>CAWGNC010000001.1:0-1190000 GCA_963823865.1 uncultured Acidobacteriaceae bacterium
AACCCCGGAAGCGAACAACCTGGCATACTCCTATACGTACGATTCCGTGGCTGGTAATTATTGTGCCTCTTCCGGGGCATACTCTTCACAGGGCGATCTGGTCGCCCAAGCGGGACGCAAATGGAAATCACGTGTGCTACTACTATGATGTGTTGCATCGAGTTACAGCGATAGGCAACAATCAACAGAGCTCTACAAGCCCTTGTCGGCGCTATCGTTACGACAACTCGAGCGGATATAAGAATTCTAAACCCGGCGCTATAACGAACTACTGGGGCAGGCTAGTGGAAGCGGCAACCGATGACTGCAGTTCGCAAAGCGACCCTTTGCTCACTGACGAGTGGTTCAGCTATTCGTCACGCGGTGAAACTACTCGATTTCTGGGAATCGACCCCGCACAGCAGCGGCTGGTACTTACGTTCAGTAAGACGTTACCTTGGGACAACGGCGCATTGAACACTTTAAGTGGTCGTTCAAGCCTTCCACCGGGTGACCGGTGGGTTATACGTCTTCAGTGACAAGTATGCTTATACTGTCTCGGAGGCCAGAGGCCGAACCCGGTTACGGTATAGTGAACTTATACCGCAGGGAGCCAATCAGAGCAATGGACTTCCACGGTTCTGGTGACGCCGACAACTTCTGGCGGTGGCATTGCCGGGCGGCGGAGAAACCGTCCAGTACGACCAAATACCGGTTCGGATACCAGTGGGATTGACTGCCGGAAACCGTCAGGGAGGACCTCACATGGAAGCGAGCGGCACCTGCAAAGCCTGCAGGTCAAGGATGGTATCAATTCTGCTTTAAACAAGACCTGTACCTATGGATACGACGACTTGGCACGTATTACAAGCGTCAGTTGTCCAAATACTGCTCAGCCCCGAAACGGTTTGGTACAGGAATTTGGCTACGATGGTTTGGAAATGTCAGCAAGAGCGGGAAACCCGGACACAGTGGACTTTCCTACCAAGCTACGTCACGCGACCACTAATCGGATTCACCTCGAGTGTTCCTGGGGTCATTGATTACCTACGATAGCGATGGCAACTTCTTTATGACGAAGCTCACATTTACAACTGGAACAGCATAGGTGAGCCTACGATGTCAATTCCGACCTCGGCTAACTGTGGCGGTGTCCAGCTCGCCGACGACGCTCTTTGGGGGGCAGTGGAGCGCAATCAACGGAGGACCTACACCCAGACCCTTTACGAGTCCGACGGGACGAGAAATCGGCATTATGAATGGCACAAGTCTAAACAGGTACATTCATTCCTCTCCCAGGGTGGTGGTCAGGCGGTCGGTACACACTGGGCCCACGGGCAATCGTTTAACTCGGGATATTTCCATCACGGACTGGCTGGGAAGTCGCGGCTGGCGGCGACGGTAGGGCGGAGCCGTTACGTACGATCGCTCATATGCGCCCTTTCGGTGAACCTACGATGAGACCGCGACCAAGGGATCGAATCTTTACCGGACAAAGTCAAGACACCATACCGGGGCTCTACGATTTCCTGTTCCGTCAACAGAGTCCAGTCGCAGGGCCGTTGGATGTCGCCCGATCCAGCAGGCTTGGCGGCGGTTGACCTGACCAACCCGCAGACCTGGAACAGGTATGCCTACGTCGCAACAATCCAATGAGCATGTCGACCCGCTGGGCCTGTACAAGTGCGTTATCGACGGAGTTGAAACTGACAACTGCCCGCGCGGAGTGGGCGCGGGTGGCGCCGGCGGGGGAGGACTTCCTTACTATATTAGCGGAACATGCTTCACCTTGACCCCCGGGGCGGACGGGGGTACCGATGGAAGTTACTACACCGCTTCCTCATGCACTGTTTTTGCGGGATTGTGGAACCCCGCCGGTGGAGTTTCGGGCGCGGGTGGCGCGGGCGGAAAACCTCACAATTGCGTTGCAAAGCGCATAGTCAAAGGTGTTCAGGGATTAGCAAATATCACGCTCGGCGAACTCAAATCAGCGGGGGCTGTCGGCGTGGGTGCGCTTGGTGCTGCCGGTGCGCCGGCAACGGGAGGCGCAAGCCTGTCGACGACGCTTGCGGCTGGATACGTCGCAGTCAGTGCACAGGGACAGGTGTTTAGCGGTACGGGACAACTCTACGCTGCAGTAAGTGGGAATTTTCAAACTGGTGAACAAATGCAGCAAGTCGGTGACATCATCTCAGGACCTATTTCTGGATTCACTTTAGTTACCAGCAAGAATCCGGAAGCTGCTGCACTAGCAGGAAATGCTGAAAGCGCCACTACCCTCGGGGCTGGGGCAGTTAACTCGGAGACGGTCGCAGACCGGATTGCCGAATGGAGTCGATGCAGTGCTGACTTTCTTAGGGGTCGGGCAAGGAAGCTGCCCATAGATTCGGCCAGGTTTGATAAGCTCACTGCTTCCTATCCAAGCGAGACATCAGTGATAGCGTCGGAGCCCACGCAGTCCTTTTAGGAGGAGCTTTGAACTTTGGGTCCCTGTTGACAGCCACTCTGTTATTTTCAGTGTCGTTTTGTGCCATCGCTCTGCTGCTTGCATACGAGTATTCCATCGGAGCTTTTTCGCCTCGTGGTCTTGGCATAGCCCTCGCGGGTTTGGTTGTTGCAGGTGCAATTGCCGTCGCACATCTGCTTAACTTAGGCCGGATGCGCAAGTATACTGTGGCATCTCGGGATCCCGACTCAAGGGTAAAGGAAAACAAGGTTCGGGCTATATGGATTGCAAAAATTGTTGTGGTTGTGCTGATGCTCGCGTTCCTGTCTGGTTTATGGCACATAACAGAGAAGCCGATCGGACCGAGGCTCGTTGGTTTGGGTGCGAACCTCCTGATAACATTCGCAATCATAGGTGCTATCCAGAGGATGCAACGAGGCTCGAAGTGATCAAGCACGGAACCTTTTGTAACCGCGGCGAACCGTTCACTCTCACTCAAGAATGTGCTTAGGTTGTTTCTGCCGCAACCGCTCTCATTTCTCACTGAGGGAAACCCCGGTCAGCGCCTACAAGTTCGACCCTGTGACTTCCACCGTGTGAATCTGGCAAGCTTAGGTTTTACAACAACTCACAAGTGCCCGGAGACTGGCTAAGTACGCGCAAGTCGCGAAAGATATCGACGTTCGTGGGTTGGAGATTTTATTCCCCGAACCGCCGGGTCTGGTATATAGTGTCACGCAATTCAGGATTCTAACGTAGAAATCCTGGATTATGGCTTCTTGGGAGCAGCCGCTTCGTCGAATACCTGTCTGCGCCCGCCGATAACAACTTGTTTCGTACAAGGATGACGCTAGAGCAGTTTTCTTGAAGACTAGACGGGATTGACGGTGACTACTGTTTTGCTCAACCCTTATGGTCCTGGGAATTCTTGTATATTCGGAGGAAGACAAGTCATGAAGTTCGCCGCCATGTTTGTAGTCTGGCTCCTGTCCTTGTTTCCAGCTTGTGCGCAAGATCAGTGCGTTGCGCTGCTGCAAGGTGGAATCTTCAACACTGTGCAGAGCTTGCAGGCTGGTAGCTCAGCATCGACAATCAAAACCAGATCTGCTCCAGTTACAATTCTTACAAGTCCGGTACTCTCAAGGCTGACGCCAGTGGCAACTATGAACTGATTATAGCTCAGGCTCAGCGTCATTCACCAAGGACGAGGTTGAGTCGATAGGACAGGCCATGTGCACCTCGGGGTACACTAACGACCAAGCTAGTAGCCAGATAACCAATTTTTCTTCCATTGTGAGCGCCGAAGCCACTAAGGCGTTTGATGATTGCATGAACAATTCACAGGATCGGGCTCATTGTGGATACCCAGTTCGATCCAGTGCTCCTGAACTCGTCACCATTACAGCCCGATATGATCCGGTCGGAAACGCCGGTAAGCAATATGTTTCTCCCGTTGATATTACGAGCTCCGCCACGAGCAGCAACCAGAAGGTGACATGTTCAGGCACATTGGTTGATGCGGGCAAGAAACACAAGCAGATCACTTCAGCTGCCTTAACAATGACCTGCCGTAGACCGATAGAGAATGACCCCCAAAACGCATTCCCAATTGCAGGACACACAGGTGGAATTGCATTTCCTGCGACCGTCACTGTACCGACAACAGTCGCACCAATTACATACCTCTTTGGGTCAATATTTATGCCGCCGCCGCCTTCTCCGATTGTTTCTGCGGTCGGGGACGTGGTCATGTCGCTCCTCGGCTCAACGGATTTTGCGAAGCAACACGTCGGCCAGAGCTGGATATTGTGTGATGGGAGCACGACGTCAGCGCCAGTTGGCTCCGCTTGGGCAACAATAACGGGAAACGCCCCACTTCCGGACTGTTCGGGTCGATTTCCTCAGAGCACACTCGTCTCTGACCCCGGCCGTCGGTGGCACGCAGGAGGAGATACCCTACAGCCGCACACTCACTACCTCGACAATGTAACGATTATGTGGCAGAGCAACGCGGACGCTGGGCATACAAGCACGCTCTTAGGCAGAGACCCCAATCACGGCGGTAGCCTCCACACCTTTGGTATCGGGCCGCAAGGTAATACAGATGCAATGAATGAGACACGGCCCAAAGCGGTTGTTTTTAATTTTTACATTCGGGTTAATTAGACCATCGTCACCTGCCCACCGCGCCGAAGCCAGTAACTAAAGTCTATCTTACCGGCCGGTTAGTCTTTCTCTGCGTCATAGAGCATTGTTTCAAACGTATTTGTCAGCATAGACGTGCTAGTATGGCCAAGGCCAACCGTGGCAAACAAGTTGTCTAAGTTGTCAGTCCGATTCCTCAGGACTCACGTTACTCTTGGTTGAAACGCAAAGGCTTCAATCAAAGGCTTAACGGTTCTTACAGTCTACTGGGAAACATCTATCCCACCAAGTATCCCCGAGTAAGACGCGGCCTCCGCAAGCAGACGGAGTGCAGACATTTTGGCAGTCTTTGAGCGCTCTGATAGGCGAAGTTCTCCCCCCACACGCATGGACGCGAACGTTTGTGGATTCACCGAAGATGACCGAGGAAAGTGCCAAGGGCAGGCTGTCTCAATGGCGACCATGGCGTCGTCGATGAGCTTGCCAATGGTGACCTGCTTCGCGTTCTTCTGGAGGTGCGGCCACCCGCCTGTTGCGGCACCCAAAAGACGTTCTCGGCGGTGTACTCGTCGCGATCTTCGGGATCAGCGCCTTCTTCCTTCAGCAGGACGGCGTGGCACTCCTCGAATGCGTCGGAGGTGTACTCAGGAAGATCAGGCCAAGGGCGACTGCTTGGATTCGGCAGCATCCATGTGGCCGCGCATCTTGTCGGCGGCGGCCCAGAGCTTTCTGCTCGAATCCGAGATTGGCGGTGCCGTTTTGGCGACGGCTTCTTGGCAGGGGCAAGGGGCCAGTCCTTAACGTGCCGAAAGAGACTTTCTGTACAGTGATTCTTAGCTGAGCTACACAAAATAGGCAGGCTAGAAATGTCACAATTGTGTGGGTTACAATTCTGACGGCTCGTTTCACAATGGAACGTCGATAGCATTGTCTCCGGCACGATCCAAATGAGCAAAACAGAAGCCGTTACACAACGTTCCTACGCTAAGATCCTGCCCAAGCACCTGAATCACTTAGCCTCAATGGCACGCAGTGACTTGGAAGCATTCTTCTACCGAAACCCCGAGCTGGCGAGGCTGTACCGGCGTAGGCTGCTTTGCGTCTTGCTGTGCCAGGGTGCTGCTTTGCATTTTGTTGACGGGCACAATGGAGTGAAGGACTTTGACGTCTGGACCTTCTTCGCTGAGCACCCCCAGCGTCGGTTTCCGCGGCGTCGTCGCATTACTAACGCCGACTTCGGCCCATCGGTTTTCGGTAGAAACCCATAAAGACAAGCGCCACACCGGCAGACGCGTAGACTTTCTGATGCGAGCAATCAAAAGAGAGCGTGGGCAGAACGGGGTTGAAGCCATCACTAAGTACATGTCAGAAGCAAGAAGCAAGAGTTCACGGTGTCTGGCACAGAAAGCTGCGGTTATCTTGGACCCCATCTTCCAACGTGGTACTGTGATTTGGCCAAAGGCCGGCGCGAACGCAAAGCGACGACAGATCAGCGGCACGAGCAATACGCATTAATGTTGGCTTACTATGAGACCATAACAGCTCGAATACGAGTTTCGGTCAAGGCCTTTGCAGTTGGAGAGGACCATGTCTTCAAACCAGAATAACTACAATCACAGGGGTGGCGGGAACTACGGAATCGTTTTGGCTGTCCAAACATCGCTGGCCCGAATCGGCTGGTATATTACGACGTTAACCGGAACCGTGGGTCCTGTGATTAGGGACTTCCTATCCAATCAGAGGCTGGATAACGAACACTCGCCGCTGCAGGTTGCCGATGTAGAAGCGGACGCAACATATGACGAATTTCCAGCCTGGTGCAACGTTGAAAATAATCCAGACCAGTGGAAAAGTCTACCTAAATCTTCGTACCACCGCTGTGTTCCGAACTGGTGGCCCTCTGCATTCTGAATCAGCTCACAACACAACATACGGAAACTGGCAGCAGCCGCGTTGAGGTCGCCTTCGCCTCGGAAAACCCCCAAAGCGCGACTACAAAAGTTTGAGGGCCGAAGCTATCTATCAGGTGACTTACTTCTTGACAGCAACGTAGATATACGCCCATACTGTGGTCGTTATGGAGACCTACTCCACCGCACAAATCGCGCGAAGGATCGGAGTGGACAAGAAAACCCTGCTGCGTTGGCTGTACAGTAAGCGGCTCGCTGAGCCCGAGATGATCAGTGTCGGTTGGTCGAATATTCGAGTGTGGAGCGAGTCGGACCTAACCCGGGCAAACAGATTTAAGCAGCAAAACTACTGCAAAGGTAGGGGGCGAAAGAAGGCATAATAGACGCGCCGTGCCGGTGCTCGAACACTGACACGACGCTAACCAGGCACCTGAATAGGAGGCACCATGGCTGTTCATCAACGTAACACCGCATCATCCCACGCTCAAGAACAACCCCTTACCATTGCTCGTGTCGCTCTTTACGCGCGCGTTTCCACTCTCAATGGTCAAGATCCTGAGATGCAGCTCTCCGAACTCCGCGAGTACGCTTCGCGCCGCGGCTGGACGATCACAAGCGAGTATGTGGATCAAGGCGTATCGGGGTCAAAAGAATCGCGTCCTCAACTGAACCAACTCATGGCCGACGCTCATCGGCGGACGTTTGACGCTGTGCTGGTGTGGAAGGTCGATCGCTTCGGCCGTTCGCTAAAGCATCTGGTCAACGCGCTCGCTGACCTTTGCGCCTATGGCGTCGCGTTTGTCAGTTTCCGAGACAACCTCGATCTCAGCACACCATCTGGACGCCTGATGTTTCAGATCATAGGCGCTATGGCCGAGTTCGAGCGGTCACTTATTCAGGAACGGGTCAAGGCTGGGCTTCGCAATGCGCGGGCGAAGGGAAGAAGTTCGGAAGGCCCCGAGTCAACATCGACGCCGCTCGCGTGGCTGAGCTACGCCGGCAGGGTCTTTCGTGGTCTCAACTATGTCGAACGCTTAACGTGAGCAAGGGGAGCGCCCAGCGATCGGTGGCGCGCATTGGCCGAGAGGTGAGCAGAAGCGCCCAGACTGGGTAAGGGCTACAGACCAACTGGGAACTACTCTATTCCTAGACACAAATGCGTTTCATGCGACAGGTGACCAATAACTTCCGGCTTGCCCGTCACTCGTCCACAGAAACGCAAGCGGCTCGGACCGCTGAACTGTTCTATGCCCGTCTATGGGGAACTAAAATGCGAAGCGACGAAGAACGGCTTCAGCGGAATCACCACGCGATCCCTGACGTATTCATATAGGTCGGTGAGGACGGACCAAACCGGACGCTGTCCCCACGGGCCAATCTCTCGGATTATCAAGATGTCTGTGCCTCTAGCTTCAACGCGGGCGCTCGGCTGGATGCTCGCGGGGTCAAGATTGAGTGGTATCGTGTGGACATCCCCGGCATAAAGCGGCTCCGTCGCCCTCCAGACATGGACCTTCCCGTCATTCGCATGCACCCTGACCGTGAGGTCGTGACTGTACGCTAGCGTGAGAGTCACCGCGCGGTGCTTGTCGCTGTTACAGAGGACGTTCAAGATGCTCAACGGGTCGTTCTCTGGCGCGGCGGACATGCGGAAGCACGGCTGAAGGTCCCGGATCATTTTCTGCGCCGCTGGCTCAACACCCTTGAGGTACTTCTGCCAATTCCTTTCCCACTGCTCCTCGGCGGAACAAATGGGGAATTGGGTACCTTTGCACGGTGCGTGTGAATCCGCGGTCCGTATCAGGCCGCAAACAAGGTTATCGAGCGCCGACCGGATGTTGAAGACGCACTCGCCCAAGAGGACGCCGAGGCGAATCGGCGGGATGGAACCCTCGATGTAGTGGACGATCCACGCCTCCTGTCCGTTCGACTTCAGAATGAAATTCCGCTTGGTGCTTTCGAAGAACACACCAGCTTCGGCATGGAGGGTATCGAGGTGTTCCTTCGCCCTGACCATCTTCGCGTCAACGCTCTCCATCCATGGGAGGGAGTCAGGAAGT
Organism: uncultured Acidobacteriaceae bacterium; assembly: GCA_963823865.1. Classification (GTDB taxonomy): domain Bacteria; phylum Acidobacteriota; class Terriglobia; order Terriglobales; family Acidobacteriaceae; genus Bog-257. The sequence goes on from CAWGNC010000001.1 coordinate 8,541, forward strand.
GACATGATTTCAGGAAGCCACACTCCGCGATTTCGGTCAAGTTCTCGCCAGCCCACTTGACGCCGTCAATTCGACAAACGCCCCATCTTCGACGTGTCCCGCGAAGACCCTGACGTGGATCGTCGACAACCGGAAATAATCTCGATGGGCAGGGGGGAGATCAGTACTGGGAAGTCGGCCAGTGTTTACCGACGACGCGATGGGCGGTCGCTTGTCCAGCCCGAGTCACGGGCCATACGGACGTAATTCACCTCGCCCCCAAAATGCACCCAAGGGATCTCTCCAGTAGGCATTCGGCGGCTTGCCCAATGACCCTCTGGAATCGGCTGTCCCAAGTGCCTGATTTTAGGCAGAAGAAAGACGTTCAATTCGACTGCCCGCAAACATGAGGTATTGATGCGGCCCGATCTAACCTTCAAACGAACGACACCCAGGATATTAGATCGCAAAGTTGTGAGGGGGCCCAAGTGGCCGACGTATCGTTACTAAAGGATCTCGACGACTGAACTCGCGGTTTGCGGACTGAGGCTACGATCCCATAGCCGTTGCCGTTCGTCCGCAAGACATCTGACTGCGTATTGTTAGACTATTCCAGATTTCCGAGACCGTCGGTTTATGCGAAGGGCTCGATGTCCAAGCGGTCGGCAATTTTCTCAATCACTTCCTTCGTAAATTCGTAAAGGTATCGGACCCTTCTTCAGCAATGACTTCCTGAATAGTTTTCTCGATCATGTTTTGCCTGCTCCGGTCGAAGTAGACGTTCATGATTGCGCTGATCCGTTCCTGAAACGCATCCATTACACCTTCAGCATCTAGACTTTCCTGTGTTCAAATTCGGGGACGTCCTCATGATGAAATTCCGGGTTTCTTTCCTCCGCCGGTTGCTGTTCCCGGAAAGGATCCACGATGTAAGCACAATTAATCGGCGGCCCGTCATATCATAATGTAAGTCGGAACGGATCAGAAATATAACCAAATAGTCGGGTGATTCCCTCTACCGAAGGACCACGTGACAGGATGGCGATATGATGATCGGCTATTCCGGAATTTTCGGAAACGAGTGTGGCTGCGACGATGGGGCCAACGGACAAAGTACTCTGCGCTGCCTCCGTCGCAAATGAGATTTCGTACGGCATCGAAGCAAGGATAGAAGGTAACATCGGAGTTGGTAACCGCTAACAGATTAAAACATGCCTTGAGTAGCCCCCTGAAGTATTCCGATCCGCCAATGGAGAACTGCTGGGTCACCGTACCATCTATGTAGGCTCGATGATGCTCGCTGAGCTTCGGATTTCGTCTTCGTTCAGCGGCGCATCTGGATACTTCTTTCGGATTTTAGCCAGCGCCCATTTGAGCTGATTCTCTGTTCCCAGTCGGATGTCAAAGTGAACTTTTAGTCGAATCAACGTCGCGCTCAGATATGTAAGGAGCAGCAACCCTGGGTTTGCCACCAGGCCCCATATCTATCGTTTCACCCTCTGAAGTGACGAGCCCTTTCAAGCTAGGTCACACACCTCTCTTCCTCCCTCGGTTCCCAACAGGTTACGGATTGGACGTAGCCCCTTTTCCAAAGCAAGATCGATGCCTTGTCCAAACTGTGTTTGCAATTCGTCGGAAACGATACTGTTCGAGGTCCAACGAGCGCCCAAGAAGTTCTGCAGAATGTGCTCGCCAGAAGAATCCTGCTGTTCAGTCAAGCAGTATATGCACCGAAACATAAGATCGTATTCTATCGAAACTGGAGACGAGCGCCTGCTGGTTGCCGGGTCGGGACGCGAATGCCAGGATTCGGGCCACGGCAGGACGTGGGACTGAAAGGTCTGATTCCCTGTGCTCGGAACATACACAAATACGGAGAAGCTCCAGCGACTGGGCTGCGACCCCATCGAAGGACTCGTCGGCATAGCCGAAGATCCCGGCAACCAAACCGGCACTGAATACGAGGTGCTATGCGGAGTTGGCTTAGCGCAATCGACCCCAGGCGCAAACAGTGGAACTTTGGCCAGGACAGCGAGCCGCTGAAGATTGGCAACTGCCGTTTTGTCTCCTCCGCCATGTTTATCGCTTCTTGGGTAAATGTAATAGAATGTTTAGGTTGCTGGACAATCCAAATTTGGGAAACACCCGTGTAGTTATCCGTGTCGGCGCCGTTTTTGCTTTGCGCTTATGTAAAGTTACGTGTAAAGTTTGATCTGTGAAGCGTACTTCTCCACCATTTCACCTGCACCGTGCACCTCTGATTTATGTCGTAGCTCAAGCGGTGTTTTCAGAGGTTGTCGCAATGGAACGTTTCATTCCAGAGATTCAAGAGAGTTTGCGACATAAAGGCTTTCCAGATTCTTGAGGGGGCAAGTTCACGAATTTGCACTGCAAGCAGATGGCAGTCCAAAGTACAACGCAGCAGAACGCTTCGAGTTTCAGAATAAAGAAGCATCTCTGGGCATTGTGCTCCAAACGAAATCTGTTGCTGAGCACACAAATCGCTACTCCACTTACGAGACGTTCGAGGAGCAGTTAAAGACGGCTTTGATGGCTGTGCACCGTGTAGTAAGAATTAGCCTCTCGGAGCGCTTAGGCCTAAGATATGTCAACTTGGTCCGACTCGGAGCGGACGAGAAGTGGTCCGATTACATAAACCCGGGATTGTTAGGATTGGATGCCCCTTCTATTGGTGTGAGCAGATGGAATAGTCGCTCAGAGTTTGTTGGGCCTACGAAAGTCGGAAATTTGGCCGTCCGCTGTTGGCAGTCTGCACAGCCGATTCCACCAGATTTGGGCATGAGTGGAACTCTTATCGGGTCGCCAACACTTGCCCCTAACGAAATTGCAACTACCTTGGACTTTGATCACTTCGTGGAACAATCTTCCGATTTTGTTGTGTCCGATGTCATGGCGAAGTTTGAACAATTGCATGAACAATTGGATACGGTTTTTGCAGCCGCTGTAACACCGAAGGCTCTCGTCAGCTGGGAAAGAGGGAGGAATAGAGATGCGGGATATTGTTGTTAACTACGAACCTGCTACAACAGCTACCTCATCCGGCGGCCATACGACTCCTATTGCCGGAAATGTGCTCTCCGGTAACGTAACATCAAATTCGGCAATGCAGTTCTGGCTGCGGTATTTGGTATGCTCTTCGTCGGCACTGGAGGCAGCGCGAATCCTCAAATGATGCCTGCCCCCCCGAGCGGACCTATCGTAGTTTCAGTCGTGCAAGTCCCGAGTATTGACGTTGAATCTGAACATCTATTTAACACTCAAGAGAAACTGGCTGGTATTCGGCGATACCTTTCGATGAACGTGAGCGATTTGGCTAAGGTTCTGCGGGTTCGTCGCCCGACTGTGTATGCCTGGTTAGCAGGCAATGCGGAGCTGCGCAGAAATCATGCCCAACGACTTGAGAGCATGTATAAGATCGCTAGAGAATGGAGGATGATTTCAAACAAGCCGGTTGGTGCGTTTCTGAATCCTGCAGTTGCGTCATCGAAGCACCACTTCTGAAGCTTCTTTCCTCGAAAGTGCTCGATCCCGAGGCGATTTCGGCAAGCTTGTTAAAGGTTCGAGAGGCGGTATCCCAGCACACGTCTCGACAGGGCGTTTTGGAAGCCGCAAAGAAGCGCAATCTAAAGTTGTACAGAAAGCAAACCACGAATTGGGCTTCGAACGAAAGAATTGATGTTTAGCCCAATGCGCTGACAGGGGTCTCTAAAATTGTCCGCTGCTTCCTCGCTGCTCACCTACGGGTGGAGGCAAGGCAAAATCGTGCCGCACGAGTTGGTGCCGAAGGGCGTTCTCCCATCGACCGTGGGTGCCGATTCTAAGCTGTTGGTGATCTCTCACGATTGTGACATTGTCAATCCGTCCTACGATTTAGAGCCATTTTGCGAAATTCTTGTTTTGCGGCCTCAGTCTGGCGGCGACAGCCGGTTCTTGTATGCGAAGACCCGAGGAGGCTGCAGGTTAGAGCGATTATTAGGGGCAAGAGCGAGCTGTACGAGATCAACATCCATGAGAAATACCGCATTGATCGTCATGTCTTAGAAAACGGTTCTCCGGACACCACCATTGAAATCAAAGAACCCGATGTCAAAACGATAGCGAAATGGGCAGCTCGGCGTTACGAGCGTCCCTCCTTCCCTTCCGCCTTCGTCGATAGACTCTCGAACCCTGTCAAAAAGAGCCTCCACAAATTGATGGAGAAAGAAGGTGAAGATGTTTTGTACGTGCTGGCCGGAGCTGACTCCTGGGACGAACTGCCTTGCGACGAAGATTATCGAATCCTGCTGCGCGTGGTCATGAGCCCGGCGGCTTGCGAAGACATTAACCGAGAGCGGCGCGGACTAAGCGTGGTCGCCGAGATGCGTTGTCTTCTCTCGCAGTGCGAAGGAATAACAGTTGAAGATGCAGACATTGCGAATACGGCAGAACTGAGCATTGAAGAATACCTGCATTTGCGACGGTGGGATTTCGACTATCTTTCGCCGGATGACGATTTGGCCTGATGATTCGCTACTCGAACTGGACACTCCCGACGGGTTTATATGGGCTGGAGGTTCCGAAACGGTACGTCGATGGCAATCGCCACGTTACCCGTTTTAGTGCACTCTCCCGAGTGCTGTCCTGTAACTGACTATTCAGGTGATACTGCGTGCTTTTTGGCGAGGCAGGACGACTTTAAGTGACTGGGATTGCAAAGGATCACATTGGAGCAGAAAATTGCTAAACCGTTATACGGTCAAAGCTGGTCGAATCCCCGGCCAAACCAAGCCCACCTCGCGTTGAACGGAATGTCCTAGTTTACGGTAGACGTGTTATATTGGGATGGCCGTGACAGGGTAGAATCTCCTAAAGCCCTTTATTCTTGACAAATGTCTGCAGGGAGGCAGATTTGTTGTTCAAGTGGCCACCGCGTCAAATCGAAGGAGCGATTCTGCACAACCTCGGTTCCTGCCGATCATCTCGTTCGACTGAAGATAATTGATGCGGTTGACGCTAATGTCCGTCTATTTATCAAATGGGGTTCCATCGCATTCATCTCCTTCTGTGCCTACAGCAGCATCGTCGTGCTGTCCGGCAAGCACACGTTTGCCGAGATTGGCATTAGATTCTTGGGAGACATTAGACTAGCGAACTCGATCGGATACGTTGTTGGAGCCGGGGGTGTGGTGTACGGGCGAAGGGAAAAACGGCTGCGAGACGAAAACGATAAAAGAACCTCGCACCAAGGGTTAGGGGTCGGGGAAGCCGAGATGGATCCCAACCGAAGTTCGAGCGGATTGACGGATCGGGGCAGAACCCGACCAGAGGATGAATTATGAGCAATGTCCAGCAAATCGCGAATGTACTGTATACCACGCTTGGACTTGTTTCTCTTTGGTATTTGATTACGTGCTGGCGCGATTATAAAACCGCCAAGCTTCGACAGGATCTATTCGATCTTAGGTCCGAGCTTTTCGAGTATGCGTGCACCGGGGCGATTTCATTCGATGATCCCCTGTACAGGAAACTATGCCAGCTACTCAATAGCGTGATTCGCTTTGCGCACCAGATTTCCTTCGTTCGACTAGGGGTTACGATAGTTTGGGAGAAGGCGAGGCCCCTTATGCCCGGAATCCCGAACTATATGGACGAGTTACGTTCCGTGCCTAGCGTGCGAAAGGAGGTATTTTGCAAGCTGGAATCGATCCACCAGAGGATGATAAAGACCATCGCCTTGCAGATACTCGTTACTTCGGTAATGGCCTTTCCGATGTTCGCCTTGTATTGCTTCTACAATGTGGTAAGGTACGGGCTTCCTAGGGTAGCCAACATGGTTACATGCGAGACGCGGCAAATGGTCTTGGATACCAGAATCAACTACCACCTTCAACTATTAGAACAACAGGCGGTTGAGACAAGAAAGATAGAACTGCAAGAGCGGGATAAAATACTTACAACCGCGTAGTCTCATCGTCTTCCTCGGGGAAATTTAGTACCAAATTGCTATTCAGTTTCGGAAACGCCCTCTGCATTGAGCGATAGAATTGATCCCACGTTGACGATGCTCGCATGAATCCCGTTGTTGCGAAAAGATGATTCTGCAACGCTGGAAGCCCAATATCGTCGGTTAATAGTTGGTGGTGTTTCCCTTCGCGGTTTCCCTTGTCATCCTTCGGGTTTCGTTTCTGGAGTTCGTCTAGCACACCAGGGGCGAGCCGTTGGTAGATCAGATCGTTTGTGTACTTGCCAACGACGCTTGGGCGATTGACGCGCATTCCGCGCCACTGCCATCCACGAAGGCGGAACATTTGCTGATAGAACTCGTCGGGGAATCGCTTAGCCCATGCAGCATATTCTTTCCGCAGGTACTTATCTAAGATTTGTTGAAGGGCTTCTTTGTCTCTAATTGGCTGGTACTCGGTTGCCTCATCTACCAATGCAGCGATGCCGATATGAGCTAGCCCGCGAATAAGTATGTATGCGTGGTCGGCAATGCGCTCTTGGTGCTCTGTGAGCACTTCGGCGTCACGAGCCTTTACCGAAACGTCACATACATCCGGAACCAATTCAGCGTCGATGCCGAGCGCAGATCGCCCCCCATGTTTCGGGATGTACTCGATTGGAGAACTTAGCGACGCCGACAACTCCGCGTCAATAAAGGGTTTGAGCCGTTCGTATGCAAGAAAAATAGGCAAATCAGCGACCCCTTCCGCTGACCGCCTTTTGAATGCCGCGCCGCCGGATGGAGCGCCTAGAGCTTTGGTAAATGTTCGTTGTGAAAGAACTCGCGTGCCGTTTTCCAGAACGGCGCATTCAAGTTCAAGTCCGCCAATTCGCAGCTTCCCTAGTTTTGTGCCCTTGTGTAGTTCGAGGATTTCGCTCATCTATCATGCTCCCACGGCGCGGCGAAGCGTATTTCGAAGATTGCCGGATTCTTGCGGTAATTGTGGTGATAGCAGAACTCAGTAACGTACTGATGCAAGTGGCGAATGTGACGCGGTGATATTGGCCGAAGATTCCACGTTTCGAGCAGGCCCCAGAATGATTCGATTGTGTTGGTGTGAATCTCGCCATCGGCGTAGCAGACTTTGTGATTGATGACTGATGCGGCATGAAGTTCTTTACGCGGAGATAGCCGCAATATTCATGGGTGATGAGAACAGCATTGGCAATGTCTACATTATCGCGCACCATCTTAGAAAGACTCTTGGCTTTCAGTTTGGTCTTATCAACGGGCCGCGCCACGATCGTCCGCCACGTTCAACCATTCCAACCACTGGGGGCTTGTCAGTTCCACGTCCTCGCTTATGCATTCCGCCGCGTGGCGAGTTGCCTTTACGGGGCTTTCCTCCGATGTAGCACTCATCCATTTCGATGATGCCCTTAAGCAACTCGCCCTGCTCGAACATGGCGTTACGAATGCGCATTCCCATGTACCAAGCGGTATTTCGATTAACTTCCAGATCGCGGGCCAACTGTCGAGCAGAGATGCCTTTCTTAGCATTCAGAACGAGCGAGATGGCAAGAAACCATTTTTGCAAGTCCAGATGAGTGTGATGGAAGATCGTGTTAACCGTGACGCTGAAACTCGTATTGCAGCCATTGCAATGATGCCGCCGCTCAATCTTAGCGGAAGTGGTACGGCCGGATTTGCAGTACGGACAGATCGGCTTACCCCGCCAGCGGACACGCTCAAGATGAGCGATACAGTCAGCTTCGGTGGGGAATTGTTTGTAAATCGAGACGATGTTCATGGCTACCCCTTGCTAGGACACCTAAAATGTACGCCCCGAGCAAGGAGGTCGTCAACAAGAATATCACTACCGTACACTATGACATTCCGAAAATTAATACCTGGCGGCAGGAGGGGCGTACCGGTCCTGAAGATTTCACGAAAGCCCAGCTTTCATCGGCCTACGAATGGGTGAAGAGTGCCATCGGCACGCGCTCGCTTCCGAATCCGAAATCAATACCAATAACCGAGTGCTATGGGATGGGGCGCGTCGGGAAGGCCTTCATCCAAAGCTCTACGATCTCAACAATATCCGCCCGGGGAGTCGCCTTACCCGGTGACAGACAAACGATCCTCACAAGAGCCAACTCGTCCTCGAAGCACTTCAGGATAAGCAGAACCCGCTAAGCATGATTCCCGACGCTGATGTTCGGCGGGTACTGTTCGACCAAGTTGATGGCGTCCAGAACGCGGTCGGGGTCGAAATTCGGACTCGCGACCCATCCCAGATGACGGTGTAATTGCCGATCCTAACAAATTACATTTGAGTCCCGGCCAAACGGTTACAGTCCGTGCTCGGACGGTGATTCTTGCGGCCGGGGCTCTGGGTTCGCCTACCATCTTGCTTCGATCGGGTGTCTCGAACGATCAAATTGGACGAGGCGTGATCTTGCATCCCTCGATGCCGATCATTGGAAAGTTTGATCGATCTATCGACGCACTCAGAGGACGCAGGCGTCCGTATATGTCGACGATCACCTTGTTGATCGCGGCTATGCGCTTGAATCCATGTCCGCTTCGCCAGTCTATGCGGGGCTCATGTCTCCAGGCCCCGCATTGCACACGCTTCAGATGGTTCAGTCCTTCCGTAACCTCGCCGGGTTCGGGGTTATGCTCATCGATACTCCTTCATCCGACAATCGCCTTACGCTGGACGACAAGGGCGACCCGCTGATTCAGTACCAGCTTTCTGAAAAAGCAGATAAAGTGAGATTTCGCCAAGGCATTGCCCAGGCGATTCGAGTAATGTTTCTTGCCGGCGCAAAGGAGGTATACCTTCCCACAACCGAAAACATCCTCGGCGAGCGGCAACCATCCGAACTTCAACCTGTAGTTCTCACCAACATTCATCAAGCCGACCAGGTCGAGAAGCATCTGCTACTCATTCCCAACCGTTCCGTTGTGACTTCTGCCCAATGCAGGCGACAAACAAAATGGGCGCTGACCCGACGAGCGTCGTTGCCTGGGACTTTCATGTGTGGGGGACTAAGAATCTGTATGTTGTGGACGGAAGTATTTTCCCAACCTCGGTGGGGGCTAATCCGATGCAGAGTATCTATACATTTGCAAAGATTTTTTCAGATCGAATGACCGAGCAACGCTCTCCTGGCCAGACAGCGCAGGGCCAGTCGAACTGATTCGCTTTCCCCTCCAGGACCGCTCGTCTCTACCGGACGAGAGGTGCAGGCAGTGCGGGCCGAGAAAACTCTGGGGACTTCTTGAGGGACTCTACTTCAAAACCAGCGGCACTCAGCCGCACCTCGGAGCCCGGCTAAGGGCTGTATTTCCTAAACAACCGCAGTAGCCGGTAATTGGCGGTAATACCGTTCGCGCAACTGTTAACCGGAGGGTTGTAGGTTCGAGTCCTACCTGAGGAGCCATTCTTTTCGATTTATCCGATCAAAGACCCCGGTTTTGCCCTCACTGTCCGTGAATTGTCCGCTTTTTCATTCGCGAGCAAAGAAAAAGCCCGCCGAAGCGAGCCTAAAGAACAGCATCCAGACCGATCTAATTCGTGAGTCTTCATAAGCGCTGCCAGATTAGGCGGAGTTGACGCGCAGAGTGATGTCGTGAAAATTCGCTTTCGGCGTAGCTCTAAAGGGGCCGACATCCTCGTGAGATGCCGGCCGCCGCTATATGTAAAGTATTTCAGTTACGGCGTGATCTCCCAGGCAACACCATAGCCTGTACCACCTTCGGATGCGGTGCCATAGAGATTTCCGGCTGGGTCCGGTGCCAAAGTGCCCATCGGATATTTCCCACCGCTGCAAGAGCCGAAGCAGAAGTCATGCAGGTCGGTATAGGTCCAGCCGCCGCCGGACGGTGCGAGTTTGAAAACCGATCCAGCCAAATACTCGCCATCCTGAAATGTTGTGCCATAGAGATTACTGGAGGCGTCCATGACCAGGCCGCCAAAAGGTCCGTCGTTTCCGCTGAAGATGTAAACCGAGGTAAAAACCCAAGCCCCGCCGGATGGGGTCAGTTCGTAAACCGAGCCGCACGGCCTTCCGAAACCTCCAGCGATTGTCGCGCCAAATAGATTGCCCGCCTGGTCGAATATCAGGCCGCCGAACGGCGCCGCACCGTCATCCGGAAAATTCACCAGAATGCTCTCTATCCATCCGGAGCCTGAAGGTGTCAACTGGTAAACCGTGCCAACGTCTCCAGTACCGCCTGATAGCGTTGTCCCATAGAGATTCCCGACTTTATCGAAAATGACACCTGCGGTCGGCGTCGACCCGTCAAGCCCGTCCGCGAACCTATGAAGTACGCTTTCCGCCCACTGGCCACCGGAGGAGCGTGTCAACGCGAACACCGTGCCGCATCCGTATAGCAGGGGACATCCGGTTCCAGTTCCGCCCCCCGCTTGCGTTGTGCCGTAGATGTTTCCGGCGTCGTCGAAAGCAAGGTCACCGTACCCGGGATTCGCTCCATCCGCATTTCCGGCAAACGAGTACAAAACGACTTCAATCCACGGACAGAACGCGGTCTTGCAGAGGGTTGGGGGTGGCGTCATTCTGAAAACTGTGCCTCCACCGCCCGAGCCGCCATTCATTGTGGTGCCGTAGAGGGCGCCATCCCGGCCGAAGACTACCCTGGCGGCGGGATGAGCCCCATCATTGCCTCCGGTAAAGCTGTGGAGCACGGTGAAGAGCCAGCCGGATTCCCGCGGAGACAACTCGAAGACGGTGCCTCCGCCCGCCGTCCCGCCATTGCTGGTGGTGCCGTACAGATTCCCTGCCGCATCCATGGTAAGGCCAGCTTGCGGCATGGCCCCGTCTTCTCCACCAGAAAAGGTATAGATCACCTTGAAAGGGCGGACTTGGGCCGCGGCACTCGCAACGAAGGTCAGCACGAGGGTCATCGCCAACCCCAATACTAAGGCCGACGATGGGAGGCGAGGTGTTCCAAGTCCCGAGTACGTCAAATTAGTCATGATGGTCCTCCTTGTCTAAAGAGAAGAGTTGACCGGTCGCAATTGGCTTGTCTGGGGTGGTTTCGTAGGCAAAACCGGATAGGAAGGTCTCAGATTGAAGATCGCCGTGTTGATCCAGATATCCGGCAACGCTTACCTTGACCCATCCGTAATGCGTCTCAGGTATGCCATTTCTAACGATCTGGAACTGTAGTCCCAAGTATCGGTCCGGAACGTTAAGCCATTGGCCGTAAACGGACCTGCCACAGGCCCCCCATTCAAATTCGCTCATGACGGCGAAGCCTTGATAGAAGGTCTGATTGGATCCAACCTGAACCCCGATCGGCACGGCACCATCGAACCATCCGAAAGGCGATTCGAAGGCCATCACGCCGTTACCGGCTTGAGCAGGGTTAGCAGCCACCGTCCACAAGAAGCCATCGCCATATTGGCAATAGGATTGAATGAGCTTGGACTGAAGAGCAAAGTCGATGATTCCGTTGTGGTCGAAGTCGATGTTGTATTGACCATTGACTGGAATGGAGATATTCACCGGTGTGTAGACGATTTGTGCCTGAGCTGAGACGACCGCAACGGCCAAACACAAAACACTAGTGCACATCCACCTGCGGGATTTCACATTTGTCTCCTGTTAATTCTGCAATGGGCGCTGCAGTGACCTTGCAAGGCCGGTTGATGAATGGGAGCGTCAGCGTCAGCGTGAGAATTCAAAGCCAGAATTGCGGCGAGTATGGTGGGATACCCGCGCAAGAGCAATGCGCTGGCGGTCAATTAAGAGTCAAATGCGAGTCAATTGAATCAAGTGACTGATTCAGAAAAGGTTCCGCACTAACATGGGGGCCTGCCGATCAAATTTAGTGAACTACGTTTTGGTAGGTGGTTCGAGTGGTAGTAGACTTCCGCCTGCATCCCTTTAGATTTCATGAAAGAGATACTGCCAGCTCGCGTCCGCTTTGGGGACTTCATACTCGACTTGACGACGGGCGAGTTATGCCTGGCCGAAGCTGGCGAGGGCGACCGCAGAATCCTACTGCAGGAGCAGCCGTTCAAAGTGCTGCTGACGCTGATCGATCGGAACTGCGAGATCGCGACTCGCGAGGAAATCAAGAAGAAGCTTTGGCCGAATGACACGGTAGTCGAGTTTGACCACCACATTAATGTCGTCATCGGAAAGCTTCGCCGAGCTCTTGGCGACTCGGCCCAGGAATCAAGGTATATCGAGACTTTGGCTCGTCGTGGCTACCGCCTGATGGTGCCGTGGGAGCGGATGGTTGGCGAAGACCTTCCGAGCGAAGGGGATGCTCAACGTTCGGGCGACGCTGCTCCGTCCGTGCCCGTGCAGCTTGACATAGGAGCGCTGACCGGCAGGACGGTTTCGCACTACCGCGTGCTGGACATCATCGGCGGCGGCGGCATGGGCGTGGTCTATCGTGCTGAAGACCTCAAGCTGGGTCGCCTGGTCGCGGTGAAATTCCTGCCGGACGAATTAGACACCGATCCACAGGCATTGGAGCGTTTCCACCGCGAGGCGCGCACCATTTCCTTACTTGACCATACCAACATTTGCTCGATCTACGAATTTGGAGAACATGAAGGCCAACCCTTCATGGTGATGCAGTTGTTGCAGGGGCAGACTTTGCGCGACCGGCTCTCGGCCAACGTGGGTCCGCTTCCGCTCGAGGAACTGCTGGACGTCGGAATCCATGTCAATGATGGCCTGCGAGCCGCGCACGAGCGGGGCATTATCCACCGCGACATCAAGCCGGCCAACATTTTTATTACCGACAAGGGCATTTGCAAGGTTCTGGATTTTGGGTTGGCGAAGCTGTTGGAGCTAGGTGACGAACGCGAACTCGTGGTGCAGGCTGGCAATCCCATGTCGTTGCCGACGGAGTCGAGTTCTTCTAATCTGACTCGCACCGGTTCGGCGATGGGCACCAAGGGTTACATGTCGCCAGAGCAGGTGCGAGGCGAGAAGCTGGACGCGCGCACCGACCTGTTCTCGTTTGGCCTGGTGCTATACGAGATGGCCACCGGACAGCGCGCCTTTAGCGGAGAAACTGCGGCGATCGTTCACGATGCGATCCTGAACCAAACTCCAGTTCCTGTGCTGGAACGAAACCCTGTGCTTCCGCGAAACCTCGTCGGCATAATTGACAAGGCGTTGGAGAAGGATCGCGGTCTGCGCTATCAGTCGGCCACCGAAATGCGTGCTGATCTGGAGCAGGTCAGGAACGGAAAAAGAGCTCGAGCGCGTTTCCTTTGGAGAAGGATCGCGGCGGCCGGGTTACTCGTTACAACGGTTGTGATTAGTGGCCTGTACTGGCGTTCGCGTAACACCACGAGGCTTACCGGAAACGACACCATTGTTCTCGCGGACTTCACCAATTTAACCACCGACCCAGTATTCGACGATGCCTTGAACGCCGCACTGCGAGTAGAGCTGGAGCAAACCCCGGTCCTCAACTTGCTTGCTCCCGACAAGGTCCGCGGAACGCTGAAGGCGATGCACCATTCTGAAGACGAGAAATTGATACCAAAGCTGGCACGGGACGTCTGCGTGCACACCAATAGCAAGGCGTATGTGGCAGGTTCGATTGCCGACCGTGGCAATAGTTATGAAATCGAGCTGAGAGGCGTGGACTGCCAGACTGGAAAGACTTTCGCCAAAACAGCGATGGAAGCCAAGAACCGTGAGCAAGTGGTGAAGGTCCTGGGGGATGCTGGTATCGAGCTACGGCGCGAAGTGGGTGAGCCGCAGTCCTCGTTGAAGAAGTTCAACCAGCCATTGGACGAGGCCACGACTTCGTCACTCGAAGCCCTTCAATCCTTCGCGCAATCTCGCATAATTCAGAGAGAGAAAGGTGATGCTGAATCTCTTCCCTATCTGCAGCGAGCGGTCGAACTCGACCCCAAGTTTGCCGTTGCTTACTGTTCACTGGGAGATGCTAACTACAATCTGGACGCCCAAGGACAGGCAATAGAAAATTACAAAAGAGCCTATGCACTGCGAGACCGGGGTAGCGCTCGACAACGCTTTTACATAGAGGGTAGCTATTTTGGCTTAGCTACAGGTGAGCTGGAAAAGGCCATCCCAATTTATGTGAAATGGACCCAAACCTATCCCGACGACACTGCGGCGCACAATACCTTGAGTCGCCATTATAGAGTTGTCGGACGATACGACATGGCGATCTCTGAGGCAAAGGAATCGCTCCGGATTAGGCCAAAGAGTTACGTTCCTGTTAATAACCTTATGTTTGCCTACATGGCTATCAACCGGCCGGACCAAGCCAAATCGATTTTTGATGACGCTTTATCCCACGGGGTAGATGTGCTTGATCTCCGTTCTGTTCGGTACTTGATTGCTTTTCTGGAGGGTGATGAAGCCGCCATGCAAGAGCAGCTTGTTTGGATGAACGGCAGGCCTGGCGCGCGACAGGACTCCCTATTCTTGCAATCAGACGAGGCGGCATACCACGGTCGTTTTCGTCGCGCACGGGATCTTGCTCGCCGCGTATTGGAGTCGTCTGTGAATGACGAGGGAGCCGAGAGCTGGGGGGGATCTGCCGCATTGCGCGAGGCCGAAGTTGGCAACTTTGGTCGAGCTCGTGAAGCGGGAGTAGCTCTCGAGTCTATGCCAGGTCGACGTGTGAGATTGGCGGCAGCGATGGTGCTGGCGCGCACCGGAGAAATAGATCAGGCCCAGAAACTGGTGGAGCATCTCCAGCAGCAATTTCCACTGGACACGATGATGCAGAACTATCTGCTGCCGACGATCGAGGCCGCTATCGAATTACAGAAAAAGAACCCTACCAAGGCAATCGAGCTGTTACAAATCACCTTCCCTTACGAGCTGGGAACGACTCAGTCGTCTCTTGGTAACCTTTCTCCCGCTTACGTGCGGGGTCAGGCGTATCTGGACGCTGGCATGTTCCGGCAAGCAGAAACCGAGTTCCAGAAGATGCTCGACCACCCAGGAATCGTGCTGGACAATGTCACCGGTGCCCTGGCGCATCTGCAACTCGGACGCGCGCAGGCGATGATGGGCGACAAGGATGCCGCGCGCAAGTCGTATCGGGAGTTCCTCAATCTCTGGAAAGGTGCCGATCCCGACATTCCCATCTACAAACAGGCAAAACTGGAATACGCAAGGCTATTTCGAGATCCGACGGCATCCATATTGTTCAGTTGTGCCAGTCGTCGATAGCTCCCGAGAGGTCGACGTATTCGGGAGACAACCCATTGGTACCGCCACTTGGACGTAACACGCCCAACTTGCTTCGCCGCTACAGTTGTTGCCTGGTCGGCTCCCGGTAGCCAATTTCTTCTTCGGCGCGCGCTGAGAATCGGCAGCCCGCGAATGTCGCAAACTCCCAACTAGCTGACCTCGAAAAACCAGCGGCATTCAGATTTACGAGAAGGGCGTTTTACGTCAAGTTGGCGTGACGTGCCGTCACCGGATGCTGGCCAACTCCCGAGGAACATATTCCATCCGGTTCAGATAGGGTGCGAGTTGGCCTGTTATCAACATTTATCCGAGGGGACCTGCGGTTTCCTTGAGCATGTTGCATCACGATTCGCAAGCGCCGCGCAGCCGTGGAGTGAACTCATGGGACGCTGCTGGCTTGACACACGCCGCCGTGCTGCTGTATCAACAATGCATCCTCAGGGTGAAGGAGTTCACCCCTAACCGCTGTCTCATCGTAGTCCGGGACAGATGATGACTCCTGACAAGGAACACTTGTCGCGGAGTCATGTCCCCGGCAAGTCTTCCCAGCGTCGCGCAATTTACATCCCCGCGAGGGAGGAAGCTCAGCTTGTTGAAATATGTCATGATCGGCATTGGCGGCGCTGCTGGAGCCATTGCACGCTACCTGCTCGGCAACTACGTCGGAAGCCGCCTCGGCTTTCGCTTCCCTTACGGCACATTTGTCATCAACATTAGCGGATGTTTCCTGGTGGGCGTCAGCATGGCATTGTTGGCGCGGTCGGTGGCCAGTCCGTCCTGGCGCTACCTGATTCCCATCGGATTTATCGGCGCCTACACCACCTTTTCCACCTTCGAGTACGAGACCCTGCGCGCCGTACAGGAAGGGCAACTCGCCACAGGGTTGTTGAATGTCGGCTTGAGTGTGGTCACGGGCTTCGTTGCTGTGTGGCTGGGGGATGTGTTGGGCAAGGTGTGGGTATGAGCAGCACACAGAACATCAGAGAGCGCGACGACTCGCCTGGGGAGGACCGGTGCTGACCAGCGGACCAGCTAAGAAGGTGACCGTCTATGTAATCGAGGGCCAGAAGTATCACGGCACGGCCTGTTACGCGGCCATTCTCGATTACCTGTTCTTTCGCGGGATTTCTGACGCGACGGTGACCCGCGGCATTGCCGGTTTCGGCACCGACCACAAACTGCACACCAGCCGTCTGGTCGAGCTGGCCGACCAGATGCCAATCAAAATCGAATTCGTCGAGACAGCGGAGCGGGTTGAAGAAGTGCTGCCCAAGCTGACGGAGATCGCCTCGCACGGGCTGATCGAAGTGCAGGATACCAGGGTCATCAATCCAGCATCGGACAAGCACGAGCTGCGCGAGCCAGCGCCCGTTGCCAAGCTGCAATCCGCTGCCAAGATCATGCGCATCCTGATCGGCGAACATGACCGCTGGCAGGACAAGCCCCTCTATCAGGCGCTGGTACAGGCATTGCGCGCCAACGATATCGCGGGCGTGACCGTCTATCGCGGCATCCTGGGATACGGCGCCAATGGCCAGATGCACAAGGATTCCACGCTGAATCTCTCGCATGATGCTCCTATCCTGCTGACCGTGGTGGACACTGAAGAAAAATTGCGCGGGTTCTTTCCCGTGCTCGACCAGATGGTGAAGCAAGGGCTGGTCGTGATGTCGGATGCCGAAGTCATCAAGTATTCGCACGTGCTGTCGGATAAAGAGGAGAAGCTCAAGTGAAACTCGAAGGCAAAGCCAAGATGCTGCGCATTCACTTCGGCGAGAACGATAAGTGGCAAGGGCAACCCCTCTATCAGGCGATCGTCGAGCGCTGCCGCCACCTGGGAATTGCCGGAGCGACGGTCTTACGGGGCATCGAGGGCTACGGCGCCAGCACCATGATTCGCCGCCGTCACCTGCTCACCTTCTCGTCCGACGCGCCCATCCTGGTGCAGATTGTCGATACCGCCGAGAACATCCAGCGCCTGCTGGAGTCACTCGACGAGATGACCTTCAATGGTCTGATGGCTGTCTCCGACGTAGAGGTGATCAAGTACGTGCATCAGGACGGCCAGCATCCTCAGCAGTAGGAATTTTCTCCTCGAGTGCGACCGGATTGCCGTTATCTGTGACAGCCGTCACAGAAATTTCCCGGTATGCCGATAGAGTTGTAGACGGCGCCGATTGCCCTGACCACACGGCAAAACGGTCGCGAGGATTCGCGCCGAATTTTGGCGCGAGTGCGATGGCGGAGAATGCCCCATGAGTTTTCCATCCTGGATGGTTGAGAGCGATGCGTGGCAGACGGATACGGTCTATCTGCTCGACGATGAATTGCGGTTTGTGGACTGCAACCCGGCGTGGGATGCGTTCGCGGCAGAGAATAATGGCCACGGAATCTCCTGCGCGGAGATCAAGGGCCGGTTGATCCTGGACTTTGTACCCGACGTTCTACGCACCTTCTATGTTCACAAGTTCTGGTTCGCCAGACGCGCGCCGGGATGGACGCATTTCGACTATGACTGCTCAAGTCCGGAGAAAATCCGACTGATCCGGATGGCGATGATGCCGCTTGAGGACGGCCTGCTGGTTAGCAATCACCTTCGCGTCGAAGAAGCGTGCGAAGTGCGGCCGCCGCTGACCGCCGAGGAATCGAGCCACTACATTTCGTCTACGGGAATCGCCGTCATGTGCGCGAATTGCCGCAAGACCAAGCGTCTGGAGAGCGATGAGCAATGGGATTGGATACCGGAGATGCTGCGGCGCGATAACTTCAAAGTGAGCCACGGCCTGTGTCCGCGTTGCAGCGGCTATCTGTACGGATGAAACAGGAACCGGTTCCTACGCCGATTGCCGCTGGGTGCAGGATTCGAGATAGGCGCACGCCATTGCGATCAGCTCTTCCCGTAGAAGCTCGAACTCCTTTTCCGGCGTAACGGATTCCAGCAATCTCCGGCTGACGCCGCCCATAGCGCCCTGCAGAACGGCCGCGACTGCTTGCGGGTCTTTGGTAAGGGCCTCGCGCGACGTCTTCAACATTTCGACAATCGCCTTATTCGAGCGCACACCCATCTGCCGCGCCATCTTCACGCCGTCGACATCGGAGCTGACGGAGTACAGCGCGACGCTGGTTTTCGCATCTCGCATCTTGGCATTGAGAAATGTCGTGATGAGAACTGTTGCCATCCGCTGTAGCGTTTGCCCTTTCTGTTCCCGGCAAACTCGTTCCACCGCTTCGATCACCTCATCCAGGTGGCGCTTTAAGGCAGCCTGTAGAAGCGCGCTCTTGTTGGGAAAATACTGGTACAACGTTCCGACCGAGACTCCGGCGCGCGCCGCGACACGGGTTGTCGTCAGCCTTTCTTTTCCTGCGCTCAGCAAAACCTGAATGGTCGCTTCCAGAATGGCGTCGACGCTGGCGGCCGAACGCGCCTGAACCGGCGATTTACGTGGCTCTAACACTACCTGGGACCGCGTAGGCAAATGCGAACTCCTAACCTGAAGCTTCCTTCATCTAAACACACGTACCCCAGACTGATACAACTGATGAATAGATTAGAGGAGCGATAAGTGACGAAACAAATGGATCTCGGCGGCAGCTTCACCTTCCCGAATACATCGATGACTGTGCACCGCATGGGCTACGGCGCAATGCAACTTGCCGGCCCGCAAGTGTGGGGCCCGCCGCGCGACAGGGACGCAGCGGTCGCTGTACTGCGCGAGGCGGTGGCCAGCGGCGTCCATCACATTGATACGAGCGATTTTTATGGCCCGCATGTGACCAATCAAATCATCAAGCAGGCACTCCACCCGTATCCGGAAGGCCTGGTGATCGTCACTAAGATTGGCGCCCGCAGGGGAGCGGACAAGTCGTGGATTCCTGCGCTCTCGCGCCAGGAAATCATCGATGGTATTCACGACAATCTGCGGAATCTGGGACTGGACTCGCTGGATATCGTCAACCTGCGAGTTGGCGGAATGGCGGCGCCCACGGAAGGATCGATTGAAGCGCCGCTGACCGTGCTCGCCGAACTTAAGCAGCAGGGACTGATTCGTCATCTCGGCTTGAGTAATGTGAGCCCCGGACAACTAGCCGAGGCGCAGACAATCGCGGAGATCGTCTGCGTGCAGAATTTCTACAACGTCGCTCAGCGAAGCGATGATGGCTTCCTCGCCGATCTGGCGAAAGAGGGGATTGCCTATGTGCCGTTCTTTCCGCTGGGAGGTTTCAGTCCCCTGCAGTCGTCGGTTCTCGATGCGACGGCGGCATCGCTTCAAAGCACTCCCATGCAGGTGGCGCTGGCGTGGCTTCTGCAACGTTCGCCCAATGTGCTGTTGATCCCGGGAACATCTTCGCTGGGGCATCTTCGCGAGAATCTGAAAGCGGCAACACTGCGACTGCCGGCTGAAATCCTCGCTGAGCTCGATGCGATTGGGTCAGCCAATAATTAGTGGGCGGGCAATGCGGGGCTTCGCCGGATTAAGCGCGCACGTTGCTAGGCGGGTTGCGGGAAATCTCAGCGCGCACGTTTTGCGAACATCGCATCGATGCCGTAAACTGCGAAGCCCGCCAGAATCATGAAGGCGCCAAAGCGGAAACTGCTCATGCCGAGAACCTGTTCGCGATCGCTGCGGATGATGGCGAATCCCAGCAGGAGCATGGGCAGCAGGCCCGCCAGGATCGCGCCGAAAATGCCGCCCGGCACTTTAAACGGCCGGGGCAGCTCGGGCTCGGTGAAGCGCAGGACGACTAGCGCGACGAATTCCAGCATAAGGCTGGCGCCATAAATCATGATGTCGAGCGTAACTAACCGTTCGAATCCGAAGCCCAGACACAGAGCCCACCCGATGGCCAGCACAACGATGGAAACCCAGGGCGCCTGGGAGCGCTGTGTCACTCGCGCGAAAATCGAGGGCAGCATTCCATCCTGCGCCATCGCGTACGGCAATCGGGAGTAGCTCATCACCAGCGCGTTGAACATGCCGAATGCGCTCATCATGCCGCCCAGCACCAGTCCGATGCGTAGCAGCGGGCCGCCGACCATGTTCGCAATGTCCGCCCACGATCCCGTGTCCCACGCTGTAGGACTGAGGTGAGTCAGCGACATGGCGGCGACCGGAAGAATGTAGGAGACGGCCACCAGCAGTACCGCTGCCAGAATTGCTTTCGGATACGTGCGCTGCGGCTCGTCGACTTCAGCGGCAATGGTCGAGGCGTTGTCCCATCCCATGTAGTTCCACATCGCTACCAATAGCCCGGCGATCAGGTCGACATGCGACGTTGTGGGAGTCGTCGCCACGTGAGCCAACGCTCCATACTTCCATGGTGCTAACACCACGATGACGGCGAACGGCGCGGAGAGCAGAAAGAACAGCCAGACCGACGTGGTGGCGACGACCTTGATGCCGGCGATGTTCAATGCCGCGCAGACCGCGACCACCGCAACTCCGACCAGCACTCCGCGATGTCCCTCGCCAAACCAGGGAAACAGCCGCTCCAGGTACACGACGAACAGCGTGGGATAGATGGCCATGTCGAAGACGCTGGCCACCAGCGAGAGCCAGGCCTCCTGAAAGCCCCAGCAGTTGCCCATGGCGCGCCGCACCCATGCGTAGTAGCCGCCTTCTTCTGGCAGCGCGCTGGCCAGCTCGCCGATCATGAACGCGGTCGGCAAACTCCAGATCACAGGCGTCAGCAACAGGATGAGAATTGCCCCGGCATAGCCCGCGCCGCGTACCACGTCTTCGGTACCGTAAGTGCCGCCGGAAACCATGAAGAACGTGGCGGCAACCAACGGCCACAGCGTGATCCGTGCGGACTTCATCGGTCAAATATGGTCACACATCCCCCGCGAAAAACACTTTGCCACAGTCGAAGGCGTCTAGATAGCTAAATGCGCGCGCTGGCCCGCGAGTCCCACGACCCCGCAAATTTCTTGACAGACAAAATTATAGTGTCAGACTGACGGCTCAAGGAGGAACAAGATGCCCGAGCAGAACGTCAACCTCATTCGACGCTGGTTCGATGAGGTATGGAACCACGGCCGGATCGAAACCATCTATGAACTGATGGCGCCGAATGCGGTCGGCATTGGAGAGGCCGGAGGCGAAGTAGCCATCCATGGTCCCCAGCAATTTCAGGCGTTCGTGGAGAACCTGCGAGGAGCCTTTCCCGACATCAACGTGACCGTCGACGACGCCTTTGCGTCAGGTGACAAAGTTGTGGCGCGCTGGTCGGCGACTATGACCCACAAAGGCGATCACCTGGGTATCCCGGCCAGCGGCAAACCGGTGAAGATCACCGGGATCTCGATCGCCCAAATTGCCAACGGACAGATTATTGCGGGTTGGGACAACTGGGACGAGATGCGCATGATGCGCGCCATCGGAGCTGTCAAGGGTGCGGAGATTCCTTTAGCCGCCGCCAGTTCCTAATCCTCATCGTCTTCCGGCTGCCGCAGCATCTCCGTGGATGGAACAAAGTAGTACGCGCCGGTAATCGGCTGAGTGTAGCGGGTGAGCGCATCGCGCTTGCCAGTCTTCAGGCCCGCCATGCTCTCCAACATCTTCGACAGCCGGTTTTGATCCGCGCTGAAACCCACGAACATGGTTCCATGTTTGGTGACCGTGCCATACGGCATGTTGCGCCGGAAGACTTTTCCGAAATCATCCTGATCGGTACTGGCGACATGCGAGTCTGGCGCCTTGTTCTCGATTTCCACGCTGTCGGCTTTCATGCGTCCCATCACTTTTTCCTGGGCCGGTACCGAAAGCGATTCCCATGCGGTCGTGTTGTGCTCCCATTTCTGCAGCAGCAGGATGGTTCCACCCTCGCCCGGACTTCCTTCCGGAATAAGCGCTACTTCCGGCGCGACGACGAGACTAGGATTCTCGCTGCCGTCGATAAAACCCGTCAGATCGCGATCATGCTGATACGGCCAGCTGGATGTCTCCTCGGCGACGGTCGCCAGGCCCTTAAGGGCGCCGATGGCTTGGTGCGCTTCGTCAAAAACCACGTCGTACGCGCTTCCTGACAGCCAGAGCACGGCGTCGTGCTGCGTACCCGGCATGGCGAAATCCTCTACTCCGACAATGTTCTGGTTGAATCCATGAATCCCAGAGGGCGCAGCTTTCGGCTTGGTCTGCTTCCAGAGCTCAGGCCGGAAGCCGACCACCAGGTTGATGCCGCCGATTGTCGTTCGCGGCTCGCGCAGCGACGAAATCGCGCGCACCAGTTCGGGCGCATCCTTTCGGTTCAACACATCGAACTCGAGGTAGGCATGAGAAGAAGTGCCGAGAGCAAAGATCCCGCTCTGAGGTGTGTTCATCCGGCTATGATATCGAGCCTCGCGAGCAGGAACAAACCTTTGGCGATTTTGCGCGGAGCGAACTCGCTAAATAACGAAGGACGGCGATCCGCCAATTTGAAATCTACGCTTAGCTGCTGAAATCTGGCGGCGGCATGGTTCGGCAACGAATCCCGAAACCTCCACGCAAGCTCGAACCGCGCCCGAAGCAGGGCTAGCCTGGTCGATCTGTTCTGGAAGTCCATGCCAGCCTAACTAGTACTTCTCCTAGGTGACGCCACGGGTCGGCGAGGCCACAATCAACTGCACAACATCCGAGAGGCCCGAGACTGCTGTGGGTGTGGATGATTCCAGCCGGCCAATCGTGGCTGATGCAACTATGCGGCGGGCGTATCGGGAAGGCTTAAGCTCAGGGTCACTCATGGAGAGCCGGGTTCGCACATCGAAAGCAAAGCAGACCGGCAACCGAAGCTTATTTGCCCTGATGGTCGTGCTGATTGCGTGCGCGCCGGCGGTGAGCCGCGCCCAGGACCTAGCCCCTCGCGCGTACATAATCACTCCTCTGCACAGTAACGCCATCACTCTTGTCTACAGTTACTACACCGGAGGCGTTGACTTCAATGGAGCCGCTCCCATTACCGACGCCGTAGGAAAGTACAGTGTGCCGGCGTTCAACTATTACCACTCCTTCAGCTTCTTCGGACGTTCGGCGAACATTAGCGGAGTTCTGCCGTACGGAGTGGGGACTTTTTCAGGCAATGCCATCGGCCAACACCGCTCGATTTACCGCTCCGGCCTGCTTGACCTGGGAGTGCGCTTGTCGGTGAATTTGAAAGGCGGTCCAGCGATGGATATGCGCCACTTCGTGAAGTGGAAGCAGAAGACCCTCATCGGCGCCAGCCTTCGGGTTATTGCTCCCACCGGACAATACAATCCTGACCTGCTGATCAACTGGGGCTCGAATCGCTGGTCTTTCAAACCGGAAGTGGGCTACTCGCGTCGCTTCGAACACAAGTGGCTGCTCGACACCTATGGGGGCGTCTGGTTTTTCACCACAAACCCCCAGTATTTCTCGCAACCTCTACCCCCTCGCCCTCAGTCCTTATCGCCGATTGGATCGTTCGAGGGTCACCTCAGCTATGACATAAAACCATTTCTCTGGTGCTCGCTGGATGGCAACTTCTGGTTCGGTGGCACGGCGACCCTGGGGACTGCAACCAACCCGGCAACCCGCCAAACCGCGTCCCGGATTGGCGTCACGGGGTCGTTTCCTATTCACAAGAACCAATCCATCAAAGCGACTTTCAGCGATGGAGCCTATATCCGTTTTGGCGGAGACTACCGCACGGTATCGGTCGCCTGGCAATATTCGTGGCTAGGAAAGCCCAAATAAGGGCGTCAGTCTAACGGGAGGAGCTGCGCTCCTTGTCGATGACTTCCATTTCCTTGGTTTCCTGCACAAATCTGTTCTCGCGATGCTCTGCATCACCCCTGTTCGCTTCGCGAAGTCGATCTTTGAAAGCCTTAACTTTATTGTGTACGTCTACAAATACGTTCGTGTACCCGTCTTCCACCAAGTTTTACCCCTCTCCTTCATTTCCACTGCGGTTGTACAGCTTCCGATGATACGTCTTTGCCAGTCCGCCGCATCTTCCAAACCTGGTTGCTGCAGATGGAATGTCTATGGATCGATAACTTTCTCTAACCGACAGGTGCAGCCAGCGCGTCTTATCTCCACGAGTTGGGCAACGCAGTCCAGCGCTGGAATGTAGGTAGATACCGCCGTTTGAAGCAAGTCACGCACCGGCCTGGGCAGAGAAACAGGCGAGGCAAGATAACGCGTTCAACCCAAGTCTCGGGAGGTTCAGCCCGGAACTGGTCACCTTTACAGACACGACATTGAGCCGATAAGAAGTGCATTTGTTAGGAATCCACGGCCATCCCAGGCGCTCCTCAGCGCACCTGTCTCGATCGTTGGTAGCGCAAGAGTGCGCGATTCTGCGGCCAGGCCTGGTTTTCTCAAGTGGGACGAGCGCCTTGTCGCACAACCAAATACTATCCGATAAGCAAGCTCCCTGTATTTCAGCCTCGAGAGTTCAACGGGGCCGGTGCCTGCAACTCTACAAATGCAAGCATAGATCAAGGGCTTACAGAAAACCGCTCACTATTGCTCAGTGAGCAATCCCGCTCAGACAACCTCGGGTCCAAAGCGATCGACTGGAAACGATCATGCAGCACCAGGAGATATTTCTAGTGCATGCCGCTCCGGGTAAAGATCGCATGATCCCAGTTCACCCGCCAACAGACGCCGAAAAGTCGGTGGCGAACAGCATGATGGAACTGTTTCGTGCACGCATGGCCGCTTGAGCCATTGCATTGACATTCGGGGTGGAAGGGCCTAGGGTCGAGAGTGAGTAAGACATCCTTTCCTCTTTCAGGTTCTCTGAACTCAGTCAGCCATCCTGAAATTGCACCTCACAGCACAACTACAACCGCCCGGAGATGCAATGTGTGTCTCCTACCTGATTCCGAACGCAGAGCGAGGATTTCATGCCTAACCAGCCTATGGAATCAGGAGAAAAGAAGCTGACAAGCAAGTTTGGGATTGGGGCAAGACAGTGCAGCGAATTTCGAAAACCATTGCCCAGGTCGACGAGCTAAACATTCGCCTGCTTCAGAACGAAAGGCCCATGCAAATTAAGGATCTGACTCCCGAGGAGAAACTATCAGTGCCGTGTCCTGTGTGTGCAGCTGCCCCGCGGGAACGTTGCTGTGAGGTTCGTAGCGGCGCTTTTCGCTACGAAGAGCACCTGGCCCGGCTCTTGTCCGCAGCCGGACAAGAAAAGCTCCCGCTTCTACCGAGCAGCAAAACAATAAGCGGAAGAAAATAATTAAGACGACACAAGGAGAGAAGTGCATGCCCACAAAAGATGAAGGCTCAGAATCTGCCGCAACCGCCGTTCAAGCGCCGGCACAATCCACGCAGTCTGTCTCTCGCTGGCGTACCGCCGACGAGCGCGCTGCAGGCTTAAAAGTCAAAAAGCAAAGGAGACGCGCAGCGCATAGAATCGCCCTGAGAAGATCTCACGCCAACGGCTAGAGCCATCCAGCAATCCCAGATCACAGGGCCGACTCTACAGGGCCGGTTCCATGATCTCGGAGACACGGTGGCACTGGTTGGCTAAAAAGGTAGACAAATTCGCCAGGCGCGTATCAGAGCCTGATTGCTCAGTTGGTCTTCAGTTGCTCTGAAGTGCAACACGGAGTGCCTCAAGCAGCGCTGTGTCGCTGAACGGCTTGAACAGGCACTCCACCGCACCCTGTTCGAGGAGTCGAGGGCGAATGCTCTTATCGGTGCTGGCAGTGATGAAAATGATCGGAATGTCGTGCCCGCGACGTTTCAACTCCTGCTGAAGGTCGGGTCCACTCATCCCCGGCATGGCGATGTCCAGGATCAGACATCCGGTTTGGCCGAGCCAATCGGACGCCAGGAACTCTTCCGGCGAAGAGAACGTGCGGGCTGCGAAGCCGAACTCCTTCAGCAAATCAGGTAGCGACTCGCGCACAGATTCGTCGTCATCGACCACTGACACGAGCGGGCGCGTGACTGTCATAAGCTGTTATGCTGCGCCCGCAACCGCAGGTTTCGGCAGGGCTAAAACTGGAGTATTCGCAATGAAGTTGGTTGGCGAATGCAACGCGCCCGTCAGAAAGTGCGGTCCAATTTCAGCCTGGTCTGCGCATTGACGACGGGGTCGAACTCGTCTTTCACGTGCTCTATCTTGGCGCTCCACAACCGCAAGAATGCGCCACTCTGAGACGCGGCGTCTATTGTACTTTAGTATCGGTCGCCGCAACTCACGGCGACCGGTTCATCCAGGTCGGAAGCAGCTGCCAAACTCGAAGCCTATTCCTGAGAACTATTGACTCCTCGAGGAATCGAAAATGAAAACGTAGCTCCTGGACCATTGTTCAGGGTTGCCCATAGGCGGCCATGATGACTCTCGATGATGGAACGACTGACGGAGAGTCCGATTCCCATGCCGCCGTTCTTCGTTGTGTAGAACGTGTCGAAGAGTCTGTCCGCGGCCTGAGGGTCGAACCCAGGTCCCGCATCTTCGACGCTCAGGAGCACGCGTTCGCCTTCCTCCTGCTGGGTGCGCACCAGCAACTGCCTTGGACGATCGTCCACGGCACTCATCGCGTCGGATGCATTCCGGATTAGGTTCAGGATGACCTGCTGAAGCTGGACCCGATCACCGGTGACGAACGGCAGGTCGTTCGCCAGTTCAGGCCTCAGTATCACCTTATTTCTCTGAAGTTCGCTCATCAACAGCGCAATCACTTCTTCTGTGGCCTCATTCAGATCTACGGGTTCGAGCGCCGTTTCTTTCTTGCTGAAAAGCGCGCGCAATCGATTGATCACCTCGGCCGCACGGTTGCCGTCGCGAATCGTGCGCCGCACGGTTTCGCGCGCCCCTTCCACATTTGGAGGCTCAGCGTTCAACATTCGCATGCAGGTACTTGCATTGGTAACGATGCCCGACAAGGGCTGGTTGACTTCGTGCGCGATCGACGCGGTCAACACTCCAAGGCTCGAGATTCTTGCCACGTGCGCGAGATCCGCTCGGGCCTTGCTGAGCGCTTGTTCCGCTTGTCGGTGTCCTGTAATGTCCTCGGAGAGCGCCATGAGGAATCGCGGTACTCGCTCCGTGCCGGGTACGATCGAAACATTATTGCGCACCCACACCAGACTGCCATTCTTGCGCCGGTATTGCTTCTCGATCTGATATTGCTGGCGCTCTCCAGATAAAAGCTCCTCGACCAGCCTTTGGCTCGATTCGAAATCCTCTTCATGGGTGATGTCGAGAAACGAGAGCTTCCGCAATTCCTCATCGGTATAGCCCAACATCCTTTGGAACACGGGATTGGTAACAAGGAATCGACCATTCGGGTCAGTAAGAGCAACGCCGATCGCTGAATTCTCGAACACAGAGCGCCAACGCTCCTCACTCCGCGAAACCTTTGCGTGAGCTTCACGTAAAGCGTCTTCGTTTCGCTTTCGTTCCGTTATGTCTCGCAAGAAGCCTGTAAAGGACGGCGGGCCGTCAAGCGGGGTACGTATGATTGCGAGCTCCACCGGGAACTCGGTCCCGTCGGCACGTACAGCGGTCATCTCGATTCGTCTACCGAGCACTCGGGCTTCGCCGGTTGCCAGATAGCGGGCAAAACCTTCCCGATGCTTCTGCCGGAAGGCCGGTGGAACGATGACATCCACCAGCAGCTTTCCCACGACTTCGACCCGATGCTGCCCGAAGGTATGCTCCGCCGCCGGATTGAACTCCGAGATGCGGCCTTCGTGATCGATCATCACAATGCAGTCCAGCGCCGATTCCAGAATGGCGGCTTTGCGGACTTCGCTGCGCTTCAGCTCCGTCTCTTCTTGTCGGAGCCGCTCTTCCACGAGCCGGCGTCCAGCGAGTTCCCTTTTGAGCTCTTGGTTCGCCGCCGCGAGCTCGGCGGTTCGTTGGGCGACTCGATGATCCAACTCGTCGGCGATCCGCTTCTGTTGGCTTAAGAGCCGCGCCTCTTGTAATCCGATCGCCGCCTGGTTGGCGGCCACGCTTAGAAGAAGTTTTTCGGTCTGCCCCGGAAAATCGGCTCGTTTCGATCCCGCCACGATTACTCCGATTTCGCCATGCAGCCCCAATCGCATCGGCACGATCGAAATCTCTTCGTCTCCAATGCGGTTACGCGTCTGCGGAGGCCATTGCTGCGGGTCGTCTCCCAGGCAATGGTTGAGCGCCTCGCCGATCTCTCGCGGCTCGATCATCGGTCTTCGCGGTTCGGAGGACCGAAACATCTCGATGGGCTCCTCGGCGATCGGGTCTTCCATGCGCACATAGACCAGATCCAGCTGGAGCATGGCCATTAGCGCATCTTGCAGGGTGTGAACGAGTTGGACTGGCTCGCCGCCGCTCCACATGGCAGGCAAGGCGAGTACGCTGACTAGGTCATTAAGACAGCGCTGAAGGTGCTTGATCTCCCCGGCAGGAGGTTGGAGCTGGGGTTCTCCTTGCATTCTAGGCCGCCGAAGCAGGTGACACGGTCCTGCGGGCACGACGTTCGCGAAGTTCAGGCAGAAACTCCTCCGGCGATACAAAGAACGGATTCTGCTGAAGAATGCCTCCAATGATGATCATCGGATGCGTGCGCATGATGTCGATCACCGTGTCTCCTCCGAATTTCGAAAGATGGTAAGTGCAAATGACGGCGTCATCATGCCGGCGCCACACATCGTTTACACGCGATTCGAACTCGATGAGGTCGTCTATATGAGATCGATCCTCTACCGCCCAGTCCATTCGGCAACAAATGCGACTCAGGGGGAAGCGTCCCTGGGCGTTGCCACTGGCCAATTGCTCGAACGCTTCCAGCATCCGATCTTGGTCGAAACGGCCATCCTGAAGATACGCTTCTGTGTTGGTCCGAAGCTCGAATTGTCCGCTCCGCTGCGCGGCCGCAGGGTCGATGCCAGCCGCCGCCAACCGCCGGAGGTGGTCCTGATGTTGATCCGGATTAACGACGTGGACCGCCTTGTCGCCTAGCTCAAAGCCCTCCTTAATAAATGGAAGCAACACGCGATATTCTTCTTCGTCGCTGTTGAAAAACGCACAGACATGACGTACTTCGTCGAGCTGGGAGCCGGCAAGGGAAATCGGGTGCGTCGCCTTCTTCAAGGTGTTCTCCTCCCGTAGGGATCTCCCGCAGCGCGGGCTGAATGCAGACGTAGGTACCGAACGTTTCTAAGCGATAGAAGTCGTCAAAATTCGAATCTTTGCAAACAAGACGAAGGGGAATAGCGGCCGTTAGACCGATGTAGTCGCCGCGGACGCGAGGCGAAGTTTCGCGGCCATTCTCACCAGATCGGCAAGCGAATCGGCCTTCATCTTTTGCATTACCTTGCCGCGATGCGCCTTCACCGTAATCTCGCTGATGCCGAGTTCCCCGCCGATCTGTTTATTCAAAAGGCCCGAAACCACCAATGTCATAACTTGCCGTTCCCGCTGGGAGAGTGAGGCGTAGCATTCTCGCAGCGTTCGCATGTCCGCCTCCAAACTTAGGGCAATCCGGCTGCGTTCGAGGGCTGCCCGAATAGCGGTCAACAGCACGTCATCACCGAATGGCTTTGTTAAGAATTCGACCGCTCCGGCCTTCATGGCCTGGACGGTCATAGGCACGTCCCGGTGGCCGGTGATGAAGATGATCGGCATTTCTGCGCGGTCGACCGCAATGTGCTTCTGAAGGTCGAGGCCATTGAGGCCGGGAAGGGAGATGTCGAGCACAAGACAGCTCGGTACTTGAGCCGGTGGACGGTCGAGGAACTCTTGCGCGGATCCGAATGTCTCAGGCTCCCAGCCTTCACAGCGGATCAACGCCTCCAGGGACTCGCGCACGGAGATGTCGTCGTCGACAACGAAGACAATCGGTCTAACGTGCAACATGGGTTGTCACCCTTTCACAGTCGAAGTGCGCACGCTAAAGCCCAGCGCTCACAATTGACGATGACGCCCCAACTATTTCAGGAATTCTAGAACGACAACCCAGTCCAAACCAACAACTTGAAGAGTGTGTTGCATTCCGCAACACCAAGTACGGAAGATTGTATTACGGGAACGCCCTTCGGTCTATATGCGTCGCACGACCGTGTTGACCCCTACCAAGGTATCGCCGATACCATCGTCCAATTGTTCACCCTCATTTCTTCTGGTGTCATCGTGTCGCGCGATGTAATCGGGATGCGCAACGAAGAAGAGAGGGAGAACGGAACATGAAGATACTGATGGTGCTGACATCGCACGATCAACTCGGCAATACCGGACGAAAGACCGGGTTCTGGCTGGAGGAGTTCGCAGCTCCCTACTTTGTTTTCAGGGACGCTGGGGTGGATCTGACGTTGGCGTCTCCAAAAGGCGGCCAGCCGCCCATCGATCCGAAGAGCGATCTGCCCGAAAATCAGACGCCGGCTATGACGCGGTTCAAGCAGGACCAGGCAGCACAGAAGGCCCTTTCCCAGACGGCAAAGCTTGCCGACATGAAGGCGGGAGATTTCGACACCGTGTTTTATCCGGGGGGACACGGCCCCATGTGGGACCTTGCAGAAAGCCCGGCTTCCATCGCTTTACTGGAGTCCTTCTACAGTTCCGGCAAACCGATCGCTCTGGTTTGCCATTCGCCCGGCGTGCTTCGTCACGTAACCTACCAGGGCGCGCCGCTTGTGAAAGGGAAACACGTAACGGGCTTTACCAATGGCGAGGAAGAAGCGGTGCAGTTGACAAAGGTTGTGCCGTTCCTTGTTGAAGATGAACTGCTGCGGCTCGGTGCCGTCTTCGAGAAGCTCGCTAACTGGCAGCCTTTTTCCGTCACAGATGGCCGGCTCATTACCGGACAGAATCCCGCATCGTCGACCGTAACGGCTCAGGCCCTTTTGAAACTGGTTGCTGCGGAAGTGGCGGCTTAGCTTCCCGCCAATCAGCAGGCTGGTTGTTTCGCATTTATCAAATCCTTGGCCGGGGTGAAGAAACTGCTGCCCTGGCCATCGGGCGCTGCTGGCGGAACCAATGTGGTTGGTTTCTGCTTTTGCCATGAAGAGGCGTGGCATGAGCTATCGCGAAAGGTTGCATCTCCATGCTCTCTAAATGCGCGAATCCCGTTTGCTCGAATGCATTTCGGTACCTCCACGAAGGAAAGCTGTTCCTGATCGAATCTGAAGCGGGCCCAACTAAAGGCAAGTCAGAAGCGGCATTGCAGAACACGGTTAAGTCTCGCAGGATTGGCCACGTTTGGTTGTGCTCTTCATGTTGTCGAGACATGACGGTTTACGTTGACGATGAGGATAAGGTCTGGGTCGTTCGCAAACCTGATCGAGAGCGGACACGAGTTGGAAACTTTTGAAACCGATTCCACACTCTAGGCGTAATGGGACACGAGCCAAACACCGATAGATCGAATCAACAGCACACCGGCCAGGGAATTCTCAAAGGAGGGTAACGGTATGGCAAAGGCCGATACGAACCTGCACCCTATTGTCGAACGAACCGAAGAAAGGGCGCTGCCAACCTGTGCGCAGGACAACGCGGCCACATGGGCTGTCGAGTCCGACTTGACCTATGAGGCGCGGACTCGCCTGGCCGAACTTGAGCTATCTTCCTTTGTCTCCGCCGTGACGAAATTGTATGGTCCAGAGCAGGCCAGGCTTTCGGCGCAAGACTGGATCGACGAGTCCGAGTTAATCTGCAGCCAGGCCCTATCTACAGAGAGCAATTGGCGCGCTGTCACCATCGCAGCTTCCGCTCGATTGGCGGATCGATTGAACCTACGAGGGAACCAGTAGGCTGCTCACGCCTGTCGACTGATACCAAGGTATCGCCGATACCATTGTCCAATTGTTTTGCCCCATTCCCTCTGGTTTAATCACAGTCATTCAAGGGTTAGCCAAACTTGGTGTTTTCTTGTTAAGGAGAAGGCAGCATGCCTGAACCTCGGATGAAACATATGGCTCAGCCGCGGATTAGCCTGTTGGGCCGGGGTGATCGCAACGTGGCGCTAAGACACAAGCTGATGCTTGGCGTGATCGGTGCAATGCTGGGCGCTTTCCTTCCAAGTTGCACAGCGGACAAACATCCTTCTCAGGGGGAAACCAACCTGGCTAATGCGGCGAAAGACGTCACCATTCCATTGGAGGCAGGAAAGATGAAGAACCCCCTGCCTGAGACGGATGAGGTTGTGAGCCAGGGCCAGGAAGTGTTTCTTGGGTCGTGCGCTCAATGCCACGGTGCGGATGCGCGCGGAGACACTACCGTCGGGCGCAACATGGCTCCGCCCGCCATGGATCTGACCTCATCCCACGTGCAGCACTGGAGCGACGCAGAACTGTTTTGGATCATACAAAACGGAGTTCGTCTCACAGGCATGCCTGCCTGGAAGTCGAGCATTTCCGAGAGCGACACCTGGAAGCTTACGCATTTCATCCACAGCCTTCCCCGCCTCCAAGCCGCCTCCGCCTCTACAGCAGTCCTGTCACAGGGACAAGCCGCCACTTCCACGCAGGACAAGTACGCCCTCAAGATACCGAATGGCTTGGCATTCTCTGAGTTCAGGGGGTACGAAGGGTGGCCGGTGATCGCCATCAGTCATAATGGAGACAAACTGGCTGCAATCCTTGGGAATCCGGAGATGGTCAACGCCTTTAAGGCGGGTTTTCCCGGTAATGGCAAACCGTTTCCGGATGGGGCCAAGATGGCGAAGGTTCATTGGAACGCGAAAGTGGATGCCGGTGAACCCGGTTCTCCAACGGTGCCCGGTACCCAGCATGATGTTGATTTCATGATGAAGGACAGCAAAAGGTTCGTGGACAGCGGCGGATGGGGCTACGGCGCGTTCGAGTACGACGCGGCGTCCAATACGTTCACGCCCGCTACCTTGAAAGACAAGCCACCACAGGGAAACGATGCCAAATGCGGGTTCGCGTGCCACTCGGCAGTGAAGACCAAAGACTACGTTTTCACGGATTACGGGCGCAGGTGAGAGCTATGAGCAGATTGTTTTTGTTGCCCTTGTGCGCTGAAGGCCGTCACCGCCTTTGATTGAGCAGGTCTATGGCAGCCATCGAAAAGCTCGACACGCATCATAAGGCCCTTACCCTCAATCTCGATCAGGCCGCCTTTGGCTCTTTTGCCGAAATCGGCGCCGGTCAGGAAGTCGCGCGCTGGTTTCTTATTGTCGGAGGAGCCTCCGGAACCGTTGCCAAGACCATCTCTGCATATGACAAAGAGGTCAGCGATGACCTTTATGGTGCCGGCTCGCGTTACGTATCCAGACAGCGACTCGAGGCCATGCTGGATCGCGAGTGGACTCAACTCCTCAATCAGTTGGCCGAGTCTCGTGGATCACAGACTCGCTTCTTTGCCTTTGTCGATACCGTCTCCGCAAGAAATTACGCTGGAACGAATGAACCTCACGGTTGGCTCGGTTTGAGGTTTCAGCAGCAACCAGGTGGGCAGCCCAACGGCATACTGCTGCATATCAATCTGCGGGACCCCACCAACCTCCTCCAGCAGGAAGCTACTGGCATCCTGGGTGTGAATTTAATTTACGCCGCGTTTTATCAATTGCAGGCGACTGAACACTTCCTTGACAGTCTGATGCAGGATGTCGAGAACCGAATCGAAATTGACTACATAGAACTTCGCGGGCCCGCTTTCGAGGCCTGGGACCAACGCACGCTCTTGGTCGACCTGGTGTGCAAAGGCTTCGCTCAAGCAGTATGCTTCCCATCCAGCGGCGCGCCCGTTCCGCCGACGGAAGTCATCCACCGGAACCCTGTCGTACTCGCACCCGGGTACTTCGTACATATGGATCCAAGTCACGCGGAAATCCATACCCGAATGTTGGCTTCAGGAATTCGGCAACTGCAAGGAGAGACAGGTGAAGCGAAGACCTCACCGAAGGGGTTCTTCTGCCTCACGCTTGCGCCGCCCAATACGGCAGAACCGCCTCCGGAAGTTGCCGCTCTGCTCGAGCGTATCGATGCTCTTCGCTCGCATGGCGGGGACGTATTACTATTCCGCGAGCCCGAGCTCTACACGATGACTGATTTCGTAAACCGCTACACAGAGGAGCTTGTTCGCTTTGTTGTAGGCCTGTCCGTTGTGATCCGGGCGTTCGAGGATCGCTACAGCAAGCTGGGCGGCGGCTTTCTTGAGGCTCTATCTCGCCTGCTCGCGCAGAACGTCCGCATCTATGCATATCCGATGACCACGGCGGACCTTCAGGAAACGGTTCAGAAGATTTCCGCTACTGACTGGGAATGGGACGACACGGACGGATGGGTGTCCGCCCGCCAGTTACGCCTCGCGCCGCCGCGCGGACATCTTTACGCCTATGTCCTCGACAGCGACTTCCTCGTGCCGATACAGGAAGCGTCTGCCTGACACTTCGACGGTACACCTGCATGATTCGAGTCCGCTTGGACGCGTGTCCGAGTCTAATTGCGAGACATATTATTCGTTGCCAATGTAGACGGCTATATGCTGTCCGCTCGCTTCCCTTCGGCTGCCAATATTCGGGTCAGGACAGCGAACAGGCCGCTCACGGACATGCCACACATCAGCATTCCCGTAACGCCCTCGATGGGTCCCAGGGATCGCCAACTCTGCGGGAGAACAACGTCTCCGTATCCAACCGTCGAGTAGCTGGAGGCTGAAAAGTAGAAGGAAGCTTCCCACGATGAAAGACATTTCCAGTGATAAAAGTAGGCCCAGACCAGAATCTCCAAGGTCTGTAGAGTGATGATCACGACTGCGAACCGAATCATAAGCACGGCGGAATGCCACGGACTCAGTCTCTTTGTGCTTCGCTCAAGGAAGGTCGTCGCCCAGTAGATCAGGATCGCCATTCCCCCACATTGCACCCAGAGCGTCAGCGCTATGAGAATTGTTGCTGCCCCGGCTTTGTGAACAAAGCCCATTTATATCCGCCTACCAGCCTGTTGGACGCAGTGAACAAGCATTTCAGCGACAAAAGAATCACCCCTCTCCGTATTGAACATTGCGTCAAACAGGTGGATCTCCGGCCAGTTCAGCTTGAGATATGTTTTGACGAAGGCGGCCCGATCTTCGTCAATCGTGTCAACGTCTGTTATTGCCTGTTCTTGGGATATTCCGGCCGTGATCAGTCTGTGGATCTTAGAGGTGCGGGAAGCATAGAGAAATACCCGGAACACATCCTGGCGATTGCGAAGGAAATATTGCGAGCCTCGGCCGACAATTACGCAGGGGCCGCCGGAAACTGCGTTCTTGACCACTTGTTCGGAGACGGCGGCGATTCGGCGAGCATCCAGCAGTTCCAAGCGATCTGTTGGGGGTAGGCCTCCTTCGAACGCTCCTCTAAGAAAAGACTTAAAGACACGATAAACTGCGGGATCGTTTTTCCATTCCCGCTGCTCGACTGCTTGCGGCGTGCTGTGGGTCAACCGCGCAATCTCCTGAGTGAGTTCGTGGTCCCACAGCTTCCAACCCAGAAGTCCGGCCAGCTTCGCAGCAATCTCCGAACCGCCACAGCCAAATTCACGCTCGATCGATACGGCTTGAATCATCATGACAGTACCTAACCCGCCGCCACCTGGCCGCCCGTTCCCGGGTCATTCTTCTTCAAGAAAAACGCGAGTACAAACATCAGGGAGCAGAGGGCGCCCAAGGTCCAGAAGATATCCATGTAAGACAGTGCGCCACCTTGCCGATGCACCAGCTCGTAGAGCCTTGCAACCGCCTGGTTGTGGGCGTCCTCGGCCCGAAGCCCGGAGTGCGCGATCTTTGCGCTCAGGGCATGGAGCGCCGAACGATATTCCGGAGAACTGGGAGTGAGGTGGCCGACCAGGATTTGCTGGTGATATTGGGCCCGCCGGGCAATCATGGTGGTCACGACGGAAGTCCCGATACTTCCGCCGATGTTGCGCATGAAATTGATGATGCCGGAAACGCTATTGCCTTTCTCCTCTGGAACACCGATGTAACCGGCTGCCGTGATGGGGACAAATAGAAATCCGATTCCTATGATTTGGGTGACGCGTAGCCACATCGCAAAGCGGAAGCTGACGAACAAATCAATCTGGTGCGCGGAATAGAACAGTCCGATGGCCAAGCACAGCCATCCCGTCGCGATCAGCCATCTGGCTTGAATCTTCGATGTAAGCCGGCCGACGATGGGCATCATCACCAGCAAGACAATACCGCCGCCGGACAGCACGAGACCTGCAAGCTCGGCTGTGTAACCCATTAGAGTCTGCAGATATTCTGGGAGCAAGACCAGGGTACTGAAGAGCATGAAGCCCATCATGAACATCATTAAGTTTGCTGCCGCAAAGTTGAAGCTTTTGAACATGCGGACATCAATGATCGGGTCTTTGCGAAACCATTCCCAAATGACCAGCGCGACAAGGCAAACCGTTGCGGTGATCACCAGTGTCGTGATGAAATGCGACCCGAACCAATCGTCTTCCTGCCCCTTGTCCAGAAGCACCTGCAGCGAACCTACTCCCAGCGCTAACAACGAGATTCCAAAGTAGTCCACCCGGATGCCACCGCGCTTCAATCGACGCAGGAACGGCGGATCTTCGACCAGGATGTGAGTCAAGTAAAGGGCGAGGAGGACCGCGGGCAGCGTAATGAAAAATATCCAGCGCCAAGAGTAGCTGTCGGTAATCCAGCCTCCCAGCATGGGCCCGACTGTAGGAGCGAGAACTGCAGTAACGCCATAGACAGCAAACGCCTGGCCGCGCTGCTCTGGAGGAAACGTATCGTTGAGAATCGCTTGTGCCATCGGTTGCAATCCACCGCCGCCGATGCCTTGCAGAGCTCGAAAGAACAGCAATAGCGGCAGGCTGGGCGCTAAGCCACAAAGCAGTGAGCTCACCGTGAAGATACTGAGCGACATCATGAAGTACCGCTTGCGGCCGATCATTTCCGCGAGCCATCCACTGATGGGTAGCACGATCGCGTTGGCAGCGAGGTACGAGGTGAGTACCCAGGTGCTGTCGTCGTAGCTGGCTCCCAGGCCTCCGGCGATGTAAGGCAACGCAACGTTGGCGACGCTGGTGTCCAATACTTCGACAAACGCAGCGATTGACACAGTGGCGGCAATCGCCCAAGGATTAACCTTAGGGCGCCAGACGACGTGCTCCGACGGTAGAGTCAGCGTTGCGGTGCTCATCGCAAGTAAACTTTAGCTTCTACATTCATTCCCGGCCGAAGCTGATGGTCACGGTTTTCGCCTGGCTCGAGAACGATCTTTACGGGAACACGCTGCACGATCTTCACGTAGTTGCCGGTTGCGTTTTCCGGTGGCAGCAAGCTGAAGATGGGGCCTGTGCCCCCTGCAATGCTGTCCACGTGACCGTGGTACGTGCGGTCGTTCGAGTCGAGGACAATTTCTGCTTTCTGGCCCACGCTCATGTGTTTGAGTTGCGTTTCTTTGAAGTTTGCCGTGATCCACACTT
Organism: uncultured Acidobacteriaceae bacterium; assembly: GCA_963823865.1. Taxonomy (GTDB): domain Bacteria; phylum Acidobacteriota; class Terriglobia; order Terriglobales; family Acidobacteriaceae; genus Bog-257. Next base: position 46,055 of record CAWGNC010000001.1, read on the forward strand.
GATCCAGCGGAACCACCGTGAGCATCTGTTCGCCAGGGTCGACATTCAATCCGACGACCACACTTTTGGTTACCTCGCCGCTAACCGGCGCTAGGATCCTCGTGTATCCCAGATTGAGCTCGGCCTGATCGAGTTCGGCCCTCTTCTGCGCTACGTCTGCAACGGCTGAAAGCGCGTGAGCGCGCGTCGACGCTACCCGTTGCGGCCCGGCCTGTGCGGATTCATTGCGCGCGATTGTTTCAATGAGCCGGCTGCGTGCCTCCGCAACATTTTGTTCGGCAGTCGCCTCGTCCGCCTTGGCAGCTGCTACTGCGGCAGTGTCCGTTTGTGCTGCGGCTACTGCATAGTCATAAGTCTGCTTAGGTACTTCGTCTTTCACCAGAAGCAGGTGGTAGCGTTGAACGTCGTCCTGCGCCTTCACGTTTTGCGCTTCGGCTTCCTGGATGCGCGCCTGTGCAGCTGCAACTTGTTTTTCACCGGCGGCAATTGCAGCTTTGGCATTTTCAATGTCCGAAGAGGTGAACTTCAGTTGGCTGGTGGTGTCCACCGAGCTGATGGGCACATCGATGTTGAGGGCACGAGCGGAGGCCTCTGCGGTTTCGAGGTTTGCCTGCGCTTTGGCGGCAGCGACCTGATAGTCCTTTGGGTCAATCTCTACGAGCGTGGCGCCTTCCTGCACATACTGGTTGTCTCCTACATGCACTGCTTGCACGTAGCCGGAGATGCGTGCACTCACCGGATAAAGGTGCACATCGACTTGCGCATCATCGGTGCTCTCGAAACCCGAGAAGTAGTGCCACAGAAACATGCCACCGACGAGAAGCACTACCGCGGCAGCGCCAATAATCCAGCGCTTGTGAGAAACACGTCTCGGATAGTCGACGGTCGGGGGCGTGCTGGGGCTTTCCGTTGCGCTATTGGGCGTCGAGGACGATGAACTTTCCGGACCGTTGGTCGTGTCTTGGTCAGGCATCTTATTGTCCTTTCAAATACAGTGCGTAGTTCGATTCCGCGAAACCGATAGCTCGCGCCAGGGAGATTTTTGCAGTGTTATAGCGGTAAAGGCTGGCGATATAGGCGTCGTTGGCATCCGCGAGGGACTCCTGCGCCTGAACGACTTCGATGTTGTCCGTTACTCCCGCGGAGAAGCGATCACGTGATTGCTCCAGGGTCTGAGTGGCGAGCCCCACGGCGTTCTTCTCAACGGACACTTCTTGGGCGGTATCTTGCAAGTCAAGGAAAGCATCACGAACCTGCTGGTCAATGCTGGCGCGGAGGTCTTCCAGTCGCTGCCTGGCCCTCGCCAGAAGGGAATCTGCGACAAGGTTATCTCCGTGGACCCTGCCTCCCTGGAAAATAGGAAATCGGAGCACCCCGGCTGCGTCCACAGTGCCATGGCTGGACGCGGGGTTAGTGCCGATAGCTCCGTAATCCACGAGGGCGGATAGTGCAGGGTAACGCTCGGCTGAAGCGGCTTTCTTTTGCAACTCAGCGGAACGTACTTGCTCGGTTAGGCTCTTGAAGTCGGCACGGGAGGAGTACGCCTGCTGCAATGCTTCGTCGAGGGTGGAAGTCGTAAGCGGCTGGTAAGCAACCTCCGTGGTTATGTCGAATGTCTGGCCCGCCGGAAGTCCAATTGCCCGCGCCAGGACCAACTTCTGCTTAGCCAGGGCATTCCGTGCGACGATCAATCTCTGTTCGCGTGACTGAAGCTCAACATCCGACCTCAGTACGTCAACCGCAGCCGCAAGCCCGGCCTTCTTCTGATCGGTCGTCTGATCGAAGAGCGCTTTCGCTGTGTCGCGCTGAGCTAAAGCGGACTCCACTTGTGACTGGTCCGCAATAACCAACAGATAATTTGAAACCACCACAAGAACAATCAGTTCGCGGGCATTCTTGTAACTGTATTGCGCCGATTTCACCTGTGCGGAGGAAGACCGCGTGCGCTCAATCGACTCCCAATTAAACACTGATTGGTCAAGGTAAGCGCGGGTGTCAAAAACTCCAAAGGGACCGGTGACCGGTGGAACGCCGGGAACGGGGACGTTGATGCCTATCGTCGCCTTCAGATCAACCTGGCGGACACCGAAGCTTGTAGCAGTGGTCAGATTTGGAAGCAGTGCGCTGAGTGCCTGCCACCGTTCTCCTTGCGCGCCGGAGACTGCGTCGGTAGAAAGCAGTCCCCCAAGGTTTTGCCGGAGACCACGAGTCACCGCATCTTCCAGAGAAAGCGCGAGCGGGGTTGAACTGGCTTTGCCCGTCGGGACTCCACCCAGGTACGGACTCTGCTGCTGAGAATCCGGGTTATAGATTTCCCCGGCAGCAAAGGTAGCTGCACCGTAGGGCATCGTTCGCTGGGTCGTAGCACTCGATTCAGACTGTCCCCAAAGTGAGATTCCTAAGAACAGAGCCAGGCAGAGTGCGATCAGCTTGCTGCAATATTTCGCGTGATCAGCAGCCAACCTCTTCAAAGCTACGAAATTCACGATGCTTTCTCCAGCCACTGGATTGAAGCCCAGCGAGTACGATCCCGATTGCTGTCAGCTGACGCGTGCGATAAAACCCGGGACGCCTGTCGTCACGACGGGGTTGAGCCTCTGTCTAGTCTCGATGCGATTGATTTCGTTAAACGCGTCTTCCGGCAGAGCGGAGATGTCGAAGTTTTCTCTCGCGCGAGCCGCCGTTCTGGGTGTGGTAAGTAAAGCAGTGCCGCGCTGTACCGCCCATGCCAGCAGAACCTGCGCCGGGGTTTTCCCAAGTCGTGCGGCGATTGCCGAAATGACTGGATCTTCGAGTAGCCCCGGTTTCATTCCGTGACCCAACGGAGCGAAAGCCAAAAACACAATGCCCTTCTGCTTGCAGAACTCCAGAAGCTCCGTTTCCGGCAGGTAAGGATGTGACTCTACTTGAACAACCGCTGGCTTGATTCTCGCGGCTTCGTAGACTGGCAAGAGATCGTTCAAGGTGATGTCCGACAATCCGATGGCCCGGCATCTGCCGTGGTCAACCAGACTTTCGAGTGCTCTCCAGGTGTCGAGCAATGTCACCTCGCTGTCATAAATGACATTGCCGTTCCCATCTCGCGGATCCTGTTCGTCTCCCGGTTGAAACGCAAACGGAGTATGAATGAGATAGAGGTCCAGATACTCCAGCCCGAGTCTATTCATGCTCGCCTCGAAAGCAGGCTGCACACGCTCGGGCCGATGATTGGAATTCCACAACTTCGTGGTCACGAAGATGTCTTCGCGCGAGATCCCCGCAGCTTCGGTTCCTGCCTGCAATGCCTCGCCTACCTCGCGTTCGTTCCGGTATCGTTCCGCACAATCGAAATGTCGAAATCCGGCTTCCAGCGCGTATCTGGTTGCGGATGTCGTCTCGGCGGCATCGGGAATCAAGGTGCCGAAGCCGAGTGCGGGTATATGGCCGCTTCCGTTGTTAAGCGGCATTCTCGTCAGCCGAATATCAGAAGATTCAGTCATTGGCAGCACCTCTAACTTCGAGCTTTGCTTTAACGCGGTCTCACGTTGGAGAGAAAGCGGCACCCCGCTGCGATCCGCTCGGTTGCAGTGACGTTGATTCGGACTCTTGACGGGGCGCATCGACTGAACCATGTATGCCATGGCGGCAGCTTTAATAAGGTGATTAAGCCAGACGATGCGGGTTGAGTCTATTGGACGAAGGTATCGACCGATACCTTCGTATCAATCAGAAAAACAATAGGAGTCCGACGAGGCGCCTGCGAGCGCGGGTCCCTAGGGCCGGGCAGACGATGACTCCGCATTCCTCGCCGGAGCAGTTCGGCCGCGCCGCTCCTAAGGACTTATCTGAGTCGAGGTAAGACGCACCCGAATCGGCAGATCGGAATGCTACATGATTAGGCTTGGTGGGCATGTCCGCGGCCTGTTCGTCTTAAATCGCATTCCGTTTGCCTGAGGGGGGCGTAGACACCTAGAGAGTTCAGAGACTTTCGCGCGCTTGCGCTCAGCTAACCTGAGCGGAGTTTCTCCGCTTTAGGCGGAGCCAGAATGTTACTCGCGCAAGCATGACTTCACGTGCTCATGCTATCCTTGTGTAGTAGACAGCTGCGATCCTCCCGTAGGTAATTCTCCCGCAGTCCCTTAAAAAAATCATGATCTCAGTTAGTAACGTATCTATGCGCTTCGGCGCTAAAGTTCTGTTCGACGAAGTCTCCACCGCGTTTACTCCCGGGAAACGCTATGGACTTACCGGCCCCAACGGAGCAGGAAAGTCCACTTTCATGAACCTGCTGACCGGTGAGTTAGAGCCGCAGAAGGGCACCGTCGTGCGTCCGCGGAAGTTTGGTGTGTTGCGCCAGGACCAGTTCGCGTTCGACGCCTATCGCGTGCTCGACACCGTCATCATGGGCAACAAGCGGCTTTGGGCTGCCATGGAAGAGCGTGATCGCATTTACGAGAAGCACGAGATCACGAACGAAGATGGGATGAGGCTGGGTGAACTAGAGGGCATTGTCGGCGACGAGGATGGCTACTCAGCCGAGACCGATGCTGCGCTGCTGCTGCAAGGCCTCGACATTTCTGACGAACTGCACCAGCGTCCGGTGAGTGAACTACAGGGCGGGCAGAAAGTCCGCGTGCTTCTGGCGCAGGCCCTCTTTGGACACCCGCAGGCTCTGCTGCTGGATGAGCCGACGAACCACTTGGACTTGGACTCGATTCACTGGCTGCAAGGGTTCTTGCGGAACTATGACGGAGTTGTGATCGTCATTTCGCACGACCGCCATTTCCTGAACAGCGTTTGCACCCACATTGCGGATATCGATTACGAAACCATCATCACCTACACCGGTAGCTACGACGAGATGGTGATGGCCAAGACACAGATTCGCTCGCAGATCGAAGGCCAGAACGCTCAACGGGAAAAGAAGATTGCTCAACTGAACGATTTCATCGCGCGGTTTTCGGCCGGCACTCGCTCCAGCCAGGTGCAGTCAAGGCGCAAGGAAGTGGAACGCCTGCAGGTCACTGAATTGGCGAAGTCGAACATCCAGCGCCCCTATCTCAAGTTCGAACAGAAGCGGCCGTCGGGCAAACACATTCTGGAACTGGAGAACGTGAGCAAGTCGTACGGAGACAGCGACGTCATCCGCAGCTTCACTGCCAGCGTGACTCGCGGCGAGAAAATCGCGTTGATGGGGCGCAACGGGACGGGTAAGACGACGCTCCTGAATGCCCTGCTGGCTAATTCGCCCACCGTTCCGGAAGCCGAGCTGCGCCAGACCAGCGGATACGACGGCCCGTTCCTGAGCGACGGAAACGTCATCTGGGGACACGAGGCCGCGGTCGGATATTTTGCGCAGGACCACCGTGCGCTCATCGAAAAAGGAATCACCGCATTCGAATGGCTGCATCGCTGGGACCCGGGCGCTGCGAACGAAGAAATTCGCGGCCTGCTGGGGCAGATGCTGTTCGCGCGCGACGACGGCAACAAGCGCACCGACGTGCTTTCCGGCGGCGAAGCTGCACGCCTGCTGTTCTGTAAACTCATGCTTCAAAAACCGAATGTGCTGGTTCTCGATGAACCCACCAATCACCTGGACCTGGAATCGATCAATGCGCTGAATATCGCGCTGCAACGCTATCAAGGGACTGTGTTGCTGGTGACTCACGATCACGATCTCATCGACGAAGTCGCGACTCGGGTATGGCACTTCGAGGGCGACCATCATGTGGCCGACTTCAAAGGCACCTACGAGGAATACCAGTCAGTTCTGGTTGCCTGAATCTCCGCACCTGCCCGGGCAATGGCCTCCACATGTCCAGCAGATATCCTAGGTGGTGGGAAAATTCCGTTGAGTCCTCAAGAAGGCCCAAAGTCGCTAAAATCAGGCTGGCACACCACTGCTATCAAACACGACAGGTGCTTGTCCGCTTGACAGCTTGTTGCATTCGGTTGACGTTGACGTGACGACGATGTCGAGCTATCCCCCGGCGGCGGCAGCATCGGTGCAGGAAACCCTTGTTTTCAATCAAGCGACACCCTGATGGCCCAACAGAGACGGGCGTCAACAAGCGCCGACTTGTCGCTTATCGTCACTAAGTGCTATCTCGCGGCTATTGACTGTCTAGAAATCTCATTGCCTCATGAATCTCGGGAAGGTCTGCGTCCGCCTGTGGGCAGTTGGCCAGCAAGGCTTTGTAATAGACCGCCGCTTTTTCACGGAATCCTGCGAGTTCCGCGGACCGCGCGGCCCCGTAAAGGGCGTTGAATCGCTGCGGAGATACTTTCAGTGCCGCCTCAAAGGCGTCGAGAGCGCGAACAGGTAGTTTCAATTCGAGGAGCATGTCTCCAAGAAGCTCCCGACTCGGAGCGATCGAACCCGGAGTGACGGGCGGCAACTCGTTTGCGTCTTCGCGGTCAGCCGCAAAGCGCATCTGTCAGTAAAGCATCCTGCGGTTTCTGTTCCGCTAAACTCATCCACGCGGATACCACCTTGCATTGAATATCTATCTGTTCTGCTAAGTACGTCTGTTTTGACTTTAGTAACGCATCACGCAAAGCGATCAACGGCAGCAAAGCGGCGCGAGCGGCCTCGAGATCTCCGCGCCTTGCCGCTCCCAGAGCGCGAGCAAAGTAAAGGTTGGATGCGGTCCAGGCATAGGCGTCCGCCTGGAAAATATTGGCCGGGATAGTGAGGTCGCGGCGTCAGCCCATCGGTGCCGCTCGATCGCATACCGCGCTGGAATCGAAGCCGTGGCATAGAGGCCGGCGTAATAGGCCGCGTCATCTTTTTCTAAATGCGGCGTTTCGGTCAGCAACTTGGCTGCATCTTGGACACGCCCAGTCTGAAGGTAAGCGTAGAGCAGATAGTCCATAGCGTGCAATTGGTCGCCCGTAAGGCCTTGCTTCGTTGCGGCTGCGATGGAAGCCGAATTGGAGCTAATGGACTGCTGCCAAAGTCCCATCCGCGTGAAGATATGCGACGGCATGTGGAGAGCATGAGGTGAATCGGGAGCGATCAGGGAATAATGCTGCGCCACCAGAAGCGCGTGCGCAGCGAGGCCTGGGTGGTCGTCACAGTGGATGATGTAGTGCGCGAGTCCGGGATGATCCGGATATTCAACGGACAGCTTCTCCAAGATCGCGCTGGCCTGCTTCTGATGAGCGTAGGTTTTATCCAAGGGGGGCGCGTTGGCGATTAATGCGAGTGCATAGAAAATTGCGGCTTCCTGATCGGAAGGATAATGCTCGTGCAATTGCTGCATGGCATTCTGATAGGCAAGTGCTCGGGTGCGATGGTCGAGCTTATCGGAATCCTTGTAGAAGCTTTCGACCGCTCCGATATAGTCTCGCTCCCGCTGAGTCTTGGCACCCATCTGCTGCGCCATTCGCACGGCCGCTAATCCTGCTCGAAGATCCTCGGGGGTCGGCGGGTCCCACAGTTGGCGGTAGTGTGTCATTGCGACTCCCCACTCCGCCATACCGCAGGTTGGATCTTTTTGAGCAATCGCGGCAAAGAGTTCACCGGCTTGCAAATATCCAAACGAGTGAAGAGCTGCAACCGCCTGGTTGAACTCTTCCTGCACCGCTTCGCTACAGGAGGTTTTGAAGTCGACTTTACCCAGCTGCGCAGGTACTAACTCTGTATGTTGATGCTGTGCAAACGCGGCCGACCCGAGGAAAGCAAACACGATCATTACTACCTGCAGTATGAATCGTGCTACGTCCATGCGCTTAGCCATAAGTTCTCTGCAAGAGTTTCTTAGAGGAAGGGTGGAAAAGCTCTGCTTGTTTTTCGACTAGCGAGTGGCGGCAGCCGCTCTGGCGCCACTCGCCCGTCGTTCAGTTGAAGCGCTGGGCCACTGCGGTGGCACAGCCGCTTCGCAGCAGTTTACCCGTAGGATCAAAGAACTGCACGACTGCCTTGATCGCCGAGTATTTGTCCGGGTCGTTGCTCATCACGATGGTTTGCGTGATGACCTGAGTCATCGCCAGGGCGCCGTTATCGGTGATGAACGCGATAGAGGAGGCGGAGTACAAGTTTCCTCCCCGAGAGCTCCAGACTCCGTGACCCGGACCCCTCTCATCGGGGAAGAACGCGGGGTTGGCTGCGGATTCTGTCAGCGTGCCCCCTTCAGCAAAGGTCAAAAGAGATTGAAAGGGACTTCCGAGTGGCTGTCCGCTTTGACAATCCCGCTGAGTAACGGTCGCGATCCAAGTACCTTTTAGATCATCCGAACCAGGCGAGATCTGCTGCTGTGCTGGAGCATTCGGTACGGATGCCAGGAACAGCATCCCCGCCAGCGCAATCTGAGCGAACCGGTTAAGGTAAGTTGCGTTCATTATTCTGTCTCCTTATTACGCTCGGATTTCAATTCCGTGCGTCAACTTGAACGCATATTGCCGGGGTCTTCACGGTGCCGCAATGGAGAGACCCTGTACAAAATCTGAACTCTCCTGAAGCAATATGAAGCTGTAAGCCGTTGAGGAACTTGTTCTTAGCCGAACGATATCAGGCGATGTAGAATTGCCAGCACTCTGGAAGACCGAAATGTCTGTGGATGTCCTCAAATTCGAGGATTTTGAACTGGACGCACGCCGCTACTCGCTGTGTCGGGGCGGTCGCTCTCTGAAACTGGAGAGAATACCCATGGAGCTCCTGTTGCTCTTGGTGGAGCGACGGGGCGAACTTGTCACCCGCGAGGAAATTGTCCTGAAGCTCTGGGGTAAAGACGTTTTTCTCGATACAGACAACGGCATCAACACCGCGATCCGTAAGATCCGCCAAGTGCTGCGGGATGACCTTGAGCAGCCCCGGTTTATACAAACCGTGGCCGGCAAGGGGTATCGCTTTATCGCACCCATAAGCGAAGAGAAGCCTGAAGCCGCCGTTTCGGCTCCCCCTCCGCCGGCCATTTCTATCGAACCCGCTCCGGCGCCGGGCCAAGTCGTCTCGCACTACCGCATCTTGACCGAGATCGGGGCTGGCGGCATGGGGGTGGTGTATGAGGGGGAAGACCTTCGCCTGGGACGGCACGTGGCTTTGAAGTTTCTGCCAGAAAAGTCAGTACTGGACGACGAGGCTTTGGCGCGCTTCTTGCGAGAAGCGCGGGCCGCTTCCTCTTTGAACCATCCGAACATCTGCACTATTTATGAAGTCGAGGAGCATGCAGGGCGACCCGTATTGATCATGGAGTTACTGGAAGGCGAAACTCTGAAGGAAGCCATTCGCCGGGGTCCTATGCCATTGGACCAGTTGTATAGCACCGTACGTCAATTGACCGATGGGCTAGGGGCCGCCCACTCCAATGGGATCATCCATCGCGATATCAAGCCGGGCAATATCTTTCTTACCAAACGTGGGCTGGTGAAAATCCTGGACTTCGGCTTGGCAAAGCTCACGCCCGACCACCTGGTCCCGGCCGAGGATTTCGAAGACCCACTTACCAGAGCAGGAGCGCTTCCGGGCACCACACCGTACATGTCTCCCGAGCAAGTACGCGGCGAGAAACTCGATGCTCGTAGTGACCTCTTTTCCCTCGGAGTTGTTCTGTTCGAGGCGTCAACCGGGAAGAAGCCTTTTGCCGGTAAGAACGCAGTCATGATAATGGATGCGATTCGCAACTCGCGTCCGAGTCCGGCCTCGCGTGTTAACCCGAGCTTGCCGCTTGAGATCGATTCGATAATCGATAGGGCTTTGGAAAAAGATCCTACTCGCAGATACCAAACGGCGGCAGAGTTCAGCGCGGATCTCGAGGCCTTGCGCAAGCCCGAGGCTTTACCCAAGCCGGCGCCGAACCGGTTGAAGGGAACCGCCACGACTGCGAAAAGGCCACGATCCAGCACAGCGGCACTCGTGTTGTTGGCAGTGGCCATTATTGCGGCTCTCGGGCTCTGGTTGATACTCAATCGCCGGAAAACCGCACGGATTCATGGCCCGGCAGAATGGGTGCAGCTGACTCACTTTTCGGATGGGGCCCAAGAGCCAGCCCTTTCCCCAGATGGACGAATGTTGGCCTTCCTTCGCGAAAAGTCCTTGGAGAGCACTATCCCGTTCGTAGCGGCTGGGCAAATATACGTGATGCTCCTGCCAGAAGGAGAGCCGCAACAGGTGACGCGCGATTCCAACCCCAAAGGTATGATCGCGTTTTCCCCGGACGGAACGCGTATGGCATACACAGTGCCTTCCTCGTGGGACACATGGGTGGTGTCATCCTTTGGAGGAGATTCCCAGCTGCTATTACCTAATGCCTCAGGGCTGACCTGGATCGATAATCATCGGCTACTTTTCTCGGAGATAAAGACCGGCATTCACATGGGAATTGTTACTGCGGCAGAGAGCCGGCGGGACGCCCGCGAAGTCTATTTTCCTCCGACGCAAAATGGGATGGCCCATCTGTCGCATATTTCACCGGATCAGAAGTTGGTTTTGGTCTCAGGTGAAATGGACCTTAACGGCTTTCTGCCCTGCCGTGTGGTTCCATTCAACGGTGATTCCCCGGGGCGGCAGGTGGGGCCGCCCGGTGCAAAGTGCTTCTATTCGGCCTGGTCTCCGGATGGGCGCTGGATGTACTTCGGAGCCGACTCCGGCACAGGAATGCATATCTTTCGCCAACGCTTTCCCGATGGTCCCGTGGTACAGCTTACGTTTGGACCGACTGAAGAAAAGGGGCTTGCTATCGCTCCCGACGGACGATCTCTCATTACTTCGGTTACAAGTGACGAACGGAATGTGTGGGTGCATATTGGGCCAGAGGAAAACCCGGTTTCGTCGGACGGTTTCAGCGGCCAACCGACTTTTTCGAAGGATGGCAAGAAGTTGTTCTATCTGTGGCGCTCCACGCCACGCACCGGTGGCTTTTTTGCTGGCGAGCTGCGGTCCCTTGAGCTTGCGTCCGGCAAAACCGAGTCATTATTGCCGGGGGTTGAGATCGAGGATTATGCCCTCTCTCCGGATGCAAGGCTGATCGTCTTCACCGCACTTGACCAACGCGGAAAGGCGCGTCTTTGGGTTGCTCAGTCCGACCGGCGGTCTCCGCCGCGTCAACTGACCGCTTCCGATGCTCCAGGCGAATCCAATGCTCGCTTTGGGCCGCAGGGAGACATCTTTTTTGACTCGACCGACAATGGCACAACCTACGCGTTCCGGAGGCGATCGGACGGCACAGGACGAACCAAGGTGATAGCCGACGCCGTGCTGAGCACAGTTGGCCTCTCTCCCGATGGAAGGTGGCTGGTGGCCAACGTTCCGAGGGCCGGGGGAAACACAACTGAGGCCACAGTTGCCCTTCCTATTGGTGCGGGCGCGCCCATGCGTATCTGTAACAAAGAGTGCTTCGTCGATTGGTCCGCCGATGGAAAGTTTCTATACATGACGCCGAAGGGCATTGGGGGCATGAATGCGCGAGGTACTTACGCGATCCCGTTGAAACCTGGAAAGATGTTTCCGGAGGAGTTCCCGGCTTCAGGAATCGATTCGGAAGCCGGTTTGTCAGAGATTCCTGGCGCAGAAAGAATTCCGAAAGCTGACATAGCACCCGGCAGTAATCCATCGACTTATGCCTTTGTGAGTTCCTTTCACCGAAGTAATCTGTACCGTATTCCCATCGATTAACCGCGCCGAAAAGCCTCAAGAACGAGCAAGTGTTAAGTTTCCAGAGGCGACTAGCCGTTGATGTAAATGTCGAAAGCTGTTGACGGCAAGGTCAAGCCCTGCAGGTGCGCCCTGCAAGCAATCCTACAGAGATCGCCGGATATCCCGGGATCCGACAACGTAGGTATCCGATGTGCTTCCGCGACCCGAAATACTTAGGAGCCAAGTGCAATTCTTTGGTAAGAACCGATTCGTTCCGTTGTAAGCTGGCGGCGCCACTCGTCGGAGGGGAGTACTTTATGACTTTCCGGTCATCGGTTTTGTCGATAGTTGTCTCCATCAGCTTCATCCAACTCCATTCGCAAAACAACCAGACGGGTTCCAGCCAGCCGCGAGTCATCAAGAACGTGCAAGCTGAAAGCGAGGTTGTGTCGGCGGTCGGACCAATAGATGCTTCGATGGATACGGCGGTGGTTTCCCGCAAAATGGACGTCGGCGAGGATACGGGTTACGTCAACCAGGGATCCCCGGCGACGCAGGTGACCTCACGACAAACCGGTATCGCCCTCGCTGGCCCGTCCGCCGTACTGGCCGCGGGCAAATTGAGTGGACCAAAGCCCGAGTTCCTGGACTTTGGTGAGTCCATTTTCATTCTGGAAAGCCAGCGCACGCCGCCACTGACGACCAAGTGGTCGTCGGGCGCAAAAGACAATGGAGGGCAGGATCCCCAGATTGCCGCCGGCCATTCCGTAATTGCTGTGCTCACCTGGGACACGCTGACGTTTTACGACAAGAGCGGCAATCCCCTGCCGTCGATCAATGATCCTGCGCATCCGGGACGGAACTTTGCCAATCCCACGAGCACCGAGACGATCTTCGCGAATGTCGTCAAGATCATGGACCAGAACCTGAAGTTGAATAAGAAAGCCCAGGGCGATCCGAGCTTCCTGTTCCAGCCCGATGGTGAAGTAGGCGATGCCCGAGTGATCTTCGATAACTTTCGCAACCGCTGGGTAGTGCTGGCGTCGGCGAAAAACAACCACCCCGATACCAAAGATTTTGCCCTGTTGACTTCACAACGGCGAACCAAGCTGCTGCTGGCAATTTCGCGCGACGAGGATCCCAGGCACGGCTTCTTCACCTATGGTTTCAACGCCGACCCCAACGACGGCGCCTGTGCCAAGGACAGTGACGCTTCGCCCTGCCCGGGTTCGCATTTCACGCCCGGAAACGGGGCCGATTATCCCTCACTTGGAGTATCGAAAACACACTACATCATGACCATCGGCACCGGTCATGCGCCCCTCGATGGCTCGCCTCACACGAACCAGCGTGCCTTCATGGTTACGGCAAACGCCGACGAGGCCGCCAGCGGTAAGCTCCCGATACACTTGCATGCGACTTGGCACTGGCGCCTGGGCGAGGGCGACCGGGCGGTGGGTGTCACCATGCCCGCGGTCATGCTGAATGATCTGCCTTCTGGGTTGGGAGCGGGCTGGGGATTTGTTGGCAGCACCGCCAGCGATCACTTCATCTTGACTGCAGTTAGTCCGCAGGATCCGCCGACACTGATCGCAATTTCCTGGGATATGCCGGACATCGAAGGAGCGCCGGACTGGCCGCAAAAAGGCAGCAGTGAACTTATTGAGTATGGCAACGTGGGCGATCAGCCCATCACCGCCACGGTGGAAGGCACAACGTTCACCACCGGGTTCGTAGATTGCCGTAGCTGGACCAATTCGCAGAAGGAATGTTCGCCGTCGCTGCACCTGGTAAGCCTGGATCTCGCTACCTTTCCGCTTTTACTATCGCCGAGCAAAGACCGCGTGATGGGCTTGCGGAGCGTGCTCGATGACGATCCCCACGATGTCGTCGCGTACGGCCTGCCGGGTATCGCTTCCAACAAGAATGGAGACATCGCCGTGGTGTACGGACGCACCAGCCCGAAGATGTTTATGGAAACCAGATTCAGTACCTGGATGCACAACGAGATCGACATCCGGCCGAGCCGTGAGTTGCAAAAAGGCAAAGCGCCGATACCGATTGAACATGACCCGGTTCATCCCGACACCGCAGGCGTCTCACTCGATCCGTTTGACGGGGAGTCGATCTGGATTGCCCATTCCTTCGCTGATTCGGATTCGTCGGTACGAGTGGCGGTAGGAAAGGTGTTCGGCGAGCAGCATCCCGATCTGTGGATGTGGGACGGAAAGCTCACCACAGCCACCAACAACCTGAAGAAAGGCGACCCGGTTGCGGTGGCGTTCGAGATGTTTAACGGTGGAGATGCTGTAGCCCACCAGGCCCATGCAGAGCTTCTGCTGGTAGCGGCCGACGGGAAGAAGACCTCGCTGGGGCAGACCAGCGAAGCAAGCCTGAATGCGGGCGACTCGACCAGCACGAACCTTGTGGGTAGCATTCCCGCATCGCTGGCGAAAGGCGCGTACACAGTCGAAGTGCGCGCAAAACTCAAAGCCGGAGAAAAGCAGTACAGCGAAGATAATGATTCGGTGACTGCCGGCACTGTGCACATCAAGTGAGTCGCGAATGGGACCTAGTTGAATGTTGTGTCGAAGGCGGTCCTAAACTGATTGCGCGATCCTGGCCGTGGAAAGGACGCTACCGTAAGAAAGCACAAAACGCATTTCGATTTCCCGCAGCCTCGACGGCCGAGGTTAGGAAACGGGTGGGATGATTACGACAGGAGCCTTAAACGCGATAGCAGTTTGTGGAAACGGGCGTCGGAACGCAGCATGTCCAACTGGGGTTCGACATTGAGATAACCCAACCAGAGAGATCTTTGCTCGTAGGCCAGCTCCAAGAAGCCGAAGGCTTTGTCAGTTTCCCCGAGACCTACGTGAATCATCGCCAAGTCGTAGGGCGAGACGTGTTGTTGCTTAGATATCTTTCCCAACCGTCCGAGCACGGAACGCGCTTCAGCAGAAAGCCCCGCCAGGGCATATCCATGTCCCAACTTTGCAAGCGCGTATGTACTGTCACCGGAAAGGTGCAAGCCTTCCTTTAACTCGGAAAGTGCCTCCTCGAGCATGCCTTTCTGCTGATAGGCATGCGCAAGCCACAGATGAGCCGAGCCGAAATTCGGATCCATATCCAATGCAGATCGAAATTCCTGGATTGAACGATCGTAGTTGCGGAAGAAGTAGAGCATCCGCGCCAAATCAGTTCTGATGACAATAGATAGCGGATCCATAGCCAGGGCCCGCGCTTTTTCCCGGAGTGCTTCCGCCTTACGCCCCATCATCCCAAGAAGAGTGCTGCGCCAGTGGTACGCCTCCACGTAGCCGGGATTGAGTTCGATAGCTCGCTGAAATTCCGCTTCTGCCCCCGCCCAGTCCCACTCGAAGTCGCGCTTGATCACGCCGAGTGTGGCGTGAGGTTCAGCTAAGGAATCATCCAACTGCAGCGCCTTCAAGGCTGCAGCTTTTGCTTTTGTGTATGCTTCCATGGGAGAAAGCGCATTGTAGTAGCCAAGTATGTTGTAACAATCGGCCAGACCGGCATAACCCTGAGCGTAAGTGGGATCACTGTCGATGGCACGGCGAAAATGAGAGAGTGCTTTTTTCACGCCCTCTTCGCTCCTCTTGTTCCAGTAATAACGGGCTTTCAAATAGGATTCGTACGCCTCCGGGTTTACCTGACGCCTGATTCGCAAAGATTCCTTTTCCTCAGGTGTGAGAACGATACTGACTTCGTGGGCGACCTGCCGCGAGATTTCGGTCTGCAGGGACAAGAGATCCAGAAAATCGCGTTCGTAGGCTTCGGCCCACAGATGCTGGTCACTGGTTGAGTGAATGAGCCGGACGGTAATACGAACTCGCTCGCCAGAGCGCATCACCGAGCCCTCCACGACAGCATCAACATTCAGTTCGCGCGCAATCTCGGGCAGAGACTTGTCCGTTCTTTTGTAATGCATCGCTGAAGTGCGCGAGATGACTCGCAAAGCCTTAATCCTGGCCAAGCTGTTAATTAGCGCCTCGGTCATGCCATCGCTGACATATTCATGACCCGCCACCCCCGAAAGATCTTCAAGAGGCAACACTGCTATCGCACGAATGCTGCTGACATCGATCCCGCCGCTGTCGATCTTAGGCACGAACGAATCTTCAGAGTTGTTGGTGTCCACCCGTCCGATGAATCTGTATCCGCGCCTCGGAAGCGTTTCAATGTAACGCGGTTTCTCTGCCGAATCTTCAAGCACTTCCCGAAGCCGGGCAATCGCATTGTGGAGGCTATGGTCGAAATCAACAAAGGTATCAGCATGCCAGATTTCGGCCCGCAATTCTTCGCGGGTGACCAGATCGCCGGCCCGGATTAGAAGCGCAGCAAGGACTTTCAACGGCTGTCCACCGACTCGAAGTTTCAACCCCCGCTTACGCAGTTCTCCGGCACGGACGTCGAGTTCGAAATTTTCAAAACGGAGCACGCGCACGGTTGGAAGAGGTTCCGACATCTCGAGTCACGAAAAACCTAGCATAGCCCAACCAGTCGGTGGGTTAGAGCTTCGTATTGTGGAGGTTCAAACTCCTTGATTTCATGGGTTTAGCAGTGGAGATAATTTAGAGGAACATGGGAGAGCCAGCGCATTGATGCCCTAACGTACCACAGTTGATTATGCAAAAGATCACCAAGCGCGGCCAGCCCCAAGGGTTTGAGCTCACGCAATTCCACTTAGAAAAGGCGAATACTTATGACAAAACAAATCACCACTCTCTCAGACATATCAATCATAAGAATCCTGCGCATGGCTGTGTTAAGCCTCATCATGGCGGCGCCGCTTCTTGCAGCGGGGCAGAGTGCTCCCGGGCAGGAATCGCTACTCGTTCTCCAGGTTCGCGAGGCCACAAGGCAATTCATTGACGTCAACAACGCGGAAAAAGCCGGATACGCACCGGTGTTTGGCTGCGTCACCGGCCCGGATCATGGTGCGATGGGCATTCACTATGTCAACAGTACTCTGGTAGGAGACGGGCAGATTGACGTCTTCCATCCGGAAGCCCTGATCTACGAGCCGGAGGGTAACGCTCGGCGGCTGGTGGGAGTGGAGTACATCGTGGATGCGGCGACCTGGCTGGCAGCTCACGATAACAATCCGCCGGTTCTGGACGACCAGGACTTCCAACTCGTCCCCAGTCCCAACCGTTTCAACCTGCCTACGTTTTTCGAATTGCATGTCTGGGCGTGGCGGAATAACCCAAATGGCGCATTCGTGGACTGGAACAACAACGTGACTTGCGAAGGCCAATAAATTATTGAAGATAGCTCTTTACTTTGACGTCTCGACACCGGCTTTTTCAACCGCTTTTGAAAAACAATTCGGCCTTCGGCGAGGCCCAGCTGCGAGAAGTTCATCGGGAAGGACGGACCTTAGAGTCGTCTTTCCCCCTTTTCCGGAAACGATCGCGAACTGGACACGGATAGACCTAGGGGACAGGCGGAAATCAACTCCGCGCCGGAGTAAGCTCGCCCTAGTCCTGACCCGCCGAGACTCGGCCAACACGATTCGTGGACCAGGGAGAGGACCGCTATGAAGGATTTTCGACAGTTTGCCTTGTCGCCGCTTGTGCCGCTATGCGCCGCCATTGGCGTCATCGCCGGCACGGCAGTTATTCCGAACATGCAGCCGTTTCGAGATCCGACCGGCTATGTCGCCACGTACAACACTGGCGGAAACATCGACAAGAGCAATCCTTTCTTCCAGAGCCTGGGCACCAACGGGCGGACTTGCGAAACCTGTCATCAAGCCGACCAGGCCTTCAGCATGAGCGCCCAGAAGATCCAGCAGCGGTTCGTTTTCTCTCAAGGCAAGGATCCGCTGTTCGCACCGATCGATGGAGCCAATTGTCCTAACGATCAGCAAGGCAATCCGGCAAGCCATAGCCTATTGTTGACGCATGGTTTGATCCGGATTGGCCTCACCATGCCGGTGAACCCGGAGTTCTCGCTCAAGGTAATTCACGACCCGTACGGTTGCGCCATCTCCCAGGACCCTAAGACCGGCCAGCTGATCGTTTCGGTTTACCGTCGTCCCCTTCCTTCGACCAATCTCGACTTCTTGAGCACGATCATGTTCGATGGCCGGGAGACCATCGATCCGCTAAACGACGAACAGACGTTTGAGGCCAACCTGACGGCCGATCTCAGCCACCAGGCTGTTGATGCCGTGCTGACTCACGCGCAGGCCTCGCAGCCGCCATCGCAGGAACAAGTGGCGGCTATCGTCAAACTCGAATTAGGTTTTTACACCGGCCAGCTTCTCGATAACGAAGCGGGGGCCTTGTACGTCGATGGAGCCGTCGGCGGACCAAAGTTTCTCTCGGCCCAATCCTATTACCCGGGGATCAACGACTCATTAGGCGGCGATCCTCACGGCAACAAGTTCGACCCGGCGGCAATGACCGTCTATGCGGCGTGGCAGGACAGCGGCGACGGCAATTATGGGCAGGGACGCGCCATGATTGCCGCGGGCGAGAAAATCTTCAATACCACTACCGCTCACATCACCGGCGTGCGCGGGCTCAATGACAACCCGGCCTTGAATTATCCGAAGGAAATCGATGGGACTTGCACAACGTGCCATGACACGCCTAATGTTGGCGACCATTCCTTGCCGCTGCCCTTGGATATCGGGACCGGTCACGCATTGTCCTTCGAGAACGACCCCCGCATTGCCGGCGCTTTGACGCAGCTCAATTTACCGGACCTGCCGGTCTATCTGATCACGGGCTGTAGCGATCCCCAAGACCCAAGCCGGCACCTGACGTTCTATACCTCCGATCCCGGTAAAGGGTTGATCAGCGGCAAGTGTTCCGACGTCAATCGCGGCAAAGGACCCGTGCTGCGCGGACTTGCGGCACGCGCCCCTTACTTTCATAACGGCTCCGCCGCCAGCCTCGAAGAGTTGGTCAACTTCTACAACGACCGCTTCACGATGGGAATGACTGCCGAACAAAAGAAGCAACTGATCGCGTTTTTGAACTCGCTGTAAAGCGGCTGAGATTTCGTGGGTGCAAATAGTTAGTTGAGGGGCGTCAGCCATGTCGCTAAGGTGGCTTAAACTGCGAATGGGCAAGTGCCCAGCCGAGACGAAAGAGTTAACCCGGTCAGAATGGCAGGTCGAACCTCGCCCAAATCGCCGGCCTTCGCCGGGCTACTGCTGCATCTTGATGTGGATCTCCTGATCGCCCTTCAGCTGAAACGTGCACGACTTGTAGGACGGCGTCTTGATCACGGCATGGGGGTCGTTGGACAGGCCCCACTGCTCTTTCGGCTGACCGATCATATTGCGGTCGAGCTTATGGTTCTTGTTCACATCGTGGACCAGCGCGACGGCATACTCGCCTGCGGGCAGGCCCGGGACCGTGATCTTCACCGTTCCCTGCTGCGCCGGCACCGTAATATCCTTCAGTGCCGTAGTGCGGTCCTCCGCCCACCCGTTGGCTGAGTTGAACACCAACACGCCGATATTGCCGCCCTTCGCGTCGACACCGTCGGCGTAGATCGTGAGGGTGTATCCCTGTCCGGCCGGAGCTGCCGGAGCGGTCTGGCACGATGCTGATAGCGCAACGGCGAGCGCCAGAACAGTGCAAAGAAGAAAGAAACGCATGATTCCTCCGAGAATGACTTCCCTGCTAGGCTGCTCCAAATTGGTCGGAGTGTAAATCGCAAACTTCGATTCCTCTTGACATTCCCATATCGGAACCACGGTATTGCAGCGGTGACGCGCCGCACACCTGAAATCGGCGCCGCGTCCGTACCATGAAGAGTCGCGACAGGAGCTGCAGCAAGCGCTGCGTGGCTTTCGGCGATCCGACTTTGCACGTTCTCCGAGGTTTGCAATGAAGAAGCTGAGCGCAGTAGAAGACGCCCGCGCCGTCATGAAAGAAGGCATGGAGTGGGGCGTATGGAAGTGGCTTACCGAAAAAAAGCGGGTGCGCGCGTTGGCCGACGACGCCCGCGCCGCCTTGGACGAACTTGAAGTGAAGGTGAAGGGCGGCTGGCCGGACGAATACAAGCTCGCCTACAACCAGCTGGTGTCCGAGGACAGCGATCCGAAGCGGTCGCACAAGAATGGCAGGAGTTCGAAGGCCGAGGCAGCGCAGAAGAGTGATGCCAAGGTCCTGGCCACAGTCAGGAAAATCAAAGAGGCTGACGACGAAGCTTACAACGCGCACGAGGACGCGGAAGAGGTATTCGCTGACGCTGAGCGCAAGATGAGCACTAGCGGCGCGCGCGAGGGCGCTCGCATGGCGCTGCTCGCCTACGACGCTCACGAAGCCGCCATCAAAAAAGCCGAAGCGTTGGCCAAGGTGAAGGTGTAGGCAGCGAAAAGTTTCGGTCGCGGAAAAAGCTCTGCATTCCAGCGAACGGGTTCTTCGTATCATCCCGAGCGAAGTGAGATTGCGCCGCAATCCAGCGCAGCTAAGGGGACCCTATAGCTACAAACCTCCCAACTGTAGCGGTCCTTCGCTCCGGTGCACAAATTCGCCGCACCTGTGCTCAGGATGACACGTCTCCTAACTCTGCTGGAACTTTCCCAACTTCCCTTCCGTATCTCCGGATGTGAGCAGATTGCATCCGGCAGGCGCCTCGAGCGCGGCCGCGGAAGGAGTGGAGCGATGGACGGAAACTTTGTAGGATTTGCAGCAGTTGTAATGGTATTCGCCATACCGTTGGCGGGCATCTACGCCTTTTACCGGGTGCGCCGGTTGCGCACCGAGGAGCGCCTGGCTGCCATCGCACGCGGCGTCAGCGTTCCCATGGAACCCGAGTTGTCGCAGGCCGCGCATTCGCGCCGCAACGGCATTCTCCTGGTCTTCGGCTCGCTCGGCTATTCCCTTGCGTTCGGCCTCATCGGCCGCGTTGAACCTGATGCTCATGTCGCCGCCGCGTTCGGTATCATCCCGTTCGCCGTCGGCCTGGGTTTCTTCCTCGACTCAGTCCTCATCAAGCGCGATCTGAAGGCGTAAACAAAATCCCCACGCAGGCAAACCAGCTTGCGTGGGGATTCTTGTTGCCCAGCTGCCCTGCTTTTCCGGCGGCACATCCCTGGGTAGACGTTCTTAGAATCTAAGTCCCGGAAAGAACGACCCGTCGGCGTCACTCCTGCCGCAAAGCCTCCAGCGGATCGATGGAGGCCGCGCGTTTTGCCGGCAGATAACCGGCAGCAATCGCGGCCACCGCCAACAGCAGTGCGACTCCACCAAAAATCACTGCGTCGTGCGCGCTCACTTGAAACAGTACGCTGGCCAGGAAGCGCGTCAGCACAAAGGCAGCGACTAATCCCACAACGACTCCGGCGGCCGCGACGGTCGCCGCCTGCCGGGTGATCAGCGTCGCAATCTGTCCGCGCTGCGCGCCCAACGCCATTCGGATTCCGATTTCCCGCACTCGCTGGGCGACATTGAATGCAAACACGCCGTAAACTCCAATGAGCGCCAGAGCCACCGCGATCGTCCCGAAAACCGCCATCAACACGGCATAGGAACGTTCTGCCAGGCTCTCGCCGGCAAGCCGTTCGTCCATTGTGGCCGTGCTGTAGACCGGCATGTCGGGATCGAACTGCCGCAGCGCGTCGCGCAGCGAAGACAGTACCTGAGCAGGATCACCCTGGGTCCGCGCCAGCACGCTCAGGCCGATGATGGCTTCGCTGCGGCGCAGCGGCGTGTAGATGATCGCCAGGTCGGACTTCGCCTGGTGCAGGTCTTCCACCTGCGCATCGCCGACCACGCCGATCACCGTCATCCACGTCGCCTTCGGCCCGCCGAATTTCACGCGCTTGCCAATCGCGTCCTGGCCCGGCCAGATGCGCCGCGCAAACGAGCGGCTGACGATGGCAACGGCGGGCGAAGTCGTGTCGTCGTGGGCTGTGAAGTCGCGTCCCTCGAGTTGCGGAATGCCGGTCGTATGGAAATATCCCGGCGAGATTTCATCGTTGTAGAAGTTTTGCGGGCTGCTCACCTCCGGCTGACCTTCCGGGGTGAACCCGCGATTCAGTCCCGGCCACACAAACGGATCCACCGAAGTCACGGCAGCGCTCTCGACGCCGGGAACATTGCGAATGCGTTCGGCAACCGCGTCGCCCAGCGCCAGCCGCGCCTCCCCTTCGTACTTGCCATTCGGCACATCGAAGCGCAGCGTTACCAGATGATCGGCGCGGAAACCGGGATCCACCTTCTGCAGTTGCCACAGACTCTTCAGGATGAGGCCGGCGCCGATCGTCAGCGTCACCGAGAGCGCAACCTCAATCACAGCGATGACAGTGCGGGTGCGATGCTGGCCCGAAACCTCGCTGCGTCCTCCAGTGGAGAGCGCCGCCTGCGGATCGCGCCGCGAAAGCTGCCACACTGGCAAGACAGTCATCGCCAGGACCGTGAACAGCACGGCGGCGACGGTGTAGGCGATCAGGCGGAGATCGGCTTGTGGACTGGCGAAGGCAGGAAAATTCAGCGGCAGCAGCGAAACCAGCAGGTCCTTACTGAACGCGAATAGCGACACGCCCAGCATCGCCCCGGCAAATACGAGGAGTGTGGTCTCGCTTAACACCAGGGCGAAGAGGCTGCTCCGTCTTGCACCCAGCGCCAGACGCACCGCCAGTTCGCGCTCGCGCCGCGAAAGCCGAATCAAAAACAGGTTCGACAAATTCGCTCCAGCGATGAGCAACACTAGCCCAACTGCCGCCAGCAACGCGATGAATGCAGGTTTGTAGTTGCGGGCCATATCCTGCTGCGCGGGGGCCAGACCGAAGCTGCGCTCGCGGTTTTCGTTCGGATAGGCCTGCGACAACCGATCGCCGATAGCTCTTACTTCTGCGGCTGCGCTTGCCACGCTCACGCCCTCCCGCAACTTTCCGATGGCGCTGACCCAGTGGATGTCGCGACTGTGTACAAAGTCGAAGCGCGCCACCTGCGGATAGATCAGATCATGAGTCGCGATCGGCACCCAAAGCTCCGCCGTCCCGGAGTATCCGTGGAAGCCCGCAGGCATGACGCCGACGACCGTGAAGGGCGTACCACTCAACGTGACGGTGCGGCCCAGAACGTTCGGGTCCGCGCCGAAGCGGCTTTGCCATACGCCATGGCTAATGATCACCGCGGGATGTCCGGCATCGTCCTGCGCGGTGAATTCCCTGCCGCGCGCAGGAGCAACTCCCAAAACACGAAAGTAAGCGGGGCTGACGTTTTCGCCGAGCAGGCGATCGGCGCGATCATGGCCGGCAACATCGGCTTCGATGGAACTCCACGCCGCCAGATCGCTGAAGGACTGACTCTGCTTCTGCAGGTCGAGAAAGTTCGGGAAGGCCACGCCGCCGCGACCGCTTTGGCGAATACTCTCCCATAGGTTCACCAAACGGTGGGGATCCTGATACGGCAGCGGGCGCAGCAGCAGCGCGTCCACCAGGCTGAAGACTGCGGTGTTCACGCCCACGGCAAGCGCGACGGTGAGCACGCACAGCGCGGTGAATCCCGGGGTCTTCCACAAGCGGCGTATCGCATGACGCATAGCCATCTCTCCTGAAAATTTATGGCCGGCGCGTTGCTACATCAGCGCGTAGAGATTGCCGTCGCTGCTGCCGACGTAGATCACGTTGTCGACCACAACCGGCGAAGACAGCACCGCTCCGACGCTCAACATTTTGCGCACGCCGACAATCATGTCGTCGTAAAAATCATCTTCGAAGGCAGCTTCATAGTTCGGACTGCCGTCGGGCTTGGTATAGGCCGGCCCATTCTTGTGCGAACCGTCGGTCTGAAAGCTCCATGCTTGCTTGCGCGTGGTCAGATCGATGGCCAGCAGCTTCCCTTCGTGCGAGCCGACATAGAGCATCTTCCCGGCGACCGCCGGCGACGAGAACATGGGCCAGCTGTACTTCAGCGAGAAGACGGTATCTCCAGTCCTGGCATCGAGGGCGTAGAACATTCCTGAGTCGGAGGTGGTGAAGTAGAGTTTGCCATCCTTCACTGCGGGTGAACCGATGACCCACGATCCCTTGTTGTTGAAGACCCACTTTTTCTCACCTGTCTTGGCGTCAAGCGCGTACAGATTGGAATCGCGGCAACCGAAGTACACCATGCCGTCCGCCACGGTTGCCGACGATTGAATGCCGACCTGGTTGTGTATGTCTGGGTCTTCGCCCGTCTTGAAGCGCCATTTGAGTTTTCCGTTGTCGGCATTGATGGCGTAGAAGTAGCTATCCCAGCTGCCGATGAACAGCGTGCCCTCGGCGATCGCGGGCGAAGCGTGCACCACGTCGTTAGTCTTAAACTTCCAGGCCAGCTTGCCGCTTGCGGCATCCAGCGCGTAGACGTTGCCGTCGCCACTGCCGAAGTAGACCTTGCCATCCCACACTGTGGGAGATGATAGATAGAAATCGAACGGGTCAGGCATGCTCTCACCCACTGGCTGCGAGCCGTGGAGGTGTGTGCCGGTAAAACGGCGCTCGCCCCCAGTCTGAAATTTCCACTTCAGCTTTCCGGTCTCAGCATCACTGGCGTAGAAGAATCCGTCAAAACTGGCGAAGTAAACGGTGCCCCCTGCTATCGCCGGCGAGGAAGTGACCAGGCTACCGGTCTTGGCTCGCCATTTTAGTTTGCCGGTTTCGCGATCCACCGCATACAAGTAGTGATCGGTGCTTCCGAAGTAAATCGTGTCTTTCACCACCGCAGGCGAAGAGAACACGCGCCCGTCCGTATGAAACTTCCACTTGACGTTGGTGAACGCTGGAGCGCCGGCGGCGTCGTAGACGCCGGTATGCGCTGCGTCACCGCGGAACATCGGGGAGTCCCAGGCAGCCAACGACACCGGAAGAAGCACAGCCGCCAACAGGGAGCGCCGCGGAAACAGTTTCATTCGGCTCGTCTCGCTTTCGTCAATCGGATAGGCAGCGACTGCGGGCATCAGGAATAGCGCAATCTTGCTGCCATCGCTGCCGAGGCTAAGTGACTGCGGTCACATGGCTTTGGTTAGCCGCGCTCGTCTCGATTGTTCGCTGTCGGGAACAGCTGTTCAGGGGTGAACAGTCTTCGGGGCGGAAGTTTCAAACACGGAAACTTCCAAGATCACCAAACGAAAAAGCCCCGCTCAAGCAAAGTCAGCTTGAACGGGGCACCCGTTTCAATACCTTCCAGAAATTCGTTCTGGTCCCTAACCCCTGATCCCTAATCCTGTTTCAGTCGTAATACTCCAGCCCGAGGTGCGTGATCATGTCCTCGCCCTTCAGGTGACGCAGCGTGTTCTTCAGCTTCATCGACTGGATGAACAGGTCGTGCTCGGGATACAGGCCAGCGGCAGTCATCGGCGACTTGAAGTAGAAGCTCAGCCACTCTTGAATGCCGAGGCCGCGCAGCGCTGGCGAGCGCTTCGCCAAGTCGAGGAACAGCACCAGGTCCAGCACGATCGGCGCGGCCAGAATCGAGTCGCGGCAGAGGAAGTCGACTTTGATCTGCATCGGATAGCCAAGCCAGCCAAAGATATCGATGTTGTCCCAGCCCTCTTTGTTGTCGCCGCGCGGCGGGTAGTAATTGATCCGCACCTTGTGGAAGATGTTGCCGTAGAGTTCCGGATAAAGCTCCGGCTGCAGGATGTGCTCCAGCACCGACAGCTTCGATTCTTCCTTGGTCTTGAATGAGCCGGGGTCTTCGAGCACTTCACCGTCGCGGTTGCCAAGGATGTTGGTGGAGAACCAGCCGCTCAGTCCCAGCATGCGAGCCTTGAAGCCCGGCGCAAGGATCGTCTTGATCAGCGTCTGTCCGGTCTTGTAATCCTTGCCGCAGATGGGCGCTTCCATCTGTTTCGACAGCGCGTGCATGGCCGGGATATCGACCGTCAGGTTCGGAGCGCCGTTGGCGAACGGCACGCCTTCCTTCAGCGCGGCGTAGGCGTACACCATCGACGGTGCGATGCTTTCGTCGTTGGCATGCATCGCCTTCTCCATCGCTTCGATGGTTTGGTGCGCCTTGCCGGCCTCGATAAACGTTTCGGTCGAGCCGCACCAGATCATGACCAGCCGGTCGGCGCCGCTGGTTTTCTTAAAGTCGCGAATGTCGTCGCGCACCTGCTCGGCCAGCTCCATCCTGTTCTTGCCCTTCTTGACGTTGGGCCCATCGAGCTTCTTGACGTAATTCTTGTCGAAGACTGCTTTGCGCGGCTTGATGGACGACAGGAACGGCTTCACCTGTTCCAGCAGGGAGCGGTCGAGCACGCCGGCCTTACCGGCGGCCGAGTACATGTCGTCTTCGAAGATGTCCCAGCCGGTGAAGACCAGGTCGTCGAGTCCGGCGAGAGGAACGAAATCCTTCACTTTCGGGGAGCGGCCATCCGTGCGCTTACCGAGGCGGATGGTACCCATCTGGGTCAGCGATCCGATGGGCTTCGCAATTCCTTTGCGTACAGCTTCTACGCCGGCCACAAACGTTGTGGCGACAGCGCCCATGCCAGGAATCATGATTCCCAGCTTTCCTTTGGCCGGGGCTATTTCGCCCGCGCCAGTTTTGCTCTTATGAGTCGGCATGCTATCAGTCCGTTTCGTTGGGGGTATGTAAACTCTTAATGATCGCGCATTTGGGAGCGGGGAGCAATTATTGGGGCGCGAATGGGCCTGTTTGCCCGTTGTTCTGCAATCTGAGGGATTTGGTGGAAAGCGATGGCGGACACAAAAATCGCAGTTGTGACGGGAAGCTCCAGCGGCATTGGGCTGCTGACGGCGATTGAGTTGGCAGCGAACAGGTACCGGGTGGTCGCGACCATGCGCGATCTTAGTCGCCGCAGCCGCCTGGAAGAAGCGGCGCAAAAGGCCGGCGTAGGCAGCCAACTGGACCTGCGGCAGCTCAACGTCACCGACTTCGATGCGCTCGGCGGGGTAGTGGACGGCATTGTCCGCGATCATGGACGCATCGATGTGCTGGTGAACAATGCCGGGTTCAGCAGCGCCGGGTTTGTCGAAGACACGCAGCTCAGCGAGCTGCGGCAGCAGATGGAGACGAACTTTTTTGGCGCGGTAGGGATGACCAAAGCCGTGCTGCCGGTAATGCGCAAGCAGCGGTCAGGCCACATTATCCAGATCACCTCGGTTGGCGGGCGCGCGCCTGCGCCCATGCTCAGCAGCTACTCGGCGTCAAAATTTGCGCTGGAGGGATGGAGCGAAGCGTTGCGCATCGAAGTCCACTCGCTGGGCATTCGCATAGTACTCATCGAGCCCGGCGCGTACGACACCGATATATGGGAGCGCAACCTGGTGATCGGCAAGGATGCGCTCGATCCAAATTCACCCAACAAGGAACGCAGCCAGCGCTTTTCTGAGTTCGTGAAGGGACGAGCGTCGAAACGTCGCGACGCGCGCGAAGTAGCGCAGGTGATTGTTCGCGCGGCGAAAGACCCCAATCCGAAGCTGCGTTACCTGGTCGGACCCGATGCGAAGATGCAAGTCTGGTTTCGCCGCCTGACGCCATGGCGCACCTATGAGCGCATCATGGCCAAGGCGACGAAGATCGATTGAGGAGCAGTGGTCAGTGGTCAGCGGTGGGTACGTTCGATAAACAATGGCGGAGTGCCTCGGGCACGGCAGACTTCTTCATTCTCAGAGGGCAAAAAATCTTGCCTGACATCCTGCACTGCCGGAGCGGGGCACCTCAGCTCCAGTCAATTGTCGGCTAAACTCTTTTAGACCTCATGCCGGGCGCTCCCACAACATCCAGGCCTACGCTGTCACGCGACCTCGGCGTTAGTCATGCCAGCGCCATCGTCGTCGGCACCATCATCGGCAGCGGCATTTTCCTTGTGCCAACGGAGATGATGCAGGCGGTCGGTTCAGCGCGCCTTGTCTACCTCGCCTGGATCGTCGGCGGCGCGCTGTCGCTGGCCGGCGCTATCACCTATGCGGAGCTGGGCGCGATGAAGCCGCACGCCGGCGGCGAGTATGTCTACATCCGCGACGCCTACGGCCCGATGCCGGCCTTTCTCTACGCCTGGACGTGGTTCGCCATCGCCAAGCCCGCTTCGATTGCGACCCTAACCACGGGGCTGGTACGAATCCTGGGAACATTCTCCGCACTCGACTTTCTCAATCATGCCGCCATCAGCCGGCCGCTGACGGTGACCCACGGACAACTAGTCGCCATCGGCGCTGCCATCCTGATGACCGGGCTCAATTACATCGGCATCAAGCGCGCGGGAGATTTTCAAGTCGTCTTCACCCTTCTGAAGATTGTGATCATCGTCGCCATCGCGCTGCTGGCGTTCACCGCGTCGAGCGGCACCTGGCATAACTTTGCCACCATCTTCGGCGGAGCCAGGGGAGGCTTCGCGGGATTCATGGCTGCGCTCATCGCGGCGCTATGGGCTTACGACGGGTGGAACGACCTCAACATGGTGAGCGGCGAGATTCACAATCCCGGGCGGGCGATTCCCATTGCGCTGATTGTCGGAGTCGCGGTTGTGGCTGCCCTCTACATGCTGACTAACGCCGCAGTGCAATATGTTCTACCGGCTGCCAGCATTGCCGCCTCGCAGCGTCCGGCGTCGGATGCCACCGCCGTTGCCGTCGGGGCATGGGGAGCAGCCATCGTTTCGGCGGGAATGGCGCTATCCATTCTGGTTTCGCTAAACGGCACCATCATGAGTGGCGCGCGTGTGCCCTTCGCCATGTCCCGTGATGGCTACTTCTTTAAAGCCATGGCCGAAGTCCATCCGCAATATCACACGCCTGCGGTTGCGCTCCTCGTGCAGCTGTTGCTGTCGATTGCTCTGCTGCTGTTTGCCGGAAGCTTCCGCCAATTGTTTTCGCTGGCGATATTCTCGGAGTGGCTCTTCTACATGATCGCGGCCAGCACGGTCTTTGTGCTGCGGCGCAAGGAACCTGAAGCGACGCGACCCTATCGCTCCTGGGGTTACCCCATCGTGCCGGCGTTGTTCATCGTTGCCGCTGCGGTGCTGCTCTACTACACCTTTACGGAAAATCTTCGTAATTCAGCCTGGGGAATCGTAATTATCCTTGCAGGATTGCCAATCTATTCTTACTTCGCCAGGCGAAAAAGCCACAACGAACTCGTTAACAGCCAATAAGATTGCGAATATTGTTGCAGTTTGTAACTTCCTCTTCGCAACTAAACGACCCTGCGTTTGGGTAGGAAGTGTAGTAGCGGAACTACACTTACTACTACTAGGTAAATAGGAAATAGGGCCTCAATTTCCTGTTGCAAGCGCCGTAAAATTATCGCCTCCACATCTTCTCTGGACTACTATTCTCCTCATCCCTACCGGGTTAGATCTGGAAATCGTATCGATGGTTCGAAGCCCGCGGCGTTCAATGAGCGCCGGCATTTTTGGTCGGAGGTGAGTCCTCGCCTCGCGCCGCACGAACGTCAATTCATTTCCTCACCCATCAACCAGCGACAACGATCCGTTGCGGAAGTTCTCGCTATTCTCGCCTGACCGAGGCGTACTACATCACAGGAAGGAAGGACCATGCGAAAGTTCTCTATATTCCTTGCCGGCATGATCGTTGTGCTGGCCGCCACCGTTGGAGTTGCACAGTCGCCGGACCTCAGCCAGATCTACGCGAGACCGCCAATCAAGGTCGTCAGCAGAACGTTAAGTCCCAGCGGCCCGGGCGGGTATTCGCCTGCCCAGGTCAAATCGGCTTACGGCTTCAATCGCATTCCGAACTTGGGTGCAGGCCAGACCATTGCCCTGGTCGACGCTTATGACGACCCCAACATCGCTTCCGACCTGGCGTTCTACGCCTCGTATTTCCACTTCACGCCTTGCAACTTCACGAAAGTAAAAGTGGGGAATCCCGTGCAGGGGCAGGGTTGGGACTTGGAAGAGTCGCTAGATGTAGAGCAGGCCTGCGCGCTGGCGCCTCAGGCCAACATCGTATTGGTAGAAGCCACCACCAATAGCTTCTCCGATTTGCTGGCTGCCGTACAGGTGGCTTACACGCAGTATCACGCGACCGTAGTCTCGATGAGCTGGGGCGGCGGAGAATTCGCCGGCGAGAATCAGTCTGACAGTTTCTTCTGCAACATCATGAATGAAGACGGCAAGCCGGTTACGTTTACGGCGTCCACCGGCGACGGCGGACACGGCACGGAATATCCTTCGGTTTCACCTTGCGTCATCGCCGTGGGTGGCACCACTCTTGTTCTCACCACGACAACGGCGCCGCCAAACCCCACGCAGTCGGATTACGGCACAGAGAACGGCTGGCGTGACGGCGGCGGCGGTGTCAGCACCCAGGAGACGCAGCCCTCATGGCAGAATCCGGCATGCGCCACCTGGTCAACCACCTTCAAATGCGTTCCTGACGTCGCGTCACTGTCGGTTAACGTTCCGGTTTATGACACCTACAGTGAAAGTGGCTGGGCGGTCGTTGACGGAACCAGCATCTCCGCGCCAGACTGGGCATCGTTCTTGACCCTGGTTAACTCGGGCAGAGCGGCTGCGGGCAGGACAACTCTAAGCCAGGCAGCGCAGGACCTTTACACTGCCTACTACTCCTCTAACTACTCCACCGACTTCCACGACATCATCACCGGCAACAACGGCACTTGCGGCACCCAGTGCAACACCGCCCCGGGTTATGACCTGGTAACCGGCATCGGTTCCTATCAGGCGAACAACCTGTATGGGGTGCTGGTGGCCGACACCAACTAATACTTCAGCTCGGCTGTGACAAGGCGCGCTTTCGGGCGCGCCTTTCTGCTGCGCTCAAGCGCCTACTGTCGCGGCCTGCATCCTTGGGAGGACAGCGCGCAGCAATGCGAGAAATTTTCCACGAACGCGTTCGCCTGTCTCCAGCACTTCCTCGGCAGTAATCTTCTCGCCCGTCATGCCTGCGGCCATGTTGGTGACACAGGAGATCGCCAGCACCTCCAAACCCAGGTGCCGCGCGGCAATCACCTCCGGCACCGTAGACATGCCCACCAGGTCGGCGCCAATCGCGCGCAGGAATCGGATCTCCGCCGGCGTCTCGAAGCTGGGTCCGGCGACCGCAGCGTATACACCCTCGTATACGTCCACACCAATCCGCTGCGACTCCTCCAGTGCAAACCGGCGAAACTGCGCATTGTAGGCGTCGGTCAAGTCGGGATGGCGCAGGCCCTGCCGGTCGTCGTTCGGCCCCGCCAGAGGATTTTGTCCTTGCAGATTGATGTGGTCGCTCAGCAGGACCAGCGCACCGGTACCGTACTCCAGGTTGATGCCGCCGGCAGCGTTGGTCAGCACAATGGCGCGAATGCCCATACGCGCCAGCACGCGCACCGGAAAGGCTACCTCGTGCGCGGAATAGCCTTCGTATAAATGCGCGCGGCCCTGCATCACCGCCAACGGCATATTTTCAAGACTGCCGATCAGCAACTGCCCCACGTGCCCTATGGCCGTGCTCTTCGGAAAGTGTGGGATGTCTTCGTAGCGGAGAGACGTCGCGTCAACTAATTCATTGGCAAAACTGCCAAGTCCTGACCCCAGTACGACAGCGATGCGCGGCCGCAGGGCGGCACGCGCCAGCACAAATTGCGCCGCTTCCTCAGCGCGGGAAAAGTCGTCGGGATGGTGTGGGAAATTCAACAACGGCTGGCGCGCTCCATCGTGTGAACAACGCGAAAACCGATCACTTAAGGTTTCTGGAAGAGCTTTGGATCCACCGCTGCATTTACCTGCATCGCAACCAGCGTCATGGTCCATGCCGGCTGATCTGTGTCCCCGCTAACGGCATACTTTGTCGGATACAGGAGCCCATCAAAGCTTTTCCAATCCGAATACTTCATGGTCAGCGTTGTCGGCCCCTTCTCTCCTGTGTCGGAAAAGCGTTCCTGGAGGAGCTTGCCGTCTGGTGCGATCCACCACTGGGTCGAGATACCATCGGCATTGACATCCACCACGGTTGCTTCGCTATCACCTAGCTTTTCCTTACCTGTCGCGGAAAACACATATTTGGGATCGTTGATGTGCCGCAGCACACTGAGGAAATCGTGTTTCAAGGCTGCGTCCGAAGACGCGCGCTGAGCGGGGGAGAGGTCGCGGACTTGCGAGCCGACAACCATAAACGCAGCACTCGGCGTCACCACCCGTACCTCCTTTCCTTGAGGAAGCGTCATCACCTGCGCCTGCTCGTCCGGATAGACGATGGTTTGCTCGATCGCGATTCGCTGCCCCTGGCGGAGCATCGAGAGCCTCTGATGGAGGCTGATTACCGAATCCACCTTGCCTGCGCCTCCAAAGGCAGCCAGGAGCTTGCTCACAGCCAGCTTACCTTCGGCATTGCTCGCCTTTGGTCCAAAATCCACGACCATACTGGAACTGGTCGGCTCTTCCTGTCTGGAGTTCTGTAGCGTCGGGGCTGATGTTTGAGCCGGCAGTGAAAGCAGCGGCAGGACGGTAATGCCGCAGATGGTAAGGGTTCGTGCAACGCTCAGGAATGATGGACGAGTCGTCATTGGAGCCGCCTTTCCCACTGGGACCTGTCTCTGGGATCAACGTAATCGGGCTGACCGCACGATTCTACTGCACACCGTCATGCATGTCCGAGGAAAGTCTGTTCAGGGCCAGCCGAAGAAACCTTTCCGGCCGGCACAGTTTTGCTCCCACTGCGGCTATGATTAGTCGACAAGCCGCAACTCAGGAGCCCAGCACGATGAATCGAATCATCCGGCCAGCCGCGTTCGCCCTTGCGTGCGTGATCTGCCTTGCGCCCACATTCGTTCTCGCCGCTCAAAACACGCAGGCACAGATGGCGCAGTTGAACAGCCTGCAAGAGAAAATCAAGGACCCTGATACGCGCACCCGAGTTTCGGCTTTCCAGCAGGTGTGGGCGATCGGCCTGACCAGCGACAGCAGCGATGTGAAGACGCTCGCTCTGGAGCTGATGAAGGAACCCGTAGCGAGCGCGTCGGATCACATCCGCATGCCCGCGGTCTACGCGATCGCGGAGATTGCCAACAGCTCCGTCGATCCGGCGGTTAAGTCGAAAGCTTTGGCGGATCTGAAAGAGCCGATCGTCGCCGGCCAGCTGCCCATCCGGCTGGCGGCCATCGATGCGGTGAACAGCATCATGCGCCAGACACCTTCCAGCGATTTGGCGTTACAAGCGATACAACTGCTGGGCGAGCCGCTGCGCAGCGGCAATAACGGAGTTCGCATTCCAGCCATCAACGCGGTAGCGCACATTGCACTCGGACCGAACGATGATCACGTCATCAGCACTGCGCTCGACATGCTGCAGGCGCCTCTGGATTCCATGGCCGCCATCGGTGGCATGGAAGTGAGGCTGATGGCCGTAGCCGAAATCGAGAAGCTGGGTGTGGCCGCGACCGACGATGCTACCAAGGCAAAGGCTCTGGCGATGTTGCAGGCCAGCGCCAACAATGGGACATGGGAACCGGAAGCCCGCAGCCGCGCGTCCGAAGGGGCAGCCCGGATACAGGCCACGATGAAGGAAGCGTCGCGCGCGAGCGCTCCCAGCGGGTTGGCGCGATTGTCCGTGTCCTCGACCCCGGCGGGCGCCGACATTGAAGTGGATGGCAGCTTCGTCGGAAATACGCCTTCGGACCTGTCGATCGCGGAGGGCGACCACACGATTCGAATTCACAAGTCAGGATTCAAGCCTTGGGAGCGCAAACTGAAAGCCACTGCAGGAAGTACGGTTCGTATTAACGCTGAGCTGGAAAAAGCGCCGGAGAACTGATGGCTTTGGCCAATTTTTCCCAGATCGGAACCTATGTCCCACAGTGTAGGATTTACATGTCAATACAGAGAAATGCAACAGTTAGCTGTAATCGACTGATGGCGCAGCAAATATAAAGTTCAAAATTACCGCCAAATAGGTACCCCAATGTGGTATAGTGTATCTAGAGTCAGTTAAGCGGAAAGCCGCATAGCTGGCTCTTTTGCTTTTGGGCGACGGACTGAGGCGGCGAGGAAAAGCGGATCCCCTGGATCGGACTAAAGTCCTCGTCGGGACGGGATTGCGACGGGGCGACCGCGGACGCGCCCCCGTTACTTGCCGATCTCTTCCAGAAACTTCTCGGCCTCCAGAGCGGCCATGCAGCCGGTTCCGGCGGCGGTGACGGCCTGGCGGTAGTGCCGGTCGGCAACATCGCCGCTGATGAACACTCCCGGCACGCGCGAGCAAACATAGCCTTCGGGAATCAGGTAGCCATCGCCATCGCGGCTGAGTTGGTCGCCGACGAACTGCGCGTTCGGCGTATGGCCGATTCCGAGGAACATGGCACTGGTCGGCAGGTCCCATTGCTCACCGGTCTTCAAGTTGCGCAGCCGCAGACCGGTGACTTCCTTCTTGTTGACGTCGAGCACATCGTCGACGACGGTGTCGGTCATGAACTCGATCTGCGGATTTTTCTGGGCGCGATCCAGCATGATCTTCGACGCGCGGAACTCGCTGCGTCGGTGAATCAACGTGACCTTCTTGGCGAAGCGCGTCAGGAACAGCGCTTCTTCCATGGCGGAGTCGCCACCGCCGATGACGGCGATTTCTTTGCCGGAAAAGAAAAAGCCATCACAGGTGGCGCACGACGAGACGCCATGACCGATCAGGGCCTGTTCGTTCGGCAGGCCCAGCCAGCGAGCCGACGCGCCGCTGGCAATGATGAGCGTACGTGTCTGCAAGGTCTCGCGGCCCAGGATCACGTCGACGGGCTTCTTGCTTCCGTCCGCCGCTTTTCGGCTGAGATCGAGACCGGAGACGTGTCCGGTGCGGAACTCGGCGCCGAAGCGGGTCGCCTGGGCGCGCATGTTGTCGATTAGCTCCGGCCCCTGGATGCCTTCCTGAAAGCCGGGAAAATTCTCTACCAGCGTGGTGATGGCGAGCTGTCCGCCGGGCTCATGGCCATCGATGACCAGCGGACGGAGGTTGGCACGAGCCGCATAAATAGCGGCGGTCAGCCCCGAACAACCGGAGCCGATGATGATGACGTTGCGTACATTGTCGGACATAGGGATTGGTTTGATTCTCCACCGCGCCGGAAGATGCAAGCGGCCCGGCCGCCCAAGTAAGTGCTTAGGCATCCTAAAGATTGCGTGAGCGTCAGCTCAGAGATTCTAACAAACGGCTGCCGGCCCCTCGGCCAAGCCTGACATTCAACGGAACGGTTAGAATCGTACGAAGCCGAATTCGCCCCGTAACCGTAAGACCAAAACTCGCGTAGCGGCGATGTACATTAGCCCAGCATTTCAACTCTGGGTACGGCAAAATATGAAAGCCAGTCTCGCAGGGATGACGGAACACCGGTGCACCGGCAACTGGCAAGGAACCACTGACAACTTTCTTTATGAAACCACCTAACTCGAGCGACGTTAAGGCCCTGGTTCGGAGGGCCCTCCACCCAAAAACCAAACTGGGGAAAACTACGCTCTGGTTCGCGTACCTGGCATCCGTCCTCGAACTGCTTCGTGCAATCGTGCGCCCCGGCCCCGGCAGCATGCTCGGTGGCTGGGCCACCTTTAGCAGCGTCCTGTTTGTCCTCTTCGGTTTGCTGCTGATGTTCCGTTGGGCGCGCCGCAGGCTGATGTGGCGTCTACGCAATCGCCTTATCGTCACCTACATCTTCATCGGCGTCATCCCGATCGTGCTGCTGGTCGCAATCGGGTTGCTCGCCAGCTATCTCTTCGCCGGACAATTTGCCACGTACGTTGCCATGTCTGACCTGCAATCGGAGTTGCAGCACCTGGAAGCGACCAACCGCTCCATGGCATGGCAGTTCAAAAGCCTCGCTCGCGCCGGCAAATTGACGCCCGAACTAGCGCGCGAAATCGCCAGCGCCTCCGATGAGACCTTCCGCCATCGCTCGGTCTCGGTGTGGGATGGCGACCAGAGTTTCATCCTTGCCGAGCCAGGACGCGGTGAAGGCTCCGTCCCGCTCAAATCGTCCGCGGCGTTCAAAGGCGACTTTGCCGGATTCGTGCTGGACAACGATCACCTCCAGCTTCGCGCGGTCAAGCGTTTCGAGGAAGGTGCGCATCACTTGACCGTTATTTCCAATCTGCCCATCACTCCGGAGTTGCTGCGTAAATCCACGTCGGAATTGGGCTCGGTCACCCTCTCCCCGGACATTCCGTCGGTCCCGCCCCCGAACACGCGTGCGAGCAAGCCTGATGGGGAGAATGCGAGGGTGGTTTACGAAGCGAAGGTCGACCCATCGCAAAGAGAAGCTCCGGGGGCCGTGCAGGCCGGATCGCTGCCGCCGCCGAGCAACGCCTTGGATATACATATTCCCTTCGGCACCCGCTTTGACCTAATCGAGTGGCCATCGGGCAAATCGCGCAACGGTCTGGTGCTGGTTGATACGCGGCCGTCGATGCTCTACGCCACGCTGTTCAGCGCTTTGGGCGATAACGCCGGCATCTTCCGCGATGCGCTGATTGCCATCGCCGTTATCTTCGGCGTGATTGAGCTGATCGCGCTATTTATCGGCGGGCGGCTCACTCGCAGTATGACCAAATCGGTTTCAGAGCTCTACACCGCGACCCAACACATCAATCGCGGCGAATTGAGCCACCGCATTCCGATACGCGCCAGCGATCAGATGGCGGCGCTGGAGCAGTCATTCAACTCCATGTCGCAGTCGCTGGCTAACCTGATCGCGGAGCAAAAGGAAAAGCAACGCATGGAGAGCGAGCTGGCCATCGCGCACGAGGTGCAGGCGTTGCTGTTCCCCACCGACCTCAGTGGCCTGTCTTCGCTCGAAGTGCATGGTGTGAGCCGTGCCGCGCGCACCGTCGGCGGCGATTACTACGACTTCATTCCACTCAACGAACATCGCATGATGCTGGCGGTCGGCGACATTAGCGGCAAGGGAATTTCGGCGGCCCTGCTGATGGCTACGGTGCACGCTTTCGTCCGCGCGTACTCGCTGGAGCCGCAGCGCACCCTGGCCTCGCTCGCACTGGGTGCCGGATCGTCGCAGAGCGCCGCGGTGGCTGTCGCCGACAGCAACGGAAATTCCGGCTGCGAAATGTCGCCCGGCGCCTTGATGGCCACGTTGAACTATCAGCTGTTCCGTAGTACGCCTCCGGAAAAATACGCGACCATGTTTCTGTGTTATTACGACGCGGTCGCGGGCGCACTCACCTACTCCAATGCCGGGCATTTGCCTCCGTTGTTGCTGAGTGGTGATGGCAGCGTCCGCCGGTTAGAGACCTCAGGCACAGTGGTTGGCCTGTTCGATGGCATGACGTACGACGAGAGTTCCATCGGCATAAGGCCGGGCGACATCTTCGTGGCTTATAGCGACGGCGTTACCGAACCGGAAAATGAGTTCGGCGAATTCGGCGAGGATCGTCTGATTGAATTGATTTCGCTCCATCGCAACGAATCCTTGTCGCGAATCGGAGAAGCCGTGACCAGCGCCGTTTCCGACTGGATTGCCGGCGGCGAGCAGCCTGACGATGTCACCATCGTCCTGGCACGCGCCCGTTAGGGATGGAGAGCATTGATAAGTCTTCTGTTGCTTCCGGCTCTTCCTGCTGATACAAGGTACGTGCTTTCTTCTTGAACAAACTGTCGCCACGATTCGTCTTAATGCCAGTAGCCAGCGCGCTCCCGCTAGCCGATCAGGCGTTTGGGCCAACGCCTGTCAACAGACCCGGCGTTCCAGTTCGTCTAATTTTGGTGCTCCTCACGATCGCTGGTGCTTGGCTGCGCCTCTCTCACCTTGGCGCCAAAAGCCTATGGCTGGACGAGGGAGCCACCGTCGCTCTGGCACGCGCTTCCTGGCAGCACTTCGCCTGGATATGGTGGCACGGCGAAGCCAATCTCCAGACCATCTACTTTCTTCTGATGCGCGGCTGGATCCACTTCGGCAGCAGCGAAGCCTGGATTCGCTCGCTCTCGGCGATCTTCGGCATTGCCTCCATCCCGCTCATGTATGTGGTCGCGCGCAAGTTTACCGGACTCACCTGGTCGCTCGCGGCGGCGGCGCTGCTGGCTTTCAACCCCACGCACATTTTCTATTCGCAAGAGGCACGCAGCTACACCCTGGCAATTCTTCTGGTGCTGCTATCAACGTACTTCTTCGTGCTAGCTGTCGAAGACGGGCGCATGCGCGACTGGGCACTCTGGACGGCGATCAGCGCGGCAGGTTTTTACAGCCATGACTTTGTCGCTCTGGTGCTGGTCGCTCAGGCGGCCTCGCTGTTGCTGAAATCGCCTCCGGTACGCTGGGGTCGCGCGATTTTGTGCGGCTTGATTATCTTCGCCGCCGCGTTGCCCGGGCTCACCTATGTTTTCCGGGCGTCTCCGGAAAATCTGCATTTCATCTGGATGCCACGTCCGAGCGTTAAAGAATTTTGGCATCTGGCGATGTTCCTGGGCAGCGGCGGCATCAAGATCGCTCTCTGGATGGTCCTCTGGGGTGCGGGACTCGCGACGATCATTCGAGCCCACCGGGTTGGCGCAACAAAAGAAGCGTGGCGAGGGGCGTTGCTGTTGTTGTGGGCCGTGCTGCCGGCCGTCTTGATCGCCTTGCTCTCTCTACGCCACCCGATGTTCTTGCAGCGCTACATGATTTTTTCGCTTCCGGCGACCGTGTTACTGGCGGCCATCGGCGCCAGCATTCTGCCGAAGTGGCGGATTGGAATCCTGTTGGTGATCGTTCTTTGCGCGGCAAATATCCCATCAGTTGTGAAGGAATATCACAAGCCACGGGAGGACTGGCGCGGTGCCACTGCAGCCGTCCTTTCCTCTGCTGCGCCCGGCGACGCGGTGGTGTTCTTTCCGTTCTATACGCGCATTATGCTTGACTACTACTCCGGACAGCATGCCGACAACAACACTCCACCGCTGCATGTCTTCGCTCCGGCTTACTACGACGGCGGAGAGGACGTGACCAACCTGCTGCAGGCGTTGGACAAGGATCCTCGGCATTTCCGCCATGTTTGGATACTCATGGCCGATCACGGTACCAGGATGGAGATTTTTGACTTCGGCGCCGCCACTCAGACGAAATTGCAATCCATCTACGGCGCGCCCGCGGTACAAAAATTCGACGACATCGATGTGCTGGAATATGGGAAATAAGCTTAAGGGCCTGGGGCCAGGGGCTAGAAAATCTTAGGGCAAAGTCAACGGCTTCTGCATATCGTCGGGACCACACTCGAGTGGCCGCGAATTTGAAGTATTTAGAAGGGCATCAGCTTTAGCTGCGCCGTCACTTAACCGTGCACTGAAACAGGTTGTAACCCCAGCCCTCCAACTCGACATACAGCCCCGGCGATGACATCCCGCTGCCATCGCGCTCATAAACGGCGCCCGACATCAGATCGGTAAGTATCCAGGCTTTTTCCGCTCCAAACGGGACTTGAATCTGAGCCTGCGAGCGGCTCGCGCTCAAATTCACAATCACCAGATACCGCGCTTCGTCCTTTGACCAACACCACGCGATCAGGTTCAAGAAACTGGAATTGTCCGGCCAGCCGCTGCGCTCGCACAGTTGCCACTCACCGTCGCGAAACACCGGCGCGTCGATCGCCTTCAACAGCCCGCGGTAAAACTCAAATAATTCGTGATCGACGGGCTCATCCGGCCGACGGCCTAGAAACACCGGCAGCCGCACTTTACGGCCTTCAAACTGCCCTTCATGAAACATCCTTGCGCCGGGCAACGTCGAGATCACCATGGCCGCTGCCCTTTCCTTCGCCCCGGGAAACGCCGAGGCCGCTCGGGGCTCGTCGTGATTTTCCAGGAAGCGCAGCAGCTTCTGCTGATATCCGAGGTCCGCGCACAGGTGCAAGCGCACGCTCTCCGCGCTCTCATGTTCCAGCCGGTCATACAGCCGCTTGTCATAGCAGAAATCGAAGCCGCGTTGCTGCAGCTCCCACTCCAAGTCCCAATAGGCTTCCGCAATAAAGAGGAAGTCCGGATGTGCGCGCTTCACGGCTGGAATGACGTCGTCCCAATACTCGGTCGCAGGCCGGAGTCCGGCGCGGACGCCCCAGGTTCGCTCGAATACGTTATTGAGCAGGAGCATCGCCATGTCGCAACGCACTCCATCGCACTGCCCGGCAATATTCGTCAGCGTCTCCACCACTCTCTGGCGCAACTCCGGCTGAAAGGCGTTCAGCTGCACCACATCGGGCCAGGCGGGAAAATACGGATCGCGCCCGCAGGCCAGAAACATGTCGTGTACCTCAATGTAAGACCCCGGCGAATTCTGCGCGTCCTTACTGCTGCCCTGAATAAAGTACTCAGGGTGTTCGCCGATCCAGGGATGGTCGGGGGCCACGTGGTTCGGCACAAAATCCAGCACAAGCTTCATGCCCCTGGTGGCAAGCTCCTGCCGGGCAATGGCCAGAGCTTTCGGCCCACCGAGACGCTTGGCGACGAGATACTGGCGGACACAATACGGAGATCCCACATTGTCTGACTTCTGAAAGTCTGGAAGCGCCCGCTGGAAATCCTCCAACAGGCCGGGATTGCGGTTAGCGATCGCGATGCCGGCAGGACTTCGCTCCCAAACCCCCATCAGCCACACCGCGTCGAAGCCGTAAGCGGCGATGGCATCCCACTCTGTGGGAGGCACCGAGCTTAGATCGACATTCGTGCCCGACTTCGCCGCCAGCTCTTCCAGCCAGACCCAGGTATTGATCTCATACAGTGTGGGATAGTGAGGCCAGCGTTCCATGGCATCTCCTTGGCGTTACGATTGGGCTGGCGAAGCGGATCCCCGCTTGGCGAAGGCTTCCAGCGCATCGTGCAGCCGCTGATAGATATGATCCGTGCCGATCACCTCGGTGATGTGATGGCGGTCGAAATCTGCCTGTAAATAAGGCCCAACCCTGGCAAATGCCAGGATCACGCCAAGTTCGATCAACTCTTGATGAAGGTCCCGAACCACGCGAGCCGCTGTGTAATCCAGGTTTGTAATAGCCTCGGCATCCACCACCATCCAAGGCGCGCCGGGACAGGGCGCGCCCAGGATGGTTCGAATCTCTTCTGCGAACCTGCCGGCGTTGGCATAGAACAACGGCGCGCCAAAGCGGTATAGCACCAGGCCAGGCTCGGTGGTGGCTCCCGGGTCCGGTGGCTCCAGTTGCCAGTACAGCTTGCCCTCCGCGATCAGGACGCCCGTGTGCGGGCGATAGGTGTGCTTCACAATGCGAAGCAACGATAGCACCATGGCCAGGATAATTCCCTGTTCTACGCCGACCAGCACGACCACGGAGGCCGTTATCACGGCCAGGACAAACTCCCCCGGACTTTCGCGCCGGATGCTCGCCAGCTTGCGCAGATCGATCAGTTTGACAGCAATGACGAAAACGATGGAGCCCAGCACGCAGCGCGGCAGAAATTGCAGCGGCTTCGTCAGGAACAGCAACACCAACGCAACCACAACTGCGGTCGAAATCTGCGCCAGCTGGCTGCGGCCGCCGGAGCTCTCGACCATCGATGTCTGGGTAGGGCTGCCGTTGACGACGAACGTGCCGCTGAGTCCGGCGACCGCATTCGCTGCGGCTAATCCGACCAGGTCGTCGTTTTCGTCCAGCCTCTGGTGATGCCGGGACGCGTAGAAGCGCGCCGTCGCGGCGCTCTGTGCCAGGATCATGACGAAGCACGACCCCGAAATTCCCACCAGCATGCTCAGATCACGCCAGCTGGCGTGGGGAACTCCCAGATGCGGCAGCCCGCCGGCGACGCGACCAACAATGGCGATTCCGCGCTTGTCAAAGTTCCACGTCGCGCTGGCCGCAACCGCGCCCACAACTGCGATCAACGGAGCGGGAATTTTCTTGTTGATCGCTCCCAGCAGGAAAATCGTCAGTACGATGACAACCGAAACCGCCAGCGTCGGCAGGTGCACATGCGACAAGTTGCGCGAGAGTTCGATGACCTGCATCACCGTGCGACGCGAGGCGATTTCGATGCCGACTATCTCGCCCAGCACGGCAATGCCGACCTGGAACCCTACTCCGGTAAGAAATCCCACCAGCACTGTCTGCGACAGGAAGTCCGCCAGAAACCCCAGCTTCAAGAGCCGCGCCAAGATCAGGAACACGGCGGTCAGCATGGCGGTCAGGCTGGTCAGTTCGACATAGCGCGCGCTGCCCAGAGGCGCCAGCCCGGCAAGGCCGCCTGAAAGGATGGCCGCGGTGGCGGAGTCGGCGGAAACCACCAGATAGCGCGACGATCCAAATGCAGCGAAGGCGACCAGCGGAAGCAGCAGGGTGTAAAAGCCCGTCACCACAGGCGTTCCGGCAATCTTGGTGTAGCCCAACGCTTGCGGAATATTCATCGCCGCCAGCTGGAAGCCGGCCAGCGCATCGCGGATGGAACCTTGGCGACTTAAAGGTCGCAGGCTTTGAAACAGGTTGAAGCGGGAACGGGGCGCTCCCGGGGCGCTCATTTCTTCACCCCAGGATCATCGAAAGGATCGGGTTGCCCCAGCTTGTTCTCGTCGCTTCGCTCCTGGTCACGGATGTGGCGCACTTCGTCCTGCGCTGCAGCGCGAAGTTCTTCTTCTTTTTGCCGTTCTCCCCGCCAGATCTTCCGCCGTTCGAAGAAACCCTTGTCGCTCCCACCAGCTTTCGTCGTCGCCCGCAGGTCGCGCTCCGCAGCCTGCTCCTTGTCGACCACGCCCCACTCCGCATGTCGTGCATTGGCGCGCATGTCCAACTGCTTCGCGCGCTCAACTTCCAACTGCTCCACGATCTTCAGGTAGTTGGCGACCATATTGACCAGCGAGCTGGTTGTCCAGGCGAAGGTGAACAGGCCGGAGATGGCAATGATGGGAGTGATGTTGCGCCAGAGCTGATTGAGATCAACCGTGCCGTACCCCATTGTGGTATAGGCGTTGGCAACGAAGTAGATGGCATCAGCGGGGTGGACGATCAGCCCGAGGCGCATCAGGGACCAAGCCCAGGCAATGATCTCCACAATGTGCAATGTCAGCATCATGAAGATGGCCCAGCCGAACAGGAATGCCGCTCCCCACAAATGCGGACGTCCAGCTTGCAAACGCAGCTCGCGGCGTTTGAAGTGGACGAGGATTTGATGCATGCTGATGCCGTGGAAGAGGACCATGCAGACCAGGATCACGGCCCCAATGCCTAGCGCGGCCGCCGGCTTGAACTCGTCGGGAATTCTCAATAACAGCGACGAAATGCTGGGCAATTCCTGGTCCCCCTGCTATCGCTAGCTGTTGAGAATGTAACACTTACGTCAATGTTTCGATTCTATGAATGGGCGTTCGGGCGCTTGCCGGAGCGTGCGGCAGCTGGCTTGGAAGCGTCTTGTTCTTCTTCCGCTTCTTCCGCCTGATGGTATTGGCGATTGATCAGTGCCAGGTCCACCTGCGGCTTGGGCGTCTGGATATTCATGTCCTGCAAGGTCGCGGCCACAATCTGCGAGATGGCGAGATTGCGGAACCACTTGTGATCGGAGGGGATGATGTACCAGGGAGCATGGCTGGTGCTGGTTTTGTGGAAGACCGCCTCATAGGCTTTCACGTAGGCGTCCCAGAATTCCCGCTCGCGATAATCGTCTTCGCTGATCTTCCAGTTGCGCGCCGGATCGGCCAGCCGACCGGCAAAACGCTTCAGCTGTTCTTCCGGACTGATGTAGAGAAACAACTTGACGATGTGAGTGTTGTTCTCGTGCCGCAGCAGTTTTTCGAAATCGTTGATGGCTGAATAGCGTGCCGACCATACATCCTTGGGCACGAGCTTGTGCACGCGCGCAACCAGAACATCTTCGTAGTGCGAGCGATTGAAGATGGCCACCATTCCTTTGGCAGGCGCATGGGGATGAACACGCCACAGGAAGTCATGCTTCAGGTCTTCCACGGCGGGCTGCTTGAACGAGGTGACGATGGTGCCGATGGGGTTCATGGTGCTCATGGCGTGCCGGACGGTGCCGTCCTTGCCACCCGCATCCATGGCTTGCAGCACAATCAGCAAAGAGTGCCGCGCCTCGGAATACATCAGGTCCTGAAGGGTGCTGATGGTGTCCCGATGCCTCTGGGTTTCGGCATCCGCTTGTTTTTCCGTGATGTGCTTGCCGTGATAGCCGGGATCGATTTTCGCGAGCTTCAGCCGCTTGCCCGGCTGGGCCAGAAACAGTTTGCGATAGTCCATGATTTTTTACTCGTGACGCAAAGCATCGACTGGATCGCGCCGCGCAGCGTTCTTGGCCGGCGTGATTCCGAAAATAATTCCTACCGCACAGGATACTGCCAGGGCAACAAATGCTGACAGAAACGACACGGGAATCTGGTATCCGGTGAGCAATTGTACGGAGATGGGGATGCTCAATCCGATGACGGTCCCCACAATGCCGCCGAGCAGCGCGATGAGCACCGCCTCCGAAAGGAACTGCAAAAGGATCGAGCGGGTTGTCGCCCCAATCGCCTTGCGCACGCCGATTTCGTGGATACGCGAGTGCACCGTAGCCAGCATGATGTTCATGATGCCGACACCGGCAGCTATCAACGTGACGGCCGCGAACAACAGCAGTACCGAGGTGAAGGCAGTCGCCGTCTTGTTCGCCAGCCGCAAGACCTCGGTCATGTTGCTGACGTCGTAAACTGACTCCGGCCGGTGCCGTGACGCGATGACTTCCTGGATTCTTAGCGTCGCCGACGGAATGGAAGACGAGTCATACATGGAGAAGTAAATCTGGTTGACCGCCGGGGTCCCGGTCATGGAGCGCGCGACGGTGTAAGGAATCAGCACCGTATCGTCCTCAATCTCGGAGCGGCCCATGGTATCGACGCTCTCGCGGAAGGTGCCGATGACCACGAAGGGCACTTCCTGGATCTTGACCGTCTGACCGAGCGCCGCCTCCAGGGTACCGAACTGGCTGCGTG
Source organism: uncultured Acidobacteriaceae bacterium (assembly GCA_963823865.1). GTDB lineage: Bacteria > Acidobacteriota > Terriglobia > Terriglobales > Acidobacteriaceae > Bog-257. The sequence goes on from CAWGNC010000001.1 coordinate 90,455, forward strand.
CCAGGTTTTCGGTGACCAGCGCTACCTTGTTGCCCGACTGGGAATCCTGATGATCGAAAAATCGTCCAGCGCTCACGAAGATACGCCGCACCTGCTGATACTGATCGCTGACCCCGAGGACCAGAATCTCGCGTTCTTTTCCGGCGCCCACCACCATGCGCTGATGCATGTTGAGCACCGGAGATGCTTCCTTGATGCCGGGCACCTGCTGCTCGGCGGCGACCATGTCGTTGATGGTCAGGTAGTCGGCGGCTGTCGTATTGGCGGATGCGTTGGTCACACCGGAGTACTCCGCCCAGATCACGTTCGTCCCTACCGCTTCAATCTGCGCCAGTACATAGCGCTTGCCCGTCAGCGCGATCGTCACCACCAGGATCAACGCGGCCGTGCCCACCGCCATCCCCAGCGCGGTCATCGCCGCACGCAACTTGTCCGCGCGCAGGGAGTCCAGGCTCATGGTCAGGATTTCGCGGAAGACAACCGTGCGGGATAAGTCGAAGCGTGCGACCGGCGACGGTACGGTGAAGGTGTGCGGCATAACGCGTACTACTTAGCGATGACGACCAGGCTCACTCCGATGCAGACAAGTAATATGCCGATCCAGCGTTGCGGGCTGACCCGCTCTCCCAGGAAGAAGATACCGCCCACGGCGCCTACCAGATAGCTCAAAGCCGTGACCGGAACGACGAAGCTGACGGATTCGAACGACAGCAGCAGCAAGAGCGAAAAGAAGGCAATCGCCATCATGGCAACGCCAATCCAGATCCACTTACCACCCAAGGCGCGCCTGAGAAGGCTGGCCGCGTGGCCGGCGTGAAGTCGCTCGAGTTCGCCTGCCTGCTTCATGCCCCGGCTCAGGCAGAGTTCGCCCCACGTACCCACCACAATGATCAAGACGAAGAGGACTGGGGCCAGCATCAGTTGGAGTTCTCTGTTGTGCGGGGATCCGTCCCGCGGATCACCGACACTCCAACGCAAATGACGACGATCCCGACCCAGTGCAGCGGAGACACCTTCTCGCCCAGCACCAGCACCCCCAAAATTGCAATCACGAGATATCCCAGGGCCGCGGCCGGCTGGACGTAGCTGTAGTCGGCCATCGAGAGCGCCAGCATGAAGGCGATCACAAAGCTAATCAGGCTGAGAATGCCGATCCAAATAGTCAGAGAACTGAAGACCCGCAGGAAGACCGGCAGCAGCTCCGACGGCGGCCAGTAGCGAATCTCTCCTATCTGCTTCATGCCCTTGGCGATCAGCAGGTTACCGATAGGCCCGGTTACAACCATGATGGCAATCAAGATGTAGGTTTTGAAGTGAGGGCGGTTGTGCATTCGTTCCGTAGGACGCTCCCGGTTCGGGGGCTTCCAATTATCGTACACGAATGTTTGGCCAGTGACCTCGCCTGCTACCCTCGTGGGACGGGGACGGGCACGGGCTCTCATTGTGATAGTTTAGTTACAAGGCGTTTGGCTCGTTGCAAGCCCATTAAATACACGTGTGCGGGATTGTAGGTTTTACACATAAAGATGGACTGCCGCGTCCTGAGCGGATTACGGCAGCCACGGCCACGCTGATCCATCGCGGACCAGACCAGCAGGGTGTCCACCAGTCCGATTTCTGCTCCCTCGGCGCTACCCGCTTGGCAATTCTGGACTTAGCCGGCGGCGACCAGCCCATCAAAGCTAACGGCGGCGATTCCGTCATCGTCTTCAACGGCGAAATCTACAACCACCTTGAAATTCGCGCCGAACTCGAAAAACTCGGCCACAGCTTTCACTCGCATTGCGACACCGAAACCGTGCTGCACGCTTTTTTGCAGTGGGATGTCGCCTGCTTCGAGCGGCTGCGCGGCATGTTCGCCATCGCTATTTGGACTGAGTCGAAGCGGCGTCTGGTTTTGGCGCGCGACCGTGTTGGCATTAAACCGCTATACATCGCACGGCAGGGCGAGGAACTGTACTTCGGCTCAGAGTTAAAGGCCATCCTGGCGCATCCCGAGATCGAACGCCGCATCAGCCTGCCAGCCCTCGATTGCTACCTCGCGCTGAATTACATTCCCGCTCCGTGGACCATGATCGATGGCATCACCAAGGTCATGCCTGGTACATGGGTGGAATGGATCGACGGCAAGGTCCGGTCGGAGAGTTACTGGACGTTGCCAACGCCGCGTCCGGAGAAGATGACCCTGAGTTCGGCTTGTGAAGAGCTCGATTCGCTCCTGCAAGATTCAGTGCGCGAGCATTTGCTCTCTGACGTTCCACTCAGCGTCTGGCTCAGCGGCGGCTTGGACTCGTCGACGATTTTGCATTATGCGTCACAAGCGACCAGCTCGAAGGTTAAGACTTTCTCGATCTCCTTCCGTGGCCGCAGCTTTGACGAGAGCAGCTACATCGACACGATGGTCAAGGAGTACGGCACCGAGCACGAGGAGTTGGACCTCAATCCGAGCGAGCAAGACCTCGAGGGTGCTATTCAGGAATTCGCGTATTACTCCGACGAGCCCAGTGCCGACGCCGGTGCGCTGCCGCTGTGGTTCCTGGCAAAGCTCAGCCGCCCCAAGACCGAAGTCGCGCTGAGCGGCGAAGGCGCGGACGAACTTTTCGGCGGCTATCTGACCTATCGCGCCAGCCGCATCGCCGCGAACCTGCGCCACCTGCCTTCCGCTGCGCTGCGCCTGGGTCAGACGCTGATGCAGGCGTGGCCGGTGTCGGACGAGAAGATCGGCCTCGAGTACAAGATCAAGCGCCTGCTGGCCGGGAGCCTGATGTCGGCCGAGCGCGGCCACGTCTTCTGGAACGGAACGTTCTCCGATCCAGAGAAGCGGCAGTTAGTCGCTGAACAGCTTCCGTATGCGCTCGACGACGTGCTGGCGAACCTGCGCGCACAGCTTGGCGGCGACGAGAGCGACCTGAATGCGTACTTGTGGTTCGATCAGAAGTACTATCTGGCGGATGATATTCTGGTGAAGTCGGATCGCATCAGCATGGCCCACTCGGTCGAGGTCAGGCCCGCCTTTCTCGACCATCGCATCGTAGAGTTCGCTAACCGGATCCCGGCATCGCTCAAGGTCTCAGGCTCGCAGCAAAAAATTGTTCTGAAACAGCTGATGAGCAAGAAGCTGCCGCAGTCCGTCCTGCAACGGCCCAAGGTTGGCTTCGATATCCCAGCGCATGATTGGCTGCGCGGACCGTTGCGCAACATAGCGGTGGAAACTCTGCGAGCCGGCGCGAAGGATTATCCGGAGCTCTTCCGGCCTGCGGTGCTCGAAGGCCATCTGCAAGACCACTTGGAAAGGCGAGTCAATATTGGCTATCACCTATGGGGATTGATGATTCTGTTGTTGTGGATGAAAAAGTGGAACGTACAGCCGCCCAAGCGGGCCGCGGCAACGCGGCTAGAGCCAGCTATTGGAGCGTTTTCCTAGCGCTCCTGCTGATCGCGGCTTCGGTCTACCTGAGCGGAATCATCTCTCCTCCCTCGTTGTCCGATGACGTCGACTCCGTCCAGGCACAAATAGCGCGCAACATGATCGTCACCGGCGACTGGGTCACGGCCCGGCTCGACGGCGTCGCGTATCTGGAAAAACCGCCGCTCGTGTACTGGATGATGGCCTGCTCCTACAAGGTCTTCGGCGTATACGACTGGGCCGCACGCCTGCCACTGGCTTTGTTCTGCATCGGCGTTTGCCTGCTGACGGCGGCCTTCGGCATCTGGGCCTTCGGCAAGCGGGCCGGATTTTATGCCGGCCTCGTCATGTCTACTTGTGTGGGCCTGTATCTGTTTACGCGGGTCCTGATCCCCGACGTGATACTCACGTTCACGATTACGCTGTCCATGTGGGCACTGTTGCGTGTGCTGGAGGAAGACGAGCCGAATCCGCGTGCCTGGGCTTTCGTACTAGCGGCAAGTCTCGGCACCGGGCTACTGCTTAAGAGTTTGATCGCGGTTGTGTTTCCGGCTGCCGCGGGATTTCTCTACCTGCTCGCAACGCGCCAGCTGTTCTCAGCACGCACCTGGAAGCGGCTGCATCCCTTCACCGGCCTGGCAATCATCCTGCTGATCTCTGTTCCCTGGCATGTGCTGGCCACGCTGCGCAATCCACCATACTTCTCCCTGTCGATGCACAGTGGCCCGGGTGAGTATCACGGCTTCCTCTGGTTCTTCTTCATCAACGAGCAGTTGCTGCGCTTCCTGAACCTGCGCTATCCGCGCGACTACAACACGGTGCCGCGCATCTGGTTCTGGCTCTTTCACCTGATCTGGCTGTTCCCCTGGAGCGTCTACCTTCCGGCAGTCGGCAAGCTTTCCTTCAAGCCGGTCGATCGCGCCGGGCGCGTACGTCTGCTGGCGCTCTGCTGGATCGGATTCATCCTCGTCTTCTTCACGTTCTCCACGACGCAGGAGTATTACTCCATGCCGGCATATCCGGCGATGGCATTGCTGCTGGGCTCGGCCATGATCGCCGAGAGTTCATGGATCAAGTGGGGCACACGCGTACTGACCGTGGTCGCGTCGCTGTGTGCGGCTGCGGTTATCACGCTCCTGGTGCTGGACCGCAACGTGGCAACGCCCGGCGACATTTTCAACGCCCTGACGTCGCATCCGGGGGCGTACACGCTGTCGCTGGGCCACATGGAAGACCTTACGCTGCAGTCGTTCGCGTATCTGCGAATGCCACTACTGCTGGCGGCGATTGCATTCTTGATTGGAGCGATCGGAACCTTCGCAGCCAAGCCGAAGCGCGCATACTTCGCCGCGGCCTTGATGATGGTGGTGTTTTTCCAGGCCGCCCGCGTGGCGTTGGTAACCTTCGATCCCTATCTCTCGTCACGGCCGCTGGCCGAGGCGATCTTGCATGAGCCTGACGGCAAGCTGATCATCGATCGCTTCTACTACACGTATTCCTCGGTCGCGTTTTACACGAACAAGCCGCTGCTGATGTTGAACGGCGACGTGTTGAACCTGTCGTATGGTGCCTCAGCTCCCGATGCACCGAAGGTATTTCTGCACGATGAGCAGCTTAAAGATGTCTGGGCTCAGCCGGAGCGGTATTACCTGGTGACGAGCCACACGCAATTGCCACGACTGGAGAAGCTGCTGGGCCGCGACAAACTGAACGTCGTAGCGTTCAGCGGCGGCAAGTACGTATTCACCAACCAGTTCCTACCGAATTCGACGCTGCCGCCGGAAGTTGCCGGAACGAACACCCCGGAACCAGGCAGAGATCCCGCAAGCGCCAATTCTGTCAGCGACTTCCGCGCGAAATCATTGGGCCGTATTCACTTGGATACACTCGCGAAACCGGAAATCCGGCGCCAAACCCGGTATAGTCTATAGAGGTACTTATTCCGTCTTAATTCAACAGTCAGGGCGCTCGCCCGAACGACCCGCGCAGCCTACCGCTCGCGGAATATCCCAGGTGAAGGCAGGTTCGAACGCCTCGCCCACTGCGAGTGACTCTGAGGAGGATTCATGAAGATTGCTGTGCTCGGAGGAGATGGTTACTGCGGATGGGCCACCGCGCTGTACTTGTCCAAACAGGGACACGACGTTGCCATCGTCGACAATTACATTCGCAGAAAATGGGACATCGATCTCGGCGTCTCGACGCTGACCCCGATTCTGCCTCTGCGTCAGCGTGTCGAGCTGTGGAAGGAACTTACCGGTAAGACCGTTGAGGTCTACGAAGGCGACATGCGCGACTACAATTTCGTCTCCGCGCATATTCGCGACTTCCGGCCCGATGCCGTCGTCCACTTCGCCGAGCAGCGCTCCGCCCCGTACTCCATGATCGACCGCGAGCACGCGGCCTTCACGCAGGTCAACAACATCGTTGGCACGCTGAACCTGCTCTTCGCGCTGCGCGAGATCAACCCCGACTGCCACCTGGTAAAGCTAGGCACGATGGGCGAATATGGCACCCCCAACATCGACATCGAAGAAGGCTACATTAAGATCGAGCACAATGGCCGCAGCGATGTCCTTCCCTTTCCCAAGCAGCCAGGGTCGTTCTATCACCTGTCGAAGGTGCACGACTCGCACAACATCATGTTCTGCTGCCGCGTCTGGGGACTGCGGGCGACCGACCTGAACCAGGGCGTTGTCTACGGCACCACGACCGATGAGACGGCCATGGATGAAGGCCTGATCAACCGCTTCGACTACGACGAGGTCTTCGGCACCGCCCTCAACCGCTTCTGCATCGAGGCAGCGGTGGGCCATCCCATCACGGTCTACGGCAAGGGCGGACAGACACGCGGTTTCTTGGACATTCGCGACACCATCCGCTGCATCGAGATCGCGTGCAATCACCCGGCAAACAAGGGCGAGTTCCGCGTCTTCAACCAGTTCACCGAGCAGTTCTCGGTGCTGGAGCTGGCGCACATGGTGCAGGCTGCAGGCGCGAAGTTCGATCTGAAGGTGGAAATCGATCACCTGCCCGATCCGCGCGTGGAAGCCGAAGCACATTACTACAACGCGAAGAACTCGAATTTGATCGATCTAGGTCTGCAGCCGCATATGCTGTCGGATTCCCTGATCGATTCGCTGATCAACATCGCGCTGAAGTACAAGGACCGGATTGACCAGTCGGTGTTTATGCCGCAGGTTAACTGGCGCAACGGCACCAACAGCCGCAACGGCACAGTACGCACGCCGTCGGGGCTGTCGCTGGTGTCGAGCGGAGTGGGTGTGTAAGAGCCTCCGCCCTGGCCAAGGCGTCCAGGACGGACGCCTGTCTTACTGATTAAGTGTTATTCCAGAGCGCGGACCTTCGGGTTCGCGTTTTCTGTTTGTGCGGAGATTACGTTTGATGGAGCCAGAGGGGTCCTTCGCTCCGGCACGCAAAATCGGCGTGCCTCCGCTCAGGATGACACCCGTAAATAAGACTTGAAAGTGTCATCCTGAGCGAAGTGAGGCGTAGCGGAACGCAGTCGAAGGACCTTTACCCTCGCTCCATCGTGTCCGTGCCGGGACAGACTGCACTGGCGCGTAGCCAATTGCGGAATCTCCGATGCCCGCGGAATAATCCAATCCCTATGCCGACCCAAGCCGAAAAAGGCCAAGCCTTCCGCACACTCCACCAACGCAATCAGGCTTTCATCATTCCCAATCCGTGGGACATTGGCAGCGCACGCGTGCTTGCGCATCTGGGCTTCGAGGCGCTGGCCAGCACCAGCATGGGCTACGCGTTTTCCATCGGCATGCGCGACAACACCGTTGGGCGCGACGGAATTCTGAAACACATCTCCGACCTGGCTCACGCCACCGACCTCCCGGTTAGCGCGGACCTGGAGAACGGTTTCGGCGACGATCCCAAGACTGCAGCAGAAACGATACTGCTGGCGGCAGCCGCGGGGGCGGTCGGCGGTTCGATCGAAGACGCTACGGGTCGCACCGAAGGTCCAATCTACTGTCTGGAGCACGCCGTCGCGCGAGTCGAAGCCGCGGTAGAAGCAGCGCACTCGCTTCCCTTCACGTTCACACTGACCGCCCGCGCCGAGAACTACCTGCACGGCAATCCGGACCTCAAGGACACCATCAAGCGCCTCCAGGCCTACCAGAAAGTCGGCGCCGATGTGTTGTATGCCCCCGGCCTGCGCAGCAAAGAAGATATTGCCGAGGTGGTGCGATCAGTCGACCGGCCTGTCAATGTTGTGATGGGATTGCAAGGCGTGCAGCTGAGTCAGAAGGAACTCTCTGCGTTGGGGGTGAAGAGGATTAGCGTAGGCAGCTCTCTGGCACGAACCGCATTAGGGGCGTTTCTGCGAGGTGCAAAAGAGATGCAGGAACGCGGTACGTTCGAGTTCGCGAGGGATGCCGCGAATCCGAAGGAAATCGGAACGATGTTTGGTTAGCGAAACAGCCGCCAGCAAATCACCGTTGGTAACTGTAGGGGTCCTTCGACTACGGCGCGCAGAAAGCGGCGCGCCTGCGCTCAGGATGACCTCCGAAAATTCGTTAGGGTGTGATTCGGAATGTGCCGAAGCGGCGCTACTCGATGTGTCATCCTGAACGAAGTCAGGCGAAGCCGAACGAAGTCGAAGGCCCCCTATAACCGAGGCTCACCCCTTCGCAATCCGCTCGCTCACCAGCCGCGCTGCCTTTACCGCTCCCACAACCTTCCCCGAGAAAATATGAATCTCGCCCGGCGCGCTTTCCTGCACATATAGCGTGCGACGGTCCTGAATGGGATTGTTTTCCACTACGCGCACCGTAAACCGAGACCCCAGATATACCGCTTCCGCCGATGCGGGCACGGCCAGCATTGCATCCTGCCGCATCGCCTCAAACCTCGTCCACGCAATCGGTTCAAACGCTGGACGATTCAACAGCGCCCGGTACTGCTCGGGAATCGGCTCATTGGGATCGGTCGTGGTCCAGTGATTCGTGTTCTTGGCCGACCCCCACATCGACCACTCGGAGTTGCCATAGGGATCGAACGCGGTGAACGGCCCATCGATGACGACCAGCGACACATGCTGCAACTGTTTCGGCAGCTGGATGAGGATTTTCTCCGCGACCTGGAACTTCACCGATTTAAACAGCCCACGCGAGGGCCCGAGGCCATACACCGCCCACACCACGAAATCGTAGTCGCCGCGCATATCGGGCCTGAATTCATGGTGGTGTAAGCGGATGCGCAGGGATTCAATCTTCTTCGTCAGCAGGTCACGCAAAATTTCCGGATCGTAAATCTGCTCGTCGACCGCGTAGCACTTATCGATGAAGTGGAAGTTCATCCACTCCGGACGGCAGGGTCTCGCCGAAATCTTGTGCTCCGCCATGACTCTCTCGAACAAATCCGGCGATGTCTGCGAACCTTCTTTCGGAATTGCATAATAGTGCTGGCTGGTACGCACGATGGCCGGCTCGAATGTGTCCATGAACTCCTGGCGGGCTTCCATGGTTTCGCGAATCGTCTCGGGGCTGCGGGGGTAGTGATATCCGGAGTGAATGCGAAACTGATTAATCGCCGAAGCCGCGTTCAGGACGCCCAGCGGATCGAAGAGATGAACCTCGTGGCCCTGCTCTGCCAATCGAATGGCGGTGGTGGCGCCATAAACTCCCGCGCCTGCGATGGCAACCTTAGACTTCTTAATGGTCATTCAGCGATTTCCTTCTTGGGCGCTGAGCAACAGATGGGTCCAACTCGAAACTTACTTCGCCAGTGGCGTGTCCGCAGGATTCACCGGCACCAAAATTCCGTCGCGAATGGTGTAGTCGTAACCGCGCCAGCGAATCGTGTTCCGCCCGAAGCTGGCGATCCAAATCGAGAACGCCACCAGGTCCCACAGCGGGATCATTACCATCTTGGGCCACAGTCCCTTCTGCCTCATTCCCCAAATGCCGATCAGGTACGTGATGATGATGCGCAGCACCAAGTACGTGCCGAGATATCCCATCACGACTGGCCAGGTGGGATGCACCGCCACCGCGACGAGCGCCCAGATCAGGCCCCAAGTGAAGATGAGCCCACGGTGTCCCTGCCGGCGTACCAGGCGCATGACGGTCATCCAGCGCACGCGCTTGTAAAACAGATCTTTCAGCGACTGAAAGTCGGCAACGGTCTTCACGATGTACGGCAACAACTTCACTTCGGCCTGCTCGGCGACAAGGCGCCCCACATTCAGGTCATCGGCAGGGCGGTTCTCAATCGACTCGTAGCCTCCGAAGCCGGCGATCTTCTGCTTGGTGGTAACGATCGACTGACCGAACATGAACTTCACGCCGTCGAGCTGCCATGCAGTCATGATGCCGGCGAAGAAATCGGAGATCATACCTACCGACTGCAGATGCTGGATGAAGCTGGTCTCCTCGGTGGAAACGTAAAGCGTCGTCGCACCGCCAACCTTGGGATCGCGAAACGGATGCGCGATGGCGCGCAGGTAATCGGGACCGACGCGAATGTCGCCATCGGTAATGTCGAGCAGATCGTATTGCGCCTCGCGCACCAGGCGCGTCAGGCGGCCAATCTTGTCGTTGATGGCGTTGCGCTGCGAGCCGAACAGCAGACGGATCTGGCGGTTGGGAAAATCTCGCTTCAACTGCTCGAGCACAGGCAGCGCGGGATCATCGGGATCGACGCAGAAGACGACTTCGTAGTCGCCGGGATAATCCTGCCGGCAAAAGCTGGCGTAATTCTCGTACGCGTCTTCGTCCAGCCCGCGGATCGGCTTCAGGCAGCTGATGGGCGGAAAAAAATCCGTGTTAGGCGGATTTTCGCGCCGCGCGACCCGGAAGTAGCGGATGGAACTAAAGATTACCAGCAGGTAATAGATGCCGGGAATGGCGGCGACCGCCAGGACAATGTAGCCCGCGATCGTCAAAGCTTTTTCTCTCGCTGTACCGTAAACTGCCTCACCTTAAACCACGGTGGGCCGGAACGAACTGCGCGACTTCCAGCGCCGCGACTTGGCTGTCAAACGAAAGTATAAGCTAACATACGGGCGAAAGGCCGGTCGAGGACGGTAAGGCAGCAGTTAGCTACTAGCAATTAGCTAAAGACAAGCCAGACTCGATCTTAGAACTTCTCATGCGCGTTTGCGTCACCGGCGGTACAGGATTTCTTGGGTCGTATCTGGTGCGGGATCTGCTCGCCCGCGGTACAAACGTCCGCGTACTGGCACGGCCATCCCCGCGTGCCGAGAGACTCGCAGCTGCGGGCGTGGAAATCGTGCAAGGCGATCTTCGCGATCCGGAATCGATTGTGCGCGCCGTTCGCGGCGCGGACGTCGTCTACCACCTCGCCGCCAAGGTCGGAGCCGCTCCCTATAAAAGTTATTTCGAGATTAACGTCGACGGGACCCAACGCCTTTTGAATGCGTGCGCGGAAAATGGCGTTGGGCAGTTCGTTTATGCCAGTTCTCTCGCGGTGTACGGGCCAGTGGTTGAAGGTGGGAGTATCGACGAAAGTACGCCCTTCGACGACAAGCCTCAGCTGCGCGACCCTTATTCAGAGTCGAAGATCAAAGCCGACCAACTGGTCAGCTCATTCGCAAAGAAGACCGGCCTGCCGACGCTGATCGTGCGCGAAGGCATCATCTTCGGGCCGGGTCGCCGTTTGCCCACCGGCATCTTCGCTTTTCGTCTCAGCAACGTTGACGTTGTCTTCGGCGAGCCGACGAACCACTTGCCGTTGAACTATGTTGAGAACCTGGTCGACGCTATGCTGACAGCGTCCGCGTCGGGTTCAGGCCTGCGCGAGTTCAACGTGCTGGACGACGATGACCTGACGCTCGGGCAATATAACCGGCTCAAGCGGGCTGCTGATGGTTCGACAACCTATTTCGCTTCAGGCTGGCCGTTGTACGCTGCGTCGCCATTCGCCGAGGCACTCCGCGGCATCATTCCGATGGGCGACACGCGGCTCTCGCGGCACCAGCTGCAACGCTCGCTTCAGGACCGCCGTTACGATACCGGCCGCATTCGGCGCGAGACCGAATGGAAGCCAAAGGTGTCGCTCGCAGAAGGCATTCAGAGAACTCTGCATGGCAACCGGCCCTTTACTCCGCCTGAGGGAGTTCATAACACATGACGCCGGCCGATCCTTACAATCTCCAGCGTTTCGTTGACGCCCAGGCACTGGTCATCGATCAGGTTCGTGCGGAGCTGCGCGCCGGCCGCAAAACCAGTCACTGGATATGGTTCATCTTTCCCCAGATTGCCGGCCTTGGTCACAGCCCTATGGCACAGCGCTTCGCGATCTCCGGGCGCGAGGAGGCGCAAAGCTACTTGCAACATTCTGTACTCGGTCCTAGGCTGGCAGAGTGCATTGGACTGGTGAATGCGCATGCAGGGTGCGATATCGCTGACATTCTGGGCGACATCGATGCGATCAAGTTTCGGTCGTCGATGACTTTGTTCGCAAAGGTGGCGAAGGAAAACCAGATTTTCCTTAAAGCGCTGCAGATATTTTGCCAAGGCGAGATGGATGAGCTAACCCTGGAGCGACTTTGACTCGAGCAAGGGACGCCAACGGACAGAGATCAGCGCCAAAGCCGGCTCGGGTCAAAACGAAACTGTACCGCGGTCTGACGACCGGGGTTAATTACTTTCGCCTTTTCGGGCTCTGAGGAATACTTGACCGATCGTCTTTACTACGCCGATTCTTTTCTCCACGACTTCGAGGCGCGCGTTGCCTCTGTAACGACCGCCAACGGCCGCACTGCCTTCACGCTCGATCGCTCCGCCTTCTATCCCGCCAGCGGAGGCCAGATCTTCGACACTGGCTGGATCGACGTTCCCGACGGTCCTGAATCCCGCAGACTGCCGGTGAGCGAGGTTGCTGAAGACGAGCAGACCGGCGAGGTCATTCATTACCTCGAGGCGGAGACGGCTTCGCTGAAGCCCGGAACTGTCGTACACGGTAAGGTCGATGCCGACCGCCGTCGCGATCACATGCAGCAGCATTCAGGCCAGCACGTCCTGTCGGCAGCCTTTGAAAAGCTCTACAACTTCGCCACTGTTTCATTCCACATGGGCGATGAGAGTTGCACCATCGACCTCGCTACCGAAGCGGTAAGTTCGAAACAACTCCGAGCCGCCGAGCGCCTGGCTAACGAGATCGTCGCCGAGGACCGGCCTGTCGAGATTCGCTTCGCCACGCCAGACGAAGCTCGGACGATGGGCGTGCGCAAAATTCCGCCAGTCGAGCGCGAGAAACTGCGGCTGATCGATATTAGCGACTTCGACCTGAACGCCTGTGGCGGCACGCATGTCCGCAGCACGGGACAAATCGGCTCCATTCTGTTGCGCAAAACCGAGAAAGTAAAGCAGGGTGTGAGAGTAGAGTTCGTCTGTGGATTGCGCGCGGTGGCCACGGCCCGGCATGACTTCGAGACGCTGACGGAAGCTGCTGTGCTCTTCTCCACGCACATTTGGGAGGTACCGCAGCAGATCCGCAAATCGCAGGAAGAGAGCAAAGCAGCGCAGAAGACGCAGCATCGCCTGCTGGAAGAGGTCGCTGAGTTGCAAGCTGCGCAAATGTTGCAAGTAGCCGAGCAGCGAGGCACCCGGACAGTCGTGGTCCAGTACTTCGCCGACCGCGATCTCGGGTTCATCAAGATGCTGGGGCAGAAGCTGACCAAGGCCGGGCCGTGTATCGCACTGCTTGCCTGTGGCGGGGCGCAGCCATCGCTGGTTTTCGCGCAAACGCCGGGCCTCGGCAACGACATGGGCACGCTGATGAAGCAAGCTGTCCAATCCTTGGGTACGCGCGGCGGCGGCAACCGTGATATGGCACAGGGCGGCTCTCCGGATGGGCAAAGAGCCGAGCAGGCGATACTGGAAGCAGCAAAGCAGATAACATAAGGTTTGACGCCGGATCGTCGAAAGGCAGATCCCTCGCAGGCTAAAGCCTGCTCGGGATGACAATTTTGATTGGGGCTAACGGCGTGGCTAAAGCCGCGCCCCTTCACCGGCAGCCTACGGCTGCCATAAACTTGGCCGCTGGCGTGACAGAGTCGCGGTCGCACAAAAAACTCGGGAAGGCCACTAACAGAACAGGCGACCGCGAGCCGGCAACTGACGACCAGCGGCTGATAACTGGCAACTGAGCGCTAACAACTGATCTTGGACCAGAAACTCATTCTCGTGACCTTGCTGATCCGCCTGGGCGTCGCGGCGGCGATTAGCAGCGTGCTGGTGCGGGCGCGGCGCTTTCGCGTGCTGCTCTTCCGCGAGGAGCGCACCCTCAGCGAGAAAATGGAGATTGTCTTCATCGTAGGAACTCCAATCGCGCTTGGCGTGTTGGCCCGCCATTGGGTGCATAACTTTTACGCTGCGGACATCGCCTTTGTGGGCGCAATCCTGATGGGCGTTATCGGTGGCCGTCTGGTCGGCACCGCGGGCGGAATTCTGGTGGCCCTGCCGTCGCTTTTCTGGGGCGAATGGCTTGCGATGCCGATGTATGTCCTGGCAGGCGCTGCGGCGGGGATGCTGCGGCACATTGCGCCCGAGCGCGAAGCTATCTGGTCATTTTCGCCGCTCTTTGACCTGAGCATCTATCATTGGGTCCGGCGCAGCATTCGCAAGTCCTTCATCGACTGGCAGACATCATTTTTCTTCCTCATCCTGGGTCTGGAATTTGCTCACATCCAACTTTATCTGGGGTGGCCGAGACGAATTTTCGCGCTCTACTCGCCCAACATGTGGGTCAAGCTCGCCATTTACGCGGGCACCGTGATGGCCGTAGCCATCGCGCTGAAGGTTCTGAATAACGTGCGCATCGAAATGAAGCTGGAGCAACAGGAACGCTTGCTGTTGCAGGCGCGTATGGAAGCCCTGCAGAGTCAGATCAATCCCCACTTCCTGTTCAATACCCTGAACTCCATTTCGTCACTGGTGCGTGCTAATCCGGACTCAGCCAGGGACATGATCGTCAAGTTGGGCAATATTTTGCGCCGCCTGCTACGCAAGGGCGATTCTTTCGTTCCGCTGCGCGAAGAGTTTGAGTTTCTCGACGATTACCTCGACATCGAGGTCGCGCGCTTCGGCCGCGACAAGCTCAAAGTCGTCAAAGAACTGGAAGCCAACTCGCTCGATCACCTTGTGCCCAGCATGATCCTGCAGCCGCTGGTGGAAAACGCTGTCAAGCACGGCTTCTCGTCGAAGGTCGAGGGTGGCAGCATCTATCTGCGCAGCCGATGCGCGGAGCATCGCCTGGTGATCGAGGTGGAAGATGACGGCGTGGGCATGCCCGTCGACGGCGCCAGCGAATCGGCTGGCACGGGCATCGGCATGGTCAACGTGACCGAACGCCTGCAAGTCGTGTACGGCGACGCCGCTGAAATCGGCATTGAAAGCCAGCCCAATCGGGGGACCCTCATTCGACTGGTGCTGCCGGTACTGGAAGCGGAAGAACTGGGTGGGTCGGTGGTGGGCGCTATCTACGAAGAACGGTCCAGCACCTCGCGATAGTGCTTCTCATACATCGGAATGATCTTGCTGGCGCAGAATCGCGCCTGTGCACTGGCCCGTGCCGCTTCGCCCATCTGCTTGAGCTTAGTTTCGTCGGAAAGCACGCTGATGGCATCTCTGGACATTGCGTCGATGTCGCCCACATTCGCCAAAAATCCCGTCTTACCGTGATCGATGACTTCGGGCACTCCGCCGGCGTTGGTCGCAATGGGAACGACCTCGCAGGCCATGGCCTCGAGTGCGGCCAGGCCGAAGGACTCCAGATCGCTCGGCATCAGCATCACATCGGCGACGCCCAGCTTCTCGTGAATCCGGTCTTGCTTGCCCAGAAAATCAACTTTGCCCTGTAGCCCCTTATTCACCGAAAGCCACTCGGCGCGCGAGCGCTCGGGTCCATCGCCGATCATCAGCAGTCGCGCCGGAATTCTCTTCTGCACACGATCAAAGATCTCTATGACATCCTGCACCCGCTTCACCGGCCGGAAATTCGAAAGATGCACCAGGATCTTCTCGTCCGGACTGGCATAATCCGCACGGTGTTTTAACACCTCGGGGGTGCGCTCGTACAGATCGCAATTCACAAAGTTGGGTATGACTTCGATCGGCGTTTCCACCTCGAAGACTTCGACGGTGCGTTCCCGCAAGTAATTGGAGATCGAAGTAACACCGTCGCTCTGATTGATGGAGAAACGCGTGATCGGCAGGTACGACGGGTCAGCACCTACCAGCGTGATATCGGTACCGTGGAGCGTGGTGACGTACGGTAACCGCCGGCGCGGGCGAGTGTGATCGCAACTCAGCATCTGACGCGCCAACATCGCGCTGACGGAATGCGGAATCGCATAGTGCACGTGGAGCAAATCCAGCTCGTAAATCTCGGCTACTTCAGCCATTCGCGTGGCCAGCGCCAAATCGTACGGCGGATATTCGAACAGCGGATAACGCGAAACCTCGACCTCGTGGTAGTGAATGTTGGGCTGCGGCTCTGTCAGCCGGATAGGCTGCGAATAGGAAATAAAGTGGACCTGATGGCCGCGCAGCGCCAGTTCCAGCCCGAGTTCGGTTGCGACCACGCCACTGCCGCCGTAGGTGGGGTAACAGGTTATGCCAATTCGCATCGTGGAGGTGCCTTGAGGTCCAGCGCCAGTCTCTGCAAGTCTACAGGCGTTCGGTGATTGGATGGTGCAGCTGATAAGGGGATTCAGCTGCCTATCTCATATCCGGGCGAAACAGTAGCGGAGTAGGCCGCGAAGGATCGGGCAGGAAGCGTAGGCGTAAAGGGGAGAGGAGAGTTTGAAGAACGTTCGTTCGAATTTTCTACTGAAGACTCGAGTTGTCTTCTGCCGGGTTGTGCCGTCGGGCAGTTATTTCGCTAGCACTCGTCGTCAGCTGAGCGCCAGGCCGACGTCCGAACGCCGTGTCGCGCCGCCGTTCGGTGCTCGGGCTCTTCAACGCTGTTCTTGAAGCGTTCGACCACCGCCTGCTCCATGTCCTCCTTTTTGAGTTTCTGCAACAGCTCCGGTCCGATTGGCGGTACAACCTGGTCTGCTTCTGGAACAACTTTGTTGTTCAGCATTGATCCTCCATGGTGATTTGTAACCCTGTTTAACGTTCACTTCCCTTGACGGTGAGAACCGGGCAGGAAGACTCACGCACAATTTCGTGGGCATTCGGCCACATGAATCGGCTCAGTGCCGCCAGCGACGGTCGCACTCCCAGCACCAGCAGGTCGGCATTGCTCTGGCGTTCTGTTTCAAGAATCGTGGGCACGAGGCGACCGGTTTTCACCACCAACTCCGTACTCAGATTCTGCCCGTCACCGAGCAGAGCTGAGAGCTTCCGCTCCGCTTCCTGCAGGATCAGCGACTGGTCCGGCGCATGGCTCATCTCTTTCGGATTCAGTACGTGCAGCAGCGTCAGCTTCGCATGACGTTCGGCGGCAATAGCGGCGGCGTATCGGGCTGCCTGCTCTGAGGCCGGCGTAAAGTCCACCGCCGCCAGAATGTTTCTTGGTGTCAGCACTTCGGCGGCATGGCTTGCGGAGGGGCCAATCGTCATGACGGGTACGGGCGATCCGCGGAAAACACGCTCCGCCACTGAACCCATCAGGGCTTTGCCCAGCCCGTGACGGCCATGGGTCCCGACGATGATCAGGTCGACCTTCTTTTCCTGAGCGAAATTCAGGATGCGTGGCGCGACCTCGCCTTCGAGAAGGTAAAGATGGTAGTCGCTGCCCTCGATATAAGCGCGGCTGCTTCTCAGCGCGACCTTGAGATTCTCCAGGTCCCGGCAAGCCGCGTCTCGGGCAGCCACATACGCGTCCGGACCGGCGAGCATGAATTCATTGCTAGGCAGCACCAGCGCGATGGAAGCTTCGGCCTGATAGGCCTTCGCCAGCTTTAGTCCAACGTCAAGCGCTTGGTTCGAACAGGAGGAAAAATCTGTCGCGATGAGCACATGGTGAATGCCCACCCCGGTCGGTGTGAGCTGTGTGGTAACCATGATGCGACCATTCTCCCCACGGTGGTGGGGCCGTTGCGGGAAGCCCTGGTAGCGTCCAGCACGGAGCGCTTCATGGCTTCCATGCCTACTTCCTTTGTAACGCGATTCGCCCGGCAACGCTGTGACGGAGATCACTCCAAGGCCGACAAAGTAACCTCGCAGAAACGGTAGCCCGAGGCTGCCGCAACGATGACGCGGCCCTGATAACGCAGAGCAGATTCAGAAGATTGGCTTTATTTCACTCAAACAATGCAGGAGGGTGAGGGAGCCTCGCCAAGCGCGATGTGACATGTTTTCCTCCAGCGTCCCGACGAATTTTCAATGAGCGTGAGCTCGTCGCACCTGGCCGATATCGGGCCCTTCTCCTTCATCAGTGCCAGAAGCTGAACTTCCGCCATGTCAGCTTGCAGTTCGCCGCCATCGGAAACGGTGAGGTGTGGGATGACCGACTGGAATTTGCCGCCGTACGGGGGAACTCGGGAAACCACCGGGCGATCATGCCGACCAGTTCGACGAACGGGCCGGAACATTCGGGTGCGAGGTAGACAACGCCAGGGAACCGCCCCACTGTCGTCAGGCGGAAGTCAAACGGCTGGACGCCGGAGATTGCCCTACGAAGGCCCTCAAAGGTCCGCTGGGTAAACCGTTCTGGCGGCATAAACGGGTACAGTACCGTAATGTGGGCTGGGACACCCAACTTGGCCGCGGAATCGAATTGAGCGCGCAATTTGCCGACGAAGGGCTCCGCTTCCGGCACGGCAATAATAATGGCTGACTCGGCCATGGGAGCACTATCGTTTCGGCAATTCACGTTCAGAAGTATTTCGGGCTTCGCTTAGTTAAGAAACGCTGACGGCTAGGCGGGCTTTGCCGGCGCCTTCTCGCTCTCCAACATCGTCTTCACAATCACGTAGAGCACGGGGATGAAGAACAGGTTCAGGACGGTGGAAACGATCATCCCGCCAAAGACGGTGGTACCGACCGAATGGCGGCTCTCCGAACCGGCACCACTGGCGAACACCAACGGCAGCACTCCGAGAATGAATGCGAACGAGGTCATCAGGATCGGGCGCAGTCGAATTCGGGCAGCCTCGACGGCTGCGTCGCGGATCGACAGGCCCTTTGCGCGCAACTGTTCAGCGAATTCGACGATCAGAATGCCGTTCTTGGATGCCAGCCCAATCAGCATGACTAATCCGATTTGGCAATAAACGTCATTGAGCTGTCCGCGCAGTTGTTGCGCAACCAAAGCCCCCAGCATCGCCATAGGCACGCTCAACATGATGATGAATGGCAGAACGAAGCTCTCGTATTGTGCCGAGAGCGTCAGGTACACCAGCAGTAATCCCAATCCAAACAGCAACGCCGACTGCTTGCCTGACTTGATTTCTTCCAGCGACAGTCCCGACCACGAATAGGTGAAGCCCAGAGGCAGCTTCTGCGCTACCTGTTCCATTGCCTGCAGCGCCTGTCCCGAGCTGAATCCAGGCCCGGCGGATCCGTTGATTTCAGCCGAGCGAAACAGATTGTAGTGCGTGATCACCTGAGGCGAGGTCGATTCGCTCATACTGACAACGTTGTCCAGCGGGATCATCTCGTTGTTATCGGACCGCACGTAAAATTCACGAATATCACGCGGCTTCCGGCGGAAGCTTTGATCAGCCTGAATGTACACCCGGTAAGCGCGGCTGTTGAAATCGAAATCGTTGACGTAAGCCGATCCCATGTACACCTGCAGCGTGTCGGTAATCTGCTGGATCGGAACCTGCAGACTGCGTGCCTTGGCGCGGTCGATCTTCACTACAAACTGCGGATCGTTCGCTGTAAAGGCACTGAAAAGTCCGCTGAGGTCTTTGCGCGCGTTCCCTTCCCTCACCAGGCTCTGCGTCGCATTGAAAAGCTGTTCCACCGAGTTGCCGCCCTCATCCTGCACTTCGAAGGTAAAGCCGCCAAAGCTGCTGATGCCGGCGATGGCCGGCGGTAGGAATGGAAACGCCTGGATGTCGGTCAGTTGCATCAACGGGCCTCGGAGACGATTCACGACAGCCGTCGCCGAGTTAGACGCTCCTTTGCGCTTGTCGATGTTCGCCAGGTTGAGAAACACCATTCCCTTGTTAGCGCCGCTTCCGCTAAAACTGAACCCGACCACGCTGAAGGCTCCAACAATGTCCTTCTCTTTCGCGCACACCGCTTCGACCTGCCGCATTGCCTGCGACGTGTATTCGACCGAAGCGCCCTGCGGCGCCTGTACCGTGATCATGAACCAGCCTTGGTCTTCGTCAGGCACAAATCCGGTGGGGACAATTTTGTAGACCGCGAAGGTTGCCGCCAGCCCGAGGAAGAACACCACCAGCACAATCCACCGCAGTTTGATGGCCCTCTGGGCGCTGCTGACGTAGTGTTCGGTGGTGCGATGGATTACGTGCTCGACTCCGCGGAAGAACACATTTTTCTGCCCTGTCTCCGGCCGCAACAGCAAGGCCGAAAGCGATGGAGTGAACGTCAGCGAATTAAAAGCTGAGATCGCAATCGAGAACGCGATGGTCAGCGAAAACTGTTTGTAGAGCAGTCCAGTCGTACCGGGAAAGAATGCCACCGGCACAAATACCGCAACCAGCACCAGCGACGTCGCCACCACGGCGCCCGTCACCTCGCCCATCGCGTTCGATGCTGCAATGCGCGAGTCGCAGTGCTCCTCGCCCATATGTCGCTGGATGTTCTCGATGACCACGATGGCGTCGTCCACCACCAATCCGGTAGCCAGCACAATGCCGAACAGCGTCAGGGTGTTAATCGAGAAATTCAGCAGCTTGATGAAGGCAAAGGCCCCAATCAACGACACCGGGATGGTCACCGCCGGAATCAGGGTGCTGCGCCAGTCCTGGAGGAAGATGAACATCACCAGCATGACGCAGATGATCGCCTCAGCCAGGGTCTTCAGCACTTCGCGGATGGAATCGCCGACGAAGGTCGTGGTGTCGAACGCGATGGCATATTCCAGGCCCGGGGGAAAACGCTTCTTGAGCCGGCCGAGTTCCTCCCGGACCGCCTTATCGACATCGAGAGCATTGGCTGTGGGCAATTGGCTGACACCGATACCGATGCCGTTGTAGCCGTTGAATCTTAGCTTGCCACTGTAATCCTCGGCCCCCAGCTCCGCATGTCCAACATCGATGAGCCGCACCAGAGCGCCGTTACTGCCCGGCTTGAGGACAATGTTGTCAAACTGCGAGGTCTCGGTGAGACGTCCCACCGCGCGGACGCTGATCTGGTACATCTGGTTGCTCGCGGTCGGCTCTGCTCCCACCTGGCCGGCAGCAATCTGGATGTTCTGCTGCTGTAGAGCGGAAACGACGTCGGAAGCGGTCAGTTCACGCGCGGCCAATTTTGCCGGATCCAGCCACAGGCGCATCGAGTACTTGCGCTCGCCGAAGATTTGCACGTCGGCAACGCCCTCAATGCGCTTCAGTGCATCCTTCACATAGATGTCGATGTAATTGCTGATGAACTCGTCGGTGTAACGATTGCCCTGGCTGTAAAACCCGGCTGCCAAAACGAACGAGCTGGCCACTTTATTGATGGTAATACCGGTATTCTTGACTTCATCGGGCAGGCGCCCCGTCACACCCTGCACGCGGTTTTGCACGTCGACGGCAGCCAGGTCTAATGGCCGGGTCAACTCGAACGTGATGTTGATGGAGCTGCTGCCGTCATTGCCGCTCGTGGAGGTCATGTAGCGCATGCCCTCCACACCGTTGATCGCTTCTTCCAGAATGGTAGTGACCGACGATTCGACCGCCGTCGCGTTTGCGCCGGTATAGGAGGAAGTCACCGAGATCTGAGGTGGGGCCAACTGCGGGAACTGGGCCACCGGCAGAAATGGAATGCAAACCGCGCCCGCAATCACGATGAAGAGCGAAGTTACAGTCGAAAATACCGGGCGTTGAATAAAGAAATCAGCAAACAAATCAAGTGCCCCTTGAAAGAGCCGATGTCACTGTTGAATCTGAATCGCCATGCCGTCGACCAGGTTCTGGCCGCCGGCTACGACGATCTTCTCGCCCGGAGTCAGCCCACTCAGTACGGTGTAGTTGTTACCGGTAATTTCGCCGAGTTGTACCGGCCGCTGGCGGGCCACCATCTTTCCATTGTCATCCTCGGCTATGAACGCGAAGAACTGTCCGCTAATGCGCGAGACGGAGATCACCGGTATGGTCAGTCCCGGGTGCGTGCTCCACACAATGCGGGCCCGCACCAGCTGCATCGCCCGCAGCACGTCAGCCGCCTTGTCGGCAGGCGCTTTCGCCAGGATAGACTGCGTACCTGACTCTACTTGTGGCGAAATGAAGTCCACATTCGTCCGCAGCAGCACGTTGCCAGTCTGATCGAGAACCTCGACTGGGGCGCCCATCTTGATCTCGCGCGCGTGCTCCGACGGAATCGATATGTACACTTCCAATCCGGCGCGCTCATCGATTGTGGTCAGCGGCGTGGTGTTCGTAACCCGGTCGCCGACGTGGACGGGAACATCGCCGACGATGCCGTCTGTTGGAGCGAACACGCTGTAGTACTTCAACTGGACCTGCGACGAGGTAATCTGCGCGTCCATGGCGTTCACGTCGGCCAGAGCTCCGTTGTAGTTGGTTTGCGCCTGCTCCAGGTCCTGCTTGCTGACCACGCCATTCGCCGCCAGAGCCGTGGTGCGGTCCAGTTGTGACTTCGCCCATTGCAGCGCGGCTTCTTTTGAAGCTTTCTGCGAATCGAAGTTGGAAACCGCCGCCCGCTGCCGTCGGGGATCGATCTCCATCAGGGTGTCACCCTTCTTCACCACTTGCCCGGAGTGAACATGGATGTCGAAAATCCATCCCTCCACGTCGGACATGATCGTGGCGGAATGACGCGACTTGATGGTAGCCACGTATTCGGAGGCGTCGCCTATCTGCTGGTCCTGCACGGCTTGGACCTTCACCGGCATCGCCGCCGGCCCTTGAGGTGCGGACGCGTTGCTCCGATTGCAGGCAATCGTGACCAGAGCCAGGAAGGCGCTCAAAAGGAGGAGGATTCCGATTTTGTGACCGCTCTTATGCATGACGCGAGAGCGAACCCTGAAAACGCCGAGAACCATAAAACGCCAATCGCCCCAGAATGATGGAAGATATTTGCAGCCAACGTCTTACGTGGTTAATGGGTAATTCTAACCTGAGCAGCGCAATTCCGTCCGACAACGGACGAAAGTTGTGACCAGCGGAAGCGATTTGAGACAGAGAACAACCAGTAAACTCCATGGGATGATACCTGCCGACGTGTTCCTCAAACTTCTCCTGCTTTGGCGAATCAAACGTAAGTGGTAGCACCGATTCCTGCTGCCGTTTCGGCACAAACGGTCCGGCTTGCTACACTGAAGAACATGGCCGACAACTCATTTGACATCGTCAGCAAGGTTGATCTGCAGGAAGTGTCCAACGCGATTCAACAAGCGCTGAAGGAGATTCATACCCGTTACGACCTGAAGGATTCGAAATCCGACGTTCAGCTCGACAACAAAGAAGCGCTCATTCTGACTTCGGCCGATGAGTTCAAGCTGAAGGCCGTGAACGACGTGTTGCAAGGCAAGCTGGTAAAGCGAAACGTGCCGCTGAAGGCTCTGGAGTACGGCGCCATCGAGCCTGCGGCTGGCTCGACGGTGCGTCAGCGCGTCACCATGCAGCAGGGCATCCCCATTGAAAAAGCGCGCGAAATTGTCAAGATCATCAAGAACTCGAAGAAGAAGGTGCAAGCCGCGATCCAGGGCGATTTGGTTCGCGTCAGCGGTAAAGACCGCGATACACTGCAGGAAATCATGGCGCTGTTGAAGCAGCACGATTTCGGTATCGACATGCAGTTCACGAATTACCGATCCAACTGACGGGGCTTAAATTCTTGAATACAGTAACCCGCAACGCTAAGGAAATTTTTGACCTGTTGCACGACGATCTCGCCGCCATTGAGCGCGAATTCGGACGCGACACGGTTTCCGGCGTCCGGGCCATTACCGAGATCGGAGAATATCTACGCGCCGGTGGCGGCAAACGCCTGCGTCCTGCCCTGCTGCTGCTCTCCTGCAAGTTGATGAACTACCAAGGCCATGGCGCCATCAAGCTGGGTGCAGTGGTTGAAATTATTCACACCGCAACGCTCGTCCACGACGACATCATCGACGAGGCGCAGACACGACGGGGCCGTCCCGCGGCCAATACCGAGTGGGGCAACGCGAAGTGCGTACTGGCGGGCGATTGGCTTTACATGCAAGCCTTCAAGATTGCTGTTCAAGAGCGCAATTTCCAGGTCCTCGATGCGCTCATTGACCTTACGCAAGCTATGGTCGAGGGCGAGTTGCTGCAAATTGAACGGCTGGGAAAAGCAATTTCTCTTGAGGAACATTTCGAGCTGATTCATCGCAAGACGGCATTTTTATTTTCGGTCTGCATGAAGCTGGGCGGAATTCTGGCCGGCGCAAGCGAGGCTGACATCCATCGGCTTTCCGAATATGGCCGCAACCTTGGCATGGCTTTCCAGATTGTCGACGATGTCCTCGACCTGACTGCTTCAGAAGAAGTGCTGGGCAAGCCGGTGGCCAGCGACCTGCGCGAGGGCAAAGCCACGATGGCGGTGCTGCACGCGCTGGAGCGTTGCGATGTAGCGGAGCGTGCCACCATCGAATCTGTTCTCAGCAACGGCGGGTTTAATGGGATCAAGCCATCCGACATTGTTGCTATCCTGAATCGCCATGGTTCCATCGACGCCGCTTACGCGCTCGCCGTCGACTTCTCCAACAAAGCTCGCGAGTCCATCTGCACTTTCCCGGACTCCGAAATCAAACGTGTTCTGCTCTGGGTTCCCGAATTCGTAGTCGAACGGGAAAGCTGAGTCGTTTGGCACCCGTCGATAACGCTCCGCAGGTCAGGAAGTTCGCCAAATAAGAACCTGAGGCGGCACTCGATGGAGTTCGCCTATGGCGACGAAGTACTGATTAAGAGGAAAGACGTTGGTGGGACTGTTGTCGAACGATCTGGAGTTGTGGTCGGTATGACAACCATACAAACCGACGTCCAGGCACAGCATTTCAACCGGCCTGTCTCGACCACGGTGTACACAGGCGAATTTGGAGATGGTTCGGACGCATTAATCTCTGGGGAAGAGCTACGGCCTGCGTCGTCTTGATTGATATGGGTGGGGCAGAACGTACCGATGCGCAGATGGAACATTCCTGCGACAGGAATTATAGGGAGTACAGACGATCCCCCAAGCCCCGCGCAGCGGGACGAAAGATCATAGCCCAGCGCGTCAGCGCTGGGTAAGGGTCAAAATACAGATGCAAGTCCCTTCAGGGACGGCACCCCCTGTCGCCGCACCGCGGCTCGACCTTTTTGAAAGAGTTCACCCGGGGCTTCCGCCCCGGGCTAAATTTCGAGGCCGCCGCTTTCGCGGCTTGACCGATGTCCTTCATGCTGGGTCGCCCTGCATTAAACTCTTCCCATGGCCACTCCGCAGGAAGTCGAAATCAAATTCCTTGTTCCCGACCTCAAAGCGCTCGAGAAGATGTTAAAAGCATCCGGCTTCAAACTCGAAACGCCGTCCACTCATGAGATGAATACCCTCTACGATCTGCCCGGCCAGAAGCTTCGCCGCAGGGGCGAGATCCTGCGCCTGCGCAAGTACGGTCAGAAGTGGAAACTCACGCACAAATCGAAAGGCAAAGTGGGTCGGCACAAGTCGCGCGACGAAGCTGAGACTGCTTTGTCCGACGGCGAACAAATGGAAGCGATCCTGAAAGCGTTGGGATTCGCGCCAGCTTTCATATACGAGAAGTTTCGTTCTGAATGGAGCGACGGACAAGGCCAGGTTGTTCTCGATCACACGCCCATCGGCGACGTAGCAGAGATTGAAGGCAAGTCCCGCTGGATCGATCGCACGGCGCGCGCACTCGGCATCGATGCGAAGAACTACATTACGAAATCGTATGGTGAACTTTTCATCGATTGGAAACGTAAAACAAAATGTGAGGCAGAGAACATGACATTCCGCGAGTGCGGTGAATGCACGAAGGCAGCAACAACGACGAAGAGCTCGAATCGAAAGAGCTCGGGTGCCTCGTCGAGCCGACCCAAGTCTGGCTCCCGCACTCGCTAGGATTTCCGCGGAAGCCTGCGCCGGCTCCGGGGTTTAGACCTTGCCGGGCCTGAACCGGAGCCGGAACGGTGCGAAGAACCAGCGGTCAGGGACGAGGGATCAGGGATTAGTAAGACTGTTCCACGCTCCGCTCAAGATCACTGCAAGAAGGTCACTTCACTGATTTTACTGACCCCTAGCCCCTGATCCCTTATCCCTACTTTTTTACTCTTTCCAAAACTGCGCCCGCAATCAACGGCAATCCGACCGTAGCGTCTAGCAATACCTCGGCGAATTTGCCACCTTCTTCAGGAGGAACGAACTTGCCCCATGACACCGCTTCACTGTAGGTGCAGCCCGAGAGGCCGCCCCAGTTCACCGGCTCCGGGCAGATGCGAACGCCATAGTGGAAGCGCTTCAGCGGAAGGTCTTCGCCGCCGCGACGGTGACGCAGCTCGATAAACGGCCCGAACTGCTGCGCCCAGTTGCGCGGTACGCCTCCGCCGATGGTGAAGATTCCCAGCCGCTCCTGCTTGAGCAGCGTATCGGCGTAGTGCTCCAAATCTTCGAACGGATCGAAACGGAGCGGCATTTCTCCAGTTTTCCTCCGCGCCCGGTTGTGCAGTGCAACGTCTAAACCAATCTCCGAGTCACTGAACGCCGGCACGAACACCGGAACATTCTTCTCAAAAGCCGACTTCAGAATGCCGCGCTCCTTCACGTGCTCGCTGAGGTAGCGGCCGATCTCGCGATTGATCTTGTAGGAGCAGATAACTTCATTGTGGTCCCATGCCTTCAAGATGCGCGCGACGATGGTTTCGACAAAATCGAGGTTCGTCTCCGGCTCCAGCGTGTCGTAAACGCGGTTGTAGCCAGCCTCGTACAACTCGAGGTCGTCCATCTTCGGGTCGTATTTGAAGTGTGAGCGTCCGGCAGCTTCGACCAGCCCGTGCGCCATCAGCGCGCCCGTCGAGATAATGGCTTTTACGATGCCGCGATCAATCAGCTCAGTGACAATGAGTCCTTGTTTGGCGACTGTCATCGCTCCAGCGAGCGTCATCACGACGAAGCAATCTTTGTCGCGCGCCATCGCTTCCAGAACATCGGCGCCTTCGCCAACCTGCCGGCCAGTGAAGGCCGTGCTGCCCATGGCGCGCACCAGACCATCGATGCTGTGAATCTTCGTCAGGTCCAAGGGCTCCAACGGTACCAGTTTGTCGGAGATGGGATCGTGAAGTACGCGGTCAATGCCTTCGCCGTGACTGCTGTCGTGCTTGTCGCTCAACGTTCACCTCGGGAGCAGCGGACGTTGCGTCCACGCTGCGCAAAATTGGAAGTGCGAATGGGAATCGTGCTGAACAATCGAAACTACAGGTTTATCGCTGCTGGCGTCAATGCACGAGGACTCTGTCACCATCTGTTAACAATGACCTCCGCCAGCAGATGCGCGCAATAGAGATGCTATGCTAACAATGCATTTCACGCGGAGATGAGCTTGTCCGAACGTAACTTTCAAATCGGCGTCGTGCAGATGTCGTGCACGCCAGAGCCGGAGCAGAACATGGAGCAAGCCATCGCCCACGTTCGCGACGCCGCTGCCAAAGGCGCCGAGATTATCTGCCTGCCCGAGCTTTTTCAGACGCAGTATTTTTGCCAGCGCGAAGACACTGCATTATTCGATCTTGCAGAATCGATTCCCGGCCCCGCGACCAAGCGCCTGGGCGATGTCGCGCGCGAGTTGAAAGTCACAATCGTCGCATCCCTGTTTGAGCGGCGCGCCGCGGGCATTTATCACAACACTGTCGCCATACTTGATGCGAACGGAAAGCTGGCCGGCATCTACCGCAAGATGCATATTCCCGACGATCCCTTGTATTACGAGAAGTTCTACTTCACGCCCGGCGATCTTGGATTCAAGGCATTCGAAACCGATTTCGGAAAATTCGGCACGCTCATCTGCTGGGACCAGTGGTATCCCGAAGGCGCTCGCTTGACCGCGGCGCTGGGCGCGAACGTCCTCTTTTACCCCACGGCCATCGGATGGCATCCCGACGAAAAAGCGCAGTACGGCGAAGCGCAATATGACGCGTGGAAGACGATCCAGCGGGCGCACGCTATCGCCAATGGCGTCTACGTCGCGGTTCCGAATCGTGTCGGCTTTGAGACCGGAAACATTCGCGGCAAGGAAGCGCCAGGCAAAGGCCTGGAATTCTGGGGCGGCTCGTTCATCGCCGATCCATTCGGGCAAGTGATTGCGCAGGCGTCGCACGACAAAGAAGAAGTGCTGATCGCCGAAGTTGATCTCCACCGCATGGAAGACGTACGGCGGAACTGGCCGTTCTGGCGCGACCGCCGCGTCGACGCATATGCGCCCATCACCCAACGGTTCATGGTCTAGCAAGTGCTAAAGAATGCTCTCACACTCTCGGACACTCCTGCCGCGCTCGGCTATCGCATGCCGGCGGAGTGGGAACCACACGAGGCCACCTGGATAGCGTGGCCGCATAACCGTTCCGATTGGCCGGGTAAGTTCGAGCCCATCCTCTGGATCTACGCCGAGATCGTTCGCCACCTCGCACGCGTCGAGCAGGTGAACATCCTGGTGGACGACGAAGCCATGGAGGCAAAGGCGCGTCAGATTCTGTTCCGTTCGCAGGTGATCTCGGAGAAAGCTACTGCTCCGGGCAAGAAATCCGGCAACATCCGCTTCTTCCGGTTCCCCACGAATCGTGTCTGGACGCGCGATTACGGCCCCATCTTTGTGCGTCGAGAATCGCGCAAGAAAGAGTTCCCTGCCGTCGCGGCGACCGCCTGGCGATTCAACGCATGGGCCAAGTACAACGACTGGAAGCTGGATGCACCGATTGGAGCGGAAATCGCCAAGCGCCTGCGTGTCCCGGCCTGGCAACCCGCGCTTCGAGTTCGAGGCGAAATGCACCGCATCGTACTTGAAGGCGGCAGCATCGACGTCAACGGCCGCGGTACCTTGATCACAACCGAAGAGTGCTTACTCAGCGACATTCAGCAGCGCAACCCAGGACTCTCGCGTGAGCACCTGGAAGAAATTTTTGCCGACTATCTCGGTATCGAGAAGGTTATCTGGCTCGAACGAGGTATCGCCGGCGACGATACGCATGGGCATGTGGACGACATCACGCGCTTCGTCGGTCCGCGTACGGTCGTCACCGCCTATGAGCCCGACCCCGACGACGCCAACCATGAACCGCTGAGCGACAATTTTCGCTGGCTGAAGAAGAGCACCGATCAATCGGGCAAGTCGCTGAAAGTGGTTAAGCTGCCGATGCCTAAGCCGGTCTACTTCGAGGGCCAGCGCCTGCCCGCCAGTTATGCGAATTTCTACATCGCCAACAAACTGGTGCTGGTGCCGGTATTCGGAGATCCCAACGACCGCGTCGCCCTGAACACGCTGGCCGAGCTATTTCCCGAGCGCGAGGTGGTAGGCATCTACTGTCGCGATTTCATCTGGGGTCTGGGCGCATTGCACTGCATGACCCAGCAGCAACCCGCGCCGTAAGTCTAGCTGCGCTTTTTTCTGGTGAGCGTAAACAGGAAAAATCCCCCCGCCGCCACTCCTGCATAGAGAAACGCATTAGCCAACACGATGGTTCCGACCAGCAGCGCCTGGGCGAGGTTGGCGTCAGCGGTCGGGCCGATAGCGATCGACAGAATGAAGGGTGGGCAGAAGAACAAGGCGATCGCGGAGCCCGCGCTGTGAAACGCCGGCGCAATAATGCCGTGGCTCCAAGCCAGATAAACCCCGATGGCGACCGCCATCCCTAACACCGAGGCTAGCGACAATACGGTGAGAAAGTGATTTTCCCTGACTGCAGCGTGTCGAACCACTTGCAATGATAGTCTCCACCTCCAGTGTAGTGCGCCCAACGTAAGAACGCACAGACTGGCGCCTGGAGGCGTGGTATTCTGCCGTGAAAACTTGAGGAGGATCTTATGAGCGCGCAAGGTGCGTCTGTCGGTACCGCGGTTCCTCACAATATGGTGACAACGGCTTTCACTCTCGACGGGTACAAAATCGTCCGAAATTACGGTTTAGTGCGTGGCATTATTGTGCGCTCGCGTTCCATCGTCGGCACTATTGGTGCAGGCTTGCAGACCCTCATCGGCGGGAACATCACCTTGCTGACTAACCTGTGCGAGCAGACACGCGAGCACGCATTTGATTTGATGCTCGATCACGCCGCACAACTCGGCGCAAACGCCGTCATCGGCATGCGTTACGACGCAACCGAGGTCATGCAGGGAGTGACGGAGGTGCTAGCTTACGGGACGGCGGTGTATGTGGAGCGGATCAGCTGATTTTCGGTGACATGGTGAGCCCGGCAGGAATCGAACCTGCGACCCACGCATTAAAAGTGCGTTGCTCTACCAACTGAGCTACGGGCCCACTCTACTCTTAATCTACCACAGCCTTAGCGCCTTCCCCGCCAGTCCGATTACGCATTAGGCGGCGTGATCTGGCTCTGCTCAGCAGCAGTGCATGCAGCGGCTGCGAGATCTTCTTCTAACTCATTTCTGCTCCTTCGCTTTTTCCGGCGCATCTAAATGATGTGAGGCCATGAACGATAGAGCGCATCCTCAAATCGTGATCGTGGGCGCCGGATTCGGCGGCCTGAAGGCTGCTGCGTCACTGGCGCATCTACCCGTTAAGATCACCGTCGTCGATCGCAAGAATCACCACACCTTCCAGCCGCTTCTTTATCAGGTTGCCACTGCGGGTCTGTCGCCCGCCGAGATCACTGCGCCTGTTCGCGAAATTCTTCATCGCCACAAGAATGTCGAAGTCCTGCTTGGTGAAGTGACCGGCTTTGACCTCAAGCGACGCAAAGTACAACTGCATGGCGCCGAAATCGGTTATGACTATCTGATTGTCGCCGCTGGTGCGACCCACGCATATTTCGGACATGATGACTGGGAGCCGCTCGCACCCGGACTGAAGACCATCGAAGATGCGCTGGAGATACGCCGGCGCATCCTGCTTGCGTATGAGCTCGCCGAACGCGAGGCCGCGCTGACCGGCATACATCGTCCACTCAACTTCGTAGTCGTGGGAGCCGGCCCAACCGGAGTTGAATTAGCGGGCACGCTCGCGGAGATCGCACGCAAGTCGCTCCCCAAGAATTTTCGCAACATCGATCCTCGAAAGACTCGGATCATCCTTGTGGAGGCTGGACCGTCGGTGCTAAGTGCGTACCCTGAGGATTTGCGGCAAAGTGCGGTCCGGCAGTTGCAGCGTCTTGGCGTCGAGGTCCGTACGAACTCCGCTGTAAGCGATGTTCGGTCCGGACAGGTTCGTATCGGCGACGAAGTATTGCCGGCTGAAGTTGTGCTGTGGGCTGCCGGCGTTTCGGCTTCCGGGCTGGGACGCGCACTGGGCGCTCACGTTGATAAAGCCGGTAGAGTTTTTGTCGATCCCGACCTCACGCTGCCAGGCCATCGCGAAGTATTCGTCATTGGCGATCTGGCGACGCTCAAGGACAAGAACGGCAAACCGCTGCCCGGTGTCGCTCCGGTAGCGATGCAGGAAGGTACTTTTGTAGCGCACCAGGTTAAAGCTGACCTGTCCGGCAAGCCACGGGCAGTGTTCCACTATTTCGACAAGGGATCGCTGGCGACCATTGGACGTGCAGCAGCCATCGCCCAGTTCGGCAAGATACATATCTCTGGCTTTGTCGCCTGGCTGAGCTGGCTATTCATCCACATCATGTTTCTCATCGGCTTCCGCAATCGCATTGTGGTGATACTGCAATGGGCCTGGAGCTACCTGACATACCAGCGTGCAGCGTGGTTAATCACTGGAGCCTCACGTGTGATTGCGGTGCCCTCCATGGAGTATGCGGAGCGAGCGCGGACCCCGATTACTGATGAAGACAAGCAGAGGGAGCCGCTAAACAAGCGCAGCGCCTGATGAGTCCTCAGATGAGCCATCGAAACAGCACAGTCAAATGACATCCGTGGCGAAACCTTCAACCAGCAACGGTCGCTGCCTGGGTTTGGTGGGTGGATTGGGCGTGGGAGCCACCATTCACTACTACGACAAGCTGGCCAAAGCGCACGAAGCGCGAGGTCGATCCCTGAACATCGTTATCGTTCACGCCGAAATATCACGCGGCTTCGCTTACATGGAGGCAAATGATCGCGACGGCCTAGCCGAATATCTGGTTGGTTATATTCGCCGGATGGAGGCGGCTGGAGCCGAAGTTGCCGTCGTTCCCGCCGTCACGCCGCACTTCTGTATACACGAATTAGTCGCGCGTTCTCCGCTGCCGATCCTCAGTATCTTTGACCCTTTACGACGCGAGCTGGCGGCACGAAACATTCGCCGTATCGCGGTCTTCGGCACGCGCTTTGTCATCCAATCGGCCATGTTTGGTGAGCTGGGCGAGGTCGAGGTTGTCGATTTAGCTCCGCCGGAAGTCGATCAAGTTCACCGACACTATGTAGAGCTTGCCCGGACAGGAAAGGCCACTCCGCAGCAATATGCGGATCTGACAGCAGTCGCGCACGAGCTCATTCAGCGGGAAGGAGTCGATGCGATCGTGCTTGCCGGCACGGATCTCTCGCTGCTCTTCGACGAAACCAACATTACCTTCCCTTATGTCGACTGTGCAGCGTTGCACCTGAGCGCGATACTGCAGGACCTGCTTGGCGAAAATTCGCAGACCGCGGATTGAGGTCCCGTGGTTGCTTATCCCACGCTGGCTGCCGCGGCTGCCACTCGTACAGCTGCGGGCACCGAGTTATCCTGTGCGTCGACCACCGCAATCGTCGTCATGTTGACAATATCTTCCACCTCGACGCCGCGTTGGAGCAGGTGAACCGGTTTCGCCATGCCGGCAAGAATTGGTCCAACGGTATCTGCGCCTCCAATCGACGCAAGCAGTTTGCAGGCGATGTTGCAGGATTGCAGATCGGGGAAGACCAGCACGTTGGCTCCGCCTT
Source organism: uncultured Acidobacteriaceae bacterium (assembly GCA_963823865.1). Lineage (GTDB taxonomy): Bacteria > Acidobacteriota > Terriglobia > Terriglobales > Acidobacteriaceae > Bog-257. Next base: position 123,002 of record CAWGNC010000001.1, read on the forward strand.
TCAGCGTGGAGAACGGAAACGCCGCCTCGAGCTTCTTGGCGCTAACGGCAACATTACCCTGTATTTCACCGTCAATGATCAGAGACGGATCGGCGAAGCGAGCCAACTCCACCGCGCGCCGCACCTTTTCGCACAGTGGATGCTTGGTGCTTCCAAAGCTGGAGAAGGAAAGCATAGCGACCCGAGGCTGCACATTGAAACGGCGCGCTTCTTCAGCGGCGCATAGGGCAATCTCGGCGAGATCTTCGGCGGTGGGTTCGATGTTGACCGTAGCATCGGCCAGGAAGTAAAGATCGCCTTTGCGTGTGATGACAAGATAGACCCCGGACACCTTGTGAATGCCCTCACGTACGCCGATAACCTGGAGCGCAGGCCGCAACGTGTCCGGATAATTCTGCGTAACACCGGAGACGATGGCGTCGGCATCTCCCATGCGTACCATCATGGAGCCGAAGATGTTGGGATCGTTCATCAATTCGTCAGCGGAACCTAGAGTCACGCCCCGGCGGCGGCGCAGACGATAGAACTCGGCGACGTATTCCTGTCGGCGCGGAGCCACCTCAGGCTCGATGATGGTGATTCCGTTCAAGTTCAAGCCCAATTCTGCTGCCTTGCGCTGGATTTGACTTGGCCGGCCCAGCAGAATCGGTACCGCGATCTTCTCTTCCAGCAGGGTGTGGCAGGCGCGCAGAATCTTCTGGTGATTGCCTTCGGGAAACACCACCCGCTTCGGGTTTGATTGCGCCTTGTGCATCATCATCCGCATCAACTCGTGCGCCTTACCCAATCGATTTTCCAGCTGTTCCCGGTATTCCTTCAGGTTTACAGGGTACTGCGCAACGCCTGAGTCAATGGCTGCTTTCGCCACTGCAGCAGCTTCCCATACGAGCACGCGCGGGTCGAACGGCTTGGGGATGATGTAGTCCGTCCCATACTTCAGCGTATCGACGCCATAAGCCCGGCAGACGGAGTCGGGCACGTCTTCCTTTGCCAGAGCGGCTAATGCGTAGGTGGCTGCAAGCTTCATTTCTTCATTGATGGTTGTCGCGTGGACATCGAGCGCGCCGCGGAAGATGAATGGGAAACCGAGAACGTTGTTGACCTGGTTCGGGTAGTCGGAACGTCCCGTGGCCATGATGATGTCGTCACGAACCGCCCGGGCTTCGTCGTACGTTATCTCGGGATCGGGGTTCGCCATGGCGAAGACTACCGGCCGTGGCGCCAAGGAAGCGATCATCTCTGCGGTGAACGCACCTTTCTTGGACAGCCCCAGTAGCACGTCGGCCCCCTTGGCCGCGTCGGTCAGAGTTCGGCAAGGCGTCTCCTTGGCGAAACGCTCCTTGTAAGGATTCATGCCTTCTTTGCGGCCCTTGTACACCACCCCCTTGGTGTCGACCATGGTGATGTTTTCGCGCCTCACGCCCATGCAGATATAGTGTTCGGCGCAAGCAATGCCAGACGCGCCAGCGCCGTTCACAACAACCTTGATTTGATCCATCCGCTTGCCGGTCAACTCCACCGCGTTCGCCAGCGCCGCGCCAGAGATAATCGCTGTTCCGTGCTGGTCATCGTGGAAGACGGGAATCTTCATCGTTTTCTTCAGAGTCTCTTCGATGTAAAAGCACTCGGGCGCTTTGATATCTTCCAGATTGATGCCGCCGAACGTAGGTTCCAAAAGCTGGCAGGCCTTGATGATCTCGTCCGCATCTTTGGTGTCGAGTTCAATATCGAACACGTCAATGTCGGCGAAGCGTTTGAACAGAACGCCCTTGCCTTCCATCACGGGCTTGCCGGCCAAGGCGCCGATGTTCCCCAAGCCAAGCACCGCAGTACCGTTGGTGACGACCGCTACCAGGTTTCCTTTTGCGGTGTATTTGTAAGCATCCTGCGGGTTCTTTTCGATCTCGAGACAGGGGTCGGCCACGCCCGGCGTGTATGCCAGGCTCAGATCGCGCTGCGTAAGACACGGCTTGGTCGAAACGACTTCGATTTTGCCTGGCCGTGACCCGAAGTGGTAGTCCAGTGCATCTTGCTTGGTAATCGCCATCCATTGCCTCCCCGAAATTGCATCGAATGCGTGCAGCGCCGAGCCTTCTATACGTCGTCAGGATCGGTCGTGCAGTAGCTAACCCGCTCATTGCGCGGCATGTCAGCCACAAGCACACATTAGAGTTTGACCCTTGGGTTTCCCTATTTGGAGCATCGTCTTATTGGGAGCACTCCAAAAGGGCGGATGTCACAAGCAGGTGTGAGCGGCGACACAACAGCGGGGCCGGGCTTTCGACACTATCCCCTTATCAACAATCCAACGATCGAGGCCGACATCAGGTTCGCCAGCGTCCCGGCGATCATTGCCTTGAAGCCAAGCGTTGCCAGGTCATGACGTCGCGTCGGCGCCAGGCTGCTCAATCCGCCGATCACGATACCGATGGAGCCGATATTCGCGAAGCCGCACAGCGCGAATGTTGCAATTGTGAACGAGCGCGGATCGAGCGACGCTTTCTGCGCGGTCAACATGGTATAGGCGACCAGTTCGTTCAGGACCATACGCGTGCCCAGCAGGTTGCCAATGGCAGGACAGTCGTGCCAGGGAATGCCGATGAGCCACGCAACCGGAGCGAAGATGACGCCGAGGATGGTCTCCAACTTCCCCGGAAACCAGCGGAAACCATGCGCAGCGAGAAGGTTGTGCGTGCCACCGAGAATCCCATCGGCCAGCGCAACCAGTGCCAGAAATGAAATCAGCATCGCAGCGACGTTCAGCGCAAGATAAAGCCCATCCGTCGTACCTTTCGTCGCCGCGTCCAGCACATTGACGGGATGATCCTCTAATTCCGCAACATCGATCTTGACCGTGCCGACGGTCAGCGGCTGCTCCGTTTCCGGCACCAGCATCTTCGCAATCAGGATGGTGCCCGGGGCGGTCATGATTACGGCCGTCAGCAGATGCCGTGCTTCGATGCCCAGCAGAATGTATGCGCCAAGCATCGCGCCGGAGACATGCGCCATGCCGCTGGTCATGATGGTCATCAACTCCGAGCGAGTAACCTTGGGCAGGAACGGTCGGATCGTCAACGGAGCTTCCGTAATGCCCATAAAGACGCTGGCCGCAACACTCATCGACTCCGCGCCGCTGGCGCCCATGAAGCGCATCATCACTCTGGCGAGTTGCCGGATGATGAACTGCATGACGCCGTAGTAGTAGAGGATGGAGAAGAACGCGGCGATGAAGATGATGATGGGCAGGACCTGAAATGCGAAGACGACGCCGAACTTCGACATCTTGACGCCAAACTCGCCGAAGACAAATTGTGAACCTGCAAAGGAGTAGCTGAGCAGTCGATCCACGGCGTCACCCGCGACCGTCATGGCTTTCACGCCAAAACCGACACGCAGCACTAACAGCGCAAACAGGAATTGCAAGCTGAGTCCGACAAGGATTGTCCGCGGACGGATGGCTTTCCGATTAGTGGAGAAGAGAAAAGCGGAGAGCAGAATGGCGACGATTCCGAGCACGCCGGTCAGACGTGACATCGATTACTGGTCCACCGGCGCGCCTAGTTCCTGCACGATTTGTACACTGGCGCTGGTGCCAATCCGATTGGCTCCGGCATCCACCATCTCCATCAGGTGCGCGGCGGTGCGGATTCCGCCTGCGGCCTTCACCCCGATCTTAAGTCCGACCACCCCGCGCATCAGCGCTACATCCGAGGCAACCGCGCCAGACTCAGCCAGCCCGCTCGAGGTCTTGACGAAGTCCACTCCGGCGTCAGCAGCCAGCGCGCAGGCCAGTATTTTCTCTTCCTGCGAGAGCAGCGCATTCTCCAGGATGACCTTTAGCAAGGCGTCATGTCGGTGAGCGAGATCCGTCAGAGTGCGAATCTCGGTCTTCACCAGCAGGCGGTCGCCCGACTTCAGCGCGCCGATGTTCATCACGATATCCAGTTCGTGCGCTCCTTGACGCAGAGCCTGGTCGGCTTCGAACAGTTTCGTCACTGTCAAAGTTGCGCCCAGCGGGAATCCGATGACTGTGCCCACCCGAACCGACGTGCCGTGGACCTCGGCTGCCGCCAAAGCGACGTTTGCCGGGTTCACCATGACCAGGTGAAATCCGTAATGAACCGCTTCCCGGCAGGTGTTGATCACCTGGCTGCGGGTCGCGTCAGGCCTTAACAGGGTGTGTTCGATGAGCTTGGCGACACTCCGCCAATCGTTAACGGGCAGGGCCGGGATTCCGGCGACAACAGGCGAATGCACTGACATAGCCAGTTTAGATTCTATGCCCCGTCAGAGGGAGTTTCCAAAATACAGATATCTGGCAGATTACGATATCGCTCGGCAAAGTCAAGCCCATATCCGACCACAAACTCATCCGGTATCTGGAATCCGACATAATCGGCGCGAATTGGCTCGATGCGCCGTGAGGGTTTATCGAGCAAAGCCGCTATCTTGATGCTTTTGGGTTGATGCGCCTGCAAGAGTTTTCTAACGTACGCCAAAGTGAGCCCAGTATCCAGAATGTCCTCAACCAGGATGACGTTTTTTCCTCCCATCGAGGAATCTACGTCCTTGACCAGCCTCACTTCACCACTATGCTGCTGACCGACTCCGTAACTGGAGACGGCAATGAAGTCGAAGCTGGCGTCCAGTTGGATCTCGCGGGCCAGGTCAGCGAGAAAGATGGTCGCTCCCTTCAGAACTCCGATCAACACGACAGCTTCACCGGCGAAGTCGACGGTAATCTGTGCGGCCACTGCGGCAATTTTCGCGGCGATCTGGTCGCGAGTTATGAGGACTCGGAGTTTGTCCATCGATATACGGCTTGACGAACTATGGATGGTAGAGAAAGCGAGGAAGAAACTCAACTGGCGGAAACCCGAATACGGCTTTCCCAGCCACCAAGATCCGGCTGCAAAGTGGCACCTACGGTTACGCGATGAGCGGACCTGTAACGGGTGCCACCGGTGTTATTAGGATTCGAGGAGAATCTAAGTTTCAGACCGCGACCGGGCATTCAAACATCATGTTGAACAAACATAACGGCATTCGAACCTCATTTCTGGCTTGCGTTTTAGTTGTCATTCTGCAGTCCCGTCTCACGCTCGCACAGGCGAATTCAGGCGCATCAAGTGCGCCTTCTGCAAAGCCCTCGACCGTACTTAGCGGGCAAACCGATTTTGATTTCGAGATTGGTAATTGGAAGACACACCTCTCGAGGCGTCTGCACCCTCTCACCGGCTCGAGCAATTGGGTTGAATACGACGGCACCTCGGTCGTTCGCAAGGTTTGGGATGGCCGCGCCAATCTGGTGGAACTCGAGGTTGATGGTCCGGCAGGCCACATCGAAGCACTCAGCTTGCGTCTCTACAATCCCGACTCCCATCAGTGGAGCCTTAATTTCTCCAATAGTAGAACTGGCACTCTCAGCCAACCCATGGTGGGGGAGTTCAAGAATGGTCGCGGGGAGTTCTACGATCAGGAAACGCTGAATGGCCGGGCCATTTTTGTTCGCTTCGTGATATCCCAGCTCGACTCCAATTCGTGTCGGTTCGAACAAGCATTCTCCGACGACGGTGGCAAGACTTGGGAGACAAATTGGATTGCGACAGACACACGCGTAAAAGGTGGGCCTGTCGACACGCGTTGAACGTTCGTCGAGAGCTTTCCTTGATTACCTGAACACCGTCGGTTCCCATATCGAATCACCAAATCACCCTACGTCCGCACTACGCCGCTGCTATGATCATTCCCGCTCGGGAACTCTGATTTTTCGACATTAGGGATCTCATGAAAGCTCATCGCCATTATTTTGCCCGCCTCCTGCTTTGCCTCATAGCTTCACTGGCATCGCCGCTAGCGAGTGCTGCAACCCCTGCGACGAAACCCGCTGAAGCCCGGACCCAGCGCTATTTCGAAAGCATTCGCAATAATCCGAACCTGTTGCTGGCCTTTCTGCGTGATATGCCTAAGGGCGCTGACCTGCATAACCACCTGACCGGGGGAGTTTACGCGGAGTCATTCATCCAGTGGGCGGCCGAGGCTGGCGATTGTGTCGATCCGCAAACCGGCAACCTGAGTCCTGGCCCTTGCCAACCACCATTGCGGCCGGTTAATGACGGCTTATCCGATCCCGCGCTGTACGCCAAAATGATTGATGCTTTCTCTATGCGAAACTGGCAGTACTCGGGCCAGTCTGGACACGATCATTTCTTCGACGCCTTCGGCAAGTACTGGCAGGCCACTCAAGGCACCCTAGACAAGATGCTTGCAGAATCCGCTGCGCGCGCCGCTTCGCAGCACGAGGTGTATCAGGAACTGATGTATCCGCCCGGCAGCAGCGCTATCGATACCGTGGCGAAATCCGTTGGATGGAACGATGATTTCGGCCGCCTTCAGCAGAAGCTGATTGCAGCAGGTTTACCGAAGGTATTAGCCGGGGCAAGCCAGGAACTTCGGGCTGCCGAGGCCTCGCGCGACAAGATTTTGCACTGCGGTACTCCTCAAGCGGACCCAGGCTGCCAGGTCGAACAGCGATACCTCTTTCAAGTGGCGCGTGGTCGAGCGAAAGAACTGGTGTTCACCGAAATCCTCGCCGGCTTCCTCATGTCGGGAGCCGATCCGTCCATCGTTACCTCCGATCCGCACATGGTCGGGCTGAACCTGGTGATGCCGGAAGACTGGTACATCCCGATGAAGGATTTCGGGCTTCATATGCAGATGCTCGCGTACCTGCACGCGCGATATCCCAAGGTACACATCTCGCTGCATGCGGGCGAGCTTGTTGAGGCACTTGTCCCGCCAGAAGGACTGCGCTTCCACATTCGCGATTCGGTTGAGGTCGCCCATGCCGAGCGCATTGGCCATGGTGTGGACGTGATGAACGAGAACGATCCGCATCAGCTGTTGCGCGAGATGGTTGAGCGCAATGTCATGGTCGAAATTTGCCTCACCAGCAACGCCGTCATTCTGGGCGTAAGCGGACCACGACATCCGCTGAGCGAATACATGCGCGCCGGCGTGCCCGTGGCGCTCGCTACTGACGATGAGGGCGTTGCCCGGTCGGATATCACGCATGAATATCTGCGAGGCGCTGAAGACCAGAAGCTATCCTACCTTCAGCTCAAGACCATGGCCCGAACCAGCGTGGAACATGCATTTCTTCCTGGTGACAGTCTGTGGCGGGAGGGCACAGTGTACGTCGTCGCCAAGGAATGTGCTGGGGATATTCCAGGAGCGAAGCCGCGATCCATCAGTTGCCAAAAGCTTATGAACGGCAGCGAGAAAGCGCGGCTGCAATGGGAGTTGGAACGGCAGTTCCGGGCATTCGAACAGCGGCAATGGACGGTTTCGCCCGCATCAAACGCAGATCGCAAGGCCGCTCATTGAGGCCTAGCGATTCTTCTCGTCGGTTTGAGGAACCGGCTTAGGCGACGGCTTTTCACTCAATTCCTCCCCGCTCCGCAGCCACGCCGAGTACCACATGTTTCGCAACATGATGGCGCCGGCTGCTAAACGCTGGCGGATGAACTCACGAGATTCCGGTGTACCCTGCCCGTCGAAGCCTCCAGCCTTTTCCAACTGATAGGCCTGTTCGACGTACCGGTGCGAATCCCACAAATATTGCAGGTAATCCTGAAATGGATGGTTTAACTGCTGTGGCTGCGCAGACACGAGATCGGCAAACTGCAGCACTTGAGGATTGGCAGCTACAAAGATTCCCTCCATCTTCCAGTGCACCGTATTCGAGGTCGTGTATCCCTTGGGATTGCTCCCTACCCAGCCGTTGTAATGGAGCGAAGTGTGCAGCGGGTTGGCGCCATCTCCAACATAATGGCCCAGCCACCCGGCATAGAAAATTGCGTTGGCCTCGGCGAACGCCGGATTACGATGCTCCGCAATCGCCCAGCGATATTCGCGGAACGCGACTACCAGCCGCTCATAAGTTTCAATGGTGATGTACGGCTGCATGCCGACCCGCTCCGGCAACAAATCCTCCGGGTGGCCCGGGGTTTCGCGGCGCCTGGCGTCGAGCGCGCGATAGAAACTGTATCGGTCGGGGGGAAATTCCATGCCCTGGATGGCTTCAAGATTTATGAAGTGGTCGGGCTCCTGCGATCGTTTCAGTGCCAGCTCTGAGGGTTGACGCCACCGGTCGGGCTCCGGCGCCAGGTAGGCTAACTGATCCGCTGCATTCCGCAGGAAGGCCGGAACGTCAGGTGGCAACTTTTCCGCGGCAACGCGGTTGATCGCGCTGTGGCCTTCGTTCCCCCAAGGCCATGCGGGCTGAAGAAGACATCCCAAGAATAGTACGAGAAGAGCAGCGCGATGCGCGAAAGTCTTCATCTGCGTCACAGAGCGAAAATCGCATTCCACGTCGGATCGAAGATTAGCAGCCGGCGTCGGGACACGATCCAGTATGCGTCAGACTCGCGCCAGGTGTACACCAAACCACTTCTTCCGGTCACACCAGGTATGCTCAAGCGCAAAGCCGCTTTCGTGCAGAATCGAATCGATCATCGCATCGGTGTACTTGTAGCTGTTTTCCGTGTGCAAACGCTCGCCTGCCTTGAACGTCACATCGAGGTCAAGTGCCGGGACGAAGACTGACTGGTCCACCAGGCTTTCCAAATAGATCTCCATCCGCGAGCAGCGGCGGTTCCACAACGCCACGTGACGGAAGGCATCCAGATCGAAGTCCGCGTCCAGCTCGCGGTTCAGGCGCGCCAGGATGTTCTTATTGAATGCGGCGGTCACACCTTCGGCGTCGTCGTAAGCGGGCACGAGAATCTTTGAGCTCTTGGCAAAGTCGGCGCCCAGCAACAGCGCATCCCCGGAACGCAGCGTCTGCCGGATGCGACGCAGCACGCGAATGGCCTGCGGTGGTTCGAAGTTGCCAATGCTCGATCCAATGTACAGCACCAGTTTGCGGCCACTGATGCGGTTCAACGCAGGAACGCCACCGGTATAGTCCGCCACGATCGGGTTCACACGGAGCGACGGAAACTGGCTGCTCATATTGCGAACAGCTTCATCCAACGCGGTGGCGGAAACGTCAATGGGATAGAACAACGTGCGGCTCTGCCGCTGCACCAGTTCTTCAATCAGAATGCAGGTTTTCGTGGCTGTGCCAGCGCCCAGCTCAACCAGAGTCAAGGGGGAACCGGCCTGCTGCAGGATGTCGACAGCGTACCGCTCAAAGATCGACCGCTCGGTCCGCGTGAGGTAGTACTCGGGAAGCTCCGTGATCTGCTCAAAGAGCTGCGAACCAACCTCATCGTAGAACAGCTTCGCCGGAAGATGTTTTGGCGAGGCAGTTAAGCCCTCACGCACTTCGAGAGCATAAGCCGGATACTCGAGAAATTGCAGTTGCTTGCTAGTCGCCATTGGCTAACCGAAGCCCCATGAACTGCCAGCGCACATGGGGAGGAAAGAAGTTGCGATAGCTGGCTCGGATATGCGACTGCGGCGTAGCACACGAACCGCCGCGCAAGATCATCTGGTTGCACATAAACTTGCCGTTGTATTCTCCGACAGCCCCCGCTGCGGGCTTGAATCCCGGGTAGGCGACATATGGACTCGACGTCCATTCCCACACATCGCCGAACATTTGCGCAATCGGCTCCGCGATAGAAGCCGGTTGCGGATGCAGCAGACTAGACTCAACAAAATTGCCTTCGACGCGGCAAGAGCGGGCGGCAATTTCCCACTCAAATTCGTTCGGCAACCGCGCGCCAGCCCAGCGGGCAAAAGCATCGGCCTCGTAGAAGCTCACATGGCACACCGGCTCTGCCTGGTTCAATGGCGCCATGCCATCCATGGTGTAGTTCCACCAGTCGCCATCGCGCTGTTCCCAGTACAACGGCGCCTTCCAGCCGTTATTCCCGACCGCATCCCAGCCATCGGAGAGCCAGACCGTCGGCTTGCTGTATCCGCCTCCGCGCATGAACTCGAGATACTCGCCGTTGGTCACCAGCCGGGAAGCAAGGCGAAATGGCTGTAGATATACGTTATGCCGCGGGCCTTCATTGTCGAAGGCGAATCCACTGCCCTCGAAACCGAGAGAGTACACCCCCTCCGGAAAGCTTTGCCAACTCAGAGGGGTTGCGGTTGCATCTGCCGCGGCATCGTTATGTTTTCCGGTAGGCCAATAGGCGGGTCGGAGGGGATTGGCATACAGCCCGTTCTTCACATCGGTGACGATCAACTCTTGATGCTGCTGTTCATGATTGATGCCCAGGTCAATCAGCTTCACGGCCTCTGCGGGGAGTTCCGACGTCAGCAGGTGGACCATCGCTTCGTCCACGTAAATTCGGTAGGCATGTATTTCATCCAAGCTTGGACGCGACAGAATATGACGCAGGGATCGCAAAGGCCGTTCACCAACTGCGTTGTAATAGGAGTTGAAGAGATTACGAAAGGCTGGATGGTAGGGGCTAAAACCGTTGGCATACTGTGCCAGGACGAACGTCTCAAAGAACCACGTCGTATGCGCTAGATGCCACTTTGCCGGACTGGTATCCGCCATTGGCTGGAGCGCGTGGTCCTCGACCGAAAGCGGCGAACAGAGCTGCAGCGACATCGACCGCATCTCCATATAGCGCTGGAGCAGGGATGTCTCGCTGGATTGGCCCACCTCTGCTGCAGAGGAGCTTACGGCGTCCGCACTGTACATAACCGGCTGCGACATAGAACCTCTTAGATGCAAGCCAAGACCGTTTTCGTTACAGTCGCGTGAAAACTGATTGTGGCCAGACCGACTTAGGAAAAGATGCGCAGGGTGGTAGAAAGCTACAAATTTTCGGGAAAAGATTCAACTGCAATTCGCGCACAACTCGGAAAATCTACCGGGATCGGGCCGTAGTCCTGAAATAGCCAGTTATTTCGCGATTGGAAGCGAAGCAGCCGATTTTGCGAGGGCCTCCTCCGATACCGCACATGGGGCCTCGTATAGACCTTTTAGATCGTTCCAGCGGACGGTAATCATCTCCAAGCCCATTTTTATGCCGTCCCGGACCGGGCTGATCTTTGACCGATGATCATGGGCCCACTCGACCGGGACCTCAGCCGTTCGCAAGTGAAACTTGTCTGCGATAAACAACAGTTCCGGATCGAAGCCCCAGCGCTCCACGCGTTGCCGAGTAAAGATCGTTCGCCCAGCCGCTCGCGTGAACGCTTTGAATCCGCACTGCGTGTCACGATATTTCAATCCCAGCACGAGCCGAAGTCCCAGGTTGAACAGGCGCCCATAAAGTTGCCGGTACCACGGCTGCCGCTCAGTTTGCAGATCGGCCTGCAGCCAGCGCGACCCAATAGCTACGTCCGCACCTTTTTCGATCGCTGCGAACAGCTTGCCCGCCTCGTAAATCGGAGAAGAAAGGTCGGCGTCGGTGAACAACATCACATCGCTCTGCGCCTGCAACATCCCGTGGCGAACACTGTATCCCTTGCCGCGATTGCCGGGGTTCTCAACCAGTCGGACGTCGGGGTGCAGAGTCATGAAGCCGCGAACCACTGCGGCCGTGTCGTCGGTCGAGCCGTCGTTTACAACGATAATCTCGCCCCGCAACTGTTGCTGTCTAACGTAATCGAGGATCTTAGGCAGAGAGACAGCAAGTCTCTCGCTCTCGTTATAAGCCGGAATAATAAAGCTGTAAGTAGAAGGCATCATCAGCAACTTAGACGCAGACATATTGTATGCCAGTTGTAACAACCGTTAGCCGCGAGGCAGAAAAGTTTTCCCCCGTGGAACGAAAACTTGCAGCCGCTCCTGCGCGGGATATACGCTCGAATCAGTCGAACCTTATGCGCCGTGCACTCTTATTTCTCGCCGTCGTTGTGATGATTCTGCCGGCTGCAGCAACCGCCAAGGTGCATGTAGTGTCGCTAGGAAAGGCAACGCCAGTCAAGCTGCCTATTGGGCCGTCGGAGCAAGAAAGCCTGGACATTACCGTGCGTCCTCTCTTGGTGGATGGACAGGTGAAGGACTTTACGACCGGCGAAAGCCACGACGTAACGGATCGAGAGTTCGTGGTGCGGCGGGCGTACCGCATCAACGACGCACTTCCAGGGGATAGCCACAAGACACCGAAATGGCTGTGGCAGCGCGGCGGTTGGCTATTGGTGGACCGAAAGTCGGGCAAAATTACGCTTCTGAAGCTACCCGATTTCGACCCTTTCTACTCCCAAGTGAGCTGGTATCGCGATTACGCAGCTTATTGCGGCGTCTCCTCCACCGGCGAACGAGCCGACGCGCTGGTTGCTGAAATTGGAGGAAAAAAGCCGCTGTTCCGAAAAGAACTGGGTAAAAACATTCAAGGCGACACGCCAGACAGTAATTGCGCCGCACCTGAATGGGCGCGGCAGCCTGCACGAGTCACATTCCTACCCAAAATCGGGGATAAGTTCACGGTCAACGTTAGCGGCCGCTTTGCCGATGAGGCGCCTGACACCGATACCGATGAGCAGTGAGGAGTCCAAGGTTGAAAACGCTGGAAGAGTTGCTGATCGATGCCGAGGTAGCCCATGGTCATCTCTGCGCAGGTCAGGTACTGGGCGTTCGGCTGGCTATGCGCGGCCTTGAACTGCTGGGCATCGACGATCCGCATGGCAAGGACCGCAAGCGGTTGATCACGTTCGTGGAGATTGATCGCTGCGCTACCGATGCAGTGGCCGTTGTCACCGGCTGCCGCCTGGGGAAGCGAGCCCTTAAGTTTCGCGACTGGGGCAAAGTCGCCGCCACCTTCGTCGACCTGGGAACGGGTAAGGCGATTCGGGTGTGTGCGAAGGAGACCTCCAAGGCGCTGGCGCTACAGATGCATCCCGAGATTGAAAACAAGAACCAGCAGCAGATGCTGGCCTATCGTGAGATGTCGAATGACGACCTTTTCACCGAGCGCTGGGTGAAGGTTGTGCTCTCGCCGGAAGAGTTGCCCGGCTATAAAGGCGAGCGCATCGTCTGCGCGGAGTGTGGCGAGGGAATTAACTTCCAGCGCGAGGTGCGACAGGACGGGCGCATCCTTTGCCGCGGGTGCTCGGGAGAACGTTACTACGAAGACGTGTAGCGGTGGAACGATTAATCGACTCTGCTAGCCAGCGCATGTTCGGCCACGTGCGCCACCCGCAGCACTGTTGCCTCATCGAAATGTTTGCCCAGAATCTGCATGCCGATCGGTAATCCTTCTTTGCTTTTCCCGCAAGGAATCGAAATCCCCGGGATACCGACCAGATCGGCGGTCACTGTGAAAATGTCGGCGAGGTACATGGCCAGCGGATCGTCCGCCTTTTCCCCTAATTTGAATGCCGGCGTGGGAGTAGTCGGCGTGACAATAACGTCCACCTTGGCGAATGCCTCATCGAAGTCGCGCGCCAGCAAACTGCGCACGCGCTGCGCCTTCAAGTAGTAGGCATCGTAGTAACCGGCGCTCAGCACATAGGTTCCTAGCATGATACGACGCTTGACCTCGGCGCCAAAACCGGCGTCGCGCGTGCGCCTATACATCTCACCTAGCGTCTTCGCTTCACTTGAGCGTAATCCATAACGAACTCCGTCGTAGCGTGCCAGGTTGGACGAGGCCTCGGCAGTCGCGATGACGTAGTACGTAGGAATGGAGTAGGCGGTGTGGGGCAGCGACAGCGGAACAAGTTCGGCCCCGGCGTTAGCAAGTTCCTGCATACCGAACTCCACCGCGGCGCGAACCTCGGGATCCAAGCCGTCCTCGAAATACTCGAGTGGTACTCCGACTTTCATGCCGTCGACTGACTGGCCGACATGTTCGGCATAGTTGAGCACGGGTACGTCGGCGGTCGTCGAGTCCATCGGATCGCGGCCCGCTATCACTTCAAGCAGGATTGCCGCATCTTTGACCGTCTTTGCGAACGGTCCCGGATGGTCCAAGGAGGACGCAAACGCAATCAACCCGTAGCGCGAGACCCGGCCGTAGGTAGGCATGAGCCCGACTACTCCGCAAAATGCGGCCGGCTGCCGGATAGAGCCGCCGGTGTCGGAGCCGATCGACGCCACCGCCGTTCCCGCAGCAACTACCGCAGCCGATCCACCTGACGATCCTCCGGGAACGCGGGCGAGGTCCCGGGGATTGTGCACCGGGTGAAACCCGGAATTCTCGTTCGAAGAGCCCATGGCGAATTCGTCGCAATTGGTCTTGCCCAGGATGACGGCGCCCGCCTGTTCCAGACGCGAGACAATGGTCGCATCGTATGGCGCGATGAAGTTCTCCAGTATCTTCGAAGCCGCTGTCGTGCGAACACCTTTGGTGGTGAAAACGTCTTTGACCGCAATCGGTACACCCGCCAGAGGCGGCAACTCGTCCCCGCGGTCGGCCAGTTCGTCGATGCGGGCGGCCTGGGTGTACGCACGCTCCTTCGCCAGCGTGAGATAGGCGCCGATCGCAGGGTCTTCCGCTTCGATCTTGGCGTAGAAGGCGTCCACCAAGGCCTTCGTGGTGGTCTGCTTCTCGGTCACAGCCGTGCGCGTGGAAGCAACGGTAAGTTCGTCGAGGTTCATCGCTCGATGACCTTCGGCACCTTGAAGAACGTTCCATCGGAAGCCGGCGCATTCTGCATGGCTTCCTCGCGCGGCAGACACGGGCGCAACTCGTCGGCGCGTATCGCGTAACCGAAGCGGGCGGCTTCATCTGCACCCTCATCGTAGCGGCTTACAACTTGGGCCATCGGTTCCACGTCGGAGGTATCAAGTTCGCTTAGCCGGTCGATATAGCCGAGGATGGCGTTCAGGTCCTTCAACATGCGAGCGCGCTCCTCTTCCGTCAGTTCGAGGTGCGCCAGCTCGGCCACATAAGAAACGTCTTTGTCGGAAACCATAGGATTTATTGATCAGTCAGCGGGCTTGCTCGCGATGATGAAGTTAATTCTGCTTACCCTCTCGGAGGTTACCTGGTTCAGTTGCGTTAAGTACTGACCGGCAAAACTTTGCAGCTGCCGCCGCCAGGTCTCGTCGGGCACGGCGATGGTCAGAATGCCCGCAACGAAGGAAATGGCCTGGGTACGCTCCGCCGTCTTCGTTCCGCAGGCGAGTGGCCACGCCAGCATCGGCGCAGCACTTCCCTCGCGACGCAATGTGTCGCTGAAAATCTTCCGCAGCGTCGAGCCGGCATGTTGCATGGAATTCAAGCTTCGATTGTAGAACAGATGCGCGCGGCCGTTCCGGAGCCGTCACGTACGCAATGGGAAAGCGCTCAAAACGAAGGACAGAGCTTCTTCCTTGCTGCGCAAGGAGCCCTCCAGTTGCGCGTCTTCGACGGCCGAAAGGATCGCACGGAATTCCGCTCCTGGCTTGTAGCCGAGCTCAATGAGATCCCGTCCGTTGAGCAGCGCGGGAGGACGGATCTCCTCCGTTGGTGTGCGCTCCAGACGGTCGCGTACGAAATCGTACATGCCAAGGCTGCGGTGGCTGCTCAGGCAGTCGATGCGATGCAGTTCCATGTGCTCGTCAAACTTGGGCAGCCGCATGAAACGCTTCAGCGTCGACTCCTTCATCTTCTCTACATCGCCGAAACGCATATGGTTGGCCACTAGCGCCATGATCTGCTTGATCTCCTCGTTGGAAAAATGCAGGCGATGACAAATCTCTTCTGCCATCTTCACTCCCACCTCGACATGCCCGTCGAAGCGAATACGGTCCGGCGCGACACGAAACGTCGGAGGCTTGCCGACGTCATGCAGCAATGCTCCCCACGCCAGGGTGCGCGAGCATTTTGCCGGCAACTGCTCCAGCAGCATCAGCGTATGGATCCAGACGTCTCCTTCGGGATGAAACTGCGGCGGCTGCTCCACGCCGTGCATACGGTCGATCTCTGGCAGCACGTCCTTCAGCAAGCCGCTCGCGTCGAGCAACTCGAATGCCGTGCGGGCATGTCCCTCGGTGAGCATTTTGGTTAGTTCGTCTCGAACACGTTCCCGGCTCACCTGATGAATCATGGGAGCGAGACGTTGAATCGCCATGAACGTCTGCGGCTCAATGACGTAGCTGAAGCGCGCAGCGAAGCGCACTGCCCGCAGCATGCGCAATTTGTCTTCCTGGAAACGGCGCTCCGGGTCGCCGATGGCGCGGATGATGCCGGCTTCTAAATCCTCGCGTCCACCAACGAAGTCCAGCACGCGATCCCCGTCGAGCGGATCCATCAGCAGCCCGTTGATGGTGAAATCGCGCCGCTGCACGTCTTCCTGTGGTTCTTTCGCGTATTGGACCTGGTCGGGATGGCGCCCATCGGTGTAGGTGCCGTCGTTGCGAAAAGTGGCAACCTCGACATAGTTCGGATGTTCGGAAGGTTCAAGCGGCGGAGGCGAATCCTCCGGCGCGGGGACTAACACAACGCCGAATTGCGCACCGACGGCATAGGTTTGCGGGAAGGTTCGCATGACCTGCTGCGGTGTGGCATCGGTAGCGACGTCGTAATCCGCAGGTGTCAAACCGAGCAAGGTGTCCCGAACGCAGCCGCCGGCAAAGTAGGCCTGAAATCCGCGCTCGCGCAGCCCGCGAACGATGTTGGTGGCATGCTCTTTCATCCGAGGTTTTGATGATAACCTGCCGCCCCCGGCGTCGCCTCGTACAATGGAGAGGTGAGCGACGTTTACATCCTCGGCATCGAGAGTTCGTGCGACGAAACTGCCGCGGCCGTCGTTCGCTCAGGCGACGAAGTCGTTTCTAACGTCGTCTATTCGCAGATCGCCACGCATCAGCCGTTCGGGGGCGTTGTTCCTGAGCTGGCGTCCCGTGAGCATCTGCGCGCGATAGTTCCGGTGGTTCGCAAGGCTCTGGACGATGCAGGGCAGACGTACCAGACGATTGACGCCTTGGCAGTAACCAAAGGTCCAGGGCTGGCAGGCGCACTGCTGGTTGGGATGAGTTATGCCAAAGCCCTCGCTTTCGCTCTTGAGAAGCCTCTGATCGGCGTCAATCACCTGGAAGGACATATTCATGCTGTGTTGCTGGAAGAGCGGCAAAATGGCAACCGGGAGTTGGCATTCCCGGTCCTCGCGCTGGTAGTCAGCGGCGGGCATACGCATCTCTACCTTGCTGAACAGAAAAGCGACGGCTGGGTTTACCAGAACATCGGCCACACCCGTGATGACGCGGCTGGTGAAGCGTTCGATAAGGTCGCGAAGCTGCTTGAACTTGGTTATCCCGGCGGTCCCATGATCGACTTTCTAGCCAAACACGGGAATCCGCAGGCCGTAAAGTTTCCCTTCGCGCAGATCAAGCACCGAGACCGCAATCCACAGAATCGTCATGCCGAAGAAGACCGCCGCATTGATTTTTCTTACAGCGGCATCAAGACGGCTGTGCTGCGATACGTGGAGACGCATGACATGCGCTCGGCAATCGAGCGTCGGCGCACCGCATTGGACGGGATGCCGGCGCCGAGCGGCGAAGACGTGCTTGCAGCCAGCGACCCGCAGACGCTCGATTTGGTGGCGTCGTTTCAACACGCCGTGGTGAACGATCTGGTCAGCAAGACTCTGCTGGCGGCGCGGGAGTACAACGCCAATACGCTCCTGGTAACCGGTGGGGTGGCCGCCAATTCGGAATTGCGCGCAACCTTCCAATCGCGAGCGGCGACGCAGGGCCTGCCTGTTCACTTCCCGTCCCGCAAGCTCTCAACTGACAACGCAGCCATGATTGCTGCTGCGGCCTATCCGCGATTCCTAGCCGGAGAGTTTGCAGGCCCGGAATTATCGTCCGACGCCGCGCTTAAGTTGCGCTGACGGCGACGTAGACGCGCGAATGCAAGCTTGTAGCGAAGGCAAGCACTTGGCCGATGAGCTTATTCTTCTTCGGTTGGGATCTTGGATTCGATGTCCATGTCACGGAACTCGCTGGATTCGAAGACTTCGCGGCATTCGAGACATTCCACGTACTCCGCATCTTCGTCCCGCGAGACGACCTGGACTCGGGGATGCCGACACTGGTTGTCCATTGCGTCGCTCTGAGGGTAGTTGAAGGTTGTGTTTGCTGGCTGGCCTGCGTTCATAGAAATCCGTTAAACGTGAAAACACCTCAATTGTCGGGTATTTTAGCCACAGCCCATCGGTTGTCAAGAGTTTCTGATGTTAATTTCGGAACGCCGGGCGCCTCGAAATCAGCTTTTTTCCCGAGCTCTCAATGCTATTCGCCAGTTT
This sequence comes from uncultured Acidobacteriaceae bacterium, assembly GCA_963823865.1. Taxonomy (GTDB): domain Bacteria; phylum Acidobacteriota; class Terriglobia; order Terriglobales; family Acidobacteriaceae; genus Bog-257. The sequence continues at coordinate 141,158 of CAWGNC010000001.1, forward strand.
TCGGGAGACAACAAAGCTATTTAGTTCGTGCACATTTCCAGTCTCGCGGCAGTTAAACTGGCATCCTAACCAAGTGCGAATGACAATGATCAGCTGTGGCTGGCCGACGGCTTCTAAACAGCCTTTCCTCCGGATAAGGCAACATCAGGTACTCTGCCCCGCATCAAAGCTGTGAACACCAGTGGGTACAGAAAATTGACAATCGCTAAAAAGATTCTTGCGAACGGTATTTCCGAGCACGAGGCAATCGAACGGGCGCAACGAGGGGATGCCGAGTCATTTGAGGCCTTGTACGGCCTGCACAAGCGGCGGGTGTATTCGCTCTGCTTGCGCATGACCGGCAACACAGCGGAGGCGGAAGATCTTACCCAGGAAGCGTTCCTCCAGCTCTACCGCAAGATTGCGACGTTCCGCGGAGAGTCGGCCTTCTCCACCTGGCTGCATCGGCTGGCTGTCAACGTAGTCCTAATGCATCTGCGCAAAAAAGGCCTGCCTGAGGTTTCGCTGGAAGAAACCCTAGAGCCGCAGCAGGAAGATGGCCCGAAAAAGGACATTGGCACGCGCGATAATGTTCTGGCCGGCTCGATCGATCGTGTGAATCTGGAGCGGGCGGTGGAAAGCCTCCCCCCGGGCTATCGCATCATATTCGTATTGCATGATGTTGAGGGCTACGAACATAACGAGATCGCTGAGATGATGGGTTGTTCCATCGGAAACAGTAAGTCGCAGCTGCACAAAGCTCGGATGAAACTTCGCGATCTTCTCAAGCAGAGCAAAGCGGAGAAGGCGGCGAATCGACGTTAGCAGGAACAAGGATATGTTTGGAGATGTGGGGAAGGCGCAGTGCGGGCAAGATAGGAACGGAACCGCCGCCAATTCCTGGGGAGAGAAAACTATGACATGTGCGGAGTTTCAAAAGGCCCTGCCGGACATCATCGACGGCGGCGGCAACGAGGAAGAGAAAAAGCATCTGGAGACGTGCAAAGTGTGCGCCGATCTGGTTGCCGACTTGCGCTATATTGCCGAGGCCGCGAAGCTCCTGGTTCCTATGGAAGACCCCAGCCCCCGGGTGTGGAGCAACATTGAGCGCGAAGTCGAACGCGAGGGTTTAGCGAAACCGGCTCGCCGGAACGTGTAAGCGGGCGACGGACTGTATTTCTTCGGGCCCCGATTGAACTGGAGGAAGCACCAAGACGGGTCACCTTTCATCGGCGGAAATACGACTAACTCGCCGCTCACTCCCCATCATTTCTCGGATACGAACCGCGATAGCCAATCTGATGTGAGATACGCCGGCCCGCTTCCTTGACCATGTCAGCGACGTGGGGCACCGCATCACGCGGCACATCGTTAACGGTTCCGGTCGAGGCAATCGCTGCTTCCACTCGCCCCTCAGCATTGAAAATAGGCGCACCGACGCAGCGCGCTCCCAGGCTGTTCTCCTCGTCGTCTACCGCGTAGCCCAACTGACGCACTCGAGCTAACTCCTGCAGCAGACGTGACGGGTTGGTAATGGTGTGCGTGGTGAGTTTCTTGAGGCCGCGGTGACCCAGGATGCTGTCCCGCTCCTTCGGATCGAGATAGGCCAGCAGCGCCTTCCCTACGGCTGTAGAGTGCACCTCCATGCGGCGTCCAATCCAGGTATTCATCTTGATGAAGCCCGGCGCTTCCACTTTCTCCACGTAGACGGCTTCGCGGTGATCGAGGATTGCCAGGTGCGTTGTAATGTGAATGCGGTCGACCAGGTGTCGCATAATCGGCAGCGCAGCCTCTCGCACGTCCACACCGCTCAGGGCCGCCCGCGAAAGGTTCAACACCTTCATTCCCAATCGGTACCGGCCCGCTTCGCCATCGCGTCGTAGATAGCCGTGCTGCTCCAGCGTCCGCAGGATGTAGCTAGCTGAGCTCTTAGGAATCTTCAACTTACGGCTAAATTCGGCGTTTGACATACCTCCGTCGCGCTGAGCAACGGCCTCCAAAATCAGGAGCGCGCGCTCCACTGCGGTCAAGGACGAATCATTTTGATCAGACATGGCCAACCCAACTTTACCAATATGGGAATTGCCGCCATCGTACAGAATTACGAATTAATGTTCAATATGCTGAACACAGGGATTGCAACATACAGCGGGCGCCGCTTAAGGTTTGTCCACCATTACGAATAAGTGTTCAGCATATTGAACACTTATTCCTTCGAAATGGTCGCACTCGGACGTCCCCCAGGGACCCTACTCATAACGCAGTTAACGCTCGCATTCGAGAGGAGATCGTGATGGTGGCGCTGGACTCTGCGGCACAACTTGCTAACACCTGGAAAACCGATCCTCGCTGGAAAGGCATTCAACGGCCCTACACTCCTGAAGACGTGGTTCGCTTACGCGGCACACTTCGCATTGAATACACGCTGGCGCATTACGGCGCCGAACAATTGTGGAACCTGCTGAACCGCGAGGGTTACGTGCACGCGCTGGGCGCGATGAGCGGCAACCAGGCAGTTCAGATGGTGGGCGCGGGGCTCAAGGCCATCTATGTCAGCGGGTGGCAAGTTGCCGCCGACGCGAACAATGCCGGACAGATGTATCCCGACCAGAGCCTCTATCCTGCGGATTCGGTTCCGAACCTGGTACGCCGCCTGAACAATGCGCTGACGCGCGCCGACCAGATCCATCACTCCGAGGGTAAGAACGGCGTCAATTGGTTCGTACCGCTCATCGCCGACGCCGAAGCCGGATTCGGTGGCACTCTCAACGCATTTGAGTTGATGAAAGCCATGATCGAGGCGGGCGCTGCTTGCGTGCACTTCGAAGATCAACTGTCGTCCGCTAAGAAGTGTGGTCATCTCGGCGGCAAGGTATTGGTGCCGACGCAAGAGGCCGTACAGAAACTGGTGGCTGCCCGACTGGCCGCGGACGTTCTGGGCGTTCCGACGCTGGTGCTGGCCCGCACTGACGCCAACAGCGCACACCTCCTTACCAGTGACATCGATCCCTACGACCTGGCGTTCTGCACGGGCGAGCGCACGCTCGAAGGCTTCTATGCAATTCGTGGCGGACTTGACTCAGCCATCGCGCGCGGGCTGGCCTACGCGCCGTACGCGGATTTGATTTGGTGCGAAACGTCGGAGCCGAGCTTGATCGAAGCCGAGCAATTCGCAGAAGCAATCCATGCGAAGTTCCCCGGCAAGATGCTGGCGTACAACTGCTCGCCATCATTCAACTGGAAGAAGAAGCTGGACGATGCGACCATCGCGCGCTTCCAGCCGGCGTTGGCTGAGATGGGATACAAGTTCCAGTTCATCACCCTGGCCGGCTTCCACGCCCTGAACCTGAGTATGTTTGAGTTGGCACGGGCTTACAGAGACGCAGGCATGACCGCTTATTCGCGGCTACAGGAAAAAGAGTTTTCACGCGAGTACAGCCATGGATACTCAGCGGTGAAGCATCAGCGCTTCGTAGGGACGGGATATTTCGATGAAGTCGCGCAGGTGGTGGCCAGTGGCAAGTCGTCGCTGTCGGCGCTGAAGCACTCCACTGAGGCCGAGCAGTTTGCCGAGGTCAAGGTGCCGCCGGCAATCATTGACGTCGGCGAAGATCCAGCCTGCCGTCCGCTCTTAGGAGAGTGCCCGCTGGGGTGTGGTCACGCTCATGTCGAGCATCCTCACCTCAACATGACCTACGAGTAGTTGTTCCCATAGCGAAGTTGTTCCCTCAGCAGAGAGAGCGCGCGTGCTAACCGGCACGCGAAAGGCACGGGGTTCCTCCTCCCCGTGCCATTTTCTTGCAGCGCGAAAGCCATTCGCCAGGCCCGGCGGCTGACCTCCGGCTATCCAGCTACTTGGAGGTTTCGCCCGTCTCCAGACCGCGATATTTCAACATCGGCTCGATGGTCGGCTTCGCACCGCGCCAATTCACATAAAGCTGCTCGAGATCCTCGGTGTTGCCCCTCGATAGCACCATTTGCCGGAAACGGTCGCCGTTGGCGCGGGTAAGCCCGCCGTGTTCTTCAAAGCCCTGATAGGCGTCGTCGGCGAGCATCTGCGTCCAAAGATAAGCGTAGTAACCGGCCGCGTAGTCGCCGCTCCAGATGTGATTAAAGTAACTGGAGCGATAACGCGGCGGAACATAGCTGATCCAAAGCTTGATCTTCTCCAGAGCGTCGCGCTCGAAGGTGTCCGGATCCTGCAGAGGCGCACCCGCCGCCAGCACGTGCCACTTCATGTCGAGCTCGGCCGCGGCGACCAGCTCGGTCATGTCATAACCCTTGTTGAAGGTCTGCGACTTCTTGATCTTTTCCACCAGCTCGGCCGGCATGGGAGCGCCAGTTTTGTAATGCTTGGCGAAGTGCTGAAAGACCTCCGGGTTGTCCATCCAATGCTCGTTGAACTGCGAGGGGAACTCCACGAAGTCGCGCGCCGTCGACGTCCCTGACACTGTGGGATATTCCGTATTCGAGAACATGCCGTGCAGCGCATGTCCGAATTCGTGGAACATGGTGCGCACATCGTCAGAGGTAATCAGCGCGGGCTCGCCCGGCGCCGGAGGGGCGAAATTGCAGACATTGAAGACAACGGGTTTCGTGTCAAGCAGCCTGGACTGGCCGACAAATTGGTCCATCCACGCTCCGCCCTGCTTGCTGTCGCGCTTGAAATAGTCGGTGTAGAACAACGCCAGCGGGCTGCCGTCAGCATTGAACACTTCGAAGACCCGCATGCCCGAGGTGTAGGTCGGAATGTCTTTCCGCTCCTTGAAGGTGATGCCGTAGAGCTTGGTGGCCGCGTAAAAGACACCGTTCTCGAGCACGTTGTTCAGCTCGAAATAGGGCTTGACCTGCTCTTCGTCAAGATCGTACTTGGCCTTGCGTACCTGCTCGGAGTACAGGTCCCAATCCCACGGCTGGACTTTGAAGCCACCCTTCTGGTGATCGATCAGCGACTGGATGTCCTGCGCCTCATCAGCAGCGCGGCCTGTTGCCGGGGGAACCAGAGCGTCCATGAATTTGAAGGCAGCTTCGGGTGTCTTCGCCATCTGGTCAACCAGGGTCCAGGAAGCGAAGTTGGGATAGCCCAGCAGCTTGGCCTTCTGCGCGCGAAGCTGTGCAATCTTCGCGATGGTGGCACGCGTGTCGTTAGCGTCGCTGTGTTCGGCGCGGTTCCAGGAATGTTCGAAGATCGCCTGTCGCGTGTCGCGGTTGGTCAGGACAGCTAAATCGGGCTGCTGCGTAGTGTTCTGCAGAGGAACGACGTAGCCCTCGACCTTGCGGCCCTTCGCCGACTCCGAAGCAGCCTGGATCTGCGCGTCGCTCATCCCCGCTAGCGCTGATTTGTCCTTCGTGACGTAAGCGGCGGCCTGTGTGGCGCCCAGCAGCTTGGTCTGAAAGTCTTCCTGCATGACGGCGATCTGCTGGTTGAGCTTCTTCAGTTGCGTCTTATCCGCTTCGCTCAGGTTGGCGCCGGCCTGCACGAACTCGAGGTAATCCCATTCCACCAGGCGTAGCGCCTCAGGATCGAGATGCAGCGACTGACGCTGGTCATAGATGGTCTTGATCCGCTGGAACAGTTTGGTGTTCAGCCGGATCGCATCCTGATGCGCCGCAAGCTTCGGCGCCTCAATCGACCGGATCTTCAGCAGGGCTGGATTGCTGTTCGCCGAGACCACGCCGAAGAAAACCGAGCTGACGCGTGTCAACAGCTGACCGCTCTTTTCGAGCGCAACGATCGTATTCTCGAAGGTCGGCGGTTCCGGATTGTCGGTGATCGCCTGAACTTCCTTCAGTTGCTCCGCCATGCCGGCCTCAATGGCGGGCTGATAATCCTCGTCTTTGATCTTGTCGAAGGGAGGAGCGTGAAAGGGCAGCGTGCTTGCTACGTAGAAAGGATTATCAGGGCCAAACTCGTTACTGGCGGCCACTGCCGGAAGGGCGGTCAATCCAATGATGACGGTCATAACCATGATTGCAGTTTGCATAATTCCTAGTGTAGGCGCCGCGACCAAACATAATGGAAAACAAAATGTCGAGGACGACCTTGAAATTTCGCGATTGAGTCCGAAGTCACGTGCGGTGGAACGACATCTCCGCTATTTGCTCATGGGAATCTTGATTCCCTTTTCCTTGGCGAAACTCTTCGCTTCGTCGTAGCCGGCGTCTACGTGCCGCACCACGCCGATTCCCGGATCGTTGGTCAGTACACGTTCGATCCGCCTGGCCATACCTTCAGTACCGTCGGCTACAGTAACCTGCCCAGCATGTTGCGAATAACCGATGCCCACGCCTCCACCATTATGGATAGAGACCCACGACGCACCACTCGCAGTGTTGAGCAGCGCATTCAACAGCGGCCAGTCGGCGATGGAGTCGCTGCCATCCTTCATGGCTTCGGTTTCGCGGAAGGGCGACGCCACCGAACCGCAGTCAAGATGATCGCGACCCATCACAATCGGCGCCTTCAGCGTGCCTTTCTTCACCATGTCGTTCAATGCCAGGCCGAACTCGGCGCGCTCTCCGTAGCCCAGCCAGCAGATGCGGCACGGAATTCCCTGGAACTTGATCCGTTTGCGCGCCAGATCGATCCAGCGGCTCAGAATCTTGTTTTGCGGGAACATCTGCAGCACCAGGTCGTCGGTGGTATGAATATCGGCAGGATCACCTGAGAGTGCGGCCCAGCGGAACGGACCGCGGCCCTCGCAGAACAGCGGTCGAATATATTCCGGCACGAAGCCCGGGAAATCGTAGGCGTTTTTCACGCCGTGCTCGAAGGCAAAGGTCCGAATGTTGTTGCCGTAGTCGAAGGTGACCGAGCCGAGTTTCTGCAGCTTGAGCATGCCCTCGACATGTCGCGCCATGGTGTCGAGCGAGCGCTCAACATAGGCCTTGGGATCGCGCTTGCGCAGTTCGACAGCTTGCTCGAGTGACATGCCCGCGGGTACGTAGCCGTTCAGAGGATCGTGCGCCGAGGTCTGGTCGGTGAGAATGTCGGGAACCACGCCGCGCTCGGCCAGTTGCGGAATGATGTCGCCGCAATTCCCTACCAGGCCGACCGAGATGCTCTCCTTCTTGCGAACCGCATTCTTGATGATGCGCAGAGCTTCGTCCAGCGAGTTCACCATGAAATCGCAATACCCGGTACGGAGGCGTTTCTTGATCCGCTCGGGATCGACCTCGATGCCGAGATAGCATGCGCCGGTCATGGTGGCAGCCAGCGGCTGAGCGCCGCTCATGCCTCCCATGCCGCCCGAGACGATCAGCTTCCCTTCCAGGTCGCCTCCGAAGTGCTTCTGCCCGGCGGCCATAAACGTCTCGTAGGTTCCCTGAATGATTCCCTGCGAGCCAATGTAGATCCAGGATCCGGCGGTCATCTGGCCGTACATGATCAATCCGAGCTTCTCCAGCTCGTTAAATTTCTCCCAGTTGGACCAGTGGCCAACCAGGTTGGAGTTGCATAACAGGACGCGCGGCGCGTACTCGTGGGTACGGAAGACGCCCACCGCTTTACCGGACTGCACCAGCAGCGTCTCGTCGTCTTCCAGCGATTTCAAGGAGTTAACGATCGCGTGGTAGCACTCCCAGTTGCGCGCGGCCCGGCCGGTGCCGCCGTAAACCACCAGATCCTGCGGCCGCTCGGCGACGTCGGGATCAAGGTTGTTCATGAGCATGCGCATGGCGGCTTCCTGCGCCCAGCCTTTGCAGGACAATTGGTTACCGCGTGGAGCTCTTACCGGCGTGTAGGTAGAAGTAGATGAATCGCTGACGACTGGCATAACTCTTGATGGTAGTTCCGCAGCGGGTCAGAACACAAGCCGGACGGTTGCCGGTTGGCGGTTGGCGGTTGGAGTCGACAGTGGCAGTACTTGAAGTAGGCAGTCAACTCACACCCCAACGGGTCTTTCGCGCCCCGGAGTCGAACGACTTGTTTCTGGCGGTGTAGTGAAAACAGATGGTGACCCGCGAAGTTGTCATCACGAGCGCCTTGTCTTGGCGCGAGGGATCTGCTGTTCCGTCACGCGGGCAGAAAAAGCAGCCCTCGCTTCGCCCGCGATGACAATTCAATAAGGAGTGTGTTGGTATCCAGAAGACGAGAAGGTGAAGGTGGGAGGAGAAGACGAAGGCGGGACGAAAAGATGAAGGTGTGGACGAGAAGGATTGCCTGAGCCAGACGACCGATTCCTGACAACTGACAACCAAAAAATCGGGGGAGCGGCTGTTTTGCCCTCTCCCCTCTCTCTCCGATCAGGTTTGCAATTGAAAGTAGATTACGCGAATCGCGCCGCCGCAACATCAATAGCAAGTGAATAACCTGTGAAAATTTTGCCCGTAATCAAACAGCAGAGCCCACTTCAGCGATATACCCCATTGTGGTACGTATCACCTAGTCGCATACGGCATTGAGAACTTACCTTGCCACAATGTGGTACTCCGGTCGGTAACTGGACTTTCTACGTCTTCGCGCGCAGCAGGTCTTCAATATCGCCCAGCCGGTCTCCCATCAGGTTCAACTTGTGAGCCAGCCCTTGAATCTCCGAATGCGCCCGCCGGTTGACATCGAAATCCAGCTCGCCGCGCAGGCGGTCCTTCTTGTCCTGCCGGTTCTGGCTCATCATGATGACCGGGGCCTGAATGGCCGCCAGCATGGAGAGAAACAGGTTCAGCAAAATAAAGGGATAGGGGTCCCAGGCGCGCCGCGCGAGAATAATGTTGGTCGCGGTGTAAAGGACCATGAAGACACCAAAGATGATGATGAATGTCCACGAACCACCAAAGGAAGCGACCGAATCGGCCACATTCTCTCCCACGGTAGCTTGCTCTTCGATGACCTCGTTGGGGTGACGGAGGGCGCGGATACGGATGAGCTGCTGAGCCGCATGAAACTGGCGTCCAAGTACCGCCAACATGTCCATGGCAGCATGCGGCTTGCGCTGGATCAACACCAGGATATCGCTCCGGTCCACTTCAACGCAGACGGTTTCGCCCACAGCGGTTGCTTCGGTTTGATGATTCGTCTGCTCCAGCATGGACGCGAAGCCGAAGAACTCTCCCGGACCGGGCTGGTCGACGACTACTTCCTGGTTGTCGTCGTCGACTGTGGTAACGCTCACGCCCCCCGATACCATGACGTAAGCGGTTTCCGCCGGCGCCCCCAATTTGTAAATCCGCTGATGAGGTTTAAATGTTCTGAGCTCAACCTGGCTTGCCAGAATGGCGAGCTCGTCGCTGTCCATGGTGGCGAACAGGGGAACTTGTTTAAGCACTTCGAGGTCACACGCCATAACGGTCTCCAACGTAATTTGGTTTGACGAGTGTACATGCGAAGCGGGGACAGACAATGTGAAACATTGGCGCGGGCGGAGCGCGACTCTGTTCTAAGGCGGGCTGCGGTACTGGCAAATGTAATAACCTTTCGCCGAGAATATCCTGCGCTTTCCGGCTGGTTGATGTATCTTGCCAATCAAGTTCAGCGACAGCCGCAACAGCCATGGCTGTGCTGCGAGGAAAGCAATGTCAAAATCGCGCAGGGAGTTCCTTAGCCAGGCACCGATCGCACTCCTAGGAGCAGCGGCCATCGCCTCGTATGGCCAGGACCAGAAACCAGCGGAGCCCACTCCGGGAGCACCGCCAGCGTTTGGCACGGCGCCGCCTGTCGGACCCGAAGTTTCGACCGAAACGTTCGCACAAGCAGAAAAGCTGGTCGAAGTGCAGTTCAGCCAGGACGAACTTGCCCAAGCTGCAGGCAACTGGCGCAGCGCGATGGCTCCGCTGTACGAAAGAAGAGTGGGCCCGCATAAAGTGGCGTTGCCGGAGAAGGTGGCGCCGTGGTCAAGGTGGGATCCGGTCCTGCCGGGGCAGCAACAACTGCCACCGCGTAGCGAATTCGTCCGCAGCGAGAACGATCCTGGCTCATTGCCCGCCAATGACGAAGACATTGCATTCGCGCCAGTGACGCAGTTGTCGAGGTGGGTTGAGAGCCGCAAGATCACGTCGGAGCGGCTCACGAACATCTACCTCGCGCGCTTGCAGAAATACAATCCGACACTGCGCTGTGTCATCACGCTAACCGGTGACCATGCGCTGCAACAGGCGAAGCAAGCCGACCAGGAGATTGCCGCTGGTAAGTATCGCGGGCCACTGCATGGCATTCCGTGGGGCGCTAAAGATCTGCTGGACACCGCCGGGATTGCGACGACGTATGGTGCTGAGCCGTTCAAAGACCGCAAGCCGAGCCGGGACGCGGTTGTCGTCCAACGTTTGAATGACGCCGGCGCGGTGCTGGTCGCCAAGTTGAGCTTGGGCGCGCTGGCGCTGAACGACATTTGGTTTGGCGGACAGACAGTGAATCCGTGGCTGCCGGAGGAAGGTTCGTCGGGTTCGAGCGCTGGGCCGGGAGCGGCGACTGCGGCAGGCCTGGTCGGCTTCGCCATGGGCAGCGAGACGGGCGGCAGCATCGTCAGCCCATCCATGCGCTGCGGAGTAACGGGGTTGCGGCCGACGTACGGCCGCGTGGCACGCACCGGCGCGATGACGCTGTGCTGGTCGCTGGACAAGCTTGGACCCATGGCGCGCAGCGTCGAAGACACCATTCTGGTGCTGAACGCGATCTCCGGCCCCGACCCGGGCGATGTGAACAGCGTTCCCAGCAAGTTGGATTTCAATGCCGGCACCAGCGTGAAGGGTTTGCGTGTCGGCTATTTTCCCAAGTGGATGAAAGAAGCGCCGGCGACAGACGTCGATCGTGCCGCGCTGCAAGCCATTAGCAATATAGGTATGACGCCTGTCGAAGTCTCGCTTCCCGACTGGCCGTACGATTCGCTCGACCTGATCCTGTTCGCCGAGGCGGCCGCGTCCTTCGAAGAACTGACGTTGAGTGGCGAAGTAAGAAAGTTGAAGATGCAGGTGCCGGACGCCTGGCCGAACACCTTCCGCCAATCGCGGTTCCTCTCCGCCGTGGACTTCGTGCAGAGCGATCGCTTCCGCCGCTTGGTGGCGAATGAAATGGGCCGCATCTTCTCGCAGGTCGATCTACTGCTGGTGCCATCTTTGCGCGACGAGATGCTGACCATCACCAACTTCACCGGACATCCGTCGCTCACACTCCGGGCGGGATTTGTCGAGGTGTCGGAGGCGCGCAGCGACTGGGCTCCCGATCCAGCGCACCCGCTGCCGAAGTTTTCTCCACCGCGTCGTGTGCCGCATGGGGTCACGCTGATAGGGCGACTGTTTGACGAGGGCACGCTGTGCGAGGCCGGGCTTGCGCTGGAAAAGACATTCAACGTTGCCAACCAGCGGCCACCAGGATTCTGAAATCACTCGTGGACTCTAACTCGCTCGAAAACTCCTAATATGTGGGGCACTTGGCATCTTCACTTCTGACTTCAGAACTGATGCTCGCGCGAGTTGCGGAACTTTCGTTGTCCGTCCACCGTAAGTCATGTGGACTGACAAGAGGGGAATTCCATGTCTCAGCACATTCTTAGTCGCTGCAGCTCCGCCGTTGCGACGTTCGTTCTGCTTGCTAGCCTTTGTGCTTTCGCTCAGAAAAATTCTGCCTCCGCCACGGATGCGCGCATTCAGCGCGTAGAAACGGACCTTGTATCGATACCGATGAGCGGGAGCCAGCCGCCGCTGCAATACAATTTGCAGCAGCTGATGAAGGCGTTGAACGTGCCCGGACTCACGGTCACTGCCATCGACGACTTCAAGCCAGCGTGGACTAAGACCTATGGCGTCACGGAAGCGGGCACCTCGACACCGGTCACCGCGGCAACGCTTTTCCAGGCGGGCTCCATCAGCAAGCCGGTAACGGCAACTGGTGCGCTTTACCTGGTCGAACAAGGGAAGCTATCGCTGGATGCGAATATCAATGACTACCTGAAGACGTGGAAGGTCCCAGACAACGAGTTCACGGCCACGCAAAAGGTAACGTTGCGGCGACTGCTGAGCCATAGCGCTGGGCTTACCGTGCATGGCTTCCCTGGATACGCCGTTGGCGAGCCTATTCCGACGACGGTGCAGATTTTCAACGGTGAGAAACCGGCCAACACCGAACCGATCCGCGTGGACTTCGTTCCAGGCACCAAGGTCCGCTACTCCGGCGGTGGAACGACGATTGTTCAGCAGGCCATCATCGATGTATCCGGAAAGCCGTTTCCGGAGTTCATGCACAACACCGTGCTCGCCCCCTTCGGTATGAAGGAAAGTAGCTATCAGCAGCCGTTACCAGCTTCGCTAGCGGCCCTCGCTGCGAGTGGCACCCGGGCGGACGGCAAAGTGCTTCCTGGCAAATGGCACATTTACCCGGAAATGGCAGCTGCGGGTTTGTGGACGACTTCCGGCGACCTGGCGAAATTCGTCATTGGAATTGCCTTAGCGAAGAACGGAAAGTCTAATGGCGTGCTGACCGAATCGATGGCGCGCCAAATGCTCACCCCACAACTCGAAAATGCCGGCCTGGGCTTTTTCCTGAAGACGGGCGGAAATCCCAATGCCTTCGGACATAACGGCGCCGACGAAGGCTTCCAGGCCATTGTCATCATGATCAGCGACACCGGACAGGGAGCAGCCATCATGGCCAACTCAGACAACGGTGTCGAGCTCGGGAACTACATCGTCAACAGCATCGCGCGGGAGTATGGCTGGAAATACACTGCGCCGAAAAGCGGTGCCGCTGGAGCGTTGTCTCTGGTTGAGATGACTAAAGGCGCGCAGGCGGCGATTCAGGAGTACAAGTATCTGCGCGAAAACGCAGCGGACAAGTATGACTTTGACGAGGGCACACTGAATCAACTCGGCTATCAACTGTTGGGCAAAGGAGAGATGCAAGAAGCGATCCAGGTCTTTCAAATGAATGTGCAGGAGTACCCAAAACACTGGAATTGCTATGACAGCCTGGCGGAGGCTTACATGAAAGCCGGGCAGAAGGACCTCGCCATCCAGAACTACTCCCAGTCGATAGAATTGAATCCCGATAACAAGAATGGGATAGAGATGCTAAAGAAATTGAAAACGGAACAGTAAATCACTCCGCTATTACCAACGGGTTCCGATCAGACGCCTCGACGAGACGGGTGAAAACTGCACCCGGAAAACGCGCCCTCACCGTCAAATCGCAACGATTCGAACCGCGAGCGGCTGTTGCTTAACGATTGAAAGGCGCCTCCTGGACCCAGTGGAAGCCTCTGCTGACTAACAGGAACTTGGTCCGCTCAAGCAATTCCATCTGCATGTGAACCTTGTGGCCATCCATACTGCCGTCGAGGATCAATTGATCCGGCGCAGGACGCTGGAAGATAAAGCTTGATTTCCAGTTCTTGTCGTCGTCCTTGGTGAGAGCCAGGGTTTTCTTATCACGGTCGATGGAGGCGCCATACCGGGCGAAAGATTCGTCCATACGCTGAAACGACATTCGGCTGGGAATGTCAAAGATGGCGCGCCGCCAGCGGCCGTAGTCGGTAAGGAGTGGCGAGCGAATCTGGCCATCGATGGCGAGCTGGTTTACATCCCAGATCCCGTAGAGTGCTGACTTAGGACTTCCAGCACCGAATTGATGCCAGCCTGTCCAACTCCCATAAGCATTCGCACCCAAGAGCACGAAACAGAAGATAACCTGCGCCGCCAATGCAATGTGGTTAGCGCGACGAGTTGCGAAAAGCGGAGGTTGCGTCGAACGGCCAGCGGGGCGATCCAGAAAAAACAGGTTCGCCAGGCGCTGAACGTCAGGAGCGAGGAGAAACAGCGACAGCAGGATCAGATGGAACGAGAGCAATTTCACCGGCACATCGTAGGTCATGTTGAGCATGAACACCTGCGTCATGTCGGCCAGGCAGACCAGCGCGCCCAGAGTTGTCGTACGTGGAACGATGAGCAAAATTCCGCCCAGTAGCTCCGCGCACCCGGCAAAGCTTTCATACGCGGGAGAAGAGCCGATGGAAGACCACAAAACTCCCATGGGAGAGAATTTTCCGAAAGGCTCAATTAATTTGGCAAGGTACGGGTAAGGCATTTGCAGGGGAACTGCCTTAGACATGCCATAGACAAACATCTGCCCTGCCAGACAGATGCGAATGTATACCCGGAACCATTTGTACAACGCGACGTAATTTTTGCGCCTGTGATCAAGCATCGACCAGACGAATGTTGCTACCGCTGCGATGACCAGCAGGCAAAAGAGCAACACCCAGTCGAAGGTTCGATCGCCGCTGCCGGTCTCCGTGTAAACGACGGGTCGAGCGATTCGGAGGGCGTGGGCGGCTGTCCAAGTGACGAGCGGACCCATCGGCCAGAGGCTGGACAGCTCTGGGATATCGACCGTGGGGAGCGGGATCAGACTGGAAACGATTTGGGTGAAGAAACAGTACAGGCCAAAATAAACAAAGCAGAAGCGAAAAACAACGCGAGTAACTGCGCTCCACTGTTGGATCTGCGATTCACTCTGCACCGATTCCATCCGGAGCTGAGCGCCTTGAGTACCCATTTGAGACCTCCATGGGAATTCGTCAGGGAGCGGATGGGGATTATAGCGCAAGAAGGATCGACAGCGTGATGGCTGAGCAAACTTAAGGCGTCGCTGCGGCGCGAGTGCCCCCACTCTTCGAAGATCGCAAAGACTGGGGGCACCCGGCTGATCTTGTCTACCGCTCTTGCACGGCTCCGTAGCCTTGTTGAACAGCATTTGCCGCTGGCAGCTCGAAGGCAACGCCACAACCCTGAGGCGGATTGTTGCAGTTGAGATTGCCGCCCCAGAACGTGGTAGCGAATAGATTGCCGAACTGATCGAAAATCACGCTCCCGTACGGATATTTGCCATCGTTGCCGTTGAACGTGTAGATCGTCTTCTGCTGCCAGCCAGACTGTCCAGGCAGCAACTCGAAGAGAGTTCCATCACCATTAGCACCGAAATACGCGGCCGCGCCGAACAAGTTGCCCTCTTTACTAAAGGTCAAACCGGCGAACGGCTGACCTCCGTCGTTGCCGCCGGTGAAGCTGTACAGCACGCTTTCCGTCCAGCTTCCGCCAGAAGGAGTCAGCTCATAGACGACACCCTGGTTGTCCGGTCCGCCGCCCGCGGCGGTGCCGTATAGATTGCCTGCGCTGTCGAAGATCGGCGCGCCGAACTCCGGATATGATCCGTCGTTGCCACCGGTGAAGCTGTAGATGACGCTCTCCGTCCAGGTGCCCTGATTGTTTGCCAGCTCGAAGACGGCTCCGCCGCCGTAAACTCCTCCGCCCACGGTTGCGCCAAAGAGATTGCCTGAGTGATCGAACGTGACACCGGTCAAAGGATCGGCGGCATCGTTGCCTCCGGCAAAACTGTAGAGTGTCGTCTTGGTCCAGCTGCCGTTTGAGGGCGACAGTTCGAATACGGTACCGAAGCCGGCAGTTCCGCCCATTTCTGTCGTGCCATAAAGGTTGCCGGCGCCGTCCAGAACGAGCCCGCCGGAGTCGATACCCACCACGCCGTCATTGCCTCCCTGGAACGTATAGATGACTGAGAAGGTCCACCCTCCGTTCGAGGGGGTCAGCTCGAACACAGTACCGGACCCGGTCCCGCCGCCGGTGGCAATGCCGTAAATATTTCCCGCCGGATCCATCACCAGCGGTCCCATGGGGTTCGCGCCGTCGGCTCCGTCGAGAAACGAGTGCAGCACAGTCTGTGTCCAGCCGCTGCCCGCTCGGGTCAACTGAAAAACGGTGCCACCGCCCAGATCGGTTCCACCCTGCTGCGTGGTGCCATAAAGATTATGTGCGCTGTCAAAAATCATGCCCGCGTAAGGATACGCGCCATCGGTGCAGAACTGCTGCGTGCAAAACGTGTACAGCGTTATTTGATTAGCGGCCCGGGCGCTCATCGCAAGAAGAAAAGATACGGCGATGAGCATTGTGAGTTTGAGTTTCATGAGCGATCTCTCCCCTGACGAGGTGGCGGGGGTATTCGTCGTTAGGAGTAAAAGGCCAATCGGATCGCTCGGCCACAATCCGATAGCCAAAAGACACGTCGCCCATCATACGCTGGAAGATGTCACACCGAGGATGACGAAAACCGCATCGGTACGCCCTTCGGCCGCGGGCTAAAGCTTATCCGCCGTTCTTCGCGGACTGGATCGATTGACGAGAGCTATTTTGGGTGCGGAAACGTGGGGCGTGACGATGCGGACGGCAGTGCCGGCGGTGCGAGTTCGTTTGGACTTTGCCCCCCTTTTTATCGCCTCCGTGCCGCAAGAATTCACTTGCCAAAGTCTGAAAAAGTACTACTATCCCGTCACCTGAGTTTCTCCTTAAGGTTGAGGATTGTGGGCCCGCATTTCCTTCCAGCAAATCTTGAATCCGAGAGGTCACGAAGCGATGACGATTCCAAGTCGATTTCCGTTCGCGTCAACCCTGCCAAGTTCGAAGAAACCCCCGGCTGCGACCCCAGAAGCATCACGATGGGGGAAACCTGAGAAAGCTCGAATTGCCCTCACGTGCTGCGTTGCACTCATCGCCGTTCTGTTCGCCGTCATCCCGGCTTCAGCCACCGACACGGTCATCATCAATGGCGCCGGCTGTCAGGTGACGGAGGAGGACGCCGTCGGTACGCATCTTGCGCATGACCTGTATCTGCGCATCGACTATCCCAACACCCATTGGCGGTTCGGCTTGCGCAACATGGGTCTAAAGGGCACGCAGATACTGGATGTTTCGATCCAGGGCGCGCAGTATAACTCTCCGCAGTACATCATGAAGCGCGCGGGTCTGGCGGAGATGTTTGTTCCCTACGACGATCGCAGCCACACCTACTACGACATGTCGTTCGGCTATGACCGCATGGACCAGATGGATTCTCAGGATCTGCCGTCCCAGAATGGCGCCCTGGTTTTCTTCCGTTCCCAACTTCCCGGCAGCCTTTTCTACGTGCGCGATTCCGTGCCTAAGCTTGCCGTCGAATGCCGCGACGAAGGTGTAGGTTGGTTGTGCAAGGAGCCGGGCAATCACATGCGTCGGCGTATCCAGGAGGTCGTGGTGTGGTCGGTTTTCGACGCGTTCAACTACGACTACATTATCGAATACACCTTCCATGAGGACGGCCGCGTTACCTTCCGCAGCGGCGCCACCGGCTACAACCTCCCCGGCGATACCTCAGAGCCCCACGTCCATAACGCATTTTGGCGGGTGAGTACTAAGCTCCTGGGTCGCGATGACAATGAGGCGTCACAATTCGTTCACGTCGAGGACGCGAACGGATTTGTCGCGACCGATTCTTACCAGCCGATTCCCAACGAAGAAACAGCTGACTGGAACCCGATGCAATTCAGCAGCCTTACGGTGCAGAGTCAAACCCAAACCAACGACTATGGGCACTTCGTCGGGTACCAGTTCTATCCCTACAATCGAATGGGTACTGGCCATTTCCAGGAAACCTTTACCCAACACGACCAGGATCTCACTAACGACAATCCAGGCGAAGATGGCACAGGTACCGGCACGAACAACTGGCTCTACACCTGGTACAACCCCAACAGCTATCTGTTGTCGTACCTGAACGACCAGCCGCTGGGTGGGACGGGCGACGGTATTGTGCTGTGGTATTTCGGATCGACGCACCATGAACCGACGGACGCCGACAACCAGATGGGCAGCGGCGGCCGTACAGGCATAACCCTGGTTCACTGGAGTGGCTTCGAAATGGTGCCGCACAACTTCTTCGACTACAACCCGCTGGGCGGTCCACCCAAATGCGGCGACAGCAATGACATGAATGAGGCGGGGTTGCTGCTCTCCTCGCATCATCACTGATCTAGTGCAGCTCTACCTAACTGCGTCGAACTCGCATGTAAGAAAACAGCCCCAGGTTCAGCACTCTTCTGAGCTGATCTGGGGCTTCAACTCGTGGCAGGTTGACGGCTGCAGAAAAGACCCGGACACGATTCGCACCGTGGGATGAATACCCCCGAATTCTTAGCCGCCAACCTAGCGATTGTAAGCCAGAACCGGGATTGGTCAGCTCGCTGTAGCTACTACTTCTCGAGGTGCCCCCTTCAGCCAGACGAACAACCTATAAACGTACCAACCGCATGCTAAGACGAGGATGTAAAGCGCAACCCGAAGTAATACCGACATCCAGTCCAGCATCATGCCTCTAGGCATCGCGATGATGTCAGGCAAAATCATGGCCACAACAAACAAAAGCACGATATTGCCACTTAATCGATAGACCGCATGTAGGCCAGCGCCGATCAGGAGAGAAAAAAGACCTACTCCGATAATGCCGCCTATGATGTAGGCTTCGGCAATATACGAACCGGCGGTGCCTTGTCCTTGCGAAAAGCCTGCAGGACTTAGGAATACCGTGACATCATAGGCCAGCATCCTGCCACGGGCGTAATCAGTCGCATCACGTGGCACGAAAGCGTCCTGCAACTCGTTCCAGAGATATGACGTGCCATATGGCGAAAATATGCTTCTTGCCTTAACTGCAACCTCGGTAACTTCAAACGAATTGCCTTGCAGCCTCACTAAGTCAATGGGAGAGAATGTGTGGCTGGATAGTGAGTCTGGGTCTTCTCGCAGAGTCTGAAAAACATCCGCTCCTATCAGCAGTACCACTCCAAATAGAGCGACCCGTGCCAGGCGGCTCTTCTTACCCGACTTGACGCCTGCAACATACCAGAGAGTCAGCAACAACCCAAAGGTTCCCATTCGGGAGCCAAGCAACAGGACCAGCACTGAGCTTGCAAGATAAAGGCATGTCACCAGATACACATACTTCCTGCGCCGTTCAAAAACGAAGATGGCTACAAAGACAGGAAAAGTAATGAGAGCAGCGAGGCGGACAATGAATGGTACTGCGGAAGCGAAAGCCGCATGGTTGGCGAAAAAATAGAGATATCCTCCATTGTCTTTCGCAACCTTGTAATAAATGTAATTCTTTACAATCTGGAATGGAAGCGACCCATAGAAAAGCAGATACAAATAAGGCAAGTACTGCCGAACCCTCTGGTCGTCAGGCGGAACCACGCGCCGATAATTCCATCGGCACGGCGCATACACGCAAACAGCTGACAGCGCTACGCAAAGCAGCGCAATGCCTCCCACATTCCGAGACACATCAAACGGAAACGGCACGACATTTCCTATACGAAAAGGATCAGGCTCCGCACCGAGGCAGTAAGCCAACAGCTTCCCTCCTTGAACAAGGGTTAACACCCCGAGGAAGAGGAAATACGGGTGACGTCCTTGGTTAAGATGCATCCACGACAGCGCAAGCAGGATGCACAAGAAGCATCCGGTTAATGCCGCGGCTGCATTTGGTGTGAGCCAGCCCAACAGGAAGGCGATCGCCCCAAGGACAATTGCGCTAAAAAGCCCGATGATTTCCAGGGCTGCACCCGGCATCGGCGGTAGCGCAGCAGTAGGCTTATGCGAGCCTTGGAGTAATGAGGTCATGGGCGTTCAATGCGAAAGTGCGATGAAAT
This sequence comes from uncultured Acidobacteriaceae bacterium, assembly GCA_963823865.1. Classification (GTDB taxonomy): domain Bacteria; phylum Acidobacteriota; class Terriglobia; order Terriglobales; family Acidobacteriaceae; genus Bog-257. The sequence continues at coordinate 160,594 of CAWGNC010000001.1, forward strand.
GATAAGGCTTGGGCACGACAAGCGCATCCTAAATTTGAGCTACGACTTCGACCTCAGGTGGCCGGTGTAACTCTCTCGCAAAGCGCCCGGCCAAAGCCAGGCAGCTGAGGAGGATAACGTATGAGATTAAAGTGTTCACCGCAGCTGCGCTCGCGCCATGTTTCGGAATCCAAATAAGATTCAAAATGACATTTGCACCCGCGGCGATGAAAGTGCACAGCAAAACCTTCTTTTCCATTCCCCAAGCGATATAGGCATTGCTCACATAAGATGTCATGAAATCTAAAGGTATTACCCACGAGAGCAGCAACAGCAGGAAGGCGGCTGAAAGAAATTTTGGGCCGAATACGATTGCCAAAACGATGTGCCGTGAAAATGCCAAAGCCGAAGCCAGGACGGTGCCAATGGCTAGAAGTGGCAATAGAATATCAGGCCGTAAGAAGCGCCTCCGTTCTTCAATCGTCTGACGAGCGAGCTGAGGGTAGAGCACCTGAGTGAGAAGGTAGTACGTGAATAATATTTGGTTCATAATGCGATAGGCGGCGCTGTAAAGACCTACTTGCTGCGCGTTCGACATGACACCGAGCATCAGCATATCGATGGTGTTGAACGCCAAATTACATAGCCATGCCAGACCCATGATGCTAGTTTTGTTCCAAGCCAGGGAGTCTCGAACAACATCCAGGGAGACGCCCTGGTACCCACTCGCCGACCTGCTCCGACGCCACCAAACGAAGAACAGCAGTCCCTGCAACCCGTAGCCCACGACATTCCCAGCAATCAAGAACCAAAGGATATTCCGGCCCTTGCCCAGCAGAAGAAACAGGAGTACGCAGCCCGGAACGACAATCCTTGCCAGGCCCACGAACGTCAGATGTTCCTTGCCCCATGCCGCCCATTCGAGTGACACCGCATAAAGGCAACTGATAGCCGAAAAGAGAAAAAGAAAAATCTTGAACTCCATTGAGACATTTGCCAGCGCGGTGTACAGCAGGAGGAAGGGCAGAATCGAGGCGCCCATCAACATTCGACGCCTTTGGACCTCTTTCACAATCTCTCGGTCTGCCTCCGGATGCTTTGCTACCAAGCGTGCGCCGACATGTCTCAATCCGAAATCGATAAACGGGTAGGAATATTGGATCATGCTCTGGGCTAGAGCATAGATGCCTACCATTACCACACCAGATTGACGGGCTAGTAACAGGAGGGTCGCAATACCGCAAAGGCGCGCTAGGATTTCTCCGGAAGCGAGCTGCACAATTCTGCTCGTCAAGCGCCGCAGAGAGCTCTTCATTTATCACCGCCGGCGGCAGAAGAAGCTCCGGCTGGCTTCAGACTATCGTGCGGTCGAGAAAGATATCCCCGAAGTTGGCCTGCCGCCCGCAATAGATACAGATAAGCCCCTTCAATGTCGGCTTTAGCTAGATGAACAGCAACTCCCCCTAGCGAGCGGCCTGCAACTTCTGCAAAGACCCACCAGGGATAGTCGTGGAGGCGCAAGATATATCCGACTCCGACCGAGTATGGAAAGGTGATCCTGTGGAGTCTCTCCCTAGTATTAAGATCAGGGTGATAGACCGAAAAGGCAGGTTCATAGAAGAGCTGCATGCCATAGTCGAGCGGACGAATCAGATAGTCGATATCTTCACCCGACTGATATGGCGACGAGGTGCCTGGACCGATATCCTCCCGAAATAAGCCTATAGCTTCAACTGCCGAAGTCCTGAAAAAAGCGCCAACTATAACAGCGCAACGTAAAATGCTTGTTCTTGTGCAAGGCCCTTGCCGGGGAGGAAATTTTGGGGCTTGCACCCTATCGTCCTGATCGCGAGTTGCAGTGAGGATGCCGTCGAATTCCGGATTGGTGTCGAGCCACGCAGTTATCTTTGCTAAGAGGTCCTTGGGGTACCAGCAATCATCGTCAGGAAAACCAATTACCTCTCCCTTAGCGACACGGAGACCGGCATTTCGTGCTCTGGAGACGCCCAATTTACAACGAAGATGCACAATGGTCAGCTCCGGATGCTCATGCAACACTGATACGATCCTGTCATCCGGATTCTGATCGACTACGATAACTTCGAATTCCTTATAAGACTGGGCATCGAGGCTTTTCAGCAGCCGCTGCAGTTCCGTCACCCGATTAAACGTTGCCACAACCAGGGATACCATTGATTGAAAATCCGGCGGCACCCGGGGCGAGGTATCCGCTGCATTCAGGTCCTTGCAGCCAGCGGGCAAATCATCCGACACGAGTTGCGGCGATTCGAGCGCAGCGGGCTGTCAGTCGAGCGTTGAATTCAGGGAATACATCCACGCGCCATTCGCTGCATTGCCGCGAGGGCCGGGTTGGATTATATCTCAATGGGGAGGCAGTAACGCGACGCGGCATTCCGCTACAAGTGCCTTGCTCCTAACAGATTGGACGGCTGAAGAAAATCCAGCCTCATACTATGACCTGAAGGCCACAGAGACAGCGTCGTAACGCGCGGATACCGCAACGAGGGGTGTGTGCAGGGATACGAGTACGTGTAATCTCATGTTACGGATCGGCGACAGATTGTCAGCGGCACCGGCCAGAGCTTCGGGCGGTGTGTAATGATCAATGCTTTTCTGGTCCTCAAACGCCATAAATAGGGTGGTCGATAGCGCCGTTTTGGCAAAGGGAAGGAAAATGTCCGCAGCAACTCCTCAATCCTCTGGCTTCAGAAGCTTTGGTAAGCGCGTGCTGCCAACTGGTATCAAGCGGGCGCTTCGGTCCGTTGCTTTTCAAATGCTGGACCTCAGATGGGAGCTACCTTCCAACGTGAACGTTCGCATCCAGAACCAATCCGATTGGGCGATCTACAACGAGGTCTTTGTCGCAGGCGATTACGATCCAGCGATATTACTGGCAATGGAGACAGCCAAAGCTACCGGCGAACTACATGTTCTTGATTTAGGAGCTAACGTTGGATTCTTTACTCTGCGCTGTATTGAGATGACTCGCCGGCGAGATCTGCAAGACCTATCCCTTCGCATTACGGCTATTGAAGGGAACCCGAATACCTATCGCCAACTACAAGCGCGAGTCAGCAGTCAGCACAATTTGCCGCTATTCACTGCAATTAATGGCCTGGTGGGCAAACGACTTGGGGCTGCTGCGATATCTAATTTAGAATTTAGCGGGCAAAACCATGTTGTGGCTGACAATACCGGTCAACACTTTCTTGTCGACTATATCGATGTAGAGAAAGCCGTTGGTGCCGGAAGGATAGGCCTCTTGAAGTGCGACATCGAAGGAGCCGAGCTTACTTTCCTCCAGAACTATCCCCGCTTGCTGGAGCGCACCGAAGTTGCCGTCCTGGAGTTGCACCCACAACAATGCGATGAACATGAGTGCGTCGAGCTGCTGCGACGGGCGGGCCTCGTCAATCAGACCGCCTTAGCAGAAAAATCCGGCCTCACCAGCGTAATTATGGCTTCTCGCGAGCATCAGCCTCAGGCCTGCAAACAGAAAGCTACCGGGGCTGAATTGGATGCATAACAGCCTCTCTTTTCGAGCGCGCTTCGGACGCGTACTTCTCCTCTTCACGGGAATAATTGCTGGCTTGCTGATCGCAGAAACAATCGCGCGACTCGCGGCACCTTATCCGATGTCCTACCCCTGGATGGGTCAGATCAATGGTGTTCTCGCTCCACTTCCGAGCGTGCATGGCCGCCACTTCGTTCCCGGCTTATATGACACTACTTTTTCCTTCACTTTCCAACGTTTCCGCGGCCAACAAGTCTACACCGCTGAGCCAGGTCCACAGGTTCTCCGAATCGCGACTCTGGGCGCCAGCTTCACCTTTGGCAGCGGAGCCAACGACGTCGATGCCTATCCGTTTCAGCTGCAATCGATTCTTCAAGAGCGGTCAAGACGAGACGGCTGGAACCAAACGATTGAGGTGATCAACGCCGGCATCGCGGGGAGTGTTGCCGCCGAACAGGCGCTCTGGTACGACAATTGGGTAAGAAATTTTCATCCTGACGTTGTCATTTTGGCGGTTGGTTGCGCAGCCGATCATCCCACCGGCTTGTTCCAAATGGACGACAATGGCAGAGTCACGCCACGGGCCGGAAGTGAAGTGCAGGCGGCAGGTGGCGAGGCTTCCGCTGTTCGCAATCTGGTCCATCGTGTCCCAGGATTTACGTTTCTCGCGGAGCATTCGGAACTTTTCAATCTCTTCCGGTTAGCTCAAGGGGAGGCCATTCGGCACAAGCGGGACGCTGCCCTGGGAGCGGACTCCGCCGTATCCGATCCGACGCGGCCTTCGAACGATGTTCTCTACCAGGAGCTTCGATTCGAAACTGGAGAAGTGCGGTGGCTAAAACAGCGGGTTGAGCAGTCGGGAGCGGCCTTTGCCGTTGTGGCATTCCCGTGTCGCGAGAATGTTTATCCATCTCAATCGCAATTCGCTCCCCGCATTCGCAAAGAGTATCCCATCGTCGTGAAGGCCCTCCACGACGTAAGCGCGGCCGAAGCTATTCCTTTCACGGAGCTCTCCTCGGTATTCATGGAAAAGGCTTCGGGCGAGCAAGCTCTGTATTACGACGGCAAATTCGAGACGCACCCTACTCCGGCGGGGTACCGGGTGATTGCCGAGGGTGTGGCCGACTTCCTCGTTAAGCAAGGACTTGTTCCGCGAGGAAGATCAACAATCCAGTCGCCCTGAGTCGGGAGCCGTGAACTGGAAGAGTAGCGGGATAGGTCGTTCGGCACGGATTGCGGCGGCGAGTAAAGCCGAGTACCAGGATCTGACCGACGATGGCGCGCAGTTTGCACCTAAATCTGACGTTCGCGTGTCGACTGAAGCTATTCTGAAGAACCTGGGTGGAGTTTTTCTAACCATGGCAAAACTCGTGTATGGATTGAACCAGTCCTTGAATGGTACGTCGACCACCTAAAATTTAGGCCAAGCCTTCCGCTCTTTCGTCGCTACATAGAGTATGTGCGCAGCCTGACGGGCATTGTGTCTCCACCTCCCCTCGTTCGACTAGCTGTAGCATTTTCCCCTCAATGCGTATTACCCCCTTCCCGGTTTGACCCCGCTCTCCGCCCCCTGATAGCCTCAAGGGTTCTTCCCCAGCCGCGATTCTTCATAAGAGAGATCTCATGGCACTCAAGTTCAAGGGCGTGGATTTTATTGAATTCGATACGCTGCTCAATGATGACGAGCGGCTAGTCCGCGACAATACACGCAAATTTATCGAAGAAAACCTTGTCCCGATTATCGAGCAGTGCAACCGAGACGGCCGCTTCCCCAAGGAACTGATCAAGCCCATGGGTGAGCTCGGCTTCTACGGCGCCAGCCTGAAAGGCTATGGCTGCGCCGGCATGTCGGCGGTGGAGTACGGCTTGATGACGCAGGAACTGGAGCGCGGCGACAGCGGCGTGCGCTCGTTCGTCAGCGTGCAGTCCGGGCTGTGCATGTATCCCATCTACGCCTTCGGCAGCGAGGAGCAGAAACAGAAGTACCTCCCGAAAATGGCGCTGGGCGAGATTCTTGGCTGCTTTGGCCTAACCGAGCCCGATGCCGGATCGAACCCCGGAGCGATGCGCACCCGCGCCCGCAAGGACGGCAACGAATACATCCTGAATGGCGAGAAGATGTGGATCACCTCCGGGTCGATCGCCGATATCGCCATCATCTGGGCGAAGGTAGAGGACGAGGACAACCGGATCCGCGGCTTCATCGTGCCGACCGACCGGCCGGGGTTCAAGGCTGCCGACGTTCATGGCAAGTGGTCGCTGCGCGCCTCGGTGACCTCTAGTCTTTCTTTGCAGGATGTCCGTATCCCGGCGGAGAATCTTCTGCCTCTTTCGAAGGGTCTCGGGTCGCCATTGAGCTGCCTGAACCAGGCGCGCTACGGCATCAGCTGGGGCGCGATCGGAGCGGCCATGGCCTGCTATGACTGCGCGCTGCAATACGCGCAGTTCCGCAAGCAGTTTCGCGATCAGCCCATCGCCTCGCATCAGCTGGTGCAGGAGAAGCTGGTTTGGATGATCAGCGAGATCACCAAGGCGCAGCTGCTGGCGTTGCAGGTAGGCCGCCTGAAGGACGAGGGCAAGGTCAAGCCGGCGCACATCTCCATGGCCAAGCGGAACAATGTTTGGATGGCGCTGGAGTGCGCCCGTATGGGCCGCGACATTCTGGGCGGCAACGGCATCGCCGACGAATACCCCATTTTCCGCCATATGGCGAATCTGGAGTCGGTGAAGACGTACGAGGGAACGCACGACATCCACACGCTGATTATTGGCGAGCACATTACGGGGCACGCTGCGTTTTGAAGGCAGTGGCCAGTGCCTAGTCGTTAGTGGCTAGTAAAAACCGACTGGTGTGATTGGCTATGAGCTAGCCACCAATTGAAGCTTAACGATTCTTGTTGGAGGGCGCGGGTTTTAACGGCGCCCGCCACGCTCCTTAATCGCCCGCCACACTCCTTAATTTTGTTGTCATCACGAGCGAAGCGAGGGATCTGCTGTTGCCTTGCCTCGCTTCGCATGGGACGTCGCTGCCCCTCAACTCTTCCCTCCTCGTTCTGCGATGAGTTTCATCGCCGGCTCGCTCACAAAGACCTTGCGGTGAAACTGCTCTCCCCATCCAAGTGGCGTCACGTTTCGATATTCATGCATGACGTCGTCGCCGTATCCCGGATGAAGTTGCTTGCGTAACGAAGCCCGCGCGTTGGGATTGGCACCGTGGTCCAGCAGTAATTGGGTAAACGGCGCCTCCTGCGGCCGCCCCTGGTAGTTCATCCAGAAGTTCGGTTGCGAGACGACTGTGGCGAACAGCGCGGTGTGCCCGCCAAAACCGTCCGCGTCGACCGCAGCCCGCTGGTCGACATTCATTCCCCGCTCCAGAAGCCAGCGCGCGATTTCCATCTCGTCATAGTCCACAGCCATGTGCAGCAGGGTCGCTCCGTCGAGTGGAGTGCCAACCGTCGCCTGCGGATCTTCGTGACAGCCCAGCTCTGGCGGGAAAATTTCGTGATGCGTGAAGGTGCGGCTCAGCAGGCCGGGATCGCGGCGCAAGTGCGCTTCGAGAAGATCGATACGCCCGCGATGCACTGCCATCGGCGGGGTGTCCGGGAGGGTAAGGCCGTGGCGCACGTACATCTCGAGGATCTGGTGCTTGGCCGCGGGCGTGCGGCTGTCGGTCTCCAGCACGACCTCGACCGGGGCCAGGCGCTTGCCGTCGGCATCTACGACCGGCGCGCCCAGCTCGAGCATCAACGCAGTGCCCGAAGGGCTCAGCGTGTAGGCAGGGCCGTTCAGGGCATCAGTGGCGGGACGAGGTTTGCCCATCCACGCATGTAGCATGCGCGCCGTCTCGATGCGGCTTTGCAAGGTGGCGCGGCCGAGTGCATGAGCGTGATCCCGAGCGCCCATGTCGTGCAGCAAGCGGACAATGCGGTCGCGCCCAAGGTTGGCCGCATAACTCATCGGTGGTCCCCAGTTGCTTTCGCGGATCAGAGCTGACTCATGCAGCAGAGCGGGCTGCTTGCGCACAATTTCGCGGACGGCATCGGCGTCGTCCTCCCAGATGCCGTTTGTGAGTTTGCAAGCAACAGCCAGCCTCGGCCAGTTGGGAGCCTCATACGCGCGCGCCAGCACCAGTTGAGCGTCGGCCAGCTTAGCGTCTGCAGGACTGATATTTGCAGGATGATGTCTCGTGAACTCGGCCACAGCCTCAGGTTCGCCGCTGCGGAATTGGCGCAGCAGATCTTTGGCCTGATGTTTCAGCTGATCGAGGTTAGGGCGGACAGGGAGACGGCGATCGGACATGACAAACCTCCTTCAGAGTGGGCCCGCGGTCCGCTGGCGTGGGCGAAAAGGAGGTTCGCTAGAACCGAATTTGAGTTGATCAGGCAGGTGGACTCAGTCCTTCCCGCGGACGGGAGGCGTCCTGAAACGCCAGAACAGAGCATATCTCCACGGAAGGAGCTGGGCAAGCGACAGTCGTTAGTGAGGAAAGTCCTCGAACGGTGCCCGCAACAGGTGTATCCTTGGCGATTGTGCCGGAAGACGGGACATCATCGCCCGTTGCGTCATTCTAATCATCAGAGTACAAGCGGCTGGCTGCAGCATCACATTACTTCGGGCACGGCAACGCCGCACATCGACGGAGGTCTAATGGCAACCAGGGTTCAGACTGAGGGACTACCGATCAAGCACTCACCCACCGCGAACTTCGAAACCGACCTCGCCATGGAGTTCCTGCGGGTGGTCGAAGAGGCGGCCATTGCTTCCGCGAAAACCATGGGACAGGGCGACCGCAAGCATGCCGACCAGGTGGCAACGGAAGCCATGCGGGGAGTGATGGATTCCGTTCCGATGGACGGCACCATAGTCATCGGCGAGGGCGAACGCGACGAAGCCCCGATGCTCTACATCGGCGAGAAGGTCGGCAAACGGGATGGCGGCTCGTATCCCTCCGTTGATATTGCAGTTGACCCTCTGGAAGGCACCAACCTGTGCGCCACCGGATCGCCCGGCGCCATCACGGTGCTGGCTGCGTCGGAAGGCGGCGGCCTGCTGCACGCACCCGATTGCTACATGGAGAAGATTGTCGTCGGCCCGTCCTGCCGTGGCGTGGTCGACCTGGAAGCGCCGGTCGCACACAACTTGAATGTGATTGCCAAGGTGCTGGGCCGCCGGGTCGAAGACCTGGTCATCATTATTCTCGACCGCCCACGGCATGAAGGCCTGATCGCTGAGATTCGCAAAGCAGGAGCACGCATCCGGCTCATCTCCGACGGCGACCTTTCGCCGGGCGTCGCTGCCGCCATGCTGGGCTCGGGCGTGCACGCCGTGATGGGCACGGGCGGCGCGCCGGAAGGCGTGATTACTGCAGCCGCTATCCGCTGCCTGAACGGGTACATGGTCGGTCGGCTGGTCGGCTATACACCGGAGCAGGGCGAGCGCATGAAAGATATGGGCATCAGCGACCCGAAGCGGATTTACACTGCCGAGGAGCTGGCGCCGGGCAAGAACATCATCTTCGCCGCGACCGGCGTCACCGACGGCATGCTGCTGAAAGGTGTCCGATTCTTCGGCGACGGTGTGCGCACGACGTCGCTGGTCATGAAACTCACCAAAGGCAAGGTGCGGTTTATCGAAAGCATTCACCTGGACAAGCGGCCGGACGCGAAGGTCAGAATTCCCGAGCGCTAAAGCGTCGGCGGAGCTCATCAGGCCCCCATTTTCGGGGGCCTTTTTCTTGCTATGCAGCCGATGGGCGGCCTCTGGTAAGTCGCGTGCTTCCAGCTAGCGAATTCGTGGCGTCTTCTTCCTTCACAAGCAACTCGTCATTTTCCGCTTGCTTCTGTAATAGGAGGAGTAAAATTCCAGCAAGACGAAGGACGATAGCTTCTGGTGGTGCGAGTTCCACCCGGAGAGGCTTTTCATGAACGTCCATATCAGCTACAGGATTTCCAAAACTTCCGACCTCGAAGCCTTAATCAATCAACAAACTGAAAAACTGGAACGATACCTTCAGGTATTTCGTCCCGAGCTCGTGCACCTGAAAGGCGCGATCGAGGAGAACTCTGCCCGGCAGGGGATGCTTGCCTCGTTGAATCTGCGCCTGCCGTCAGGACAGATGGCCTCGCAGGGAACCAGCAGCAATGCGGTTGGGGCGGTGAAGGCTGCCTTCGACGACATTCTTGAGCAGCTAAAGAAGCACAAGGACCTGCTGCGCAACCAACACAAGTGGCAGCGGCGCAGAGGACCGCAACGCGCAGAGGTTGGCACAGTTCCTTTCGAACACACGGTTGCGGCGGTTAAGCCGGAGCTCATTTCAACCGGCGACATTGCCGAGTACATCAACGTCAATTTCCCGCGGCTGCTGCGTTACGTCCAACGGGAGGTGCAACATCGCGAGGATGAGGGACAACTCACGCCCGGAAGTGTCAGCGTAGAAGACGTAATCAACGAGGCCGTGGCCAACGCTCTCGGCGAGCAGGAGAAGCCGGAACGCATGAAACTGGAGCCTTGGATGCATCGTCTGGCGAAGCAAGCCATGGACCGTCTCTCGACGGCCGGCAACGACGAAGGACGCATTCCTCTGGAGCGCTCGCACGGCGAACAAAAAGTCCACGCCGCCGACGGAGCCGTGCTGCAATTCCATCAGCCGGACGAAAAGCTGTACGAAGAAAACCTGATCACCGATCCGGGTGAGTCCAATCCGGAAGAGCTGGCCGCACGGCGCGAACTCATCAAGCTGGTCGAAAGGACTTTACGCGAGGCCGGACGCATCGAGCGCGAAGCGTTCATTCTTTACACCATCGAGGGCTTCACCCTCGACGAGATTGCCGATATCACCAACCACACCGTGGAGGAGGTGCGAGCAGCCGTACGTAGGGCGCGCGAGCATCTGCAACGTGCCTTACCTATCCAAGATCCTCTCAAAGACCGGCTCGTGGAATATTCCAAGAGCGCCTAGGTTGAGTCATCGAAGCACAACAGATAGAACAGGAGAATCGGAATGATCACGCGCGATGACATCCGTGAGTTAGCTAATTTTCAATCGGCCGAAGGTTGCGCCATTACGTTCTACTATCAGCCCTCGACGCCGTTGAACAAATCGCACCGGGAAGAGGCGATCCTGGTGAAGGACATGATCCGCGGCGCTCTTCGTGAAGCGGAGAAGATGGGCAAGAACGGCTCGACCCGCAGCGACCTGGAGCGCATCAGCAACATGGTGGATCCCGCGCACGGCAGCGGTGGAAAGGCAAAAGCCATTTTTGCCTGCGGCCAGACCGGGTTCTGGCGCGAGTTTGACGTACCCGCGCAGTTGCTGAAGCCCAAAATCGCGATCAGCCATCGCTTCCACCTGAAACCGCTGGCTGCGGTTCTGGATGGCGAGCAGCGAGCCTGCATTGTTCTGGCAGACCGTAGCAAGGCGCGCATCTTTGAGATGACGAATGAAGATGTGGTGGAGAAAAGCGATTTCGTCAACGAGTTGACTCGCCGCGGCAAGAGCGACGGCTATGCCGGATACGATGCCGGTCACGCAGAACGCAAGCAGTCGAATGAAGCCATGCAGCACTTCAAGACTGTCGGCGAACACATTGAGCAGTACTTCGAGCGCGGCGGCTGTGACCGTTTGCTGATCGGTTGCCGCGATGATGTGTGGCCGGAGATCGAAGCCCACTTGCAGGCGAAAGCGAAACAGCACCTGGTGGGACATTTCCGCATTGATCCCAAGCTGGCGACCCCGGAGCAAGTCAAACAGATGGCTCAGGAGAAACTGGCCGAATTTGACGGAGCTCGCAAACAGGAGATGATTCGCGAAGTGGTGGGCGAAGCTCACCGCAATGGCCGGGGAGCCGTCGGACTGCGCCGGGTCCTGCGCTCGCTCGAAACCGGTGAGGTGCAGACACTAATGCTGGGTTCGACGTTTCACGCGCCCGGCGTGAAGTGCTACAACTGCGGCCACATGGATATTCACGTCGGTCCTACCTGTGCAGTATGTGGGAAAGAGAATACCGAACTGGAGGATATTGGCGATGCCATCGTAGGCCACGCCATACGGACGGGAGTGGACATTGTGCATGTCCCGGACGACGAGGAGTTCGACAGGATCGGGCGGATCGCTGCGCTGCTGCGCTTCCGCGCCGACCAGAATACGGGCGAAAAAATCGCCAGCTGATTGACGGCCGGACTATGCAGGCACAGCCTCATCAGCTGTGCCTTTCTCTTGCCAGGAGGACTTGCCTCGTGCGCGTGCATCTGCTGCCTCTCTTGATTCTGTTGTCAGCCGAGCCGATGTTTGCTTCCTCCTGCAAGGCCTATCCGCCGGGATCGTGGAAACGCGACCGGGCCTCGGCTTTGCAATTTGAAGAGACATGGCTGGACGTCCTAAAACAAAAGAACACCGCGGCGCTCGACTGCATGCTGGCCAACGAATTCAAGGATACGTCCATGAAGGGCACCGTTCGGCCGAAGGCGCAAGTCCTGCGCGAACTCCCGTTACGGAAAGACCAATATCAGCAAACTCTTTCTGACCTGGAAGCAGACCTCTTTGGCGATACGGCAGTGGTTCATGGGGTGAACCTAATCTCCGATCAGCAGGGACATGAGGTGATGCGCATCCGGTTCACCGATGTGCTGTGCTTCAATCACGGGCGCTGGCTGGCGGTGTCGGCGCAGGAAACGGCTGAGGCGCAGCACTGATCCATCCTCTGTTCGTGCTATTCTGCCTTGCCGTACTTAACTTGCGAGGAGCTACATGAAGTTTTCGCGCCGCGATTTTATTGCCACCACGGCTGTCGGTTCCGCGTCGCTCGCACTGGATCTGCAGGGACAAAACAAAACAGACACAAACAACGTCCCTTCCACCAAACCGAAGCAGGCGATCATCATTTCTGCCGCAAATGGTTACAACTATCTGGACCGCGCCTATGCCGTGCTTAGCAGCGGCGGCGATACGCTCGATGCGGTGATGCAGGTCATCACCGGTCCGGAAGACGATCCCAACGACGATAGTGTTGGGCTCGGTGGCCTTCCGAACGAGGACGGCGTGGTTGAACTGGACGCCTGCTGCATGCATGGGCCAACTCGCATGGCCGGCTCCGTCGCCGGCGTGCGCGAGATCAAGAACGTCTCGCTGCTTTCCAAAGCCGTGATGGAAAACACCGGGCACGTGATGCTGGTCGGCGAAGGCGCACAGAAATTTGGCGTCGCCATGGGCTTTCCCCGCGAGAACCTGCTGACCGACCGCTCCCGCAAAGTCTGGCTGCTGTGGAAAGAAACCATGTCGAACAAAGACTGGTGGGGTCCGGGAATTGCCAGTCCCAACTACAAGCTGCCCGACGAGAAGGCCGATCAGTCGGAGCTTCTGGACGAACGCCAGGAGAAGTTGGAGACACTGGCCGCCAGACTTGGCATTGAACCGGAATTCTGCGCTGCGGCTGCGCAACGCGTGCTGCATCCGCCGACCGGAACGATCAACTGCTCGGCACTAAATACCAAGGGCGAGATATCGGGTGCGACGACTACCAGCGGGCTGGCGTGGAAGCTTGCCGGACGCGCGGGAGATTCGCCAATCATCGGCGCCGGATGTTACACCGATCAGGATGTCGGCTCGGCAGGCGCGACGGGCAACGGCGAAGAGAACATCAAGGTCTGCGGCGCGCATACCATTGTCGAGAACATGCGCCGCGGCATGTCCCCCCAGGAAGCCGGCATGGACGCGCTGAAACGCATTGTGCGCAATTTCAATGGAGACATGCGCAAAATGCAATACGTCGACATGAGCTATTACATCCTGCGCAAGGATGGCGCCTACGCCGGCGTCTGCATGTGGAGTGGGCCGCCGAATCATCTGCGGCGCTTCGCCATTCACGACGGCACCAAGCGTTACGAAACCGCAGTGGCGCTATTTCAGGGCAAGTCGATCGGCTGGCCGCCGATGCCGGAAGTCCACTTGGACCCCGAGCAGAAGAAATAATGTGTAGCTTCAGGCAATGGCATACCGCCAATTAAGGCAGTGAAAGCGCGTTTTATCTCAAAAGCCGGGTCGGCCGTTTGTCGTGCCGCCCTGCACAGTGAATAATGGAACCGCAGTTTTCGTCGCACAGGAGAGTGCAATGCAGAAGAACCGCTTGTGGACAATCGCCGCTGTAATCGTCGCCGTGGCCGCGATCGTGATCGCCCAGGACAAGAAACCTCTCAGCCCTCCGGGACAGGCCACGCTGACGTTTGCCGATGGCAACACGGTCACCATCGACTACAGCCGCCCCTCGATGCGCAGCCGCAAGATTTTCGGTGGACTTGTTCCCTACGATCAGGTGTGGCGCACGGGCGCGAACGCCGCCACCAGCATGAAAACGTCGGTTGATTTGACCATCGGCGGCACCACAGTTCCCAAGGGCAGCTATACCCTCTACTCCCTGCCCGGCGCCAGCAGCTGGCAGCTGATCGTGAACAAGCAGACCGGCCAGTGGGGCACCGAATACAACCAGGGGCAGGACCTGGCACGCATCCCGATGAAGGTAACCCAGCGCTCCTCCGGGCTGGAGTTGTTCACCATCTCGTTCGACAAAACGGGAGGCGACGCGGGCACTCTGAAACTGGAATGGGAGAACACCCTGGCCAGCGTGGACGTGAAGGAAAAGAAATAAGTCTCAGCAGCCAGACCGATTGCCAAGTGGCCGGCGATTCTCAATGAGCGCTATGGCCTGAAATCATCATTAGAGAATCCGTCGCCTACGGCATCCCCTTGACAGTGAATGGTCGAATGTCTACCATCATTTCTCATTCAGGGTCGAATGTCTTCTATGGCGAAAGAGACACAGCAACGCGCGAACCTGTTGCAGGGCACTTTAGACATGCTCATACTGCGGACACTTCTCTACGGTCCTGCGCACGGGCACCAGATTGGCAAGCACATTCAGCGGACGACTAACGATTTCCTGCAAATGCAGCATGGTTCGCTCTATCCCGCATTGCATCGCCTGGAGCGAAGGGGCTGGGTTGCTTCCAAGTGGGAAATGGCCCCGGACCGAAATCGGGAGTACAAGTATTACCGCCTGACCGAGAAAGGCCGAAAACAGCTGGTTGTCGAAGAATCGCGGTGGAGGGGGATGGCCGAGGCCGTAGCGCGGGTGATGTGGCCAGTGGCTGAGGAGAGCTGATATGCGATGGTGGCAGATCAGGAGACGAGATGCAGATCTGGAACGGGAGCTGCGCTCCGACCTCGAACTGGAAGAAGAAGAGCAGCGTGAGAAAGGCCTGTCGGAAGATGAAGCGCGATACGCGGCGCGGCGGGCGTTCGGCAACACAACGCTGATCCGGCAGCAGACGCACGAGGTCTGGGGATGGACGCAGTTCGAGCGCTTTTGGCAGGATCTGCGCTATGCCGGGCGAGTGCTTGTGAAGAATCCGGGATTCTCCGCCACGGCGATTCTTGTGCTGGCGCTGGGCATCGGAACGAGTGTGGCGATCTTCGCTTTTGCGGACGCGGCTCTTATCAGGCCTCTACCTTACGCGGATCCGCAACGACTGGTCCACGTGACGGAAAGCGATCCGACCAGCCCCCACGTGAACATTTCCTATCTCGATTATTTGGACTGGAAGAAACAGAACACCACCCTCGCCTCCATGGACGTATTCACCGGTTGGAACATGCTGCTGAGCACGCCGACGGGCACTGAGTCCGTTCCAGGGGAGAGAGTCAGCGCGGGATTTTTTCGAACGCTGGGCGTGGCTCCGTTGCTGGGCCGGGATTTTCATCAAGGCGAAGATACCTTGGGCGCGCCGGGTGTGGTGATGCTGAGCTACGGCACCTGGCAGAGACGGTTCGGCGGCAAGAAAGATGTGGTCGGGCAATCACTCAAACTCAGCGGCGTTTCTCACACGGTAATCGGTGTGCTGCCCGAAGGTTTTGAATTTGCGCTAGGAAGCAGTCCGCAGTTCTGGACAGCTCTGCAGCCTGACAACAGCTGCGAGAAGCGGCGCGACTGTCACAATCTTTATGCGGTCGGACGGCTTAAAGACGGAGTAACGGTTCAGGCGGCGGCCGCCAACATGCAGTCGATTGCCGTGCAGTTGGAGAGACAGTATCCCGACTCCAATCAGAGCCGTGGGGCGAGCGTTATGCCATTGTCCGAAGCGATCGTCGGAGATATTCGCCCCATTCTGCTGTTACTGCTCAGCGGTGCCGGGCTCTTGTTGTTGATTGCATGCGTGAATGTATCGAGCCTGCTGGTCGTGCACACTGAGCGCCGTAAGCGCGAGATTGCAGTACGCGGCGCGTTGGGCGCTTCGCGCGCGCGGCTTGGGTGCCAGTTTGTGACTGAGGGACTGGTGCTTGTGGTTGGCGGGAGCTTAGCCGGCCTGGCGTTCGCCTACGTCGCCATGCAGATTCCAAGCCGTCTCATCTCGAAAGATATGATGGCCCGCATGCCCTATCTCGCGGGATTGGGGTTGAACACGCATGTATTGGCGTTCGTTGGAATTCTGGCCCTGCTGGCATCCATCGTGTTTTCATTCACGCCGATTCTGCATCTGTCGTCATCCGATATGCGCGACAACTTGACCGAGGGTGGGCGCGGCGCGGCGGGAACTCTGTGGCGAAGGATTGGGGCGCAGTTGGTAGTGATTGAGCTCGCCACCACGATGGTCCTTCTTACCGGAGCTGGTCTGCTAGGCAAAAGCCTCTATCGCCTCTTGCACGTCGACGTGGGATTCCAGGCTGACCATCTGTCCACTCTGCAGGTCCGATTGCCGGGCGCCGCGTTCCCGGGGGATCCGCAGCAGGTCGCATTTGTCCGTCGCCTGCTGCCGCAGGTGGAAAGCTTGCCGGGAGTCCGAGCCGCAGCCGTCACCAGCCTGTTACCTGTAACCTGCGACTGCAACACCGACTGGGTTCGGATCGTTGGCAAGCCATACAGCGTTCACATTACGGCCATTGAACGCGACGTGAGCGCAGGTTTCTTCACCACACTTCATGCGAGGCTGCTGGCCGGACGTTACTTTACCGACGCAGAGGATGCATCGAAGCCCAAGGTTGTGATCATCAATCACGCCTTTGCGCGAAAGTATTTTGCGGGAGAAGAGCCGGTTGGAAAACGGTTGGGAGACCCCACGCTGAGTCCACCGTCGATCAAGCAGATCATCGGCGTGGTCGAAGACTTCAAGGATGGCGGGCTCGATGGGGAGCAATCGCCCGCCGTCTACTATCCGTTTAACCAGAACGCGAGTTCCGGTTTCGCTCTGATGGTACGCACCGCTCAGGATGACCAGAGCATCCAGCCCGCTCTGGCAGCCACTGTCCACGAGCTCAACATGGATGTGGGAGTCGAGCAGGGCTCAACCATGCGGGAGCAGATCAACGATTCGCAGCCAGCTTATTTTCACCGTTCCACGGCATATGTGGTTGGAGGGTTCGCGGTGTTGGCGTTGATTCTGAGCGCGGTCGGTCTTTACGGGTTGATCGCCTACTCAGTGAGCCAGCGAACACGCGAGATCGGCGTGCGCATGGCGCTGGGCGCGCAAAGAGGTTCGGTGTACAAGCTGGTGCTCCGCCAGGCTGGATGGCTGACGGGAACAGGGCTGACTATCGGGTTGATCTGCTCGATCGGAGCGTCATTATTCATACGCAGCTTGCTGTTCGGCGTGCAGGCTTGGGATGCAGTGACGCTGGTTTGCGTGGCCACGTTGTTGGCGGTTGCGTCGATAGCAGCGACATTCATACCGGCGCGGCGCGCGGCTTCGGTCGATCCCATGCAAGCGCTGCGAGCGGAATAACCCGATTGTCTGAATAAACCAGGAAAAGCGCCCTCGGTTGACGCATTATCCCCCTTGCACTCATTGACGCCGGACAGGGGTTTTGAGTGTAATTGCCTGTTCACGCCAATCATCTTGACTGACGTACCCTTTGAACCAATACTTAGCCCGTGATCGCAGTCGCACTTATCGCGCTCAGCGTACTTTTCAGCCCCCAGCTCAGCTCTCAGCAAGTGACCCAGCCATCAAACGCCAGTTCGTGCATTTCACGTCTTGAGCACCTTCCTAAGCAGTCGGACTTCGCCGTATCGGCGAGCGGTGAGAAAACAGCGAAGTCCCCGGTATTGGCTACTAAGCGTGATCGCTTATACCGAACCAGCATCAGGAGTGCATCAGCGAGGGGGCCGAATTTTGCGGGGCACTACGCTGTCGCCGAGTGGGGCTGTGGGACAGGTTGTAGACAATTCGCCATCGTTGATCTGAACACAGGAAGTGTATACGACACGAACTTTCAGGCGGTTGATTATCACTATCCCACGCAAGCTGAGGCTTCTGAGCCCTCAGGCGATCCGGCATGGTGGTGCTATCGTGATGCGCTGAACTTTGACGTGTCCAGCAGATTGCTGGTCGTCGAGGGATGTTTGGACGGCAAGGAGTGTGGGCGCAATTATTTCGTCATGGAAGCTGAAGGGCTACGCCATGTCAAATACGACCCTGACTTGCTGAAAGACGGCTCAGTAGCGCCCTTCTAAGCGTCCCTGTTGATATATCCCCATTAACTCATTGACACGTTAAGTCGCCAACCGCAAATTAACGGGCTCGGTGTACCCTTTTCGTGTGTAACTTGCGATTTCAACTGATTTCGCCAGGCGTCTAACAGGCAGAGGCGCTATATGAACCGACTCAGTCTATTGGCGTTCAGCTTGATGGTGCTCGCGGCGGTCTCCGCCCAGGCTACGCCTAATCCAACCACCGCTAAAACACCAGCGTTTCCGGGCATTTTGGCCAATGCGCGGTATGTCTACGTTGCCTCCTATGATGGAGACCAGTTCGCTCCGAACCTGCTTCCCGAAGATCGGGACGCGATTAACGCGGTGCAGAGCGCCATTCAGGACTGGGGCAAACTGACGATCGTGTACGAGCCCTCCCAAGCCGACGTCATCATTTTGGTGACCAGCCGGCCTTCCGAAGATGTGATGGCCGTGTACGATATGCCGCCCAGCGGCATTTCTCTCTGGCGGGTCATGGCACACGGCGGTCTGCAGTCCGGTGAAACGCCGCTGGTGACGGAATTTGAACAGGGATTCGAGAGCGTGCAGAAGCACGATTAACACTGGACGCCATCCGTTGGGTCGCGAGCCCGTAGCGCTACGAAAATGCACGTAGACTCGCGACCTTGGACCTACTATCGAGCTTCTGCATTTGGGGTGGGCGGCAAAGGGCGAGAGAAAAACCCCCTTTCCAGACCGTGAAGTCTGAGTGGGGTAAAGCCAGTAACAAATCCCCTCGCATGGCTAATGGTCTGGGCCTGCAAAGAGAGCCGTAGCTGTTGTGAAATAGCCATAGCACTGATTTACAAGCCTAGCTGGGCTTCGGACTGTCGTTAGCCCGGCGTGGCAATCCTGGGTGAACACCCAAGACTTCTTCGAGCGGCGGAGCGGCGGCAAACGTCTCGCCGGGACGCATTCACCGCACTACAAGCTTCGCCAACGAGATCGACTCAGGCAACTCGACTCCCATGAACTCGCGCAGGCAGCGGCGGAGCTCCGCTTCGGTATGCAGCGACGTCTCCTCGCGCTTTTTTCCGTGGGCCACGATGAGGCGCATATTCGCGATGGTAATGCGCCCGTCCGGCGTCGCGCGGCTGCAGATCCAGCTCTTGGTGAAATGCGATTCCGGCGAGGTCTGATGGAAGACACACATCCCCTCGTATTCGCTAAGCTGGTGCGGCTGATCGCGGAAAGCGTAAAGCGGAGCCGTTCCCTTCTCGCCTTCGCGCAATAGTTGCCATTCATCGCCAACCGGCAACACTACGTAACGATGGCCATCGACCTGATTGTCGCCGCCGGAGCGGAAGACGATCGGATACACGAAGGAATCGCCGAAGCCGACGTCGACCAGCCACGAGTCTTCCAGGTCGACTCGCAGCAGCATGTGGTCGAACTCCGGGCCGAAACCTCCATCCTCACGCCGCACCCGAGCCGACAGCATTTGCACCCGAAATCCCAGCGCGGCCAGCAATTCGCCGAACAGCCCGTTCAGCTCGTAGCAGAACCCTCCGCGACGCCGGACGACAATCTTCTGGTACAGCTGGCTAAGATCCAGACAGATCGTCTTGCCCAGAGGAATGTCGAGATTTTCGAACGGAGCCGTCAGCAGATGCTGTCGATGTAAAACACGCAGAGTTGTGGGAGAGGGTTGGCGCGGTCCGTCGTATTCGATACGCCGAAGATAGGCTTCTACATCCATAAAAACTACACGGGCAGCTCGTCCTGGCTCCAGCCAACTTCGTGCAGCTTAGGCTCCGCCGTCAGATCGAGAACCAGGTTCTCCAGGATGAGGCGTTTGCTGGGCGGATTGGAACGCAAGGCGAGATCGGCGCGGGCGACACGCCGGATGGCATTCGTCAGTTCCCGGCGCGATTTATAGCGGCGTGCCTGGCGGATAATGTCTTCCGCCGCAAAAGGTGGAATGCGAAAGCCCTGCCACAGCGCCTGCCACAAGGCGCGCGAGTCACGCACGTTGCGTTCAAGGATGACCAGCATTTGGCGAAACGTTCGCGACAGCATATATAGATGACCGATGGCAGCTTCCTCGCCGTCGGCAGAGTTCAGGATGGCATCCAGAACCGACAACGCCCGCCCACGATCGCGGGAGGAGATTGCGTCGGTCAATTCGTAGAAGGAGCGTTGCTTGGCCGCAAGCACCAGTGTCTCGACGTCGCCCAGAGTAATGCGCTTCTTTTCGCCGACAAACAGCACCAGTTTTTCCAGTTCGTTAGCGACCATCATCATGTCGCTGCCGAGGGAATCGACCAATTCGCGGGCAGCGTCGTTATCCAGTTTCACGCCCTCGGCGTCCGCGGTTTCGATGGCCCACTTTACGGCGTCACCGTCTTCGACCCGCGCGAATTCGAGGATGGAACAATGCTCTCCCAAGGTCTCGCGAATACGCTCGTAGCGGTCTTTGTCGGTCAGGTCCATCCGGCGGGCGTCGGCGGGAATGCTGATGTGGTCGGCGACAAACACCAGCATTGCGTCCGGATTCGGATTCTTGAAGTAGTCGCTGATCGCAGCAAACTCTTCCTCATGCTTTCCGCGGCCGTAGAGATTCTTAATTCCCCGAATGAAAAACACCTGGAAAGGCGACATTAGCGACGGAGTACGCGCCTGGTCGAGCACCTGCTGCAATTCCACGTCGGCCAGGTCCATGTCGTAAAGACTCAGTTCGCGGACATCGGCGGGAACCAGGTGTTGCAGGATGGCTTCACGACAGCGCTTGCGAAAAAAACCCTCGTCGCCTACGAAAACGTATCCCGCAGCAATCTTGCGCGCTTTGACGTCGGCGACAAAACGGTCGGAAGCCGCGAAGCTGCGCATCAGAAAGCCTCCAGAATGTCGGCCACCAGTTGTTTGGAAAAACTGTTGGCCATGCGTTGCACCGCTGGCCCCGATTCTTCGAAGAAGCTGGCCGGATCGACGGACTCCTGGTACTGCTCGCGATAAAGGAAGTTGGGATTATTCCACAGCACAGTACCGTCGTTCTGGGCGAGTTTGGCATTCATCGTGACCGCGACCAGCGAGGTCGAAACGCGGCCAGTGGCCGAGTCGAAGGTCAGCGGTGCAATGTAGACGCTGGTGATGGTCCCGGTCAGAACGGCGTTGGCGGTTCCGTCGTTGCTGGTAATGATCCGATAGTTGGTACGCTCCCGCAACTCCTTGATCAAGGCCTCCGTGAAGGTCTGCCCGATGCGATAGGTCTGCGTACTATTCAGTATCCCCGGAACGTAAATGGTGTGGATGTCGCTGGGAAGGCGCGGAGCGTTGTTGCCGGTGGTGTGATAGCCGCATGCCGTCGTGATCAAAAGCAGCGCCGTCACTGCAGCCAGCGATGCGCAACGCCACCTTGCGAAACCGTTCACTGTACCTTTCCTCGCGGTCGCGAAGCGATCATGCCCTCGGCGCACTCCACGGCGCTGAGCGCTCCAATCCGCAAATTGTCCGAGGCGGCCCACAACCAAAACCCGTTCGGCCTCTGCGGATCCTGCCGGGCGAACACCTGGATCTGCTCCTGACCTGCCGCGTTTACGTTGCTGGGCGATTCTTCTCCGCCCTGCAGCACGTCAACATGTTCGCCGGAGATGGCGGCAACCATCTCTTCGATTTGCGCGGCGTCGTCCAGTTCAATGTAAAGCGAGAAGGCATGCCCATGGAAGATGGGAGCCTGCAGCAGCATCAGCGAAGGTACGCTCAACTTATCCTGAACGATGCCGCGGAAGTGGCGCACAATACGGCTTTCCACCGAAGCCAGTGTGGGTAGCGCCTTTTCGCCCAGGCGATCGAGAAGGTTGAAGGCCACC
Source organism: uncultured Acidobacteriaceae bacterium (assembly GCA_963823865.1). Classification (GTDB taxonomy): domain Bacteria; phylum Acidobacteriota; class Terriglobia; order Terriglobales; family Acidobacteriaceae; genus Bog-257. The sequence continues at coordinate 182,433 of CAWGNC010000001.1, forward strand.
TGCGTATCGAACACGCCTTTCGGCAGTTGCTGGAACGACAGCAAATTGACGGTCTGCTCGTGCAGCTCATCCATGCCCCGGCGGCCATGCTCGGAGGCGGGCTCGAAGAGCGTGGCGATTGCGCGAGCGATCTTGCCTACCTTTTGCGCGCGGAGAAGCAGAATCGCCAGCACCACGGCGGCGGGATGCGCAACCACGACAGGCGCCTGCACGAAATCGACTTTGCGCTCGATGCCGAGCTCGTGCTCGACCCAGGGTGCGCGCAACACCACATCCGGAAGATCCTCCAGACCATAGGAAAGATCGATGATGTCGCTTCCCGCCTTGCGGGCCATCTCCCAGTGATCGCGGGTGAAATTGTCCTCAGTTGTGAAAAAGGTGAAGTCAACGTTCTCCAGGTGCTCAGGAAGCACGCTCTGGATGAAGGTTGGCTCTTCGCCGATCGCCTGCAGCTGCCCCAAAGACTCTTCATCGTCGAGCAGCCGAATGTCGGTTGCCGGGAAGTTGCGGTCGCTCAGGACTTCCTTCAACTCCCGGCCCTTCAGCGTGGCTGCGCCGACAATGGCGACCCGAAACAGGCCGCCCCAATGTCCACTGTCGTTACGCGACGCGGAGGTGTTGTTCAGGTCAGTTTTCATTAGGCGTGGGAAGCCTCATCTTGGTGTGGTGGTGGAGGCGGCACCGAAGGCCGGCGAAAGACAAACGAAAGCCGCGCGATCACCCCAGACAGAATGTAGACCAGCGCGAGCCCGAACAACACGTACTCCGAAGCAAACCAGATGAGTCCAATGACGATTCCGATGACGATCAGCCAGCGAAAATTCTGTGGCTGGCGGAAGTTGATGCCCTTCAGACTGAAAAACCGCCAGGTGCTGACCATCAGGAAAGCGATGACGCCGATAAACACGCCCCAGCCGCACGACAGCCACCAGATCTGCAGCGGGCTGCCTTGCACCAGGTGAACGACCGCCGCAACCGCTCCGGCTCCCGCGGGAATCGGCATGCCGACGAAATACTTGCGGCCGGGACGCCCGGGGTTGGAGGGTTGTGGGTTGACTTGAATGTTGAACCGTGCCAGCCGCGATGCGCCCGCCAGCAGAAAACCGAAGGTCATCACCGCGCCGATCTGGATGACGTGGGTCCGCCAATCCAGATTGCCCTCCATGGGCAGCATGCGGAAGCCCCACATCCACGCCAGAACCGCCGGAGCAATGCCGAAGGTGATCACATCGGCGAGGGAATCCAGTTCCCTGCCAAAGTCGCTGGCGGTGTTGGTCAGGCGCGCAATGCCGCCATCGAAGAAATCGAGGACGATGGCAATGCCGATGGCCTTGGCCGCAGCGTCGAAATGCCAGGGATCATTGGCCGTGCCCTGGATTGCCTGAGCGATGGCGTAGTAACCCGCCGCCATATTTAAGGCGGTGAACATCGAAGGCAGAAGATAAAGGCCTTTGCGGGGACGGCGCCGCACCGGCACGCCGCCGCGTTGTTCGGGGTATTCGCTCATCGCACCTCCGCAACGTCGCGCATTCGCGCAGGCTGTGCTGAAGGTTGGGCAATCGCCAGCACCGATGAGCCGCCCTTCACGTGGTCACCAATGCGGACCTTCATTTCGGCGTTGGCCGGAAAGATAATGTCAGTTCGCGAACCGAACTTTATGAGCCCGACACGCTCTCCACGCTCCAACTGGTCGCCAACCTTCTTATTGAATACGATGCGCCGCGCCAGCAGACCGGCAATCTGCTTGAAAACGACGATGCCGGCGTCACTGCGCATGGTCACGATGTTTTGCTCGTTCAAATCGGCCGAGGCTTCTCCCATAGCGTTGCCGAACTTGCCCTTCTGGTAGCGCACTTCTTCAATCACACCACTGACCGGCGACCGGTTAACGTGAACGTTGAAGACGTTGAGGAAGATGCTGATGCGCGTCCGGGGCTCGCCATTTACGTCAATCACGGAAATGTCTGTGACCTTGCCGTCGGCGGGCGAGACAATTGCGCCCTGAATCGCTGGAATACGGCGCTCCGGATCGCGGAAGAACCACAAAAAGAAGGCGGCTAGCAGGAGGGGTATGACGGCCAGAACGGGCACCGTCAGCCACGCCAGTAGCGCTGCAACCAGAATCAGGGCCAGCCCGTAGTAGATGCCGTCGCGAACCATTGGGTCTAATGATTATAGAGCCTAGGGGATAAGTAAGTTTTGCTCCAGCGATGGGTGGATTTTTGCGGTGTGGGGGGCGCCAGGTCAATGAGTGACATGGCGATTTACCACCCGTCGCGATTGTCGTAGCGGTCAACGGGCAACGATCACTAGCTCAACAAGCCGGTGGTACATCGAGAACCGGCAATCGGCATTGCTCCAGTCCCTGATGCCCGCGCCTCAACCGTGACGCACCCCCCTTGCGATGCGCGGCTCATGGGGAAGTATAAATTAGCGCTCGTGTCAGAGTTCAGAGATCAGGGAGCAGCAATCAAGGATCGCAAGATTCATACTTGACACCGACATAAAATCCACTACCATATGGTTGTGGATAGGTTGGGTACAACATTTGCGGCTTTGTCTGATCCCACCCGTAGGGCGATGATCGAACGACTCTCACATGGGCCCGCCTCTGTGCATGGATTGACGGAACCGTTTGCACTCTCGCAGCAGATGATTTCAAAACATATCGCCTACCTGGTGCGGGCGCGGATTGTGATCAAGACAAAGCGTGGACGAGAGAGTGTGTGCACGCTTAGGCCGGAGGCGATTAAGACAGTCAGCGACTGGGCGATCAGCTATCGCCGGTTCTGGGAAGAGAGTTTCGACAAACTGGATGCAGTTGTAAAGCAAATGAAGAAAGGAGAGGTCAGAGATGACACAAAACACGGTGAATGAAACACAGCCGATGGTTATCACGAGAGTTTTTGATGCCCCGCGCGAATTGGTTTGGAAGGCGTGGACAGATCCGAAGTACGTGATGCAGTGGTGGGGACCGAAGGGCTTTACTGCGCCCTTTTGTGAGATGGATTTTCGCGTGGGAGGAAAATTTCTCCTTAGCATGAGAACGCCGGATGGGTGGGAGGGCTGGAACGGTGGTGAATACTATGAGATTGTCCCGTACGAGAAGATCGTCTCATCCATGTACTTTTGCGATTCTAAGGGAAACAAGATTGAGCCTGAGCAGCTGGGAGTAGAGCTTGAAGCCATAGACGATGCGCACAACGTAATTCTTTTTGAGGATATTGGAAACGGCCAGACGAAACTCACTTTCATTGGAAACGAAACCATGCAGAACGCAATCCAGAGCGGACAACTCGAGGGCTGGGCGGAGCAACTCGATAAACTTGCTGCCGTTGTTGCGGGACTGGTGCAGACGAAATAAGAAGCTGAAGCTTTGATTCGCGAAACTCAAGCGTGGAGAAAGAAATGAAAAGAATACCGTTTCTCGCTTTCGTCCTGCTGGCATTTGCGTTTCCCGCCCATGCCCAGGACGCGATGAAGAAAGATGCCGCCGTCAAACCTGTCGATCCGGAATTGAAAGTCGTGCTCGATTCCTGGAATGACATTGGCCGCAAGCTCACGGCGATGGCCGAAGATTTTCCCGAGGACAAATATGACTTCAAGCCGACACCCGCGCAGCGCAGTTTCGCAGAGCAATTGCTGCATGCTGCGGGTTCAATGTATTACTTCACCAATCCTGTGATGGGGCATAAGCCTCCCGCGGCAGAAGACCCGAAGCGCGACCAGTACAAAACCAAGGCCGACATCGTCGCCTTCGTAAAGAAATCCGTTGCCGACGGCGCCGCTGCCCTTCAGTCAAAGGGCGAGAAAGGCCTGATGCAGACTGTCGTATACGGTGATCAGAAAGCGCGCGTTCTCGACATCGCATACGGCATCATCGAACATAGCGGTGAACACTACGGCCAGCTCGTTGTGTACTACCGCCTCGCAGGTCTTGTGCCGCCGGAGTCGCGGCCCAAGAAGTAAAGCTCAAGAGACCAGGTACCGCGAACTCTGTCGAATAGAATGCCCCCGCTCAATGCGATCATCGTGCGCGAGCGCTGAACGTAAAGCAAAGGCAGGCTGTCTCGGAGACCCTGGCTAAGGGCGGCGGAGGCTTCGTTGAACCCTGCTTCTCGTCACTTGGCCGAAGGGTTCGTTTTTCGGGCAAGCGGCCTTGGCTGTTGCCTTCGGGCCAGTGCACTCATCGACAGTCGATCACGATCGATTCCCAAACCTGAAGGTTCAGGAACGCTGATGACGATGTGCATGAGTTACCGGATGCCCAGACACGTGCGGCAATGCTGGCCACAGGCATGGAACATGAATGGAAGCCAGCTACGCTCGTCCGAATTCGCTCACGGGGAGTTACTCCTGAATAGCGCAACCGAACATGCAGAACTTGGCTACTGGAGAGAAGACTATGCGAAATAACATTCTGACACTCATAACGGTGCTGCTCTTGGGTCTCGCTGGCACTGAAGTGAGCGCATCAGGAGTTCCTATGAACGCAGAAAGTAAAACTGGATACGCACCGATTCATGGCATGCAGCTCTACTACGAGATTCATGGCCAAGGTAAGCCGATGGTTCTGCTCCACGGCGGAATCACCGCGTTCGAAGGCTTTGGCACGAATATCGATGCTCTGGCGAAGTCCCGTCAGGTGATTGCGGTGCATTTGCAAGGACATGGAAACACCGCCGACATCGATCGTCCTTACCGCTGTGAAGCACTGGCCGATGATGTAGCCGCGCTGGTCGCGTACCTGAAGCTGGGGAAAATTGACGTGGTCGGCTATTCCTTCGGTGGAGATGTCGCATTGCAAACTGCTATACGACATCCCGAAGTCGTCGATCACTTGGTGGTGATTTCCTCTGCGATGGCCCAAACCGGATTCTATCCGGAAGTGCTTGCCGCGTTCGCACAGATGAGCAAGAACGCACCGATGCTTGCAGACAGCGTCAAAAAGTCACCACTTGCGACGATGTACCCGAAGACGGACTGGGAAACGTCGTTCAGAAAGATGGGCGAACTGGCCAGCACGCCATTTGACTGGTCAGCGCAGGTCAAGGCTCTCAAGGAACCGACACTTTTGGTCTTTGCCGATGCAGATGCCGTGCGCGCCGAGCATATCGTTGAATTCTACAAGGCTCTCGGTGGCGCACAACGGGACGCCGGACTCGACGGATCGATGAGGTCGATAGCGCAGTTGGCCATCCTTCCCGGCACGACTCACTACAACATCATTGCTAGCCCGTCGTTGGCGGTCGTAATCGGTGAGTTCCTGAGGTGACAGCCCGATTCGGCGCGCGGGCAACGCCGCGCACTAGTTTATCGGCTCATTCCAACTCCGTTGGCAATCGACGTAACTTGTTCGGCGTCCAAGATTCGACTGGCCGGGTGTCTGACGCAGCTACTTCGCTGCCACGATCTCCCGCACTAGTTGGTCCATTCGTTGCTGCACTTCCTGATATTTCTCCCCTGTCGACGGGCCGGTAAAGCCGGCGAGAATCGCATGCACGTGGCCGGAGCGATCGATGAAGATCGACGTAGGAAACGCGCCGAAGCCCTCCAGTTGTGGAAGCGTCTTTGCGATTTGTCCCTGGTCCGTCGTGCCCGTCAGCAGCAGCGGAAAGGTTATGCCGAACTTGGCGCGATAGATTTCAATCTGCTTCAGATTGCGCGGCGTGTCGTCCGTGTACTCGTAGGCCAGGCCGACGATCTGCAAACCCTGGTCATGATATTTCTGATAGAGCTTCTCCAGCACCGGCGCTTCGTCGTGGCAGTTGGGACACCACGTCCCAAAGATGTCGACGATCAGCGGCTTGCCTGCGAATTCCGGGCTGGACTGATCCAGCGTCTTGCCGGACGCATCGACGCCGCTGAAGCGGAATGGCTGCTGCGGATCCTTGACCTTCGTGAGCGTCTCGGCCAGCGCATTAGGATCGGCCGTCGCCTTGTCCTTGCTGCGCTCTGCCGTGAACGGCTCCAGCGCCGTGACGCCGCCCTGCTGTCCCTTCAACGTGCCATCCGGCATGAAGTCGCCGTCCAGCGCCATGATGTGAATTCCGTCGAAGCGGCTTAGATGAAAGTGAGTGACGCCGTTGGCGGTGAAGACAATCCCGTGCAGCAATCCGGAATCGCCGCTCACTGGTTCGATGATGCCCGTCACCAAAACATTGTCTTTGGCGTCGGCCATCGTAGCCTGCTTAAAATTGGCCAACGTCGTTTTCTCGGCGCCGGTCTCCTGCGGCCAGGTGAAGATCCAGTCGCCGGTGAGGCTGGCGCCTGTGTAGGGCTTGTCGGCAGCTTTCGGAGTGTGCGGCTCCAGCGCGACCGGGATGTGCGCCATGCCTTTGCTGGTTTGCCGCGAGTACTCGCCTTCCATTTTGTCGGGAGAGACCAGGCGCAGCGTGAGCTGGCCGTCGTAGTAGTCCATGCGCAGCGTCAAAACGCCGTTGTCGAAGGTGGCGCTGCTGAAGGGCTGCCGATCGGTGCCATTCACCAGACTCGCGTGCAGCGTGCCATTCTGCTGTTGCAGGTCGACGATGAAGTTCACTTCCCCGGCTTTGCCTTGGATGATGCCGTGCCACTGGCCAACAGGAGCCGATGGAGTCTTCGTTTGGGCGAGGACCGATGAGATCAGACAGAACGTGAAAAGCGCGACGCAAAGACCGGCGCGGCAAAGCCTATGGAAAAACGGCAAGGGAACCTCCCTTGAGAGACAGAGATTGCTTGGAACTCAGAATACAGCAAGGCGGCGGCGCGAAGGGAGCCGGGGCAGGGATTACGGGAGGCGGCCAAGACTCGTGTCTTTTCCGCCGGACGTGTGCGGTTGATGGCTACTAAACGACCTGATGGGAGGAGCGGTACTGCTGCTCCAAATTTTCCATCTGGTCCTTCAGGTGAAGTTTCAGCTTCTTTAATCGTACTTCTTCGACTTTTTCGTCTTCCGAAAGATATTTTTTCTGAATCAGGGAGTCGAGACGCTGCGAGTATTGCGTGTGTTCATCTGCCAGACGGCGAAATTCGTCGTTACTCGCAAGAAGCTGATCGCGTACCTGAGTTGCCATTCACTGAACCTCCGATGAACCTACGATGAAAACGCTAGCATACGCTCTACTCCGCTTCAAGCGCTTTTGTCACGGAAATGAAACGGAATATTTCAACAAAAGTGCATCCTCGGACGGATTCTGGTAGTAGGCGGCCCGCCGGCCAACCTCGATAAACCCTGTCGTTTCATAGAGTCGTCGAGCGGCCAGGTTGGACTCGCGAACCTCGAGCAGAACAGAAGTCACGTGGCTTTCCTGGGCCCGCCAGAGCAGTTCGTCCACCAGCGCACGGCCAATCCCTGTCCGCCGGAGGGGGGCAGCGACTACGACGTTCTCAATCTCCCACTCGTCGAAGCCACAGCGCGCGATGAGAAAGCCGGCAAGGTCTTCGGCCGGTTCGGCAGCGACGAGCGCAATGCGTTTGGGAGCTTCCGGAGCGAAGAGCGCGTCGTATTCGCGCTCCGCCCAATGCGCAGCTGAATCGGCCTGCTGCTCCAGGGCTCGCATGGAAAGGATGTCGGCGGGAGTGGCGGGACGGATCAGCATGGCGTCGGCATTCGAGGCGATTGAGGACGCAGGTCCATCCAGCCGCTGAAGGCCCTTTCCAAATTTCTTGAATGGGCGCAGCTTTAGCCGCGCCGAACGGATTCGTTCTCAATTCTCCAGTGGGCTTCTGCCCACGACACATTCCCCGGCGTCGGCTAAAGCCGACCTCAACCCAAGAAAACCTCGCAACGGCAGACCTAAAGGTCCGCCCCTTCAAAACGTTTTCGGCTTCACGAAGGTCTCAGCATTTCTTGAAAGGGCGCAGCTTTAGCTGCGCCGAACGGATTCGTTCTCAATTCTCCAGTGGGCTTCAGCCCACGACACAATCCCCGCCGCCGGCTAAAGCCGACCCCAATCCCAAGAAAACCCCGCAACGGCGGACCTAAAGGTCCGCCCCCTTCAAAACGTTTTCGGCTTCACGAAGAGCTCAGCATCCGAGCGCCGCATGTAATTCACATCGACGGTGGCGGCATCGGCAACCTCACCCTGCAAAAGCTTTCGCAAGCCAATACGTCCCACGCCGTCGGCCAGCACCGGCTCAACCAGAAAAATGTTTTGACCGGCGGCAGGCAATGCGTTCGCCAAGGATTCGTCCGAGGTCAGCAACGTTCCGGCTTCGCCACGAAAATCCTGCACCTTCGCAATATATCCGCGAAGCAGTTCGGCGTGTCCCGCGGCAACGCGATACTCGCCGACATAAATTTCGCCACGGCCGGCATTGAGAATCGCGGTCGCTTCGCCTTCGCGCACATGCGTGATCACCAGCGCCTCAAGCATCGAAACCGTCGCCAACGGCTTGCCTAACGCTTCGCACAAACCTTTCACCGTAGCCAGACCGATCCGCAACCCGGTGAACGAACCGGGACCGCTGACCACGACAAATGCGTCGACGTCGCGCTTATCCAGTTCGTTGTGCTGAAGCAGCTCGGCGATAGCCGGCATCAATCGCGCCGCATAGGTCCCGCCTTCGAGCGTCGCGAGCTGCAAGGTTTCGAACCGTATCAGCGTCGCCACGACACAGGGCAACCGTTCCCGCGCGTCCGGAGGTGTCGATGGCAATGAGCAGCATGAGTAAATTTGCCGAAGCGCGAGATCCCTGAAGGGGCGCACCTTCAGGTGCGCCATGCAGATTCTCCAGGCCCTCTGAGTGGGCTTCAGCCCACGACACAGGCTCTGCCGTCGGCTAAAGCCGACTTTGAAGTTAGTAACCATCGAACGGCGCAACGGAAGTTGCGCCCCTTCAAGCCGACTGAATCTCAACTACACGCCCTGAGGCGCGTCCTCCACCAGTTCCAGCAGGACGCCGCCGGCGCTCGACGGATGCACGAACACGTACAGATGCCCGCCCGCGCCGACCTTGATTTCATCGGAGATGAGTCTCGTTCCGCTGGCCTTCAGCCGCTCCACCGTGCCTGAAAGATCTTCGACATTCAAAGCCACGTGGTGCAGACCCTCGCCCCGCTTCGCCAGAAACTTGGCGATCGGCGAATCGTCCGACAGCGGCTCCAGCAACTCGATGCGGCTTTCGCCGACCGGCACCATCGACAGGCGTACTTTTTCCGCTTCGACCGTCTCGTCTTCCATCGGCGAGAGCCCCAGCGTCTCATAAAATTTCTTGGCTTGCGCCAGCGACTTTACCGCAATCCCAAGGTGATCAATTTCGCTCATCTGGTTTCCCTAATCCTTCCACGATCTTCTCTACTAAAGAGTACGGGTCGCGCTTGTGCTCGGCAACCTCGGCGGCAAAACGCCACGACTCGCTTTCGCTCAGATAATGCGAGAGCACGCGCTGGAAGAGCGCGTCGCGCAGCATCTCGGCAATGCGCTTCCGCCAGTTTTCGATGCGCCGGGTAAGCACGCGATCGCCCTGCGCGAGATACGCGCGATACTTGTCGATCGTCTCCACCAGCTCGTCGATGCCGGAACCGCTGCTGGCCACCGTCTTAACAATCGGCGGAGTCCAGTCATCCTTGAGCGCCTCGTGCGTGGAACTGGCGCGCTTCGGAGTAATCGCCTGCATCGCCCGAATCTCGCGTTCGACGCGCTCGGCGCCATCGCGATCGGCCTTGTTAATGACAAAGATGTCGGCAATCTCCATGATGCCGGCCTTGATGGTCTGCACATCGTCGCCCATGCCGGGTACCAGCACCACGATGGTCACGTCCGCCAGGCGCACGATGTCGACCTCATCCTGGCCCACCCCAACGGTCTCAATCATCACCACGTCGCGGCCGCTGGCGTCCATGACGGTGGCGACATCGGCGGTGGTCGACGCCAGTCCGCCAAGCGAACCTCGCGTCGCCATGCTGCGGATGAAAATGCCCGGATCGGCATGATGCGACTGCATGCGGATGCGGTCGCCGAGAATGGCGCCGCCGCTGAACGGGCTGGTGGGGTCGACCGCCACGATGCCGACGGTCTTGTCCTGCTTGCGATAGGCGTGCGCGACCTGGTCAACCAGCGTGCTCTTGCCCGCGCCGGGCGAACCGGTCAGCCCGAGCAGGAGTGCTTGCCCGCTGTGCGGGAATAAACCCTTGAGCAGCTCCGTCGATTCTGGAGTGTGGTCTTCGACCGCGGTGATGGCGCGGGAGAGAGCGCGCACTTCGCCGTTACAAATTCGCTCAATGAACGCACCGATGTGATTGTTGGAGGTCACGATATGTTTTGAGGGCGCTTGAAGGGACGCAGCTTGCACCACGCCACGAACGAATATGGATACGCCACAATCACCATGAAATTGTCGTCCCGACCGACGGCTTTAGCCCGAGCGGAGGGACCTGCTGTCTCAATGTTCCGGCAGAATGTTGGGCGGGCATTCGGCCGATTCGAAAACTCTCAATCGGCGTACCTGAAGGTGCGCCCCTTCAAAACCAATCGAACCTAGTCCTTCAGCAACTGCCGCGCGATCACCAGCCTCTGGATCTCGCTGGTGCCCTCGCCTATGGTGCACAGCTTTACGTCGCGATAGAACTTTTCCGCCGGATAGTCCTTGATGAATCCATACCCGCCATGTATCTGCACGCCTTCATTGGCGGCCTTCACTGCGACCTCGCTGGTGTACAACTTCGCCATCGATGACTCCAGCGTAGTCTTCATGCCGGCATCTTTCATCGATGCGGCGCGCATGGTCAGCAGCCGGGCAGCATCGATCTCGGTCGCCAGGTCAGCAAGCTTGAACGCAATCGCCTGGAACTCACTGATCGCCTTGCCAAACTGCTTGCGTTCTTTCGAATAGCTCAGCGCGGCGTCGTAAGCGCCCTGTGCCATGCCCAGACCCAGCGCGGCAATCGAGATGCGTCCGCCATCCAGCACTTTCATCGCATCGATGAAGCCTTCGCCTTCATGGCCCAGCAGATTCTCCAACGGCAGCTCGCAGTCCTCGAAGATCAGCTCCGAAGTGTCGCTGGCGCGCAGGCCCAGCTTGTCTTCTTTCTTGCCGATGCGAAAGCCCTTGGTCCCCTTGTCGACCACAAACGCCGACAGACCATGCGTGTGCGCGGTCTTGTCGGTGACCGCGATGACGACCACCACATCGGCATAACGCGCATTGGTGATGAAAGTCTTGGTGCCGTTCATCACCCACTTGTTGCCCTTGCGCACGGCGGTGCAGCGCGCGCCGCCCGCGTCCGATCCGGAACCGGGCTCGGTGAGCCCCCACGCGCCGATGAATTCGCCGGTGGCCAGCTTGGGAATGTACTTGCGTCTCTGCTCTTCGTTGCCGGCGACGAAGATGTGATTCGAGCACAGCGAAGTATGCGCCGCGACGATGATGCCCACGGAGCCGTCGACGCGCGAGAGTTCCTCGATGGCGATGACGTATTCCACATAGCCCATGCCCGCGCCGCTGTAATCGGTGGGAAAGATGATACCCATCAAGCCAAGCTTGCCGAGTTCCTTCACGGTTTCCAGCGGAAACGTGCCGGGCTCATCCCACTTCATAACGTTAGGGGCGATCTCGCGTTCGGCGAAGTCGCGCACCATCTTCTTCAGGTGTAACTGTTCATCGGAAAGCTGAAAATCCAAACAATCCTCCGGTTGCGGAACGCGCTACGGGCTGCGCAGCGTAAAAGATCAAAACAGGTGATTATACAGGGGCGGGACGAGGCGTTTGTGGAAACCGAGCTGTGGGTAGTGTCCTAGAGTGGCGTTGCTGCGTTTCTTGAACGCCGCTTGAGCATCCGCGCCAAGAACACTCCAGCAACAGCGCAAGCAAACGTCACGACAAGCCAGAACAGGTTCCAGATCAGTAGGGGCAGTGTAATCATGTTGCTCATGCCAGCAGCTCCGGCAAGCTCCAAATATGATCTGTCAACCTAGCTTCCATTGCCGGCGTCACCCGCCGGATTGGTATCCGGCAGACATTGCAATACGACCGTAGCCTACTTCTTCTCCGCTGCTTCCGCCGCTGCGGGCTCCGCCTCGCTATGCACCGCCTCGCACTTGTGCGCGTTGAACTGCTGCTGGATGGCGGCTTGCGCTGCCGATTGTCCGCTGAACGGATAGTGCGCCGGGAATTGCATTTTGCAGACGTTACACTCGCCCAGCACCGGCATATTGTTCGTGCGGCGGACGATTTTTAGTTTTCGCTTGATCATGCGTTAAGTTTACGCTCGGTGAGAATTTCGTCGCGAGGCGAACAGCAGATCCCTCTCGGGCTGAACCCTCGCTCGTGATGACAAGCCCAAACAAGGTTCATCCGAGCTGGTGCCCCAGCTCCGCGTCCTGTCTTTGGACGCTAACCTGGGTCTCTACGATCGCTATCCGCCCTGCACAGGTTAGGCCAACATAAGGCCGAACCTGGGCATCAACCGATAGGATTCGGGATGACGATTCCCTACTGGTTCAGCTCGTCGAGGCCTTGCTCCCACAGCTTGATACCGCCCAGAATGCCATCCTCGTTTGAGATGATCTCGGCGTTCTTCGGCAGCTTGATCTTGATACGGGCGGCATTGCCGCCGCCAATGTAGAGGCGGTCGTAGTAAAACAGCCGGTAGAGCTGGTCGATGGCTTCTCCCACACGCTTATTCCACTTCCTGCGGCCCTCTTTTTCCAGCGCGCGGCGGCCCAGGTAGTCCTCGTACGTCTTGTCATGCCGGAAAGGATGATGTCCCATCTCCAACGACGGGATGGGCTTGCCTTCCAGGTACAATGCGGCGCCCAGCCCGGTGCCCAGCGTGATCACCAGTTCGACGCCTGTGCCGGTGACCGCGCCCAGGCCCTGCACCACCGCATCGTTGGCGACGCGCACCGGCTTGCCCAGCTCCTTCGAGAGGTTGCTGGCGAGATCGTAGTTGATCCATCGTCTTATCAAGATTCGCCGCCGTGAAGACCACACCCTTCTTAATGACGCCCGGAAATCCCACCGAAACGCGGTCGAAGTCGCCGAGTTGTTCAGTGAAGCCGGCAATGATGCCGATGATGGCTTTGGGCGTCGAAGGGTTCGGCGTCTTGGCACGCAGGCGGTCGGTGAGCGGCTTGCCCGCTGCGTCGAGCAGCATGGTCTTAAGGCCGGTGCCACCGATATCGACGGCCAGAGTGCGTGTTCCCGATGCGGTGACCTGCGGTGTCGGGTTGGCGGCGGATTTCTTGTTCTTCTTCTTTTTGGAAGAGGCGTCGGCCATAGGATCTCCTCGTGCGAGACGGCGAACGGGGACTGAATTCTGGATCAGCGAAGCATACCGGATAATCGCCCCTATGAACATAGGGAACGACATATCCGGCAGCTTCGCCTTTCGCCGACCTGGTTTTTTTGCTCTAGGGGGCGGGCTTGAATCCCACGCTCTCCCACAGCGGCGCCGGGTTGTAGAGCACGCCGTTGGCCAGCACATTGCGCACGGTGCGGACGTTGTGGATGTCGTCCAGCGGGTTGGCATCCAGCACATCGAGATCGGCGCGCTTGCCTACTTCAACGCTGCCGCTGTCGGCATCGACCTTCATGGCGCGTGCGGAAACGATGGTCGCCGCCTGCAGAGCTTCCATGGGCGTAAAGCCGGCTTGCGCATACAGCTCGATCTCGCGATAGACGGAGAAGCCCGGCACCGTCTGATCGGTGCCGACGACGATCGGCACTCCCGCTTTATGCAGCGCCCCGATGAGCTCCAGGCTGTGCTGGAAGATCTTCTGTGCCATCGGCGCCATCTCCGGCGGCATACCGCCGCTGGTCAGTGGCTCGCGCAGCTCGGGCGCGACGCGCGCGATGCCGGGCTCAATCTGCGTGGCCGGCTCGCTCGCCGGGCGAAATTCCAACTCCAAGAGAGCGACCGTAGGATCGATCACCGTACCGTGCTCCTTGAAGAACGCTACCGCTTTGCTTGCCCTTGCTCCGAGTTAACGGTCGGCGGAAGCCATAGTCTCCATCCACTGCTGACGCGTCGCTTTTCTCTGGTCGAAATCTTTCGGCAGCAGCAGGTCGGTGATGTAGTGGAGATGGTTGATCATGTCCATGCCATCCTCCACTCCTTCGTAGGCGTTCATGCCGTTCGGAATGTGCCCGGTGACGGTCATGCCCACCTTGTGCGCGTCGGTGCAGATGGCCTTCACGTTGTCCGGCTTCATCGAGCTGTAAATCTTGATCTGCTGGAAGTCCGAGTCGTGATATTTCGTCACCCACTTCTGGGCTTCTTCGGCATTGTTGACGCGGGTGATGCCGATCGCGTACGGGCCGTCGCCGTCCACGATGCCTGCGAGCAGCATATGCGGTCCCAGTGCCTTGCCGCTGTTAACGGCGTCGCGCACCTGGGTGATGAAGTCGTATTCGTTGCCGACGTCCCTCACCGTGGTAACTCCCGCAGCCAGGTAGATCGGCCCCCACTCCACCTGCTCGTAGTGCGCGTGCATGTCCCACAGCCCCGGAATGATGTATTTGCCGGCGACGTCGATGCTTCTGCGCGTCTGCGGGAATCTTCACGCTGCTGCTGGGACCGACGGCGACAATCTTGCCGCCGCTGGTAACCACGGTCGCATTCGGAATCGGCGGCTTGCCGGTGCCGTCAATCACCGTCGCACCTACAAACGCGAAGGTTCCGGTGCGGCGGCCTGGGAGCGATGTGCTCATCTCCGTCAGCGCGGCCATCTCATCATGCGCGGCGCTGGCGACAAACGCAGAGAGCGCGGGTTCATAATCGTCGCGAACGGCCTCGAAGTGATCGAACTCGGCGTCGGTCGAGACCAGCGCAGCCAGATTATTGGAGCTGTCCATCCACAGCATTTCCATGCCCCAGATGAGCCCCTGACGGTGTAGCGCTCGACCTGAATGGGCTTGCCGTCGACCTCGATCGTCTCTGAGCCGCGGTCCTGGATGCTGACTGCGCCCTGCGGCAGGGTTGCCAACTGCGCGGGCTGGCCGTGCGTGCGCCAGTAGCGCATCATCTCCATCTGCACAGCTACGGGCGCGTAACCGGAGATGGTGAAGAACGTCTTCGGGAGCGGAATCGGTGCGATGTCCTTTGCCCTGGCGAATGGTCGCGTTCGCCCCGTTGATCGTCACTTCGGTGTCGATGTTCGACATGCGCGAGGTCTTGCCATTGATGACGAAGCTCTGCGGCACATAGCTGTCCGAGGTGCGCAGCGTCGCGGTCAACGGCACCGGCGTTACCGCGATCGGTGAACTTGAAATCGGTCTTCAACGTCAGCGCGGCGCCCTCGGGCGTGATGGTGTAGTTTTCCTCGCCAATGGCTTGCTCGAACTTGTGCAGGCGGAACTTGCCGCTCTCCGTTGACGGAGCGGTTTGGGCAAACAGGATGGCGGGCGAGAGGGCGAGCAGCAGACAGGCTAACGCGACAAAGACGAGTCACTCGGCGAAACTCCTTTTAGCGAACACGCAGGTTTAGGACCGGCGTCAGGATGACGAACGATTACACCATAGTTAAACGAAAAGCAGCTGCAAAGAGTTCCCCGGAATGGGGGAGGCACCACGTTAATCGCGTTCCGCGTGCTTAATTCCTTGACGCGCCTCCCGGTGCATCCGCAAGATTACAGGCATAGCGCCCCAAGAGGATCCCATGCGCCATTGGCGTCTGCTGGCTGTCTTGTCGGTACTGGCCTTGTTCACTTCGGTGGCGATCGCCGACGAACGCATTCTCGACTACCACTCCGATATTCAGGTCCAGCCCGACAGCTCCATCGAAGTGCACGAGACCATTCGCGTTCGCAGCGAAGGCCGCTCCATTCGGCACGGAATTTTTCGCGACTTCCCGACCACCTACACGGACAAGGTGGGCAGCCGATACAGAGTGGGCTTCGACATCGTCGGCGTGCGTCGTGATGGTCAGCCAGAGCCGTACACGCAGGACAGCTTGAGCAATGGTGTTCGCATAAAGATCGGCAGCGCTTCGACCGAGCTGCCGCCGGGCGAATACACCTACGAGATAACCTATCGCGCTCAGCGCGAGTTGGGCTTCTTCAACGGCTACGACGAGTTGTACTGGAACGTCACCGGCATTGGCTGGATCTTCCCCATCGACAACGCTTCCGCCACGGTCACCTTGCCCCAGCCCGTGGCCGCCGACCAGTTGAGGCTGGCCGGCTACACCGGCTACCAGGCATCACGCGATCACGACCTCACGATGACGCGGCTCAACGATACGCAAGTTTCGTTCGCCACCACGGTTCCGTTGCTATCGCACCAGGGGCTCACCATCGCCGTCGGCTTTCCCAAAGGCGTCGTTAGCGAACCCACAGCGGCGCAGCGCAGAGCAGATTTCGTCGCGGAAAACGCAACCTTCGCCGTTGCAGTCATCGGGCTGGCCATCCTTCTGATTTATTACGTCGTCGTCTGGATGATGGTCGGCCGCGACCCTCGCCGCGGTGTGGTTGTGGTACGTTACGAGCCACCACCGCAAATGTCTCCCGCTGCCATGTGTTTTCTGCGGCACATGGGATACAACGACCGCGTCTTTGTCAGCGCCGCCGTCGACCTTGCGGTCAAGCGCTATCTGACCATTGAGCAGGAAGCCAGTGTCTATCGCCTGAAGAAATTGCGGGCTGAAGACGGCAGCCTCCCAGCGGAAGAAAACAACCTGCTGCGCCTTCTGTTCTGGAACAACCATGAAATTGACTTGTGCGCGTATGCAAGTCCGAGCATTCAGGCTGCGGTGAAAACGCTTAAGAGTGACCTGGACCTTGAGGAAAATCAGAAGCTATATCAGAAGAATGGGTCGGCGGTATTGGTCGGCATTGTGCTCAGTGTGCTTACGCTGATCGCGATGGTGATCACGCTGCCCACGTCCAAACAGTTTATTGCGGGCTTCCTCACCTTTTGGCTAAGCATCTGGTCCTGCGCAGTCTTCGCCCTGATCAGCGGGTCGTCAAAGCGTGGAAAACCAGGAGCAGCACAGCCGTGGCGACTACATTTGGCGCCGTCCTCTTTACGGGCTTTGAAGTCGGCGCCCTTGCCATGTTTTCCTTCACGGTGGGATTGTGGGCCACCGCGGGATTGGCGCTGATCCTGGCGACGAACGCGATCTTTATTCACCTGCTGCGGACGCTGACTCCTGCTGGCCGCGAACTGATGGACCAGATCGAGGGCTTCAGGCAGTTCCTCACCATGGTTGACGGCGACCGACTGCAGCGCACGGATGCGCCGGCAAAGACGCCGGCGCTTTTTGAGAAGTGCCTGCCCTACGCGCTGGCTTTGGGAGTTGAGCAGGAATGGTCGCGTCAATTCGAAGGCGTGCTCGCACGAGCGGCCAGCGCCACCGGCACGGGAACAACCTACTCGCCGGCGTGGTTCAGTGGTGGCGACTTAGCTGGCTTTAATGCCGGGCAATTTGCCGCAAGCTTCGCCGGAGGCTTCACGTCCGCAGTCTCGTCGGCATCGTCGCCGCCGGGATCGAGTTCGGGCTCAGGTGGTGGAGGCTCCTCGGGCGGTGGAGGAGGCGGTGGTGGTGGTGGCGGCTGGTAACGATCAGGCGATGCTTGCGACGTCTGTTTGTGCTTAGGTGTGCCCACCAACGGGCGATCGCCACAACTCTTTCGTGCGCGAACAAAATTCGGTTCCTCGCAGGAAGGAGTTTCTGATATACATGGCGAGGCAAGCAACCCGTCGCGCGACGAACTTTCACATCCTGCCTTTACCGATTTTCTGCAGTAACAACGGCTGCGATTGGATGCCTGTCTCTTCTTACAATTTCTGATTGGAGGTCGTACACCAGTGTCTTTGCGTATTAACGACGAAGCACCGAATTTTTCTGCCGAAACGTCACAGGGCCCCCTCAGTTTTCACGACTGGATTGGCGACGGCTGGGCCGTTCTGTTCTCGCACCCGAAAGATTTCACGCCGGTCTGCACCACCGAACTGGGATACATGGCGGGCCTGGAGCCGGAGTTCCGCAAACGCAATTGCAAGATCCTCGGTCTCAGCGTCGACCCCGTCAGCAGCCACAGCAAGTGGGCAGCCGACATCGAAGAGACCCAGGGACACAAGGTGAATTTCCCCATGATCGGCGATCCCGAGCTGAAGGTCGCTAAACTGTACGACATGCTTCCGGCCGAGGCCGGCGACACGTGTGAAGGCCGCACCGCCGCCAACAATGCCACCGTGCGTACCGTGTTCGTCATCGGACCCGACAAGAAGATTAAGCTGACGCTGAGCTACCCCATGAGCACCGGCCGCAACTTCGACGAGGTGCTGCGCGTGCTCGACTCCATTCAGTTGACCGCAAGGCACAAGGTCGCAACGCCCGTCAATTGGAAGAACGGTGACGACGTCATCATCGTGACTTCGGTCTCGGACGACGAAGCCAAGAAGCTCTATCCCGACGGGTTCAAGACGCTGAAGCCGTATCTGCGGGTGGTCGCCCAGCCTGAGTAACGGGACCGTTCCTAAGCGCATGTTCCGAGGTGTCATCCTGAGCGCAGGATCGCCGCCTTTGCGATCCGGAGCCGAAGGACCCCTGTAGCTACAGTGACGTCGGACGGTAGAGGTCCCTCGGCTTCGCTCGGGATGACACCCCTCGGTCCTCAGCACGATTTCTCCATCCCTCAGTTGTTCTGAAGCCGGGTAGAATCTACTTACGCCCCCACTTTGTGAAAAAGAGACTTTCCATGCGCCACGTTTTGCCCTTCATCGCCGCGCTGTTTTTGTTGCTGCCGGCGGCCGGCGTGGCACAACAGGGCAGGCACGGCTCGAACCCAAACCACGGGACGACCGCTCCGCCGGCAGAAGACTCCGACACGGCAACCTTCACGCGCGCTATCGCAGGTCAGGCAACGGAGGAACAAGCCGCCTACTTCCTCGCCATGACCAAGAGCACGGAGACGGCGCGACAGCAGGCCGAAAGCATCGAACGGCAGGGTGCAAACGCGAACAACTCGGAGGAACTGATCAGCCGGGCAGCAACCTTACAACTTTCCGTCGATCAGGCTTTGAGCGACACCAGCAAGTTTCGCCGATCCTTCACGAATGCCCAGGAAGCTACCTTGAAGGCGTCTGCCAAGAAGCTCGCGAAGTCGGATGTTGGCGTCAGCAAGAGCGCCAAGAGCCTCTCGCATCAACTGGAGCAGATACCACCCGACCCGGGACGCGTTCGTACCGCGGTTGCCAATGTGGAGAAAGCGCTGGAGGCGCTGCAGTCGGACCAGCGTAATTTGGCCAAGCCAATGGGCATCTCGTCGCACTGAAATCATCGCGACGTGCATTACGAGTGTCCACGCACTCGCGATTTTCGAGGGGATGGAATACCGGGTATTCGGAACGGCCCCCGGGTTGTTAAGTCCGAGGGCCGATTCAGAAGCCAGCTTGCCTGAATGAAAACGAACTAGCTGGCGCGCGGAAGAGGCTTGTCGGTCTTGGTGTCAGCGCTGGCTTCTCCAGCCGAAGCTACGTCCTCTGCACCGGTGTGCTCCAAGATTTCCTTGGCCTTTTTGGTCCACTCGGAGTTATCGCAGTGGACAGAGACCAGGATGCCGCCTTCCTTAATGCGGCCTTCATAACGCTTCGCCTCGTACTCTGGAATGCCGGCGCCGATCAGAGCTCCGGTCAAACCGCCCAGGGTACCGCCTACACCGGCACCTGCGAGCGCGGCCACAATTGGGCCTGCCGCGATAAACGGTCCCACGCCCGGGATCGCGAGGGCGCCAATACCTGCGAGCCAGCCTAAAGCGCCGCCCGCCAGCACGCCCGTAGTCGCGCCGGTCGTTGCTCCTTCAGGAGCTTTGGTATTTTTCTCGTGCGCGAATTCCTTGCTTCCTTGGTTGTCGGGAAACAACACCGAAATATCTTCGTTGCGGAAGTTAGCGCTCTTGAGGGCTTCCACTCCATGTTCGAGCGAAGCGCGGTTGGGGTAGATGCCGTAGGCGGATGTGTTCTTGCCTGCCATTGTGTTGCTCCTTAAATGTTCGGGGAATTTGGTTGCGTGCTATTGCTTGGGAACGACGTTCATCTGATCGTTGACGTTGCCGGCTCCGGCAATTTCCGTCGCCTTCGAAGTCAGGGCGTTTTTCTCGTCCTCGGAGCGGACCGGCCCCTTCAACGTGACCTTGCCGCCCTCGGAAATGATCTTGACGTTGTGGGCATAGGTCGAAAGAGACTTGTCATGAACGAACGACTGGCGAATCTTCTGCGTCATCTCCCGGTCGGATGTGTTCTCTTTCTGCTGATCGGCGGTGGTCTGATCAGGTTGACGATCCCGCTGATTCATCTTGGTGTTATCGCCAGCGGGCATTGACGTGGATGGTTGCTGCTGGCCCCATGCAGGGACTAGCAAGATTAGAAATGTGCTCAGGACGAACAGCGTCCTGGTAGCGCGTAAGTACATACGGCCCTCCGTTGGTTGAAACAGTTCCGTTCAGGGCCGTTGGATGCCGAGTTGTGAGCAGGGTATGTGTCGGGGACTCCGATTTCGCGTCTGCTCATTCGCGGTTAGCGAATGTGTGACGGTTTGCATTCAGGAGCTCTGCCCTGCATCGTGCTAATATTTCCGGAGCGCGAAGGGCGCATCCGGTCCGCGGAAAGGACAGAAGTCCACCTTAGTCGTGACAACCTGTTTCACGAACTTACTTTCTGCCCGTTCAATGCGGACCTCGGGCGCACGAAAGGAAGTTCGCCATGCCGGTACGACCTCTTCCGCCCAATCCCAACCTTGACCACCTCAAATATCAGGCCAGAGATCTATTGCAGGGCCATGCTGCGCACGATGCCGCGGTAGCGCAGTTAATACGTGAATTTCATCCGCGCTTTGCCAGGGCCGGCGACGCGGAGATCTTTGCCGCGAAACTGAGCTTGAGCGACGCTCAGTTGACCATCGCCCGCGAGTCCGGATTTCCCAGCTGGCCGCGGCTGAAGCAACACATCGAGAAGCCCGGCCTCGCCGATCGGCTGACTCTTCCCTTCCACGAACGAATCGAGAACATGTCATTTCGCCACGCCGTTGATCTGCTGGATGCTGGAGACGTAGAAGGCTTGCGCGCTCACCTCAAGTCGCATCCGGGGCTGGCGCAACAGCGCGTCATCTTTGAAGGCGGCAATTACTTTCGCAATCCCACGCTACTGGAGTTTGTCGCGGAAAACCCCACGCGGCACGGCAAGCTGTCCAGCAACATCGTTGCGGTAACCAAGACGATCCTCGATGCCGGCACGACGCAGGCGGCATTGGACGAGACGCTCGCGCTCGTAGCCAGCAGCAATGTGGCACGCGAATCGGGAGCACAGGTGGCGCTCATCGACCTGCTGTGCGATTACGGAGCCGATCCCAACAAAGCCACGCGCACAGCAGCCATGCACGGCGAATTCGCGGCGGTGAATGCGCTACTGCGGCGCGGCGCTGTCCTGGACCTTTCGATTGCGGCGGCGCTGGGGCGCCTCGTCGACGTGCGGCATCTGCTTTCGGCGGCCAACAGCGACGATCGACATTGGGCGCTAGCGACCGCGTCGCAATTTGGGCACGTCGAAATCGTTCGCATGCTGCTCGATGCCGGGGAAGACCCGAACCGCTACCACCCGGTCGGAGGCCACTCGCATTCGACCCCATTGCATCAGGCAGCGGGCTTCGGTCACTTCGGTTTAGTCAAACTGCTAGTCGAACGCGGCGCACACCTGGATCGCAAAGACACGCTTTGGCACGCGACTCCGGCAGAATGGGCGGCACACGAAGGCAAAGCCGAAATTGAAGCGTACCTCCGTGCAGAGGAGAAGAAAAGACAGCCTTAACAGCTGCGCGTTACTAGTAGCTAAAACCCATGAATGGTGGCGGCAACTCTGCCGGATTGCTTATTTGGCTTGCAATTCATTCATATCGCAGACATTGCCGCAGCACTTGCGAGCAAACCCCGCACCCGAATTTAGCGTCCTATTACCAACACACGGGGACGCCAGAGTTGCTTGTAGTACAAGTCGCGTGTGACGAGAGGTGAGTCATGAAGAAACTGATGACAGGTTTACTCGCACTTGCATTTTTGGTACCCGCGGCAGTTATCGCCCAGAGCAGCATGCAGGACAACCACCAAGCGAAGCAGGCGCAGGCGAACCAGGCCGCTGAGGAGAGCACCAACGGCAGCAGCACTCAGCCCGAACGTCAGATGATAGGCATGGTCAGCAACGGCGGCATGACCTTTACGCACGGCAATACTGCGTATCAGGTCAGCAATCCTGACAAGTTGAAGGACTATGACAATCAGACGGTGGCCGTGGATTACTACTACAACACGGACAAGAACTCCATCAAGATCAGCCGAGTTAACCCGGGCAGCAAGTAGAGTTAACCGACTCTTTGCACCGGGCGGCGCGTAAGCGCCAACTGTTGAAAGCTCCCACCTTCCGCCTGCATTCAGCGGGGATGGGAGCTTTCTTCGTCTCTGTCGATTTCGGGCTACGGCCGCGCTTCGTAAACGATGTTGAAGGGCGTCTCAGTCGCGCGCCGGAAGCGGGTGAATCCGGCCTGGTTCACCACCTCGCGGATGCGTGCCTCTCCGGCCTGCGCGCCCAGGCACAAGCCCACCTCCTGCGATCGCGAACACGGCGTACACAGTAACGTCGAAAACGAGTAGTACACCCGCCCCACGGGATTCAGGTTGTCCTTCAGCTGATCGTTGGCGAAAGGTTCGACGATCATCCAGGTTCCGTCTTTGGCGAGAGATTGGCGAACGTGCTTTGCGGCTCCCACCGGATCGCCCATGTCGTGCAGGCAATCGAAGACCGCGACGAAGTCATAGTCCTTACCGGGATATTCTTTTGCTTTGGCGACATCGAACTTGACGCGGTCCGCGAGACCATCCTGCTTGGCGATTTCGCGCGCCGCCTCAATCGATTTGTCGTGGTAATCGAAGCCGATGAACTGAGACTTGGGAAACGCTTTCGCCATCAGCAGCGTTGATGCGCCTTTGCCGCAGCCCACGTCGGCGACTTTCGCCCCCGCCTCCAGCTTCTGCTGGACGTCCTGCAGCGCCGGAATCCAGGTGCTGACCAGGTTGGCCGCGTAACCGGGGCGGAAGAACTTCTCGCAACCGTGAAAGACGCCGTCGGCATGCTCATGCCATCCCATGCCGGCGCCGGTCCGGAACGATTCCGCAATACGCGGGACCGCCGACAGCGAACCCAACGCCAGCTCAAACGCTCCCGGCAGATAGGCCGGGCTGCTCTCGTCGGCCAGCGTGAACGCCTGCTCCGCGTTCATGCTGAATTTGTTCGTGTTTGCGTCGTAGGTGACATAGCCTCCGGCGGCCTGCGACGACAGCCATTCGTGCAGATAGCGTTCATCCGTCTTCGTCTTGGCGGCCAGCTCAGCGCTGGTCATCGGTCCCTGAGCCAGCGCTTTGTACAAGCCGAGCTTCTCTCCGATAACGACCATGCCGGTGTGAACCGCTGCGCCCAGGTCGCCTACGAACTGCCCAATGAAGGCGTTCAGTTTATCCATGTCAAGTTTAGGAACATCTGCGGTACTCATTGATTCCTCCATCCTCTGCGGCGCGGCGTCAGGTTGCGTCCGCCGCAAGTCAGCCCCGCTTCGACCGAGATTAGAAATGGATCCGCTGCAGCTTCGCTCATTCCGGAACCCAAGGGAACAACGACGGCGATAGAAGTTGATCAGCCGATCGAGGTTGGCGGAAGCGCCGTCCCGATGTACGACCAACGCGGGAATATCCCGCAATATCCGCCCCTAGTTGCAATTCAAGTCAGCGCCCTGACGCCGGCCAGCCCTTTACGTTGGGAAGAAGTATAGACCCGTTGGGGGCTTCCGGCGGGGGAATGATGCGAGCTGCGAAAAAGAATGGCGCTTCACAATGGCAAGGCGAATTGCGTGAGGGTGGCCCTGTGGAAACACTCGACATCCCATCCGTACCGTGTCAGGGCACGACTTTAGTCGTGCCAAGATCGATGTTTGAAAGGCGACCGCTTCAGCCGCTGCATGAGCTTTGCAGGGCCTAAAGCCCAAGCGTAAAGGAGCCCGTGGTGGCACAACTGAAGTCGTGCCCTGATACAAAGCTCACGGTTTTGAAGATAGCTTTCGGAGCTTGACCTGGCACACGGCTCACAGTTCCAATCGAGCGACATTGCACCGCGATCGCGCGGCGGATCATCAGAAGAAACGCATGCAGATACTCTCCGTCAACGTCGGCCTGCCGCGCGAGGTCGTCTGGAAGAACGAGACCGTGCAGACGGGTATCTTCAAATCACCCGTCGCCGGAGACGTGCATGTCGGCACGTTGAACCTCGCTGGCGACCGGCAGGCGAACCTCGTCGTCCACGGCGGCCCTCAGAAGGCTGTTTACGGCTACCCTTCCGAGCACTATGAATACTGGCGCAACGAGCTCGGCGGCGAGCCCCTTAGCTGGGGAAACTTCGGCGAGAACCTCACCACCACCGGCCTTGCGGAAGCTACGCTGCACATTGGCGATCAGCTCAAGGTCGGCACGGCCACGCTGATGGTGACGCAGCCGCGTCTGCCCTGCTTCAAGCTGGCACTGCGCTTCGATCGCGACGACATCATCAAGCGCTTCCTGCTCAGCCTGCGCAGTGGCTTCTATTTCTCCGTAGTCGAAGAAGGAACGCTGAGCGCGGGCTCGCCAATCGAGATCATCCATCGCGACCCTCGCAAGGTCAGCGTCCAGGACGTGATGAGTCTGTTTCTCGGACTCGAGCGTGACAACGAATTACTGCAACGCGCCCTGCAGCTCGACGCGCTACCGGAGGGCTGGAAGCACGAATTCGTGGCGCGGGCAGGCCGCAGGCGGTCGGCTTGAGCAGGAATTCTCTCGCTTTTGCACCCGCAGCTAAGGCCAACGGGCCCCGCGAGATTGGACCGAGTCCCGCGCAGCGGGACGGAATAGCTTAGCCCAGCACGCAGCCGCAGGCGGTCGGCTGGGGAGACGTAGTTGTAGACGTTGATCCCCTTCAGGGGCGGCACTTGTGTTGCCGGCTAGAGCCGGCTCAGATCAGTTTTCAATGCTGTTACGGCGCGGCTGAAACTGCGCCCCTTCAGCGCCAACGCCGCTTATCCCTCGAATGGGCCAATGACGAAAGCGGTTCGCCACTGGCGGGCAGTATTCCTGACCGCCGCCGGGGAATTACTATAGCGGCAATCGCCACAAAGGGGGCCTGGAACGAATGCCCACTCGAAAATTGCTTCTTCTGGCTATGCTCGTGGCCTGCGCCGCCACGTTCCTGCACGCGGATACGGGCGTGCTCACCGTCGACGTCCGGGATAGCGCCACCAGCTTCGCCGTCCGCGCGAAGGTCAACCTGAAAGGCCCCAAGAATTTCTCCGCCGTCACCGGCGAAGATGGAAGTCTCCGAGTCACGCTGCCGCAAGGCGCGTATCAGATGGAAATTTCCGCTGCGGGATATAAGCCGATGACCTTCCAGCAGAGCATCGGACCGGGCAACAATCTGGCGGGACGGATCATGCTCGATCCGGTGGAACCCCCGCAGGAACTGCGCGGCATCGATGTGCTGTTGAAGCCCGGCTTCACCTTGTTGCTCGGCTACGCGGTCGATGAACGCGGCCAACCGGTCCCTGCCGTCCATGTCCACGTCGAAGCTGCCAAGCTCGACCTCGACACCGACCAACGTGGCTTCTTTTCGGTCTCCGTACCTCTGCCGGACACGCCGCCGGACACCCAACCTACGGATACCGTGGTCGCAGCCAAGCCCGGTTACAAGACGGTCATCTACCGGCACGTTGCACTGGAGAGCGGAAAAGACTGGGGAGTCTTTCTGGTGATGAAGCGCGGCACCGGCGAAGAAAACTTCGACAGCGAACCTCACTGGAGGGAGTAGAGAGCGCGTCTCTGTTCCGCAGTTTCAATTTTGTAGAAACGACGGCAGGCACTCTGCCAGATTGCGCTGTACGCGAAATCCTAAAAGAGCGCCAGCCTTGATGGCTATTGCGCAGCCATATAACTGTTCATTCACGGACAAACCATATCTTACGCTGTACGAAAATGGACAACTACTTTTAATTCAGTATGTTGCTCACACAGACTCTATAAATTCGTCTAAAATTTGCTTAAGAGTTTTGCTGAACCATTCAGCCGATTTTTACGTACTTCCAATCGATTTCTACTAGGTATCTTCCTACTTCCTTGAGAGTGAGATTATGAAAAAGATTCTGGTTGCTTTTGCTGTGGGCCTGCTCGCTTGCTCCACAGCTTTTGCGCAACGCCTGCCAGGCGGCGCTACTCCCGATCATTATTCCCTTACCGTCGATGTGAATTTTTCCAACAACAGCTTCGATGGCGATGAAACCATCAGCCTCAAGCTGGCGAAACCCACCAACACCATCACGCTGAACGCGCTGGAAATCGATTTCCACAAAGTGACCGCAACTGCCGGCAGGCAGACGCAGACGGCGAAGGTTTCTCTCGACGAGAAGAACGAGATGGCGACCTTCACCTTCGACAAAGCGCTTCCCGCCGGAGCGGCGTCGCTGCACATCACCTATACCGGCCATCTGAATGACAAGCTGCGCGGCTTTTATCTGAGCACCTACAAGGGCAAGAAGTACCTGGTGTCGCAGATGGAATCGACCGACGCGCGCGTGGCCTTCCCCAGCTTCGACGAGCCTTCGTACAAGGCGACCTTCGATCTGACCGCGATCATCGACAAGGGCGATGTGGCCATCTCGAACGGTGAAGTTGTCTCCGACGAACCCGGACCGGGCGACAAGCATACCGTGAAGTTCTCCACCTCGCCGAAGATGTCGAGCTACCTGGTGGCGCTGACGGTCGGCGACTGGAAGTGCATCTCCGATCACACCGACGGTGTGAAGGTGAGCGTCTGCACGGTGCCGGGCAAAGAGAACATGGCGAAGTTCCCGCTGGAAGCTTCGAAGGCCTTCCTGCACTACTACGACAGCTATTACGGCATCAAGTATCCCCTGCCCAAACTGGACAACATCGCTGTGCCTGACTTCCAGGCAGGCGCCATGGAGAACTGGGGCGCCATCATCTATCGCGAGACGGCGCTGCTGATCGACGACAAGACCGCCTCGGTGAATGCGAAGCAGGGCGTGGCTGAGACCATCGCGCATGAAATGGCGCATCAGTGGTTTGGCGACCTGGTCACCGCCGCATGGTGGGACGACATCTGGTTGAACGAAGGCTTTGCCACCTGGATGACACCGCACCCTATCGCCAAGTGGCAGCCGGACTGGATGGTGTCGCAAGGCGTGGTGGAAGACACCAACCGCGCGCTGGGTGAGGACTCGGTGCAGAACCAGCGAGCCATCCATCAGGAAGCGGAAACGCGCAACCAGATCGAGCAGCTGTTCGACGGTATCGCGTACGGCAAGGCGTCGTCAGTGCTCCACATGCTGGAGTCGTACCTGGGGCCGGAGACCTTCCGCGCCGGTGTGAACCTGTACCTGAAAGAGCATGCCTACGGCAACGCAACCGCGGCCGATTTCTGGACCGCGATGGCGCACGCCTCGCACAAGCCGGTCGACGAAATCATGCCGACCTTCGTGATGCAGGCCGGTGCTCCCTACATTGACGTGCAAGCCAAGTGCGAAGGCGGCAACACCACGCTCAACGTATCGCAAAAACGCTACTTCGATTCACCGGAGCTGTTCAACCATCCTAACGACCAGATCTGGCAGATTCCCATCTGCGCCAAGGGCATCAATGGAAGCTCGGCTGGCGCGCAGGAATGCTTCCTGATGACCAAGCGCGAACAGCAATTCACCATGAAGGGCTGCTCGAAGTTCGTTTTCCCTGACTCGAATGCGCTGGGCTATTACCGCTTCAACTACGACAACGCTGCCTTGCACCAGCTCGGCAACGGGGTGGAGACCGCTCTGACACCGGACGAGCGCATCAAGCTGGTCGGTAACGAGTGGGCTCTGATGCGCATCGACAAGCACAGCGTGGGCGACTACCTCGCCCTGGGCGCGCAGTTGAAGAACACTCCTGGTTCGGTGTTGATCGGTGAATTCGGCCGTCATCTGAACTTCATTAACGAGTACCTGCTTACCGACGCCGACCGTCCTGCCTTCCAGTCCTGGATGCGCACGCAGTTCTCGCCGGTGCTGCAGCAGCTCGGTTACAACGGACGCTCCAGCGATTCGCCGGAAGACAAACAGAAACGGTCCATGCTGTTTCAAGGTCTGGGCAACATAGCGCAAGACCCCGAGGTCATCGCGGAAGCCCATACCATGGTGCAGCAACTCATGAAGGATCCGGGCTCGGTGGATGGCACGCTGGCTCCGGCGGTGGTTTCCGTGGCGGCGCGCCATGGCGATGCCGACCTCTACAATCAGTTCCTGTCACAGATGCAGAAGCCGTCGTCGCCTGAACAGTTCTACATGTTCGCCCGGGCGCTGGGAGAATTTCCTGAGCCTGAGCTGATCCAGAGAACGCTGAATGCGACGCTCACCGAGAGGGTGCGCGGACAGGACTTGTACATGCTGTTGCCCATGATGGGCAATCCCGCCAGCCAGCAGGCAACGTGGGACTTCATGCGGACCAACTTCAGCCAACTGCAAGCCAAGGCCGGCGGCGGCCTGGGTAGCGCAGGACTGTTCCTGTACGGTACCGAAGCCTTCTGCAGTAACGAGAAGGCGGAAGAGGTGAAGCAGTTCTTCCAGCAGCATCCCTTCCCCGGCACCGAGCGCAACCAGAAGGAAGCGCTGGAGTCGATCAGCAGCTGCGTCGATCTGCAGAACCAGCAACGGAGCAACCTGTCTGCCTGGCTGAAGTCGCAAACCAACGCGACCAACGCCGCCAACGGCGGAGGCGGCGGCGCCACCGGAGCATCCGCGCGGTAGCCGATCTAGCCAGCAACGAAACAAACGGGCGCAGCTTAAGGGCTGCGCCCGATTTTCTTGGCGTCATGCTGAGCGCAGGCGGCGCAGTTTTACCACGCCCCAGTCGACTCGGTCATCGCGCGAAATTCGATTGGGAAAAAGGCCGCCTACTTGGAGTTGGAGCTATCCGCGTCATCGTCGTCCGTCCGCCCGAACTGAGGAAGGTAGCGGCCGAAATTCAATTCAAAGTCGCTGGGAACGCCGTAACCGATATTACGGATCTTGGCACGGCGCGCCTGCGCACCGGGCAAGGCCAGCAGCGGGAAGAACAGGTCGCTGCTCGACTGAAGTTCGGCAGCGGTCGGCGTCCCAAACCGGTTGAGCTGCGCCTTGGCTGCCGCTAGCGTTTCACGGTCGAACGAGGCCACACGCCGGGCGAGCGTATCGACAAACGAGTCCAGGTCGCCATCGTCCAGCGTGCGGTTCACCCAGCCATAGCGCTCGGCGATATCGGCATCGAAATCGTCGCCGCTGAGCACGATCTCAAGGGCGCGCGAGCGGCCGACCACGCGCGGGAGCCATTCCAGCGCGCCGCCGCCCGGAACCAATCCGACGCCGACCTCGGGGTTGCCGAACAGGGCGCTTTGCCGGCTGGCGAAGCGCATGTCGCAGGCCAGCACGAACTCGTTACCGATGCCGCGCGTGCGGCCGCGAATCTTGGCGATGCTCACCACTGGCGTGGACGCCAGGCGCAGCACGAAGTCGCGCCAAAGGCCCAGCACCTCCGGCCGTGCCGCTGCCTGGGCTACGTCAAGATGGGCGACGAAGAAATCGGGATTCGCCGACTCGAACACTACGACCTTCACCGATGGGTCCGCTTCGAGGTCGGTCATGAACGCTCCCAACTCGTCGATCGTCGTGGGAACAAACATGTTGATTGGCGGGTTGTGAAAGGTAACTCGCCACAGGCCTGCGTTCTCGTGGGCAATCGACAGTTGAGGCGCTGTCATCGTGAGGGGTCTCCTTGAATAGCGTTCGGGGCCGACCTAGGAGTTGAGCCTGAATTTGAATTGCGGCAGTTTATCGAAAATTGACGATCTTTGCCTGCCTCGTTCGCACGGAAGGTGCCCCCATCCGCTGAAACCTCGCCAGCCGGAGCTTTACGATTCTGCTCCAGACTTGCAGCCAGTTTCTCGGATGCCCGCGTTACTCGGCGCGCAGGGCTTCGGTAACGTCCACGTGTGCAGCTCGTGCTGCGGGAAACATGGACGCGATAACTGCAGCGACCAATAGCACGATGACTGAAGCAATCACAGGCCACGCGCTGGGCATCTGCAGCGACGGGAAATAACTGCTGGCCAGCCGCGCTAACCCGTAACCCAGGATTGCGCCCGCCAAAATGCCGGCCACAGCCATCACCGCACCTTCGGCGATTACGCCCATCAGCAAGTGTCTGGGCTGCGCTCCAACCGCCAGGCGGATCCCAAACTCGCGGGTGCGTCCGCTGACAGAGAATGCCAACACGCCGGCGACGCCAACCAGGGCAATCAGCAGCGCCAGCCCCGCCAGGCCACTGAAGACCAGCGTATTCAACCGGTCCGGCGTCAGCACTTCGGCGCGAATGTCTTCCAGCGTGGCAGCGTGCTCGACAGGCTGTTCCGAAGACAGGCCGCGGATGATGCGCGTCAGCGGGATGATCAATGCATGAGGATCCGAGCGGGTGTGGACGAACAGCCGGCCGCCGAACAGCGGCAGCTCCTGGCTGGTGTCGTCAGGAATTTGCCCGAAGGGATGATAGATCGTGAGCGTCGGTGCCGGCTCGACATGCTCGTCGTCCACATCGGCGGCAACACCCACGATGCGGCGCGGTGCGGGGCTGATGTAGACGTACTTGATTACTGGGTCGGTCCACATGATATGCCGGTTGATAGGATCTTGACCGGGGAACATGCGCTGCGCCGCGCTCTGGCTGATGATGACGACCGGCTCACTGCCCCGCCGGTCGTTGTCGTTGAAGTCGCGGCCGGCGATGAGCGGCACCCCCAGCGCCGCGAAGAATCCCGGCGACACCACCCGAAGTCCCGCCAACGGGTCTTCTTCGTGATTGCCGTTTACGTGACCCTCGCCGGTGAATTGGAGGCCGGGACCTTGATTGCCGGCGTCGCGCCAGGGAACATTCGTGCCCAGAGCGACGCGATCCACCCCGGGCAATGCGCTGATGCGCTCAATCACCTGGCGGTAGAAATTGATGATGTCGTCGGAAGTTTTCCCGTACGACATGACCGGCACGTTCACCGCCAGGACACGATGCATGTCGAAGCCGGTCCGCGTTTCCTGAAGCGTGATCAACGTCTTGATAAGAACGCTGGCGCCGGCCAGCAACATGAAGGACGCCGCAATCTGGGTAATGGCGAAGATCCGTAGCCGGCGGCTGGTGCCGCTGCCGATGCGGACGGTACTGCTGCTGGCCAGTCCGATTCCTCCCGACGACTCCACCGAGGGAAGGCGCGGCACAAACGCCAGCAGTACCGCAGAGATGACAGCCAGCGCCGCTCCCACCCATAGCACGGTCATATCAACCCGCAAATCGAGGGCGCGAACGGAAAAACGCGAGGCATACCGCGCCAGGATGGCCAGCATCGGCTGCGCGCTGAGAACGCCCAGCACCGCTCCTGCCACCGATAGCAGCAGGCTTTCCGCCAGTAGCGTTCGCCGCAACGCGGAGGTGGTCGCCCCCAGCGCGGCGCGAATCGCCAGTTCGCCCTCGCGGCGCACCGAGCGCGCCAGAATCAGGTTGGCGACATTCGAACACGCAATGATAAAGATGAGACCTGATGCCGCCAGCAGTACCCAGAGAATCGTCTTTGCGCCCGACGTGATCTGGTCACGCAGCATCACGGCATCGATCTGGTAGTGTGCGCTCGCCGGATACGCTTCGGGATGCGCGTGCAACATCGCCGCATAATCCGTGTGCAGCTCGGCGCGGGCCTGGTCGAGCGTGGCGCCTGGCGCCAGGCGGCCGAACAACTCGGTCATGCGGTGCACGCGTCCCGTGACCATGGTGGCCGAAAGATGATGCGGACTGGTCACCACATTGACCAGGATCTCGGTCTGCGACGGATACTGCACCGACGGCTCCAGCACACCGATGATGGTGGCCGTACGCGGATCAAGCCGTATGGTCTTGCCGATCACCGTTGGATCGCCCTTCAGCGAGTCCTTCCAGAAACGGTAGGTCAGCACGCAGGCGCCGGCAGCATTGGGACCATCGTCGCGCTGATCGAGCAGCCTGCCCAGCACCGGGCGCAGTCCCATAACCTCGAAGTACGAGCCGTCGACCACGCCGGCGCGAATCTCGCGCGGCTCTCCAAGTCCGATCATGGTGAAACCCATAATCGAAAACTGCCCGAACGAGCCGACCGATTTCACGCTGGCCTTCAGGTCCTGGACCTCCGGCACGGAGAAGTTGGCGTCCCTGTCGCCGATTCCCGGAGCATCCTGCCGGATGTAGATAAGCCGGTCCTCGCCGCGGTTGACCAGCGGCCGCAACAGAACGCCGCGCACCAGGGTGAAGATGGCCGCATTCGCGCCAATTCCCAGCGCCAGCGTCGCGATCACCGTGATCGACAGGCCTTTGCTGCGCCACAGCGAGCGCAGCGCCACCTTAAGGTCCTGAAGAATCAAATCCGCTCTGACTGTCATGGTGCGTTCTCCGGAACGCCGGGCCTCACACTTTCGGGCCGGCTTGTCCTCTGGCAAACATTGGATTGCAATCGATTGTCCACGACTGGCTTCAGACAATTCATTGCTTCTCAACAGCTTGAATCGACTTACGAGTGGCCAGCATGTCCGTCGGCAGGGCATCGGTGTCCGCCAGCGAACAATTTCCACGCCGACTCTACGGCCAGGCCGTCGTCAGCGTGCAGCATTCTGGCGCCGCCGCTGCTCACTTGCCTTCAAGATTTCGTTCATGTCCGCTACTGGCCGGATCTCGAAAATGCTGCCGTACTTCAGGGCCGGATGCTGCGCGATGAGCTGCACAGCATGATTCATGTCCCGCGCTTCAAGGACGAGAATACCCCCGAGTTGTTCCTTGGTCTCCGTATAGGGACCGTCGGTAGTCGCCACTTTGCCGTTCTTCCAGGACAGGGTAAGGGCGGTTTCCGCAGGCTGAATCGCTTCGCCACCAGCCCAATGCCCGTTGGCGCGAAGATGGTCGTCATATTCAGAGCATGTGTCGAACATGGCCTTTTGCTCGCCCTCGGCCATGGCATCGTGTTTGCCTTTGTCGTAGTAACCCAAACAGATGTATTTCATTCGTTTCCCCTTGTGCTGTGACTCAGAAAGCCGTAGCTCATAGTCTGCTATCAGGTAGTCGTTCGGGAGACTGAAAATCGACAGCTATTCTATTTTTTTTGATCCCGTCAGGGGAATCTGTGGGTCCGCATGCGATTCAGCTCTGCCCATCTGGCTATGAAGCTGACCGAAATTGCTCTTGCAACCAATTCCGTTGCGAAGCAAAATGAGAAGCTCAGTTACCGAGGAGAGCTATGTATCGCGCTCAAATCCTTAGGCTTCTTCTCTGCTGGGTCACGCTGTTGCTATCAGCGTCCCAAGCCCAAACCTTCACCGTCATCCACAGCTTCACAGGAAACAACGACGGAGCGCAGCCACTTGCCTCGCTGACGATCGATTCAGGGCACCTCTACGGCACGGCCAGTGCAGGCGGCAATCGAAATCAACAGACCCAATGCTGGCGCGTTGGCTGCGGCAACGTCTTCAAGATGACGCGCCACAATTCGGGCTGGGTGCTGAATCCGCTATACATCTTCTTGGGCGGGAGCGACGGCTCTTCCCCGGACGGCCCGGTGAGTTTCGGACCCAGCGGCCTGCTGTACGGCAGCACCTTCGCCGGGGGCACGATTGACAGCGACTGCACCATCTCCTATGCGGGCTGTGGGGTAGTGTTCACGCTGCAACCTCCCGCTACGGCATGCACCTCGGCTAGTTGTCCCTGGACGGAGAACGTGATCTACCAGTTCGTCGACCAGGCCGACGGATTCGCACCCGAAGGGAGCCTTGCCTTCGATCAGGCGGGCAACATTTACGGCGCCACCAATGCCGGCGGCAACGACGGCTGCAGCTTTGGCTGCGGCACCACATTCCAGTTGACGCGCTCCGGCTCCGGCTGGGCAAAAACCACGCTTACGCAGTACCAGTTCGGCAATGGAGGTCCCATCAATCCTGACGGTCTCATCATCGATCCGGCCGGTAATCTTTATGGAACCAGCTTTTACGGCGGCGCGGAGGAACTCGGATCGGTGTATGAGGTCACGCGTTCCGGTTCGATTTGGCAGACGATCGTGCTCCACAGCTTCACTGACCTCTCCACTGGCGCCTATGCATACGGCGGTTTGGTGAGGGATTCGGCCGGGAATCTCTACGGCGCAACCGTGCAAGGAGGTTCGGGCGGAGGAGGCGTTGTGTTCGAGTTGTCGCCCGCAAGCGGGGGCTGGAATTACTCGGTTATCGCGAACCTCGTGGGACCCGGCCCCGGACCAGAAGGAAATTTGGCAATCGACGCAGCCGGGAACCTTTACGGCGCGACCTACGGCGACGGAGCGTTCCAGTGCGGCAACGTCTTCAAGCTGACGCCATCGGGCGGGAACTGGACCTACACCGACTTACACGATTTCACCTGCGGTGATGACGGCGGTAATCCGTTCGGCGGGGTCAGCGTCGATACTAGCGGCAACATCTTCGGCACGACGAATCTGTACGGACCGAGCGGCGCCAACTGCGCCATCGGCGCGAACCAGTGTGGCGTGGTGTGGGAAATTACGCCGTAATGAACAAGCGCCGGGTGCCCCACTCATTCGCGGGGTTCGAATGAGTGGGTTCCGCGAGTCACAGCCTTCGGTACGTCCCATCACAGACGGGAATGATCTGCCCTCGATACTTTCGGGGCATGACGAGAGGTTTGGAGCGCTGGTATGGTGGGCACGACCTGCACTTCATCACCTGCAGTTGTTATCAGCGCCGTCCGGAGCTCGACAGCGGCGAGCGCCGTGACCTGTTTCTGCGTGTCCTGGAACGCGCCCGGCAAAAATATCGCTTCGTCGTACTCGGCTACGTGGTAATGCCTGAACATTTCCATCTTCTGATAACCGAGCCGGAGGTGGGAAATCCTTCTGTGGTGATGAAAGTGGTGAAAGAGCGATTCACGAAACTGCTCCACCACGGCGGCATACGCATGGGCCCGATCTGGCAAAAGCGTTTTTACGACTTCAATGTGTGCAGTACGGAAAAGCGCATCGAGAAGTTGCGGTACATCCACCGCAATCCTGTGAAGCGCGGGCTGGTAAGGGCGCCCGAAGAGTGGAAATGGAGTAGCTTCCGGACATATGCCTGCGGTGAAGATGGCTTGGTAAGAGTAAATTGTCAGGAATGGCCGATCAGGATAACGTATTCCGCCTCGCGGTCCCACTCATTCGAAACCCGCGAATGAGTGGGGCACCCGGCGACTGTTCCTCTCCACCCAATTCTCTAGTTCATGCTGTCAATTTTACTTTCTGTCGTTGCTATAATGTCTTGGGGGCTCTGACCCCCTCTTATACAGCCGTGGCTGCGGGGTCGCCGGCGACAAATAGACCCTGGATTCTGACCATCTAGGTCTCAGTCCTGAAGGAGGTGACGTGTATGTCCCTCAACCTCCATTCGATTTCGACACGATAGAACGAATCTTCAACCACACAGCCTATTTGATTATCCTAGGTTGCTGGCTCTACAGGCACGTGAAGCGAGAGATAACGAGACGAGACGAATAAGTCGGTCTCGGTGAGGTGTGCTTTTCGCCGGGTGCCCCACTCATTCGCGGGTTTCGAATGAGTGGGAGATCTATGGTTCGGAACGAAGTCAAAACACCCACTCAAGCAAAACCGGCTTGAGTGGGGCACCCGTGAGTTTCGTAGGTTATGCGAATATCTCGCCTTTACTCCGTCGTGTCGGCGTAGGAACTGGTGCGCAATGGACCGTTCGGCTTGTAGGTACTGATGATGACGCCCGAGCCCACAGCCTTTGTGCTCACCAGCGCGAGTTCGCGTGGCGGAGTTCCATCCGCGAAGATACGTTTGCCTTTGCCCAGCAGAACCGGAAAGACCAGCAGCAGGACCTCATCCGCAAGCTCATGTTCCAGCAGCACCGGCGTCAGTTGCGAGCTGCCCCAGACAATCAGCTGCGGCCCGTCTTTCTCCTTGATGCGGCGAATGCCCTCAACAATGTCCTTTCCAAGATCCTTGGCTGGTCCCCAGGCGAGGCTGTCCGGCCTGTGGGTCGCGACATATTTCGTCGCCGCGTTCAGGCTGTCCGACATCGGACTCTTCGGGGCCTTGGGCCAGAAGCCGCTGAAGATGTCGTAGGTCCGCCGGCCTAGCAGCAGATCGAAATGCTCGCCTTGAGCCTTGACGATGGCCTCTCCCCCACCATGGTCGGCATGCGGCCCCGCCCATCCGCCGTAGGGATAGTCGCCGTCTTCCCCCGGTCCGCCGGGCGCCTGAATGATGCCGTCGAGCGTAATGTGTTCGATGATCTTGATCTTTCTCATACAGTCTCCCTTATTCGATTTGTGGCTCTGGATGCGGCACACAAGAAGCGAAAGCTGGTGCCCCAGCTACTGCTTCAAGTAGCGAAGCGCGACGCATCCTGATTCAAAGACCTGCGAATCAGCGAGTTTCAATTGCAATCTCTCCGGCAAGCTAGCGCCTTCCAACAACCGTCTGCCTTCGCCGGCAATGCCGGGCGTAACCACAAAAATGAATTCGTCGACCAGACCAAGCTCGACCAGTTGGGAAGGGATGTCTACGCCGCCGACCAGGATACTCCTGCCTGGTTCTTGCTTCAGCCTCAGTATTTCGTCGCGAAGGTTCGTCCGCACAATCCTCGTTCTTGTTTTCTTGTCTTCAACGCTGTCCAGCGTCCGCGAAAAAACCAGTTTGTCGAGGGAGACAAATGCCTCAGCAAATTCCTTGTCCCCTTTGGACGCAGATGGGTCTTTGGCGACATCGGGCCAATAGGGAACCATCAGTTCATACGTTTTACGGCCAAAGACCTGCAGGTCAACCTTGCGCAGGAGGTTCATAAAGTAGCCTAGGGTACTGTCGTCGCCGCCGGCTACCTTGGTGTGATCGCAGCAGCCATCCAGGGTGATGTTGATTGCGTAGATTACATTTCTCATTTCGTTCACCTCGTTCGTCGTCGAACGGTGGCCCAGAGCTACCGGGGCAGTCAGCACTGTTCTCAGGTTAACTTCCAAAAAAGAATGTGAACCCCTTCGGCGGGCTCAGGGCAGGCTCTGGGACACCACGCTATTCCTTTGCTCCCTCCGCAGCCGGGAAGAAGAGAAGCTCGCGCACTTCGCCCACCGCGTCGCAGGTGATGGCGCCCTTGCGCGCCCAGGCGAGTGCCTCGTCCATGTTGGCGGCTTCCAGTATCCAGAAACCGCCCATGTGCTCCTTGGTCTCGGTGTACGGCCCGTCGGTGACGGCGACTGTACCATCCGACTGCTTCCGCACCGTCTTTGCGTGGGCGGCCGGGGAAATTCCGCAGGCGAACTTCCTCACGCCGGCAGCAATCATTTCGCGATTGAGTGCGTGGATCTCCTCGATCATCGCTTCGGTTACGGTGGACGGGTCGAAGTTATCGGGGAGGTAGTTGGCAACTAAATACTGTGGCATGACTGCTCCTTTATGTTGTTCGAGCCTGCAGGACTGCGTTGCGCGCTCGCTCGTTCATCTTATAGTCGTCGCCCACGGAACAAATCGACAGCCGACGCGAAATATTTTTGATTTGTGGGCGCTCCGTCATCGTGTCTTTACATGCCCGGTGCCGGCGTTCCATCGGACCATTTCTCTACTCCTATCAGGAAGACGAACAGCGGGGGGAAGGTTTCGAGTTGTGGGTAGGATTGTGCGGAGAAGCACCAGTAATTTACCGCGAGGACTGGGGAGTTGGTGAGATTTGCGCCCCAGGCTGCACCGTCTTTCGCTGCTTCGTAGAACATCAGATGTGGACCGTTGTGGGCGCCTTGATCGGTGAGATACGAGCCCTTCGACATCATGTAGGAGAAAGTTCCCGGCTCGAGGGGCGGTAATTCTTTTTTGTCGATGGCGGCTTTGAGTGCGGCGATGACTTCTTGCTTGGAATGGCCGGCCAGGAGTAGTTCGGTGCGTTTGTAGGCATACGGAAGGATGGAGCGGGCGGCGGGTGGGTTGAGGCAGTCGGCGGCGCGAACTTTCGGGCTCCAAAATTCGGGGTTGTCGAACATGCCCAACCAGCCGCGTCCGACCCAGCAGACCCAGCCGTTCTTTCCTTCGAACGCGGTCTCGTAGCCGTGGCGGGTCAGGACGAGAACTGAGGCATCGTGCGAAATGGCGTCTGGAGCGGCGCTGCGGGCGAGGGCAATTTCCGCGTCGCGATCCATTAGATATTGTTCGACCGGGGCCATCGTTGGATATGGTTCTTTGCTGTCCTGTGCGGCTGCCGGACGGGTCGCGATCAGCGTGGCGACGAGCACGAATGCGCCCAGGAAAATGCTTTGGATTTGGTTTCGGGTCATCGGTTTCCTCCATACCTTTTCGCGAGCCAGCACACAGCCTTGCGCGCTGGATCGTTCATCCTGTAGTCGTCGCGCACGGGGGAAATCGACATCCAAGGCAGAATTATTCTGCGAGGGTACCGCACTCATTCGTGATGCGAGGTCTGACGGAAAAACTTGATGTGTGGAATTGCAGCAACTTCCGGACGAATGCGGCCTCGCCCACTCATTCGAAACCCGCGAATGAGTGGGGCACCCGGCGAAAATCGACAAAGCGGGGAGAGTTTCTTACTACAGGCTCATCTCAGCTGCGACGTCGTCACCAAACTTCTTTTGGATGTCCTTTTGGGTCTCGGGATCGAAGTCGGTTAAGTCAAACATCCGGCGAACTTCGACCATTTCGTGGTCCTTTCCGGGGATGCGCGAAGCCCATTCGAGCGCCTCTTCGCGCGACTTCACCTGGATGATCCAGTAGCCGCCGACCACTTCCTTGGCTTCGGTAAACGGGCCGTCGGTAACCGTCGATTTTCCGTTCTTGAAGGTGACGCGCGCGCTCATCGTCGCGGGCGGGGTCAGCCCGTCGAGCGCCAGCAGCACGCCGGCCTTCCCTAGTTCCTCGTTGTACTTGCCCATCGCCTCCATCTCTTTGAAGTCGGGCACCCAACCGGGTTTTGCGGTTTCGTATTCCTTCGGAAACATGATCATCATGAAGCGCATTGTGTTCTCCTTGAGGGTTGAGCGGACGCTATATCAGGACCGCTACTTTTATATAGGAGCGTGGGCCGCACCAGGCACGGAATGTTGCGAATGCCGGTTGCGCGGAACCGCTCCACTTACGCGTCGAACAGGGGTGGCCAGAAGTCGAGATGCAATTTGCGAATTCTTCGCGTAGCGTATCGCCCTGGAAACACCTTCCGACGGGCCGGTTGCCCGGCCTTCACGAGATAGTCGAACGGACGGAGGGGAATTCGACAGGTCGTCGAATAAATTTTCTTCTGAGTGGGGGGCGCCCGGCTGGTGCGCGCAGCCGCTCATTCTTCCAGGTGCTCACGGAAAAACCGTACAACCTCTTCATCGAACCGTTTGTGAAAGGCCGTCCGGTCAAAACCCTTCGGATCGGTGCAAACCACAGATGGCGGATTTGCTCTTACCTGATCTTCTGAACACGGACAGTCGAAGGACAAATGTCCTGCGCCTTTTGCCCGATGAAATTCGGGCTTAACAGGTAGGTTCATTTCCAAGGCCGACACATCTTCAGGCCTCACGCCCATCCCCCCGTACTCGGAACTCCATAATTGTAAGGGAACCTTTACGTCTCGAAGACTCGACTTGCTGGGGAAAAAATTGACCGGGTCTGCGATCACATAAGCCTTGATGCGTGGCTCATATCCCGAAGGATGTGCAGGAATTTTGTGGTCTCGGATTTGTTGACACATCAAGAGATTTTCGGGGCATAGAATCGTAATGTGGTCAAAATCAGGCTGTGCGCCTGCCAAGACCAGGCCGGTATAGCCACCACGAGAAAACCCAAAAAATCCTATGCGATGTTGATCGACTTTGATCCCTGCCGGCGGACTGGCGAGCAAAAAGTTGAGCACGCGCTTTACGTCGATGGGCCGAACGAGAAAAGACGAAATATCAGCTGCTGACTTACCTCCAATATCCTGGTTGGAGTCTTGCGTGTGATTGAAAGTAACAACGGCAAAACCGGCATCCGCCAAGGCTTCCGCAGTGTCATGGTGGCTGAACCTATCTTCAAACATTCCATGTGAAATAAGGACCAGGGGCAAACTCTTCCCAGGGACAACGCAGTTTCTGACTGCGCGGATAGTCGTGGGAAATCCGTCTCGGTCTATGAGCATTTCCGGTGCAGGAGTGGAACAGGGTGTCCAAAGCTCTGCGACAATTCTGGGCTGATCGCCGTTTGCTGGGATAACAAAATCCCGAATACCCGCGGCTTCCCCAGTCGTGGGTCTCAATGTAACCAGCATAAGCAGAAAAACGTATGGTGCTTTCCCGGACCATATATTTCGGCGCGCTTCGCGTCTGGCCATAAGAACGCCTTTTGTCATGAGAGGTTCATTTGGTTGCATCGACAGCAGCCCCGGAATGAGAAGCGCCGAACGCTCAACGTGAAGTGCTGAAAGATCGCGCTCAGATTAACACTCCTTTTTGTTTATTTCAGCTGCCGGATCCGCTCCTGCAGGAATTGCCGCTCGGGTTCCTGTTGGGTCAGCGCCAGAGCTTTCTCATAAGCGGATCGAGCCTCAGCCCTCCGGCCGAGCCTGCGGTACATATCGGCACGGGCTGAATGCGCCAGGTAATAATTTGCCAAGCCGCCATGTTCCAACACCGCGTCGATCTGCCTCAGACCGGCCTCTGGCCCATCGCGCATGGCAATGGCCACGGCACGATTCAGCTGTACCACCGGCGAAGGATGAATTCGTAGCAATTGGTCGTAAAGCGCAACAATCCGGCGCCAGTCAGTTGCAGGGACCGACTCCGCCTCCGCATGAACGGCCGCAATCGCAGCCTGCAGTGTGTAAGAGCCGAAACGGCGGGAGTTCAGGGCCTTCTCCAGCAATGCTATCCCCTCCGCGATCTGCTTCCGGTTCCACAGCGAGCGATCCTGGTTCTCCAGCAAAATCAGCTCCCCGGTCGGCGATGTTCGGGCGGCGTGACGGGATTCCTGCAGCAACATCAGGGAAAGCAGCCCAATGACTTCCGCCTCTGGCTGGAGTTCGGCCAGCAACCGGCCCAGTCGAATCGCCTCGCCGGTCAGTTCGGCACGCGTTACCTCCGCACCCGCCGCAGCCGAATAGCCCTCGTTAAAGACGAGATAGATGACCTGAAGCACCGCGTCCAGCCGCTCGGGCAATTGCTCTGGCGTCGGCACCTCGTACGGAATCCGTGCTTCTCGAATCTTTGCCTTGGCGCGCACGATGCGCTGCGCCAGCGTGCGCGGAGTGGTGAGGAAGGCCTTTGCTATTTCCTCGGTAGTCAGCCCGCACACCTCACGCAAGGTGAGAGCAACGTGCGCTTCCGGCGGCAGAGAGGGATGACAGCAGGTAAAAATCAGTCGCAGCCGATCATCCTCAAGGCTGTCGTCTTCGTTGGGCTTTTCCGCCGAACTTCCTTGCACTTCGAGATATCGCACGAGTTCGTCTTGCGACGCATCAAATTTCGCCCGTCGGCGCAGAGTATCGATGGCTTTGAATCGGGCCGTCGAAATCAACCATGGCCGCGGGTTGCCGGGTACTCCACTCCTCGGCCACGTGTCCAGCGCAGTCGCAAAGGCTTCGTGCATCGCCTCTTCCGCAAGATCGAAATCGCCCAGCAAGCGGATCAGAGTTGCCAGGATCCGTCTCGAATCCTCGCGATAAAGCGAGTCGAGCAATTCGCGCGTCTGCTCGGTGGAAGGCTGGGACATGATGATGACCTTAGCAAACCAGTTACGCCGAATCAATTTGGCAAGCGGGGGATCGAGGCTGTACTCGATTTAGAGCAATGCGGCGCTGGAATCGCACGCAAGGTATAGTGGGCTGTCGGAAACCAGAACGGAAATTCCAATCTCATGAGATCAATCTTCCTGGCAATCCTGATCGCCGCCACGTCCACCGCATGGGCGCAGACGTCTTCCCCGAACAATTCTTCGCTCACTTCTGAAGTGAATGCGGTCTATCCGCAGGCTCAGACGTTGTATTTGGACCTGCACGAGCATCCCGAGCTGTCGCTGCATGAGGTCAATACCGCGGCGAAGCTGGCTGCGCGCATGCGCGAGCTGGGCTATGAAGTGACGGAGAAGGTCGGCGGAACGGGAGTGGTCGCCATCTTGCGCAACGGCGCTGGACCGACAGTCATGCTGCGCACGGAACTCGATGCGCTTCCCGTCGAGGAGAAAACCGGTCTGGCTTATGCGAGCACCGTTCACACCAAGGACGACGCCGGCCACGACGTGCCGGTCATGCATGCCTGCGGTCACGATATTCACATGGCAGCATGGGTGGGCACAGCGAGCATCATGGTGCAGACCAAGAAGGATTGGCACGGCACCCTCATTCTGATCGCTCAGCCCGCGGAGGAACGCGGCATGGGCGCCAAGGCCATGATCGCCGACGGACTGTTCACGCGCTTTCCCAAACCCGATGTTGGCGTTGCGCTGCATGGCGGAAATATCCTGCCGGCAGGTAAGGTCGGCTTCACTCCGGAGTACGCCTACTCGAATTCGGATGCGGTGAACATCACCATCTACGGCAAAGGCGGCCACGGAGCCCATCCGGAAACCACCATCGATCCCATC
Source organism: uncultured Acidobacteriaceae bacterium (assembly GCA_963823865.1). Classification (GTDB taxonomy): domain Bacteria; phylum Acidobacteriota; class Terriglobia; order Terriglobales; family Acidobacteriaceae; genus Bog-257. The sequence goes on from CAWGNC010000001.1 coordinate 225,082, forward strand.
GTGATTGCGGCGCGTGTGGTGCTGGCCTTGCAGACGATCGTGTCGCGCGAAATCAAGCCGGGCGTTCCCGCCGTGATCACGGTCGGCTACATCCAGGGCGGCACCAAGCAGAACATCATTCCCGACGAAGTCCATCTCGGACTCAGCGTGCGCTCATTCACGGACGATGTGCGGCAGCATCTGCTGTCGGCCATTACGCGAACGGCTAACGCGGAGGCGCAAGCTGCCGGAGCCCCGAAAGCGCCGCTGGTCGAGCACGTGGAATCGCTCGACTCCCTGTACAACGATCCCAAATTGGATGAGCGGCTGCGGGCCGTGCTGATTCAGACCTTCGGCCAGCAGAACGTGGAGCAGTTGCCCCCGAACATGGCGTCGGAAGATTACTCGGCGTTCGTCAAAGCGGGCGTACCGTCGTTCTATTTTTCACTGGGCGTGGCCGATCCCGCGAAGTTCGCGGAAGCCAAGGCCGGTGGACCTCCATTACCGTCCAACCACTCGCCCTACTACGCGCCGGACCTGGAACCCACCCTGAAGACCGCCATCGAAGCGGAAGTCGCGGTGTTGCGAAATCTGCTGGGCGCTGGCGGCTCCGGCTCGGACTGAACCTGAGACCTACGCCAGTTAACAATGGCGTACCGGCAAGGACCGCCTCACCCGGTGTTATCCTGTAACAAATCACTTGCAACTGCGGCGAGCAGCCTGCCTATGCTCCAGAAACGCGTTGACGATCAGCCGACCATCTCGCGCCAGAAGATGCGCGAGGCCGAAAACGTATTTCACGATCATCTGAAGCGCGTCGGCCTGAAACGAACCGGGCAGCGCGACAGCATCCTCCGCACCTTTCTCGATACCCGCGACCATCTTTCCACCGACGAGTTATACCGGCTGGTCAAGAAAGAGGACAACGGCATCGGCTTCACCACTGTGTATCGCACGCTGAAGCTGCTGGCCGAGTGCGGCCTGGCCAGCGAGGTCGCCTTCAACGACGGCATCGCCCGCTACGAGCATCAATACCAGCGGCGCAATCACCATCACATGGTGTGCACCGATTGCGGCAGCTCGGTGGAATTCTTCTCCGCCGACATCGAGCGCATCGAGCGCGAAATCGGCCGCAAACACAAGTACCTCACCACCCGGCACTCGTTCCAGATTTACGGCATGTGCGAGAAGTGCCAGAAGAAAGCGAAACGGGCGTAAGGGGCGTCGGCTTTCGGCTATGAGCTGTGAGCTATGGGCTTTGAGCCAGAGCTATAGTCGTGAGCCTTGTATCAGCGTACAACTTCAGTCGTGCCGGCAGCACGTTTCAGAGATTCCGGCTTTAGCCGCTGCGCACGGCGTGCGGCGCCTAAAGGCCACATATGACGACCCACGTTTACGGCACGTCTAAAGACGTGCCCTGATACAAAGCTCGCGGCTCAAAGCCCACAGCTCACGGCTCAGAGCCCACAGCTCCTGCGACAGCTGCCAGCTCACCGCTTCTGTACAATGTCGGCGCATGCTCACGCTTGTCGACGCCGCCGAACAGATCCGCACTCGCCGCCTTTCTTCCGTCGAGCTCACGCACGAATGCCTCGACCGGATTGAGCGATTCAATCCCACGCTCAACGCCTTCATCACGGTTACCGCCGACCTCGCGCTGGACGCTGCACGCCATGCCGAGGCCGAGATCATCGCCGGCAATTATCGCGGACCGCTGCACGGTATTCCGATCGGGCTAAAAGATCTGTTCGATACCGCAGGCGTACTCACCACTGCCGCCAGCAACCAATATCGCCACCGTGTCCCGACCGAGGATGCCGAAGTGGTGCGGCGGCTGAAGCAGGCCGGCGCAGTGATCCTCGGCAAACTCAACATGCACGAGTTCGCCTTCGGCATGAGCGGCGTGGTCAGCGCGTTCGGCCCCGCGAAAAATCCCTGGAACCCGGAACGCATTACCGGCGGATCGTCGTCGGGCTCGGCAGCCGCAGTCGCAGCAGGCATGTGCGTCACGGCGCTCGGTTCAGACACATCCGGCTCGGGCCGATGTCCGCCCGCGCTGTGCGGCATCGTGGGACATCGTCCAAGCGCGAACTTGATCAGCGTGAAAGGCGTGGTGCCGCTCTGCTCATCGTTCGACACCGTGAGCCCGATCACCAGCACCGTGGCCGACGCCGCGACCCTCCTTGACCTGCTGAGCGGCACATCAAATTTCGCGTCATTGCTTGGCGAAGATGTCCGCGAGTTACGCGTCGGCATCGCGCGCAATCACTTCTTCGATGATCTCGACCCCGATGTTGCCCGCGCGATGGACGAAGCGTTGAACGTGGTGCGAAAACTCGTCGCCGAAACCGCGGACGTCGAAGTGCCGCGCGACGCCTTCCGCACCATCTTCGACGCCGAGATTTACGAATTTCACGAATTGATGGCGACCAGGACGCCCGAGCTTTACCAGCCTCTCACGCTCTTTCGAGTGCAGAAAACCGCCGGCATCAGCGCGACTGATTACATCCGAGAGTGCCGTCGTCTGAAGCAATTCCGCGCTGACGCTGAGAGAATCTTCGAACAGGTCGACGTGGTGATCACACCCACGGTGCCTGCGCCAGCACCAAAGCTCGCTGATCTGGAATCCTTGGCCATCCCCGACGTACGCCCCTTCGAGATGAAATATCTGCTGCGCAACACCGCTCCCTTCAGCTCGCTGTTCTGGCCGAGCATGTCGGTTCCCTGCGGCTTCAGCCGCGACGGGCTGCCGATTGGCATGCAGATGTCGGCGCGTCCCGGAGCGGACTCGACGGTGTTGCGGCTCGCTCATGCATATGAGCGGGCAACGGACTGGCATAAGCGACGGCCGACGATTTAGCACGACGGCCGTAGGTCTCCCATCTCACTGTGAAATTGTCACTCGTTAAGAACCAGCAGCTCTCCCGGCATTTGCCGCCCCTCTTTCGCCGCTGATACACTTGAATGTTTCGCAGACCCTTGTCTTACCTTCCATACGCACATGTCGAAAACAATTGATATCGCTATCGTCAACGGCGCCCGCACGCCCATGGGACGCTACTGTGGAAAGCTTCGCGACTTCACCGGCCAGGAACTAGGCGCCATCGCTTCCGTCGAAGCCATGAAACGCTCGGGCGTCGAGCCCGGCGAAATCGACCACGCCGTTTTCGGCAACGCCCAGCAGACTTCGGGCGACGCCATTTACGGCGCGCGTCACGTTGCCCTCAAAGCCGGAGTTCCCATCGAAACCCCGGCCCTCACCGTCAACCGCCTCTGCGGATCGGGCATGCAGTCGGTGGTCAGCGCCGCGCAGATGATCCAGCTCGGCGAAGCCACCAAGGTTCTCGCCGGCGGCATGGAATCCATGTCGCAGGCGCCGCACGTTATTCGCGGTATGCGCTGGGGCGTTGGCCTGGGAGAAGGCAAGCTGGAAGACTCGCTCATGGTGGCGCTGCTGGACAGCTACTGCAACCTCTACATGGCGAATACCGCCGAACTTTACGCCGAGCAGCAGGGCATCACCCGCGAGATGCAGGATGAGTTCGCGCTGCGCTCGCAGAAGTGCGCGGACGACGCCTACAAAGCCGGACGCCTGCAGGAAGAGTTGACGCCGGTCGCATTGCGCAATCGCCGCGGCGAACCCACCGGCGAGATGTTTACCGAAGACGATCATCGCCGTCCGGACACCACCATGGACAGCCTGAAGAAGCTGAAGCCGGCCTTCGGCAAGAATGGCACGGTGACTGCCGGCAACGCCAGTGGCATCGTCGATGGCGGCGCCGCCGTAGTCGTCATGGCGCTCGATGAGGCTCAGAAGCGGAACCTGAAGCCGATGGGGCGCATTGTCAGCTGGGGCATCGCCGGCGTCGATCCCAAGATCATGGGCTCAGGCCCGGTACCGTCCAGCCGCATCGCGCTGAAGAAGGCGGGGCTGTCGCTCGATGACATCGACCTGATCGAAGTCAACGAAGCGTTCTCCGGTCAATACCTCGCCGTCGAAAAAGAACTTGGCCTGAATCGCGAGAAGGTGAATGTGAACGGCGGAGCGATTGCGCTGGGTCATCCGCTGGGTGCAACCGGGACGCGGCTGCTGATCACCATCCTGCACGAGCTGCGACGCCGCAAAGCCAAGTACGGCATGACGACGGCCTGCATCGGCGGCGGCCAGGGCATCGCCGTGATTGTGGAGAATCTGCAGCGGTAGGAGGATTACGGTTCTGTGTTCGGATCGCGAGATGAAATCGGCCGAAAGCTTCTTGAGGGTGCCTCAGCTCCTAGCACGATTTTGGCTAGGCATTAGGACGAGGTGGCTAAGGATCCACGGCTCAGTTGAAACGGATCCTTCAGTCAACGGGACACCCAGATTTTGTAATCACCTTGTATTCGAAAGAAGTGTGAAGTTGATGCGGGTCTTTAGCGGAGTGGTCTTCGGATATCTGCTCTTCGAGCTGTTGTGGCGGGCGATCTTCCAGGTCACCGACACCGATCCACACGCGCCGGCCAGCATCAGCTTTGAATTCGGCGCTGTCGTTTGCGGAATGCTATTCGCCTTGCTCGCGGGATACATCGCCAGCTTCATCGGCGGCCGTCCGCACTTCATCGCCGCCTGGATTGCCGGCGGTCTGGTAGCGCTGACGGCCATCGTCATCATGATCGATAAGGTGGTGGCGTGGCCGCAGATGGTCCAATTGCTGTTCATGTCGCCTGCGGTTGTCGTGGGAGGATGGACCTACGTGTTGCGCCAACGCGCAAAGGCGAGCGGGCAAGACGAGGGAAAATGACGGGCGAAGAGCGCGCACTGCACGGGATGGTGTATCAGCTGGAAGCGGCGTGGAATGCCGCCGACGGCGCTGCCTTCGCCGCGCCCTTCACCGAGGGGGCCGACTTCGTTCACATCCTGGGCGGATACTACGCCGGGCGGAGCGCGATTGAAGCCGGACATCGCATGATCTTCGGCACCATCTACAAGGGCAGCACCGTGCGCTACAGCGTGGAGAAAATCCGCTTTCTGCGGCCGGATGTGGCGCTGATTTTTTTGCGGCAGCATTTGCAGTTCTTCGAAGATGGCCAGCCGCGTGAATTGGAAGCACGACCAACCATCGTTGCGGAAAAAGTCGAGGACACGTGGCGTATCGCGGCGCTGCAGAATACGAGGATCAGCGACGTCGGAGTTCCGGCAGACCGGCTCGAAGAGCGGCATCCGTATCCGGAGAAGTGATCGAGTCTCGCGCAGCGAGACGGAAGAGCTTAGCCCAGCGCTTCAGCGCTGGGTAACGTCAAGGTTTCGATCTGAGCCGCTTCAGCGGCGACAGGTTTTGCGCGGGCGTAAGCCCGCGGTCTCACGCGAAATACTTCATTACGACATTCAAAAGGAACGCACATGGAAATCAAAAAAGTAGGCGTACTAGGTTGTGGGTTGATGGGCTCGGGCATCGCGCAAGTTTCCGCTGCCGCGGGTTGCGACGTCGTGGTGCTCGAACAGGAGCAGAAGTTCCTCGACAAAGGTTTCGCCGGCATCGAAAAGTCGCTCTCCCGCATGGTCGAACGCGGGCCGGCCAAGGGTGGCATCACCGCCGAGCAGAAAACCGAAACGCAGTCGCGCCTGAAGGGCACCACCAGCATGAAGGACCTCGCCGACTGCGACATCGTTATCGAGGCCATCATCGAGAACGTCGAACAGAAGCGCAAGACCTACGCCGACCTCGACGCCATCGTGAAGAAAGACGCGATCTTCGCGACCAACACTTCGTCCATCTCCGTCACCGAACTGATGACGGCGACCAAGCGTCCCGAGCGCTTCATCGGCCTGCACTTCTTCAATCCCGTGCCGATGATGAAGCTGGTCGAAGTCGTGAAGACCATCGCCACAGCGCCCGATGTCTTCGAGTCGGCGGTCGAGTTCGGCAAGAAGGTCGGCAAAGTCCCGGTGCGCACCAGCGACAAGACCGGCTTCATCGTCAACCGCCTGCTGGTGCCGTATCTGCTCGACGCGATCCGCGCGTATGAAGAAGGCGTCGGGCTCGATCACCGACATCGACGAAGCCATGAAGTTGGGCTGCGGCTACCCGATGGGACCGTTCACGCTGCTCGACTTCGTCGGGCTCGACACCACGTACTACATCACGCACGTTATGTATGACGAGTTCAAGGAGCGCCGCTTTGCCGCGCCTCCGCTGCTGAAGCGCCTGGTGCTGGCAGGCTGGTACGGCCGCAAGTCGGGCAAGGGATTTTACGATTATTCCGACCCGAACAAGCCGGTGCCGGGAAGCTTTGTTTAGGGTTCCGAAACGGGAAAATCTCGCCGAGTTGATAGCATTTTAGTGACGTATTGATTGGAGCTTGCGCGGTTGCCCTGAAATAGGGCAGTGAGAGGTTACGGGACATTGATGTTTCCCGGCTATTGGTGGCCGCGTGAGCGATGTTTTCCGACGAGACGGCTTCCGGGATGGTTTCGTGGTTTAGGGTCGCCTATAACGAGAATTGTGCAAGACATTGCACATGTCTTGGCCAGTAATATTTGCCGTTATATGGCACATATCGGCCATGCCAGCCGGCAGGCGCTTGGCGCAGGCGATTCGGGCCAATTTTGCTGTCGCTTGCTCTGCGGCCCTTGGGGGCTGGATCGAGTCTCGTGGAGCGAGACGAAAGACGGTAGCCCACCGCTTCAGCGGTGGGTGGGCGTGTGAGTAGAAACCCGAGCCCCTTCAGGGGCGGCACGCTTCCGTCGCCGGCTGGAATTACTGCTCTACCCGAACTGCTTTGGCTAATTGCTAATGGCTAATCGCTAATTGCTCGAAAGGAACTCATGACCGACTTCCAGAACATTAAGTACGAATCGAAGAACCACATCGCCTATATCACTATCGACCGCCCCAAGGTTCTCAACGCGCTCAACATGGCCACCATGCAGGAGTTGAAGCAGGCGTTCGCGTCGGCCAAGGATGACGCCGAAGTGCGCGTCGTGATCCTTACCGGCGCGGGCGAGAAAGCCTTCGTGGCCGGCGCCGACATCGGCGAACTGTCGCAACACTCGCCAGTCTCGGCCAAGGCATATACCCACCAGGGACAGGCCATCATCGACTCGATCGAGAACATGGGCAAGCCGGTCATTGCCTGCATCAATGGATTCGCTCTCGGCGGCGGCTGCGAACTGGCCATGGCGTGCACCATGAGACTGGCCAGCGACAACGCCAAGCTCGGCCAGCCCGAAGTAAAGCTCGGACTCCTGCCCGGTTACGGCGGCACGCAGCGGCTGCCACGCCTGGTCGGCAAAGGCATCGCCATGCAACTGGTGCTCACAGGCGAAATGATCAGCGCGCAGGAAGCGCACCGCATCGGACTGGTGAATGAAGTGGTCGCCGCGGCTGAACTGATTCCCCGCGCCGAAGCCATCGCCGGAAAGATTATCGCCAACGCACCCCTGGCGATTCAGTACTGCATGGAAGCAGTCAATCATGGCCTCGACATGACGCTGGCCGACGGGCTGTTCCTCGAAGCGACGCTCTTCGGTGTCTGCTGCGCGACTGAAGACAAGAACGAAGGCACCAAGGCGTTCCTGGAAAAGCGGCCGGCGGAGTTTAAAGGCAAGTAGTCAGTAGTCAATAGTGAGTTGTCGGTTGTCGGTTCTCGGTTGTCGGTGAAAATCTTCCGGGTGTCCCACTCATTCGCGGACTTCGAACGAGTGGGATCAATACCCCGTAGACCCGCGTCCGAGCGGTCCGGGTGCCCCACACAACGCGCCTTTCGTTGTGTGGGTTTTCTTACTCTCTCTGCGTTCCACTAGTGGTCATGACAATGCCTGAAGATCTTTTGACTCCTCGATCGTGGGATAGTGGCACACACGGCGAATACTCCTGGGTGCAGACGAGCGACTTCGGGCTCGACGCTTTGCTCGCAGTCTGCCCAGCGGTTCTGCACTCCCGAACTGCTGAATGAGTGCTGAAAGCTGATCGCTGCGAGCCGAGCGCCCTACGATTTCGGCTCACCGTATCACCGCCTGCACGTCTCTTCCTGCAGCTCTGATTGGGGTGGCACACATGCGGCGTGTGTGGATGGTGGCGGGCTCTGCGTTAACCTCGGGGGCACTTCTGCTCTTGCTGGGCTGCGGTGGAAGTTCTGCGCCCTCCGAGTCGATGCCACCACCACTTCCGCCGCCACCGCCCGCGGGGATCACCCAGCTTAGCTCCGACCCCTTCACCAATCCGGAAAGCCAGCACGCCACCGAGGTCGAGGCCGGCATGGCCAGCTTTGGATCGACGCTGGTCACGGCGTTCCAAGTTGGACGTATCTTCGGCGGCGGCTCGTCCGACATCGGCTTCGCGACTTCCACCAACGGTGGCACAAGTTGGAGCAGCGCCCTGCTCCCCGCACTCACGAAGTTTCAAGGCGGCCCGTATAACGCCGCCAGCGATCCTTCCGTCGCCTTCGACCAGGCGCATGGCGTCTGGATCATCGCCTCGCTCGCGATTGCCGCGGGCACGGACATCGTGGTGGTCAGTCGCTCCGCGGATGCGCACACCTGGGGAAATCCTGTCTCGGTCAGCACGACGACTGACGCCGACAAACCATGGATCACCTGCGATAACAATTCCGGCAGTCCCTTCCTCGGTCACTGCTACATCGAGTGGGACGACCCCAGCCGGCCGGCGAACGGTCTGATCTGGATGAGCACATCCAGCGACGGCGGTCAGACCTGGAGTGCGGCCGCGAACACGGCGGACACGGCCACCGGCCTGGGCGGTCAGCCGGTCGTCGGGGCCAACGGATTGGTCATCGTGCCCATCGAGAATGCCGACGGCACCCAGATGCTGGCATTCACTTCGAGCGACGGCGGCGCGACTTGGAGCCGCACGGTCATGATCTCAACCATCACGGACCACATGGTCGCGGGAAATTTGCGCACGTCGTCGCTGCCCTCGGCTGCGGTCGACGCTTCCGGACGTGTGTATGTCGTGTGGCAGGACTGCCGCTTCCGCATGAATTGCTCGTCCAACGACATCGTGATGAGCACGTCGTCGGATGGCAGCAACTGGACTGCACCCTCGGGCATTCCCATTGACCCGCTTACCAGCGCGGTCGATCACTTCATTCCAGTGCTGGCCGCCGACCCCGCAACCAGTGGCGGCTCGGCGCATCTGGCGTTGACGTATAACTTCTATCCGCAAGCGGCGTGTACGCCTGCAACCTGCCAGCTTGAGGTTGGCTCGGTGTCGTCTTCGGATGGCGGCAACACCTGGAGCGCTCCGGCCACGCTGGCCGGGCCGATGCAACTGACTTGGCTGCCGAACACGTCGTCGGGCGTGATGGTGGGCGATTACATGGCGACCGCGTATTCCAATAATCAGGCCTATGGCGTGTTTGCGGTCGCGCAGGCGAATTCCGGCAGCGTCTTCAACGAAGCGATTTTCGCTACAACAAATCCGCTGCCGCAGACCAAGCACTCACAACGCATGGCGATACGCGCCGACGCCGCCGTGACCCGGCGCTCCGACCATCCACCGCGCAGGTTCTACGATCTGGACCACGAGCACCCCATTCCGCGAAGGAAGAAGTAGCGCGGAGGCTCATTCATTCGAACACCGCGAATGACTGGGGCACCCGGAAATAAATATCACCGGCTCGTGTTCGCCAAAAGATGAGAGCTAAACGCTAGAGCCTTCCGACCTGCGATCACCAATTACAATGAATCTATGATTCGATCGATTGTCTTTCCCCGGGTGCTGGGCAAGTCGCTGGACGATTTGCAGCCCGCGCTGGAGCTGTTTCGCGCGCTCGGCTTTCGGCCCGGCAACGAGTGGCATGAGCATGGCGGCCATGGCGTCGAAATGCTCGCGCCCAGCGGCGGAGTTGAGTTCATCGCCGCGCACGATGCTCCCCCCGTTGACGCGACCATCGAGGTCGCCGATGCCGATGCGGCATACGAGATTGTGAAGAAGCTGATTCCCACCCTCGCCGCGAATACGGCAAAGAAGGATGGGGCACCCAATCCCACTATAAGAATTCATCGCGAGATCCACGACACACCTTATGGTGCGCGTTTGTTTGAAGTGGAAGTGGGTGAGCTGCGAATCGGATTTCTGACCTACGCGAAGAAACCCGGCGACACGCAAGGCATGGAAGGTCGTCTCGATGCGCGCGGCAAACGTTTCGCGGTGGTGGTCAGCCGCTTTAATTCGTTCATCACGGAGCGCCTGCTCGACGGAGCCTTGCAAGCCCTTCGTCAGTGCGGTGCCGGGCCGGACGACATCACCGTCGCACACGTACCCGGCGCTTTCGAAATTCCCACGGCGGCCCGGCAATTTGCGGAGAGCGGAAAGTACCACGCCATCGTCTGCATCGGGTGCCTGCTGCGCGGAGGAACCTTGCACTACGAAGTCATCGCCAACGAGGTTACGCGCGGTGTCGGGCAATCGGCGCAAGACACCGGTGTGCCGCATGCTTTCGGCGTATTGACTTGCGACACGCTGGAGCAGGCTATCGACCGCGCCGGACTGAAAGCCGGCAACAAGGGGTTCGAAGCCGGATTGGCGGCGGTCGAAATGGCGTCGCTGCGGCAGAGTATGCCGAAAAAACGACAAAAGAAATCCCACCCGAGCCAAGACCGGGCCAGGATGGGGCACTCTCAAGATTCCTCCAGAGAGGCCGCCTCCGCTCAGGATGACAATCGCGTGGAGTCGAGCGCTACGGACGGCAAGCGATGAGCAAGACCGGCACTCGACGCAAATCGCGCGAACTGACTCTGCAAATGCTATTCCAGCTCGACATGGGCGGCCAGGACCTGGAACACGTGCGCAGCACTTTCTGGAGCGAACGCAAGGACCTCGACGAAAAAGTGCGCGGCTTCTCCGACGACCTGTTTCGCATCGCCTGCGAACGGCGCGAGGAGATCGATCAGCTCATCGAGCGTGCCGCCGAGCACTGGCGCATGGACCGCATGGCCGCCGTCGACCGCAACCTGCTGCGCTGTGGTGTAGCCGAATTTCTCGGCTTCCCGCAGACGCCGCGGCCGGTCATCATCAACGAATCGCTGGAAATTGCGCGCCGCTACTCCACGCCCGAGTCGGTGCAATTCATCAACGGCGTGCTCGACAGCGTCGCCCGCGAACTGGGCGAGAGCAAAGCGAAGTATTGTTGTCCGTTGTCCGTTGTCCGTTGTCCGTTGTCCGTTAAGCGAAACCGTTTGTACTCTCCGAGTTTTCCAACGAGCGACACTAACTTTTACTTTGTCATCCTGAGCGAAGCGCCCGCCCCTGCTTTTTCCGTCGCGGATTTGCGGCGGGCGGAGGGGGTCCTCCGCCAAGCGCCGTGGTTGCGGTTGGTGGGTGGGGGACGCGGCAGTCGAAGGACCTGCTCTTGTGTCGTCCCTAAAGGGACTCTGCCCTGTTTAATCGCACCTACCCAGGACTTCGTCCTGGGCTAACTGCGCATCCAGCCCTTCGGGCTTGGGGTCCCGAATGTTCGCGAGTCGATGCGCCGGAACAGCCCAGCGTGCGTTCTGCAAAAAGCTAGGTGGGAAGCCACACGGTGGACTCTTTCTGCGACAGTCCTGCCCTCTGTATAGTTTTCTAATGGGCAAGGGTGCCGCGCTGCGTTGGGTCGAGAACAAGATACTCGCGCGGCATCTTCACGGACGCGGCATCGAGATCGGCGCCCTCTGGCGCAAGTTTCCGGTTCCGCGGCGCGCGCACGTTTACTACATTGACCGCATCTCGGAAGCCGATCTTCAGCAGCATTACGCCGAGGTAAGCCGTCCCATCCTCGCTCCCGACGTGGTTGCCGATGCGACGCATCTGCCGTTCGCGCCGGGCACGCTGGACTTCATTATTGCCAGCCACGTGTTGGAGCATCTTCCCTTCCCGCTCGAGGCCTTGCGCCATTGGCACAACGTGCTGGGTCCCGGCGGTGTGCTCTTGATGAAGATTCCCGACAAGCGCTTTACCTTCGACATCCAGCGCGAGCGAACCACCTTACAGCATCTGGTTCTGGAGCAGGCCAATCAAGGCGCATTCGACAAGCGCGCGCATTTTGCGGAATGGACCGAGCAGGTCATCGGACGCACTCCCGGCACGCCGGAGTTCGACGCGCAATTGTCAGAGCTGCTCGAGGCCGACTACAGCATTCACTATCACGCCTGGATCGACGAGGACATTCGCGCTATCGCCGATTACACACGGACAGTCCTGCAGCTCGATTGGCGGCCGGTAATTTTCTGGAAGGCGCACTTCTATCGCAAGGAATGTGTGCTGATGCTGCGCCGAAGTGCTTAGTCGGAGGATCGGCCGCGTCGCTTCATGAGATGAACTTCCGAGCCGTGATGGCTGTATTTGACTTTGTCCATCAGGCTGCGCATCAGCGTGATGCCCCGGCCGTGATCGGTGAGGTTGGTTTCGCCTTCCGCTGATTCAATCGATGACAGGTCGAAGCCGGAGCCCGGATCGCGAACCACAATGTTGATCTCGGAATCGTCGACGTCAACCGTGCAGCGAATGGTTTTCGCGGCATCGTTCCCGCAGCCATGAAGCACGGCGTTGGCCAGCGCCTCCTGCAACGCCACCAGGACGTCGATTTCTTCTTCGCCGGAGACGCCGTGATCGTTGAGGAACCTCATGATCTCGTCGCGGGCGACGAACATCGCCTCGGTACCGCCCGCGCAGGTAAACTCGCGGCTGATCGCCTTCCTGTCCGCGGACGATTCGGCATTCAGCAAACGCACGCTCCCTAGGCGGTCATGGCCCGGTGCTCACATTCTACGTCGTGCTCGCAAGCTGGCCCGATCTCCAACACCGACTCCAGGTTGGTTAGCGCAAACAGCCGCTGCACCGGCAACGAAGGATTGGTGATCCGCAATTCCGCCGCACGCTGTTGCGCCCAGCAATGCAGCTCGACCAGTAATCCCAGGCCGGATGCATCCATGCCATACACGTCATGCAAATCGACGATCACCTGCTGCTCCGCACGCGACCTCGCGATACACCGCAAGGTCTCCGCCTCCAGACCCAACACCAGCCGGCCGCGACACGACAACGTCACCGCCGACAATTCACTGCGAACATTTACGGTCAACATAAATCATCCCCGAGACGTTCTCTCCCTGTTGTTACGTTAGGACGTCTCAAATTGTTTCCCGGGAGCGCGGTTCTTTCAGTATGCCTAAGTTCGGTTGCAGGAAGATGAAAATGCGGGATGGAGCCGAACAATCGATTGCCAATGCTGATACCTGCGGCAGGATATGTGTGCGCTGGTGGACACGCAACCAGGAAGATTACGTAGTTTGCGTTCGCAAACGAAGGAAACTTCAACAAAGTTATGCACTTCTCTACCGGCATGATAGTGGTTGCAACTATTGTGGATAGTCGGGAGGTCCCGCTGATTTTTGCTTGACACCCGGACCTTTACAGCGCATAACAAGCCATCGGACCGGCGCTGGCAGCGCTACGTTCGCAGGCCCCCCGGAAACCCATTTCCGCTTCCCGACCTATAGGCCAAACATACCGTCGAGATTCGGTCCCGAAGTTAGCTCGTAGCAGAAGCAGTGCGCGTCACTCTCCACGCGCTGCCACATCCAAGACAAGCAAGCTCGAGGAGGTCACATGCAAGACCGCAACGCACAGTTGTCGCTTGGCACCGTACGTACTCGACCAGAGTTGGAAGTACCCGCCTGCACACCTGGAAGGCAACGCAGTTTTTCTCTACTGCGGTTAAGCACGATCGTCGCATTGGCAATGACGACGCTTACCGCATCTGCCGCCAGCCCGCAGCAATGCGTTGCCCCGCCGAATTCGACGGCAGTAGCATGGTTTCCCTTCGACGAAACAACCGGAACTGTTACGGCGAATCTGGCAACCCTGAATGGTGGCACTTTGGGAGGCTCTGCGACTTTCATCCCGGGACTGGTAGGAAACGCGCTGCACTTCGACGGCAGTAGCGCGTATGTGGATTCACCGTCGTCCATCGTCACCAACTTCGGGCCGGGTGTCCCCACCGGCGGACCGTGTGCGGGCCTTGACTCCACCTGCGCCGGCGCATTTTCGATCGACGTATGGATCAGGGTTCCCACCTATCTGGACGATGGGGTGAAGACGATTCTGGACAAGCGAAGCGGTACCGCTCCGGATCTCCATGGCTACTCGTTCGCGCTCTCCTACAGCCGGCTGATTCTTCAATTAGCCGACGGTCTCGGAGGGTACGGGTACACCAACTACGCGTCGGTTCCCATCACCAATCTCAAGGACCACAATTGGCACCACGTGGCTGTCTCGGTCACCCGAACCATGCCGAATGGCATCAACTGGTACCACAACGGTGCGGCGCTGGCGGGACAGCAAGTTGATCCGACCGACCGCGAGGGTTCTTTGATCAGTGATAGTGTTCTCCGCATCGGGGCCAATACCGCGGAGGGTCCTTTTAGCAATTTCTTTAACGGTGATATGGATGAACTGCAGATTTTCAACCGCGCACTGACACCGCAGGACGTGCTGAGCATCTACAACGCCGGCAGCGCAGGTCAATGTAAACCGCAATAAAAAAGCCGGAGTCGGCTCCGGCAAGTCAGGGAATAACGGCGATCTCAGCGCCAGATCCTGCGGCGCAACACGGCCGCTATACCGGCAACTCCGGAGCCGAACAGAAGGATGCTGCTGCTCTCGGGCGTAGAGCCAGCGGGACCACCAAGGATGGTGAAAGCCTCCGCGGGAATGGAGCCCTCCGGAACAACGGTTTCGGAAGGACAACCGGGCGACGTACAGCCAATCCCGCTATTTTCATCCCAGTAGACAGGGTCCCCATTACTCACAACGGCGTTTTGCAGCACAACCCAGTAGGTGCCGTTGTTCAGCGTGGGAATGTTGAACATCCCCGTCTCGGTGCAGACGTTGTATCCGAATTGGTTCAGCACGCAGCCGGAGGCGGTGAAGTTTACCTGCTGGTCAAAATACGTGGTGCCGCCCAAAGGCTGACTGGAGACCCACACCTGCACCGATTCCAGGGTGTCGCCGGGAAATAACCACGCTCCAAACTGCATACCATTAATCGTGCTGGGGCCGCTGGAGACGGTGAAGCTGTCACCCACGAAGAAGCCGAAGTTGATGGTCCAGGCGTCGGTGGTTCCATTGATAGGGCCATCGTTGTAGATATCCCCGGCCATCACAGGAATCGCCACGGACCCCATCAACGCAATCAGTAAAACGAGGCGAGCTTTCATCCGAAACCTCCGGCGGACTTCTGATCGGTTACCGAGTTTGCCGCCATTTGCGGAGAAAGTCTAGAGCAATTTTGCGCGTAAGAAAAGCCTTGCAACATCAGCAAGGCTCTTGCGTTCAAGGTAGAGATATTCGACTTAATTGGTCTTCTTGGCAGCGCCCGCGGGACTCTTGGTTTTGGCCGGCGGCCGCGGGTCGGTAATCTTGATGCGAATGATCTTGGGAGGATCGTACGGCCGGTCGTTGCTTGGGTCGCGCGACAACCGGGCGATCTTCTTCACCACATCGAGGTCCTGGCACTGGCCAAAGATGCTGTAGTGCCCGTCGAGGTAATCCACCGGCGCCTCGGTGATGAAGAACTGCGAACCGTTCGTGTTCGGTCCGGCGTTCGCATAGGCCAGACGCCCGGGCTGATCGAACTTCAGGTCAGCACTGGTTTCATCCCTGATCTGAAAGCCGGGATCGCCGCTGCCGGTGCCCGCCGGATCGCCACCTTGAATCATGAAGTTCGGGATTACGCGATGGAAGATCGTGCCACTGTATAGCGGAACTCCCTTCACCATCTTGCCGGTCTTGGGATCGCGCCACGGCTTGGTGCCGGTGGCCAGGCCGATGAAATTCTCCACCGAAATGGGGGCCTTGTCGGGAAACAGCACGCAGTTGATATTGCCGGCCGAGGTTTCAATGAGCGCCGTCGGCTGATTGGTGGGCAGGGTACTCTTCTCCGTGGTCGAGTGCTGCTGGGAGGTGGTGCTGCCGGAGGTCTGGGCCGCGGCAAAGCTGGCGAGACAAAGAACAGTGATGAGTAGCTTATTCATGAATCCTCCAAAAGCAGGGGTTAGGGGCCAGGAGTTAGAGGCTAGCACGTAGTCCTTCTGTCCTATCCGACAAATCCATCTCGTGTCATCCCGAGCAAAGTGAGGCGTAAGCCGAACGGAGTTGAGGGACAGCGATAGTCGAAGGATCGTCGGTGATATAGCGGTCCTTCGACTCCGGCGTCGCAAATTCGGCGACACCTCCGCTCAGGATGACACCTCTAGTTCTTCTCTGACCACTAGTCACTGGCCACTGATCCCTGACCCCTAATTCCTGGCCCCTTCTTTTTGCATCTGCTGCGACACTTTCTCCACATCGCCGAAGACGCGCAACAGATTTCCACCGAGAATCTTATCAAGATCGGAGGCCGTATAGCCGCGCTGAGCCAGGGCCTCGCTGATCTTCGGCAGATCGGCGACGGAATCCATCCCCTGCGGCGAGCAATCGATGCCGTCAAAGTCCGAGCCCAAACCGACATGGTCGACGCCCGCAACCTTCACCATGTGGTCGATGTGGTCGATCAGGTCGCTGAGCGGAGGACGCGGCAACTTGGCTGCCAGGCGCGCCTTCGCGGCGGCTAACTCTTGCACAACCTCCGGCGTCTGCGCCTTGATGAACAGCTCCTGCACCTTCAGGTAGTCCGGATCCTTCTGTTCGGCCAGTTGATGGGCCGTCGTCCGGTACTTCTCGGAGATGAAGGCGCAGTAGAAATTCACCTGGGCAACACCGTTATTCTTGGCCAGCGTGCGCAGCATGTCGTCGGTCATGTTGCGGGGCGCATTGGTCAGGGCGCGCGACGAGGAGTGCGAGGCAATCACCGGCGCACGGCTCATCTCGACCGCCTGATAGAACGTGGTGTCGGCGACGTGCGAGATATCGACGATCATGCCCATGCGGTTCATCTCGGTCACCACCTGGCGGCCGAACGGCGTGAGACCGTTGTGATGCTGGAGCTTCGGATCGGTGACGTCTCCGCTGGAGTCGCCAATCTCATTAGTATTGGACCAGGTCAGCGTCATGTAGCGCACGCCCAGACGGTAATAGTCGCGCAGGATACGAATGTCGCCCTCGATGGCGTGACCACCCTCGACGCCGAGCAATGCGGCGAATTTGTGCTCGCGATGGGCGGTAAGAATGTCCTGGGTGCTGAAGGCCATCATCATCTTGTCGGGATGCCGCTCAGCCTGCATATACACCGAATCGATCATGTCGAGCGCGCGCTTGGCCTCGTGACCTTTGTTGGCGCCGGGCTCGACCCAGATGGAGAAAAATTCCGCGCCCAGATTGCCGGCCTTGATCTTGTTGAAATCCATGTAGCCGGTGCCGGCGTCCTGCGAAAGGTCGAAGTTCTCATCGACAAAGCGGCCCGGCGTGTCGGCATGGGTGTCGATGACGATGGCCGAGTTGTGAGTGGCGCGCCAGTCGGTGGAGGGATTGGCGTTAGAAGTCTGCGATGCGGATTGTCCCGCATTAGACTGTGCGAAAGAAAACGTTGCGGAGAGAAGCGCGCAGACCATCAGCCGAGACAACATTCCTATCAATGCAGTGGGACTCCGGGAGAGAGATTTCGTCGACTCTGAATTGTAAATGAAGGAAAGGTGTTCGCAAGAGCCCGGCATGAGTGTCAATCTGATGGAGACGGCAATTACGAGGTGGAAGACTACAACCTGGTCTCGACCGATCCTCTGAAGTTCACCGACCAAAGCGACAAAGAATGCATACGATGAATGGCAGCCGCGAAGCGGCGGCGATGTCGTCGAAGGCCGGGGCGCAAGCCCCGGCACGATCGCGCCCCAAGACAAGGAGCCGCGGAGCGGCGAGTCAATCCAATACGTATTTTGGGTCGTAGATCACGCCGGCGCGATCGAGGATTTCCACGTATTCCTCGTCAAAACTCTTGCGCCGATGGTGCCCTTCCTGGTGCGCGATGTATTGGATGACAGCGTGGATGGCAGGCGGACTCACGCTGATCGCGCCGTACCCATCCTGCCATGCAAACGCGGGAGCTGCCTTGCGAATTCGCAACGATGATACAGACTTCAATTCCCGCATGACATCGGAAAGCGTGCGCGTCTTAGATAATTTCAGGAGCAGATGAACGTGGTTATGTGTGCCGCCGACGGCGAGAACCTCGATTTGTGCATTGCGTGCCACCGCGCGGAGAAGCTTCCATACGTGTTCGGGCTCGCGAATGAGCGGCAGGCGTCCTTTCGTGCCGAAGATGCAATGGACGAGATTGATGTCGTATGTGTTGGCCATGGAGGTCGCCGCTACGCGGCTCCGGATGAAATGGGATGGTGACCGGGGGCTTGCGCCCCCGGCTTCGAAATCACAGTCGCTGCTTCGCAGCTTTTTGCGGCCAAGGAACAACGATAATTCGCAGTCGGAATTCTTGCGTGACGATGCACGCAGGCTTGTGTATTACGCACTCGGTACTCGACAATCGCTGCTTCGCAGCTTCTTTCGTTGCCGCACAACAACCGTAATCCAGAGTCAGGGCTCTTGCGGTGATGTTGCGCACAGAATGTTGTGCCGCGAACGCGTGGGCCACACAACGCGCGAGTCGCACAACGCGTAGGCAGCACAACCCGTGGCCCGCACAACGCGCGAGTCGCACAACGCGTAGGCGGCACAACCCGTAGGCCGCACAACGCGGGGGCGCACAACGCGGGGGCCGGCTGATGCCCCGGTCACCGCGGCGTCTTTCAGCCGCGAAGCGGCGCCTATGACGTTGGAGGCGGGGGCGCAAGCCCCCGCCCGCCCGTCCGTCCGTCCGTCCGCACAAATTGTCCGCGAGCCGCGGAGCGGCGAGCTTATATATTCGAAGCTGAAGCAAGCAAAAAGCCCGGAGAGATCTCCGGGCTTCCAAATTTTGCTTTTCTGCCCACGGCTGAGAGCCGACAGCTGACAGCCTCTACGTGCGGAACAGATCCTTCACCGCCTGCCACATCACCTGGCCGCCTACGTCGGCGATGGATTTGGTTAACGGAATGTCCTTGGGACAGACTTCGACGCAATTCTGCGCGTAGCCGCATTCCTGGATACCGCCGTCGCCCATAAGAGCGTGCAGTCGATCGGCCTTCAGCGCCTGGCCCGTGGGGTGCGTGTTGAACAGCCGCACCTGCGAGATGGTGGCCGCTCCCACAAATCCCGTCTTGTCGTTGAACTGGGGGCACGCTTCCATACAGCAGCAGCAAGAGATGCAGCGCGACAGCGGATACGCTTCCTCCTGCATCTGCGCCGTTTGCCGCGGTCCGGAGCCAAGATCGTACGAACCGTCGACCGGTACCCACGCCTTCACCTTTTTCAAGTTCTCGAACAGCACGCTGCGATCGACCGCCAGGTCGCGCACCACTGGAAATTTTGAGAATGGTTCCAATCTGACCGGTTGCTCGAGTTGATCGATCAGCGCCGAGCATGCCATGCGGGCTTTGCCGTTGATCAGCATGGCGCAGGAGCCGCAAACCTCTTCCAGGCAGTTGGAGTCGTAGGTGACCGGCGTGGACGCCTTGCCCGCTTTGGTCACGGGATTGGCGGCGATGTCCATCAGCGAGGAGGTGACGTTCATGCCCGGCCGGTACGGTAGTTCGAATTCTTCCCAGTACGGCTTCGATTCGGGAGTGTCCTGCCGTTTGACTTTTATGATTACAGTTTTCGAGTTCGCCATGTTTTTTCTTCAGCTGTCAGCCATCGGCTATCGGCTGTCAGTCAAAACGTCGAGTGTGTCGTGCTGCCGTTAGCTCTTCGCTTTTAGCTCTTCGCTCTTAGCAAAACATTCCAACAGTGTCATCCTGAGCGCAGCATTCGCGTATTTTGCGAATGCGGAGTCGAAGGACCCCTTATACCGCCAAACCTCTGCCGTCCCTACGGGACTTAGTTTTGACGCCGAATACGTTCGGCACGACTGAAGTCGTGCCCTGATACAAATCTCAACCTCTGCCGTCCCTACGGGACTCGCACTCATCGATACGCTTACCGAGCGCTGAAGCGCTGGGCTAACCTCTGTCGCGCCTACGGCGCTGTTCCCTTCATTTCCGTTCACCCAGCACTCCGCCTGCGGCTCCGTGCTGGGCTAAGCTATTCCGTCCCGCTTCGCGGGACTCGTCTTGATACCGTTCCGCGACTGATGCCGTTCCGCGACCGATCCAACAAGCGGCCGAGTCAAGACCGATATGACCACCGCCGATGTGCAGCGGCCAAAGCCGGATCATTCAATCCCGCCTCGCAATCCCGCCTTGCAATCCCGCCTTGCGGCACGACTGAAGTCGTGCCCTGACAAACCATCGCAGCGGCGAGAGCCTTCCGCAGTCGACTGTGAAAGATGCCATGGTTGACGGCTCGAAGCCCACAACGCCGTAACTGACCACTGGCAACTGGCCACTGCTTCTACGTCGCGGCGTCGTACCTTCTGGGCCGCGGTTTGATCAGCGACGTGTCTACCGGCTCGAACTCGAAGCGCGGCTCGTCCGCGTCGGCGGCGAAATATGCCTTCGTCGTCTTCAACCAGTTGACGTCGTCGCGCTCCGGGAAGTCCGGCTTGTAATGCGCACCGCGCGATTCGTCGCGCATGCCTGCGCCCTGGGCAATGACGCGCGCCAGTTGCAGCATGTTGTACAGCTGCCGGGCAAAGACGAACGATGTGTTCGCCCACATCGACTTGTCGCTCAGGTTCACGTGGCGATAACGCTCCAGCATCTCGACCAGCTTCTCATCGGTCTCGCGAATGTTCTTGTTGTAACGGATGACGGTCACGTTCTTCGTCATCAGCTCGCCCAGTTCGCGCCACAACAGGAACGGATTTTCGGTGCCATCGTTACTGATGAGGCGTGCGTTGATCTCTTCCTGCCGCTTCCGTTCGGAATCGTACACGTGACCCGCGGCATGCTTGCCGCTCTTGATCACGTTGTGCGCGTACTTGACGGCATTCGGGCCGGCCACAAAGCCGCCGTAGATGCACGACATCAGCGAGTTTGCGCCCAGGCGGTTGGCGCCGTGAATCGAATAGTCGCACTCACCGGCGGCGTACAGGCCTTCGATGTTGGTCTTCTGCTCAAAGTCCACCCACAAGCCGCCCATGGTGTAGTGCATACCCGGGAAGATCTTCATCGGCGTGTCGCGCGGATCGTCGCCCACAAACTTCTCGTAGATTTCGAGGATGCCTTCCAGCTTGCGGTCGAGAATCTTGCGATCGATGTGCGTCAGGTCGAGATAGACCATCGGCTGACCGTCGATGCCGAGGTGGTGCTCGTAGACGACCTTGTGAATCGCGCGCGTGGCCACGTCGCGGGGCACCAGGTTGCCGTACTTGGGATACCACTCCTCGAGGAAGTACCAACGCTCGCTGTCGGGAATGCTCTTGGGATCGCGCTTGTCGCCCGGCTGCTTGGGAACCCAGACGCGGCCGCCTTCACCGCGCGCCGACTCCGACATCAGGCGCAGTTTGTCTTCGCCCGGGATCGACGTCGGATGTACCTGGATGAACTCACCATTGGCGTAGAACGCTCCCTGCTGATAGAGCGCCGATTGCGCCGACCCGGTGCAGACTACCGAGTTCGTCGACTTGCCGAAGATGGCGCCGATGCCGCCGGTCGCCATGATGACGGCTTCCGCCGGAAACGTATGCACCTGCATGCTGCGCAGATCGAGCGCGCAGATACCGTGACACACGCGCGCATCGTCGATGACAGCGGAGAGAAATTCCCACGCTTCGTACTTGGTGACCTTGCCTTCAGCTTCGTAGCGCCGCACCTGCTCGTCGAGCGCGTAGAGCAGCTGCTGGCCGGTGGTCGCGCCCGCAAACGCGGTGCGGTTATAGAGCGTGCCCCGAAAGCGGCGAAAGTCGAGCAATCCCTCGGGCGTGCGGTTGAACGGAACGCCCATGCGATCCAGCAGGTCGATGATGCCCGGCGCCTGATCGCACATGGCCTGCACCGGAGGCTGGTTCGCCAGAAAGTCGCCGCCATAAATGGTGTCGTCGAAGTGTTGCCAGGGAGTGTCGCCTTCGCCCTTCAGGTTCTTGGCGGCGTTGATGCCGCCCTGCGCGCACACCGAATGAGACCGCTTGACCGGAACGATGGAGAAGAGGTCGACGTGACCTCCCATCTCGGCAATCTTGATGGTGGCCGACAATCCCGCCAGTCCGCCACCTACAACGATGATCTTAGGATGAGCCATAGGAAAACCAGTAATTAGCAGCTAGCAATTAGCAATTAGCGAAAAACGTTAGTCGTGTTCCACCCAGGGCACCTGGTTGGCAGGCGTTCGGACGAATCCAGTGACGCTCCACATTCCAATTCCCACCAGCAGAATCGCCAGCGCCAGGCAGACATAGCCGAACTTGCGGCGCGCCTGCTCGCCGACGGTAAAGCCCCACTTGGCCGCAAACAGCCACACGCCATAAGCGAAGTGCCAGGAGGCGGCGACGATGCCGATCACATAGATGGCAACGACCCAGGGATTCTGAAAGTCGAACCACACCTTGGAGAACGCGTTGTTGTAACCGCCGCCCATCAGGTGCACGCCCATGAAGCGCATGTCAATGACGTGGTACAGGATGTAGGCGAAGGCGATGATGCCGGTCCAGCGCTGTGAGGTATAAAGCCAGTTACCGGTCCAGGGATAGTCGCCCACATTGGAGTCGCCGCGATACCAGATATAAATTCCGTAAAGCGCGTGATACAGAAGCGGCAGGAAGATGAAAACCCACTCCATCACGTGGACGAAGGGCAGGCTGGTCAGGAACTTCACCTGGTCGTTGTAAGCCTGGACGCCATTCGCCGATTCGGAGTTGGAGATGAAGTGCTCGATCAGGAATGCGCCAATAGGAACGATGCCGGAAAGCGAGTGCAGACGGCGCAAAAGGAAAGAGTAGCCTTTGCCTGCACGCAGCGACGCTACTCCTGGGGGAATTCGAGCTGTACCGGATTCAACAGAACTGGCCGAAGAAGCCACGAAGCCAACTCCTTATGACGCTGGAGCGTATGAGCAAACATTCCATTATCAAGTTCGCCAAGAGTGCAAGTCAAGAAACCGGAGTAGCCGATTGCAGTTGGCGAAGCGCCTGAGGCGGGCGATCTCCGGCGGGTGAGACGGAATTTAGAATAGCGGGTGCACGGGTGCAGAGGTTGTGATTTTCGTCACAGGAAGTCATGACGTTGGTTGCTGCAGGCAGAAAAGCGACATCACCACAGAGGCATCGAGGGCGCAGAGGACGGTGTCATCCTGAGCGCAGGATGACAAAGCAGGTTGGACACGTTGTAGTTATTGGCGGCGGAAGGCGGACGGACCCGTGCTGCTGTCGCAACATTTATAGTGTCTCCATCGCATGATCATCCGCGAAAACGTTCCGCTGGCTCCGTTCACCACGCTTGGCGTCGGCGGAGCTGCGCGCTATTTCGCCGAAGCCGCGACGGAAGCCGAAGCCCTCGAGGGTGTTGAGTTCGCGCGCTCGCGCAATCTGTCCCTGTTTGTGCTCGGCGGCGGCAGCAACGTGGTCATCGCCGATGCAGGGTTCGCCGGCCTCGTCCTGAAGATCGCGATCGCCGGCATTTCCCGTCGTGACGCGATCTTCACCGCCGGAGCCGGCTGCGACTGGGACGCGCTGGTCGCACAGACCGTCGATGCCGGTTGTGCCGGGCTGGAATGTCTCAGCGGAATTCCCGGCACCGTCGGCGGAACTCCCGTTCAGAACGTGGGCGCTTACGGGCAGGATGTTTCCGAGACGATCGTCGAAGTGCGGGCGCTCGACCTGCAATCGCTCGCAATCAAAACTATGGTCAACGCGGAGTGCGGCTTCGCCTATCGCTCCAGCCTCTTCAACACGACGGAGCGCGGACGCTACATCATCCTGCAAGTGTCGTTCGCGCTGCGACCGGGCGGTGAGCCAACGCTCCGCTACGCCGACCTGCAAAAATATTTCGCGGACAAGAGAAGTCCGACATTGTCGGAGGTCAGGAACGCCGTGCGCGAGATTCGCCACAGCAAGGCGATGCTGATCGTTTCCGGCGAAGAGGACGCCCGTAGCGCGGGCTCGTTCTTCAAGAACCCGGTTGTAACGCAGGCAGCCTTCGAAGCTCTATCGAATAAGTTTCCGCAGATGCCCAACTATCCCGTTGCCGATAGCGCGAGGAAGATTCCCGCAGCATGGCTCGTGGAGCACGCTGGATTCACCAAGGGGTTCACAAAAGGAGCGGCGGGAATTTCGCGCAAACACGCCCTCGCCATCGTCAACCGGGGCGGCGCCACCGCAGCCGACATCGTAGCGCTGCAAGACGAAATCCGGGCACGCGTGCGCGACAAGTTCGGCATCGAGTTACAGCCTGAGCCGGTGTTCGTGGGATTCTGACTGGGGCCGCAGCGATCTACAGCATGCTTCCTCCAGCGTCTCCCACGTCTCCGAACACCGCGAGACCCGGGGCGCCCGACTTACTTCCACGGAGCAGTCAGCCCAAGAACCCGCAGCTTCGCTTCCAACTCGCTTCGTTCGCGGTTGTGATGGGCCTTGCCATCCTTGTCGAGCGCCAGCAGTCCCGCCGACCCAGCCAACGCATTCGCCTGCTCGGGCGAGTTGCCGATGAGGGCAGCGACAATCTTGGTCTCGACGGGCGACAGTTGCAGCGCATCTTTCCGAAGATCCACAAACGCTTCCCACGCCAGCGGCACCCACTTGGACACGATCTGTTGTCCAATCAGCTCGGCATAGCTGCGCATGTCAGGAGGCGCATGTTCTTCCATGCGTACGTGCAAGAAGTGCAGCAGGTTGTGCAGATCGATCTTCCAATACGCTTCCGTGTAGGTCGATAAAGGAAGATCTTTCCTGGCTTGCTCGCGGGTGACCCCGGCTTCCAGGCGCTGTTCATATACCTCGCGCGAAGTTTTTTGCAGCTCCACTTCTTTGGCCGAAAGGAGCTGCCCTTTTTCCAGCGCGACGAAAGCCGCGCTGCTGGAGTTATCTTTTGCCGGCTGGGTACGCCACTCGCCGGCTTTTGTCTTGTAGGCGAAATTGGCGATGGAGTCGCGCGTCGAGTATTCGTTGATGCTTGCGGTGCGATGCCGGATCCAATGCCTCCAGACATTGATCGGCGTGCGGACATGCAGCTTGATTTCGCACATTTCGAACGGGGTCGTGTGAAGATGCCGCATCAGTTCGCGAATGAGCGCTCGGTCCTCGGCAATCTTCTTCGTTCCCGCACCGTAGGAGACTCTGGCGGCCTGCACGATAGAGGCGTCGTTTCCCATGTAATCGATAACGCGCACGAAGCCGTCATCGAGCACGCGCAGCCGTGCGCCCAGAATGTCGTCGAGTGCGGGCACGGTGCAGCGGCGCAGTCGTTCCGTTCCGGCGACGACGGCGGGTTCTCCTAAATCCGCTGGTTTCTCGCTGATTTCGCTGCTCTCATGCATGGCGGCAGCCCTTTGCTGGAAGACCCGACGCTGCGAGTCTCGCTGGTTGATCCTGGTCTGTCATTCTTCCAGCGTACTATCCGGGTCAAGCCGGGAACAAACTTTGTCTGCGGAAGCCCGCGCCGCCAACACGTTGCCACTCCAGTCTTGCTGGTGGCGTTAGCGAGATCGGCGTCCCCGGTCTAAACTGCTTGCATGCTGCAAATACACAAACGGGCCCTGTCCGAGATCAAGTCTGCGCAACAGCGCGTGAAGAAGGCGACCGAAGAGCGGGACAAGATGAAAGAGAAGCTAAAGAAGGCGCAGGCGCGGCTGGCCGAAGAGAAGGAACGTCTCCGCAAGAGCCAGGAACAACTGGAAAGCTAGAGGCGCAGCAGTAGCGGTGCGAACCAACTCCTACCGAATGCCGGAAGCGACGAACAGTGTCGAGAAGATGCGCTGCGCCACGTACAGCACATGTGCGCCGTCCTGAGTGATGATCGGATGCCGCAGGGAAATCATCGCGGTTTTGTCAGCCGGGGTGAAGTGCGACCAGAGTTTGCTCTGTCCGGTGGCGAGGTTCAGATCGTAAATCTCGCTGGTGTCGCTATCGATGGGACGCTCGAAGAAGATGTTCCCGGAACCGCTGTGCCACTCCACTGGCAGGTCGCCGGGCGACAACCCCTTAATTTCGGTGGCCGCGCTCCCATCGGTGGGTTGCACCCAGAAGTGGTTCTCGCCGTCGGTGGTGATAAAACTCTTGCCGTCGGGCGAGACGTTCCCCAGGCCTTGTTCGCCGAGGGTCCAGAGGTACTTGCCTTCGCTCCCAATCTTCCGCGCCGCGCCCGTCTCCACGTCCTGCATATAGGTGACTGGCGTATGTCCCGGGGCGTTCACTAGTACCAGAATGTGCTTCCCATCCGGCATCCAGGCAGCGCCGATGTACTCCGTGCCCGCCGGGGATTCTAACGTGCGTGCTTCACCCACGCCGGTGGGAATCACCCGCATGTGTTTCAGGTTGAGCGGGTCCACTGCCAGAGCCCATTTGCCGTCGAAAGAGAAACTGAGGCCTACGCCCTGCCCAATCATCGCCGGCGCCGAGCCGTCCGTCCTCTGGGTGTAGAGGTTGTAGTCGGAATTCGCACCCGTGATGTAGGTGTTCAGCAGCAACGTTTTCCCGTCCGTTGAAAACGCATCGGTAATCTGAAAGGGGAACGAACTCACATCCCGCACCTTGCCGTCGGCGGTCTCGGACAACAGTTGCTGATCGCGATAGTCGTCAACGCTCAACAGGACGGTTCCATCCTTCGAAATGTCCTGCAACCTCAGCTTGGACGGCGAGGAAAGCAGCACGCGCTCTTTTCCGTCGAGGGTAACGGCGCGCAGCGAATTGGGCTCCGTGTTGACAGAACCGGTGAACCAAATCTCATTTCCCTTCGGCGGCCACGCCAAGCCCTGCACCGAGCTGAACTCCCGGGTCAGCGGCTTCCGGTTTCCCTGCCGGTCGACGACTTCCACCGTGCCGCGATCGTCGCCGAAGATGGCATGGTCAATGAACGCGATCCTGCCGCCGTCCGGAGAAAAACATACGTCGCTGATGTAGCCGTCGTTCTGGTAAAGCACCTTGCCAAGCGGAAATTCGAGCTGGAAATGGTGCCCCACGCGGCGGCTCACCACCAGGGACGAGCCATCGGGCGTCCAGTCGGCATCGGTCACCGCGTCCAGCAACTCGCGCGTGGAACCGCCTCCGATTGGCACGCGCGCCAGACGTCCGGTGGGAGTGTATTTCGGGTCAAATCGAGTATCCAGTGTGACCGCTAATTCTCCGGTCGAGGAAATGCTCAGCAGGCTGGCGGGGATGTTCAGCGATTGCGCTTCGATGGTGTCGGTGCGAGTTGAAAAAAGCTGCGTGGGTTTGCCGCCGGTAGTCGAGTCGTAGACGACCGTGCGTCCGTCGGGAGCAAAACGCGCATGACGAAGGTAGGCCGAACTGAAGCTGATCTGCGTGAACTCCGGATGAGTAACCGCCGGGTGATAAAGAAGGTACGTTGCCACTGCACCCACCGCCAACGCTGCCAGCAGCAACGCAGGTATCAGGAATCGCGAGTGTTGGCTCTTCTCTTCCTTCAACGCGCGCAGTCCGCCGGTGGAAGCATTGCCGGCATTGGTCAGCGAATCGAGTGCGAACGCCAGGTCGCTGGCTGACTGAAAACGCGCTGCGGGCTTCTTCTCCAGACAGCGAAGCACGATGCGCTGCAACCCGAGCGACACATTCATCCCGCTCTCGCTCAGGTCGGGCGGCTCCGCCTTCAGAATCGAAGTCATCACTTCAACACTGGAGTCACCGCGGAAAGCGCGTTGCCCGGAGATCATCTCGTACAAAATTGTGCCCAGGCTGAAGATGTCGGAACGATAGTCGACCGGTTCGCCGCGCACCTGCTCGGGCGACATGTACCCGGCGGTGCCCAGCACCGTGCCCGCCGAGGTTTGATTCGGGCTGGCCATGGTGGCGTCGGAAGTCGACGGCATCACTCGCTGTTTCGCCAATCCAAAATCGAGAATCTTGACGCGATCGTCGCGCAGCACGAAGACGTTTTCCGGCTTCAGGTCGCGATGAACAATACCTTTCTCATGCGCGGCGGCTAGCCCCTTGGCGATTTGCAATCCGTATTCAATGACCCGGCGTTGCGGCAACGGGCCTGCATTCATTCGATCGCGAAGAGTTTCGCCTTCCAGAAACTCCGACACCAGGAAGTGCATGCCGTCCTGCGCGCCGACGTCGTAGACCGCCATCAAATTGGGATGATTGAGCGAGCTAAGGATGCGGGCTTCCTGCTGAAAACGCTCCAGGCGTTCGCGATCGTTAGCAAACGATTCAGGAAGGATCTTGATGGCAACGGTGCGCTCCAGGCGAGTGTCGCGGGCGCGATAGACTTCGCCCATTCCACCTGCGCCCACAGCGGCAAGGATTTCGTACGGGCCTAAACGGGTTCCCGGGGCCAGAGCCATTTTTCACCTTAAAGGAGAGTGCGCTCATTCTACCGTGAGTGTCCAAATCCGCGAACGCACAAGCCGATGTCCGGTAACAGATGGCGCGGTCGCGCGAGACTGACAAGGACTGCGCGACGGCGTTGTCCGCTTCCGGACAAGCTTCCTCGTATTCGGACGCAACGACTCCCCTTGGCATCCGTCATCCTATCCTTATCGCTAATGTTTACAGCTGCTTATACTGCTTCGTGGTTGGCCCTGGAAATGTACTTACGACCGCTGAGACTGCCTTTCCGGAGATTCGATGTCCAGCTTGCTGCAAGACCTTCGCTTCGCCCTCCGCCAGTTGCGCAAGAACCCGGGCTTTGCCCTGACCACCATCTTGACGCTGGCGCTGGGCATTGGAGCGACCACGGCGATGTTCAGCCTGATCAACGGCGTGCTGCTGCGTCCGCTTCCGTTTCCCGAGCCCGATCGCGTGATGATGATTGCGCCGCTGGATACGTCTGCCGTGAAGGCGGGGGTGCCGGAAAGTACCAGCTATCCCGATTTTTTTGACTGGCGCAAGCAGCAACATTCGTTCGACTCCATCGCCTCTTACCGCCGCGACAGCCATACGCTCACCGGCAGCGGCACGCCGCAAAACCTCGACTCGGAAATCGTCTCGTCCGAATTCTTCCGTGTGCTCGGCATCAATCCGACGCTGGGCCGCGGTTTTGTCATCGAGGATGAAAAGCCCGGCACGCATGTTGCGGTACTGAGCTACCCGCTGTGGCAGTCGACGTTCGGCAGCGCGCCCGACATTGTTGGACGCAACATCACGCTCGATAGCACCAGCTACACCGTCATTGGAGTCGCGCCGCAGGGATTTCTCTTCCCCGTCCTGAATCCCGCGCCGGCGCTGTGGACTTCGTTGGCCGATGACCACAACGACGACAAGGACCCGCTCACCTCGCAACGCGGCGCGGACATGCTCTCGCTGGTCGCGCGTCTGAAGCCTGGTGTGACGATTCCACAGGCCACAGCTGACGTAAGTCTCATCGCCCGGAACCTGGCGTCGCAATATCCCGATACCAATAAGCGGTTTTCCAGTGCGACTGTCGTACCCGAACTTGAAAACCTGGTCGGCGACACTCGTTCCGCGCTGCGCGTTTTGTTTGCGGCAGTGACGTTTCTGCTGCTGATCGCCTGCGCCAACGTTGCCGGACTGATGCTGACGCGCGCTTCACGCCGGCGTTCAGAGATCGCGGTCCGCTCGGCCATGGGCGCCAGCCGCCTCCAGATCGTGCGGCAGGTGCTGGTGGAGTCGCTGCTGCTCGCCATTTGTGGAGGCGTGCTTGGCGTTGTCTTCTCTGTGCTCCTGTTGAACGCGATCCTGCGCCTCGTTCCGCAGCAGTTGCCGCGCCTTCATCAGGTTTCGGTGGATGGATGGGTGATGGCATTCGCCGCCGGGGTTTCGATTGTTACCGGCGTTCTGTTTGGAGCCCTACCGGCCTGGCGTATGTCGCGGATGGATCCATCGATGGCGTTGCGCGAAGGCACGCGAACCATGACCACAGGGCGCGGCCAGCATCGCACGCACAACATTCTGGTGGTGGCGGAGACGGCCATCGGGCTGGTACTGCTGGTCGGCGCCGGACTGTTGATCCATAGCTTCGTGCGCGTCTTGAATATCGATCCCGGCTTCGATCCGCATCACGTGTTGACGGCCAACATCGATCTGCCGGACAGCCAGTATCCCTCGCTGAAGCGAGTGCAGTTCCAGGAAGAGCTGTTATCGCGCGTCGCTGCCCTTCCGGGTGTGGAGTCAGTCTCCTCCGGATACCCTATTCCGTTGTCGAGCCGCAATATTGGCATCGGCTTCAACATCGTGGGGCGGCCAGTCGCGAAAGGCGATGAACCTGCCGAGCCCGTGAGCATCGTCACCCCCGGATTCTTCCGCACCCTGCGCATTCCCATCATCGCAGGCCGCGACTTTGCGCCCACGGACGATTCCAAGGCGCCCGGCGTCACTGATCATCGACCAGGCTTTCGCGCGCAAATACTTCCCCGGCGAAAATCCGATTGGTAAGCGCCTTCATCCCGGTTTGGGGGACGGCATCACCAATGAGGAAGACCGCGAGATTATCGGCGTGGTCGGCGGCATCAAACGGAAAGGTATCACTGAAGAAACGCCGGCGCAGTTTTACCTGCCGCTGAAGCAGGCCATCATTCTGACGCCGCCCCTCGTCATTCGCACCAGCGGCGATCCGCTGGCGATGCTTGGTCCGCTGCGGAACGTTGTGAGCCAGATGGACAGCAACATTCCCATATACCGTGTCCGAACGCTGGACGATTATGTGTCGCTGGCGGCGGCGCAGCCGCGCTTCCAGACGGTGCTCATCAGCTTCTTTGCAGCCATGGCGCTGTTGCTGTCGGCCATCGGATTGTATGCGGTGCTGGCCTACATGGTGGCGCAGCGCACGCTCGAAATCGGCTTGCGGCTGGCTCTCGGGGCGCAGCGCGAAAGCGTTGTCGGTTTAATTCTGCGGCGAGGGCTGATGCTGGCGGCGATTGGACTGGGGATCGGCATCGTCGTCGCCGCGGTGCTGACCAGATTTTTGTCGGAGCTGCTGTACGGCGTGAAGCCACTCGACCCGCTGACATTCGTTGTGGTGAGCGCAGTCCTGATGCTGGTGTCGCTCATCGCCAGCAGTGCACCAGCGTATCGGGCGGCAAGACTCGACCCGATGAAGACATTGAGGGAACAGTAAAAAAGGGGCCAGGGTTTAGGGACCAGGGGCTAATTGCTAATTGCTAGTTGCTTGAGGGGTGACATATGGCAAAGGAACGCATTCGCCAGGAAGTACCTGCATCATTCGGGCCCGATGACATCACCCGCCGCACCGAACAGGGCTGGCGGCTGGTCGCCGTGGAGTGGGAGCGCGAGCTGCCCAAAGGCGAAACCACAGATAAGGCCGACGAAGTTCCCTTCGGCTTGCAGATCGCGAAAGACGCCCAACGCCTCGAAGAGAATCCGTCCGAGCAGGAAGTCCTGCGCCTGATGATGGAGTTGACCGTGCAGGATGGTCCGTACTCGGCGATTGCCGAGGAGTTGAACCGGCGCGGTTATCGTACTCGCCAGGGCATGCTGTGGACGCCGGTGTCGGTCTTCCAGATGCTGCCGCGTCTGATCGAAGTTGGCCCCAAGATTTTCGCCAGCCACCAATGGCAGGAGCGGCGCGAGCGACTGGAGCGCATGACCAAACCAAACTGAATCGAGACTGTGCGCCCGAAGTATTTTTGAGGACGACCGTTGAGCATCCTAAGGGCCGAATCATGCCTTGTATCAGGGCACG
The DNA here is from genome assembly GCA_963823865.1 of uncultured Acidobacteriaceae bacterium. Taxonomy (GTDB): domain Bacteria; phylum Acidobacteriota; class Terriglobia; order Terriglobales; family Acidobacteriaceae; genus Bog-257. Next base: position 256,781 of record CAWGNC010000001.1, read on the forward strand.
ACTTCAGTCGTGCCGAAACGCCCTACATTCGGGGTAGCTGAGCCGGCTTCAGCCGGCGTCAGGCTTCGCTCGACGACAGAAGCAGATCCCTCGTCGGCCTGAGGCCTCCTCGTGATGACAACATAAAGGTTCTCCAATGGCGCACCCTTCGACTTCGCTCAGGGCAGGCTCTGAAGGTGTGCCCCTTCAAAACCTCTCGAATTGGACTTCCTCAGGCTTTCGCGAGACCTTGCCGCCCGCCTGACCGAACTGTGACGGTGCGTTTCTCTTTGCGCGTCCTTCCCCAAAACAAAAACGGCACAGCCCTTAGGCTGCACCGTTCATTTCGCTTCGTTGAGGAGGTCTTACTTCGCCGTGAAACCGTATTGGAAATTGTGCATGGCATCGCGCATCGCCTGCCGCGATACCTTTACCTTGCATTGGATGTTGGGAACGACGACCGGGTCCACATGCGTGTCCACTTCGATCGCGGGAATCTCGATGTTCGCCAGTTTGGCGGCGGCAATCTGCAACTTCACCTGGTTCTCGGTCAGCTGCGCCAAGGCTTTTTGTTCCATTCGCTCCTCAAAATCGGAGGAGGGTGAAATCGCGAACGCCATTGGGGTCGGACGCGCGTGAGCATAAGCATGCGCGTAGGTGCGAGCATAGTCTTGACGGATTCTGGCGGCATCACGCTGTGCGCGCTCTGCCTGCTGCATGGCCTTCTCGCGGGCGCAACGAGAGATCGCCTCATCCTGCCGCGACATCTGCTCCGCGATACTGGACTCCATGCCCGGTAGATTCATCTCAGCCACTAACTGCGCCTGCTCCGGAGGGTAGCCGTGCCGCAAATGCGCGCGCACTCTGGCCAGGTTCATGGCCGCCGAGTTCGCCCAGCACTTGGCCGCAGCCATCGCCTTAAAATTCCTGTCGGAGTGGTCAAACGACATCTCGTGCAATGCATGGAATCCGCGGGAGAATACCGCGAAGGTCGCAATGATCGCCAAGGCCGCAACCAGGTATCTGCGCTCCATACTGCCTCCTCATATCCCTTAAGACGCAAGACCCGCCGGACAGTTAGACACTTTGTGGTGAACTGCAGGCGTTCTTGTTCCAGCCTCAGAAGTACACGTTGAAGGCCATATCCAGGAACTTACAAGTTATTGCAAATCAAAAGGTTGCGCGGGCTGCGGATTTGTCGCGAGGAGCCCGGGAGCGTCCATCGGCAGAACTCGTTGTCCATCGGCGGACAGAAGCGGGGCGCGATGCGGAAAGAGACGCCGCCAGCACTATCGACAAGCGCTCACAGGCGCCGCGCGAGATGTGTGAGTCCCACAACGCGGAATGAGGAGTTGGTCACGGCCCAATATCTGTTCGCCCCGATGGTTAGCGAGTCGCCCGCGTCGCCGCACACCAGGCGCGCGCAGCATGCAGATGTTCCTCGCGAGTAAACAGTCGCGCACGACAGTGGGAAGCCGAGTCTTGCAGGGCGGACAGCTCCTGGCGCAGGCGCAGCAGGTTGTCGCGATACTGCGCGATCTCGCCGCGCAACTCGGCGTCCTGCGAGGCTTGCAGATTGCCCTTCAGCAGCCTGCCGACCGATTGCAGCGTGCGCTCCAGTTGAACCATGGCTGCAATCTCCCTGCTGGTTCCCTGCACCGCCTCGCCGGCAAACTCCGCCAGAAAACGGTGCAGGGTTTTGTTGGCATTACGCAACAGGTCGAGACCAACAGGCGCGTCCAGTCCCGGCATTTCCAATTCTCCTTGCATTTGCGGTTGCATCCTTATCCTTGATCGTGGATCGGTCTTTATCAGTGGTTATCGCGATCCTTATCCTTCTTGGGACCTCAACCTTTTCAGGGTTCGCCGTCAACGAATTGCAATTGCTGCCTTCGCAAGCGGCGGAGTCAGGCATTCCATTCGGATTTTCTTTCGGCGCCGCTACGGACGGCTTTCGGATCGCCGGCGGCCGGCGCCTTTGCCTGGAGTAGCCGTCTGGCTTCCATCCAGCAATCCCGCACCTCGGACATGGAGCGGATCTGCTGCTGCATCAGATCAGGCGAGCTGCGCATCTGCGCTTCCAGCACCTTTGCCCGGGTCAGGTTGTAGAACTGTTCAAACTGCCGGGCGGCACTGCCTCCGTGTTCGAAATCGAGTGTGCCCTGCAGTTGCTGCAGCACCAGAAGAGCGTGACTGATCCTGGAGGCGCGGTTTTCAATCTCGCTCGTATGCATCGCTGTCAGGGCCAACCGCATGTCCGCAATGGCGGCGTCATAGAGCAGGACCACCAGCTCGAGCGGATTGGCTCCTCGGATGGAGCTGTCCTGATACACCTGTCTGGCATCAACCCGTGTCTTCATGTCTCCTCAGCTTTGATTGCTGCTGCTCGCGTTCGCGTTCGGCAAACTGGCCAGCTGGCCGGCAATCTCCTGCAGCTGCATGGGATACTCCTGCAGCAGGGTGTTGAGATTGTCGTACTGGGTGGTCAACTGGTCCTGCACCGCCGTCATGCGCGTCTCGAAGTCATTGATCTGATCGGTCAGGCTCTGGCTCGTCTGATTCAGTCCGTTGATATCGGCGGCCACCGGACCCAGCGTGGGATCGGTCAGCTGCAGCATCTGCGCTCCAGTAACCTGGCCCCAGCCTTTGGTCGACTGAAAGAAATTCTGCACATCGGAGAAGTTGCTGCTCAGCGCCTGGCTGAGGTTCGTGCTGTTGACTTGCAGCGTGCCGTCATCCTGCATCTCGATGCCCATCGATTGCAGATTCACGTACGGGCCGGAGCCGCTGGTGGAAGCCGCCACCATGCTCAACAAGCTGCTCTGCAACGAGCGCAACATGCTGTCGCCTGCCAGCACCCCTTCCTGGCCGCTGGAGTTGAGCGAGTATTGGCTGTTGATGGACGTGATCACGGCGTTGTAAGCGGTCACGAAGTCCTGAATAGCGCCGGCAGCCTGCGTAGTGTCAGGCTGCACACTGATCAATACCGAGGTATTCGGGTCGGCTGCGCCCAGGCTCAGGGTCACGCCCGGAATCGCTCCGGTCACCGTGTTGCTCGCACTGTCCACCGGCACACCGTCCACCGTGAGCTGCGCGTCAACGCCCGCCGAGCCCGTGAAGCTGGTCGCCGGACTGCTGACCGTGAGATTGCCGGCCGCCCCCGAAGTTTTGCTGACCAGCACCAGGCGTGAGCCCTGACTATCCGTGAGCACGCTGGCTGTGGCCCCATAACTGCCGCTGTTGATGAAACTGGCGGCTTGCTGCAACGTCGTATCCGTCGAGGGAATGTTGATGGTGTCGGTGCTCAAGGGATTGCCGGGATCACTGCCGTACTTGACGACCAGCTGCGTGCCGCCCAACGAAGTGCCGGATGGGATGTAGCCGGAATAACTGCTGGAAGTCGTCGCCAGTTTGCTGACCGTCACCGTATGCGTACCGGCGGTTGCGGTATTGTCGGCAGTCGCGGAGACCAGCGCGTCGTCGCTCGAACCCGTGGTCTTCTGACTGAAGGCCCCGAGGATATCGGTAAGGCTGTTGACGCTGTCGTATAGCGTCGTAAGCTGAGTGCCGATGCCGGTAAGCGCCGTGACCTGCGATTGGATGGTCGTCTGCTGGTTCTGCATCTGGACTTCCGGCTGATCCTCTACCTGCATCAGTTCGCTGACCACGCTGCCGACATCGATGCCGCTGGTCTTTCCACTGAAAGCGTCGTTGACGTTGCTGACAATGCTGCTGAGCGTGCTGCCATAAAGGCCGGTGCTGAAGGAACTCATAACTCAGCCACTACTCCTTTCGTCTTCTGCATGCAGCCCGGCTCAACCTGCCAGGAGAGAAGGGGAACCCGAAGGTTCCGCCTTCTCCCCCGTGCAACTCGCCATCCGCGGCCGTCTGCGCAACGGCCGGCGCCTGGCTTCGTCTTACTGAAGCAGCTTGAGCACGCTCTGCTGCATCTGGTTCGCCTGCGCCAGGGCGGAGATACCCGTCTGGCTCAGGATCTGGTACTTGGTGAGGTTGGCTACCGTCTGCGTGATGTCTGCCGATTGAATGCCATCCTGCGCCGAAGACAGGTTCTGCGTCTGGTTGGCCATGACGTTGCTTGCGGCCTGCAGACGGTTGGTGCCTGCACCGATCGAGCCGCGCAGCGCAGCCACCTGCGCAATCGCGTTGTTAATGTCGGTCAGCGCTGCCTGCGAGGTGCCTGCGGTCTGCAAATTGTCGTTGGAAATACTGATGCCGTTCATGTTGCTGCTGTCGAACGTGCCCAGCGTGACCCCAATGGTGCTGCTGCCGGCGGTCGTGGAGTCGCTCAGGTATACGTCCATGGTGCTGGAGTTGCTGGTGTTGGTAAGCGATTCGGTCGCAGCGTCGGTACCGATCTTAAGAGTGTTGGTGGCTCCGGCACTGGCCAGCGGATCGGTCGCGCTGCCGCGATTCTGGGTATCGGTCACCACCAGGTTGCCGGTGTTGTCCAGGGTGGCAATCAGGCCTTTGCCGGAGGTGTTGACGTCGTTGATCAGGTCGCCGACGGTAGCGTCACCGCTGTAGGTCTGAGTGACGTAGGCAGACGTTGCCGAGTCCCAATACTTGACCGAAAGGTCGCCGGTGATGGTGGTCGCGGTTCCGGCAGGAGTCGTGACCGCGGTGGTGAGCTGGTTGTTATTCGTCGAACCGCCCTGGAAGATGGCTGCGCCGTTATACGTGGTGTTGGTGCCGATGCGATCGATTTCAGCCTTGATCGACTGAAATTCGGAATCCAGCGCCTCGCGCTGCGAGCCGTCATTGACCGTTCCGTTGGCCGATTCGGTGGCCAGGGTGACAGCCCGGTTCAACAGCGTGGTGACCTGCGAAAGTGCGCCATCGGCGACCTGCAGCTTGCCCACGCCTTCGTTGGCATTCATGGCCGACTGGGTGAGGGCGGTGACGTTGGCTTGCAACCCATCCGCGATGGCCAGGCCGGCAGCGTCGTCGGCTCCGGAGTTGATACGCGAGCCCGAAGACAGCTGCTCCAGCGTCTTCTGCAAATTGGCCTGGGTGATCGACAACTGGTTCTGCGCGGCAAGGGATGGAATGTTGTTCAGAATACTGATTGCCATGGAATAGCTCCTCTCTCAGTTCCACCTTGCCCGAGTTCGACTCGAGATCGTTCCCGCGGGTACGTTGCCGGGGCTTTTCCGACCGGCGGAACCTTTGCGTGTTCAAACATTCCATCGGCGCTGCTGCAAACCGGCTTTAGAGCTGTTTGCTTTTTCTTCGAGAACCCTTCGCCGCTGCCGGCACGATTGGAAGTCTCTAATGACGCCGCAAACGCGATCCTCCAGCAGAGCGTAACTGCATCTGCCGTTCCAGATCCGATTGAAGGGCGACGCCCCGCTTGCCGATGGTGCCTTTTGATTCACGCCCCCGCGGAGGAGTCTGCATGATTCAGCTCACCCGCTTAAACAACACGCGCCTGGCGGTCAATTCCGACCTCATTAAATATGTGGAAGAAGCGCCCGACACGGTCATCACTCTTCTGAACGGAGAAAAGCTGGTCGTACGCGAAACTACCGAGCAGGTGATCGGAAGGGTCCGCGACTTCCGCCGGTCTCTCTTACGTGCCGCCTCTGGGAGCATTCCCGAGTCAGCCGAAAGTAGCTCCGGTTCGCTCCCCGGCGCGGAGCTGGCGAGCTTGCTTCCGGAAGGACCAGAGCGTGGATAAGAGCAGCTTCATCGGAATTCTGGTCGGTATCGGCGGGATTGTCGGCGGATTGTTGCTCGAGGGAGGCAAGCTCTCCCAAGTCTTGCAGCCCACGGCAGCGATCATCGTCTTCGGCGGGACCCTGGGCGCGGTGTTGCTGCAATTTCCCCTTCCGGTCGTAGGGGCAGCTTTCCGCCGGTTGGCGCAGGTATTTTTTGAACGCCGGCACGACCCGCAGCAGGTTGTGCATCAGCTGATTTTCTTTGCCGATAAGGCGCGCAGAAACGGCATGGTCTCGCTGGATGCAGACCTGGCGCGTGTCCCCGACGGTTTCCTGAAGAAATCGCTGATGCTGGCGGTGGACGGCACCGAACCGCAGGAACTGCGCAAGATGATGCAGTTAGAGATCGACAATCAGACGGAATATGAAGACAACATTCCCAAGGTCTTCGAATCGGCCGGAGGCTTTGCTCCCACCATTGGCATCATCGGGGCCGTCCTCGGCCTCATCCAGGTCATGCAGCACCTGGACAACATTAACGAGGTCGGCAAAGGCATTGCCGTCGCCTTCGTTGCGACCGTCTATGGCGTGGGCTCGGCGAACCTGTTCTTCTTGCCCAGCGCCGGCAAGCTGCGCCTGCGTATTCGCGACGAGCAGATCCTCCGCGAAATGACATTGGAGGGCGTTATCTCCATCCTGGAAGGAATGAATCCCCGCATGCTGGAAACCAAGCTGGTGAGCTTCCTGCAGGATGCGCCACACAAACAGAAGCGCAGAGAAAGTGACTGGCGATGAAAGCTCGCCAGCGCAGTGTACCTGTCAGCCACGACCGCTGGCTGGTCTCCTATGCCGACTTCGTTACCCTGTTGTTCGCCTTCTTCGTGGTCCTTTACGCCTCGGCGCAGATGGACCGCCAGCGTGCCGTGCGCCTTTCCGACGCCATCCGCTCCGCTTTCCAGGAGCTTGGCGTCTTTCAGAAGGATGGAGCTCAACCGGCCGGCGCACCGGGCGGACTCCCGGTGCTCGAGCGCGGAGTGCCGGTAGAACGCGCTCCTGTGCCTCCTGCAAACGACTCCGCGCGGAAAGAAGAATTCAATGCCATCCGCAGCGAACTGGAGAGCGCGCTGGCCGACGAGATCAAGCGCAATGACGTTGCTCTTCACATGGAAGCCGACGGCCTGGTCGTCAGCCTGCGCGAGATGGGCTTCTTCGACAGCGGTTCGGCTTCCATCAAGCCGGGCGCACAAGGAGCGTTCGGACGCGTGGCCCGCATCTTGCAATCACACTCCTGCTCGGTGCGGATCGAGGGTCATACCGACAATGTCCCGATTCACACCACGCAGTTTGCCTCCAACTGGGAACTTTCCACGGCACGCGCTACCGGGCTGGTGAAGTCGCTCATCGAGCAATACAACGTCTCCCCTGCCCGTCTGTCCGCTGCGGGCTATGCAGAGTTTCATCCCGTGTCAGAAAACGAGAGCGTCCAGGGAAGGCAGCTCAATCGCCGGGTCGACGTCGTGATCTTGCGCCCGGCAAAGCCAAGCCCAGCTTCCACGGAAGCACCGAGCGCCGCCAATCCAAAAACCCTGACGGCCCCCTAGTGTCTCGATACGGAATCTGCTGCAGTCGGAAAGACGGCTGAAGCTCTTTGACGCCGTCATTACGCGGGGAGTGCTGCCGCTCGGGAGCGGCGATTGGCGGCGTTGTTCAACGCCTCGGCCACGCTGGTCAACAGCATCCCAACGGTAAACGGCTTTTGAATGTGCACCGCAGTGGACAGGTTGGCCCTCTTTAATACCTCAGGTTCCGCATAGCCCGACATGAAAATTGTGACCAGGTCGGGCTGCTGACTGAGCATGTGTTTCGCCAGGTCAGCGCCGTTCATCTCCGGCATAACGATATCGGTCAGCAACACATCGATGCGCCCCTGATGCTGGTGGGCCACTCGTAAGGCCTCGCGGGGATTACTCGTTTCCAATACGCGATAACCGGCATGAGAGAGCACTTCGCCGGTAATCGTGCGGACCATTAATTCATCTTCGACCAACAGGATAACGGCAGCATCAGCGGCTGGAATGTCAGCGTGGGTGTACATGGCCCTCTCGTCGCAGCTCTTGAATTTCCGGATGCAACATCGCAGTCGATAATGCAAGAATCGCGCCATTCGTCGAATCGAAGCGACAACCTGGGCAAGAGCTTGCGCCTCTGACACATCCGAACAAAAAGCGAAATAGCGATTTCGACCCACGCGCCCCGCTCTGGGAAACTCGTTCGCATTCGGTACTCCGCTTTGGGAAGCGGACGCTTTCTTAGTTCGTTGTGGTGCTTCGGCGTAAGCTTGCTTCATGGCATCCGGATTTCAATGCAGCTATTGCGGCGAGTGGAATGTGAGCGAGGTGGATGAATCGGCGGGAATGGCGCAGCAGTATGTAGAAGATTGCCAGGTATGTTGCCAGCCTAATGTTCTCACGGTGCAATTCGATCGCACGCAGGAGGAGTTCGTCGTCCGCGCCCAGCGGGAAAATTGATCGACGATAATCCAGCGAAGACAAACTCAGCCGCAAATGCGAAAGCGGGCGGATTGTCAGTCCGCCCGCCCTCTTTGTGGTACACGGAGTTTTTTCTCTCAGCCTCGAATCTGCTCGACTTTGCTTACTGCGCTTAAACCGGACGACTCATACGCCTGCCCATCGCGTCCTTGCTTCCAAGCAACTCCTGGATATGCGAGAGCAAAACATCAGGACCATCATCCTTGGCCACGATGCGATCAATCGCATCATTCGTCCCGCCGTGGCTCCCGTAGTAGTAGGGCGACAGCATTACGGTAATGACATCCGGACACATCCCTTTCACTTGCTCCGCTAGCTGCTCGAAGTCGACGCCGGAGTCGTTGTTGTCCATCAACAACATGTCAGGACAGCGCTGCTTTACGATGGATTTGGCGTCGTCCACCGAAGTTGTTGCCAGAACCACGTACCCGAAGTGTTCCAATAACATCCGCCGTACCTGAAGCATATTACTGTCGTAACACAGACATAAAATTTCTTTACCGCGTGGTTGCATGTACACTCCCGGACTGATCGCTGTTGTCATCATGATTGGTCTTTGTCGCGAGCTCGAGACTGTGCGTGCCTTACGCTGTATGCGCTGCATACCTACTTGACTTGTGCAATGGCCCTGCCAAAGGGTGGGGCAGACAAATCAGCAGGTTAGGATCATTTGTGGAATGGTTGCACGGAAAGATTTACCGACCATGGGAAAGCCTGCCACGGAGCACCTTCCTCGGTGCCATTTACCTGCTGGTTAACTCTGGCCTTGTCTGAGCGGGGGCAGAAATGACGAGGGCCCCGCCGGCAGGCGAGGCCCAGAAGCGGATTGCAACGCTACCTCATGCTTGCGCAGGCAATCCGCTCGCGACCCAGCGATACTCCGGCTTCGCCGGCGCCTTCGGCAGGATGTCGAGGTAGATGACCGCATAGCGGAACGCGATGACCCCGGCGGCGATCACCAGGACGCTCGACGCCAGCTCACTCCACTTCGGCACGTAGTGTGTTCCCATCGCCGACTGCAAAGAATTGATCGACACATTGATGCGGTCCACCATGAAGCCGGCAACCACGAAGGCACAGGACCAGTAGAGTCGTTCCGGACTCGAGCGCACGCTCTCAAAGCTGAGCAACGTGATCGGTATGGCGAGGAACAACAGCGCTTCCAGCCAGAAGTATCCCGCCTCGGCGGTGCGTTGGAAGGCGTAGCCCAGCGCCTGATTCGAGATGAGGTCGAGCACCTTGAAGAAGGCGTAGACGATGAGCAGCATCTGGATCATCCGGCCGCAATCGCTGAGTATGCTGAAATCGATGCGCACGTTCAGCGAGCGCATGCACAGGTAGATGGCCATCACCGTCAGCGCCAGTCCGGCAGGTATCGCCGACAGGTAGAACATGGCGTGCATGTAAGGCGAGTACCACAGCGGATGCATTTTGCCGCGCGCGATGAGGAATAATCCGCCCAAATAAGACTGATGCATGGAAGAGAGCAACACGCCCGCCAGCACAACCCCAATCAGGATCTTGTGATGGTAGTGCAGCAGCGTCTGGCGCAAGGGCTTCCAAGGCAGCTTCTCGATGATCGCCGGCGCGAACTCAAAGGTCAGCACGGTGGTGTACGTCATGATGCAGATGCACACATCGAAGAGCACCGAGCGGTGGTTCCACATCACAATGGGATGCCAGAAGCGCCAGGGCAATCCGATCTCGTAAAGGTATCCGGCGCAAACCGTCAAATAGCCAAGAAACGAGATGAGGATCGATGCGCGCAGGATAGGCCGATAGCGCTCCATGCCGAGCAGCTCAACCGCGGCACTGATGCCGAAGCCGGCCGCCGCCAGCCCAACACCGCAGAGCGTGCCTAGTCCGACCCACAGGCCCCAGGGCATCTGGTCGCTCAGATTGGTGCTGGCCCGGAATCCCTCGAAGAACCGGATATACGTCGCATACATACCGACCACAAAGATGATGGCTACGATGACGCGCCACAGGGTGATTTCGTTTTTGATTCGCGCGATCATGGCTAGCTCCTTTTTCCTTTGATCTGGTTGATGGTTGCCTGCTCTTCGGCTTCAGCCAGCGCGACTTCGCGGCGCCGCTGCGTGACCCAGTACAGAGCGGAAAGAATTGTTCCGCCCATGATGACGACTTTGGGCGAATCGCCCAGCGCGCTTGCGGTCAGCGTAGGCATGGGCTGATTGCCGTTCGGTGCCGGCTTGAATCCCAGCTTCTCGAAGGGCACATCGGAGACGAACAGCACACTGCCGCCTCCGAGCTCTTCCAATCCCCAGATGTGCGGGACGTACGACGAATCGCTGCGAATGCGGCTCCAGGCTTCGTTGATCAAATCGTCGCGATCGCCGAATACCGTGGCCTGCACCGGGCAGGCTTCGGCACACGCGGTCGGCTTGCCGGCCCTTACGCGATCAACGCACATATCGCACTTTTTCACGAAGGGAGCCAGCTTGGTCCACTGATACCGCGGCACCTGGTAGGGGCACGCCAGCATGCAGTAGCGGCAGCCGATGCACTTGTCGGCGTTGTAGACCACTGGTCCAAGTGGCGTTTTGCCGATCGCGCCCACCGGGCAAGCCGACGCGCACGCCGGATCTTCGCAGTGCATGCACAGCTTGCGGACAAACTTGTCGCCGCGGGTTTCGACTACGGTGAAGGCGGTGTCCGAGAGCACTGGTTCCGGGTCGGTGCTGAATCCGTGCAGTTGCTTGCAGGCAGTTTCGCAGCTTAAGCATCCGATGCAGCGCTTGATGTCGATGAGTAGAGCTTTTTCTTTTGCCATGGCTTCCTCCTTGGTTCTCCTCCTTTCGCGCTAGGTCAGGAAAAATTCGTGTACGAGCTCGTGCTGCGTGGCGTTGTCTACTTGGAAGAGCAGGCCTTTGACGGGCAAGCCGCCATCCTGCGCCAGCGTAGGCGTGAGTTGTTGCACCATGGCTCCAATGCGGGCCAGGCTGTTCTGCATCCACGGCAACACCACCGGGCCTTGCAGAAGGTTCTTGACGTTGGTCGCCATCTCCGGCGCCTTGACGACACATAGCCAGCCGTTCTTGTAGGGGTCGTCAATGATGAGGTTAGGGTTCTTCAGCACTTCGTGATTGACGGACACCAGCACACCTTCGATTGGCGAGAGCAGTTCGATACGTGCGGCCTTCGCGAGTCACGGTGCAGAATGGCTGCCCCTGACGCACCCAGCGGTTCAGATCGGCCAGTTCGATGGAGTCGATCTTGCCGAACAGGTTGCCGGCGAACGCGTCGATACCGACGCGGGCATTCTGCCGTCCTTCATCCGCGACCCAGGTGTGACCGGGATGGAAGCAATATCCTTCAGGAACGTCAAAACCGGCTTGCTTCAACATGAACGGCGACGGCACCGCGGATTTCGCCGGAGCGACCTGTAACGTGTTTGCCGCTTGCTCGGGACGGCGGAAGTACATGACGGTAAGTATCAGCAGGAATGTAAGCAGTACAAATAGGATCGACATCAGGGGCCTCCTTGCAGTGGCAGTGATTAGTGGCTAGTGTGTTCGTTGTTCTGGTACTAGTCACCGGCTACTGACCACTGTTTCTCTGTGCACGTGGAGGGCACACGCTCTTCCCGAAAGAGGCTGCAGATTTAAACGAGATAGCGCGAATGTTCCAAACGCGGAGAAAAAACCAATGCGTTTTGCAGGGTTACCTTCGCACTTTGCAGTAGTGCGAAAAGCTAGGTGATGTCTGTCGTCTTCTTCAGTCTTCTGAGCAGCGAGGTCGGATGGATGCCGAGGATTCTCGCGGCGTGGGTTTTGTTCTGTCCGGTAGGCCCAGGACTTCCTGAATGTAGCGGTCTTCCAGTTCCTTCAGAGTCACGAACTGGTCACCGGTCGGCGAAACATCCAGAGACGAGAGCGTCTCTTCGACGCGATCGGGCTCCGAGTGGCAATCGCGCACTTCTTCCGGCAAATCGTCTTCCGCGATCTCGTTCTCCTGCGACAGGATCATCGTGCGCTCGATCACGTTGCGCAGCTCGCGGATGTTTCCCGGCCAGGGATACTTCTCCAGCAACTCAGCCGCGGCGGGATTGAAGCCGACAAAGCTCTTCTTCAGCTCCTTGTTGAAGAACTGCATGATGTCCAGCGCCAGCGGCAGAATGTCTTCGCGCCGCTCGCGCAGCGGCGGAATGAATAGCGGCATAACGTTCAACCGGTAATAAAGGTCTTCGCGGAACTCGCCCTTGACCACCGCCTCTTTTAACACCTTGTTAGTGGCCGCGATGATCCGCACATCCACTTGAATAGGCTTGGTCCCGCCCAGGCGATTGAAGATTCCCTCCTCCAGCACGCGCAACAGCTTTGCCTGCAGGCTGGCCGAGGTATTGCCGATCTCATCGAGGAAGAGCGTTCCGCCCGACGCCTTCTCGATCAGGCCTTCCTTGCGTCGGCGCGCATCGGTGAACGCGCCCTGCTCGAAACCGAAGAGTTCGCTCTCCAGCAAAGTGTCGGGAAGGGCTGCGCAGTTCAGGCTGACCAGCGGCGCCTGCGCGCGCGCGCTGTTGTAATGGATTGCCTTCGCCAGAACTTCTTTGCCGGTACCGCTCTCGCCTTGAATCAGGATGGTGGTGTGGTCGCTCTCCGCGGTGCGGCGCGCCATCTCCAGCACCTCGCGCATGGCAGGGCTCTGCGTCACCACGCGCCCAAAGTCGTAACGACCTTTGGCATTCTCCACGGTGTCGCGCACGCGTACGCGCAGGGCCAGCATCTCCGTCGCCCGCTGGATTGTCCTCACCATGTCCGCAATATGAAATGGCTTGATCAGGAAGTCGTGCGCGCCCAATTTCATGGCTTCCACGGCGCGATCGACCAGGTGATACGCGCTCATCATCACCACAATCATGGCCGGAGAAATCTTCCTGGCCTGCGCCAGTACCTCAATCCCGTTGATGCCGGGCAATACTACATCCAGCAAGCGCGAGGTCAGGCTTTTCCTCGGCGATGATCTTCAGTGCGTCTTCCCCGTTGATGGCCGAGAACACGTCGTAGCCCTCGGTCTCCAGCGCGCGCCCGATGGTGCGCAGAGTGAGCGCCTCGTCATCGACAATCAGGATGGAATGCTGCATGGCTAGGCGATCACCTCCTCGGTTTGCTGCATCAGTTTCCCGACCTGACGCACCGGCAAAGTGACGCGCACCGTGGTGCCGTATCCCGGAATGCTCTCTACCTGGATGTCGCCGCCATGGCTGCGGACGTAGGCTTGCGAAATGCTGAGCCCCAAACCGGTGCCGCGTCCGCGCTTGGTCGTGAAGAACGGCTCAAAAACATGCGGCAGGATATCCGGAGGAATTCCTGAACCGGTGTCCCGCACCCGCATCTCAATCATCCCGGCAAACCTCACTTCATCGGCCAGGATGGTGATGCGCCCGCCAGGGGGCGTCGCCTGCGCCGCATTCAGCAGCAGGTTCATCAGGATCTGCGACAGTTGATTGGAGTCGGCGCTGATGCTGGGCAAGTCGGAGGGAATGCAGTTCTGCAGCTCGATCTGCCGGAACATCGGCTGGTGTCCGATGAAGTTCAGCGTCTCTTCGGCCAGCCGTCGCAGATTCACCTTCGATAGCGTCAGCGGACCGGACGCGCGTAATCCAGCAGACCGCGCACCGCCAGCGAGATGCGCTTGGCGCCCTCAATGCACTGGTCGATCTCTTCCCGGCATTCGTCGTCGGCGTCGCGGCGCTCCAGCTCCAGGTGCGACAGGATACCCAGCAGCGGGTTATTGATTTCGTGCGCCGCGCCCAACGCAAGCTGTGCCAGTGAAGCGTACTTCTCGTACTCGGTGAGTTGCGACTCGAACTGCATCTTCTCTTTCGCCAGTTCCCGCTCTTCTTCCAGCCGCTTCACCAGCTCTTGCTGCGCCAGATTGCGCTCGTATTCACAGTGGTTGGCGTGCTCGCGCAGACGCGCCAGCTCTTTCCTGGCTGACCTTGCTCGGCTCCATAAAATGATGCCGATCAGGATGACGAGCACAAGAACCGGGACCAGGCCGCTCCATCGTCCACCGGCGAGGCTCGAGTTTGTATCAGCGGCCACGCAGGTTGCGGAGAGTAGTGGCAGGACGATGGCCGCCGCAGCTGTAAGACACAGGCGCGACCCGCTGCGCACACGCGAGCAGCGCGTCCAACCCCGGCCAGTCAGGAAGTTTGATAGGAGCATCGGACCGCCCCTCTATTACCTTGGCCCCGAACGGCCACAGGAACAGTGATAAGAGTCACTGGGAGGAGTGATGCGCGGGCAGAGCCACTGCCGTCGGCTAAAGCCGACTTAGTCAATTTGTAGAGAAGTATCGATGCACGCCTGAAGGCGTGCTCCACCCCTGAAAGGTGGCTTTAGCCCCCGCGCAGCCGTTTGCAGGGGCTAAAGCCCATGTCTCAATGGTCATCTTCGGCACGACTGAAGTCGTGCCCTGATACAAACCAAGAAACCTCGAAAAGTTGGTACGCACAAAAGGCTTGCACGGACGAAACGCCATCCAGCGCACAATTCTTCGCCCTGTTGAAGAGCTCGGGCGCTGACCATACCGCGAACAACCGGTCTGACCGCTAACCACCATCCCACACAATCGCCCTGGGCGCTAACCCACCATGCCGTGAATAATTGCCCGCCTTACTTCGCCGGCTGGCGAGAACACCGTGACATCGGCATCCGCCCCAACACGCAAGACACCTTTGCGGCTCTCGATGCCCAGCACGCGCGCAGGATTGATCGTCGCCAACCGCACGCTATCCTGAAAGCTGAGCTGCGCGAAGCTGATCACATTGCGGAGCGCGCGATCCATCGTCAGCACGCTGCCTGCCAGCTTGCCATACGATTCGCAGCGGCCGTCGCGCACTTGCACCTCGAACGAGCCCAGCCGATACGTTCCATCGGGCATCCCGGTCGCGCTGATGGCATCGGTGATCAGCACCGCGCGATCCGGTCCCTTGACGCGCATAAACAGATCGACCACGGCGGGCTCGACGTGCATTCCATCCACGATGATGTCGGCGGTTACGGAGTCATTAGTCAGGATCTCGCCCAGCACGCCGGAGTCGCGATGGGTCATTCGCCGCATGGCGTTGAAGGTATGCGTGGCGTGGCGCGCTCCGGCCCGTACTCCGGCTTTGGCCTGCGGGAGGTCGGCGTTGCTGTGTCCAATGCTGACGCGGATGCCGCGACTCGCTGCGGTGGAGATGACGTCGAGCGCCCCTTCCAACTCTGGCGCGATGGTCAGCATGCTAACGCTTCCCGCCGCGGCCTCCCACATCTGCTCGAACAAAAAAGCGGAAACGGGCCGCAAGAGCGTCGGAGGGTGAACGCCCCGGCGCGCGTGGCTTAAGAATGGACCCTCAAGGTGAATTCCCAATGGCTGCGCGCGTTCTGGGTCGCGACGAGTTTTACAGGCTTCGACGGCCGCGGCCAGCTTTTCCAGCGACGCGAGCGTCTGGTCCGCCGGCGCGGTGACGGTCGTTGGGCAATAGCTGGTCACACCGTGGCGTGCCATCAGCCGTTCGATCGCAGCCAGGCTTTCGCCGTCACCTTCCATCACATCATGACCGGCGCCGCCGTGAATATGGATGTCGATGAGCCCGGGCGTCAGGATGACATCGCCGAAGTCGATAATGCGCGCGTTAGCCGGAATCACGAGCTGATCGCGCGCCCCCACTGCTGCAATCACACCGTCCTCGATCACCAGCGCGGCATCTTTCACCTGCTCCAGTGGAGTCAACAGCTGCCGGGCTAAAAGGACTGTAGTCACATGCAAGGCCTGGGAGTTGGTATTGCTGAAAATTCTAGAGCAGTTCCCGACCTGGTGCACGAATCGCCGTCGTCGGACTACGGCTGCGTGATATGGGCGCGATCATCTATTCTTTCTCTCATGGACGTCTTCGCTCTTACTCGCAAACTGATCGACATTGAATCCACCACCGGAATGGAAGCCGCCGTCGGCGTGGCATTGGCTGGAGAGTTAACGCAGCTCGGCTACAACGTCGAGCGCATGCCGGTGGAAGGCGATCGCGTGAACATCTGGGCGACGCATCCCGGCCATCCGCAACCGGCGCTCGCGCTTTCCACTCACATGGACACGGTGCCGCCGTTCATCCCGTCCTCTGAAACGGCGGACCGCATCTACGGTCGAGGATCGTGCGATGCCAAAGGAATTATCGTGGCGCAAATTGCAGCGGCCGAAAAGCTGAAAGCCGAGGGCATTCACGTCGGCTTGCTCTTTCTGGTCGGCGAAGAGCGCGACAGCCAGGGGGCGCAGACCGCCAATCAGCAACCGCGAGGCGTGAAGTATCTCATCAACGGAGAGCCCACGGAAAACCGGCTGGCGCTGGCGTCGAAGGGCACGTTGCGGGTCGAGTTGGTCGCGCGCGGCCGGATGGCGCACTCGGCTTATCCGGAGCTCGGCGAGTCGGCCATCGAGAAGCTGCTGGACGCTCTGCACGAAATTCGCAAACTCAAGCTCCCCGAGAATCCGAAGGCTGGCCCGTGCACGCTGAACATCGGGCAGATCGAGGGTGGCCGCGCCCCCAATGTCATTCCCGACCGGCCGTTGCGCAACTGCTCTTCCGGCTGGTCGGCCCGGCGGAGGAGTTGCGCCGGCAGATCACGCAAGCCGCCGGCGACAAGGCGGAAGCGCACTTCAAGCTGGAAATTCCGTACATGGAACTGGGCACCGTTCCCGGCATCGAGACGATGGTTGCGAAGTTCACTACCGACATTCCCGCGCTCACCCGTTGGGGCAAGCCGCTGCTGATCGGCCCAGGCTCGATTCACGTGGCGCACACCGACGCGCGAGTACATCGAGAAGAAGCAGTTGCTGGACGCCATCGACCTGTACGCAAAGATCGCGCGGCTACTGATGTAGTTCGTGAATCCCACAGAGTCACTGCAAATTGTTGCAGCGATTTCGTAGAATCGTGCCTGTCTCGATCGCTACAGCTCAGAGACACGGAGTTCATGTAATCAGTCTCTCTGTGACCTCCGTGCCTCTGTGGTGAACACCTTTTTCATTCCCCATTTTCCGGCTTCCCTGCCAGTCTCTCTTGGCGCACAATATCCGAGGCAACATGTCCACCACATCTTTTGTCCGGCGCGCGCCCAAACCGGCGCCGGCCACCACTGCGCCTGGTCTTCGCATCAGCCGCGGAGTGCCGCTTCCCCTGGGCGCAACCGTCCGCCGCCACGGAGTGAACTTCTCCATCTTTTCGGCCACGCAACGGCGTGCACGCTCGTGCTTTTTCATCCTGGAGCGGACGATCCATACGTCGAGATACCACTCGATCCCCAGGCAATCGCACCGGCCAGGTCTGGCACGCACTTCGTCGAAGGCCTCGATACAGACGTGCAGTACGGCTACCGCTTCGACATGCAGCCCAATCCCGAGCCGCAGATCTATCGCTTTGATCCGCGGCACGTGCTTCTCGATCCGTACGCGCGGGCCCTGTCGAATGGCTCGGCGTGGGGAGCTTACCCTCCGGGCCAGCGCCCTTACCGCAACAGCCTGATCGTGGAGAACAATTTCGACTGGGAGCACGATCAGCCGCTGAACATCCCGCTGGTCGACAGCGTGATCTACGAGTTGCACGTGCGCAGCTTCACTGGGCACTCGTCGTCAGGCGTCGCGCACCCCGGCACGTTCGCCGGTTTGATCGAGAAGATTCCGTACTTGAAGCAGCTGGGAGTGACCGCGGTCGAACTACTGCCGGTCAACGAGTTCGAAGAGTCCGACACCGATCGGGTGAATCCTTTCACGGGCGAGCCGCTGCGGAATCTGTGGGGATATCAGCCAACGGCATTCTGCGCGCCAAACGCGGCCTACTCGACCAATCCCGCCGAGGGCGCAGCAGATCCAGGAATTCAAGCAAATGGTACGGGCGATGCATCAGGCGGGAATCGAAGTGATTCTCGACATGGTGTTCAACCACACCGCCGAGGGGGACGAGCACGGTCCGACTATGGTCTTTTCGCGGCATCGACAACCCAACGTACTACATTCTTGAGCCTGGCACCGGCGAGTATGTCAATTACAGCGGCTGTGGAAACACCGTGAATTGCAACAATCCCGTGGTGCGCGACTTCATTGTCGACTGCCTGCATTACTGGGTGATGGAGATGCACGTCGACGGCTTCCGCTTCGATTTGGCTTCCATCCTGGGGCGCGGACAGGACGGGACAGTGCTGAAGAATCCGCCGCTGCTGGAGAGCCTGGCTTACGATCCCGTTCTCGCCAATACCAAGCTTATCGCCGAGGCGTGGGACGCAGCCGGCCTCTATCAGGTGGGATCGTTTCCATCGTGGGGACGGTGGGCGGAGTGGAATGGTAAGTTTCGCGACGACATTCGCAAATTCGTGAAGGGCGATGCCGGCATGACTTCGCCGCTGGCGACTCGACTGCTGGGCAGTCCCGATCTTTATCTCACCAGCGCGCGCGAGCCGTATCACAGCATCAACTTCGTCACTTGCCATGACGGATTCACGCTGAACGACCTGGTCTCGTACAACGAAAAACACAACCTGGCCAACGGCGAGAACAATACTGATGGCACAAACTGCTAACTTGAGTTGGAATGGTGGAGTCGAGGGACCTACCGACGATGCGGCGATTCAGCAGCTGCGCCTGCAGCAGCAAAAGAATATTGCGGCCATCCTGCTGGTCTCGCATGGCGTGCCCATGATCCTTGCGGGCGACGAGATTGGCCGCACCCAGCAGGGCAACAACAACGCCTATTGCCAGGACAACGAAATCAGCTGGGTGGACTGGCGGATGGCCGAGAGCAATGCCGGTCTGTTGCGCTTCTTCCAGCTGATGATTGCCTTCCGCCGCCGCTGCTCTCTTCTGCGCCGCAGCGAATTTCAATTGCACGGCGAAGGCGGCTTCCACATTACCTGGCACGGCGTGAAGCGTGTGAAACCGGACTGGAGCAACGACTCCCGCACCATCGCGCTGCAGCTCACCCAGTTACATGACGACGAATCGCGCGACGATCTACACTTCATCGCCAATGCTTACAGCGGCGACCTGGAGTTTGAGCTTCCACAGATTGGCGAGCGGGAATGGTTTCGCCTGGCCGACACGGCGCAGTCGTCGCCGCTGGATGCGGCTGACGACGGCCAGGAATTTCCGCTGCTCTCGCAGGACAGCTATCTGGTCAAGGCGCACAGCGTAGCGATGTTTGTAGCGAAATAGAACCCGGCCGTCGACGGATCGGGCGACCCTGAACCGGAACGCAACCTTACAAGGAAGGCGGTACTGTGAAAAACGTCGTCATCAAGTGGACTGCTCTCATATTCGCGGTGTTGATGGGCATCCAGGGAGTCCGGTGTGCGTTGCTTGCTTTTACCCAGCCCCGCATGGGATGGAAAATGGTTTACCTGGGAGCGACGGCGCTCTGCGGCGTTACGACTTACCTGCTGTGGCGAACGTTTGAATCCGCACGCAAATCCGATGATTCCAAGCTAGTTCCATAGTGAAATGCTTTTGTTGGCCTGAACACTGCTAAAGCTGCTACGCTTCTCCCGTGCGAGCACTCCAACAGGTAATCTGCATGGCTCGCGACTTACGCTTATGAAAATCCGTCGCTACATACTTCCGCTCGCGGCGCTTTCGCTCGCACTCTTAACCGTCTCGAACATCATGGCGCAAAACTCTCCGGCATCCTCGACGATGAACCTACCCAAGCCGCCCGCAACCGAGCAGCAGCCCGTCACCGATGATTACCATGGCCACAAAATCGTCGACGACTATCGCTGGTTGGAAGACAGCAACAGTCCCGCGACCGAGAAGTGGGTAGCCGAGCAACTCGCATACACCCGCGGCATTCTCGACAAACTGCCGGGCCGCGAGCAACTCCACCAGCGGCTCGATCAGCTGCTCCAGATCGGCAACCTCGGTGGTACCGAGGTCGGTGGCGACTATTACTTCCACACCCGCCGCGAGGGCTCGCAAAACCAGCCTGTCCTGTACGCCCGCAAAGGCGTCGACGGCCCCGATGAAGTTCTGGTGGATGTGAATACCCTCGCGAAGGACGGCACTGTCGCACTCGACTGGTGGATACCGGCACACGACGGCAAGTACGTTGCCTACGGAACGTCCCCAGGGGGCTCCGAAATCAGCACATTGCGGATCATCGAAACCGCGACGCACAAGCTGCTGCCCGACACCATCGAGCGTACCCGCGCTGCCAGCCTGGCATGGAAACGCGATGACAGCGGTTTCTATTACACCCGCTATCCCAAGCCGGGCGAAGTTGCCGCCGGTCAGGAGATGTATAACCGGCACGTGTTCTATCACCCGCTGGGCGGCGATCCCACGAAGGACCCGTTGATCTTCGGGGAAGGAATGCCGGCGGAGGACTGGCCTAATGTCTCCATTTCCAATGACGGCCACTGGCTAGCCATCATGGTCGAGCAGGGCTGGACGAAGAACGAGGTCTACATCAAGGACCTGCAATCGAACACGCCGCCCCTACGCATCACCAGCGGCAAAGACTTTTTGTACTACCCGCAGATTTATGATGGCCAGCTTTACCTGCTGACCAACGAAGACAGCCCGCGCTACCGTGTCTTCAAAGCGCCGGTCAAAACGCCTACGCACGAGCATTGGCGCGAGATCATTCCCCAATCCGACGCTGTGCTGACGTACATACCGATCGTCGGCGGACAGTTCTTCGCCCGTTACGAGCAAAACGCGCACTCGCTGCTGCGGCGATTCGATCTGGATGGCAAGCTGCTGGGCGAAATCGACTTGCCCACGCTGGGCACGGTCACCCAGATTGGCGGCGAGTACGACAGCACCAGTGCTTTCTACCTGTTCTCGTCGTTCACGGTACCGACTACGATCTACCGCTTCGACCTCGCGTCAGGCAAGAGTTCCATATGGGATTCGGTAAAGACCGGGCTCGACACCAACCAGTACGATATCCAACAAGTCTGGTATGCCTCGAAAGACGGCACGCGCATTCCAATGTTCCTGGTCATGCGCAAAGGGCTGAAGCCCAGCGGACATACGCCGGTGCTGCTCACCGGATATGGCGGGTTTAACGTCAGCCTGACACCCGAATTCAGCAAGACCCTGTTTCCGTGGCTCGACCGCGGCGGCATCTTCGCCATGGCGAATCTTCGGGGCGGCAGCGAGTTCGGCGAAGACTGGCACCGCGCGGGCATGCTCGACAAGAAGCAGAACGTCTTCGACGATTTCATCGCTGCGGCCGAGTATCTGCAGAAAGAGGGCTACACGGACAAGGAGCATATGGCCATTCGCGGCGGCAGTAACGGCGGCCTGCTGATGGGCGTGATGATCACGCAACGTCCTGACCTGTTTCGCGCCGTCGTTTGCCAGGTGCCCTTGCTCGATATGCTTCGGTATCAGAATTTCCAGATTGCCAAGCTGTGGATTCCTGAATACGGCTCCTCAGAAGACCCGAAGCAATTCGAGTGGCTCTATGCCTACTCGCCCTACCATCACGTCAAGCCGGGAACGGTGTACCCGGCAGTGCTCTTCATGACGGCGGACAGCGACACGCGCGTGGACCCCATGCATGCCAAGAAGATGACGGCAGAATTGCAGGCAGATAACGGCGGACCGAATCCAATTCTGCTGCGCATCGAAACCAAGGCGGGACACGGTGCCGGCAAGCCACTCAACAAGGTAGTTGAGGACTGGACCGACATCTATTCGTTCCTGTTCTGGCAGCTCGGAATGGAATAGCTGGTTGGTAATTCGTGATGCGTGGTTCGCATTGGTGATTCGTGGTTAATATCCGGCATTCAGCAGCACGGGAGAGCCACCTGCGAGATTGGCATCGACTTTTTTGGTCGACCGCTGCTGCGGTGCGATACAAATCTTTCCACGTCGTAGCAGTGGCGTGATCTGTTCCACGTTCAGCGGTGCTGCGAAATAGAAGCCCTGGCCCGCCCGGCAACCCCACTTTGTCAGCAACGAAGCCTGTTCCGCCAATTCGACGCCTTCGGCGATCAGGCCAACTCCAAGCTCCCTTCCCAGGTTGATGGCCGCGCGGGTAACGGCGGCGCTGCTGTTGTTGCTGGTGATCTCGTCCACAAAGGACCGCGCGATCTTCAAACGCGAAACCGGAAAGTGCCGCAGGTAATCGAAACAAGAGTAGCCGGTGCCGAAGTCATCGACCGCCACGCCGAATTCCCTGGTCGCGCATGTGGCCCAGGCATTTGCTGTTGTCACGCGAGACATGCATCAGTGCGGTTTCCGTCAGCTCAATTTCGAGCGTGCTGGGGTCCAGCCGGAATTCCTTCAACGCCTGATTGATTTCAGTGCTGAAGCGTGTAGGGGCTTTGAACTGAAGTGGCGATACGTTCACGGCGATCAACGGCACCTTGAGCCCGGAATCCAGCCAGCGCCTCGTCTGACGGCAAGCTTCGAACAAAACGAACCGGCCTAGCGGAATGGTCAATCCACTGTTTTCGGCAGCGGTCATAAATTCCGACGGCGGCAACAACCCGCGCGCCGGATGCTGCCAGCGGATGAGCGCCTCCACGCCGACGATGTCGCCAGAAAGCATGTCTATCTGCGGCTGATATAGCAGAGTGAATTCCTGCTGCTCGATAGCCCGGCGCAGGTCGACGAGCAGATCAACCCGTTGGCGAACGTCGTCGTGCAAGCGGTGGGTGAAGAATCGAAATGTTCCCCGCTCCTCGGACTTTGCGCGATACAAAGCCGCATCGGCATGCGCCAGAAGCGTTTCTGCATCGCCATGGTCATGGTCACAACCCGCAATCCCGATGCTGGCTCCGGCATGCAGCTGGGTTCCTTCGATAGCGAAGGGCCTGGCCATGGCCTCGACCAATTTGCTGGCAAGAATGCCGGCATCCGTCGGGTGGGTCAGATCGGTTGCAAGGATGGCGAATTCGTCGCCACCGAAGCGTGCCACCGTATCAATGTCGCGGATCGTCGACCGCAAACGACCGGACACCTGCTTCAGCAGCAGATCGCCGGCCGGATGCCCCAGGGTGTCATTGACTTCTTTGAAGCGATCGATGTCCAGATAGAACACGGCGAAACGTTCGCCCGATCGCCGATAGCGGGCCAGGGCCTGCTCGATTTCATCGACGAAAAAGCTGCGATTCGGCAGCCCGGTCAAGGAATCATGCCGGGCCAACCACACGATTCGCTGCTGCGCTTCTTTTCTAGCACTGATGTCGCGCACAATCCCTATTGCCGCCCAGCCTTCCTGAATTCGCATGGGCGACACCGACAGCTCGATGGGAATTTCCACTCCGTCCTTGCGCACAGCAGCGCATTCCCGTGTGCTGCCGACTCCCGGACCGCCTGCCAGATTGTGGAATCGCCCCAAGCCGGCTGTCGCGGCCGCCTGGTAACGCTGCGGAGCCATCCACGCGTGTACCGGGTTGCCGATGGCTTCTTTCGACGTGTAGCCAAGGATTCGTTCTGCCGCCGGATTCCAATACTGAATGATCCCCTTGGAATCGATCACCACCATGCCGTCCAAGGCGGCTTCCGCGACGGTACGAAATTTCTCTTCGCTGGCCCTAAGCAATCCCAGATAGCGGTCGCGAATGATACTGGCACCCAGGAAATTCGCCAGCATTTTGAGCAAGTCGATTTCGACTGGAGCCCAATCCCGGGGCTGCCGGCAAGAGTCCACCGCGAGCACTCCCCACGTTTCCTCTCCAATCACCACAGGAATAACGAGCACGGACTGCGATTCGATCGTGTCCAACAAATGCGCGACCGCGCCGCTGGCTGTGCTTCGCTGAAAGCTCACATGATTCCCCTGAGCTAAGGGGGCGAGCCGCTCCCACAGTTGCGCCGAAGTCGACGGATATTCGTCGAAAACCTCGCGCTTTACCTGAAGCACTCCCGGGCATTGCCAGGCGTAACACACATTGACCCGGTTCTTCTCGCGGCCGTTCTCCAGAACCGACACACGATCGACGTCTAGCGTCTCCCCCATAGAGGCCAGAATCGACGGTATGGTGTTTTCGATGCTATGGCCGCTCAGCTGGCTTGCGGCTTGCAACACGGCAGCACGCAACCGTTCGCGATAGTCCTCTCGAACCTGCGGCTCTCGACTCTCAGCCACCCGCTTCCACCTCGGCTTGGCATCCGCCAGAATCTGGGCGCATTGCGAAAAGCGCATTCGATTCTGTATTAACCTTCGGCAAAACTGAGGAGAGACTTCAAAGGGCGGTCAGGAGCGCACGCAGGAGTGCCCAAGCCGTGTGAAGCGGCAGAAACAAGCTCGCAGGCTTAGGCGTTCTTGATGACTAGCGGAGGTTCCGGGATCGGCGTCTGCCCAGCCCACTCGGCCATGGGGTGGGCGCGGCCGCAATCCATGCAGCGGGTGGTCAGGAACTGCGCACTGCAATGCGGGCACTTACCCTGCGTGGCAAAGGTATCGAAGCGCTGCTTGCAGTTGGAGCATCCCCAGAACTCGCCCAGCGGCGGCGAATTCCGGCACGTCGGACAGAAGAACCCGTCGACGCCTTGGCAGCTTCGCCATCTTCAACAGCACCATGGCGTGCTTCAGGCCAGCCCAGCAGTTCCACACCATGAAGATGGCCAGCACAATCAGCCAAGTGGATTGCTGACGGAAGGCGTAGTAGATGAATGCCGCAGCTCCAACGAAGCCGAGTATGGTGGCCGCCAGCAGGCTTCGCGCACGCCCCATCACGTACCAAAGCAGAGCGCGCAGGATCTGCCCGCCATCAAGGGGAAAGATAGGCAGGATATTGAATACCAGCAGCGCTCCATTGATCCAGGCAACATTGTGGATCAATCGCGCCAGGTTAGGCATGGTCTCCCACCAACCGGCGTGCAACGCGGCCGCGCTCAGCAGCATGAAAACGGGGATCAGGGCGACATTGACCAGCGGACCGGCAACGATGCTCCACAGGGTCGCGCCCGGCCGCGGCGGCGGATCGACGTAAGCCACACCACCCAGCGGCCACAGCACAATCCGATCGGCATTCCCACCCACGCTGCGGCAGGCCAGCGCGTGTCCAAACTCGTGCGTCAGCACGATCAGGAACAACCCGAGGTACTCCAATACGTTCCAGGAGATGGAGCTGTATTCGCCCGCCTGACTCCTGATCATGTAGGCCGCCACCAGAAACCAGGACCAATGCAGAAAGACGTCAATCCCGCGGAGGCGGAAGAGGCGAATCGATCCCTGGCGGCCAGTTGGCATGGTGGAGTTATAACACGGTTATCGGTTGCGACATCGGTGAACCATCAGCGGAGGCCGCTGCCTTCATAGCAGCGCTCAGCTGTCTTTCCGGTAAAGCAGATCGCGAATCGCCCGTCGTCGGGCTTCGTTCGCTTCGGACTCGATCCGGCGGTCGTCGGCATCGGTGGGACGTCCGGGACCCGACGCCTTCGCTTCTTCCTCTTCGCTGCAACTTGGGCAGTGGTTGGCGAAGCCCGGCTTGCCCGGTTTCAATTCGAATTCCTCTGAGCAGACGGCGCAGACTTTTATCGGATACGGCATCGCAGCTCCATGATAATAATGGACGCTGAAAGCCCTCAAGAGTTGCTGGGAATTTGCCGGGAATGCAAGGCCCGCAGGTAATCCTTGTAAAACAGTGCCGGGCTGCAATACAAATACTTAACCCGGGATGCTTGTGGAATCTACGACTGCGGGAGATTGCAACCGTGAACAAGATTCATTTGGACTGGCATCTCGAAAATGGTGTCGCCAGCCTCGGCAACCTGATTCTTCTACTCTTAGCGCTGTTTTCGTTTCCTTTCGTTCTGCATTACACCAACGCGCTGGCCGTGGCGGGAGTCGATCCAGCCAGCCCGCAACACAAAGCCGCGGTTATACGCTTCTGTGTCGTGGTCACTGCATATCTATGGGTGTGCTTCTCGATCTGCCTGGGAGGCATCGGGACTTCCAGCCGCGCGACTTTTTCGGAAGTCATTGGAAAGGCCTGGCATGGCTGGCCGGACGCATTCCGTGATCTGGGAATTTCGGTGCTGGTCCTGGCGGCGATGTTCACCATCGGCCAGCTCTCGGACCGGTTGCTGCCTTCGTCGCAGCAGAGCGAGGCCGTCTTCCGCTCCATGGTTCCGCAGAAGCTGGAAGAAGCTGTGGCCTTCCTCATCGTCGCGCTCAGCGCAGGCTTCGTCGAAGAGTTCGTCTTCCGCGGCTATCTGCAACGCCAGTTCGAGTCGCTGTTCGGCAACCGGCTGCTGGCTTCCGTGCTGCAAATCGCATTATTCACCGCAGGCCATCTCTATCAGGGAGTGGAGCGCCTGATACCGGTGCTGCTGATCGGAACGTTGCTGACGCTCGTGGCTATCTATCGCAAGAGCCTGATACCGGGAATGATCGCCCACGGCGTAGGCGACAGCCTGCCGGCAATTACCTTCTTCGTGCAGCGCTTTTCGTAAGGGGCTACTACTCGAGTTGAATACTGTTCAACATGTTGTCGACCTCGGGTGAGGGCGCCCCGTTCAAGCAGAGCTTGAGTGGGTGTTCGAACGTTGTCGTATATAAATCGTCGTGCAAGCGAAAATCCCCACTCAAGTCCAAGAGAAGGACTTGAATGGGGCACCCGGATCCTCGTCGTCCCAGCTATTCACGATCCACGAAACACGATGCACTAGGAATCCTTTATAAGGTCGAGCTGATCCGCAATGGCAGACGACGGCCTGCCCCCGGTTGACCCGGACCCTCTCAAAATGTTATAAACACTCGCCTTTTGTGCGCGCTGTTGTGTGTCTTAATATGCACACCAAACGGTGCAAAGTGTTCCCGACGCGGCCAAACCTCAACACTTCCGTCTTGAAGTGGAAGCGCGTTTCCGGGATTCCAGCAGGCCAATTTGCCCCAGCCGGTCCAACGTCTGGACTTGTCGGGGAACCCCGGTTCTTCCCTTCCGTCTGTACCCAGGATGGTCGGGATCGGACTGTGGAGCGCCCGGTCTGCTGGGTGGTCAACGATCTCTAGGAAACGATGCGCGCGATTCGATCGCGGCAGAGTCAACAACCGTAACGCCATTATGTGGGCGCTGGTCGTGTCCAAACGACCGCCCCTCGGAGGAAATAGTATGCACACCTGGCTCGCTGCCCTGCGGCAGCTGTCGTCAGTTTCACGTAAGAACCCGGCCAAATTTGTCACCGCCGCGCTGGCATTCTTGCTTCTTCAGGCCTCCACCGCCTTCGCCCAGCCGAGCGAGGCTGCGGGCGGCGAAGCCAGCTTGCAGCTCCCGGATCTCTCGTCGGTCAGCTTTCTCGGGATGGACGGGCACAAGCTGCTCACCATCGGCCTCATCTTCTGCGCCTTTGGACTGCTCTTTGGGCTGGCGATTTGCCTCCAACTCAAGAAGATGCCGGTCCATCGCACCATGGGCGACATCTCCGACCTGATCTACGAAACCTGCAAGACCTACCTGGTCACCCAGGGCAAGTTCCTGATGGTCCTGTGGGCGTTCATCGCGGTCGTCATCCTGGCTTACTTCGGATGGCTGGCGCCGGTTCCCGGTAAGCCGGTCGCGGTTACCTTGCCGGTCATTCTTCTGTTCAGCGTCATCGGTATCGTCGGCAGCTACGGCGTGGCGTGGTTCGGTATTCGCGTCAACACCTACGCCAATTCGCGCACCGCATTTGCCGGACTGCGCGGCAAGCCGTATCCGATTTACGCCATTCCGCTGAAGGCCGGCATGAGCATCGGCATGATGCTGATCTCGGTCGAGCTGCTCATCATGCTTTGCATTCTGCTGTTCATTCCGGCTGACTACGCCGGCCAGTGCTTCATCGGCTTCGCTATCGGCGAGTCGCTGGGCGCGGCCGCGCTGCGTATCGCCGGCGGCATCTTCACCAAGATCGCCGACATCGGCGCCGACCTGATGAAGATCGTCTTCAAGATCAAGGAAGACGACGCGCGCAACCCGGGCGTCATCGCCGATTGCACCGGCGACAACGCGGGCGACTCGGTTGGCCCCAGCGCCGACGGCTTCGAAACTTACGGCGTGACTGGCGTGGCGCTGATCACCTTCATCCTGCTGGGCGTGAAAGATCCTCACGTGCAGGTGCAGTTGCTGGTCTGGATCTTCGTCATGCGCATCATGATGCTGGTCTCCAGCACCGTGGCGTACTTCCTGAACGAAGCCGTTGCCAAGGCCCGTTACGGCAACTCCGACAAGATGAACTTCGAAGCGCCGCTGACCTCGCTGGTCTGGCTGACTTCGATCATCTCCATCGTGCTCACCTACATCGTGTCGTATCTCATCGTGCCGATTCTGGGCGGCGACACCACGCAATGGTGGAAGCTGGCGACCATCATCTCCTGCGGAACGCTGGCGGGCGCCATCATTCCTGAGCTGGTGAAGGTCTTCACCTCGACCGAATCGCGTCACGTGCGCGAAGTCGTGACCTCGGCGGATGAAGGCGGAGCGTCGCTCGGCATTCTGTCGGGCTTCGTGGCCGGCAACTTCTCCTGCTACTACCTGGGCTTCACCATGGTCGGCTCTGATGGCGGTTGGCTACTACGTCAGCAACTTCGGCCTGGGAGCGTTGATGCTGGCGCCGGCAGTGTTTGCCTTCGGCCTGGTGGCGTTCGGCTTCCTCGGCATGGGCCCGGTGACCATCGCGGTCGACTCCTACGGCCCGGTGACGGACAACGCGCAGTCGGTGTACGAGCTCTCGCTGATCGAGCAGGAGCCGAACATCGAGAGCGAGCTGAAGAAGAACTACAACATCGACGTGAACTTCGAGCGCGCCAAGCATCTGCTGGAAGAGAACGACGGTGCGGGCAACACCTTCAAAGCGACAGCCAAGCCGGTGCTGATCGGCACGGCCGTCGTCGGCGCAACCACCATGATCTTCTCCATCATCATGGCGCTGACCCACGGCCTGACGGAAAACGTCGGCAAGCTGTCGCTGCTGCACGCTCCGTTCGTGCTCGGACTGATCAGCGGCGGCGCCATCATCTACTGGTTCACCGGCGCTTCCACCCAGGCCGTGACCACCGGCGCTTATCGCGCGGTCGAGTTCATCAAGGCCAACATCAAGCTGGATGGTGTGGTGAAGGCTTCGGTGGGCGACAGCAAGAAGGTCGTGGAGATCTGCACCAAGTACGCGCAGAAGGGCATGTTCAACATCTTCCTCGCGGTCTTCTTCGTGACCCTGTCGTTCGCGTTCATCGAGCCGTTCTTCTTCATCGGCTACCTGATCTCGATTGCCGCCTTCGGTTTGTATCAGGCAATGTTCATGGCTAACGCCGGCGGCGCCTGGGACAATGCCAAGAAGATCGTCGAAGTCGACCTGAAGCAGAAGGGCACGCCGCTGCACGACGCGACCGTCATCGGCGACACCGTGGGCGATCCCTTCAAGGACACGTCGTCGGTGGCCATGAATCCGATCATCAAGTTCACCACGCTGTTCGGATTGCTGGCGGTGGAGCTGGCGGTGCAGTTGACGGCCACGCAGGGAACGGCGTTCGCGCACATCCTGGCGGTCATCTTCTTCGCCATCTCGTTTGTCTTCGTGTACCGCTCGTTCTACGGTATGCGAATCGTGAAGGCGAAAGCGTAAAACAGAAAGTAACCGTGATTAGCGAGACGCCACTCCGAAAGGGGTGGCGTTCTTGTTTGTGAAACGAATATCGGGTGCCCCAGGTTCGGCCTTCTTCTGGCCTAACCTGGGTTCTGAGTGCCCCAATGGTCTCGCGGGGTCCGAGACCTGGGATAGAAGTTCGGCGACAATAACGAAATGTCCTCCGAATCCAAATACGCCAGAATCGAGTGGGAGCGGCGCTTCCTCGTCGATCGATTTCCCACCGAGGCGAAGGTCACACATGTTCGTCGCATTGTCGATCGCTATATCGACGGCACAAGACTACGCTTGCGGCAAATGATCGAAAGCGACGGTACGGAAGTTTTGAAACTTACACAAAAGATTTCTGAGCGCGCGACTGGCGCGCGACAGGGACTCATCACGAACATGTATCTGTCGCGAGAGGAGTTCGATGTACTCACTAAACTGCCGGCAAAGGTACTAGCCAAGACTCGTCACAGCGTGCGGCCTTTCGGTATCGATGTTTTCGATGGCACGTTGGACGGCCTGATCATGGCGGAGGCAGAGTTCAGCTCCGACGAGGAAGCATCTTCGCTCGTGATTCCGTCGTTCGTCCATGAGGAAGTAACCGATGATTCGCGGTTCACCGGAGGAAGTCTGGTCGCGGCCACGCGAGACGAGCTGCGCACGTGGCTCGCGGATTACGGAATGACGCTTGAGTAGGAGCGGCCTCGGAATCTCGAGCATTGCGAGAACCGAAATACCCGACGATCGAGACAAGCTGCAGGTTCCCGGTGTTCGCCGCTGCATCTAACGCCGAAGAAGGAGGACGCATGGCCAAGATTACCGAACTGCTGCTGACGGAACTCGACCACGAAGGCACAGGTATCCGCAAGGCGCTGGAGAATGTTCCCGAAGGAAAGAACGACTGGAAGCCACATCCGAAATCGATGCCGTTGGGATATCTAGCGACCATTGTCGCCACCATTCCCGGCTGGATCGACATGGTTGTGAATATGGATGAGATCGACATCAATCCTCCAGGAGGATCGAAGTTCAAGCCGCCCGAGTGGAAGACGCGCAAGGAGCTATTCAGCAGTTCGAAGAGAGCCTGAAGAAGGGACGCGAGGCGCTGCAGAAGACCGACGACGATCATCTGCTCAACACCAAGTGGCGCATGCTCTCCGGCGGCAAGCTGATGATGGAACAGACGCGCTACGAAGCCATTCGCGAAGGCATGATCAATCACATGGCCCACCATCGCGGACAGCTGACGGTTTATCTCAGGCTGAACGACGAGAAGGTGCCGGCGATCTACGGGCCGTCGGCGGATGAGGGCAAGGGATAGATTGTGAAGGCTCGATGACTCCCACACATTCGAACGTCGCGAATGTGTGGGGCACCCCAGTTCTTCACGTTTCAAAACTTAGTGCTTCGGTTTCGGCTTGGGCTTCGGTTTTGGTTTCGGTTTGGGCTTTGGACTCGGCGTTGGCTTCGGAGCCGGACTGGGCGTGCCTCCCGCAAGCGCCTTCACCAGTGCTGCACCGTTGGGACTTCCCCATCCCGTACAAGGATCCCAGCCCGTCGCAGCTTTGTAATCTCCATTGTTCCCCGAGGTGATATCTCGGAAAGCGCCGGCGCTCTCGCCGATCTGATACAGCGTCGGATTCAGGTATCCCGCGGCTTTGCCTTGCGACTGATTGATCAGCGCAATCAGTCCCGCCCACAGAGGCGCGACTGCGCTGGTGCCGCCGACGGCAAAGCTGGAGCCATCAGCTTGCACCTGGTATCCGGTGGCCGGATCGGCGTCGCCCGCCACGTCAGGAACGCCCCTGCCCTTGAAGGCACCGGAATTCTTGGATGGCGGAACATTCGCATTCGCCTGCCACGTCGGCAGCGGGAAGGTCGCGCTGATTCCGCCGCCGGTGGCGCCGTCGCCACTCGACTGATCGTTCCACACCACTTCGCTGGAAATCGAGCTGCCGCTGGCCTTCAGCGTTGTGCCGCCGCAGGCCAGCGCGTACGGGCTGGAGGCGGGAAAGTCGACGTGCTGCAGTCCGTCGGTAACGCCATCGGTCGAGCCGTTGTCGCCGGCGGCGATACAGACAGTGACGCCCATTGCCGCGGCCGATTGTAACGCGGTGTTATAGGACTGCAGCGAAGCCGCTGTCCAGCTCGACTCCGGGCCGCCCCAACTGATCGACAAAATCGATGGCTTATTCACCGTGTCGTTCACCGCCTGGTTGATGGCGTCGAGAAATCCGGCGTCGGTATTGGGCGCGAAGTACACGGCCAGATTCGTTCCGGAAGCAACCGCGCCCGCAACCTCGATGTCGAGCATTACCTCGGTGTCGGGACCGCTGGTGTCGCCGGTAGGCGCGTTAAGTGCGCCGTCCACGGAGACGGCCACCACCGTGGGTGCGGGAGAGATGTTCAGGTTGCTGAAGTACGTGCTGAGGTCCGATGCAGTAAAGCCGCCGCCGAGTTCAATGATGCCGATGGTCTGGCCCTTGCCGGTGACACCGGAAGGAAAGCTGTAAGCCTGCGCAACCTGAAGCGCGGTATACGATGTCGCAGCTGCGGCGGCAATGTTAGGGCGCGCCGTATTCTTCGCTAATCGAAAATGCGGCTTGGCTTGCGGCCGGTTATCCAGCCCATGCACGGATTGAATGATGCCGCTCAACTCCTGCGGCACGCTGATTGTTCCGGTACGTCCGCGATAGGAGCCGCCAGGGTGTTCGTATTTTTCCAGCTGAACCTTGAACGCGTTGCTGAAGTCGGAGGATTTGCCGGTCAGGGTCAGAGTGCGCGCGCCCAGATCGACGCGCGTCAGCGCCAGTCCGAACTGGCTGGCGAAGGCCAGGACGGTTTGCACGTCCGCGGGGTCGGCACCGTATCGCGCCTCATATTCCGCGCGCGTGATGCGGCCTCCACGGGCCACCAGGCTGGCAAGAGATTCCACACCCGCACTGGATGGCCGCGGCCGCAGAACAATGGTCGTCTGCATGACTTCGTTGGGATCGGCGGCAGCGGTTTTCTTGGCGCCGGGCATGGGCTCGCGCTCGCTGCCCGGAAGTTTTACGAACGACTTAAATGCCATTTCGTTGACCTCAAGATCTTGGTTGTCGAGTTAAGTGATTCGTTCCGGACAATCGTTTGATTGCCTGCCAGACATTAGGAATTTCAATTCACGATCAGCGATTCATGATCCAACGATTCACGATCGACGATCCACCCCTGTCCAGAGTCGGGACGATCCTGATCCCTAATCCCTGACCCCTAGCCCCTATATCATGGCCCTTTCATCTTGTCTTTCACCGTCTTGGCCAGTTTCTCAATTTGCTCGGCCTTTTTGACTACGTCCAGCGACAGAGTGTCGGCGTTGCTCTTGTCGACCGCCTGCTTCAACTCCGTGGCCAGTTCCAGCAACTTTTCCGTGTCCTTCTGGATGTCCCGCTGCCGTTGAAGGTTCGCTTTATTCGCCATCGCCTTACGTTGTTGCACTTCCCAGGCATCTTCCTCGCGATTCGGTTGGCTCTGGCCGGGATAGGACTGCGGTTCCTGTAGAGGTTTGTTCTGCGCCATGCAAGCTGTCGCCAGAAGAAGCACACCCATTGTGATGCAACCGATTCGCTGCCGGAAGCGCGATCTATTTTGTCCAAGTTTCATCGGATCACCGTTCGTGAACTCTGTTGCTCTTTCCCACACACGATTCGTAGAATGCGCTACCACACGCCCTTTCAACCCGGCGGCGGAGCTCCAACCGCTTGCTATAATCCGCCTCAATGGTAACTCCACTGGCAGCGCGGCTACAGGCCGCCATTCTTGGTCCCGACGGCCTCAAAGACAAGGTTGTCGAGATGCTGAATAGCTGGGGCGACGACACGTTTGATTTTGTGCGCCACCAGATACCCCGAATCATCGGCGTCTTCATCATCGCATTTATTCTGTCCCGCCTGCTGAAAGCAGTGTCGCGCCGTCTCACCCGCTTCAGCACCAGCCAGGGACTGCCCTCGAGCATGCGCGCGCAGCAACTGCGCACTCTTTCCAGTGTCATCTATAGCGTTGGACTGTTCATCATCGTTTTTGTCGCTGCCCTTCAGGTCTTGCCCCTGCTCGGCATCAATATGGGCCCGCTGCTGGCCAGTGCCGGCATCGCAGGCGTGGCAGTCGGCTTTGGCGCTCAAACGCTGGTGCACGACTTCATCAACGGCTTTTTCATACTGGTTGAAAACCAGTATGACATTGGCGATGTCATCAAGATTGCCGGCGTACAAGGCAGCGTGGAATTCATGACCCTGCGGCGCACCGTGCTGCGCGACGCCGATGGAACGGTGCACAACGTTCCCAGCAGCCAGATCACGGTAGTCAGCAACCTGACGCGCGACTGGACCCAACTCGCATTGCATATCTCCGTCGCTTATAAGACCGATAGCGACCAGGTCATGAAGCTGCTGCAGCAGGTGGGGGAAGAGATAGCGGCCGACCCGGCGTTCGCCGACCGGATTGTCGCCAAGCCGGAGGTTCCGGGCATCGACAAGGTAACGGGCGACGAAGTGGATTACCTCATGCTGGTCAAGACGCGTCCAGGCTCGCAAGACATGATTCGCCGTGAGCTACGCCGACGCATCAAAGCGTGCTTCGACAAGAACAACATCCAGCCGGGAAATCCCAATCGCGTGTTCGTAGCGGATTCGGTGGCGAAGGGCTAGCGGTTGGCTCTGGGCTTTTAGCTTTTGGCGGACAGCTTTTCGCTCTCGGCTGTCGGCTATCAGCTAAATCTCACAAATGTTTGTCATCCTGAGCGGAGGAGCGCCGCCACTGGGCACCGGAGTCCCAAAAAAGGCCTAAAGCAACAAAAGGGCCGGAGATTTACTCCCGCCCTTTCTCGACACTCGAAACTTCTTCTACACTCGCTCGATTTTCACTGAGTTCAACACCACATCCTTGTTCGGCTTGTCCTGGCGATTGCGCGGCAGCTTGGTGATCTTGTCGGCCACGTCCTGGCCTTCGACCACCTCGCCGAAGATGGTGTGATTGCCGGTGAGCCACGGCGTTGCCGCGACCGTGATGAAGAACTGCGAGCCGTTGGTGTTAGGGCCGGAGTTCGCCATGGCGAGTTTTCCGGGCTTATCGAATTTGTGCGGCGAGCCTTTGGTCTCGTCCTGGAACTGGTAGCCGGGGCCACCCATGCCGGTGCCCGTCGGATCGCCGCCTTGCACCATGAAGTCAGGAATCACACGGTGGAAAATGGTGCCGTTGTAGAGCGGATTGTTGCTCTTGGCGCGGCTGGTTGGATGCGTCCACTCGCGCGAGCCTTCCGCCAGGTCGATGAAGTTTTTCACCGTGACGGGAGCTTCCTGTTCAAACAGACGGACGACGATCGTTCCTTCGCTGGTATCGAATGTGGCATAAGTGCCGGGTTGACGGGCCATTAGAATTCCTTTCGTGATGAATGAACGGGCGCGCCTGAAGGACGCGCCTTATGTTTTGGCTGCGAATTCCCGCTGCTTCGACGACTCGCTCTTGCGGTACCAGTCCACGGTGCGTCGCAAGCCTTCCTGGAAATCCACCAGCGGCTGATACTTTAGCTTTTCCTGGGCGCGCGTGATGTCGGCCAGCGAATGTTTGATGTCGCCGCTACGCTCGGGGGCATGCTCGATGTCGCCGGTATATCCCGTCAGCGGCTTCAGCATCTCAAACGTCTCATTCAGGTCGAAGCGATTGCCGGTGGCGATATTGAACATCTGTCCGGCCACGTCCGCTTCGGATGCTGTCGCTGCAAGCAAGTTCGCTGACACCGCATTGTCGATGTAGTTGAAGTCGCGCGATTGCTCTCCATCGCCGTAAATCGTAGGCCGCTCGCCGCGCAGCATCTGGGTGATGAACTTTGCCAGCACAGCCGAATAAGGGGACGTCGGGTCCTGGTGCGGGCCAAAGATATTGAAGTAACGCAGGCACACCGTCGGCAAACCGTACACGCCGTAGAACACCTTCATGTACATTTCGCCGGTCAATTTCGCGACGGCGTAGGGAGACAACGGAACGGGAGTCATGTCCTCACGCTTGGGCAGCGTGGGACTGTCGCCATAAGCCGACGAAGACGCCGCATAGACCACTCGCTTCACCTTGGCATCGCGTGCCGCCAGCAGCACGTTCAGCGTGCCTTCCACATTGACCTTGTTGCTGCGCGCGGGATCGGCAATCGATTTCGGCACCGAAGGGATCGCGGCCTGATGCAGGACGTAATCCGCGCCCTGGCACGCCGACTGGATTGCGTCTACATCCAGCAGATCGGCCTCGCGAAAATCGATCTTCGAAGAAAATTCCTGAATGTTTTCGCGGCGGCCGGTCTCGAAATTATCGAAACCACGAACCTGCTCGCCACGTTCCAAGAGAGCGCGCACCAGGGACGATCCAATGAATCCCGCCGCGCCGGTAACGAGATAAAGCGACATCCGTAAAGCTTAGCATGCTAGGGCCGGCCGGGCGGCACCGGCGTCAGGCTGAATCGCTCGGCCATCATGGCGACAATTTCTTTCCCGATCTCCAGGGAAGCCGTAGCTGCCGGCGAAGGTACGTTGCAGACGTGAATCATGCTGCCGCTGTGAACGAAGTAGAAGTCGTCGACCAGATTGCCCTGGGCATCGATCGCCTGCGCGCGCACCCCGCAGCCACCCTGCACGAGATCCGATTCCGTCAGCTCCGGCACCATCTTCTGCAGCTCTTTGGTGAACGCCGACTTCACCCACGCGCGGTATTGTTCGGCCAGACCTTTTCGCCAGTACTTTGCAGCCATCTTGCGGAAGCCCGGAAAGCGCAGCATCTCGATCGCCTCATTCAGGTCAGGGGACGCGCCCCGATAGCCCTCGCGCCGAAACGCCAGCACCGCGTTCGGGCCGGCATCGACGCTGCCATTGATGCGCCGGGTGAAATGCACTCCCAGAAACGGGAAGCGGGGATCGGGAACGGGATAGATCAGATTCCTGACCAGGTGGCGGCGCTCGGGCCGGATGTCATAGTATTCGCCGCGGAAGGGCACGACCTCGAGATTCGTCTCCACCCCGGCCATGCGGGTGACCGTGTCACTGTAGAGCCCGGCGCAGTTGATCACGTAACGCGAGCGGAACGTCCCGGCAGTCGTCTCGACGATGTTGCCGGTGCCGTCGCCGCGAAGTCCCGTGACCTTGGCTCCCAGTACGATTTCGCCGCCGGCGTTGCGGATCAGCTCCGCGTATTTTTCCGCTACGGCCGCATAATCGACGATGCCAGTGGATGTGACTTGAAGAGCGCGAAGGCCTGCGCAGTGCGGCTCAATTTCGCGGAACTCCTCCGGCTGCATCATGCGCAAACCGGGTACTCCGTTGGCCTTGCCGCGCTCGTGCAGGGCCTCCAGCCGAGGCACTTCCTCAGCGGTGGTCGCGACTACCAGCTTGCCGCACTCGTCAAACGGGACGCCGTTCTCCTGGCAGAAACGCTTCATCGACGCCGCTCCCGCCACACAATTGCGCGCCTTCAGCGATCCTGTCTTGTAATACAAGCCAGAGTGAATGACGCCGCTGTTGTGGCCGGTCTGGTGCGCGGCGACCTGCTGTTCCTTCTCCACAACTACGATTTGCAGGGCAGGAAAGCGCCGCGTCGCCTCGAGCGCGGTGGCCAGGCCGACGATTCCGGCGCCGATGATCAGCAGCTCTGCTTCGCGATCCACCATGGTTGCAGTCTCCGCAAAACGGGCGATTATACGGCGCGGCGGGTCACCGCTGCCATGACCGGCATCACAAGAATTTGCGCTGCGGTTCACGACACGTTTAGTCTAGTGAGTTTGGGAGGAACCGTATTGAAGATCCTGATTACGGGAGGAGCCGGCTTTATCGGCTCTCATCTCGCAGAGCGGCACCTCGCGCTGGGTGACGAGGTCTACATCATCGACGATCTCTCCACTGGCTCTATCGCCAACATTCAGCACCTCAAAATCCATCCCCAGTTCAGCTACCACATCGACAGCGTCAACAATCTGCGTCTGATGGCCGAACTGGTGGACCTCAGCGACGTCATCTATCACCTGGCCGCGGCCGTCGGTGTCCGCCTGATTCTGGACAGCCCGGTGCGGACCATCGAAACCAACATCCGCTGCACCGAAGCCGTGCTGTCGCTGGCCGAGACCAAGCGCAAGCGCGTGCTGATTGCCTCCAGCTCCGAGGTATACGGCAAGAAGGAGCAGATTCCCTTCCGCGAGGATGACGACCTGGTGTTGGGCGCGACCAGCAAAGCGCGCTGGAGTTACGCGTGCTCGAAAGCCATCGACGAGTTTCTGGCGATTGCGTACTGGAAGGAGCACCGCGTACCCACTGTCATCGCGCGCATGTTTAATACCGTCGGCCCGCGGCAGACCGGTCGCTACGGCATGGTTATTCCCAACTTCGTCGCCGAAGCTCTCACCGGCGCCGATATCCGCGTCTTTGGCGACGGCCAGCAGAGCCGCTGCTTCACCCATGTCAGCGATGCGGTGGACGCGCTCATCGGTATCGCCGCTCATCCCGATGCAAACGGCGAAGTGTACAACGTCGGCGGCAACCACGAGATCACCATTCTTGAGCTGGCAGAGCGTATCAAGCAGATGACGGACTCGACTTCGCGCATTGTGCTGGTGCCTTACAGCACCGCGTATGAAGAAGGATTCGAAGACATGCGCCGGCGCGTGCCGGACGTCGGCAAACTCCACCGCCTGATCGGCTACGAGCCCAAGTTTTCGCTGGAAGAATCGCTGCGCAGCATCATCGAAGATCAGCGGGCCCGTCTGCGCACCACGGGCGTGCTGACCTACGCTTAAGGCGACCAGAGCATATGTGAAGGGGCGCAGCTTCAGCTGCGCCGCGATGGTGATTAACCAAGAAGCTCGGCGCGGCCTTTAGGCCGAGTCGAGGCCTCAGAGTCTTTCGTCGGCCTGAAAGGCCGCCTCAGGATCCAAGGGTAAGGACATTTGCAACGGCGCACCTAAAGGTGCGCCCCTTCTGCAGGACTGGAAATATCAATGCGTGTGCTGGTGACGGGCGGGGCCGGGTTTCTCGGCTCGCATCTTTGCGATGCGTTGTTGGCACAAGATCACACGCGTGGTCTGCGCCGACAATCTTCTTACCGGCAGCCTGCAGAACATCGCCCACCTGCGTAACGAGCCTCGTTTCGAGTTTCGGGAACAGGATGTGTGCCGGCCGTTTGACTTCGGCAAGGTCGATTACGTTTTTCACTTCGCTTCGCCCGCCAGCCCCGTCGACTACCTGGAACACGCTATCGAAACCCTGCAGGTCGGCTCGATCGGGACGATGAATTGCCTTGAGCTGGCAAAGAAGTACGGCGCCAAGTTCTTTCTGGCGTCGACCTCGGAGTGTTATGGCGATCCGCTGGAACATCCTCAGAAGGAAACTTATTGGGGACATGTCAATCCGATCGGACCGCGCTCGGTGTATGACGAAGCCAAGCGCTTCGCCGAGGCCACCACGATGGCCTACCACCGCTATCACAAGGTCGACACGCACATCGTGCGCATTTTCAACACCTATGGCCCCCGCCTGCAGTTGAACGACGGCCGCGTGATCTCCAATTTCATGAAGCAGGCGTTGCGCGGCGAGGACCTGACCGTGTACGGCGACGGCTCGCAGACGCGCAGCTTCTGCTACGTCAGCGACGAGATCGCAGGGATTGTGGCACTGGCAAATTCTGAGGAGCACGAGCCGACGAACATCGGCAATCCCACGGAGTTCACGATCCTGGAATGCGCGCAGGTGGTGCTGGAAGTAACCGGGGCGAAGTGCAGGATTCGCCACGAAGCTCTGCCGCAAGACGATCCCAAACAGCGCTGTCCAGACATCAGCAAAGCGAAGCGGTTGCTCGGCTGGGAACCGAAGATCGATCTGCGGACGGGATTGGAGATGTCGCTGGAATACTTCCGCGAAGCGGTCGCCGGACCGTAAGATTCATCACTAGTGAGATCGCTGTTTGCGTCAGTGAGCCAGCGGAGCAGCCGACTCGACCTCGAATCCGTCACCCGTCTGAACAGCTAGGCTGAACTCGTAAGTTCTGTCCCTTCCGGGGTGCATATATATATCGATAATTCTCGAACAGAACGCCCTAGAGGCGACATACACGGTGTATTCGCCCGGCGGAAGCGAGACGTTGAAGATGCCCTTGGCATCTGGTGTGCCAGTCTTAATATCAACCAGTTGACTTTTGGCACTGGAGACCGGACGCCATTGCAGGACATGCACTGACGCTTCGGGAAGAGGCGCTCTGCTGGGGTCTGACACCTTGATGGTCAGTTTGTTGATAGGCGCTTCCGTCGCGGAGGACGAAACCTGCGCCGCCGAAGAAGACAAGAACGACATCAAGACAGCAAATGTAATTAATATGCGCATGGTCGTGTTCCTCCCTAGATACTCCATAAAGAAGCACTCGATGTGAGAAGACCCCGTTAAGCCTTACTTTGTAACACGTTTGGAAGGAATGCAACTGATGTTTGGGAGTAACTGTTGATACATCGCCTTATCGTAAGCAATCCATTTGATAAGTGATCCAGCCAGGTGCCATTTCTCGCGGGTTCGAAGCATGGGGCGCGGTTTTCGCGGCGATCACCAATCTTGATGTGACTTTCGTCAACGGGTTCCCGGTCAAAGTATCCAGAGTAGATTCCTGTTTGGATGCATGATGTTTCATGAGAATCTAGCAGCGCTATGAGCGTTTGTGCCTGTGGCCGCATCACGAATGGCGGGCAACCAGCATGTGATCGGTGTGCCGCTCTCGCATTCTTCGGATTAACGCGCGCCGCTACGCAAACTGAAATCAAAGACGCTTATCGCACGCTGGCCAAGGTATGGCATCCCGATCGCTTCCCCGGCGACGAGGACTTAAGAGTAAAAGCTGAAGAGAAACTCAAGGAGATCAATTCAGCCTACCAATTGCTGACCACGACTGAGGCCGGTTACGCATCTAGTGAAGCGTCTCGATCGGCTTCACGACCAGAGGAATCTCAGCAGGCTACAGCGGCGGCCCCGGGTCGGGCCACATACCAACGTCCCAAGACCAGCCAATACGACGCGCCATTCGCCACGAAGCGACATACGAGCCAGAAGCGTCTTGCCGCAATCGCGGTTGCCATCCTGATTGCTATCGGAACTTGGACCTATTTCCGTTACGGCAGGATCGCGAGCCCCGTTGACGACGCACCGATACAAGCCATTGCGAAGAGTGCCGTCCCACCCGGAGACATTGATCGGAGCGGCCAGAAGAAAAAGCCATCGCCTGCTCAGGCAACCAACGATTCCAGACCTGCAGAGAAGACGGGAGGGCAGACTCGGGCCAACGCGAAGAAATCCGAGATGGCTTCTCTGGTTGTTTATCCCGACGAAGATCCCCAAGTACCGTACTTCACCGTTGGGTCGACGAAGAACGACGTTGTGCGAGTTCAAGGCACTCCCAGCAGCCTCACCGGTAATGTTTTTCGATACGGTCTTTCTGAGGTGTACTTCAAGAACGGCCGAGTCGAATCCTGGCACATCGATCCCAGCTCGCCTTTGAAAGCGCGGATGCCACAACCGTGATTACAGCCGAATCGAGATACGGCCGGATTGTCGGTGCCGACTTTTACTGCCCCTGCATTGCGAAGTCATCCCGATTGGTTTTCCGCCAGAGTCTCGATCTGAATTGCTGAGCTGACCGCCTGCTGTCGTCATAACATCGCCGCGCGCAAGCATTCGAATTGGATCGCGAATGTGAATGCCCCGTTACAGTGACCTGGATTGCGCGCCGTGGCCAGAGCACAATTACGAGCGGAAGTATTTGGGTGTATATTGTTGCGCACTCAGGGTCGCTACATTCGAAAGCCATCGTAGGTTAAGAAAGAGAGGAACCATGTCCAATCACTTCACAGGACTGAGTCTGGGGCCGCCGCTGGGCGATCAGCGACTGGATCTCTGCGATCTGTACGCGTTCCAGTCGCCCACTGATCCGAGCAGAACCGTGATCATCCTCAATGCAAATCCCACGGCGGGCCCGCTTCATCCCGACGCCATCTATCGCCTCAACATTGATAACGACGGCGACTACCTTACGGACATTGCGTTCAGCTATGTCTTCTCGAAGCCGCAAAACGGCAAGCAGACCGTTAACGTGTTCGTGGCGAAGGGAGAGGAATCGCGTTCGCCCGAGGCGGTAGGAACGAAGATCATCTCCGATGCCGAGGTCTCCTTCGGCACCAATCCGAACATCATCAAATCAGGCTCTTACACCTTTTTCGCTGGCAGCCGCAGCGACGCGTTCTTTTTCGACTACGACGGAATCAAGAACCTGTTCGATACCCGCGGTAAACGGAACTTCACCGAGCCTCATCTGGGCGGCAAGTCTCCCTGGACCGGCGTTGATTCGAATACGGAAGCGAACGTGTTTTCGACTGTGATGGAGCTGCCGACGAGTGAGCTCAACCCCAAGCCTGAGATCCACATCTGGGGACGCTGCAGCGTGCGCGAGAACGGCAACCTGGTTCACGCAGATCGCGCCGGACACCCCAGCGTGAGCAGCTTTTTCAACACCGACGACACCAAACTGGAATATAACGCCAGCGAGCCGGTCAATGATCGCCAGCGCTGGATCGAGATGTTTATTCATCTGCTGGGGCACACCGGCAACTACACACGCGAAGAAGCAATTGCCGCGATCGACACCGAGCGCACGCTTCCCGATGTGCTGAGTTTCGATCCAACCAAGCCCGCGAAGTATCCCAACGGCCGCGTCTTCACGGACGATGTGATCAATTACCGCCTGGCCTTCCTGACGAAAAATGAATGTCCTCCCACAGGTCTGAAGCCGCATACCGACATATTGAAGCAGTTTCCGTATATCGGGACACCGCACGTGAAAAGTGGAGGAGCATAAGAGTCAGAAACACGAAATTGACATCGGCATTACACAAGCAATCAGGCCCGTTGCCGGATTGTAAGTGTGATGCCCTTTGTCGCTCCGAAATTCCTGAACTCACGAGCCGTTCGGTGGGCAGCGCCACGTTGCGGTAGTGCACTCCGGCCCTTGGATCTCGCCGTATCCCTTTCGGCACTCCACATCGCCTTCTTTTCTAAAAGGCGGAGCACAATCCCGTAAAATGTTGTTTGTCAGCTTTGGGCGGTGATCCATTATGCGACCGCAACCCGAATTCGATGCACTTCGACGCGACACCTCGTCGTGGTGGTGGATTACGCGACGCAATCTATTCCAGGAAGCCGTGGCGCAAGCGGTGTGGGGCAAGCGACGGGCGAGAGTTCTCGATCTGGGCTGCACCGCCGAGTTGGACTCCGCTGACGATTCCCTGCTGCGAGCTATCAACTGTCATTCGTCGTTGCCGACGCTGGCGTTTCATCAGTTGCAAAACAGGCGGGCGCTGATTTGCGGCAATCCTGAAGAGCTCGGTTTTGCGTCCAATTCGTTTGACGCCGCTGTCGCGGGAGATATTCTGCAGACGGTCAACGACGATCTGGCAACGTTACGCGAGTTGCGGCGGGTTTTGAAGGATGGCGCGACTCTGTGCCTAACGGTCCCGGCTTATCCGGCACTGTGGGGCGAGCAGGACGAAATTCGCGGACACCGTCGCCGCTACACTGCTAATAATCTGCGGCGCAAGCTGAACAATGCAGGCTTCGAAGTCACGCGCGTCTCCTATCTGGTGGCTTCGGGATTTCTCCCCGCGTTCGCGGAGCGCATCACCAAGAACATCTTCACCAAGTCGATCGACCGATACCGGCAATCGGCAGGCCGGTCGCACGCGCTGAATTCCGCGATGGTTCTGCTGCTGGACGGAGAACGCTTTCTGACCCGGTACATCAACTTGCCATTCGGTACGCGTGTGGTCTGTTGGGCGCGCAAGCCGGCCATGGTCGCCGAGCGAATCGCCGTTCCCGCCTGGGAACGTCAGTGGGCCGGACAGCCGCTGCCGCAAGGCATGAGCTGATGTCCTTTCAAGTTACAATCAAAGCGTGGCGTTGTTTCGCAGCATAGGTACCACCCTGGAGATGATCAAGTGGGAGCACTCTGTGCTGACGCTCCCTTTTGGACTGACCGGCGCGGTTCTCGCGGCCGGCGGTATCCCCAGCCTGCACACCTCCATTTGGATCGTCGTCGCGCTGGTGGCGGCCCGCTCGGCGGCCATGGCCTTCAACCGACTGGCCGACGCAACTATTGATGCCGCCAACCCCCGAACCAGGATTCGCGCGTTACCCGCCGGCAAGCTGAGCAAGTCGTTCGTG
The DNA here is from genome assembly GCA_963823865.1 of uncultured Acidobacteriaceae bacterium. Lineage (GTDB taxonomy): Bacteria > Acidobacteriota > Terriglobia > Terriglobales > Acidobacteriaceae > Bog-257. Next base: position 300,803 of record CAWGNC010000001.1, read on the forward strand.
GCATGGTTCGTCATCGTGACATCGTCCATCCTCATCCTTGCGGCGTGGGAACTGAACCCGCTGGCCTTCTACTTGTCGCCGGTCGCGCTGAGTATCGTGTTCCTGTATTCGTTCACCAAGCGCTTCACGCGGTGGTCGCACGTGGTTCTGGGACTGGCGATGGGAATTGCGCCTGCGGCCGCGTGGGTTGCGGTGCGCGGCTCGCTCGATCCGCGAATCCTGATCCTGACGGCAGCCGTGGTCTTCTGGGGAGCGGGATTCGACATCCTCTATGCCTGCCAGGATTACGAGTTCGACCGCTCGGCGGAGGTATATTCCGTGCCGAAGGCGTTCGGCATTCGAACATCGTTGAACATCTCGCGCCTGTTTCACGTCGTGACTGTGTTGCTCTTGGCCTGGATGGTCGTGGCTTTCGGGCTGGGCAAGATCGCGATGGTTGGTGTGGCCTTCGTCGCTTTGCTGCTGGTCTACGAACACTCGCTGGTGAAGCACGACGACCTAAGCCGGGTAAACGCCGCATTCTTCACCATGAACGGGCTGATCTCGATGGCGTTCCTGTTCTTTATCACCGGGGATTTGCTGCTGCGGAGGTAGAATAGCGCCATGAGTCGAGAATCCAGCGAGCTTTTACAGCGGGCACTCAGCATGACCGAGGAGGAACGCGCTTCCCTCGCGGCGTCTCTTTTGGACAGCCTCGACGCCACCAGCGATGTGGATGTGGAATCCGCATGGCAGCAGGAAATTGCCCGGAGAATTAAAGAGATCGACGCCGGCGTCGTCGAGACGATTCCCTGGGCCGAAGTTCGTCGTCGCGTCGCTTCGAAATTGTCCTCAGGTGGCTAGTCAGGTTGAGTTCCATCCCTCTGCGGCGGCCGAATTCGAGGCGGCAGTCGACTGGTATCTCGCACGAAGTGAGAGAGTTGCATTTGGCTTTGTCGACGAAGTGAATCGCGCGCTCGGTCTCATTAGCGATTCACCCCAACGCTGGCCTTTATATGGAGAGGGCATCCGCAAATTCGTCCTTCGCCGCTTCCCGTTCGTCATCGTCTACATCGAATCTTCTGAAGTAGTGCGGATCATCGCTGTGGCGCACGGACATCGCCGCCCTTATTACTGGGAGTCGAGACTTTAGGCCAGAGGCTGTACTTCTGTGATTTGCCGTCTCCGCTGCGATATCATTGTGGAATATGCCCGATTTGCCGCACGCCAAACAGCTCCGCCCTTTTCAGACCGACGACGCGCGCCTGAAGCCGATCCATGACAAGGTCATGGCGCAGGAGCGTCTCTCGGCTGACGACGCGCTAACGCTTTACCGTTCCGGCGACATCCTGGCGGTCGGCTGGCTGGCGAACCACGTCCGCGAGCGGCTGCACGGCGACACGGCCTACTTCAACGTCAACCGGCATATTAATTACACCAATGTCTGCGTGGCGGCTTGCCGTCTCTGCGCCTTCGGACGCAAGAAGAGTTCGCCCGGCGCCTACACCATGGCGCTGGAAGAGGTCTGGAACACTGCCGCCTCCGGTTATACCGAAGCCATCACGGAATTCCACATCGTCGGCGGCCTGCATGCCGACCTACCCTTTCAGTACTACCTCGACCTCATCTCCGGCTTGAAGGAGCGCTTCCCGCAGGTTCACCTTAAAGCCTTCACCATGGTCGAGATTTCCTTCTTCTCCAAGATCGGCAAGATGACGCCGCGCGAGGTACTGACCAAGTTCAAAGAAGCCGGACTCGATTCCATGCCCGGCGGCGGCGCCGAGATCTTCTCCGACCGCGTGCGTCACATCATCTGCGACCACAAGATCGACGGTGGCGAGTGGCTGGAAATCGCCCGCACTGCCCACGAAGTTGGACTAAGGTCGAACGCAACCATGCTCTACGGTCACGTCGAGAACGACGAAGACCGTGTCGACCACTTGCTGAAACTGCGCGCTTTGCAGGACGACACCCGCGGCTTCCAGACCTTCATCCCGTTGGCTTTCCATCCCGAGAACACGCCGTTGCAGCATCTGCCGAAAACGACCGGCATGCTCGATATCCGGCAGATTGCCGTTTCGCGGCTGGTGCTCGACAACTTCCCGCACATCAAGTCGTATTGGCAGATGGTCACACCCAAGATGGCGCAAATTACGTTGCGCTTCGGCGCCGACGACATCGATGGCACCGTGGTCGAAGAGAAGATCTATCACGACGCTGGTGCAACCACGCCGCAGGGTTTGCGCCGCCAGGAATTGATTCGCCTCATCACTGAAGCCGGCCGCGTACCCTTTGAGCGCGACACGCTTTACCGTCCGGTCACGCGGACGGAGACGAGTGTCACCGTCGCGGTGTGAGAGAAGCGGCTTTTCGGTATTCGCTCTTAGCTCTTGGCCGTTACCCTCATCCCTTGCCCGCTGCTCTCAGTCTTTAGCTCTGAACGAGCCTGTTAGGAAAAGGCTGCCTCATGAGCAGCTTTGAAGGGCCGTACCTTCAGGTGCGCCGTCACAAGCCATTCATGGTTCCCGGCGCCCCTGAAGGGGCTTTGAACGTGATATACACCTACCCTGCGCTGAAAGCTGGCTATCATCCGCCGTCTCGCTGCGTGAGACTTGGTTCGCTCGCCTTGCAATTCGATCCGGCATCGAGAATCTTGAGCAAAATCGACGGAAAATCGAAACGCCAAGAGCCCATAGCTGCCTGTTGTCTCCTCCGGCCAACTCTGCCAAACTAGGCGGTCAATTTCTGGAGGCCCATGGATCGCGAGTTCTCGGCCGGAGGTGTGGTATTGCGCAAGATGCGCGGCCGCTGGTTTGTGGCCGTCATCGAGCCCCACATGGATCGCCCCAAGAAGCCGGCCAAGAAGCCTGCCTCCTCGACCCAAAAAGATCCGCACACGGTTACCGCTCTGCCTAAGGGCGCAATCGACGACGGCGAAAAACCAGAGCAAACTGCGATTCGCGAGGTCGAAGAAGAAACCGGGCTACGCGCCGAAGTCATCAAAAAATTAGCCGATATCAAATACGTTTACGTGCGCAATTGGGGTAATCACGCGCGCGTCTTCAAGATCGTCAGCTTCTATCTGCTGCTGTACCGCTCCGGTAAACTCGACAATATTACCCAGGAGATGCGCGTGGAAGTGAAGCGCGGATTCTGGGTTCCGCTCGATGAGGCGCCAAAGGCCATGAGCTACAAGGGCGAACGCGAGGTTGTCGCGCGCGCACTGGCGTATGTCAGCGAGCATCCTGAGTTGGGAGACAATGCCCCAGACACCGCACGTTGAGCGACACTTCACCGCCGGCGACGTCGTGCGCGATGTCGTGATCGGAATGTCCGACGGGCTGACCGTTCCCTTCGCCCTGGCAGCGGGACTTTCGGGCGCGATCGATAACAGCCACATCGTGGTCGTCGCTGGACTGGCAGAAATTGCCGCCGGCTCCATTGCCATGGGCCTCGGTGGTTATCTCGCAGCCAAAAGCGATGCCGAGCATTACGCCAGCGAGCGCGAGCGTGAAGTGCGGGAGGTTCAGGAGATTCCTGAAGAAGAGGCTCGCGAAGTTCAGAAGGTGTTTGCCGATTACGGCCTCTCGCATGAGGAGAGCGTCCCGGTAATTCAGGCTCTAACCCGCAAGCCGAAGGAGTGGGTCGATTTCATGATGCGCTTCGAACTTGGGCTGGAGGAACCCGACCCCAAGCGGGCACATCGCAGCGCGATGACCATCGCCGCGTCCTATGTCGCCGGAGGAATTATTCCGCTTTCGCCGTACATGCTGATGCACAGTGCGCGGGCCGCCCTTGAGTGGTCGGTGATCGTCACGCTCATTGCGCTGGGCGTGTTCGGATACATTAAAGGGCGCTTCACCGGCTCACGGCCGCTTCGCTCCGCCCTACAAACCGTTGTAATCGGCGGACTTGCTGCCTGCGCTGCTTTTCTGCTGGCGCGGCTCATCTCCTAACCCAATATGGGAAAAAGATTTACGCAGATTTCTATTGACTGAATGAGTATTCATTCAGTACGATCGTCTCAACTTAATAAAGCGCGCGTCGTTGCCATCCTCACCCCACATCTTACGGCGCGCGCTACTTGCATTTGGACAGGCTTTCGGAGCCGTTGCCGTGTAATGAGGAGCGTACCGTCGTCGCAGGTCTTCTTAGCAAAAACAGCAGCGCATCAACCGTGAATTCAATCGAAGGAAATGGTCCCAGGCAGTTGCCCGTGGATGAGCCTAATGAGTTGCAAACCAGACTGCTGATTCGAGTCTGAGCCGGAGTTGTCGAACCACCTCATGCAAAGACGGATTGAGAAAGTTGCCGTTCTGGGCGCGGGCACAATGGGCGCCCGTATCTCCGCGCACCTGGCCAACGCCGGTGTTCCCTCCTACCTGCTCGATATCGTTCCCCCGGATGCGGATGGCGCTGCGCGTAACAAGTTCGCCGCTGCCGGATTGGACGGTGCAGTGAAGTCGAAGCCAGCCGCCTTCTTCAAGCCTTCGCTGGCACGGCTGGTAACTATCGGGAATTTCGAAGACGACTTGCAGAAACTGGCTGACGTGGATTGGATCATCGAAGCCGTCGTTGAGGATATGGAGATCAAGCGCGGCCTGCTGCGCAAAATCGAAGCGATTCGGAAACCCGGCACGATCATCACGACCAATACCAGCGGTCTACCGGTCGGAAAAATTGTCGAAGGCTTCTCCGACGACTTCCGCCGGAACTGGTTTGGCACGCACTTCTTCAATCCTCCGCGGTACATGCGTCTGCTGGAACTGATTCCCACGCCCGAAGCCGATCCCGCGGCGATGGACGCGATCGCGCGTTTCTGCGATCTGCACCTGGGCAAAGGCGTCGTCTATGCCAAGGACACACCGAACTTCATCGCCAACCGTATCGGCATCTTTTCCGCGTTAAACGTCATGCGCCTGATGCAGGAGATGGACCTGAGCGTCGAAGAAGTTGACGCACTCACCGGAACCGCCGTTGGTTGGCCAAAGACCGCAAGCTTCCGTCTGGCTGACCTTGTCGGCCTCGACGTGCTCGGGCATGTTGTCCGTAACGCGACGACGAACATTCACGATGAACGCAGTGACCTGCAGCTACCCGACTTCTTCAAGCAGATGCTGGAGCGCAAGTGGCTCGGCGACAAGACCAAGGGCGGCTTCTATCGCAAGAGCAAGAAAGACGGCAAGAGCGAGATCTCTGTGCTCGACTGGAAGACCCTGGAATACCGCCCTTCGCAACGGCCCAAGTTTCCTTCCCTCGAGATGGCGAAGACTGTCGACGACCTTCCTGAGCGCCTGACTATGCTACTGGCGCCTTCGAAAGACAAAGCCAGCCAGTTCCTCTGGTCGGCATTGTCGGAGCTATGGACGTACGCCGCCAATCGCATCGGCGAGATCTCTGACTCGGTGGTCGAAATCGATCGAGCGATGAAGCTGGGCTTCAATTGGGAGATGGGTCCGTTCGAGTTGTGGGACGCCGCCGGAGTCGCGAAGACGGTCAGGCGCATGCAAGCGGACGGCAAGCCGATTTCGCCGAACGTCGAGAAGCTGCTGACCTCAGGCAATGAGCGCTGGTACACCGACGATCCCAAGGCTTCCAGCGGTCGTGCCTACTTCGATCTGGCTAGCGGCCACTATACCGCCGAGAAAGTTCCTGCAGGTGTCTGGTCGGTTGCCGTAGCTAAGAAATCCGGCCTCGTCGTGAAGAAGAATGCGGGCGCATCGCTAGTCGACATCGGCGATGGGGTCGGCTGCATCGAGTTTCACTCCAAGATGAACTCGTTGGGCGGCGACATCGTGCAGATGATCACGCAGACGCTGAAGCCTGGCGGCGCCGGCGACAACTTCGATGCCTTCGTCATCACCAACGACGCGGCGAACTTCTCCGTCGGCGCCAACATCATGATGCTGCTGATGGCGGTGCAGGAAGAAGAGTGGGACGAGGTCGATCTCGCTATCCGCCAGTTTCAGAACATGACGCAGGCCATTAAGTTTTCCTCGAAGCCGGTCGTTGTGGCGCCGTTCGGCATGACGCTTGGCGGCGGGACCGAGATCACGTTGCACGCAGCCGCGCGCCAGCCGCACGCTGAACTCTATGCCGGACTGGTCGAGGTTGGTGTCGGCTTGCTTCCTGGCGGCGGCGGCTGCAAAGAGATGACACTGCGCGCGATCGACAAGGCATATCAGATACGCCCGACCGGCCGAGGCGAAAGTGTCGAGCTGATGGAAGCCATGAAGCAGGCATTTGAAACCGTTGCCCTGGCGAAGGTCTCGATGTCGGCGTTCGAGGCGAAGGACCTCGGAATCATCGCGAGCGGCGACGACATCACCATGAATCGGGAGCGCGTCCTGACGGACGCGAAAGAGCGGGCGCTTGAACTGGCACGAGAAGGCTATCGCGCGCCGGTACCGCGCACCGACATCCCCGCACCCGGCGAGAGCATTCTGGCTACGTTGAAGCTGGGCGTGCACATGATGCGCCAAGGCGAGTACATCAGCGACCACGAAGTGAAGGTTGGCAACAAAGTCGCCGAGGTGCTGTGCGGAGGTGCCGTGAATCCCGGAACGCCGGTCAGTGAGCAATATCTGCTGGACCTTGAGCGCGAAGCGTTCAAGTCGCTTTGTGGCGAGAAGAAGACGCAGGAACGTATTCAGTACACGCTGAAGACAGGCAAGACGTTGAGGAATTGAGAGACAGTGGCCAGTGGCCGGTTGCCAGTAGGCTGAGATTAACGATGTGAGTCCCTTCAGGGGACGGCAGGCATTGAGGCGCTGGTAGTTGTAGGGGTCCTTCGGCTCCGGTGCGCAAACGACGCGCTCCTCCGCTCAGGATGACACATTGAAGTGAACTTTGGGTTTGGCTACGAGCTGACGGCTGATGGCTGACAGCCTGGTTTTTTGGGAGCTGATTTTCATGCGCGATGTTGTAATCGTATCTGCCGTCCGGACGCCGGTTGGCAAGGCTTACAAAGGAACTCTCCGGGCCACACGTCCCGATGACTTGGCGGCCACGGCCATCAAGGGCGCGCTGGAACGGGTTCCGCAAGTGGATCCGAAAGAAATTGAGGACGTGATCCTTGGGTGCGCCATGCCTGAAGCCGAGCAGGGCATGAACGTCGCCCGCATCGCTTCCCTGCGCGCCGGTCTGCCGGTAGAAGTTTCCGCGATGACCATCAACCGCTTCTGCTCGTCCGGCTTGCAGGCAATTGCCATGGCGGCCGAACGTATTATGGCTGGCGGCGCGGAGACGGTCGTCGCCGGCGGCGTCGAGTCCATGACCATGATTCCCATGGGCGGTAACAAGATCTCGGCGAATCCCTGGCTGGTGTCAAACTATCCCGACGCATATCTCTCGATGGGCCTGACTGCGGAACGTCTGGCTGCGCGCTTCAATATCACGCGCGAGCAATCCGACGAATTTTCTGTGCAGAGCCATCAGAAGGCGGTCGCGGCGATCGCTGCCGGCAAGTTCGACGATGAGCTCGTTCCTGTGCCGATCAGCTTCACCACGCCCAATGGCAGCAAACCAAAGCGCGTCGACAGCGTCTTTAAAATGGATGAGGGTCCACGCGCCGACACTTCTCTGGAAGCACTGCTGGCGTTGAAGCCGGCGTTCCATGTGAAAGGCACGGTCACGGCCGGCAACTCTTCGCAGATGTCGGATGGCGCTGCGGCGGCAATCGTTATGTCGGCCGACCGAGCCAGGCAGCTCGGGTTGAAGCCGTTGGCACGCTACGTTGCCTATGCGACGGCCGGTTACAAGCCCGAGGAGATGGGCCTGGGCCCTGTCTTTGCCATTCCGAAAGCTTTAAAAATGGCGGGCCTAAAACTTGCGGACATCGACGTGATCGAGTTGAATGAGGCCTTCGCAGCGCAGTCGCTGGCCGTGATCCAGGAGGGCAAACTCGACGCATCACGGATTAACGTAAATGGCGGTGCAATCGCCCTCGGCCATCCTTTGGGATGCACCGGCGCCAAGCTGACAGCCAGCATCCTGCGAGAACTGAAGCGACGCAACGGACGCTACGGCATGGTAACGATGTGTGTCGGCGGCGGCATGGGTGCGGCAGGCATCTTTGAGAATTTGCAGTAAGAACCGCTCTTAGCTTTTAGCCATTAGCGCTTAGCTAAGACATCCATCGAATAGGGTCTAGCGCTCAGCGAAATAAGCGAGTGCGAACCGAGAAGCTAAAGGCTAAGAGCTAACAGCTAAGAGCCATCGCGAAAAGTGATTCAAGCGAGGAACACATGGCAACGACGACGGCAACTCCCAAGACTAAGACCACGGGTGGAAGCTTTCTGCTCGAGGACCACAACCTTGACAATGTCTTCACTCCGGAAGACTTCAACGAAGATCAGCAGATGGTCGCCAAGCTGGCCGAGGAGTTCGCGGTCAACGAGGTCCTGCCCGTTGTCGAGAAGATCGAGCACAAGGAGTGGGACGTCACTCGTGGGCTGCTGAAAAAAGCCAGCGAGATGGGACTTACCAACGCCGACGTGCCCGCGGAATATGGCGGCTCGGAGATGGATAAAGTCTCGTCGGCCATCATCTCGGAATACATGGCGAAGTGCGGCAGCTTCGTCGTTTCGCTCGGTGGTCACGCCGGCATCGGCACGCTGCCTATCGTCTTCTTCGGCACCGAAGAGCAGAAGAAGAAATACCTCCCCAAGCTCGCTTCCGCCGAGATGATCGGCGCTTATGCGCTTTCGGAGGGAACCAGCGGCTCCGACGCCATGAACAGTCGCACCAAAGCTGTATTGTCGTCCGATGGGAAGCACTACATCTTGAACGGCGAGAAGATGTGGATCACGAACGCGCACTTCGCCGACCTGTTCACGGTTTTCGCCAAAGTTGACGGCGAGAAGTTCACTGCGTTTCTCATCGAGAAAGACTTCCCGGGCTTCTCTGTCGGAGCGGAAGAAAAGAAGATGGGCATTCGCGGCTCGTCCACCGCTCCGCTCATCTTGAATGACTGCAAGGTGCCAGTGGAGAACGTTCTGGGCGACGTCGGCAAGGGACACATTATCGCCTTCAACATTCTGAATGTGGGCCGCTTCAAGTTAGGTGCGGGCTGCGTGGGCGGCGCGCGCACGTCATTGCAGAACGCGATTTCTTACGCCAAACAGCGCAAAGCCTTCAACAAGACCATTGCTGACTTCGGATTGATCCGCGAGAAGATCGCGCAAATGGCAGTGGGCATCTACGCCGGCGAGTCGATGGTTTACCGCACCGTCGGCATGATGGACACGGCGCTGGCCGACATCGAAAAAAATCCCGAGACCATCCGCAAGTCGATCGAGGAGTACGCGGTCGAGTGTTCCATCATCAAAGTTGCGGGTTCGGAGATGCTCGATTTCGTGGTGGACGAGACCGTGCAGATCTATGGCGGCTACGGTTTCGTGGAGGAGTATCCTGCCGAACGTGCCTATCGCGACTCGCGCGTGAACCGCATCTTCGAGGGCACGAACGAGATCAACCGCCTTATCATTACCGGCTGGCTCTTAAAGCGCGCCATGAGCGGACAGCTCCCGCTGCTGCCGGCGATCAAGAAGGTCATGGACGAGGTGATGGCCGGACCGTCAGGGCGACGATCTGGAAGGGGCGCTAGCCGCGGAGCGCAAGCTGGTGGAGAACGCCAAGAAGCTCGCGCTGCTGATAGCCGGAGCCGCTTCGCAGAAGTACATGCAGAAGTTAGCCGACCAGCAGGAAATTATGGGTGCGATCGCCGATATGGTGATCGAGGCATTCGCCATGGACTCGGCTCTGCTGCGCGCCCGTAAGTATGTTGCTGCCCAGGGCGAGGAAAAGGCCGGATTAGTCGTTGCCATGACGCAGGTCTATCTTGAGAGCGCTTTCACCCGGCTGGAAGCCGCAGCCAAGAAAGTCGTTGCCGCCGTGGCCGAAGGCGACATGATGCGCACCCAGATGGCAATTGTCCGCCGCCTGGCCAAGCATGAACCGGTGAACGTGATTGCCTTGCAGGAAAAAATCGCCAGCCGCGTGCTGGAAACTGGCAAGTACGTAACGGCATAACGCCCCCTCCGACCGGATGATTTTTGGGAGCTCGTTTGCGAGCTCCCTTTTTCGATTTGCGCATACCCAGACCATGTCCCGAGCCGATTCGCCTGTCGCAGTCGCTTGATGTAATCTGCTGGTGTGGTTCGGTGTGTGTCCACATCAGGAGATCGGGATTGGTCCGTTCGCTAAGCGCTGTACTCGCCTGTGCCTTAACTCTCTCGACGATTGCTCCCAGCCAGGAAACTTCAACTGTACCGTTTGCTCCGCCGGACAAGATTTTCGGCTTCCGTGATGCGACGGCAGAACTGAAAGCGGAAAAGATCTTCCTGGCAGTTCCTGATCCGGCGCTGGCCAAGCAACACCTGCAGACCTTAACGGCGGTGCCCCACGTGGCCGGTTCGCCTGAGGATCGCCGTACTGCTGAATATGTATTAAGCCAATACCAGGACGCCGGACTCACCGCCTCCATTCAGGAGTACAAGGTCTGGATGGCGCTGCCGTTAGACGTTCGCGTCGACGTGGTGGAGCCTGAAACCGTGGTGATGCACGGACCCTCGGCTGAACGGGTGAGCGACGATCCCTTCCAGAAAGATCCCCGAATCCTGCCGGCATTCAATGAATATTCAGCCAATGGCGATGTGACTGCGGACGTGGTGTACGCGAATTATGGTCGCCCGGAAGACTTCAAACAGCTGAAAGAGCTGGGGATCGATCTTAAAGGAAAGATCGTCATCGTGCGCTACGGTGAAAATTTCCGGGGCGTCAAGCCGTTTCTGGCGGCGCAGTACGGAGCTGCGGGCGTCATCATTTATTCCGATCCTCAGGACGATGGTTATTTCAAGGGCGATGTTTATCCCAAGGGGCCGTGGCGTCCTGCTACCGGAGTGCAGCGCGGCTCGGTGCAGTACCTGTTCTACTATCCCGGCGACCCGACAACCCCTGGCATCGCGTCGGTACCCGATTTGCCGGAGAGCAAACGCACTCCGCCCGATAAAGTGACCGACCTGCCGAAGATTCCCGTGACGCCGCTCTCCTACGGTGACGCCTCGCCGATTATGGCTAATCTGGGAGGCCCCGAGTCGCCGCGCAGTTGGCAGGGCGCGCTTCCCTTCACCTATCACATTGGTCCTGGCCCGGTGAAAGTTCACTTGTCGGTGAAGCTGGCCTATCACTACACCACGATCTGGGACGTGATCGGAATGGTCAAAGGGTCCGAGTCGCCAAACGAATGGGTGGTCAGCGGGAATCATCGCGACGCCTGGGTGTATGGCGCAGTCGATCCCAACAGCGGCACCGCTGCGCAACTGGAGGCCGTACACGGCATTGGAGAGCTGCTGAAGACAGGATGGAAGCCGAAGCGGACCTTGGTATTCGCCAGCTGGGACGCGGAAGAAGAAGGGCTGATCGGTTCCACGGAATATGCCGAACAGCACGCAAAGGACCTGTCCCGCGCTGTGGCATATTTCAATATGGACGTCGGCGTGGCCGGCCCAAACTTCGGCGCATCGGCGGTTCCAAGCCTGAAGCAATACATGCGCGATGTTGCCAAGGCAGTGCCGAGTCCGAAGGGCGGCAGCGTCTACGATCAATGGAAGGCCGCGCAGGACAAGGAAAAGAAGGACAAAGAACACGATCAGACGCTATCCGGCGCACCGAGCCGGACGCCGGCTGCGGTGGTCTCGCAGGACGTTCACGTAGGCGATTTGGGCAGCGGCTCCGATTACACCGCATTTCTGCAACATCTCGGTGTTCCTTCGGCCGACATGGGTTCCCATGGACCCTACGGCGTATATCATTCGGCATTCGATAACTTTGCATGGTTCACCAAGTTCGCCGATCCAACGTTCGTGTATGAGCAGGAGATGGCCAGAATTGCCGGAATCGCGGCTATCCGCATGGCTTCGGCTGAAGTGCTGCCCATGAATTACGAGGTGTATGGCAAGGAGATCGGCGAGTATGTGAAGGCTGCGGAGCTGAAGTCGAAAGAGGCTTTCGGCACGCAGTCACCATCCTTCACTGACGCTGCGAACGCCGCCGCGCGTTTGGAGAAAGCGGGCGCCGCCGCCTATAAGATGCAAGGCAACTTCACCGGGGACCCGGGAGTCATCAATCTGGTGCTGCGCAACACCGAGCGCATGTTTTTGATCGACGGTCTACCCGACCGGCCGTGGTTCAAGCATTCGATCTATGCGCCCGGCGAGCACACGGGATATGCCGCGGTCGTGATTCCCGGCGTGAACGAAGCCATCGACAACAAAGATCTGACGCTCACGACACAGCAACTGCAGATACTGACCGGCGCCTTGAATCGGGCTGCGGTGGCGTTGGAGACTGCAAAATAGACGCTGCGCTCGCGAGTCAAGCGTCGGCTGAAGATTTCCTAACCCCTGAGCCTAGCCCCTGTTTCTCCTGTACCGATTGAATTGGTGATTGCCGGCCTTACGGCTGCTCATCCACTGCCAGTGGGTCATGTTGTCGCGGGTTAGCCCGACCCCTCCAAAAACTGTGGGGCGCAGAAGAGCTGGAATATTTTGTTCCGCCGGAAGTCGCTCCTGTTCCGGTGGCACAAGCTGTCCGACCTCAACCGGCGAAATCGTTAAGAACTTTTCATCCACCAAGCCGGCTCGTGCCAGCGACCCATACAATGTGGGACCGCCCTCGCAAAGCAGGTGCTCTATTCCCAATTCCTCACGCAATCTTGAAATCGCTGCCGCAAGATCGAAGCGCTCTTTCTCGCCAGCCGAGATAATCGCGACGTGCGAATGAGTACTCTGTGCGCGGAGGCGTTCGGCGCCGGCAGGCGAGGTGAGGATCGCGGCATCAACGATGTCGCCGTCGAAGACTTTGTAGCGCGACAACTCGAAATCGGCGGCACTGGTGACGAAGATATTTCGCTCGCGTGCCTTACCGAGTCTGCCGCGCAATGCCTGCAAGGTGGGATCGGCCACGCGGAAGACGATTCCCCGGCTGTTGGGACCGCGCAGCCGCTGCTCTTCACGCAAGGTATTCATTCCCATCAACAGGCCGTCGGCGTGGGCACGTAGCAGGTCCATGAGCCAGCGGTCTTCGCTCGATTGCGAGATCTCGCCGCCGGAGGCGTACTTCCCCAGCAGCGTCGTAATCCCATCCAGCGACTGCACAAAGTTGGTGTAGACCCAAGGCCGATCGGGCGGCGCCGCCGGAAATCCAAGATTGCCGTAAGGTACGTAGGCCGGATCGTCGATCGCGCTGGGCTCGGCGTGGTCAAACAGAATGTCAAACATTCGCTGGGGAGTGGGTGCGTCACTCATGAGAGGCGATTCTACCCTGTAAGGCTGCTGTTTCGAATCTTGACGGTTGGCTCTTGAGTTCCTCGCACGTTCTACGGTTATGCGGGTCTAAGGCAAATTTATTCTCGCAGCAGCAGCAACCCTGCTTGGTCAATTCTTAATCCCATCGCATAGCTCCTCTGTGAGGTTCTCATGCGCGCCATCGCTTTGCTCGTCGCCAGACTCCGCCTTCTTTCGCATTTCGCCATTATCGCTGCTGCGGCCCTCGTTTTCGGGTCAACGAGCTATGCCGTAAGCGCCACCCCTGCTACCCGCTCCGGCAGTTCCGCCTACGCTTATGTAGGCTCCGGGAGCACGATCGGCAGCGGATACATCAGCGGATTTGCTGTTGCTGCGGACGGATCGGCGCAACCTGTTTCCGGTTCGCCCTATAGTGGCGCCAGTAATTCCGTAGTGGGAGCGACGAACTACCTCTTCGCGACCGATGGCACCAATATCGTGACCTATACGCTCGGCAGTAACGGTTCTCTGAGCCAGACATCCTCTGTAGATGGTAAGGCTTACGACCTTGATCCTCAGGCGTCGGTGGTGGGCGGGCTGACCCTCACTCCAAACGGTCGATACCTTTACACCGACGAACTGTATTTCGACGGAGCGAACAATGTTTACCTGTCGTGGGGTGTAAACTCCAGCGGCCAACTTTCCTACTTACCTTCGCCGTCTCTACCGCCCTATTCCACAGCCGGCGGCTTTCCATTCGCTTACTCTGCGAATGGCAGTTTCGCCTACACCTGGAGTATCTGCAGCCGGGACGGCTCAGTCTGGGGATTTGCCCTTCGACCTAACGGCTCGTTGAACCGCCTGAATACGGGAGCCCAGCCGCCTCCGCCCCAACAAGGCCAGGGCGGCTCTGACTGCTCGCAAGCTGTTGCAATATCCTCGACGGGCTATGCCGCCGTTGCGTGGAATGGCAGCTTCTGTTGTGGTGGTCCCCCCGTGATTGCGATTTATTCCATTCAGAGCAACGGTACTCTGTCGATGATTTCCGGATCTGAGCAGTACATTTCCTGCCAGAACAGTCCGATGGCTTTCGATCCTTCTGGCAGCTATTTGGCGGTGGGTTGCAATGGAATCCAGATTTACGCCCTCAGCACTCAAGGACGCTTAACTCCTATTGGTTCCATTCAACAGCCCGCCGTGCCATTTGGCACCCTGGCGTGGGACTCGACAAATCACCTTTATGGAATACCTCAGACAGGCTGGCAAGTGTGTCAGAGTAACGGCAGTGCGTGCGGCCTTTATATTTTCAATTCAAACACTGGGATGCTGACGCTGGCTCCGGGCTCGCCGCATACGCTAAGCCAGCCGGGCAGCCTGGCGGTACTTTCGGGACGATAAACCAGCCACTTTGATCCGAGGGAATTCAGTGCTGGCCATACATCGGAGCGGCACGTCTGACACCCAATGCGTGTGGCGCCCGGCTAACTGCGAATTGCCTGCGTTTCCAGCTTTCCGCGCACAAACTCCACCAATTCTGACGTTACATATTGCGGGGGAGTGATCCGGAAGATGGGCCGGCCAGCCACCGGCTTCAACGAGACGTTGCTCCACGAAGGCCCGTCGTCTGCGTCGTGCAAGACAACTGCGCTGGCGCGATCGAGGAATTGCTGTGCGGTTAATTTGAAATCGGCAGTTCGCGGCATCGAGCACGGTGACGTATAAGTCGGGACGCAAGAATCGCATCACACTATTCGATTCGAGGATTGCGTTCTCGGCCGTGGCCAGTTCTTTGCGTACCCTCGGCATCGCTTCCGCCAGCATTCCCTGGCGCGTTCGAACCCACAGCGAGCGTACTGCGCCTGACACCAGAAATCGCGATGAGTCGCTTTCTCCGCTGCGATTGCGTTCCTCCGACACAGCCCAGGAATGATCGGCCGAGGCGCAATCGCAAACCTTGCCATTAGCGGAACAGATCCCATGGCCGTACTGCGTAATCTTCATCGCAGTCCAATGGAACTCAGGCAAAGCTGCGATCAGACCAGCAACTACGCTGGTCTTGCCGACGCTGCGCGAATGTCCACCTACGACAATGAGAGCCATAATGAAGAAATCGCAACTAGGAGCTAGTAGTTAGCGAGGCAGAATTACTCTTTTTCCCTTTCTTTGCGCGTGAGCCGCGTAAGTACCGCGAGCTCTTTCAGGTATTCGCGTACCGGCTTGGCCGGCGTTCCCCAGTATAAGACGCCTTTCCCGCGCAAGACCTTGTGGGGCAGGATACCTGCCTGTCCGCCTAGCAACGTTCCAGCTTCAAGTTTTGCATGGTCGCCGATTCCGACCTGACCGCCAATCACGCATCCGTCACCAATTTCCGAGCTGCCGGAAACTCCAACCTGAGCCGCGATGACCACGTTCGCTCCGACTATGTCGTTGTGGCCGATGTGCACCAGGTTATCCAATTTCGTCCCGGGCGCCAATGACCGTCTGGTCGAGTGCGCCGCGATCGATGGTGCAGTTTGCGCCAATTTCGACATCGTCTCCGACGATCAATTCGCCGATCTGCGGAAACTTGTGATAACGACCCTGCTCATCATCGCGTACGAAGCCAAAGCCATCCGAACCAAGCACCGCACCGGCATGAATGACAACGCGATTCCCTAGCGTCGTACCGTGATAGATGACGACGCAGGGATACAGGTCGCAATCTCGGCCGATGGCCGCGTTTTCCCCGATACTGCAGCCGGCACCGATATGCGACCGCTCGCCGATCACTGCGCCGGCACCGACCACTGCATGTGCATCGATCGCTGCTGTTTTCGCGATCTTCGCTGACGAGTGGACCACGGCCGTAGGATGCACACCGGCCTGATACTTTTTTGGCGGGTGCAGCAACGCGCCCGCACGGCAGAAGGCCAGGCGCGGGTTGCCGGAAATCAGCAGCGGCTTAGTTGACGGCGCTGTGGCTGCAAATTCACCTGCGATGACGGCGCTGGCGCGTGAGGCCAGCGCATCTTCGAGGCTCTTCGCATCCTGAACGAAGACCAAGTCGCCGGGTTGCGCCTTCGCCAGGCTCGCGACTCTCGAAACTTGAGCGCTTCCGTCGCCAATGAGACGGGAGGACGTAATCTCTGCCAGTTCCTGCAGGGTACGTGACATGGATTTGTTATAGCAGCGGATCGTCGATGGCGGTTAGTGGATAGTCAGAATTTGGATGCTCGCGTCGTGTCGCCATTCGGTCCTCAATACAGGGCAGGAGCTCCCGGCGGACGGCTTTTCCAACGCCGATGGACCCACAGCCACTGATCGGGATAACGACGCACGTACTCCTCGATGACCTGTGTAAACAGTGCGGTGTTTGTGACTGCGTCGGCGTCGTTGTCGCCAGTGTTGACCAGTTCCACCGGGCGATCGAATTCCACGCGATATTTGCGGAGCACGGGATCCCATATGGTAAAGGCGGGCACGACGGCCGCCCCAGTGTGCAGGGCCACGCGAGCCAGTCCCACGGCCGTGCAGGCAGGCATGCCAAAGAAATCGACAAATACACCTTGCGGCGGAGTCATGTTGGTGTCCATTAGGATGCCGACGGTCTGGTTGTTACGCATGGCGGCAATCAACCCGCGCGCGAACTCCTGTTTGGCGATCATGGTGTTACCATGCAGCCCGCGATAGCGCATGACCAGCGCATCGACGTAAGGATTATCGAGCGGCCTCACGACGATCTGCATTGGATGTCCCTGTAGCGAGTGAAAGAAGGAACCGACCTCCCACCCGCCAAAGTGCCCGGTAAGCAAAAGGACACCACGCCCGCGCTTCTCCGCTTCCTGGAAATTCTCGAAGCCCTGATACACGGCAATCTCAGACGCGTTCTTTCGCGTGTATCGCGGAAACAGACAAGCTTCACCCAGCAACCTGCCAAGCGATACATATACGCCACGAAGGATCTTGCGTCGTTCAGCCAGCGTCTTGTCGGGAAATGCGAGTTCCAGATTGCGCAGCCCGACACGCCGTAAGCGGGGGTGCAGGTAATACACCGCGCCGCCAATCATGATGCCCACCGCATGAGCCAGCGGACGAGGGAGCACGCCGATGAGGCGCACCAGGAGCGCGACCGGCCAGTATTGCAATCTGTTGAGCATCAGGGCTGTCGATTTGACGGTAGCACCGGCAAAAATCGCGGTCAAACCGGCAACGGGGATAACTGCGCGCGGGGAAAGCTCACGGCAAGGGAAATAGCTGGAGGACAGGCGAAAGGGAAATTACTTGAGGGTTACGAGGAATCAAGCAGCCATTCCTGACGAGACTCCCTTCCCAAGACATCAGACACGCTGCTGTGGCCGCAATAGCGCGAAACCTACTCGCCAACCGCCGCGGCGGGTCGGCGAAGTGAATTCGGAAGTTATGCCGTCGCTTTGCGAGTACCTGCGATGAGCAACACAGCCCCCACCGCGCACAGCACGCCGCCCACGACTGGTGAAAGCTTCTCACTGCTGTGCGTCGTGATTCCCACGCTCGCGTCACCAGCCTTCAGTTCACGGGTGTGACTCATCGGAACCGGCACAACGAACGAAAGTATGCCGAGTACCAGAACGACTAATCCAAGTATCGATAATGGCCGCATCTTTCTCCTTCTGTGAAAGCCGGCCGATTACCGGCTTTGCATCGCATCAGCCAAGGCGCGCGATTAGATACGTCCGAGCAGCAGCAGGATCACCAGGATGATGACCACCAGGCCTAGCCCACCGCTCGGGTAGTAGCCCCAATTGCGACTGTGCGGCCACGCCGGAAAAGCGCCTACCAACATTAGAACCAGCAGGATAATGAGGATCGTAACCATTCTGTTTCTGCTCCTTTTTGCACGAGGCAGGCCAACTACGCTACCGCAGCTGGTCCGCGAAAGTTGTTTGCACTGTTGCCGCGCGGATACGCTGAAAGAATGGGAGGGTCTATTCCCGCGCGGGGCTTCCGATTGTTGCGCCTCACCGGTGCATTTCGTTGCGCTTATTAAGAGTTCCGCTCCGGCGATCAACTCAGCAACACTCAATTGGAGAGCAGCACTAGCAGAAAGGTTGTATTGCCGATTACTGCGCCCGATTTGCAAAGAATAGGCGGTTGGTTAACCCTCCCATTACACTGGGTTGAATCGTTCCGCTATCAACATTGTCAAAATCGATGGAGGTCAATTCCCTGCGACGCTGGTTTCGCGATCCCGTTTTCCTGCTGGCCTTGACGGCGGGCTTGATTGCTTTTGTGGTGCAATCGGGAGAGCTGGGAACCGCCGACACGCAACATCGCGAGCAATCAGCACATTCCTTCTGGACCTCCGAGCCGCCCGTATTCCCCAATGAGTATCCCGAATTCGGCGTTCATGGGCGAGACGGCAAGTTGCAAAGCTGGTACGGCATCGGGCAGTCGCTGCTGATGTTGCCGGCCGATGTCATCGGCAGTTACGTGGAGCGGCTTCCCACGTTCGCCGGGTACAGCGGCACCGATCCCACAGTGCGGAACATCATCGTCAGCTACAGCACGAACATTCTGGTAACGGTGCTGACCGCGCTGATCTGCTTTCAGTTTCTGCGGCAACTCAACTTCGGCATCAGGCAATCCGTGATTGGCGTTCTGGCGCTGTTGCTCGCCACCACGCATCTTCATTACACGCAAAACATGATGGAGAACAATTACATCTTCCTGCTGACGCTTGCCGGGATTTCCTACCAGTATGAGTGGCTGCTCACCGGCAATCAGCGCGCTCTACTGATTGGTTCGGCCGCGCTTGGACTCAATCTGCTTACCCGACTGACGACCGGTCTCGATCTACTGGCAAGTGGGCTCTTCGTCCTGCTGGTGCTGTGGCTGGAAGGAACGCGAGGTGTTGAACTTTGGCAGCGGCTTAAGACGTATGCACTCACGGCCGCACCTGTCTACGCGTTCTTCGTTTTGCTCGATCGCATTTACCAGTACCACCGCTTCGGTTCGTTCTTCAACACATATGTAACATACTTTGCTCTCGAAGCCCGACAGCGTGACCCTTCCCTGCCGATCGCCTATCCTTTCGAAAAGCCATTCCATGAGGGCTTCTTCGGAGCACTGTTCGCGCCCGAGAAATCGATCTTCCTGTTTGATCCCTTGCTGATTTTGATGATCCTGCTCACTATCATTGCCTGGAAGCATTTCGCTCCGGCGGTGAAAGCGTACGTGATCAGCGGCTTCGCGCTGCTGCTGGCCTATATCTGCTTCTATGCGCGTTACACCGTCTGGAGCGGCGACTTCGCGTGGGGTGACCGCTACGTTTCTACCGGCGTTGAACTGGCCGTGCTGCTTGCGATTCCTTTGTTATTGCGGCATCGGCAGCAGGTTGGAAGGCTGGTCTGGATTACAGGAATCGCCTTGCTTGCCATCAGCACGCTGATCCAGATTGCATCGCTTTGCTTCTGGCTTCCATTGGAGATTTACCAGATGGAATCGTTGGGCCATCCGACATTCGTGGTTTGGTTGCGCTTCACGAACATCGTTACGTTTGCGATGGGACGGATGTACGACAATTTCGCCATGCACTGGGATCCGTGGGACTACGTGCACATCACGACGTGGAATTTCACCCCATTTCTCCTGCGCAGAGTCGGCGTTGCGCCCGCCTGGGTAGTGCACATCGCTTTTGTGGTTTGGGGGATGGGACTGGCTGCGTTAGCCGCTGCCATGTGGCGGCTTAGCCGGATTGTCGCAGCGCCTGAATGCGACTGAACATAGCCACCAACATCTCGACACCCTCCTCCCAAGAATTTACAATTCTCTCCTTGACAGCTTAGGAGAGCAACGGTAATCTCCTAATTAACTTAGGAGGACGCCATTACCGACCAGGCACAACTGCTTCCGGGCACCCTCGATCTGCTGATCTTGAAGGCTGTCTCGCTCGGTCCGCTTCACGGCTATGGAGTGTTGCTTCGGATTGGGCAAATTTCCGGAAAAGCTTTACTCATCGAGCAGGGCGCGCTTTATCCCGCATTGTTCCGTCTGGTACGGCAGGGGCTGCTGAAGGCAAGCTGGGGCACGTCGGAGAACAATCGCCGCGCGAAGTTTTATGAACTGACGGCGACCGGCCGGAAACGATTGAAAGAGGAAACGGAAGGCTGGAATCGTCTGGTCACAGCCATCGGTTCCGCTCTGGCCACGCAGCCGGAAGAGGTCTGAAAGGGCATTGGCGATGCAACTCCTACCCTATTTACGTTCCCTCACAGCCAGATTCTTTTACCGCTCTCAGGTCGAGGGTGAGATGGAGGAAGAACTTCGGTCGCACATCCAACACCGGGCGGACGATCTTGAACATTCGGGCGTGAACCGGGCTGAAGCAGAACGGCGCGCGCGAATAGAATTCGGCGGGCAGGAACGCGTCAAAGAGGAGATCCACGAAGCGATTGGTGGCAATTTCGTCGACGGTCTGTTAAACGACATCCGTTTCAGTTTCCGCGTGCTACGCAAGTCTCCCGGATTCGCATTTGCCGCGGTTGTGACGCTGGCGTTGGCAATAGGCGCAAATGCAGTTGTGTTTGCCGTGATGAACACGTTCATTCTGCGTCCGCTGAATGTACCTCAATCGGAAAGTCTCTACGCAATCGAGCGCCGGGCGAGTTTTGTCGATCCCAGCCAGTCATATCCGGACTACCTTGATTTGCGAGATCGCAACCGCACCTTTGATGGTTTGGCAGGCTATACCGCGACCGAGGCGGGGTTGGATACGGATGGAAACCCGTCCAGCGTCTGGGTTATCGAATCGACTGGTAATTACTTCGACGAATTACGTCTTCGTCCGTATCTTGGCCGGTTTTTTCATGCCTCCGACGAGCACGGCCCAAACAGCGCTCCCTACATCGTGCTCAACTACAGCTATTGGCACAGTCATTTCCAGGATGATCCCGGCATAGTGGGCCGCGTTGTTCAATTAGACAGACATCCCTATACGATCCTCGGAGTCGCGCCGCCTGACTTCCACGGAACCCTGCTATTTTTCAATCCCGACATATTCGTCCCGATGGTCAACCAGGCGCAGCTTGACGGGACGAATGAGTTGAACTCGCGTGCCGACCATTGGGTCTTCATGGTGATGGGACACCTGAAACCCGGGGTGACTACGGCGCAGGCCATCGCGGATCTGGACTCGATCGGTTCCTACCTGGAAAAGATGTACCCCAAGGAGGACGGCAAGATGGACTTTTCCCTCGCCCGTCCCAGTCTTTACGGTGACTATCTGGGACGTCCATTGAAGGCGTTCTTTACGGCTTTGATGTCATTGGCGGGATTAATCCTTCTGGCCGCTTGCGCTAACCTGGGCAGCCTGTTTGCTGCGCGCGCGGCCGACCGGTCGCGGGAAGTGGCTCTGCGGTTGGCCCTGGGATCGACGCGCCGACGAATTCTGCGGCAGCTCTTTACTGAGGCAATGCTGATTTCGATCATCGGGGGCATCATCGGTCTGCTGGGCGGCGTCGTTCTGTTGCGCTGGTTGAGCGTGTGGCAGCCAATGCCCAGATATCCCATTCACCTGTCCCTGAATCCGGACGTCAACGTGTACGTGGTCGCCGTGTTACTGACCGTGACAAGCGGATTCTTATTCGGCATCGTTCCGGTAAGACAAGTGCTCCGGACAAATCCTTACGAGGTCATCAAGGCGGGCTCGACCGTCATGGCAGGACGAAAGATCAATGTCCGCGACGTGCTGCTTGTCCTGCAAATCACCATATGCGCTCTGCTGGTCACCTCATCGATGGTTGCCGTACGAGGATTGCTGCGCACCATGCACAGCAGGTTTGGCTTTGAATCAGGGAACGCAATGATCATAGACACCAATCTAATCATGGCGGGCTACAGTAGCGACAAAGTCCCGATCATGCAAAAGCGCATGATCGACGCACTGGAGACGATTCCGGGGGTTGCGTACGTAGGATTGGCTGACGTCCTGCCTTTGCACGAAAGCTGGAATCCCTCGAATGTCTTCACTGACAAAACGACCGATCTGAGGCCACCGAATGCCGCGGCTGAAGCCATTCAGTACAACATCTCTCCAGACTATTTTCACGCTGCGGGAACAGCCTTGTTGTCAGGACGGGCTTTGACATGGCATGACGACAAAGGCGCTCCGCGGGTCGCTGTGGTCAACCAGGAGTTTGCCCGCAGGATCTTCGGTTCTGCAGAGAATACGATAGGCCGATACTACAAAATGCCTGACGGAACGCGCATTCAAGTTGTAGGCATCGTCGAAGACGGGAAGTATACAAGTCTTACTGAGACTCCGCATCCGGCAATGTTTCTGCCCATCTTACAGTCGCCGTCCAGTCAGACCAACCTGGTGGTGCGATCAGGCCGCGCATCACAAGAAATCGCGACGGCCGTCCAGGGCAGGCTGCGAGAACTGGATCCGGGAGTTCCCTTCTACATCCAAACCTGGGATGCAAAACTCAACAACTCCTTCTTCGGCCCGCGAATGGCAACCATGGCGCTGGGTGTGCTGGGTTTGATGGGCGCAATGCTGGCTACCACCGGCATCTTCGGAATGGCTGCGTACTCCGTGAGCAAACGAATGAAGGAACTGGGAATCCGTATCGCCCTGGGCGCGCAGCGCGAAGAGGTGTTACAGGCTGCGTTGGGACGAGCGCTCAAGCTGCTCGCTCTCGGTTCGGCGGTGGGACTGTTTCTCGGAATTCTGGCGAGTCGAGTGCTGGCCTTCCTGGTTTATCTGGGAACTCCTCGCGATCCCCTGGCCCTGGGTGGCGCTGTTCTGACCATGGTGCTGCTTGGACTGCTGGCGACATGGATTCCGGCACTCCGGGCACTGTCGATCAATCCGTTACTTCTGCTGCGCGAAGAGTAACGATCATCCCTGGCGCAGCTGATCGACGCTAGCCGTAAGACCTGGGAATGGAGATAGCGCCACGTGCACGACATCGCCGCGCAGTTGCCTACCGGCAAGCGCGCACAAGACATCGACCGGCAGTCTTTCCTGCTTCTACCGCCGTATGGCCGTCACGAAGAAGATATTGGTTGTGGATCAGCGTCTGATTTTCGGGATCTTCGGCTGCATTAGCCCCGCTCCACAAGGATTCGAGATCGGCGGCGAGAGCAACTTGGCCGGCTTCATCGAGTCGACTGAATGCAACTTGCGTTGGGCCAAAATACTTGCGGAAGAAATCTACGGCTCCCACAGGGTTTACTGGGAAATGGAAGTCGACGGGCACAAGTTCCGTGTGCACATCTCGAAACTGTGGCTCGAGACGCTGACGCACAGTCTTCTCATCACCCCAAAGCACCGGTGGAGCGATGCCGGGCGGCGGCGACACGTGGCGGCTACTGACCTTGAACATCTGTCCCGTAAAGCTCTCTGGATTCCAGTTGGCCATGGCTAGCTGACCGGCAGGCTTCAGGACGCGGCCCAGCTCTGACGCGACGATGTCCGGGCGTGGCGCGAACATCGCCCCAAACATGCTCACCACCATGTCGAACGACGCGTCCTCATAGGGCAATTGCTCGGCGTCGCCTTCGTCGAATGTCGCGGTCAGATTTTCCGCAGCCGCTCGCTCACGCGCTTGCGCCAGCAGATTGGTGGCGATGTCAACTCCGGTGACGGCGGCGCCTTTACGCGCCAGCGGAATGGCAAGATTGCCGGTCCCAGTCGCGATGTCCAGAACCCTGATACCTGGGCTGATTGATAAACGATCGACAAAAGCGTCGGCGCCGCTGGTTATCATCTTCGCGACCACGCCAAAGTCACCGGCCATCCAAGTGGCCCGCATGGACTCTTTAATCTTGTGAATTGGTGGTTCAGAACCGCCCGTGGCTGACATTGCTGCCTCCGCGATGGCAGCAAGAGTGCTTGATGGAGCGATGCACTGTCAAGCGCAATGAAGTTGCGGCCGGGGCGCTTAGATGCCGACGATTGGTAAGAAGCGTACAACTCGAATTACAGCGAACGGCCGCGCATCTCAGCCCTCGGACTTGAGGGACACGGCTCTCCAAAGGTTCTGTCCTACGTCGTGCGCGACTCCACCACAGACACGATGACTTCCGCCTTTTTCCTCAACTCTTTCAATTCGGCTTCCGCAGTGAGCCAATCTCCGTCGGCGTGGCCGCCTTTGCGACCGCGCTGCACATAGATTTCGTAAGCCCGCTCTCGAATACAGTGTTCAGGAATTTCCGATTTGTGCATTTTGTCATTTACGCTATGTTTCTCGTCGCTCATACGGATTGACCTCATCTGGCGAGTTCTTCGCCGGCAACAATTTGCTCTCTTACTCTTTCGGAATATCCTGAGTTCGCGTTTCCGAGCCACGACGTCGACTGCCACTCAGCGGACTGTTGCAGTAGGGACAAACTTCTGCGTCGAGTTCGACAGCACGATTACAACTTGAGCATAGTCCTTTCGGCTCAGTGGGGTTCATTTAAGGTTAGAGCGAGGCTAAAACCGGATGGTTGCCGGAACAAAATAAACCATTGGAGTTCGATTGCGACTTGTAATTCAATCGTAACGGAAGACGTTGAAGCGTCACACGTTGGCCAACTTCAACGAATTCCTCGGCAAGCAAGACAGAATGGATTCAAATGTCAGTGTTCTTTTTACACAACGGTTTTCAAGGTCCCGCAGTTTGGCGCTTCTCAAGAAAAGCCGCAAGACCGGCGAAGAGCGCTGGTACTGACGCTAAGAGTCGGCAATTTTAGAACCAACTTCATCATGCAGCCATTCGTTCGGATCGTTCTCGGGTGAGGGTTGAACATCCGGATTCTGCATGATCATGCGCGCACAAGTGTTCCATCGCAGTACGGCTTCGTCGTTCCCATGCGGGGCAGAATGCATGGCCGATTCGTAATAACTCATCGCATCCCGCAGAGCGTGATATGCGGAGATGCCGGCCCCACGACCGCCCTGGCGAATGCGAGCTGTTCCCAGACGCTCCCAGATCACGCCAGCGTAGTAGGCCTGCTCGTACTCACCCTTGATTTTAGCGAGAACTTCCTGCGCTCCTTTCGGCGGCACGTTGCCGTGGAACTGATCCGTGCGTGCCAGGAGCAGGGAAATCAGAGCCTGCTGGTGGTCTGGCACGATAGCCAGTATGTCCAGACAAATGCTTTCCGCAAGGACGGGTTCATTCAGGAGCCGGTAGCGTTCCACCTTAGCCAGCGCTTCGGGAATACTTTGCACCGAAATGGACTTGAGTTCGAAATGCATAACGTCTCCTATGCTTTCGTTTGGCTGAAAATGCGAAACAGTTTGCCGAGCGGATCAAAGAATCGATCCACAACCCGTTCCTTTAGCGGAATGATGGCGTTGTCCGTAATTGTAATGCTCTCAGGACAAACCTTGGTGCAACATTTGGTGATGTTGCATAAACCGATGCCAAATTCCTTCCGCAGCTCTTCAACGCGGTCGCCGACATCCAAAGGGTGCATTTCCAGGGCTGCTACATAAACCAGGAATCGCGGGCCTATGAACTGCTCGTGCATGTGGTGATCTCGCAGTACGTGGCAAACGTCCTGGCAGAGGTAACACTCGATGCATTTTCGAAATTCCTGCACCCGATCAACGTCTTCCGGTGCGATCCGCCACGTACCGTCTTCGGCATCCGGCTTCCTGGGCTGGAATTTCGGGATGCGCTGCTTCACCTTGTAATTCCATGATACGTCTGTGACCAGGTCTCTGATGTGAGGAAAAGCTTTCATGGGTTCGACTGTCACCGGCTTGTCGAGCGGCAGAGAGTTCAGCCGCGTCATGCACATCAACTTCGGCATTCCATTGATTTCGGCTGAGCAAGAACCGCACTTCCCTGCCTTACAATTCCAACGGACGGCGAGATCACCAGCCTGTTCTGCCTGGATCTGATGAACGGCGTCAAGCACTACCATCCCGGGCGAGACTTCGGTCGGATAATCTTTGAACTGTCCCTGCCCTTTATCTCCGCGCCATATTCGGAACGTTGCCGTTGCCATTACTTCATCTCCTCAATGATCTGCTGCAGGTCCTCTCGCATGGGGGGGATTGGCTCACGGGTGAGTTGCACTTCTCCATTGGGTCCTCTCCGTGCCACGATGTTGAATTTTGCGCACTGCTCATCTTTGGCCGGAAAATCATCGCGGAAATGAGCGCCGCGGCTTTCCTGTCTTTCGAGCGCGGCACGCGTCACGATTTCTGAGACGGTCAGCATGTTGTGCAGATCGAGTGCCGTATGCCAGCCGGCATTGTAATCCCGGTTCCCATCTACACTGACCGTCTGGCTGGCAGCCTTCAGCTCTCGGATGTGGTCTAGCGCCTGCCGCATCTCCTGCTCTTGACGAACAATCCCCACCAGGTCCTGCATGACGTCTTGAAGCTTGTGCTGCACGCCATACGGATTCTCCGAGCCATTGCTCTCGAAGGGCCGGAGGGCCGTCTTCTCCGCCGATGCGAGATCCTGAGGGTTAACTGTGCCGAACGAGTTTTCCTTGGCAAACTTCACGGCGTATTCTCCTGCACGCTGCCCGAAAACCAGCAGATCCGAAAGCGAGTTCCCTCCCAGCCGGTTGGCCCCATGCAAACCCGCCGCACACTCTCCCGCCGCGAACAATCCGGGAACGTCCGACATTTGCGAATCGGCGTCCACTCGGACTCCGCCCATCATGTAATGAGTCGTGGGCCCGACTTCCATCGGCTCCTGGGTAATGTCGATGTCAGCCAGCTGCTTAAACTGGTGATACATACTGGGCAGCTTCTTCTTAATATGTTCGGCCGAGTTGGGAATCTTCTCTTTGATCCAGGAGATGTCGAGGAAGACGCCTCCATGCGGACTTCCGCGTCCTTCCCGCACCTCGCGCCGGATGCACCGGGCTACGTGGTCGCGCGTCAGCAGCTCGGGCGGACGCCTGGCATTCTTGTCACCCTGTGTATAGCGCCAACCTTCTTCCTCGGAATCGGCGGTTTGGTTTACATAGAGCGGAGGAATGTCTTTGAACATGAAGCGCTCACCGTTTCTGTTCCGGAGCACGCCTCCTTCGCCACGCACTCCTTCCGTAACCAGAATGCCGCGCACGCTAGGCGGCCAGATCATTCCCGTCGGGTGGAATTGCACAAATTCCATATCCATCAGCGATGCGCCCGCATCGTACGCAAGCGTGTGTCCATCTCCGGTATATTCCCAACTGTTGCTGCTGATCTTGAAAGCTCTTCCGATACCTCCCGTGGCCAGCACGATGGCCTTCGCGCGAAACAAGTGAAAGCGTCCGCGCTCCCGATCGTAGCCGAACGCTCCCGCGATCCGATCGCCATCTTTCAGCAAGGTGACGATCGTGTGCTCCATAAAGACGTCCAGGCCGAGATGTATTCCATGATCTTGCAGCGTACGGATCATCTCGAGCCCCGTGCGATCGCCCACATGGGCCAGGCGGGGATAACGATGCCCACCAAAATTGCGCTGCAGGATGCGGCCATCGCTGGTGCGATCGAACAGGGCGCCCCAGGCTTCCAGTTCGCGGACGCGCGACGGGGCTTCCTTGGCATGAAGCTCCGCCATACGCCAGTTATTCAGATACTGGCCTCCACGCATGGTGTCGGAGAAGTGCACGCGCCAGCTGTCCCGATCGTCTACGTTGGCCATGGCTGCGGCGATTCCACCCTCCGCCATGACGGTATGTGCCTTGCCCAGAAGCGACTTCGAAATGACCGCGACTCTTGCGCCGGCGGCTGACGCCTCGACTGCGGCGCGCAGGCCCGCTCCTCCCGCGCCGATGATGACGACATCGTGCTCATGCGTGATGTACTCGGCCACTAAATGATCCTCCAGTCCGTCCACACACCCATTGAGCACAGGCGCACGTAAAGATCTGCGAACGCCACGCTGCAGAGACTGCACCATGCAAACACCATGTGTCGACGGTTGAGGCAACTCACACAGTCATAGACACGCTTGCGGGTTGGTGCGCCGGCCAGCCGATCGCGAAAGCCGCCAACAATGTGGCGGAACGAATGACAGCTTAATGTGTAGCAGCTCAAGAGCAGGAAGTTAGCAAGCAGGACCAGAGTGCCGACACCGATGCCGAACCGGCCGTTGAACCAGCACGCATCCCACACGTCGCGGCCAAGAATGATCAGGAACAGCAGCGCCAGATAAAGAAAATAGCGGTGAATGTTTTGCATGATCAAAGGAAAAGATCGCTCGCCGAGATACGTCTTCCGCGGCTCGCCTACCGTACAGGAAGGGGGATCAGCCCAAAACGCTTTGTAATAAGCTCCTCGGTAGTAATAGCAAGTGACCCGAAATCCGCCCGGCGCCCATAGAATGAGTATCGCCCCCGTCACCCAAACCGGCATCCAGTGCGGCATTTGGCCAAGCCAGCCGGCAGGACCGAACAATTCCGGAGAGTAAAAAGGCGACAGATACGGCCCGAACCTGTAGTGCTGCCCTTGAAATGCGGCCCAAGTGGCATAAACAATGAAGGCGGAAAGACCGAGAAATACTACCAGCGGTTGCACCCACCAGTTGTCGACGCGCCGAGTCTGTCCGAAGCCCGAGCGCGACAATGGGACGTCGATCTGAGCCATCCAGCCTCCTTACTCTCTGGAATCGCAACGAGCGATTGAACCTGAAGCGATAGCCATCATACAAGCAAAATCATTGCCGGGTTTTGCACCCGGCCAAAATCAGTAAATCGATCCGCACTCTCTCCCTATGGTAGAGTTGCGTGACCGCGAGTTCTTGGATTGACACCTGATTGAGTCGGAACGACGTTGATGAACACCGGACGTGAGATTCGCAGCTACGACTACGTGAATCACCCCTACGATCGCGTTCGCGATACGCTCAAACAAAATGCCGTCGCCGTATTCCAGTCCGCCACCATGGCTGCAGCTTCCCGCGCAGAGTCGGTCGCCGCTGAACTGCACGTCGATTTCGCTGGCATTGGACTGAAGGCCGACATCAAAATCCTCGTAAAAGGCATCGAGGAGAAACCTGCTGATAACACCACGAGCGCAAGCACGAAACTACTTCTGGAATGGGAGGCTGCTGGCCTGCCACGGTTGTTTCCTCTCATGCAGGGCGAGCTTTCTGTTTACCCGTTGACCGGGACCGAAACTCAGTTGGATTTCTCCGGGATTTACGAACCACCATTCGGTACCGTAGGAAAGACGATGAATGCCCTTGTCGGCCATCGCATCGCAGAGGTGTCGGTGCATCGCTTCGTCAGTGATGTCGCAGGATATCTCCGACAGGCCCTGGCCTGACTGCAACTACTTTATGAGCCGGATCCTCGTTATTGGAAGTGGCAACCAGGTGAGCCAGGAGATCGGCAACGCACTCCTGGCCTCCGATGTGCCCATGGAGTACTCCGCCGGCTATGCAGACACCCTGCAGCGGCTGCGCATGCGCTCGTTCGGGGTCGTCATCACCAGCCCCGACAGTGCGGTCGAGGAAGACTTGGCGCTGCTGGAAGAGATGCGCGCCATCAGGCCCGGAGTAAAGAGCATCGTCCTGGCCCGTCATAGCACCCCGGACGAAGTGATCGCAGCCTTGCGCGCCCGGGTGTTTGCCTGCTTTACACCGCCCTTTGATCCGGGCGAGATTGCGAATTTGGCCGGCAAAGCTGCCTCCGACAGCCTATGGCAAGAAGACATACTTGTTTTATCGGCCAAGCCCGGCTGGGTGTCAGTCCGCGTAAATTGCCGCCTCATCTCAGCTGAACGCCTCATGACTTTCGAGAAAGAGTTGAGTGCTCAATTACCTGCGGACACGCGGGAGGAGATGATGCAGGCGTTTCGAGAGATATTGCTGAACGCCATGGAGCATGGGGCGGCATTTAACCCCGAACAGGTGGTTGAGGTCACCGCCGTTCGCACCGGAAGAGCCATGGTGTTTTACGTGCGCGATCCTGGGGCTGGCTTCCGCCGCGAATCACTTACCCACGCGGCTATCGCCAATCCGGCTGACGACCCGGCAGCCCACATAGTGCAGCGCGAAGCAGAAGGAATGCGGCCGGGAGGATATGGCCTTCTTCTGGCCGGCGGGACTGTGGATGAGTTGATCTACAGTGAGATCGGCAACGAAGTGCTGCTCATCAAGTACGTGGATCCAAAGCTCCGCAGTCAGTAGGTCGTGTCTCAACGCCCTTACGGTCTTACCCAGATTCAACTCGCCTTTACTCAGCTACCCTTATCCGGAATTCAGGCCCACGAGACCCTGGCGTGCTGACCCTAACGCCTTTATTTTTAGGGGCAAGCATGGGTCTCATGTCATTTGATGGCCATTAAGTGGTCGATAAAAATAACTACTAAAGTAGTATTGCTAAGTCAATGTTGTTCAGCTTATGTTACATTCGCGTTGGTCACTATAGTTAGGGGAGAAATAGCACTAAACGGGGTTCACAAGATTTGGATCCCCATGCATCAGGCTGGGACGAAGCTGTTTTGCCTGAAGCAGGCTTTCAACTTTCCTTCCCTGACTGTCAAAAAGCCCATTCGAGCCGAGGCTACAGGAAGTCGGTTGCACGCGCAGCAACCCTTATCAGATCGCGCGACGGGCCCGCCGCTTCGTCACCGCCGGGCAGAAGTTTCTGCAGTCTGCAGTATTTGAGATTTCCATTGCGGCATCCGCCGCGGTTTCAGTTCGCGTTTCGCAACAATTTAAATCACCACGCCTGACAAGAGGCGTGAAGAAGGAAGGCCTATGTTCCTCTCTCTGCGAACATCTTCGCGGAGGTTGTGGCTAACTCTGTTTCTGGCCGCAGTCTCACTATTCCTGTCAGGTCTGGCGGTCGCCCAAAGCGGGCAGACCGAGCAGCCATCATCAGGCTCCAGTAACGCAACATCACCTGTGCAACGTACCTGGGTGATGAAACCGACCATGATCGCCCAGACCCCGCCGCTCTACCAGATCCACGATCAATATGTCTCTTCGGAATTCAAAGACGCGGAAGAAGTGAAGGTACCGGGCTGGCTTAAGAATCCCGCTCCGGCGAATCCATCGTTTGAAGATCCCGCGTTGCAGCTTACCTATGGCCCGATGATCAGCGTGAATCAGGGATTGAGTTTTGACGGCATCGGCGAAAGCTTCACCGGACCCAACGGCACTTACTCCGTGGGAAGCGTTCCTCCGGACACCGATATGGCCACTGGCACGACACAGGTCGTTTCGCTGGACAACACCGGGTTTGCGGTCTTCAACAAGACCACGGGCGCCGTACTGCTGGGTCCGCTGAATACCAACACCCTGTGGTCGTCACTGGGCAGCGGCTCCGAGTGCTTTACCGAAAACGATGGCGACGGCATCGTGAAGTTCGATCAGCTGGCGCAGCGCTGGATCATCACCCAGTTCGCACTGGGTTCCAGCGACACCGGACCCTTCTTTCAGTGCGTGGCGATTTCGCAGACCGACGACGCCACCGGCTCGTGGACCGTGCTGCAGTTCACGCCCGGGACCAACGGTTATTTCCCCGACTATCCGAAGTTGGGTGTCTGGCCGGATGCCTACTCGATCACCTTCGACATGTTCAACTCCACCGGCAGCACGTATGAAGGCGCCGCGATCTGCGGTATCGACCGCATCAACCTGCTGAAGGGAAACAGCCCGACGATCGTCTGCGCGCAGCTGCAATCCACGGACTATGCTCTGCTCCCCGTCGACCTGGACGGACCAACCTATCCCGCCCCTGGCGCCAAAGAGATTTACATCGAAAACAGCGGCGCCAACGGCAGCAGCACTCTGCTTTATATGTACCGCGCGAAGTACAACTTCACCGCCGGTACGGTGGCCGTCGACTCCCGCATCTCGATCACGGTTTCGACCTACGCCAACAACACCTGCAGCAACACCCAGAAGTGCGTGCCTCAGCCGACGCACACCGGCACCGTTCAGAACGGAACCTTCGCCTCCGAGTCGAAGCTCGACACCCTGGCTGCGCACCAGATGTATCGCGCGGCCTACCGCAATTTCGGCAGCTACGAGTCGGTGCTGCTCAGCGGACCGGTGCTTCCCAGCGGCAGCGGCGGCTCCGGCAGCAACACCGCCGAACGCTGGTATGAACTGCGCGGCATCAACACCAGTGGCGGCACGGGCACTCCGACCGTCTTCCAGCAATCCACTTTCTCGCCCGACACCAGCCTCTATCGCTGGATGGGCAGTATCGCCCAGGACAACCAGGGCAATATCCTGATGGGCTATTCCGGATCGAGTTCCTCGGTCTTCCCATCGATCTACATCACCGGCCGCGTACCCACCGACGCCCTGAACACCATGGAAGCGGAGAGCAAGGTCTACGCCGGCCTTAACTCGCAGGTGAACCTCAGCGGTCTTCTGTATGGCTATCGTTGGGGAGATTACACGGCGATGATGATGGACACCGATGACTGTACTTTCTGGTTCACGGGCGAATATCTGAAGCAGGCGGGCTTGTTCAACTGGAGCACCCGCATATTGAGCTTCAGTTTCCCGAGCTGTTCCAGCAACGCGGCCATCACTTCCCCCGTCCCGAGTTCCACGCTGACCAGTGGCACCGCGACGTTCCTGTGGCTGTCGGGCACGGGCACTCCGTCCTACACCCTGGCGATTGGCAAGACGCAGGGTGGCAGCGATTACTGCGGAGGTCCGCAGAACTACAATGCGGGAACATACACGGCAACGCTATCCTGCTTGCCGACCGACGGCAGCACCTTCTGGGTCCGTCTAACCACAGTCGGTGGCGCAAACGGCCATAACGACTACCAGTACACGGCGGCGAGCCTGCAGCAGCCGCAGACGATCACGTTCCCGAATCCAGGTCCGCTGACCTACGGCACCGCTGCGGTCACACTGACGGCGACGGCGACTTCCGGTCTGCCGGTAACCTATAGCGTCATCTCTGGTCCGGGCTCGGTTAGCGGTAGCAGCTTAACCGTTACTGGTGCGGGTACCATCGTGGTCGAAGCCGATCAGGCCGGCAACAGCCAGTGGCAAGCCGCTCCGCCGGTACAAGACAGCATCGTCGTGAACAAGGCGACGCTGACCGTCACGGCCAACAACGCTTCCATCACGGAAGGCAGTCCGCTGCCTACCTTCACCGCCAGCTACTCCGGCTTCGTCAACGGCGACGGCCAGGGCGTGCTGAGCGGCTCCCCCAGTCTGACCACCAACGCTCCGCAGGACCCGCCAGTGGGAACCTACACCATCACGGCGGCCCAAGGAACGTTGTCGGCCCAGAACTACACCTTCACTTTCGTCAACGGCACTCTGACGGTTACGGCTGCGGTGGCGCAGATCACCTCGCCTCCGAAGAACTCAACCTTGACCAGCAGCACGGCGACGTTCACCTGGTCGCATGAAACTGGGGCGACGTCCTACCAGCTGTGGCTGGGTCATTCCGCCGGAGCGCATGACATCACCACCATCGGCACTTCCGGATTAACAGCCACGATCACCGGCCTGCCTACCGACGGCAGCCTGATCTATGCCACGCTGTACGGCTATGCCAACAACAGTTGGACGGTGGAAGACACGGCCGTCTACACCGCGGCCACCATCGTCAACGCGCAGATCACAGCGCCTACGAAGGGCTCAACACTGACCGGCGATACCGCGACCTTCACCTGGACGGCGGAAACTGGAGCGACTTCCTACCAGGTCTGGGTAGGGACCACTCCGGGAGGCAAAGACATTGCTGCCACCGGAACCTCGGGCCTCACACTTACCGTTTCTGGTTTGCCGGTAAATGGCAGCCAGGTCTATGTCACGCTGTATGGCTACGCGGGCGGGATATGGTCGGTGCAGGATACGGCTACCTATACAGCAGCTAGCCCGGCACAGATCACCTCGCCTCCTAAGGGCTCCACGCTGACAGGCAGCACGGCGACGTTCACCTGGACAGCGGAGAGCGGTGCGACTTCCTACCAACTCTGGGTTGGCACTACGCCGGGTGGTCATGACCTGGCGGTGGTGGGAACCTCAAACCTGTCGGCGACGGTAGGCGGTCTGCCGACGAACGGCAGCACCATCTACGTCACGCTCTACGGCTATGCCGGTGGCTCCTGGACGGTACAGGATTCGGCCAGCTACACGGCCGTCAGTGTTGCCAATGCGCAAATTACCAGCCCGCCGAAAGGGTCAACGCTCCCTGGAGACACGGTAACGTTCACCTGGACGGCGGAATCCGGCGCTACGTCCTATCAGCTGTGGGTAGGCAGTGCGGCGGGACAAGACGATCTGGGCGTAGGCGGCACAACCGGTCTATCAGCGACCATGGGCAACTTGCCAACGGACGGCCGCCAGGTCTTCGTGACGCTCTACGGCTACGCCGGCGGAGTGTGGTCGGTGCAGGACACGGCGGTTTACTCGGCGTCAGGTGGATCGTCTAGACCGAGCGGATCGGTTAAGCCGATCGTGCCCACGAGGCCACGCGGTTAAAACCTAAAGCAAACTTGCGGCGGCATCGACGTTCCGATGTCCGCCGCAAGTGCTAAACCAAGGCCGTTCACGCTACCACGTGGCCGGCCTTTTTACGTTGATAGTATCGACGCACTTTATCCCGATTACCGCAATCAGTCATGCTGCACCACTTGCGTTTTCCACGTTGTGATCGATCGAGGAACAACCATCCACAATTCTGGTCCGCGCACTCTCCAATTTTCTTGAAGCTCCCTGATGTAAGCATGTCGACGGCAGCGAATAGTATCGGTCCCAGGATGCGGTCAGGATCATTCGGCTCGGTCTTCCAGATCAGCCTGGGTTCGCCTTTTGTGACGACCAACTGCCGCTTGGAGGCGACCTTCGCGAGCCGGGCGTTCAGACGCGCGATCGCGGCTGAGCTAACTGGTTTGCTCTCGGCAAGTGGCTTGAAAAGCTGATAGAGCTCCTCCCTGATCTCCAAGATTCGCCTCCAGTCTGACCTGTGAAATACGATCGTTTCTCTTTTCCCTATCAGTCCGGCGAGGCGTGCCCAACGCGTCAACTCTGCCTGCGAGACGAAATAGTCGCGTGGAGTCCCTAGCCGGTTTCCGACCGTGTTCACAAAATCCAGCGCGAGATTGCCGCCGATGAACTGGAAATCCTGTGTCGAAGAAGCTGGCTTGAGAGTCATGGCGAAGGTGGCATTTGCCCCGGCATTATTGTATAACCGTATGAAATATGTTGAACAGGTGTTAATAACAAACTGGAGATTCAGATGGGTTCTGGAGAGGCCATCCAACAGCTGCTACTGATTCTCATCCCGGGGATCGTATTGGCCCTGATCAATAGCGTGCCGAGAGAACGAGGACGCTGATGTATGCTGCGCACTTTGCCGCCGCCTTGGCCGTGAAGGCCCGCGTTCCGGAGGCACCGGCATGGGCGTTACTTACTGCGGCGTTCGTCCCTGACCTTGCCTGGATCGCCCTCGCACGATTGGGAATCGAGCCTGAGCTGCCGCCGAAGGGATTCTTTGACGATTGGTCGCACTCGCTTCTTATGATTCTTGTTTTGGCTTCAATCTTTGCCTTGGCTTTCTGGCGGCACAGGTGGAGGGTCGTAGTAGCAGTTTGGGTCGCTGGCCTTTCGCACTTCTTCCTGGACTTCCTTATTCATCCGGCAAAGCTCGCATTTTATCCCTTTTCAAGCGTCCGTCTGGGCTGGAGCCTATGGCAGTTCGGCCAGCAGAAATCCTGGCTCGGTCCAAACCATTATTGGTGGATCGAAACAGGCGTAATCGTTCCCTTATTGGTGGTATACCTCTGGAGTTGGCGGCGAGGGTTCCTGCAGCAAAGACTGATGGCTGCATCATGCTTCGTTGTAATCGGTTTACATCTTCTGTCCCTGTAACTCGGATGGCTGATTAGGTCATTGCGAGAAAGGATGCCGTTTCCCCTTGTAAACTGCTCTTACGATCCCGCATAGGTAGTGAGCAAAGGAAGGAAGACACGAACCGTCGTGCCATGTTCTTTCCCGTCCCGGCTGCTCTCAATGGTGATCCGGCCGCCATGCCCCTCAACGAATTGTTTCGCGACGAAGAGCCCGATACCCGTGCCGACCGTTGCATGTGTCGTAAAGAATGCGTCAAAGACTCTCGGCAAAGCGTCCGGACCAATGCCAACACCGTTATCTCGCACCGTGAGCTTCACACCCTGTGGCTCGGTTTCGCAGTCGCGAACGTCAACCTCGATGGATCCGCCGCCAGAGATGGCGTAGATGGAATTTGCCAGCAGATTTGAAATCACCTGCATCATCTCACCACGGCGTAGTACCAGCTTCCGCGATGATTCCAGCGATTGACGTATTTGAATTCCGGATGCCCGGCAGCGCGGTTCGTAGATCGTGATGGCGTGCTGCACGATGTCGCTCAAAGATGCTGGTGTCGCCGATGCATGCTCTCGGTAGTATCCGAGAGTCTGCTTCGCAATGTGCGAGACGCGCTCCAGTTCGCTCTCGGCGGCGGCCAGGTAACCCAGCCCCTCCTCACCTGCGATCATCGGGCGCAGCAGATAAAGAAGATTCATCACCGCCTCAAGCGGATTGTTGATCTCGTGTGCGATAGTTGCCGCCATACGGCCCGTGGCCGCAAGTTTTTCTGCCCGGAGCAATGACTGTTCCAGTCGTTTGCTATGCGAGATGTCTCGAAGGATCTTGGAAGCGCCAACGACTTTGCCTTGCCCGTCTTTTATCGGGGACACTGTCAGAGAAACATCAATGAGCTCTCCGTTTTTCTTCCTCCGGATAGTCTCAAAGTGCTCGATGCGACGGCCAGCCCTTAGGTTTTCGAGGATCATCTTCTCGTCGGCACGAAGGTCTTCGGGGATGAGTTTCAGGATGGACTGCCCGATCATCTCTTCGGCGGTATACCCGAAGACGCGCGTCGCCGCTGCGTTCCAGCTTGTCACGATGCCGTTCAGATCTTTGCCGACGATCACCTCATCGGAGGACTCAACGATGGCCGCTAGTTCACTAAGTCGCTCCGAGATCTCCTGCTGGGTTTGCCACGCTTTCTGAATTTCGGTGATGTCAGTGATGTCTATGCAGGAGCCGATGAAGCCGAGAAAGAGGCCGGTGTTCGTGAATCGCGGGATCCCATGATCCAACAGCCAACGATACTCGCCATCGGATCGCTGCAGGCGGTACTCCATACGGAAGGGGGTCCGCTTCTCAAAGTTGGAGCGGTAAATCTCTAGACAACGATCGAAGTCCTCCTTGTGGACACCCTCTGCCCATCCGTTACCCATCTCCTCTTGCATGGTTCGACCGCGGAACTCCAGCCACGGCTTATTGAACCATGTGCAGAGAGCGTCAGTACCGGAAAGCCAGATTAGCACCGGCGCTGAGTCCGCTATCTGACGAAACAAGGCCGCACTTTCGAAGAGCCTTTCATATTCCACTCGGGGGATCGTGACCGTCTCAGCCATGTTCTTTATGATACCTGTCGTGGAGGCTTGCCACGACGGCCAGAATCGGTAACCATAAGTCGGCCAGCGTTTACCGATACCCTATGAAAGCATTAGGGAGCAAGCTGGAATGGATCTACGACTGGCCCGTGCCACTGTTGCGTAACGGCATGATCGTATGGGCGGTACGTTAGGTCAGGTACAGAAGCAGACAAGAAAGGACGGTGGAACCGTGCCCAACTCTCAGAAAGGCGGCCCCGAGTCGTCCTACGTTCCGGTTACCGAACAGAAGCGGTTGAACGAAACGCGAGAGCAAGCTATCCCCTGGAAAAAGTGGGGGCCGTATCTCAGTGAGCGTCAGTGGGGCACGGTACGTGAAGACTATAGCAAGGACGGCAATGCCTGGAGCTATTTTTCACATGACCAGGCGCGGTCGCGTGCTTACCGTTGGGGAGAAGATGGCTTGGCGGGATTCTCCGACGACAAGCAGCGCCTCTGTTTTGCTCTGGCCTTGTGGAACGGCCGCGATCCCATCTTGAAGGAACGGTTGTTCGGGTTAACTAACAGCGAAGGCAATCACGGCGAGGACGTAAAGGAATATTACTTCTATCTCGACAGTACACCAACGCACTCTTACATGAAGTATTTGTACAAGTATCCACAGAGTGAATTCCCGTATGGCGATCTGGTTGAGACTAACGGGCGGCGCTCACGGGAGGAACTCGAGTACGAACTCCTCGACACCGGCATATTCGACGATGATCGTTACTTCGATGTCTTCGTCGAATATGCCAAGAGTGATCCGGAAGACATTCTGATTCGAATCTCCGTACACAACCGCGGACCTGAAGCCGCCCAGATACATCTTTTACCCACCTTGTGGTTCCGCAACACGTGGTCATGGGACAAGGACGAGCCCAAGCCGGCGCTTCGCCAAGGCAGCGAAGGCGCAATTCTGGCTTCTCATCCAAAGCTCGGCCGCGATTTCACGTTGCAATGTGAGGGGACAGCGGAGCTACTGTTTTCGGAAAACGAATCGAATGCCAAGCGTTTATGGGGGCAGCCTAATCCGTCACCTTACGTCAAGGACGCCTTCCACGAATATGTGATCGCAGGCAGGCGTGAAGCTGTGAATCCAGCCAAGGTGGGAACCAAAGCTGCCGCGCTTTACACGTTGGAAGTTCCAGCTGGGGGCAGCCAGATAGTCCGCTTGCGATTAAGTGCCACGCCGGCCGCCGACGCATTTAAGACCTTCGACCAGATCTTCGCCAGCCGATTGGCTGAGGCGGACGAGTTCTATGAACGGATTACTCCTAAGGCCCTGAGCGAAGATGAATGTCGCGTGCACCGGCAGGCGCTGGCCGGCATGATGTGGTCCAAGCAGTATTACTTTTTCGACCTTGACCGTTGGCTCACCGAACACGAGGCTCACCCTCTGACTGGAAGCGGCAAAGGGCAGTCGCGCAACGCCGAGTGGTTCCACATGCTGAACAGCGACGTCATCTCCATGCCTGACAAATGGGAATATCCGTGGTACGCGGCGTGGGACCTCGCGTTTCACACGATTGCGTTGTCGCTAGTGGACTTCGATTTTGCCAAAGAGCAGCTACTGCTGATGCTAAGGACACTGTACGCGCATCCGAACGGACAGATTCCCGCCTACGAGTGGAACTTCAGCGACGTCAATCCTCCGGTTCATGCTTGGGCGACTTTATTCCTCTACCGGGTTGAGACTGAGTTGGGCCGGGCTGACCTGCGCTTCCTGGAACGCTCCTTTCAAGGCTTGATGCTGAATTTCAACTGGTGGGTGAACCGTAAAGATCCAGATGGGCGCAACGTGTTTGCCGGGGGCTTCCTCGGGCTCGACAACATTGGAGTATTCGATCGCAGCGCGCCACTGCCCAGCGGAGGATATTTGGATCAAGCCGACGGCACCGCGTGGATGGCATTTTTCTGTTTGTGCATGCTAGAGATCGCACTGATTCTGACCGAGTACGACTCGATGTATGAAGACATTGCGTTTCGATTCCTCGAACATTTCGTATGGATTACCTATGCTATGGACCGCCTCGGCGATAACCAGGACGAAATGTGGGACGCAGCAGATGGCTTTTTCTACGATCTACTTCACTTACCGAGCGGAGACGCTGTACGTTTGAAAATCCGTTCCATGGTGGGACTGCTTCCGCTGTGCGCCGCGAGTGTATTCGAACCGGGCACATTCGCGAATCATCCCAGAATTCTCGAGTTGATTGATCTGTTCCACAAGCGGCATCCAGAGGTGTTAAGCAAGATAGCGGTAGGCGACGACAGTTTCATCGGATACGCACAGCGACGACTGACGTCGGTCTGTAATAAAGAGAAAATGCAACGCATCCTTGCCTACATGCTCGATGAGAACGAATTTCTCAGCCCTTACGGAATTCGCTCATTATCGAAATATCATCTCGAGCACCCCTTCGTGTTTCACATTGAGGGGAAGGAGTATAGAGTCCAATACCTC
The DNA here is from genome assembly GCA_963823865.1 of uncultured Acidobacteriaceae bacterium. Lineage (GTDB taxonomy): Bacteria > Acidobacteriota > Terriglobia > Terriglobales > Acidobacteriaceae > Bog-257. The sequence goes on from CAWGNC010000001.1 coordinate 340,887, forward strand.
CCCGCTGAGTCAAACACGGGTATGTTTGGCGGCAATTCCAATTGGCGGGGACCGATTTGGATGCCGGTCAATGGCCTGATCATTCGGGGCTTACTGCTGATGTATCCGTTTTATGGTGACGACTTCAAAGTGGAATGTCCAACCGGGTCCGGGAATTATATGACCTTGTTCGAAGTTGCGAAGGAGATTGGCCGTAGGCTGTCGACCATTTTTCTGCGTGATGCTAGCGGAAATCGCCCAGTGTATGGAGGTTCGAAGAAGTTTCAGGAAGATCCTCATTGGCGCGATTACATCCTGTTCTATGAGTACTTCCATGGCGACAACGGCGCAGGACTCGGTGCCAGTCACCAAACAGGCTGGACGGGGCTTATCGCTCGTATCCTGGATTTGTCCGAGCGTTTGACTGCGGAGGAAGTATTACAGAACGCCAAGAGGGTTGTAGGTCGGATGACTCGAGAACAAGTGGCGGGCGAATAGGTGCTCCGTAAAACAAGCCCTTCTTCTGATCTCGAGTCGCAACCTCGGCACGATCGTTTTACTGGGTCATCTATGCTCGAGGGGTTGTGCTCGCGAGGTCGTGTTCGAGGCTCCATGTTTGCGGATCGCCGATGTAAAGAAACGGGAGGTGCATCGTGATGATGACCATGGGTCTGACGATGACGTTCCTGAAGGAATTCGGCGCCGGACTTTGGGTCGCACTCCCGCTACTGCTAAGCCTGGCAGCGCTAATATCCCTGTTGGGTCAGCTAGTCGGCAAGGTGGAGGGCTGGTCGCGATTCGACAGCTTTTACTGGTCGTTCGTGACTGCAACGACCGTCGGCTACGGCGATCTTCGTCCCGGCAAGAGAGGATCGAAAATTGCTGCTCTATTGATCGCCACCTTGGGGCTAGTCCTCACCGGCATTCTGATTGCGATTGCTGTTCGTGCCGCCACACTGGCGCTGAAGACACATGGGGCCGCGAGCTAAGACCTTTTGCACGCCAACGACTGCGACCTGCCAATCTCCTGATGCGTTTTCCTGCGGGTGCCCGGTCGTACAACACCGGGGGAGCCACGTCCAAGTCTCAGCTCTCCGCGAACCATTTCTTGCCGCTGCGCTTTCGCGGCTTCGATTACTAGGACGACCCCAAGGTGCGGGACGGAAGGCCCGGCGGCTAGAATTCCATTCAGATTGCGGTCGGTCTGCCCTTCGCCACGGTGATTCGAGGAGGAAATGTGACGACAAGTAAGCCTCGAAGCTTCGTTGTTGTTCCCGACTGGATGTCGAGATACAGACGGGATTGGTTACGTCCGGATGTGATCGCAGGTCTGACCACGGCTGCGGTAGTCATTCCGAAGGCGATGGCGTACGCCACGATCGCAGGGCTCCCCGTACAAGTCGGACTGTATACCGCCTTTTTGCCAATGGTCATCTATGCGTTGCTGGGCTCTTCGCGACCGCTGAGTGTTAGCACAACCACGACCCTTGCAATCCTCACGGCAGCGGAACTGGGTGCAGTGGTCCCCGACGGAAATGCAGCAGCGCTGCTGACCGCCTCCGCCACTCTGACGCTGTTAGTCGGTGCAATGCTTGTTCTGGCTTCGATTCTGCGGCTCGGCTTCGTCGCAAACTTCATCTCCGAACCGGTTCTGATTGGCTTTAAAGCCGGTATCGGAGTGGTGATTGTGCTGGACCAGGTTCCGAAGATTCTAGGTATTCACTTCGCTAGAGGTACATTCACTCAGAACTTGTTTGCGACCCTGCACGGCATCCCCCGGACATCGATACCGACCCTGGCGGTTGGAATCGCAATGATCGTCTTTCTGGAGGCAATTCACCGATACATACCTCGAGCGCCGGCTCCACTACTGGCAGTCGCTGCGGGCATCGCTGGGGCGTTCTTTCTGAACCTCCATGCCCACGGAGTTGAATTGGTCGGCCACATTCCCCAGGGATTGCCCTCATTTACTCCACCTGCCTTATCGTTCGCGGCACAACTGTGGCCAGGAGCTTTGGGCATCGCGCTCATGAGTTTTACCGAGACAATTGCGGCGGGGCGTGCCTTCGTCCGTGGCGATGAACCCTCGCCGCGCGCCAATCGGGAGTTACTGGCAACCGGGCTGGCGAATGCAGGCGGCGCGCTCCTGGGAGCCATGCCCGGCGGGGGCGGTACCACTCAGACGGCGGTAAATCGGTTGGCCGGAGCGCGAACACAGTTAGCAGAAATCGTGACTGCAGCTATCACATTGATCACGATGCTCCTGCTCGCGCCAGTCATTGGACTGATGCCGCAGGCCACGCTTGCTGCCGTTGTCATTGTTTATTCGATCGGACTGATCAAGCCAGCTGAGTTTCGCGAGATTCTAAGCATACGTAGAACTGAATTTATCTGGGCTGTAACCGCATTCGCCGGAGTGGTGCTGGTGGGAACGCTGAAGGGAATCATCGTTGCGATCATCGTGTCAATGGTTGCGCTCGCGTACCAGGCCGCCGATCCTCCGGTGTACGTACTCGGACGCAAGCCCGGCACGAATGTCTTCCGTCCCCGCTCCAACGAGAATCCAGAGGATGAAACGTATCCCGGCCTGTTGCTATTGAGGTTGGAGGGCCGAATTTTCTTTATCAATGCGGAACGCATTGCCGAGAAGGTAAAGCTCTTGAGTGAAGAATCACAGCCCAGGGTAGTCGCGCTTCATCTGCGAGGTGTTCCCGATCTTGAATACACAGGTCTCAAGATGTTGACCGCGGGCGAAAAACGCGGGCGCGAACACGGCACGCGACTCTGGATGGTCGGCATGAATCCCCAGGTGTTCGCGACGATCAAGAAATCACAACTCGGCGAAGCTTTGGGAGCTGACGGCATGCACTTGAACCTGGAAATCGCCGTCGCCAAATATCTGGAGCTGTCGACCTCCTCCCGCGTCGAGTGATACGTCGGTGATCGACGAAAACTTGATCATGCGTGAGGAATCTCGCGATTTACATATACAGGCCAGGGGAAACCGGCCAGCGGCATTCTCTCTGACCTCTTTCGGGGAAAGAGTCCCAAAGAGATAGCTATACGACCAGTCCTGGCGTATATATGTTTCACTGGCGGCAGCTGCAACGGTGGAATCTGAAGGAAGCGAGCCTTCCTGCCTTAAGCGTCGTGCCAAACCGCGAACCGACTGTCTGGCAGTGCGTCTCGAATGGGGCACGTCTCAATTGGACGGCACAGGAACTACTAATATGAAGCGACAACTTGTCTTCGCCGGTAACCTACTGCACCTCTTTCGAGAGTTAACCGCGGTTCTTTGCGTGGTTACACTTACACTCGGAACCACGGCAATTGCGACCAGCTCTACCCAGCAACCAACTCCCCCTGCTGATCAGGCGGCCAGCAAAATTCCAGCAGACCAGCTGGACTCGCTGGTGGCGCCGATTGCACTCTATCCCGATCCCCTGCTCAGCCAGACTCTGGTGGCCTCCACTTATCCACTCGAGGTCATACAGTTGCAGCAGTGGCTAGCTCAGAACAAAGGGATGAATGAAAAACAACTGGCCGATGCTGTAAAGAAGCAAGATTGGGACCCAAGCATCCAGGGACTGGCTGCCTTGCCCGATGTCGTCAAGCTTCTCTCCGAGAACATCAAGTGGACGACGGACCTGGGCAACGCATTCCTCGCGCAGCAGAACGATGTGATGGAAGCGGTTCAGCGGATGCGCAAGAAGGCTAAGGATGCGGGAAACCTGAAATCAACCGAACAGGTCAAGGTAGAAACCAAGACCGTCGAGAGCCAACCGGTTATCGTAGTCGAGCAGGCCAACCCTCAGGTCGTTTACGTACCCAGCTATAACCCGACCGTAGTTTATGGAGCGCCGGTGTATGCGTACCCCCCAATTGCGTATCCGCCCGCGGGATATTACGCGGCAGGTATGGCAATTTCATTTGGAGTGGGAGTTGCAATGGGGGCGATGTGGGGCGGTGGATGGGGTTACAACTGCGGCTGGGGCGGCAACAATAACGTCACCATCAATAACAACAACAACTTCGTGAACAACAGCAACCGTGTGAATGGCGGCAACCGCGTGAATGGCGGGAATCGTGGTAACAGCAACTGGCAACATAATCCGCAGCATCGCGGGGGAGCTCCTTACGGCGACAGAGGCACGGCCGACAGGTTTGGCGGCACCACGCGTGGCGACTCCATGCAGAACCGGCAGGCGAATGCGCGGCAGAACGTGGCTCGGCAACAACCTGCGGGCGGGATGGGAAATCGAGGAACGGGGCAGGGCGCAGGCAATCGAGATCTGTCGAATCGTGGAGGCGCCAGCGCCGGCACGCGAGATGTCGGCAACCGTGGTGGAGCAGGCGCCGGCAACAGGAGTGGGGGCGACCGCGTTGGCAACCAGCGAGTTCCCAATAGTCCTAGCTCGACGAACCGCAGCGCGTTTGGCGGGGCCGGCGGCATGAGCGGAAGTGGCGCCCGAGCCAGCCAATCGCGCGGTTCTTCCAGTATGGGAGGCTCGCGTGGCGGGGGTGGCCGTGGTGGTGGCGGCGGGCGGCGCAGGTAGGCAGCGGATCATGACGAGTGAGGAAAATATGAAATCCAAATTACTTGGCTCCAAGACACTGATTGCCAGCTTCGCCTTCATCCTGATCGCGTGCGCAGTGCCGGCTATCGCGGTGGCACAGTCCCAGCCCGCGACGCAGGTTCAGGCGCCAAAGGCATTCGACACTCCCCAGCAAGCTGCCGAAGCTTTGATTAAGGCGGCCGGAGTTTATGACGTACCGGAACTGATGGCGATTTTCGGATCCGATGGCGAAGACTTCATCGAGTCAGCGGATACTGTTCGCGACAAGAACAATGGCGTTGCTTTTGCCAAGGAAGCGGCTGCCAAGAATTCGATCGAGGTCGCAAAATCCAATCCCAACCGCGCAACCATCATTGTGGGCGAGGAAGAGTGGCCGTTTCCGGTTCCCCTGGTGAAGAAAAACGGCAAGTGGTACTTCAACGCCAAGGAAGGACGACAGGCGATTCTTTACCGGCGCATCGGCGCGAACGAACTCGATGCCATCACCGTCTGCCGTGGCTATGTTGAGGCGCAACAAGAATACGCGATGGAAATTCACGATGATTCTGGAGTGAATCAGTATGCGCAGAAAATCTTCAGCACGCCCGGAAAGCAGGACGGGTTGTACTGGAAGGACGCCGACGGAAAATCCGCTGGACCAATTGGCGACGAAGTCGCCAAAGCGCTGGAAGAAGGTTACACGTCTGGCAAGTCCGGATTCCATGGCTATTACTTTAAGATCCTGAAGGGACAAGGGCCGGCTGCACCTTTCGGAAAAATCAACTATGTTATCGAGGGAGTGATGATCGGCGGCTTTGCCCTCGTCGCGGTGCCCGCCGAGTATCGCGTCACCGGCGTAAAAACGTTCATCGTGAACAACAACGGAATCGTCTATCAGAAGGATCTTGGAACGGACTCCCTCAACATCGTTAAGAATATGGAACTCTATAACCCCGATTCCACCTGGCAGCGGACCGACGATCAATGGCCTCCGAGCGTCGCAGATGCTTCTACCACGGAAGGAAAGCCTTAGAGCAGCGTAAGGCCGTCGCTTCTCTCGAGGCGCTTAGTATTGGGAGCGGAGATGCACCGGTTCAACAGAGTAAGGCTTTTAGCTTGTATTCCCAGCCTGATCGCCCTTTGCGGCTGTCGGGACCTGGTTCCACGTGACACCCAGAGCCTGCTCAGCCCGCATGTCCAACGGTCAGAGATCCTTGGGCTGGTGGCGGGGTTCGGAACGACCTTCGCCGCCCTGCCGGACCTGATTGCAATGCTCAGGCGTCGGTCAAGTGCAGGCATGAACCCAAGGATGGCTGCCATCATGGGCCTCTTTCAGATCCTCTGGGTCTACTACGGCCTGTTGATAGCGTCGCGACCGGTGATTGTATGGAACATAATCGCGGTGTTGGTCAATTTTGTGAGCGTCGGCGCGTACCTCTATTTTGTTCGTAAAGAGAAGGACACTCATAAGCACTCGGGCAGGGAGCAAAAAGAAGCATGAGCATCTAGCTGAAGCCGCGATGAAGATGAATGATCAGCAAGCGAAGGCGCGGCTGACCTGCTGAATAAGAAGGAATAAGAGGCTGAGGTCTTTAAGCTGCACGTTGAACTTGTCATTGGTGCCAGCGAGACCGCCCGTGATTTTCAACACTGCTTTTCGCCCGTTTATGAAGCTGTTGCAAACTCCATCCCGATTTTGCTAAACCGATGACTGGAATCTCCAGATTGCCGCGTTTCGGTTCGGCATTACGGTGACAGCCTGTTACATGCCAGCCCGCCGTGCCATGCGCGTCGATCCCGTGGTCGCGCTGCGCCATGAATAGTTCGGTGCTCTCGTTCATCCCCCTGTCGGAAGCGCACTGCCTATCTGGACGATTAGAGAAAACCTGGGTTGATTCCGACGTTAGCGCTGCCGCGTTGTTTCTCTAGTGCGCTTTCAATCGGCAATAGCCCGAATTGGCGGCCAAAATCGCAAGATTCGGAAGCGATTCTACTTACCAGTCAGATAATGGCGACTTAATGGCGGAGGGAGAGGGATTCGAACCCCCGGTACCCTTTCAGGTACAGCGGTTTTCAAGACCGCCTGTTTCAACCGCTCACACATCCCTCCGCGTGGCCCCACAGCGCTTGTCATCATTGTAAAGGCTATTCCCCGATTCTCGTACACTTGGGATCTTCCCGATCCCGTCGTGCCACCTACCATGGCTCGCCAAGATGGTTGGAACGCCCATCCAGACCGGGCCTGCGACAGGAACTCTGCGCGCGTTCTATGTGATTGGCACATTTGCTCCACTGCGTTTATTCTGAGTGTTCTTCGCGATCTCACCGTAAGCCCTCATTCGCATGCCTGAATCCCGACGTTGGAAGATGTGGCGAATTCGTCTGTTGATGTTCCTGGCCGTCATCGGCCCGGGATTCATCACGGCCAACGTCGACAACGACGCCGGCGGCATCTACACCTACTCGGCAGCGGGCGCCCAGTTCGGCTATCTTCTGCTGTGGGTCATGATCCCCATGACCGTCGCGCTGGTCGTCGTGCAGGAGATGTCGGCCCGCATGGGCGCCGTGACCGGCAAGGGCCTGAGCGACCTGATCCGCGAAGAATATGGTTTGCGGATCACGTTCTTCATGATGCTGGGGCTGGTGATCACCAACTTCGGCAACGTGGTCGCGGAGTTCGCAGGTGTGGCCAGCAGCCTGGAACTGTTCCACATCTCGCGTTACTACAGCGTGCCAATCGCCGCCGCGATTGTGTGGCTGCTCGTGGTCAAAGGAACCTACAAGAGCGTCGAGAAGGTTTTTTTGGCGGCGTCGTTTTTCTACTTCGCCTACATCATCGCAGGAGTACTGGCAGGGCCAAGCTGGAAGGAGGCCTTCAAGGCTACCTTCAACCCGCCACACGCCGCACCGTTTCACGCGCCAGCCTACCTTTATATGGTGATCGCGGTGGTGGGAACGACCATCGCGCCGTGGATGCAGTTCTATCTGCAATCCAGCATTGTGGAGAAAGGCATCACGCCTCGCGAATACCGGGCCTCACGCTGGGACGTCATTCTGGGCTGCCTGTTCACCGATGTTGTCGCCTGGTTCATCGTTGTAGCGTGCGCCGCGACGCTCTACGCCCACGGCATTCGCGATTTGCGCGATGCGGCCGATGCTGCCCAAGCGCTGCGCCCACTGGCGGGCGAGTACGCCTACATCCTGTTTGCCGCAGGTTTGTTCAACGCTTCCCTGTTCGCGGCGTCTATCCTGCCGATTTCAACGGCCTATACAGTCTGCGAAGGGCTAGGATTCGAGTCTGGCGTAGGGCACAAGTTCAGCGAAGCCAAGGTATTTTATTGGCTCTATACCTTGCTTCTGATCGCCGGTGCCGGTGTCATTTTGCTGCCCAACATCCCGGTGATCAAGATCATCATCCTGTCGCAGGTGGTGAACGGCGTGGTGCTTCCCTTCGTCCTGATCTTTATGTTGCTGCTGGTAAATAAGAGCGAGCTCATGGGGCCGCATGTCAACGGAACCTGGTTCAACGTGATCGCCTGGGCAACGACGGTGATCATGATCGGGCTGACGATTGCGTGGTTTGCGACCGGCGGATGGAGTAGTTAGAGAAGTTCACCGCTGGCGATTTGCTGTACCAGGGTGCGGTCGGCGTCGAGGAAATCCAGAGTCGGCAAGTCGCGGCGATTCACCCAGCGAATCTCGCGGAAGATGCGGTTTTGCAGTTCGCCGTCGAATCGTTCGACTACGAAAAAGTGCAGTTCCACGGCATTGCCATTGTGATAGCGATGCTGCAACTGGGCGACCTTGGCGCCTATCTCGGCGTGAACACCCAGCTCCTCTTCCAGTTCGCGTACCAGCGCTTCGGGCGGATTCTCCCCTGGCTCGATCTTGCCTCCCGGAAATTCCCACTTGAGCGGCAGCGCCTGGTACTCCGTCCGCTGGCAGCAGAGAATCTCCGGACCACGCACCATCAGCGCCGCTACTACTTGTTTCACCATAGAATTCGTTTTACTCGGTACAGCGGATTCGCAGTCAGGTCGTTTTCTCCAGATAAAACCCGATCAGTCGCGCACAATGTTCCACCAGTTGGCGATCATCCGCGGTGAACGCTGCCGGGGTGTGGCTATCGATGTCCAGCTCCCCGACTACCTCGCCCTTTACCCGAATCGGCACAACAATCTCTGACTTGGTCTCGATGGAGCAAGCAAGATAACGCGGGTCGCTGTTGACGTCATCCACAATCACGGTGCGCCCGGATGTGACGGCAGCTCCGCAGATACCTTGATTCAGCGGAATACGGGTATGCGGCGTGACCGCGCCGACGTAAGGACCCAGCGCCAGCATCGGAGGTTCACCCGCTCCACCCTTTTCAATCATGTAGAAGCCGACCCAGTTGTAATGCGGCAACCGTTCCGCGAGCCGCCCCACCATGATACTCATCAGGTCTTCCACACTGTCGGCGGTGGTAGCCAAAGTGCTCAGCTCTTTAGCAAGGTCCTGTTGCTGCGTCATTCGTTCCTTTTCTATCACAAGTCCGCATACCACGTTGTAGGAGCTAGCCGTCGCTGTAGCTATTTCGCGGCTCCCCATAGGCGTCGCTGTGGCTTTTAGCTTTTAGCTCATAGCTAACGCCGATTGCCTGCGATTGTTAGCTAACAGCTAATGGCTAAGAGCTGAAAGCTGGCGGTTAAGAGCCCTCAGCGATCTGCCGAATGCCGGCGGGCTTTTCGAACGATGCGGGATGGAGCGCCCAGGCAACCGCCTCTAATCCGCCAAGCAGGCTGGTGGCGGGCGTGTTCAGGAGTTCGTCATTAATGCAAAAGACCCGCCGCTGTTTTACCGCAGTTAGCTGCTGCCAATCGCGTTGCTCAACAATTTTTTCCAGCGGAACCCGGTCGCCGGCGCCGCACCATGATGCGAGAAGCACGTCCGGCTGCTGCGACGCCACTTCTTCCGACGTCAAACTCTTGCCCGGCTCGCCGACGAATTCACCTCCGGCCACCTCCACCAGCTCGGCCACCCAGCGCTGTGAGGCGAGAATCGGCTTACCCCACTCCTCGCAGAAGACCTTCTGGCTGGCGGACGCAGCGGTCAACTTTCGCACGTCCTCAATGCGGCGAGTCATCCTGGCGATGACCGCCTCACCCCGAGGCGACTCTCCCATCACGCCGGCGATGGCAGCGATGTCGGTATAGATGTCGGCAAGCGATCGGGGCGCGAGACCAAGAAATCGGATGCCAGCCTTCAGAATTTCGCCCACAGCCTCAAGCTGATAAGGAACGGAAGCGAGTACGAGATCAGGTTTGGCAGCAAGGATCTGCTCTCTCTGCGCGGTCCAGGAGTCGGAGACAATGACGCGCGAGCCGTCACCGACTTCGGGACAGACATCGACGCAATACCTGGTGCAGGCGACAAGGCGATCCAGCAAGCCAAGATCACGCAAGGTCACGGTCGCGCTGGGCTGCAGGGAGACGATGCGGCGCGGGGAATGATCAAGGGCGCTCAAGCTTTTGATTATACGAAGCCGGCGAAACGCCCGCGGCCGACGCCCTTGCCAGTGGTCAAAGCATGCATATTCCGCCGACGATCAGGACTTCGGCGCCCACGATCGCGCGGCTGGCGACTCACGGTAGACACAGCGAGATGCAAAATTTACCTAAGGTGTAATCTCAAACACTACGCCGCAGAAGCCGCAACTTTGCAGCCCGCCCATATACGTGGTGCCATAAAGGTTACCGTTGCTATCCATCACCAGCCCGCCTTCGGCATTTCCTCCGTCCGCGCCGCCCGTGAAGTCATGGATGCTGGTGTAGATCCAACCATTGCTCGTTGGCCTGAGCTTGAAGACGTTGCCGTTCCCATAGGCACCACCACCCCACGTTGTGCCATAAAGATTTCCGGCGCTATCTCTAAGCAGATAGTCTGTCGGGCCCAATCCTTGCCCCGGTAAGTCATTGATTAAATCAAAGGTCCAATTCCCTGCTCCCGGTACCAGTTCGAAAACCGTACCACCGGGAGCTCCGTCGCTTCCACCGGTCGCACTGTACAGATTGCCGGAGCCATCCATAACTACCCCGGATTGGGGATTCGCCCCATCAGTTCCATCACTGAAAGCATAAAGCGTATGGTCAACCCAGCCTGACCCGGATGGCGACAGCTTGAAAATGGTGCCGCAGCCGTAGCCCGCGCAGCCCGGATTCCCGCCCGCCAAAGCCGAGCCGTACATGTTGCCGGCATGGTCAAACGTCAAGAGTGAATCAGGATTTGCCCCGTCCGCTCCTCCAGTGAACGGATAAAGGACGTGGTATGTCCAGCCGCCATTGGAAGGTGTCATCTCATACACGACGCCCGAATTCCCGCTGCCGCCATTGACGACCGTGCCGTAAAAATTGCCATTAGCATCGAAGACCACGCTAGCTTGGGCATCGCCGCCGTCGTCCTGGCGTTGAAAGTTATAGAGCACGGTTTCGTCCCACGGGCACGTCACCGTACGGCAGAACGTCGGCGAGGGCCGGAGTTCGAAGATGATGCCGCTCTCCGCCGTTCCCCCCGTGTATGTGGTCCCAAACAATGCACCGCTTGGCCCGATCGTTATGCCGCCCCAAGGGAAAGCTCCGTCCTGGCCGCCGCCGAGATCATGAAGGTCGCTATAAAGGAACTGACCGCCGGACGTGCGCTTCAATTCAAAAACGGTTCCACCGCCAAAGTGGCCACCCCATGCGGTCGTGCCAAACAAATTGCCATGTTGATCAAGGGTCACCCCGGCAATAGGATTTGCTGAGCTGCTGTGTCCGGTGAAACTGTAGATCACATCGAAGGTCTGAGCGTTCAATGGAGTCGCGATCAAGGTCAACGTCAGTAGAAGCGCGAGCGCCACTAAGCTGTGAGAAATCCACTTGAAAATCCCTTGCCTCATCGTGGTCCCTCCGCGAAAGCCGCAAATTTAACGTCGGACACCTGCTGGGTTGTCACAATTTCGTCAAGGAGATGTAAAAGCTGAGGCTGAGTCGCAGATAGCTCGCAAAGAAATAAGGGTGCGTTCGCCGCACCCTTCCAATTCGAAACTTCAGTCTGCCTACTTCTTGCCGTCCTGGAAGCGCTTGTTCACTTCCGCCCAGTTCACCACGTTCCACCATTCCTTCAAGTAGTCGGCTCGGCGGTTCTGATACTTCAGGTAGTAGGCGTGCTCCCACACATCGTTGCCCATGATGGGATAAAAGCCTTGCGTCATGGGATTATCCTGATTGGCCGAGCTGACAATCTGCAGCTTGCCGCCGTTGTCGCGGACCAGCCACGCCCAGCCGCTGCCGAACTGCTTCACGCCGGCATCGTTGAACTTCTCTTTGAACGCATTGAAATCGCCGAAGGTGCTCTTGATAGCATCGGCGATGGCGCCCGTCGGATCTCCGCCGGCATTGGGAGCCATGATCTTCCAAAACATGCTGTGATTGACGTGGCCGCCGCCATTGTTCCGCACGGCGGTGCGGATGGCCTCGGGAACATTCTCCAGACCTTTGATGAGTTCTTCGGAGCTCAGCTTCTGCAGCTCAGGAGCTTTTTCGAGAGCGGCATTCAGGTTGGTCACGTACGCCTGATGATGCTTGTCGTGATGCAAGTGCATGGTCTGCGTATCGATAAACGGTTCCAAGGCAGCGTAGTCGTAGGGCAGGGCAGGAACTTCATGTGCCATTCTGTATCTTCCTCCAGAGGCGTTGATGCTGGGAAATAAGGACAGGTTTCAAAACACCGGACAAGATCGCTTCGGTCCGGGGAATCCATTATAGATGGTTGTGGCGTTTTATAGAGGGTTATGGGCGTTTTCAGGCTGCACTGGTGAAGGGGCTCAGCTTTAGCTTGGCCGAAATAGACTATGTATTTCGTTTACTGCAAGGCGGCCGCGGACCGATGAGCAATATCCAGCTATGCCTTATTGTCTGATGCTCTCCAGCAACTTGGCATCGCTGTCCGACGGAGGCTCGGCGCGGCCGCCCAGGTACTTCGCGAGGAAGCGTTCCACCGCCGCGTTGAAGGCCATGCTGTTTTCCGGGACCACGAAGCCGTGACCCTCATCCGGGAAGACGTAATACTCCACCGGTTCGCCGTTGGCGCGCACCGCCGCCGCAATCTGATCGCTCTCGGCCTGTTTGACGCGAGGATCGTTCGCTCCCTGACCGATCAGCAGAGGCGCCTTGATCTGGTTGGCCTTGTATAGCGGCGATTGCAGATTCAGGAACTCTTCCGTGTCGCCCATCCGCTTGTGAAAAAGCGCAACCATAGTCGACCAGTAAGGCGGGATGGTCGCCAGCAGCGTGTTCAAATTTGAAGGCCCGACGATGTCTACACCGCAACAAAATGTCTCCGGCGAAAATGCCAGGCCGGCAAGCGTGGCGTAGCCTCCGTAGCTGCCGCCCATGATGCAGACCTTATCCGGATCGGCGATGCCGCGCTGCACCGCCCACTCCTTGGCGTCGAGCAGATCGGTGTGCATCGCGCCCGCCCATTCACGATCGCCGGCATTGATGTACTGCTTGCCGTAGCCGGTTGAGCCGCGGAAGTTCGGCTGCAGAACGGCGTATCCGCGGTTCGACAGCCACTGTGCCCACGGATCGTACCCCCACATATCACGGTGCCACGGGCCGCCGTGCACCATCAGCACCATCGGAAGCCGCTCGGCCTTCATGCCGGCGGGCACGGTGAGATAACCATAGATCGTCATGCCATCGCGCGCGGGGTACTCGATGGGCTGCATATTGGAGAGCTGGTAGTTCTCCAGGTCGGGTCGGGCGCTGAACAGCAGTGAGGCCTGTTTCGCGGCACGATCGTAGAAGAACCAGCGAACCGGTGCGTCGTCGCGCGAGTAGGTCACCACCCACTTCGTATCGTCGAGAGTTCGCGAAAGACCGACGATGTCGCCTGGCTGAACCTTCTGCAGCAGTTCGAAGTCTCCCTTGAGGCTGGGATCGAGAAACTCATAGGAGACGCGCTGCTTCACGAATCTGGCCGCTTGCAGCTTGTCGGTCTTCGGTTGCAGCTCGATACCGGAGATATCGAATTGAGGGTCAGCGGCGATCACAGTCTGCGCGCCGGTCTCGATATCGACTTCCAGAAGGCGAGCGGCGTTGGCATCGAGGCTGGTTGCAACCCAGAGCTTGCGATTATCCGGCGTAAAGCCGAAGACACCACCGAAGGTCTCGTCCGGCCCCCACTGCATGAGCTCGCGCCATGGCGAGTTCGCATCGTTGCGCACGCGAATCACGGTGCTGCCGTCGGCCGTCATGACTTGCGCGACGCGCACTTGAAGATTATGGTCCGCGTGCCAGCCCGCAACATCACCGGGGTTCTCGGTATCCATCTCCAGCGCGCCGGTCCGCAAGTCGAGCCGATAAATGTCGAACAGGCTCTCATCGCGCTGGTTGCTGCCCACCAGTAACGTCTCAGGCGTGTGCCACTCGTAAGCAACGATGGACGCCTGCACCTTCTCGAACGGAGTCAGGTCCCGGGTCTGCCGGGTGGCAATATCAGTCTGGTAGATTCGCCAGTTTTCGTCTCCCGCGGCGTCCTGCGCGTAAAGGATATGCTTGCTGTCGTACTGCCAGGCAAAGATGTGGATGCCGCGCCCAGTGTCGTCGGTGACCGGACGATCGTCGCTCTGGCCCAAGGTGCGAATCCACACATTGAGGACGCCGTTCACCGGAGCCAGATACGCGAGCTGCGTGCCGTCGGGCGAAAGCGTAGGGTCGGAGCGCTCGGGATTGCCGAACAGGACCGAGCGGGGAATCAACTTTGTCTCAGGGAGCTGGACTTGCTTGGAAGGTGCGTTCATACCGGGAAAGAACAAAGTATACAGGTTGGAGCGGCGACTGCACTTGCTGCCAGCCCTGCTACAATTTTGGCGAAATCGAGCTGGCTTTGGCCGGACCAGCCAGAGCTCAGTTTGATCGGTCGAACTACTGGCCTGGTGGCAACGTATAACCCGTTAGCTGTGAATTGGATTTGGGCCAGGAGTCACGCCCTTGGGGAGCGCTGATTGGACGACAACCAAGCCGTCAATGCCCTTGTCCGTCGCTGTGTGTCTGGCGACGCTGCGGCATGGCAGGAAATTGTCCAACAGTACAACCGAAGGATTTACAACATCTGCTACCGGTTTTCCGGATCGGCGGATGACGCGGCGGACCTGACCCAGGAAGTGTTTATCAAGATGTACCGGACGCTGAGTACCTTTGACACCACGCGGGCTTCGTTCATGACCTGGGTGACCACGGTCACGCGCAATCTGCTGGTGGACCACTTTCGCAAAGGTAAATATGACCGGGTAACCGACTCGCTGGACGCGACCCCCGGCAACCAAGAGGACGGATTGACGCTGGCGGATCAATTGGAAGACAAGAGCGCCAGCCCGGAAACTAAGGTCCGTAGCCAGGAGACCCAGAAGCTGGTCCACGAGGCCCTGCGGAGACTCTCTCCCGAGCTGCGGGAAGCGGTGATTTTGCGCGATTTGCAGGATATGGACTACAAGGACATTGCCAAAGTCCTCAATGTACCGGAGGGAACCGTGAAGAGTCGCATAAATCGGGGACGAACGGAACTGGCAAGGCTTTTGCAACGTACCTATAAGCAGGCAGGTTAATGGCAGACGAATCCCATCCCGGAATGCAGGCGGGGCCCCCGGATCGCGCCGACTTTGCGCCAGACGGGGTGAAGTGCGTTGAGGTCGAAGCCCTTCTGGCTGAACACCTTGACGGCACTTTACAGGGCACCAGCCTGGTGGCCTTCGAGGCCCATCAGCGGACTTGCGCCCTGTGCCGAAGCATGGTGGAAGAAGCCCGAGCCGGAATGCACTGGCTGAATGGTTTGGACGAAGCCGAGCCGCCGCGCAACCTGGTCCACAATATTCTGGCCCAGACGATCGGCGCCCTTCCCTCCGAGCACGCCGCACCCGCGCCTGCCAGCGAAAGCTGGATTGGAAAGCTGAAGGCACGTCTGGCTCCGATATTGGCTCCGGTAGCGACGCCGCGCTTCGCCATGTCGTTCGGCATGGCTTTCTTCTCCATCACCATGTTGCTGGGCATCGCCGGCTTCCACATGAGCGACCTGCGCCATCTGGATCTCAGCTCTAAAGGAATCATGAAGACGTATTACGACACCCAGGCGCGCCTTAGCCGCTATTACGAAAACATGCGTCTGGTTTACGAGATTGAGTCGCGAGTCCGCGATCTGAAGCGCGCTGCGACTCCGGAGAACAACTCCGACAACAAGCAACCGCAGCAGCAAAAGCAGGAGGCTCCAGCGACTAAGAATCCGTCGAAGAGCGAAAACCGGCCGGAAAACGACCGCAGCACTCCAAAGTACAGCCGTGACCATGGCCAGCCTGAGCTGGCCGTCTTCCCGGCTCTGCAGGCGAGTCATGCTTCGATCCGTGATCTGACCGGGCACGTTGTAGCAGTACCCTTCCCGCTCGAGCAGGCTTCTGCCCGCGCGATCGGGAAGTCCGTCGATCAGGCCCGGCTGAACAGGAGAACCGTATGAACTGCGCCAATCATCCCGATGTACCCGCCGTTGCATATTGCCGCACGTGTGGCAAGCCATTGTGCAACGCGTGCGGGCGGGACGTCCGTGGCGTCATCTATTGCGAGGAATGTCTGGCCTCGCATGTCAGCGGCGTCGTGCCGCCACCCGGCTCATTTGCCGTGCCTCCGGGTGTGGAACTGCCAACCAGTGGGCCAAGCCCCAAAATAGCCGCCATCCTGGGATTCATTCCCGGCGTCGGCGCCATGTACAACGGAGAGTTTGCCAAGGGCTTTGTGCACGTCCTGATCTTTGCCACTTTGATCTGGATGGCGCAGGAGTTGAATGGTGTCTTCGGCATCTGTATCGCGGCTTTTGAGATCTACATGCCGATCGAGGCCTACAAGACCGCGCACGCCCGCCAGATGGGTTTGCCGGCGCCCGATCCGTTCGGCTTCAACAACTTCTTCACCTCAGGTCTGGGATTCAACCGCCCCGCCGGCGTCCCGAACAATGTGGTTCCGGTTGCCGGAGCCCCGGTGGCAGGCGGAGAGCCGGTTGAGGAACAGCGACGTTCGGATACTCCCATAGGGGCCTGGATCCTGATTGGCCTGGGAGTGTTATTCCTGCTGAATGCGATGGATTTGTTGCACATCAGCTCTTTCTTGCACCGTTTCTGGCCGCTCGTGCTGATCGCCATTGGTGTCCGCATACTTATGCAGCGTCAGCAGAGAGCTCGGTGAGGAGGACACAATGAGATACCGATATAACCAGTATTGCCCGTGCGCCCGGTGTCGCGCGCATGGATTCATGGGACCCGCTGTCCTCATCACCATCGGCGTCCTGTTTCTGTTCGACCAGATGGGCCGCACCCATTGGATGGAATTTGGCTTCACCTGGCCGGCGCTGTTGATCGTCATCGGCGTCATCAAGCTGCTGGAGCACAGCGCTTCCATCAACGGCCACGTGCCGCGCGAGTATGGCGCGAATCTGCCGCCGCAGCCGGGTCAACCTGTTCCTCCGGGAACGCAGGTTTATCCGCCGCAGCCGCAGGGCCCGATTGTGACGCAGCCGCCGATTACTCCGGCCGGATTTATTACCCCCGGTTCGGGAAATACCGGACCGAATGACAAGGGAGGACAAAATGTCTAGCTACAATCAATATCCTCCCGGCGCGCCGCCTCCTGCTCCGGCGCCGATACCACCGCCGTACCGGTATCGCCGTTCGATTACCGGACCGGTGATCCTGATCGCGATCGGCATCGTGTTCCTGCTGACGAATATCGGCGTGATTCACGGCTGGCAGCTCTGGACCTGGTTCGGCCACTGGTGGCCGGTGTTGCTGATCCTCTGGGGTGTGATGGCTTTGCTGGAGCACGCCAGCGCACATCGCATGGGATATCGCACGCGCCATCTCGGCGGATTCGGTATCTTCCTGCTCGTCATCCTGGTCGCCGTTGGTGTGTCTGCGCACCACAGCTCGGACGTCAATTGGGACGGCATGCGCGACCAGCTGCAAATGGATGACGATCTGGGCGGGCTCTTTGGCACGGCTTACAACTTCGATGACACGCTGGAGCAGTCCTTCCCGGCAAAGGGCACTCTGCGGGTCGTATGCGATCGCGGCGCCGTAAGTATTACTCCGGCCGATGGCAGCACGATCCGGGTTGTCGTTCACAAGAAGCTTTATGCACACAGCCAGAATGATGCCAACAAATACAATACCGGCAGCAAACCGCAGATCACGGTGGACGGCACTTCCGTCCTGTTGAATGCCAACACCGACGGTGCCGGCGATCACGGCGTTTCCGCTGATATGGAGATTTTCGTTCCGGCCGACACCCCGGTCGACATTGCCAGCAAACGCGGGGACGTGACGATCAATGAGTTGAAGGCCAGCGTGAAAATCGCATTGCAGAAGGGCGACGTAGCCCTGACGGAAATCGGCGGGCCGGTGCAGATCGATCTGGAGAAGGGCTCGATCCGCGCCTCCCAGATTGCCGGTGACGTCGATGTGAGCGGACACGTGGACAGTGTGAGCATCGACGACGTGGCCGGAGCCGTCCACCTGACGGGCGACTTCTACGAAGACATCCGTCTCAGCAAGATTGCCAAGACGTTTGTCTTCAAAACCTCGCGCTCCGACATGGAGATTGCCTCGGTGCCGGGGGATATCGACATTGCCAGCGATTCGGTACGAGCCAATGAAATGACGGGCCCGAGCCGGGTAGTAACCAGCTCCAAGGATATTCACCTTGAGGACGTCTCCGGCGACCTGCAAGTGCAGTCGAACAATGGCGACGTGGAAGTGACGACCGCTGATAAGCAATCGGGAAGCAAGATGACCTTCACCACCGAACACGGCGATGTGGCCGTGACGCTGACGGGAAAGACGCCGCCGGAAAAAGTGAATGTCGTCACCCAGCATGGCGACGTGACTCTGACCATGCCGTTAGGTCTGGGATTTCAAGTGAATGCCGACACACGTAAGGGCAACATCACTTCGGACTTCGATGCGGTGAAGATTGTCGATGGCGACAATAGCCCATCACGCGCCAGCGGCAGCGTTGGCAACGGAACGAGCAAGCTGCAAGTGAGCACTGACACGGGCGACATCAAGATCGCGAAGAGCTGACACCAGGGCTGGGACTAGGGGTCAGGGACTAGTTTCAAGGGTTCTTGTTAGCTATCGGAAAGAACGACGAAGCAGAAAGTAAAGTGGAGCACGAAGAACCAAACGGGTGCCCCCGTTCAAGCGAAGCTTGAGCGGGGTTTTTCTCTTATTGAGTAAACCGTCGCGGAGACACCGAAAAACGCGAACGGAAGATCGAAACTGACCCCTGACCCCTAATCCCTGACCCCTAGCTTCTGCTTCACGATTTTTTCCACCGCATCCACTACTTCATCGATGCCCTGGTGCGTGGTATCGAGGACAACCGCATCTTCGGCCGGTACCAGCGGCGAGGTCGCTCGCGAGCGGTCACGCGCATCGCGTTCGGCGATCTCGGCTTGCACCCTCTGCGCCTCTGCGGCGGATTTGGATCCGTTCTGCAATACCCGCCGCCCGGCGCGGACATTGGGATCGGCATCGAGAAAGACTTTGACATCGGCATTAGGGAAAACCGCCGTCCCAATGTCGCGGCCTTCCATAACAACACCGCCGTTGGCTCCCAGTTCGCGCTGACGTGCCACCATCACTCGACGTACCGGCGGATGAACGGAAACCTGCGACGCCGCCAGGGTGACGTCAGCCTCGCGAATGCGCTGCGAAACGTCGCGTCCATCAAGCAACACGCGATTTCCTTCCCCCTGCGGTTCGAGTTCAATGAAGGAGTTTTGTGCCAACTGCCGCAAGCGTTTCCGCGTCGTCGAGGGCTACCTGCTGCTCCATCGCCTTCAAAGCAAGCGCCCGATACATGGCTCCGCTCTCCAGATTGGTGTAGCCGAGCTTCTTCGCCAGCCGCGCGGCGATCGTGCTCTTGCCCGAACCCGCGGGACCATCAATGGCAATGACCAACTTTCGCGGCTCGCTCATTCCTTGCTGGTGTCCTGCTTGGATGGGTTCGGTCGTGCTGCAGGAGACCGGCGTCTGGGGCGCCGCTCTACCAGCGGCATGCCCGGCCGTGGAGGCAATGCCTCAAATTTCGGCCGTGGCTTGAATTCATGTGGAGGAGGCGCCGCCTGCAGCGATGTGACTTGCAACATGACGCGTCCATTCACGTGGACAAAGCTCAACTCGCGAGCAGCCTGCAAGGCATTCACTGCTTCGCGCACCCGTGCGCGCCCTACAAAGTGAGAGAAGAACTGCTCAACTTCCTCCTGCGGCGCTGCCAGCACGCAATCCAGATACTTCGATACCAGGGCTGTCAGCGACTCTGCCACCGAAACGTGCATGCCTTCTTTCACCGCGTCGGGCGACCAGCGAAACAGCACGTCCCAAAAGACACCCTCGTCCGGCTTGTAATCGACACGCGTAATGCGCAGACGCGCCCACAGCTCGTCCAGCGCGCGGTCCAGCGCTGCCTCGGAGATGTCGCCACCGAGCAGTTCGCGTAGACGGCCCTTGGAAATAGGCCCTTCCTTTTGGACCAGCCGGAATGCGTCCACCGCCAATGGTGAATATTCTGACCGCGATCCCGATTTCGGCGCCTGCCGTGGATTGCGATCGCCCACCAGCCCGTAAAAGTATGGGAACACGGAAGCCGACACGATGAAATTGTTCTCGGAAAACACATTGGCTTCATAAGCCGACTTTTCGCGCAGCAGCCGAACCATAAGCTCCTTGGCCTCGCGCGCTTCCGGATCGGCGAACGCCATGTTCACCATGGGCAGCTTCTCGTCGCTGCCTTTGTAGGCTCCCACAAACGTCGGCACCAGCACTGCCGGACGCTGAGGATACAGCAGACAAAACCCTGCCGATTCGATGAACGCGCGTGCGTCATCGAGCGTGCGGACAGGTTGTCCGCTCAGCCGCCACTTCTCGCGGCGCAATTCCTGGAGTTGCTGTTCGTGCATAAAAGAGCAGCTAGCGACTAGCAGCTAGCCATTAGCCTGGTCTGCGGAGAACTGCGCCTTAATACTACCGACGTTAGTTCAAGTTAACGAAAATGCACAACGATGAGCTGCTGACTAGTTGCTAGCGGCTAATTGCTAGTTACTTGCGCATCTTCAGATGCGCTTGAACGCCCGCTGAATGTCCTTTACAGAATACCGCAGAACCACGGGACGGCCATGTGGGCAGCTCATGGGATGGTCGGTTTTCGCCAGCTCACGCAGCAGCCACTCCATTTTCTTCAGCTCCAGCGGCATGTTGACCTTGATGGCGGCGTGGCAGGCGATGCTGGCAGCGATATTCGTGCGAATCCGGTCAAGGTTCAGCGCCTGATCTTCACGCTCGAACTGCTCCAGTATCTCGTGCAGCAGGTGTTCGATCTGGCTGGCTATCACGCCCGCGGCCGTGGTCTTCACCGCGATCGTGCGCGAACCAAAAGGTTCCACCTCAAAGCCATTGCGGTTCAGTTCGTCGGAGATCTCGGCAAAGACTGCCATCTGCCCCGGCGTCAGCTCCACGATCAACGGCATCAAGAGCTGCTGCCGTTCCGGCGACTCGGCCAGCCGCTGCTTCGAGATTTTTTCGAAGAGAATGCGCTCATGCGCCACATGCTGATCGATAATCCACAGCCCCTGCGGATTGATGGCGAGGATAAACGATTCGCGAATCTGTCCGACCGGCTTCAGCGACGCCAGCGACTCCAGGCTAACGGGCGCATCGTCGTCGGGCAGCTCCGGTGAACAGCCGTTACCCCCGGACGCCAGCTCTTCTGCCGGTCCCCCAAACGTTTGCGGCCCAAAACGCGCGACCGGCACGGCGGCATTCGCCTGAACCTCGATGCCGGAGCCTTCAAATTGCAGCGGCGCGGTGAATGGCGGTAATTCCTGCGACCGCAGCGCGAAGGCCGCGTCCGCATCGGTGATATGCAATTCGCTCGCACCAGAGTCGCGTGCTCCGGGGCTCAGCGATTGAGAAGCGTTGGGACTGGCGTGCATCTCAGTCATAAACGATGGCACGGGCCGAAACTTCATCTGCACCGCGCGCACCGAGTCGCGAATGAAGTCATGCAGGAGAGACGATTGGCGGAAGCGCACTTCCGTCTTCGACGGATGCACGTTGACATCGACTTCCGTAGCCGGCATCTCGAGGAAGAGCAGCACGACCGGGTAGACGGTAGGCGGAATAATGTTGCGATAGGCCTCAGTCAGAGCATGCTGCACCAGCCGATCGCGAATCAGGCGTCCGTTCACAAAAATGAAGATGGAGTTGCGATTGAGCTTCTGAATCTCAGGCCGCGATACGAAGCCGTGCAACTTGATCTCGCCTTTCACCGGCTCTTCCGGCTCTTCTATTTCGCTCCGCCGCCACGGCGGGGGCTGCGGCAGCCCACTACGATCGAGCGGCAGAAGCGCACTCAACGGAATCAACTGATCGAGCGTTTCCTTCCCGAAGACTTGATAAATACGCTGCGAGTGATCCGCAACAGGCGGTGCGACCAGCATGGCGTTGGTCGCCGAATGAAGTTCCCAATGCATTTCAGGATGGGCCAGCGCGTAATGCGTCACCAGTGAAGCGATGTGCGAGAGTTCGGTTGACTCGGCCTTCAGGAACTTACGGCGCGCGGGAATGTTATAGAAGAGATCGCGTACGGTAATGCAGGTTCCCAGCGGCAGCCCGGCTTCTTCGACGGAGAGAATCTTGCCACCGGCAATTTCCACGACCGTTCCGGCAGCATCTTCCGGCGCATGAGTCTCCAGCCGAAGCCGGCTGACGGACGCAATGGACGGCAGCGCTTCGCCGCGGAAACCCAGCGTCGCGATCGTGAGCAGGTCATCGGCATTGCGGATCTTCGACGTGGCGTGGCGCTCAAAGGCCAGCATGGCATCGTCGCGCACCATGCCGCAGCCATCGTCGGTAACCTGAATGAGCTTTTTGCCACCCGCCTCGATGTTGACGCGAATGCGTCGCGCGCCCGCATCCAGAGCGTTCTCCAACAATTCCTTCACCACCGACGCCGGGCGCTCGACAACCTCGCCCGCTGCGATCTTGTTGGCGACATTTTCCGAGAGAATGTGGATGCGGCCCATCGAGTACCAAGTTACATGACGACGGCGGATCGTGTTTAGTGGATTGTGAATCGTGAGTGCTAAATCGTGGATCGACGAAGCGGCCCGAAGCAAAGTTCGCCGGCTGGTAACGAGCTACGGGTGCCCCACTCATTCGCGGTTTTCGAATGAGTGGGTTCGGATCGAACTGCGATTCTCTCCAAGCGCCTCCCGGCTTCTCGCGCTTCGCCGCCAATGTCTCCGGACATGCCAGCCGAAGCACAATGTGAGTCCTAAGTTTCCTCTTTCGGCCTCGTTGGGATAACGTATAGCGAAGGAAAACGCCCATGCGCCATGCCAAGATTGCTGCGTCTGCCGTCGTCATCCTCGTGCTGTCGAGCATCCTGTGCGCCAACGATGCGCAGAAGTTCGATGGCAAGTGGCTGACGACCGTCTCCTGCGCGAATTACCGGGATGCGCTTGGCTTCTCCTATCAGTTCGTCAGCGTGGTGAAAGACGGCGCTTTCCATGGGGTGCACGGCACAGAAGGCGAGCCCGGCTCGCTCGTCATCGACGGCAAGATCCCGGAGGATGGCAAGGCCTCGCTCTACGCAAAAGGCCGTACGGGATCGAAGGAATATGTGCCCGGACGCGATACTCCGAGAGGCTCGGAATACGGCTACAACATCGACGCTCAGTTTGACGGGACATCCGGCAGCGGCACGCGCGTCGAAGGCCGTCCCTGCACGCTCAAGTTCGCCAAGCAGTGACACAGGATGCGCTATACGCTATCGATCTTGAATGTGACTGGCGATCGGCTTTGATCTCCCACTCATTCGAACCGCGCGAATGAGTGGGGCACCCGCTACCCGGGTTGCGATCCACGATTCAAGACCTCTGCCCTATCCCGGCGGCCACTTCATATCCCGCCCGCCGATCAAGTGAAGGTGCAGGTGAAACACCGACTGGCCTGACTTTGGGCCAACGTTGTAGACCGTGCGGTAGCCGTCTTCGATGCCGCGCTCCCGGCCGAGCTTGGCGGCAACCAGTTGGCTGTAGCCGATGATCTCGGCGTCCTCGGACGAGGCTTTATCCAATCCGACAATATGCCGCTTGGGAACGATGAGCACGTGCGTTGGAGCTTTAGGATCGATGTCTTCGAAGGCATACACCTTGTCGTCTTCGTAGACTTTCTTCGAAGGAATTTTCCCGGCGATAATCTTGCAAAAAAGGCAGTCGTCCATGAGGAAATGTTAGAACACGCCAGACAGATTGTCGCCGGGATTTCTAGAGTCCCGGGCCTGTGACGCTTACGGGACGCACGCCCAAGACTGCGGAGTTACTGTTTGCTCCACGTGTGTCCGCCATCGGTTGTAGTCCACGTGGCGCCCGAGTCGGTGGTCACAGTGCCCTGCTGTGCGGTGTCGAAGTGAATGGAGACGATGGAGCCGCTCTCCGCTTGCCCATTGGCGCTCAGTCCAACTTTGTTGAAGCGATCGCCGCCGTCGCTGGAGTGGAACAACGCGCCGCCGTTACCTCCCGCCCATACGTCGCTGCCGACGGTCGCTACCGCGCGGAAGGCGACTTCTTCGGATGCCAGTTTCTGCGTCCAGGTCCCCGAGCCGGTTGAGCGCTCCAGTTGGCCTTCCTTGCCGATCCGCCAATGAGAATTCGCTGCCTGATGCCGTGGCATTGCCGCCGCATCGACGGCCACCGCGGCCTGGTCGTTGGCCATCAGCGACGACTTCGCCAGCGATTGCGGTTTGACCGCATCGGGTGCCAGATACGTTAAATCATTCCCGCCATTGGGCGCAGCCGACGCGACCTCACCGGAAGGCACGGCAGGCGCACCTGACGGAGCGGTCTTCGCCTGAGCGGTTCCGGCCCTGAAGTCGGCATGATGGTTTTCCAGACTCGATGCCAATTCCTGACGATCGCTTCGCTCAATCGCCTCATTCATGAGCGCCTGCTCGCGCTGGGCCGCTTCGCTTTTCTTCGCGGCATATGCCGCAGACATCTTGTCCTTCTCCTCGGGCGGAGGAGCGCTTAAAGCCAGCGTGTTCGACGGCGATTGCGGTTCCACTTTATCCGCCTGGACCATGGGTGGGGTTGACGGCGCGGAGACGGCGGGCGCCAGGCCCCGTTCGTACGCCACCTGAGTTCCTGGCGAACCCAGCATGCCGCTGGTCTCGTGGCGCTCGACAAGCACGGTTACGCCAATGAGGATCACGGCAGCCAGCGGCGCGGCCCACTTCCAAGAGGCGGTCTTTCGCTTCGGCCTGGGCTCCAGGACAGCGCACCCGCGAAGCTGGTCGGATGCCGGACTCGCGGCTGCCAGCGGTCGTTCCTGGGCGGCCTTGGCCGCAGCCGCCACCAGCAGCTCCGGCTGCATTTCTTCCTCAGCCACGCCAGTGGCCAGGAATACGACCTCGCGGCATTCCGCACACGACGAGAGATGCGTCAACACCTGGGTATTTTCCGCGGCATTCAGCGACTGCTCGACGTAGCCGTTCAGCAGGTCAGGAGACGGGTGAGCCTCGGCTGCCGGCTGTTTCGCCAGGAGCTCGCGCGCCGACTTGGAAATCTCCGGATTCATTCCGTTTCCCCGCTCTTCTCATAGAACGCCGGTTTGCCGCGTTCTTGCCCTAAACTTTCGCGTCACATCGATCTTGAGATCGCGCACGTCTGCGTCCTGCATGGCTTCATCGGCCTGCCGGGCCGACATGCCGGCTGCGATCAGCCGTTTGCGAATGCCCTTGCGCAGGGCCACGGTCGCGCGCTCCAGCTTGCGGCTGATAGTGGATTCATGAACGCGCATCACCTTGGCGATCTCGGCCAGAGTACGACGGTCGAGAAAATACGCAGCCAGCAGGAAGCGCTCTTCCGGTTCCAGGGCTGCCAACTCCGCCGCCGTCGCCGTTTCGACTCGCGGATCCGTCTGGCGCGTGTCCGCCTCATTGGCAGCGAACTGCTTGCCGTCTTCGACCGCCGCTTCGAGGCTGGTCTCGCGCCGGGTCCGCCGGTACTGATTGACATATTCCTGCGCCATCACCGTGCGCAGCCACCCGGCCAGTGATCCCCGCCCCAGGTAGTACCGCAGCTTGGATGCTCGCACTTCGCCGCTATCGTTCAGCCCATACAACGCCGCGTAAAGCGAGTCAGCCAGGGCGCGTCCGGACGCCTCGTCGTGCGCAATCTTGTAGGCCGCCTCGTACATCGGACCGCGATAGCGGGTAAGGAAAACCTCCCACGCGCGCTCGTTGCCGGCCACGCACGCCCGCGCCAGCACCAACTCCTCCAAATGCAGAGATTCCAGCGCCGCTTCGGTCTCGCTGTCCGCGCCGCGCTGGGCGAAAACCTCGGCCAGCATCGCCGCCAGATTCGCCACGTCGATTCCGAACTGCGCCGCTCCGCTCTCCGCAAAGTGCTTGGAGGCAAAGCCCAGCACCGCCGCAGAAGCAGCCGGACCGGAGCGCGAGGTAGGGGCCGAAGCCATATCTGCGAATCCTATCAATTTGCCTGCAAGAAAGGTATGGGGTCAGCGTTCTTCTGCCAGAGACGCAAAAGCTCTCGGGAGGTCAACCATGAACCACAGGGTCCTGGCATCGCTGGCTTTTCTGCTTTCCGGTGTAGTCGCGGGTGTTTCGGGAACTCCGCCGCACGAGGCGCTACATGTTCTTTCGCCCATCACTCACGGCAACCTGACCATCTTCCCCATTGTCGGTGGAGTCGATTACGACACGTCACACATCCTGACGCTCGATGAAGGCATAAAGGCCGGCAGCGTCATCGTCACCGAGCAGGGCTCGCTGCGCGGCCTGGTGCGGCGCGGCCAGGCGCCACGGGGAAACGCGGCTGAGGTCAATCGGCTGGTCCTGGTCAATAACTCCGACCGCCCGTTGCTGCTGCTGGCCGGAGAAATCGTTACCGGCGGCAAGCAGGACCGCGTCATCGGCGCCGATCGCTTGGTGCCAGCGAAATCCGACCCCATCGATCTCTCCGTTTTCTGTGTCGAGCCCGGACGCTGGGTGGCTCACAGTGATCAGTTCAGCAGTATGAAGTCGCAGATGGCGCAGCCCAGCGTGCGTGTCCCCGCGATGGCAGCCAAGGATCAGCAACAGGTGTGGAACCAGGTCGCAGCCGCGAGGGAAGCGGCATCGATAGCCTCGTCGTTGGAAGTAGAACGCGCACCATCGCCAAACGGGGGCAATGACCTGGCTGCCCTTCGTTCCACTAGTTCGTATGCTGCCACTATGGCGAATCCGCAGGTGCAAAAGGTCATCGACAGTGTGACCGTTAGCTACGACGGTGTCCTGCAACAACTGCGCAAGACCGGAGCCAAGGGAGTGGTGGTAGCCGTTAACGGAGAAATCGTCTGGGTCGACCTCTTTGCCAGCAACGATTTGCTGGTGCGCTACTGGCAGAAGCTGGTCCGCTCGTACGCTGCCGAATCCGTGACGACCGCGAGCACACATGGCAAGGCCGACGAGAAGGAAGCGCAGGCTTTCCTCGACCGTATGAAAGGCAATCGTGAGGTGATTGAGACCGAACCCGGAGTATTCCGCCGCGTTGAAGTCACCGGTGACAGCTACAAGGTCTTCACGCTCACGGCGCTGATGCCGAAAATCGACTTCGACGTCCATATCGCGAAGATGACCTACGACAAGGAAGCACGGTTGCAGTTCCCGCAGGGAGGCTTGCGGTACTAGGGAGGGCGTTGTATCCCGGGTCGGGAACAACGGGTGCCCCATCCTCCTCGCCTGTTCTTGGGCGAGAGGGTGGGGATTCATTACTCTTCCTCAGGCACCGTGGCCGCTGCCTCAATCCCCACCGCAACCTCAGGGATAATCCCGAGCTGCCGGTAGATGGGCCGGACAATCGCGCGTATCTTCGGCAGCTGGGTGCAGAACCAGGCCGCACCTACAACGCACAAGCTGCCGCCGATCATTAGGGTTTTCGGCGCTCCGATGCGGCTGGCCGCCGCGCCGGCGATCAGGCTGCCGAACGGCGCTGTTCCTTGAAACGCGATGCTGTAGAAGCTCATCACCCGGCCTCGTTTGTCCTCGTCAACAATGGTTTGCAGGATGGTGTTGCTCGAGGCCATCTGCGTCATCATGCAGAAACCGGTGAACATCATCAGCAGTAACGAAAGCGGCAGCCAGCGCGAATTGGAGAAAGCAAACAAGCCCGCTCCGAATCCCGCCGATGTCATCGCCACCACCCGGCCCAGTCCCACGACCGTACGGCGCGTAGCCAGCCTCAGCGCGCCCACCAGCGCACCCACACCGGCGGCGCCCATCAGGAATCCCAGAGTATGCGCGCCGCCATGGAGCACGCTGCCCGCAAAAATCGGCATCAGCACGGTGTAGGGCATGCCGACCAGGCTTACCAAGCCGAGCAACACGAGGATCGAGCGTATCGGCGTGAAATGCGAGACGTAGTGCCAGCCTTCTTTCAGCTCCCGCGTCATCTGAGACCGGTGCGAGCGTGCCTGCTCCCGCGTGATGTGCATCAGCAGTAAAGACGCGATCACGGCGAGGTAGCTGAAGCCGTCGATCAGGAAGCAGTACCCTTCGCCGAATACCGCGATGATGATGCCGGCGACGGAAGGGCCTATCAGTCGGGCTCCATTCACCATCGACGAGTTCAGCGCGATGGCATTGCTCAGGTCGGCGCGGTCCTCCACCATCTGCACCACAAAGGCCTGCCGCGCGGGCATGTCGAAGGCGTTGATGGCGCCTTGCAAAAGGCTGAGCGCAATGATGTCCGCCACCGTGATTCTTCCCGTCAAAGCCAGTACAGCCAGGCAGAATGACTGAAGCATCGAGAGAATCTGCGTGACGACCAGCACCCGGTGACGATCGAGACGGTCCACCCATACGCCGGCGAACGGGCCGAGCAGCAGGATTGGAATCTGCAATGAAAATCCGGCGACGCCCAGCAAAAAGGCAGAGTGCGTCATCCGGTACACCAGCCAACTGGTGGCGATGCGCGTCATCCAGGTGCCGACGAGCGAGACGCTTTGTCCGCCGAAAAATAGGCGGTAGTTGCGATAACGCAAAGCGCGCACCGCGAACTTCCAGGGAGAGGCATCCGGCACAGTTGCTGTTAAAGAATTAGGACGAGCCACAGGTCGGTTAGATGATGTCCCGCGCAGAAATGAACTTCATCGCAACGAACCCGGGCGCAGG
The DNA here is from genome assembly GCA_963823865.1 of uncultured Acidobacteriaceae bacterium. Taxonomy (GTDB): domain Bacteria; phylum Acidobacteriota; class Terriglobia; order Terriglobales; family Acidobacteriaceae; genus Bog-257. The sequence goes on from CAWGNC010000001.1 coordinate 369,715, forward strand.
TTCGAGACATTCGGGTGCCCCGTTCAAGCCAAGCTTGAGCGGTCTTTTGGACGGCATCAACAGGCTCCGACTCCAGAATTGCAGTAGGATCTTCCTGAACGAATGTCAGAAGAGAACACAAGCAATCACCCGGGGAACGCTCAACCAAAGCGCGGTCTGTTATTGCGCCTGCTCTATCGCGTCTATACCAATTATCTCGGCGTCACCCCGCCGACGCCGGCGCAGGAACGTGTCACCGCGATGGTGTTGATCGGCGGAGTGGTCCTGGGTCTGATCGCGATCGTAGTGGTGGTCTTCTTCCTGTGGCAGACGATGATGAAGATGGGCCGGTAAATCGAAGCGTTCCGTCAGGCGACTTCTAATGAACGGGCGTCGGCGATTTTCCCATCCAACAAAAATCCCCACTCAAGCCAAAAGAGGCTTGAATGGGGCACCCGTTTCAATACTCACTTCAGCTCGAGCATCCTATGGATTCCCACTGGGCGGACTCGCGGAAGCGCGCTGCTGCCCGGCATAGTATCCGCTGCGCGTCCTTACCTGCAGCTTCTTATAACCCTTCGCCTGGGCTTCGACCTTCACCGTGCGGTAGCCTCCCACGCTTTGCGGGGTCGAAGGTTTGTACTGGATGGTGTACTGATTGCGGATATCGTGGGCGATCTGCGTCGTGATTGCCTGCACTTCGTCCAGGTCCTTGGGAAAGAACGCGACGCCGCCGGTGTCTTCGGCCATCTCGCGAAGAGCGCGACGGGCCCGCTTGCCATGCTCCTCTCCCAGCAATCCGATGGTGTAGACCGTCGGCCCATTCTTCTCTTCCAGCCGGCGCAGAGCCTGTTCCAGCGACTCACGGCTGGCGTTGTCTTCGCCGTCAGTCACGACCAGCAGCACCTTCTTCTCCAGGGCGCCGCTCTTCTTCAAGTGATCGGAGGAAGCCACCACCGCGTCATACAACGCCGTGCCGCCGCGCGATTCGATTCGCTCCAGAGCATCCTTCAGTTTGGGAACGCTGCCGGTGTAGTCCTGATCGAGGAAGTACTCCTCGTTGAAATTGACAACGAAAACCTGGTCCTGGGGATTGCTGGACCGCACCAGGTTGAGTGCCGCAGCATTGACCTGCGGCCGCTTGTCGCGCATGGAGCCGGAGTTGTCGATGACAATACCCAGCGCAACTGGAATATCTTCATTGCGGAACGAGGTTATCTTCTGCGCCTTGCCGTCCTCGAAAACATTGAAGTCGTCTTTGGTCAGGCTGGTAATCGGCCGGAAATGGTCGTCGACAACGGTTGCATGCAGCGTGACCTCATCAACTTCCTTCTTAAATACAAATACATCGTTGTTCTGCGATGACGGTGGTTGTCCCTGCTGCGGAACCTGCACCGTATCGCCGGGCTGATTCGGTGCATTCGCCGGCGGCGGCGCTTCTTCCTGGGTTTGCGGATTCGGTTGAGGATTTTGACCGGCCGCTGGCGCTGACTGCTGTGGAGCCGCTTGCGCTCCTGCGGCGGGTTGCTGTTGCTGGGGTGTCGCAGCCGGCTGCGCTGGGGAGGTTGAATCCTGCCCGATCAACCAGCCGCCAAATATCGAAAGACAGAGGATGACCAGAAAGCTAGTTCTATTCCGTAGGTGCATAGTATCCAGTTTTGGCGTACACGTGCAGCGGCGGCAATCCTTTCGGAGGGTTAAGCTTCACCTTAATCTTCCGCCACTTGCCATCGTGTGCTGGATTGGTTGGACGGTAGCCAAGCACATATTGGTTGCGCAGCTCCACTCCAATCTTCGTAGCGACGTCCGCCAGCTCACTGGGCGACTGGATGACAAATGTCCGCCCACCAGTAGCTTCCGTGACTTCATTGAGCAGCGCCGGGCCCTCGCGCTCCTCCGGCGTTTTGGCCTGAAGGTCGAATAAGCCGATGCCGTAGATCTGCACATCCGCCTCCCTGACCATCGACTTGATCTCGCCTTCCGTGTACCGGCTATGGTTGTCGCCACCGTCGCTGATGATCAACAAGGCCTTGCGCTCGTAGTGGGCTTTGCGCATGCGATCCATGCCCAGATAGATCGCGTCCAGCAATGCCGTTCTGCCCTTGGGAATTGCGTAAACCAACTTGTTTTGAATGTCTTCCACGGAAGATGTGAAGTCGACCAAAACCTCCGGCTTCTCCGAGAACGTGATCAGGAAGAACTCGTCCTGCGGATTGGCGGTGCGGAAGAACTCGACCACCGCCTGGCGCGACTTGTCGATCTTGTCGGCCATCGATCCGCTGATGTCGAAGATGACGCCCAGCGAGATTGGCGCATCTTCACTGGAAAAATGGCGGATCTGCTGTGGCTGGCCGTTGTCGGTCAGCAGAAAGTTTTCCTTCTCCAGGCCCGTGACCAGCCGGTTCATGGGGTCGGTAATCGTGACCGGAACCAGCACCAGGTCAACTTCCTTCTTCAGCGGCTTGGTGTGCGTCCGCAGCGATGGATCGGAGATTCCGCTCGGGTCCGCGGTTGCGTCAGTCTTCTTGGTTTCACGCGGCGTGAGGTGGACATCGTCGTTCTGGGCCAAGGCTGGAAGCGTCAGCCAGCAGACCATGAGACACAAGCTAAGCAGAAGGAGCAAGGTCTTTTGCGCGCGCACGACGGATTGGACGGGCTGGCGATAGAAATGTCCCGCCCTTCGACTTGAATACCCTGGCTGAAAGGCCAAGTCGACTGACCCGAAATCGATACTGCCACCGCGGGCCATAAAGATCCTTTGGGGTGTGAGGTGATGGTAACACAGCTTGAACCGCCAAAACCGGCTCCGCCACGCTGTTTCCGGAGAATCGAAATCCAGTCTTCCTGCACCTATGGATGTGACCCACGTCCTTCTGGTTTCCTTTTTCTGGCTGCTAGAATTTGGATTCCCGAGATGAAACCAATTCATACCATCACGGGACAAAGGGACTCTTATGGCCGACATTCGTCCGTTTCACGCGCTCCGCTACAACTCCTCCAAGGTCTCTCCTGCAGAGGTCATGACTCAGCCATACGACAAGATCACGCCTGCCATGCAGGACAAGTACTACCAAGCCAGCCCTTACAATCTGGTGCAGATCATCCTGGGAAAGTCGCAGCCCGCGGACAATGACCAGCAGAACGTCTATACGCGAGCTGCCGCGTTACTGAAAAATTGGCAGCGCGAAGGCGTCCTTCAGCAGGATTCCGAACCCAGCCTTTATGTTTACTCTCAAACCTTCAAGGCTCCTGGCGATCCGACGGGCAGCGAAACCGAGCGCCGCGGATTTATCGCGCTAGGCGGCGTCGACGACTACGACCGCAAAGTTGTTTTCCGCCACGAGCAGACGCTGAGCAAGCCCAAGGCAGACCGCCTGAACCTGCTGCAAGCCACTCAGGCCCACACCGAGCTCATCTTCATGGTCTACAGCGATCCGGCGGACGAAGTCGGCAAGCTGCTGCATCAGGATGGCCCTCCAACGGTTGAGCTTCGCGATGAGTATGGTGTTCTGCATCGCATGTGGAAGGTCTCCGACCCTGCCATCGTCGCGGCCGTTACGGCCAAGATGGCCGGCAAGAAGCTGATCATCGCCGACGGCCATCATCGCTACGAGACTGCGCTGAACTATCGCAACCAGATGCGCGAGCACACCAAGTCCAACAACGCCGACGCTCCCTACGATCGGGTGATGGTGAGCTTCGTGAATATGGACGCTCCTGGCCTGGTGATCCTGCCGACACATCGCGTGGTGTTTGGGCTCGAGGGCTTCAGCCTCTACAGCAAAGCCATGCAGGTGATGAAGTATTTCGAAGTCGAGGACCTGGGCGCCATTACCGACGTGCAGGATGCGGTTCGCAGGCTGCGCGAGGCGGGAAAGGATCGTACTGCGCTACTTGCCGTGACTGCGCAAAACGCTTTCTTGCTGAAGGCGCGACGCGACGCGCAATCGCCGAGCCTGAAAGACATGTCGGCGCAACAGCGTTCGCTCGACGTAGTGCAGCTTCATAAACTCATCCTGGAAGAAATCATCGGCATGTCGGAAGAAGACATCCGCGGCCAGAAGCATTTGAAGTACATTCGCGACGCCGGAGAAGCCATCGACGAGGTTCGCAAAGGCGCGGCTCAGGTCGCGTTCCTCATGAATCCCGTCCGCATGGAGCAAGTGCGCGACATCGCCTTCGCCGGCGAAGTGCTTCCGCAGAAGTCCACCGACTTTTACCCCAAGATGCTCAGCGGTCTGACGATCTACTCGCTGGATTCCGCGGCCGAGAGCGTCCCGGGCGCAAAGGTAGAGCTGGTCGACCATGCTTGAAACCGTCAGCGATGACTGAGATAGCAAATCTCTGACCCTCTTGCCCTCCACTAAAGCGCCATTTTTATATGGCGCTTTTTTCGTGAGTTGCTGGAAGATCGTGCCGCTATTCCGCATATACTTGGCACCAGTTTGAGATTTCACGACTCGTGGGGTGACAACGTGCGTAATCCAGCTACCTCGACTGTTTGCGTTTTCCTGTTCGCGAGCCTGATCACGCTATCGTGCGTGGCTGGCGACTCTTCCTCGAACAATCCCTCGAAGCCTGTCAATCGCGGGCTTCCCATTCCCTATGCTACCGACGTTCTTACCTACCACTACAGCCCCTCCCGTCAGGGATCGACGCCGCAAGAGACGACGCTGACGCCCAGCAATGTCAACTCCACCAACTTCGGCAAAGTTGGTTTCTTCACGGTGGATGGCAAAGTCGATGCCCAGCCCCTTTACGTCAACCGGCAATTCATCAATGGCAGCCTTAACAACACGCTTTACGTCGTCACTGAGAATGACAGCGTGTATGCGTTCAGCGCCGTCCACGGAAATCAATACTGGAAAGTCTCCGCTCTCGGCTCCGGCGAGACGCCAAGCGACGATCATGGTTGCAACCAGATCTCGCCGCAGATCGGCATCCCCGATACCCCGGTAATCGACAAGGCCAACGGTCCGAACGGCGCAATGTACTTCGTCGCCATGACCAAAGACTCTTCCGGCCATTACCATCAGCGCCTGCATGCGCTTGATCTCGGCACCGGCGCCGAGCTTTTTGGCGGCCCCATGGAGATCGCAGCCACCTATCCGGGAACCGGCGACGGCAGCCAGGGTGGACAGGTCATCTTCAATCCCGCTCAGTTTGCCGAGCGTGCCGGACTGCTTGAGTTCGGAGGCACCCTCTACATCACCTTCACCTCGCACTGCGATGATCGTCCTTATACCGGGTGGGTTATGGCGTACAACTCCCGGACACTGGCGCAGACCTCAGTCATCGACATCACGCCGAACGGCAGTGAAGGCGCGGTCTGGATGGCGGGTTCGGGCCTCGCTGCCGATGCCAGCGGCAACATTTACTTGCTCGCCGGCAATGGCACCTTCGATACCACCCTCAACTCGCAGGGCTTCCCCATCAACGGCGATTACGGTAACGGATTCATTAAGCTCTCGACCTCGGGCGGAACGCTCGCTATTGCCGACTACTTCAACATGTTCAACACCGTGCAGGAATCGAATGGTGATGTGGATCTGGGTTCCGGCGGCGTGATCGTTTTGCCGGACGTCACCGATACCAATGGAGGCGTGCATCACCTCGCGGTCGGCGCCGGCAAGGACACCAACATCTATGTCGTCAATCGCGACAACATGGGCAAGTGGAATCCCAATAACAACAGCAACGCGTATCAGGTGCTGAGCGGCGCGCTGCCCGGCGGCGTATGGTCGAAACCGTCTTACTGGAACAATTCGGTGTACTACGGCCAGGTTGGAGGTACGTTGAAGGCCTACGGCATTTCCAACGCCAAGCTGACCACTACGCCGACCTCGCAGACATCGGTCACGTTCCCCTATCCCGGAACGTTTCCGTTGATCACCTCGAACCAGAACACCAACGCAATCGTTTGGGCAATCTCCAACACCAGTCCCGCGGTGCTCTACGCCTTCGACGCCACTAACCTGGCAACCCAGCTGTACAACAGCAACCAGGCCTCAGGAGGCCGCGACCAGTTCGGCAACGGCAATAAGTTCATCACTCCGATTGTCGCTAACGGCCAAGTGTTCGTGGGAACGCAAACTGGTGTCGCAGTGTTCGGACTGCTGCACTAGAAAGTAGTGGCCAGCGGTCAGTGGTCAGTCTCAGTTCGTTATCGGCTGTCAGTTGATGCTTGGGCAGCTGGCTTCTAGCTTCTAGCTTTGGAAGACCGCTTACGGGTGCCCCAGGTCTCGCGATTTTCGAGACCTGGGGTTTTTCTTGCGGCGAAGTCATTGAGGCTTGTTATCACGAGGGACCGACTCAGAGGAATTGAATCCGGGAACTGAATCAGCGGACTGTTGGCGGAACTCTTTCTCGATGGCCCGTCGGAGTGGCTGCCCTGCTCTATTTCGCTTTTCGTCCTGAGCGAATGCGCCACGAGTTGGTGTCAAACAAGCGCCGTAGGCGCGAAAGAGGATAGCCCCACCATTCAGGGTGGGGTACGTTCGAAAATCAATCCGAGTCCCGTCAGGGACGGCACAAATCCTTCACCGGAAAAGATCTCCAACTTGGCAATGCAGCGACAGCCAGAAGGTGTCATCCTGAGCGCAGGATCGCGCGCCGTTTGCGATCCGGAGTCGAAGGACCCCTGCTTTCTTGTTTCCACGCCTCCGAAAATTGGCTCGTACCATTCACCTGTACCAGATGGTCATTACCTTCGTCCCTCAACTCCCGTACAATCTTCTCGAGAGAAGGATGCGCAACTGCTTCACCACGGCCTTCGTCTTGTGTGTCGTCGCCGTTTCTGCGGCCCAGGCGAATATCGAAGCCGGGCACGTCATACTGATGGAGCCGCCTCCCATTCTGACCGGTTGTGGACAACTTCCCACGTTCGCCGGGGGCTCCGACATCACTCCCGCTGAACGGATCATGGATGAACCTCTCGTCGCGCACATGAGTGCAGCAGGTCTTCTCAAAGGTGAAGGCATCGCCTTGACTCGTCCTGCTCTCCTTGAGGCTCTCGAACAACCAAAAGCCCAAGATAAGAGCACTCGCCGGCTGGCAACTCGCCGACGAGACCGGAAACGCCGGCACCGACGATCCACTCAAGTTAACGGGAGTCGAGGAAGCAGTGAGACGATCAGTCGCCGATGCACTCTGGCAGGCGATTGCAGTCGAGCACTATCCTGAAACCAAAATTTACCTTACCTGCGCACTTGCGCAAATCGGAGATCAGAGAGGCCTCCAGGCGCTGCGAAGGGACTGTGATGACACCACCCTTCCAACCGACTGGCGCGTGTACGTCGCGTTTGCGTTATTGGAGCTGGCCGATCAATCGCACGTTGCCGATGCTCTCAATCCGACGCGGGGTCAAACGTGTTCCCCGGCGGCTGTCGCCGCGATACCTAACGTGAACGCGGGTGAGGTACTCGCAGAGTACTACATTGTGTCTCCGGGTCAGTACCCTGAAGTGCGATCGCTTCTGCTTGCCAGGGACGACGGTCGGATTTTGCAGGACGTATTGAATTTCATCAGAAACGTTCCTGACATCGCTGCGATCCCCGATCTCGAATCGGCCTTGTCACGGCAGAAGGATGAGATTTCCCGCGGCGAGATCGAGTCGGTTCTGAAAGTCCTGCACTACGCTCCATATCCAGCGCCTACGGCTCGAAATCCGTATCCAGCGCCGTAGGTGCGAAATCCGCATCGCGCGTCTACGGCTCGAAATCCGTATCGCGCGCCGTAGGCGCGAAAGAGGATAGCCCCACCCTTCAGGGTGGGGTACGTTCGAAAATCAATCCGAGTCCCGTCAGGGACGGCACAAGCCCTTCACCGGAAAAGATCTCCAACTTGGCAATGCAGCGACAGCCAGAAGTGTCATCCTGAGCGCAGGATCGCGCCGTTTGCGATCCGGAGTCGAAGGACCCCTATCCCATCATTCCCGCTCGCGGCGTTCGGGCCAGAGAGGTATCCGCCATCGGTACATGTCCTTTCGTAATCTTGACGAAAGTCCCCGACGCGCTACGCTGTTATGTTGGGCTTAGTGTCCCCAATGGCCGGCAGACGTTCTTGCAGCGTCGCCGTCCGCCGATCTTTGAGAACTGAAATAACCAGTCAAACTCGCCTGATAAACAGCTGCGAATCAATATTTTACTGATAACCCCCAGCGAATGAATATTTTGCAGGGAAATCTGTATCCTATTGAAAACAATGACTTTAGCCTACCAATTAACCTCTTTGTTTTCAATATTTTGCCGTAAAATCTTTAGAATCAATATCCAAATTGAGGGGGGGTGGGTCATCCTTCTGGATCACTGAAAAGGTCTCTCTTCCGGCGGCGACAACAACACAGATAGCTTTCCTTAGACTTCGCGCAAGTGCGGACTTCTCCGGTCAGGGATGATTGTGCTGAATCGAGGGGCCAAAGGCAAAGGGCGATCTCGCGGAGGGCTTAAACTATCTGGCATCCTCTGGAGGTGATTCATGGCGACGGCTGCCGAGTACAAAGCCCGCATTCTTTCTTACGTCGAAGGTAAAGACCCTGTCGAAGTACAGCGCGAGACGCCGGAGCTGCTGGCGCAGGCGATCCAAGGAGCGTCGGACGACCAACTGCGTCATCGTCCCGCACCGGACAAGTGGTCGGTCAACGAGTTGCTGGCCCACTTTGCCGAGGCCGAGATAGGAGCGTTCTGGCGCTATCGGCAGATGATCGAGCACAACGGCGGTCCGCTGTCGCCCTTCGATCAGGAGTTATGGAGCAGCATTGGGTGACTATCCGTCGCAGGATCCCGCGGACTCACTGCAGCTGTTCACCTTGCTGCGACGCGCCAACCTCGTGATGTTTAGCCGGCTGACCCCGGAGCAGTGGCAACGATACGGCATCCACGCCGAGCGGGGAGAGATGAGCGTCCGCGACCTGGCCTTGCAAATCGCAGGTCACGATGTGAATCATTTGCGCCAGATCCGGGCCATCCTGGGGCAGTGAACCCCAGGGTTCGCGTCCTGCGGTTGGCCGCTAACCTGGGTCGAATGTCGTGCAGCTACCCACGTTAGCCCAAAAATATGGGCGAACGTGGGCCACTAAGGATTTCCTCTCGCTTCGGGGCGATGGCTTGCCCAACGCATCCGCTACTTCGGGAGCTTCGACGCGATGATGTCGATCTTCTCGATCTTTGGCGGCTGTGCCAGCAGATCGGGAGCCTTCGCCATCAGCGCCTCGGCAATCCGTCCCGTAAGGTGAGCCTGGCGGCCGGACTCGTCCTCGAAAACGTCGAAGATGCCAAAGGTCGCCGGACCCATGCGGATCGCGAACCAAGCCGTCGTCTGCGGCTCTTCCAGCACCATCGAACCTCCCTGTTGAAGAAACGCTTCTACCTCTTTTTCTTTACCGGGCTTTGCTTCAAGCCGAACGTACAATCCCAGCTTTACCATTCCATCCTCCTGGAGTAAGAATCGAAGCTCGCGGGCTGAAGCCCGCTCGCTACGAGAAATGATTCTTTACGGCGTACCTGAAGGTACGCCCCTTCGACAAGCTTCATCCTGCGGTGCTTGGCGCGACGCCCCTTCGACAGGCTTCATCCTGCGGTGCTTGGCGCGACGCCCCTTCGACAGGCTTCATCCTGCGGTACTTGGCGCGAGACAGCATGACCCGAGCGCTATCCAACACGAAACTCGTTGGAGAGATCGCAGTCTGTGAACTGTCTTTACCTTGGTTTACCCACGGAGTATGAGATGTCGTCAGTGGCTTGCGGATTCCTCACGAACGGCGATGTTTTTATGCAATACCGCGAAATTCGGCTCCAGGTTTTTGCTCCGCGTCTCCATTGAGCACGCAAACGCCGCAATGATAGTTTTGAAAGCGAGGAGGGCACGGTCTTTGCCTTTGACCATCGTTCAGGCGGGAGAAGAAGTATTGCGTGCGCAGGCGCGTGCTTTGACGGCGAAAGAAATTCGCAGCAGGCAGACGCAGCGGCTTATCGAGGACATGCGGGAGACGATGCGCGCAGCTCCAGGAGTTGGACTCGCTGCTCCCCAGGTCGGCGTCCCGCTGCAACTGGTGGTGATCGAGGATCGCGAGGAATATCACGTCAAAGCCACGCCCGAGCAACTGGCCGAACGCGGGCGCCGACCGGTGCCCTTTCACGTGCTGATCAATCCTCGAATCATTTCCACCACCGACCCTGGTCTCGAGTTCTTCGAAGGCTGTCTCAGTGTCGCCGGCTACACCGCAATCGTTCCGCGTTTTCGACGGGTCGTGGTGGAGTTCCTGAACGAGCGCGCCGAACCAGTGCGGGTCGAGGCGGAAGGATGGTACGCACGCATCCTGCAGCACGAGATCGATCACCTGAACGGGATCCTCTACATCGATCGCATGCAATCGCGAACGTTCGGCAATCTGGAAAATTACGAAAAGCTTTGGAAAGGCGCGGCGGCGGGCGCAGTACACAAGAAACTGGGATAATTCGTTACGCTGCTCCCTTTACTTCCGGATCCGGCAGCGGCCACAGGACCGATACCATCCAGGCCACGGCGAGTCCCACAGCACAGCCAAACAGCACCTCTGCCATACGCGTAACACCGGCTTGCAGACCATTCAGTCGGGAGTGGTGTTCGATTCCGGCAGAGATGACGAAGGCTGCCGTGATCGGCGCCTGCCGCCACATGGTCGAGATACGCACTACGTAAGAAGCGAGCAGGACCGTTACAGCCATCGCCAGAGGTAGCATGAGGAGCCTGGAGCCGCCGATCGCGATGAACAGCAATCCCACGAGGCAGCCCACGAGGGCATTCGTGATACGGGCTTTGAAGAAGGTCAGCGCATTCTTCATCAGCGGATCGCTGGTCGCCACCATGGAGCTGATGGCCCAGATCGGATTCTTTTCGGCCAGCATGTGCACGCAGATCCACAGAATGGCCGTCGCAATGAAGATGCTCACGGCGTAGTGGAAGCCGTGCATGTCGCCCCGTATGTATTTGTCCGAAGCTTTGTTCGTCAGGTCGGTTAGCCGGTCGCGCTGTTCTTTCACCGTGGACATGCAGTGATTCTAGCTGCTGCCGGCAAAACAGGAAGCGAATTCACAGCGATCAGAAGCGAGCCGGTTACTGCTTGCAGCCTCCTAGGGTTACGTTTGCAATCGGCAGCGCAGGCGCCTTGCTGGCGGCAAGTAGTTGGTTGAACGAAACCACGTCCTGCTGGTTCAACAGCTGCCACTGCGCCAGATTCTTATCCAGTGCGTCGCAGTTCTGTTGAACCGCCGCTCGCACCGTGTCTGCCGGACGCATGTCCGCACTTTCGACGCTGAAGATCAGTCGCGCCAGATCGCGATTGACCGGGCCAACACCGGGAGCAGTTCTGGTGCCCTTTTCCACCGCGTCCAGCTTCTTGATTAGCGCGTCCACCGCTGCCTTGTTCTTTTCGGCATCAGGAGCTGACATGGCTTTCTGACGATCGTCCAGCGCCTTACGTAATGCGTCGATCTGGTGAAACGCATCGAAACTCGACTTCATTCCGCGGCTGGCCAGCAGCGCAACGTCGCGCTGCTCGATCAGGTCAGCCTGCGAAGCGTGAATGCGCGGATCGGCTACGATCGTCAACGGCTGGCGAAATGTCTTGCCGTTGCAGGCAAGCTCAATCGTATATTTGCCCGGCACCACAAGCGGACCGCGCGGCTGTTCGCGAGGCGTCAGTCCGGCGATGGCATGATCGGCGAGGGTGTACTCCATGTATTCCAGCAGGTTGCCATAGTATCCATAAGGCAGAGTGAGCGGCGCCGGATAGCGCAGCTCCCACGCAAAACGATTCACGCCTGCCGCCTTGGTCAGCGCAGTCGGTGGCGCGAACCAGTACTCGGGAACATTCGCCGGCGGAAGCGGCGCCACCTTTGGATCGCTACTGTACTTGGCAACCTCGACTCCTTTGTCGTCATAGATTGTCAGCGTCAGTTCACTGGTGGCAGCGTTTTTCAAGTAATAGTTCAGGATGGCGCCGTCCGGCGGATTGTCGCCCGCAGGGGTCTCCACAGGAAACGGCGTGTCTTCGTAATTGTCCCAACGCACGCGCACAGCCGTCTCCGGCGTGAACAGGTGGACATCGGCAGCAGCAACCGCGGGAGTCATCTCGCGCAGCGGGGTCACGTCATCCAAGATCCAAAGCGAACGGCCGAAGGTCGAGATCACCAGATCATTGTCGTGAACCTTCAGATCCGTGATCGGCGTTGGCGGCAGATTCAACGCGAGCGGTTGCCAATGATCACCGTCGTCCCACGAAACGAAAACGCCGGTGTCCGTGCCGGCATAAAGCAGGCCTTTGCGCTTAGGATCTTCGCGCACGACTCGTACCATTTCGTCAGCCGGAAAGCCGGCAACAATCTTCTGCCACGTCTTTCCATAATCGTGAGTACGCAGAATATTCGGCGGGGTCGATTCTCGGGTCGCGCCAATCGTCAGGTAGGCACTGGCCGCGTCGTGATGCGAAGCTTCGACGTACAGAATTTCCAGCGGATCCGCCAGTCCTGGCGGCGAAACATTTTGCCAGCTCTTGCCTCCGTCACGCGTGAGCTGAATGATGCGATTCGTAGTTCCGGCCCAAATCTGCCCTGCCTTCACCGCGGAAGGCGCCAGCGCTGTGATCGCCGGCGGAGGCGGCTTATTCGGATCAGGCTTCTCCTCTTCTTTCGGCTCGCCATAGCCCGTCAAGTCCGGGCTGATTTCGTGCCAACTCTTGCCGCCGTCCGAGGTCTTCAGCACAAACTGCGTGCCCTGATACAGCACCGACGGGTCCTGCGGAGAGAATGCCAGAGGAGCCATATTCGAGAAGCGATATTTCGTGCCGCGCTCAAAGACCGTCGCGATCTCACCCGTCGCCTTGTCGTAGCGGACGACGGAACCGTACCAACCGCCGCTAAATACGAAGTCGGGATGTGCGGGGTCGGCCTCGATGAAGGCGTATTCGAAGCCGCCGATCGAGAACCAGTCCTGCAGCAGAATTTCGCCGTAGTCGCTGCGGCTCAGGACGCCGGCGGTGCCGCTATCCTGTTGCGCGCCGTAGACGCGATAGGGAAACAGATTGTCGGTAGAGACGTGATAGAACTGCCCGGTCGGCTGGTTGTACCACGAAGTCCAACTCTTGCCGGCGTCAACGCTTACGATTGCGCCCTGATCGACGCCCAGGATCATGCGGGCTGCGTTCTGGGGGTCGATCCACAACACGTGAAAGTCGTCACCGCTGGGCGCGCCCACGTACGCTTCAAAAGTCTTGCCGCCGTCCGTCGAACGATAAAGCGAGGTCTGCGCGACATAAAGAATGTCGGGATTCCTGGTGTCGGCAAAAATGCGGCTGAAGTAGGAACTCCCAATCACGCGAGGATCTTTGGTGGACTGGTACCAGTTCGCCCCGCCATCGTCAGAGCGATAGAAGCCCTGATCGACGATCGCATACAAGCGCTTTCCGCCGGCTCCGGACGCGACTGAGATTCCCACTCGCCCGAGTCCCTTGTCCGGCAAGCCTTTCGTCGCCATGGAACCCCACGTCACGCCGCCGTCGCTGGACTTCACAATCTCCGAGGTCGCGGGTATCTGCTTATCACCCGAGCCGGAATCCGGGCGATAGACAACGGCATAAAGCGTACGCGGATCGGAAGGATCGGAGCACATGTCGACCACACCGAAAGTCTGGTCGTTGGCGTAAACCTTTTTCCACGTCTTACCGCCGTCCTCCGTACGGAATATCCCACGATTGTCGGTGTACGCCGATTTCGGTATCGGGTGCCACAGGATGCCAAAGCCGATGGAGTTTCCACCCACGACGGCCACATCGGGATTCTGCGGATCGACGATGATTGCCTGAATGTAAGGAACATCCTCCAGGCCGGCACTGCTCCAGGTCGCGCCGCTATCCGTGGAACGATACACTCCTTTGCCGCGCGTTTGCTCGCCGGTGCCCATGTAAACGACGCTCGCAGCCGAAGGCGCAACCGCCAGTGCCCCAATCGAGGCAACTTTCACGCTGTCGGAGATCGGCGACCAGACACGGCCACCGTTTGTGCTCTTCCATACTCCGCCACCCGGAGTTCCAAAGTAATATGTGGTCGGATCGCCGGGAACGCCCGCAACCGCTGTGACTCTGCCGCCTCGAAAGGGTCCGATCAGCCGCCACTTCATGCCCGAAAGCTGCACAGTGCCAGGCAAATCCTGGCCATATAAGCTGAACGACAACGCCATGACTAAGAGGATCAGAACGGTGGGCTGCAGATAGCGCGACGAGCGCAGAGGCATTCATCTCTCCAATTCGTGTGATAACGGGCACTGATTCAGGGTGACGGACGAGCCTACACCGTGACCGTAAGGGCAATCAAGCTAGCGGGTCCCATGTAACATCGTTTGTGGACTTGGCTGCCAAAAGAAAGGGTGAAATGCTAATCGCAAATTCCAAGCTTGAAAGTCTTCCAAAGCGAGCTTCTCCTCTCCGACCTGCGTAGTCTTCCCGGCGGGACAGGATTGAACATCTGGACCGATCGCGCGGTTCCGGCCAAACGATGGCGGGATCAGTCTTGGACCGGCGGGCCCTTGGAGCGTTCCTTGTAAGCCATGAACCGCCAGAGGCAGCTACATTCGCCTGTCGAGCGGGTACAATGAACAGTTGCTATGTTTGCGATATTTCTGGATACAGCAGGCGCCGGTACGGCTGAACCTTTGATAAGGCACCTGTTGTGGTATGCAGCCATCTTCGGCTCTTTCACCTCCACAGTCTTCTTCGGAATGGTGATGGTGGCCGCTTTTCGCTACATACGGACATCTCGAAAAGGCCGGGAACAGGTGCTCTCGGTTCCGGTCGGAAGACTGCCTGCCGTCACGATTCTGAAGCCCGTGCATGGCTTGGAGCCGCGTCTGGAGCAGACGCTGGAGAGCTTCTTCCAGCAGGACTATCCCGACTTCGAGATCATCTTTGGGGCCCGCAGCCGCGACAATCAGGCGCTGACGGTCGTCGAGAAGCTTTGTGCCCGGTATCCGCACGTTCAAACCCGGGTCATTATCTCGGGTGAGCCGTCGTGGCCGAATGCGAAGGTTTTCTCCCTGGCGAAGATGATCGCTTCCAGCGACAACGATTACTTCGTCATTAGCGACAGCGACATCCTGGTCGGACCGGACTTCCTCCGCAACGTCATCCCGCCTCTGCTGGACCCCAAGGTAGGGCTGGTGACCTGCCTTTATCAGGGCATTCCCGCTCCCGACTTCTGGTCGCAAATGGAAGCCATCGGCATGTCGGTCGAGATGCCTGCGGGTGTCATGGTCGCCGATATGGTCGAGGGCATGAAGTTCGCTCTGGGCGCTGCCATGACGGTGCGGCGCGATGTTATCGAAGCCATCGGCGGCATGCGGGAGACGGCTGATTTCTACTCTGACGATTTTGTGCTTGGCAACCTGGTCGATGCCACGGGCTTCCAGGTTGTGCTGTCGCACTACAAAGTAGGACATGTGCTGTCCGCATGCTCGCTGCGCCGCACCTTCGGCGATCAGCTGCGCTGGATGAAGAGCACGCGCTATTCACGCCCGTGGGGCCATGTCGGCTCCGGCCTGACCTATGCGGTACCCTTCGGGGTGCTGGCGCTGCTGCTGGGATTCGGACAGCAAGAGCATCCCTTGGCATTGGGCGTGGGGCTTTTTGCGATGGCATGGATCAATCGCATGCTTCTTGCGCTGGTGGTGGGCTGGGGCATCATTCGCGATCCGCGCTGCCTGTGGTTGTGCTGGCTCTATCCTCTGCGCGATCTTCTTGGCTTCTGCACCTGGATTGGGAGTTTTACCGGTAACAAATTTCTCTGGCGCGGCGAGCCCTACCAGTTCGGGGAAGCCGGCCGCATCACCCCCGTTGCGCGATCCATTGAGTTCGAGCGTGACCGCGTTCCCCAGGCTCACGACTGACAACTCAGGCAATCAGGTTGGCGCGCGTTACATCGAGCGCGTGGTCGATCAATGGCTCAACAACTTCGACGAAGTGCAGCGTATGCGGCAGAGCTGCGTGAGTTTCGAAGGCCTCTTCGTCTTTCCAGCGCGAATGGATGTAGAACAATTGCGGATCGCGGGTGGAGCGAAAAGCATGAATGCTTAAACAGCCCGATTCCTCGCGAGATGCAGACACAACTTCTGCCAGTGCCTGCTCAACGTTGAGCTCCTTGCCAAGACTGGCGTGAAAACGCGCGAATAGAAACAGCTCCATCAAACACCCCGAGACTCACCGGTCGATCAACTTCAGCTTTCCCTTGGATAATTTAAACCGCTGTCCTCGCCATACGACGGTATCTCCCCAATAGCTGGCGAACCAGACGGCCAGAGCGACGAAATCACGCAGCGGCAGCAGCCATATATCGCGGAGGAGTAGCCGATCCTTCAGAACTCTCTCGCCCACGACCAGGGCTGAAGTAAAACGCGCAACCGCCGTGACGGCAAGGACCAGCCAGGTCCACCAAGTGAACGGACTCGCCAGAACTGCCAAGATGGCCCATGCAAAGCCAAATGTGACGATCAAGCCGAAATACTGCCCTGGCCTTCGGTCCTTCACGTTTCGCGCCCAGCGCATCTGGTGAAGCCAGAACGCGTGCAAGGTGTAGTCCGGCAAGGCAGTCTCCACTACCGGCTCAGCCAGCTTTACGGTATAGCCGCTTACAGCGATGCGCGCACCGAGCTCGTAGTCGTCTCCCAAGTAATCGGCGAGTTGCGTGAGGCCACCGATCCTTTCCAACACGGTCTTGGTCGTGGCCATGGTCGCGCCCAGGCCAAACCGGATTCCGCCCTCCATCGCGCGCGCCAACAGTACACCTCCGGCAAAGTCGGTGCTAAGTCCCAAGGCTTCGATCTTTGACCCCAGGGTGTTGCCGGCAACCGCGCGATACAGTGTGGTCACCATGCCGACCTTCGTATCAGCAAACGGTGACATCACCCTCAGCAGATAGTCCGGCGGCACTACAATGTCGCTGTCGTTGATGATGATGTGTTCATAGCGGGCCTGCGGCAGCATTTGCGCCAGGTTGCTGACCTTGCCATTCAGCCCGAGCACTTCCGGACAGTGCACGACGCGCAACTTGGCCTGCGGAAATTCCTGGCGGACTTGCACAACCACAGCCAGCGCCGGATCCTCAGGGTCACTGACACCGAATAGCACTTCGTACTCTGGGTAATGGAGCGCGCAGTGGCTGGCAAATGCCGCGTACATGTGCGGGTCGGTGTCTTTTAAGGATTTCAGAATGCTGACCGGGGGAGTGAAGCCTGAGTCGGCGGCCTGAGGTTCAGCTCGATAGCGAAGAGCTGCCACGATGCTCAGGACGAAGTAGGCCGTCCCAGCCAGTGCCAAAAGCCCGCAAACTGCGGCAACGAGCGTAGAGATCAGAATCACGAGCGAGGGTTCAGATTAGCAGACCCGATCTGGACAGGCGGCAAACACCGGTGTGTCCTCCCCCGACCGAATTTTGTCACAATGGCGGTTTGGCCGGATTAGCGTGCCGGTTTATGATGGGGCGGGTAGTTCGTCGGGAAAAACGGTCATGATGAACGGTAAACGCGTAGCCGTAGTGATGCCGGCCTACAATGCCGAGGTCACGTTGGAAGCGACAGTGCGGGAGATCCCCGACCTGGTAGACATTCGCATCCTGGTAGACGACTACAGCAAAGACAAGACGGTCGAAGTCGCTAAGCGATTGGGTCTGAAGGTCTTCGTTCATGACAAGAATTACGGCTACGGGCGCAACCAGCAGACCTGTTATCGCGAAGCGCTGGCAGCGGGCGCCGACGTTGTCATCATGGTGCATCCCGATTATCAGTACACTCCGCTGCTGATTACTGCCATGGCCAGCATGGTAGCCTACGACGTTTACGATGTGGTGCTGGGGTCGCGCATCATCGGCGGCCAGGCCCTGCGCGGCGGAATGCCGGTTTACAAGTACATTTCCAACCGGTTTCTGACGGCTTTTGAGAACCTGTTTCTGGGCGTGAAGCTCTCCGAATATCACACCGGCTACCGGGCCTTCAGCAGTAAGGTCCTGACCACGCTGCCGCTGATGGAAAATTCGCCTGACTTCGTCTTCGACAATCAGATGCTGGCGCAATGCGTGCACTTCGGCTTCCGCATCGGCGAGGTCTCATGTCCAACCAAGTATTTTGAAGAGGCGTCATCTATCAACTTCCGGCGCAGTGTGAAATACGGGTTTGGCGTGCTGGGAACGTCGGTGCAGTTCAAGTTGCACAATTGGGGCATGTTGCATCTTCCTCGCTTCAGCAAGGAAGGCCGAAAACTTGACTTGGTGGACCTTGCCCCCTCACCTATCGGGCATGCCACGGCCCAGTAGGCTCCTCGCTTCCGGGAGGAACTTTCCCCCGGTCATTCTGCAACTTTCCCCTGCTCCAACTCGTATCAGTGTTCGGAGAGCCTTGCCTGCTTGCGTACAATGGCTAGAAGGCTCCCGGCAAGTCTGATGACACCTGCAACCCAGCAACGACGCCTTTCGCGCGGACACTTCTTGCGCGAGCCGGCACTGATTGCGCTGCAAACCATGCGCGCTCACAAGCTGCGCTCGTTTCTAATGCTGCTGGGCATTATTCTCTCGGTCTCGACCCTGATCCTGGTGGTTGCCCTCATCAGCGGCATGAACGAATATTTCGCCAGCCGCGTCGCCAACCTGGGTTCCAACGTCTTCCTTATCCATAAATTTCCCATCATCAGCGACGCCAAGGAACTGCTGAAGGCGACCCGCCGCAATCGCGACATCACCTGGGACGACTACGAGGCGCTGCGCGACAACTTAAAGCTGCCGAAAGGAGTTGGCGTGGAAGTGCGGCGCACGGCCAACATCCGAGCCGAGCGGCAGAGTATGGAAGACGTTGACCTGCGTGGTGTGACCGCCAACATAGGCGAGATGGACGTCGAGGAAGTAGCTACCGGCCGCTACATGACCGACAGCGACAATGAACATCGTGACATGGTCTGCATGATCGGCGCCGACGTTGCCGAGAAACTCTTCGCCGGTACCGAGCCACTGGGAAAGATCCTGACCGTCGATGGCCAGGAGTTCCAGGTTGTCGGCATAGCCAAGAAAATCGGCAACACGTTCGGCCAGTCGCAGGATAATTTCGTTTACATCCCAATTCAGACCTGGCTCAAAATTTACGGCCGCAACACGACTCTGAGCGTGAACGTGCAAGCACGCGGCGCGGAGTGGCTGGCCCGCACCCAAGAGGAAGCGCGCAGCCTTATGCGCGCGCGGCGCCATCTGGCTCCGAACGACGACGACAACTTTGGGATTCTTGCCAGCGACAGCCTGATGGGCCTCTGGCAGAACCTGACCGGAACGCTGGCGTCAGGCATGGTCGGGCTGGTTTCGATTTTCCTGGTGATTGGCGGGGTCGTCATCATGAACGTGATGCTGGCGTCGGTGACGGAGCGGACCCGCGAAATCGGCATACGAAAGTCGCTGGGCGCCAAGAAACGGGACATTCTGCTCCAGTTCTTAGTTGAATCCACAGTTATGGCGGTCGTCGGCGGGGCAATGGGAGTTATGATCGCGTGGATACTGGCCATGATTGTCCGGGCGGCGACCCCGGTACCGATGGCGGTTCCGATATCCGCCGTGGTGCTGGCGATCGGAATCTCCTCCGCCGTGGGTGTGTTCTTTGGTGTGTATCCCGCCCGCAAGGCGGCGCGGCTCGATCCGATCGAGGCATTGCGGTTTGAAAACTAGTTGCCGGTTGTCAGTTCGCGGTTGTCAGTTTTCCGCACCGACAACGGACAACCGGCAACCAACAACTCTTTTATGAAACGCCTGCAGGTTGGCATAAATTCGAAGATGGCGCTGGAGACGGTACGCGACCACAAGACCCGGTCCTTTCTGACCGTGTTGGGCGTGGTGATCGGCGTGGCCGCCATGATCTTCGTCGCCTCCATGCTGGTCGGTGTCAGCCGCGACATCCAAGGCTATCTCGACGATTACGGTACCAATACACTCTTCATCTTCCGCTGGGACTTTGCCATCCGCGTCGGGCGCATGAACGCGGAAGAACGGAACCGCAAACCGCTTACGCTGGATGATGCTAAGGCGATTCTGGCCGAATGTCCGCACGTCAAGAGCGTCACCGTGGAAGTTATGCCACGCATCAATCCCGATGAGCAGCGACCGCCGCTTCGGGTCGCACGCTACGGCACCCACGAAATCACCAACCTTGACTACAGCGGCACGAACTCCGCGTATCAGGACGTCTACAACGCCCAGGTCGTTCAGGGCCGATTCTTCACCGATTTCGAGGACATTCATCGCGATGACGTTGCGGTCATCGGTTACGAAATCGACAAGATTTTCTTTCCTGGTCACGACGGTATCGGCAAGACGATTCTGGTGGATGGCGTTCCGTATCAGGTAATTGGAGTGTTAGACAAACGCAAGGGTCAGCTTTTCAAAGATGATAGCGCCGACCGAACGATTAAGGTTCCCTACAACGCCTATCGCAAACACTATCCCGTCGACGATGAACACTTTATTGGCGCGGAAGCTTACGCAGGTTATAAGGACGCCGCCGAAGACGAAATTCGCGGATTGCTCCGCCGCCGCCGCAATGTCCCCTTCAACAAGCCGGACAACTTCGGCATCACTACGGCTGCAGCCATTGCCGATAACTTCCGCCAGATCATGAGCACGGTTGCGTTGATGACCATCATCGTCAGCTCCATCGGCCTGCTGGTGGGCGGCGTCGGGGTGATGAACATCATGCTCATGTCGGTAACGGAACGAACTCATGAGATCGGTGTACGGAAGGCAATCGGAGCGCGACGCGGCGACGTCATCCGCCAATTCCTGACCGAGGCAATTGTCCTCACCGGACTGGGCGGCTTAGCCGGGGTTCTTGTGGGGACGGCGGCGGCGGCGGCACTTCCGCTTGATATTCCCGTCCATGCCGACTTCTGTGCCCATATGGGCTGTTATCTCAGCGGTCGTCGTCTCCATGAGTGTCGGTCTCTTCTTCGGCATGTATCCCGCCATCAAAGCCTCACGCCTGGACCCGGTGGAAGCATTACGCTACGAATAGCTTTCCGGGCATCGCAGTTTTTAGCCAGCCAAATAGAGCGCAGCCGAATCTAACGAACGTGCCTTCCCGCATCGAGGATTACGCGCTCATCGGCGATTGTGAAACCGCTGCCCTGGTCAGCAGAACAGGCTCGATCGACTGGCTTTGCTGGCCAAACTTCGCTTCCCCTGGTTGCTTCAACGCTCTGTTGGGGACGCCCGACGACGGCCATTGGTCGATCACGCCCGCAGACGAGAGTCGCAGTTCACGCCGGTATGTGGACCACACCCTGGTGCTTGAAACCACCTTCGAAACCAAAGGCGGGTCGGCGACTCTGGTCGACTTCATGCCGCCTCGGGGTCACCATCCAGACGTCGTCCGCATTGTGCGGGGAGTTCACGGCAGCGTGGCCATGGAGATGGAACTGGTTCTGCGGTTTGATTACGGTCGCTCGGTTCCATGGGTCACCAGCATGAAAGACGGAGCGTTGCGCGCCATCGCAGGGCCGGACATGGCCGTCCTCCGCACCCAGGCGCCTCTTCGCGGAGAGAATTTGCGGACTTGCGGCGAGTTCGTCATCCACGAAGGCGAATCGATCCCGTTCGTCCTGACCTACGGCGCTTCATACCAGCCGCTGCCCCGTCCGATCGACCCAGAAAAATCACTGCAGTACACCCTGGAGTTCTGGCAGAAGTGGGTGGGCGATTCGCATCTGCACGGCGATTACGCGCCAGAGTTGGAGCGTTCGCTAATCACTCTTAAGGCTCTCACCTACCGGCACACGGGAGGCATTGTCGCCGCGCCAACGACTTCCCTGCCCGAATGCATCGGCGGCGAGCGTAACTGGGATTACCGCTACTGCTGGCTGCGCGACGCAACCTTTACGCTGCTCGCCTTCATGAATGCCGGCTACTTCGAGGAGGCTAAGGCCTGGCACGACTGGCTGCTGCGTGCGGTGGCCGGAAGCCCTGACCAGGTGCAAGTGCTGTACGGCGTCCACGGCGAACGGAACCTGATGGAGTGGGAGGTCCCGTGGCTAAGCGGCTACGAGAATTCCAAGCCAGTGCGGATCGGTAATGCGGCCTCAGAGCAGATGCAGTTGGATGTTTATGGAGAACTTGCCGATGCGTTTCTGCATGCCTGCCTCGGACGAATTCGATCGACCGAGGAGGATGTTGGCTTGCAAGTGGCGCTGACCGAACATCTCGCAACCGTGTGGGATCAACCCGACCGGGGCATTTGGGAGGTACGCGGCGACCCGCAACACTTTACCCACTCCAAGGTGATGGCCTGGGTCGCTTTTGATCGCGTGATTAAGACGATGGAGAAATCGGTCGATCAGAAAGTGATTGCGGGCTGGTCAGCGATACGCGACAGAATTCATCGCGATGTCTGCGAAAAGGCTTACAACCAGGTCATGGGCAGCTTTACGCAAGCCTACGGGTCGACGCAATTGGATGCTGCATTGCTGCTCATCCCGCAGGTGGGCTTCCTGCCGTACGAGGATCCGCGCGTGCGTGGAACTATCGAAGCCATCGAAAAACATCTTATGGCGGACGGGTTCGTATTACGTTACCGCACCGATAAAACGGAGGATGGTCTTCCGCCCGGCGAAGGAGCTTTTCTCGCGTGCTCGTTTTGGATGGTGAGTGCGTTGAAAATGATCGGCCGCGTCGACGATGCCAAACAGCTATTCGAGCGCCTGCTGAGTCTTCGCAATGATGTGGGCTTACTGGCGGAAGAATACGACCCGAAAACCGGGCGGCAGATGGGCAATTTCCCGCAGGCGCTTTCGCACATCGCCCTGATCAATGCGGCGTTTGAATTCAACCGGCTCAGCAGCCCCAGCCAGCAGCGCGCTCAGTCGAGTCCAGCGGAGCGGCATACCGGGCCGATGAAGGTCGACTCCGAGCCAACCTAACTCTCCACGGTCGCCGGCTGGGCATTACGCCGTGGTCTCCGATTGGACTGAAGGATCTTCTTGCGCAGCCGAAGCGCAGTGGGCGTCACTTCCACCAGTTCGTCATCGGCAATGAACTCGATTGCCTGCTCCAGGTTCAGGTTCTTGAACGGTACGAGCCGAATCGCATCGTCTGCGGTCGACGAGCGCATATTGGTCAGCTTCTTCTCGCGAACGATATTCACATCCAGATCGTTGTCGCGTGAGTTCTCGCCCACTACCATTCCCTCATAGACCTCGACACCGGGGCCGACGAACATCTCGCCACGTTCCTGTAGACCCCACAAGGCATAAGCGGTGGTGAGGCCTGAACGGTCGGCGACCAGAGCACCGGTCACGCGATGCGGAATGTCACCTTGCCACTCGGTATATCCCTCGAACAGCGAATTCATCACGATCGTTCCCCGGGTGTCGGTGAGCAGTTCGCTGCGCAAGCCGATGAGCCCGCGGCTGGGAATGACGAACTCCATGCGCACGCGGCCGTAGCCGTGATTGTGCATTTTCTGCATCTGGGCTTTGCGGGCGCCCAGCTTCTCGATCACGACACCGACAAACGATTCCGGCACATCGACCGTAAGCCGCTCCACTGGCTCCATCAGCTTGCCATCCACATGCTTGGTCACGATCTCGGGCTTACCCACTGCCAGTTCGAAACTCTCACGCCGCATCATCTCGATCAGAATCGCCAACTGCAATTCGCCCCGGCCCATTACCGTGAACGAGTCGGTGTTGCCGGTATCCTCCACCCGCAGCGAGACGTTGGTCAGCAGCTCTTTCTGCAAACGGTCGCGCAGGTTTCGAGAGGTGACGTATTGACCCTCGCGGCCTGCGAAGGGAGACGTGTTCACCATGAACTGCATGGCAATGGTCGGCTCGTCGATGGTAATGATCGGCAGCGGAGACGGATTCTCGACGTCGGTAATCGTCTCGCCGATGTTGATGCCAGTAACGCCGGCCACCGCGACAATATCGCCCAATTCGGTTTTTTCAATATCGGTACGCTTCAGGCCGGAGAACGAGAACAACTTGGTGATCTTGATCTTCTCCATCGAGCCGTCGCGCTTGGCGATGGCCACATCCTCGCCCGTGCGCAGCGTGCCATTGAAAACGCGCGCGATCGCAAGACGGCCGAGGTAGTCGCTGTAATCGAGATTCGCCACCAGCACCTGCAGCGGCCCATCGACCTCGCCCTTCGGCTCGGGAATCGTCTTCACAATCGCTTCGAAGAGCGGTTGTAGATTCTCACCTGGGGTCGCAATGTCCGTCGTAGCCGTCCCCAGCTTCGCGTTGGTGTACAACACGGGGAAGTCGAGCTGGTCCTCGCCGGCGTCCAGATCGATGAAGAGGTCGTAGACCTCGTTGAGCACTTCCTGCGCGCGGGCGTCGGGCCGATCGATCTTGTTAATCACCAGGATGGGCGGCAGCTTCGCTTCCAGGGCCTTGCTGAGCACGTAGCGCGTCTGAGGCAGCGGGCCTTCGCTGGCATCCACCAGCAGCATCACGCCGTCCACCATCTTGAGGGCGCGTTCCACTTCCCCGCCAAAGTCGCTGTGACCCGGCGTGTCGACGATGTTGATTTTGACGTGGTGGTAGAAGATAGCCGTGTTCTTGGCCAGAATGGTGATGCCGCGCTCGCGTTCCAGATCGTTGGAGTCCATCACGCGCTCGACATGCGTTTCGTTGGCGCGGAAGGTCCCGCTCTGGTTCAGCATGGCGTCCACCAGAGTGGTCTTGCCGTGGTCGACGTGCGCGATGATGGCGATATTGCGAAGATTCGTGCTCAAAACTGCTGTCCTTTCCTGAATGGGGGAAAACCGCGTTCGAACGGCAAAACGGAGGGAGTCGAAACCGGTACATCCAGTTTACATGACCGGCCTGAGAGGTAGCGAACGCCTCATTCCATCGGCACCCAAGTTCGCTCGTTTCAAGGGCGTGGCGAGCTGGCAGCAAAGGCTATGCCGCGCGAGCAACGCCGGAGGTTTTATTTGCCCCGCTTAATTTTGGAGGAGCTGTTTCAGGTGACGGCTAGGCGTGTCCGTTGGGAACTTTTACCTTGGCTTCTTCCAGGGGAGTGAACAACTTCTGAACCGTCTCTTCCATTGTGATCAGCAGGCTGTCAACCGGCGCAACCCGGGCTTCGGACAAAGCCGAATCGACCACTCTGGACCGCTGTAAAGCTTCCTGGCGGGCTCTGCTTTGAGAGGGCGCAGCGGCCAAGGTGTAACCGAACCATATGCCCACAGCCACCAGATAAGCAACGCTGTTGATTCTGCTCAGCGCGGGAGACGTGATCGTGCCGTGATGGCTCAGGGCCGTCGCTACGAGCATGTTGACCGACGCAAACAGTCCGAATCCGAGCGATATGCCGAACAACATGCTGCGGTGCGGAATACCAAGATACTCGTTGAATAAGAGCAGGAAGAACACCAGTCCGCACTGCATCAGGCGGACGCTGCGGTCGCTCAACATCATGATCTCGGTAAACACACCGTTATCGGCATTGTGCGCGGCGTTGATCGCCCACATTACGGCTACCAGGAAAACAACCAGAGCCGACCACCGAAACAGAATGACACTCAGATCTCTTAGGTTTTCGTAGGGACGGAATGCGTCCCTAAAGATTTCCTGCAGCACGGCAAAGGAAATCAGGACGCTAAGCCCGAGGTTTACGTAGTACGCGTAATAGTAGGCCGAGTAGGAATAGAACATCACCAGCCCGAGGACTGGCACTGACGCGACTTGCAGAATCGTGTAATAGAAGAAATAGGGGTAGTCTTTCTGCAAGCCCCGGCGAAACATCGCAACCAAGACCCCTGCCTGTAGCAGAGGAGTGATCAACCACAGGGCGAAATCGGCCAGGTGATAGTGCATGACTCAACGGAAAGAATATCCGTGAAGACAGCACAATACAAGCAAGATTTTCCCAAATTAGGTAACCACCAATTGGTTACTTTCCTTAATCGGTCTTTCCGCTATCTGCAACGCACCACGTTTCAGAGAGAAATCTGAAATCGCTCCTGTCCGCTTGCTATCAGCTCCGGCAGCAAAGACGGCGGGCAATGGCCGGGCTGGCATACCGGGATCGGCGCGCCTTCATTGGCGATCAGCTCGGGTTGCAACGATGGCGGGCAATGCCCAGGTTGGCATACCGGGATCGGAGCGCCCTCGTTGGCGATTAACTCGGGCTGCAAAGATGGCGGGCAATGCCCAGGCTGGCATACCGGAATCGGAGCGCCTTCGTTGGCGATTAACTCGGGCTGCAGCGATGGCGGGCAATGCCCAGGCTGACATACCGGGATCGGAGCGCCTTCGTTGGCGATCAGTTTTGGCTGTAGAGACGGCGGCGGACAATGACCCGGTTGACATACCGGAATTGGCGCGCCTTCATTGGCGATCAACTCGGGTTGCAACGATGGCGGGCAATGCCCAGGCTGGCATACCGGAATCGGAGCGCCTTCGTTGGCGATCAGTTTTGGCTGTAGAGACGGCGGCGGACAATGACCGGGCTGACATACCGGAATTGGCGCGCCTTCATTGGCGATCACCTCGGGCTGCAGCGACGGCGGGCAATGGCCGGGTTGACATACCGGGATCGGAGCGCCCTCATTCGGTTTCAGGGCGCCGGTGGTATTGATTGCGCCTGCAGCTTGAAAGGTCGGTTGCGACGAGGGAGCGGAGAGCGAATTGGTGGCGGCGAAAGTTGCACCAGCAAACAACACCAAAGCGAATGTCGTGGCAAGGATAGTCTTCATCGGAGAGTCTCCAGGGTCGACTTAACGACCGGCAAGTTCTTAAAAGTGGCTGGCAAGGGTAGATTGGCCAGTGGAGCTGTTGGGGGATATCACCATCGGAAACGGGGACGTTCCTTCTCCGACGATGGCGACAGAGTTGTACTGACCTATGGGGGTTGCACCGCTAATCGCGC
This sequence comes from uncultured Acidobacteriaceae bacterium, assembly GCA_963823865.1. GTDB lineage: Bacteria > Acidobacteriota > Terriglobia > Terriglobales > Acidobacteriaceae > Bog-257. The sequence goes on from CAWGNC010000001.1 coordinate 396,615, forward strand.
AGAGCGCGCCAGCTAACATGAGTGCGGCAAGTACGGCGGTGAGTAGTTTCTTCATGGCACAACCTCCAAATTGCAAACCCTGAAATTTTGTTCGTCCGTCGAGTCAACGCTGATGCCGACGGTGACACTACTAAACTGAAACTCGAAGACACCACTTAACTGCTGAGTGTCCGGGGGACCTTTCGCCTTCGCACGTCCCTTTTCGGCCGTCCGGCGACGATATTTCACAGCATAGTAATGTTTACTAATTAGTTAACATTACGCTTCAGTTCGTACACTTCCGGGCGCTTGGCCTTTTAAAAAAGTTGTCCCTTGGATAGTAAAGCCCGCCCGTTGCCAGGGATTCAGTCAGGTAGACTGCCCCTTTTGAAATTATAGAAGCCCGTAAACGAAATACCAGCGAAATTTGACCTCTTTTCATGCAACACAGGTACATGTACCATCGGGGGATATCCCCCTACATCCCTAGTGCTAATTTAGTCAATTCCCTTAGCGCAATAATGGCACCCGTTGTTGCAAAACGAGTTTTGGCCCATATGAGCGACGCTTTCGAGCATTACTCCGCAGCACCTAGTAACCTGTCTCAAAATCCTCGCCCGTCCTCCGCTCTCAGCTGCGATCAAGTCTGTCCCAATTGCTCAGCAAGGCTTCGGCAGAATCATTGCAAGCTCGTTTGCCCAGATTGCGGATTTTTCCTGAGCTGTTCCGACTTCTACTGAGTCCTAAGCAGATAGCGTGCCGCGGAATGTTAGAGGCCTCTCAGGCCTTTTGGCCGACGCGCGCCATTACCCAACCGGCATGAGATTCGTGTAACGTGGAGGACGACGCAGTCATCATCCTGGTAGGAGGAAACATGCAACGTACTGGCAGTGCTCATTGGTCAGGTGGCCTCAAAGACGGCAAGGGAACGGTCTCTACGCAAAGCGGAGTTTTGAGCAAGACCCAATATTCCTTCAGCACTCGTTTTGAAAATGGTGTCGGAACCAACCCCGAAGAGCTTATTGCGGCAGCACACGCAGGATGCTTTTCGATGGCACTCTCCGCGCAACTGGGAAACGCCGGCATGACGGCGGAAAGTATCGATACCACTGCAACCGTCAGCCTGGAGAAGACCGAGGGTGGCTTCAGCATTACTGCCGTTCACCTCGATGTCAAAGCTAAAATCCCCGGAGCCGACAAAGCCAAGTTCGACGAAGCCGCCGCGAATGCCGAGAAGGGTTGTCCCGTCTCCCGTGTGCTTAACGCCAAGATCACCATGGACGCCTCGCTGGTTTAGATGTGTGGCTGCTTCTCGGAAATGGAAGCAGCCAACGCTACTCTCCGCATCCCCATCGAAAGGTAAGTAGTTGATTGCCGCATACGGGCGATCGTCCCTTTTGGTGAGCTTTTGAAGATCACATTTTTCGGACTGACGATTTCTTCTTCCTGGGGGAACGGCCACGCGACCCCTTACCGCGCAATTCTGCGAGCCTTGAGACGCCGCGGAGTTCGTCTCACGTTTTACGAGAAGGATGTTCCCTATTACGCCCGCCACCGTGATGTTGTCTCCTGCGAATATTGTGATCTCCAGCTGTATTCTGACTGGCAGGTCCGTCCGGTCGAAGGCCCTGCAAGAGGCCGGCACCTCCGACATTGTCGTAGTTGGCAGCTACACTCCCGACGGAGCCCGTATCAGCGACGACCTGCTCGAGCTAGGGAAACCTCAACATGTCTTTTATGACCTGGACACTCCGATCACATTAAGCCGCCTGACCGAAGGCCCGCTGGATTATTTGCGCCGGGATCAGATTTCAGAGTTCGATCTTTACCTGTCATTCACCGGAGGCGAGCTGTTGCCACGTCTTGAGGAGCAATTTGGCGCTCGTATGGCCCGCCCTCTGTACGGATGTGTGGACCCAGACCTCTATCACCGAGTTTCTCCATGCGAGGATTTTCGCTGCGCGCTAAGTTATGTGGGCACCTACGCGCCCGACCGGCAGGCGAAGCTCGACGATTTTTTTCTGGAGCCCGCGCGGCGGCGAACCGACTTGCGATTTCTGTTGGCAGGATCGCTTTATCCCTTTGATTGGACCTGGCCGGGAAATGTGCGTCGTTGCGAGCACGTCGCACCCGCTCAGCACTCTGCTTTGTACTCATCGTCCAGCGCTACCCTCAACATCACACGCCAGGAGATGGCCGCCTCCGGCTACTGCCCATCAGGACGGTTCTTTGAAGCCGCGGCGTGTGGAACTCCCATTCTTACCGACGCCTGGGAAGGGCTGGACTCGTTCTTCGACGTGCGGCACGAGTTACATGTGGTGCGGACGTCCGCTGACGTTCTCTCTCTGCTGAGCCTGGCCCCGGGGGAATTACAAGATGCAGCGGACCGCGCCCGATGCCGCACGCTCGAAGAACATACCGGGGAGCGGCGAGCCGCAGAATTCCTTGCTCACTGCGAGGAAGCGTTTCAGCACAAGAATTCCGCAGCAGAGGTACAGGCATGATAGGAATCATTCCGGCAGCGGGCGCTGGGCAGCGCATTCAGCCGATCGGCTGCTCCAAGGAGCTCTTGCCCGTTGGCTCGCGGTTGATCGACGGCGTGGAACGTCCCAAGGCGGTCTCCGAATATCTGGTGGAACGGATGATCGCCGCCGGTGCAGAACAGATTTGCATGATCATTTCGCCGGAAAAAAGCGACATCATTCGTTACTATGCCGAGCGCAGTTACGCCGCCGAGATCTTTTATGTGGTACAGCAAACGCCCCGCGGGCTTTGCGACGCATTGTTCAGGGCCGAGCCTTTCGCCGAACGGCATGACCAGGTACTGATCGGGCTGCCCGATACCGTGTGGTTTCCGGAAAACGCGTACCTTACGGGGCTGGGGCCGCAACGCGGAGTGGTGAACCTCATTCTGTTTCCGGTCGAAGACCCTGCCAATTTTGACGCAGTGGTTTGCGATCCGCAGAATTTTGTTCGGAGGGTAGAAGGCAAGGTTCCTGATCCTGAGTCCCATTGGATCTGGGGCGCAATTACGGCATCTAGCGCCGCATTTCGCATCCTTAAAACTGTTGTGGGAGGCGCGTCACCGGGAAGACGAGTATCTGGGATCTCTGCTGAATGCCTACATCGACGCAGGACACGCAGTTCGCGGCCACCATATCGGAGAAACCTATATGGATGTAGGAACCATGCAAGGCTTTCGCCGGGCACAAGACTTCCTGCAAAGGCAGCTTCGCCCGCAGGTTGTTAAGAACCCGGCGGCGTGACAGACCGGCTTGCGTCAGTTCATGCTATCGGAGACGCCAAGAATGCCGATTGCGTTAGCTCTGAGCGCGCAAAATGTCTCGAATTTCGCGGTTGATGCGGGCTGCGTCCTGCGAAGCTTTATCGATCAGATCCAGCCACTTCTTGTTGTTATCGTCGAGCTTTGCCTGAGCAAGTAGATAGGAAGCCTGCATGATGGTCTCGATATAATTGCTGAGATCGTGCGACAACGTACGCAGCTTGGTGACCGTTTCGTTCGGTTCTTTTTTGACTTCGTCTGTCGCGGGTTGAGCCACTTTGTATTCTCCTCACTTAACGACACGTGTCCTGAATAGACAACACGTCCCTGCAATATTAGACGCAAATCCGCAGCTCACGTTGTCTGCGCCAAATGCAGCCGAATGGCAGGGGTACGGCCTTCTGCGGTCGAACACCTTAGCATACGCCGCAGCTGAGGAGTACGCCGTCCCTGGGGTTTGGCCATTTCTCGGCTCGCTCTTGGGCTGTTATGATGCCGCCAACGGCCCAGTCGACCGGCGGTACCGCCCATGAGTCGAATGCGCTTAAAAACAAAACTGGTTCTCGCCATCAGCAGCATGGTGTTCGCTCTAGTCGCCATCTTCTGCTATCTGTACGTCTCGCATCTGGTGCGGCAACGAACGGCGGAGGCTTATGACAGTGCGGACTTTGTGGCCAAGGAGATCCGGGAGAGCGCGCGCGAAGCTTCACAGGTCGACCTCAGCAGCGCCTTCGTCAACGAGAGCGATCCGAAGCAGGTAGAAGAGGTATTGGAGCAGGCGCTGAAGACCGACGTTGGCTTGAACACGCTGCTGCAGTCGGTGGTCGGCTATTCTCCTACCATTTTTGACGCCGCTATTGCCGACGTGAATGGCCGGGCGATCGTGCATACGGACCCGCTCGCCATCGGCAAAGAGGTGCCCGACCGGGAAGACTTCCAGAAATTGCGTGGCGGCAGTTTCCTGCAGCAGCTCAAAGTTGTTTTCGGTGCGCCCCGCGTCTATGACCTCTATCTTCCCATCCAGCGCGAAGGGCAGCCGTTTGGCGACATTCGTGTCGGTATCTCCACCGTTTTTCTGAAAAATGAAGTCGAACCGAGCTAGCGTCGCGCTCTGATTTTTTCCGATCATCGCGATTCTGGTTTCTCTGGCACTCGCCGCGCTGGTATCCAACATCGCTTTGCGTCCGCTGGAGGCCATCGGACGCCGTCTGGATCAGATGACCGCCGGCGTTCCGGACTCGACTCCTGAGCCCGATCCCGCGCCGTACCGACGAGTACGGCCTGGTGAATACCAAGATCGACCGACTCGGACGCCAGATCCGGGATGTGAAGGAGGTATTCAGCGCCCTGAAAGAAAACCTCGACCAGATCATGGGGACATTGCAGGACGGTTTAGTGCTGTTCACGCGCGAAACCCGTGTGGTGCTGGTCAGCGCGTCGGCCGAACGCTTCATTGGGCGTCCCCGCAGCGAAATCCTGGGCAGCGCGGTCGAAGGTGTTTTTACCGACGCCAATAAGCTGGGCCGCATCGTGCTCGACGCCTTTGCGCTTCATCAGGGGATTCCGCAGCGCGAGATCGAACTGGAGAATGGCCGCCGCATCCAGATTGCGCTCGACTTCATTGCGGAGCGCGGGGAACGAATCGGGGCTCTGCTCACAATGCGGGACGCAGAATCGGTTCGCCGCATTGAAAACGAGATTGAGCTTTCCCGGCGTCTGGCTGCTATTGGGCGCCTCACCTCCGGCGTCGCGCATGAAGTAAAAAATCCTATCAACGCCATCGTCGTGCACTTGGAGCTTTTGCGGGAAAAAATGCGCGAGGTCGATCCTGACACCCGCCGCCACATGGACATCATTGGCCGCGAGATTCATCGCCTGGATCGAGTGGTGCAGGTTCTGGTCGACTTCAATCGCCCAGTGGAATTACGGCTGGCTGATTTCGATCTGCGCCGACTGGTGGAGGACGTAACATTGCTGGCTTCTCCGGAAGCGGCGCGCCAGGGCGTCAAGCTAGAAACCCGACTGGGTGATAGTCCTCTGCCCGTGCGAGCGGACTCCGATCTCATCAAGCAGGCTCTGTTGAATGTAATTCTGAATGGTGTTCAGTCGATGAGCGACGGAGGAGTTCTCAACATAGCCGCCAGGCGGCAGGATACAGCAGCGACCATTGAGGTTCGCGACGAAGGCGGCGGAATTCCACCCGAAGTGCGCGATAAAGTGTTTAACTTGTACTTCACTACGAAGAAGACGGGCAGCGGCATCGGGCTGGCCATGAGCTACCGCGTCCTTCAGCTGCACAACGGCGCTATCGATTTTGTAACGGAAATCGGCCGCGGCACAACGTTCCGCCTGCTTCTGCCGTTGACTGGCGCTGCTGAGCAGGAGAGCTGCAGTGGTCACTACGCGAACTGAAGATGTCGCGAAAAATGACATTCGGGTAAGAAACATGCGCGTGTTCGCTGTTTTTTTCGTGGCAAATGTTTATCATAGAGACAAAACATCGCCATCGCTTGCTCCGCCACTTGAGTTGCGAAAAAGTAAGCACGTTGGCAGGGTGGCAAACCTGCACATGAACTTTGGCCGCCAATTCGTTACGCTCGTGCTAGCTTCGGCTTTGCTCTCGGGCTTCGGCTGCGAGAAGAAGAAGCCGCAGCTGCCTTCGCAGGCCAAGGCTCCGGTGGAAACGTCTACCGACTCCATTACCCTCCGAGATATCGGAGACGGTTCCACCTCCGCCTGCTCCGGCGCCGAATCCGCAACCGGTCGCGCAAGAGACAGCCCGCGCGCAACCACCTCCAAGAACGCACACCAAGAAAAAGGTCACCACGACCGACGCCGGCGAGTATCCAGTAGCCGCATCGCAACTCCGCCGGCGAACCACGCCCGCCAATAACGGCGGCAATACCACGGTTGCGGTGGCGCATCCTCCGGCAAATCCGGCGACGGAAGCTGCACCGGACCCGCCATCGCCGCCGATGTGACCAGCGCCCAGTTCACGCGGCAGAAGCAGTCCACCGCGCAATTACTGGACGAAACGGAAAAGAGGATCAGCGGCCTGAAGGGGCTATCGCACGATGAAGAAGAAATGTTGACGCAAATCCGCTCGTATGTGAGCCAGTCGCGAAAAGCCACCTCTGACGGCGACTTCGAACGCGCCTATAACCTTGCGACCAAAGCCCACCTGCTCTCCGACGCGCTGGTAAAGAAATAGTTCAGTCTACTTCCCTACCTTGCTCACCTTCGCCAGCATTTCTTTTGCCGGCGCCTGATAAGGGCCGTCGATCGCCGCTGCCTTCTGCAGCGCCGCCATCGAGTCAGCCCGGCGATTCTGCTTGGCATAGGCGTATCCCAACCGGAACAGCGCCTCTTGCTCGGCCTTGGGATCGGCTGGCAAAGGCTGACGGCCGTCTTCAGCTCGGGAACTGCGGAAGCCAGCTTGTCCTCTTTCAGATACGCATACCCAGCGATAGAGTGCGCCACACCCGCGGCCAGTTGCTTCTTCGCGATCGGTGCTCGAGCCGGTCAGCGAGATCACCTTATCCGCATAGGTAATCGCCTTCGTCGCCTGCTTGGGATCCTCCGCATAGGCATTAGCCAGCATCAGCAGGGTTGGAATGCTCTCCGGATTGGCCGTCAGCGCCTTTTCTCCATAAGTCTCGAGGCGCTGCGGCTGGTTCAATTGCTGCAAACTATAGAGCGCGAGCTGCGAAATCTGATCGTCAAACGCCGACTTCGGGAATGCCGGGGTGAACTTCTCGATGTAGCTCATGCGCTTGCTGGGATCCTGCTCGACAGCGATGGCGTTGTAGGCCGCACTCTCACAAAAATCGTAGCTTGGTTTAGCGGATTGCTGCTCCTCAGCCACATGCGTCTTCCAATCGTCGTCGGAGACATCGGAGGGTTTGGGCTGCTTCGCGATGGAATCATAAATCTCGCCTCCCTGCACTGCGTAGTCGACAACCTTTCCGCTGTCTTTCATCGCCTGCGCCACGGAGATCTGCGAGACGAGGATATCCAGATCGTTGGGAAATAGTTCGAGCGCCTTGTCGCCGTACTCCAGGGCTTTCCCGGTGTCGCCCGTCGACAGATATTGCTGTGACAGCTGCCAGTCCGCATAGGCGGCAGCGGGTTTGTCATCTGCGTACTTAGTAACGAAATCCTGATAGAGCGAAATGCGCTTCTGGGCATCCGTCTCGGCAGCGATGGAGGTGAGTTCTTTGTCCGCAGGGGTTCCGGCGGGGATAACGATCTTGACATTCTGTGACCAGACGGCGGTGGAGAAGAGCAGCGATGCACCCAGAATCGTGCGGCAGGCAATTCGCATGGTGAACCTCGAGCCGGCAATGAGCAAACGGGAGCGGCAGCGGTATATTCGCCGGAATCGTAACGCTTTTTCGCTCAGCGCGCCAATACTTAGCGTCCAACGACGGAATCCTTCGTCGCGATCTTGTCCATGGAGCGCCGGCGGGCTACGACCGGGCGGCCGCCACAAAAGCCCGCGACCAGCGGATGGCTCTGCCCGCTGAATGCCGATCGTTCCGGCTGAAAGAGTGTCGCAAAGAAAAACGGATGCGTGGGGAGCTCGACCGCGCGCGCTTCGCCGTTCGGGGCGAGCACGCCCACCCGCAGTCCTCCTTGCACCAGGCGTGGAAGATAATCCGGATTCAAACCATAGCTGCAGTGATAGGTCTCATGGATTTCGTCGGCGCCGTAGATCTCATGAAATCTTGTGCCCGGAACCGGTCGCAGCACTTCGCTGGACTCAATCAACGCACACGCGAGGTTCGTGATGACGGGCTCGGAGGTCGCGGGATCACATTCCTGGTGTCCAGCGGCAGAGATATGCAGAACGTTGCGCGCAAATTCCAGGACGGCGTGCTGGCACCCACCGCACGTGCCCAGGAACGGCCGCCGCTTCTCTCGCGCGAAACGAATCGCCCGCAGCGCACCCTCCAGGGAGCGATACGGACTGGCAGGCACGCACCAGAATCCGTCATAGGCAGCCAAGATCGGCGTTTACAGCGGATTCGGTGCCGAGCCACTCCGGTCGCATAGTCGCCGTCCGCCGCTGCCAATGCCAGGGCTTTCGGGATCGCCTGGTGAGCCAAGACGTCCGGATTGAAGTCGCCGATCAGGCAAATTCGCATATCACGTGTCTGTCCCGATGCGAGCTCATCTACTTACGCCCTTCACGCTTCTGTGCCACGACCAGCCCGCGGGGCGTCGGCAGCAGCACCACCGAGATCAAACCTTCGCTTTCAAGTTTCAGGGCCGCGTCGCGAACCTGCTTCAGGTGCGAGCTGGCATCGTGCATCAGGATGATGCCGAACGGTGAAATCTGCGGCAAGTATCGTCGCACCTCCTGCTCGCGGATCGGCATATCGCTGTCACTGAAGAACAGATCGATCGTACCTTCAACGTTCATTTCCAGACTGGATTCATTGCGCAGGTCGATCAGATCGCGGAATTCGGAGGCATCGATCTTCTGCTTCGCAGTTGCAAAGACCTTCGGATCGTATTCACAGCTGATAATCCTGCCAAAACCATTCAGCCGCATCGCCTCGGCGATCCAAAGCGTGCTGACACCCATGAAGGTTCCGGTTTCGAGCACCAGGGTCGGTTTGATGGTCGTCACCAGGGTGCGCAGGAACTCGAGCACCTCGATCTCGGCGGTCATGGAGTCGTACATGCTCCAGCGCTCCGGATGCGGGCACTCCGGCGTTGGGCGGTGGTACTCGGGAACAAGTTGACCCGAGCGTTCGACCGCCTCGCGCAGGATGCGGTGTTCCTGCTTTTCCTTCTTGAATAAACGGCGAAGGCCCAAAGAATTCCTTTCGCGAAGGCTCACTTGGCAATTGGCACTTAGCAATTCGCCAAACTCTTCCACCAATGCTAAATGCCAAGTGCTAACTGCAGCTTTTCTGAGCGCCCATTCACCAACGCTCAGCGCAGTTCAGCATTGAAGCTTGCCCTCTCAGTATATGTGAGCAGCTTCCACAGCCGCGACTGCGCTAGAGTGGAAACAGTATGCGAGAAATGTGGCAGCACCGCGGGATGAGGCTGATCTTCACGGCCAACCTCATCTCCATGATCGGCAGCGGCATGAATTCGGCCGCCGTGATCTGGTACATCCTGCAGGCGACGCATTCCGAGGTTTCGCTCGGAACGTTGATCGCCCTGCAGACGCTGCCCTCGCTGGTTCTGTTGCCCTTCACTGGCGTCCTCATCGACCGTGAGGACCGTCGCCACCTCATGCTTTGGCTGGATGGCGCGCGCGGACTCATCATCCTGACCGTCGCCCTATTGGTGCTCACCCATCGCGTTCATCTGTGGCAGATCTACCTGATGAACGTGCTCGTGGCCATCGGCTTCTGGATGTTTTTTCCCACGGTCAATGCGCTTATCCAGGAGTTGACGCCCGACGGCAAGATGCTCGACTCCAACTCGCTGCTGCTGGCGGCCCTGCAGGGTGGCTGGCTGATGGCGGGAGCTGTGGTCGGCTTCGCCTACAACCACATCGGCCTGGGCGGAGTTCTGCTGATCGACTGCGCCAGTTATGCCGTATCGCTGGCGTGTGTTTTGCAGGTGCGCAAGGGACGGGTCACCGTGTCGCGCCCGGCCACCGAAACCGCGAAAAGTGAACCGGCGCTGGGCGCTGTTGGTCGCTACTTACACGAACTCGGCGAAGGCTACCGCTATGTCCAGGAGAACCGCCGCGTGCTCCTGATCGGCGTCGCCTGGGCACTTTTCGTTGCGGCCATGATGACGCAGGGCGTGCTTTCGGCCCCGCTCAGCGAACGTGTGTTGCATGGCGGCGCAGTCGGTTATGGCTGGTTGAATGCCGGCTGGGCGGTGGGCGCTTTCGTCAGCGTCTTCTACGCCGCAGGGTTCGTGCGGCGGCATGGTGCCAATCAGGTGGTCACGCTGAGCATGGCAGTCATCGCTGCGTCCCTGTTCGTCCTGCCAGTCTCACACTGGCTGGCGCTGGCAGTGGTTATCTATTTCCTGATGGGCTCCAGTCGCGGCGCGGGCGGCATCGCACTCTCCAGCGAAATGATGCAGTTGGTTCCACGGCATTTCATGGGGCGGGTGCAGAATACGTTCTCGTTCGTGGCCAGCGCCCTGCAGATTTGCACGGCGTTGCTGGCGGGAGAAGCCGCCCATCGCGACGGACTGATCTACGGTTTCTGGATCGTCGGAGCGATGTATCTGGGAGCGGCCGTCGCAGCGTGGCTGCCCGCGCGGGGCCTGCCGGACGAACTGCGCGATGAGGGCAGCAGCGCAGCGGACTGAAACACGAGACAGTATTCCGACGTTGGCAACACCAACCGCCAGGCGCTAACTGCTAAACGCGGGGTTTCTGTCCGCAGCAATCTCAAACGCCGTTCGCGGGGCGTTTTGCAGCAGAAAATCACACAACACCCGATTGAATTCCTCCGGCATTTCCTCGTAAGGCAAGTGCCCCGCTCCGGGAAACATCACCAGAGCGCTGTTCTTGAGCTGGCGCTGCAGTTGATGGATCGACGAGGGATAGACTGCTCTATCGCGTGATCCCCAAAGCAAGAGGGTGGGCATTCCACCGATTTCTCCTAATGCCCGATGGATGGCTTCCAGATCGTCATGCCAGGATCGCAGGATGCGTAGCAGGTGTTCAAAGCTTCCCGGCGCGTCGAGTCCGGCGGAATAGCCTTCGAAGGTCCCAGGGGCAATGCGCGCCGGGTCTCCGTAGAGCGCCTTAAAGTATCGATTAGCAATGATCTTCAGCCGCGGTTGCACATGCACGACATAGAGTCCGCCCAGCGTGGTCGCCAGCAGCCGGGTGAGAACTTTTCCATGGCTCGACCAGGGATTGATGGGTGAAACCAGAACGAGTCGCCGGATGCGGTGCAATTGATCAGTGCGCAGGGCCAGAGCCGTCATGATGATACTCAAACCGCCGCCGCGCGAGGAACCCACAACATCGGCGTTCTCGATGCCCAGATGCTCCATAAAGCGCAGCACCTTCTCCGCATCACCGGTCAACGTGCACTCGGTGCAATCGGGGCGGTCGGAGAATCCGCACCCCGGCAGATCGATAGCGTAAACGGAAAAATCCTTGGCCAGCGACTCCATATTGAATCGCCAGGAGAAGGAGTAGCCCAGGAAACCGTGGATGAGCAGCAGCGGCGGGCCGGATCCGGCAAACCAATAACGCCAATTTACGCCGTCGATGACGACGTTGCGTTCCTCAGCGCCAGGAATTTCAGCAATTTGCGGAACCGGAGCGATTTGTGGCGACGGCGGCATGATGGAGTGAGCAACCAAGCGAGAAGCTCTTCACATCTCTATGAGTGATCGCCTCTGTCGCTTACGGGGAAGCCAAAGCTTCCCCATTTTTGTCGCTTCTAGGTTACCACTCTGTCAGACCAACTTCCTCGCGTCAGGTGTAACTTCGTCGTCCGGTTCCATCTTGAAATTTCGGATCACCACGCGGTACAGCGCAACTCCGCTTACGATCGAACATACGAGCAACAATGCGCCTATGCCTCTTTGCTGCAGCAGCAGCTTTCCGGTTCCGAAGAGGCATGTGTAAACCACGATGCAGCCCAAGGCCCACGCTCCCAGATTTCGCCCCAGATCCCGATGGCCTGCTAACCTCGGGCGCCAGCCCAGCGATGCGCTGCCAGCCGCGCACATCCGGATGCACTCGCCGGTAGAACTTGGTCAAAATTTCATCCGGCTCGGGCTTGGTCATAAACGTGACCATCAGCCACACCGCTGTGGTGACGACCGTGGTGGTAAGCGCACTCTTGGCAAAGACAAGCGACTCGTTGCCGCTGAATGGCTGCCAGTGATTGAGTAGCAGCGTGACCAGCAGCGAACACGCCATGGCAGAGATTTCGCTCCAGGCATTGATCCTCCACCAGTACCAGCGCAGGATGTACACCGCGCCTGTTCCCGCGCCGATCTGCAGGACCACTTCCCAGCCCGAGGCGATCGATCCCAAATGCACCGACACCCAGGCGGAAGCGATCACCAGCAACACGGTACATACCCGCGACACTCTCACGTAGTGTCGTTCCGTCGCTCCTCGCCTGAGGAAGCGGCGATAGAAGTCTGCCACCAGATATGACGCGCCCCAGTTCAGTTGCGTGGCGACCGTGGACATGAAGGCCGCCAGAAATCCCGCGATCGCGATACCGCGATACTGATGGGGCAGGTGCGCATTGAGCACCATCATGTATCCGGTTTCGGGATGCTTGAGACCGGGATAGAGGACAATGGCGGCGAGGCCCGTGACAATCCATGGCCACGGACGAATCGCGTAGTGCGCGACGTTGAACCAGAGCACCGAAAGCAATCCTTGCTTCTCGTCGCGCGCGCTGAAGATGCGTTGCGCGATATAGCCGCCGCCGCCCGGCTCGGCTCCGGGATACCAGAACGCCCACCATTGCAGCCCGAGGTACACCAGGAAATTGGCGACCGGAACCATCCACAACGTCTCGGTTGTTACGCCGCGAGAGAAATCCGGCAGGAATCCAATCGGACTGGCAACATTCGGCCCAGCGGCCGCCTCCATTTTTCGCAAGCTCTCGATCATTGCGGACATCCCGCCACAAGCCTCAACCGCGTAATAGCCGACCGCGATCACGATCGACATCTTCAGCACGAACTGAAACAGGTCGGTCCACAGAATGCCCCACAGGCCGCCGAGCGAAACGTACAGCCCGGTGAACGGAATCAGGAAGAAGACACAGATGGCCAGCGCCGCACCGTCATCGCCGCTCCAAACCGAGCCCAAGCGCGCGCTCAGGAAGTGGCTGATGTTCGCCAGCATTGGCGTACCCGCCAGCGTGGTCGCGACGATGCTGGTCATTGCCTTCGTCACCCAGCCGAGGATGACGCAATTCATCAGCAAACCGAGATAGACTGCGCGAAACCCTCGCAAGAATGCCGCCGGCTTGCCGGAGTAGCGGATCTCGGCGAACTGCACATCCGTCAGCAGACCGGAGCGCCGCCATAGCCGGGCAAAGAGGAAGACGGTCATCATCCCAGACAGCAGAAAGCCCCACCACAGCCAGTTTCCCGAGATGCCCTGCGAATAGACCAGACCTGTCACCACCAGGGGCGTGTCGGCGGCGAAGGTGGTCGCAACCATGGAAGTTCCGGCGAGCCACCAGTTCGCCTTGCGGCCGGAGAGGAAGTAGTCGGCCACACTGCGACTGGAACGCCGGCGAAACCACACGCCGATGACGAGCGTGATGGCGAGATACCCGGCGATCGCGGTCCAGTCCAGCAGAGTAAAGCTCAAATTGGCTCCCTATCATTCGCCGGTTTAGCGTTACTTCCGTGAACAGCTCGTCCGACGAATCAGCACCGCGAATCACAACCTGGAGTTCGCTTCGGCCCAGCCCGCAGGGCGTAACAGACGTTAGCCCAGGGCGTGAGCCCTGGGTAGACACGTTATTGAATTCTCGAGTCGGCTTCAGCCGGCGACAGACAAGTCGGACGAAGCGGCGCTTCTTCAAACGGTATAATCAAAAGACCAATCAGGAGTTACCAAGATTATGAGTGGAACCAATGGCAGCAATGGCACGACCACCGTCAACCCGCGTGCCGAGTGGATCGCGAAGCGCCGTGAAGAGGCCGTCCGCACCGGCGACAACAATATGTCGCAGATGCATTTTGCCCGCAAGGGCCTGCTCACGGAAGAAATGCTCTTCGTCGCCGAACGCGAACGCGTTTCGCCCGAGTTGATCCGCGACGAGATTGCTGCCGGCCACATGATCATCCCGGCCAACATCAATCATCCTGAGCTGGAGCCGATGTGCATCGGCGTCGCGTCGAAGTGCAAGATCAATTCCAACATCGGCAACTCGTCGGTGACGAGCAATGTCGACGAGGAACTGAAGAAGCTGCACACCTCTGTCCACTACGGCGCCGACACGGTGATGGACCTCTCAACCGGCGGCGGCATTCATGACATCCGTGAGGCCATCCTGCGCCACTCGCCTGTGCCCATCGGCACCGTGCCCATCTACGAGGCCGTCTCGCGCGTCAAGCGCATCGAAGACCTGACTGCCGATCTCATGCTCGAGGTCATCGAGGAGCAGGCCGAGCAGGGCGTCGATTACATGACCATCCACGCCGGCGTGCTCATCGAGTATCTGCCGCTCATCACCAAGCGCATTACCGGCATCGTCAGCCGCGGCGGCGCGATCCTGGCGCAGTGGATGGCCCACCACCACAAGCAGAATTTCCTCTACGAACGCTTCGACGACATCACGAAAATCCTCGCCAAGCACGACGTGAGTTATTCGCTTGGAGACGGCCTCCGACCTGGCAGCATTGCCGATGCCAGCGATGAGGCGCAGTTCTCTGAGCTCAAGACGCTGGGTGAACTTACGACCAAAGCCTGGGAGCGCGATGTACAGGTGATGATCGAAGGTCCCGGCCACGTGCCGCTCGACAAGATCAAGGAACAAGTCGACAAGGAAGTGGAGCTCTGCCACGGCGCGCCGTTCTATACGCTCGGTCCGCTGGTCATCGACATCGCGCCGGGTTATGACCACATCACCTCGGCGATTGGCGCCGCATTAATCGGATGGCACGGCGCGGCTATGCTCTGCTACGTCACGCCGAAAGAGCACCTCGGCCTGCCCAACGACAAAGACGTGAAGGACGGCATCATCGCCTACAAGATTGCGGCGCACGCTGCCGACGTGGCGCGGCACCGTCCCGGAGCGCGGGACCGCGACGATGCTATCAGTTATGCGCGTTACACCTTCGATTGGGAAAAGCAGTTCCAGCTGTCACTCGATCCCGAGACCGCGCGCAGCATGCACGACGAAACTCTGCCCGACGCGTACTACAAAGAAGCATCATTCTGCTCGATGTGCGGCCCAAAATTCTGCTCGATGAACTACTCGCAGAAAATCGACGAGTACAACAAGCAGGTTCACGGTGTGGAAAAGAAGGACTACTCCGAGTTGATGAACAAGCTGGTGGCGATTAAGTAGCTGTCGGCTATCAGCTATCAGCTTTGAATTGGGCCGCGGCCATCGCGGCCCTTTTGTTTTGGCTCGGCATTTCCCGTAACGGCTCTTCCTCGCAAATGTGTCATCCTGAGCGGAAGCGGCCCGATTTTGGCCACTGGAGTCGAAGGACCCCTCTGGTTAGCAGCGGCAGAAACAGTTCCCCCAGTTCGCTGTGTAACCAAGTCGTAATCTCGCCTCGCACTAACTTGTAGCTTCTCTTTGTTAAACTCGTCAAGGTGAGACGCATCCGCCCGAAAGCATGGATCTTCGCCTGCCTCTCGGGCGTCCTCCAGATCCTGATCTTCCCGAATTTCTCGATCTATCTGCTGAGCTGGGTCGCGCTGGCGCCGCTGATCTACGCCGTTCTTAAGTGCCGTGATCAGGACATCATGATGGTGCTTGCCGATGGCGGCCAGTTTCTCGCTCCGGCGACGGCATGGCAGGGATTTCTATTGGGCTATGTCTGCGGATTCATCTGGTATCTCGGCAGCTGTTCCTGGATCTTCCACGTGATGCACATCTACGGCGGGATCGGGACTCCCCTGTCCGTTCTGCTGCTGATAATGTTCTCTCTCTACCTCGGCTTGTACCACGGCCTTTTTGGACTGCTGCTGGCCTTGATCGCCGCGCGCCGCAATCAACTGAACCTGCGCGCACTGGTGTTTACGCCATTCTTGTGGGTCGCCGTGGAGATGGCACGCGCCTACATCACCGGATTTCCCTGGGACCTGCTGGGCACTACGCAAATCGACAACATTCCGCTCTCGCGCCTGGCAACGGTTACCGGCGTCTATGGAATTTCGTTCGAGATCGCATTGGTGAACACCGCTGTGGCTGCGGCATTCCTGGTTCCGTACGCTAAGCGCAAGGTGCTGTTGACGGCCTCGCTGGGCGCTGCCATTGCGCTCCACGCAGGAAAACTGTTGAAGCCCGAAGCCCTGCCCACGGACCAGGGTGTGACACTGGTTCAAGCCGATATTCCGATAACGGAATCCGACTGGTCACCCGATTACTTTCAGCAAACCCTGAGTTCCCTGCAAGCGCTCAGCGTAAGGCCACACGCCGAAAGACCAACCACGCCGGGGCTGATCGTGTGGCCGGAGTCGCCCGCCCCTTTCTGGGCGACCGATCTGAATCTGCGCCGAACGTTGGCGGATATCGCGCGTGATACCAACTCCTACGTCATTGCCGGCTCGCTCGGCATCGATCACGCCGGAGACCCCAACCGCAGGCCCGACATATTCAACTCTGCGTCGGTCGTTGCGCCCACCGGGGCGTGGACCTCCCGTTACGACAAGATCCATCTGGTGCCCTTTGGCGAGTACGTGCCTTTCGAAAAGCTGTTCAGCTTTGCCGGTGGCCTGACCAGGCAGGTTGGAACCTTCGCGCGCGGAAAATTACGTGTGCCGCTGAACGTAGGCGATTCGCAGGCAGGAGTCTTCATCTGTTACGAATCGATTTTCCCTAACGAGGTGCGGCAGTTCGCTCTGCACGGCGCCGAATTTTTCGTCAACATTTCAAACGATGGCTGGTATGGAGAAGGCGGCGCGCCGCGCCAGCACCTGAACATGGCACGAATGCGCGCAGTGGAGAATCATCGCTGGCTGCTGCGCGACACTAACACCGGCGTAACCGCTGTCATCGACCCGTTTGGACGGGTTGTCGCCGAGGCCCCGCGCAACCAGCGAACCGCATTGCAGGGAGCTTACTCTCTCGAAGAAGACAACACTTTCTATACTCGCCACGGCGACTGGTTCCCATTCCTCTGTGCGATAATCACGTTGGTGGGCCTGCTGTTGCACTACGTCGAACCCGCGGAATTAACGGGGCTGCAGCCCGCTTAAGAAGCTCTTAGCCATTAGCTTTTAGCTCTTGGCAAACACAGCACCGAGAATTCTACTAAGAGCTGACGGCTATTAGCTAAGAGCCTGCCGGAGATCATAGAAAGTAAAATCGACACTCATGGTTGAAGAATTAGAACAGCAATACGCCGCCTTGCGGGACAAAGTTCACGATCTCCAGGAGTATCTTTGACGCGCCAAAGCTGCGCGAAAAGCTGACCGAGATCGAGAAGCAGACCGCCGATCCCACCCTCTGGTCGAATCCCGAGAAATCTCAGCAGGTCATGCGCGAGAAGAAGCGGCTGGAAACGCGCTCTCGCGACCAATGATGAGTTGACGCGCCGCTCAGGCGATATCAGCGCATACTTCGACCTGGCGCATGAAGGCGAGGATGTCTCGAAAGATTTGGGCCGCGAAGTGAACGAGTTGCGGGTCCTGGTGGAGAAACTCGAGACCGAGACGCTGCTCTCCGGCGACAACGACGATCGCAACGCCATCGTTACGATTCATCCGGGAGCGGGAGGAACCGAGTCGCAGGACTGGGCGGAGATGCTGATGCGCATGTATCTACGCTGGGCGGAGCGCCAAGGCTTTCAAACCCAGCTCTACGAATATCAGCCAGGCGACGAGGCGGGAATCAAGTCGGCTACCTTTGGCGTCAACGGCGAGCATGCTTACGGCTTGCTGACCAGCGAGATCGGGGTACACCGCCTGGTGCGCATCTCGCCCTTCGATCAGGCCAAGCGGCGCCACACATCGTTCGCCAGCGTCTTTGTATCGCCGGAGATCGACGAGAGCATCAACATCGACATCAAGCCCGAGGACATCCGCACGGACACCTATCGTTCCGGCGGCAAGGGCGGGCAGCACGTCAACACCACCGACTCCGCGGTTCGCATCACGCACATTCCCACGGGAATCGTTGCCGCCTGCCAGAACGAACGCTCGCAGCACAAGAATCGCGAGAAGGCGATGAGCATTTTGCGCTCACGTCTCTACGAGTATGAGCTGGAGAAGAAACGCGAAGTGAGCAGGCACATCGAGGATTCCAAGCTCGACATTGACTTTGGCTCGCAGATTCGCTCCTACGTGTTGCAGCCCTACCGCATGGTGAAGGACCTGCGCACCCGTGCTGAAATCGGCGACGTCGATCGCGTGCTGGACGGTGATCTCAACGAGTTGATCCGGTCGTATCTTCTGGCCCGAAGAAAAGAGCAGCAGCAGTAAGACTCGCGCCGCTTCCGCGAACTCCACCGGCATTGCCGAAAACGCCGCATTCACAGTCACCTTTATCACAAGCCTCGACTTGCTGGGAGCACATGTCTAGCGGCTGGTCACAATACCAGCAAGTTGCCGCGGCCAGGTGCGATAGAGTCTGCTCTCATGGAAACTTCGCTAGCCGTCACCACCCGACCCTCAAGTTGCGCCCTTCGAACCATTCTCGTATCGGGGTTCATCGCGGGCTTTCTCGACGGCATGGATGCTGTTGTCTTCATCGGTTGGATCAGCGGTATCCCCGTCCATCGCGTCTTCCAGTTCATTGCCAGCGGCGCTTTGGGTGTGGCTGCGTTTCATGGTGGGTGGCCGGCTGTAGCGCTGGGGGTGATCTTTCACTTCGCGATCGCGCTCTGTGCGGCGACGGTCTACTACCTGTTAAGCCGCAAGCTCCCGATGATTCTGCAAGCACCGTTCGTCTGGGGGCCGATTTACGGCGTCGGCGTCTTTCTGTTTATGCACTACGTCGTGGTTCCCCTGTCCGCCGCACCGAGACAGCCACCGGCTACCGCCGGCGCGATTGCCAACCTCATCTTTTCGCACGTGTTCTTTGTGGGAATTCCGATTGCCCTGATTAACAGCCGCGCATACGCCCGGGCGTTGCCAGCGGCGAACTGAACAAAGCAGGAACTCTGCCCGTCGAATTGCAAAGTCCCGACACGCTTCACCGGTGAGCTTGGGGTGCGACCATCTAACGCTTGTTAAATTCAGTATCATCACACCATATCTTCGTTTGGAGACGATTTGTGGACAGAATGACCCTGGGCGACTTTGAACTGACTGTGCTTTCCGACGGCAACTATTACATGGACGGAGGCGCGATGTTCGGCGTGGTGCCGAAGGTAATGTGGGAGAAACGCATCACCCCGGACGAACGCAACAACATCCCCATGGGGTTGAATTCCCTGCTGATACGCACCGGCCGCCATAACGTCCTGGTCGAAACCGGAATCGGCAGCAAACTCAGCGAAAAGAGTCAGTCCATTTATCGTAATCAGGCACTCCTGATGAAAAGCTTCGAGGCCGCCGGGGTGTCGCCCGACGAGATCGACGTCGTCATCAACACACATTTGCATTTCGACCATTGCGGCTGGAACACCTATTACAGGGACGGCAAACCTGTGCCGACTTTTCCCCGCGCCGCCTACTATGTGCAGGAAGGTGAGGTTCAACACGCCCACGAACAGCACGAGCGCGACCGCGTGAGCTACATGACCGACAACTACGATCCCCTGATTAAGAGCGGCCAGATGAAACTGTTACGGGGAGACGCAGAGATCGTGCCGGGAATTTCCGTCAAGGTGTACCCGGGCCACACGCGAAACATGCAGGCCTTGATTGTTCGTAGCGGCGGCAAGGTAGCAGCCTATCCAAGCGACCTGCTATCGGACGCCAAACACCTCGATCCCACGTGGGTCCTCGGCTACGACCTGTACCCGCTGGAAACCATCGCCAACAAGCACCGCTTCTACGAAGCCGCCATTCCCGAGCAGTGGCTGGTGGTCTATACGCATGACCACGAGCTCCCATGGTCGTACCTCGACATAGGAGAAAAGGGACGCCCCGTCGCTCGCGCTATCCGTCAAAAGTAGCAGAGCAGCAGCAGCGCTTAGGGGCTATATACCATCCTTGCGTCTCGCTCCTACAATGTAGGACATTGCTTCAGGATTCTGCGGAGGACGAAGGCGTGAGCAAGAAAAATAAGAAAGACAAGAAGAAGAACAAGAGCAAGGACGAACAGCGCGCAAGCGTAGCCGTCGCGTCCGATAAAAGCGGAGTGAAGATCGATCTGCGCGCCGTCGAGTTGCCACAGCGTCCCAAAGCGATGAAGCCAGCCGATATTCGCGCTCTTCGTGAAAGCCTGAATGCCAGTCAAACGCTGTTCGCCCGCCTGCTGAATGTCAGCTCCAACGCCGTGGAGAGCTGGGAGCAGGGGATCCGGGAGCCACGCCAGGCAACGCTGAAGCTGCTGCACATCGCTCGAAAAAAGCCGGACGTACTTCTCAGCTAGCCTGCGGACATCGAACATCCGAACCGCCCTCATCAGGTCGCCGACGGCGACGTCAACAGTTTCTCGCGCGAATTCGATGATGCGGCATATCTCAAGGACGTCCTTACCAAGAACCTTCCTGGGGTCTTGGGCAGGTAATCCGTTTTGACATTACAGTCGTAGAAGGGCCGTGGTGCTATGGCCAGTAAACTCTCACATCCGGCGCTACGGAAGACAAGTTTGGTGAGCCGCAGTTAGGTCTTATCTGATGGTCGATATTCATTGCCACATCCTGCCCACCATCGATGATGGTGCGAAATCGTGGGAGATGACAGCTGAGATGTGCCGGATTGCGGCAGGCGACGGCATTACCCACATCGTCGCCACGCCGCATTGCAATTCAGAATTTAACTACGATCGCGACCGCTGGGTCGGGATGCTAGGCCAGCTGTACGATGCTGCCGATGGCGCGCTGACGTTCAGCCTGGGCTGCGATTTCCACTTCTCCTACGACAATATCCAGGACGCCCTCGCCCATCCACGACGCTACACTATCGGCGAATCGCAATATCTTCTCGTAGAGTTCAGCGACTACGCCATTCCGCCCAGCGTGCGGGATAACCTGCTCTCTCTCATCTCCTGCGGTATGGTTCCCATCATCACCCACCCGGAACGCAATCCGATCTTGCGAAAATCGCCAGAGAAGGTCCTGGAGTTTGCGGAGCAGGGCTGCCTGGTGCAGGTTACGGCGAACTCCTTGACCGGATTCTGGGGAGCCCGCTCACAGAACGTCGCGGAATGGCTGCTGAAACGCAAAGCTGTGCACGTAATTGCCAGCGATGCGCACGACCCTACGCACCGCAGGCCTGTACTGTCGGAAGCGCGTGCCAGAATCGCAGAAATCTCCGGCAATGAAGTTGCCGAAGCGCTGGTGACCCTTAATCCTGCGGCAATCATCGAAGGCAACAGCCTACCCTATCACCCGCGATGTTGAGCCTTGCCAGCCGGAGCGAACGCTAGCGATTCGACGCTTTGCTACTCCTTATTTGAAAGGACGGCAGCGCTCGCAGGATGTTGTGATTGCTGGGCCTCGGCGATCAACTGCTCAATTCGCTCTTTCTGGGGAAAGTCGGGATTCGACTTAAGCAGGGTCTGCCACGCGGCAACCGCGCCGGCGACATCGTCTTTGCCTTTCCACTTGATGATTCCAAGGTTCATCAGCGTTCCCGCATGCTTGGGATCGTAGCTGAGCGACTTCTGCAACTCCGAGATCGCTCCGTCTACATTGCCGGTGTAATACATGCAAGAAGCCATATCCGTCCGTATAGGCACATTCCCAGGATCAAGAGCCAGCGCCTTCTGGAAATAGGTGATAGCCTCCTCAAACTGGTGTGCAGATTTATAGGTGAGGGCTGTTTTGTTCAGTGCGTCGACGTCCTTGGGATCGGTCTTCAGTTTCGTGAGCAGAGGCTCGGCCTGCTTGTCGGCCATCCGCTTCATGTCGGACAAAGTGGGCATAGGCTGCTGAGCCGCGCTCGCAGCAATGGGCTGACCCGTCTGCATCGTGGCTTGTGCGCCCAGTGCGGGAGCGGTGGCAGACGCAGACCCGCGGACCAGATATCCAATGGCCAATCCGATCACTAAACAGATGGCCGCCATGGTGTAGGTTTGCGCCGGTTTCCACAGCAGAACGCTGGTTTGAACTTCAGAACTGTCTTCCATCTTCCCCACTCCTGCGATCCGGGATCATTTCGCTGTACGGTTCGGTCGCTCGGGCTGCTGTAGATAGTGCATACCGGCTGCCAATCGCGCCTCATGGACAGCTGCTTCTGGCTATTGTCTTTCAACGACTTAGGCGGTTGTAACTCCAGCAGCCGAGGAGGAAAGCCCCTTCGGCGGGTCTTACTCCCCACTGTCCGAGTGATTTGGCGCGGCTTCTCGCGAGAGCCATCGCTTGCCATTGAGAATATTGAGCCTTTGACCACTTATGCCCGATTCGATTTGGTACGACGGATGCTCATGTAATGAGGGGTGGCCACGCGAGCCTTTGCGATACCAGGTCGAGGTCGCATCACTTCATGATGGCTTGCCTGCACGTTGTGCTGAGATGAATACCGAGCTGACAACTGAATCCGAAGCGCTCTTTGCGCAAGCACAGCAACCGGCTACGGAAGCACCGGCACACACAGCCAAGTCCATATCGGACAACTCACGCCGCCGGCACATCGAGTGGGCGGTTCCGCTCGCTCTCGCCGTCCTCATGCTTACGCAGTTGTGGACGAGCGTTGTACAACTTTCCATCACGTCCGACGAAATCGATCACCTGCACGCCGGATATCGTTACCTGCAGTGCAACGACTTCGGATGGAACCCCGAGCATCCTCCACTGGTAAAGATGGTTGCAGCGCTGCCACTGCTCTTCATGCATGTAAGTGATCCGATTCCCAATGCGTGTGGACTCCGTGATGACAAAGCCGCCGACTTTATTGCGGGTCACGCTTTTGTATTTGCGAATCGTGAAACCGTTCTCACCGCGGCACGATTTTCGGTCTCGCTCTTTGCCGTCCTGTTGCTATTGTCCGTGTGGTTCTTCGCCCGAAAGCTGTTTGGACTGCCGGTAGCGATCGTCTGCGGAATACTGGTAGCGTTCGACCCTAACTTCCTGGCACATGGGGCGCTGGTCACAACCGATGTGGCCGCCAGCCTGGGGATTCTTCTCGCGGTGTATGCGCTCTATTGCTATGTGGTAGAGCCGAACCGCACACGTTTGTTGGCGCTTGGTCTGGCAACCGGCTTTGCTCTGTGCACGAAACATTCAACAATTTTGTTAGCGGTCATCTTGCCGGCCCTGCTGCTCTTCGACATGGTATTTTTCGCAGGTCGATGGGGTGGGCGCCGGCTCCTAAAATTTTCGGCCACACTTCTCGCGGTCGCCGCCATTGCATTGACGGTGCTTTGGGCCTCGTACGGATTTCGTTACGCGGCGCGACCGGCGGGTGCGGCCATCTGGCACTCAACCCGGCTTTCGACCTCCCACGGAATGTTCGCAACCAGAATCATCCCGGCGGTCGACAGTTGGCATCTCATTCCTGAGTCCTACCTGGCTGGATTGCAGGACGTGCTGGTTGAGTCCGAGTTAGGACGTCCCTCGTTTCTACTGGGCAAGCTCTACCGCAATGGCAACTGGTTCTATTTTCCTGTGGCCGCGACGATCAAGTTCACCGTGCCGATTCTCTTGCTGGTGTTGATCTCGGCTTGGTCGGTGTCCTTCTGGAAATCCAGGTTGCGCGAATTGCTGTTCTTAAGTCTGCCGGTTGTCGTATTCCTGGCATTCAGCATGAGCTCTAAGCTTAGCGTTGGAATTCGCCACCTTCTCCCGGTGCTTCCTTTTCTGGTCCTCTTTGCAGGCGCTGGCGTATGGAACGTTGCAAGCTCGCGCCGTTGGGCCATGGTTATTTTGATCACGCTGCTAATTTTCCATGTCGGCAGCTCACTACATGCCTACCCAAATTATCTGAGCTACAGCAATGAATTTTGGGGCGGCCCCAGCGAGACCTACCGGCATCTCGCGAACTCCGATGTGGATTGGGGGCAGGGGCAGAAGATGGCCCTGGCTTACATCAATAAAACTCACCCTTCCAATTGCTTCTTCTTACGAACGTATAACAACAAGAACAGCGATTACGGTATCCCTTGCGGAGGAATTTCCGAGCTCCAGTGGGACCCGTTGCAGACGCCATTCGTTGGCACCATGATCGTAAGCAGTAGCATGGTCGACGGGATCGGAGTTCGCGGCGCAAGCGTCCAGACCTATCACGTATTCCGAGACCTAACGCCTGTTGCCAAGTTGGCGGGAAGCGCCCTTCTGGTGTACCAGGGAACGATCGACGTCAGTCCGATCGTGGCTGCTCAACTTCTGGTTCGCGCCAGAGAAGTCGGTGAACAAGACCCGCAACAAGGGCTCGAATTGGCGATGAAGGCGGCTGCTCTGGATCCTCTCAGCGGCGACGCACATGCCGTTATCTGCGGCAGCTACCACGCGCTTGGAGAGTTGGCGAAAGCAGAGCAAGAGTGCAACATCGGACTCGCTCTGGTTCGCAAAGATCCGCAATACAGTGCAGAACAGGTGGATCGCTTAAAGTATTTCATTAGCGAGAAAGGCCTGCGGATTTATAGCAACCAGTGACTCCCGCCACCTCCATACAAATGCGCGAAGCCCGCCAAACACGGAGCCTGGCCAACGAACTGGCTCCGCTGTTGCGTATCCGCCTGCTGCAACTCGGTGTCCTAACCGGCTTGCTGGTGTTGGTGGGAGCAGTAGCGTTTCAGTTGAAGCTCTCAGTGATCGATCTGGACGTGTGGTGGCATCTGAAGGTCGGGGATTGGATTTTTCTGCACGCCGGATTTCCTCACAACGGCATTCTGTCGCGCAGCGCGGCCACTCGGTCTTGGGCGGCCTATAGCTGGGGCTAT
This sequence comes from uncultured Acidobacteriaceae bacterium, assembly GCA_963823865.1. Classification (GTDB taxonomy): domain Bacteria; phylum Acidobacteriota; class Terriglobia; order Terriglobales; family Acidobacteriaceae; genus Bog-257. Next base: position 421,473 of record CAWGNC010000001.1, read on the forward strand.
GAAGTATTGCTGTCGCGGTCCTATGCGTGGTTCGGACTTCTCGGCATTGGACTTTATGGGACGCTCCTCACGCTGATGGTGGCATTCAGCGTGTACTGGATGGTACGCCGGCTATCCGGCAGATTCTGGTTCACCTGCCTCTTGAGCTTCGCGTGCTGCTACGCTTTTCTCTTCCTGATGATGCCCCGACCGGTATTCTTCTCAGCCGCACTATTCTGCGTGACACTCACGTTGTTGCTGGAATCATCACGCGCCGGTCGCGTCGAAACGCTCTATTGGCTGCCACTGATATTCCTTCTCTGGGCGAATCTGCACATACAGTTCATTTATGGCTTGGCAGCTGTTGGTCTTTTCGTTGCGGCCAACGTCGTCCAGGAGGCTGGCTCGCGACTGGGAATCCCTTCGACATTTGTTGAGACTGCGAAACTTCCAACTGTAAGACTGGCAGCGGTGTTCGGTGGATGCGTGCTGGCAACGTTGATTGGGCCCTATTCCTATCACCTCTATGGTGTCGTCTTCGCGTATTCGCGGTCGCAATTCATCTATTCCATGATCAAGGAGCTGCAGCCGCTGAGCTTCCGCGGGTATGAAAACTGGGTGGAACTTCTATTGGCGGGCGCTGCGTTTTTTGCTGTCGCCAGGCAGACGAAGATCAACCTCTTCAAGCTCGGATTGCTGCTGCTAGCCAGCGTTATGGCTTTTCATACCATGCGCGACTCCTGGTTTCTGTGCGTCGCTGCGGCAGCGTGTATCGCGGACAGCTACTCGAACCCTGCAAAGGAAGAACAGAGAGACACTCCGTTCGAACTCGCCGGCGTTTTTGCGGTAGTCGCGATCGTGTTGCTGTTGTTTGCCCGAGGGCTCGACTTTAATGATCGCGGATTGGACCGCGCCGTCAGCACTTTCTTCCCCGTGAATGCCGTGAACTTCGTACGTAGGGCTGCCGTTCCTGGTCCTTTGTACAACAACTTCGACTGGGGCGGATTTCTGACGTGGTACATGCCCGATTATCCGGTGGTCATCGATGGCCGTACCGATTTATACGGCGACAAGCTGGACCAGCAGATGATCGAAACGCAAAACGGCGAGCCATCCTACAAGGCAAATCCTTATTTGAATGATGCGGGACTGGTGTTGCTGCGGCAGAGCGATGGCCTCGTCCCCGTGCTCCAATCGGATGCCCGGTTCCAGAAGGTTTATGACGATCCGATCGCGGCTGTCTTTGCCCGACGGTAACAGCCTTTCCCGTGCTAAGAACTACTCAGGGTTCCTCAGGATGACGACCGCGAGATGGTCTGCGTAAGCAATGCGAAAGCCTGGCAAACTCGCGAGTGCTAACACCATGGGTGAATTGCTCTCCAGGAGAATCGTCCTGGCCTGCGCGAACCCCGAATATGTGTCGAGAGGAATCTGCGCTTGCATCACTTTGAAATACTCTGTGTTGAATGCTGCGCCATAAAGGTCGGGACGGCTGTCGATGAAGACGGGATAGTCGGGTAAGTACCAAGTCAGAAATCCACCCCAGGCATAAGGCTGGAACAGCGGCGGCGGGAAATGATATTGGCGAATGTAATCTGCGGCCGCGACTGGGAAGGTTGTACTGATTCTCGACACGAGCTGCGCATTGCCGGGAATTCTGATAGCCGTGACTCCTAACACGACCAGCGCCAGCGCTCCAGAGATCAAAATCGCTTTGAAGCGTGAGCGCTGCAGTGGCACCGAATCGGCGATTTGAGTTCGCTTCTGACATGCATTGGCAGTTACAGCCAGAGCGACGACCACGACCAACCAGTTATCCCGTTGCAGCCGGAACGAAATAACCGACGAGACTGCCAACAATGAAATCAGGAAAAGATCACGCGAGCGACGGCGACCCAAGGCGAAGAAAGCGGCCATCGCAAGCAGCATGAGCACATAGTCCTGCGGCTGGCGAAAGCGCATGGAATGTAACTCGCGGAAGTAGCGATCAGCAGCCGAGTCGGTGGCGCTCTGCCATATCGCCCCATGCAGGTGGTATCCATACGGTGATAGAAATGTGCAGATCAGCGATGCTGCTGCGACTGCTCCTACAACAACCAGATTCACCGACCGTGAGTCTGTATCAACCCAGCTCAAGCCTGATCGTCGACAGAGTTCCTGCGCGACGAGACAACCGCAGAACAACGTCAGCACTAGAAATCCGTAGTAGAACTGGCGGTCAACATTGACCCAGACCATGAACAAAACAGGTAACCAGAAAAGTGTTTTGGCATTACCGTTGTGTTGATAGGAGAGCAGAAGATGCAATTGGATTGCGAGAAACGCAATCGAGAAGAGCGACGGGGACGGCTGCACGGGGTAGATGGCATACTGGCCAGCGCATGCAAGCGCAATTGCGATCCAGAAACTCCTGCTCGCCTTATACGTCAGCCCAAACAATGCCACCGCTATCATCAACTGCATGATCAGCAGCATTACGGGAATTGCGGTGAGGCTCAGCGCTCGGTATACCATGCCGGCAAACACATCAAATCCCCAGCTGGCATCAACCCAGGCCGTGGATGCTGACTGCGAGAACAGGCCCGAGCGCGGGATCGCATGGTTTTGCAGGATCCAGGCGCCGGTCCGCAGATGCCACCAGATATTACTGTCGTCTAGAGCAGAAAGTTGTCGCGCCTGGCATACGCCCGCGATCGTGAACGTGGCAACCGCTGCGAGAACACGAATTGGGTAGGAATCGAACCAGGAGCTGCCTATTGAGGCGTGTGAATCTCCGGCGATTGAGCTGGCGGGCATCGTTCGTTGCCGGCGATGTACCGGCGATTATCTTCCCCTGGTCGGGCTTGGGTTTCGTTGCGGACCTGTCATTCTCTTCACACCGCCGCCGGGATTATGTGCCACATTGTGGCACTGCAGGACACAGCTATTCGAGCCCTGATCGTAGGAGATAGGAAGTGCGCCGTTCTGGCCCACGACGTTCAGGTCGAAATCAACCATGCGAGTTCCAGCAGGATTTGCGCTGGTTGCCGTCATTCCATGCGCCGTGTGACAGGTCGAGCAGGAGAAGCCATCGGTGTTCACATGATTGTTGTGATACGCCCAGGACGCGGGCTGCATCACGACGCTCAGATTATGACACTTGGCGCACATGCCATAAGGTCCGTTGACGCTGAGGTCGGGCTGCGGATTCAGGTTGACCGTGATCAACGTACCCGGACCTCCAGGGGCCTGGCTGTCTTCGTAATCGTGTTCCAACAAGTGCCACCACTTCGAGCCATGCGTTCCATTTGGTCCTGAGCCGCCAAACTCACGATTGTCATCGCTGTTGTGGCAGTCGCTACAAAAGATCTGCGATCCCATGGAGCGGCCATGGGTGGTGCCTCCGCTAAGGTCTAGCATCGTGCTCAACAGGCTAGGCTGCGGAAATCCGCTGCTGCGCGGATGCATAACCGGGTGACTTGACTTGGCGCTGACGTTCATCTGCGGAATCACGTTGAGGGGGTCACTGTTGGCTCTGCTCGGCAAATATCCGTACACGGGATTGATTACTTTACCCGCACTATAGCCGTGGCAGCGAAGGCAGGTTTCATACTGATTTACGGCCGGGTCGACCAGCGTCGAGCCATCCACGCCCACTCCGATGGCGCCGGTTTGCGAGATACGAATGAGCGGGGGCACGTTGAACGACGTCACCTGCTGTGACCCGTGGCCGTTGTGGCAATCGACACAAGTCGCATGCCTGTTGTTGTTCAGCACCGGACTTTCCGCGGCATCGTGCTGATTGCTGCCGTTCGGAAACGGATGGCTGATCTTGTTGTACTCTGCAAAGATATTTGGAGCTGCAGGCGACAGGTTCGATCCGCCGCTGTGGCAAGCCATGCAATCGGCTTCGTTGGTTCCGCGCAACAGACGCACAGACCCACTTGCATTATGCGTTGCATGGCAGGAACTGCATGCGTTGGCCGCGACCGTTCCGTAACTGCCCACTTTGGCCTGCGACGAGACTTTGTTTGTCGCGGTAGCGTGGATGCCGACGGCCCATCCCGCCATGCGGATTTACTGTCTGCTTGCCGTTGAACATGGTACGCGTGGGATCGTGACACGCCAGACACATCTGTCCATTCGAACTGTCGCGCACCAAGAAGTTCGTGGATAACTTGTCGGCACCCTGAACATGCGGATTGTGGCAGGAGGTACATTCCACATTGCCCATGACAAGATGAATAGCGCCCGTGGGATCGCCTGTCTTCCCTTGCGAAACCAGTGTAGAAATCAGATCGATATTGTCCTGCAGCGGCTTCACCAGGCTGAACGGATGCGAACTCTGCAGTTGAGTTCCGAAGTTGTCGCCCTGCACCCAGCTTCCCTTGGTGGCCAGTTGTCCGAACAGAACCGTGTCAGCCACAGCGACCGTGCCATCGTGGCAACTTAAGCACAGACCGCTATCGCTACCCAGCGGCATTTGCTGGTTGTTTTTATTGACGTAGGTTGTGCTGGTGTAGGTGGTGTAAGTCGAAGTAGACAGTGTCTGGTTCCACAACGGCGCCATGTTTCCGTTGGCCGAATGCGGAACATGGCAATAAGTGCAGGAACCCGGACGTGGGCCCTGAATCGGCGAGATGCTGCCGGGAGTCAGGTCGTGCATGCCGATCACGTCGCCATTGATCTGCCCGATCGCCGCGCCAGTCAGCAGAAGGAGCGCGATGGCGAGCCCCAGGGACACCTTCACTGCATGCCTCCCTTGGCCTGATGCAAAGCGTGATACTGAAATACCTGCACGCGATGGTTGTAAGAATCGACTACGAACACTCGGTCATTGTGATCGATGAACAGACCGGAAGGCAGGCGGAAGTCGCCGAAGCCCGTGCCCTGCTGCCCGAAGTAGTAGAGCAGCTGTCCTTCGCGATTGAAAACTTGCACCATGTCGTGCGACCCCTCGACGACATACACATGCCCTTCGGAATCCGTGCCGATGCCCTTGGGGCGAAACATCGCGCCCGTGCCATCGCCCATCCTGCCGATGCCGTAGACGAATTGCCCTGACCCATCGAGGGCCTGCACGCGAAAGTTCATGGCATCGACTACCACGAGTTCCTTGCCGTCGAAACGCAGCTCGGTCGGATAGTTGAATTCTCCGGGCTTTTCACCCTCTTGCCCAATTGTCTTCAGTACGGCGCCATTCATATCGAGCACGAAAATCTTGTTGCGTAACGTGTCTGTTACGTAGATATGCTGCTGTGCCGAGTCGATGGCAATTCCCGTGGGACGCTTGAAGAAACCTTCGCCACCCTTCAGGCTGCCGAGCGCGTGCTGATATTTTCCGTCGGCATTGAAGACAAAGATCTTTCCGGATTCTGAATCCGTGACGTAGATGTTGTCCTTGTCATCGACCGCAACGCATTGCGGCGCCAGCATTGCGTCCTTGTTCTTATCTTTGCGCTCGATGAACTTGTACTTCTGTTGTACCGGATCGAAGATGTGAACGCCTTGCGCACCAGGATCGGTGACGATCACCCGCCCGCGCGAATCTTCGACCACGCTGTAAGGACGCACCAGGAAGTGGAGATCGGGCTGACCGACTACGATATCGAAGACGCGGGTGAAAATTCCCGGCTTAGGCCGAACATCGCGGTCGGAAGTAAGGCTGCGCTCGAAGGTAAGCTTGCGGCCGCCCTCGAGCAAAAGCTCAGGCACCTGCACCGTTGTGGTCTTGGATTTGTTTTTCGCTGCCGCCGTAGCGACGCAAGGCAGCAGCAACGCCCCTGTTAGTGCGAGCGCTGTCACGATCCATCTCGTACGCCTTGCTTCGTCTAGAAGAAATTGAACCATCGGTAAATACCAATATAGAAAGACGAGAACGAAGCCGGCGCTGTTCCTGAAGCGCTGAAACCCTGTACGAGATGAGTGTATCCCCCATTCATACCAAGTTGCCGGAATTGGTATTGCAGGTAGACATTCGCCTGCTCAAAGTTGTTCCACGAGCTGACGCCCAGGTTGTCGAGGTTGCTCCTGGATTTCACGAAGTTTACCGAAGCGTTCAGCCCGCGCTTGGGGGCCGCGGAGAATCCGACTGCATAGCTTTCGCCACCGTATAAGACCAACAGATTGTTTGGAATGATCGGCGGAAGCTGCGTCGGACTTAGGCCGCCGCCGCCGGCCAGCGCATTTCCGTCAGACTTCGCGTAGTTGGCGCTGAGGCTGTAGTAACGCGTGCCCAGACTGGTGCCGAAGCTCTCGGAACTGCTGTTGGTACCCGGTTGTGCGGTCAGGCCGCTGCGTCCCGCACCAGCTGAGCCGCTCCAATACCAGCGGCCAATTTTCCTATTCAGGCTTCCGGAGAAGCTGTAGCCGGAGGTGGTGTAAGTCACCAGCAGCGTCTGCACGTTCTGAGCGTAGCTAAAGTAGCCTGATCCTTGCCATTGTCCAAAGCGGCGGCTGTAGTTCGACGTTACATTGAAGCCCAGTTGGTTCTGGCTGCTGGTATCGAGCCTGCTGTCGACCAGGTTAACGGACGATCCCAGATAGCCGCCGGCAATCTGGCGAGTGTAGGTTACGCCGCCGCCGAGCAGGTCCGAGCCGTAATCTGTTCCCAGATAGGATTGCTGACGGCGTTCGAAAAGGCCGTCAACCTGCAGGTTCTTTGCGAATGCATAGGTGGTGTCAAAGAGAAAATCCATACCGTGCGACGATTCCTGCTGAGCGTTTGCTTGCAGGCCGGCCGTGCCTGAACTGGTGCCGCCCGACGTCACAGCAGAAGTTGTGCCGGGAGCCGCAGCATTCCCCCCAAGCGCGCTGCTCGAGGTGCCAGGCACCAACGCTTGATAAAGCGAACCGCTCAGGTTGTCGGTATAGTCGCCGCTCAACGAAAACGTGAGTTTCGGCGTGGGGTGCATCGAGATATTCGTGTTGACTAGATCGATGTCACCGTTAAACGTATACCCCAGATAGTCCGAGTTTAAGTCTGTGCGGGAGAAATTCGCGTTAAAGTTGCCGTGCCACGGAAATGAGTGGCCCACGTTAAACACATAGCTGGTTGCGTCGGAGTTCGATGTTGCCGTTTGCCCGCCAACAATGATTCCGGGAATCAGGGCGTCGGAGTTCGCATGGGTTACGCCCGCATTCAGTCCGAAGCCGGCCAGATTGTAGCTGGAATTGATATTGAGTGAGTTGAAATTGGCATTTCCACTTTCGTTCGTTCCATACAGATGATAGTTGCTGCTGCCCAGCTGATAGCCGATGGACAAGGTCGGGAGGCCGGGGACGAACGCACCCCAATTGATGCCGAAGTTCTGGCTGTTACCGTTCGTATTCAGGCTGGTGATTCCCGGGATGCCGTAGTTTCCCGTGTTGTTATACGCGGTGGAATAATTGACTGACCCCGGAAAATGGCTGCCTCCAAAAATGGTGCTGCTAAGCGAAACTCCGCTAGCATCGGAAATGGAGCCAAACCCGCTGTTATTGCGCGATTGATTGTAATAAGGATTTGCGTCGAAGGATAAGAAGTTCGGACTATAGAAGAAACCGGTCAGGGCAGCATTGCCTCCGGCGCTCAGGCCGTGACTGGAGTCGATCTGATTGCCGTAGTTTCCGCTGTAGCCTGCGGAGATATTGCCATTGGCATTCAGGCTGAGATCGTCACCGATGGTTATCTGCGCCGTCGCCGGCAGCGACAGCAGGAATAACACCCCTAGTGCAATCCACGCATTGTGAACTCGCCTTGCCAACCCCCACCAACCTTTGTGGCCATCTGCGTGACCTCTGTCCGGTACTCACGGTCTGCTGACTACCGGCAATTGCCTAAAGAACTTCCACCTTAGCGTTCTGCCGCAGTTTTTTATCGAACGCTACGCGAACGTCGTTTGTCTTTTGCTTCTCGAGCTCTTTGCGTAAGGGGACTTTCACTTCATCAAACGGCGTCTTGCCCGCGGGAACATGCTTGTTCATGCGAAAGATGACGTAGTAGGGCCCGACCTGGAGCAGATCGCTCACCTGGCCGTCTTTCATCTTCAGCGCGGGCTGCAGCATTTCCGGCGGCATCTTGTCGCGCGCGATCCATTTGTGATCGCCCATCATGACGCGGTAGTCGTCATCCGAAAGCTTTTCCGCCAGCAGGCCAAATTGTTCGCCAGTCTTGGTGGCCTGGGCCTGCTTGTATGCCTCCTGGGCACGCTTCCTGGCTTCGGCGAGCTGCGTCGGGCTCGCTTTATCCGGCGGCATAATCGAAATGGTTTGAATGGCGAATGATTCGGGATACTGGAAGCGAGCGGAATTCTTCTCGTAGTACGCCCGAACCTCAGCGGCGGAGACCGTGGACTTCGCGTCTACTTCCGCCTTCAGCAGCTGTTCGATAAGGAGCGAGCGCTTGATTTTTTCGCGCAGCGCCTGTTCGCTCCCCTGATACTCCGCCTGGAGATACTGTTGGAACGCAGCCGGGCTTTCGAACTGCGTGCGGAATTCCGCCTCGGCTTTATTCAACCGCTCAACCGGAATCGTGACCTTCTTCTTTTGAGCGTCCTGATAGACCAGCTCTTCGAAGATGATCATCGCCAGCGCGCCCTTGCGAATACCTGGCTCCATGTCCGACGGTACTTTCCCGTTGTGCTGTTTGGCATAAGGGAAGATTGCGTATTCCTCTCGCACCAGGTCGGAATCGGTCAGCACCGCGCCATTCACTCGGGCGACAGGTCTACCGGCAGGCCGGTTGATTTGCGTGGAGGGAACCGAAACATCGTTTTGGGAGTGGGACGCCACCTGGGCCGAAACGGAGAAGGTCGAGAGCACCAGCGCGCAGATTAGAAACTTCGATTTCATCTTCCTCACCCGAAATTCGAAATTGGGGAGAGAGAATCTCTCTCCCCAGGAATATTGCAAGTTAGAAGGTCGTCGGAATCGTGTAGCTTCCGTTCGACTCGTTGCCCTCGCCTCCGTGGCACTGGCGGCAGAACTGCGCGGTCTGGTTGGAGTTCTGTGTGCCGCTAGCTGGGTTGTAAGGTGCACGGATGAAGAACATGGTGGTGTAATAACCGGAAGGCAGGCCGCTGCTGGGTCCATTGGTGACCTTCACGATGTTCATCAGGTGCTGGTTGTGGCAAGTCGTGCACTGCACGCTCGGAGTGTTGTTGTAAGCCACGGTGCTGACGAAGAAGCCATAGTTCTTCACAAACTGCGAAGAGTTCGGGCCGGTCATCTGGATCGTGCCGTTGGCTGCAACGGTGCAATCCCAGTTGTACTGGCCGCCGCAACCCACAATCGCGTTGTCGCCCACCGGGTGATCGTTCAGGTAGTCGCCGATCTGGCCGGCGCCGTTGTTGCCGAGCAGGGTCGGAATGGGGTTCGTGCCGTAGGTCGACGGCAGGGACTCATAGACCCGGTTCTTCATCATGGCACCCGTCGCCAGGTTGCCATCATGGCAACTCAAGCACGTCATGGTGTTTTCGGTGACCGGATCAGAAGTGGTCCAGGTCGCCGGGAAGGTTAGGGCATAGCTGCCCCGAGCGGTGCCACCGGTCTGGAACGTCTGGCCGAACAGCGGCTGAACGTTCTGTCCCCACAGGGCATCATTACCGGTATTTGGATCGGAGGTGGCAATGCCATTGCCGAGCGCGCCGCTATGCGGGGCGTGGCAGGCGGCGCAGCCGCGGCCGTAGTTCAGGTGGGCTCCCAACACGTCTGTAGCGGGGACGCCGATCTGCGCCATCGCTAACATCCCGAAGGCCAGAACCACCAGCGTGACTAACATTACTTTCTTCATGAGATCGATCTCCTGTATAAACTGCAGTTCGATTAATTCCTTACTGCCCGGAGTGCCCGGCCCCAAGTCGGCCTCCGGCTGTAATAAAGGCACGCAGGAGACCGAAGACGGAGGAAGCTTGTGGTTTTGCTAACTCGCTGATTGGTAATTGTTTAACTACTTCTGGAGGAGCGGCAGCGCGGCCCGAAATCGGGTGAAAAGAGCCACCTGCCGCAGGCATGTCGTGAAATTCCGCAACGCGGCTAGAAGTCCCGAAACGGGAGGCGCTATGAGTTAGGTGCCGTCTCGCAAGTGCGCGACGTTCGTGGGGTCTGTTCAGGACCTCTGAGGTATGGGTATTACTGATCGATCAAACGAAGGCCCGCAGCGTTCCCCGCTGCGGGCACCAACATTCGAGGTGCGGACCATATCCTACTTCTTCACGTCCGCGGGGGATTCGGCTTTCGCTTGCGTGGGAGTTGCCGTCGTTGCAGGGGCGACAGGTGCTTCCTTCGCGGTCTTATCGGCCCCACGCTGGGCTTCCTTTTCCTTCTTTAACTGGTCGGCTTCAACATTGGTGATGTAGCGGAACTGCTGCACGCGGCCGGGGTACTGCTCGGAGGTGAAAATCCGGTTGTTCTTGTCGATATAGACGCCGTCCAGAGAGGAGAACTGGCCGAGCAGATTGCCGTGGCCACCTACAATGCCGAGCAACTGCCCTTCGCGATTGAAAGCCTGCAGCAAGTCGAGCATGGGATCGGCTACCCAGATGTTCTTGTCGCTGTCGATCGCGATGCCTTTGGGATGGGCAAAGCAGCCCGGACCATCGCAGTGTTTACCGAGTTGGCTGATGAAGTTGCCGTCGGAGTCGAAGATCTCTACGCGGTAATTCATGGTGTCGGTGACGTATACGTCGCCATCTTTATCGACCGCGACGAAGGTAGGCAGCGAGAAATCGCCGGGGGTCGAAAGCTCGTGCTTCTTGCCTCCGGTACCGATGCGACGCTTCTCTTTCAGGGTGTCAGCGTCGTACACCACAACCTGATCGGCCTGGGTATCAACCACATAAAGCTGACGGTTTTCACTGTCGATAGCGATGCCGACTGGATCGATAAGACCGTCCTTAATCATGTCCACGACTTTGTTGTTTTTGTCGAAGATAAGGACGCGGTGCAGCTTGCCGTCGGTGACGAAGAGGCGATCATCGTCATCGATAGCGACCGCATTAATCAGACCGAAAGTGGCGTCCCGGCCATTGCCAATGAGGGTGACGTCCTTCGTCTCCGTGTTGAAGATGAAGATCGCGCCAACTTTCTGATCAGCCACGTAGAGATCGCCCTTGGAATTGACCGCCATGCCATACGGTCCGAGTAACTGGAATGGCACCGGTTGGTAGTGGCCCTTATTGTTGGGATCCTGAACGCCGGCCAGGCGGTCCATCCAGGTTGACTTCTTCTTGGGCTGCTCGGACGCGGGAGTGTAGTCGAGCTTCATGCCCGCAAAATACGTGGTGTAGCGCACACGCGGAATATTAGGAGGTGTGGGCCAAACGAGCTTGCTGATGTCGATTTGCGGGGTGGGTGCTTCCGCCGCCGGAGCAGCCGCTGCTGCAGCTTTTTTCTTGGTGCCGGCGAAAGCCGCTGGCGAGAGAGCCACCACGCAGAGCACCATGGCAACCAGTGTCTTGCCACCGCGATTGAAATTTGGGCGAAACCGTAACATGTTGTCTTTCTCCCTTGCGCTACTTCGACAAAGCCAACCGATTCTTATGGCAGGTGTCGCAGAATGCCATGTTGTTGGCCTGGTCCTTAATCAGCAGCCCGGGCTGCGCAGAAGCGTGCGGCTGATGACAGGTCATGCAATCGATATGAGTCTTCACTTTGGTGACGTCAGTCGGGTCCATGACGTCCTGCACCGGATGGCCGAGAAGCGGATGGCCAAGTCCGTACTTAATGGGCAGGACTACGACTTTGTTTCTCTGGTAGTAATCCTCCGGCAGCTTAACGCTGCCGTTGAAGATGGTAATAACGTGCTCGGACTCCAGCTTCTGCGGACGCGAATCCGGACCGTGGCATTCCAGGCATAGAGCACTTCCCTTGGCGCGGAGCAGATGTTCGTTATCCCCTCCGTGCGGCTCGTGGCAGGTTGCACAACCCAGGCCGAAAGCCGGCTGATGCAGGTGCGCCTTCTTGAACTGCTCAGCCTGGTCACTGTGGCACGCCAGACAGGCATTCACGGGATCGGGTTGAATGAAGCCCGGGGTCTTGCCGGCATGAGGATTGTGGCAGGCGATGCATTCGCCTTGCGCTCCGGGATGCTGAATTTTCGCCTTTTCAATTTTCTCCGCTTGCTCGCTGTGGCAGCTAACGCAGAGCGCCTTGGAATCAGCTTGTGTCAGCACCACCTTGCCGTCTTTAGCAGGCTGGTGACAGGTGTCGCAGGTATTCATGGCAAACGGCGGATGAGTAAAGGGCTGCATCAGCTTCGGCTGGGCTGACTGGTGCGGATTGTGGCACTGCACACAGTTGGCAGTAGCAAATGGCTGCCCCTGATGTGCCTTGATTAACGCTGCGTCTTTTGCGTCATGGCAATCGAGGCAGAGCGCCGGCGAAGATTTCGTGAGATGGAAGTCGAACTCCTGCTTACCGCGTTCGCCTGTCTTGTGGGTAACGTGGCAAGTCTCGCAGCCCATATCGAGCGCTGCGTGACGGCTGCCCTTCTCCGGAACATTCAAGCCCTGGGTGTGGCAGCTAAGACACAGGTTCTGGTCTTTGTCGCCGGACGTCGGCTTCAGCAGCTGAAATTTATTGTCCGATTGATGTGGGTCGTGACACTTTATGCAGTCGCGCACCGCGGGAGGATGCACTTTGCCTTTTATATCCGCGGCGTTCTTGTCGGCATGACAGGTTAGGCAGAGCGCTTGGGGCGTGGTGGTGATGAGCTTAATGCGGGTGACATCCTTGGTCACGCGGATTTCGTGGCAACTGGTGCAGCCGGTCGCAATCGCCGAATGGACAAACTTGCCTTTGGTCTTATCTTCGTGACACTCGGCGCACTTCGCCGAGTCGGTGTTTTTGTCGAGCGGTACGGGATGGACGCCGGCGAAAAGCACACTCGCACTGGCGAGAAATATCCACCCCACAATAAGCCGCACTACTCTGGTCACAACTACCTCCAACCCTTACGTGCATAAATGCACGACAAGTGCCGTTACCGCCAGACCATCGCCGGCCAAGAATGTTGAACTCAAGTAATTGTGACGTTTGGAGTTAACGCGCACCATACCACTATCGGTCGGCCTCGCTCGGCAGTTGCAAACGCACTCGGATGGGTTTTCCTCCTCCATCTCAACGTGAAATGCCCCAGTCATAGCCGGCGGACAGAGGATTGGCGATCTGTGTGATAAGTCGCAAGCGCTCGGCTATTTCTCGCGATTCTGCAATGGGAATCAATCCGGAAGCGGATGCGATTTGCACTGCCATCAACAACTTGACCCGGCGCAGGAAATGGACAGCGAACTGCCTAGTAGTAATTCATGCCCGCCTTCAGGGATCTCGCCCACCGACGCCGCACCCCGCAATTTCGCTTCGGGCTTCTGCTGATGACGTTCGCTCTGATCCTTGAGGTCCTTCCGACTTTTTCGCAGGAACTGAAACCGGAAATCATGTCTTACGGCGCCGCCAACACTGTGCTTGAAAAGATGGCGGCGAAAGAAGTCACGGCGGCGAAGCCCGCGGCGGACGCAGAGAGTTGGCTCGCTTGGGCCAAGAACTCCGACGCGGAGGTCCGGCAGCGTTTGGATATCGGCGAGGAAGACAGCCTGACGAACCTGCTGCGATTTGGAGTTACCTACACAAAGGAGTTTCGCATCGACGATGAGTATCTCGTTCGCTATGGGCAGAGCAGTTTGGTTAATTCCTTCGCTGAGAACCGGGCTAACGACCTCATCAAAGCACTGGCCACACCCAACCCGAATGCGGGGTTTATGGAGATGCGAGCCTTCGTCGAAAGCAAAGGCTTCACGTTGAAGTCGCCGGCCGGAAGAGCGAAGCTGAAAGCCTATCTACTGGCAAACCTCACACGCATGCAAACGGAGCTTGTGCAGGCGCGGCAGCACACTCAACCCGATGCCAACCGGTCGTTTCAGCATCGCGGGATCTCGCTGGATAGCAACCTGTGGCCCGACTACGATCTCGATGTTGCCTTGCAGTCATTGTCTAAAGCGGGAATGCTGAAAGCGGGCAACGTCCGACGAGTTGCGGTGATTGGACCCGGATTGGACTTCGTCAACAAACAGGAGGGCGTTGATTACTATCCACCGCAAACTACGCAGCCGTTCACTTTGCTGGACTCGCTATTCCGCCTCGGCTTGGCGAATCCAAAGGACGTTAATCTCCTCACCATTGACATCAGTCCACGCGTAAATCTGCACATAGCGACAGCGAAAAAGAACGCCGAGCAAGGGCAGCCCTACACGGTGCAGCTGCCTTGGTATCGGGAGGGCCGCTGGAGTGACGACTTCCGTCTGAAGTTCTCCAGCTACTGGCAACACCTGGGCGCGCAGATCGGCGATCCGGTCGCTCCCATTCCAGTTCCGGAAGGTTCTTCCGGCTTCGAGACAAAAGCAATCCGGGTTCGGCCAGATGTCGTGAGCCGGGTTGCGCCAGTCGACATGAACATCGTGGTGCAAGCTCTGGCGCTTCCGCCCCAGGAGCGCTTCGACTTAATTGTGGGCACGAACATATTTATTTATTACGGCAGGCTCGAGCAGTCGCTGGCGCGGGCGAATGTGGCTGCTATTCTGAAACCCGGCGGCCTTCTGCTCTCCAATCAACAACTGGATGACACAGTCTCCTCAGGACTGGAGCAAATCATGGTCGTCGACATTCCAATGACTGGTGAGCCGGTCATTACCGACCACATCTATTGCTACCGTTTAACGCCGTAATCTCCACGCCAATGCGTGCTTTCCTCACCGATATGGGTGATAAGCCTCACCGGGCCGCGGTTACTTGCCGCTCGTCTCCATCACAAGCCCACATTCAACAACAACTTACGTTCAGGAACGCGTCTGGCTTCCCGCGTGCACTTGTCACTTGCTCACGGGAAGGAGCGATGATGGCCTTCAGCGTTTTATCTATTCCTAAACGACTGCACAAAACTCTCGGCAATCTGCGCACAGGAATTGTTCTGCTGCTCTTAGTGGTGCTGGCGTCCGCGCTGGGTACCTTTATTCTGCAACGGCCTGTTACCGATCCGGACAAACTTGCCCAGGCTTATTCCCCAGCCACGCTGCACTGGCTCGATCGGTTGGCGCTCACGGATATCTTTCACGCCTGGTGGTTTTTGATTTTGATGGGGTTAGTCAGCCTGAGCATCGTCGTCATCTCAGTCGATCGTTTCCCCAACGCGTGGCGCTTCTATGCCCGTCCTTATCGCAAGACGGACTCACACTTTCGCTCGGCCCTCCCCAAGAAGATCGAACTACCGATTAACAACAGCGAAGATGGCCTGAACGCCGCAGAACGAGCGTTGAGAAAGTCAGGCTGGCCGATCGAACGCATTGCCGACAGGAACGAACCCTCTTTGTATTCCGAGCGCCATCGCTTCTCTGTAATGGCGGTGTACATCGTCCATGCCAGCCTGCTTCTTATCTTTGCAGGAGGCATCATTGACGGCGTCTTTGGATATAGCGGTTTCATGGCCCTGCAAAATGGCCAGACCAGCGACCAGATTGAACTACGCCAAGGCGGGACAAAACAGATTCCATTTGCCGTGAAATGTAATGGTGCCGGGCAGGAAAACTACGCGGACGGTTCGCCGAAACGCTGGTGGTCCAAGCTGGCAGTCGTAAAGAACGGGCACGAGATAGAAGCGAAGGAAATTGTGGTTAACGATCCGCTGGTTCATCAAGGCTTGCGTTTCTATCAGGCGAGCTTCGGAACCACCGGCAAACTCTCCGGCTTGAAAGTTGCGGTATCACGGGACACCGCTGGGAGTTCGACGAATGCAAGCCTGTCGTCGTCTCCTCCAGCCTCAGCTCGTGAATTGACGCTTCCCTTCAATCAGCTGGTGCAGCTCGACGCCAACACTACCGTCACGCTTGCCGAGTACATTCCCGACTTCTTTATCCGCGATAACCAGGTCTTCAAGCGCTCTGACGATCCGGTAAATCCGGCGTTTCGTCTGCAAGTGAGGAACGCAGCAACCGGCGAGGAAGCCAAGTTGTGGATGTTTCCCGCCTATAACGCCGCTGCGCAAGGCGAGAAGACAAGCTACAGCTTCGAGTATCGCGACATGGACATGGGCTACTACACAGGGCTGGAAGTCTCACATGAGCCTGGACAGTGGCTGGTGTGGAGTGGCGTGCTTCTGATGGGCGGCGGACTTTTTGTCGCATTCTATCTGGTCCACATGCGCATATGGATCGCTGCGGTAACGAATACGCAAGGCAATCTGGTGCTATGGATCGGCGGGCAATCCAACAAAAACAAAGATCGCTTCGAGCAGAAGTTCGGCGAGCTGGTCGACAACATTCGATCCGAACTGGAAGGTGCGAACGTCGTGCCTCGATCCGCGAAGAAGGAACGGCCGGAACTGACTTTAGCGGGCGTGAAGTAAGACTTACGGCAGGCTGGCGCGATCGCGCCATTGATGGAGGAAAGACATGGCAACCCGGGCACGAGTCGTACAAATGGAGCAGCCGGCCGCCAAGGGCGGAAACGCGCTGCTGATTCTAGTGGGACTCTCGGTAATGTTTCTGCTGATCGTTGCGCTGCTGGGAACCGCCAAGGGTGGCGGTGTCCTCTTCAGCGAGAGCAACCTTCTATATGTCGCGCTGATCTTTTACGCAGCGGCAGGCGCGCTCTACATGGGTTTCGGTGTAACCGGCACCTTGCGCTACGTGACATTTGCTTCGTCAGCAACGGCCATCGGACTGATTGCCAACACGCTGGCGGTGGCGCATCGCTGGTATCTATCCGGGCGTCCTCCGTTTGCCAGCATTTACGAGATGCTGCTGAGCTTTGTATGGACCGTCGCTCTGTTGACGCTGGTCGCCGAGAAAAAATTTGGCGTGCGAATCATCGGTAGCATCACCATGCCGCTTGCCGTCGTGTGCGTCATCCTGATGCAGTTGCTGCCCTCCGAAGTCCGGCCTCTGGTGCCTGCATTGCAGTCCACCTGGCTGCACGTTCACGTTACGCTGGCCATGTTGGCGTATGCGGCCTGCGCCGTGAGTTTCGCCCTGGCCATGATGTTCCTCATCCAGGATGGCTTCGGAACGGAGAGCTTTCTGGCATGGACGAGTGCGGCCGTCAGCGCGATTTACTTCGCGATTGTAGCGACTCGCTTCGATCACGGTGGATTGTCCGTAACGGCGTGGGACGCGAGCACAAAGTCCGACATGTTTCTGGGCCGAGGCATGCGGCTGTTTGTTACCGTGCCCGACCTGGGGTGGTTGTTTCTTATCGCAGCCTTAGCCGCGATCGCTCCTCTGGCTCTTTATCTCATCGGACGCTGGAAGAAAGATACCGCATCCATCGGGATCGCCAATAAAGCGCTCTTCATCAGCATTCTGTTGCAAGTGGTTGTCCTGGCTGCGTTCGCTCTGCGCGTACGCAACGCCAGTTACCCGTCACCCGACCAGGAAGGGTTCTTCCCGACCAGCCTGGCCGCCAGTCCCTTCTTACTGGGAGGGATGGTGGCGGGTATCTTCGCTTCGTTGTTGTACCTGATGCTGCTGTGGAGACGGACCGACCTGGAATCGTTACTGCCGTCGGAAGAGACTCTGGACCGCATCACGTACAAGACGATTTGTATCGCGTTCCCGCTACTGACATTCATGATTGCAACCGGGGCCTACTGGGCCAATCGAACCTGGGGCTCCTATTGGAGTTGGGATCCGAAGGAAACCTGGGCGGCGATCACGTGGCTGGTTTATGCGGGCTATCTACATATGCGGATCACACGGGGATGGCGCGGCCGTCGGGCCGCATACTTCGCCATCCTGGGATTTGGCGTCGTGATCTTCACCTTCCTCGGCGTCACGTATCTGCTTCCCGGCTTACACGCGTACGCATGAGGGGCCAGGGTCGATCGCCGCGGACTGAGGACAAAGAAGGCCCCAAAGAATCAGCTTCGTTTCCCTCGGCCCTGGATTGAAAGAACAGGAAGCACAGATACCGATGACCGCCTCCGCAACAATTCGAGTGCCTGATGGAGAGGCTTTCGCCCACCCAAGCGCAGCGATTGCCAATCTCGGCTCAATCGCCCGGAAACGCCACATCAACTGGGCACTCAAAGCGATGTTGCCGATTGCCGCCGTGCTGCTCAACGGACTGCTTCTTTTCATCCTGGTTTCCTTATCCCTGGCAGCAGGAGAACGACATGTTGTCATCACGGTGGCGACTGCCGGAGCTATTGTCATTTGCGCGGCTGTCATCGTGGTATTCGCCGTCTCCGTGCGAAGGCCCATGATTGAGCTGCAGGACAAGATCGCGCGAGTTCGACTGGGAGACCTGAACGCTTCCGTGGGTTTTGCCGAGCGAAATGATGAGATTGGTGATCTGGGCCGGGATTTCAACGAGATGGTGGCGCAGCTGAAGGCCGGCCGAGAAGAGATTCAGCACTTACATCAGACACAGATGTCGCGCGCCGAACACTTTGCCACCCTGGGAGAACTCGCCACGGGACTAGCGCATGAGATTCGTAACCCACTGGCTGGGATTGCCGGCGTCATCGAAATCGTGAGCCGCGATCTTCCGCCGAACAGTGCCGCGCGCTCGGTAATCAAGGATGCGAAGGAAGAAGCTGTCCAGATTAACCGCATCTTGACCGAATTGCTGGAGACGGCGCGTCCGAAGCCGCCGCAATTTCAGGTGAAAAATATTGCTTCCACGGCAGAGCACGCCGTGTTATTCGCGCGCCAGCAAGCCATCACCAAGCGCATCATGATCGAGTTCAACCTGACCGACGATATTCCTCCAGTCGATCATGATCCCAATCAGATTAATCAGGTGCTTCTGAATTTGCTGTTGAACGCGATCCAGGCAATGGACAAACCGGGCTCGATCCACGTTTCTTTGCGCCGCGACAATGAGGACGCTCTCATCACGGTCGCCGACGAAGGCAAAGGCATCCTGCCTGAGAACTTGTCCAACATATTCCGTCCGTTCTTCACCACGAAGGGGCACGGAACCGGACTGGGGCTCTCTCTGGCACGACGGATTGTGGAAACGCACGGCGGCACCATTCGGGTTAGGAGCGAAATCAACAAAGGCACACAATTCGAAGTACGCCTGCCGATCGTTCGCCGCTCCGTCCCTCGGTCTTAGCTGCGACCTCATACAGCGATGGCTTGTGTCTCTCTACGAGTATTTCGAGCCGCTGGCGATGTCCTATCCTCACCTTCGTTTCTTGCTCCGACTCTGACATTCCACAGATACATCGCCGCGTAAGCACGCCACGGACGCCACATCTCCGCCCGCCGTTCCAGTTCGCGTGTGTCGTTCACTTGCAAGGCGCGTACAAGTGCGATATCGCCCGTTGGAAAGGCGTCGGGCTCGCGAAGAGCGCGCATGGCAATGTACTGAGCGGTCCATGCACCAATGCCGGGGATCTCGAGAAGCTTCGCCAAGAAGTCTTCGGAGTCCGTTATTCGATCGAAGCAGATGGTGCGATCGCAAACCGCACGCGCCAGGGCGCCAATGCTGGCAGCCCGGGCTTTCGTCAGTCCAGCACGGGTAAGGTCGGCATCAGCAAGAACATCGGCCGACGGAAAAAGATGTGTAAGGTGGTCACCGGACGGCAGCACCTGTCCGAACAACTTCACGATTCTTCCAGCAAGTGTGGTCGCACCCTTGACCGTAACTTGTTGACCGAGTATTGCCCTGGTCGCCAGCTCAAATCCATCCCATGCGCCAGGCACGCGCAAGCCGGGGGCCATGTCCATCCGCGTGGCAAGATCGGGATCGCTTCGTAGCGTTCGCGCGATGTCCGTCCAGTCCGCGTTCAGATCGAACATCGCCCGTATTCTTTCCACGATCAGAAACAGATGTCGGGGATCGCCAATCTCCAGGCGGGCGATAAGGGTGTTGTTCTCAGTGTCGGGTGAAACTTCGAAGTAGCCATGCCTGCCATCAATTGTGATTGACCGTCGATACGTGCCGCCTGTAACGAACTCCACACCCGGCGTAGCGCGCGCCTCCAAGAATGCCAGCATTCCCTCCCAGTGATAAGGCGGCCGAAAGCGCAGATGAAACAGGTATTGGTTCTTCTCTTGCGCTTCCGAGTGTCTTACCAGTCGGCGGATCTGTGTCGGCGTGCGATGATAAGCAGCCTGAATCGACGCGTTGAATCGGCGCACACAGCCGAACCCTGCGGCCAGCGCAATTTCGCTCATCGGCAGCGTGGTTTCGTCGATCAGCTTCTTGGCAAACTGCAACCGGCGCGTTTGCGCCACGGCGCTCGGCGTCGCCCCAAGATGGCGAAGAAACAGTCGCCGCAGATGCCGCGAACCGATTCCTAAGCGCTCTGCGAGCGCTTCCACGCCACCCTCTTCCAGACCGCTTTCGTCGATCAGCCTAAGGGCCCGTGCCACCGTGTTAGGTGTCCCCAGCCACGCGGGCGTTCCCGGAGAACACTCTGGCCGGCAACGCAGACAGGGACGGAAGCCCGCTTCTGCCGCCGCCGCGGCGCTGGGATAATACCGGACATTGTTCTCTTTGCACGTACGCGCCGGACAAATAGGACGGCAGTACACACCGGTGGTCTTAACGGCAATGAAAAACTTGCCGTCAAAACGCGCATCGCGCGATATCCGCGCCCGCGAACAGACTCGCCAATTCAGGACCATGTTGCCGCGATGATATCCGATCCTTCCTGTTAATTTAGACGTTTTCGGACCTGCATTGATCAACTTAAATTCAGCCTTCTTAGTCCCTAAGCTGCGGAAGCCGTAACGCCTGCAAAGCCGGAAATATCAGGGTCCACAAACGTCCAGTTTTGAGGCGATCAGCGTCCGCAATTGTCCAATGTTGCTCGAATCTTCGAACTATCTTGGTCGAAACGGATGGCTGCAACTCCGATCCGCCACTTCCGAGACGTGCAGCTCAGTCAGCGGGGCGCGCAATACGCACGGTACCCGCATTCGGCTCTGTGCCTTCAACAACAAGTCCGAAGGAGACAACATGAATCGCAACGCATGGAAGCATGTACTCGCCAGTGCTTTGTTCGCTTCGTTGGCTGCGCCCACCTGGCTCGCGGCGCAAAGCCAGCCTCAACGCCACAGCCCAGCTCACTATTACGTCATCAGCCTGGGAACTCCCTTGGGCGGATCCGCCAGCGGGGCCGCAGCTATTAACGATTTCGGTTGGATAGCAGGCGACTCCAATGTAACTGGCGACCTGACGCAGCACGCGGAGCTCTGGCTGTACGGCTACCCGATCAACCTTGGAACTCTGGGCGGTCCGAACAGCGCAGTGCTGTGGCCGGGGCTAAATAACGAGGGTCAAGCAGTGGGCATCTCGGACACCGGCGAAAGCGATCCTTATGGCGAACCATGGAGCTGCGGGAATTTTCTTCCCGCATCGCATCTTGGTCACAAGTGCGTCGGATTCCTCTGGCAAGGCGGAAGAATGTCGCCACTCCCGACGTTAGGCGGCAACAATGGTTTCGCAACCGGCATAAACAATCATGGTCAGGCAGTGGGATGGGCCGAGAACACTATTCACGACCCGACCTGCAACCAACAATTGCCGCAGATACTGCAATTCGAGGCTGTGATCTGGGGGCCGAGGACCGGCCAGATCCAACAGTTGCCTCCCTACACGGGCGATCCCGACGGAGCCGCCACGGGAATCAATGACCAAGGCCACGTAGTCGGTATCTCGGGCATCTGCCAAAACGCCGTGGGCGATCAAAGTGCGATTCACGCCTTGTTGTGGCAAAACGGCAGCCCCATCAATCTTGGCAATCTGGGAGGCACGGCCTGGAACACTCCAATGGCACTCAACAACCGCGGCCAAGTCGTCGGCTTCTCCGATCTGCAAGGCGACGACAATGGCAACAATCCAAACTTTCACGCGTTTCTCTGGAGAAGCCCAGGGCCTATGCAAGACCTGCAAACGTTATCGGGAGACGCCATCAGTGAAGCGTTAGGTATTAATGAAGCAGGTCAGATCGTCGGCGTCTCGTATGGGGCCGGCTTCACCAATCCGCGGGCGTTCATTTATCAGAACGGAGCAATGACCGATCTGAACATGCTGGTCCAGGAAAATTCGCCTCTGTACCTACAGGCGGCGCAGGAGATCAATGACTCCGGCGTGATTGTGGGACAGGGGTGCGTTCCCGGAAATTGCTCCGCTACCAGCCCCAGCATTGCTTTCGTCGCAATCCCGCGCGGCGATAGCGATGACACTTCCAATGCCAACGCCTTGATAGCGCCGGCTGAAAGAACGGGACCGGCTTCGGTTCAACTATTGCAACGTCTTGGTCTCGCGGGTGTCGCAGGCTTGAAGTCAACTTCAAAGTGAGTATCTATTGAGAGGAGTGACCCGTCGGAGCCAACTTAGCAAATGGGCAACGCCGCACGCACAAGCATGCGGCGTTCGCATTGTTGACTAATCGGGAATGGCTGACCACGAACCGCAGCTTCGTATTCTCATTTTCCCGTGACTCGAGATCCGTGATCGACCGGCCGCGCCTTTAATGGAGCAGGTTCAAGGTGTTGGTACCGTCATCGACAAAATAGACACCTTGTCCTGAAACAGAGATGAGGCCGAACAGGACACCTGCGCCCGCAGGATCGAGCAGAATGGTGTCTATCTGTCTGCCGTTGGGTCTCGTAACCACCAGATTGCCATCATTTCCGTTGGCGGTGAGAATGTCTCCATTCGCGGCCAGTGTGAGACCGAGCGGATCGTTCAAGCTGCCGCCGCTGGAAAGCGTCGACCCGGTGTTGTCGCTGCTGTGGCGAGTAAGCGGGTCATCAATTGCGGCGATACGGTTGTTAAGGCTATCGGCGACGTAGAGTTTTCGGTTGCCTATTCCGAGCGCTACGCCGGTTGGGCCGATCACCAGGGCCGCAGGATCCGTCCGTTCCGCAAATCCCGATCCAATTACGGTCAGCGATTTCACGGCTGGCGGCGAGTTACGCGAGATGGTCAGAACGACGCGCAGCACGGTTCCTTCATTCACGATCTGACCGCCACCGCCCACTGTGCCATTCAGCACATTGGTAACAAACAGGGTAGCGCTTTTCTGGTGATCATCGTCACCAGAGCGATCGTCGCCGCCGCCATCATCGCTGGAGCTATCTAAGACGTTCATGTCCCATGGCCCGTTGATTTGCGTGTCGGTAATTGTCTCCACGGGATTGCCGTTGCTGTCCAATACGATCAGACAGCCGGCCTGAGCCGTCTGTGGAGTGCCGTCGGTTGTCGGCAAACTGCCAACAACGACCCATCCGCTTCGCAAGACCACGAGTGCAGTAGTCAAGCCCACGCCCCCCGGACAAGGTCCAGGCAACGTAGCAGGATTAATCTGAGCAAAGAGGCTGAAGTTGCCTTGGGGCGAGATCTGCACCAGGGTCGTCCCTGTTCCCTGCAGGTTAGCGCTGTTGTTGAAGTTGCTGACTAGAATGCTGCCGCGTTGCAGCCTCCCCACGGTGCGTGGCACGCGAAATACGCCATATGGGTTAACGTCGCCATTACTGGGTACGGTTGAAGAGATGGTAGTGATGGTGTGCATCGGTCCCGCTGAAACCTCCCGGGCAGAGGCCGCGCTCGCGTTCTTCACTAGTAACAGTCCCACCGTCACGAAGGCGCAGAGGACCAAAGTACGATTCAGGTTCCTATGGTCTTTCATCGTGTACTCCTGGCTTTTGGATTGTTGGCAGTTTTGTTGGCAGTTACTGATTGCGGAGAGTTCTCCGCGAGGATGAGTGCCGTCTCAAAACTTCAGCCTGGAGCGGCTGGCGACCAATAGATCGTCTATTCCGAGACTAGCGAGATCCCCACGGCCGGAATGTCAACACCTTGTGAACAAGAAGTGACATTTGGATTACGCGGCAGAGTTACCCCACTCGCCTGCCGTAACTCCGAGCAACCGAGCTGACTTACCGACGTCATTTCCTTGTCGAGCGCTGTTTCAACTGTTGATTGCATGGTTATATTGGCGCCTGGCGCTGTATAACCGTCCAGTGACGTGCGCAGTGAGTAGAGCAACTTCGCCGTGCACCTCGCCTTCTATACCCATCAAGATCTTGTTCCGCCCTTTTAGGCAGGCCTACCCCGTAGGTCGCGACGAAGACTGCTTATCAAGAGCGCGGACGGAGGGTGGCGACGATGGCGACTCGGCGGAGGAAAGTCTTGCCAAGAAATCTCGCTCAACACGATCTTACAATCGGGCTTTTTGATTCAAGGAACGGGGATTCTACGTTGTTCGATGTGACGGCTCTTAAGTCGAGACGGTATTAGTGGCCAAAGATCCGCTTGCCAGGATAGTACCTTTACCTGGAGCTTCCCCAACAATCCGCGAGACCACGAAGTCCTTTGCTTCATGGGTGTTATGATTCTTGAGACCGACTATGACATCGCGCATTCACGTAGTTCCTTCTCCCTCCCAGCAACGACCTTTGGCCTACGATCCGCTGCTTGACGACATCGGATTCATGACCTGCATGACCCTGGTGCTGCTGGGAAATTACGCTCAGACGGGGCATCTTGGCGGACCGCTCGCCTACACGCCATACAATGTTGCGGCGCACCTGGCCGGTCCTGAAAACGGCGGGCTCCGTTACGATTACCGCCGCCCGAAGCATCCTTATTCTGACAAATTCATGATGGCGGCGGGCCACTCTGTCCCCACGTGCTACGCGCTGTGGATGATCATGGGCCAGGCGCTGTACCGCAAGTATCAGCAGACCGGCGATCCGCGCTATCACGTCGACCCGCATGTCGCCATGCTGCCCATCGACGCCTTGGGATTCCGGCGTGGCGCTGGCGCACTGAAGACGCTGCTGCAGGAGACAGGCCTGGAAGACAACCCGTTGTTTGCGCAAGCGAAGGGCCGCGGCATTCGTGCGCTCATGGGACATGCCGAAAGCACCGACTTAACCAATGACGTGAACGGCGGACCGTCTGGCATCGGCATCGCGACAGCCGCGGGCAAGGCGGCGTTCTGGGACTGGGCTGGAGCCCCAGAGTCGCCGAAAGTGATCGCGCTGGAAGGTGAATTCGCGCTCACTGAAGGTCACGCACAGGAGTTGAAGACCCAGGCGCTCGCGCTGCAAGTGGGAAAGCGTTTGCGTGTAATGATTTCCGACAACAACGCCGGCATCGACGATTGCCTGATCGGCGGTCCGATTGGCGGCGTGATCTCTTCGCAGTTCTGCGAGGCGTACGACCTCGTGGCTCAGTGGGCCTCGTATGGATGGAACGTCTTCACACTCTCGAACGGTAACGATTACGGCGACGTGGCCGCGGCGTTGAAAGCAATGGATGCGGTGGATCCGCAGGACCGCCGTCCCATCGTGGCGATCGGCAAAACGATCAAGGGCTACTGGCCGGCGGCCAAGGACGGCAAAATCACCGACTACCCCGGCGATCAACTCGTGAGTTATGCGAGCCACCCCTATGCTCTGAAGATGAACTCGGAGTATTTCCTCGCCTTGGCGTCGACATTCGAGAAGCATTATGGCGTGGAGTTCGAAGGAATCCGTAAGGGCCCAGTCACGGACAATCGCGAGCGATTGATCCAGTTCAAGACGAACATCGACGTGGTGATGTCGCTGCTCGACCGCAACGGATTGGGCGATCGCTTGGCCGACCGCCTCGTGGAAATCGGCGACACCGTGCGCGACGACGTGAAGTTGCGTATCTCAGCCGCCAGCGATCCGTTTCTCGACGACCGCCTCCGCGTCGCGGCGCTGCCTGAAGAAATGCAAAAGGTGTCGATTCGCAATGCGATTTCCGGTGCGGAGAAGCAGGTTAGCATCGCGCTATTCAAGAAACCGGGCGAGGTGGCCGGAGCGCGGCGCGCGATTTCGGAAGTCATCAAGTGGATGAATTACGTCACGGAAGGGCGATTCTTCACCGTGGCTGCCGACCTTTCCGAGTCGATCAATGTGGAGCACGGCAGCTTGTGGGGACATTACAGTCCCAAGGACAATCCGCTGGGCACGCGATTGAAAGCGCCCATTCAAGAAGCGGGCAATGTTTCCACCGCCATCGGGCTGGTGAGTCAGAGCGCTTCCGTCGATCCCGAGAAATTCTCCGGTGTCTGGGCTTTGAGCGGAACCTATGGAGCGTTCACGCCACTGATGTACACTCCGGCGCGCGTCTGGAGTCAGCAAAGCCAGGACAGCAAATTTCGCGTCGGGGTGCTCCATATTCTCGCCGCGCACTCCGGTCCTGAAACCGCGGCCGATGCGCGCACGCACTTTGGCATCTTCGCGCCGCAAGTGTGGAAGCTGTTCCCGCGCGGTCACGTGATCAATTTGAGCTTTTGGGACTACAACGACGTCGCACCCGGCTATTTCGCAGCGGCGGAAATTGCGGCGCGCGATCCGCACGTGGGCATTATCACAATCGAAGTGGCGCGTCCCGATTTCCCGGCCGCGGATCGCAGCCATTTCGCCGACTCCGACCTGCGGGCCGCGGCAAAAGGCCTGTACGTAATCCGCGATTTCGCGCCGGACAAGCCGCGCCATGGTTACGTGATCGCGCAAGGATCGAGTTCCACGGTGAATCTGGTGAAAGTGCTGCCGAGACTCGAAGCGGCCGGTGTGAACGTGAAAGTGATCGCGGCGATCAGCGAGGAGTTGTTCGATCGCCAACCGCAAGCCTATCGCGATTCCGTGCTGCCACCCGGAGCTCGCTACGATTTGATGGTGGTATCAACAGGGACGCGACGCGTGTGGCCGCTGCGCAACCTTGGTCCATTGACGGATGAGTATTCGCTCACGTCTGACTTCGACAATTCCTGGAGAAGTGGCGGCCTCGAACTGGAAGTGATCGCGGAAGCGCATCTCGACCCCGACTCAATTCTTGCAGGCGTGGAGCGATTCGCAAATGAACGCGAGCGCCGCATGAGCGATCAACGCAAAATGATCGGTTAGGCGAGTGGGCTGTCTGCCCTCGTCGTTAGCGCGCCCTTTCAGGGGCTGGTAACAACCTTCCAAAGAAGGAACGATCACTCGGCTGGTCTAAGAATAACCGGTGATGATTGAAAAAGATGGTGAGCGCGGAAGGAATCGAACCTTCAACCTACTGATTAAGAGTCAGTTGCTCTGCCAATTGAGCTACGCGCCCGATTTGTGAGGAAACATTCCAGAAGGGCAGATCGATTATAGCAAAGACGACACAGTGTTAGTGGGTGGTGCAAAAACTCAACATCTCGTCGCGTGAGATTTGGGGACGCGAAAAAACCAAAGGAAGATCTTAGCCGTCAAATAATCGAGGCCCACAGCACAGCGCGAAGTTTACTCAATCTGCACAAGTTGCCCGGCGTCTACCGGCGCTTGCGCTTCGCGCAGCGTCTGCGGCGCGCGCCAGTGATCCATGTATGACACCTGGTGTACGCACGAAACCGTGCAGTTCGGCGCACAGCCTTTTTCCGTCAGAAACTCGCGGCGGATGTCAGTAACGGAATACTTCTCCAGCGGTATGCCCGGATGTCCGCGTTGCTGCGAGCAGTAATGTACCAGGCCGTCTTCGCAGATGTAGAGGTAACGAGCGCCCGCTCGGCATCGCCAGTCGTTCGGCTTGCCGTCGGCGATATTGTTCTGGAACCAGTTGAAGCGCGAATAATGCCGCTTCGTCATGCCCTTCATCTCGAGGAAGACTTCGCGCTCCGTCTGGCCTAGCGGACGAAGTTGTCCGTCGCCATCGTGGATGATGCCGATGGTCGACGTGAAGCCGAGCTGTACGGCGCGGCGCCCGACTACCAGCGCATCATGCGGATTGTGGATGCCGCCGCCGACCACCGAATTAATGTTGACGTGAAATTCGGCGTGCTCGGCCAGCAGTTGCAGCTTCTTGTCGAGCACCTTTAACGACTTCTTGGAGACCTCGTCGGGCATCACGTTGTCGATGCTGATCTGCAAGTGATCGAGCCCGGCGCGATTCAGGCGCTGAATGCGGTCCGCCGTGAGCAGGTATCCGTTGGTGATCATGCCCGAAATGATCGGGTGCTTCCGGATGTGGGCGATGATGTCGTCAAGTTCGGGATGCAGCAGCGGCTCGCCGCCACTGAGTGTCACGGCTGCCGTCTTCAGCCGCGCAAGATGATCGATGCGGCCCTTCATCAGTCTCGAGCGGAACCGGCTTGGAGAAATCGTCGTACTCGTTGCAGTATTCGCAGGAGAGATTGCAGCGACGGATAGGTATGATGTGCGCCAGGATCGGATGGTCGGTCGAGGCCAAGCCCTGGGCAATCATCTTTAACTCGCGCATCCGACGCTTGGAAGCGATTAGGCGCCGACGCGTTCCTGACGAAGATTTCTGCATACTAAGCTCTTCCTATTACACCACATCCGAATCTTGAGCCGTGAAGTCGACGCAGCCGTGGGGGAATTTTTGCAGGTGAGCTGCTCGATAGCGCGGTTGGGCAGCTCTCCTTAATCTGTGTCGCGAAACCCTCGTCGGGCTCACCTGTAACCAGCTGTGCTGGTTTATAATCGAGAATTCAGCGCACAATTCTGGAGTTCTCAAAGCATGATTCGATTTCTGCAAAAGCCTGGCCCGCTGAAGAAGATCATTCTGGGCGGCATTCTGCTTGTCATCTGCGTGATGATGGTCATCACCCTCGTTCCCGGCGGCATGTTTGGCGACTACCTCGGCGGCGGTCTGACCACGCAGGGCGTCATGGCCAAAGTTGGTGACCAGGAAGATCAGCGTCACCCAAGTAGCTCAACAGGCTCGCCTTATCGGGAAGCAGCGTTTTCAGGGCAATGTCCCTCCTACCCTTATGCCTTATTTGATGCAGCAGGCGGCGCAAGGAATGATTACCGCCCAAGGCCATTGTGTATGAGGCTGACCGCATGGGACTTTCGGTCACCGATGACGAGCTCCGTGACTTCCTTCACCAGGGTCAACTCGGCCAGCTGCTGTTCCCCAACGGCAATTTCGTGGGCCAACAGGCGTACGAGTCATTCATTCAGTCCCAGTTCAACCTGGGCGTGCAGGATTTCGAACAGGAAGTAAAGGCGCAGATTGCGCAGCAGAAGCTGCTGGCAGCCATCGGCGGGGCAATCACCGTTAGCGATAAGGATGTCACGTCGGAATTGAAAAAACAGGACACGAAAGTGAAGTTCGACTATGCCGTCCTGACGCTGGATGACATCAAGAGTCAGATCAAGCCGACCGACGCCGAGCTGAAGGCTTTCTACGACCAGAACAAGCAGATGTACGCCAACTCCATTCCGGAGAAGATCGAGGCAAAGTACATCCTGATCGACACAAAAAAGCTCGCTGATGCAATCTCGATCACACCTAGATGAGTTGCAGGCGTACTACAACCAGCATCAGGACGACTACCGGATACCCGAGACGGTGACGGTTCGTCACATCCTGATCAAAACGCCTGCTCCTGACGCCAACGGTAAGGTCGATCAGAAGGCCGTCGATGCGGCTCGGGCCAAGGCGGACGACGTAGCGAAACAATTGCAAGCCGGCGCTAACTTTGGCGACCTTGCGAAGAAAGATTCGGACGATCCCGGCAGTGCTAAGGATGGCGGTTTGCTGCCGCCGCTTACGAAGGGTCGCACCGTTCCTGAGTTCGAACAGGCCGCTTTCAGCACTCCTGTGGGACAGACCACCGGGGTCATTCGCACCAGCTATGGTTTCCACATTATTCATGTGGAGGCGAAACAGCAGGCGCGACTGAAGCCACTCGACGAAGTGAAGGCGGAAATTGAGCCCACTCTGAAGCAGCAGAAGGCTGCAGCCCAGGCGCAAAGTGTCGCCAACACAATTCAGGCGCTGGCTCGCACGGAGGGCATAGACAAGGCGGGTAAAGACAGAAACTTGACCATCGCTTCGACTGGACTGGTTGCGCAGACCGACCAGTTGCCGGAGCTGGGCAGCGCTCCCGACTTTATGAACGCGCTGTTCGGAGCGAAGAAGAACGATCCTCCCGCCATCGCGGTGACGCCAGCGGGCTATGCTATTTACCAGGTAACTGAGATCCAGCCGGCGCAAACGCCTACTTTCGATCAGATTAAGTCCAAGATCGAGGAGCAATTCAAAGACCAGCGGGCACAGACAATGCTTGCGCAGAAGACCCAGGAACTGTCGGACCGCGCCCATTCAGAGCATGACTTGGCAAAGGCCGCCAAGGAAGTGGGAGCGACCGTGAAGACCAGCGACTTGGTCGACAAGACTTCGCAGGTACCGGACATCGGCGCGATGTCAGGTGCTGCCAGTGTGGCGTTTGGCATGAAGGTGGGTGAGATCAGCGGTCCCGTCCAGGGCGGCGCCAACGGAATTGTCATGAAGGTTCTCGAGGTCCAGCAGCCGGCTCCGGAGCAGATGAAGCAGGATTGGGAGAAGGCCAAGGAAACGCTTCTGGAACAGAAGCGAGAACGAATATGAAAACCTTTATGTAGAAAACCTTCGAAACAGTTTGGAGAAAGAAGGCAAGATCAAGATCAACAAGAAAGAAATGGACCGTCTGGCCACTCTCTCCGAAGGGTCGTAAACAGAAAGTTATAACCTTCTTCGGCCAGCAGACATTCTGCTGGCCACCTCCGCTTTCAGGCTTCGCTCCCAAGCCTTGCTATATCAGTCCGCGACCGTTATTTATGCTTTCAGAGCGTTCATCCGGGATTCTGCTGCATCCCAGTTCCCTGCCTTCTCGCGGAGGGATCGGAGACCTGGGTCCAGCGGCTTATGACTTCGTGGACTGGCTGGCAGCCGCGAAACAAACGTTGTGGCAGGTCCTGCCGCTACAACCTGTTGGATGCGGCAACTCGCCGTATTCCTGCACCTCGGCGTTTGCCGGAAATGTTCTCCTGATCAGTCTGGAACGCCTTGCGGATCGCGGGCTGCTGGATCCCAAGCAGATTGGCGCGCTTCCTTACGGTGAATCCCCGGTTGATTTCGACAGCGTCCGCAGCCACAAACTTCCATTGCTGCGGTTAGCAGCGACTAACTTCTTGCAGTCGGCGAGCGGCGATTTGCGCGCGCGGTACGACGACTTTTGTCGCGACAATGACTGGTGGCTGGAGGACTACGCTCTATTCAGCGTCTTGCGCGAACGTTTCGCCGAGCAGACGTGGAACACTTGGCCCGCCGAAGTCGCCCACCGCGATCCAGCGACACTGGAGAAGCTGCGGTCCGAACTACACCAGCAACTGGATGAGGAGCGCTTCCTGCAGTTTGCGTTCTTCGAGCAGTGGACTGCACTGCGTCGCTATTGTGCCGAGTACGGCATTCGCAGTCATTGGAGATGTCTCGATTTTCGTCAGCTATGACAGCGCGGACGTTTGGACGAACCCCGAACTGTTTCGCTTGAAGAAGGATTTAACACCGGCGGTCGTCGCCGGAGTGCCGCCCGATGCGTTCAGCGAGACTGGACAGCGCTGGGGCAATCCGCTATATGACTGGGACGCTCTTCGAGCGCGGGGTTACGATTGGTGGATCGGCCGGATGCGTTGGGCGATTGAGACTTGCGACATCGTTCGCATCGACCATTTTCGCGGCTTCGAAGCCTACTGGGAGATTCCAGCCGATGAACCTACGGCAGTCCACGGCAAATGGGTGCAGGGACCTAACGCCAGCCTGTTTCAGGCCTTGAAGGCTGCTCTCGGTAAGTTGCCGTTCATTGCGGAAGACCTTGGCTACATCACGCGCGAAGTGCACGATCTTCGCAAGGCTTTAGATATTCCGGGCATGAAGATCCTGCAATTTGGGTTCGGCAACAAGGGCGCGCACGTCTACCTGCCGCATACGATATGACACCGATTGCGTGGTATACACCGGCACTCACGACAACGACACCGTAGTTGGCTGGTGGAACACGAGCGCGACCGACGAAGAGAAATTGCTGGCAGTCGTCTTACCTGGGGATTGATGAGGACGGAGTGCACTGGGCATTCATTCGCGCCGCACTTGCTTCCGTTGCGAACCTCGCTCTTGTACCTGCACAGGATGTGCTCGGACTTGGACAGCAACGCCCGGATGAACGTCCCTAGCGAAACGGTCGGAAGCTGGGCCTGGCGCCTGCGTGCCGGAGCGCTCACACCGGAGCTTGCGGAGAAAATGGCGCAACTGGTCGAAATCACCGATCGCGATTCATGCGTCAAGGAGCCTTCATCCCAAAGAGAGCAGAGCGACCGGGAAGCTGGCGAAGACTTCGCGGCATAGAATTGACTCCCCAGCGTCAGACTTTCGCCGGTGAAGATGTTGTGCAATCGCCGGCCGACCGCTTCGGGCGGCAGTGCCAATTCGGAATCGCCCCAAATCGCACCCAGCGGCGGTGATTCCTTGCCCTTCATCAGGGTGTAACTCAGCCTCGGAACAACCGCGATCGCGACGCTTCCGGCATGGCGACGCGCAAAAGCGATGACATGTTCTTCCCTACCTCGTTTTATCGACAGCGGAAGATAGCTGCCATCTCTGAAAAGTATCTTTGTGCTCCGCCGGAAATTCAAGGTGCGCGACGTGACCCACATCTTCAAACGTCCATCGTAGGGCAATGTTGCAGGGCATCGCGGCAAAGTCTGCAAGTCGCCTCCTCAGGACCATTCAGCGGAAGCCGTTGGAGCATGCGCGTTCTCAATTCGAAATCAACTGGCCGGCGGTTGTCAGGATCCACCAGACTGAAGTCCCACAATTCCTGGCCTTGATAAATGTCGGGTACGCCCGGACAGCGTGAGCTTAAGAACCGTTTGAGCCAGCGAATTGATAAGACCGAAGTAGATGACTGGTGAAATGAATTTTTGCAGCGAATTCCAGAAACAAGTTGGTCTTACCACGGCGAGGTGACAAAATTTCTTCCACGAATGAATTCATGGCTCCACATACTGAGGATTCGGATTCAGCCATCCCAAGTTGACTTTCGCTTCATGGATCGCCTTTTCCATGTATTTCTGGATGCGCTCAACAAATTCTCGTTGATCGCCCTCATACCCCATTTCCAGCGGCCAAGCTCCCACCAGCGTCTGGTAAAGAAAGTATTCCTCGTTGTTGTCGGGCACGATACGACCGTCGCCAAGCTTCACTTTGCGCGTCCGGTTGATGCGACGCCACTTCATTACATTCGTCGCCCACGCCTCGGGGACTTCCGAAAGTACATTAAGGCGCGCCCGTACATCCTCGCTACGCTTGGTGTCATGGGTCGACGTGGTCAGCATCGAATGCGGCCATTGCTCGGCTCGCTGTCGATTGGCCTCATGAAATTCGGCGACAGAGCTGCCAAAGTCGACGGGTGATCCGCCGACTTCGTTGACGGAAATGAACCGCGCGTACACGTAGCAGGCTGTGTCTTCCAAACCCTTGGCCATCACCGGTCCGGTTAGTTGCTGAAACTTTAATGTGAAGTACTGCTTCCGGCGATAGCCATACACCGTTCCATCGCTGTCTATGTCTTCGAGCAGCAGAATACTCTGCAAAAAGTCGAATACTGCAGGTGCCAATGTTCCATTCTTGCGTTTTGCACAGGCGATTGCTTCCTCGAATATATTTTCGATCGTTCTCGCTGACGTGCGCTCGCTCGTCGATATAAGTCCGGTAAACGGGAAAACACGCAATGGTCTCGCGAATCGCCTCGCGCAACACACCAAGTGTGAAGTCGCGCGCCCGGCGGTCCCGATTCGAAATTTCGTTTAGCATATGCGCCAGCACATTCACTTCGCTGGCCAGCGCTCGCCGCATTACCAGTCGCTTGCTTTCGTAAATAAGCTTCTCCGGGCTATACATCCCGCCAATAATGCGTTCGTATAACTTCGTAAATAGACGGACCTGGCGCGCGTCGATGAGGACCCCATTGACAGAGTTGGTGAAGTCGTAACCTACCGAACCGGCGACCGGCCAGAATTCAGGCAAGTCCTCACCGGCTTCCAGGATCTTCTCCACCAGCAGGTAGAGCGGCGCGTGTTCGTGGTCAGGCTGCTGCTGTCCAAAAGCGCCATGAACTTCAAGCTCGATTCCGTCGGCCGCCAAGGGCGGGACGGGTTCTGAGCCAAGACAGCGACTGGCCGCACACAATCTTTGCAGGCGCATGATGTACTGCGAAGGATTCAGCAGGCCGTCGGGGTGATCCAGACGCAATCCGGATATCAGATTCTCGCCCAGAAATTTTCTTATCAGCTTGTGAGTTTCAGCGAACACACGCGGATTCTCCATCCGCAGGCCGACCAGATCATTGATGTCGAAGAACCGCCGATAGTTGATTTCCTCGCCGGAGACACGCCAAAAAGCCAGACGATAAGCTTGCTTCTCCAAAAGTTCGTGCAGCATGTCGAAGCTTTGGCTCCGCTCCGGGTTTCCCTTCAAAGCGTCGAGTGCCTCATCGATTCGGGCCTTGGCTCCCGCCGACTCGAACACGAGCCTCCGCAACTGCTCCAACAGTGGCGGAATGCCGTCCTGCCGTCGCCGGACATCTTCTGTATCGACGGCGTCATTTGCAGGAAGCTTTCCGAACGAATTGATCAGAGCGTCGAGTTCTTCGAGTTCTGGATGATTTTTGCAGGTCGCTATTTTGCCGACGATCGGCCGCCGCCATGAAGATTCGCGGAATGGTTTGGGGATCGACAGGAAGCGCCTTGTCGAAATATTTCACCAGAAACACGCCGCCTTCAAGAACCAGCTTGATGTTGCCGCTCTCCAGATCTGCACCGTAAGGTTGACCCAAAATTGGCAGCAGAACTTTATTGTGCAGTTCGTCTTTCAGCGGCTCCCAATCAATGTCAAAAAAATCGGCGTAAATCGATGTCCGGCCGTTCTGCAGGACGTCCTGCCACCAAGGATTATTTCCATACCCCACGCCCATGTGATTGGGAACGATGTCGAGCAGTAGCCGCATACCATGGACCTTCAACTCGGCCGCGAGATGCCGGAATTCCTCCTCTGTACCAAGCTCGGGATTGACCTGATTGTGGTCGATGATGTCGTATCCGTGCTGGCTTCCTTCGCGCGCCTTCAGAATGGGCGAAGAATAAAGATGAGTGATACCGAGTTTTTGAAGATACGGAACCAGCCTGCGTGCATGTTCAAAATGGAAGGTGTTGTTGAACTGCAATCGATACGTGGAGAGTGGCGTCGATTCGCGCTGCTCTGCGGTCAGACGATCAAAGCATTCACATAAATCAGCAGCATCGCCGTTCAATAGATTGGAGGTGGTTTGCATGCAGACTTTCAGGCGTGGAGGCGCCTAACTGCCCCAAATTGTGAGATGCAAGCCGGGCGCCTTCCGCTGTATGAAATTTGCAGGCATAAACGGGCTGATCATCGCTGCCGGGTTCCTGGTCCGGCTTTACTTAATCGAGGGTGACAGCGAAAATAGAGGATTGGTCAGGGTTTCGTTAAGGAATACGCTCGCTCGCGCCCAATGGCTTCGCAGTTATCCACACGTCTATCAGCAGGAAAGGAACTTATATGACCGCTACCGGTGAACTAATCCGCATGATGAATTATGTCGACGATATCGCGGCGACTTTACGCCGCATCAATGCCAGTCTTTATCTGATTACGCCCGAGGAAAAGCACCGCCTGGCCGAATACATGCGCAAGTCCGACCCGAATTTTATTGGAGTGGTCGAGCAATTGGAAAAGGGAGCATAGCCTGTGGCTGAGATTCGCACCATTGCCGTCATTGGCGCAGGAATTATGGGTCGCGGCATTGCGCATTCCGCGGCGTTGGGCGGCTATCGCACCATCCTGGAAGACATTCTCCCGAATACGTTGCGCAAAGCGGAAACCGAGATTCGTGCAAATCTCGAGAAAGCCGTCGAGCTTGGAAAGGTAACTAAGAGCGATGCGGATGGAGCCTTTGCCCGAGTGGAGTTCGCTTCCTCGGTCGAGGAGGCCGCCCGCGAAGCCGATCTTGTGATTGAAGCGGTACCGGAGGAGATGGAGTCGAAAATCGAGATCTTCACGCTTCTCGACAAAGTCTGCCGCCCCACAACCATTCTGGCTTCCAATACTTCCTCCCTCAGCGTCACGGAAATCGCTTCTGTCACCTACCGCGCTCCCAAATGCGTAGGCATGCATTTCTTCAATCCCGTTCACAAGATGAAGCTTCTGGAGATTGTCCGCGCTCTGGAAACGGATGACGAAACCATTGCTGCTTCGGTGGAGGTAGGCCAGCGCATGAAGAAAGAAGTTGTCGTCATCAAGGAGGCGCCGGGGTTTATTACCAGCCGCATCAATGCGATGATCGGCAACGAAGCGTTTTACATGCTGGAGGAGGGCGTGGCCTCGGCGAAGGACATCGACAAAGCGTTGAAGCTTGGCCTGAACCATCCGATGGGACCGTTTGAGATGATCGACCTGGTTGGCCTCGATACCCGACTGCATATTTTGGAGTATCTGCACAAGAGTTTGGGCGAGAAGTTCCGGCCGTCACCGCTGTTGGTGCAGTACGTCAAGGCCGGACGTCTGGGCCGCAAATCCGGCCGCGGCGTCTATGAATATCCGGGCGAGGAGCCGGGAAGAAATTCAGCCGAAAAAGAAAAGAAGCAGCCGGCTTAATGAAAATCGTGGGAGCGTACGTCGGCATCGGTGACATCAACCGTATCTACGGCGTACGCTTCGCGCATCGGGGAAACCCGTTCCACCCGAACAGAAATGACTCCCTCCTGATTTTGCAGCTCACCTTCCAGCAATAAAAACTTCTCCGCCAAAATTACCAGCCGATTTCGGTCCAACACATCCGGCGAGATGATCGCATTGCTGATGCCGGTTTCGTCCTCCAGGCTGAGGAAGACAAATCCCTTCGCAGTGCCAGGTCGCTGTCGCGCAATCACGCAGCCCGCGACCCGGACATGACGCCCATGCGGGACCCGCGCCAAATCCTGCGCTGAGAGAATGCGTGCGCGCCTAAGATCTGCGCGCCGGTAGGACATGGGATGCGGGCCGACCGTAAGACCTGTGCCATGAAAGTCGGCGACCAGTCGCTCCTCCGGCGTCATCCGCACCAGTGGAGATTCCTCATCGCTTTCCGGAATGTTGTCCAGCAAGGGCCCAGCGAATCGCGCGGCCCGCTCTACCTGCCACAGAGCATCACGACGATGCAGTTGTTCCTTCTTAGAGGCTCTTTCGATCGGATCAAACTTGGTCAATGGATCCTTATTGTTCTCGCAGCCGATGGAATTCAGCGCACCAATTGAGGCCAGTAAGACTAAGTCGTTACGACGCAATTCCAGAACCCGGTATGCCAGGTCGGCAATGGATTCGAAAGGACGCTTATTGCGCTCGCGCAGAATGGCTTGCGCTGCCTCTTGACGCAACCCTTTTGCATATAGAAAACCCATACGCAAGATAGGTTTTGCCTCTGACAGTGTGGTATCTCCGTCGGATTCCAGCGTGCATCGCCAGTCAGAGCAGTTGATATCGATTGGTTTGACCCGCAGTCCGTGCCGCTGCGCATCTTTCACGATGGTCGAAGGATGGTAGAAGCCCATCGGCTGATTGTTCAGCAAGGCTGCCGTAAAGGCTGCCAGGTAATGGCACTTCAAATACGCGCTGGCATAAGCGATAAGCGCAAAGCTAGCCGCATGCGATTCCGGAAATCCATATAGCGCAAAGGAAGTGATGGAGAGGATAATCTGCTCCTGTGCCTCAGCCGGAATGCCATTACGCTGCATGCCGTCGCGC
Organism: uncultured Acidobacteriaceae bacterium; assembly: GCA_963823865.1. Taxonomy (GTDB): domain Bacteria; phylum Acidobacteriota; class Terriglobia; order Terriglobales; family Acidobacteriaceae; genus Bog-257. The sequence continues at coordinate 459,000 of CAWGNC010000001.1, forward strand.
AGTTTAACTTCGATATCGCGCATCCGTTTCTCGCTGCGCTTAAAGCCAAAGGCCCGGCGCAGTTCTTCCGCTTCCCCGCCGCTGAATCCGGCGGTAATCATGGCTACCCGCAGCAATTGCTCCTGAAAGAGCGGCACACCCAAAGTGCGCTCCAGTACCGGCTCCAGCGAAGGATGCGGATAAACTACTGCCTGTCTTCCCTGCCTGCGCATCAGGTAAGGATTTACCATCTGCCCCACAATTGGCCCGGGGCGAATAATAGCCACCTGTACCACAATGTCGTAGAAATGCGTGGGATGAAGCCGCGGGAGGCAAGACATCTGAGCGCGGCTTTCGATCTGAAACATGCCGACGGTGTCGGCCTTCTGCAAGGTGCCATAAACCGTTGGATCGTCTGCTGGCAGCTTCGCCAGATCGACTTCTTTGCCGTAATGATCGCGGATCAGGCTGATGGAATCCTCCAACACGGCCATCATGCCAAGCCCCAGAAGATCGACTTTGATGATTCCCATGTCAGCGCAGTCTTCTTTATCCCACTGCACGACCACTCTGCCGGGCATGGTCGCCGGCTCCAGCGGAACAATCGAATCCAATTGCCCCTGACAAATGACCATGCCGCCGGAATGCTGTCCCAAATGTCGAGGCAGGTCCTGCACTGCCAGGCACAACTCGAAGAATTTGCGAATACGAGGATGCCGAAGATCAAATCCGGCATCGCGAAATTGCCGCTCCAGCGTATCGCCCGGATCTTTGTACTCCCACGAACTCACCAGACTGGCCAAACGATCCAGGGTCTCGCCATCGAAGCTGAGCGATTTGCCAACCTCACGCGCCGCCGAGCGGCCGCGATAGGTAATTACATTGGCGGTCATGGCGGCGCCCAATTTGCCGTAGCGCTGATACACGTACTGAATAGCGCGCTCGCGCTGATCGCCGCTGGGCAGATCGAGATCGATGTCAGGCCATTCTCCGCGCTCCTCCGAGAGAAAGCGTTCAAACAGCAGTCCCATGCCAACCGGATCGACTGCTGTTATTCCCAGCGAATAACAGACCGCGCTGTTCGCTGCCGAACCACGTCCTTGCACCAGAATGCCCTGTTCGCGGCAATGGTGGACGATGTCCCAAACAATAAGAAAATATCCCGCCAGTTTGAGACGCTCGATGAGCACGAGTTCGCGCTCAATCTGCCTCTGGGCGCGCTGCCACAACTCCATTTGACCTGGCCGAAGGTAGCGATCCCGCGCGCCGACCATGGTGCGCGTTCGCAGCACTGTATCCATGGTTTCGTCGTGGCCAACGGGATAGCGGGGAAATTCGTAGCCAAGCTCATTCAGCGTGAACTCGATGCGGGACGACAACTCGATTGTGTTTGCCGTTGCCTCCGGCAGATCGGCAAAGAGTTTCACCATCTCCTGTGGAGTCTTGATATAACGCTCGCTATTCTGCGCTAACAGGCGCCCCGCAGTATCGAGCGTGCGGTGATTGCGAATACAGGTGAACACGTCGAGAATCTGCCGTTCTTCACGCTTGGCGTACTGTGCCCCTTGCGTTGCCAATAGTGGCAGGTTGAGACTTTGCGCAAGCTCAATCGCAGCCTGATTGCGGACTTCCTGCGCGCGATTGTAGTGACGCTGCAGCTCGACATAGACGTTGCCACGTCCAAAAAGCACGAGAAGGCGCTCCAGCAGTTCCCGACCTGCCTCCATGCCGCCGGTGGCGAGAGCATAGGCAAGTAACCCTTCGTCTCCACCAGTGAGACAGGCCAGCCCGGCAGCATATTCGGCGAGGTCTGGAATCGAGGCGACCGCTTGAGCTTGAAATATCTTGTCATCTGCGTAAGGCTTAATCCCACGTTGTGGTATAGGCTTAGGATATTTGGGAGCGCGCAATTTCATGCGCGTGATCAGGCGGCAGAGATTCTGATACCCCTCCCGCGAAATGCAGATTAGCGGAATGCGTGGAACGGAATTAAGATCGCCTGCTGGCAAACAGCCGGCCCAAGTGCTAATTTCCGCTCCGATGTGTGCTTTGACTTTTAATTTTTGTGCCGCCAGATGAAAGCGGGGTGCTCCATAAACCCCATCCCGATCGAGTAGCGCCATCGCTGGCATCTGATACTGGGCGCACACTTCGGCGAGCTCTTCCGGGACTGAAGCTCCTTCCAGGAAACTAAAAGCGGAACACGCGTGTAATTCGATATACATCAATAGCACTCAGTCATAGCTGGCATCGGCAAACCAGCGACCGGTCGCCAGGTCACGATAAATGCGATACAACGCTACGCTGTCTTGTTTTTCCTTAACCGCGTTCTTGCCGGTGCAAAGAATCGCAATATCCCATTCTTCGCGGTCCCAGGAGCCCGTCTGCCCGTCGTTCGCGGGCTTGGGAAGCTCCGACCACCATTCGCCGGAACAGCGCCATGGCCCCGCTGACCACAGAACGCTTCCGCCCAGTTCGCCGCGACTAACTCCCTTTGTCTCTGGCTCCAGACTTATGGGACGGCCTTCCGATAATTGAACCCGAAGTTGACGGGCTGGCCGAAACAATCTCATGGCTAGCGGAGGAGAGCCATTTCTATCTGACAATGTAGGATGGCAATCTTCTACAGGGCCGTCCGCTGGCACAGAAAAGCGATCCAGCTGGAAGCTTTGTGGCCGATGGCTGTCCAAGAGTCGCACGGCTCCCGCCCGCCGCTCTCCGATGATTGCCTTGATTCGTGCCAGAGTGATCTCCAGCCTCTCCGCCTCAGGAGTAATCGGCAGAAAGAGCCCCCGTTGTGCCGAACGCGGCGGCGCAGGTTCGGCCAAAAGCCAAATTTTGGTGACTGGAGCACCGGGAGGATTGGATGCCAAGTCCAGCTGCAGCAATTTCAGGAAGACTTTGATATCGCGCATGGAAACGGGCAGCCGCAAAGTGCGTGTCACGATCGGGGTAAGTGCTACATTGTGGGAGCCGTCGGAATTATTGTCTCCGGCCAGCTCCTGAATGGTCGTAGTCGCCTCATCGGCGACGCGTCGCTCTAATTGCAGACGTAATTGCAATTCCTGTGCGGCAAGGGCCCTGGCCTCCAGGCGGCTGCACAGTTGTTCCAGTAGCCGGTTCAACACGAAAGACAACGAATCGATCGTTTCCACCGGACACTCCAATTCCATCGCTTCTTCCAATTGAGCCGCCGGGTCGCATAAGGCGAGGGTACGCATACCTTCTCCGAGCGCAAGGCGCCGCAACTTCGCACCAGCTTCTCCTAACCGCGAGGCTAATGCGTGTTCGGGCAGCAAACCCAGCATCCGAAAGTTCCGCACCCCCCATCGCTCCAGAGTGTCGAGCATTTGCTCATGCAATTGATTACGCTTATCGATGGAAGACTTACCGCCGGGCTTCTCTGGTGAAGAAATATCGAATGCGTCCAGCAATATCCGTAAAGATAACACTCCCAGGCGGTGCGCTTCTTCTCCGGCAGGAATAATCGTGGTTCCGGCAAACCCTCGTGCCGCATGCATGGCAGCATCGGGATTCGCAGCCATTGCGATGTTTGCCTCGAGGCTGATGGTCGACACACGTGACGCCAAATCACCGGCCATCTTGGCCGCGGAGCCGTAGAGGCGTTCCATCCCGGAAAGATCCAGCAGCAAAGTGTCGGCTGCCGCATCTTCCACCCGCGGAGTAAAAGCATGGGCAATATCGAGCAGGGCGCAATGCGACGAGTTTTCCTGCGCAGGCGAGCGCTGTCGCAACACGGCAGAATTTTGTTCGCGATTCGCCGGTGTGGCGCTGGTCGGGCATACAGCTTCGACGAAAGCCTCTGCTTGAAGCTTCGTCATGCCTGCCTCAATGCCAAGCCAGCGAGCTTTTTCATTGAGCGCAGCTACGCGGACCAGGGGAGGCTTGCCCTCCAGCACCGCAACTGCACGTTCGCGCAGCAATGGCTCGGCACGGACGATTGCTTCCACCGGAAAATCTGGAACGTAGATGCAGGCAAACATAATGAACTCGCATTGAGAATTTGGAGCAGCGAACAACAAAATCACATTGCAGTTCGTAGCTCAAACTGAGCATTCGCGGACTGCGGCGATTTGCGCTGCACGCTCGAACGCACCAACTCGGCACGAAAGCACATTCCCCGAAACAGGTCGGTATGACTTACTGGGTTGTCTTGCGGAATATGCGGCAGCATGCTTTTTTCAGACGACGTTCGTTGTTGCTCGGCTAGTGCCCTGGCAAATCGAGATGGCGGCAAAATAGAAGGTTGTGGTTTCTGCACCTCTTTTTTAGAGCCGGGGGGAAACTGGTCAGACTGATTTGGCGCCAAACGACAACCGGCTGAGCCGGATGTAACAATCGAAACCGGATGTAATCGCACCAGCAATGATGCGCAAGTTTTGGCGCATGGCTCCTGTTCGACCAGCAGCAACACGGTTGCGGTCGGCTCCACGGCACGGCGAAAGCGAAACCAGGAAGTGAGCGGAATGCGGCGTGCACTTTCCGCTGGAATATCTCCCAAGTCGAGCACAACCATGCCGAAGCCGCCGCCTTGCAACAACAGGTCTGTCACCTTTAGCACTTGCTCCAAAGCATGACTGAAAGCAAAACCAGCGCCAGCCCACTTTGTATTAGCCGATAATGCTTTTTTCCGAGGCGTCGGAATCGTTGCCGGTTCATTGCAGCGCACCCACAACAGTCGAGCAAGATTGACCCCCGCCGCTGCTGCCGAAGCAGGATCGAAGCTGTCGCTGGCATCGACCAAGGCACACACTTCCTGCCGTTGAGTAGCTTCGGCAAGTGCTGCCATCATTGCACCTGTACGCCCGGAGGAAGTTGATCCGGAAAATTCGCTCAAGGCTCCGCGCGGTAGCCCTCCAGTAAGGGCATCCATCGCTGCAATTCCCGTCGAGACAGTCGGAGGAGACACGCGTTCGCGAAATAGCAGGGTGGACGAGAGTTGTTCGCCCAGTGAGGACTCAATTTGAGCACGAAGCGTCGCAACTGAGTCTCTGGCAAAGACAGCACGGGGCTGCTGAGTAACGGCAACCGATGACATAGGAACCTCAGGCGGGGCGAAGTTACAGGCAGGATTTAGTTTCGCTTTTTATTCGCCTACAAATGAGATTCTGCAACGAGGAATCCAGGTTGTCAATCCCAATAAAATCCGCCAAAATCGTAGTTTTCTATGATTAAGAAGACGGCTGCGGGGTAATTTCTATTTGTTATAATGCAGAAGTCTTCCAGTGTGTGGCGCTATCGTCTAGGGGTTAGGACGGAAGATTCTCAATCTTCAAACCCGGGTTCGATTCCCGGTAGCGCTACCAAGCCTTAACATCTCTGCAATCAATTGCTTACCGCTTCTCTTCCGACGGCCACAATGGTTAGCGCTGTGCTCGCTTTTGTGCTCACTGCACAGCTTGGTTTCGTTTGTTGACGGCCGCCCCGATCTGCATCAGGTCGGGATGGTGGTAGATGCGCGTCACCTCCGGCTTGCTGTGGTCCATGACGTTCATCACCGCCATCAAGTTGCCCGTCTCTTCCATTGCGTCGGTACTGAACGAATGCCGTGCGCACTGATTCCACATATCTTTTGACACGTGAGGCTGAAGAGATAAGTGTTTATCCCGTGATTGCGGGCAGGCAGATTTTGGGAGATAATTCTGCCCCTATTGGTCCAGTCGCGTAGCTTCGATCCAGGAGTCGCTGCGAAATGAAGATCTGGCCGCTCTGCCACACTCTGGTTGCATCCTTATTAGTGCTGCCGTTGTCGTCGCCTGTTATTGGGCAGGTAGCGGTCACCACTTATCACAATGACAACTATCGCAGCGGCGTAAACGCGCACGAGACCATCCTGACTACGTCAAACGTCAACGAGACGACGTTTGGCAAGCGTCTGGTACTACCTGTTACAGGGGATGTCTATGCGCAGCCGCTTTATGTACCCAACGTGAACATCAACGGGACTCTGCACAACGTCGTGTATGCAGTTACCGAGCACGATCAGGCCTACGCCTTCGACGTCAATAGCGGACAGATGCTCTGGAAGAAGAACTTCCTGATTTCCACCAATCCTCGTAAGACGATCCTTCCGATTTCCAACAACGACATTAACTGCGGTGTGCTTGGGAATGAGATTGGCATCACCGGTACGCCGGTCATTGACCTTGCCAGCAAACAAATCTACATGGTGGCCGCGACCAAGGAAATCGTCAATGGCAACACGACGTTCTACCAGCGGATGCATGTCCTGAACATCGCTACGGGAGCGGAAAACGTGTCTGGTCCCGCTTTTGGCGCACCTATCACGGCGACGGTGCCCGGAACAGGTGTGGGATCGGTGGATGGGTACATCACTTTCGACCCCTCAATGCACATCCAGCGGGCTGCTCTCACGTTGGCAAATGGCCTCATCTACGTCGCCTGGGCATGTTTCTGCGACTTCGACCTCGATCACGGCTGGGTTATGGCCTTCGACAAGAATACGCTGCAGCCCAGCGGCGTCTTCCTGGATACTCCAAACGGCTACCTCGGAGGAATCTGGAACAGCGGTTCAGGTCTGGCGGTGGACTCTGCCGGCAGCGTCTATGTCGTAACCGGGAACGGCTTATTTGACGTGAATGTTGGAGGGATCGATTACGGCGACAGTATGATGCGCCTTTCGTGGGCGGGCAACCAGCCTGTGCTGGAGGACTACTTCACGCCCTGGGACCAGGCATGGCTGGGTGCCCACGATTCGGATGTCGGCTCGGGCGGAATCTTGCTTCTACCTGACCAACCGGGCGCGCCCTATCCGCATCTGCTGGTGCAGGCCGGGAAAGAAGCCACCATTGACTTGGTGAATCGCGACAACATGGGCCAATTCAATCCCAGTGGTGATACGCAGATCGTACAGACGCTACCCGACATCCTGGGCGGCGGAGCCTTGTTCGGATTCTGGGGCGCGCCGACGATGTGGAACAACAATCTTTACTTCGGAAGTCGAAATTCGCGCGTAAAGGCCTTTGCCTACAATCCCCAGACGCAGCAAATCCAGGCGCAGTACACCTCCGAAACTCCTGAGTTCTTTGGCATGCCCGGCCCCACTCCATCCGTCTCGGCCAATGGCACCAGCAACGGGATCGTCTGGATCTTCGCCAGCAATTCGTTCCTGGGAGCCTACGACGCAACGAATCTTGCGAACGAGCTTTATAACTCAAATCAGAACCAGCAGCGGGATCAGACGGGCCACGCAGTGAAGTTTGCCATTCCGACGGTCGCCGATGGCATGGTCTTGCTCGGCGCAGAGAACGAGGTGGACGTTTACGGGTTGCTTAATTGACAGAGTTTAGGTGATCCGGGGAACAGCATCCCTTGGGCCGATTCCATGGGCAGGAAACGCAGCGGTGAGTTGCCTTGTTTGCTGATGTACTCAGTCATCGGTCTCCGCTCGATTCCTCCGCCGAAACCAGGTAAGCCAGGCATAGTGTTACTTCGACAAGGCCCGCAAGCCAGATTTATCGCTGGGTAGCTGCAAGCAAGCGCAGTGGGCGTATACTTTGCGGGTTTGAAGCAAGAAAGGAAGTTCCAGGTACAATCGGCGTCAATTTCTTGGGCTGAGTGGGAGGTACGGCTTAACTGCCGGATCGGTAACTGAAAAAACAAATTCGCGAAAGCGGACAAAGGAAAAACCATGACTCGAAGACTAAGTACCTCTTTGGTGATAATGGTCGCGCTTGTGTCGCTCGTGAGTATCGTTGGTCAGGCGCAGCCGCAATTGCCGTTGACGCATCACGTGCGTGAAGCAATCCTCAACGGTCAGGCGCAGTACGTCGGATCCCTTCCCGCAACCCAGCCCATGCGTCTTGTCCTCACTCTGCCCGTCCGCAACCAGGCAGGATTAGATAGCTTCCTGCAGGAAGTCTACAGTCCCGCCAGTGCGTCGTATCGCCAGTTCCTCACGGTAGAACAGTTCACCGCGAGGTTTGGTCCCAGCCAGGAGGATTATGACGAGCTCATTCGTTTCGCCGAAACACATGGCTTTACAGTAGTAGGCACTTCGCGCAATCGCCTGAACCTGGATGTCACAGGTTCTGTGGCGAGTATCGAAAATGCCTTCCATGTGACCATGGGCGTCTACCAGCTTCCAGCCGAAAACCGTACCTTCTACGCTCCCGACCGGGAGCCCACGCTGGACCTCGCCGTTCAGCTGTGGCACATCTCGGGACTGGACAACTATTCGATCCCGCAACCCGCGATCGTGCACAGACCTCTGGATTCACACTCGCTCGCCACCACCGGCTCCGGTCCTGGCGCCTCATTTCTCGGCAGCGATATGAGGGCGGCGTACTACGAAGGAACCTCTCTCAACGGCAGCGGCCAGTCGCTCGGCTTGCTTGAGTATTACGGCACCGATCTGACAGACTTGACCACCTACTATTCGAACGTTCACCAAACTAACAATGTCCCTGTCACGCTTTTGTCTACGGACGGGACCAGCACCAGCTGTGTCTATCCGAGCTGCGATGACACCGAGCAGACGCTCGACATGACCCAGGCGCTCGGCATGGCGCCCGGCATGTCCAGCCTGGTGATGTACGTGGGATCTACTGACGCAGCCATCTTTAATGCGATGGCGACGCACAATCCACTGAACGCCCAGCTGAGCTCGTCGTGGACATGGAGCCCGGCGGACCCCAACACCGACAATCCCTACTTCCAGGAATTCGCCGCGCAGGGTCAGAACCTGTTTCAGGCGGCCGGCGACAGTGGTAAGTGGACATCGTCTTCCGAGATTTACCCGGCAGATGACGTCTATCTCACCTCGGTCGGTGGGACAGACTTAGACACCAGCAGTGCCGGTGGCCCCTGGAGTTCAGAGACTGCCTGGGTCGATGGTGGTGGCGGCATTTCGCCGGACCACTTTGCGATTCCGTCCTGGCAGGTGACCGCAGCCAACGGTTGCTCTTCGTGCTCCAAAACTTATCGCAACGGCCCGGACGTTTCGGCAAACGCCAATTTCAGTTTTTACGTCTGCGCTGACCAAACTACCTGCACTCAAAACGAGTATGGCGGAACCAGTTTCGCGGCGCCCATGTGGGCCGGCTACCTGGCTCTGGTCAACCAGCAGGCGGTCGCCAACGGTAATCACACGGTTGGGTTCATCAATCCAACTCTCTACACAATCGGTGAAGGGTCAAGCTACGGCACCGATTTCCACGACGTAACCAGCGGCAGCAATGGCTATTCGGCAACCGTCGGATACGACCTGGCGACCGGCTGGGGCAGTCCCAATGGAAGCGGATTAATCACCGCACTTGCCGGAGGCTCATCAGGTGCGGGTTTCAGCCTTTCAGCCTCGCCTGCTTCCGTTACGGTAGCCCAGGGCAGCATGGGAACTTCCACCATCACCAGTACAGTGACGGGCGGATTTAACTCAGCGATCGCCTTGTCTGCCAGCGGCCAGCCGACGGGCGTGACGGTAACTTTCAACCCAACCTCGATTACTGGGGCTGGAACTTCTACCATGACGATGACAGTGGCCTCGTCCACAGCGCCCGGCACCTACACGATTACGGTGAAAGGGACCTCGGGCAGCATCATTGAGACCACCACGGTCTCACTTACCGTAACCGGGACGAGCCCCAACTTCACCATCAGCGCTTCTCCCACATCGATCACGGTGAGTCCGGGCAGCTCCGGCCACTCCACGATCACCACAGCTATCTCTGGCGGCTTTAACTCAGCAATTGCGCTGTCCGCGAGTGGCGAGCCCAGCAGAGTGACTGTCAGCTTCAGTCCTAGCTCCATACCCGCGCCTGGCTCAGGGTCTTCGACCATGACAGTCACGGTAAATCGAAGAGCGAGGGCTGGAACCTATACGATCACAGTAACCGGCAATGGCGGAGGCGTGAGACATACAACTACGGTCACTCTCACTATTCCGTAGTGGCAGTAAGACGTTTCGGTACTACCTGCCGACGCGTTTGTAAACACAAAAAGCCTGGACCTCACGGTCCGGGCTTTTTTCACCTCAAATATCGCTTGAAACGTTGAATACGCCGGATCGATCCCGCTTTTGCGCCCATTTGTCTTTTTGTGAAGGTGCACCACAGCTTTAGGGGTGCGCTTTAAGACGGATGGCATTCTCTCATAGCCCGTGCAGCCCGGCCCAAAATCAACCGAATGGGCTTTACTTTTGATGTAGGCAGGGGGATACTCTTCTCCCAAAAGGGGAGATCCGATCCTTTCTTTACTTGCACCGCTTTCTTCATTGGGTTGTGGAAAGCCCTGGGACTGTCCGCTTGGGGCGAAGCGCTGACAGGCGTCCTCAGGAAACACAGTTGTGAGCAGTGAGGCTTCGCGCCCTAGCTTCGTCCAGAACTACAGGTTGACCATCACTTCGCCGCAATGCGATCGAGGCACGGTGTAGCATTTTGGCGACTGCAAGATGATCGGAGTCGAGATGAATCTCGCCAGCCGAATCTTTCTCTTCTCGGCGTCGCTGCTGGTTTGTGGTGCATGGGCAGCCGACGCGCAAAAAGAACAAGCGAGTACTCCTCAACCGCAGGCTTCGTCTGTGCTGCCTTCATCTGGGGGTGCGGCTGGTCAGTATGCCCCCATAGACATTTGCCAGTCGTGCCATCAGGAAGTGTGGGAAAAGCACTTCGCCAACACTCCCCATGCGGCGCTGCTCAAGGGTGATCAGCACGGATGCCAAGGCTGCCATGGGCCGGCGCAAGCCCATGTTGACGGCGGAGGCGATGTCACCAAGATTATCCGCTTTGAAACTTTAAGTCCTGCACAGACAGCAGCAATCTGCACCAAGTGCCATCAATCGAGCCTGGAGACCCAGAACTTTTCCAAGTCGGAACACCTGGCGAATGGCGTCAGCTGCACTAGTTGTCATAGTCCCCACAAATCCAACGACGTTAATTTCTTGTTGGTGAAGTCGCAGACCGAATTGTGTTACGGATGCCACGCCGCGCAAAAGGCCGAATTCGCGCGGCCGTATCGCCATCGGGTCGACGTTGGACTGATCCAGTGCAGCGATTGCCACAATCCGCACGGAACACAAACTGGGCACCAGGTGAGGGCGGCAGCGGGACAGTTCGCGGTGTGTACCAAGTGCCACACCGATACCATGGGACCGTTCGTCTTCGAACATGCGCCAGTTAAGACGGACGAAGGGTGTTTGTCGTGTCACACTCCGCATGGGTCTACCAATCCCCGGATGCTGCAGGTAAATAACGTTAACTTCCTGTGCCTCCGCTGTCACACACCCAACATGAACGGAGCAGCGGGTCAGCCCGGAGGGCCGGCCCATAACCAGTCGGCGAAGTATCAGGCGTGCACCCTGTGCCACACGCAGATCCATGGTTCCAACTTCAGTCCGGTGTTTTTCCGGTAGTTGCGAGGCATTTCCATGGGGCTTCTTAGGAATGGCGGCTATTGTCTCGGACAGGCCTTGATCACGGTCTGCCTGCTTCTGTGCTTCCCGGCATCGGCCCAGAATACGTCCAGCACAGCTCCACCCCCTCCTCCTCCCGCCGATTCGACAGGAGGTACGGACGAAGGCAAAGATATCGGCGGCTTTCATGTTACGCAATCCATCGAATTGGGTGGGCGCATCAGCGATGTAAGCGGCAGCCAGGCAATGTACGACACGCTGGTCAACGATCAGACCGGGGCACGTATTTTGGACCAATCCCTCACTATGCAGTCGCTCACACACCAGGACCTGTTCGACACCCTGACGCTCAGCAGCTTTGGGTGGGGCGGCGATCCCGAGCAGGCCGCGCGCATGCGGATATCGAAATATCGCTGGTATACCTTCAGCGGAAGCTACCAGCACATTCAAAATTATTTCGACTACGACCTCTTCGCGAATCCGTTGAATCCGCCCACGGGCCAGCCATTCATCCCGATCCTCAACTCGCCGCACGGCTACTACAACCGGCAAAATCTATATAACTTTGGGCTGGTGTTCCTGCCGATGAGACGGATTTCGTTTCGCGTCGACTACAACCGAAATCGTTTCGTCGGTCCTGCGTTCAGCAGCGTGCACCAGGGTACCGAGGCGCTGACCGACGAGGATACGAACAATCAACTGAACGGCTTTCGATTTGGTGTCGATTACCGGCTGGATCCAAAGACCACGGTCAGCTACACGCAGATGCTGCAGTACTACACGGGAGCGACGACCTATGGGCTCAACCCATTCAACTCTTGGCCGCTGTCCAATGGCAATCCCGTTAGCCTCGGGCTGCCATGGTTTAACAGCGGCAGCCCGTGCAGCGCACCGTTAAATAATGGGATCGCCAATCCCACGTGCAACGGCTACTTCGGCTACAGCCTCTTCCAGCATGAGCACACCTTCATTCCCACCGAGCAGCTCAATTTCCGTTCGTCGGCGCTGACGTGGCTCGATTTCAACGGCCAGTTCCAGTACAGCCACGCCGACATGAACACGCCGCTATTGGAGACCTTCAGCGGTCTGAGCAGCCGAACCGGAGTGCTCGGCTACAACACAGCCGGAAGCAGCGCCAACGCGAAGTGGAATTCATCGTCGGCGGATGTCTCCGCAACGATTCACCTGAATGATCGATTACGCTTGGTAGAGACCTTCCGCTTCCGAAACTTCACTTCGGGTGGCAACTTCCTCGATATGGAGGAGAACTTCTTCAACGCGGCCAGCTTTGGATCCGCCTCCTTGTTGAATCCGCCCGCGACCTTTCCACCCACACCGCTGTTTCACAGCTCGAGTTCGCCGGCCGACATCATCAATGAGACTAACGTCAATGAGATCGGGCAGAACACCAAGGAGAATGACTTCCAGGTGCAGTATGACGTGTCGCGCTTCTTTGGCGTGCGCGCCGGCTTCGTATTCAACAATTCTGTCATTCAGCCGGGAAATAGCTATCAGGCCGCGTTGGGTGACATCTACTTCCCGAACAACCCGAACCGCGGCGATTGCGCAGGCCTGCCCTTGAATCCTGACGGCAGCTGCACATTCACCGGCGTGATCACTCCGTATGGGAATCCGACGACGGAGATCAATCGATACTCGGGGGTGTTAGGCGCCTGGTTCCGCAAGGGTACGGAGTTGCACGCCAACGTGGACGCACAATTCGGGGGTGCCGACAACTGGATCTACCGGACCGACCCCATTCGCTTCTTCAATATCCGGGGCAATATCTCCTATGCGCCGCGGCCGTGGCTTATGTTAAGCGGGAACCTGCTGTTCGAGCACGCCACCAACAGTGACAGCGACCTTGCCTATAACCAGCACAACTACAGCACAACGATCAACGCGATGATCATGCCCAACAAACGCTGGGGCTTGGACCTGGGTTACAACTTCGCTGCCATCCAACAGAATATGAACCTGTGCTTTGAGGGCTCCGTAATTCCTCCCGGCTCCTTTACTTGCCTGGGGGATGACAGTTTGATGGAGGTCTTAGGGGTTTATCAGACACATACACAGTACGGCTATTTCGCCCTGACCCTGACGCCGATCGAGCGGGTCACGATGCGTTTGGGTTACAACATCGTCGACAACCAGGGCAACACTACCTCATTCAATGTCTTGCAGCCGTTAGGGCCGCTTGCATCAACGTACCAGTCGCCTCTGGCCGCGGCCGACATCATGATTCATAAGAATGTGACATTCAAGGCTGGGTGGAACTACTACCAATACGGGGAAGGATCGTTTGTAGGCCCCACAGCGCCACGTTATTTTCACGCCAACAATACGACCCTGGCGATACGGTACGCCTTTTAAAGTGCGCGCCGACGTTGTGGGAGTTGAGGATTGCGTAGCGGAATTGAGGATTGAGCCTACATGTCTGAGGATGAAAAGAGTGCAAATGTAGATGGCTCGGTTCCTGCGAGACTTATCAAGAACACCTTGAGCCAGATCGGCCTGGCGGTGGCCGTGATCGCCTTCGCCAATATCGTTTTCCTCTTCCTGGTCGATCTCATCTCCACTACTCCCAATCCTTATATTGGCGTCCTGACATACATGGTGATGCCGGGGTTTCTGCTCTTCGGGTTACTGATGGTCGTGGTGGGGGCATTGCTGGAACGCCGACGCAGGTTCAAAGGTCAGACAGATACGCCACGACTTCCGAGAATCGACCTCAACAATCCGAAGCAGCGGAACTCCGTCGCATTTCTGCTGAGCTTCCTCGTCATCTTCGCGTTACTAAGCGCAGTTGGCAGCTTCAAGGCATATAAGGCTACAGAATCGGTCAGCTTCTGCGGCCAGTCATGCCACGCTCTATACCCGGAGTTCACCGCCTATTCGGTATCGCCTCACGCCAAGGTCGCCTGCGTGGATTGCCATGTCGGGCCCGGCGCCAGTTGGTACGTGCGCTCGAAATTGTCAGGCCTGACGGAGTTGTACGCTACTTTGCGCAACACCTACCCTCGGCCAATTCCATCACCAGTCAAGAACCTTCGCCCTGCGCAAGATACGTGCGAGGAGTGTCACTGGCCCAGCAAGTTCTGGGGTGCCCAATCCAAGACCTTCACTCACTTTGGATCTGACGAGCAAAATACGCCCCGCGCCATTACCCTGCTGATCAAGGTTGGCGGAGGCGATCCCGCTCTTGGCGTGGCTGGTGGGGGAATTCACTGGCACATGAACATCGCTAACAAAATTGAGTATTACGCCTCCGACGAAAAGCGGCAGATAATTCCTTGGGTCCGGATCACAGACAGCCAGGGCAAGATCACGGAATATACCGTAAAAGACAATCCACCCACGCCTGATCAGATTGCGAAGGCCGATAAGCGACGTATGGATTGCGTCGATTGTCACAATCGGCCTACCCACATTTACGTTCCGCCTGATCTGTCCGTCGATAGGGCGATGGCGATCAACGCCATTGATCCCTCACTGCCGTTTATCAAGCAGCAGGGTGTGGAGGTATTGACGGCTGAGTACAAGACCTCGGAAGAGGCACAGAAGGCGATCCCCGAGAAGATCAACGCCTTTTATCAGACAAAATATCCTGAAATTGCCTCGTCGAAGACGCAAGCGGTGAAGGCCGCTGCCAACGAACTGCAGCGCATCTTCAGCAAGACGTTCTTTCCGGACATGAAGGTGAACTGGCAAACGCACCCCAACAACATCGGACATTTCTACTCGGCCGGATGCTTCCGTTGCCACGACGGCAACCATGTAAGCGCATCCGGCCAGGTGATCAGCAAAGACTGTAACTCTTGTCACACACTTGCCGCCCAACAGGAAGGTAAGGAGGAGCTAGCTGCAATTCCCAATCAATCCTTCAAGCACCCGATTGATCTGGGGGATCTGACTGCGGTGAATTGCTCTGATTGCCACACTGGCGGTTCGGCCCCGTAGCTCCCAACATGCCCGAGAGAGTAGCTTTTCTGGTAGACCGGAAAAATGTAGGGACTGCCCTAATGCGGCGAGCCTGGCTTTTCAAGCTGCGCAAGATCGGCTTTGACCCTCGCCATCTCGGTCGCGTACTGAGGCCCGCTTTGGGCCAGTACTTCGAGAATGCTTAAGGCCTCCTGGTAGTGTCCGCGGGATTCTTCGTTTCGGCCTTGCATTCGATCCACTCTTCCAAGGTTGCGCAGCGTCATGGCCAGGTCCGGCAAGTAGATGGAGGAATTTTGTTTGGCCAGTTCCCGGTCGATCCCCAAGGCTTCTTCATAGTGCAGCCGGGCGTCGTCCAGGTTTTGCTGATAGGCGTCGAAAAGCGCAAAGTTATTCAGAGTCATGGCCAACTGGGGCAGGTAGACGTCAGGGCTCTGCTGGGCCAGCTGTCGATCAATTTTCAGCGCTTCTTCATAGTGCGCGCGCGCGTCCTCCATCCGATTCTGGCTCGCGGCCACCAGCCCATATTCGTTTAAGACCATGGCCACATTCGGCAGATACTTGGCTGGATCCTGCTCCGCCAACTGCCGGTTGATCTTCAAGGACTCCCGATAATCTTTGTCCGCTGCGTCCAGATGATTCTGGAGCCGTTCTACGGCACCCAGGTTGTTCAACGTGACTGCAACGTAAGGTAGGTACATGTCCGCATTTTGCTGCGCCAGCTGCCGATAAATTTTCAGCGCGTCCTCGTCATGCTGGCGGGCCTGGTCCAGCCGGTTTTGCATGCGATCGAGATTTCCCAGATTGTTCAAGGTGCGAGCCCTGTCCCAAAGGGAGGAATTCGGGTTTTGCGACTGGCGTAACTCGAGGGCGCGCTCGAAGTGCTGGCGAGCTTCGTCAATCCTCATTGGCTCAGAGGGAAAGCTTTCCAAATCCCGCTTCGTCATTTCCGAATTCGCATTCATCAGTGCCATTCCGACAGCATTGTGCGCGAAGGGACTTTCCGCGAGATCGAGGGTGTGCGTGTATAAGTCGTAATCGCTTTCCCAATAACCAATCTGGTGGACGGTGACGACGCTCAAAGCCGCCAGAACGCACACTGCCGGAATGACGCACCACACGGGGCGCACATGCTTCGCCTCCGCCAAATCCGCGAGGCCCCACGCGATCATGATGAAAATTCCAAGCAGAGGAACGTAGGCATACCGGTCGGCCATTGCATACTCGCCCACCTGGACCAGGCCGAGGACCGGGACCAAAGTACCCAGAAACCAAAACCAACCCACCGGCAGGTAGCGCCTCGCCCGCTGCTTAATCACGAACGCTGTGATACTGATGAGGACCGCGGCACTCAGAAGCCACTGCCACGCCGGCAGAGTGCCCAAGGAATGCGGATAGAACGCAAGCTGCGCGGGCCAGATCATTTTCCATAAGTACAGACCATAGGCCACAAGTCCATTCTGGATTCGACTGGCGAACGAGAACTCGTCAAAGCTTTGGACAACCGTTCGCTGCGCCTTCAGCGTCATCCAACAACTGGCCGCCGAAAGAAGGAGCAACGGAATTTTCTCCAGCACCAGTGTCGGCCAGGTTGCCGGTTTCGCGCCGCTTGGGTTGGCCGCGTCGTCGGGCATCATTCTCTTTAACGGCCAATAGTCCAGTAGCAATAAGACGAAAGGCAGAGTGACGACCATGGGCTTGGCCATCAGCGACGCCGCAAACAGGACCGCAACCAGCAGGTAGCGGCGCCAGTCCGGCTTTTGCGCGTACCACGCGTAGGCTCCGAGGGCTAATAGGAAGAACAAGGTACTGAGCACGTTCTTTCGTTCTGCGACCCACGCCACGGACTCAACGTTGATCGGGTGCAGGGCGAAGAGCGCAGCAACCAGCAGGCTTGGTCCGCCGCGTTTTGTAATCCAGAGCAATCCCAGATAAAGAAGTACAGCATTCAACGCGTGGATCAGAACGCTAGTCAGATGGTGGCCCGTCGGATTCAGCGCAAAAAGCTGATAGTCAAGAGCGTGCGAGAGCCAGGTGAGCGGATGCCAATTTGCAGCGGCGGTCGACGTGAACGCCCACTTGATGGTCTCCCACCCGAGGCCATGGATGTGCGAGTTGGCAGTGACGTACTCGCGGTCATCCAGGACTACAAATGAGTGGCCTAATACCGGGCTGTAGATGGCGATGGTTGCAACGACAAGGGCACCGCATAACAGTCCCACCACCTTTTGACCATTGAAGGTGGAAGCCGAGCTCAGAGACTCCGCGGCTGCAGGTCTTTTGCGGATCGAAGCGCGATTCTTGGCGGTGGATTTAATCCGGGTCATCCAACTCAATCCATGGTTGTTGCAACTGGATGTATCAACTGACGCTAAGACTTAGGTTCTATTGAATATAATCCATTCGTTTATCTCATCAGGTCTGCCTGTACCACTATGCGGATCGCTCAAGCTACTACCTAAGTTGTATTTCATGCGGCTTCGCCCGATAGTATTTTTTCCCGGTCGGATCACACATGGTGTCCGTGATCGGCTATAGCTGTCGGCAGCAGTCAGGATAAGACCACACCATTGCGCAGTTTCCTAGTTGCGCTTTAGGTTCTATCGCATCGATTCTTCAAAACAAGATTTTTTCGCAGCACTTTGCACGCGCAGCAAATAACTGTTTACATAGCGCGAACCCGATCGGCGTCACTTCGTCCTGCCGCCCGATCACTGTAGTAGCAGTACAAATGCATGAGTGATCTTCTGGCCGTCACACTACCGCTACACCTTTCCGTAGCCGCTGTTTGTTGCACCCGACCACTACTCTCACTTCACAACCGCTGCATGCGGAAGGTGGAACCATGACAAGAAAGTCCCCGCTTAGCCTTAGGTGTGTCTTGCTTCTGGCATTCCTAACAACATTCGCGCTGGCTTCGTACGCGCGGACCGCTCCCACACAAAGCGAATCGGGAGCCTATCCGCAGCCTCGGATAACCCAGCAGATCGACCCGCGCGCGTATGTAACGTTGCCGGGCAACACGCGCCCGGAAGCGAAGAACGCCGTCAATTATCGCGGCCCGGTCGCCGCAGATTTCCCGGTCGATCACATATTCCTGTTTCTCCAGCGCTCTGCGGAGCAGGAACAGGCGCTCGACCAGTTCATCGATTCGACTCAACGACCGCAAGTCGCCCAATTTCCACAAATGGCTCACTCCCGAGGAATTTGGAGAGAGGTTCGGAGTGGACGAGGGAGACATCCAGACAAGTCACCAACTGGCTGCAATCCCAAGGCTTTCAGATCAACCAGGTTTATCCCAACAGGATGCTGATCGATTTCTCGGGTACCGCGGGCCAGATTGCGAAGGCGTTCCGCACGCAGATGGTCCACCTTGACGTCAACGGCGAGGCGCATATCGCCAACATGAGCGATCCGCAGATTCCGGCGGCGCT
The DNA here is from genome assembly GCA_963823865.1 of uncultured Acidobacteriaceae bacterium. GTDB lineage: Bacteria > Acidobacteriota > Terriglobia > Terriglobales > Acidobacteriaceae > Bog-257. The sequence goes on from CAWGNC010000001.1 coordinate 477,741, forward strand.
GGCGCCCGTGATCAAGGGATTTGCCTCCCTGAACGACTTCCCGCCCCACGCCAATTACAAGCCGGTCACGCAGTATACCTTTGCCGGTTGCACCACTACCACGACTCTCCCACCGAGCCTGGCACCTGCTACGCGATGACGCCGCAGGATAACCAGACGATCTACAACTTGACTCCGCTCTATAACGCCGGCTACTCGGGACAAGGCCAGACCATCGCCCTGGTTGAGGACACCGACACTTATAACGGCGCCGGCGACTGGAACACATACCGCTCGACCTTCGGCTTGGCCGCTGCCTTCCCGCAGGGAACTTACACTCAGTTGCATCCCGGCGGCTGTACCGATCCCGGCACCAACGCGGATGACGGCGAAGCGGCCATCGACGTGGAAGTGGCCACGGCGGTCGCTCCCAGCGCCGCCATCGAGCTGATCTCGTGCCCCGGCGGGCACAGTCACCTTCGGCGGCCTGATCGCCATGCAGAACCTGGTTAACGGAAGCGGGCCGTACCCGGGCGTCGTGAGCGTCAGCTATGGCGTGTGCGAAGCCTTCAACGGCAACGGTGGCAACGCGGCCTTCTACAACACCTATCAGCAGGCGGCCGCTGAGGGCATCTCGGTCTTCGTCTCCTCGGGCGATGAAGGCCCGTCCAGTTGCTCCGCGTGACTTCAACGACGGTGCCGAGTTATCGACGTCACCAGCCTGGGCATCAGCGGATGGGGCTAGCACGCCCTACAACGTATCCGTCGGCGGAACCGATTTCGAAGACATCTACAACGCGAAGTTCGGTCGGCCCGGCGCTCAGCACTTACTGGAACTCGACGAATACTTCGGACTTCGGCTCGGCTAAGTCGTACGTTCCGGAAATTCCCTGGAACGACGCCTGCGCCAGCACTCTGATCTCCGACTACGTCAACGGCAATTTCACCACCTACGGCGGCACCGGCATTTGCAACACGAGTCCCGGCAACCTCACGACCGGCTACTTGAGTACTGGCGCTGGCAGCGGTGGCGCGAGCAATTGCTGCTCCGGGACCGGCGGCGCAAATCAGGGCGCAGACGGCGTATCATCCCTGGCAGTGCCAGGGTATCGCTAAGCCCTCGTTCCAGACGGGAGCGGCGCTCACCGGTGGCCAAGCGGTTTACGGCGTGCCCTCCGACGGCGTACGCGATATTCCCGACGTCTCAATGTTTGCCGCCAACGGCGTTTGGGGACACTTCGAGACGGTTTGCTGGTCCGATCCGACCCAGACCTCGGGTGGCGCGGCTTCCTGCTCCGGCGCTCCGAGCACCTGGTCCGGCTTTGGCGGAACTTCGGTTGCCTCTCCCACGATGGCGGCCATCCAGGCGCTGGTCAATCAGAAGACCGGCCAAAACTGGGGCAATCCCCTTTCCTACTACTACCAGATCGCGCAAAACGAGTACGGCACGGCCGGCGGGAGCTTTGCAGGGAGTTCCTGTAACTCCAGCGGCAGCGGCGGCCCGGGCAGCGGATGCGTCTTCAACGACGTAACCCAGGGCGACATCGACCTGGCGTGCGAGTATAACGGCACTGCCACAGAGCACCACTGCTACAAACCCAGTGGCACCTACGGCGTCGACAGCACCGACAATGTCACAGCTGCTACCGTCATCAACGGCGGCACGGGTTATACCACCGCGCCAACCTGCACCATCGCTGGGCCGACCAACGCCAACCCTTACAAAACGCCAGACTGGCACCACCCTTTGGGCGGGCGGCACTCAGGCGACTTGCACGGCAGCCGTTAACTCCGGCACAACCACTGCCATAGTGGACGGTTGTCATGCAGAGCACCACCGGAGTGGGAACACAGATCGTCCTTACGAATCCTAGCGGGGACGACCACCTGCGGACCATACACGTTAACCGGAGCGACCACAACAGCCTATGGCAACGAACCTGGTGACGTCGATCGGGAGCGGGTGCTCGCTCGCAACCGCAACCAGCTCGACCAGACAGTCACGATCACGGCGAGAACTGCGGGCTATGCCGGCGACTTCATCACGCAGTTCGGCCACGGCTACGCTGTTTAACGCCTTCTACGTCTACATCACCAACACCACCCTTGGTCAGGGGCCGAACTACGTCAGCGGCATCACGATAACGGCTGCTGGCTCCGGCTACCAGCCGGAAACTCCGATCACGCTGCCGGTGGCCCAGGCAACGGTGCAATCGCCGTGGCGAATACCAGCCCTGGGACGGCGTCCCAGTCCTATCAACCCGCATACGGTGCAGCGCCCGGTTATGACTTGGCGACAGGACTGGGTTCGCCCAACGCCTACAACTTGGTCAATGCCAGCGTTTGGGGACCGGTTGCAGCAGCCTTGTCCGATTACCTTCCCGAACCCGGGACCGGTAACGTACGGGGTTTCGCCGATCACGTTGGCGGCAACCGATCCTGCTTGCAATCTGCCGATTACCTACACCGTTAACTCCGGTCCAGGGTCGGTAACTAATAACGTATTGACGGTTACTGGCGCGGGCTCGATCCTGATCACGGCCAGCCAAGCCGGCAACAGCAACTACCTGCCGTCTTCGCAGCAGATTTCGATCAGCGTCACTCAGGCGACGTTGACCGTAACGGCCACCAGCACGGCCATCACATATGGCTGCGGCTGCTCGCCGGTTCTGAGCTACGCGATGACCGGATTTGTGAACGGCGATAACCAGGGCAGCTCCACCACCGGCCAGCCCAGCGAGACGACAACCGGAACCCAGGGCGGACCGGTTGGCAACTATCCCATCACCATTAGCAACGGAACGTTGGCGTCAACGAACTACACGTTCAGCTTCGTCAACGGCATCCTGACCGTAAACCCGGCGTTACTGACCGTAACCGCCAACAACCAGACAGCCACGGAAGGCGATGGTCTGCCGACGTTCACGGCCAGCTATACCGGCTTTGTGAATGGCGACACCCAGAGCGTTCTGTCGGGAGCTCCCGCGTTCAGCACGGATGCTCCGAGCGGACCTCCGGTGGGGACGTGGAACATCTTCGTCACCCAGGGGACACTGGCGGCAACCAACTACACGTTCACCTTCGTGAACGGCATACTCACCGTGAATCCGGCGGTGGCCGGCATCACTTCCCCGGCCAAAGGATCCACGTTGAGCGACGTCACCGTGTCCTTCGTCTGGACTCACGAAACCGGAGCGACGGCTTACCAGATGTGGGTAGGCGCGACACCGGGCGGCAAAGAGTACGGCTACTGCGGTACCACCGGCCTGACCTGCACGCTGTCTGGATTGCCGAGTGATGGCAGTCAGGTCTATGCCACCTTGTACGGCTTGGCCAGCGGCAACTGGACGGTACAGGACACCGCACAGTACACCGCTGTCACCATTAGCTTGGCGCAGATCACCTCTCCGCCGAAGGGCTCGACTCTGAACACCGCAGCCACGTTTACGTGGACGGCGGAAAGCGGAGCGACAGCCTATCAGGTGTGGGCAGGTACCACGCCAGGAGCCAATGATCTGGGCTACTGCGGAACCTCGACTCTGTCGTGCACACTCACGAATCTGCCAGACAACGGCAGCGCAATTTACGTGACCTTGTACGGCTACACCACCAACTGGACAGTGCAGGACTCGGGCACCTACAACGCCTCAAGTCCGGCGCAGATCACTTCGCCTCCGAAGGGATCGACGCTGGCTGGAGCCGCGGCCACCTTTACCTGGTCGGCCGAGAACGGCGCCACCTCCTATCAGTTGTGGGTTGGATCGACGCCTGGCGGAAATGACATTGACGTCGCCGGCACCAGCGGTCTGCAGGCCAGCTTCAGCAACCTGCCGGTCAATGGCGAAACCATCTACGTGACGCTGTACGGCTACGCAGGTGGGGTTTGGTCGATTCAGGACACGGCGCAGTACACGGCTGCCACGGTAGCTAACGCTCAAATCACCAGCCCGCCAAACGGGTCGACGTTGCCCGGCGATACGGTCACGTTTACCTGGACGGCGGAAAGCGGCGCGACTTCTTATCAGTTGTGGCTAGGAAGCGCACCGGGACAGGATGACTTGGGGGTAGGCGGCACGACAGGACTGTCTGTGACCATGAACAACTTGCCGACCGACAGCAGCCAAGTCTATGCGACCCTGTATGGCTACGCGGGTGGTGTATGGACGGTACAGGACACGGCCACTTACACCGCGTACGGGCCGAGTCTATCTACCAAACCACCTACGTCAGGAGTCAATCCAAAACCTAATCGCTAACCTAAACCTGATCGCGGCGGCACCGATTTTTAAAGGTCCGCCGCATCAATAACCCGGGGCCGTTCGTGTTCCGACGCGAGCGGCCCTTTTTCACGATCGTGATCTAGTCCTCGGAGTCGGCGTAGGGGAGATTGCGGATGGTAACGGGGAGAGTGCCTTCTTCCAATCGGATGAACCGTGTCATTTAGGTAGCGGTTCTAAGGCCGCGAGATTAGATTGAAGTTAATAGCACCTTAAGGCTGAGAATAGAAGCGCCAGGCTTAGGAACGTTGCCTCCAACGATAGCAAGCGCTAATTCATAAACTATTGTAAACAAGCGTCATCTACACCTAAGTCAAATGTGGGCTTATTGCTCTTATGTGGATGATAAGTGACTAAGAATGCCACTTTGTAGTCATTGCTAGATGTCTACCTGAGTGCTAGCATCGCTGGACTGTTATATCCCTCTGAGGTGAACGGCATGCGCCCCGTCCAACTTCTCGCGGGTGTAGTGTTTTTACTCGCGATAGTTTGTTCCTCCGTCTCGTTGCTTGCGGCCGATAGCTCCGCTGTCCTGAAGTCAACCGGCAGCGTTGTCTTGAATGGCGCGGGAGCCCCGTCTACTACCGCAATCTTTTCAGGTGATACCGTTCGCACCTCGACTGGCGCCGTTCTTACGATCTCGGCCCCGGGATCCACCGTACTTCTCCCGCAGAATTCGCAGCTTACGTTCAAAGGCAAGTCTGTCAATCTCGCTGATGGCAAGGCGACCGTTACTACCACCAAGGGAATGTCGGTCACTGCCGACCGCTATCTAATTGCGCCTGGCACGGAAGGTAGTGCGCAGTACGAGATTGAGAAAGCGGGTGATGCCCTCATGGTTCGCGCTTCAAAGGGTGCGGTAACCATTCAGTCGTCGGGTAAGACGGTGACGTTAAGCGAGGGACAGGTCGCATCCTTGAACGCTCAAAAGGGTTTGTTGAGCGTGCAAGCTGCCACCCCGCCGGGCGCGGCGGGCAATTCCTCCACGCTGAACAGCTTGCAGGATTCCCTGGCCGGCAGCGATCCCTCGACAATTCCGGTTTGCTCCAACATATCGCTCTGCAAGATACCTCCTTCGGTATCAGGTTATAAGCCGTGCAGATGCCGTAATTTCTGAGCGTGTGCACTTGCGGTTTTTAGCGCGGCTGCGGGGATGGAAATACCTTTACAAGTTTTCGATAGGTTGTGTTCGAGTACGAGCAGCATCGAGTCGGCTTGCCTGTATGGACTCCGTACGGCACTCCCACGGATGACCGTTTGGGACAGCCAATATCGGGCACTTTGAGTGTGCAGTAGCTGTAGCGTCTTGCTAGTGAAACTCCGGGCCTTACCCACACATGGGACTCAAATGGCGGAGCTATGCAAAATTTAGAACTCAAATCCGACCTTCAACCTTCGCCCATCCTGGCGCCGCAAACGCGTCACTGGTATGCGCTGCAGACCAGGACCCGCTTTGAACGGCGGATATGCCAACAGGTCTTGGCGAAGCATCATGAAGCGTACGTGCCCGTCAAGCGAGCGCGCCATCGCTGGAGCGATCGCTACCAGACAGTTGAAACACCTATCTTTCCCGGTTACGTATTTGTTCGCGCCAGCGAAAGCACCGACGCGCGTCTGGCCATTCTTCAGACCAACGGCGTCTACGCATTCGTCGCTTTCAATGGAGTCATCGCGCAAATCGCCGACCAGCAAATCAACGACCTGCGGCGTCTGGAGTCTTACCCGGGCTCTTGGTCTTCTTATCCTTTCCTGGAAAGCGGACGGCGCGTGCGCATTGTCGGCGGATGCCTGGATGGGCTGGAGGGAATTTTCCTCGCCGAACGCGGCCACAAGCTGGTCATTTCAATCGAACCGATGCAGCGCTCGATAGCGCTCGACGTTGAGGGCTACGACATTGAAGCCATCTAGGCGGACGCTATTTTCGCTTAGACGCACCGCAAGCCTTCACACGAAATCATTCACCGGGTATCAGAACGGCAGGAGCAGCAATGCGCAGTAATCGTATTTCCCATCTTCGGCTCTTCTCGATTTTGGGCATCAGTCTTGGGTTGATTGCTGGCACCATCACAATCGCGCAATCCAAGGTTGAGAGCCCGGCCGCGAACGACACGCGCGTGGCCAGCACTTCTACGATGCCTGCGAGCAACGCGGACAGTGACAGCATTATTAGCGTCGATGACGTGCTGGATGTCTATGTCATGGATGTTCCGGAATTGTCGCGGCAATATCGCGTAGCTCCGTCGGGCACTGTCGCATTGCCGCTCTTAACCGATCCCATCAAGGCAACCGGCCGGACGACCGGCGAGTTCTCGGACGCACTGGCCAAGTCACTTCATGACAGCGGCCTGGTGACCGATCCCCACATTGTCGTAGCCATCGTAAGTTCGAGGTTGAAATCGGTTGCCATCACGGGCGCGGTGAAGATGCCTCAAATCTATCCGGTGCTGGGAAAGACCACCCTGCTGGATATGCTCTCGCAAGCGCAGGGTTTGTCGGACGACGCCGGCAACACGGCCGTCGTCGGCCGCGGAAAACTGGGTGAAAGCGTTACCGGCAAGTCCACGCAATCCGTCGATCTGAAAAAGCTGCTCGACAGCGGTAGTTCCGATTACAACCTGGCGATCTACCCGGGTGACCGCATTACCGTTCCGCGCGCGGGCATTGTCTATGTCGTGGGTGCGGTGAACAAACCAGGTGGATTTGTGATCAAGGGCGACGCCAATGGCATGACGGTTTTGCAAGCGCTGGCCATGGCTGAGGATACCAAATCCACCGCCGTACGGAACAAGTCCATGATTATCCGTCCGGACCATAATGCGCCCGATGGCCACTCACAGATTCCGCTGAACCTTAATATGATCCTGGCAGCCAAAGCGCCCGACCAGAAGCTGCTTCCCAACGACATTCTCTTCATCCCCGACAGCACCGCGAAAAAGGCTTTTCAGCGCGGTATTGAAGCCGTTTTGCAGACGGCAACGGGTCTCGCCATTTACGCGCGTTATTGAAAGGTGTACCTCTGATGAATCCAAACAGTCTTACCGCGCGACCTGAGCAACGGGAACTTCCCAGCAGAGCATTAGGGGTACCAGTGCCCGTACCGCCGCGTGCTCTCCCCGCCATGGAAGGCAGTCTGGTCGGCGCCCAGGACTACGTTTCGCTCGCCACCTACTGGCACATCCTGATGAAACGGCGCTGGACGATTGCCACCGTCGCTATCGTCGTGACGACCATTGTGGCGATTGTGTCCTTCAAGATGCAGCCTATCTATAAGGCGACGGCTCGCGTCCAAGTCGACTCAGAGACGCCGATGATTCAGTCGATCGAGGATGTCTTCCAAAAGACGACCGCTGACGATACGTATGTCCAGACGCAAATTCAAGTATTGGAGAGCGAAAGCCTGGCGTGGCGCACGATCGACGAGCTAGGGTTGCGAGAGCACCTCATCGCTCCCGCTCAGTTGTCCAAGACGACTTCCGATAAACAGAAGGTGCGGCTGATCGACGCCTTCAAGAGAAAATTGTCGGTTGAGCTGACGCCCAAAACCCGTATGCTCGCGGTTAGCTACGAGGACGCTGATCCGCAACTGGCTGCTCACGTCTCCACCGTTCTGGTCAACAACTACATCGATTACAACTTCCGCCAGAAGTACGACGCGACCCGGCAAGCGTCGGCATGGATGGAGCAGCAACTCGACGAGCTTAAGGCGAAAGTCGAGAACTCGCAGCAGGCGCTCGTTTCCTACGAACGCGAGCATCAGCTGGTCAGTACCAGTGAGAAAGGTTCGATGCAGGAGCAGATGCTCTCGGATCTCAGCAAGGACTTGACGGCTGCCGAGAGCGATCGCCTGCAAAAAGAATCGCTCTATAGCGAAGTCCAAACCAATCGTCAGCAGCTGGCTACGCTTGTCCATAACGATCTGCTTCAGAAGCTGGAAGAGAAACTGGCCGACTTGCGGGACCAGTACACCGAAACCATCGCGCAGTATGGCCCGAAATTTCCCAAGGCGCTCCGGCTTGACCAGGAGATGCAGGATATTCGTAGCCAGATTGAAGCCGAACAGGACCGGGTATTGGCGAGGATTCGCAAGGATTACACCGCGGCCGTGACCCGGGAACGTTTGGCGTCTGCCGCTGTCGCTGGACAAAAGGAGATCGTCGGCGCGCAGAATCAGTTGCTGGTTCAGCACAACATTCTGGCGCGCGAGTTCGAAAGCAATCAGCAGCTTTATCAAAGCCTGCTGGAGCGTCTGAAGAATGCCACGCTGTCGGCAGGGTTGCAGTCGACCAACATCCATCTGGTGGATGCCGCTTTGCCTCCGAGCGAGCCAGTTCGCCCGAAAAAGGCCCTCAACATCGCTCTGGGTCTGCTGGCGGGAATGGTGCTAGGCGTCATGATGGCGTTTGTCCAGGAAGGCATGGACCACTCTGTCAAAACGGCCGAGGAAGTTGAGTCACTGCTCATGACACCGACACTTGCGGTGGTTCCTCTGCACCGAGGGTTTGATTCCCCAAGCGGAGTTGTCGGTGCAAGATGGTGGAAGCTCGGCGACTCGTCCGAGAAAACGGGAGGCAATGTCGCCCTGGCTATCAGTTCGAATCCGCACTCGACATTGTCGGAAGCGTACCGCACGCTGCGCACGTCCGTGCTGCTTTCGCTCTCTCCGAACCCGCCCAAGTCGATTCTGATTACCAGCTCTCAAGCTGGCGAGGGGAAAACCGCAACCGCTCTCAATTTGGCGCAAACGCTGGCGCAACGCAAAGGCCGAGTAGTCATCGTCGATTGTGACCTCCGCAAGGGCGGGGTCGCTAAGATCCTGGGGGTCGAAAACGACAAGGGTGTCAGTACAGTTTTGACTGGAAGCGACAAGCTGGAAGACGCGCTGCAGCAGTTTGAGGAATCGAATTTATGGATTTTGCCCTCCGGGCCGATTCCGCCCAATCCGGCGGAGTTGGTCGGGTCCGACCGCATGGCGGAAATCTGCACCGAACTGGCTAAGAACTTTGATCACATCGTCATCGATTCGCCGCCGGTGCTGGCGGTGACGGATGCAACCATCATGGCGGGCCTGGTGGACGGAGTCGTGCTGATCGCAGAAAGCGGACGCACTCATCGCGCCGGCCTGCTGCGCACCCGTGCCGTGCTGGAAAATGCCGGCGCCCGCATCCTCGGCGTCGTGCTGAATAAGCTGGACCTGCGCCGCGACGGCTCGTACGGCTACGGCTACGGATACCACTATTACCCGCAGTACGGCAGGTATCCGTATGGACGAGGACCATCCGAGTAATACTCCGGAAAACATTGTTTATTTCGACCACTTCGCTGAGTTACCCGGCTGACGCTAGGGTGCTGCTAGCCGATAATCCATGGACCACAACCGCCGCGTAACTGAGACAGGCCAGAATTCGGATCACGACCAGCAGCGATTCTTCTGGAATCCTATTTTCCGGTTGACGCTCAGCTCCCGGTGGTCGGAGTTTGTCTTTTTGCTTGTGCTGGCGGTACCGGGCTTGTTTCTGATTTTTCAGACGGCTCGGATTGTTTTGGCGCAGGACTTGAGCGATACCTTCAATCCGCAATCCTTACGGCGGGCCATCGCCATGGACCCGGCGAATCCGGATCCGCATTTTGGGCTGGGAAAGATTCTCCTGCTGACCGGAGATCCAGCCCAACAAGTTACTGCCGAACAGGAGTTTCGTACCGCAATCCGGATGAATTCGAATTCCGCAGTCTACTGGTCGGCTCTGGGTACGGCCTGCTATTCGATCGGGAATCAAACGTGTGTCGACCAAGCTTTCGCGCGGGCTCAGCAACTGGCTCCAAGTAATCCTCAATTTGCCTGGCAGGCTGCGGTCAACGACGTGGTGTCCGATCAGCCAGAAGCCGCGGTCAGCGAGCTCAAGACGTTCTTGCGGCTGCAACCCGACGGACTGACCCAGACTTTTCAATTGCTGACGCGAGGTTTCAATAGTCCTGCCATGGTCTGGCGGAATCTGCTCGGCCCCTCGGCCGATCTTTCCATGCAGTTAAAGTTTCTGGAGTATCTGGTGACTGCCAACCGCGCCGAGGCTGCCGATGTGTTCTGGCAGGATTTGGCGAGTCAGAAAAAAACTATTTCGGTGGCGGATGCGACCCCTTACCTTGATCAACTGCTGGCGACTGACCATTACGCTGAGGCCGCCAGTGCGTGGTCTTATGTGCGGTCGAAGAAGTCGGCTGACTATGCCGACGTGTTGAGCGAGCCAAACCTGGTTTTCAACGGCAGCTTTGAGCACGAGCCTTTGAATGCCGGTTTCGACTGGCGCCACGCTCAGCAATCCTACGTGGATCTGAGCTTTTCCGATCCCATTGCCAAGAACGGACACCAGGCGCTCAAAATCGATTTCACCGTACCGCAGAATGCTGAGTATGAACTGGCATACCAGTTCGTGCCGGTGACCCCCAACCGAACCTACCAGTTGAGCGCATTCGTTAAGGCGCAGGGAATAACCTCCGACAGCGGACCGCGGCTCCGAGTCTTCGATCCCCGCTGCCAGGCTTGCCTCGACACGGCCACCGAAGGAGTAACGGGCACCTCGGCCTGGCATCAGGTTGGAATCCGGTTTTCTACGGGCCCAGCCACGGACATGATTCGCCTGTCTCTTGCCCGCCCACGCAGCCGTACGTATCCCACGGAGATCAGCGGCGAGTTTTGGCTGGACGACGTCTCTCTAACCACAGTGGACAACACTGCAGGTTCGCATTAAGAGTGAATGAAAACCTCGGAGCACATCCTGCGCGACCACGTGATCCTGAGCCCAGACGAGCCATCGCCGCGGCTCCTGACGCTCCCGCGCCCCGAACAGGAGCCCAGTCGCGCAATACGAACCTCCGCGCGAATCATTCTCGTCGGGCTGCTGATGATTGCTCCCCTTTTGTTTGGCGCCGTCCAATCATGGGCCTGGGGCGGCATCACCGTTCTGGCCGTGGTCTTGATGTTCCTGTGGGGGCTGGACAGTGTTCGCCGCGGTTCGGTTGGGATTCTCTGCTCTCCGCTGCTGATTCCGGTTATCGCAGTCCTCATCCTGTGTGCTGTGCAGATGCGTGGTGGGCTGTCGCTGGACTACACCGCGACACGAGAAGCGTTCATCAAACTGGCTACCTTCGGCACGCTCTTCTTCGTGAGCCAGCAATTCTATTTTTCGGCATCTACCAGAACGTGGCGGATTACCGGTGTCGCCATCGCAATTTATATGTTCGCAATGGCAGTGTTCGCCATCGTGCAGTACTTTGCGAGCCCGGGACTGCTCTACGGGTATTTGCCGGAGTCGAACAGCGTGTTCGGCCCGTATGTGAACCATGGCAATTACGCGGGGCTGATGGAAATGCTGATTCCATTCACGGTAACGCTCGCGATCAGCTTGCGTTGGAGGCATCCGGCCAAGCCGTTCCTGTTGTTTCTTGCCTTTCTCAGCGTCGTGTCGGTCTTCCTGTCAGGCTCCCGAGCCGGCTTGGTCAGCCTGGCGGTTGAGTTCGCAGTGCTTGCTTTCGTGCTGGCTTCGTCGCGCTCGAATCAGAGACAAATGGTATTGGCGGGCCTTGCCGCAGCCTGCCTTGCGGTTGCGTTCTTTTACTGGCTAGACCCCGGCGATGTCTGGGGGCGCTGGCAGCAGATGGCTAGCCGACCCGAACTTGCTTTGGGGAGCCGGCAGACGATCGCGAGCGATTCGTTGCGCATGACCCGCGACCACCTGGCGCACGGCGTAGGCTTGGGCGCATTTCAGACAGCCTACACGCCTTACCAGACGGTTGCGACCGACCTGAGCATCGATTACGCGCACAACGATTACCTTCAATTCATCGCAGAAACCGGCGTGTCGGGCATGATTCTGCTGCCTGTCTCGCTCGGGCTTTTCTTCGTTCTTGCTTTCCGCCACTTGCCTCGCCGGCTCCAGCAACAGTCGGGATGGCTACAGTTTGGTGCTGCGGTCGGAGTGTGTGGGTTATTGGTGCACAGCTTCTCGGAGTTCAACTTGCATATTCCTGCGAATGCCGCCTGGTTCAGTTTCCTGGCTGGCATCGCCACCTTGCCGATATCGCAAAGTCGTCACCGTCGAAGGAGCCATGGCCACCTCTGAGATAGCCTGTCCTCCTCCGACTGTGGTTACGGAACCGCGTCTGCGAGCCATGTTCGCCTGGACCTTGGCCGGCAATGTCATCTACGCCGCCTGCCAGTGGGGCATGATCTCCGTGCTTGCCAAACTGGGCACGACCGCCGCGGTCGGCCAGTTCGCGCTGGCGTTGGCGATTACGGCGCCGGTGTTCATGCTCACGAATCTCTTCCTGCGCGGAATTCAGGCCACCGATGCCCGCAACGAGTTCGTCTTTGGGGAATATTTCACACTACGCGCGCTCGGAACAGTCGTTGGGCTCGTCGCCATCGCGGTCATTCTTCTCGTCAACCAGCGAGATTCACGAGCCTGGGGCGTGATCGCCTTCGTATCTGCCGCGAAAGCCGTGGAGTCCTTCACGGACGTGATTGCCGGCCTTTTGCAGAAGCATGAGCGCCTGGACCAGGTCGCGATCAGCATGATACTGAAAGGCGTCTGCTCCGTCCTGGCATTCTCGCTGGCGTTCTTGTACTGGCACAGCCTGGTCGGCGCTTCGGCAGCGATGGCTTTAACCTGGCTCGTAGTTTTTTTTCTTTACGATTTGCGAGTCGCCCGCAAGCTTCTGCAAACCGGCGACCGATACTTCTTGTGGAATCGCGCAGGGCTGATCAAACTCGCAAAACTCGCCGCTCCAGTCGGCATGGTGATGGGCTTGGTTTCTCTCAATGCCAACCTTCCGCGCTATGCGGTCGAGCGCTTCCGGGGAAACAGTGAGTTAGGCATTTTCGCCGCGTTAGCCTATCTCGTGGTAGCGGTGAATCTCATCGTCAATGCGCTGGGGCAGTCGGCGATCGCGCGGTTATCGCGTAGCTTCGCCGAGGGAAACCTGCGCCACTTCCGCAGCGTGCTCGAGCGAATGTCTCTGATCGGCCTCGGAGTAGCTGGCGTAGGGACCGTCTTTGCACTCCTTTGCGGACGGACGGTTCTCCGGCTGATCTATGGACCGGCCTACGCCTCGCATCTCGACCTTCTACTGATGCTGGTGGGGATTTCCGGAATAACCGCAGTTTCCTCCTTCATGGGATATGGAATGTCGGCTGCCAGACGCTTTCGCGAGCAGCTTCCGGTGACGCTGATCAGCGTCGTGGTGTGCGCCGCTTCCGCCTACATTTTGACGCCACGCTGGGGTCTCATGGGCGCCGCGGCAGCCATATTGCTGTCGGGACTCGCGCAGATCGCAGGCAGCTTCCTCGTTCTGCGGCGGGCTCTTCACGATGCTGTTGACTCCACCATTCAGCCCGAGATCGTGGTGCCACCAAGCGCATGTCAGCCGGTCACCCTTTTGAGTTGCGGCGGTCCTGAATGACCACTCAGCCGATTCATTGCGCGCCCGACTCCTCGAGCGAGAACAAAAACCTTGTCGCCGCCGAGCAGTGGAATGCGTCCTGGGCTGCGGTCGATGCCCCCCTGCGGCTTCGTCCCTGGCGGGATTACGTCAGCTGGCGTTTCGATCGCCTTTTCCGCCAATACATTAAGGCTGGAGATCGGGTGCTGGAAGTGGGATGTGGCGGGTCGCGCTTCCTGCCCTACTTTGCCAAGGACCTTGGAGCCGAAGTTTGGGGCTTCGACTTTGCTCCTGCCGGAGTCAGTAGTACCCAGGCTGCGCTGCGGCGCGCGGGCACGAACGGCACCATCGTCCAGGCTGACTTGTTTGCCGCGAACGAGATTCCGACCGGTTACTTCGACGTAGTTTTTTCCGGCGGGTTTATCGAGCACTTCGAAGACACGACTGGCGTAGTGAATCGTATTGTCCAGTTTGCCAAGCCTCGTACCGGTTTGGTCATCACCGAAATTCCGCATGTCACAGGCTGGATGTTTCGCACCCTGCAAAAGAGACTCGATCGGTCAATCTACGATCAGCATATTCCAGTTACGGCTCATGCCATGGACGTGGCCCACACAGACTCGGGCGCCGAAGTGCTTCGCCCCGCGACCGGCTTCGGCAGCCTGGGCATCGGCGTCCTGAATTACAACCGCTTGCTACCTAAGCCTTTTTCGGCTGTCGCCCGCCGGTGCCTGGAAATACCGCAAACCCTGATCACGGCTCCTCTTTGGCTTCTGCGAACGGAGCTAGAGAGCAACACCTTCTCTCCGTTCCTGGTTGGGGTCTACCGAAGGAGCGACAAATAATGCGCATACTTCACGTGCTGGGAAAGCTGGATCGTGGCGGGGTGGAAACGTGGCTGGTGCAGCTACTGGAGCATGTCGATCGCTCGCGCTACCAGATGGACTTCGTGGTTCATACCACTAATCCAGGAGCCTACGACGAGCAAATCAGAAGCTTGGGTGCCAAGATCATTCCCTGCCTGCACACCAATCGACCAATTGAATATGCGCGGCGTTTTCGGAAGATCTTGTCGATGCATGGACCTTACGACTGTATCCATTCGCACGTGCATCACTACAGCGGATATGTTCTGCTGCTTGCCCGAATGTATGGAGTGCCGATCAGAATCGCGCACAGTCATACGGCCGATCCGGAGGAAGGTGCCGGCTCGATGAGAAGGGCCTATCTCGGCGCCATGCGCAAGCTGATTGCCGCGAACGCCACCGCCGGAATCACGGTTAGCCAATTGGCTGGAGACTCGCTCTTTCCATCCTGGAGAAACGATCCCCGCTGGCAGTTGGTGCCCTATGGCATCGATATCGAACGGTTCCGGAACCCAGGCGACAGCGCTACCATGCGCGCCGCTCTTGGTATTCCGCCAGCAGCCAGGGTCGTCGGACACGTGGGCCGTTTCGTCGATGTAAAGAACCATCAAAGGATTCTCGAGATCGCCAAGGAACTTTGTCCGGCTGATCCCAACGTTCACTTCCTTTTTCTTGGTGACGGTCCCTTGCGGCCCAAAATCGAGGCCGAAATTGCGAGCAGTGGATTGAAAAGCCGCTTCACGCTAACCGGGAACCGCCCCGACGTTCCCCATGTATTGCAGAGTGCGATGGATGTCTTCCTTTTTCCCTCCAAGTACGAGGGCCTTCCGATCGCCCTTATGGAAGCCCAACTGGCAGGGCTCTCGTGCGTAGCTTCGGACGCCATCACACCCGAATCGGCTTTGAACCCGCTGCTCGTGCACTGGATGTCTTTATCGGCTCCAGCATCGGCATGGGCCGATTCCCTCCGCAAGATATTCGCCTCAGCGGACAAACCCGCCGTAGCACCGGCTGTTCGCAATCGACTCTCCATCGAGTCGTGCGTGCGCAACCTGACACAGCTTTATGATTCGCAGCTCGCCGAGCGTAGTACTGCCGGCAAATTACTCCTGGCTCAATGAGGTTTCTATGAACATTCTGATCACTGGTGGCGCGGGCTTTATCGGCTCGCACCTATCCGACTATCTGGTCGCCCAAGGGCATCGCGTGGTTGTCATCGACGACCTCTCGACCGGCAGCATGGACAACTTGCGGGAAGCGCGGAAGAGCCGGCTCTTCCACTATCACCTCGACACCATCTTCAACCGGCAGCTCTTGACGGAATTGGTCGACGATGCCGAAGTTGTCTTTCATCTGGCGGCCGCGGTGGGAGTTCGCAATATCGTCGAGTCTCCCGTTCGCACGATCGAAACCAATGTCGGTGGCTCGGAACTCGTTTTGGAACTCGCCGCCAAGAAGAGCAAGCGGGTGCTGATCGCCTCCACTTCCGAGGTGTATGGAAAATCGGCAAAGATCCCGTTTAACGAGGACGACGATCTGCTGCTTGGCCCCACCACCAAAGCTCGCTGGAGCTATGCCTGCTCCAAGATGATCGACGAATTCCTCGCTCTCGCCTACTATCACGAACGCAAGCTTCCGGTAACCGTCGTTCGCCTCTTCAACACGGTTGGACCTCGCCAGACGGGACGATACGGCATGGTTCTGCCAACCTTTGTGCAACAGGCGCTCGCCGACTCTCCCTTGACGGTCTTCGGAACCGGTGACCAATCAAGATGCTTCACCCACGTGGGTGACATCATTCGTGGGCTGACCTCTTGTGTTGCCTCTGACCGGACGGTGGGAGGCGTTTTCAATCTCGGCAACGTGGAAGAAGTCAGCATGAACGAACTGGCCGGCCGGATTATCGCGGCTACGGGCTCTAAGTCGGGGATTCAGCACGTCTCCTACGAAGATGCGTATGCGCCCGGGTTCGAAGACATGGAGCGCCGGGTCCCCGATATCTCCAAGGCGCGGAAAACCTTCGGATACAATCCGGCACACTCTCTCGCTGACATTCTGAGCAGCGTCGTCGACTACTACCGCACCAAGGCAATCAGTGACGCAGCCAGTAACCTGCCCTTCCCGCAGACCGTGCCAAGCGCCGTACCGGAAGGTGCGCCTGTGGCATCTGCGGCCGTGTAGTTCGGCCAAGCATTGATCTGAAGCTATGACCACTGCGGTTCAGAGTCCCGGAATCCTGACCAACTGGCGTATCGCCGGCCGGCCGTCGCCGGACTCTGTGATGCTGGCCGATCCCATCCGTGACCCTCTAAACCTGTTTCTGGCCGCGGGTGCATCGGTGCTGATCATCTGTGGCATGGTCGCCGTCCACAACGAAATGCTCGACTGGTATCTGCTGCCGGTCTTTCTTTGCGGAGCCTTGATTGGCCCCGACATGTTCGCCTGGTTGCGCGGCAAAGTGGACACCTTCGATCCACTGGGAATTCTTGGCGCCTACGGATACTTCTTCTTCTTCCTTGCTCCGCTGCTTACGGTGATGTGGAGTTACCACACAGCCGAATTGCCGGAGCCGCCGGACTGGCTTAGCTGGATCGGGTGGATGTCGGTCCTGAACGTCTTTGGATTATTGATCTACCTTATCGCGCGCGGCATGTTCTCCGTGCAGAAGCCCCGGACGATATGGGTGGTGAAACCGGCATCCTTCTTTGGCGTCATGTCGGTCGCGATTCCGCTCGCCTTGGCATTTCAGCTCTACATTTTCATCCGGTTCGATGGCGTGGTCGGATTTATGACAGCCTTCTCCGACGCCAACACCGACGCCTTCAACGGGATGGGCTGGCAATTCCTGATTGCCGAGATGTTTCCCGTGTTCGTCGCGATTCTGTTCCTGGTCTGGAAGCGCGATGCTTTGCGCGCTCGCTCCTGGGCCTTCCTGGCGCTGCTGGTGTTTGGCTTCTTCGTGCTCAAGTTGCTTTGCGGCGGCCTGCGAGGCTCTCGTTCGAATACGGTTTGGGCCATGTTCTGGCTGGTCGGCGCGATCCATTTGTGGATAAAGCACGTCCCCAGGCGGCTGATCGTTCTTGGGCTGGTTTTTCTGGCACTGTTTATGTATCTGTATGGCTTCTACAAGCAGGAGGGCGTGCGCGCCTTCGATGCCATCCAGGATCGGAGCCAACTGGAGGCAATCGCAGAGAAGAATGGACGAACGGTGGACGCGGCTCTACTCGGCGATATGGCGCGAACCGAAATCCAGTCCTATCTGCTTTACCGTTTGTGGGCCATCGGCGACTACGATTACGGCTACGGCACAACCTATCTGGAAGCCTTCGACGTCCTCATACCAAAGTGGATTTGGCCGGACCGGCCGGACGGCAAGGTAAGGAAGGGGACGGAGGCTCTGCACGGGCGTGCTGTCTATAACGCGCGCATCTTTCAGGCATCGCAGGTGTATGGTCTGGCTGGCGAGGCGATGCTGAACTTCCCGCCGATTCTGGCTCCGCTGGCTTTTTTTGCTCTCGCTTTTGTCGTCGCAAAATCGCGCGCGCTGATGCTTGCTGACCCTGACGACCTACGTTGGCTGCTGGTGCCCATACTGGCGAATGCCATGATCATCTTGCCTGCCGCCGATCTGGATAACCAGATCATGTTCTTCCTGACGGTCGCAGCTTGTCCGCTCCTCCTGCTTCGCGCTTCGAGCGTTGTGGTGCCAAGACAGCCGCAACTCGGAACCGTAGCAGACCAATAATGTGACCATGGATCTTCTCGTTACCTTAGATTTCCGGTTCGTGCGCACTCCCGATGGGCAGGTGTGGACGCGCACGGCTTACTCCTATGCCTTTTGGGATCGCTATCTGAAGGTGTTCGACCACGTAAAGATCGTTGCCCGCGCGGAAGCGAAGCCGAGTGTTGATGAGCAATACAAGCAGGTCAACGGGCCTGGCGTGACTTTTCTGGGCGTTCCGTTCTATCTGGGGCCATGGCAGTACCTGAAGGCGCATCGCAGAGTGCGCCAGGCGGTGCGTTCAAGCGTGAGCGGAGAGGAAGCCGTGCTTTGTCGCGTGGCTTCGCAGCTCGCCTCCGACCTCCTGCCCGCTCTGTGGGCGGAAAATCGTCCTTATGGTCTGGAGGTAGTGGGCGATCCTTACGAGGCATTCTCACCGGGTGCCGTCAAACATCCCCTTCGGCCGTATTTCCGTCGTCGAACATCTCGCCTGCTCAAAGAACAGTGTGCGCGGGCGGCGGCCGTCAGCTACGTGACCGAGCAAGCTCTCCAGCGCCGTTACCCTTGCGGTAACAACCTTGCGGTGGCTGTGTCCGATGCCGACTTGCAAGCCGCCTCATTCAGCGCCACCTCACGAGTCTTTACTTCCGGCGAATGTGCGGCAACCCCGAAAACATCCTCCGGCGCTGCGCGTCCTCGTCTTGTTTTTGTAGGCTCGCTGGAGCAGATGTACAAAGGACCGGATGTTTTGTTGCGAGCTATGGCCCTATTGCAGAGCAGAGTACCGGTCCAGCTTCGCATCGTCGGCGCGGGCAGATACCGCTCGGAATTGGAGCAACTGGCACGCTCTTTGTCCCTCGACGACACCGTCGAGTTCACCGGAGAGTTGGCCGCCGGAGCGGCGATACGCTCAGAGCTTGATAACGCGACGCTGATGGTACTGCCGTCCCGCACTGAAGGCCTTCCTCGTGTGGTGATCGAGGGCATGGCTCGCGGTCTGCCCTGCGTCGCAACAAATGTAGGCGGCATCCCTGAGTTGCTGGACGCGGAGGACTTAGTTCGGCCGAACGATCCCCGCGCCCTCGCAGAGAAGATCGAGAAAGTGGTCGGCGATAGCGCGCGCTTAAGCCGAATGTCAGCGAGAAATCTTGCTAAGGCGCAGGATTTCAGACCCGAAGTGTTGGAGAGCAAGCGCACCAGCTTCTATCGTTTCCTGCGCGACACCACGAACACCTGGTTGACGACGCGCAAACGGGAAGGAGTTCGGGTCGCATGATACGCGTTCTCCACGTAGTAAAAACTTCGGACGGAGCGCACTGGGCGGCGAATCAGGTCGCAGTGCTGGTGCGCCAGGGCATCGAAGTTCATGTTGCACTGCCTCGACCCGAAGGCCGCACCATGAAACAGTGGCGTGAGACGGGAGCCACCCTTCATATTGCCGATCTATCGCTGCCGGTGCGGAAGCCCGCCGCTTACGCTACGGCTGTGCGGACTGTTAAGCGGCTGGTGGACGAAGTGCAACCCGACCTGATTCACAGCCACTTCGTGACGACGACTCTCATGCTCCGGCTGGCGCTGGGTAAACGCCACCGCGTTCCGCGCATCTTTCAGGTCGCCGGGCCGCTGCATCTGGAGCACTGGCATTCGCGTCATGCTGATCTCGGCACCGCCGGCCCTAACGATTCCTGGATCGCTTCGAGCCGGTGTATCCAAGAGCGATACGGGCGAGCTGGCTTTCAACAGGAACGCCTGTTCCTGAGCTATCCAGGTTGGCGGGTCGAGACATTTTCTGATCAGCGCCGCTTTCATCTCCATGGACGGCTGCACTTCAGCCCCGAGGCCAGGCTGGTCGGAAACATCAACCTTATGTATCCCCCGAAATATTTCCTGGGCCAGCGGGTTGGATTGAAGTGTCACGAGGACGTGATCGATGCGCTGGCCACGGTTTGCGCAAACAACAGGGATGTGCGCGGCGTTCTGATCGGCGACTCTTTTGGAAGGGCAGAGTGGTACGAACGCAGCCTCCGCGCACGCGCGCGCAAGATGGCTGGTGATCGCATTGTGCTTCCGGGAATCTTTGGTCCGGCGGACGTGGCCGCCAGTTGGCCCGACTTCGATTGCGCGATCCACGTGCCGCTGTCCGAAAACTGCGGTGGAGTTCTGGAGCCGTTGCTGGCCGGCGTACCCGTGATTGCGAGTGCCGTTGGTGGAATTCCAGAAGTCGTCATGGACGGCGTGACTGGTAAGCTGGTGCCTGCCCGATCGCCGAAAGCTTTGGCTCGCGCCGTGACGGAAGTACTGGCCGACCCGGAGCCCCATCGCAGACAGGCTGCCAAAGGACGCAGGCTGGTCAAACACATGTTCGACGTCGAACGTACGGGCCGAGAGATCGCCGAGATCTACCAGCATATTCTGCACGGAAGCACTCGTCCTTCGGATTTCGACTCCGTGACCTACACCGAAAGGCTGGAGTCGGTTGAGCTGCCCAGTGAGTCGGCGTCACAAGACGAGCGGCAAATGGTTGGCGGTGGAGTTGCATGAAGAGCATCGCGATTATCGGCGCCGGCGGAAATGCCCGCGAACTCGCCGACATGCTTCGGGACTTACCCGAGTTCAGGGTTTTGGGATACCTGACCAACATGCACGGCAAGTACGACAGTCCTGTCCTGGGAGACTTCAGCTGGCCGGCGACGCATGAAGTCGATGCGTTCGCCATGGCGATCGGTGATCCGATTTCGAAATTCCGAGTTGCACGTGAGTTGTGTGAGCGTTACCCGAATGTAGATTGGCCAGTGATCGTGCACCCCACCGCGCACGTCGGCAGCACAGTGAAGCTTGAGCGCGGCGTAATCGTCTGCATCGGAGCGGTCGCCACCATCGACATCGTCATCGGCGAATTTTCGCAGTTGAACTACGGATGTACCGTTGGACATGAGGCCAGGGTCGGTGCGGCTTGCCTGATCAACCCGGGAGCAAACATCTCCGGCGGAGTTGAACTCGGCCACTCGGTGCTGGTGGGAACAGGCTCTCAGGTCTTGCAGTATGTGAAGGTGGGCGACGAAGCCCGCATCGGAGCTGGAGCCGTGGTCACAAAAGACGTCCCGGCAGCGACGACCGTAGTTGGAGTACCCGCTTCGCCCCGCGTCAAGGTGGGTGCGTGATGCCACAAATGCGAAAGCTCTATCTCACAGCTGCCAAGCGGGCGTTAGACGTTACGGTAAGTGGTTGTTTGCTCGCAACCCTGCTTCCGTTCTTGGTTGTTTTATGGCTGTTGGTGAAATGGAAACTCGGCTCTCCGGCGATTTTCAGGCAACAGCGTCCGGGTCTCGACGGGGTTCCGTTTACGATTTACAAGTTTCGGACCATGACGGATCAGCGTGACGAAGCCGGCAATCTGCTGCCTGACGACGCGAGGATGACGCCGTTCGGCGACCTCCTTCGGCGCCTCAGCCTCGACGAGCTTCCGGAACTGGTCAACGTGCTCAAGGGCGACATGAGCCTGGTAGGTCCACGTCCCCTGCGCATGCAGTACCTGTCGCGTTACACGCCCCAACAAATGAGGCGGCACGAGGTATTGCCGGGAATCACCGGTTGGGCGCAGATCAATGGCCGAAACACGTTGACTTGGGAGCAAAGATTCGAGCTGGATCTTTGGTATGTCGATCACGGCAACTTCCGCCTCGACTTGTACATCCTGTTCAAAACGTTTTACCAGGTA
Organism: uncultured Acidobacteriaceae bacterium; assembly: GCA_963823865.1. Lineage (GTDB taxonomy): Bacteria > Acidobacteriota > Terriglobia > Terriglobales > Acidobacteriaceae > Bog-257. The sequence goes on from CAWGNC010000001.1 coordinate 499,734, forward strand.
GTGAAGCGCGACGGCGTCTCACCAGTTGGTCACGTGACCATGCCGGAATTCGGTATCGATCAGACGGAAGCTGGATAGTGCACAGATGCAACGTATAGCGATCATCGGTGCGGGAGGCTTTGCCCGCGAAGTCGAGTGGCTCATCCGCGATCTGAATCAGGTATCGCCGCAGTTTGAGTTTGCCGGATATCTGATTAGCGATCTGTCGCGCCTCCGCGAGACCGATTGCACAGAGAAGCTGCTGGGCGATTTTAATTGGCTCGATGGCGCCGACAAGGTTGATGCTCTGGTCTTCGGTATCGCTTCTCCTGGCGTGAAGTTGACCCTGGCTCCTGAATTGGAGTCGCGCTTTCCGCGCATACAGTGGCCATCTCTGATTCATCCCACCGTGCAGTTCGACAAAGCCTCGGCCAAGATCGGCAGAGGCGTGGTCGTATGCGCCAACACCGTCGGAACGGTGAACGTGGAGCTCGAGGATTTTTCCATGGTGAACTTGTTATGCACCATCGGCCATGAAACGCAGATTGGACGCGGCGCGGTTGTCAATCCGTCCGTGAATCTCTCTGGCGGCGTCAAGATTGGTTGCGGAGCATTCATCGGAGTCGGAGCAAAAGTCCTTCAATATGTCGCCGTAGGCGAGCACGCCACGGTGGGGGCCGGCTCCGTAGTCCTGAAAGACGTTGCTCCGTTCACCTCAGTGTTCGGAATTCCGGCGAAGCCATTACCGAACTACCGTGCAGCTTCGAATAAAGCCGCACGGCCGCATCCGGTCGACTCGAAGTGACAAGATCCCGGTAAAATCGGAGAGAAACAGCTCTCAAGTCATGCCCATTTCCCGATCACCGTCGCCCGCCACCGCCGTTCAATTTGCTCCGTGGCCCTATTTCGCGCCGGACGAGATTGATGCGGCGACGGCGGTTCTGCGCAGTGGGAAGGTCAATTACTGGACGGGCGACGAAGGCCGTAAGTTCGAACGCGAGTTCGCCAATTTCACAGGATGCCGGCATGCGGTGGCACTGGCGAACGGAACAGTGGCTCTCGAGGCGGCCCTTCGCGCTCTGGGCATCGGACCGGGAGACGAAGTCATCACCACCAGTCGAACCTTTGTGGCCTCGGCGAGTTGTGCCGTAGCGGTAGGTGCTCGTCCGGTCATCGCCGACGTCGATGCGAACAGCCAGAACCTGACGGCTGACACCATCCGCAACGTGCTCTCGCCTCGCACGAAGGCCATTATCGTGGTGCACCTTGCCGGCTGGCCATGCGACATGGATCCAATCCTTGAGCTTGCCCGCACCCACGGATTAAAGGTTATTGAAGATTGCGCCCAGGCGCACGGAGCGACCTATAAAGGCCGGCCAGTCGGGTCATTGGGCGACATCGCCGCATTCTCTTTCTGTCAGGACAAGATCATGACCACTGCTGGTGAAGGCGGCATGGTCACAACGAATTTCGAAGATCTTTGGAACGCTGTGTGGGCCTACAAGGACCACGGCAAGAGTTATGCGGCTGTATACTCTCGCGAACATCCGCCGGGGTATCGCTGGCTCCATGAATCGTTTGGCACGAACTGGCGAATGACCGAGGTGCAATCGGCGATCGGCCGCGTGATCCTGCCGAAGCTGCCTTCCTGGTTACACACCCGCCGCCAGTTTGCGCGTCTCCTGACCCAGCGCTTCGCAAATGTTCCCGGACTGCGTGTAACGGTTCCTCCATCCGACGTCGAGCATTCTTACTACAAGTACTACACCTTCGTTCGACCCGAAGCGCTGCGTACCACTTGGAACCGGGACCGCATCGTGAATGCAATCAACGATGCCGGTGTACCCTGCTTCACTGGAAGCTGCAGTGAGATCTACCTCGAGCGAGCATTCTCTGCAGATTTGCGTCCTGCGGAGCGCCTCCCCGTGGCTCAACAGTTAGGCGAAACCAGCCTGATGTTTCTGGTGCACCCCACGCTGACCGAAGAAGCGATTTGCGCCACCGCGGACGTGGTGGAACAAGTTCTTCGTGCGGCCACTCAGTCCTAACCTCAATACTTCGTCAATCTGTATCGCTCCGATAGCGTTCACTCGTTAAATCCGATCAAGCTCGGCCGCGGCTGCCTCCGCCCTCACGTTCATTGAACCGAGGGGTGGGCGTGGCTCCCGTCACGAGAAAAGGAATCTGGCCATGCTGGTGCGACTTAGGTTTTGGATCATCCTCGCACTAAATATCTTTCTGGTGTGTGTATCGCTCGTAAGCGCCTGGCTCTTGCGCTTCGAGTTCACACTGCCTCAACGGCGGATACTGCTCACCGCGCTCCCTATTCTGCTGGTGATGAGGCTGACCGCACTCGCGCGCTTTAACCTGCTCCATGGATACTGGCGCTACACCGGCCTGAGCGATGTTACCGATATCCTGAAAGCAACCGCCTTAAGCACCGCTGCCTTCCTGCTGGTGGAACGCTTTCTCCTAGGTATCGTGGCGTTTCCGAAGTCGATCTATCTGCTGGAGGCCCTGCTCGCGGTTGGGTTGTTATGCGGAATCAGGCTGGTCTCGCGCACGTTGCTGCAAGCGGCGGCCGACAATTCACGAAGCACTCCTAAGAAAAAAGTGATTGTTGTAGGCGCTGGCGATGCCGCTGAGAGGCTGCTCAAGGACTTGCCGAATAGCGGATACCTCGCCGTCGCCCTGGTCGACGATGATCGCCAGAAATTCGGAGCGCGTATTCATGGTGCGCCGGTCATGGGCACCATCGATGACCTGCCTCGACTGGTGAAGGTGGATGACATCGCAGAGATTCTCATCGCAATCCCGTCAGCGACGGGAGCCGAAATGCGACGCATCGCGCGAGTGTGCGAGCCCTTACCGGTGCGCTTCCGTACAATTCCTGCCCTCGCCGATCTGATCAATGGCAAGGTGACCGTCGAGCAGTTGCGAGACGTCGACATTGAAGACTTGCTTGGCCGCGAGCCGGTGTGCCTGGACCTGGAGCCCGTGCGCCAGCAATTGACCGATAAGGTGGTCATGGTGACGGGCGCTGCCGGATCGATTGGGTCCGAGCTCTGCCGGCAGCTCTTATACTACGAGCCTAGAAAGCTCCTGTGCGTGGATCAGGACGAGAGTGGGTTGTTCTTCCTTGATCAAAGATTGAGCCAGGAATGCCCAACCGGAACTTTAGAGTACCGTGTGGCTGACATTGCTGACTCCCACTGCATGAGGCGTCTGATTAGCGGCGCGGAAGTGGACATCATCTTCCATGCGGCGGCTTACAAGCATGTTCCGATGATGGAGGCAAATGTAAGCGAGGCGATTCGGAATAATGTGTTCGCTTTGACGTCGTTGCTGGACGTAGCCGAGCAAGCAGGATGCGGCTCGTTCCTGATGATCTCCTCGGATAAAGCTGTGAATCCCACTAATGTCATGGGCTGCACCAAAAGACTCGGCGAATTGATCATGGCCGCCAAACCGGGATCGAGGATGCGGCGCGTGTCGGTGCGCTTTGGAAATGTGCTCGGTTCTCAAGGCAGCGTGATCCCGGTGCTGCAAGAGCAGATTCGGACACAACAGAAAGTCACGGTCACTCATCCTGACATCACCAGATTCTTTATGACGATCCCCGAGGCCGTGTCCTTAGTGCTGCAGGCTTTCACTGTCGGTAAGGACGGCGAAATCCTGGTGTTGGAGATGGGAAGGCCAGTACGTATCCTGGAGCTCGCACAAACCTTGATCAGGCTTTGCGGCAAGAAGGAAGACGATATCGAAATCGAATTCATTGGCTTGCGTCCTGGCGAAAAACTTCACGAAGAGCTCTTTTATGAAAGCGAAGTGGGGCTTAGAACAGAGTGCGAGAAAGTCATGCGCACCGCCGGAAGCATCATGGCATGGTCCGTATTGCAACAGCACCTGCGAGAACTGGACGACATTGTTTACTCCGCCCCAGACAGTGCGATTCGAAGCAAACTGGCACAGATCATTCCAGAGTACAAATATGCGGAGCAGCCTGCCGACTCCGCCAGGCAACTGCCTGCGCTGATCCATAACCCTGGACTTCAAATCGCGGCCACGGCCTCCGCGAACGACTAATCATCTGCCCGTTGCGGCTGGCGCCGAAGAGGTTTCGCGATAGAGCCTCCATTCTCGAGTTCTGCTTCCTCTTCTTCACAATCTGCCCAGATGAAAACTGCTGCTGCAATCAACATCGGACGCGTAGTTTCGATGCTCGCGCTTCTGGTATCAACCGGAACAGCACAAACTTCACCCGCTGCAGCATTCCAGTGGCCCGACTCCAGCCGCTACAGCAGGGTGATCGTCAATGCTCAGGAAGGGATAGCGAGCTATCCAAAGGAATGGTTCAGCCAGGACACACTGGTCACCGACCTCACCATCGCCGACACGAAGAACAAAACTTCCGAGGCTGCGATGCAGCAGTATCAAGCCCTGCGCGACCTTCTGACGTCGTACGGGCTGGCGGTCGGAACCTACATCTCGGGAACTACGGTCGAACCGGAAGCCACGGAAACAAAATACCCCTGGGCCGTTGTGCCGCTGGAGGGCATGGCGTCCGATTCGTTATACGTCGGTGTTTTGCCCGATGAGCCCTATCGAAAGATCATTGATGTTAATGACCCCGCCACCCGGCGTTCTTTTCAGGCGAATATCGGGAAGCTATGGGAGCAAACATCCGCTTCGGTTCGCTTTATCGACAACGCTGCCATCCATCCGAGTGCAGGAAAAGGCCAGCCTTGGGCGAGTTATTGCCAGAACATAAAAGAAATTCGAAAACTGGGCGAAACGATGGGGTCAGTGCAGATTTTTAACGTGTCCCTGCACGTGGGCGAGCTATCCGATACAGAAGCGAATCAGCTGATCGAGGCCGTGGGGCATGACGGAATTCTCCTGGAGATGCCTTGGCATCAGAACATCCGCAGCAACGCGGCCGCTACCGAACGAGCACGCTTGCGCTACCGGCAGCTGCTCGATGCAGGAATGGCAATCATTATGGCCGAACCCGGCGCCGAGCCCTCAAGCCAGCTCGTGAAGTGGGTTGATACCTGGAGAAAGCCGGCCGACCATCTTTACTTCGCGGGCGCCTTCTGGAAAGCGCCTGACCCCGCGCTGTACACCTCCCCGGACCGGACGTCGAAATAGACTGCATCTCTATCCGGGGTCGCGCGCGAACTATAGCTTTACTAGAACGATTTATTACTTTCTATTCCTGATTCGCCAACTCCAAAGGTCACTTAGACTACCATGCTGAATTGGTGTTCAAAACGGTGGACCACGGTTGCGCTAGTAGCGGTGGGTATGACTCTAACCATGCTGGCCCAACTGTATTCTCGTTCACTTTAAGTAACAGCAGTATTCCGACTGCGCCTTGATTTCTGGCGAGGATAGACGGCAAGGCCAAGCCTCGGGCTGAAAGACCAGCGAATTTCCCAGGCAATCAGCCCAGCGATTCCAGCGATTTTAGCCCTCGGGGATAGCCGCGAAATGCTGTTGGCCAGGGCATTCATGCCCAGCAGTGGCCCCGAGAATTCTATTCTCAGTAACGAGCCGCGGTGTTCTAATCATGGGAAATCAATAAACAGCTCCCGTGAGACACGCGCCTGACGCGGTGCCTCGGAAGGGCTCGCGTGTCAATGGTGCGGAAGATCGGCCTTGTCCTCGCAATCCTGGTCGCTATCGGAGTAACGGGATGGGCGGCCGCGGCAATCTATTTTGACTCGCCACTCGGTTCTTTGCGACCCGTTGTGGCCGTGCTCTATCTAGTTGCCATGTTGGCAGCAATTGTCTTCCTGCGCCCTGCCTACCAGGGGGCATTGGTCGCACTCGCCGGATTCGTGATCGTTGCCCTCTGGTGGTTCTCGCTGAAACCATCCGATCAGCGAAACTGGCAGCCCGACAACGCCGAGACTGCTTACGCGGACGTGAACGGAGATCAGGTCACGATCCACAATTTCCGCAACTGCAACTATCGCACCGAAACCGACTACACCTGCCAATGGGAAACCCGCTCCTACAATTTGGCGAACTTATCCGGCGCGGACATCTTCATCACGTGGTGGGGTTCGCCCTGGATTGCGCACCCTATCGTCAGCTTCGATTTCGGCGATCAGGGTCACGTCGCCATGTCTATTGAGACTCGCGATGAAGTCGGCCAGGATTACTCAGCGATTCGCGGATTCTTTCGACAGTACGCCCTGACCTACATCGCCAGCGACGAGCGCGACGTCATTCGCCTGCGAACCAACTATCGCAAGGATGAAGAGGTTTACGTCTTCCGTACCACCGTTAAGCCGCCGATGGCACGGAAGTTGTTTCTGGACTACATGCAGCGTGCGAACGAACTACACGCGCGTCCCGAGTGGTATAACGCCATCACCAATAACTGCACGACCAACATCGCTGTGTCCGCTGCCGAAGCCCAGGACATCGGCACGCGTTTCGACTGGCGCATCTTATTGAACGGCAAAGGGGACGAGATGATGTACGAGCATCACAATCTCGTAACCGGCGGACTGACCTTGCCGGCGCTAAAGGAACAAGCGCACATCAACCCGGCGGCAAGGGCTGCCGGCGATAGTCCTGATTTCTCCAAGCTGATTCGCGAGGGGCGAGTCGGTTTCAACCCGACGCCTTCGGCTGCTGGAAATTCGACTCAGTAAAAGCGGTATCCAGGGACCCGTTACGCTGCAGCTGCGCGCTCTTCCTTGTTCCGATCGCTGTATCGGCTTAATGGCACGATCAGCATCAGCGCCAGTACTGCGGCACCCGATGCGATAAAAACCGGCCACCTATAGTCATGCGTGCGATCGACCATGGCTCCCGCCAGCGGCGGCCCAACGATACAAGCCAGTCCAAACCCGGTAAACAAGATGCCCAATAGTTCGCCCAGTCCTGCTATGCCAAATATGGTAGCTGCGACGGCTGGAGCCATGGCTGCAATTCCTCCATAACCCACTCCCATCACCAATCCGAAGAGCACCAGCAGAGGATAGGAGCGCGCCGCGAGCCAAAGGGCAAAGCTCAACATCAGGATTAAATATGCCGACTGATACATCCGCATCAATCCAAAGCGCGGCGCCAGGGCATTCAATCCCAGTCGCCCCACTACGCTTGAGGCGCCGATGTAGCCAATCACAGCCGCTCCTGCGACCCGGCTGACGCCGATGTCGGTGGCGAAAGCAGGAATAAAGACGAATGAGACGTATACCGCGACTCCGGCGAACAGCAGGCTCACGTAGAGCAGTCCGAAAACCGGCGTACGCAACTTGTGACCGATGGCGGCTTTCTTCTTCTCGCCGGCAAAGGGCGGGCGACTCAACAGGGCCGCGGAAAGCAGAAGCAGCGCTCCGCTGGCCCATCCAAAGATGACGAATGCAGCGCGCCAACCATAACGATCAATCAACAGGGCGGAGAGTGGCGCGGCGACCAGGGTTCCGCAACCAATTCCGCTGATAGAAATGCCGAGTGCAATGTCGCGGCGCGCCTCGAACCATTCCCCTACTGCTGAAATTGACGGGATATAAATGCAAGCTGCGGCACAACCCAGGCCACCCCCATAGGTGATCAGCACCAGCGGGAAGGACTGGACATGCGACGTCAGAATCAATGCGATGCACATCAATACCGCGCCAGCGCCGACAACCGGACGCGGTCCGTAGCGGTCGGCAAGCTCTCCCGTAAACGGGGCGAGGAAAAATGAGAGCCCCGCAATGACCGCAAACATGATCGACATGGTTGCATGACTGACGTGGAAGGCCTCAGCCATGGGCCTGAGAAACACACCGAAGGTGTAGGTGACGCCGAAGCTGACAAACGCACCGAGGAAGGCAGCGGCGACAATCAACCACGCCCGCGGGGAATCGATTTGCGACTTTGGGATTGGGTGGCATGGGCGGGTGTTGTGCGGCAAGAATAACGACAAAGCGCCGGGCGTGCCAAGAGAATTAGAGCGGCGAGCGGTGTATCCGCTGATGACTGCACAATTCGACGAGTACGAATTGCCGCTTAGGTCTGGGACAACGGGAGCCAGATCTGGAAGCATGTCTGTCCCGGCTTTGAGTCCACCTGGATATTGCCCTGATGTTTCTTCACAATTCGCTGAACCGTATCCAAGCCCAGACCGGTGCCTTCGCCAACTTTCTTGGTCGTAAAGAAGGGCTCGAAAATCCGTGACTGGATATCTTCAGGAATGCCGGGGCCATTATCGACGATTTCAACGACTACGAAGTGGTCTTCACTGTAGGTTCGCACCCGTATCTTACCTTTGCCGCCCATGGCGTCGATGGCGTTATCGATGATGTTGGTCCATACCTGATTTAAATCGCTGCCGAAGGAATTCACCAGCAGCGGCACCGTGCCGTAGTCGCGTTCCACGGTCACGCCATGTTTCAGCTTGTAGTTCAGGATCGTCAGCGTGTTTTCCAGGCTCTTCACGATGTCGACGTTCTGGACTGGCGACTGATCCATGAAGGTGTATTCCTTGATGGCACGGACCAGATCCGAGATTCGTGACGTGCTGCTCTCGATCTGATCGAGCAACGAGGCAACTTCGAGTGACGCCGCGATCCGCAGCAGGGCCGCTCGCGCGGTATCGCCGTCCATCGACAGGAACAACTGGTCCAACGAACGAGGATCCACATTCCTGCGAGCCAGATCGGCCGCAAGCTGCCATTGGTCGGTGTGACCGTGGCTACGCAGGATGGCGTCAATCTCGTCTTCGAGTTCGCTAACCGCCAAACTGCTGAGCGGCTGGCCTCCGCTCTGCTGAATCAACGACGCTTCGAATTTATCGATCTGGGATTTCTGTTCCGGAGAAACTTCCCGAGCGCCCAGCTGATGGCTCGACTCCTTAATTCGTTTCAATGTGTCCCGCAACTGGCTGGTGGCACGGGTAGCGGCGGATGCAGGATTATTCAGCTCATGGGCCAATCCCGCCGAGAGCTTGCCCAGCGACGCCAGGCGATCCTGTTGTTGCTCGATGCGCGTGGACTCGCGAATGCGATCCGACATCAACCCGACCAGCCGGCTGGCTAGCTCCGGCATGTTGTGGACCAGGTCGTGAAACTGGGTAGCCGGGAACCTCAAAACGCGGCTTTCAACGGCAGCGCGCCCTGAAAACGTGAATTGCTTCATTCGCGAAAACGGCAGGCGGCCACCGACGTCTCCGGGCTCAAAGGTGAATACTACGGTTTGGCCACCCAGTTCTCCGCGCACGTGCAGCTGTCCTTCGATGAGGACGAACATCGCATCCGCTGGAGCACCTTGCTGAATGTAGGTTTCACCCGGCCGCAGGCGCATTTCCTCCGAGTGGCCCAGAAACCACTCGATCTGGTCTTCGGGAAGCTCGGCAAATGCCGGAACTTTCAGTAACTCTGACTTGGTGGCCATTTAAACCTTGCTTAGATATTGGTGAATGAATTGCACCGCTACCGAACCTTCGCCGACACCCGAAGCTACTCGCTTCACCGAACCGTGGCGCACATCGCCGACAGCAAAGATGCCGGGAACGCTGCTCTCCAGGAGGAACGGATCGCGCTCCAGTGTCCAACCTTTGGGAGGCTTGCCATCCTTCATCAGGTCAGGTCCGGTGAGAACGAAACCCCGATCGTCGCGCTCGACGACATCCGACAGCCACTCCGTTCGGGGGAGTGCGCCGATGAAGATGAACATCGCGTTGGCGGGTACGCGCTCGATTCTGCCGGTGTCCGAACACAAGACAGAAATCTCCTCCAGATGGCTCTCTCCATGCGCCCCGACCACGCTGGCATGCGCCCACAAGTGAATATTCGGAGTCTGCTGGATCTGGTCGATTAGATATTGAGACATGGTGCTGGCCAGCGAATCGCCTCGCAGCAGCATGACGACCCGTTCGGCGTACTTGGCGAAGTTCATCGCCGCCTGTCCCGCCGAATTCGCCCCGCCCACTACGTAAACGATCTCGCCCTGGCATGAAAGCGCTTCCGTGGCTCCGCCGCCGTAATAAATTCCGGCGCCCTGGAGCTGCTCCACGCCGGGTGCTTCCAGACGGCGCCACTGCACGCCGGTCGCAACCATGAGCGCGTGACAGGAAATTTCATTTCCGTCCGCCAGCTTGACGATGCGGTACGGACCTTCCTGGCGCACCCCAATGGCCTCTTGCGGAGACAATATCTCCACTCCAAAGCGCTGAGCCTGTACCACCGCGCGACGCGCCAGGTCGCCGCCACTCAATCCGCTGGGGAATCCGAGATAGTTTTCGATTCGCGAACTCATTCCAGCCTGGCCGCCAGGAGCCTCGCGCTCGATCATGACGGTGTGCAGGCCCTCGGACGCGCCATACACCGCAGCGGCTAACCCCGCAGGTCCGCCGCCGAGAATTGCCAGATCGTAGAAGCTGGTCTGAGCGCGCGTGCGCAGACCCACTTTCTCCGCGAGCTCGGCAGGCACGCTGTCCAATAACTTAGTGCCATCAGGAAACAACACCACGGGCAGACTTCCCGCTTCTTCGCCCAAAGCCTCGAGCAGTTGCTGGGTCTCAGGATCGTTGGCCGCAATCTCAACATCGATCCACTGATACGGCACATGATTGCGCGCCAGAAAGTCGCGCAATTGATACGATTTCGGCGACCACCGCGTACCTAACACCCGGATGCCCTGAAATACCGGGCGATAGGAGGCTTGCCAGTCGTCCAGCAAATCGTCCAATTGCGGATAGAGCCGCTCCGCCGGCGGATCCCACGGTTTCAGGAAGAAGTAGTGCACGCTGGCTTCGTTGATAGCGCTGATCGCCGCGTTCGTGTCGGCGTAGGCGGTAAGCAAAGCCCGCTTAGCCTGCGGAAAAATGCGCATCGCTTCCTGAAGAAATTCCACGCCGTCCATACGCGGCATACGCTGGTCGGCAAGCAGCAGCGCTACGCTGTCGTTCCGAATCTTCAACTCTTTCAGAACGTCCAGCGCCTCCGCCGGCGCATCACTGCCGATTACGCGATAGTCGGCACCGTACTTGGAACGCAAGTCACGCTCAATCGCGCGAAGCACATCCGAATCGTCATCCACACTTAATAAAATCGGTTTCGGCACAATGACCCTACTGGAAGGATTTAGGTGCGACACTGACCTCACCTAAGATTATCTGATACGCCGTTTCGATACATTTTCGGCGCGAGTTGCCGAATCCTGTGGTCGATGAAAAACGTAACGCGGGAATCGCTCGACGCTCGCAAGAGGTGCATGGTCTAATGCAAACTCGCCAAGATTCAAGCTGGAGGCTGGTATGCGCAAGTTGATTGCCGCGTTGGTTCTTTGCCTGGCGGGCTTCCCCTGCGCCGCTCAGGATAAGCCGAGCATCTCTGCCGAAGGCGTCAACTCTGCCCTTGCGCAACTCGATCCCCTGATCCGCTCCAGTCTTGAAAAGACCAAGGTCCCAGGTTTATCGGTCGCTGTCGTCTATAACGATCAGGTCGTTTTTCTTCGCGGCTACGGAGTACGCAAAATCGGAGACCCGGCTCAGGTTGATCCCGACACCGTCTTCGAGATTGCCTCCTTCTCGAAGCCCATGGCGTCCACCGTCCTGGCTTCGCTGGTCGGCCAGCGGAAGATCAGTTGGGATGATCGCATCGTGGACCTGGACCCGGACTTCCAACTCGCCAGTACGGATACGACCCGCCAGATAACCATTCGCGATTTCCTGTCCCACCGCAGCGGCCTCGCGACTTCGTCTGGCGACATACTGGAAGACCTGGGCTATTCGCGTCCCTCGATTCTCTATCGCATGCGGTATCTGCCGCTTCCCGGTCAATTCCGCAAGACCTATGCGTATAGCAACTTTGGCTACACGACCGCAGCCATCGCGGCTGCGATGAAGATCGGAAAGCCCTGGGAAACGATTGCCGAGGAACAACTGTATTACCCCCTGGGTATGACTTCCACGAGTTCGCGCTTCTCCGATTACGAAAACCGGCCCAACAAAGCAGCTCTACATATTTTCGTTAACGGCGAGCCGGTCAATCGTTTCGTGCGCGAAGCCGATGCGGAAGCGCCGGCAGGAGGCGTCAGCTCCAGCGCCCGTGATCTTGCGCAGTGGGTTCGGCTACAACTCAATGAAGGCAAGTGGAATGGGAAGCAGATCGTGGACGCTACTGCGCTCGCCGAGACCCACAAGCCGGAGATCTGTCGCAACCCAGTGAATCCCGCCAAACCTAACGACTGCCCGCGCGATCAGTATTACGGCCTGGGCTGGGATGTAGGAACGAATGCGCAGGGCCACGTGCAGATCAGCCATAGCGGAGCGTTTTTTCTGGGCGCCGCGACCACGGTCTACGCCATCCCCGACGAGCATCTTGGAATACTTGTCCTCAGCAATAGTCTGCCCATCGGGTTGCCGGAGACCATCTGTCTGACCTTCCTCGACTTGGTGCACTATGGAAAACCGCAGCATGACTATCTTCCGCTATTGGGCAATCTCTTAGGACAGATGATCGTCCAGACGCAGGGTGCATCGCCTGATTACGCCACCGCGCCCTCGCCGCAGAGTCCGAGTCCTGCCAAGCCGCTTAGCACCTACTCAGGCACGTACACGAATGAGTATTTTGGCAACCTGGAAGTTTCCGTTCAAGGCGATCGACTGATTCTGCGGCTCCCTCCGCGCGGTGCTTACTACGAACTCTCTCATTGGGATGGCGATACTTTCACCTACTACTTCGCTAGCGAGAATACCGGCATGGGACGCCGAGGAGCGAAATTCTCACCCGAGAAGAACCAGGTGTTGATCGACAACCTTGCTCCGGAGCACAACGCGGTCTTCACCAGGTCGCAAACAGCGGAACCGAAGTAGAACGATTCTAGTTAACACGAGATTGTAGGCCGTCCGGACGATTAAGATAGAACGCCAACACACTCGCGGTCTCACTAACAGTGGAAGGCTTTCCTGCAGAAAATATTGGTGGCGGCGGTAGGACTCGAACCTACGACCTACGGATTATGAGACCGTCGCTCTAACCACCTGAGCTACACCGCCATGGTCGAAAGCGGCACACATGCCGCTGGACAGGAAGAAATAGAAGATCGATCAGGAGATCGGAAGAAGCTTCGCGCTCGATCAATCGAAAGGCCGGACGTGACCGCGTCCAGCCATATTTTAATTCTAGAGTTGGCCATGCGGACTGTCAAACCAAGCCGTCCTAACGCTCAGCCTCGGACTCACCATTTCAGCGCCCGGCGCACTCTCATTTAGCTTCATGAATATGACTTCGGTCCCCTCGTTGCGAACGTGCTCGGGCAATCTGAAGTAGGCGGGATAGACGAGCTACTACCAACCTCGGTCAATTCAACGCAATCGTTCTCGACCCATCGTGTCGCGGTTGTGGACGTCGAAGAGAACTTCCGGTACTATCCCCCCTTACCGCGCGACCGGTAACATTCTGGAGACTTCGCGCGGGAAACCGTTTCCATGCGTCTGCGATGCGCTGGCACCGGGTCCACAGCTTGCGGCCAACAAGCTCACATTCTGACGCTGATCGGGCTGCCGTTGTAACCTGCTCGTAATCGAGCCGTGGGAGACTGCGGGATTCGGACGCTGACTCCGTCCGGCTCGCAAAACCGATCTCAGCGCAATCATGAAGAATCGGCCCAAACTGATTTGTCATCTTCTGCTTCTTACCTCAATACTGGCGACCGCCGCCGGAGCCCAGGACACTCAACCCGGTGAACCGCCGCGCCCCGATGCGCCTGAGACTCAGGTGCCCGACACTTTCTTTGATCATTCCCAGACGGCAAAGTGGTGGATTTCCGGACAGGCTAATTTCATTTTTCAGGCGAACGGCGACTTCTACGCGCAGTACAGTGGGCCTCACAGCTTCAATAATCACCCAGATAACGCACTCTCCCGGGTGCTGACCCTGTTTACCGCATACGAGTTCAGCTCCAATTCCCAGGTTTATTTTGATGTGGAAGAGTCCGGGGGCAGCGGACTGAGCACCGCGCTGGGCCTGACGGGATTCGTGAACCTGGACGTGGTCCGCAATCCCTCCATTGGGCAAGCTCCCTACATTGCGCGCTTATTTTTTCAGCAGATCATTCCTCTGACGGACGAGAAGACCCAGTCGGATCGGACTGCCTTGTCCATGCCAACTGAGCTTCCGGTCAAGCGCCTGGATATTCGTTTCGGAAAGTTTTCCCTGGCCGACTTCTTCGACAACAATATCGGAGGCACGGACAGCCACTACCAGTTCCTGAACTGGGTGATCGACAACAACGGCGCTTATGACTATGCCGCGGACACGCGCGGCTACACCATTGGAGCGATCCTCGAACTGGAAGAACGCAACTGGGCCTTGCGATTTGCAGAAACTCTGATGCCCAAGGTGGCAAATGGCCCCGATCTCGACGCCGATGTCGCCCGAGCGCGGGCCGAGAACATTGAGTTGGAGCTGCGTCCTCATCTAGCCAAGAACAAAGACACCACGCTTCGCCTTCTGAGTTACATCAACCACGGCGACATGGGCAGCTATGAAGAAGCGGTGAAACTTTACCTTGATCACGTTACCCCGACCCCGAACGTCACCGCCACGGCACAACAAGGTACGATTAAATATGGTTTCGGCGTGAATTTTGAGCAGGAACTGTGGAAAGACTCCTATGCGTTCGGACGGTGGGGCTGGGACGAAGGCAAGCACGAATCGTTCTGCTACACGGAAGACAATGAAGGCGTGGAGATAGGTGTCTACTCGATGGGCACAAACTGGCATCGCAGTCTGGACCGGGCAGGAGCGGCTTTCGTCTCCAGTGGTCTTTCTAAGGCGCACCAGGCTTACCTGGCTTACGGCGGACTTGGATTTCTTCTCGGGGATGGAGCGCTCGACTACGGCCGGGAGAATATTGAGGAAGTGTTCTACACCGCGCATGTCTGGCGAGGCCTCTTCCTGGCGGCCAATGTCCAGCACATTAATAATCCCGGCATGAATCGCGCCCGTGGCCCCGTAACAGTGCCCGGCATTCGATTGCATCTGGAATTCTGAGGTTGGCAGCGGCTTCCTGTCGCCTTTAAGCCGCCGGCATTCGATAGTTTGCCGATGATTCAAAACGTTGTACTATCGGCGAATCTTCAACCCTATGGCGCACTCTTCGTCCGGGCTCACCAACGCCGAAACGATCATTGGACGGCACAGATTTTTTATTCTCTTCTCTTATCTCCTCGTCGCCCTCATCCTGTACCCATACATTAAAGAAGGCACTTTCAGCTATTTTGTCTTCCGGGTTCTGGGCAGCGTTGGAATCCTGCTGACGCTCTACGCCATCAGCCTGCGGCGCAGTCTTCTGGCGGTAGCCCTGATACTGGCGGTGCCGGCGATTCTCGCACGCTGGCTACTTCCCCGGGCCGATGCGAGCGTGACCTCCATTCTCTACATCATTTTTAGTTTCGTCTTCGACGTTTTTGTAGTCGTCATCATCTTCAGGCGGGTGTTCACCAATCAGAAGCCGAATTCAGAAACAGTTTTCGGGGCATTGTGCATCTATCTGCTGGTT
The DNA here is from genome assembly GCA_963823865.1 of uncultured Acidobacteriaceae bacterium. Lineage (GTDB taxonomy): Bacteria > Acidobacteriota > Terriglobia > Terriglobales > Acidobacteriaceae > Bog-257. The sequence continues at coordinate 515,223 of CAWGNC010000001.1, forward strand.
GGATTCAGCTTTGCCAGCCTGTATGGGATGGTGGCGATGTTGCAACCCCGGGCGTTTTACCTGGATCCTTTGATGAACCTCCGCGCCACGCCCGATCGCTTCGACTTTGTCTATTACAGCTTCGCGACCATGACTTCGCTAGGAGCCAGCGGCATCACGGCGGTATCTGACGAGGCGCGCTCGCTTTCCGTCATCGAGACTACGATCGGCGTGCTCTATCTTGCCGTCCTGATTGCTCGGTTGATCTCTGCCTACAGGCATCCATCCACTCTCTCCCGCGAAGATGCCCCATAAGCCACAGGCTGGTAAACTGAATAGGAAATGATCCTACCGTTCGTTCGCGAATTCTTCGCGGACGTGGAGAATGTACCTGCTTTTGCGCGTGCAGTAGCCCAGATCCGGGGTCCTCAGCGTGGCAGTAGTCGCCGTGATGGGGTAGAGGGTGAGGGCGGCGCCGGGCGGATACGTGTGTCTGGACTTACTCCCACCGGCAAAGCGCTGTTCTACTCATTGCTGCAGCGCGCTATCACTCGTCCCCTCATCGTTATTGTTAACGATAACCGCGCAGTGGAAGAGTTGTTGCCCGTTATGCGGGCCTTTGCCGATCTGACGGGGGCCCTGTCGCCAGAAGCGGTTATCGGACTACCCGCTTACGATGTACTGCCCTTTGAAAATCTGTCTCCTCATCCTGAAATTCAGGAGGCCCGCGCTACCGCCCTTTGGAAGATTGCGACTGGATCGGCGGAAATTGTGATCACGCCAGTGGCCGCCTCCGCGATGCGGTTGCGAAGCGGCGGATTTTATGCCGACCTGGCGAAGGTCGTGCGGCGCGGCGAAATGATGGACGCCGAACGGCTGATTGAGCATCTGCGGATTGTCGGCTATAGCCAGGTTGATGTCGTCGATATGCCCGGCGAGTTTGCACACCGTGGCGGCTTGCTGGATGTTTATCCGCCGGAGCAGGACCGGCCAGTTCGCGTCGAATTCTTCGGAGACGAGATCGAGTCGCTCCGCAAATTCGATCCGGAAACACAGCGATCGGCTGCCGTCACCGATGAGGTGGTTCTGCTGCCGTTAACCGAAACACCGGTGGAAGAAGAAACACTTGCGGCCATTAATGCGCGTCTCACAGGCGAGAGGCTGGCCGGCAGCGACGAGATGATCGAGCGTGCGGTGCGGGCCACCGGAGTCACAGTTTTTCCGGGATGGGAGTTATACGCACCCGCGGCCGGTGCGACGGAATCGTTTTTCGACCTGCTTCCAAATGCTACGGTCGTGCTCGATGAGCCCGATGCCCTGAAGGAAACGCAGGACAACTGGTGGACCAAGCTAGCCGAGGTCCACGAGCGCAGCCTGGTAGGCAACCTGGTTCGGCCCGACGATCTGTATCTCGCGCCGGAACAGTGGCAACTGCGGTTGCAGCAGGCGACCGCCGTCGCTGTAGAGCAACTGGGGATCGAGGACGCAGACGCGGGCGAGCACCTGATCCTGCAAACACAGCCAACCACGCGCTTCCATGGCTCCGTGGCGGCCATGACGGAAGAAGTGGAACGGCTGACACGTGACGGCAAACGCGTGATGTTCGCAGTGTCGAGCACAGGTGAAGTCGAGCGACTGGCCGATGTCTTCAACGAGTACAACCTGTCGTTCCGCATCGGCAGCCGTACTCCCAAGCCAGGTAACGAAGTTTTCGTGGATGAGTCCACCTACTTCGCCGAGGAGATGACGGCGACGACGATCGTGAAGGCTTACGTTCCCGAGGGACTGGCCCTTCCGGAAGCGAACCTGGTTCTGTTCGGCGCGCGCGATCTGTTCGATGAGTCTGAAGTATCCCTGGGGCGCCCACAGAAGCAGAAGTCGAAGGTCTCGGCCTTTCTTTCCGATTTTCGCGATCTCGCAGTCGGCGATTACGTGGTGCACGTCGAGCATGGAATCGGGCAATACCAGGGGCTGAAAGAGATTCCACAGGAAGACGGTGGCGCGGCCGAGTTCATGATCCTGGAGTACGCCGAAGGTGCGCGACTGTACGTACCGCTGACCCGGCTGGACCTGGTGCAGAAGTATCGCTCGTCCGAAGGCGTGAAGCCGGTACTGAACCGGCTGGGCACCCAGCAGTGGCAGAAGACGAAAGCGCGTGTGAAGAAGGCCATGAAGGACATGGCCGAGGAGTTGTTGAAACTCTATGCCGCGCGACGAACGGCAGAGGGGCACGCCTTCGCGCCCGACAGCGAATGGCAGCGCGAGTTTGAAGCCAGCTTCGAGTTCAACGAGACCGAAGATCAGATGAATGCGATCGTCGACGTCAAGCACGACATGGAAGCGTCGACTCCCATGGACCGCTTGCTTTGCGGCGACGTAGGCTACGGCAAGACAGAAGTCGCGATGCGCGCGGCGTTCAAGGCAGTCAGCGACAATCGGCAGGTGGCTGTGCTGGCCCCAACTACCGTGCTCGCCTTCCAGCACTACAACACTTTCAAACAACGCTTCGCGGCCTTTCCGCTGAAGATCGATATGCTCAGCCGCTTCCGCACGTCCAAGCAACAGCAGGAGACCATCGGGAAGATTGAAGCCGGTCAGGTTGATATCGTCATCGGCACACATCGCCTGCTTTCCAAGGACGTGAAGTTCAGCGACTTGGGGCTGGTGATCGTCGATGAAGAACAGCGTTTTGGTGTTCGCCACAAGGAACGGCTGAAGCAACTGCGCAAAGAGGTGGACGTCCTGACCATGTCGGCTACTCCGATTCCACGGACATTGCACATGTCACTGCTGGGATTGCGTGACATGAGCGTGATCGAAACGCCACCGAAGGACCGCATGGCGATTCAAACGGTGGTGTCGGCGTGGGATGAGAAACTGTTGCGCTCATCCATCGAGAAAGAACTGGAACGTGGCGGCCAGGTGTACTTCGTGCACAATCGTGTCGACAGCATCTACGAAATTGCCGACAAGATTCGCGAGTTGGTACCGAAGGCGCGCATCCTGATTGGCCACGGGCAGATGCCGGAGGCCGAGTTGGAGCGCGTGATGTTGGCCTTTATGCGGCATGAGGCCGACATCCTGCTGGCAACCACGATCATTGAGAACGGGTTGGACATTCCGCTCTGCAACACCATCATCATCAATCGCGCCGACCGCCACGGACTGTCGGAGTTGTACCAGTTGCGCGGCCGCGTCGGGCGTTCGGATCGGCGCGCGTATGCTTACCTGCTGATTCCTCCGGATCGGGACCTTAGCGATCTGGCGCGGCGCCGATTGGCCGCACTAAAGGAATTCAGCGACTTGGGCGCGGGCTTTAAGATTGCAGCGCTCGACTTGGAATTGCGCGGTGCAGGCAATCTGCTTGGCGGAGAACAGAGCGGACACATCGAAGCGGTCGGGTTCGAGTTGTACACCACCATGCTGGAGCGGACGGTCCGCGAACTGAAAGGTGAGTTGCCGGAAGAAACGCCGGAAACGCAGTTGAATCTGGGATTGAATATTCGCATCCCTGCAGAGTACATCCGCGAGGAAAACCAGCGTCTGCGCATGTACAAGCGTGTCGCCGGTGTCGAATCCGAGTCGGCGCTCGAGGATGTCGCCGGGGAGTTGGGCGATCGGTATGGCGCTCCGCCACCCGCGGTTCGCAATTTGTTGGAATATGCAGCGCTGCGCCTGTTGTCGCAACGGATTGGTGTGGCGCAAATCGAACGACGCCGCGAAGCCGTCAGCATTCGCTTCACGGAAACGGCCACAGTCGACCCAGAACGCCTGGCGCGGTTTGTGGCTGGCGAAACCGGAGCGCAATTTACTCCGGCGGGCGTGTTGAAGTTTACCCTCAAGGAAAAGCAGCCGGAAAAAGTGCTGGTGAAATTAAAGTCGCTGCTGGAACAATTAGCTGGCGAACAGCAACCTGTCGTTTGAGTCTCACACTCCGGGTTTTCATATTTCGAAATCGAGGATTCTTCATTGATCAAGTCTGCAATCTTCGGGCTTCTGGTGTGCGTTGTCGGAACCCTCGCCGCGACTCAGCCGTCTTCCACTCAAACCTCGGCCGCGAACAGCGTACCTTCCGTGGCTGACTATAACCAGGCAGATCGACGCTTACTTCGACGGCTACTTTTCGTTTCATCCCACAGAGGGAACCGCCGCCGGTTTTCACGAATACGATGCGAAGCTGGAAGACTATTCCTCGAAGTCACGCGATGCGGAAATTGCATTCCTGACCGCGCAGCGTGCGAAGTTCGGGACATTCCCGACCGAGAGCCTGAATCAAGACCAACGGGCCGATCTTGCCATGGTCTCCTACGCCATCGATGCGCGGTTGCTGGAGCTGCAGAAGATCCGCTATTGGCAGCGCAATCCCGACATCTATTCCAGCGCGCCGACCTACACCATTTTCATTCTGATGGTCCGCAGCTTTGCTCCAGCGGAGCAGCGGTTACAGTCGGTGATTGCACGCGAACAGAAGATGCCGGCCAACTTCGCGGCGGCGCGGCAGAATCTGTCCAACGTTCCGAAAATCTATGTCGAGATCGCCCTGGAGCAGATTCCAGGCATCGTCAGCTTCTTCCAGAACGATGTGCCGGAAGCCTTCAAGACCGTCACTGACAAAAAGCTGATGGCAGACTTTCAAGCTTCCAATGCCAAAGTCATCTCCGAGCTACAGTCGTATCAGGACTACCTGAAGAATACGGTGCTGCCGCATGCCGACGGGAATTTCGCCATCGGAGCCGAGAACTATCGCCAGAAGCTGCTTTACGAGGAGATGGTCGACATCCCGCTTGACCGCCTACTGCAGATTGGCTACGACGACCTGCACAAGAACCAGGCGGAACTGAAGAGGGTGTCGGCGCAGATCGATCCCAGCAAGACACCGGAAGACCTGCTGGCACAATTGGAGCAAGACCACCCGCAGCCTGATCAATTGCTGCAGAGCTTCCGCAATACCTTCAACGGCCTGGTCGGCTTTATTCAGGAGAAGCAGATCATCACGCTGCCGTCGCAGGTCCGCCCAATCGTGGAGGAGACGCCGCCGTTCGGACGCGCCCTGAGCTCGGCTTCTATGGATACCCCGGGTCCCTACGAGAACAAGGCTACCGAAGCCTTTTTCAATGTGACGCTTCCCGAACCGAATTGGCCGGCGGCACAGACCAAGAGCTGGATGGAAGGGTTTAACCGCGGAACCATTATCAGCACTGCGGTCCACGAAGCGTATCCCGGACATTACACCCAGTTTCTCTGGATCAAGCAGGCCCCATCGAAGGTGCGCAAACTGATCGGATGCGGGTCGAATTCCGAAGGCTGGGCCCACTATACCGAACAGATGATGCTGGATGAAGGCTATGGTAACAACGATCCCAAGCTGCGCATCGGTCAATTGCAGGACGCGTTGCTGCGTGACGCGCGCTACGTTGTCGGCATCCAAATGCACACCGGCAAGATGACGCTGGAACAGGCGACGGAGTTCTTCGTGAAAGAAGGACATCAGACCCCGGCGGTAGCCGAACGCGAGGCCAAACGTGGCACCGCGGATCCGACGTATCTGGTTTACACGCTGGGCAAGCTTGAAATCATGAAGCTGCGCACGGATTACAAGCAGAAGATGGGCGACAAATTCAATCTGGAGCAGTTTCACGACGAATTCATGAAGCAGGGATATCCGCCCATCAAAATTATTCGTCAGAAGATGCTGGGCAACGACAGCCCGGTTCTGTGAGCGACGCTCGAACATATTTACCGAAATTTGGCACGAGGCATTCATGACCAGGAAACAGGTGCGTAAGGCGGTGTTCCCCGCCGCCGGATTAGGCACTCGCTTTTTGCCGGCGACCAAGGCGCTCCCCAAGGAGATGCTGCCGCTGGTGGACAAGCCGATCATTCAGTACGGAGTGGAAGAGGCGCTGGCGTCGGGCTGTGACCAGATCATCATCGTGACCGGTCGTGGCAAGACCGCGATGGAAGACCACTTCGACATCAGCTATGAATTGGAGAAGACGCTGGAAGAGCGCGGCAAGAAGGAAGCGTTGGCGCTCGTGCGGCGCATCTCTGCGATGGCTCAGGTGTCTTACACGCGGCAGAAGGAAGCTAAGGGACTTGGTCACGCTGTACTGATGGCGCGCGAACTGGTGGGGGATGAAGCGTTCGCGGTGATCCTGCCGGACGATGTTATCGACTCCGAAATTCCCTGCGTGAAGCAGATGATCGAGGTTTACAACGAGACGGGTTGCTCGGTGCTCGCAACCCAGGTTGTCGAGGGAAAGGCGATCTCGGCTTACGGAGTGCTCGACGCAAGGCCGGTTCCGGGCAAATGGAATGGCCGGTTGTTCGAGGTGCAGAACATGGTGGAAAAGCCCAAGCTGGAAGACGCTCCTTCGAACCTGGCCATCATTGGGCGCTATATTCTCACTCCGGCGATTTTCGAGATGCTGTCATCGACCAAGCCTGGAGCGCTGGGCGAGTTGCAACTGACCGACGGAATCAAGCAGCTGCTAAAGAAGGAAAAAGTTTACGGTTTCACTTTCGAAGGCAAGCGACACGACGCCGGCGACAAGATGGGATTTCTGAAGGCCACCGTAGAGTTTGCGCTCAAGCGAAACGATCTCGGAGCTGAATTCAGAGAATACTTAAAGACGTTGAAGATCTGAGCTGCAGGGTACGCCTTTGCGAGCACCACCTTGCCTTCGCAAGAGGCTCATCGTCGGTGCGCCGAAATAAACTGTCATGTTAGTCATCACGAGGAGGCTTTCAAGCCGACGAGGGATCTGCTTCTTGTGCAGGAAAGCAGATCCCTCGCTTCACTCGTGATGACAATTTCGTGCTAAGAGCCGGGTTGGCGTACAAGGAAAGTCACAACGGAGCAGTGACTACCCCTTGTGGCTTTCTTTCAGCTTCTTCGACTTGGCTTCGACGCCTTTCGCCAGCTTATCTTTGTGCGCGTCGAGTTTCTTGCCGACTTCGGCGTCATACAATCCGATCATCTGCGCCGCAAGAATTCCGGCATTGGTAGCTCCCGGTTTGCCGATGGCTACGGTCGCAACCGGAATTCCAGCGGGCATTTGCACCATCGCCAGTAACGAGTCGAGGCCCAGCAACGCCGTGGAAGGAATGGGCACAGCTATCACGGGCAGCGTGGTTTCCGCGGCGATGACGCCGGCAAGATGAGCGGCGCCGCCCGCACCGGCGATCACGACTTTTACGCCGCGCTGTTTCAGCCCCCGCGAATATTCGCTGGTACGTGCCGGTGACCGGTGAGCCGAGGTGATGTCGATTTCGTAAGGAATACCAAACTCGGCCAGCGCCTTCGCAGCCTCATTCATGATATCGAGGTCGGAGTCGCTGCCCATAACAATAGAGACGAGAGGAGTGTTGTTCATAAAGTTTTTCGCCCGCCGTGGAAGACTGACGCAAGTTTCACGACTTGTATCAGAGCACGACCGTTATTTCCCTTCGCGTAGATGCCGCAGCCCCCGCGCGGCGATGTCTTTGCGATAGTGCATGCCTTCAAACCGGATTTTCATGACTGCGTCATAAGCGCGTTCGACCGCTTCCGGCAGGTCCTGGCCGCGCGCCGTCACACCGAGTACGCGTCCGCCCGAGGTGTAGAAAGTGTTGTCGCGGCGATTCGTGCCCGCATGAAAAACCTTCACCCCGTAGATGCGCTCCGCTTCGTCGATGCCGAAGATCGGCTTCCCTGCCTCGAACGCGCCAGGATATCCACCCGACGCCATTACCACGCAGACCGCCGGATCGGGTGACCAGCGGAAATCGCCATCGCTGGCGCGGCCCGCGATTGAGGACTCCATCGCCTCAAGCAGATCGCTCTCCAGGCGCATCAGGATGGGCTGCGTCTCCGGATCGCCGAAGCGGCAATTGAACTCCAGCACCATTGGCCCGGTGGCCGTCATCATAATTCCGCAGTAGAGGATACCCTTGTATTCCGCGCCTTCCGCGCGCATGCCGGCAATGACCGGCCGCGCAATGTGCGTGACCAGCCAGTCGCGCATCTGGCCGTCGAGCATCTGGTTGGTCGAGTAAGCGCCCATGCCGCCGGTGTTCGGTCCCTGATCGTCATCGAACACGCGCTTGTGATCCTGCGTCGCGACCAGCGGAACCACTCGCTCACCATCGCTCATCACCAGGAACGAGAGCTCCTCGCCCTGCAAACACTCTTCGAAGACCACGCGCGAGCCCGCCTCGCCGACCATCTTGCCGGACAGCATCTCTTCGGCGGCGCGCGACGCTTCTTCTTTGGATTGCGCAATCACTACGCCCTTGCCGGCAGCGAGACCGTCTGCCTTGACCACGATCGGCGTGCGGAAGAGTTTGAGCGCTTCGGGAATTCCTTCTTTCGTCGTGCACACCGAATACTTCGCCGTAGGGATGTTGTGCCGCTGCATGAACTCCTTAGCGAAGCTCTTGCTCGACTCCAGTTGAGCGGCGGCGCGCGTCGGCCCGAAGATGGGCCAGCCACGCCGCTGAAATTCGTCGACTACCCCTAGAGTCAGCGGGAGTTCGGGACCCACCACTGTCATGTCCGGATTGAGGCGGCTGGCGAGTTGGACTAGCGAGTCAATGTTCTTGACGTCGGCGGCGACACATTCGGCGTCAGCGGCGATTCCGCCGTTGCCGGGAGCGCAGTACAGCTTCGTAATGCGGGGAGACTGTCGCAGCTTCCAGACCATCGCGTGCTCGCGACCACCGCTACCGAGGACAAGGACTTTCATAAGGCGAAAGAAAAGAGTAGGGTCGCGATGCCGCACCTGTCAAACGTGAGGCTGCTGGCAGTCATCAATGGTTCTTCGAAGGGTTGGCAGGCGGACGTATCTGATCCTAACTTCCCAGTCTGGATTGTCATCACGACGACCGCTTTGGCGGAAGGAGGAATCTGCTATTGGTAGGCGGAAAGCAGATCCCTCCTGGCCTTAAGGTGATGACAAGACTAATGTGAGTTGCAGAGGTGGGCTAATACCATGGTTGCAATCTTCCCTTAGCCATAGTTAACTAATGCGTGGCAATCAGCATGATCACAGTTTCCAAAGAAGACTACCTGAAGGCCATTCTGGAGGCCGAGTGCGAAGGCGAATCGGTGATCGCCGCTCGCCTGGCGCATTGGCTCTCCGTGTCTGCGCCCGCGGTCACCATGGCTTTACGGCGATTGAAGCGCGACCGGTTGGTCTCCGTTCGCCAGGATGGCCACGTACAGCTCACTGCCGATGGGCGCAAGATTGCTCGGCAACTTATCACCCGCCACCACCTGATCGAACGCATGCTGCATGAGGTATTCGGCATGGCGTGGTACAAAGTGCACGACGAAGCCGAACGTCTGGAACACGCTGTGTCAGGCGATTTCGAAGCGCTTCTGGTCAGCAAGCTTGGCCGTGGAGGCGCCTGTCCCCACGGCAACGCGGCCATCCCCGAACCCGCTAAAGCGAAACGCAAACAAGGCTTGCTGCCCCTGTCAGAGGCTTTACCCGGCGATCGCTACGCCGTCCGCAGCATCTACGAACGCGACCGCAAGCTGTTGGAATTCCTGGAACACAAGGGTATCCGGCCGGAGACCCGCCGTGAAAATCCAAACCCGCAATTACGACGGGACCCTATCGCTGGTAATTGAAGGCAAGGCGGTTGAATTGGGCGGCCCAGCCGCGGACAAGATCTGGGTGGCCAAGTCGGCATAGTTTTTTGGCTTATTAACCCCAGTTAACTATCTCTGATACACTCTAATTAATGTCGACGGAGAGTGGATTAACCCCGCCTCTTCCCCGGCAGATGCCCTGAATCGCACATGGATAACCCCATCACTCCTGGCGACAATGCGCGGCTGCAGGCGGCACCGGCAGCCTTTGAATCTGCCTCCGATTCTGGGCACGTGTCGCTGGAAGGCCTGCACAGCACAGTTGCGGTTCCGCACGAGCGGGCCGGGTTTTGGGAGCAGTGGCGGGCCTTCGTCGGCCCGGCCGTTCTGGTGAGCGTGGGATACATGGATCCCGGCAACTGGGGCACCGACCTGCAGGGCGGCGCGCAGTACAAGTACGGGCTGCTGTGGGTGATCGGTCTGGCCAGCCTTATGGCCATCTTTGTGCAGGTGATCGCCGCGCGCCTGGGAGTGGTAACCGGCAAAGACCTGGCACAGTGCTGCCGCGACTGGTATCCCGAGTGGACGCGATGGCCGAACTGGTTGATGAGCGAAGTGGCCATCGGCGCATGCGATTTAGCCGAGGTACTCGGCAGCGCGGTCGCGCTAAACCTGTTGTTTCACATCCCGCTGCTGTGGGCCGTGATCATCACCGGCCTGGACGTCCTTCTATTGCTCGGTTTACAGCGCTTCGGAATGCGCACCATGGAAGCGGTCGTCCTGCTGCTGATAGGCACGATTGCGGTCTGCTACTTCATTGAGATTTTCGTGCTTCCGCAGACCCAGCCAAGCTTTCTGGAGATGGGACGAGCGCTGGTGACACCGCATTTCCGGCAGGCCGGGATGCTCTACGTTGCAATCGGCATCATCGGCGCGACAGTAATGCCGCACAATTTGTACCTGCATTCGGCGTTGGTGCAGAGCCGTAAGTTTCAGAAAGATGAGCGCTCTATTCGCCGTGCGGTCAACTTCAACACCATTGATTCAGCCGTTGCGCTGACCATCGCATTCTTTGTCAACGCCGCAATCCTCGTGCTGGCAGCTACCATCTTCTACGGCAAGCAGAGCGTCATCGTTCCGGGCGGCCAGGTAGTGACGTTCAGCCCCGACAGCGACTGGATTCGGGTAGCGTATCTCACGCTGGCGCCGCTGCTGGGAACGGCCATGGCGGGAACCTTGTTTGCCGTGGCGCTGCTGGCCAGCGGCCAGAGCAGCACCATTACCGGAACCCTAGCCGGGCAGGTCGTGATGGAAGGCTTTATGCATTGGCGCATCCAGCCGTGGGTGCGGCGCCTGATCACGCGCAGCCTCGCCATTCTGCCGGCGGTGTTGATCATTGGACTTCGCGGCGAGAGCAGCGTTACCGATCTGCTCATCCTGAGCCAGGTTGTGCTGGCGTTGCAGCTTCCGTTTGCCATGTTTCCGCTTCTGCAATTCACCAGCTCCCAAAAGAGAATGGGCAAGTGGAAGAACGGCTGGTTTCTGCTGAGCGCGGGCTGGGGCAGTGCTATCCTGATCACCGCCATCGACGTCTACGGACTGCCGGAATCGATGCGGACCGCATGGCACATCGTGATCGGCAGATAGCGCCGGGATCGAAAGCAAACGACATGTACGGAAAGATCCTCGTCACGCTCGACGGAACGCCCAGCGATCGGGCCATTATCGAGCACATCAAAGAGTTGGCCAAGCTGGCGGGGAGCCGGCTGGTGTTGCTCCACGTGGCTGACGGATGGGCGGCCCGAACCTACGGACGCGACGCGGTCAGCCGCGAGATCCAGGAAGACACCCAGTATCTCGATAAGGTCCAGGCCGAATTTCAGAGCGCAGGGATTCCGGCCGAAGCGGAATTGGCGTATGGCGATCCTGCGCGCGAGATCGTCCAATGGGTGCAACAGAAAGGGTGCGACCTGGTGGCGATGAGCACCCACGGACATCGCTTGCTGGCGGACATCTTTTTGGGTACGACAGCATCTCACGTCCAGCACAACGTCAGCGTGCCAGTCCTGCTGCTGCGCGCGAAGTAGAGCTATGGCAAATCGCTTTTGCTTTCCCGCGGCATGTTTGGTCGTGGTTGCCAGCCTGGCGGCTGGCGCGCAGCAATCGTCTCAGGCATCGCAGGCGCCAGATGTCGTGGCAGTCCCTGAGGCCAATCCTGGGAGGCCGACCGTCGCTACGCCGGCTACGCTGACCCCCATCGGCTACTTGCAATTCGAAACCGGCATTCTGGCCGCGTGGAATTCTCCTGGCGTAATCTCGCAAACCAGTATCAATGAGGTCATCAAGTACTCCCTGTCGCCGCGAATCCAGATTCTGGCCTCAACCGAGCCATATGCCCATTCGAATGCTCCAGGCCAGCCTACGAACGGTGCGGGCGATGTGGATCTCGGGGCCCAAGGGGTGGTTCATCAGGGTGAAGGCACTAACCCAACGGTAGCGGTGTCTTATTTTGGCCGGGTTTATTCGGGCGACAGCCCTGACCTCGACATTGGGAGCTTCCGGAATTCCGTCTTGCTTCTGGCCAGTGCCGATGTGAAGGGCTTTCACTACGACGCGAACTTCATCGCAGATGAAGTGGTGGACAACAATGTTCGCCGCGCGCAGTTGGGCCAGACTCTTTCCATTTCACACGGGTTGGGAGAAAAATTTGGACTTACCGGAGAGATATGGCACTTCAACCAGCCATTTCTAAACGGCAACGCCGTCGGGAATTTGTGGGCCGTTAACTATAATGCGAGGAGAAACGTCGTGCTCGACTGCGGTTTCGATCATGGACTGACCAGCACTTCGGCGCAGTGGGAAGCGTTTGCCGGCTTCACCTATCTGTTCCCCCACAAGCTGCCATTAACCTGGCACGAGAAAGCTGGTCCAGCCCAGGGCAAGCGGAAAGATCCCTAGCAAGAACGTAGCCGCGATCTCTGCTAACGGGCTATACCAGTTGTTCGATTTTTTCGATCAGGACGTCGGGCGGGTCGCCCTTGGTGATGAAGGCGTTGGCGAGTTCCAGCGCTGCCGGCGGCAGGGAGAAGTAAGCGGACAAAAAGATGATGGGAACCGCAGGGCGGCGACGCCGTATCTCGGCGGCCACATCGCCCCCATTCATACCGGGCATGTAATAGTCGAGCACAACCAGATCAATAGTGTTGTCGTCGAAGATGGTCAAGCCCTGCTGTCCGCTGCTGGCGGTCAGCACTTTGAAGCCGTGGCTTTCCAGCATGATTTTGCGAACGCGAAGCCCAATCGCCTCATCGTCCACACAGAGAACCGTCTTCGGGCCCAGAGTCTTCATCCAGCTCACCGTTGCTTCAGTTTGCGACTTAACCCCCAACTGCGAACTGCTATCCATAACTCCAACATGCTTTGAATTGACGAAAATTGAGGTTGGCAAAGCGACGATTGATTAGTTGTACCTGACCGGACCGAGGTTCACCATGCCGACAAAGTCGTAGATGATATTTGAAACTTTTCGATTACTTTGGAGCAAGTGACTGATTTATAAGACACTTAGCAGTGGGTGGCTAGTCGACTCCGAAACCAATGCCGTAAATTAATGCTTGAGGCAGATCGGAAACTCCTGGCTGCTGCTGTCCTTTCGCTGCCTACCCTCGACATGGTATTTTCAGAGTCTTACAGGGCCGACGGATTCGCTTCCAGTCAATGTGCCTCGCCGGATACGCCCGCTGCCTGTGCAGCCGGTCCCGCTGATTCGATATTGCTAATAGCCGGAAGACAGTTTGGATTCTGGATAGAGGAAGTATGCTTCGCTCGTATAAAGGATATCTCGCCTACCGTGCCGGCGTCCTGCTACGTGGACGAGTCGGCGCAACTGATTGGCGACGTGGTGCTCGGCGGAAAACTCCAGCGTCTGGATGAACGCCGTGCTTGCGTGGCGACGTGCATTCGATCCGGGTCGGCGCCAACAGCAACATCCAGGATTGCAGCGTTCTGCACGGCATGCTGAACCAGTGGCCGGTCATTGTCGGCGACTGGGTGACGGTCGGGCACTCGGTCACGCTGCACGGTTGCGTCGTCGAGGACCGCTGCCTCATCGGTATGGGAGTGGTCATTCTGAACGGCGCCCGCATCGGCGCCGGCTCGATCATCGCCGCGGGCACGCTGATTCCGGAAGGCACGGTGGTCGAGCCGCGCTCGCTGTGGATGGGCGTTCCCGGCAAAATGCGCAAGCAACTGGGCGAAGAAGACCAGGAGACGATCCTGCGCTACGGACGAAATTATCAGGGGTACAGCGAGCATTATTTGGCGGAGATGAAGAAGTAGTAAGCGGTCAGCAACAATTGGGACTCAGCAGCTGGCCAAAGCGATGTGGCTAATTGCCAAGTGCTAAATGCCAATTGCGCTTATTCTGACAACTGACCACTGGCCACTGACAACTTCTTATGATCAAAGCCGTCCGCGGAACTCGTGACCTTCTCCCGCCCGACACCGACCTGTGGAACCGGGTGGACGCGAAGGTGCGCGACGTCTTCGCGCGTTACAACTTTCACGAGATCCGCACGCCCATCTTCGAAGACACGCAGCTGTTCTCGCGCAGCGTGGGCGAAGAAACCGACATCGTCTCGAAGGAGATGTTCACCTGGGAGGACAAGGCTCGCGCGCAGAGCGAGAAGGCGCAGTCGCTGACCCTTGCGTCCGGAGAACACGGCCGGCGTAGTGCGCGCCTACATCGAGCATGGTCTGGGCGACAAAGGTACGCTGCAGAAGCTGTATTACATTGGCCCGCAGTTTCGCCGCGAGCGTCCGCAGAAGGGACGATATCGCCAGTTCTTTCAGATCGGCGCGGAGATCATCGGGCCGCCGAGCGCGGGCAGCGAGTCTCCGGCGCGCGATGCCGAGGTGCTGGAGATGCTGGCCACGCTGCTCGACGAAGTCGGCCTGCGCGACTGGCAATCTGCAGTTGAATTCGGTGGGCTGCGCCGACGATCGCGCGCGCTACAACCAGGCATTGCGCGAGGCGTTAAAGCCGGTCGTGCACCAGATGTGCGCCGACTGCCAGCGACGGGCGGAGACGAATCCGCTGCGCGTGCTCGACTGCAAACATCCCGAGGACCAGCCGATCATCGAGAAGCTGCCGAAGATCAGCGACTACCTCGACGAGCCGTGCCGCGAGCACTTCGCCGCCGTGCGCGCGATGCTCGACGCCGTGGGCGTTCCGTACTCCATCAACGAGCGCATGGTGCGCGGGTCTGGACTATTACACGCGCACGACGTTCGAGTTCACGCACGGCGGACTGGGCGCGCAGAGCGCGGTGCTGGGCGGCGGGCGTTACGACGGATTGTCCGAGATCGCTCGACGGCCCGAAAGCTCCGGGCATCGGCTTTGCCATCGGCGAAGACCGCCTGATTCTCGCGCTGCAATCGCAGGGCGAGCAAGCCGGCGGCGCAGGTGCACGCGTTCGTCGCTCCGCTGGGCGCGGGGATGAACCCGCACGCGTTGAAGCTGGCGCGCGAGTTGCGCCGTGCGGGCGTCAGTGCCGACCTCGGCGATGAGAGTTTCCGGCTGAAGAAGTCGTTCGAACTGGCGCGAGAAAGCGGGCGCGCAATACATCGTCATCGTCGGCGAAAACGAAGTGGCGGCCGATCAGTTTGCGGTGAAAAATCTGGCAAGCGGCGAGCAGGTCAACGTGCCGCGAGCGGAACTGGCCGAATACCTGCGAAGACAGCCGAAAGGGCGTGTCATGACAGTACGGTGCAGCAATTTTCATGCATCCTCCCGGTAACTGCGACGCGCATTAAGCGCGACTCCATCGCTGAACCCATGGTTTGCATGTTACGAATCGATGTTAACCGCTTATACAAGGACAATCATGCTCGACTTCCTAGGTGATCTCAAACGTACTCATATGTGTGGCGAGCTGCGCGCCTCTGACGCCGGCTCGAAAGTTGTTCTCATGGGCTGGGTCAACAGGCGGCGCGATCTGGGCAACCTCATCTTCCTCGACATGCGCGACCGCAGCGGCATCACGCAAGTGGTCGTCACCGCCGATGCCGCAGCCGGCGTCCACGACAAGGCAAGCGCCGTGCGCTCGGAGTTTGTGCTCGCCGTCATCGGCCACGTCAAGCTGCGCGACGCCGGCACCATCAACAAGAACAATCCCACCGGCGAGATCGAAGTGGTCGCCGACGAGCTGCGCCTGCTGAACGATTGCAAGCCGCTGCCCTTCACGCCCGCCGATACCGTGCTGGCCAACGAAGAGGTGCGCCTCAAGTATCGCTACATCGACCTGCGCCGGCCGGAGATGCAGCACAACATCCGAGCTGCGTCATCAGGTGTCGATCGCCATTCGCGAGTATCTGAACGCGCAGGGCTTCTACGAAATCGAGACGCCGTTCATGACGCGCTCCACGCCGGAAGGCGCGCGCGATTATCTTGTGCCCAGCCGCGTCTATCCCGGCGAGTTCTACGCGCTGCCGCAATCGCCGCAGCTGTTCAAGCAGATCCTCATGATCTCCGGCTTCGACAAATATTTCCAGATCGTGCGCTGCTTCCGCGACGAAGACCTGCGCGCCGATCGTCAGCCGGAGTTCACGCAGATCGATCTGGAGATCAGCTTCGCGCGGCCGGAGATGGTGTTTCAAGACGGTCGAAGGATTTCTGACAGGCGGCATTCACGACCATTGGTGCCGAATTGCAGACGCCGTTCCCGCAGATGAGCTACGACCAGGCAATCCGCCTCTACGGCATCGACAAGCCCGACCTGCGGCTGCCCGCGATGGCCGACGTCCGCGAGGCATTCGCGCCTGAGAACCTGGAAACGCTGAACGTCGATCCTGAACTTCCCGTGGTCGCGATTGTCATCCCAAAGGTCGGCGAGCTCTCGCGCAAGGAGCGCGACGAGATCAAGACCATGTTCGGCGATCGCAAAGAGCCAAAGGTTTTCGAGGACATCAAGCGGCTGGAGAAATCGTTTCCCGATGCCGTGGCGAAGATTCGCGAGTTGGCGAAGCCGAACGCCGAAGACCTGCTGGTCGTTGTTGCTGGAGCGAAGCGCGCCGAAGCCCGGCGACCGCGTCCAAGGCACGACAGCAGGCGTATGGAATCTACTCCGCTGCCGGGCAACTGCGGCTTGCGCTGGGGCAGAAATATGCCGAGCGTCACGGCGCGTTCAAGCACGGCAACTTCCGCTTCCTGTGGGTCACCGACTTCCCCATGTTCGAATGGGACGAAGACGGAAGGCGCTGGAACGCCGCGCACCATCCCTTTACTTCGCCGCACGACGAGGACATGGACAAACTGGAGAGCGATCCCGGCGCCGTGCGCGCGTTGGCCTATGACGTGGTGCTGAACGGCACCGAGCTCGGTTCAGGCTCCATCCGTATTCATCGCCAGGACATCCAGAGCAAGATCTTCAAGGCGCATGGGCATGTCTCCTGACGAGCAGCAGGCGCGCTTCGGCTTCTTCCTGGAAGCGCTGCAATACGGCACGCCTCCGCATGGCGGCATTGCGCTGGGCCTCGATCGCATCGTGATGATCCTGGCGGGCGCCGAAAGTCTGCGCGAGGTAATTCCCTTCCCCAAGACCGCCAAGGCCGTCGACCTGATGGTGGACGCGCCGACGCCGGTGAGCGAGCGGCAGTTGAAGGAATTGGGGATCGAAGTGAGGAAGGGCAGCAGCTAGTACCAGTTGCATGCCCGGTAGTAGAGCACGCCTTCAGACCGGATCACGATTCGTTGTGGTCGAGCAGGCCTTGTGGGGTAGGAAGCTCGCCAAAACGAACTCCGAGTCCCGTAGGAACGGCACGGTCGAAATCGTGCCTTGAGTCAAAGCTCCAACGCACCAATTCCCGCGGGCGCAATTCTTCACTCCCATCCAAACTAAAGCCGGAGGGTTTTATGTCCAGCTCCACAATTCGCACGGAGATTCGTGATCTGGATCTGACGCTGGACGAGATCTCGCTTTCCGTTTCGCGATCGGGCGAGGATTTGATCGTGCCGGTTACGCTCAGTCCAGAGGAGGTCGCGCGCTTGCGGCTGGAGATGGCCAAAGCTCTCTTGCCTGAGTGGAACCAACTGGAAGAGATGAAGTCGCGAGCGACGATGCGTTACCGCCGCTACCTGGGATCGTGGCTGACCATGTGTGTGGCAGCCTTCAGCGCGTACATTGGCTATCCCAGCTACTACCTCTGCCTCGTTTTGTCTCTACTGTCGATCTTCCTTTGGTGGCGGGCCGGATTTATGGAACAGAAGGATGAGCGCGAGGCGCAGGTGACGCGGCGCGCTTTTCGCCCCGATTGGAGCTATCTAGATGAGCGCTTGCAGGAATCGGACGAGCCTAGTCCCAACCCATAATCGAATCACGTACGTCAGGCCGCAATCCTCCGGACGGTAAGCGTTTGTTGCTGGACGGCATAGCTGGCACATCAAGTCCAACGTTCTTAATATTTTGACGTAAGTGATTTGGAATCATCACAAAAAACGACGGTGCCTTAGACACTTTGGAAGAGTACGGCTAACGGGTAGTTTGAGCTGACAGCCGAGGCCCGACAGCGGCTCCTAATCCTTCGCCATCGCGTAATAGCCCTGGCGGGCCTGCACCTTGTCTTCGCCGCCCTTGGCCTTGACTTGGATCTTGCGGTACGTGCCGTCGAGTTTGGGATTCGATGGTGAGTAGCCGATGTTGTACTGGCTGCGCAGCTCGCTTTGGATCTGATCGAAGGCTTGCTTCAGCTTCTCCTGCTTGTTGCCCACCTCGATGACGCGGCCACCAGTTGCTTCCGCCAGTTTGCGCATGTCAGAGTCGCCGGTGTAGCCGAAGCCGCCGTAAAAGCCGCGGTCGGCGATGAGAATGACGTAGCAGATGGTGTCGGCTTTCTGGGCAGCTTCAATCGCGTCCTGCACGCGCAGGCGGCTGCCCTTGATCTTCGCCGTCGGTGAAGATAATCATCGCCTTGCGGCCGACTTCGCTCTTCAGTTTCTCGTCGGCGCCCAGATAGATAGCGTCATACAGAAGCGTGCCGCGCGGCGTGGTGGGAACGGGTCCACCGCCCAATCCTGGCGGCCCGCCGCCGACTCCGGCATTGATCTGCATCTTATTCAGGGCCCGCGTCAGATCGCGGATGTTGTTGGTAAAGTCCTGGTCGAGATCGACGTCGACATCGAAGTTGATAACGAAGGCCAGGTCCTTATCGCGCAGCACCGAGTGCAGGAATTCGGCGCAGGACTGCTGCTCGATATCGAGCACGCGGGTCTGGCTGGCGCTGGTGTCGATCATGATCCCCAGCGTCAGCGGCTGGTTCGATTCCGCCGAGAAATATTTGATGGTTTGCGGCTTGCCGTCCTCGAAGACCTGGAAGTCATCCTTGGTCAGATTCGGAATCAGCATGCCATGTTTGTCCTTCACGTTGAAGAACAGGTTAACGACGTTGACCTGGGCCTTGAATACCTGGAGGTCTTCATCGCTCGACGGCTGCTGCGCCTGCTGGGGCGGGGCCTTGGGCGCGATCATGGGGCCGTCCTGCGACTGGGCAGCCGCGCCAAGACAGCAACTCAGGAGAAAGCAGGCAAAAGGACAAAGCTGGCGAAACCGCTTGGACGACATATGTGACTCTTTCGTATCCGATGCATCCATTCTAGTGCACGGCAGGGAGAATCGGCGATGAAAGCTGCCGAGTTGTCCCGGTACGTTTATACTGTCGAGAGTTCCGGCAAGTCCTGGAGACAAATACGAACCCATGCCCGATCGCCGCTTGAGCTTCCGAATCCGCAGCCTTGTACTTACGGCGGTCCTCACGCTGACGACAGCCTTTGCCGTTGCCCAGCAGCAGAAGCTTCCCGACGCTCCGGCGCCGCAGAATAACGCGCCGCTGCCCAGCGCCAATGTTCCATCGGCAACGAATCCGAGATCAGGCGGGTTCTTCGTCATCCAGTGACAACCCCGACCAGGCGGGAAATACTCGCAATGCCGGTCAGGCGCCTACGCCGGAAAGCACGAATCCGCAGCCACCGCCTCCGGGGTCGCAGGAGATCAAAACCGTCCCGCCGGGAAGCGTGCCAACGTCGGATAACGCAATGGACCAGTTGATGACGCTGACCAAGACGGTCTCGTTCGTCACGGTCCCGGTCACGGTAAAGGACAGTGACGGCAAACTGACCGAAGGTCTGCTGGCCAAGGATTTCAGCATCTACGAGGATGGAAACCAGCAGAAGCTGACATTCTTTACCAGCGATCCGTTTCCGCTGGCAGCGGCGCTGATTGTCGATCAAGGGCTGCCGGATCCGATGCTGAAGAAGATCAATCAGACGTTCTCGGCACTGGGCGGCGCCTTCGGACCGTTTGACGAAGTGGCGGTGTTCACCTACGGCAACACGGTGAACAAGCGCGCGGACTTCGGCAACTCCACGCGCATGTCGCTGGCGCTGCAGCGCCTGAAGGACGAAAGCGGAGACAACGCGGGAGCGTCGGTGGTCGGCGGTCCTTTCGGTTCGGGTCCTCAGACCAACAGCAAACCGATTCCCGGAGCCTCGCAGGTCATCACGCCGACACCCGAGTTTCACGTGCTGAATGATGCGATCTTGATGGCTGCGCAGGAGCTGGCGCATCGCGCGCCGACCAGCCGCAAGATCATCTTTATCATCAGCGACGGCCAGGAGTATGGCAGCCGAGCCAGCTATGCGCAGGTGCTGAAGGTGCTGCTGACCGACGGTATCGCGGTGTATGGCATTGGCATCG
Organism: uncultured Acidobacteriaceae bacterium; assembly: GCA_963823865.1. Classification (GTDB taxonomy): domain Bacteria; phylum Acidobacteriota; class Terriglobia; order Terriglobales; family Acidobacteriaceae; genus Bog-257. The sequence continues at coordinate 535,527 of CAWGNC010000001.1, forward strand.
ACACAGCAGCGATGCCGGTTTACGGCAAGGTGGCGAAGGCGCGCATCCCGGGATTCGGCTACAGCAATATCCTGCCGCGGTATGCCAACGCTACCGGCGGTGATGTGCTGAATGAGTTTTCCAAGGATTCGATCGAGAGCGCCTATGGCCGCATCACGGTCGAAGCTCGCAACCAATACACGCTGGGTTACAACACGGCACAGCGGCCGTCGAGCAACTACCGTGATATTGAAGTGCGCGTGAAACGGCCAGGATTGGAAGTCTTTGCCAAGCACGGATACTATCCGTTGCCCCCGCAGCGCGAGATCGTTGCGCCAGCGCAGACGCCTGCGGAGTCCCCTGAAACTCCTGCACCGACGCAGCCGGCTCCGCCTGGAAACAATTAGATTGGCAGTTAGCATTTCGCAAAACAAAAGCGCGGAGCATCAGGTTCGATGTCCGCGCTTCGTTGTTTTTAGCTAACCGCTAAATGTCCAACTGCCGGTGCCCTGTTCTTATTTCCGCTCACTCGCGGTTCCGAATTCTCGTCCACCGCGGCTTGTGCCGGTCACCTTGGACCCTTTCCCGGCGGCAGCCGCCTGGGCCACAGCGTCTGGACCATAGCGTTCCAGCAGCACTGGAACCAGCGCGCCTTCCGCCTCTTTGACAAACGTCATCTTGCCTTGATTATCGATATCGATGCGGATGAAATCTCCCAGCTTCACCTGTCCGGTTGCGACCAGGTTAGCGAGCGGGAAGACGATGTTGCGTTCAATGGCTCGCTTCAGATGACGCGCTCCGTAACGAAGATCGGTTCCTTCCACCAGCAGATATTGCTTCACCGCTGCCGTGCAGCTGAAGACAAACTGGTTGTTGCCCGTCGCCTGCAGGATGCGCTGCTGTACCATGCCGAGTTCGATTTCGAGAATCTGTTCGAGGTGTTCAGACCGCAGCATGCGGAACACGACCACTTTGTCGATGCGATTCATGAACTCAGGCGAGAACTTGCGGCGCGCCGCCTCTACCGCGGTGCGATCGATCTTCTGATCGAGCCTGGCGTCCATTTGCGCGGGTGTTTGCGCAAATCCCAGCGTACCGTTGATCATCTCGTTCATCTCGGCGGCGCCCAGGTTCGACGTCATGACGATGATGCACTGCGACAAGTCCACGTGGCGGTTATCGCCAAGCGTCAGCGTCGCCTTGTCGAGAATACCGAGAAGCAACTGCCAGAGTGAATCGGAGGCTTTTTCGATTTCGTCGAACAGCAAAATCGAGAGCTTCAGTTTCTCGGTGTGCCACTGGTTGAGCGCTTCCTGGGTGAGAAGCGGATGGGTCTCGCGATGGCCAAGGTATCCCGGAGGCGATCCGATCAGCTTGGCAATCTCATGCGAATGCTGAAATTCGGCGCAGTCGATTTTGATACAGGCATGAGCATCGCCGAACAGCGACTCCGCGACCGCCTCGACCACGCGCGTCTTGCCGGAGCCGGTTGGCCCCAGAAATAGAAGATTGCCGACCGGCCGGCCCGGTGGATTTAGACCGGCGAGAAACATCTGATAGATCTCGGCGACCTTTTCCACGGCTGGGTCTTGGCCGACAATCTTGCGCCGCAAAGCGGCTTCAAAATCCAACGCCTCGCTGCTGCGCCGCGAAGGATCCAGGGTAGCGTTCAATCCTGTTTTCATAATAAGTGCCAACTTACCGGCTTGCGTACTCACCTAAGTCCATAACCGTGTGAATGAGATGGATGCAGCGCCCGATTGAGTTGTTTCAGCTACCTTGCCGTCCGATTGCCTGAGCAGGTACGGGCCTCTGTTTCCATGCTGGATTATTGGATGTACGAGAGCACCTGCGCGACGGCTTACTCATCAGTCAATGTTTGGAAACATTTTCTTTACTTGTTGTTTATCTCTCGGGAGAAACTTTTGGCGGCAGCCAATAAGAAAGGGCGCTCTCAAGCGCCCTTTTTGCAGCAGATATGGAACTCTCTTACGGCACTTCGATCAGCTCGATCTTGCCGTCCTTCCGCCGATGCAGGACGTTGATCTTGCCCTTGCCATCGCGAAAGATGAACACGTCGCGGTCCCGGAACTCGCATTCCTTCACTGCTTCCTCCACTGTCATGGGACGCATAGCGATGGAATCCTGCGAGCGGACCAAGTGCGCTTCGGTTGTGCGTGCCACCGACGGGAACTTATGCACGACGACGGGAACGGCCGTGGCAGCAGTGGCGCCAACCGTAATCTGAGCGTCTGCTTCGGCTTCTACCGGCGCTTTCCAGGTTTTGTCTTTCGCTTTGCGATGCGTCGTGCGACGGCGGCCATTGAGCCGCAATACCTGGGTTTCAATGTGCTCGATCGCCTGATTCACGGCAACGACCATATCAGTGGCTTCGGCCAGGCCGACGAGATGTCCGCGGCGTCGCTTCACCGTAATCTCAGCGATGTTGCGATGCTTCTCGACGGTGAGGATGACCTTGCTTTTAAAGTTGTCGCCCAGGATTTTGGTGAGTTTGCCGAGGCCGGATTCCACCTCGTCACGAATGGCGGGAGTTATTTCATACTGCTTGCCAAAGTACTCTACGTTCATTGAGCTCCCTCCTCGCCCCAGCCTGATTCCCTGTTCTGTTTTCGGCTGCGGCGGTGTTCACCACAACAGCGCCCGATTCGTTGGATGCCTGTCACATTGGACGTGCCAGATACGATCAAGGCGCCAGTACAGCAGCTAGTTTTTCACTCTGCGCTGGTGGGTGCTCGGGATGCGCATGTCCTCCCTGTACTTCGCGACCGTGCGGCGAGTGACCTGGATACCCTGCGACTGGAGGATGCGGGTGATCTGCTCGTCGGTCAACGGCCTGGCTGGATCTTCCTCTTCGATGAGCTTCTTTACCCGGCGCTTCAGGATTAGCAGCGACGTGCTGCCGCCCTCGGGACCGTTGACGCTCTCGCTGAAGAAGTAGCGGAGTTCGAAGACTCCTTGCGGGGTATGTGCGTATTTATTGGCTACAGCGCGGCTGACAGTCGAAGGATGGACGCCAATCTCTTCGGCGACCTCCTTGATCATCATGGGTTTCAGCTGGTCGATACCGTGATCGAGGAAATCGCGCTGGCGCTCCAGGATCGAATAGCACACCCGCAGAATCGTCTGCTTGCGCTGTTCGATATTCTTAATGAGCTGGATCGCGGACTTGTAGCGCTCCTTGACATAGTTGCGGACGTCCTTCTCGGCGGCGTCGCGATTCAGCAGCCGGCGATAAGACGGATTCAGGCGCAACTGCGGAACTTCCTCGTCATTCATGAGGACAAGAAATTCGTCGCCCTGCTTAACAAAAGCTACATCCGGTTCGATCAGCCTTGTCTCAACTTTGTTGTAGCGCAGGCCGGGGCGCGGATCGAGCGTGCGGATGAAGTCCATGCCCGTCATGACAGCTTCCAGCGGCCGCCCCATGGCCTTGGCAACTTCCTTGTAATGCTTGTTCTGGAGGGCGTGCAGGTGCTGATCGACGAGCACGATAGCATCGTCGAGCGCTTCCAGTTCCGCTACGTGATTGCCGTTAGCATTTCTGCGATTGACTCGTTTCAGATCGTGCAGTTGGGCTAGCAGGCACTCACGCAGGTCGCGGGCACCCACGCCGATGGGGTCCATCTGCTTGATGACGTCGATCGCTTCCCGCAGCGCGTCGCGACTGAAAGGAACGCGGGCTGGAGCCGTACGCGGTGGAACCAGCGTTGGCCGGGGACGCTGCGGTTCAAAACTGGCGGGCAAAGGTTCAGCGGTAGGAGCGGCTTGTTCCACTTCGGCTGTGGCAAGAGGCTCCGCCAAGGCGTCTTCTTCGGCTACGGCAACGCTGAATCCCAGACTCTCGGGCTGGAACGCATCGGGAGAACCGCCTGGCACAGACGTCGAAGGCGCAGCAGATTCAGGCCGCACGGGCGCTTCGGCCTCTGAGTGGTTGGTTGTGGCCGCTGCGGGCGCACTTCCCAAGGCCTCCTGTGCCTCTTCGATGGCCAAGCCGAGCAACTCATCGTCGCTAGCGGTCAGGTAGCCTTCCTCGTTGAGATTTCCAATCACCAGCTCAGCCGCCCTGTAGACATCTTCATTCACGTGCAGCGAGCCCAGCTGCCACATCAGGTGGTCGGAAAGCGTACTCGGCTTCGACAGGAAATTTTCAAAGGAAGGCTTCTCGCTGTCCTCCATTTCAATGGAGGTGCGCAGACCGGGATCAAGGTACTCGGAAAAGAATGACCCGAAATCGATTTCTTCGAAGGGATCTTTTTCTTCGGCGGTAGTCGCAGGTTGCTCTTGTTGAGCCAGCGTGCTGTCGCGCTCCAACTTCTCTTCACGAGCCGAAACTTCGTCCAGAAGCGGAACGGTATTATCGAGTTCTTCGAGAACGGGATTCTCGGTGAGCTCGGCATTGATCATGTCGGCCAGCTCAAGTTTATTGAGCGCCAGCACGCTGACCATCTGCACGAGCCCAGGCGTCAGAATCTGCTTCTGGGATACTTTAAGGTTTAACTTGGGCTGCAATAATGCCATGCCAACGGAACCCTGAGGAGCTTCGCCCCCTCGTTCAAATTTTAAACCAATGAAAAGCTCTCGCCTAAGTAAACTCGCTTTACTTCGGAATCATTTCCGAGCTGCTCCGGGGTGCCGGTCCGGAAAATTCTTCCCTCGTTAATAATGTAGGCACGATCGGTCACGGACAATGTCTCACGAACATTATGATCCGTCACCAGCACTCCGATGCCACTCGTCTTCAAATCGGAGATGATCTTTTGCAGGTCCAAGACCGCGATGGGATCAATTCCTGAAAACGGCTCGTCCAGCAAAATGAACGACGGCGAAATACACAGACAACGCGCGATCTCAACCCTGCGCCGCTCGCCCCCGGAAAGCGCATATCCCCGGTTCTTGCGAATCACCTGAAGGCCGAGCTGGTCGATCAGCCGCTCCATCCGTTCACGGCGTTCGTGCCACGACATCGACTGCGCTTCCAAGACCGCCAGGATGTTGTCCTCGACGGTCAGCTTCCGAAAAATGGAAGGCTCCTGGGGCAGGTAGCTGATGCCATGGTTGCGCGCCCGCAAGTACATGGGCACGTCGGTAATGTCGTGCCCGTCGATCGGGACCCGTCCCGGAATCGGAAGGAATCAGCCCCACGACGATATAAAAACTGGTCGTTTTGCCGGCGCCATTCGGCCCCAGCAATCCGACTACCTCTCCCTGTTTTACATGGAAACTTACGCCGCTGACGACCCTTCGACCGCGGTAACTTTTGCCGATCTCATCAGCCGATAAAGTCTGCATTTACTTCGTGGTACGAGCGCGTGTAATGGTGGGGGAAGATCGCTTACTCTCAACAAGAACCCTATCATCGTGACTGTAGAAAGTCAACGAATCGCCCCATACTGTCCCGTGTTCGGCATCAAAAATGCTAGGGGATTTCCCCGTCAAGTAATACTTCCCGTCATCAGCGGTATAAACCAGCCGATCGCCTACCGCTCGGCGGTTCGGTTCGGTTACCACCACCCGTCCCGATCGCGATCATGTGATCGATTTGACTCGGTCCATCGGAGCCCGGCAGCGACGGTCCCTTCGCCGGCTTTGCCGTTGTCTGGCTCTTATTGTCCGGGTCGGCCGGTTTCAAGAAGACGTCGAGTTGCGTCGTAGTCAGAGTCGCCGTCGGGGTCTTCGCCAGCACGTTGCCGGTGTAACGCGCTCGCCGTTCCTGATCGATATACGTCAGCTTGTCCGCCGTTACGTCGACCGGCGTCAGTTTGCCATCTTGCGATTGCTGGACGAACAGGCTCGAGACGGTCTGCGTCTTGTCGGACTCCGCCTCGATGGAACGATTCACGTTGTCGAAGTCCATCTTCGGTGCGCGTACGACGTTGGCGGTCTGCCACAGGCGCACGTTGCCGGTGTAGTGCGCGATGCCTGGCTGCTTGGTGGCAGTCATGTGCTGCGCGGTAACGTGAATGGGATCGGAGTTCGCCAGCAGCGCGCCATCCGGCTGTGGCTTCAGATCGCTGTAAGTCGTTTTGACATCGTCGTCGGCGAAGCCTTCCCCGGTCTGGCGATTCATTCGTACATGCGTTGCCGTGGTTGTCATGCCGCCGTCGATGACGCGCGGCGAACCGGTCAGCACCAGGATCTGGTCGCCGGGGGTGTATGTAGCCATGTCGGCGAAGGCTGCGCGCCCACCGGTTGTGGGATTCGGCGGCGGCTCGTGATATTCAAAGTTCCCGGTCTGAATCAGCTTTTCCACGCCACCATCGGGAGCGAAGGTCACGTCCAGCTTGTCGGCAATGCTGGTCTTGTCAGGCTCTCCGGGCGTAGTCGACACAATGCGCGAATTCGGCCAGCCGTGAAGCGTTTGAATGCGGTTCTTCCCGTCAAACGTGACGTGGAATTTGCCGGCTGTCGCGACGGTGGTGGAATTGCCGCCACCCATGTCCTGACCCGGTTTGGTGCTCTTGGCCGGCTTCGATCCCGGAGGCATCGGCAGAATCGTGATCTGCGCTTTGCCGACGGTGTCGCCGGTCTTCAGCAGCTTCCCGCCTTCCAGTTGGAAATCCAGCTGATCGGCAAGAATCTCCATCGGCTGGCCACTCGATCCCGATTTGCCCGGCTGCGGATCCTGCTTCATGCGCGCATTCTTCACCATGTGGAACTGCGACGCTTCATTCTTCCCCTGGAAATCCACGATGAACGTGTCAGCCGATCCATGGGCAGAGCTCTTTCCCTGCGTATTAAACCGGGCTCCGCCGGAAACGATTGCGCGCTGCACCGAGTTCTTCTGCCCCATCTCAAGGTCGCCGCGCGGACCATAAACGTCGATGACCGACGGACCGCGGCTTTGCACATGGACATTTCCCTCGGCAATGACGTGGTTCACGGTATTGTCCGGCGCGAAAAGTAACGTACCTTTGTCCGCCGTCAACGTTTTGTCCGGCTGCTCAATCCGGGCATTGGTCAGCGTCGCCTGCCGGGGCGACTTCTGAATCACGCCGCTGGCCCCTGTGATCACGGCAGGATGATCGCCGGAGGTAACGATGTGGATGTCGGATTTCAGCTGCAGCTCATTTTGCTTGGAGTCATAGTAGGCGCCCTTGGCCGAACCCCTTGCCTGCTCCGTCTGAAAGTTCACAACGGAGTCGGTCTGCGCGATGCCGGTCTTCTGGTTGAACGTCAGCGAATTGGTTACCAGGTGTAGAGGATTTTTCAATTCAGCGGGAGCAGCCTGGTCGGGCTTCGCCGGTCCCTCGGCATTGCCTTGCAGGTCAATGTGCACTTCGCCGACCGCCTGAATGTCGCCTGTCGACTGGTCGTAGGTGAAGTGGTCACCGTAAATCTGGTCGTAGCGGTCGTGGTTCTTGCCGTAAACCACGATGTCCACGTTCTTCAACTCGGCGTGCCCGCCCTGCTTGAACTGCACGGCTTTTGACGCCTTGATGGTGTAGATGGTGCGGCCGCCCTCTGACTTGGAGAGCGAAAAGCCGTCGCTAGTCTGCTGAATATCAATGCCGAGCTGCTGAGGAACGTTGTGCAGCACGGGAGCCACGCGGGAGCGGGCAATCCAGTAGGAAATGGTCACGGCGGCTACCAGCACACACACGCCTACCACCAGCCATTTCCGTACCTGGGCTAACGATTGAAACATCTGCATCGATATTACGCCATAGGACGGGAGCGGCCCAACGGGCCGCTAGTGGTGATGGCCGAGCAGCGAGAAAGGTCTGACCGGCACTCGGATGACGAGACAATCGCATGGCATATCGTGCAGCGCCTGGCGGCGCTTGGTCCAACCTGACATCAGAAAGCCGATCATCAGGATGAAGAGGGACAGAAACTTCATCAGGTGGCGAACCGTCGCCACGCCGAATGAAACACGGCTGCCATCGGCGCATATGACCTTCAGGCCGAGCAGTCGTTTGCCGATGGTCGCACCCCCAGGCGAACTTTCCATGAGGGCGCAGTACAACCATGACCCCACGGCGAGGATCATGATGAACGCCATGCCGACTGCCACTTTGGAATCGAAAGGAGAGAGTCCGATAAAGCGCCCGAACCGGCTGAGCGCAAAATCCAGTATGAACGTCAGTACGAATGCGCCTAGACACTCGATGCCAATGTCGATCGCTCCCGCCCAGACGCGCAGCCAGAAGCCCGCATATTCGAAAGGCTCGTCAGTGGATCGGTCGGGATGCAAATGGCGCCTGGCCGATTGAGGAGACGCACCCTTCGCCGACGACGGCTCGGTGAGCACATCGCCGCAAAAGAGACAGAACTTGCCGTCCGGCATTCGGCTATTACCGCAACTGGCGCAAACCTCGTCGAGCACCGTCTCCATCGGATGGGAATCTTAAACCCGGGTAGCTGAACTGTAAAGCCTGAGTCGCTGCCGATTGGCCCTGAAAACCTCCGAAATGGGCAGGATCTTGCACATATAAGTGCAATATTTTGCACACATCAGTTACTTGATTCAGAGTTATGGCATGTTCTTTCAAATGATTGTATGCTTGCCGCGTTGGTTGTAGGCGTGCACCAAACTGGTGACGTAATCCTGAACATAAAGATTTCCATACCGGGAGGAAGAGAGCCCATGATTCGGAAACTCTGTCTGGCGATTAGCCTCATGGCTCTTCTGCCCACGCTAGCTTTTGCCGGCGACATTGACTTCAGCGGGTCGGGGTCGAGCGGTACGCTGCAGACGGGGCAGCCGTTCGCCTACGATTTCGACGGCGGCGTCTTCGAGCCGGACTTCGGTATTCCGGGCGTTGGCAACGGATTGGCGACGTGGGAAGGTCCCACCGTCTCATCCTTCGAGATTACGTTCAATCTGCCGGCCGGTGTCGAAATTGATCCCGCCATGGTGGCGCAAGGTCAGATTGGCGATTGCGTCGGAGGTCCTGCAGGCGGTACAGCTTTCTGCGCTCAGCCTTACACAACGCCGTGGACGGCGCAGCTGATCGGCAGCAACCAGCTAATCTTCACCGCGACGCCGGGAAATTACCTCACGACAGGCGATCCCTTCTTCCTGAATATCTTCTTCACCGGTGGCGATCCTAATGGAGCAAGCTTCTCCGGTGCGTTCACTGCGAGTACACCCGAGCCAAGCAGCTTCCTTCTGTTAGGCACCGGTCTGCTGGGAACAATCACCTACCTGCGCCGTCGCAAACTGTAAAACTAGATTCTTCAGACGAAAAACCGGAACCGCTAAGGTTCCGGTTTTTATTGGTCCACCGGGAAGTACCGAGGGGCGGCTCGGAGTTGGCGAAACCGCTGCTTCGCCCAGCGCTCAGGAACGAGCAGCCTGCGTAGCTACCCATTCGATAATCGCGTCGAAGCGAGCCGGATCGAGTGGGTGGCCACCGGAAACGCGAAGATGTTCGAGATGTCCCGGGCAGCCCAGAGAGGCAAATTCCTTGAAGGCATTCTTCACAACGTTGTCCGCGTCGGCCGATTGAGGATCGTCGGTCGCAGACACCACCAGGATCTCGCGCGGCGCCACACAGCACACCAGATCGTCGACATCATACTTCTCCGCGAAACCGGGAATGATCAGCGACATTTCGAGCCCAGTTCCGTTCGCCAGTTTGTGCTGGAAGGAGCAGACCGCTCCGCTGGTGCAGGCGTAAGCAACTCGAGTGTCCAAAGCGGCCAGAAACAGGGCGGTGATGCCGCCGAAAGAATGGCCGATCGTACCCAGACGCTCGATCTTCGTATGCTCCTGCAGCACGGAAAGTGCAAGCGAAGAATCGTCCAGGATTTTCTTCATCAGCAGATCGCCCTGAACCAGCCGGTGAGCCATCTGGTTGTAGTACTGCAGCCAACTCTCCGCTGAACTATTAGGGCGATCGAGATTCGGCGCGAGCGACGCTCCGGTCCCCGCTTTCTTCATCCGCGATTCGAAGCCGATGGCATCTGGGGCCAGCACCGTAATGCCACGCAGGGCCAGCGTCGGACCAAATGCCTGCTGAGGATCGCCGGCCAGGCCAGCAATTTCGCCCTTCCCCATCTCCCACTGACTGTTATGTTGATGCAAGGCAAGGATGGCTCCTTGCGAGTCTCCGTCCGGCTCAAGAAGAAATGCTTTGATCTCCTCGCCGTCGGGCGCAACATAGCGGATCAAGCTACGGGTGTAGCCATCCTCTTTTACTTCATAGATAGAATGAACCTTCGGCGCAGGGACGGACAGCGACACGTTCAGGAAAGATCGTAGGCTTTCGCGAAGGTCGTCCACAGAGCTCCCGGCCAGTGGCTTTTTATGAACTACACCTTCCACGCCTCAAATCGTACACTGGGACGCCCTTGATGGCGCAAGAAATATGCTGTAGCAATCCACCCGTTCGTGGCAGGTCTAGGGTAGTTCTACTCACTTAAATCCCTGCATTGATCCGTGGTTGGAGGCTTTACGGAGCTTCCACCGCACTGGCCGCACAGACCAGCGGCGTACCTCGCGCAAAGTCCACCAGGCTCAACTGCACACCTCCGAAGTCGGGATGCTCGTTGTAATCCACGGTAAAGGCCAGGTCCAGCACATCGCCTGCTAACAATGGCTGTTCCGCAACGCGTTCGGCCATACGCCATCCGACCACGTCTTGCGCCCGCTGGAAGCGGCCGCCATTGGTATCCGGATCGGCAGGAATCGCGCGAAGCTTCAGATGCTTCTCCTTCATGATGCGGGCCGGCTGAATCAGCTTGGCGTTGCGTGCGACAAATGTCGGCGTCTGGTTGCCGATCCCAAAGGGTTCCAGCTTCTGCAGCGCCAGCCAGAAGTCGTGCTTGATCTCCTCCAGCGGAACTTCCGCGTCGTACTCCAGCTCGGGAATGAAGTCTTCAGGCGTCAGACGCATGCGCGCGTAGCTGTCGAGATGGGCGCGCAACGCGGGAATATTCTCGCTCGGTAACGCGCATCCCACAGCGTGGGAGTGGCCGCCAAAACGCGTAAATAGGTTGGGACACGACTCAAGAGCTTCCAGCAGATGAAACGCGCTGATGGAGCGGCCCGATCCGTGGGCCTCGCCGTTCTCGCAGGAGAAGACGAGCGCCGGCCGGTGATAGCGTTCAACCACGCGAGTTGCGCAGATACCGATGACCCCGCGATGCCAGCCATCGCCATCGATCACCATGCAGTAGGCGTCCTTCATCTCCGGCGAGCTGTCCACCTTCTTCAGATATCTCGTCGACGATGCGCTGCTCTTCCTGCTGGCGGTCTCCATTGAGCTGGTTCAACTCCATCGCCATCTCGGCTGCCTTCCCTCCATCTTTCTCGGTGAAGAGCTGAATCACTCGCTGGGCAATGTCCATGCGGCCAGCAGCATTCAGGCGAGGTGCCACGCGGAAGGCGATGTCTCCGGCGCTCAGCGGACGCGAGCCGTCGAGCTGGCAGTTGGACAGCAGCGCCTTCAACCCGGCATTCACCGGCTTGCGCAGACCTTCGAGTCCCAGCTTGGCGAAGACGCGATTCTCGTCGATGAGCGGCACTGCGTCGGCAATCGTCGCGATCGCTACCATCTTCAGGAACGAAGGCAGCAGCCGCTCCCGGCCGCTGTCGACCAGCAACGCTTGCGCGATCTTGAAGGCGACTCCCGCTCCGCACAGCGATTTGCAGGGATACTCACATCCCTGCTGATTGGGATTGACCACCGCCAGCGCCTTCGGCACGCCATCCGCTTGCGGCAGATGGTGATCGGTGACGATCAGGTCAAGGCCGCGCCGGGCAGCCGTTTCCGCGGCGGCAAAGGCGCGAATGCCGGTGTCCACACTGATGATCAGGCGAATGCCGCGATCGGCCGCCTGCTCGATGACCTCGTCGCGCATGCCGTAGCCTTCGCGAATGCGGTGCGGCACGTGGTACTCCACTTTGCCGCCGCACAGCTCCAGCGCTGTCTTGAGGATGACGATCGCAGTCGTGCCATCGACGTCGTAGTCGCCATAGATGAGGACGGTCTCGCCACGCTCGATGGCGGCCTTCAGGCGCTCGACGGCCGCGCGCAGTCCCGTCATTAAATAGGGTGAGTGAAGGTCCTGCAGGGAGGGGTCAGGAATTTGTGCGCTTGCTCGCCGGTCTGGATTCCGCGAACAGCCAGCAAGCGCGCCAGCCAGGGAGGCAGGTTCGTCTCCAGCGCCAGGCGCTGCACCAGCTGTGGATCGGCGTTACGAAGAACCCAGCGCATAAAGGCAGTGGCTAGTTGTCAGTGGCCAGTGGTCAGTGATTCGTGAACTCTTTCGGTCGGAAGGCAAGGTCATAGTCTGTAAATTCGGATCAGGCACTCATTTAAGGGACAGGCTGCTCAATTCTGGCCACTGATTACTAGCCACTGGCCACTGTCTTCAGTGCTCGTCGTCCTGATCGCCGTCGTCGATGGCCATGCTGCCGAAATCTTCCACCAGGTCGAGCAGGTGCTGATAGCGCTCGTACCACTCGGTGGTCGCCTCGAAGAGGAACATGATGCCCTGATGCGGCCAGCCGAGCTGGATAAAACCTGTCTTGCCGATATAGTTGCGCAGCCAGCGCGCCTCGTCCAGGTCTTCCTCGCTGGGATAAGCTGGCGTGTTGCAGCCGCTGCACCAGGTAGTCCAGTTCATCGCGCTGCAGCACCTCTTCGTCCATCGAGAGAAACTCGGACCCCGCCTTCTTGGCCAGCTCGACAAAATCCTTCCAGCTCTCAGGATTGTCCTTCGGGTCCCACATGACGCTGTGCACTTCTTCGGTCACGTATCCCTGGAAGCGGCTGAGGCCATGGCCGAGGATGAAGGCGTTCATGTCGTCTTTCAGGCTGGACAGATCGTCGGACATAAGCTCTTACGGCGCGCAAAAAGCGCGCAGCGAAAATCATCATACTCCGATGGCGATGGCGATACACACTTGGCTGGCAGCAATTCCCTGCTGCCGTGCAGGCGCGCCGCCGGCAGCAAAGCCAAATCGATGTGTTAAACTATGTTGTTTTCCTAGCCGATTCGAACACAGCATGCTCTTCTCTAAGGAATATGTGGGCTATCTGGCCCGCGAAATCACCAACAAGCTGATCGAGGGGGAGTTTATCGAAACTCCCAACAAAGCAGCCGTCGCTGAGCGCGTCAACGCCGCTCTGCTGGACGAGCTGACCCTCGAAGACCGCATCAACGACGAAGTCCGCATCATCCTCGACACCTACTCGGACGAGATGCAGCGCAGCGGCGCCAACTACCAGGAGATGTTCAAGAAGATTAAGAACGAACTGGTGACGCGAAGTATAAGGCGGTCTTATGAGGATCAGCCGCGAAAAGATCAACAAGCTGGCGCACGCCGTGGCCGACGCCTTGGCCGACATGGAAAATGTTGATTTCGTCGAAGACCGCAACACCATCCGGCTGGAAGTTCGCCGCCTGCTGGAACTCCTGATGGCGCAGGAGGCAAAGATCGACGCTGCCGCCCGGCAGAAGATCGAAAGCCAGCGCCGCACCATCCTGGAAGGCTCGCAGGAATGGGACATCCTCTACCGCAAGTATTACAACGAAGAAGTGAAGAAGCTGGGGATTTAAGCGAAAGCCTTCTCTCGGTTTCGTGTGCGTTATGCATCTAGTTTTCGAAATGCAATCCAATAGTTAATCAATTTAGCCGCACTACGTTTCGTTCTTCATCTACCCGGACACCCATTCCGATCCGACCATCGCTCTTCTCCGAGTGACTTACGTCACTTTTGCAGGTGATTCCAATCACGGCCCATTCGCCCATCCCGAGGCGACACTTGGATGTAAGAGAGTGTGAGGGCCGGAGCCATTGGGATGCACCCTGCCGTATGCCGCCCAGGCCGAGGTACTAGAGGCGAGCCATGCTATTGGCATACCGACTGGTTAAGTTGATCGAAGACCATTCCGACGGACTATCCCGCAGCCTGCAAAATCGCTATCGCCAATGCTGCAAGTGCTCGTCCTATGCCGGCGTGCCCGACACCGAACTCAAGAACCAGGTTTACGAGGTCTACCACCATCTGGGCGAGTGGTTGATGGGCAAGACGGAAGCCGACATCGAAGAACGCTATCTGGCGATCGGTGCGAAGCGCGCCGCCCAGGGCGTTCCCCTCAGCCAGGTCGTCTGGATGATCTGCCTGGTACGCGAAAACCTGTGGGAATACCTGCAGAAACATGCCGAACTCGAACGTCCAGCGGAGATCTTCGGCCAGCTCGAGCTGCTGGAGATGCTGGACAGATTCTTCCATCTGGCCATTTACTACGCGTCGCTGGGTCATGAGCGTGCGACGGCCGGATACACGGTCAAGTCGGAAACGATTTCAGCCTAGAAGGGGCTTTGCCTATGTCGTGGATTGATCAGTACCGCAGCAAGATGATGACAGCCCGCGAAGCCGTGAACTGCGTGGAATCGGGGATGCGGGTGTACATCCACCCCGGCTGCGCCGAACCTGAAGCCCTGGTGGAAGCTCTCATCAGCCGCGCGCCCTACGTAAAGGATGTAGAGATCATTCATCTGCTGACGCATGGGGACGTCGCCCTATTGTGCGCCTGATATGGCCGAGCACTTTCGCCATAACGCGTTGTTCGTCGGTGGCAATGTGCGCGAAGCCGTCAATGACGGCCGCGCCGACTACACGCCCATTTTCCTTAGCGAAATAGAAGCGCTGTTTGAGAGCGGCGAAATGCCGATCGACGTCGCTTTCATCCAAGTTTCGCCGCCTGATCCGCACGGCTACTGCAGCTTCGGCGTCGGCGTGGATGCCACATTGACCGCCGCAAAGCATGCGCACAAAGTCGTTGCCCAGGTGAACGCTCAGATGCCGCGCACTTATGGCGACAGCTTCATTCACGTCAGTGAAATCGACTCGATCGTCGAACTCACCCGGCCTCTGTGCGCATGAAGGCTCAGCCCGGTAACCAGACATTCGAGCAGATTGGCGCGCGCGTCGCTTCGCTCATCGAAGATGGTTCGGTCTTGCAATGTGGGATCGGCGCAATTCCCGACGCAATTCTGCCCGATCTGATGGACCGCCAAGACCTCGGCATTCACACCGAAATGATCTCCGACAGCGTGATTCCGCTGATTGAGTCGGGAGTCATTAACGGCCAGCGCAAGAACCTGAAGCCACGCAAGATCATTCTCGGCTTCGTGCTGGGCACGCCGAAATTGTTCGACTTCATCGACGAAAATCCGACTTTCGAGTTCCATCCGTCGGCCTACACGAACGATCCTTTTCGTATCGCCGCCAACGACCGCATGGTGGCCGTCAACTCCGCCATCGAAGTGGACTTGACCGGCCAGGTTTGCGCCGAATCGATCGGGTCACAGTTTTATAGCGGCTTCGGCGGACAGCTCGACTTCATTCGCGGGGCGGCGCGATCCAAGTATGGCAAGCCGATTATTGCGCTACCGTCAACCGCCAAGGACGGCAGGATTTCGCGCATCGTGCCCGCGGCTGGCTCATGGAGCGGGCGTTCTGACCGGACGCGCCGATGTGCACTACGTGGTGACGGAATATGGCATTGCCTACCTGCACGGCCGCACCATCCGGCAACGTGCCGAGGCGCTCATTGAAATTGCTCATCCCAAGTTTCGCGACGAACTGTACGAGTACTGCGAGCAGCAACGTTGGTTTCAACGCAACGCTTACGAAGTGGAAATGCGAGGGTAAGAATGTCAGCGCAACCGCGCGGTAACGTAATCATCGATCCGGAAGAATGCAAAGGATGCGGCCTGTGTGTCGAGTCGTGTCCTCCCGAATGTCTTGAACTGGCGCCCGAGCTCAGCCATTACGGTGTGCATGCGGCGCAATATACCGGCGAGGATTGCACCGGTTGCGGCGCCTGTTTCTATTGCTGCCCGGAACCCGGAGCCATCACCGTGGAGCGGCTCACGCCGCCCGCGAAGACGGCCGGTCCGGCGGTCGCGCAGAAAGAGAAGGTGTCTCATGCGGCAGCTCTGTAAAGGTAACGTCGCCATCGTCAAAGGAGCCGTGCTGGCTGGATGCAAGGCCTACTACGGATATCCCATTACCCCCGCCAGCGAGATCGCCGAATACGCCGCACTGCTGATTCCGGAGGTCGGTGGCACATTCATTCAGGCTGAAAGCGAAGTGTCGGCCATCAACATGGTGTACGGCGCGTCCGTCAGCGGGACAGCGCGTGATGAGTGCATCGTCCGGCCCCGGACTGAGCCTGATGCAGGAAGGCATTTCGTACATGGCTGGCGCAGAGTTGCCGGGTGTAATCGTCGACGTGGTACGCGGTGGACCGGGACTGGGAAATATCGCCCCTGAGCAGAGCGACTATTTCTGCGTGGTGAAAGGCGGCGGTCACGGCTGTTATCGCAATCTGGTCCTGGCCCCGGGATCGGTGCAGGAGATGTTTGACCTGACCGTGCTCGCGTTCGACCTGGCGGATCGCTACCGCAACCCCGTGGTTATCATGACCGACGGCTACATCGGACAGATGATGGAACCGCTTGAGATCAAGCTGCGCAACATCGAGCCTCCTGCGAAGGACTGGGCGGTGAAGGGCACGGCGGAGACGAGAAAATCTTATTAGTTCGATTGTCCTGGAACCGGACGATCTGGAGCGGCACGTGCGCAAGCTGGAGGCCAAGTATCAACTGGCGCAGGAGTTGGAGAGCCGCTGCGAGACCTATCTGACCGAAGACGCGGAAATCCTGCTGGTGGGTTTCGGTATCGTTTCGCGGGTGCTGCGGACGGCCGTCGATCAGTTGCGCGCTCAGGGCATGAAGGCTGGGCTGTTCCGCCCCATCACGCTGTGGCCGTTCCCCTCGCGCGAATTGTGCGAGACCGCGAAAAATGTGAAACAAGTGCTGGCGGTGGAACTGAGCACGGGAATGATGGTGGAAGACGTAAGGCTTACGCTGAACGGCAGCGTTCCGGTTGAGTACTACGGGCGCGTGGGCGGCAACGTTCCCAGTGCAGAAGAGATCACAGCGCAAGTATTCGCGCGCATGGCGGCCCACGTATAGAGGTGGTGAACCGTGGCCCGACTGGAAGCTGTCGTTTTTCGGAACGATGACTCAGTTGGTTACGACACCAGCCCGGAGGGCGGAGAGCTTGGCCCAGGACGTAAGTCCTGGGTAGACGTGAATTGAAGATCAGGGTCCCTTTAGGGACGACTCATCCTGGCGACGGTAGGGACCGCGGGTTCAGGATGACACAGGAGAAAATTGTGGAAGGCTATCAGGTAATTCACGAAAAATCGCCCGC
The DNA here is from genome assembly GCA_963823865.1 of uncultured Acidobacteriaceae bacterium. Classification (GTDB taxonomy): domain Bacteria; phylum Acidobacteriota; class Terriglobia; order Terriglobales; family Acidobacteriaceae; genus Bog-257. The sequence continues at coordinate 552,710 of CAWGNC010000001.1, forward strand.
GTTCTACGATAACTACGACCGCAAAGGCGAACTGCAGCAACAGACCCATTACTGCCCCGGTTGCGGGCATGGCATTGTTCACAAGCTGATCGCCGAGGCCCTGACGGAGTTGGGTGTGCAGGATCGCGCCGTGCTGGTCAGCCCCGTTGGCTGCTCAGTTTTCGCCTATTACTACTTCAATGTCGGCAACGTTCAAGTTGCCCACGGGCGGGCTCCGGCGGCGGCCACCGCCCTCAAGCGCGCCAACCCCGAGTCGATCGTCATGTCGTACCAAGGCGATGGCGACTTGGCCGCGATTGGCACGGCGGAGATCATCCATGCCGCCAATCGCGGCGAAAATATCTGCGTATTCTTCGTGAACAACTCCATCTACGGCATGACCGGCGGCCAGATGGCTCCCACCACGCTTGTCGGGCAGAAAAGCACGACTTCCCCCTGGGGACGCCGCTCCCACAATGAGGGACTGCCGCTGCATGTCTGCGAGTTGCTCGCTGCTCTGGAAACGCCGACCTATCTGGAACGCGTCGCCCTGAGCGACATGAAGAACATCATGAAGGCCAAGAAGGCGGTGAAGAAGGCGCTGCAAATTCAGAAAGACGGCGGCGGCTTCTCGCTGGTTGAGTTCCTCTCGCCCTGTCCTACCATCATGAAGATGGATCCGGTGGTCGCGCGCAACTGGGTCAGCGAAACCCTGGTCAAGGCTTTTCCCTTGGGTGTCTATCGCGACCGTAAACCCGACTTGCCGGAAGATGCGCTGGTTCCGATGAAGACGATCGCTCAGGCCCTGGGCGTCGACGAGAGCGCCGGGGAAGAACCGGTCGTCCGGCGGCACCGTCACACGCGGGAGCTGCGGGTAAAGTTGGCGGGATTTGGCGGACAAGGCGTTCTCCTGATGGGACAACTGCTGGCCGAGATGGGCCTGCGCGAGCACATGGAAGTCAGTTGGCTGCCCTCCTACGGCCCGGAAATGCGCAGCGGGAGCGCGCATTGTCACGTGACGCTTTCGCATGACCGCATCGGCACGCCCTTGATCTCGCAGCCTGAAGTTCTGGTAGCCCTGAACGAACTCTCGCTGCATAAGTTCGCTGCGACCGTCGCTCCCGGCGGGCTGATTCTGTACAACGCTACCCGGCCACCAGAGGGGTTTTCGGCCCCACAAGCTCGCGTGGTTTGTGTTCCAGCGTCGGAAATTGCCGACCGCCTGGGATCGGCGAAGGTCGCCAATGTGGTCATGCTGGGCGCGCTGCTGGAAGAAACCGAGTGTCTGCCGGCGGAGTCAGCGATTTCTGTCCTGGAAGAGACGGTTAAGAATCCCAAGCTGCTCGTCCTCGACCGCAAAGCCATCACAGCCGGCCGCGACTATGTCGATAACGAGATCGAGGTTGGCGCGGTATCGCAGCCGGATGGGTACGCGTTTTGAAGAGGCTGTCGGCTATCAGCTGTCATCCATTAGCCCTCGGCTATTAGCTATCGGACAACTGTTTACTGGCTCAGCCCAGAGCTTACTCGCCTCCGCTCGTCATCGCTCGCGGAGGCGATTCTCTTTTGCCTTGTTGAAAGTGGCATCTGTCTTACTTGACTTGGCCATTCTGAGCGCGGGCGTCGCCGATTTTGCGATGCCGGAGTCGAAGAACTCCTATACGAGGAATGAGTCTTTCCTGAGCATCACTTTCCTGTTCTCACATCCTGACGTGACTCGGCTCACTGCGTGATCCTCGCTGCGGGTTTGCAATACAGGCGGATGAGGCAATCATCATGCAATCCGGAAAAGACGAAGTTCTCTGCCCGCTTTGTCACGGTCGAGGTCGCGATTCGAAAGAGCTTCTGGTGGTGCGCTGGCGCAGCCACGAATTTGAGCAGGAGTTGGAGAAAATAGCCGATGAAGCCGCTTTTGGATCCGACGGCGGCCTCGACGTGGTCTTCGAAGAAGAACCGGTCTATAGCAACGAGTCCGACTAAGTGATCAGGCGGACTAGTATCTGACCGGTCAGGAGCTTCAGCCCAGGGTTGCGGGAGGGTCGTTCTTTTTCTTTTCGCGCTTTCTGATCACCGCATAACAGATCGCGTAGACCACGAACGCTGAGCCTAGAACCACAAAGAAGATTCGCTGTTTTAACGTGATCGCGAAAACCACCACGGAGAGCGCCAGGATCCACATGAAGGCTTCTCCCAGCATGCCGGCGCCCCAACTGGGAGTGGCCCCTGCCTCCGGCACTCGCGAGCGGAGCGCCGGCAGCAACCGTGGAACCGCAGCACAATACGCGCGATAGCTCTCGCCTTGGCTCGCCAGAATTCCTGCCTCTTCACGCAAAATCAGCCGGTAGTCGAACAGGATCATCCCGAGAACCAGAACGACGAACCCGATGCGGCTCGACATCAGCCCGAAGCCGATAGCCAGAAGAATGTTTCCGAGATACAAAGGATTGCGAACGTAGCGATAGGGCCCATCGGCGACCAGTCGAGTGGTATGCAGACGCGCGTCGACCATAACTTCGGGGTTCAGATAAGCCGTGCCCCAGGTGCGCAGCGCGGCGGCTGCAATGCAGAACAAGGCTGCGATCGCAAAGATCAGGCGGTAGTTGGCGTCGGTGGCCGGAACGCCACGCAGGCGGCCGATCCATTCCGCCAAGGCTGCGCCACTGTTTTGGGGGTCCAGGGAATAACTTGCGAACGCGACCCAGAAAAGCGCGCCAAAGATCCAAAAGCGAAACTTGAACTCGAAGTTGCTCGCGGTAAACATACGTACCTCGTCGATTGCAGCTCGATCAGCCCGAGAATCATAAGGCATCGTCTGCAATCGACATAATCCCGTTAGGCCGATACGCGGGTATTAGAATCCTCCAACTCGTCCCGACTGCACCCAAGGAGTACGCGTAGGGAGAAAGAGCGTATTTAATATCCGCTAGAGTTTTGTTGCCTCTTCCTGAATTCTCTCCCAGGCATGCTCTACATGGCGCTCCTCTGTGTTGGTCTGCCCGATGCATATTCGCAGGGTAAATTTTCCATCCAGTTTGGTGTGGGTCAAGTAGAGGGCGCCGCTGCGATTCAGCCGATTCATCAGCTCTTCGTTGGCTTTATCGCCACCGCGATGGCGAAAACATACCAGATTCAGAGGAGCCGGAGCAGCAACTTCAAACCGCTCATCTTGTTCCACCCAAGCGAGAAATTCCTGCGCCAAGGCCACATGCCGTCGCACGTGAAATTGCAGCCCTTCGATGCCGTAGTAACGAATCACGAACCATAATTTGAGCGAACGAAAGCGCCGCCCCAGAGGGATGTGCCAGTCGCGATAGTCGAAAACCTCGCCTGACTCCGATGCCTGGTTCCGCAGGTACTCCGGCAGAATGCTCAAAGTCCGAATCAGCGCTTTGCGATCGGCCACGTAGAAGCAATTACAGTCGAAATTCGTGAACATCCATTTATGCGGATTGAAGGTGTAGCTATCGGCAAGTTCCACTCCTTTTTGCAGGTAACGAAATTCCGGACACAGCGCTGCGGTTCCAGACATGGCCGCATCCACGTGAAACCACAAATTATTTCCCCCACAGATTTCGCCAATTGCCGGCAACGGATCGAAGGCGTTGGAAGAAGTAGTCCCTAAGGTAGCCGATACAAAAAAGGGGACGAGTCCAGCTTTGCGGTCTTCTGCAACTTGCTTCGCCAGAGCGTCCGGCCGCATGGCAAAGTGATCATCCACTTCAATTAGCCGCAGATTATCGAGTCCAATTCCACCGACCATCGCAGCCTTCTCGAGCGACGAATGCGCCTGGGACGATGTGTAGGCAACAAGGCGTCCATCGCAGCCCTTGCGATTACTGTGAAATCCGGTAGCTCGTTCTCGCGCCGCCAGCATGGCGCAAAGAGAGGAACTCGACGCCGTGTCCTGAATGACACCACCACCCTCGGTGCTCGATAGGAACTTCTCCGGTAGTCCCAGCATTGGAACCAGCCAGTCGAGAACCTGGGTCTCCAGCTCCGTGCACGCTGGACTGGTGGCCCATAGCATCCCTTGAACACCAAGGGCAGACGATAAGAAATCCCCTAAAATTGCTGGTCCGGACGCATTGGCAGGAAAATAGGCGAAGAAGTTCGGAGATTGCCAGTGAGTGACTCCCGGCAGGATTATTTTCTTTATGTCGGCCAGGATTGCATCGAAACTTTCTGGCACCTCAGGAGCTCTGTCAGGCAATTGAGCGCGAACTTGACCCGGCCGCGCTTGCGACAGCACCGGCAAATTTTCGATGGTTTCGTAGTAGTCGGCTATCCAGTCCACTACTTCACGTCCGAACTCACGAAACTGCTGCGGATTCATGTGGTAGGTCTTATCAGGCACAGTCAATTGTCCTTTCGACAAGGGCCACGGGAAACCTCAAAAGGTCGATGAGCATCACAGTCCTTCTCGACGCTTCCTTCCTACTTGCAACTACCCGGTTCGAAGTAGGATCTTATCCAGCCTATGTGCCAGAGCAATGTAGCACCCCTTGTGGCATACGATTACTTTGGTCTCGGCTATGCGTCTACACAATTATTGTAACTATGCTGTTACACTAGCTAAGTTTGTTGGCTACTTGAAAGGAGAAGCATGGATATTCAGAACATTCTCAGTAATCTTAAAATGGAGCGGGAGCGACTCGACCGGGCGATATCCGCCTTGGAAGGAATCGGCTCAACCGGCCCCCGTCGCCGGGGAAGACCGGTTGGCAGCGTCAGCAAGAGCTCGGCTGGCCGTCCGCGTCGCCATATGAGCGCCGCCGCTCGCAAGCGGATTTCTGAGATGATGAAGCAACGCTGGGCCGAGCGTAAACGGAAGTCGAAGTAGTCCGTCCGGGTCATCGCGCCACAGGTTCTAGTTTGCCACTCGCTCCCGAGTGGCATTTTTTTTACGGCACCTTCTTCTTGACCTCCGTATTGATTCCCGAGAAAACAGGAATCCTGTATTGACCGGGCAGAAGGTTTGCCGCCCCTGCCCGGCAGGTTTCTTAGAAGTGGAATCCAACTTGGGCGGTAATTGTCCGCGGACTCACATAATGCGTACCGCTGAAGGTGGAGAGGAAGTTATATAGCGTGTAATTGTTTGCCAGATTAATCAGATTAAGTTGCGCGCTCCAGCGGTAACGATCGCCCTTGAAAATGTTGTCGGCGCCGATGGCCAGGTCAAAGAGATTTCGCGAAGCCACCCGCGGCGGGTTGTGATCGTCGTTCTCCGTGCCGGGACTGGGTACCTGCGTGAGCGTGGATCCAAACTGTGATGCCGGACAGATGGCGGGCAGCGGAGTGGTTGGCGTGGCGCGCACGCCATTGCAGGTAAATCCAGCCTGGAATTCCTGATCGGCGGTCAAAGGTATCCCCACTGCATCGACCATTGCGATCGCCGGCAAACCGTTCAGGAAGGTTGACTGCGGACAATCGTTGGCCGGGCCAATTCCGAAGCACGGCACCTCACCCGCGACCAGTCCACTGTCGTATCGCCAGTTGAAGCCGACCCATGGCGCGCGCTTCCACGGCACCTGATATTGCAGGTGCGCCGTCATGTTGTAGGCTTCGTCGTGGTCGATGCGGAACACGCCCTGCGGTGCGAGTGGATTAGCGCCGGCCCCGGAAATCTGCGGTGTGAAGAAGCGGGCAGCCACACTGGACATCACCACCAGCGCGGTTAATCCATGGTAGTTAGGGACGCTGGCGCGCAAGGCAAATCCCGGAATCTTGGAATTGTTCCACTCAATCGGGAACGTAATCGGCGTATTCCCCAATACGCTGAAGTCATAAGCATTGTGCGTGTACTTCCAGATGTATTCGCCGTCGATGACCAGGTAGCGCCCGAAGGCTTGCTGCAAACCGGCATGAAACTCATTGCGATAGCCGGCTGCGAGCGGAGTTAACGTGCTGGAAGAGCAGCCCAGCAAAGGGTTCAGCACCGGAGAGCCGCAGCCGATGCTGGAAAGCACCAGGTTCTCGTTGAAAGGTGTCTCCAGCGTGCGCGCATACGAGACCCGCAGAACCGTACTGGTTTTCGGAATGTTGTAGGAGATGCCCAGGCGCGGCTCTGCCTGGCTCGCAGCGCTGAGTCCGTTGTAAATGTCGCCGCGAATGCCCAGACTGAATGTCCAATTGCGCTTGTTGATCACATCCTGCACGTACATCGACAATTCCTTGACATCCGTGTGACCGTAGAACGGAAAGAGAGTTCCGCCTCGCGTGAGGTCATAGGGAAGCAAGGCCGGATTGAACAAAGGGTACAGCGCGGAGTTCGGCGCATTGGGATTCGAAGCGATGTTAGGCTGGAATCCGGCAACCGCGCATTGCGATGGAGCACTGAAGCCGTTCACCGGAATACCGCCATTCAGGCAAGGTGCATTGAGTGTGGGATCGACAATCCCAAGTTGATCATTTTCATTGAGGAAGGTCTGCTCGTAAGAAATGCCAACCTTCACATTATTGATACCTTTCGTATAGGTAACATTGGCTAGAGCGCCGGCATTTAGCAGGGTTCGCTGTTGAGCAATGCTTTCGCGTTGAAGATTTGCAGGGCCAAGATCGTTGAACGGGTCGTCGCTGGGATAGTAGTTATAGGCATCGCGCCGCGCGAATGCGGTCACGTTGAGCAGTGCGTTCGGACTGATGGTGTGAGTCCATGTCGGAGCAACGTTAAAGGTCAGAATCTGCGAGCGCTGGTCGGTTGGACCTAGTGGCAGGCTAGTCACGGGATTGGTAACCAGAGTTCCATTGATGTCGTGGAACTGCTGGTCGAACGAGTTGGGCGTCTGGAACCAGGAGCGGGTAAAGCTGACATTCAGGTGGAGGATATCCGCTGTCGTGAACTGATAGTCAAAGCGATCGAAGGCATTTTCCTCGTTGCCCTTGTCATGCAACACCACGAACTCCGGCGGATCGAGAAAGCGTCCGGTATTCAGCCCGCTTAGAGCGATGAAGTTTCCCCAATTCTTCCCCCCGTAGGCAAAGTCACCCGAAACGTTCGCCGTGCCGAAGGTCCCGTAAGACGTGGTCAGGTTCCCGTGCGGAGTCGTCGAGCCCATTCCTGAGCGTGTCGTCACGTCGACTACCAGGCTGGTCTTATCGCCATACTCAGCCGGGGGCGCGCCTGCAATGACCTGCATCGACTGCACTGCGTCCAGCGGGATCTGGTTTGAAAATACTTTGCTTTGCTGATCGGTAATCGGCTGGCCGTCCAGCGAAAAAGAATTCTCGGCGTGATCTCCCAATCCATGGAAGAGGCCGTTGGAATCGGCAGCCACGCCCGGCGAGGACAACGTGACCAGGGAGCTTAACGCCGAAGAACTGCTCTCCAAGGGCACCTTTTCAAATAGAGTGCGGTCGACGTCCGTGTGAAATGTAGGATCGTTTTCTACCAGGTCGCCCGCTTCTCCCTGCACATTGACGGTCTCAGAGGACGCCGAAATTTGCAGCGTGATCTTCAGATTCATGGGGATCGAAGAGCGAACGTCGATGTCCTGCTTGTAGGAACTGAATCCCGGCAGAGTGACGGTGAGGTGGTAAGGATTCAACGGTACATTCGGTATGGCAAAGTTTCCGGATGCATCGGTGGTCACTTTGCGAGTGAAGTCGCTGATCGGATTGTGAAGCTCTACGCTTGCTCCCGGGATTACGGCGCCGGAAGGATCGGTCACGGTTCCGGTGACGGAAGACGAACTGCCGCCGATCTCCGCCGCGCAGAAAGACAGAAGTGAATGCGATGAACAACGTCAGAAGAGTGAGCGCGGTAAAGGTACGGTAGAGGCTGCCAGCCTGGATTGTCTCCAGGTACGACGAGAAACACTTGCGCGACATTCCATTTCTCCAATATTCGCTGGGCCACGTCGACGATGCAGTGCCTGCAGATCAAGCACAGGCAGCGTCGCGACATAGCAACGGAACTGCTTTTGCCATGCACGCCCACTAGGACGCCACGACAAATCTTCAGTTGCGAAATTGATTAGAGGAGTGGTGGTGCGCGGGATGGCCGTCGTTGGTCCGCTTGCAGAGAAGCGTAGTTGACGGCTTGCAGTGCGGTTTGGATCCAGCCGGGATTGAGGAGGTCGATCTTAGGAAGCTTGGGGGTGACAGCGGCGCTGTGGCCCACGCGACAAAGTTCGCACTGATCGCCCGTTCCAGTCGCGTTGTCCGGACTCGAAGGAACGGTGATTGAGGCGTGGTTGGTGACTACTTTATTCGCACCAATTGCGTGCACCCACGGGTGCAGCATGACGTGTGCGAACAAAAACAGCAGTAGCCATCCACGAAGCTTCAAGCAAAATCCTCAACCAGCTAGAAATCCCACTGGAGCAGCTATTGTGACCCAGGAAGGCGGAGGGTGTAAAGGCGGAGATGCCGGTTGCTTGTCGAACCGCAGATTTTAAAGATAGGCTGCGGCGGCATTGGAGCGACCCGCCGCAGCCTGTAACTTCGCACCGTTGAACGCTATGGCGCGAAGTAACCGGTGATGTCCAAAATCAGCTGCGTTAGCCCGGAGGCATACGCGTCGATCGACCCATTCAAGTTGGGCACGATTGCCATGTTCGAGGTAATCGAGCCATCCAGCGCGTTCAGCGTTGAGGCCAATGGTTGCGGTTGGCCGTCCGGCCACAGCGTTAGATATCCAAGAGCGCCGGCCGGCACAACGGTCGCATTGAGAACATAGCCGGTGGCGGCTCAGCGGAACGGAACAGGCCCCGCCGGCGATGCTGGCCGTGCGCTCGCCTGTAAATGGCGTGCCAGGCAAAACCTGCCGGGTATCGAGCACGCGGCACGGCGTCGGATTGTAGAGCGACATCGGATTCTGCGCCGGAGTTGGCTGCGGCAAAGTAGCCATTGATGTCGATCACCAGGTCGGTGTTATTCCCGCTGGCGTAGGCGAGGATATCGCCGCTGGTTCCCGCCGGAACAATGGCGGCGTTGGCGGTAATCGTTCCGGTCAGCGCATTCAGGGTCGAGACAACGGGCCGCGTTTGACCAGCCGGCCACATCGACAGATAACCGAGCGGTGCGCCGCGCGAAGGAATGGCGGTCATGTTGAGCGAGTAGGCTTGGGCGCTGGACGGAATGTTGCACGCCGTCGCCTGCAGCACGGGGAAGTCGCGCTGTTGACCATTCTGCAGAGCCGGTCCGCCGAGCGGTCCAGATGGCACCGCGTGTATCAACCACCCGGCATGGCGTCAACGGGAAAAACGCATACGCGGAGCTGTCCTGCACAAAGTAACCACTGATGTCGAGCACAACGTCGGTAGTGTTGCTGGCGTACACACTAACCGACTGAGACGTGCCTGCGGGGATAATCGCGGCATTCGCTTTAATGCGGCCGTCCAGGGAGTTCAGCGTCGACACGGTGGGACGCGCGCTCCGGTCGGCCAGATCGTCACGTAAGACAGTGTGCCGTGCGGAACGACCGTGGCATTCAGCGCGTAGGCCCGGGCAGTGACAGGAATGTTGCAGCTTCCCTGCGGAATAGCGAAGTCGCGCGACGTTCCTCCATTGATTGCCGGACCGCCAAATGCTCCCTGGGCATTGCGAGTGTCCACCACGCGGCAGGGCGTCACTGGTATGAACCGGAGCGCAGGCGCGCCTTCCACAATCGCAATGTCGTCCAGGTACATATAGGTGAGATAGCCGTAGCTGTCGCCGTCCTCGTGGACATTGAAGTACAGCTGAATGGTCTGGCCTTTATACGGCGTCAAATCGAAAGTGATGTAGCTCCAGCTCTGGCTGTTGGAATCGACTTTGAATATCTGGGCGAGGCGATTGCCGTTGGTGTCGCGAATCTGCGCTTCCTGCCAGTCGAAGCTGATGCTGTCCGCGCTCCAGGGCCAGAACCAGAAGGTCAGGGTTGGACTTTGTAACGTGGCCGGAACGGTCACGGTCTGATAAATCCAGGAATCGCCATCGGGTTCAGGCAAGTCCGATCGCTCCGAGTTGCGCGCTGAAGCTGCCACCATGCGCCTGGAGAACCGAGGCGCTGGGCGTAAGAGCGCCGCCGGCGGTCCAGCAATCCAGCGTGCCACTTTCAAATCCGCCGTTCGACAGCGCGTTCGGCGACGCAATTTGCCGGCGTTGTGCCGAGGCCACTCAAGTTTGCCGTGCGCGGTCCGCCTGGCCCATTGTCGGTTACAGTCAGTGTGCCGGTCCTGACACCCGATGCCGTCGGCTGGAAGGTGACATTGATCGTGCAGCTGCTATTGCCGCGAGCGAAGATCCGCAGTTATTGCTTTGCAGGTAATCGCCGGTGACGCCGATGCTGCTGATGCTGAGCGCCACGGATTGGTAATTGCTCAACGTAATTGGCTGGGCGGCGCTGGTGGTGCCGACAGCCTGCACTCCAAAGCTCAAGCTGTCGGGATAGAACCCGATGTAGCTGCCGTTGGCGCATCCGGGAAACTTGAAGTTCGCGATTCGCGTGTTCCAGTTCCAGGTGCCGTTGGTCACCAGATACTCCTGGGTATACCAGAACGTGCAGTCGTCGGTTGGATCGACAGTCATGGCGCTGTAGTCGCCCCAGCGCGACAGCGTTCCGGTCTGCGAGCCGCTGCCGCTCATGATGACTGGTCTCCGCCTCCAAGCGCTCCGGCTGGATCGGAGGGCACGCGTCCGGCAAAAGCTACGGCGGGATAGACTGCGCCGCTGGAAACGCTATAGCCGACGGCGAGGTCTCCGATCTTGTCCATGGCAACGCTGCCCATCCAGCGATAACTGGAATCGGGCGCGTAGGTTCCCTGCTGCGCCACGATCGGGAGTGCCGTTAGGCGCCTGGATTTCATACCAGCGCACTCCGCCGCCGCCGCTCACCGCGACCGAGTGGTTGACGACCAGCGATTCATGGCTGCCGAAATTGCGATAGGCCAGCCGATACATCAGGCGATCGGCCAGCGAGTCCAGCTTGTTGTCGGTGCCGGGCTGGGGGACGCACTGCGCGCCGCCATTGCAAAGCGGAGTGAACGACGCAACCGGAATCGTGGTGGGTCCGGTGAAGGTGGAGTTCGAAGGATTGCTGAAGTCGACGTGAAACTTGTACAGCAACAGTGAATTCGTTCCGTACGTCAGCATGTAATTCGGCGAGCCGGCGGGTGGCTGCGGTGGTTCCATCGACATCGGACGGCAGCAGACCACCGACCGCGGAGCTTTGCTGAAAGCAGATCTGCGTGGCCGGCTGGCCATTCAGCATGGCGGTGCGGTTGTAGGCGCAGGCGTCGCTGCCGACAAAATCATTGCCATCAAACATGTTGAAGGTTTCGTAGTAGGCATCGGACCAGACACCCATCTTGGGATAGTCGTCGAAGTAGGTGTACTGGAACGAGTAGCGATGCCACGCGCCGGTGGCATCCGACGTGGCCGATACAGCGACGCATTGCAGGTAGGGAGTAGTGGAAACCGAGAACTGGCTCATCACCCAGCGGTTTGCTAGCTTGTCGTAGAGAACGATGGGATCGCCGTCATTGTTGCTCTGGCATCCTCCGCCGAATCCTGACCACAGAATGTTTCCGGGCATGGGGCCGGCCAGCAGCGCTCCGCTGCGTTTGTCGAAGATGGCGAAGTAGGTGTTCACCCACTGCACGTACTGCGTCGCACCGACCGCACCGTTGGTGTCGGGCGGCGCATATTCGACGGTGAAGCCATACTGCCCGTCCCCAATGCCTTCAAAGCTCAGACCGATCTGCGGCGAAAATCCCGAAGTGGCCGGCTGTATTAACGGATCCTCCTCTAACGAAGACAGGCCTTTGGGTAATGGGATGGCACGGCGCGGTTCCGCTTCGTGCTGTTGATAGGGCTGGGCCGGCGCGTTCCGCATCATCTCCAGGAGCGGCGGTGAAACATCGTGATGTAAGTCGCGGCGCACAGTGGTAGGGCCGGCTTGGTTTTGAGCGAATCCGCAGGTCGCAAGAAAGCTCCAGAATAAGAACGCAAGAATCGCGCGGACGGGGAAACGCGTAATGCTCGGCATGCCCACTTCTCCGGAACGCAAGTCGACATCTCGCCAAACGAACAGCGCGTCGTTTGACGACACCAACTGCATCGGCAGAAAGCGGGGTGAGTGATTAGTGAATAAGGATTAGAAAGGACTAACGATAGGAACCGCTGATCGTGCGCATTCCCGCTGGCGGAATGAGAATGCTGGAGAAAAGCATGCGCGTGCTTCTCTCCTGACTCTCAATTGCTCCGATTACGGCGCGAAGTAGCTGGAGATATCTAGCAGCAATTGCGTGAGCCCGGCGGCATAGGCATCGATCGAGCCATTGGTCGTCGGCACAATTGCCATGTTCGAGGTAACCGCTCCGTCAAGTGCGTTGAGTGTCGACGCCACCGGCCGGCCCTGGCCATCGGGCCAGAGCGTCAGGTAGCCGAGCGCTCCGTCAGGCAGCACAGTTGCATTCAGGTTGTAGGCCTGCGCCACACTTGGCACCGGGCAGGGACTGTTCTCTACACCAACCACAATCTGCCCATCGAAAGCGCCTCCGCCCGGTCGCGTATCCAACACCCGGCAGGGATTGAAGGTGTAGAGGGACAGTGGCCGTGAACCGGAAGAAGGAGCGGCGAAGTAGCCGTTGATATCGACCACCAGGTCGGTATCGTTCCCCGCGGGATAGACGCTGATCTCGCCGCCGGTGCCCGCTGAAACAATCGCGGCGTTCGCGGTGATGGTTCCGGTCAAAGCGTTCAGCGTCGATACCACCGGCTGGGGCGAACCGAAAGGCCAAACGGTCAGGTAACTCAGCGACTGCTGATTCGCAGGAATAGCGGTGACATTGAACGAGTAGGCGGTCGCACCCGAAGCAGGAATACCGCAACCCGTGGCTTGAAGTATCGGAAAGTCGCGCTCCTGGTTCATCTGCAAAGTCGGGCCGCCGAGCGGGCCATTCGAATTGCGCGTATCGATGACTCGACAGGGCGTTAGCGGGAAGAAGGCCAGCGTGGAACTGCTTGGCGCGATGAAATAACCATCGATGTCGAGCACCACATCCGCAGTATTGCTGACGAAGACGCTGACCGAACTGCTGTCGCCCGCCGGAAGAATCGCCGCATTCGCCTTGATGCGGCCATCGAAGGAATTCATGATCGACGTCAGCGGCCGGGTATAATCCGGTCGGCCATGCGATCAAGTACCCAAGATATCCCTGCGGCACCGTCGTCACATTCAGCGAATAGGCTGCGGCGTTCGAGGGGATGTTGGGACAGGGACCGGCGGGAAGCGCGAAGTTCCTTGAGGTGCCTCCGGAAATTGCCGGCCCGCCGAACGGACCGTTGGCTTGGCGTGTGTCGACCACGCGGCACGGCGTCAAGGGTACGAACTGCAGGGCTACGGGAAGATTGAACACCGCGGTCACAGTTCTGGCGGCCGTGACCGTCAGCGTGCAGCTGAAGCCGAAGCTCAAATCGCAGTTCCGCCACCCGGTAAATAACGAACCTGCCTGGGGAGCTGCGGTCAGCGTGACCGGCTGTTCGTCATAATAGGGTCCGGAACAAGTGCTCCCGCAGTTGATACCGCCGTCGGTACTGGTCACGGTTCCACCACCCGTCCCCGGCTTGCTGACCGTCAACGTGAATTGGGAGTTCGAGTCGATGTTGAAACACTGCTCCTCGCCGCCCTCCTGGTTACCAGCGACATCCACGCTATAGGCTTCGGCGCAGTGAAACCCTGGCATGTAACTGATCACAGGTCCAGAATAAGTCTGAAACTGGCCGAAATCGACGGAGAGGTACGTGATAGCAACACCGCTGGCGTTGTCGGTGGCGGTCAACGAGATCTGCACCGGTCCAATGTAGTGCCCGCTCTGCTGCTGATTACCAGTAAAGTTGATTTGCGTGTAGGGCGGAATGTTGTCGAAGCAAAGTGGCCCGTAGCTGCTAAGTGCGGAGTTGCCGCCATTGTCCCAACCGCGAACATATCCGTAATGGCATCCCTGCGAAAGGCCGGCTAATCCGCTGGCGGAGCCGCTCGTTCCATAGATCTGCAAACCGTAGTAGCTGCTACCTGTTCCCGGAGCCGGTTCGCTGCTGGGATCGCCGGGATCGGCATCCCACGCCTGGCTGAAGCCTGACACGCCAACCGGCCGGTGACCGTTTCCACTTGCGTCGCTCAAGCTCCAGTTGATCGTCTGGTCGGTGTTATACCAGCGATTCACGGGAGGCCCGGTCATTGAGATCGACGGCCCCGCTTCATCCCCGGCCAGAGTGTAATTAATCATCCACGCCAGCTGGAGCATATTGGCTGAGCCCCATCCCGTGACCTTGTCATAACCGGGACCCGCGCAGAAGTAAGGTAGTCCGTACTCCTCGGTAATATCGTTGCTGTTGCATCCGCTGGTGACGTCGTAGAAGGGAAAGTGAGGCGCGAACGGCTGGTGTCCCTCGCCGTAAAGATAAGGATTGGCGCTTCCCATCGGGGAGCAGGGCGCGTTCAGATTCGAACCACAGGTATTGCCGATGATGCCGCCGATGTAAAGCAAGTAGGCATTCTCCTGCGCAAAAAAACCTACCATCTCAGGCGAGCTGATGCTGGTTCCACCCGATCCAAACCATTCGCCGTCGTAGTACATACTCTGCGGTTCGTAGTACCAATCTGCATTGAGGGCGACATCGGGTACGCTTCGCATGTCTCCGCTACAGGCATTGCCCTGGTAAGAAGGAGCGCCGAAACGAATACTGCAACCGCCTCCGCTTCCGCCGTCATTGTTGGGAGGTATGCAACCTGCCGGGCCTCCCGACCAAGCCACCTCCGACACATATCCACCCGATGAGGTGTTCAAACTTGTCCCGCCCACGGCGGTTACATCGGGATCCGAGGACGGGTAAGCTACTCCCACATTCTCGCAATTGGCGGTAGATCCCCAGTCGCCGGAAGCGGCTACCAGGGTGAATCCTTCCCCTACCATCTGATTGAAAACCGCATGATAGCTGCTGATGATGCTGGCAACTCCGCGTTCGGCTCCTCCCCAACTCATGTTTACAACTTTGGCATCCGCGTCGCTCAAAATATGGTTCAGCACATCCAGCATCCCGCCCCAGGAGTTTACGGACGCCTCATACTCATGGATCTCCGCGGTGTTCTCGGCAGAATTGAAACTATTCGCCATGGCGGTTGAAAACTCAAGGTCGGCAGTAGCTTCAGCGTCGCAACAGGTGGGCGTTCCGTCCACGAAATGTCTCTGAACGTTATGGGCCAGATAGGAATAAGCGGACAAGAAGGTGGAGTAGTCGGAGTCCGCAAAGTCGCCGGAGATGGCAATCGCCACCGAGGATTGCGGAGGCGAATTGCCGGGGTTGCCCAGTGGGTTGCAACAGTGCCCTAGATTCTGCAGTGCCACATAGTTGTAAGCATAGGAACTGTAAATATCGGTCGGGTCGTATCCAGCGTATCCATAAAACCGGCCCGGTTTCTTCTGAGCTGCTTCCAGCTTGGAGCGGCTGCCATCTCCTCTTAGTTGAGAGCCAAGCGCAATCGCGGGACCGGGTGCGTAGACGGGATACGTGATGTGCGACGGGTGACGATTGGCTGGGTGAATAAATTCGAGGTTATTCAACCCCAGCACAGTATCAATAACATCGCCGAGAGAAGCCGGAATCGAAGGAGCGCGATCGTTGGAAAAGTAGTTCTTACCATCCAGCTGGTAAGCATTGATGGTTACGTTCAGCGCCTTTTGAATTACAGAGATTGGGCCTTCCACGTCTACCAGCAGCCGATTGTTGAAGCGCGCTGTGATGCTCAGACCCTGGCTCTGCGCCCACGTGACGACGGCTTGCTCGTCTTGCGTCACGGGCGCGAAGCGCTGGTTCCATTGCTGCTCGGTTAAATACTGATGATATTGCGGCGAGGTCGGGTCCTGCAGTTGCCGCAGGAAGTCTTCTTCCTCCTGCATGTGCGGGGGCTTCAGGGTGAAGACCAGCCGAAGCATCTGTTGAGGGTTGTAAGGTCCGGTATTTTGAGCTGAACCGTTCTGGACTGCGAGTGGAACCTGCGGAAGAGTGCTCGATTCCTGGGAAACAAGCGGCCCGCGGCCCACGATCACGAAACCAAGAAGGAAAAAAAGATACAGCGGGAAACTTCTCAGGGAGAACATTCCAGCAGTACCGATGACACGACGACAGCGCATCTGAGCCCTACCCCGAAGAGGATAACGGTGGGAGCAAATCCGCTGGAAGCTGGCCATTTCCAGCGACGAGAAGAGAGTAGCACAATATTCTCAAGACCTCTCGGAAATTTAGGGGAGCAACGTCGCGCCGCACGAAAACGGGTGTAAAGTGTTGGGCTGTGTAGAGCCCTGACCTCTAATAGTCCTACTTGCAAAGGAGACCAGCCATGAACAGCCACCTTCGACTTTCTATCTCGGGATTGCGTTCCAGCTTGCGAACGCCCCTCTCCACACTAGCGCTGGTTTTGTCCTTAGGCATGGTGGCGACGCAAGCGGCGCAGGCACAGACCTTCACTGTGCTGCATACCTTCATGGGCGAGCGGGACGCGTCTCACGACGGAGCTGGCCCAACAGACGGGGTGGTTCTCGACCGGTTCGGCAATCTCTATGGTGTGACGCAGTTCGGTGGGCTTCACGGCGAGCCTGGTGACCTTTGCAGTACCTTTCAAGACGATGGTGGATGCGGCACAGTCTTCAAGCTGACCAAGCATGGCTCCAGCTTCCTGTATTCGAGTCTCTACAAGTTTCAGGCTGTGCCCGACGGCAACTTTCCCGAGGGGCTCGTTATCGGTCCCGACAGCACCTTGTTTGGCACGACCAATGGTGGTGGAATTGTTAACAATCAACAGTGCCTCAACTACGTGAACGGCTGCGGCATCGTCTTTCGCCTGCAGCCTCCAGCGACATTCTGTGCCACTCCGCTTTGCCCTTGGAACGAGACCGTGTTGCATTCGTTTACCGGCATGAGCAATGACGGAGGCAATCCGGCCAATGGCGACCTGATTTTCGACAGCGCGGGAAATATTTACGGGACGACAATAATGGGAGGAAGCACCGACTGGGGTACGGCCTACGAACTTACCCCCTCCCAGGGCGGCTGGACGGAGAACATCTTCTATAACTTTGACCCTTCGCCGCAAGGCCTTGCCAGCCCCGGTAGCGGTCTGATCAGGGACCAGGCAGGCAATTTCTACGGCACCACCGGATATAACGTTGACGGCAATCCTAGCGGCGCCGTTTATCAGCTCGTTCATTCGCAGTCGGGCTGGACGGCCAATGCTCTGCAGATCTTCCAGTGCGTCGGCGGGCTTAACGGTTGCTATCCCGGCACTTTGATCTTCGATCCTGCCGGCAACCTACTGATGGGAACCGATGGGTCTGGGTTTTATCACGACGGTACCGTTATCGAGCTAGTGGCCAATAACAATTGGAGCATCGATTTGCTCTATACCTTCCTGCAGCATCAAGGCTTACCGAGCGGCGCTTTGACCCGGGACGCCGCGGGAAATCTTTACGGCACCGCCTCATATTGCGCAGGCGGCCTCGGCTGTGTTTACAAGCTGACTCCGTCGGGCGGCGGCTATGTGTATTCCGAGATTTATGATTTCACCGGCCGCAGTGATGGACAGAACCCATCGGGACATATAGCCATCGACGCCAACGGTAATCTCTACGGCACCGCTCAGTTCGGAGGCGATTTGCAGCGCTGTCTGGGAGAAGGCATCAACGGCTGCGGCACGGTTTGGGAAATCACGCCGTAGCTGAGGTCTTTAGACAAGTCGGGTGCCGGGGGCCTCGGGGTCTCGCGATTTTCGAGGCAGGGTCTTCCTCCATTGTCCTTCATTCAGAACCAGCGGCGACAGCAAGATTGCATTAGCCGCAGTTGGCCTCTACGACGCTCTGAATTGAGCGTGACTTGAAGTTAAAGGAGGGTTTCCATGTTCAACCTGCGTATCGTTTCGCTGTTGCTGCTCGCATCATGTCTGGCTGTCATCCCGGCCGTGGCCCAGACTGACCTCTATGACAACGGGCCGATCAACGGCACAACCAGCGGCTGGAACATCGCCAACGGATTCGCGGTTAGCGACACATTCACCCTCGGCACCGCGTCCACGCTGACCGGCTTGAGCTTCGGCATTTGGGTGTTTCCGGGCGACGTCGTACAGGGTGTAGAGGCGCAGATCACCTCGTCTGAGTTCGGCGGCACCACCTTTACCGACCAGATGGTCAGCCTCACCCAGAGCGGCTGCTCTACTAACCAGGAGGGCTTCACCGTTTGCACCTTGTCGGGCACGTTCGGAACGGGCGTAAGCCTCGCAGCTGGCACCTACTGGCTGACCCTGGACAATGCGGTACTCCCTGATGATCCCGCTTACTGGGATGAGAACTCCGGTCCGTCGTCGGCTTCGCAGAACACGGTAGGAACGATCCCTTCCGAGTCGTTCACGCTCTACGGCGGCACGTCGAGCGGCACGGGAGGCACCGCCCCTGAGCCCAGCAGCATCATGCTGTTCGGTTCGGGCATTTTGGGCCTCGCTGGTATGCTGCGCCGCAAAGTGTTTTAGGTTCAAACGCAGAAGCCGGAGCTCTGCGCCGGCTTTACTCTCCATCTGCGGGCCTTCGTTCGATATAACGGTCGCGAAATCGAGATATCACAAGTCACGAAGCCAGGCGTATCGTTTCAACCTAACTTGTGTAATTCGCCTGTTATCGCGAATTGACATCGGGTTTCGTGCATTTCTTCGTGCGTTTGCGCAACCGTGCCGCAACCTTCCAAAGGAACTTACAACCTGCGGGACACTATTGGTACATAGCCACATCGCAAGTGACGGAGACGGATGTATCGGGATAACTTGCGTTATGGCCAGATGCAACATTTTATGTCCGGAGTTCCTGCTTTTTGGCGCTGGGGTCTGGAATTCTCCTCTCTAATAAGCAACAAATAATCCCCTGTTGTCGGTAACCGAGATGTGTGTTATGTTTTCGTCCCGCGCTCGCTCGCAGGAGGAGCCTGGTCATGTCCATGTCGCGGCAAACCGGAACACGCCCACTCCCTGGCACCAGCAGACCTCTCGCAATGGTTCTGGGGATTTTAATCGCACTGTGCGCCGGATCCAGCTGCGACCTGCAAGCGCAAACCTACACAGTGATTCACAACTTCTCGAATCAAGGGGATGGTAGATGGCCCGGAACCGGGCTGACCATTGACCCGGCAGGAAACCTCTACGGGACGAGCACTAACGGGGGCGCCGGCGGTTACGGCACCGTTTTCAAGCTTACGCACAGAGGTTCCGGTTGGATACTAACGACTCTTTACAGCTTCACCGAAACAGAGGATGGTGGCCTTCCATCCGGAAAAGTGATTTTCGGTCCCGAGGGCCTTCTTTACGGGGCGACTGAATTTGGAGGGATCACTGGTTGTGGCCTGGGGAATGGTTGCGGAGTGGTTTTCAGCCTGACCCCTAATCCCACGGTTTGTAAAACGACAAGCTGTCCTTGGCACGAAACCGTACTCCATCGCTTCTCGGGCGCTCCGGACGGCGACGAACCGGGCCAGGTCGTCTTCGACGGCGCGGGCAACATGTATTTCGAGACAGCTGAGGGAGGTGCGTTTAGCGAAGGCAGCGTGGTGGAATTGAGTCCAACCGGCGGCGGGTGGGCGGAGCAGGTCGTTCACTCATTCGGCCCTGCACCGGATGGTGCATTTCCAGCCGACAGCCCCTTGATTTTCGATACAACGGGCAAGCTGTATGGAACAACGGCTTACGGCGGAGCCTATGCTTGGGGAGCGATCTTTCGCTTGACGCCCTCGAGAGGAGGCTGGTCAGAAGAGACACTGTGGAGTTTTCAACCTGGCGGACCCGGCCAGTACGTACCAACTGCAGGGCTGATCTTCGACAGCTCTGGAAACCTCTACGGCGCCACCAAGGGAAAGGGCAGCGACGCAGAGAACGGAGCGGCTTTCGAGTTGCTTTCCAGCGGCGGCGGCCTCACTCAGCTTTACGCGTTTCCCGGGAATTCGAACCAGCAGGGGTTTGGACCGCTTGGCAGCCTGGTTATGGATGCCGCTGGAAACCTCTACGGGACCACCTTCTCGGACGGCCCCTACAATGCCGGCACCGTCTTTGAACTGGCGCATTCGGGTGACACCTGGACATACATCTCGCTGCACGACTTCACGGGCGGCAGCGATGGCGGATATCCCGATAGCGATCTGGTCTTTGATGCTGAGGGCAACATGTATGGCACGGCGTTCGGCGGTGGTTCACCCACGTGCGAGTCCGGGTGCGGCGTGGTGTTCGAAATCAGCCTCCAGTAAACGCCATCCTCTCTGCTCGTTAGGCCGTAATCCAAAATTAAGTTGCCTCTCACGACGCTCGGAGCGATATTCGTCGGGCAATTCCCAGCGTCGCAAGGCCTATAGGAACTGGAAGGAGAAACTCATGGCGATTACGGAAGCATCGCGAAACGCAATCAGC
This sequence comes from uncultured Acidobacteriaceae bacterium, assembly GCA_963823865.1. Classification (GTDB taxonomy): domain Bacteria; phylum Acidobacteriota; class Terriglobia; order Terriglobales; family Acidobacteriaceae; genus Bog-257. The sequence continues at coordinate 573,102 of CAWGNC010000001.1, forward strand.
AGCGATCTCGTCAGACTGGTGTTCACTCTTGCACTGTTCCTCTTTCTTTGTAGATCGGTTGTGCTGGGCCAGAACTATCAGGTCATTCACACCTTCACCGGCGGGGGGGACGGAGCCTCTCCAAAAGCCGGCCTAACTCCCGACGGGCATGGAAATTATTATGGAACCGCGTACTCCGGCGGAGCGCACAGCGTGGGCACCGTTTTCAAAATCACGCCGCATGGCTCAGCCTGGATACTCTCTACCCTGTACAGCTTCACCGGAGGCGCCGACGGTGGCTGGCCGACCACCGGAGTGACCTTCGGACCCGACGGCAGTTTGTATGGCGTGAACTATGACGACACGGTGTATAACCTTCGCCCTTCTCCAGTTCGCCAGACCAGTGCGACGGCAGGCTGGACAGCCACTCCGCTATACCAGTTCCAGGGGATCGAGGATGGATTCAATCCCAGCGGGAACCTGATCTTTGATCACTCAGGAAATATGTATGGCTCCATGGAAGTTGGTGGCCAGGGTTGTTATGACGGATGCGGGTTAATTTATGAGCTCTCGCGGTCAGGACAAAGTTGGCAGAAATCCGTGGTCTACAATTTTCAGGGTGGAGTAGATGGTGAGGCCCCGGTAGGGATCACCCTTGACCAGTCAGGAAATATCGTTGGCACCACCATCGAAGGCGGCCAGAGTCAGCTTGGCGCAATTTTCAAACTGACGCCCTCTTCGGGCGGGTGGAACGAGACCACGCTTTACTCTTTCGCGGATGGTAGCGGCGGCAACCAACCAGCGGCCGGACTGGTCGAGGATGCTGCTGGCAATTTCTATGGCGGTACTCTCTTTGGTTCTGGCTACGGAGGCGTGATCTTCGAGTTGAGCCCCTCTGATGGCGGTTGGGTTTACACCGTGCTCTACAACTTCCCCGCCTGCGGAGGCTACGGAACAGGACCCAGGGCTCCGCTCACCCTGGATACCGCAGGAAACTTATACGGCACGTTTGATGGCTACTACGACTCCTGCCCCGCCGGAGTGTTTAAGCTAAGCCCGGGACAAAGCGGGTGGACGTTCACTTCCCTGCACACGTTTATCGACGGCGCACATCCTTACAGCAACGTGTCCATCGACCCGAATGGCAATCTGTTCGGGACAACATCGGCTAGCGGAGAGGGTTGCTATTCCAGGGGATGTGGCGTCGTCTGGGAGATCACGCCCTAGTTGAGGTCTTTAGAGACGCTTGACGTTCGGGATCACCCCGTAACCTCGCGCACCTGTCGTAACCTCGCCTCGCAACTAACCCGAGATTCACCAATCTCGTTCGACGCTAGACCTTCTGCCCAGTCCGCTCCAGGGTCACGAAAAAATCGCGGCTGATGGGCTCGATCTTCGCCTTAACTTCGGGAAACTTGGCGAACAGTTGTTGCAGTTGCGGCTTGGTGTAGAGGTACAAATCGCAGCGCTTCTTGTAGCGCATCTGCCGCTGCCATCCCAGGATGCCGCCCGCCACCGGAAATGAGAAGAACGCCTTGCTGCGCGTGAGGGATAGAACCTTCGCGACGACCTTTTCCGGGTCGGGCATGTAGTCCATGAAACCCATCACGATCACGTTATCGAAAATTTCCTGAGGTTGATAGGTATAGAAATCCGCCACCATGAATTTGCAGCGGTCGGCAACGCCCACCTTCTTGGCGTGCTCAGTCGCGAGTTTCAACATGCCGTCGGCAAAGTCGATGCCGACCACTCGCGAGGCGCCGCGCTGGGCGACGGTGATGGAATAGTGACCCGGCCCGCAGCCCACGTCGAGAACGCTCTTCCCCTGTACCGGTTCGCAACCTTCAATCGACTTTTCGTAGCGCAACCGCATGCTCTTGCGGAAGAGCTTATTGATGACGCTGTCGATGACTCCGTTCTGGTTGCCGTAGATGGCGTCGAAGTCGTTGGCATACTGGTGGAAGAAGGTCTGGGTGCGGTCAGGCGACATAGGTATGAACCAATTCCGGATGCTGGGCGATGACTTTCTGGAACGTGGTGACGGGAAAATCCTTCAGAACCTGCCGGACCTTCCACTCCGTTGTATTAGATTAACGTAGGATTTGAAACTGCGCTTGCGGCTCATGGGCAGCCGCGGATGACGCGGGATCGATCTCGCGCGGATGGATGTAGAACACCACCGGCAGGCCTTCTGCCAGCACTTCCTTCGCTTTCTTTTTGATCAGCCAGTAAGGGAACAGCCGCAGATATCCTCCGCCGAAAAAGCAGATGCGTTTGCCCATCATGTCGGCCACGCTGATGGGAAGCTCCAGCAGTCGCTCGTCAGTGCCCAGCCGATGCGGCTCGCGCCGGCCTTCCCGCATGCCGCCGTGACTTCGTGCGGCGGGAAACACGGACGAGTCGTACTGATAGCCCGCGTCTGCCAGCGTGTCAAAGAACCACGGCGTGTCTTCCGTCGTGGAGAAGCCGGGAGCACGATATCCCTGCACCGGCGTGCCGGCAATGTCTTCCAGCAACAGGCGCGCCCGGCGAACGTCTTCATAGAAATTGCTCGCGGCTTTGCTGGAAGACCAGCTGATGTCCGTAGCCATGGGAGGCGATTTCATGGCCGCGGGCGGCGGCTTCTTTTACCAGTTGCGGGTAATGCTCACCGATCCAGCCGAGGAAGAAGCACGTGACCTGGACATTGCATTCGCTGAAGATGTCGAGCAGGCGGGTGAAGTTTTTCTCGACGTGCGACGGCAGCCCCGCCCATTCGGAAATAGGAGGGGTGCTGGGAAGATCCAGGATATGAAACCAGTCTTCGACGTCGACGGAAAAAATGGAAGTTTGCATGACCGCCCGCTAGCGTCCTTTAGCATATATAACGATTTCGCTTCCCGGCACAAGTAAGGCAGGGCGCCGCGTGCGCGTCGCTTTCGGTTTCAAAGACGGCGCGCGGCGCCCCTACGCGTCCGAACGACTGCGCTGATGCCGGCCGCAGAAACCGTCGGTCACTATTTCTTTTTCTTGGGCTTCTTGGTTTCACGTTTTGGTGCGTTTTTGTTTGCCATGTCTTTAGTTTATTCCAATTGCGCAGGCTTCAACCCCGGCACGGCCGGGGTGCGGATTCTGTCAACAGCGCGGCCCGGCATAGCACGGACGGACGGCGAGCTTCGGGTAGTATGAAGAGACGAATATCGATCATGACATTCCGCCACTCCGACAAGACATTCCGTCGCCAGTTTCCATCCCTCGATCGTGATTCTCGCCTGTTCCCTACTGCCTTTGCCGGCGACATGGTGAGTCCTTCGCACGCTCCGAAGGCAATGGTTGCGACGGTGCAGCCGGAGGCACCCAAGGCTGGCGTCGCCATCATGCAGCAGGGCGGCAATGCCGTCGACGCAGCGGTCGCAGTCGGCTTTGCGCTTGAGGTCGTCTATCCCGAGGCCGGCAACATCGCAGGTGGTGGCTTCATGCTGTTCCGCCGCGCCAATGGTGAAGTCCATTTTCTCGATTATCGCGAGAAAGCTCCGGCCAAAGCCACGGCCAACATGTATCAGGACGACAAGGGAAATGTCATCCCGGACCTCAGCATCATCGGGTACAAGTCGATTGCGGTGCCGGGCTCGGTCGCAGGGATGGTGTACGCCCAGCAGCACTGGGGCAAGCTCTCGCTGAAGCAGGTGATGGAGCCGGCCATCCGGCTGGCGCGCGACGGCTTTGTCCTGGACTACGACGAGGCGAAGGCATTTCAGGATTCCGACCTGGCGAAGTTTCCCGAGTCGCGTCGCATCTTCCAGCGCGACGGAAAGTTACTACCAGGCAGGCGAAGCTCTTCAAGCAGCCGGAACTGGCGAAGACCCTGCAAGCGCATCGCGGAAAATCCTGACGACTTCTATCACGGCTCGCTGGCGCGCGAACTGGCTGCAGCCATTCAGAAGGGCGGCGGCCTGGTCACCGCCGACGATCTGGCGCAATACGAAGTGAAGGAGCGCAGCCGCATCCGCGGAACCTATCGCGGATACGAATCATCAGCGCGCCGCCGCCGTCGTCGGGCGGCGTGGCGTTGGTCGAGGCCCTCAACATCCTGGAAGGCTACGACCTGGCGAAGGAAGGCGCTGACTCGGCCGAGAGCATCCATCTCACCGCCGAGGCCTATCAGCGCGCCTTCTTCGATCGCGCCGAGTTCATGGGCGATCCCGACTTCTCGAAGATTCCGGTAGCGCAGCTGATCGACAAGCGCTACGGCAACGCCTGGCGCGAGACCATTCCTCTTGCGCAAAGCCACGCCCAGCGGCGATCTTCGGCGACCCTCGGTGTTCTCGCAGCTGGACAGCTATGCCAGCGCGCATCCCCAACCGGCCGCTACCGCGGAACCCGATCACACCACCCACTACTCCGTCGTCGATCCCGAAGGCAACGCGGTTTCGGTGACAACGACTCTGAATGACAGCTTCGGTTCGCACGTTACTGCCGAAGGCCTGGGCTTCCTGCTGAACGACGAGATGGATGACTTCTCTTCGAAACCCGGCGCGCCGAACATGTTCGGGTTGATTCAAGGGCCTGCGAACGCTATCGGTCCGGGCAAGCGACCCTTGTCGGCGATGACGCCGACCATGGTGCTGAAGAATGGCAAGCTGTTTCTGGTTCTGGGTTCGCCCGGTGGACCGACGATCATCACGACGGTGGCGAATGTGCTAATGGGCGTGGTGGATTACGGCCTGAATATCCAGCAGGCGGTGAATGCGCCGCGCTTCCATCATCAGTGGATGCCGGACGATATTCTGGTGGAACGCACAGGTATTTCGCCAGACACGATCGGCATCCTGGAACATATGGGACACAAGATCGTTCACGCTCATTACCTGGGCGATGCTGAGTGCATTGCCATTGACGAACAAACCGGCGAACGACTGGGCGCCAGCGACGGACGCAACGATGGAAAGGCAGCAGGCTTCTGATGCGCAGGGCAATGTCCACTCTCATCTACGCGCGACGTGAGCGTCTGCATCCTGGCTTGCTCGACCAGTTCGTCGCAGGAGGCGCGGAGGCCATTGAGATTTTCGCCGCCCGCGGTCACTTCAACTACACCGATCGCCAGCATGTGCGCGAAGATCGGGAACTGGTTTCGCAGCACCGGCATTACGTTTCACTCGATGCATTCGCCCATGTACAGCGATGACGAGTGGGGACGCGGTGGCGGCGCCAGCCTCAATATTGCCGCGGTGGAAAAGCGCGATCGCATCGCCGCCATGGACGAAATCAAGCGCGCCCTGGAAGTAGCCGAGCAGGCGCCGTTCCAGTTCCTGGTCCAGCATGTGGGCGTCAGCAACGAGTCGAGCGACGAACGCAAACTGGAAGCCGCGATGATGTCGCTCGAACATCTGCACGCATTCGCCAAACCGCTGGGCGTGCAACTGCTGGTGGAAAATATTCCCGAACGAGCTTTCCACGCCGGAGGGCCTGATCGAGTTGCTGCAGGCCGGACGATTCGGCGATATCGGAGTGTGCTTCGATCTCGGCCACGCGCACATGTCGCCGGGAGTGAAGCAGGCGTTTGAGGTGCTGAAGGACCGCATCCGCTCGACCCACGTGCACGACAACAACGGAGACCACGACTCGCATCTGTGGCCCGGCGACGGCAATCTCGACTGGAGCGAGGCCATGGAACTGCTGCGTCAAGCCCCGCATGTGCCGCCCCTGTTGCTAGAGATTGAAGGCGTCGAAGGCGAGAAGGTGTCGGAGAAGATGGCGGCCGCGTTTGGAAAGCTGGAAGCGGCTGGCGGATAGCGCTCGCGCTTGGCGTCGAACTATTCCTAAAGGTGTCATCCTGGGCGCTTGGCTGACACATCTGATCCTGCGATTTTCGGTGTCATCCTGAGCGCAGGCGTGCTGCATTTGCACGCCGAAGTCGAAGGACCCCTCTTCCTTATGATGAGACTTTCCGGCGGTAGCGGTCCTTCGACTCCGCGTCCGCCCACCGCAAAAACATGCGGCGGAAAAACCGATCGGCCGCTCCGCTCAGGATGACGCCTCTTTGAGGACTTCTCAATGAATGGCATCGGTTGTCGCCTTGACATTGTCCGCCGCGCCCGCCCATACTTGCGCCGTTCACTCGGGGCGAGCGTAATTCCATGAAGAAAAAGCCAGCCAAGAAAAAAGCCGTCAAGAAATCCGCGGTGAAGAAGCCTGCCGCGAGGAAAGCTGCCGTCAAACGCGCGGCACCAGCGGCGAAGCGTGTCGCTGTGAAGGGGGCGCGGCTTCAGCCTAAGAAGACGGCTGCCGCCACTCCCGACCCCGGAAGCAGTCTCACCTTCAACCACGCAATGATCTACGCCAAGGACGTGCAGCGAGCCCTCGATTTTTACCGCGGTTGGATGGGTTTCAAGCTGCTGGAAGATTTCCGCTACGAAGGCAAGGTGGTCTATGCGCGGCTGCGCGCGCCGGGTGGAGATGGAACCATCGCGCTGCATCAGGCTGGACCGGGAGCCTCCGTCGCCAGCGACGGCGTGCGTCTGTATTTCGAGGTGCGCGATCTCGACGAATTCTGCCGTAAGCTGCAAAAGCGCGGATTCTATATCACGCAGCTGCCGACCATGATGCCCTGGGGCTGGCGTCACGCCTACCTCAACGATCCTGAGGGACACGAGATCAGCCTGTACTGGGCAGGTGAGAACCGCATGCAGAAGACGGTAATGCAGGCCGCGAAGAGGGCGGCGAAATCGTAGCAATCGCTGTCGCGGTTGATTTGCGCTCAGGTCCCGTCATGATTTATGGAAACCGCCTTTAGCTATAGCGGTCCTTCAGCTCCGGCGCGCAAATTCGGCGCACCTCCGTTCCGGATGACACTTTTGGAGAAAAGCCAACTTAAACGAACGCCCCTTCGGCACGCTCGTGGAGCGCCCACTTATCGCGCCGCCTGCCCCGCAAAATCTCCTTCTTCCCACTGTCAAGTTGACCCCATGTGCTGCGCGGCCTAACATTACCGCGGGCAGAACCGAGGTTCTCGGATGGTCGGCGAGACAGTCTCCCACTATCACATCGTGGGGAAACTCGGCGGTGGTGGCATGGGGTTGGTCTATGACGCGGAAGACACGCGTCTGGGCCGCCACGTTGCCCTGAAGTTCATTCCCGACGACCTCGTCAACGACAAGAAGGCCTTGGACCGCTTCATCCGCGAAGCCCGCGCCGCCTCGCAACTGAACCACCCCGGCATCTGCACCATCTACGACATTGAAGAGATGAACGGTTTGCCGTTCATCGTGATGGAGAAGCTCGATGGCGTCAGCCTGAAAGAGCGGCTGCGCGGCGAGCCTATGGAGCTCGACGAGATCCTCGACGTGAGCATTCAGGTGGCGGATGCGCTGGCTGCCTGCCACGCGAAGGGCATCATCCATCGCGACATCAAGCCGGCCAACATTTTTATCACCAACTCCGGCCAGGTAAAGATTCTCGACTTTGGACTGGCGAAGATTTCGCCAGGTTTTTCAGCCCACGATCCCAATGCGCTGGAAGATCCTTTGTCGCTTGCCGGCGACATTTTCGGCACCGCAGTCTACATGTCGCCGGAGCAGGCGCGCGGCGAAGAACTCGACTCGCGCACCGACCTGTTCTCTCTGGGAACGGTGATGTACCAGATGGCGACGGGCAAGAAGCCATTCTCCGGCAACAACACCGTCACCACGCTGGAAGCCGTACTGAACCGCAAGCCGGAGCCGCCGCTCAAGCTGAATCCCAAACTCCCGCCGGATCTGCAAGGCATTATCGGCCGCCTGATGGAGAAGAACCGGGGCAACCGCTATCCCGACGCCCTGGTCCTGAAGGCCGACTTGCAGGCGTTGAAGCGCGAGACGGAACCGGGCCTGACCAGTAGCGGACGCCTGCGCGCGGCATTTCCCTATCGCATCGCGACCAGTACGTTCCAGTCCACCAGCCGCTGGCAGACTTACCTTTTGATGGCAGTGAGTGCCGTGCTGGTCATGGTCCTGACCCTGGCGGGCCTGTGGTGGTTCAAGCATCGCGGGGGAACGTCGGGTCCGCGAAACACGCTTGCGGTCATGCCGCTGCAAAACATGAATAACGACATTAGCGTCGATTTCCTGCGCTATGCGCTGGCAGACGAAATTGCCAACGTCTTGACCTACACCCGAACACTCGACGTTCGGCCTTCGTCGCTGACGCAAAAGTATTCCGGCAACAATGTTGATCCGCAGAAGGTGGGGCGTGACCTCCATGTCGCGACCGTGCTGACTGGACATTTCGTGAAACAGGGCGACAACCTCCTGGTCACGCTGGAAGCAATCGACGTTCACGACGACCGGCTGATATGGCAAAGCAGCTTTACCGCGCCTTCGCAGGACTTGATCGCGCTGCAATCCAATATGTCGGCGCAGATTCATCAGGGATTGCTGCCGCGGCTGGGCGTAACGGGTGGCGGCCAGATTGCCACCGGATCCCGCCCCAAGAACGCCGAGGCCTACGATCTTTACCTGCACGCCTTGGCACTGCCTCACGATCCTGGGCCGAATAAAGACGCCATCGCCGTGTTACAGCATGTCGTCCAGATGGACCCCGATTACGCCCCGGCGTGGGGAGAGTTGGGGATTCGCGCCTATTACGACGCCACCTACTCGGATGGTGGCGAGGCCATGTACCAGCTTTCCAATCAGGCTTGTTCCAAGGCGTTGGCGCTCGATCCGAATCTGACGCCGGCGGCGGGCCAGCTGATTACCAACCTGGTGGAACGCGGCGAGTTAGGAAAGGCCTACGAGGCGGCGCAGGCTCTGGTGAAACGCCAGCCGGACAATGCTCAAGCTCACTTCGTGATGAGCTACGTCTATCGTTACGCGGGACTGTTACAGGAAGCTACCGGCGAGTGCAATACAGCGCTTGCGCTCGATCCCAGCAATTACATCTTCCGCTCCTGCGCGTGGCCGTTTATGGAGTTGGGGCAGACGGATCGAGCGGCTGATTTCGTGCGCCTGGATGCCGGCTCGGAGTGGGCTGCCTATGTAACACCATCTCTGCTGCTGCGTGAGGGCAAAATTGCGGAAGCACGGGAAGCGGTGAAGCACATGCCAACAGCGCCCCGCTATCATCGCGACGTGCTGGAAGCCTGCCTGCAATTGAAACCGGAGTCGGAACTGGACCGGCTGGCCACGGAATCGGAAACCAGTTATCCGTCGGATCCCGATCCCGAGACGTGGTATTACGAAGGAGCGCTGTTCGCGTATTGCGGAAAAAAGAAGGCAGCCATTCACCTGCTGCAAAGCGCGATCGAGAACAACTACTGCGCATACTCCAACCTGCTGACCGATCCGCTGCTGACTAAGTTCCGCTCCGATCCTGACATCGACAAATTGCTGACCGCGGCGCATCAATGTCAGGAGGCGGTGAAAGCAGCGGCGGCGGCAACCGGCCAGTGAAACTCCAGCGTCGCCATTTTCAAGTGGTGGCTCTGAGAATTTGTCCAGTATCGTATTTGCATTACTCTGCGTCGATAATTTTTCTAACGACAGCCGCAACACAACCTGACGGGAGGCCGGGCCGTGCCGAAGGACGACAAGGGCGAGAAGGACAAGAGCAACAAGAAAGATAAGAAGGACAGGGACGACAAGACCGCCAAGAGCGATCGCTCAAGCGCAACCACCGTGGATGACGGCTGGGTCTGTGAAGAGGTGAAGGCGGCGGGAGCCTACACCGATGGCCATCCCCTGGACAGCGTGCAATACATGGAAGCGAAGATCATCCTGAAGCCGGACCGCTTCGTTTCGGTGGACAGCTTCCGCGAATTCGGCAGGACGGTGCAGCGTACCGCGAAGGAAGTGGGAGTCGGCTTTATCACCGACCCCAAAGTAGGCCGGCGGCCCGACATCCGGGAAATCGTCTTCATGGACACGCCCGATTTCCGGCTCTACAACAATGCCTTCATCCTGCGGCGCCGCATTACGTATGTCGACGGCTTCCCCGTGGGAGATCCGGAAATCGTATTCAAGTTTCGCCACCAGGATGAAATGACCGCTGCCAAGGTCGATGTGCGTCCCAACATCGCAGGCAAGTATCAGATCAAGTTCAAGGCCGAGGCGCTTCCCCTGAAAGAATCGATCGGCGGCTTTCGCGTTCTGTACTCGCACAACTGCCAGTTCGGCTTGAGCCAGATGCACGAGGGCGACAGGTTCGGCATGTGGGGCCTGGCGCACGTCTTCCCTTCCCTGGCCGTCCTGAAGAAGTCGAAAGACGAAGAGGTGAAGCTGGTCAACGAATCCATTGTGGAAGAAGTCCTGCTGGAGTTGGGCGATCTGGACTTCGGCAAGGGCGTCGAGGGCCACTGCAATGTGGCGTTGTGGCGCACGCGCGGCGAGCACACGCCGCTGGTCGGCGAGTTCGCCTATCAACTGAAGTTCAATCGTGGGGATGACGTTCACGACAAACCCAAGCGGCTGTCGGAACAGTTCTTCATCACCCTGCAGCGCGAGGTGCAGGACTGGATCTCGCTCGGAACCACGAAAACCGGGATGGTGTATCGGCTGAAGGGCAATGCTCCCCAAAGCCATGAGTGATGCCGTCGGGAAGCCCGCTCCCGCGGCAGCGACGCCACCGTCATCGAGTCAGGACGTCTCGGTACGCCAGATCTTCCTGGAGTTTCTCTTCATCGGCGCAACGAGCTTCGGCGGAGGCGTCGTCGCGTATCTGCGCAATGGTCTGGTCAATAAGCGCGGATGGGTGAACGACCAGGAGTTTGTTGAATACCTCGCCATCAGTCAGAGCCTGCCCGGCCTCAATGCAACCAATATGGCCGTCCTGGTCGGCGATCGTCTGCACGGTGTTATGGGTGCGATTACCGCGCTGATTGCCATCTGCCTGCCGGGAGCGCTGCTGATGTTTGGCGCCGGCATTGCCTACCACGCTAGCGGAAACAATCCCATGGTAACGGCGATGCTCAAGGGGGTAGCCGCTGCGGCCATCGGTCTCATCCTGGCGACAACCATTCAGTTGGGCAAAAAGTCACTCGCCCATGTTTACGACCTCATCTTCGTCGCCTTAACTGTGTATGGCGTCGATCGACTGCATCAGTCGGTGCCACGCGTACTGATTGTCGTGGGAATTCTTGCCATCCTCTGGTACCGGCCGCGGAAAACCGGAGAGGTCACTCCATGAGTCAGCTGGCAGCTCTCATCCGCGTCTTCGCGTATCTGTCGATCCTGACGGTGGGCGGTGGCCTGGCTGCATTCCCGGAGATGAAGCACCTGACGGTCGACATTCACGGATGGCTGACCTTCACGCAACTCATCCATTTGTACAGCATGGGACAGGTTGCCCCCGGCCCGAACATGATGATGATTGTGGCCATCGGACAATGGGCGGCGGGTATTCCCGGAGCCCTTGTCGTGCTGATCGCGTTCTTCGGCCCGACTGCGGCTCTGGCGCTTCTGATCGGCCGCTTGTGGAAGCATTTGGAGAAGTGGCCGTGGCGCAACTCGATTGAGCGCGGCCTGTCGCCGGTATCGATCGGCCTGCTGCTGGCCGGCTGCCTCAGCCTGGCGCGCGGCGCCGTCACCGGATGGATGACTGCCATGATCACGGTCGTGGTGCTGGCGATCCTGCTGCTGACAAAGCTTAACCCTGCGTGGCTGGTTCTGGCGGGTGCGATTGTCGGCGCCTTGGCTTATGGGCCGGCGAAGTTTTAGCTATCGATGTTGGCGGTCGACTCCATCAACCGCTCACTGGCCGATAACTGGCCACTGACAATTGACAACTGCCTACTGCTCTTTCGCCGTGCCCTCGCCCCAGCTGAAGCTGACGGATACGGAACACTGCTGGCCGCTTACTTTGATGGTAGCGGTGCCTGAATCCTGGCCCGGCGTTTTGGTTCCGATCAGGGCCTGCCACGCGCCATCGGGTGAGACCGTGGGGCTGTGGATAGAGTCGAGCCCACCCACGTGGCCGGAAACATTCAGCATTTCGTAGGGTACAAATCCCGTGGCGCGCACCAGCACCAGCTCGGCGAGCGGACTCTGCCGAACCACGGAAATTTTGCAGCCCTTGTTGCTGGCTTCAATGGGAAACGGTACAGCCTCGGCGAAGCCGGCGACTTTGCCATCGTCGGAGACAACGGCGAAGCGCTTGGGTTCGCCGAGTACCGCGGTGGTCTTGATGTTGATGGGATCGTCCGGAGTCGTTGCCGCACACGAGCCCGGCTTCCCGCTGCAGACCAGGACGCCGCGCTTGTCGAAGCTGACCCCGGCAATCGCTTTTTGCGGTTTGTGGCCCGGGATCCATCCCCACAGCGAATACCGCTCATTCGCTGGAAAGCCCTTGCCAACCAGGTTATAGATCAGCACCGTGCCGGAGGCGTCGTGCGAGCGGGGACCTTCGAGGGTGCGCAACTCCACTCCGGCGCTGTTCTGTCCCCACTTGGCTTCGTCGAACTCCTGCGCCGCCATCGGCAAAGCGAAGAGGAAGCCAACCGCGCCCAGCAAGAGGTAATTCGGAATTCGTATTTTCACTTGGAAGTTTTTTCCTTCACTGGTGCGGGAAGCGACATGCCGTAGAGCAGCACATCGCGCGCCTTGGCCATGACTGCATCGTCATAGCCTTCCAGGATGAGCAGATCGTTGTCGTGCCGCTCGATCAGGATGCGGCCTTCACTGGTCGTGGCCGCGAAAAGATTGCAAGGCAAACTGCCGGGGGCGGTTGGTCCGGCAGGACAGCTTGACGTCCATTGCACCTTGTCTTTGTAACGCTTCGGCGTGTTGTCGGCGTAGAGCTTGGCGAAGTCCGCGGCCGCCTCGGGTGAATCCCAGCGCGAGAAGTACAACATCGCAATCTGATCCTTGGGCGCGGTCTTGGCCTGCGCAGCGTAATAGTAGCCACCGCGCCAGTGCCGGTAATAATTCGGCGGATCCTTCACGCCATATTGTTTGGCCAGCAAGTAGACATCGAATTCGCCCATGCCGCCGAAGTCAAAGCGCGTGTAGCCGGGTCCGGTCATCTGTCCGAAGTCGGGGATGGGGAGTTGCGGCACGACCTGGTGCATCAGGTAGGTTTCCGGCTGCATGATCTGGCGCGTGTCCACCGGAGGATCGTGCAGTAAACCGACGAAAGCGCCGTCCTTCCCTCGATTGGCGAGGATGGTCTTCACGAAATCCAGGCCAAAGGTATAAGGCATCAGCAGCGATTCCTGCAAGAAAATGGGCGCCTGCGCGAAAACCGGGGAGTCCTTGGTATCGGCCATGGCAGCGCGCACAGCCTCCACAAATTCAGGCGCCGTCAGGATGGTCTTGTTCGCCGGGGCCAGCGTGTAGTCGAACCAGACCACCTGCGCCTGACCTTCGGTGACGCACTGCCGCGCGCTCTGCGCTTCCTCTACGAAATACTCCTGCTGATCGGGGAGAGCCGCGTCGTCCTTGGCGCCGGCCAACTCCCACTTATCCAGGCTGACCTGTTGATCTTGAAGAGCATGGGTCAGCTCGTGCGCCAGCACCGGCTTTTGCGCGTCGGGCGGAAGCCAGTCCAGCAGGTTCACGCTCTTGCTCCTGGGATCGTAGAAGGCGGCGACCTGCTCGGCCATCAGGCGCAGAAACTCGGCGTGAAGATCGTAGTGCGGAGGCAGCAGCCCGAATTTCTGTAGCACCAGCGCAGCCTGCTCCAACCGCTTCTCGTCCTTGTCGTCCTTCATCCGCTTGTCGACGTATTTCTCCACCTGCTCGCGCGTGATGAGGTTGCGCTTGACCTTGTGCTCGATGGGCATGCCGGTATCGCCGCTGACGAAACCGAGAATCTCGTCGACCGAGCGGAAAAGGTCTTTCGCCTGCTGCTTGGTGATGTGGCCTTCAGCCTCGGGTTGATCCTGCGATTCGCTGGAGTTGCTCTGCTGATCAGGAGTTGCGCCCGATTGCTGCTGATCCTGAGCTGCGGCGCCGGGGGCTGTGTGCGTGTCATTGGGCGAGGCTGGTTGAGCAGGCGTCGATGGTTGTTGCGGCGGCGAACTCGATGGCGGCGCAGAAGGCGTTTGCGGCTGCGCCGGTGCAGTCTGGCACCAGAGAGCGCTGGTAAGGAGCAGAGCAAAGAAAGCTCCGGCCAGAGCAGACCCGAAACGACGCGTGATTGAGGGTCGGAATAATCGGCTAGCGGACATGCAAGTGTTTCAAGGATACAGGAGAAATATGGAAGGGGTCGTTGGACCCCAGCCCACCCCAGGCCAAAAGAGGGCCTAGAACGGGGAACCCCGGGTTGGATTCAGAAACGACGCCCGTCCCGCATGGTTGCACGAAACAGTCCACGAACGGTTCCCTTTGAAGTCGGAACCAACAAGAAGGGGGGTGCCCGTTCTAGGCCCTCTTTTGGCCTAGGGCGGGCCGACCACGTCACGGTCTTTCGTGTGCTCTGTCACTGACCTTCACGATGGTTTTCAGGATTCTCACAATATGCCGCAGGGGCTCGTTCGATATCACCAATCTGGAGATCTCCATTTCATCACCTTCAGTTGTTACCACCGGCAGGCCTTTCTCGCCTCCGATCGCGCGAAGAATGTCTTCGAAGCCTCTCTCGAAAAAGCGCGGCGGCGCTACGACTTCTTCATAACGGGATATGTCGTCATGCCCGAACACGTGCACCTCCTGATCAGCGAACCGGAGCGGAGCACGCTGGCCAGCGCAATCCAGGCGATCAAGCAGTCAGTTTCTCGTAAATTTGTTGTTCGGGACGGGCATTTTTGGCAGGAGCGGTATTACGACTTCAATGTGTTCACGAAAAAGAAGCGCATCGAGAAACTTCGCTATATTCACCGCAACCCGGTAGAACGAAATTTGGTCGCAGAGCCCGCGGATTGGCCGTGGAGTAGCTTCCGCCACTACGCCACTGGAGAGGTTGGGGTGGTCGAGATTGAATCGTTCTGGACGGCGAATAAACGGGAACGGAGCGGGATCGTGCCCAAGGTGAAGCTAGTGCCCGCCCTAGCCCAAAATCAGGGCTAGAACGGGGCACCCCCGGTTTTGCTTCCCATGTCCGTTTTCATGATGAACCCACTGTCCCATGCCAGTGGACGCAAACTCCGCGATCGTCCCACTCCAATCGGGGGTGCCCCGTTCTAGGCCCTCTTTTGGCGTAGGGCGGGCCTGAGGTAGCCAGAACCTCGGCTGCGGCTTTACACTGCTTGCCGTCCTCTGGCAAAGTAAATGGTGGAAACGCAATCGATCGTCGTCCTCGACTTCGGCGCGCAATATTCGCAGCTCATCGCCCGCCGCATCCGTGAACAGAACGTCTTCTCCGTCGTCCTTCCCTGCACCGCCTCGCTCGAAGAAATCAAGAGCTATCACCCTGCGGGCATCATCTTGTCAGGCGGTCCGTCGTCAGTCTATGACCCCGACGCGCCTCCAGCCGACGAGCAGGTGCTGCACCTGGGATTGCCCGTGCTGGGCATTTGCTACGGCTTGCAGTTCATGGTCTACAAGCTGGGCGGCAAAGTCCGCGCCGCCGACAAGCGCGAGTACGGCCATGCCGAGGTGGAGCTGCTGAGCAATGACTCCCAGCTCTTCAAGAGCCTGCAAGGCCCGGTCGCGGTCTGGATGTCCCATGGCGACGAAGCGCTCGAGCTTCCCGCCGGCTTCGAACTGGTCGCTAAGACCTCGAATGCGGTGGCCGCTATCCAGTACCCCGCGAAGAAGTGGTATGCGGTGCAGTTCCATCCCGAAGTACACCACACGCCGCAGGGCACGGAGATCCTGCGCAATTTTGTTTTCGATATTTGCGGTATGGCGGGAGACTGGTCGCCGCGAAGCTTTATCGACGACACCATCGCCAGTGTCCGCAAGACCGTCGGCAATGGCCGCGTGATCTGCGGACTCTCCGGTGGCGTCGATTCTTCCGTTGCGGCCGAACTGGTTCACCGCGCGGTCGGCGATCAGCTGACCTGCATCTTCGTCAACAACGGCGTGCTGCGCAAGAACGAGTTTCAAAGCGTGCAGAAAAACCTGCGCGACAAGCTTGGCCTCAAAATCGACGCGGTCGATGCCAGCGAGCGCTTCCTGACCAAACTCGCGGGCGTCACCGATCCGGAGAAGAAACGCAAGATCATTGGCAACGAGTTCATCGCGGTCTTCGAAGAAGAAGCTCACCGCATCGAGCAGATGGAAGGCAAGGTCGAATGGCTGGTGCAGGGCACGCTCTATCCCGATGTGATCGAGTCGCGCTCGGTGCGCGGTCCCTCGCAGGTCATCAAGAGCCACCACAACGTCGGCGGCCTCCCGGACAAGATGAAGCTCCGGCTGATCGAGCCGCTGAAAGAGCTGTTCAAAGACGAAGTGCGGCAGATCGGCCGTGACCTCGACATGCCGGACGACGTTCTCCAGCGCCAACCGTTCCCCGGGCCAGGCCTGGCGGTGCGTATCGTCGGTGAAATCACCGCCGAACGCGTCGCGCTGTTGCAGGACGCCGATGACATCGTCGTCACCGAGATCAAGCGTGCTGGGCTCTACAACAAAGTGTGGCAATCGTTCGCCGTGCTGCTGCCGGTGATGTCGGTGGGCGTGATGGGCGACATGCGCACCTACGCTTACACTTGCGCGGTCCGCGCGGTACATTCGGAAGACGGCATGACCGCCGACTGGGTGCCACTACCACACGAAGTGCTGAAGACCATCTCCAGCCGCATCGTGAACGAGGTGAAGGGGATCAACCGCGTGGTGTATGACATTACGAGCAAGCCGCCAGGGACAATCGAGTGGGAGTGAGGCCGCTGTTCGCTATTCGCTTTTCGCCGGGCTGTGAGCTCTGAGCCATGAGCCGGGTGCCCCATCCTCGTCGCCGTCTTTTGGCGACAGGGTGGGAAGACTGTTATCCCGAGGGGAGTCGAGGGATCTGCGGTTCGGCTGCAGCCGAAGGATCTTCGCCCGGCGCAGACCGCAGATCCCTCCGCTCCGGCGGCAAAAGACGCCGCCTCCGGTCGGGATGACAATCATGAATGTGTCGGTGCGCTGGCGTCGGCGCCGGCAACCCCTCGCGCACGTACTGAAGATTTCTAACCGCCGAACGCAGCCCCTCCATTCCTTCTCTGCTTCCTTTCACCCCTGCAATTTAGTAAAACAGCTGGTACTCGGCAGGCAGCGAGCACATGACGATTCCCGGCCCGGAACTTCAACAGCGAATTCAGCGCATCGAGCATGGCCTGAGCCAGGTGGGCACACTTCTGGTTCCGGTGGAGATCAGCGATGGCGTGAAGAAGGCCATCACGCTGGCGAACATCGATCCCGACATGGCGCTGGGCCGCGCCCGCAAGGTTCTCGACTTCCTCGTCTCCGACCTGTACAGGCGTGAGTTCGGGCGCTCGCCCGGAACGCAGCCGCTGGAGAATTCCGTGCAACAACTCGCCAAGGCGGGCAAGCTGCCTAGGACGATGGTCGCTTACGCCAACAGCGTTCGCGAACTCGGCAACGTCGGCATTCACGGTTCAGGCGAGGCAATCACAGAAGAAGATGTGGTCTCGTCACTCGAAAACCTGATGCGGCTCGTGGCCTGGTACTGCGAGCAGGTACGGCCCGGCGGCAGCGAGGACAAGATCGAACCCGAGCCGCCGCCCATCGAGGACGATAAGCAGGCCGAAAACGACCGAGTCGAGAAGGAGCGAGCTGAAAAGGAGCGGCTTGAGAAGGAACGACTCGAGAAGGAACGAGTCGACAGGGAGCGTGCCGACAGGGAGCGGCTGGAGAAGGAACGCTCTGAGAAGGAGAGAGCCGACAAGGAGCAGGCCGACAAGGAACGAATCGAGAAGGAACGAGCCGCCAGGGAACTGCTGGAGAAGCAGCGCGCCGACAAGGAACGAATCGAGAAGGAACGACTCGAGAAAGAGCGTCTCGAAAAGGAACAGGTCGAAAAGCAACGCGCTGAGAAGGAACGGCTTGAGAAAGAACAACTCGAAAAGCAACGCGCAGAGAAAGAACGTCTCCAGAAGGAGCGTCTCGAGAAGGAACGCCTTGACCGGGAAAAGAAACGCAACCAGACGCCCCCGAGCTCCCGCAAATCGATTGTGCTGGTCCTGCTGGCGGCCTGTGTTCTTGGTGGCCTGCTGTGGTGGTGGTTCAACGACAGTCCGGCAGCGCGGCGCAAACAGTTTCTCAAGCACAAGTACGACGGCATCGCGCTCTTGCAGAACGGGAAGTACTCCGACGCCAACCTTGAATTGCTCTCCGCCTACTCGTTCGATCCGAACGACGACTACGTGTTCTTCTGCCTGGGTGAGGCCGAGTCGCACCTCGGCCACTGGAAGTACGCCATTGACTACTACCGGCGATCGCTCAAGATTAAACCCGGCGCCAGCTACGCGCAGGTCGCCCTGGCCAACGCCCTCCTGCAATCCGGCGACGTGGACGGCGCTATCGCCGAATACCAGATCATCACCAGCACCAAAGACACGCCACCGCTCGACCCAGCCACGTGGATAGAGATTCATAACAGCTATGGCCAAGCGCTGCTCAAGAAGGGAGATATTCAAGGAGCCAGCGTGCAGTTCGGATTTGCTGTCATGGCGCAGCGGGATTGGCGGTCTAAGCTCAGCGACAGAGTGAAAGTGCCACCCCCGACTCACTAGCTCCCCCAGCGGTTGGTATCCGTTTTAGTCAAAAGTGTCGAACATCGATCCAGACACTTTGAAAAATATTTGTGCCTGGGTGTAGATTGCCAAGGGAAAAAAGACGACGGTCCACCGTCGCGTTTGAAGGAGCCCCTAATGGCAAGCCGAGTACCAGCCTCTGTTTCACTTTTCCGCGGTAGTGTTCAGACAACCACATTCCTGATCGCACTGCTGTTTGCATTCACTCTATTTTCCGCGCACTTGACGCAGGCGCAAACGTTTACCGTGTTGCATAGCTTCAGCGGACCGGACGGAGAATATCCCTACAGCGGAGTCACCATCGATGGAGCCGGCAACCTTTACGGCACCACGTCCCGAGGCGGCAATAGCCAGGACGGAACTGCTTATGAACTGAAGCGCTCCGGTTCCGCATACGTGCTTAAGGTCCTGCACGTCTTTGCCGGTGGAAGCGATGGTGCGAGCCCATACGCCCCCATGGTGTATGGTCCCAACGGCACACTTTACGGAACGACCTCTCTAGGCGGCGGTTCCGGCAACAATGGAACCATCTTTAACGTCCAACCGCCGGCAACGATTTGCAAAACGGTACTGTGTCCCTGGAATGAATCGGTTCTGCTGGACTTTCAATCTGCTGAAGGCGCGAATCCGGCCTATGGCGGTCTGCTTTTCGATCAGTCTGGCAACATGTATGGCACGACCCAGTATGGAGGAAGCACAAACAACGGCTCGGTTTACAAGGCCAGTCTTCAAGGGCAGCAGTGGACGCAGACCATGCTTCACAGCTTTGGCAGTGGTCAAACCGACGGCGTGTGGCCGATGCATAATGTCGTCGCCGATCGACTGGGAAATCTTTACGGCACCACCTACCAGGGCGGCACGAACGGCGGCGGAACCGTATTTCAACTGGTGCCGTCCGGATCGGGCTGGACGGAGAACATCATCGCTAATTTTCCCGCTGGCGCTGAGCCCCAGGCCGGACTCATCATCGATGCGGCCGGAAATCTTTATGGAGCCACCAGCGGCGTCAGCGGCTCCACTGCCTCTCAGGTGTTCGAACTGTCGCCCTCCGGCAGCAGCTGGCAGTTGACTGTTCTACAGAGCTTCACTACGAACAGGTTCGACTTTGGACCGGTCGGCAACCTTGCGATGGACCGCAACGGAAACCTTTACGGCGCGACCTACAGTTTAGGAAGTCACGGACAAGGCAATGTTTTTGAGCTCAGTCCTTCCGCTAACGGATGGATCTACACCGATCTTCACGACTTTACCGGCAGCAACGACGGAGGTGGGCCTATCGGCGATCTCACCGTCGATACGAACGGCAATGTCTACGGGACAACGCAAAACGGCGGCAGCGGTATGGGCGTGGTGTGGGAATTTACGCCGTAGTCGGCACCGTCCGGCACGAAGAGGAATGCCGGAACAGCCCGACCTTGAGAATATCGTCACTTGCCGGCAAATTAATCATGTTAATTGACTATCAATAATATTGACTGTCAATGGTTAACGATGATAATTTGCCCGGCATGACAGACGAAAAACTGTGGTATCTCGACATTGGCCTGCCGGTTTTGCTGCGGCATGGCAGAAATACTTACGGTGTGGCGATGCGCCGGGCCTTGGAGGAAGCGGGATACGACGACATCCCCGGAAACGGTTTGTACGTGATCGGGGGATTGGCGCTGGGTGTTCCCGACATTCCCCTGGGCCAGCTGATCAAGGAGCTGCGTATCTCGAAGCAGGCGGCCGGCCAGCTGGTCGACACGCTGGTCACACGCGGCTATCTGGAGCGCTCCGCCGACAAGGATGATCGCCGCAAGCTCACGGTAACCCTTACCGAACGAGGCAAGGCGGCGGCGGAAGTTCAGAAGGCGGGACGGGAAAAGGTCGATGCCCAACTGCTGGCCTGCGTGGGACAGGAGGACATCGAGCGCACCCGCCGAACGCTGGCCGTGTTGTGTGATATCGGCAAACAAGCTGAAGGCGAGCCGGACGACGAACACTAGATCGACGGTTGTTGGTTGGCGGTGATTGGGTGCCAGCCACTCGGTTGGCAATCCAGCCGTCGCCTTACTTCTGCCACTTTGGACTGGCGAGCTCGATTCTCCAGACAGGTCCGCCCTCAAACAGCGGGCCTTCCGACTTCACAAACGCCGGAGCCTCTCCGCCTAGAATCCATACGCTCGTATCCGGCGGTTGTTTGCCGAGCAGCGGTGCCAAGAGTCCGGCTGCGCCGCCAATTTCAACTTTCACCACGTAGTGTGTAGCGGTCCGCTTGGTCGAGCCAATCCAAAAGTCATCTTCGCCTTTGGAAGTGACAACCAGCTTCACGATTCGCGGTTTGGGTGTGGCGGCAACCATGGAGAGCGTCAAGCTCGAAGTCAGCTTTACGTTCTTCAGCAAGGTGAAGACAATGCCATTCGAAACGTCAGGCGACAAATCGAGGTGCTTGCTCAGGTGCTGCACCTTGTCGCCATCGGTGTAATTCACGTTGACCTGGCCGGTGAGCGCATCGATCGAAACGTCCATCGGATGCGGAAAGCTGGGGCCCTTCTGTACCAGGTGGTCACTGACCAATTGAAACGTGTGCCGTTGCCTGAAGACGGCGGTTTCGTCGTGGATGGAGCCGTCCTTGAAACGGAACACCAGATGGTTAGTGACTCGATCACCCTTGGAAGTCTGGATCAGGTCGCCTTCGGCGAGCGCCTCGCCATCCAAAGTGCGCAAGACCAGAAACCCGTGAACCAAGCCTTCTGCGTGACGCACGGGGACGGTTTCCGCCACGAGCGCGGCGGGCTGGAACATGAGTGCGCAGGCCAGTAAAGTCGCCAATACCCGGAAGCAAGTACGCTTCACCATCTACCCTCTCTAGAAAGGAGTTAGATGGTACGAAGCAAAGCGGCACTACGTGGATGTCCAGGCGATTGTCAAGGATATGTCACCGGCCCCTCGCGCAGAACAAACCACACCCCAGATCAGCGCGGGTGCCCCATTCATTCGCGGTTTTCGAATGAGTGGGAGGAGGCTTCGGCACGTACGCCTTTCATACGGGTAAACCGTCTGCGAATGAGGACAGGTTACGGGGCTAGGCAAAATAACTCCACAACAGAAGTACATATGAAAACACCCACTCAAGCGCGAAGCCTGAGTGGGTGTTTTCCCTGAGAGGGCATGATGCGAGGCGGAATTGGTTACTCGCGGTTCATGGCCAGAACGATGATCTCAGGACCGTTCGCGGGGCCTTCGGACGCCACCAGACTTTCTTTCTCGTGCTTCGAGCGCGGAACCTGGATGCCGGTGTCACTCGTCCCGTCCCAGATCTGGATCAGGAAATACTCGTTGCCGCACTTCTCGAAGACCAGCTTCGGGCCTGAGGCGTTGTCATCTTGAACACGGACTGCCTCGAGCAGGAATGCCGCGGCATCCGTATCGACGTTTTGCAGTATCTCCACGCTGCCGTCGTTTGGCTTTACCTGGTACGAGCCGGCGGTCATTGCCTTATCACCCGCGTAGAAGCCAAATGGCACGCTGCCAACCATACGGGATTGCGCGTTAAGCATTGGTAACGCGAGGACCAAAGTCGCTGCGAGCATGGTCAGTACGCCGTAAATCTTGCTCTTCATAGATCCTCCTTAGGGCCAATGTTTGAGCGGCCTGGAATAACTTCAGCGCTCGTTGCATCCGCCCTTTCTTGCCTTCGCCAACTTGGCGAACGCAGTCATAAAGAGCACACCGGGGGCCAATCCATGCGCCGGGCAGGAGCGCTGAATTCTCATTGAGTTGCGATGAGCGAGCAACGCGTACCGTCAAAAAGTCGGCTTCGCACTATCCGAATGGGTCGTTTGCGGCTATCCAAAAAGTACGGTGGGAGGGTGCGTTACTCCTTGGGACGCCGTCAAGAGGAGGAGCCGCTACCGGACCCCCATGCCAGTCCCGGCTGTGACGACGCTCACAGCCCCAGAGCCGCCCGAATGTGATACACAAGAGAGTACGGAGCCGGTCGAAGAGCCGGCACGAGTCTGACTATGAGCCATTTCGTTTTGCGGAGCATGGGCTCCGTTCCTTCACTCGCAACCCTTCCAGCGCGCGCATTGTCCCCTTCACTTTCAAGCCGTTTCGAGGAGGCGTCATGCTGAGGTCCGCCTTTATCGCCCTCTCGGAGAGCAAAGCGCTGCGCAGCTTCGCCGAGAACTCCGCGCTGGGCATGAAGTTCTCCAAGCGCTTCGTCGCCGGCACCGATCTGCCCGCCGTCATCCGCGAGACCGAAGTGGTCAACGGGTGGGGCGCCGGCGTCAGCATCGACAACCTGGGCGAGAATGTCACCAACGCCGAAGAGGCCAAGCACAGCGCCGAGCTGTACCACCGTATGCTCGACGAGATTGATGCGCGCAAGCTGAACGCCAACATCAGTCTCAAGCTGACGCATATGGGCCTGGACGTTGACCCGGACCTGGCGTTTCGTCAGGTCACCGAGTTAGTCGATCACGCAACCGCGATCAACAACTTCGTGCGCGTCGACATGGAAGGCTCACCCTACACGCAGCGCACCATCGACTTTGTGCGCGGCCTGCATCGCGAGCCCGGGCACGCCGGCAAGGTCGGCACCGTCATTCAGTCGTACCTCTACCGCAGTGAGAAGGACGTCAACGATCTGTTGTCGGAGCGCATCCGCATCCGCTTATGCAAGGGCGCGTATAAAGAGTCGCCGGAAATCGCCTTTCCCAAGAAAAGCGACGTTGACGCCAATTACGTGAAGCTGGCGCGCACCTTGATGAAGAGCGGCGTCTTCCATGGGCTGGCCACACACGACGAAAAGATCATCAGTGAGCTGAAGCAGTTCGCGAAGGCGGAGAACATTCCCACCTCGGCCTACGAATTCCAGATGCTGCACGGCGTGCGCCGCGATCTGCAGCAGCAACTGGTGCGCGAAGGTTACGGGCTGCGGGTGTATATTCCGTTCGGATCGGAATGGTATCCGTACTTCATGCGCCGCCTGGCCGAGCGCCCGGCAAACGTGATCTTCATTGCGAAGAACATGTTTCGGCAGTAGGGGATTAGAGATTAGGGGTCGGGGGCGGAAAGTTCTTCGCTACTCCCATGCTCGACCCTGTCCCTTCCTACTGCGTAATCTTCCAAACCACGCCTTGAGAATTGGCTCCGCCCTGAGCAGCAGTGCCGTATAGATTCCCCTGGGCATCGATGACTACGTTGCTGAACGGGAGCGATCCATCGCTGCCGCCGCTGAAGTCGTGGAGGCTGGTGTAGGTCCAGGATCCCCCATTGTTGGTGAGCTTGAAAATGTTGCCTTTGTGGAAGGCGCCATTGAGTATGGCGGTACCGTAGAGATTGCCGGCCGAGTCCATCGTCAGGGCGTCCTGCGGTCCGCCACCCGGATGATCGTTGTAACCGGGCAATTCGACCAGCGTGGTATGAATCCATCCGCCCTGGCCGTCCGGAGACATTTCAAAGACCGTGCCTCCTCCTCCAGTGCCACCGCTGGTCGTGCTGCCATACATGTTGCCTTGTGCGTCAGCGATCAGGTCGCCATAAGGAAATGCCCCATCTTCACCGTCATAAAACGTGTAGAGGTTTGTAGCCACCCACTGCGAGCCCGACAACGAGAGCTTGAAGACGTTCCCATAGTCGCCGAGGCCGCCTCCTATCGCGGTGCCGTAAAGGTTGCCCGCGTTGTCGAAAATGACCCCGCTGGGCTGAGCCATGTCCTGGAAAGTGTAGATTTCGGTTTCGACGTAGCCGCTACCCGAGGGCGACAACTCATAGATATCACCTCTGTCGGGGGACCCTCCTTGCCGCGTACTGCCGAAGATGTTCCCCGCGGCGTCGAAGGCAAGCTTGCCGGCGAGCACTGGCTCAACATATCCGGTGAAGTGGTACAGGATCGTCTCTGTCCATGGTGCTCCGGACGTTACCGGTACGGTGTCCGAAGGGCGCAGGCGAAACACAATGCCACAGCCTGTTCCACCGCATTGAATGTTTCCACACAGCGGGGTGCTTCCGTAGATGCTGCCGTCCGGGGCTATCATCAAGTCGGCGCGCTGAGGCTCGCAGCCGTCGGCCCCTGCTTTAAACGTGTACAAAGGAGAGAGAATCCAGTTTGAATTTCTCTCGGCCATCTTGTAGACCACGCCGGAATGGCCTCCGTAAGAGGTCGTTCCGTACAGGTTTCCGGTGCGATCGATGGCGAGGCCTGCAACCGGGGCGCCTCCGTCGCTTCCGCCGGTGAAGCTGTGCAGCACCGTGAAAGTCTGTGCCTGTGTGGCAAATGCGCTTGCAAGCAGCAAAACCAGAAGGGCAAGAGATCCCTGGATTGGGCGGCGGACTGTGAGCTGTAACGTTGAGTTTTGTAGGCGGGAACTTACTTGTGCGCCGATCATTTCGTCGTTCCTCCATTCAGGACGTGAAATTACGGGGCCTTGTCTGGCGGGTCGAGCGCTGTGAAAATCGGATCGGGAATAACGAGTCGCTCGGCTGAGCGCAGTAAGCATAGCACCAGAACCGACTCTTTGACCCAATTCTTATCGGATCATGACGAGTGGGGTGATTTTGGCCATGGCAAGTTTTGGGTGCAGGATTGCGGGCGCACGAAGTGATGGGGACTCACGATGCGGAATTTACTTCTGTGTGCTCCGCTTTAGCCCATGGTCGGACAAGGCGGGATGGCAGAGTTTCGCGGTTTCGAACCCGCACTATAAAGAAGACCCGCCCTACGCCAAAAGAAGGCGTAGAACGGGGCACCCCCGAGTTCTGTTATCTCAACGTGACGACTGACCTGTGACGCCCGAATACTGACAGCCGACAACTACTTCAGCTTCGCTCCCACCGGCACGTCCTCCAGGAATCCTGCCAGCACCGGTTGACCTTCGTCTCCCAGCGACGCGGCGACGATCATGCCGTTCGATTCCAGTCCGCGTAGCTTGCGCGGTGCGAGATTCGCGACGATGACGACTTTGCGCCCGATGAGCTTCTCCGGGTCATACGCTTTGGCGATGCCGGCGACAATCTGGCGAACCTCGGTGCCTATGTCGACTTCAATACGCAGCAGCTTGTCAGCGCCCTTCACCTTCTCGGCAAACTTCACTTCTCCGACGCGCAACTCGACCTTAAGAAAGTCATCGATGGTGATCTTGTTGTCGGTCGGACCCACCTTTTCGCCAACGGCGGGCGAGGAGGATGAGGATGGGGCGCCCGCCACAGGCGCACCCGAGGGCGAGCCCGGCAATACCGCTCCGCCCTCGGCTTTTTGCGCAGGAGAGGTGCTGTCGGCGGGCGGCGTGCCCGTTACCTCGTCCACCTTCGTTTCGGTAGTCTTGGTCTCGCTCCCTGCGGATCGCTGTTGTTCCATCTGTTGCATCCTTTCGATCATGCTCTTGTCGGCGCGTGGGAAGACCGCTTCCACCTTGCCGAGCTTGGTTCCAATCTGCAGCTGACCCCACGCCAGTTCCGGCAACGCAATCTGTGTGATGTCCCCCAGCCCGAGCTGCCGCCAGATTTTGTCCGTCGCCTCGGGGATAATGGGATGCGCCAGCGCGGTGACGATTCGCAGCGCCTCGGCGGCGGTGTACAAAACCGTTGCCAGCTGCGCACGCGAATCCGGGTCCTTCTCCTCGGCCAGCGACCACGGATGCGTCTCGGCGATGTAGCCGTCAACCACCGCGATGAACGCCCACAGCTCCTTCAACGCGCCCGAAAAATCGAAATTGTCGAACTTCTCGTTGAACTGCTGAATCGTGATTTCGGCCTGCTGCTTGAGTGCCGATTCCTTCTCCACAAAATTCGGATTCAGCGAAGGCGAACTCCGCGGATACGGCATCTCGCCGTCAAAATAGCGGACAATCATGGCGAGCGTACGGCTGGACAGATTCCCCAGCCCGTTGGCCAAGTCGCCATTGTAGCGCTGCACCAGCGCGTCGAAACTGAATGAGCCATCCTGCCCGAAGACGATCTCGCGCAACAGGAAGTAACGCAGCGCGTCCTGTCCCAGCGTGTCCAGAATCGTTTCGCTGCGCACGATGTTGCCGCGCGACTTCGACATCTTGCTCTCTTCGAACAGCAGCCAGCCATGCGCGATGATCGATTTCGGCAGCGGCAGATCGGCGGCCAGCAGAAACGCCGGCCAGTACACGCAGTGGAAGCGCACGATCTCCTTCCCGATCATGTGCACATCGGCGGGCCAGTAGTGCGCCAGCTTCTCCTGGTCTTTCGGATCGTCAGAGCCGAAACCGATGGCCGTCATGTAATTCGTCAACGCATCCAGCCACACATAAATGACGTGCTTGGGATCGCCCGGCACCGGGATGCCCCACTTGAACGACGTGCGGCTCACCGACAGGTCGCGTAAGCCACCCTTCACGAAGGCGATCACCTCATTGCGTCGCGTCTCCGGGCGGATGAAGTCAGGATGCTCGGCGTAGTACTTGAGCAGCGGCTCCTGCATCGCCGACAGCTTGAAGAAATAATTCTCCTCATGAACAGTTTCGGTAGGCCGGCCGCACTCCGGACAAGGCGCGCCCGGGCCAACTGCATCGACATACAGTTCGTCGGAGATGCAGTACTGGCCGCTGTATGAGCCTTTGTAGATGTAGCCGCGCTCCTGCAGGCGGGTGAACATGGCCTGCACGCCGCGGATGTGGCGCGGTTCGGTGGTGCGGATAAAGTCGTCGTAAGTGATCTTCATCCGGTCCCACAGGCCGCGGAACTCGGCGGAAACCTTGTCGGCAAACTCCTTGGGCGAGCAATTCGCCGCAGCGGCCGAACGCTCGATCTTCTGCCCATGCTCGTCGGTGCCGGTGAGAAAGAAGGTATCCACGCCCATCATGCGCTGGCGCCGGGCAATGGCATCGCACACCACCGTGGTGTACGTGTGCCCGATGTGGGGCCGCGCATTGACGTAATAAATGGGAGTGGTGATGTAGAACTTGTTGGGATTATCCATGCTGTCGGTCCAGATGCTTTTCCAGGTAAAGACGAAGGACTTCCTGCATCACATGCTTCAGTGGGATGTGATGCTCCGTGGCGATGCGCCGGCAATCTTCGTATTCGGGCGCGTACTGCGAAGCGGCGCCGTTCACGCCGGCGACCTTCATGCGAACATCGCCCCACGGCGTGGCCACCGTTTCAAGATGCCGCGGCAGGGCAAAACGCTTCTCGTGACGCACGCGCACGCCCAGAGTGCTGCTCTCGCGAAACAGTAGCGCGCGCATCCGCTCCTCACGCTCCAGCGGTGCCAGGATGCTCAGCATCGTGCCCGGGCGGTTCTTCTTCATCTGCACCGGCGTCGTGAAGACGTCGAGCGCACCGTCGGCGAAGGCCAGCTCCATGATGTAGCCGATGAGTTGCGGGTTCAGGTCGTCCAGGTTGGCTTCGAGGATCGCAATCTCTTCTTCCTCGCCCAGGCGGCCGGCGGTTATTTGCGCGTCGATCGTTTCGCCGACGCTGATGCGCAGAACATTCGCCTGGCCGGCAAAATTGCGGGTACCCGCACCGTATCCCACGCTGGCAGTCGTCATGGCGGGACGCGGACCAAAGCTTGAGATCAGCACGTTCACGATGGCCGCGCCCGTCGGGGTGACCAGCTCTTTTTGTATCTCGCCGGAATAGATCGGCGCGCCTTGCAGCAGCTCTAGCGTCGCCGGAGCGGGAACGGGCATTACGCCATGCGCGCAGGTGACCGTACCGCCTCCGACGTTGAGCGGCGAGCAGCGGAACTCGTCAACGGCCAGCGCTTCGGCGCCCACTGCAGCGCAAACGATGTCGACGATCGCATCGGCCGCACCGACCTCGTGAAAGTGAATGTGTTCGAGATCGACGTTGTGGATCTTGGCTTCCGCCGCACCCAGCGCAAGAAAGATTTCGCTGGCAACCTGCTTCACGCGATCGCTGAGCGACGCGGCAGCGATGATCTTTAGAATGTCACTGAGATGGCGGCCGTGAACGTGAGCTTGATCGTGAGCTCCGGCTTCGCCGTGCATGTGATCGTGAGGATGAGAGTGCCCGGCTTCAACGGGCGCATGCTCGGGAGCGTGGGTGTGTTCAGTACCGGCCTGATGGGAATGCTGATGCTCACGCGCGTGACTGTCACCCTGTTCCTGCGAGTGAGCGGGTTCGAGAGTCTGCCCACCGACCACTGGCCACTGACCACTCTCCGATCGCCTGGCCCCTGTTCCCTGATCCCTGGCCCCTTGCTTCTCCCAGAACTCTTCCCGCGGCAGGTCTTTCTCGCCGTTCACGATCACGTCGAGCTTGGTCGCCGCGATGCCGCCGCGATCAACGCGCGTCACTTCCAGCGTGGCGCCGATGTTCAGGTCAGCGACGGTTTTCTCCAGGAGCGCGAATGGAACTCCGGCGTCGAGCAGGGCGCCGAGAAACATGTCGCCGCTGATTCCGGAGAAGCAGTCGAGATAGGCTATGCGCATGGGAGTCCGCCGGAAAGCGCGCAGTATCGCGCGCACAGAGGAAATTTCATCATAGGTAAGCCGCAGGGGAGCGTCAAACGACGGAAGCCGCTCTTAGCTTTTAGCTCTCAGCTTTTAGCTTTTGGCATTTGGCTTGAGTTCTGATCGTTGAGCTTGCAGCAAGCGGTTGTGCAGGCTTTGTTATTCTGAATGGTTGCATTCAGAAACCGAAAAGGGTGGAGCACGCCTTCAGGCGTGCACGCATGCTGCACCGGTTGGAGTTGCGCTTTAGCGCCTGAGGTAATGGCCCTGGCCTCAGCGGCTGAAGCCGGCAGAATCAAGTCGAGTTCCAACTGCACTGCCGAAGCAGTGCTCCACCCAACATCGCCTGAAGCCAAAGGCTTAAGAGCACAAAGCTAAGAGCTAAAGGCTAAGAGCTAAAAGCTAAATGTACCTTGAACAGCAAAAAAACCTGGCCAGCCACGTCCGCGCATTCCTGCGCGCGAAATATGACGTTGAGCTGGCGAACATCGTCATCGACCAGCCGCCCAATGTTGAGATGGGTGAGTTCGCCCTGCCCCTCTCGTTCGAACTGGCCAAGCGTCTGCGCAAGGCGCCGCGCAAGATCGCCGAAGAAATTGTCGCCGAGCTGCCGCTGCCGGAAGGCTTCGAAAAACTTGAAGTCGCCGGAGCGGGCTACATTAATGCGCGGCTGAGGCGCGATGTCGCGGCCAAGGCCCTGGCAAGCGGCAAAGTTACGGCTGCGACGAACCATGCCGGTGAAGGCGCAGCCGACGTGAGCGGCAAGATTCTGGTCGAGCACACCAGCATCAATCCCAACAAGGCGGCGCACATCGGACACCTGCGCAATGCCATTCTTGGCGACACGTTTGTCCGCCTGTTGCGCGAGGCCGGGCACGCTGTCGACGTGCAAAACTACATCGACAATACCGGCGTGCAGGTGGCCGACGTGGTGGTCGGATTCGTCGAACTGGAGAAAAAGTCGAAAGCCGATGTCGCTGAGATTATCGCCTCGACGCCGCGCTTCGATTATTACTGCTGGGATCTCTACGCGCGCGTCTCGCAATGGTACGGGCAGGACAAGGAACACCTGAAGGTGCGCCTGCATGCGCTGCATGCCATCGAAAATGGCGGCAACGACCTGGCCGATATCGCCGAACTCATCTCCGTCGCGGTGCTGCGCCGGCATCTGGAAACGATGGACCGGCTCGATATCGAGTACGACTTCCTGCCGCGCGAGAGCGAGATTCTGCACCTGCACTTCTGGGATGCCGCGTTCGAGTTGCTGAAACAGAAGGGTGTGCTGTACTTCGAGACCGAGGGGAAGAACAAAGGCTGTTGGGTTATGACCCGGCCTTCCTCCAAGAAGTTGTCGCCGGAATCGAACGGTCCCTCCTCGTCTACGAACACCCCCACTTCAGCACCAAAAGACGGTGCTGAAATGGGGCACCCGGAGAATCTCGAACCATCCACAGAAAAAGCCGGTCCCGACGAGGATGCGAAAGTCATCGTGCGCTCCAATGGGACCGTCGGCTACGTTGGCAAGGACATCGCTTACCACCTCTGGAAGTTCGGCTTGCTGGGCCGCGATTTCGGCTACCGGCGCTTCTACAAATATCCCAACCATCACGAGGTCTGGATCTCCGCCGAGCACGGCGAGCGGGACCATCCGCACTTCGGCAGCGTCGCGGCGATCTACAACGTCATCGATTCGCGGCAGAGCGATCCGCAGAATACCGTAGTCGAGGCGCTTCGCTTGCTCGGCTACACCGAGCAGGCCGCGCACTACACGCACTTTTCGTACGAAATGGTGGCGCTGACGCCGCGTTGCGCGCTGGAACTCGGCTACGACGTCAGCGAAGAGGATCGCGCCAAGTCTTACATTGAGGTATCCGGGCGCAAAGGTTTCGGCGTGAAAGCCGATGACCTGCTGGACGCACTCATAGCCGCCGCCAAGAAGGAGGTCGACAGCCGCCATCCTGACCTGAGCGAACATGAGCGCACCGACATCGCCACGCAGATTGCCATCGGAGCGCTGCGTTACTTCATGCTGAAGTTCACCAAGCAGTCGGTGATTGCCTTCGACTTCAACGAAGCCCTGGCCTTCGAGGGCGAGACCGGTCCGTACGCGCAGTACGCGGCCGTGCGCGCGACCAACATCTTCCGCAAAGCAGCAGTTCATCCCACGCAAGCGCTGGCTGCCGACATCGACTACGCGCGGCACTTCGCCTCCGAGAGCGGAACCGAGATCTGGGAACTATGGCTGTTGGCGGGCAAGACTTCGTTCGTGGTCGAGCAGGCTATCGCGACCACCGAGCCGGCCTTCCTGGCCAAGCACGCGTTCCAGTTGGCGCAGCAATTCAACAATTTCTATCACCGGCACCACATCCTGACGGAAGCCGACGAAGAGCGAAAGAAGTTTTTGCTGGCCTCAGCGGCGGTGGTGCGACGCGAATTGATTCGCGTGCTGGCGGTCATGGGGATTACGGTTCCGCCGGTGATGTAAGAAGCTCTTAGCTCTTAGCTCTTAGCTCTTAGCTCTAGTCTTAGCTTGGCTCGCGACTCGCAGATCGAACCTCACACCAATAAGGTGTCATCCTGAGCGCAGGCCGCGCCGCTTTTGCGCGCCGGAGCCGAAGGCCCCCCACCGCTACAACCACCTCGCAGCTCATAGCTAAAAGCTAACGGCTAAAGAGCTAAGAGCTGCTTGCGCCCGCCCAGTTACAGGAAATTAACATTGCGCTCCAGAGTTCCTTGTATAGAATGCAACTCTATGCAGGACAAGCCCATAGAGATCGAAAAGCTCGACGATTACCCCGGGACCACGGTGCTTCGCATTCACGGCCCGCTTCTGCTCGGCAACTTCTTTCCGCTACAAACCATGGTCCGCTCGGACGATGCCGCCTTGCTTATCCTCGACGTCACGGACATGCCATATATCGATTCAGCGGGCATCGGCTGCCTGGTAGGCGCGCATATCTCGCGTGAAAACGCAGGCCGCCAGATGATCCTGGTCGGCGCCAACGAGCGTCTCCGGACCTCGCTGAAGGTCACCAAGGTCGACGAGCTCTTCGTGACGGCCGCGACCGTCGAAGAGGCGGTCAGCAAAGCCGCCGGGGCATTAAAGCGACAGCTGCTCCGGCTGCTCACTATTCTGATAGACTCTCCCGCTAGATGTGGGTCCAGCGAAGCCGCGTGCGCTTCGGTGACGCGAGTGTCTTCCGCCGTGCCGCCCTCGTCCGTCAGGAGAATATTTATGTCTGCAACCGCAACTGCTCCCCAGATTCATAGCCGCGTGCAGGAGTTCATCGGAACCGCGCGCAAAATGTTTATCGACGGCAAATGGGTCCCGGCCGCATCCGGCAAGACCTTCCCGGTTTACAACCCAGCCACAGGCGAAGTCATGGCGCAGGTCGCCGAAGGCGATCGCGAGGATATTGACCGCGCCGTCAAAGCCGCGCGCAAGGCGTTCGAAAGCGGCCCTTGGTCCAGCATGACTTCGTCCGAGCGCGGCCGCACCATCTGGAAGCTCGCCGACCTGATGGAAGAGCATCTGGAAGAATTCGCGCAAATGGAGAGCCTGGACAATGGCAAGCCCTTGGCGGTGGCGCGCGTCGCCGATGTGCCGCTGGCTGTCGACGTGCTGCGTTATATGGCGGGATGGGCGACCAAGATCGAGGGCAACACTATTCCGATCTCGGCCGGCGGGAAGAACGGAAAGTTTTTCGCCTACACGCGCCGCGAACCGATCGGCGTGGTTGGACAGATTATTCCGTGGAATTTCCCTCTGCTGATGGCTGCCTGGAAGTTGGGCCCGGCACTGGCCACAGGGCTGCACCATCGTGCTGAAGCCGGCCGAGCAGACGCCACTGAGCGCGCTGCTGCTGGCGGAACTGATTGCCGAAGCCGGAATTCCGGACGGCGTGGTCAACGTTGTCCCCGGATACGGCGAGACCGCAGGCGCCGCGCTCACCGCGCATCCTGACGTGGACAAGGTCGCCTTCACCGGATCGACCGAAGTCGGCAAGCTGATCCTGCAGGCGGCCGCGGGAAATCTGAAGAAGGTCTCGCTGGAATTGGGGGGCAAGTCGCCGAACATCGTGTTCGACGATGCCGACATGGACTCGACAATCCCCGGCGCGGCGAATGCCATTTTCTTCAACCACGGCCAGTGCTGCTGCGCGGGCTCGCGGCTTTACGTTGAGCAGGACATCTTCGACGAAGTTGTGGGCGGCGTTGCCGAGCGGGCCAAGAAGATCAAGCTGGGTCCGGGCTTCGATCCTGACACGACCATGGGGCCGCTGGTCTCCGAAGAGCAACTGAACCGCGTGTCGAGTTTCCTGGAGTCAGGGCTGAGCGAAGGCGCGGAAGCCATGGTGGGCGGCAAGAAGCGGTCGGGTACAGGCTACTTCGTCGAGCCTACCGTCATGGTGAAGACCAATGCCAACATGAAGGTCGTGCGCGAGGAAATCTTTGGGCCGGTCGTGTGCGCCATGCCCTTCAAAGACATCGACAAGATCGTGGCTGAAGCCAACCAGAGCGAATACGGGCTGGCGGCCGCGGTGTGGACGCGTGACCTCAGCAAAGCGCATCGCGTGGCCGAGAAGCTGCGCGCCGGCACGGTGTGGATCAATTGCTACAACGTGTTTGACGCTGCCATGCCTTTCGGCGGATACAAGCAGTCGGGCTGGGGCCGCGAGATGGGTCACGAGGTGCTGGAGCAGTACACCGAAGTGAAGGCCGTCTGCGTCGCGTTGTAACGTCAGTGGTCAGTGGTCAGTGATCAGAGACTACTGGAGCTAAGGCCGAGGTCAGGTGCAAAAAGTAGTTGGGTGCCCCGTTTTAGCCATATTTCGGCCTAGGGCGGGGCTTTTTAACTTCTTGGATTCTTGAAACTTCAGCTGCCCCCTATCTGTTGGCAATGGCTGGGCCAGTGAATTTATTTTGTGGCAGCATTTCGAGATTTCTAGTCGCGCGCTCTTCTGGCATCATTTGTCTTTCGTACCCCACGAGCATTCATGATGACGTCAAGCACCCGAGTGCGTTTTTGTGCGCAGATCAAACCGCTCCATTTCTTTACTGGGATCGCACTGGCGTCGTTACTGTTGTCGGGCGCGGCGTCCGCCCAGGCCCAGAGCAACGCGCCCCAAGCTCCTCCTCAGAGGCCAGCCAATCAGATACCCGCGCCCAGCAGACCTCAGCAGCCCTCCGTGGTCATCACCCTGGATCAGGCGATCGACTTCGCACTCCGTAACAATCCTGGGCTGCAGGCACAGCGCACGCTGGTGTATCAGAACCGGGAGCAGGAGGTCACCGCCAATCTGCGGCCCAATCCCACTTTGTCGTTGGACGCGCAATACATACCGATCTTCCAGCCCGACCTGTTCTCGTCGAACTACATGGATACCACGGCGCAGTTCGACGCCGGCATCAGCTATCTGTTCGAGCGCGGCCAGAAGCGCCAGCATCGGCTGGCCGCGGCGAAAGATGCCACGGCGGTGACCGAGGCGCAGGTGCGGGACGCGGAGCGCACCACCATGGCCGCGACGGCACAGCAATTCGTGACCGCGCTGCTGGCCAAATCGAATCTCGACTTCGCCGAGCACATGTTCGACAGCTATCAACACGCCGTCGGCATGTGTCAGGAACAAAAGGCTGGGACGGTGAGCAAGGGCGACCTGCTGAAGATCCATTTGCAGACCTTGCAGATCCAGAACGATGTCACCAGCGCGCGCATCTCGTTGGTACAGGCCCTGAACACGTTGCGCGAGCTGATCGGCTTCGATTCCGTTCCTCGTAACTACGACATTGTGGGACAGCTCGCCTACCAGCCGGTGACTCTGACATTGGAGGAGTTGCAGACAAGCGCTGTGTCCTCGCGCCCCGATCTCCAGGCTGCCCAGCGGGGCGTGACGGCGGCGCAAAGCCAGATTGGACTGGCCAAAGCCAACGCCCGGCAAGACGTGAACATCGGCTTCGACTATAGCCACGTGAACGCCTCAAATGTGTCGGCCTATTTCTTCAGCATCCCGCTGCCTATCTTCAATCGCAACCAGGGCGAGGTGGCGCGCAATTACTACGTGCTGACGCAGTCGCAGTACCTGGAAAAGGCCGCCGAGCAGCAGGTGGTTACCGACGTAAAGAACGCTTACGAAACCCTGCTGAATAACCGCGACATTCTGCAAATGTATGACGTGGGGTATTTGGATCAGTCGCAGCAGTCGCTGGACCTGGCGGAATCCGCCTACCTCGCCGGCAACGCTTCCCTGCTGGATTTTCTGGATGCGCAACGCAGCTACCGGTCAACGCAAATGAGTTATCGTCAGGCCCTGGCCTCGTACATGGGGGCGCTGGAACAGTTGCGGCAGGCGGTGGGAACGCGGGAACTGCACTGAGCCGAAAGCACCTGCCAGGGAGAAGCCCCGGCTGTGTCGACCATTGTCGGGGAAACGATATGGTGCCGGGGTGCCCGGATTCACCCTGGAGTAGGGCAAGCCCGGGCACACCACACGGTGGCCTCAAGCGAGGCTTTTTTTCTTGTGCAGGGCGGCGACCATTTGCTTCAAGTTAAGGGGCCTACTCCATGTGCTTTCCGGCTTTGCTGTCGAGCACCGTCACCAACTGCTGGCCCGCGGGAGTTGCTTTCACGGAACCACCGCTCACGACGTCCTTGGCGCTGACTGCCTGCCCATAGAGACGCTGGTTGGCGTCGCTGTCGGGATCCAGGCTGGCACCGCTCAGCGACACGCCGGCGAACAAGCCTTTGGCGCGCGCATAAGTCAGAACGTCAGACGTTCCGGTACTGGCGGTAGCACCGCTCGGGCCGGCTGCAGCCGTAACGTCGCTGCCAACCTTGACTTTGCCGTTCAACACAGCATCCACGGCCTTGGGAGCCATAAGCAAGAGGATGTAATCCGTTGAGGATCCGCCCAATTGCACGCCGGCGCTGGCGCCGCCGACCGAGTACATAGCCGGAGCCGACCACTTGCCGGAGAAGTTCTTGCCCTCACGGCAGGACATCGGACCGCGACCACCGCTTCCGCCGATACCAACGGCAAACTTCTTCACGCTGGGCAGAATGATGACGCAATCGGCCTTGGCGATAACGCTGGCCGGAACGTCCTTGCTGCCGAGCATTGCTTCTAACACCGTTGTGGCATTCCTTATGGTTTCTTCGTCCTTCGTCTTATCGGCGGCCCAGATAGGCAGCGACGAGAAAACCAGGAGAAGAGATGTGAGCAGATAAAACACAGGCTTCTTACTTTGCGGCATAGGGTTCACCACCTTTCGTAGCTAACTGTATGTCACTGGAGGCCAAATCGCGAATAGGAAAATCGCATTTTCCGCCTGTAACGTTAAAAAAGAGGTGCGGAAAAGCCCGCCGGAACCAGCAAAATTGAAAAGGAATGCGTATTAGTTGCAACTACTTTCGCCGTAGAAGGTGGTTCCGCTCCCGAATTGAGCCATGTGCAGGCCCCCTAATGGTTCTGTTCAAAACCACGGAAATCTGCACGCCTATAATCTTTTCCATGGCGTTCAAGCGTTCGACGCGCACCTACGACGAGGAGTCGCTTTACGAGTACGCCGTGGGAGCCCTGGGCCGGAAGATGCGCACGGTGGCCGAGATCCGCCGCCTGATGCGCAACCGGGTGGGCGACCAGCCGCACGGCGAATTGCTGGTCGACGTAGTGGTCGCGCGCTTAAAACTCCATAATTATCTGAACGATACCGGCTACGCCGAGAGCTATACCCGCTTCCGCAAGGAGAACGAAAAATTCGGCCGCTTGCGGGTAACGCAGGACCTGAAAGCCAAAGGCGTACATGGCGACATCATTCAGGGCGCGGTCGGTGCGGCGTACGACCAGGTTAACGAAGAGCAACTGGCGCGCGACTTCCTGAAGCGCAAGCGCCTTTCGAAACCCGAAGACCAGAAGCAGGCCGCCCGTATCTTTCGCACGCTGGCGCGCGCCGGCTTCCCCAGCCGAATCATCTTCCGCATCTTGAAAACGTGGAACGTGGACGACGAGACGATTACCGCGCTGGAAGAAGAAAGCAGGGACTAGGGGTCAGTGGCCAGGGGTTTGGGATTGGACTCTAGGCGAGAAAACGGTTTCGTGTTTCGTTTATTCTCATCACGGTTGTCAGAGACGTAGGTTTTGCCAGCTGCTAGCGGCCAAGTGCCGATTGCAAGTCGCGGGAACCCTTACCTCTGAGCCCCTAGCCCCTGTAATTTCCATGCCGAAAAAACTCGATCACACCAACGCTTGCGAACACCTCTCCCGCGTCGACCGCCAGCTCGGGCGCATCATGACGCGCTCCGGCCCTTGCCGCATGGGGAAGGAAACCACCATCAGCATTTTCGCCGCACTGCTGGAGTCGATCATCTATCAGCAGCTGAATGGCAAGGTGGCAGCAACGATCACCGCGCGCGTGAAGGCGCTGTTTCCGGAGAACACGCAGCAAATCAAGACGCGCCGCGGACTGGTCGAAGGCTTCCCTACTCCCGAGCAGATCATTGCGGCATCGGACGAGCTGCTGCGTTCGGCCGGGCTGTCGCGCAACAAGATGCTGGCCATCCGCGATCTGGCCGCCAAGACCCTCGACGGCACCGTGCCCACGGTGCAGCAGGCGCATCGCATGAGCGATGACGAACTGATCGAACGGCTGATCGCGGTGCGCGGCATCGGCCGTTGGACGGTCGAGATGCTGCTCATCTTCCGGCTGGGGCGTCCCGATGTGCTGCCGGTGGACGACTACGGCGTACGTAAGGGCTTCGCCAAGATGAAGAAGATGGCCGACCTGCCCAAACCGAAAGAGCTGGCAGCGTACGGCGAGAAGTGGAAACCGCACCGCAGTGTAGCGGCGTGGTACCTGTGGCGTGCCGCCGAAATGAAAGACCTGCCTTTCGCCGGAGACGCTGCGAAGAAAGCCGCGGCTGTAAAGAAGGGTTTCAAGAAGAAAGCTGCTAGCCGTTAGGTGTCTTGCCCTACTGAATTGTCATCACGAGCGGCGCAGCCTGCGAGGGCTCTGCTGTTCCTTCCTAAGCCATAAGCGATTGCCAGGGAAGAACAGCAGATCCCTCGTCGGACTCACGTCCTCCTCGTGATGACAACCTCATGGTGCTGGAGAATTCAACGATGAGGTTTGGACCCAGGTTAGGCCAAAGGATGCCGAACCTGGGGGACCGGCCGGTGCCGGCCCCTGCTCTCACGGCGTCTTTTGCAGGAAGGTCTGGAAAGCCTGTGCCGCTTCGCGGTCGTCGCCACCGATCTGCGACGGAATGATCGAGGGGGTCACCGTGGGACACGCCTTCAGTCCGGCGCAGACATTCACCGCGCTGTTCAGCTGCGCCATCAGCACGGAATTCGATTTGGCATCGTCCGCCGAGTCCATGACAATCAAATCGACGTCCTGATTGCTGTCCGACTGCTTGTCCAGGAGCTGCTTGTAGTCCCCGGTTTCGCTTTCCACCAGAATCTGCTGGCCCGACTTCAGGCGAGGGATGGTTCCCTGGAAATCCAGAATGCGGCGATCGAGCTCGCTTCCATAAGGAGAACTAAGATTGCGCAGCAGATGTACCACTACCGTTTGTGATTTTCGCCTTGGCTTGCAGCCGACGAGCAGGGGAGCCAGCATGAGCAGGGAGAGAGCTTGAGCAAACCGCAGTCGATTTGACATTTCGACATGATAGCTGGAGTCACTGCGTTCTCCTAGAGTCCGAATTCAGAACACTAAGACTTCCACGGGACGCAGTGGCGCCTTTCCGCGTTGCCATAATCACGAAAAATTATTTTGTGCGACCCTGAACAGCCTTTCCGAATCGCAGCTCTTCCTACATAATGCACGCAGGTGCTTGGGGTATGTGATGAGGGTGGGTCTAGCCATCGTCCTCGGAGTGGGATTCAGTTGCCCCAGCCTGCTTGCCCAGCAACACTTTCTCGCGTCCAGTTCCATGCCTTCCGCGCTTCCGGCTTCGCGTCGGCCAGTTGCGACGTCAACGGCAGTCGCGGTTAGAACTCCGGTGATGCCCGCCGAGCTGGTAGCCACCAGCAACCTCGGCCTTCCCAATACCGCCATTTATAACGTCGCCATGCCTCAGGTCCCGGCCGCAGTTTGTATACAAGCCGGTCCGGTGATGGCCGTGGAAGCGGAAATGAGTTCGTACGCCTTCAGCAAAGCGCAGTTCAGCCGCGCCGCGCTTAAGGCGTCGTTTCAGCACGACAACCTGGTCAAGATGGCGCACAACTTCATGCCCGGCCAGCCGCTGCCGGACGCGCCGTCGTATGTGCCGCTGACGACGCGGCAGAAATTCGACTTGTATTTGCGCAGCACCCATTCGGTGGACATGGGCGTCAGCATCCTGGCGGATTCGTTGATCTCGCAGACCACGGGCGCGTATCCCCAATTCGGGGGCGGCATGGAAGGCTTTGGCAAGCGCATGGGTGTTTCGGCGGCTGGCGAAGAGGCCGCGTCGTTCTTCAGCGGATTCGTCTTCCCAACACTCTTCCATCAGGACCCGCGTTATTTCCGCTCGCACCAGACCCGTATCGTCGATCGCCTGGCGTATGCCGCCAGCCGGGTCGTCATTGGGCGCAGCGACGACGGTCGCAACGTCATCAACTTCTCGGCCATCTCCGGCCAGTTCGTGCAGGCAGCCGTCTCGAACGCCTACGTGCCTTATCGCAATGAGTCGGTCAGCGGCACTCTGGAGAACGCGCTCGCCGGACTGAGCGGCGTGGCCCAGGCGCAAATCCTGAACGAGTTCTGGCCCGACATGAAGCGGTTCGTCCTGAGCCATACACCGGGTGTACACCAGAAAGATTACCCGGCCGACAGTCAGTGGACCTTCCGGTAGTTTCCAGCGGCAGCGGACGTTCTTGCACACGCACTGACCTTGAACTTGGCGCAGATGCTGTTCACGCCATGACCGTTAAATGAACACCAAGAAGTTGTCATCACGAGCGGCGCAGCCTGCGAGGGATCTGCTTTCCTTCCTAAGCGCAAACGGTCGCCAGGGAAGGAAGCAGATCCGTCGTCGGCCTGAAGGCCTCCTCGTGATGACAAAATAATGAAAAGCGACAAGCAGCTGAAGCTGCGTCCCTTTGAAATTCTTTTCCTGTCACTACGCCATGACAATTGTCATTTCCCTGCCCTGACAATCCACACTGACGCGGCCTCCGAAACTATCGGACAATCCAACTCGTATCAGGGACGATCGCAAAGCTGGATGGCTCGAAACGCGAGTTCGGCAGCGGGTCCGGGCCTTTCAAACTTGCGGCAAGAATGCGATGCTATCTGTCAGTCACACCGCGGATGTTTCCATGAAGGAATTGAAGGACGAGCTCGCCTCCCTGAGGATTGACCGGGAGACCCCGCGCCGCAGCCGCTGGCGGGTTCCACTCCTTCTGCTGGTGCTGATCGCGGTCCTGGTGGCGGGCGGCTTCTACTGGCAACGCACTCATCCAGTCTTCGGCGCCATCGAGGTGGAAACGTTCCAGCCGACGGTCGAAACCAGCGGCGCAGCCAACGCAGGTACGCCCATCCTGACCGCTTCGGGATACCTGGTGGCCCGCCATCAGTCGGTCGTCTCGTCCAAGATTCAGGGCCGCATCTCCGAACTGAAGGTCGAAGAAGGCAGCGTGGTGACTACAGGGGAAGTCCTGGCCACGCTCGATAATCAGGACGCGGTTGCCGCTATCGCCAAAGCCAAAGCTGACATCGACTATGCCAAGGCCGACTTGGCCGAAGCCCAGCGTCAGGAAAAACTGCAGGAAGATCTCTTCGCGGGCAAGGTCGTTTCCCAGGATGCGCTGGACGCCGCCAAAGCCAAGGTCAACCTGGCCAAGGCGGCCATCCAGCAGGATGAAGCGAATCTCCAGGTGCAGCAGGCTTATCTCGACTTCACTACGGTACGCGCGCCGTTCTCTGGCATCGTTGTGAAAAAGATGACCGAAGTGGGAGAAAGCGTCGCCCCGATCCCGCCTGGCGTGAACATCTCGACAGCATCCGGCGCCATCGTCGCCATCGCGGACATGAATTCGCTGGAAGCCGAGGTCGATGTCAACGAGTCCAACGTAGGTCAGTTGCAGACGAACCAGCCCGCCGAGATCCAGGTACAGGCGATCCCCGGCCATACCTACAAAGGCATGCTCCGGCAGGTCATCCCCACCGCCGACCGCACCAAGGCGACGGTGACGGTGAAAGTCTCCATCCTCGACAAGGACAAGTTCCTGCGGCCGGAGATGAGCTGCAACGTGACGTTCCTGCAGCCGCAAGCGAAAAAGACGCAGGACGCCGGCGCAACGCCGCAGCGGATCATCACCGTCCCCAAGGACGCCGTGATCACGGTAGACGGCAAGCCGACCGTGTTCGCGATTGAAGATGGCAAAGCGCGGGCGCTGCCGGTGACGACGGGCGCGGACCTGCGCGGCCAAATCATTGTGAAGCAGGGGCTGGCAGGCACAGAGACGCTGGTAACGAATCCGCCGCAGAAGTTGAAGGATGGCGACACAGTGCGTATTAAGAGCTAAGTCGGCAAGAGGCTTGGATTGGGGTCTCATATTCCTTCCCGAATTGGCATTTTGGTGCTTTGTAACTAAACACCATTTGGTAGGTTTCGGGGTGGCACAGGAATGCCCCACAATCGCAATAGGAAGCCCCAGGAGCGACGAACGATATGGAGAAAGCCCTGGAGGGCATCAAGATGGTAAACAGGCCTTCAGAGCTCAACTATGCGCGTTTTACCGATTTGGGAAGGTAAACAGTGGCCTGACGGGGTGATCACCCTCGCGGTATGGCTATTCTGCAAAGGCGACAAAGCAGCAATGAAGCGCCTGCGCGTTGACGAAGGTTTGTCCATGCGTGGCAAGGTGCTGGCGGTGGCTGCCCCGTATCAGGGCACGACTTTCAGTTCGTGCCGAAACCGGTGTTATGGAAAAAGGCTTTAGCCGCTGCAAGTGCTGAAACGGAACGCGATTCTAGTCGTGAAGCAAGCAGCAGGCAGGGGCTGAAGCCCTTCAATTTTCTCGAGCTCTACGGCACGGCTGAAGCCTTGCCCTGTTACAAAGCGTCTTGGACAACGAGAGGTCATCATGAGTACATCCGGCACGGCGGCCAAAACCACCGCCGTCAGCGTGCAGAACGTGCGCAAGGTCTATCAGCGCGACACCCAGGAGATCAAGGTCCTCGACGGCATCAACCTCGACGTGCCGCAAGGCGAGTTCGTGGCGCTGATGGGGCCGTCAGGCTCGGGCAAGACGACGCTGCTGAACCTGATTGCCGGCATCGACCGCGTGACTTCGGGCAAGGTCACCGTCGCGGGCACCGATCTGACGCCGCTGTCCGAAGGAGAACTGGCCAAGTGGCGCAGCCGCAACATCGGCTTCATCTTCCAGTTCTACAACTTGATTCCTGTGCTCAATGCGGTCGAGAATGTCGAGCTGCCGCTGCTGCTCACTTCCCTGTCGTCACGCGAACGCCGCGAGCGCGCCATGACCGCGTTGCGCATCGTCGGACTTGCTGACCGCGCCAAGCACTATCCGCGCCAGCTCTCCGGCGGACAGGAACAGCGTGTCGCCATCGCGCGCGCCGTGGTCACCGATCCCACCGTGCTGGTTGCCGATGAGCCTACCGGCGACCTCGACGGCCAGAGTGCGGAGGAAATTCTCACTCTGATGGAGACTTTCAACAAAGAGTTCGGCAAGACCATCGTCATGGTCACGCACGATCCCCGCGCCGCCGCCCGTGCCCACGTGCAGCATCACCTGGAGAAGGGAGTCTTCACGGCGTGAAGAAGCAGCGACTCGTAGCTAGCCGCTAGTGGCTAGCAAAAAGACGATATCGCCAAATCTTTGCAAAGCAGAAGAGACAATCGTTTCATTGCATGAGTGCTGAAAGCTCATTACAAGTTGCTAAGTGCCAATTGCTAGTTACTAGCTAGCTGCAGTTGCTGCGAGTTTGCTAATTGCTGATTTTATGAAATTCGCACCTCTGATTCTCAAGCATCTCCGCAAGAACTGGATCCGCACGCTCTCGACGGTGCTGGCGATGTCGGTCTGCATCTTCCTGTTCTGCACGCTGCAAACGGTGGTCGAGGCGGTGAACTTCGGGCTGCACGCCGGCAATGCCAGCCGTCTGGTCACGCGCCACAGTGTCAGCCTGGTTTTTAATCTGCCGATCAATTACAAGCAGCGCGTCGCCGCGATTCCTGGTGTGCAGGAAGTCGTCGCCAATGCCTGGTTCGGCGGCGTGTATCGCGATCCCAAGAATTTCTTCGCTAACTTTGCTACCGAGCCCGCTGCCTATCTCGACATGTATCCCGAGGTGATGTTGCCGCCGGATCAGAAGGAAAAGTGGCTGCACGACCAGCGTGGCGCCATCATCGGACGCAAACTGGCGCAGCGCTTCGGCTGGAAGGTGGGCGACACCATCGACCTGGAGAGCACCATCCCCCCCTACAGAGTGGGACATCCTTTCGAGTTCGTGGTCGACGGCATCTACGACACCGACGAAGCGAAGTATCCCGGCACCGATCTGAACTCGATGTACTTCAACTACAAGTATCTTTACGAGGCCACGGGACAGAAGATCGGCATCGGCTGGCTGACCGTGAAGATCGACGATCCCAAACATGCCGGCGCCATCAGCAAGGCCATCGACAACACGTTCGAGAACAGCGATACCCCGACGAAGACCGAGACCGAGCAGGCCTTCATGGCCGGATTCGTGGCGATGGCGGGAAACCTCGCATTCCTGCTGAACGGTATCGGCCTGGCCGTGGCTTTCACGATTTTGCTGGTGACGGCGAACACCATGAGCATCGCCGTGCGCGAGCGCCAACAGGAAATTGCCGTGCTGAAGACGCTGGGCTTCTCCAGCGGCCTGGTCATGACATTGATTCTGACCGAGGCGCTGCTGATCGGCGCACTCGGCGGCGCTGTGGGACTGCTGATCAGCACTGGCGCATTGAAGATCCTGCCGCAGGTGCCGATGCTCGGCGACATCGTCGCGCAGTATCCAAACTTCGGACTCTCCCTGCGAACGACGCTGCTGGGCGTAAGCATCGCGCTGATGCTGGGTTTGTTCGCAGGATTCTTCCCGGCAATGACCGGCTATCGCGCAAGGATCACCGAAACGTTAAGACAGGTGTGACATTGAAACACGTATGAAACGGGTGCCCCGTTCAAGCGCCGCTTGAGCGGGAGGTTTCCAAAACACCCGGCGGATTTGTTGGGATTTGTCTTTGCTAATTGCTAACGGCTAATCGCTAATTGCTGGTTCACAAAAATGGCTCTTACCTCTTTCCTACAACGTCCGCAATCTTCGCCAGCGCTGGAAGGTCACGCTGCTGGCCGTCTTCGGCATTGGACTGGTTGTCGCTGTCTTCGTCGCGCTGCTGGCCATGGAGAACGGCTTCCGCACCGCGCTGCGCTCCACGGGCTCGCCGCTGAATGGCATCGTGACTCAGCGCGGCTCTACGTCCGAGCTGACGTCGTGGATCAACATTGCCGACGTCAACGTCATCGAGGTCGATCCTCGTGTGGCGCGCGACAGCGCCGGCAAGCCCATGGCCTCGTGCGAGGTCGTCATCCTGGCCAACAAGCCGCGCCGCAGCGACAATCAGCCGGCCAACATCACCTTTCGCGGCGTCACGCCTATGGCGTTCAACGTCCGCAACAACGTCAAGATCGTTGAAGGCCGCAGCTTCACCCCCGGCCTGTACGAAATCATCGCGGGCAAGAAAATTGCCGACCGAGTCAACGGC
Source organism: uncultured Acidobacteriaceae bacterium (assembly GCA_963823865.1). Lineage (GTDB taxonomy): Bacteria > Acidobacteriota > Terriglobia > Terriglobales > Acidobacteriaceae > Bog-257. Next base: position 617,845 of record CAWGNC010000001.1, read on the forward strand.
CTCAACATCGGCGACACCGTCACGCGTGCAGAAACACGACTTCAAAGTCGTCGGACTGTTCACCGCCGACGGCAGTTCCTTCGAGAGCGAGATCTGGGGCGACTATGACGCCATGGCGCCGGCCATCGGCCGCAACGGCGGCTGCAACTCGGTGACGGTGCGGCTGAGCAATCCCGCTACCCTGGCGGCATTCGATAAAGAAGTGCGCGCCAACCCGCGCGTGCAGTTGCAGGTCGACTCCGAACCGAAGTACTACGAGAACCTGGCCGGCCCGACCGCGGCGGCGCTGCTGGGGCTGGCGGCATTCGTCGCGGTGGTGATGGGCATCGGCGCAGTCTTCGGCGCCATGAATACCATGTACGCGATCGTGTCGCAGCGCACCCGCGAGATCGGCACGCTGCGCGCGCTGGGCTTCTCGCGTTTCAGCATCCTGTTTTCCTTCGTGCTGGAGTCGGTGCTGCTGGCCGTGATCGGCGGCGCGCTCGGCTGCCTGCTGGCCTTCGCCGTGAACGGCTACACCGCAGGCACCGGCCAGACCAACAGCTTCAGCGAGCTGGCCTTCGCCTTTAAGATCACGCCGCAGGTACTGATCATCGGAATGATCTTCGCCGTGCTGATGGGTTTCGTTGGAGGCCTGCTGCCCGCCTTCCGCGCCGCGAGAATGCCGATCACAAGGGCGCTGCGGGAGGCCTGAGAAGCAGTGGCCAGTTGTCAGTGGCTAGTAGTCAGTAGCCGGTTTCGGAATCGCCGTTGTGAGACGCGGGTGTTAGTCATGTTTGCGACACACTTTGATTCCGTGAGCTGCGGGTGCCCCGTTCTAGCCCCGATTTTGGGCTAGGGCGGGAATCTTTCGGCCCTCATCAACCTTGTGGGTGCCCCACTCATTCGCGGTCTTTGAATGAGTGGGAACCCGATCCTTCATTTACCCTCACCTTGGAATGTTCTCCATTGCCCTGATCGCCGGATGGATCTGCGTTGCGGTGTGGGTGTACCTGCTTGTGGGACACGGGCATTTCTGGCGGGTTTCGCTGCTGCCCGCCCTGGCCGACAGAAGGCCAGAACGGGGCACCCAATCTATACCTGACGCTGCGGAGTCGAAGGACCCCTATGCCCGGCTGGGCGCCGCATCCTTCTCGCCTGCTGTGAGTGTGGAGGCGAGCCGGGACTCGGCTATCGCGGTCGTCATTCCCGCGCGCAACGAGGCCGACGTCATCGGCAGGGCGGTCACTTCCCTATTGCAGCAAACAACGAACGTACTCCCCACCCTCTCGCCAGAGTCGGGCGAGGACCATGGGGCACCATCTCTCCACATCTTCGTCGTCGACGACAACAGCGCCGACGGAACGGCTGAGGTTGCGCGCAAGGCTGCTCTCGAGCATTCCGCAAGCGATCGCGTCACCATCATCTCTGGTCGGCCATTGCCGCCGGGCTGGTCGGGGAAACTGTGGGCTTTACAACAAGGAGTGGAGCAGGCCCTCACGCTCAAGCCCGACTTTCTCCTGTTTACCGACGCCGACATCGAGCACTCATCCCACAATGTGGGACTACTGATCTCGGTTGCCGAAAACGGCAGATACGATCTCGTGTCCTTCATGGTCAAGCTACACTGCCGCAGCCTGGCGGAGCGACTTCTCATCCCGGCGTTCGTGTTTTTCTTCTTCATGCTCTATCCCCCGGAGTGGATTCGCGATCCGCGGCGCAAAACGGCCGGCGCGGCGGGCGGCTGCATCCTGATTCGGCCCGCGGCGCTCGAGCGCATCGGAGGCATAGCCGCCATCCGGGAAGAGATCATCGACGATTGTGCGCTGGCCCGCGCCGTAAAGCAGAGCGGCGGCAAGGTCTGGCTGGGGGCAACTGCCGACTCCCACAGTGTGAGACCTTACAATTCGTTTGCGGACGTGGAACGTATGATCGCGCGCACAGCATTCAACCAGCTGCGACATTCGGCGATGCTCCTGCTGGGAACCGTGGTGGGGATGTTGCTGATTTATGTTTTGCCACTGGCGTTGCTAGTGAGCGGATCGGCCAGATTGGCTTTGATGGGGGCAATTGCGTTTCTCTTGATGTGCGGCTCGTATCTGCCGATGGTGCGCTTCTACGGACTAAGTCCACTTTGGGCTTTGACGTTGCCGGTGAGTGCGACGTTTTACACGGTCGCGACCATTCATTCCGCAATCAAGTACTGGAGCGGCCGCGGCGGCGAGTGGAAAGGCCGCGCGCAGGATCGGTGAGAAGCCGCTATTCGCGACTAGTAGCTAGCAACTAGTGACTAGGTATGAGCGACTAGTTCTCGCGTGCTTTCCTGTTCCGGTGTCATCCTGAGCGAGGACTTCAGTCCGAGCCGAAGGACCCTTACCGCTAGAGCGGAACAATCCGTGCTTTATCTATTCCACCTTTTCCAAGCCGCGCCTTCGGATTTGTGCGTTGATTGTAGCGATAGAGGTCCTTCGACTCCGCCTGCCAAAATCGGGCAGGCTCCGCTCAGGATGACACCCAGGAACACTCGAAAGCGATGACAAAAAGCGAAAAGCTAAGAGCGAACCGCGGCCTCTAAAACAACTTCTTCCACTGCACTTTCACTTCAGGATGCTCGCGGGTGCCGCTGATGTCGACCGGCAAATATGTTCCCGCCCCGTGCTTCTTGAACATGGGATCGAACGGCGTGAGCAAAACTTTTTTCGCTCCCGTCATAGTGTGCGAGACAGTCGCGTCCAGGCTCACATCGCCGACAAAATTGAGCTGGCTGCTGCTGATTCCGTAGGAACCTTTTACCTGCGCGGCGGCTCCCGGCGTCGCAAACTGCAGCCGGCCGAAAGTGATGGTGCTGTTGCGCAGAGTAAAGTCACCGCGGAACTCGGATGCCACGTTGTCGATGCTGGTGTCGTTAGGCTTGCCTTGTCCGCGGCGGCTCAATTCAGTGACGGCGCTCTTCAGCTTCTCCTGCGTGAACTTGGCATTGGACACATCGAACGTTCCGTTCAATTGCATCTTTTGCAGCACGGACTCTTTGCCCGGCGGCAGCAGCAGGTTCGCCTTCAACGCCATGTTCCCGGTCAGCACCGGAGCGCCTTTGGCCGCCAGCGCCAGCACATCCTGCACGTAAGCCTTGCTCATATCCACAGCCAGCGTGATGGTCTTGCCCTTTTGTCCCGGCTTACTCGCCACGTCTCCCCTGGTGATCACATTCGAGTTGAGGAAGTGCGCATTCACCGGTTGCAGATAGGTGTTGCCGTTGGTGCCGTCGACCAGGGCGTGAAATGTGGTGGTCAGATGAACCGGCTGGCCGCCGCGATCGAGCTGAAAATCAGGAACGTCCGTTGCGCCGTCCACCACGATGTTGTGCAGTGAGCCGGTGAATTTTCCCTGTGACGACAGGATGCCGGAAATGCCGTTGAACACCGACAAATCGGCGTGCTGAAAGTCATAATTTCCGTCGACCGGCGTAGCGGAAGGCTCGTCGAAGTTCCAGGGTCCGAAGTGCCCCTTCGTCTCGATTAACCCCGGTGGCGTGGGATTGGTCAGCTCGGCGGTAAACGTCATCGGTTGTCCTACGCCGGCGGCGCGCAGCGCCAGCTTGCGCAACTCGAAGAGCATGGGCTCGCTCTCGGGATTCTTGCGCAGGATGTACAGCATCGTCCCGCCAGCCTCCACACGATCGATGACGAAGTTCGCCAAACGAGTGTGCTGTTTCGGCTTGGAGGTAGACCCCGGCGGAGACGAGCCCGTCTCGGCCTGCTTTCGGCCCTTGGACGCGACCTTAATCTCCATGCCGTCGAGGGTGACCGAGCTGACGTGCACCGGAGTTCGCAACAGTGCGAAGAAATTCGAGCGCACAGCCAGGTGCTTGACCGCGATGAGTGGTGGCAGATCGGCGCAACACCGGTTGGGCAGCACGAAGTTGTCCGCCGTCGCGTAAAACTCGGGAATCAGCGTGACCCGCAGGTTCTGCAACTGGACGTCTGCCTGGTAATGCTCGCGCAGCGCCAGCAGCACACGCGCTTGCAGCCAGCGTTCCAGCGGCGGTGGAACGGTGAGCAGATAAATAAATCCAGCTACACCCAAAATCACCACCAGCAGCAACGAGCCCAGCAAAATCACGGTTCTTCGACGAATGGCCATCTTGCAGGGAAGTTAGATGCAGAGAAGCTGAACTATATCGCCAGGGCCTGGCGAATTTTGAGTACGGCGTCATTCGTTGTCAAAGCTGCATCGACGGTCACGGCATCGACGGGTTCTTCCAGCGTGGCGAATTGGCTGTCGATGAGCTGCGGGTTCATGTAGTGATTCTGACGCGTCGCTAATCGCTGGGCGACGAGTTCGCGGCTGGCACGAAGATAAACCAGTTTCACTTCTGGGCTCGTCAGCAGGATTCGGCGGTATGAGGATTTCAGCGCTGAACAGGCCAGCGCAACATTCTCACCCGCAGCCAACCAGCTCTTGATGGCTTCGCGCAGCGAGGCCAGCCACGGGATCCGGTCGCGATCGGTCAGCGAAATTCCGGCACGCATTTTGGCAACGTTGACGGCGGAATGATAGTCGTCGGCATCGACGAACTTCCAGCCCAACTGCTCCGCGAGCGCGCTGCCGACCGTGGTTTTCCCAGCTCCCGTAACACCCATCAGGATGACGACCATGGTGAGCAGCAGTGTAAAGCAGACCAGGGATGCAGTGCCTAAATGAATAATTCGACATTCATCCTGAATTCACATTCCGGCACCCCCACAATGTGTTATTTTGAAATTTCGTTACTATCTTCTCCTGCCCGGAGGCCCTCACAAATTGTCCAAGGACATGGTCCCCAAGCGCATCTTTCTGACGAAGGGCGTAGGGAAACACAAAGAACGTCTGACCTCTTTTGAGTTGGCATTGCGCGATGCCGGCATCGCGGCCCAGAATCTTGTGCGCGTCTCTTCCATCTTTCCACCCCACTGCAAGCTAATCGGGCGCAAGGAAGGCCTGCGCTACCTTTCACCCGGCGAGGTTGTGTTTGCCGTGGTGGCGGAGAACTCCACCCGCGAGGCGCATCGCCTGGTGGCGTCGAGCATTGGACTGGCGATGCCCGCCGACAAGAGCACCTACGGCTACTTGAGCGAACATCACTCGTTCGGTGAAACGGACGACACCGCCGGGGATTACGCCGAAGAGCTCGCGGCCGAGATGCTGGCGACCACGCTCGATGTCGACTTCGACGCCGACAAATCGTGGGATGAGAAGAAAGAAGTTTACCGGCTGTCCAACAAGATCGTGCGCACGGCGAACATCACGCAGAGTGCGGTGGGCGACAAGCGCGGCCTGTGGACCACGGTGATCGCAGCGGCGATTCTGATCTTCGAATAAGGCGTGGCCGCGGTTTATTCGCGAGCCGTTCCTCGTTGGGTCCGAAGGTTTGTATCAGGGGACGCACTTCAGTCGTGCCACATAACGCGCTATCTGGCTCCGGGCTTCATGTCTTGCATGCAAGGGATGAAGCCCGAGTCTTTTTGGCCGCGCGACTGCACGTCTAAAGACGTGCCCTGATACAGCAGCGTTGGCTGGACTGCTTCCGCTCGGCTGGTCTGACAAAGTGGGAGAAGCCGGTGCCGCTGGTGTTTGATTGGTTACTGGAGGCGTTGTGCGCTGAACGGCGTTGCGCCAGGCTTCTGCTCCTGCGTACCCGCATCCAGCATTGCCATCATCTGCGGAGGCTCGGAGGTACTTGCCGTGCCTTTGGGGCTGGCACCGTTTTGGTTGATCGGCGCAGGCCCCGTGGAACTCCCAGGCTTACACGTCGGCGAAACATCGCGAACATTCGAGACTTGTACGCTATCGGTCGAACCGTTGCTCTGCTCCTGAAGGGTGGTCACCTCAATCTCGTGTCCGACCCTGGCTTGCAATTCGTTGTCAGGACCGGCGATGGTGTACTGCATGCCATTCTGATCGGTGATGGTGTAGTTGCCGGCTGAACCGCTCAGGCAGCCACGGATGACGCTGCTCGACGTCTGCTCCGTTTTGCTGGTCTGAGCATTTGGACTGGGCTCAGTGGCTTCACTGCCGCTGCTGGGCGTGTCCTGCGCAACCGCCAAGGTTGTCACCAGCAGCCCCGAGCCCAACAAGAATAAAAGTGATTTCATGATGTCCGTCTCCCTGACACGCGCTCTGCTCGCCACAAACTCGTGTCTTGCTCGCTCTTAGTTGGAATCGGCTTGGCCAACGTAAGGTTTCCCGAGGAATGACAAAATACCGCTCGCCGCAGGGAAGGAATCGCACCATCGGCGCGTCGCGCGGGAGCTGCCGAATTCTGATTGGAACCCTGCCGCCCCTGAAGGGGCTCGGATCAAGAGGCGACGCGTACCCCGGGCTTCCGCCCGGGGCTAACGGCAAGTGCGCCGCTGCGCGGCTGGCTGCCAACCGATTGTCTGTGACGCAGCTGCTTCTAGCCGCAGCAAACGTACAATCTCTCAAGGGCAGCTCACTTCAGGGGCAACTCACTTCGAATCTATGCACGGCTCACAAGCTACGGGTACTGGTTTGAATCGCAGTCTCGTTTCAAACTGAACCAGTACCAACTGCGCTTGTTCTTGTCCTACCGTGGCCATACCGAAATTGCGCCTTCGCCATCAGGCGAATAGCGCACAGCGAAAAGTGTTCCCTCTCCGCTACACTGAATGCAATGACCAGTCCCGGCTTCAATCTCTTCGGATTCGACGCCTACCTGTTCGACATCGACGGCACGTTGGCGAACACGCACGGTAGAGTGCATTACAACTCCTTCCATACTGCGCTCCATGAGGTCTACGGATGCAACGCGCGCATCGACAACGTTCCGGTGCACGGTAATACCGATCCCGGCATTCTTCGTGCCGCTCTGGAACAGGATGGCAAACTCCCGGCTGACTTTGAGACACGTTTGCCGGCAGCGCGCGCCATTATGTCGGCCGAGGTCGCGGCGAAAGCCGACGCCATGGACGTCGAGCTTTGCCCTGCGATTCCTGAATTCCTTGCGGAACTGCGTCGCCGCGGAAAGGCGATCGGCGTGGTGACCGGAAACTTCGAAGAAATCGGCTGGCGCAAGCTGGAGCGCGGTGGCATCCGGCACTTCTTCGATTTCGGCTCGTTCAGCGACTACCGGGAGAAACGCGAAGACATCTTTCGTCACGGCATCGAACTGGCGCGCGAGCTGCGCGGCCCGGCAGCGACCGTCTGCGTGGTGGGAGACACTCCCAACGATATCCAGGCCGCCGCCCGTGCCGGCATCCCCGTGATCGCGGTGGCTACGGGCGTTTACTCGGTCGACGATCTTGCCCGGGAATCGCCGACGGTCTGTGTGGCCAGTTGTGAGCAGTTGCTTTCGCCCGTCTAATAAGAAAAAGACACGCCTCCGGAGGCGACAATCGCAGTCGCCGTGGCTTACAATTTCTTCACGCATGCGGCTGTTTGCAGGTACATGGTTCACTCTCGTTCTGGCGACCTCATTGGTTGCGCAGCAGAACGGCGCACGCGTCGACCCCGCTCCTCCAAGCGCGCCCGCAGCCAGTCAATCCGGCTCACAGCCGACGACGACCAATGCGCCGCAATCCAGCGCAACTGACCAGACCACTCCGCAGCCGCAGGAGGAAACCGGTGCCGCTCCGCCGCCCGCGCCGCTGGGCACGCCTATCCTTCCCAATGTCACGAAGAAGCAGGCAGAGGAAGCGAAGAAGCAGTTTCAAGCCGGAGTGAAGCTGAAGGAAAAAGGCCATCTGGACGAGGCCTTCACCAAGTTCACCAGTGCCTCGGAACTCGATCCCACCAAGCTTGACTACGTTACGGCGCGAGAATTCACCCGGCAGGAGCTGGCGTATCAGGCGTTGCAGCGCGGCAACAAGGCGATGCTGGAAAACAACGATATCGTCGCCATGGCTGAGTTCCGCCGCGCGCTGGAATACGATCCCACCAACACATTTGCTTTACAGCGGCTGCGTGACGCGATTCCGGAGACCGACGAGCCGCCGAAACCGGTCAGCGTGGTCGAACAGTCGGTGCCCATCGAGCTCCAGCCCTCGCCCGAGCACCATGACTTCCACTTCCGCGGCGATTCGCGCACGATGCTGACGGAGGTGGCGCGCGCCTACGGCATCAAGTCGCAGTTCGACGATTCGGTCCAGCAGAAGCGGGTGCACTTCGACATTGAGGATGTAAATTTCGCCACCGCCATGGAAGCGGCCATGGCCGTCACCAAGACCTTCTGGGTGCCGCTCTCCGGGAATCAGGTTTTCTTCCTCACTGACAATGTCGAGAACCGCCGCAACTTCGAGCATATGGGCCTGCGAACGTTCTATGTGCCCGATCTGACGGATCAGCAACTGGCGGAGATGACGAACTCGCTGCGGGTCCTGCTCAACCTGCGTTACATTTCGACGGACAAGTCGCAGTCCACTATCACCATTCGCGCCGAACTGCCGTTGCTGGATGCAGCCGACAAGTTGATCCGCAGCCTCACCACCGGCCGCGCGGAAATCCTTCTCGACCTCAGCATCTACGCAGTCGGTACCAGCCTGGCGCGGTCGCTGGGCACGGCGCTGCCCACGCAGTTCACCATGTTCAACATCAGCCCGGCGCTGCTGGCGGGCCTGGGCGCCAGCGCTACCAACCTGATCAACCAATTGATCTCCTCGGGAGGCATCAACGCTGCGAACTCCAGCGCCATCTCCGCGCTGCTGGGGCAATTGCAAAATTCCTCCACCAGTTCCGTCCTGACGACACCATTCGTCGCCTTCGGTGGTGGCGTGACGTTGTTCGGTTTGAATGCCGGCGGAGTCGGTGTCACGCCTACCTTCAGCTTGAACACCTCCGACATCAAGAACCTGGAGCACCTGATTTTGCGTTGCTCACACAGCGATCCGGCGGTGGCCAAGCTCGGCGAGCGCTATCCCGTCATCAATGCGACTTTCGCGCCTATCGCTAACAGTCCGGCCATCGCGTCGGTCATCGGCAACCAGAGCTTCATCGCGCCATTTCCCTCCTTCAATTTCGAAGACCTCGGCTTGAACCTGAAGGCCACGCCGTACATCCACGGCAACAGTGACGTAACCCTGAAGATCGAATTGCAACTACGCTCGCTGGGCACGCAGAACGTGAACGGCATCCCCATCATTAACAATCGCGAGTACAACGGAGAGATCACCGTAAAGGATGGCGAGTCCAGCGTGGTCACCGGCCTGATTGACATGAACGATTCCCGAAGCATCAACGGCTATCCATTTCTGGGGACAGTTCCCGGCCTCAACTATGCCGCTGCGGTACACAACAAGAACGTTACCGAGGACGAGCTTCTGGTTGTCATCACGCCCCACATCGTGCGCCGGGCGGAGCAAACTTCCTTCGCCACCGAACTACCCCCGGCCCACTGAAGCCGCTGTTGATCTCGGCGAAACCTAGACAGAAGTGCCGCAAGCGGATTCAGCTCTCATCGTTTAAAATAGAAACTCCTGCAGAATCTCCAAGGGATGCGAGGTTGTTTCGCCCTCAATGAATCGTTTCACCGCGCTCGCACGGCGAATGGCTGTTCTACCGCTGCTCGCGCTCGCTCCCATTGCCGCTTTTTCCTGTGATCAGATTCCTGCCGGCCAGGCTATCTGGGTGCGGTTGAGCGCGCCTGTTTCCTCCTACACCGCCAAGCCGGGCGATGTGGTCACGGGCGAGCTGACCGAAGCCATCAAGTGCGACAACGATACGGATTACCCCGTGGGCACGCGCGTCAGCGGCGTGGTGCACTCGGTGCGCAAGGTGGGTTGGGGATTCGTTCACGAAACTGCCGGCCTCACCATCGACTTCAACGAATTGAAGCCGGCTGGCACCCCGCCCGTTCATTTCTCCACAGCGGTCATGGAAGTGGAGAACGCGCGCGAGCAAGTGACGTCCAAGGGAATGATCCAGGGCATTCTCAGCAGCGATACTCCCGAGGGCCGCATTAACAGCCGCCTCATTCATCTGCCGACCTGGAACCCATATTCGGACCTGGGCCTCATCGTCTACAAAGCTACGTTCCCGATTTTCCCCGAGCCGGAAATTTATCTGCCGGCAGGCACCGACATCCGTCTGAAACTGGAGAAGGCGATGATCGCGCCTGCACCGGTGCCTCAGCCCGTCGTCGATGACGATGCCTATGCCGCCGACGATTTCGAGTGGCAGGAGTTTTCGCACGCCATACCCACGCGCTCCACCACGACAACCCAGGCCAGCGCCGACCTGATCAATCTGGCGATTGTCGGCTCGCGCGAGCAGGTCGTCACCGCCTTCCACGATGCCGGATGGGTGAACAGCGACACGTTCACGCGGCACGCCTTCATGCGCGACTTCTATGCCTTCCTGAACGACAGCGGATATCCGCAGGAGCCGATGCGGCCGTTCCTGCTGAACGGAAATCCCGCAGATATGAAGTGGCAGAAGAGCCTGAACAGCTACGCCCGGCGCGATCACTTGCGCATGTGGGAGTGGACCGACCCAACCACCGGCAAGACCGCCTGGCTGAGCGCTTCCACCCACGACACCGGCGCGGCCCTCTCGCTGAAGTATCGCCAGTTCGTGCATCACATCTCGCCCGATATCGACGAGGAACGCAGCAAGGTCATCCGCGATCTGACCGCCGCTGGCTGCGTGCAGTCCGTGCACATGATCGCCCGCCCGGGCGTTCCCACGATGACGCAAAGCTACAATGGCGATCCGGTCCGCACCGATGGCTCGCTGGCAGTCGTCGAATTGAAGAATTGCCAGAGCGTCACACCGGAACTGGCCCAGATCAGTACGCAGCAGAATTACAAACCGGGCAACAAAGCGTTCCGCTACGCTCGCCGCCAAATCCTGACCTTCCGCAGCGACATCTGGCGCGCCAATGTCATCTACGGATTTTACGACCTCTGTCACATGAGCTACACCGCGCTAAAACACCGCAATTCCGTCGATTCATACGAGCAAGCCAAGACCGCCAATCCGGCCAGAGACGTGAGCTCCAGCGCGAGCGTGCAAGTCGCAACACCCGTGGGCAGCGCCATCGGACCAGGTTCTCACTAGTCGGCCTGGCCGGAATAAAATCGCTCGGATTCTTCTGGCGCTTAAACCGGATTACAACCCAGCCCGAGTTACCTTGTCGTATTCCATGTTGCCTGGCGGGGAACAGCTGATTGCGCATGCGCAATGACGAACCGCGTTGCCAATGTCATCCTGTCGGAAACTTGGCCGGCAGAAGCAAGGGCTGCGAACACTGCCCGGCCAGATCGGTGCGATGACGCATGCACGCTGCAGGCCGCCAGCGATCCCTCCTCCGGCGGCCTCCGTGCTTTGTCCAGGGAGCCGCGCACGTCACTGACAGCCGCCTCACAATGTGCTGACATTGTCCCGTTGAACGCTTAGAATTAGGCACTCGCTTATCACAATCCATTGGTCTCGATCGTCGCCAGGCGTGGCCGCGCTATCGAAAACGGGAGGACCGTATGGGATCGATTTCTCGCAGCTGGGATCTTCTAGGACAGAGCTTCGCGGTTTTGAAGTCCGACAAGGAACTGATGTGGTTGCCGATCCTGTCGGCAATTTTCTGTTTGACGGCGACGGTCATCATCCTCGGCATCGGGCTGATCTGGGTATTGCCGCCCGGCGTTCCCATTCCCAGAGATCCGGTCGCGCAAAAAGAACTCAGCAAGCAGATGGCGCCCTTCTTCTTTCTGTTCTACATCGCGACCTATAGCGTCTCGAGTTACTTCAACGTCGCGCTCGTCAGCATTGCCTCCAATCGCCTCGACGGCGGTAACGCCACTTTGAACGATGGCCTTCAGGTCGCCTGGATGCGCAAGTGGAGCATCTTCCAGTGGGCGCTGTTCGCCGCCACCATCGGCATGCTGATCCAGATGTTCGATCGCCGCGCGGGTGTCCTGGGTCGCATCTTCACCCGGCTTGCCGGGGCGGCGTGGTCCATTGCCAGCTTCTTCGTCATACCTCTTCTGGCCGCGGAAAATATCAGTCCCGTCGATGCACTCTTGAAGTCCGGGCAGATTGTCCGCAAGCGCTGGGGAGAGCAAATTGCCGGCGGCCTGAGCTTTGGAATCATCTTCGTACTGCTGGCGCTGCCGGCAATCGCTTTGCCGATCATGGGCGCGCGCCTGGGCCAACGAGAAATGATCGCGGGCTTGGCCGCAATGGTCGTCTACTGGGTGCTTCTCGGCATCATCAACTCCGCCGCCCAAGGCATCTTCGTCGCCGCCCTCTACCGCTACGCCACGGACCAGAAGGTAACCGGCGTCTATCACCTGGACGACCTCTCCGCCGCCTGGCAGCCGAAGGAGCAGTGAGGTCTGGTAACAGAATTGGTTCTCTGATGAGGAACGTGCAGCCCTGCAACCGTGAAAGCCTTCGGTTGTTCCAAAAGTGTTTTACGCGAGAAGGAGCGTTAGTCTACACAAGAAGTATGTCGATGATTGTGCCTCTGCCTGGGATCGCCACCGGAATCGTTATGCTTTGAGACTCGCGAACTCCTCGATGTAATCCGCCGCCATTTGCGCGCCACCGTATTGCCGCATGGACTCCGCCACTCGCTGCGCTGACTGCCGATAGCCTGGGTCCGCCAGCACGCGATCTACTTTGGCGCGGAAATCCGCCACATCGATCTGTTTCTCTCCGTCCGCGAGGGTCGACGGCATGACTACCTCTCCCGCTCCCAGCGCAACCAGGCGTCGCGCATTGCTTTCGCGCTCGGTCGCCGTCGGGATCATCAGCGTCGGCGTTCCCGCCATCAATCCGTTCATCACCGAGCTGTGGCCGCCATGATGCACCATCAAATCACAACGCTTCGCCATGGCCATGCCCGGCAGATACGCCGCATGCTGAAAGTTCTCCGGAAGTTTGCCGATCTCGGCCGGCAGCTCCTGATACCCGGTCGTGAGCACAACCTGCACCGGTGCATCCTTCAGCGCCTCAATCGCAGCGCGAATCACGATGATCGAGTCGAATGGCTCCGGACTACTTCCCGCGCCGCCGTATCGCGGATTGCCCGAATACACCCAGATTAGCGGCTGTTCATGGCCGAGCGCATCCACCCACCCAGGCAAGGTAGCGTTGCCGCGCTGCCACACGATCGGTCCGACGTGCGCAGCATTCGCCGCTGCGTCGACCGGATCCGTCTCCGGCGTGCCAATAATGAGCGATAGATCGCCCGCCATCAACTCGTCGCAACGCTGGACGGGCGCCACCCCGTACTCAGCCGCCACTTTGTTCAAGACGCCCGCTACGCTTGCCAATCCGGATGGACGCTCCGCCTCCCACCACAAGAACCCGCGGCTCGCGGGATGAAAATTGCCTTGCACCACGGTCACCAGGGGAATCTTGAGTATTCGCGCTGCCAGGCACGCCAGGAGGTTGAACGAGTCGACTACCACATCGGGAGCAGCGTCGCGCACCAGGTCGACGTGAACTGCCGTGGCTCCACGCACAAATTCCTCATCCCCATAGAGGCCGGCGAAAAATTCTTCGACGTCCCAAGCTTTGTGCGCCGTTGGAAGATCGAAGACAGGCGCCGGCATCTCGCGCGCCGGCATCGGAACGCTCTTCAACCCTGCCTCTTCCATCAGCTTCATCGGCGCCGGCGCTGGGTTAAACACCATGACGTCGTGACCGCGGTCGGCCAGCGCACGCGCGATCGGCAGCATTCGCGTCGGCAAACCAAGATCGTTCACCGGCAGCATCGTAAACAGGAACCTGGCCATGACGCTCCTCTACGAATCGAATTGCGGAGATGAGAACGGTGTTGGTGCCGGGAAGGCGGTCGAACCCTGCATCGTCCAATTAAGCACAATCTGGGCACAGAATTCGAAGGAAGCTTTACACCGCCACGACTGTTATACCACCCGTCGATCGTCGTCCATCCATCGGCAGCGCACTGGAACCGGAGCACGACACGGGTGGCTTCCGTAGGCGCATCGCGCCGTTGCTCAGCAGCTTAGGGGCCGCGCGACACTTGTATGCCTCGCGAGGGTGGCAGTTGGCCCGCACGTCTCACGCTTCTGTGATTGCCCTCACTGCAGAAGTTACCCAGGGAGGGCAATATCGCAGCAGGAGAAAGTGTCCCCACATCTGGGTTTAATGACGCTTCGACGCGCTATGAGGCAAATTCTGATTTTGGGTGCTGCCGGCAGAGACTTCCACAATTTCAACGTGGTCTTTCGCAATCAAACCGAGTTCAACGTAGTTGCCTTCACAGCAACCCAAATTCCCGACATCGCAGGGCGCCGCTATCCGGCGGAACTAGCAGGCCGCCTGTACCCGGCCGGCATCCCCATCGTGCCGGAAGAAGAGATGGAACAGATTATTCGCGATCAGCAGGTTGACGCCGTAGTGTTCTCCTATAGTGACGTAACCCACGCCAACGTTATGCACCTGGCGTCGCGTTGCGTTGCCGCCGGAGCTGACTTCTGGCTACTGGGTGCGGAGCACACCCAGCTGGCGTCTACGCTGCCTGTAATCTCCATTGGCGCAGTACGCACGGGATGTGGCAAGAGTCCCGTGTCGCGCAAGGTTGCAGCCGAGTTGCGCCAGCTGGGATGGAAGCCGGTAGCGGTGCGGCATCCCATGCCCTATGGCGATCTGCTCGCACAGCGCTGCCAGCGTTTTGCCTGCCTCGCGGACCTGGATCGGCACCAGTGCACGATCGAAGAGCGCGAAGAATACGAACCACATATCGTCGAAGGCACCATTATCTACGCCGGCGTCGACTACGAAGAGATCCTGCGGCAGGCAGAACACGATGGCGATGTGGTGTTGTGGGATGGCGGGAATAACGATACTTCGTTCTATCGTCCCGATCTCGATATCGTGGTGCTGGATCCACACCGGCCAGGTCATGAGCTGGGGTACTACCCCGGCGAGGTCAACTTCCGCGCCGCCCAGGTATTGATTATCAACAAGGTCGATACCGCGAACCCGGCGTCGGTGCAGCTGGTGCGCGAACACATCGCACGGCACAATCCCAAGGCACAAGTGATCGAGATGGCTTGCAAGGTAACAGCAGCTAATCCCGAAGTAATCAAGGGCAAGCGTGTCCTTGTGGTGGAGGATGGGCCGACGCTCACCCATGGCGAGATGCCGTATGGAGCGGGCTATGTGGCAGCTACCTCGTATGGCGCTGCCGAGATGGTCGATCCGCGGCCATACGCGGTGGGCTCCATCAAGAAAACGTTCGAGAAGTTCCCCCATCTGAGCAAAGTATTGCCGGCGATGGGCTATAGCGAGATTCAAAGGCACGAACTGGAAGAAACGATCAAACAGGTTCCCTGCGACGTGGTGCTGGTGGCAACTCCTATTGACCTGGTGCGCACCATGAACCTGCACCATCCCAGCGTACGGATCAGCTACGAAGTAGAAGAGATCGGGCAGCCCGCGCTCACCCGCCTGCTTGAGGAATTCACCGCAAAACATCAGCCTGCTTTCGCAATGGCGGGGAGGTAACCATGCAGAAGAAAGACTTTCTATCACTGAGGGATTTTGCTCCAGAAGACATTCGTCATTTGCTGCATCTTGCCTGCGAGGTTAAGGCCAAACCGGAAGCCTTTTCGGAGACACTGAAAGGCATGACGCTAGCCATGATCTTCGAAAAGCCATCGCTGCGGACACGCGTGACATTCGATGTTGGCATGGACCAGTTGGGTGGACATTCGCTGTATCTCTCGCCGGCGGAGATCAACCTGGGTAAGCGCGAGTCGGTGCACGATGTGGCGAAGAACCTTGAACGCATGGTCCAAGGGATCATGATTCGCACGTTTTCTCATGAGATTGTCGAGGAGATGGCACGGCACGCCAATGTTCCGGTCATCAATGGGCTCACCGACTTCAGTCATCCCTGCCAGGCCTTGGCGGACTATCTGACGATTTTGGAAGTGAAGGGCCGCCTTGCAGGGCTGAAGGTGGCGTATATCGGCGACGGCAACAACGTGGCGCATTCGCTGATGTTTGCGGGCGCGCAACTGGGAGCGAACGTGTGGGTGGCCACGCCTCCGGGGTACGAACCGAACCTGGAAGCCGTCTCGTGGGTTCGCCTGCGCTGCGGCGAAACCGAGGGGAGCTTTACGGCAACCCACGATCCGCAAATGGCGGCCTCCGGAGCGGATGTTATCTACACCGACGTGTGGACCAGCATGGGTTCGGAGGCGGAAGCCCAGAAACGAGAAACGGCTTTCCGTCCGTACCAGGTCGACAGTGCGCTATTCGGCCTCGCCAAGAACGACTGTATTTTCTTGCATTGCCTGCCCGCTCATCGAGGCGACGAAGTCACCGAGGAAGTGATCGACGGACCACACTCGTTCGTGTTCCAGCAGGCCGAAAACCGCTTGCACGCGCAAAAGGCGATCTTGGCGGAACTGATGGCGAAACCAGAGACACAGGCGGAGAGGCATGTTCGCGGTGAAACGATGGCGGAGATGGTGCGCTAGAGGGCCATCGGCTTCGCTGCAGGCCACGTAGGGTGGCGGGTCTTGAGAAAGAATGTATGTCGAGGACTGCATTAATTGCGGTGGGAGGCAATTCCCTGATCAGGGCGGGGGAGAAGGGAACAATCGCTGAACAACTCTCCAACGCCCGTCGCACCGCAACGGCGATTGTGGGTTTAGTTCGCCTGGGATATCGGCTGATTGTGACCCATGGTAACGGCCCTCAAGTGGGTGCGCAGTTGTTGCGTTCCGAACGTGCGGCGGACGTCGCCTACAGCCAAACCCTGGACGTGTGCGGTGCCGCAAGCCAGGGTGAGATCGGATACCTGCTGGCGCAGTCTCTGCGCAACGAACTATCTGCTGCCGGTTTCAACCTTCCCGTTGTCAGTATGGTGACGCAGACGCTGGTATCGCCTGACGATCCAGCATTCGCGCATCCGTCCAAGCCGATCGGTCCTTTCTATTCGCGTAGTGACGCAGAAGAAAAAAAACGCTTAGGGTGGCAAATCGTGGAAGATGCGTCGCGTGGCTATCGACGCGTAGTCGCCTCGCCGGAGCCAACTGAAATCCTGGAACTGGAAGCGATTCGCGATCTGGTCCGCGATGGTGTCCTGGTCATCTCTACGGGCGGCGGGGGTATTCCGGTCGTGAGGGATGTTGACGGTTCGATTCACGGAGTGGACGCGGTCATCGACAAAGATAGAGCATCGGCGCTGCTTGCCACGGCTTTGGGTGTCGATCTGTTTGTGATTTCAACCGACACTGATTACGTGTATCTGAATTACAAGCAGAAAAACCAAACCCCGCTGGAAGCAGTGACTTCCGACGAAATGCGTCAGCACCTTCAGGCAGGACATTTTCCACCAGGCAACATGGGTCCGAAGGTTGAATCCGTTTTGCGATTTCTGGAGCAGGGCGGCACGGAAGCGATCATTACTTCCTTCGAACAACTGGAAGAAGCCGTTGCCGGACGAGCAGGTACGCGGATCATGCCCGCAAGAGCGTCTGTAGCGGTGGAAGAAGCGGAGGTGTTGTCATGCCGGTAGGTGTTGCGGCAACCCAGGCGCGATCACAAAAGTATTCCACTCTGCGACACGTGATCGAGTCGCAGCAGTTCACGGTTCCCTTGCTGATGGAGTTATTTGACCGTACCCGCCAGATGGAACGCATTGTGGCGCGGGGCGGCACGCATGATTATCACAACCGCATTTTGGCGACGCTCTTTTATAAGTCCTCAACCCGTACTCGCTTTTGCTTCGAGGCAGCTATGCTGCGACTGGGCGGACGGGTCCTCTCGACGGAACAAGCCCACGCTTTTTCCTCTGAGGTTGAGGGAGAACAGGTAGAAGATTCAATCCGAATTATTGCCAGCTACTGCGATGCGATTGTGATCAGGCACCACGAGACGGGTGGAGCTCTGCGAGCCGCTAACGTGTCCCCCGTCCCGATCATCAATGCCGGCGACGGAGATGGTGGGCAGCATCCCACGCAGGCGCTCCTGGACCTTTACACCATTTATCGGGAGCGTCCTCTCGACGGCTTAAGCATTGCGTTCATTGGCGAGCTGGATCGTGGCCGCACGGTCCGTTCGCTGGCGTATTTACTGGCTAAATTCGAACGGGTGAAGATTTTCTTTGTGAGCCCACAGGAAATGCAGATGAAGCCCGACATTCTGCGATATCTCGATCGCCATAACGTCCGCTATGAGCTGGACGCGACAATCGATCGGGCGGTGTCGGAAGCGGATGTGGTGTACCAGACCCGCATTCGGGCTGAGCGTACTCCCGGCGCAATGGCGTCCCGTACCTACGCTATCGATTCTTCTGTATTGGCACGCATGCGGAGGGATGCAATGATCCTGCACCCGCTGCCTCGCACCGTCGAATTGGATAAGACCGTGGATGACGATCCTCGGGCTTTGTACTTTCAACAGGCGGCTAATGGTCTCTATGTTCGTATGGCATTGCTGACGATGCTATTGGACGGGGAATAGCCTGGAACCCGCATTGATATCTAGATACGAATGAAAATGGGATTGGAGAAATATGGACCTCACGAAAGAACGCGACCTGACCCAAAACTTGATTGAGCTGGAACAGGAATATGGAGCTCACAACTATGACCCGCTCAATGTGGTAATTGAGCGTGCCGAGGGAGTTTGGCTCTACGATGTCGATGGACAACGCTATCTTGATTGTCTGGCAGCGTATTCAGCTGTCAATCAGGGGCACTGTCATCCCAGGATCCTGGCCGCACTGATCGAGCAGGCCAGCAAGGTGACGCTCACCTCGCGAGCTTTCCGCAATGATCAGCTACCCATGTTGTACAAGGAGCTGCACGACCTGACAGGTTTCGACATGGCTTTGCCGATGAACTCCGGTGCCGAGGCGGTGGAGACTGCGATCAAGGCGGCACGCAGATGGGGATACGAATACAAAGGCATTCCTGACGGCAAGGCCGAGATCATCGTCTGCGCCGGCAATTTTCACGGGCGCACGACCACCATCGTCAGCTTCTCGAGCGATCAGAGCTATCGCAAAGGCTTCGGACCTTTTACACCGGGATTTAAGATCATTCCCTTTGGCGACCCGCAGGCGCTGCGCGACGCCATCACTGCGAATACCTGCGCCTTCCTGGTAGAGCCCATCCAGGGCGAAGGGGGCATCATTATTCCCCCGGCTGGCTACCTGAAGGAGGCGGCCGATCTCTGCAAACAGAATAATGTGCTGCTCATCACGGATGAGATTCAGTCGGGCCTGGGCCGAACCGGAAAGTTATTCGCCTATCAGCATGAAGACGTTAGCCCGGACGCGGTGATCATCGGCAAAGCGCTTTCGGGAGGCTTCTATCCCGTGTCAGCCGTGCTTGGTTCAAAGGAAGTGCTCGGCGTGTTCCATCCCGGAGATCACGGCAGCACTTTTGGAGGCAGTCCGCTGGCGTGTGCTGTCGCGCGCACTGCGCTGCGGGTGCTAACCGAAGAGAACCTAGTCGAACGCTCCGCAACGTTGGGCGACTACTTCCTTCGAGCCCTGCAGTCCCTTCGCAGCGTAAATTTGCGAACGGTTCGCGGCAAGGGTCTGTGGCTGGCTATCGAAATGAATGTGCCGGCCCGGCCTTATTGCGAAGCCCTGAAGGAAGTCGGCATTCTGTGTAAGGAAACTCACGAGACGGTGATTCGAGTCGCACCGCCGCTTGTGATCACGAAGGATGAAATCGATTGGGCAATGGAACGCATAAAGAAGGTGATTGAAAAATAGTAACGAGCCGTGGCATACATCGGTTTGCGCTGCGGGCGCAGGCTCAACGTTCCGTGTGACCTGAAAGAAAGACTGCGATGGGGCGCGCCATCGAGAACCGCTCCGCGAAGCGCGCCACCATCAGCCTGCAAGCCTTAGTGTTGGTTGTCGCTGGAGAAGAAGTCAGCCATAGGCAATCCATTGGTAGCCCAGCCAAGATTGGACGTAGGCAGGCCGAGTCCCTGTGCCATCAGGCGCAGGATGTCCCCTTCATCGTAGCTGTTGTTGTAGTTCCGTGTGTCGCCGCCGTGCGACTGATATCCCCTCTTGCTGAATGGGCTGACCACCACCAGTTCAACCTGGCCGCCGCAACCCTGTCCTTCGGTCGTCGTCTCACAATCCGGCGATCCGCTGTCGGCATTCTCGTCGAAAACGATGATCAGCAATCCGCTGCCCCCCGGCCGAAAATAGGGGCTGCTAAGTAATGGCGTGATTGCATCTCGCAGCCAATTGTCGAAGGTTTGGATGGAACAGTCGTGCGCGTCATCGCACCCGTTTGGCACGAGCCAGGACAAGGTGGGCAGGCGGTGCAGGAGCAGATCGGTGGCGAACGCACCAAAGCAGACAAAGTGCCCCGGTTCATGATTGATGGTGCTCATGTACTCCAGCGGATCGTGGCGCACGTAGTACGTTCCTGGACTCAGACCTTTGCAACTCGCAGTGGAAGGGAGATTCTCAACGTAGTCCTTCCAGGTTCCACCCGCGTTCTGCACTTCCAGAGCAATGTTGTTCAGAGAAACCGGAAAGCTCTGCGGAGTTTCGCTATCGTTGTCGGTGAGAATATTACCGGTGGCTAAGTTGAGATAATTACCGATTGAAGGATGCGTGTCCGAGTAGTAGTTCACTCCGAGACCATAAGAGTTAGCGAGAGAGGTGAGATAGGGCATGTTGCTGGAGTTGTAGCTGCTGCTGTAATTCTGGTTCTCGCCCACGACGATCACTACATTTGAAAACGACGGCAGAGCTTGGCAAAAAGCCGAGGGAATGAGAGCGGACGTCGCCAGCAACAATGCCAGATACAGTCCAGCCTTCTTAGTTTGCCCGATCATCTGCAATCTCCTTACTTGATTTCGAAAATTGAAGTTTCTTCTCGCACCATCAAGAACAAGGCATGGTATCGCATGGCGGCGCCTGGGGGAATGCTTGTAGAGGCTTAAGCTTGGTGCCGGGAGGGGGGTCGAACCCCCATGACCCGAAGGTCGGCGGATTTTGAGTCAAAACAAAAAGGGGCGGGAGTAACAAAGTCAGAGAGATACAGCATGCCCGAGAACCCCACAGAGGAGCTTCTCGGGCATAGCTGTAGGCATAGAAAATGAGTCTCTACGTGAGGTAAGAAACGACACAGAAACGGGACTCTCTTTCCTCCCTCCGGCGGACCAGAATTTCGTTTCGGAAGCGAGAGCGTTTGCCAGAACGTATGCAAATCTATTTCGCGGTTACTCGTGATGCGGACTGATTACAACGGTTCAGAGCATCGCTTTCTTTCTGTTGCCGTTAAAATCAATGAATAATCCAAGCTAGGGTTTACGGATTCTGCTGAGTAGCTGCCAAATACTGCGCTTCGCGCGGTTCATCGCCTTGACTTGTGCCATGATTTCTTGCAGATCCTCATCCTGGTCGTTCGTCGCGTTCATCAGCACGATGAAGCAGAGTTCCTCGATATCTGCTCCCGGGGGGATTGCATCTCCTCCTCCAAGAGGAAAGCCAGCCGGATACGAGGGATTCTTGGCCGAGTCTTTGCAGGCCATCCAGAACCGCAATGCCTCGCTGATCACGTCAGTTCCGTCGTTGTAGAGCCCGCTCTTGACTCTTTCTTGGACGAACTCGTCGAGTCGTTTAGGGAGGTTGATGTCCATTTGGTATTCCCTCAGCTCAGCGCGAAACAGAACAGATTCAGCCGCATTTTCGCCTAAGGGCCTGAAAACGTAAAGCTTGGATTCCCACCGAGCCCCGTTATCCGTAAGTGATCGGCAGGCAGTCCGGATTGGTTATGATAAGGCCTGTTTACAACAGTAATGAGGCGAAGCGAGTTTTGCCCGTGTTATTTCACGAATCGGTTCGGTGAGATTGGCTCCTCTCGACGGGTCTTTGCTCGTCGCACGCACAGGAAGATTGCCGCAGAAGCGAGCGAGCCAAGTATGAAAACGACGTAATAATCCGCCGCTGTCGGACAATCCCAACACGCAATCGGGTCCCATCCTACGCTTAACTGTGATTCACCCGGTTGACTGCTCGGCTCATCGCACGGGGACGGCTTTTCGCCATGGCTAGATTTGTGTTGTGCAGAGGTGTGTTTCGAGCTCTGAGTTGCGACAGGTGTGTCGGCAGACGGACAAGGCGAGGCCGCTTCTGCGAACGCAGCACCGACAAACAACATGATTAGCGATGCGACACATCGTGGAATCGTTCCCATGTCTGTATAGACACCGAATTGGGCGTAAGATGTTCCGGCGATGTTTGTACCATTTTACGGCCCCGTAAGCTAAACCCAACCTTAAGGAAAAACGCCTAAGGTGTCGGATGGGCCCAGGAAAATTTGGTTGCACGTCAATACTTGCCAGGCAGCGGAATTTTCATTGAACGCAAAACCAAGTGCAGAGACACGTAGCATTGTGTGCAGCCTTGGGTAGTGTGCTGAGGGGCGTTGTTGCGTCTAATGAGAATGGCGTGTCGAGGTGGATTTAGAGAAAAACCGACGCCAATAAGGAGGGTTGCTTCTTCCGGGTTGGACGATCGCAAGGATGCGGACCGTCAGGCCAATGATGATGGCAGCAGCTACGAGGGCGGGGCCGAGAACATTGTGCATAGCTCACCGAATTTCCTTCATTGGGCGCTTTTGGAGAATGAAAGTCAAGTTTTGGTCGTGTCCGGTAGTGGGTCAGTTTCATTCCAGAGGGTCGAGACCTCACGGCAACTTCCGCCGCAACATCCCAGCCACGCCAATAACGATGCCGGAGCCAACCAGCACAATGCTGCTGGCTTCTGGGGTCGTGCTGCTCGCACTTCCCAAGACTGAGAACGCTTCCGAAGGAATTGGACCCGCATTACTGTCCCAACCCTGCGAGGGGCAACCCGGCGAGTGGCACCCAACGCCATCGTTTTCGTCCCATCCAACTAGATCACCATTGGGCACGCTCGCATTCTGGAGGTTTAGCCAGTACGTTCCATTGGACAGGTTTGGACCGTCAAAGCTCGCAGTCTCCGCGCAGACATTAAACCCGAACTCGTTGGGAGCACAGCCTGACGCAGAGAGGGAAACCGTCCCGTCGAAATAGATGGTGCCACTGTTTATTCCGGAGGTAATTGACACAGCAACCGACGTAAGCGTGTCCCCTGGGTACAGCCATACACCAAAAGACAAGCCAGAAACGGTACTGTTCCCCCCGGCGACAGTAAAGGTGTCGCTAACGAAGTTGCCGTTGTTTATAACCCAGGCGTCAGTCTCTCCGTAGATAGGGCCGTTCTCATAGAGCACCTGCGCCGAGGCCGGAAGCACCCACAGCCCTAGGCAAAGGAGGGTGCGTGATACAAAACGCATTTCAAGTGTCCTCCCCCACTATTCTTGGGTCCAAGTGCTTTCAGGATAATCTGCTTGTCAATCCGCTTGGCGGCAGATTCGGCCTGTGGGCAACAGTCCGCAAGGTTCTTCGACGTCAAAGTGTTGATCTTATTTCGGGAGATTAGCAAAGTAGTCTTTTCTCCGTTTACAGTGATCTTGTGGCTCGGTACGTTGACGAGAGGCTCAAGAAGAACGCTAAAAACGCAACCATCAACCGAGAGCTTGCCGCGTTAAAGCGGATGTTCCGGCTGGGACTCTATTGCACTCCTCCCAAGGTTAACCGAGTTCCGAAAATCCCACGGCTTGCAGAGAACAACATCCGGAAGAGACTTTGGGTATGGTGCCGGGAGGGGGGGTCGAACCCCCATGACCCGAAGGTCGGCGGATTTTGAGTCCGCTGCGTCTGCCAGTTCCGCCATCCCGGCTTTGGGAAGTATTCCACCGCTGCGGAGCAACTACGTGGCGACCAAGCGGCCGTCAGCTTCAGTTACTCCAAAAATACTGATACTGGTTTTGGAGTCCGTTGCTCCGTTCTGAGCAAAAACAGTATCGCACAGCGCCTGCATTGGCTCCAACTGGGTCATTGCTTCGGATACGTCGTCGCTTTACATTGCTCCGGCATTTTGTAAATCGGGCTTTTGGAATCTCTCTCGCTACTCGTTGCGTCGTATCCCACAATGTGGTACTGACATCAATTTGAAGGCTTCCGCCGGATTGCTCGTTCCCGCCGGCTAAGGTCCGGCATTATGAATATTCGTTGAACAATGCGAAAATATGGACGTCTACCGCTCCTCTGCAATATTCACAGCCGACTGGCGGCTTTACAATGATCGTCTAATTTCGTGGTTAAACACCCTATGAGCACTCCCGCAAAATCGGCACCAGCCAAGAGGCGGCGCACTGCTGCCCGCACAACTTCCACTTCCGAACGGCGCAACCACAATGGGGCTTCCGCGGCTCGTCAGCTCGACGATCCTTCGCTTTACATCAACCGCGAGCTCAGCCTGCTGGACTTTCAACGCCGCGTTCTGGAGGAGGCGCAGGACAGCCGAAATCCCGTGCTGGAGCGGCTGATGTTCTTATCCTTCGTCGGCTCCAACATCGACGAGTTCTTCATGGTGCGCGTGGCC
Source organism: uncultured Acidobacteriaceae bacterium (assembly GCA_963823865.1). Taxonomy (GTDB): domain Bacteria; phylum Acidobacteriota; class Terriglobia; order Terriglobales; family Acidobacteriaceae; genus Bog-257. The sequence goes on from CAWGNC010000001.1 coordinate 642,254, forward strand.
GGGCTGAAGCGTCAGAGCGAGAAAGGCCTGGTCGATCCTACCCCCGACGGCATGACTCCGGTCGAGCAGTTGCGCGCCATTCGCGCCTCGGTCATTCGTCTGTTTCGCAGCGCTCACGATTGCTGGACGAAGGAGCTGGTGCCTGCCCTGGATGAGGGAGGCATTCACATCCTGAACTATGCCGAGCTGACGGACGAGCAGCGCGCGACCGCGAACTCCTACTTTCAGGAAGCCGTCTTCCCCACGCTCACGCCGCTGGCCTTCGATCCCGGGCGGCCGTTTCCGCACATCTCGAACTTGAGCCTGAACCTGGCGGTGATGTTGCGCGGAGTAGAAGGCGAAGAACATTTCGCGCGTGTCAAGATTCCCGATACCCTGCCGCAGCTTGTCCCACTGAGTGGGACTGCCAAACCGAAGGGCCGCAAGCCGGTGATCAAGGAGCAGTCGTTCGTCTGGTTGGAGCAACTGGTCATTGCGAACCTCGGCGACCTGTTTCCTGGCATGACCATCCTCGAAGCGCATCCCTTCCACATTACCCGCGATGCCGACAGCGATATTCAGGACCTGGAAGCCGGTGACCTGCTGGAGTCGGTCGAAGAGGGCGTGTGGCAGCGCCGCTTTGCCGATGTAGTTCGCGTGGAAGTAGACGAGGCGATGCCGGCCGAGGTGCTGGAGATCCTCACCAAGAACCTGGAACTGGAGCGCGAGGACATCTACCGCATCAGTGGCGGCCCGCTTTCGCTGGTCCGGGTGCGTGCGCTGACCAAGCTCGATCGTCCCGACCTGAAATTCCCGGCGTTCGTTCCCGCCATGCCGCCGGCGCTGATGAAAGACGGCGAAGAAGAAGACATCTTCACGGCAATTCAGCACGGCGACATCCTGCTGCATCATCCTTTCGAGTCTTTTCAGCCGGTGGTTGGGCTGTTGCAGAAAGCCGCGCGCGATCCCAATGTGCTGGCTATCAAGGTCACGCTCTACCGTGTGGGACGCAACGCGCCCATCGTCGACGCGCTGGTTGAGGCGGCGGAAAACGGCAAGCAGGTAGCTGTCCTGCTCGAGCTGAAAGCGCGCTTCGATGAAGAGAGCAACATCGGCTGGGCGCGCAAGCTGGAAGAATACGGCGTTCACGTCGTCTATGGACTGCTCGGCCTTAAGGTGCACGCCAAGGCGCTGCTGATTGTGCGCAAGGAAGGCGATGTGATTCGCCGTTATGCGCATCTTTCCACCGGCAACTACAACAGCGTGACTGCGCAGCTCTACACCGACATCGGCATGATGACTTGCGATCCGCAGATCGGCGCCGACTGCACCGACCTGTTCAACTTCCTGACCGGATACTCGGCCAAGAGCTCTTACCGCAAGCTGCTGGTCTCGCCCGTGACGTTGCGCAAAGGCATTGAGCAGCTGATCCGGCGCGAAATCGAACACCAGAAAAACGGTCGCGGCGGCCACATCATCTTCAAGATGAACGCCCTGGTCGACAAAAAGATGATCGAGTTGCTGTACCAGGCTTCGCAGGCGGGCGTGAAGGTGCAGCTGCTGGTACGCGGCATCTGTTGTCTGATTCCGGGCATTGCCGGCATCAGCAACAACATCACCGTCACCAGCATCGTGGGCCGTTTCCTGGAGCACAGCCGCATCTTCTACTACCGCAATGGCGGCAACGAAGAAGTGTATCTGGGCAGCGCCGACCTGATGCCGCGCAACCTGAACCGCCGCGTGGAAGTCGACTTCCCGGTGCAGGACAAGAAGCTGATCCGTTATGTGCGCGAGGAAATCCTGGGCACGTACTTGAAGGAACAGGCCAAGGCGCGCCACATGAACTCGGAAGGCAAGTACGTGCGCGATCCCAACTTCGACAAGAAGAACGCTTTCAACAGCCAGGAAGTGTTCCTGGCGCGCGAAGCCAAGCGTCAAAACAAGTAGGCTGTGACAGCGTAAGAAAAGATGTTTGTTTTGTATCAGGGCATGACGTCCGTCATGCCGAGCAAGGTTTATTAAGTCTGGGTTTTAGTCTCTGCACACGTTGTGCAGGGGCAGAGCCCCTTGGCCTCACAGCACGCGTGTCGGCACGGCTCAAGTCGGGCCCTGATACGAACCCAATTCATCTCATGCCAGAACGATAGGCATGTATCCCGCCAGCACAAAAGCCACTCATCTAGTCCCTGGCAGTGGCTTACGTCACGGCTGAAGCCGCGCCCTGACACAGATCCATTCATCTCCGCCAGAACCATAAGCCATCGGTCCGGCCAGAACCACAAGCCATCCATCACGCTCCAGAACCATACGACAGGTTCCGGGTTACCATAGTTGGGTTCAGTCAAAGCATTCGCGGGCATGCACTCTAACGCCTATATTCGAAGCGTGCAACGGGGCGAACAGGTCTCCCATCAAGGCATTGCGCGCGTGCGCACATCGGGAGAAACTGGCGGTTTTCGTTTTGCCTGGTTATTGACGCTGATCTGCGCCCTTCTCATCATGAGCGCGCGATTCGCGGTCGCCCAAGGCGCATCCGGCAACCCGCAGACGTACAGCCTGAGCGGCACGGTGGTGAACTCCGCTACCGGCGAAGGCGTTCCGCGTGCGATGGTTCGTACTAACGGAAACGTGCAGCGCAATACCTGGAGCGATACCGACGGCCACTTCCAGTTCGACGGCCTGCCGCCATCCCAGGTCACGGTAACGGCGCAGAAGCCCGGCTTCTTCAATGATCAGGACGCGAATGGTCCCGCATCGAGCTGGATCACGATTGGAGCAAATAGTGGCGGCATCACGATCAAGCTCATTCCGCAAAGCGCCATCTATGGCCGTGTCACCGACTCCGCCGGCCTGCCGATCGAACACATGCCGATGCGCCTGACCGCACGCTCCATTCGCGATGGCCGCAAGCGCTGGGAACCGCGCGGAATGACGGAGACAGACGAGGACGGGCACTATCGTTTTGCCGGTCTGATGCCGGGAACTTACTACCTGGCCGCAGGCCCGCGCCAGGGCGAGTTGCAACTGATGGCCGCCGGCGAGAAGCAGAAGAGCGGATTCCCTCACCTGTATTATCCCGGCGTGCCCGAGTTGGCATCGGCCGCAGCGATTCAGCTGGTTTCCGGCGCCCAGAGTGAAGCCGATTTTTCTCTCAGCGCTGTCCCCGTCTATCAGGTTTCAGGAGTCGTCAGCGGACACAGCCCCGATCAGGGCGTCGGCTTCCAGGTGCTAACACCGTCAGGCGATGAAGTCTCGGTGCCGACCAACTTCAACATGGAGACCGGGGTTTTTACCCTGGAGGATATTCCGGCGGGCAGCTACCTGTTGCGGGCATTGTCGCAGCTGAGCTTGCAGCCGTTGCGCGCCGAGGCGCGAATCGCCGTTGCCGCCAACATGGAGGGTGTGCATCTGGCGCTGGCTCCGGCGGTTTCCATCCCCATCGTTGTGCGCATGGACACGCATGCCTCTTCGGGCGGCGGTCCTTCCGCAACCAATCTCCAGCGCCCGCCGGTTTCGGTTCACCTGATTCCGCAGGACATCACCGTCGGCGAATTGTTTTCGACCGCTGAACCGAACGGCAATGGAATCATGTTGCAAAATGTCGACTTCGGCACCTACACCGTCGACATAAGGCCACTGCCGCCGTGGTATGTGCAATCGGCTAGCTACGGGCAGATGAACCTGCTGTACGACGACATCACCGTTTCCCCGGGGCAGAGCTATCCCATGGATGTCGTGCTACGCGATGACGGCGCCACTCTCTCCGGGACGTTGAAGTCGTCCAGCGGTACGCCGCAGCGTGTAAATGTCGTTATCCTGGCGCAGCCGGCGTCGAAACTTGGTGCGCACACCCTGCCAGGCATTACGGACACCTTCAACCTGAGCGGTCTTGCGCCGGGCGACTACCTTGTCTTCGCCTTCGACCGTCTCGATGGCCTGGAATACAGCAACCCCGACGTGATGGATGCTTATGCCTCGCAGGCCTCCCATGTTACCTTGACCGCCGGCCAGCAGGCGCAGGTGCAGGTCGATCTGATTCACTTGGGAAAAAAGGACTGACATGGCGCTTCGGATCCTATGCGCGATGCTGCTGGTGATCACGTGCAGCGCTCAGCAACTCCCACCATCGGGGAGTACTGCCACGCTGCCATCGCCAGCCGCGCAAGCGGCCAATGCGGCGCCTCAGGGCCTTCGCATCTCAGGAATTGTCGTCAACTCACTCAGCGGCCAACCTGTGGCCTCGGCCAGGGTCGCAATCGCACGCATCGTGCAGTGGCAACCGCGCGATATTTCGGTTTCGGTGACCACCGGCCCAGATGGCCGCTTCCAGTTCAATGGACTCAGTCGCGGCAAGTATTCCCTGATGGCGACCGCCCGCGGCTTCTCGGTGCAGTTCTTCGAACATCATGATCCCTACGCCACCGCAGTCGCGGTCGCTCCAGACCTGGATACCACCAACCTGGTTTTTCGCCTCGAGCCGGACGCTTCGATTGAAGGCATCATCACCGACGACAACAATGAGCCGGTCCAGTACGCCATGGTGCGTCTGTTCCAACGCAGCACGGAAGACGGAGTGCAGAAAACGCTGCCCATGAACCAGGGGCAGTCCGATGATCAAGGCCACTACCACATCGGACATCTCGATCCGGGCACGTACTACCTCGGCGTTTCCGCGCGGCCGTGGTATGCGCAGAATTCTCGCTCGTATCGGGTAACCGGCTCGTTGGTGAACGCCCCCTCTGAGTTGGCCGATGCCGCTCTTGATGTTACCTACCCTCTGACGTTCTACTCGGGAGCGACGGATTCTGCCGACGCCACGCCGCTGCAATTGACTCCTGGGCGAGCGGTTCACCGCCGACGTCTCTCTGCACGCTACGCCGTCGCTTCATTTGCGCATTCACACCGGAGCCGCGGAAAACTCGACGATCGGCCGCATGATCTTCCCGCATGTCTCGCAGCGCATCTTTGAGGGCTACGTCGATTCGGTGTCGAATGCGCCGGATTCCTGGGTATCGCCGGGCGTCATCGAGATCTCCGGACTGGCACCCGGCCACTACATCGTCGAAGTCCCGGGTGGCGGATCGAACGACAAGGGAAACTCACACAGCTGGTATCGCGATATCGATCTCAGCAGCGATACCGACATCAACGTCTCCGATTCACCCGGCTTCGTCAACGTTTCGGGCACCATCCTGTTTCCGTCCCACGTGCCGTTGCAGGTGTCGATCCAACTCGCCAACTCGGTGACGGGGGAAACCTTTCGCAGCGACATCGACGATCACGGGGGGTTCGACTTCAAGTCTGACAATGTCAGACCAGGCCGTTATGTCATCAGCCTGGAGGCGACGAACGGTTTCACTCTGGAGAAACTGGCAGCCACCGGAGCTAAGATCAGCGGCCGCACGCTCGATATCGGCAACAACGCCACGGTTCGCATCAGCGGCATCGCTACCCATGGAGCGGCGCAGGTGACCGGGACCGCGATGCGTGAAGGCGAACGTTTTTCCGGCGCAATGATCGTGTTGGTGCCGCAGGATCCGGCGAACAACCTGCCGCTCTTCCGCCGCGACCAGAGCGACAGCGACGGCACGTTCCTGCTATCGAATGTCGTGCCCGGCCAGTACACGGTCCTGGCGATCGCCAATGGATGGGACCTGGAATGGGCCAATCCCACAGTGCTTCAGCCGTACATGAAAAACGCCGAGACGGTGCAGGTGCCGTCGGGCGGGAAGCTGGACGTTAAGGTACAGGTGCAGTAGGGAGCTATGCGTGCGAGGGCGGCGTAGAGGGTGCAGCGTGATTGCCTGCAACATTCCGGGAATTCATCCAAACCATAAGTAAAAGTATCGCGAAGCTGCCTGGAATCAGAACGACTGGCTTCAACAAAAGCTCACCCACGGGACCGAGCACTCTCCCGACTAAGTCGAAATAGGATAAGACTCCGAATCCGCCAAGAGCACCGAGGAAAATCGAATCGGCGGCAAGTTGGCTGCGAGTCATGGCAACCTTCGTCTTGGGCGCGCGACCAATCCATCCAAACATCAGACCGAACCACAAGGCACTGAAATATCCTTCGACGGCGGCATAGTGCAGAACAAGCCAGAGGAGGAACAGGGCGGACGGAATACGCAGGAACCGATCGGATTCCGCGAGGGCGTCGTAGACGGGTGAAGCGAGCAGCGCGACCAGCGCGACCAGACTCAATGCCAACATGACCGTCGCAACCGCGAATGCCGCATTGGCGAACAAGGAGTGCATAGCTTCAGCGAATTCTACCAAACCTCCACCAAAGCGTCGGAGTGCTGCACAGACCGCCGTGGCACAGTTTGTCGCTCATGCCTTCTGGCACTCAAATGTCTCGAGTGCCAATCTTGACACCTACCCTCTTGCTTCCTAGAATGAATATGTAGGATTGTATCTCGAAGATGGTATAAATATCGGCTTTACAGTAACTTACAATCCTCGCAGCACGTCATGGGCGCACCTCCGGGCATCGGCAAACGAGAACGCGAAATCCTGACCGCCATCGTGGAGACCTACATCTCCACGGGCGAGCCGGTCGGGTCGCGCACGCTCGCGCGCAGCAATCGCGAGAACCTGAGCGCCGCCTCGATTCGCAACGTGATGGCCGATCTGGCCGACGCCGGATTTCTGGAGCAGCCGCACACCTCGTCCGGACGGGTGCCGACCGCGCATGCTTATCGTTATTATGCGAACCAGTTGACCGGCGAAGCGCGTCTGTCGCCCGCGGACGAAAACCTGATCCAGGGCAATCTGCAGGGCTCGCAGGACCTGCAGGAATTTATGGAGCGCACCTCGCACGTGCTGTCGCTGATCTCGCACGGCGTGGGCGTTACGGTAAGCGCGGCCCCCGCGCAGCGCAATGCCTTGGAGCACGTGTATTTCCAGCGGCTGGCGGACAAGAAAGTCCTGGCCGTGGTGGTGACGCGCAGTGGGCTGGTGCGCGATCGCGTGCTGCGCCTGGGCGAAGACCTTACGATTGCCGACCTGGAAGCGGCCGCAGCCTATATCAATCAGAACTTCCGTGGCTGGGAGATGGAGTCGCTGCGCGAAGAGATCGCCAAACGCCTGCAGCAGGAGCGCAGCGAATATGACCGGCTGATGTCTTCGGTCGAGCAGCTTTACACGCAGGGGGCTCTGGCTACTGAAAACACAACGCACTCCGTTTACGTGGAGGGTGCGTCGAACCTGGTGCTGACCGAGCAGGACAAGGAGCGCCTGCGCCAGTTGCTGGCAACGCTCGAAGAGAAACAGCGGGTAGTCGACCTGCTCTCGGCCTATCTGGACACCCGCCAGGAGGCGGTGCGCGTGGTTGTGGGTCTGGAAGACACCATGCCGCATCTAAATAACTTCGTACTGATTGGGACGCCGGCGCGCGTGGGCGACGAGGTGATGGGTTCGTTGGCCGTCATCGGCCCGACCCGCATGGATTACGAACACACCATCACCGCGGTGTCTTACATCGCGCGCATGTTCGATCAGTTGTGGAACGAACCGACGTAAGCGGGCTGTAAGTCCGCATTTTCCGGGGTACAAGCACTTATGGCATTCAAGAAACCAAATGGAGGCTCCGAAGCGGAGCTGGAGCTGGATCACGAATTACCTCCAGCGGACGAGAACGAGCCAGGCCAGCTGCGTCCGACAAACCGGTCGCCGATCTACAGGCCGAACTGGAGAAGGCTCGCACCGAACGCGCGGCTTTTCTGGATCGTGCGGCGCGTCTGCAGGCCGAGTTCGATAACTTTCGCAAGCGCAACGCCAAGGAGCAGCAGGACTATCGCGACTACGCTCTGGCGGATGCACTGCAATCGCTGCTGCCTATCCTCGACAGCCTGGATCGCGCCCTGAAGACCGATGCCGCGTCGCTGAAGGATTTTCACGATGGCATCGAGCTCATCGACAAGCAGTTTCACGATGCGCTGGCCAAGCTGGGAGTGCAGCCCATTCCCGCTGAAGGCGAAGCGTTCGATCCCAATCTGCATCAGGCGATCCAGATGGTCGACACCGACGAGGCCGAGGACAATCACGTCATCGACGAGTTGCAGCGCGGGTACAAATTGAGAGAGCGGCTGCTGCGTCCGGCAATGGTGCGCGTGGCTCGCAATCCCAAAGGCAAATAGAGTTAGCGCGCTCGGAAGAGCGTGCACAATCCGGGGAGTCTTCGCTTCCCCGTAAGACAATCGAATTTCCGGCATCGCCCATGGGCGTGCCGTTTTGTGGAGAGGTAGAGTTCTGGCCACCACCGTGAAACGTGACTACTACGAGGTTCTGGGCGTATCGCGCACCGCCAACGATCAGGAGATCAAGAGCGCGTACCGCAAGCTAGCCCTGCAATATCATCCGGACCGTAATCCCGACAATCCTCAAGCCGAGGAGCAATTCAAGGAGTGCAGCGAAGCCTATGCCATTCTGGCAGACGGTGAGAAGCGCGCCCGCTACGACCGCTTTGGACACGCCGGCGTAGGCAATGCTGCCGGCCCGGGCGGCGGATTCGACGCCACCGTCTTCAACGACTTCCACGATATCTTTGGCGACCTCTTCGGCTTCGGCGACATGTTCGGAGGCCAGGGTGGTCGCCGCTCACGCGCGCAACGCGGCGCCGATCTGCGCGAGGACCTGTCGCTGGAATTCGAGGAAGCCGTCTTCGGCGTCACCAAGCAGGTCGAGGTACGGCGTCATGAAGAGTGCGAGCAATGCAAGGGCAGCGGCGTCGCGCCCGGCAAGTCGCCCATCACCTGTACCACCTGCGGCGGTCGCGGGCAGATGCGCTATCAGCAGGGGTTTTTCTCCATCACGCGCGGCTGCACCACCTGCGGCGGATCGGGCAAACTCATCGTCGACCCCTGCAATCAATGCCGCGGTCAGGGTCGCGTTACCCGCGATCGCACGGTGACGGTGAAGGTTCCCGCAGGAGTCGAAGAAGGCGCGCGCATTCTGTACTCCAACGAAGGCGAAGCTGGCGCGTTCGGCGGACCTTCCGGCGATCTCTACATCGTGTTGCACGTCAAGGAGCACTCATTCTTCGAGCGCGACGGCAAGAACCTGTACTGCGTCGTGCCATTATCGTTCGCGCAGGCCGCGCTGGGAGCTGAGATCAAGGTCCCAACCCTCGAAGGCGAGCAGACAATCAAGATTCCAGAAGGCACCCAGACCGGTACGAACATCAAGCTGAAGAACAAGGGCGTGCCGGTGCTGAACGGACATGGCCGCGGCGATCTATTCGTCGAAGTGAAAGTGCAGACGCCGGCCAAGCTGACCAAGCGTCAACGCGAGCTAATGCAAGAGCTGAACACAACCCTTGCGGTAGAGAACAAGCCCGTAAGCCGCTCACTGTTGAACAAGGTGAAAGAGATTTTCGGGTAGACGGCGCTTGGCAGTTGGCACTTGGCACTTGGTTGTTTGAACTGGTAAGAACAACGGGTGCCCCGATCCTAGCCTTCTTTTGGCTAGGGTGGGTCGAACGGATTCTCAACCTGGCCTTCTCGCGGGTTACGCTCTAATCGTTGGCAGCTCTCCCTTTGGACAAAGCCCTCCGCATCTACGCCTGGTTCCTGCTGGTAGTCACGGCACTGCCCGCGGTAGCGCGTCTGGCTCGCCCGCGCGAGTTGGCGCGCATCGTTCTAATGCGCTACCAAAATCCCAAGCGCCGCAAACGGGCTCGCATCGGCGGCATCGCGTACCTGGTGCTCTCGCTCTTCGCCATTCCCTTCCTGCTGGTCGCTAAAATGCATCAGGAACGCTGGCTGGTGATGGCGGTACTGGTTGGGCATGGTGTCCGCGCTGGAGTTCCTGTTCAACAGCCGAGTCTTTGACGAGGAAGCTCTGGCCCGCCAGAATCGTCTCTTCGGCGGCGTCTACGCTTCCATGGCAATTGCCATCGCTCTGTTACTCTTCACACGATGACTCGCCGCCGCTGGATTGCCGATGAGTTTTCCGCCGATCGTGCCGCCCTTACCGGTGAGCATGCCGCGCATCTGGCGCGCACCCTGCGCGCTCGCGTCAGGCCAGGAGTTCGAGGTAGCCTGCGGAGACCAGGTGCGGCACGCCACCGTTACTAGCGTCGCCGATAACCGCGTCGAGTTCACTCTCGGACCTGAAGTCGCCACCCAAACAGCAACGCCAATCACGTTGCTGCTGGCCATCTTCAAGTTCGATCGCATGGAGTGGGCGATCGAGAAGTGTACTGAGCTGAACGTAACCACGATCGTTCCGGTCATCGCCCGCCGTACTGAGAAGTACCTCGCGCTGGCTGCGGACAAGCGCGTGGAGCGCTGGCGCCGCATCGCGCGCGAAGCCTCGGAACAATCGAGACGGATAACGCCACCCGAGATTGCCGATCCGGTGAAGCTTGCTGAAGCGCTGAAGGTTAAGGCCGGGTTGCGAATCGTTCTTGCCGAGACGAGCTTGAGATTGGCTTGAACGAACTCCTTCGCTCTCGCGAAACAGAATCGCTTGCACTGGCCATTGGCCCCGAAGGCGGCTGGACGGAAGATGAATTGCGCAGCTTCGCAAGCTCGCAATGGATCGCCGCATCGCTGGGCGAAACCATCCTTCGCGCTGAAACCGCAGCCATTGCAGCGCTGGCCATCGCTCGCAGCGAACTCTAAACGCAGAAAGGGCCGATTCACCGGCCCTTCCACCTGCGACTCACGTCTGTTCACACCTATCTCGATCGGGTACCGGTCTTCTTGCTCCGCGTGTCGCGCTCGCTCTTGGCAGGCGGACGCTTAGAGCCCACCGGGGTGGAATCCACCTTAGACGTTGTCTCGGAGTTCGGAACCGGGGTGTCCGGCTCTACGTTCAGCCCATCGCCGCCGAAAACCGGCGAATCCACCTTTTGTAACTTCGCGGCCTTGAGGATGCTATCGACCTGCTCATCGCTGCCGCCCGTCTCTTCGTCAGTTCCGGTCGAGTCGTTGAAGAATTCGTCGACCAGCCCGGCGGTGGGTGCAATCGTCCCAATGGAGAAGCGCGGCTTGCCCATCGTCTCCAGCGCAGCGGTGAAGGCGCGCATGTGGGTAATCTCACGGGTCATCAGGAACTGCAGCGCCTGCTTGGTGTCCTGGTCATCGGTGAAGTTGATCAGGCGCTCGTAGACAATCTTGGCGCGCGCCTCGGCGGCAATGTTGCTGTGCAGATCGACAGCCAGATCGCCCGTGATCTTCAGATAATCGGCCGTCCATGCGTCTCCCATGGAGTTGAAGAGAGCGACTCCGCCGCCGCCGGCAATAGAAACCAACGGATCCGCCTCGGCCGCTCCGCGGTCGGACTTCATCGGCTTAAGGTGCATGCGAATCAGAGCTCCCACAATTTCCAGGTGGCTCAGTTCTTCCGTACCGATATCCATCAGCAAGTCTTTGCGAGCAGGGTCTTCACAATTGAAGCCTTGTATGGAATATTGCATCGCGGCGGCCAGCTCTCCGTTCGCTCCGCCAAATTGTTCCAGTAACATGTTGCCGAAGCGCGGATCGGGAGTGCCTACATTTACCGTAAACATTAGTTCTTTTACGTGGTGATACATGATCGGTGATTCTCCTGTGATTGATTGATTCGTCGGGATTGTTCTTGGGGATTTCCAGCGCGTGAAGTTGATATGGTGCCAACTTCGCTCGCGCAGTTGTACGAGCCATAAGCCAAGCGACTTTCGGTGACAGAAACGGATAAAACGGGGGGCTTAAGGAAGAGAGCTCCGCAATCATGCGACGCGTGAGCTGCTCGAGGAAATCGGACTATCCGTTCGGCACCGCCGTTGCCCTGCTGCGTGGGAGCTCTCTGGTCATAAATATCCGTGAATCTAGGCGCCTCGACTGCCTTTTCGCTTGCGCTATCGACGGCTCTCTAGGATAATATTATCTTCGCTTTTTCTTCGTGCTCTAGCGGGAGTTTTGATTTTGTCCAGCAACGGCCATCCTTCATTCTTACCGACCGAGGAGCAGCGGCAGGCCATCGAGCACGTGCACGGGCCGATGCTGGTCGTCGCCGGAGCCGGCACGGGCAAGACCACGGTACTGGCTCGTCGCATCGCCCACCTCATCCAAAGCGACGCGGCGCGGGCCGACGAGATCCTGGCGGTTACTTACACGCGCAACTCGGCTGCCGAGCTGATATCGCGGGTCGCCGCAATTCTCTATCCGCCGGCGAACCAGCAGCACTCACTGTATCCGGAGATGGACCGCCAGAAGGCTGCCCAGAAGTTGATGCGCAGCGGTCTGCAGGCACACACATTTCATTCCTACTGTTATCGCCTGCTGCAGGACGCGGGCACCAAGTTCCAGTTGCTCGACGAGAACGACCTGTTCGTCCTGCTTCGCCGCCGCATGGCAGACCTGAAGCTGCAGCATTACATCAAGGCGGCCGCGCCGGGAAAGTTTCTACAGGACCTGCTGAAGTTCTTCAGCAGCTGTCATGACGAGTTACGCACGCCCGACGATTACGACGCCTATGTTACGAAGCTGGAGCGGCGCGAGATCCCGCTGCCGCGCATGGCGAAATCGAAAGACCACGCGGCCATGTCGGACGACGAAATCCTGGGCCGCTGCCGCGAGGTAGCCGGTGCCTTTCGTTTTGCCGAGAAGATGCTGCAAGACGAAGGTCTGGGCACCTTCGGCCACATCATGACACGCGCTGTCGATGTACTGATGCGGCGCAAGTCGGTGCTGGAGCGGGCGCAGAAGCGGGCGCGCTTCATCCTGATCGACGAGTTCCAGGACTCGAACGTCGCGCAGATCAAGCTGGCCAGCCTGCTTGCCGGAGACGAAGCTAACGTCTTCGCAGTCGGCGATCCCGATCAGGCGATCTATCAATTCCGCGGCGCCACCAGCGACGCCTTCGATCAGTTCCTCCGTACCTTCGGCCAGGACCGCGTGAAACGTGTCACGATGTCGGCGAACCGGCGCTCCACGCCGCCTATCCTTGGTTGTGCCTACGAGGCCATCCGGTGTAATCCGGCCCCCGTCGACCAGGACCGGGAGTGGGCTCGCCAGCCTCTTTCCTGTGCGCGCATGGAGAGTGAGCCGCAGGTGGCGCACGCTGTGGCCGTGCAAGCGGTTGCGCCGCATAGTTATGAACAGGAAGCTACCTTTATAGCCGACAGCGTCGAGGAGATGCGATGTCGCCCAGGCTTTTCGTACAAGAAGATCGCGGTGCTCTATCGCGGTCACTTTCAACGTGAAGCGGTTGTGGCGGAGCTCACGCGGCGCGGCATCCCGATCAAGGTGAAAGGCGCCAACCTGTTTCACACGCCGGAGCTGCGTGACGCCATGGCTGTCCTGCGCATGATGGACACCTCGCATCCCGTTGCGCTGTTTCGCGTAGCAGCGTTGCCGATGTTTCACGTCGATCCGGAACGCTTCCGCATAGAGCTGGCGCTGCTTGGCCGCGACTTCTCTGCGGAAGCCGCTCTAGACAAGGCGCCCGGAGGATCTGATGTGCTCAGGACTATCCGCCAGGCGCAAAGCGAACTGGCCGCAGCCAATGGAGAGCTCACGGCGGCAATGCAGATCGCGCAGCGCGTTTTCCAGTTGCCGGATTCGATGCCGCTGCGACGACTGCAGGACTTCGCCAGGCGCTGGAGCGAGAAGCCAAAGCAGATCGTCGGGCAGGGCACGCTGCACGATTTCCTGGAATACCTGCTCGTCTTCCAGAACGAGGCGGGCGGCACGCTGGTGGAAGAGACCGACGACGACGATCCGGTGGCAGCACTGGCGCCTAACGAGCTCGGCAATGTGCAAACCGAAGACGCGGTGCAGTTGATGACCGTACACGCCGCGAAGGGGCTGGAATTCCCATGCGTGTTCGTGGTACGCGTCGTGTCGCAGTCGTTCCCGCTACCCTACAAGGAGTCGCTGGTCGAATTCCCGCAGGAGTTGCGCACCAAGAGCGCCGATACTGAACCCAAGACGCTTTATGAGCAGGAAGAGCGTCGTCTGTTTTACGTCGCCATGACGCGCGCCATGGATGAGTTGTACATCTCGGGCAAAGTCAGCAAGACGAAGGCCGGGCCGCTTCCTCCCAGCCGATACATGCGCGACCTGGTAAACCTGATCAAAGGCGAGCTGAAGGACAAGATTGAGTTCAACGTGTTGCCGGAACCTGCGATTGCGCAGATCCATGCCGCAGCCGAGCCGCTGCTCAACGTTTCGCAGTGGACGATGCTGCCGCCCCGCGCCGATGACCGCCCGCTCGAATTGAGCGCGAGTGCCATGCAGCAGTACGAGAATTGTCCTCTTGCCTACAAGCTGCACTACGATTGGAAACTTCCCGAGGATGCGAGCGCTCCTCTGCAGTTCGGCAATGCCATGCACCTTGCACTGAAGGCGTACTTCGATGGCGTGCGCGTCGGACGCGCGCCCGACGAGGAAACGTTAATCGCGTGCTTCCTCGACGAATTCTCCAAGGCCAATATCCCCGAGCCGCTGCAGCGCGAACTTTATGAAGGGTACGGGCGCGAACAGCTCGCGGCGGTGGTACGCACACGCTTCGCTCATCCGCTTGGGGAGATCGTGGAATCCGAGAAGCGTTTCAGCATCGATGTCGAGGGGGCGAAGGTGAAGGGGCGGCTAGACCGGCTCGACCGGCTGCCCAACGGCGAAGTGGCGATCGTCGACTACAAAACCGGTAAGGCGAAGACGCAGGACGATGCGGACGAGAGTCTGCAGCTTTCAATCTACGCGCTGGCGGCGAAGAAACTGGGACACACAGCATCATCGCTGGTGTTCATCAATCTGACGAACGGGACTGCGGTGGAGTCGCGGCGCACGGAAAGCCAGCTGCTTGCGGCGCAATCGAAGATCAGAGAAATCGCAGGAAAGATTGCCGCGGGCGAGTTCGATGCAAATCCTGGCTCACGATGTTTCTGGTGTGCTTACAGCGACATCTGCCCCGAACAGGAACAGCCGCTTCCTAAGGCGATGCAACCTGCCGTCACCGTGCAGTGATTGCAAAAACTAAAAGGGACGCTTGCGCGTCCCTCTCAGTTACGGTTGAAGATCCGCTTAGTGCTTCTTTTTCTTTGCGGCCTTCTTAGCCTTCTTTGCAGCCTTTTTCGTTGCCATGGTTTCTATTCTCCCTTTCCATTTGTCATGGAACATTGCGACATTCATTTCATCGCAATTTGTTAGTTGTATAGAGTCATTGAAAAAAATAGTCAAGAAAAAAACGCGCACCCAAGTGTGCAACTCGGCAACGTTTGTCAGGCAACTCCGCGCGCTTCCCGCTGATAGTGATACGCGCACTTCGTTCACACACATCGTTGATGATTTCGTACGTGCTTCGTACCCGCATGAACACAGGCGATTTCGTACTCGCAAAATTTATGGAAATAGTGCACAGCGAACGCAAGAAGATGTGAAGCGCAGGACTGTGACGCTGTGCGCGAGGTTCGCGACCACAAAAAAAATTTCGTTAGGGTGCGTGAAATCGTTCGCTTGAAGGTGATCCTCGTTCATTTCAGCAGTCGCAAAACTGCCCCGCTAAGCGAGTCGTGCCAGGCATGCGCGATCATTCCGGGACGCAAACTTTTTCTCCACCAGGCGAGCAATCCAAACATCAATCCGAAGACCGCAATCAGGAACATGCGCGCCGCGCCTTCGTAACCGTGCGACGCACCGAAGACGATGGCCGACAAAATGACGCCCACAATCGCCGATCCGCCGATGGCGGCGAGCTGCCGCTGCAGATATCCGCGAAAGATGATCTCCTCGCAAAACCCGGCAGTCCAACTCAGGCAGAACCACACCGCGAGTTCCAGGTTGGAGCCGGGAGCAAGAAATCCAATCTGCTTGCGCATTCCTTCAATCTTGCCCGCCTGGTCGAGGTGCATCGCCTTGGCGCACAGTCCGAGCACCAGCATCGCGCCCATCCAGAACACGCCTGCATAAACGATGTCGAGAAAGAAATCTTCCAGCGTCGCCCAGCGGCCGCCGATCAGGTCGCGCATACTCATGCGTTTGCGGATGCCGAGCCAGATGAATCCGACCAGTAGCCACTCGAATCCCATGGTCCAGAGATATTGCGGAATCTTGCCGCCCTCGGCCAGAGGATGCACGCCGCGCGTCCCGTTCAGCGAAACGCCGAGGAGGATGGCAATCAGAAGGGCGGTGTGCCACCAGGGTGCGAGCAATCGACTGCGGGGAGCAGGGGTGGTTTCAATTTCCGGCGGTATTTGTGCGTCGGTTGCCAAGGTCGCTCCATCTTATAATGTTTGGTTCTCACTTTCCTTCTTACAGGAGTTATTTCATGGCTTCCAATGAAGACGTCGTAATCGTATCCGCCGTACGGACCCCGGTCGGCAAGTTCCAGGGCTCTCTGTCCGACTTCAGCGCGCCGCAGCTGGGCGCCATCGTCGTGCGCGAGGCTGTCAAACGCGCGGGTGTCGATCCGAGCACCGTGGACGAATGCATCATGGGCAATGTTGTCTCCGCGGGTCTAGGGCAGAATCCGGCGCGCCAGGCCGCTCTCGGCGGAGGACTTTCCGATGGTGTCAGCGCTATGACCATCAACAAAGTCTGCGGTTCGGGACTGAAAGCCGTTGCCCTGGGACAACAGGCCATTCAGACGGGCAACTCGCATGTCGTGGTCGCCGGCGGCATGGAGAGCATGACCAATGCTCCCTACCTTCTGCAGAATGCCCGCAAAGGATTTCGCCTGGGCGATCAGAAAGTGGTCGACTCTATGGTGCACGATGGCCTGTGGGACGTTTACAACGACTATCACATGGGCAACACCGGCGAGAACGTTGCCGATAAGTACAAGATCACGCGTGAGGAGCAGGACGCATACGCGGTCAACTCGCACCGCAAGGCCATTGCTGCCATGAATGCGTGCCACTTTAAGGACCAGATCGTTCCGGTCGAAATTCCCGCGAAGAAGAAGGGCGCACCGCCGACGCTCTTCACCAAGGACGAGTCGCCCCGCGAGGACACCAGCGCCGAAGTGTTGCGCGCTTTGAAGCCTGCCTTCAAGAAGGATGGCACGGTCACCGCCGGCAACGCGCCCGGAGTAAACGACGGAGCTTCTGCCCTGGTATTGATGTCCGCATCACAGGCGAAGGAACTGGGATTGAAGCCGATGGCTCGCATCGTGGCGCAAGCCAGCAGCGGCCTGGCTCCCGAGTGGGTCATGATGGCGCCGGTCGACACCGTGCGTCTGCTGTGGAAGAAGACGGGCTGGAAGAACGAGGACGTCGACTTGTACGAGATTAACGAGGCGTTCTCGGTGGCGGCCATCGCTGTGACTCGGGAACTCGGAATCGACCTCAACAAAGTTAACGTGAATGGCGGCGCGGTAGCTCTGGGACATCCCATTGGCGCCAGTGGTGCGAGAATTCTGACGACTCTGCTCTACGAGATGATTCGCCGCGACGTGCACAAGGGAATCGCAGCGCTCTGCCTGGGCGGAGGCAACGCCGTGGGTTTAGCGATCGAGCGGTAACCATTCGGCGGTAGCGAGGTTCAGCGTGAAGAAGCAGAGAGGGTGGCCCGACCGTCGTGGTATGGGTTCAGACAGCGATACCATCTCGGAACAGTTCGTGCCGAGTGAGCGATATAAAGCGCAACAGTTAGCGATGACGGAGACGTTGATCGCAGCGGGCTTTACGCAGGAACAAATCGACGCCATGTTCCCGGTTCCGATGGGTGTGCCATCAAACGAGAAGCCGAAGAATCGCTGACGCCCAATCTATGCCGCCGTGGTCCGGTAACGTCTTGCTCTTGACACGTACGGCTTCAGCCCCTCGTCTCTGACTGCAGGGGCTGAAGCCCCATTTCCTTATCGTTTATTGGCACGACTGGAGTCGTGCCCTGATACGAGTCCTCACTCGCTCCAGACGGCCACTTCATTGCCGTTAGGATCGGCAAAGTGGAAGCGGCGGCCGCCGGGAAAGCCGAACGTTTCCGTCACAATCTTTCCGCCAGCTTTCTTGACCTTGTCGTAGGTCTCCTCCAGCGCGGCGGCGTAGATCACCACCAGCGTTCCCTGACCTGCCGGCGCCGGGCGAAGGCTCTTGTTGAATCCGCCAGCCAGGCGGCCGTCGTGAAAGCTGGTGTAGTCCGGCCCGTAATCCTGGAAGTTCCAGCCGAATACCTGTTGATAGAAAGTCTTCGTGCCCTCGATGTCGGTGGCTGGAAACTCGATGTAATCCACCTTCAGATTGCTTTCCTGCTGGCTCATGCGTTTTGCCTCGCGAGAAGTTATCGGGGGAGCTTAGCACGAACCCGATGGGCCCTGCCGTGACGGACACGGCAGGCTGCGAATCTAGGGCCTAGGCTGGTGAAAGGGGCTCGAACCGTTGGCGCGACGGCGTAGACACGCAGTCCAAACACGAAGGGCGCGGGATGTCCGCGCCCCAAGGTGAAGATTTGATTACGAATTACTGGGAATCGGCGGCTCCGCCGGGCTGGGTAGGGCTATCCACCCCGAGTTCATGCGGCGAAGGGATGTTGGCGGTCTCAGGATTCAGCAGACCTTTGTGGTCCGGTCCCAGGCCAAGTTTGATTAGAGCGCGGGAGTCAGGGGTGATCTTGGTCTGCCAGCCGTTGTCGGCTTGAAACTTCAGCATTGCGTCCTTGGACGCCTGGTCCCACGTACCGGTGGGCTCGCCCGTCATGTAATGCTCGCGGATCAGGGCGCTTTGGATCGCCGCAGTGCGCTCCTCGTCGATCGTCCGCTGCCCATGCGCGCGGGAGGTAGTTTTCACGAAATGTTTAGAAGATGAAGAATGACTCGTAGAGCTGTGGTGGTGCTTCGATTTTGTCTGGGTACTGGTAGCTGCCGAGGCGACTGTAGCCAGCCCCAAGCTCACC
The DNA here is from genome assembly GCA_963823865.1 of uncultured Acidobacteriaceae bacterium. GTDB lineage: Bacteria > Acidobacteriota > Terriglobia > Terriglobales > Acidobacteriaceae > Bog-257. The sequence goes on from CAWGNC010000001.1 coordinate 661,054, forward strand.
AGTCCAACGTTGACGAATAGAAGTACACGCTTCCCGATAGGCAACGACCACCTCTCTGGTAAATCTATCAACTGCATGAATTAGTCCTCTTATTGTAAAGAACCTCTAACCTTCAGGGAAACAACTAAATCGGCCAGGGCTCCCAAAATGAAACAGGGGCGACAACGGGCATCTTTGTGCCTGAGATGCCTCGAAGCCACCCCTGGGATTGCTGCTCAGTTACTCCTCTGGAACGTTCCAGAGTACCTTTCGGTTACGGAAGCGTGCCTCCCATGAACACGGTGCTGTTGTCGCGAGTACCTCGCGGCCGCACCAGGAAGACCACATCCTGGCCGCTCTTGGCCTGAGCCTCGAGACGGCGGTAGTCTTCCTCACTGTTCACGGGTTGCTTGTTAATTTCCAGGATGATGTCGCCGCGGCCCAGGCCGGCAGTATCGCCGAAGCCGTCGGGCTTAACATCCTGCACGATCACGCCCTTGGTGTTCGGCAGGCTGTAACGGTTAGCCATGTCCTGGGTAATGCCTTTGACGGTCAGGCCAAACTTGCTCTCCTGCGGCTGACCTTCCTCGCCCTGTTCCTGCTCACCGCCCAGACGGGCTGCAAACAGCTTGGCACGGTCGGCGATGGTCACCTCTGCGCTGGACTCCTTGCCATTGCGCACATAACCCAGCTTGGCCGTTGTTCCCGGCTTCAGCGAGGAGATGTCAGCCACCAGCTCGTCTCCATTCTTAATCGGCTTGCCATTGACGGAAATGATGGTGTCGCCCGTCTTGAGGCCGGCTTTCTCCGCCGGTCCGTTGGGGGTAACGCTGGCAATGGTGACGCCGCTGTTGACGCCGTACACGCGTGCGACAGCAGGATTCGCCACGGCATTGAATTGCACGCCGATGGAACCGCGCAAGCACCTTGTGATCGGAGCTGATCAGCTGGTTATAAACGTTGGCTACAGTATTGGACGGCATGGCGAAGCCGACGCCCTGGTAGCCGCCGCCGCTGGTGTAAATCGCGGTATTGATGCCGATGATTTCGCCGTTCATGTTGACCAGCGGACCGCCCGAGTTACCGGGGTTGATGGCCGCGTCGGTCTGGATGAACGATTCGAACTGGCGTCCGGGAACGATGTTGCGGCCGATGGCGGAAACAATGCCGGCGGTCACGGTTTCATTCAGCCCGAACGGGCTGCCAATGGCCAGCACCCAGTCGCCGACTTTCATGGAGTCGGAGTTGCCCAGGCGCGCCGCGGGCAGTGGCTTCTTGGCATCGATCTTGATGACCGCAAGATCGGTCTCCGCATCCACGCCGACTACGGTCGCGGGATAGGTCACGGTCTCGGGATCGCCCATCAGGTTGACGCGAATGCGGTCAGCCTTATCGACGACGTGATTGTTGGTGACGATGTAGCCCTTGGGATCGACGATGACGCCGGATCCCAGCGAGCGCTCGCGCATGTCGGGCGAGCCGCCGAACTGGCCTCCGCCCTGACCGCCACCGCCGCCCTGCTGTCCACCGAAGAAGCGATTAAAGAAATCCTGGAATGGATTGTCCTCGCCGCCGCCGCCGGCACCAGGATTCTGATCGTCATCCTGGCCCTGGCCTTGTCCCGGCGTCCCGCGGCCGTGCGGGTTCTTGATCGAGGTTTCGGTGTTGATGTTCACAACCGTAGGCTCGAGCTGGCGAGCGATGGTCGAAAACTGATTCGACATCTGGACGGGAGACGGAACTTTGAGCGGCGTAGCGTCGGACGAGGAATTCTGTTCCTTGCCCTTAACGGCTCCCGATACAACCGTGCCAATCAGAATACCTAGCGAAAGTGTCGCCAGGACGACCATCGTCGAGGCAAAGCGATTGGCCTTAAGTCTTTGCCTGAAACCTGAAACTTGCGAATCCATTCACTGTCCTCCGGCTAACAATGCCAAATGAAAATTATACAGTCGCGGCTACTTAGTCTGGGATGTAAGGGGGGAATCACTGCGAATTCTCAAGCAGTTAGACGCTAGAAACGCCCAATTGGTCACCCACGCGACTGAGGGAGTGTTCCACAACCGGATCCTAGTTTGGATCGTTAGTCCAAAAGAGGGTTTTTTTGCCAAGACAGGGACCGGAAAAGTGGTTCAACGTTCTGCTGCCGCTTTCAAACTGCCGAGCCATCGCTCCTGACTCTCTTTCAGCTTCTTGGATGAGTAGAAGACGGTCAGCATGAATCCATCCATCGATTCGTTGGTCGTCACAAGTGTCTGACCGTTTGGAAGAGCCTCAAGCTTCCAGACATGGATCGCCTTCGCCTTGTACGCCTGTCCTGTCCAGGCGAGCGCTTGCGGAGGTTGCACCAGCGCCAGGCGCGATCGGATCTGAGTTCCACTAGTCCACGTGAACTCGGTCCCAGGCTGTAGCGGTCCGCGCATCTCCGCTTTGGTTATGTCCTTCTGCCATGTTGGCCAGCTGTTCACATCGCTGAGGAGCGCCCAGACTCGTTCGGGCTTCGCGCTGATAGTGATTTCGGAAGATGCTTTGACCGGCGCGTTGTCCTGAATCTTCCCGTTTTGCGCCAGTTGCTCCAATTGGCTGTCGCTTGCGCCAAAGAGCAGAAGAAGCGCCATGGCGAATTGGAGAAACAATTCAACCTCTAGGCGTAGATCTCAGCCACGCCTCCGCCGACCGGCCAGCTCGGCAACTAATACTCATGTGATGTTGGATTACGCAGGTGCGGCCACAAATGTTCCGCTGCGATCCGGCTACTGTGCCTGGTAGACCGTCTTGCCGCCGACCACGGTTCGCAGGACTTGCGTCTTCAGGATCTCCGACGCTGGAATTGCAGTCAGATCGCGATCAAGGACGACGAAGTCGGCGAGCATGCCGAGCGCGAGCGTTCCCTTTTCGTGCTCCGCAAATTGCGCATAGGCGGAGCCGGTGGTGTAGGCGGCCAGCGCCTGCTGGATGGTCAGCTTCTGCTCGGGGAAATACTCCTTCGTCCCGGCTTCATTCTTGCGGGTAACCGCAGCATAGACTCCGCGGAAGGGTGCGAGCGGCTCGACCGGGTAGTCCGTTCCGAACGCGATACGAACACCATGATCGAGGAAATCCTTCCACGGATAGGAGGTCTTAGCTCGCACGGTCCCGATGCGCTCGACCGCCCAGTTCATATCGGTCAGCAGATGATTCGGCTGGACGGAGGCAATCACTCCTAGCTTGCGGTATTGCTCGATCTGGCCGGGATCGATCACCTGATCGTGCTCGATGCGAAAGCGGAAGTCGCGTTCCCGGTGATTCTGATGGGCATCACGCTCGGCTTCGGCAAACGCGTCAAGTGCCATTTGGGCAGCGCGATCGCCGATGGCATGGAAGCCCAACTGGAATCCCGCCGCGGAGCGTTCTACCGCCATATGGTTCAGCGTGCTCTGGTCATACTGCGGCAGTCCGGTATTGCCGGGGTCGTCGGTGTACGGAGCTAGCAAGGCAGCGGTGCGCGATCCCAGCGAACCGTCCATAAAGCCTTTGAGCATTGCCGTGTGCAGCATGGGATCGTCCGCCGGATGCTGAGCGCGGTGTTCCTGCAGCAGCGGCAACGGCTGGTTGAACATCAGCCATTCACTGATGCGTGCCGTCAGCTTGCCCTGTTTCTCCAGCTCTTCGTAAACCAGAAAGTCTTCCCACTCGGAGTTGTCCTGCAGCGACGTCAGGCCAGCGCGCGCAGCCTCGGCCAGCGCCAGTTGGATACCCCGGCGGCGTTGCTCCAGCGACGGCCGGGGGACCTTGGCCAGCATCATGTCCTTGGCTGTCTCGCGGAGGATGCCGGTTGCGGTTCCGCTCGCGTCGCGATCGATTTTGCCTCCCGGCGGGTTAGGGGAGTTGGTGAAGACTCCCGCGACTTTTAGCGCGGCAGTGTTGGCCACTCCAATGTGGCCGTCGACGCGCACGAAAATCGCCGGATGATCGCCGGTGACCGCGTCAATGTCCTGCCGGGTCGGCAGCGTCTCCCCCACCCAGAGCGTGTGGTCCCAGCCACGGCCAATGATCCAGTCGCCGGGAGGCGTCGTCTTGGCATGTTCGGCGATGCGCTGCTGCATTTCGGCCAGAGACTTGACGCCAACCAGATCAACCTCCAGGTGGACAAGGCCTCCTGCCGCCAGATGCAAGTGGGCGTCGTTGAAGCCCGGCATCACGAAATGCCCGCCCAGATCGACGACCTCCGTTCGTCCCTGCTTCAATTTGCGAATGTCATCGCTGGAACCGATGGCGATAATGCGGCCGTCGCGAACCGCCATGGCTTGTACGCGTTGGGGCGCAGCCTGGGTGTAGATATCGCCATTGACGAAGATGGTGTCGGGCGCATCCTTGCCGGATGCACCAGCTCCGCTGCCGAAAGAAGTTGTGTTCAAGAGCATGAGAGATAAGAGCGGCAGCAGCAGACGCTTCATTCGTCGGCCACTCCGGAGAGGGCCAGCGCCAGCAGCAGAATGCGCTTGAGTCCAAGATCGCGGCCGCTGGGGTTATACCACTCATGAATCGTGTGAGCGCCGCCTCCGCTGCCGCCCGCTCCAATGGCGATCGCTTCCCTTCCCAGCGAAAGAGGAATGTTCGCGTCGGTGGAAGCACGCTGAATGCGGGCCGTGTTGCCCAGATGAGCGTCGACAGCTCGAATGGTCTTCAGCAACTGCGACTCGGCCGGGAGGTCCGCCGCTGGACGGTTGCCGATGATCTTCACCTCGGCAGTCAGCAGCTCCTGCTTCTTCCGGCCGGTAATCTCCGGGATGACGTGGTCTACAGCCTCGTGCAGGGCGCGTTCAAGGCGGTCGAGTTCTTCGACGGAAGCCGAACGCGTGTCGACCCGCATCGATGCCAACTCCGGGATGGAGTTCACCGACGTTCCGCCCGTGATTGTGCCGATGTTGAACGTCGTCTTCGGCGAAACCGGAACCGGGGTGCGAGTGAAGCGGTCGATCATGCGCGCCAGGGCAACGATGGGATTGGCTACACCGAAGTCGCTCCAGGAGTGCCCGCCGTTTCCGCGTACGCTCACTTCGTAGCGGCGGCTGCCCAGCCCTTCCGCAATGATGGTGTCGGTGCCCGCGCCATCCACGACAATCAAGGACGCAATCGTCGCCGACCACCGCGGCTGCTGATAGATGAAGCGCATGCCGCGCAGATCGCCTTCGCCCTCTTCCCCAACATTGCCGATGAACAGCAGCGGCGCGGTGTTCGTGACCTCGGCAGCTTGCAGTGCGCCAGCGATGGCCAGCAAAGCGGTGATCCCGGAGGAATTGTCTGAGATACCGGGACCATAAAGCTTGTCGGCGTCGCGACGAACGGCGATGGGCGTGTCTGCGGGAAACACCGTGTCGATATGGGCACTCAGCGCGATGAAAGGCGCGGCTGGATCGGTACCTGGCCGAATTGCGAAGACATTCCCTAACTCGTCGCGATGAACGTCAGTAAGCGAGAGTTCCGTGAAACGCTCAGCCAGCCATTGACCGCGCGCCATTTCCGCCCACGGCGGCGCCGGCACAGCGGTTGCTTGCAATTGCAGCTCTTCCAGATCGTGGGCGTGCGAACGAAACCAGCTGAAGGCGTTATGAACCCGGCGAAGCTCCGCGATGCGCGCAACTCGCTGCTGCGCACTACGCGACCGCTGCGATTCACTGGCCGAAACTGCCTGTCCGGAAGAAGCGCGCGCTGGAGGACTCGGGCCCATGAGGAGTCTCTATGGTAATACGGCAGGAGGGTGGGGAGAAGGGCGGGGGAAGGATTCGCGCCCAGTCAATCAGCGCTCTTTACTTGAAATTGTCATCCCGAGCGAAGCCGAGGGAAAAAGCAGCCCGCCTCCGGTCGGGATGACAATTCCTAGAAAACAATCTTATGTCACGAAGCCAGCTCCGACTGCACGCCATTCGCCGCGTGAACCGACTCCATGATCTCCGCGTCGGTCAGCATCTGGTTCGACTCTTTAGCGCGCTGGAAGATGCGGTCGACCAGTTCGTCGTTCGCTTCGATACCGTGACGCTCCAGCCAGAACTGGACATTTGACTTGCCGCTCATCGGCCCAACTTCAATCACCTGTTCCATGCCGAAGAAGTGCGACGGCACGCCAGAATAGATGCTGTTTGCCAACATCACATCGTTCTTGCGATAGGCCTTGATGACCGCTGCCGCGTGCACGCCCGTTCCCGTCCGGAAAGCGTCATCGCCGACCACGGGATAGTTCTTCGGAATGGGAACGCCAGTAGCCTTGGAAACCGCTTCGCAGTAATCCTTGAGCTTGGTCAGGTCCTGGCTCTTCCACGGCTCGATACCAAGCAGTTTCAGGTTCACCAGCATCTGGTCCATCTGCGTATTGCCGACGCGCTCGCCGATGCCGATCGCCGTAGCGTGAACCACTTCAGCCCCGGCAACCAGCGCCGCAATCGAATTCGCCACAGCCAGGCCGCGATCGCAATGACCGTGCCATTCCACGCGGATGTCTTCGCCCGAAGGCTTGACCACTTCGTTCACGACGAAGTGCATCAGCGCTACCACTCCCATCGGCGTGGCGTGGCCGGTGGTATCGCAGATCACAATGGCCTTGGCGCCGCAACTGATGGCCGTACTGTAAAGCCGCTTGATGGTTTCAGGATCGCAGCGCGTGGTGTCTTCGGTCACGTACATCACTTCCAGGCCGAGCGACACGGCGAACTTCACGGCATCCTCGGTCGTCGTCAGCAGGAAGTCGTCGGTCCAATCCTCCGTGTACCGGCGAATCGGGCTGGAGCCGATGAACGTCGCCGCCTCAATCGGAACGCCGGTCCGTTGAACGATCTCAGCGATGGGGCGAATGTCGTTCTGATGGGTGCGAGCCGCGCAGTTCGGTTTGATCTTCAGCTTCGCCCGGCCAATTTCGCGGGCCAGGGCTTCGACGTGCGCAACCGCGCGCGGTCCGGCGCCGGGCAGACCGATGTCGAGCATGTTGATGCCGACCGCCTCCATCAGGTGGAGAATCTCGATCTTCTCTTCAATCGTTGGGTCGCGCACCGAAGGCGACTGCAAGCCGTCGCGCAGGGACTCGTCATTCAGAAGGACTTTGCCGGCCGGAACCATCGACTTAGCGTAGATGGTGTTCCAGTCATAGATCAGTTCAGTGATATTGGCAGACACTTAGCTTGACACCCCATTTCAGCTAACTCAGTACAATCCGGCTCGATCCCGGGCGCCTGCATCCCCACAGGTCATCCGGGAGGACTTGTTTTCCGGCTCGAGCATGATTTCAGTTGGAATTATCGCCCAAAGGTGGAGAATTCCGCCGTTTTTTTCACCAGTGCGGCTTTTGTGCCGGTCCGAGGCGACCGCGTATTCATCGTGTTGTCATGATTCTTCTACTCTCGCCAGAGGCTCAGCGGGTGTACCAGATATCTCAACCGGACGAGCCAACTGGGCTGGATGCGCCACATCTAAGCAGGCAGAGAGCAAATCTCTTGCGCACGCCGCATTCATAAGAACGACGGGCCCCTCATGGTAGAAAAAAAGAAGATCGAGGAGCACACCAACCCGCCGTCCGGCGGGAACCACCAACAACAAGAGGAGCGCCAGCCAGGCTGGATTCAGAAATATTTGGATCTGGCCGATTTGCTGATGCGCCGGCGGCGTCCCAAGAACGAAGACAGACGCAAAGCCGCTTAATACCTTAAACACAATTTCAAATGCGATTCGAACGGCGAAAGAGTCCGCTGGAGCGGAGTGCGCCTTTTAATCTTGCGCCCCAGCCTTTGGCAAACAGAAAGTCCACGAATCCGCCCATCTGTTCCTGATATTGCCTGCCATAGCCGAACCACCACACTTTCGCCATGCCGGGCAGGCGGTCCACGTCGACATACTTGGTCTGGACCATCTCTTCGAGCCCCATCAGGCCGTGAGTACGACCAATGCCGCTTTGTTTGAACCCGCCGTGGGGAGCCTCGGCGATGCCAAAGCAGGAAATCATGTCGTTGAGCATGACCGTTCCAGCCTTGATCTTCGCAGCTATGGCTTCGCCTCGTCGGCGATCACGTGTCCACACACTCGCGGCCAATCCAAAATCGCTGTCATTTGCCAACCGCACCGCGTCTTCGTCGGTATCGAATGCGGCGACGGGCAAGACCGGGCCGAAGGTTTCCTCCTGCATCACCTTCATCTCGCGCGTCACATCGGCCAGCAGGGTCGGCGCGTAGAAGTTAGCTCCGAGTTCGGGTAGCCGCTTTCCGCCAGCCAGCAATCGTGCCCCTCGCTGCACCGCATCGTTCACCTGCGTCTCCACGATCCTTACCTGACGCTCGTGGATCATCGGGCCGATCTCAACTTCCGAAGTGATGCCATTCCCCACCCGCAACCGGGCAATCTTCTCGGCGCACTTCTGGAGGAACGGCTCGTACAGGCTGCGCTGCACATAACACCGCTCTACCGATAAACAGGTCTGACCGGCGTTCATGAAGGCGCCCCACACCGCTCCGCTGGAGGCAATTTCCAGGTCTGCATCGTCGAGCACGATCATCGGGTCTTTGCCGCCCAGTTCCAGCACCACTGGCAACAATTTGCGCGCCGCCGCTTCGCCCACGCGTTTACCTGTAGCGACGCTGCCGGTGAAGATTAGCTTATCGATGGGCGATTCGATCAGCGCTGCTCCAACTGGCCCTTCGCCGATGACCACCTGCATCAGTGCTGCGTCCAATCCCGCCGCCAACAGCAATCTCTCCAACTCCAAGGCCACCAGGGGAGTCAGTTCCGACGGCTTCAGCACAACCGCATTGCCGGTCACCAGCGCGCTCAAACTTTCAATGGCGGGGATCGAGAAGGGATAGTTCCACGGCGCGATGATGCCCACTACACCATACGGTTCCCGGACCAGTTTGCCGCGCTTGGTCTTCATGGCGAGGTTGGCGTGAGGCAGCGGCCGATCGCGCAGGAATGCATGCGCGTTACGAACACAGAACTCCGCCGCATCCAATACGACCATCACTTCGGTGGCAAGCGCCTCGGCGGCAGGCTTACCCGCTTCCCGGCAAATCAGGCGCGCCACATCGTCGCGCTGCTCGAGTAACAATTGCTGAAAGCGTAGCAAGACGGCAACGCGTTTCGACACCGCAGTCGCCTGCCACTGCAACTGCGCCGCTTTCGCCCGCTGCACCGCGGCACGAACATCTTCAGGCGTTGCGCAGGTAATCTCAGCCAGCGCTTCACCTGTGGCGGGATTATGGCTGACGATGCTCACAGCCCCGGTGGTCGTTGCGTGTGTTGCCATGCTGGAGCCCTTCAATACTCAACGTTGACCAGGTACAAGCCGCAAGCGGCGGCCGTAGGTCCGGCCGCACTGCGATTGCGGGCTTCGAGAATGGCGGGCACGTCCGCGATCTTCAGCGAACCCTTGCCGACGAGCAGAAAAGTTCCTACAAGATTCCGCACCATGTGGTGCAGAAATCCGTCGCCGCGCACAGTGTAGACGAGTTCCTCCTCGGTGCGCATCCATTGCGAGGAATGAATGGTGCGCACGTTACCGGCCCTCCCGAAACGGGAGTCATCATCTTTTCCGGCTTGCTCTGCGAGGCGTGCGCTGCGCTCCGGGTCCGACGCCGCAAATGACGTGAAATCATGCGTGCCAACCACATGCTCGGACGTGCGCATCAGTGCCTCTTCGTTCATCGGATAAGGATCGTGATAGACAAAATGCGCTTCGAACGGCGGGCAAATATCCCCGCGGTAAATGCGGTAGCGATAGGTCTTGGCCGTAGCGGAGTGCCGAGCGTGAAATTCGTCGGGCTTGACCTCAACCGAATTCACGCGAATCGAAGGAGGCAGCACATCGTTCAAGGCGGCCACCAGGTTGCGCTCCGGAATGGGGCTTTCCAGTCGCACGGAGGCGACCTGCGCCAGGGCGTGAACGCCGGCATCGGTGCGTCCCGAGCCCTGCGGCAGCACGTCCTCTCCAGTAAGCCGCTTCAGACACTCGGCCAGTGTGCCTTGCACCGTAGGCAGGCCGGGCTGCACCTGCCAGCCGTGAAACGCAGAACCGTCGTAGGCCAGAGTGATTTTCAGGTTGCGGCTCACAGCGTCCTCGCTCTTGCCGGCGCGTCGATCATACTTTTCAATGTGTTAAGCAATGTTAAGCAGTGTAAAGCAAGCGTTTGTCACCGCAGCGTGTCAGCTATACTACATTTTCTCTGCGCCGTTCGAGGTTCAAATCAATATTTGCCCCCTGCGCCGTTTATCTTGGAATCGAATCTCCGCCGCGTCCCGCAAACTGTATCAGGCGACAGGAAAGTGCTGCCGAAGCGTGCGCAACTCTTAGCGCATGCTCCAGGAGAAAGAAAAGTGATGTCTGCTTCCAGTTCACCTCTCAACCGTTCGCTATTCTCCGCTTCAGGGCTCTTGGCGCTGGTTCTGCTCGGGCTGCTCGGCACGTTGAGCTTTGCCCAGGACACATCGCAACCGAGTGCTTCCCAGCAGGATCCCACGCAGCAGAACAACCCGCCGTCCTCGCCGCCGGCCTCCACCGCGGCACAGGGCGCGCTACTGACGCCCCTGCCGCAGACGCCGGGACCACAGCACAATATTCCGCCGTACTCGTCGGAGAACTATAGCTTCGGAAAGCGCCAGTGGCCGAATCCCTTCGTTGTGTATATGCCGCGCGAGGTGCCTCCGGTGAATGTGACCAATTCGCCGGCTGTCGATCAGATCCTCCGCGACGGCAAGCTGTATCTGTCCCTCAACGATGCCATCGCGCTGGCGCTGGAGAACAATCTCGACATCGGCATTCAGCGTTATAACTTGTCGATTGCCGACACCGACATCCTGCGCACCTCCTCGGGCGCTGTTGCACTGGGCGTAAACACGGGCCTGGTGCAGGGCACACCAGGCGGAACCACTGGCACTACCACTGCTGGCGGCACGGGCACGTCTTCTACGGGTTCGACCGGAGGCGGCTCAGGTGGGACGACCATCGGTGTCGGCGGAGCGGGTTCCGGTGCGGGGGGCATCGTCGCCTCCACCCAGGGAGAAGGCCCCCCGCTCGACAATTATGATCCCGTCTTGACCGGGACAGTCGCATTTCAACGCGCCATTACGCCCGAGTCGAACACCATCATCACCGGTACGAACGAGCTTTCGCAGAACACCACAACGGCAAATTTTCTTTACACGCAAGGCTTCCCCACCGGAACTCTGATGACGGTCGGCTTCAACAACAGCCGCATTTCGTCGAACGGTCTGTTCAATACGTTGGATCCCTACCTGCAGCCAAGTTTTCAATTCCAACTTCGGCAGCACTTACTTCAGGGCTTCGGCTTCGATCCGAACTTGCGCTACATCCGTATCGCCCGCAACAACAAAATGATTACGGAGGTGACCTTCCGCAACCAGATCATCACCACGGTCTCGCAGATTGAAAACATCTACTGGGACCTGGTGAACGCTTACGAAAACGTCAACGTGCAGCAGCGCGCTCTCGATCTGGCGAACAAGACTCTGTCCGACAACCAGAAGCAGGTCGCTGCAGGTACGCTGGCGCCGCTCACTGTCGTGCAGTCGCAGAGCGCGGTCGCAACCGCCAAGCAGAATCTGGTCGCAGCGCAGGTCAATCTGCAGCTGGAACAGTTGCTGATGAAGAATGCCATCACGCGCAACATGGCCGATCCCATTCTGGCGGTAGCTCCGGTAATTCCTACCGACACACTGAATACTTCGCAGCCTTACGAAGTAGGTCCAGTTGAGGACCTAATCGCAGCGGCGCTGAAGCAGCGGCCAGAAATCGCCACCAACCGATTGAATCTGACGAATAGCGAGATCACGAAGAAATCGATTAAGAACGAACTGCGTCCCGCGCTGGATCTCTACGCGTTCTATGGCGCGTCCGCGTTGGCTGGTCCGACCAACCCGCTTTGTACCGATCCGACGCAGTGCGTACCGCCCGGATTTCCGACGAACTACGCTGGAGCAGTCGGCAACTTATTCAACAGCTCGGCACCGGACAAAGGCATCGGCGTGAATCTCAGCATTCCGCTGCGCAACCGTCAGATTCAGGCCGATCAGGTGCGTTCTGATCTGGAGTACAGGCAGGCGCAGATGAGTCTGCAGCAGACCGAAAACACCATCATGCTGCAAGTCAGGCAGGCACAGTTCACCCTGCAACAGAACTGGGTAGGTCTTCAGGCGGCGATTGCGGCCCGCGATTACGCAGCCGAGGCTCTGGACGCCGAACAGAAGAAGTTGCGCATGGGCGCGTCCACGGGGACGTTGGTGCTCCAGGCATCGAGCAATCTCACACAGGCTGAATCCAACGTTCTGGCAGCGGCCACCAACTACGAGAAATCCAAGGTCCAGCTCGACCTCTCCACCGCCGACACGCTTACCCGGTTAGGCATCGACTTGACAGACGCACAGGCAGCCAAGGTCAGGCAAACGCCGAAAGTTCCCGGTGTGGTGCCCGCGAACAACAACGATCTGACGACGCCAAAGCTGCAACCGATTGGTCCGGGCGGTCCGGGAAGCGAACCTGAGATGGCGCCACAACCAGGTGCTCCGCCGCAGCAAGCGCCAACGGCTCAGCCCCCTGGCACAGACGTTCAACCTAACACCACCCCACAACAATAGTTAATGGGAAATCGCAAACGCGCCGTGCATGGAAGTTGACAATAAGGACACGGTGCTCAACAATAGCGGCAAGTTGAATGTGGTAGGGCCGCATTGACCTGTACAGGCTTGGACGCAGCGCCCGCAGCTTAAACCGTCCAAGGATAAAACCCTTATGGCAAAAATTCTTTGCGTGGACGACGAACCGAATATTGTTACGCTGAAGTGCGCCATTCTGGAAGCGGCGGGACATCAGGTGACTTCGTCCACATCCGCGCACGACGCCATTGAGAAGCTTGCCCAGAACACTTACGATGCCGTAGTCACTGACTGGCGACTGGGTGATGCGAACGGGCGCTCCATTGTGCAGGCTGCGAAGACGCACTCCACCATGCCCGTCGTCGTTGTCTCCGGGTATGTCGCGGAAGCGTTTCAGGCGGCTGAACCTCTAGCCGATCTTTATCTCGAGAAGCCGGTCAACCCCGAAGAGCTGGTCACGATTGTGAATGAGCTCTTGAAAACCAGCGACCATCCGGCCCACTGAATCCTACGTTGCTCAATTCAATCGTCGCAGCCGAGTCAACGCGAAGCTTTTCCAACGTGCGGTGCGCGACAAAGCTGAGCTGCTCCATCCGTAACTCTGTGCAAACGAAGACAAAATGTAACAAATATTCAAATTAACTGTTACCAGGCCACATCCTCGCTGCGCGTGTGCGCCATCTAACCCCCTAGTTAACAGAAGGATGACCAGCCGAGCCGCAGTATCGAAACGGCTGGCACTATACGACACAAGGTGCAGCCATGTGGCTTGCCAATTTCGGCAAGGGAATCTGGTGGCAACTGGGCGGACTAGGGGCAATCTTGCTGAATGTGATTGAGGGAGGAAAGAAACGACGGACTGCCGGATCCAGGACCAAGGTTGATATTGGATCCATTCTTCAGGCATTGCCTGAGCCGGTATTCCTCCTCGAAGGCCGTGGTCTTATAGCGAACTGCAACCGCGCCGCCGAAAAGTTTTTCGGCCAAAGCCGTGGGGAGTTGCTGGGCGCCGACGCGCAAAGTTGGTTGCTGGAGCGGCTGGAGCGCAGGGAGGGGTTACCCTTTGTTCTCGAGCGCGCTTTGCATGGTGAAGCAGTTCGCTCCGGTCATTTAATTTTCCAGTGCCCCGGTGGCGACAGCATGCGGGTGGTCGCATCGGCCAGCCCGGTTTGCGACGAGTCGGGTCACTTCAATGGCGTGCTTCTTGCCTTCCAGGATGTCACGGAATTATCAGCCCTGCAGAGAAGCTCCGATACGAACGAACGACACGTGGCCGTGGGGCAGATGACTGCCGGACTGGTTCACGACTTCAACAATGTTCTGAATACCATCAATGAGGCTGTGGCTGTGCTGGAGTTGGACGCGCAACGCTCGGGGCGCGACCGGACGGTCCTCAATATCATCGGTAACGCGGTTCATTACGGAGCGGAAACCATCCGCAATACTCGCGACTATCTCGTAGGCAGCCGCGAGAAACCATCGCGAGTCGATATCCGCCGGTTGCTGGAAGAAGTTTTGGAGTTGACGAACCCGGTTTTGCAAACGCACTCGGGAGTCACGGTGGTTCGGGAAACCCAGGACTGCGGCTTTGTTCGTGCCAATGCGGACGAATTGCGCCGAGCCTTCACCAATCTGGTATTGAACGCCCTCGATGCGATGCCGCAAGGCGGAATATTGACGGTCGGGTGTATGCAAAGCATGGGCCGCGTCGTGATCGGCCTGCGCGATACAGGAGTTGGCATTCCACTCGAAGCGCAAAAGAAGATCTTCTCGCCGTACTACACCACGAAAGCAAAAGGCACTGGTTTAGGATTGGCAGGAGCGCGGCGGGCCATTCAGGCCCAGGGTGGAGAGATTCGCTTCGAGAGCGTGCCTGCGGATGGCACTGTGTTTTACGTCACTCTGCCATTGGCCAAAGACGAGGAGCGCGCGCCCAGCGCTGCCTGATTCGCACGGCCTCTAAGAACTGGAAAATCTGTGTTCAATTAGCGCCGGGAAACGCCGCACGCGCCGCCAACTCAGGTTTGCCTTGCTCCGTGGGTGTACGCCTGCCAGGTGTAACGGCCAGCGTAGCCGTTGCCTGCGCCAGGATGCGATGGTGCACCACGAACAGCGCCAGTTCCAAACGGTCCGACACTCCGATCTTGTCGAAGATATTCCGCAGCGCGTTCTTGATGACCTGTTCGCTGGTGTAGAGCTGTATCGCGATCTCGCGGTTCTTATATCCCTGCACGATTGCCGCAATGATCCTGAGTTCGCGGTCAGAGAGCCGCTTTCGTACACGCGCGCCGACGAGGTCTTCGTTCACATCGACCTCGGTGGGATTAGGACCTTGCAGAAAGACTTCGCCCTGCGCCAGCCGTCGAACCGCTTCCACCACCATGTTTCCGCTGGCGGAGCGATAGATCACTCCCTGTACGCCCATGCGCATGAAGTCGGAAGCATTTTCGGAGTTATCGCAAAGCATCAGCACCGCAGTCCCATACTTTTGCGCCACTTCCTGAACGTTTTGCAGAAGCGACAGAAAACTGGACGAAAGGACAATGACGCGCGGGCGCAGCTTGTCGAGAGCATTGAGAAGCTGCTCAGGTGAGTGAGGCTGTCCTACGATCCTGACATCCTCTTCGACGGCCAGCACCTTGGCGATTCCAGCCCGGAAGATCGCCTGGTGGTCTGCGATGATGACATTGATCATGGTGGCAGTTCGGGAGCTATCCTTCTATCGGGGTTAATTCCTTTAATAAGTGCAAAGAAACTCGGCGCACGCCCAAATAGAAAGTTCCGCCTTAGTACTCAAGTACTCCTGATCAAGGGTTTTATACCACGGATGTCTATTAGGGAATAGCTCTTTTGCGTCAGAGAACATAGTACTGGCCCTTTAGGGTTAAGATTCCAGGCTATCTGGGGCGAATTACCCTTAGGATTCCGTGGGATACAGCCTGGCGGGCCGGAAAGTTTCCCTGTGCGCTTAGCGGTCATTGCTCGGTAGGTAACGGCGCGTTGCGCACCGCCCTGGTTACTCCGCCCGCCTCGTCAGCGCCGGGCGGCGGCGGTATCATCAAGAAGTTGGCTACGACTCTGACATCCTCGCGCATCGAGACTCGGCCCAACTGGGCGGAAGTTTCTCTCTCCGCGCTGCGTCACAACTTCCGGGTGCTGCAGGACCATGTCGGCAAAGAGGTCACCATCTGTGCCGTCGTCAAGTGCAACGCTTACGGTCACGGCGTGGAAGAGTGTGCGCCAGCGCTGCAACAGGCAGGTGCAACCTGGTTCGGTGTTACTTCGACCGACGAAGGCATTGTGCTGCGGGAATCGGAAATCACGGCGCGCATTCTTGTCATGTGCGGCCTGTATCCCGGTGAAGAAGATGAGGCACTGCGTCATTCGCTCACACCAGCGGTGTTTCGCCTTGAGCAAGCGGAGGCGCTAGCCCGTGCAGCTGCACGCCGCGGCCTTACGCATCCCGTTCCCATTCATCTGAAAATCGATACCGGCATGGCGCGCCTGGGACTTCCGTTAGCCGAATTGCCGGCGTTCGCGGAGGGCATCAAGCGTTTACCGGAAATCGAGTTCGAAGGCGTGTTCAGCCATCTCGCGTCGTCGGAAGTACTGGACGACGAAGACACCTCCTTGCAGATTCAGCGTTACGCCACGGCTCTGCGCACTCTCGGTGAGCACGGCCTTCGTCCGCGACTTCGCCATCTGGCGAATAGCGGCGCGGTATGCGCGCGCCCGGACACCTGGTACAACTTCGTTCGCCCGGGACTTTCGCTGTATGGATACGAGCAGCCGCTTTATCGGGATGGCTTCCTGGTGAATGACGCACCGGCGCTGCCGCTGAAACCGGTGCTTGCCTGGAAGACGCACATCCTGGGATTACGTGATGTTCCCGCTGGACAGCCGCTGGGCTACAGCGGCGCTTACACGACGCCGGCACCGGCGCGGATTGCAGTCGTATCGATTGGATACGGCGATGGCCTGTCGCGCAAAGTTTCCATTCATGCCGGCGATCCCGTCCCGTCGCTGGATGACGATCCCGCGGTAGGCCGCGGCGAGGTACTGGTGCGCGGCCACCGCGCTCCCATGGTAGGCCGCATCTCGATGGACCTGACACTGTTGGACGTCACTCGCGTTCCGGGGGTCTCGATTGGCGACGAAGTCGTGGTGATTGGGCGCAGCGGAGATGAGCAAATCAGCGCATGGGACCTGGCGCGCAATTCGGACACCGTGGTGTACGAAACCCTCTGCAACCTTTCGAAGCGTGTTCCGCGCCGTCACGCCGAGTAACTGCTACGCGTCCATGTCGTACGCGACCTTCATCCAGCGCTTCGCTTCGCCATCGAAATCTTCCAAACTGCAGATCTCGATGCGGTGCGTGATGCGATCTTTCCTGGCAAATCCTCCAGTATCGATCAGGCGCTTCGGAGCTTTCGTATCCTTCAAGGCAAAGCCTAGGTCGATGCGCGTGCGCGTGGTCGGCTTGATCTGCGCGATGACGTGACTCCGATAGATGGGGACGATGGTCTGGCAGGGTGAGATACCGATGTCGGGGCCGAGCGTCTTGGCAAAGATCAGGATCTCGTCGTAAATCGCGCGCAGGTGTTCTTTTGGACCTGCATACATCCGGTCAACATAATCCTGTGCGTGCTTGAGGTACTCGCCGGCATCTTCATCACCATTGCTCTTTCCCAATGAGCGGCCCGCAATCCAGGCTGCGTAGTTCGTGCCCAATCCGTGCTCCTTCATCAGCCATGCAGCACGCTGTTTTTCGCCGTCCGGACCATCTTTTTTCGCCAGCCGTACCCACTCGTCAATCGAGTGGCCTGTCTTCTGTTTCATCCCTGCGATGACCGACTGCGCCATCCGCACGCTGGGATGCAGGTCGTACTTCCATTTCTTATGTGCTTGCGCTTTAGGCATTCTTTCCCCCTCCTGCGCTTCGCTGAAATCTGGCCCAGCATCTTACCCCAGTTTGTAGAAACTGAGCGAGGCGTCTCCCTGCTCCAGCCGACGATATCGCACCAATGCGCCGAAGCGCTCGTCGAGGTCGAACTTCTTCTCGTGTTCAGCAATCACAATCGTCGTCGGCTGTAATAGCCGCGATTGCGCCAGATGTCCCAGCGTCTGTTCGTAGGTGCCGCGCATGCGATAGGGGGGATCCAGAAAGCAGAAATCGCACACCACACCGGTGCTCTCCAGCAGAGACAGCGCTTTCGCTACTTCACGCTCCTGCACCTCGAACCCGGCATCAATGCCCAGGCTCTCCAGATTCCCGCGCAGAAGCCTGGCATGCTTCTTTTCCGACTCGACGAAATACACCTGACGCGCGCCGCGGCTGAGGGCTTCAATCCCCACCGCACCGGTGCCGGCATAGAGATCGAGCCACACCGTCTCGGAAAGATCGCGCACCGCAGCCAACACGTTGAACAGCGTTTCCCGCAAACGGTCGCTCGTGGGACGCAGATCGAGTCCGGGCAGCGATTGCAAAGGGCGGCTGCGGAATTGGCCTGCGATGACGCGCATTACGACAGTTTCACACAAAAAGCTGAGGCCGAAGCGCCGCGTCCGATCAGGGCTTCAGATTCTTCGACATGAACGGCAGCACAAACTTCTCCATACGCTCGCCGATGCGGCTGTTGTGGGTGCCTTCGTACTCGTAGAAGTCGTGCGCGATGCCAAGCTTCGTCATCTGCTGGTCCAGGGTGCGCGCGCCAGTTAAGATGTCCTGAAATTCATCGTCCCGTCCAACATCGAATGCCAGGCCCCGCAGCCGCGGTGTTGCGCCGGCATACCTCGCCGTGATCTCGTCCAGCATGTTTGCCTTCCAAAGTGCGACGACCGCGGGAACCGGCTTGCCTTTCGCGTCGAATGGCCAATCCACTCCGAACGGTCGGTTGTGCAGATCGGGAGAAAACGCGGCCGCAAATGCCATTTCGACCTGCATGCCCATGCCTCCCTGAAAGATCTCCTGCAGCGTTTTAGCTTGCAGGTCGAGCTTCACGAAGTCACGATCTCCCTTCTCATCCCAGAAGCTGCAACACGGACTCATGCCGTAGGCGGCGCTGAACACTTCGGGATGATCCATGCCGATTCGCAACGCTCCATAGCCGCCCATCGAGTGGCCGGCAATGCCTCGGGCCGTGGCTTTCGCGGCGGTGCGATAGTGCGCGTCGATATAACTGACCAGATCGCGCGCTATGAAGTCTTCCCAGTTCCCGGTAAGAATCGAGTTCGTGTAGAAGCTGCCGCCAAAGCGGTTGAAGCAGTTCGGCATCACGATAATCATCGGGTCGATCGTATGACGCTCGATGAGGTGGTCCATCATCCCCGGCAAGCCAACGTAGCCAGGGTCCATCCAGCCGCGATCCGTTGCGGTGTAGCCGTGCAGCAGATACACGACCGGATAGCGCTGGGCACTGCTCTCATATCCCGGAGGCAGATAGACAGATACCTCGCGATCGGGAGAGTCGGCGACGTGGTTGTGCTCCAGAGCCGCGCTGTGAACGGTAATCTGGGTCACTTGACCGTGCGGCTTGGGGTCACGCGCGAATGCCGCAATCGCGAGAAACAAGAAAACGACGAAGATGAAGCGTACTGGTCTCACGGAGTTTAGGGCTCAATCCGGCGTAATTGTTAACGAACTCGGAAGCGCAAGCGTCGACTGCCGATTACTCAGTAAGTGTATAGAATGAAAACAGGGGTGGCTTTTTGTAATGAGGAGTTGGTCAATTCCGGCGGGCCGTTTGCTCGGAGTCGATATACGCATCCACTTTACCTTTCTGGCGTTGCTCGTCTTCGTGTGGCTGACGCAATCGGCGGCGATGGGCGCAGCCGGCGCCGG
Source organism: uncultured Acidobacteriaceae bacterium (assembly GCA_963823865.1). GTDB lineage: Bacteria > Acidobacteriota > Terriglobia > Terriglobales > Acidobacteriaceae > Bog-257. Next base: position 680,498 of record CAWGNC010000001.1, read on the forward strand.
GCGCGGTATGGCATTGGTAGGGATAGTGTTTGGTTGCGTGGTCTTGCATGAGATGGGCCATGCGCTGGTCGCCCAACACAGCGGCGTTGCCGTACGCTCCATCATCCTGCTGCCAATCGGCGGCGTTACGCTGATGGAGGATCTGGGCGCGCAAGATTCCAATCCCGCGCGCGACGTTCGTATCGCTCTGGCCGGACCGCTCGTCAACCTGCTGCTCGCAATCCTTTCAGGGGCATTCATTCTGGCGTTCTTGCCCGAGGCTAACTTATGGTCGCGCCCCTTCGTGGACCCCGGTAATCTTCCACGTGCGCTGTTCTGGAGCAACGTATTTCTTGGCGCCTTCAACCTTCTGCCCGCTTACCCAATGGACGGAGGACGCGTGCTACGCGCGTACCTCAGTGAGCGCATGGAGTACGTTCGCGCCACCCGCATCGCGGTCACGGTTGGGCAAGGGTTCGCCATGCTCCTTATTTTTGCGGGAGTCTGGAACCAGTGGCTGATGTTGATTGGCTTCTTCCTCTTCGTCGGCGCACAACTGGAAGACCGCTCCGTCGTCTTTCAGTCGGTTCTGGAGAGCGTCCGCATGGAAGACGTTATGCTGACCGGCTTTTCCACTTTGTCGCCGGCCGACACTCTGGAAGACGCGCTGCACAAGGCCGTGCACACGCTTCAGGACGACTTTCCCGTCGTGCGCGGCATGGACATGGTGGGTGTCATCAGCAAACAGCGCATCGTGGAAGCGCTGCGCCGGGGCGGCAATGGCTATGTCCAGGCGGCAATGGTGCGCGCCTTCGACATCGCCCAGCGCTCCGACTCGCTGGCTTCTGCTTTTCGCAAACTTGGCGTACGCGGCCTGAACATGATCCCGGTGGTCGATCAGCAGCGGCTGGTTGGGATCGTCACCATGCAAAACCTGATGCACAGCATGACCCTGTTGGCGGAGACACGAAGGTTACGGCGACAGCAGGACGACAGCTAGGGTTCCGCGCTCAATTTCAAAGACACAGGGTTATCGTCGTACCGCGACGCGGACACGCTTGCCTTGAGCTGCGTGCGCCGGTCCGGTTCCGGTAGGTGGCTTGCGCTCGCCGTCAACTAACTCTCGGAGCACCGTCGCGTTGTTATAGTCCTCATTTTTCGAAGCGAATAGCAGAGTCAGACGAGAATGCTGATTGCGGATCTCATAGAGCTGTTCGAGAGCCTGCCCGGCAGCCTCCGAGGAAAGTTCTTTCAGGTATCGCTCGCGGAACTTGCTCTTCTGTTGCGGGTGGGCGTGAAACCACTGGCGCAATTCGTTCGACGGCGCCAACTCCTTAAGCCAGGCATCAAGCGCAGCTGCTTCTTTCGTCAGACCGCGGGGCCACAGGCGATCGACCAACACACGCGCACCGTCGTCTGGAGAAGGCTTCAGGTAAACGCGTTTGATGTTGACCGCCATGCGAGGTGTATTCTAACTCTGTTCGAGCCGCATGAATGGTCTCCCCTCCACAAATGCAATATCCCGGGAAAGAACATTGACGCCCCATCGTGTGCGCCTTGCCTCATCAGTTCTAGCCAGCCTGTTGGCGCTGCTTGTTCTGGTGGCCTGCGACGCAGAGCCTCGCAAGACCGATGCCGAGCTGGGCTTAAACCCTGAGCAGGCCGCCGGACGACGCGTCTATGACACCCGCTGCGCGGAATGCCATTACGCCTACAGCAAACGCAACCTGCGAGGCCCCAGCCTGAATGGGCTGTTCAAGAAACAGTTCATGACCAACGGCATTCCCGCCAACGACGACCGCGTTACCGACATTATCCTGATGGGAAGGGCAAAGATGCCGGCCTTCCAGAACAAATTGACGCAGCAACAGCTGGATTCCCTAATGGCCTACCTGCATACGTTGTAGTGGCTGTCAGCCGTCGGCTATAGGCTTGTCAGCTTGTTTCCCTCCCTCTCAGGCGAGATCCCGCTGTCCCGAATCCCAACACGATGCCGTAACATCGAATTCTTAGCTGAAGGCCGACGGCTGATAGCTGAAAGCCGACGCCCGTCCTTGTACAATAGTTACATCCCATGGCGACCGCCCCTGAACTCATCCAGATCGATATTGGCCCGCGCCAGCCGGCTCCCAAACCGGAGTGGCTGAAGGCGCGCGCCCCCATGGGCGAGAACTATCACAACCTGAAGTCCCTGGCGCGCAAGCTGGATCTGCACACCGTATGCGAGTCGGCGCATTGTCCGAACATCGGCGAGTGCTGGAACCATCGCACAGCAACATTCATGTTGCTGGGAAATCTCTGTACCCGGCGCTGCGGATTCTGCGCGGTGCCCAAGGGCCGCCCTCAGGCAATCGATTTCGACGAACCGCGGCGTGTGGCGGAAGCTGTCGAGAAACTCGCGCTGAAGTTTGCGGTCGTCACCAGCGTCAATCGCGATGACGACAACGTGGGCGGTGCCCGGGTCTTCGCCGACACCATTCGCCAGATCCGCCAGCGCATGCCGGACTGCCGCGTCGAGGTACTGATTCCCGACTTCCAGGGCTGGGAAGAGCCCTTGCAGATTGTGATGGAGGCGCGGCCGGACATCCTGAATCACAACACGGAGACGGTTCCGCGACTCTATCGCGTGGCCCGCTCCGGAGCCCGCTACGAGCGCACTCTGCGCCTGCTGGAGCGCGCTAAGGAAATCAATCCTGCCATCCCAACGAAGACAGGCGTCATGGTCGGCCTGGGCGAGAGCACCGATGAGTTGCTGGAGGTGTTTCGCGACCTGGCGTCGCGCAAGGTCGATATCCTCACCATCGGCCAGTACCTCAGGCCGTCGAAGGACCATCTGCCTGTGGCCCGTCTCTACCCGCCGGCGGAGTTCCACTTCCTGAAAGAAGAGTCGTTGAAGATGGGCTTCCGGCACGTAGAATCCGGCCCACTGGTGCGCTCCAGCTACCACGCTCACGAGCAGGCTGACGCGGGTACGGCCGTCATCTAATTGCTGCGAACTCAGACTTACAGTAGCTTTCGAAATTGCTCGATGGTTAATCCTGCATCGCGGACGATGCCAAACATCGTATAAGCATTAACGGGATTGTGGCGGGGAATGGTCAGGATTCGCTGGCCGTCTGTCATTACGATGTGCTTGCCTTGGCGAAGAATACGGAATCCACCTTTTTCCAGAGCTTTGACTGCCTGCAGGTGTGGAATTCCGGGAAGTTTGCCCATCACTGAATAGCGACTTCCACCTCACGAACTTCTTTGCCGCGCGTCAGGTCCGTTACCGCCTCGAGATACTCGCGAATTGCGTCCCGAATGTTTGCAAGTGCCTCCTGCTCCGTAGCCCCCTGTGACCAGCACCCGGGAAGCCCCGGGCAGGACACGGCGAAACCTTCCTCGGATGGCAAAAGAACAACTCGGTAGGTCATGGGCTTCATTTTACTCCTGCTCGACGTGGAGTGAAGGGCCGCTCTTTAACCGCGAACAAACTGCTTTACCCGCCGAATCACCGACTCGGCCGCCTGCACATCCAACTCAACGTAGCCGTCGCGGTATTTGCGCGATAGAACTCGCGCTTTAGCATCGAGCAATGCCAAGGCCTTCCCTTCCGATTGCGGCACGCGCAGATTCGCCCGCCGGACGGGGTCTTCTGTGATCCTGGAATCGATCACTTCGAGCAACTTCTTCAGCCCGACCCCCTTGGCGGCGGACACATGGATCACGCTGTCGGAGTCGTGAAGACTCTCTCGCTTTTTCTCCGGCAAGAGATCCACCTTGTTCATGACATGCACGCGCGGCTTGTCCTGTGACTCCAGTTCCCGCAGGACGTCCTCGACCTGCTCCTGCTGTTCGCTGGCCGTAGGACTGGTGACGTCCGCGACATGTAACAGCAGAGATGCCTTCTGCACTTCCTCCAGAGTCGCGCGAAAGGCGGAAACAAGCGTGTGGGGCAGGTTTCGGATGAATCCCACAGTGTCAGACAACAGGATCTCGCGTTTCGAGGGCAGGATCACCTGCCGCAACGTGGGATCGAGTGTGGCGAACATCCGCGAGCTCTCCAGCACCCCTGCTTTGGTCAGCGCATTGAACAGCGTGGACTTCCCGGCGTTGGTGTAGCCAACCAGTGCCACGGTCGCGATAGGCGCTGACTCCCGGCGCCGGCGCTGCTGGCCTCGAATGCGACGCACATTTTCCAGCTGCTGTTCAACCTGGCGAATGCGGCGATTGATTTTGCGGCGATCGGTTTCCAGCTGCGTCTCGCCCGGTCCACGGGTTCCGATGCCGCCTCCCAGCTGCGACATCTGCGCGCCGCGTCCCGCCAGCCGCGGCAATAAGTATTGCAGCTGGGCCAGCTCTACTTGTAGCTGGCCTTCCCGCGTGCGGGCGTGCCGGGCAAAAATGTCGAGGATCAGTTGCGTGCGGTCGAGAATACGGGCGTCGAGTTCTCGTTCCAGATTGCGTTGCTGCGAAGGTGACAGCTCGTGATCGAAGATAACCAGGTCGGGCGACGTTGAGGCGATGGCGCCTTTCAGCTCCTCCACCTTTCCGCTGCCAATCAGGGTGGCCGGATCGGGCTTCGGCCGGCGCTGCACGACCTCTCCGACAATGTCGGCTCCGGCGCTGGCTGTTAGCTCGCGCAGTTCGGCCATCGATTCGCCGGCAGTGACGTCCAAGAGCTCTTGATCGGCATCCGCCAGACTGCCGGCTGATGCGGCTCCTCGCGCAGCGCGAGCAGAAGCAGGAAGTTTTTGGGAAGCATTGCGCGGGATTGGAGATGACGGACCGGGTTCTACGTGATTTTTTTCAGACGAACGCTGCCGCTGCCGTTGCGACGGAGTGTGGGACGAAAATTCCACACCCACCAGGAAAGCCCGCTCGGGGTGGTCCCGGCGTGTCGGCCAGGACCTGCCCACTGCTCCCGACTTGGCTTCATCCGAGCGCGAAATAACTTCAACCTTCTCCGGAAGTCGTCATGCTTGAAGCCGCCACCGGAGCTGCCGCTTCCGCGGTTGTACGCGCCTCAGTGTGACGATCTGGATGCAGCACCCGCGACATGACCACTGTTGAGATGGCATGTTTGAAGATCAATTGCTCTTGATTATTGGTCTCAAGAACCACGGAATACTTGTCGAACGAGCGAATGCGCCCAGTCAGTTTCACCCCGCTAAGGAGGTAAATAGTTATAACAGATTTGTCTTTGCGGGCTGTATTCAGAAACGAGTCCTGGATATTCTGTGCTGGCTTGCTCTCCATGGGTCCTCCCCGGCAATATGCAAAAAACAGCACATCCCCACATTTCGCGGCCCCAACACGAAATCTGGGTTGTGTCTTAATCTTCCAGCCATTCATCCGATCGACGGATGGCACCGTTTAGAACAAACTAAAGCTAAATTACGATAAAACATCCTACAAGACTACAAGAGAATTTCTACACCACCGGGCAGATCTCCTGGTGATATAGAATTCGCCCACCCGCTCCACCGGCGCCTGGCGTTACCGGTTGAGTGGCACCTGGAGGCCGACGAATGACAGCCGATTGGGCAACTGTCGCTGTTGCCCCGCAATTGAACTTTCCCGGCGGCCAGCAAGCGGTGCTGATCCTGCTGCGCTGGATACATCTTATGGCCGGAATCACCTGGATCGGCCTGCTTTACTTCTTTAACCTGGTCAATATTCCGTTTATGGGACAGCTGGATGCCAGCCAACGCGGCCTGGTCATCCCCCGGCTCATGCCTAAGGCGATGTGGTGGTTTCGCTGGAGTTCGGTTGTGACGGTACTGGCCGGCATCGCCTATTGGAACATCATCGTGACTACCGACGCCAATAATGCGATTGCGGTAGGGGAGTCCGTCTCGGCCGGCCGCGTGATTGGCAGCTTCTTCGTTATCTGGACTTTGGCGTTCGTCGTCGAAATGGGTTTGTTGATGTCACCCGCTGAGGTGTTGAAAAAGGGGCCCATCTTCGGGACGATCATGGCGATCGTTATTATCGCGGCAGCGTATGTCTTCCTCAGCCTGAACCAGGAAGGATGGGAGAGCAATCGCGCCTTGTCCATCGGCATTGGAGGTGGGCTGGGATGGTTCATGATGCTGAACGTCTGGGGCATTGTTTGGCGCATGCAGAAGAAGATCATTCTTTGGACCGCCGAAAGCGCGTCGAAGGGTGCGGCCATACCCGCCGAGGCCGCGAAAGTGGCGAGGCTAAATTTTCTGGCCTCGCGACTTAGCTTCTGGCTTTCGTTTCCCATGCTTTTCTTCATGGCTGCAGCCAGCCACTACATCCTGTTCGCCGCGAAGTGATCTGGGTCACTGCTGCCAAGCGACTGATAAAATTAAAGTTTCATCATGGCTGTGAAATTTGTACAAGATCCCGCCACCGTTGCCTCTGCTGAAAAGCAGGAACCCGTCCCCATGCTCGATCTGAAGCGGCAGTACGCCGCGCTCAAGGACGACATTGCGGCTGCTCTCGAGCAGGTAATGACTTCGCAGCACTTTATCGGTGGTCCACAACTGGAAGCCTTCGAGCGCGAGTCGGCTGGGTACCTGGGCACGAAGGCCAGCGTTGGCTGTGCTTCGGGTACCGATGCCCTCTGGTTGGCGCTACGGGGCTGTGGCGTGCAGGAGAATACCAGCGTCATCACCACTCCGTTCAGCTTCTTCGCTTCGGTTAGCGCAATCGTGCGCTGCGGCGCGACTCCAGTGCTGGCTGACGTCGATCCCGCGACGCTGAACCTCGATCCAGCCAAAGTCGAAGCGGCGCTGAAACGCGGGCGCGGACAAAATATGCGCGCCGTGATGCCGGTGCACCTCTATGGACAGTGCGCTGACATCGACCAGTTTGACCGGCTCGCGCAGGCGTATGGAATCGACCTGGTCGAAGATGCCGCGCAAGCTTTCGGCGCAGCGTGGAAGGGTAAGAAAGCCGGCGGCCTGGGTAAGGCCGCAGGGTTCAGCTTCTATCCCACGAAAAACCTGAGCGCCTTCGGGGACGGTGGTTGCGTCACAACGAACGACGAAGGTGTGGCCGAGCATGTGCGCCGCCTGCGCAATCATGGAAGCGAGCGCCGATATTTTCACGAGGAAATTGGCTGGAACAGCCGTCTGGATGCGATGCAAGCCGCTGTGCTGCGCGTCAAGATGAAACACATCGACGATTGGAACGACAAACGGCGCATCGTCGCCTGCCGTTATCATGGGTTGTTCGGCAATGCTGGACTGGCGAAGCTAGAAAACGCTTCCGTCACCCAGCAGACTCCCGTTGCGTTCCTGAAGACGCTCCCCGATGCACATCACATCTATCATCAGTTCGTGATTCGGGCCTGGAAGCGCGACGAATTGCGGGCCTTCCTGACTGAACGGCAGGTCGGGACGGAAATCTATTACCCACTTCCGTTGCATCTGCAGCCTTGCTTCGCGTACCTGGGATATAGGCCCGGGGACTTGCCGGAATCGGAGCGCGCCGCGAAAGAAGTACTGGCGCTCCCGATTTTCCCGGAGCTGCGCGAGGACGAGCAGCAACGAGTGGTGGCAACGATCGCTGAGTTCTACAGCAAGTAGGAACAACTCCGTTGGCTTGGGATTAAGTCTGGCTTCATGCGGGCTGGGCTTGAATCTGGGACGGCTGAAGAACTCTGGATTGGCCCGTCACGCCGCTGCCAAATTTCTGTACGAACTGCCGATACCTCCGGTAATCGCGCAGCAGCCTTCCTTCTTCCTCGGCGTCCCCTACCGATGCGGCCGCCATCTTCGACCAGGCCATGCGGAAGGTCGCATAGGCCAGCACGTAAGAATTGATTCGACGCGAGGCGCTGTCTCCACTGGAATGCTCGTACTTGGAAAGCAATAGGTCGCGGAGAGACTCGCTCAACTCCCACTCCACGACGATCCCGGCTAAATCCCAAGCAATGTCACAAGAGCCAGGGAAGAAATGATCGTCGCCATGAGTCGAAGCGTCGAGCTTCAACCAACCCGATGGCGTGTGCAGCCAAGCATGCGGCATCATCTGCGCGTCACAGATCACGGGGCGCTCAACGGGCAGACGGAATCGTTCCGGCGCCGCGCCAAACTCGCGCTCAAGGTTCACTCGCGTCATGGTCTCCAAATCAGACGCATCGACATCCGGTACGCAGAACTCGCGTGCGCGCCAACCACAATATTCAGCCATGCGCGCTAACAGCTGCGGCGTCAGACCATCGCGACCGGTTACTCTTCCCTTCAAGACGGCGTGCCGTCCGAAACCCTGCTCCTGTCCCAGGTACGGAGGCGTGAAGCCCGCATCGGAGAGCGCCTGGCTTCGCGCGCGCACTGCTTCGCCGTAGTGTCCATGTCCTTCGAAGGTCAGCACTGTAGTCGCATCAGCAGAGCGATATCGCAACCGCTCCAACTGCGGCCACGTTGCCGGCCACTCGGCGCGCTCGACGGGAAGGGTGCGACGCCACTCACCATCACTCAAATACTCTGCCGCATCCAACGGCAGCCGCCGGGTCATGCCCGAGTAGGCGACACGATACCTCGACCATCGTTGCGCAGCATCGCGCGCGCACAACGCGCTGATGTCCGGCTGATGCGAACACAGAATGTGAATCTGCGAGCGCGTTACGCCCTCCCGCTCAAGGGCTTCAGCAACCGACAGCAGCGACGATCCGCTGCGGCCGGGACCTTCGTCGCAAATTAGAAACTCGGACTGCGAAGCCACAGCCGCGGCGATCACTTGCCGCTCTGATGAATCAAGTTCGCACACTCGATCGTAAGGATGCCCGGTCGGCCTGGCGGTGATTCGCGTGGCAGCAAGGCCACTCTGGCGTAAGCCGGCAGCCACCACCGCGCTCAGCGTCGTACCAATACTGCGAATCCCTACCACCATAGCCGACGAGGCCGGGAGCGCCAGTCGAGTGACCAGGTCGGCGTAGTCCAGCGGATGAAGTGCGTAATACGCGAATCCCTCCGGAACACTGATCTCCAGGAACTGAGAGTGCGAAATTCGGTCAAGAAGAGGCGAGGCCGTGGCGACGAGATCGCCGGCATTACAATCGCCCGCCCCATCGAGTGAGATTGCAGCTTCAGCAAACAAGTCGGTCAGGCGCGCCGCCTGCTGGCAAACCAGCGGCAGCGCGGACTCGTCGCGCAGTCCACACTCCAATTCGCCCGCCCGCAAAAGAAGGCGATTGACTTGATCCGCTTGAGCTGAGGATACGAGACCGCACAACTCCGCCCGGAGCGCTGCCGCAAGCTCGGTTGCCGACACGCTTCTTCGCGAATCGCGGAAAATGTAAAACTCCGACTTGGAAGTCACGGGTCCCCAACTCATTAAGAAGGTCCAGGACTCAGGTTGCGCGGGATTCAGGCCGCCTTCTTCGTACCTCTGGAACCGCGCGGCGAGCGGGAAACGTCTCCCTCTTTGTCGATGAAGTACAAGTATTGGTTATCGCGCGTGACCGCATTTGCGACCACTACTTCAGCCTCGCCCTCTCCAGACTTGGGCTTCCGGCTGACGTTACCTTCACCATCAATGAAGTACAGATATGCCTTGTAATCGCGATCGATATTCAGCTGTTTAACTTTTTCGGCCATTCCATGCCTCCAATCGTTGGATGGGCAGAGCTGGCGTGCTGCTGCCTCAGGTAAATCGCTTGGGCGGGAGATTTCAGCCAAGAACGCTAAGGCCGTCGCTATTGATGTTTCTTGTGCTTGTGGGTAGCGGGAGTGGAATGCTGCGGGCGGCGGCCACCTGCGGCTATGCGCGCAGCGACCGCGGCATCGTGCTTCTGCTTCTCGGCGGCCGCCTCGTCCGGCGTCATAACACGCCGTACGATAGGCCCGTTCATCTTGTAGGTCAGGTCGACAATTTTCCCGTCGTCGTTCTTCTTGCGGATGGTAAATGTGGGCAGATCGCCTTCCTTGTCGAAGGTGGCGTGGCCTGTCTTCACTGGCAGATAGCCTTCCAGATCGCGCTCGCGATATGCGGTCTCATAACGGTGCTTTGCGCGGTTGCGGGTGAAGACGCGAATCTGGTTGTAATCCCAAGGCAGGCCGTCTTTGGGCTCGTTCAGCAGCATCAGGTACTGCGGGATCTGTTTGCCTTCTTCCTCGACGGTGTTCAGCACAAAGTACGCGATGATGCGTTGTCCCTCGGCGTATTGCGCGACATCCACCGGCACGTCCAAGTCGATCATCCGCAGTAGCACCCAGCCCACATGTCCTGACGAGGTTCGCACCAGATACCAATCTTCCATCACCGGAGGCGGTGGAGGAGGCTGGTTAGGATTCGACGAAGCGGTGTTAGCAGGCGGAGTAGTCACGGGCGCAGCCGGCGGCGTGGCTGCGGGCTTCTTCGCCGGAGGCGCCGCGGCCTTCTTCTGTGTGCCGGCCTTCGCGGGAGTCGCGGTCGCAGGTTTTGCTGGTTTCGCTGCGTTCTTGGGAGAAGTGGCTCGCCTGAGGATGTCGACCTTCTCGCCGTCCTTCAACTGATAGAGGTGGTCCCCGTCGCGAGTCGGTGTCAGGTGCATGTTCAGTTCGGCGCGCGTGGTTCCGTGCGCCTGCACGGGAGTGGACGAATCGTCCTGGGCGAGCTTCTGAAAGCCGTCGTACACGTCCTGAGGAACCAGGCTGCGCTCTTCGATCCAACCCTCCTGGCCTTTATCGGTCCGCACCCGTAGGAACCGCCGCTGACGTTCCAGCACCTCGACCCGGTCGCCGTTGTTGACGGAGCCTACTTTGTTGAACATGGTGGCAACGCGATCGCGCAGGCTGGTCTCTGCCGCCGAGACATACATGTACTCGTGATGCGTGATGCTCTTCCGCGAACAACCCGTAGCCAGGGCGAGCAAAAGCAGTGCGAACGCCAGCAGAATTCGGATGAGATGGGAACGAAGCGGTTTCACCGGGTCACAGATCAATATAACCCAGTAGCAGGTCGCGAGCGGTTACTTGCCCGTTGCACAGAAAGGTGCGGAACGCAGAGGGGCTAGGGGTCAGGGGCTAGGGACTAGTGATCAGCGAATCGTTAATGGCGAGTCGGGATCGTGGGGTCGCGCTGCCAGCTCAAGGCTAGGGACTCGAGGCCAAGGCGTGGCCGCGACCTGAACGACGGAACGCGGCCACTACTCCCTGGCCCCTGACCCCTAATCCCTGCTTTCTTACCAGGTTTTACACGCCGGTTTGCGGACCATCGGAGCATCGGCCTTGCAGCTATACGCCTTCTGGAACTCCGGCATATTGCCGACCACGCCATTGACGCGGTACTTGCCGGGCGAGTGCTCGTTCACCTGCGCCAGCATGCGGGCGAATTCCGGACGGTCGCTTTCGCACCATACCTGCGCCCATCCTACGAAGAAGCGCTGGTCAGGCGTATAGCCATCGGTCGGCTTCTCGGGAGTCGTCGCCAGCACGTCGAGCAAGGCCATATGTGCGATGCGCAGGCCGCCATTGTCGGCCGTGTTCTCGCCCAGGGTGAGTTTGCCACGAACATGAAGGTCGTCGACCGCGATAAAGCCGTCGTATTCATTCACGAAGCAGGCTTCCAGTTTGTCAAACTGCTCGCGGTCCTTGGCTGTCCACCAGTTGCGCAGGTTGCCGTCGGCATCGAACTGGCTGCCTTCATCGTCAAAGCCGTGCGTCAATTCGTGCCCAATGACGGCTCCGATGGCGCCGTAGTTCACCGCGTCATCAACCTTGGGGTCATAGAACGGCGGCTGCAGGATTCCCGCCGGGAAGTTAATGTTGTTCATCTGTCCGCTGTAATAAGCGTTGACCGTGGGCGGCGTCATGCCCCACTCGCTGCGATCGACAGCTTTGCCGATCTTGTTCAACTGGCGCTTGAACTCGAATTCATTGGCGCGCAGCGAATTGCCCAGGGCGTCGCCGCGGACAATGGTCAGAGTGCTGTAATCGCGCCACTTGTCGGGATAGCCGATCTTGTTGGCGATGTGCGCCAGCTTGTCGAGCGCCTGCTTCTTAGTCTCCGGCGTCATCCACGAGAGTTCGGTGATGTCGGTCTTCAGCGCAGCTTCCAGCTCATTCACCATCTTGAGCGTGGCGGCCTTGCTCTCCGGGGGAAACTCTTCGGCAACATAGGCCTTGCCCAAAGCTTCGCCCAGATCGCCATCGGTGAACTGCACGCAACGCTTCCAGCGGGGACGAAGTTCCGTCGATCCGGTCAGCGTCTTGCCGTAGAAGTTGAAATTCTCGTTCACAAACTCCGCCGGCAACATGGGAGCACTGGTATGCAAAGCCTGCCAGCGCAGATAGGTCTTGATATCGTCCAGGCTGGTCGTCGGCGATCATCTGGTTCATGCCTTTGACGAACTCCGGCACAGAAACATCCAGGCTGGTAAAACTGGGTCCCTGAAGACTGGCGAAGTAGCCGTTCCACACGAACGCCGGGCTCAGGTTCTGCAGCTCCGTCACCGTCATCTTGTGATAGGTCTTGTTGGGATCGCGACGCTCCACCCGGTCCATCGACGCGGTGGCCAACGCGGTCTCCAGCTTCATGACGGTGGCAGCGTCGGCGGCCGCCTTGTCAGCCGGCTCGCCCGTCAACTCGAACATCTTGGTGATGTGAGCGACGTAGGCCTTGCGCATCTCGACGGATTTCTCATCGGTCTTCAGGTAATAGTCGCGATCGGGAAGTCCCAGACCGCCCTGGTCGGTGCCGGCGATCTCCATCATCGAGTCCTTGGCATCAGGCTCGGAGCCGAAGGAGAACAGCGCATTCACGCCGTTGCCATGCAGATAGCCCATCAGCGCCGGCAGCTGGTCCTTGCTGTTCAACCCGGCAATGCGATCCAGCGTCGGCTGCAGAGGCGTAATGCCCTTGGCATTGATGCCCGCCTCATCCATGCAGGAGTAGTAATAGTCACCGATCTTCTGGTCGTTGGAGCTGCGGCTGGAATTGTCGGCGGAGGTCTTTTCCAGAATATTGCGAAGTACGAGCTGATTGTGTTCGTGCAACTCATTGAAGCGGCCCCACTCGGGCTGGTCTGCCGGAATGGGATTGTTCTTGATCCAGTTGCCGCAAGCGTATTGGTAGAAATCGTTGCAGGGGTCGACGGATTTATCCATCGCGTTGACGTCGAAGCTGACCAGCGGCTTGGGCTGGCCGGCAGCAGGAGAACTGCCCGGGGTCGATGTCTGGGCTTGTGCCGCCATGCTTGCGAGCACCAGCAGACAAGCCATCAAGGTAATACGTTGCATGAATGGACCTCGTGTGAATTTGTGGTGATAAAGAAATCTTGCGGGCGGCGGGCGAACGGAGAGGCGCACCGCGCGAGCCCCTCTATCCTACAGCCTTCCGAGTACGAATCATCCTGTTGTACGTAGAGCGACGGCCCGCAAGTCCAGCCAACCGGCAAAATACCGTGGCGAACGTGTTGCAGCAGGGCGATGAATCGCAGCTAGGGCGAAATTTCAGCGAAGGGACAGACGGCAGCGCCTTTTTCGACGACCGCATAGAGCTGAACCTTGCCAGCCGTATTGTTCCTGCGCACGAAAGCGACCCAGCCGTTCTGCGAAGGGTTGGCTTGTTGACTGGCGCCCGCCGACGTCAGCGGAATGGTCACACTCGATCCGAATCCGCTGATGCGTCCGTCGCTGACGGCGACGATGTCCCTCGCTGGCCGCTTCAACGTGCTGTCCCACGCGAACCCAGCTGCGCGAAGGCCCTGGCCGCCATCGGCCGGCAGAGCTTGCATCGACGAGATATAACCAGAACAGTTGGTGGCGGGAGTCGTGCGATACTCCGAGTCCAAGGTCGCGCCCAGTTGCGCATACTGTTTTCCCGCAAAGATGGAAAGCCGATGCTGCTTCATATATTCGGCTGCATGCAGAACCACTTGTGGATCTGGATAAGCATCCGCCAAAACTGCATCGTCATGCGCGCCGGCCAACAAGGACAGCCCGACCATCTTCAGCCGCAGTTGATGCCACTGCGCATCGATCAGCGGAAGGCGAACCTGGGTCGCAAAAGCCAACATCATCACAAGCACGCAGGCAGTGAAAGCCTGGAATTGCGCGCGGCTTTTCACGACCTGTAACAACAGTATCAATCCCAGGCAGCACCAGAACAGCAATGCAAACGTCTGGTAGCGTGACGCCGTCGCTTGCTCTACTCCCAGGTGAATCCGGCCGGACGACGTGGCCGCCGCGGTCGCAAGGCATAGCGTCATCAGAAATGACAGTTCGATCAGGAACGGCGAAGGGCTCTCTCGCCGCCTTAACACGCATGCCAAGGTGAACAAGGCGACGCCGATGCCGACGATTCCGGCAATGAGCGCGACGGCTCCGCTGGAGTGGCGAACGAACGTGCTGCCCAAATAAACCACGGCATACTGCAAACGGCCCCCGATCGAGAGGATGGGCAAATTGGAGCCCGAAGACGCGGGGCGATGATAGTGATAGAAGTAAACTGCGAGGTTGAGTAATCCGAAGGTCAGTAATGCCGCCAGCGCTGGAGATTTCATCCGCAGCCACCAGGCTGCGAGTACCAGCAGCGGCCATAGCAACATGCCATTCGCCAGCGACCACGTCGCAATCGTCGCGGCAGCGATGCACACGATCAGGAACCGAGACCGTCTTTCACGCCAATACAGCAGAAGTGCCAGTATCGACAGCGTCGCCATCGCTGCGGGCACGACGAACTGCAACTGAAATCCCCAGACAAAATTCTCGTATTGAGTCGGGCAGAGAATGCAGTAGGCGATGAGTCCGGTTCCGACTCTCCACGCGGAACCTCGCAGGCCGGCCAACGCCCCCAGGCTCCAACTGAGAAGAGCAACCTGCAACAGCTGGACAAGGAAGATGCTAACCAGCAGGAATGTCTGTGTGCCGTGAAAGAGGTCGACATCCAGCAGAAAGAAGAGCTTGGTGACGAAGATGCGGTGCTCGTTGTGCTGAGCCCAGAGCCAGGCTAGCGACCAGCCACCGCCGTCCGCAAGGTGGTTGAAAAGCGACCATTCGTCCCAGTGAGGCAACGGAGAATACGTCGTGATGACGATGTACGCGGTCGCGATTCCCGCACCAAAGCCCGCCAGCAGCACGCCCCAGGAAAGCCAAACGGACAGCCGCGATTCAGACGCGTGACCATCGGAGGTTGGCAGGACAGCGTTCATCCGAGGTTTGCGGCGTAGATGATCATGAAGGCGCGGCCATGCCGTTTCGACGAGGCATGGACGAGAATTGAGCTAGTACATTTCTTCGACTACTGACCCCTGGCCTCTGCACCATGCCTTACCAGACTCGACAGGCTTTCTCGCTTACCATTGCCTGTCCGGCCTTGCAGCCCCACGCTTCCTGAAAAGCTGCCGAGTTCTGTACCACGCCGTTGACACGCCACCGGCCGGGCGAGTGTGGATCGATGATCGCCAGCTTGCGTGCCTGTTGATCGGTGACGTTCTGGCACCAGATCTGCCCGTACGAGATGAAGAATCGCTGCTGCGGCGTGTAGCCGTCGGTCGACTTCACTGGCGTGTTGCCAATGATGTTCATCAGCGCCATGTAGGCCAGCTTCAGACCGCCGTTGTCAGCGGTGTTCTCGCCCAGCGTCAGCCGGCCATTCAGTTTTACTTCGCCCTTATCGTCCTTCACGCTTACGAAGCCGGAATATTCGTCCGCTGTACAGGTGGCCCGCTCCTCAAACGCTTTGCCATCCTCCGGCGTCCACCAGTCCTTCAGATTGCCGTCGGCATCGAACTTGCGGCCCTGGTCGTCGAAGCCGTGGGTCAGTTCGTGTCCGATCACCACGCCGATGCCGCCATAGTTCACGGCGTCATCCATGCTTTGGCTATAGAACGGCGGCTGCAGAATACCCGCAGGAAAGTTGATGTCGTTCATATTGCCGCGGTAATAGGCGTTCACCGTCGGCGGAGTCATGCCCCAGTCCTTCTTGTCGGTCGGCTTGGAGATCTTGTTGCGCTGGCGCTGCACTTCGAAGGCTTCGGCCCGCATCACATTGCCGGCATAGTCGTCGCGCGCCACAATCACGGTGCTGTAGTCGCGCCACTTGTCGGGATAGCCGATGTTATTGACCACGGTGCTCAGCTTCTCGTAGGCCTTCTGCTTGGTGGTATCCGACATCCAGTTCAGCTGCCCGATGTCCTGATGCATGGCCTGCTCGATGGCCTGCACCATCTTCAGCGTGCGCTCTTTGCCTTGGGCACCAAAGGTCTTGTCCACGTACAGCTCGCCCAGCGCCATGCCGAGATTGCGATCGGTCGATTCGACACAGCGCTTCCAACGCGGCTCAATCTCCTTCTGGCCGGACATGTAGGCGTCGTTGAACTGGAAATCTTCGTCGACAAATGCGTTGGTCAGCGTCAGGCGCATAGCTATCCAGCGCGCGCCAGCGCAGGTAGGTCTTCCAGTCGTCCAGCGCCACGCTATTGAGTTGATCGTTGACGGCCTTGAAGAAGTCGGGATTGCCGACGTTCAGGCTGGAAAATTTCGGAGCCTTGCTGTCGGCGAAATACTCGGTCAGCTCGAAGTTGGGCGCGAGGGTCGTGACCTCCGTCACCTGCATCATGTGGTCGCGAACTCTTGGGATCGCGGCGGGCGGTGCGATCCATCGACGCCTTTGCCAGTCCGGTTTCCACGGCCAGCACGGTCTTGGCTTCGGCGGCGGCCACATCAGGTTTGTCGCCGGCAAGCTCGAACATCTTCTGCACGTGCTCCAGATACTTCTGGCGCGTTTCAACCGATTTCGCATCGTCCTTCAGGTAGTAATCGCGGTCGGGGAGGGTCAAGCCGCCCTGGTCAATGTTCGCGATGGTCTGGCGGGAGTCGTGCATGTCCGGCATCTGCCCGAAGCTGAACAGTGCTGTCACTCCATTGCGATGCAGAACGCCGACCTCTTCGATCAATCCCTGCTTGGTCTTGATCGCCGCGATCGCTTCCATGGTCGGATCGAGCGGCGTAGTTCCCTTCTTCTCAATCGTCGCCTCGTCCATGCAGGCGGCGTAGTAATCTCCCACCTTCGTCTGGATGGCGGTGTGCTGTCCGGGCGCCTGCGTCTGGTCCAGAATGTCGCGCAGAACGTACTGGTTGTACTCCGCCAGCTGATTGAAGCGGCCCCAACGCGACTTGTCCGCCGGGATGGGATTGTTCTTCATCCACGTTGCCGCAGGCGTACTGATAGAAGTCCACGCACGGATCGACGGTCTTGTCGATGGCCGTCAGATCGAAGCTCGGGACTTCCTTGGGCGCTTCGGGCGCCGACGAGGTGGAAGAAGAGTTCTGGGCGAAGGAGCAAGCGGCGATTAACAACAGGAAGAGAGGGCAAAGAACACGAAAGCGCATACTGCCTCGAAAGAGAGAATTCGCCCCGCATTTCTAAGTCTGCGAGGTCGTATTGATACGGAAACTACCCGCTTACCGTAACTCAGGACAGGCATTCCCTGCGAATGGTTATTCGACGGAAAACCCTATACAGCGTAACTAGGTGTTGGCCGTCACGCTGCGTGGCTTCACATTGGCCCGGATGAATTCAATGATCGAATCCATCGGTGTGCCCGGCTGAAAGACCGCAGCCACACCACTCTTTTTCAGCGCATCCACATCCTGATCGGGGATGATGCCACCCACCAGCAACAGCACATCGTCCATGTGGTTTTGCTTCAGCAGGTCCATCACGCGCGGCACGATGGCATTGTGCGCGCCTGACAGGATGCTGAGGCCGATGACGTCTACATCCTCCTGCAGCGAGGCGCTGACGACCATCTCCGGGGTTTGGCGCAGGCCGGTGTAGATCACTTCCATGCCGGCATCGCGCAGGGCGCGGGCTATTACTTTGGCGCCGCGATCGTGCCCGTCAAGGCCGGGCTTCGCGACAAGGACTCGTATTTTGCGTTCAGGGGCCATGTTTCGCTCTTCACTCCCCGCTCACGTGGTGAGGCAGGGCTCTCTTCCTAACCGGTCGGGCGTGCCGGGTAAACTTTCCGGTCGAGCGGTCCATAGGGCGCTCTGGCGAACTCGGCCGAACTAGTGATGATAAACCTTCCGGCAGGATTTTCATAAATCCTCGCATCGCGAGGATTACCCTTCGGCTTCGGCATCTAAAACAATGCATCCAGTCGATACCGGGAAAACCTATAATCATTCGTCATGCGCAATCACTGGCTTCCGTCGCCGTAATTCTCTGCTTCGCCGCCTGTCTTGCCTTTGGGCAGGACCTGCAGATGCAAGTGCCGCCTCCACAGGGAGCCATCGTCGGACAAGCTTACACGCTGCCCCTGACCGTCACGGGTGGAATTACGCCCTACACGTGGAGCATTACCTCCGGCGAGATTCCGCCCGGGCTCAGACTGCAGCCGCATAAAGGAAATCTGACTGGCACTCCGACCACCCTGGCACTTCGCACTTCACGGTTACGGTCACGGACTCGAGTATTCCGCAGCTGGAACTTCACCGCGAATTCAACATCCAGGTCATCGAAGGCATCACCGTGAATTGGCAGGATGCTCCGGCAGTCCACGGCAATAAGTTATCCGGCTCGGCGGTTGTTTCGAATCAGACCGGCGACGAGTTTGTCCTGACGGTGATCGTAGTCGCCGTCAACCAGATTGGCCGGGCGACCGCGTTGGGTTATCAGCACTTCAAAATCCCGGCCGGTAGCAGCAGTCCCGTAATTCCGTTCGGCTCAACTCCAGGCATGGGCACTTACTATGTTCGGGTAGACGCCGTCGCGCATCGTACGGGCAAGAAGCATATCTTCCGGACCAGTAAGCAGACTTCTGCCGACCTGAAGATCAGCGATCTCTAGCGGGAATCGCGGCTGCGCTCCCAGGCCTTCGCGTATTTCCAACTCACATAGTTGGCGTGATACAGGTGCAGCAGCAGGCCTTCGCGCCCGTCAAGAAAGCCCGCGCGCAGCACGTAGTTGTAGAAGAACGTCAGCCGCGGGCGAATCACAATATCGATAAAGCTGAACCCAGCCGGGCGCGCGGTTACGGACATCTCCGCCCCCAGCGACGAGTAGCGGTTCATGTGCTCCAAATAACTTTCCAGTGTGGGATAGGCATGGTGCAGCAGGTGTTTCTTCAGCCTCGCGGTCGGACCCTGCACGCGAACATCCTCATGCACCAGTCGCGGTTCAAACATCCCTGCGCCACGGCGGAAGAGTCTGAGTTTGGGATCCGGATAGAAGCCGCCATGACGCACCCAGCGACCGAGGAAGAAGTTCTTGCGGGGTACCCAGAAACCCGCGGCCTCCGGATTGCCAGCCAGCGCGTCTCGGATTTCCTGAGCCAGAGCAGGCTCTACTTCCTCATCGGCATCGAGCGACAGTATCCAGTCTCCAGTCGCCTTCTGCAGTGCGGAATTCTTCTGCGCGGCGAATCCCTTCCAAGGTTCAACAAAAACCTTCGCACGGAATGATTCGGCGATCTCTCGTGTGCGATCGGTCGAGCCGGAATCGAGCACGACGATCTCGTCCGCCCAGGCCACGCTTTCGAGCGTGCGCGCCAGGTTCGCTCCTTCATTCAGCGTGATGATGACAACGGAGAGAGTCAAGCAGACCATGCTAACTGCAAGCGGCGGTAGCTGGAAGCAGAAACGAGAGTGCAGACATCGTACGATAACCGTGCCGGAGCCTCCCCCGAGGTTCGTTCCGGCAGTTTCGCCAGAACGAAAGCATCCGGCACGGCTATCGCGTCACTGGGCCTAACTGCAGGGCACTCAGTGCATATGGGCCATGTGCTGCATGGGCACAGTACTGAAGAACAGGAAGAAGTTCGAAGGAGCCTGCACCGCCAATCCGTTTCGCTCAGCCTGCTGAATTGCCGCAGTGGAAGTCAGTCCGCTACTGCCATTCTGTGGCGGCCAGATGGACTGATTCAGCACCAGCACCGGAATCACCTGCCACCAGATGGGAGGATCGCTGATATCGTCGTCGTCGACCACGTGGCTGTGATTCGGTGTCGGCAAGAATACGTTCTGCGTCGGTGGAGGAATGAACCCCAGCGCGGCCAGCACCGGACCTAAATCCAGCCGCGAGGCGTGCATGGTGCACGTGCCCGGGGCCAATCCGGGATCAGGACACTGCGAGTACACCAGAGGGTGCTGCTTAAAGCCTTCAGGGATCGCGCCGAACAACTGAATCAGCGTCTGCCCCAGCTGCGGCCCGCAGAGCGTGCCTTGCACCACGCCGTTGCAGGAGATGGCATCGTTCGGGTTCTGATCGTTGTCAACCGAGAACATGGGAACCAGAACGTAGAGGGGCGCTGTAGTGTCGGCGGGGTTTCCAATCTGGCCGGGAGGGTTGATCGTGGGCTGCGTACCCACAACGCATATCGGTGTCTGCATCTCGCCCGGATCCATGGCGGCTCGTATGTGGTTGTAATCGAGATCGTCCGCGGGCTGATCGATGCAATCGAAGTTCTGCGTATAAGTGAGCGTCAGAACCTCTCCGGCTCCGAAGCCCTGGGTCTGGTTGTTCATTTGCACAGTTTGAGCGCAAGCTGCGGTGGTCATAAACGCTAGGGCGATAAGCAGAGTCCGTCGCCAGGCTGGCATGGTCATCCTCCATCTCGGACTTAAGTCCGGCATGTGCTGTACGCTCTTGCAGCGACGCCGGATTGTTTTGCGGAAGAATTTCTGCTGCAGCAACAAAAGGTTCACAAATAAGAAAACGAGACGGAGGGTCGCTCCGTCTCGTGGTCCTGCTTCACATTAGGGAAGGAGCACGGTGTCAACCACATGAATGACGCCATTGGACTGAAAAACATTGGCGATGGTTACCATTGAGCTATCGCCCTTCTGATCCATCAGCACGATGTGTTTGCCGTTCATGGTGGCCGTCAAGGTTTCGCCATCCACCGTCGTCAGGGTGGCCTTGCCGCCGCCGGCTTTGATCTGCTTCATCAGGTCAGACCCGCTGATCCGGCCCGGCACTACGTGATAAGTCAATACTTTGACCAGCATCTCTTTGTTTTCCGGCTTCAACAGGTTGTCGACCGTACCCGCAGGCAGCTTGGCGAAGGCTTCATTCGTTGGCGCAAAAACCGTGAATGGGCCCGTACCTTCCAGCGTCTCCACCAGTCCGGCTGCCTTCACGGCTGCAACCAGGGTGGTATGGTCCTGCGAATTTATCGCGTTCTGCACAATGTTCTTAGTGGGATACATTGCTGCTCCACCCACCATCGGATCGTCGCCGGCCCATCCGGCCACCGCTGAAAACGTGATCGCCATTGCGAAAATCGTCGCCCAGAAAGTCTTTTTCATTGTGTCCACTCATCCTCTCAATCCTAAGGATTGGAAATTTGTATACCCGCTTTGAACTACGCACCGGGGCCCGAGACGGATTGCGGAGGCACCATAATTTTCGCGAGTGCTGCCGGCGCGACGATTGTTTCCAATTGGTGACAGGTGGTTTGCGCTACCAAGCCGAATTCGAGTAACTTCGCAATACTGCACTAACTACTCAGGGTTGGCCGGCATGTTCCGCACGTTCATCGCGGCTGCCGGGCAAAGAAGGAAGGTTCAACGAATGCCGAGGTTTGTTATCGAACGGGAAATTCCAGGGGCAGGCAAGCTGTCATCGCAGGAGCTACAGGGCGTTTCTCAGAAGTCATGCAGCGTTCTGCGGGAACTGGGTCCCCAGATTCAATGGGTCCAGAGCTACGTCACGGACGACAAAGTCTATTGCATCTACATCTCTCCCGATGAAGAGACGATTCGCAAGCACGCGCAGATGGGTGGATTCCCTGCTAATAAAATCTCTCAGGTTCGCTCTATCATTGATCCCACAACGTCAGAGTGAGTTGCCGCCAAGGCTGTCGTTCGAAGCCAATTGTTGAAACTGAGCTGCCGGGTTGCCTGACTCGGCGCCAGCTTCAACTCTGAATTCGCACCTATTCGACAAACAAACTCCCGCCTGTTCTTAGCATCCATCTACAGCGGCGTGAAAACGCTGTCTATTTACGGAGGCTAACTTTGAACACTCAGGGTTTTACCAGGCAACGAACCTTTCTTGCATTCCTTGGCGTCGGCTTGCTGACAGCATTCTTGCTCGTCGGCTGCAACCGCACCGCCGAGCATCCGGATGTGAAGGATGCCGTCAATAGCGCCATGACCCAGAACGGTCTGGGCGTCGTGAAAGTCTCGCAGGACCGCGATAAAGGTGTCATTACGCTAAGCGGCGACGTGGAATCGGCCGACCAAAAGGCCCAGGCGGAGAGCCTTGCCAAACAGGCGGCTCCTGATTACGCCGTCTCGAACGAGATTGGCGTGCGTCCCGTGGGCGCCGAGAGCCAGTTCAAGTCGATTGACTCGAACCTCGATAGCGCCATCCAGGACAACTACAAAGCGGCCATTAAGGCCAACAAGAATCTCGACGACCAGAGTATCTCTTACGACGCCAAGAACGGAACGCTGGTGTTGAAGGGCAGCGTGAAAACGGCCGCGCAAAAGAAAGAGGCCATGACGCTCGCCAAGAGTGTTCCTAACGTGAAGGAAGTGGTTAACGAGATCGAGGTCAAGTCCGACAAGGATTCGACCGCCAATAACTAAGCGTTCGACGCGTTTTGCATTTTCCAGATCGGCCGGCCGAAGCGGACTGAGGAGCAATCCAATCGGACGGCCGCATCGTTGATTCCAAAGTGCGCCTGAGGAAGCGTATCTCTGCCTAGTATTGGTAGAATCCTCTGCCTGTTTTGCGGCCCAGCCAGCCCGCATCCACCATTTTGATCAGCAGCGGGCAAGGCCGGTACTTGGGATCGCCGAGGCCGGATTGCAGCACCCGCATGATGTCCAGACAGACATCCAGGCCAATAAAGTCGGCGAGCGTTAGCGGGCCCATAGGATGCGCCATGCCCAGCTTGAAAACCTCGTCCACTGCCTCGGGCGTCGCCACGCCCTCCATCACCGCATACATGGCCTCGTTCAACAACGGCATCAACACTCGATTAGAAACAAATCCAGGCGCGTCATTGACCTCAACCGGGGTCTTGTCCAGCTTCTCGGTCAGAGCCTTTACCGTCGCGTAGGTCTCATCCGAGGTCGCCAGCCCGCGGATCACCTCCACCAGTTTCATGACCGGCACCGGGTTGAAGAAATGCATACCAATAACCTTATCGGGGCGCTTGGTAACCGATGCCAGCTTCGTGATCGAGATGGAAGAGGTGTTGGAACTCAGGATAACTTCGGGCCGACATAGCTTTTCCAGATCGCGAAACAGTTCCGCCTTAATCTCGAAGCGTTCGCTGGCAGCTTCCACGATAAAGTCGCACCCGCCGAGTGTGCTCCTGTCGGTGATGCCCTTAATTCCGGATAAAGCGCGGTCGCGTTGCTCGGCCGAGAGTTTGCCCTTGGCGACTTCGCGTTCCAGGTTCTTGCGGATAGTATCGAGCCCGCGATCAACAAAGCGTTGCTCCACGTCCAGCAGCACGACCGAATACCCGCTCTTGGCAAACACATGAGCGATACCGTTGCCCATGGTTCCCGCTCCGACGACTCCAACTGTTTTTATGTCCATGATGATTCCTTGCGATGGTTGATGTGAAGAATGATCGGCCGACCCCAATTCATGATGCTTCATTCAGGATCCGGCCGGGTTAGCTCGAACATCGGATTCTACACTTGCGCCGAGCAAATTCGTTTCAACACCGTTCCGTGACGCCAGCATGGAAGTATCGCCAACTCAGGACTTCCAGCATCCATACCTTGCCGAGAAACAAAGTTGCTTTTGCAAGAATAAATGGCGCATGATGGTCAGCCAACAGGGGCGCAATGGGAGTGGGCCACTCTTCCATCCCCGCGGATCCACAAGAAACACATTTTCATTGCAAAAAAAAGGAGAGTGCCATGAGCTACAAGCGTGCAGTCACCCGCATTTTGTCGGCGTTAATGACGATGGTGTTGCTGGCGGGCGTCAGCATGGCGTCCGGGGATAAGAAAGCCACCGATCCGAACGCTCCTTCCAGCGGCCAGGCCGCCGCTAAGACAAGCAGTGCCACCGACCTGATGGACATCAACAGCGCGACCAAGGAGCAGCTGGCATCGCTGCCCGGCATCGGTGACGCCTATTCGGCGAAGATTATTGCGGGACGGCCCTACGCGAAGAAAACCGACCTGGTGCAGAAGAAGATCATCCCACAGGCTACCTACAACAAGATTTCGAGCATGATCATCGCCAAGCAGCCGAAGAAGTAGAAAGTTGAACGGAACTCCGGGTGGATGGCCTCACAGGAAGTATCTGGCGCAGGTGCTACGCCCGGAGAACGTAAAATCTCAATTGGAAATCCTATGTTCTCGAGTACCGCCGGTCGCTTCGGTCGACCGAAGCACCTACCTTAGGCGTGGTTAACTTCGTTACCGGTAGTAATAATCGACTCCGCCCTTCCGGAACCACAGAAGGGGGCGAGGGGGGTGAGCTCGCTTCGAATAGCCACTGCGGCTCGGCGTGCCGGCATTCGCTGGATCGGGCTGCTGAAGGGCACCGTCGGATTTTCTCCGCAGACTTGCGATTTTGGCGACCGCAGCGACCGCACACCAACTCCCCAGCAAGCCGGGAACAAAGTAGATGAGGAGCAGGGTCGCAACGTCACGCATCCCGGACCACGACTGTGTGAAGAGAGCCAGATGCAGGTGATCGGCGCTAACAATGATAGCTACCGTGCCAGCGATAGAGCAGAATCCAAAGGCGACAGGAGCAACGAGGGCTTGGTATCTGTATCGTCGCCATCGCGGGGCGGCAGCACAGACCTCGAATGCCAGCAGGGAAAGCAGCACAAACGGTATGGCGTAGAAGACCTGCATTCGATGCCCTCCGCGATTCTTGCAATGAAATTAGGCCCTATCAATCACTTCAAAGTCTTGCAGCAGGGGAGTAGCTCCGCCCAGGAAGCCACCTCCCCCGCTGGGAGAGCGGGCAATGTTTCGGCCAGAAGCACGTCGCACTCCCTATCCCTATTAGCTAGACGAAGGGATAACTTGTAGCGGTTCGACGCTGGCGGCCCTGATCGCCGCCGTCGCTGCCCCGAATGTCCCCCGCTCAGCAGAGCAAGAGCCTCTCTACGGGCCCGCTTCGTGATAGACGTTGCAACACCTTTGGGTTGAGAACAAGGCCGCGCTTTGTAATATCTGGGTGAGCGAAATGTGATCGCTCAACTACCTGCAAAAGCAGCCACTTAATCGGACATGTATGCAACAGATAATCGCCAATGTAGCGGCTGAGAATGAGTCTTCTGGCTGGAGTTTCACGCAGACGGCGGCAAGACTCCCAAACACATCCGATTCTAGGCAGTTGAAAAAAGCTCGCTGGGTAATTGGGTGGCCCGCTTGCGGCTAGAGCACCCGGCTTATAAGCCAGCTTGTCGTCAGTCCACCTTTGTAGGGAAGGCTCCGAAAAACGTTATCTGGCAGCAAAGTGACAACAGCCGGCTAGATGCCGAGCCGCCTCTGCCATTAACGAGTGCGCTTTGACTGGGATGGGATGGAGGCCCTGGGCAGAGTCGAACTGCCGACCAACGGTTTAGGAAACCGCTGCTCTATCCATCTGAGCTACAGGGCCGAACACAAGCGGTTTCATTAGTTTACAAGTTCTGGGGTCTCTTGGGGAGGCTGATTTACTGCAAGGTTACTGCAAATTCGGCTGTAACAGCTCCATTTCAGTGAAGGCAACCTGGGCTTCCTAGTCGATCTTACTTGAGGCGCCTAATCAATATCGGCAGCCTGGCGATTCATGGTAGGTTTCGGTTTGAGGTAACCCTCGTGGAATATCGGGATAAGAAATGGACGCGTCTTGGGGATTCTGATTGGAATAGTCGCCTTCGTCGTTGTGGTGGTTGGAGACATTTGACTCGGTAACGAACTTTTGCGATGACTTCATGAAAACCCAGTCTCCGCAGCTAGCAAGCAGAAACACGGAAATTGGACCGCAGGCGAGCGCCTTCTGCTGTCCGCAAGGGCTCCTGTTCGACCGTCCCCATTGATAAAGGCCGCTGGCCAGCCCAGCCTTGTCGCCTCCAGCACGCTGCGCTTTATCGCATTGCTCGCGTCTTAGCCAGAAACAGCTTGACCGCCGCGGCTCTGATGCTAAGATTTCACCCCTGTACATCTGGCCGGCCGCGCGGTAATCGTAGACATCGTCGCTTGCGCTTTCCTTGGGTCGTCGAAAGAGATGAGCGATCAGAACCCTAATCGGTTTCCGGGCGTCGTCCGTCCAAGTCGTCGCCTATAAGTTCCCGTGAACTCGTGCCGACAGAAGGCGCATGTACCGCAGCGAAGCGCCACGCCAAAATCTCGCGTCTGTGGAAGGAACACAATGCCAGCCTCGCGCCACATCCGATCCTCGATTCTCGTCCTTAGCCTTTTTTCCGTGTCATTCCCGGCCGTTGCGCAAGTGGTTACGGCGACGCTCGCCTCAAGCCCGAATACGTTTAGCGCCGCTGTGAACCCTACGACGAACATGGCCTATGTCGCAAACTTCGTCTGCGCTTCCCAGGTCTGCCCGGGCGCAGGAGCGGTCACGGTAATCAATGGAACCAATAACAGTACGGCCAGTGTCACGGTGGGAGTTTACCCTTATGCTCTGGCGGTGAACTCGACGACCAACAAGATCTATGTGACCAACGCTTGCGGCAATGACATAAATTGCGACAGTCTTGGAACCGTCACCGTAATCGATGGCGCAACTAACAACACCACCACGGTTACGGTTGGATACGATCCCTTTTCCCTGGCAGTCGACTCGGCAACCAACAAGATCTATGTGGCAAATGCTTGCGGTAACGACCCATTTTGCAGCAGCCCGGGGACAGTGACTGTAATTGACGGCAACAATAACAACAGCACGTCGACCGTTACCGTGGGAATTGACCCCGTGGCCGTGGCCGTCAACGCGACCACCAACTTCATTTATGTGGCCAACGCCACCTGTCTCCACTTTCCAGCCTGTCCCAGTGCTGGGACCGTTACGGTCATCAATGGCGCGAACAACTCCACGCAAACGGTGAACGTGGGCGTCAACCCCTATTACCTTGCCGTGAATCCGGTGACGAACAAGATTTTTGTCTCGAATGATTGTGGTAACGATATCAATTGCGCCAGCCTGGGAACGGTGACCGCCATCGACGGCGCCACCAATGGCACAACAACCGTGAATGTCGGCTTCTATCCCCAAGCCATAGTTGCTAATCCGGTGACCAATAAGATCTACGTGGCGAACAACTGTGGCAGTACCTGCAATGCTCCCGGGAGCGCAACCGTTCTTGACGGCAACAACCATTACGCTACCTCGACCGTAACGGTTGGTCATCACCCGGTTTACCTGGATATCGACACGGCGGCCAACAAGATCTATGTAGCCAACACTTGCGGCAATAGTTCCACGTGCCCCAGCCCGGGCACCCTGACTGTAATCGATGGGGCGACGAATTCTACGTTCCCCGTCGCTGTAGGGGACGAACCCGACGCACTCGCGGTCAACTCCTCCACACACACCGTTTACGTCCCCAACTTCGTGGATAACACCGTATCGGTCGTGGGCGGCAATACGAAACTGCAACTGGTGAACGTAACACCTTGCCGTCTGATCGATACGCGCCAGACTGGCGGCCCGATTACCGGTGGCTCGGCGCGGAGTTTCACCCTCCCTCAACTTGGCGGCTGTGGCATTCCGACGACGGCCGCTTCCTATTCACTCAACGTGACGGTAATTCCGTCCGGCTCTTTAGGCTATTTGACGATTTGGCCGTCTGGTCAGAGTCTGCCGATCGTCTCGACCATGAACTCCCTGGATGGCCGGATCAAAGCCAACGCAGCAACAGTCCAAGCGGGAGTCGCTGGCGCGGTCAGCGTGTATGTCAGCAGCACCACAAACGTAGTGTTGGATGTCGACGGATACTTTGCGCCCAGTTCCGGGTCGACTCTGGAGTTCTATTCCCTCACTCCTTGCCGCGTATTGGACACGCGCAATGCCGATGGACCGCTCGGCGGCCCCTATCTCCTAGGCGGCCATGAACGCGATTTCCCGGTCCTCTCCAGCAACTGTAATATCCCGAGCAGTGCACAAGCCTATTCCATGAACTTCACTGTGGTCCCTAAAGGCGGGACTCTAGGTTTTCTGACGGTATGGCCGCAAGGCAGCCAGCGCCCAGGGGTGTCGACCTTAAACAACTTAACGGGAACCATTGTGGCCAATGCCGCAATCGTACCTGCGGGAACCAGTGGTGGAATCGCTACTTATGTGGATGAGAGTACCCAGCTGGTCGCCGACATTGACGGCTATTTTGCTCCCGCTGGAGCCGGCGGTCTCTCGCTCTATCCCACCGCTCCGTGCCGCGTACTGGACACGCGCAAGGGAAATGGGAATTTCAGCGGAGAGCTCACGGTCGACGTTGTGGACAGCTCATGCGCCCCATCCAGCACTGCGCAGGCATACGTTTTCAATGCTACGGTCGTGCCGACAGCTACATTCGGCTACCTGACGTTATGGCCGAATGGAGAGGGCCAGCCGCTTGTTTCGACCTTGGACGCGATCGACGGCGCGATCACTTCGAACATGGCGATCGTACCGACTAACAATGGGCAGATTGATGCCTACGCGTCCGGTCTTACCCAGCTCATCCTGGATATTT
Organism: uncultured Acidobacteriaceae bacterium; assembly: GCA_963823865.1. Taxonomy (GTDB): domain Bacteria; phylum Acidobacteriota; class Terriglobia; order Terriglobales; family Acidobacteriaceae; genus Bog-257. Next base: position 709,026 of record CAWGNC010000001.1, read on the forward strand.
CCAGCTACTACGCGCCGTAGCGGGCGCGCTGGCGGACCGGGATTATCCGGTTTCTGCCTCGGAGATCTTCAGCCGTTGCGGGCACCGTTCAATGTTCGAGCCCGCTTCGGTTGAGGACCCTCTCGGCTCTGTCATACGGGTTTCCGCGTCGGAACTTGATGAACTGCGGCAGGCTGATTCGAGGTCCGTCGTCTCCTGACCACAGGCCAGAGGCATCGTGGTTGAAAAATATCAGCCTGAAACTGCATCACAGGGCCGTCCTGCACCATCCTTTCATCAATGTGAATTGTGTTGAGTCCGATTCCTGAATCCATTTTCATCTCTTCGTATCGAAGTATCGAACTGGCGATCGCCTGGCTCGTATATGACGGCGGCCAGCGTCGCGTCGGATCGTGACCGGCGTTCATCGGGAGTAAGCGGCCCGTAACTGCGTGGAACTGGAAACGATCTTCGGGGTACCCACACAATGATGATTGGTGCATGGAACCGCAACCGCCTCACAGATAAGCTGGCGATCGACTATCCCGTCATTCAAGGTCCGCTCGGTGGGTTGTCATCGCAGAGATTGACGGCCGCTGTCTCTAACTTTGGCGGACTCGGATCGTTCGGTGCACACAGCCTGGGGCCGGAAGCGATCAAGGATGTGATCGCACAGATTCGCTCGCTTACATCGAAACCGTTCGCAATGAATTTGTGGGTGTCGATGGAAGACGAAGGCGCCCGGACGTCCGATGAAAGCAGCTTTAACAATAGCCTCGCGTTCCTTGCTGACCATCTCTCCGCCTTGGGAGCGCCTCGGCCAGCGTACAAACCTTATTCGCCGATTCGATTTGAAGATCAGGTTCGCGTGTTGCTGGATGCAAAGGTACCGGTATTCAGCTTCATCTACGGAATTCCGCCAAGAGAGATTTTGGAGGAATGCCGGGCGAGAAAGATCGTCACCATTGGCGCGGCGACTACGCCTGAAGAAGCTGCGGCACTTCAGGATGCCGGCGTGGATGCCGTTGCCGCGTCTGGCTTCGAGGCTGGGGGACATCGCGGCTCGTTCCTCCGGCCGGCAGAAGAATCGCTCATGGGCACGTTTTCTCTGGTACCTCAAGTCGTCGACATCGTCGACGTACCGGTGATTGCCGCGGGTGGTATAGGAGACGCGCGAGGTGTCGTCGCAGCGATGGCGCTTGGCGCAGAAGGCGTCCAAATGGGAACAGCATTCCTGGCATGCGAGGAATCGGGCGCCAGTCGCCTTCATCGAGAAGCCTTGCTGGCAAAAAACGCCGGACATACCACTTTGACAAAGGGTGTCACCGGAAGGCTTGCCAGGGGCATTCACAACCGGTTAATGGAGGATTTGAACGGCAGAGGAACCGAGATCCTTCCCTACCCACTGCAGCGAGGGCTGGTACGAAACATCTCGCTCGCCGCAGAGGCAGCAAATCGACCGGATTTTCTGCCCATGTGGGCCGGGCAAAGCGCCAACCTTTCGACTTGCACAAACATTTCAGCTTTCTTGAACTCCCTGGTAGAAGAAATTTCCGACATCGCTGGTCCAGTCACCCAGTGGAGCGCAAAACATCGTCAGAAACATTCGACTTCTTAAGTTCCCGCACAAAACGAACCTTTCCAACAACGCTGAAAATTAATAGGAGGATTCATGGTAGCAGCGACGACAATGAAGGCGGCACAGATTGCCAAACCAGGCGCGGGTTTCCAGATGGTCGAGCGAGAGATTCCCGAGCCGGCAGCCGGACAGGTTCGCATCAAAGTCCAGGCCTGCGGTGTCTGTCACAGTGACGTGCTCACGGTGGAAGGCGCGTGGCCAGGAATTGAGTACCCGCGCATTCCGGGGCACGAGGTAGCGGGCATCATCGATGAAGTGGGTGCCGGCGTTTCCGCGTGGAAGAAGGGGCAGCGGGTGGGCGTTGGCTGGCACGGCGGCCAGGACAACACCTGTCGCGAGTGCCGTCGCGGCGATTTCCGCAATTGCCGCAATCTGAAGATCACTGGCATTAGCTATGACGGCGGATACCAGCAATACATGGTGGCTCCCATAGAGGCACTGGTAGCAATACCCGATAGTCTGAAAGACGTCGAGGCGGCACCTCTGCTCTGCGCGGGAATTACCACCTACAACGCCCTGCGTCATAGCGGCGCACTTCCGGGTGACTTAGTTGCGGTGCTGGGTATCGGCGGACTGGGGCATCTGGGGATTCAATTCGCGAATAAGTTTGGTTACAAGGTCGTGGCCATCGGACGCGGCTCCGAAGACGCAACCTTGGCAAAGAAACTCGGTGCGAGCTTGTATATCGACAGCAAATCGGCGAACGCGGCCGAGGATTTGCAGAAGCTGGGTGGTGCTCGGGTGATTGTGGCGACGGCCCCGAGTTCGAAGGCGATGTCCGAGCTGGTCGACGGCCTGGGACCGAACGGCGAACTCCTGGTGATCGGGGCAGCTTTTGAGCCAATTGAGGTCTCGCCAGTACAACTCATTAACGGAAGTCGAACCATTCAAGGCTGGGCTGCGGGAACGCCGGCCGATTCCGAGGATACCTTGAACTTCGCGGAACTCAGCGGCGTGCGCCCTATGATCGAAACCTATCCGCTGGAGAAAGCGGCGGAGGCTTACGCGCGAATGCTAAGCGGCAAGGCGCAATTTCGCGTGGTGCTGACAATGTGAGGCTGACCCGGAATGCAATGAAGAGTCACCGTGAGCGCTACGTTGTGTACAAGCGGGGTGAAACCATGCGCCTCTGCAGGTCACCCCGTTGAATTCCTGGAGCAGAGGATCCTTTTAGGCTTAGCGTTCCGGAGGTATAAGCCGTTCGGTAGCGTCTGCTCTTATTTACATCCCCTCAGAGCGCCGCCCTCTAAAGAACCTTTTATACATTTTCCCGACGCCTGCACCAAGCCAGTAAAAGATGATCGAATTTCCCGCCAACGTGGGAACGATGAAAAACCAATTTCTGAATGGGGCATAGCTGATTGCCCCGAAGGCAAATATTGGGTTGAGTCCTTTCAGCAATGCGAGGTAGAGAAAACCGAATGGAACCGCGACAGGAAGCTCAACCATATCGCAGAGCCACCCCGAGCAGGTAAAGGCCAGATAAATCAAGAACGAGGACAATAACCAATAGACGCCTACAAACGCCCATCCAATTCTTGATTTCGGCAACCGCATCGGCATTCACGTGTGGTTTGAACCGGTCTGGAACTGATCATTCTGTGCTCCTTTACTTCGAAAGACCAGCCAATTTGCGGGAATCCATATGTGAACTGCTTCTACTAAGCGTTGAATAAGCGTATCGCACCGCTCGGGGGCAAGCTCCAGCGGTGAACCCGCGTAGCGTTCTGCTAACGGTTCACGCTTCTGACCTGGGTAGTCGCACCCCGACCGCAGGTTGTCGCGGTTGGTTAGTGGACGCATCAATCCTGCTGAAAGACGTATGCATCCGAGAAACCAGAGGCGTATCCTGCTGTAAGGCACGGCTCATTTTCGGGTTGTATTGATCTGAACATGGGGGACCGCGGATATGACAGCTGCGCTTAAATTCATAGTCTGGGCAAGCGCCATATTGCTGTTGTGCTTTGCTGTCCACGATGTCTTCAGCTTTGGCATGAGCGTTTCCAGCAGTGCATCCCACGCTCCTAGACAACTCTGGGATGCCATTGGCGACGCGGTCGCATGGAGCCACGACTACAAAGAAGCAACCACTGCTATCTTCCTGGTCTGCCTGGCCCTCTTGTACATAGGAAGAAAAAGTCGATAAAGCCTGCAACTCGGATATGGCCGCCACGACTGATCGAGTTTTCGCGCAAATCGCGGCGGAGACAGTATCGGCACTTGCTTCAATCAGAATTGCTCACGAAGCCTTTTTCATTCAGTAAGAGCTGTCGTTGTCGGAGGCTTAAAGGCTCAGGGTGTGCCGCTGAGTCGAATCCTCCGGCGTCCCCTTAACGACGAGCTCAGAAGCAGAGAGTGCTCCGCCACTCTCGCCTAATTTCCGGTTCAGCCTTACAATCGAAACTCCCACCCGACCATTCGTTGCTGTCGACGACATCTGGGAGCCTTCCGAACGATGAGCGCGCAAGCACCGCCGGATACTGTTCTCCGTCTGCCGTCCCCGACGAAGGGACCGCAGAACTGGCTGGCGCGTTTCTTCTCACACACCAACCTGGCCAGAATCTCGCGCCAACCGGAGCGCACGTACCCGTGGTACATCGTGTTATGGCTGACGGGCGTCGATTACTTCTCGACGCTGGGCTACCAACCGGGAATCGCACTGCTGGCCGCAGGCGCTCTGGCCGTTCCCGCAACTGGCATTCTGATTGTGGTTACGTTGCTGGGAGCGGTCCCTATTTATGCCGCCGTTGCTAAGCGCTCTTACGCCGGCCAGGGTTCTATCGCTCTTCTGGAGAACCTGTTCTCCGGCTGGACCAGCAAGATTATCGTGTTGGTGCTGCTGGGCTTCGCTGGGACCGATTTCGTAATCACCATGACCTTGTCCGCAGCGGACGCGGCGCGCCACGCAATCGCCAACCCCTATCTGCACCCATTCGCCGGCGACTCGCGTATGCGAGTGACGTTGCTGCTGCTGTTGCTGCTGGCAGTCGTGTTCATCGCCGGGTTTCGCGAGGCGATCCGCGTCGCCTACATGGTCGCGATTCCCTATCTTGCGCTGAACGTCATTGTGCTGCTCTGGTGCAGCTGGAAGATCGTCTCCCATCCACAGCTCATCTCCAACTGGCACGCAGCCATGTCTGCCAACCGGGATTGGACAGGCGTTTTCATCATGTCGGCGCTCGTCTTTCCCAAGCTGGCGCTCGGCCTGAGTGGATTTGAAACCGGTGTTTCGGTCATGCCGCTGGTCTCCGGTGAGCAAAGCGGCAAGAAGGCGAAAAAGACAGACGACGAGATTCCCGGACGGATCAGCAATACACGAAAGTTACTGCTTTCGGCTGCATTGATCATGAGCGTCATGCTGCTGTTATCCAGCTTTGTGTCGGGGACGCTCATTCCAGAGAGTGCCTACAAGGTGGGCGGCCCCGCTGACGGCAGAGCCATTGCTTACCTTGCCCATCTGTACATGGGCAATGTGTTCGGGACTATATACGACATCTCCACCATCTTGATTCTGTGGTTTGCCGGAGCTTCGGCGATGGCGGGGTTGTTGAACCTGATCCCGCGTTACCTGCCGCGTTACGGCATGGCGCCGGACTGGCTGGCGTATCAGCGACCATTAGTGCTCGTCCTGTTTAGCATCGATGTCGCCGTAACCTTGGCTTTCCGCGCTTCGGTGTCGGCACAGGGCGGAGCCTATGCGACCGGAGTTCTAGTTCTAATGCTCTCGGCCGCGGTCGCGGTGACCGTCTCTCTCTGGCGGGAAGCCACTTGGAAAGAACCCCGGCTGTACCTGCTTTGCTTCTATTTTGCTCTGGTCGCTGTGGTGTTCCTCTATACCACCATCGATAACATTTTCGAGCGGCCGGACGGCGCGATTATCGCCAGCATTTTCATTTTCCTCTTATTAAGCGCGAGTGCGATGAGCCGCATTTTGAGGTCGACCGAAATGCGCGTCTCCGAAGCCCGCTTGATGGACGACGAATCGGCTTCCGTCTGGGAAGCAAGCGTGGGGAAAAAGGTCAACCTGATTCCTCACCACATCGCCTCGCCGGAGCACCGTAAACTGCTCGCCGTCAAAGTGCGCGAACACTACAAGGTCAGCGGACAACTGGCGTTCCTGCACGTCAACCTCATGGACAATCGCAGCGACTTTCTGGCGCCCTTGAGACTGCGCGTGTTTCGCGAAGATGAATACGTTGTGATCGAGGCATTTGGAGCGGTTGCGGTCGCTAATTCCATCGCGTACCTCAGCGAATTACTAAATCCCATCAGCATCGTGCTGGGCCTGACGCGCCGCACCTTGATGCGGCAGTCGCTGGAATACATATTTTTTGGAGAAGGTGAAACCGGCCTGCTGGTCTACTCGATCCTCGTGCGATATTGGGAGGCGACCAACAAGTTCTCTGGACAGCCGGTGATTTTGCTGGTCAGCGAGTCGGACTATACAGCCATTGCGAATGGGCACGACAGCAGCAGCGGAACAAAGAAACCGTAGCACGGTGAACTCTTATTTCCGGTTGTCGCCCTTTGTCTGCAGAAGAGCAGCGATGCGTTCTAATAAAGCGTCGGGGCCGTCCAGCTTGGAAAGAAAGCCGTCGGCGAACTCCAATCCAGGGGGAGCTTCCTCAGCCCCCGAGACTATCAGGATCGGCACTTGCGGCTTCAGCGCCTTCATCTCAGCGGCGATTTCTGCACCGCTCTTGTCCGAGAGAAAATGATCGGCGATGACCAGGTCAACGGTGCTGTTCTTGAACACTTCCAGGCCTTCCTCCCCTGAGGACGCGGTCAATACGGCATAGCCTGCACCGGCCAGAAGCAGTTTACGGACACGCAAAGTTACCTCTGCGTCGTCAATACACAAAACAAGCGGCTGAGTGGAAGGAGTGAAGGTCATTGGGCGCTTATGTAGAGTATAGGCCTACACGCCAATAAGTTCGCGACGACGGTTTCCCGGTCTAGTGCCAGGTGTAGCCCAGCATGACTTGCAGGCTGGCGTTCAGCCCAGGGTTATGGTTGCCGATCGACGCATTCGACAGGTGGTACGCCTTGAGAGCGATGTCCCAGGAGTTAGTTCCCTTGCGAAAGATTTGCGCGCCGATTTCCGGACCACTGGTGAAGTTGATCTGCGAGGTGTCTCCCGGCGGCAGATTGTGGTTGCTGAACAGCGCGCCGCCAACGGCCGCGAAGTATGGAGCGATCTTGCAACCATGGGTGAAGTTCCATTTGAAGACGATAGGGTCGACGCCGCCGGCATACTGTCCGCCCCGAATCCAGTACTCGTCCAGGGGAATGATGTCGATGTCCATCTCGTAGGTGCCGCGCAGGATGCCCTTTCCGTGTTCATTGGTGAGGACCCGTCCCAGGCGAACTCCAAGCACGAGGTTTCCCGCGCTAGGCGAGGTATCAACCGTGTGGCCGCCGCCAATAAAGATGCCGCCGTTCCATCCGGGATGGCGAAGCACGTCGACCGGGCTGTCGGTGGGAACTTGAGCCAGCAAAGCAAGGCTGGCCAGGAGACAAAACAGGGCTAGCAAAGTGGCTTTCTTCATTGCAATGGTAAGGGTAATGGCACACGTTAGCAGGTTGGCGTCAACCGTGCAAACCTGTCAGGATGCCGGTCAACAGATTTTCCGGCATTTCGTCCGATTCCACTTTCTCCCGCGAGCGGTTTCCTTATACTCGCTGGCATAGTTAAATTCGGTCACCTGTTGCAAGGAGCGTCCATGAAACTGTTCGCCGGTTATCTGATGTTGGTGGGATTTTCGCTCTCGCTATCGGCTGCGGATCCCAGCAGCGATGCTCTGAATCGTTGGGTTGGAGGCAAATGGGTCAGCAGCGGCACATTCGTGGCTTCCACCTACAGCCAGGCCAGCAAGGCGACTGCTGTAACCACGTGCGCGTGGTCTCCCGACCACATCTTCGTCGTCTGCGATCAGGACATCGTCTTCGCCGGCACGCCCATGCGCAACTTGTCTGTCTATACCTTCGCGCCCAAGACCGGTAAGTTCTACTTCTATGGCATCTCGCTGGGCGAGGACAAGCCGCACACCGCCGCATTGGACATTACCAGCAACGGTGAACGTTGGACATATTCCAGCTCCGATGAAATCAAAGGCACTCAGGTGCAGTTCCAGACCATCAATCAGTTCCACGGTAACGACGCAGTTGATTGGTGGACGGAGTTCTCTAACGACGGCGGGAAGACCTGGACAAAAACAGGAGAAGGCAAGGAAACGCGGGAGAAGTAGGAAGTGAATAGAAACTAACGCCCCTCCCATGCGAAACAGCTTGTTGCTAACTATCAATTACTAGCTACTTGCTGCTGACGCCAGTTGCTTGTGCAGCCGAAAATACTTTCTCGCCTTGTGCACGTCTTTCGCGATCTGCTCGCGCAAGGCTTCCACCGACGGAAATTTAATTTCCGAACGAATGCGCTTCAGGAAGCCCAACTCCAGCGGTGTGTCCGGCAATAACTCGATGGGATGGAAGTTCAGCAGATGACTTTCGATGGCGAACGAGTCGGCGCCAAAGGTCGGGCGGTTTCCGATATTCGTCACCGCATCGAAACACTCGTCGTTGATCCGCAACCAGGTAATGTATACGCCGTCCGCCGGAACCAGTTCGTCGTAGCGTGCCAGGTTCACTGTCGGCACCGTGTATTTGTGGCCGTAGCCGCGCCCCCGCCCGGGATTAGAGAAGATGCTGAACGGGCGGCCCAGCAACGCGCGCGCGCGGCTGACATTTCCCTCCGCAACCAGCTTGCGAATCTCGCTGCTGGAGACGTGGTGTCCGCGCAGCAACTGCTCGGGGAAAATCTTTGCTTCGAAACCGCACTGCTGGCCCAACTTGGCCAGTGTCTCGACATTTCCCTGCGCTTTGTGGCCAAAATGAAAGTTGTAACCTTCGTGCACTTCGCGTGCGTGCAGCGCCTCCCCCAGAATCTGGTGGGCAAAATCGTCCGCGCTCATCATCGACAGATCGCGGGTGAACGGCAACACCAGCACCGCGTCTACGTGCGTCCGCTCCAGCAGCGCGAGCTTGGTCGGCAATGGAGTCAGCAGCTTTGGCGCAACGTTTGGACGCAGAATTCGCAGCGGATGTGGATCGAAGGTCACCACCACGGCTTTGCCACCGAAGGTGCGGGCACGCTCAGCCATGTGCCGGACAACTTCCTGGTGTGCGCGATGCACTCCGTCGAAGTTGCCCACACTGACTACGGTTGGCCCGAAGTCGGACGGCACATCCTCGAGATTGCGGAAAACCTGCATGGTACTTTGCGGGCTGCGATGAGCTGAATCGCTAACCGTTCACCGCTACAAATCAAATTCCAGTTTCAAACCGTCATGCGCCAGACGAACATTTTCCGGCAGCGCCGCATTGGTCTTTTCATGGGGCAGATCATGCGATATATGGGTGAAAAACGTGCGCTTTGGCTTGAGCTGCTCCACGATCTTCAGTGAATTCTCTACCGTTGAATGAGTCGGATGTGGCTGGTGGCGGAGCGCATCCAGAAACAGAATGTCCAGCCCCTGCAGCTTCTCCATCGATTGCTTCCGGAATGGCGCTGAAGTCCGTCAGATACGCCGCGCTGCCAAAGCGAAAAGCCTCGATCGGCACGTCTCCATGCAGCACCGGCATCGGCGTAAACGTCGCTCCGAAGATTTCGATTGGACCATTGATTGGGTGCAGTTCGACTTGTGCCAGGCCGCCGTATTTATAATCCGCGTCGAAAATATAGCGGAAGACACTGCGGAGAACTTTCGCGGTGTTCTCGCTGGCATACAGCGGAATTTTGCTTCCACCAGTCACGCGTGCAAAACTCAGCGGCCGAACATCATCCAGACCGAGAATGTGGTCGGCGTGCCCGTGGGTGTAGATGATGGCGTCGATCTTGCGGATATGCTCGCGGATGGCCTGTTCGCGGAAGTCGGGCGTAGTGTCGATGAGCACGGTGTGGTTCGGGGCCCCCGGCAAGTCCCGCTTTTGGACTTGCTGGGATGAAGGATCGTCCCATTGCACCATGATCGATGGACGGGTGCGACGATCATGCGGATCGGCCGAGGTGCAGACCGCGCAGTCGCAGCCGATCGTCGGCACTCCCATCGACGTGCCGCTTCCCAGCACCGTGAGCGTAGCTTTCATCAGCTGCGGCCGTCGCCCCCAACGCCGCCCTGCGGAGGATGCGTGATCAGGTTGGTCACTTCCAGATACGCCATGCGCAGTTCGTACAGGCAGTTCTGGATCATGTTCTCTTCGGCCGGCTTCAGATTTCCCTTGGTCTTCTCCTGCAGCATGGCCAGCGTGTCGATGGTTTGGCGAGCCCCAATCAAATCCACTTCGGGCTTCGCTCCTTGGGGAGCCGCAAGTCCGAGTTGCATCAGCGAAGTCATATAGAGCGAGGCGATGAATTTATCGAAGCTGACCTCGAAGTCCTTCGCACTGTGGGCGCGTCCCTGCTTGCGCATCTCCTGCTCAATGCGAGCATCGATGTCGCGGGTCGACTCGTGATAGGCATCGACCGAAGCCTGCTGCTCCTGCGCGGTAGGCGCCTGCATTTCCGGCTGGTCAAGTGGGGGCGCAGCGGGCGCCGGAGGAGGTTCCGCTACGTTGTTCTGGCTGGCACGTTCTTCATTGGCGCGCTGCTGCGCTTCATGCCTCTCGCGCTCGCGTTCCTCGCGACGTTCCTCGGCTTCGACCACATCCTGGCGCAGTTCGCCGTCGTTGCTGAACAGGCGGCGATCGGTGACGACAAATTCTGGTTTCTTTTCTTTATCTGGCATAAGTTTCTTGGTTCCCGTTTAGAACTCGAAAGGCAAGTTTCGAACTGTGGCGCTCTGCTCGCCGACTTGAACCGCTGTACCGGGCAACGCAACTTCACGCCTCAGGTAGCCGATGGCGATGGTGCGTTGGCTACCTGAAACCGGCACACGTGACGCGCTGGTGATCTCACCCATATCTTTATCGTTGGCACGAACTTTCGTTCCCGGCTGCGGCGGCTCACCTTCAACTTCGAAGCCAATAAACGTTCGATGCACATTGCCGCGCGCCCGAATGCGCTCAACAATCTCCTGACCGACATAGCAACCCTTACTGAAATGCAGCGCGTGCTCCTGGCCGGTTTCCTGCGGCAGATCCCGCTCGCGCAAATCGATTCCATACCGCGGCACGCCGCGCGCGATGCGATACATCTCCCAGGCATCGCTGCCGACAGCGGTTGCACCGGCGCTGACCAGCGCATCCCAGAGCTTCTCGACATTCTCCGGCGCCAGCCAAATCTCGTAGCCGTCCAGTTGCGGATGCGTGTTGCGGGCGATCGTGATGCCGATGCCGTCCCAAACCGTATCGACCAACTGGCCCGGTTCCAGTGGCGCGAAATCGATTTTCGCTTTTGCCAGGATTTCGCCAGCCTTTGGACCGGCAACCCCAATCGAGACCAGTTTCTCGCTGATGTCCTCGATCTCCACCTTGTCCATGATGATGTATTTCTGCAGAACGGAGGTGACTTTCGGCGCCTGCCCGCGGTCAGTGGTGGCCAGCAGATACTCGCCCCGGTTATAGGCAACCAGATCGCCTTGATTATGCCCCTGCGCCGTCAGGATGAAGCCGTACACGCCGTGTCCGGGCTCGAGATCACGAACGTTGTTGGTGATCATGCCGTTCAGCCAGCGGGTACGGTCCTTGCCACTGATCAGCAGCTTAGACTGCCAACCCAGGTCGAACACTGCCGCGCCATGCAGCAGTGCGTCGAACTCAGCCGCGGTATTGCCGAAGGTGGCCGCAGTCTCGGCCCCGCAATAGCTGCCCATGCGCGCTCCCGCGGCTGTTAGCTTGTCTTGTAATGTAGCGACACTCATACGGAATCTTTGATTATAGCGAAGCGGAAGAGGACTCGTCGGCGCACGCAAATGTGAGCTCGCGCGTCTAAATGAGTGACACAGGTTTATCCAACCTCGCGGTTTTGTCGCGGGAAACGCTGCTAATTGCATTGAGGGTCGGTCGCCGTCCTGCAGAGTCTGGAGGCCGGCTACGAAAGCTGGGGTCAACATCAACATGGCAGTTCTGGTTATTTTGTTTGGCTCGCTGCTGCTCTACCGAGGGTTGGGGATGGCGGGAGTTGCCGCGTTGCAATCCTGGCTGGTGTGCGCTCGCCTTGCTTTGGCAACTATGTTCTGTTTCACCGCTATCGCACATTTCACCTCAACCAGAAAAGACCTGATCGCGATGGTACCGCCATCCTTTCCCAGGCCCGATCTGTTGGTTACCCTGACAGGAATTCTGGAGTTCGCGGGCGCGATCGGGCTGTTGTTGCTTTCCACCCGGCAATGGGCCGCCTGGGGACTCATTCTGCTGCTTCTGGCCATGCTTCCGGCGAACATCAGCGCGGCGCGAAGAGGAGTCCAGCTTAGAGGACACCGGGCAACGCCGCTATGGATTCGCGTGCCCATGCAGATTCTGTTCATCGTGTGGGCGTGGTGGGTGCGCTGACCTTTCGAGCCATTCTGCTATCTTTTCCTCTGTGACCATGACAAAACGCATCGCAGTTGTTCCCGGAGACGGGATTGGGAAAGAAGTGATTCCCAATGCCTTGGAAGTGGTGCGCGCCTCGGGCGCAGCCGTTGAGTTCACAACTTTTGACTGGGGAGCCGATCGCTACCTTATCGACGGCACGACGATTCCCGCCGACGGTTTTCAGATGCTGGCGCGCGACTTCGACGCCATCTTTGTCGGAGCACTCGGCGATCCGCGCGTCGCGACGAACATTCATGCCAAGGAGATTCTCCTGGGCATGCGCTTCAAAATGGACCTCTACGCCAACGTCCGTCCGGTACGCCTTCTCGATACGTCATTGTGTCCGCTGAAAAACGTCACTACGGGCGACATAGATTTCACCGTCATCCGGGAGAACACAGAAGGCGTTTACATGGACATGGGCGGCAACTTCAAGATGGGCACGCCCGAGGAAGTGGCGACGCAAGAGGACATCAACACACGCAAAGGTGTGGAGCGCGTCGTTCGTTTCGCATTCGAATACGCCCGCGCCAATGGGCGCAAGAAAGTGATGATGTCCGACAAGTCGAACGTCATGACCTTCGCCGGAGGTCTCTGGCAGCGCGTCTTCAAAGAAGTGGCAAAAGAGTATTCGGATATTCAGACGCAACACATGTACGTGGACGCCCTGTGCCTGCAGATGGTTCGCGACCCGCGATCCCTGGACGTCATCGTGACCAACAACATGTTTGGCGACATCGTGACCGACCTGGCTGCGGCGTTACAGGGCGGATTGGGCATGGCCGCCAGCGGCAACATTCATCCCGGACGCACTTCGATGTTCGAGCCGGTGCACGGCTCAGCGCCCCCGATTGCTGGCAAGAACATGGCGAACCCCATGGGCTCGATTCTGACGGCCGCGATGATGCTGGCGCACCTGGGCCTGAACCCCGAAGCTCAGAAGATCGAGAACGCCGTGCTGCATGCCGTCCGCGAAAAGAAGATTACCGTTGACGTAGGCGGATCGATGGGAACGAAAGAATGTGCAGCATGGATCGCGGAACGGGTGGCCAAGTAAACGATGCTTCAGCGCAAGGTCACTCTAGTTGTAGCGGTCCTTCGACTTCGTTCGGCCGCTTTCGCGACCTCACTCCGCTCAGGATGACACCTTGGCCGTGTGTACTCCGCCGAATATCCTTCCAAATATTCGACTCCTGAAGGTTTCATCCTGAGCGGAGGCGGCGCTTCGCTGCCGGAGCCGAAGGACCTCTATCCAACCCAGACCCTCAACGCCGCCTAAGCAGTCACGGCTTTCTTCTTGTCCGCTTTGGCCTGCTTCTGCGCCGCCGATAAATGCTTCTTCAGGATCCTAACCCCTGAATCCACATGCTTCTCCTGCAGTAAAAACGGCGTGAGGAAGCGCAGAACGGTTTCCTGCGTGACGTTGATCAGGAGGCCGTCGGCGTGTGCGCCTTCCAGAATCGGCTTGCCGGGCACGCTCAGTTGCAACGCCTGAATCGCGCCAATGCCGCGAACTTCCGTCGCTATGTCGAACTTGTCGACCAGTTCGCGCAACTTCTGCTGGAAGTAACCGCCCACGCGCTGCACCTGCTCCAGCAAATGCTCGTCTTCGAGGATCGCGAGATACTCCAGAGCGACGCGGCAGGTTAGCGGGCCGCCGCCGAAGGTAGTGCCGTGCTTGCCCGGAGTGATGTGCTGCGCGAATTTGTCCGTCGCCAGAAACGCGCCAAGTGGCAAGCCGGCGGCGATCGGCTTGGCGATACAAACCACGTCAGGCGTAACCCCGAAATGATGAAACGCGAAGAGCTTGCCTGTCCGCCCCAGACCGCACTGAATTTCGTCGAAGATGAGTGCTGCCTGATGCTGATCGGCGAACTCCCGGCATGCGCGTAAAAACTCCGGCGAAGTCTCCTGGATGCCGCCTTCCCCCTGGATGGGCTCAAGGGCGATGGCGCAAACTTTTTCGTCCATCGCGGCGCGCAGAGCCTCGATATCGTTCCGGGGCACAAAGCGCACGCCTTCCAGCATTGGATCAAAATCTTTGCGGTATTTCGGCTGTCCGGTAAGAGCCAGAGCGCCCATGGTCCGGCCGTGGAAGGAATTGTCCAGCGCGATAATGATCGACTTCTCAGGCCCCCCTACCGCGTGACCGGCGGCGCGCACCATCTTCAACGCGCCTTCAATCGCCTCGGTGCCGCTGTTGGAGAAGAAGGCGCGATCGAGCCCGGACGCGGTGCACAGCTTTTCCGCCAGCAGCCCCTGGTACTCGTTGTAGTAGAGATTCGAGACATGAATGACCTTCGCGGCCTGATCGCGGATGACCTTGACGATGCGCGGATGCGCGTGTCCAAGCGCATTGACGCCCAAACCGGTGAGGAAGTCGAGATAACGTTTGCCGTTGACGTCGTACAGAAACACTCCCTTGCCGCGAGCCATGGCGATGGGATAGCGGGCGTAGGTGTTCAGCAGGTATTTCTGTTCCCGATCGACAATCTCTTGATAAGACACGAAAAAGACCTCCAAAAAAACAATTGTAGCCTGCCCGGACTGCGACGTATGGGGTATGTGGAATGGCCGGCTCAAGTGATGAAAATCACAGAATGGCGTCCGGCGGCTGACTAGACTTTTCTTATGTTGACCGAGAAGCAATTCCGCGAACGAGCGAAGACCGAGCTTCGTCAGATCGGCGACCAGCTCCTGGGTATGGCAACGGACCGAGACATCTACCGAAAGTTGGAGCAGGAGATCATCCAGAACAACCCCCAGCTTCATGGTGCGCGCAGCCCGCTGCTCGATATGCTGCGGGGATGCTATGCCGATGCCATGGCAGCCCGCGCTCTGCGCCTGCTGGACGCCGATGTCGCGCCCTCGCTGCCGCAGGTGCTAACCGCCTTGGCGCAGCACGCGCAGATCATGCACGACCGGGTCACGGAACGCGAGTTTGCCGACGATCGCGCCGCGCTGCAGCTGGCCGTGATCAACCTGCAGCGTCTGATGGCGCCTCACACCGCGCATCACGAACGAACGTTGCCGGCTTTGGCCTCGCTGCAACGCGAACTCGATAACACCCTCGATCGGATGATTGAGACCGTGAAGACGTACTACTGGATCGTGTGCGACTGCTATCTGGAGCTCGACGTCAAACATGCCGGCGATCCGTTGGCGGTTTTTCAGTTTGCCTGGGCCATGCCGGCGTTGGCGACGCAACACCACGGAAATCACTAGCTCAAGCGGTGCCACAATCCGACCGGCTAAACCTCCCGGTCGTGAACGCAACCCGCCGCTCAGCCCTAGCGCAGGGAAATGAGCATGACTGCGATCAAAGCTCCAGCAATGCCAACCGTCTGCGTCCGCGAAATTTTTTCCTTCAGCAACACCCTCGCAAGAATGACAGTGCTAGCCGGATACAGTGCGGACAAAACCGCTGAGACATCCAGGCGGCCGTGACGGGTGGCGGCGATGAACATGGCGTTCGCGAGTGTATCCAATCCGCCAGATAACAGAATGGGAGCCAACGCGGGTCGCAGGCGGTTTGAATCGCGTGGCGAGAAGGCCACGATCGTGAACATCAGCAGGGTGGAAGCCGCACGGGCGCCTACCAGCGGCCACAACACCGCGCTGCGTCCGGCCTCTTTGCCGGAGATCAGCAGCAGGCCGAACATCACCCCTGCCAACACAGCCAATCCCAGACCGCGGCGAGCATCGAGAGCGCCGTCGGGACGGGTAATCAGCCAGAGGCTAACGACGGCGAGAGCGAATCCCAGCAACTGCAACCGCCCCGGCATTCCCTCGATGTGAATTCCGAACAGCACGGGCAAGACCGCGGTAATAACCGAAGCCACCGGGGCGACCACGCCCATGCGTCCCGTGGAGAGACCCTTGTAAAGCGCGGCTACGCCTAAGGCGTCGGTAATGCCCGCAATCGCTCCCCATCCAAATGCCGAGAGAGGAGGGACGCGCTCGCCGCTGATCGCGACCAGAACCAGCATCAGAACCAGCCCGAAAGCGTGCGCGACCGCGACGACCCGGAAGACGCTCGCACGTTTGGTCGCGATGGCGCCGGCGAAGTCACCTCCGCCCCACACACCCGCGGCGCCCAAACTGAGCGCCGCTCCAGATATGGTGCCAGAGTTCATGCCTGCCCAGACTACACGCTCGGTTCCGCCGATCGCTTCGTACTAAAGGCAAAGCAGTACGCCCCATTCAAGAATCTGGAACCGAAACTTCTTTGTTCCTCATTGGTTACCATAAGTGGGACTCTAGTTCTTTAGTAACCAGTAGCGGCTCCGGAATTTAAGATCTACCTTCCAAAAATTGTATTTCTTGAATAAAAACGCATCTATAATTTTGGAAGCTACTCAAAGATCTAGATTTACCGGCGCGACGATCGGAGAAGTGGTGGCATCCAAGTTGCTCAATAGTCAGCGGCTCGTGGGAGTTACTCCACCAGTTCGTCTGGCCAGCCAGCCGGCTCCTCCGATGGAACGAGGCCTCAAAACCCGCTTTTTTGCGATCTTCCTGGGACTGCTCAGCGTTGCAGCGATTGCCTTCGCGTGGATCAATCTGCAGAAAGATCGTGAATATATTGCTCCCTACGATGGCATTTGGTGGGTCGAGTCGAGTGGCCATCTACAGGCCCAGCGAGTTGATCTTGATGGTCCTGGCCAGAAAGCCGGCATCAAGCCTGGCGATCAACTGACTGCCGTCGAAGGCCGCAACATCACCAACGTCGGCAGCCTGGAGCGGGAACTCTATCGCATCGGCGTGTGGTCCAAGGCCACGTATTCCCTGGTGCGTCAAGGCGTGCCGGTCGAAGCCCCACTGATTCTGGCGCCCGCGGATCGTTCGCTGTACTCGGGTTTGCGGCTGATCGCGCTGGTCTATCTCGGCATCGGCATTTACGTTCTGCTGCGACGCTGGACCGCGCCCAAGAGCACGCACTTCTACGTTTTCTGCCTGGTCTCGTTCATCTTTTACGCCTTCCACTACACCGGCAAGTTTAATGATTTTGACTGGATCGTTTACTGGTCGAACGTTGTCGCCTGGCTGCTGCAGCCGGCGCTGTTCCTGCATTTCTCGCTGACCTTCCCCGAACGCAAAGGGCTGGTCAACCGGCGGCCATGGTTGATTCCGGCTGTGTACGTTCCCGGCGCCGATTCTGCTGGTGGTTCGCATCTGCGTCATCGACCTGCTTCAGCCAAGCGAGGTGCTGCGCTGGAACCTGGACCGGATGGACTGGGTTTACCTGGCGGCTTACTTCGTGGCTGGCGACGTTCACGCTGTGGCACAGCTATCGTCACGCCGAATCGGCGATTCTGCGGCAGCAGATGAAGTGGGTCACGCGCGGCACGATTCTTTCGGTCGCGCCGTTCACGCTCTTCTACATCATCCCCTACCTGTTCGGCGCGGTGCCCGGGCTCGGGATGAAGGTTTCCGTCCTGTCGCTGGTCTTCCTGCCGCTGACCTTCGGTTACGCCATCTTCCGTTACCGGCTGATGGATGTGGACCTGATCTTCAAGCGTGGCATGGCGTACACCATCGCCGCTGGCGCGATCACCGCTGCCTATTTCGCCGCGGTAGGCATGGCCTCGGTGCTGTTCCACCAGAATTTCCCCAACATCGGCCCGATCGGACTGGTGGTCGCCATTGCGGTCACGGCCTTGCTGTTCGATCCGTTCAAGAACTGGGTGCAGGAGTATCTCGACAAGTTCTTCTATCGCAAACGTTACGACTATCGCAAAACACTGATTGAGTTCGGCCGCGACCTGAACTCCGAGACCGACCTCGACAAGATGCTCAGCTCGATTGTCGATCGGCTATCACGCACTTTGCTGGTCGATCGCATCGCGATCTTCCTTTCCGACGATGATCAGCCGGAACATTTCTCACTCGCCAAGTCGTACGGTATCTCCGACACCAGCGACCTGAGTTTCGACTTCCTGCACGTGGAGCGGACGGAGTGGCAGGCGGGTCACTTGTTCTTCGACAACACCAACCAGGCCGTGCGCGAGACACCCTCTGCGCGCGACGCCATCCGCCGGCTGGAACTGAACTACTACATCCCCTGCACCGTGATGAACCGCATGATCGCCGTGCTGGGCATGGGCAAAACCACGGAAGGCGACTTCCTTTCCAGCGAGGACGTGCAGCTGCTGGAAGCGCTCGCCGGCTACATCGGCATCGCCGTGCAGAACGCCCGTCTCTACAAGTCGCTGGAAGAGAAGGCCGGTCAATACGAGCGCCTGAAGGAGTTCAGCGAAAACATCGTCGAGTCCATCAGCGTAGGCGTGATGGCGGTCGACCTGGAAGACCGCATCGAGTCGTGGAACTCGCAGATGGAAGTGATGTTTGCCCTGCCCCGAGTGGACGCTCTTGGCCGCCCGTTGACCGCCGTGTTGCCCCCGGCATTCCTGGAAGAGTATTTCCGGGTGCGGCCTACGCAGGGAATTCACAACCTGTATAAATTCCGCCTGGCTACCACCGAGGGTGAGACACGCGTTACTAACATCGCGATCGCACCTCTGGTCAGCAAGAATTTTAGCGTGATTGGCCGGCTCATCATCGTCGACGACATCACGGAGCGCATCGGACTGGAGTCTCAGCTTTCGCAGGCGGAGAAACTGTCTTCCATCGGCCTGTTGGCAGCGGGCGTAGCGCACGAGGTCAACACGCCGCTGGCGGTTATCTCGTCGTACGCGCAGATGCTGGCCAAGCAGGTCCACGGCGACGACAAACAATCGTCGCTGCTGGAAAAAATCACTAAACAAACATTCCGCGCTTCAGAGATCGTCAACAGCCTGTTGAATTTCTCGCGTACGTCGGGAACAGAATTTACCGACGTCGATCTCAATCGCGTCATCAAAGATACGTTGACCTTGCTGGAGCATCAGTTCAAGACGGCGCGCATCAATGTGCAGCAGGACCTGTATCCGGATCTGCCGGTCATCCACGGCAACACCGGCAAGCTGCAGCAGGTGTTCTTGAATCTGTTCCTGAACGCGAAAGACGCCATGTCCGGCGGCGGCACGCTGACGATCAGCACGGTCAACGGACATCACGTGGAAGTCAAGGTCTCCGACACGGGCAGCGGTATCGCGCAGGAACATATCCACCGCATTTACGATCCGTTCTTCACCACCAAGAACAAGCCCAAGACCGGGGCCAGCGGTGGAACAGGGTTAGGCCTGTCGGTTACCTACGGAATCATTCAGGAACACGCGGGCAAGATCCGGGTCGACAGTGCACCCGGACAAGGAACCACATTCGTCATGGAATTCCCCATGATCAGGAAGGCAGTCAGTGCTTGAAGCAGCGGTAAGTCGAGACCTTGCCGGTCGTGATGAATTCGCATCACCCGGTTCGGTGCTCATCATCGACGATGAGGCCGCGATCCGCGAGTCATTGCAGACTCTGCTGGAGTTCGAAGGCTATTCCGTCGACACGGCCAATGACGGCATGGAAGGCCTGACGCGCATCGCCGAGCGTCCCTTCGATCTGGTGCTGCTGGATTTTGCCTTGCCCGAGCGTAACGGTATCGAGATTCTGCAGGAGATCCGCGAACGCGACTCCGAACTCCCGGTCATCATGATAACCGCCTATGGCACGGTAGAGAACGCCGTCAATGCCATGCAGGCGGGCGCAACCAATTTCATTCAGAAGCCCTGGGACAACGAGAAACTTCTGGCGGACGTCCGCACCGCGGTGGGCCGCCGGCGCGCGGAAGAACAAGTCGTTCAACTCAAGCGCGCCTTGAAGCTGCGCTACAACTTCGAGCACATCATCGGCAAGAGCGAGCCTATGCTGCGCATCTTCGACCTGGTGGCGCAGGTTGCGCCCAGCCGTTCGACAGTGCTGCTACAGGGCGAAAGCGGCACCGGCAAGGAGTTGATCGCGAAAGCGATCCACATGAATTCGCCGCGCCATAATCGCGCGTTCGTGCCCGTCAATACCGGGTCCATGCCCGCCGACCTGCTGGAATCGACTCTGTTCGGCCACGTGAAAGGCGCATTCACCAGTGCGGTAGTCAGCAAGAAAGGCCTGTTCGAAGTTGCCGACCGCGGAACGTTGTTCCTCGACGAAATCGGCACCATGAGCATGGAGACGCAGGCCAAGATCCTGCGCGTGTTGCAGGACCGGAAGTTCATGCACCTGGGCGGTACCAACGAGATCCAGGTTGACGTGCGCATTATCGCCGCGACTAACGTCGATCTGCGGCAGCAGGTGAAGGAAGGAAAGTTCCGCGAGGATCTGTTCTACCGCTTGAACGTGATCATGATCGATCTTCCGCCATTGCGCCAGCGCAAGAACGATATTCCGCTGCTGGTGGAGTATTTCATCGCGAAATTCGTCAAGGAGAACGACCGGCCGCCATTGCGCATGACGCCCGAGGCGCTGCGTCCCTTGATGGATCACGACTGGCAAGGCAATGTGCGCGAGTTGGAGAACGTGATCGAGCGCGCCGTTGTGCTCTCCACCGGCGCGAACCTCACCCCGGACCTACTGCCCGAAAACGTGACTGGACGCGCCACCAACTATGCCTTCATGGAGCACCGTCCCGACGCTTCGCTGTTTGAGATCATGGAAGATTGCGAGCGCCGCGTCATCACCGACATGCTGGAGAAATGTAGCTGGAACCAGACCGACGCCGCCGAGCGCTTCCATGTCCCCCTCTCGACCCTGAATCAAAAGATCAAGCGGCTGAATATCGAAATCAAGAAAAAGGGCAAAGAAAACGGGAGTAGCTAAGCACTCAGCAGCAGCCGTTACCAACGCGCGACCCATTACGGCACTAGCAATTGGCATCTAGCAAGATCCCGCAGCGCAATCCCTGACAGAATCGACGCTTCGACCAACCTTAGGGCCAAGATATGGCTGTCCATCGGTGGGCATTAGTCACCTTCCCTGGTGAGGTGCGTCACAGCCCGACTGTGCGGCCTCAGACACAATTGACCGTGGGATGGGTAGCCGCTGGGGGGCACCGGACAGGAGTCGAATATGTCGGAAGATAAGCGCGATGTTCTAGAGGTCTTACGTTATGAGTTGAATTTTCTGGAACAGGGCGGCTATGGCAATTGGTACAGCACGCCATGGGGGCCGGCTTCCGTCTTTCAGGATTCTCTGACCTGTCCCAATCATGGAGATCCCACACGTCCACATGCCTGTCACGAGTGCCTGCTCTACGACTTTGTTCCCGAGGAATACCGCACCGACGACGTTCCCTGCCATCACATCCCGCTGAACCGGAATGGCGTGACCATTGCCTCCACCAACCTGACGGAGGAGGAGTTGCGGGAAAACGTTAAGCACTGGCTTAAGCGCACAATCGCTAGAATTGAGGCGGAGCGCGCGAAGCTGCCCACGCAAGAAAGTCGCGCGGTAGCGAAGTAGTTGTTTCTGCCCTGACACCGAAACGACCGAGAGCTCAACTGTGTATTGAGACTGCCACTACATAGCCGGCGCCTACTGCTTGCCCATGTCCGCGGGAAACGATTTGAACTCGACTTGTCGCTGCATGGCTTTCTCGACGCCTTTGTCGTCCGTCGAGTGCTGGATCAGCGTCCCCTTCATGACCCGGTAACCTTCGCTGTCCGGCTGTTTGCCCGGCGTGATGGACACTCTTCCGTTGAAGTCGTACCAGACGCCATGCACCGTTTTTGTGTTGAAGGTAAGGCGGTCTCCCACCAGCGAGGTTTTATCGAAGAACTGATCGATAAACTGGCCCTTATCGCTGTCCGCTTCTCCGAAGCGCGAAACGTAACCCGAAAGCTTGCCGTCATCAATGGTGAGTTGTACGAATTCCCCCTCCCGAAGAAAGGTGTACATGCCGGAAATGTCGTTGGCCGCGGCTGCGTTCTTGGCAGAATCCTGGGCCCTCAGGACAAATGACCCAGCCGCCATCCCTAGCAGACAGCAGATCAGCCCAAAGATTGAAGGTATTCGCTTACCCATAAGGACCCCACTCCGTCTCGTTGTCAGCATAATGGCACGCCTGCACTAAATTGCGAAGAAGTATCTGGAATGCTCCCTTTTCCGGGGTCGTTGGGTCGCTGTTTTCCGCTATAATCCGGGGTACGCGCCAATCGAGAGGATGATGTCGGAAGTCACGGCAGCCAGGACCCAGCAAGAAGCTGAGATAGCTGATTCTCCGGTACTGCTCCGTGAACTCGAGCCCCGGCATCGCGTCTTCTTTCGCAATCTCGGCGACTTCCTTTTCCGGCGCGAGCCTCCTCCTGTTGAAACTACCGCTGAGCCGGTTGCGCTGCGACCCGACTACTTCATCAAGACCGGAATTCGCCCGGTTCGCTTCGCGGAGTCCTACAGCGGACACATTCTGTTCGTCGTGCTGGTGTATCTGATATGCACGCTGCCGTTTTTCAACCGCGCACCGCTGTTGCATTCGCCGATGGAGAACACCCGGATCGAATATGTCCCATTGAGCGATTATCTGCCGCCTATCAACACGGCTGAGAAGGCACAGATGAAGCCGCGTACCGGCGCTCCCAAGCTGGCGAAGCAAGAGATCCTTTCGGTTCCGGCCAACCCTGATAACACCCATCAAACGGTGGTAACGCCGCCGAAGGTCAAGCTCGATCACGATGTTCCCTTGCCCAACATCGTCGCTTGGACGCCCATTCCTTCGACGCAGCCGGTAGCAGCTTCGGCGCGCTCGGTATCGCAGTTAACGGTGCCGCAATTTCAGCCGGAAGTGGTTGCGCCTGCCGCGGATGTGTCGCACCTGAAGAACAATCTGAAGCTGCAGACCCTTGCTGACCCGTCAGTGGTGGCTCCTACGGCGGACGTCTCCCACTTGAAAGACAACGTGAAGTTGCCGCCTCTGCCGCAGGCGTCGGTGGTCGAGCCATCGCTCTCACCCGATCAGCTTCGGCTGAAGCAGGGTCAGCTGAACATGGCCGACATGCAGCCAACGGTCGCTGCTCCTAAGTTGCCGGTAGAAGCTCAGCGCTCGAGTGGGGCTGCCGAAAGCGGAGGCACTCCCGGAAAGGCCGGCGAGAGCGCTGGTAAGAGCATTCCACCATCACCCAACTTGCAGGGGCTTGGCACGACGCAAGGGCAGGGACAGATCATCGCGCTGGGCCTGAATCCCGCGGACGTTCGCGGGCCCATCACTGTACCCAGCGGAAACCGCAGCGGCGAATTTCATGCCTCACCCTCAGGCAAAGCTAACGCGCCCGGCACGCCTAACGTAACCGGAACAGGAACGGCAGACCAGGGTGGCGGACACAGTACCGGCAATGGCGCCCCCGCAGGCATCATGGTTGGCAATCCTCCGCCAGGAGCTGGGACCTCGGCCGTAGCGGGCACGCCGAACGGAGCGACCGGTGCGAAGCCGCCCAGCGGCAATGGCGACATGGACGCCCGCAAACGGATCATCGCCGACGCCATGAAGCCATCGCTTCCGACCTATCATCCGCCGCCTGCACCGCCGCCATCCAAGCGACATCAGAAGATCCGGACAAGAGCATCGAGCAGCGTGTCTTCGGCAGCAAGCGCTATTACTCGCTGATCATGAACATGCCGAACCTGACGTCGGCAACCGGCAGCTGGATCATCCGCTTTGCCGAACTCAAGCAGAGCGATGACAAGACGCCGCTAACCGCGCCTGTAGCCCTGAGCAAGATGGACCCGGCTTACCCGGCGGACGTCCTGCGCGATCACGTGGAAGGCACTGTTACGCTTTATGCCGTCATCCGCACGGACGGCTCGGTAGACGATATTCGCGTGCTTGGCAGCCTGGATTCTCGCCTCGACGAGAACGCGATTCGCGCACTGTCACACTGGCGCTTCCGCCCCGGCACAAAGAACGGCGAACCTGTCGCAGTCGAGGCGGTCGTGCAGATTCCCTTCCGCATGCGATCGCTGCATTGATCTTGGCCAACAGCGTTGGCAGGTTCGGGAATATCCTTCGTGAGGCTTCGGCCTGTCACCATTGCGGTCGAGGACCATCGCTCCGCCGAGGACGCAGAGCTCGACCTGTCATAATTCCTAAGTGCGAATCCTGATCTCGGCAGGAGAGGCGTCCGGCGAATTCTATGGTGCAGAGTTGATGCAGGCCATCCGCCGGCAACTCTCGCAATGCTCCCCGGGCAATCAGGCCGAATTCTTCGGAGTTGGCGGCGACCAGATGCGCCAGGCAGGTTGCGAACTGCTGGCCGATGCGCGTGAGATCGCCGAAGTCGGCATCGTCGAGGTCGTCAAGCACATACCGCGAATCTATCGACGTTTTCGCGAGGTGGTTAGTGAAGCCCGGGATCGCCGCCCCGACGCCGCTGTTCTCATCGACTTCCCCGACTTTAACCTGCGGCTGGCGCGAGAGCTGCATCAGTTGAATGTGCCCGTGATCTATTACGTAAGCCCGCAGCTATGGGCGTGGAAACAGCGCCGCATCGAGCGGGTGCGCAAGTACGTTCGCGAGATGCTGGTGATTTTCCCGTTCGAAGAGAAGTTCTATCGCGAGCGCGGCATTGCAGCGACTTTCGTGGGCCACCCGCTGGCCGACCTGCCCGCGCCCGCTACGACCCGCAAGGATTTCGCTCAACAGTACGATCTAAATCCTGAAAAGCCGTGGATTGCCTTGCTGCCAGGAAGCCGCCGCGGCGAGGTCTCGCGAATCTTTCCGGTTCTGCTGGAAGCGGCGCAACTTCTAGGCCCCGATTACGTTTACACAGTGCCGGTCGCCACCACGCTCGACGCAGCGTGGGTAGCTTCGTTCCTGCGCGACTACTCCGGGCCGCCGGTGACATTTACCCGCGAGGCCCGGCCGACGCTGTTGCATGCACGCGCCGCAGCCGTTGCCAGCGGCACTTCGACACTGGAAGCCTCGCTGATCGGCACACCCTTCGCCATGGTCTATCAGGTAGCGCCGCTCACCTGGAGCCTTGGCCGCCGTCTAGTAAAGGTGGATCGCTTTGCGATGGTGAATCTGATCGCGGAGCGGGATGTCGTCCCCGAACTGGTGCAGGCGGATTTCACGCCGCAACGGGTTTGCACCGAGTTGCGCCGAATCATTCCCGACGGCGAGGCGCGCACAACCATGATCCAGGGCTTTCAGGAAGTAAGGCAACGGCTCGCGGCAAATGATTCCGGCGGGAGCGCATCCGATCGAGCCGCGCGCACCGTACTTTCCATAGTGGGAGAGTGTCAATGAAATCGGGCCGGGATAGCGACTACGCATCTTTCCATGCGTATTTTCCATCATTTATAGTGAGCAGAGCGGGAGCTCTTTCCTAATGCAGAATGCGGTACGTTCCTTCGCACGCGTTGTAGCCTGGGGCATCCTCGCCCTGGCCACCGTTTGCTTCGCGGCGGAGAAGCCGCGCATTCAGGTCGACAGTTACATCATCCACGTTGCGGTCACGCCGCAATCTCACCAGCTTAAGGCCCAGGCTCGGGTCAAGTTCACCGCGCTGGATGACATCAACGTCGCGACCTTTGAGCTGCACAACGCACTGCGTCCTACGCGTGTCGTCGATGCCAATGGACAGACGCTGTCGGCAGAGCGGGTGAGCCAGGATTCCACGGTACGCATTTCGCTTCCCGCAACGCTCACCAAGGGCAGCTCAGATACGGTGATCTTCGAATACGAAGGAGCGATCCAGTCGGCCGATGACAGCCCGGTTCCGGGGCTGAAACTGGCTTACATCGGCGATCCGATTACCTACTTGCTGTATTCCGGGCGCTGGTTCCCCATGGTCGGATACGGCATTGATCGATTCACCTCCGTCATCAGCGTGAGTGTGCCCGCGGGATACACCGTGATCGGCAGCGGCACCAAGAGCGCCGCGCCCGGTCCCGAGGTGGAAGATGCTTCTTCACGGAAAGGCTCACAGGGCGCGTCGACGCATCTGGCGACCCCTGCCGGTGGACAGACGGTTACCTTCACCTACACCGATCATGCTAGCTTTCCCGGCACCATCCTCATCGGCAAGTATGTTCAGACGAAGAGTAACGAAGGCGGCCTGAGCATTAACGTTTTTACCTTGCCGGAGCACAAAGAGTTTGCCCAGCAGTTCGCGGACACCGCGACGAAACAGTTTTTCTTCTTCACCAGCACCTATAGTCCTCCATTCAATCAGAACTTGAGTGTTGCCGAACTGCCGAACGACACAGTCCCTTCGGCCTGGGCGCCTGAGATCGCTGCCTTGGCGGGCCACAATTTCAATCAGAAGGGCAATTACCGGCTGCTGGCGAACGCAGTCTCGCATCAGTGGTTCGGAACCATGGTCAGCCCGGCCACCAAGAACGACTGGTGGTTGAATGACGGCGCCGCGCGCTACTCCGAGGCACTTTACGTGGAGCATGTCGCGGGTGAAGCCGGATTTCAAGAAGTGACCAAGGACATGTCTGTCGGCGCGCTGGCTTACGTCTCGGTGCCACTCGCCGATGTCGGCCGATTGGACACGTTCTCGCCGGAGTTCCAGTCGCTCGTGACCGACAAAGGCGGCATGATCCTGGCGATGCTGCAGTGGGTCATTGGCGAAGAGGCCTACGACAAAACCATGCGGGCGTTCATCACGCAATATGCCGGAAAGCCCGTCACGGTTTCCGACTTCCGCAAGGTGGCTGAACAGGCTTCCGGGCAACAACTGACCTGGTTCTTCACCCAGTGGCTCGACTCCACCGGTGCGCCCGAATTCAAGAACAAGTACACCGTGTATCGAACCCAAAAAGGCTTCCGGGTTGTAGGCGAGATCTCACAAGACATGGATCTTTTCCGCATGCCGATTGAGCTGAGGATCGACACCGACGGCAAGACGGAAACCAAGCGCATTGAAGTTGAAGGAACCAATTCGGCTTATGCGGTTGAGACCTTCGGTAAACCACGCCGCATTTCCATCGATCCCAACAGCCAGGTGCTGCAGAACTCGACTGAGTTGCAGGTGCGTACGTCCATCATGCGTGGCCAGCAGGACGTCGAACAGGGCGACCTGACCGAGGCTCTGAAGGAGTTCCAGAAGGCGCTGGACATCAACAAGAACAGCTCACTGGCGCACTATCGCATCGCCGAGGTTTTCTTCCTGCAGCACAATTACCAGTCGGCGGCGAACGCTTACCGTGAGTCCCTCAATGGTGACGGAGAACCGCGCTGGACCGAGGTTTGGAGCCACATACAGCTGGGTATGATCTTTGATTTGACCGGTCAGCGCGAGCGCGCCACCAACGAGTATCGCCAGGCATTGCAGACCAACGACAACACTCAGAACGCTTTGGATGTCGCCCGTGGATATCTGCAGAAGGCGTATAACCCAACCGACAGCGACAAGCCGGGAGAATAAGCGAGCATCACCGACGCAGTTTAAGGCCGCTGAGCGAAGCGGCCTTTTCTTTTGCCACGCCGTGGGACATCAGCAAAACCTGGAACATTTCTCCCATTCCATCGGGAGAGATCAAGTGCTTGAGCTGCAAAGCCACTTTGGCCTGCTCCTGCGGCAACTGGCAATCCTGGAAGGCGTCGGCGAACTCGGTCTCTTCCCCAATGCCGATCAGGAACTGCGATTGCGTCAGCAGCGCTAACTCCTCAAGCCCGCCGTCCACCCCTCGCGCCCGCAGGGCCGTGAAATTCACATGCGCGGTGATGTCCTGCTCGCCGGGAGCCTCATAAGGCGACGGGGTGGCCACGTGCCGGCGGTAGGTCATGAGGGTGTCGCGATGGCGCCCCGCAAGTTGCTGCTCGCGCGTGTAGCCGTAGTCGATGAGAACCACGAAGCCACGCCGCCGGCGGAAGATGGCGGCTATGCGGTCCATCCAGGCCGACGATGCCAGCGGAGCCTCGACCCGCTCGCCGGCTTCGGGATGAACACCGTATCGATCGAGAAATTCGTCCTCGGCTGGTGACGGAGGTACGAATTGCTCCACGAAGCGATCACCTTCGACAGCCACGCGCAATGCTCCGCGATGATCAACCACTTCGACCGGAAGAGCGTCGAAGAACTCGTTGCCAAAGACGATGAGATTGTCGCCGGCGAGTGCTGTCGCCTGCTCCAGCGAATCGAAGATTGCACATCTCTCCGCGGCAATCTGCTCCGCCAGGCGCTCGTGAAGTTTCGTCCTGAGGTGGGTTGATTGTTCGACCAGCGAATAACGAAGCGCAGCAGCGAAGTTCGGGAATTGTTTCGCGGACCAATCCAGCACATCGCGCGCAAACAGGCCTCTTCCCGGTCCCAGCTCGATCACATCGATCCGCGCGGTCGAGTCTAATGCCCGCCACATTTCTTCAAACTGCCGGGCCAGCAACCGGCCGAACACGGCGTGAACATCGCTCGAGGTGTAGAAATCTCCCGCCTTGCCGAACTTCTCACGCGAGCGTGAGTAATAGCCGAGTTCCGGCTCGTAGAGGCAGAGCTCCATGTAGCGCGAAAACGGGATGGGCCCGACGCGACGAATCTCCTCAGCAATGCGATCGCGCAGAGACGGTCCTGCAGGCACATCGGCGGTCACAACTTCCCCTCGCGCTCCCTTTGCTGATTTTGCCGAAAGTGTTGCGGCGTGCGGACGAACATCTCGATCATGTAATCCTGAAGGCCGTCGAATACATGTCGTTGTAGGATCCACTCGAATTGTGGATCGTCAAGATCGCGCGGGTGCAACTCGAAGAAGTAAGTGTGTACCGCCGGCTCGGCGAAGCGCGGACGTATCGCGACTTCGATAGTCTCGCCCTTGTCACGTGCGCCAAACTCGACCAGCGGATGTTCGTACAACCGAAGGTGTTGCTGCACGCGCTCGAGGCCGGAAGGCTCCATGCCGCGATTGTAGCAACCTGCCGCTCAGCTCCAGCGGAACCAGCGCAGAGCCAGCACGAACGAGATCCCGCCCCACAACACCAGCACGGCAATCCGGCTGAACTGCGAGCTTAAAGAAGCACCCTGCAAAATGATGGCACGCAACGCATCGTTCAACGCGGTCAAAGGAAGTGCTCGAATCGCCGGCAGGAAGATCTTGGGAAAGCGTTCGTAGGAGAAGAACACACCCGAGAAGATCCACATCGGCATCATCACCAGATTAATCAGGCCGCTGACGCTTTCGATCTTCTGGGCGCGGCTGGCCGTCAGCAGGCCAATCCCACCAAACGAAATTGCCCCCAGCGCCCCCACCAGCAGAATCGCTAGCAGCGAGCCTTCTACGCGAACATGGAAAAAGATGGCTCCGAAAGC
This sequence comes from uncultured Acidobacteriaceae bacterium, assembly GCA_963823865.1. Lineage (GTDB taxonomy): Bacteria > Acidobacteriota > Terriglobia > Terriglobales > Acidobacteriaceae > Bog-257. Next base: position 738,321 of record CAWGNC010000001.1, read on the forward strand.
CAGCAGAAGCCCCACTTCAATCAGCATCAGGATCAGGCGGCTGCTGGCCAGCGCCATCAGGAAGTCGGTCTTTCGCATCGGGGTCGCAATGAAGCGTTTCAGCAGCTTGCGCTGCCGCATATCCACCAGGGCGAAACCGATGCCCCACATGCCGGAGTTCATCAGGTTCATGCCCAGCAATCCGGGAATAAGGAAGTCGATGTAACGTGCCCCAGGCTCGCTGGAGGCAGTCGCGGACGTTTTGATCGGATTCTTGCGTCCGGCAGCGTTTTCAATCACGTCATCCACTTGCGAACGTGCCAGCACGCTCTCCGGACGTGCCGGATCATAGCGATAATGCACGCCGGCGTCGTCCATGCTAACCACCAGCGCATATTTTCCCAGCCGAAAGCCATCGTAGGCCGCGGCCGCAGTGACTTCGTCGACATGAATTGCGGCGTGTTCCGGAGACGATTGCACCAGGTCGATCACCTGCTGCGCTTTGGGCCCGTCAACCACCGCTATCGGCGTGACATCGGCGGGCTTATCGCGAAAGGCGATGCCTAATCCCAGGGCCAGCAGCAGAGGAAACACGAAGACCCAGAAGATGACCTCAGGTTCGCGCCACAGCTCCAGCATTCGCATCTGCAGCAAGCGGGCATATCCCGACCAACGCCCGTTGGTGAGGGGCGCTTGCTCCGGCGCTGTCGTGACAGGCTTCTGCTCCAGTGTTGCCATCAATCCTCCCGCAGATGCCGGCCCGTGAGTTTCACGAAGACATCCTCCAGACTTGCCTGGCGCGTAGTCAGGTGAACCAGTTGGGCACGCTGCCGCTGTACCTCGGCCAGCAGCGCCGGAATGGTCTCATGCGGCTCGTTCACCTGCAGAGAGAACAAGCCATCCTCCGCGCGCACCGACTGCACGCCCGGAAGCGATTCCCAGGCGGTTCCGTTATCGCCATTCGCGTTGCTGACGGCGAACTCGACCACGTGGTGGCCGGTAAGACGGGCGATCAACTCCGCCGGCGTTCCGGCAGCGATAATCTGACCGTGATCGATGATCGCCAGCCGGTCGCACAGTCGCTCGGCTTCGTCCATGTAATGCGTGGTCAAGAGCACCGTGCCATTGCGCTGCTGGAACTGGCGAACGATCTCCCACAGCTGACGGCGGCTTTGCGGATCGAGCCCGGTCGTCGGTTCATCCAGAAACAGAATCTTGGGATTGGCGACCAGCGCCGTCGCCACAGCCAGGCGCTGCTTCTGCCCGCCTGACAACTTGCCCACCCAGGTGTCGGCTTTTTCCTGCAACGAAAGTTCTTCCAGCACGGAATTGACAGAGTTGGGATGCGTGTAGAAGCTGGAGAATAACTTGATGGTTTCGCGGACCGTCAGCTTGTCCGATAGTCGAGTTTCCTGCAGCGAAATGCCAATCCACTCGCGCAGCTCACGCTCGTCGCTTTTCCATGTACGCCCGAGGATCTCAACTTCTCCGGAGGTAGGCGCCAGCAGGCCTTCCAGAATTTCGATGGTCGTGGTCTTCCCTGCGCCGTTCGGACCAAGCAGACCGAAACATTCTCCGGTTTGGATGGTCAGGTCCAGGCCACGCACGGCTTCGACTTTGCCATCATAGGTCTTGCGCAGACCACGACATTCAATAGCAGTCGGCATCTAACGATGATAAATGGGAAGCTGGGTACGTGTTTGGCGTTGGCAGAAATCTCCTGTCAGGAAAGCGGCTTCAGATCCTGCAGCATCGTCGGTATCAATTCCGACACGGTCGGATGAATGTGCATGGCGCGCGAGATCGCCGTGTACGGGGCCTTGGCGTACATCACGTCGAGAATCGAGTGAATCACTTCGTCGCCGCCGACGCCCAGAATCGTGGCGCCCAGGATCAGCTTGGTCTCCGCATCGACCAGCACCTTCATCAAGCCCTGTTCCTCGCTCTTTTCCTTCGCGCGTCCCACACTGCTCATCGGATATTTCCCGATCAGCGCTTTCCGTCCTGACTGGCGCACTTGTGTTTCTGTCATGCCCACGCGGCCGAGCGGCGGATCGATATACAGGTTATAGGCAAGGATGCGATCGCTGATGCGCCGTTTGTCGTTATCCATAAGGTTCGCGGCAACGATCTCGAAATCGTTGTACGAGGTGTGGGTGAATCCGCCACGGCCGTTGCAATCACCGAGCGCCCATATCCCGGACACATTGGTTCGCAGCTCATCGTCGACGATAATGTTGCCCTGCTCGTCCTGCTTGATTCCCGCCTTGTCAAGGCCGAGGTCGTCCGTGTTGGGTTTCCGTCCAACCGCCAGCAACACATGCGTTCCTTCGGTCGGCTCGGGATTCTCAGTGCAATCGACACCCGCGAGAATCTTGTCGCCGCGCTTTTCAAAGCTGATGCAGGTCGCATTCGTCCGAACCGTAATGCCTTCTTTCTCGACGATGCCCTGAATCGCGGCGGAGACATCTTCATCTTCCCTCGGTACCAACCGGCCGGCTCTTTGCAGGACGGTCACCTTGCTGCCGAAGCGGCGGTACATCTGGCCAAACTCCAGGCCGATATAGCTACCGCCGACCACGATGAGATGTTCGGGGAGAAAATCGACGTCCATCATCGATGAGTTGGTGTAGTAGGTGATCTGGTCGAGGCCGGGCATAGCCGGCACGACGGCGCGTCCGCCGACGTTGATGAAGATTTGATCCGAGGCGAGACGATCATCGCCGACAGCGACCACGTGAGGCGCCTCGAAGCTGGCCTGTCCCTTGTAGACGTCGATGTTGGGCTGCTCGCGCAATCGGCTCTCCGCGCCATCCTTGGACGGCTTCTGAATCCGATCCTTCCGCGCCTTGACCGCCTTCATGTCGACCGTGATCGCGCCGGTGTTGACGCCGAACTCCGCCGCGCGCCGGGCCATGTAGGCAACGCGCGCGCTCGCAACCAAAGTTTTGGTCGGAATACAGCCGGTGTTCACACAGGTCCCGCCAAACAAGTGGCGCTCGATAATGGCGACCTTGTGACCGGCCTTAGCCATTTGTATGGCGAGAAACGGACCAGCTTGACCTGTGCCGATAATGATTGCGTCGTAGGACTTCTTCATCACCCCTCCACTTACGCATGGAAGGGTAATACGGCGGGCCGGGCGGCGTCATCTCAGCCAAACTCAGCAAAGCTTCCGCTGTCCTTTGGCGTCATCCTGAGCGGAGCAGCGCTCCTGTTGCGCACCGGAGTCGAAGGACCCTTATGTCTAGTGAGAAAAGGGATCCTTCGGCTTCGCTCGGGATGACGCCATCCACGACTATCCAAGGCCCGCAGCATCGTCCCAACTTGCCTCCGAGGCCGACGGGGATGTAGCTCATAGCGCGCTCGGTCAGCGCAGTAATGGTCAGGCTGGGATTTACGCCCAAGTTTGCGGCCACCACGGAACCATCGCAGACATACATGTTCTGGTATCCAAAGACGCGATGGCGGGCATCGACCACTCCCTCGCCAGGCGAGGCGGCAACTACACATCCGCCCAGGCAATGCGCCGTGCCGGGCACGTCGAACAGAATCTCCGGCAACATGCTCAAGGCCGTTCCACCTGCAACTTTCGCGAACTTCTCCGCGAATTCGTTCGCTGCGGGAATGAAGGTTGGCACACGTTTGCCGCGGCTGACCAGGAACTTGCGGAACGGCCAATACAAGTGCCGCTCCCACCGCATATCGATGTGACCCTCCAGCGCCTGCATGCAAAGCAGAATGACCGATTCGCGGGCAAACCTGACGGGTTGCAACAGCCGTATGGTGCGCCAGGGATGAAGTGTCAGGGAGACGACGAGATTCTTGAGCCAGAGGCCTATGCGACCGTGGCCTGAGCGGCCTCCAGTCAGGATAGTGGCCAGCATCCCCATGGTGTCGGAGCCGTCGGGATAGCGCACGGCTTCGATGTGTGTGTGCTCGTCGATGTACACGCCGGATCCGATCGCCACGCCCTTGGACAAATCATCCGGCGAGCGCGGCACCCGTCACTCCGATCAGCGACTCGGAATTGGTACGCACATACTTTCCCAGTTGATCGCTGATCGACGGCAGTGAGCCTTTGTCTCTCAAGTGAAAGAGCAGCTCCATCGTTCCCAGCGACGACGCTGAGAAAACGATTCCGCGGCAAGTGAAGTGCCGGCGTTGCCGTTTCACGTGGGACAGAGAGTTCACCGTGTGCACTTCATATCCCGCACCGCCATCAGAGCCACCGAGCGGACGAACATCAACGACCCTGGTTTCAGCAAAAACCTGCGCTCCACGTTTCTCTGCCAGGTACAAATAGTTTAGGTCGAGCGTGTTCTTGGCTCCGTGACGGCAGCCCATCATGCATCCACCGCAGCCTTTGCAGGTGGTGCGCGCAGGACCTTCTCCGCCGAAAAACGGATCGGGCACGGTCGTGCCAGCGGGCATTCCTTCGGGCGACTGAAAAATCGCCACGCTGGTGCGATAGAAAGTGCTACCGATGCCGGCGTCGTCGGCAACCCGCTGCAGCAGTTTGTCCGCTGGACCGAGGATGCGATTCTCGATGACCCCGAGCATGCGCGACGCCGTGTCGTAGTGTTGCGGCATCTCGGCTTTCCAGTTCGCCAGCCCTTTCCACGATCCGTTGTCCCAAACCTTATCCGGTGGCCGCAGCATGGTGCAGGCATACGTGATGGAGCCGCCGCCCACCGCGCATCCGTGCAGGATGGTGACGTGCCGGAAGTAGCGCATGCTGAAGAACCCTCGCAGCGCCAGGCTTGGCCGCCAGAACCAGCGATGCAGAGACCAGCTTGTCTCGGGCAGATTCTCGGGAGTCCAGCGGCGGCCCATCTCCATCACGCCGACGCGATAGCCCTTCTCACTTAGCCGCAGCGCGGTCACGCTACCTCCGAATCCTGAGCCCACCACGATGTAGTCGAAGTCGTACTGGTGAGTGTTGTCCGGCATGCTGATTGTGCAGAGACTCTCTGCGTTGACTCCACGTTCTCACAAAACAGGTGGCGCAGCGAGAAGAGAGCAGGCAAGTTTTGCCCAATTCCCGTAACAGGAGTCACTCCCAAAATGGTCATATGTCACTGCGAACCCGGTTGTGCAAAGGGCATGATGATACGCAAGCAGTTCACGCGCTGACACGTTCTGGATAGGGGGTTTGTGATGGTGGATACGCAACCGAGTAATTCGTTTTCCTGGGGGGACGCACTGTTCCTGTACATCGAGCGTCCTGGTCAGCCCCTAAGCATCGCCTGTGTCAGCGTCTTCGATGGAACCATCTCGCTCAAAAGTGTGCGTGACCTGGTGGAATCGAAGCTTCCCCTGATTCCGCGCTATCGCCAGCATGTTGTGTTTCCGCCATTCAACATCGGCCTGCCGAGTTGGCAGTTCGATCCAAAGTTCGACATCCGCAACCACATTCGGCAGGTAAACCTTCCACGCGGCACTGAGAACGATCTGAAGGCCCTCACCTCGAAGATCGTGAGCACTCATCTGGAGCGCGACAAACCGCTATGGGACCTGACCATTGTGCGCGGTCTGGAAGGCAATCGCACCGGCCTAATCGCACGCATCCATCATTGCCTGGCGGATGGAATCGCCGGCGTGGGTATTTTCAATGTTCTGATGGACCAGAGCCCGGTAACAGCGCCGCTGCCGCACAAGAGTACTGTGGCGCCTGAGCCAAAGGTTCGAGATGCGGGAGCGCAACTCCTCGATAGCTTGATGAAGTCGTACTTCTCGGCCGTGAAGGGCGCCCTCACGCTACACGGCGAAGCCATCTCGATTGCGCAGCAGATGTTTGGCGAGTCCGCCGAGCCCCTCGCCGAGTTGATCGAACTCATGCCGGAACTGGCGGCGCCGGCCGAACGGCTTCCCTTCAATGTTGTCTGCCACGGACCCCAGAAGTTTGGCTGGACAGAGATTTCGATGGCCGAAATTCAAATGCTCCGTCAGCGGTGTGGTGGAACGGTGAACGACGTCATCCTGACCGTGATGGCCGCGGCCCTCCGGCGATATGCCGAACTTCGCGGCGTGCGAGTGAAGGGGCGTTCGGTACGCATCATGATTCCGGTGAATGTTCGTGGCAACGGCAGCGTGAACGAGCTGGGTAACCGGATTTATTTCCTCCCGGTTACGCTTCCGCTGGATGTTCGTGATCCGCAAAAGCTGTTTGCCCGGGTACGTGAGCGCATGGAGTTCCTGAAGCGGATACGGGCGGCCGAACTCGTGGGCTTCGCGGGAGGATTGTTCGCGACCATTCCTGCTCCCATCTGGGCAGCGATTGGCCCGGTGGCCAGCCAACTGCCGCTCAGCCTGTGCAACATCATCTGCACAAACGTACCGGGACCGCAGTCACCGTTGTATCTGCTTGGACGCAAGATGTTGTCGTGGTATCCATACGTTCCAATCGGTGGCGAGATGGGCGTCAACTGCGCCATTCTCAGTTATAACGGGACCGCGTACTTCGGATTCACGTGTGACGTCGGAGCAGTGCCTGATCCGCAAAATCTGGAGAAGTTTGTGAATATCAGCTTTGCCGAACTGTGCGAGAGCGGAAAGCGCGTCAAAGCGAAAGAGCGGGAAGTGCAAAAGCCCGCAGCGGTGAAGACGGCAAAACGAGCGCGTCCGAATGCGAAGATCCCCATAGTGGCGAAGAGCGTTCGGCCGAATGGTGGAATCCCGCGGAACGCAAAACCGAAGCGTGCAACAAAAGCCGCTGCTGCGAAGATTGAATTGGTTGCGCCGGCAGTTCGACCGGGTTCCGTTGAAGCATCCGGGGCCGAAGCGTTGCCCACAAAGAAAGCGCTCGCTGTCGGGGCGTAGGTGTTGAAACAGCACTCACGCGATAATTCGTTCTTGTATCAGGGCACGACTTCCGTCGTGCCGAAAAAATGAGCCAAAGATACGGCTTCATGTCCGGGACAAATGTCTCGGACATGAAGCCCAAGCGGTTAATTGACAGACGCTCGGCCCGGCTAAAGCCGAACCCTGATACAAAGCCACGCGTCCCCCTCCGCCGAAGACTAACTTACCGCCAGTGCCTTCCGAGTCGCCTCGAGCGTGTGAATCAGCGATTCTTGTGGCAGGTTGCGGACAATCGGCTCTATGATCCAGCCCAGTCCCATGGGGATGTCACGGGTTAGCGAGATGGCTCGACATTCAATTGTCACGCCGCCATTCTTCTCGTCGAATTTCCAGTACGAACAAAGTCGCCACAAGAAGCCGTAGCCGGTATCAGGCTGCAGCACTTTCTCCTTAGGCGTCGAAGCATCTTCGACTTCGGCAATACGGGTTGTGAAGGAGCGACAGAACCAACGTTTATCGTCGACCGCCGCATAACGCACGTCGTGATCGGTGTCGAGAACTACCGTGATGATCTTCTTCTTCAAGAGACGAAGAAAAATCTTGAAGTCGCCGCCATCACGGCTGATCAGCTTCGACTCCATCACCTCTGGCGTGTAGATGTTCTTGTGGTTGTCGTAATTCTGAACCAGGGAAACAACCTGGTCTACGGTCACGCCGGGAACGAAGACCGCTCCCACCCAATCGTGAATCAGACCATTCGGAATTTTGACGGGCCAATCGCCGGCCCATAGCTGGGCCGCAACTTGGCCCTGCCGCACCTGTTGCGCCCGGCTGGAATTCAGCTCCGACCAGAGGAACGCGGCACGGCCTTTTAGCGAAGGCCCCATCGCCTCTTCGGCTGCATGGATGTAGTCGTCGAAAGCCTGCAGGGTTTTCGGCTTTAGCGTGACCACGTTGGCGGTTTGTACCATGAAGCACCATGCCTAACCGCATCGTCGTCCGTGCAGCTTGGGATGTCAAGGGAACGGAGGCGTCGCTGGCCGCTCAGTCTGCGAGCGAGCTAGAAAAGGCAACGTCCAACATCAGTCCTTACCGGATCGGAATCGCGCTTCGCTTGCGGGCCATATCCGCCGGCCGCGATTTTCCATTACGTGATGGGTTGACGCTCTTGTTGTAGCCTTGGTCCGAAAAGAGGTAATCCTCAATCTCGTCGATGCGATCGTTGGCGTCGTGATAACCGAGGTTGATCAGATCACGGGTGTACTTCGGCGTGAACAGCAGATAGCTCATCAAGTCCGAGCACGATGCGGCGTCTCGTCCCAGACTGTTCACGAAATACTGGATCAGGTAAGGCATATCCTTCTGATGCTGGGCAGCGATGTCGGTCAGGTTGGCCGACGGAGTTACCTGCAGCACCGTCAGTGGCCGCATTTGCTCACATCCCTCGACGCCAGCTTGCTTGATCAGACCGCTACGCATCAACTGATTCAGCCGTTCAAGATGCTCGACGTCGGTTGCCAGGTGATCGAGAAACATCACATTGAACAGGACGCCCATCACCTGTGCCAGCGACGGATCCTTCTGGTTGCACTCCTCTACCTGTTGTTCGCGATTTTCGCAGCGCACGCCGATCGCGAAGATCTTTTGCGCACCCAACCGGATGATCGGGCTCAAAGGCTGTTGTAATCGTAAACATCCATCCCCGAAGAACGCCGAGCCTTTCGGCGTTTCCAGCTTCACCGGCTGAAACACCAGTGGGATCGCCGCCGATGCGCAGATATGCTCAACCGTGATCCTGGTTGCGAGCGTAACCCGCCGGCTCCGATTCCACATCGGATGACCCTTTTGCCCTTGGATGAAAAGGTAGCTCATGCCGGAGTTGTAGTTGGTGGCGGAGATGGCAAGCGCGTACAGATGCCCGCGCTTGATGTTCTCCTGAATGCGGGAGCAGTCGAGATGCTTGTTTAGGAAATGTCGCAGGGGAGTTGCGTCCAGCAGTGACCGCGCATTTCCGCCGCCCAGGGCGCCACCAAACGAAAGATCCAGGATCCAGACGAGGGAGTTGTGCGCCTGGGAGACGAAGTCGCAGCGAAAAACATCGGAAGGTTTGAGGCTGGCCCACAGGTCTGCGAGAACCTTCGTGACCTGGGAAAAGTTGTCGCATCCCATCGCCAGGGCCGAGCCGTTTACCGCTCCGGCGGAGGCGCCTCCGATGATGGGAAAGGGATTGCCGTTCGCCTGGACCCGTTTGATCTCCCCGAGCCGCTTGAGAACACCCGCCTGATAGGCCCCACGGGCGCCACCGCCCGTCATGGCCAAACCGAGCAACTTTCTGCATCATTCCCCTTTTGTATCTGGCCGTGCGAGAAAGAGTGAGTCCCGGCTGCAAAACGGTCCAGCAAAATAGAATTGTTCGGTGGGCGAGCTCGACTTGGAGTCGGCCGTCTCTCTCTTTCCATTGATCTCCACGCGCATCGTGGACTGTGCGCTGGGATTTGTCAAGACGGGGTGCGCCGTCCCGCTCTTCTAGCGATCGTCGTGGAGCCGACGCGTCACGTTCGCCGTCCGCTCTTGGCCGAGCTCTTCTTTTCAGACGTCTTTCTCTTGGACTTGGGCTTCTCTTGTTGCGCTTCCAACTCCGTGAGTCGCCGACGCAGCTCCAACAGTTCTTCGGTCTTCTCGTTCTTTTCGGCCCCTGGGCTTCCCAGGAAACTTTTCACTGCTTGAATCGGCGACAGCGCAGCCGACTGCAATTCACTGAATCGCGTCTGCAGCGAACTCTGCACGTTCTGGTAAGCGTCGAAGGCGGACTTCAGATACCACATGATAAATTCCTGGCCTGCTCGATCGGACGCGACGATCAATTGCCGCAGCAGTTCCAGCGGCAGACCCGCAGGCTGACCTTTCGCATCTTCGACGATGATCTGGGTCAGGGTGACGCGCGTTATGTCTTCTCCCGTACTCGCATCCACGACCTGAAGATCTTTCCCATTTCGGACCAACGCTGCGATGTCTTCCAGGTTGATGTAGCGACTGTTGGAAGTGTCATAGAGTCTGCGGTTTGCATACTTCTTGATGACGACGTGGTCGCTATTCATAATGCCAGCCTCTATTGCGGTGCAAAATTATCGCCTAAATACCTTGACACGCCCTATTGAGAATACTACATTCTAGCTAATGCTGCAGTGCAGCAAATTCGGAGGTTATCATGCCAAGAAATGGAAAGCCGGAGTCCTCCACAATTCATAACGGGGATTCATCCTTCGTGTCGCTGCTGTCAGGTTGGGTGCAGCAGGGCGTCGAGAACTTCTTCGCTACCCAGCGAATTCTGGTCGATCTGGCGATGACCCAGAATGCCAATGCCATGAGAATGATCCGCAGTCGCTTTGCCGATCCCGCGTTCTGTCCCGCAGCCATCGCGACCGAATTGGCGGGCGAAGTGATAACGAACTTCATCGAAGGTCAGAAGCTCCTTCTGGGGTTGGCACAGCGTGAGCATGAAATTGTGACCACTGGAGTTAAAGAGCGCGTGGCCGGCAACGGGGTCGCGGTCGCGATGACTGACATGGCGCAGCGTGGTTTCGACACCTTCGTCGACATGCAGCAGGAATTCCTGAAGATGGCGAGCAAGCAGACGAACACCTGGTTGAATGCCGTCAAGACCGGAAAAGGCTTTGACCCCGATGGACTGGTCGAGATGGCTCGCGAGGGTATGGAGACCTTCGTTCATGCGCAGAAGAGATTCCTCGATGTGATCGCCGAGCAGACGTCCAAGGCGACCAGCGATAAAGAAAGCGGACGCAGGTTGAAGCAGACCGAGCTGTCGGAACTCGCCAAGGAAGCTACCAGCGCGTTCATCGAGGCGCAGAAGAAGCTGATCGACGTGGCGGGACGGCAGGTTGAGGCCGGTGTGCGTGCGGTCGGCAAGACGGTCAACCTGGTTGCACCGTTTCCCTTCCTGCCGATTCCGGATATGACCCGGGAAGGCGTGAAGACATTCGTCTCGGCGGAAAAAGCTCTGATCGACACCGTGATGCAGCGCCCCAAGCCGCGGGCGGCGACAAAAGCGAAAGCGCATCGCCGGGGACGGCGTAGCGGTCGCACGATCAAGGTCGAAACAGCGACCGCTTAGCGTAGCGAGCAGAAGCGCAAGGTGAAACGTTAACTTCCAAACCTGGCGTTGACGAAGCACCAGGCTGGCGTGCTGCCAAAAGCGGCACGTCAGCTTTTCAATACTTCCATTCCCAGGCGCGTAACGCACCGCGCAAGTTACCGACACCCTTACGCGCCGCCTCAGAATTCTGTTGGCAACCTTCCAGCTCTCTATCTACACTAACTCTCCGGAAGCTGCCTCCGGATGTATTTCATCGGGTGAGTGAGATGGGCAACTCCCAACGAACAAACTCCAGGGAGAGCACGACTCTTTTATGGCGCCACCGCCCGCCGGCACATTTCAACCAGACATCGCAAAAGCAGACACAGTTCTATGGAAGGAAGCGCTTTTCGCCGCAGATCTCCTGTTACTGCACTCATCGCCGGTCTACTACGGCCTGGGGGTGCCCCGCGGCGACGGCTCGGCGGTCGTGCTGGTGCCGGGCTTTCTCGGCACAGACGCTTATCTTTCACAATTACATTCATGGCTGGGCCGGATCGGATACCGGCCCTATTTTTCGGGCATCGGATTAAACGCCGAATGCCCTAACCTGCTGATCCAGCGCCGGCTCAATGAGAGCATCGACAGAGCCCTATTGGACACGGGACGCAGAATCCATCTGATCGGGCACAGCCTGGGCGGCATCATTTCGCGTGCGGTGGCCGGCCAACGGCCGAACGACATCGCCTCGGTCATCACGCTGGCCTCGCCCTTCCGCGGTACCGTTGTACATCCCACGGTCCTTCGCGCTGCCGAAGCAGTGCGAAAGCACATTCTTGAGGAGCACGGGCCAGGCGTTCTGCCCGCCTGCTATACCGGGCACTGCACGTGCGAATTCCTGGCGTCCCTGCGACGCAACCTACCGAATTCGGTATTGGAGACCGCCATCTACACCCGCAATGACGGCATCGCCGACTGGCGTTACTGCATGACGGGAGAGCCGGAAAAAGATTTTGAGGTTGCGGGAACTCACATTGGCTTGGCCTTCAACGCATCGGCGTTTGCCGTCATGGCCAAGCGCCTGGCGCTGGCCAGAGATGATCGAGGCAGTCAACACTAAGCGTTTGCCTTTGCCATTGCTTGACCCAACGCTTTCGCAAACGTGAATATGTCCCGCCGGTTTCCCGCCGGATGTCCGGCTGAATCAAACATAAGATTTTCTTTCCGAAGTTTTGGTTTCGCTACCACAGAAGTCGTAGCGCTTGAGGAGTTGCGTGTTGCAACCAGGTTAAACGGCCTGATAATCTGGGCCATAGTTTAAGCCCCTCCTACGCAGGTTCCAAAGCGGGACGAATGTCTAGAAATTCCCCGTCTTGTTACTGATTCGAAGGTATCGTAAGGCGCAAACTAAACAAGCACAGTCATTTCGAGCCGTAATGACCTCGATTGAGGCTTCCGGACACTGTTGCACCAATTTAGGCCGACTTTCCCAACCTAGGGCTAGTGGCAAGGAGATTTTTTATGCGGCCCAATTTTCAAACAGTAGTCATACTGTCTCTTATTGTCTTAACTTCCCTCACCTGCTTCGCGCAGCAGACCTACGTGAATCGGTTTGATGCGTACGCCGGATATGGATACTTCAGCACGCCGAGTTTGAGTTTGAACCAGAACGGCTTCAACGGCGAATTTGGCTGGAACGTGAAGAGCTGGGTGGCACTGGGCTTCGATTTCAGCGTCTTCACGGGAGACAACGTCATCACCCCCAGCATGCTAACTCCAGCTTTACAGCAAACGCTTGGAGCGGAGATAGCGGGACTCCAGGCGGAAGGCGTTCTTCCTCCCGGGTATCAGCTGAGGATGCCGACGAGTTCCACGACCTACACGTACAGTGCGGGTCCGCAGTTCAACATACGGCATTTTAAGCCGGTGACGTTCTTCGTGAGACCGGCGTTGGGATCACTGCATGAAGTCGCAACGCTACATCCGGGAGACCCGTTTGCGTCGCAGGTCGCGCTTGTGTTGGCTGGTCCGAGCTTTCAGAAGACCGATACAGTTGTGTTTTACGGATTCGGCGGCGGCATGGACTTTAACCTCAGCAAACACATCGGCATCCGGACGGCCGCTGACTATGTGCACTACAACATGTTCACGAACGTTCTGGGCAACAGCCAGAACAGCGTGCGCTTCTCCGTTGGGCCGACGTTCCGCTTCGGCGGGAACATCATCAAGTAGAAGCTCTGTTGAGCAGCAAGATACGAAAGCGCGTTCCGGTGATCCGAGAACGCGCTTTCTGTTTGCGTCAAGTGAACGAGATTGTTGCTGAGGAAGCTACAGTTCCAGCTCTGCACGAATCATGTTGTCCTCCAGGCTCGAGAACATCTTGAATCCGAGCTTCGTACAGATTGCCCGCATCTCGCGATTCTCCGGCAACATGTTGGAAACAACCTTGGACAGCTTTTCGTCGGAAGCGACTTGAATCAGCCGGCGATAGAGTTCCGTCCCCAGGCCCTTGTGCTGTGCGTCATCAATGGCTACGGCTGCAAGTTCTGCCTCATTGCGCCCGTGCAATTTGCTCAAGCGGCCGATAGCGAGTACTTCTCTCTCGCCCGAGTCCGTTTGGCGCTCGGCCACCAACGCCATCTCGCGATCGTAGTCGATGAAGCAGGTACGAGTGAGCCGTTCGTGCGCCGTGCGCTGCGTCAGTTTCAGTGGCTGGAAGTACCGAAGGTAGACGCTGCGCTCGGACAGCTTCTTGTGAAACTCGATCATCGCCGGCTCGTCTTCCGGACGAATCGGCCGAATCGTAACTGTCTTGTCGTCTTTTGCTGTCCACTCCGAAACAAGCCGGGTCGGATACGGACGAATGGCGGCTGTGGGCAGGTCCTCTTCGGGCATCTCCGGCCCATGCAACACCACGCGCGCATCCAGCGCCAGCAAGCGGTCGGGTGAGGCCAGCAGCGGATTGATGTCGATCTCCTTGATCCATGGCTGTTCCACAACCAGCTGACTGAAACGCACCAGGAGATCTTCCAATGCCTTGATATCCACGGGTTTCCGTCCGCGCACGCCTTTCAACGCGGTAAAGATTTTGGTCTGCTCCATAAGCCGTAGAGCCAGGGTGGAATTGAGTGGCGGAAGAGCCAGCGCACGATCTTTGAAGACCTCGACCAGCTGTCCGCCGGTACCGAACAGGATGACCGGACCGAACTGTGAATCGAGGCTGCTGCCGATAATCAGTTCGTAGCCATCGAGTTTCGCCATTGGCTGCACGGTGACACCCTGGAAGTGCTGCGCGCCGGCTTTCTCGGTGACCGCGCTACGAATGCCTCGGAACGCAGCTTTCACCGCATCGGCATCCCGCAGATTCAGCTGCACACCGCCGACGTCAGTCTTGTGGGTGATCGTCAACGAGTAGAGCTTCAGAACGACTGGATAACCGATCTCGGCTGCCGCCTGCAACGCTTGCTCTTCGGTTTCGGCGACGCGAGTCTCAACTGTCGGAATGTCGTAGGCCTTGAGCAGTTGCTTGGATTCGTACTCCGTCAGGATGGTGCGGCCCGACTTGCGAACTTCGTTGATGATGCTCTCTGCCTTGCCCCGCTGCACAGCGGCATCGGCATTCTGCGGTAGCGCCGGAGTCTCATAAATGCCCTTCAGGTTATAGGCATAACGCCACATGTAATTGAAAGCGCGAACGGCACTGTCGGGAAATTGGAAGGTTGGAATGCCGGCTTGATTCAGGATCTGCTCGCCTGCGGCAACTTCCGCACCGCCCATCCAACTGGCCAGAACCGGCTTGCCCAGACCTTTAGCGTACGGTTTCAGCTTCTCGGCAATTTGCGTGGGATTCGTCATCTCCTGCGGTGTAAGAACGACCAGCATGCCATCGATGCTGGGATCTTTGGCTGCAATTTCCAGCGACTTGGCGTAGCGCTCGGGCTCGGCGTCACCGAGAATGTCGACCGGATTGTTGTGACTCCACTGCGCAGGAAGGATCGCATCGAAGGCCTGCATCGTCTCCGCCGAAAGCTCAGACAGTTCGCCACCGCCCGCGACCAGAGCGTCAGTCGCCAGCACGCCGGGCCCGCCGGCATTCGTCAGGATGCAGAGACGGTTGCCACGAGGGCGCGGCTGCTTCGCCAGAACATCAGACATGAAGAAGATGTCGGCGATGCTGTTGACCCGCAATACTCCGGTGCGACGAAACGCGGCGTCCAGAACTTCATCGCTACCGGTCAGAGCTCCGGTATGCGAGGCTGCGGCCTTCGCGGCGGCAGCAGTACGTCCTGCCTTGATAACGATGACCGGCTTGGTGAGTGAGACTTCGCGAGCGGCAGAGAGGAAAGAGCGCGCGTCGCCAATCGATTCCATGTAGATGACGATGCTGTGCGTTCGCGGGTCGCTGCCGAAGTAGTCCACCAAGTCGCCCCAGTTGACGTCGAGCATCGAGCCGATGGAAACGAAGGCGCTGAAGCCTACGTTCTCCCGCAAGCTCCAGTCGAGAACCGCGGTGCAGAGTGCGCCACTCTGGCTGATGAAGGCGACATTGCCGGGCCGGGCCACGGAATGAGCGAACGTGGCGTTCAACCCGCGTATAGGATTCATCACGCCCAGGCAGTTGGGCCCGATGAGCCGCATCTTGCCTTGAATAATTTTTGAGATCTGGCGTTCGAGCTCTTTGCCGTGCTCGCCAAATTCTTTAAACCCGGCAGAGATGACGATGCCCGCCGGAATCGAGCAATCCACGGATTCCTGGATGATCGCGGGCACGGTGTCGGCGGGGGTGGTAACGACCACCAAGTCGACCTTTTCCGGCAGAGCGCTAACACTGGGGTAAGCCTTGATGCCCAGCACGTTCGAGCGTTTGGAGTTCACTGGAAAAACAGTTCCTCCAAATGGGCTGCTCAGCAGGTTCCACAGAACCGAACGGCCCACACTGCCCGGGCGCTCGGAGGCGCCGACGACGGCAACGCTTTTGGGAAGAAACAGGGGATCCAGCGGATGGCTTTCAGAGCGGTAGACGTCGGAAGAAGGATCAGCTTTCATTATGGGTGCGGGTTTTGCAATCGTTGTCATAATTCCTCAGGGATGAAGTTTCAGTTTAAGCCTCGGGACGACGCAGCATGGGTTAAAGAATCACGAAAGAATGTGATTCGAGTCACAATGCGGCTGCTTTGGATCTGCCCATCGGAAGCTTCGGACGGGACGTAGTTCTTCGTCGAATTGTGGCGCAGTTTGTGGAACCGTAACCACTCAAAAACATCTAAAGTGAGGAGCCAAGTGATTTGGCGTTTTTATGAAATGTAACCACCTGATTGAGCCTCCCTGTAGGTGGAGGACCAAGGCTTCCAGCTCCGTATATCGCCTCGCCTTGCTAGCCTGAGTGCCTGCATTGCTTGCCCGGTCACGGAGTGTGACGTGAACCCGGGCGAGCGAATCCTGACAATTCTTCGGGATCAACTCCCTTGCCGCGCATCGTTTGCGCTTTCTAAGGAGGACCCATGCTGTACAAAGATCGGATCAAGAACCTTATGAATGTCTATCCGCCGCTCTCGCGCGTTTGGATTAAGACCAATGATCCAAGAACGCCGCTGAAGAGCGTTTGGGTAAGCGAGACGGCTCTCCGCCGAGCGACCAGCGCCAATTGCGTGAAGAGTTGCGAAACGAAAATCGCAGAATTCGCAGACGACCACTTACTTATGGCTGCCTAAGCAGCCAAAGATGAATCGAATGAATCCGGGCAGAAGGCTATGGCTTGCTGCCCGTTTTCTGTTCGAGGTTCGCTGGCATGGCGCCGCGGTGGGCCCTATATGAGGCATCCTTCATAAGAATCAAACTCTTTGGCGTTTTCGCATTAAGGCTTCCGCTCCATCCCTGAAAACAGGGCTGTGCGCGAGCGATGGTACAATATGGTTTCCGCGAAACCAATCTGCGGCAATGCGCCCTCTGGACGGGATCCCAACCTTTGGCACAACAGACGACTGAACCCCGCACTATCACCTACGCCGACTCTGGCGTCGATATCGAGCGCGCCAAACGTACCAAGCAGCGCATTAAGTACCTTGCTCATAAGACATTCAATCGAGGCGTGTTAAGCGAGATTGGTGGATTCGGCGGCCTGTTCGCGATCGACAAGAAGAAGTACGTCGATCCGGTGCTGGTCTCCAGCGTCGATGGTGTGGGCACCAAACTTAAGATCGCTTTCGAGATGAACCTGCACCACACAGTAGGCGCCGATCTGGTGAACCATTGTGTCAACGACATCGCTGTGCAGGGCGCTGCGCCCATGTTCTTCATGGATTACTTCGCCACCGGCAGACTGCAGCCGGAAGTGGCCGAAAAAGTGATCTCCGGAATTGCCGAGGCATGTAAGCACAATGGTTGCGCACTGATTGGTGGCGAAACTGCTGAAATGCCTGGTTTCTACTCCGATGGCGAGTACGACCTGGCGGGCTTCATCGTGGGCGTGGTTGATCGCGAGAAGATTATTACAGGCAAGACGGTTGAGGTGGGCGACGTTCTGGTGGGACTGCCATCGACGGGACTGCACACCAACGGATACTCGCTGGCGCGGAAGCTTTTCTTCGATACCGCCAACTACACGCCGGAATCGTATGTCAACGAGATCAAAGGCAAAGTCGGCACCGAGCTGATGAAGCCTCACAAAAGCTATTGGCCCATCATGCGTCGCTTGATTGAGGCAGATGCGGTGTCAGCCATGGCGCACATTACAGGTGGCGGAATCACGGAAAACCTGCCGCGCGTGCTGCCCAAAGGCACGGGTGCGATCGTGGAAATCAACTCCTGGCCAGTGCTGCCCATCTTTGAGCACCTGCAGAAGATCGGCAATGTTCCGCAAGAAGAAATGCTGCGTACCTTCAATATGGGGATCGGCATGATCCTGGTGGTTCCGGCCAAAAAATTCAAGAAGGTACAGACCATCCTGGAACGTTGCGGTGAGAAGGGCTTCACCATCGGACGGGTCGCGAAGGGCGACAAGCGCGTCACCTATCAGTAAGAGCGTCGCAGGCTGGCCTCACCTATTAGTAGTCAGCCTTAACTTCATTTGAAGTCACTAAGTTTCCCCGTGTTCGCGCGCACCACGCTTTCCAGTTCTGAATCCATGAGAACCGATTTCCAGGAATTTGCGGGATTCACCCGCACTGGAATCATTTGATCGTTAAGCGCGTCGGCCCACGCTTGAGCCTGCTCGCTAGAGTAGAACTGCTTTTCAAATTCAGCGGGTATTGGATACGGTTCGTCGGCAACGGGATAGTAATAGGACAGCGTCAACGTAATTTCGTTCTTACGATGGAAAACAGCCGCCTTGGTTATCCGGCCGTAAGAGACAGGCCAATTCTGAGCGCGCACTTCTTTTCGTTTCCGCCAGAGCGTGCCCGCGAAGTACTCGAATAAGCCCCAGGCTCCTGCTATGCCTATCGCCCAGATCCACTCACCTGACGAACTCATGAGCTGCTCCGAAGGAATGCAATCGCCCCAGGAATTTTGACTGGCGTTTCAACTCTTCGGCGGCGGGGGGTGTTTTCGCGGATCCCCAAACAGCCTATGCACGACTTCCAGCAATTCCTGCGGATCGTGGCTGTGCACGACATGGTCGGCCCACGGAAATTCGCGATCGGTAGGCGTGAGCGCAATAATCGGCAGCTCAGGTAGAGTTGTCTTCACTACGCGAATGACGTTGCCGGCGTCAAACTCCTCGATGCCGCAGTGCAGGATAAGAGCATCGACCTTGGGAAACATGTCGAGCAGGTCGAGGGTCTCGCGTTCTGTGTGTGCCGTGATGACGTTGAATTTAAAGGTCTCCAGCAGCAGCTTACGCGCGGAGAGGGCCTGTTCCGGCTCGGGTTCAGCAACAATGAATGCGGGTCGTGGCAAGGTGCGAGGTCCTGGATAACAATTGTAGAGTAGGCCGTGCAATTGGACGAATGTAGTAATCGCCCTCCCGGATATGATGCTGCTTCGTGGCAAAATTATGTTTGCGGAAATAATCACACAGCGGCTGGCCCTTCGCGACCTCGAAGCCAACGATGGTCCCCGGATCTTCTCCTACCACCGTCGCCCGGAAGTCTCTGAGTTCCAATCCTGGGGAACGGAGTCGGTGGACGTCGTTCAGTCTTTTATCCGCAGCCTGGCAACGATGCAGCCAGGGACGCCTGGTAAGTGGTACCAGGTTGGAATCTATCTGTTGGACGGCGGCAAGCTGGTCGGGGATTGTGGCTTTCGCACCCTCACCGACGATCCAGAGCAGGTCGAGATCGGCATGACCTTGGCTCCGGAGTTCCAAGGCCAAGGCTTCGCAACTGAGGCAGCGCGAGCACTGCTTGATTATCTATTCGTGACTTTGGACAAGCATCGCGTATTCGGCTCCGTCGATCCGCGAAATGTGAGTTCCCTTAAATTGCTGGAACGCCTGGGAATGCGCAAGGAAGCTCATTTTGTGAAGAGCCTGCGCTTTCGAGGTGAGTGGGTAGACGACATGATTTTCGCTTTACTGGCCGAAGAGTGGAAGCATCCAGGAGCTTAGCGTAGTCGAACTCCAACGCCGTTGCCTTCGACTCACGTGTTCTTTTTCATCGAACCGTAACAATCTCGGGTGGGGCCGACTTGCCCACGGGGGACGGCCCCTCTAGAATCGCAGATTGCATAGCAATGAGTTGGAGGATGAATGGCAATTCTGAATATCGGTGACGAAGTACCCGACTTTGAAATTCCTGCTGTTACTGGGAACATCAAGACGCAATTTAAGCTGAGCGATTTCCGCGGCAAGAAGAATGTGGTGTTGGCTTTCTATCCCGCAGACTGGACTCCTGTCTGTGCCTCGCAACTGCCGGCCTTGAATACCGACCTGGAGCGGTTTGGCGCCTATGACGCACAGGTGATTGGCATCAGCGTCGATTCCATTCCGAGTCACACCGCCTGGCAGAAAAAGGAAATCGGCGTGCTGGGCTTCCCCCTGGGGAGCGATTTCTATCCCCATGGCGATGTAGCGAAGAAGTTCGGGATTTTGCGCGAAGGTGATCCGATCCCGGGAATCAATGAACGTGCCATTTTCGTCGTCGACAAAAATGGAAAGCTGGCTTTCGGCAAGATTTATCCCATCGGCCAGGTACCCAGCAACGACGAAGTCTTCGAAGCCTTGCGAAAGCTCTAGGCTGGCGCCTGTATCCCATTTCAGGCAATAAAAAAGAGGAGGGCTCGCGCCCTCCTCAGCTTTTGCAGCTAAGACTGTTTACGGCCCAGTGTGACCAACGATGGACCCGAAGATCCCGTGGTTTTCTCCAAACGATCCCGCGGTGAAGAACAGCGTATTGGACGGGCCGCCGGAGCCGTTATTACCGAAGGCCAACCCCCACAGACCGTCGATCTGCTCGGGCAGGTCGTTGATGTTCAGCATATTGCCGAGCCAGGCGCCGTTGCTCGGGTTGTAGAGAGTGATCAGGCCGCTACCGAAGTTGCCGACCAGCAGTTCGTTGGGGAATCCTGAGAAGTTCGAAGGCGACAGGACCACCGCCCAAGGCGCATTCAGGAACGCGTTATGCGCAAAGTGAAACAGCAGGTTACCCGACGTGTCGTACATGTCGACATAACCGTTCGCCGGTCCCGGGACGTCATCGTGCTTTGCAGCATCCTGCTTGGCATAAGTCACAGCCAGTTGGGTTGTGCCGATCAGCTGAACGTTGAAAGGAGCGTAACCGGCTGGAATAGTGGAATCCGTAAACGCGCCTGAGCCGAACGAGTGAGGAGCATAGCTGCCGTCATACACTTCCACCGTTCCGGCATGGAAGTTGGCAACATAAAGATAGTTTGCGCCACCGGCCGATGCCAGTGCCATTCCCTTGTAGACCGCGCCGCTGGAGTTGTTGTTCACGGCGATGAAAGCCGTGGTTCCGGCGTACCATCCCGAGATCGTGCCGTCTTCCGTGCAGAACAAGAACGGTGTCGCCATTCCGTGAATCTTGAAGTCGGTGGTACCGTTGTAAACCGTTCCGCTAGGAGTTCCGGTACCCGATCCTGTCCCGGGGGGAATCGTCACGACTAGCGATTGCGCCTGTCCGCTGGCGACGTACAGGGTCGACTTTCCGCTGCCGTTGTCGGAGATCCACCACGGACCTGATGGGCTGATGGACATGCCCCACGGGTTGACCAGGTTGGTGTCTTGAAATGCTGCCGCCGCCGGAATGTCGGAGGTCAGGTTAGTAACGCTAACTTTTTGCGCCAGAGCCGGCAGGCTCAGGAGCGCAAGCGTGAGGACCGAGAGCAGAGCCATCCTGGCCGCTCGAGAGGCAATTCGTGGTTGATTGTTACTTCGCATCGTTTCTCCTCGAAATTCAGTCATGGATTGCTTCCGGCAACGCTTCGTCCCCGTATTCGCTGCTGCCATAAGCTCTCCGACTTTATAGAGAAGGCATGGCGCATTTGTCTTAATCCGGTCTCGATATTGTCAAAGTTTCGTCACAAGATTTCAGCAATGTAATTCGCGTTCCCAGCCGGTTTTGTCACAGATTTGTGAACATGCCGTTGACTGCCATTTTGTTCTGTTATTAGCTGTAACTCAGGGAGTTTGGATGGAGAAGATTCTGGTCATCGAGGACGACTTGGCGGTGCAGCGGGCTTTGCGTCGCACCTTTGAGTCGGCGGGATTTGAAGTATCAATTGCGCCGGACGGCGGCGTTGCCATGGACGTGTTCCGTGCCACCATGCCTCGCATTGTCATTCTGGATCTGCGCCTACCCGGCAAGTCCGGACAGGACCTTTGCCGCGAAATCAAGCAAGAGTGCTCCAGTGTCCCCATTCTTGTGCTTAGCGCGGCCAGCGATGTTCTGGATAAAGTGCTCCTGCTGGAATTGGGAGCCGACGACTACGTAACCAAACCGTTCAGCCCGCGCGAGCTATTGGCCCGGGTTCGGGCTGCTGTCCGCCGCCTAAATCAATCCTCCGATAAGGTTGAGGTCTTCGGTTTCGACGACGTGGAAGTGAACTTTTCCCGGATGGAACTGCACCGCGCCGGTCTGCTGGTAGCGTTGACGCCTCAGGAGTTCAAGATGCTTCGCTTCTTTCTGAACAACCCGGAGCGCGTGATCTCTCGCACCGAATTGCTGAACGAAGTCTGGGGATACAACAACTACCCAACAAC
Organism: uncultured Acidobacteriaceae bacterium; assembly: GCA_963823865.1. Classification (GTDB taxonomy): domain Bacteria; phylum Acidobacteriota; class Terriglobia; order Terriglobales; family Acidobacteriaceae; genus Bog-257. The sequence continues at coordinate 760,352 of CAWGNC010000001.1, forward strand.
CCGGACCGTCGACACTCATATTCTCCGGCTGCGACAAAAGCTGGAGCGGGATCCCACCGATCCTGTACATTTCCGTACCGTGCATGGCACCGGCTATAAATTCGTCCGTTAATTAAAAGAAAGGGCACTGGCGATGGGTAAATTGCGGCTTCGCACCAAGTTTCTCATCGCCATGCTGCTCACCTCAGCTGGATTAACTGCGGTGTCGCTGGTAATCGTGCAACGCACCGTGGCCAGCCATGTCCGGCGAGGGCTGGCCAGCGACCTGGCCGATTCAGTTCAAACCTTTCGCAACGTGCAAGCCGAGCGTGAGGCTAATCTCACAAGCCTCGTGCAGCTAATGGCCGATCTGCCAAATCTCAAGGCGCTGATGACCTCACACGACCCGCCAACCATCCAGGATGGCTCCCTTGAGATGTTCCATCTTTCCGGCGGCGACTTGCTGGCGCTGGTGGACACGTCAAATAAAGTCGTCGGATTCCACACCAGGACCGCCGGTATTTCCGTGGGACAGACTCAGCAGCTCGTAGACCATCTCGGCTCCATGGACAATTCCTTGCGGTGGTGGTTCGCCGGGGGACACCTGTACGAAGTCGTGCTGGCGCCTATTTACTTCGGTCCAAAATCCGACAACACGCTGCTTGGAATCGTTGCCGTCGGTTATGAGATGAACAGCGCCGTGGCGCGGCAGGTGAGCCAGGTAGCCGCCAGCCAGGTGGCTATTGCGTGCGGCGACTCGGTCGTTGTGAGCACACTGAATTCGGAACAGACCGATGAGTTACGCGGCCATCTGACGAAGGAGGCCGCTCCAACGGATTCGGCGACCTGGAAGCTGGGGCAAGAAAGTTTCGTCGTGTCTGCGCTGACCCTCGATCCTGACGAATCGCCGCGTGTGACGATGATCGTTCTGAAGTCGTATGACCAGGCGACGTCATTTCTCAATCATCTTCGTCATCTGCTGCTCGCCGTAGGATTAGGCGCGGTTCTGGGCGGCAGCATGCTGGTCTACTTTATCGCCGGCACATTTACCCGGCCTCTGGAGAAGCTGGTCGATGGCGTGCGGGCGCTGGGCGGAGGCGACTTCCGCTATCCGCTACACGATCCGGCAATCGGCGAAGTGGCCGAACTCACTGAGGCTTTTACACGAATGCGCGAAAGCCTGCGAAGCGCGCAGCAGCGGCTGTTGGACGCTGAGCGGCTCGCAACGATTGGCCGCATGGCAAGTTCCATCTCCCACGATCTTCGGCATCCCCTGACGGCCGTCCTGGCCAATGCAGAATTCCTCGCCGATGCCGACCTGACGCCGGCACAACGGGAGGAGCTTTACCTGGAAATTCGCGTCGCGGTCGACCGCTTGACCGACCTGGTAGATTCGCTGCTAGAGTTGTCGCGGCCGGCGGAATCCTTGAACATCGTCGAAACACCAGTGGAACGCACGATCAGCCGCGCTATCGAGCTGGTCCGTGCCCATCGCCAATTTCAAAAATTGACGGTGGCCATCGATTCAACCGGCTTGCACAGCGCTCAATTCGACCCCCGCAAGATGGAGCGCGTGTTCTATAACCTGCTGCTGAACAGCTGCCAAGCGGCGCAGGCAAACGGCGGCCATGTCGGCGTCAACGTTGCGGACCAGAATGGCGACCTGCGGATCCAGATCACGGACGACGGTCCGGGGGTGGAGTCTTCCATTCGCGACAAGATGTTTCAGCCTTTCGTCAGCTTCGGCAAAGAAAATGGCACAGGCCTGGGTTTGACGATTGCGCAGAAGATTGTCCAGGACCACAACGGTAGCTTGCAGTTGCAAAGTTCAACCCACGGCCAAACGGTGATGCAGATTATCCTGCCGCGCGTTAGCCGGAAGACTGTGCCCGGGGATGATACAGTTACCAGCAAAACCCAGTCTTTCACTATTTAAACTTTGCCATCCCACCACTTCCAAGGACTGGTGTAACTCGGTTGCCGAGAGGTGCGACATGACGGATATTGGCTGCTTCCAGCCTTCTGCATCCTGCGCAAGCCAGTTGGAACAACTGCCCTCAACCTTCGTTTCCAGGAGCCGGTTTCCTAAGACAACTCCTTGGCGAACGAAATACGCGGCTTGGCTCGCCAGCCTGATCGTGATTGCCGCAGTGTCTACCCCGGCGCAGAACCAGGCACAGAGTTCGGCGGCCGGACCTGACGCGCCGGCGCTGCAGGACCTGCAATCCCAGGTGCGCGAGCTCAAGCAACTCGTGCTCCAGTTGCAACAACAGACGGTCGACAGTCATGCGGAAATCACGCGTCTCCGCGAGGAGTTGGAGAGCCGGCGAAGCGATGGCGGGACTGATGTCGAGTCTGCCGGCATCGATCAGCAGTCGCCCGCGTACTCCGCAGCGACGACCGCGCAACTGGACCAGCGTCTGACGCATGTCGAAGAAGACCAGGAATTGTTGTCCGGAAAGATCGACGATCAATATCAAACGAAACTCGAGAGCGCCTCGAAATACCGTGTTCGCTTCTCGGGAATCGTTCTGTTCAATCTGTTCAGCAATCGCGGCTCGGTGGACAGCGCAGATGTGCCCACTTGGGCAACGATGGCGCAGCCGATGAACTCCTCGGGGTCGGTGGGCGCAACCATGCGGCAGTCGATTCTAGGGTTCGAAGCCTTCGGCCCCGACCTGATGGGCGCTCGCACCAGTGCGAACGTCAACTTCGATTTCGGAGGTGGCTTCCCGGCAACGGATAACGGCGTGAATTCCGGATTGGTTCGGCTGCGCACCGCAGCTGTGCGCCTGGACTGGAAGAACACTTCCGTCATCGCCGGTCAGGACCAGTTGTTCCTCTCGCCAATCGCTCCCACATCTTTCGCCTCCGTCATCGAGCCGCCGCTGTCTTATGCCGGCAACCTTTGGGCCTGGACTCCGCAAGTGCGGGTTGAGCACCGTTTCGCGATATCGGATGATGGAACGCTAGTGCTGCAAGGCGCGCTCCTCGATCCGATGACTGGAGAACCGCCGGACCAGGAATACTACACCTGGTACCGCACTCCCAACGCCGGGGAAGCGTCCCGCCAGCCTGGCTACGCGGCAAGAGTGGGTTACTCTCACCCGATGCTGGGACAGACGTTCACCGCAGGCGTCGGTGGATACTACAGCCGGCAAAATTGGGGCTTCGACCGGATGATCAATGGCTGGACCACCATCGCCGATATGAACCTCCCGCTCAGCTCGAAATTCAGTTTGAGCGGAGAGTTCTATCGCGGCGCGGCCATCGGAGGCTTCGGCGCGGCTTTGGGGCGCAGCGTCCTGTTCGATGGACCGCTCGACGATCCGAATACATCGGTGATTGCACTGAATGTAGTTGGCGGATGGGGCCAATTGAAGTTTCGCGCTACTCCAAAACTTGAATTCAACGGCGCCTTTGGCCAGGACAGCCCGTTCGCGGCTGACGTTCGCCAGTTTGGCGACGCTTCCGTCAGCTACGCTCCCTTTTTCCTTACCGGCAATCGCTCGGCCTTCGGAAACGTGATCTACCGGCCGCGTTCCGACCTGTTGATGTCGGTGGAGTTTAGAAGAATCCGAAGTTTTACGGTATACGACAACAGCTACGACGCGAACCAATTCAACATGTCCATGGGAGTACTATTCTAGGCATGCGCAGGAGCTCCCGCTTGAAGCTGGTCTGCCTTAGCTTGCTCTTGTGCTATCTGGCGAGAACGCCATTCTGCTATGGGCAAGGGGCGACGGTCAGCGGCACGGTCGTTCTGGAGGGCGCATCAGCCGGGTCGTCGACGACCTCAACGGTGGTCTGGCTCGCTCCATTGGGAGCTGCATCCGCGGTTCCGGTCGCTCCGATGCATGCCGTGCTGGCGCAGAAAAACAAGGAATTCGACCCGCATCTGCTGGTAGTGACGCGCGGTTCGACTATTGAGTTTCCCAACCGCGATCCCTGGTTCCATAACGTATTTTCGCTGTTTAACGGGAAGCGATTCGACTTGGGACTCTACGAGGCAGGGACCTCCCGCACTGTCCATTTCGATCGCGAAGGAATTTCATTTATCTTCTGCAACATTCACTCTGAAATGAGCGCGGTGATCGTAGTTCTGGGTAGCCCGTATTTCACCACAACGAACAAGCAGGGACAGTTTTCCATTCCCGGTGTGCCTCCCGGGCGTTACGTGCTACATGTATGGAATGAGAGTGCTCTGCCTGCGGCCCTGCAACCGTTGTCTCGCGAGGTGCAGGTCGAAGACAGTGCGAAGTCCCTGGACCCGATCCGCGTACCGCTAACGCGTTCAGCGAGCATGCCGCACAAGAACAAGTACGGCAAGGACTACGAACCTCCTTCTCCGAATAATCCGGTCTACGTCCAACCGTGAGCATCGAGTAGCTACGTCACCCGCCTGTCTTTCGCGCGTCACAGTTCGGGTTTGACGCGGCAAGCTACAATGCCAGCGGCTGCCAAATTGTCAGGAGGCTGTATCGATGGCCACCACTTCACCTCAGGTCGAGACCAAATCGCTGCCCGCGAATGCCTATCAGGCCCTAAAACAAGGTGAAGTGTACGTCCCGCTGGTGCCCAACGGCATGAGCGTGCCGGAAGTGACTTGGCGCGCAGTATTCTGGGGCACTCTGCTTTGCATCATTTTCAGTGTGGCATCGGCGTACTCGGCGCTTAAAGTCGGCCAGGGAATGGAAGCGGCAATTCCCATTTCCATCCTCGCCATTGGCCTGGCGCGTGTTTATAAACGCCGCTCCACTGTGCTGGAAAACGTAATCATCACCGGCATTGGCGGCGCATCCGGCAGCGTGGTGGCCGGAGCGGTCTTCACTCTTCCGGCGCTCTACATCCTCCATCTCGATCCGCATCCCGTCCAGACCATCTTCATCTGCGTGGCCGGCGGATGCCTCGGCGTGCTCTTCCTTATTCCTCTGCGGCGGTATTTCGTGGCCGAACAGCACGGCAAACTTCCGTTTCCCGAAGCCACCGCCATCACCGAGGTGCTGGTCACCGGCGAGAAGGGCGGCTCACAAGCCAAGCTCTTGCTTCAAGCCACTTGCATCGCCGCCGTCTACGATTTCTTCGTCACTTCCTTCCACGTCTGGAAGGAGTATCTGAACTTCCAATTCGTACCACTCATGAAGACCCTGGTAGACAAGAACCGGATGGTCTTCAACTTCGACGCTATCGGATTCATCCTTGGCCTTGGTTACATCATGGGGCTGCGGATCGCCCTGATCTTTTGCAGCGGCGGAATCCTGGTCAACTTCGTGCTCGTGCCGCTGATCTGGTTCATCGGCACTCACATGGGCGACATTACGGTCTATCCGGGGACGATTCCGATCTCGCACATGACGGCCGCTGAGATTTACCGGTTTTATGTGCGCTACATCGGCGTGGGCGCCATCGCTGCCGCCGGTCTGGTCGGCATCCTTAAATCGTTGCGAGTGGTGGCTGGATCCTTTGGAATCGCGCTGCACGCCTTCCGCCATGGCGAAGCCCAGCACACGGATCGGACCGATCGCGACGTTCCGATCATGGCGATACTCCTCGGCGTGGTCGTAAGTGCGATCGCCGTAGCTGTCTTCTTTGGACAATTGCATGTCAGCTGGAGCGTGCTGGCGGTGGGACTCGCACTAACCCTGCTCTTCTCGTTCTTCTTCACCACGGTGGCCGCCAATGCGATCGCAGCTACTGCGAACAATCCCGCCTCCGGTATGACCCTGCTGACTGTGATTGTTTCGGCGGTCGTGCTGCTGAAGTTCGGCTTGTCCGGAACCACCGGCATGTTCTTCGTGATGGCTCTGGCCGGCATGGTCTGCGTGGCGCTCTGCGTCTCGGGGCAATTCATCACCGACCTGAAAGCCGGCTACTGGATCGGTTCTACGCCGTCGGCGCAGGAGAAGGTTAAGTTCATCGGAGTAGCCGTCTCCGCCATCACCGCCGGGCTGACGATCGTCCTATTGGCCAAGGCTTTCCAGTTCGGCGAGGCTGCACCCGGAGACATCCGTCAGGTGCTGGTTGCGCCTCAGGCCTCCGCGTTGAAGGCCATTGTTGAAGGCTTTATGAGCGGCCAGCCAGTCGCCTACATTTTGTTTGGCATTGGCGCCATGATCACCGTCGTGCTGGAGATGCTCGGCCTATCGTCCATGGTCTTCGCCCTGGGTATTTATCTCCCGCTGCAACTGACCACGCCGATCCTGGTGGGAGGATTCATCTCGCACCTGGTCAACAAGCGCGCAGACAAGACTGGCGGTGAGGCCGGGCGCAGCATAGGCGAGCGGGGCGTCATCGTCGCCGGTGGCCTGATGGCGGGCGGAGCGCTGGGCGGGGTGTTTGGAGCCGGGCTGCGTCTGCTGCCAAAATACAGTGAGGAACTGATTCAAACTCCGTTTTATAACAGCGAACCGATATCGCAGACTCTGTCCGCAATCATGTTCGTGGGTCTTTGTCTGTATCTATGGTTCGCCTCAGTGAGAGGAAAGAAGGTTGCGTAATGGACCAGGTATCGAAATATGTTGCTGACGCTGTTCTAGGAATCGACACGCTTTGGGGCGGCGACGTCATGTGCGCCTCCGGAACCGGACGCTTTATTGCCGACTCGTGGTTCTCGGATGAACCACTTCCGGCCGCCTATACAACTCCCTCGGCTGCCCGGGTGCGTGAGACCGGCGGCGTCGGTGGCAAGACCATCGATAAAGAAGCCGTCGATAAATATCTTCGTGAAGTGAATATTCCTGATGCTGTGGCCGGCGTTCGCAAAGAAGCCGACAAGATCGGCGGACTGCGCGGTCAGTATCTGTCGGGGCTGGCCAACTGCATTGAGACCATGTGGGACCTGGCGATGGAGATTCTCGGCAAAGGTCCGGCAGTTCCCTACGCGCGCTCGGTTGAAGCTTCCACCGGCAAGGCTCCGGAGCCGTCGAAGCCGGAAGCTAAGCGCGAACGCGTTGCCGAGTTGCTGGGCCACGCGCGGATACTCGACCTCCGACGGAGTGTTGCCTGCGGTCGACGCCTGGCGGCGTGAACGCACGGCCCCGATGGGCTCGGTTAAAGCGCTGGGTGGTGCGGTCATCGCGTACTTCGACAATCTAAGCGCGGCGAACCTGATGCCGCATTTGCCGCGCGAACTGGCCAATGTGCCGCGCGCGAACATCGACTTCTTGCCAATCAAAGACGCATGGTTCTCCGGCTCGATGAATTATCTGGGACGCGCGCGCAACGCCGACGGCTCTCCGAAGTACGAAGCCAGCTACGAGATCAACGCGTCGTTGCAGATCAGCTTCCCCGAATTCCAGCAGCTGGTCAGTCACGAAGTTGTGCCCGGCCACGTCACGACCTTCGCCTACCTGCAGAATTTGTACGCTCGCGGCAAAGCGGGATTCGAGGCAACGGTTCTGACCATGAATACCCGTGCGGCGACTCTGTTCGAAGGTCTCGCGAACAACGCGATCCTTATCGCTCATGGCGTGACCGAGATCGATCAACTGCCCGATGAGGACATGCAAATCGGCGTACTGCTGGCGTTGTTGCAAGACGATGCGAAGAACCAGTCATCGTACCTGACGTGGGGCGAAGGCAAGCCGCAGGCGGAGATCGCGAAGATTCTGCGGCGAGACTTTCTGGTCAGCGAGGAGCGTGCCGACAAGTTGTCGGGCGCATGGGGACGGCATCCGCTGCTGGGCAGAATGTATCTGCCCGCCTATCGCGCTGGAACGGATAAGGTCGCGGCCCTGCGGCGTAAGTTCCCCTCGGATCGGGTGTTGCCCGCGATCTACGGCTGCTACGGCATGGTCGATATCAACACGGTGGATGAGGTGTTGCGAGCGAAGGCGTAACTTCTGTTCACCGCTGAGGCACAGAGGACACAGAGAAGACGATCTTGCATCGAAATCGGCTTGTTGGAGCTTAGTGTCCGGTTCTGTGTTAGTGCTTTGCGTTGGGCTCCGTGTTAGCGGCTTTGTGTCAACGCATGGTGTCACACTGCCTTGTCGGGCGCGGTTTTAAGCTTTGTATCAGGGCACGACTTCAGTCGTGCCGACAGCAATGCTGTTATGAGTGAGGGCTTCAGCCCCTGCGTCAGGTTTTTGCAGGGGCTGAAGCCCAAATCTTACTTGCCGATTCGGCACGCCTAAAGGCCTGCCCTGATACAAGGCGACCCCGGACAAGTGTGTCGATGTTGACCCACAGTCCCTTCTTGGCTAGGATCTGCCGTCACACCGCCTGCCCAGCGCAATATCCTGACGCCCAGGCCCATTGGAAGTTGAAGCCGCCTAGTTGGCCCGTCACATCTACGACTTCGCCGATGAAATACAGGCCTGGGACTTTGCGGCACTCCATCGTTCTTGCCGAGAGTTCGTCGGTGTTCACGCCTCCAGCGGTCACCTCAGCCTTCTCGTAGCCTTCCGTTCCGGAAGGTCTTATCTCCCAGCGATGCAGTTGCCTATCGAGGACCTCCAGTTCGACATTCGTCCACCGCTGCGGGAGATGCAGGTCCAGCCACCGCTCGGCCAACCGTACTGGAAGAGCCTGATGCAGTGCGGCCTTCGCAGCCGCAGAGTCGCGGCGCGGAGCATCGCGGAGGGTAACGGCCACCTCATGACCTGGAGCAAGGTCAATCGCTATCGGCTGCCGCCGGTCCCAGTACGACGAAATCTGCAGAATGGCTGGCCCACTCAGTCCGCGATGCGTGATGAGCATTTTCTCTCGAAACTGTTGCCGCCCAATCGATGCGACCACCTCCGTGGAGACTCCGGCGAGGTCGCAGTAGCGTTCGCGATCGTCCGGAGCGAAGGCCAGTGGCACCAGAGCCGGCCGGCACTCCAGAACCTCAATGCCAAACTGCTTTGCTAAATCGTAGCCCAACGATGTCGCACCAATCTTCGGGATGGAAAGTCCTCCGGTCGCGACCACAAGCGCTTCGCTGTGAAACTCGACGTCGTCGGTACGCACTACAAAATCTGCAGCGCGCTTCACCTCTTTCACCTGGACACGGGTGAAAATATGCGCGCCGGCGGCGCGGCACTCGCGCTCCAGCATGCCGACAACGTCCTGCGCGGCATGATCGCAAAACAACTGGCCCAGCTTTTTTTCGTGATAAGGGATGCTGTGCTTCGTCACCAGGGCAATGAAGTCAGCCGGCGTGTAGCGCGCCAACGCCGACTTGCAGAAGTGAGGGTTGGCGGAAAGGAAGTTCTCCGGCCGCGTGTGGAGATTGGTGAAGTTGCAGCGCCCGCCGCCGGAGATGAGGATCTTCTTGCCGATGCGTTCGGCGCGTTCGAGCACGCCGACGCGGCGGCCACGTTTGCCCGCCTCGATGGCGCACATCAATCCGGCAGCACCGGCTCCCAACACGATTACATCGAAGGATTCTTTGCGCAAGTGACGAGTTTCCAGTGTCAGCTTGCGAGTTGTCAAAGAGGAACCGTGCTGCAGTGGGAACCAAACCTGCGTCGCTAGGCCATGCTACGCATCTGAATGGACGCGCGGGAAGCGGTCGCTGGTGCCGCATCATTAACCGACAACAGGAGCAGCGTCGCGTCATCGGTAAACTTTCCGGCAGCGTGAGCACGAACTTTGTCCATGATCGCCGCATAGCGGTCCTGCATGGTCTCGTTCACGGGGCCTTCGAGCAACGTCGCCAGCCGCTCCGGCCCAAACTCTTCTTCCGAGTCGTTGGCCGCCTCGCTGACGCCATCGGTGTACAGCAAGAGACGGTCGGCGGGAGCCAAGGCGAGACGCTCGGAGCGGAAGCCGTCTTCCAGCATGAACCCCAGCACAGGACGCGTCGGGGCGAGCAATTCCATCTCTCCGTTCTGATGTCGCAGAATTGGAGGACAGTGTCCCGCGTTTACATAATGCAAAACCCGCGTCCTCAGGTCGAGCACCGCATAAAAAATGGTGACGTAATGGCCTTCGCCTAACTGGCTGCGGAGAGTCGCCTCCACTTGCGCGAGGACGCTTTCAGGATTGTTGCTGGACGAAGAGAGCGTACTGACAGACGCGTATAGCATCGCTGCGATGAGCGCGCCGGGCGTGCCTTTGCCGGAAACGTCGGCCACGCAGAAGTGCAGAGCGTCGGCCGTCGGTTGCCACACACCGAAGTAATCGCCTCCCACCACGCCCGCTGGAATGCTGTCGCCAAAAAGTTCGATCCCCTGTGCCACCACATGCCTTTGGGGAACGATGCGCGTCTGCAATTGCTGCGCGTCGTGGCGTTCGTATTCCGAGACGCGCTTCGATGACCGGACTTCGTGCGCCCGGTTGATGAGCATTTGTACTTTTTCCATCAGGGCGTCATTTCGCCAAGGCTTTTCGATAAAGTCCGATGCCCCATGCTTCATCGCGCTGACGGCCAGATCGACATTTCCCCACGCCGTGAGGGCGATGATGGGGACCGTGGAATCCAATTCGCGCAGACGCTGGATCAACTCCAGCCCTTCGATGCCGGAGGTGCTGTCGCGTTGATAGTTCATGTCGAGCATCGCCAGCTCGGGCGGAGTTTGCTGCGCCGCGGAGAAGGCTTCGCCCGGCGAGGAGCAGAGAACTACGGAATAGCCGTGTCCCCGAAGCAACATGGCAATGGCTTCTCTAACGTGTTCCTGATCGTCGGCGACGAGGATGGTCGAATCTGCTGGTGCGTGGCTCATGGGAGTTCCGGTGTTTGGTATTGCAGACCGACTGCCACTTGCCAAGGCCAGCTATCTCGCTGCAAATAGATGGGGAGCGAGCGCGCTGAATTCACTTTACCCGCCCACAATCGTAAATCTTCTGTCCGAAAATGGACATCGCCGATTGACCCGAACGACGCGCACAAACCTCGCACTTACAAAGGTTTGCCGATCATCGCCCGACGACAATGGTGCCGGATTTCCCAAGCATCTAGGGCCCCGTGTAAGATTAAGGGTTCGTTCCTTCGGGCCACGCTTTCTTGTGGCAGACCTGGCACAGTCATTTTCAGTCAACGTTGTGTCTGACTGCGGGTGTCAGAGCTGCATCATACTTCTGACGCATTTTGGCGGATGGCTCTCCCAAGCAACGTAATCAAAGAAGGAGTCTTAGACAGCATGGCGATTCCAGCCACCCAATTGCGTCCCGGCATGATCATCAAGCACAACAACGATCTGCATTCGGTGTTCAGCGTGGAACACCGGACACCGGGAAATCTACGGGCGTTCATTCAAGCCAAGTTGCGTAACCTGCGCACCGGAGCGATGTTCGAGCACCGGTTCCGCTCGGGCGACGCAATCGAAAAAATCGTTGTCGATGAAGTCGGCATGGAGTTCCTCTACGCCGATGGCGACGATTACTACTTCATGAACACCGAGAACTACGAACAGCTGCACCTTGGCAAAGAAATTCTGGGCGACGCGGTCGATTATTTGATCGCCAACCTCAACATCAAGGTGGAGTTCTTCGACGGCAAACCGGTGGGAATTGAGCTGCCGCAAACCGTCGAATTGACCGTAGTGGAAACGGAGCCGGGATTGAAGTCGGCAACGGCCAGCAGTGTGACCAAGCCGGCCAAAACGGAAACTGGACTCGTAGTTCAGGTACCTCCATTCATCAATGAAGGTGAAAAGATTCGGGTGGACACATCCGAAGGGGCCTACCTGTCGAGAGCCTAACAACCAAGCTAAGGGGTGAGGATAATGAAGCGGTTTCTTACTGCGGTAATTTGCCTATGTTTTGCAATTCCATCGTTTGCCCAGGATAAGGAGCAGGCGAGGCTGAAAGATTCCTATGATGTTATGAGGGCTGTCACCGGTATGCCGGATAAAGGTATCCCGCGTGACCTGCTGAACAAGGCTGAATGCGTTGTGGTGGTTCCGTCTGTCAAGAAGGCGGCCTTCATCGTGGGCGCCAGCTACGGGCGCGGCGTGATGACCTGCCGCTCGGGCGCCACATTCCGCGGTCCTTGGAGCGCTCCAGCATTCTTCGCTTTGGAAGGTGGCAGCTTCGGCCTGCAGGCGGGCGGCCAGGCAACCGACTACGTTCTCCTGGTTATGAACGAAAAAGGTGCGAAATCCTTGATGACCAGTAAGGTAAAGCTGGGCGGCGATGCTTCTGTTGCTGCCGGTCCGGTAGGACGTGCGACATCGGCTGAAACCGACATCGTTATGAATGCCGAAATCCTGTCGTGGTCGCGCAATAAGGGCATCTTCGCTGGTATCTCAGTCGCTGGATCGACCATGCGATCTGACGACGACGCGAACAAAAACCTGTATGGCAAAGATCTGAACGCCAAGCAGATTATCCTGGAGGGAGCGGTGAAGACGCCGCCTGCCGGCAGACCGCTGATCAATTTTCTGAATCACACTTCGCCGAAACACATGTAACCTGATGTACTGTTCTTGTGCTCTGTGTATCGGCGGCTATTGCTAGAGTATGGCTAACCTCGAAACCCGTCGCTATGTCGTGTCTGGACGCGTGCAAGGCGTCGGGTTTCGCTGGTTCGTCGAGCGGGAAGCCGCGGAGATCGGTATCACGGGTTGGGTTCGCAACACCCAGAACGGCGATGTCGAAATCATGGCAACCGGCAGCCGCGAGCAACTCAGTTCCCTCCGTCAGAAATTGCAGCAGGGCCCGCGAGCTTCGCGGGTCGATGAAATCAGTGAATCCAGTGCGCCCTTCCTCGAGGCGCCATCATTCCGCATCGAAGGAGTCTGGTAATTCATGCACGCTAAACCGGCGCAGAGTTGCGACGACCTGAAGAAGCTCATCCGCGAAGTTCCCGATTTCCCCAAGCCCGGCATCCTCTTCTACGACATCACCACGCTGCTGAAGGACCGCCTTGGCTTCGCCCGCTTGATCGATGCGCTTACCGAGCATTACCTCAACGATGACATCGATCTGGTGCTGGGGATCGAAGCGCGCGGCTTCATTTTTGGCCCGGCGCTGGCTTATCGTCTGAACGCCGGCTTCGTCCCCGTCCGCAAACCGAAGAAGCTTCCCGCCGAAGTTCTGCAATGGAAATACGATCTGGAATACGGTCAGGACACGCTGGAGATCCACAAGGACGCGATTCAACCCGGTCAGCGCGTTCTGATCTGCGACGATCTGCTTGCGACCGGAGGCACGGCGAAGGCCGCAGCCGCCATGGTGGAAAATCTGGGCGGAAAAATCTACGGCATGGGTTTCGTGGTAGAACTCGATGGCTTGAAGGGCCGCGACAAATTAAAGGGCTACGACGTATTTTCGCTGCTGCACTACGAGATGTAGCCTTACGTTCTCTTCAGAGCACTTATTCGCTGTACGGTTCCAAGAACAGTCCCGCGAAGTTCACCAGATCGTCTTCAGTAATCGAGAGTCCAGCATCCTCTGGTCGGCGGTAACCAGCGGAATGCCCACGGCGCGGGCGGTCGCGGCGATAACCCGATCGGCAGGATCGCTAGGGAAGTCCGGCGGGAAGTACGTCGTGAAGGCAGCGACCTCCAGACTGATTGGCAGGATCGTGATCCCGTCGATCAGCTTTCTGAGCGTCTGTTCCATACTCCCCATGGGTTCGATTCGGTTCGTGGCGACCAGTCGGGCTAACTCAACCAAGCTGATCACCGAGATAGCCAAGCCATCGCTGCGCTCAGAACGACGAATCGCCGACAGCGCCGCCCGCGATAGCTTTCGCGGTCTACCGTTCATCCACGCAACAACGTGAGTATCGAGCAAAATCACTTGAGCATGTCCCAGTCTGCCTCGGGGAATACCGGTTTGATCAGATCGTCCGGGTCACCATTTATTTTCATAATTCCCTCAAGGCGGCCGATGAAAGAAGGCTTCTGCGTTTCCTGAAACGGTATCAGCTTAGCGCTCGGTTTACCGCGCTTGGTGATAATCAACTCCTGACCGGTTTCACTGACTTCGTCAATCAGGCCCAGGCATTTCGCCTTGAACTCGCCAGCGGCAATTTTTCGCCCTTCCAAAGGCACTCTGTTCGGGATTAACTTCTTCTTCATCGCTGGCTTCGCCATAAATGGTCACCTCAATCTGACCATGGTCATTTTAACATGACTATGAGTGCAAAGCCCGCCGACCCTCAATCCTATACTTCCCTTCCAGCACAATCCGTATCGCCTCGGTGTATGCGATGTGCTCCTGTTCCAGGATACGCGCGGACAGCGCGTGATCGTCGTCCGTGTCCAAGACCGGCACAACCTTCTGCAGGATGATGGCTCCGTGGTCCAGGTTCTCGTCGACAAAATGGACGGTGCAGCCGGAGACTTTGACACCGTAATCGAAAGCCTGCTTCTGCGCCTCGAGCCCCGGAAACGACGGCAACAGCGACGGGTGAATGTTCAGGATGCGACTGGGAAACTGCTGCACGAACCACGGCGACAAGAGCCGCATGTAGCCGGCCAGGCAGATAAGATCCGCCTGATTCTCGCGCAATGCCGCGACCACCTCACGATCATGCTCTTCGCGAACCTTGCCTTTCGATGGAATCACCATTGCATTCAGCCCGCGCCGGCGTGCCGATTCAATTCCGCCGGCGTCACTTCGGTTCGAGATCACGACTGCGATGTTCGCGTCGAGTTTGCCTGAGGCAACGTTATCGGCGATGGCCTCAAAGTTCGACCCGCGCCCGGAAAGTAAAATGCCAAGGTTCTTCATACGTTCACTCGAATCATAAACAAGCGCGACGCAGATGTCAGTCGAGGACGGTAAATACGATCTGTCATCCTGAGCGCAGCGTCCGCCCGATTTGGCGGCGTGGAGCCGAAGGACCTCTATCCTAGCCATCGATCCCTCATTGCGCCCTACTGCTGTTTCGCTTTACCATCGCCTTGCGTGCCTCTGCCCAGCGACCATCCCAATCCGGACCGCGAGCGCATCGTCTCGGCGGTGCCGCTCGACGACGATTCCTCCTTCGAACTCAAGCTCCGGCCGCAGCGGCTGCGCGAATTCATCGGCCAGCAGAAGGTCAAGGACAACCTCGAAGTCGCCATCCAGGCCGCCAAATCGCGCGGCGAGGCGCTCGACCACGTGCTGCTTTACGGCCCGCCGGGGCTGGGCAAGACCACGCTGGCGAACATCATCGCCAACGAGCTAGGCACTCCTTTCCAGCAGACATCCGGGCCGACGCTGCAGATCAAGGGCGACCTGACCGCGATTCTTACCAACCTTCGCGAGAAGCAAGTCCTGTTCATCGACGAAGTCCACCGCCTGCAGCCCGCGCTGGAAGAACTGCTCTACTCGGCGCTGGAGGACTACAGGCTCGACATCATCATCGGCCAGGGGCCCTCGGCGCGCACGCACACCATGGAGGTCAAGCCGTTCACCTTCATCGGCGCCACTACCCGGGCTGGCCTGCTATCAGCGCCATTGCGATCGCGCTTCGGCATCGTTCTGCGGCTGGAGTTCTACACGCATGCGGACCTCAAGGTCATTCTGGAGCGCTCGGCCGAAATTCTCGGTGTCGAGATCGACCACGACGGCGCCATGGAAATCGCTACCCGCTGCCGCGGCACACCGCGTATCGCCAACCGACTGCTGCGACGCGTGCGTGACTACGCCCAAGTCAAGGGACACGGCAAGATAGATAAGCCCACAGCGCAGGCCGCGCTTGAGATGCTCGAGGTCGACCGTCACGGCTTCGATGAGATCGACCGTAAGCTGCTGCTGACCATCATCGAGAAGTATCAGGGCGGGCCCGTGGGCGTGAATACGCTGGCGGCTTCGCTGGCTGAGGAGCCGGACGCGATTGAGGAGATCTACGAGCCGTTTCTCATCCAGATCGGATTTCTCGATCGCACGCAACGCGGCCGCGTAGCTACGCAACTCGCCTACGACCACTTCGGCATCAAACGTCCCCGAGCGAATCGCAGCGGGCAGGAGACATTGTTTTGAAGAGAACGGACGCTTTTCGCTACTCGCTATTCGCTCTTCGCTTTTCGCCAGATTCGAGAACATCGGGCGCCCCACTCATTAGCGATTTTCAAAGAGTGGGATGGCAAGAGTCCAAGTAGCTTCCAGCGCGTCAAATGGGTAGTCGGTCCATAAAGATCTGAGACGGTGTCATTTGGTTGGAGCAAACTGGATCGCTCCTCAGATACTCTGGCGAAAAGCAAAGAGCGATAAGCGATCTCGGCTACACTAACGAACGAGGAAAATTCATGCCGCAATTGATGAGAACGTCCAACCCCGCCCTGAGCGGCGACACTTTCCGCACCGGCGAGGCCGCATTTGGCGAAACTATGACCGTTT
This sequence comes from uncultured Acidobacteriaceae bacterium, assembly GCA_963823865.1. Lineage (GTDB taxonomy): Bacteria > Acidobacteriota > Terriglobia > Terriglobales > Acidobacteriaceae > Bog-257. Next base: position 776,531 of record CAWGNC010000001.1, read on the forward strand.
CGGGCGCGGTCAACAAGACCGGCATCCTGGTCATTCTTTGCGTCGCCACCGCAGCCTGGGTTTGGAACCGCTTCTTTGGCGCGCTCGCCATCTCACCCGAGGCAGCGATGCAGGCGGTCACCATCCCGCTCGTGGCAGGCGGTATTGGCGGCTTCATCCTCGCCATCGTCACCATCTTCAAGAAGGAGTGGTCGCCGGTCACCGCGCCGCTCTACGCGCTGCTGGAAGGCCTCGTCCTCGGCGGGGCGTCGGCGATGATGGAGATGCGCTTCCACGGCATCGCCATCCAGGCCGTTTCGCTGACCTTTGGGACGTTGATCGCGATGCTCATCGCCTATCGCTCCGGGCTCATCAAAGTCACCGACAAGCTGCGCCTGGGCATTGTCGCCGCCACCGGCGGAATCGCCGTCTTCTACTTCCTGCAATTCATCCTGGGATTCTTTGGCGTCCACTTCACGACGATCAACGGCTCCGGCCCGATTGGCATCGGCTTCAGCTTGGTTGTGGTAGTAGTCGCGGCCCTGAACCTCGTCCTCGACTTCGACCTCATCGAAAACGGCGCCCGCTACGGGGCGCCCAAGTACATGGAGTGGTACGGCGCCTTCGCGCTGATGATTACCCTCATCTGGCTGTACTTCGAGATCTTGCGCCTGCTGTCCAAGTTCCGCAGCCGGAATTAACGGCAGTTACACGGCATCGCCCAGGGTTGAGGAAGATTCGCCCGGTGAAATGCACTTTGTGGCTTGCTGAGCACGCTCGATAAGGATCGGTGATCGAGACCGTATCCTTTGAGATATCAAGACAATCGCGAATCAGTTCGAACGCATCTGGTTTCGGTCATCAGGCCGCCATGGCATGTTCCTCGAAGGAGGAACCGGCCTCCTCGGGAACCAGTTCGTTGAACTGAAGAGCAATCTGCTTGGTGGCGTTCGCTTCCCGGCGCAATAACCGTCCAAACCATCCAGTTCTTTTTGCAGGCACCAGACCCGTAAGCGTTGCCGACACCTCCTCGGAAAATGCCTTGCGTTTGTTTGCCGTCAAGTTGTGCCCAACGACCTCGACCGCAACATCTGCACTGGAAGGGATTTCAGGCGCGAATTCCGGGTGAGCTACGGCCTCAGGAAACGGGACGAACTGGATAGTAATGAGACTTTTCTGATCGGACCGGAGCTGCAGGGTACGAAGGGTGATGTCGGTAAGCCGCTGGGCCAGCAGACGCTTCTGCTGGATGGTCATCTCACTCGAGTAGAGCCGCAGATAGGGCATACTGCACCTCCGACAGCGTTACTTGTGCAGGTTAGATGCCAAAAAAGGTGAATAAATAGCCTTCAGGATAAGGACTTAACGCGCGGGCACTGCCTATGCCGAGTAGAAACTGGCCTACACCGTGCACTTCTTGCCCGTAAGTCGTTGCGCTGGCCGTAGGTGATGGACTGGCTGAAAATGTCCGCCACTGCCCACTCATTCGAACCCCGCGAATGAGTGGGGCACCCTTAGATCCTTCTTAGCTGATGGCGGACACTTGATGGCGGGCAGCCGCGTTCTAGTGCCGGAAGTGCCGTACTCCGGTGGTCACCATCGCCAGTCCCAGCTTGTTCGCCGCATCGATGACTTCCTGATCGCGCACCGAACCGCCGGGCTGAATGATGGCCGTTGCCCCTGCTTTTGCGATCTCTTCCACTCCATCGGGGAACGGAAAGAACGCGTCTGAGGCGGCGACCGAACCCTTAATCCCCAGCACCGACTTCATCGCGCCGATCTTCGCCGAGTCGACGCGGCTCATCTGACCTGCGCCCACGCCGGTGCTCTGGCCGTTGCGCGCATACAGAATCGCGTTCGACTTCACATGCTTGCACACCTTCCAGGCGAAGAGCATGTCGCGCATCTCCTGCTCGGTCGGCTTGCGCTCGCTCACAACTTTCAGGTCCGCTTCGGTTAGCGGACGCATGTCATTGTCCTGCAGCAGCACGCCGCCGGAGACGTTCTTGAGCACCCACTTCTGCTGCAGAGGGACGACTTCCACCAGGCGAAGGTTCTTCTTGGTGGCGAAGATCTCGCGCGCGGCCTCGTCGAATCCAGGGGCAGCGATCGCCTCGACGAAGAGCTTCGCCATCTCCGTCGCCGTGTCCTTGTCGATGGGACGATTCACACCGATGACGCCGCCGAAGGCCGACACCGGATCGCACTCCAGAGCTCGCTTGTAGGCCTCGGCAAGAGTGGCGCCCACAGCCGTTCCGCAGGGATTGGTGTGCTTGATGATGGCGCAGACGGTATCGTCAAATTCCTGTGCCAGGTCCCAGGCGGCCTGCAAATCAACGATGTTGTTGTAGCTGAGTTCTTTGCCCTGAAGCTGCTTCCCGTTCGCAATTCCCTTGCCTGTGCCGTCGGAGTAAAGCGCTGCCTTCTGGTGCGGGTTCTCACCATAACGCAGGTCGAAAGCCTTGTTGAAGCTGTATCGCAGCGTCTGGGGAAAACCATCCGCGCCGCCGAGTTCGAACTTCTTGCCCGCGGCTTCGGGAGCGCTGATTGTCGCAAGCGTTGAGGCGATCGCCGAATCATAAGCCGCGGTGGTGGCAAACGCTTTCTGCGCCAGGCTCCACTTAGTCTTAAGTGAAAGCGACTTGCCGTTACTCTCCATTTCGCTGGCGATAGCATCGTAATCGGCCGGCGAGGTAACGATGGCAACGTCCTGAAAATTCTTGGCCGCCGAGCGAACCATCGACGGTCCGCCGATATCGATGTTTTCGATGATGTCCTCGAACTCTGCGCCCGGCTTGGACGCGGTCTTCTCGAACGCGTACAGGTTCACCACCACCATGTCGATGGGCTCGATGCCATGTTCGCGGGTTGCCGCCACATGCTCCTTCTTGCTGCGCATGTGCAGAATGCCGCCATGCACCTTGGGATGGAGCGTCTTCACCCGTCCGTCCAGCATTTCGGGAAAGCCGGTGAGATCGGAGATATCTTTCACCGCGATTCCTGAATCGCGCAGGAGCTTGGCGGTTCCGCCCGTGGAAACCAGTTCCACATTCATAGCCGCCAGACGACGCGCGAAGTCCACCAACCCAGTCTTGTCGGTAACGCTTAAGATTGCCCGCTGAATGTTTGCCATTGCTGCCTTTCTTGTATGGTCGCCCGGCCAGAACCCGCAAGCCGAGCGGAATCAGATAAATTCAATTTGGTTGGACCTGGTCATGAAGGAACCGTAAGTCTAGCAACCCGCACGACATAGCTCCGACTATCGCTGCCGTACTCCGGTCGGAGATCCGTCGGGAACAGCCCTGTATCCAGAATAACGCATCCCCAGCCTGCTCTCCTGTGCATCTAATGTTTACGAATGACGGAGAAACGCATCGGGATTGTTATCGCCGACGACCACATGGTCCTGCGCGAGTCGCTGACCGCTCTGTTGCAATCACAGCCGGATTTTCAAGTGCTGGGCTCCGCCGGGAATGGCGAGGAAGCTCTGCTTCTGGTGCAGCAGCAGAAGCCTCAGGTTCTCTTGTTGGATCTTTTCATGCCGCAGAGCGACGGTTTTGAAGTCTTGCGCACACTGGAACGCGCGGGCAACCGAGTGGCTTCTGTCGTGTTAACCGGCTCAGTCAGCCAGAACGATTATGTCCAGGTCGTACGGCTGGGGGCGCGAGGTTTGGTGTTGAAGGCGGACAATCCGCAGAAACTGTTTGCCGCGATCCGCGCCGTGGCGGAGGGAGAACTGGCATTTTCCGACGAGATCGCCCATATCATCATGGACGCCATGGTCACCGGCCAGCCGTCGGCGCCTAGTTCGATGACGCGCTTGTCCGAGCGCGAGCGGCAGATCTCTTACATGGTCGCGCGCGGCATGCGAAACCGCGATATCGCTACCGACCTCGCGATCAGCGAAAACACGGTGAAGCGGCATTTGCAAAGCATCTTCTCGAAGACCGGGTCGCGCGACCGCCTGGAGTTGGCGGTACTGGCCCTCGGCGAAATCGGGCATGCGGCATAGAAAACCGCAGCATGCGCGCTGCGGGTCCGTGTCAAAACATCTCGAAAATTTACACCTGCTTACCGTCCTGCGGTAGCGGCCATCTTCTTGACCATAGCGATCACCAGCTTGCGATCGCTGTCATTCAAGTTCGGGGAATAACGCCGAATTTGCGTCAGAAAACGCACTTCATCTTCCGCCAGTTGCGGTACGGACTTATTTCCGTTGTCAGCGATGCTGTCACTGAAGAACCGGGCGAGTGGGATGTCCATCGAGGTCGCGATCCTCGCCAGCGTGTCGAGCGATGGAATCGTATGACCGTTTTCCACGCGTGACAGGTAGCAGCGCAACAAACCGGTGCGCTTTTCGATGTCGCCTTGAGACATGCCTTTTTGCAGACGAAAGTTGCGAATGGTCTCGCCAATGTTCATGAGTGGTTACGCATCCTGAAGGGAAGTGGCCATGGGGTTGACTGCATAGTAACCATTGGCCGGGTGGGCTGGCAAGTTAATTCTGGAGGCAGGCAGAAAGCAGGATAGCTACGCCAAATGGCGGCACGGCTTTCCAGCGCACCCGGATCTCACGCCAGAGCCAGTTCCATATAAATCAGGCCCGGCACGGGTTGCAGTGGCTCAGGACCGACTTCGCGAAAACCCAGGGCGCGATACATCTTGATCGCGGCCGCCATGCTCGGAGGATGCGAGTCCAAGCGCATCGCAGCATAGCCCTGACGGCGCGCTTCTTCGATGACTCGTTCCGCGAGCTTCCTTCCGATTTTGTCACCGCGAAAGGGTGGCCGCACGAACAGGCGCTTCATCTCGCAGATTCCATCAACCGGAAACGCACGCAGACCGATACAACCCACCGGCTGCCCTACGATGCTCGCCAGCAGCAGCATGCCTGACGGAGGACTGTAGACGCCGGGCAGACTCGCGATCTCTTCATCGAAGGAGTGAAAACAGGGTTCTACGGCGAGTTCGGCACGGTACTCGACAAACAATGTCCGCACCTGCTCGATCTGCTCTTCTGTCGTGGCTTCCGCGATCTCACACACGCAACACCATCCACTAGCCCATTAGAATACCGCCGTTCACGTTCAGCACGTGCCCGGTCACGTAACCCGCTTCCTCCGAAGCCAGGAATTTCACCGCGTGCGCCACATCCATGTCGCTGCCGGAGCGGCCCAGCGGAATGTTCTTCAGGATATTTTCCTTCAGCTCGGCAGGAAGGACCTCAGTCATGGCTGTCTCGATGAATCCCGGCGAGACCGCATTCACAGTGATGTTTCGCGAGCCCACCTCGCGTGCCACTGCCATGGTCAGGCCAATCAATCCGGCCTTCGACGAGGAATAATTCGCCTGGCCTACCTGTCCGATTTGTCCAAAGATGCTGGTAATGTTGATAATCCTGCCCCAGCGCCCTTTCAGCATGGAGCTGATTACTGCCTGGATGAGCAGGAACGGCGCGGTCAGGTTGGTCGCGAGCACATCGTCCCAATCGGCACGTTTCATCCGCATCACCAGCTGGTCGCGCGTGATGCCGGCGTTGTTTACCAGGATCTCAACTTTGCCGTATTGCCCAATCACCGCTTTCACGACGGACTTGATCTCGTCTTCGCTGCCGACATCGAGTTTGAACGCCGCCGCTTCCCCGCCGCTTCCTTTGATCTCGCCGGCCAGTTGTTCCAGCTTTTCCTGATTGCGGGCGCATAGGGCTACCTTCGCTCCCGACTTGGCCAGTTCCAGCGCGCACGCGCGGCCGATCCCCTGCGAAGCGCCTGTCACCAGCGCAATACGGCCTTCGACTCCTGCCATTAAAATCCTCCCGAACGACGCAAAGGAGGATTATAACCATCGCCGCTCGACGTCGGGGAACAGGTAGCCGTCACACCAAAGCCGTCCGGAACAGTCGAAGTGGCCGCGCAAACAATTGGGAGAGGCGAGTGAAGGGGTGAAACGCTAAAGCAGCCGTTCGGGCGCCCAGAACAGCACCTTCAGTTCCCGCGCAAAGTACGTGAGATCCGGTCCGGAACCGAGTTCCAGGCCAGTAGTCTGGGCCATGGTGTTCTTTCGCACATCCACCTCGGCGATTTGCAGACTCCACGGCAGGTGATGAATGTCGCCGCGATAAAGCCGTTTGCGGGTGACGGTGTAAAGGCAGTAACGCTCGGTCAGGAAATGCTCCAGCGAAGCCGGCCGCGCCTGAAAGCTGCGTGCGGTCGGTCCGTAAGAACATTCCAGCTCCGCCGGCTTGGGACCGTGATGCCGCTTGGAACGGTATTCGATCTTCGCTCCCCCTTTGCCGGTGACCTTCATCGACGCCTGCCAGTAGGGCAGCCGATAGAACACGCGCGCTCCCCATACAGCCGAAAGGTTGCTGGCGTCGAGGCTGAAGAAGTAGACGCCCGGCTTGCCGCCGTAGGTCACGTAGGTCCGCACGTTGATTTCGTTGAAACTCGAAAACCACGGCAGCGATGGCACGCCCGGCGGTCTGAGATGGTTAATCCAGAATGGCGTAACCGAAACCCAGGCGCGCTGCCGGTAGGTGTCCAGCGTGAGGACGTCGGGAACCCTGGCGCGCACCAACTCCGGATCGAGCGAATAGTGCAGGAACAGCAGGTCGTTCCAGCGCTGGGTCATGATCCATGGCGCCATGGGCGCGGGCCAGGGACGATGCGCGGTGGCAAACAGGATGGAGTCGGCGCCAACCCACTGGGTGCGGACGCCTTCCTGCTCGGGTTCGACAGGAGCTTTAGTTCGCGACATCGACTCTGCCGGTCAACAAAATCCATGATGCATCTCCCGGCGATTCCAAAGCCAGCAATGAAATCTGCGATTCCCACAGGCTCGCTGGTTGCCTGCGGCTGCTCATACCGCATATGATTCAGCGCAATGTCATCCGGTTACAAACCTGCCGCCGACAACGGTGACCTTGCGCCCGGCCACGAAACCAGCACGGAAGTCTACGCCGTTCACGGAGCCGATCCCGAGGTCCAGGCCTACGGCATGGCCAAGTATTCGCGCTCGTGCTCTTTCGATGCGCGAATCGCTGGCCGAGATCAACGACCAGAAGGCCGAGAAATTTCTCAATACCTTCTATTTTCAGTACGGCCACCGCAGCATCGCGGATCTGGCGCACATCGCTTTTGCCATCGAGAAGCTGTCGATTCTGGCTGCGACCATCGCCGTCGATGAGCCGCGATGGGATGGGCAGGAGCGCTCCACCCGCTATCAGGACTTCCAGAAAAGCGGCTACTACGTTCCCGATTTTGGAGATGACGATGGCGCTCGCACGCTCTACCGCGAAACCGCTCGATCATCTTTTCAGCGAATATCGGCAGCTTCTCGGACGAGATGTTCGGCTACCTGCGCGAGCTGACGCCGAAGCCCGCTGAGATGAAGCAGGATTCGTACGAACGCACCCTGAGAGCCCGCGCGTTCGACCTCTCGCGATACCTGCTTCCCCTGGCGACCAATACCTCGCTAGGCCAGATCGTCAGCGCGCGTACCTTGGAAACGCAGGTTTCGCGATTGCTCTCGCATACCCACGCCGAAGTCCGGCGCCTGGGAGAACTGCTGCGCGAGGCGGCACAGGAGCCTGCCTACAACGTCAGCCACGCGAAAGCTCGCGAACTGCTGGAAGGAATCGCCGCGGATTCTCCGGCTGCCGCGGAACGTGTTCGTGAATTTCTACTGCGCGACGTGCGCGTCTCTCCAACGCTGGTGAAGTATGCCGAGCCCAACGTGTACGAGATCGAAACTCGCCGCGAATTGAGGGCGGCGGCCGCTGAAATACTGGGCAACGAACCGATCGCGGATGCGCCGACGGTCGACTTGCTAGGCGACGACCCCTTGGAGATCGAACTGGCAGCAACACTTCTCTACGAGCACTCACATCACTCCTACCGTCAGATCAGGGATGTGGTCACCGCCATGTCCATCGCGCAGCGGGAGGAGATCATCGAGATGGGCCTGCGCCATCGCGGCCGCCACGATGAGGTTTCCCGGGCGTTTTCCGCCGGACAGCAATTCCGTTTCGACATCCTGATGGACATCGGCGGCTTCCGCGACATGCATCGCCATCGCCGCTGCGTTCAGATTATGCAGGACTACACCACGGCCCACGGCTACGAAATGCCGCAGGAGATCGACGCTGCGGGCTTGACCGGCCGCTATGAAGAAACCATGCGGCGTTGTAGAGATGCCGTCGCTCAGCTCGCCAGGCGCGAGGCGAACGAAGCGGAAGAGCAGTCCCAGTACGTCATTCCTCTGGCCTTCCGGAAGCGCACCCTATTCAAGATGGACTTGGCCGAGGCGATCTACATCAGCGAACTACGGACTGGCGCGGCCGGACACTTCTCGTATCGCAATGTCGCCTTCGCCATGTATGAAGCGGTAGCGCGACGTTATCCCGCGCTGGCCAGGTACTTCCGTGTGACGGACGTGCGCGAACCCGTCGACCTGCTGAAACGATAGTGGTATCACGGGGACTCGACTTCAGATTGCCGATTTTCTTGCCAGTTAAGATTGCTGTGAGAAACAAGAAAATCTTACCGCTTTTAATAATCGCGGGGATTGCAAAGGATCAATGAATTTTCCTGGCACAAAACGAATATCAATTCTCTGGATGATATTGGCTGCCGGGCTGATCTGCCCGGCGCAAACGAAAGTACCCGAAGCGAATAAAAAGGAGTCCGCAAAGATCATGCACGCCAAGGGACCGTTTGACGTCAAACTTGCTCCATTAACCTCGCCCGATAGCGCTCTGCCCGCCAGCATCGGCCGGATGTCGATCGACAAGCAGTTTCACGGCGACCTCGACGCGACCAGCAAAGGCGAAATGATCGCCGCCAGCACCGATGTCAAAGGTTCAGCCGGGTATGTGGCGATGGAGCAAGTCACAGGAAAGCTAAATGGACGCAGCGGCAGCTTCATCCTCCAGCACAGCGCCACCATGGACCGCGGCGCGCCCACCCTGTCGATCACCGTGGTCCCCGATTCGGGCACAGATCAACTGGTCGGGCTGACCGGCAAGATGAACATCATCATTACCGAAGGCAAACACGCCTACGACTTCGAGTACACGCTGCCTGAGGCGCACTGAGAGAATCTGCGTCGCTAACGGAGCGTCCGGGTCATAAATTACCCATTGGTTAATAACGTCCTTAGACATACTGCTGAGCCCGGACAGCCAAAGCGCCGTTTTATGCGGTGTGAACCGGGTGTTCGTATCGAAGGTCACAGCTCCCTGTGAGACCCGAAGGTTCTAGTACTTTCGTTTTGCCCTATTTCGCTATTTCTTCGCTTTTCAGTGATAACTGGATGTATAATAAGCCGTCAGTATCCATGCGCTCTTCTCTGCAAAGTGCCCGTTTTATGCGCCTGCCTCACTGACTCATTGCAATCCATATTTTCGTTCGATCCCTGGACCGCTGCGGTCCGAAATCGAACAGCCAAGGAGCGGCACACATGGCCGACGAGAAAGGAAAAAGGCCGGGCTATTGATCTAACCATGGCCCAAATCGAAAAGCAGTTCGGTAAGGGCTCCATCATGAAGCTCGGAAGCAAGGGAGCGGTCGTGCCCATTTCCGTGATCTCCACCGGAGCGATTTCTTTTGACGCCGCGCTGGGTATCGGCGGCTTCCCCCGCGGCCGCGTGGTCGAGATCTTCGGGCCTGAATCCTCCGGCAAGACCACCATCGCGCTTCAGGTCATCGCCGAAGCTCAGAAGCAGGGCGGCATGGCCGCTTTCGTCGACGCCGAGCATGCCCTTGATCCCATTTACGCGACCAAGTTGGGGGTCGATGTCGATAACCTTCTTGTCTCGCAGCCCGACTACGGTGAGCAGGCGCTGGAAATCGCCGAGGCCCTGGTCCGTTCCGGCGCAATCGATGTGCTGGTCGTGGACTCGGTCGCGGCGCTCGTCCCCAAGGCCGAACTCGATGGCGAAATGGGTGACAGCCACGTCGGCCTGCAGGCTCGCCTGATGTCGCAGGCCCTGCGCAAATTGACCGGCATCGTGGCCAAGTCGCATACCTGCCTGGTATTCATCAACCAGATCCGCGAGAAAATCGGCGTCATGTTCGGCAACCCCGAAACCACGACCGGTGGCCGCGCTCTCAAGTTCTACTCGTCCGTCCGCATCGACATCCGTCGCATTGGCGCCATCAAGGACGGCGACCAGGTGGTCGGCTCCCGCACGCGCGTGAAGATTGTGAAGAACAAGACGGCTGCGCCCTTCCGCGAGGCCGAGTTCGACATGATGTACGGCGAAGGTATCTCCAAGGAAGGCGACCTGCTCGACCTCGCTGTCAACGCGAACCTGGTGGAGAAGTCCGGATCCTGGTTCAGTTACAAGACCGAGCGCATCGGCCAGGGCCGCGAGAATGCCAAACAGTTCCTGAAAGACAACAAGGACATCACCGCGAAGATCGAGACCGAGTTACGCAAGTCGCTGGGACTGATCTCAGTGTCGGACAAGGCACAGGCTGCGGCCGCGAACGCCGAGGCCGCTCCCAGCCCGGTGCCGAAGGGACCGGCCGGAAGGAAATAAGTAAGCCGGAAGCAGGCTGCATTCAGGGGCTCCCTCATACGGAGCCTCTTTTTGCGTCCAACTCCGCATCCTTCTCGGCACGATCGTGCGCAGTTCACGCATTCTGATTGCCTCCAACGTCCACGCCAGAATAAAATCGACGGGCATAACTCCCTGCCTCCCGAGGCTTCTTGAAGAACATTGTCGCCATCTACCCCGGGTCGTTCGATCCTGTCACGAACGGCCATCTGGACTTGATCCACCGCGGGAGCAAACTGTTCGATAAACTGATTGTGGCCATCGCCCGCAATCTGGAGAAGGGCGAGACTCTCTTTTCGATGGAGGAGCGAAAGGAGATGCTGGTGGCGATGACTTCGGACCTCGACAATGTGTCGATCGATACCTTTGAGGGGCTGCTAGTGAACTACTGCATCCAACAGAATGCGAACGCCGTATTGCGCGGCATTCGCGCTATCAGCGATTACGAGTTCGAGCTGCAAATGGCCTTGATGAACCGCAAAATGGAGCCGCGCGTCGAGACCGTGTTCATGATGCCGGCGGAACAGTATTCCTATCTCAGTTCACGCATTGTGCGTGAAATCGCCAAGCTGGGCGGACCGCTGAACGGTCTGGTGCCGAAAATGGTCGAAGACCGCGTGCGCGAAAAAATCGTTCGTTACCAAACTTCTTCTCAGGCAACGCATCTCTTATGAAGGGTCAGGTCATGACTGCAGCTGGAACTCAGCTTTCCTCGTTTCTCACGAATCGCATTCAACGCATCGAGGTTTCCGCAACCATGGCGGTTGCGGGAGAAGCGGAAAAGCTCCGCGCCAAGGGTGCGGACCTGGTGGACTTCGGCGCCGGTGAACCGCATTACGATACTCCGGAACACATTAAAGAAGCTGCGATCGCCGCCATCCGGAACAACTTCACTAAATACACGGCCGTGGGCGGAACTGCCGAGTTGCGCGACGCCATCTGCATGCGTCACGCCACGGATTTCGGCTCCGATTACAAGCGCGAAGACTGCATAGTCTCGACCGGCGGCAAGCACGCGCTGTTCAACGCGATTCAGGTTCTGGTCGACCACGGCGATGAAGTCATTCTGCCGGTTCCCTACTGGGTCTCGTTTAAGGACATCGTTCGCTATGCCGGTGGCGAGCCAGTCTACATCGCCACCGATGAGCGGCACGATTTCGCGCTGACTGCGGACATGGTCGAGCGCGCCATCACGCCGCGGACGAAAGTCATCATCCTGAATTCGCCCAACAATCCGTCAGGCTCGGTGATGAAGCCCGAGGACATGGCGGCCGTGCTGAGACTGGCGCACGATCGCGGCATTTACGTCGTCTCGGACGAGTGTTACGTCTACTTGAATCACACCGGTCAGGCTTTCTCCGCAGGTTGCGTTCACGAAGTGAAAGAGCGCCTCATTATTATCGGCTCGTTGTCGAAGACTTACGCGATGACGGGTTGGCGCCTGGGATATGCGCTTGGGCCCGGCGCCGATTATCAGCGCCATGTCGAAGCTGCAGAGTCAGAGCACGTCGAATTCAACTTCCATCGTTCAGAAAGCAGCGGTGGCGGCGCTGACCGGCTCACAGGATTGCGTGAAGCAGATGCTGGCCGGCTACATCAAGCTGCGCGACCAGGTTGTGGAGGGACTGCGCTCGATTCCCGGCCTCACTTGCGCCGCGCCGAATGGAGCCTTCTATGCTTATCCGAACGTCAGCCACTATTTTGACCGCGGTGGAATGACCTCCGGTTCCGACGTAGCGCGCAAGCTGCTTCATGAAGCGCACGTGGTCGTGGTTCCCGGTGAAGGCTTCGGCACGCAGGACCATGTTCGCGTGTCCTATGCCACGTCGCCGGAGAATCTGGAGCGCGGCCTGGAGCGCATGCGCAAGTTCTTCGCCAGCGTGTAATCACCGATAACGATGTCGCAACTGTATCCATTTCTCGTGATCCCCATTTTCGACGAACGGCCCTGGGGGGTACGCGATCTGCGTCCCGTCTACACCGTGTCGTCAATGAGCCGATCGGAGAAAGCTGGCTGACGTGGGAAGAAAACCGCGTCGCCAACGGACCGCTCGCGGGTCAGTCATTGGGCGATCTCGCCAAATCGCACGGCCGCGACCTGGTTGGCCGGCTGGCCTGCTACGAAGATCGCTTCCCCTTGCTGATCAAGTTTCTTTTCCCGGGCGACAAACTGTCCGTGCAGGTTCACCCGGATGACGAAGGCGCGAGGAAGTATGGCCAGCCCTGCGGTAAGACCGAATGCTGGTACGTGCTGCGGGCAGATCCGGGAGCGCAGGTCGCGCTCGGGTTGAGACCCGGAGTCACGCTCGATGAGTTTCGCAAATCGATCGAGGAGACCCGCGCCGAAGAGCTATTGAACTGGGTGGACGTTTACGCCGGCGACATGCTCTACGTGGCGGCAGGTACGGTGCACACCATCGGCGGCGGAATGGTGCTGGTGGAAACGCAGCAGACATCGGACATCACGTACCGGCTTTACGACTACGGCCGCCCGCGCGAATTGCACATCGAGAAAGGACTGGAGGCGGTCAAGCTTCATACGAACGCCGGCAAAGTGATTCGCTCGACTGATCCGCAGTCCAACGTACTGGTGCGTTCGCCATTTTTCCAGGTCGAGAAGATGCGGCTGCGCGAAGAGCTTCGCACCGACATGTCGCCCGACTCGCCCCACGTCGTCGTCGCGGTGAACGGTTCGGGAATTGTCGAATCGCAAGGCATGGAGCCGATCAGCTTCGCCACCGGCGACGCGGTCGTGGTTCCAGCTTGCGTGAGCGGATACACGGTTCGGCCGCAATGGGACTTGGATGTGATGCGGATGTCGCTGCCCGCTGCTCCAGTTGCGGAGCCGCAAACGAATTTGCCCGAATCTGTGAGCGCTCGCTAGCGCTCTTATATTGGCATCTTGAGTTTCTTGATGGTTCCGCACCAGATTTAGGAGTTCGGAACAACTCCGTGTCTCAGTGTTGAACGAAAAGGATTCATATTGGCAACGAAGCCCGAAACCATTAATTTTTATCCCGTCATTCTCGCCGGTGGACGCGGCACGCGCTTCTGGCCGCTAAGCCGCAAGCGCATGGCCAAGCAACTGCTCCCGCTCAACAGCGACAAGAGCATGATCCAGGAGACGGTCGAGCGGCTCCAGCCGCTGGCGAAGAACAAACAATTCTGGGTCATCACCAACGACGATCTGCGCGATCCCATCATTCGCCAGCTGAAGAAGCTTGAGAAGAAGCAGATTGTCGCCGAGCCGGTCGGAAGAAATACGGCCCCGGCGATTGGGCTGGCCGCGTTCTTGTTGGCTCGTCTCGATCCTAGTGCGGTCATCGGGCTGTTCCCTTCCGACCACGTCATCCTCGACGAGAAGCGCTTTCGCGACGACATTCGCCGAGCTGCCGAGATGGCGGCCCAGGGCGCGAACATCGTCGTCATCGGCGTCAAGCCTACCCGAGCGGAAACCGGATACGGCTACATCGAAGCGGGCCGTGAAGCGCACAAGGGCGTGCTTGCAGGTGAAGCGCTTCACCGAGAAGCCGACCGCCGATGTCGCCGAGCAGTTCGTCAAGGCCGGCAATTTCTTCTGGAACAGCGGCATGTTCATCTGGGGCGCGCGTACCTTGGCCGACGCCTTGCCGAACATCTGCCCAAGACCGCTCCGCTCCTGAAAGAGATTGCAGACAGTTACGGCACTCGCAAGTTCGAGAAGACGTTTGCCAAGCTTTATCCCAAGTGCGAAAACATCAGCGTGGACTACGCCGTCCTGGAGCCACGCTCGGCGAAGGGCGAAGCGAAGTCAGGCATCTACTGCATTCCTGCCAGCTTCGGCTGGAACGATCTTGGATCGTGGACCGCGCTCCACGAACATCGCAACGCCGGCAACAATGATGCGGCCAACGTCATCTCAGCCGAGCGGAGCTTCACGTTGAACGCCCAGGGGAATTTCATTCACTCGCAGCGAAAGTTTGTCGCCGCGGTGGGTGTGAGCAACCTGGTGGTGGTTGAGACCGACGATGCCCTGTTGATCACCACGCGCGAACATTCGCAGGATGTCGGCAAGATCGTGAAGTATCTCGACGAAAAGAAAATGAAGAAGCTGGTATAGCCGCTTCCAAATCGACGACGAAAGCAAGGGTTAATGGCAACACAGATCAAGTTTGGCACCGACGGCTGGCGCGGCATCATCGCCGACGACTTCACCTTCGACAACGTGCGGCGCGTGGGCAACGCCATGGCGACCTACGTTCACAAGCACGAGGACGCCAGCAAAGGCTTGGTAGTCGGCTACGACACGCGCTTTGTCTCGAAAGCAGGCGGCGCAGATCATCGCAGAAGTACTCGCAGGCTCGGGCATCGCGGTACGTCTGTCGAACGACTACACGCCGACTCCGGCGCTGTCTTACGCGGTGAAGAATCTGGGCACGGCCGGCGGCGTGATGATCACCTCCAGCCACAATCCATTCAACTGGAATGGCGTGAAATACAAGGCCTAGTTACGGCGGATCAGGGACTCCCGCCATCATGCGTTCCATCGAGGGCGAACTGGATTCGCCGCGCTTAGAGCGCAACGGCGGCAGCGTGACGGTCACCGATTTCAAGACGCCTTACATCGCCGCCATCAAGAATTTTGTCGATCTGAAGCTAATTCAAAAAGCCAAATTCAAGTTTGCCATCGATGTGATGTACGGCGCCGGGCGCGGCGTGCTGAAGGGAATCTTCGCGGAAAGCGGGATCGATCACCTGGAGATTCGCGGTGAACTGAATCCGCTGTTTCCTGGAATCAATCCCGAGCCGATTCTGCCGCACATCGCAATGCTGCAGAAGATTGTCGTGCACGAACACTGCGCAGGCTGGACTGGCGACCGATGGCGACGCCGATCGTCTGGGCGCCGTGGCGGAAGACGGCAGCTTCGTGGATGCGCACAAGTGCTTCTCGGTCATCCTGGAGTGGCTGCTCAAGCGTAAGAAGTGGCCGGGAGAGATCGTCCGTGCATTCAATACCACGCGCATGCTCGATCGCATCGCAGCAAAATATGGGCGCAAGATCAACGAGTGCGGTATCGGTTTCAAGTACATCTGCGACCTGATGCTGGAGCGCGACATTCTGATCGGTGGCGAGGAGTCGGGCGGCATCGGCATTACTCGTCATCTTCCCGAGCGCGACGGCATTCTGAATTCCCTGCTGCTCGCGAACATCATGGCCGAGGAAGGCAAGCCGCTCGGCCAACTGGTGCGTGATCTGCAGAAGGAATACGGCGAGCATCATTACGGCCGGCTCGACCTTCATCTCACGAACGAGGTAAAAGAAGACGCAATGCGCCGCGCCGGTGAAAAACCCGCGAAGATGGGCAGCTTCAACGTGCAGAAAGTCGAGACCCTGGACGGCGTGAAGTTTTTCCTGGATGCGCCCACCAACGGCAACGGCGCCGAGGCGTGGGTGTTGGTGCGGGCTTCGGGGACCGAACCCCTACTGCGCATCTACTGTGAGGCCGCCTCACCCGAACTCGTCTCCCAGATTCTGAAAGAGACGGAAGAGTTTGTGAACGCCGGAAGTTTGTCGCAAGCGACCTCTTCCGTTACAGCCGATTGATTCTCATTTCCGCATCGTTCGGAGTAGAATCGCATCTGGATTGTGATGAGAGCGAAACTGACACAGGCATTGACGGTTGGCGTGTGCTTGCTGATGCTAAGCGTGTCGTCCTTTGCCTCAGTCTGTCAGCTCAGTTGTTCCCTTCCGCAAAATCATCAGCGCTCTTCTGCGGCGCCCGGTCATGCGACCTCAGCTTCAATGAATCGCTCACATTGCGCGCACATGCGGATGCGCGGTACTTGCCCTGGCTCGCCGTACAGCGTGACTAACTCCGGATGTGTCGAAACGCCCTGCTGGCGGCCGGATGTGCTTTCATCCGCGGTGAAGACGGCTGACATTGCGCACAGTGCAAACAATCAAGTGACCGCCTTAGTGAGCGACGAACCGGGCGAATCTTCTATGTTTGGATCTAGATCCGTCCCGATTCAATTCGGTCGACGAACTACGCTTTCTTCGCCTCTCCATCCCGTTCTCCGAATCTGATCGCCTCTCTCATTCGCTCTGCGTCTCTTCTGTGACGGCCTGTTCCCGTTGCAGACGTTCGAAACAAATTCATACCTATTGAGAGTTGTCCTATGGATAGCAGGCGTTCGTTTCTACAACGCGCGTTGGCCTTGGGCGCCGGCGCATTGTCGTTTTCCCCGCTGGCAGGCGGCGAGTCGGTCAATCGCAGGCCAACCGCTCTCTCGGAGACGCGGCTTCAAGCGGAACAAAGCCATTCTCTCGCACCGCCCGTGCCGGTCATCACTCCTGACGTCCCGAAACTGCCGTACACGATGGACGGTGGCGTGAAAGTCTTTCACCTTGTCGCCGAACCGGTAAAGCGCGAACTCATGCCCGGTCGGGTGATCGACGCCTGGGGATACAACGGCACCACTCCCGGGCCGACGATTGAGGCCAATCAAGGCGATCGCGTGCGGATCGTGCTTGACAATCATCTGCCGGAACCGACGACCATGCACTGGCACGGCTTGGAGATTCCCAACCAGATGGATGGCATGCCGTACATCAGCCAGAAGCCGATCGCGCCGGGCGGCCGCTTCGTTTACGAATTCGAACTGCATCAGAACGGCACGTTCTTCTATCACTCGCACGGCGCCATGCAGGAGATGATGGGCATGCTGGGGATGTTCGTTCTTCATCCGCAGCACTCGTACCGGCCGATCGTGGACCACGATTTCGGCATCCTGCTGCAGGAGTGGGCGCTGCTGCCGAATAACAGCGTTCCGAACACCGTCGGCATGGAGTTTAACTGGCTGACCTTCAACGGCAAGGCTGGCCCGGCAACCATGCCGATCGTCGTCCCGCTCGATAGCCGGGTCCGCATTCGGCTGGTCAATCTGGGGATGGACCATCACCCTATCCACGTTCACGGACATACCTTCGAGGTAACCGGAACCGAGGGAGGGCGTAAGCCTCCCACAACGTGGGACCCAGGCAACACGGTGCTGGTCGGGGTGGCGCAGGCGCGCGACATCGAGTTCGTCGCCAGCAATCCAGGAGACTGGATGATTCACTGCCACCTTCCCCATCACATGATGAACAGCATGATGGATCTGCTAAGCGACCGGCCTATTTCCACGTCTCCGCTCACGGGTAAACAGGCAGATGAACAAATGCAGCTGACCATGGATCGCGATCAAAAGATGCCGATGTCCGGGATGGATACGACGGTGAAGATTGCGCCTGACGCGGGTTCGGTGTTCGGTTTTCCGCAAGATGGCTTTATGAACATGTCAATGGACGAAGCTGCAGGACATTCGCCTGAATTCATGGAGCTGCCGCCAAATTGGTCGGTAGGCATGCAGGGCATGATGACTCTGCTGCGCGTGATGCCCCCTGACAAGTACCAGCGCTATCTCGCGGCGAAACAGCAGGCGCAACGGTCAGGAGGTGCGCAATGAAGGCGACAATAACGCTTCTGGCAGAACTGTCGTTGGCGATTCTCCATGTCCCGGCAATGGCTCAGCAGGTTCCCGTCGACAAGCCCGCAATGCCAGCTATGCAGATGGAAAAGTCGAAGGCTGCGTCAGCGCCGGACCTGCCACCGGATCCAGACGGGCAGTCCAGGACGAATGCTGGTCCGATGTATCGCCTGGATGCGCTGGAGGCGGAGGCGTTACAACGCAATCCGGTCCTCACGCAGGCTGACGCCAACGTACGGTCGTCGGAGGGCCGCAAGCGGCAGGCAGGCTTGTGGCCGAATCCCACGGCTGGATACTTCGGAGATGAGGTTGCCGGTGGCCTGGGAAACAATGGTGGCCGCCATGGCGGCTTCATCGAGCAGACGATCGTGCTAGGACGCAAGCTTTACCTCGCGCAACAGGTGGCCAATTCCGATGTGAAGATTGCCGCTCTCGCCAAAGAGGAGCAGCGTTATCGCGTGCAGAACGCGGTCCGCGTGGCTTACTTCCAAACTCTGGCGGCTCAGACGATGCTCACGCTGGCAAAGCAGCGCGTCGAGCTTGCTGCAAAGATGCTGGACACTGCGCAGCGTCTGCAAAATACGGGAGCGCGCGATGCATCGGAAGTTGTGATGGCTGAAATCGAGGCCGAGCGCGCAAAACTGGCAGTCGACGTTCAGCAGGCGCAACTCCGCCAGCAATGGGAAAACCTGCGCGACATCGTCGGCGACCCGTCGCTTCCCATGGGCACTCTAGCCGGACAGCTCGACTCCGATCTTCCTCAAGTCGACCCGCAGCAGTCCGTCAATTTGCTGCTGAGCGAGAGTCCGGCCATGCAGATGGCGAAGGAAAATGCGTCCCGGGCAAACAGTTCCGCCGAGGAAGCCCGTCGGCGATCTGTGCCGGATCTGCAACTGAAGGCCGGCCTGGAGCAGAACTTCGAGACCAACGATTTGACTGGCAGGGCTTTTGGTCTGCAGGGTGTCGCGGAGGCACGCATCGAGCTTCCTATCTTCAACCGCAACCAGGGCAACGTGGCGGCAGCGCGTGCGGCGCTGGAAAGTTCGCAGGCCGAGCAGCGGCGGATTGAGTTGGAGCTACGGAGGCAGGCAGCCATCGTGGTAGGGGAGTACGAATCGGCACGAGCCACGGTTGAGCGGTATCGCGACGACATACTTCCACGAACCCGCAGCCTTTACGAGATGCAGCAGAAGGCATGGGGCAGGATGGCGTTGTCGTATCCGCAGGTCCTGCTGGCGCAGCAGAGCTTATTCAGCGCACAGGCGGAATACATTCATGCGCTGGTGACTCTTAGAACCAATGCCGTCGCGTTGAGCGGATTTCTGCTATCCGATCTGTCAGTGCGGTCGCAAATGCCCTGAGACACAGGAAATCCCTGCTAACCCAGTGACGGACATCACAGACGTGTACTTTCGTGTTAGACAACAATGAATTCGTGATGCATTTGGAATCAGAGATACGCAGGCCAATATCCGTAGCGCTGGCGCTCTGCCTTTTGTTATGGGTCGGGGCCGCCGCTTTGGCGAGTGCAGCCTCTGAACCCTCACACGCCTGCCACTCCGGCACAGTGCATCAGCAACGCTCCACCACATTGCGGGCGGGCGAGCTCTCGCACCGGTGTTGTCCGGGAGACGCTCCTTCGCCATCGCTTTCGCAGGAATCCTTCCACGCAGCGAGCCTGAATTGCCAGCAGGACTGCTGCAAGTTGCGCAGGCAGCCATCGCGAACTCCGGCATACTTGGCCAGCAGTAATCAGAGGCCTCTGGGTATCGCCGCACCCTCCGCGAATAGGATTTTCGGTAAACGACGCGCGACGTGTGCGGTCGCCAGTACACCAATTCCTCTCCACATGAAAACTGTCTTCGATTTGAAGGCAGATCTCAGAATCTAGGCGAGACTTTCGCCGAGGAGTGCGAAGGCTTGTCTGGCCTTCGTCTTCAGCTACTCGCGGAGACGATCTCCGCCTAACGAAAAGATTCTGAGGAAACCATGAAATCGAAAGTTCTTGTACTCGCAAGCTCTCTGGTTATGGCTCTGGCGCTAATGGCTCAGAGCACGTCGCAACCCAACGCATCTACGGATAACAGTAAGGCCAAAGCCTGCGCCTGCTGCAACCATGACTCAACCGACGGAAAAACGACCTGCTGCGGCAAGGACTCAAAGTGCGACAGCAAGTCCGGCTCATGCTGCAAGGGCGAGAGCTGTTGCCAGGGTAAGGGCGGCAAAACCTGCTCCATGATGTCGAAGGACTCCGCGGGAAAGATGACCTGCTGCGCCGCCGGGAAATGTCCGATGATGTCCAGCAAGGATGGAAAAAGCTGCTGTGGCGAAGCGATGTGTTCCCGTCCGCAGAGCGGTATGTAGCGGCATCGGCAATTGCCAAAACAGTTGTTAATACTGGTCGAAACGAGACTCCGGGACTTCCCTGGAGTCTCGTTTCTGTATGCAGATAGTCCGAAAATATTCCACTTATCGTATCGGACATCGAATTCGAAGCGAGGGTGCGGCAATCCTCCCCGAGCGCCAGAGGCGACGAAAAGTTCACAAATTTCTTCCAGCCGCCAGTCCGCCCGAGGTATACAATCGCCCCACTTACTGCGGCCGGCCAGGGGAAGCCGCACTCCGCAACCCTTCTTCCCTAAGGTCTACCGTTCAGCCCGGGCAGAAGTGCGCCAGTTAAAGCGCACCGCCCGCACTCGCGAGATCATAGCTTCGACTGCGATCTCGAGGAGGCCGGTATGTCGTATCTTCGTTGCCTCGCTCCTGTCCTCGTCAGCCTGCTGGTCATTCCTGCGCAAGCCCAACTCCGGGCTGGATCCAATGGTATCGGCGGTTCGGGCAATCTTCACGTCCATATTGTCCTGGATAATGATCGGTCGGCAGGTTCGAATTTAGTCGTGCATTTGCTGGAAGGCTCTAGCAATACAGTAGTGGGGACGAACTACACCGACGATCGCGGCGAGACGCAGTTCCTGGGCATCCCTGTCGGCGACTATCACATTGAGGTGAGTGGTGACGGCATCCAGTCCACAACGAGCGATACCTTTGAAGTGGACGAACGGCGGATCAGCCAATCGCAATACATTGTCGTACACTCCGTGAACGACGGTAGCCCCAAACCGCTGTCGGGGCATTCAACGATGGTGTCCGCCGCCGATTTGAATATTCCGCCCAAAGCGCGCAAGGAAGTGGACAAGGCAAATGAGGCCATGGCCACTCATGACTGGAAGAAGGCGCTCGCCCACTTAAACGCGGCCCTCATGCTGGCGCCGCAATACGCTACCGCCTATAACAACTTGGGCGTGCTCTACGCCAAGATGAACGACATTCCTCGCGAAGAGGAGGCGTTGAAGAAAGCGGTGGCCGTGGATGACCACTTTGCGCCCGCCCTGGTGAATTACGGCAAACTCTGCCTGAATCTGAAGAATCCGGCGCAAGCGGAGGGCCTGTTATCAAAAGCCGCGACCGCGGAACCAGGGAACCCGGAGACCCTGATGCTGCTGTCGTACGCTCAGTATCTGAACCGGCACTTCGACGCGGCTATCATGAATGCGCTCCAGGCGCACACCATCGGACGTGACCATCCCTCATTCGTGCATTACATCGCCGCTCGCGCTTATCAGCAGGAAAACCAGGAGAAGCAAGCCTTGGCCGAGTTCCAGTTATTCCTGCAGGAAGAGCCGAAAGGCCCGCGTGCCGATCACGTACGCGCCGATGTCGCGAAAATACAAGGAGCTAATCAGGAGGCGCGGACCGAGCAGTTCCGGTGAACCAGACGAACTTGGCAACAACGCCTGACTCGACTGCGCTTGAACTGAGCTGCGTTATCGGGGCCCTGGCCCAGCGGCCATTGACGAGAGGCCCTACACATCCTTCATCTTGAGGCGGCTTTTGTTCTCTTCCATAAAGGCGCGAATCTGGTCCGCCTGATCGAGCAAACGTATCCATTGCTCGTAATACAAAGTCACCGGGAACCGTCCCAGGCCGTAGACACTCACTCCGCCCTTTTCGCTCACTTTATAGTCGATCGCGCCCCGCTTGCGTCCCTGAACCTGCTTTTCCAGCTCCGCTAATTTAGCTTTCAGCTCGTCATAACTTGGTTCCGACATCCTGGTCACCTCAAAACGAATAATGTATAACCTTGCGAATCGTGAATCACAATCCAGCCTTTATCTTAGTCGAAAGCTGGGCCGGGAGGTCGAAAGCTGCGCCCTGCAGCGCCGAGGCAAATTTGCCGCTCTCAACCTTCCACGCTTTTCTTATTAAGCGCCGGGAGATCGCCATTTTGTGATGTTATAGCCGTAGATCGCCAGGCAGAATACGTTCGCCGGCACGAAGCCCAGTTGCGCGGTGCGAAAGGCGATGACGCAGATAATGGCGCTGTTGGCGGAGGCGATGATCCATCCCTGCCACATGCGCCGGCCTACCAACACCGTCGATACGATGGTCAGAAGGCAAGAAATGTAGTCGAGTCGAAGCAGCATGGCAGCCGAACTGATCCCAGACTCCGCCTTACCGTCTGCGAAGTCTCTTCAGCTTTACTGTCTCGCATAATCGTTCCGGCGTCTGGCAGGCTCATCACGAAGGGCAGTGAGTCGCGTCACAATGCACCCGCCCGTTGGAGCGGGTCTTGGGGGCTTATTTCTTTTCGCCGGTCGGAGTGCCGGTAGCGAAGTGCTCGGTTTCAGCGGAAATCTGGCGCGCGGAATCGCGAGCCCCGGGTTGATTGGCCGGATGCAGCGTATCGAGGAAGGATACCAACGCGTCCACTTCAGCGGGATTAAGATTCTTGCCGTACGCCGGCATATTGCCGCCGCCCTGCACTACCTGACGGACAAGCTGGGCATGCGTCTTGCGAACAGCCACGCTGTCCAAGGCAGGGCCGCGCATCCCTCCTGCGCCGCCGATGGAATGGCAGTTACGGCATTGCTTCTCCTGGAAAACCGCCGCACCCTGCCGTTCCAGCGGCGAGCGTCCATTCAAGATACTCCACCGGAACCGGATCGCCGCTCCACGCGTCCATGATCGGGCTCCACGGCGTGTAGCCGGCCAGATGGGTAAGCGTGCCGAGAGCGACAGCGGTCAGCAGAATCGTCACTACAGCGATGGGACGCCGCTTCCAGCTCTTCTCGCCTTCGCCCGGCAAAGAACGGCAGCAGCACCAGGAAGCCGATGATCACCACCGGACCGATGAGCAGTGCGGGAGTTTCCATCGCCGGCGGCAGGAATGCCAGCAGCGCATAGAGCCACTGGAAGAAGAAGTCCGGCTTCGGAATCGTCTGGACGATAGTCGGATCGGGCTGTCCGCTCGGCCCGAAGGGACCGAAGTACGCCGCGCACGCCATCACGCTGAAGATGATGAAGGCGGCGAAGATCATGTCTTTCCACACCGCACCCGGCACAAACGGCATGCCGTCTTTGTGCGCCAGTTCTTCGTACTCCTTCACATATGTGGAGCGGCGGACCAGGCGTCCCGGCATCGGCCATTCGTTGATGCCAAGCTTCAGGACCATCAGCAGGTGCACGGAGACGAACGCGATCAGCAGCCCCGGAATCACGAATACGTGAAACGCGAAGAACCGCGACAGCGTATCTCCGGCGATGATAGGGCCGCCTAACAGCAGATGGACCACCCACGCCCCAATGAACGGTACTCTCCCGCAGATGGAAGCACCGATACCCAGCCCCCAATAGGCATCCTGATCGAAGCGCATGACCTGACCGGTGAAGGCCATGCCCAAGCGTCATCAGCAGCAGAAATACGCCGATGATCCAGGTCAGCTCGCGGGGGAACTTGTAGGCTCCGAACAGCGCCACCTGCACCATGTGGATGAGCACGATGGCGACCATGAAGTTCGAGCCCCAGCCATGTACGGCGCGCAGGAACCATCCCAGCGTGACGCCGTGATTCAGGTACTGCAGGCTGTTCCAGGCTTCTCCGGCGGATGGCACGTAGATCAGCGCCAGCATGATGCCGGTGAAGATCTGGATGATGAAGACGGTGAGCGCAGCGCTGCCGAAGACATAGAACCAGCTCGCCGACTTGGTCGGCACCGGATGCTCCATGGTCGCGCGCACGAATGGCGCGATCTTCAGGCGCTGCTCGAACCAGTCGCCAATCTTCTGTATCAGCCTTGGCATCCCATGCTCCCCTCGCGCAGGCTGGCGGTGGTGGACAACGTCGGCAGCTGCCCGGCTTCGATCATCAAGTGGCCGCCTTCCACTTTGTAGGTGTACTCAAAGAGCCCACGCTGCGGTGGACCCGAAGCGCGCGAGCCGTCCTGGTAGTACACCCCGCCATGGCAGGGACACATGAACAGTCCCGACTGCGGGAACCAGCGCACCGGGCATCCCAGATGCGCGCAGTTGATCGCGAAGACCTGGAATTGCTCGCCCTGCACGCGGCGTACCCAGCAAGGAATGTTGTCGGTCTCGCCGTCCCAGGGATTGGAGATGGGATTCTTGTACTTTGCCAGCCGCGTCTGGCCCTCGGGAAACTCGTCCAGTTCGCCCAAGCGAAATCCACTTATGATAATCGCCGCCCTTGCCGCGAATCATGGGCGCGAGCAGATATCCGACGACCGGCGTAGCCAGGACGACGGCGGCGAGGCCATTCAGGACGATGCCAAGCTTCACGAAAAACTGCCGTCGAGAGACTTCGCTATCGCTCACTGCTGCCCTCCGGGCGTTGAAGTATTGGTAGCGCGGCGCAGCGGTGGCTGCGCTGGCGGGCCGTTTCGCCGCCAGCCAAGCCACTACGTCGGTAATCTGCTGATCGCTCATGGGATGGCCGGGAACGTTGTTGCGCCAGTCCGGCGCGTTGAAGTCCGGCCGGCCGATGATCACGACGGTCCGCAATCCCTGATCGCTGATCAGACTGAGATAGCTTGGATTGACGATCGAACCGACCTTGGCCGTGCCCTTTCCGTCCGCGCCATGACAAGACGCGCAGAACGTACCGAAGGCCGCCGCGCCCTGTTGCTGATTTCCCGCGGACTTTGCCGTATAGGGCGGAGGCGTGACGCCCTGCAACACCTGCGTCTGTCCCCAGCGCTGGCGCATGCCTTGAACGATGGCGTTGACCTGTTTGTCGGTCAGCATGCCGCCTGCGCTCTACGGCGAAAGCCGACATCGGCGTTCCCGACTCTGCCCTTCGAGATCGACGTTGCGCAGCGTGTCGTCGTCAACAATCGCGAGATACACCGGATCGCCGATGGGCGGAGCCGGCCCTTGCTTGCCGTCGGCTCCATGGCATCCAGCGCAGTTTTGCTTGTAGAGCACCACCGGATCCAGGATGTCAGACGGACGCGGCACGATGTCGGCCGGAGTCGGTTTGCCCGGCAGGTTGCAGCCTGCCAAGAGCAACAGAACGAGTAGCGGAAAGCCGACGTGCGCGCGGCGCATCTTCATCGCTTCCTGTCCTTGTCGTCTTTGCGCTCATGCATCAGGCCCGGCGCTTCGATACCGGCGCGCAGGGCCAGCGGCATGTTCTCCGCGGTCAGAACTTTGTTCTGCCGTGCCACCACCAAACCAGCGACCACTCCGAAAGCCGCCTGCGAAGCCGCGAACCACCACCAGTTGATACGCTCATCCAGCAGCGGATTAACGTAGCCGATGATGTGGTACAGCAAGCCCGTCCATAGCAATGGACCGATGATGCCGCCCAGCACAATGGGACGCCGCGGAAGCAACGGCAGCATCGCGCCATACAGGAGTCCCACAAGCAGGCACATGGTGATGTGCATCGCCAGCGCGAACAGGAACCAATCCATGCGGAAGTGCCGCATCGCCTCCACGGTGGGAGTCGCCGCCGGCGAATACAAACTTCCCGCCAGCAGATTGATGGGATACCAGATGCTGTGATGCGCGACCAGGCCGTAGATCACGGCGAAGATGGCCATGGCAACGCCGCCAGCCAGACCACCCTTCACACCCGCCGAAATCGGGTAAATCTTAAGCGGCAGCCATGCGCGATGGACCTCCTCTGCGACCTCCAGCCGCATCACTTGTTTCGGCGGAACCACCCGCGGAGGCTCTTGCGGCTCGACCGGGAGCACTTCGTGATGCTCATGCGGCAGCACCTCGCGGAACCAGCCTACCGCTCCAAAGAGCGTAAGGATGCCACCCAGCACGCTGACCGAAACATCGGTGAGCAGTCCCGTAAACATGAGGGCAGAACCGAGCGCCATGGCGAATGGCCACGCCGTAGGCGCAGGCATCACCACGCCTTGCTTTCCGGAACCGCCGTCGACTTGTGGCTCTTCACTCATGTATCGAATCTCGTCTTAACCCGTGCCCTGCACTGTGTCTTAGCGCGCGATGAAGTAAACCACCGACAACACCACCACCCAGATCGCGTCCACAAAGTGCCAGTACATAGCGAAGACGCTTACTTTCGCTGAGTGCTCCTGCTTCACGGCTCCGAACAAGGTGAGGATCAGGATGATCGTCAGACCGGTGGCGCCGACGATCACGTGGAAGGCATGCAGTCCGACCAACGAGTAAAACGTCGTGCCGAACAGGCTGGAACTGATGGTCAAGCCGTCGTGATAGATCAGGCCATACCACTCGCGGCCGGTGCCAATCAGAAAGATCACGCCCAAGGCAATCGTCAAGAACCAGAACAGGCCGAACTTCTTGACCTGTCCGTGATGCAACGCTTTTTCAGCCATCAGGATGGTCAGGCTGCTGGAGAACAGGCAGATTGAGTTGAACCACGGTACGTCCAGCACTTGAGCCGGAGTGGGTCCGCTGATGCTCTTGCCGGCATAGTAAAGATAGGCCACGACGAAGATGCTGAAGATGGCAGACTCAGCCGTAATCAGGCACCACATTCCCACCTTGCCGCGATAGCTTGGCGCTAACGGCATCTCGTTGGGCGGAACGGTGATCGTCGCTGCTGCCAACTAGCTTCTCCTCTTTAACAAGAGCGTGGTTCGCAACCTATTCGTACTTCCAGTCAGGATCTTCCGGATGCTTCAAGTCCCACAGCGGACGCCGGCTGCGAATCACCGGGAGCTCCGCAAAGTTGTAATCGGGCGGCGGCGAAGTGGTATGCCACTCCAGCGTCCACGCATCCCACGGATCAGGCCCCGCGTCAGCGCCCTTGTAGTGCGTCCACACCAGATTGATCACCCAGAACAGAATGCCGAGAGCCTGGAAGATCACGCCGATGGATACGATCAGGTTCCACATCTCCCAACCACGGCTGGCGTCGTAGGTGTAAATACGGCGCGGCATACCCAGCAGTCCGGGGATGTGCATGAAGTCGAACGTCAGGTGGAAGCCGATCACGAACAGCCAGAAGTGCCACTTCCCCAGGGTTTCGTTCAGCAACTTGCCGGTAACTTTGGGATACCAGTAATAGACGCCGGCGAACACGGCCATGACGATGCCGCCCAGAATCACGTAGTGGAAGTGGGCTACCACAAAGTAGGAGTTGCCCAGCTGCCAGTCGAAGGGCGCCGCGGACAGCATGATGCCGGTCAGGCCCGCAATCAGGAATTGGCACAGGAACCCCACGCAGAACATCATGGCCACCGTGTATCGGATCTTGCCGCCCCACATGGTGCCCAGCCAGTTGAAGATTTTTATTCCCGTGGGAACCGCGATGGCTGCCGTGGACGCCACGAAGAACGCGTTGGCATACGACGTCATGCCAATGGTGAACATGTGGTGCGCCCACACGCCCAGGCTGATGAAGCCAATGGCGAGCGTCGCCGCAACCATGATCGAGTAGCCGAAGATCGGCTTGCGCGAGAAAACCGGAATCACTTCGGAGATGATTGCGAACGCCGGCATCACCAGGATGTAGACCTCGGGATGCCCGAAGATCCAGAAGAAGTGCATCCAGATGACGGCCGAGCCGCCGGCCTGCGTGTCGAAGAAATGTCCGCCCAGGTAGCGATCAATCAGCAGCATGATCTGCGCCGCGGTCAGCGGTCCCAGCGCCACCAGCACCAGGAACGCCATCAGCCCGTTCATCCAGGCGAACAGCGGCATGCGCTTAAGCGTCATTCCCGGACAGCGCATGCAGATGATCGTGGTCAGCACGTTCAGCGCGGTTCCAATGCTGCCAAAGCCGCTGACCAGAATGCCGATGATCCAGTAGTCGGTGCTGTGTCCGACCGAGAAAGCCGGCGAGGTTAGCGGCGCGTAGGCAAACCAGCCGACATCCGGCGCGCTGCCGGCGCCATACAGTCCGAAGCCGCCGATAAAGCTGAAGTACAGGATGAGGCCGCCCAAAGCGCTCATCCAGAAGCTCCAGGCATTCAGGCGGGGAAACGCCATGTCGCGCGCGCCAATCATCAGCGGCATCAGGTAATTGGCGAATCCGAAGACGATAGGCATGGCAGCGAAGAAAATCATCGTCGTGCCATGCATGGTGAACAGCCGGTTGAACGTCTCCGGCGAGACTAGATGATTGTTCGCGACCGCCAGCTGCGCTCGCATGATCGAAGCTTCGATCCCGCCAATCACCAGGAAGACGATGCCGTACATGAAGTACATCAGCCCGAGCTTCTTGTGATCGACCGTGACGATCCAAGTCGTGCAGCACCTGCACGAGCGGCCGCGAATTCTCGCGCTCGGCCGAGATCACCATCGGCGGCAGTATGGGTTGGGCGTCGGCCATCAGCTCTCCAGGCTAGTGCAGACTCATCAGGTAAGCGACGAGCACGTCCACGTCCTTGTCATTCAGTTGCATTGCGGGCATCAGGCAGCCGGGCTTGATGGCGTCCGGCGACTTCACCCACAACCGCAGATTCTCTTTGGTATTTGTAGCCGCGCCCGCAGCAATCGTGCCGCGACTCATCAAGTGCGTTAGGTCAGGACCGAACCTGCCATTGGCAGGCGTGCCGGCAATGGTATGGCAGTTCATGCAGGCATTCGTCTCAAAAACCTTCCGCCCTTCG
Source organism: uncultured Acidobacteriaceae bacterium (assembly GCA_963823865.1). GTDB lineage: Bacteria > Acidobacteriota > Terriglobia > Terriglobales > Acidobacteriaceae > Bog-257. The sequence goes on from CAWGNC010000001.1 coordinate 805,493, forward strand.
GCAACTTGAGCCGACACTACGGCGGGACTTTTCTGCTCCTGCACCCAGTGGTCGAAATCATCCTGCGACTGCACCACCACGGTCAGCAGCATCTTGGCATGCTGGGTTCCGCAATACTGCGCGCACTGCCCAACGTAGGTTCCCACCTCGTGCGGTTCGACCCACATCTCGTTCCTGCGGTTCGGGATCAGATCGGTCTTCCCCGCCAACTGCGGGACCCAGAAACTGTGATCCGTGTCCGCCGAGAGCAGCATGATGTGCGTCGGCAGCGAGGTCCCAATCGGGCTGACCGGAACATGTAATTCGTTGGCCGTCACGAAACCATACTTGGGATATTGAAACTCCCACCAGAATTGATGGCCGGTCGCCGTTACTTCGATGGCATTCGCCGGGAACTTGGCGTCTTCGACCGCATGGATTACTCGAGCCGAAGCCAGGAATAGCACGACGACAATGAGAATCGGAATGACGGTCCACGCCAGCTCGACCTGGTTGCTGCCATAGATTTGCGGCGGCTCACAATCATCATCCGAGGGACGCTTCCGGTATTTCACAGCGGCATAAACGATCAGACTGAATACGACCAGGAAAATGACGGCACAAATCGACATTACAAAAAGCGACAGGTGATAAATGTCGTGCGCTGGAGTGGAATACGGATCGAAGATGGAAGGAGTCGGCGAAGGAGCAGTGGACGCAAACGATGATCCAGCAGCAAAGAGGACCAAAAGGACAAGCAGGCTCAAGGCCGCCGCCCGACGCAGCAACCGGGCGGGACGCTTCGGCCGGAACGCCGATTTTTTAGCTTCGCAATTCGCCAATCGCGAGTACATTGGACCCCGAACAGGTGACCGAATGACTAAAGCTAAGGTTTGATTGCTTCCCACACTGTGCGAAACCTCCGCCAGAGACTCGATCTTGGAAGGTTTGCGCGACGTATGCGTTAATGCACGTAAATCCTGAGACTCTTACAGGAACCTATTATGTCTGTCCGACAAAACCTGAAAACGGTTGAGAGAATGTTCCTCGCGTTATACCTTCAACGGTGAAGATTTGCAATAGCTTATTGGCGTTAGCGTTGCAAAAGAAGCCGTCATTTTGCGGCTCGGATTTTCCAGGCCAGTCGCTGGGATGTTTGGTTCGACCCGGAAAGGCCCGTGAGCCGGAGTTAAATAAATTTTGGTCTCCGGGAGCTCGCTTTCTAGCGACCTGCGGGAAGTTTCGTCATCTCACTCAGTAATAGTTATGCGCATTCCGGGCCCAGCACAGCGGACTCTTGCCGGTTGCCGAACGGTGATCTGGCTGGCCAGCTGGATTGTGCCCGCCAGACAGCGTGCGGCCTGGCTCGAAAGCTGGACGCGGCAGGTTTGGCATTGGTGTCAATTCTTAATGGAAACCGGGCAGCTGAATCGAGACAAGAAACTCGAATTGGCCTGGTTCTGCTGGAGCGCCTTTCCGGCTGCGTTCTGGTTGCGTTTCGATCAGCAGGAATTCCACCGGCGAAATGCACGCTTGCTGCGTTCGCCTTCGACTTGCCTCATTGCGATAGCGCTGGCTATTCTCGTTTTGGTCCTGGCCAGCGGGATCATCCCTGCGATGCGGTCGTTCATCTCTTCGCCAATTCCCGATCCCGATAAGGTGTGCGTCATCAGCTTGAATGGCAAGTTTCGGCGCGTACGCTCGGACACGCTGCTGGACCTGGCGGCTGCGTGGAAGGGTAGCAAGTTGCTGAAGGACACGGCTGCTTTCTCCTGGGGCGCAACCTCTCTGGTTGGTCCCAAACGAACGATTTCCGTTCTATCGGCGCAAGTCGCACCCGAATTTTTCGAAGTACTTAACCTTAATGCGGCGTTGGGTCGAACTTTTCACGCCGGAGATGAGAACGATTGCGGCGCCTGCGTCATCCTGAGCCACGACCTATGGCGGGTTCAGTTTCACAGCGATCCGGCGGTCATCGGCAGGCAGGTGGTGGTTGATGACTTTCCGCGGACAGTCATCGGTGTGCTGCCGGCCAACTTTCATCTGCTCTCGCCGGAAATCTCCGCCTGGACCCTGCTGGATTCCGGCACCCCTTCGTTCACCAACTTTGTCGAGCGCATCGGTGCAGTCGGTCGCGTGCGACCTGGCGCAACGGCACAACAGGTCGAAACCGACTTGGCCGATCGCACCGAAAACGCCGGATACATCCTTCCTGCTTCGTTGTTGGTCGTGACCTCGGGACGGGACGAGATGCGGCGCTACGCCGGATCGTATCTGTTATTCGCTTTGCTGGCCGTAGCGTCAGCCATGCTGATTGTCTATGCTCGCGCGGATACCGGCGTCGGTCGCGCGCCATTGACTTGGCGCGACAAAGTTCGCTGGTGGGCATTTCTGGCGGCGAAAAACCGCGTTGCTGCTCATCTTCACAGGTCTGCTGGCATGGACCGCCGTACACGAGCTGTCAGTGTACTTGTTCGGCTCGGTGCAGCCCATGACGAACGGAGTTGGGCTTGTGGCTGTTCATGATTCTTTCCATCGCGCCGCTTTCCTGGGCGATTCGCGACCAGCAGAAGCGCTGCCGCGTCTGTTTGCGGAGACTCGGAACGCCCATACCGATTGGCGCTCCCGGCCATGTGCTGCTGGATTGGTCAGGCACGGAGATGGTCTGCCCGGAGGGCCACGGCGTTCTCTATCTGCCGGACTCGATGGGCAATTGGCTGGAACGCGACCGCTGGGACAATCTGGACGATTCCTGGGCAGGGCTGTTCAAGGAGTGAGCGACTGCGTCCGGCCCGGCTTATCCGGATCAACGATGCGCGCTTGCCCGTGTTCCGAGACCAGGTTTGCGATCAGGCCGGTCCAGCCGGTTTGATGATTCGCGCCCAGGCCGCGGCCGGTGTCGCCGTCGAAGTATTCATAAAACTGCAGATAGTCACGGAAATTTGGATCGGTCTGCTGCTTCGCGTCGTCCCCGATGGAAGCGCGCCTTCCGTTTTCATTGCGCAGACATAGTCGCATGAGGCGGCGGGCCAGTTCTTCCGCGACCTCCCACAATGTAAGATACTTGCCAGACCCTGTGGGACATTCGACCTTGAAATCGTCGCCATAGTAGTCGTAGAAGCGGCGCAGGCTCTCGACAATCAGGTAGTTCACCGGCATCCATATCGGTCCACGCCAATTCGAGTTGCCCCCGTAGATGCGCGAAGTGGACTCCGCCGGGTCGTAATCGACTTCGTAGTGCGTTCCGTGCAGATCAATTACGTACGGGATGCTCCAGGTGATAGCGGGATACCGAACGGATCCCGTAAGGCGATAGAAATTCATTTTCATCCAGCATCCGCGCCAGAATGCTCTTCATGCGAAATGCGCGCGCCAGAGACAGCAGGCGCCGGCTCTCCGAGCCAGGCTCCGTCCAGCGTGAGACCAGAGACGCCAGGTCAGGACGCTTATCCAGAAACCATTGCAGCCTGTCTTTGAAATGGGGCATGGAATCCAGCAGATCTTGCTCGATGACTTCGACGGCAAATAGCGGAATCAGACCAACCATGGACCGAACTCTTAAAGGAACATTCTGGCCAGTCGGCAGCATCAGAACGCTGTAGTAGAAATTGTCTTCTTCGTCCCACAGGCCGATTCCTTGTCCCGCAATGTCAGACATTGCGCGCGCAATATACAGGAAATGCTCAAAAAACTTGCTGGCGACATCCGCGTAAATGGAGTCTTCGCGCGCCAGTTCCAGAGCAATCCGCATCAGATTCAGCGCGTACATCGCCATCCAGGCGGTGCCATCGGACTGGTTAACCGTCCCTCCCGTCGGCAATGGATCCGAACGATCGAAGACGCCAATGTTGTCCAGACCAAGAAAGCCGCCTTGAAAGATGTTTCTGCCCTGCTCGTCTTCGCGGTTCACCCACCACGCAAAGTTGATCATGAGCTTGTGAAACATGCGCTCAAGGAATGCCCGGTCTCCTTTGCCGGTCCGCAGTTGCTCCAGGCGATAGATTCGCCACGCCGCGACCGCGTGAACCGGAGGGTTTACGTCGCAGAAATTCCATTCGTACGCGGGAAATTGGCCGTTCGGGTGCATGTACCACTCCCGGCCGAGCAGCACCAGTTGATGCTTGGCGAATTCGGGATCGACCAGCGAAAGCGCGACGCAATGAAAAGCCAGGTCCCAGGCGGCGAACCAGGGATATTCCCATTTGTCCGGCATGGAGAGAACTTCATCGCCGTTCAGGTGCTCCCAGTCTTCATTGCGGCCGTCCTCGCGTTCCCTGGGTGGAGGCGGTTGCCCGGGATCTCCCTGCAGCCAATCAAAGACGTTGTAGTGATAGCACTGCCGGTTCCACAGCATGCCGGCGAGCGCCTGACGCTGCACCCGACGCGCATCCTCATCATCTAGCCCAGCGTGGACACCGGCGTAAAACTCGTCGGCCTCGCGCAGGCGATCGGAGAAAACTTGATCGAAGCTTGCAAAAGGATCGCTGCTGGCCGCACCGGGCCGCCGCATGCGAAGGCGCACGGTCGCGCTCTTTCCAGGCGCGATATTGAGATTGTAAAGAGCCGCCGCTTTTGTTCCCTTCCGAGCGGGATTCACCGCGCCCTTCACGCCGTTAACAACGTATTCATGAAACGCGTCCTTGAAGTAGCCATTACCCGCACCAGAATTGAAGACGCAGCGCAAGTTCGTTTCGTTTTCGGTGAACAAGAGTTCCTGCGGCTGATCGAAATCGAACTGATACTCGCCGAGCACGTAATGATTGGCGGCAAGCCGAGTCGGGCTGGCCTGCGAAAGCTCCGGGTCGATGAGGATCGCGACCCCAGCTCCAAGTGTTACGAAACCAAACGTGCGGCAGCAGCGCCAGCGATGCGGCTTCCGGTCCGCGGTTCCAGACCGTGATCTTCATGAGCACGTCCTCGACGTCGGCCTTGGCGTACTCCACAAAGACATCGAAGTAGCGATCGTCATTGAAGATGCCGGTGTCGAATAGTTCGTATTCGTGATCGTGCAAGCCGCGCCGGTGGTTCTCGTCGATCAGTTGCTGATAAGGAAACGCCGCTTGGGGATACTTGTACAGCATTCGCGCATACGAGCAGGTCGGCGTGGCATCGAGGTAGTAATAAAGCTCCTTCACGTCCTCGCCGTGGTTGCCCTGGCCGTTGGTCAGCCCAAAGAGACGCTCTTTCAGGATCGGATCTTTGCCATTCCACAACGCAACCGAAAGGCAAAGAGTTTCCTTTTCGTCGCAGAATCCGGCGATACCGTCCTCTCCCCAGCGATACGCCCGGCTGCGTGCATGTTCGTGAGGAAAATAGTCCCATGCCGAACCGTCGGCGCTGTAATCCTCGCGAACCGTTCCCCACTGGCGCTCGCTCAGATATGTACCCCAACTGCGCCAAGCTTTCACCTTGCGCAAAGCTTCATCAAGGCGGTTCTTTTCTGCGTTCACGGTAGATTGGGGCTGGACCGGCTTCGTGGATGGTGGCATTGTTTGTCGGAGAGACTGGGCGACCTGGGTTTGCAACGCTACAACAATAGCCCTACACCGGGTACCTGCTGAAATGCCTGATTCGAAACCGCTGGCTCTACGTCCGCGTAAGCTCGCGCACTCCGGCTGAACCAGCAACTACCACATTGTGGGTGAGACCAATAAACAGACCGTGCTCGACGATTCCTGCCCGGCTTTCCAGTTCACGCGCCAGTTTTGGCGCATCGGCAATCGGTCCAAAGTCGCAATCGAGAATCAGATTGCCTTGATCGGTACGGTATTCCCGTCCGTCCGCGGTCTGCCGGACAACATACTTCGCGCCCAGAGATTCCAGGAAACGCGCCTGCGACCGCCATCCAAACGGAAGGACTTCGATTGGCAAAACATGTAGTGTTCCCAACCGCGGCGATAGCTTGCTCTCGTCGACAACGATGATCTCGAGTTTGGAGGCCTGCGCGACGAGTTTTTCCCGCAGCAGTGCGCCGCCTCCGCCCTTGATGAGATTGAGCTGCGGATCGACCTCGTCGGCGCCGTCAATGGTGACGTCGATTCCCTTCGGAAGGTCCTCGGTCAGCATGGGAACTTTGAGTTCAACCGCCGCATCCCACGAGGCTTTGGAAGTGGCGAAACCAATAATGTCTTTCAGCTGGCCGCTCTGCAGCATGGCGCCGATATGGCGGATCGCAAAGATCGCCGTTGAGCCGGTGCCCAGCCCGACCGTCATGCCTGACGTAACGTAACGCACGGCATACTCCGCCGCCTCTTTCTTCCACGCGGCTTGAGCGTCGTGCGTTGGTTTGGGTGCGTTCATTGCTTCAGAGGCTACTAGTTTTTTCTGCCAAGAGCCTTGCGATACCGGCCGATCAGCGTGTTCGTCGAACTATCGTGCTTCAACGCCGGAGCTGCGGCACTCTCCAGTTCGGGAATGATGCGCTTCGCCAGCACCTTGCCCAGTTCAACGCCCCACTGATCGAACGAATCGATGTTCCACACCGCACCCTGAGTGAAGACATTGTGCTCGTAGAGAGCAACCAGCGTACCCAGCGCGCGTGGCGTCAACTTGTCGACGAGGATCGTGTTGGTCGGGCGATTTCCTTCGCAAACCCGGAACGGCGTTTGGAAATCGGGCGAACCCTCGGCCTTGAGCTCCTCAGCCGTCTTGCCGAACGCCAGTGCTTCCGCCTGCGCGAAGACATTGGCCGTCAGGTAGTCATGCATTACGGTGAGCGGGCTCAGCGGCTGCAGGAAGGCGATGAAGTCGCACGGGATGAGCTTCGTTCCCTGGTGAATCAGCTGGTAGAACGAGTGCTGTCCGTCCGTACCGGGCTCGCCCCAGATAATGGGTCCGGTCTGCCAATCGACGTGATTGCTTTCAAGATCGACGTGTTTGCCGTTGCTCTCCATCTGCAATTGCTGCAGGTACGCGGGAAAGCGCTTCATATTGTCCGCGTACGGCATGATGCCAACGGTTTGCGCACCGAAAAAGTTGTTGTACCACACTGTCAGAAGTCCCATCAGCGCGGGCAGGTTCTTCTCCAGCGGCGTGGTGCGGAAGTGCTCGTCCATGTCGTGGAAGCCGGCAAGCATCTCCTGATAATTCTGCGGCCCCACCGCAATCATGGTGGAGAGACCAATGGCCGAGTCCATGGAGTAGCGGCCGCCGACCCAATCCCAGAAGCCGAACATGTTCGCCGTGTCGATACCGAATTTCGAGACGCCTTCGCCGTTCGTGGAAACCGCGACGAAGTGCTTGGCAATAGCTGCTTCGCTCTTTAACGAATCTATAACCCATTTCCGCGCGGTGGCGGCGTTGGTCATGGTTTCCAGCGTGGTGAAAGTTTTCGACGAGATAATAAACAGGGTTTCGTCGGCGTTCAGGTCATGCGTCGCATCGGTAAAGGCGGCGCCGTCGACATTGGCGACAAAGCGAAACGTCATGGCTGGATCGGTAAAGTCGCGCAGCGCAATGTAGGCCATTTCCGGCCCCAGATACGAGCCGCCGATGCCGATGTTGATCACGTTCTTGATGCGTTTGCCGGTGTGAGCCCTTCCACTCGCCGCTGCGCACGCGGTTGGAGAAGGCAGCCATCTTGTCCAGCACCGCATGTACGTCAGCGACAACATCTTTGCCGTCGACTTCGATCTTCGTGCCTCGAGGAGCGCGCAGGGCCACATGCAACACCGCCCGCTTCTCGGTGATGTTGATCTTGTCGCCGCGAAACATGGCGTCTCGCCGCGCTTCTACGCCGCGTTCGCGCGCTAATTGGACCAGCAGACTCATGGTCTCGTCCGTAACGCGATTCTTGGAGTAGTCCAGATAAAGGCCGGCGCCTTCCGCCGTGAGCCGTGTCCCACGTTGTGGGTCATCGGCGAACAACTGCCGCAGATGAGCGCTCTTGATTTTCTCGTAGTGGGTCTGGAGAGCTTTCCAGGCGGCAGTATCGATGGGTCGCTGGGTGGTCATCTTCGGCTCCGGCATAAACGGCTCCTTATTTCAGTGCTTTGCTTTTGGACTCGATGGAGCCCAGCAGATCTTTCCAGGAATCGACGAAGGACTTGGCGCCTTCCGATTGCAAATCGGCAGCCAGTTTCGCGACATCGATCCCGGCCTTGCCGAATGCGGCCAGAACCTGCTCGCAATCTCCGCCATCGCGCGGCATCGGCTTACCAACGCTGCCCATGTTCGCTGAAAGCGAGCAGAGTTTCTTCCGGCATAGTGTCAACGGTATTCGGCGCCGCCAGCGCTCCGATGTACAGCACGTCGGAGGCTTTGGGATCTTTGGTTCCTGTGCTGGCGAAGAGCAGCCTCTGCGGACGCGCTCCAAGGTTCTCCAGCCGCTGCCAGCGATCCGAATCGAGAACGTCGCGGTAGGCTTTGTAGGTCTGCGCTCCCACTGCCGGACCGAGTTTGTCGCGCAGATCGGCAGGCACCTTATCCATGGTCGCCTTGTCCCAGCGGCTGACGAACAGCGAGGCCACCGAGCGCACATCTGCGCTCAAACCGGCTTCCACGCGGCGTTCCAGCCCGCGCATATAGGCTTCGGCCGCGCCAACGTAATGATCGCGGCTGAACAGCAGCGTCACATTCACCGATACTCCGGCGAAGATAGCTTCTTCGATGGCGGTGCGGCCCTCCGACGGTTCCAGGAATCTTGATGAACAGGTTGGGGCGGGCGGCCTTCTGATGCAACTGCTTCGCTACCGCGGCCGTCTTGACCGCGTCGTAAGCGAGCAAGCGGCGAGACCTCCAGCGAAACCCAGCCATCCACTGTCGCGGTGCGCTTGATGAATGTTCGGAGAACAAGTCGGCCGCGCGCCGCAAATCCTCGATTGCCATCTCGAAGAATGCGTCTTCGACTGCCATTCCCGCCGACATCAGCTTCGCCATGTCCTCGTCGTACGAGTTGCCGTGAGTCATGGCGTGATCGAAGATCGTCGGGTTCGACGTCAGACCGGTGATCGAGAGCTCGGCGATGTACTTCTTCAGCGTGCCGCTGTCGAGCAGTTGGCGGGTGATGTTGTCGAGCCACAAACTCTGGCCGAGTTTATTCAGTTGCTTGCGTGGCTTTCATCTCGCTTACCTCTTCTTCCGCACCCACGAGCGTAATTCGATATCCAGCAGGTCGGCGATGCGTCGGATGCTGATGTCCGCAGGCCGATATTGTGCGATGGATTTCTTGTCTCTCGCGTAGTGACCCTGCTGTACAAAAACGGTGGTCACACGATCCTTCCAGATGTCTTTGATGGCCTCCAGCAAGCGCACTTTGTCATCGACCATGACGTAGTGGCGAGCGGGATAGATGCTTTCCGACGCACTCCAATTCCTGCTCTTTATGAATAAAGATGAGAACATTGCCGCCAACCGCTTTCCACAACCCGGAACGCTCTACCTTTCGCGGCTGGAAGACAGCGTCGCCGTCCGACAAGATCGCCACCTGCCCCCAACGTTTCGATCCGCTTGAAAACATCGAGAGCGCCGGGATAGAGACGCGCTGGGAAAAGGATATTCGATCAGCCAGTTCGCCATACGGAGGAATCGCGGGTCGTGCAGCTTCTCCTGCCGATAGCGTTCCAGCGCGCCCAGATAATCCGCATAGCCCAGCTGATTGCGCAGATCTTCGAAAATCTCCAGATAACGTGCCCGCGCTTCGTGACCAAAATCGCGTTCGATGTGGCGGAACAAGTCGCTCTGCAGACGATCGTTGTCGAGCAGCGTATTGTCGACATCGAACAGGAACACCAGGTCCTTCACGCCATTTCGCTGAGCCGGCGCGACCGCGGTTTTCGATTTCACGGCTTTCTTCGCGCTCATTTATCCCCGGCTTGCAGCTTGCGATCGATTCTCTTCCAGTTATCGGGATTGATCCAGGGGCCATCGGCTCCAATAAGTGGGATTGGACTTCATCCGGTCCCCACGTGTTCGGCTCGTACACATACACCGGAGTGACGTTATCGAGAATCGGCTGCACGATGCGCCACTGCGCTTCGACCAGATCCTGGCGCGCGAAAAGCTCGCCATTGCCACGCATGGCATCGCCCAGCAGGCGCTGATACGGCGGCATCTCTGCTGTGGCATGGCTCTTCAGGTTCAGCTCGACATCCTGCCCCACCATGCGCTCGCCCGGAACTTTTACGCGCACGCCAAAACCAATGCTGATGTCGGGGCTGACGCGCATGCGCATGTGCGAGGAGCGCACCGGCACGATTTCGTTGAACGTTTCACGCGGAGGACGCTTGAACTCGACGACGCTTCCATGCAGGTGACCGGCATGCACTTTCCGGCGCGAATATAGATCGGAACGCCCGCCCAGCGCCAGGTATCGATCTAGAGCTTGATGGCGATGAAGGTTTCAACCGTCGAACCGGGAGCGACACCTTCTACCTTCTTGTAGCCGTTGTATTGGCCACGCACTACGTCCTCCGGGCTTCAGCGGCCGAACCGCTTTCAGCAGTGCCGCTTTCGAGTCGCGTTCCGCTTCATGATCTTCTCCGGTCGGCGGATCCATCGTGAGATTGCCCAGCACCTGCAGCATGTGGTTCTGCACCACATCGCGCAGCGCGCCGGTCTCGTCGTAGAACTTGCCGCGATCGCTGACTCCGAAGTTTTCCGCCATCGTGATCTGAATGCAGCGCACATATTCGCGATTCCAGATGGGCTCGAAAACCGGATTGGCGAAGCGGGTGTACAGGATGTTCTGCACCGGCTCTTTGCCCGAGATAGTGATCGATGCGGATAGATGTTTTCTTCGGGAAAGAACTTGTGCAGCGTGCGATTAAGTTCCAGTGCGGTCGGCAGGTTGTGGCCGAAGGGCTTTTCGATGACCACGCGCGCATTATCCGCGCAACCGGATTTCGCCAGTCCTTCGGCGACTGTTCCGAACAGGCTGGGCGGCACCGCCAGGTAGTGCAGCGGCGCTTTGGCATTCGCCCAATTGCTTGCGAAGTTCGGTAAAGGTGGCGGCATCGCCATAATCGCCATCGACATAGCGCAACAGGCTGATCGATCTTTTCAAACGGCGCCTGCTCCAGTCCGCCATGCTCTTCCAGGCTTTCTTTCGCGCGCGCTTTCAGCTGATCCAGATTCCATCCGGCCTTGGCGACGCCGATGATCGGGACGTTGAATCCTTCGTCGCGAATCAGGTCCTGCAGCGACGGGAAGATCTGTTTGTAGGCGAGATCGCCCGTGGCTCCGAAAAATACAAACGCATCCGACATTCCTTCCGACATCTGCTGGTAGCCTCCCACCGTGTGGTACTACTTCGAATTTGCTATCGCCTGCTTTGCCGCCGAAACTACATGCTCGACCGTAAAGCCAAAGTGCTCCATCACGACCTTCATCGGCGCCGACATGCCGAAGGTATGCATGCCCAGCACCACGCCGGTGCGGCCGGCATAACGTTCCCAGCCGATTTGTGAAGCTTCTTCCACGGTGACGCGCGCCCCAATGGACGGCGGCAGCACGCTATCGCGATAGGCCTGGTCCTGACCGTCAAAGAGCGCCCAACACGGCATGCTGACCACGCGCGTCTTGATGCCTTGCGTCTTGAGTTGCTCCCACGCCTGCACGCACAGCGCGACTTCGCTGCCACAACCGATCAGGATGACGTCGGGTTTGCCGTCGGGAGCATCCACCATGACGTAAGCGCCTTTGGCGAGCCCGCTGGCCGCGGCGAAACTTACGTGCGGTCGTAGATCGGCAGCGCCTGCCGGCTGCAGATGATCTCGCAGGGATGATCTTTCGATCGAAAGGCTACGCGATACGCCTCGGTCATTTCGTTCGCATCGGCCGGGACGAATCACCAGCATTCCAGGCACCGCCCGCAACGATACGAGTTGCTCGATCGGCTGATGCGTCGGGCCATCCTCGCCCAGGCTGATGGTGTCGTGCGTCCAGACGTGGAGCGCAGGAATTTCCATCAGCGACGAGAGACGCAGAGCGCCGCGCGCGTAGTCGGTGAAGATCAGAAAGCCGGAACCGAACGCGCGCAGTCCGGTAAGCACCATGCCATTCACGATGGCGCACATGGCGTGCTCGCGAATGCCGAAGTGGAAGTTGCGGCCCTTGTAGTTTCCCAACTCGCCCTTGGCCTGGAAGTCGCCGGCGAATTCGAACTCCAGCCGCGTCTTGGTGCTGGGATAAAGATCGGCCGCGCCTCCCATCAGCCAGTTGATTTTCTGCGCCATCGCGTTCAGCACTTTGCCGGAGGCGTCGCGCGTCGACATGCCGCTGGCGCTCGGCGGGAATGTGGGCAAAGCTTTCTCCCAACCGGCCGGAAGCTCGCGCTTGTTCATGCTGCTCAATGTCGGCCGCCAGTCGGGATATTGCGCCTTGTAGCGTGCGAACATCTCGTCCCACTCCTTGCTCAGGCTGGCGCCGCGCGCGCCCATGCCTGCCGTCAAAGTGTTCGCGAACGCCTGTCTGGGACAACGAAGGATTCGTCCGGCGAGAAGCCGAAAAACTCTTTCGTCAGCCGCACTTCTTCGGCACCAAGCGGCTCTCCGTGAGCGGCAGAGGTGTCCTGCTTATGCGGCGCGCCATAGCCGATATGGCTGTGCACGATGATCATCGTCGGACGATCGGTGGTCGCATGGAAGCGCTTCAGGGCGCGTTCGACCAATTCAATGTCATTGGGATCGCTGACCCGTACTACCTCCCAGCCGTAGGCCAGGAAGCGCGTGGCTACATCTTCGGTGAACGCCAGATCGGTGTGGCCCTCGATGGTCACGTGGTTGCAGTCGTAGATCCAGCAAAGGTTGGACAGCTTGAGATGCCCAGCCAGCGAGGCGGCTTCGCTGGAGACGCCTTCCATCAGGCAGCCGTCACCGCAGAGCGCGTAAGTATTGAAGTCGAACAAATCGAAACCCGGGCGGTTGTAGTTGGAGGCGAGCCATCGCGCCGGCGATAGCCATTCCAACGCTGTCGGCGAGGCCCTGACCGAGCGGACCGGTCGTTGCTTCCACGCCCGTCGTCCAACCGTACTCGGGATGACCGGGACAGCGGCTCCCAGCCTGCCGAAATGTCTTGAGGTCGTCGAGAGTCACTGACGGGCGATTCTTCTCCGTCGTAGCTCGCGTTCTCCGCCTTGACACCTGCGACATGAATCAGCGCATACAGCAGCATTGACGCGTGTCCGGCGGAGAGCACGAAGCGATCACGATTCGGCCACCAGGGTTGCTGCGGATCGTAACGCAGGACCTTCTGCCAAAGAGCGTAGGCGGTGGGAGCCGCGCCCAGGGGCGTGCCCGGATGTCCGGAATTGGCTTTCTGAACACCATCGATCGCGAGACAGCGGATGGTGTTGATCGCCAGTTCATCAATATTACTGACGCCAGCTTGTTTTGCTCGTTGCGGAATCATAGCCAGAACCTCATTGAACTGCGCCGATGGCAAATTCGTTTTTACTGATTGCCGAAACTTTTGTTCTTGCCGCACTGATGTAACAGCACGTTTCTTGCGCGCGCGCCCTCAGGAGAGATTGGGTTGAGCAGTGGTACCTTTTTTGGCTCAGAACGAAAGTGCCGCACATTCTAAACCAAAGTTCATCAGAAGAAAATCACAATTATCCCGCCTACATTGTGGGACATTTTTCGAGCACAATCAGCGCGCAGGGAACCGAACCGGCTCGCCTCGTTCGACCCGCTGGAGGAAGGCGATGGCCTGACGTTCCGCCCACCGGCCGTCGTATCCGTTGGCGTCGGCGAGGAAGGCACAGTGGCCGCCGTGTGCGGTCTCAACATAGGTAATGTGACGATTGTGCAGCAGTTTTTCGCGAGTGACGGGCAAAACACGGATGAAGGGATCGTCGAGGGAATGCAGGATGAGAGTAGGAACGGCGATGGCATCCACCACTCGCGCTGCAGCGGCACGCGAGTAGTAATCCTGCGCATCGCGAAAGCCGGAATAACGGGCGGTGATCTGATCGTCGAAGTCGCGCAGACTGCGCATCCCCCGTAGATGGCGGACATCATAGCGTTCGGGAAAGAGCGCAGCCTTGCGGCGAAGCCGTCGCCGCAATCCCCGCAGAAACTTCCACTCATACACGCGATTGGCGGGATGGTGAAGAGCGTCGGCTGATGGCGCCAAGTCGACCGCGGGAGAAACGCCCACTCCAGCTTTCACCTGTGGAGGCGCGCCGCTTCCCCACTCCCCCAGCAGCTTTAGGACAAGATTGCCGCCCATGGAATAGCCGATAAACGCCAGCTTCTGCAGACCGTCTTCGGCTATGAGGGTCTTGGCGATCGACCCGACGTCGGCCGACATGCTGGAGTTGTAAAGAGTAGGGCCGAGATGCTCGGTATCGCCGCAATTCCGCATGTTCATGCGGACAACGTTCATTCCCGCGGCCCATGCCTTGCTCCCGGTCCCGATCACATACTGCGAGTCGCTGGAACCCTCCAGGCCGTGCACAATGACCACAGTCATCGCGGTCGCGCGCTGCGGCTGCCAATGGCAGTGGCACAGCACCTGGACTCCGGCCTCGACGCCAAACAACCGCTCTTCCGGAGCAGGAAGCAGATTGCGGCGGGGCAGGAAGTTACCGGCGATAGTCTGCGTGTGACCGTTCAAGAACGGCCGCCGGGGACGGAACGGTTCGCCGAAGAAGTCGCGCGCAGCCGCCTCGGCAGACGCGAACGGATGACCCGAAGGTTCCGTCAAGGATTGATCTTTTGTTGCGATGGCAACCAACTCCTCTCTCTATAATAGAGTGTTGCGTACGAAAGCCGATTCGCCGAAATCGGCCGGGGCGCGAATTTGCGCGAGTTGGAGTGATTTATGCCGATTTTCGAATACAAGTGCGAGTCTTGTGGACACAAGTTTGAGGCCATCCTGTTTGGCGAGCAGACAGCGGAATGTCCCAAGTGCCACACCGGGAAGCTCGAGCAGCAGCTCTCAACCTTTGCGGTCAATACGAAGGGCAGCCCAGCGGCGTCGGCCGCAGGTTGCGGCCAGTCGAACTGCTGCATGACGAATGGCGGCGGCTGCGACGTCAATTAGCTCTGCCGGCAACGATTCGATTCCAGCCTTCTCGGAATGCCAGCGGAAACACCAGTCAGTGCATAAATTCTGCTGGTGAAAATTCCTCGCCAGCCAGCGCGTACTACTACCAAACGCGACACCACTTAGGTCAGGCGGAAGTAGTCGCCTGAAATAGCTATTTCCTCCGGTCGGGTTTTCGGATACATTGCACGTTCCACCGGTCGCCTTCATTTTTTCCGCACTCGTTTCCTATAGCTGGTGATCTGGCCGTCACTGATCGATCGCGATCAACCGCGATTGTGCGTCCTCCCGCCTAGGCACTCCGGGTGAACTTATCGATGGAGCTGAAGAACCCATGCCCAAACTGCGCCGTATTTCGTCCTTATTGCCCCTATTTGTCCTTTTCTGTCATGTCGTGGTCGCGCAATCGCCGCTGCGGCTGAAGACTGTTGTGCCTTGTCGTCTGGTGGACACCCGCCCAAATAACGGCGGCAGCGGACCAATTCCGGGTGGAACGGCTGCGACCTTTAATCTGCCGAGCCTCGCCCAGTCCGGAGGATCGCAAGGTAAATGCGCGGCCTTCAGCTTGTCATCGGCATCGGCCTATTCGCTGAACGTGACCCTGGTGCCTCCGAATAATGCCCCAGTATCGTATTTGACGATTTGGCCGACTGGAGAACCACAGCCCTTGGTCTCGTTGATGAACTCGATTGACGGTCGCATTAAAGCGAACGCAGCCATTGTGCCGGCGGGCACCAACGGCGAAGTGAATGTTTTCGTCAGCAACACAACCAACGTTCTGATCGATATCGACGCTTACTTTGACTCGGCAAGCGACACTTCGGCGCTGGCATTTTTTCCTCTGACGCCCTGTCGGATACTCGACACCCGCACCAGCGGCGGACCTATATCGGGGGGCCAGGAACACGACTTCCCTATCCCTGGAAATTGCGCCATCCCCAGCAACGCGGTGGCCTATTCGTTCAACATCACGGCCGTTCCTTCCGGTGGGGGAGTCGGGTATGTGACGGTGTGGCCTAAAGGCCAGCCACAACCGCTGGTTTCCACCCTGAATGACCCGACCGGAACCATCGTGGCGAACGCGGCTATCGTGCCCGCGGGCGCGGACAATGCAACCGCCGTTTTTCCCAGCAACACGACCAACCTGCTGATCGACACCAATGGATACTTCGCGCCCGCAAATTCTGCCTCCAACCCGCTGTCTCTCTATACGCTCACGCCGTGTCGCGTCCTGGACACCAGAAAGACGATTGGGCCGTTCAACGGTCAAGTCCCGGTGGGCGTTGTAGGTAGCCTTTGTGGCATACCGAATACCGCGCAGGCATTCACTTTCAACGCAACCGTGGTTCCGAATGGCTCCTTGAGCTACCTGACGCTGTGGCCGGAGGGCCAGACGCGTCCGCAAACCGTTTCCACGCTCAACGCGGTGGACGGAGCCATCACCTCCAATATGGCCGTCGTGCCTGCCGGAACCGGCAATGATTCCATCAACGCCTACATTGCGGCGGGTACTCCTGGGAATTTGATCCTCGATATCGCCAGTTACTTCGCACCCATCTCGACCATGACAGTCCTGACGTCAACGCTTCCCAATGGAACGAACGGAAGTGGTTACAGCGTCCCGTTGGTGGCTGCGGGCGGCGTTGCTCCCTACACCTGGACGAAGACCGGCGGAAACCTGCCGCCAACTTTGACCCTCACCAGCGCAGGCGTAATTCAGGGCACGACAACAGCCACGGGCAACTACAGCTTCATGGCGCAGGCCGAAGACTCGGAAACACCCACCCAAGCTGTTGTCGTCAATCTGCAAATTACAGTGAACGGAAGTGCCGGGACCCTGGCCGTCACGACCTCTTCGCTGCCCGGCGGCACCATCAATACTCCTTACAATTCCCTGCTGAATGCCGGCGGCGGCATCACTCCCTACGCTTGGAGCATTACGTCGGGCGCGTTGCCCATAGGTCTGAGCTTGAACCCCAGCACGGGATTGATTTCTGGCGCGCCCGGAGCCGCCGGACTGGCGAACCTGGTTGTTAAGGTAACGGACGCGCAGAACAACACGGCAAGCCAGTCGCTCAGCATTTCCGTCAACACAGGCGACGCGAATGGAACCTTAAACGGACAATATGCCGTCACCTTCCAAGGCTTCGATGAAGGCAATGCTTTTGCGGCCCTGGCAAGCTTTACCGCTGATGGAAACGGTCACATCACTGCCGGAGAGACAGACTCCAACAACCATTCAGGCGTGAAGCACGGCACCATCACCGGCGGAACGTATTCCGTCAGTAGCAACGGGTTGGGGCAAATCAACTGGACCGATAGCGCCGGAGGAAGTGTCTCGCTGCTGGTGTCGACCGGCGCTGCCGAAGACATGCGAGTGATTGCCTTCAACCAGAACGGTTCGAGCGGAACGTGGGGAGCGGGAGTGCTACGCCAGCAGAATCCTGCTGACTTCAACACGCCGGCGCTGGCCGGGAACTGGGCGGCCGGCTTGCAGGGCTTCGACGCTTCTGGAAATCCTTTGTCGGGTGATGGCACCTATAGCGAAAGTGCCAGCGGCGCTTTGACCAATGGTTCCGAAGATTTCAACGACTTCGGTAACTCACAGCCAGCTGTCGTTTACCGGTTCGATTACGGGCAGTGCCGACTCAAACGGACGAGAGACAACGCAGATCCACATTGGCGGCTCCACGGTCAACTACGCGGCCTATATTGTTTCCGCAAACGAGAGTCTTCTCGGTGGACATCGACAGCGGCGGCCCGCTGACCATCAGTGATGCTCTCCGGCAGAGCGGGACGTTTAACACCGGCTCGCTGAATGGCAACTCTGTTGGATTTGGAAGCCGAATCAATAATGCCGGACAGGATAACGCGAGAAATCAGGCCATCGCTGTATTGATTAATGCGGACGGCAACGGCGACATTACCTTCAACATCGACACCAATACGGGTGGGACTTTCGGTCAATCGGCAGACGGCGCCACCTACACGGTCGCGTCCAATGGAAGAACCAGTCTTAACTTCTCGGGCGGTGCCGTGATCGTCTGCTACTTGGTGGCACAAAACCAGGGCTTCTGCATAAACGCCGTCCCCGCCAGTGGCAGCAATGTCAAAGGCGCGGAGATTCTCTACTTCCAGCCGCAGGCCGCCGGGCCGTTCAGCGACTCCTCCTTGGTGGGCGAGTACCTGGGAGGTTCGCTGCCTGAATACCTGTCGGGCGATGTGAGCCAGATCGACAGCAACGAATCCAGTGGCTCGACCAGCAATCCTGTGTACTCCACCACCTTCAGCCAAAGCGGGCCGGGCGGAACGCAGCAAAACCAGACGCAGAGCGGATCCTATTCCGTGAGCGCCAACAACGGCGCCATCGCCATCACGCAAAATGGAAGCCCCGCGTTTTACGGCTTCCTCATCTCATCAACGAAGATGGCCCTGGTTTCGGCCACCAGCCCCTTCGTGACCATTGAGTCGGCCTCCTCTGCCCCTCATCACCACTAAACTTAGCTAAGCCCAACTGGACCAGCCCGCCAACAGTGGCGGGCTTTTTACTTAGCTAAGCAGCGCACCGGCGAATTCCCGACTTAGCTAAGCAATAGGCCCGGACTTCGTCCTCCATGTCGGACGAAGAACCATCTTAGTAAACCCATTTTATTGTGTCTGGTTAGATTTCGGAAGCGCTACGAATTGTGGAGTGCGGGCAGGAAAGTTGGCCGAACGCAAAAATCCCTAATTTCTGCTTGACAGCCAACGATTTAGGCGTAGGATACGTCCTAAGTGGGATGAAGTGGGAGGCGGTGGGAACTAACCTTCAACCTCGGAGACGTGCTGAATGCGGACGCAATTTCATTTCTATTGCTGCATCGCAGCCGCTCTTCAAGGTTCGAAATGCTTCCCTCCTTCGTAAGTAGCCACCCGGTCGATCGCTATGTTTCGCGGGAATCATTTAACCCGATTGGACGACAAAGGGCGTTTAAAAATGCCCGCGGAATTCAAGCGCGAAATCGACGAGAACTACAGCGCCCAATTCTATATCACGAGTTGGGATGGCAAGAGTGCCAAAGTGTATCCCATGCAGTCCTGGGAAGAGATCGAGCGCAAGCTGGCCGCCCTGCCGGAAATGAACAAGGTCAAGCAGAAGTTTCTCGAACGCACCAGCTACTTCGGGCAAGTGGTGGAGTTCGATGGCCAGGGCCGGCTGCTGATGCCGCAGATCCTGCGCGAGACGGCCAACTTGAAGGGTGAGGTCGCGGTGATGGGCAACTTGAAGCACCTGGTGGTGCGCAATGCCGATGAGCTTCGCAAGTCGATTGCCGAGCCGTTCACCGAAGACGATGAAGCCACGCTTAGCGGTTTGGGGATTTAAGCAAACAGTTCTCGGCTCCATTCGCGATCTTGGAATGGTGAGTGGACAAAGGGTTGTCAGAAACGAATAGCGCCCCTGGGCGCGGACATGACGATAAGGGATTCAGTCATGTTTCCGTTCTTTTAAAACCAGCGATCGAATTCCTGGCCGTTCGGCGCGGCGGGACCTTTATTGATTTGACTCTCGGCTTAGGTGGACATAGTTGGGAAATCGCAACACACCTCGGCGCACAGGGTCATTTGATTGGCTTCGATAAAGATCCGGCAGCGTTGGAACGGGCGCGCGAGCGGCTGACGAAGCCGCCGGCGGAACTGGCGAGTGACTGGCCGAAGATCGAGCTGGTGCACGCCTCGTTCGCCGAAGTCGCCCAGCACGTTGCGGCAGCATCCGCCGACGGATTGCTAGCCGACCTGGGCGTCAGCTCCATGCAACTGGAGAACGCCGCGCGAGGATTCAGTTTTCAGGCGGACGGGCCCTTGGATATGCGTATGAATACGCAATCCGGGCTGACCGCCGAACAAGTGGTAAATCGCTTCGACGAGCGTGAGCTTGCCGACGCGATTTACGAATTCGGTGAGGAAAGGAGGTCGCGGAGAATCGCCAGAGCCATTGTTCGGGCGCGGCCGATTCATACCACCGCACAACTGGCGGGTGTGATATCGACCGCGGCCCGGCCAATGAACCAGGCTGAGAGGCGGATTCATCCGGCGACGAAAACTTTCCAGGCACTCCGAATTCTAGTGAACCGAGAGCTAGACGACCTGCGGACGCTGCTGAGTAAAGACGCGGCCCCGCAAGTCCTAAAGCCGGGCGGCAGGTTAGTGATCATCAGCTTCCACTCGCTGGAAGATCGCATTGTGAAAGATGCGCTGCGAGATGGGGCGCGCGACGGACTGTACCGCGTGCTGACCAAGAAGCCGGCGATTGCCGATGAGGAAGAGATCGATCGCAATCCGCGGTCGCGCAGCGCAAAGATGCGGGCAGCGGAGAGAGTTTGAAGGTTTGTTTGTTCAGTTGGTTCGATTGCGCAACTTCGCAACCTTGCCTGATGGCTGGGCGGCTGCGGAAAAAGCTGTGGGGAATGTGAATAAGTCTGGGGCTCCTGGAATTCGGCCCGTGTACCCAAAAGGTCATCCCGAACGCAGAGTTTAAAAGGCGTTCGGCAGGAGAAAGCTATGGCAGCCGGAGTTCTTTACCCGACCTTGGCACAAGCTGGTGAGTGGAACGAGCAGGCGGCGGTGCAGCAGCAGCCGCGCGGCATGTTCATCGGCACGCCGGAGATCTACTTCGCCAAGCGCATCGACAATTCGCGCGTGGTGATGGTCACCGATCCCAAGCGCCGCCGCGAGATGGTGACGTTCGGCATCACCCTAGGCGTGCTCTTCCTGCTGGTGATGGTCTACCTGTGGCAGCACTTCAGCGCGATTGAATACGGATACAAGATCGAGCAGCTGAAGTCGCAGCGTGATTCGATCTCCGAAGTCAATCGCACCTTGAGCCTGGAAGAGGCTTCGCTGAAGGATCTGTCCCGCATCGATCGCCTGGCGCGCCAGATGGGCATGCAGCGTCCCGCTCGACGGTCAATGGCAGTCGATGGATGCCGCGACCACCGATCCTGCGATGCCGGTGATGGCAAAGGCCGGCGGAATCATGGTGGTTTCGGGATTGCAGTAACGATTCAGCTGCGGCGATCTAGTTCTTTACGCTTCAGTGCACGCGCAGAGTTCGACCGGCGGTCCGGAATCAGCGGACCGCCTTCGCCACATAAAGCGGCCCTGGCAGTATTTCTGAAATGCCGGCTCACCTGAGCCGAATCGCGGTAGAACGGAGTAACCGGGGTATGCGGGCGAGCACTCCTAAAACACCAAGCAAACGCCTCTACATCTTCGCTGTCCTGCTCTTCATTTGGATCCTGATCATCTGCTTCCGCCTGGTGCGGCTGCAGATCTTCAAATACTCCGACTTCATGCTGCGGGCCGAACGCCAGCACAACCGCACGATTCCGATTGAGCCACGCCGAGGGAACATCTACGACCGCAACGGATTATGCGCTGGCCATGTCGATTGAAGTCGATTCGGTCTTCGCGGTTCCTACCGAAGTCTACGATCCCGTGCAGACCGCGTCCTTGCTCAGCAAGGTGTTGAACCTCGATGCGCAAACCCTCGCCAATCGGATCAAGAACGGGCACAACTTCGTTTTTCTGAAACGCAAGATCGACGCCGAGACTGCGAATCGAGTTCGCGAACTTAATCTGCATGGCATTTACTTCATGAAGGAGCCCCAGCGCTTCTATCCGAAGCGCGAGCTGGCCGCGCAGGTCATCGGTTATCGTGGGATGGATGACGTGGGCCTGGGTGGCTTGGAGCGCGAGTTCGATGACGATTTGCGCGGCATTCCCGGCCAGGAAATGATTTCGGTTGATGCTCGCCGCAAACTGGTTCGCCAATGTCGAAAAGTCCACCAGATCCAGGGCAGAACCTGGTTCTGACGATCGACCAGACGATCCAGTACATCGCCGAGAAAGAACTGGATCAGGGCATGGAGGACACCAAGGCGATTGCTGGAACCGTCGTGGTGGAGAATCCGCGCACCGGCGAGATTCTGGCGCTGGCAAATCGACCAACATTCAATCCCAACGTTTTTTACAGCGTTCCTGCAGAGGCGCTGAAGAACCGCGCCGTCACCGATATCTACGAGCCCGGCTCGGTGTTCAAGATCGTCACCTACTCCGCGGCCATCGATCAGCACCTGATTACACCGGACGACAAGGTCGATTGCCAGCACGGCTCCATCGATGTCTTCGGCATGAAGATTCACGACCACGAGAGCCTGGGCGTGATCACGATGTCCGAAGCGCTGGCGCACTCCAGCGACGTCGCGGCCATCAAAGTCGGCATGAAGCTGGGCGAAGACCGCCTGTATCACTACATTCACGACTATGGATTCGGACAGCAGACCGGAATCGAATTGCCGGCCGAAACGCGCGGCATGGCCAAACCGGTCAGTCGCTGGTCGAAGGTTTCCATCGGCGCCATCTCGATGGGGCAGGAGATTGGCGTTACCCCGCTGCAAACGATTTCGCTGGTGTCGACCATTGCGAACGATGGCATGTACACGCCACCGCGCATCGTGGCCGGCGAGCTACCGCCCGACAGCAAAGCGCTGCCGGTGGTCTACCATCCCGCGCAGCAGCATCGCGTCATCTCGACCATGACGGCCGCACAGATGAAGAAGATGCTGGAAGGCGTGGTGCTGTTCGGCACAGCGCGCCGCGCGATTCTGGACGGCTACACCGTCGCCGGCAAGACCGGAACGGCGCAGAGGGTCGATCCGAACACCGGAGTGTATTCCAAGACCAAGTATGTGGCCTCGTTCATCGGCTTCTCGCCGGTCAACACTCCGGCCATCACCATCGCGGTAATTCTCGATTCGCCGGCTGGACTGCACCAGGGCGGACAGGTTTGCGCGCCCGTGTTCAAGCGCATTGCGGAGCAGGTGCTGGAGTATTTGCGAGTGCCGCACGATCTGGACACGAAGAATGTCCAGAAACAGACGCTGACGGCATCCGCTAAGGGCGTCGATGTGGACGAATCCTCGGATCACCTGGGAACGCCGGTGGTAGACGACCAAGCTACGACGACGAGCGCGCAAACCGCGGCCACACGTCCTCCCAGCGTGAGCAAGGTTACGCCCCTGGCCGACGTGAAAGCGTCACTGACTCCGCCTGCCTCGCCTGCTGCGGAAGTGGCCCAAGCGCAGGAAGCGCCACTGCCCACGCCGCCATCGCCGGAGCCGACTCCGACCAGCGGCACCGTCGTTCTGGCCGTGGATGGCGGAGCTGTGGTGCCGTCGTTCCTGGGCAAGCCGCTGCGATCGGCAGTGGAGATCGCGCAGCAGTCCGGGCTGGAGATCAATGCCATCGGGAGCGGAATCGCGCGTGAGCAGTCGCCCGCGCCAGGCAGCGCACTTGCTGGCAGGACAACACATCACCGTGCGTTTCGCGCACTGAGGGGCAAACATGTACTGTTCTGGGTAGACGATCAAGTGTTCTCACACGAGTTCGAAGCCTCGAAGGCGCGAAGCTTTCCGGTGAAAAGTGAAAATACGGGTACAGCCGGAGCGCCTGGCGATCGCGCCAATGAGAGCATCAGCAAAATGGCCCTTCCGCTGCTTCAAGTCGACGACCGCGAGATAAACCTCAAGGTGGTGCTCGATGATCAATACGTCGATCTGGAGCATGCGTTCGAGCGCGGCAGCTACTTCGTTAGCCGCGAATTTATAAACTTTTTCCAGAACCCAAGCAATCTCAACAACAACAACAGTGCTGACAAAGCCAGGATTCGATTCGGTGAGCCGTTCAACGACTTCCTCGGCTCGGAGTGCCTGCGCAGGGTCGTCACGGAGCATGTAACGAATCAGGATGTTCGTGTCTAACCCGATCATTTTCGTTTAGGCCGGCGAAAGCGTTCGGTGGCACCCGTAGCAACGGCTTCATTCATTTCGGAAACAGTACCGCGTTTCGTCGTCTTGAGTATGCCCTTTAGTGACGTGATTGGCAGCTTCGGCAGCAGGACTACCGTCCCATCCGGGTGCACGAAGAACCTTACTCTGTCGCCGGGTTTGAGGCGCAGGTGTTCGCGTATAGCCTTGGGAACAGTCATTTGCCCCTTGCTTGTGAGCGCCGATTCCATAGAGTCTCCCTTACTTCTATTAAAAAGTAATACCAAGTTTATAGCGTCTGTCAAGGCCGGTGCTGTAATGTTGATGGTAGGGTTATGAATTTTCTCGAGCTGTTGGATGGTGTCGGATATGTCGCGCAGCAAGGCAATCCGCCCATTGCAGGACTGGATTACGACAGCCGGCGCGTGAAGCCCGGCTGGTGCTTCGTCGCCATCAAGGGCGAGTCCACGGACGGCAATCAATATATTGATACGGCCTTAAAGGCGGGCGCGGCAGCCATCGTCAGCGATTCTCTTCCCCCGCGTCCCGGAGTCAGCTGGGCGCAGGTGCAGCACGGTCGGCAAGCCTTGTCGCGGCTGAGTGCGAACTTCTACGGCCGGCCCGCGGAGAAGCTGAGCATTACCGGAATCACCGGAACGAACGGCAAGACCACCACATCGTTCTTGCTGAATGCCATGTTGCGGGCCGGCGGCCGCAAGACCGCCCTGGTCGGCACCGTGGAATACCGCATTGAGGAGGAGCACTTCCCGGCGCCGCACACCACGCCCGAAGCGCTGGAGTTGAATCAATTCTTCGCGCGCGCATTGCAGGCGGGCTGCACGGAAGCGGTGATGGAAGTCTCCTCCCACGCCCTGGAGCAGCAGCGCGTTTACGGCATTCCCTACGACGTCGCGATCTTCACCAACCTGACGCGCGATCATCTCGACTATCACCTGACGATGGAGAAGTATTTCGACTCGAAGGCAATCCTCTTCCAGGGATCGGGGACAGAGCCGCCGCGCGTCGCCGTCATCAACATTGAAGATGATTACGGCAAGCGGCTGCATGAAGCTTTGCAAGAAGCAGCAGGAGGTGCTGACCTACGGCATCGCCGGCGGCGACTTCCACGCCGAAGACGTCAGCGTTGAGAGCAATGGAACGAAATTCACGTTGGTCACGCCAGCCGGCAAGTCTCTGATCTGGAGCCCGCTGCTCGGCCGCGTCAACGTCTACAACCTGCTCGCAGCGGCAGCCGCTGCGTATGCGCGCAATGTCGAGCCGAAGGCGATCGCAGATGCGGCATATCAGCTCGAACGAGTGGATGGACGCTTCCAGCGCGTCGATATCGGCCAGCCGTTCACGGTGATTGTCGACTACGCGCACACCGACGATGCTTTGCGAAATCTGACGGCACTGGCGCGCGACTTCCTGGCGCAGCGCGGCGGTGCGGGACGTGTCATCACTGTCTTTGGCTGCGGCGGCGACCGCGACCGCACCAAGCGCCCTTTGATGGGCGACGCTGCCGGAGCGGGCAGCGATTTCGTCATCCTCACCAGCGACAATCCCCGCAGCGAGAATCCAATCAACATCATGAACGACGCCCTGCCTGGCCTGCAGCGCAGCGGTACGCGCTACACGCTGGAACCCGACCGTCGCAAAGCCATCGCGTTGGCGATCGACGAAGCGAATTCCGGCGACATCGTTCTGCATCGCCGGCAAGGGCCACGAGAAGGTGCAGGTCACCAGCGCGGGAACCGTGCCGTTCGACGATATCGAGGAGGCCGTGAACGCCCTGCATAAGAGCGGTTACGGAGCGGCGCGAGGAGCACGCAACCCAGTCATGAAGCTGACGCTCGCACGCGCCGCCGAGTTCATGCCGGCCACGGGCGAACTTTGATCCCGCATGCCGTCGCCGGCGGCTACTCCATCGACTCGCGCACGCTTCAGCCGGGCGATCTGTTCTTCGCAGTTCGCGGCGAGCGGCTCGACGGCCACGATTATGTTGAGGCTGCGCTGGCTGAGGGCGCAGTCGGCGCCGTCGTCGAGCAGAGTCAAGTTGGACGATTCGCTTCGCACGTCGCAGCTGCTGGTTGTCGAAGATTCTCTGGTGGCGTTGCAGCGGCTGGGGGCTGCGGTGCGGCGTCTCTGGGGCAAGCCGCTGATCGGCGTGACCGGCTCGGCCGGGAAGACGACGACCAAGGAAGCCATCGCGCACGTGCTGGCGACCAGGCATCGCGTTCTGAAGTCGCAGGGCAATCTGAACAATCATTTCGGCATGCCGCTGCAGTTGCTGAAGCTCGAGCCGGAGCACGAGATCGCCGTCATCGAGATGGGCATGTCGCACGCGGGCGAGATCACCGCGCTGGCCAAACTGGCGCAGCCGGACTGCGGCGTGGTGACCATGGTCGCGCCGGTTCACCTGGAGTTCTTCGAGTCGATTGCCGGGATCGCGCGCGCCAAGTATGAGCTGATCGCAGTCGCTGCACGCCGGCGGCATCGCGGTGCTCAACGCCGACGATGAGTATGTCTCGCAGTTCGGGCGCGACTTCCATGGCCGGGTGGTGATGTTCGGCAGGCACGCTTCGGCTGATGTGTCGGCGCAGAACATCGAGTCGCGCGGGCCTGAGGGTTCGGCATTCGACATTGTCGCCGATGGTCAAAGCGCCCGGGCACTGCTGCCGCTGCTGGGCGAGCACAACATCTACAACGCGCTGGCGGGAGTTGCCGTCGGGCTGCAATATGGCGTTCCGCTGCAACGATGGCGGCGGAGTCGCTGGCCACGTTATCAGCTGGTGACAAGCGCGGAGAAATCCTCAAGATTGGCGGGGCCACCGTCATCAACGATTGCTACAATTCGAATCCGAAGGCCCTCGACAGCATGGTGCGATCGCTGGCGAAAATTCCGGCGCAGCGCCGCATCGTGGTCGCCGGCGAGATGCTGGAACTAGGCCCGCTGGGCGAAGCAGATGCATCGCGCAGTCGGGCGAGCACATGGCGGCAGCCGGCATTGATTTCGTTGTGGGCGTCCGCGGATTGGCGCAAGCCATGGTCGAAGGGGCGACGGCGGCGGGAGTGCATGCGGAGTTTGTGAGCACGCCGGAAGAAGCGGGCGAGTGGCTGAAGCGCGAGGTCAAGCCCGGCGATGCGGTGCTGCTGAAGGCATCGCGCGGCGTGCGACTGGAGCGAGCGCTGGAAGCATGGACCGGAGCGGCTTCGCAGCTGCGGAGGTGACGATGCCTGAATCGCAATCCCGAGTTAAACGAGTCGCGGATGTTGCGGTGGGATTCTTCGTCGTCTATATGCTGCTGGATTGGCGGTCCGTTGCGGGTTGGGACTGGCGTCACATCAATCGTTTGTCGGGAGCCTTTGCTGTTGTTGTCAGCCTCGCGCGGATCGTAGGAGGCGCCATTCTCTTCGGGATATTTCTTGAGCTTATGTTCTTCGAGTTGGTTTATGCCGAAGCTTTTGCAGTGGCGATCGCACCGGCACAGCTAGAACCTAAGCGAGGCTGCAATAGCGCACCAGAAGATGCGCTCTTTCAAGTCAGGACGGGGACGAATTTGCTCTATTGGTTGCTGTATCAAAAAGGATTTGTCGTCTTCCACATCGGCCCGTTCCGAATCTTTCGCTATCTTACGTTTCGCACCGTCTTCGCCAGCCTGACCGCGCTCTTCATCGGACTCATCATCGGCCCGGCGGTCATTCATCGCCTGCGCGAATTTCAGATCGGCCAGTACATCCGCGAAGACGGCCCGAAAGCCCATCAGCAGAAAGCCGGCACGCCCACGATGGGCGGACTCCTGATCGTCGTCGGCATGCTGATTCCCACGCTGCTGTGGGCCGACCTGTCGAACCGCTTCGTCTGGATCGCCGTGCTGGCGACGCTGGCCTTTGGCGCCATCGGTTTCGCCGACGACTATCTGAAGGTCGTCCATCGCCGCAACCTGGGCCTGACCGCGCGCGCCAAGCTGCTCTATCAGTTCCTGGCGGCCATCCTGATCGGCGCGAGTGCTGAGCGGCACTGGAGACGCACGGCCTGTACTCGACTCGCCTGATCGTTCCGTTCCTGAAGCACTTTCGGCCGGACCTGGTGATCAGCAAGTGGCATCACGGCTAGATGTCGCCGCTGGCGTTTCTGCCGTTCGTGGCCTTCGTGGCCATCATCATCGTCGGATCCAGCAACGCGGTGAACCTGACGGACGGCCTCGACGGCCTGGCGATCGGCTGCACGGTGATCGCCGCCGGCGCGCTCACGGTGCTGACCTACGTCAGCGGACACGCCGTCTTCGCCGACTATCTGGAGCTGTCAGAAGATGCCCCAGGTCTCGGAGGTGACGATCTTCTGCGGCTCGATGGTCGGCTCGGCGATCGGCTTCCTGTGGTACAACGCGCATCCGGCGGAGATCTTCATGGGCGATGTCGGCTCGCTGGCGCTTGGGCGGAGCCATCGGCACGGTGGCCGTCATCATCAAGCAGGAGCTGCTGCTGCCCTTCATCGGCGGGGTCTTCGTGATCGAGGCGCTGTCGGTCATCCTGCAGGTGGGCTCGTACAAGCTGCGCCGCAAGCGCATCTTCAAGATGGCGCCCATCCATCACCACTTCGAGTTGATGGGCTGGAGCGAGTCCAAGGTGATCGTGCGTTTCTGGATTGCGTCGCTGGTGTTTGCACTCTTTGCTCTCACCACGTTGAAGTTGAGGTAGGTGCTGCGGGATCGTGGCACAATGGCGGGTTGGCGATCAAGTTATGGCCGATCCTCGGCGGCCTGCGCCGCCTCGGAAATGTGATTAAGAGAGCAGGTTTACGGCGCACCTGAAGGTGCGCCCCTTCAAAGAAGAGATTCTCGGTAATGGAAATTAAGGGCAAACGCGTGCTGGTGGTCGGGCTGGGGAAATCCGGCGTGGCCAGCGCTTTGTTTCTTGCCGAGCGCGGCGCCAACGGTCGCCGTCTCCGATGCCAAGTCGCCGGAGCAGCTGCGCGACGAGATTCCGGTGCTGCTCGATCACGGCATCAGCGTCGAAACCGGACAGCACGGCGAGCGCACCTTTCGCGATCAGGACCTGATCGTCGTCAGCCCGGGCGTTCCCTTCGATGTTCCGCAACTGGTTCACGCCCGCGAGCGCGGCATTCCGGTCATCGGCGAAATCGAACTGGCGGCACGATTCCTGAAGGGGCACATCGTCGCCATCACCGGATCGAACGGCAAGACGACGACGACAACGCTGGCGGGCGACATCATCGCCGCCGGAGGAGCAAAGACGCTGGTCGGCGGAAATATCGGCACTCCGGCGATCACGTTTGTCGATCGGGCCACCGACGACACCTGGATCGTGCTGGAGATCAGCAGCTTTCAACTGGAGACGGTCGAGACCTTCCATCCGCATATCGCGGTGGTGCTGAACATCACGCCCGACCATCTTGACCGTCATCACACGTTCGAGAATTATGCCGCCGCCAAGGCTCGCATCTTCGAGAACCAGACCGCCGGCGACTTTGCGGTGCTGAATGCCGACAACGAGCCGTGCGTCGCGCTCGCCGGCACGGACCAAGGCCGAGGTGTACTGGTTCAGCCGCCTGGAGGAAGTCGAATCGCGGTGCGTTCGTTCACGGCGACCAGATCGGATGGCGGGACAAGCAAGGCACGCGCGAGATCATGCCGCTGAGCGAGATCGCACTGAAGGGCGCGCACAACGTGGAGAACGTGCTGGCGGCGGTTTGCGTCGGAATGCTGGCCGGAATTCCAGCCGGAACAGATTCGCCGCGCCGTCGCCGAATTCAAAGCGGTCGAGCATCGCCTGGAATATGTGGCCACGGTCGGCGGCGTCGAGTACTACAACGACTCCAAGGCGACCAACGTCGATGCGACCATCAAGGCGCTGGAATCGTTTCCCGGGCGGCATTCACCTCATCCTCGGCGGCAAGGACAAGGGCAGCGACTACAGCGTGCTGAACGACTCTGCTGAAAGAGCGCGTGAAGCGCGTGTACACCATCGGCGCGGCGGCGGCGAAGATCGAATCGCAGGCCAGCGGCACAGAGATTGTTGGCGTCGGAACCCTGGAAGCTGCGGTGAAGCGCGCCAGCGAATCGGCGACCGCGGGCGACATCGTTCTGCTGGCTCCGGCCTGCGCCAGCTTCGATCAGTTCGACAGTTACGAGCATCGCGGGCGGGTCGTTCAAGGATCTGGTTCGGCAATTGGCGGCGAGGAAGCAGGAGCGCGAGCAAGTGGGAAGCAGCGTTCCTGGAGGCAGTGAATAAATGGCCAAGCGCGTCAGCGTCGATAAATGGATGTTCACGGTCACGCTGTTGCTGGTCTTCATCGGACTGGTGATGGTGTTCAGCGCCTCGGCTGTGATGGCGAAGGAGCGCTTCGGCTCGCCGTACGGATTCCTGGTGCGGCAGATGGCGTGGGCGGCGGCCGGGCTTGATTGCCATGGTCGTCATCATGAACGTGAACTACAAGAAGTTCCGCCGGCCGACCGGTGGTCTTCACGTTTCTCGGCATCACGTCGCTGCTGCTGATTGCCGTCTTCCTGTTCCGCGACTCGCATAATACGCATCGCTGGATTAAGTTCGGCGGCTTCTCATTCCAGCCATCAGAGGTGGCGAAGCCGGCGCTCATCTTGTACCTCGCCTACTTCCTGGAGATCGCGCTGGCAGCAGATCACCGACGTCAAGAACGTGCTGCTTCCGGCAGCAGCGCCCACGCTACTGTTCGCCCTGCTGATCGTGAAGGAGCCGGACCTGGGAACCGCGATCGCTTGCGTGGCCATCTCGACGGCGGTGCTTTACGTCGCCGGCATGAACATGAAGTATCTCTGGGTACGGCGCTGCTGGCATCGCTGGTGCCGCTCTACTTCCTGATCGTGCGCGTGCCGTGGCGCTGGGCCCGCATGCAGGCGTTTCTCGATCCCTTCAAGGATCCGCAGGGCAAGGGCTTCCACATCATTCAGTCGATGATCGCCGTGAGCACCGGCGGAATCACCGGGCTCGGCCTGATGGAGGGCAAGCAGAAGCTCTTCTACCTGCCGGAGCCGCACACCGACTTCATCTTCGCGGTGACGGCCGAAGAGCTGGGCCTGTGGGGATCGATGCTCGTCGTCACGCTTTTTGGCATCTTTCTTTATCGTGGCATGCGGACGGCGTTGCGCACCGAGGACATGTTCGGCAAGTTTCTGGCCACCGGAATCACCGCAATGGTGGTGGTTCAGGCGCTGTTCAACATCAGCGTGGTGCTCGCCCTGGTTCCGGCGAAAGGCATTCCGCTGCCCTTCATTTCGTACGGCGGATCTTCGCTGTTCATCACCCTGGCCACTGTCGGAGTGCTGCTCAACGTAAGTCAGCAAGCAGAGTGAGCATGCGGGTCATTGTTGCAGGCGGCGGTACAGGCGGGCATGTGATTCCCGCGCTCGCCATCGCGCAGGAGCTGCGCTCGTGTTACGACGCAGAAGTCATGTTCGTCGGCACGCCGCGTGGCATTGAGAAGCGGCTGGTTCCGGCGGCGGGTTATCAGCTGCAACTGATCGAGGTCGGCGCGCTGAATCGTGTCGATCTGGCAACCCGCCTGAAGACGATGCTGGATCTGCCGCGTGCCCTGATGGCCTCGGCCAAGATCATTCGCGAGTTCGCGTCCTGACGTGATGATCGGCGTCGGCGGCTATGCCTCAGGTCCGGCGATGCTGATGGGCGGCCTCCTTCGAATTCCTACCATCGCCTTCGAGCCGAACGTCGTGCCCGGCTTTGCTAATCGCCTGATCGCGCGAACGGTGAAAGCCGCGGCAGTGCAGTTCGAGACCACTTGCCAGTACTTTCATAACTGCCAGGTCACCGGCGTTCCGGTGCGGCGCGAGTTCTTCAACGTTCCACCGCGTCCGAATGACGCGCAGCCGACGTTGCTGGTGTTCGGAGGCAGCCAGGGCGCGCACGCCATCAATCAGGCGGTGCTGGAGGCATTGCCGAAACTGGCGGAAGCCGTGCCCGGCCTCGACATTCATCCATCAGACCGGCGAAAAGGATTACGTCGACGCGCAGGCTGTTTACCTGCAAACAGATGATTCCGGCCGAGGTGTCGCCATTCATCGACGACATGCCGGGAGCCTTTGCCCGCGCCGATCTGGTGCTTGTGCCGCTCGGGCGCCAGCACGGTTGCCGAGATCACGGCCGCGGGCAAACCGGCGATCTTCGTTCCCTTGCCCACGGCTGCCGACGATCATCAGCGGCACAACGCGGACGATCCTGGTCGCGGGCAACGCCGCGCGACTGTTGCCGCAGGCGGAGCTCTCTGCCGAGCGACTGGTGGCGGAGATCAGCTCCCTGCTGCGTGATCGCGCGCTGCTCGGCAAGATGGCGACAGCGGCTCGCGGCTTTGCCCATCCCGACGCGGCCGCTAGAATTGCTGAGATGGCGGCACGGCTTGCTGGCATCCAGACCCGGCACGCGATAGCCTGAGGCACGGTACTCTGTGAAATGGGTGGAGCACGCCTTCAGGCGTGCATTTTGAGCTCGTCAAAGTTGAATTCACGCTTTAGCGGCTGAGATACTTTTACCTCGGCGGCTGAAGCCGACTCGTACTTGAGAGTC
Source organism: uncultured Acidobacteriaceae bacterium (assembly GCA_963823865.1). Classification (GTDB taxonomy): domain Bacteria; phylum Acidobacteriota; class Terriglobia; order Terriglobales; family Acidobacteriaceae; genus Bog-257. The sequence continues at coordinate 837,841 of CAWGNC010000001.1, forward strand.
ACTGCACAGATGAAGCGGTGTTCCACGCTCGACTGAACTGCACCGCTGAAGCGATGCTCCACCAGATCACATTTCTCCATGTTTGCAAAGATTCAGCGCATCCATTTCGTCGGCATTGGCGGCATCGGCATGAGCGGTATCGCCGAGGTGCTGCTCAACCTGGGATACAAGGTCTCCGGCTCCGACCTGCGAGAAGTCGGCCGTCACCGCCAGGCTGGTCAGCCTGGGCGCTTCCATCACCGAAGGCCACCGGGCCGAGAACGTCGTCGGCGCGGAAGTCGTCATCATCAGCTCCGCCGTCCATCGCGACAATCCCGAGGTCGTCGCCGCGCACGAGCAGCACATCCCGGTCATTCAGCGCGCCGAGATGCTGGCCGAACTGATGCGCCTGAAGTACGGCATCGCCATCGCCGGCATGCACGGCAAGACCACGACGACCTCGATGGTGGCGGCGGTGCTGGCGGCGGGCGGACTCGATCCCACCGTGGTGGTCGGCGGACGCGTCGATGCGATGGGTTCCAACGCGCGGCTGGGCAAGTCGCAATACCTGGTCGCCGAGGCCGACGAGAGCGATCGCTCGTTCCTCAAGCTGTCGCCGATTCTGGCGGTGGTGACCAACATCGATCGCGAGCACATGGACTGCTATCGCGACATGGAAGACGTGGAGCGGACGTTCCTGCAGTTCATGGATTCGGTTCCCTTCTACGGCATGGTCGTCGCCTGCAACGATAACGACGACCTGCGGCGCCTGCTGACCGGAGTGCGACGCCGGACCGTGACCTACGGCATGCGCGAGGATTCGGACTTCCGCATCTCGAATCTGCAGTGCGGCCGAATCGACGGAAAGCGCCGCGCTCAGCCGCTTCCGTGTCAGCTATCGCGGCGCAGGATCTGGGCGAGTTCGAGCTGCGGGTTCCCGGAGCGCACAACGTCAGCAACGCCACGGCCGCGATCGCGGTTGGCGTCGGGCTGGATATTCCGGTGGAGAAGATTCGCCAGGGGCTGGCGCAATTCAATGGCGTCGATCGCCGCTTCCAACTGATCGGCAGCGCCGACGGCGTCACCGTGATCGACGACTACGGCCATCATCCCACCGAGATTCGCGCCACGCTGGCCGCGGCGCGGCAGTGCGGCTTCGCGAAGGTCCACGTCATCTTCCAGCCACATCGCTACACCCGGACGCAGCTGCTGCTGGACGAGTTTGCCACCGCCTTTCGCGATGCCGATTCCGTATTGGTGCTCGACATCTATCCCGCCAGCGAGCCGCCGATTCCCGGCATCACCGGAGAGATGCTGGCCAACCGCATCACCGAAGACGGCGGCCAGGAAGCGCTCTACGTCTCGTCCTTCGCCGAAGCCACCGAGTTGGCATCGCGCGCGGCCAAGCCGGGCGACATGATCCTGACGCTCGGCGCGGGCAGCATCTGGCAGCTCGGACCGCAGGTGCTTGAGGCCTTGGAGAGCCGCGCAGCGAAGAGCGTGGGATAGCCGCGGCGATGGCGAACACCTTGGAGACAATCAACCGCATGCAGGCCGATGGCGTCATCAGCCTGTACGTCATGGGCGGCTCGGCGGCAGCCACGTTCTACATCAAGCCAGCGGTCCCTCTTGAGGCTGACATCTTTGTCCTGTTCCCATCCCAAGCCGAAGGCTCCGTTCCGTCGCTGGCACCCGTTGATGAGTACCTCGCGAAACGCGGCACCGGTGTCGAGGGCGAGACCCTCCGGATCGGAAACTGGCCGGTAAAGTTCTTCCCTGTCACGAACGGCCTGGAACGTGAGGCGCTCGACGAATCCGTGCCCGGGCAAGTCGATGGCGTGAAGACTTGGGTGATGACGGCGGAGCACCTGGTCTGTATGGCGCTTCGAAGCGAAAACATGGCTCTGGTCTCGCAGTTTCTGGAGAGCAACACCGTGGATCGCGAAAAGCTCCACCACATGTTGCACCGCCATAACCTGGGCCCGCAGTGGCATCAATTCACCGGCACCCAGCCGGAGCGGTAATCGACCGCTCGGCCCTCCGCCGATGTGCATCTCTCCGACCTTGGGCCGGAATCAGGCGTCCGTGACCTGGGAGAAAACCTGGTTCTCTCCTTCTCCGTTTACCTTTGTGGTTCATGTTCAGCTGCGCTCGCAACTAGCGCCAAAAGCCTTGCCGCAATCCCTTCGAAAACAGTTATAGTGAGGCGAATAGCCGAAGTTTTCCGGCTTTTTTACCTGTTTTCATGGCGCGCAAAGGCTCATCGACAATCCCGGACGAGGAACTGGAAGTCGCCGCGCGCGGCTCGTACGCGCGCTCGCTGGGCGCCGACGAATCTCCTCTGGACCAGCGCATGCTCGACCTGGACGAACGAGGCCGAGTCGCCGTTTCTGCGCGGCCAAAAGCGCGTGCCGGTCCGGCGAGGAGCTCTGCCGCGCAATGCTGCCGGCCGCGTTCGCATCATCCTGCAGCTCGCCGGAGTCGCCGATGGTACTCTGCGCGTTCTGGTTCGTGCTGCAGCACTACGGCACATCGTCCTGGCGCTTTCGCGTCGATTCCAGCGACAACATCACCATCTCCGGAATCAACAATGTTGCGCCGCTCGCAGGTCCTGGACGTGATGGCCAGCGACATCGATCGCAACATCTTCTTCGTCCCGCTGGAGCTGCGCAAGAAGCAGCTGGAGCAGATTCCCTGGGTGCAGTCGGCGTCGATCATGCGCCTGCTGCCCAACCGCCTGAAGATCGTCGTCTCCGAACGAACCCCGGTGGCCTTCGTCGAGGTCAACTCGCACATTGAAATGATCGACGCCAACGGCGTCATCATGGAGATGCCGGCGAATCCAGGCACACGTATTCGTTTCCGGTGATTGTCGGGCGTTTCCGACAACGATCCGCTCTCGGTCGCGCGCGGCGCGCATGAAGATCTATCTCGCGCTTCATGCAGGAGCTGGATTCCGGCGGCGCGCATTATTCCGCCGACATCAGCGACGTGGATTTGTCCGATCCGGACGACGTTCGCGCCACCGTCACCGACCCGCATGGAGCGGTGCTGGTGCATCTGGGCTCGTCGAATTTCCTGGAGCATTTCCAGGTCTATGTCACGCATGTGCAGGAGTGGCGAACGCAGTTCCCCAAGCTGGAGTCGGTGGACCTGCGTTACGACCACCAGGTGATCGTGAATCCAGATTCCGCGAGGGAAACGGCGAAGCCGAATCCTGCGCAGCCAAAGAGCGAGGCGGCGCCGGAGAACAAGCAAGCGACAGATCAAAAGAAGACAGCGAGCAAAGCGAAGAAGCACACGTAAACCATGGGAAGCCAAACAGAGAACCTGCTTACGGTGATCGACGTCGGTAGCGCCAAGACGTGCGTGATCGTCGCCGAGGTGAATGACTATGCCTTGCGTTATCGCGGACACGGCATCTCCGATTCGCGCGGTATGCGCAAGGGCGTCATCGCCGATCTCGATAAGGCCGTCGACACCATCAAGAAGGCGGTGGAAGAGGCCGAGAACGTGGCGCAGGCGCCGGTGGAGCACGCGGTGGTGGGCGTCGCCGGATCGCACATTCGCGGCGTCAACAGCCACGGCGGAATCACGCTGGGCATCGCGTTCGCGCGAGATCAGCCGCGAAGATGTGCGCGCGGCGGTCGATAAGGCGCGCAGCATCAACATGCCGGAAGACCGCGAAGCCCTGCACCTGCTGCCGCAGGAGTTCATCCTCGATGGGCAGGGCGGCGTGCGCGATCCTGCCGGACTGATGGGCCGCAAGCTCGAGGTTCGCGTCCACATCGTCACCGCGAGCGCGACCGCGACGCAGAACGTGGTCACGGCGCTGAACCGCGCCGGCGTTCACGTTGACGACACCGTCTTCGAAGCGCTGGCCTGCGCCGACTCGGTGCTGCAAACCGATGAGCGCGAACTTGGCGTCTGCCTGATCGATATTGGCGCGGGATCGACCGACCTGATCGTGTACTACGAAGGCGTGGTGATTCATACCGGTGCGAATCCCGATCGGCGGCGACCACTTCACCAACGATGTCGGCGTCGGCTTCCGCACGCCGCTGCCCGACGCCGAGAACATCAAGAAGATGTTCGGCTGCGCCATCGTCACGCGCATTCCGGAAGGCAACGAGATCGAAGTTCCCTCGGTCGGCGACCGGCCGGCGCGGCATGATGCAGCAGCGCATGCTGGGCGAAATCCTGGAGCCGCGCGGCCGCGAGCTGATGGAGATGTTGCGCGATCATCTGCGCCACGCCGGCATGGACGAACTGCTGGGCGCGGGACTGGTATTCACCGGCGGCGGATCGCGGCTGAATGGCCTGCTGGAAGTTGCGGAAGACATCATGCGCCGGCCGGTGCGCCAGGGTTATCCCGTGCCGATCGCCAAGCTGCCGTCGGAGCTGCTGGAGCCGGAGTTCGGCACCGCGATCGGCATGGTTTTGTATGGACATCGCGCGCGGCAGGCGCGCATGAATTTGGATCGCGGACTGGGAGCGAAGATCAGGGCGCTGTTTGCCAAGCAAGGCGCATAAGAGTCTCAGGCTGATGGCGCGCTCGGATAAATGACGAGTTGAATGGCGTACCTGAAGAGTACGCCCCTCTTCAAGCAGGGTGACGAGTTGGAATGGCGTACCTGAAGATGCGCCGCAATTCAGCAGGATTTGGTCGGGTAGCGCTCGGCGCGGTGCTCCACCGAAAAGTAAACGGATTCAGCATCAACCGGCGCGAAGGCGCTCACTGAGGTAGAGATGATCGAAGACTTCAACGACAAGAACCAGCCGGAAAACGACATTCGCATCCACTTCAACGAAGAGCTGCTGAACAGCGCCAAGATCAAGGTCATCGGAGTCGGCGGCGGCGGCGGCAACGCCGTCAATCGCATGATCGAGTCGCACCTGGAAGGCGTGGAGTTCGTCGTCGCCAACACCGATTTGCAGGCGCTGAAGGGTTCGAAGGCGCCGGTGAAGATTCAGCTGGGCGTGAAGCTGACCAACGGTCTCGGCGCGGGCGCCAATCCCGACGTCGGCCGCAAAGCTGCGCTGGAAGATGCCGACAAGGTCATCGAGGCGCTGGAAGGCGCGGACATGGTGTTCGTCACCACCGGTCTCGGCGGAGGAACCGGCACCGGCGCGGCTCCGATCATCGCATCGCTCGCCAGCGAGATGGGCGCGCTGACGGTCGCGGTCGTCACCAAGCCGTTCGCCTTCGAAGGCAAGCGCCGCTTGAACCAGGCGGAGCGCGGACTTGCAGGAACTGATCGACTCCGTCGACACGACCGTCGTCATCCCGAACGAGAAGCTGCTGGCCGTCGCCAAAGACGCCGGCTTCTTCGAGTCGTTCCGCGTGGCCGACGATATTCTGCGCCAGGCGGTGCAGGGCATTTCCGACATCATCACGATTCCCGGCATCATCAACCGCGACTTCGCCGACGTGAAGACCATCATGGCGGGCATGGGTTACGCGGTGATGGGCACAGCGACCGCGAAGGGTGAAGGCCGCGCGACGGCGGCGGCGCAGGCTGCGATCGCTTCTCCGCTGCTCGAAGCCGGCGCCATCGACGGCGCACGCGGAATCCTGATCAACATCACAGGCTCCAGTTCACTGCGGCTGGCCGAAGTGAACGAAGCGTCCACCATCATTCAGAGCGCGGCTCACGAAGACGCCAACATCATCTTCGGCGCCGTGCTCGACGAGAAGATGAAGGACGAAGTGAAGATCACGGTCATCGCTACCGGCTTCAAGGAGGTCAGGGGCCGCCGCGAGCTGACGCGAACCGGCAGCGGTGCGGCAAGTGATTGCGCGCGCCGCCTCAGCCAGCGTCCACGCCACCTATGAGGTCGCATCTGAAATGCCGCCGTTAGCCGAGAGCGCGCCGCGTTGACGCCGCGGCCGGTCCGCGCCGCGGACCTGGAGCCGCCCATCGAGCGTCATCAGGTCATGCCGTACGTTCCCGATAACCTGGACGACGTTGAATCCGAGATTGTGCGGCACGCCGAGCCGGTGGAGGAGATGCTGCTGCGGCAGAACGTCGCTCCTGAGCCGGTGCAGACCGTAAGCAGCAGCGTCGACATCAACTACAACTCCGACGATCTGGAAATTCCGGCGTTCCTGCGGAAGCGGTCGGAAGGCTAGAATTACTGGATCGCCTGCGGCCGCTGCGCCATCAGCTCCTCGAAGCGCTTGTCGGTGCGCATCGTGGCGAACTCCTGATCGGTGTAGACCTCGTTGATCTTCTTGTAGCCGTTCTCCATCGCCTTGCGCAGGTACTCCAGCGAGTGATCGACGTCGCCTGCCCGCGCATACATCTTGGCGACCATGAAGGAAAACGCAGCGCGATCTTCCGGCGAGGTGGCCTGCGCCATGATGCCGGTGCGTGAAACCCGGATGAAGATGTTGGGATCGAGCGCGAACGCCGCCTTGTAAGCCTGCGCGGCCTTGGCATAGTTGTGATCCGCGAAGTATGCCGAGCCGATGTTGTACTGGAACACCGCATCGGTAGGCCGCAGGCTCGCGGCTTTGGTGTAGTACTTGATGGCCTTGTCGTACTTCTTCTTCATCTGCTCAATGTAGCCGCGGTTGTTGTAGCCCTCAGGCGCCTTCTTGTCGAATTGATGGCGTGATCGAAGCTCTTCGCCGCTTTGTCCGGATGCTGCAGCATCAGGTACGACATGCCTTGCTTATTCCACAGCAACGCGGATGGCTGCTTGGCCAGCGCGGCGTTGTAGTAATCCAGTGCGTCGAGAAAGCGCTTTTCGGCGCGCAGATCGTCGCCTTCGGCTTCCAGTTGCGAGGCAGAGTCAGCTGGATCCGGCACCGGCGGAGCGGCAACCTGTGCAGGAGCAGTGGAGGGCGGAATCGCCGATGGCGTCGGCGGCGAAGTTTGCGGGCTCTGGCCAAGAGCCACGGCTGGAAGGAGTAGACATACTCCCAGGCAGCACATCACGATCAGAAAATTCCACGAGCGGAGACGAGCCATGCCCAACCTCCCGGCTCAGCGGACCCCACGTGGCAGCAAGTATTGCCCGTAATGGGGCAAAAGAGCCCGTTACTGCCCAATAATAGACCTATTTCGGGTTAGGATTGTTCCCATTCTCACCAGCGTTCGTCCCGTTATTTTGCTGTTCGTCCCCGCTGTCGCCTTTGCCAAACAACCGGCTGAAGAAACCACGCTTTTTCTTCTTGGTTTGCTCCTCTGAGCCGTTTGACCGTTCTGACCTGCGGGCATTGGACTTCTGGACGACCGCGCCATTGGTGTTGGGAGGCGGAGCCGCAACCGGCGGCGATCCCAGGCCGAAGATCTTGGTGAAGAATCCGCGATGGTCGCCCGAAGCCTGATCGCAAGTCTGCTTGGGCTCGGTGCCTGCAATGAAAGCGACCGTGTAATCTTGCGGGCACGAAGGCGTCGCGATCAGGTTCGTCACCTTGTCCAGTTGCACGGTGACCACGCCCGAAGGCGCGGTAAAGTCCTTGGCGTCGGAGTACTGGGGCAGCTTGACGGCGCGCTTCATGAACTCCGCCCAGATGGGCGCAGCCGCGGCGCCTCCCGCCAGCTTGATATCGGTGTAGTCGTCGTTGCCGACCCACACGATGCACAGCAGATTGCTGGTGTAGCCGGCGAACCAGGCGTCGTGCGAGGTGCCGGTCTTGCCCGCCGCCGGCGCTGTGAAACCACGCGCTCGCACCGGATATCCCGTGCCGCTGTTGACCACCGCTTCCATCATCGTGGTCATCACGTAAGCCACACGCGGGTCGAGCACGTGCTTTGCTGTCGTCTTGATAGTTGTCGAGGACGTTGCCCTTGCGCGTCGCGCACCGACTTCACCATCAGCGGTGGCAGCTTGCGTCCCGCCGTTGGCAAACACCGTGTAGGCGCCCGCCATCTCGACCGGCGTCGCGTCGTAGGCGCCCAGCGCAATTGCCGGCGTTGCACGAACGCTGGTGATTCCTGCGGCCTTCGCCAGCGCGGCAACTTTCTCGAAGCCGACTTCCTGGCCGAGCCGTACAGTCGCGTTGTTCAACGACTCAGCCAGCGCATAACGCGCGGTGACTTCCCCGTGAAATGTCTCGTGATAGTTGCGTGGCTCGTAAACATCCTCGCCTACGGCAATGCTGACCTGCGAGTCGTCGATCAGGCTGGCTGGCGTGAACACGCCTGCAGCTCTCCGTGACCACGCCGGTAGTCGGGATCGGCGCTGGCTGCGGTCAGCTCTGTCCGGTCACCGCGGTGTTGACCGCAGCCGCGTAAACGAATGGCTTGAAGATCGAGCCCGTGGGACGCTTGGCGATCGCGTGGTCCAGCTGGCTCATGCCGTAATTTCTGCCGCCCACCAGCGCCAGCACTTCTCCGGTATGCGGATCGATGGCCACCAGCGCCACCTGCGGCATCGGACCGGTATCGACCTTGACTTCGGTCTTAGCGTCCTTGCCGGTGCCGATCTTCGTCTTGTGGGTGCGCCGCTTGATCACCAGCTCGTCGACCGGCTTCATGCCCACGTCCACCGCTTCGGCGGCGGCCGTCTGCAAGTCCGGATCGATGGTGGTGTAAATCCGCAGCGCGTGGTTGTTCAGCTCTTCTTCGTTGAACTGCGGCGAGAGCTGGTCCTTCACCAGGTCGACAAAGTACGGAGCGTCGCTGGCTTCCACGTTCGGCGCGGACACCTTCAGCGGCGCAGCCTTGGCGCGTTCCGCTTCGTCGCGCGTGATCGCGCCCGTCTCCACCATCGAGTCGAGCACCAGGTTGCGGCGCTCCAGCGCGCGCTTGGGATACTTGTACGGCGACAGATAATTCGGCCGCTGGATCATGCCCGCCAGCAGAGCGGCTTCCGGCAGGGTCAGGTTCTTGACGTCCTTGTTGAAGTAGGCGTGCGCAGCCTCGCCGAATCCGTTGATCGTGAAGGAGCCGCGCTGTCCCAGGTAAACCTGGTTGGCATACATCTGGAAGATGCGCTGCTTGGAGAACTTCTGCTCCAGCTCGATGGCGATCAGCATCTCCGTCAGCTTGCGCTTGAAGGTCTTCTCCGGGCTCAGGAAGAAGCCGCGCGACAGCTGCATGGTCAGCGTCGATCCGCCTTGTCCGTGGCGGCCTTCGCGCACGTCGACCACGGCCGCTTCCATCAGGCGGAAGTAGTTCACGCCGCCATGCTGGAAGAAGCGGCGGTCTTCGATGGCGAGCACCGCATTCACCAGCACCGGCGGAATGTCTTCGAACTTGATGAGCTCGCGCTTGGAGCGGTCCTGCCCTTCGAACAGCGCGGTCACCAGTTGCGGCTCCAGCTCATAGGCCTGCAGGTTCTGCGCTGTCATCGCCGGACTCGGTGATGGACGCGATCTTGCCGCCGCTGAAGCGAATCGTCGCGGTGTTGGAGGCGTGAAACGATTGCGGCCCGGGCACGATCTGGATGCCGCCGCGGGTGAACGTGTAATGTCCGACGCCCGCGCCGCCGTCACTGCAGCCTTCGGCATAGCCGGCGCGCCGCAAGTCCGACGCAACTTCCGACGGGTCCAGCTTCTCGCCTACGGCTACCACGCGAGACGCGCGTAAATCTTGGCCGCGTTGCTGAAGATGCCGCCCGCCATGCGGCGGTCGACGACGCGCTCATACTTGAAGTAGAAGTACGCAAACACTCCCATGAAGAGAACGCCTGCGCCGACGAAAGCGAGGACGAAGATCTTGACCAGCGGATCGCGCACGGAGAAGTGGCGCACGCGCGCCCGTTTCGCTGTGAGGACGTGAGCTGCTGCCGGACGCGCGAGTGGCCGGCCGACGATCAGGTACTTTGAGTTTGATTGCCACGTTTATGAATACGCAGAGAAGCCGCTAAGGTTCTTCCTCCCACCGCGCCCGGAAGCAGCGCGCCGGGAATCTCGGGACTGAGGATTAAGACGACAAAATGGCGTCTTTCGTTATCTTGGATGCCACTTCGCCGGAGGAAATCCCCGCTACCTTAGGAAAGCAGCCCGGCGGGTCAAAGTCACCGCCCGGGCCGACGAGGTCAACGTCTATGAATACCGCCAAAGCAGATCTTATTGTAAAGCAGGCGCTTCTCGCGCATAAGCGGAGTGCGCGGCTGGTTAACAGGTGATGCCTGGTGGTCGTTCGCAGTCGAGGTCACAGCGATGTTCGACCGGCTTGACCTGCGGCTTCGAGAGGCTTTTCCGTCCAAATTGTGACGTGACATCAGCTCCGGTTTTTGACCTGTGTAACCCATTGAAAAGATTGAAAAGGCCTGAAAATTCTCTTGTAAGCCACTGTGTTTATTGGGCTTACCTGAAATGCGAGCCAAGGAAAGGACTTAGCTATTTTGCGCTACGTAGAATCAATGGTTTAGCGATGGACATCCGCAAATTGTTCTCGGCGTTAGATTTGCAGGATGTGTATTGTAAACAAAAGGCTTACGGAAGGGGCTGATTCCCAAATTGGGAAATTCCTAGCAGGCTAACTCCAAGATGGTAGCCGGGTTCGCGCCCGCTAGAACGCAAACCCAGGCTAGTCCGGGAAACCCTCGACTAGAACAACTTACGCCGCAGTAATCCGGCCAGACCGACGATGCCCGATCCGAAAAGCACAATAGAGGAAGGCTCCGGAGTGCTGCCTGTGCCGCTCGAGGCCGTCCCCAGAAGCGTGAACGCCTCGGAAGGAATGGTGCCGACCGTGTTCTCCGAAGCCAGCGACGGTCCCGAATTCTCGTCCCAGTAAACCGGGTCGCCGGTGTTGGTCACGGCGTTCTGCAAGTTGAGCCAGTAGGTTCCCGCGTTCAGTTGCGGGCCGTCGAAGCTGCCCGTCTGCGTACACACCATGTAACCGAATTCGTTGTCGACGCAGCCGCTGGCGGTGAAACTGACGTTCTGGTCAAAGTAGGTCGTCCCGCCGAACTCCTGCGACGTAACAGAAACTTCCGCGGATTCCAGGACATCACCAGGAAACATCACACTTCCAAACTCCAGGCCGTTGACGGTGGATGTCGAGTTCAGCGTGAAGCTGTCGCTCACCGCGAAGCCGAAATTGACGGTCCATTCCGGGCCGTTCCGGCTGATCGCTCCGTTGTCATAAAGATCAGTCTGGGCCACGGCCGGAAGCGTCTCCAGGCACAACATCAGCAGCGCAGCAGCAAAGATTGAGAGTTTCATCCGTCTCCTCTTCTTCCCCGAGGTCAGCGCGCGAATAGCCGCCCACCTCAACCGTACTCGGTAAGCGAGTGGATGATATCCATGTTTCTCTCGGTAAACAATAGAAAACGTTTTTCTGAGTGTTTCTTGCTTTCTGCCGGTAGGGAGGATTGGGCTCAATTGGCGAGTCAGGGACTTACTGCCATCTACCCAGGTTCGCGCCCGCTAGAACGCAAACCTGGGGAGACGGGACGGGGCACATCTCGACTAGAACAACTTACGGCGCAGCAATCCGGCCAGACCGACGAGGCCGGATCCGAAAGCACGAGAGAGGAAGGCTCGGGCGTGCTGCCGCTCGACTGTGTCCCCAGAATCGTGAACGACTCGGAGGGGATGGTCCCCACAGAGTTTTCCGACGCCAGCGAGCGTCCATCGTTCTCGTCCCAGTAAGCGGGGTCGCCGGTGTTGGTAACGGCGTTTGACAAGTTCAGCCAGTAGGTTCCCGCGTTCAGTTGCGGGCCGTTGAAGGTGCCCGTCTGGGTGCACACCACGAACCCAAAGGAGTTGTCGAAGCAGTTGCTCGCGGTGAAATTGACGTTCTGATCGAAGTAGCTGGTGCCGCCAAATTCCTGCGAGGTGATGGAGACTTCTGCCGATTCCAGGACATCGCCGGGAAACAGGTGAGAGCCAAACTGCAACTCGTCGATCGTGGCCGCCGAATTCAACGTGAAGTTGTCGCTGACGGCGAACCCGAAATTGATCGCCCAACCGTTCCCTTCGCCGAAGATCGGTCCGTTGTCATAAAGGTCAGTCTGCGCCACGGCCGGAAGCGTCGCCAGACAAAGTGTCAGCAGAACAGCACCCGCAACTGAAAGTCTCATTCGTCTCTCCCTTCCCGAGGACTTGCGAATCCATTGCCCGCAAGTCTTACTCGGTAAGCGAGAGGATAATATCGACATTTCTCGCGCTAGACAAGAGGGACCATCGCCAGAGAGGAGGATTTTTTGGTTCGCGTCCGATATTGACAACCTGGTTTGGAAACTGGACACGTCGACTACAACAACTTGCGTCGCAGCAGTCCGGCCAGACCGGCAAGTCCGGATCCGGATAGGCTCGGTAAGCGAATGGACGATATACATATTTCGCCCGACAAGCAAGAGGAAGGATGGCAAGAAAAATGGAAGGCGGTTCAGACCATCGTCGTCCCACCACTATCCTGTCTCGACAGGCGTCTCCATACATCATGAGGGAGGATTCTCTGCATAATTGTCTTACCGACAGTTGCAGGGAGGTTAGCCTCCATTGCTTGCTGGAGCTGACTGCATCGGACCCAGGTTAGCGTCCAACATCGGGACGCGAACCTGGGGTACCGACGTCTTGAGTCTGAGACGACGACCTTATCTTGCCTGGGAGACAGTCCGCCGTTGACGACTATTACCCAGCTTCGACCAAATTCTCTTCCGCCTCCTTCAACTTCTTCACGCCGGCCGGCGGCTTCTTCGCCGCTGTTGTCTCTGCAATCTCGGCGCGCGAGGGCGGAAACACCGCTTCGGGTGCTGCATCCAGGTCGACGCGCTTGGGAAGATCGAACTCGGTTTCCAGCCCGGGATAGCTGTCGACGTGGGATTCTTCGAACTCGCTCAGCTCGAAACGGCTCCGGTTCCACGCCTGAGGCGATCGCAGGTTGCTGGCGGCCTGTTGCAATCCCTGGAGCAGCAGGCGCGCGCGCTGAGGATCGACCGCCTCCTGGTTGACGGCATCCAACACCTGCATCACCGCACTCTGCACGGCGTGCATGTCCTCCAGCGGAGGCATTTGCAGCCGCCATTGCTGGTTTTGCGCTTGCGCCTTGGCCATAGCCAGGCGGCGGGCACGTGTGCGCAGATGGAAATAACAATAAGCCCGGCCCTTGACCGCACCCGAGCCGCAATAAAGTCCGTTTTCCCGGACGTGTTGACAATATTTGTAGGGCATAAGAATTCTCCTTTGAAATAAGAGGTGAGCTAGTAGCTAGTGGCTAGTGGCTAGTGGCTAGTGGCTAGTAGCTAGTGACTGGCATTTAGCACTTGGCAGTTGGCACGAGCCATCGACTAAGAGCTAGAAGCTAAAGCTAAGCTCGAAGCGAAAAGCTACATTCATCCGCTGGGCAGCGGACGGCGAAGTAACTCGCAATGTGGGAGATGGTCGGAAGCTCCGTCAGCGGGATTCGCTTACGAGAGTAAGCACCGCGCGGCCGACACATCACCTGCTTCAAGATTAGGTCTTTCGCGTTTCACGGCTGCACGAAAAACGCTGTCAACAATTACGAAGGTAACCACAGTCTCCCAGAATGGGAACGGCGTGAAACGGCTTCACGAATCCGGTTTCGCGACAACCTGGGTCACGCGCCTCAACTCACAAGCCGTTTATGCCGGGAACCACTTGTGCTTTTTGGGATTCCGCGACTTCGGAATCTCAGGATCGTGCTTGGCCTCGTGTACTTTGTCTTGCGCATCCACCGAGAACAGCATGTACTTCTCAAACGTATGCTTGCGGTAGTAGCGCTGACCGCGGAAATGCATATACACCTCGGCGCTCTGCGGCAGCCAGTACTCGGTACTCTTCTTGCGGAAGGGCACCGGCGCATATTCGGTGACGATATGTTCGGCCTGCAGCTCGATCACCGGCATGGGCTTCACCATGTCTGACTCGATGCGCAGAATCTGAAACGTATCGGCGGCAATCCAGGCGCGTCCCTTCAGGCTCACCGGAAATTTCACCGTCCCCATCAGGTACGCCTGCATGTGATTGGCTTTGTCCTCGCGCTGCTGGAAGCGGACCAGCCAGGTCGGTTTGCCGTGCCACTCGCCCAGGCCTTCGCAGGTCATCTTGAAGGCATCGCGCATGACCGGATGAAAGACCAGTGCGAGCACCGCGAAGCCGTTGTCGACAATGTGGTCGGGCAGGGTATTCATGTCGTATCGCTGCACGCGATATTCGTCGACCAGCACCACATCGGGCTTTTGCGACACGGCGGCGGCGTAATCGAATTTGTGAGTTTCGCTGAAGCTGGGCACGCCGGCATCGTCCATCCGCTCATAGGTAATGCTCTCGATGGCGGCGAACTTCTCCACGTTCGTCACCAGCTCCCGAACGCGGTCGCCGGCTCCTTCAATCACCTGCTGATCCGGACAGGCGAGCCCGGTCACCACCGGCGGCTTATTGCGATCGACGCCCGCGGGCAGCCACGTTGTCGGCGGCAGCTCGGCTTTGGCAGAGACGACCATGTCGTTCGCAACATCGAATGCGGCTACCTGGCGCTCGTAGTCCGGCCAAACTTCGTTCGGCTTCGACTTATACTGCTCTACCTTGCGCAGCAGTTCCTGCGCATGTTGCACTGCGATGCTCTTGGGGTTGTGGCTGAGGAATATTTTCAACGCGGCAATGGATTCGGGATACTTGCCCTGATTCGCCAGCGCCTCGCCCAAGGCGAGTTGGGCGACCGTCGCCTCGCCATCGCCATTTTCAATTGCCAGCTCGGCCTGCTGGCGGGCCTTCGCATATTCATGCTGTGCGAGGTAAGCGTCCGCCAGGAGAGCATGCGTCACCCAGTAGTCGGGGCCGGCGGCGATGCCCTGCTCCAGCGTGGCAACTGCCTTGTCGGTTTGACCGCGCATCAAGTACACCCGTCCCAGCAGGCTGAGGGCGCGCACATAGTGAGGATTGGTGGTAGTGGCCTGGACCAGCACCGTCTGCGCCTGCTCCAAATCGCCTTTCGCGAGATACAGGTAGCCCTGCAGGTATTTCACGCGCACACTGGCGGGGGAGAGTTTGTCGGCCTCGTCCAGCCGTTTTTGCGCGTCCTGCAGATCGTTGATATTCAGCGCCCGCACGGCCCGGTTCATCTCATGGATGGTCTTGCTGGGCAGCGAAGTATCGCTGGCTTCCAGGTCGACCATGGAATCGCGCTGCAAGACCATCTTCAGCTCGATGGTGTTGCCTACCGTGGCGACGTCTACTTGCGCTTTGCTGCTCAGGTAGCCGAGGGCGCTCGCTTCGATGTCATATTTGCCGAAGAGCAGGTCGTAGAACAGGGTCTGCGCGTTGTCGGCCGTCGACTGCCAGCTGGTCGTGTCCTGCAAAACGCTGTGCAACCGGATCAGCGCCTGGCGCTCGATTGGTTTGCCGTCGGCATTCACTACGGAGATTTGCAGGAGGGCGCCTTGATGTCCCCTCAGCGTCTGAGCTGGGTCAGGCGCTTTGCTGGTAGCGTCGGCGTCCTGCGCCACCAGGCCGGCTGGAGCTGCCAGGGAAAAGATGATGAGCGCGGCCGCGGTGCCGATCGAGGCAATCAGAGTTGCGGGAAAATGACGAACTGTGGAGCGCATTGAGGTCCCCCGAGAAACGTTGCTGCTGAACAGTCAGCCGTGCCTTCCACCTGGACACTGGCCGCTTCTGCCCGAACTGCTAATTTTTTATTGTCGCCCGAATGTGAGCTCGAGGTTCAGCAGAGCTGCCGGTTATCTTACGTTGGAATTACCCTGATAGACCAGCAGGAAAAGCGGGGTGGGACGAGTCGCAGCAGGCAGAACTCGCTGTCCTTAACTTTGTGTCTGAGTGGGTCGCATTGCCGGCGGTATGCGGAGGCTTCAATTCTGGGGCAAGGCTGAACGGCGAATCCTATGTCGTAGAGCGCTGGGCGAGCATCGGCTGCACGATTCGGAATCGATTTCCGGATTCTCTTTGAGGCAGTCCTGGCGGAAAGCACAATACTTGAATGTCTCGCGCGCGGCGAGAAATTTCTTCCTCATGGCCTGCTGCCGTTCCGCTAACTTCGCTCTCATGGGTTGATTCCCTGTCCGGAGGGCCGATTGTGTGACGGCACGGCACGTCGGCATCACCGCTTCGTACCGACAACTTCTCGCGTTACCGGCTTTGGTCATTGTCAAGGCGCAGGCCAGGAATGCGCGAAAGAGTTAGTGCGTGATGCTCAAAATTCCCCAGTGATTCCCGGAATGGGACGGTGGCGCGAGGGGCGTTTGGGTGTATTTAAATCCGCACAGTTGCTCAATTGTCCGGATAGACGTAGAGTTGCAGTCGGTCTTCCGGCCATCGTCAGCAATCGTGAACATAGGTGTCAGGCAATGGATAATCCAGCGTTGACCGCGATTTGTCCCACGTGTGGTGCTGCAGCGGGAAAGCCCTGCACGCGCGAAAACGGCAGCAACCTCTCCGACCCGCACCTCGCACGCAAGACGTTAGCTAGCGTGCAGATTGCCAAGGCCAAGAAACAGCACAACGAATCCGCGTCCGACTCGTGAGTCGCGGCCTTTGAAGTGACTCTATCGCTGGCGTCCCCTATTCGTTCGCGACCTGCGAATGAGTGGGGCCTCGCCGGCGGCCTTCCCAACCCGGAAACCGCAACATTTCTTTACCCGAAATATCAGTACAAGCGGAGTGGCTGCGCGTCACACTAGCGGAAATTCTTGATGCTCGGGCCATATCGATGAAACGGGCAATCGCAGTTCAGCCTTGAGCGAGGGAGACGGCTTTGAACTCGAAACGAATCGCGACCGTCGTAACGCTGGTGTTACTCTCCGCCGCTGGCGGTTATCAGTTGAAAGCTCACGCACAACAGCAATATCCTCCGGCTTGCAACGTTGTGGTTCCCGTGGAATGGGGCGATTACAAGGGAATCTCGGCAGGGGCCGGCATCGTATTTCAAGACAAGAACGGCACCCTGCGCATCATCTCCGAGATTCCTTGCAGCATCGACAGAAGTATGGTCGGCACGCCTCGGGTAACGGTGGAAATCCACCGTAAATGAATCTGCTCGCTGTACTGCTCTGGATTGCGGCTGCGCAGCACGATCGCACCGGTTCTCGCGCAGACATTCGGCGGCTGTCATTTTCATACGACCTGCGGCGGCAAGTGTGTCCTGGAACAGGCTAGTTTCTCAATGGGAATTCATAACGCTGCTGTCCCCCGCGGAATCAGTCTCTCCGGTTCGCGAGTCTGGTATCCTGAATCTCTGTGGTGATTAAGGTTTTGTTTCCGGTTCTGGTGCTCTGCACCATTGCCGTCGTTGCGGTCGTTATGGCGATCCATTTTCGGGTGAAAAAGCACCTTCGCGAGGAACCGCCCGCCAATCCCGTATCTGAATTGGCCCAAAAGGAATCGCGAACGGATACTGACCAGACAATCGAGGACGCCAAGGACAGTCATTCCGGTTAAGCTGTTCTGTTAAAGCGAGGTATGAATATGTCGAAAGCCCTTCTTATCGAATCCACCACAGCCGAACAGCGTTTCAGTCTGGTCAAGCAGACCGCGATCGTCATTTGCGCCAGCGCCGTGATCGCCGTATGCGCGCGTCTGACCGTGCCGCTGCCCTTCACTCCGGTTCCATTGACCCTGGCCAATTTTGGTGTGCTTCTGGTGGGTCTGTCGTTAGGCAGCCGGCGCGGATTCGCCGCTGCCGCGCTCTATCTGACCTGGGGCGCGATGGGGTTGCCGGTGTTTGCCTCAGCCGGGCCGGGAAGTTTCTTGCAGATGCTTGGTCCTACCGGCGGATATTTGTGGGCTTATCCGGTTGTCGCATTTCTAGCAGGCTGGATCGCCGAGCGCGGAACTCCCGGATTCGTACGCAATCTCTCCGCGGCTGTGGTTGCGGAAGTTGTTCTGTTCATCGCAGGAGTCAGCTGGCTGGTCGCTTACACGCATAACTGGCGGCAGGCTGCGTTTTTCGGGCTGTATCCGTTTCTGTTCGCGGAAGTATCGAAAGTGATGTTGGCTGCAGCAGGCGCCGTTCGTCTCCGCCGGAGCCTGTAGTTTCGTAACATTTGTTGAAGCACGCCGCACGTTGTAATCTCGAAGTCAGGCAAACTCTCAGGTAAACGCATTCTTATGACTAGCAACTCGGGCGAAAACACTCGTGAGATCAAGGTCGCTCACAGTCCTGACTCGGATGACGCGTTCATGTTTTACGGTATGGCGACGAACAAGATTCGCGTGCCAGGCGTGAAGTTCACGCACACCCTGTGCGACATCGAGACTCTGAACCGTAAAGCGCTGGAAGGCTTCTACGACATTACGGCCATCTCCTTTCACGCCTACCCGTATCTGCAGGATAAATACGCCCTGATGCCCAGCGGCGGCAGCGTCGGCGAAGGTTACGGGCCCATGATCGTTGCGTCGCGCGCCATCCCGCTGGATGAAATCACCAGCTGCAAGATCGCTGTCCCCGGCACCATGACCACGGCGTACCTGGCGCTCAAGCTGTTCGCGCCCAACATCGCGACCGAGGTCGTGCCCTTCGACGAGATCATCCCGCGCGTGCTCGATGGCAAGTACGAAGCCGGGCTCATCATCCACGAAGGTCAGCTGACATTCGCCAAGGCCGGGCTTCACAAAATTGTCGACATGGGCAAGTGGTGGCGCGATCAGACGGGACTGCCGCTGCCGTTGGGTGGCAACGCCATCCGCCGCGAACTTGGGCCAGAGCTGATGGCCGCCTGCTGCACTGCCCTGCGCGACAGCATCCGGTACGCGCTGGACAATCGCGAGGAAGCGCTGCAATACGCCATGCAGTTCGCGCGCGACCTCGATCCGCAGATGGCTGACAAGTTTGTCGGCATGTACGTCAACGAGCGCACGCTCGACTACGGCAAGGACGGCCGCGAAGCCATCCAGAAGCTGCTGGAAATGGGCTACGACGCCGGCATCATCCCCAATAAGCCAATGGTGGAATTCGTAGGCGACTCAGCCGCGGTCAGCGCGACGTAATTGGTGAAAAGGCGCAGCTTTAGCTGCGCCGCTTCAACTCATCCCAAATTCAATTTGTCATCCTAAGCGGAGCGACGCCCGGAGTGTCATCACGAGCGAAGCGAGGGATCTGCTTCGGCGCTCCGGGCAAAATCTTCCCGTGCGCAAGAGCAGCAGATCCCTCGTCGGGCTGAAGCTGTCCCGACAAGCGCAAAGGCGGCGCTTGCCGGGAACCCTGGTTCGCCCTCCTCGTGATGACAATGTCTAAATCACGACCAGCAGATGGCAGGAACCATCTGACAACGACTAAGGGGCGGTTCGACACCACTGTTCATGAAAATTCGGTTGCAGTGCGTCCGCGCCCACACCGTCGCGCTAAGATATTTCCATGACGCTGCAGGAATTCCGCGCTACGCTTTCGCGCGACGAGCCGCCTCGCCAGCTGGACATCGCGCTCGCCGCTCTCTGGTGGGACGCCAAAGGCAACTGGAAGCAGTCGCACGAAGTTGCCGGCCAGGATGAAGGCCCGGCAGCTGCCTGGGTCCACGCCTATCTTCACCGCAAGGAAGGCGATGCCGGCAACGCCAGCTACTGGTACACCCGCGCCGATAAAACTCCTTCCAAGTCTTCGCTCGAGGACGAGTGGACGGAGATCACCGAATCGTTACTGGTGGGGACTGAGCCGGAACACTGAAGGCTTAAGCCTGTTCGTTGTTTATGCCCATTTCAATACAACGGAGCACATTGCTGAAAACGTTGGAAAGGAAGCTTCGACAGCTTCATGCAGCTTATGCTTAACTTTCCTTCCAGCGCTTCAGTCCCTTTCTAACGCTTCCACCACCGCATCATGCAGCGCCGGCCGCACTTCGCGAATCCCCTGCGCCGCCCGATCCGGCCAAGTGCGGTTCGTCAGCAACGTTACCGACAACTTATGGCCCGGATCGATCCACAACGATGTCCCGGTAAATCCCAGATGTCCGAATGCCACATTTGAAAACAACCTTCCGGAAGACGATTCCGGCCGCGAGGGCGTGTCCCATCCCAGCGCGCGTGTGGTGCCAGCAGGTGATGCCTCGCGATGGGTAAACAGCTTTACCGTCTCCCGCTGAAAAACTGGAGCGCCGCCTCGCAACATGCACTCGGCGAAACGGGCCACGTCCGTCGCTGACGCAAATACTCCCGCCTGGCCGGCAACGCCATCCATCGCGCTCGCATTCTCGTCGTTCACTTCGCCCTGCAGCACGCGGCCAAAATAGCTGCGTTCATCCTCGGTCGGAGGAATCGCGGACTTCCGTTCCGCCGGTGGCCGGAATCCAGTCTCCGCCATTCCCAGCGGCACAAAGATCTCGCGCTGCGCGAACACATCGAGCGCTACGCCAGCTTTCTTCGCCAACGCTTCGCCAAGAATGATGAAACCGATGTCGCTGTAGTCGGTGTGCGTGCCCGGAGGATGCAGCAGCCGTGCCGTCAGCGCCGAACGCACGACATCCTCGCGTGTCTTGGCAAATTGAAAGAGCTTTTCATACGCGGGCAATCCGCTGGAGTGCGCCAGCAGCATCCGCATCGTCACCAGCCCCCGCTCGGCCTGATGATGCCTGGGCGCGAGCGCGACGAATTCCGGCAGGGTCGTCGCCACCGGCTCATCGAGAGCGAGTTGGCCGCGGTCGTACAAGACCATCGCCATCGCTGTCGTCGCCATGACCTTGGTGAGCGACGCCAGGTCGAAGACGGTATCGGCGTGCACGGCAGGCGCGTCGTCGTCATAGGTGAAATGTCCAAATCCCTGCGAAGCGAGGAGCACTCCGGCGTGGGTCACGGCCAGGCTTGCTCCGGGAAATGCCCGCTGCGCAATGGCTTCGCGCAGGATGGCGAAGGCGCGCGCGAACTGCTTCTCCTGCTGCTCGAAGGCATCGGGCGGCGATATGGAGTTATCGTGCAAGAGATTAGCCGATTACAGCAGATCCTCGTTGGCCTGAAGGCCTCCTCGGATGACGAAAATAGCGAGGTCGTAACGGCGCAGCTAAAGCTGCGCCCCTTCAAACCTGTCGTCTTGCTGCAACGATGTGCGGGCGCAACTTATAATAGCTTGCCCGCCCAGCTGCGGGGATAGTCCACCAAGGGAAAGGTCTTCTTGAGCCTGCGTCTGCGCCGGCCGGCCGCTGTGCTGGTCTTTGTCTTTCTACTCACCGTCACCCTACCCGGGTTCGCGCAAAAAGCCGCGACCACCATGCCGAACGCGCAATCCACCGGCAAGCCCGCGGCGGACACCGCACCTGCCGCCACCACTGCGCCGCCGGCGCCCGCTGCCACCAAAGAAGAACAAAGCTGGTTTGCGCCGCTCGACGAGGTCCTGAAAGATGCAGTCGCCCAGGGCGATGCGCCCGGAGCCGTGCTCCTGGTCGCGCACAACGGACTCACGGTCTATCGCAAAGCGTACGGCAATCGTACGGTCGGCCCCAAAGCCGAGCCCATGACGCTGGATACTATCTTCGATCTGGCCTCGCTCACCAAGGTTATCGCTACCACCACGTGCGTCATGCGTCTGGAGCAACTAGGGCAGATCAAGCTGAACGATCCGGTGGCGAAGTACATTCCCGACTTCGCGCAGAACGGCAAAGAAGATGTCACCATCCGCATGCTGCTGACGCACTACTCCGGCCTGCCGGCCGACCTCGACTTGAAGCAGCCGTGGAGCGGACTCGAAGAAGGCTACGCGCGCGCTAACGCTTCCAAGCTGGTGAACGCGCCGGGCTCGACTTTCCTCTACAGCGACGTGGGCTTCATCGTGTTGGGCGAGCTGGTGCAGAAGGTCGGCGGCATGCCGCTGGATCAATACGCGCAGACGTACATCTTCGGGCCGCTCGGAATGTCGTCGACTCGCTTCAATCCGCCGCCGACCTGGGTGCCGCGCATCGCGCCCACGCAGCGTGACGACCATACCGGCCAGACCTTGCGCGGAACCGTTCACGATCCCACGGCTCGCCAGATGGGCGGCGTGGCTGGCGACGCGGGCCTGTTCTCGAATGCCGACGATGTGGCAAAGTTCGCGCAAACTCTGCTCAACGGCGGCGCGCCGATCCTGAATGCGCTGATCGTGGAGAAGATGACGACGCCGCAGCAGCCGGCAAATTATCCGAACGTTCGCGGTCTGGGTTGGGACATCGATTCGCCTTACTCTTCGAATCGCGGCGAGTTGCTGCCGGTCGGCTCCTTTGGACATACGGGATTCACCGGTACGTCGCTGTGGATCGATCCGACGACTAATACCTACGTCATCCTCCTGACGAACTCCACCATGTTGAAGGACGGCAACGTGGTTGGTTTGCGAACCGAGATTGCCACGGCTGTCGCTGCGGCGTTGCATCTGACTCCCGACGAAAAACAAAAGACGCGGCTGGCACGTATCACGGGGTACAACGAGACCCAGATGGCGGCACGGCGCGTTGTGGCCCGCAATGGCAAGGTGTTGATGGGGGTCGACATTCTTGAGGAGCGCAAGTTCGATCCGCTGCACATCGCTAATGTGGCCAAGCCGCGCGTCGGACTGGTCACCAATCAGACAGGCGTCGACAGCCGCGGCCGCCGGACAATCGATGTCATCAACGACGCTCCTGGCATTCAGCTGGCCGCGATCTTCAGCCCCGAACACGGTGTGCAGGGCACAGCGGACACCACCAGCATCGCGAATTCGAAAGACCCTGGGTCCGGCGTCACCATTTACAGCGTCTATGGCGAGACTGACGCGAAGCGCCGCCCGCCGATGGACGTGATTCGCGGGCTCGACGTCATCGTCTTCGATCTGCAGGACATAGGCGCGCGCTTCTACACCTACGAAACCACGCTGGGCTATTTTCTGGAAGCCGCCGCCAAGGCGAAGAAGCCGATCATCGTGCTCGACCGCCCCAACCCCATCACCGGCAACTACGTGCAGGGGCCGCTCTCCGATGCAGGGCAGGAAAGTTTCGTCAACTATTTCCAGCTTCCGGTGCGGCACGGTATGACCATGGGCGAGCTGGCCAAGCTGTTCAACGAAGAGAAGAAAATCGACGCCGACCTTACGGTCATTTCCATGCGTGGGTGGCTGCGTGGCGACTGGTTCGACTCGACCGGCGCTATGTGGGTCAATCCCTCGCCCAATATTCGCAATCTGGATCAGGCGATCTTGTATCCGGGAGTAGCGCTCATTGAAGGCACCAGCGTCTCGGTCGGCCGCGGCACCGACATGCCGTTCCAGCTGGTGGGATCGCCATACATCGTGGCGAAAGAGCTGTCGAGTTATCTGAACGGCCGCAACATCGGAGGGGTGCGGTTTGTGCCCACGACGTTCACGCCGACCTCAGGTCCGTTTGCGCGCCGTGAATGTTCTGGCGTCAACATCATTGTCACCAATCGCGAGCAGGTGGACGCGCCCGAGCTAGGCATCGAACTGGCCGCGGCGATGCACAAGCTGTCTCCGCTGGGATACGACCTGGCCAAGATGAATCAGTTGCTGGCGAATCAGGCAGTGTTCGCGGCGTTGCAGGCGGGCCGCGATCCTCATCGCATCGCCGAAGACTGGCAGGACCAGCTGGACCAGTTCATGGATGTGCGACAGAAGTATCTGATGTATTAGGGTGCAGGCGTCACCTTCGAAGGGCGTACCTTCAGGTGCGCCAATACAGACTTTCCCTCTTGTCATCAGGAGGAGGCCTTCAGGCCGACGAGGGATCTGCTGTTTCTTCACACCGTATTGACTGGCACGGGACAGCAGATCCTTCGACTCCGCGCCCGCGCCCCGCAAACCAGCGGGGCGAAAAAGCAGGTGGGCGCTCTGCTCAGGATGACAACCTTGTTGGTGAACTTGGGCGTCGAATTCGGTGTCGCCGGCTGAAGCCGGCTGAAATCTAAAAGGGGTCATGTACGGCGCAGCTAAAGCTGCGCCCCTTCAAAATCAAGTCGTCGGTCGTCAACGCGTGGAAGTCATTTCCACTTCCCGAGTTGGACTCGCACCCTGCTTTATCTTCCGCGTCGCCAGCAGATACACCAGCACTTGCATGGCGATTGCGCCGCACGTATCGATTACCACGTCCTGCCAGCGCCCCGTGCGCGATGGGATAAACGTCTGGTGGATCTCGTCGTAGGTTGCCATCCCGATGGCAGTCATCACGCCGATGAAGCTCCACTCCAGCCGCCACCAGTCGCGCCGGTAAATGCCCCATGGCCGCCGCACGACGCGCAACAGCCTATCGCGGTTGGTGTTCTTCAGGGCGAAGAATACCAGCACGCTGAGGATGCCGTAACCGATGAAGTGACCTGTCTTGCGCAGCACTTCGTTGAGCAGGTCCACCAGCGCAGGGTCGACGTGCGGTGCGATCACGGAAATGGCTTTATAGAGCAGGCCCCCGGTGTTTCTGGCGGACGCCAGGTCGGTCGACTCGGCCAGGATTACTCCCACCCAGACGACGACCGGCCACCAGTTGCGGACCAGAGATCGAGAATTGTGCTTCAGCAAAACGGAAAACTCCGGGAGCCGGACAGCAGGTTATTCCGCGCGATAGTTGGGAGCTTCGCGCGTGATCATGACGTCGTGCACGTGGCTCTCGCGCAGGCCGGCGCCGCTGATGCGGACAAACTTCGCCTTCTGCTGCAGCTCTTCGATGGTGGTGCAACCCACGTAGCCCATGCCACTCTTCACGCCGCCCACCAGCTGATAGACGATCATGCCAACCGTCCCGCGATACGGCACGCGACCTTCAATGCCTTCCGGCACCAGCTTCGCCAGCCGATTGCCCTCGGTTCCATCTTCCGATAGAACCGGTACCGAGGAGTCGCCATCGGTGTTCTGGAAATAGCGCTCGCTGGAGCCTTGCGCCATCGCGGCCAGCGATCCCATGCCGCGATAGGTCTTGAACGAGCGGCCTTGATACAAGATGGTCTCGCCGGGACTCTCTTCGGTTCCCGCGAGCAGAGAGCCGATCATCACGCAGTCGGCGCCCGCGGCAATCGCCTTGGTCACGTCGCCGGAATACTTGATGCCGCCGTCGGCAATGATCGAGACATCGCTATCGCGCACGGCCCGCGCGGCCTCGGCAATCGCGGTGATCTGCGGCACGCCTGCGCCGGTGACGACACGCGTGGTGCAAATCGAGCCCGGCCCAATACCGACCTTGATGCCGTCGGCTCCGGCCTTCGCCAGTTCACACGCTCCATCGAAGGTCGCGATGTTTCCGGCCAGCAGATCGATTTCCGGCATCATGGACTTGATCTTCTTTACCGCTTCGATCACGCGGGTGGAATGTCCGTGCGCGCTGTCAATTGCCAGTACATCAACTTTCGCTTTCACCAGCTCCTGCGCCCGCTCCAGGAAGTCGCCGGTCGCACCGATCGCCGCGCCTACGCGCAGGCGCCCGTGGTCATCCTTCGCCGCTGTCGGATATTTCAGGCGCTTCTGGATGTCCTTTACCGTGATCAGCCCTTTCAGGTTGTAGGCATCATCGACTACCAGCAGCTTTTCAATGCGGTGTTGATGCAGGATGGCCTCGGCATCGTTGAGCGTGGTGCCCACAGGAACGGTGATCAGGTTCTCTCTGGTCATCACTTCGCTGATGGGAACGTCGGTGCGGGTTTCGAAGCGGAGATCGCGGTTGGTTAGGATGCCGACCAGCTTTTTGTTCTTCGTAATCGGCACGCCGGAGATGCGATAGTGCCGCATCAACTCCAGCGCTTCGGAGATCTTCTGGTCCGGCGACATGGTGATCGGGTCGACGATCATGCCGCTCTCCGACCGCTTCACCTTGTCCACCTCGCTGGCCTGCTGCTCGATGGTCAGGTTGCGGTGGATGATGCCCAGGCCGCCCTGCTGCGCCATCGCGATGGCCATGCGTGACTCGGTCACGGTATCCATGGCAGCGCTGATCAGGGGTACGCGGAGTTCAATGTTGCGGGTCAGGCGGGTTGTGGTCTCCACCGAAGCCGGAACAACGTCGGACTTGGCGGGCAGCAACAACACGTCATCGAAGGTCAGCGCCTCAGGGACAGGAAAATGGATCATGACATGATTTCCACGGAGGGATAAACAATCATTGTAGAGTTGCGCTGCCGGTTAGGCAAACAGGTGTCACAGCTCGACGCCAGCGCATCGTCGCAACACGGACGTGCGTTCGTAGTCGCGTGAGACTGCAAACATAAATGATCGTGGACTTGCGAAACCTTTCGGGCCCTGAACGGTTTCTACTCAGCGAAAACGGGCTGCTGGAACTGAACGAAAGTGCCGGCATTCCGCAAACACACTGGAGGAAACATGAGGACACGACTCAACCAACTTGCTCTCGCTCTGACCCTGGCGGCACTTACGTGCGCCCCCGCTGCCGGTTTTGCTGCCAATCCCGCCGCCACGCCCCAGCAGACGCCCCCGAACGCCGTCGGCCAGGAAAAGCATCCTGTTATGCGTAAAGCCATCGCCCAGCTGCAGCGGACCCGCGAAGAGCTGCAAAATGACGCTTCCCGCGACTTTGACGGCCACCGGGCCAACGCCGTGAAGCTGATCGACCAGGCCATCCAGCAGTTGCAACTGGGAATTCAGTCCGATAAGCATTAATTTCCGGCGCTTTCTCTCTCCCTCCTCCAGCCGCGCAGGAGGAGGGGTAAGTGATAGACCCGCAAGGCCCGTTCCTCCTTGAGTTTTCGCCATCTCCGGCGTATATTTACTTAGGTACTGTTGTGTTTTGTGGTTCCTGTCACCGGCTCCCGGCGTGACGGCGAACCCGGGCAGAATCGGCGAAGCACACCGGTGGGCGACAGCCCACTTTTTATTTCCACCCAGTAAGCCACCCCATCAGGCGTAAAGTCGGCGCTTGTCGGGGGCCCCGGAAATCCGCTGGCAGTATGGCGAGTCCAGGTGGTTATCAGAGCCTGACGGGCGCTCTGTGCTTAGTCGCCAGCCGGGCCAGTGTAGCTGGGATGTTTGCATTACGGAAACGATGGCAGCCGGGATCGACAAAATTCGCGAGATCGCCGAACGGGTCGCTCAGTCGAGCGGTTTGGAAGTGGTGGATCTGGAGCTTCTGGGTGGCGGCAAGGCCCGGATGTTGCGGGTGTACATCGATAAGCCGGGCGGCGTGACCCACGAGGATTGCGCGAATTTCAGCCGCGAGGCAGGCACGATTTTCGACGTGGAAGACGCGGTGCCGGGCGCTGAGTACACCCTGGAAGTCTCGTCGCCTGGTCTGGATCGCAAGCTGTCGAAGCCGGCTGACTTTCAGCGCTTTGTCGGCAGCCTGATGAAGGTGATGACTCGCGATCCGGTGAACGGAAACCGGCATTTCGAAGGACGCCTGAAGTCGTTTGACGATGGGCGGCTCACGCTGGAGCTGACGCCACGCAAGAAGTCGAAGAAGCAGGAAGCAGTGGAATCGGGCGCCGAAGTTGAGATCGCGTTAGCGAACGTCGAGAAGGCGAACCTGGTTCCGGAGTTTTAAGGCTTTGATGACGACGGGTTCAAAGTAACCTTCCGCCATTGATTGTTTGCGTAACAGAACACAAGCTCCGCAGGAGCGAAATGGTTTTAGCCCAGGGCGGAAGCCCTGGGTGGGACGACATCATCGAGGCAGAGCCCCTTTAGGGGCGGCACTGCCGGCGGGGAAGAGAGCGGATCCCTCGTCGGGCTGAAGCCCTCCTCGTGATGACAATTTTGGTTGCTGTGATGGCGCACCTGAAGGTGCGCCCCTTCAAGAATCGAATGCTGTAACGGCGAAGCTTAATGTCTCGCCGGTTTCAAGGACAAGTAAGGTGGCATTGAATTATGGCTAGTGAACTTTACAACGTAATCGACGCTCTCAGCCGGGAGAAAGGCATCGATCCGCAGATCGTGGTCAGTGCGGTCGAAGATGCCATCGTCGTCGCCACCCGAAAGTATTACAAGACCCAGGAGAATCTCCGCGCCGAACTCGATAAGGAGAGCGGCCAGATTCGGGCTTACGCGGTTCGGTCCATCGTCGAAACCTCCGATCTGGTCGAGGATCCGCTCTCGCAGATCACGCTGGACGACGCCAAGCGCATCGATCCCGCCGCCGAGGTGGGAGGCGAACTTCGCACCTACAAGCCGACCGACGTCCTGGGACGCATCGCCGCGCAACTGGCCAAGCAGGTCATCTTCCAGAAGGTGCGCGAGGCCGAACGCGACACGGTTTACAACGAGTACATCGGACGCGTGGGCGAGATCATCAACGCCACCGTCAAGCGCAGTGAAGGCCAGGACGTCATCGTCGATCTCGGCAAGGCCGAAGGCCGCATGCCGAAGAAAGAGCAGTCGCGACTGGAATCGTTTGCCCCCGGGGAACGTGCACGGGTAGTGATCTCGCGCGTGGAAAAAGCGTCTAAAGGCCCGCAGGTTGTGGTTTCGCGCGCGGCACCGGAGCTGGTCACGCACCTGTTCCAGACCGAAGTGCCCGAGATTTACGACAACACCGTCGTGATCCGCGCTATCGCCCGTGAAGCCGGCGAGCGCACCAAGATCGCGGTCATGTCGAAAGACAAGGACGTCGATCCCGTGGGCGCGTGCGTGGGCATGAAGGGCATGCGCGTGCAGTCCATCATCCGGGAACTGCGTGGCGAAAAAATTGACATCATCGAGTACCACGAAGATCCGGTCACCTTCGCCGAGAAGGCGTTGCAGCCGGCCAAGGTCAGCCGTGTGACGGTTCTTGAGGGTCAGGAAAAGCATCTGGAAGTGATCGTCGACGACAGCCAGTTGTCGCTGGCCATTGGCAAGAAGGGCCAGAACGTCCGCCTCGCTGCCAAGCTGCTGGGCTGGAAGATCGACATCAAGAGCGAAGAAGAGAAGCGTCAGGAAGTGGAAGAGCAGATGCGCGGCGTGATGAACGTCACGAGTACCCCGCTGGAATCTGTACCCGATCTCGAAGCCGGCATTGTGGAGAAGCTGGTGGCTGCCGGCATCACCACCGTCGAGGCGGTTGCCGACATGACGCCGGAGCAGTTGGAAGAAGTTCCCGGCATCGGTCCGAAAACGGTCGAGAAGATCAGTATCGCGGTCAACGCCTACTTCTCCAGTCTGGAGGCCGGCGAGGCTCCTGCAGAAGGCACAGATACTGTCGCCGAAGGCGCGGAGCTGGCTGCGGAAGGATCCGAGGCCGTGGCGGCGGAGTTGCCAGAAGCCGGCGAAGAGCTGGGGCAGGATGTTTCCGCGGAGGAAGAAGCGCGAGAGAGCGCAGCCGAAGAAGCCGAGGAAGCCGATAGCGAAGCTGGAGAGTCTGAGGATGAAGTAGCCTCCGCCGAGCGTGACGATGAAGCGTCCGAAGCGGAGCAGGAACTCGGAGCCGAGAGC
Source organism: uncultured Acidobacteriaceae bacterium (assembly GCA_963823865.1). GTDB lineage: Bacteria > Acidobacteriota > Terriglobia > Terriglobales > Acidobacteriaceae > Bog-257. The sequence continues at coordinate 866,988 of CAWGNC010000001.1, forward strand.
GACGTCGAACCGGGTGATGAAGGCGGACAATCCAGCGATGAAGAAGGTTTGTCGGACGAGCCTTTGTCCTCTTCCGAGAGCGTAGAAGAACTGGCTGACGAAGGTCAGGCTTTTGAAGCGGAAGTTGTGGATGGCGTCGAGAACGCGCCTCTTGCGGATGAAGGCGAGCGCATCTTCCACGAGCGGCCGGAAACGCCGAACGAAAATGTGCCCGACGAGGAAGAGCCGGGCGAGAAGCGGTAAAGCAGTGGCTAGTTGTCAGTTGTCAGTTGAGCGCGCCGGTCGGACTTGCCGGGTTGGAATGCAGCCTGAGCTGATCATGGACCTGCCCGCGTAGCGGCGAGACCCTCGCGGGGCTGAAGCCCGCTCGGGAGAAGAAATAGAAGGGTCGGTATGGCGCACCTGAAGGTGCGCCCCTTCGAGGCCGGTTAAGACTTGGGCTTATTTTGATCTGTTCGAACATTAACCAAACCGTGAGGATGCTAATGAAGGCGTAACCAGGCGGGACAAAACGGAGGAAACGGGGCGTAATGCATAAGATTCGAATTAATGACCTGGCAAGAGAGCTCGAGGTAAAAAGCAAGTCGATCCTCGACGTTCTGATCAAGGTCGGTGTCACCGAGAAGAAAACGCACTCCAGCTCGATCGAAGTCGACGAAGCCGAGCGCGTGAAAAAGTATTTTGCCGAGCATGAGCCCAGTTCAAGCCGTGGCTCCCGTGCGTCTGCAGCAGCACCCGACGAGTTCAAGCCTAAGATCGACCTTTCGCACATCTCCAAGCCAGGAGACGTGTTGAAGGCGATCACGCAAAAGGCAGCTCAGCCGGCAGCGCCTGCGCGGCGCCCAGCTACGCCTCCCGCCCCGCCCAGCACCGTTGTAGCTCCTAAGGCCGCGCCGTCCGCAACCGCCAGTACGCAGCCGGCGACTCCGTCCGAGCCGAAGCCTGCTCCGCGATTCATCACCCCGCAGTCGGTAGCACGTCCGCCGGCGACCGTGGTTATGCCTCCTAAGCCTCCAGCGCCATCCGCAGCGCAGACGCGTCCGGCTACTGAAGTCAAGACGCCAGCAGCTGCGGTGGAAACGCAGGCACCCACGAAGTCACTCGAAAGTACGATTTCGACGCCCGAGGTTTTGGCAGCCGAAACAGCCCCATTGGAGGCAGGAACGACGACTGCTACTCTTCCGGTGCCCGCCGCACCGACCACTCATGCCGTACCAGCCAGGCCGCCTGCACAAGCTGGCGCAGCGACGTCTGCCGCCCCGGGAACCGCTCCGGCGCGACCGGGACAGCCTGCTTCGCCCGCAGCCGGTGCAACGCCTGCTCCCGCGCCCCGGCGCTTGATCGTGCCGCAGACTGGGCCGCGTCCGGTTTACCTGGCGCCTGCCCGTCCTGCAGCCGTGACGCCTCCGCGTCCGGTTATGCCGGAGCGTGGCAAGCCGATTTTCCAGCGCCCGCAGCGTCCGGGAATGCCGCCTACCGGTGGTCCTCCGGGCACACGTCCGCCGATGCGGCCGGGCGAGCGCCGCGGTCCGCATCCCACCCGATCTGGAGCGCCGGGAATGCGTCCGGGCTTCGGAGCTGGTGCAGGTGTCGGGGCTCCGCCACCGCCGACGGGCCAGCGTCCCATGGGACGTCCGGCACGGCCGGGTCAGCGTTATATTCCGCGAGGTGTGAAGGAAGGCCCGATGAAGGGCTTTACTCCGCCGCCGCGTCTCTCGCTGTCGAGCGAGCCGCTGCCGATTACACGCGCAATCACGATTCCGGAAGGTATCAGCGTAAAAGATCTGGCTGAGAAGCTGGAGATTCGCGCGAAGGACTTGATCGCACGTCTGCTGGCGCGTGGCGTCTTCGCTACCGTCAACCAGACGCTCGATTCCGACCTGGCCAGCGATATGGCTCGTCACTTCGGCGCGGAGACTTCGGTCATCACCTTCGAAGAGCAGTTGGCGAAGGACGAAGGTCCGGCCGAGCGCACCGGTGAAGACGGAGCGCAGGCGGTAACGCGTTCTCCCGTGGTCACCATCATGGGTCACGTCGATCACGGCAAAACCAGCCTGCTCGACGCCATCCGCTCCACCAACGTTGCCGAAGGCGAGGCTGGAGGTATCACGCAGCACATCGGCGCGTACAAGGTAGCCATAACGGACACCAACTCGCCGGCCTTTGGGCGCGAGATCGTCTTCCTCGATACGCCGGGTCACGAAGCGTTTACCCGCATGCGTGCTCGCGGATCGAAGGTTACCGACATCGTCGTGCTGGTCGTCGCGGCCGATGACGGCGTGATGCCGCAGACGCTGGAAGCGATCGACCATGCCAAAGCGGCGAAAGTGCCGCTCATTGTCGCGGTCAACAAGATCGACAAACCGGACGCCATGCCTGAGCGCGTCAAGAAACAATTGGCGGATCGCGGCCTGATGCCCGAAGAGTGGGGCGGCAGCACCGTCTTCGTCGACGTCTCGGCCAAGCAGAAGACGAATCTCAACCTGCTGATGGAAATGATCTGCCTGGTCGCCGACCTTGGCGATCTGAAAGCGGTTCCCGAACGCCTGGCGAGCGGCACCGTGCTGGAAGCCAAGCTGGATCGCGGTCGTGGTCCGGTAGCGACCGTGCTGGTACAGAACGGCACCCTGCACACCGGAGACAACTTTGTCGTCGGCAACGTGTTCGGCAAAGTGCGCGCCATGTTCAACGATCGTGGCGCTGCTCTGGAAGCCGCAGGGCCGTCCACTCCGGTCGAGATTCTCGGCTTGGAAGGACTGCCGCAGGCGGGCGATCAACTGGTTGCCGTCGCCGATCGCGAAAAGGCGCGTGGCATCTCCGAGTACCGAGAAGCCAAAGCGCGTGAAGCGCAGCTGGCCAAGAGCTCGCGGGTTTCGCTCGAGGGTCTGGCGGAGCAGCTCAAAACTGCCGGCCAGAAAGAACTGTTCATCATCCTCAAGGGCGATGTGCAGGGCTCAGTCGAAGTGCTGGGCGATGTGCTGATCAAGCTGTCGAACGAACGCGTGAAGATCAATGTGATGCGCGGCAGCGTGGGCGCCATCACCGAAAGCGATGTGCTGCTGGCGTCGGCGTCGAATGCCATCATCATCGGCTTCAACGTGCGGCCGGAGCGCAAGGCACAGGAACTGGCCGAGCAAGAGAAGGTCGACATCCGCTTGCACTCGATCATTTACGAAGTGCAGGACGAGATTAAGAAGGCCATGACGGGCCTGCTGGAACCGATCATCAAGGAAACCTACCTGGGCCGCGCTGAAGTGCGCGACACCTTCCGGGTTCCCAAGGTGGGCGTCATCGCGGGCTGCCTGGTCATCGACGGCGTGGTCAAGCGCGACGCGGAAGTTCGGTTGCTGCGCGACAACGTGGTCGTCTTCAAAGGCAAGATCGGTTCGGTACGGCGCTTCAAGGAAGATGTGCCTGAAGTGCGAAATGGCATGGAGTGCGGCATCTCGATCGCGAACTACGGCGACATCAAGGTCGGCGACATTATCGAAGTGTTCGTGACCGAGCGCGTAGCGGCCGAAGCGTTCGTGTAAAGCCAGTTGTCGGTGGTCAGCCAGCAGCTGTCGGTTTGAAGGGGTGCACCTTCAGGTGCGCCGTAAGAACCACTGATTTGTCATCCCGAGGAGGGCTTCAGCCCGACGAGGGATCTGCTTTTCCATCGTCCCGGAACTGCTTCCTCCCCGCGGAGGACCGGTATCCGGGACGTTGTGTACCAGAATGAATATGATCGCGTATCTCACGCTCGAGATCCGCATCGAGGGCGCGCATTCGCTGAAAGATAAGCGCCAGGTGGTGCGCAGCGTCAAAGACGGTCTGCGCAACCACTTCAACGTGGCTGTGGCAGAAATTGACGCCTCCGAGGCCTGGCAGCGGGCGACAATTGGGATTGTAAGCATCTCCGACTCGCGGGACTATCTCGAAGGCCTGATGCGCAACGTCGAGCGCCACGCTGTGAAAACAGCGAATAACAGCGGCGGCGAAGTGATCGATTCCTTTCTGGACTTTCTGAGCGCAGCGGAGTTCGGAGAACAATAACCGGGGAACCGTGATGGTTATCACCGCAGAAGCGCTGGACAGGCGTATGCTCTAGCGTTCCCCTTTTGCAGCTTTTAGCTTTTGGCTTTTAGCTCTTAGCAAGCAGGAAAATGCTGGCGGCGGGAGCGAAAGTGGATCTTAAGGGCTAAAGGCTAATAGCTAAGAGCTGACTTATGGAGAATCGGGGACAAAAATATCACCGCGGGCGGCTCGAAGAAGCGCTGCGCGAGGAGATCGCCGCCCTGGTGGAAGGCGAACTCGGCGATCCACGGATCGGCCTGGTCACCGTGAACGAGGTACATCTCGATCCCGGCGGCAAGAGCGCACGCGTGTTCATTTCGACCGCGGGCAACGATGAGGAAGCGGATGCGAGCCTGGAAGGACTGAATGCCGCTCGCGGCTACATCCGTCACGAGTTGACCACGCGTCTGGGAAAGCGCCAGGTGCCTGATGTATTTTTTGTGCTGGACCGCTCCGATCAGTACGGCGGACGGATTGATGAGTTGCTACAGCGAATCGAGAAGAGGAAGCGATCGGCGAAGTGAATCGCATTGCGCGGATATTTAGCTCTTGGCTCTTAGCTTTTGGCTCTTAGCCTTAAGCGGCCAAGGTCGAGCGCGATGCGTTTGCTAACAGCTCGAGGCTAGGAGCTGGGAGCTAAAGGCTACGAAGTAAGGCCCGGTTTCAAGAACCATGCTCAACGAAGTACTCAACCAAATCGGTAGAAGACAGTCGTTTATCCTTACGTCTCACGCGCGGCCGGATGGCGACGCGGTTGGTTCGGCGCTGGCGTGCGCGCAAATCCTCCGCAGCATGGGAAAACAGGCCAGTGTCGTCCTGCGTGATGGCGTGCCTGGCATCTACGGCCCGTTGCCCTTCGCCGACACTGTTCTCCGCGATACCGAGCAGGTGCCGGAGGCGGAAGCTGCCATCATCCTGGAGTGCGACAGCGTACAGCGCACGCGGCTTACCGGCCTGGAGCGGCATTTCCTGATCAACATCGACCACCACGCCACAGCACGTCCTTTCGGAGATGTGAATTGGATTGACCCCGACGCCTGCGCCACCGCGGAGATGATCTTCCGCCTGGCGCGCGAAGCTGACGTGAAAATTTCGCCAGAGGTTGCGACCTGTCTGTACACGGCGGTCCTCACCGACACAGGTTCGTTTTGCTTCCACGGCACCACCGAGCGCACGTTTGCGCTGGCGCAGGAGCTGGTGCGTTGCGGCGCCGATCCGGTGCGCATCGCGCACAATGTTTATTTCTCAACCCAGCTTTCGAAGATGCGTCTGCTCGGCGCCGCGCTGAACGGATTGCAGCGCGAAGGCACCCTGGCCTGGATGCACGTCGATCGCGGAACCATGGAACGATGCCAGGCCAGCGACGAAGATTGCGAAGGCCTGGTGAATTATGCCCTCGCGATTCAAGGCATCGAGGTCGCACTCTTCTTCCGCGAGCAAGCGGATGGCATGTTCCGCGTCAGCCTACGAAGCAAAGGACTGGTCAACGTGGCTGTGGTCGCCGAGGCGTTAGGCGGCGGCGGACATGAGTGCGCCAGCGGCTGCGCCGTGGCAGGCCCGCTCCCGGCCGCTATCGAACGCCTGGTGGCACAGCTGCGCATCCGCGGTTACGACGCCAATGTGCAGTAGGGCACCATCCTGGACACCGCACATATATCATTGTCATCACGAGGAGGTCTTTAGACCGACGAGGGATCCGCTTTCCCACTCCTTCGCCGGATCACTGCAACCAACCGGGGCAACTTTCGATTTACTCTGGTAGTGGTCGAAGAGTTTTTAGTTTCTGTTGAGAACCCCGAACAGCAGGTCCCTCGTCGGCCGGAAGGCCTCCTGGTGATGACAATCAAACCGATGGAACACGTTTCTTGAGACCGACCCCCAAACCAACCCTCTCCGCCTCCGATCGCACGCGCCGCTCTACGGACACGCTCGCGTTGATTGCTTTTTGCGGCTTTCTATTTCTCTTTGGATTGCAGATTGTCGGGCTGGTCGGCGCGGATGAGCCTCGCTACGCTCAGGTGGCGCGCGAAATGCTGGCGCGTCACGACTGGATCACGCCTGTCCTCTATGGTCATCCCTGGCTGGAGAAGCCGCCTCTTTATTACTGGAGCGCGATGATCGCATACAAGGGCGCTGGCGGCGTCAGCGATACAGCGGCCCGGCTGCCCACCGCAGTGCTCTCTTCCCTGCTGATTATTTTCATTTACAGCTGGGCGCGGCGCATTCGCCCCGGCATGCAATTGGATGCCGCCCTGATCACCGCATCGGCCGCTATCGTGATCGGCTTTGGGCGTAGCGCGTCCACGGATATGCCGCTTACTGTGATGTTCACGGTTGCCATGCTGTCGTGGTACGCCTGGCACTCCACTCAGACACGGAACTGGCTGCTGGCGTTTTACTTCTTCATGGCTCTGGCCACACTGGCGAAGGGGCCGATCGCTGTATTCCTGGCTGGCGCAATCATCCTGATCTTCGCCGTCCTGCGCCGCGATGTCCGCCTGGTGTTGGGAACCCTGTGGCCAATCGGAATTGCGTTGTACCTGGTGGTCGCCACGCCGTGGTTCATCGCGGTGCAGCACGCCAATCCGGAATTCTTCCGCACATTTTTCCTGCAGCATAATCTCGAGCGCTTCAGCAGCAATCTCTACCACCATCCGCAGCCGTTCTGGTTTTACATTCCCGTAGCACTGGCGGCGCTCGTGCCGTGGACCGTCTTTGTGGTCGCTGCGGTTGTGGACGCAATACGCGATTGGCGCTTCTCCGTGGAGCAGCCGGCCGGAAAAGAAGATTTCCGCACCTATCTCACCGTGTGGCTGCTGTTGCCGATTGTCTTCTTCTCGCTCTCGCACTCGAAGTTGCCGGGCTACATTCTTCCCGGCATTCCGGCAGGAACCATTCTGCTGGCCGACTTCGTCGCGCGCCGTGAGAAGGCCGCGGTCAAGCCGGCGATGTGGATGATCGTGCTGCACGCGCTGCTTTCCGCGGCCATGCTTGTCGCCGTCTTCCTCGTTCCCTACAAGCTGTTAAAGCTGGCGCTGCACCGTAACCCGATCGTCGTCGCAGCCTCGCTGGCTGTAGTTACGATTCTGATGTACGTGCTGGCCTTACAGAATCAGGGCTACCGCGTGCTGCGTTTCACAACCCTGGTACCGGTGGTAGTCGCCTTCTCGCTCCTGCTGCGCGGCACCGCACCGCTGATCACCTACATGCAGTCAGAACGGGATGTCGAAGGGTCACTATCGCAAACTGAGATAGGCCGCATTCCCGACATCGCGGTGTATGACGTTCCCCCGGGTGTCGAATACGGCTTGGGGTTCTATCGAAATCATGTGGTAGCAAATTACGAACGTAACGAGATACCTCCGGGGGATCACATCGTGGTTGCCGCGCAAGGAACTAAGAAGGAATTGGAGTATCGTGTACCGGGCCGCAAGGTTATTCCGTTTGGTAGCTTCTCACTGCAGCATCTGGATTTCTACCTCATCGCGGGACGAACCGCTCCTCAGCAGCATCCGTAATGTGAACCAATTGTAATAATTTGTTTCAGCACAAAGTTCTTGACGCATGGCATGCGCTCGTAGAGAATCGAGCAACTTGGTCAGTTCATCAGTTGCTGAACTGACATACTGTTCGATCAGCCTCTTCGATTATTCCGCTTCAGGGTGCCGCTTCAACAAGTTTATCTGCTTCATTTGACTCGTCAGGGTCGTGCGCTCGCGCCATTCTAAAACCTCGCCGCTACAGGTGTGCCTGCTTGCACAGGTAGTGCGCATTTGTCTGTGATGTGACTGTTACTAAAGTTCAATTGGCCTGTTGCACCATCGTAACTTTCGACGCGTATACCAGCGTTCTAGGCTATTGGCATACGCAATCATAAGCGTCTTCCAGTCTGCTTTTGTGCGCCCAGGCAGGCAGGAGAAGAAACATTTATGTCTGGCCGGAAAGGGAAAATTACTTCATGAGGACTCATGGTTTTCAACGGAGGACGATCGAAGGCATCGGGCGCTTGATGAAAGTTGCAGCCCCGGCGCTTGTCATTTCGATGACTCTATTTTTTACACAAACTGCTTCGGCGCAAACCTACAACGTGATCCACAGCTTCACAGGTCAACAGGACGGAGGTAATCCGTCCACGGGATTAACCATCGATTCCGCCGACAACATTTACGGTACAACGTTTAGCGGCGGAGCCGCCGGATACGGCACTGTATTCTCGCTCGACAGTTCAGGCTCCGATTGGGTCTTAAGCACGTTGCACAACTTCGCCGATGGCAACGATGGAGCCGGCCCGATCGCGCGCCTGGTCTTTGGCCCGGGCGGCGCTCTCTATGGCACGACTTCCGCTGGCGGCGGCGGTCCCTGTCTAACCGCCAACAACTATCATGGATGCGGAACGATCTATAAGATCTCTCCTCCGCCCCATGCTCCCGCCTCGTTGATCTATGACTGGGGTTCCGACGTCCTTTTCCGCTTCAATCAGACGAATGGCTCTTACCCACAAGGCGACTTGATGTTCGACGCGAACGGTACGATGTACGGAACCGCCGTCAATGGAGGAACCTACGGCTGGGGACTGGTCTATACCTTGACCCAGTCTCATGGCTCATGGACGGAGAATGTCCTCTACCAGCCCAGAAACAATGGCGACGGCCAGTACCCATGGGGCGGCGTGGTTGCCGATTCTGCTGGCAATCTGTACGGCGTGCTTGAAGCGGGCGGACAGGACGGCTACGGTGCGATCTACCAACTGGCGCGCTCCGGCTCCAGTTGGCAGGAAACCACTCTGCACAGCTTCAGCTTCCAGGGTCACGATGGAGCTTACCCGGAGAGCGGCCTCATCATGGACGCTTCCGGAAACTTGTATGGCGCGACGTCACATCTTCCGGGAGCCGGCGGAAGCGCTTATGAGATGACGGCGTCGGGCAGCAGTTGGAACTACGATTTCGTTTCCAGTTTCACGGGAGGGATCAACGTCGGCCCTTACGACAAGCTGGTCAAGGATGCGGCAGGTAATCTGTACGGAACAACGTTGGCCGATGGCCAGTACGGCTACGGATCCGTATTCAAACTGACGCCATCGGGCGGCGGTTGGACGTACCACTCTTTGCATGACTTCACCGGCGGCCAGGATGGCGCCAATCCGATGTGCAGCCTGGCCTTCGATTCCAGCGGCAACATCTATGGCACGGCGTCGGGCGGCGGCGCCCACAACGCCGGAGTGATTTTCGAAATCATTCCTTAACCTCAACCCCGGAGATCTCAAGCCAGCCCACTCGCGATTCTTGCTGGTGGGCTGCGCTGGTCTCCGTAAGCTGAATTGTCAAAACTTCCCGCCCCTCAGCCACCCTGGCAAAATCGTGCTACAGTTTCAGCCCGCGTGCGCAAGAGCCTTCCATCCTGTTCCGGGGAGTTGAAAATGTTGCCGAGAAAATTCACTCGCTTGCTACTTCTTTGCTTTGCAATCGCGAGCGTCGCCTTCCTTCCGCAAAACATCTGGGCTGCAACCGAGAGCACCATCTACAGCTTTACGGGCGGCCTCGATGGCTCGAATCCGGCCTCACAGTTGATCTTTGACGCAGCCGGGAATGCCTATGGGACAACCGTGACCGGGGGTTCTTCGAACTGCGGAACCGTCTTCGAACTGACTCCGAGTGGCGGAGGCCAGTATCAGCAGCGCGTCTTGCTAAGCTTCGACTGCTTTAGCACAGGCAAGAATCCGTATGGCGGCGTAACCATGGATGCCCAGGGCAATCTTTACGGCACCACTGCCGCGGGAGGCTCGGCTGGAATCTGCAGTGGAGATGGTTGCGGTGTCGTGTTCAAGCTGACTCATTCCGGCAGCAGTTGGACAGAGAGCGTGCTTTATAGCTTCCGCGACAGCCCAGACGCCGCGGGACCGGGTGGCACCGTTGTATTCGATTCAGCGGGCGATCTGCTGGGAACCACGCCTGACGGAGGTGCGTATGCCGTGGGCGCCATCTTCGAACTCTCCAACAACAACGGGCAATGGAGCGAGCGGGTAATCCACGACTTTACCGGCGGAGCCGATGGGGCGGTTGGATCGCTGGGACCACTGCTAGCGGACACAGTCGGCAATTTCTACGGCGTAACCGAACTCGGCGGCGTAAATGGGGTAGGCACAGTGTTCAGGATCACCCCCGGACAGGGAGGCAGCTGGCAGTTCAGGACGATGTACGCGTTTCTCGGACAGCCTGACGCTGCCTTTCCCTACGGTGGCCTCATCTCGGATTCCCATGGCTATTTCTACGGAACCACGTATTACGGGGGGACCGACGGCGCAGGCGCGGTGTTTCGCGTCGGGCCCGGAGCGAGCGTGAACGGGTGGCGCGACGCGGTGCTGTACAGCTTCCAGGGTGGTACAGACGGAGGAAATCCGACCAGTTCCCTGGTCTTTGCGAGTGGCAAACTCTACGGAACGACGTCGGCTGGAGGCGATGCCGGCTGCGATTGCGGCGTGGTCTTCGCCCTGACCCCGACAGGCAGCAATCGCTGGAACGAAAGCGTGCTCCACACCTTTGGCACATTCCCCGACGGTGCGAATCCGTATTACGGCCTTACTCCCGACGCAGCTGGAAACTACCTTGGAACGACGGCCTCCGGCGGCAACGACGCGGCCGGCATGATTTTCAAAATCACGCCATAGTTGATCGATTCAGCTCGATGAAGGGAAAAGCCCCTCCCGCCTGGTTTTGCGGGAAGGGCTTTTCTAACATCACGCGTTCTCTAACAAGCTGCACTGGCCTTTGAAAGAGCTATCGCTTCTCATCGTTACGAGGCGCTGGCGCTTCATGCGGCGCAGGAGCATGTGTCTCCGGCGGTCGTGCAGCCGGCTCGGCGTGCTGCTCGGCGCGTGGTGGCTGGTTTACATGCGGAGCTGGTTGACTCTGCATCGGTCGAGATTCCGGCGCGGCCGGACGTTCCATTTGCTGTTGGCGCGGCGGATTAGCCGGGCGTTCCATTTGCTGTTCGCGCGGCGGGTTAGCCGGACGCGGGGCCTCTACCGGCTGATTCGTACGCGCTGCCGGAGTTGAGCGATAGGGCGCAGGCTGATTGTTGTGGGCTGCCGGTGGGCGCGGAACTTCGCGGGGCTCCGGCTCATTGTTACGCGCAGCAGGCGGATTCACTGGATGCGGTGCAGGCGCCGTATTACGCGCGGCCGGCGGGTTCACCGGATGAGGCGCGGGCGCCGTGTTACGCGCAGCCGGCGGATTTACCGGATGCGGTACCGCAGCGTTGTTTTCTCTCGCTGGCGGACGCGGCACATTGTTTTCCGGACGCACATTCGCATTCGGAGTGTTCGGCCGCGGTACGTTGTTCTCGTTCGCGCGCGGCGCATTCGCCGGGTGAGGCTGAGTCGCCGCCGTATTTACCGGAGCGTTCCTTGCCGCGACCACTCCAGCACCGTGAAAAGCTGCGGGCTTGGGCGTTGCTGCAATAGCCGGTCTGCCGTGATTCACCGTCGCCAACATGGCGTGGTCCTGTCGCGCCGCTTGCTCATGCTGGACCTGAAGGTTCGTCGCCTCCACGTGACGGCCGCGCATGGCAGCTTCCTGATTCGCGGTCGGACGAGCATTGATGCCGCCATTGCCGCCGTTATAGCTGACGCGGTTCACGGTCACGTTATTGACGACCGTCTTGTTATAGACATTCACATTCGTGATGTGGATGTTGTTCACGCTACGGTTGTAATAGAACTGCTGATTGCGCCAGTAGCCACCTTCGTATCCATTCCCGTTGTAGCCGTATCCGTAGTTGACTCCGCCGTAGAAGCCAACCTGAGGTCCCCAGTAGCCGGGGTTCCACAGAAACGCACTACCACCCCAACCCCAGTATCCCGGAGTCCATAAATAGCCGGGCTGGGGAGCCAATACCCATGTTCCTGGCACCCAGTAATATCCGTCTGGTCCGTACGCCCAATAACCGGGCGTCCACATGTAGCCAGCTGCAGGGCAAGGGGGCTGCGCATAAATCGGCAGTGGAGGTGGAGCGAAGCCCACAGAAATGAAAACACTGCCAAACATCATTGCAGGCATCATTACCAAAACGAGAGTCACCAACAACCAACGAGTACAACGAAATCCGTTCATCGTTTCTCCTTCATCCTCGGGTCATCGAGCATTGGCGGTTTCGCTAGTTTCGCGTTCCCTCGCCGATGATCGTCACAAAACTGCACTCGAGAATTACTATTTCTAAAAACCCGAACTCTTAACACTTAGTTGCTCATTGTGGCCCGCAGGTCACTCACATATATTTTTCGTTGTGCTACTTATGCAGGCAACCTGCCACACTTGGGCGTAATAACATCGAAGCCGTGACAACTTTCGAACCGAACTGGTGTTGAAGGCCCGGTCAAGAACACAGGTGTTTGGGTTCGTCATCTGTGTTCATAGTTTGAGTTCATCATGCAGAAGGTAGACAAGTCGGCGGTTGCGCTACCATCTGCTGTCAGTGCAGATGGCTCGCGCGTTATCTCGCGACGCTCGTTGTTTCTGATTCTTGGCGTAATCGCTCTTATCTACGCACTGCTGGCCGGACTGCGAACTGTCGCCGATAACGATCTCGGCTGGCAAATGGCAACCGGACGCTGGGTCGCGCAGCATCATCGGGTCTTCTCTGCCGACGTCTTCTCGTACACCGCCTACGGTCAGCCGTGGATTTATCCCGTGGGTTGCGGCTTGCTGTTTTATTTCGCGTACCTGCTCGGGGGGTATGCGCTGCTCTCCTGGATAGGGGCTCTCGCCTGCGCCGGTGCAGTCGCATTGCTGCTTCGCCGCGGGTCGCTCATCAGCGTCATCCTCGCCATCATCGCCGTCCCGCTCATCGCTTATCGCACCGTCCCGCGGGCCGACATGTTTACGGTCGTGCTCTTTGCGGCGTGCCTTTCCATCCTCTGGGAGAACTTTCAGACCGGACGCGCTCGTCTCTGGCTGCTACCGCTGCTGATGATCGTGTGGGTGAATCTACATCTGGGATTTCTGGCCGGGCTGGCGCTGATCGTCGGGTTTGCCGGCATGGAATTGCTGGAAATATTGTTTCCCGGCGCTCGCCGTCACGATGCGCTTCGCCGACTCAAGCGCGAACTACCGTGGTTCCTGCTGACCGCGATGGTCACCGTCGTGAACCCGTGGGGATGGGGCCTCTACAGCGCCATCATTCGGCAGGATCGGGCCATGGTCCAGCACGCCCGCTGGGTGACGGAGTGGTTCGGCCTTGTGCTGAACTGGACGGTGATCGCGTCCAGCCTCTCGCTTCGCAACCCCAGCGGCGCAGTGTACTGGGTATTGGGAATCGCGGCGGTGGCTGCCGTGGCTGCGCTTTTGCAACGGCAACTCGGCGCGGTGCTGCTGCTTGTGGGCGCTGCCTACCAGACCGTTCACCACGTACGCATGGAAGCGCTTACGGCATGCGTCGTGGTCGTTGTGGGAGGGTCCGTTCTGCATTCGGCGATCAGCCGATTCGCCTCGCGTATTCGGCATGTTCGCGTGCGTTCGGCCCTGGCTATATCTGCGGCTGCTTTGTTTGCAATCTTCGCCTGCGTGCAGTCACTCGATGTCGTGACCCAACGCGGTTATTTCATTCGCAACGATATCTGGACATTCGGCGCCGGCATGGGATGGTGGTATCCGCAGCGCGCGGCGGAGTTCCTCGAGCGCGAGAAGCCTCCCGGCAACATCTTCAACACGCTGGATGAGGGCGGATTTCTCCTGTTCACCCTCGGCGATGAATACCGCGACTACATCGACGGGCGCGCTATTCCTTTCGGAGTAGAAAGCTTTCAGCGACAGCAGGACCTTCTGCAGGCCTCGCTCGACTCCCCACTTTGGCAGCAGGAAGCCGACCGCTATCACATCAACACCTTCATCCTGCCCCTCAATCGAATCCACATGACTCCGCTGTTGAGGCTGAAGGATTTCTGCAACAGCCATACATGGCGTCCGGTTTACCTGGATGAAGTCTCCGCCGTGTTCGTTCGGCGGACCGCCGAAACGGAGGCGCTGATCAAGCGCTCGGAGGTAGATTGCGCTTCGGCGACCCTGCCGGTTCCGCCGGTCTCCGATTCGCGAGGCATTGCCTTCAACCGGTGGGTGAATGCCGCGGCCGTCCTCGAGGCTCTGGGCCGCCCCTACGAAGCGCTCGCCGCCACCGACAAAGCGCAGCAGATGTTCGCCGACGGCGGCTATGTCCATTGGCTGCGTGGCGACCTGTTCGCCCGTCTGGGGCGCGCCCAGGATGCCGAAGAGGAATTCCTGAAAGCCGCGGCACTCGATCCCAGCGAGAATACTTATGCTTCCCTGGCGATGTTGTATTACCACGAGGGCCGGATTCCGGAGGCGACACAGGCGATGCAGCGGGCAACTCGCCTTTCGCTCCAGCCATACGTCGCCACTCTTCGACTCGCCCGTTTCTATTTGGCCATCGGCGAGCCGCAGCTCGCCGTGCAAACCTCGAACGAAGCATTGGCGTCTGGCTCCGGACGGCGCCTTGGCGGAGACTGGCAGCGATTCCATTCGTTTCCAGGTGGCGCGTTCGCGCGCAGATGCCTGGCGCATGCTTGGCGACAGGAAACGTTCCATCACGTCCGATGAGGAGGCGGTTCAACTTGCTCCCGCAGACGCTTCGGCGTGGGCCGACCTGGCAAAGCTATATGCGCTCGATGGAAATACCGCCGGCCAGCAACAGGCCGAAAAGCGGGCTGCGGAATTAAGTCCCGGCCATGCCGATGTCTCCCTGAAGCCTTAACTCGACATTCCGTCGAGTCTGCCGGCAATTGTTCTTCCCTCGCCTTCACCGCTCGGCGGAATCAGGGAGAACCTGAATCGATAGTTTGCGCCGCACCGCCAGCCGCACTAGACTGGCTCAGAGCGCGTTATGGCTGCTACCGTTTTCCGCCGGTCGCATCAATTAACTACTGTGGAAATTCTCGACCTCAGGCACTTCTCGTCTGCCGACTTGCGCCCGTTGCTCGACCAGGAGGTCGAGACCTGGGGCAGCACGCTCAGTTGGGACTACCGTAATTCGGCAGAGATGATTCTGCGTTACGTGGACGCAAAGATTCTCCCCGGCTATGCAGCGGTCGAGCGCGGCAGCATCGTGGGATATTCCTTCTTCGTCTACGAAGGCGGTAAAGGAGTGGTCGGCGACCTTTTCGTCTCTCCCCGCCGCGTAGATTGTCACCGCATCGAAGCGGAGATGGCCGAGCACGTTATCGCTACTCTGCAGCAGTCACCGGGAATTCACCGCGTAGAAGCTCAGTTGCTGATGCACCAGGCTGGCGATCTTACCTCGTGTTTTGCCACTGCCGGCTTCCAGCGCTATCGGCGCCTGTTCCTGTCGCTGGAGTTGCAAGGTGGTCCGCCGAAGGCCGCGCCGCCCATGAAGCTGGAGAACGATATCTACATCCGTCGCTGGGTGGACCTGGATTATCAGCCGGCCGCAGGCGTCATTACCGCAGCGTATCGCTCACATATTGACTCTGAGATCAACGACCAGTACCGCACCCACGCTGGCTCCGTCCGCTTCCTGAATAACATTGTGCGCTTTCCCGGATGCGGTGTCTTCGATGTCGATTCTTCGTTTTCGGCAATCCATCGGCCCACCAACTCTCTGATCGGGTTGATCTTGTGCTCGCGGGTGAAGGACGATGTCGGGCACGTGACGCAGGTTTGCATCCTGCCCGAATACCGGCGTCTTGGCATCGGAGAAAGCCTGCTGGCCTGCACGGCTCACTCCCTGCGGAATCGCAGCTTCAACTTGCTCTCCCTGACCGTTACCGAGATGAACGAGCGCGCCGTCGGGCTGTACAAGCGTCTCGGCTTCAACGAAACCAGCGTGTTCGATGCATTCGTCTGGGAAGGCTGAACCGCGCCCGTTCCCTTTTGCTTTGTCTCTGAATTTCGCTTTCACGCTGAAGTATTCTGCCGGTGCAGGAGTACAGCAGGTTGTCTTACAGAGTGGGACTATGCTGACCATCAGTGTGTTCAGCAATTAGGCAAATAACTCCCGGCTTCATCCGCGTTTCCGGGCAGGCGCCTTCTTCGAAGGCGCTTTCTTCTTCGCGACGCTTTTGGTCTTTGTGGCGCGGGTTTGCCCGGCAGGCTTTTCAGCTGGAGCGGTCTTAAGTGAGCGACCCGCTGCGGGTGCATCTTCCAGCGCCTTCAACGGCGGCATCTTTTGCTTGAGAGTTAGCACCGGCTCAAACAAGTCGCCATGCTTCTTAGCGCGCGTCAGCACTTCCTCCGAATCAAATGCCAGCAGGTTGGGATCGCCCTTCTGAAGACAGTTCTCCACCTCGGCCCACTTCACCGGCGTCGATGCGGTTGGACGTTCCTTGGCTCGCAGCGAATACACGCAGACTGTCGTCTTGTGATCGTCGTTCTGGCTCCAGTCCACCAGCACCTTGCCGGTGCGCAGCGCCTTCTTCATGTCGGACACCACCAGCTCCGGATGCTGGCGCTCCAGCAGCCGGGCCAGCTCATGCGCAAACGTCTTTGTGGATTCGTAATTGACGGTGGTATTAAGCGGCACATAAATCTGCAGACCTTTGGACCCTGAAGTCTTGGCGAAACTCTCCAATCCCAGCTTGCCGAAGATCTCGCGCACCCACAAACCAACCTGGCAGCACTGCACAATATTCGCCGGGGGCCCGGGATCGAGATCGAACACCAGGAACGACGGCTGTAAAACATTTTTCCCCAGCGAGAGGCTGGTATGCAGCTCAAGGTCGGCGAGGTTGGCGGCCCACACCAGTGTGGCCAGGTCGTCAATGAGGCAATAATCCATCCAGCGATTGTTGCCTTCGCTCCACACCCGCGTCGTTTTCACCCAGTCCGGCCGGTGGGTTGGACAATTTTTTTCGTAGAAAAACATCCCCCCGACGCCGTTGGGATAACGCTTCATGGTGAGCGGACGGCCTCGCAAATGCGGCAACAGGCACGGAGCGATGCGCACGTAATAGTCGATCACCTGCCCCTTGGTGAACCCAGCCTCGGGATACAACACCTTATCCAGATTCGAAAGCTTCAGGTGTCTGCCTTCGATGTCGACTACCGTTTCTTTCGCCATCAGTTCCTCGTTTGCGTTTAAGAATGATGCAACCGGCACCGGCAAGTATGCAAGGCGCACGCCGAAACACTATTCGCTCTCGGGCTATGTCGAACACACCTAGACCAAATCGCTCCTTGAACTCCGCAGTTCCCAGCGGCGGCTTGAAGCGATCATGGTTAAGCCCTCCCTGATCGTTCTAGGCGCGGTCGCCATTCTCGCTGCCCTGTGGTTGAAAGCTTCCGCGCCGGCTACGTCTTCGCACGAATGAGACAATTTGCCTCACTTTCTTTCGACCAGCAACAACGCCACAGCCATCTCTCGTCATCCAACGTTAGGCCGTGGCGACTGAGAAAGAATTACCGGTCAGTACCTCCGTGCCTCCGGAATTTCCGCCGGAGCAGCGCGCGCTCTTCTGCGAAGTTCTGCAGCATTTGAATCGCGCACACATTCCGTACGTGGTCTCGGGCGCGTTTGCACTGCAACAACACACCGGAATATGGCGCAATACCAAGGACCTCGACCTCTTTCTGACCAGCGAGTCGGTACCGAAGGCGCTCCGATGCTTGCAGGAGCAGGGGTTCGAGACCGAGGTTCGCGACCCTGTGTGGCTTGCCAAAGCTCACCGCGATGGCTATTTTGTCGACCTCATCACCGGAATGAGCAACGCCGTCATCACCGTCGACGAATCGTGGATCGATCGCAGCTCCCCGTGCGTGGTACTCGGGGTAAAGACTCGCGTACTGGCCCCCGAGGAACTCATTGCCTCCAAGCTGTTCGTCAATTTCCGCGAACGCTTCGACGGCGCCGACATCGTGCACATCATTTACGGCACCCGGGGCGCGATCGACTGGCAGAGATTACTGCAAATCGTGGGTGAACACTGGGAACTGGTGCTGTGGGAGCTGCTGCTGTTCCACTATGTTTATCCCGCCCAGCAGGACTATGTGCCGCGGCACATTTGGAACGATCTGCTGGCCCGTTTTAAGGCTCAGCTAGACTCCGGCTCCGCGAACTTGCCGTTTCGCGGAAGCCTGATCGACGAGAAAATGTTTTCCATCGACATGAAAGAATGGGGCATGGAAAACCTGCTGCGAGAGCAGCGCGAACATCGCCAGCCCAAGATCGAAGAAGGTGCCGGAGCAGCGCCGCTAGTCAAGGCGGAGGATTAGAGATCGAATGAGGATTGCCGCCGTCGCCGACCTTCACTTCAGCCCGCAGGTCCACGACCGCGTGCGCGATTATATGAATCGCGTCCGCGACGAAGCTGACGTGCTGGTGCTGGGTGGCGACTTGACAAATTTCGGCCGGCCGGAAGAAATGGACTCGCTGCTGAATGTCGTGGTCCGTCTGCGTATCCCCACGATCGCGGTTTTGGGCAATCACGATTACGAAAGCGGTCACGCTGCCGACCTGATGAAGATGATGACCGACGCCGGCATCAAGGTTCTGGATGGCACGGCTTATGAACGCGACGGTATCGGCTTTGCCGGTACCAAGGGTTTTCCGGGCGGCTTCGGACGTGGCGCTCTGACAGCATTCGGCGAACCCGAGGTGAAGGCCTTCGTGCAAGCGGCCATCGACGAAGCGCTGAAGCTGGAACGCGCGCTGTCGCAACTGCGCACGCAGAAGCGCGTCGTGGTGCTGCACTATGCGCCGATCGGCGACACCGTCAAGGGCGAGCCACTGGAGATTTACCCGTACCTCGGCAGCTCACGACTGGCGGAGGTTATCGATCGTCACGGTGCTGACCTGGTGCTGCATGGACACGCTCACGCAGGCAGTCCCGACGGCAAAACCACGGCTGGAGCGCCGGTGCACAATGTGGCCATGGCGATCAATCAGGCGCGAGAGGGCGGCGAGGTGTACCGGATCTTCGAGGTGTAGCCCAGCACCAGCTCCGATGGCAGCAAAGTTGAGATTACGAACGCCAGGGCAACTACAGTTTGTTCAATCCATCCAGAGCTGCCACTTTGTAGGCCTCCGCCAATGTGGGATAGTTGAACACCGTGTCGCGGAAGTATTCGATCGTGCCACCCAGAGCTAGAACCGCCTGCCCAATGTGAACAATCTCGGCCGCGCGCTCACCAATGATGTGCACGCCCAACACCTTCAATGTATTGGGATCGAACAGCAGCTTTAGAAAGCCCTGATCGTCGCCCAGCATCTGGCCTTTTGCCAGTTCAGCGTAGCGAGAGATACCGATTTCGTACGGAATTTTGTCGCGCGTCAACTGCTCCTCGGTCGCTCCGACCATGGAAATCTCCGGGATCGTGTAGACGCCGTACGGGATCTGGTTGGGAGGAATCGTGCCGCAGACGCCAAAGATGTGACAGCTGGCCAGTCTTCCCTGCTCCATCGAGGTGCTGGCCAGCGCGGGAAAACCGATGACGTCTCCGGCGGCATAAACGTGCGGCACCGAGGTGCGGTAATTTTCATCCACGATGATCTTGCCTCGTCCGTCGGGGACAAGATTAATCGCCTCCAGATTCAGCAGGTCGCTATTTGCCTGCCTTCCCACGGCGTAAAGCAACGCCGCGCCATGGACGGTTTTGCCGCTCTCCAGCTTGGCGAAGACACGATCGCGATCGGCATCAAAGCCGACCTGCACGACCTTTTCCCCCAGCCGAAACACCGTCCCCAGCTGGCGCAGCTGGAAACACAGGCTCTCTACCACTTCGTGATCCACGAAGTCCAACAATGTGGGACGCTGGTCGAGCAGCGTCACCTTCACGCCCAGGGCCGCAAACATCGACGCATACTCCAGGCCGATGATTCCGGCTCCCACGACGATCAATTCGCGCGGCAATTCTTCCAGTTCGTGTACCTGGTCGGAGTCGAAGATGCGTTTGCCATCAATGGGAATGTCAGCGCTGTGTGCCGGGCGGGTGCCGCAGGCGATCACAAAGTTTTCGCCACGCAGCAGCGTGTAGCCCTCATCGTTCGCCACTTCCATGCTGTGCGCATCCAGGAAGCGCGCGTTGCCTTCGTACACCACCACGCGATTGCGCCGCAGCTGCGACTTGATGACCTCGATCTCGCGTGCCATGACGGCATCGGAGCGGAAGACCAGGTCCTCCATCGAGATGGTTTCCTTCAGCGCGTAACCGCGGCCGTAAAAAGTCCGTTGCCGCAATCCGCTGAGGTACAAGATCGCCTCGCGAAATGTTTTGCTGGGGATGGTTCCGGTGTGCACGCAGACGCCGCCGATGGTGCGCTTGCGTTCGATTACTGCAACCTTCTTGCGAAGCTTGGCTGCGCAGATGGCCGCCTTCTGTCCCGCCGGGCCGCTGCCGACGACAATCAGATCGTAGACAT
This sequence comes from uncultured Acidobacteriaceae bacterium, assembly GCA_963823865.1. GTDB lineage: Bacteria > Acidobacteriota > Terriglobia > Terriglobales > Acidobacteriaceae > Bog-257. The sequence continues at coordinate 887,424 of CAWGNC010000001.1, forward strand.
TGTTGTTGCTGCTGGCTTCTGTCGCTGGCAAAGCACGCTCCGTAATGGATTGACCGGCAGGAGTTGAAGCTACCATTATTGCGAGGGGAACGGAAGTGGAAGCGCGAATCCGAAACCTTAGAGACGCGCGAATTCATCGGAGATTTACATGGAATTCATCGTGTAGGGGACGGACATGCCGCACTCGTCCACTGCAATTCGTCCCCTGTTCGAAAACTATTTGGCACCGTGATCGTGATCTGGAAGTCCATCCAGCGCGCTTCATCCTCAGGACCGAGTTTGTCATAATTGGTGGCCTCAACAACCGCCAATCCAAGATCAGCGTTGCGCAGGGCCTTCCCGTAGCCCTCTGCGTCCTTGCCGCTCATTGCCGCATCGGCCATGCTCTCGAACAAGTCGTACTGAGCGGAGGTAGTTGTGAATTGGACCGCGTGCGGACGATCCAGCTGATACCTGACTGTGTCTCCATAGCCGCTTCCCATGTACTGGGAATTGTCTGCATGGAATGGCGGATTCACGACGAAGGCCCAGTCCGCGGTTGAGCCGTGGGGGCCGATTCGGATGAACCAGCCTTGATTTTTCACAAACGGGTCGAGCCGGAGATCCAGCCCCGACCCGATTGATTGTTGAAAAGTTTGCCCACTCACGACGTGTCCGCTGAATTTGGCTTGATGACACCGCTGAGCGGAGAGGGGTAATGCGGTCGCGCACATCATCGTCACCAGCCAGCCACAAACAATGCCACGCATTCGGGCACCCTGCTTCCGCGGACCGTTCATAAGCGAATCATACCCCGACCTCGCTCCTGCGATATACTTTTGGGTTCACCCAGATAGAGTTTCGAGCAGTAGTAGCCAGCCTGCTCCGATCACAAAGGAGTCGTTTCCATGTCATCCACAGCCGTTTCCTCCGCTGTTACGTACGCGCGCGAAAATCAGAAGCGCTTTCTTGAAGAGCTGAAAGATCTGCTTCGTATCCCTAGCGTCAGCACCACCGAAGAACACAAAGGCGACGTCCGCAAGGCCGCCGAGATGGTGGCTGCCGACCTGAAGCGTATCGGCTTCGAGAATGTCGAGATCATTGCCACCAGCGGTCATCCCCTGGTGTACGCCGACTGGCTGCATGCCGCCGGCAAGCCCACCGCGCTCTGCTACGCGCACTTCGATGTGCAGCCGGCCGAGCCGCTGGATGAGTGGCACACTCCTCCGTGGGAGCCAACTGAGCGCGACAACAATGTCTACGCGCGCGGCGCCGTCGACGACAAAGGCCAGCTCTGGATGCAGATGAAGGCTTATGAGTCGCTGTTCAAAACCGGTGGCGGCAAGCTGCCCATCAACGTTCGCGTCCTGTTCGAGGGCGAAGAAGAAGTTGGCGGCGAGGCGATTGAGGAATACGTCAAGAAGCATGCCACCGACGGCAAGCTGAAGGCCGACTTTGCGCTGGTAACCGACACCGAGCTGTTTGCGCCCGATCTTCCCACGCTGTGCGTCGGACTCCGGGGCCTGGTCTATACCGAATTGGAAGCGCAAGGCGCCAAGACCGATCTGCACTCCGGTGTCTATGGTGGCGCCGCGCCCAACGTCATCTTCGGTCTGGTCGAGATTCTCAGCAAGCTAAAGGACGCCGACGGCAAGGTGCTGATCCCCGGCTTCTACGATGCCGTGCAGAAGCCGACCGACGACGAACTCAAAGCCTGGGAGCGCCTGCCCTTCAACGAAGAAGAGTATCGCAAGGCTGAAGTCGGCTCCGACGTACTCACCGGCGAGCAGGGATATTCCGTGCTGTATCGCACCTGGGCACGTCCGACGCTGGAGGTACATGGCATCGTCGGAGGCTTCCAGGCTCCGGGCGCGAAGACCGTCATTCCCGCACGCGCTTCGGCGAAGGTCTCGATGCGCCTGGTACCGAACCAGGACGCTGACGACATCTTCAAGAAGTACAGTGACTACGTGAAGAAGGTCACGCCTAAGGGAATCAAGACCAACATCAAGATCCACAGCAAGGGGCCTGCCTGCGTGGTGAACACCGACAATCCTTACGCGCGCGCGGCGGTCGAAGCCATGCACGAGATCTTCAAGAAGGATACTGTGTACATCCGCTCGGGCGGCTCGATTCCGATCGTTACGCAGTTCGACAAGGACCTGAAGATTCCCAGCATCATGATGGGCATGGGTCTGCCGGACGACAACCTGCATGCGCCCAATGAGAAGTTCCACATTCCGAACTTCTATCGCGGGATCGAATCGATTATTCGCTTCTTCCAGATTTTGGGGAAATAAAGAAGTGGCCAGTGGCCAGTGGTCAGCAAAAACAAATACACGGTGCCCCGTTCAAGCAACGCTTGAGCGGGGTTTTTCGTTGCCGAGCCGATCAGGCCACTCCTTTGCCTTGTTCAGACGATCTCACCGAAGACCAGAACATAGCCATTCGGATCGGCGACCTCGAATTCGGAATCGCCATACGGGCGTTTTGTAAGCTCGCTCTTCAGCGGTATTTTCTTCCGAACCTCTTCGTGGAACTCCAGCAGGCCCTCGATGCGGATGTAGGCGTCCCACACACCTCCCGCCCTGACGACTTCAGGTTTGCGATAGCCCTCTTGCCGCAGCAACATGATTTCGATGTTATCCCGGTGCACGCTGGCGTACACGAACGGCGGACTCTTGGGGAAAAAGGCGGCAGTGAAGCCAAGGTTCCGTTCGTACCAGTGGGCGGCTTCCGCTACGTCGGGAACAAGAAAGGTGGGCGCTGCTGAAAGAAGCTTTGCCATACGGTACCTCCAACTCACTGGCTCCTCTTGAGCCAAGTGATAATGTGAGTGCGGAAGACATTTGCGGACCAGAAATTGTATGTCAGTTATCGCCATCGGTGACATACACGGGAATTCGGAGGCCCTGAAAGACCTGCTGGCGAAGGTTGTGCCCGAAATGCGCCGGCACGACACCCTGGTCTTCCTGGGTGACTACATTGATCGCGGCCCCGATTCCCGTGGCTGCGTCGATGAGATTATCCGCCTAAAGAGAGAGTCGCCATTCACAGTTATTACCCTTCTTGGCAATCACGAACAATGGATGCTGCGCTGCTTGCATGACCCCACGAGGCATTCCTGGTTGATTGGCATGGACGCTCTGGAGACCATCCAGAATTATTCTGAGGAGGCTGCCCGCCAGATCGCGAAGGCACTCGATGAATACGGGGCCAGGCTCTTCACGCTGCGGATTACTCTGCCCTACGATGTCTTCTTCAATGCTATGCCGCGAGAGCACCTCGAATTTTTTCAGCGATTGCAGCCGTACTATCGCGAGCGTGATGTCTTGTGTGTGCATGGAGGCGTCGATCTCGAAGGCGCCATCGATCCACCTGACGTTAACACCTGTGTCTGGGGGCCAACCGGCTTTCCCGAGGAGTATTCGGGAGCAGATAGTGTCGTGTACGGTCATCGGAACAATGCCATCGTCAACGATGACGGGTCAGTTCAGCCCCGTATAGGGCCAAACAAAACGTATGGCATCGACACCATATCGCACGGCGTTCTAACCGCGCTTCGGCTGCCTGATGGGAAAGTCTTTCAGGGCGCGTAGGTTCGCAAAGCTTAACGCGATCCTGACATTTTGGCCGGGTAGAAAGCTAGCCCTGCGGCGCCGCGCGGAAATTTCCAGCCAGGAATTCCCTCGCCACAGCCGCCGCATCCTTCTTCTCGCCATCGACCGCATAGTTCATTGCCCGCATTTCATCGGCAGTGATTCGACCGGCGAGAGATTGAAAAACGCTCCCGGCACTCGAACATTTCTGGAATAGCGCAGGATTCACGATTGGCACGGCATCGTAGGGTGGGAAGTAGTGTTTATCGTCCTCCAGCACAACTAGACCAAGCGCCTTGATGAGCCCGTCGGTATTGTTGCCGGCAACGATGTCCACTGAATTATTTTCCAGAGCGCGATAGAGCAGACCCAGGTCCATCACTCGCGGCGCTTCGTCGAATCGCAGGCCGTACGTTTTCACCAGGCCCTTATAGCCGTCTTGCCGTTCGAGGAATTCGTACCCTACACCGAGACGAAGTTTGTCAGACAGCGGCGCGAGCTGCGATAACTTCGACACGCCCATCTGCCGCGCCTGATCGCCACGCATGACCATGGCGAAGGAATTGTTGAACCCGAGCGGCAGCATTACGTCGAGGTTAAAGCGCCGTTTGTATTCGCTCTTGACGAGTTCGTAGGCTGCCTGGGAACTGCCCGAGAAGGTCTGCTTCAGGATCGCGCCCAGCGCCGTCCCGGTGTACTCGACGTAGGTATCGATGCGCCCGGACAGAATCGCCTGCTGACAGATGTAGGTTCCCGCGAGATAAAAGCGGCCATCGACGGGCATGCGGCACGCTCTCTCCAGCGACTGCTTCAGAATCTCGCCCAGGATCAGTTGCTCGGTGAAGTTCTTGGAGCCGACCGTGAGCTGGTTCGCGTGCGAGACGCAGCCGCTGCAAACCGTGAGCGCCAACGCGGAGAGGAATGTTCGGCGATCCATATCAACTGCGGTGCCGCGAAAGCAATGTCTCAATGCCACCTAGCGAGAGATCCGCGATCAATGCCATTAAGGCCGCGGGAATTGCACCGGCGAGGATCACGCCGTTATCGACCATGGCGATGCCCCGAAAGATAAACTCGCCCAGTCCACCCGCGCCGATGGCCGCGGCAATCGTTGCTACTCCGATGGTGATGACCATCGCCACGCGAATTCCCGAGAGCATCACAGGCAGAGCCAAAGGCAACTCGACATGCCAGAGCAGTTGACCTGATGTCATGCCCATTGCGACTGCCGCTTCCCGCACCGGCGCGCTGATACCAGCGATGCCGACGTAGGTGTTGCGAACGATCGGAAGCAGCGCGTAGAGAGCCAGAGCCACGATGGCCAGCCGATCGGCGCGCGCGCCCAGCCAGGGAAGCGGCAGCAGCAGTCCGAACAACGCCAGGCTGGGAATCGTCTGGACGACGTTGGTGCTGCCCAGCACCAGCGCCTTCCACCGCGGGCGCCGGGTCAGCAGAATACCCAGCGGTACCCCGATCGCGATGGCCAGCAGCATGGAGATGCCGACGAGCCACAAATGCTCAGCGGTGAGCGTGGCAACTTCGCGTTTGTGGTTGAGGATGAAGTTCATGGAGCTGTCGGCTTCGGTCAGTCTTCTGCCGCGGGCTAAAGCCCGCTCGTGCATATCGAATAGCTTAACGGCGCAACTGAAGCTGCGCCCCTTCAAAGCTCCGAGAATGCGCGCCTAACTTCGGAACATCTGCTGGCTTGCGCGAAACACCTTTACATACGCTTCGACGGATTGATCGCCGCTCCCCAGGAACTCATCAGGCCGAAAGACTCCGCGCAGCTTTCCATTCTCCATCAGGGCGATTCGGCTGCCCAGCAGAAGCGCTTCGCCCACATCGTGAGTCACGAAGACTATGGTCTTCCCCAGCTTCTCTTGCAGCCGCTTGAATTCCATTTGAATTTCAGCGCGAGTGATGGGGTCGAGCGCCCCAAACGGTTCATCCATCAGCAGGATCGGCGGTTCCGCTGCGAGAGCGCGCGCCAATCCCACACGCTGGCGTTGCCCTCCGGAAAGCTCATTGGGATAGCGCCGGCCAAATTCCTGGGGAGACATACCGACGACGGCCAGGACTTCTTCGACGCGCGCCGCGATCTTCGCCGGCTCCCATTGCTCCAGCTTCGGAACCAGCGCCACGTTTTCGAACACGGTGTAGTGCGGGAAAAGACCGACGTCCTGAATGGCATACCCGATGCTGCGTCGCAGCCTGGTCGCCTCCCACTCCGTAACAGGCTTCCCGTCGACGCGAACCTGACCCGAGGTGGCTTCGAGGAGCCGGTTGATCAGCTTGAGCGACGTCGTCTTCCCCGAGCCGCTGCGTCCCAGAAGCATCAGGGTCTCGCCGCTTCGCACCGTCAGGTTCAGGCCCGATAACAAGATCTTCCCATCGGGGAGCCGAAGTCCGGCGTCGGCAAACTCGATCACCGGCTTGGAGTCATTGATCATCGGCGAGCGTCAGGAAATGCCCTTCAGCCTACCAGAGTCCGTACGCGATACAGCAATTGCAAACAGAAATGCCGGAGCAGCTGTGCCCCGGCATTTTGTGTTACTAAGATTTTGGTTAGGAGATGACTAGCGGCCCCAGCCGCCTCCGCCACCACCGCCGCCACGGCCGCCACCACCACCGCCACGGCCGCCACCACCACCGCCACGGCCGCCACCGCCGCCGCCACGACCGCCGCCGAATCCACCGCCACCGCCGCCACGCGGGCGATCAGTCTTGGGTCGGGCTTCGTTCACAGTCAGATTGCGGCCACCGAGGTTGGTACCGTTCAGCGCTTCCATGGCCTTGCCCGCCGAGTCGTCGTCCGACATTTCGACGAACGCGAATCCTCTTGGCTGGCCGGTGTCACGATCGGTCACGATGCTGACTCTGTCAACCGGACCATAAGCTTCAAACATCGAGCGTACCTGGTCTTCAGTCGCATCGAAACTTAGGTTCCCCACGTAAATGTTCTTCATTAGTTCCTCGCTTCGGAGTTAGGCAATCTGCCGCGATGGCTTGTAAAACCGGCAGAAAGCACGGATAGGGGTTTCACGACTAAAGACTCAGCGAACTTCTCGTCAAAAAAGCTGAGGGCGACCCATGCCGCCCTCGACTTGCTGTACTGATTACAGAATCTGAACGTTCTCAGCCTGCCAGCCCTTTGCACCGCGCTTCACGTCGAAGCTGACGGCCTGACCTTCCTGCAGCGAACGGAAGCCGTTCGACTGAATGGCCGTGAAATGGACGAAAACATCTTCGCCGTTCTGACGTGAAATGAAGCCAAAACCCTTGGCATCGTTGAACCACTTAACTGTTCCTTGTTCCATCTGTTTCTTGAATATCCTTGATGTTGATGTTGCGTTTGACTGAAGCGGAAGGTTACAGGCAGGAATCGCTCGAGACAAAGAGGGAAGGCTGCTAGACGCGCCGTTCGAACATACGCAAAGCCATTATACAACAACAGCCTAATTTTCAGACTAGCGAGGCCTGTTTTCAAACCATCGGCAGGGCAAAATTCACCTTTCACCACCTGCGGCTAGCCAATAGGACTATATGCTTCTGCATAAACGTGGGTATCCTGATCAGCACCTTGGTAAGGCCCCGGCAGGCACCTCTGCTGCCGCCAGGAAAGCCACTTAACCGTATGCAGGGAATTGGCTTGACATCAGTATAGCGGCCCCGCAATACTTCCCCATCTACCAGCATGGTGGACCCTGCGCCATTCAATCTGGCTACCCATCGATTACCACCTGTCGCACGCAAGCTCAGTTTCAGTGTGACGAAATCCGGGCGCAGAGAGAGGCAGAAGATGCGTTCCAAAAACAGCTTTGCGATTGCCGCGCTCATTTCCGTTGCCATCCTGTTGGCGGCCAGTTCCGCAGCCCAGGAGATCAGGTTCCCTGACTTCTCGTCTGTTGCCAATGTTCAGCTGAATGGCAGTTCCCACCAGGCCACATGGCAGAGCGCCAAGGTCCTACGCCTGACGGATGGTCCTATACCCCCGCATGCTACCAATCCGGAGCAGGCTAGCGCCTACTTCAACGTGCAGCAGCCGCTTACCTCCGGATTCACCAGCTGGTTCGAGTTTCAAATTCACAATCCCGCGATTTGCTGCATGCCCGGCGACGGAATCGCCTTTATTATTCAGAACTCTACCGCTACCGATCCTTCGTATGGGGCCACCGGTGCCGGCCTGACTGCCGTGGGCGCCACCAACGGTGGAATGGGCTATGCCGGCATCAACAACAATCTGGCGATCGAATTCGACATCGACCAGAATGCATGGGATCCGAATAATAACCATGTCGCCATCCAGAGTTGCGGCCCAGCGACGAACACTCCAGTCCATCTTCCAGGCACCTACACCATCGGCCAAAACCACAACGTGACTAGTTGTCTGCTGACGCAGAGTGCAATCAATACTTCGGTCCCGATCATCGGCGAGACCTGCACCGGAGTACGTTGTTCAGATGGCGCCGTTCATCAGGTCGTCATCGAGTACACCCCGCCCGCTCCTAACCAACAGTTGGGCACGCTGCAGGTGTGGCTTGACCCGCAATTTATTCCGGGGACCCACACGCCGGAGCCGAATGCGCCGACCACCCTCAGCGTCCCTTACAACATCGCCTTCTCGAATTCGAATCCCACCGGGCTGAACCTGAACAACAACGGCGCCTGGGTAGGATTTACCGGCTCTCAGCCCGTGATGTCCACCGCGCAAGACGTTCTAGCCTGGGAGTTCACGCCGCATACGCCGCTGCAGATTACGCAGGTCATCCCTCCGGGCGGCACGGAAAACGACTTTGTCTTTGGAGGCTACGAAGGAGCGGTTACGTATCCGACAGGATTTACCAATCCAAACGGTATCCTGATGACCTTCCTGGCGACGCCGGTGAACCGCAACACCTTCTACACCCAACGTCTGCTCGGCACGCAGTTCTCTAACGAAACCTGCGTCGTGAACCTGGAGACCGGCGGAAACTGCATCGTTTACAGCGTTACCTGTCAAACCCCCGCAGGGCAGCAGATCACGTGTCCTACGGAGACGCAGCCGACAATTGCCATTTGCACCCAGTTCTATACGTCCGATCCCATTACGTCGACCAACGCTGACTTCCTGAGTGCCGACCCGATCGGCTCGAACAACTGGATCAGCATCTTTTCCAGCTTCACGTCGCGTCCGATCGATCCCGTCGTTGGAGGCAGAGGCACCGGATTCTCGGATCTGGTGGCGACCTTCCGAAGGAATGGCGCCGAATCGGCGAACCGTAACGAAAGTCTGGATGACTTCGTACCGGTAATGAATCGCGCGGCAATGCCTCCCAGCAATAACAACATCTGTCCGCCGGTACAGTAAAAAGTAGCGGCGCCTTAGCAAGTCCGTTCGTTCGAATGCCCCGTTCCCGCTATCTTCTAGCCGGACGGGGCATTCTCTTGCTGCATGGTTCTGCGTTCGCAGTTGGTTGTCTTCCGAATGGCGCAGGTATTCCAAAGTGTGCGAGTACCCAGCCGTTAACTGAACTCCGCCGCGAAATCGTGTTCTAATCTAATCCCATGAGTGGGGGCAGGATTTCTCGCTCGTATTCAACACCACCAGGAGCTCTTGATTGAGGATGGGCCCGATCCAACGGTTCGTGAATCGATCCTTGTGTGCCGGAATTCTGTTGCTCACCACCATTGCTGCGCAGGCAGTGGACCCTGGCGCCGCGCTCACGCCGTGTCCTGCCGCACTCAACCTCACGGCCTCCGAAGTTGCCGCGCGCCTGATGAGCCGAAATGCTGAGCGAGCGCAGAAACTGGGGCGGGTCGATTCCAACCGGCAATACAACCTGGATTACACCGGCTTCCCCGCGCTCAGCGCCCACATGGAAGTGAAAGCCGTATACACGCCGCAGGGAACCAAGCAATTTACGGTGGTTTCAGAGTCGGGTTCGCACATCCTTCGCAACCATGTTCTTCATAAGCTGCTGGAGTCCGAGGAGGAAGCTTCGTCGGACGCAGCGAATCGGGATGCGGTGGCCCTGACTACGGCCAACTATGATTTTTCGCTGCTTGGCTGCGAGGCCGGCAGTCATCCTCTCTACGTGATGAAAGTCGAACCCCTGCGAGAAAGCAAGTTCCTGTATCGCGGAACCATCTGGATCGACTCCCAGGATTTCGCGGTTACGCGGATTGAAGCCGAGCCGGCCAAGAATCCTTCCGTGTGGACCAAACGCTCGGAAATCCATCATGAGTATCAGAAGATCGGCGAGTTCTATCTGCCCGCGCTGAATCAGACCGTCACCGACACGCGATTCGGCGGCAAGGCTGTGCTCACCATTCGCTATCAGGGCTACAAGCTGGAACAGCATATGGCTATGGGATCCGCTGGTTCCGGCAGCCATCCGTAAAACTGCGAAGCTAGCGCTGACCGGGATCTGGAACACTGGGCTTTGTGAACAGAGCTTTCAGCAGCGTCAGGGGATGAGCCAGCAGAATGCCGATGCGTCCCAACGTGGTTTGCGGTTCGCGGAAGACGCCCAGTTGGCGCAGGACCAGGGCGCGATCGTAGTAGATTCGCTCACCTGCCAGGCGATCGTCGGCGCTGAAGGTGTACACGCCGCACAACGGGATCTCGACGCGCCTGCCGGTTGGCGGCAGGCCTCTCCATGCACCGCACTGCGTACCGCGGATAATGACTTCCAGAATGACAGTCTCTTCAGAAACATGCTGCCGCACAATTTCAATGCTCAAATCAGGTAGCGCCTGCATCAGTTGGGCGTAGAATTCGCGAACTTGAGCGCGGCCTTCGTAGTGGGCGTCCCACGGCTCGTCATCGTAGCGCGCAGCTTCGCCGAAGGTTCGAATCACACCTTCCAAGTCATGGGTGTTTTCGCAGCGGACGTGTTCAGCAACGAGTGCCATGCGGCGTGCCCGTGAATCGAGCGGCAGAGGGGAGATCGCCATAAAAGCTCCTGTCACTCCACCCAGGCAAACCCCGCCAGGGATGGGGGCACTCGCAGAAGTCAAGAAGTGGCGGGCGAGGCGTTTACGTACCCTGATAGCCCTTGGCGGCCTCGCGATACACATCGCGCAGGTCGGAGCGATCCAGCACACGGGAGGCGCCGTCCTCCTTGCTGACCGACTCCAGAATGTTCACCGCCTGGCGATAGTGGGCGATGGCTTCCTTGGTTTTACCCGAGCGGGCGAGCGCACTACCCAGTAGGTATTGTGCGCGTGCCTGTTCCACCTTCAGCCCCAGCTTCTCGGCTCTGCCTATAGAGTTGTCCAGCTCGGTGACAGCCGCGGCCGGCTGATTCGTCGCCAGCAACGCTTCGCCGAGGTAGATGGAAGCACGAACCGCGTCAGGCTTCAGGCCCATGATGTCCAGGTCCTGGGCAAGTTTCTTCAGCACGGCAACCGCGGACGAGGCGCGGTTCTGCGCGACATCAAGTTTGGCGAGATCCAGTTTTGCCAGTAGCACCTGGTCGCGGACATTCGCCTTGGTCGCCAGTTGTAGCGCTTTCTCATACTGCTGGCGGGCAGAGGTGAAATCACCTGCGTAAAAATAGCTATCGCCCAGGAAGTTGAGAGCTTCGGCGGTGGTTGCGTCGTTCTTCGCTTCGACCGCAAGCTGCAACGCCTCTTCGATGCTCTTTCGGCCCTCGGCTTCATTGCCCACGGCCGACAACGTATGCCCATATCCCGACAGCGCCGCCACCATGAGGTAGGTCCGGTCATTCAACTTCCGGTAGGTATTCAGCGCCTCCTGCTGGGCTTTTAACGCTGCATCATAGCGTCCCTGAACGGCGAACAGAGTCCCCATTTCACCGTAGACGGTAGCCAGCAAACTCTGATCGCCCGCCGCCCGGCAGGCGTCCAGCGCCTTCATGTACTGCGACGCGGCAGCGTCATATTGTCCGAGGCTGAAATTCGTCAGGGCAAGACTGTGCAGAGCGAGAGCCAGATTTTCTGCCGATTTGAGACGATCACTGATCTCATACGACTGCTGGAAGTAGGTGAGCGCGTCCTGATACTCACCCTTGCTGTAGTGCGCGTTGCCGATGTTCAGCAGCAAGGTAGCCTGCGAAACTTCATCATGACTGTCGCGGGCGATCTGCAGGGCTTCGTTGGTGTACTTCAGAGCGTCGTCATACTTCAGCTGGTTCAGATAAAGCAGACCCAGAGTGGTCAGGCTTTGTACCAGGCCGTTCTTGTCTCCGATTTTCCGGCCAACCTCAACCGATTCCTGATAGCTTGCGAGCGCGGCCTTCGAATTGCCCATCGTCTCCTGAATCTCGCCCACCTGTAGCAGACTATTGGCAATGCCGGCCTGGTCGTTGATCTTCCGCCTGATCTCCAGCGCCTGATTGAAGTTGCGCAGCGCGTCTTCGGGCTTGTTCAGCCGCTGGTAAGCGACACCGAGAGCCTGCAGAATTGAACCCTTTTGCTGCTGATTGTCGAATTGAATCGCCAAGCTGAGAGCTTTATTGAGCGGATCCAGCGCCGTTTGCGAATCACCACTCATGATATCGACTTGTCCGCTGGTCAACAGCGCCGCCACATAGTTCGGGTCGGAGGCCAGCAACTTGGCCAGATACTTCTTCGCCTCAGGGAAGTTGGCGGATGCTTGGTATAACTTAGCCAGCGCGAACTCAGCGTCGCTGTCGTCGGGATTGACCTTGACGAGTTGTTCATAAGCGGCGATAGCCTTGGCATTATCGTGGGTCAGGCTGGCATGGACTGCCTCAATCAGGAAGCGGTCCTGGGCCGGAAGATTGTCGCTCAGGTCAACCGCTCGGCGTGACTCCTGCTCGGCCTTATCGTCGTAACCCATGGCGGCGTAGGTTTGCGCCAGCTTCGAAAACGCCATGGCGAACGAGGGATCCTGCGTTGTCGCTTCCTCGAACTTCGTCACCGCCTGGGTGTACTGTCCGGTGCGAGCCAACTGGTTTCCTTCGTCATACGCTTTAAGCGCGGGAATCGACTTAGTGGTCAAGTGCTGGGAGTGCGTCTGCATCTCCTTCAGGACGTCGGGATTCGACGCCAACTTGCCACGCAGATCATCAGCCAGTTTTTCCAGCGAGCTCAGCAATTCATTGTCGTTCGCAACATCTTTTGTCACCGAGACTTCCTGGTCGGTCTTGAAGTCGTGAACGGTTACACTGATGCGCGTCTGCTGACCGAATTTCTCATACTTACCGGAGACCGCCGTATCGGCGTGCGTAAACTCCGCAATGCGCCGAAGGGTTGAGAGATCGAGCGAGGACTGTGAGGACACGCCAAGATCGTGGAGCACCTGCTGCAGCCTGTCTGACGACACCATGTGCAGATGAGCAGAATGCCCGATGTCGGAAGTCAACGCTTCCGCGATGCTGGCGCCCATCCAGTTCAGGCTGGGATCTCCAGTCGCGTTGTAAAACGGCACAATGGCCAGCGACGTCACCGGACCTTGCACAGTCGAGCCATCGCCGCTACTGGCGCGCGTCTTGTAATGCCATCCGACTGCGGCTCCCACCGCGAGCACCAGAGCCAAGCCACCGACTGCCAGCCACTTTACGGGGAACGGCTTCGCTTTGGCTGCCGCCGTACCCGTGCCCACGCGGCTCATCGTCGAATAGGTCTGGCTGCCGCGAGGCTTCTTGCCCTGCCAGATCTCCAACTCGTCGATCATCTCCTGAATGGAGGCGAAACGGTCTTCCGGATTGCGTTCAAGGCACTTTGCCACCACGTGGCTCAGCGCCGGAGGAATGGTAGCGTCGACTTCGGCCAGCGGTACGGCGCGCTCCTGGGTGCGTTTCACCAGGCTGGCAATTGCGCTCTCCGCATGGAACGGCATGACGCCGGTCAACAACTCGTAGAAGATTAAGCCAACGGCAAATTGATCGGAGCGGGCATCCAGATCCTTGCCCATCGCCTGTTCAGGCGACATGTATTCCATGGTGCCGACCATCATGCCGGTCTGCGTCATGCCGTCGCCTTGTAACGTACGCGCCAAGCCGAAGTCCATGATGACCACGCGGCCGGCCTGGTCCTGCATGATGTTGCTGGGTTTCAGATCGCGATGGATGACGCCTTCCGAGTGCGCCGCCAGCAATCCAGCGCAGACTTGCAGCATGATGGCGACGCCCTCTGCGGGCGGCAGCTTGCCTTGCCGCAGCAGGATGCTGCGCAAGTCCTCACCCTCGATGAACTCCATGGTGATGAACTTGACGCCGTCAGCTTCATTCAGGTCATAGATGCGGATGATGTTCTTATGCGTGACCTGGCGGGCGAGCACCAGCTCCTGCTTGAAGCGCGCCAGGATGGCCGGATTGCCCGCAAGATCGGGCCGAATAACTTTCAGGCCGACGACGCGCTCCACCTCCATGTCGCGCGCTTTGTAGACCGCGCCCATGCCGCCCATGCCGAGCATCTTGTGGATCTCGTAGCGGCCGCCGAGGACATCGCCCTCGCGGAAAATGGTGGCACCGATGTGCTGGAAGATGGGATGGGGAACGGACCCGGAACTCCCGGGACTAGTTGGGCCGCCACCGCCGACAATCGTCGGTGCATCGGCGGCGCTGCTCGGAGGCCGCGTAGCGGAAGGAGGTGCTGGCAGAACTCGAGGAGTCGCCGGAGCCGGCGATGGCAGGTTCAAATCAATTCCAGGTAGCGTGGCACCGTCCGGATCGAGCGCAGGTTTGGGCATCGGGGCAGAACTATCCCCCGTAGAGACAGCTACCCCATCTGGCGCACGGCGTGCTGCACCCTCTTGGTCCCCAGCCACTTCGCCTACCTTCCCGGTTGCTGCAAGCCCTGTTGGAGAGCTCCCCACACAAGACAATTGCTCAAAGTATAACCTGATTTGGCGGCGTTTTCGCTACTTTTCCCGTAATTCCGAGTACCGAATTCAGTACTAAAAGGCCACACCGGCATCCCTTGGGATGCCGGTGTGGGCGAATTCGACGACCTATCGAGTGTAGTTGGTTAGACGAGGGTTTGCGTCAGGGCTTCCATCGGACTCATGCCCGACATTGATTCCCACCATCCCGCCTTTAGAGCCCGTGATTCCCGGCGACCCGGAACCTAGCAGGTACAGAATCGAGATTTGCGTCGTGCCTGTCTGCGGTCCGGTAATCTCGTACCTTCCGAACGCCGTCGCCGAGGTGGAGCATAGGGGTGGCGTCCCGCCGCAGTCGTAGGCTCCAAGGAAGGCATTCTGGCCTTGGCCGGTGGGTCCACTGTACTCATAGTTCTGAGCCCAGATACCGCCCGGCGGCGGCGTGCCGGCGACGTCCAGTTCGTTGGTCACACTCGGCAGCACCGGCGTGATGGTGCCTGCCAGGTAAGTTCCCAGTAACGTAGGCAAGGTGAAACCATTCGGAGTTGGAACCGTCTGCGGCTGAAGCGTTCCTGCCATGACCGCAGCGTTCGTATCGAGCGCGAACGCCTGGTTCGTGCTGAACAGGTACCAGACCGGCTGCGTAGGCGCTCCGGTCAGGTTGACGGTGACGCGTCCGCACGGCTGGTTGATGGGTCCGCAGGTGGCGTCCACGCTGTACGTACCGCTCGGGTATTGCACGGTGTTCAGTGTTCCGCCGTCGCTCTCGTCCGTATAGTACCCACTCAGACCATCCGTGCGCGCGATATTGCCGGCGCCATCGAAGGTCGCCACCCCTACCGCCGCTGCGGGAGCGGGGCTGCCATTGCTGGTGGCCACGCCATCCATTTCCAGCACAGTCTGCCCAGTCAGCGATGCATTGGAGAACGATCCAGAAGCGCCCACCAGTTGTTGAGATTGAATATCAGACAGGGTGAACGGGCCAGTGGCATCGCTGCCTATAGAAACCAGCTCAGTCGCAGAAACGACGTAGTACACATAGTCGGAGGTACCCGACGCTGTGGTCACGCTGTAGGTACCTCGACCCGAATTGAAATCGAGTTGCGACATCGACCCGCCAGTAATCAATACCTGCGAGGATACTGTCCCGTTGTCGTTGAAATCTTCCTCGCCGCCGGTCATGGGCTGCACGCCCCCCGAACTCGTACCGACAGAGAACGTTCCGACACCTGCGTAGCGGTTGCCGGTTGCGTCTGTTCCGAACGATCCGAAGGAATAATTGGCGGGACTGCCGGATACCGTAGTGAGCGTTTGTTTCTTCACCAGACCCGAACCATAGGCATTCGGGGAGTTGGGATCCGACAGGATTACCTTGGAATCGGCGAGAGTGTCCACGATGATACTGAAATTAAGCGGTGGCAGGTTTTTCGGCGTCAACGAAAGAGTTCCCAGGTTGGTCCCTGTTCCCACGCTGTAGGTTCCAGTCAACTGCACGGCGGAAGCTGTCGATGACCCGGGGCCCATTTGATCGAGCTCGCCGCTGGTGATATTGCCATTTCCGTCGGCAAC
This sequence comes from uncultured Acidobacteriaceae bacterium, assembly GCA_963823865.1. GTDB lineage: Bacteria > Acidobacteriota > Terriglobia > Terriglobales > Acidobacteriaceae > Bog-257. Next base: position 903,363 of record CAWGNC010000001.1, read on the forward strand.
AAAACTGGCAACATCGTAAAAAGGCTGGCCACTATCGAATCCATTAAAGTACAGGACATACTGGCCTTGTAGCCTGCCGACAACTGTAAGGGTAAAGGCGGCGGTGGCGACTTCATTAGCCGCGTCTTGCGCCTGGATGGTGAAGTTGAAAACTCCGGCTACGGTGGGTGTGCCGGAAATGGTCCCTGAGGTGTCGTTTATATCCGTCGTCAGGTTCAGATTATCTGGCAGCTTACCGAATGCCACAGAATAGGTGTAGGGCGGCAAACCATTGGCCGCCGTGATGGTTTGCGAGTACGGGCCCCCGACCAGGCCATTTGGTAGTGACGACGCTGTCATGCTTAGGACGGGATTGATGGTCATGGAAGTGGCTAGCGAAGTGAACGCCTGCGTTGGCGACTGCGAGTCCACAACCTTCGCTGTGAAGTTGAACTTCCCCAAGGCGGTTGGCGTACCGCTGATGACGCCATCGGTGCTCAAGCTCAGGCCGGGAGGCAACGAACCGGAACTGATCGTCCAGGTGTAGGGCTGCACTCCGCCGGAGGCGACGAGCAAGAACTTGTAAGAAATACCTATGACTCCGTTGGACACCGTGAATTGGCCGATATTCAGGGCCGATGGGCCGTCCTGGGGAATGCTTCCAGCACAACCCACCAGGGTGATGAATGCCAGAAATCCCGTAGCCAGGGTCAGAAAAGGTTTACGCCCTTTCATGAATCTCCTTGTCGAATCGTCTGAAGAAGCTGGTTTTGGTCGTCACTTTGGGGGATCGGCTGGCCAGACCTCGGGCTGCCTGCGATGCCACAGCCATCTCAGACACAAAACTATGGGCCGCCGCAAAGTGCGTATAACCTAGCAGGGTAACCGAATCATAGCTGAATGCAAGCTTTTTTCAAACCGAGCCAACTCACCCCATGGGAAGTCGGCAAGCAAGGTTCCTTTTTGGGCTCGGTTCGCTTCGCATGTTCCAGCTCTGCTATCCTCAACGGTTCCCCGGAGGTATTGTGAGCCTCAGAGCGCTACTTTTCGTCGCAATCTGTCTCCCTGCCCTCGCTCTCGCGCAGCAATCGGGATCGCAGGCTCCGCCACCCACCCAAATGTATGTCGAGCCAACCATGGCTTACACGCCGAGTCTCGACGTCACGGCCATGGACCGCTCGGCCGACGCTTGCAGCGACTTCTATCAGTATTCCTGCGGCGGCTGGATGAAAAACAACCCTATCCCTCCGGACCAAACCTCGTGGAGCGTCTACGGCAAGCTTTACGAAGACAACCTGAAGTATCTGCGCGCCATTCTGGAGGAGGCTTCGACCGCTCCCGACCGCGACGCCGTGACCCAGAAAATCGGGGACTACTACGCTGCCTGCATGGATGAGACAGCCATCGAAAAGCTGGGGGCGAAACCGATTGAGCAGGAGCTGTCCGACATCGCTGCCCTGAAGAACATTCGTGACATGGCGCCACTAACCGCCCGGCTGCACATTGCGGGCGAATCGATGCTCTTCGGCAGCGGCTCCCAGCAGGACCCCGACAACTCCGACGCTATGATCGTGAGTGTGTCGCAAGGCGGCCTGGGACTTCCCGATCGCGACTACTACACCAAGGACGACCCCAAGTCGAAGGAGATTCGCGAACGCTACCTGGTGCACGTGCAGAAGGTTTTCGAGCTCCTGGGCGACTCGCCCGAGACCGCCAAGAAGGAAGCGGCCACGGTGATGCAGATCGAGACCAAGCTGGCCAAGGCCTCGCTCACCCGCGTAGACCAGCGTGACCCTTACAAAATCACCCACAAGCTGAAGGTCAGCGATCTAAGAGCGATGGCTCCTGATTTTGATTGGACAGCTTATTTTTCCGCCAGCCAGGTGCCCCCGTTTCAAATTCTGAACGTGGAAGCGCCCGAGTTCTTCAAGGAAGTCAATTCGCAGTTGAAATCTGTTTCCCTTAACGACTGGAAAAGCTATCTGCGCTTTCATGTAGGAAACTCCGAAGCGCCATATCTCTCCTCGCAATTCGTCAACGAAGATTTCGACTTCTATCGCAAATATCTGAGGGGCGCCAAAGAGCTGCAGCCTCGCTGGAAGCGCTGCGTCGAATACGTCGATGATCAACTGGGCGAGGCGTTAGGCCAGGCCTATGTGCGCAAGACCTTCCCGCCCGAGTTGAAAGCCGCGACGCTCGAGATGACGCTTCAGATTGAAGATGCCATGGCCTTGCGCATCCAGCAGCTGGACTGGATGAGCCCGGCAACGAAACAGCAGGCGATGAACAAGCTGCACTCCATTCGCAACAAGATTGGGTATCCGGACAAATGGCGCGACTACAGTTCGGTCAAGATTGTTCGCGACGATTTCTATGGCAACGCTGAGCGCGCCGAGGAGTTCGAAAACCATCGCGAGTTCAACAAGATTTCCAAGCCGGTGGACCGCAGCGAGTGGGACATGACGCCGCCAACAGTCAATGCCTACTACAACGCGCCGATGAATGACATCAACTTCCCTGCCGGCGTCTTGCAGCCTCCGCTCTACGATGCGAAGCTGGACGACGCCCCCAACTATGGCAACACAGGCTCAACCATCGGGCACGAGTTGACTCACGGCTTCGATGATGAAGGACGCCAGTACGACAACAAGGGAAACCTGAAGGACTGGTGGTCAACGCAGGATGCCGTGCAGTTCGTTAAGCATGCCGACTGCGTGGTCGACCAGTACGCGCAATACGTCGTGGTGGACGACATCCATATCAACTCAAAGTTGACCGAAGGCGAGGATGTGGCCGACCTGGGCGGCACGATTCTGGCCTATATCGCGTGGAAAGACGCCGAAAAGAACAAGACGCTTCCCGACCGCGATGGACTGACGCCCGACCAACGCTTCTTTGTTGGCTTTGCGCAGTGGGCGTGCCAGAACGATCGGCCGGAAGACTTGCGTGCGCGTGCTATCACCGATCCGCACTCCCCTGCCAAATATCGCATCAACGGCGTGGTGGTGAACGTGCCGGAATTCGGCACAGCCTTTGGCTGCAAGGCCGGCTCGCCCATGGTGAAGGCCGCCGACAAGGTCTGCAAGGTGTGGTGATACTGGAATCGCCGGCGTTTCCGGCGATTATTGGCAGGTACAAAACTTCAGGAACTCCGAACATCCGGAGGGATGCTGGAGTTCCTGAAGTACGACCCCGGTCCGATCCTACGGAGCAGCAAGATCAGCCGAGGAAGCCGAAAATTCTTCGTCGCAGAAACCCTCCTGCGGCCAGTAAGCCCGAACCCAGAACCGTCAAAGTTGAGGGTTCGTCAATCGGGAACGGAACCGGGTTGCCGGCGTAGCCGGACTTCCGTGACGACGCCATGTGCCCGGCGAAGTATCCGCTACCGTTTCCACCCGAACTGTTCACTTCGAAATCACTGAGGGAAAGCGTGCAGTTACTGGTGCACTTAACCGTGAAGGTAAAAGTGCAGCCGGCTCCCGGAACGCCACCGGTTACAGTGCAATCGTGGCCGCTCGATCCGCCAGCCTTCCCGGTACTGAAGTTATGACCGAAACTTCCCCAGCCGTCCTCGTTTCCGGAACCACCCAACGAATACGAGCCAACCTCGCCCGAGGCGCTCACTAATGTAACGCCGACGGTGCTGTTGAAGCCGAAGGTGTCAAAAATGTATCCGGACAACAGGCTGCTCACCGTAAAGGTGGCTGTGTTTCCGGAAACCGAAAGGGTTACTTCGCCGCAAGGCCCACCCGAACTGCAAGGCAGATTAGACGGACTGTTCGTACCCTCGAAATACCAGCTCTGCGAGCCAGCCCAGGCGCTGCTCACGCTGGCGGTCAGGCACAACATCAAGGCCAGCGCGAACCATAGACTTTTCTTCATTAGGCTCTTCCCCATATAGCAGTAGTCACACTCTCATTTGCATGTCTGCCGCCAAAGTGAGTAGTCGGCAGGAGAATTTGCACAGAAGCCTAAGCGGATGAGACGGAACAGCTTAGGCAATTTGTACCGCAACAGGAGAAGAACTTGCAGTAGGGTGCGGCCGTCGTTATACAAGTGTTCGCCCAAGGAAAAAGAAGAAAGGGTGACAAATAATTTATTTCCGGGTATGACGGGGGCTCAGGAGAACAATCGCATCAGGCCTTTGGAGGTAAGGTCTGGGACCAGAAACTTCTTGCCGCTGAGCGCCTCGGCCGCTCCATATCCGCTGCGAACTGCACCTTCCATGGTCGCGGGCCAACCGGTGGCAGTCCAATCGCCGGCAAGAAACATCCTTGCCCAGGGAGTTCTGTGCGGAGCGCGAAACGCATCGCTGCCCGGAGAAGGCGCGAACGTCGCGTGAATTTCCTTCACGACCGTGGCCTTGGTCAGCTTGGCCTCGCGAACCGCCGGAAAGAACTCCGCCAACTCCCGAACGGCAAGATCGAGAATTTCCTGCCTCGACTTGTCGACCAGCGCTTTCGACGAGCTGACCACAAGTTCCAGGTAGCTTCCGTCCTGCGCTGAGTCTTTACGCGTCGCCAGAATCTTCGACTTCTGGAACATCCACTGGATGGTGCGCTCCAGTAGCACAGCGTGCTCCAGCGGCGTGACCTCGCGATCGAAGAAAAGATGGATGCCGGTGATGGGCGAACTGTCCAGATGGCGCGCGTCGTCCCTTAGCGACTCCAGTTCGGGCGCCGCCGGCAGCAATTTTTCTAACGCGTTGAAGGGCGCGGCCAGGATGGCGTAGTCCGTGCGAATCTCTTCCCCCCGGAATTCAGCCGTACGCCATCACCATCGATCTGAAACGACTCGACTGCGGCACGCAGATGCACTTTGCCACCGCGCGACTCGATGTACTGCGCTGCCGTTCCGTACAACTGCGAGAGCGGCACAGCCGGGAGGCCCATTCGCCCCGCTTCCGCCGATTTCAGAAAGGAATCGCGAAAGACCAGCGCGGCATAGTGCACCGAAATGCGATCAAGCTCGTCATTCAGCGCACTGACCAACACGGGAGCCCAGAAGCGATCGATGGCGTGCTTGGTCTGTCCATGGCGCTGGAGCCAGGTCTGAAAGCTTTCGCCGCTATCGTTCGGCAACGACGGTATCAGCGCCATCATGGCGCGCCCAATCGCCAGCTTGTCTTTCAGATCGAGAACGGACGATTGGAGAAACGAGACTGTGGAATGAAAAGGCGCGGGCAGCGCACCAGGCTTCAGAATCGACGACTTGCCGCCGGGAAGAATAAACGTGATCTCGTCATACCAGCGGATCTGCTGTTCAACCCCGAGCCGATGATAGAAATCGATAAGGTTGGTGCAGCATCCTAACAGCACATGCTGGCAGTTATCGACGGTCTCGCCGGTACCGGGCAGTTCGTAGGATGAGGCGCGGCCACCGAGGTAGGGACGCCGCTCGAACAGTTCCACGTGATAGCCGGCTTCGGCCAGCGCACTTCCCGCCGATATGCCGGCCAGTCCTCCGCCAATGATGGCGACCGTGGGGCGCTGTGGGTTGCTGGCAGCGGTCATGCGCGTCGCCAGAATCCCTTGGCCATGACGGACATTTTTTCCGCTGAACTCAGCCTGACCCGCTCGGAGAAGACGTCGTAGTTGCGCGCGATGATCTTCTCCAGCAGACGGCGGTAAATCTCAACCAGCGTCCACAGCGCGGGCTGGCTGTCCTCGTCGATGAGCGGAATCAGTTGCTCCGCTGCGCCGTAGTACTCACGCGCCCGCTGCGCTTCGAATTCCAGTAGAGGCCGCAACGTCGTGGCTGCCGAGCCGTTCGTCAGAGCATGAGCATCGATGTTAAAGCGGGCAAAATCTTCGCGCGGCAGATAAACGCGGCCCAGCCCGGCATCTTCTTTCACATCGCGAAGGATGTTGGTCAGCTGAAACGCGACTCCAACTTTTTCGGCCAGCGGCTCGGCCTGCGGATCGCGGTAGCCGAAGATGCGGATGCACACGAGGCCGACAACCGATGCAACGTGATAACAGTAGTCATAGAGTTGGTCAAAGTTTTCGTATTGCAGCTGCGGCACATCGCCGGAAGATTTCGCCAGGCCTGCGGGAACATCCATCGCAGTACCATGCACCAGCTTCTCCAGCAGCTCGAGCGGAATGTTGTAACGCTTTTGCGAATCGGCCAGTGCGAATAACACCGGATCGTCGGTACGTTCTCCATCCACTACGCGGCGCAGGGCGTTCATCCAGTCATCAAGCTTCTGGCGCCGCTGTTCCGCCGGTATCGTGGGGTCATCGGAAATATCGTCGGCGCGGCGCATAAACGCATACACCGCGGACAACGCATTGCGTTTACGAAGCGGGAGGACAAGAAAGCCGTAGTAGAAATTCTTGGCAGCTGAGCGGGCGATGTGACGGCAAACGCTGTAAGCCGCCCGCAACTGCAGCGGGTGCTCACTCACAATAGTTTTCCCACCGCCGCGCGTGCTACCAGCCACAACTTGCGCGGCTTGGAAATTGCCGGACGCTTCGTCAGCACGTCGTAGTCTTGCTGCTCGATGGCGTTCAGGATCTCGAGGCCGCCGCGGCTGAAGAGGTCGAGATCGGTGGCCAAATGCTTGTCGACTTTGCCCACCAGCGGCAGCCCCATGCGGAACCAGTCACGCGCACGTGCCACCTCGAACTTCATCATTTCCAGGAATTGCGGGGTGGCGCGACGCTCGGCAATATCGCTCTCGCTCACACCGAATTTCGCGAGGCTGTCGAGAGGGAGATAGATGCGGCCTTTACCGTAATCAACCGCGACATCCTGCCAGAAGTTCGCCAGTTGCAGGGCGGTGCAGGTGTAGTCGGAAAGCTGTTGACGCTCGGCATCGCGATATCCGCAGAGATACAGCACCAGATGTCCCACGGGATTCGCCGAATTCTTGCAGTAGGCCAGGACGTCTTCGAACGTCGGGAAGCGCGTGATGGTCTGGTCCTGGCGAAACGCGGTGAGCAGATTGGCAAACGGAGCGCGCGGGATATCGAACTCGCGGATGGTTTCTCGCAGGGCGATGAAAACCGGATGCCGTGGACCCGCTGTATCTTGCGCGGGTTCACCTGCGCTTTGAAGGGGCACGCCTTCAGGCGTGCCGGCAGAGTTCAAAAAAGACTCCGGCTTTAGCCGCTGAGGAACCAGGCTCAGGTACGTCGCATTCAGCTCCGCTTCCCACGCATCCAGCAAGGCCAGTGATTGCTGCGGATCGCCTACCTCATCGCCCAGATCGTCGGAGATCCGGCAATAGGCGTACACGTTGTAGAAATGCTGGTGGAGATGCTTCGGCAGAAACCAGGTGACGACCGAAAAATTCTCGTAGTGCGAGTGCGCCAGGCGCGAACAATACTGCTGGGCCTCTTCCAGCGACGGCGCGCGCTCCGGGATGGCATATTCCCGCGGCAACGCCTGCCAGCCCGCATCAGCAGCGGAATCCGGCGGCGCAAAATGCACGCGATTGTCGGTGGGAATCGAGGACATTACAAGAATTGTACCGGGGTTGATTTGGTTGTGTCGCGGCTTCGCCGGCCCGCCCTAGCCAAAGGAAGGTTAGAACGGGGCACCCTCCGGATATTTGGTCGCCTTCACTGACAACTGATCACCGGCAACTGACAACTGTTCTTACGTCCCGGGAATGATCGCCGTCTTGATGTCGCCGTTACGGTTCAGCATGTGACGCAGAACCTGTTGCAGGCGCGACAATGGCGCTTCGCCGGTAATGTAGTCGGTGCCCTTGATCTTCCGCTCGCAAATCAGGGAGAACGCTTTGCGTACCGTCTCCGGAGTGTGGTGGAACGTGGCCTTCAGCGTTAGCTCGTTGTAGTGCAGACGCTGGGTGTCGAGCGCGACGGTGGTGTTGTTGGCGCAGCCGCCAAAGAAGTTCACGGTGCCGCCCTTGCGCACCATATCAATCGACCACTCCCACGCCTGCGGACGCCCCACGGCTTCAATCACGACATCGCAGCCACGAGCTTCCTGGGTCAGCTTGCGCACGGCCTTAACCGGGTCATCCACTTCCGTGATCTGCACGGTGCTGTCGGCGCCGGCGCGCCGTGCCGCCGCTACCTGCGAATCGCGTTTCACAATCGAAATCACATTGCAGCCGCTCAGTTTCGCGACTTGTACGAACATCAAGCCAATCGGGCCGGCGCCAATCACGGCAACCGTGTCGCCGATTTCCATCTTGGTCTCATGCAGGCCGCGCAGCACGCAGGCCAGCGGCTCAACGATGGCGGCTTCCTCGAAGCTCACATGCTTCGGGATGGCCAGCATATTCGTCTCGACAATGCGTCGCGGAATGCGAATGTACTCGGCATATGCGCCGTTGTTGAAGAGCAGGTCCTGACAAAGGTTTTCCTGGTGCTTGGAGCAGTAGAAGCACATGCCGCAGGGAGCGGAGTTCAACGCCACCACCCGCATGCCCTTCCGGAATCCCTTCACATTGGGCCCGACTTCTTCGATGACACCAGCCAGCTCATGGCCAAAGAGCGCCGGAGGCACAATCATGCGCGCGTGATAGCCGCGCTGATAGACCTTCAGATCGGTACCGCAGGTCAGGGCCACTTGCACCTTGACCAGGACTTCCCCTTCTTCCAGCGTGGGGATCGGTACCCGCTCGATTTTGACGTCCTCTTTACCGTAGAGGACCGCCGCTGTCATTTGTCCATTCACGCTACTCGTCCTTCCATTCGCTGCCCGGTTGAATCACGATTTTCATCGAGTCCGGCTCAGGGTGGGCGGCCAACTGCAATGCCTTGATCGACTCGTTCAACGGGAAACGGTGGCTCACCAGCCGTTCCAGATCCATTTCCCGGCTCAACACGAATTCTGCCGATTCCTGTTGTAAGTCCACGGAGGCGCTGTACGAACCCAAAAGGCTCTTCTCATCGACACAAACGGCTGCTGGGTCGATGACGGCCTCCCCATGCTGGGTCTGCGCAAATAACAAAACCCGGCCTCCCGGGCGGGTTGCATCCATTGCCGGACGGATCAATCCGTTCACGGCTACTGCCAGAATGACGGCATCAGCTCCGCGACCCTCCGTCAGCTCTTTCACGGCCTGCACGGTGTCGCAGCTGGAGGCGTCGATATTCTCGTTTAGACCGAACGCCTTGGATATTGTATGCCTCTGCGGGAGCAAATCGGAAGTGATTACCCGCACCCCGTGTCGGCGGGCCAACACCGCCAAAATGATCCCGATTGGTCCCTGGCCCATGACCAGCACCGTTTCTCCGCCAGTAAGTCTCAGCGTTTCAATACCTTTCATGCAGGTATTGACTGGCTCAATGAATGACGCCTGCTCGAACGATACGCCATCAGGGATGCTGATGACGCCTTTTGGCACGATCCAGTCCATCACCCGAACGTACTCGGAAAATCCCCCTCCGCTGGCCTCGTATCCGGCCGTAGCGCCGACTTTTTTATAGGTCGGGCATTGAGCGAATACCTTATGCCGGCAGTAATAACAGTCGCCGCAGGGGATGTGATGGAAGACCATGACCCGGTCGCCAACCCGGAAACCGGATACGCCTTGACCAACAGCCGCCACGGTTCCCGCTGTCTCGTGTCCAAAGATCCGGGGTGCCGAATGCGAGCCGGTGGCAATCTTCTTCAAATCGGTCCCGCAGATACCGCAGGTATGCACCCGAACCAGAAGTTCGCCCGCCCCGATCTCTGGGACCGGCACAGTTTCCAAGCGGACATTGTTCTGTCCGCGATAGACGGCGGCCTGCATGGTCGAGGGAATGGCCTGGTTCCCGGTGTTATCTCTCAGTTGTGTCGCGACCGACATTGGCTCCCTCAGTGGCTAGTGACTAGTGGTTAGTGGCTAGAAACGCTGCGCGGATCTCATCCTAGCCACTAGCCACTGATCACTGGCCACTTTCTAATAGATGTTCCAGCTCCCTGCACAGGTTCTTTGTTGCCAGCTCGCTGTTCTTCTTGATCTTGCTCACCGTTGCCCACCATCGGGGATGCAACGCAACGTACATCAAAAACCTCGAGGTTGCGAAAAGACCGTTTTCGTCGATGAAGCGATTCATTGGCGGCATCTCGAAGGCCGAATCGTCAGAAATCGCTTTTATCGCACCGAATTCAAGTCCTCGCTCCTTCGCCACTTGCGCTACCGCCGCAGCTTCCATATCGACCACGTGAGCGCCATACTTTGTCAGGAACTGCCGCTTCTCCGCTGCGTCGCTTATGTCCTGCGAAGTCGCCAGTACCCAATCGCCGCTGCTCGCCGCATAACGAATTCCGGTGGCAACATCGATAACCTCGCGAACCTGGCCAACATCGCCAACTTTCAGCTGCGGCGAAAGGCCGCCCACAATCCCCGCCGAAATCAGCCGTTTCGGTTGCGCATACCCGACGGCAACTTCAGCGGCCCGGCGTGCAAATTTCTGGCCAATGCCACCGATGGCTACCAGCGCATTCGGCAACTCGAACAGCTCAACTCCATTCACCTGCTGCGATTGCAGCCTGCCGATAAGCGGCGCCAATTCTACCGGCATGGCCGCCACAATCGCGACCGGCTTATGTGGCATAGCCGTTCGCCTGGAACCACTCCACCGCCCGGCGCAACGCGTCATCCACCGGCCGCGGATTCCATGCCAACTCGCGCTCGGCTTTGGTGCTGGCGACAAACATCTTCTTGCGCGACATCTGCACCGCTTCGATCGTGGCCCGCGGCTCGCGCTTCAGTATCCCACCGACAACCAGCGAACCCCAGGCTCCGGCGGCCAGCGCCACACCATACGGCACTTTCACCTTCGGTGACGGCAATCCGGTGATCGCGCCCAGTTTGTCGAGGATCTGCTTCAGCGTGAGATTCTCGCCGCCGAGGATGTAACGCTCTCCCGGTCTCGCCTTCTCCATCGCCTGCAAATGCCCGTGCGCACAATCGATCACGTCGACCAGATTCAAGCCCGTATCGACATATGCCGGAAACTTCCGCTTCAGAAAATCCACCACGATTTGTCCGGTCGGTGTTGGCTTGATGTCACGTTCACCAATCGGCGTCGTGGGGTTCACCATCACGACAGCCTGGCCGGCCTGCCCCGCTTCCAAGACCAGGCGCTCCGCCATGAACTTGCTCCGCTTGTAGTCGCCGATCATATTTTCCAGCGTTACCGGCGACTTTTCGTCCGTGAGTCGGCCATTATTGCCGAAGCCCATGGTGGCTACACTGCTTGTATAAATAACCCTGCGCACCTTGGAATCTCTCGCCGCCTGAAGGATGTTGCGCGTGCCATCCACATTGGATTGGTAGAGCTCCTGCCCATCGCGCGCCCACAATCGATAGTCGGCGGCGACGTGAAAAACGAACTCGCAATCGGACATTCCTTTGCGCAGCGAGTCAACATCGCGCAGATCGCCGACGACGTGATCCGCCCGGATGGCAGCGATGTTGTCGAGCCGGCTGGTCGGCCGCACCAGCAGCCGAAGGTCAGCGCCGGCGGCCAGCAGTTGCCGGGCAACATGACTTCCCAGAAATCCGGTCGCGCCTGTGACAAAACATTTCATGAAGAACAGTTGTCAGTTGTTAGTGGTCAGTTGCCAGTGAAGAAAATCGGGTGCCCCATCCTAGCCCTGACTCTGGGCTAGGGTGGGAGACACTTCGATTCACTTGGGCGCTAGCTCCTGCTGGCCACGCGCAGGCGATCCGTCTCCGAGATGGTGTTCGCCTTGGAATACGTTGTCAGCGCCAGTAGCGGGAAATATTGCCGGTACATGTAGTACATCAGGTAGAACACGCGCGGGAAGCCGGTTCCGGTGTACAGCGGTTCGTCCCACGAACCGTCGCGCCGCTGCGTTCTTCAACAGGTACGCCACGCCGATCTGCAACGAATCGCTGCGCGTGTCATTCGCCGCAAGTAAACCCATGACGGCCCACGCCGTCTGCGATGCTGTGCTCGGGCCCACACCCTTGGTGCTCGGATCGTCGTAGGAGCCACACGTCTCGCCCCAGCCGCCATCGGGATTCTGCATCATGCGCAACCACTCGACTGCCTGCTGAACGCACGGCTCGTGATGATCCATGCCGACGGCTTCCAGCCCGCGCAACACCAGCATGGTTCCGTAAATGTAATTCACGCCCCAGCGTCCGAACCACGAGCCATCAGGCTCCTGTTCGCGCTTCAGGAACTCGACAGCGCGTCGCACCGGCGCATCTTTCATCGAGTAACCGTAGCTCGCCAGGCACTCCAGCACGCGTCCGGTGATGTCCACCGTTGCCGGGTCGAGCATGGCATTGTGATCGGCGAACGGGAATGTGCTGGAAGACCATGCGGTCGTTGTCCTTGTCGAACGACGCCCAGCCGCCGTTCTTGCACTGCATCGACAGGATCCACTCGATCGCGCGCTCCACCGACTTGGTGTGGTAGCTCTCGTTGCTCGTCTTCACCCGGCTTAGCGCCAGCAGCACCTGCGCGCTGTCGTCCACATCGGGATAAAACTCGTTATTGAACTCGAAGTACCAGCCTGCGGGCGCGGCTTTCGGATTCTTCACGCACCAGTCGCCGCGGCGCGTGACCTGCTTCTTCAGCATCCACTCGCAAGGCTGCACCAGCCGCGGATCGGTTGCCGAAACTCCGCTCTCGGCCAGCGCGAATACTGCGTAGGCCGTATCCCACACCGGCGACATGCAAGGCTGCATGCGGAACGTCGTCTCTTCCTCGATGCCCAGCTTTTCGAACTCGTCCATGGCGCGAATGACCTGCGGATCGTCGAGCGAATAGCCCAGGCAGCGCAGCGCGATGATGGAGTTCATGATGCCGGGATAGATCGCACCCAGGCCGTCGCTCATCTCCAGGCGCGCCAGCATCCACTTCTCGGCAACCTTCAAGCGCACGCGAACGCAGCGGACGAACGTGAACCCGCTCGAAGAAGTGAATCAGCCGGTCGAGCACCAGGAAGAAGTTGCGCCAGCTGATCAGCTTCTCCGCCCAATGCAGGCGAAGCTGGCTCTTGCTGCGGCCTCCGACGAACAGCTCGTCGATACCCTGCTCCGCCGGAATTTTCTTGAACGGCTTCTTCGCGTACGCGATCGACAACGGCACCAGGATGGCGCGCGACCACGATGAAATTTCGTACAGATTGAACCAGAACCAGTTGGGGAACAGCACGATCTCCGGCGGAATTGCCGGAACCGCGTCGTAATCGTACTGACCGAGAAAGCAGAGATAGATCTTGGTAAAGGTGTTGACCTCGGTCACGCCGCCGAGCGCCAGGATGCGCTCGCGTGCCAGCTTCAGCTGCGGATGGTCCGGGCTGTACCCCGCCATCTTCAACGCGAAGTATGCCTTCACCGACGCGCTGATATTTGACGGCCCATCGTTGTAGATCGGCCAGCCGCCATCGGGGTTCTGCCGGTTCAGGATCTCGGTGGCACACTTCTGCGTGCGCTTCTCGTCCTCGGTACCCAGCAGCCGATGCAGCAGGATGTAGTCGGAGACCAGCGTGGTGTCGGCGCCCAGTTCTCCGCACCAATAGCCATCCTCGCGGTCCTGAAGACCGAAGAGGTATTGCCGGGAAGAATCCAATCGCCGCAGCGATACGGCTCTTAATGTCGTCTATTTTGCCGAAACGCATTTCGGCTGAACTTGGGGGTTCTGCCATTTCCTTCTTACTCCGCCAATGCAGGCGCGGCGCCAATCGCCTCCACAATCTCAGGGGGCAGGCCAAAACGCACGTTTTCCGGCATGACTTCTACCTCGCGCATATTGGTAAAACCCTGCTCCTCGAGGAACGTTACCGCCTCCTGCACCAGAATTTCCGGCGCAGAAGCACCTGCGGTAAGGCCAACGGTGGTCACATTGTGCAACCACTCCGGCTTGATGGAGCGATAGTTCTCGATGAGGTGCGAGTTGGTCCCATGATTCCGGGCAACTTCGACCAGTCGGTTGGAATTGGAGCTGTTGTCTGAGCCGACGACCAGCAGGAGATCGCACTCTTCCGCGACTTCCTTCACCGCGGTCTGGCGGTTCTCGGTCGCATAGCAGATGTCTTGCGCGTGAGGACCTTTGATGTTGGGGAACTTTTGACGCAACGCTTCGATCACGTGCGTCGTCTCGTCAAGGCTCAACGTGGTCTGCGTGAGGTAAGCCACGCGATTTGGATCGGGAACGTGCAGCCCGTTCACATCCTCGGGAGCATCGACCACCTGCGTCACCAGAGGAGCTTCACCCAGCGTGCCGATCACTTCGTCGTGATCGTGGTGCCCAATCAGGATAAGCGAATAGCCCTCGCGAGCGAACTTCACCGCTTCCACGTGGACCTTGGTCACCAGCGGGCAGGTGGCATCGATCACCCGCAGCTCACGCAACTTGCTGGCTTCGCGAACCTCGGGGGCCACACCATGGGCGCTGTAAATGACGCGCTCGCCGGCCGGAACTTCCTCCACGCTATCCACAAAAATGGCGCCTTTGGAGGTCAATTCGTCCACTACGTGCCGGTTGTGGACGATTTCTTTGCGCACGTAAATGGGCGCGCCAAAGGTTTCCAGGGCGATGCGGACGATATCGATGGCGCGCACCACGCCAGCGCAGAAGCCGCGAGGCTTCAACAAAAGTAAGGTCTTCGTTTGAGTTTGGGTCATGCCATCCTGCATTAAATGTCTGGGCTCCAACGGAGTTTCCCCACGATTACTCTATTGTAACAGCGGGTTAACCCCCAACCTACCCGGCCTGAGTTGCGCAATTCGGCACTCTACGGTGCAAAATAAGCACTTAACGGGACGGTAATTTCAGGGAAGAACTGGCCTTTCAGGCCAATGTCCCCGGGCTTTTAATGTCCCGAGCCGGGCTTCAGCCGGCGGCACCCGAGCCCAAGCCCCTTTCCGATTCTGTAGCCGACTGCAACTCTATTCCTCGCTCTAACCACTTCGGGACGCTGAAATCCGCCCCCCGCATAACTCCCGTCCCGCAACGCGGGACGACTCATCTCAGCCCAGGACGAAGTCCTGGGTGCACACGCCTTACGAACCCGAGCCGGCTTCAGCCGGCGGCACTCCTGTTTGGATGATGTCCGACTATGGCGAAGGATCACCGAGCCCGCCGCATTCCCGGGCGACATCCAGCAACTCTCGCCTGTAGAATCCATACGAATCAACCCGAAAGCGAGTTCCCTCATGACCGGCAGCGACCTGGCGAAGATGTTCGAATTCAGCTATGCGGCGGTCACCCGCAATCTTGACGGCGTCAGCCACGCCGAGAGCCTGGTCGTCCCGCAGCCCTGCGGCGGCAACTGCCTGAACTGGGTTTTCGGGCATGTGGTGACGGCCCGCAACACCATCCTGACGCTTATCGGCGAAGGAGCTGCTATGACGGGGGAGAAGCTGGAGGTTTACCGGCGCGGCAGTGCTCCAAGCGATGCCACGGAATATCTCGACCTGGCGACGCTGCGCGGCTTTTACGATGACTCGCAGCGAACGTTGATTCCAGCGCTATCGGCGATGTCGGAGCAAGGTCTGGCGCAGATGGTCCCGGAAGCCTATCGCAAGCCCCCGCTAATGGGATCGGTCGGCGACGCACTGATCCGCCTGCACTATCACGAGGGCTACCACAACGGCCAGATCGGATTGCTGCGCCGGATTGCCGGGCTGGATGGGGCGATACGGTAAGGGCCGCGTCAAGTCGCGATGAGCTTGTGCACGAGTTGCCCTAAGAATGCTCCGATGAGTCCGGCGAGAAGTAGTCGCCACCACGGTCGGCGCTCCTTCGCGAATAGAATTCCGACGTAGCTGAGTTCAACAAGAATCATTGCTGGATGGGTCATGAAGTTCCAGTAACGATCGATCCAGGTCGGCGGACTGAGGACGGAGGGCCCCGTTGGAGCGTGAGTTATGCGTCTGATGAAAGCGAGGGAAAATCCAATCACCGCTACGCTAAATAACAGAATGGCCCACTGAGGCGCCGAGAAAGGATTCCGCCGTTGGTCGGTGTCACTTTCGGCCATTGGAAAGCACTCTAGCTAGTCCCTGTTCCCTAGCCCCTGTTCTTACCGATTCGCCTTCAGCATCTGCTCGGCGTGTTTCAGCGAAGTATCGGTCAACTTCGCGCCGCTCATCATGCGTGCGATTTCGCGCGTCCGCTCTTCGGCATCCAGAGGCCGCACTGAGGTCTTGGTTCTGCCGCCGGCTTCTTTCTTCTCGATCAGGTAATGCTGGTCGGCGAACGACGCGATCTGCGGCAGGTGCGTGATGCACAAGTACCTGCTTGGTCCGCGAAAGCTGCTTCAGTTTCTTGCCGACGGCTTCTGCCGCACGTCCGCCGATGCCCGCGTCGATTTCGTCGAAGACCAAGGTTCGCTGCGAGCCCACCCTCTTGCCAACAGATGGCAAGGAGGATGGGGCACCCGATGCGTTCCCATTCCTGCCTCCCCGTTTGCTGCCGCCCGTCTCAATGCTGGTTTTCAGCGCCAGCATCACCCGCGACAATTCGCCGCCCGACGCGATCTCGTCGACCGGACCTAACGGCTCGCCGGGATTGGCCGAGATCAGATACTGCACCTGGTCGAAGCCGCGGCTGGTCCAATTTGAGTCTTCGTCGGTGCCGCTCACTTCAACTTTGAAGCGCGCCTTCATCGCCAATTCGTTGATCTCGTTTTCTACCAGCTTCTCCAGCTTGCGCGCCGCTTCGTAGCGCTGGTGCGACAGTGCTCGCGACGCCTCGAGATACTGCTCCGCCGCACTCGCCAGCTCGATTCGCAGCTTGCGCAGGACTTCGTCCTTATTCTCCATCTCGTTGAGCTTGCGCTCCAGCTCCGCCCCCAGGGCGATCGCGTCTTGCAGGGTCGGCCCATACTTGCGCTTCAGGCGATCGAGCGCCGCCAGCCGATCTTCTACTTCGGCAAGCCGCTCGGGCGAAGCCTCGATGCCCTCGCCGTAGTCGCGCAGGCGCGTTCCAATGTCTTCAATGGCGATCCGCGCCGATTCCAACTCGGGCACGGCATCGCGAAACTGCTCGTCGAAGCGCAGCAGTTCTTCGATGTTTCGTGTCGCCGCGCGAATGGAAGCTGCTGCCGAGCCATTGCTCTCATAGAGCGCATCGTAGGCCGCCATCGCCGCATTGCGGACGCGCTCGGAGTTTGCCAGCACGCGCTTCTCCGCCTCCAGCTTCACGTCCTCTTCGGGATGCAGCTTCGCATCGGCGATCTCCTTGCGCTGGAAGTTCCACAGATCGAGCAGCCGCAAGCGATCGGTCTCGTCGCGCTCCAGGTCGGCAATGCGACGGCGCACCTCGTTCCATTGACTGAACGCGGTCGCAACCGCAGAGTCGTCGGAAACGGCGAAGGTATCGAGCAGCGCCAGGCGTGAGCCGGCGTCGAAGGCCAGCACCGCTGCGTTCTGCGCGTGAATAACCGCCAGGTGGGGTGCCAGGTGCTTGAGAACAGCCACCGTTGCAGGCTGATTATTGATGAAGACGCGGCCCTTGCCGCCCGCAGCGATTTCGCGGCGAAGGATGATCTGGCCATCTTCGGGCTCAATGCCGTTGGCTTCGAGAACCGACTCAATCGCAGACGAGTCCGCGTCGAAGACTGCGGAGACGGTGGCTTTTTCGGTGCCATGGCGGACCGCGTCGCTGGAGGCTTTATCGCCCAGCAACAGGGCAAGCGCATCGATGAGGATGGATTTTCCGGCGCCCGTTTCGCCCGTCAGCAGATTGAGACCGGAAGCGAACTCCACGGCAACGTTGTCGATGACCGCGTAGTTTTCGACCCGCAATTCCAGCAGCACGTGAGTTCTCGACCCGGCACGGTGAAGTCAAGCGCAGTGTAGCAGTAAAGCTGTCAGCCGTCAGCTATCAGCCGTCGGCTCGCTTCGCGGCCGCTGTTTGCCTTGACGCCAATTCGCGGGGATGAAACGATGCCCGCCATGGGAGACAACAACCGCCGATTGATTTGGCACGGAATGTTTCTGTTTCTGCTGGGATTGTTGACCGGCTTCCTCGAACCGCGTTTCGCCAACATACGCATGGGCCTCGCAGCGCACCTGGAAGGCGTCATGAACGGCATCTTTCTGGTCGGCCTTGGCGCGGTATGGAACGAAGTGCGCCTTTCGCAGCCGCTAAAGACGGCAGCTTTTTGGATCGCCCTCGTCGGCACCTATGGAAACTGGCTCATAACCACGACAGCAGCGGTCTTCGGCACATCCGCCCTGTCGCCAATCACGGGGACGCCTCATGGCGGTCAACCGTGGCAAGAGAAGCTCGTCACGGCAGGCTTCATGGTGGTCGGCATTACCATCGTCGCCACCGCAGTCTTGGTCCTTTGCGGCCTGCGCAAAGCAGCCCGGTCATTAGGGGCATCCGGATAGAATCGATTGAAACAAATCTCCAGGAGCAATACGGCGCGCTGACCCCCGGATTCGCTTCCCACGAAACAGCCCCATGACAATATCTCAGGGAGAGGCAAACCGACGGCCCATAGCTGGCGGCCGACAACTTCTTCTCGCATAGTTACTCCCACGGAAACCCCGCCCGACAACTCTGCTTCTAATACGTCAAATGCTTATAATGCGAAGTAACGAAAGGTTGGCGTTTTCGTTCTAATGAATGTCTCCCATGCCTTACTCGCAACGGCCATCGGCGGTGAAATTTCGGGTCTGATTGAGACCAGCGGTCTCGTCGCCAAAGCAGTTCTCGTCATCCTTCTGATCTTCAGCCTCGGCTCCTGGGCCATCATCTTTTCGAAGTGGGGATTGTTCCGGCGCGCCCGCACGCAGAGCAACCGCTTCATGCGGATGTTCCGCAAATCCGAGCGCCTGACCGATGTGGCTTCCGTGGCCGAGCAATTCAAGCCCAGCCCGCTGGTCGCCGTCTTCGATGGCGCCTATGAAGAGTTGCGCAAACAGTCGACGAACCCCATCCGGCTGATCGCGCTGCAACGCGCGACTCAGATTGCCTCGTCGGAAGAACTGTCGCGCCTGGAAAGCCGGTTGCCCTGGCTCGCGACGACCGGCGCCGTCAGCCCGTTTATCGGATTGTTTGGCACCGTGTGGGGCATCATCGACGCGTTTCACGGCCTTGGCACTGCCGGATCGGCAACCTTGCGCGCGGTCGCCCCCGGCATCTCCGAGGCGCTGATCACGACCGCTGCAGGATTGTTTGCCGCCATTCCCGCCGTCATCGCCTACAACATGTTCACCCAGCACATCCGCGAATTCGGCGCCCGCATGGACGACTTCAGCATGGAGCTGATCAACGAAGTGGAGCGCGCGCAGGCCGGAGCGGTACGACAACCCGCAGCCGTGGAGCGTCGCTAATGGCATTCACCAACGCGCGCGGCCGCACTCAGACTTCGCTCGCCGAAATCAACGTCACGCCTCTGGTCGACGTGGTGCTCGTGCTGCTCATCATCTTCATGATCACCGCACCGGTGCTGCAATCGGGCATTGAGGTCGCCGTGCCGCACACCAAGACGGTGAAGGAAATTACCGAGGAGCGGCTGGTCGTGACCATCGACCGCAATCAGAACGTCTTCCTGAACAGCCAGCCCATCAATATCAATCAGATTGGGCAGAGCATTCGCCAGAAGGTTCGCGATCCCGAAGGCCAGTCGGTTTACGTGCGTGCTGATGAGAATGTGCCTTTCGGCGCTTTTGCCACTGTGATGGATGCGGTGAAGCAATCCGGCATAACAAATGTGAGTATTGTGACTCAGCCGCTGGAGCAGCATGGTAGGTAATTGCCGTTCGCGCTTTCGCCACATAACCCCAAGGGGTGATACGGGGTCCGGGGCCCCCGCGGCGCGCCGTTTTTGCGCGTCGTGGGGTGACAGATGAATGCCGGCCGACGCTGACATCTTCGCGAGCGAGGGCAATGTTCGCGGGCCCTTGATCGGTTCGATAGCGCTGCATGCCGCACTATTCGCTCTTGCCCTCTTCGGCTATCTGATTCCCTTCAATCGCGGCGAGAGCTGGGGTGGAACCACCGGCGGCGGAGGCGCGATGAGCGCGACCCTGGTCAGCAGCATCCCACTGCCCAGGCCGCAGATCGAGACGCAGAACGTGTTGGCTAACCAGTCGAAGGGGCTCACCGAATCCAAGCCGAAAGAGACGCCGAAGGAAGAGCCGAAGGCGATTCCGATTCCTGAGCGCGAGACGAAGAAGCAGGGACCAACACCGTCGACGCAGAAAAAGCCTCCTCCCAAAGAAATAGCGAAGGTGGAGGACAACAAGATTCCCTTTGGCGAGGGCGGCCCCGTCAGCGGACCTTACGGTTCGTTCGCGACGGCGAATGCGAAGGGCGGGTTGAGCTTCAGCGGCGGCACGGGAGATTTTGGCAGCCGGTTCGGATGGTACGTCGATGGCGTCCGGCGCAAGGTGTCGGACAACTGGATGAAGTACGAAGTCGATCCGCGAGTCGACGCCGCGCGGCGCGTGTACATCTATTTTGAGATTGACCGTTCAGGCTCGCCTGGCAACATTCGCGTCGAGCAATCCAGCGGAGTTCCCTCGCTCGATCAATCGGCGATGCGAGCGTTGCAGAGAATCGATACGTTTGGACCACTGCCTCCCGAATATTCGGGAAGGTATGTCGCGGTGGAGTTCTGGTTTGATTACAAGCGGTAGTGAGGACCAGAGTGAACCGCTCTCCGTGGGTTTCTTGAGTTTGAAGGGGCACAGCTTTAGCTGCGCCGCCAGGCAGCTTCGATTGTCATCACGAGGGGGGCTGCTGTTCCGTGGGCTGAAGCCGACTTTGATAGGGAACCGAGTTGGAGCGCTAGCTGAAGCTCTTCCACCCTGGTGAACGGCGGTAGGGGTCCTTCGACTACGGCGCGTAAAAGAGCGCGCCTGCGCTCAGGATGACACTCTTTTGATTTAGGCCTAACAAAATTGGCCGCGCAAATGCATCTGTAAACGGTACTGGAGTTTTCCTTGCTTATGAAACGGTTCGCCGCAATTCTTTCGCTCATCTTGTTCGCCGCTCTTGGACTCTCCGCGCAGGACTGGATTCGCACGGGCACCGGGCTCGGCGTCGAAAAGATTCGCCTGGCCTCGCCTGATTTCAAGAGGATCACGACCGATTCGGGCACCAACAACCTGGCGATGACCTTCGATACGACGTTGCAGAGCGACCTGCAAAACGCCGGCATCTTTGAGATGGTCTCCCGCAGTTTCTGGCCTACTTCGCTCCCCGGCGCACCCCAGGAGGTGCATCTGGCGGATTGGTCCAGCCCGCCGCCAAACGCAAATATGCTGGCCTTTGGCAACCTTAGCGTGCAGGGCGGCTACCTTAATGTTCAGGGATGGTTATTCGACACCAAGAATACCCAGTCGCCGCAGGTGCTGGGCAAGCAGTATCGCGAGCAGGCGACCGACGAGAATGCGCGGCTCATCGCTCATCGCTTCGCCGATGAAATCATCTTGCGGCTGGGCGGAGGCATTCCCGGAATCGCCGAGACCAAGCTGTTCTTCGTGAGTTCGCGCGGCGGTTCGAAAGAGATCTGGCAGATGGACTATGACGGCGCAAATCAGAAGCAGCTGACGCATCTGGGCTCGATTGCGCTTTCGCCGCACGTCTCGCCTGACGGCACCCGCGTGGCGTTCTCCGGCGTGACGAAAGAGGGCTGGCAGATCCTGATGTTCTCGCTCGACCTGAACCGACTGGTGAACTTCGCCCGCTTCCCCGGCGACAACTACTCTCCAGCATGGTCGTCGGACGGACAGAACATTGCGTTCTCCTCGTCGCGTACCGGTAATACCGAGATCTATACGGTCAGCTCAACCGGCGGTAATCTTCGCCGGCTGACGGAGAACAAGGGGCCCGATGTTTCGCCGGCGTGGAACCCGAAGACTAACGCGCAGATTGCCTGGGTTAGCGGGCGCACCGGGCTGCCGCAGATCTACACCATGGCATCAGACGGAACAAATGCTTCACGCGTTACCGATCAGGGATATGCGGTCTCGCCGTCCTGGTCGCCGAATGGACAGTTCCTGGCTTTTGCCTGGGTGCGGCATTACGGCCCAGGACAGCCGGGCGCCAGCGACATCTACGTGATGGACGTGGCGAGCAAGCAGTTCGCCCAGCTGACGCACGACGGCGGACGTAACGATTTTCCCTCGTGGGCGCCGGACGGACGGCACATCGTGTTTCAGTCCAATCGCACCGGCAAGGTGCAGGTGTGGACTATGTTGGCCGACGGCAGCGAACAACGGCAGGTAACTACGTCGGGCGAGAACTCTCAGCCCAATTGGAGTTTTAAATAGCCGCGGTCTTCGCTGGCTGGAATTTCTTGGTGCTGGCCGTAAAGCCAGCTCTACCCGGGTGTCGGAAGGAGCACACTTCGACCCGTTCATGATCTGATGCGAGTGCTCTCGCGTTGAATTGGAGGAGAAAGTTGAAGCGTACACGTCAATGGAGCAAAATCACGATTGCACTGGCTGTCATTCTGATGGTCAGCGCCTGCGGCAAAAAGAAGGCAGCACCACCGCCGCCGCCACCGCCGCCACCTGCGCCGGCGCCGACTGCCTCATTGACCGCCAGCCCGAATAGCATCGCTCCCGGACAGGGCACCACGCTGACCTGGAAGACCGAGTATGCGACGGATGTCACTATCGACCAGATTGGCAAAGTCGATCCCAGTGGCTCGCGTTTGATGATGCCCTCGGAGTCGACCACTTACCGGCTGATCGCGAAAAACGATTCCGGCACGCAGGAGGCAACGGCCAGGGTGACAGTCAACATGGCCCCTCCGCCGACAACGTCGAACCAGGGCAATGAAACCGAAGCCCAGCTGTTCGCGTCGAGCGTGCAGGATGTGTACTTCGACTACGACAGTTACGACATCACGCAGCAATATCAGCGAACGTTGCAGGCGGATGCGCGTTTCCTGCAGCAGCATCCCAACATCAAGTTCACCATCGAGGGACACTGCGACGAACGCGGCTCAACCGAATACAACCTGGCGCTGGGCGACAATCGTGCCAACTCCACCAAGCAGGCCCTGGTCTCGCTGGGTATCCCGGCCGATCGTATTCGGACCATCAGCTACGGCAAGGAAAAGCCGTTCTGCACGGAGAGCACCGAAGCCTGCTGGGCGCAGAATCGGCGCGCCCACTTCGTGTATCAGGGACAGTAGCCCGCGCCGGGACGGCTTGCCCGGCCAGCATCGGTAATGGGGAATGGACCTGTAATTGTCATCACGAGCGCCGTGTTTTGGCGCGAGGGATCTGCTTTTTCCCGCGGCGGAAGCAGATCCCTCGTTAGCCTGAACCGTCCCAACAAGCGCAACATCGGCGCTGGTCGGGAGCCCTGATTCGGCCTCCTCGTGATGACAACCAGGCGCTTGCTGAGAACAATGCAGCCGCAAAGCGGCGGGATGCCGTTAGACGGGGGCGCAAGCCCCCGGTCAGGCAGTCGAATGGTTCGAGCCGCGTTGCGGCGGCAGCGGCACAATCCGGATGTACCGCCGGTAAGGAATCGCCGCTTTTCACAGGTCGTCTTGGGTGACATCTGCGGCGTACCATAGTCTCTTCACTGGCAATCGAAATTTCCTGATGGAATAGGACCTATGCGAATTCGTAATTACGTAAGCTCACTGGCGATGGCTGCCATGTTGCTGGCGCCGGGCGCTCCAGCATTCGCGGTTAGCAAGGAAATGGTGCAACTGCAAACGCAGGTGCAGGCGCTGCAGGACCAGGTCGCGCGCATGCAGCAGTCCATCGACATGAACATGGGCGTGATGAAGAACCTGGTGGAGCAGAGCGCCGACAGCGTCAACAAGATGAACGCCGCCGTCACTGACCTGCAGAACAGGATGCAGGGCATGTCGACCGACAATGGCGGCAAGATCGATCAGCTCTCCGGCCAGGTTCAGTCGTTGCACGATTCTGTCGATGAGCTGAAGTCGCGTATGGCCAAGATCAGCAAGCAGCTCGACGACATGCAGCAGGGCGGACAAAATCTGGCTGCCGGACAACCGGGCATGGCAGCGGCTCCAACTCCGGGCCAGGGTGCGCCTGCACCGGATGCCGGCGGATCCACTGCGGCGCCTCCGGCAGATCAGCTCTACAACAATGCGCTGCGCGACTACAACTCGGGCAAGTACGACTTGTCGTCGCAGGAGTTCGCCCAGTATCTGCAGTATTACGCCAACACCGATCTGGCCGGCAACGCGCAGTACTACCTGGCCGACATCGAATATCGCGAGGGCAACTTCGAGGCTGCCGTCAAAGATTATGACAAGGTGATTGAGCAGTATCCCGGCGGTACCAAGGCCGCGGCCGCTCAGTTGAAGAAGGGCTACGCACTGCTGGAACTGGGACAGAAAGACGCTGGCGTGCGCGAGTTAAATAGCCTGATCGCGCGCTATCCCCGGTCGATTGAAGCCTCACAGGCGCGGGACCGTTTGCGCCGCCTGGGCGTAAGCAGCGGCAGCACCACGGTACACAAGCCAACCACGAACAGCCGCTAGGCCTTGCAAAGAGGAAGGGCGGCCCTTTGTCTCGACAAGGCCGCCCCAAGCCTGCGTGAATTCCCTCGTGTAGCCTCTCCCAGATCACGCAGACAAACTGATTTCGTTTTTCCGCCGCTGTCTATCCTTGCACCGCTCCCAAGCTGACATGTGTGCAAACACGAATGTGCTGGAAAAGTTTCAGGAGGGCTACGAGACGACGCGAGTGGTCATACCTTCGGCGGGAGTTCCGGCCGTCATCTCTTGTGCCAAAACCAGCTCCCGTGCCTGGCCGCGGATGGAAGGCAGCAGCAGAAGGAACACGATGGAGCCGCAGATACAGGCCGCTCCGCCCAGCGCCACCGTCCACGGTGCGCCCAGATGGTGAGCTACCGTGCCGGCCGAAAGCGCTCCGAACGGCGCCATGCCCATGAACATCATGGAGTACACGGCGATGATCCGGCCGCGCAGCTTGTCGGGAACCATGGTTTGGATGAGCGTATTGGATGACGCCATCTGCACCATCATGAAGAAGCCGACGGGTAGCAGCAACACCGTCGACAGCCAGAAAATTTTGGAGAACGAGAAGAAGATCAGGCTCAGCCCGAAGCCGCCCGCGCAAAAGCCGATCAACTTGCCCAGCCCTTTCACGCCTACGCGAGCGGCCAAACTGGCCGCACCCAGCAGAGCGCCAATACCGGTCGCGCCCATCAGAATGCCTAAGCCTCTGGCGCCGCCGTGCAGGATCTGGTCGGCAAAGACCGGCATCAATACCGCATAAGGCATTCCCACGAAGCTCACCAGCCCGAGCAGCAGCAGGATCAGGCGAAACGGACCTTTGCCCAGCGCAAAGGCAAACCCTTCGCGAATGTTTTCCAGCGGCGAACCCGAGGTCGCCAGCTTGGCCGCATGCTGGATTCGCATCAGCAGTAATCCGACGATGACGGCGATGTAGCTCACCGCGTTGGCGAAGAAGCACCACCCCTCGCCGATGGAGGCCACCAGAATTCCCGCCACCGCCGGTCCGATGATGCGCGCGCCGTTAAACATGGAAGAATTCAGGGCAATGGCATTCATCAGGTCTTCGCGCCCGACCATGTCGATCAGGAAAGCCTGCCGCGCCGGAATGTCGAACGCATTCACCACGCCCAGCAGGGCGGCGAGCACCATGATCTGCCACACCTGAATCCGATGGGTGAGCGTCAGGCCCGCCAGGATCGCGGCGAGAATCATCGACATCACCTGTGTCGCGATGACCACGCGCTGGCGGCGAAAGCGGTCCGCCACAATTCCGCCGATCGGCGCCATGATGAATACGGGGATCTGGCTGGCGAAGCCCACCGCGCCCAGCAGGAAGGCCGAGTTGGTCATGCGATAGACGAGCCACGACTGCGCGACCGTCTGCATCCAGGTACCAACCAGCGAAATCAACTGGCCGGCAAAGAACAGCTGGAAGTTGCGATGGCGGAGCGCGCGCACGGCCAGCGCCAGTCTGGAATCGCGCGCGGCCGGGGCAGTAAATTCCTCTCGCTCTTCCGCGACGACCTCGCGCAGGGATTCGTGTTCAGTGCTCTGAGGTGATTCGGCCATCTATGCTTGGATGCTTGCAGGAACGGCGGCTCCCACCGCTCGTCCGTGTGGTTCGAGAACCTTAATCCAGAATACTGCAATTCGCTGCGCAGGATGGCGAGGTGGAAATTCTGAAACTGCTTTCGATGACTGGGTTGCAAGAGATGGACCTGCCCGATATCTTGCTAGTTTGGCGAACGCAAGCTCATCTTCCGCATCCATCCGTCACTCTGGAATTCCTGCCCATCGCCGTTTCCTCCGGCGGGTGAAGGGCGCCTTTCTAAAACCTGCATCAATTTATCGGCTCTCGTTGAAGATGAAATTCGGAGCAGCGCGATTGTTACAGCCTCCCGGGCCGAACCTCGCCAATGGAGTTCTAAAGAGTCGCACCGAGTGGCAATCCGCCTTCGAGAACGCCAAGCAACAACATGTTCCCCTACATCGCGGGCCAGAGAAGAACTGGGATCACCTGGCTGCGGTTTCGACGATCCTCGCTCATACCAAACCCAGCGCACGCATTCTTGATGCCGGCGCCGAGATCTACAGTAACGTTCTGCCGGCGCTGTTTCTCTACGGTTATCACCATCTGCACGGAATCAATCTCAGCTTCACCGCACCGACTCGTCGTGGTCCTATTCGCTACATTCCGGGAGACCTGACGCGCACGCCTTATGAGGACGGCTCATTCGACGCCATCACCTGCATGAGCGTCATCGAGCACGGCGTCCCGCTGGGCGATTATTTTCGGGAGATGTATCGCCTGCTGAAGCCGGGCGGACTGCTCATCACGTCAACCGACTACTTCCCCACTGCGATCGACACTCGCGGGCAGACCGCCCACGACATGCCAATCAAGATATTCAGCCGGCCGGAGATTGAAGCGGCCCTTGCGTTAGCCAAAACGGTTGGATTCGAACCGACGGGCGAACTGGATTTAAATTGCGAAGAGAAGCCGATTCGCTGGGAGCAGTTCGGGCTGGACTACACGTTCGTCCTGTTCACATTGCGAAAGCCGAGCCAGGACAGGCGCTGAAAAGATCGCCCGCATCAATCACCTTGCGATTTCTTAAGTGTCATCCTGAACGCAGCGGCGCCTTTTCGGGCGCTGCGGAGTCGAAGGACCGCTACTCTTGCGAAGTCCCCGAAGGACGCGCAGAAGGGCCACGACGCGGCACGATAATCATTGCGCCGCAAATTCCATGATCGTCACGCCGTTGTACTGGCCGACAAATTTCAGTGAGAAATTCTTCCGGCCCAGCTCCCGCTGAATTTGCTCTGCCTCGGCATCGCCCGGTCTCGCGCGGTACAGCACCACCCACACCCGCGGCGCATGATCCACCTTGCTCGACCACTCCGTGCCGCCGGAGTTCACGCCGATAGCCAATGGCCGCGATGTATCCCCTCCGGGCAACCAGTCGCGATAACTCTCTCCTGCAAACTCGCCGATGGACTGGTAGTACACGACGCGATCATCGGAAGTACCGTTCGCGATCAGGTAATTCACAACGCCACGCCAGTCCTCGGTAACGCGGCGTTGCAGGATGATGACGCTGACCAAAGACAATGCGCACACGATCGCGATCGCAGACATCCGCCACGCACGGCCGCGAAGTTGCGTTACCCCCACCGCGGTCATCAGCAGCCAGCCCGGCAGACAAATGACGAGGAAGCGGTGATAGAACGCCGGCCGCACAAACGAGACCAGCAGCGTAAGAAGGATGGGGGTCGCAACCAGGCTCGCAATCAGCGAGTAACCCCAACGACATTCAAGATCAGTTTTCCACGTCGACATCAGGCACTTTAGGAAAATGCCAAGCAGCGCGAGATCCACGACCAGCAGCACCGCACCGACTGCCTTGCCGCTGTCGGCCGCGAGAAACGCTCCCAGATGATAGAACTCAAGAAACGATGGCCGCTGAACCCAGGAAATGTGGCCTGTGTCCTGCGCATGAATCAGCCACAGGATGGGAGTGGCTTCGGCCAGGATGATCGCCGCCGCCAGCAGCAAGGGTTTCCAAGGCCGGCGATTGGCCGGTAATGCAGCCAGCGCGGCGAAATGCGCCGCCGGAACCAGCACGCCGAAGTAGTGGAAGTAGCAGGTCACTCCAGCGACCAGCGCATAGGCAACAGCCGTCGCTTGCGTCGGCAGCTCGATGAACCGGACAAACAGATACGTCGAGAGCAGTACGGCCAGCACGACGAAGCTGTACGCGCGAGCTTCTTGCGAAACTCCGACGGCACAGGCGTTCAGCGCCAGGAACAGCGCGGCAACAATTCCAACTTGGCGGTCGAACAGCCTTCTCCCGACAACGTACATCAATGGGATGGAGAGAATTCCCGGGATGACCGAAAGCAGGCGTACCGTGCCTTCTCCATAACCCAGGTGCAGCCAGGGCCGCAGCAGCACGTAGTACGCGGCCATGTTGCCTTCGTCGTGCCACAAAAAGTGCCAGAAGACCGGAGTGGCGCGGCGGGCGATGGCAACACTGGCGATTTCGTCGATCCAGAAGCTCTTGTAACCAAGCGCAATTAGCCGGAGAACCGCGCCTAGCCCGACGATGATCCAGAGCCAGAGCGAGTTACGTGCTGGCCGGCGACCACTTTCATGCATAGCCGCCAAATCCGCACTGGTTGTGCCGGACAACATGCTCCGAATATAGCAGTTCAAACTCGCTGCTCTGGCGGGGCGCGGAACCACGCAGGCATTACAGTCGCATGAACGAACCGTGAATGTCCGTTGAATTCGCCAAGGCGTGGAAAACCGGCTCTGCGCTCTTGTAATCGAATGTTGACTCACAGATACTTTTTAGTTCGACCTGTTAGCTTTCACTACGCATGCCAACATTCGCCGCGGTCGATATTGGGTCCAACTCGGTCAGGTTAAAAATAGCCAAGGTCGTACGGGGGCGCCTGCAGACCTTGCATGAGGACCGCGAAGTTACCCGCCTGGGCGAAAGCGTCTTTGCCGACGGCGCTCTTGATCCGCAAGCGATGGCGCTCACCTTGCGCGTGCTCCGGCGCTTTCATCGGGCCACTCAAACCCACGCGACCGACCGTGTCCGCGTGGTCGCGACTAGCGCACTGCGCGATGCGGGCAACAGCCGCGCTTTTCTCGACTGGGTGCGCACGGCGACCGGATGGAAGGTCGAAGTGATCTCCGGCCTGGAAGAAGGCCGCCTGATTCACCTGGGCGTGCTCGCTAATGCCCGCATCTCGAAAGGGCGCGTGCTCCTGATCGACCTGGGTGGCGGAAGTTGCGAACTCACGCTGTCGGTCTCGGGCCACATCGAGGACATGGTTAGCCTGCCGATTGGCGCAGTCCGCCTGACACAAACATTTCTGCGTGATGATCCGCCCAAGCGCGCTGAGCTGGAACAGATGCGCGCGGTCATCCAGCGCGAAGTATCGCGCATCAAGAAACGAATTATTGATGCCAGGCTGCAGGTCATTATCGCGACCTCGGGCACGCCCGCAGCCCTGTCTGGCTTGTACGCTGCCAAGGTGCGCGGCTACGACGAGAGCAAGCCGCACACTGTACCGAGAGCTGCGGTAGCAACCCTGGCGGACGATCTGGGCCGTCGCAACCTGTCGCAACGGCGGTCGCTGCCGGGCATCGGCCCACGGCGCGCCGAAATCATTATTGCCGGCGCCATGGTCTTCGCCGAGCTGATGCATCTTTGCAAATTGCGCAGCTTCCGCTACCTGCCTCTCGGGTTGCGCGACGGATTGCTGGCGCAGATGATGGCCGACTACAACGCCAGCACTGCGATCAAGGAGCAGGTGCAGTCGGAACGGCATGATGCGTTGCTGTCTGCGGCAAAGCATTATGGCGCCGATCTGACATTCGCGCAGCGCATACGCGATCTCGCGCTCGAACTGTTTCGCCGCATGCAGTCCGTGCATCAATTGCCGCCCGAATATGCGGACTGGCTGGAAGCTGCCGCGATGCTGCATGAGGTGGGGGCTTACATCAACCGCTCTGGACGCCGGCGACACACGTATTACGTGATTTCCAACTCGGAGATCTTCGGGTACACGCCTTTGCAGCGGCGCATCATTGCAGCCATAGCCCGCTTCGTCGGCAAGTCGCTTCCCTCGCCGAGCAACCAGGTCATGCGCGTTCTACCCGGCATCGAACAGATCCACGTAGCCAAGGCCATCGCGCTGTTGCGCCTGGCACGCGCGCTGGATCAGGGCCGGCGAGCCTCCGTCGCCCAGTTGAAAGTCCGGATTCACCAGGACGGCCGCGTTCGTCTCACCCTGAAGCCGAAAGCCTCCGACGGCATTGACCTGGAATTGTGGGCAATTGAGCAGGAGAGAAGTTACTTCGAAACAGTCTTCGGCCGCGAACTGCTGGCCGCGGCCTGCTGAATCGAGCGCACGACTTTCGGCGGCATACACCACTTCAAGACGGCCGCCTTTCGGCCTTCCTTTTCCACCCGTGCGATGGAGCCCTTCTTCAGTTCCAGAGCAGAGGGGGGCGATCCGACCAGCTTATTCAGGAACTCCGTCATTGTGGGATTGTGTCCCACGACCATGATGGCGTCTTTCCGGCTATAGCGGCCCAGCAACTCCTGGAACTGTTCATAGGTCGCGCCCGGGCGAAGCGCGTTGTCGATGACAACCTTTTCCTCGTAATCGATCTCGTTGGCAACCACGGCAGCGGTTTGCGTGGCTCTCTTGAGCGGGCTGGAAACGATGACGTCGACGGTGATGTCGAGCGCCGCCAGCGCACGTCCCACATCGTGGGACTGCTCAATTCCCAGCTTATCCAGCGGACGCTTCGCATCTTTAGCGGGATTCAGCTTGGGCTCGCCGGCATTGGCATGACGTAGGAAGAAAATCTGCATGATGGTTATTTGGCCCCAACCGGCTTACGAACGTTGCGCCGCCGCGGCGCCGGCAATTGCGGAATGGAATCGAGCGTCACTTTACCCTCGGAGAGAGCAACCAGGAATTCCTGCGCGTTGAAGTATACTCCGCGCTTCGGCGAGCGCGAACGCGTGCGCAGCGCGTCGGCATACACATATCTTCCGTCCGGCTGCAGAATGCGCGCCTGGCTGTTGTCTGCCAGATACGCTTCCAGGATCTCGCCCCGAATTCTCTGTTTCAGCATCGGATCCTTGATGGGGAACAAAACTTCGACGCGCTCCAGCAGGTTGCGCGGCATCCAGTCGGCGCTGCCCAGATAGACTTCCTCTTCGCCACCGTTGGCAAAGTAGAAGACGCGGCTGTGTTCCAGGAATCTTCCCACCACGCTGCGCACGGTGATGCGGTCGCTGATGCCACGCACGCCGGGCCGCAAGCCGCAGATGCCGCGCACGATCAGATCGATCTGCACTCCCGCCTGGGAGGCCCGATAGAGCTCGCGAACAATGTTCCGGTCGAGCAGCGAATTCATCTTGGCGATGATGCGGGCCGGACGGCCGTGCCGGGCGTGATCGGCCTCGCGAGCGATCAGGTTGATACTGCGCTCCGCCAGGTTAATGGGCGCCACCAGCAGCGGATCGTAGTTGGGCCGCTCCGCATAGGCGGTCAGGAAATTGAAGACGCTGTGCACCGACGAGGTGATCTCCGGATCGGCGGTCAGCAGGCTTAGGTCGGTGTAATATGTCGCCGTAATCGAGTTGTAATTGCCCGTGCCCAGATGGCTGTAGAGACGCGTCTCGCCGTCAGGGTCCTTGCGCACCATCATCGCCAGCTTGCAATGCGTCTTCAGGCCGACCAGCCCGTGGAACACCTGCACTCCTGCATCTTCCAGCGAACGCGCCCAGCGAATGTTGCTGGCCTCATCGAAGCGCGCCTTTACCTCAACCACCACCGTCACTTCCTTCTGAGCAGCAGCATCGATCAGAGCTCTGACAATGGGGGAGTTTTCGCTGGTACGGTACAGCGTCTGTTTAATCGACAGAACGTTGGGATCTTCTGCTGCGCTGCGGATGAAATTTACCACCGAGTTGTAGGAGTCGAACGGATGGTGCAGCAGGATGTCGCGATGGCGAATTTCCTCGAAGATGTCCTGCGACTTGCGGTTCAGCTGCAGCTCGCGCGAAACATACGGCTTGAATTTCAGGTCAGGCCGGTCCGTCTCGTCGTAGAAATGAAACAGGCGCGAGAGATTGACTGGCCCGTCTGTGCGATAGACCTGCCAATCCTCCATCTCAAAATAGCCGCGCAGGCGCTCGATCATCTCGGGATTGGCGTCGGCTTCAATCTCCAGACGCACGGCATCGCCTTTGCGGCGGTTATGCAACTCGGTGCGAACGGACTCCAGCAGATTTCGCGACTCTTCTTCCTGCAGATAAAGATTGCTGTTGCGGGTCACGCGGAAGGCGGCTTCCGAAATGATTTCGTAGCCGCGATACATGTCCACAGTGTGGGAGGCGACCAGGTCCGCCAGGAATATGTAATCCTCTGTGCCATTGCGGCGCGGCAGCTTGATCAGCCGCGGCAGCACGCGCGGTACCGTCACGACGCCCATGTAGGTGGAGGAAGCCCTACGCCGGCGACGTAGCAGCAAAGCCTGGCAGAGCGCCTTGTTCAGCACGCGTGGAAATGGGTGCGAGGGATCGACAGTCACCGGCGTCAGCAGCGGATCCAGTTCTCGATCGCAATATTCGGCAACAAACGCGCGCTGCTCGGGCGTGAGGTCTTTCATGCCGACCACGCGAATGCCCTCATGCGCCAGGGCGGGCCGCAGAGAAAGATTCCAGCAGCGGTACTGATCGCGCATGAAATCGTGCGTGAGCTGTGCGACCAGCTGGGCTTCCTGCCGGGGGGTGCGGCCGTCGGGCCGGATTCGGTGTGGCCGTCTTCAATGCGCTGCATCAGGCCACCAACGCGGATTTCGAAAAACTCGTCCAGATTGCGCGCGGTGATGGCCAGGAACTTCACCCGCTCGAGAAGAGGGTTGTGATGGTTCTCGGCTTCTTCGAGCACACGGCGATTGAACGCCAGCCACGAGGCTTCGCGGTTCAACACCAGGGATGGATCGTCCAGGGAACGCCTGACCATATGAGAGGCGCTGGTTTATGAGCGCAAGTTTTCCTATGTTACACGAAGGTTACAACCGGGAAAGAGCAAAAACGGAGCAGTTTCTGAGAAATGGCGAGGGTCAGGAAAGCAGAGTTCTAACCGCCCGGAGGTTATCCCACAATGTGGTATAAGCCTCCGGAAAGACGTTCGTCCTTCGCAACAGGCGGCTTGGCTGCATCGCTCTAGTGGTTTTGAGGAAGACCACCGTGTGACTCATTGGAGGACGGCGGACCAACCGGCGATCCTTGCCGGGCATGGGCGCTCATAGTCGAGCCCTGGTGATGGCCGGTCGCCGTTCGCGATTGCATGGGCTGACGCTTTTGCGTGGCCGTCGGCGAGGGAGGCCGGTGGAACATGGTGTGGTCGCGATCCTGATATCGCTGAGCGAAGACAGTGCCGGTGACGAGAAGCATCGTCACAAATGCGAGTGGTCGAAATTGCCGTGAACTGAACATAACGTCCGCCCTGCTGAGAATCTTGCTCCCATTTTACGCCAGCGGGAGGATCGGCGAGCAAGAGGCTATGGGACGAAAATCTACAACTTTTGGCGCGGGCCTTTCCGGGGAGAGCTGGATTGACGCTTGGCAGGGCTTTTCCGGGCGAAACGGTGCTCGTACAGGGCCAAATCCACCCTGCGGCCCTTGAACCGGACCCCCTCGGCCTCCAGCAGGAACCGCTGTTCCATGGCGTATTCGCCCTTGACAGCGATTCGTCCGCCCGAGCCAAGAATGCGCTGCCAGGGCAGGCCCTGCATCCGCCGCAGGGTATAGCCTACCTGGCGGGCGCAGCGCGGATATCCCGCCGCCTTGGCGATGGCTCCATAGGTGCTAACCCGCCCGCGCGGAACCTGGCGAACGGTTTTGGCGATGGCGTTGATCAGGGGCGAGATCGTCGGGCTTCCCGGGAACATGCGGCACTTACGATATCATTTACAGCGGCATGACTGAACCTACTCGCGATCCGCTGGCGCGTTTCTCCGACCGTGCGGAAGATTACGCCAGGTACCGGCCTCACTACTCCCACGATGTGGTACATGCACTGAAAGAGGCTTGCGGCCTGACGCCTCAGCATCTGATTGCCGATATCGGTTGCGGTCCCGGGATGCTGGCGGAGATTTTCCTGGAGAACGGCAACCGCGTCATCGGGGTTGAACCGAATCGGGAGATGCGCATTGCCGGCGAAAAATATCTGGCGAGCTATCCCCACTTCAGCACGGTGGAGGGCAGCGCGGAGGACACGACGCTGCCGGCAGCGAACACAGATTTTGTGGTCGCGGGCCAGGCGTTTCACTGGTTTCGACCGCCGCAGGCACGGGTGGAGTTCGCGCGAATCCTGAAGCCCGGCGGCTGGGCAGTGCTGGTGTGGCACGACCGCGACATCGATTCCACGCCGTTTCTGCGCGCCTACGAGGCATGTTTGCGTCAGTTCTCAAACGACTACGAACAGGTTACGCACAAATACCTCGCCAGCTACGACGTGCTGGAGCGCTTCTTCGCCCCGAACCCGATGCAGCTGATCAAGCAGCACAATGAGCAACGGCTGGACTTCGACGGGCTGCGCGGGAGACTGCTCTCGTCGTCCTACATGCCGAAATCCGGCGCGAAACACGACGCCCTGATGCAGGAACTGCCGCAGCTGTTCTCCGCACATGCGGTCAACGACCGCGTGGTGCTCGAATACGAAACCAAGATCTTCTACGGACATCTGGACCGATGAGCAGTGCAGCCGACGGCGCGCTGTTGCGGACCGAGCATCTGGGCCGCCGCGTCGGCGAGGCATGGATCGTTAACGACATCTCGCTGGCCGTGCGTCGCGGGGAGTTGCTGGGCATTGTAGGTGCGAGCGGCTCGGGCAAGAGCTCGTTCCTGCGCCTGCTGAACCGGCTGGATGAACCCACCAGCGGCGACGTCTTTCTGGAAAATCAAGACTACCGCTCGATTGCGCCCCGAACTTTGCGGCAACGCGTCGGCATGGTGACACAACGGCCGTTTCTCTTCCCCGGCGACGTCGCGTCGAATTTGCGTTTTGGACCGGCACAGCGGGGAGAGACTCTGGCCGACAGTGAAGTTGCCAGCCTGCTGGAGCGTGGCGGGCTCGCCGGTTTTGCGGCGCGCAATGTGGCCAATCTTTCCGGCGGCGAGCAGCAGCGGGTATCGCTAATGCGCGCGCTGGCGAACCGTCCGGAGATCCTGCTGCTGGACGAGCCAACGTCGGCTCTCGACGAGCAGGCAAAGGTCGGCATCGAGGAGCTGATCCGAAAGTTCATTGGCGAACATTGCTATACGTTCGTAATGGTCACGCACGATCGCGATCAGGCGCGACGGCTGTGCGACCGGGTGGCGCTGATTGAGCACGGCCGCATGACGCAGCTGGGATCGGCGGCGGAGGTGGTCGGTGCTTAAAGCGCTCTTCCACTCGCAAGTTTCGCTGGGGCTGGCGCAGGCGGCCATCGCGTCGGTGCTGGCGCTGCTCGTCATCTGGCTGGCGCGCCGCCGCAATATTCATCTGGAGAGCGACGCCGCCATCGCGCTGGTACGCGGCATCGTGCAGATTGTCGTCGTTGGCTCCATCCTGATGCTGCTACTGAAGGGGCCGCGCTGGACGAGCGTGTTTCTGCTGGCCGGCATGGTGATTGCAGCGGGATCAATTTCAGCCCGGCGGGCCAAGGACATTCCCGGCGCGCGCAAGGTTTCGACGTATTCGATTGCAGCAGGCGCGGGTCTGGTAACAGCCGTGATGACCTGGGCCGGCGTGATCGATACCGCCATCACTTCGCTGATTCCCGTGGGAAGCATGATCATCGCCAACGCCATGAACACGAATGGGCTGGCGCTGAACCGCTTCCGCTCCGAGGTGCTGGCACATGCGGGCGAGATTGAGACCGCGCTGGCCCTGGGCGCCGCACCGGAAACGACGATTGCGAGTTACACCGAAGCCAGCATCCACTCTTCGCTGATTCCGGCGATTGATAATCTGCGGTCGCTCGGGATTGTGTGGATCCCAGGCCTGATGACGGGCATGCTGATCTCGGGCGCCGACCCGGTGTATGCGGCCATCTACCAGTTCGTGGTAATCGCGATGATCCTGGCGTCGTCGGGGCTGACGTCGCTTCTGAGCACGCTGATGATTCGGCAGTACGTATTCACGCCAGCTGAACAGTTGGTGCTGAAGGAAAAAGCGTGAGGACCCACGCGCAACGGAATTGGCTTGCGTTCCTCTCCGAGCGCGATGCATACTCCCGCAGAATCAAATAGTTCATCTTCTGGACTCACGCGAAGCGGCCTGCGCCGGGGTTGGTCCTTCGACTCCACGCGCCAAAGGCAGGCGCTCTCCGCTCAGGATGACGCGGGTTTGTGAGCCCGAAATGCGTCTGCAGGCTGAAAGTTAGGCTGCGCGCGGAATGTGCCAGTGTCCGGTGAGGCGTCACGTTGCGACCGCGATTGATGTCGCGGCAGAGCTTACCAGTCCGCTCCGACGCGGGATTCTTTCGAAAGTTGCGAGGTAGCCTTTGTCTCCTGTGAGCCGCCGAGAATTCTGCCGTCAAGCCGCGCAAGCCGGAATCACTCTGGCTGTCGCCTCTCCGTTAGCCGGATTGCTCGGCTGCGGTGGAAGCAGCTACGTCAATCCTCCTCTCGACAGCTACGACGCCATCATCGTCGGCGGCGGCACGGCCGGGTCGATCGTCGCGGCCAAGTTGCGCCTGGCCAGCGGCGGAAGCAAACGCATTCTCATCATCGACGCCGGAGGTCCGCTGTCGGCGGCGATGGGCGGCGTTGACCGGCCACCGTGGCTGCCCGCCGGACGCAACGATCTGACCATCTTCGATGTTCCGGGCCAGTACTCGCAGATCGCCCACGTAGCGCCGGGTGTGCCCTACCAGCTGACCGAGACGCTCTTCACGTATCAGGTCATGGGCCTGGGCGGCAACAGCATGGTCAACGGCATGCTCTTTCAGACCAACCCTACGCAGGTCTTCGATCGCAGTTGGCCGGCCGGATGGCACTGGTCCGACATGAGCCCGTACTTCGACCGCGTCCGCGCGCGAGTTCCGGTGACCAACACGCCCTCGACCGACGGGCTTCCACAACTTACCGGGCCGGCGGATATCGTGCATCCCTCTATACGCCGCCAACGGCTGGGTGGAAGGCGATACCAGCCTGCCCTTCGATGCTTCGGGAGTCTACAGCCGCCCGTACGTGGCAGCTGCAGGCGGCAAGCGCACAGGACCCATCACCGGCTACTTCGCTGAGGTCGCTCCCGGGCGGCACGCCCGTTGCTAACCTGGAAATTCTGCCGTTAAGCAAGGTCACGAAGATTGATTTCAACGATAACGGTGAAGCCGTCGCGGTGCACTTCAACCAGCGCAGTGCGCTGGATCAGTCGCAGACCGGCACGGCCAGCACCGTTCGTCTGAACGCCGGTGGGCTGCTGGTGATGGCCGCCGGCGCGCTCATTACTCCCAAGCTGCTGCTGGTGAGCGGCGTCGGTCCGCGCGGCCGCGAGTCCGAAATCTTTCCCGGGCAATCGCCCGCACCCTTCGCCATCGACAACCCGCTCGTGGGCGTTGGCATTTACGACCACGTGATGTCGAGCGTCACGTACAGCTACGACGGCGCGGTGCCGTACCAGACCTACAACTACGGCGACTACGATGCCAACGCGGCCGACATTCAGAACTATCTCAACGGAGGCCGCGGGCCGTACGCGCAGTATCAGCCGGTATCGATTTTGAATTACGCGCTGGGCGGCGACATTCCCAACGTAGAGATCTTCCTGAACCCGAATGGGCTGGGCACTCCCGGCGGACCCTATTGGGGGCCGCGTACTTTCACCGCTTACCTCATGATGTTGAACCCGCAGGCGCGAGGCCTCATCACGCTCGACCCCAGCGGCAACGTCAACTATCCCACCATCTACTTGCCCGACACGCCCGATGGCAATGCGGACACGACCTTCATGACACAGGCCGTCTTCAACATGATTCAGCTGCTGGCCAAGAACCCCGATCTGCAGATTGTGTTCGGTCCCGGCAGTTCCAGCCATCCCAACCTGAACCCGAATTCGCTCGCCGACATCCGTACCTACGTCACCGGGCCGTCGCCGGTGGACGGCGTGTACTTCAATCGGCTGATCATCAATCATTTTGGCGGCACGGTGGCGCTCAGCGAAAGCTCCGGCGGAGTCGATCCGGCAACGCTGATCGTGCGCGGGACGGCGAACGTTGCGGTGGTCGATGCCTCGTTGATACCAACGATCGTTCCGGCACATCCCGTGGGAACGATCATGTCCGTAGCCGACCGGGCAGGGGATATTTTGGCGGCGTGGTTGAGTGGATGAGTGGTCGCCGTTCCCGGAGAATACGGCGCTTGGCGCGCACCATCTATAATTACCAAGTTAGCTGCTGGGCCGGACGGTCGCTGCGAGCGCAAGCTGGTAGAGGAAAGTCCGAACTCCACAGAGCAGTGTGCCGGATAACGTCCGGGGGGCGGCCGTCAAGGGCCGTTTACGGAAAGTGCAACAGAGAACATACCGCCTCGCCCGGCTTTGGCCGGACGAGGTAAGGGTGAAAAGGTGCGGTAAGAGCGCACCGCGCCGTCAGTAATGGCGGCGGCAGGGCAAACCCCACACGGAGCAAGACCAAATAGGGGAGGAGCGCGCGCTTCGGCGCGTGTACGTGCCGGCTCGGCGCGTCACAACTTCCGGGTAGGTCGCTAGAGCCGCGCAGTAATGCACGGCCCAGAGGAATGACCGTCATGCCGCTTCGGCGGCATACAAAATTCGGCTTACAGGCCCGGCAGCTACAAAATTCAGCAGTTGGCAATTAGCAACTAGCATTTGGCTGTTGGCAATTTGCCGTTGGCATTCGGCCGTCAGCGTTTGGCCGCTGCCGGTTGGCACGTCCAAGGGTGTCATCCTGAGCGCAGGCGCTGCCGCCTTTGCGACGCCGGAGTCGAAGGACCCCTACCGCTAGTCTAAGAGTGTTCGCATCGCAAACCCTGCTTTCCCGCTCCGCTTCACGGGCCTTGTGTCAGGGCACGACTTCAGTCGTGCCGACCCCGCCAAGTAAAAAGGGGCTTTAGCCCCTGCACTACGCGTCCATCGGAAAGAGGCCAAGAACTCCTACCGCCAAAACCCCGTCAAGCTCGCTTCACCAGCCTGTAGATCCCCAGCAGGATCAGCGCCCCGACGATGGAGGCGATGAAGCCTGCCGGCTGGCCTTCCTGGTAATGACCAATGGCGCGGCCGAGCCAACCGGCCAGCAGCGAACCGGCTATGCCCAGCAGCATGGTGATGAAGATTCCGCCCGGGTCCTTACCCGGCATGATGAGTTTGGCGAGCGCGCCGATGATCAGGCCGATGATGGCCATCCACAGCCAATGCAACATAGAAGCCTCCTTGCACCTCTGTTGAGCAATTTGTGTGGGTCCCGGATCACGACGAATGGCGTGCGGGAAGTGTAATGCAGGAGAGGCGCGAAAGCCCACGACCGGCGAAGAATTCCCCGAATGAATTTACGGCGCACGGAATTCTTCGCGAACTCTTTTTGATTGTCAGGAAGTGGAGCGCATTGAAGGTTTGGTTACGAGGAGAGACTCGGAAATATCTATCGCGCAACCCAGGCAGCCGTATCGGCTACGGTGCGGCGGGCATTGGCGCGCTGGTTGCGCGTTTTGGGTGGCTGCGCCTTTGCGCTGAAGGTTGCAGTCTGCACGTCGAGTGCGCGCGAGGAAAGCGTATGCGGCCCGGCGACGCGGACATCGGCGGTCGCCGTTGTCGATGTCTGTAGCCAGACGCCCTTCACTTCGCCGTAGTCGATGATGACGTTCAGATTCTTGATCCAGAACGAGGGGCTCTTCGCAGTTTGTCCGGCGATGCGGCGGATCTCAAAGTCCCGTGCATCGACCCAAGCCTGGCCTCGGACCAAGTCTGACGAATCGCGCTTAGGTGCGAGTTGCAGGACGTAGCAATCGTGGCCGTCGACCATCTCGCGGCCGACCAAAGTGAAATTGTAATTCTGCGCGCTCAGTTCGTGTGCCTGCGGATTACCCGCCATGCTGGACTCGTGATCCAGAACCTTACGCACAATCCCGGTTCCGCGATCGCTCCCTTGAGCTTTGACGATGCTGTATTCCTTGGCGCCCGGCGGAATGAAGTTGACCTGCGCTACCACTTGCGAATCTGCGCGGGTTGAGCCCTGTCCCGACAATTGATATTCACGGGTAACAGTGTAGGCGACGCTGCGGTCGCGTTCGGTAGCGCGAACCTGATCCATGCGGCTGAGAATCTGGTCGAGTCTGAGTGTCTGCGCTTGGCTCCAGCTGAGTAGCGGAATGGTTGCGAGGAAGCTCGCAAGGTAAATAGCCATTCGCATTGGAGTCATCGCCCACATACTTTTCAACCCAACCGGAGGATTTATTCCCGCGGCTGGTTTTTTAGAAGCACGCGGGAGTCCAACTGATGTCCGGGATGGCTGCTTTCTCGACTCAAATACTTGCGCCGGTCAGATGGGCGAACTTCGACGAGCAGGTTCTCTGAAATGACTCGGTGCAGGAAAATCTTGCCTGGTAACAATTGAGGGCAGAGAGGCTGGCGGATGAGGAAGTGTGAGAGCCGCGTTAAAGAGATGAGCGACTAACCATGGGCGACTTCCTTATAAATCTCCAGCATGCGGCGGACGCTGGCATCCCAGGAAAACTTCCCGGCCTGTTCCAGACCGCGGGTTTTCAGCTTCTCGCGCAGAGCCTGGTCGAGCAGCACGCGATGCAGAGCTCGCATGATTTCGAAGACGTTCTCGGGATTGACCATGACAGCGGCGTTGCCAACCACCTCGGGCACCGACGACGTGTTGCTGGTGACGACCGGCGTGGCGTGGGCCATGGCCTCGAGCGGCGGAAGGCCGAAGCCCTCGTAGAGCGAGGGGAAAACGAAGATCTTGGCCTGATCGTAAAAGATGCGAAGCACGTCGATCGGGACGAAGCCGAGGAAGCGCACATCGTTCTGCACGGCGCCCTTGATGCAGGCGCGGCGCAGGTCGGGATGCCGAGAGACTTCGTCGCCAATGACGATGAGCTTAAGGTCGGGATAGAGACCTTCCTTGTTCAGCTCATTTTTCAGCGCGCCGAAGGCCTCGATAATGCGCACCACATTCTTGTGCGGACTGATGCGTCCGGCGTAGAGCAGGAACGGGCAGTTCACCTGATAGCGCTCGGCGATAAACTCGCGCTCGGCGTCGCTGGCGTGACCCATGCGGAAGCGATCGTCGATGGCGTTGTAGATGACCTCGATTTTTTGCGGCGTGACGCCGAAGAGGCGCACCGTATCGGCTTTAGAGAAGTTGGAAACGGCGAAGATGCGCGCCGCACGATGCAGCACTCGCTTGGTGAACTGGAAGTGCAGGCTGCGCTTCAGACTGGATTGCGAGTTCACCCGGTACATGTGGTCGAGCAGATCGTGCACGGTGACGACGTAAGGACACGGAATACCCTGCGGCTTCCAGAACAGGTGCGGCACGTGCAGCAGGTCGCAACGATTCTCTTTCAGGATGCGATGCAGCTCAAGATAGCTGGCGACGGAGAACTCATTGGGCTGCCCAGGCACCGTGATGAAGTTCGGCGGCAGCGGCTCAATATCGCCCAGGCGGCCGGGAATGCCGATGAGGAAGTATTCGTTGTCGTGATCGAGGCGCGCCAGGGTGCGGATGGCGTTGCGGGTATAGGTCCCCACGCCGAACTCGGTAATGCGTCGAATGTCGATGGCAACGCGCACAGAGTAGTGTAAATGAGGAGGGGTTGGGGGGCCGCATCTGCGATCTCACTCTCTATGGTTACCCGTCACCGCCCGCATCCCCGAGTCGGCGGGAATATTGCGATGGTAGCGGTCCTTCGGCTTCGCCGGGTTGCTGTGCGAAAAGCAGTTCTGCCGGAGTAGGGGTCCTTCGACTCCGCGTCCGCAAGAGCGGCGGACGCTGCGCTCAGGATGACACCGCTTAATTACAGAGGAAAGACGACGCCACAGAAGACATTCCTAAAGCTACCGATTCTCAACAAAAGGCGTTCTTATCTCACTAACCTGAAATTCACTTGGACCTGGATATCGTAAGTAATTGGTTCTGCACCGCACATAGCAGGCTTGAACTTCCACGTCTTGACGATCTGCTCGGTCACGGTGTCAAGCTGCTTCGCCGAACTCCCGATCAGCTGCACGTTTTCCACACTGCCATCTGGCAGAACGGTCAATGACACAATGGAGGTACCAGCAGCGTGTTGGCGACGGGCCTCGGCAGGATAACTGGGGCTTGGCGTATGCAGGGCCACCGGGTAGGTGATGTGCTCGCACTGCCGACGAACAATCGCGTTAGGCGGCGCGACAAACTCGGCAGCGTCGTACGATTTCTCTTCCAGAAGCGTAACTACAGCCCGAACCGCCGGAACGCCATTTTTCACCAAGCTCAACGAACGTGGATAGCTCCGGTCCTCGTACGGCTGGAAATCAGCGAACTCCTCCTTCCCCGATTCTCCTCCACGATTCCATTCATCGCTGAGCACATCCTCCGTCGTGGGATTGATGCAGATCTGCCGCTTCCAATCGTGCGTTTTCTCGGCGTCATCGCTGAGCTCGATGCACTGCTTCATTCCGTCGCTCGTCGGTTGCTTCACCTTATTGATTGTCCAATCACCTTTCTTAGCGGAGGGATCTCTAAGGAGCTCATTCAGTTGGGTAACCGCCAGCGGCGTGAACCCCAGGTTGCGGGCTGTGAAAAGCTGATCTTGCTTCCGAACCGTGATCTGGTGAAATGTCCCGAGGGTGATCTCTTGCCGCCACAGATCCTTGGATGCCCAATTCCAGCTCAGATGGCCCGTCTCGGGTGGGTTCACCTGTTGTGCGACAAAATCGACTTCCATGTGAAAAGCTTTGCCGGCGGACCGCAAGTCGCTATGAGCAACCATCCTCTTTAAGGATAGGTCGTCGATCGACGTATTCTGTGCGATGGCTGTCCAAGCCATCAGCGAAAAAAGCAGCAACCCGCTCCGCGTCATCGTCGCCCGCATAGTTTATTGAAAGAAAGCCGTTCGCCCTATGCCTTCACTGCCTCCGGATGTTTTGCCCTGCGCGTTGCGTACAGCGGAAACGCTTCCGCCAACCCCAGCACTTCGCGCTTCACTCGTGCCAGCACGTTCTTATCGGTGCGGTTGTGCAGCGCCTCGGAGATCCACTTCCCTACCTGCCGCATTTCGTTTTCCTTCATGCCGCGGGTGGTGAGCGCCGGCGAGCCGATGCGAATGCCGCTGGGCTTCATCGGAGGATTGGTGTCGAACGGAATCGCGTTCTTGTTCACAGTGATGCCCGCTTCGTGCAGCGCGTTCTCCGCTTCCGAACCGAGCATGCCCTTGGCGAACACGTTGACCAGCATCAGGTGCGTGTCAGTGCCGCCGGAGACGATGTGGAAGCCTTCGCGCCTTCAGCGTCTCCGCCAGCACGGCCGCGTTGGCGACAACCTGGCGCGCGTAGTCCTTGAAGCTGGGCTGCATGGCTTCGTGGAAGCAGATCGCCTTGGCCGCGATGATGTGCACCAGCGGACCGCCCTGCAATCCTGGGAACACGACTTTGTCGATCGCAGCGGCGTAGTCGGCTTTCGAGAGCACCATTCCAGCACGCGGTCCGCGCAGCGTCTTATGCGTGGTGGTGGTGACGATGTGCGCGTGTGGCACCGGCGAAGGATGCGCGCCGCCGGCAACCAGTCCGGCAAAGTGAGCCATGTCGACCAGGTAGAGCGCGCCAACTTTGTCGGCAATCTGACGCATGCGGGCGAAGTCGATGATGCGCGGATAGGCGCTCCCGCCGCCAATGATGAGCTTGCGGCCGCTCGCGCTCGGCAATCTGCTCGAGTTCGTCGTAGTCGATGGTCTCAGTTTCTTTCGTCACGCCGTAGGGAACGATCTTGTAGGTCTTGCCGGAGAAGTTCAGCGGATGTCCGTGCGTCAGGTGGCCGCCGTGCGCCAGGTTCAGGCCGAGGATGGTGTCGCCCGGTTTGATGACGGCGGCGTAAGCGGCCATGTTCGCGGTTGAGCCCGAGTGCGGCTGCACGTTGGCGGCTTCGGCGCCGAAGAGCTGCTTAGCGCGGTCGCGGGCCAGGTTCTCGACCACGTCGGCATACTCGCAACCGCCGTAGTAACGCTTGCCGGGATAGCCCTCGGCGTACTTATTGGTGAAGACCGAGCCGGCGGCTTCCAGCACGGCTTCGCTCACGAAATTTTCCGAGGCGATAAGTTCCAGGCCTTCGTGCTGTCGGCGCTCTTCGTTTTCGATGGCCTGCGCAATCGCCGGATCGACTTCCGCCAGCGAGCGCTCCATGGGATTGTTATTCATGATTTCGTCCTTCGTTACGATTCAAGATTGACGACGCTGATAAATGTCGGGCGTGAACAGCTCCATGTGCCGCTCCGGCTTGCTCAAGGGAACGAATCCGACCTTGCGATACAGCTCGTGCGCGTCGCGGGTGGTCAAATGCCAGCGGCGCAGTCCCTGTAAATCGGGGTGCTGCAGCACGCATTGCATCATCCAGGTGCCCAGGCCTTTGCCCTGATGCGACTCCAGCACAAAGACGTCGCAGAG
The DNA here is from genome assembly GCA_963823865.1 of uncultured Acidobacteriaceae bacterium. Taxonomy (GTDB): domain Bacteria; phylum Acidobacteriota; class Terriglobia; order Terriglobales; family Acidobacteriaceae; genus Bog-257. Next base: position 947,934 of record CAWGNC010000001.1, read on the forward strand.
ATAAGCGAACGTGGTGTAGTCGCTCACGATGCGCGCCAGGCCGATCTGCCGCTCGCCTTCCAACAGGCTGAAACACAGCGAACGCTGCATGGCACGCTCCACCGTCTCGCGCGGAATACCTTCACACCAGTAGGCACGGGAAAGATAGCCATAAACGGCATCCAGATCGAGACGCGCGGGATCGGTGGTCACGGTGTGTTCCCCGCGATGCACTTCCCAGGCGGTCTGCGACGGAGCTGTCAACATGCCTCACATTGTAGCGCGGAGCGCAGGGTCGAAGCTGTGAAGCGGAAGGCGCGAGGTCGGAGACGTGAGGTTTCGCTCCGCGCGCACCGGAATAGCCAAACGCTAAATGCCAAATGCTAATTGCTAGTAAGTAGTCACCAGTTGCCGGTCACCCGCAGCTAGTCCTCGCCGTCGTCTTCGTAATAATCGTAGTCGGTGAGGCCGGTAATAACGGTTTCTGCGAAAGCCGATAAGCCGAACAGGCGCGCTTCACTCTCGTCGGCAAATCCCATAAGCCGAGGCGTGGAAGCGGTCAGGCCGGCGAGACCGGCATCCACGTTGCCGTGGGTGCGGTAGCTGATGGCTGGGAACACGCCGCCAGGATAATCGGTAAATATGGCATTGAAGGCGGTGGCGCCGCCGCAGAGCAGCGAGCCGATGGCGGCGCGCTTGTTCCGTTTCCACATGCCGGCTGCGGCCAACAGGAAAGCCCCGGCCACGGCGTAGTCCAGCACAGCGTGAGTCGACGGATCGATGACCTTGGGCATTCTGCGGGTGATGGCGCGCGCGCCCTGCTGCCAGATCGCCATGATGACCTCGATAGACGGGATTACAGCGTTGTCGATTGTACGCCCGTGAAGGTATGAGGATGGGTGAATGGTTCTCTCATCGTCGCTTGTGGATGCAGATTCACTCGCCCGGATGATCCCTCGCGGATTGACCCCAACCGCTCTTCAGGAGTCCTGAAGAAATCGGGCCGACTGCCGATGAAGCGGGCAGGAGCCAACTGCATGCCGTCTCAATCGGGATTGGGCGTACAGCGTCAGGATGAAGCGCTTCGATGACGACGGCGGTTTGCCGAACGCCCAGAGCGTGAAATGAAAGCGCAGCGCCGCTTTGAGAGGGGGAGCCTGGGCATTGGCAGGGGGAAAAATGCCTAGCTGCTCTTCCCTCTCGCCAGGGCGCGCTTGATGGTCTCATCGAGCGCCGCTTTGGCTTTGCTGTAGTCCTCGGGGCTGATCTTTTCCTGCTGGCGATCGATCTCCAGTTGGAAGAGTTCTTCCTTCATGGCTTCCAGCAGCATGGTGTTGCGGTCGCGCGCCGGAGCGGCGCTGGGGCATCGACGACGTCGGCGTAACGCGACGGTTGCTTCAGGCTGCGACTTCGACAGTGCGCGAGCCTCCTCCAGCAGCTGCGCCGGCGGGCTGCGGACGATTGGAGCGCGATACGACATAAGCTCCGCCCATGACCAGGACCAGCGCGAACGCTCCCAGCAGGTAGACGCGGTAATCGTGCAGCGGGTCAGGAGCGTCGATAGGCGCACCCAAACCTCCGCCGGGACGATTGTCAGCGGCAGCAGCTTGCGACCCGCCGCCACCCATGGCTCCTCCGCCGGCATCAGGCGCTGCCTGGCCACCCTGCTGGTTGTCCGCGGCAAATGCGCCGGTACCTGACACCCGGAAGCTGAGGTCTTGTCCCGACTTCACATTGGTCGCGACCATGATGGTGGACTGCGGATCCTGCATGGATTGAAACTGTTGCGCATTCTTGGGCTCGAAGGTCATGCTCTTGGGCATCATCACGACGAAGTGCTGGATGTCGCGCGCGGCCCTGGGCGAGAAGCTGACTTCGCCGCTGTCAGGCATGTGAAACGAAACCTGGAACTGGGTCTCGCCGGGACGCAGCGGATAGTTCAGCAAGAAATGATTCTTCTCGGCAGCGGGAGCGGCCTCGGTGGCAATCGGCTGACCGCCGGGCCCCTTGGCCTGCACGCTCTCAAGCTCGGCGCCCGCGGGCAAAACAATCTCGAACGTTCCCTTGTCGTCGGCGACTGTGCGCGGCGGCTGCGACTGGTTGGTCAGCGCGTACAGAATGATCCCGTCAAGTTGTTTGCCATCGCTTTGCAGGCGATTCACTTCGACCGTCTGAGCAAGGCCGTCGACTTTCCTGGCGGAGTCGTAGACCGTTAGCGCGGCCGTGGTGTTGCCCGGCATCAGCGGACCGGCTGGAGGAAAGTAGCTGACACCGCCATAGTTGGCGCGGACCATGTGCGGGGCCTGCGTGTCGCTGGGCGCCGGAAACGAGAAGTGCCCCTGCGCATCGGTCTTAGCATTGCCGATTTCCTGCATACCTTGCGACAAGGAGAGCAGCGTGACGTCGACGCCGGAGGCGGGCTTGCCGGTAGTGCCGTTGGTGACCGTGCCGGTGATGTTCTGGGCGGCAGCGAAGGAAGCGAGAGCGCAGAGGCAAATGACGATGAAGGCGAATTGCTTATTTTTCATGGAATCTGATCTTTGCGTGATTGTATCCGGAACACGTGGCGGCATCCGAATGTTGAATCTCTTCCGCCGTCAGCAGATATGTCGTCCCTGCGGGACTCGGAGCTACATTTCTCAGTACCCAGCACTGCGTGCTGGGCTAAGCTGAGTCGTCCCTTCGGGACGGGAGTGTTACTGGACCGACAACCTCGCGAAGCGAAATCTCGAAGCTGCGTCGCGATGGAGCGCAAAGCTAAATCTCAAGCGCGGCCTCCGTCGGGGCGAGCTGTCGGCCGGCGGGTGCCTTTGCGCACCACGGCCCGCGCCTTCTCGATCGACTCGAGTTCAGCGAGAATCGCGGCAGCTTCGTCTTCGAGCGACGCGCGCTGGACGGCGTAGTCCTTCTCGCTCAACTTGCCGGCCTTGAATTCGAAGTTCAGGTCCCGCAGGTTCTCATAAGTCGCTTCCTTGCGCTCCACCAGATACATGTGGCGCGTTTTCTCTTCGCCGGCGTCGACGTCCCCGGGCTCATAAAAGACGTACACGAACAAAGCGGCGGCAAACAAGGTGCAGCCGAACAGGATGAAGGCGGTTTCCTGCGTCAGAGCAGCGAAAGCAAAAAGGGCGGGCATCAGAAATCAGTCTCCTCTCGCGCCTTCTTGCGAAGGTCGTCGAGTTGTTCGACGCCGAGATTGGGACGCGGAACGGGTTGAGCAACCGCGCGCGCTTTCCACAAGCGCACCAGCCAGACAGTCAAAATGATGGCGGTCGCAAAGACGGCGAATGGCATAATCCACGCGATACGATTGAAGCCAGTGGTAGTCGGCGCGGCCAGCACTGTGTTGCCGTACTTCTGCACGAAACTTTGCAGCACCAGCGAATCGTTGTCGCCCCGTTCGATGCCGGCGGTCAGTTCGCCGCGCATGCGGTCGGAATAAGTGCAGCCAACGTGATTACATTCCAGCAGGACCTGGTTGCAGCCGCAAGCGCACATCAGTTGATGGCCGAGCGCATTGAAGCGCGCGTCGGAGTCGGCGCCCATGAACAGAATGGCGAGCAGCGCGATCAGAAGCAATTGCGCAACGCGAAGTTTCAAGTTTCCAGTTTTCAGTTTCAATTGAGGTATGACGACTCCGTAATTCAGAACGATTTCCAACTATCGCAGGCCAACGCCATCGATTTACGTCACGATTGGTACGCGCAACCGACTCTCAGCCTTCCCGGCTGCCATTTGCCTTCCTTCTCCTGCAGCAAATAATAGGTGCCGGCACTACATTGAGAGCCGCATTGATGGTTGATGAAGACCAGGGCCTGTGTACGGTCCGCATTAAAGCCCACTGCGGAAAAAGTAACGACACTCACCGCTCCCGGGTATTGCTGCTTCCAGTTCAGGCCTGCTGAGTCGGACAACTGACTCGCGGCAACGATGTCATATGGTTTGTCAATGGTCAGCAGAGGTAAGAGGATCCAGGCCTTGCGATTTACGCGCGTGAAATCGTCGAACACCTCTTGAAACTTCTTCTTCTGGTCGCCCTGCAATTGAAAGCACTGGCCAGCGTCCGGTGCCGAAACCATCGTGGTCGCCTCCGCGAGTAGCAGACGGGTGCCTTGCCAACTCCAGTCGTCCGGCAACAGCTGAGAGTAGATCTCGTAGGCGTCGGCATCGCGATAGAGCTCCGGAGCGCCGCTCTGTTGTGCTAGCGCCGACGCAACCAGGAGCAACACGACCGTAATGTGTAGGAGCGATTTCATCGAACGAGTTGCTGTGTGCCGTCCCCGAAGGGACTTGGGTTCAATTCTTTCTATCTACAACTAGCTTGCCGACGCATCGGAACACCAGGTCCTTCGACTCCGGCGGCAAAAGCAGCCGCCTCCGCCAAGGATGACAATCCCTGAGAGGGATATTAGCTACTGACCACTAGCCACTGACCACTAGCCCTGCCCGTTAATCTCCCCCAACGCCCACCGCGCCGCGATGTTCTGCTTCGAGCGCCGCGCGATCCTTGTCCTTGATCACCGCAATTTTCCCCGGCTTCATGTTCGGGAAGAGCGCGATAATGGTTCCGATCAGCACCACGTGCACCCCGATCCAGATCCACATCACCAGCGGATTCACGTGCGCCTTGATAATCGGCTTGCCGGTATCCTGATTGCGCCCGGTGTAGACCAGATACAAATCTTCATTCGGCCGCGAGCGGTTAGCCACGATGGTCGAGGTCTGCTGGCTGGCGTTGTAGAAACGGCGCTCGGGGAACATCTGCCCCAGATACTTGCCGTTCTTGTACACGTCCATCACCGCCCACTCGCTGTCGTAATTCGGCTTGCTGTCCTGGGTGTACGACTTGCACACCAGCGTGTAGTGGCCAATCTCCATCTTGTCGCCGAAACCCATCTCCTGCTCTTTGTCCTGATTGAAGGGCAGGCCGGCAAAGCCGATGATGATGAACACCACGCCGATGTGAATCAGGTAGCCGCCGTAACGGCGAGTGTTGCGCCGGGTGATGACCACCATGCCTTGCAGCAGGTTCACGCCGGTCTGACGCGCAATGACGCGGCCGCCACGCCAGAACTCTCCGCTAACGGTAGCGATGACGAACATGGAAAGCGCAATCGCCATCAGCGAGTAAAAGTAAGCCGAATCCACCCACGGCTTCATGCCGCCGACGAGAAGAACAATCACCGTCAGCGCCGTGATAATCGAAGGCCAGACAAAGTTGCGCTTCACGCGGTCGAGCGAAGTCTGACGCCAGGCCAGCAGCGGACCAATCCCGGTCAGAAACACCAGGAAAATTCCTATCGGCACGTTGACGCGATTGAAGAACGGCGGACCGACCGTGACCTTCGAACCAGTCACCCACTCGGAGAGAACTGGAAACAGCGTGCCCCACAACACGGCGAAGCACGAGACCAGCAGCACCAGATTGTTAAACAGGAAGCTCGACTCGCGCGAGATCAGCGACTCCAGCCGGTGCTCGCTCTTCAGCGTCTCGCGATTCAGCACGAAGAAGTAAACGCAGACCGAGAAAGCAATCGCCAGGAACCACACGAACCAGGTGCCGATGCTCGATTGCGCAAACGCATGTACAGAACTGACTACGCCGCTGCGCGTCAGGAATGTGCCGAAGATGGCGAGCAGGAACGTGGTGAAGATCAGCCACATGTTCCACATCTTCATCATGCCGCGCTTCTCCTGCATCATGACGGAGTGCAGGAAGGCGGTCATGGTCAGCCAGGGCAGCAGCGACGCGTTCTCCACGGCGTCCCAGCCCCAGTAGCCGCCCCAGCCCAGCACTTCATACGCCCAATGCGAGCCCAGGAAGATGCCGCAGGTCAGGAACAGCCACGCCACCATGGTCCAGCGGCGCGTGATGTGGATCCACTTTTCGCCGGGATACTTCATGATCAGCGCGCCCAGTGCGAAGGCGAAAGGCACAGTGACGCCGACGTAGCCGAGATACAGCATCGGCGGATGGATCACCATCTCGGGATATTGCAGCAGCGGATTCAGACCGTTGCCGTCGGCGGGAATCGTTCCCGTCACCAGGCCGAACGGGTTGGCGGCAAAGTTTACCAGCAGCAGGAAGAAAACCTGCACTCCCGCGATGATGGCCGAGGCGTAAGCGAAGAGCTTGGGATCGACTTTGTAACGCAGCCTTAGGACGAGCGCGTACGTTGACAGCAACCACGCCCAGAACAGCAGCGATCCTTCCTGTCCGGACCAGAGCGCGGCAAATTTATAAGCGACGGGCAGATCGCGATTGCTGTGGTGCAGGATGTAGGCGACCGAGAAGTCATTGCCGATGGCGGCCATGACCAGCGCCAAGCCTCCAATGGTAACGGCGGCCCAGCAGGCGATGCCCGAGCGGCGCGCCGTCTCTACCAGTCGATCGTCTTTGCGGTAAAGACCAAGCGCACCCGCAATCAGCGAGTAGGCTGCCAGCGCGAGCGCCAGCAGCAGCGCAAAACTTCCAATTAATGGCATTTAGCTCGGTACCTGTAGTTGTCTAAGACGATGACGCCATCCGATGCAGCAATTTTACTCGCAATCACCGGAGTGTCAGCGATTTGTGACGTTATGGCGATACAACTTTGCGGGACATGCGGCGAACAACTGTGGGACGAATCTCCGTGCGGGAGAAACGGAGGTTCTTACCGCAAAAGAAAAAGAGCCAGGAAAGGAGCAATGGCCCGTTTCCCTGACTCTCTAGTAACACTATAGCACATTGAGGGGTAGTTTTGGCACGAAATGGCAGCTATATATCGCTATTGAATACAATCTGTTGCGAGGATTTTGACACGTTCGTGGGGCTTGACAAGAGTTCTCCGAATCGAGAATTTGCACTATTTTTGGTGCAGTCCGGCGCTACTGGCTGACCTGACATTGCAATTACCTACGACTTGTCATCCCGACCGGCGGCTTCAGCCGGAGCGGAGGGACCTGCTGTTCGCCTCCCGGAAAGTTGTGGCGGTTGAGTCCTCGCTAAATCCGATTACGGTTGTTGCGGCGGAGATTGCGGCGCGTCAGGAGTTGCCGGCTTCTGCTCCGATGGTGGTTGTGGCGTGTCGGGCGTTGCTGGCTTCTGATCCGGAGGCGGCGGCGTGTCGGGCGCGGGCGGTGCCTGCTCTGCGTCAGGGGCAGGCTGCTTGGAATCTGACTGCGGAGCATCCGGTGCCGCCGGCTTCTGCTCCGATGGTGGTTGTGGCGTGTCGGGCGTTGCTGGCTTCTGATCCGAAGGCGGTGGCGTATCGGGCGCGAGCGGTGTTGGCTCTGCGTCAGGAGCAGGCTGCTTGGAATCTGACTGCGGAGCATCCGGTGCCGCCGGCTTCTGGTCCGATGACGGTTGCGGCGTGTCGGGCGTTGCCGGTTTCTGATCCGACGATTGTGGCGCATCGGGCGCTGACGGCTGGGCCTGATCCGGAGCGGCCGGCTTCGTCTGCGGCTCGGCCTGATTTTCTTGCGATGCCGGCTGACCCTGATCCGGATTGGCCTGCTTCGCGTCTCCTGCGGGAGGCTGAGGCGCGTCAGGAGATGTCGGCTTTGCGTCCGGCGGCTGCGGCGCTGCGTCAGCTTTCGATTCCGGCTGCACCTGCGGCGCGTCGGGCTTTGCTTCCGTATCTGGCTTTGTTGACGGCTCCTGACTGTTCGGCAGTGCTTCCGGCGTTTGATCCGGTGCGGTCTGCTTTGTATCTGCGGCTGGCGCCTCCGGCTTGGTGTCGGCCGCTACTGGCGCTGCGGTTTCGGAGTTCCCCACATCGCACGGCTTGTACGTCGGGTCCGAAACCTGCGTGGGGTCGTCGCTCCGGGTTGGCCACAGGGCGACGTAACAGCCCGCCAGCTTCAACTTTCCGTCGTCGAGGCGAAACAACTGTAGCCCGCTTTCTTTCGCAGACACGTGATGCATGAGGATGAGGTCGCGCGGACCCTCGGTCGACTGCAATGTATAGCTGGCAGCGATGGCGTCGAGCAGCGGAACGAATCCGTCGGCAGTGCGGCGGAAGATCCACACCGGGCAATTGCCCATCGGGTCGCATCCGCCTTCCATTCCCAGGGAAGTAGCGAAGATCAGCGGCTTGCCGCTGCCCATGTCGACAAAGCGAACGCGCGTGGTGGAGGCGATCTCGCGAATGCGGTCTTCATCGTAGCCGGCCTGGCTCATCGGCTTCTGCAGCCGCTGCACAATAGCATCGAGCAGCGCCGCGCGTTCCGGTTCGGTCAGCTTGGAGGTGTTGCCGATGCTGGCGTCGTTGCGGCCGATGACTTCCTGCTCCTGCCAGCTCCAGCTGAAGTCCGGGGTCTGGGCAAAGAGCGGTGTCGCCATTAGCGCGAGCAGCAGACCCGCGAGGTTCCGGGAAATGCCCATAGCCCGCTTGTACGACATGAGGCCGGGGAATGTCTAGTCAGTGTTGGGGGCATAGGGGTTCGGGGCTAGGGGTCAGGGTTAGAGCTCGGCAGCCACGGACGGGAGAAACCGAAGTTCGCCCGGCGAGATACGACGGCTTACACCGCCATCGATGCAGCTCAGGCGAATCTGAGGTGGGCTCGACACGAGTCTGAGTCCTTAAGTGCGCCGACAAACCGCAGGTCCCTCCACTCGGACTGAAGTCCTCGGTCGGGATGACAAGATTTCGAGGGGGTAGAGGTCCTTCGACTCCGCGTCCGCAAAAGACGCGTGCCGCTGCGCTCAGGATGACACCGGTTCTTAAGTTGTTGGTAAGTGCCAAATGCTAAGTGCAAAGTGCTAACCGCGAAATTCACACATCCAGTATCAGAAGCTAGTTGCTAGGCGCAAGGTGATAGGTGCTTGCCGCTAGTTGCTAGCGCTAGTTGCTAATTGCTAGTTCCCATCCTTCAACTTTTTCACATAGAGATCATTCAGCGAATGCCCGATGTTCTCTACCGCGATCAGCCGGCCCAGCGACGTCTGGATGCGGTGTTGTATCTCGTCGATCTGGCGGTCGTCCATCTTTGCCGGATCGGCGCCCAGCGGATTGAACGCTGCCGTCATGTCGAGCCAGGTGTCCTCCAGCGAGAACAGCGGTGCGGTTGAGCAGAGTCTGCACGTCGTAATAGCCGGCCCAGTCTTCTGCCTGCTGGTAATTCATCAAGGCGAGCGCGCCGGTGGCCTGCGCCGTTCTCCAGCTGCTATCGCTGAGGATGAAGAAATTTAAATTCATGTTGATGTCGCGCGTCTTGAACTTGCGGTCGGCTTTCAGTTTTTGCAGATCCTCAATCGTTTGCGATAGCAGCTGTTCGTTCTTCTTCAGCTTGGGTAAATTGTCGTCGAGGGTCTCGTGATTCGAGCGCATCTCTGCCACCAGGTTTGACCGTGCCTGCTCTACAACGTGGTGATGGTGAATCGCTTCCACGATGCCCTCGGCGCCAAGGGCGATCAGCACGCCGACCGAGATCATCAGCAGGTGAACGATAAAGTCGCGAACGGAATGAACGGGGGCGTCGGGCGTATGAATTTCCATGGTGATTCGGTAGCGATATTACTCAATTGCAGCGTTCACGCAAAGTCAGCACATGGCGAAGCGAACAGATTGGCAATAGGGGTCCTTCGACTTCGCGCGCCAAAATCGGTCGCGCCGCGCTCAGGATGACACTTCTCGGCCGTAGTTGTCACAGGGTGCCCCATCCTTCTCGCCGGCTTTTGGCAAGAGAGTGGGAGTTCGCAGTTCTCCCGAGCCCGGAACCATAACCCTGACATCCAATGCTGCAGCGGCAACTTCCGGCCCGCGCGGAAGTCTGTTACTCTCGCCGCACAGGTCCTTGACCCATGCCACTCGCCAAGAGCACCAAACGCGTTCGCGGCAAAGCTGCGCTGCGCGACCCCGAGCCCGATACCAAAGCGGAATCGAAGTCCAAGGCCGCCGAAGCGCGCGGCCGCGATCAGCATGAGCTGGTCATCATCTCCGGTATGAGCGGCGCGGGTAAGGCGTCCGCGCTGAAGACGTTTGAAGACCTGGGCTACTACTGCGTCGACAATCTGCCCGTTGGTTTGATGGCGAACTTCGCCGAGCTGGTGCTGGACACGCTGGAGATTCAGCGCGCCGCCCTGGTGGTCGACATCCGTGAAGGCGCGCGCCTCGACAAGCTGCCGCACATTCTCGCTTCGCTGCGCCGCCAGCTGAAAACGACCGTACTTTTTCTCGAAGCCGACGAAGACGCTCTGCTGCGCCGCTATAGCGAGACGCGCCGGCCGCATCCGCTGGGACGCAACAGCTCAGTGAAGGCGTCGCTGGTTTCCGAGCGCAAACGTTTACAGCCGGTGAAGGCGCTCGCTGATCTGGTCGTCGACACCTCGAAGTTCAACGTTCACGAGCTGCGCAGTCTGCTGAATGCCGCTTCCAGCGAGGCAGCAGCGAAAAGAACATCCTGATCTCGTGCGTGAGTTTTGGCTACCGCGAGGGCGTACCCGAAGACGCGGACCTGGTCTTCGATGTGCGCTTCCTGCCGAATCCCCATTTCATTCCCAAATTTCGTCCGTTCACCGGACGACATCCGGCGGTGGCGAAGTATATCCGCTCGTTTCCGCAGACCAAGGAATTCATCCGCCGCATCTCCGAGCTGCTGGTGTATCTGATCCCGCACTACATCGAAGAAGGCAAGAGCTACCTGACGATCGCCTTCGGCTGCACTGGCGGCAAACATCGCTCCGTGATGATCGCCGAAGAAGTGCAGAAGCGCCTCGGCAAAGCCGGATACAACGTCAAGGTAGTGCACCGCGATTCGCCGGTGTAACGCTTGAGTTGGGGCGCTGGGAGACGCCCCGCTTCGTTGTCTCAGGCTAGTTGCGGCTCGGGCGCGCGTCCCTTGCGGACAGAGGTAGTTTTCGCCACGCGCAACTCCGGCGCCGGTCTCATGCTGCGCGGCGGCTTGCGGCGGAAACCAACGACATCCGGAGGCGCTCCGTCGTCCATCGACTGCCGCTGCTTCCGGTCAGGATGGTTTTCACGGAGCAAACCGACCTCAAGAAAAATCTCGCTGAGGCAATCGACCGCTTCCGCAAACTGATCCCTCACGTATCGCCGGGAACAGTGACACATGGTGGCGACTTCCTCGTCGGACAGATCGTAGAGACCCATCAGCGTGATGATGCCCGCCTGATTGTTGCTCAGCTTCCCCAGGCACAGCTCGATATCGCGCGCAAATACCGCCTGCTCCTCGAAGCTGGGTATGGCGTGGTGGGTGACGCGCGAGCGGAAGAATTCCCGGCCCAGGAGCGAAGAGATGCGGCCAACCTGCGACGAAATCTCGAAGAAGTGGCGAACCAGCGCCAGGGTTTGGCCACGGAAGCAGACCATCTCCGGGCGTGGGTCGAGGAGCTCGGCAGCGCTGGGAGCCTCGGAAGGATCTTTCCCGAGTAGCAGCAGCCTGGCTTTGCCGGCTGCCCGTTGAGAGCGCCTCATTGCAACCCTCCGCAAACCGGGTGCGCCTCGGCCTTCACGCCCATGGGCAGCCGGGGCCGGCTCGGGCGGCGCCGCAGACGCGGCTGCCAGTCAGGCACGCCGGGAAAAGAACTTTTGGCCATGACCTGCGCACAAGATTCACAGTAGTTGTTGGTGGCGGCTGAGCGGCGCGTACCCAGCGCCCCGCAACGTTCGCAATACTTCAGTTCGTACGTGATGCCTTCCATAAGCGACTCCTCATCTCCTGGTAAAACGAAAACCCCGCGCCGCCACCCCTTTGACGACTGGGGAAAGCGTGCGCAGGGTTCGTTTCAGTTACGATGACCTGCTATCGGTTATTGAGTTGGCAGAAGAGCGGCGGCTGAAGGAGCGCTATACGGAAATGATGACGGGTTAAACTCGCTCAGTCAGCCGTCCGGCATCAAGAGATCATCCGCTCGTCCTCGCGGCGGGTGAAGTAACCCTCTTCATATCCGGATTTCAAAATGCTTCCGTTCTTCACGATGACGCTAAGCCTGCCGGAAAAGCGCAACCCGCGGAGAAGCTTTTCCATGGCGGCCGAAAGCAGCTCGGCCTGTTGGATTTTACGGCGAAACTCAGCGAAGGTTCTATCTTCCATGTTCGTTTCCGTGTCCCTCATCGCTCCATTCCATTGGCGCACCACAAAACCGGAACACAGTTCGACTGTGGCACAGGGGAATCAGGGTAGTCAATAAAAATATTGCGAATCGCAGGTTACTAAAGTACATGTATTGCTTTCAGAGAAATAGCCACCGAAATGACCTTCCTAACTCTGCAGGACGAATTGCGTGATCACATCCGTGCCCGCATTCGCCGGAGAGAGCTGACCGGAAGCGGCCTGGCCCGCGCCGCCGGTTTTCCCCAGGGACATCTTTCCAACTTCCTGAACTCGCGCCGCGGCCTGAGCCTGGAATCGATGGACCGCCTGCTGCAGACGCTGGGAATCGAGGTGCTCGACCTGGTGAGCGCCGACGACATCCAGGACCGCAGCCTGCAACCTTCGCCGCAGCGAGAGACGGAGGCGGTGGCGATGGTGGCGCTGGACGAACGCAGCGCAGGCGCGCTTCGCTCCCGGCCAGGTGCAGGAGACGCGCAGCTTCAGCAAAGCATTTCTGCGACGGCTGCGACCGAGCAAAGGCAACGATCGCGCCGACTGGCTGCGCTTTGTCGTGGTTAAGTTGGACATGGAAAGCGCGCGAGAGATTTTTTCGCTTCCCATCAGCGGCGCGACTCTGCTCCTCGATCGTCACTACAGCTCGCTTGAACCCTATCGCCACGCGCAGCCGAATCTGTACGCGGTAAATTTTGGCGGCGTCTGCCGGGCCGGATATCTATCGTTGCTGGGAAATCATTTGGTGCTGCGGCCTCGCGATCTCCGGCGGGAGTTAGAGAGCGTGCCAGTGCGCTCGGGCAGAAGTTGCTCGCAATACATCATCGGCCGCGTCTGCCATGCCGCGCTGGAGGTATGACCCGCACTCCTCTGCTATGATTTTTTCTATTACCTGAGGAGGCCATCGCAATGGAGGAACATGGCGCGACCGCGCCGGGCACACGCCGCGATCAGGACATCGCTCTCGACATGATGAAGTTTATCGCCGTCACGACTGGCTACGGCCGGGCTAGCACCTCGCCGACCGCCGGGTTCCAGTCGGCGGGCGAGTCGAAAGCCGAGGACTATGCGAAGCACCTGCTGGAGCTGTATGGACAATGTCTGACGGCGGTGCAGGGGAAGAAGTAAACGGCCAATGCGAACGGTCGCCAAGGCCCTCCTGATTGCTCGCAGTTTAAGTCGGGGCGCAGCCCAAGCTGTGCCTCGTGCATTTTGAAGCGGATTTCAGCAGCTTATCTCACCTCATAACCAACCGTTGTACCGTCCATAACGATTTCTGATGGCAAACTCCGCGTCCTGCGCGGGCTCGCGATGATCTACTGCATTGAGCGGGCCGGACGGCGAAGACCCGTGAGGAGATTGTGATGGATTCGGTGCGCCCACCCACCTGGAAGATCCTTCTGGCATTCGCCATTGTTTATTTCGTCTGGGGATCGACTTTTCTCGCGATCCGCGTGGGCGTGCAGGAGATGCCGCCGTTCCTGATGGCGGCCATGCGCTTTCTGGCGGCCGGTCTCATCCTGCTGGCGTGGATGCGCGCCCGTGGCACCCCGCTGCCGACGTGGAAGCAATGGTCGTCAGCGACGCTGCTGGCGGTCCTGATTTTCGTGCTCGATTACGGATTGGTGTTCTGGGCCGAGCAGCGCGTGCCGTCGGGTATCACCGCCGTCATGCTGGCGACCATCCCAGTCTTCATGACGCTGTCGGAAATTCTGTTTCTGGGCACACAGCGTCTCACCGCTCGGCTGGCCTTCGCATTGCTGGCGGGTATTGCCGGTGTGCTGGTGCTGGTGAGTCATTCGTTCGGGCTGGGCGAGCAGCCCATTGCCGCCTCGGGCGCGATTGCGCTGTTGATTGGAGCGCTCAGTTGGTCGATCGCGTCGGCCCTCTCGCGCAAAGTGCCGCTGCCGGAGTCGAAACCCATGAGCTCGGCCGCGCAGATGCTCAGCGGCGGCGTCATGCTCACGATCGTGGCCGCAGCACTCGGCGAGTTCCATGACTTTCGGCCGCATGAGGTTTCGCGCGGCGCGTGGATCGCGCTCGCGTATCTGGTGGTGGCCGGATCGATTGTCGCCTTCACCGCCTACGTCTGGCTGATTCATCACGAGTCGCCGACGCGGGTGGGAACCTACGCGTATGTCAATCCCGTAATCGCGGTCGCCCTGGGATACTTCTTCGGCGGCGAGGGGATCGGGCCACGCACCCTGCTGGGAACACTGCTGGTACTGGTCAGCGTGGTCGTGATCACCACCACTCCGGCAAAAAAGCCGGCGCTGGCTGCTCCTCCCGAGGCCGAATTCTCGGAAGGCTGATCTTCGTTGTCCCTGCGCCTGCCTCTTTTGGACGCGCAGCACCGTTCGACTGTCTGCCGCGCATTGCCAAATCCGCATCTAACCCCGAGAGCAGAAATACTCAATTAGTTTCGCGGCAGTAATGTGAGCTGCGTTGACAAAGGCCAGTACCCCTCTCACAGCATAGGATCCAAGGAGAAACGATGTCCCCAAAAACGGCGTCGAAGGTGACGACCGATCACGATGCGATCCGTTGCTGGGCGGAACAACGGGGCGCGAAGCCGGTGGTTGTTCTGGCCGGCAAGGTCGACGACGATCCCGGTACGGTTCGTCTCGAATTTCCCGGGTCGCGAGACAACGCCCTGAAAGAAATTGGCTGGGAGGATTGGTTCGTCAAGTTTGAGCGCAGCAAGCTGGCATTGCTGTATCAGGAGCAGACGGCGGACGGAGAGCGCAGCAACTTCTGCCAGATTGTACGGCGCGAAAAAGCGGACCAGGTGCAAAGTGCCGTAGGTGGACGAGGACGAAGCGCAACGCGACGCGGATCCCCGCGAGCGGAGGCCTCGGCGCGCCAGCGTTCATCCGCCGAACCAGAGATTTCTCCCCAGCGAAGGAAAGATTCCAGGCCGACAGCTTCCGAAAAGCCCAACCGAAAAACTCGACAGCCACAGAAGGCGGGACCGACGCTCCTCGCCAAAAGCAGAAGCAGCTCACGCCGGAAGCCCGGCGCAGATTCGCAACCAGCCGTGATGGCGATGGAAAGGACAACCGTGAAGGAACCCGAAAGCCGAGGAGATCGACTGACGATGCGCAGCGATGAAGATCCACCGATTCCAATTCCGCCGGGCGAAGATCCGCCGCCTCCAATCCAGGAGCCGCCAGACAAGCCGGTAATCGCGCCCGACAGCCCGGTGCGTGAGCCCGGTCCGGCAGAGCCACGGCGGCTATAGCCAAAGAGGCGAACGTCCACGCTCCCGTTTTCTATCTGAAATTGGCTATTGGTCGGTACGGATTCCCGATTCAATCTTTGATACGAAAAGGCGGCCCGCAAGCCGCCTTTTTCCGTAGCGCATTTTCGTAGTGCAATACGACTTCGCTTACTGAGGTTTTGCTGTCGAGTCCGACCCGCTGGAGCTTGTACCCGAACTGGAGCCCGAGTTGCCGGAACTGCCCATGTTGCCTGAGTTGCCGGAACTTGAGTCGCTGCTGCCGGAGGACGAACTGTTCTTGTGATGATGTTTCTTCTTGCTGGTCGTTTGTCCGGACTGATCGCTGCTCCCGGACTGGCCCATCGAGCTGCCGGAACTG
Source organism: uncultured Acidobacteriaceae bacterium (assembly GCA_963823865.1). Taxonomy (GTDB): domain Bacteria; phylum Acidobacteriota; class Terriglobia; order Terriglobales; family Acidobacteriaceae; genus Bog-257. The sequence continues at coordinate 963,560 of CAWGNC010000001.1, forward strand.
CCTGATTGTCCCATGGAGCTTCCGGATTGCCCGCTGGAGCTCTGTCCCGACTGGCTGGAATCCTGAGCGAAGGCGGTCATCGATGCTGAAAGAATAAGCGCAAACGCAAATGTGAAAAGTTTCTTCATGAAGATCTGGTGTCCTTTAAAGCTTTGAGATTGACGGGTGGCAGTTGAGTCTGAACACGGTTGGACAACGGTTGTCGCGCAGTGGTTGCACAACCTGTGCCCGAATTGTGTGGTCGATTTGCGATGCGTTGCGTGTTGCTGGAGGAGCGGGAGGAAGCGCCATCTGCTATGAATTGTCGTCCACATCCTCAAGAGGCGACCGTTCATCTTCCGCGACGCGTGTCACGGGATTTCGGCGGTTATGAATTGTCATCCTGACGGACGGCTTCAGCCGGAGGAGGGATCTGCGGTTTTGTTGTCGCATATAATCAACTTCTCCCATGAGTTTGTCTGACGCGCCCTCCGCAGCCACTCTGGTTGTCTCCGAAGAAGCCAGCAACTCCCGTAGCCGCAACTGGCTGTGGATCCTGGTGCTGTGGGCGGTGATTTACATTCCCGGCCTGTTCACGCCTCCCCTGCTTGACGATGCTGACTCGGTCCACGCCGAGGCCGCGCGCGAGATGGTCGTCCGCCACGACTGGTCGACACTGTACATCGATGGCATCCGCTATCTGGAGAAGGCGCCGCTGCTGTACTGGGGCATGGCCGTCAGCTACAAAGTTTTCGGCGTAAGAGACTGGGCCGCGCGCCTGCCACTTATCCTGGGATTGCTGGCGTTGCTGCTGGAAACCTACTCGCTGGGCAGGCGCACCATGGGCGAGCGCGCCGGCTTCTGGGCGGCGATCGTGCTCGCCGTCTCGATCGGGCCGTACCTGTTCACGCGCATTCTGATTCCCGACATGCTGATTGCGCTGTGGCTGGTGTGGGGCCTGGATTTCTTTTTGCGCACGCTCGAAGAACAGCCCCCATCGAAGCTGTCGTGTTGGGGATTCGCCGCTGCTGCCGCGCTCAACGTACTCACCAAAGGCCTGATCGGAATCGTCTTTCCCGCTGCCATTGCCGGGCTGTATCTCATCCTCACCGGCAACGTGAAACACCTGCTGCGCATGCGACTTCTCTCCAGCACGCTGGTATTGCTGGTGATTGCCGCGCCGTGGCACATCGTCGCAGCGCTTCGGAATCCGGCTGCGGGAGAAGCGCGCGGCTTTCTGTGGTTCTACTTCGTCAACGAACATTTTCTGCGCTACCTGGGCAAACGCATTCCGCATGATTACGACACTGTGCCGCTGCTGGTCTTCTGGGGACTGATGTTCCTGTGGCTGTTTCCCTGGTCAGCATTCCTGCTGCAGTCGCTGAAGCAGATACCGCATCGCTGGCGCGAGATCCGGAGCGCGATGAACGCACGCCAGCGCGCGATGCTGCTGTTCGCAATCTGGGCTGCGGTCATCCTGCTGTTCTTCAGCTTCTCCACCCGGCAGGAGTACTACGCGATTCCCGCTCTGCCCGCGGTCGCCTTGATGATCGGCGGCTGGCTCGACCTGGAAGCCGCTTCGCCCGAACGTTCCGGCATGCGTAAGAGCGGGCGTATCGGATCGGTTGTACTAGCCGTTCTTGGTGTAGTCGTCTTTGTCACCGCCATGTTTCTGCTGGCGCAGAGTACCAGCACGCCGGCCGACAGCGATCTCGCCGACCTGCTGAAGAAGAATCCCAATGAGTACGCCCTGGCCTTCGGACACATCTTCGACCTGACCCCGCGCGCGCTGGGATTGTTTCGAGTACCGTTGGCGACCTTCGGAGTCGCGCTGCTCGTCGGTACGATTCTGAATTTGCTGTACCGTCGTCGCGACTTCCCCATCGCCGGCAACTGGGTGCTGGCGATCATGATGGTGTTTGTGCTCTTCGCTGTGCACGAAGGGCTGGTGATGTTCTCGCCCATCCTGTCGTCGAAGAAGCTGGCCGACGCGATCCAGCAGGAGTTTCATCCAGGCGACGTCATGGTTTCCTACGGCACCTATGAAGACGCCTCGACGCTGAACTTTTACGTGCGGCAGCCCATCCACGTGGTCAACACGCGCACCGAGGGCGACATGTATTATGGGTCGCTGTTTCCCGATGCTCCGGCCATCTTCGACGATGACGCATCACTGGCGGCGCTGTGGAGAGGGCCGCGGCGGGTGTTCCTGTGGGTGGAGGAAGACAAAGTACCGGCGTACATCCGGCAGAGGGGCAGCTATCAACTGGCACGCAGCGGCGGCAAACTGATCCTGATGAATCGCGCCGTGGCAGCGCCGACGCAGTAAATCCCCACAATAAAAACGTCGTGCCGGGCCGGCAGGGACAGGGGGTACAGTCCGCCGCCGGCGGGATCGGCACGACAATGAGTGAGTACCTGCCAACTGTAAGCGGGAACGGCGAGTGCGCGCAGCGACGGCGGTCACGTGTGTTGGTGCGAAAAAACCGGGGCGAAGTGACGTGAATCGCTGGGGAGAAGTGCGCGCTGCAGGTAGAAGTCGAATGATCGCCCGTGCAGTGTTTGCAGGATGAAGGCCAGAAGTCGAATGATCGCCCATGCGGCTGTTAGTGGGATTGCAGTTGAGTGATGAAGGCCAGAAGTCGAATGGCCGCTCCGTAAGGCGAGTACCGGCGAGCGCTGGAAGCGCGTTACAGGTTAGCCCAGCCGTTCACGGCGGGTACGAATCGCCCTTAAGAAAAAAGTCCCTTCAGGGACGACAGGTTTCTGTCGTGCCTACGGCACTCGCCCCATGTGTCGACGTGCTCCCAGCCGTGAACGGCTGGGCTAACCTGTGGCGCGCCGATGGCGCTTTGGATACACCCCAACTTAGGTTCGAAGCAAGAAGAGACGGATGAAGCCCGGTTCCGGCGCGGGAAAACCAGGTCCTTCGACCTCCGCGTCCGCGAAAAGCGCGGACGCTGCGCTCAGGATGACAAAGCTAATCGCGATGCAAAGTTAGTCGCGGATTCCGCGGTCGTCCGCAAATCAAAAAGCCGCGGCGATTGAACCGCGGCTTTCGCGACAACTCTCACTTTCCGTTCTACCGGCGATGGCGCGGCTTCACGGCCTTCTTTTTGGCTCCGCCTTTTTTCGCTGCCTTCTTCGCCGGAGCCTTCTTGGCAGCTTTCTTCGCAGGACGTTTCGCGGCCTTCTTCACGGCCTTCTTCTTGGCTGCTTTTTTCGCAGCTTTCTTTTTCGCTGGAGCTTTCTTCGCCGCCTTCTTCTTGGCCGGGGCCTTCTTGGCTGCCTTTGGCGGCGCAGCCTTCACCGGCGGCTTCTTGGGTGCGACCTTGCGCGGCGCAGGAGGTGGTGGCGGCGCGGCTGCCCTCGGCTCGTCCGGCTCGGAGTCCACTTCGATCTCCTCTTCCACTACCGCAACCGTTTCGGGCTCCTCTTCTTCTTCCTCTTCCTCTTCGTATTCTTCTTCGTCGAGGTTATCGCCGTAAGCGCCGTCTCCGTAATCATCCATTTCGTCGTCTCTACGACCATAGAGCGTTTCATCGAATGTCATCTGCTTGTCCTCCTGGTAGTGCCGGACTCCGCATGACTGAACGGAGGCAGCTCGCTGGGCAAAACGGTTTTATACCAAAGCTTAAGATCGCACAACCGGTACTCGGTTAACACAGTGTTACAGATGGAGTTTGCGCATGAGCGACGCAAAAAACCACGCGAAAAACCGTGAAGGGCCTGTTGTAACAGAACATGGTGGCGAAGGGAAGGGCACAATCGCAAAATGCCGCGGAAGTCGCAGCAATTGCTCCTATTTGCGGATGAGCAGGACTTCGCCGGGCCGCACTTTGGCGTCGAGATTGGGGTTCTCGCGTTTCAGGTCCGCCACTGAGACATGGTTCGATTCGGCAATGCTGCTCAGCGTCTCGCCCTTCTTAACCTTGTGATATTTCGCGGTTTGCGCAGCCGCCGCCGCTTTCGTTTTGGCGCTGGCCCGAGTTGCAGCCGGATCACTGTCCGCAGCGTGGCCGGCCGATGCGTGCTCCGGCTTGGGCTCGTCGTTCGCCGCAGTTTCGGCGCTGTCGGGATTCAGCGGCTTGTAGATGACAAGCGTCCTGCCCGGAACCAGTTCCCCACCCCGCAGATGGTTCCACTTCCGCAGTTTGTCGACGGGAACCTCAAAGTCGTCCGCAACCGAGGCCACCGTATCTCCCTTGCGCACCTTGTAGTGCGTGGGATGCTTGGAGTAAGCGGCGCTCTGCGTGTCGTGGTGGGCTGGCGAGATCGGGATGATGAGCTTCGTTCCGGCCTTCAATTCCTCGCCGGTGAGGTTATTGGCTTCGGCAATCGACGATGTCGAGGTGTGGTACTTGCGCGCCAGCGCCGGCAGCGTGTCGCCATAATCGACATGGTGATAGCGCCAGTAGGTGCGCATGTCCGGCGGCACGATGGCAATCGCGGTCTCATACTTCTCGCGCGAGCCAGCCGGAAGATTCAGCATGAACGGCTGGTCCTTGGGCGTGGTCATGCGCAGCAGGCTGGGGTTCAACTCCTGCAGATAGTCCACCGAGGTGTCAACACATTCGGCCACCAGCCGCAGGTCCACGGGATAGTCGATGGTGACCTGATCCACTTGCGGTGGCGGCTGCGGCGGGACCCGCGACAACCCGTATTGCTCGGGATTCTTGGCGATGATGGTGACGGCCACGATGATGGGGACGTAGTTGCGCGTCTCCTGCGGCAGCACACCGCGCTTGTAGAGCTCCCAGAAATCGGCATACCCGGTGCGCTCCACCGCGTGCTGCACGGTCCCGGCGCCCGAATTGTAAGCCGCCATCGCCAGGTACCAGTCGCCAAACTGGTTATAGAGCTCCTTCAAGTACTGACCCGCAGCGCGCGTGGCTTTCTCCGGATCCTGCCGGTCGTCGACCCACCAATTGCGCTGCAAACCGTGGAGTTCTCCGGACTGCGCCATGAACTGCCACATGCCGCGCGCCCCGGCCCGCGACAGCGCCAGCGGCTGGAAGCCGGACTCGGCTTGCGCCAGGTAGATCAAGTCCTGCGGCACGCCCTCCTGCTTCAGCGTCTGCTCGATCATCGCGCGATAGCGCCCGGAGCGTTCCCACGCGTGTTCCAGCGTCGCCTTGCCGCGCGGGCTGGAGAAATAGTTGATGAACATCGCGACCTGGTCGTTCATCACCAGAGGCAAGTCGGACTTGGTGGTCTTGATCTCGGCCTCGGCCTTGGCGCGGACGTTGGGGTCGACCGGGAAGGTGATGTCGTTGGCCTCGTCGATCGGCGCGGGCTCGGAACGCTGCTCCTGGAAGCCGTCGCCCTGTTTCAGCGCCGCCATCTCCAACTCGTGAACGGCTTCGACCACCTTGTCGAATTCGCGCTGCAGCCGCTCGTCATTGCGGACGTCGAGGTCGCTGGAGAGCAGCGTGTTGAAGGCCAGATCGAAGTTCGCCTTCGCCGCCTCCAGGTGGCCGGCTTGATAGTTAGCCTGCCCGGCGGCGTATTCCTTTTCCGCCTTCGCGATCAGCTTGTCCACGGCATCCGATGGCTTGGCCGGCGCCGCGGCAGTAGTCGGCGATTGGGCTTTGGCCGGAGGCTGGCTATTGGGCTTCTGTGGTTGAGCGGCGGGAGCGGAAACCTCAGGCGCGTTGGCTTGCGCCGGAAGCTGGGCGGGTTTTTTGGCTTCGTCGGTTTCGCATCCTGTCAGGAGACACAGGAAAAGAGCCGCGGCCGGAAGCATAGCGCGAAGCAGTGTCATCGTTGCAACAATTCCGAAACAGCTTTCTCCTGCGTTCCACCGCTTGAGGTTGATGTTACTACGCGAAGAATTTCAGGGTCAACGCGAAGGGGACGAATGGAATGGCGAGATCCACCACCCGTCGGTGCCCAGGCTCGCCGTCCGCCTTCTAGACGCTAACCTGGGCCTGAAGGAACACGGAGATTCGAGGTTGCACCGTCTCCGCTCAGGATGACACCTTGTTACTGTTGAGCGCTCGCTCGAAACTGCCGCTACTTGCCCTCTGCGATGGGCACAATCTTCGTCTCAGTACGGAACTTCTTGTAGTCGCGATCGGTGACGTCAACCTCGATGTTGTAGTCCTTCAGCAGAGCTAACCGCGCATCGACCTTCACGGCAGCGTGCTGCTGGAGCCACACCTCATCGTTGACGCGGGTGTTCTCGATGATCACGCGCGAGCCTTTGTGCAACCTCGCTAGAAAAAGCCCAAACGAAATCGTATCGATGATCTGGACATCGATTTTCTTCATCTGCGTGTCGTCCTTGTCGATCCATACGCGGAACCGCGTCTTAGGCAGGATACTGGCTTCCTTGTGCACCGGTTTGTAGCCCGGCTTGGGATCGGCGTCGATCACGTAATTGTCGCGCCCATTCAACTGTTCGATGCCGACGAATTTAAAGTTGTAGGCATCGGCGACCTCGCGCACGAACTGACGCTCCTCCTCGCGATCCTTCTCCTCTTTCTTCAGCCGCTTTTCACGATCGGAATCGGACTCGTCCTTGCGTTTGTCGATCAGCTTCTGGATCTTTTCGTCTTCCTTACGAGCGTCCTTGTCCGACAGCGGCTTGTCATTCTTGGCAACCAGCTTCTGCACCTGCTCGCCATAAATATTGAGAACGTCAGAAGTTTCAATCTCGGTTGACTTCACCTGGCCTTTGCCATCGAGCTTACGCATCTCCTGGCGCTCGACGTAGGTGTAATCGCGCTGTTTCTTGTCGTTTTGGATATCGTTATCGGCGGTGCGGCGAATGAGGTCGCGAATCTGATCCTGCGAGAGCGCGGCCGCAGCGGAGGTATCGCCGGGCGCAGCAAACGAGTTCCCCGTCGCAGCAAAAATGCCGACCAGGAAAATTACGACCACACCCTGACGAAAACCTATCCTCATACGATTAGCTCGAACCCGCACCCGTCGCCGAAGTTTTGATGTTTGAGATACGAGAAACAAAGGCCTCTGGTTTCAGCAAATTCGTTGGCAGTCAAGCATGCCAAGTTGGCCACTTCGTCACCTCATCAACTTCATCACTTCATGAAAGGTGTCATCCTGAGCGCAGCGTCCGCCGATTTTGCGGACGCGGAGTCGAAGGACCTCTACAACAACATCGCAGTCTCGCTCTGATAATTCAATACTCGCGATGAAAGTCGCGGCCAGAGGCGTGTCGATAGAACGTTCGCGAATGTTCGCAGGTTGAGGTAGGGGTCCTTCGACTCCGGATCGCAAGATGCGCGATCCTTCGCTCAGGATGACACCGACGTGAGGGCCTGGTTCCCCATCTAAGCCGGTTTTGCTTGGGTGGGATTTTCGACGCCTAACTTATCCCGGGTGCCCCATCCTCCTCGCCTGGTTTTGGCGAGAGGGTGGGAATTACGCCTTCCCCAGCGCCTGTTCCATGTCCCCCAACAAATCGTCGATATCTTCGACACCGACCGACAATCGCACCGTACGTCGCGGAAACTCCCAGCAACGCAAGTTGCTTCTCGCTCATTCCGATATGCGAGGCCAGCACGGGATACGACACCGTTGACTCGACTCCACCCAGGCTGGGCGCCAGGTACCACAACTTCAGGCTGTCGATGAGCCGCTCGGCCGCGCGTCCCCCTCCGCGCACATCGAACGACACCATCATGCCGAAATCGTTCATCTGCCGGCGCGCCGCTTCATGTCCCTCATTGTCAGATAGGCCGGGATAATAGACGCGCCCGACTTTAGGGTGACGGCGCAGCGATTCGGCAATCAGGGCCGCGTTGCGGCACGCCCGCCTCACCCGCAGATGCAGCGTCTTCAACCCTCGAATCAGCAGATACGCACATCCTGGATCGAGGCATCCGCCGCTCAGGATCATGACTGGGCGCGCGAGATCCATCCACTTCTTCGATCCCGCCAACACTCCCGCGGTCAGATCGCTGTGCCCGCCCAGATACTTCGTTGCCGAGTGGATGACGATGTCGGCGCCCAGCTCCAGCGGCTTTTGCAAAATCGGCGTGGCGAAGGTGTTGTCCACTACCACGCAGGCTCCCCGCTTGCGGCCTAGCTCACAGAGCGTAGCCAGATCGACGCAGCGCAAAGTCGGATTGGTCGGTGTCTCCAGAAACAGCATGCGAGTCTTGCGCGTGAAATACTTCGCGGCATTCTTGATGTCGTGATACGGAATGAATCGCGTCTTGATGCCGCAACGCGACAGCACCTGCTCGAACAGCTTTACTGTGCCACCGTAGATGTCGAGCATGGAAACGATCTCGTCGCCCGCCTGGCAGGTGGCGAGCACGGCAATCATCTCCGCCGCCATGCCGCTGGAGGTCGCGATCGCCGCCTCAGCTCCCTCCAGCGCGGCAATCTTCTCCTCGGCGGCAGCCACGGTCGGATTGCCGTAACGCGTGTACAGGTATTGCCCGCGGCTGTCCTTGGCGTAACGACGCAGGCCTTCGACGTCAGGCACAATGTAAACCGAAGTCTGCTCGATGGGCGTGGTCAGCGGGCCGGCTTGTCCGTGGCGTTCTTCACCGGAATGAATGCAGCGCGTCGCATCCGCTTGCGGAGGCTTGGTCTTGGACTTGCGCATCAGGGGCTCACCTCGGGAGGGACAGATGATTGTAAATGGGAACGGAGGACCTGGTGGTCGGTGTCGGGCTTCAGCGCTGCTGGTCCGATAGCCCGTTGCATTTGTCGCGACTGCAAACTTCGCGATTGGGAGCCGCACACTATCTGATCGGCTTCAACCGATCTTGATTCCCGCCGACTTCTTCTCGATCCGACACATTGCCCACGCCATCCGCGGCGTATTGTGCGCGATGCCGATGCGGCCGCGCGCATCGACCAGAATGATGCCGCCATGGCCGTTGAGCCGCGATTTCAGGTAATAGAGCGCCTGCCGCGCGGCCTCTTCGGGAGCAATGCCGCTCTCCACCCGATCGGCGGTCCACTTAGCGAGCACAAGCTTCATCATCGGCTCGCCCCAGCCGGTGGTCGAAACCGCCGCACTGCGATTGTCGGCATAGCAGCCGCATCCGATCAGCGACGAATCGCCCACGCGTCCCGGCGCCTTGTTCAGCGTTCCGCCAGTGGAAGTCGCCGCCGCAATGTTGCCTTGTGCATCGAGCGCGACTGCGCCCACCGTGTCATGCGAGCGTTCCGGCCCGAACTCATCCGGCATCTTGAGGTAGCCTTGCTTCTTTGCATCACGCAGGCGTTCGACCTCGCGCTCGATCACCAGCTCCTCGTTCGCGCACAGATCGATGCCATGCTCCTGCGCAAAGCGCTCGGCGCCGGTGCCGACGAAGTACACATGCGGGCTCTCGGTAAGGATCTTCTTCGCCGCGCGCACAGGATTGCGGATGTGCTCCACGCAGCCGACACCGCCGGCGCGCAGCGTGGCTCCGTCCATGATGAGCGCGTCCAGTTGCACCCGTCCGTCCATGTTGAGGAACGAGCCGCGACCGGCGTCGAAGGTTTCGTCCTCTTCCATGGCCACGACCGCTGCCTCGACAGCATCGAGCGAACTGCCGCCTTTGTGCAGCACCTGCCAGCCCGCAGCAGCCGCCGCCTCCACGCCGCGCAGGTGAGCGTCAATCATGTGCTCGGGAATGGCCCACGCCCCGCCGTGGACCAGCATTACCGGATCAGCCGCCAAGTTTGTACCTTTCGGAAAAAGTAGCCTCCGCCATCATGAGGCAAACCAAAAAGCATACCAGAAGCGCGTGCCTATCCTTGCGATGAATGCGAGCGCCGCGTCTGCGCAGCCCAATTGTGAACAATTGGTTACACTTCGCCTCCGCGCGTGCACGGCATCTGCGCCCGTGATAAAACTCCCAAGTTATGAGCTGCAAAATGGTTCGCATTCTGGTTTCCTCCCTGATCCTCACTGTGATTTTCGCGGTTGGTGTGCAAGCGGCCTTCGCCCAAAGCAAGCCGGTGAAGAAGAAGACCGTCCAACTGAAAGATGCCCAGGGCAATGACGTTGGCATGGCCACGATCGAGTCGAAGGGAACTGGCGTGGAAGTGAAGCTCGACCTCAAGGGCCTGCCTCCCGGAGTTCACGCCGTCCATTTTCATCAGAAGGCGCAGTGCGATCCGCCCGACTTCAAATCGGCCGGTGGCCACTTCAATCCCACCGGCAAGCAGCACGGCTTTGACAATCCGCAGGGCCATCATGCCGGCGACATGATGAACTTCACCGTCAAAGACGACGGCTCCGCGAAGGCCACGGTCAAGGACGTCGACGTCGTGTTGGGCAATGGAAGCGAGACTAATTCGCTGCTGGCCAACGGCGGCAGCTCGATCATGATTCACGCCAAGGCCGACGACTACAAGACCGATCCGGCGGGCAACTCCGGCGACCGCATCGCTTGCGGCGCCATTACGCCATAGACGCTTGGCTCTGCCCGTAAACAGGCGCATAATTAATCAGGACCGATTTATGTCGAGCACCACTCTCATCACCGTGCAGGAGTATGTCGCCAGTTCCTATCGCCCAGACTGCGACTACATCGATGGAGAGGTGCGGGAGCGCAACTTGGGCGAGATCGAGCACAGTTTTCTGCAAGGATTACTTTTCGCGTGGTTCTGGAGTCGGCAAGCTGAATGGCGAACGCTGCCCTTGGTCGAACAAAGAGTGCAGGTGGCGACTACGCGCTTCCGCGTCCCGGACGTCACCGTGTTGCGAGCGACGCAACCGCGCGAGCCCATCATCACGGTGCCACCGTTCATCATCATTGAAATTCTTTCCAAAGACGATTCCCTGCGCAGCATGCAGGAGCGCGTCGACGATTACCTGCACTTCGGCGTCGAGCACATCTGGATACTCGATCCCGCGTTGCGGCGCGCGTACATCTGCGACCGCACCGGCTTCCACGAGCCGCAGTCCGGAACGCTGACGGTCGCCGGCACGCCGATTCAACTTATGCTGGTCGACCTCTGGCAGCAGGTCGCGCAGGCGCTCTAGCCAACCGGCAATTCCGAATCGCATCTCCGTTTTCGCCGTCTAGCTTTCGTGTACCCTAATTTCATGGGCGATCTGGGCCGCATCCTGATCTTCGTCGGCGGATTGCTGTTGGTCATCGGCCTAGTCTTCGTCTTCGCCGGCAAGCTCAATCTGCCCGTCGGACGCCTGCCCGGCGACATTGTCTATCGCGGCAAGAACACCACCTTCTATTTCCCGCTGATGACCTCCATCCTGCTGAGCGTGATTTTGTCGCTGGTGTTGTACTTCGTGAATCGGATGCGCTAGCCGCTTAGCGGCGGGCTATTAGCTTTTAGCTCTTAGTGGCGGCACTCAGCCGTGAGCATCACTCACACGAGACTCCCTTACGAACGATCACCGCTTGCCTAAGAGCCGAGGGCTCGGGCGTGCAGCGCCCTTGATACACTGCCTTCAGGGCCCGCATGTCCGACGCCGAACAACTCGGGCTTCTCTTTCAAGCTCCCACGCGAAAGGTTTACCCGGTGCGCGAGCTGGTCGCGGCCGTGCGTACGCATCTGGAGCGCGTCTTCACCGATGTCTATGTCGAAGGCGAGATTTCGAACTATCGTCCCGCCGAATCCGGCCACTTGTACTTCACGCTGAAAGACGGCTCGTCGCAGCTGCGCATCGTGATGTGGCGCACGCAGGCGCGGCTGCTGCGCTTCCGTCCGGAGAACGGTCTGCAGGTCATCGCCCGCGGACGCGTGACCGTGTACGACGAGCGCGGCGACATGCAGTTCCAGGCCGAGCACCTTGAGCCCAAAGGCGCCGGCGCGCTCCAGGTCGCTTTCGAGCAGCTGAAGGCAAAGCTGGCCGCCGAAGGCCTGTTCGATCCCGCACGCCGCAAGCCGATTCCCGCGCTGCCTCGCCGTATCGGACTGGTCACGTCAACCCGCGGAGCGGCGGTGCAGGACATTCTCAACATTCTTCGCCGCCGCCACGAGTCGGTGAACGTGCTCATTTATCCCGCGCAAGTGCAGGGCGAGGCTGCCGCGCACGAGGTCAGCAGCGGGGTGCGCTGGTTCAATCGTCACGGCTCGGTCGACGTCATCATCGTCGCCCGCGGCGGAGGCTCGCTCGAAGACCTGTTCGCCTTCAACGACGAAGGCCTGGCGCGCACCATCGCCGCATCCGACATTCCCGTCATCTCCGCCGTCGGGCATGAGACCGACTTCACCATCTGCGACTTTGTCGCCGACCTGCGCGCACCCACACCGTCCGCCGCGGCAGAGCTGGTCATCCGGTCCAAGCACGAGCTGTCGGAGAAGGTACTGGCCTTCCACAAACGCCTGACGCAGGCCGTGAACTACAAGCTGCTGCGCGCGAACAATGCTCTGTCGAGTTTGGTGCAGCATGCGGTTTTCGCACGCATGCAGGACTCCATTGCGCGCCGCCAGCAGCGCACGGACGACCTGGCCTTTCGGCTGGCGCAGGCGCAATCACGGATTCTGAAAAACCAGTCGCGCCGCCTCGCCAGCCTGGAAGCACATCTGCAGCGCCATGATCTGCGAGTACGCACCGGCGAGATGCGCCGCCAGCTCGACGCACGCACCGTACAACTCGAAACCGCCATGGCGCGGATGCTGGTCGAACGCCATACACATCTGAATCGCCTCTCCGTGTCGTTGGCGAGCGCCGGCCCGAACCTCATTCTGCGCCACCGCTCGCATTGGGAGCGCGTAGACAGCCAGTTGGAAGCGCTCTCGCCCAAAGCTATCCTCGCGCGCGGCTACGCGCTGGTCTTTGACAAGAAGGGCCGACTGGTAAAGCAGGCATCGCAACTCAAGGCCGGAGACCAGGTCCGCACGCAACTGGGCAGCGGCGAGTTCACTTCGCAGGTGGAACGGGTCAAGAACGAAAGCGGCTAGTCGAGTGTCCTCTTGTATCAGGGCGACTTTGAGTCGTGCCGGTAAGGGTCAGGTAAACGTGGGCTTTAGCCCCTGCACACCTCGGGGGCTAAAGCCCTAAACTGTTTTAGGCCCGTTGCGGCGCGACTCAAGTCGTGCCCTGATACAAAGCTCATCGCATTTCCAATTTCGCGCTTCCAGTCTGGCCAACTAATCCCTGCCCTCAATTCTCTATGCATTAGAATGGGCTTTTCGGCTTGCACTCGTCCGTCTTGAGGAACCGATGCTGCAGAACTTCATGCACATCCCGCAGTTCTCAGTCGTCTCGGCCATCGACATTCTGGTGGTGGCCTTCCTCATCTACGAATTCCTTAAGCTGATCAAGGGCACACGCGCTATCCCCATGCTGGTCGCGGTGATTCTCATTGTGGGCGCGTTCTGGATCGCGCACATCGAACAACTCCGCACCGTCGACTGGCTGATCACCACGCTGTTCCCTTATGCGGTCTTCGCCTTGATCGTGGTTTTCGGCGCGGAAATCCGACACGCGCTGGCTCGGCTTGGCCGCCGTCTGTCCGCCAACCGCAGCGGCTATCATGCCGCCGACAGTTACGAAGACATCGTGTTGGCCGCCGACCATTTCTCTACGACCTCTACCGGCGCGCTGATCATCATCGAGCGCGAAATCGGCCTGCGCACCTTCATTGAGAGCGGTGTGCCGCTGGACGCCAATCTTTCGTACGATCTGCTGATTACCATCTTCCGTCCGAGCGCGCCCCTGCACGACGGCGCGGTCATCGTACAAAAGGGACGCATCGCCGCTGCCGCCTGCTTCCTGCCGCTCTCGATGAATCCGGTGCTGTCGACGCAATACGGCACGCGCCACCGCGCCGCCATCGGCATTACTGAAGAGACCGATGCCGTCTCCGTCGTGGTATCGGAAGAAACCGGCTCCATCAGTATGGCTGTCGGCGGCAAGATCGAGCGCGACATTACGGTGGAATATTTGCGTGAGCGGCTTAGCGAAGTGCTCCGCCGCTACGTACCCACAGCCACGCTGCCTACCACGGTCACCGAAGGCGATATGGCCGGCGACGAGCACGGCCTTGGGCACCTGGCCCGCGAAAAGGACCTTGCCGACGGAGCTGAGCGCTAGCCATGGGCAATTTCCTTCGCAAATACGTGTTCAAGAACCTGCCCTTCAAGCTGGTTTCGCTGGCTATCGCCATTTTGTTGTGGTGGGCCGTGGGCCGCGATCAGCCTATCGAAGTGCCCATGACGGTGCCGGTGGAATTCCAGAACGCGCCGGCCAATCTCGAGATCAACTCGAATTACCCGTTTGAGACGCGCGTCACGCTGCGCGGTCCTGAGCGCCTGATGCAGGAACTGAACGCCTCCGAGGTCCACGCTGTGCTCGATCTTTCGGGCGCCGGCCCCGGGGAGAGCACCTTCGACCTGTCGCGCAGCCAGATCCACGTGCCGCGCAATGTGAAGGTCGTCCAGATTACGCCCTCGCAGTTTCACATCAGCTTTGACCGCAGCGCAACCCGTACGGTGCCGGTGCAGCCGCGCGTGATTGGCACTTTGCTCAGCGGTTATGGCATAACCAATGTGGTGACGGACCCGGCTACCATTACCATCATTGGACCCGAGCGCCGGGTCAACGCCATCCAGACGGCGATGACCGATCCGGTCGACGCCACCGGCGTTGTGGGCCAGGCCACGTTCAACACGCATGTCTACGTGGCCGATCCGCTGGTACGCGTGGGAGCACCGGGCGCGGTTCATGTGACGGTCGACACGGCCAAGACCTCAGGAAGAGCGGGCCAACCTTAGCGGTACAATTGCCTCCCCGCCTCGCGTCCCCTTGGGACGAGATGGGTCGAGCACAACATTGGAGAAAATGCGACAACTCTTTGGTACTGACGGAATACGCGGCGTTGCGGGCGAGTATCCGCTCGACCAGAAAACAGTAGTTGCCATCGGCCGCGCCCTGGGGCAGCGGCTGGCCGCTCGTGATAAGAACGCGCGCGTCGTCATCGGCCAGGACACGCGAGAATCAGGCGCCTGGATCAGCGCGGCCCTGGCGGCGGGCCTGGAGTCAGCGCAGGTCGACGTGGTCAGTGCCGGCGTCATCACCACGCCGGGCATTGCCTATCTCACGCGCTTCAACCGGTTTTCCGCCGGCATCGTTATCTCCGCTTCGCACAATCCCTGGCAGGACAACGGCATCAAGGTCTTCGGCGCCGACGGTTACAAGCTTTCCGATGAGCTGGAACACGCTATCGAAGCCGACATCTTCGCCCACATTGAACAGCTGGCCGAGAGTGCATCCCACAATGTGGTACCTGCGTCGGAGATGCTTCCCGGCGACAGCGCATTGCGTGAACAATATGCGCAGTGGCTCGCAGACTTCGTCAAGGGCGTGGATTTCAGCCGACTGCGCGTGCTGGTCGATTGCGCCAACGGAGCCGCCAGCACCATCGCGCCGCTGGTCTTTCAGGATTGCAGCATCAGCGCCGACTTCCTGCACATCGAGCCGAACGGCCGCAACATCAATGCGGGCTGCGGCGCGCTGCACCCCGAGCACGTCGCCCGAGCCGTGGCGGCGTCCAACGGAAAATACGAGCTCGGCATCACTTTCGACGGCGACGCCGACCGCGCGCTCTTCTCCGATGCCACCGGGAGAGTGATCAATGGCGATGCCATCCTTCTGCTAGCCGCACGGGACATGAAGGCGCACGGTCACCTGAAGGCCGACACCGTCGTCGCGACCACCATGTCAAACATGGGACTGGAAGCGGCGTTGAAACGCAGCGGCATCGCCATGCTGCGCGCGCCCGTCGGCGACAAATACGTGCTGGAGCAGATGCTGAAGACCGGCGCGACCCTGGGCGGCGAGCAATCTGGCCATATCCTGTTTCGCGATATCGACACCACCACCGGCGATGGCATCCTGACCGCGCTGCGCGTGCTGGAGGTGATGGCGCGCACCGCCAAGCCGCTGGCCTCGCTGGTTGCCGACATGAAGGTGTTCCCGCAGGAGATTAAGAACGTGCATGTGCGCGAGAAGAAGCCGCTGGAAGAATTGCCGGCAGTGATGGAATCGATTCGCGCCGCCGAGCGCGAACTGGACGGCAACGGTCGCGTGGTCGTGCGCTATTCGGGCACGGAAAAGCTGGCGCGGGTCATGATCGAAGCCGAGTCGGAAGCGGCCATGCGACGTCATACTGACGCAATTGCCAGTGCGATCCAGCAGGCGATTGGGGTGTGAGAATTCAAGCGCACTAAATCAACCAGTGTCATCCTGAGCGAAGGCGTCGCCGTTCTTGCGACGCCGGAGTCGAAGGACCCCTATACCTTCGACGATGTGCACGGCTCCTCGGCCTGAAGGCCGCCTCGCGGAGGCGAAAGCATAACTTGTGACGGCACACCTGAAGGTGTGCCCCTTCAAGACGTCTCGCCTTCGAGCATTTCGCAGTCTATGACAGCGCACTGGAGCGTGCGCCTGATCTCTTCCCTGTGGTACTCTCGACTCGCCGGAAGTGCCTCGCGTGTAACAAACATTCATCGGCCTCCCCGCTTCACTGCACTATGACGACCCCAACCTCGGCAGCTGCCGGCAGCTCACCGGAGACCCGAAATTCTGCATCGACAGCGACGCGTCCGGGCGCTCCGCCGTGGTACCAGTCGATGTGGTTCGCGGCGGTCTTGGCTGTTGTCGCAGGATTCTCGTACGCGCTGCTGGTGATGGGACCGACGCCGCTGAATCCGAAGAACGTCAACTGGGTCGCCTTCGATCCCGCGTATCACTACATCGGTTGGGAGCTCTTTCGCCAGGACCCGCATGTCCACTGGCCAATCACCTACACCGATCGCCTGGGTTATCCCAAGGGCGAGTCCATCGCGCTGCTCGATCTGAACCCATTGATGGCGGTGGTGTTGAAGCCGTTGTCGCTGCTGCTGCCTGAGCCGGCGCAGTACTTCGGCATCGAGGTGATCCTCGTTTGCGCGCTCCAGTTTTTCTTCGCGTATCGCTTGCTGCAATTGCTGATCGGCCCGAATGCGTTGGGCGCAGCGCTGGGTAGCGCGTTCTTCCTGCTTGCGCCTCCGTTGAACTATCGTTTCTGGGGACACTACTCGCTCAGCAATCAATGGTTGCTGGTCGCGTCGCTGTTCGTATTCGCGCAGGCGCAGGAAGACTCGCCGGGCGCGGTGCGCCGCTTCTGGATTTCCGCAGCCATACTGGCCGCGATCTCGGTCGGCATCAATCCGTATCTCGCGTTTCAGGTGTTGCTGGTCCTGCTCGCCGCAGCCGCAAGCCTGCTCTGGAAGAAGCGCATCACGCTGGCGCAGTCCGCCGGAGTCGCCGCGCTGCTCGTCGCCGTCGGCTTCGTGGTGGCCTACTCCATGGGGCTAGTCATCAGTGGCGGCAAGGGATACAGCAGCGGCGGTTATCGCGATCTCTCGATGAACCTGATCGCGCCCATCGATCCGCGCACCTTCGCTTCGCTGTTAATGCCGCGCTTTCAAGGAGCCAGCGCCGGACAATACGAGGGCTATAGCTACCTGGGAGCTGGGGTGCTCATCCTGTTCGCGGTCGTCATCGTGCTGGCGCTGCTGCACAAAGGCAAGCTGCGGACGCCCGACAAACGCTGGCTGGTACCGCTGTCGCTGTGCTGTCTGCTGCTGACTCTGCTCGCGCTCTCCACCAAAGTCACCGGCGGAGCGCACACGCTCATCGACTTCGATCCGCAGCAACGTTTCTCGCGATTCTTCGCGCCGCTGCGCGCCAGCGGCCGCCTGTTCTGGGCGCCGTACTACGCAATCCTCGCTGCCATTCTCGCCGCGCCGTTCCTGTTTCTTCGTAAGATGTGGGCGAACGTTCTGCTGGCGTTGCTGCTGGTCTTGCAGTTCGCCGACACGCGGTCGCTGCGGCAATGGGTGCGCATGACCATCAGCGCAGATCATCCTTCGCCGCTGAAGTCGCCGGTATGGGCGCAGCTGGGATCGCAGCATCAGAACCTGATCGTGCTGCCCGCGTGGCAGTGCGCCAAGAACGCATCGCCGGGCGGCACCGAGGGCTATCGCGTCTTCGGCTTCCTCGCCATCCGGGACAAGATGCGCATCAACAGTTATCAGTCGGCGCGTTACACCGGCGTGGCTGAGGACTATCACTGCAACGTCGCGCCCGCGGAGTTAGCCCAGCAACCGCTCTCGCCCGACTCCGCTTACGTCGTAACGCCGGAACTGGCGGAGACCATCGCCCGCGGTCCCACCGGTCCGGGCAAGTGTCACGACGTCGACAACTTTATTCTGTGTTCCGCAAAAACCGACTTCGGCCTCAGCCCCGTGCTGATGACGCCAGAGCAGCGCGTCGAAAATTCCGTCGCCAATCCGGGACTCGAGGATGGACAGATCGCGCCGTGGTCGAACAATGGTGTCGAGGCAAACGTCAGCGCCGCTCACGCTCACACCGGCACATACAGCCTCGCTGAAACCGGCGCTGGTACTGTCTTTCAGGACATTAACGGACTTGAGCCTGGCCGCAGCTATACCTTGTCGGCGTGGGTGTCGTGCTCGCCGGACGCGCCAACCACCGCGCAGCTGACTATCTACAATCCCACGGACAACACTGCGACGTCGTCGCCGGCCATCACCTGCGATCCCAGTTGGCAGCAGTTGTCGCGTTCGTTCACCGTCGGCGGCGAGGGCGCGGTGCGCATACACCTGGGCCGCGGTCCCGGCGCCCGTACGGTTTACTGGGACGACGTTCACATCTCCGGAAAGGACGTTCGCTGAACATGAGTCAGCCCGCATCGAAGCCGGCAGAACCCGTCTCCAACGCCGCAGCGCCGGGCCTCGGCAAGAAAATTCTGCTGCTGCTGGTGTCCGTTTTCTTCTGTCTGCTGATCTTTGTCGGGCTCGATGCTATTTATAGCGCGCTGTCCCGCAAATCCTCGGTTCCGACTCCAGCAGAATTGTTTGGCTGCCTGACCGGCGATCCGGTTCGCGGCATGTCATTTCAGCCCAACTGCACCACGACGCGCGCCTGGGGCCGCGAACGCTATCAGTTGAACATCAACAGCCAGGGCTTCCGCGATGAGACGGTGCGAGAGGTCCCGCCCACCGATCCTCGTCCGCGCATCCTGATGTTCGGCGATTCCTTTACCGAGTCGATGGGCCCGTGGAATACCAGCTACGTTGGCAGGTTGGCGGCACAGTTCCCGCAATACGAGATCTTGAACGGCGGCGTCGGCGGCTATTCGCCGTCGAATTATCTGAACACGGAGCGGATCGCGGTGAAGAGCGGCCTGCAATTTGACGAAGCCATCGTGTTCATAGACATCTCCGATGTGCAGGACGAAGCTGCACTGGTGCACGACATCGACCTCTCCGGTTCGATAGCGCTGGCCAAGAATCAGTATCACTACAGCTCGCCATACTCCAAGGTGCGCTTGTTCGTCAGCAAGTATTTGGTGTTGACCAACTATTTGTGGGAGCGTGTCGAACGCATCGTGGTTGGACGCGGTCACTATTATCTGGACCACGGCTTCAACGGCAACGTCTTCGACTTGGAACGCTCGGGCTGGACGTATCGCAAAGTCGTCGAAGACCAGCCCTTTGAGCTTGGCTTCGCGCCGCTGGGCGTGGAAGCCGGTATCGCTAAAGAGAAGCACAAGATGGACCTGATCTATCAGGACCTGGCGAAACGCAATATTCCCATCAGTGTTGTGGTCTACCCCTGGCCCGCGCAGCTTATCTACGACAAGATCGATTCGCGCGAGGTGCAGATCTGGCGAGACTGGTGCGAAGGCAAGTGCAAACGCTTTGTCGATGTCTTTCCGGAGTTCTTCGCCATTCGCGATCAGTGTCCCAAGTGGCAGCCAGGGTGCTGGTATCTGAATAATTGGACCTTCGGCGACATTCACCTGAACGCCAACGGCAACGCCGTCGTCGCCGAGAAGGTTGCGAAAAGTCTGGAGTCGGTGCCAGCGGTGAAGAGGGCTGATGCGGAAGCAAAATCGGGATCAGCGTTTACTCCGTGACATGATCAAGAAATGCCCAGGACGACGCAGGTTAACGTCCAGAAAACGGACGTGAACCCGGGGCACCAGCGCCCATTCGAAATCATCGGGTGCCCCACTCATTCGCGATGTTCGAATGAGTGGGTTCTTCTCAACTTTCCTTTAAGTAGATGTTCGCGCCCGCCTTCGACGAGTGTCCATACCAACTGCTTGCCATCGTTAATGCCGCCATCGCCATAACCAGAATATAGCGGGTGCGCAAGGGTAACGAGCCAACGGGACCGAGGCCGAGCAGCAGGAAGATCGTTATCAGCAAGCCGCCAAAGATCAGATATTTTCGCAACGGCGGCCCGGGCACTAAGCCACAGCGCAGCGTTTTATGTTCTCCGGCAGACAGTTTCACGTCCAGCGTCTGGCTGTATCCGTAGACGCGCGTAATGCTCACGCTATCGCGCGCATAGGCTCTCACATAGATGGAATGTGGTCCGGCCGGAACTGCGCAGGTCTTACGATGGTTGTAGCCATCCAGCAGTCCGACGTTCTGCTGATCGATGAACAGTTCGTAGCTCTGCGCATTGATTAGCGCCGAGCCGAAGCCGCGAATACCGTCCTGGTTGAACGTGATCGACGCTTCCGGCGAACTAGATTCAGACATAAAGCTATGAGTCCGATCCGGGTAACGACGGCCGGATGGGACACTCCCGCGCACGCCCGCGATGGCAACTAGTGTTTCTTACCTCCACCTAACAGGCCGCCAAGCGCTCCGCCAAGATTGCCGGGAGCCTTCCCGCCTAGCCGCTGATTCAGTTGATTCTGTATCGCGTTCTGCACCAGCGCGTTCGTGTCCGGAATGAACTTGGGATTCGACGTTGTGCCCTGAATCGCAAAGGGCACAGTCTGCGATCCGGCCTTGCCGCCGCCGGCCGCTCCCAGCAGACCGCCGCCTGTGGTTTGTACTTTCGCGACCATCTTGAAGTTCAGATTCTTGTTGGCGATGGTGCCCGCTCCCGTGACGTTGCCCAATGCCGGCATCACCAGGTTGATGTTATCGGCGCGGGTCACCGCCGGCGTCACATTCACGTTTGAGCTGAAGGTCTGAATCGTCGTATCGGAGCCCGTCTTGATGCCCGCCAGCTGGCCCATGCCCGACATCTTCGAGCTTAAGTCGAAGCCCGCCAGCTTGGTATTGTTCAAGCTGATGGGACCGGAAATCACCAGCGCGTCCAAAGGGCCTTGCAGATTGAGATTCGCGCTGAGCGTACCGCCACGCAACGACGATCCGCTGGGTAACTGGACGCCGAATGCCGGCAACAGCGACTCCAGTTCATCTACCGACATGCCCTGACCGCTCAAATTCATGTGGACGACCATGGCCTCGCGCATCTGGTAGCTGCCCGATAGCTTTGCCGCGTTTTTCTTCGCGGTAATATTCGACGACAGCGTTCCCTCGTGACTGGCCAGGTTGTATTTCGTGTTGTAGGTGAAGCCCAGAGGATCTTTCGCCGCAACCGCATCGGCCGTCGCCTTCAGGTTCTTGATCTGTCCATTGCCTTCCAGCTGCGCCTCACGTCCGTCGGATTGAAACTTCGCGTCCATATTCAGCAGACCCGACATACCCGAGGTCGGCGCCAGTCCGGCAATTTCCACCGCATCGTTTTTCAGATTCAGCTGCACCGGAGTCTGCGAGGCGTCGTTCGGATTCATCGGACCAACCATGCCGTCGGCTTTGATCGCACCTCCTTTGGGCGCTTTCAGCGACGCCGTGAACGGCATCTGCGATCCCGGCGCAAACTTCTTCAGGGTCAGGTCCACGTCACTATAGATAACCGGTGGCAGCTTCGCCGGCACTTCGGAGATGGTGACCTTTCCGCCCGTAATATCGATCTCATCGATCGCGACGCCGGTGGAAGACTCCGCAGGCTTGCCCGCAGGAGCTGCTGCAGGCTTCGCGGCAGTGCTGGTTGCCGGCGCATTGCCCCCCAGGCTGGAATAATTCCACTGCCCCGCGGCATTGCTGATCAGCGCCACCTGCGGCTGCTCAAGCTTGATGGAGTTGGCGTGTAGGTCGTGCGAAAAAATCAGCGGCATCACGTCCACACTTACCTTCAGGGACTTCGCGGTGAGGAACGGAGCGTTGCTGAACTTGGGATCGTCGGAAATGGTCACGCCGTCGGCGCTCAGCGAGCCGCTGAACAGCGAGAAGTCCAGCTTGCCGATCTGCACATTGCGCCCCAGCGCTTCCTGCGCCTTGGTTTGCAGCATCGGACGGAAGCTGTCGGCATTGACGAACAGGGGAACGATCAGCAGCAGAAGGATAATGACGCCGACGACGATGCCGGCGATCTTGGCGAACTTGCTCATGGCGACTCTCCACGTGGCTCTTGAAAACCAGAGGCCCATGCCCAAGCCCCGGCTGGGGACGAGCGGTAGCCCAGCCTATCACCTTGCGGGCGCTCTACCAAGACTGCTCGCCGGTTGGTGAGCCAATTCCATTACCCTCATTCGATTTATCAAAAAATCAAAAGGTCACCTTCGCTCTCAGGTAACGACCCAGAAGTGCACAGGTCAGGTCACCAACGGGTGATTGCTTGCCCCTGAGCCTCGCGGCCCGGCGATCAGGGCAGGTGTCTAGTTCGCTTTCGCAGTCCGTTTGCCGGACTTGCGCCCAGCCTTGCGGGACGACCGGCGACGCCGAGTCCAGCTGAATCTTATGTGCGCCGACGATCGCCTTGATGAGTCCGGGAAAGCGCTTGTCGATTTCCGCACAGCGCGACGTATTGAGCATCTCGACACCCTGACGTTCCCCGTGAATCAGTCCCGCGTCGCGCAGCACTTTGAAATGCAGCGACAGCGTGGACTTCGGTATGGCCTTATCGTTGACCTCGAGGAAAGTGGAGCAGGTCTGGCCCTCCGATCGCACAATCTCGGAGAAGATGGCCACGCGCACCGGATCCGACAGGGCGTGCAGAATGCCCTCGACGGTTACATTTTCGATAGTGGGATGAGAAAGTGGCCGCATGCTTCTCATCCTATGCGCAGGTTACAAATTGTTCAATAGTTCAGTAATTCAGAACAAATGAATCTCCGGCGCGGCTGCCTCATCTTATCGACTGCCGATTGAGGAAGGCCGGCACTCGGCTTCACTTGGCGGCCCACTTCGGCAGGCATTCCTGGAAGGAGATCGAAATGAGCAAGCTCAAAGGGAAAGTAGCAGTAGTTACAGGCGCGTCCAAAGGCATTGGAGCCGCCATCGCCAAAGCGCTCGCCGCGGAAGGCGCATCGGTCGTAGTCAATTACGCCTCCAGCAAGTCCGGCGCAGACGCAGTTGTTTCCGCCATCACTTCGGCCGGCGGCAAAGCGGTCGCGGTGGCAGGCGACGTATCGCAGGCTTCACAGGCGAAAGGCATCGTTGATGCGGCCGTCAAGAACTTCGGCCGTCTCGATATTCTGGTCAACAACTCCGGCATCTACGAATTCGGGGCACTCGATGCGGTCACCGAAGAGCAGTTTCATCACATGTTCAACATCAATGTTCTCGGCCCCATCCTCACCACGCAGGCAGCGCTGAAGCACCTGGGCGATGGCGCCAGCATCATCAACATCGGTTCTGGCGTTACACGTCTCACGCCGCCGGAATCCACCGTTTACACCGGCACAAAAGGTGCTCTCGACGCCTTCACCGGCGTGTGGGCACGCGAACTCGGCCCAAGAAAGATCCGCGTCAACAGCATCAACCCGGGCGTCGTCGAGACCGAAGGCACCCACACCGGCGGTATCATCGGCTCCGACTTCGAGAAGGCTCTCATCGCGCAGGCGCCGTTGGGACGCTCCGCGCAGGTGGGCGACATCGCTCCCATCGCGGTCTTCCTGGCGTCGGACGATTCCGCGTGGCTGACCGGCGAGCAGTTCCTCGCCACCGGCGGAATTCGCTGAGCACAACCCGCGCCGCCGGCGTTCGACGAAATCGGTTGCCGTCGGCATCGAAGGCGTAGTTCGAAGTCGAAAAATTTTCCTCCGGTCGCACCACCTTATCGCTGGCAAAGAACGATGGTGCGGCCGGAAATCATTCAAGCGAGAACGATCGCGATAAGACACGAAAGGTTTCATCGTCCATGACCACCGAAGCTTCGCTAATTGATTCCGCGCTGCGCAATTGGAAAACCAGCATTGACCGCGCCGGCAAACTGTTCGGCTCATTCTCCGAGCAGGAACTTCAGCAGGAGGTTGCGCCCGGAAAGAACCGCCGCATCTATCTGTGGGGGCACCTGACGTCGGTCAATGACGCGCTCATTCCCCTTCTCGGTTTCGGGGAACGCCTGCATCCGGAACTCGATGCGGCTTTTGTTTCGAATCCCGACCGCTCGCATCCCGACTCGATCTCCACCAAACAGGTGAAGCAGGCGTGGGACGAGATCAATGCCAGGCTGGCAAAAGAATTCGCCAAGTTGTCGCCCGCGGAATGGACGCAGCGGCACACTTCAGTCTCTGAAGCAGACTTCGAGAAGGAACCTCACCGCAACCGCTTCACCATCCTGCTGGGCAGAACATCGCATTTGACCTATCACCTGGGCCAGGCGAATCTGGCAAAGGAGTAGCCAGCCCCAGGTGTGAGCGAGCGATACTCTTCCCCGCTAACGAACCAAACGATCGATTGAATTCGGCAGCTTAAGAAATCGACGAAATCCGCACAGGCTCAGACCACGGATCTGCGGCAACTGACGACAGATGGAACTAAGGATTGGTGGGCGCTACAGGATTCGAACCTGTGACTTCCACCGTGTGAAGGTGGCACTCTACCGCTGAGTTAAGCGCCCACAGGTAATGCGGGAACTCAGTCATTGTATACGACTTCGATGGTGGGTTTCCACGACACCCGGACCATCCAGCGGGTTGGTTTATCGAACGATCAACGTTCATTCGGTCATGTGGAAGGAATAAATCTTTCCCGACGCTCCACCGTTGGAAGTAAACGCTGAGGGCGGGAGGAATCCATATTCACTTCCGCTTTGGCCGATAAACCTTCCGGTGAAAGTGCGGGGTGCAACCTGTGTGCCAGCGAATGGCAACAGGTCGCGATTCGCGGCGCTTGAGCCGTGGAGCACGCCGTCCGATCCGGTGCGAAATTCGCGATCGTCGTTTTGCGGACGCAGCTTGATGAGCTGGTATTGGGTGATGGCTGCGCCTTCCGGGATCACCAGCAGGAAGTCGGCGGGAGTTGCAATCTGGTTTTGGCTGGTCGTGCCGTCAACCCGTCCGCTGAGATCGCCTTTGCCGATCGCGGCAGAAGCCATACTCTTCATCAGACCCGGAGTGTTCCAGTACACGACTTCGGGATTCACCTCAACCCATCGGCCATCTTGTTTGGCGTATACGCCAATCTCGGTGGGCAGGCCGGAGCGCGACGCGTCAGCTTGTCCGCTCGAAGGAGCGCTCTTCTGCGCGGATGCGGCTGCAGCTCCAGGCGCCGGATTAATCATTTCCTGAATCACGCGTTCACTGACATGCGCCTGCTTCAGTTGAATCAGCTGGTCGGTAGTCAGGTCGAAGTGCTGCCCCTTCTTTCTGAGCTGCTGAATGATGGTGTCGTCGCTCAGTCCCGCTTTCGAAAGCTTAATGACATCATTCACCGTCATCGGCTTGGGATTTGCGGGCCCCAGCGTGATGACCGAAGGATACTTTGTCTGATTGGTTGCTTGAGCTCTGGCGGACAGCGATGTTCCGAGTACAAGTGGAACCAACACGACGACCGCGAAGAGCGGCGAGCGTAACCACCGGCAGGAAATGGCGCGCTTCATGCCAAAAATATAAGAGCGCTCACTCAGCCTGTCTATGAGTTTTCCAGGATTGTCAGCAACGTAGCACGATATGGGTAGAAGCCAGCGTGCAAGGCTGACGCAAGCCAGCCGTTCAATTGGAGATTACGCAGTAAGAATTCGCGAAGAGTTAAGCCTATTCGTCGTCCGGGTCCTTCTCTGACTCCTTCTCCAGTTCCTTACCCGGATACTCGGCCTCGTAATAAAACTCAAGTTCTTTGTCCAGCTTCGCCCAGAAGGCCGCGTCCCTCACGGGCGGCGAATCGTTCTTCAAAGCGTGGTGACGTGAGCTGGCCCTGAGGGTGAGCATCTTGTTCAGAGCATCGAGCAGGCCCCAGTCATCGGCCCTCCAGCTTTTCACCGGCTTGCCCTTGTAAACGAGCATCTTCTTCGCCAGGTCGTCGGTCTTGATATTGCGCAGGACGGGATACAGTTCGGACCAAAGCCGGGGAGTGTAGTCATCGTCCACAAAGCGGAGTGGCATCTGCATAGGGGTATTTGACAATAACGATTAGATGCTAACGAGGATACCCTCGATGATCTGACGGCGACCAGCCTTTTCGCAGCCTGTCAGCATACTAACAAGCGCCGGAACAGCTTGCAGCACGGGATGCACCTGTGTTCATCTAAGTGCGCATGGCGCTCGAAGAATATAAGCGAAAACGTGACTTCAAGCAGACCCCGGAGCCTCCACCGAAGATCGGGAAACGGGGGCAGCGTCGCTTCGTAGTGCAGAAGCACCGGGCGACCCGGCTTCACTATGACTTCCGGCTGGAGATGGAAGGTGTTTTGAAGTCATGGGCCGTGCCCAAAGGCCCGTCACTTGACCCCGCCGACAAGCGATTGGCCATGCAGGTGGAGGATCATCCCGTCTCCTACTTCGATTTCGAGGGCACCATTCCCGAGGGAAACTACGGCGCCGGAACCGTGATGGTCTGGGACATGGGCACGTGGGAGCCGGAGGGCGATGCGCACGAAATGCTTGCCAAGGGCGACCTCAAGTTTCGGCTCGATGGCCAGAAGCTGAAAGGCAGCTTTGCCCTGGTCCACATCAAGTCGCGGCGTCCGGACAGTAAAGGGACGGAATGGCTCCTGATCAAGCATCGCGATGCCTATGTGCAAACCGGTTACGACATCGATAAGTACGATTATTCGGTGCTGACGAAGCGTTCTCTGAAGCAAATTGCCGGCGATGCGGGTTCGGCGGAATGGACGAGCAGCAAGAAGGTCACCCGCGGTTCATCGAGCAAGAATGACTGGCTCGCCGACTCGATTGCCAAGGCCGACGCAAAGAAGGCGCGCGCCGCCAAGAAAACCACAAAGGCATCGGCCGCCGTGAAGCCTCCGGCTGCGAAACCTGCGAGTAAAACAAAAACGGCTTCAGCTCCGGCGACAGCGGTAAAAAAAAAGTCTACCGCGCGCAAGACGGCGTAGTTCCTGAACCTGGGGACATCGGGCGAAAGGCTCCCATGCCCAGCGCCATCCGTCCCATGCTCGCCACTCTCGTCGACAAGCCTTTCGACAATGACGATTGGCTGTACGAGATCAAGTGGGACGGGTATCGGGCCGTTTCTTTCCTCGATGGCAAGTCCTTGCGCTTCGTCTCGCGCAATCAGAACGACCTGACTTCCGCCTATCCCGAATTGCAAGACATTGTCTCCAGCGTGAAAGCGCGCACTGCCATCCTCGATGGAGAGATTGTGGCGCTCGACGATCAGGGCCGTCCATCGTTCAGCCTGATGCAACAACGCACCGGCGTTGGCGAAGGTGGACGTCGCATCCGTCGCACCCGCGACGACATTCCCGTCGTTTACTACGTCTTTGACCTGCTTTACCTGGACGGCTACGACCTGATGCAAGCCGACCTTGCATTGCGCAAACAGCTGCTTGCCAGCATCATCAGCTCGAACGACATGATTCGCTACTCCGACCACTATGTCGGCCAGGGTACTGCGCTCTTCGAAGCGGCGGCGCAGCGTGGGTTGGAGGGCATTGTCGCCAAACGCCGGGGCAGTTGTTATTTTCAGAAACGCAGCAGTGAGTGGCTGAAGATCAAAGTCGTCAAACGCCAGGAGTGCGTCATCGGCGGCTACACGGATCCGCGCGGCGCGCGCGAAAACTTCGGGTCGCTTGTCCTGGGCTTATACGACGACAAAGGCCGGTTGGTCCCAGTGGGGCAGGCTGGCAGTGGATTCACCGAGCACACGCATGAACAGATGTGGAAGCGGCTGCACTCCCTCGATACCACGCGAA
This sequence comes from uncultured Acidobacteriaceae bacterium, assembly GCA_963823865.1. Classification (GTDB taxonomy): domain Bacteria; phylum Acidobacteriota; class Terriglobia; order Terriglobales; family Acidobacteriaceae; genus Bog-257. The sequence continues at coordinate 991,458 of CAWGNC010000001.1, forward strand.
ACCCCTTCGCCGGCAAGGTCGAGAGCGATCGACCCGTCCATTTCGTAAAACCGGACCTGGTCGCGGAAATCAAATTCACCGAATGGACGCACGAAGGGCAAAGCGGCGGGATCAAGATGCGTGCGCCTGTGTTCCAAGGTCTGCGTCTGGATAAGAAGCCGTCGGAGTGCAAGTTCGAAATTGCCGCGAGTGCGGCGAAGGAAGTAGCGAAAGCTGAGTCAGGTAAGGGGTAGGAGTGTCCAGCCAGTTACTTATGAATGGTCATCCCGACCGAGGAGTTTACCCCGAGCGGACGCGTCGCTCAGGATGACAATTCATACAGGGATGAACGTCGCCGCTTGAGCTGGACGACTCGGGAGGCGGGCTAAAGGAGATCCCTCCTCGGCCTGATGGCCTCGTCGGAATGACAAAATTGAAAGGGATTGCACCGGCGCACCTGAAGGTGCGCCCCTTCAAAATCTAATTACTTTTTGCGAGAGGAGGCAGTTTTTGCGGCCTTCTTTACGACGGCCTTTTTGGCTGCGGGCTTGACGGCGGGTTTGGCAGCTTTTTTCGGTGCTGGTTTCTCTTCTTCGTCCACTTCGACCAGGGCCTGGCGTTCGAGCGCCTTGGTTACAACGTAGGCCATCTCGGCGACCGGCGAAGGCTTGCCGGTCCAGATTTCAAACTGCCGTGCACCCTGCTGGACGAACATCTCCAGCCCGGGAATCACCTGGATATTCTTGGCGCGCGCCATCTTGACCAGCCTGGTTTCGGCGGGCGAGTACACCAGGTCGAAGACGTACTTGGTATTCAGCTCTTTCTCTTCCAATGGCGACTGCTTGGTATTGCCCATCCCGACCGGCGTCGCATTAATCATCACGTCGAACTGCTGCTTGGCGACTTCGGGACGCTTCATGTACTTCACCTTCGCCTGCCGGGCCAGCGTCTGCCCCTTTTCGGCGGTGCGATTGGTCAGGAAAACCTCGGCCCCCTTGGACTTCAGCCCGAAAGCCGCCGCGCGCGCTACACCTCCGGCGCCCACGATGAGGACGCGGACTCCCGCCAGGCTCATACGCTGTTCCAGCGGCACGATGATTCCGGCCACATCGGTATTGAAGCCGTAAAGCTTGCCGTCGGCGGCGCGAACTACGGTGTTGCACGCGCCGATCTGCCGGGTCAACGGGTCGGTATTCTCCAACTCGGAGAGGATCTCCTGCTTGTACGGCATGGTGATGCTGAGGCCACGGATGGGAATGTCATTCACACAGGCCAGCAGGTCTTTCAGGCTTTTCGCATGGAGCGCGAGGTAAACCGCGTTCACGGTCTCCCGCCGAAACGCCGCGTTCATCATGACCGGCGAAAGCGAATGCGAGATCGGATCGCCCACCACGCCGTAGACCTGCGTGGCCTGATCGACCATCTCGATGCGGTAGACGTCGCGCAGTTCACCGGCCAGAACCTGTCCAGGGGCGGTCTCTTCCCCTTTGGCAGCCGATCCGAAGGTGAATACGCTGCCGGCCCGCACGCCCAGCACACGGCTGATAATCCCCTGCTCACCCATGCATAGGCCGACCATCTCGTGCTTGGCGGAGTTCTCCTCCAGGAGCCTCATCATCACGACGTTGTCGTGCAGACTGGTCGCGGTGGAGACCAGTTTGTAAAAGTCCGCCGGATACTTGTTCATGTCGGCGAACTGCCGATCTATGTTCTTGGTAGCCTTGAAGTTATGGTGCGAAATGATGAGCCCGACCCGGTCTGACAGGTCGTGAAGCTCTGTGGCCTTCAGCGCCTCGACACTCTGCAGTTCCAAGTCTACGAGTTGAAACCCCGAATCCGCAGCCTTGCGCAGGATGGCGATCTGGTTGGCAACGGAACCCTTGAATTTGCCACCATTTACCGCCCGGCGACAGGTGGCGATAAAGGTAGCTTCGGGATGCAATTCCAGGAAATTCTTGAGCTTGGGCAGCGCTGCCAGCGGCTGGGAAAGGTAGTCTAACCTTAACTCCAAAAAGGGGTTATCCCGCACCAAGGACTCGGCGCGCTCAACCATCGTGGGGGCATCGGCGCCTACAACGGCGATGCATAGCCGAGGCAGCCGAAAACGACGGATCCGAGATGCGTAAGTGCTTGAAGACTCGCGCATGTAGCTGCCTGATGGTACCGATGCACAAAGAAAGATGCAACAGTCTTCTCTCAGCGAGGGGCGGAAAGAGGCGCTAAGCCCATGAAAGGGTACGAATCAGGGGCGGTACTACGACCTGCCGGCGGCTCAGTCCTCTCCGAAAACCTCGGCGGTGAACGCCTGCAATTCCGCTCCCCAGCGCCAGGCATCTGGTGCAAGTCCCGCTTTTAGAGATGTTTGCGACAGGAACGTCTCACGATTCCACCCCCACTCGACGGGCACTTGCGGCAAAAGCAGTCCCCTGTGACCACCCTGCGTAACGATCAAACCGTGCTTCCCAACGATGACATCTTCCGCGGAGATTGGCTGCGGGGCGGAGAGCACACTGATCTCGATCCTCAATCCAGGTGCTTCGTCCTCGGTGACCGGCTGGAAGCGAGGGTCGTCGAAGGCGGCAGCTCGCGCCGTCTCGGCTATGGTCCGGTAGAGCGACTGCGCAGGAAGCACATAACCGATACAGCCTCTCAGCTTGCCTTCCAGATGCAATGTGGTAAACGCTCCACGAGGCTCGGCCAGGTGCGGGCTGGGAGGGGTCAAGTCTAGCTGCCGCCCTTCCAGGGCGGCGTTGATGGACTGGTGGGCGACACTGAGCAACAAACTACGCTCTTCGGGAGAAAACTCCGGGGGTTCGGCAGGCGTCGTCGGGCCGTCAAACTCAGAGGGCGGGGACATCATTACGCTTCCTTCGCCGGCTCAGCACAAAGGAACGTTTCCTTCGCCGGCGCACTGAAGCTTGGTCAATTTGCTTCCAGAACGCGACGAAGTAGTCAGCGGCGGACCATAGCGACAGAACCACCATCACCCAGATCGACACCAGCGCGATCGGGTGCACCGGAAGGCTAAGGAAATACCAGGGCAAATAAGCCCAATGATGATCAATGATCGCGGCCACGACGGTGAAGATCTGGACAAACATCTTCAGCTTGCCCAAATCGCTAGCCTGTATGGTGAACCCTTCCGAAGCGGCGATGGATCGCAGACCGCTGACCAGGAACTCGCGGCCCACGATGATCACCACCATCCACGCCGGCACAATCCGCGGATTGAACTGCACCAGGGTCACGAAGGCTGCGGCAATCAGCAGCTTGTCGGCGACCGGATCCAGCAGCATGCCGATGGTGGTCACCTGAGCACGCCGCCGGGCCAGGTAGCCGTCGATGGCATCGGTTAGCGACGCTACGATGAACACGAAACATGCCAGCAGCTCGCGTTCTCCGTTAGCCGAACTGAAGCGATTGCTGCAAAGAATCCAGATCAGCAGGGGAATGCTGAGAATGCGGGTAAGCGTGATGTAGTTTGGGAGATTCACAAAAAAGCAGATTGGCACACAACTGCGCCTGCTGCGCCGCCGCAACTCGCGATTATGCGCTACAGGTCAGATTGAAAGCAATCGCAGAAGACAGGCCCGCAATTCGCTAATCGTCGTGATGCACTACGATCTGGTCGAGCATGACCGGCGCTTCGTACTGCTCCCAGTAGCTGTATCCCACGGGAATGCCCTTCACCCAATCGCAAACACTCATCCATTGGCGCAAGGCCACGCGCGCGGGCCGAGAGCCATGGCGCGAGAAACCAAGCAGGTGCGCCACCGCGCATGCAAGAACGTACATCCCGATGAAGGGAATGGCGACGGCTACCGCGACCAGGCGTAGGCAGAAATACAGGCGTGGCATGATGACCCTACAGGGGTAGAACTTTTCCACTGGCTGTACAACTTGGACGCTATTATGCCCCAACGGGAGGTGTGTAGCAGCGCACTTGTTCAAAATTATTTTTGTTACAAAGCAGAACAGCTCCCGCAGTGGGAGCTGTTCTGGCGTGATACGTTAACCGAATTGTTACTAAGCGTAGATGCCGCGTTGGCGGATCGTATACGCCACCCGGTCGATGGCCAGCATGTAGGCGGCAATGCGGTTGTTGACGTGGTGGGTCTCGGCGTAGCGCACCACATCCTCGAACGAGGACACCATGATGTGCTCCAGCTGTTCGTTCACCACCGATTCCTTCCAGAAGTAGCCCTGGCGGTCCTGCACCCACTCAAAGTACGAAGCGGTCACGCCGCCGGCGTTGGCCAGAATGTCCGGCATCACGAAGACACCTTTGTCGGCAAGGATGTCGTCAGCCGCTGCGGTGGTTGGACCGTTCGCGCCCTCCACCAGGATCTTGGCCTTCACCTTGGCGGCGTTGGCGGAAGTGATGACGCTCTCGGTCGCCGCCGGAATCAGGATCTCGCAGTCGGTGATCAGCAGGTCAGGGGTGGTAGCCTTCTCGGCTTCCTTGAAGCCGTGGATGGTGCCTTCCTTCTGCCGATGCTCCCACAGCGCGTGAATGTCAATGCCTTTGGCGTTGTATAGGCCGCCATCCCATTCGCCGATGCCGATGACCTTGTATCCGGCATTGTGCATCAGCAGTGCGGCGTTGGAGCCGACGTTGCCGAAGCCCTGAATGATGACGCGCGTGTCCTCCGCGCGCATGTTGAGCTTTTTGATGGACTCGTCGCAGATGATCATCACACCGCGTCCCGTGGCCTCACGACGCCCGCGCGATCCGCCCATGTTCAGCGGCTTGCCGGTCACGACGGCTGTGACCGTCTGGCGCATGTGCATGGAATAGGTATCCATCATCCACGCCATGGTCTGCTCATTGGTGTTGACGTCGGGCGCGGGAACGTCCTTCTCAGGCCCAATAAACTCGATCAGCTCGGAGGTGTAGCGGCGCGTCATGCGTTCCAACTCGCCGCGCGACATGTTCTTGGGGTCGCAGATGACACCGCCCTTGGCGCCGCCGAAGGGAATGTTTACCACGGCGCACTTCCACGTCATCCAGCTCGCCAGCGCGCGCACTTCGTCCAGCGTCACATCGGGCGCATAGCGTACACCGCCCTTCCCCGGACCGCGCGCAATGGAGTGCTGCACCCGGTATCCGGTGAAGACCTCCAGCTGACCGTTGTCCATGCTGACGGGGATGTGCACGATGATCTCGCGATTAGGCTGTTGCAATACACGCCACAGACCTTCATCGAGCTTTAGTTTTTCGGCTGCGAGGTTAAAGCGGGCAGCTTGTTGTTCCCACGGATTACTTTCTTGTTCCAGCGAGTGTACGGTAGCCATAGCTTCTCCGATGAATTGCGGACGCTTGCTGCAGGAAGGAGACGCTGTTGGTTGGAAGGCGCGTCCTATTCTTGGGGCAAACCAACAAAGTATAAGCAGGCGCTTACCAGACGGCAAGCAGCGTAGCACAAGAATGATGCTCCCGTATAATCGCAGTTAACTCCGGCTCCGCCATGCTCACGCCCGACTACCGCACTTTCCTGCAGCTCAGTCGAGACGCCACTTTGATTCCCGTGGCGAAGACGCTCAGCGCGGACCTGCTGACCCCGGTCGGCGCCTTCCTCAGCGTGGCCGCGCGGCAGAAGTACGCCTTCCTGCTGGAGTCGGTCGAGGGCGGCGAAAAGATCGGACGCTACACCTTTCTCGGTGCGCAACCGCGAACTGTCATCACCACGCGCGGACAAGACATCACGATTCGCGAAGGCAATGCCGTCAGACGCAGTGAGGGCAATGTCGTTGAGGTTTTGCGCAGCCATCTGAAGCAGCACACCCCCGCTATCGTCCCTGGATTGCCGCCCTTCACCTCGGGCGGCGTCGGCTACTTCGCCTATGACATGGTACGCCAGTTCGAGCTACTGCCTGCGACTGCGAAAGACGATACTCGACTCCCGGATTGCATTTTCACGTTCTACGACCGGCTGCTGGCCTTCGATCACCTCCGGCATCAGGTGCACATCATCGCTGCCGCAGACGTTCGCGCGGAGTCGCCACGCAAGGCGTATGACCGCGCCCTGGCCGATATTGCTGTCATCGAAGAGAAGCTGGCACGTGGTCTGCGCGGCCAGCGCCTGCATTGGTCCGACGATGGCGGGAAGAAGCCGAGGCCGATCAAGGTTCATCACGGTACTTCGCACGATGACTTCGTGCGAAGCGTCCGAAGGGCGAAGGAGTACATCGCGGCGGGTGATGTGTTTCAGGTCGTGCTGTCGCAGCGGCTGGACTTCAAGCCTCCCGCCGAGCCTTTCCAGATTTATCGCGCGCTGCGCACCGTGAATCCCTCGCCGTACATGTTCTTCCTTAAGCTGGACGACATGCATGTGCTGGGCGCATCGCCCGAGATGCTGGTGCGCGTCTCAGGGCGCAAGCTGGAATATCGTCCCATCGCCGGCACTCATAAGCGCGGCGCTGATGCCGCCGAAGATGAGCGCCTGATCGAACAGCTTCGCAACGACGAAAAAGAGCGGGCCGAACACGTAATGCTGGTGGACCTGGGCCGCAACGACCTCGGCCGGGTCAGCGAGTACGGCACGGTAAAGGTGCGGGACCTGATGTACGTCGAGAAGTACTCGCACGTGATGCACCTGGTGTCGGCACTGGAAGGCCGGCTGCGCGATGACCTCGACGCATTCGACGCGCTGGCGGCTTGCTTTCCCGCCGGCACATTGAGCGGCGCGCCAAAGATTCGCGCCATGGAGATCATCGAAGAACTGGAGCCGGTACGCCGCGGTGTTTACGGCGGGTCGGTGTTGTATGCGGATCATGCGGGCAATCTTGACTCGTGCATCGCCATCCGGACAATGGTTCTGCATGGCGAACGAGCCTATGTGCAGGCAGGCGCTGGTATCGTGGCCGACTCCGACCCTGAAAGCGAATACCAGGAGTGCATCAACAAGGCGAGCGCGTTGTTGAGGGCGTGTGAGAAGGCGAGGGACTAGGGGTCAGGGGTCAGGGGTTAGGGGTCGATATCACCTCAGGTCAAAATTGCAAGCGATCGTCACAGACCGAGCGGCGCAAATGGACATAGTCTGGTGCTATCGGAGGACGTTCGCAATGTCGACCTTGGCGCAAGAGGTTACGAGTTACAAAGACTTGATTGCTTGGCGGCAAGCCATCTCTCTCGTGACTGAGATTTATCGGATTACGGTGCAGTTCCCGAAACACGAGACCTATGGTCTTAGCTGTCAACTGCGCCGCGCATCGGTCTCAATTGCGAGCAACATTGCTGAGGGTCATGGCCGCGCGACACCCGGCGAGTTCACGCAGTTCCTTTGCCAAGCTCGCGGGTCTTTGTGTGAAGTGGAAACTCAAGTCGTCATCGCTCGTGAGTTGGAATATATCGATCGGCAACAGGGCTTATCCTTAACCAACAACATGGATGAGCTGGGCCGAGTGCTGAATGGCCTCATCAGCTCAATTCAAAGGAGAAAATTACAGCGGCCTCACTAACCTCTGGCCCCTAAACCCTGATCCCTGACCCCTATGGTTTTCGTCCTCGACAACTACGACTCCTTCACCTACAACCTGGTGCAATACATGGGTGAACTTGGTGCGCAGGTCGACGGTCGCCCGCAACGATCAGACCACCGTCGCCGAAATTGAGCGCACAGAATCCAAGCCACATCCTCGATCTCTCCCGGCCCATGCACGCCGCAGGAGGCCGGCATCAGCATCGATGTGATTCGCCACTTCGCGGGGAAAGTTCCGCTGCTGGGTGTTTGTCTCGGACATCAGGCCATCGGCGCTGCGTTCGGCGGCCAGGTTGTGCGCGCACCCAACCTGATGCATGGAAAAACCAGCTCCGTCGAACACGATGGCAAGTCCATCTTTCGCGACATCCCCTCGCCGATGACGGCCACGCGCTATCACTCTCTTATCGTCGCCGAGAAAAGCCTGCCTGCCGACTTGGAGATCTCGGCTACTTGTCGTGACCGCGATGGCTCGCGGGTGATTATGGGATTGCGTCATCGCAAGTTCCCCGTCGAAGGAGTGCAGTTCCATCCTGAAAGCGTGCTGACCGATCAGGGAAAGCAGCTTGTACGTAACTTTCTCGCGCTGTGATCCGTATCGACAGCCGCAAAACAGGCCAGTATAGTTGGGCTCAGTAATTCGTTCGGATAGAGTGCTTGTTTGCAGGGTACGTTTTCAGCCGTGCGGCAACTCACACAGTCGGGATTTTGTCCGTTTTTACGCGAATACTCGCAGCACTCATGGAAGTTGTTATCACGAGCGAAGCGATGCAATTTCAGCACGTATACCATGGGGCCAAAACCCATTCATTGTTAAGACGCTTTCGGCGTGACTAAAGCCATGCCCTGAAACGAACATAGCCAGTTTAGAGTTAGAGAGATTTGTAACTTGTTTTCCCCAGAAACCGCATCCTGACCATATGGCTGACACTGTAGAACTGCGCGCAATTCGAAAGGCTTACGACCGCTTTGTCGCCGTGGACCATCTCTCGCTGAACATTCGCGAGGGCAGCGTCTACGGTCTGCTCGGCCCTAACGGCGCGGGCAAAACCTCCACTATCCGCATGATGATCGGCATCACCATGCCCGACGAAGGCGAGGTCCGGCTGTTCGGCGAGACCTTTCATCGTGGCCTGCTCGACCGCATCGGCTATCTGCCCGAGGAACGTGGGCTCTATAAGAAGATGAAGGTGCTCGATCACCTGGTCTTCCTTGGCCGCCTGCACAACCTGCCGGAGAGCGAAGCCCGCAAGCGCTCGTTGGCATGGTGCGACCGCCTGCAAATGACGGAGTGGACAAATAAGAAGGTCGAAGAGCTCTCCAAGGGAATGCAGCAGAAAATACAGTTCGCCGCTACGCTGCTCCATAATCCCGATCTCGTCATCATGGATGAGCCGTTCTCCGGACTCGATCCGGCGAACACGGTCATGTTGAAGGACGTTTTGATTGAACTGAAGAAGTCGGGTAAGACCATCCTGTTCTCAACCCACCGTATGGATACGGTGGAGAGGATCTGCGATTCGATTTGCCTCATCGATCACGGGCGCGCCATTCTTGATGGTGACCTGAAGAAGATCAAGTCCAGTTACGGCACGAACCATATCCAAATGCAATACGAGGGCGATCCCCGGCTGGAGGGCTCCGCGTTGGTCAAGTCGTTCAACAACTACGGCAACTATGTAGAAGTACAGCTTGTGCCGGGAGCCGATCCGCAGCAGCTTTTGCGTACCGCCGCCGAGCATGCCCGTATCAGCCGCTTTGAAATGATGGAACCCTCGTTGGAAGAGATCTTCATCGACCAGGTGAGCAAGAATGCGTAACGTTTGGACGCTGATTCAGCGCGAATACCTGGAGCGTGTGCGCACCCGCTCATTCGTAATCTTCACCCTGCTGATGCCTGCGGCCATGGCCGGCATCGTCATCATTCCTACCAAGCTCGCGGAGATGAATTCCGGTGGGCAACACCGTCTGGTGATCGTGGCGAACGATCCCAAGCTGGCTGCGGGAGTCGCCCAGGAACTCACCGCAGCAAAAGCTAAGCCGGCAGCAGCAGACAACAACCCGGGAGGCGAAGAGTTTGGTGGCCCGACTACCTACGCGATTGCGGTTGTGTCTGACACCAGCGACGCAGAGCGGGACCGTCTTAATAAGGAAGTGTTGGATGGGCAAATCACCGGCTTCCTCTGGCTCACCGACGACGCGCTTGCCAGCCATCAAATCCTTTACAGCACCAAGGAAGCGGCCGACTTCGGTCAGTCGTCGGATCTTCGAAACGCCGTGCGAACGGCCGTCACCAAAGAGCATCTTCAGCAGAAAGGGATGACCGGACCGGAGATCGATTCCCTGCTTACGCCTATTCATCTGGAGACGGTGCGTGTGGAAAAAGGCAAACAGGGCACCAGCGGGACCGCCGTTTTTCTCACCGCCTTTGCCATGGTGATGCTGCTCTACGCAGTTGTGCTGGTATACGGAATGGCCGTCATGCGATCGGTGGTCGAGGAAAAGAGTACCCGTATTCTGGAGGTTCTGCTCTCTTCCGTGACTGCGAAGGAACTGCTCGCCGGAAAGATTCTTGGCATCGGCGCGGTTGGCTTGACGCAGATTCTGGTGTGGGTGATCTTCGCTGCATTATTCTCCGTGCCCGGATTGCTGGCCACGAAGTCGTTGCTCGGCGCAATGCACATACCAATGGCGGGGATGTTCGCGTTCGCCGTGTTCTTCCTGCTCGGCTATCTGCTTTACAGTTCGATGTACGCTGCTATCGGCTCCATGGTCAACACCGACCAGGAAGCGCAGCAGATGCAGTGGCCGGCCATGATGCCGATTCTGATCGCTATCTTCCTGATGAACGCGATCATCCAGCATCCGAATTCGCCGCTGGCGTTCTGGCTATCGATCATACCGTTCTTCGCGCCTATTCTGATGCTGGTGCGAATCCTCATCGAACAGCCGCCGATGTGGCAAATTGTGTTGTGCATTGGAATCATGCTGGCCACCATCTACGGCCTGCTGGTGCTCTCAGCGCGCATCTACCGTGTCGGCATCCTGATGTACGGCAAGCGCCCTACTCTGCCCGAGTTGCGCCGCTGGCTGAGATACGCAGGATAGAATTCAGGCGTGGCCGATCAATCCAGTCCTGAATCCAGCGAGCCGCGTTTCACGTTCTCGCAGCGGATTCAACTTACATTGGTCTCATGGATCGTGCCCGCATTGCTGCGCCTGATCGGCTGCACCCTGCGCGAGACCTCGAGCTACGAAGAAGGCGCCATCCAAAGCCTCGATGAAGTCTATCCCGGCATCTTTCCCTTCTGGCATCGCTGCGTACTTCCGGCAACCTGGCTTTACCGGCATAAGCATCCGGCGGTGATAACCAGCCAGAGCCGCGATGGAGAGTTCATCGCACGCGTGATCCAGCGCTTCGGGTTTGTGCCTGTCCGGGGTTCGAGTTCCCGAGGTGGTCAACGTGCGCTGCTGGAGATGAACAAACTGCTCGCAGAAGGAAATGCTGTAGCCTTCACTATCGACGGGCCGCGCGGGCCACGCGGAGTCGCAAAGAAAGGACCGGTTCTGCTGGCTCGCATGAGTGGAGCGGCGATCACTGCCTTCTATGTCGCCGTCGAGCGTGCCTGGGTGCTGAATACCTGGGACCGTCTGGTCATTCCAAAGCCCTTCTCGCGAATCTATGTGCGCTTCGCCAAGAAGATCTTCGTGCCCCCCGACGCCGACGACGCCGCGATGGACCAGTACCACGCCGAGATGCAGGCAGCCCTCGATCGCATCACTGAGTTTGCTGACGGGCAGTTTTCCGATACGCGGCACTAAGGCCTCAGGCATGTCAGCCGGTTTTTGCGGCGCGTGCCTGTACAATCGTCCTCGCGCATATGAGTACCGTAGCGGCTGCGGTTAGCGATCGTGCGGGGCAGGCATCCCAGGCGCCAAGCCGGCTATTCTCGCTCGACGTTTTTCGCGGTGCCACGATGGCTGCGATGATCGTCGTCAACAACCAGGACAGCGATCGCGCTTACTGGCCATTACGCCATGCGGCTTGGAATGGCTGCACACCCACCGATCTGATCTTTCCCTTCTTCCTCTTTATCGTCGGAGTCTCGCTGGTGCTGTCGTTTCAAGCGCGCCTGCAACGTGGCGAATCGCGGCGGTCTCTCGTGCTGCACGCGCTACGGCGAAGTGCGCTTCTGTTTCTCATTGGACTTGCGCTGAATGGCATGGCATCGCTGCAACCGGCCACATGGCGCATCCCCGGAGTCTTGCAACGCATTGCCATCGTCTACTGCGTGGCGGCGATCATCACACTGTATTCAGGGACTCGCACGCGCATCGCGCTGATCGCTGTTTTTACGCTCGGCTATTGGGCGATCATGCGATATGTGCCCGTTCCAGGTCACGGCGTGCCGGGCGTGGACATTCCGATCCTGCATCCCGACTACAACCTGGCAGCCTACCTCGACCGCAAGCTCATGCTGGGGCATCTGTGGGAGAAGACCCGCGATCCAGAAGGCATCCTGAGCACCATACCGGCCATCGCAACCGCACTCTGCGGCGTTCTCTGCGGCCAGTGGCTGCAGACCGGGAAAACGAACTTGCGAAAATTTAACGGCATGCTCGCGTTCGGCGTTGCCGGCGTGATTGCCGGGAATATCTGGAATCTCTGGTTCCCTATCAACAAGAATCTGTGGACCAGCTCGTATGTGTTGTTCACCGCGGGATCGGCATTGATCTGCCTGGCCGCCGTCTACTGGATCGGCGACATCGAGCAGCATCGTGGACGGTGGGCGAGACCGTTCCTTGTTCTAGGCAGTAACGCCATCACCGCGTATGTGCTGTCGCAATTGATCGGCGGATGGCTGGGCTGGGGTGGACTTTGCTCGTTCCGTCGCGTGGCCGACGCATCGCCCGCTTTGGCTTCGCTGCTGCATTCTTTCGTGGTTCTGGGCTTGGCCTTCATGCCACTCTCGTGGCTGTATCACAAGAAAATCTTTCTTAAAGTTTGAAGACTACTGACCGCGGAGCGAACCTGCCGAGTACCGCGCGGACGTTGGTCGCGTTTGACGTGCCTCTCCCCGCGTCCTAAACTCCGGAAACGATGTCAGCGCCGGCTCCCAGCGACGGGCAGGTATTCGGACACTACCGGCTGATCGAACAGATTGGCGCCGGCGGCATGGGCGTGGTCTTCCGCGCCCACGACGAGCAACTGCGCCGTGACGTCGCGCTCAAGATCCTGCCGCACAACCTGTTCTCCGATGCCGCCAGCCGCGAGCGCTTTCGCAAAGAGGCGCTGGCTGTAGGCAGACTCAATCATCCCAACATCGCGATGGCTTTCGACTTCGGCGAGCAGGATGGCGTCGATTACCTGGTCACGGAGTACATCCCCGGACAGGGTCTTGACGAGAAAATCGGCAAACAGCCACTGCCGCAAAAGACTGCACTGGAACTCGGCATTCAGATGATGAGCGGACTGGAAGCCGCGCATCGCGAAACGGTGATTCATCGCGACTTGAAGCCGGGCAACATCCGTTTGAATCGCGACGGCCAGCTCAAGATTCTGGATTTCGGTCTCGCCAAGATGACCGAGCCGTTCGATGAGAACGCCGACACGGTCAACCTGACGGCCAGCATGTCGGTGAGTGGCACGCTTCCTTATATGGCGCCCGAACTTCTGCGAGCGGAAAACGCCGACACGCGCGCCGACATCTGGGCGGCGGGCGCGGTGCTCTACGAGATGGCGACAGGCAAGCGAGCCTTTCCCGACAAGCAGCCCTCGATGGTCATCGATGCCATCCTGCACTACGATCCGGTGCGGCCTACGCTCATCAATCCCAAGATCACGGTTCCATTTGAGGCTGTGATCCTGAAGGCGCTCGATCGCGATCCCGAGCGGCGCTACCAGTCGGCACGCGAGTTGCGTGTCGACCTGCAGCGACTGATGGCCGGCGGCGAGATTGCGACCGACACCTTGCACCAATCCAAGGTGCGCGAGATTGCGACACGGAGTCGCCAGCGAACACTGGTGCTGACTTTGGCCGGCGTTTTGCTGGTGGGCCTGGTCATCGGCTATTTCGTGAAACGATGGATGCCTGCGCTCAAGGGACAGCAGAAGATTCTGGCTGTTCTGCCGATCGAGACCGTCGGCCAGGACGCGGCAACGAATGCGCTGGGGCTCGGTCTCACCGAGACGCTGACCGCCAAGCTCGTCCAGGCCAGCGACAGCGATTCGGTGCAGGTGGTTTCGCCGCGCGACCTGCGCGATCAGAAAGTGCAAACCGCCGGGGACGCCCGCCGCGAGTTTGGTACGGACTATGTTCTGGAGAGCAGCCTGCAACGTTCCGGTCAAGTGATCCGGATCAACTGCTACCTGGTGGATTCGCGCACGCACCGGCAGATCGCGGCGCGCACCATTGAAGCCGACGCCAACGATACCTTCAAGATTCAGGACCAGGTGGTGAATGCCACGCTCGATATGCTGCCAGGAACGATCGAGGCAGGCCGGCGGCGGGCTCTGGCCGCGCGACAAGACACGCAGCCCGCAGCGTACGAGGCCTACATCCGGGGACGGGGATACCTGCTGGAGTACGAGAAGCCGGAGAACATCGACAACGCAATTACCGAGTTTCAACAGGCGTTGAAGGTCGACCCAAAGTACGCGCCGGCATATGCGGGGCTAGGCGAGGCGTACTGGATCGGATATCAGCAGCTTAATCGCGGAAAAGAGTGGCTGGATAAAGCTTCGGAGAGTTGCCAAAGAGCGTTAGGCCTCAGTTCTCGCATGCCGGATGGTTACACCTGCTTAGGGAACGTCTTCTTTGGCACCGGCAAGTACGAGCAGGCCGTCGCCCAGTATCAGGTGGCTCTGGATCTTGACCACGCTAACAACGATGCATTGGAAGGATTAGCTTCGTCTTACGCCAAACTTGGCAATCCCGCCTCAGCAGAAGCTGCCTACCAGAAAGCCATCAGCCTCCGTCCGAACTACTGGAGTGTCTACAGCTGGCTGGGCGAGTTCTACACCGGTCAGGCGCGCTACAAAGAAGCGGCCGAGATGTACAGCAAGGCACTGGAATTGGCTCCGGATAATTACGTAGGCTATAGAAATCTGGGAGGAGTTTATCTTTACGAAAATCGTTATGATGACGCGATTTCTGCGCTGACTCACTCCATCGATCTGCGACCTAGCCTCGAAGCCTATACAGATCTCGGCGCTGCTTACTTTCTCCAGCATCAGTTTGAACAAGCGGTCGAGACACTTCAGAAGGGCATTGAACTGGACCAGCATAACTACATTAATTGGGGGAATCTGGGGGATGCGCTGTATTGGATTCCGGCGAGACGCGCAGAATCTTCCAATGCTTACCAGCACGCTGTCTCTCTAGCTCGCGGTCAGCTTGAAATTAACCCTCGCGATGCAACGGCGATGGGGTATCTCGCCGAGTACACGGCTATGTTGGGCGACAAGCCGGGTGCGTTGAAGGCTTTAGAAGGAGCGCTGAAAGAGTCACCCAAGGACCCTCAAATCCTGTTTCAGGCAGCGCAGATCTACAACCACTTTGGAGATACGAACAATTGCCTTTCTTGGTTGAAGAAGGCTGTCGACGCCGGATATCCACGAAATATCGTGAGCCGCATGCCAGATTTCGACGCGTTTAAGAGTAATACGCCGGTTTCAATCGCTGATCGGCTCCAACTAAACATCCACTCTAGTGGCCGACAATGATGCCGATGTCATACGGAGCCGAATGGCACCCGCTAGCGACACCGGAAACAGAGATGGTGTAGGGAAAGTACCCGCCACTAGCTCCCATGGGTATCGTGTAACTATTTGGCGACTGGTACGGAGGACTCTCACGGAACGGGGAAGTACCAACAAAATTCATGGTGTAGGTACCTGCGCCTATTGGCGTGAGTGTTACCGACGCGTCGCCGGCAGTCGGCGCGGGAACGACGAGAACCGACGGCGCGGCATCGCAGTTGCCTGTTACGTTCTGGGGGGACATATACAAATTAACACTTTGTACGCTTACGACGGCCTTGGGATGGAACACTTTTATCCCAACCACAACCGCTAGCACAGATACCAGGGCCAGAGGGACGAACGTCCACAGTTGTTGAGCTCGGGTCATACCAATTCTTTCGTCTGCCATTCCGTCCTCCTCGTTGTACCCAGTGGTGATAGGGGTCGGAAGCGCTACGGTCACATCACGTCGGACGATCAAATCTCGTCGATCCGCGAGTTTTACAGTTCTGGCTCAGATTGTTAGCCCTCTTACAACTCGTAGAATCAGTGCGTCACAATAATTCCTATGTCGTGCGGGACTAGTTTGCAGTTTGCGCCACCAAGTGAGATCACGTAAGGGAAAGGAAAAGGCGAGGAATAGGTAGGCGCGAGCGTCCGAGTGGTGTAGGTGTCTCCATCGTGAATGACCAGTGTCAGGCCGCCCGTTGTAAACGGCGAGGCCTTTGTAAATGTAATCGTGTAGTTCCCCTGCTCCGGGCGAAATGTAACGGTCCCGTTTTCTAACAGGTCCGGCCAGCGAGGACTTGCGTCGCAATTATGGGCGCTCGGAGAAGTTGTAAGGTGAAGATCAACGTGCGCCACCGGGGGTGGGGGCGGCGGCAGAAAATGCCTGTAAACCAAGTATCCGCCGCCCACAACTACGACGACGGTGGCTAGAATTCCAGCGAGGGTAGTACCTGTAAGCCTTGACATTGCACGCTCTCAGGCAAGTAGGTTTCGGTTGCAGAAAACAGTAGCACGCCGTGGGTTCCTGTCAAGCAATAACCAACGACCCGCCGGGCCGAGACCCGCTACTCTTCGGTATCCCGCCGCAGGTCGCTCTTGATTTCGAGGTTTCGAATCAACCTGTGCAGGTAGTTTGGATGGACGCCTAGCGCTTTTGCGGCTTCGGTGTAGTTTCCCTTGTTCTGCTTTACCGCTTCCAGAATCATCTTCTTCTTCAGCTGATTAATCCTGTCGTGATAGGTCTGGCTACCTTCTTCCCCGGAGATCGATGCCTCCATCAGGGATTCCGGCAGGTCTTCGGGAACGATTTCATCTCCAATGCCCAGAACCATGGCGTGCTCGATGGCGTTCTCCAGTTCACGAACGTTACCCGGCCACGAATATCCGGTCAGCAACGTGCGGGCTGAAGGAGAGATGCCTTTCAGTGCTCGCTTACATTTCTCGGCATACTTGGCGGAGAAATACATCGCCAGCAGGGGAATATCGTCTGGCCGCTCGCGCAACGGCGGCACCACGACAGAGACGACATTCAGGCGATAGTACAAGTCCTGGCGAAAATCTCCCGATTTAATCGCCTCTTCCAGATTCTTGTTCGTCGCGGCGATCACCCGCGCATCCAGTTTCAAGGTTCGCGTGCCACCTACCCGCTCGAACTCCCGCTCCTGTAACGCGCGCAGCAGTTTGACTTGAAGCAGCGGAGCCAAATCGCCAATTTCGTCCAGGAAGATAGTTCCGCCCTCGGCGACTTCGAGACGGCCTTTCTTTAATCCGATAGCACCGGTAAATGCGCCTCTCTCGTGTCCAAACAGCTCGCTTTCCAGCAGAGCTTCAGGAATCGCCGCGCAATTGATGGCAACCATCGGCTTTTCCGCCCGAGGACTATTGCGATGGATAGCACGCGCCACCAGTTCCTTACCGGTTCCACTCTCTCCGCGGATCAGGACCGTAGAATCGCTCTTGGCCACGCGAGAGATGAACTTCTCCACCTGATGCATGCCCTTACTCTCACCGATGATGACGCCTTCAAGATCCAGTTCAGCCTGCAGACGGCGATTCTCGCTACGCAAGGCCTCCGTGGCCAGAACGTTTTCCAGCGTGACGGCTGCGATTCCTGCGACAGAACTCAGGAAGTGAACATGGTCGTCCTGAAAGCTTTCCGGCTTTTCATCGGCCGTCATGTAGAGGACGCCGATGGTCTTTTCCACTCCCACCAAGGGCACGCACAAGACCGTGATTTTCTCTTCGGAATCGGGAGCCGGCCGGCTTAAGACAGGCGAGCGCTCCCATAGGGCCCGCTGCACCAACTCCCGGCGAATCTGCAGCTGCGAGCTGTCCTTGGCGGCGCGGTGCCATACGTAACTTGACGTGGGCTCTTCGTCTGCGTGTCGCAGGATCACGATGGCGCCGGCATCGGCCGGGATCACCTCGCCCAGGAGTTGCAAGAGCCTTTGCTGTAACTCTTCCAGGTCGCGAATGGAATTCAGGATATTCGTGATCTTAAAGAGGGCATTCAGGTCGCGTGCCATGCGGCCGACATCGGTGCCGGGACGCGAGACTGACGGATAGGCACGGACATTGGTCGTAGTGAGCAGGTCCACCGGATCAGGATCGCGAAATTGGAGCATCTGGCCGTCTTCGGCGGATTCCTCTCCGATGAGGAAGACGAGTTCGCAACGTCCTACACGAATCGTGTCGCCGTGAGTCAACAGCTTGCGGCGGACCGGTATGCCGTTGACGAATGTGCCGTTGTGACTTTCCAGATCGACCAGTTGAAAGGCGGCGTCGTTCTTGCTGATGGAAAAGTGGCGTCGCGAGACGGCGCGATCGCGCAGGCAGAGGTGGTTGGACGAATCCCTACCTACTGAAAGCTGGTCGCCCATCAGTCGAACCAGAGTCCCTTTGGCAGGTCCCGAGACTACGACAACCCTGGAGTCCAAGCCGCCCTCCTCAGGCAGCGAAACAGCCTGACCATCTGTCGCTCGTCGCGAAACCATAGCAGCACACAAACCATCTGGATAGTTGGAACTATCCGAACAGATAGTAAAATTGGCTGGAATTAGACAGCTACAAATCGGCCTGTCTCTCTCCAACTGCGTATCTTATTGCAAGGTAAGCCATTCTACCATCGCCCATATTACCTAGATCAGTGGAGAGCAACTTGCAATAACAAGTGTATTCGCAGCCGATCCTCCAAGATTTAAGCGGATGGCGACAGAGATTCCTTTGGAGGTAATTGCGCCACGGTGCGGAGCAATCTCTCCGATGGCCCGGAGACCGTGATCCGCGCGATCACGTGATAGAAAAGACTCGGAGTGGGAGCGCTCCGGGTCTTTTTTTTGCCTCCAACCCACCCTCCTGTCATTGCCCCGAACAATTGTGATTTGTCTCACAGACGCCGAATAATCCAGCGCCCTATTGTTAGCTGTCGCAGCCCGCAATTTTGAGCGTTGGAAAGGTTTGGCAATGTCATCCTCCGCAACCGTCAGCACCTCGCGTGTCCTGAATTCAAAGCTCCTTGACCGCATCATGAGCGCCGAAGAAGCAGCTGCTCTAATCCAGAACGGCCATCAGGTAGGCATGAGCGGCTTCACTGGATCCGGTTACCCCAAAGCCGTGCCGCTGGAGCTGGCTCGCCGGATTTCTAACGCCAATCTGCAAGGACAGAAATTCCAGGTCAGCATCTTCACCGGCGCCTCCACCGGACCTGAGCTGGACGGCGCGCTCGCGATGGCGGGGGGAATTCACCTGCGGCTTCCCTACCAATCGGATCCCGAAACCCGCAAGCGCATCAATGCCGGCGAAATGGAATACATGGACATTCACTTGAGTCATGTGGCCCAGTTCGTTGAGTACGGATTTCTCGGTAAGCTCGACGTTGCACTCATCGAAGTGGCCGCGGTCCTGGAAGATGGGCGGCTGATTCCCAGCTCGTCCATCGGAAACAACAAGACCTGGATCGAGCAAGCGGAACGCGTGATCATCGAGGTCAACGCCTGGCAGCCGATGGCGCTGGAGGGCATGCATGACATCTACTATGGCCTGCAAGCGCCTCCGAACCGCGGACCAATTCCCTTGACCTACACTGGCCAGCGGATCGGGACTCCCTATCTTGAGGTCGCGCCGGAGAAGGTTGCGGCCATCGTGCTGACCGACTCCCCCGATCGCAACAGCGCGTTCAAAGCTCCTGACGAAAACTCACGCCGCATCGCTGGACACATCCTGGAGTTCCTCGCCTGGGAGGTGAAGAAAGGTCGAATCCCTTCTCATTTACTGCCGCTGCAATCGGGGGTTGGGAACATTGCGAATGCGGTGTTATTCGGTCTGGAAGAAGGGCCGTTCGAGGGACTGACCTCCTACACCGAAGTGATTCAGGACGGCATGATTCGGCTGCTGAACTCCGGCAAGCTGACGGCGGCTTCAGCGACGGCGTTTTCCTTGAGCCCCGCGATATTGAACGAAGTGAACGCGGACATGGCCAGCTATCGCAGCAAGATTGTGCTGCGTCCGCAGGAAATCTCCAACCACCCGGAAATCATTCGCCGCCTCGGTGTGATCGCCATGAACGGAATGATCGAAGCCGACATTTATGGCAACGTGAATTCCACTCATATCATGGGATCGCGGATTCAAAACGGTATCGGCGGTTCGGGCGACTTCGCTCGCAACGGATATCTCTCGATCTTTATGGCTCCTTCCACGGCGCAAAAAGGGAGCATTTCTACTATCGTGCCGATGGTCTCGCACGTGGATCACACCGAACACGACGTGTCGGTTGTCGTCACCGAACAGGGGCTTGGCGGACTTGCGCGGTCTGTCACCCCGCCAGCGCGCGAACCTGATTATCGAGAAGTGCGCGGCGCCTGACTACAAGCCCCTGCTCGCCGACTATCTGAATCGGGCTGAGCGTCTCTCCTACGGCCGGCATACGCCCCACCTTCTTGGAGAATCACTAGGCTGGCACAATCGCTACCTGCGGTGCGGCCAGATGAAACCGCACTCGGAAGACTGAGGTAAGTACAGGTTGAGCGCAACAAAAAGCCGCCCGGATCAAGGGCGGCTTTCAACATTAAGAGGCGAAACGTGCTAGGTGCTGGAATGCTCCAATATGCCCTTTTCGGCTTTTTCCTGGCACTCGATGCAGTGACGCGTCCATGGCACCGCTTCCAGGCGCTTAGGATTGATCTCCTCGCCACACGAAATACATTGGCCGAAAGCGCCGTCGCGGATACGGTCTAGCGCGCCATCCACCATTTGGAGCAACTGGCGATCGTTGTTGCTCTGGTGGAATAAGAACTCCTTGTTGTATGAGTTGGCCGCGCGGTCGGCGATGTCCTGAGCCGACTCCAGATCGGCGTCGCGACCGTCCTGGGCGGTCCGACTGACGGCGTGACGCAGTTCGCGCTGCCGCTCCTCGAGTCGCTTCTTGAAAGTCTCCAGCTTTTTCTTGTCCATGGTCTCTACCTACCCAATTCGCACCACCGTGAGAAAAGTTTCCCTCCCCAAATTGCTGAGTGCGAAGCGGAATCATATGCGCCGGGAAGAACGCCCGTCAACTCCAGCTTGCCTCTGTCTGTAACAGCCATTCGTTTGAGTTGCAGCTCCTCATCCGCAAAACAAAAAAGCGGCCAATCAGGCCGCTCTTTAGAAAGAGGCAAGCTAGGTAGGGATCGTTAGGGGAGGCGATGCAAGGCACTGTCCAATTCTTCGGGACATACCTGGAGATAGCGAGACAGACGGCAGAGGGTAATTTTCAAGGTTTTGAGCCTCTTTGATGGGACAGCTTTATGCAGTTGAGTTTCCAAATGCGGATCGCTCCAACCTTCTGGTCCGATGGAACGCGTTAAAGTAGTTGCTAACAGTGGCGATTCTTTCGCTGGACCACATAGATCGAGGGCCTTAGAGGGGAACTTCAACAGGCGAGGGGGGTGGTACGCCGATGCATACCGTTAGGTAGTCAGGTTCTTACTTTGGGTGGCATTCTGCTCTTCGATGATCTTCAACTTATTCAAAAGCGCTTTGTAGCTGACCTTCAGGATCTTCGCTGCCTGCCTCCGGTTCCAGCGAGTTTGCGCTAGAACCCGTTCAATGGCTTCCCGCTCCGCAAGCATGGCAGCGCGTCGGCCGATCTCCAACAATGACGGCGAGTCTCCGTCGGCGCCATTAGCCTTACCGGGAGCAACGGGGGCGGCAGGAGCAGGGGGCCGATCCGCCGCTTTCTCGCCAGGCCCGGCAACTCCTCCCAGCGAGCTCATAATCGGCTTGTGGGTCGAGAGTTCCCGGATAATCTGAGCTTCATTCCCCACAATCACGTAGCGCTTAACCAGGTTTTCCAGCTCGCGAATGTTGCCTGGCCAGCTGTATTCCGACATACGGGCGATGGCGTATTCGGTAAATTGAGGCGGCTGCTTACCGTAGAACTCGCTGTACTTGCGCAGGAAGAAATCCAGAAAAACCGGGATCTCCTCCCGGCGCTCCCGCAGAGGCGGAATGTGGATGGTAATCACGTTCAGCCGATAGAAGAGGTCCTCGCGAAACGTCCCGTCCTGAACTGCGTTCTCCAAGGGCTTATTCGTCGCCGCCAGAACCCTGACATCAACGGATATATCTCGCTTCCCGCCCAGGCGAGAGAACTCACCATCCTGCAGAACGTGCAGCAGTTTGGCCTGTAACGCGGGATGCATCTCGCTGATTTCATCCAGAAACAGCGATCCCGAGTTCGCCAAGTCGAACTTTCCCAACTTCTGACGATTGGCTCCGGTAAATGCTCCCGGCTCGTAGCCGAACAGTTCGCTCTCCAGCAACTCATACGGAATGGCGGCGCAGTTGACTTTGACGAAGGGCTTGTCTTCGCGACTCGATTGCGCGTAAATCATTCGCGCTACAACTTCTTTTCCTGTGCCACTCTCGCCCCGGATCAGCACGGTAGCCGTGGTATCGGCCACTTGCTCGATGGTGTTCTTCACTTCTTCCATGCGAGGGCTGGTTCCGAACAAGCCCGTGAAATCACGATTGCGACGTACTTGATCGCGGAGTTGCGTGCCGTCTCCCGAGATCTTCTGCTTTTCCAGAATCTTGTTGATTCGCAAGTCCAAGTCTGTATTTTCAAACGGCTTAGGAAGGTATTCGTCGGCACCGAGTTTGGACGCAGTAAAAATAATATCGGGATCGTGACGGGAAGAGAGCATCAACACCGAAACGTCAGGCCTGCTGTGTTTGATCCGTCCCAGAATGTCGAGGGCGCTCGCCCCTGGGCCGGAAATATCCAGCAGAACCAGAGCCGGACCACAGACTCGCAGCGCGCGAAGCGCTTCTTCGCTTCCACTGGCACTGCTCACCTCAAAGCCGCGCCGGACCATCTGGGTGGTGAGCGACCGGCCCATGGCAATATCGTCCGCAACGACAAGAACTTTCAGTTTTTGACCCGGAGTCATTCGGCTCCTACGTTACGGCGTCGACTAACTGAATGCATGGACGAGCCCACACAGAGAAAGGCTCGCTCCATATTGAGAATCTGAATACCTACTTCCGAGTTGCTCCTTGAGCGTGAGAAAGCAAGCCCGCAAACTTGTCGGTCGGAGGCAGTCCTGAGTTGAATCTTGAATGGCTGTGGAAGATTGTAACGCCAGTTTGCCGTAAGGAATAGCGGGAGGAGGAGAATAAGTCGTTACGAACAAAAGGACGGCCGTTTCGGCCGCCCGGTTCTAACGCTAAAACTAGTTTCCGCCGGAAACCGTGCGTAGTTTCCCTGGCATGAAATGGTACGGGGGCCATGGTCCAGTAATCGTCACGTGACAGTCTTTGAAGTGCCGCGTGGCGGTGTCGTAGCGGTTCTGATACTTGGCAACAGAATTCGACTCAATGAGGTGAGCGAAGTCGATCAGGATGCTTCCGGAGCCCGTACGCTTGCAGATTACGTCTTCTTCAATGGGAGAAAACAGCTTATGTACCTGCATCGAAAGGGCGCGCGCTTTCGTTTGCCGCTCCCGTTCCCGCGTGGCCTGCTCCCGCAATTTCCGCAGATATTCGCCGCCAACGCCATTGGGCAGCTCGGACATGGCTTCCATCAAATTGCCGTCTTTCACCAATAGCTTGAAATGCATCTCCGACTTTCCGCGCAAACGAGCGACCGTCTCGAGGAAGGTCTTTCGGTTCGCCCGCACGGCACGGCGCAAGGCCTCGTCGGAATCGAAGATTGTTCCGAAACGGAACGGAAGAACGGTCAAGGTGCGAAAACACTCGCTAATAACGCGGGAGTGGTCGACAATCGCCTGCTGAGTGAGAGTTTGTTCGGGAGCGTGATCGCTGACGATGACCGCGAAGTCTCCACTGGGATAAGCCAGCACGGAGGCGCCGTTGACGCCTCGAAGGTTTTCTATCGCGAAGGGGCGCCGGGCGCGAGTTCCATTTTGAAGGCCCTGCTGCTCGGTAATACAGTACGCGTACCACGCCATCTTAGTCTCTCCTGGGAGTACTCGCACACCGGCACGTGATGCATACCGTGTATGAGGGAATGCTGACTGTCGAACGTGGAACTGCAGATTCAGGCTTTTTTAGGGAATGGACGAGGAACCACTCCCAACTTCTCTATCCTAAGCCTTTACCTCGGTGTCCGCAACTGAGAACTCCCAGCGGTGGCAGGGTTGGTTGCGGTTTGAGACAAGAAAACCTTGCGCGAACGTCAGAAACCAATGGGAAATAATTTATGGACAGGCTAGCTGCTAGACAGCTGTCTTCCGGCCCGAACCGTTGGTGGAAGCCCGAAGTTCGAGGGGCCGAAGGAACTGGCTTGCGAGGGCCATCCTCCGGCCATTCCGATCCGGCGCTGCACCACACCTTCTTTACCCTAATAACCCTTAGGCATACCCAGTAGCCCCTAGGCACTGACGCTCGTCGGTGAGGATTGCGGCGCCGGCGTGGTCGGCATCAGGGTCGAGCCGGACGTCTGCTGCCAAATCTGCTGAATGGAGGCGAAGGCCTGCTGTGCCGCCGCTAAGTTGCCTGACTGCAACGCCTGCCCCAGTTGATTGAAGTCCTGCGACAGATCGTTGCTGGTGGGCGGAACATGGGAATGATGATGAACCGCAGTGGGACCCACCTTCGTCAGTGACGAGAAAGCCTGCTGCGCCGCCGATAGGTTGCCCGACTGCAGCGCCTGTCCGATGCTGTTGAGCGCCTGTCCAATCGGGCTGCTGCTGCTGAATTGGCTGGCCGCCGATTGTGACAACGTGACGAAGTCGGTCTGGGCCTGGGTCAAATTCCCGCCCGCCAGATCTTGCCCTAGCTGTTTGAACTGGTTTCGCACCTGCTGATATTGATTCTGGATATTCGAGATCTGCGAACTGCTTCCCGCGATTGCGGCAATCGACATGATTCCCTCCCACGCGAAAACGCCTTTCCGTCCAGCCATCCATGTAGAAGATAGGCTGGGCGTTGAAAGGTGCTGTCGCCGGCGTGGAGGAGTGCAGGCTGATGGCCGGAGCAACTAAGAAAATCTTTAGGATCGCCGACCCTGCTTACTTCTCATCGGCAAGCAGCCGGAGCACGATCTGGTCGATCGTATCCAGCGCCTTCTTGGTTGCCACATTGTTGTTGTTCGTCATCACCGAAAAAGCAATGTGGTCGCCTGACTCGGTCGTCGCATACCCGGAGAGGGAATATACATGGTTGAGAGATCCAGTCTTGGCATGGACTACTCCCGCTGCAGCCGTGTTCCGGAAACGGTCGGCCAAGGATCCGTCGGTGGCAGCGACCGGCAGGGTATCTTCAAAAGCCTTTCCCCAAGGTTGCTGATGGCAGTACCGCAGCAGAAGAACGGTGGCGTCAGGAGTTACCAGGTCCTCGCGGGACAGACCTGAGCCGTCATAGAAGACGAACTGGTCCGGCTTCAGTCCGGCGTTCACCAGAAAGCCCCGCAGAACCTCCAGACCACCTTCAATCGACCCCGAATTGCCCTTTTCTTTTCCGAGGAGCCGAAGCATCAATTCGGCGTGCAGGTTTTGACTGACCTTGTTGATAACGCGCAGGTCCTCCGTTACCGGCTGCGACTGGTAGGTGGCCAGAACCATCGGCATTGCATTGGGCGGCCGCATGCTATTGCCGCCGCCTGAGGCCAGCGAAGTCACGCTGAATGTCTGCATCGATGCGAGTTCGGTGTGATGGGTGCGGGCGCGACCGTAAATCGCCACACCGCGTTGCTCCAGGAGCTGACGAAACAGTCGGGCGGTGAAATCCGCAGGATCATCGATCGCCAGTGCCTCTCCGAAGCCGGGATCGTCCTGGGGAATGTTGCCCCAGAACGTCAATAGATTCGAGCCAGGTTCACGATTGATGGAAACAGTGCGCGGCCCACTGCCGGATGGCGTCGTGATAACCCGGTTGTCGATCTTGTAATACTCCGGAAACGGGGTAACGCTGAGAAACGCACGCTCACCCGGCCGGTCAGCCGGCATGATATTCACGAAGATCACATTGTCATTGACGGTGAGCGCTGAGACCGGAGCTCCCCACTCGCGTGCCAAGTCGTCCTGCGACCAGCCCTCGCCATAACGCTCCCACACAAAGTAGGAATCGTCGGCAACAATGTCGCCATCCACGTATTTCAGCCCGTGCTGTACCAGCTCATCGGCAAGTTGCTGCAGTACCTGAATTGGCGGCGCCTTGCGCTCCGTGTGAATGCTGTAGGGCAGAGTGCGGCCCGAGAGGTTTGGATCGCCGCGGCCCACCACGATCAAGTCCGAATCCAGCCGCCCATACTTGTCGAGTGTACCCATGCTCTCGACGGTAGTTTTGAAGCGGTAATCCGGCCCGATCAGTCCGAAGACCGCGGCCGTGGTAAAGAGCTTGGCATTCGAGGCAGGCGTGAACAGCTTGTCCTGGTTCAAAGCGACGAGGGTTCGCCCCGTCTCCAGCGAAATGGCGTCAACTCCCCAGAAGCCGCGAGCCGACTCGGGATCGTTCAGGATGGCCTGGATTTCTTGAGCCAGCTTTGCAGGGTTCGGCGTTCGCTTGTTATTACCTGCGTAAGCGGGAACCAGCAGTGCGAAGCAGAGCGCAACTGTGCCGAAATAGCGAGCCCGGGACATAGAACTACTCTCGAATTCTAGCACCCACTGCAAGTGCTCACGTTGGGCGTGCCCAAGCAGTGCATCATCGATACAAACCGAGTTGCCAGCCGGCTACGCAGCCCGGGCGACGCTTTGTTGGCCGTACAATCGCAGGATGCGACCTCGCTACAGTTGGCAGCTTCGCTCCCGGAGACTCGAGCTGGGCGAGCGCACTCTCATCATGGGGGTGATCAACGTTACCCCAGACTCCTTTTCCGACGGCGGCCGCTTTCTGGAGCCGGTGCACGCGGCAGAATATGCCCTACGATTGCTCGATGAGGGCGCTGACCTGCTTGACATCGGAGGGGAATCGACAAGGCCCGGAGCCCAAATCGCGGACGAGACAGCATCGGCAACCGCCCGCGCGATAGTCACTGCCGAAGAAGAGTTACATCGGATACTGCCGGTCATGGAAGCCATCCTGCGCGCTCGCGCCGACGCGCTGATTTCCGTTGACACCTACAAAGCCGAAGTAGCGCGAGCCGCGGTGGGCGCGGGCGCCGAGATTGTGAATGACGTCAGCGCCTTTCAATGGGACCCGCAAATGGCATCGGCCTGTGCGGAACTGGAATGCGGAGTTGTGCTGATGCACACCCGCGGCAAGCCTGGAGAGTGGCGCGCATTGCCGCACGAAACCAACCTTACCGAAGTAGTTGAACACGACCTGGCCAATCGTCTGCAAGTAGCCTTTGAGCACGGTGTGCAGCGTTCGCGAATCGTTCTTGATCCCGGCTTCGGCTTCGGCAAGAACTTCGAAGAGAACTACCCTCTGCTGGCCCACCTCGATCAATTGCAGCGGCTTGGCTTTCCCGTGCTGGCCGGAACGTCGCGCAAATCGTTTATTGGCCGAACTGCCGGTAAGCGAACAGGGCGCGACCTCCCTCCCGGAGAGCGTCTCTACGGATCGATTGCTGCGATGGTGACCAGTATTCTGAAGGGAGCACACATCGTTCGCGTGCACGACGTCCGCCCCGCCGTGGAAGCCGCAGCGGTTGCAGACGCTGTGCTGGGTTCAACCAAAGAGCACTAACCTGCGATGAAAACTCTGGAACACTTAATCTCTGATCCGCGGGTCACGGTTCGGCGTCCTGGATCTCCTGACACAAACGGCCGCTGCGTTGTTTACTGGATGCAACGGGCGCAGCGCGCGCTCGACAATCCTGCGCTCGATGTCGCGGTCGAGGCCGCCAACATTCTCCAACAGGCGGTTGTGATTTTCTTCGCCCCTGTGCCGTTTTATCCGCATGCGAATCTGCGGCACTACGAGTTCCTGGCGCAGGCCATTCCCGATACAGCGGAGCGCGCGCGGAAACGCGGGATCGGCTTCGTGTTGCGGCGCTATCCCGACCATTCCCTGCTGAAGTTTTGCGAAGAAGTGAAGGCGTCCCTGGTCGTAGGCGATGAAAATCCCATGCGCGAGCCGAATCACTGGCGCGAACTGGCGACGAAAAAGCTCGAGCTGCCACTGTGGACTGTTGACGCAGACGTCATCGTGCCTTCGAAGTTGCTGGAGAAAGAGCAGTATGCGGCCCGAATAATACGTCCGCGACTCAAACAAAGGCTGAAGGAATTTCTGACGCCACGCTTCAACGTCAAAGCGAAGATTGAATGGGAGAAGCCGCGCGGCCTGAAAGCATTACCCGACGACGGTTCTCTAGACCTAGCAGAACACTGGAAGGACCTGGATCGCTCTGTACTGCCCGTGACTTCCTTCAAAGGCGGTACCGGCGAAGCGTTAAAGCTCCTGCACGAATTTGTCGCTCACAAGCTGGCGCATTATCCCGAGCAGCATGGCAAACCGGAGCTCGACGGCACCAGCCGGCTGTCGCCGTATCTGCACTTCGGGCATATCAGGTCCGCATACCATTGCGCGAGCAGTGGAAGAAAGCAAAGCGCCACGCTCCGCCACAGATGATTTTCTCGACCAACTCATCACCTGGCGCGAACTCTCCATTAACTTCGTACACTTCAATCCGCTCTACGATTCCATCGAAAGCGCTCCTGACTGGGCACATCGCACGCTTGGCCAGCATGCGCACGATAAGCGTCCGGAGCATTATTCCCGCCAGCAGCTTGAAAATGCCGAGACCCACGATGATTTGTGGAATGCAGCCCAGCAGCAAATGCTGCATGCGGGGTGGATGCACAACTACATGCGAATGTACTGGGCAAAGAAAATACTGGAGTGGAGTTCGTCGCCCGCGGTCGCCTATCAAACAGCCGTGTACCTGAATGACAAGTATTTCCTGGACGGCCGCGACCCCAACGGCTACGCCGGAATCGCCTGGTCGATCGCCGGTAAGTTCGATCGCCCGTGGTTCGACCGTCCTATCTTCGGAACAATTCGCTACATGTCAGGCAATGCAGCACGCAAGAAATTCGACGCCGAAAAATACATCCAGCAGATGGCGGATCTGGCAGGAGACAGGCGGCAAGGTCTCCTCAATCTGGAGGCGACAGAAGAGTAAGGCCTTGTCGTCAGAAGCAGTCGGTCGAGCATTCCGCCCAATATTGTTTTTTCTGCCGAACGCCCTGCCGGCCTTTTGACTCCACCAATTCTCGGTTATATAGTGTGCCGGTTCGCCAAATGACGTTTGCCTGGAGAAGATACTCATGGGAAGCGAAAAGAAAAACGAATCTGCCACGATTTTCTTCCAGCGCCATACGATCGTGATGTTCTGCCTCGTGCTCTTCGGAGCCTGTGCCGGCCACGCTCAGACGTTTAGTGTCTTGTTTTCGTTCCCCGAAGGGCCTGCCATGGTTCCCACCGGCGGCGTGACGATTGACCAGGCAGGCAACCTCTACGGGGCGACATTCAGTTCGAACCGGGATCAGGATAACGGCGCGGTTTACAAGCTGTCGCATCGCGACCAGCAGTGGGTCTTCTCTGTCTTATATGAATTCACCCAAGGTTCCGGCGACTCGCCGATCGCACGTCCTGTCCTCGGACCCGACGGCAGCCTCTACGGAACGACCGTGTCAGGTGGTACTGGCTGCGATTTAGGATGCGGCAATGTGTACAACCTCCGTGTGCCTATCACTATTTGCAGAACGGCTCTCTGTTATTGGACGGCGTCGACTGTCTGGGACTTTGGCAGCGTCCAGGATGACGGAGCAGGCCCGGGATATGGCGACCTGTTATTCGGACCCTCTGGCAATATTTACGGTACAACCGTAAGTACTGGGCTTGATTTCACAGGAGGTACGGTCTTTGAACTCACGCGGTCACATGGTGTGTGGAGCGAAACCGTTCTCCATCAGTTTGGATCAGGAGACGACGGCACTGCTCCCCTAAGCGGAATGACGCGTGACTCGAGCGGAAACCTCTACGGCACCACAGCCACCGGCGGCACAAATGACTCCTGCAACACAGGCAACGGATGCGGAACCGTATACGAACTCATTCCTTCTGGATCAGGCTGGACAGAACAGGTGCTCTACTCATTTCAGGGAAACAACGACGGCGATACCCCCGTTGGCGGAGTTGTAATGGACGCGGCCGGCAATCTGTACGGCACCACATCCCAGGATGGCGCCGGCGGCGGCGGAACCGTTTTCGAGCTGACACACGCCAACGGCAGTTGGACAATTGCAACGCTTTACAGCTTCCCGAAAACTTCCAGCGGGACTGAAAACTGCTTCGGGCAAAACGGCAACTTGCTGCTCGACAGTGCCGGCAACCTCTACGGAACGACCTGCTCGAATGGAGCCTTCGGCTATGGCGCGGTTTTCAAGCTAGCCCACTCCAACGGCAATTGGACCTACACAAGTCTGCACGATTTCACCAATGGCAATGATGGCAGCTACCCGGTTGGCAATCCCTCCTTTGACAGTTCAGGCAACATCCTGGGTAGCGCTTCCTGGGGCGGAGCATCGATGGTGGGTACGGTCTGGGAGGTAACGCCGTAGGACTTGATGTGCATGAATCACGGGCCGGCGCTTAGTGGACCCCAGCCTCTGCTTCCGCCTTCACCATCTTCGAAGCACGATCCCCCCATTCACGACCCACCCCTTTTCAGTGATTTTCATCACAAACTCGTAAGCTTTTCCCCGCTATTTTCGCGGCTTCCGGCTACTCTTGCGGTGTAGAATTTTACTGTTATGGCATTTCCAGTTGATCGTCCACGCCGCCTGCGTCGCACTGAAGCGATGCGCACCTTTGTCCGCGAAACCCGCCTGACGCCTGAAGGCTTTGTCTACCCGCTCTTTGTCTGCCCCGGCGAAGGTATTCGCAAAGAAGTGCGCTCCATGCCCGGCGTCTACAACCTGTCGATCGATGAGGCAGTAAAGGAATGTGCCGAAGTGAAGTCGTTGGGCATTCCCAGCGTCATTCTCTTCGGTCTGCCGGAGACGAAGGACGAAGTCGCAACCGGCGCCTGGGCCGAGGACGGCATCGTGCAGAAGGCGGCGCGCGCGATCAAGCGCGAAGTGCCTGGCCTGCTGCTGATGGGCGACGTTTGCCTCTGCGAGTACATGTCGCACGGCCATTGTGGACTGGTCGATACGTCCGACGCTGGTGCGAAGGCAGTACGCGAGGCGCTGGCCGTCACGCGTGAGTTGGAGGCGAAGGGGAAGGTGGTGATCGCTCCCGGTGCGCAGTCGGTCGGCGCGGCCATCGCGGCTGCGTTTGTCGCGCCCACTGCCGAAGAGTACGAAATCCTGAACGATCCGACGCTGGAGTTGCTGGCGCGTACCGCCGTGTCGCAGGCGAAAGCCGGCATGGATATCATCGCGCCTTCGGACATGATGGACGGCCGCGTCGCCGCCATCCGCACTGCGCTTGACGAAAACGGATTTCAGAACATCCCGGTTCTTTCGTATGCTGCGAAGTTTGCCAGCGGCTTCTACGGTCCCTTCCGTGAGGCCGCCGACTCCGCTCCGCACTTTGGCGATCGCCGCTCTTACCAGATGGACCCGGCCAATCTGCGCGAAGCCATGCGCGAGATCGAGTTCGATCTCGAAGAGGGCGCAGACATGATCATGGTGAAGCCGGCTATGCCGTACCTCGACGTGCTGCATGAAGCAAGATTGCGTTTCGACGTCCCGCTGTCGGCCTATCAGGTGAGCGGCGAGTACGCGATGATCAAGGCGGCAGCGCTCAATGGCTGGATCGACTACGAGCGCGTGATGATGGAGTCCCTGCTATGCATTCAACGCGCCGGAGCGTCGATCACACTGACCTACTTCGCGAAAGAAGCCGCTAGACTGTTGGGGTAAGAAGTCGTTTGAAGGGCGCGCACCTTGTAGGTTACCGCCCCCCACTTCCTAATAATTTCTCAGGTGGAGCGTACCTTGAACCAGAGCCGGCTTCAGCCGGCGATACTTGCCCTCAACCGCGCCGCGGTCCGTTCCTGTCCCAGATTCACCATGACCGCAAACAAACTTGGTGCGACGCCCTGCCCCGTCAGCATAACCCGCGCTCCGTTGATGAGCGCGCCTGCCTTCACATTCTTCTCTGCCGCAAAACCCCGCAGAACCTGTTCGGTCGAAGCCTCGGTGAACTCCTGCGCCTGCTCGTAGCGTGACCCAAGCTCGACCAGCATTTCACGCACGGCTTCATCCTTCAGAAATTTCTCACGCGCGGCGGGATCAATCTCGAACGAGTCGGTGAAATAGGCGCGGCACAGCGTCGCAAAATCTCTCAGGTTCCGCGCGCGCGCCTTTACCAGGTCGACGGTCACTTCCATCGCCTCGCGGCTGGTGTGAAAAGGAATGATTCCCGCTTTCTTCCACTCCTCTTCAATCAGCGGCAACAGCAAATCCGCCGGCGTGGCGCGAATGTATTCGGTGTTGAACCAGTCGAGCTTGGCGCGGTCGAAAACCGCATTCGACTTCTGAATGCTGCCCAATTCAAACAGATCGATCAACTCGCGGTCGTGCAGAATCTCCTGCGTCGAATCGGGCGGCGTCCAGCCGAGCAGCGCCAGGAAATTACGGAATGCCTCAGGAACGATGCCCTCTTCCTTGTAGGCGATCACGCTGGTCGCGCCGTGGCGCTTGCTGAGCCGGGTTTTATCCGGCCCGAGAATCAGCGGCAGATGCGCGAACACCGGCATCGGCTTTCCCAGTGCTTCATACAGCATCATCTGCTTCGGCGTGTTCGACAGGTGGTCGGCCCCGCGCACCACGTGGGTCATGCGCATGTCGATATCGTCCACTACCACGCTGAGGTGATAGGTGGGCACGCCGTCGGAACGCAACAGGACAAAGTCTTCGATCTCGGAATTGGCAAACTCAACGCGACCAAAGACCGCATCGTCGAATGCGGTGCTTCCACCTTCTGGAACGGCAAAACGAACCGCTGCGCCTTCGCCGGCGTCGATTCTCTGCTTCGCCGCTTCGCGCATCAGACTGCGGCAGGCATCTCGCGTCACACGTCCTTCTGCGGCTCCCTGCGCGCGCTGCTGCTCGAGTTGCTCTTTCTTACAAAAGCAGTAGTAGGCACGGCCAGTGTTGATCAGGTGCCCGGCCGCCGCACGATAGAGCCCCATGCGCTCCGTCTGGAAGAACGGGCCTTCGTCCCAGTCGATGCCCAGCCAGCGCAGGCCGTCGAGAATGCCGTCCACCATCTCGGGCGTGGAGCGCTCAAGATCGGTGTCTTCAATGCGCAGGATAAGCGTGCCGCCGTGGTGACGCGCGTAGAGCCAGTTGAACAGAGCGGTGCGTGCTCCGCCGACGTGAAGGTAGCCCGTCGGGGATGGAGCGAAGCGGAGGCGGGGAGCGGTGGATACAGGATCAGTGCTCATATGCTATTTAATATGGAGGAAAGCTAATTGAGATCAGTCCACATTCATGGCGATCCGCCGCAACAGAATCGATTACACCGTCTTTTCACCAAGCTATGTGCCGGATGCGATGGGTTCGTCGTGCTGGGATGTGCGTACTTTTGCCAAAGCGCGGCTGCTAGCCAGGAAATTAGGCCGCGGATCACGGGTTTGGCGCAACATCAATCGCAAGGACAAGGACCAACCGATCGCAGATTTCTATCAACAACGCGTCTTCGAGTGGAACGGAAAACTCTTCGTAGACATCACCAACGATTCATCAAAAGGTACTCCCTAGCGTTCAGCTTTATTTCGCCTTGTCCCGCTTCTCAATCTTCGCCCAGGTATCTCGCAGCGGAACCGTGCGGTTGAACACCAGCGCTCCAGGCTTCGAGTCCAGGTCGGCGCAGAAATAGCCCATTCGCTCAAACTGGTAGCGGTCGCCCGGCTTTGCCTCGGCCAGCGATGGCTCCAGCTTCGCGTCAGAGATGATCTCCAGCGAGTTCGGATTCAGGTTTACCGTGAAGTCCTGACCCTCCGGCACATCGCCGGGATTCTCTTTCGAGAACAGATTCTCGTAGACACGAACCTCGGCATTGACCGCATGCTGCGCCGAGACCCAATGGATCGTCGCCTTCACCCTGCGATTATCGGGCGCATTGCCACTGCGCGTTTCCGGATCGTACGTGCAATGCACCTCGACGACTTCGCCGCTGTCATTCTTCACCACGCTCTTGCAAGTGATGAAATATCCGCCGCGCAGACGAACCTCCTGTCCCGGCGATAGCCGGAAGAACTTCTTGGGCGGATCTTCGCGAAAGTCATCCTGCTCGATGTAGAGCACACGCGAGAATGGCACCTTACGCGTGCCGGCGCTGGCGTCCTCGGGATTGTTCGCCGCTTCCAGCTCATCAACCTGGCCTTCGGGATAGTTGTCGATGACGACCTTCAGCGGACGGAGCACCGCCATCGCACGCAGCGCGCGCTTGTTCAGGTCTTCGCGCACAAAGTGCTCCAGCATCGCAAGATCGAGGATGCCGTTCGTCTTCGACACCCCAATCGCCCCGCAGAAGTTGCGAATTGCTTCCGGCGTATAACCGCGGCGGCGGATGCCCGAGATCGTCGGCATGCGCGGATCATCCCAGCCACGCACGCGTCCTTCCTGCACCAGTTGCAGCAGCTTGCGCTTGCTCAGCAGCGTGTAAGTCAGGTTCAGGCGATCGAACTCGATCTGCTGTGAAGGAAAGATGCCGAGCTGTTGAATGAACCAGTTGTAGAGCGGGCGATGGTCTTCGAACTCCAGCGTGCAGACCGAGTGCGTGATCTGCTCCAGCGAATCCGACTGACCGTGCGCGAAGTCGTACATCGGATAAATGCACCACTTGTCGCCGGTGCGGTGATGGCTGGCGTGCAGGATGCGGTACATCACCGGATCGCGCATGTTCAGGTTCGGCGACGCCATGTCGATCTTCGCGCGCAGCGTGCGCGAGCCGTCAGGAAATTCGCCCTTGCGCATGCGCTCGAACAGATCCAGATTCTCTTCGACGGAACGATTGCGGAACGGGCTCTCTTTACCCGGCTCGGTCAGCGACCCGCGATACTTACGCACTTCTTCAGCGCCCAGATCGTCGACGTATGCCTTACCCGCCTTGATGAGTTGCACCGCCCAGGCGTGAAGCTGGTCGAAGTAATCCGAGGCGTAGAACATGCGGTCGCCCCAGTCGGCGCCCAGCCAGCGCGCATCGGTGATGATCGAATCGACATACTCCTGCTCTTCCTTCTCGGGGTTGGTGTCGTCGAAGCGCAGGTTGGTAAGGCCGCCAAACTCCTTCGCCAGTCCGAAGTTCAGGCAGATGGACTTGGCGTGACCGATATGCAGATAACCGTTGGGCTCGGGCGGAAAGCGGGTATGAACGCGCCCTTGGTACTTGTTGGTTTTCAGGTCGTCGAGGACGATATCGCGGACAAAATTCGACGCGCGATCCGTGGACTCGTGCGGTGCCGCGGCGGCGGATCTCCTCATCGCGAGTAGGTGCAGACATGATTGCGTTACCTCAAATGGCAGCCACGGAGTGCGTCAGCAACTCCAGCCGAAAACTCTATTTTACGCGTTGAGAGGCTGCGACGTCCGCCGGTCTGGCGTGTCCGACTTGGCAGACGGTCTCGATGTACTGCCTGGTGTCGGACGCGATTTCTTCGCCTGCTGAAGAATGCCGGTAAGAGTCTGCGTTGCAATCGATGCGGCGGATAAGCCTGCACCACAGGTCAAACGCTAGATGCACGCGTTGAGGCGGTGCGTCCACCCGACTCTGCCGCTACGGCCAACTGATCTCGACCAGCAGAATGGCAACATGGGCGATGGCGGCGTGGTCGGTGCCCATGCCTTCAGGCGTCTTAGCCTTGATGCCGACGCGTGAAGGGTCGATGCCGAGCAGTCCGGCGACCTTGTTTTGAATGGCCGCGGCGTGCGGGCCGATCTTGGGAGCAGCGAGAATCAGCGTGCTGTCAACATTGCCGACCTGATAGCCCGCTTCATCGACCAGTCGCAGCGCTTCCTGCACAAACAAAGCGGAATCGGCGCCCTTCCACTTGGGGTCGGTGGGCGGAAAGTAAGTCCCAATGTCGCCCGCAGCAATGGCTCCTAAGAGGGCGTCGGTCAGAGCATGGAGCAGGACATCGCCGTCCGAGTGACCGGCCAAGCCAGAGTGATGCGGCAGGGTAACGCCGCCGATCTTCAGAGGCACGCCTGCCTGGAACTCGTGCGAGTCCCAGCCAAAGCCAATGCGCGGAATGCGAGGTATGGGAGAAGTCGACAAGCTCAACCTGTGCCGTCCCTACGGGACTCAGTCTGCGGTCACGTACCCAACGCTGAAGTGCCGCTATCCTATATCGCGCCTGCGGCGCTTACCCGCTCAGGCTGGCTTCGCGGTTCTCCTGGGCGAGGAAGAACTCCGCTAATTCCAGATCGGCTGGCGTGGTGATCTTCATGTTACGCGGCGAGCCCATCACCACGTGCACGGTGCCTCCAGCGCGCTCAATCAGCGACGCCTCATCGGTTCCCATAAAGCCGTCGGCGGTGGCTTCGTCGAATGCCTTCTTCAACAGCCCGAAGCGGAAACCCTGCGGCGTCTGCGCCAGCACCATACGCTCACGCGGGACGGTAGCGATCACAACCGCGCCATCGGCCGTGCGGTCCACCTGTTTCACCGTGTCGATCGCGGGCACGCCAGCAATGGCAGCATCGTACTTTTTGACCGCTTGGATCACGTTGACGATGGTGTCTTCATCGACAAACGGACGCACCGCGTCGTGCACCAGCACGATGTCGTCGGCGGCTGCTTCGATCGATGCCAGTGCGTTGGCCACGGAATTCTGCCGGTGCTCGCCGCCCTCGACAATGCGCAGCGGCTTGCTGAATTTTTCCTTCTCAATCTGCTTCTGGAATCCGGCAGCTTCGTTCTTGCGCAGCGCGACGACGATCTGACTGACAGCGTCGCAGGCAGCAAACTTGCGCAGGGTGTGTACCAGGATAGGCGTTCCCTGGAGTTCAAAGAATTGTTTGCTCTTGCTCTTCGGACCGCCGGAGACCGCAGACATACGCGTGCCGAGTCCGGCCGCGGGAATGATGACAACGACTTTCATATCGGGCAGCCGAGTATAAATGGGCGAACACCTCGAATACAAATGGCGGGACGCGCAGTGGCCGGCGTGCGAGTGTCGCCCCTGAAGGGGCTCAGATTTACTGATGACGCCTACCCAGGACTCCGCTTCGCTGCGTCCTGGGCTAACTGCGGATACACCCCGCCTGCGGCGGGGTTCGGCCGATTCCGGCATAACAGCCTGATACACCGGAACAACCGCGTCGTTCCAATACATGCGGAAACAAAGGACCCGAGTTGGCGCGATTCTTGTCAACGGCGCGCTGAAACAGCCGTGTCGTTCCACCGTATGCAGAGCCGTAGTTCGATACGTGGGACTATGACTCGTGCGAACCAGCGTGATTCGCCGATTCAGCCCGGCCGCAGGCCGGGCGAAAGTGATTAGCCCCGCGCGTAAGCGTGGGGTTCACTATGGATACCAGCCGGCTTCAGCCGGCGACACCGTTCGCGAACTCTGCCCACCATTTTGTTTTTCACCGCGCTTATGCGAAAGTAGCGCGGTGCGCGCCGTTGCTCTGCTGGGACCTCACGCCAAAGAACATCACCTCCGCCCCTTCGAACTCGAGGGCGTGAATCTGTTCTCCGGCAACGAACTCGATCCGACCGACGAGCCGGAGGCGGTCCTGATTTTTGGCGGAGACGGCACCGTACACCGTCATCTCGGCGGGCTTGCACATAAACAAATTCCAACTCTGATCGTTCCCATCGGCAGCGCGAACGATTTCGCTCAATCCATCGGCATCGAGAATGTCGCGACGGCAATAGGCGCCTGGCAGCACTTTTGCACTTCCGGCAATAACACCAAGCTGATCGACCTGGGAACAATCCAACTCCTTTCAGCGCCATCAAGTGCGACGCTATCGTCTTCGCGCTCAGCCCAGCACAGCCTGGCAGGGCGAATCGCTGGAAACCATGCACTTTGTGCCGGACGGGCCACGCCGCGATCTGCCCCTGATGGGCGCGCGCATCATGCAATCGCAACTGCGGCGTCTGACGGAAGCGGAAGAAGAAGTGGCGCGCACGACGTACTTCTCCTGCATCGCCGGCACTGGGCTGGACGCTGCCGTGAACCG
Organism: uncultured Acidobacteriaceae bacterium; assembly: GCA_963823865.1. Classification (GTDB taxonomy): domain Bacteria; phylum Acidobacteriota; class Terriglobia; order Terriglobales; family Acidobacteriaceae; genus Bog-257. Next base: position 1,029,269 of record CAWGNC010000001.1, read on the forward strand.
CCGCACCCTGAAGCAGTCGCACTGGTTGCGCGGTCACGGCGGCTATGTGGTGGCGTTGCTGCAAACGCTGGGAAGTTTTCGCGCGCCGCGCATTACGGTGTCAATCGAAGAGGGCGCCTCGTGGAAGACGGTGATCGATGAGCGCGGCTATCTGATTGCCGCTGGAAATGGGCCTCAATACGGCCACGGCATGCGATTGACGCATCGCGCGCGAATGGATGATGGGCTGCTCGATCTCTGCTTTGTGCGGGAGATGCCGAAAGCCCGGCTCCTCCGGCTCTTCCGGGTGGTCTACAGCGGAGCTCACATCGGCATGAAAGAGGTCGAGTATCTGCAAGCCTCGCGTTTGCGCATCGTTGCCGATCCGGTTATGGAAGTCTTTGCCGACGGAGAATACATTTGCTCAACCCCGGTCGAATTGGGGGTGCAACCGAATGCTCTGAAGGTGATTATCCCGCGGTAACGCAAGTGAAAAGCGCTATTTACAAGACGACGCGCGGGGACGAACCACTCCGTTCATGGGACGAGCCCCCACCGTTCTCCCACATTTTCTGGAACTTCTAGGAATCGACAGGGTCTATACTGATAGCCAAAGCCGATGTCTACCCCCGTAGCTACGAAACCGGTAAAGGAAGACGTCCCGCAGCTTGCGCCTCAGGACCAGGTCATCCCTGCCCTCTTCGGCGAGGGCGAAGGTCTCTATCCGCAGCGGAAGGACACCTTCGTCTATTCCTTCGTCGTCCACATGGTGGTGGTGCTCCTGTTGATTTATTCAGGGCATTGGGCGCTCGAACACAAAGACGAAATCAAGCAGCAAATGATTGGGGTAGTTACCGACATCAGTCCTTATCTGCCGTTGCCGGCTTCCAAGAACCGTTCCGGCGGCGGTGGTGGCGGCGGTGATCGCGATAAGCTGGCTGCACCCAAAGGTGCATTGCCCAAGCTATCCAAAGATCAGATCGTGCCTCCTGCGATTGTCATTCGCAACGACAATCCGAAGCTGGCAGTCGACCCCAGCGTTGTTGTTCCACCGCAACTGAAGCTGCCGACCGTCGGCGCTTTGGGTGATCCGTTGTCCAAGGTGCTCGGCCAGCCGTCGAACGGCACGGGCTCCGGCGGCGGAATCGGCAGCGGCAGCGGAGGCGGCGTTGGATCGGGTACCGGTCCAGGTGTCGGCCCGGGACACGGTGGCGGCTATGGCGGCGGAGCCTATCGCGTAGGCGGTGGTGTGAGCGCGCCCAAAGTGGTCTACGATCCGGATCCTGAATATTCCGAGGAAGCGCGCAAAGCCAAGTATCAGGGCACCGTCGTCCTGTGGTTGGTAGTCGCCCCGGATGGCCACCCGCAACAGATTCGCGTTCAGCGTTCGCTGGGTATGGGATTGGATGAAAAGGCCATTGAAGCTGTACGCCAGTGGCGTTTTGAGCCGGCCAAGAAAGACGGTCAGCCGGTGCCGGTTATGATCAACGTCGAAGTGAATTTCCGCTTGTACTAAGTTTCCAACCATCGCGAGAGATGGGAGCGCGGCGGGGCATGTCAGCCCGCCGCGTTTTTATTTGCCTTGGCAGCCACGCCTCTTCTGCGGATGGCAAAGGAACACCTGCGCGAGTTTCTGAGTTCTTACCGCGTCAGGATGGAGTGGGTCCGCTAGGTTTATTTCGGACGCTGCCCGCGACGATGCGTATAAATACCAGGACGCCAATCACTGCCAGGATCCGTAGCCACCACGGCCAGTGCGTTGTCGGCTTGGGTTCGGGAGGCAGTGTGTAGCGCAACGCCACCGCCAACTCGGCGGTGGGCGCCACGAGGTGTCGCACCGACGCTGTCAACGCTGACTGTGCGATGCGTCTGCCCGTCGCGCAGGCGCTGGCTGAGTGCGCCGGCACCATGCACGCGCAAACGAGCAAGAACATGAGAGCAGCGGATTTAAGTTGTGGGCGCACCATAGCTGCAGGCTCGACGAAAAGTCAGCCTAAAGTTGAATTGCACTCGAACTCCGTGTCAAGGGCAATTCAAAGCCAGCATCCGGCTACACCTCACAAGGGCTTGCTTCCCGAAGCAGCAACAAAGGTGATGGCGCTGCTCCAATACTTCGGATCGCTCAGATGCCGGTTGAACTGCTCAAACAGATCCTCGGAGATGTGTCCGGTCTCCATCAGTTTGGGATGCAGTTCACGAACGGTCTGCATCCAGTAGCTCGCCCATGGGGAACCGCCGTTCGCGAATGCCGTGTGACCTTCGGCTGCCACACCCTCCATTCCCAGCGAAGCCAACAGCGGTGCGATCTTCCTCCCGACGAAGTAGTCAACGCCCGCCGACGCTGCCCAGCGGAACCAGCCATCCCAAAACCTTCTCATCGCCTCGGGCTCAGCGACCGTGGCGGGAAGCATATCCGGCTCCACGGAGAGCAGCACGCCTCCCGGCTTCAGCGCGGCGATCATTCTTTGCAGAGCTAATTTCGGATCGGGCAGATGGTGCAGGAGAGCACGCGCTACAACCAGATCGTACTGCGCTGGTTCAACCTCGCCTTGCAAAATGTCGAGCTGACGAACCTCCAGGCACGTCGCCTTCAGACACGCGACATAACTGATCTCGAGGTCGCTGGCAACAACCTGGCCATCGGGAGCGACCTGAGCAGCCAGCCACTGCGATATCGAGCCGTTGCCGCAGCCTACTTCCAGGCAGCGCCAGCCCTGCCGTAACCCCAGCCGCTGGAGATGGCTCCGCTCCAGCGGATCAAGGAGGTCCGACATCAATCGAAGCCGCTGCTGCTCGCCGCCCAGAGCGTGGGGCAAAACGTATGCATTCATCGTTCCGGCCTCACTAAAATGGAAGAAACTCGTCTTGGTACTATAAGCGACCCTGTCAATCGTACTTCGCTCTGGAGAGAGCGGCACATTGGACTCACAAAAGAAATCGTTTTGGCTGTTGTTCACGCTTCTTAGCCTGGGCGCGTTCTGGCTTCCCTTCTGGTGGGGCGTGGCCGAGACCTTTGCAGCGCTGTTTGCGAGCTGGTGGGTCATCTATCGCAGCGGAATTTTCTGACTGGAACCCAACTATCTTTGTCTCAGTAGCCGGGTGCCCCGTTCAAGCGCAGCTTGAGCGGGTTCAACACTACCATTCCCGCATCCCTAGCCGCCCGTCCCGCGTTCTGCTGGATTCGTCCCAAACTAACTTGCAACTTGCAAGTTAACCTTGCTACTGTCTTTTGCGTGCCTGGCAGTTCGAAACTGAAGCATCGTTCCGGTTGTCCAGTCAGCAAGTCGCTGGAGATCGTGGGCGACCGCTGGTCGCTGCTCATCATCCGCGACATGATGATTCGTGGTGTGCGCAACTTCAAGGACTTCCAGCAATCGGGCGAAGGCATTGCCAGCAACATTCTGGCTGACCGCCTGCGCAAGCTTCAGGAGGCGGGGGTCATCACCTCCGAGGCGGGCGAGACGGACGGCCGCAAGGTGAACTACCGGCTGACGCAGAAAGGCATCGACCTGGCGCCGGCGCTTCTGGAACTGCTGATCTGGGGAGCGCACCACGATGACGGCGGTCCACCGCCTGCGGTTATCAGGACAATGATGAAGCAGCGCGAGGCAATTCTGGCGGAAGTACGACGGCGCTGGCGCAATCGCGATACGACTCCGCTGCAATCAAAGACCGGCGAGTGGCATTTGCCGGGATGAGAATTTAATTTTGCCGATCGATGTCGATTTTGGCCGGGTCAGACGTCTATCAGGCGAGGCAATTTTCTAAGCGTCCGTGCTTTCGTGGGGAAAGTCTGACGCGTATTGCTCAATCACAATCTAGAAAACATAAAAGGAGCATCACGATGGATCTGAATACTTATCTGCACTTCAGTGGCAACTGCGAAGAAGCATTCAAATTTTACGAGAAGGCCCTGGGCGGAAAAATCCTGGCAGCCATGACCTACGACACCGCGCCGCCTGATATGCCGGTTTCCCCGGAATGGCGCAACAAGATCATGCACGCCCGCATGACCATTGGGAACCAGTTGCTAATGGGATCCGACGCACCTCCCGACCGCTATAGCAAGCCCACCGGCTTTTCCATCAACATCGGCGTGAAGACGGCGGAGGAAGCCGAGCGCGCCTTCAAGGCATTGTCGGAAGGTGGACAGGTCTGCATGCCCATGGCAGAAACCTTCTGGGCCATTCGCTTCGGCATGCTCACCGACAAGTTCGGCATACCGTGGATGATCAACGCTGAGAAGCCGATGTAAGTCGGGCCAGCGGCACAAACAAGAATTCCGGATAGTCACAGTAGATGGTGCAGGAGATGTCAATCATGAAGAAGTTAGCGATCGCAGCAGCATTAGCGTTTCTGGCGGTGGCCACTCTGAGTTCGGCTTACGGAGCGGCGGCAGCTGATACCAAGGTGCAACAGGGCAGCATGGCGCCTCTTCACCTTTACCTCGATGATCGCGATACCGAAATTGCGATGGCGCGCAGTGCGGCCCCCGAGGCCATATCGCGTGACGCGACCGTCATGGTCCTCACCGAGCACGGCTACGTAACCGCAGTAGAAGGCAAGAACGGCTTCGTTTGTATGGTGGAGCGAGCGTGGATGTCGCCTGAGGACTCTCCGACCTTCTGGGATCCGAAGCTGCGTGGACCGATTTGCTTTAATCCTCCGGCGGCGCGATCCATCCTGCCGGGCACGTTTGAACGAACCAAGTTGGCCATCGCCGGCAAGTCGAACGCTGAAATCATCGCTGCCAACAAGGAAGCCTACGACAAGAAGCAACTGCCGCCGCTGGAGCCAGGCTCCATGAGCTATATGATGTCGAAGCGGGGATATCTGACCGCGACTGGCGGCAACCTCGCCCACATCATGGTGTACACGCCACACCTGGATCCGGCGGCCTGGGGCGACGGCGTCGAGAACGCCCCCGTCATGCTGAATCCGCAGTTCAAGGGCATCGCACCGATCGATGTGTGGGTGGTTTCGGTAGGCAAGTGGTCTGACGGAACACCGGCGCCGGTGATGTAGCAACTCGGCAGCACGCCGCCGGAACACGAACATTCAATTTCAGGGGACATCGATGGCAGTCGAAGTGGACAATCGGGTTGGATCGAAAAAGATGCTGTGGACAGGCCGCATCGTGAGCTGGGTGATCACCGCCCTCCTGCTGCTGGATGCAGGGATGAAGGTGCTGCAGGTACCTCAAGTTATGGAGGGCACGCTGAAGGTGGGATATCCCGCCGGCGCGGTGCGGCCGATCGGGATCATTCTGCTGGTCTGCCTTATCTGCTATGTGATTCCGCGGACGTCGGTTCTAGGGGCGATCCTGCTTACCGGATATCTGGGTGGCGCGGTAGCCACGAATGTCCGCATCAGCGCTCCTCTGTTTTCGTACGTCCTCACTCCGGTATACGTAGGCGCGCTGGTTTGGGGCGGATTGTTTCTGCAGGATGAGCGGGTGCGTGCTCTTATTCCGTTGCGGAAAGACTCGTATTCCTGAGTTCGGACTATCGATTTTCATTCGTGACAAACGTCGATCTCGCGTGGCTGCGAGGCGTCGGCAGCAGGAAGGGGAGAGGATGAGCAGAGTACGCGTGCTGGTAGGAACCAAGAAAGGCGCTTTCACTCTGGAGTCGGATGGCAAGCGCGACAACTGGAAGGTCAGCGGTCCGCACTTCGCCGGATGGGAGATTTATCACGTCAAGGGCTCGCCGATCGATCCCAACCGCATCTACGCTTCACAATCCAGCGGCTGGTTCGGGCAGATCATCCAGCGCTCCAGCGACGGCGGCAAGACGTGGGAGACGCCCGGCGGCGGTCCGGAAAAATCGCCGCAAGGGTGGCCCATGGGCGAGAGCAACAAGTTCGTCTACGACACCTCTCCCGGGAGCGGCGCAAACCTGACCACGCATCAATGGTACGACGGCACGCAGCACCCCTGGGAGTTCAAGCGGGTATGGCATCTGGAGCCATCCCTGAGCGACGTCAACACAGTGTACGCCGGGGTTGAAGATGCGGCCTTGTTCCGCTCACACGATGGCGGAGCCAGTTGGCAGGAACTTTCCGGCCTGCGAGGCCACGGCACCGGACCGCACTGGCAACCGGGCGCCGGAGGCATGTGTTTGCACACGGTCATCCTCGATCCCAAAGATCCTGACAGAATTTACATTGCGATCTCGGCTGCCGGAGCTTTCCGCACCGATGACGGCGGCAAGACCTGGAAGCCGATCAATCGCGGCCTGCGTTCCAACTTTATGCCCGACCAGGACGCCGAAGTTGGTCACTGCGTCCACCACATCGCGATGAATCCATCGCGGCCGGGTGTGCTCTTCATGCAAAAACACTGGGACGTGATGCGCAGTGACGACGCGGGCGACCATTGGCACGAGGTCAGCGGAAACCTGCCCACCGATTTCGGCTTCGTCATTGACGTCCACGCCCACGAGCCGGAAACGGTCTACGTTGTGCCGATCAAGAGCGACTCCGAACATTATCCGCTGGATGGAAAGCTGCAGGTCTTCCGCAGCCGCAGCGGCGGTAACGAGTGGGAACCGCTCACCAAGGGCCTGCCGCAAAGCAACTGCTATGTGAATGTCCTGCGCGATGCCATGGCAGTGGACACACTCGATTCGTGCGGCATCTACTTCGGCACCACCGGCGGTCAAGTCTACCTATCGCCCGATGGCGGCGATAACTGGTCGCCCATCGTCCGCGATCTTCCCTCGGTGCTGTCGGTTGAGGTACAAACATTGGCATGATTCGGGTCGTTCTACCGCAACACCTGCGCACCCTGGCAAATGTAAGTGGAGAAGTGCAGCTTGAGGTGGAGGGCCAAGCGACGGTCTGCTCGGTCCTCGACGCCCTGGAGGCGCGCTATCCCATGCTGTGCGGAACCATTCGTGATCATGTGACCAAGCAGCGCCGCCCATTCCTGCGCTTCTTCGCGTGTGAAGAAGATTTGTCCCACGAATCTCCGGATGCGCCGCTGCCCGAGGCCGTGAATAGCGGCAAAGAACCGCTCCTGATCATTGGCGCCATCGCCGGCGGCTAGCTTTCCGTTCACGTAGCCTTGATATCCATTCGGGGACAATAGCCCGAAGAACCGCACCTGTCCGGGCCAACGGCCGAAATGAATTAGCCGACCAGCCCAGCCCGAAGGGCGAAAGTAATTAGCCCAGCGCGTAAGCGCTGGGACGCATGCGCATCGGGGCTCTGAGTTCCTTCAGGGACGGCACGCGCGCCCCGCGACAGAAAAACCCTGCCGCCCCTGAAGGGGCTTTGGTTCGTTTTGCAGAGCCCACCCCGGGCTTCCGCCCGGGGCTAATCACTTTCGCCCTTCGGGCTAGAACGCCTGACGGGTGTCTGCGCCGGGGGCTTTCTTGCAAACGGCAAACAAGCGCTCGCGTGCCGCCACCAGCCTTCGCAATTCCCAATCCCTGCAGCCTCGCATACCATAAGCTTGCCCTAATCGTTACAACCGGAAACACCAATGCAGCTCGATGCGGGTCCACGGACCCGCGCGGGGAGAGCCTATGAATCTTCGTGCCGCTGTCCTGATGTCACTCATCTTCGTCGCGGTCGCGCCCTTGTTCGCGCGCGAAAAGACCGACGTGCTGGTCATGAAGAATGGCGATCACCTCACCTGCGAGATCAAAGGCCTCGATCAAGGCGTGCTCTACGTCAGCTTCGACTACATCCTCGGCACATCCTCAGTGCAGTGGTCCAAGGTCGCCTACCTGGAGAGCAAGCAGCTCTTCGTCGTAAAGACCGCTGACGGTTCCACCTACACCGGCGCGTTAAGCACCGCGGAAAGCGAGGAGAAGCGGCCTGTCAAAATCGAAGTCCTGGAGGCGACTGGAAAGGAAACCGAACTCCCGCGCACGGAGATCGTGAAGATGGGCCAGACCTCCGACAAATTCTGGCAGCGCTTCAGTGGAGACCTGAACTCGGGGCTCATCTACTCCAAGGGCAACGAGACCACGCAATACAACGTGGGCGCAGATGTCGCCTACCTGCGCGAACGCTGGTCGGGCACTGCGAATTATACTTCCACCCTGTCCAGCAGCAAGGGCACGGAATCGGCAGCCACGCGCAATCAGCTCAACCTCAGTGGCCTGCGCCTTCTGCGATGGAACAACTGGTTCTACACGGGCGTGGGCTCTTTCCTGCAAAGCTCGGAGCAGGACATTCGTCTGCAAAGCAACATCGGCGGCGGCATCGGCCGCTACCTCAAGAACACCAATCGCTCCACCATCGCACTCATCGGCGGCCTGGCGTGGCAGGCGACGAACTATAGCCAGGCGTTGGGACCGGTGCCCCGCCAGAACGTCGCGGCCGCGATGGTGGGCGGCGAAATGAAGTTCTTCAAGTTCAACAAGACGAATCTGGACATCACAGCCACGGCCTTCCCTGCCCTCTCCGAGCCGGGACGAATCTATGTGAACACCAACGCAACCTACTACATCAAGATCACAGGCGATCTGTCGTGGAATGTTTCGTTCTACGGTAACTGGGACAACCAGCCGCCGCCGCACCTGTCAGGCAGCGACTACGGAACAAGCTCAGGACTGAGCTTTACGTTTGGGTTGAAGTAGAGGCTGATTTGGCCGGCGCTGCAGTTGTGCACAGGCTTAAGAGAGGCCTTTGCGGATTGGAAGGGGCGCACCTTCAGGTGCGCCGGTACTCCGTATCATTTATTCAAGCCGGTTTTAGCCGGCGGTACGCCGTCAGTACCGTACAGAAACAACATCGCGTCCGGCAGACGCTTTGACCAGTACTCCTCGTTGTGCTTTCCGCCCTCTTCGACCACGACTTTCAGGCGCGCCGGCCCCAGGCCTTTCTTGCGCAGCACGTCTTCCAAGGCCTGTACGTGCTGGACGGCGTCGACGCTGACCTTCGGATCGCTGGCATCTTCGTCGGTGCCGATACCGAGATAAATCTTCTGCGGCAACACCTTCGCCTTCTGCACATCTTTCATTAGCTGATCGTTGCCGATCCACAGCGCCGGGCTTTCGAGGAGCAAATGCCCAAACGTCCCGGGATAACGCATTGCAATGTAGAGTGCGATATCGGCGCCGTAAGACGAGCCCCCCAAGCCGGCATTCATCGCCCCGCGGGATACGCGGTACCGCTTCTCGATGAAAGGCATCACTTCGGTCACAACGAAGCGCGCGTACTCACTGCCGTGAACGTCCTTTTCGCCCGAGACGCCGTCCTTGTCGTTATGGGGATCGGGGTAGGGGAGATATTCGGAACTACGCTTTTCGCCTGCATTGTCGATTCCGACGACGAACATGGGCGGAATCTTGAAGCCGCCGACCAGGTGTTCGACGGTCTCATCCATCTGCCACTCGCCGGAGGAGCTGGTGACCTTGTCGAACAGGTTCTGGCCATCCTGCATGTAGAGCGCGGGATAGCTGCGGTGCGCGTTGTGCGGCGAGAAATAGTTCGCCGGCACCAGAACGCGCAGGATCCGGGTCGCATGGTAGATCTTGCTGTCGAATGGAATGATCTCCATCCACCCAATGACCGTGTGGTCTTTGTCGAAAGACGTAATGGTGGTGACCGGCGTCGAAACCGTAAGAGTATTTTTTGGCTTCGACGTTCTCTGCTGAGCGGCCATGGCGGTAGCGGCAACCGCAGGCAGGAGGATCAGCGCGATGATCCCGAATCTCGACATGGGACTAGGTTAACAAAGGAAGAATGCAGATTCGTGAATGGGACGGTCGATTAGCACCGCTCCTTACATTTGGTGGGGATCATCAAGCCATGTCGATCTGACTGCGCTTCACTTCAACTTCAAATTCACCAGCTGCATCTGGGGAGCAGCCTGATCCCAGTCGGCGGAGATGTGCTCCAGCGTCATGCGCACGGTTTTGCTGTGGCCGGGGGTAATCGGCGAACGGCTCATATCGACCAGGTCGGGATAGCCGCCCATCTGGTTCTCCGCGAGCACATGCAACGGCAGCGTTTCCTTCTGCACGATCTGGTTCATGGTGTTCTGGAAGACCAGATTCATGTCCGCGCCCACCAGCGACTGATCGCCGGTGTTGGTGATGGTCGCATCCAGGTAGGTGACGGTGCCGCCGACGTAGTTCTCCGCCGCGCTGACCTTCGCATTCGAAATCTGAAGTTTCGCGGCATAGGGATTGACCTGCTGCGTCGTCTTGCCGCTGTTACGCGTGAACAGGATTATCGCGCCAATGACCACGACCACCGCGACCAGTCCAACCACAAATGGCACCCAGTTGCGTGTCTCTGATTCCTGCTTGGCGGGCGTGAATAGTTCAGCCATCTCTCAGATGATTCTACTCCGGCGCCGGCGCGGCGAACGCCTGCTGGTCTGCGACAATGGAAAGATGGCAAAGCACATCGGAATCGTTGCTTGCAGCGCCGAAGGAGCGGCGCTTTGTTATCGCACGATCTGCGAGGAGGGCGATCGCCAGCTCGGCGAATACCGCCATCCCGAGATCACGATGCACACGCACGCCCTGGGCGAATACATGCCGTTCGTCGATGCGGGCGATTGGCAGGGAGTCGCTGGACTGGTGTTGTCCTCGGCCGGAAAGCTGGCGAAGGCGGGCGCGGAGTTTCTCATTTGTCCCGACAACACCGTTCACATCGCATTCGAAATGTTCGCTCCGAAGTCGCCGTTGCCGTGGCTGCATATTGCCGAAGAAGTGGCTGCGGAAGCGAAGCGCCGCGGCTTTCGCAAGCTGGCGCTTACCGGAACTCGCTACACGATGGAAGGCCCGGTGTATCCGAAGAAGCTGGCCGAACGGGACATCGAATGCCTGTCTCCAAGTGAGTCAGATCGCCGGCGGATCAACGAGATCATCTTCGAAGAGCTGGTGAAGGGCGTGTTTACCGCGGCGTCGAGAAGCGAATTCCACCGGATTATCAATCGCATGATGGACGGCGGTTGCGATGCGGTGATCCTGGGCTGCACGGAAATTCCATTGCTGATCGACGACGCGACCAGCCCTCTGCCTACGCTGGATTCGACGCGGATACTGGCGCGAGCGGCGTTACAACGCGCGCTCGCTATCCCGGCAGGAGATGGTTTGTAGCTGTAGGGGTCCTTCGACTCCGCTTGGCTGCCTGCGGCAGCCTGACTTCGCTCAGGATGACACTCCAAAACTTCTGGCAGCTCGAAAAGCGGCCACGCGTTCGCCGACGTTCATCACATGTTGCGGCAGGGCGAGCTGCGAGCCTTCCTCCAGAATCGGAATTAGCTTATCGAACTCCGGCCCTGAGTGCGAACCCGTCACCACGATGCGCACGGGGTGAAACAGATCTTTCCCTTTAGCGCCGCTCTTCGTTTTCACCTCGTTCATGATCGCCTTGAAGCGTTCCGGCGTCATCGGCGAGGGATCGGCCTCCACCTGCTCCATGAAGGCGTTCAACACATCGGGCGTCTTCGGCGAAGCCAGCACCTCTGCGTTGTCAGCGGACTTCAGTGCCGCGCCTGCGTCATAGCGGAAGATCAAAGCTGCGCGTTCGGGTAGCTCGTCCAGCTTATTGACCGACGGCGCCAGCAGCGCCACTACCTTTCCGAACCATGCCCGCACGTTGTCGTCCGGATTTTCTGGCAGCAGACCCGCCATGCACAAAATACGGCTCAGCCAGTTTCTCAATCCGTTCCGGCGAACTCTGCTTGATGTAGTGCCGGTTCAGCCAGTAGAGCTTCTCCATGTCGAAGACCGCGGGCGACGGGGTGACCCGCTTCAGCGAAAACTCGTGCTTCAACTCATCGGGGGAAAAGATTTCGCGCGTGCCCCCGCTCGGGGCCCAGCCTAATAAAGCGAGGTAGTTCATCAGGGCTTCCGGCAAAACTCCCATGTCGCGGAAGTTTGCGATCGAGGTTGCCCCGTGCCGCTTGGAGAGGCGCTCGCGATCCGCGCCAAGAATGGTGGAGAGATGAGCAAACTCCGGGACCGCCCAGCCCAGCGCCTCGTATAACGCCACCTGCTTGGGCGTGTTGGAGAGATGGTCGTCGCCGCGGATGACGTGGGTAATCTTCATCAGCGCGTCGTCCACCACAACCACGTAGTTGTAAACCGGAATGCCGCTGGACCGCAGGATGATGGGATCGCTCACTACCTCGCTGGCGAACTCGACCGGGCCGTGAACGATATCGTGAAAACGAATCGGGTGTTCCGGGATCTGCAAGCGGATGGCAGCAGCCTCGCCGTTGGCGACCCGCTGCTTCGCCTCTGCCGGATCGAGTGCGCGGCACTTGCCTGAGTAAATCGGCGGCAGCTGTTTCTTGAGCTTCTCTTCGCGATCGCGCTCCAACTCCTCCTGCGAGCAGAAGCACAGGTAGGCCTTACCCTCACTCACCAGGCGTTCCGCGTGCTCGCGATACACTCCCAGCCGGTCGCTTTGGCGATACGGTGCATACTCGCCGCCGACATCCGGCCCTTCGTCCCAATCGATGCCCATCCACTTCAGGTCTTCCAGTAACTGGCCTTCGAAGCGGGCTTCGCTGCGTTCAAGATCGGTGTCCTCAATGCGCAGCACCATCACGCCGCCGGCCTGGCGCGCAAATAACCAGTTGAAAAGTGCGGTGCGGGCATTGCCGACGTGCAGGTGACCTGTCGGCGAGGGAGCAAAGCGAACGCGAACTTGAGAAGAGGTGCTCACTCTTTGATGGTAACAAGATATTCGGTTGAGGTGACGACGGAGACAGGGTGGAGCATCGCTTTAGCGGTGCAGCTCGAGGCAGATTATGAAGACAGCTTCAGCCACTGAGGTAAGTTTTGCGGCTTGCTTCGCCGGCTGAAGCCGATGACGGAGATTCAACTAAATGACATCGAAATGCACGTCTGAACAGCCTGCCGAAAGACTCGAACGTGCACGGCTCGTCGGTTTAAAAGCCGACTCGCCGAGACCTAACAAAGGACCTGTTACGGCGCACCTCAAGGTGCGCCCCTTCAAAACGAGCCGTTACGGCGCACCTCAGGTGTGCCCCCTTCAAAACGAGTCAATGTCGAGTTTTGAGCTCCCGCGGCAGCCTGCTTCGCTCAGGGGTGATACCACAGCCTTAAATTTTATGTGGGCGGAGTTTCCTGCGCATCGTCCTCGGCGATGGGGTCATCGCTGTTGCGATTCATCTCGTTGAGGATGTCCTGCATGACTTCGTCCTTGCGTACGTCGTCGTGCATGCGAGCCTTCATCTCCTGCAAGGCGACATTCAGGACGTGATAGTGATGCAACTCGCGATAGCCGGGATCGGCAGTGACTTCCTTCCACATCCCGTGCAGCAGATCGACATCTTCCTGACGCATGCGTGGAGTATGCGGCCCCAACATGTATTCATGCTTATTGCCTTCCGGATCGAAGACCGCCAGGCGCAACCGCGGCCGCGGCTCCGGTAGCCGTTCCCACGCATCGCCCGTCAGCTTGCCTTGTTCGTCGGCCGTCAGCAAGTTCGACTTGCCGCACACAATGACGGACGAATGCAGGCGCTGCGCCGTCGCCACAATACTCTCGAACACGTCGTTCGTCGGCACCACCAGCAGTGAAACATGCTTGCCGAGCTTTTCTGCGACATTCACGACCGTGGTGAATAGCTCCTGTTCGTACTTGCGGAAGACTTCCGAGGTCTCAACCTGATCGCTGCCGCCAAACCCCAGCTCACGGGTGTAGACGCGCGAGGTCATCACGACCACATCCGTCTTGGTTGTGTCCGTGCGCGAGAGCACCTTTTGCAGATAGTAGAGGTTACGGGGGTCGCGAACCGCAACCAGAATGTTGCCTGGCCGAACCTCCATCGCCTCGCCGCTTAGCTCGGTATCGCCCGCAACGTTGAACTGCTCCAGGCCTGACTTCCCGGAGGCATGCTCGACCGCCGACATTTTCTCGGACACAGTCAGAATGGCAAAGAAGATAAGGCTGAAGGAAACGCCGGCAATGGTCGCCATCTGTTTGGTGAACAGATTCGTGATGGCAGTCGCAAACAGCAGCAGAGAAACCAGGCCAAGCCCAACCGGTATCTCAACGCCTTTAATGTGGATATTGCCGGGCACCTTCCACTCGCGGCTGCCGGGACTGGTGTAGCGCAGCACCACGACCGCCAGCGACATGAAGGAGAAGCTCCAGATCACGCCAAAGGCGTACAGCGAAGCCAGCAAGTAGACGTTGCCGCGGCTGGCAATGATCGTCAGGATCTGCAGCAGCACGATCATGTCGATTACTCGATAGGACGTGCCGAAGCGCTTGTGCGGCCTCTTGAACCAGGTGGTCAGCACTCCGTCCTCGACCATGCGGTTCAGCACGCCGTTGGCGCCGACGATGGCGGTGTTCACCGCGCCCGACAAAATCAACGCACCCACCAGCACCACGAAGCCCTGGAAGATGAGCCGCAAGGTGTAAGGGCCGACCATGTTCATCGCCAGGCCGCCAATCAGGTTGGCGAAGTACTCATGACGGACGCCATCGGGGATGATCATGACGGCGAAGAACGAGACCAGCGAGGTGAAGAACAGGCTGTACAGGAAGATGACCAGCCCGGTCTTCTCCAGGTTCTTCAGCTTGGGATGCTCAATTTCGCGATTGACCTGCGCCAGCGACTCCTCGCCGCTCATGGCGAGAACGGAGTGGCCAAACCCGACCAGCAGCATGATGGCGGGAATCCGTTCCGCCCACGTGCCCAGCAACCAGCCTAACGATTCCTTGTTGTGGTGAATCAGCGACGGAGAAGGAAACGGGGGCACCTGGCCGCCCTTTTTCGCCAGCGTGATCAGGCACCAGACGATCAGCATCACCACCATCACGGTAGTGATCTTCATGATCTGCAGCGCGCGCTCGCTGGACTCGTGGATGCCCTTGATGTTCTGCCACCAGAAGTACAGAGTGACGGCAACCGCGAAAAAGGCAGCAAACCCGTTATCGGGAACGGTGATGTTGTAGCCGATGTGGTGGAACGTGTCGGTCAGAAAGCCCGCGACATATTGGCCGGCGGCAACGGAGCTGATAGGGCCGGTCAGGATGTAGTCGAAAAGCAACGCTGAAACGGAGAGCTTGGCCAGTGTCCCGCCCATGGCCTGCTTGACCACGCGATAGACGCCGCCGCGCACAAACATGGCGCTCGACTCGATGTAGATGGCGCGCACCGCGTAGCTGAACAGCATGACCGCGAGCACGAACCAGGGAGCGCTCTTGCCGATAACCTTTTCCGCGTCGCCGCCCACGTAGTACGCCGACGACGCCAGATCCGAAAGCACGATGGCCGCGGCCCGCCAAAAAGAAATGAACGTCAGCATTACTGACGTGGCGACAAAAACTTTGATTGCGGGTCGCTGCAGGTTCTCGACTTGTGAGGACATAGATGGTTCCCGGCTTCTCCGGGCCAACGCTTGCCCAAGTCACGAGGTGGCTGGGGCTTGTAACAGTGTACAGCCAAGAAGGAATTCGGAGGCGGCTCCCGGGCTCGGCGCCGCAGTGTTTCTTGAGCGCATTGATTTACTGGAAGGTTGTAAGCGGGCGAAATATTACAGCAGCATGAAACTGCCGTGCGCGATCAAATGCGGCGGTCGGTATGGGCTGGGACGTCGCGACCCTACTCGCGTTTGGTCAGGTAGGTGTGGCTGATGCGGTCGTGCCAGCAAAGCGTGTCGACATCCACCAGCGACCATAGCAGTCCCATCCCCAGGGACGCTGCGGAGAAATAGAGGGCAATCACCCAGGTGCGGCGATGACGCCAATTGGGCGAGCTGCCCTTGAAGGTGACCAGCCGAATCCTGGCAGCGTTCATTCCAGCCGTAGCTCCCGCATACATCACCAGCATGTATTGGTATACGGCCCAGAGCAGTACCGGAAGAATGGCCGCGGTCAGCAGCAAAGGTTTCGTCAGCTCCAATTTCGGCATCAGCTTGTAAGCGATAGCGCCGAATACGCCGGCAGCGGCAATGACCACGGCACAGTCCAGCAGCCCCGCGCAGAAGCGGCGGGCAATGCTGACAGCCTGTAACGGCAAGTCGATGTGATCCCGGGAAGGCAATGCCGATTTTTGTGCTGCGGGAAGCTGCAAACCCTCTAACAACGGCGTAGTCGGGAAAGGCTCCAGCTCTTCCGGCACATCCAGAATGCGCGGCTGCTCCGGGATCACGGGGTCCGCGAGGCGATAAGTCTCTTCCTGAGTCGTCGCCTGGCGGGGGAATGCAATCACTTTTCGTTTGACTGGCGGTCTTGGGACCGGAGGAGTGAGCGGCTCAGACTCCAACACCAGTTCGGGCGCTTCCATGGCGGAGTTGACTTCCGAATCAGGCAGGTAACTGTCAGCGCTCGGGAGGCTCAATGGCGCAGGAGGTCTCTTGCACTTCGTCAGCGGCGACAACTTCTTCGCAGTCGGCCACAGAACAAACCGATTGCTCTAACTCGAGAGCGGGCTCAGCAACCGCGTCTTCAGCTTCCCCCAACCAATTCGACTCCGCAGTATCGAGTGCGGGCTCCAGCTCGGCGACCGGGTTCAGAGCCTGCCCCGACTTTGCTTTCTCCTCTTCAGGCGAAAACGGGAAACGCATGCTGTACGTTCCCTCGACACGCCTGCCGCGACGGGTACGATAGCGAGCGACTCTCGCCTGGACTTCATCCCGCCAGACTTCATCGGGACCCGCAGGTGAATCGGGAACATCGGAGCGAACTATCTGCTGTTCAGTCATGTCGTGGCGCGACTATGTGTACTGCCCGCAGCGCGCGTGGGGCCCGTTTGCAAAAAAGGTGGAAGCGATGATGAGAACCGGAGGTCATCCGCCAAATGTCGAAACACAGTCAATTCCAGTACTCGAACCCAGTCAGTGGCGCAACCGGCGAACACCGGGCGGGTTAAGAGAAACGTCCAGAGCCGCGTGAAACCGTCGGGGCGATTCGCATTTTGCCTGCTTCGGTGCAACGTGCTAAGTTGCATGGTACCGCTGAACTCAAGGCATTAAGGCGAAGGGACGCACGCCTGTCGATGATTCCTCGCACTCGATTGATTATCATCTCCCTGTTGCTGTGTCACGCGTTTGTACGGCCGGGCGTATTAACCAGCCAGTTGCGTGTCTCTGGACAACAGCAGAATCAGCCGCAAAACGCGTCCCCGGCACCTTCGAATTCGAATCCCAGTCCGACCGTTCAGCCCGACGATCCCGATGCCGACCCGTTTGGCGACGAGTATTTGCCCGCGCCGGCACCACAACCGCAATCAGGATCAGCTTCCGGGATCACCGCCAAAACCGATTCCGGCAAAGAAGACACCGCAACCGAGCACCTGGTCCAGCAGGAACTTCAGAGCGACACCGACCAGCAACTGGGTCCGCAACGGCCCGCGACGAATGTCCCCCTGGGCCGCAATGAAGTGCTGATCAGAGCCGACCAGCAACAGAAGAACCAGGACATCTTCACGGGGCACGGAAACGTCGAGATTCGATTCGGCACGAATGTCTTACACGCCGACGAAGTGACCTATGACTCGACCACAGGCATTCTGCACGCCAAGGGTCACGTTGTCTTCGACAGCAGCCAGCACAATGCGCACCTGGTGGGAACCAGCGCCACGTACGACATAAGCCGGGATACAGGTACCTTCTACGATGTCACGGGCTCCACTGGCGTCAGAGTCAAGAACCGCACCATGTTCCTGACCTCCTCCACACCGTTTTTCTTCACCGGCAAGGTCGTGGATAAACTCGGCCCGGACCTGTATCGCGTCAATTATGGGTATGTGACTTCTTGCCAGTTGCCAAAGCCCAAGTGGAAACTCGATTCCAGAACTGCCGACGTCCAGGTCGGCGATGAAGCCAAACTGCACCATGCCACTCTGAAGCTGCATGGCATTCCGGTCTTCTATTTCCCTTACATGGAGCACCCGGTCGACAACCTGGGGAGGAAAAGCGGGTTTCTCATCCCCTCGATCGGGTCATCGACACTTCGTGGCACGGTTTTCGGCGATTCCTTCTACTGGGCGATAGCGCGCAATGCGGATGCAACCTTGGGAGCTGCGCTTTACTCCGCCCGCGGCTGGGCCCAGTTCGGCGATTTCCGCGCAATCGGTTACAGCTATGCGTTGCAGGCGAACTATTACGGAGTCATCGATCAGAAGGGCGCTCCGCCGGGACCGTACTTTGGCCAGAACCAGGGCGGTGAGGACATCAAGGTAAATGGCTTCAAGCAACTTCCTGATGGCTTTGTCGCCGTGCTTTCGGCTGACATTCTTTCGTCGTACATCTTCCGGCAGACGTTTGCGCTGGCTTTTACCGAAGCTATCGAGTCGGAAGTTCGCTCGACCGGATTCGTTTCCAAAAGCTGGGACGGCAATTCTTTCGGAGTCATGGCGGCCAGCTACCAGAACTATCAAAGCGACACCCCCGGCGATTACATCCAGATTGTCCATTCCCCGAGTGTCGAATTCTCAACCGTCGAGCACCCCTTCAGCCGGTCGAATTTTGTGTACTCTTTCGACGTCTCGTCGGACATCGTTTCCCGCAACGAACCGGGCTTTGAAACAGCGCCTATCGTTGGACGCGGCGACGTCGCTCCCTACATAGCGTGGCCCAAGCTATTCGACGGCTGGACGTTCCGTCCGCAGATCGGCGTCCGCGAAACCGTTTACTCGGAAAGGCTCGAGCCCGGTCCGAGTACGGAAGTCATCGGCATCGCCGTCCATCAGGCCATCAATCGGAACGTTGGCAACGCCTCCTTCGAGGTTCGTCCACCCACCTTGTCACGCGTCTTCGATCGCAAGCCATTTGGCCGCGCCATCAAGCACACCATCGAGCCTTATGCGATTTACCGCTACCAGGGCGGAATCTCCGACTTCAGCCAGATCATTCGCTTCGACTTCCGAGACATTCTGGCCGACACGAATGAAGTCGAATACGGAGTGGTGAACCGGCTGTTCGCCAAGAAGACGAAACTCAGCCCGAAATGCTTTCAACACCCTGAGTATTCCAAGCTTTCGGAAAACCTGACCGAAAAAGAAGGCACTGGCGTCGGCATCTGTCAGGACAAGTCGGAACCGGCACGCGAGATTTTCAGCTGGACGATCGCGCAATAAGTATTTTGCCAACCCTTATTTTGGAGGCGCGCTGGTACCCGGTAACCGCAATGTTTTTGATACCACCGTCGATTTCACCGGAATCGCCTTTCTTACCGAACCTCGCGTGTTCGCTCCCGTCATTTCGCGTCTTCGGGCCACCGCCGGGCTCACGGATTTCCAGTGGGACTTGGACTATGACCCGGTGTTGCACCAGATCAATGCGAGCACGTTATTCGCCGGCTACAAGCTCGGCGACTGGTATTTGAATGGCGGGCAAACCTATGTCAACGCGCCAGGCGAGCCGGCTATCGTCAACGGAGTCCTAATTCCAAACGTTTACAACCAATGGCGACTGGGGATGATCTACGGCGGCATGAACAAGAAGGGGCTCAGCGGCGCTTTCAGCGTAGGCGTGGACTCTCGAACCGACTTCCTTCAGGCCATGACCCTTCAGGCCAACTACAACTGGGACTGCTGCGGCATTGCATTCCAATATTCGCGTTGGGCTTACAGTCCCTTGAACAACGAAAATGCGTTCCGCATCGCTTTCAGTCTGACGAACTTTGGCACTTTCGGCAGCATTTCGCGTCCCGAACGGCTCTACTGATTCGCAACCTTTCATCGCTGCAAAGTGTCTTACAATCCAGTTATGGCCGCTGTGGTTTCCAATCTGCCTGATGCTACCGGCGAATCTCAACTCAAGCTGGTCGCCTTACGCGATCGTCTTCGAAGCATGGGCCGATTGCTGGTCGCGTATTCGGGAGGCGTTGATTCGGCATTTCTGGCGTGGGCCGCGTACCGCGAACTTGGCTCGAACATGCGGGCGGTGTTGGCCGACTCACCCAGCCTGGCGCGCTCCCAGATGCAGGATGCTGTTGCCTTCGCCGAGGAGCAGCAGATTCCGCTGACAATTCTTCAGACAGAAGAGTTGGAGCGCACCGAATATCGCCGCAACGACAGCGCGCGCTGCTTTCACTGTAAAGACGAGCTTTTTGATGTGATGGAAAAGTTTCGCCAGGGCAATGGATTCGACGCCATTGCTTACGGAGTGAACGTTGACGACCAGGGGGACTTCCGGCCGGGGCAGAAAGCTGCCCGTGACCATGGCGTCGCCACTCCCCTGCTCGATGCCGGACTGACCAAGGACGATATCCGAACCTTTGCCCGTCAGGCCGGACTACGGATCTGGGACAAACCGGCGTCGGCTTGCCTGGCTTCGCGGATCGAATACGGTCGGCCTGTAACCACGGAAGCTCTTTCCGCGGTTGAGCTGGGCGAAGAGGAGTTGCGGCGGCTTGGGTTCCGTCAATTCCGTGTGCGCCATCATGGTCAGATCGTCCGAATTGAAATTGCCCGCGAAGAATTGCCGCGTGCGATGACGGCGGACATGGCCGAACGGTTCACGCGAATCTTCAAAGCGCTCGGGTTTACGTATGTCACGCTGGATCTGGAAGGCTTCCGTTCCGGATCGATGAACGCCTTGCTCTCCATTGGCTCCCTGAAGACCATTCCTTCCTAAGGCAAGCCTGTGGTTGGCTGATTACCGATCATGTTTGGAGCTTGCGGAATTGCTTTCATGATTCAGCAACTCTGTTCAATCCAGCTCAGACAGTGTGGTATGGAGTCCAATACACTCCAAAGTATCGGTAACGCATCTTAAAACCGCAATTCAGCGGCTCTTTGCGCTCCCCTGATGAGGGCAATAATGCCGCAAGCCACTCGCAAAGTTCTCTTTCAACGTGTCACCCACAAACTCAGACCTAAAGCGGAATTAGTCGCAAGTTACTGCCCGGCCTGCGGACAATTAGTTGCCGCCAGCCCTCACGTGAATCTTGTGCAGTTCGTGGAGACGATTCACACGTGTCCGCAGTCGATTGCCTTTCGGGGCCCCACGCCATCAACGCAGCTTTAGGACACTACCCAAGCCTCCGCATTAATGTGCAAGTCCGCTAGCCATGAGATAATGAGCGGTTGCCATTGTCCCCTCCGAAAGGTGGTTTTCTCAGCTTGCTCCTACAGCGATTGGCAGTCGTGTGGCTGCTTTTGTGTACTTTCAGCGTGGCGCAGACCAACGCCCCCATTGCGACCGTTTCTCCGGATGTCGCCGACCGCGTACAGCGGCAGGTGAGAGCCTTTTTCAATATTCCTCCGGACGTGAACATCGAGATTGGGAAACCGACGGCCAGCGAGTTCCCCAACTACGATCTGGTGCCGGTCACGATGAGCCGCGAGGGTAAGACCCAGAATGCTGAGTTCCTGCTTTCCAAGGACGGCAAAACCCTCATTCGCTTTACCAAGATTGATTTGACCAAGGACATTTACGCCGAAAACATGTCCAAGATCACGCTGGCGGGACGGCCCGTGCGCGGGAATCCCGACGCCAAGGTTACGGTTGTCAACTTCGACGATTTCGAGTGCCCGTTCTGCGCTCGCATGCACACGACCCTGATGACCGAGATCCTTCCGGAATACAAAGACAAGATCAAAATCGTCTACAAGGATTACCCGCTGCTGCAGATTCATCCCTGGGCTCAGCGTGCGGCCAACGACGCCAACTGTCTTGCCGCCGAGAGCGGGCCGGCATACTGGCAACTCGCCGACTACCTGCATGCCAATCAGCGGGCAATCGGTGGCAGCCAGCAGAATGTGCAGGAGTCGTTTACCAAGCTGGATGAAATAACCGTGGATTTCGGCAAGAAGAACGGCGCCGACGCAAGCCGGTTGCAAGCCTGCATCAAAGCTCAGTCGGACGCCACCGTGAAAGCGTCCATGGCGGAAGGCGACAAGCTCAATGTCAGCGCTACTCCGACGATGTTCATCAATGGCGAACGGGTCGAAGGGGCATTGGATGCTAACGAACTGCGGGCAGCTTTGAATCGTCAGCTTCGGGGCGTTGGAGTGCAGCCGCCGCCTCCCCCGCCGGCACAGCCCCAATCGGGCTCAGCCGCACCGAAGCCGTAAGCGATTATTGTTTGAAAATAGTGTGACGAACGGATCGCTGTGGAGTCAGAAGATCGTGCGGGTTTCGCAGTGGATAAGTGCCTCTCAGGAGGGCTGGGTTTGGAACTGCAACGTAAGAGAAACATAACTTTCGGCGTGCTGGCCAGTCTACTGGCCCTGACCTCGCTGCTTTCAACTTTCGGCTGTAACAACAAGCAGGTCGGCAACGATGTGATGGCGACGGTCAACGGCCGTAACATCACACGCACCGAGGTCCAGAAGTTCTACGACGTCCAGGTGGCTGGTTCGCCGCAGCAACCCAGCGCCGAACAGGCGGACACCCTGCGCCTGAAAGTCATCAGCGACCTGATCGACAACGAAATCCTGATGCAGCGCGCCGAAAAGCTGGGTTTGCTCGCTACCGACGAGGAAGTCAACGCCAAGTTGACCGAGATTAAAGCTCCCTTCACCCAGGAGCAATTCGACCAGCGCCTGAAAGAGCGGCAGATTACCCTCGACGACTTCAAGAAGGACCTGCGCCGTTCCCTGACCATCGATAAGGTGTTGAACAAGGAAGTTACGTCGAAGATCAACGTTTCCGATGAAGACATCACCAGTTACTACAACCAGCACAAAGCGGAATTCAATCTGATCGAACCGCAATACCATCTGGCGCAGATCCTGGTTACCACCCAGCCGAACCCGCAAGTCAGGAACATGAAGGCGCAGAACGAGGCGGACGCGCGCAAGAAGATCCAGATGATCGAGAATCGCCTGGATAGCGGCGAGGATTTCGCCACCGTAGCCATGAACTACTCGGAGCAGCCTGAAACCGCGCAGAATGGCGGCGACCTGGGCTTCATTCCGGAGTCTTCGCTGAAGAGCGACAAGCTGGCGTTCGACGCCATCAACAAGCTGAGGCCGGGGCAGTTCACGGCTATCCTGCCGGTCAGCGACCCCAACGGCAAACAGATCTTCGGTTTCCGAATTGTGCGGTTGCTCAGCCGCGAGGTCGCAGGCCAGCGCGAACTGAAAGACCCTCGCGTGCAGCAAGCCATCCGCGAGCAGCTGCGCGACCGCAGAGAGCAGTTGCTGAAAGCGGCCTACTACGAAACGATTCGCGATCAGGCTAAGATTGACAATTATTTTGCGGAAGACATCCTGAAACAGGCAGGAACCGCGAAGTAAGTTGCGCAGTCGGCGAAGGAATTCTCAGCAGACCTTGAAGAGCCGCACCTTTAGGTGCGCCGTTGTAAGTCCTCTCTTATTCGTTCCGAAGGAACCTTCGAGCACTCGCCTTGTATCAGGGCACGGCTTCAGCCGTGCCGCAATAGGCTTCATGAGAGAAGGGCTTTAGCCCCTGCAAACGCTGTACAGCGACGAACGCCCTCGTCACGCAAAACAAGAACGCCGGAGATATGTTCTCCGGCATTTCATTTGCTGCGATGTGGATGCGATCGGCCGCTAATATGGCGAGAAGCCCAGCGTCTTGTCGTCCTTCTGCACCCAGATGTGCGCCTTGTCGGCCACTCGGTCGTTCACCGTCACCACCACGACGACTCCACTGGCCCTGGCGAATGGCGAACCGCTATAGCCGCTCGGGACGGCGGCTCCGTCCACATGATGGCTCTTGATGATGCCCCACTCCCCGCCCGGGCCCCAATCCTTAATGAAGTCGTTGTAGGTGTAGCGTGCGTAGCGGTCGGGATGCTGCTTCCAGTCCGGGTCATGCATCCAGATGCCGTATGCCTCTTCGAAATTCTGCTGTTGCAAGGAAGTAAAGAAGTGGTCGACGACATGCTCTTCGGGCAAAAAGCGACACATCCAGAGCACAACTGCGATCACGATGATCGCCGCGATGATTGCCAGGATGATGTTTCGCTTCTTGCGGGCGCGCGCTGCGTCGTACGGTTGGGCTTCGAACAGGGTCATTGCCAGTATCAGTGTACTCGCTTGGCAGCAGAGCGATAAATGGGGAAAAGAACAGCCCGCACGGCTTAGGCACGTGCGGGCTCAAGATGCAAACGGCGGAGCTGACGTCCCCGTGCGGCGCTACTAATTCTTGCTAAGCTGCTGCAGTTTTTGATTAGCGATCTGGGCGACGATGCTGGCTGGCGACTCCTTGGTCATCTGCTCGTAAAGATGGCGCGCGTCGTCCGGTCGCCCCATAGCCTCGTACAAAGACGCCAGAGCCATTTGCGCCGAGGTTTTACCCACGGAAA
The DNA here is from genome assembly GCA_963823865.1 of uncultured Acidobacteriaceae bacterium. GTDB lineage: Bacteria > Acidobacteriota > Terriglobia > Terriglobales > Acidobacteriaceae > Bog-257. The sequence continues at coordinate 1,053,428 of CAWGNC010000001.1, forward strand.
TGGTGGGATGATCGATCAGGGTCTTGTAGAGGTCGATGGCCTGCATGTTGCGGTTGGTATCGTGATAAATGCCGGCCAACGCCAGTTTGGCCAGGCTGGCAATTTCCTTGTAGTGGCTGCCGGATGCCTCTTGCAAATCCTTCTCAGCCTCCGCGTTGTTGTTCAGGCCGCGGAAGGTTAAGCCGGCAAAATAGCGTGCCACCTGCGACGTCTGCGTGAAGGGATACTTATTGGCAATGCGCACGAACTCGGCATTCGCGGCCTGGTCACGCTCCTGCGTCGTGCCGTAGCTCAGAACATCGGCCGTGGCGGGCGTTCCCGCTGGACGGATAGGCGCGCCGTACTTCTGCAGGGCCACCGCCAGATCCGACTTCGCCTGCGAATCCCGGTAGCCGATGTAGGCCCAACCACCGATAACAATTGCCAGGATGACGGCCACAACGATGGCGGCAATCGTGACCGCGGAGCGGTTTTCTACCGCCCAGGAAATGGTATCGGCTGTCGATGTCGCGAACGAGTCCTGCTTAAGCTGATGTCGAGTGTAACTACGCACGGGAAGTCCTTCTCTGGTTTGCCACTAAGGTGGGAAAAGGTAAGTGTACCAGTCGGCGGAATTAGGGGTCAAACCTAGTGCCGTCAGGCGCTCTGCGTCATTCGATAGAAAACCCTGCCGCCCCTAAAGGGGCTCTTCGTATTCTTGCGCGCCGTACCCAGCGCTTCCGCGCTGGGCTAATCAGTTTCGCTCCGCTTGCAGCGGAGCTTTTCCTAATCAATTTCACTCGGCCTGTGGCGGCGCTTTTCTTTGCGGTGCGGTGCGGCGCTGGAAGCATTCCCACCTACAACAAGCTTTGAGATACTGCCGGTAAATTTCTGCCGCGACTCAGCCTTTGGTCTCGGCCTTCGCCTTCAGTCGTATCTGCTGCTGTTCCAGGGCCAGCTTATAGGCGACGTAGTACTTGTAGATATTCCCGACGTAGGTCACCGTCTCCTGTCCGATGTCTTTGGCCGCGACCAATTCCACGTTGCCGAACCAGATGTTGGGATTCAGCCCCATGTCCGCTGCTTCCTTACGCAGGCGGGCGATGCGGTTCGGACCAGCGTTGTAGCTGGCAAACGTCATCAAGGTCCGGTTCACCGGGTCCAGCTTGGGATCGTTGAAGTAAGTATCAGCGATGCTGCGCATCATCTTGGCGCCGGCATGAATGTTGCCGTCAGCATTCATCACATTGGGAATGCTGATGGGCGCCGCCGCTGCAAACTTAGGCTGCACCTGCATGATGCCCACCGCGCCTCCGGGACTTCTGCGGTCCTGCTGCAGCGTCGACTCCTGGTAGCCCTGCGCCGCCAGCATCAGATAGTCGAAATCGTATTCCGCGGCATATTTCTTGAACAGGTCGACCGTCAGGAGGAAGCGCTCCATGTCCTTCTTCGAAGTGGAATCGGTGACCCACTTGGTGTTCTGCAGATAGCGCCGGATGAGGGTGTTGCCGAACGACGTCCCGGCTGCATGGGTGGAGATGTACTCGTCGAGCAGCGCCTTGAAATGCGGATTGTCCTTCCGCATGGCCATCGCCATATCGACATTGGTGGCGATCGGCACGGCCGACTGAGGTCGCAAGTTGTCGAACACCTTCGACCAGAGCGCGGCCCGCTGCGTGGTGGTGACGGTTGCCGGCAGCAGTCCCGCGTGGACCATTTGGAGCAGGTCGTCGTCGTTCAGGTTCTTGTCCGCAGCCCTGATGTCGATGGGCTTCTTGCCGTCCTTGTGAAGCTCGCCGTTCAGTCTCTGCAGGTTGTCGTAGTAGGTGGCCAGCGGGTTCACATAAACCGTCTTCCCCGACAGGTCCGCCAGGCTGGTAACGGAGCCGAAATCCGGCCCACTCACAATGACTTGGTTGACACCTGTCTGGATCGGAGTAGAGAACGCAACCCGCTTCTCGCGTTCAGGAGTGATGGCAATGCCGTTCACGATCAGGTCGCCCATGCCTGAGGTCAATGCCGCCTCCGCCTGCGCGGGTGTGACCGGTAGAAAAGTTACAGTCAACCCCGGATTTCCCAGCTGCAGCTTCTGGTTGGCGAATTTCTGAAAGTCTTCCATGGACTCATACATGATGCCGTGAGGCTGCCCTTGATCGTAGAAAAACGCCACCGGGTTCAGCATGACCAAGGCGCGAATATTCCTCCGCTTTACCATCTCGTCCAGATCGCCGGTGTGCTTATCGAAGTTGAGCGGCAACTTCATCGCGTTGGACGGAGGCGGCGGGTCGTCCGGCGAAACCGCCGTTGGGGTACTCTGCGATGTTTGCGCTGGCGCAGAAGAAGCCGGCGCTGGAGCGGCGGCGGCCGCCTGCGTGGCGGCGCCTTCCTGCTTGGCGGGAGCTGCCTCCTTCTTGCTGCACGCTACCAGCAGCAGCAAGGCGCAGAGAGACACCACGAGCGAGAAGCGTGAACGAAGCGAAGCTGTGCGTGTGTTCATTGGTCTGTCTGGCACAACTGTATCGAATTGGTATGGAAATGTTTAGGATTTTTAACGCGCGAAAGGGCGCAATGTGCCCGCTTCAGCAACGACGCGAACGGAGCCCACAAAGCAAAACGCCGAAACTCTCAAGAGCTTCGGCGTCGGTTTTTGTATTCGAGGTGGGTTAATCCGCGCTAGCTGCGCGAGCTTCTTCCTGCGGCATCACCGTAGGCACGATGGTCAACATGTCGGTTTGCACCTTGTCCCACTGCTGAATCAGCAGACCCTTATCTTCGAACAGGTCCCGGATTCGCACGCTGTCCCAGCCCACAACTTCCTCGAGGATCGGCACCAGGATGGCGAGGGCGCTGTCGCTGATGACCGAGCGCTTCGCAATTGGCGCCAGATACCTGTTCTCCGACACGGCGATGGTGAAACCATCGCGCCGGTTGATGTGCAGCATGACGTGGATGTCGGAGCTGCCATCGCCGGCGTACACGATGCGGTCCGGACCGGTACGCAGCGTCTCCAGCAACTGGTCGATCACGGCGACTTTGCCGTATCCGGCAGTCACCTGCTTGATACGTTCGATCTCGCCCTCGGCGTTGTATTCGAACTCGGTACCAAAAATGTGATCGGCCGGAATAATGCCTTCCAGGGCCGACCGGATTACTTCCACCGGGCCAGCCGAAATCACATAGAAATCAAAGTAAAAGCCTTCTACCTCTTCTGACAGAAAGCGATAGAGCAAGTCGATATTCGGCTTCAGACGAACGTGCTTGCCGGCTTCGTACAGATGCTCCCGGCGCACCTTGCTGCGAAACTCCGGGTCGTGCAGGAGCAGATAAGCGAGCTCGCCCCCCTGCTGCACCAGGTTGAGCTTGGTCATCCCGGTGGTCTTGCGCTCGAATTCACTCGGCGGAATTCCGAGCAGTTCGCTGAGCACGTAGCCTGAATCGTTAAAACTCAGCGTCTGATCGAAGTCACTGGCGAAAATGTAGCGCTTCCTGGGTAGCATCTTTTCCTGCATAAGCTCGAATTCGTGTTGATGGTGAGGCTGGCTTGTAGCGAGACGCGGCCCGCGTAAGCTGTTGTATTCCATGCTACATACTTAGATTCCCGCCATGATGGAAGGATGATGAAATTGAGGTTTAATCGCGTAAGCAGCTCTGAATCAGGGCGTTAGGACGGCGCAGCGCCGGCCGATTTCGGAATTGCTTATGAAATTGCTCTTCACGGCAACGACTTAGATCAAGGGCCTGCGCAAGGGCATCCCTTCAACGCCGTACAAGCAGGAATGCTTCACGGAGCGATCTCAAACACAACTCCGCAGGCCTCGAAGCAGTTCGTCGAGCTGCCGCCTGGAAAAGCTGGCTTGCTTACAAGAATTGAGGGTTCCTGCTTTCGCAGAAATCCCAGACGCAGCTACGAAACCCTCCGAGGACTGTCATGTCCGCTATACCGGGTTCTCCGTGTTGTTGTTTCCGGTAGATTCTGCTTATACTTTTCAGCGCGGGACGCACGGTTCGCGAAAACGCATTGAACCCGCCTTTAGGGCGAGAAGTAGCGGGCTCCTGATTTTCAGCCTACTTGAGCATCTCGGGAGAGGACGCTTATGAAACACTTGATGTTCTCGCTCGCCGCATTTGCGGCACTAGCCGGACTTGTCGCCTTCGTTGCCCCAGCACCAGGACACGCTGGCGGGACAGCTGCCCCACCCTTCGTTACCGAAATTCCTCACGGATATCGCGACTGGCAGTGGGTTTCCTCGGCCCATGAAGCTGGCACCCTCAATAGTTTGGGCGCCGTCCTGGGCAACGACGTAGCGATGAAAGCCTATCGCGAAGGGAAGCTCCCGTTCCCCGACGGCTCAATCATTGCTGCTTTGCATTACAAGAACGTCCCGTCGGACGAAAACAACAAAATCTTTGGCCGTGTCCAATCTTTCGTTCCCGGCCCTCCCACCAACATTCAGTTTCTGGTCAAAGACTCGAAAAAGTACGCCGCAACCGGAGGCTGGGGGTTTGGTCACTTCCAGGACGGCAAACCTGCCGACGCGGCTTTCATGGCGCCCTGCTTCCCCTGCCATGAAAAAGCCAAGGCAACGGACTTTGTCTTCACCCGTTATGCGCCTTGACGCTATCAATGACAATTGGGAAACTTCGCAGACACGATTCGCGTGCTCCAGCTGAGATAATTGGAATCTGCGTAGTACTGGCCGACATACCAGAAAGTACAGCCGTCGGCGCCATCCAGAGCCATGCTGGTGTAGTCACCCCAGGCACTGGCCATTGTCGGGAAAGAGCTGGCGTAAACCACTTGCTCTGGCTCTAACGTTCCCGCTGGATCGGTCCGTACTCGGCCGGCCATGCCGATCGAAGGATAGATGCTGGAGCCGGAAACCATGTATCCCACCAGAATGTTTCCAGCTTTGTCGCGTGCCAGGGACGAGTATTGGCGGTAGTTTGTATCCGGAGCGTAAGTTCCCTGTTGGGCGATCGTAAGAGACGTCACGGGTACCGTGTGCTCCGGGCCGACAAATTCGTACCAGCGCACGGCATTCTGTCCCTGGGAAGCGGTCACGGTATGACTCAGAACCCAGTGCTGCTGGGGGATCGGACCAACCGTAGGTCCAACATGCGCTGCTATCTGGTCGTTGAAATAGGCCAGGCGGTACATGAGACGGTCGCCCAGAGGCACGATTAGACTGCCCGTGCCGAGTTGAGGAACGCAAGGATCGCCGGATCCCCCGTAACTTCCGTTGCAGGCTGGCGTGAATGGAGCGATCTCAATCAACTGGGTACCGCCGGCACCGGTCATCGTGGCGCCTTGCGGGTTGGTCCAATCGACGTGAACGGAATAGAGGGCAAGATGGGACGTATCCTGCCATTTGATCCCGCCGATTAGAAACTCATCTTGATTGGCAGGGGGCGGCGTGGACGAGTCTATGTCCGCGGCCCTCAGACCGTAGTCGGGACGTAAGAGTTCGAAATAGACGAGTTCGGCGGACGGATCACCGGCCAGCATCTTCGTGCGGTTCAACACATTTACGCCGGCAGCCTGGCCGCCCCTATCAACCGTCAGATAGTAGCCGTTCGTCCACGTAGCCAATTTCCCATAGTCGGGAAAGGCATCATTCACAGTGTACTGATAACGATAGTAGCTTCCCGTGGCATCCGGACTGGTGGAAACTGCAAAACAAAGGTAATAGGGAGGATTGTCTTGAACCACAGCGTGGTAGAACACCCAGCGATGGGCTACCTTGTCCCACTGAATGATCGGATCGCCGCTCTGATTGGTAGAGCACACTCCATTGAAGCCTGCCCAGAGCTGATTCTCAAATACTGGACCTAGAACGAGCGAACCGTTGGCTTTGTCGAAGACGCCATACACCACATTGACGTACTCGGTTACTTGGGTATCACCGACCGCAAGGTTGGTATCCGGAACGAAGCAGCCTCCGCAGTCAGTCCAATTGGGCACTCCAAAACCCAATCCCAGAAAGTTCAGGCCGACCGTGAAATTTGATGGGCCGGTGGCAATCTTCTGTTCCACGGGATCGGTTATCCGGGCAATCTTCTTCGCTACGTCGGAGGAGCCTTCCTCTTCTTGTTCCTTCCAATCCCCGGCTTCAACCTGGTTAGGACGCTTCACAAGCTCTCTCAGCGGCGGCGAGACGTCGAAGCGAAATGGCGCCTGAACGGACGCTGGGTGCAACGGACCATTCTGTGCGGCGACATTGAGTCCAGGATAAAGTAGCAACGTGAGAGCAGAGATCAGTAGACTGAGCTTACTCGTAATACTTCTCATTTCATTTCTCCTCTAGCGAGCAACCGCTTTGTCCGTCGCTCCAAGGCATGCCGGGTCGCGGCCTTCGATACAAGTGTCCATGCTTCTAAACGGCAATTCACCGGCGGGGCCGGCTACCTGCAGTACTGTGTAGGTTTGCGCATGCGCGGCTTGAAGGAAAGACATGGACAGCGCCAACGTGATGGCTACCGCCACAGCAGTCTGCCAGCGGCCCACCGAGAATTGTCTGACTGTCATGGTAAGCGCCTTGCCGATTTCAACCGCTATTGAACCACAGCACAATCCCAGTTAGCGAGATATCTCGATAGCACTCGTGATCGGCCGGCAGGACGCCTGGCAATTTTTTTAGGTATGTGATCAAAGGCCCCATCGCCGATGGACATGGCTGGGTATTTGAGCTGGCGAATTGCCGCCATGCCTGCACAGTGATCGATCTCTACTACTTCACCGACGGTGCTGACGGCGCGAGCCCGCTGGGTATTCCGGTTCTGGACGCCAACGGCAACCTCTATGGCACCGCGGCCCAGGGAGCGGGCACTCGTAACTTTGGCGAGAGCGGTTGTGGCACGGTCTGGGAGATCACGGGCGCAGGTGCGCCTGTTGGAGCAGCGGAGGAAGTTCGTTAACGAAAGCTCGCCCCATCGCTTGTTGATCCGGTTAAACGACCGGTTTTGATGGGTCTGTGAATCCCGTAGTCTCGCAACTGGGACAGTCGCAGGAGAAGTCAGTGTCGCCGGGTTTTTCTTCGTGACGGCATTGTGGACAGGCATAGTGCCCCGGTTCCGGCTCATTCATTCTCTGCGGGGCGCCAGCGACCGCACATCCATTTGGACAGTCCATGATCCTCACCTCGTTCCTATCCAGGCATCGGGTTTCTTATCGCGCACTAGTCGTTCGATCACCGTAGCCAGGTTTCGAATTCTGGCAAACGCCACCGCTCCGTCGAAACCAAATCCGACTGCCGGCTCTGGCGCAAATTTGGATACCACTTCATTCGTATCGCAAGCTTTCGATGGGATCGAAACCTGCCGCACGTGCCGCCGGCGCCGTGCCAAACAGCACCCCCACCAAACTGGAAACCGCTACTGCGATGACGACCGACCAGCCCGAGACCGGGACGCGGTAGTTGGTAATAAAACGCACGGAGAACGGCAGAGCCAGGCCGACGATAATGCCGACGATTCCGCCGGAAAGCGAGATCAGGATGGCTTCCGTGAGGAACTGTGCCCGGATTTCCGCCTTGGTGGCGCCCACGGCTTTGCGCACTCCAATCTCCCGGGTGCGCGCGTTCACCGTGGCCAGCATGATGTTCATGATGCCTACGCCGCTGACAATCAAGGTCAGCACGGAGATCAGCAGCAGAACGGTCGTCAGGGTATTGGCGGTTTTGGCGGCAACCGTCAGCAACTGGGTCAGGTTGTCCACGCGATAGACCGACTCCGGACGGTGGCGCGATTCCAGAACTTCGCGAATCTGCCGCGTCGCCCGGGGCACTTCATTCGAATCTGCCACAGAGAAAAACAGCTGCTTCACTTCATCGCTATTGGTGAAGTAGCGGGCGACCGTGTAGGGCACCAGGATGGTGTCCTCCGATATCTCCGTCTGACCAAATGTGTCGACGCGTTCGCGGAAGGTCCCGATGACGGTGAACGGAAGGCCGCTCAGTTTGACTTCTCTTCCAACCGCCGCGCCCTCGGAACCGTAAAGCGTGTTCGCCAGCTTCTGGGTGATGATCGCGACCTTGTTGCGCGCCTGCGTGTCACTGTCGTCAAAGAAGCGTCCGGCCAGGACCTCTAAGTTGCGAACGTAAAGATATTGCCAGGAGACACCCAGCACCAGGATGTCACGCTCTTTGCCTCCCGGAACGGAGATATGGTCGTGAAACTCGATCATGGGCGAGGCATTGCTGATGCCCGGCACTCTTTCGCGCACGGCGTTCAGGTCATCCAGCGTCAGAAAGTCGCTGGTGGTGTCGGCGCCATAAATTCCTCCGCCGGAATATTCGGCGACCATCATGTTGGAGCCGATGTTCTGAATCTGCTGCAGAAGATACTGCTTGCCGGTAAGTCCGATGGTGACCACCAGAATCAACGAGGCCGTCCCGATCACCATGCCCAGCGAGGTCAGGATGAACCGGACTTTGCTGACCCGAAACGTCTCAATGGCGACAGTCAGGGTTTCCCCAAAGACCAGCTTGGGATACCGCCGCCGATTCTTGCCGCTCACCGCCATGTCAGGTTTTAGACTACTTCTTCGGCGGTCGGGCTTCAATGAAGGAACCTGACGCCTCAGCCACCGTCCAGCTTCGTTGTTGAACCCCATTGCCCGGTGGTATCGTCGGATAAGTGCTGCTCGGCACGTTTAAGTGATGCTGCTGTCTCCCCAACGCCTGGTCCTTCCGTCAGCTCTGTTGGCTTGCATGCTCTCCGGCCTTGCCGCGGCGCAGCAGGCCCAGCCGATCGGCGAACTCTATGCGACCGATGCGAGCGTAAAAGGCTCGGTCATCCTGGCCGGATCGGGAACCAGCGTCCTCAGCGGTTCGTCCATTCAGGCCGGTGCCGAGGCTGCGACCCTCAAACTGGATCGCGGCGGCAGCCTGCTGGTATGCGAGGGAACCAAGCTCGCTGTCAATTCCTCTCAAAACGGCCGGCAGCTTCTTCTGAGCTTGAACACCGGCAACCTGGAGCTGAACTATCCGCTGGGCACGGAAGCCGACACGCTGCTGACGCCGGATTTGCAGTTGCTGATGCCTGGGCCGGGCACTGTGCATCTGGCCGTCCGAGTGTCCCCCAATGGCGATACCTGCGTGCAGTCATTACCGTGGAACGGCGCGGCGATTGTCGTGTCCGAGACAATGGGCGACGCGACCTATCAGGTAAAGCCGGATGAGGCAGTGTTGTTCAAAGGCGGCCATCTGAATCAGGCCAGCAGTTCCAAACAGAATTGTGGATGCCCGAAATCAGTCGCCACCCAAGTCGCCAAGGCCGCTCCGGCAGCGCCACCTGTGCCGTCGCCAGCGCCAAACACATCTGCGGGCGCAATCATTCCACACTCAGCCGCGAGCGCCCCGGAACAATTGGCGGCCGCTGCTCCTCCTCCTCCCGAACAGCATTTGACCGTGGACGCTCCATTCATCTTTCACGGCAACGACGACATACCCGACCTGAGGCAAAATGTAGTGATGCTCAGGCTGGAGAACACGAAAGTCATCACTCTTGAGCCGACCGTGCTGCCTCCTCCTCCCGGCAATAAGAAGCCTGCGGCGACCCAGACGGCGCAGAACGGCCAGAAGGAATCGCACGGCTTCTTCAGCAAAGTGGGAGCCTTCTTCGCATCGATATTTCACTAGAGGCCGTGAGTTTGCTCTTCGCTTTTAGCTCTTAGCTCCTCGTCTCCCTTGGTGGACGTGTTTTCCCCACTGCGGTAGCAACATCGGTTCCCCAGCAGCAAGCCATAGCCTCGAAGAGGCGTAAGTGAAGAGCCCACCACGGAAGCTGTGGGTAAATGGCGCGATTTTGAGGCAGAGCCCCTGTCGGGGCGACACGCGTCTCTCTTTACAGGTGTCATCCCGAGCGTAGCCGAGGGACCTCTACCGCTTGCAGCACCGTTTAAGGGTAGCGGTCCTTCGACTCCGGCGTGCAAAGGCAGCACGCCTGCGCTCAGGATGACACCATTTAATGGAGCTCAGGGTTGAGAGCCAAAACTGAGAGGTGAAAGCTCATGGCGCCGGAAGCCAGGAAGCGAAAGCTTGACAGCATCGAGCCAAGGGTGGAGAACGAAAGCTTAAGGTTAAGAGCTAAAAGCTAAGAGCCAAAGCTCGTAACTTCTTCGCGAAAAGCGAAGAGCGAAAATCGGCCCTTCTGCTACACTTGGGCTTTCCTATGACCGACCAGCCGCGTTCCCGCGTCCTGCTATGGGTGTTGCTCGGCGGAGGAGCTTTCTTCCTCTTCCTCGTCGGAATCTTTGCACTGGTGTACTTCTCAGTGCGCTCCCAGCAAAAGGACAGTTTCAGCGGATTCGGGGACAAGATCGGCGTCGTCGACCTGGAAGGGGTGATCGTCGACCCCAAAGACGTCATCGAGCAGCTTCACAAGTTTTCCGATGACAGCTCGATCAAGGCAATCATCATCCACGTGAACTCGCCCGGCGGCGGCGCGGCGGCCTCCGAGGAAATTTATCGCGAAGTATTACGAATTCGCGACAAGAACAAGAAACCGGTGGTAGCGTCCATCGAGACGGTAGGCGCCAGCGGGGCCTATTACGTGTCGTCGGCGACGAGCAAGATTTTTGCCGACAACGCCAGTATCGTGGGCTCGATTGGCGTAATTGCCGAGTGGTACAACTACGAAGAGCTGTTGAAGTGGGCGAAACTTCAGCAGATCACGCTGAAGGCCGGCGAGTTCAAGGACACCGGGTCGCCGACGCGCGAAATGACGCCCGCCGAACGTGTGTACATGCAGGGTCTGATCGACAACATGCACACGCAGTTCATCCATAGCGTGGCGGTCGGGCGCAAGATGAAAGACGACCAGGTGCTCCCCCTGGCCGACGGCAAGGTCTGGACCGGCGAAGAAGCGCTGCCGCTGAAGCTGATCGATCAGATCGGCGACTTCCGAGCCGCCGTGGACGATACGGCAAAGTCAGTCGGCATCAAAGGCGAGCCCACTCTGGTGCGTCCGGAAAAGGACCGCAAGAGTCTGCTTGACCTGATCTTCGGCGACATCTCCGACTACCTGCCTGACCGTGCCAAGCTGATGCAGACTAACGTCGGGTTCTATTATTTATGGAAGTAGACCGGCGCTGGAACCTCTGGTAATTCCGGAAGTTCAATGTAAACTTCTACTTGCCAACCTGATAGCAATTTGAGAGTATCCGGTGTGCTGGTAAGTTGTGTCTATTTTTCCGGCTCACATCTCGGTGAGCGCAGGATGATTTAATTGCAACGGGGGCGTGTGCGATGACCAAGGCAGACTTGATCGATGAAGTATCCCGGTTGACTGAGCTCACCCGTAAAGACAGCGAAGTCATCGTGGAGACCATCTTCGAGAGCGTCGTGCGCTCGTTGCGCGCCGGCGACAAGATCGAGATCCGCGGTTTCGGAAGCTTCCGCACCCGCCAGCGCAAGCCCCGCGTAGGACGCAATCCCAAAACCGGCGATCGCGTCGAAGTCCCCGCCAAGAAGATCCCTTTCTTCAAGCCCAGCAAAGAGTTGAAAGATATGGTGAATAACTCCACCGAGGAGCCGGCGCCAGCTGCTGCTCCCGCTCCGGCACCTGAAAGCGGCGGCGGCATGGTAGGGAACGGATAAGAAATCCGGACGATTTGTTACATAGTCCCAGCCAGAGCGGCTGGGATTTTTGTTTGCTGGATCGTTGACAACAGTGGTGAGACTTATCAGTAGGCAATGCTGGCCAGAACAGACCATACGAGAAACATCCATACCGAGATCAGCAGAAGACCAAGTGCGGCAAGTTGACGGACTCGGCTGAGCCACAGCCAGGTACAAACCATCCCAGCCAGGGAAATTAACATTCCGACGCCTTCTAATCTTATGTCGAAACCGAGCTCCGGCCCGACTAACCGCACGTAAAGCAATGCGGCGATTGGATACAGGACCGTTGCACCAAGCGTCACAAGCGCAGCAACAGCGACAACCCGATGACTTTGATTACTCCAATGCGCCAGAACCCACCCGACGGCGACGACCACACCAACGAATGGAATTCCGAATGTTAGCCAGGAAAACATTTTCGTCTTGCCACGTTAAAGAGCTAAAGGCTAGGAGGCAGAAGCTAGCCTCTGATTCCAACGGCCGCCATCATCCTTCCGGTCTTGCCGAACTCCTGCCGGTGCGAGAAGAAGCGCGTCGTGTCACATGAAGTGCAGCCTTCGACTACGCTGATGTTCTCCGAACGCACTCCAGCCTCTTCCAGCTGACGGCGATTCGCTTTCACCAGATCGAGATGAATCTCCGGCCCCAGATCGCCATGCCCGGGAGCCCGCTGGTTCAGGAACAGCAACGGGTAGCGAATATGGATGGCATTGGAATCGAACACCTCTTCGAAGAGTTCATCGGCGTACGCAAACTGAGACTCGAATTCCGCTACTACTTCGGGACCGATGGAATAGCAGCAGCGCCGAACACAAGGGCCGATCGCCGCCCTCAGGTCGCGCGGCACGCTGCCGAATTGCCGGCGCATCTCACCGACGCCCTTCTCGACGATGCGGGCTGCGGTTCCCCGCCATCCGGCATGAAAAGCGCCCACTACTTTGCGCTTCACATCAGCAATTAATACTGGCACGCAGTCAGCGGTCTTAATGGCGAGCAGCAAGCCGGGCACGTTGGTGATCATGCCATCGCCGGCCACAGGCTCGCTGGATGCTACGTCAACGCGATGCACCGTCGCGGAGTGAATCTGTTTCACCTGTACTAGCGGCCAGGCCTTGCCGTCTTTGTCGGTTGCCTCCAGCACCTTCAGGAATGACTGGCGATTGCGCTCGACGTTGGTCTTCGTGTCGTGCTCGGTTAACCCTAAGTTAAGGGTCTTTCCGCCATAGCAGGTGGAAACGCCTCCGGGGCGCGTGCTGAAGCCATGAACCAGCCATGGGATCGAAGCGAGGCTGGGCGCATGGAGGATCTCGAGCGAGGGGGTTGCGGTTGATGCCGCGCGACGGCGCGGGTTGGAAGTCGCGGATTTTTTGCGGACAGTTACGGACACAAATTCATTCTAGAGCAACTTTGTTACAGGAAGGCTTCAGCGAAAGGCATCCACCTCTTCCAACCTAAGCGCAAGCACAACTCACTTCCGTCAAGAACTCCGGCGCTTTGTGTCAGGGCACGACTTCAGTCGTGCCGACGAGCGAGAACCATAAGGCGGGCTTCAGCCCCTGCACCGGGCGTGCAGCGTCTGGAGCCGTCCACTTTACGAAGCGAATCTCGGCGCGAGTAAACTCGTGTCCTGATACAAAGCTCCGTTTGCATTCCCTCGAAGTTCACCCGGGCGACATACAATCGAACCCGGCAATGTTGCTCTACTACATCACGGACCGGAAGCAGTTTGGCGGGACCGAGGCCGAGCAGCGATCGACACTTCTCGGAAGGATTGCCGAAGCTGCGCGCGCCGGTGTCGACTACATCCAGTTGCGCGAGAAAGATCTGGCCTCCCGCGAACTCGAACGTCTCGCGCGCGATGCGGTGAAGGCCATCCGCGAAAATTCGACGACAACCAGGCTGCTGGTCAACGCCCGCACCGACGTCGCCCTTGCCTGCGGTGCCGACGGTGTTCATCTTCCTGGCGGAGATCTGGCTGCCTCCGAAATTCGCGCCGTGTGGAGGAAGTGTACCGATCGCGATCCGGTGATCGGAGTCTCGGCTCATTCGCCCGCCGACGTCCGTTACGCCGAGTCCCATGGCGCCGATTTTGCGGTGCTTGCGCCCATCTTCGAGAAAGCTACAACGTTAACGCCCGGCATTGGCCTGTCCGCGCTGCGCGAAGCCTGCGCTGCGCTCGCCGCTCCCGGCGATGTGGAAGCTCCCTACCAGGGCGGGTTCTCCGTGCTGGCGCTTGGCGGAGTGACGCTTAAAATGCTTCCGATTGCTTGCGGGCCGGAGCGCTGGGTGTCGCGGGGATTCGGCTTTTCCAACACGGCGACCTATGCGAAACCGTTCGCAAGCTGCGAGATCTTCAACGATAGTCGACCTTCCCTCCGCTTCTCTCAAGTCAGCCTGTCGACTCCAAGGTTATTTTTCCCGGTGTCATCCCGAGCGGAGCGCAGCGCAGTCGAGGGGACCTCTACCTCCACCGTATTCGAGCCGAAGCGGTCCCCTTCGGCTCCGCGCAGGGCACGCATTCGACTGCGCTGTGCAACTGCGGCCAGCGCTCAGGATGACACTGTTGCATCGAGAAGCTTGTTGAAGCCAGAAGTTTCGCCCGACAGGGGTCAGACGTTCGTACGATGCGAAGTTTGTATCAGGGCACGAGTTTACTCGTGCCGAAACATGCCGTCGAAGATGGACGGCTTCAGCCGCTGCAACCCCGGTGCAGGGGCTGAAGCCCACTTCGTAGCTCGCGCTTGTCGGCACGACTGAAGTCGTGCCCTGATACAAAGCACGGAAGTTCCCCATGCTGCAGTCCTTCGACTTCGGCGTGCCAAGCCACTCCGGAAGAGGGGCACGCCTCGGTTCAGGATGACACCAAGAAAAGCGAGGGATGTGTATCAGGGGCCGGCCCTACGGCTACAAAATCACCCGCTCATCCCCCACGCGTCGGGTCACACGCTCGCGGTCCAGATACTCCAGCAAAGGGATGGCATGCTTGCGGGTAATTCCGAAGAGGTCCTTGAAGTTTGCGACGTTGAGCTTGGGAGTCTTCGTTTTTTGCGCAACGATTTGACGCCGCAAGGCGTCCAGCGCGTCGCGATGGAAAACCAATTCATCGGCCAGCTTCAGCAGCACGCGGTCACGCAGCAGCAGGGTGACGATTTTTTGCGCGCGCACTTTGTCGACCGGCAGCGAGGCCAGCACGTCCTTCAGCAACGGAACTTTCAAGCCCGCCTTGGCAAAAGCCTGCTCAATCTGCGCTTTCGCTTCCGCTTCTTCGTCACGTAGTACAACTCCCTTTCCCGCGAGCTGTACCAATTCGCCTTTGACCTCAATCCGCTTTGCCTTGACCGACGATTCGAGCACGCCGCGAAAAATCTGCTCGCGCAAGCCAAGCATTTCGCGCAACTGTTCCCTGCTGATACCCGCGACCAGAGGATTGGCTTTGTGGAATTTTTCCACCTCGGCCTGCATCGCGCCAGCCAGCAAAGCCATGCGGCCGGGCGTAATCAACACATCTTCGAAGCGCACGAGTTGGCCTGCATTCACCAGCTCACCAGCCAGCCGTTCGATTCGTGCAGCCGAGAAGCCGGTTTCGGCGACCGCGTCGGCGACTGACAAGCCGTTATCGCCGCGCCTCTCGACCCTGGGCAACAAAGATTTTTCTGCGCCGGTCGTCGCCAGGCTTTGCAGAAACGCCAGTCGCTCAGCCACCTTGGTTCGTCGAGGTTCCTGCGCGGTATCCAGCACCTGGCCGCCGCCAATCGTGATCACCGGCGAAAACTGCCGAATGATGAAGCGATCTCCGGGCAGCAGCAGCAAAGGATTGTCGAGCTTCAATCGCGCCAGACCCGACTGCCCGGGCTGCAATATCTTCGCACCGAGCAGCGATACTTCCGCCACGGTCTCGGCGGTGAAGACGTGAAAGTGCACGCGCGCGCGATCTCGCAGCGGTTTGGCGGAGCGCAACAAGTCCAGCTTCACGCTTACTCCCTTGGTGGGCTGAAAAAGATCGGGCGGCGTCAGCATCATCCCGCGTGCCAGGTCTGTTGTCTCGACCGCGGCTAGATTGAGCGCGGTGCGTTGCCCGGCGATTGCCTCTTCCGCTGCCGCTCCGTGGACCTGCACACCGCGCACCCGCAGCCTCCGCCCGGTGGGATGAACCTCGAGTTCCTGCTCCTTGTGAACCGTGCCCGCGATGAGGGTCCCGGTGACCACGGTGCCGAAGCCCTTCATGGTGAACACGCGGTCGATGGGGAGCCGGAAGACGGCCGTGGAGTCCTTCGCCGGAATCTCAGCCGCCAGTCGCCCCAACTCGCTTCTGAGGTGGTCGAGGCCTGCCCCTGATTTCGAGCTGACGGCCACGATGGGCGAATTGGCGGGGTCCAGAAACGAGCCTTTCACAAATTCCGCCACTTCCATCTTCACCACTTCCAGAGTGTCGGCATCGACCAGGTCTGACTTGGTAAGAACGGTGATCCCACGCTGTAGGGCAAGCATGCGGCAGATGTCGAAGTGTTCCCGAGTCTGCGGCTTGACGCCTTCGTCGGCCGCAACAATCAGCAGAACCAGATCGATGCCGCCGACCCCGGCGAGCATGTTCCGGACGAAGCGTTCGTGGCCGGGCACATCGACGAAGCCGATCCGTACCGGGTCGCCAGACGGGCTCGTCAAATCGAGGTTCGCAAAACCGATATCGATGGTGATTCCGCGGCGCTTCTCTTCTTCCAGCCGATCGGGATCGGTGCCGGTCAGGGCCCGCACCAAAGCGCTCTTGCCATGGTCAATATGGCCAGCGGTTCCAACGATGACGGCCTTCATGGCAATCAGTTTACCTAGATTCCTGGAACTCTCGCAGGCCGCCGGAGGAATGCTTAAATAGGGAGCTTGTGCGAAAATAGTAGTGAGAAACTAGCTATAGCCTTCCGGGTTTACTACGGTTGCGCCATCCCTGGGAAGTTTTTTGCTTTCAAAGGGTCGTGGGCGTCTAATGTATTTGAACTCCAGGCGTACTGATCCAATCGGATGGCATCAATCCTCATTCCGCCAGAATCTCCGGCACCCGTTCCTCCCAGTGAAGACAGGCAGCTAGCGCTATGGGAAGCGGCGCACGGAGGCGAACTCGACCTCACGCCGCACATGCTGTTGCAGCTGGAGGACGATCTGGAACGCTCGCGCATGCGCGAGGCTTTCTGGATCTCGGTGGTCGTTCACCTGATGGTGGTGATCATTCTGGCGATGTCGCCCAAAATCTTTCCGGCGATGATGAAGGGCGTCATCCTCACTACTCCCGAGGACCTGCTGAAAAACCAGCAGACGACCTATCTCGATCTTCCGCCGGATTTACAGAAGGCGACAAAGATACCTCCGAAGACGAACGTCTATGGGTGACAAGAACCGTATCGCGGAGAGTACGCATCCCTCGATCGACAAGAAGACCCTGGAAGAACTGAAACGTGCGGGCACGCCGAGGATGCAGGCGCCAAAGGCGCCGCCACAACAGCAGCAGATGGCGCAGGCGCCGCAGCAGCAGCGCAGCAGGCATAGCCTCAGCAGCAGCAGATGGCGCAAAACCAGCAGCAGCCGAATCCGTTCCAGAATGCCGTTCCGCAAGAGAATCCTCGCTTGCCTGTGCAGCAGCAAAGCACGCCGAACTTCCGCGCCATGATGTCGACCCCGGGAGCGGCCGTGGATAACGCGGCACGCGCCGTCGCCACCGGGCGCACCGGAGGTACTTACGGTGGAGGCGGCGGCGATTATGGTGCGGGCCCGGGTGGGTCGGCTAGCGTTCGCGGCAATCTGGAAGTCTTCAGCGACACGCAGGGAGTCGACTTCGGCCCATACCTGGAACGCGTTCTGCAAGCTGTGAGGATGAACTGGTACAACATCATTCCGGAAGAGGCCCGGCCGCCGCTCTTGAAGAAGGGCAGGGTGGCCATTGAGTTTGCCATCACCAAGGACGGCAAAGTCGCGGGCATGAGGATCGTGGCTCCTTCAGGCGATACTCCGCTGGACCGCGCAGCCTGGGGCGGCATCACCGCGTCAGCGCCCTTCGCTCCGCTGCCCGACCAATTCCACGGCCCCTATCTGGCCTTGCGCTTCCACTTCTACTACAACCCCGGCAAGGGCGATCTGGAATAACGCGGCTGTTAGCTATTGGCTCTTAGCCGTTAGCTTCAGGCTCTTAGCCGTTAGCTTCAGGCTCTTAGCCGTTAGCTTTTAGCTCTTAGCAAATGGTTTTGAAGGGGCGCACCTTCAGGTGCGCCGTCACGGCCTCTCTCCTTGGATCTGGCGAGGCGGGCCTTCAGGCCGACGAGCCGTTCGCCTCGGCGTAAAATCGTTCTGTGCCTGCCGATCACAATCTTCGTCCTGACGAGCGCGAACTCGTCTTGCAAAAGCGACGCCTCGCCCACGATCGAGTCCGCGTCATCGGCATGCTGGTAATCGTCGTCCTGATTCTGCTGCTGACCTTCCTGCGCTTCGGCAAGACCATTCCCTGGGGTGCACGATAATGGGTGCGCGATAATGGGCGCGCGATGATTGCCCTTCTTCCCCGATGAGCCCACCCGCGCAATCTGAGCCCCTGCTGGTCGTAATCCTTGGTCCGACTGCCTCCGGTAAGACGGCTTTGGCCGTTGCGCTGGCGCAGCAGTTCTCCGGCGAGATCGTTAGTTGCGATTCGATCGCCGTCTATCGCCACTTCGAGATAGGGACGGCAAAACCTTCGCGTGAGCAGCGCTCCCTCGTGCCTCATCATCTGATCGATGTTGCGGAGCCGGACGAAACGTTTACTGCGGGCGAATATTCCAGGCAGGCACGGGCTGCGATTGCCGATATTTCCCGTCGCGGCAAGTTGCCCATCGTTGTGGGCGGCACCGGTCTGTATTTACGTGCGCTGCTGGAAGGCTTGTTTCCCGGCCCGCAGCGCTCGGGGGAGTTGCGTCTGCGACTGCGAAAGCGCGCCGAATCGCGGGGATCGGCACACTTACATCGCGTGCTCAGCCGCTTGGATCCTGCGGCGGCTGCCAAGATCCATCCGAATGACACAGCCAAGCTGATCCGCGCCATCGAGGTTTGTCTGACGTCACGGTCGCGTATGAGCGCGCTGTGGCAGGAACGTGGGCGCGACCCGTTGCTGGGCTATCGCATTTTGCGCCTCGGCCTGAACCCCCTGCGGCAGGAACTGTATGAGCGGATCAACGCGCGGGCGCGACAGATGTTCGACGACGGGCTGGTAGAAGAAACCCGGGCGCTGCTCGAGCGCTTCGGTGGGCACAAGAATGTCACGGCGCTCGACTCGCTTGGCTACCGGCAGGCAAAGCAGCTGCTTCGCGGCGAACTCTCCCGAGAGGAAGCCATTGCCGCCGCGCAACAGGGACACCGCAACTACGCCAAGCGGCAGGTGACGTGGTTCCGTCGCGAACCCGATGTGCATTGGCTGGTGGGGTTTGGGGATGACCCGCAGATTGAAGCGGAGGCCGCAGAGATCGTTTTCCAGTTCTGAGCGGCGGGGACTTGGGGTAACTTATGAGATTGCCTGTTTACAACACTGTCAGTCGATCTCGAATACGTCGGCCGAAACGCAGTGACGGATGACAAATTACAGCGCGTCATAGCGAGATTGAACGGACATTCTCAGGTGAGAGCCTTTGAAGCGGCGAAGGTCGTCTGGAACGACATGGATGTTCGCCTTGAGTGCCAAATGATTCGAACTCTAAAGCAAGGACTGGGCCATTTAACCGGGCGGCGGCGGCCTACGCAATGGGGGTAGTCCTGCATAGGCCAAGGGTCGATCGTGGCATTGAGTAAGTGGTGAACGAGCATCCGAGAATCCGCGAGTCAGAGGTTACGCGGCAGAGGCATTCCGGCTTAACCACCGAAGAAGTCACATGATGTGCTGCTCAAGAACCTGACTGACCCAAGCAAACAGGTTCGTTTTTGGTGGCATATACGCTCGGCCAAATGGCGAGCTCGGGCAATTCCCGCGTTGAGCGGCTTTCCGTCTCCGACAACAGGGTCGTCACTGGCTATCACTCTGTGGCAAAGGAAGCGGCTGATGCCCTCGAAGAAGTCAAGGCTGCCAAAGCGCATAGGCGCGAACAGGGCTGCATCTCCTGCATTGAATACGATTGCCAAGGTCGTAGCTGTTGCTAAATCCCCATATCGTAAGTGATGGTTTTCCGGTGAATCGCGACGGCTGCCGGTTTTGCCTTGCAGGCTCACTTGGCGAGAATCCCGTCCCGCGACTGCGGGACGACTCAGCTCAGCCCAGGACAAGCCGCCCGACTTTGGCGGCGCAGTCCTGGGTAGGCTGCCCTTGATTCCTCGAGTCCCGTAGGGACGACACATGTGCCGCCGGCTGAAGCCGGCTCTCACCCTCGTCATGCGACTTACCCAGGATTCCGCTGCGCTCCATCCTGGGCTAAAAGCGCAACCGCCCTTGCGGGCTCGGTCGTTCGCCATTCAACATTGACGCGCATGGGTAACGATCCAGGCCGGATGATTTCCGTAAAGTCCCCATATCTCCGCTGCCACAGCCGCAAAAACCGCGGCTGCGCGCCGCTGTGTGCTGGGCTAGGCTGTTTCCTCCCGCTTCGCGCGACTTGGTTCGATTCCCGGGCGAGGCTCTGCCGGAATCGCGCGAAATCGCCGGCGCGGAATTCAAACTGCAATCCATTTCCATCCTGCCGCACATCATCCCTTCTGTTATCGTCATTCGGAATGATTCGCCCGTTCGCCCTCGTACTGTGTTTGCTGCTTGCCATGCCTAGCGTTGCCAAAGAAAAGTTTCAGCAGCCCACGCCGGTCCATCTCGACAAGCAAGGCGAGAAATGGGCGCGCGCGTCGCTGAAAAAGATGTCGCTGGAACAAAAGATCGGGCAGATGTTCATGATCTGGGCCTTCGCACGCTTTACCAATTTCGACAGCCCCGAATACCTCTCTTTGCGCGACACCATGCGCAAGTATCACATCGGAGGATTTGCCCTGACCGTTTCGTTCGACGATGGACTGCTGGACAAAGTTCCGCCGCTGGAAGCCGCAACCCTGACCAACCAGTTGCAGCGCGACTCCGAGTTCCCTTTGCTGTTCGCCGCCGACTTCGAGCGCGCCCTGGCTTATCGCCTGACCGGCGTTACCAGCTTTCCTCACGCCATGGCCTTCGGCGCCACGCGTGACCCTAACTATGCGCGCGAGTACGGACGCATCACGGCTCAGGAGGCGCGAGCGATCGGAGTGCAATGGAACTGGTTTCCTGACGCCGATGTGAACTCGAACCCGGCTAACCCCATCATCAACACGCGTTCCTTCGGCGAAGATCCTGAGGCGGTGAGCGACATGGTGGCGGCCGACATCGAAGGCGCGCGGGCAGGCGGCCTGCTGACTACCGCAAAACATTTCCCCGGGCACGGCGACACCAACACCGATTCCCACCTGGCAGTGCCTGTCGTCACTGGAGATCGCGCTCACCTGGACAATATTGAGTTGCCGCCGTTTCGCGCCGCCATTGCCGCCGGAGTGGACGCCGTGATGGTGGCCCACGTGGCTGTTCCGGCGCTCGACCCCGACCCGAATCATGTGGCTACGATTTCGCCAGCGGTGGTGACCGGATTACTGAAAGAACAAATGGGCTTCAAGGGCCTGGTGGTGACCGATGCTCTGCTGATGAAAGGCCTGATGAAGCTCTTCCCGGAAGGTGGCTCGGCGGCCGCCGGGCGCGCGGCGGTGGAAGCCGTGAAGGCCGGCGACGATGTATTGATCATCCCATCGGACTTGGCCGGGTCGTATAACGGATTGGTGCAGGCGGTACGCAACGGCGAGATCCCGGAGTCGAGAATCGACGAATCGGTGCTGAAGATCCTGCGCGCCAAGGCGTCGGTCGGCTTGAACAAGGCCAGGTTGGTCGACTTGGATGCCGTCAACCGGTTGATAGCGGCTCCCAAGAGCCTGGAGATTGCCCAGGAAATCGCCGATGAAGCCGTGACGCTGGTTCGCGACAACCACAAAGTTCTTCCGTTCAGTGAGAGCGGGGCGGGAACCAATTCGCCTCAAAATGCGTACCATCCACCAGCGGAAACCCGCGATCGAACCCTGCTGCTGATTTTTACTCCGGATACTCGAACCGATGCCGGATGGGCGCTGGACAGGCAGATGCGCGCGAGAATTCCGGATGTGAGGACGATTTACATCGATCCGCGCAATGCAGTGGCGTGGGAGCGACCGGTGACGGACGCGGTTGGAACAGGCGCAGACGGTGATTGCCGCGGTGTATCTAAGTCCGCAAGGCGGCGCGCCGGCGAATACGGCGGCGCTGTCGAGCACTGCGGAGGGGTTACTGCATAGCGTGGTTCAGAATGCGGCGGAGAAAACGGTTGTCCTGGCAATGGGCAATCCTTACTTCGCGTCGCAAATGCCACAATTGCAGAATTACCTTTGCACATTTTCGGACGCACAGGTTTCAGAGCTGAGCGCGGTGAAGGCAATGTTTGGTGAAATACCGACGGACGGCCGTCTGCCGGTGACAATTCCTGGCATCGCGGCTCGAGGGTTTGGGTTGGCAATGTCGGGCGGAGGACAACAATGAAGAATCTATCTGCAAAGATAACCGCAGCGATCGCAATCTCCATCGTCGCTGCCAGCTTGCTGCTGCTCGGCGGATGCCGGATCAACGTGGATGACAAAGATAAGAAGAACGAAAAGGTCGACATCCAGACCCCGTTTGCCAATTTGAAAGTGGATAGCAGCGAGAAATCGGCGGACAACGGAATTCCGGTTTATCCGGGAGCGCATCTGCGTCCTGCGGACAAAGACGGCGATAATCACGCCGCGAACATCAACATTGGAGCAATGGGCTTCGGCCTGAAGGTCATCGCCGCCGAGTACGAGACGAACGATTCGCCGGAAAAAGTGAAGGCGTTTTACGAGGACAAGATGAAGACCTTCGGCGCCACGCTGGTGTGCAAGGGCCACAGCAGCGGCAGTTCCGACGTGACCGTCGTCAAGCCCGAAACCGGCGGCGACAAGAAGCTGAGCTGTAGCGATACCAGCGGCGATGGCTGGGAGATCAAAACCGGCACCGGCGACAACGAACACCTGGTGTCGATCGAGCCGAATGGTTCGGGCACGCGCTTCGGCACCGTGCTGGTGCAGACGCACGGCGGCAACAAGGACACGTTGTAATTGAAGGGCGCGTGGTTGAAGGGGCGCCCGATTGAAGGGTGGGGGATGTGAAGGGGCGCAGCTTTAGCTGCGCCATTGAATGCCCTCACCAAAATTCAAAGCCCCGCCGCAGGCGGAGCGAAAGTGATTACCCACCGCGTGAGCGGTGGCTAACAACGACCCCGAGAGCCAAGCCCCTGCAGGGGCGAAACCGGCGCCTTCAGTCGCTATACAAACCTCCCCATCCAAACGATATATTCTGGTCGTGCTCGAAATTGAGACCGGAAGGTTCACGACATGCGTCTGCTGGTGAATTGGCTGTTGAGCGCGATTGCGCTGCTGATTGTTTCCTACTTCATGCCTGGCTTCCACGTGAGTGGATTCGGAGCGGCCTTAATCGCCGCGCTGGTCATTGGCCTGGTCAATGCGACTCTGGGCCTGTTCCTGAAAATCATCACCCTGCCGCTGACCGTGCTGACCCTCGGAATCTTCTGGTGGGTGATCAATGCCCTGATGCTGATGTTCGCTTCCGCCATCTTGAGGCCGAGCTTCGTCGTAAGCGGTTTCTTACCCGCGTTCCTGGGCGCGATCGTGCTCTCACTGGTCAACGCGATTCTGAAGGCCCTGGCACGCGACGTGGAGGAGCGGTAGACCGCCGCTCCTGAAACATCACAGCTGCCTCTGGGGGAATCGGCTTAGCACTCCCACGTTCGCTAAGTTGTTCCAAATTGGGAATTTACGTTTATTTGACCTGAGACGGGCGTTTGACTGCTCGGACGTCCTGGAATACGTCGGAGCGCTCGAACGCGTCTAAAACGGCCTGTAATGCGCGGGAAATGGCACTCTAGAACCGGCTCGATATAGCCGAATCGTGTTTGCCTCGACTGGCATCATAGTGCCAAATCGGGAAATGACATCAATTCCGCGCTAAACACCTGCCGGAACAGGGCTTACTCCCTTGCTGAAGGAAATTTGTCCCAGGCGCTGGGCCCGGCTCAAATCTTCTCCGCCGGAAACTCCAGATCCGCGCCTAACGGGTCCGTCAGCCGGTTGGTGAGGTTCGCCAGTCCGACGAGCATGTCCAGATCGACAATCTGCTCGGCGGGAAAGTGCGGCTTCAGTGCCTCGACGTCCGCGTCGTTGATGTTTGCTGAATCGCGGGTCAGCTTCTCTGCGAATTTGAGCGCGGCCTGCTCCCTGCAACTGAAGCTGCTGTACTCTCCCGCCTTCAACGCCTCCCAGTCGGCCGAGGTCAGGCCCACGCGCTTGGACGAAGCCAGATGATGCTGCAGACAGTAGTGGCAGCCATTCATCACCGAGACGCGAATGTAAACCATCTCGTAAGTGCGCCGGTCGAGCGTGCGGCCGACAGTGCCGTAAAACGCCAGAAAGGTGCGCAGTACCTCGGGGCGATGCGCCAGCAATTTCTGCACGCTGCCGGGTTTGCCGCGAAGCGCGGTTTCGTAGATCTCGCGCACTTCCGGCGGCGCGTCATTCATTTCGACATACGGCAGTCTGGCCATCGCAGTCGTCTCCGATACAGGCCCGTATAATAACTCCACGACCTTCACTGCGTCTCTCATGCAAAAGCCCATTCGCATTATTGGCGGCGGACTTGCCGGGTCAGAAGCCGCGTGGCAATGTGCCCGCCGCGGCGGGCCGGTGCAGCTCTTCGAAATGCGCCCGGTACGGTCCACGCCGGCGCATCAGACGGCCAATTTCGCCGAGCTGGTCTGCTCGAATTCGCTAAAGTCCGATAGCGAAAACACCGCGCCCTGGCTGCTGAAAGAAGAAATGCACCGCGCCGGATCGCTGCTGCTGGAGATCGCTCGACAGACCGCGGTCCCCGCCGGACATGCGCTGGCCGTCGACCGCGAACAGTTTGCCGAATCCGTGACGGCGGCGATTGAACGCGAGCCGCTAATCGAAATTGTGCGAGAAGAAGTGACCAGCATCGACGAGGGCGGCGCGATTACGGTTATTGCCACGGGGCCGCTGACCTCCGATGCATTGACGCGCGAGATTCTCCGCCTCAGTGGGAACGAGCAGCTTTATTTCTACGACTCCATCAGTCCGATCGTGGAAGCTGACTCCATCGACATGTCGCGCTGCTACATGGCCGCGCGCTACGACAAAGGCACGGCCGACTACATCAACTGCCCGATGACCAGGGAAGAGTACGACCGCTTCCTCGACGCGCTGCTGGAGGCGCACGCGGTCGACGCCAAGGACTGGGAGAACCTCAACTATTTCGAAAGCTGCCTGCCCATCGAGGAGATCGCAAGGCGCGGCCGCGACACGCTGCGCTTTGGACCGATGAAGCCGGTCGGCCTACGCAATCCTCATACCGGACACATGCCTTACGCTGTGGTACAACTGCGCCAGGAAAATCTGCGCGCCGATTCGTACAACCTCGTAGGCTTTCAGAACCACCTGAAGTATGGTGACCAGGCACGCGTGCTGCGGCTCATCCCCGGATTGGAAAATGCGAAATTTCTACGCTATGGGCAGATTCATCGCAATACCTACATCAACGGCCCTGCGCTGCTAAGCGAGACGCTGCAGATGAAGCAGCATCCGAATGTGATTTTTGCCGGACAGATTTCCGGCGTGGAGGGCTATGTCGAGTCGATTGCGACAGGCCTTTTGGCGGGAATGCACGCGGCGGCGTTGGCGTCCGGATGCCGAACCGATACCGCCTCCGCGAGCGACGGCGTTTGGCGCGCTGGTGAACTATATCTGTCACGCCGAGGCAAAGCACTTCCAGCCGGCGAACATTACCTTCGATCTATTGCAACCGCTCGACGAAGAAACACGCCGCCGGGTTCGCGACAAGAAGCAGCGTCATGCCATGGTGTGTGAGCGGGCGTTGGCGGAGTTGGACGCGTGGCTGGCCAGAAATTATGCCGTCTCTGCGGGACTTCAACAGGATGACCTTGGTCCCAGCGCTTCCGCGCCGGGCTAGTTGGTTTCACCCTTCGGATTCCAATCGTCCTGGGCGTCCTCGCAGGCTTCATCGCGGGCCACTCCGAACCGCAAGCCGCGAGTGGTCATCCAAGATACTCGTTGAATCATCCAAGCTCGGCTGTTTCGGCGCATCGGTGATCCTTGTTTAAACGGCCGAATCCCGCAGGGATGGTTGCGCAGTTAGCCCAGGACGGAGCGTAGCGGAGTCCTGGGTAGCGTTACCCTCGGGCTCCAGAGCCGGCTTCAGCCGGCGACACATGTCGCCCCTGAAGGGCTGAAAGATCCAAGATCGCTTCTACGGCACGACTGAAGTCGTGCCCTGATACAAGGCCGCCATTTTGCGAATGGGACCTACTTCTTCCCTTCGTTCCGCGCGCGGTTCTTGATCCAGATCGGAGTTCCGACGAAGCCAAAGGCGTCGCGAATCTGGTTCTCCAAGAACCTCTGATACGAGAAGTGCAGCTTCACCGCGCGATCGGTGAACAAGATAAACGTTGGCGGCGACACCGCAGCCTGCGTCAAATAGAGGATCTTCACCCGCTTCGACATCGGAACCGAAGCACGCTCGAAATCGACGTGTTTGAGGAAACGGTTCATCTCTCCCGTGCCGACGCGCTTCCGGCGTTCGCGTGCTACCAGCTCCAGGGTGGAAAAGAGTTTGCTGATGTTCTTCCCCTGCGCCGCCGACACAAAGACCACTGGTGCATAGTTCAAGAACTTCAGGTGATAGCGCACCTGCTCTTCATAGACTTTCGGATCGGCGGGAGGCTTGCCGTCGGTGCG
Source organism: uncultured Acidobacteriaceae bacterium (assembly GCA_963823865.1). Taxonomy (GTDB): domain Bacteria; phylum Acidobacteriota; class Terriglobia; order Terriglobales; family Acidobacteriaceae; genus Bog-257. Next base: position 1,079,923 of record CAWGNC010000001.1, read on the forward strand.
AGCCGTGGTAACCAGATCCCACTTGTTGACGACGATGATCACGGAGCGCCCGCTCTCGTGCGCGTAGCCGGCGATGGTGGCGTCTCCGGCCGTAACTCCCTCCACCGCGTCGATCAAGATCAGGGCGACATCGGCGGCTTCCAGATGCTTGCGCGCCATTACGACCGATAACTTTTCCGCCATCAACTCGGTTTTGCCTTTGCGGCGGATGCCGGCCGTATCAATGAAGCGATAGCTCAGGCCGTCGCGCTCCAGAACTTCATCGACCGCATCGCGCGTAGTTCCCGCGACCGGAGAAACAATCGCGCGACCGGTGCCAGTCAATGCGTTCAGCAGCGTTGACTTGCCGACGTTGGGGCGGCCGATGATCGCGACCTTAACTTCCTTCTGCTCGGGCTCTTCGGCCTCGGCCGACTCACCTTCGGCGAGTTCTTCGTCGCCCGTTTCCTTTGCTGCATCCCGGGCCGTTTTCCGTTTCGACTTTGCCATCCCGACCGGCTGCTGTTCATCAGAAGCCGATTCACGGGTGCCCCGGGTCTCGCGGTTTTCGAGACCTGGGTCAGGAGTAACCGCCGGCATGAGCGAGATCACGTGCTCCAGCAACTCGGCGATGCCATTGCCATTCTCGGCTGAGATGGGAAACAGTTCCTTGATGCCGAGGCGCCGAAAGTTCTCCGCGTAGGGCTCCAACTGCGTGGTGTCGACTTTGTTCACCGCCAGCAACAGCGGCTTGCCGGAGCGCAGCAACTGGCGCGCCAGCTCCATGTCTGGCGACGCAAGTTCGGTGCGGCCGTCGACCACCATGACGATGGCATCGGCTTCTTCGAGCGCCACGCGCGCCTGGCGAAAAATTTCAGACGGAATCAGTGCCTTGTCGTCGGGAACGATGCCGCCCGTATCGACCACGCGCAGGCGGCGCCCGGCCCATTCGATGTCGCCGTAGAGTCGGTCGCGGGTGATGCCGGGCTCATCGCCGACGATGGCGCGGCGCGAGCCGACCAGGCGATTGAACAGCGTGGACTTGCCGACGTTCGGACGTCCAACAATGGCCAGCGTTCCCAAGGTTGGGAGGTCGCCGTGGTGGGCTTTGCTCTTCTCTTCGTACTGAATGCGACGGCTCAATTAGGCTCTTTCGGAGTTGTGAGAACTCGATACACGGGGCTGCGGCGGCTTGAAGGTCGCGTCAGATCCTGATCCTTCGACGGACCACACTGATTCGACCCGTACAGCTATTATAGGGACAAGATCCCTCGCACCGTGTCCTCCACCTCACAACCCGCTACCCTGGCTGCGCGGCTGCCGTCGCTGTACCAGTTCTTTGGGCCCGGCGGACTGCTGGCACGCACGCATCCCGCATACGAGTTTCGCCGCGGACAACTGCAGATGGCCGAGGCCGTGGAGCAAGCGCTACAGGAGCGCCGCCACCTGATCGTCGAAGCCGGCACTGGTACGGGCAAGACTTTGGCATATCTGCTGCCGGTGATTCGATCGGGCAAACGCGTCATCATCTCTACGGGAACCAAGACGCTGCAGGAACAGCTCTTCTACAAAGATGTCCCGTTCCTCAAAGAGCACCTTGGCGAACTGCGCGTCTGCTACATGAAGGGCCGCAGCAATTATCTTTGCCGCAAAAAACTGTACGACCTGACCACGCAGCCGGTGCTGAACGGGCTGGAGGAGATCAACCAGTTCCGCATCATCAGCGACTGGGAGAAGACGACGGAGACGGGCGACCGCGCCGAACTGGCCGAGCTGCCTGAGGCAAGCCACCTGTGGCCGAAGCTGGACGCGCGCACCGACCGCTGCATTGGCAGCGATTGCCAGCAGTTCGATCGCTGCTTCATCACCGAGATGCGCCGGCGCGCTCTCGAGAGCGACATCATCATCGTCAACCATCACCTGTTTTGCGCGGACCTGGCAATCAAGGCTGCCACCGATCGCGCGCAGGATGCGGGAGTGTTGCCCGATGCCGGCGTCGTGGTCTTCGATGAGGCTCACGAGCTGGAGGACGTCGCCGCCGATTACTTCGGCGTGACCGTATCGAATCTGCGCATCGACGATCTACTGCGCGATGTGGAAAACACGCTGCGGCGGGCGGACATTCCCGTGGCCGATGTGCTGAAGGCGTCGGGACGGGTGCGCGAACATTCGCAATTGTTCTTTGCGATTCTGCCGCCAGGCGAGGGCCGCTTCGCGTTCGAAAACCGCGCGGAATTCTTGGAGGAGAACGGTGACGAGTATCTCGGCCTGCAGAACGCGCTGAACCATCTCTACACCGAGCTACAAGGCATCCCCAAGAAGCCAGACGAAGTACATGCGATATCGCGGCGGGTCGAGGAATTGCGGGTGCAGCTGGGCTTCGTGATGGAAGCGCAGCAGAAAAACACGGTCTTCTGGATCGAGCGGCGAGGCGACGCATACTCCAGCGGGCAAAAACCTGGGGCGCCGGGCCGTCGCCGCTCGCAGAATAATGTTTTTCTGCAAGCCACGCCCATCAGCGTCTCCGACATTTTGCGCAACACGCTGTTCGAGCATCTGGAGTCGGCGGTGCTGACCTCGGCCACGCTGGCAGTGTCCGGAGGCTTCGAGTACATTCGCAACCGGCTTGGCATCCAGAACGCTCGCGAACTGGTGGTGCCGTCGCATTTCGATTATGCGAGCCAGGCGCTGCTCTACATTCCGCCTGATTTGCCTGACCCGCGCGATCCGCGATTTGTCGAAAAGGCATCGCAACGGGTGCGGCAGTTGCTGGAGATCACGCGTGGGCGGGCGTTCTGCCTGTTCACCAGTTACGCGCTAATGCATCAGCTACACGAGCGGCTGCTGGGCGAGTTGGAGTTTCCCATGCTATTGCAGGGCTCGGCCCCGAAGAATGCGCTCCTGGAAGAATTCCGCATGACGCCGAACGCCGTGTTGTTCGCGACGTCATCGTTCTGGCAAGGTGTCGATGTGCAGGGCGAGCAATTGAGCTGCGTGATCATCGACAAGCTGCCGTTCGCGGTGCCGAACGATCCCGTGGTCGCGGCGCGGATCAAGACGATCGACGAAGACGGCGGCAATGCGTTCTTCGAGTATCAGGTGCCGAGCGCAGTGATCTCGCTGAAGCAGGGGTTTGGACGGTTGATTCGTTCGTTGCACGATCGCGGGCTGTTGTGCCTGCTCGACAATCGCATCTTGAGCAAGCGGTATGGGAAGGTGTTCCTCGATAGCCTGCCGAAGTATGGACGGACGAGCGATGTGAAAAAGGTGGAAGAGTTTTTCGGGTAAATGTGTCGCCCCTAAAGGGGCTCGGACGAATTAGAGGCTGGTATCGGCGCACCTGAAGGTGCGCCCCTTCAAGCCGTGCCGCCCCTGAAGAGGCTCAGGCCGCAACAGAGCATCGCCACCCGGAGCTCCCGCTCCGGGCTAAGGAAGTTTCGCACCGCCTGCGGCGGTGCTTCCTGGCTGACAATCAACTGCTCGGTACTCGTACCCTGATGAGCTACTGGGCGTCAGCGTTTCACGTATTGCGTACCCGAAATTCCGGTCACACCTACTTCTTAAGGTGTCATCCTGAGCGGAGGCGCCTGCTTTCGGTGCCGGTGTCGAAGGACCTCCGCGTCGTCACGGCCTCACTCGAAAGCGGTCTCTCGACGCGTCCGCCCGCCGGAAATCAGCGGCGGAAGGCAAAGGCCCGGACGCTGCGCTCAGGATGACACCATCATTTCCGTAAACCGATTCTTATTCCACCGTACAGTGCTTGCCCTTGTCGTCAATCACGCATCTTTGCCGCAGGGTAATGTCGGTCCAGGTTTTGCCGCCGTCGTCGGTGGACAATAGCGCGCCACATTGCATACCCATCGGACGGTCCTGGTTATCATCGGCCGCACAAGAAACGCGGGACGACGGTTTCAGGGCACAGGTGGAGCATGCGGCTTCGCAACAGGCCGTGACCGACGCCCATCCATCCTGCGGGCTGCTGAACGTGATCGGGCCGACGTAGACAAAAAAGTCCAGATCGCCGGTGGTCGTGGTGGTGGCTGACGCTTCGTCGAGCGGGACCTTCTTCAAGATCAGCTTCCCGTCGGAGACGCTCGGCGAGATCAGGATCGACTGGGCCGCCGTGTATGACCACCAACTACCACAGCCGTCCTGTTTTGACAGCACTTGCTTGAAGGTCCAGTGATGGCCTCCGTCCGAGGTGACAAAGAGAACTTTGTGGCAAGCGTCGTCCGCGGCGGTCGGCAGTCCGCTGTAGGCGACTTCGACGGCGCCGTGCTTCTCATCCCCGAACACCGGCAAGAGATAGGTGGCATCATCCGCCGGTTTTAGGTCTGCCGGTGGCTTCAGCGAAACCTGCTTCCAGGTCTTGGAGCCGTCATGCGTCACCCAGAGCTCCGTTTGGTGCGGGCCGAGCTGCCATCCGTCTCGGGAATTGATGAAGTGCATTTCTTCGGAGGTGCCGGGGCCGCCGGCGCGCGTCCAGGTTTTGCCGCCGTCCACGGTCTTCAGGAGAATGCCAAAGTCGAAAGCGGAGCCGCTCTGGACGGGCAGGTTGGTCCAGCCATGCTTTTCATCGGTGAACTGCAGATGACCCTGGCCGGGAAGAATCAATTCTTTCGGGTCGACCGGCACCTTGATTGGCGTTACCGTCCAAGTGGCGCCGGAATCGTGGGTCGTCCCTAAGGCAAAGCTGGGATTTTCCTCTCCGCTGTCTTGCGTGATGAGCACCCATCCCGTAGTGGGATTGAGGAAGAAGGCCGTCTGGGCTCCATCCGGCAGCGCCATCTCTTTCCAAGTCTTGCCGTTGTCGTTGGTCCAGTATGTCCCATTCATCCCGTCGTTGGCGTTGAATCGCCGAAGTGGCCAATTCTGGGCGACGGCGGCAAGGCACAGGCTCAGCACAGCGAGCAAGGACAAGACGGTAAATCGAGCGCTTAGCTTCATACCGCCTCCGCGACGTTAGACGGAATCGCGCGTTCAGGGTAGCGACCGTATTTTAAGCGTTACCCCAAGGTTCAGCGGAATGGGGGCCGCTGCGAACGTCGTTCGGAACCGGCCTCGTGTGTTTTCGTGACCAGCACTCCGCCATTCACCTTGGCGCATCGCCTCGCCAAACACGCTAAAATAGTGACTTCGCCGTAACCCGCCAATTTGCTTCGTTACGGCTGGAGCGCATGTTCGAAGTCACTGTTGAAGACACATTTTCCGCCGGGCATTTCCTGCGCAACTATCGCGGCAAGTGCGAGAAGCCGCATGGTCACAACTATCGCGTCCGCGTCACCCTGAGCGGCGCCGAACTGGATCAGGCCGGCCTGCTGCTCGACTTCAAAGAGCTGAAGGACGTGCTGCGCCCGGTGATGAACTATCTCGACCACGAGATGATCAACGAGCTCAAGCCGTTTGACACCATTAATCCTTCGGCGGAGAACCTGGCCAAGTACTTTTACGACGAGACGAATTCGCGGCTGAAGGACAGCACCAAGGGCCGGGTTCGGGTGAAGGACGTCACGATCTGGGAGACGGATACGACCACGGCGCGGTATTGCGAGTAGTTCATGTCGCCCCTGAAAGGGGCTCGGAAGATTTTGGAAGCTCCGGTACCCGGAGCTTCCGCTCCGGGCTGAAGAATTTTCGCACCGCCTGCGGCGGCGCTGTTATGGCTGGCCGACAGTGGCATCGCATTGCTTCCGTCGATTCCGCAAAGTGTAAGGCGCGGAGCGACTGGCATTCCGGGTATGACCGCCAGCCCCGCTGCAGGCGGGGTGAAGTTTCTTCAGCCCACCGCGGAAGCGGTGGGACACGCACCGTTTTTTGGCCAGAGCCGGCTTCCAGCCGGCGACACCAACCCCGGCGAAGACGGGATGCAACGCACTAACCCACCACCCGATGCAGATCATCGAGATTTACAAGTCGTTGCAGGGTGAGTCCTCTTATGCGGGACTGCCGTGCATTTTCGTGCGACTGGCGGGCTGCAACCTGCGCTGTTCCTGGTGCGACAGCGAGTACACCTTCAAGGGCGGCTCGCGCATGACGCTCGACGAGATTGAGCAGGAAGTCCGCCGACTGTCGCCCGGCGGCGGCCTGGTCGAAATTACCGGCGGCGAGCCGCTGCTGCAGGAGCGCGAAGCGGTGCCGTTGATGGAGCGCCTGCTCAGCGCCGGATACGGCGTGCTCCTGGAAACTAGCGGCGAGCGCCCACTGGAGCGCGTCCCGAAGGAAGTGGTGAAGATTGTCGACGTGAAATGTCCCGACTCGGGCGAGGGTGACAGCTTTCGCATGGAGAACCTGAATCACCTCACGCCACGCGACGAAGTGAAGTTTGTGGTTTCCAGCCGGCGGGACTACGAGTTCGCCCGCGACTTTACGAGTGAACACGCGCTCGATGGGAAAGCGTCGGTTATCTTCTCGCCGGCGTTCCGGAAGGATGCGGTTGGAACTCGCGATGCATCCAACTGCCTGGTCGATCCGCGGGAATTAGCGGAATGGATGCTCGCCGACGGAGTGAACGCACGCCTCGGCTTGCAGATTCACAAGTTCATCTGGGAGCCCCAGGTAAAAGGGGTTTGACGTGGAACGGGTTGAAGGGGGACTGCAGAATCCGGGTACCCCGTTCTAGACCCGATGTTGGGCTAGGGACGGGTCCGGGGACGGTTTCCGTTCGAAGAACCAGCCCTACGCCAAAAGATGGCGTAGAACGGGGCACCCTCTTGAGGGTTGCCAGCGCGAATGATCATGACTAAAGAAACAGCCAAAGTCGTCGTCTCTCTGAGCGGTGGCATGGATTCGGCGGTGTGTGCCGCGCTTGCTGTGCACGATTATGGCGCCGACAATGTTGCCGCGCTGCACATCAGCTATGGGCAGCGCACCGAGGCCCGGGAGCAGATATCGTTTCTCGGCATCTGCGAAGAGCTGGGCATCCGGCGGCGGTTGATCGTCAAGACGCCATTTTTCCGCGCGATTGGCGGCTCAGCTCTTACCGATCAGCAGATCGAGGTGCCCGACGCGGGAGATGAGATTGGCACGAGCATTCCAGTGACTTATGTGCCCTTCCGCAACGCGCATTTTCTGTCGGCAGCGGTCAGTTGGGCTGAGGTGCTGGGCGCCCAGCGCATCTATATTGGAGCGGTTCAGCAGGACAGCTCGGGTTATCCCGACTGCCGGCCGGAGTTCTATGCGGCTTTCAACGCAACCATTCGCGCCGGGACAAAAGAGGGGCTAATCCAGGTGGAAACGCCGCTGATTGCCCTGCGAAAACACCAGATTGTGACCCGCGGCCTTGAATTGGGCGCTCCCTTCCATTTAACGTGGTCATGCTACAGCCGGGAGGACCAGGCGTGTGGCACTTGCGACAGTTGCGTTCTGCGGCTGCGGGCCTTTGCGGCGGCGAACGCAGTCGACCCCATCTCATACCTGTCGCAGGCTGCGGTTCAGGACTTTTCATGAAAAAGAATTCAAAGATCAACGCTGGAGACCGTGCGGCAAGCAGTACAGACGCGGCTTCACTGCGCTGGAGGAAACAAATGCGGAAATACATAAATGTCGCTGTCATGTTGTTTGTGTTGGGCATGTGCGCCGCCCCGGCTTGGGCCCAGTTGGAAGGAATTATCAGGGGCACGGTCAAAGGCCAGGACGGCAAGCCACTCGCCGGAGCCAGCATCCAGATGTACGACTCCCAGACGGGCAGACGCGCCTCGGGAGTGACCAACGCCAAGGGAGAATACACGATCAACGCCGTGAACGCCGGCACCTACAAGATGACATTGCTGATGAAGGGCAGCCCCATCGATGAGAAGAACAATGTCGGGCTCGGCGCCGGCCAGGAGCAGGTCGTCGATTGGGACGAATCCGGCCATGCCCCGGTCATGAGCGACGAGCAGCGCGCGAAAATTGCTGCTGCCCAAAAAGAGAACGACAAGATCAAGGGCCTGAATGACACGCTGAAACAGGCGAAGGAGCTCGAAGGGCAGGGGAACTACGACCAGGCCATTACCATTCTGCAGCAAGCAACCACGGTCGATCCCAACCAGGACCTGGTCTGGGCGTACTTGGGCGATGCGCAGCGCGGAGCGAAGAAGTACCCGGAAGCAGCCGAGTCTTATCAGAAGGCGCTGGCCATCAAGCCGACCAATGGTCCCTACATGGCCCAGCTGGCCGATGCGTACGCCAAGTCGGGTCAGTCGGATAAGGCGATCCAGGAGTATGCGGCTGCGGCTCAGGCCGATCCCACCAATGCCGCCGTCTACTACTTCAACGAAGGCGCTGTCCTGACCAACACCAATAAATTCGACGACGCGATTGCTGCTTTCGACAAGGCAATCCAACTGGATCCTAAGCGCGCCGATGCCTACTACTGGAAGGGCACCGATCTGATCGGCAAAGCGACCACCGGGAAAGACGGCAAAATGGTTGCCCCCGAGGGAACGGCGGACGCTTTCAATAAGTATCTGGAGCTGCAGCCCACCGGCAAATACGCAGATGCCGCGAAGCAAATGCTGGCTATGATCGGCGCACCCATCCAGACCACCTACGGCAAGACGAAGCCGGCGAAAAAATAGGTCGGCGATTGAGGGGGCGGAGAAATCCGTCCCCAACTTTTTCCGTGCGCTCTTTCCTTTTCGCCGCGCCTGTTTTCCAGTGTGTCAACCTCTGACCATCTGAAGGAATTCCGGTAGCACTCGTCGAGCATGCCCAGCAAAGCCCAACCTGCTCTCCCGACGTTTCTCGAAGCTCGCGGCATCGTCGAGCAATACGCCTCAACCTTGTCTCCAACTACGCCTGAGATGGTGTTGCTATTGGAGGGCACTGGTCTGGTGCTGGCCGAAAACTTGCTCGCGGATCGCGATTTCCCTCCCTTTCCCCGCTCCACGCGAGACGGTTACGCCGTACGCGCGGCCGACGTTAGCTCACCACCTTCCCGGCTGACCTGCATTGGAGAGATCCGCGCTGGCGCATCCCTGGAACAAAGTGCTATCGCAGTACATCGCGGCGAGGCAGTCGAGATTATGACCGGAGCTCCTGTTCCGACAGGCGCAGACGCTGTTGTCATGGTCGAGCACACCAAACGCGCCGGAGAAGTCGTCACGGTCGAACGATCGGTCGCGACCGGAGAGAACGTTGTGGCCGCGGGATCGGAGGCGCGTCAGGGCGATGTAATGGTGGAGCACGGGACGCGAGTCGATCACACCATCGTCGCGGTGGGAGCGGCTGTCGGCCGGCCCGAAGTGAGTGTACACAGTCGGCCCAGGGTCGCAATTCTGGCGACGGGCGATGAACTGGTCGATATCAACTTGCGGCCGGGGCCGAACGAGATTCGCAACTCCAATAGCTATTCTCTGGCAGCACAGGTACAGGCTGCGGGCGGCGAGCCGATGATTTTGCCGGTCGCGCAGGACCAGGCAGACGAACTGGCTCTGCTGTTGCGGAAAGGCGCCGAGGCCGACCTGCTGCTCATCAGCGGCGGCGTCTCGATGGGCAAGTATGACTTGGTGGAGCAGGTGCTGGCATCGTTTGAGGCGCGATTCCTGTTCACCGGCGCTCGGATACAGCCCGGCAAACCGGTAGTCTTCGGAGAGCTCAAAGTTGACGGGAAAGTGACGCCGTTTTTTGGATTGCCGGGCAATCCGGTGTCTACGATGGTGACTTTCCGGCTCTTCGTGCGACCGGTTCTGGATGCGCTGGCGGGAGCAAAACCGCGGGCGCTGCCGTTCGCGCAAGCGGCGCTGCGTAAAGCCTTCAGCAGCAAGACCGGGTTGACGCGCTTCCTGCCGGCAAGTTTGAGTGGCTCCCATGAGCGGCCGGAGGTGGAGTTGATTCGCTGGCAAGGCTCCGGCGATCTGATGGCAGCGTCGCGTGCCAATTGCTACATCGTGGTACCGCCAGACAAGGAAGAGTTCGTCGCGGGTGAGATGATAACGATACTGCTGGACTGATTGGCGCCCGGAACCATGAAGAAGGCTGCGAAGAATTCGAAGAAGCTGTCGCATTACGACGACGCCGGACGTGCGTCCATGGTGGACGTGTCGGCCAAATCCCGGACTGTGCGTGAAGCCGAGGCCTCGGCGTTTGTGGCGATGAGCCGCAAGGTCCTGCGAGCGCTGCCGCAAAATCCCAAGGGCGATCCGCTGGAAGTTGCGCGGGTAGCCGGAATTCTGGCAGCCAAGCGCACCTCGGAACTCATTCCCATGTGCCACCCCATCCCGTTGACCAAGGTTGAGGTTGAGATGGAGGTGCGGAGCGGCGGCATTGCGATTCGCACATTGGCTCGCACCACCGCCGAAACGGGAGTCGAGATGGAAGCACTGGTGGCCGCGTCGGTGGCGGCTCTGACGGTGTACGACATGTGCAAAGCGCTCGACAAGGGAATTGAAATCCGCGAGGTGGTGTTGTTGCGGAAGTCAGGCGGTAAGAGCGGAGATTACAAGAAGAGTTCAACGGATAAGAATCGCAAGAAATAAGGACATCCAACCAGCGATGCATCGCGGCGGCCAACTCTGGACAGCGGAAGCCGTGCTTGGGATACCTCGGGACGATAAGAACCAATGGCGATGCGGGCTAGCGGCGAAGCGAGACCTCCAGCGATAAGTAAGACCGTCGCCGAAAACTTGAGCCCGAAGGAGCGAAACTAAACTAGCCCAGCGCGTAAGCGTTGGGTAAGAACCGGATAAAGACCCAGAGTCCCTTCAGGGACGACAGGCCAGAAGCAGATCTCTCGCCGGCCTAAAGGCCTCCCCGGGATGACAAAATAGAGTCGTAACGGCGCATCTGAAGGTGCGCTCTTTCATCACATGAAAACTGCCGCGATCCTTACCGTGAGTGACTCCTCTTCCCGAGGCGAACGTGCCGACATCTCCGGTCCCGCCACTGCTGATCTGCTGCGGCAAAACGGATTCGACGTCACTCACCAGGAGATCGTACCGGATGAGCAACCAGTCATCGAGTCCGCCCTGGTTCGCCTCAGCGCGCAGGTACAGCTGGTGATCACGACCGGCGGAACAGGCATTGCCGAACGCGATGTAACTCCGGAGGCCACGCGGGCCGTATGTTCCAGACTGATCGAGGGGATTCCGGAGAAAATGCGCGCGGAAGGCTTGCAGCAGACACCGCATGCGATTTTGAGCCGCGGCTTGTGTGGGGTGCGCGGTCAAACCCTGATTCTTAATCTCCCCGGCAGTCCGAACGGCGCCGTGCAGTCACTGCAATCGGTCATCGACGTTTTGCCACATGCCATCGATCTTCTCGCCGGGCGGACCGGACACGAATGAAGTTTCACTCTTAGGAGCGCCTTGGATCCTGTCACTCACATGCTCACCGGCGCCTGCATGGGCCGCTCAGGTTTCAATCGTAAGAGCGCCCTGGCCACGGTAACCATGGTGCTCGCAGCCGAAGCCGCCGATATCGACGTTGTCTGGTCACTCAAAGGCTCGATTGCGGGATTGCAGCACCATCGCGGCATCACCCACAGCTTTGTGGGCGTACCGTTTATGGCTGCAGTCGTAGTTGGACTGGTATGGCTGTGGCATCGATTCCGCCATCGAAAGAATCCTGACAAAGCGGGAGCGACCGGCAGTCCAGCTGTGCGCTGGGGCTTTCTCTACTTCTGTGCCGTCGTGGCTGCGCTCAGTCATCTGCTGCTCGACTACACCACGGCGTACGGAATCAGGCTGTTCGAGCCCTTCAACTATCGCTGGTATTCGTGGGACATCGTTTATATCGTCGAGCCCCTGATGCTGCTCGCCCTGGCCGCAGGTTTGGCGATTCCGGGGTTGCTGGGATTGATCAATCAGGAAATCGGAGCGCGCAGCCGCGGTCCTCGCGGACGAACCGGCGCGATCGTCGCCCTCACTTGTGTCGTTATCATCTGGGGAGTACGCGACTATCAACATCGCCGCGCGGTCACAGCGCTCAATTCCCTGCTCTACCATCAGGCCGAGCCCACGCGCGTGGCGGCTTATCCCTACATGGTCACCCCTTTTCGCTGGCACGGTGTGGTGGAGACGCGCAACTTCTTCGAAACTGTGCCCGTCAATTCGTCAGCGCCCGATGTCGACATGCTGGCGGGCGTTCTGTATTACAAGCCGGCTGAGACTTCACAGCTTGCGGCGGCGAAGGCTTCTTATTTCGGACGCGTCTATCTCGACTGGGCAGCTTTTCCCTTCACACGCCAGTCGACCCTGAACGATGGCGCGGAATACCTGGTCGACTTCCAGGATCTCCGTTACACCTATCCTGGATCGCGCAATGCGGTTTTGGGAGGTTTTGTGCTGCTCGACTCTCATGATCATGTGATCGACGAAGGCATGAATTCCAGCCGTCCATCGTCGCTGGAACATTGATGAACCAGTCTTGACGGGATGCTAGAATCCCGAAAATCATGAATGACTTCGATCCGAATCGCGAGTGGCGACGCTTGTCCGAAGTGTATGCCGCGATGACCGAGGATGAACTGCAAGCGGTGGCTGACGACGCCTACGAGCTCACCGACATCGCCAAACAGGTCCTGCAAGCCGAAATCTCACATCGAGGTTTGCCCATCGAATTGCGGAAACAGGCACCCGCTTCGGAAGATCAAGAACCCGTACACGACGAGGCGAACTATGCGCCGCCGCCGGAGGAAGATCTGGAGGAACTACAGCGGGTGTGGGACATGGACGAAGCCAAGGACATAAAAAGTCGCCTTGATGCCGGCAGCGTTCCTTCGTACTTGGGTCCTGAATCCGTGGACGACATCCGTCTGCTGCGTGCATCGTTCGAGCGCGGCGTGGCCGTAAAGGTCCGCATCTCCGATTCGCAGCGGGCCATGGGGGTTTTGGCTAACTCGTATCGGCCGCCCGAGGGTGAAGCGCCGACCGAGGAACCGGATGATGAAGAGTACGAGGTTCGCTGTCCCAAGTGTCACTCGACCGAGGTTGTCTTCCAGAGCCTCGACCTGGATCCGGTAACGAAGTCTGCTTTCGATTCCAAGTTCAACTGGAGTTGCGATGCGTGCGGCTATCAATGGAAGGATGACGGTCTGGAATCGGAAACTTGACCGCCTCTGCTATCACGCGACCCCGGGCTCTGGTTTGGCTTTGCGCGAGGACCGCTTCTTGCGCAAACGCCACGCCCACCATCCGATGAGGATCGCTACCGCAACCCCGGCGATCAGGGAACGCAGATGGTGATGCACCATGCCGCCCATCAAGCCTAATATCTGTGGCCCGTAGCGGATGACGATTAGAGAAACGAGGGCAAAACGGAGCAGCCTGCCGAAGAAAACCGCGGCGAGGAAGTGGCCGAATCTCATCTCCGCGACACCGGCGGAAAGCACGAACAGTTTGAAGGGCGTGGGCGGCGGCAGCATCGAGGGCAGCATGATGGCGAGGAACTCGTGCCGCTCGAACGACGCCTTAATTTTGTCGAAGCGCTTTTGCCCGATGCGTTTGACCAGCAGCACCTCGCCGCCCTTGTATCCGATGAGGTAAATCACGATGCTGCCGAGCGCGGATCCTGCCGCTCCCATGGCGGCGTAGAGCATGAAGCGCCTGGGATCGGCATAGGAATACCCCGCAACGATGGCGTCCAGCGGCATGCCAAGGAAGGCCGCGTCCACGGCGGCGAATCCCAGGACGCCCCAGATTCCAAGCGGCTTCAGCAGCGCCAGGATCAGAAGACTCCATTTGTTGAGGAGATGTTTCAGGTCAGTAGCCAGTGGCCAGTTGCCAGTTGTCAGTAACTCGTCGTCAGTATCCGGTTGTCAGTTGTTAGTTGCTGGCGTCCGGTCGTGCCTAAAATTCCGTCCACTCGATTTTACGCGACTGGCCAGAATTTATTGATTGTTGTCATCACGAGGAGGGCGAATTAGGGCTCCCGAAGCGCCGATTTTAGCGCTTGTTGGGGATGATTAGACCGACAAGGGATCTGCTTTTTGTGCAACGGGGAAATTCCCGCCGGCGATAGAGGTCCTTCGACTCCGGCGTCCAACAGCCGGACGCCTGCGCTCGGGATGACACCTTCCTGTTTTGGCCGACGGCCGAGAGCCGACAGCTGATAGCTCTGCTGGCCACTAGTCACTAACCACTGGCCACTGCATAATTGTCTTCATGCCATCCGGCAAAGACGTACAGCGAACGCTCGCCTCCCTGCGCGACAAGATCCGCTACCACGAACACCGCTACTACGTGCTCGACGATCCCGAGGTCACGGACGCCGAGTTCGATCGCCTGATGGACCAGTTGATCGAGCTGGAGTCGAAGCATCCCGAACTGGTTACTCCGGACTCGCCGACGCAGCGGGTCGGCGGGCAGGTGAGCGGTCAGTTCGCCAGCGTGCCGCATTCCACGCCGATGCTCTCGCTTGCCAAGACCACAAGCGAGGCCGAACTCCGCGACTGGGAGCGCCGCATACACGACCTCACCGGCGTGTCCAAGGTCGATTACGTTTGCGAGTTGAAGCTCGACGGCATGTCGATGGCCTTGCGTTTCGACGCGGGAAGGTTGTCGCTGGGCATCACGCGCGGCAATGGGACGGCGGGCGAAGACGTAACCGCCAACGTCCGCACCATCCGCAGCATTCCCCTGAACCTCTCGCCGCAGCAACGCAAGAAGGCCGGCCTGCCCGACGCTTTCGAGGTGCGCGGCGAACTGCTGATGCCCTCATCGTCCTTCGCACGCATGAACGAAGAGCAGGAACAAAAGGGTCTGCCCAAGTTTGCCAATCCCCGCAACGCCACCGCGGGCACAGTGCGGCAACTCGATCCGCGCATCACCGCCTCGCGCCGCCTCGATTTCTTTGCCTACGGTCTGCTGGCCGATGGCCACACCATCTTTGACCGCCATTCCGAGGCGCTGAAAGCCTTGCAGGCCGCCGGCTTCAAGGTGAATCCCAATCACCGGCTGGCGCACAGCATCGATGAGGTGTGGGCGTTCATCACGCAATGGGAAGGCAAGCGCGACAGCCTGCCGTATGAAACCGACGGCATTGTCGTCAAAGTTGACCGGATCGGGCTGCAGCAGGAGCTCGGCTTCACTGGCAAGGCTCCGCGCTGGGCCATCGCGTACAAGTACGCCGCCCATTCGGCCGAGACGCAGATCGAAGACATCCAGGTACAGGTTGGGCGCACCGGAAAGCTCACTCCCGTCGCCTGGCTCAAACCCGTTCCCATCGGCGGCACTACGGTAAGCCGCGCCACGCTGCACAACATGGACGAGATCGATCGCCTGGACGTGCGGATCGGCGATCAGGTGCTGGTCGAACGCGGCGGCGACGTGATTCCAAAGATCGTGAAGGTGGTGAAAGAGGGTTTGCACCGCCGTAAATTTCACATGCCGGAGCGTTGCCCGGTATGCGGCGGCCACGTGGTGCGCGATGAGGGCGAGGCCGATCATCGCTGCGTCAACGCCAACTGTCCCGCCAAGCTGCGCGAGACCATTCGCCACTTCGCTTCGCGCGGTGTAATGGACATCGAAGGCATGGGCGACGCACTGGTCAACCAACTGGTCGAAGCCGGCAAGGTGAAGAACATCGCCGACCTCTACAGCTTGACCGAAGCCGACCTGCTCCAACTGGAGCGCATGGGCAAGAAATCGGCCGACAATATCCTGAAGGAGATCGAGAATTCGAAGAAGGTGCCGCTCGACCGCGTGCTCTACGGGCTCGGCATCCGGTTTGTTGGCGAGCGCACCGCACAATTCCTGGCCGAGCACTTTGGCTCCATCGAAGCCTTGATGGCCGCCAGCGAAGACGAACTGCAGCAGGTGAATGAAATTGGCCCGCGCGTATCGGCGGCCATTTGCGAATTCTTTGCCGAACCGAAAAACGTCACCCTGGTAAAACAGCTGGAAAAGGCTGGACTGAAATTCACTGGTGAGAAGAAGACGCGCGGAACCACTCTTGCCGGCAAGACGTTTGTGCTGACCGGGACGCTTCCAAACCTCACGCGCGACGAGGCGAAAAAGATGATCGAAGACGCTGGCGGAAAAGTGGCGGGCTCGGTCAGCAAGAAAACGGATTACGTCGTCGCCGGAGAAGAAGCCGGGTCTAAGCTCGATAAAGCGCGGGAGTTGAAGGTAGCCGTGATCGGCGAGAAAGAGATGGAGGAGTTGGTGAAGGGGTAGAGAACGGCAGCTTTTAGCTTTTAGCTCTTAGCTCTTAGCTTTTCGGCTGCTCGCTGGTGGCTCTCCTGGCTTCGCCAGAAAAGTCCAGCCCAAAGGGCGAAAGTGATTAGCCCACCGCGTAAGCGGTGGGTAGCAGCGCGGGAAGCGCAGAGTCCCTTCAGGGACGACAGGAGTGTCGTCCCAATTCCACGTGCCTACCGGGCAGCTAACAGCAGATCCTTCGACTACGCGTCCGCCCGCCGGAAAGGCAGCGGCGGAAAAGCAAAGGCGCGGACGCTGCGCTCAGGATGACAATTTCAAACTCTACTGCTCTGAGCTCGCCGTGGAACTCACGCTACGACACCAGATACCCGTTGGCTTCTTCTTCCGGCGCGGTGATCCCTTCCGGCAATCTGCCGCCGTTGTACTCAGCCATGCGGTTCTTCCACTTCAAGAACTCCGTAATCGTCTGCGGCTCGATTCGCACCTCGACCCTTCGCAGGCTGGCAAGCAGCAGGCTCATTTCCTTCATCAATCCCACTGGCGTTCGCAGATCGATCTTCGCCGGCTTCACCACCAACTCAACTTCGCGGCCTTTGCACTCCAGCAGCCCCCAATGTTTCGGCAACTCCGCCGGCGCGATCATGCCCGCAGGCGCCATGTAGAGCCGCTTGCTGCCCAAGGCCGCTTCCGGCTCCACGCGAAACGTCTTGCCGGCATCGGCAAGAAAATCGCCGCGCGAGGCTTTGCACTCCACCAGCACCGATTGGCACGAAGCTTTCCAACCGATGACATCGGGGATTTCTCCAGTGGCGCAATACTGCTCTGACAGGACAATGCCGCAGCCATACCGTCGGCGCAGCCAATCGGCAGCGCGGGCCACCAGCTGAGCATGTTTCACTGTTGTCGAAGCTTTAGCCACGCTACTTTTGTAACGCTGAATGCGGCGCGGCGGGAGTACCCGCCGAGTGGCAACTCTGCAATTTCGTGTAATATCGAAGATTCGCATGGGGTGGATGATTCAGGCTGAGGACGTACGCAAGACCTACCGTATCGGCAAGGTCGATGTGCAGGCATTGCGCGGCGTGTCTCTGCAAGTGGAGAAGGGCGAGTTCGTCACCATCGTCGGCCCTTCCGGAAGCGGCAAGTCTACTCTTTTCTATATTTTAGGTGGTTTGACGAAGGCCAACACCGGGCGCGTGATCATCGATGGTGTGGATTTCACCGCCATGTCGGATTCCGATCGCACCCGCCTGCGGCGCACCAAGATCGGCTTCGTCTTCCAGAAATTCAACCTGCTGCCGACGCTGACTGCAGAAGGCAACATCGAGATTGCGCGCGATATCTCCGGTCATCGGCATGACGCCGCCGACCGCGAACGCACTCAGCGCGTCACGCAGCTTTTGGGTATCGACAAGCGCATGGACCATCGCCCCTCCGAGATGAGCGGCGGCGAACAGCAGCGGGTGGCGCTGGCACGGGCGCTGGTCAATCAGCCCGCGATTGTGCTGGCCGACGAGCCCACGGGAAATCTTGATTCCGAAAATTCCGACATCGTGCTGAACATGCTTCGCCGGTCCAACCGGGAGTTGGGACAGACCGTGTTGATGATTACGCACAATCCCGAGGCCGCGACCTATGGCGACCGCATCATTCACATGCGCGATGGGTCGATCGTGCCTCCCGAGAAGGATCCGCAATGGAGTCACGCTCATGACTGAAGACCTACGCTCGCCTATTCTGCCGGGCAAGGGTGCGTCCGACTACGAACGCTACCTGCGCACCGACGAACTGCTGGCATTGCAGAAACCGGCGGACGAGATGCTTCATCCCGACGAACTCACGTTCCAGGTGACGCATCAGGCTTCGGAGCTGCTGATGAAAGGCGCAGCCTGGGAGCTGGATCGCGCGCGCATCTGCATCCTGCAGGGCGATTACAAGAATGCCGCCCGCCTGTTGCGCCGCGCGAACAAGATGCTGGTGCACCCTCTGCGCATGCTGGCGTTGCTGGAGACGATCACGCCTTATGAGTATCACGTCATCCGCGCGGGGTTGGGACACGGCAGTGGTCTGGATTCGCCTGGATTTCTAGCATTGCTCCACATCGCGCCGCGCCTTGGGGAAGCGTTCTTCGACCAGGTGAAGAATGCGGGGCTCACCCTGGAACAGCTCTATTACCGTCACGCAGAATTTTTCGAGCTGCATGAAATTGCCGAAGAGCTGCTCGACTACGATGAGCAAATTCAACTCTTCCGCTATGCGCATCTTAAGCTGGCCCAGCGCATCATCGGCGGTGGGGTTGTCGGCACCATGGGAACACCAGTCGAAGTGCTACAGAAGCGAATGGAGTTTCCGCTCTATCGCGCGCTGTGGGATGTGCGGAATGAAATCACGTCCAAGGTCAACGCCGAGCATGCGACCGGGCACGGCGGCGCGTATTGAAAGCAGCTATGAGCTGCGGGCTTTGAGCTCTGAGCAAACTCTATTGCGCTAGATCATGGCTTTATAGCTCATAGCTCATGGCTAAGCGCTGCTTTCCTGATTTGCCCGTATCTTCCTGCATTCGCTATAATTCATTCACCGAGCGGGAGTAACTCAGTGGTAGAGTGCGACCTTGCCAAGGTCGAAGTCGCGGGTTCAAATCCCGTCTCCCGCTCCAGAATTTTACCGCCCTCGCCCGTGTTTTCCGCACGGTTGGCGAGGGTTTTTAGCATAGCTCGCCGACGGGGCGCGGTACCCAAGTGGTAAGGGAGAGGTCTGCAAAACCTTTATGCGTCGGTTCGATCCCGACCCGCGCCTCCAAAAATCAGTTGTCGGTTGTCAGTCGTCGGTTGTCAGCTCTCAGCAAAGAGTTCAATCCCCCCGATGTGTGAGACCGCGATCAGGCATTCCAATATCTGGAAAAAGCCTACGCCGATGGCGACAGCGAACTGCTCTTCGTGATTCGCTATCCCGCACTGGATCCGCTGCGCTCCGATCCCCGATTCAAGGACCTGATGCGGCACCTGGATCTGCCTGAATAAGGACTGGCTAATCGAAAGCCGTCATTGGCAGACATCGGATTAGGACCTGCCCATCATCCTGTCCCTTCTTATGCTTCATAGCGCTCGCCCGGGTCGCAACGCTTTCTGCCGATAAATCTGGCGTTTGGCGGCTGTTCGACGGGTCTGGGCGGCCGCAACTGCCACGTTTTCTCCACAGGCCTTGTCTAATCTCACGTGGTCTACGACTTGCGTTACCTACCTCTGCCAGCGCCGATATGAGAGCAGGCGGAGGAATATTCAATGGAGTCGAGCCAGCCCCTGAGTGCGCCCGGCGAACTGCCGGACGAGATGGCTGAGGTTATCAATGAATTCTTAGTCGAGAGCAATGAAGGACTTGATCGCTTCGACCGTGACCTGATCGCCCTGGAAAAAGACCGTACCTCGCGCGATTTGCTCGACAGCATCTTCCGGGCAGTCCACACCATCAAGGGCACCGGGGGAGTCCTCGGCTTCGAAAAGCTGGTCTCGGTTTCGCATCTTGGCGAAAGCGTCCTCAGCCGCATGCGTGACGGAGTTCTGCTGCTGTCGCCTCAGATCGCAACCGCCCTGCTCGCCATGGCCGATTCCCTTCGCCACATGCTGGAGAACATCTCCTCTGCCGGCAACGAAGGTGACGAGGACTGCTCGGGCGTGCGCCGGCAACTGCAGGACATACTTGGCGATCCTGCGCCCGCACCCGCAGCAGGCTTCGTACACGTGGATCTGGAGGCGCCTCCCCGGCTGGGCGAGATCCTGGTCAGCGCCGCCACCTGCCGGCCCGATGACGTGAATGCCGCCATCGAACAGCAGGAGCGGGGGGATGACCGGCCCATCGGCGAAATTCTGGTTGAGAACAGCGGCGTCTGTCCCACTGCGGTGGCTGAGGGACTGAAAGCCCAGAGCGACTTTCGGGAGATTGCCAATAACACGATCCGCGTGGATGTGGCACTGCTGGACAAGGTGATGAACCTGGTGGGCGAGCTGGTGCTGGCCCGCAATCAGGTGCTGCAGTTTACCGATGCCCAGGAAGACAGCAGCTTCCTCAGCACCGCGCAACGGCTGAACCTGATTACCACCGAGCTGCAGGAGGGCGTGATGAAGACCCGCATGCAGCCCATCGGCAACGTCTGGAACAAGCTTCCCCGCATCGTTCGCGATCTGTCCATGGCTTGCGGCAAGCGTGTGGAAGTGCGGATGGAAGGATCGCAGACCGAGCTGGACAAGACCATCATCGAGGCCATCAAGGACCCGCTCACCCATCTCATCCGCAATGCGGTGGACCATGGGATAGAGATGCCGGAGGCCCGCGTTGCCGCAGGGAAGAGCCGCGAGGGTCACCTGGTTCTGCGCGCCTTCCATGAAGGCGGCCAGGTCAATATCGAGGTCTCCGACGACGGCGGCGGCATCGATGCGGACAAGATCAAGGCGAAGGCGATTGCCCAGGGAAGGCTGACCGCCGACCAGGCAGCGCGGCTGCCGGAGCGCGAAGTTTTGCAACTCGCATTCGCTGCCGGACTCTCGACTGCGGAACAGGTCAGCAATATCTCCGGGCGCGGCGTGGGCATGGATGTGGTGAAGACGAACATCGAGAAAATCGGTGGCACCGTCGATCTGCAGAGCACCCGAGGCAAGGGGACACTGCTGAAGATCAAGATCCCACTCACCCTCGCGATCATCCCTGCCCTGATGGTGACCAGCGGGGGCGAGCGCTTCGCCATCCCACAAGTCAGCCTGATCGAGCTGGTGCGCTGCGAAGCGGAGCAGGCGGGACACAGCATCGAGAATGTTCACGGAGCGCTGGTCTACCGCTCGCGCGGTAACCTGCTGCCCCTGGTTTATCTGAACCGCGAGCTGAAGCTGGCGGCCTCCCCGGCGTCGGAGTCCGTCAACATCGTCGTCCTGCAGGCGGGCGACCGGCAGTTCGGGTTGGTGGTCGACGAGATCAACGATACCGAAGAGATCGTCGTCAAGCCGCTCTCCAAGCAACTCAAGTCCGTGTCCTGTTTTGCCGGCGCCACCATCATGGGCGACGGCCACGTAGCCCTCATCCTCGACGTGCTGGGGCTGGCGCAGATGACACGCGTGGTCAGCCAGCTGCACGAGCCCGGCGTCGGCAAAGAGGTCAAGGCCGGGGAGGCCGCGGCGAGCCGTGAGTCATGGTTGCTGTTCCGTCTGGGGAAGTCCGGCCGCCTCGCCATGCCGCTCTCTCTGGTGTCGCGACTGGAAGAGTTCAAGGTGGCGCAGGTGGAGCGCTTCGCCGGACAAGACGTCATCCAGTATCGCGACCAGATTATGCCGCTGCTTCGTCTGAGCGAAATTCTGGGCTACGGCGATTCGCAGGAGAACGAGCTGCTGCAGGTGATTGTCTACTCCAGCTACGGGCGCAACGTGGGCCTGGTGGTCGACGAGATTCTGGACATCGCCGAGCAGTCGGCTGAGGTGCAGCAGATGCGACAGGTGGAGATGTTGAAAGGAGCGGCGGTGATTCAGCAGCGGGTGACCGACCTGCTGGACGTCCCCGCGTTACTGGCAGCGCAAGAACTGGCGTGCAGTAAGGAGGCGCAGGCATGAATCATCCGCGGCAACTGTGCACATTTTATCTGCAGGACCTGCTGTTCGGGGTCGAAGTGGAAAAGGTCCAGGAAGTCATTCGCTATCAGGAAATGACCAGGATCCCGCTGTCGCCGCCAGGGATCGCCGGGCTGATCAACCTGCGTGGACAGCTGGTTACCGCCATCAATCTTCGCCATCAGCTCGACCTGCCGCCCCGCGAGGGTGGCCAATTTCCCATGAACGTCGTGATTCGGCGCGAGGACGGTCCTATCAGCCTGTTGGTGGACGAGATCGGCGACGTGGTGGAGGTGGACGAACAGCTCTTCGAACCCGCACCCGATACGCTGCACTCCCAAGGGCGGGAATTCATTCGCGGCGTTTACAAACTGAAGGAACAGCTGCTGCTGCTCCTGGACACCGAAAAGACCATGACGGTTGTGGACACTCATCCGGCTTAAGGCCGCAAGTCAGCGAAAAGGAGCATACATGTCACAGGCACACACGGTTGCCATTCCCGGCGTAGATCACTCCCCGATTACGGCGGTTCGGAGCCGGAAAAATGGCCATGCATCCCTGCACGACGGAGAGATTGCCGAAGTGTTTGACTTTATCCCCGGACTGGTTGTGGTTATGGACCGCGATCATACAGTTCTCGATCTCAACCAGACCGCCGCCCTGGCTTGTGGACGGAAAAAGCAGGATTGTGTGGGAGCGAAATTCTGGGATCTGTTCGATAACCAGGATTGCCGCACGGGCACCTGCGCCGCGGCGCGGGCAATTCGCACCGCCGCCACCTGCGAAGGACTGGCGTATGGCAAGACGCAGGGAAAAGTAATCCCGATGCTGGCGACTGCGGCGCCACGCTTCGGAGCACACGGCGAAGTTGTCGGTGTGGTCGAGTTGCTGCTCCCTGCACAGGAGGAGGTCAACCTTTCCGCCGAAATCGAGCGGGTCGCGAACGCCTTGAGTGAAGGCGAGCTGGATGTGCGCGTCAACCTGGAGCAGCTCGAAGGTTACCGTCTACTCCACGCGAAGCACGTCAATCGAATGCTGGATTCCATCATCGGCCCGCTGCACCAGGTCAACTCCGTCCTGCAGCGAATGGCGGTCAACGATTTCTCTCAGCCCGCTCCGGAAAACTATCCGGGAGCATTCGGAGAGCTGTGTCGCTGCGCAAACGCGGTCCAGGCGCGAGTTCAGAACGCCATCAGGATCCTTCAGGTGATAGCCAGTGGCGAGTTCACCGAGGAACTCAGCTCTCTGGAGAAGGTGGCGCGTCGCTCCGATCGCGATGAGTTGGTCCCTGCGTTCATTACGATGATGCGGGGCATCGCGACCCTGGTAGCTGACGTCCAGACGCTGTCCCAAGCAGCTGTCGAAGGCAAGCTCGCGACTCGCGCTGACGCCTCCAAGCATAGCGGCGAGTATCGAAAGATGGTGGAGGGGATTAACCGGACCTTGGATGCGGTGGTTGGTCCACTGTCGGTCGCCGGCGAATACGTGAATCGTATTAGCAAGGGCGATCTGCCGCCGCAGATCAGCGACACCTACCATGGTGACTTCAATGTCATTAAGCAGAACCTGAACCAATGCATCGCTGCGCTGGCCGGCCTGATGGAAGAGATCCGCCACATGTCGCACGAGCATGATCTGGGCGACATCGATGTAGTGATCGATGCCGGCAAGTTCAACGGCGTTTACCAGGAGGTCGCCTCCGGTATTAACCAGATGGTAGGCGGCCACATCAGCGTTAAGAAAAAAGCCATGGCCTGCATCGCCGAGTTCGGCCGCGGAAATCTAGATGCGCCACTGGAGAAATTTCCCGGCAAGAAGGCCTTCATCAACGAAAACATTGAGCAGTTGCGCGCCAACTTGAAGAAGTTCATTACCGACATGATCCGCATGTCCGAGGCGCACAACGCGGGAGACATTGACGCCATCATTCCGCCGGACGACTTTGAAGGCGCGTATCGCACCATGGCCACCGGGGTCAATGAAATGGTGGGCGGCCACATCAGCGTCAAGAAAAAAGCCATGGCCTGCATCGCAGAATTCGGCCGCGGTAACTTCGAAGCGCCGCTGGAGAAGTTTCCCGGCAAGAAAGCCTTCATCAACGACACCATCGAACAGGTGCGCACGCATCTGAAGGCCCTGATCACCGATGCCAACCTGCTGGTAGAAGCCGCCGTGGCCGGAAAGCTTTCTACCCGCGCCGACGCCGGCAAACATGGCGGCGACTTCCGCAAAATTGTCGAAGGCGTAAATGCCACGCTGGACGCGGTAGTCGGACCGCTACAGGATGTGGGGCTGGTGCTCGACAAAATGGCCGGAGGAGACCTCACGTCGCAGGTCGTCACCGAATACGCGGGAGATTTCGGCCGTCTACGAACCGCAGTCAACACTCTGGCGAACCAGGTCCGCGAGGCCATGCAACAGATTGGGGCCAACGCCACCTCGCTGGTTTCGGCGGCCGAGGAACTGAACAAAGTCAGCCAGCAGATGAGCGCCAGCGCCGACGAAACAGCTACCCAGGCCAATGTAGTCTCGGCGGCGTCCGAGCAGGTTGCCAACAACGTTCAGACCGTGGCCACCGGAGCCGACGAGATGGGCGCGAGTATCAAGGAGATCGCCAAGAACACGGCCGATGCGACCCGCGTTGCTACGACCGCGGTCAAATCGGCGGAAACCACCAACCAGACCATCAGCAAGCTGGGCCAGAGCAGTGCCGAGATCGGCCAGGTCATCAAGGTCATCACCTCGATTGCTCAGCAGACGAACCTGCTGGCATTGAACGCCACTATCGAAGCCGCGCGCGCCGGCGAGGCAGGAAAGGGCTTCGCGGTGGTAGCCAACGAAGTGAAGGAACTGGCAAAGGAGACAGCGAAAGCGACCGAAGACATCAGCCGCAAGATCGAGGCGATCCAGACGGACACCAAGGGTGCGGTGGAGGCCATCGGGCAGATCGGCACGGTAATCGTGCAGATCAACGATATCCAGAACACCATTGCCAGCGCCGTCGAGGAGCAAAGCGCAACCACCAACGAGATCAGCCGCAACCTGGCTGAGGCGGCGCGCGGCAGCTCCGAGATCACTAAGAATATAACCGGTGTAGCGGAAGCAGCTCACAGCACCACAGCGGGGGCGACCGACACGCAGAAGTCTGCGCAGTCTCTGGAGCGCATGGCGGCCGAACTGCAAGGCCTGATCGCGCAATTCAAGTACTGATCGCGGATGACCGATGGTGGCTGCAGGAGTTGCTTCCGGCAACCATCATCGTCTCTTTTTGCGGCGGTGGCGGAGAGGAGTTCGAATGCGAGCGCTGGTAGTGGACGACTCTTCGGCGATGCGGGCAGTTCTGAGCATGACCCTGAAGCGAAGAGGGTTTGAAATCCTGCAGGCGAAAGACGGATTCGAAGCGCTCACCGTGTTGTCGGCCGGCGGAACGCCTGATTTGATTTTGATCGACTGGAACATGCCGGGGATGGACGGCCTGGAGTTGCTGCGGCGAATTCGACAGCAGCCCGCATTCAATGCAGCACGGGTGCTGATGGTAACCACGGAAACGGGAATGGGTCAGATGGCGGAAGCCATTGCCGCCGGTGCCAACGAGTACATCATGAAGCCGTTCACCGCCGAGGTGGTGCGGGACAAGTTGCAATTGTTGGGTTTATGAGCGTGCCTGACAGCAAAATCCGGGTGTTGGTGGTCGACGATTCCGTGGTGATGCGCCGGCTTTTGTCGCAGGCCATCGCTAGCGATCCTGGGCTGGAAGTCGCAGGATTCGCTGCGAATGGGAGGATTGCGCTCGGGCTGGCGAACCAGATCGCTCCTGACATCGTTACGCTGGACGTCGAGATGCCGGTGATGAATGGACTTGAGACCCTGCAGGCGATGAGACAGGCGGGACATAAATTTCCCATCATCATGTTCAGCACTCTGACCGAGCGCGGAGCCGAGGCGACCATCGACGCATTGGCATGGGGAGCCAGCGACTATGTCGCCAAGCCCGCCGGTATGGCCAACTGCAACGCGGCTCGCGAGCGGATACAGGAGGCATTGCTTCCCAAGATAAAAGCGCTATGCCACAGGCGGTCCGCAGCTTCAGGGCGGGCACCCGCCATTTCTCTCCCGCCGAAGCCGGCTTCCCCGAGAAGAATGCCGGAGCCGGTGGCGGTTGTAGCCATAGGCTGCTCCACCGGCGGGCCAAATGCATTAGCACAGATCCTGCCCAACTTTCCCCACGACTTCCCGGTCCCGGTTCTTATTGTGCAGCACATGCCTCCCGCCTTCACCCGGTTCCTGGCGCAGCGTCTGACAAGTTTGTGCCAGCTCCCGGTCGAAGAAGCCGAAGAAGGAACGCCTTTGTCTGCGGGAAAGATCGTAGTGGCGCCGGGAGGGTATCACCTGGTGGCTGACGGCCGAGAGCCACAGACGAAACTGCACATTACGCAGGACGCGCCGGAAAATTCCTGCCGGCCTTCGGTCGACGTCTTATTCCGCTCCGTGGCGCGGACGTTTCCCAACCAGGTACTCGCAGCGGTGCTTACGGGAATGGGGCAGGACGGGTTGCGAGGGTGCGAACAGCTGGCCAGGGAGGGCGCCGAGATCGTCGCGCAGGACGAAGCTACCTCCGTGGTTTGGGGCATGCCGGGATTTATTGCGAAGGCCGAATTAGCCGACGCCGTCCTCCCCATCCTCGATATCGGTCCTCACATTGTGCGGCGGGTAATGGCTCGGCGCTTAAGCCAAATATCCCTCAGCCGTCTCGCGGTAGCAAGATGAACCTGGCGACGGCAGAGTTCGACTACCTGAGAGCCCTGGTGAAGGATCACACCGCCATTGTGCTCGATGCCGGCAAGGAGTATCTGGCGGAGACCCGGCTGGCTCCTTTGTTATCGGAGCATGGTTGCACCTCGGTCCAGGAACTGGTGATGCAGCTGCGGCGGCAATCCTTTAATGGCTTGCATCGCAAGGTGCTGAATGCCATGACCAACAATGAAACCTGGTTCTTTCGCGATGCGAACTGCTTCGCCGCCCTGACCGGGTTCGTTCTTCCGGAGATGGTGAAGCGCCGCGCCCGGGAACGAAAGCTTGCGATCTGGAGCGCGGCATGCTCCAGCGGTCAGGAGCCGTACAGCATCGCCATGGCGCTGCGCGAACAATTTAATCTTCCCGGTTGGAGCTTTTCCATCCTGGGAACCGATTTCTCGACCACGATTCTGGAGCGCGCCAAGGCTGGACTTTACCGTCAGATGGAAGTGAACCGCGGACTGCCGGTGACTCTGCTGACCCGTTACTTCAAACAGCAGGGCTTGCACTGGCAGCTCAAGCCGGAAATTCTCGCCATGGTGCAATTGCAGTTTCTGAATCTGGCGGAGTCCTGGAACGAAACAGTGCCTCCGGCAGACATCGTCATGTTGCGCAATGTTCTGATTTATTTCGACGTGGAAACCCGGAAGGCGATTTTGGGACGAATACGTCGGGTCTTGCGGCGGGATGGATTTCTGTTCCTGGGCTGCGCGGAAACAACCCTGAATCTTGATGTTGGGTTTGAGGTTGTGCAGGCGGGCAAATACGTTTGCTACCAGTTAAAGGACCGGTGAGAGATGTTTTGCGAAATCAGCGAAGCTGACCTGGTATCGGTAGTGGATGAGATCTTTGGCTCGATGGCGGGCTTGCAGCTGACGCCCCGCTCGACCTCGTCCACGGTCGAATCTGATGTACATAGGAGTTATGTGGTCTCGGCGGTCCAGATTGTCGGGGACTGGCAAGGAGCCGTTCGTCTGGACATTGATTTGGAACTGGCGCGCCGGGCCTGCGCCAATCTGGTCGGCTTGGAGCCTGCTGATCTGTCTACCCAAGATATTCGCGATGCTGCCGGAGAACTCGCCAACATGACCGGCGGAAGCGTCAAAGCGCTGAGTTCGCCGACGTCGCGTTTATCGCTGCCGTCGGTAGCCATGGGGCGGGATTTCGAGTTCACGGTCGCGCAAGGGACCGTGATACGGGAGGTTTCCTTCTCCCATGCCTGCGGTGCTCTGAAGGTAAGCGTTATCGAGAAAGAATCGAGCGGCCGGAACGAATAGCCCGCATCGCATTGCTTTTTCAGGAATGGATCACTCTGGGCAGGTTCCAGTGCCGCCAGACGGCGACGATCCGCAGCAGGAAACACGTGGTCGCACCGGCAATGGTCATTACGGTAGGCGCGAATCCGGCACTGAGACCAGCGACCATGACCGCTGCTCCAGCCAGCGCCGCCACGGCGTATATGTCGGAGCGCAACACCGTCGGGACACGGGCCAGAAGCAGATCGCGCACTGTTCCGCCGCCCACGCCCGTTATGCCGCCCATCAATACTGCCAGGAACGGATGGATTCCATAGTCCAGCGCCTTGGCTGCTCCGGCGACGGCGAAGAGCGACAACCCAGCTGCGTCCACCACTACCAGAAACGATTGTGGCACCCGGCTGACGTAGTTGTGCCACAGAAACACTATCGCCCCGGCGAGAAAAGCTACCGCCGGATAGCGCCAGTCGCGAATCGCTCCCGGAGGAATTGCGCCGATCAAGAGATCACGGATAATGCCGCCTGCCAATGCGGTGGCGAACGACAGCACCATCAGTCCCAGCAGATCCAGTTCACCCTGGATAGCCGCAGTTGCTCCTTCCACGGCGAACACAAACGTTCCGATGAGGTCAACAGTCAGCAGCAATTTGGCGGAGTCGTATCTCACGAAGTCGTTCCTTATGGATGGTTGAGGAGAAGGGATTGATATTACCACTGACGCGGAGGGGCTTGCGGTGGCTCTTAGCCGTTAGCTCTTGGCTCTTGTCTGACCGGGCACGTGTCGATCTGTGTCACGAGCGTAAGCAGGGCTAGACCGGATTCAGCTAAAGGGGTCCTTCGCCTGCGCTTGGCTGCTTCGCAGCCTTCACTCCGCTCAGGATGACACATCGGGGGGATTTTGCTGAGAGCTGACAACCGACGACTGACAACCGACAACTGATTTTTGGAGGCGCGGGTCGGGATCGAACCGACGCATAAAGGTTTTGCAGACCTCTCCCTTACCACTTGGGTACCGCGCCTCAGACTCTACGGTATCGCGTTCCACAGTTTAAATCCAGAGCCATACCCTGTTGAAGCTTGCCGCCGTTTACAATCCTTAGGCGCTCTGTCTATTTCCTCGATGCTGGTTTGCCGTTCCCGCAGACGCGTATGAACGCAGCATGAATGTCATTCAATTCAGCGGTCTCGTGGCGCTCGGCTCGTTTCTGGCCGGTCTGCTTGGCGCGCTCACCGGACTTGGCGGCGGTGTCGTGGTGGTACCCATGCTGGCGTTGCTGTTCCACGTCGACATCCGCTACGCTATCGGCGCGTCGCTCGTATCCGTCATTGCCACCTCTTCGGGAGCGGCTGCCGCCTATGTGCGCGAAGGATACTCCAACATTCGTATTGGCATGTTCCTGGAGACGGCCACGACTGTCGGCGCTGTCGTCGGCGCTGCCATCGCTTTGCACGTTCCCACCAGTGCGATCGCGATTGTGTTCGGCATCGTGCTTCTCTACTCAGCTTATCTTTCTAGTCGTCATCGCGAGGAGCATGGTCCACAGTTGCAGTCCTCAAAGCTTGCCGAGAAGCTAAGGCTGAACGGCACCTATCCCACAGCTGAAGGCAAACAGGCCTACGCGGTGACTGGAGTTTCTGCCGGTTACGGCTTGATGTTCAGTGCGGGCGTGCTCTCCGGCCTCCTGGGCATCGGCTCGGGTGCGGTGAAAGTGTTGGCCATGGATCAGGCGATGAAGATTCCGTTCAAGGTATCGACCACGACGAGCAATTTCATGATTGGTGTGACAGCGGCAGCCAGCGCCGGACTTTATCTGAGCCGCGGATACATCGCTCCCGGCATCACCATGCCGGTCATGCTGGGAGTGCTTGCCGGATCGATGATCGGCGCGCGGGTCCTGGTGAAAGCCAGGGTCAAAGCGCTGCGCTATCTGTTTGCGATCGTGATTGTGGCCCTGGGAATTGAGATGATCTTTAATGGAGTGACGGGACGCATATGAGCGCTGAGCCAACCTCAACGCAGAAGCCGGGCCGCTGGAATGATTTCGAGATTGAAGTCATCATCGGCGGCCTGCTGCGCACCGGTGTCATCCTGGCGGCTTCGGTGGTTTTGATCGGTGGCGTTCTGTATCTTTCGCGGCATGGACATGAAGTGCCCAACTACACCGCGTTTCACGGCGAGCCTGAAAGCCTGACGAATCCCAGGGAGGTTTTTCAGGGCGTCATGCAACTGAGTGCGCGCGCCATTATCCAGCTGGGACTGCTGTTGCTCATAGCCACTCCGGTGGCGCGTGTGCTTTTCTCGGCCATCGCTTTCGCGATTGAGCGCGATGGCATGTACGTCGTCATTACGCTGATCGTTCTGGCGATTTTGTTGCTTAGTCTGTTCGGTTTTATTTGATCGGTTCGGCCTAAGTTTTCATGACGTCAGGTGCTGACGATTCCACGAAGCCACTCGCACAACACGACATCTAACTGGTTTTCATCTTGGAGGAACTATGGCAGGAGTAAGTCTGGCGGACGCACGCCGCGTAATCGCCGCTGCGGAAAAAAAGGCGGTGGAAATCGGGCAGCCCATGAATATTGCCGTAGCCGATGAAGGCGGCAACCTGGTCTCGCACGCCCGCATGGACGGGGCGTGGATTGGGAGCATCGACATTTCCATTAACAAAGCATTTACCTCCCGGGCCTTCGATATCGCAACGAAGGATCTTGCAACCCATTCGCAATCCGGAGGCCAATTTTTCGGCATCCATGTTTCGAATCATGGACGCATCATGATCTTCGCCGGCGGAATTCCGCTGAAGCGCGATGGCAAAGTGGTGGGAGCCATCGGCGTCAGCGGGGGCTCGGGCGAGCAGGACCACGCGGTCGCGGAGGCCGGAGCGGCTGCCTTCTAAACTCTCAAGTATGAGCGACGAACTCTTCACCGCCATTCACGATAACGACCTGCAGCAGGTGTCCCAATTGATCGAGCGCGAACCCGACGTGGCTCGCGCTCGCAATCAGAACGGGCGTGTCGGCGCTGATGCAAGCGGTATACGAGAATAAACCGGAAATCGTTGTGGTCCTGCGCGACGCGGCGGGCGAACTCGATCTCTACGAAGCTGCCGCAGTTGGCGATGTTGCCCGTCTTCATTTACTACTCGGGAAGGACCATGCGCAGGTCCATTCGCTCAGCAGTGACGGCTTCACCCCGTTGCACCTGGCTTGTTTCTTCCGGCAGCCTGAAGCGGCGCAGATGCTGCTGGCGGCTGGAGCCGATCCCAACGCTGTGTCGACTCACCGCATCTCGATAATTCACAGCGCCGCCGCCTCTCGCGACAGTGCCCTGGTGAAGCTGATATTGGCCGCAGGAGCAGATCCGAATGTGCAGCAGCAAGGCGGTTATACAGCGCTGCAATCAGCCGCCATGCACAATAATGTGGAGATGATCAAGGTACTGCTCAAGGCAGGAGCGGATCGTTTCATCCGAAACGACGAGGGTTTAACCGCCGCGGAGATGGCTCTGAAGGCCGGGGCTAACGAAAGTGCGGAACTTCTGCTTGCGAAGACGCTATGAGCTACCGAGGCTCTCTCTCGCTGGATTCGGCATTGGAAGAATGAGCGCGCAGGATGCCCGTGCCGACAGTCACTGCAGATAGCAGCAGCAGGACGCGCAGAATGTTGGCATGCAGTACCGGATCGCCGAGCAAAATCCTCACCAGCCCAAAGGCTGCGCTGGCCGAGCACAGCGCGAAGTACACCCTTTCTTTCGTGCAGCGGGAGTATTGCAGCAGCGTCAACAGGATCGTGGTCACAATTACGTAGACCGCCAATAAAATGACGCCGCCAACTGTCTTTCCCTGGTGCAGCGAAAGTGGAGCCGCGTGTGAGATTGCCAGCTGCACCCCGGCTACTCCCAGGAAGAACACCGAATGGATGAGGGCAATGATGGCGCGTTTGCGGTTATTGATGATGGCGAAGCCGTCTGTAATCGTATCGGCGGCTTCGACCTGCTCAGCTGAGATTCCCAAAGTCAACGAGCCCATACGAAAATTGTGCCTTTCGTGTCGCACATCTGGCTGTGACGAAAATCACAACACCGATGTAATTTTGAAGGTCTGCAAGTTCCGTCAGATCCCGTCAGACGCGCTGGTCGGCCAACCTAACCAGCTGTTTATCTCATTCTTCGGACGTGGACGCAGCATTTCTCGGAGTGGAATAATCTGATCGGTCGAGGTGCAGGATGGACAAAGTCAACCTGGCGCAGAAATTCTCGCTTTTCTCAGAGCACTACAGCCCGAAGATTGTCGGCGAGGTCAACGACGCGTATGTGAAGCTGGCCAAGTTGCAAGGCGATTTCATGTGGCATCATCATGACCTTGAGGACGAACTGTTCTTCGTAGTGAAGGGCACGCTGCACATGAGGATTCGCGAGAACGGCGTTGAGCGCGAGATCGTCGTTCGCCCGGGAGAGTTCCTTATCATTCCGCACGGCGTCGAGCACTTCCCTTCCGCCGACGAGGAAACGCACATCATGTTGCTGGAGCCGAAGAGCACGCTGAATACGGGCAACTTGGAAAACGAGCGAACGTTGGCTGAGCTTCAGAGAATCTAAATCTTGCAGGGACGAATATGAACAATGGACAGGTATATTTCGAGATTCAAGCGGACGACGTAAAGCGGGCGCGGGATTTTTATGCCGCGATCTTAGGGTGGAAGTTTTCCGAGGTGCCCGGACTTCCCGTCGAGTACTGGCGAATCGACAATGGCGGCGTGGGAGGCGGGCTGTTAAAGCGCCCGGCTCCGCGTCCCCCGATGCAGAGCGGCACCAATGCTTTCGTTTGCTCGTTCCAGGTAGAGAATTTCGACGTGGCTGCGGACGGGGTGACGCAACTGGGTGGCATCGTCGCGCTGCCAAAGTTCGCCGTCCCCGGTAAGATGCTGGCAAGGCTATTTCCTCGATACCGAGGGAAATACGTTCGGGGTTTTTGAAGTGGACGAGAAGGCGGGCAAGTAGACCCCATCGGCGTGACTAATGGTGATCTTTCGAGACTGCACCGGTTGATAAGGTTATACGAACGGTCTGCCCAGACGGCGACTTGTAGACGAGTGTGCCGTCGTCCGGTGAGAAGGTGAATGCGCCTTCATCAAACCACGTCGCCGTGCCAGACGTAAGCGGACCTTTCGGGAAATCATCCGGGGGCCAGAGATCTGCCAGCTTGATCTCTTTGACTAATACACCCTGGTGCAATCCCGCTCGGATTGCCGGTAAATCCAGAAGGCGGGCATATTCGCTGCGGGCTCGAATCCATTCATAAGGACCAGAAAGAGCCCGTTGTCGGTAATCAGAGCCCACGGGCACCGCATCGGAAAAGGCGGCTTCAACACCACGCTCCAACATCCGGCGTCCAATAAGTTCCCGGCGAGGCCGGGACGCCCCGTCGAAACTCAACGCTACCGAAAACCTGCCAGGACATTTGTTCGACCTTGCTGATATCGCGGTCAGTTTGCTTAAACTGGTCCTCTTCAACGACGAGATATCTGCCGTTCGCCGACGTAGCTGCCATCTCGCACAGGATACAGGTCGGAGGCCGCCGCCAACGGGGCGGCCAGAAGTAAGATTGCCAGGAGCAATGGGGCTGATTGCTTATCAACGCGCATCGAATATCTCCTTAACAGTCGAGGATTATGACCCTGCATCACAGGCAAACAAGAAAATTTCCTTCGGCGCTTAACTGCTTTTTTCACCTGTTCACCGCTCGGCGGTAGCGCCTGCAGCAACTCGCCGACGGTATGTTTGAGCACCGGATGCCGCGCGTCGGGTGCGATCTCCGCCAGCGGCTCCAATACGAATCGGCGTTCATGCATAGCCGGATGCGGGACCTCGAGTTCCGGAGTGCTGATGATGGAATCCCCGAAGAGCAGGATGTCCAGATCGATGTTGCGCGGGCCTTTGGGTTGAATGCGGCGGCGGCCCATCTGCTGCTCGATCTGTTGGATTTTCGCCAGGAATTGTTGCGCCGTCAGTTCGGTGCGCACCGCGGCGGCGCAGTTGAGGAACCACGGCTGGTCGGTAAACTCCACCGGCTCGGTTTCGTAGAACGAGGAAACCGCCAGCACCTCTCCCAACTCGCCCAGCTTCGAAATCGCCGTTCGGAGATTCGCCTCCCGGTCGCCGACGTTCGAGCCCAGCGAAAGATATGCCGTGGTTTGCACCGAATCATCTTAGCGGAGGAACAATTCGGTGAGAGGTCGAGTACGGTTTGCCACGCGTCGTGCGGCGGCATTTGGTTCCATGATAAAGGCTGTCGTCCCTACGGGACTCGGGCACATTATGCAGACGTACCCAGGACTTCGTCCTGGGCTAACGGCAGGATCCACCCCGCTCGCGGGGTTCGGCCGGAGCGATGCAAGACCGATGCGCCGACGGCTGACTGTATCTGGTGCAGCGATTCGAGCCCGACGACTGACAGCTCAGCGTTCGGGACTCAACGAGGAAAACAGTTATGCAACATCCCGACACTTTGCCTAGCTGCCTACCGAATCGGCGAGAATCAGGGAATGCCCAACAAGGACGGCGCTTTGCGCGTCGGAGTGGTCGGCTGCGGGTCGTTTGGCCGCAATCATGCGCGTGTTTACCGCGATCTGCAAAAGGACGCCGCGCAGAATGTTACATTCGTCGGCATCGCGGATGCAGATTGCGATCGCGCACAAGCGATCGCCGCAGAATTCGGTACTCGTTCTTTTGCATCACCTGACGAACTGATTGCCGCCGGAGTGGATGCGGTGTCGGTCGCGGTCCCTACGGTTTCGCACCTCGCTGTCGCCAGCAAGCTGATGGAGAGCGGCGTCGACGTGTTGATCGAAAAGCCATTGGCGACCACCGTCGCTGAAGCGGACGAGTTGATTGCCGTGGCGCAGAAGCATGGACGTATTGCCCAGGCCGGCCATCTCGAGCGCTTTAATCCCGCAGTGCGGGCGACAGTTCCTTTGCTCAAGCAGCCGATGTTTTTCGAGGTACACCGGCTCAGCGTTTTCACCCCGCGCTCGCTGGACGTGGACGTGATCCTCGACCTGATGATTCACGATCTCGATGTTGTGTTGTCGTTCGTGAAGTCGCCAGTAAAGGAAATTCGCGCGGTCGGCCTGCCCATCCTGTCGAAGAAAGTGGATATCGCCAACGTGCGCATGGAATTCGACTCGGGCTGCGTGGCCAACTTCACGGCCAGCCGGGTCAGCACAGAACGTATTCGCAAATTGCGGTTCTTCCAGCCACACCAGTACATTTCGCTGGACTACTCGCGGCAGGACGTTCTGGTGCTGACGGTCGAAGACACTAACGCCGGACCTGCCGATTTCGACCCATTTAATCCTGCCAGCGTCGCCTCGTCTGCGTTTCCCGGAATCACGCCGTTCAAGCCAAAGGTGGAGCAGCAGGAACCCCTGCGGGCCGAATTGACCAGCTTCCTGCGGGCGGTTCGCGAGCGCTCCACGCCGGAGGTGACCCTGGAAGATGGCCGTCGGGCGCTGGCTGTGGCTACCCAGATTGTGGATGCCATCAAGGAGCACACCCGGCGGACCAATCTGTTGCAATTGACTCGGGCGGAAAGCTAGCCTACCCTACCCCCAATCGGCCATGCTGGATGAACTGGTTACCATTTCGAAGTTTCTAAGCCTTGGCGAAGCGAAACTCGCCCAAGGCAAGCTTGTCTCCGCCGGGATCTCCGCTTTTGTATGCGATGAGAATATGCATGCCATGAATTGGCACATCGGCATGGCCCTGGGTGGCATCCGGCTGCAAGTCCCCGACAGTCAGGTAGTACGGGCGCTGGAAGTGCTCGACGACTTCGAGCCGGAAGGCGATCCATTGGAGTTCGGCGAGCACGAAGAAGAAGGCGACGATGAGATGGAGGAAGTTGCCTGCTGCCCGGAGTGTGAATCGCTGGAAATCCGCGAGATGCCGACTACAACGCCCCGCCAGATTACTCTCTGGTCGGCCGCCATTCCGTTCCCCGAGCCGCCTACCCAGGTCGAGCGTCAATGGAAGTGCCTGATGTGCGGCTATCAGTGGCGCGAGGCCGACGAATAGCGTGGGTTCATAATCCTGAGCGGCGCAACTTGTAAGCGAATACTCCCGCCAGCATCACAAACCCCGCGCCAATCATAAAGAACACAAAGGCCATCTGAGGCTGATCGAAGAACATAACCCACCACTGGCCGTGGTGCCTCAGCGTAAGTAGCGGACACAGCATGTAGGCAATACCGAAGCCCGCCCAGAGATTTCGTGCCTGCAGCATCTCGCGAGTTTTCTTGAGCGCCTGTTTCTCAAGGGCGGGTTCAGGAGCGGCTACCTCGCGCACGAGCTTTTCTCGGACATTCCTCAGTCTGCGAGCCAGATGAGCAAACTCCGGATCCTGGCGGAAAAAATCTTCCACCATCTTCCGCGAGTCGTCGCTGGCTTCGCCCGAAAAATACAAGGGCAGAAGATCGGTTATCACGTCCCGGGTCACATTCATACCTGTACTCCTTTTGCGGACTCTTTAGACATGGCATTTGCTTGCATCAGTTTCAGACGGGCCCGATGGATCTTGACCTTGACCGCCGGCAGCGACAAGCCAAGAGCGTCGGCGATCTCTTGATATGACATTTCTTCCTCCGCATACATCAGCAGTGCGGCCCGCTCTTGCTCCGGCAGTTTCTGCAGGTTGGCCATCACGCTTCTAAGCTCAGAAGAGGTCTCGCTTCGCCGCTGCGGCGAGATTCCCTTGTCAGGCAAGTGATCCTCAAGCTCGGTCCAGCGCCTCTCGCGCCGCCAGTGGTCACGATGGAGATTGCGGACGATTGTGAACAGATAAGCCTTTACGGTAGCTTGGCGGATCTCGCCGCGGGACGTCCAGACGCGCACGAAGGTCTCCGATGTCAGGTCGTCCGCCAGGGCATCGTTGCCCGAGAGAAGCAACGCAAAGCGCCTCACGTCCTGGACATATTTCTCGTAAAGGCTATGAAAATCAGTCATGACAGTCCGCAAAACTGTTCAGTCAGAATACGAGCACAAACTTGGAAAGTTACAGCAAGTTTTCCCGGCGCGCGGCCGCTCCGGCATGCGAAAATAGACATTCCAACCTTACCGCCATGACCCAAGTTGAAAGCGCACCCAGCCACGCCAAAGAACCCACCATTACTCAAGAAGTACTCCGCGACCACGGTATTTCAGCGGAAGAATACGAGCG
This sequence comes from uncultured Acidobacteriaceae bacterium, assembly GCA_963823865.1. GTDB lineage: Bacteria > Acidobacteriota > Terriglobia > Terriglobales > Acidobacteriaceae > Bog-257. The sequence goes on from CAWGNC010000001.1 coordinate 1,116,828, forward strand.
CCTGCTGAAGGCGCTGGGGCGCGAACCCAGCCTTACTGAGCTCGGCATTTTCAGCGTAATGTGGAGCGAGCACTGCTCCTACAAATCGTCACGCGTGCATCTGAAACGTTTGCCAACCCATAGCCGCCGGGTGGTGCAGGGACCAGGCGAGAATGCCGGCATTATCGACATCGGCGACGGCTGGGCTTGTGCCTTCAAGATCGAATCCCACAACCACCCTTCGTTTATCGAACCGTTCCAGGGCGCCGCAACCGGCGTGGGCGGCATTCTGCGCGATATCTTCACCATGGGCGCACGTCCTGTCGCCATCATGGATTCGCTGCGCTTCGGTCCGATCGTTCAACCCACCCTCTCGCCAAAAACGGGCGAGGAGGATGGGGCAACGGGGCGCCGCAATCGACCAGGAGACGCTGCACAAGAACCATTCAGTGCTGGAAGGTGTGGTCAGCGGCGTAGCCTCCTACGGCAACTGCTTTGGAGTGCCGAACGTCGGCGGCGAGGTGAAGTTTGAGAGTTGTTACTCCGGCAATCCGCTGGTGAATGCCTTCGCGCTGGGACTCGTCCGGCGCGACCAGATTTTCTATGCCAAGGCTGCAGGCGCGGGCAATCCCGTGATCTACGTCGGCTCGAAAACCGGACGCGACGGCATTCACGGCGCAACCATGGCGTCCGAGGAGTTCAGCGAAGAGTCCGAAGCCAAGCGGCCAAATGTTCAGGTGGGCGACCCCTTTCTGGAGAAGCTGCTGCTGGAAGCCTGTCTGGAAGCCATGCAGACCGGCGCGGTCGTGGGCATTCAGGACATGGGCGCGGCCGGCCTGACCTGCTCCACCTGCGAGATGGGCGGACGTGGCGGCGTAGGTCTGGAGATCGAGCTGGATCTGGTGCCGCAGCGTGAAACTGGCATGACCCCTTACGAGATCATGCTGAGCGAGTCGCAGGAACGCATGCTGCTGGTCGCGGAAAAAGGGCGCGAGGACGAGGTCTTTCGCGTCTTCCAGAAGTGGGGACTGGATGCCGTCACCATCGGCCGTGTGATCGACCAGCCCATGATGCGCGTCCTTGAGCACGGAAAAGTCGTAGCCGAGATTCCAAACGCGGCCCTGACCGACGATGCGCCGCTGTACCACCGTCCCCTGGAGCGTTGGGAGCCGCCCGTCCTGCGCGAAGTTCCAGAGAACGTAGAGCTCGGCAAGAAAACCGATTTCACCGATGACTTGAAGCGCCTTCTGGCCAGCCCGAACATCTGCTCCAAGCGCTGGGTCTTCGAGCAGTATGACTCCATGGTGCAGACGAACACCGTCGAAGGGCCTGGCAATGAGGGCGGCGTCATCCGGGTAAAGGAGACGAACCGCGGCCTGGCGATGTCGCTCGACGGCAATAGCCGCTGGTGCTATCTCGATCCCAAGCTTGGAGCCATGCACGCCGTGGCGGAGTCGGCGCGAAACGTCGCCTGCACCGGCGCGACGCCGATCGCGGCAACCAACTGCCTGAACTTCGGCAATCCTGAGAAACCGCACATCATGTGGCAGTTTTCGCAAACCGTTGACGGCATCACCAAAGCCTGCGAGGAACTGGAAACGCCGATTACCGGTGGAAATGTCAGCTTTTACAACGAGACCCTGGGCGAAGGCATCTATCCCACCCCGGTGATGGGAATCGTCGGAATCATCGAGGACGTACACAAGGCTGTCGGGCCGCACTTCAAGGAAGCAGGGCGTGTATTGGTAGTGTTGCGGGGATCGGAGCCGGGCGATGCCTCCGATGTCGAGGCCGAGTTCGGCTCGTCTGAATATGCCAAAGAGATCCTCGGCCAAGTCTGGGGCTTCCCGCCCTCGCTCGAACTGGACAAGGAAGCTGCCCTGCAAAAGGGCATCGTCGAGATGGTTGGACTGGGCCTGGTCGAGTCCGCCAAGGACTGCTCCGAGGGCGGTTTGGCCGTGACCTTGGCCGAATGCGGCTTTGCCCGCAGCCTCGGCGCGCAGGTGAGCCTTAGTTCGGACGGGCTGGTGCCGGAATTCGTCCTGTTTGGCGAGGATGCCAGTCGAATCCTGATTTCCTGCGACCCACAATACGTGGAGGGAATCAAAGAAATAGCGGTAAAATACGGCCTTTCAGCGGAACGCATCGGCGAGACGGTTCAGCGCAAATTAGCAGATTGAGGTGGCGGGAGTTGTTGCCGCTTCCGCAGAAGTTTCCGATTTACGGGATGCTTGGGACAAAGCGCTGCGGAGCGCTCTGCACGTAGAGACCGAAGAGCGGCTGGTTCCAGGGGCGTTGCAGAAGAGCTGATTTCGACCAGGTGAGCTATGGACATTACATCCGATAAGCTTCGCGAAGAATGTGGTGTGGCGGCGCTGTACGGCCACCCTGAAGCCTCCAAGCTGGCTTACCTGAGCCTGTACGCTTTGCAGCACCGCGGGCAGGAATCGGCGGGCATCGCCGCGTCTGATGGCGAGAAGCTCCAGTTGCATAAGGCCATGGGGCTGGTTTCGGACATCTTCAATGCCGATGTCTTGTCTCGCCTTCCCGGCTCTTTGGCCATAGGCCACACCCGCTACTCCACCACCGGCGATTCTGCTCTGCTCAATGCCCAGCCGATCATGGTTGAGTGCAACAAGGGCAAGATCGCTCTCGCGCACAATGGAAACATCACCAACGCGCAGGAGATACGGGCACAACTGGAGCAGGCGGGTTCGATCTTCCAGACCACCAGCGACACCGAGGTCATCGTTCACCTCATCGCGCGCTCGCGGGAGCAGACGCTGGCGGACGCCATGGCTGATTCGCTTCGCCGTCTTGAGGGCGCCTTCTCGCTCGTCATGCTCACCCCCGACCGCATTTTCGCCGCGCGTGATCCTCGCGGGTTCCGGCCGCTGGTGATGGGCCGCATTCCCGGTCAGGCGGCACATCGCGCCGATAGCATCGTCTTCGCTTCAGAAACCTGCGCCTTTGATTTAATTGGCGCAAACTATGAGCGCGAAGTGAAGCCCGGTGAACTGGTGATTGTCGGCCAGGAAGGTGTGCATTCGCGTTTCTACGCTTCGCAGCAGCCGCAATCCAGCTGCATCTTCGAGCATGTTTATTTCTCCCGGCCCGACAGTATGGTCTTTGGCCGCGCCGTCCAGGAGACGCGCGATGCGATGGGCCGTCAGCTGGCTCTGGAGTCACCTGTTGAGGCCGACATCGTGGTTCCGGTGCCCGATTCCGGGGTGACCGCAGCGATGGGCTTTTCGCATGAGAGCGGTATTCCGCTTCAGTTTGGATTGATCCGCAATCATTACGTGGGACGAACGTTTATTGAGCCGGAACAACGAGTGCGCGATTTTGGCGTGAAGTTAAAGCTCAATCCGGTGCGCAAGGTGCTCGAGGGCAAGAAGGTCGTCCTGATCGACGATTCCATCGTGCGCGGCACCACCAGCAAGAAGATTGTGCGCATGGTTCGGGACGCGGGCGCCAAGGAAGTGCACATGCGCATCTCGTGTCCGCCGACGATTTCGCCCTGCTACTACGGCGTCGACACGCCTTCCAAGAACCAGCTCATCGCCGCGAACAAGTCCGTGGATGAGATCCGCGAATACATTGGCGCTGATTCCCTGGCTTATCTGTCGCTCGAGGGCTTGCGCAAAGCGGCCGGTGAAGCTGATGAGAAGATTTACTGCACGGGCTGCTATACCGGCAAGTACCCAACTCATATCGTGGACGTGGAAGACATCACGCCGGCGCTGGCGTCGGGCGACTAACGCAACCCTCGAGACTTCCTCTGGCAGCGACAGGCGGTTCGTACCGCTGAAGTGTCGCTCACACCAGCCGGGCCTACCCTTGCTGACAAATGCGGGACTTCTTCGTCTCTGAACCTGTAAAGTCAGGCAGACTGCTACCGTTCGCAGGCCACCGTCATGCACACGATCCTGCTCGACCTCCGATATTCGCTCCGCACTCTGCGTAAGAGTCCCAGCTTCGCCATTGCCGCGATCTTATCGCTGGCGATCGGGATTGGAGCGACCGCAGCGGTGTTCAGCATCGCCAATGCGCTTCTGCTCCGCCCGCTGCCTTACAAAGACGCTGACCGGCTGGTGATCCTGTGGAACCGCTCGCCCGGCCTGGGAATCACCGAAGACTGGTTTTCGACCGCGCAATACTTCGACATCAAGAACGGCCATCATGGGCTGGAGCAAGTAGCTATCGCGATTGGAGCCAATTACAACCTGACGGGCAAGGGTGAACCGGAGCGGGTAGGTACGATCCGCGTGTCGTCGAATCTTCTTCCCATGCTGGGGATGCACGCTGAACTCGGGCGACTCTTCGTTGCCGATGAAGACCAGCCGGGGCGAACGCCCACCGCATTGCTCAGCTATGGCACGTGGTCGCGGCGTTACGGATCCGACCCGGCGATTCTCGGCAAGACGATCACGCTGAATGGCATGCCTTATGAAGTGGTCGGGGTGATGCCGCGCTCGTTCTCGCTTCCGCGGGAAGTGATGCCTACCCTCGACGGCGCCGAACAGGCTGAAGTGCTGATACCGTTACCGCTTCCCGCAGATGCGGCCCAGAATCGCGACCGCGAGGACTACAACATCATCGGCAAGTTGCGAACCGGTGTCAGCGTGCGTCAGGCGCAGGCGGAGATGGATACCATCACTGCTCGACTTCGGCAGGACCATCCTGAGAACTATCCGCCCAACGGTGGATTGACCTTTGGCATCGTGCCGCTGATGGAACAAGTTGTCGGGGACGTCCGCCGGACACTGTACCTTCTGCTCGGGGCAGTCGGGTTCGTGCTGTTGATTGCGTGCGCAAATGTGGCCAACCTTCAGCTGTCGCGTACCGTTGCGCGGCAAAAAGAGATCGCCGTACGGTCGGCGCTGGGAGCCACGCGCGGCCGCGTGGTGCGCCAGTTGCTCACGGAAAACGTTCTCCTGGGTTTGGGTGGTGGTGTTCTTGGGCTGCTGCTGGCCTTCGGCAGCATTTACTGGATTCGAATTCTGGGACCGCAGAGCGTGCCGCGGCTGAGCGATGTCAGCATCGACACCACCGCTCTCTTGTTTACCTTCGCGATCTCCGTAACTTCCGCGATTCTGTTTGGACTTGCGCCGGCGGGACGAGCTTCTGCCATCAACATTCAAAACACCTTGCAGGACACCAGCCGGACTTCGGCCGGTATGGGCGCCATGTGGGGCCACGACAAGGGCCTGCGCCATTTGCTGGTCATTGCGGAATTGGCGCTGTGCACCATGCTGCTGATCGGCGCAGGCCTGCTGATCCGCAGCTTCTATCGTGCCAAGGATGTGCCGCCCGGCTTCAACCCACAAAATGTTTTGACGCTTGAGCTCACCATGGCAGGACCCAAGTACAAGGACAAGCAGGCGGTTTGGAATGTCTATCACGAACTCTGGCAGCGCCTGGATAGCCTGCCCGGCGTGTCTGCTTCGGGAGCTGTTACGTCCCTGCCGCTGAGCCAAATGTTTGCCTGGGGGCCGATTACGGTTGAAGGCCGCACACCGCCTGCAGGTGAGAAATTCATCAACGCTGACACTCGAATGGTGAGCGGCCGCTACTTCCAGGCGATGGAGATTCCGCTTCTTGAGGGACGGCTTTTCGACGACCACGACGTTCCCGCGAATCCCCTCGTCGCCATCGTAGATAGCTACATGGCGGAGCAGCTCTGGCCGGGTCAGGACGCCGTCGGCAGACGCTTTCACATCGGCGGTATCGATGACACCAAGGCGCCTTGGATCACCGTTGTGGGCGTCGTTGGCCGGGTCAAGCAGTACACGCTCGACTCCGATGCTCGCATTGCGTTCTACCTTCCGCACACGCAATATCCGACGCGAGCGATGAACGTAGTGCTGCGCAGCGGCTCCGACCCTGCCTCCCTAGCCGCGGCCGTACGGCAACAGATTCGCGAGATCGATGGCGATCTGCCTCTCTACAACGTGGTGACCATGGAGCATCGAGTGAGCCTTTCGCTGGCGCGGCGCCGATTCGCGATGCTGCTGCTTGGCTGCTTTGCGTTCATTTCTCTGGTTCTGGCTGCCATCGGGATTTATGGTGTACTGGCCTACCTGGTAAGCCAGGGCACGCGCGAGATCGGCATCCGCATGGCACTTGGCGCCACTCGAAATGCGATTCTCAGCCTGGTGGTGAGCAGGGGTATCGTGCTCGCCGCAGGGGGAGTGGCGATTGGTGTTCTGGGGGCCTTGCTTCTTACCAGGCTGATGCGTGGCCTTCTATTCGGAGTGAAGCCTACGGACGCCGTCACGTTTTGCGTGATTCCCCTTCTCTTGCTAATGATCTCGCTGGCCGCTACATCGATCCCCGCGCGCCGGGCATCGCAAGTCGATCCGGCCGAGTGCCTGCGCTACGATTGAGCTGGCCGCGGTCGATGGCTGACGCAGGTTGCGCGCCGCTGCTAAACTGCCCTTATGCTCGCTCCGTATGCCGTTCGCCTCGAAGATTCGCGCGGACGCCGCTATCCCGAGCCTCCACATCCTTATCGCAATCCATTTCAGCGTGACCGGGACCGCGTCATTCACGCTCGCGCCTTTCGCCGGCTGGAAAACAAGACACAAGTTTTTACCAGCCGCTACTCGGACCACTTCCGCACCCGCCTGACCCACACCATCGAGGTTACACAGATCTCGCGTACCATCGCCGGCCAACTCAATCTGAATGTCGATCTGGCCGAGGCGCTGGCGCTGGTACACGACATCGGTCATCCGCCATTCGGGCATGCCGGCGAACGTACGCTCGACCTTCTGATGCGGGAACAGGGGGAGTTTTTCGATCACAACCTGCAGGCGTTGCGAACGGTAGAAGAAACGGAGCTGCGCTACGCCGAGTTTCGCGGACTGAACCTGACGTTCGAGGTGCGTGAAGGCATCATCAAGCATTCGCACGATTACAACGCGGCCGACCATCCTGAACTGGCGGATTATCTGCTGGACTTGCGGCCGCCGCTGGAGGCCCAGCTCATCGATTTAACCGACGAAATTGCCTACAACACCGCCGATCTTGACGACGGCTTTGAGGCAAAGCTTCTACGGTTGCCGCATATTCGAGAACGCGTGCCTGTATTCGAGCGATACTACGTCGAAGCCGAAGCGAAGTATCCGGATGCGCCCGAGAAAATGAAGTTTAACGAGGCGCTGAAGCGCATGCTGAACCGCTTCGTTACCGATCTGATCCAGACGACGCAACGGCGAGTTGAACAATCGGGAGTCAAGAGTCTGGAGGAGTTGCGCTTAAGTCCCGAGCGGCTGGCGGCCTTCAGTCCCGAGGTGGAGGCGGAACGGCGGCAGGCCAAGAGTTTCTTGCACGAGGCCCTGTACAACACGAAGCAACTGGAACCGGAAAAGCGCAAGGCAGAGAGCATTACTACGGACGTATTTAATTACCTGGTGGCGCATCCCGAGGCGCTGCCCCGCGGTCATCAGGAGCGGATGGGCGATGAGAAGCTGGCCCGCGTAGTCTGTGACTACATCGCGGGCATGACGGACCATTACATCGAAGATTTGCGCAAGAAGCTGATCACCAGGAAGATCGGTCTGAGGATAGTTGGGGCGCATGGAAATCGCGCCCCAGAAACGCATTTATTCCAGGTTATTTCTTATTGACCGCTTTCTTCAGCTCGATTCCTGGAGTAAATTTCACCACCCGTTTCGCTGGAATTTTAAGGGTGCTTCCAGTCTGCGGATTGCGCCCATTGCGCGCCTTACGCTGCGAAACCGAGAAGGTGCCAAAGCCAACCAGCGTTACGCGAGTGCCCTTCTTCAGCGCGCTGGTGGCGGAATCGATGATTGTGTCAATTGCGCCATTCGCCGCCGTCTTCGTGATGCCCTGTGCTGCCGCGATTTTCTCGACCAGGTCCCCCTTATTCATGAGTCGCTCCTCGTTCAGGTTCTACCTGTGTGTGAAGGGAGTATTAACGTTCGAAGCGAGGCGGATGTCAAGGAAGAAGTGGGGAGAGGACCAGGGATTAGGGGTTAGAGGCCAGGGAATTTGGTGCAGCCGTTCGGCTGAGCCGCGAAGCGGCGGGGCCCAGGGTGTACATTCCCCATGAAACCCGCGCCGCTTAAACGGCAGCACAAATCAGTGCCCGCCCCCGCCTCCGGTTAGCTCCCGCACAATGGAATTGACGAACTGCTTGGCATCGCCGAACAGCATGAGATTGTTATCCAGGTAATACAGCGGGTTATCGATGCCGGCGAAGCCCGGACTCATACTGCGCTTGATCACCATCACGGTACGGGCTTTGTCCACATCCAGAATCGGCATGCCGTAGATGGGGCTGCTGGCATCCGTTCGCGCCGCGGGATTCGTGACATCATTGGCGCCGATAACCAGCGCCACATCGGTCTGCGGCAGCTCACCGTTGATCTCATCCATGTCCAGCAGCTTGTCATAAGGAATATCGGACTCAGCCAGCAGAACGTTCATGTGTCCGGGCATGCGGCCGGCAACCGGATGAATGCCGAACTTCACATCAATGCCCCGCTTGGTGAGCGCGTCGTAGAGTTCGCGGACCTTGTGTTGCGCCTGCGCCACCGCCATGCCATAACCAGGCACGATGACGACCTTGTTCGCCGCCGACAGGATGGCCGCGGCTTCTTCCGGGGTCGCACTGCGAACGTTGCGCTGCTCTACCGCTCCGGCAGCGGCCGCCTGCACCTGGCCAAAGGCGCCGAACAGAACGTTGGTGAACGAGCGGTTCATTGCCTTCGACATGTTCACGGAGAGAATGAAGCCCGACGCGCCGTCCAGCGATCCGGCGACAATCAGAAGCTTGCTATTGAGTACAAATCCCATGGCGGCAGCCGAGAGTCCGGCATAGGAGTTCAACAGGGAGATCACCGTCGGCATGTCCGCGCCACCGATGGGGATGATCATCATGATGCCGAAGATCAGCGAAATGCCGACCATCATGGGATACAGGTGCGTGTTGGAAGGGTCGCGAACCAGCATCACCGCCAGCACGATGGCAACGCCCAGCATTCCCAGATTTACAAAGTTTTGACCCTTGTACGTGATGGGCCGCTGGGGCAGCACTTCTTGTAACTTTCCCGCCGCCATCAAGCTGCCTGTGAAGGTCAGGCCTCCCAGAATCACTTCCAGCGACAGTACCGACATCACGAACGGCGGTACGTTGGGCGTGCGAAGATAAAATTCGGCGGTACCTACCAGCGTCACGCAGAGCGCGCCGAAGGCATGGCTCAGAGCAGTTCGTTGCGGCACGGCCGTCATCTGAACGTTGCCGAGGGGAACGCCGATGACCGCACCCAGCACTAGCGCGATGGCGATCCACTTGTAATCGATGATGCCGTGATAGAGCAGCGTGCCTACGATGGCCAGCAGCATGCCGGCCTCGCCCGCCCACACGCCACGCCGCGCCGTCGCCGGAGAGCTGAGCCACTTCAGCGACAGAATGAAGAGGACGACAGCGATGATGTACGTGACCTCAATGATGTGCGTCGCTGGAATCATGGTTTCTGCGTCCGGCTGGATTTGAACATCTTGAGCATGCGATCGGTAATGATGAATCCGCCGACAATGTTGCTGGTCGCGGCCACAATTGCAATCGTCCCGAGAATCAGTGCCAGCGTGGATTTCCGTTCGCCGGCGAGGATGATTGCGCCCACTACCGCGATGGCGTCAAGAGCATTGGTCAACGACATCAGCGGAGTGTGCAGCAGCGGCGACACCTTGCGAATTACCTCGAAGCCGATGAACGCCGCCAGGATAAAGACGTAAAGGCTGTTAAACAGATCGTTCGTGACCACTACTTGACCTCCTTGCCGGCCGACTCCAGCGCGGGCAGCGCGAAGAACTCACGCAGCCGGGCGTTCACGATCTCCCCGCCCTGTGTGCACAACGTTCCCCGGGTGATTTCGTCGTCCAGGTTCATTTGCAGTTTGCCGTCTTTCATCAAATGGGTGAGGAAGTTTGCCAGATTCTTCGCATACATCTGACTGGCGTGATACGGCACTGTGCTGGCCAGGTTGATGGTTCCAACGATGGTCACGCCGTTGACCGCGATGGTCTCGTCAGCACGTGTCAACTCGCAGTTACCGCCGCGCTCGGCCGCGAGATCGACAATCACCGAGCCCGGCGCCATGCCCGCCACCATCTCTTTGGTGACCAGGACTGGGGACTTCTTGCCCGGAACGACAGCCGTGGTAATGACCACGTCGCTCTCCGCTACGACCTTGCCAAGCAGTTCGCGCTGCCGCTGATAGAACGATTCGTCCTGCGCTTTCGCATAGCCGCCGGCATCTTGCGCGTCGGAAACTTCGAGCGGCAGTTCCACGAATCTCCCGCCCAAGCTCTGAACCTGCTCTTTCACCGCAGGACGCAGATCATAGGCCGACACAACCGCTCCCAGCCTTCGCGCGGTTGCGATGGCTTGCAAACCCGCAACGCCCGCCCCGATCACCAGGACTCGCGAGGGAGTGATGGTCCCGGCAGCAGTGGTCAACATCGGAAAGATTCGCGGCAGTTTGTCGGCGCCGATTAATACCGCCTTGTAGCCGGAAATGGTGGCCATCGAGGAGAGCGCGTCCATGCTCTGCGCCCGCGTGATGCGTGGCATCAGCTCAATGGAGAACGATGTCACACCCGCACTTGCGATCTCTTGCAGGCTCTGCACCTCGCCGAGCGGCCTCAGGAAACCGATCAGGACTTGGCCTCGCTTGAAGAGAGGAATATCAGCCCGGCCGGTGCGATCGTTGGCTCCGTAGCTCAGCACCTGAACAATGATGTCGGCGGTGCTAAAGACATCGCCACGGCTGGCGAGAACTTTGGCTCCCTTGTCAACGTACGCCGCATCGGGATACCCCGCCTCGACTCCTGCCCCCGCCTCGATCACGACTTCCAGGCCTGCCTTTGCGAGATTGGGAACCACGCCAGGCACAAGAGCCACCCGACGCTCGCCCGGGAAGCTTTCCCGGGGAACACCGACGATCATAGGGCCTCCTTGTAAGTTTCCGAACGTTGAGCTGTTGCAGAGCTACCTCGAGCGGAAAGAGCATTTTACGCAGGTCGCGACGAAAGTCCAGCGGTCTGATGCGGGGGCACCTTTGCTTTCACCGGGAGGGGCGGGCACATAGTTTTTGGAACCGGCGGGCAGGATTTGGCGAATAATTTCCGTAACGAACTTGGCACCTTCTGTGTCTCTGGTCAGCTACCCCGAAATCCCCGACCGGGTCGCCAACACGCTAAACCGTTTTAGATTGGCCCTTTAGACACGGTGCATGGCAAAGGCCCGTTTTGGACGTGCTCATTCGGCACGGGTTGTGGCGAAAATACAACAGTGGCAAGTGTCGCTAACCTTGTAATCTATTGTATGCGCTGCTCTTAGTCCTCTTGATTTGATCTACGAACGTACAATCCGCAATCCTGTCGAGTGCAGCGGCGTGGGTCTCCACAGCGGCGCCCCTGTCAACCTCAGAATTCTTTCAGCACCAGCCGGCACCGGCATTGTGTTCCGCCGGACCGACCTTGATGGCTTCGAAGTCGAAGCCATCAGTCGCAATGTTGCCAAGGTCAGCTATGCCACCAGTCTGATGAAGAAAGGCGTTCTGATCTCCACCACGGAGCATCTGCTCTCCGCCTTCATCGGTATGGGCGTTGACAACGCCATCGTGGAACTCGATAACCTCGAGGTGCCAATCCTCGACGGCAGCGCGCTTCCATTTGTGGAGATGATCACCGAGGCAGGGGTTCGCCAGCAGCGTCGCAAGCGCGTTTATCTGAAGATTCTCCGCCCTTATGAGATGCACGAGGGTGACAAGTTCATTGGCGTGTATCCCGCCGAACGCTACTCGGTCAGCTACGCGATTGACTTCCCACATCCGCTGATTGGGAGCGAGACCTTCCAGGTCGAGCTCTCGAATGGCAGCTACGTCCGCCACATTGCAGCAGCCCGCACCTTCGGTTTCCTGGAACAGCAGAATGCGATGCTGAATATGGGGCTGATTCGTGGCGCTTCCCGCGACAACTGCGTGGTCCTTACGCGTGGCGGGATCGACAACCCTCCCCTGCGTTTCCGGGACGAGTTTGTCCGCCACAAGGTTCTCGATCTGATTGGCGATCTCGCTCTCTTCGGAAGGCGCATCCTTGGCTACGTCAAGGCCGATCGCGCCGGACACGCGCTGCATACGGCAATCGTCTCGCGCATCCTGCGCGACCAGAGCTATGCCGAGGAAATCACCCTCACGGAAGAAACCGTTGCGGACTGGCCGGCAGAACACCTCGCCGTCGCTGACTAAGCTTCCCTGCCCAACCGCCTCATTTGCAGAAACATCAGGCGTGCCTGGACCTGTGGGCACGTCGATCGTTTTGGGGCTTTGTACATTAAGCGTGTTGATGAGGAATGTGACTGACGGGCGTCTCGGCAACAATGCAAATACCTGCCTCGTTGGCAGCTGCTAAGAGCGCGTCCTTGTCCAGCATGAGACATCGGCCGGCGTCGAGGGCGAGGCAGCTGGCGCCACTCCGCTGCATCGTCTCAATCGTATGCAGTCCGACCACCGGAACGTCGAACCGCATATCCTGATTCGGCTTGGCCACTTTCACCACCGTCAGCGAGCGGCTGAGGGTAGAGGGCTCTTTGCCCAGTGCAGGCGATTTCATGATCTCGCCTGCGCGCTGGATCGCAGCGTCGGTACCCTCCATCGCTTCCACGGCGACGCAGGCTGCCTCGGCAATCACAACCGTTTGCCCTATATCGAATCGTGCGAGATGGTGAGCAACGGCGCGCCCGTAGGTGATATTGGTTTGCTCCGCGTCGCTGGGGCCGCGTTGTGTGAGCACGCCTGCGGACGCCAGCATCGGCTCCAGCAGTTCGGTGGAATTCATCAACACGATGCCTTCATCTCCGAGGACTTTGGTAACTGCGCCGATTAACGAATCCGTGTTTCGCGTGGTCAGCGAGAGCAAAAGTTTCGCCAATCGCCAATCCGGCTTGATGCTGCTGAAGATCTGCTTGTGCTTGACCTGTCCGGCCATGATCGCCCTCGAGATGCCGGCGCTCTTGAACGTATCGATCAGCTTGGACAACTCGCCCAGGGAAAGCCAATGAACGGCGGACGCTCCGTGCTGCTCGATCTCCGGAGCCGTCTCCTCTTTGATTGCCGCAACGACGACTTCCATACCTTTGGAGCGGGCGGCATCGAGCACCAGCAGCGGGAATTTACCGTTGCCGGCGATCAGGCCGATTTTGTTGGGAGTGTCGGGCATGCGTTGTCGGTTGTCAGTTGTCGGTTGTCGGTTCTTCGTGTCAGTCGTCCATTGTTGGTTGTCGGTCGGTGCAGTAGCTTTACAACCATTCGGGATTGCCGGGGCGGCGGTGTCGTCGCAAGTTGCGGGGCGCTCTTCGAATCATAACGGACAGCTGACAACCTGCTACTTGATCACGCCGCGCTTCGAGCTCTCTACGAACCTCAGCAGGGCCTCTACATCCTGACCCTGTGCGCCTTCGGAGCGAAGCTTTTCGATCGCCTGAGAAGTATTCATCTTCGACGCGAGCATCACTTTGAAGGCATGGTGAAGCGCGGCTATGCGATCGGGCGAGAACCCGCGGCGCTGCAGCCCCACTTTGTTGAGCATGTAAGCGTGCGTATCACGCTCGGCACTCGTCATGGAGTACGGCAGGACATCCTGAGTAATCGTCGTGCCTCCGCCAACGTAGGCATGCGCACCAATGCGCACATATTGATGCACCGGGCACAGAGCGCCCACGACGGCCCACTCTTCGACCGTGACATGTCCCGCGAGCGTAGCCGCATTCACCAGCATGGCGTGGTCGCCGATCGAGCAATCGTGGCCAATGTGCGCATAGGCCATGATCAGGATGTGACTGCCAACCCGGGTAATTCCGCCACCCTTGGTGGTGCCTCGGGTAATGGTGACGTATTCGCGGATGACGTTGTGGTCGCCGACTTCCAGCCGCGTAGGTTCGCCCGCGTAGGTGATGTCCTGGGGATCCATGCCAAGCACGGCGAAAGGGTAGATTTTATTGTCGCTGCCGAACCGGCTGGGACCGCTCAGAACGACGTTGGAAATCAGTTCGCAGTTCTCGCCTAGCTCGACTCCGGCATGTACGACGCAGTAAGGCCCAATGGTGCAGGACGCAGGAATCTTGGCGGAAGAATCGACAACTGCCGTTGGATGTATGCTCATGTTCGGGTTATGAGAGTTCGGCTGCCGGTTCAGGCTGGGCCGCTTCCGGGCTTCCACCTGGCTTAAGCGTCAGCAAACGGCAGGTGACCACAGCCTCGCACGCCACCTTGCCCTCGACGTAGGCCTTGCCTTGCAGGCGGCCGGCTGTTCCCCGAAAAGCCAGAACATCTACCTCAATGCGCAACTGGTCGCCAGGCGTAACGGGACGGCGAAAGCGCGCACGCTCAATGCCGGTAAAGACCAGGAGCTTGTCGTCGCGGTCGGTCACTTCGGTGAACAAAAGGGCTGCGCCAGCCTGGGCCATGGCTTCCACGATCAGGACACCCGGCATAATGGGGTAGCCCGGGAAATGGCCCTCGAAAAACGGTTCGTTGATCGTGACGTTCTTGATGGCGACAATGCGCTTGGCGCGAACGAGTTCGACCACGCGATCGATCAACAGCAGCGGGTAACGGTGCGGCAGAATCTTGAGAATTCCGCCGATATCGAGCTTTTCGGGAACGGGATTGGCCTGATCGCTCATTGTGGCATCGTGAAAACCAAGATTATACATATAGTAGATGAAGAAATTGCCATCATCCACGCACCGATAACGGCTCGGTACGGAAGACAGGCGCAGCAATATGCCGAAGACTAGACCTCAGCAATTCAATGTTCGCAAGGTTGCAGACTGGTTGATTGAACGCCAGTCGGAGATGGTCTCCACCGTCCGCGAGATGGTTGTGCGCGAGTCTCCGACGAATAATAAGGCGGCGTGTGATGCTTTGTGTGCCCATCTCGCCGACCAGTTTGGACGAGCAGGAGGCAAGATAAAAATTCATCGCCAGCGCAAGGCAGGTGACCACCTGCAAATCAATTTCGCAGGGCCAGCGACGGCGGCGTCCGGTTCTGTTCTTGGGTCACTTCGATACGGTTTATGACTTGGGAACGTTGGAAACAATGCCTTGGCGTGAGGAAAAAGGCCGGCTCTCAGGACCAGGCGTGTTCGACATGAAAGCCGGGATCGCCCAGATGATGTTCGCCCTCCGGGCGCTGCGTGAAACCGGCGGCCTTCCGCGTCCCGTTAAGGTTTTGCTTGTGTCGGATGAGGAAGAGGGTAGCGCCACCTCGCGCGCCATCACAGAACGTCTGGCGAAACAATGCGCCGCTGTACTGGTCTGCGAACCTTCCGGGCCTGGAGGAGCGCTAAAGACAGCTCGCAAGGGCGTTGGCTCATTCACACTGAACGTTACGGGACGAGCGGCCCACTCCGGATTGGATTTCGAGAAGGGACATAGCGCGATCGTCGAACTGGGGCATCAGATACAAGCCATCACGGGGCTAACCGACCTGGCACGTGGCATCACTTTGAACGTCGGAGTCATTCGCGGGGGCACTCGGACCAACGTGGTTGCCGCCGAGGCCAGCGCGGAAGTTGATCTTCGCATTGCGCACAAGAAAGACGGCGCAAGCATGGAGCGCAAAGTATTCAGCCTTCGCCCGCACGATCCCAAGTGCAGGCTCGAAATTAAGGGAGGCATTAACCGCCCGCCTTTAGAGCGCACCAAAAAGGTGGCAGCCCTGTTTGCCTTGGCCAGGTCAATCGGACGGGAGATCGGGTTTCGGCTGGACGAAGTCGCGGTTGGCGGCGGCTCCGATGGCAACTTCACCGCAGGCCTCGGAATTCCAACGCTGGATGGATTGGGAGCTGTGGGCGACGGGGCACATGCCTCGCACGAGCACGTGATTGCTGCCGAACTGCCCCGCCGAGCGGCTCTATTGGCGGGACTGGTGCAGGCGATACCCTAGAAAGAACTGGTTTTGACGGGCCTCTCGCGAGAGCCTAGAATTTGCTTAGCAGTCCCTACCCGTTGCCCGATCAAGGTGCGACCGGGCTGTGTTTTGAGGAGGTCGATATGGAAGGTCTGTTCCAGCCCATGCACCTGTTGGTGATCCTGTTCATTGTGTTGCTGATTTTTGGCCCCAAGAAACTGGGCGACCTGGGCAAGGGACTGGGCGAAGGCATTCGCAATTTCAAGTCGTCCATGAACGATAACGACCCCGCCAAGAATCCGCCTCCTTCGACCACAACCACCACGACTACGCCAGAGGAAAAGAAATAGCTGCGTTGCATTAGAGTAGCGTCTCCCCAGTTGCTTGTTCGGCGGCACGCAACAATCGATAAACCCGGTGAACCGGCAGTCCTACCACGTTGAAGTAACATCCTTCGATACCCTTTACCCAGCGCGATGCTATTCCCTGGATGCCATAAGCTCCCGCTTTATCCATCGGCTCACCTGTTCGAACGTATCCGGCAATCTCCTCATCGGACAGCGGGCTGAACGACACCTCGGTTATCTCCGCCTCTGTCCGCTCGAATCCCCGTGCGACCACGCAAACCCCTGTAATCACCTGATGTGAACGTCCTGACAGCAGGCGCAACATGCGGGCAGCATCTTCCGCATCAGAAGGCTTTTCCAGCAGGTGGTTGTCAACTACAACGACGGTATCGGCGCCTAAGACCACCTCGTTGGGATGACGCGCAAACACCACGAGCGCCTTCTCGCGAGCCAGGCGCTGCGCGTACGCTAGCGGGGTTTCTTGCGGGAGAGGCACCTCCGGGACATGCGCTGGCTCAACCTGGAAGGAAATACCGGCATTGCGCAGCAATTCGGAACGCCGGGGCGACGCGGACGCGAGCACGAGCATAGGTCTTCGATTGTATCGAGTTTGTCCTGTGCATCCTCGAACCCGTCTAGCTCGTCTCATGTGAGGTGAAGTCCGACAAGCTAAGTCCCGCCTATGGAGCGACCATCACTGGGGACAAACGTCAGTTTCGCGTGTGGGCTCCGCTTCCTGAAAAACTCACGCTGCGTCTGCAGCGCGCCGGGTCGAGCGACCAGGAAATCCCTATGGATCGCGACGGCGAAGACTTCGTAGCAACTGCTCCGGCAGTCGCCGGAGATCGTTACTCGTATGTGTTTCCGGATGGCACGGCAATCCCCGACCCCGTGGCTCGATTCCTGCCTGACAGCGTTCACGGCGCGACCGAGATTGTTGATTCCGCTGCATTTCGGTGGTCCGATTCAACATGGCGCGGCCGCGAGCTGCGGGACTACGTCATCTACGAGCTGCACGTCGGAACCTTCACTCCCGATGGGACGCTGGACAGCGCCATCCCGAAGCTCGAATATCTCGCTCATCTTGGTATTACGGTGGTCGAGATCATGCCAGTCGCGGCTTGTCCGGGAACGCGCAACTGGGGCTATGACGGCGTCTGGCCCTATGCTGTCCAGGCAAACTATGGCGGGCCTGAGGGGTTGAAGCGCTTTGTGGATGCCGCTCATCGCGCTGGTTTAGCGGTGATGCTCGACGTTGTTTACAACCATCTCGGTCCCGAGGGCAATTACCTTCCCAAGTTCGCGCCCTACTTCACTGCGTCTCACAAAACGCCGTGGGGCGACGCCATCAACTACGACAGCGAAGGCTCCGATCACGTGCGCCAGTATTTTGTGGAGAACGCGCTGTACTGGATTCGCGAATATCACATTGACGGACTGCGACTGGACGCCGTGCAGACCATCAAGGACGATTCCGCGAAACCCATCGTGGCAGAAGTTCAGGAGCGGGTACAAGATCTGGCGCGCGAACTGAATCGCACTGTCTGTGTGATCGCCGAGACTGACGAGAACGACTCGCGTTACGTGAAACCTCAGCGCGACGGAGGCTACGGGCTTGATGCTGTGTGGAGTGACGACTTCCACCATGCCGTCCACGCCTTCTTCACGGGCGAGCGTCAGGGGTACTACCAGGATTTCGGCGATCCGCAACAGATTGCCCAAGCCTTGCGGGAAGGTTACGTGTTTCAGGGCCAGCGATTCGGCTTCTGGAATCGCCCACGCGGGACCAGCGCGAAGGACGTTCCGCTGCCCGCGAATGTTATCTGTATTCAAAATCACGACCAGATTGGCAATCGCGCCAAGGGAGAACGCCTGACCACGTTGATTCCGCGCGGAGCACGCAAGGTGGCAGCCGCGTTCCTGCTGCTCGCTCCTCATACTCCGCTGCTATTCATGGGGCAGGAGTACGACGAATCAGCGCCATTTCAATTCTTCACCAACTTCCAGGATCCAGCTTTGAGCAAAGCCGTCAGCGATGGCCGGCGCAGCGAGTTTAAGGATTTCGATTTTGCCGAGGTGCCCGACCCGGAAGACGTGGCGACCTTTCAGCGCTCGAAGCTGACATGGCCCGACGCGCCGGCAAACCAGGAAATGCTGGAGTGGTATACGCGTCTTCTGCAATTACGCAAACAATACGTCACCAACAGCGAGCGGACGGCAGACGCCCAGTTCGCGAACGGTGTCCTGTCGATGGAAGTTCCCGCCAACGATCCGCATCTGGTGGTGGAGGCAAGCTTGGAGCCCGGCGCTTCTCTACCGCGAATCAAAGCTGGCTGGCGTGAGATCCTGCGCTCCGCCGAGGATGGCTATGAAGTCAGCGTGTTCGTGCGGTGAACGCAGCCCTTACCCGGCAACCAACTCGATGCGATTCCCAAACAGATCGAGAACGTGGGCGCGGCGCACACCTGGAATATCGTTGACTTCGCTCACCTCAACTCCAGCCGACCTCAGACGCGCCAGCAGCCTCTCGTAGTCGCTGCAACGCAAGGCGGGATGCGCCTTTCGCGACGGCCGGAAATCCTGCTCGATGCCGATGTGGATCTGCACGTCACCACTTGCGAACCACACGCCGCCACGCTGCGCCAGCAAAGGAGGCTTTGGCAGCTCCCGCATTCCCAACAGCTCGCCATAAAACCTACGCGCTGCGTCTTCACTATTCGGAGGAGCGGCCAGCTGCACATGGTCAATCGCAGAGAATGGCGTAGAGTTCACGCTTTTCATGTTACGCCTGCCTCAATGAGCGAGGTCGCTTTAACTGTTAGAATCAATACAGCACTCAGCTACCTCGCATGGATCCATCACTCATCCGAAATTTCGCCATCATCGCCCATATTGACCATGGGAAGAGCACGCTTGCCGACCGTTTGCTGGAGCTTACCGGCTCGCTGACGGCACGCGAGATGCAGGCGCAGGTGCTGGATGCGATGGACCTGGAGCGCGAGCGCGGCATCACCATCAAGGCGCACTCGGTTCGGATGATGTATCCCGCTGCCGACGGCACGATCTATCAGCTGAACCTCATTGACACGCCCGGCCACGTTGATTTCAGCTACGAAGTTTCGCGCTCATTGGCTTCGTGCGAAGGCGCGCTGCTGGTAGTCGATGCATCGCAGGGTGTCGAGGCGCAGACGCTGGCGAATGCCTACATTGCGATCAACAACGGGTTGGAGATCATTCCGGTCATCAACAAAATCGATCTGCCCAGCGCCGACATCGAACGCACCAAGGAGATGATCGAGAGCGCGGTGGGACTGGATACCGCGCATGCGCTCCCCATCAGCGCCAAGACGGGGCAGGGTGTTCCCGAGGTGCTGGAGGCGATCGTAAAGTACGTTCCTCCTCCGAAGGGCCGCGCGGCGAATCAACTTCAGGCGCTCATCTTCGATTCGTGGTTCGACTCCTATCGCGGCGTGATCGTGTTGGCGCGCGTTATTCAAGGCGTCCTGAAAAAAGGACAACGCATTCGTCTCATGTCGAATGGCCGCACCTTCGATGTGGAGACGCTCGGTGTTCTGACGCCAAAGCCGGTCGAAGTCGACGAGCTATCCGCCGGTGAAGTCGGCTTCCTGATTGCCAACATCAAGAACGTCGCCGACACCAAGATCGGTGACACCGTCACTGACGATCATCATCCCGCGATTGAAGCGCTGCCCGGCTTTGAAGAGCTGAAGCCGATGGTCTTCGCCGGAATCTACACCGTTGACGCGCACGAGCACACGCTGCTGCGCGAAGCTCTGGAGAAGTTACGGCTGAACGATTCGTCGTTCTTCTTCGAGCCGGAGAGTTCCGTCGCCCTGGGATTCGGTTTCCGCTGCGGGTTCCTCGGCCTGCTGCACATGGAGATCATCCAGGAGCGCTTGGAACGCGAGTACAACCTGGACCTGATCACCACTGCCCCCAGCGTGCGCTATCGCATTACGCTGACGGATGGCACGGTATCGGAAGTCGACAATCCGTCGCGCTGGCCCGATCCAAGCGAGATCGCGAAGATCGAAGAGCCGGTAATCCTGGCGACGATTTTGACAAATGAAGAATACGTCGGCGGCATTCTGAAGCTGGTGGAAGACAAGCGCGGTAAGCAGAAGGCATTTGAATACGTCAGCTCGACCCGCGTCATGCTGACCTATGAGCTGCCGCTGAACGAGATCGTGCTCGACTTCTACGACCGGCTGAAGACTGTCTCGCGCGGGTATGCTTCACTCGACTATCACCTGGCGGGCTTATGGGAGTCGCCGATGGTGAAGCTCGACATCCTCGTCTCTGGCGACCCGGTGGACGCGCTGTCGATCATCGTGCATCGCGACTTCGCTTACGATCGCGGACGCGCGCTGGTGTCGAAGATGCGCGAACTGATTCCGCGGCAGATGTTCGAAGTTGCCATCCAGGCTGCCATTGGAGCAAAGGTCATTGCCCGAGAAACCGTGGCTGCGATGCGTAAGAATGTCATCGCTAAGTGCTACGGCGGCGACATCAGCCGCAAACGCAAACTGCTGGAAAAACAGAAGGAAGGCAAGCGGCGCATGAAGCGTATCGGCCGTGTCGATATTCCGCAGGAAGCTTTCCTGGCCGTGCTACGCGTTGGCGAAGACTAACTATACCTTCTCTCACGGTGGTTATCGAGACAGTGAGCGATTCGGAACATCCAAGAAACATTCGCGTGCTCGAAGCTGACGACGCGACCGCTTGGTCCGAGCTGCGTATGGAAGCGCTCGAACGTGAACTCGACGCGTTCGGCTCGTCCGTGGAAGATCACCGCAAACTGTCGCTCGACACCATCCAGTCGCGATTAGCACACGATCCTCAGAATAAGTTTGTGCTGGGCGCGTTTGCGGATGGAAAGCTCATCGGCTCCGCGGGTTTAGTTCGCGAAGCAAATATCAAAGAGCGTCATAAAGCCTGGGTGTGGGGCGTGTATGTGAATGGGGGCTGGCGAGGAAAGCATATCGGCCGGGATTTGATGAGGGCTCTCCTCGATCGCGCAGCGGGAATGAACGGCTTGGAACAGATCACACTGCGCGTCTCCGGCACACAAGCTGCAGCCTTGCAGCTTTATCGTTCGCTGGGTTTTGAACCGTTTGGACGCGAGCCCAAGGCACTGAAGGTCGGCGACCATTACATCGATGAGGAGTACATGGTGCTGCACCTAGCCTCAACCGCAGATCCCTCGTCGGCCTGAGGCCTCCTCGGGATGACAAATTGAGTGGGCCGACATCGGCGCACCTGAAGGCGCGCCCCTTCAAAACTGACTCAAACAAATGCTGTCGGACGACAGGCGTAAGAATTACAGAATGTACCGCGACAGGTCCTGATCCTTCACGATATCCGTGAGCGCATTGCGAACATAATCACCGTCAACAACCACGTGCTTCTCCTTCATGTCAGGCGCTTCAAAGCTGATAATGTCGAGCACCTTTTCCATGATGGTGTGCAGACGCCGCGCACCGATGTTTTCCGTGCCTTCGTTCACTTTGAAAGCAAAATTCGCAACTTCCTGAAGTGCCTCGGGCGTGAACTCCAACTTCAGTCCCTCGGTGTCGAGTAGCGCGGTGTATTGCTTCGTCAGAGACGACTTTGGCTCGGTCAGAATTTTAATGAAGTCTTCAACCGTGAGCGACTGCAGTTCCACGCGGATCGGAAAACGGCCCTGCAACTCGGGAATCAGGTCGCTCGGCTTCGACACGTGGAATGCGCCTGCGGCGATGAACAAGATGTGATCGGTGCGCACCATGCCGTAGCGCGTATTGACCGTGGTGCCCTCGACGATTGGCAGAATGTCGCGCTGCACGCCCTCGCGGGAAACGTCAGGCCCGTGACCACCTTCGCGACCGGCAATTTTGTCGATCTCGTCGAGGAAGATGATGCCTGAATTTTCCACTCGCTCGACGGCGATGCGGGTAACCTGATCCATATCGACCAGGCGCTGTTCTTCTTCCTGGATCAGATACTCGAAGGCCTCACTCACCTTCATTTTCCGCTTCTTGGTGCGCTGGCCAAAGATGTTCGGCAACATGTCCTTGATGTTGACGTCCATCTCTTCCACACCCTGGTTGCTGATGATCTCGAATGCCGGCATCGACTTTTCGCGGACGTCCAACTCGACCATGCGGTCATCGAGCTTTCCCTCGCGCAATTGCTGGCGGAGTTTTTCGCGAGTGCGGGAGCCGGGCTCGCCTGCTAACAGCGGTTCGTTATTGATGTTGAAGCCGATCTGCTGTTGCTCGGCGGCCGGCTTCACTGGCACTTGCGCAGGCATAGACGGCAGCAGCAAGTCGAGGAGACGCTCTTCGGCGTTCAGCTCGGCCTTGTCGGCAACATCTTCCAACTTCTCCTCGCGCACCATGTCCATGGCGATTTCCACCAAGTCGCGGATCATCGACTCGACATCGCGGCCGACATAGCCGACCTCGGTGAACTTCGAAGCTTCGACCTTCATGAAGGGCGAATTCGCCAGCTTTGCCAGACGGCGGGCAATCTCCGTCTTGCCCACACCGGTGGGGCCCATCATGATGATGTTCTTCGGAATGATCTCTTCGGCGAGCTCCGGGGACAGCTTCTGGCGGCGCATGCGGTTGCGTAACGCAATCGCGACGGCACGCTTGGCCTGATGCTGGCCGACTACGTATTTGTCGAGTTCGCGAACGATCTCGCGAGGGGTAAGCTCGTCGAGTGCGACGTGCTCCTCATCGGCGGTTGCAGGAAGATAGATTGCCAAAGTGAGAACCTCAGTGGCCAGTGGTCAGTGGCCAGTCATAACGGATTAAGGCAAGGAGCGGCATGAACCCGGCACCCGGGTTCGACTGGCCACTGAACACTGGCCACCGGCCACTTCTTACAATTCTTCAATCGTGAACCTGTCATTGGTATAAATGCAAATCTTGCCGGCAATCTTCATCGCTTCTTCCGCGATGGCACGCGCCGGCATCTGCGTATGCTCGAAAAGTGCGGTGGCTGCGGCGGTTGCATAAGGCCCTCCGCTTCCGATGGCGGCGATGCCCGTGTCCGGTTCGATCACGTCGCCTTGCCCACTGATCAGGAAGGTCTGTCCCTGATCGGCGACCAATAGCAGCGCCTCGAGCGAGCGCAGCATCTTGTCGGTACGCCAATCCTTGGCCAACTCAACTGCGCCACGACCTAAGTTGCCGTGATATTGCTCCAGCTTGGACTCGAAGCGAGCGAACAGCGAAAATGCGTCGGCAGTCGATCCGGCAAATCCAGCCAGAATCTTGTCCTGGTAGAGCCGCCGAATCTTTCGAGCAGTGTGTTTGATTACGCCTTCGCCGAGCGTGACTTGACCATCGCCGGCCATCACGACCTTGCCATCGCGGCGAACGCAAAGAACTGTAGTGGAACGAATTAGACGCTTTGTTGCCATGAATAGATACGATTATAACAGGCCGTCGAGAGGAGGCGCTGAAACCTGAGCGGAAGTCACTCAGGTTTCGGATCACTCCCGGAAGGGTATCGGATGTAATGCGCTATAATACAGTGTATTATGGGCTCCATGGACAAGACAGTAAGTTTTCGAACCGACTCCCGCAAGGTTGAAGCGCTGGACGCAATTGCCGCCTCGCAGGACCGCGACCGCAGCTACCTGCTGAACCAGGCAATCGACAGCTATCTTGAACTACAGCAGTATCATGTTGAGCTCATTGAAAAAGGAATTCAACAGGCCGAGGCCGGAAACCTGGTCGATCATGCTGAGGTTGAGAAAATGGCAGCAAGGCTGCTCCGAAAGAAATGACGATCAAGTGGGCGCGGGATGCGACCCGGCAACTTGCCGCAGCACACGCTTACGTTGCGAATGACAATGCTACGGCTGCTGATCGCCTGTTGCTCAGAATCGTAGAATCCGTAGGACGGTTGGCATCTTATCCACTGGCCGGTCGGGAAGGTCGAGTCAAAGGAACGCGGGAGTTGGTCGTCGTCGATACGCCTTACATTGTGGACTACCGAATCAAGAGCAAGAACACGATCCAGATACTGGCCGTGCTCCACGGCAAACGACGCTGGCCCGACACCTTCTAGCCAAGTTTCTGCACGCTACTTAATATCTTTCACGGGCAGCAACGAACCATACTCATGGCCGTTGCCATCCACGGCGCGGGCGACGATGGCCACGAACCCATCACGAAGTTCGGGATACTTGGCGAGCATCGCTTTAATCACCGCCGTGTTGTCCTGGAACGCGACGCCCGAGTCACCTGCAGCTGCGTTTTCGTAACGAATACGGAGATCCAGGTTGTTGTCTACCGGCACCGCCGCCAGCTCCGTCACTTTGAACACTTTTCCGTTTGCCGAGAGGCTTAGGGGAGCGCTGTCGGTCGGCAGATCGCTGGGGCGTGCGCCTTGCATCTCGGTTGCGATCTTGTCTAGTTGAGGAGTACCCATGAAATTGACCGGAGCCGTCAGGTCCCAAGCGGTCAAGTAATAGAACCAGGCATCATGCGACTGCCCCTTCGCCTTGAACTCGCGCGCCTTGGTTAGATACCACTCGCCGTCATGGCCGCCGATCGCGTCGAGCCGGGGATAGTATCCGGCCAGCTTCCACGTTCCGTTCATGTCTTGCAGGATGAGCGTCAGAGTGATTGGGTTCTTGCCATCCACTTTCTGGATAACCACAGCGTAACGACCCGGGGGCAGGTTGGGGATGGAAAAGCCCACTCGGTCCGGCGAGTTGTAGATGCCGCAATAGAAGTCGGCCCGCGCCATCGGCGTCTTCGACTCAGTTGCGTCGAGAAGATACGTTCCGACGATCGTGGGCTGACCGCCTGCCAGGTTTTGCTTATTGGTAACCACGGCCTGTTCGATGGAACCGAAGTCGCCGGTGATTGCGGGGATTGCATTCGTCTTCAGCCCGGCCACATCGCCGTTTTTCGACATATTGAGATACAGCGTAGCGGCGCTATTAATCGCGGCTTTGCTGGCAGCGTCGAGTTCCACCCCGGAAGAACAGGTTTGTGCCACTACGATCTCAGGACACGTCATAAAAAGTGCGGCAAGCATTGCCAGGAAAATCGAGGCACGACGAGTGGAAAAGGAGCTATCGATCGATCGAATCATTGCATCCCCCACGGATTATGGCGCACTGGGGCGGCGCACTTCTTTTCGTTAAGATGCGGCCCGAGCTGCTGAAAGTCGCTCAAAGAACTTCCGTACCAGCAGAAATTCACGCGAATTGAGCGGCTACCAACTCAGCCTCAGTTTAGAATAGAGGCAACAGGCGAAACCAAGCATTGGGGTCGCCGTCCAACTCTCTATGGTACGCCTCGGAAACAATTTCGCTTGGGTAGCGCTAGTCGCGACGACGCTCCTGCTTCCATCCGGTGAAGCAGCCGCACAGGCGACGACGCCGGCTGCAGCAGCGCCGCAAACGGCCACTGCACCTAATACGGCGGCTGCACCAGCAACCTCCGCTAAGACAGTACCGGTAAACAAGCCGCGAACGCACCATAAGAAAGCAGCCCCAGTAGCCGAGGTACCTCAACCGCCTCCGCAGCCCCCAACGTTGGAGCAGCAACCACCGGCAGCGCCGCAGGTGAGTTATCGCAATGGACAGCTCACGATCAGCGCGCCGAATTCGACCTTGTCCTCGATTCTCCGCGCGGTGCAACTGCAAACGGGCGCGTCGATTGACGTGCCATCGAGTGCGAGCGGCGAACGCGTGGCGATGCAGCTTGGGCCGGCGCGTCCTCGCGATGTCTTAAACACACTTCTAAATGGCTCGAAGTTCGATTACGTGATTTTGGGGGTAACCGGCGATCCGGGCGCCATACAGAAAGTTATTTTGACGCCGAAACTCGCGGCAGGGGCGACGTCTCAGGCCTCGAACAACCCGCAGCCCACGACCTCGGATGATTCTGACGAAGCGTCGGTGGTTGATACGGGTGGAGAATCCGAGTATCCAGGGCCGGCACCGGAGCAGCCTCCTCAGCCACCTGGCGCAATGCGCCGTCCCATGGGAGCCCCGGGCGGACAGCAGTTTCAGCAGCAACAGCAGCAGATGAACGACCAGAACGCCGCACCCTTCGCGCAGCAGAACGATCCTAATATCGTGAAGACTCCTGAGCAGCTCATGCAGGAGCTGCAACAAATGCAGCAGCAGCAACAGCAGTATCAGGAGCAGCTGAATCCCGCGAACCAGAACCCGCAGTAGCCAGGCTGCTTAGACAGAGACCTTGACTTGCCCCAGTTCGCTCAGCGCCTGCTGGTAAGGAGCGCGCACAATGCCGCGCTCGGTGATGATGGCGGTCACATACTGGTGGGGCGTGACATCGAAGGCGGGATTCTCAACGCGCACCCCATCCGGGGCAATTTGTCTGCCCGCCAGATGCGTAACTTCTTGCGAAGACCGTTGTTCGATTGGGAATCTCATCTCCCGTAGGAGTTTCCAAATCAACAGTTGAGAACGGAGCTGCTACATAGAAGGGAATTCCGTGCTCCTTGGCGAGAACGGCGACCGTGTATGTGCCGATCTTGTTGGCGACGTCACCGTTGGCAGCGATCCGATCGGCCCCGACCACAACCGCGCTGATCTTTCCCTGGCGCATCATGGCGCCCGCCATGTTGTCGGAGATGAGAGTTGTGGGAATGTTATCTTTCATCAACTCCCACGCTGTCAGACGCGAACCTTGCAGGAACGGACGGGTCTCGTCAGCGAAAACATGCAGCTTCTTGCCTGAATCCACAGCCGCGCGAATTACGCCCAGCGCGGTTCCGTATCCAGCGGTTGCCAGCGCCCCTGCATTGCAGTGCGTGAGGACGCCGCCGCTCGCCGGCATCAGCACGGCACCATGCTTTCCCATTAACTCATTGGTGGCAATGTCTTCCGCGAGCACGCGTTGCGCTTCGGCGACTAAAGTTTGTTTGATGGCTGCTATCGGCTGATCGCTCACCTGCTCGAATTTCTCCCGCATGCGGCGGATCGCCCAGAAGAGATTGACCGCGGTCGGCCGGGTGGCGGCCAGAACATCGCAAATACGAGTGAATTCGCGCCGCAATTCGAGATGGTCGCCGGCCTTGGACTCCCGCACTCCGAGAGCGACGCCCATGGCAGCCGAAACCCCAATAGCGGGAGCGCCGCGAACAATCATCCTCCGAATTGCATCGGCCACTTCTTCGTAGTTCTTGCAGGTGACGTAGGTTTCTTCCGTTGGCAGCTTCGTCTGATCGATGAAGCGCACGCCTGCGTCGGTCCATTCCACTGTCTTGATCATGAGTGTCTTAACTTTCGGGTGAAACCTTACGATCGATGTGCATCACACCGGTTCCCGGGAACGTTGGTTACCGCCGGACGGTCGCAGAAGTCGCATTTGGCGCTGACCGCAAAAATTGGCGGCGCGCTCTTCACATGTTCCGCTCTTACATCGTTGGCAGTGAACAACGCGACGAACGGCGCTGGAGCGGCAGCCTTCTCAACGTTCACTCGTCCGCCGGCTTCTTCGCGCTCTACCAGGCATAAAACGCCAACCACCTCGAAGCCGTGCTCTCGCGCTGCCTCGATTGCCTGGACGGTCGAGGCCCCGGTGGTGCAAACGTCATCGACGACGACAACCCGCGCGCCCTTTTCGCGAAAGCCCTCGATTCGCTGAGCGGTGCCGTGACCTTTCTCTGCTTTCCGCACCAGAAAACCGTTGATCGGCTTACCCTGCTGGGCGCTGATGACCGAGGTAGCGACCACAATCGGATCGGCACCCATTGTCAAACCGCCGATGGCGTCAGCCTTCCAGCCGCGCCTCTCGATCTCCTGCAGAACCGTCTGGCCGGTGACGAGAGCGCCTGCAGCATCAAGAGTGGTCAGGCGACAATCGATGTAATAGTCACTAGTCCCGCCGCTGGAGAGTTTGAACTGCCCCAGACGAAATGACTTCTGCGCCAGCAGCTTTAACAGTTGTTCGCGTGAATTCCCTGCCATACTTTCACGATACCATTTTCAGCCGGTCACCTTCTCCAGGTGACGGTAATGGTCGCTGGCGATCCAGAGTGCCGCGAACAGGGCAAGGTTATATCCGCAGTGCATCAGGAAAGACGCCGCAACCGAATTCGTCCGCCAGCGAACTATGGTAAAGACCACGCCCACCACAAAAATACTGAGCACCGGCGCCCAGGCATAACCCAGCTGAGCGCCATGGATGGCGGCAAACGCGAGCGCCGTCAGCAGCACACCCACCAGGACTCCGTACGATCTCCTCACCAGCGGGAACAGCAATCCGCGGAAGAAGATCTCCTCCAACAATGGCGCCAGCGTAATCCCGAATGCCGCCATCATGTATGCACTGGTCGCGTCGTGGAAGAAAGTATCCATGGGCAAAGATTTGGGTATGGGCAGAAACCTGGCCAGACCATCGACCACTAGCGCGAGGATGACGCCGCAGGCAACGAATGCCGGTGCCGTAAAGCCCGGCCAGTTCCATTGCATGGCTTGCCCGAAAGGCTCATCTGCCTTGGCTCGAACTAGCAGAAATATGAACAAGAGGACGATGGGGTAAGCCGCGGCCTGCGCCCCAATGATCACTTTCGCATTGGTCGCCAGGTCGGTGAACGATGCGTTCCTGTACTCAGGCAGAGAGTGCACAATAAACAAGGCGATCAGGGTAAAGACAAAAATCGTGATAGCGGTAAAAGTCGCAATCGCGAGAACATTCCAGCCCGACCACGCGGGAAACAACTTTTTCTGCGGTGTGACGACAATCTGGATCGGCGGACCGAAGCCTTCCTCTGTGAAAGCAGGGGGAACCGACGTCTCGAGATTCTCCGGCAGTGGCTCTGGTGGCAATGACATAAATTTTGACTAGCGGTCCCGCCGCTTGCGCTGGCGACTGTACTACAAGGCGTCTGCGTTCGCCTTACTATTTGACGCTCGCGGAAGCACTTTCGCTAATATTTGTCCGGTATAGGATTTTTTGACCCGGGCGACCTGTTCCGGCGTGCCCTGGGCAACTACGCGGCCGCCCTCTTCTCCGCCTTCGGGCCCCAGATCGATAATCCAGTCGGCATTCCTGATTACATCGAGGTTGTGTTCGATGATGATGATGCTATTGCCCAAGTCCGTCAGCCGGTGCAAAACTTCCAGCAGTTTGCTCACGTCATCGAAGTGCAGGCCCGTGGTCGGCTCGTCGAGCAAGTAAAGTGTCTTGCCTGTCTGCCGCTTGCTCAACTCGCGGGCAAGCTTGATCCGCTGAGCTTCTCCACCCGACAGCGTGACCGCCGATTGGCCCAGATGAATATAGCCCAATCCCACATCGACCAGCGTCTGGAGTTTCTGCTTGATCTGCGGAATATTTTCCAGAACCGGAAGCGCGTCGGCCACCGGCGTCTCCAGCAAGTCGGCGATCGAGTACCCCTTGTACTTCACTGCCAGGGTCTCGTGATTGTAGCGCTTGCCGCCACACACCTCGCAGAGTACGTAAACGTCCGGCAGGAAATTCATCTCGATGCGCCGCTGACCCTCACCCTGGCAGGCCTCGCAGCGTCCGCCGGCCACGTTGAAGGAGAATCGGCCTGCCTTGTAACCGCGCTCACGCGACTCCGGCAGCATGGCATAGAGGTCGCGAATCTGGGTAAATACACCGGTGTACGTCGCTGGATTCGAGCGCGGCGTGCGCCCAATCGGCGACTGATCGATTCGGATGACCTTGTCGATGAACTCGGTCCCAGCGATCGACTTGTGCGCACCCGCTTCTTCCCGCGAGCGGTAAAGACTATTGGCCAATGCGCGATACAGGATGTCATTGACCAGGGTCGACTTGCCGGAACCGGAAACACCGGTCACGACTGTCATCACCCCCAGCGGGAAGGTCACGTCGAGATTCTTTAGGTTGTTCTCGCGCGCCCCAAGAATCGTAATCGCATTCCCGTTGGGCTGCCGCCGCACATGCCGATCCGTGATCTGCTTCTGTCCGGAGATATATTGGCCGGTCAGTGAATGCGGCGACGCCTGAATCTGGTCGGGAGTTCCGCTGGCCACAACCTCGCCGCCGTGACGTCCTGCGCCCGGGCCGAGATCAATCACATAGTCGGCCCGGCGAATCGTGTCTTCATCGTGTTCGACAACCAGCACGGTGTTTCCCAAGTCCCGCAATGATTCCAGGGCATGCAGTAGACGATCATTGTCGCGGTGATGGAGCCCGATGGATGGCTCATCCAGAACGTACAGAACTCCCCGTAACTTGGAACCAATCTGTGTAGCCAGCCGAATGCGCTGGCCCTCGCCACCACTCAGCGTCGCTGCGGAACGGGAGAGCGAGATATAACCCAAACCAACAGCATTGAGGAAACCCAGCCGTTCGGCGATCTCTTTTAGGATTCGGCCTGCAATGCGATCTTCGCGTGCAGACAGCCTGATCTGGGCTGCCGCCTCAACTGCCCGCGAGACCGGCAGGGCCGTGAAATCGGCGATCGACATGCCGTTCACCTTCACCGCCAGACTCTCAGGGCGCAGGCGTTTGCCGTGGCAAGCGGGACATGTTGTAGCCGACATGTGGTCGAGCAGCCAGTCGCGATACGCTTCTGAAGAACTCTCCTCCATTGCCTGACGCAGGTAATGGAAGATACCCAGAAACCCGCCGCGCTTCTTCTCACTTGCGTCGGGCCCGTAGAGAATCAGGTTCTGTGTTTTACGCGGCAGCTTCTCGAACGACATCGAAAGGTCGAACCCATAAGCCTGCGCCGCTAACTGCAGCGTGCGAATCAAGTTCTGCGACGCCGAGCCCGGCCCCAACCCTCCGTCCAGCAGCGGCTTCGTCCAATCGCTGATGACTTTCGCCGGATCGAAATCGTACTTGCTGCCCAGCCCATTGCATTCCGGACAGGCGCCATAAAGGCTGTTGAACGAAAACGACCGCGGCTCCAGCACTGGAACGTTGATGCCGCAGCCGGGACAGGCAAGCTTCGACGAATACAGCCGCTCCTCACCACCAACCACAACGACTTGCACCAGCCCATTCGCCAGCTTCATGGCAAGTTCCACGGACGCGGCGAGTCGGCGCTCGATACCAGCCTTTACCAGTAGGCGGTCAACCACCAGTTCGATGGTGTGGTTCTTTCGCCGGTCGAGTTTGATCTCTTCGTCGGCGATGTTGCGCAGTTCTCCATCGATGCGCGCCCGCGTGTAGCCCTGCTGCGCCAACTTATCCAGTTCCTTCTTGAACTCTCCTTTGCGGCCACGAACAATCGGCGCCAGCACCATAACCCGATCTTCCGGCTTCAATTCCATCACCTGCTGGACGATTTGTTCAGCCGACTGCCGCGAGATAGGCTCTCCGCACTGCGGACAATGGGGAATACCCACCGACGAGTACAGCAGGCGCAGGTAGTCATAAATTTCGGTAATCGTGCCGACGGTGGACCGCGGGCTGCGGCTCGTGGTTTTCTGCTCGATGGCGATCGACGGACTTAGCCCATCGATGCTATCCACGTCGGGCCGCTCCATTTGATCCAGGAACTGCCGGGCGTAGGCCGAAAGCGTTTCTACATAACGCCGCTGCCCTTCGGCATAAATCGTATCGAAGGCGAGCGAAGACTTCCCCGACCCGCTGAGGCCCGTAATCACAGTCAAAGTATTCCGAGGAATCTCGACGTGAATGTTTTTCAGGTTGTGCTGGCGTGCCCCGCGGACGCTGATGCTGGAAATGCCCATGAACAATTCGGTTCGCAGATACTGCCGGCTAACCCTTTGCGGTATAGGTTCGGAGCCCGGCCGGAGCACCCCGGTCGGTCCCTGAATTCACTCTGAACGGCTCAGAAATGTCCGGAAGGGGAAGAGCGCAGTTCTACTCACGTATCTTAATGGTCAATACCGGCTGGAGTCAACGCGAGGTAAAGTGGCAACATCAGAATAGAAGGCTCGGCGGCGTGGACCAGGGTTGTTGAATACCTGCGCTGGGTCGCTCGACGTAGCGCCTGGGAAATTTGGCCACGTCGACAAAGGCAAATAGCACGTTTATGACGACATTCCTGCTCTCCACCATGCTCCTGCTGACGATTGTGGCGGCCTTCGCTTTTGGCGTCGCGGCTGGGTATTGGGTCATTTGTGCTTTCTTGAACTTTTTCAATCCAGTACGGACGCGTACCAAGCCGGCATCGGCTCCGGTTCTGGCGCCAAGCAGCGGCGACTAGCTTCCCACCCACCTCTTCCTGCAGCTATTCGTCACGGGAATCCCGTGTCGTCTCTCCGGATCATTGTCTCCACTGGTAAATTTAGGGCAGAGACAATCCCATGACCAAGCGCGAATTCTCGTTTGTGCAGCTCGATGTTTTCACTTCGCGGCCGCTGGAAGGCAATCAGCTGGCGGTGTTCACCGACGCCCGCGGCCTCGCCGATGACGAGATGCAGAAGCTGGCTCGAGAGACCAACCTCTGCGAGACCACCTTCATCATCCCGCGCGATCCCCAGACAGAAAAGGCCGAGGGACATAAGGTCCGCATCTTCACCATTTTCGAGGAGCTGCCTTTCGCGGGACATCCTACGCTGGGGACAGCGTGGTATCTCCGTCAACACACTGCCGACAACGAGATTGTGCTCGACCTGAAGGTCGGCAAGATTCCGGTCCGGTTCGAGCAGCGGGACGGCCTCCTTTTCGGCGAGATGCGCCAGTCTGAACCTCAGTTCGGACGAACCCACTCTCACGCGGAAGTAGCAAAGGTGCTGGGAGTTTCAGCCGCTGAATTGGACGAGAACCTCCCGATCCAGACCGTCTCCACCGGAATGCCGTTCACCATCGTTCCGTTCCGCTCGCTGGCGACTTTGCAGAAGCTCAGCACCGGATGGGGCCAGATGGCTGCGTATCTTGCGACCATCGGCAGTCCCGCATTCTTTTATCTGGTCTGTCGCGAAACCGTCGATCCCAAGGCGACGCTGCATGCGCGAATGATTTTCTACAACGGCGAAGATCCTGCCACCGGATCTGCTGCCGGGTGCTGCACAGCTTGGGCAGTGAGGCACGGAGTGCTCGCATCCGAGACACAGGGCATGATTGAGCAAGGCATCGAGACGCGTCGGCCAAGCTATCTCTACATTCGTGCAGCGAAGTCCGGAGACACGATCACAAATGTTCGCGTGGCAGGAAACGTAGTGCACGTAATTGACGGAAAAGTTACGTTGTGAGTTTTCTGAGGATATCTTGTGCAAGCCTGAAACCCGCGCTGGATGCGGGTTTTCGCTTAGGTTGAAAACCTCATCATCACCATCTCTGGTGCTGTTACATTTTTTCCTGCCCTCGAAAATAATTTCCGTAATTGATCTTTGCAGTACTTGTGCGATGCAGTTGCCGGACGTACTATCCGGAACACGCGCTACTGCTCTGGCGTAGAAAAAAAGCCACTTGATGACTGCCATACGCGACCGGCTTACAGGTTTGCACGGGAGCGGCTTTGGCATTCATACAAGAGTCGGTGGAGGTACATGAAACCGAAACGCACGATTCTCTGCGTCGACGACGACGAACGCTCTCTCTCCATTCGAAAAGTTCTTCTTCAAACCCGCGGCTACCGGGTTCTCACTTGCTCCGATCCGGAAGCTGCAATCGAGATCCTGAAGACAGGCGGCGTGGACCTGGTCCTGACCGACCTCATGATGCCTAAGCTGAACGGTGCAAGGCTTATCGACCAAATGAAAGCTATCTCACCTGAAACTCCAGCTCTGTTGTTTTCGGGCTCGGTGAATTGCTGCAGCGAGGAGCATTTGGCCGACGCCTGGCTGCCGAAGGGTGAGTTCGCTCCCATGGAATTGCTGGAACGTATTCGTGTCCTGTTGATCCGCAAGCGAGGTCCGAAACGACTCGTAACAGTGCCACGTCAACTGGCATCGTGATCTTCCACATCAACTGAAAGCAATCCCGCTCCGACTTGCACGAGCCGGAGCGGGACTCTTTGCGCCGCCGAATAGCTGTCCGCGACTTCGACATGCCTGAGCATTGCCTGATTCGCTGAGGAGCCGGAAAGTTTGGACCGTTCGTTCTCCGTGCGCGTACAATTTCGCCACTCCCCAAAATTGAAAAAGGAGCTTGGCATGAAATCGGTTCTTCGCTGCTGCATCTTGCTGGTGACCCTCACACTCGCGATGAGCGCCTGGGCCCAATGGTCCTCTGATCCTTCACAGAATCTCGCGCTATCAAATATTTCCGGAGCCGACCAGGTACAGCCCAAAGTGCTTCCTCTACCGAATGACGACTGGTACGTGAGCTGGTTTAACAACAACCCAAACGATCCTCCGCCAAACGGCTATGACGTTTATTACCAGTTGCTCAGCGCGAACGGGGTTGAGCAGTTTCAGCACGATGGTATACAGGTTGCGAAGCTCACCTTGAGCTCGACGGAAGATTATGGACTGGCCATCGACGGCAGCGGCAATGCGCTACTGGCCTTTCTCGACGATCGCAAAGACCCCGACAATCCACAAGTTACAGCCGCAAAGATGAGTCCAACCGGGCAAGCGCTGTGGGGACCGAATGGCGTGGCGTTGACATTCGATCCGGGCTCGCATGCGGTCCCGAAGGTCACGGTCACCAGCGACGGTTTTATCGTAGTGGGGTGGACCACCAACAGCGCCGTCATTCTTCAAAAGTTGACGCCAAGCGGCGTTCCGGTTTGGATCGGTGCAACCGCATTTGACCTGGGCATCACGCTACAGGAATCCGGATTCGACTACACTTTGTCCGATCTACATGCCGCCGACAATGGTTCGGTCATCGTATCGTTTGTTCGCAACCACGGCTTCGGCAGCAACAACTATCTATACGCCAACAAGCTTTCTTCGACCGGCCAGCTGATGTGGGGCTCGAATCATGTCCATGTCTATGACGGCGGATCGCTGCAGTTCGGCGAATTCCCGTACTTCACCTATGACGGAAATGGCGGCGCTGTCTTCTCCTGGTACACCAACAGCCCGGCGTTGCAGGTCTATGCGCAGCACATCCTGACCGACGGCACGGAGGCTTTCGGACACAATGGTTCTCTGGGATCGACCAACTCAAACGACATACAGGTCGAACCATCCTCTTCCTATAATCCCTCAACGCAGGAGACTTTTCTTTTCTGGACGGAATCGGATCAGCTCCAGGACCAGAGCGGAGTTTCGGGACAGAAATTCAATGCTGCCGGAGCGCGTCAGTGGAGCGATAGCGGTGTCACCATTGTTCCTTTAAGCACAAACACACGCGACTTTGTGGAGAACGTGCAAATCGGAACCGGCGCTCTGGTGTTCTGGAACGATTCGCCGGGTTTCGGTTCGGGAACGATTCAAGCCATCAAGCTGGACGGAACCAGCGCAACCGTTTGCCCGCAGTTTGCAGTGTCGTCGGCCTCAGCTGACAAGTCTCGCCTGTTTGCCGGATTGGCGTCCTCCGGGTTGGCAGCTCTGGCGTGGGAAGACGATCGCAATGGCGAGAATGACATCTACATCCAGAACGTCAATGCCGATTGCACGCTGGGAATCGAGAACAATCTGATGGTGAGGAAGTAAATTCGCTGTCGGCTATCGGCCGTCCGCCGTCAGCTTTAGAACATCCTGGTGCCCCGTTCTAGCCTGAAACGGCTGGAGGGGGCATTTTTCTTTCGGACGCGACGAGGAATATGGACGTCGCGACCGCAAGAAACGATCCTACCCAACCCGGACGAACCGCAGATCCCTCCACTCCGCTTCGCTCCGGTCGGGATGACAGTGCTGAAGCGGGAGATCGAGATGACGGCCAGTCGTACTGGATGCTTTGACGGCTCTTACCGCGAGGACGCTGTGAAGGGCAAAGCTAAGGGCGGCCACTTGGGCCGCCCATTGTTGTTTCAACCGAGAGCCGACAGCTGAAAGCCGGCAAACTGACTTACGCCTG
This sequence comes from uncultured Acidobacteriaceae bacterium, assembly GCA_963823865.1. Taxonomy (GTDB): domain Bacteria; phylum Acidobacteriota; class Terriglobia; order Terriglobales; family Acidobacteriaceae; genus Bog-257. The sequence continues at coordinate 1,152,982 of CAWGNC010000001.1, forward strand.
TGCCGGCCTCTCTCCTGGAGCCACGTTTGGCTGGCCGGGAGCCGGCTTCAGCACCTGCTGCACGTCGTCCTTCACCGGAGGCGGCGAATTCGGATTGATCCGCGCCGGCAATTCCTTGCCTTCAAGAATCATCTGAATATCGTTCGCATCGATCACCTCTCGCTCCAGCAGCGCCTGGGCAATCTTCTCCATGACGGGGCGGTTGGTTTCGAGGATGTGACGCGCCGAGTTATAGCCATCATCGACGAAGCGGCGAACCTCAGCGTCGATCTTCTGCGCTGTCTCCTCGCTGAAGTCACGATGCTGGCTGATCTCGCGACCCAGGAATATCTGCTCTTCCTTCTTGCCGAAGGTGATGGGACCGAGGGACGACATACCGAACTCGCAAACCATCTTGCGCGCCAGGTCGGACGCCTGCTCGATATCGTTGCCCGCACCCGTCGTCATCGTGTTGAGGAACAACTCCTCGGCAATGCGGCCGCCCATCATGATGGCCAGTCGCGTTTCCAGGTAGTCGCGAGTATAGGTGTGTTTGTCGTCGATAGGCAGCTGCATGGTCACGCCCAGCGCCATACCGCGTGGGATGATCGTCACCTTGTGCAGCGGGTCAGAGTGGTCGCGCATAACCGCAACCAACGCATGGCCTGCCTCGTGGTAAGCCGTGACCCTCTTTTCCTCATCCGAGAGCAGCATGGACTTGCGCTCGGCACCCATCAGGACCTTGTCCTTGGCCTGCTCGAAGTCCCACATCAGCACCGTCTTGCGGTTCTGCCGAGCGGCAACCAGGGCAGCCTCATTCACCATGTTAGCCAGATCTGCGCCGGAGAATCCCGGTGTACCGCGGGCCAGGACGCCCAAATCCACGTCGTCGTTAATGGGAATCTTGCGGGTATGTACGCGCAGAATCTCTTCGCGGCCGCGAACATCGGGACGCGAAACCACCACGCGGCGGTCAAAGCGGCCCGGGCGCAGCAGCGCCGGATCGAGAACGTCGGGGCGATTGGTGGCAGCGATCAGGATGACGCCTTCGTTCGACTCGAAGCCGTCCATCTCAACCAGCAACTGGTTCAGCGTCTGTTCGCGCTCGTCGTGTCCGCCGCCCAGACCGGCACCGCGGTGGCGGCCGACAGCGTCAATTTCGTCGATGAATATGATGCAGGGGGCGTTCTTCTTGCCCTGCTCGAAAAGGTCGCGGACGCGGCTTGCGCCCACGCCGACAAACATTTCCACGAAGTCTGAACCCGAGATGCTGAAGAACGGCACGTTCGCTTCGCCGGCTACAGCGCGCGCCAACAGGGTCTTGCCGGTGCCCGGAGGTCCAACCAGCAGCACGCCTTTCGGAATTCGGCCGCCCAGCTTCTGGAACTTCTGCGCCTCGCGCAGGAACTCGATGATTTCCTTGAGCTCTTCCTTGGCTTCATCCACGCCAGCGACGTCTTTGAAGGTCACCTTCTTCTGCTGCATGGAGAGCAAGCGGGCCCGGCTCTTGCCGAACGAAAGTGCCTTGTTGCCGCCAGTCTGCATCTGGCGAATCATGATGAACCAGAGCGCGCCCAGCAGGATGAATGGGGCCAGGTTGAGCAGCCAAGTCGGCCATCCGCCACCTTGCGCGTCTTTTACGGTGATGTTGACACCCTTATCGCGCAGTTCTTTGATCATGTCGGTATAGCCGGACATGATGGTGGTGCGGAATCCCGCCTTGTCGTTCTTGAATTTGCCGTGGACTTCTTGGCCAACAATCGTCACTTCAGTGACGTTGCCCTGGTCCACTTGGGAGAGGAACTCCGAGAATGTGAGGTCGCGATCCTTGGTGCCCGAATTCTGTCCCTTGACAACCTGCCAGAGCAGGACGCCAGACAACACAATAACGAGCCAAAAGACGACCGTCTTTACCGTCGAATTCACTGAAAACTCCTGTGGGTAGCAGCCGACACGAACGCGTGTCTCCTGATATAGATGCTGCTCGCACCCGCCGGATACCAAATTCCGGCGCACTTCTGATTGTAACCCGCAGCTAAACGGAACGGCGCAAAAGACTTGTACAAAAATGCAGCGTTTCGGCAGGTCTTAACCGGATTGGGAAATGGCGCCGAGGAGGCATCCTGTCCTAAATCGCAATATCCACAATCTTATGGACGTAGGAGCCGGTCAGAAGTGAGTACGGCACTTCGTGGTAGTTCTCAGCCGGCCAGCACTTCGACTCTCAGTGCGTCACCCGTACCCCGCCACGCATGGGCATTTGAGACCGGAAATCCTTGTACCCAAACGATCTTGTCGGCATGTAGCATGACTGGCCAGCTCGGACGTTTCGCAGCCGGAATGCGTTTTTCCGCGAACAGGCGCTTCAGCTTCTCCTCGGATCGGCTGTGTGCCGGCCAAAAGCGATCTCCTGGGGTCCAGTTGCGGACTACCAGTTCCGGGCCAAGCAGATCCAGGCTAAGAAGCTCGCCTGGGGGCGCCTCCTGAGCGAATTCCGCGGATACGATGAGAGCCCTGACGGTCAGGCCGAGTTCGGCGAGCTGAATCTCCCCAGGGACGACCAGCAGATAACGGTATGCTGTGTTGCTTTGCCCCTCCGGCAACCGCAAGGTCAGCAGTTTCTTTGAATTTACGGCGATTCTGCCGCCCGGCATCTCCGTCTTGAGCAGCTCACCCAAGGCACATCGCCGGAGAGTCTCAACATGGTCGAAATCCAAGGTCAGGCCCTGACGTTTTGCAAAGCTCTTCAGAAGTCGCCGCTGCAGCGCGAGCGGTAGGAGGGCAAAACCACTGACGTCGAGTCTGCCCATCCGTTCCGGCACATCGTTACTAGAAGGCGAGCGCGAAGTCAGCTCACGCTCTACTTGTTGGTGCCAAAATTCTTCTTCCCCTCGCGACACTTCCGCCAGGTCGCTCAATACCCGGCAAACATTTGGATTGAACTCGCGCTCCAGCAGCGGCACCAGCTCGTGCCGGACGCGGTTGCGCAAGAAGCGCCGGTCGAGGTTGCTCTCGTCCTCGCGCCAGGTTTGACCTAATCCGACGAGATAAGACTCAACCTCGTCGCGCGATACGGAAAGAAGCGGTCGGATGATCTGGGCTTCAACTGTGCCGCCGGTGACGATTGGATAAATTCCCGCCAAGCCGTTGGTTCCGGCTCCGCGCAGAAACTTCAACAAAACCGTCTCCGCCTGATCGTCCAGCGTATGCGCCGTGGCGATAGCATCCAGTCGTTGCTCCTGCGCGAGCGACATAAGCCAGCGATAGCGCAGCTCCCGTCCTGCGGCTTCGATACTCAGTTTGGAAGTGCGCGCGTGATCGCGGACATCGCCTTGTGCGCAGAAAAACTCCAGCCCGTGGTGCTTTGCCAGGTCCGCGACGAACGCCTCGTCCGCGGCCGATTCCTCGCCCCGCAAACCGTGGTTAAAGTGCGCGGCGGCAAGCACAACGCCCAACTCCGCTCGCAGCTCCAGCAGAACGCGCAGCAAAGCCACCGAATCCGCGCCGCCGGAGACGGCCACGCCCACGCGGTCTCCGGGCCGCAGCAGAACACGTTCGCGGATGTATTGCAGGACCTTCTCTTGCACGGGATGATTATCGCTGAAATTACTTGGACAGACTGCCCAAAGCGGCGCGGAAGATAGCGTCGAAGCTCTCGCGTCCTGCCGACTGCACGGCCCGCTCGACTACCTTCTCGGCAGCCGCGCGCTGGTAGCCAAGATTCGTTAGCGCCGAGATCACGTCTTCCTCGATCGCAGAATGAGTTATGACAGCCTGCGGCGCGCCGAATCCTTCCAGCTTGTCGCGCAACTCGACGCACATGCGCTCGGCAGTCTTGCGGCCGATGCCGGGAATCTTCGTCAGGCGCGCAAGGTCGCTACCTCGAATGGCTCCGACCAGGTCGGCCGTCGCCACACCGCTAAGGATCTTCACCGCCAGCGTCGGCCCAATGCCGCTGACCGTAGTTAGCTTCTCAAACAGCTGCTTCTCGTCCGGACGCATGAATCCGTAAAGTGACAGCGCATCCTCGCGAACGTGAGTATGGATGTGCAGCGCAACCTCAGCCCCAGCAGCTGGAAGCTCGGAAAACGTTGGGACGGTAATGATGACGTCGTAGCCGACGCCTCCGGCCTCAACAATGGCCTGGTTGGGATGCTTCGAGATAAGCCGTCCGCGAAGGTGAGCAATCATAAAAGACAGTTGCCAGTGGCCAGTTAGACCTGACGCGCCGTTGCGATAACTGACAACTGGCCACTGGCCACTGTTCTAAGGCCTTCTCTTGTGATACACCGCGAAATCGAATCCGGGATTCGGCGGGAACAGCTCGCTCACCTTGCGTAGTCGCTCGGCTAGCGCATCCGGAGCCAGCAAGGGATAGTCGCGCTCGCGCAGGTCCTGATAGTCGACATCCAGAAAAAGCGAAAGCATGTACACCGCGATGGAGTCGGCGAACACTGCCAGCAGGTATTCGTGCTTGGCTTTCTCGGCCTCGGGTCCATCCGTAGTCGCTACCTTGCGGAGTTCGTAGGCATCCAGCGAAGTTTCGCCGCGGACCCTGCCTTCCACTTGTTTCCACACCAGGTCCGTGAATTCCTGCGAGACGCCCACGCGGTCCACGAAGTTGTGCCCGATATTGATGAAGAACTCGAAGGCAATGGCGAAGCTGTCTTCCATCAAGCGAGTCGAGATAAAGACACACTGCGAGTCGCCCAGCGTCTGATTTCGATGACAAACCGCGCTATCGGACAGCTGCACGTCATAGCGGTCGGCGATCATGGTGTCATCGCCCATATTCAGGGTGAGCGGCACAAAATAATATGCCTTGCGATTGAGCGCCGCAGCAATGGTGCGGGGCACGGCGTTCACCATGCGTTCCAGGTCGGAGATGCCCGCAGTGACTTCCCCCATCACCGAATAGCAAATGCCATTGTTGGCCTGCGTCACGGGCGCCATGCGCACCACTTCAGCGGGGCTACGGGTTACAGCTTGGGACGTTGACGACATGAAAATCGATTGTAACGCAACGGTCATGCGCTGGAACGGGCAGAGTCCGTCGAACCTCTTAACTAGCAGGCGCTTGCTCGAAAGAAATAACTTAGTGGGCTTGTTGCTTTGTGCTATATCTCGGGGCGCAGGAGCAGGAGGCAAACCGAACATGATTTTCCGGCCGTCTCGCATGGCACCCTATGGAACACTGTTGCTTTTCGCCTTATTGCTCGGTCCGGTCACCGGGGCCAGCGGCCAGACGAGCCCAGCCGCTCCCACGCCTCCTCCGCTCGACTGGAAGGCGCTCGCGCCGCAGATTCAAGAAATCCTGGGCGACTCCTATAACCTGTGCAATCGCTACTCGAGGATCACCGACCCCGTTCAAACCGGAGACATAACGGGAGACGAAGTAGTGACGGCTATTGTGGCGTACTGCCGCACGGATGTTTACACCTCCGACGTGTCGGTGATACGGATAGAGGCCGGGAAGCCCGCTCTGGTGCGCTTTCGCGACTCAAAGGGAAAGCCTATCAACCCGACGTTCAAGACTGGCGCTTCGATCAAAAACGGCGAGGGGTTGAAACTTCTTCGCGCCCGACATGCCGTCTACGACATTCAATGGCACATTGATAAGGCCCTGAAAATGGACCAGTGCACGGTAGAAGCTTACGTGTGGTCGCCATCGAACGGAACTTTTGACCAGAACGAAGCGGTAAGTAAGGAAATAGGAAACAGTGAATGTTCGCGGTTAGGCGAGCAATTGGCGGAACAGACATCACAGTTTGAGCAGCCGAAAAAGCATCATATTTTCTGATCAGGCCGCGATTCCCGGCGTTGCCTGACAGACAGGCGGGACGTGCCGTAAAATTGATGTGAGTATGTCGTATTCGGCCGCAATGCCCGCTCGCCGCACCAAGCTCTCAATCGCATTCACTTCTACAATGCGCGTGCTGGTGACTACGTTTCTGTTTACCGCCGCGGGAATGGGCGCGGGGCTGTTCCTCGGTATCCTGGGAACCGTGCTGTACGGCTTAATTCGCGGCCGCAGCGTCGATATGGCGGACGCTTATCGACATGTTGCCATTCCTGTCGCTATTCTCGTTGGGTCCATAGCCCTGATCGGATCGGCGGTGTTGGAAGTGCGCGCCCGCAGCCAACGAACATCGCGGTAGGCTTCGCGTTCCGCGAGGCCGCGATCGGGCTCGTCATTGCCCTCAGCTTCTTGCGTCCGATACACTCAGAATTCCGCTGCTGAGCTGCATCCTCCTGGCAAGGGTTGTCTCCTCGCGGCCGAACTGTTTGCTACAGATCTCGAAAACGTCATATCGACTTATGGCTGCTCTGAACGGGCAGATGCCCGCGATTTGGAGGATTGATGGGTGCGCGCATCGATGTCGCGGTTCTTGTGGGGAGTCTGAGGAAAGCGTCGCTTACCCGGAAAGTCGCTCGTGCGCTGATAGAAAACTCTCCTACATCCTTTAACGCGACGATCCGCGAGATCGGGGATCTTCCAATGTACAACGAAGATCTGGAAGGACAGGCCCCCGCCTGGGAGCGTTTTCGTAAAGATATCGCCAGCGCGGACGCGGTCCTGTTCGCCACGCCCGAGTACAACCGCTCGGTCCCTGGCTGTCTGAAGAACGCGGTCGATGTCGGCTCCCGGCCTTCGGGCAAGTCGGTATGGGATGGGAAACCTGCCGGCATTGTTAGCGTTACGCCGTACAAGCTGGGTGCGTTCGGCGCGAATCATCACCTGAGGCAGTCTTTAGTTTTCCTGAACATGCCTGTTATGCAGCAGCCCGAAGCGTATATCAGCGGGGCAGGCGAACTGTTCGGCGAAGATGGTTCGCTTAAGAACGAAGAGACAAGGCAGTTCTTTACAAAGTTCATGAGTTCATTCGAGCACTGGATATCCAGGTTCTCCAGCGGAATATCCGAGTGACGTACTCAAATGGCGCGGCTGAAGCCGGGCCCATAAAATCGCAGCTTCACAGCTGCCCATAGGTTCGAAATCATGGCTGAAAACATTCATGTGAAATTGCCCGACGGCAGCGTTAAAGACGTGCCGAGCGGGACCACCGCCCTCGACATCGCCAAAAGCATCAGCCCGCGACTGGCTGATGCCGCCTTGGCTGCGCAGATTAAGCCACTCTCTCCGAATGGCGGCGGCAACGGTCATCACCCGCCGTCGGAGACTACCGGCGCGGCAGCGTCCCAACCCGCGAAGAACGATTCGCGGCTCATCGACCTCGCTCGCCCGCTGGAGCAGGATGCCGAACTGCGCATCCTTACCGATCGCGATCCCGAAGCGCTGGAGGTATATCGCCATTCGTCGGCACATTTGATGGCGGCTGCCGTGCTGGAACTTTTTCCGGAGACCAAACTCGGCCACGGCCCTGCGACCGAGAGCGGCTTTTTTTACGATTTCTATCGCGAAAAGCCCTTCACGCCCGAAGACCTCGAAGCCATCGAGAAGAAGATGCAGGAGTTGGTGAAGCAGGACCTCCCCTACGCGCGCGAGTTCTTGCCTCGCACCGAAGGTCTGGAGCGCTTCAAGTCGGAAGGCGACTTCATGAAGTGCCACTTCATCGAGCAGTTCACCCAACCCGATGAGAAGATTTCGCTGTACAAGACCGGCAAGTTCGTCGACTTCTGTCGCGGGCCGCACATCCCGTCCACCGGGCGCATCAAGGCATTTAAGGTACTCAGCATCGCGGGTGCGTACTGGCTGGGCGACGAGAAGAATCCGCAGCTGCAAAGAATCTACGGCACCTCGTTCTTCAGTAAGAAGGATCTCGACGAATATTTGAACAAGCTGGAAGAAGCCAAGAAGCGCGACCATCGCGTGCTGGGTAAGCAGCTCGACCTGTTCTCGATTCAGGAGCTGGCCGGACCAGGTCTGATTTTCTGGCATCCCAAGGGCGGCCTCATCCGCAAAGAGATGGAAGACTGGATGCGCGCCGAGTATCTGAAGCGCGGATACTCGCTGGTCCACACCCCGCACGTGGCGCGCGTCGATCTATGGAAGACCTCGGGCCACGAGGGCTATTACGCGCAGAACATGTTCACGCCGATGGAGCTGGATGACGCGGTTTATCGCATGAAGCCGATGAATTGCCCGTTCCACATCCTCATCTATCGCGACTCGCTGAAGTCGTATCGCGATCTGCCGGTGCGTCTGGGAGAGATGGGCACCGTGTATCGCTATGAGCGCTCTGGCGTGATGCACGGACTGCTGCGCGTCCGCGGCTTTACCCAGGATGACGCGCACATCTTCTGCACTCCGGAGCAGATCGAGGACGAAGTTGTTGGCTGCATCGACTTTGCTGTCGCCACGCTGCATACCTTCGGCTTCGATAAGTTCCAGGTTGAGCTTTCAACCTGGGATCCGGCGGACCGTAAGACCTATGCCGGACGCGACGATCAGTGGGAGTTGGCGCAACGCTCGCTGGAACAGGCGTTGAAGCGGGGCAACATCGAGTACAAAACCATTCCCGGCGAGGCTGCGTTTTACGGACCGAAGATCGATATCAAGCTAGTGGACGCCATTGGGCGCCTGTGGCAGCTCTCGACGGTGCAGTTCGACTTCACACTGCCCGAGCGCTTTGGGCTGGAGTACGTCGGTGAGGACGGCAAGCGTCATCAGCCGCTCATGGTGCATCGCGCGCTGTACGGTTCGATCGAGCGCTTCTTCGGCGTGCTGATCGAACACTACGCAGGAGCCTTCCCGGTCTGGTTGTCGCCTACGCAGGTGGCTGTGATCCCGATCGGCGAAAAGCATCATGCCTACGCGAACGAAGTCGGGGAGAAGCTGAAAGCCGCAGGAGTGCGTGTGCATGTCGACTCGCGCAGCGAGAAGATGAACGCCAAGATCCGCGAACACGCTATGCAGAAGGTTCCTTTCCAACTGGTGGTCGGCGACAAGGAAGCCGAAGCCGGTGAGGTCAACGTCCGCGTTCGCGGCCAGGAAAAGGCCGAGGGCTCGGTCAAGGTCGAGGCGTTTCTGGAGCGGGTGAAGGCGCTAATTGAGAGCAAGAGTCCGACGCTGTAAGCGGTGACGAATCCCGACCCTGCGAGCTTGCACAGGTGGCGGGAAACTCGGGTTTTTCTGCGTCGACGGAACTTGGGCGCTCGCGGCAGCGTATCTCTTTTCGAAGCTAAAGTGGAAAGGGATCAATATGTTTTCGCGCAGCCATTCTTTTACCTCCCGTGCAATCGTTCTGTTGGCAACTGTTTTCTCTTTCGGCATTGGTTCGTCCGCTGCCCAGAATTCCGGCATGGAAGTCCATGCCAACAGCAGTGCTACGGCGTCCGATATCGGGCTGCCCACTTACCCTGGCTCGACGCTTTTTAAAGACAAGGACAACGACGCTTCCGTCGACCTGGGGTTCACCTTCGGGGAATCGCACTTCCGGCTGTTGGCCGCCAATTACCTGACCGTCGATTCCCCGGAACAGGTGCTTGCCTTCTACCGCAAGCCGCTGTCTCACTATGGCGAAGTTCTGGAGTGCAACGATGGCAAACCAGTGGGAACGCTGACCGTTACCCGCAGCGGCCTTACCTGCGCCGACCAGAAGGGTGGCAATGTGCAAGTGAATGGACACGATTCGAAAGACCATGAGCTGCGCGCCGGCACCCCGCAGAAGTTCCGTATCGTTGGTATCGACAAGTCCCAAACCAAGGCCACTCACTTCGGCTTGGTTTATGTAGAGCTGCCCAAGGACAACGACTCGAAATCCAAGTAGGGTTCAGAACACGCGGCCTACTTGCTTTCCGACGCCACGGTCGTATGTTGCGAATATACGGCGCGCCACGCGCCATTCTGAAAGGCGAAGATGTCGGCCATGTATTGGGCAGGCTGTTTTCCATCAGGCGAAGCTGGCTTGAAGAGCCGCATTACGCCGGTGTTGCCGTGCACCTCGAAGACTATGCCCGGCGTTTCTGGAATCGGTGCGGTGCTCCCCTGATTCTTTCGGGCGTGGTCGAGTTCCCATACCCGGTCGTGCGTTCCTTTCGGCGAGACGCTCAGGTAGTCCGAAGCCAGCAAACACTCCAGATAATCCGCATGACCGTGCAGGAAGGCGTCGTTCCACCGGTCTTCCACCCGTTGTAGCGATGCGGTATCGGCGGCTTGCGGTCCCAGCACGGCATGGCAATCCTGCGCGAAGACTGGAAACGCGGCCAGACACAAGAATGCGGCGACGCTTATCCTCACAAAACCCGTGGTGACCGATCTGCTCATAGCTCTTAATCGTTCGATTTCGCGGTGTGCTGCGAATAAACGGCGTGCCAGGCGCCATCCTGGAAGGCGAAGATGTCGGACGAATACATCGCGGGATACTTGCCGTCGGGCGCTGCCGGCGAATCAGATCGAACGACCGCGGTGTTGCCGTAAATCTCGATCGTCGGCTCGGGAAGCGACGGCATCGGCGTATCCTTCCCTTTATTCTTCTCGGCAAATCCAATGATCGCCATGCGGTCACGCGGCACGCCCTTCGCAGAAACGCTCACATAATCCTGAGTCAACAGGCATTGCAGATAATCAGTGCCGCCGTGAAGGAACGCGTCCGTCCATGCCTGCTCCACGCGCTTAATCGACACCGCATCGGCCGACTGTTGTCCCAGCACCCGCCGACAGTCCTGGGCAACAGCGGTTAAAGCGGAAGAAAAGAACAACACAGCAACGATGCCTGCCTTCACTGGTTTCTCCTCACTTATGGTAATGGCGCAACGCATAGGACGTTGGGCCGCCCGACTTGGGACCGCCGTTCAGCCCGTTGATCCGCATTTTATCTATCCCGTGTCGGAAACCGGTTCTGCGCCTCTCTCTCACGGTAGGATGGATAACGCGGGCACCAACTTCTGATGCAACGCGACCGATCCCATCCCGTCCCGGTTTCACACACGACTGCCGTGCTCCTGATCGCATCGACTGCGATCATCTGGGGCTTCGGCTTTCCCATGACGCGCTTTGCGCTGAACAGCGGCATCTCCGTCGGCGCCCTGATGAGCCTGCGCTTCCTCGTTGCCGGAATCGTGTTCGTCGTGATCCTTCGCGCAAAGCGCATTCCCATGGTGCGACGCGGCCTGCTTGATGGCTTATGGCTGGGCCTGATTCTGGCCGTCATCTTCTGGTCGCAGACCGACGGCATGCGCTTCACCACGACCGCGAAGTCGGGCTTCATTACCGGGCTGTACGTTCTGTTTACGCCGATGATTGCGATTGCCGTGGGCCAACGGATCAAGCTGACCACTGCGATCGGAACCGTCATCGCGGCCTTCGGCCTTTACCTTCTGGTTCATTTGCCTGGCGGCTGGTGGTCGGGATGGAATCGCGGCGATCTGGAAACCCTGCTCTGCGCGTTTCTCTGTGCCATTCACCTCATTCTGATGGGAAAGTTCGCGCGCCGCACCGACGCGTGGCTGCTTGCCGGCTCACAGGTCATTGTCGGCGGAGTAGTCTCAATGGTTGTCACTGCTTTTTTGCCCGCGCCGTTTGGTTATCAGAATGTGCCGCAGCTGTTGACTAAGGCCACCGTGGTCGGGCCAATTATATTTCTCGCACTGGGCTCAACAGTCTTCGCTTTCTGGGGACAATCCCGGGCGCAAACCCAACTCGGTCCCGCCGAAGCCGCCGTGCTGTTCTGTATCGAGCCGGTGACAGCAGCATTGCTCAGCGTCTTCTGGCTGCGGGAGCCGATGTCAGCACAACAGGCATTCGGCGGCATGCTAATTGTCGTCGCCATGATTGTTTCCGAGGCGCTGCCGTATATGTTCCGGGCGATTACCGTACCGGACACCCGGCCCTAGGTATTTTCCTACCGTTGCGCCAAGCAACAGCAGGGCGTATCGTGCGCCTCAATGAGGCAGTCGAACCAGATCGGCCCCGTCTGGCGCACGGTTCTATACATCGTGTGGATTGCGGCACTCAACAACGTCGAAGCTGAACATCCGACGATCATCAACGCTCGAGTTGTGGTCACCCTGTCAGCGGCGCTACCGCTGCTTATCGTCGTGATTGGCTTCTTTTTTCGTCTTCCATCTGCCTGTGGAGTTCTTCTTCCGCCGCTGGTCGATGGCCAGCACGCGTTTTCGCTGGACGGAATTCCTGCGCAAAACTTTCCACTAGGCGTCGCCTACAGAGTGCAGATGCGAAATCTGTGGTTGCTGGCCGCCGCTCCCCTCATCAGCTATGGAGTGTGGGCAGCGGTCGGACTTCACTGGGTTATGAGTGGCTCGGAAAATCCTCTCCCGGCATTTTTCTCCATTGCTCTGTCCGCGATCGCGTTCTACATCGCGATGCGATGGCTTCATGAACGCCGGATACTCAAGAGCAATTGCAGCGGACTAGCGCGCATTCAATCCATCGTGAAGTCCGAAGCTCGATACGAGTTCTTCGACCATCGCGGAGATCGCCGCGGCGGGATGCAGCGATTCTTCGGTCACCTCGATGCCACGAACCCGGCTCCTATCATGATCGACGTGCGCAATCCAGATAACTCGCGTCTGTATCTGTCCTTCTGGTTTCACTATTTCCGGGTAGCCGGAGCGCGCCACATCCCCTTGAACGCAATCATGCGACAGCGCGCGTCATGAGCCGGAGAATCGAGATTGATACTCGCATTTTCGCCTTTTATTCGCTTACGGAACCGCTTTTCATATGAGAACATGGAATTGCTCCGATAGTTAATCGTTATTTTATCGGTATTGTTGAGGTGAAATCTGCATCCTGTCCCGCGTAAACGTGTTGTGCGAGGAGTCGTGGTAGCCACGGGTAAAGCCCTGCCGCGTCCTGGATTGCAGGCGCACCGGGAATCGCTGAATCTGAGTTTTGCCGACCTGGTGTCTCGCCTGGCGGATGCCATTGGCCGCAAGCTGACCGCGTATGTTGCCGGCGTGAAGGATACCCGGGCGGTCGAGCGCTGGATCGCCGGTAGCCAGCCGTATGGCGATGTCGAGTCGCGTCTGCGTCTGACATTCCAAGTCGTCCGGACATTACTCGATCATGATTCGCCGCAAGTCATTCAGGCCTGGCTGATGGGCGTGAACCCAGAGTTGGGTGATCGCGTCCCTCTACGTTTGTTGCGCGAAGGCGACCTTGCCGTCGTCGCGCCCGAAGTGTTGGCGGCCGCGCGCGCCTTCATAGCCGGGGGCTAATCCCTTGCCTCTGGAGATCAAGACCCCCGCACAATCGATACACCGAGTGGCGCGCTACCCAGACGCCTGGCAGCTGCCGGACTGGTCTCGCGCCAAGGACGGGACCTTCGGCAATCGCTTCGACGATCCGGAGAGCGAGTACCGCGTACTCTACGCGTCAAGCCACGAGGTTTCCTGCTTCGTCGAGACTCTGGCGCGATTCCGGCCGGACCTCACTCTGCTGGAGGAGTTGAAAGAGATCGAAGGCGAGGATGATTTCCTGCCGGTGGGAGAGGTGCCGCAGACATGGTGCGCTAACCGCGTGATTGGAACCGCCGCCGCTGACGGTAATTATGCCGACATTTATGCGGCGGAATGGATCGCACTACTCCGGCGCAAGCTCGTGTCTGACTGCTTGCGCCTGGGCGTGCGCGACCTGGACGCGTCAGAGCTGCAGAACTCCTCGCCGCGCACATTGACGCAGCTTGTCTCGCGGGTGGTGTATGACATGGGGCTGGCAGGCGTCTATTACCGTTCTCGCTATGGCCACAACCTGGAGAACTGGGCGCTATTTGAGCCTTGCCGCATTCACCGCATGAAGAGCAAGCCAGTCACTCCTCAAGAAGCTGCGCTCCTGGAGGCGATGCGGATTCTCGGGCTGAAGTTCGCGGAGAAGTAATTCCGATCACCAGATTCGACGCACGCCGTATGAGTCGAAGACAGTATCGGAGCTGACGATCGGGCAATTCAGCGCCTGGGATTGCGCGACCAACATCCGATCGAAAGGATCGTTGTGATGGCGAGGTAACATGCCGGCACGTAGCGCATGGTCCATCGAAATTGCCAGGCGCCGGAAGCCTTCTTCAAATAGTAGTTGTGGTAGGTCCTCGACAAGGCTGCGTGCGGCAAGTTTTCCTAAATTGACTTTGATTGCCAATTCCCAAGCAGCAGCGGCCGACACATAAACTCTGGTTTGCGGATCTTCGAGTACCGCGCGCGCTGGACGGGAAAGCTGCCGGCTCCGGGAAAACCACCAGAGAACCACGTGGCTGTCGATCAACACGTTCATTCAAACTCGAATCCGAGTTCGCGCATCTCGTCGTCGGTGAGAGGATCGAAGGCATCATCGGTCCAGGAAAACTGTCCTTCGAAGCGGCCAGGAACCCGCTTCCGTATTGACTCGCCCACTGGCACCAGTTTCACCACCGGCTTCTTCCCGCGCGCGATGATGACCTCTTCGCCATCGCAGGCCTTTTTAATAAGCTGCGATAGATTGGTCTTCGCCTCGTGAACGGTGTGGTATTTCATGTTAGCTAAGATAATTAGCTAGCTTGGTTTGCGTCAAGTCCCGATACGTGCAAGTTCTGATTGTCGATCGTTTGACTCATGAGCGCACGACGCGATTCCTCCTTCGAATGACCACCCGGTCAGGCGCCCTCAGCTCTGTGCGACAATCGAGTTTCATCGTACGAGGAGAACTGATGCGCGAAGTCATTGCAACCAACGATGCTCCCAAGGCCATTGGGCCGTATTCGCAGGCCATCAAAGCCAACGGGCTTGTTTTTATCTCCGGCCAGATTCCGCTCGATCCGGCAACCCAGCAACTCGTCGAGGGCGATGTCGCCACGCAAACCGAGCGCGTCCTGCAGAACTTGGCGGGAATTCTCAAGGCCGCCGGTAGCTCATTCCAGCAGGTAGTGAAGTGCAGCGTATTCCTGAAGAGCATGTCCGATTTCGCCGCCATGAACGAAGTGTACGGCCGGTACTTTAACCAGGCACCGCCGGCTCGTTCCACCGTGGAAGTATCGCGTTTGCCCAAAGACGTGTTAGTCGAAATCGACATCATTGCGGTCGCTTAAACGGCGGGCCGGCCGCCGATAGCGCGTGTTAAACTTGAGAGTTTATCCAACGTTTCTTGTCCTTACTGGGCGATACCATCCCTCCGCGGGTGGCGCGATTCAGCCCGGCTTCGACGAGGACGAATTATAAGACCGCATTCCAAGAGCTACTTCATGCCTAATACCATGCTTGCTGTTGTTAAGCCGGAGCCCGCGCCGGGCACGGAGATTCGCCAAGTTCCCATACCCCAGTTCGGCCCGTCCGACGTCCTGGTCAAGGTCAAGATGGCCTCCATCTGCGGTACCGACCTCCACATTTATGAGTGGGACCAGTGGGCGCAGCGCCGCATTCATCCGCCGCTCATTCCCGGGCACGAATTCTGCGGCATCGTCGAAGCCGTCGGTAAGGACGTCACCAGCGTAAAGGAAGGTGATTTCGTCTCCGCCGAAATGCATGTCGCCTGCGGGAAGTGTCTGCAATGCCGCATCGGCGAAGCTCACATCTGCCAGCACGTCAAAATTATCGGGGTCGATGCCAACGGCGCATTCGCCGAATATGTTGTCATCCCCGAAACCAACATCTGGAAGCTGGATCCGTCGATTCCCGAAGAGTACGCCAGCATCCTCGACCCGCTGGGCAATGCGGTGCACACAGTTCTAGCCGGGGATATAGCCGCCAAGAGTGTGGCCATCACCGGCTGCGGCCCGATTGGATTGTTCTCGATCGCCGTGGCTCGGGCCTGTGGCGCTACCCAGATTTTTGCCCTTGAAGTGAACGAGCATCGCCGCAAGATCGCCAAGCAGATGGGCCCCGACTTCGTGCTCGATCCGACGAAGGACGACGTCTACCAGGTGGTGATGGACAATACCGACGGCACTGGCGTCGACGTTGTATTGGAGATGGCTGGCCGCACCGAAGCGATCCGGACAGGCTTCAAGATCCTGCGCCTCGGCGGCCGCATGTCGCTGCTGGGCATTCCGTCGAAGATGGTTGAACTGAATCTCGCGGAGGAAGTCATCTTCAAAGGGGCGACCGTGCAGGGTATCAACGGACGCCGCATGTATCAGACGTGGTACCAGATGACCGCGCTGCTGAAGGCAGGAAAGCTCGACTTGCATCCGGTGATCACCGATCGCATCGAGATGAAGGATTTTGCCAAAGGCATGGACCGTCTGAAGACAGGCGAGGCCAGCAAGATCCTGGTGTATCCCAACGGAACGCGGTAGTACTACCTACGCAGGTCCCACCCTTTTACGGGTGTCATCCTGAGCGGAGGCGGCGCTGCAGTTGCGCCGCCGGAGTCGAAGGACCGCTACAGCTACTCGTGTGCCCGTTTTTCTGGAACTTCCTGCGAACAACTGGTGCCTAAAGCATCATGGATGACCGCCCGCCATCGGTCGGTAGAGTGCGCCTGCGGAAAATCACATGCCTTGTCTGCGGCGTCCTCGTGCTGACGCCGGTCACGCTGTACGCCGTGCTGCTTTCCATGGAAGCATACTCGGCGCGACAAACTTCTGCTGCCTTGACCCGGCTGGAAAACCTAAGGCTCGGCGACCCGGCATCGTCGTACGACCGAGCCGTCTCCGCGTTTAAAACAGAAGCGGGTGTACATGTTCTCACTGCCGGAGCCTTTCGCCTCGAGCGCCTTTGGGACTGGATGTGGACGTTCAGTCCGGATTGTGCAGAAAGGCTGTATTACTTTGCCAGCAGGGTCGGGCTGCGCTGGTGGCGACTCACAACGTCAGCCAAGACGGAGAACGGTAAACTCGCTCGAGTCTCTATGGGATTTATGGTCGTCGGTCGTTACGAAATGCTGGGAACCGGCTGGAATCTCGAAGCCAGTCATGATCCGTCGGTGTGGACTAGAAGAATACCTACGGACGCGGACCACAGAACTTTCTTGCACTGGAACGCGATTACTAGCATGCCTGGTGGCGAAGGCTTGATAATCGAAGTTACCCATGAAAGTACCTCAACTGAACTAGCGGCCCGTTACATTAATCGCAGATGTCTGTTGACCGTCCATGGATGCGACGGACTATGCGAGCTGCTGCCCCACGCGCTTCGAGTCCTCCGAGAACGTGGAACCGACTGGGGAGGCTACACAAGTGTTCCGCCTTCGCCGTGCAAGAACCCGGACTGACGCGTCACGCAAGTTTCTTCACCCGCGTGAACCCATCCCCGCTCCAATCCTCGCTTCCTACTCCGTGGTGCACGAAGAACAATCCCTCGGGATCGTACTTCGCTTTCACCTTTTGCAGGCGCTCGTAATTCGATCCCCAAAACGATTGCTGCCAGCCCTTTTCGAAGAAATTGCTTTCCGAAACGTACGCGCCTGGCACAGGCGCGACTTTGCGCAGTTCGGCCATGGCGCGGCCGACTGCAATCGCGTCCTTTCGCGCTCGCTCCACATCCGGTTCGTGTCCCTGAACGCCGGGATACGATGGTCCGGAGCCGCTGCCGATAATGGCCAGGGCGAAAGCGTCCAACACAGCAGGATTCGTGGCAGTATCTCTTGAAGCGGCGATCGCGTCCGCAGGCGCTCCCGCCAGGCCTTTGTTGAAGTGCAATTCGATGTCCCAAACGCGGCTGCCCGCGAACAGTGCGTCGGCCAATCGCTCCTGTGCATCCTGCTTCAGCAGCGAAGCTGGTAGCCATTGTGATTCGTAGGCGTAGATCGTCCAGCTCACCTGGCCGCCGTCGCCGTTCCACCAGACGTTGCCCGCTGGAGCGTTGGGACGGTCATCCGACTTGAACGCAGCCTGATGATGCTCTGCCCTCCACGCCGGGTCCCACCAACCCTGCGCCGGAATAGCACCGATGATGGGCGGCGCGACAAATGAGTAGTCGGGAGAGTTTTGCACCCAGTCCATGAACGGCTTCCAGGTGTTCTTCGTTTGCTCCGAATCCAGTCCGTGGCAAACCATCATGATGCCAAGAGTGTTGTCTCCGCTGAAGTGAGCTTGCTCGCCCCAGCGATCGTTAAAGAGTTGTTCGCTGTAGAAAGCTACGAACTGCCGTACAAGACGGCGATACGCCGCATCAGAGTTTGCCTTGACCTGAAAGTCCGCGCCGCCCAGCGTCGCTGGCAGTTCGTGGACGCGCAAAGTTACTTTGCTGACCGCTCCAAAGCTTCCACCGCCTCCGCCTTTCAGCGCCCAGAAGAGGTCGGAATTCGTGCAGGCATTCGCGATGCGAATCTTGCCGTCGGCGGTGACGACTTCGGCTTCCAGCAGGCTGGCTGCAGCCGTGCCGTAATGCTTGGAAAAGCTTCCGAAGCCGCCGCTTTGAATCAATCCGGCGACGCCAACCGTGGTGCAGCCTCCTCCTTGAACATAGCGCCCTGCCTTGTTTGTAACCGCATCGTAAGCCTGCATCCAGACCGCTCCGGATCCCAGGGTGACTGCGGCCTGCGGTGCCGTCTTGCATCCCTGCGGAACGAAATCCGAGTGCAAGGTGATCTCGTCCATGTGCCGAGTCCAGATCAACAGCGAGTCGGCCGAATTGGAGGTGCCTTGATAACTATGACCGCCACCTTTGACGACCAGCCGCAATCGGTTCTCGCGAGCGAAGTTTACAGCTGCCGCGATATCGCCCGCATTTCTTGCCGTGACTACATAGGCGCTCGGCTTCGACACCCACGCGTCGACCCAGCTCAACGTCTCGGTCAGGCCCGGCTGATCGCCGACGTAATACGGATTCTTGATGTTCTTCACGACAGCCTGGCAAGCAGCGCTGTCGAACGCAGCCTGGCAGGGCGCCAGAGGGAACTCCACCGGGCTGAGCTGACCGCCGACCTGGTGCTTCAACTTCTGCCAGCTCGCCGCACTCGGCCAATCAGGGTCGGAGGGTCGCACGCGCCGAAACGGGGACGCAGCCGGCGCAAACACCTCCGCGAATCCCTGAATACCTCGTCCTGCCGACAATAGCGGCAGAGCCGCAAGTCCTTTCAGAAAGCGCCTTCTCTTCATCAACGGTCCTCGGAATGTTCTCGATCTCGCACGAATCTGTACCGATTGTTTGGCGAGCCGGGCCATCATACCGCGAAGGCGGCCGGCATCAGAAATACTCTTTCTCTTCAAAATGTGCTGGTGCCAAGCGGTCAAGATTGGTCCTCAAGCGATAAAATACTCAGTCGCACTTGGAGACTTACATTTCATGGCTACCAGCACCCGTATTGACCCGCTTTCCTATCTCACCGATCAACTGAACGACCTCAAACAAAAGGGCACTTACTTCAAACTGCGCGTACTTGATGACGAGCAAGCCGCCGTCTGCACATTCGACGGGAAGAAAGTGATCAACCTCGCGTCGAACAATTACCTCGGCTTGACCACCCATCCCAAGCTGCGCGAAGCGGCGCTGAAGGCCACTGAGGAGTACGGTGTGGGTTCGGGCGCGGTGCGTACCATCGCCGGCACCATGAAGATCCACATGGAGCTGGAAGAGAAGATTGCCCGCTTCAAGAACGTCGAAGCCTGCGTGGTCTTTCAGTCGGGCTTCACCGCGAATGCGGGTACGGTTTCGGCGCTGCTCGGCAAAGACGATTTCATCATCTCCGACGAACTGAACCACGCCAGCATCATCGATGGAGCTCGACTGTCGCGCGCCAAGATCAAAGTCTTCCGCCATAAGGATGCGGCACACGCCGAAGAGCAGTTGGAATCGGTCAAGAACGAGCCCGGCCACAAGCTGGTCATCACCGACGGCGTCTTCTCGATGGACGGCGACATTGGCGCATTGCCGGAGCTGACTGCGCTAGCCGAAAAATACGGTGCCATCATGATGGTCGATGATGCGCACTCTTCCGGCGTGCTGGGTCGCAACGGTCGCGGAACCATCGACCACTTCAATCTGCATGGCCGAGTCGATGTGCAGGTCGGGACGCTTGTCGAAGGCCATCGGCGCGCTCGGGGGATATGTCTGCGGCACACGCGATCTCATCGAGTTTCTCTACCATCGCGGCCGTCCGTTCCTCTTCTCGACGTCCCATCCGCCGTCCGTCGCGGCAACATGCATCGCGGCCTTCGACGTTCTGGAGCAGGAACCCGAACGCATCGACAAGCTATGGGAGAACACCCGCTACTGGAAGCAGGAGCTGGGCTCGCTCGGATTCAACATCGGTGGCGTCAACACACCTGCCAGCGAGACGCCGATTACCCCAATCATCGTAGGCGACGGGCGCCTGACCATGGACTTCTCACGAGAGCTGTTCAAGGAAGGCGTCATGGGAACGGGCATCGCCTTCCCGACCGTGCCGGAAGGCAAAGCGCGCATCCGGACAATCGTCACGGCGACGCATACGAAGGAAGAGTTGGACCAGGCGTTGGAGACGCTCAAACGTGTCGGCAAGCGGATGGGGATCTTGGCATAGCCAAGCCTTCGCTGCGGTGGACTTAATTCGCCTTCTCGATTGGAAGGGGCATGGCTGAAGGGGCATGGTTGGAAGGGGCATGGTTGGAAGGGGCATGGCTGAAGGGGCATGGTTGGAAGGGGCATGGTTGGAAGGGGCATGGCTGAAGGGGCATGGTTGGAAGGGGCGTGCCTTCAGGCACGCCGTGTACCGTTTCGTTTTGTCATCACGAGCCGGCTTTAGCCGGCGAGGGATCTGCTTTCGGTCCGCGGAGGAACTTACGAAGGGCGAGGTTCTCCAGGGGCTGAATCCCAACGCTGTTAGTGAGTCGTCCGCCCCCACCGAAGCAACGCGTCTTCCCATGTCAGATCAGACCAACATCGAGATGAGCTGGAGCAAGTGGATGCTTGCTCCTCTGGCTTTCGGCCTATCAGCTGCCGCAGTCCCGTATCTCCTAACGCGCGGCTATCCGGCGATCGCTTTTCCGCTTCAGCATGCCTTCTCCCTCGTATGCCATCAGCAGCCCGAGCGTTGCTTCTACCTCTTCGGCGCTCCCGTCGCCGTCTGTGCACGTTGCCTGGGAATTTATCTCGGAGCCGCAGTCGGGCTTCTGTTGCAAACTTCGCGGCGAATCGCGCTGCGACTACTCATCGTGATAGCCGCTCTCAACCTCTTTGATGGTGTGGCTGAATCGGTGGGCCTGCACGGCAACTTGATGACGCTTCGATTCGTCCTTGGTGTGGCCCTGGGCGCGGCCGGTGCGCTTCTGATCTCCTCTTCCTTGCCGAGGACGCCAAGTCAAGCCGTTACGATATCCTGACTTCAGGCGCCGAACGCCGCGTGGCCTACCTACCTGCTCGACAGCACGAACTGATTGCCATCCACGTCCTTGAAGATCGCCATCGTGCCCCAAACTTCCTTTCTGGGTTCGGCGGCAAACTCCACGCCTTTGGCTTTCATCTGGCTGCTGGTGGCGAACACGTCATCACACCAGAACGTCATCGGTTGGAAGTCTCCGATTCGGTCCTCGTGCCCGTCGGGTGTGAAAAGCACAAAGCGCGTGTCGGCGCCGGGAATCTGCAATTCAATCCAGCGCTGCTTATCACTGAAAGGCTGATCGGTTGCGACCTTGAAGCCGAGTTTCTCGGTATAGAACTTCAGCGAGGCGTCCTGGTTGCGAACGGGAATGCTGGCGAGTTTGATGCCACGAATCATCGGCAATCTCCTTTTCCGTTGCCGAGAATAGCCTGTGCAGCAAGGACGCCGCAATCGGCCATGCGATGCTATAGTATCGGTCGGTACAGCTATGGCGAAGCTCGACGATTACATTACCGACGTCCTGATGCGTGACCTGGTCGGCCACGATCACCGTCCGGCAGCCTTCCTCGTATACCTCTGGCTGGCGGCCGAGCACCAGCGCAATAAAGCTGCCGTGCGGATCAGCTACCAGGAGTTAGCGGAAGCCATTGGAATTTCGCGAAGCTCGGTGCAGGCGGCGATCAGTTGGCTGACTCGCCGGCAACTACTCTCTGCAAGAAAGGAAAATGCAACGGCGGTGCCCGCGTACACCGTGCTGCGTCCTTGGCGGAAGAGCCTGCGATAAAACACTGGCATACAGAGAACCAAGGCGCGCTTTGTGGCGCGCCCCGGTCTTGAAAGGCTCGAGTCCTCGGAACATCTTTACAGCGAACGCAAGAAATTCAACAAGTCCTGCTGGTCAGAGGCCGAGAGATGGTTGTAGCTGTTCACGACTCCATTTGCTTCCGAACTCGGGTATGTGTGATTGCCGCTGCTGGAGTGCGCCTGAATGGTCTGAACCAGATCGCTGGTGCGGCCGTCATGCAGGAAGAAGATCCTCTGACCTAACCCCCACAACGGAGCCGTTCGGAACTCATCGCCACCGGCGATACCCTGGCTTATGTTGTCGGCCAGATTCGGCCCCATGTGATGGAGCAGCAAATCTGAATACAGGTTGGCCTGAACATTGCTAAGACCCGAGATCGTGGAATTTCCAGTCGTCATCGACTGGACGTGGCACAGCGCGCAACCAATCTGGCTGAAGAGTTGGCTGCCGTGCTGCGTCGAGCCCGAGCTCGGCCCTGGCTGTGGTTGGTCGAGCATTCGCATAAACATTGCGAATCGCACAATGTCGCTGGGCAATGCCGTGCCACTGTAGTCGAAGTTCGTGGCGTCTTCGGGCGTGGGATTGAACTGGCAGCCTGTCGTCTGGTCCCGCTCCGTATTGAACAACTCGTTTGTCACTCCGATTTCCACGTTGTAGGCTTCACCGGAAAAGACTTCGACCGACTTGTTCTGCGCCTTCCAACCGAAGCGGGTTATGGTCCCGTCATTACCACTGGTATTAGGCCTGCCGGCGATACCCAGGGAATGTTTCTGTTGTTGATTGCTGGCTTGGTTGGCGAGGATGGTAGCGTCAGAGATGGTCTCGATCAGCCCATCGCCAAAAACCGGAGTGGGGATGCGGAAGATCAAGTCGCCGAGTTGCGCGGCGCGGGCGAAGTTGTCCTGCGAAATGTGGCAGCCCGGCGCATCGGTGCGTCCTGTAATGGTGAACAGATCATGCACTCCGCCGTCCACCTGACCGCTGAAGGTGAGGGGAAAGCGTGCCTCGCGAACCGGGCCGTTTGCGGTGATAAACGATGGCACCTGATTGGTCGCGCCTTGATCGGTAGCCGCCGCGATCTGTGGATTGGTAAAAGGGCTGCTTCCGCCAGTGGCGGGTTGCGCATGACATTGAGCGCAGCTTTCCGCGTTGAAGCGCGGACCCAATCCGCTGCCGGTTCCGCCGATCGTTCCCGAAACTGAGTCGACTAATCCGAAGTTGCTAAGACCCGCGCTAAAGAACGCCAATTGGTTGGACGTGAGACCTGCGATCGGTGTACCTGCGCCAGGCGCTCCACCACGCACTCCAGGATCGGAGGCGCGGTTGTTGTTGAGCGGCCCCTGCGAATCCGCAGGAGCACCGTGCAGACCCGCGACGAACATGACGATCAAGCCAAGAACAAGAAGAGCTGTGGAGTAATAACGACGAAGCGAAGCCCGGACGTGCGTCGTAGGAGCCGAGTTGGCTTTCAGAGACATAAATCCTCCTCGCACCCGCAATGCAAGTTACGGGCGCCGAAATCTCGCGAGTTGTTTTTTCTTACGAGTTGCAGCGACGAAGAGTGCTCAACGAGCAGACGAAGAGGGGCTCAAACGCGTTGTCGCGCGCAGGTGATCGAGCCAATGCCGCCTACGGCGCGGCACAGGACGCGTGCTAACGTTTCGTTTTTCGTGGCGGGTAGTGAGCTGAACTTTACCAGCTTTTGACAATGTGTCAACGGAATCCAGTTAGCCAAAACAGCTATCTTGTGTCTCAAAAGTGCCGGTGCCGTCACGATAGCTGTTGGGCGCGCAGCCAAACTTCTTGCGGAAGGCGCGAGCAAAGCTGGCCGCATGACTGTATCCCACAATGTAAGATACCTCCTTCACTGGAGTCTCTGTGCGCGCGAGCAGCTGCGCCGCCTTTTCCAGACGGCGGTTCGCCAGGAAGCTGTGCAGGCTGTGCCGGGTCTCGCGTTTGAACAGGTGGGAAAGCCGGGACGGGCTCAGGTCAAGCATACGGGCCAGAGTGGCGATATCGGCGGAGGGATCGGACTCGATGGCCCGCAGGATGTATTGAATGCGATGATCCACCGGCAGCCGGCGGTCGCGATAGGTGTGCGAACGTACCAATTCGTCATGCCCAGACATCGATCCTCCCTCGGCGCGACGAAGCGCGACGTCGAAAGGAGGGCGTCCTACAGGGCGGACGATCTCCAAGCTCGTCATTGCCTCGGTTCTCTACCGAAGCAGGAAGGCGCTTGCATCAGATGTAACACTTGAGCGTCTATGTGGCTGCGCGGCGGAAGACCTGAGAGCGCGAAGCTAATTCACCTGAAAGCCGTGTAGGTGCGGTGTTCGAGGTGGTTACCAAAGGACCATGATCGCGGATCGGCAGCGTCGACGGCGTGAGTCGCATCCAGTGCAGCACGCAAAGCCATAGGCATCGCCGGTGACTCGCCAAGGGTTGGGCGGAGCGTTCAACCGGCCCGGGAAGAATTGTGGCCGTTCTCAACCCCCACAGCTTAGCTTTGCGTGGCGATTTCTCTGAGCGCCAACGTTGTAGTTCGAGAGTCCTTCACGTTTCCACATCGCTTTGCCACCCCGTTTGTGCGAAAATCCCGCGGGCACGATCAAAAGGACTAACCTTGGCCACTCCCAAACTACAGATTCCGGCACCGACAGAGGACCGCCTCAGCAAAGCAACACTTCTTGGCATGATTGCGATGGGGGTAGCGGTTCTGGTGGTCGCCAACGACTTCACCGCGCTCTCGGTCGCACTGCCTGCTATCGAGAGCGATTTGCACAGCAACGTCGCAACCGTGCAATGGGTCATCAACGGATACGCCATGGTCTTCGGCGTCCTCATCGTCACCGGCGGGCGGCTCGCCGACATGTTTGGCCGACGGCTCATCTTCATCACCGGCGCGGCCATCTTCGCAGGCTTCTCCATGATCGGAGGCTTCGCGCCCAATGTCTGGGTGCTCCTCGCCTGCCGCTTCCTCATGGGAATAGGCGGCGCGATGATGTGGCCTGCAATCCTGGGCATGACCTATAGCCTGCTGCCGCGGGAGAAGGCTGGGCTCGCAGGCGGAGTGATTCTGGGTGCCGCCGGATTCGGCAACGCGGTTGGTCCATTGCTCGGCGGCCTGCTGACCGATACCGTCGGATGGCGGTGGATTTTCTTCGTCAACCTGCCAGTCGCGGCAGCCGCGGTTCTCATCACCATGCTGGTCGTGCCGCGCGACGCCACCAACAAAGATCACGGCGGAATCGACTATTCGGGCACCGCCGCTCTTTCCATCGGGCTGCTGGCTCTACTACTCGCGCTCGATTGGGCGCTCACCCTCGGCTGGACCGCGCCCCTCATCCTCTTCCTTTTCGTGGCAGCGGCCGCAGCGCTGATTGCCTTCCTGTTCATCGAACGTCGCGCCGGCGAAAGCGCCCTCGTTCCGGAAACCGTCCTGCAGAACCACGGCTTTGTCGCCGCCGGCATGGCGACGTTGCTAGCGTCTGCCATCTTCTTCGCTGCTCTGCTATATCTGCCGCAGTTCATGGCAAAGAACCTCGGGTTCACCGCTATCGGCTCGGGCGCCGGGCTGTTGCCCATGATGGCGACCTTCATGGTGACGTCGTTCGTCGCCGGACGGCTCTATCAGATGCTTGGCCCCAAGATCATCGTGTCGCTGGGAGCACTACTGCTCGGCACCGGCATGATGCTTCTGTCCCGGATCTCCGCCGGCACAACCTATCACGAGCTCATCTTCGGGATGGTCGTGCTGGGCATCGGTGTCGGACTGTTCTACTCGTCCATCACCACGGCGGCGATTACGGCGCTCGATCCATCGCAGTCCAGCCTGGCCGGCGCCATCATCTATATGTTCCAGATCGCGGGCGGCTCGATCGGGGTGGGATTCAACACCGCGATCGTGGTCTCCGGCTCGTCGATGCCCGCGGGAATTCATACTGCATTCCTGGTCGATGGCTTGCTCGCGATCGCCAGCGCCGCGGTCGCCGTTCTTTTTATCGGCCACACCGTCGACATTGGGCGACTCCGCGAGTTGCGGCACCATCACCGCGCGCATGCGTGAACGCCGGGGCGGGCGTCCGCGCCGGAAAGCTGCAATCGCGCGACTGTACTTTCCTAACTACGCACTCGATGATCACTATCGCAGTGACCGCAGATAGGCCACCACGGCTTTGGCATCCGCGCGTGTCATGTGGAAGTGCGGCATGGGATCCTCCAGAGGCCTGCCGTCGATCCACACGGCGGTGGTCAGCAGCCTGAACTCAAAAAGCTTGCTAAGCAAACAGGCCACCAGGATCTCCCCTGATGGCCTTCATTTCGCGTCGATCTATCCTCTCGCCGAATACGCTTCTTCCATGCTTTTACTGCGCCGGCAACACCGCCAAGCTTCCTGCGTCTGTCGTCGGCAGCGGAGAGCCTGGCGATTTGGTCAGCACTCCATTCGCCGATGCGAACACGTACAGCCCCGAGTTGCTGATGGCGTACACGTGGTTGCTATTGTCCCAGCGAAGTTCGGTGAAGCTGACATTGCTTTCCACCACCGAGCCTACCGCCGCGAGCGTGCCTCCCGACTGCAGGCGATACATCTGGATGCCGGCATTGCCGGCCACCGCGAGATACGTTCCCGAGGGATCGAAGACCGCGCTGGTCTCTCCCGTGAAGGGCGTGGTGACCTCGGAGTTGTTGACCAGGCCAAGCGTGCCGTCGCTGTTCAGCGTGTAGACCGCCAGCAGGTAATTGCTGCCCGGGCTGGACACATCGTCGTAGGCGACCACAACATAGTTCATCGCCGACACTGCCAGGTCGTTGGGACAGTACATGGGGTCACCGCTGCCCGGCGGTATGGCCGCATTCGGATTCAGCGACGACAGCGTGCCATCGCTATTGCGCACGAATCCGAAGACATCCCAACTGGCAAAGTAGCAGCCGTAGCCATAGGCGTAATGATTGTTCTGCGAGAATCCCAGCGGGCTGTGATAGTCGACGTTGATGCCATAGCTGTTGATATACGTCAGAACGCCGTTGCTGCCGACCGACCACGCCGAGTAAGCGTCGTCGTCCGAGCCGTCGTAGTTGATCTCGGCGGCATACAGCGTCTGCCCGGTATGGTCGAGCGTCATGGAACCGACGGCCGAGCCTTGCGGCGTAATGTTGTGCTGGATGCCGTTGACCGACGAAGTCTGCCGCAGCCCTCCATTGCTGTCGCGCGTGTAGGTGACGATGTTCGTGCCGTCGGTGGCGAAGACATAGCGGGCGTTCACGTTCAGCGATCCGCTGGCGCCGGTGACCGACGCGCCCGTAGTCAGCGAGATGCCGGTGCCTGCTATGGTGTATTCCGTCACGTATCCGTTGCCGTTGCCGGAAACGTTATTTCCCACGTAGACGTACGCCGCAAAAATAGTGGCTGAGTTGTTTTGGACCTGCGAGCTTTTGCTCGCACTGGGATTGAATTGCGCTGCCGCTATCCCGGACGCTACCGAGACGAGCCATGCGCAAGTCAGAACAGCAAACACTCGCGGTCGAGTGTCACGAAGATGTAGGAAGCACATAAGCAAATACCCTTTCACCCAGGGGTGTCTGCCTATGCGATGTGAACTGCTGCGCCAGGTTTGCCACGCTGCCATCAGGAACGACGACCTCGCGACAAATTTTAAAAATCCAGCTCTGCTACAAGACCTTCCAAGCACCAGAGTTGCTGCAAATTGACGCCAAAGTACCTCTGCGAGACGGAATAGCTCAGCCGGCGCGAGTCTGGCGAGACCCGGCCCACAGGGCGGAACTGTAGTTAGCCAGCGCGGTCGTGGCAAGACCCGAGCCCGCAGGGCGGAACTGTAGTTAGCCCAGCGCGGGTCGTGGCGAGACCCGAGCCCGCAGGGCGGAACTGTAGTTAGCCCAGCGCGAGTCGTGGCGAGACCCGAGCCCGCAGGGCGGAACTGTAGTTAGCCCAGCGCGAGTCGTGGCGAGACCCGAGCCCGCAGGGCGGAACTGTAGTTAGCCCAGCGCGTAAGCGCTGGGTAAAGGTAGTTCAGTGGGTCGAGTCCCTTCAGGGACGACACACACCGGGCGGATAGGCCTTCTTTATGGTTTGGATGAAACGATCGCCCCCGGCAACAAGGGACATGATTTTTCTCCACACGGTATGAACCACAACATCAGTTCGTTACTGGTCGTAGCGTTTCCATCCATTAGGAAGTTCGGCGCCCCGGCAGATAAACAGCGGGATCTTTTCCTTGCGGCATAGAGCTTTGATCTCTTCCAGAAATTGCTTCTCTTGGTCGGAGTACGCAGCGGGGTTCGTGACGACAATCCAGGCTCCATTGGCCTGGACCTCTTCGCTTTGGGCTCGCACGAAGTCCAGAAACTGCTGCGCCGTCTGAAAGACGATCGGCTTCTTCTCCGGCTTCCAATCGCCGGCATGGCTCACCACCAGCCCCCACTGCATCGGCCCCAGGTCAGCCACTCGTTTGGGGAGCATCTGCATGGAGATACCTTTGGCGCGGTCGGGAGTGATCGCAGTAGCAGCTTGCTGTGCAAGGCCCGCCGCCGCAAGAGACAACAGCAACGTAGCCGACACCAACATCATGGTCGATGGACGCGTCATAAGGGGATACCTCGGTCACGGCCTGATCCCAAGCAGCGGAAATTGGCCACACGCCGTCGAACGTATCAGCTTCAGGCACCCAGGCATTCCGTCAAAACTACGAGGGTACGATCTTGCGATTGTGCTTTCTTTCCGGTCTTGCGCTGCTAGCGAAGCGACCGCAGATAGGCCACGACTGCCTCGGCGTCCGCGCGCGTCATGTGAAAGTGAGGCATGGGGTCCTTGAGAGGGTTCCCGTCGATCCATACGGCGGTGGTCAACAGCGTAATCATTCCTTCATTGGTGGTCGGAGGAGTGCCGGCCAACCGAGGAGCGTTGATGGGCCACGACGACCTGGGCTGCGCTGGAAGAAACGGGTTGGAGGCGCCGGCCAGCCATCGGCTGCGATCCAGCTGCCCGTCCGCCAGTCGCGGCGTGTGACAGTTACCACACATCGCGACGTCTTCCACGATGTACTTGCCACGGGCTACATCCCCGGCGGCTGCCGCGGGAGCTGCCCCACTCCTGGCCGCTTGCGCCTGCGCGGGACGCGAGCCACTGGCCAGCAGGGCAAAGGCAGCGACCGTCAGGCATAGCGCGAAGTATCGGAAAAGGTTGTCATGACTCAGGGTCTTGCAGGACATTCGAACATTCCTCCAGCTTTTTGGGAAACACGATGTTTCGGCGCGGTTGCCCGAACACGGCAATGATACTACCGCAGTCGGAGCGACCGAGCCCGAAGGGCAGAACTGTAATCAGCCCAGCGCGTAAGCGCTGGGTAAAGGTCGTCAAGTGGGTCGAGTCCCTTCAGGGACGGCACAAACCCCACAGCCCACGCCGGGTGCCGGGTGCCCCATTCAAGCCCGTCTGTTGGGCTTGAGTGGGGATTTTCGCCGGCCGTGGCAAGAAGGAACGCGTAGTCTTTTCCGCACAGGATAAATCTCAACATCAGTTCGTTACTACGAAAGTACAATCGCGCGCAACCGTACTTTCGTGCATATTGCGAGGGCGGATCGGCCGGCTTGCAGTACAATCCACGCCATCACTCCACATCCGGCTAAGGACGGCTATGCTTCGGAAAGTTTCCTGGGCTCTGAGCTGCGTTGTGTTCCTCCTGCTGGCGACGCGCGCGCCGGCGTTCGCGCAAGACACGTCTCCATCAGCTCCTCCGTCCAATGTGCAGTCGGGCAGCGACGTCGGCGCGAGCCCCGGCAGTGGAGGAGGCATCGGTACCCGGCCCGGCGCGTCGGACGACACCAGGCCGCTGCGCGTTGGAGGCGACGTAAAGCCTCCGAAAGTTGTGTACGATCCCGACCCGCAGTACTCCGAAGCCGCGCGCCACGCGCACTATCAGGGTACCGTGGTGCTGTGGCTGGTCGTGACGCCCGATGGTTCTCCGACGAAAATCAAGGTTGTGCGGCACATTGGCATGGGGCTGGACGAAGCCGCCATTCTCGCGGTCCAGCGATGGCGCTTTCAGCCGGCTACGCGCAACGGGCAGCCGGTGCCGGTGATGATCAATGTGGAAGTGAACTTTCGATTGGACGGTGGCGGCCCGGACATCTCGCTTCAGCCGCCACCCGAAGCCCAGGCAGACCCTCCGCAATTTCCCGGCGCCGACCTGGCGAAATATCCCTTACTGATTCACATCGGCACCATCACCGGAGTGCCCGACGGCAGCAGCTTCCAGATTGTCGCCAGCGCCGCTCTCAAGGAGCCTGGAAGGACGGAACCGCTTTCCATTGCGTGCTCCGGCAAGAAGAAGGAATGCGCTTTCCTCAATTCGGGCAACTACCCCGCTCGCTGGCTGTCGCCGAACCAGAAGCTGGAGATTATCGGCAAACACTTCCCCGGCAACTCCTGGGAAAAAGCGGAATTCATGGTGAAGTAGAAAGAGGAAGTTCGAGCCGCCGCGATAGTTCGAAGATTCGGAAGGGACGCTGCACTAGAGAAGATCCGGGTGCCGGGTGCCCCGATTCAAGCCCGTCTGTTGGGCTTGAGTGGGGATTTCTGTTGGGCTTGAGTGGGGGATTTCTGTTTGTGCCCGATGGAATTCACACTGGTCGGGTGACCCGGGTCTCGCGTTGTTCGAGACCTGGGAAAGTGTGGGCATGAATCCTCCCATGTCTCGAAAAGCGCGAGATATGGGGGCACCGGGCGAAGTGAGGAAGGGCCATTGTTGGTGTGCCGGTTACGAAGCGCGAGCGGGATGCGTGAGCGCACGGGAAGGGAACGGAGTTTCGCCCAACGAATACCGAATAGCTTGCCCCAGCGCGAATAAGAACAAGGCCGACTGGGCGAGGGTGCATTCATCAGCATCATCCCGTCCCGCGTGCGGGACGACTCAGCTTAGCCCAGCGTTTCAACGCTGGGTACACGCCCCTTGTGACGCCGAGTCCCTTTAGGGACGGAACAAACCCCACAGCCGGGTGCCCCATTCAAGCCCCTCTGTTGGGCTTGAGTGGGGACTTTCGCCGGCGGTGGCAAGAAAGGATGTGTAGATTGTCCTCGGCACGGGATGAATCACAAATCAGTTCGTTACTGGTCGTAGCGTTTCCATCCATTGGGAAGCTCGGCGCCCCGGCAGATAAACAGCGGGATCTTTTCCTTGCGACAGACGGCTTTGATCTCTTCCAGAAATTGCTTATCGTCGTCGGAGTACGCGGCGGGGTTCGTGACCACGATCCAGGCTCCGTTGGCCTGAACCTCTTCGCTCTGGGCCCGCACGAAGTCCAGAAACTGCTGCGTTGTCTGAAAGACGATCGGCTTCTTCTCCGGCTTCCAATCGCCGGCATGGCTCACCACCAGCCCCCACTGCATCGGCCCCAGATCAGCCACTCGTTTAGGGAGCATCTGCATGGAGATACCTTTCGCGCGGTCGGGAGTGCTCGCCGTGGAACCCTGCTGCCCAAGGGCCGCTGCCGTAAAGGACAAAAGCAGGCAAGCCGAGACCAATGCCGCTCGGATTGTTTGGCGGACAGAATGAGTCCAGGTGATCTCTAGCATGAATGGGGAATTCAGGGGTGGGGATTGTAGAGGCGAGGAGTTTAGAGGTGGGAACTTAGAAGTCCTGTGGCCTGAATCCTCCCATGTCTCGAAAAGCGCGAGACATGGGGTACCTGGCAGTCCGGCGTGATAGCAATCTCCTCGATGGGAATGTCGATTTTATATAGAATCGAGTGGGGGCCAGCGGCCTACAATCCACTTTGTAAGCTCTCGAGTTCTATCCAGAATCGTTTCAGCATTCCATTCTTCTTTCTTGGCTACCGCATGAGTGGTTTTGAAATCTGATCCCTTATAGCGTTTTCGTTTCTCGTTCCAGCTTTCATCCTGAAGGCTTTTGTTCTGTTTTTCACTCAACGCAACGAGATTGCCGATTTGCCCGACTAGTGTTTTGTGGTCTTCCTCTGAAAATACTTCGCTCCACGCCTCAGTGAGATGCTGTGGAACAACATGTTCTACTGTTGCCACGGTCGGAGTTAGATCGTACTTGTGCTCATGCGTATAATGTCTTTCAAACTCCTGCAGCACGTACTTTAGGATTACGCGAGTATCAGCCGGTTCAGCAGCTAACACCTTGCGTATCTCACTGTTATCAGGAACCTGAATGGTCCTAGTAACGATCTTTTCTATTACCGACTTCGGATCTCCTTTTGTCTTTTCCCAGAGTGTCTTGAAAACAGCGTGAAGTCCAGTTGGCTCAATACCCACGAGTGATCGGCGGACCAGAAACGACTCGACCATTCTCAGCACCTGGGCTGCAGTCGTCGACGCTAGGCGCTCGTCTGCCGCTGCGCGCAGGGTCTCGATAAGGAATGGCCATGTGACGGTAGTACGAGGCATCCGGGAAAAACGCTCGACTTGTGCATTCAACTCGGGAGTGAGGCTCGGCAGCTTTTGATACTCAACCAAGCGAATGTAATAAGGAGAGTATCTCTGGAGATCAGCGAGGATGAGCGCGGGCTTGGAGCTTGTCCACTTCTCTTGAAGGTTGGGAAATGCGGCAGACTTGGTGACTTTACCCTTAAACGTAATGTACGAGTAGATTGGGAAAAATTGGTTCAAACTGGCGTTTGGAAAATACTTCTCAAATGGCTGCCATGTTTTGCTGTAAAACTTATCGGCCTTATTTGCTTCGTCAGGCCCGAATTTGCTAAATACTTCATTTCGAACTAAGTCAACCAAGTCTAGCGGAACGCCTTTAGCATTCAGAGTGCTGAAAATGGCATTTGCGTCGTCGTTTTCCTCAAGCGTTATTACAATGAGCCTTAAATATTCCTGAATAGACCGCAGGGTTCGGTCAAATACATCCTTGAGGAAAGCCCCCTTACTATCAAAGAAGAGCTTCTTGTAACTTGCATTGATGCGGTGCCATTGCGAGTTGAGATTATCATTAGGATTTTGCTTTTCCTCCCCAGGATCCTCTGAGAAGTTCCAATCAATTTCTGGGATGTTCGATTCGAGAATGCTCCACATTGCAAAGCGATCTTGCAGTGTTGGAACAAGTTTAGGCCAGCCTGCAAACTTGGGACTTTTTACTTCGGCGAGATAGTTCTTGGCGATATACTCAGCCGTATCGTTGTCGTCCTGCTCGCGGGCGATCTTGGCGAGCGCCACCAGCAGCATGTAAAAGGTCGTTAGCCTCTGCTGGCCGTCGACGATAAGATAATTGCTAGGCGATGTAGGCCCCTTTGACTTTCCCAGGTCTTTTAGCACAATAGCCCCAAGAAACTGGCCGTATTTTGGATCTGCGGTGTCGATATCTTCCATGAGCGGAGTAAGCTGTCGCTCTTTCCAAACGTACAGTCGCTGAAAAACAGGGGCTTTATACCGGGCACTCGCCTCAAACAAGCCGCTCACGTTGGAAATGTCTGGCTGCTTCAATTGCGTACGCTCCTATTTGCGAACCGATCATAAATGGCAGGGACATTTATAGGAATAGCAAAGACGGCGAAACTGGGCCGGCTGTTTAGATAGACCCAAGACGACTATCCAAAAGTTTGAGTACGCAAAAAGGAAAAGGCTCCATGTTATGCACATGGAGCCTTTATTTATGTCGGCGACGACCTACTCTCCCACACACTTACGCGTGCAGTACAATCGGCCCAGCAGGGCTTAACTTCCGTGTTCGGGATGGGAACGGGTGTTTCCCCTGCGGTAAGATCACCGGCTTCGCAGGCGCGTACGGGATAGTCTCCGCAGCTCGGTCCCAGGCGTCATTCCACGCAGAACCTATAGCGCCAAACTTGAGGCGTTTCTGGTGCCGGGGCTGAAGCCCCCGATCTTATGGATTCGCTGAACGTCGCGGCTAAAGCCGCGACCCTTCACCGGGTTCCAGTGCACCACGCCAAACCTGTAAAGAACTTTCTTCGCGGCTCCTGGGAACCGCAGATCCTTCGTCGGGCCAAGGCCCTCCTCAGGATGACAAATCAAGGGATGGAAGTCAGTGCACCGCCGAAGCGATGCTCCACCCACTCGCCTTGGTCAGACTGGCCACTGGCAACGAGCCACTGACCACTGCCTTTCGGCGGGCGATTTCACAACTGAATAGCATTGGATTTTTCGAAACGAGTCACAAATTTAAGGCTGGAGCTCCGTCGAGCTCCGCAGACTGGCTAGTTCTCCAGTCTGCACGGGGTAATTTCAGCGGGCGCCAATTTCTGCGCGGCGCTGAAGTAACACGTGTAGCCAAGTAAATTTTATGGTCAAGCCGAACGGGCGATTAGTACTGGTAAGCTTCATGCATTACTGCACTTTCACATCCAGCCTATCAAACACGTAGTCTTCGTGTGCCCTTCTTTACCCTTCTGGGTTGGGAGATCTCATCTTGAGGAGTGCTTCACGCTTATATGCATTCAGCGTTTATCACAACCGAACTTCGCTACCCAGCCGTGCCATTGGCATGACAGCTGGAACACAAGAGGTTCGTCCATCCCGGTCCTCTCGTACTAAGGACAGGTCCTCGCAAATCTCCTACGCCCACATCAGATAGGGACCGAACTGTCTCGCGACGTTCTGAACCCAGCTCACGTACCGCTTTAATAGGCGAACAGCCTAACCCTTGGAACCTTCTACAGCTCCAGGATGCGATGAGCCGACATCGAGGTGCCAAACCGGAGCGTCGATATGAACTCTTGGCTCCGATCAGCCTGTTATCCCCGGCGTACCTTTTATCCGTTGAGCGATGGCCCTTCCATACAGAACCACCGGATCACTAAGGCCTGCTTTCGCACCTGCTCGTCTTGTAGGACTCGCAGTCAACCACACTTATGCCTTTGCACTCGACGGCTGATTTCCAAACAGCCTGAGTGTAGCTTCGCGCGCCTCCGTTACAGTTTAGGAGGCGACCGCCCCAGTCAAACTACCCGCCTCACTATGTCCCTCTCCCGGGTAACGGGAGTAGGTTAGAACCACAGAATTCGCAGGGTGGTATCTCACCGTTGGCTCCTCCAAGCCCAAGAGCCTGGAATCAAAGCCTCCCACCTATCCTGCGCAGCAAATGCCATAGTTCATAGTGAAGGTATAGTAAAGGTGCACGGGGTCTTTCCGTCTAGATGCGGGTAACCGGCATCTTCACCGGTACTACAAGTTCGCCGAGTCGCTCGTTAAGACAGTCGCACGATCGTTACACCATTCGTGCAGGTCGGAACTTACCCGACAAGGAATTTCGCTACCTTAGGACCGTTATAGTTACGGCCGCCGTTCACCGGGGCTTCAGTTCGAAGCTTCACCTTGCGGTTGACCTCTCCCTTTAACCTTCCGGCACCGGGCAGGTGTCAGCCCCTATACGTCGTTTTCGACTTTGCAGAGACCTGTGTTTTTGTTAAACAGTCGCCGTGCGCGTTTCACTGCGGCCCCCTCGTGCTTGCACACTACCGGGGCACCCCTTCTCCCGAAGTTACGGGGTTAATTTGCCGAGTTCCTGAACGAGCGTTCTCCCGAGCGCCTTTGGATATTCTCCTCGTCTACCTGTGTCGGTTTGAGGTACGGTTCCCTTCATTTCTCCTTAGAGGTTTTTCTTGGCAGTGTGAAATCGGTGCGTTTCGTCCATACGGACTACTCCTTTGTGTCTCACCGTTAATGTCTCTCCGGATTTGCCTAGAGAAACCGGCTTACACACATCGAACCTGATAGCCATAACAGGCTGCACGTATCCTTCTGCGTCACCCCATCGTGATAACGAATCAAAGGGAGTTCCGGAATATTAACCGGATGTCCATCGAGCTACGCCTTTCGGCCTCGCCTTAGGGACCGACTAACCCTGAGCGGATTAACCTTCCTCAGGAAACCTTAGACTTTCGGCGCGGAGGGTTCTCACCTCCGTTATCGCTACTTATGCCGGCAGGGTCTCTTCTCGACTGTCGACGGGTCCTTACGATCCCGCTTCAATCCGTTGAGAATGCTCTCCTACCACGCATGGCTTGACGCCATGCATCCGCTGCTTCGGTGCTCAGTTTAAGCCCCGTTGAATTGTCGGCACCGGACCGCTTGACCAGTGAGCTATTACGCTTTCTTTAAAGGATGGCTGCTTCTAAGCCAACCTCCTGGCTGTCTGGGCGTTCCGACATCCTTTCCCACTTAACTGAGACTTGGGGACCTTAGCAGGCGATCTGGGCTGTTTCCCTCTCGACAACGAAGCTTAGCCCCCGCTGTCTGACTCCCGTACTAGTTGTCCACGGCATTCGAAGTTTGGTTGGATTCAGTAAGCTGGAAAGCCCCCTAGTCCATCCAGATCTCTACCACCGCTGCAAATCATACGAGGCTAGCCCTAAAGCTATTTCGGAGAGAACGAGCTATCACGGAATTTGATTAGCCTTTCACCCCTACCCTCAGCTCATCCGAGCTTTTTTCAACAAACACCGGTTCGGTCCTCCAGTGGGTGTTACCCCACCTTCAACCTGGCCAAGGGTAGATCATCCCGCTTCGCGTCTATTCCTGCCAACTGAACGCCCTATTAGGACTCGCTTTCGCTACGGCTCGCTTACGCTTAACCTTGCTGACAAGAATAACTAGCCGGCTCATTATGCAATAGGCACGCGGTCAGACATTGTCTTGCGACCATAGTCCTCCCACTGCTTGTAGGCACACGGTTTCAGGTACTATTTCACTCCCCTCGCTGGGGTTCTTTTCACCTTTCCCTCACGGTACTGGTTCACTATCGGTCAGAAGCTAGTATTTAGCCTTACGGAATGGTCTCCGTGGATTCAGACAGGGTTTCACGTGCCCCGCCCTACTCAGGTATCCGCTTCGAGTCCAGCTCGTTTTCGCCTACGTGGCTATCACACGCTATGGCACCCCTTTCCAGAGGGCTTCGACTAACGACTGGATTGGTAACTCTACTGTTGCGGACCCTACAACCCCTATTTCACCCGAGGGTGATATAGGTTTGGGCTATTCCGAGTTCGCTCGCCACTACTATCGGAATCACTGTTGTTTTCTTTTCCTCCAGGTACTGAGATGGTTCACTTCCCTGGGTTTGCTCGTACCCGACTATGTATTTATCGGGCCGTTATACG
>CAWGNC010000001.1:1192500-1509155 GCA_963823865.1 uncultured Acidobacteriaceae bacterium
GTTCGACTTGCATGTGTTAGGCACGCCGCCAGCGTTGATTCTGAGCCAGGATCAAACTCTCGTTTGAAACCTGAAAATGTTCACCGACGGAGGTCGGTAAACAGCCGCTCATGTCCGAAGACATAGCGGCGGAATTGCTATTTTGTGAGTTTCGCTCGAACTTAACTCGAACGACTTCTCACGACTGGCACGTTCAACCTTTTGTCAAAGATCCGCGCAAATCCGCACTAGGCGGCCGCTTTCGGATAGTGACGGCGTCTAACCTTGCGGTTTTGGCCGTCGTCCTCGAAACCTTTCAAACATACTACGCATTTTCTCGTGCTGTCAACCCAAGTACCTCAATCGTTACCGGGGAGCACTGAGACCAAACGCGCAACATGCCGCTCCAGTTCGCCTTGTCACCAGAAGTTCAGCGCACAAAAGGCACCAGAGCGTTTGAATTCGTTAAAGATCTTGTTCTGGAGGTTCCGCGATTCCGCTAACCCGCCGAGGACCTTGTCCCCGACATCCAGCCTCGTGGCCGAGGCAGCTGTACTGAAGCAAACTGCTTCCTTGCTGACTTCATTTTTATAACAGACCGAACCAAGGGTTGCAAGAGCCGGCAGCTAAATCTCGCTTGGAATTCCCGCGTGAAGCTCGCGAAGCCGCATAAACACTGGCGATTTCATCGCAAGAAAAATTTGCGAAAATTCCGCGATTCGCCCGCGATTGCAACCACCTTAGGGCACATTTCACCTGATTCCCACAAAACATCCACACCATCTCTCGGGGCATTTATCGATTCGGCCGAGAACCCAAGATTCACCGGGTGCCCCCATCCTCCTCGCCCGTTCTTGGCGAGAGGGCGGGTCGAAGGAATCCCACCCGAGGTATAAGAAATTAACGTTTTAACCTTTGTAATCAGTTGTTTACGAGAGGCGTCCCACCTGGAAAACCACCGCCCGCACCGGCTCCAGCCCGGCGTTCTTGACCCCCACCCTCCGTGGCGCGCACACCCAGATCAGCTTCTCAAAGTCATCCAGCGGAATATCGAAGTCATCGAGCTCTTTCATCATGGTCTTGCCGCCATAGGGAGCAGCCACCACGGACGGCCCCGCAATCTCTACCTCTGCGCCGGGCTCCATCACGATGCTGTAAATTGCGGCGCGCTCGTGCTGGAAAATCGCGTCGATTCGCGCCTCCCCGGCCACTCGCATCGGATCGCGTCCTCGTGTCAGCTTACTCGCGCCCGGCAAGAACTCGACTACAACATTGCGAAACGAATGCTCATCGAGATTTTCGACGACATGCACCAAACCAGCCTTTGACAGCTCGCATTCGCCATCGACGTAATGCAGTGCCTTCGGCTCTTCCTCGCGCGCCGCGCTGATGATCTCGGCGCCACTCGCGACATACAGCAGGTAATCGTACGGATGACGATGGCACAGAGTGCGGACGTGAGGCGGAATCTCCACCGCGAGGGCGCGCACATATTCGTTCGCGATGATCAGATGGTGATGCGGCTCGTCTTCGATTTCGACCGGCTGGCTGCAATCGTACGAAGCGTTCATGACTTTTCCATTTTCCTACGCAGGACAGCGAGATTCCATGTGATAAAGTTCTGCCTCACACCTTCTTCAGAGTGAGGCGGGAAATGTCGCTCTCCATCGACAGTCGAGTTTGCGGCAGGGTTTACGTCATCAAATGCCACGGCAGGATCGTTACCGGCGAAGAAGCCCATGCCCTGGAAGCCGCCCTGATCCGCGCGGTGCAGAATTCGAACCGTGTGGTCATTGACGTTGCCGAGGTCGCACGCGTAGACAGCACCGGCATGGGCTTGCTGGTCCGCTTTCTCACTCGCATCAAGAGCAATGGCGGCGATCTTCGGCTGGCCGCCCCCCAGCCTTTCTTTCGCACGTTAATGCAGCTGACCAAGCTCTCCACCATCTTCCGCATTTACGACTCGGAAGAAGACGCCATCGTTTCTTTCCTGAAGGAACCCGCAGGCAGCATCAAGGAAGCCGTGCCGGCCGGGCCGCTCGTTCTTTTTCTCGATCAGTCCGCCGACCTGTGCGCTTTCGTCAGAAAGCTGCTGAACGGATATGGCTACGAAGTGGTTTCCACCTGCCGCCTGCACGACGCCAAGCTGTTGCTGGGCGCGGCGGATGTCTCCTATCTGGTGCTCGGTCCCGACTGCTGCCAATTGCCTTGCGAAGAGGCGGTTGCCGAGCTCAAGCCGTTGGCCAAGAACGCGAAGCTGGTGCAGCTGGATCGCGGCTTCCACATGGACGACGCCGAGAACGCTGCCGCCGAATTGCTGCAGAAAATCGGTCAGAAAGCCTGAGCGGAAACTGTTTACAAATTCTTAATCGCCAAAGACCCTAAACGGCATTACGATACTCGTCCTGTAAACCACAGACTGGAGGATAGCTATGCCGTCCAAGTCGCATTCCCGCTCGAAACCGGCCACCAACGTTGAGCCCGACCCCGCAGCGTCTCAACCCCTCTTAGAACACGAAGCCGCGGTGCAGCTCACGGAAGCTGCAAGCAAGCCTCTGCTAGCGGGCCAGACCCGGCCCCGGCCGCCAGCGGCCTCGCAGGCTCATCCCGGAGTGCACCCGCTTACGGCGCTGACGGCGGCGCAGCCGTTTGAGCCGCTCCCCAAGCCGCTGGGCCAACCGCCCTATCACTACGAACTCGAAGCGGTCATTCCCGGGATCACGGCTACAGCTACAGCTCAAGGCAGCCTGGTATTTCACATTGCCGGGGACACCGGCGGCATCAAGAATCCCGACTATCAGACCGACGTCGCCACTGCCATGAAGAGCGACCTGGCCTTGCCGGCCGCATCAGCCCCACGTTTCTTCTATCACCTGGGCGATGTCGTCTACTTCAACGGGCAAGTCTCGGAATACTACAGCCAGTTTTACGAGCCCTACGATCACTACACAGCGCCCATCATCTCGATTCCCGGCAACCACGACGGCGATCCCATCAACAGCTCGCAGACCTCGCTTGACGGTTGGGTACGCTACTTCATGCAGCCGGACGCGCATATCAATCCCGAGTCGCAGGACGCGCCGCGCGCGACCATGTCGCAACCGAATGTTTACTTCACGCTCGATTGTCCTTTCGCGACCGTGGTCGGAATGTATACGAACGTGCCGGAGGGCGGGTCGATCGATTCGATCCAGCAGCAGTGGCTGACGAATGAGTTCGCTACGGCTTCGCTGAACAAAGCCCTGATCGTCGCGCTGCATCACCCCATCTACTCGTTTGACGCGAATCACAGCGGCAGCGCGCGCATGGCTGACGCAGTGCAACACGCGATCAACGACTCCCGTCGGGTGCCGAACCTGGTCTTGACCGCGCACGTTCACAATTACCAGCGCTTTGAGCGCAGCCTGGTAAAGAGCTCGCACACGCCGTTCCTGGTGGTGGGCCACGGCGGCTATTACAACCTCCACAACTTAACGGCGAAGCCGGGAACAACCGATTCGGCAACCGGAGCGAAATTGGTGGCGGCAAACGACCTGCAGCATGGCTATCTAACTCTGACGGTCACCGGCAAAACGATTTCTGGAACCATGCACCTGGTCGCAGATGCTAAACGGAAAGCGGTCCCCAGCGCTGACAAGTTTTCGTATCCCGCGCACGCACTGCACCTGCCCGCCGGAGTGACGGTGAGCTTATAACCGCTAGCCAGGGCGCTAGCGAAAAACACGTGATTGACGGCGTCAGCGGGCCTCCCACGGAAGTTGCAGAGGCCACACAAGAATCTGCACCCTGCGCCCGGAATGCGCTATCCTATGAGCAGGAGTTGAAATGCTCGACAACCTGTTCCAACCGATGCACCTGCTGGTGATCCTGTTTATTGCCCTGCTGGTGTTCGGTCCCAAGAAGCTGCCTGAACTCGGCAAAGGCTTGGGCGAAGGTATCCGCAGCTTTAAAGATTCGATGAACGCCAAGGATGAGCCTACGACCCCGGGCGACGCCGAAAAGAAGCCCTAACCGGCCGGCGTCTCTCTCGCCTCCACGTCGTTGAATCCTTTGCGTCCCGCTGCCTTCTACCATGCCTGATGTCCTCTTCATCCTAGTGCTGGCGCTGGTGATTTTTGGCCCGAAGAAACTGCCGGAAATCATGCGGCAGGTCGCGAAATTCGTGGCCCAGTTTCGCATGATGCGAGACGACCTGAAGCGCCAGATTGAGGGCGAACTGCTCAAGATCGAACTGGAAGAAAAGCAGAAACCGGCAATCTCTTCGGGTGCCCCATCCTCGTCCGCCGATTTTGCGGACAGGGTGGGATTCCTTCCACCCAACCTCTCGCCAAGAACGGGCGAGGAGGCACCCAAGTCCACCGCCGGAGTTGACGAAGTTCCTTCGGATAGGCAGGCTCCTACCGTCGGCTGACCGCGGGTGACCTTGCGGGACGGCGCTCGTCCAACCTTTCAGTGCCGCCTGTAGCCGAATTTCCGGAGCGTTCCTGGAGGCTGGGACATCGAAGTTGAGATAGAATAAGTGTCCAGCGGGCGGTAACCCCTCCACTTACTTAGTGAATTTCACATGTCGAAGACCAGCAAACTCATCGTTCTAGTTCTTTCCTTCCTGATTGCCTCGTTTGTCGTGATCGGCGGTCTGGGCGTCAAAGCCGACAACAGCAGCGACGACGACAGTTCGTATCGCCAGCTTGGGGTATATAGCGAAGTGCTATCGCGCATTCGCACCGAGTACGTGGAGGAGCCCAATATCTCCGCCGTAACCAACGGCGCCCTGCACGGACTGCTGGAATCGCTGGACGCGGACTCGAGCTACCTGGATCCGACTGAGTTCAAGGAATACAAGCAGCGCAAGGAAGGCAAGGCCGGCATTGGCGCCGCTGTTTCCAAGCGCTACGGCTACGCTGCCGTGATTTCTGTTGTGCCCGGCGGGCCCGCTGACAAAGCCGAGATCGAGAGTGGCGACATTATCGAGGCGATTGAAGGCAAGTCCACCCGCGACATGTCGCTGGCGGAAATCGATGGACGCCTGACCGGCAATCCGGGATCGGTGGTCAATGTTTCCGTGGTGCGGCCGCGCCGAGCACTGCCCGTGAAGTCGGCTGTGACCCTGGCTATCGTCTCCGATCCTGCGATCACCGACAAGACGATGCAGGACGGCATCGCTTACATCAAGATTGATGACTTCCCGAAAGGCCGTTCGCAGGAAATCGCTGGCAAGCTGAAGCAACTGCAGAAAGACGGCACGAAGAAGATCATCCTGGACCTGCGCAACTCGGGTGATGGCGAAGAGGACGAGGGAGTCGCCACTGCGAACCTGTTCCTGAATCATGGGACCATCACTTACCTGCAGGGCCAGAAATATCCCAAGCAGACATTCACTGCCGACCCGCAGAAAGCTGTCGCCCCCACCGTTCCGCTGGTGGTGCTGGTGAATCGCGGCACGGCCGGCCCGGCTGAGATTGTAGCCTCGGCCGTTATGGAGAACGCGCGCGGCGACGTTGTGGGAGACAAGACGTTCGGCTCCGGCGCCATTCAGAAGGTGATCGACATGCCGGATGGCTCGGCGCTCATCCTGTCCGTGGCAAAGTATTATTCGCCATCGGGCAAGGCGCTGCAGGACACTGCAGTGACTCCGAACATCCTGATTGCCGACAGCAGCGACGACTTCATCGCTCCGGATGAAGATGAGAATGCCGACGACAGCGCCCAGGAGCAGAAAGAAAAGGTAAACCAGCCCGACGATCAGCTGAACAAAGCGATCGAAGTGCTCAAGGCGCAGAACACCAAAGCGTAAACATTCGCACCATAGCGACACAGAGGCACGGAGATCATCCGTGCCTTTTGCTTTGGGTTCAGCCGATCCTTCATGGCGGAGCAGGTCAATCTTTTTCGCTTTGTCGAAGGAGTCGATCCGAATACCAGCCCGAAGCAGCCGTATCGGATGACATCGCAGGAAAGAATGTGTAGTCTTTCGCACAAGCAAGGAGCAATCAACATGAAGCGTGTGACCGGTGTCGGTGGAATCTTCTTCAAGGCGAAAGATCCGAAAGCCCTTTACGAGTGGTATCGCGTGCACCTGGGCGTGGAGAGTTCGCCCGATGCGGGCGCAATGTGGCGCGATGCCGATCATCCCGAGATTCCCGGCTTCACTTTGTGGACCATCTTTCCGCAGGACACCAAGTACTTCGGCTCGCCCGAGCGCAGCTTCATGGTCAACTTTCGCGTCGACAATCTCGACGAATTGCTGAAGGCGCTGCGTGAGGAAGGTGTCAAGGTCGATGAGAAGGTCGAGCGACACGAGTATGGCAACTTTGGCTGGATCACCGATCCGGAAGGCAATCGCGTGGAGCTGTGGGAGCCGCCAAAAGACAGCGCATAGGGAATGACGGTTAGGAGTGCGGGACAGCGCAGGGTCGTTCCGCACCGGCTGACGGGTGCCCCACACAACGCGATTTTCGTTGTGTGGGAGGAATGATTTGCCCCCGCTCCTCTGCAGCCGAGAATTCAGATTCTTCCTTCCATTCGAAACCGCGAATGAGTGGGACGTCCCCGCGCCGCTACGAAACACCAAGTGTTAATTGCCGATTTTTTTTAAATCGTTCGCCTCTCGCAAAATCGACTAACATGTCTGCCAGCCAATTCCCCATCTGTGGAGACATGCCTTGTCCGATGCGCCCGTCGCCTTCTTCAGCTATAGCCGCGAAGACTCGGAGTTCGCGCTCCGCCTGGCTGCCGACCTGCGCGCCGCGGGAGCGAACGTCTGGATCGACCAGCTGGACATCGGTCCCGGACAGCGCTGGGACCGCTCCGTGCAGGATGCGCTGGAGAACTGCCCCAGCGTCCTGATCATTCTGTCTCCCGCATCCGTGAACTCTAACAATGTGCTCGACGAAGTTTCCTTCGCGCTCGACAAGCAGAAGATGCTGATCCCCATTCTGCATCGCGATTGCGAAATTCCCTTCCGCATCCGCCGCTTTCAGCACCTGGACTTCCGCACCGACTACGATCGCATGCTGCTGGAGTTGCAGCGATGTTTGCATTTGGGAGGGGTGCCTCACTCGGCATCGGCTGGTTCGCCTGACGTGACCCCGTCAAATCCGCCGCCTATGCCGAAAACATCGCCGGTGGAGCGGAGCACGCCAGCCGTCGAAAGAACTTCGCCGCCCTCGCCGATTCCCACGCCTCGGCCGCAAC
Source organism: uncultured Acidobacteriaceae bacterium (assembly GCA_963823865.1). Classification (GTDB taxonomy): domain Bacteria; phylum Acidobacteriota; class Terriglobia; order Terriglobales; family Acidobacteriaceae; genus Bog-257. The sequence goes on from CAWGNC010000001.1 coordinate 1,199,674, forward strand.
CGGTAGAGACTGCGCCGCCAACCGGAGGAAGCCGATCAGCCCTGATGTGGGTCGCGATTCCGGTATTGCTGATTCTGCTGATTGGAGGAATCTATTGGGCAACAAGCTCGAGTTCAGCGAAACCTCCCGGCGCCGGTCGCGGATCGACAACTGGAAATCCCGGACAGCCTCAGCCTGTTTCTGGATCGTTCGAACTGGTCGGCGCAGCCCTGGGGAATGCCCCGACGTCGCCGCCTTGCACTCTGCCGCAGACCAGCGAGACGCAATTCTCGGTGTCCGATCCGGGAGCGTGGTTCTTCTTCGCCTACCACCACGGCGATTTGTCCGATCGATGGACGGTCGACTGGGTCGAGCCCAACGGATACGTTCATAAAACCGACACGGTCGCGCATACCGAAACCGGCGCCCGCTATTGCTTTGAGATGAAGATTGCCGGCACTCCCGCGCAGAAGGCACCGGGAGAGTGGACCGTTCGCCTGAACCGCAACGGCAACGAAGTCGCAGAGAGAAAATTCACCATGAGCAGATGAATCGCGCTGCGCTACTCTCGCCGCCCCTTGGACATGTGCGGGATAAGTTGCGATAAAGCGCGGATTGCGCGAGCAAGACGCCGGGCAGCTTCACTCGACATTCGGGCAAGCCGCACATGTGCGCGGCAGGGTGAAACGGAAGACCGTGCCGTCATTGCTGGTCCCGCCCTGGTTGGTGGTCCCGTAAAAGTTGCCGCCGGGGGCCGGCACCAGCGTCGTGCCAGGCTGCGAGCCGTTTGCGGGATAAAAACTGTACAGCGTAGTCAGCGCGCCGTTGGGAGTGATTTTGTAGATGGTTCCGTTGTAGTCGGCGCCGCCGGTGTAGGTCGTGCCGTAGAAATTGCCATCGGTGCCCTGCACCGGCGGCGCGGTGGGATACCTGCCATCAGCGCAGTTGTCTTGAGAGCAAAAGCTGTAGAGGATGGTCAGGGTTCCGGTGGGGGTGATTTTAAAGACCGTCCCACAGCCGTTAGGGAAGCAGGTGGAGATCCCGCCCTCGGAAGCAGTCCCGTAAAAGTTGCCGTCATTAGCTTGAACCAGCTGGCCGTTGGGGAACTCGCCGTCGGGGCACCCGGTTTGAGTACAGAAACTGTAGAGCGTGGTCAGGGTTCCGTCGGGGGTCATTTTGAAGAAGGTGCCACATCCTTCACCGTCGCACTGATTGCCGCTGGCCCCGCCGTGGCCGGTGATCCCGTAGAAGTTACCGTCCCTGGCCTGGATCATCCCCCAGGGAGTGTAGCCGTTGGGGCAGTCGCTGTTCTGATAGCAAAAGCTGTAGAGCGTGGTCAGGGTTCCGTCGGGGGTCATTTTGAAGATCGTCCCACAGCCGTCAGGACAGTTCGCGATCCCGCCCGAGTTGGTGGTCCCGTAAAAGTTGCCGTCTGTAGCCTTCATTATGCCGTTAGGGTACCTGCCGTCAACGCAGTTCGGCTGCGAGCAAAAGCTGTAGAGCGTGGTCAGCGTGCCGCTGGTGGTGATTTTGAAAACTGTGCCGGCATCATGGGCTCCGGTTCCGCCCGATGAGGTGGTTCCATAAAGATTGTCGTCCGGACCCCGCACCAGGGCTCCGTAAGGATCAAAGCCGTCACTGCAGGAATAGGGGTAGTCAGGACAAAAGCTATAGAGCGTGGTCAGGTTTCCAGAGGGAGTCATTACGAAAACCGTTCCACAGCCGTCGTTTGGGCCGCAATAGGCTCCGCCCCCGCTGGTGGTCCCGTAGTAGTTGCCATCCGAGCCCAGCGTCACTGCCGAGTCCACCCCGGCGCCGTCGTATCCCGCAAAGCTGTGCAGCGTGGTTAAGACTTGCGCCGGCGAGGCAATCGCGCTTGTGGCACAAAACGCGAAGAGGATGCAAGCGATTCTCAACAATGTACCTCTGTTCATGGTCCCTCTTTTCCGGTCTGGCGCCAGCGCGACTCAATCGGGCAGGCACTTGTGGCTGCAAAGCCCGCGGGGCGATTTCCCAGGAACTCACCCTAAACATAAATGTTATGCCGTAGACGTTGCCGTTAGCGTCGAGCCACAAAGCCTCACGCGCCTGGAAATTGTGAGGCGCTGCGGCCCAGGATCGTTCGATGACGGGCACATTGTATGAAAATCTATACTCGGTAAGCAAGTGGAAAGAAGCCAGTCCGCGATTAGCAACAACACCGATGCGGGGAACCTGCTAAGAAGTTTGCTTCCGAGAAATCGTGGAATTGGAGCGAACCTATTCCGTCCAGTGCTTGAAGACGAGGCAGCCATTCGTTCCGCCGAAGCCGAATGAATTCGACATGGCGTATTCCATGCTGACCTTGCGCGGAGCGTTGGGGACGAAGTCGAGATCGCAGCCCTCGTCGGGATGTTCCAGGTTCATCGTAGGAGGAACAACCTGATCGCGCAGCGCGAGCACGGTGATCGCCGGCTTCCAGTCCGCCGGCGCCGCCGAGCAGGTGCCCAGTCATCGACTTGGTTGAGCTGACCAGCATCTTGTAGGCGTGCGCGCCGAAGGCACGCTTGACCGCCGTAGCTTCCAGTTCGTCACCCAGCGGCGTGGATGTGCCGTGGGCGTTCACGTAACCGACTTGCTCCGGAGTGATGCCGGCATCGCGCAGCGCATTGCGCATGACGCGATAACCGCCTTCGCCCGCGGGCGCAGGCTGCGTGATGTGATTGGCGTCGGCGCTCATGCCGTAGCCGACCACTTCCGCAATGATCTTCGCGCCACGCTTCTTGGCGAACTCCAGTTCTTCCAGGATCAGGATGCCCGCGCCTTCACCGATAACAAAGCCGTCGCGATCCTTGTCCCAGGGACGGCTGGCGCGATGGGGATCGTCGTTACGCGTGGACAGCGCGCGCATGGCGGCAAATCCGCCGACACCCATGGGAGTGATAGCGGCTTCCGTGCCGCCGGCGATCATGACGTCGGCGTCGCCGTACTTGATGACGCGCGCCGCATCGCCAATGGAATGCGCGCTGGTGGTGCAGGCCGTGCAGGTGGCCTCGTTCGGGCCCTTGGCGTTATGACGGATGCTGACTTGTCCGGCGGCAAGGTTGACGATAGCCGCGGGAATGAAGAAAGGCGAGATCTTGCGCGGGCCGCCGTTGAGCAGGTTATTGTGCTCGCGCTCGATGACATCGAATCCGCCGATGCCGGAACCGATGTTGACCCCGGTACGCTCGGACATCTCTTCGTTTTCGACTTTGTAATTGGCCATGCGCAGCGCTTCATCACTGGCGGCAATGGCTAGATGGATGAAGCGCCCCATCTTGCGCGCTTCTTTTTTCTCGATGATCTGCAGGGGATCGAAGTTCTTGACCTCGGCGGCAATTCGACAGGCGAAGGCAGAGGCGTCGAAGCTGGTGATCTGCTCCACGCCGCTCTTGCCCGCCAGGATTGCCTGCCACACCGTGTCGGCATCGTTGCCGACGCCGCAGATGAGTCCGATCCCGGTTACGACCACGCGCCGGCTCAAGCTATTTTGACCCTTTCGCGTGAGCGTTGATGTAGTCGACGGCATCCTTCACCGTGCGAATCTTCTCCGCATCCTCGTCGGGAATCTCGATCTCGAAAGCTTCTTCGAAAGCCATGACCAGCTCGACTGTGTCCAAAGAGTCAGCGCCCAAGTCGTCCACAAAGGAGGCGTTCGCCGTGACTTCGGCTTCATCCACGCCCAGCTGCTCGACGATAATCTGCTTTACCCGTTCATCAACCGATGCCATGAGATCAGAATCTCCTTTCGCGCCGCCACTGGCGAACGCATTGCTCGCCTCAGGCGAATACCATCCGCGAGTGCAGGCGGACAGACCGTCTGACGCGCCCGTTACTTCTTGGTCTTGGCGTGCGCGTCGATGTAGCTGATCGCGTCCTGCACGGTGCGGATCTTCTCGGCGTCTTCGTCGGGAATTTCGATTTCGAAGGCTTCTTCGAAGGCCATGACCAGCTCGACCGTGTCGAGCGAGTCGGCGCCAAGGTCGTCCACAAATGAAGCATTGGGCGTCACTTCCGCTTCATCCACGCCCAGCTGCTCGACGATAATCTGTTTTACCCGTTCTTCCACCGAAGCCATCGCTTCTATCTCCTCTGACACCGCCGCGCAACGGGCCGGGGGTGGCGAAACCCGTAAGTCTAATTGGCAGGCAGCAAGCCTGTAAAGGATTGCCAAACCGCGCCCCCATAACAGATGCACATAAATAGGGCCAGGGAGCGCCGGACATATGAATCCCGATTCATCCTAACTGGTGGACTTTGCAACGGTCAACGCGGGAAGAAAACAGACCCTTGGGTGCCCCATCCTGCTCGCCTTCTGTTGGCGAGAGGGTAGGTGAGCTGCCATGAGAGACGATGCTGGTGCCCCAGGTTCGCGTCCCGGTTTTGGACGCTAACCTGGGAGGTCTTTCGTTGTGTTACAACGCTGCTATGCGAGCCGTTATCCAGCGCGTCACCCGCGCCTCGGTCAAAGTGGGCAACGAGATTACCGGCGAGATCGGTCTGGGCCTTCTGGTGCTGCTGGGTGTGGCGCAGGATGACACGGAAGCCGACGCCGACTATCTGGCGGAGAAGATCGCAGGGCTGCGCATCTTCGAGGACGACGCAGGGAAGATGAATTTGAGTGTGGTCGACGCGGGCGGGGGTGTGCTGGCGGTTTCGCAGTTCACGCTGTTTGGCGATGTGCGACGGGGCAAGCGGCCGTCATTCGATGCGGCGGCGCGGCCGGAGCGCGCGCGAGAGCTGTATGAATATTTTGTCGACCGGGTGAGAGCGGCGGGGTTGCGCTGCGAGACCGGACGCTTCCAGGCCATGATGGACGTCGAGTTGGTGAACAGTGGGCCGGTAACGATCATGCTGGATTCGAAGAAGCTCTTCTGAGTCCTGAAGTTTGTCGAAAGACCCGGTATCCGCGCCGATCTCTCATCAGCTCACTACCGCGCTGGCAACCAGGCATGTGAAGGCCGCTACCAGCAAAAACATCCGGACCACGTGAAACCGATCCCAGCGTTCTCTGCGCCTGCCAGTCGGCTGGCATGGACTCGAGCGGCCAGCCGCGATCCGCGAATTCAACGGCTTGGGAACGATCACTGTGTACACGATCGTAACCAGCCAGAGAATCGCCGCCGCAGCACAATCTGCCGCTCATTGAGCGAAATGGAGGTCCCATCCAGGCCAGCGCATCGTCAGCAGCGCAACGCCGATACCAGAACGGCATGAGCGCCCGAAGAGTCGGGCGAAGTCACGCCGCACCCGCGCATTCATGTCGTCAGGCAGACGCCGAAGCGACGGATGTCGAAAGGCCGCGACGCTCAGTTCATTCCCCACCATGAATCCGAGCAACCGCGATGGTAAGTACCTGCAGGATTCTGTAAGGCATGGAACGTTAGATGTCGCACGCTTTTCAGGGAGGTGGCCTTCATTTCGAACTCATCGCGCGGAGAAGATGCCGCTAACCGGCCCGGATGCCTACTTCCCGCTGTCCGCACTGGGCGCGTCATAGGTCGTCGTCTTGCCCCGCTTTTCCTTGCTCACCGGAGTGGTAACGCTCGGCGGATGACACGTCTGCGCGACCACTTCCACGTCGGTCACCTGGAAGCGCCGCATCTCCGTCGTGTTCTTGTCCTGTGCCGGCGACTGTGCGGGCTGCCATTGCCCGGTCAGCTTCACCTTGCTGCCGGAATCGTTCTTCAAGTTGTCAGGCCCCAGAATCTGCACTCCGGCGCGGTTGTTCATGTTGCTCAGAACGAACTTGCCATCTTTGTCCGGCCCGGCGAGGCATCCGATCAGCGTGGAACCCTTCGCCGCCGGGGGACTCGTGATTTGGTCGCCCGTTGTCCCACTGGTGTCCTTGGTGGCGCTGGCGGCGTTCTGCTGCTTCTGCGCCGGCGTGCTCGGTGGTGGAGTTGTCGGCGCGCTTGACGTGTCTTGCGCTACGGCCAGCGAACAAAAGGCCAGCACAAACATCGCGAAATAGATGGGACGGCTCATGGCAAGTCCTTTTCGACAGTTCAAGAATATCTGAACATTCGACGCGCTGCGCGGGGCGGGAGTTGTCGGCGGATGGGAGACAGCGGGTGGAAGATAGGGCAGGCATAGAGGCACGGAGACGGTCAGCGAGAGGAGATCGAAGCCTGCCTCGGTCCCGTGCCTCTATTAAATAGACGCTGCGATGTTTACGCTTTGTTAGCCCAGACAGAGGCGTTCAGGCAGGCAACGACGCCGTCGATAACTTTGCCGAGGCCGTCCTGGAACTTGTTGGGATCGACAATGTTCTTCCCGGTTAGCGAATCCGTCGCGGAGACGGCGGTATTAACGAACGAGAGCGCTGCGGCCTTTTTCGTCGCGCCGCTTTTCGCGCCAAAAATTCCTTCCGATATCTGACACAATGTCAGACCTTGAAAGGCCGCCAACGGGCGAGGAATTACAAGGGCAACGAGCAGCGATATCAGAACAGAAAAAAACCGCCTGATGAGGCGGCGTGAGTTCGGCATGGCGAATGCCTCTCTATGACAATGTAATAGGTAAGTCCCACAGAGTGGGAGGTTAAGAAAACCCGCGATGGGAGTAGGACGCATCGCGAAAAAGTGTGCCGTAACTTCCGGCGAAGGTTCGATTCTGGTTCAGGTCGTTCCTCCCACTTCAGCCAAAAGAGGGCTGAAATGGGGCACCCGCTGGTTCTTTGTTCATCCGGTTGTCCGACCGTTCTGAAACTACAGATCAATCGGCCCGCGACTGTTCGGCGGGATGGTGCTGGCGGATGAAATCTTCCACGCTCTCCACGTAAACATCGGCAAAGTCGACGACGTTGCGGCGGGACTGGATCATGTCGGTGGCATCTTCCAGACTGAAGCCCAGGGCGCGCAGGACCGCCAGAGTCATCATGGGCGCGCGATGTACCCCGGCGGCACAATGAATGAAGACGCGCGAGTCGGCGTCGTCCAGCGCTTCCAGAGCGAAATCAACTCCGCGCTGGAAGAGCGCCGGCGGCTTCGGCTGGAAGTCGTCGTCCGTGGGATTCCACAGCACCTTCACACCGTAAGGGCCGGCAAGCTGGGTGTCATCGAATTCGATCTGCATGTCGATGATGTGAGTAACTCCGGCGCGGACGACCTCGATCATCTTTTCGTCGGTCCAGATGCCGCCGCCAACCGCGATACGGTTGGTGACCCAGGTCATGTCCATGCAGTTGATTCTCCCTTGCTCGGCCGAAAGGTGGTGGCAACCACGCGAGCCGTGAATTTTTATTTTACAGCTTCAGGTTCAGGCGACCTCGGGCACCGGCTCCTCGCAGGAGGGCTCGATGCCGATGCGCTTGAAGAACATGTCGATGGGATGCACTTGCGCGGGCTCGGGTGAGGGCGCGCTGGCATCCGGTGCGACGGGCTGAGTTGCCGCAGCCGCGTTTTCCTCGTCGGGATTGGGGAGCGAGTAAACGCCGGCAAGATGGAACAGCTCTTTGGCGGAGGCCACGTTTCCACTGGTCGCCGCGGCGATGATGGCGTCATTGATTTTCAGCAGCGACGCCCAGATCGCGCGCTTCATGCGCTCAACCGTCATCTGCCTGCTCTTCAGCGAGCTGTACGCAGGAGCCGACTTCGGGCGTTTCTGGTTCGCTTTCGAAGAACCAGAGGCAGCCTTGGCCGGACTTTTCACGGCCGGCTTCTTGACGGACGGAGGTGACTGCTTCTTGCCGGGGTGTTTGGAGCTTTTGACGAGTGGCATAGTGTAAGTCCCTTTGGTACCGAAATGATGGTGCGATACAGCGCCCCGCACCCCGAGGCATCGATCCGCGGACCGAACCGTGCGGTTAATCGTGAGCGCGCGTGATGGACTCGGGGCCGGGCGGAGCGTCCCGCAGGCGAATGTGGTTGGCAGGACGAGAGCGAATGCGGAGCAGCGGACGCCCGAAGGCGCGGAGGCCAGAAACACGAAAACCCAGCGCTTGGCTGGGTCAGGTTTGGAACACTTCCTAGAAGCCGTTCCGTTTGTTCAACTCTGAATTCACTATAGCATGCGGAAGGGGTGTTTTGGCGCTAATTTCTAAATATTTATTATCCTTAGAATCATACGATTACGGCCTATTGTTGCGTTTCTCAGTATTGACATGTAAATATTACGCGCAACCATGTGACAGTAGTTGTATTGCTATCAAGCGCTGCGCGCTACCCCGCTGTCCTCCAGATACGCCTCAAACGCTTTCGCCTGCACCAGAAGACTCGTCTGTTCCGTCGCATCGGCGGATAAACCGTCTGCAGCCGAACCCCGAAGGGGTGGATATGACGTTAGCCCAGGACGTAGCGAAGCGGAGTCCTGGGTAGGCGCGCATCATGAGCATTGAGTCCCGGGGGACGGCAGGGGTTCGTACCGCACCTGCGTTCATGCCGGGTAGCCACCAGCAGATCCGTTCGAGCGCGGCATCCGCGCCTTTAGCGAATTGTCATCCTGAGCGAAGCGCAGCGGAGTCGAAGGACCTGCTGTTCCGCGGTCGGCAGCGGATGCATCCTTCGACATGAAACTTCTACCCGCCTGGCCGTTCTGGCGAAGAACGTCCCCTTATCACGCGAGCAGACAACAGATCCTTCGACTTTACGTCCGCCCGCCGCAAACGCGCGGCGGAACAGCAAAGACGCGGACGCTCCGCTCAGGATGACAAGGTCGTAAAATACCGGCCTGGTGAACTTCCCCCGTCCGATGCGATTCGAAACCGCCCGCCTCAGCGGATGGCGTAGCCGCCGTCGACGGGGATGGTGGTGCCCGTGACGAAGTCGGAGGCGCGCGACGCCAGGAAGACGGCGGTTCCGATCATTTCGTCGGGCTTGCCCCAGCGGCCCGCGGGAGTACGCGCCAGGATTTCGTCGTTCATCGGCATACTCCGCACCGCAACGGTCAAATCCGTTTCAATCCATCCCGGCGCAATCGCATTGACCTGGATGTTATGCGGCGCGAATTCAATCGCCATCGACTTGGTGAGCTGCATGATCGCTCCCTTGGCCGCGCTGTACGACGGGACCAGGCCGGAACCGAAATACGAATACATGCTGCCGAGGTTGATGATCTTTCCGCTGCCCTGACTCAACATGGAGCGCGCGGCCAGTTTCGACAGCAGGAAGACCGCCGTCAGCTGCGTCTCGATGACGCGGTCCCAGTCTTCGGCTTTCTCGTTCAACACGCCTCCGCTCAGCGACGCGATGCCGGCATTGTTTACCAGAATGCCGATTGGCCCAAGCTCCCGTTCGACCTGTTGCAGCGCTGGCTCCAGTGCGGGGCGATCGGTCACATCAAGCTTCACCGCCATGCAGGGAACGCCGATGGCTTTCAGCTCGGAAAGCGTCTGCTGGCTCTTTTCCTGATTGCGCGCTGCGATGGCGACGGAAGCGCCGGCTTCAGCCAGTCCAATGGCAATGCTGCGGCCGATACCGCGATCGCCGCCAGTGACCACCGCGACGCGGTCAGTCAGGTCAAACAGTCCCGGTATCTTGCTCAATAGCTTCCTCGCTTCGCGATTTGTCTTCCGGTAAAGCGGCACTTACATCAGGGTGAGAGTGCAGGTGATGGCCGGCCCGCAGATTTGTTTGTCGTAACTGACCTGCCTGGGAGCGCAGAGTTTCAGCATCGCGGCCACAGCGGGCTTGGCGAAGTCGGTATTGACGTCGCGCGCGACAATGTCTTTCAAGTCGCCGAGCAGGCGGTTCCAATCTTCGGGAATCTTCACGACAGCAATCAGGTCGGCCAGTTGATGCAGATCGTCGCACAGGTCCATGAAGCTCGACGTGGCAAGGCAGAAGTAATCGAGCCTGAGCCGCTTGTCCGATGGCTGGGGCGCCCAGACGCTGGAAGCCTCGGGCCCATCGAACTCGCCTTCGTGGCGACGGTCGGCTACTGCGGAAGGTTCCGTTGCGCCATTCGCCTGCTTGTTCCACTCGGTCCACTGGCTCCAGGTAACAGCGGCAGCGTAGTCGATATTGAGCAGCGCCACCGACGCGTCGTGAAATACCTGCCAATTGTTCGCATCGACCGATTGATTGGCAGGCGGCTTGTTGCCGTTATAAGGCGAGCAGGTGAGCTTGCCGTACGCCGACGACTCCAGCACGAAAGACAAATTCACGGTGCCCTTGGGATGAGCGGCGGCGAACTGCCGCATATCGGCGGTAGCGGCCGTGGCTTGCGGCCCGGCCGGCAGGTAGCCGGGGATGGCTTCCATGTGGCGAACTTCGTCCTGGTTGTTGGTCGCACTGAGCTCGATATGCAGTTTGACGTCGGCGGGCGCGTTGGCGTCGGCTTCGGCGACGAAGTGGATGCGCGCCTTCTGCAGCACCTTGTTCATCGACGAGTCGCCTTCCTCGCCAACGTCGAAGAGGAAGTGGATATTGCCGGTGTCGGTAATGACGGTCTCGCTCTTCTGGAAGTAGCTGTCGACGGTCTGCGCGTGGAAAAAATTAAAGAACGTGACGCCGATCGTGAGCGAGCGATTGAGGTTGGTGCAGACGCCGGACCCGGCATCGAGGATGAGGCCGCCGGCTCCCACCGCGGATTGAATGTTGCCCAGGCAGAAATAATTCCAGCTGTGCTGCAGAACCGCCAGGTTGGCGAGCGCGACCTTGTACTTGAGGATCACGGTGGCATCGGACTCCGCATCGAAAGCCGCTTTGATGCCGGCGCCGTTCTTGACCACGTTGGTCATCAGCTCGGTGAGCTTGTCGCTGAGTTTGCCATTCAGGTCGTCGCAGACATCAGCAACCTTGGATCCGCCCTTCCCTTTTGTGATGTGGTTGATGGCGTCCTGAAGCTTTTGCTGATCAAGCTTGAGGCCAGGCGCGCCGCCGATGGTGATCTGCGCGCCGACTCCCGCTCCGCCGCTGACGTCGCTCTTGCGGGCGCGCGTCAGATACAGGAAAGCATTGGCCGCGTCGGTTTTCTGAACGATGGCAGTGAAATCGTCGGAGTGCGTGCAGTCGAGGTTGGCGCTGGCGCTGATATCAATTGTCGCTGTGGGAAGCGCCAGGCTGGCAGCGCCCTTGCTGCAGCTGTCGAGGACGGTCTTGACGCTAGGCGCGGAAAACTTGCACGTGTCGATGCCGTAGCTCAGCCGGATGCCGTAGCTCATGGAGCCGCTGAAAGTGACTTGCGCAATGTCGCCCGCGGCCATGTCGATGGCGCAACTGGGCTCGAACGGAAAGACGAAGCGGGAAAACGATTCGGTGATGGCGTCCTTGAGCAGCGTGCCGCACTTGATTTTGTGCGCGAAGACGAAGCTGGAGCCGACGCTCCCCTTGGCGTTGCCGCTGATGCCGAGCGCGCCGACACTGCCGGAACCGCTGACGTTGCCCGAGATGGTGAAGTTCAGCGACAGCTTGACGTAGACCGCGCCGCTGTAGTCGCCGGCAGGCAGGCCGGTCTTCGAGGTGGCGTCGAGGTTGTCGAGATATTCGACACAGTGGCCCTTGGTGACGATTTCCATTTCGCACCCGGCGCTGCCGGTAAGGCCGAAGCTGATGCCGGTCGAGGTCTTCCAGCGGGCATCCTGCGAGAGGTTGAAGCTGACCTTGGTGCCGGAGGGAAATTTTTCCACCGGGCCGTTCCAGTAAGGCGCGGTGGCGACGGCGAACTTGAAAAAGGGCTGAGCCTGGTCTTGCAGCAGGCTTTTGAGTTGGCTGGCATTGCCGAGATCGGAGATCTTCAGCGCGAGATCGAGCGAGGGTACATCACCACCTGTGGCCACAGTGCCTCCGGGAGTCGTGTGACAGGTGTAGAACCACCGGGCGGGGATGTCAAGAGAAGCAGTTGTTAACAGTTGTCAGTTGTCAGTTGTCAGTTGGCGGTTGTCGGTGGCAGGCCTGATATTTCGAGATTTGTCATCCTCGGCGGAGCGTCTATCTCAACGATTCGTCATTCCGGGCGGGGCGTCTACCCTGCTTTCTGCCGCTGATGGAACTAGCGGGTCGGTACCCAGCTGCCGGTAGAGCGTTTTTGAAGGGGCGCGCCTTCAGGCGCGCCGTACAGCTTTCCTACGATCCTGAGCCGACTTCAGTCGGCGGCAGCATCTCGCCGGCTGAAGCCGGCTGTTCTTCTCTCCCGAGTATTGGCGCACCTGAAGGTACGCCCCTTCAAAGCCTTCGCTTGATCACGATTCACCATCCCCGGACTCTAGCGCCTACTTCGCGGCAGCCGCAGCGACGGTGAATTCCTGGCCCGGCATGGGCGCTAGCATCGGGACAATATTCCACTGCACGTCGAACTTGCCGGCCTTGGCTGCGTCGACGACGAATTTGTATTTGTACTCGCCCATCTTGAAAGCGGTGTTGTGCAAACGGAAGACGTAGGTACCGTTGGTCGAACCGCGAAAGCTGATGTCGTCGGATGTTGTTGCCTTCACCACCAGCACCAACTCGCCAGCCTGTTCTTCTTCCGGCTCGGATTTCTTGCCGGCTTCCGCCGTGCCGCTGGCCGCCGAATTTTTCGCTGCCTTCTCGGCCTTCTCGCGACGTTCTTCCGCTTCGTGATCTTCCTTCTTGGCGCGCGCCACCTGATATCCCGGCACCAGCGTGCGGGCCTCATCCAGATTCGATGGCGGGAAGTTGCCGGGACGCCACTCCTGGTCGGGCAGCTCCTCGGGACCTTCGACGGTAACGTAAATCAGCAGCTTGTCGCCGGCATTCAGCGTGCGGCGATCGGGACGGATGCCAACCACGCTGACGATCATGGGGAACGCGATCGCCTTGTCGCCTTCCGCAATAACTAGAGGACGCGGACCGGCTTCGATGGCGGCGGGGATGGCAAGGTACGCGGCGGTTGTGGTTTCTGCGATGATCTTTGCCGGCTGATCGGAGAACGCGGCAAAGGTCTTGCTGCTGTTGCCGGTGAACAGGCCGTGCACCATGCAGAGATTGCCTTTGACGCAGGTGGCCGGCGCCTCCCAAACCGATGCGCCGCGATTCCTGTCCCGCGTCTGATGCGGCAGCGGGATGGCCTTCGACACGGGCGCACCAACATTGCCGGCTGGGCGGAACATGATGGCGAGTTCGACTTGTCCGGGAGGAACGGTCAGCGCGATGGGACCGTCGGCAGGTTGCGGCGGCTCACCTGACATCTCGACCGCCCAGCCCGCCAGAGTCGAAAGTTTGCCGGTGGCCTCAAATGGCAACGACACACGCGTCACCGTGACCTGCGGCATGTTCTCGTAGGCTGCGGGATTCTCGACCACGCTGCCGGAGACGCGCTCGCCCGGGCGAATGTGCGACGGCAGAACCAGGCCGACTTCCTTCACCGTGGTTCCACCGGTGGTCGCAGGAGCCGGTGTTGCCGGAGGCGGCGGAGTCGCGGCGTTCTTGCGCGCGCTCGCCAACTGCTGCTCCACTTCCTGCTGAGTGAACTGCTTCACCGTCTCGGGCGCGCCCGTGGTCTCCTCGCCCGAGGGACAGTCTGCCACCTCATACTTCTGCGCGGCGGCGTTCCAGCCCTCGCAGTGATAGGTGTTGGCCAGCGGATCGTGGACCAGGCGATGTCCGCCGATCTGCTTGCCCGACTCGTCGTAGATCTGGACGAACTCGCCGGTGAAATTCGAGTTGTCGTCGTAGGTGTTGCGGGTGACCTTGTGCGGCTTGCCATTCGGCCAGTACATGGTGTTGAACGTCTGCGGGACGTAGGCGTTCGGACGGTACTCCAGCATGTCCTTCTCAAGCAGTTCGCCATTGGGGCCGAGGGTATCGGTTTCGGTGATCTGATCGGCGGAGTTGTAGTGCAGCACGACCTTGCGCCCGCTACCCGCATCTTTGGTCACGGTGCGCTGCGCGATTGCAGGTGCGACGGCGATGGTGAGGAGTGCGGCAAGAATGGCGAAGGAGCGGAACGGCAGGGATGATATTGAGCGCACGGAAACTATTACCTCTAATGGTAGGAACTTGGAAGTTTAGCACGCGATGAGTGGGGTCCGGGCGTGACGCCGGTAGCTACGTCGAGCCGAGAACGTAAGAATACTGCAGAAGAAGTTTCAAGAACGGAATTTGTTGCTGCCGTGGAATAGTCAAAAGCGGCGGAGGCGTGACACGGGAATGACTTTAATGCGCCGGAGGCGCAAGACAGGTTAGCCCAGCCATTCACGGCTGGGTAGGCGGCGTCCTGAGGGACACAGTGCCGTAGGCACGACACAGGTTTTGATTTCACGCGCCGGAGGCGCAACACAGGTTAGCCCAGCCGTTCACGGCTGGGTAGGGCGCGTCCTGAGGGACACAGTGCCGTAGGCACGACACAGGTTTTGATTTCACGCGCCGGAGGCGCAACACAGGTTAGCCCAGCCGTTCACGGCTGGGTAGGCGGCGTCCTGAGGGGCAAAGTGCCGTAGGCACGACACAGGTTTTGATTTAACGCGCCGGAGGCGCAACACAGGTTAGCCCAGCCGTTCACGGCTGGGTAGGCGGCGTCCTGAGGGACACAGTGCCGTAGGCACGACACAGGTTTTGATTTCACGCGCCGGAGGCGCAACACAGGTTAGCCCAGCCGTTCACGGCTGGGTAGGGGGCGTCCTGAGGGACAGAGTGCCGTAGGCACGACAGCAACCACGTTCATGTGTCCCCGGTCACCGAATCCCGGATCGTCGACTAAATACGCTTACCATGTGGCGCACACTTATTCATCCCTCCTTGTTCATTGCGTCTTCAGCACGAAGGAACGCATGAATCTGATTCACGATCCGCAGCGCCTGTGGAGATATCTCGCTGGGATTGCGCACGCCAAGGGAATCCCGCTAATCGCTGCCGGAGGCACGGTCAACCATGTGCATTTGCTGCTCGATTTGCCGACCACGATGCAGGTGTCCCTTGCGCTCCAGCACCTGAAGGGCAGCAGCGCGCATTGGATGAATTCGGAGAAGACGCCCTTCGCCTGGCAACAGGGATACGGCGCATTTGCGGTCGGAGAATCTCAGCGGAAGATCGTGCTGGCGTATATCGCCAATCAGGCCGAGCACCACAAGAAATGGAGTTTCGAGCAGGAGTTCGTGGGCCTTCTGAAGAAATACGGAATTGCCTACGATAACCGTTACGTCTTCGGATGAAAGAAGGCGTGTCGTGCCTACGGCACTCTACCTCTGTGACGCGCTCTTACCCAGCCGTGAACGGCTGGGCTAACTTGTGTTGCGCCTCCGGCGCTTTTTGTGCGATCCGGTTTAGCAGTTGATTCGATTTGGTACTTGATCCGGTTTAGTAGTTGTTCCGATTTAGTAGTTGTTCCGGTTTGGTAGTTGTTCCGGTTTGGTAGTTGATTCGATTTAGAGTTGATCCGGTTTGTTAATTGATCGGCTTAGTAGTCCATTCGTTAGCCACAAACGATTAACTTCCAAGTTGGTAACTCCAACCTCTGACCGTGAGAAGAACATCTGACTCTGACTCTGACCCTGACTCTGACCTGACTCTGACCCCTGACCCCTGGCCCCTGACGGCCCCTGGCCCCTGACCGCTGACCGCTACATCGCCGTCGCTAGTCATGCTTCTATTCTTGCTCGCCGATTCTGTCGAAAAGCAGAACTCAAAATCGCACCAACCCTTCGTCTACTATCCTTGTCGTTGACATGCTGGAACTCTGCGCGTTACGCTTCATACGCCTCGACGGTGGCCATCGTCTCCTCCGCTCCAGCGCAAAATCTAATTTACCGGTGCCCTGTCACCAGTCTGCCAAGAAGGAATACCTTTAATGAAATTCGTGCAATCGCTCTCTCGTCCTGGCACTCGCCGGACGATGCTTTCCCTCGGTCTGGGTTTGGCCCTGGGAGTGTTTACGGCTCTTCCGAGCAGTGCGCAGACTCTTTTCCGCCAGCTCAGTCAAGACAGCTTCACCAATAGCAGCAGCCAGCACATGACGGAAGTTGAGCCGGCGCATTCGCCAATGGTCCCGTCATCGTCGCCGCATTTCAGGTGGCCGCATTTTCGGTGGCGGCGGCGCCGACATCGGTTGGGCGACCTCGCTGAACGGCGGCATCTCCTGGACCAACGGATATCTCCCGGGTCTGACGCAGTTTGAGGGCGGCGGCCCGAACAGCGGGGCCAGCGACGCCGCTGTCGTCTATAACGCCAAGCTCGGCAAGTGGATCATCTGCACTCTTCCCATCGGCAACTTTGACACCGTCGCCGTCAGCCGCTCCTCCGACGGCATTCACTGGGACAATCCGATTTACGTCATCCAGAACCAGGACGCGGATAAGAACTGGATTGCCTGCGACAACACGTCCACCAGTCCGCACTACGGCAACTGCTACGTCGAGTGGGACAACCCTGACGTCGGCGACCTGCTTTACATGAGCACGTCCACCGACGGCGGCGTGACCTGGGGACCGCCCATGAACACGGCGGCCAGCGATTTCGGAATCGGCGGCAATCCCGTGGTGCAGCCTAACGGAACCGTGGTCGTTCCGTTCGCCGACTTCAATGGCGGCATGTCGGCATTCCTCTCCACCAACGGCGGCCAGAGCTGGACAGCAGCAACCAGCATCGCCAGCGCGCCCAGCCATGGTGAGGACGGTGACCTGCGCAGCGCCGGTCTGCCTTCTGCAGGCATCGATGGCGCAGGAACCGTCTATCTCTCCTGGTCCGATTGCAGCTTCGAAACCAACTGCACGGCCAACGACATCGTGTACAGCAGCTCGACCGACGGAGTTCACTGGACTTCGAAGGTGCGCATTCCGCTCGATCCCATCGGCAGCGGCGTGGACCACTTCATCAACGGCATGGGCGTCGACATCCATACCTCGGGAAGCACGGCCCACATGGCCATGACCTACTACTATTACCCGGTTTCGAATTGCAACAACAACTGCACCCTGTACGCCGGATTCTCGCTGACCAACAATGGCGGCCAGACCTGGACCGCAGGACGCCAACTGGCGCAGTCCATGCAGTTGAGCTGGTTGCCGAATACCTTCTCCGGAAGAATGGTGGCCGACTACGTTGCGACGGTTTATCCCGCGGGCGGACGGGCGTTCCCGATTTACTCGCAGGCCTACGCCCCCATCGGTGGAACCTTCCAGCAAGCCATCTACACTACCGGTTACGGTTACACGCAGGATGAAATGAACGAGCCGCTGATGAGCTCGGCGGGCGAGAAGCCCATCCCGGGCGCCAAGTCGGATCACCCGATGCGGCAGCGCGGCGAATTGGATAACATCCCGCCCAGCCGTCGCACTCCTCCGGAAACCAAGTAACCAAGCGGGGCTTCAGCCCGGCGTCAACGCAATGAGAAAAGCCGTCACGAGCAATCGTGGCGGCTTTTTGATTTCCGGGAATGAGTAGAGCCGGTGCCCCAGAGCCTGCCCCGAGCCTGTCGAAGGGTTCGGGAGCACTTTGGCTATCGAAAAGGCGTCATCCTGAGCGAAGTGAGGCGTCAGCCGAACGGAGTCGAAGGACCGCTATAGCTACAAAAACTTCAGCGCATGGCGCGGTAACGGGTCGGATGTTTTCTGGCTGTAGAGGTCCTTCGACTCCGGATCGCAAAAAGCGCGATCCTGCGCTCAGGATGACACAGGGATGAAGGACTGCCGGGTGCTCCGGGTCTCGCGGGTTTCGAGACCTGGGCGAACAGAACTGATGCGCGGGTGCCCCATCCTTCTCGCCCGCCTTTGGCGAGAGGGTGGGCAGCAAGCTCACTTCAAATGCACAGCCGCCTCAACCGCTTTCGGCCCCGCGCCTTCGCGCAGCTTCGCTACCACCGGCCCGTACTTCGGCTTGATGTCGTGGCACGATGGATCGCAATACACGCCTTGATGCGTCTTGTCGGTTGCGGGATCGGGCATCGGGGACGCCACTGCGGCATCGCGGTCCGCCTCTAACTCCTGCTCGACGCCCGCAATCAGCTTTTCGTTTTCTGCCGCCGTCAACCACTTCTTCTCGTTCACCAGATACTTCTCGAAGCGCGCGATGGGATCGCGCTCGCGCCAGTACTCGAACAGCTTCGCGGGAACGTACTGCGCCGCATCGTGAATGGCGTGGCCCTTCATGCGCATCATCTTGGCTTCGATGAGCGTCGGCCCTTCGCCGCGGTAAGCGCGCTCGCACGCCTCCCGCGTCGCGTCATACACCTGGCACGGGTCGGTGCCATCAACGATCACGCCGGGAATGCCGTAGGCGATGGCGCGCTCGGCCAGGTCCTTCACGCAGAACTGCATGTCTGCCGGCGTGGAGTAGCCCCACAGATTATTTTCGACCACCAGCACCAGCCCCAGCTTCTGCACCGCGGCAAAATTCAGGCTCTCATAGGTGACACCGGTGGACTGGCCGCCATCGCCTACATACGTCAGGCCGGCGACGTTCTTGCCCTGCAGCCGCGCGCCCAGGCAAACGCCGGCCATCACGCCGATCAGTTCGCCGAGCATCGAAATCGGGGCGCACACATTGCGCTTTTCAAAGTCGCCAAAGTGCGACGACGCGTCGCGTCCCCAGGTGGGGGAATCG
Source organism: uncultured Acidobacteriaceae bacterium (assembly GCA_963823865.1). Classification (GTDB taxonomy): domain Bacteria; phylum Acidobacteriota; class Terriglobia; order Terriglobales; family Acidobacteriaceae; genus Bog-257. Next base: position 1,218,108 of record CAWGNC010000001.1, read on the forward strand.
CCCTTGGCCATGTACTGCCGCATGATGTCGCGCGCACTGAAGCCGCGCACCAGCATCGCGCCCTGATTGCGGATCATCGGCCCAAGCCAATCGTCATCGCCCAGTGCGTAGGCCGAAGCGCACGAGCAGCCCTCCTGCCCCAGGCCGAAGTACACGCCGCCGACCACTTTGCCCTGCTTGTAGAGATTTTCCAGCGCCACTTCCATGCGGCGGTTCAGCAGCATCCAGCGGTAGATCTCGATGCATTGCTGGCGCGAAAGATATTTTGATTCGCGGATGGGCGGCGCGGCAGCGCTGAGGTCGCCCTCGATACGGTACTCGACGCTCGACCCTTCGCCCGACATGAAAATGCGGAACTCGGGTTTCTCCAGACGGCTGTCGGGGATGCTGTAGGTGCGCCGCGAGGAGCGCGTCTCGCGACGCGGAGTTGCGTACGCCGTCAGATTTCGGTGCGTCACCGGGCTTCGCTGCAGTCTGTTGCTTTCCGCGATCGCCGTTGCGCCCGCCGGAGTTCGCTTGATCGGCGTGGGTGTCGGTCGCCTTAGGAGAGCCGTCTGCCTGCTCGGTGGGAGCCGGAGTCTTCGCCGCCTTCGCCGGAGCCAGAGGGACGTTGCTCGATTTCTTGGGTGCGCCGTGGGAATGTCGATGCTTCTTGTCAGCCATAGTCGCAGAAGCAACGATAAACGCCGGGCTGAGAATTCTCAACACGGGTGCCAGCAGTCGAGGCGCAGTCTCTGCGACGTTGACCTCACTCCCATAAATATGGGAGCATACCAAAGAATGAAGACTACTCTGGAAATCCCCGATTCCATCTTCCGGCGAGCGAAGTCCGTGGCAGCGGAGCGTGGCATACCGCTACGCGAATTCGTTACCGAAGCGGTCAAGGAGAAGCTGGCGCATTCCGGCAATGATGCCGAAAAGCCGTGGATGGCAGCTTTCGGCAAAGTCCGGGGCTTGCGCAAGGAGACGCTCAGGATCAGCCAGTTGATCGAGGCGGAGTTTGAAGATATTGAAGCCGAGGACCGGCTTTGATTTTGGACACGAATGCCCTGTCCGCTCTTGCGGACGGGGAGGCTGCACTTGAGCCGATCCTGCGCAATTCGACCCGGCTCGCCATCCCTGTCATCGTGCTCGGCGAGTTTCGTTATGGCATCTCTCAATCTCGCTACCATGCGCAATACGACCGGTGGCTCTCGCGATACCTGCGCGATTTCCAGGTGCTCGAGATTGATGAGAGTTCTACCGTCTCCTACGCAGAAATCCGCGCCGAGTTGAAGAAGGCCGGCACGCCGATTCCTGCCAACGATGCATGGATTGCGGCGCTATGCCGTCATCATTCGCTGCCAATCATCAGCCGGGATCGCCACTTTGACGCTGTAAGAGGACTCACGAGAGTTTCTTGGTAGGGCGTCGCGCCGCGAAACGCGAAAAGTGGCTACACGATCTCGCTGCCGTCGCCGTGCAACTCTCGCAGCTCTTTTGGCAGACGCACGGGAGTGTCCTGGTTGGCGGGAACTTTGTCCGCCTCGATGTCCGGAGCTGCCTCGGCCTGTGCCAATAAATCGTCCAGCGACTCCAGCCACAACATCTGCGACTGGAACACGCGCCCGAAGTTGCGCGACGCGGCCGTCGCTACTTCATCCATAGTTAAGGATTTCTGCAACTCTCTTTCCATCGATGTCACCGGCTTATTGGTGAGGCCGCAGGGCACGATCATGGTGAAGTAATCGAGGTCGGTCGAAACATTCAATGCGAAACCATGCGTGGTGACGGCGCGCGAAATATGAACTCCGATGGCGGCAATCTTCGCCTCCGGTTTGTTCCGCAGCGCGTAGGTCCACACGCCGGTCAGCCCCTTGATGCGCTGCGTGCCGATGCCGTAGTCACCGCAGGTGCGGATCAGAACTTCTTCCAGGCGGCGTACAAACTCGACGGCGCCCACCTTGGGCTCGAAGCTTCGCAGATCGAAGATCGGGTAGGCGACCAGTTGGCCGGGGCCATGGAAGGTGACGTCGCCGCCGCGGTCGATCTCGTGCAGCTCGACTCCGCGTTGCGAGAGGAACTCGGGCGAGGCCAGCACATGGTCGAGGCTGGCGTTGCGGCCCAGCGTGATGACTGGTGGATGCTCCAGCAGCAACAGCGTGTTCTCGATACGGCCGGCTTTCCGCAGCTGCAGCAGCGTGCGCTGGAGTTCGAGCGCCGTCGAGTACGGGACCAGGCCGAGATGGATTACGTGGGTGACCATTTGGCTGTCGGCTATCGGCCGTCAGCTGTCAGCTTACGGCAATTCCTTTGAACGGGATTCGTTTTCTTATGGGGATTGGATGATTGCCGAGGTACGCCGGACGCAGGGAGGCTTTCGGTAACCGACAACAGACAACCGGGATCCGACAATCCTCCCCTTGAGTCTTTTTCTCCCCCTGCCTCGTATATCCCGTTAGTATGATCGCCACCGCCTTCAGTTTGCTGGTTCCGATGGAGACCGAAGAGGCCCAAATCGCACAGGGGCTCCGGCGCCGCGATCCTGATCTGCTCGATGCGCTCATCGAGCAATATCAGCACCGGCTGCTGCGGTACCTGTTGCATCTGACCGGCAACCGCGCGGTCGCCGAAGACCTTTTTCAGGAGGTCTGGGTGCGCGTGCTGGAGAAGGGGCATCTTTACGACGGACGCAACCGCTTCGTCACCTGGCTCATGTCGATCGGCCACAACGTTGCCATCGACCATCTGCGCAAACGCAATCCTGCCTCGCTCGACGAGATGCAAGACCCGGAAGACGGCGCTCCGTTCGAGCCGCCGGCTACTGGGCCATCGCCCTTCGAGCAAGCGGCCGAGCGTCAGCAGCAGGAGATGTTCGACGAGGCTATCCAGCAGGTGTCGCCGATTTTTCGCGAAGTGCTGGTGCTGCGTTTTCAGGAACAAATGAAATTAGAGGAGATTGCCAAGTTGGTACGCATTCCCGTTTCAACGGTGAAGACCAGAATTTATCGCGGCGTGATGGCCCTGCGTCCGCTGCTTCGCCCCAGTGCGCGCAAAAACGGCGAGCAATGGGAGACCCAGGAAGGAGGCGCGCAATGACGAACCAGGATCACGAGCGCGCGCTGGAGCTGATCATGCGCCGCGGCACCGAAGACATTGCCGCCCGCGATGCCGATTGGCTCAATGAGCATCTGGCCGCATGTTCCGAGTGCGCCGCCTACGAGGAGGACTTCGACCAGACCGGACATCTGCTGCGCACCTTCGCGGTCACCGCCGGCTCCTCGCTGGTAGCGGCAACGCAGGCGCGAGTCCATGCCCGCGCGGCCGAGCTCGAGGAATACCGGGCGCGCACGGTGCTGATAGCAGTTTCGTTTTGCATTGGAGCATTGACGTCGACCATGTCGGCGTGGCTGTGGTGGAGGTTCGACGGCTGGCTGGCCCAGCACCTGGGATTGTCGCGCGCCGTGGTTGAGCCCGGCGTCTTCGTAGCCTGGATGCTTCCGGCCGTGGTCATCGCTGTTCTTATGCTGGCTTCGTCGCGCAGAAACATTGACCGCACGTTAACCATGGAGATTTTGGGATTGCAACGCGAAGGAGGCCGCCGATGAACGGACGTGGCTCGCGTTTAAGAGAAGAAATCGAAATTATTCCGCTGGGCTGGGTGATCGCGTCACTCATCGCCTTCTTTGCGGTCCAGGTTCTGTTCTGGGTAGTGGTGCCGCATTTTGCCGGACCACACGATTTGCCGGCGGAGCCGTGGTGGACGCTGCTGCGGATCTGCGCCTCGTTGCTGGTGCTGGCCTCAATCCTGCTGACCGGATACATTTACGGCGACGCCAAGCGGCGCGGCATGAATGCCCTGCTCTGGACGCTGCTGGCGCTGCTGCTGCCCAAGCCGATTGGTTCATCGCCTACTTCCTGCTTCGCCGACCGCTGCCGCTGCCGTGTCCGAATTGCCAGAATCCGGTGGCAGCCGATTTCGCCTACTGCGGCAAGTGCGGCTTCGTACTGGCGCCGACCTGCACCCATTGCGGAAGGGCCATTCGCCGCGATTTTGCCTGCTGCCCCTATTGCGGGAAGAACGTAGGCGCAGCGGCGCTGCAAACGTAAGAGAAGAGAGCAAGCGGGAGTCGTACAACGTCGGACTTGGAGCCAGGCAAAGCGCGGGACTAAGCGTAGTCGAGGCGCCGTGAGCGCGAGATTTGGGTTAGCCAAAGCAGACCGCGCGGGATTTGAAATACGTAAGGGGGAGTCTCACGGCGTGGAATTGGGTACGCAAGTCGTAGTCCCATAGTGTGGGAGTTAGGTTTCAGGCAAGCTAAGCGAAGGATTTGGGTCATCGGAAGCGCTGAAAGCGCGCCATAGGTTAGCCCAGCCGTTTACGGCTGGGTAGACGGCCTCTATATCGGTCGAGTGCCGTAGGCACGTCACTCCTTTTATCCGAAGACGAACTTTGGATCGTATTGAATTCCGTATTTCCTCAGCAGAGCGACAAATTCCTCTTCAAAACCTCTTCTCTGGTGATGCTCCGCCTGATTGTCAATGTAATCGATCACGGTCTGCCGCTGAGATTCGCCGATGGCGAATGCTCCATACCCTGTTGCCAGGCGAAGGGCGTTTTCTCGCTATTGAGCCAATGCGAGCTGTTGCCTTTCAAATGTTGCAATGCCTGCGCCACCTCCATGGTTGGCGGCAGGTCGAGCAAAAGTGCACGTGATTCGTGGTGCCACCCGCGGCAATCAGCGGAATTCCCTTGCCCCGAGCAATGCCGCCGAAATAGCGCCAAAGCAATTGCGGGTCCCGGATGATGTTCATCCGTTCGCGGGTACTGAAGACGCAATGCACGAGCAGCGAGGAGTAGGTGTGAGCCATAGATCAAACGTAACCGAGAAACCGGGCGGATTCGGTGATCGGTGGCACATCACGGCGGTCATGTGTCGTACCTACGGCACTTGGCTAATGTAGGGATTATCTACCCAGCCGTGAACGGCTGGGCTAACCTATATCGCGCTTCCAGCGCTTCTGAATTGTGCCGGAACGTCCCATCATGTCGGGGAACCCCTGCTTCACTCCACTTCGTCGCCGCCTCAGTTAGAATCTTCTGCGAGGGTGGCAATCATTCATGGCGGTCGTCACGTATCTTGAGGCAATCCGGCAGGGCATCTGGGAGGAGATGGAGCGCGATCCGTCCGTCTTCTGCATCGGCGAGGACATCGGCATCTACGGCGGCGCGTTCAAAGTCACCGACGGTCTGATCGACCGCTTCGGTCCCGAGCGCGTGGTCGACACGCCCATCTCCGAAATGGCGATCATCAACGCCAGCTTTGGCGCGGCTATTACCGGCATGCGGCCCATCGCCGAATTCCAGTTCATGGACTTCATCGGCTGCGCCTTCAACCAGATCACCAACCTGCTCGCGAAGGCGCATTTTCGCTGGGGCGCGCCTGTACCAGTGGTGGTACGCGGCCCATCCGGCGGAGGCGTGCATGGCGGCCCGTTTCATTCGCAGAATCCCGAGGCCTATTTCGCGCACACGCCGGGGCTGAAAGTTATCTGTCCGGCAAGCGCGTATGACGCGAAGGGATTGATCAAGTCGGCCATCCGCGATAACAACCCCGTAATTTTTTTCGAGCACAAGTTTCTGTATCGCCGCATCAAGGAAGAAATGCCGGCCGAGGACTATACCGTGCCCATCGGCAAGGCCCGCGTGGCGCGCGAAGGACACGACGTCAGCGTGATCACCTACGCCGCCATGGTCTACATCGCTCTGGAAGCCGCGGAGATCCTGGCGAAGGAAGGCATCGAGCTCGAGGTCATCGATCTGCGGACGGTGTTGCCGCTCGACCGCGACGCCATCCGCGAAACCGTCGAGAAGACGAATCGCGTAATCGTGCTGCACGAAGACACCAAGACCGGCGGCATTGCCGGCGAGGTTGCGGCCATCATCAACGAAGAGTGTTTCGACTCGCTGGATGCGCCGATCGTGCGCATCGCGTCCTTCGATTCGCCGGTGCCGTTCTCGCCCCCGCTGGAAGAAGTGTTCCTGCCGCGGGTTGAGGACGTGGTGCGAGAGGCCCGGCGGTTGAAGCGGTATTGAGGCGGCGACCCTGAGCTTCGAGCGGCGCGGCGTAAATTTTGCTACGCATTGTCATCCTGAACGGAGCGTCCGCGCTTGCTCCGCCGCGTTGCGGCGACACCGATGCGCCGGAACGGGCGCGCGTGCCGGTTCAAGCGAAAGCGTCGGAGACGCGATAGGTGATAGCCCCGCCCTTCAGGGCGGGGTTGATGTTTGCGGAGGTCAGAGTCCCTTCAGGGACGACAGGGTTTTTGCCGACGCAGGTGTGAATACCGGGTAGCGAAGCAGATCCCCCCGCGCCGCTGCCCAGCCAGCAAGCGCAACACCGTCGCCCGCTGGGGCCCCGGCTTCGCTCCGGTTCCGGATGACAAACCTGTGGAAGGCAGCCATGACCCCACCGTTACGAATTGTAAAGCGGCTCCGGCGCGCCGCTGCGTCCGTAGTACGATGTTCAATTCGCCGTTGTGCCATAGCCGGGGTCGCTAAGGAGAGACATGCGCGGATTCATTCTCGGTATCATCTTCACGCTGATCGTCGGACTGGGTGGCGCCTACTGGTACGCCACCACCGGCCATTTCGATACTCGCGCCGTCGGCAACACGCCCAGCACCTTTGAACGCAGCACCGCCAACAAGTCCGTCGACGCCTGGGTGGACGCGAACGCGCCTAAGCAGACCAACCCGTTTCAGCCAACCATGGACGTTGTCATGGACGGCTCCATGACCTACGACAAGAACTGCGCCATGTGTCACGGCAGCCTGAAGGAACCGGTCTCACCACTGCGGAAGAATTTCTATCCCTCGGTACCGCAATTGATGACGCACACGCCCGATGATCCCGATGGCAATATTTTTTACGTGATCAAGTACGGCATCCGCTTCACCGCGATGCCCGGCTGGAGCGGCGTCCTCAGCGACGACGATATCTGGAAGACCGTGGTGTTTCTCAAGAACTCCAGCCAGATGAAGGACACGAGCCCGCCGCCGAATACGTCCCAGCCACCCGCGAAAAAGTAGAGGTGGATCGTCGGTCGTGAATCGTTTCGGTTTCTTACCCGTTCGGCTTGACGACTTTCGTCTTGCCGGTGGTCTTCAGCTTGAACGCGTCATTGGAAATCTTCTTGTTCAGCTGGATGTTGCTGTACTTGGTGACGCGATAATCGCCGGACGGCTCGTCGAAGCGCTGTTGCACGCTGACGCCGCGCGCGGGATCGATCCATAGCGTGATCTTGTTGAACATGCTGAGCACCTTGGGCGACTTCGGCGTCAGCTCCAGCTTGCCCGCGTTCACGCCCTCCACCTGCTCCATGCCGCCGAATTTCACGTCGTACGATTTCTCCAGGTCGTGGCCGCGGCCGCCGAAGCCCAGCACCAGAAAGCTTTCGAAGTCCGCTTTGTTCTTGCCGGCGCTGTACTGTGTCACCTGGTCAATGGCCGGCTGATAGTAACTGACCATTCCGTTGGAGAACACGACGTACTTCTTGTCCGGCGCGGTGAAGTCGGCGGCCATCTCAACCTGGTCGCCCTGGCGGCGAAAGTAGATGGTGCCCTTCTGGATGTCGTGATCGTTGACGACCTTCTGATACTGGTCGGCCGCAAAATCCGCCTGGGCGTTATGGAAGCCGGCTGCCGCCTGGTCCATGGAGTTGAGCACGGCGTTCAGGTCCTGCGCCTGCATGGCCGCCGCGGCGCATAATCAGAAGCGCTCCCAGCATTGCAATCGTTCTTAGCTTCATAGCGTCTTAAGAGAGAAACCGGAATTGCCTTGCGAGTTGCTTGGCGCGGCAAAGTTCCTAGCGATGCGCCCATACCTGGTAGGCAACCACGCGGTGATTGCCGTCACGCACTTCCTGGTATTTGTCGATGGTGATCTCGCCGGCGATGGGTTCGATGATGCGCGTCAGCGACTCGCGGATTTCGGTGTCGCTGCCGGTCTTCACGGTTGCGGCATCGACCTTGTATACAAATCCGTCGCCCAGTTGCTGCACTACAACTTCGGCCTGGCGCGCAGGATTTTCCTGTGGCTTGTCGCGGAAATCGATCCAGTGCGGGGCAATAAAGATGAAGGCGAGAATCAGTGTGACCATCACATCGTACGGCATACTGCCGCGCGGATAGGTCCACCAGAAATACCCGCGCAAGGTCTGTCCCAGCTTGCTCATCGTTCATTCAAGGATAGAGTTCTGTGAGGCGAAGTGCAAGGAAGGCGGCGGGGGCGCTCTTGGTGTTCGCGTTTCGCCTTCCGCGTTTCGCTTGTCGCTCTTTCCTTTTCGCGGTCTACGCAATCGATGAGCCACGGAAGCCGTGCGTCCTCAATTCGCTTTGTCATCCCGACCGGAGTGTCCGCCGTGCCTTTCCGCCGCAGATTTTGCGGCGGGCGGACGCGTAGTGGAGGGACCTGCTGTTGGCTACCCAGCACGAACGCCGGGTTGGCACAAAACCCTGTCGTCCCCGAAGGGACTTTTGCCTCTCCATGAGCCTACCAGGCTCCGCGCGTTACGCCCAGGGCTAAAAGCGGCACCACCCCTGCGGGGTTCGGCCGTCGTTCGATCCGACACCGAAGCGCCGAAATAGCCGTGTGTTCCTATGCAAGCGAAAACATAGAACCGCGGGTGCCTCATTTTCGTCCGCCGCATTTGCGGACAGGGTGAGCCGCTCAACTCTTCTCCCGCGCAATCGCGCCCACGGTCGCATTCGTCACCCGCAAATAATCCGCCGGGGCAATCAGGATCTGTGTGCCGCGCACTCCGGCGGAGATCGACACCACATCCCACAACTCAATCGTCTCGTCGGCGTACACCGGATAGTCCTTCTTCGCACCCAGCACGGTTACGCCGCCGCGAATGTATCCCGTCAGCGGCTGCACTTCTTTCAGCGTCACCAGTTCGACTTTGCGGTCGCCCGTCAACTTGGCCAGCGCCTTGTAATCGAGTTCGGCATTGCCGGGGACAACAGCGAAGGCGGGACCATTGCGGTCTCCTCGCGCCAGCAGCGTCTTGAAGACCTGCTCGGGCGGCAATCCGATTTTCGCAGCCACCGTTTCGGCGGCAAGATCGTCAGGATCGACTTCGTATTCGCGCAGCTCGTAGGAAACGTTCAGGCTGTCAAGCAGGCGGACGGCATTGGTCTTCATAAGACAGGGGACAGGGATCAGGGGCCAGGGATTAGGGTTCAGGGATCAGAGCGTTGTTCGTGAATCGCGGATCGTTGTTCGTGGTTCGAATCGAGAATCTTAAGATCGTTCGGCATCACTCTTAGATCGACACCGCGAGGCGCGACGCCCAGCACAAAACTTCAGTTGGCTACGAACTACATCCCTGAGGATGCGAAACCGGACCGGATCAAGATCAAATATTTCACGCAATGATTGAGAACCAACGATTCACGAGCAACCATTCACGATCAACGAACCACGACCCACCCTGATCCCTAGCCCCTGGCCCCTGCTCCTCAATCTAGCTTTTGCTTTTCTTCGTCGACAGGATCCCCAGAATCTCCTGCAGCCCCTGGCGCACTTTCTTGATGCCGTCCTTCGAGCTTTTCTTGGGGAACGGCAAGCCTGACTGTTTGGCTGCCGGTTTGGCTTCGTCTTTCAGTTGCTGGCGCGCGCCCGCGATGGTGAAGCCTTCGTCATAGAGCAACTTCTTGATGTGGAGAACATTTTCCACGTCGCGCTGGCGATACATGCGCTGGCCGGTACTGCTCTTCACCGGCTTCAGTTGCGGAAATTCGGTCTCCCAGAAGCGCAGGACGTAGGCCGGCAGGCGGCACAGGGTGGAAACTTCGCCGATACGGAAGTAAAGCTTGTCGGGAATGACCGGCTCGTCCGACGCAGTTTTCTTCCGGCGTGTTTTCTTTTCAGCCATGCAGACCAACAGTTTCGGGCTTAATGGCCCGAGTTGCAAGCAAATACCCGCCACTGGGCGGTCTGCAAGACTTTTAGCACGAAGCGTCGGCGAGGAACAACTCTGCTTCGGCTGCTATCGAGAGGGCGAGTTGTCACTCGCGATGACTTGGCAGCGAAAGGCTACGGCCGAAAGCGTGACTTCTGGCAGCCGCGGCGCACTTCGCGCCTTCGCGTAGTTGCGATGATCCTGCAACCCCAGGGCGATGTGGAACAACTCGAACGTGAGCGGCTGAATCCTAGCTTTTGTGCGTTTTCGGCAAAGCTCGATGCAAGCCTGTCGAACCCGGACACATCAAACGTTCACATCGTCCCGCGAGCTTCGTCAGATCGCCAGGTAGGTTGCTATGTTTCGTCTTCGCAATGCTGCAATGCTTGCAGCATTTTTCTTGATCCTGATTACCATCGCCTGCGGCGGTGGTTCCAGCAACAACTCCAGCGGCACCGGTGGCACCGGGGGCAGCGGTGGCTCGGGCGGTAGTGGTGGCTCGGGCGGCAGCGGCGGCTCAGGTGGCGGCGGCACGCCAGCGCCTACGGTCAGCAACTTCAGCGTCTCGCCGACCATCGCCGGCACGGGCGCAAATGGAGTCGGCCAGTTCGTCAACTTCAATTGGGCGACGGCCAATGCCACCGCGATCACGGTAACGCCGACCATCAATGGCGACGATCAGGCCCTGCCATTGCAAGGCCCTTACCAGGACACCAGCGCGCCAGCCAACAACACGACCTTCACCGCGATCGCAAGTAATGGATCGACGCAGTCGTCGCCGGCGACCACCTCGCTGATCATGGTCACGGTTACGTTGACCGCCTCGGCAACGAACATTCAGGCAGGAACCGGTGTCACTTTGACCTACGGCGGCCCGAATAACAACAGCACCTACGCCCTATTGATAGGAGGCAGCCAAACGCCGATCCCGCTGCCGACGCCAAGCTGCACCAACAACACCTGCTCCGGCACTTATCCGACTGGCCCGCTGAATAGCAATACGACCTATACGTTGTCTGTCACCGGACCGGTTGGCGGACAAGCGACGTCTGCGCCCGTCGCCATTACCGTCGGCGGCGCGACCACCATTACCCTGACGGCGAATCCTCAGAACATTCAGCCAGGCGGCAGTTCCCTGCTGACCTGGGCTTCGCAGAACGCGTCGGCGGTGAGCATCAGTCCAGGCATTGGGCAGTGAGCCGCTGTCGGGATCGGCGTCCGTGTCTCCGACGCAGACCACCACCTACACGGCCACGGCTACGTCCATCTATCCCAACACACCTCCGGTTACGGCTTCGGTCACCGTGACCGTCAATACCGGCGGACTGGGCAATCTGAACCACATCATCTACATGCTGCAGGAGAACCGGGCGTTTGATAATTACCTCGGCCAGTTTGCGCAGTATCGCGTCAATCACCAGCCGCCGATTCAGGGCGCGCAGTTGAGCGACGTGAATGATCTGCACACCCTGCCCTCGGGTTACACCATCTGTAATGAACAAGGCGGGTGCTACGGCCCGTATCACCAGCGAACCGAGTGTATTGAGAACCTCTCGCCGTCATGGAACGAGACGCATTACGACATGGACCTGGTGGGCGACGACTGGTTGAACCTGACCTCGAGTTCCGTCTACAAGATGGACCGCTTCCTGGATACCACGTTGTCCGGCGGCAGCGGCGATCGTTACGATCCCAACCACACCCGGCCGCTCGGTTATTACGACCAGACCGATCTGCCGTTCTACTACGAACTGGGCGCGCAGTTCACCACCAGCGACACCTGGTACTCGCCGATACCGGCGAACACCGTTCCCAACCGCATGTATCTGTTCTCGGCCACCTCGCACGGACACGCTTTCCCGCCGAGCGATCCCAACGATCCGGCCTGGCAGGTGGAAACGTTCTTCCGCGCGATGAACGATGCCGGTGTCACCTGGCGCTACTATTACCAGGACAACAGCGTCTTCCTGGCGAACTGGGCTGATTGGAGCGATCCGCAGATCCAGGCCAACGTGCGCAACATCCAGGAGTACTACAACATTCTCTCCAGCCCGAATGCAGACCAGAACCTGCCGCAGGTAGTCTTCATCGAACGCGGCAGCGCGACCGGCCTGGACGAACATCCTGATAACAACGTTCAAACCGGCGCGGCCGATGTGCAGACCATCATCACCGCGCTGCTGAACAGCGCCGCCTGGCCGGACTCCGCGTTCATCCTCACCTACGATGAAGGCGGTGGGCTGTTCGATCACGTGGGGCCCATCCTGGCAACGCCGCCCGACGATCTGACCGAACCGACAGACCTGAAGCCGGGCGATCAGACAGGGTGAGTTCAACGTAACTGGGTTCCGCGTGCCGATCATCGTGATCTCGCCCTGGTCGCGGCCGCAGACGGTAACGCATCTGCCCATGGACTACACGGCGATCCTGAAGCTGATTGAAACCCGCTTCAACGTTCCGCCGCTGACCCAGCGCGATGCCACCGCAGGGAACATGGCAGATCCGCAAAACGGCTTCTTCGACTTCAGCGCGCCGCACATGTTGACGGTACCGCCGCTGCCGACCCAGCCGACGAATGGAACCTGCAATCAGCAACTCGAGGGACATCCGTAAACCGGATTCGCTCGCAAAATAAGAAGGGCCTCCGCGCTAGCCAATGCGGAGGCCCTTGTTTCTTACAACAAAAAAGCGAGGCTTCTAGCCCCGCCGCGATTCAGTTAGTGCTTTTTCTTTTTGGCAGCCTTCTTGGCGGCCTTCTTCTTCGTTGCCATGGTGTAAGCCTCCTTGTATAGAACTGTTGGAACTTTTCCCCTTGAAGGGGCCCTTGTCGAAACAGTGGCCCTAAACCAATGCCCAACATCTTGCATGGGCAATACAGCTACGCAAGATATTGCGGTTACTCGCATGGATTGTCAACAAAAATCGTAGAAAATTTTCTTGCACGGACTCCAGTTTTGTGGTGGGTGCCCAAATTCTGGAGCAGAGTTGCTCGCCGTCGTTGCACGAATTTCGCGGCAGTCGCGGTACACTCGCCAGCATGCGCGCCGATCCCATCGAGCTGGAAGTCTTCAAGCATCTCTTCCACTCCATCGCCGAAGAGATGGGTGCGTCGCTGCGTCGCAGTGCGTTCTCGCCCAACATCAAGGAGCGTCGCGACTACTCCTGCGCGCTCTTCAACGGCGACGGTGAGGCGCTGGCGATGGGCGATCACATGCCGGTGCATCTCGGCTCCATGCCGATGTCGGTGCGCGCCGCGATGAACGAACTCGAGCTCGCGCCCGGCGATGTTGCCATGCTGAACGATCCCTTTCGCGGCGGCACGCATTTGCCGGACATCACCGTGGTCGCTCCGGTGTTCCTTGGCGGAAGAAAATCCGGCGCGACGAAGGCAAAGACTGGTTCGACGCGTGCTTCGGTGCAGCGCAAATCGTCGGGCGGCGTTCCAGACTTCTACGTGGCCTCGCGCGCGCATCACGCCGACATTGGCGGAACCTATGCGGGATCGATGGGGCCGTGCCGCGAGATCTATCAGGAAGGCTTTCGCATTCCGCCGGTCAAGATCGTTCGCGGCGGCGAGATCGACCGCGATGTGCTGGCGCTGCTGCTGAACAACGTCCGTACGCCCGAGGAGCGCGAAGGCGATCTGCGCGCGCAGCTGGCGGCCTGCCGTACCGGCGCCGCACGGCTGCAGGAACTTGCGCGGCGCTACGGATTGCCTCGTGTACAGCGTGCCGGACACGCTCTGCTGGACTATTCAGCCGAGATGATGCGTGCGTTTCTGGCCGCTGTTCCGCCTGGCTCGTACGTAGCGGAAGATTTTCTGGACGATGATGGCGTGAGCGACGAGCCAGTCCGTATCGCCGTCCGCATCACTTTTCCGCACAAGCGTACGAAGAACAGCCGGGTAGTCGTCGATTTCACCGGCAGTTCGCCGCAGGTGGAAGGCAGCATCAATGCGGTCGAGGCGATTACCTTCTCAGCTTGCTTCTATGTCTTTCGCTGCCTCTTGCGCGAAGACGTGCCCGCTACCGCCGGACTGATGTGGCCTATCGAACTTATCGCGCCCGCAGGGACGGTCGTCAACGCGGGACCGCCGGCTGCCGTTGCCGGAGGCAATGTCGAAACCTCGCAGCGCATTGTCGACGTTCTGTTGCGTGCGCTGGCTCAGGCTCTTCCCAAGCGGATTCCGGCTGCGTCTTCGGGCACGATGAATAACCTCACCATCGGCGGCATGGACGACCGCAACGGCGCACCTGTTCCCTTCGCCTACTACGAGACCATCGCGGGCGGCTCCGGAGCGGGACCGACCACGGACGGCGTCAGCGGCGTGCACACCCACATGACCAATTCGCTCAACACCCCGGCCGAGGCTCTGGAATACAGCTACCCGCTGCGCGTGACGCAGTATTCGTTGCGTCCGAACAGTGGAGGCGACGGCGAACATCGCGGCGGTGACGGCATCGTGCGCGAGATCGAAGTGCTGACCGATGCGACGGTCACGCTGCTCTCGGATCGTCGCAAGACGCAGCCCTATGGACTGGCAGGCGGCAGCGACGGCGCGTCCGGACGTTCGGCGATCCTGCGCATCGACGGCTCGGAAGAAGAGTTGCCCGGCAAAGTCAGCACGCGCCTGAAACGCGGCGAGCGCATTCGCATCGAGACCCCCGGCGGCGGGGGATGGGGCAGGACGTCGTCGGAGCGTTAGTAGAAGACCGGACCCGGCACATATCACATCGGGATGGCATGAACGTTGCATTCAGGATACAAAGTGATGGGCACCCGGCTATTCTCATCATGACTGTGGATCTTGCGCCAGCGCTTTTCGCCATACCGTGTCGAACTCCCCCTGTAAGATAGCCGTACCTGTTTGTGGGAGCCTCGTAATGCAGCAATGCTCTACTTGCGGTTCGGAAATCGCGCGGCCTTCGCCTTTCTGCGCTCAGTGTGGAAGCAAGCTTCAGGGACCATCTTCGGCGGAATCGAGTGCCGACGCTGCCACCATACTTGCGATAACCTCCAACGCGCCGACCTATCCCCGGCAATCGCCGCCACGCCGCCCGCCATCGCGTCCCTCGTCGCACATTTCGCGCGAGGAAGGCCGCTACACGCCGGGCATCGTCATCGGCGACCGCTATCGCCTGATCGCACTGCTGGGCCGCGGCGGTATGGGCGAGGTCTATCGCGCCGACGACCTCAGCCTGGGCTCGCCCGTCGCGCTGAAGTTTCTGCCGGAAGCAAAGACGGACGAATACACCCTCGAGCGCTTTCGCAACGAGGTTCGCATCGCCCGCCGCATCTCGCATCCCAACGTTTGCCGGGTGTACGACATTGGCCAGACGGACGACCGCGTCTTTCTCTCGATGGAGTACGTCGACGGTGAAGACCTGTCTTCGCTGCTGCGGCGCATCGGCCGCCTGCCGTCCGACAAAGCACTGGAGATCGCGCGCAAGATTTGCGCCGGGCTGGCCGCGGCCCACGACAAAGGCGTGCTGCATCGCGACCTGAAGCCCGCCAACATCATGCTGGACGGCCGCGGCGAAGTGCTGGTGATGGACTTCGGCCTGGCCGGCATCGCTCACGAGATTGAAGACGTGCGCAGCGGCACGCCCGCCTACATGGCGCCCGAGCAACTTTCCGGCAAAGAAGTCACGGTCCGCAGCGATATCTACTCGCTAGGCCTGGTGCTGTACGAGTTGTTCACCGGCAAGGCCGCCTTCGACGGCAAGACGCTGGACGAAATCGTACGCGTGCGCAAGGACAGCACGCCGCATCGTCCGTCCACGCTGGTGCGCGACATGGACCCGCTGGTCGAGCGCGTCATCCTGCATTGTCTGGAGGCCGATCCTGAGAACCGGCCGGGATCGGCGCTGATGGTATCGGCCGCGCTTCCCGGAGGCGATCCTCTGGCCGCCGCACTGGCTGCCGGCGAAACGCCTTCGCCGCAAGTTGTTGCCGCCGCCGGCGCCACCAGCGGACTGCCCGTGCGCACCACGGTTGTGGCCACCGCCGCCGCGCTGCTCGGCCTGATCATCATCTTTGTTGCCGGTGCCCGTACCAGCGGCATCGCAAAGATGAACACGCCGTACTCGTCCGAAGTGCTGGCGCAGCGCACCCGCGATATTGCCCATCAACTCGGCTACACCGATCCGCCGGTCGACTCAGCCGGAAACTTTGAGTTCGACGACGAATATATGGAACACCTGGACCACGCCGGCGGCGAGCATCCCGACTGGGACATGGTCCTGCGAAACCGGCCGTCGTTGCTCAGTTATTGGCGGCGGCAAAGTCCCGACGATCTGGTCGCAACCCAGATTCACAGCAACCTGCTGACGCCCGGGCTGGTCGATCGCACCGATCCTCCGCCGATTCTTTCGGGCATGGTTTCGCTTTCTGTCGATCCCGAGGGCAGGCTGCTGCGATTCGCCGCCATTCCTCCGCAAAAGGAGACTGCGCCCGCACCGCCGCCCCAACAACTGTATGACTGGAAGCCGGTCTTCGCGCTGGCCGGACTCGACATGTCACAGTTCCAGGCCGCCGGTTCGCAGTGGACTTCGCTAGGGGATTCCGATCAGCGCGCCGCCTGGACCGGAGTGTGGCCGGGCACACAGACGCCGCTGCGCGTGGAAGCGGCCAGCTGGCGCGGCAAGCCTGTTTTCTTTCGTCTGATCAGCGATTGGACCGAGCCCGACCGCATGCCGTCGAACGACAGCACTTCGTCAAAAGTGCCGGAGGTCCTGCTGGTCATCTTTCTGATGGTCATGCTGGCGGGGGCGGTCTGGCTGGCGCGGCGCAACTATCGCAATGAGAAAAGCGATCCCCAGGGCGCGCTTCGCCTGGGTGTGCTCATCTTCATTCTGCAGATGCTGGTGTGGATCTTCAACTCGCACTTCGTGCCCAGCCTGGGACTATTCGAGCTGTTTGTTCTGGCCGCCAGCGGTGCAGCATTTCTGTCCGCGGTCTTCTACATTGTCTATCTCGCAATTGAGCCGTACGTCCGGCGGCACTGGCCGCACGCCATCATCTCCTGGTCGCGGCTGATGGCGGGTCGCATAAAAGATCCCCTGGTGGGTCGCGACCTGTTGTATGGCGTAACCCTTGGCGTGGTGTGGGGCGTCATCTTTTCGCTGATGGGCCTAGCCCTGAAGCACATTGGCGCGGAGCCGAACTTCGGGTCGACGGAATTTCTGGCCGGCCCGCGACACGTTTTCGGCGCCTGCCTGACGCACGTTGCCCTGTCAGTTCAGGCCACGCTAATGTTCTTCTTCCTGATGTTTGTCTTTCGCGTGATCTTCCGCAAGCCGTGGCTGGCCGCGCTGATCTTCGTCGCCTTCTGGACCGGGACCCAGTTGCAGCACAATCACCACCTGTGGCTGGTTGGGCCGGCCTACGCAGCGGTATACGCGATCGTGGCCTTCGTGGTGCTGCGCTTCGGCTTCGTCGCCCTCGCGGTAGGTATCTTCACCGTGGACTTGCTGGGAAACGTTCCCATCACCACCGACCTGTCGAGCTTCTATATAGGCGCGCCCGCCTTCGTGTTCTTCCTGACCGCCGCGCTGGCATTGTGGGGCTGCTACACGGCGCTGGCCGGACAGAAGCTGGTGAAGGGGGAATTGTTCGAGTAGCACCCCACAAATCAATTTGGAATTGTCATCCTGAGCGAGGGCGAGGGCGCTTCTTGTGACGGTGTCATCCTGAGCGCAGGCGCGCCGCTTTTGCGCGTCGGAGCGGAAGGACCCCTACCGCTACAAATTCAGATCCTATCGGCACGGGCGAAAACGCAAGATACCGACACTTAGCTTTCCGGTTAAAGACAACCGTATTGATAGCTGTAGGGGTCCTTCGACTCCTCGCTGCGCTCGTCGCTCAGGATGACACGAACGAAAAACATGCCCACTGCGCGCAGGATGACACATCTGCGATGGGCGCTCCGCACGCAATGAGAAAATGAAACCGGAACGAGACAGCTCACGACCCCTTCACATCTTCCACGCACCGGAAGCCGAGATGGTTCGTGCCCGTACTCACCTCGCCTTTGCCTCTTGTCCCCACGATGTAGCGTGAGCAATATTGATCGGTGCACAGAAACGATCCGCCGCGATGTGCTTTCTTGGGCTGGGTCGGCTCCGCGGGATCGAACGACGAGTCGGGTCCCTTGGGATTGCGCGCCACGCCGCCGGCCGCCAGTTGCTTGTAGTAATCCGGACGATACCAATCGCTCGTCCATTGCCACACGTTTCCGGCCATGTCATACAAGCCGTATCCGTTCGGCGGAAACTGCGCCACCGGCGCTATCCCAGGGAAACCGTCCGAGCCCGCGTCCTTGTCCGGAAAGTGTCCCTGATGCGTGTTCGCCATCCACTTGCCGTTGGGACGAAAGTCGTCGCCCCACACAAACGGCTTGCCCGCCAGCCCACCGCGCGCGGCGAACTCCCACTCGGCTTCGGTCGGCAGACGCTTGCCCGCCCACTTGGCATACGCCTGCGCATCTTCGTAGGCGATCTGCACCACGGGATAATTATCCTTGCCCTTGATGTCGGTGCCCGGTCCCAGCGGATGCCGCCAGTTTGCGCCCGGGATGTAGGTCCACCACTGCATAAAATTGTCGAGCGGGACGGGGTGGTCCGGCGGCGCGAAGACTACAGATCCCGCGACCAGGTTCTCCGGCGGAGCGCCGGGAAAATCTTCCGCGCGAGGCTTGCGCTCGGCCACCGTGACGTATCCCGTGGCTTTCACAAATCTCGCGAACTCGGCGTTGGTCACGTCGGTCTTGTCGATGAAGAATGGGTCGACATAAACCCGGTGCACCGGCCGCGCGTCTAACGTGGCCTTCATGCCGACGTCATCCATGTCAGGAGGATCGTTCGCGCCCATGGAAAACTCGCCGCCGGGAATGAACGCCATGCCTTTGGGAATCGTGGCCGGCGCGGCGATCTTATTGGGAACGGTTGGGCCGAACATCGACGCGGACTTCGCATCCGGCGACGCCCCGGACTTCATTTCAGGCATGGTCGCCGGTGTCATCGAGCCCGCGGCGGGGGTGGACGCAGCGCCGGAAGCAGCTACGGTCGAAGGAGCTGCTGTATTGGCGGACGAAGAATGGTTTTGAGGAGAGACTTTCCAAATCAGTGCGCCGACAGCCAACACCACGCAGGGCAGTACGATCAGCCGCCAGGACTTCATTACTTCAAACCTCGTACACCACTTTGCCGCCGACGATCGTAGCCACGGCGCGACCGGTGAAATTCCAGCCGTCGAAAGGCGTGTTCCTCGACTTCGAGAGCGACTGTGACGCGTCGAACGTCCACTTCTTCTTGGGATCGAAGATGGTCACGTCGGCGTGGGCGCCCTTAGCGAGCGTGCCGCGCCCGTCCAGGTGAAAGATCTGCGCCGGATTCGCCGACAGCAGCTCGATGATACGCCACAGCGTCAGCTTGAAGTGATGGTGCAACACGGTAAGCGCCAGTGGCAGCGCGGTCTCGAGGCCGGTGATGCCGAACGCCGCGCGTTCAAACTCCACCTGCTTTTCATGGAAGGCATGCGGCGCGTGATCCGTCGCGATGACGTCGATGGTGCCATCGAGAATGCCGTCGATCAACGCGTCACGGTCGATGGTCGAGCGCAGCGGCGGATTCATCTTGTAGTGCGTATTGAATTGGCCAACGTTTTCGTCGATCAGGGTGAAGTGATGCGGCGTGACCTCGGCGCTCACTCGCAGCTTTGCCTTCTTGGCATTGCGCACGGCTTCCAGCGCCTCGCGCGTCGACAGGTGCGCGACATGTATGTGGCCTTTGGTCGCACGCGCCAGGGCGATGTCGCGCTCCACGACACTCGACTCCGCCAAATTCAGCATGCCATGTACGCCCAGCCGGAACGACGTGGGTCCGTAATTCATGGAGCAGCCGGCCGTGGCGCGCGTGTCCTCGGCGTGCTGCACTACGGGAATCTTCAGCCGGGCCGCGGCGCTCAGGGCGTCGCGCATCAGTTTGTCATCCAGAATCGGCTTGCCGTCGTCGCTGACCGCGATGGCGCCCGCACGTTTCAGGGCGGCGAAGTCGGTCAGCTTCTCTCCCGCGCTGCCGACGGTCGCAGCGGCGATGGGAAAGACATTCACCAGCGCGCCTCGCTGCGGCGACAACATCCACTCCGTAATTTCGACCGAGTCGTTCACGGGGACGGTGTTCGGCATGGGGCAGACAGAAGTGAAGCCGCCCGCAGCCGCGGCCGCCGTGCCGGTCGCGATCGACTCCTTGTGCGACTGGCCGGGCTCGCGCAGATGCACATGCAGATCGATCAGTCCTGGCGCGACAATGGCGCCGCGAGCGTTCAACGTCTGGTTCGACTGGCCGCGCAGTTTCCCCGGCGACGCGATATCCGCCACGCGTCCATCGCGCAGCAGGATGTCCATCTCCTGATCGACGCCGCCGGCCGGATCGATCACGCGCCCGTTTTGTATCAGCAGAGATTCCATGATGGTCAGTTCAAACCTGGGTGGAAAAGCAGTTCCCTCGTCGGCCTGAAGGCCTCCTCGTGATGACAAGGTTTAACACCTTACGCGGCGCCCATCGTCATTGCCAGGATCGCCATGCGCGTCTTCACGCCGTTGCGTACTTGCTCATGAATCACCGACTGCGGGCCGTCAGCAACTTCGCTGGTCAGTTCCATGCCGCGAATCACCGGGCCGGGATGCATCAGGATGGCGTCCGGCTTGGCCAGCTTCATACGTTGCGGCGTGACCTGGTAATTCGAGATGTAATCCTCAACACTGTGATGCCGTCCGGCCAATCGCTCCTTCTGGACGCGCAGCGCCATGACGACATCAGCGCCCTGCAACGCCTGATTCAGATCGTGGCTGACGGTGACGCCCGGCGCCAGCGTCGAGGCCACCTCGGGCACAAAGTCGAGTGGTCCGCACAACACAACATCAGCGCCGAAGCGCGACAGCAGCTCCGTATTCGAGCGCGCCACGCGGCTGTGATATACATCGCCGACAATGACCACCCGCAGCCCGCGCAGCGTCTTCTTGTGATTCAGCATGGTCATCGCATCCAGCAGCCCCTGCGATGGGTGCTGATGCATGCCGTCGCCCGCATTCACGATGGGCACGCCGATGTAGCGCGACATCAGGTGCGCCGAGCCGCTGTTGGGATGCCGCATGACGATTGCGTCGGCGCCGATGCATTCGACCGTCCAGCCGGTATCGATCAGCGACTCACCCTTCTCGATGCTCGACGACGTCGCGGTGACCAGCGTCGTAACCGCGCCCAGCGCCTTGGCGGCGAACTCAAACGATGTCCGGGTGCGGGTTGACGACTCGTAGAACAGCAGCACCACGCGCTTGCCATGCAGCAACCGCGACGGGCGATCCGGATTCATCCGCCGCGCCAGGCGCAGGATGGCCTCGATCTGCCCGGTCGTCAGCTGATTGATGCTCAGCAAGGAACCCAGTTTCGGCTTCATTTCTTCTCGGGAATCCGCTCCAGCAGCAGCACCTTGTCGGCGCCGTCGCTCTCTTGCAGCCGCACTTCGACAATCTCGTTCGACGAGGTTTGGATGGCGCGGCCGACAAAGCTGGCTTCGATGGGCAGCTCGCGATGTCCGCGGTCGATGAGCACGCACATCTGGATGCGGCGCGGGCGTCCGTGATCGAAGAGCGCGTCGAGCGCCGCGCGGGTGGTGCGGCCGGTGTAGATGACGTCATCCACCAGCACGATGTCCTTGTCCTGGATGTCGAACTCCATCTTGCTCTTCTTCACTTCGGGACGGGTTCCCACGGTGGAAAGGTCGTCACGATAGAGCGTGATATCGAGCGTGCCTACTGGCACTTCGGTTTTCTCGATGCGGCCCAGGATCTTGGCCAGACGGTGCGCCAGCGGCACACCCCGGCGCATAATGCCCACCAGTCCAAGGTTGGCGACACCGTCATTCTTTTCGACGATCTCGTGGGCCAGCCGGACCAGGGTGCGCTCGATCTCGGAGGCGGAGAGAATTTGCGCTTTCTCGCGAAGGTTGGGAGTTTGCGTGGGGGCTTTCGTCATGCCGCTCGAATCATACGCAATGCGTCATGGGCGGAGCAACCTCGGGGGTCACAGGAGCGTGTTAGGGCGGGGGCGTCCTTAGCGAAACACCAGCACCGTGTCGTCCCATCTCTTAACTTTGTCATCCCGGGCCGTAGCGAAGCGTCAGTTGTTCGGTAGGAGCAACCAACACGTGCGTGGTCCTGAGCAGCCTTACCGCAGCTCCCGCCGCTTGCCGGTCATGGATGCGCCCAGAGCTCCTCCTGCTGCGGTGACGAACAGGAACACCACGCCCATGAAGATCAGGACGGCCACCATCATGGTCGCCATCCCCTGGGGCGTGCTGATCCATGCCATTAACTGCTGCATGGCCTGCTGCACCTTGGGATCGGGCGCGTTGGCCACCTGTTTCCGCATCTGCTCTTCCATGGCCTGGCGGATGTCGCCGCCGCTGCGTTGGGCCACGAACGACAGCGCCGTCACCAGGGCATTCATAATCCATCCGCATAGACCGGTGACCGCGCCGATTTTCATTCCCATGCCGGGCGTGACTACGGCACCGGGCAGGCGGCGGCGGTACAGGTTGACGGCCAGCATGCCCGCGCCCAGCATCCACAGGCAACAGCCGATCGAGACAATCGGTATCGCGGACAGCGCGGCGGCGCCGATGCCGGACAGCAAACAGCCCTTCCAAGCCAGGTCCCAGCGAATAGCGCTCGAAGGCGAGCCATAAGGCGAACCAGGTTGCGTCCATGTGGGCGAGGTCTCCGGCTGACCGGCCTGCCCATAAACCAGCGGCGCATCGGAACTGGGCATCAAGGGCGACGGCTGCGGCGGCGTGTCGGCCTCCGGAGGAGCTACCCGGATTTGCGGCGCGCCGCAGTGAGGACAGAAAGTAGTTCCTTCGGGAATGTCAGATTGACAGCGGTAGCAGGGATGTTCCACGAGCGGAACGTTACAGGAAGCAACGCGGTGGTTGCAAGGCTGGCCGTTTCGCTACCGGATTTACAAAACAGTTGTCATCCTGAGCGACGAGCGTAGCGAGGAGTCGAAGGACCCCTACCGCTGCGTGAACTCCCCGGCTCCCATCCCCAAGATGTTTGTAGCTATAGAGGTCCTTCGACTTCGTTCGGCTTCGCCTTACTCCGCTCAGGATGACACGCGGGAGAAGATCGCTGAGTGGCGCGCGGCGGGGATAGAAACGTGGTGGACAACGCGGCAGGTCGCCTTGACTTCCGCAGACAAAAAAGCCCCGGCCGAAACCGGGGCTGGGTTCGCCGGCCCGCTACTGGGTCTGCGCTGACGAATAGGTGCTCAACACCGGCCCCGGACCGCTGGGCACCAGCACGACCTTCTTGGCGGAGACCACATACATGATGCCGCCAAGATTGCCGGTCGTGGGTGTCACTACCGCCCGGCCGCTGGCGTCCACCTGATAGGTCGAAACCAGGTTTTGGGTGCCGGGCCCGCCGGGCGCGCTGAAGTCCTGAATGCCGTTCATGTTGCCGTTTCCATCGGCCTGGAAGATGCTGACGGAGTCAGTAAGGGAAGACTGCGCCGGCGTAACCGTACCGCCGATGTAGATGCCCAGGATCGATTGCTTGCCGATGGGTGGAATCGCAATCTGCGGCTCGAGCACACCGGAGTAGACGGTGGCGTCTTGCCCGAGTACGAATCCCTGATTGAAGTTGTACAGATAGATGATGGGCGAGCCGACCCCGATCCCGGCCGTCGTGGTTCGTCCATTCAAACCGACGTTGTAAGTGCCTTGCACGGTGTGCTGGCTCATGACTCCGCCGTTGTTTTCATCCAGAATGGTGGTGCCCGCTCCGCCGCCATTCCAGCTGGCCAAACCCAGGATGACGTCGGCCGCAGGGCTGCCGCCGTTGGGATTCACTCCATTCACTTCGAGGATGCTGTTTCCGCTCAGAGCGGCGTCGTTAAAGGTCTCCGCAAGTTGCGCCTGAACGGTGCCCAACGTCATCGGATCCTGGCTGCTCACCGGGTCTGTCCCCAGAATCACGAACTGGCCCGCCGAGATGACGTAGTAGGCGTAGTTGTTGGTGACCCCTCCGGGGAATGCCATGACCGCCTGACCCCGGCCGGTTTGCGCGCTGGGCGAGAAGAAGGTGCCGGTAAAGGTGCGGTTGGTCAGAGTGCCATGGTCGTTGTCGTCTTCTTCCCCGTTGATCACGTTGCCTTGCGATGTGACCGTAAAGACTCCAGCTTTGGCGTAGCGAGCGAAGTTCTGGCTTGCCCCATTGCTGCCCACGTCATACGTTCCGGCAGGCGGCGGCTGGAATGCCCGGTTGGTCTGCGCCAGCAAGACGCCCGAGCCACGTGTGCCCGGGTCGGTGTTATTGAGGATGAGCTGTCCGTTGCCGTTGTTGGAAAGCGACAAGCTGAAGTTCATCGGTCCCAGGGTGGTTACGTTGATTTGCATGCTGCCCAGTCCATCGGCCTGGACCGTATAGGTTCCGGTGAACGGGTAGCCGCCTTGCGGCTCACTGGCGCCCGAGTTGGCGTCAAGCACACCCGCCAGCAGGTTGCCATTGCCGTCGGAGGTGAAGCTGCCCGCCATGAATACCGGGTTGCCATTGCTGTAGGCGCTGACCGAGAAGGCGTAGTGGCCGACCAGCGAGCCATTGGTGATTTGCGCGTTGATCACAATCTGCAGGTTGGCCGATGCGGTGTTCGACTGCGAATCCATCACCTGCACGGTGAGCGGCGAAGCTCCCGGGGTCGTCGGCGTTCCGGAGATGATGCCGCTGTTCGGGTCCAGGTTCAAACCGTCAGGCAATGTGCCGGAGGTAACGCTCCAGGTATAAGGCGGAGTGCCGCCCGCGGCTCCCAACGTCGCGCTATAGGGAACGCCCTGCGCGCCGTTTGGCAGACTTGTGGTGGTGACGATCAGCGATCCCTGAGCCACCGTAATGCTCAGCGACGCGTGGGCGGTGTTGGAGAACTGGTCGGTCACCTTCACGCCGATGGGGAAAGTGCCGGTGCTGGTAGGGATGCCGCTGATCAAACCTGCATTCGTTATCGTCAGGCCGGGAGGCAGCGACCCGCTGGTGATGGTCCAGATGTACGGCGGTTCTCCGCCGCTGGCAGCCAGTTGAGCCGAATACTGCTGGCCGGTGGTCGCGCCCGGCAAGGAAGTCGTCGTGATCGAAAGCGGCGCGAGCTGCGCCATGTAGCCGGACAAATCCAGCAACAGGTTCGTGGTACCCGCGGCATACGCATCGATGGAGCCGTTGGTGGTTCCCACAATCGCCATGTTCGAGGCGTTCGCGCCGTCGAGCGCGTTCAACGTCGAAGCCAGCGGACGATTGCCGCTCGGCCACAACGTCAGATACCCCAGCGGACCCTGCGGCAACGCTGAAGCATTCATCACGTATCCGGCAGCATTGCTGGGCGGCGCGCACTGACTGCCTTCAATATTGAAAGTCTGCTGGCCGCTGAAAGGGCCGATGGTCAACCGCGTGTCGATCGCGCGGCAGGGCGTCAGGGGATAGAAAGCCAGGCCTTCCAACGGCGTAGCCAGCGCAAAGTAGCCGTCAATGTCGATGACCAGGTGCGTCGTGTCCGAGGGATAGACCGCAATCTCTCCATTGGTTCCGTTGGCGGGCAGCAAGGCTGCATTGGCCACGATGGTTCCGGTTGGACTATTCAGCGTTGAGACCAGTGGCCGGGGACCTCCTGCGGGCCACACTGTCAGGTAACCCAGCGACGAGGTCTGCGGTATCGCGGTGAAGTTCAACGAGTAAGCTTGCGCGGTCGTAGGAATTCCGCAGTCCGTGCTGAATACCGGGAAGTCGGTTTCCTGTCCGGCGGGCAACGGTTGTCCCGAAGTGCGGGTGTCGGCCAGACGGCAAGGCGTCGGCAGCGGATAGTACGCATACGAGCCCGACGTGGCCGGTTCGAAGTAGCCGTTCAAGTCGAGAATCACATCGGCTGTGTTGGTGACGTAGATGTTGACACTGTGACTCGTACCGCCGAGGACGATGGCGGCATCCGCCTTGGTGCGGCCGTCAAACGAGTTCATCAGCGAGATCACGGGACGCGGCTGTCCGGTCGGCCAGATGGTGAGATATCCCAGGTAGCCGCGCGGCACGACCGTCACGTTCAGCGAGTAGGCCGTTGCCGTGTTCACGTTCTGGCATCCCACTGCCTGCGCGAGCAGCGAAAGGTTGAAGGACTGGAACTCTCCGCCCTGAATGGGCCCGTTCCCCTGGCGTGTGTCGAGGAGACGGCAAGGTGGAACCGGAACAAACTGCATGGACTGCGACTGCGCCAGCATAGGAAGACTGAACGCCAGGAAGGTCAAGGCGCATAAAAGGACAGAACGGCTCGTTCGCATGGATTCTCCGCTACCGCGATCAAACAAGTGAGTGGTTCCCGTCCGGCGCCTGCGGGTTGGGCTGAGAAAACCGCTAGCACGTTTCGGGAGCAAATTTTTGGTTAGGTCGGCTTGAACATACACCCCGGCGAACGCCTGTTGCAATGCGTAAATGCAGTACAGCGAGCGACCGTTCCTAGAGTGGCATCGTCGTTTCAGATTGAAACGAAAGGGTTAGAAGTAGGGCTCGCACTGCTGCACCGCTCGCGAGCCCGGCTGCACGTTGGAATCATCCGTCCGGCTGTTTGACGAACGATAAGGGTTACAGGCCGCTAAAAGAATCTAAGTTTCGTAGGGATGAAGGCTTCTCCAACGCTCAGGGACTCAATTGCACTCAGAAGAAAAGTCGTTGTTATAGTCTTGAACCGCCGAGTCACAGGTTACGTTTCAAAGTCTAGTACGGGGATTGGAGTTGACCGCGATGAATCTTTGGTCCGATTTCTTGACGAACGATGACCGACTAATCCATAAGTGGAAACACTATTTCCCTATTTACGAACGACACTTTGGCAGTTTCGTGTATAAGCCGCTGACGTTTCTCGAGATCGGATGCGGGCTCGGTGGCTCGTTGCAGATGTGGAAACGATATTTTGGTCCTCACGCGACCATTCTCGGAGTTGACATCCTGCCGAGATGTAAGGAGTACGAAGAGGACCAGATCGACGTTCGCATTGGTCCCCAGCAAGACACTGCTTTCCTACAAAGTCTGCTGGACGAATTTGGCACCCCTGACATCGTGCTCGATGATGGCAGCCACATGATGAGTCACGTCGTCACAAGCTTTCAATTCCTCTATCCGCGCATCGCGAAGAATGGGATATACATGGTGGAAGACCTCCACACGGCGTATTGGGGCGAGTACGAGGGCGCACTACGCGGTAAGGGGAGCTTTATCGAGTTGTGCAAGGACCTAATTGACGAATTAAACGCCGACCATACGAGAGAAGCGCTACCGCCAACCGAATTCACGAAGACTACTCTCTCGATGCACTTTTACGACAGCATGGCCGTGTTTGAGAAAGGAAAGAACACTAAGAAGTGGGCACCACGGATCGGCAAAGAATGACTCCGTACGCGCGTACCCTAGGTTGCGCGTCGTCGGCGTACCTGGGTCTCGGGTAGGAACACGGCTCACGCCTCAACGAATTGTCATCCCCATCGAGGAGTTCACTCACGTCCTGAGCAACAACGCGTGTGTCATCCTGAGCGACGAGCGTAGCGAGGAGTCGAAGGACCGCTTTCGCTAGAAAACATCAAACCTGTGACGTCATCCAACATTACGTGTTCTTGTAGCTGTAGGGGTCCTTCGACTTCGTTCGGCTACGCCTCCCTTCGCTCAGGATGACAATTCGTTAAGGGGACGCGCGCAGAATCACAACCGAGTGAAAGCGTAAAGCTTAGATCTTCTCCAGCACCACCTTCAGATATTTCCAGAAGCCTTCCACCGACGGTATCTCGACCTTCTCGGCCGGGCTGTGCGGTCCCACGATCGTCGGACCGAACGACGCCATCTGCATGCCGGGATACTTTTCCCCGATCACGCCACATTCCAGGCCGGCATGCATCGCGATCAGCTCCGCCTTGTGCCCGAAGACCTCTTCGTGCACCGATTGCAGCTTCTTCACGATGTCGCTGTTGGGCTCGGGCTTCCATCCGGGATAGCTGCCGGTGTTTTCGGTCTCGAATCCCGCCATCCGGCAGACGGTCGCCACCATCCTTGCCGCCAACAGCTTGCTGCTCTCGATGGCGCTGCGCTGGCTGGTCACGATCTCGATCACATCGCCCTTGGTCGCAACCGTCGCCAGATTGGTTGAGTCCTGCACAAGTCCGGGGACGTCAGGGCTCATCGCGATCACGCCGTGAGTCAAGCTGGCCAGCAGGTCTACCGCACGCTGCGCGTCGTCCTTGGCAAAGACTTCCTTGGGGCGATCGACCTTCTCCACCGTAATCTGCAAATCGGGATCGAAGCCGCCCAGGTCCGCCTTGTATTCGCCTTCCAGCTTCGCGATCTGCGACTTCAGTTTTTGCTCGTGCGATTTATCGAGCACGACGACCGCCGAGGCCTCGCGCGGGATGGCGTTCTGCGCGCTGCCTCCGGTAAGATTCGCCACCTCGGCCGGGAAGGCTTCCATCACGCTCTGCAAGGTGGCACCAAGAATTCGCAGCGCATTGCCGCGTCCCTGGTTGATATCGATGCCGGAGTGGCCGCCTTTC
Organism: uncultured Acidobacteriaceae bacterium; assembly: GCA_963823865.1. Lineage (GTDB taxonomy): Bacteria > Acidobacteriota > Terriglobia > Terriglobales > Acidobacteriaceae > Bog-257. The sequence goes on from CAWGNC010000001.1 coordinate 1,246,682, forward strand.
AGGCCGGCGACCTTGATGCGGAACGCCTCGTCGCCCTTCGCCGGCTGCAACGAAATCTTGCGGCGCGCGGTGGTCTTGATGCCGCCCGCGCAACCGATGCAGATGGTGTCCTTCTCTTCGTTGTCCAGGTTGAGGAAATACTTCGACTTCAGCATGCCGCCGGGAAATTCCGCCGCGCCCGTCAGCCCGGTCTCTTCGTCGATGGTGAAGACGAACTCCAGCGGGCCGTGCGCGATGTCGGTGCTCTCCATCACCGCCAGTGCGGCCGCTACGCCGACACCGTTGTCTGCGCCCAGCGTCGTGCCCTCGGCCTTCAGCCAGTCGCCATCGCGCTTCACCCGAATGCCGTCGGTATCGAAGTTGAAATTCGTGCCTTCATTCTTCTCGCAGACCATGTCGAGGTGCCCCTGCAGCAACGCCATGGGCGCCGACTCGCGTCCCTTGTGCGCCGGCTTGCGCACGACGGTGTTGCCTACCTTGTCGTGCACCGCTTCCAGACCATGCTTCTTCGCGACCGACAACACATACTCACGCGCGGCGGCTTCTTTGGTGGAAGGCCGGGGAATCTGCGTCAGCGCGGCAAAATGTTTCCAGATCGGTTTCGGTTCCAGCTCGGCAAGGACAGAACTCATGGCACGCTCCAGTGATGAACAGCAAACTCCTAATCCTACAGCTTTGACGCGCAGGGATGAAGTGCTTCCCGTTCCGGAACGTCGTTTCCAATCGGTACGCGATAAATCTTGTCGCGCAGATTGGCGCGCGCTACCGTCGAAATGGGATCGTTCGCGTGGTAGGTAAACCGGCGTGATCGCGTCCGCTCCTCTCCTGGCGTAAGCGTGATCGCGCCGGATTGTTTTCACTCCCTCCCTTGATGGCGGTTCGGCACGCCGTCTTCCGCTTTGACCCTCCGGCAACTTGTTTCCCTGGGGATAGCTGTGTTTGGTCTTATCGCAAGCCGGGTCATTTTCTTTCTTCCACGATTCACGATCTGCACGCCGCCGCAAACGACTCAACGGCAACGATCCGCGATTCACGATCCAAGGGTTCTCGAAGTCCCAACATTTGCACCGCTGAAGCCACTGACGCTGACGATGGGCTGTTGGCTCGTTCTGCTGAGTCTCTGCCCGCTGCTCCGGGGGCAAACGCTCATCACGAATGTCGGTGTCGGGTCTTATCCCGTGGCCATTGCCGTGAATGCGCAGAGCAACAAAATCTATGTGGTCAACCAGAACAGCAACAACCTCACGGTCATCGACGGCACCACCAACTCCACCACGACCGTGGCGACCGGAAGTTATCCCTCGGCGCTGGCGATTAACTCCGTCACCAACAGGATTTATGTTGCCAACGGAAGCAGCAGCAGCGTGACGGTCGTGGACGGCGCAACCAACCGGACCTACACCGTCGGCGCGGGAAGTTACCCCATTGCGGTCGCGGTCAATCCCGTTACCAACAAGATTTACGTCGCCAACTTCTACGGCAACAGCGTTACCGTGATCGATGGCGCGACGAACACCACCACATCCGTCAATGTGGGACAACGTCCTCGTGCGGTGGACATCGATACCATCACCAACCGGATCTATGTCGCCAATTACGGCAGCTCCAGCGTCAGCGTGATCGACGGCGCGACTCTCGCGGTCACGACAATTCCCGTGGATTCGTGGCCGTGCGCCGTCGCCGTCAATGAAGTCAGCAACCAGATTTACGTGGCGAACTTTGTGTCGAACACGGTCTCGGACATCGATGGCGCCACCGGCACGGCTACTTCCATCAATGTTGGCGCGTACCCGGTCGCGCTGGCCGTGGACCCGGTGCGTAATCTCATTTATGTGGCCAACTCCAACAGCAACACCGCGACCATCATTGATGGAGCTTCGCGGACGACAACCACGGTGACCACCGGCAACTGGCCAAACGCGGTCGCCGCCGACCCCTTCACCGATAAGGCCTACTTTGTCGATTCCAGCGGCTCCGGCACGGTGAGCATGGTGGATGGCGCGGATGATTCCGTGGTGAATGTGGGCGTCGGGCCCTATCCGATGGCGATCGCCCTCGATCCCATCACCAACGTCGTCTATACCGCCAACCAGGGTGACAACAGCGCATCGGTCGTCGCCGGCGGCAGCGCCGACGCGCTACAGTTCACGCCCATCACGCCCTGCCGTCTGGCCGATACGCGGCTGGCGCCGGGACCTTTCGGCGGTCCGGCGATGAGCGCCAGAACCACGCGCAGCTTCGCTTTGCCGCAGAGCGCTTGCGGCGTCCCCAGCAACGCGCTCGCCTACTCGCTTAACGTGACGGTGGTGCCGGCGGGGTCGCTGGGATATCTCACGATCTGGCCAACTGGAGAGGCGCAGCCGGTTGTCTCGACTTTGAATTCCATGGACGGCCGGGTGAAGGCCAACGCCGCCATCGTACCCGCGGGCGCCGCGGGAGCAGTCAGCGTCTACGCCAGCAACACCACCAACGTCATTCTCGACATCAACGGCTACTTCCAACTCGCCGGCGAAGAGACGCTGCAGTTCTATCCCGTCACACCCTGCCGCGTGTTCGACACCCGCAAACTAACCGGCCACCTTGGCGGGCCCTACCTGCGCGGCACGCACGAGCGCGACTTCCCGGTGCTGGAGAGCAACTGTCCGATTCCGGCGAGCGCGCAGGCCTACTCCATCAACTTCACTGTCGTGCCGTGGCAGAGCCAGCCGTTGGGCTATCTCTCGGCGTGGGCGGCGGGAAGCAATCAGCCGCTGGTTTCGACGCTGAATAATCCGACAGCCACGGTCGTCGCCAACGCCGCCATCGTGCCTGCGGGAGTGGGTGGCGCTATCGCCGTCTATCCCGATCAGAATACCGATCTGGTGGCCGACATGAATGGATACTTCGCCGCGCCGGGGACAGGCGGCCTCTCGCTTTATGCCACTATGCCATGCCGTGTGCTCGACACCCGCACCAGCGGCGGCGCCTTCACCGGGCGGCGTAATCCTCCGGTGAATATCGCGGACAGCTCCTGCAATATTCCCGCTGACGCGGGTGGATATGTGTTCAACGCGACCGCGGTGCCTGCCGGCCCGCTGGGATATCTGACATTGTGGCCCGACGGTCAGGCGATGCCGCTGGCCTCAACGCTGAACGCGCTGGATGGAATCGTGACCTCGAACATGGCCGTCCTTCCGAACCAGAACGGCCTGATCGATGCTTATGCTGCCGGAATGACGCAGCTGATACTGGATATCTCCAGCTACTTCGCGCCGTAGCGTGAGACGGCGTCTTATAGGTCCATGTACTCGGGGTGGTAGTCCTTCCAGATGCCGGTGCCTGCGGAGATCTGGCGGATCGGCATGTCCTCGGCGTGTTTGGCGGTGCGGACCCACTCCCAGGCACGCAGCGTTTCGGCCTTCTCGAAGTACCGCGTCTCGGCTTCCAGCACCGACGCGCCCGCGGTAATGATGGCCATAATCTCTTCCCACTTGTCCGCGCCGACTACGGCCATGCGCGCGATGTGGTCGGTGTGTTTCTGCAGAAAGCGCATCTCGTCCCAGCGCGCCTTCCAGTCAGCGCCGTGCATCTCCGAAAGGTCGGCCAGGATGCCGATCGGCTTGTGCTTCCGCTCCCGGATGAGCACTTCCAACTGCGGCTCGAAGCTTTTAATGTCCTCATCCGTCATCTTGCCTACAACTTTAAAGCCGATCACTGCACCCGAACTCTCTCTCAATCGTTCAATCATTCCAGTTCCTGCTCCATGTTGATGGTATTGGTGCGATAAGACGCGTCAGTAATGATGCACGGGATTTCCGCGGATGACCAGTGGAAAGCGTCGCGTATCTCAATGCCGCGCCGGCGAATCGTAACGCAAGGTCGCCCAAACCACCCACAGCACAACCGTGATCAGCAGACCGAACATTGGGCTCCAGACGGCGACGAACGTGGAAATGAGATAGACCAACAATCCCGTGCGGTAGACGAGACGCAGCCGCGAAATTTCGTGATTGCCGATGTCGGCGCGCAGGCGACGCCGATTATGCGCAATCGATTCCAGAAGTACGCTGTGGCACAGGCTGGTGACGAAGAATGTTCCGCAGTAAAACGCCACGGCCGTGCTCGCGGCCGGCGTTCCGATGTACCGGGCCAGCAACGCAGTGGGAAAGGGAACGAACGTCACCATGAGCAACAGTGCGCCATTGGCGAAAAGCAGCGGACGATCTACTCCCTGCACCATGCGAAACAGCTCGTGATGATTGATCCAGATAATAAGGACCACGAAGAAGCTGAGCGCGAAGGTGAGGAACGACGGCCACAGACCGGCAAGGGCAGCCAGCATCGAACGGTTGTCGATCACCTGCAGCACGGGCACGCGGATTTCAAGAATCAGCAGCGTGATCGCGATGGCGAAGACACCGTCGCTGAAAGCTTCGAGACGCCCTGTTTCCTTTTCCATCGAGTACCCGGCTTTCGCAATTCCGATGCCCACTACGGTATCGAGAACAACTTCCACCCATCCGCATCCAGGTTGAAGATGAAATCGATCAGCTTCGTGTTCGAGCACTGATCGTTCGTGACGACGGCGACCAGCACTGCCTGCTGCACTCCATTCCGCGTCACCTCGCTGGAAGCGGTGCGGGCTTTCTCGGAATGCGTGAGCATCTCTCGGTCCGAGCACACGCGCGTGCTGTTGCCCAGGTTGATCGCCGCGTCAATGCAGGAGGAATCGAACAGGTTGCAATAGAGTCCGCGATGCGCCTGAAACTGCTGTTCGACTTCCTGCCGGGTCAGGTGCCGCACGTCAGGTCCAACGTTCACGCCGCCCTTGGGGATGTAAGAGAGAACTTTGTTGGCATCGCCGTCGCGGATGGCGGCGAAGAAATCCTTTTCCAGCGCCTTCGACGATTCAGACTGGCTGGCCTTGTCCGGCGTCGAAGCGGACTGCGCCATCGCAGATCCGAATCCAAGCAGACAAACGGCGAGAACGCCGCGCGCGACCACCCACTTCATCGCCCGCGTACCGCCTTCACCGATTTCTTTGCCGCCTTCTTTGCTATTTTCTTAGTGGTCTTCTTGTGCGTGATGGTCTTCTTCTTCGTCGTTCTGGCTGGCTTGAGCTTTGTCTTTGCCTTGGTCTTAGATTTCGCTCTCTTAAGCGCGCTCTTCACCGGCATCCGTAGGCTACCTGTCTGCAATTCCGCCTGCCGCTTCCTCGGCAAGCGCTCAAACACCAGACGATACGATTCCGCCAGCAACTCGCGCAGCTCCGAATCCGCAATCGCGTTCAGCTGCTGCAGTGCCACCCACTGCGCGCGCGCCATGTACGGCGCGGGAATAATCCCCGGCCGCTCGCACAGCTCCTGGAAGTTTTCCGGACTGGCCTTGAAGGACAGCCTCACCGGCGCTGGCTCCAACGGCGTCACCGCGAACAGCTTGCCGTCGATCTTGAAGCAGAGGTTATATTCCCACTGCACATTCTCGGTCGCATGCGGCAAGGCCGTGCAGTAACGCCGAATGCCTTCGATGTCCATGCTAGGTTTGGGCTCCGGTTGCGGGAGTTTCCGGCCACGTCCGCAACATGACGGTCTTGGTATAAGCGACGCGAAAGCCGCGGCGTTCCATGTTGCGCTGCGAGCCGCTGCCGGGCATTGTGCTCACCACAGCATACTCGCAGCCGGCCAACGCCGCCTCGTGCAGCCGCTGCGCAATCAGCGCCGTCTGCACGCCGCGTCCGCGATATTCCGGCAACGTCGCCGTCCCGAAAAATGCAGCGATACGCGCTTCCGGAATCACCCGGCCGCCGCAGCCGCCAACTACTTTATCTTCGATGCGCGCCAGAAACGCCATGGCTCCCGGAAGCGAGGCGAATCCGCCGAACACACTTTCAGCCACTACGATGTCCTGCGCGAAACCCTTGGCGATGGCGCTCATCCACGGGTCCGCCGTCTCCGGCGTCACTCGCTCGATGACGACGCCCGCAGGCAGCGTAAGTGGCTCCTGGGGATTAATCCTGCGAATCAGTACAGAGTTGAACTCGGCGATCCCGTAGCCGCGCTCGCCCAGCAGCTTGCGCAGCGACTCATCCGCCAGTGGCGACACGCACCACGGTAGAAGGCACACCGCGGCTGCGGAAAAACTCTTCCACTTCGTCCAGCGCCTCGGGAGTGATTTCTCCATGCAGGCCCATGCCGACAATCTGGTTCACGGGATAGTCCGGGCCGCCGCAGAAGGCGACGCCTCCGGCTACGGTGGTGGTCGCGATGGGGTCCTTCGGGCCGTACTGGCGCAATGCCTCGAAACAGTCGGGCAGGATCATCTCCGCCATTTCCAGGCGGCGGGCAAATTCAAGATCGACAAAATCGGGCAGCATTGTTTCGGCAACGGCAATACTTTCGGGCATTCGAAACTCCTATGGCTTCAGTTGGCGGACGGGTGGCACGGGCGCAAGCAGCACGCGTAGGGAGCGGAGTTTCGTTAGCGGACAGTGACTGTCAGAGGCGGCTCGTTCTGCAGTGTAGCGCACTGGGTTTGTTTCTGGGAAGTCTCTTCATTGCCAAACCTGTGCTACCGTTTTTGCCATGACGACCATGCTGCGCTCAAAACCAACGCTGTCGCTGGAAGGACAAGTGGCTCTCATCACCGGAGGCTCGCGTGGAATTGGCGCGGCGACGGTGCGGCTGTTCGTGCGCGCGGGAGCACGCGTGGTCTTCAATTATCGGCAGGGCCGCGTTGAAGCGGAAAAATTAGTGCAGGAGTGTGGGCCTGACGCATGTCGCGCGGTGCAGGCGGACTTGAGCGGAACCTCGGGAGCCGAAGCTCTGGTGCGCTCGGCAGTCGAGAACTTTGGCGGGCTCGACGTTCTGGTGGTCAACCACGGGGTCTGGCCGCCCGCAGATGTCGACATCGACAAGATGAGCGACGAGCAGTGGCATTCCACGGTTGGCACGAATCTGGACAGCGTCTTCGCCCTCATCAAGCACGCGGTCGCGCAGATGAAGCAGCAGGGACGCGGCGGAAATATCGTGCTGATCAGCTCGACCGCCGGGCAGCGCGGCGAAGCGGGTCACACGGATTATGCGGCCACCAAGGGCGCGCTCATCAGCATGACCAAGGGACTTTCGACGGAGCTGGCGCCGAACGGGATTCGGGTGAACTGCGTCGCCCCGGGATGGGTGGAAACCGACATGACCGCCGAAACGCTGGGCGACGCCGCGAACCGCCAGAAAATCCATGCCGCTATTTCTGTGGGTCGCGTCGGCACGCCGGAAGAAATTGCTGCGCCGATTCTGTTCCTGTGCACGGCCTACGCCGGCTTCATCACCGGCGAGGTCTTCAACGTAAACGGCGGAGCCGTGCTGGTGGGATAAGGAACCGCTTCACGGTGTCTGGATTTGCCTACCGGGCCGGTACTGAAACCACCGGTCAGGAATATGCCGGATTGCCCCGTCCGGCGGGGGCAAGCATGATGAATTCTGCGCGTCCTGCCGGTCGCTGTCCGTTTTACCGCGTGATTTTCCAAGCAGCCGAGCCACCCACGCCATACAACGTGCCATCCGGCGCGACGGTGACGCCGGCATATGGCTCCGCGCCGTCGTCGTTCAAATTGTAGGAATGCAGATCGGTGTAGATCCAACCGCTCTGCGCCGGACTCAGTTCAAAGATGTTTCCCAGCTGAAAGTGGCCGTCCCTTTGAGTTGTGCCATAAAGGTTGCCGGCGGCATCCATGGTCAGGGCGCTCTGCGGCCCACCGTTGCCCAGCAGACTGTAAAGCACGCTAAAGTTCCAACTGCCACCCGAGGGCGACAATTCGTAGATGACGCCTCCATTGTTGACGCCGCCGAGAGTGGTCGCGCCATACATGTTTCCTGCCGGATCCATCACCAATCCGGGCACTGGATACCTTCCATCGTTGCCCCCGGTAAAGCGATACAGAACATTCTCGGTCCAGCCGAATTGACCCGGCGTCAACTGCACGATAACTCCGTAGCTTAAACCGCCGGCTGGGGTTGCGACGTAGACATTACCGGCATGGTCCAACACCACGCCACCTTGCGCGCTTCCGGCATTGCTGAAGGAGTAGATAAAGGTTTCGGTCCAGACACCGTTGACCTTAGTCATCTCGAAGACGCCGCCTCCTCCGTGTCCTCCAAAGGTCGTGGTGCCGTACATATTTCCTTGCGCATCGAAGGCGACATTGCCTTCCGGGAAGGTGCCGTCGGGACTGTTGGTTCCAAACTTGTAAAGAAGGGTCGAATCCCAGGGACAAAGCGCCGAGACGCACGCAGTGGGAGGAGGAGTCAGCCGAAACACCGTGCCCAGGCTGTCTGTACCGTTGTTGATGCCGCCTTCATTGGTCGTGCCATAGATGGCGCCATCCGGTCCAAACGTCAGGCCTCCGAAATCCATGGGAAGAGCGCCGTCGTCGCCGCCGAGCGGCGCGGTGAAACAGTGAAGCTGATTCAGGACCCAATCCGAGCCGACAAGCTTCAGCTGATAGACCATGCCGTATGCGCTACAAGTTCCGTTCTGGCCCAATTCAGCCGTTCCATAGAGCTTCCCGCCGCGATCGATAAGCAGAGTGCTGGTGAGGAGGTTGGCATCGGTAAAGTGATAGATCTCGGTGTACGTCTGCGCTTGTGCCGGTTTCGCTCCCAGCGTAAGCAGAACGAGGGCGATCGCTGCCCCGATCGCCAAGCATGAATAGACCTCAGAGCAGAAGCCATTTTCTGAGCGCGCCATTGTGACCTCCAAATTGCTATCCTACAAACAGGTACTACAATGAGGGATAGTGCCGTCGAGGACTTCCCGACGACCACTCACTGACAACTGACTTACGGCACGATCTGCCACACGATTCCTTCACTGAACCGGCCACCCGATTCGGCGCAACCGTAAAGATTTCCCTGCGGGTCGAGGACCACGTTGCCGCCGGGTTCAGCTCCATCGAAGCCGCCCGAAAAGCCGTGCAGGCTGGTGAAATTCCAGCTGCCGTTCGAAGGCGTTAACTCAAACGCCACACCATAACCGCCGATTCCGCCGCTGGTGCCGCTGCCATAGAGATTGCCCGCGCTATCCAGGACCGGCACGCTGATGTAACCCGGGGCTCCGCCTAGCTGCGGCTGAAAGATATAGATCACGCTGTAGTTGTAACCACCGCTGCCGTTGGGCTGTAACTCGAAGGTGGTCCCCCAATTCTGATCGCCTCCATCTTCGGTGAAGCCGTAGAGATTGCCGTGAGAATCGAAGGCCATTCCGGCTCCAATCGCGCCGTCGTTGGGGCCGCCAGCGAAGTTATGCAAAATCGTTTGGGTCCATTGGGGCTCGCCAGGAGTGAGTTCGTAGACAACGCCCTTGTTGCTGCTGCCTCCGCTCACGGTCGTCCCGTAGAGATTCCCGGCATGATCGAAGAGGACCCCGTTCGCGGGCTCTCCGCCATCCATTCCATCCGTAAAAGTGCGGAGGACACTGAGGCTCCATTGTCCATTGGAAGGTGACAGTTCGTAGACCGTTCCCCAACCTCCGCCTCCGCCGCCGGCGAGTGTAGTGCCGTAAATATTGCCTGCCCGGTCGAAAATGATGTTGCCTTGCGGACCCAGTCCGTCAGCCGCGCCGGTGAAGTTGTAAATTACTGTCTCGATCCAGGGGCATTGCACGGTCGGACACACCGTCGCCGGTGGCTGTAATTTGTAGACAACCCCCGCGTTGTAAAGGCCGCCCTCGGAGGCGGTGCCATACAGCGCGCCATCCGGGCCGATCGTAACTCCACCGTAGGGATTCCCACCGTCGTAGCCTCCCGTAAAGTCGTGAATCACCGACTGTAACCAGCCCGAGCCCTGGCGTTTCAGCTTGAAGACCACGCCGGAGCCCAGATATTGCGTGCCCCCGTAATACGTAGTGCCGTAGACATTTCCGGCCGGGTCCAACGTCACATAGAGCGGGTTGACCCCGGTACCGTCGTTACCGAAATTCCCGATGATGTTGTACTCCTGCGCCTGCAGCGCAGGAGCCGCCGCCAGCATCAGGGCGCTCAGAAGCGCTGTACACAGGAAGGTGGTGGAGAAACAAAGGCTGGAGCCGGACACTTTCTTTGGATTGGACGTCATCGCGACCTTCCTTTTCAACACTGGGCACGAAGTTCATCGGTTGCCGGTGCGTTCCTTGCGCCGGGCGGAATTATAGCCAACCATCACTCGGTAAACAAGTGGAAAGGAATTCTTGTTGCCATCAAAGCGTCCATCGCCCTCTCCCCGGATTCGTTACATGGTTCTGCTATCAAAATCCGCCGAATGGTAGCGGGTCGCTATCTCCGGCGCAACGAACTTTCTCACCGCTCGATGGCCGGCACAACTTAATTTCGGATTACGGCGCATCTGATTGACCGCCAGATTGTTATTCGAGGGTAAGTACCGCTCTGGAAGCGGCAGCGATCCGAAGGAAACATCGTCCGACCCGGCCGCGACGGGCAAGAAGTTTCTGCGCGTGCTGATGGAGAGACCGGAGGCGACGACGTCAGCGTGCGCGTGCCGTTGACCTTCGTACATTCCGGCGTGAACCTGATGGGCGTCCTGCCACCGAAGGTCCTGGAGAAATTGCGCCAGGAAGGGATCGATCCCCAGCTCTTCAGCCATAAGGCAGGAGAATCGCTGGACAAGCTTCATGTCGATATGGAGACCAAGTCCGGCAAACGCATTCGCGTTTTCTGCGAATGACGATCACCAGGTCCGCGTCCAGTCTTCGGACTTAACCTGGGAAGCTCATTCGTCGCTGGGACTTTCGGCGAAGCCCATCTCGCCCATGTGGCTCTCGCCGACATCGACGTTGGCCTCAGTGGTATGGCCGTCCTTGCGCAGTTCGTCCATCATGGCGGTGATCTCGTCGTCGGGCAAGGCGGCGGCCAGGCGCAGAAATTCTTCCACCCGCTCGGTCTCCATGACCTGCACATACGAGTGCGCGCCAATGTTGTAGTTCACCTGATACTGCAGCGGATCGGCTTTCAAACGGAAGATGTGCAAAGTTCCCGGCATAGTATTTTTAGATCCAGTGCTCAGTTTAGAAAGCGGACATCACAGCGCGGTTTGCATTCTATGACCCCGGCGACCCATGGGGCAAGCGGGTGTTGCGGACCAAAAAAAATAGCGGGGAAGCTTCCCCCGCTGCACCACCGTGAGAAATACGGACTACGCTTCCATACTCGTGGCTTCCGGGAAGCGAAGTTTGCTCTTTGCCAGTGCCTTATTGAGCAGGTCTTCGACTTCTGGCTCTTCCCAGCTCTTGGACATGGCCAGCTCGCTCACCAGCAGATAGCGCGCCCGTTCCAGCATCTTCTTTTCGCGGAAGCTGAGCGGCTTGTCTTGTGCCAGCAGGAGCAGGCCCTTCAGCACCACGGCGACATCCAGCAGCGTACCGGTCCGCATCTTGTCGGAATTCTCTTTGAAGCGGAACTTCCAGTCGGCATGGTTTTCGCATTTGCCGTCGGTCAGGAAGTCCAGGACCTTCTGCACTTCGCCATTGCGTACCACCCGGCGAAGCCCGACGCTGTCCACGTTGTGGAACGGAACCATCACCTTCAAACTGCTGGCTTTAATTTTAAGGAGATAAAATCGCTCGACCTGTGAGCCGATCGTCCTGCTGCTGATCTGCTCGATGATGCCCACCCCATGGTTTGGGTAGACCACCTTGTCTCCGATAGCGAAACTCTGATTATTCATGAGGGCCGGAGATACTGTTTTCCCAGAGATTGATCTGGGGTATGAGGGGAACAACTACAACTTTATGGTTAGATTATATTCCGAGCTCCCGGGATGGTCAATTGACGCGGGTTTGGAAGAAAAAGTGTGTCGCGGGGCTGCCGTCCCTAACGGGACTTGTTAGCAATTATGACGCCCTCACCCAGCCGTGAACGGCTGGGCTAACTTGTATCGCGTCTACGACGCTTTGGGCGTACGTGCCGCTGCGAAGTGACAGCAGGCCCCTCCACTTCGCTTCGCTCCGGTCGGGATGACAAAGTCATTTCGTAGTACGCTCCGGTTCGGGATGGCAATGTGTTCACTGAATCGCGGGGACGACGGCCGGCGAGCGCCCTGCACTCCCCTGGATGACGACTTCCAACCGTGCCCCTGCTTGACCTCTAATCGGATAACCCCTAATCGCGTATAATCTTGCAATGGCTCGGGGTAACGTTCGGCGTTCCGAGCACATCAATCCGAAGTATGCCTGAACACATCAAGAAAAAACTGTCCGAGGAGATTGCGGTCCTCGAGCACGAACTGACGCACGAACTGCCCAAAGAGCTGAAGAAGGCTGTGGCCATGGGCGATCTCAGCGAAAACGCCGAGTATCACATGGCCAAGCAGCGGCAGGAGTTCGTGCGCGCGCGCCTCGGCCAGCTCAAACAGCGCATGGCCGATCTCTCCATGGTCAACATGGCCAATATCCCCAAGGATCGTGCCGCCATCGGGTCCACCGTGGTGGTTTTCGATTCCACCAAGGATGAAGAGATCACCTACAAGCTGGTTACCAGTGAAGAATCGGATGTAACCCAGGGGCTTATCTCCACCAGCTCGCCCATTGGGCGCGCGTTGATGGGCAAGAAAGTCGGCGACGTCAGCGAAGTCGTTACTCCCACCGGGAAACGCGAGCTTGAGGTGCTCAAGCTAATCACCATTCACGACGAAGCGTAGCGAGGGGTATGACCTGGACAAGCGCAGTTGGCCGGTCCTGTAAGTGGCTGTTGTACAAAATCGTCCACGGCCTGGCGCTGACCCGCATCTCGCCTAATGCTCTGACCTTCATCGGACTGCTCATCAACATCGCGGCTGGAATTCTCTTCGGCTACGCCCATCCCGAGAATCAGCGCAAGATGTTTTTGTACGCCGGACTGGTCATCATCGGCGCCGGCATCTTCGACATGGTCGACGGGCGCGTCGCCCGCGCTACCAATCAGGTCACCATCTTCGGCGGCTTCTTCGACTCCGTCATCGACCGCTATAGCGATGTCGCGTTGTTCTTCGGCTTGCTGGTTTACTATGCGCGCGCCAACCGGTTCTTCTACGTGGTACTGGTGGCGCTGGTCATGGTCAGCTCGGTGATGGTCAGCTACGCGCGTGCCCGCGCCGAATCGCTGATCCCGCTGTGCAAGGTGGGGTTCATGGAGAGGCCGGAGCGCATTGTGCTGATCATCATCGGCGCGCTCTTTAACCGTATGGGGCCGGTTCTCTGGGTGATTGCCGTACTCAGCACCATCACCATCATTCATCGCATCCGCTATACCTACCTGGTGCTGCGCGAGATCGAGCCGCCACATGCTCCCGTGCGTCCCGATCCCATGAAATTCGAAGAGATCGTCGGCTGATCGCGACGACCTCTCCGTCTTCCTGTTTTATCCGTTAGCTCTAGTGATCGTCGTGGTCATGATGCTCGCCGCCGACGCTCCGATACCCTCGCTCGTAACCTTCTTGATAGGCCTGTAAACGGTCGCCATGCCAGTCGTCCGTGTTCGCGTTCATCGGACGGTTGCGTTGCGCGGCGTTCACGCCGTTTTGGAATCCGGTCTGATAGGCGCGCTGCCGCTCAGGGTCCTTGGCGTACTGGCCGTCCCGATCGCCGCCGCGAACGCTGTTGTATCCCGCCTGGTAACCCTGCTGGTAGAAGTTCACCCGGTCGCCGTGCCAGTCGCCGGTGCTCATATTCATCGGCCGATTGGCGCGGGCGGCGTTCACCCCGTTCTGATATCCCGCCTGGTAAGCGCGCTGATCTTCATTCACCTGCTGAGCATGCATAACCACCGGACATACAACCACGGGAGTTATGCCGAGGGCTGCAAGAAACGCGAGAGTTCTAAGTCGTGTCTTCACCATAAAGTAATCTCCTGTCCCGCCCCAAAAGAAGCTTCCGAAAGCGGACGATAAAATTTGCGCTTTTGGCTTAGAAGGCAAATTGTCAGTAAAGGGTCGCCAGTTCCAGAAGGAAATCTGGCATTGCCGGCGCTAGGAGCCAAAATTCTCGCATTCTCTTGCCCCGGGTGGTTTGTCATTTGCGCCTTAACCGTGCCGGTTGGCGGCGCAAGGGGTCCCGGACGTTAGAATGGAGAGCGTCTCTGGATTACGTCACGGGAAATGAAGCAGCGGCGGCCTACCTCGCGAAATTGGGTTGCAGCCGTGCGGCTTCAACTGCTTTTAAACCGCTCCAGGCGTGAACCTTTCGCCACCTTGGTGCGTATTACAGAGAGGCTTAAACAGCAATCATCTGTTTGAAGGAATGGGAACCGCGGTCCGGGTTCCAGGAGATGGGAAATGTTCGTTGCAACATTCATCAGGTCCGCGGCTCGAAAAATGCTTTCTCTGGGATTGATGACTCTGCTGGCAACCGCTGCCTGGGCGCAGGATGCACCTCCGCCGAGCGCGCCGCCGCAAGCGGCTCAGAGCACGCCCGCGCAGAATACTCAGCCGAGCATGCCGCCGTTAAGCCCGATGCCGCAGGCTCCGGCGCCGCAGCACAATGCGCATCTGTATTCGGATCAGAACTACTCCAAGCCCATGTCGGGATTTCCGAACTTGATCGCTCCCTACACCTCGCGGCACGTGCCGTTGCCCAACCTCACCAATTCGGCCATGACGGACAAGCTGTTCCATGATGGCAAGATTTATCTGTCCATCAACGACGCCGTGGCGATGGCCATCGAGAACAACCTCGACATCACGTTGCAGCGTTATAACCTTTCGATTGCCGACACTGACATTCTGCTCACCAGCTCCGGCCAGGCGGCTCGAGGCGTGAATGCCAATGTGGTCCAGGGCACTCCCGGTGGTGCAATCGGTAGCACGGCCAGCGGCGGCACCGGCTCGACAGCTGCCAGCGCAACCGGAACCGGCGCAGGAGGCACGCAGGTCGGTGTAGGTGGAGCGGGCGCGGGCGCTGCCGGCATCGTCTCCTCGACCTTGGGTTTCGGGCCGCCGATCGACAACTTCGATCCCGCGTTGACCGGAAACATACAGGGCAATCGTGCGGCAACACCGCAGCAAAGCCCAATCTTTTATGGCGTGCCGGTGCTCACGCAAAACACCAACACCTACAACTTCGGCTACACCCAGGGATTCTCTACCGGCACTCTGCTCAGCGTAACTTTCAACAACAGCTACGTCACCACGAATTCGCTGTTTCAGCTGGTCAATCCGACGCTCCAACCGACTTTCAATTTCCAGCTTCGGCAGCACCTGTTGCAGGGCTTCGGCTTCGATCCCAACTTGCGCTGGATCCGCATCGCCCGCAATAACCGCGAGATCACCGACGTGATCTTCCGGCAGCAGATCATTACCACGGTTTCGCAAATTGAAAACATTTACTGGGACCTGGTGACCGCCTATGAAGCCGTGCAGGTGAACCAGCGTGCGCTGGAGCTGGCCAACAAAGTCCTCTCCGACGATCAGGAACAGGTGAAGATTGGCACCATGGCGCCCATCACGCTGGCGCAAGCGGAGAGCGGTGTAGCCAGCGCCAAGCAGAATCTGATTCTCTCGCAGACCAACCTTCAGCTGGAGCAGCTGCTGATGAAGAATGCCATCACCAAGAACATGCAGGACCCGCTTCTGGCCGACGCACCGGTGATTCCTACCGACACGCTACAGGCCGACGAGCAGTTCCAGGTGGTGCCGATTCAGGAGCTCATCGACGAAGCCTTGCAACGACGCCCGGAGATTGCGCAGGCGCGCATCAACCTGACGAACTACGAGATCTCACGCAAATCGATTCGCAACGCGCTGCTGCCCACACTCGATGCCTACGCGTTCTACGGCGCGTCCGGCGTGGCCGGCCCACAAAACCCGCTGGTTCCTACCTGCCCGACGAACGAGCCCGAGTGCTATCAGCCGGGAACCATTCCGACGACTTACGCTTCGGCGTTCGGCAACCTGTTCAACAGCACTGGGCCGAACAAGGGCATCGGCCTGAACCTGAATATTCCGCTCCGCAACCGCGCGGCGCAAGCCAACCAGGTGCGCTCGGACCTGGAATACCGCCAGGCTCAGGTAGCGCTGCAGCAGACGGAAAACACCATCACCTTGCAAGTGCGGCAGGCGCAGTTCGGCATGCAGCAGAACTATGCTGCATTGCAGGCGGCGATTGCGGCCCGCGACTTCGCCCGCGAGAGCCTGACCGCCGAGCAGAAGAAGTTCACCTACGGCGCGTCTACGCCCACGCTGGTGCTGCAGGCTTCCAGCAATCTGACCGGAGCGGAGTCGAATGTGCTGAACGCGGCGGCAAACTACGAGAAGTCGAAGGTCAACCTCGACTTCACCACGGCCGAGACGCTCACCAGGATGGGCATCGACCTCGGCGACGCCGAAGCCGGCAAGGTGAAGAAGATGCCGACGGTCGGCGGCGTAGTGCCGGCGAACGTGAATAATATTCTGGGCGCGCCCGAAGGCGAAAATCAGCTGACGACGCCTCCAGCGCGGAACACGCCTCCCGGATCAACAGCATCGCCGTCGGAGACGACTCCACCGGCCCAGAATCCGGGTACGACGCCCGCTCCGCAAAGCGACCAGACGCCTCCTCCCCAAGGGTGAGGAAGATCCATTTGCCGTTTAACCGTCGGTGCCCAGGTTAGGACAAAGGAAGGCCGAACCCTTCGACAGGCTCAGGGCAGGCTCTGCGGCACCGACAGTTCAGCTTTTCCTCTGTGCGAGTGCCCCATTCTTGGCGCCCGACTTTGGCGACGGGGTGGGACTTAATATCTTCATTTCCGGGGCCGCTGCTTCGCCGAAATCGCGCGAATGATTAGCTTCCCGCGACCACTCTTTGCGAGCGGCTTGCAGATCGCAACTGCGGCGTCGATTAACTCCGCCACTTCGGGTCGCGCCAGTGTCTTCGCCGACTCCAGATGAATCGACCGGTTACTCGTACCCGAGCCACGTAGAATTTTGTGCGGGTCGGGGAGCTTCGTCCCGCAATACGGAAACGCCAACCCCACGCCGTTCGCACTGCACGCCATGGACAGGATTGCGTCGGTAGGCCGCTCGGTCGGCGAAAAGCCGATCACGAAGAAGTTGTAATTGTCGTACACCAACTCATTGGCGGTGGGCAGGCGTTTACGCAGCGCCGCACGCACGGAGCGGATCATTGCCTGATTGTCCGGATCAAACTTGTCGATGAAGTTTTGGAGTTGCGCTTCGGCATCAGGGGTCTTCTTCGTTGCAGCAACTGCAGTCATGGCATCTCCCTAAAACGGCTGCCGCATTGTAGTACGACCGTCTTCAGGCGCCAGCCGAAATTCCGCTTCACGTCACCATCGGCGGGTGCCCCACTCATTCGCGTTGTTCGAATGAGTGGGAGGATCACGGTTCCAACGCGGCACGCAACGCCTCATCTAATTGGGGATGGCGGAATGCATATCCAGCATCCTCCAACTTACGAGGCACGGCGTGCGCCGAGGTCAGCAGCAGCTCTTCCCCCATCTGGCCCATGACCGTGCGAATCACAAACTCGGGCAGCGGAAAAATTGTTGGCCGATGCAGCGCCCGGCCCAGCGCCTTCACGAATTCCGAGTTACGCGCCGCTGCGGGAGCTACGGCATTCACGGCTCCTTGCAGGGAATCATTTTCCAGCGCGAACAGCATTGCCCCGATCACGTCGTCAAGCTCGATCCAGCTCCACCATTGCTGCCCGCTGCCGATTCTTCCGCCGAGTCCCAGCTGGAATGGCAGCAGCATCGGCTTTAGTGCGCCACCATCGCGCGCCAGAACCACTCCGATGCGAAGCGACACGACACGCACACCAGCCTCGCGCGCAGGTGCCGTCGCCGCTTCCCACTGCTTGCAAACCTCGGCGAGAAATCCCGTGCCCGCCCTGCTCTCCTCGGTCAGAACTTCTTCCCCACGGTTGCCGTAGTAACCGATGCCCGACGCCGACACGAACACCCGGGGCTGTCCCGTTCGCCGGAAGCTTTCCGCCGCCGCTGTCGCCAGGATTTTCGTCGTGATCGACCGGCTCTCCAGAACTTCGCGCTTAAACTCTTCGGTCCACCGTCCGGCAATGTTCTTTCCCGCCAGATGCATGACCGCATCGCATCCCGTCAGCTTCGCCGGATCGAGCGGTTTGTAGGCATCCCATTGCACCTCGCCTGCGCGCGGCGCTCGCCGCACCAGCGCAACCGTTTCGTGACCTTCGCTTCGCAGGGCGCGCGTCAGCGCCGTTCCCAACAGTCCCGACGCTCCGCTGATGATCACCCGCATGGTCCACACTCTTTTCTAACGTAATCGCAATCACAGTATCGCACCCGGTTTTTCCTGCAAGGAAAACGCGCTTTTGCAGCCTTCTGCGCGCTCCGCACCCGAAAATTTTTTCGCGTATAATCGGTCATGGCGACTTTGCGCCAACAGATCGCGACCAATGTTCTGACGGTCACACGCTTTCGCGATCTGCTGCGCAAGATCCGCTCCTACCGCCCCACCGAAGATCTCTCCTCCATCAAGAAGGCTTACGAGTTCTCTTCCGAACATCACAAAGGCCAGGCGCGCGAGTCGGGCGAGCCTTACCTGGCGCATCCGCTGCAGGTGGCCACCATCCTGGCTGAGATGCAGCTCGACACGACGGCGATCACCGCCGGCCTGCTGCACGATGCCGTCGAAGATACCTCGGTCACCATCGACGAGATTCAAGCCGAGTTCGGCGAGCAGGTTGCGCACATCGTCGAGGGCGTCACCAAGATCAGCAAAATCGATTTCGCGTCATCGGAAGAGGCGCAGGCCGAGAACGTGCGCAAGATGGTGCTGGCCATGATGGACGACATTCGCGTCGTCCTTATCAAGCTGGCGGACCGTCTGCACAACATGCGCACCCTGAAGTTTTTGTCGCCGGCGCGGCAGCAGAAGATTGCCCGCGAGACGCTGGATATCTACGCGCCCATCGCACATCGGCTCGGCATGGGCAAGATTCGCGGCGAACTCGAAGACCTCGCGTTCCAATACGTCGATCCCATCTCCTACAACCAGGTGAAGGACGCCATCGAATCACGCCGCAAAGAGGGCGAAGCGTTCCTGGCCGAGGTGCAGGGCGTCATCGAAAGCAAGCTGAAGGAGAACAAAATTCAGGCGCGGGTCGAGGCGCGCATCAAGCGGCTCTACAGCATCTGGCAGAAGCTGCAGCGGCAGCACATCTCCGTCGACCAGATTTACGACATGCTGGCATTGCGCATCATCACGCAATCCGAGACCGATTGCTACGCCGTGCTTGGCATCATTCACAACCAATGGCGGCCAGTGCCGGGACGCATCAAGGACTTCATTGCCATCCCGCGCAACAATTTCTACAAGTCTCTGCACACCACCGTCATTTCCGACAAAGGCCACGCCTTCGAAGTGCAGATCCGCACTGAAGAGATGCACAAGATGGCCGAGGAAGGTATCGCCGCGCACTGGAAGTATAAGGACGGCCCAGTCTCGGCGCGCGACGAGCAGCGGTTGGCCTGGCTGCGGCAGGTGGTCGAGTGGCAGCGCGACATCAAGAATTCCGGCGAGTTCCTGGCTACGTTGAAGATCGATCTCTACCCGGAAGAGGTTTACACCTTCACGCCCAAGGGCAAGATCGTGGTTCTCTCGCGCGATGCGACGCCGGTGGACTTTGCGTACACGGTACACACCGAGGTCGGCAACACCTGTGTCGGCGCGAAGGTGAACGGGCGCATCGTGGCGCTGCGCTATAAGCTGCGTTCCGGCGACATCGTCGAGATTCTCACGCAACCGGGGCATCACCCCAGCCGCGACTGGCTGCAGTTCACCAAGTCATCGCGCGCGCGCCAGAAGATCAAGCATTGGCTCAACGTGCATCAGCGCGAACGCGCCATCGAAATTGGGCGGAAGCTGATCGAAAAAGAAGCGCGCAAGTATCGCATCTCGATGAAGTCGTTGAGCGATACCGAGCTGATGCGGGTCTCGAACGAAAACGGCCTGGCCAAGCCCGACGATCTGCTGGCAGCCATCGGTTACGGCAAGTTTTCGGCGCGAAGCATACTGGCGAAGCTGGTACCGCCGGAAGACGCGCAGTCGTTCTCGGGACATCAGCCGGCCCAGCCGGAAGCCAGCGGCACAGGCGGCTTCACCAGCGTGGTACGGCGTGTCTTCGGCGGCGACAGCTCAGCCATCAAGGTCAAGGGCCACGATGACTTGCTGGTCTATCGCGCGCGATGTTGTAACCCGATTCGCGGCGAAGAGATTGTCGGCTACGTCACTCGCGGCAAAGGCGTAGCGGTACATTCCAAGTCATGCGCCAACGTTGTGAATCTGATGTTCGAGCAGGAGAGGCGCATCGACGTGGAGTGGGGCAAAGACGGAGCGACGCCGAAGGGTCAGGAAGGCTACCCCGTCAAACTGGCCGTCGCCTGTGACAACCGTCCTGGCATGCTGAAGCAGATAGCCACGGTCATCAGCGACAGCAATACCAACATCCGCAATATGGAAGCCAAGACCGAAGACGAGACGGCGATGGTAGAGATCGTTGCCGACATCGCCGACCTCAAACACCTCGACCGCATCGTCATCGGGGTAAGGAAAATTCCCGGCGTGCGAGACGTGCAGAGGCTTCAGAAGCTGTGAAACGGCCATTAGTAACTAGCAGCTGGCACTTGGCAAACTCCCGATCTGTCTATTCCTCAATTAGATTGTCATCCTGAGCGGAGTGAGATTGCGCAGCAATCGAACGCAGTCGAAGGACCGCTATTGCGGCGGGAATTCTGTCGTCCCCTGAAAGGGACTCGCGTGCCGCCGGCTGAAGCCGGCTCAGACGCATTCAGACAACCCACCCAGCACTATCGCTGCCTGCGGCTGACGGCATAAGCTATCCCGTCCGGCAACACCTCATTCGCGCAAACCCAGCGCGAACGAGACGGCGATGCAGCCGGACTCGGACGGTATTGGGATGAAGGCCTTTGACACAACATGAGAAGCGCCGGCACCCCAGGTTCGATCCCGATTTTGGCCGTAACCGGGCCTGCGGTCAACAGACCCAGCTCGGGCCACAACAAGGCGAAACCTGGGGCACCGACAAGTGAGGGTGTCGTCGATACTTCATTCTGAAAGAAGGGTCACCGCGCCGGCGATATTGTCACTTTCCCTCTTTTTCCACACCAGATCCCAACTCTCCCGCCGATCCACGAAGCCGGTGATCTTTCCCTTGGCATCGCGCTGAAAGATCTTGCGAATGCGCGGCTGGCCAGGCACGAATAGTACGTCGCGCACTTCCAAGTCCAACGGCTTCATCGAGCTGCCCTTCTTGCCGCCGATCAGGCGTTGTCCATCCCACCGGATGACGTAAGTCAGATCCGGCGCGGCAGAATACGTCCCGACATATTGCTCCAGTTCCTTCTGCGGCAGCGTGATTGCCGGCGGATCTTTTAGAACCGCGTAGGTGTGAATCAGATACAGCTTCCAGTCGTCGCCATCGCGCCGCCACGTCTCCGTCGTCAGGTATTGCGCAACCAGTTTCTGTCCGTGAAACTCTTCGTTTTCATTGTCCAGGTGAATTACCGTTGCAAGATCGTCCATCACGCGGGCCTGATAGTTCGCGATTTGCAACGTACCTGAAGCGCCCGCCGGCAGCGGCGTTAACTGCTGAAGAAATGCCGCCCGGTCCAGGATGGTTCCGCTCTCGTCCACATAGACAGCGTCGCTGGCGAGGGCCTGCTCCCACACCTGCTTGTCGCCGGGAGCAATGGCATCCAGCAACGCCTGATCTTTGGCGCGCAGCATGGCGACGGTTTGGTCGGTACTGGCTGGCGCGGCAGACTGAAGCGCTAAGGCGAGGGCAAAGGTAAGAAGCAGCATCGCACTATTCTACGAAGCCGCGGTGTTTTGTGCGCAACGCCGGGCGCAGCTTTCCCTCGGGACATCCCAACGGCCCCGCAGCCGCAACCCGCGTCAGCGGTCCGCGGGCGTTAACGGCGACATCGTATGCGACGGCGAAATGTGCTGCGCATATGCGACGCCGTCCTTGCCGATGGTCAGGGTGACGTGCAATGGACGCCCCGGCGTAAGCGCGACATTATGTCGCTGATCCGGAAGTTTGCTGGTATCGATCGAAACTGCGCGGCCGCTGCGTAAAGCCAGCATCAGTTCCGTGCCGTTCCCCACATACCGTCCCATAGAGTTGATGGAGGGACTTCGCCCCGCCGACAACCGACGCGACAGAGGTGGTCGCCGGACAGGCGATTGTCTCGGGCTGCGAAGGCGTGATTGGATCGTCCACCACTAACTTCTCGCCGCCAGTCAGTCCATAGATGCGCAGCTGCTGGTTGCTGGCCAAGTACACTTTGCCCTTGGCCACCGTCGGCACCAGGTTGGCATTGCTGTTGGTAGCGTGCGTCCACGTTCCACCCAGAATGGAGAACAACGGCTGGGTCAGATTCGAGGCCGCGTAAGCCCACAACGTTAGCGGAGTGCCGGGATTCTGATCGGACGAGGTCGAAGGCTTCTGCACAAACCACACTACGGCTGTTGCCGCGCTGGTGCCGTTCGACGACACGACCGGAATCACTCCGCCATAGTCCGGCAGTCCGTCCACGGGGTTTGGGCCAGTTGAGCTTTCCTGCACCAGGCGTGCGTAGGGGAAGGTCAGGAGCTTCCAGCTGGTCACGCCGTTGTCGCCGCCGGTCAAGACATGGGTCACACCATCGGAGCTGGTGTAGTAGGCGGGCCCGCACCAGCATCCGCCCATATTGATGGTCTGCACCACATTGTTAGGACCACCGTCGGTGTAGCCGCCCATGTTGTCGCGGTTCAGCAGAAACGCACGTCCATCCTTCCCGCCGGCAACGGCCAAATGCGGGACGATGGCGGCCTGGTTGGGCAGAAGCATAAGTCCGCCAGAGCCTATGTCGGCGTCATACCCGTCCAGACTGAAGTAATCGTAAGTAGTGAAGCTGTCTTTCAGGGTCAACAAGTCGGCGGACAGGCGCACCATACTGTCGGGACGGTTAAACGCCTGGGAATAACTAGGCGTGTTGGGGTCGCTATTACCGGTGGAGAAGAAGATGTCGCCACCGCTGTCGGCCGCCGGGCCATAGCCCGATTGCCAGATCGACGACAGGTAATAGGTTGACGCAGGTTGCGTCAGCTGGTCGGTGAGCTGTCCGGTCATCGGCAGCAGCGTGGTCGCGCTGTAACGCAGGACTGTGCCGCGCGACTGCGAAGGCACGATGTCGCCGGTGCTGCCGAAGCTGACATAGATGCTGCCATTGGCCTCCAGCAAGGCCGGACGCTGCAACTGATATTGCGAGAGGAAGGGCCATTGCGAGCCGTCGGAGAGCGTCTCCGAAAACTGGATCGCTGCCGGTGTCACCACATCTCGTCCCGTGCTGAGCGAAACCGAATGCAGACGAAAGACATCTCCCTGGCCAAGCAAGCTGTCGCTCACGAAGAACATGACGCCGGCGGTGCGATCGATGACCGGCGTGCTCAGAATGCCCATCACCGGAAACACATTGTCGTCGTAATTCTTGTAGAAGTACGGAACGGGGATCCCAAACTGCGAATGCCACAACACCGTGCCACTGGTGGCGTCGAGCGCGTACACGCTGTTGCCTTCGGTCGCAACGTAAACCACATCATGGGTGCCCTGACCCTGAATCGTCTGTCCTGAGACGAACAGCGGCTCGGCATCGATACGTCCGTCCAGCGATACCACCTTTAGCAATCCGAAGCTCGATGAGTTCACGTTGGCCGGAGTCAGTTGCGTTTCCGCGGAAAACCATCCGCTGCGATTATTGTCATTGTGGTAGGTGATCACGTCCTGCGGTGAGCTCGGCGCTTGCTTTTCGCCGGCCTGCACAGCGAGCGGAGTAAGCGCCAGCATCGCCATTCCGAGAAGGGCTGAACTGTAGCGATAGAAGGGTTTCAGTAGCATGAGATACACCTCCGGAATGTGTCAAAACACCCGATGGCCAGTGAAAACCTGAACTGTATGCGTGTGGAGTATTAGTAATGTAAGTAGCTGATTGTGTCTATAGAGAAACGTCGGGACGGGCTTCCCGGCTTCGCTCCGGTCGGGAGGACAAAGTGTGAGGGTTGAATCCGTTGTCGTCTCGGATAGCGAGCTTTTTGCTTGATCCCCGCCGCGCCGTGGTCCTACATTAGTTTTGCTATAACGTTCCGGCACCCGCTCCCGGCTGGAACGATCGCTTAACGACATTCAACGAAGGATCGTAAATGCCACGCCGCATTGCGTCTGCGTTTCTGTTCGTCTGCCTCGTGTTCCCTGCCAGCTTGGTCCTCGCGCAGCAATCCCCTTCCAGCAATGATGCCGGAACCACGTTGTCGACGACCACCGAACTAGTCCTGGTCCCGGTGCAGGTGAAGGGTAGCAACGGCAAGCCTCTGCTGGGATTGAAGCAGGAAGATTTTGTTCTCCGCAGTGACAAGAACGTGCAGCCGATTCGCGTCTTCGAGGAATGGACGTCATCGACTGCGGCAGTTATGACAACGGCCGCCCGCACGGCAACTCCCGGTGCGCCCCCAACATTCTTCAGCGTGCCCCAAAGCGGCATGCCGCAGCAGTTGCTGATTATCGCCATCGATCTGGTCAACACGCCGTTTCTGGAGCAGGGCCGGGCCCGGGAGCAGCTCCTGAAATATCTAGCGGAAGACCTGCCGACGCAGCCTTTCGCGTTGGTGGCCATCACCAAGAATGGACTGATGCAGATCCACTCTTTCAGCTCCGATCGTGCCTCGCTGGCGGCGGCGTTGCAGCGCATGCAGGTCAGCGTGAGCAAAGACGAGCTGCAGGAATCCGCCTTCGACATCACCGGAAACAACGACTACGTCTCGCTGGAGACGGCGTTTCGCGAGACCCAGATTTACGGCGCGTTCGCCGAGAAGATTGCCGCCCGTACCACGCTCACTGCGCTGGTGCAGATTGCCCAAGCCTATGCCGGTGTTCCCGGGCGCAAGTCCGTCATCTGGCTGACCGCGGGCATACCGACGCTGCTGGCCGATCCTTTCGCCGGAGGAGCGCACGGCAACTCGAATCTGAATGCTGATAGCGAACTTCTGGACGACTACTATCGCGCCTTCGACGCGCTGAATACCGCCAACATTGCGGTATATGGCATCGACCTGAAGGGTTTGCACAACGACAAAACGTATATGGGCACCGGCATGAATCAGGCGCTGCACCAGCCGGGCTACAACTCGAACACGATCTACGGCCCTCGGACCATACGGGTCACGGCGGATCAGGATGATGGGATCAAGGTGCTGTCGGCGCAGACCGGCGGGAAATCGTGTACGGCGATGACGGAGTTAAAGACTTGCATCGATCAGGCCGTGGACGACAGCACCAGCTATTACCTGCTTGGCTTCTATGTGGCACAGCAGGACCGCAAGCCGGGCTGGCACAAGCTGGAGGTGAAGCTGGCGTCGGAGAAGGGTTCGGTGCATGCGCGCTCCAGTTATTACCTGGCGCCGCGAACCAGCCCGTCGCAGAAACAGGTTGCTACGGTCATGCGTGACGCTGCCAACGCGAAGATTGCATACACTGGCTTTGCGTTTTCCGTGGAACGGCTGCCCGATCCCAAGGGCGGCACAGCTACGGCGATGCTGCGGATTCGCGTTCCGGCAACCAGCGTGGTCACGCCTAGCGGCGACCAGAAGACCTTGAGCTATGACGTGGCGGTGGTGCCGCTGAAGGCCAATGGCGATCTCGCGACGGATATCCGAGTGACGCGCATGAACCTGACGCCGGAACAGACCGAGACCTCGTTAAACAAGGGCTGGGTGGTCATTGAACCTTCGCCGCCGCTATCGTCTGCTGCGGCGGTGAAATACATCATTCGCGACAACGGGACGGGGAGAATCGGCTCAGTGGTGGTGCCGCTGCATGACTCGGCAAACGGTAGTTAGGAGCGCGAAAGTGTTGCCTGGTCGAGAAATCTTAAGGGTGCCCCGTTCAAGCGGGGTTTGCTTGAGCGGGGATTTTCGTGTGCGATGAGAAGCCGCATAGCGAACCGGCATCCCAGGTTCAACCGACAAAATCCCCACCCAACCAAAAGAAGGTTGGATGGGGCACCCGCTCCGCTTCCGGAACCGGTCGTCCATCCTTAACAGAAGCGCTCTTCCGGGTAATTACTTCGTACTCTTCACGTGGGCCAACACCTCTTCGGCGTGGCCTTCCGGCTTTACCGGCGAGAAGACGTGGGCTATCTTGCCTTCCGGATCGATCAGAAACGTGCTGCGTACGATTCCCATTACCTTCTTGCCATACATGTTTTTCTCTTTTAGAACGTCAAACAGTTTGGCGACCTCTTTTTTGTCGTCGGCGAGTAAGGTATACGGCAGGCTCTCGTTTTCCTTAAACTTGAGTTGTGCCTTGGAGGTGTCGGGCGAGATGCCGAGCACAACCAGTCCGGCCTTCTGCAGTTTGCTGTATGCGTCGCGGAACCCGCGCGCCTCAATGGTTCAGCCGGGTGTGTTGGCCTTGGGATAGAAGAAGAGCACAACGTTCTGGCCGCGAAACTGCTTCAGCGAAACCGGGTTTCCGTTTTCATCAGGCAGCGTAAAGTCGGGGGCTTTTGAGTTGATTTTCATAACGCACTATCTATACCGCAATTTCGGCCGCCGGGCTATCTTGACCCTGCTGGGCATGACGCTGCTGAGCTTCGCCAGTGTCGCCCAGGTTCTGCAGGACCACACCCAGCATCAGCAGGATCAGCCGCCCGCAACGACGCCCGCGACCAAGAAAAAAGGTCCGCGCGGCCCACGTGCCCTCGGCGTGGTGGAGTTTCTTCCCGGTGGCAAAGCTCGCCTGGTTCCAGTGGCCTTATGGATCGACGGCCACTACTACGATGCCAGCCTCTACGCCGCCAATCCCGAACCGATGGCGCTTGAGCCGGAGACGGTCTACGAAGCTACCGATTATGGCGAGCCGACGGGCTTGTTTACCGTCACCACGCCCGAGCAGGTAAAAGGCAATTGGGTCGCGCAAGGAAGCTGGAAGGCGCACCTGGCCATGGACGAAAAGCTCGCGCAGCAAAAAGCCAAGCAGCCCAAGGCAAAGCAGAAATCGTATGATCCGAACTCGGACCGCCCGGTGCTGAAGCGCGGCGGCTCAAGCGACTCGTCAACCGGCGGCAGTGGAGGCTCGGGCACAGCGCAAAGCTCCTCACCGGCTTCTTCCACTCCGTCTTCGCCTGAGCCTTCCGACCGTCCAATCCTGAAGAAACCTGAGCCCGCTCCGACTGACACGGCAACTGCCCCTGCGCCTGACGCCGGGGCAAGTTCTGCCGCTCAGTCCTCCACGGCAAGCAATCCTTCGGGATCGAGTTCGCCGGACGATAGCGATCCCAATCGCCCGGTGCTTCGCCGCGGCAAACCGCCGGTCCAGGCGACAACTTCGGAATCGGAAACGACGGCCACCGGCAAAACCACCGCCGCAATGGAAACTACACAAGGCAAGCTCATGGCTACCATGGCTTCGATTGGCAAGCGCTCTTATCCCGCCATCTCGGATGCCGGCACGTACGAGACACGGTCGTTGATGTATCCGATGAGTTCGACTGAACGCGCCAGCAAGTCTGACCAACTGAGCGCCCTGGCGATGGCAGAAATTTCCAAGTTCATCGCGACACGCAAAACGCCGGCTCTGCGTAAAGGCGCAACCATTACCAGCTACGATCTCCGCGCGTACGATCTTGACTACAGCAACTCGCCGACTTTCGTGCTGACGGCGAGCCTGCCAGTGGAGGGAACGAAGGCACTACGCGGCGGAGAATTTGACTATTACGTGACCGTCGTCGCACGCGAGGACATCAACGGTGACCCGATCAAAATTTTCGGGTCGGTCAGCGACACGAATCACCTCGACGCGTTTCCCCGCCTGGAGATGGTCGACGCCGTGGACGCCGATGCCAATGGCCGTGGAGATTTGCTTTTCCGCCAGTACTCCGATGTGGGGATCAGTTACAGCCTTTATCGGGTGTATCCGTACGACATGCAGAAGGTGTTCGAAGGTGGTTCTTCGCTCTAGGGGAAACGAACTAAGGTACCCCACCAAAGTACTAGGTCTGTGCAAAACTCCTTAGCTTTGTTGCTGCTTGCCGGGAACCCTCGGAAATGCGCGCCAAATTGAAACAATCGCTCTAACTCGCTGATTCTAAGCGCAGTTTGATGTGCACTCCTGCCTAGGCAAAGTGTGTAAAGTCCTGAAATCAGAGACCATGGAAACCACCGGGGAGCGTCTTCCACAAACTTTTCCACAGCTCTGAGGAATTCCTAAGTGCCGCACCGCTAAGCCCTTGTCCCGTCGTGGTTTTCCGAACATGAGCGGTCGGAGGGTCGTACAATGAAGGACTCCCACAATGTGGGACGAGAACTCAAATGGAATGCGAATAATCGCACAACGCCATGCCGTTCCCTACCGGACTGGGATTTTCTTCTATTCGCGGGTACAAGCTAACGCGCCGATGGCGCTTTATTCTTGCTGAGCCGGGTTTGTCTTTCCCATAACTCGCGCGGCGCATCTTGCTCATCCTGCCGCTCTTGCAACTCTGCCCGGTCACGCGCAATCTGATACCCATGCCGGAACTCCCCGACATCGAAGCCTATCTCGGCGCGCTGCGATCCCGCGTCGTCGGACAGCCGCTGACCAAGATCCGAATTGCCAGCCCGTTTCTCCTGCGGACGGTTGAACCCCCGTTGTCCAGCGTCGAGGGGCATGTCGTCCGCGAGCTGCGTCGCATCGGCAAACGCATTGCCTTCGGCTTCGACAACGACCTCTGGCTTGTTCTCCACCTGATGATCGCCGGACGTCTGCACTGGCGTCCGCTGGGCGCCAAGCTGGGTGGGCGGCAAAATCTCGCTGCCTTCGATTTCCCGCACGGCTCGCTTGTACTCACCGAGGCGGGAGCCAAGCGCCGCGCCTCTCTGCAACTGCTGGCGGGCGAGGATGCGTTGGCGGCGATCGACCCGGGAGGTATCGATGTCTTCGCCACCGATCTCGCCGGCTTCCGCGCCATACTCACCTCGGAGAACCGCACGCTGAAGCGCGCCCTCACCGATCCGCGATTCCTTAGCGGCATTGGCAATGCCTACTCCGACGAAATCCTGCACGCCGCCCAACTTTCCCCTATTGCGCTCACTCACAAGCTGAACGACGCCGACTGGGAGCGGCTCTTCACGGCCACACGTCAGACATTACGACAGTGGGCGGACAAGCTGAGTGCGGAAGCCAAAGATCGCTTCCCCGAGAAGGTCACTGCTTTCCGCAAAGACATGGCCGTCCACGGGCGATACGGTGAGCCGTGTCCGCGCTGTGGCGAGAAAGTCCAGCGTATCCGTTACGCCGACAACGAGACCAACTACTGCGTGCGCTGCCAAACAGGGGGGAAAGTTCTGGCCGACCGCAGTCTCTCGCGCCTCCTTGGATCGGACTGGCCTCGCAGTCTGGAAGAATTGGAAGCCCTCAAGCGGCGCTAAATGTCACGCGGTTTCCGAGTTTTCCACAAGCGATTTGTCGGGTGGTGAAGGTGGAGTCAGGGCCTATAATGGCAGTTCGCCGGAATTGTTGTCTGCCAAGAACTCCCCATGACCACCGACAAGCGCAAAGTACTGGGCCGAGGATTAGAAACGTTGTTGCCCCCGCGGCAAGTCCCTCATGCGCCCGTTTCTGCGTCCCCGGCGCCACGCACGAATTCCGACGAAGTGCATCAGCTCGCGCTCGATCAACTCGAGCACAACCCTTACCAGACAAGGACTCTGTCGCTTGACCCGTCGGCACTCGGCGAACTGGCCGCATCCATCAAGGCGGTCGGCGTAGTGCAGCCCATCGTCGTGCGTCCCACTTCCGGCGGCCGTTATCAGGTCATCGCCGGCGAGCGTCGCTGGGAGGCATCGCGCACCCTCGGCATGCCAACCATTCCCGCGATCGTGCGGCAAGTCTCCAACGAGCAGGCGATGGAGATGACCATCATCGAGAACCTGCAGCGCGAGGACCTGAATGCCATGGAACAAGCGCGCGCGTACGAACGCCTGGGCCGCGAGTTTGGTCTGACTCAGGAGCAGATGGCGCAACGCACCGGCAAGGAGCGCTCGTCGGTCGCCAACTTCATGCGCCTGCTTAAGCTTCCGGCCGGCGTGCAGACCATGGTGGAGAAAGGTCAACTCAGTTTCGGTCATGCCAAGGCGCTAATGCCGCTCGATTCGCATGAAGCCATGGAGCGGCTGGCTCACCGCGTCGCTGAGTTCGGAATGTCGGTTCGTCAGACCGAGGAAGCCGTCGCCAACCTGGTGCAGCCTCGCGTGCCGCAACCTGAGAAGGAACGCGTCGTCGATCCCAATGTGAAGGAAGCGGAGAAGTTGCTGGAGCGTTCGCTCGGTGTGCGAGTCACCATCAACGACCGCAAAGGCAAGGGCAAGATCATGATCGAATACGCGTCGCTGGAAGATTTCGATCGCATCCTCGAGGCGCTGAGCGGCAAGTAATCCCGCGAGCAGAACTTGCTGGGACTTGCCAACTCGTCCCAGATTCCCCTTGACCCTCCGACTCCCGCTGACGTATATCTCTAACGCCTTGCCATTTTCGGGCAACATTATTTCGATTGGAACGCTCATTACGGCCTAACGGCCCTTTTTCGGCGAGTCGTCACGAAGCTCGCTTACAAGGAGAAAATCTTGCAGAAGAATTTGTTGAGACTTGCAGTCCTGCTGTCCGTTGCGGCAGTCCTTGCCATATCCGCACCCAGGTTGGCCGCCCAGGATGGCATGAGTTCGATGGGCGCCATGGGCGACAACGCCGAGGCCATGCAGAAGCTGCAAAAGATGTCAGCCGCTCTACAGCTGACACCTGAGCAGAAAAAGCAGATGCTGCCCATTCTGATGGATGAAGGCCCCAAACTGAAAGCGCTGAAGAGTGACACCTCGATGCCTCCGATGGAGAAGGCAATGAAGATGCGCACGATCAGCCAAGACACCAACTCCAAGGTGAAGCCGATTCTGAACCCGGAGCAGTATCAGAAGTTTGAACAGATGCGCACTCAGGAACGGCAGCAAATGATACAGAAGATGGAAAACAAGTAGAGACACGTCAGGATTTTGGGACGTGAGAGCGTAAAAGGGTCGCACCTTTTGCGCTCTTTTGTTTGCATGGAGGAAGCGGGCAAGGAGCGAACCGACCAGATCATGAGGTGGGACAAACGTCGCGACGGGTAGATCAGGGTTTAGCCGGCGCCCCCGCCGCCCGGCTGCACGCTCGAGATCTCCAGCTCCAGTGCCGTCAGGGAAAGGGTAATGTCGCGG
The DNA here is from genome assembly GCA_963823865.1 of uncultured Acidobacteriaceae bacterium. Classification (GTDB taxonomy): domain Bacteria; phylum Acidobacteriota; class Terriglobia; order Terriglobales; family Acidobacteriaceae; genus Bog-257. Next base: position 1,277,935 of record CAWGNC010000001.1, read on the forward strand.
ATGGAATAGTAGATCGAGATCACCAGCGAAATCAGACACGCAGCAAAGAACGGCAGCGCCACAAAATCGAAATGCGCCTGCAACACCTGCTCGGCGAACAGCGACAAAATCATTAGCGTGACAAAGAAAATGCTGAGCGAGCCGAAAATCATCGACCCTCGCAACAGGCGCGCGCGCTGATGCGTGTGGCGCAACTGCTCTTCCAGATGACGCGTGTTAGCTTCGCTGTTCTGCAACTCGCGCATGATGAAGCGGGCGCGATCGATGGCCCGCCCGTACCGGTTGGCAATGCTCAACAGCACCAATCCAACACCGGAGATGACAATCACCGGAGCGATGCACTCGGTCAGAATCTGAACCACCGAAGTTGTGGGCATGCGGGAACCTACTCGGAAACAACGGCTGCGAATCACATCCGCTGATTTCTCTCGCAGCATACAATGTTTGCGAGGTCGAGGGCCAAAGAGAAATGCAGACGGCGGATGTAGTCATTATCGGCGGCGGAATCGTAGGCGCCAGCATCGCCTGGCATCTGACGGACGCCGGCTGCCGCAACGTGCTCATCATCGAGCGCGAATCGCACCAGGGCAAAGGTTCCACCGGCAAGAGCATGGGCGGCGTGCGGGCGCAGTTCGCCACCAAACCCAACATCCAGATGTCGCTCTACTCCATTCCGTTCTACGCCTCATTCGACGAGCGTCTGGGACAACCGGCCGGCTACCGAGCCCAGGGTTACATGTTCGTTGCTACCAGGCAGTCGCACCTCGACTATCTGACGACAAACCAGGCGTTGCAGAAGTCGCTGGGCTTGACCCAGGCTCGCATGGTCACGCGCGATGATATTGTCGCCACCGTTCCTCAACTGCGGGCTGACGATGTTCTTGGCGGTAGCTTCTGTCCCACCGACGGTTTCGTTGATCCTTACAGTGTCATGGTCGGCTTTACGACTTGCGCGTGCGAAAACGGCGCGACGCTGTGGCGATCGACCGAGGTCACCGCGATCCAACGCAACGGCGCCAACATCAGCGGAGTAGAAACCTCGCGCGGACCGGTCAGCACGGCGGTTGTCGTCAACGCCGCTGGAGCATGGGCGGCAGGAGTCGCTGCGCTGGCAGGAATTCAGCTGCCGGTCGAGCCGATGCGCCGTATGCTGATTCCCACGGAACCCTTCGACGGCGTCTCGCACGAGATTCCCATGGTCATCGACATGAGCAACGGCTTTCACTTCCGGCCCGAAAGCCTTGGCTTCCTGCTGGCGTGGAACGATCCCGAGGAGACGATGGGCTTCAAGACCGACTTCGAGTCATCGTTCATTGAGAAGGTGCTCACACGTGCTGCCGACCGCGTTCCCTGCTTCGAAAATCTTGCGGTGAATCCCAAGCGCGCGTGGGCTGGACTCTACGAAATGTCGCCCGATCATCACTGCATCATCGGGCCGGTGGAGGAGTGAAAGGTTTTTTCTGCGCCAACGGATTCAGCGGCCACGGCGTAATGCACTCGCCCGCAACCGGGAAGATGGTTTCCGACTTGATTCTTCAAGGCAAGACCAGCGTTGTGGACAACGTCGAGGTGCTAAGTCCGGCGCGTTTCGCCAAAGGCGAGCTGCTGCATGAGACGGCAGTACTGTAGACCGAGCCAGCGAGCCAAGGTTCGGGCTCTTAGTAAAGTGAGTATCGAACGCTAAAGCTGCGTCCCTTCACCAACTGGGTGGCCGTAATTAAGAGGGTCACGCGCTCTGCGTCTTTTCGCGACGCTGCCTCATCTTCAACAACATGAGTGGTGATCCAGTCACGAAAACACCAAGAGAGATTGTGCGCGAAGCTGGAGCTTCTGACGTGCCGGAGATCGTTTCTTTAATCAATCGCGCTTTCGCCGTGGAGCGTTTTTTCAAGAATGCCGACCGCACCAATCCTGAACAGGTTCAGCAGATGATGGCCGAAGGAAAATTCCTTCTGCTGGCTGAGCCGGGACATATCCTCGCATGCGTTTTTATAAGGCTCACAGGCGATCGCGCTTATCTTGGAACGCTTGCGGTCGACCCCGCGCGCCAAAAGTCGGGTCTGGGCGGGCGCATGATGCGCGAAGCGGAGACTTACTGCCGCGTTGCTGGTTGTAAGGCGCTGGATATTCGCATCGTCAATGTGAGAACCGAGCTGCCGGATATCTACCGCAAATATGGATTCGTTGAAACCGGCACGCAGTCGGCTGAAATGATCAAGACAGCGACACAGCCCATCCATTTCATCACGATGTCGAAACCTTTATAGAACGCTGACTGTGGGAACCGCTCCGTATAATGGCAGCGAGCCGCAACCGTGTCCTCCACTTCCCATCTGAAAGAACAGCTCAAGAACGCCGCATTAGAACTCGGCTTTGACCTGGCTGGCGTCGCCGGGGTCGCTGACACGCCTGAGCACCGCTTCTTTCCCGAGTGGATCGACGAAGGCCGCGCCGGAGAGATGAAGTATCTGGAAGCGCGCAACGAAACCGACGAGTTGAAACGCGCGTCGCTGGCCAACGCTGCACCGTGGGCGCGCTCGGTCGTGGTCTGCGCGCTGAACTACAACACCGACGAGCCGTACTCGACACACGCAGGTTCGCCATCGCAGGGCTGGGTCTCGCGTTACGCCTGGGCGCAGCGCGACTACCACGATGTATTGCTCGAAAAACTGCGCGCTCTGGAAACCAGGCTGGTGGAGCAGTGCACGCAGCAGGATATCGCCGCTCCCCGCACCTGGTGTTACGTCGACACCGGCCCCGTGATCGAGCGCATTTTCGCCAAGTACGCCGGCATTGGCTGGATCGGCAAGAACACTTGCGTGCTGAATCAGCAACTCGGCTCATGGCTGTTTCTCGGTGTCATCCTTACCTCGCTCGAGTTCATCCCTGATCTTCCGCCTGCGGACCTCTGCGGCTCGTGTACGCGCTGCCTCGACGCGTGTCCAACAAATGCGCTCCCGGCGCCCTATCAAATGGACGCGACGAAATGTATCGCGTACCTCACGATTGAATTGCGCGACTCCGTCCCGGAGGATCTCCGCCCAGGCATTGGCCGACAGGTCTTCGGGTGCGACATCTGCCAGGATGTGTGCCCTTGGAATCGCCACGCTCCGGCGACCAGTCTGTCTGACCTTCAGCCCCGACCCGAGCTGGTGAATCCTGACCTCGCGCACCTGGCACAATTGAGCGTAGAAGAATTTCGCGAGATGTTTCGTGGATCGCCGGTAAAACGTGCCAAGTTAGGCGGCCTGCGCAGGAATGCCGTGATTGCGATGGCCAACAGCGGCGACAAAAGTTTCTTGCCGCTGCTGCAGCAACTCTGCTTCGACGAAGATGCGACGGTTGCCGAGCACGCGCACTGGGGTGTTGATTATCTACTCTCCTCGCTTCAACATTTTTCAAAAGAATAACGGAATTTCGCAACCTTCAGGAGCAGCAGCTCGCCTACTGCACAGACTTGCACACTCGCGGTAGGAATTACATCGCTAGCGGCTATTTTGAATTTCTAAATCAAAGGTAACTCACCGATTTCGATCTGGTACGTCTATTGCAATGTCAACAGTGCGAAGCGAAACGAGCATTACGAGCAGCAAGGACTCCGGAGTGATCCGGAGAGAACAGCAGAGCAAATGACACAGTCAACAGACGCAGGGACAGACGCTGCGGCGGAAGACAGGTGAGTTTTCCCGCTAACCGCTGTAGCGTCTTTAGCTTTAAAAGAGTTTAAGTTCGTGTGGCGCGAGAGTCCCCCTCGGCGTGCCCGCGATCGATGCCCACCGTACCCAGCTTCGGGATGGAACTCAGCCCAGGGCATCACGGCCTTCCTGTTCGGGACAGGAAGGCTTTTTTCTTGCTCTCAACGCGGTGACACAAGCTCACTTCTGACTTATAAAGGGAAGGTGACAGAAGCCCTCAGCCGCCGACTCAAGCAGCCTCGTTTTGCCAGCCCCGCGCAAGAGGCCTTGCTGAGTGTCATCGCTGCTGCCAACACGATTAACGAGATCATGGATCAGGTGTGTGAGGAGCAGGGCATTACCCGCGCTCAGTACAACGTGCTGCGAATCCTGCGCGGCGTTCACCCATTGGGACACGCACGCTGCGAGATCGCCTGCCGCATGCTTGATCGCGCGCCCGACATCACTCGCCTGGTCGATCGGCTGCAGATCCGTCGACTGGTGAAGCGCTCGCGTGGCAGTGAAGATCAACGCCAAGCTGTCACCGTCATCACCGCAAAAGGAATGAAATTGCTGGACGCGATGGCTCCCATCATCGACGCCCAGATTGGCGGCATTCTGGGCAGCCTGAGCGATCAGGATTGCCATGAGCTGAGCCGCCTCTGCGCCGTGATTCTGGAAAGCGCCAAGCCGGCGACGGAAGGCGGGCATCCGCAGGACGATGAACCCGGTCCAGAGGTCAGCGACCGTCGCTAGCCCGCAAACTCCTCACCACAATACCCTCAAAAAGTCGCTGAATCCTCTCCGAAACTACTGGCATCTTATTATGTGTTGTAACACATATATCAGCGCTACAACACATTGCCGGGCGTCGACCCGGGAGGTGCGAAATGAAAACAAGTACCCTGTTGATCGTGAATTCGAGCCCGCGCAGCGGCTCCGTGTCCCGCCGTTTGACGAGCCATGTTGCCGAACAGTGGAAACAGCGTAACCCCGATGGCCGCATCATCGAGCGCGACCTTATTGCGGAAATCCCTGCCTTCGTCAGCGAAAACTGGATTCAGGCTTCGTACACGCCGGAAGCCGAGCGTACGACCGAGCAGAAGCAGGCATTGGCCCAGTCGGATGCATTGATTGCCGAGTTGATGGCGGCCGATGTCATCGTCATTGGTGCTCCCATGCACAATTTCTCCATCTCCGCGCCTTTAAAGGCGTGGATCGACCAGATTGTTCGCGCGGGCAAGACTTTCAGCTATGGCGAGAGCGGACCGAAGGGTCTGATCCCCTCGGAGAAGCGGGTGCTGGTGATCGTGAGCCGTGGCGGAACCTATGGCGAAGGTTCGCCAGCCGACTTCCAGGTTCCGTATCTGCGACACATGTTGGGATTCGTTGGACTCAACAACCTCAGCGTGGTGGACGCTGACCAGCAGGCGTATGGTGCTGAAGCCGCGCAGAAATCCGTGGACAAGGCCATGCAAAAGCTGTCTCAACAAGCCGAGCAGTGCGACCAGCACTTGGCTGTTTCCGCTTAAATGGATTGAAACGAGAGAACCCTCCCGGGCTGGGAGGGTTCAGTGGTCTTTGGTGCGAACTCAGAAGCCTAAAGCGAAAGCGGCGCTGACGAATGGGCTTCTGCGTGGCGGAGACGTCCTATACACGCACGACGTTCGCAGCCTGGAAGCCCTTTGGTCCCTTGGTTAGATCGAACTCGACAGTTTCGCCCTCGTTCAAACTCCGGTATCCGTTCTCCTGGATAGCCGAAAAATGTACGAACACGTCTTCGCCCGTGGACCGCTGAATAAATCCATAGCCCTTGGCTCCGTTGAACCACTTCACTGTACCTTTCTCTCTCACAACCCGCTCCTTTCGACAACGAACATGGAATACCCCTGCTTCGCGGACGTCCCTTGCTGATTCCTCCCGATGAATTGACGTCGTGTCAGACACGCGCGTCAATCAGCAGCGGAAGCAGGTCGGGAAGACGTCTCTACGTCGCCGGGAAACAAGGGTTGCGGCTCAGCTCGCAGCTTTTCTGCAATTGAAAAAGGCTCCATGAAATATACGGAGACGGAGCACTACTGCCCCGCCGACGTAGATCCCTGGAACCCGTGCAATGCGTGAAATACGACTGCTGACAGAAACATCAACCCAAATCCGCGTTTCGGTGGACCCGAAAGCTCCTCCTCAGCCCAATCAAAGGGGAGCAAACGATAATTACAAGGAACTCTGCTTTTTGGCAAGTGTTTCTTGCACAGAGACTTCCGAAGGCTCCCAGAATGGAGCGAGATTGTCCCGATATGTACGTGCACGGGCGACGATTCTTCTCTGCTACGATGAAGGAAATGACAGGCAGCGCGGGAACTTCCGGAACTGGCTCGGCCCCAAAGGTCACTCCAGGCTTCGATCTCGGCTCTGTAAATGTTGTTGACCTTTCTCCTAAACCACAAGAAAACAAAGAGTTAGAAGGAACTGCGTTGCGGCCTGGGACAGCCGCGAAACGGCTACTCGCGGAAGATCAGGCGCACGAAATCTTCGGTTATCTGCCGGAAACGTATAGCCTCTGGCATCGGTTGCGTTATCACGGCTGGTCCACGCTACGTTACCTGATGCAGACCGAAGTACACACTTATGCCTTTTCGGTCGCGGCGAACTCGATCCTTTCATTCTTCCCGTTTATCGTGCTGCTGCTCACTCTGGTGCATCGGGTCCTGCACTCTGCGGCAATGTACGACGTGGTCTTGCAACTGCTGCGCGATTACCTGCCCAGCAACAAAGATTTCGTGATCCGCAATCTTCAGTTCTTAGCCAGCGTCAGAGGACGCGGTCAAGTGCTGTCGTTCGTGATGCTGCTGATCACATCGACAGGGATTTTCCTGCCGCTCGAAGTCGCTCTCAACAGTATTTGGGGCTTCAAGAAGAACCGTTCCTACTTGATGAACCTGATCGTCTCGCTGGGTCTGACGCTCGCGTGCGGATGTTTGGCCGTGTTGTCGATCGCGCTGACGGCACAAAATCTCCGTCTCCTGGAACGATTCACTGGAGCCGAAAACTTTGTTTTCCAAGGGCTGGGATTTGTAGTGATGAAAGCCTCAGCCATCGTCGCCACCATCGCCATTTACTTCCTTATCTACTGGCTGCTTCCCAATGGCAAAGTCCCAGTTCGCGCCGTCCTGCCGGCAGCCATCATTACGGGAGTAGTTTCCGAGGGAGCAAAGTACCTTTACATCATCGTGCTGCCTTGGCTGAATTTTCAGGAAGTTTACGGTCCCTTCTCGGTGACCGTGACGCTAATCTTCTGGTCGTTCTGCAGCGGAATGTTATTGCTGGGCGGAGCCTATCTGTCAGCCGCCGAGCATAGCATTCGAAAACAAGCGCGTCGGGCCACGGAAGCCAACAGTTAGGATCTGGGGATTTTTTTACCAACACAATTTGTTGAGGGGCGGGAGGGAGCGATTCGCCGCCCTCGGGGGAGGGTCCAGCATCCGGAGTGGCGATGGCCTTGGCCGTACCTCGCCATTCTCGAATCGCCTCGACCTACCAGGAAAGGAGAACCCGACGGTTTCGAGGTTAAATGGAGTATCCGCCAAAATATTCCAGAAAACAATGATTCCGCGCATCTACGGAGCTTATTTTTTGCGCGATCATCTGGGCCGCGAAACTACTCATCAATGCTCGGCATTGGATCAGCTCAACCTACCTAGTAGCGCGTGTCGTAGCCGCCGGATAAACTCCCAAAACCTTCACGAATTCGGCGATTTCCGCCAGGTGACGTAATGCGTTGCGCGCGGGTTCGTCGTCGCCACGCAGCAGGTCGACAAAGAAAACGTATTCCCAAGGGTGCCCCCGCATGGGGCGCGACTCGATCTTGCTCAGGCTGATATCGCGCAGCGCGAAGACACTGAGCGCTTTGAACAACGCTCCGGGAACATTCTTCAACGCGAAGGCAATCGACGTCTTGTTGGCTCCGCGACTGATCTTGTGTGACTTGCTGATCAGAAGGAAGCGAGTGTAATTCTGCCTGTCGTCCTCGATGTCCGCGAGTAGCACGCGACCACCATATTGGCCCGCTGCCTGTTTTGGAGCGATGGCAGCCGCATCCGCATCTCTTCGGAGACGACATGACGCACGCTTCCTGCGGTGTCATAGAACGGGACCGCCTGCACTCGAGGACGAGCACGGAAGAAGTTGCGACATTGATCGAGTGCCACGGGATGAGAAAAGACCCTCCGCACGTTTCGCAGAGTCACGCCTCGGGGAGCAATCAAGTGATGGCGAATCCGCAGGTGGGACTCGCCATGGATGAACAACTCGCGCGCGAGCAAGAGGTCGAAATGCTCGGCCACCGAGCCGGCCAGGGAATTTTCGATTGGAATCACCGCCGCGCCAACTGCACCGCGCTCGACCAGATCGAAGACTTCCGCGGATCGCGGGCAAGGCACCACCGATGCCAGCTTCAACATCTTGCCTGTAGCCTCGTGGCTGAACGACCCGAGTTCCCCCTGAATAGCTACCTTCATAAGGATGGGCAGAGCATAGCAGAATTGCTCTGCATACTCTCTGGGTTGCCCAATGGCCGCTTATTTTGCATGGTTCCCATATCTCATTCTTGTGATCTCTCGCACAACCATTCCGCCCGGCAGCGGCTTCCAATGGGTTGTCAGTCGCGGTAGTAGAGATCAAAAGATTTCAGGGACAGGGGAAACTTCGGAGGTCACAAGATGCTTTGGACACTATTCGTAATTCTGCTGGTGTTGTGGCTGCTGGGCGTAGTCTCCAGCTACACCTTGGGCGGATTTATTCACATTCTGCTGGTGCTGGCTGTAATCGCGCTGGTGTTCCAGCTTATTTCGGGGCGCCGAACAGTAGTATAAAACCTCGTCGCTCTGCAGGGACCTTGGGGTTGATGCGGGCGACGACTGCATTCGTAAACATTCAAACCTCAGATTGAACAGACTTACGGTAACAGGCTGAATGGGAGGACTTCATGAATAAAGATCAGGTGAAGGGTAAAGTGGACGAAGTTGCCGGACGCGCGAAGCGCCAGGCTGGCGAGTGGACAGGCGACGGCGAGAGTCAGGTAGAAGGCGCCGCCCAGGAGATTAAGGGCAAGGTCCAGAATGCTTGGGGCAATGCCAAAGAGGCCGTGCGCGAAGAGAAGGACAAGGCCGTTGCAAAGCACGAAGCAAAGAAGGAAATTGAGCGCGAGCGCAAGGAAGATGTAGCTTAGCCTTTGCCTCAAGGGTTCATCGGGCGCCCCGCCTGGGCGCCCTTTGCTTTGCCAGATTAATCACCAGATTTCCTGCTCGATCTAGAGAAAACCGCGCCGTCGATGCAACAACGGTCGTCGCACTGTATTCCGTAACCACCGCCGGACCGGATAGCCATTTTCCGGCAATCAATTGATCCCGTTCGTAGATTGGTATCTTGCTAGCTTTGCCGCGAGGGTTCACCTGTGGTTTCCGGCGTGGCAATGAGGAGTGCGTTCCCGTACTTAGTCGCGGAGATGAAAGTCGCGCTCGCAGGCGAAGCGTTACTAACTCCACGGTGCGCTCAGGATGATGATAGCCATACCGGAATTCATGTTGCCGGTGGAAGTCAGGCAGCAGCGACTTGCTAAACGGAACGTTCAGTTCAAAGCCCTGACCTCGGTAACGCAGATCCGCACTACGCTCAAACCTCGCAGTTGCCCGCCATCCTTCATCGTGAAGCTCGCGCCGGGCGCCGCGTTCGAGGGCCTCGAACTGCTTCGATAAGGCGCCCAGGAAAGACTTGGAATCTGCATTCAGCAACACGGTTCGCGAGTAATCTCTGACAATGTCGCTCGCCAGGATTCCATAAGCCGAGAGGGCGCCTGGCATAGCCGGCACTATTACGCGGGGAATACCGAGCGCCTGGGCCAGGTCGTACGCATGCAGACCACCGGCTCCCCCGAAGGCGACCAGCGTGAATTCCCGCGGATCGTAGCCGCGCTCGACCGAGACTACTCGCAATGCACGCTCCATGTTGGCGTTCACCACTCGAATGACGCCCTCGGCAAACTGCTCCGGTGACATGCGCACCCGTGTCTGCTTCAGCCACTCCGTCGTGACTGATCGCGTGCGCTCCAGGTCGAGCGTGAACGAGCCACCAAGAAATTTATCCGGTTGCAACCGGCCAAGTAGCAGGTTGGCATCCGTCACGGTCGGCTGAAGTCCACGCCCATAGCAGATTGGGCCCGGATCCGCACCGGCGGATTCCGGACCTACACGTAAAGCTCCGCCGGCATCAAAACGCGCCAGCGACCCTCCACCGGCGCCGACGGTGTGGATGTCCAGCATGGGTACGCGGACCGGCAGCCCGGCAATCTCCGCCTCGTTGGTCGGCTTTGGGTCGCCGTCTACCAGAGCCACGTCGGTCGACGTTCCGCCCATGTCGAAGGTGATGATGCGCTCAAAACCGCTCAGCCGGGCCACTGCGGCTGCGCCGATCACTCCCCCCGCGGGCCCGGACAAGACCGTCCTGACCGGCTGCTTCGAGGCGGCTTCCAGCGACGTGATGCCCCCGCTGGATTGCATGACGAACACGCGCGAGGCTTTGGCTTTGCCGGACCGCGTCTGACGCAGGCGCGCGTCCAGTTGCTGCAGGTAACTCTGCATGACCGGCTGGAGGTACGCATTCACGACGACAGTGCTCGCCCGCTCATATTCGCGGAATTCTGGCAGAATCACGCTCGACAACGAGAGCGGTCGGCCAAGCTCCTCCAGCACGCGTCCGATCGCGCGCTCATTTTCCGAATTCGCGAAGGAAAACAACGTCGATACGGCGATGGCTTCTGCTTCGCTCGCATGCACATCGCGGGCCAGCATTCGTAGATCTTCGCGTGAGGGTTTTTGCAGAACCTTGCCGTCCGGCGCAACCCGCTCTGCGATGCCAAAGCGCAGATTGCGCTCGACCAGCGGCGGCGTGCGTTCGAAATTTAGATTGTAGAGTTGCGGCCGGTTCTGCCGTCCAATCTCGATAGAGTCCTCGAAGCCTGCAGTGGTGACAAAAGCCACGCGCGCCCCTTTGCGTTGCAACAGCGTGTTTGTCCCGACGGTGGTGCCATGCAAAAGAATGATTCCGCCGGCAACTTCCACTTGGGACAACGCCGCGATGATCGCCTCCGAAGGATCGGCTGGCGTGGAGAAGACTTTCGTCATGCGTAGCTTGCCCCGCTCCATCCACACGCAGTCGGTGAAGGTGCCTCCAGTGTCAACGGCGACCCGGAGTGGCGGCGGCGGAACTCTGTTGCGGGAGGCGGCCATAGTTACGCGGAAAGCGTCTTAGAAACCGCCGATTTTAGCACGCAGGCCGGCTAAAGCCGCTTGCCCATTTGGAAGGCATCGAGCGAATGGCTCGAGTAATACTCCGGCAGCGTACGTAGAATCTCGTATCCCAGCTTGCGATAGAGGCGTACCGCAGCCTCATTATCGACAGCGGTTTCCAAGTAGATCTCGCTGCAGCCCAGGGTGCGCAGCCGGTCCTCGGCGGCATTCATCAATTGAGTGGCGAGCCCGAAACGCCGCGCTTGGGGAACGATGTCGAGGGTCAGGATTCTGCCGTACTTGCGCCGGACCGGATGGGCGATGACAAAGCCCGCTATGGAATCAACTGATGCACTCTCGGCGATCGCCGATGGTTGGAACTCGCCCACCAGCGTAATCGCGTTGCGGCGGGTGATGAAACCGCTTAGTTCCATCTGGGTGTACGCGATGCCTGGCGCAAAACATTGCTGATCGATCCGCCATAGGCAATCGAAGTCAGCGGCGCGGTAGTCGCGAATAGTAAATGCGGTATCACGGATGTGTGGGGTTGATGCCAAGTGGCCGCTCTCTTCCCTCATGATAAGCGGAAACGGCATTTCAGAGGGAGAGTGTAGAGCAGGGTGCTCCGACCGCAGCCGAGAGCACCCCGTAGCACTAAGCCGCGCGACGGCCTTTTTGTTTCAGCGAACAGCTTAAGCAGGTTGCGGTTGAACTCAGGAATGTCGGTGGGTTGGCGGCTGCTGACCCAATTGTGGTCGACCACGCAGCGTTCATCCACCCATTTCGCGCCCGCATTCTTCAGGTCGTCCTGAATGGTCTTGTAGCTGGTCATATGGCGGCCCTTCACCAGGCCGGCTGAAATCAACAACCATGGCCCATGACAGATGACGGCGATCGGCTTGCCTGCCTTATCCATGTTCTTTACGAACTCTTGAGCTTTTTTCTCGATGCGCAGCGCGTCGGCGTTCATCGCGCCACCGGGCAGCAGCACGGCGTCGAAGTCGTTCGGCCGAGCCTCGTCGAGCGTCATATCGACTTTCACCTTCTGCGTTTTCTTGTCGTGTTGCACGGCTTGAATTTCTCCGGCCTTGGGTGCGATGACGACCACCTGTGCGCCAGCTTCCTGCAAGGCCTTGCGTGGTTCGATGAGCTCTGCCTCTTCGAAAAGATCGGTTGCCAGAATTGCCACACGGACGCCTTGAACCTGTTGGTCTGCCATAAATGTCCTCCAAAGAATTGCGGATTGCGCTTTCACGGCTGGTGGAAGCGTTACGGGGTGGGATGCAAGTCGCGAAGAATGGGTGGGCAGGTGATTTAAGGCTTCAGAGCTGCAGGTAAAGGTTGGACAGTCACTCTCGCGTCTTCTACCTTCTCAATGGTAATGAGTCCGACCCACTCGTTGTTACGGTTGTTGTATTCCGTAACTCTGCCACCTAGAATCCCGGCGGCGACCTGGGGCGACAAATCTTCGTGATAGTCGAAGAACCGCTCCTGGAGCCGCCTTCCGAACATCAACCTCTGGAACACGGGATGCGGCGGCTCCCATTTCGTACTGAACAGGTAGGCGACGTCGAACTCATCGGCCGCATGGGCAGCTCGTTCAATCTCCGTTGCGGAGAAATTCTCGATGCGCACTACCGAGAGCGGCTGCTTCACATACCCCAAGTATGGGCGCGTCAACTCGTCCGAAGCCGGCCACGCCGTAAGGATGGTCCGCTGAGGGTGTCTGGATAACTCATCCGCCGCCTGCTTATGCAAGAGCACATAGTCGCGATACAGCAGCGTGTCCTCCGGTGCTATGCGATAGGGCGGAGGAACAAATAGCTGCACGACGAACGCTGCCGCTGCAATGGCCACATACCACGTCCATTGCCGGATTCGCCGGCGCATCGTCGAGATGCAGACCAGGATGACCAGCGGCACGACAGGAAGCATGTAGCGGGCGAGAATAGCGCCACCCAGAATAGATTCAGCAACGACATTTGCAGTCAGGACTACCAGGAAAACCAACTGCACGTTGATCGGAATCCGCGGGCGTTCGCTGCCATCAGCTTCGAGCACCGGATCGTGGCTCATGGCTTCCGCCGCACCAATCACGAGCAGAAAGAGATTCAAGTATCCGAAAACGTGCCAGCAACGGAGCAAGAGCGCGAGCGGGATCCGCTGCGGACTGAGCGTATTCTGCAGGTTGTAGCGCAGAGAACTCCGGATTGCCCAGATAGAAGCCAGTGCGAAGATGGTGATAGGCGAACCAGCCAAGCAGCGGCAGCAGGCAGATCAGGAATGACAGCGCATGCCTCGAGCTGCGATACAGAAACCAGGATTCTCGCGGTTTCCTTCGAACCTGTAAACACAGGACGCAACAGCTCCCAAGCCATGATTGCCATGGGCGTGACAATCGCCGTTTCTTTGGCTAGCGCGGCCAGCGAGAAGAAGACGATAGTTGCCACCTGCCGCCGCTCCACATACATGGCCAACCCCCACAGCGTGAAGGCGGCGGCCATCATGTCGAGGTGAGCCATGGAGCTCTGGGTAAAGAAGACGGGATAGAGTGCGGTGCAGAGTACGGTCGCGGTCGCCACCGACTCCGTGGCTACCGTTCGCGCCAGCCGCCACAAGCCGACGAGCGCAAAAGCCGAGACCATCAGCATGGCTTCACGCGTCGTAGTCGGCGTGAAGGCGCTGAACTTCCACCAGAACGCCAGCCAGAGCATCACCAGCGGAGGATGAGCATTGGAGAGCGTGCTATGCGGAATGAGCGATCCCGTCAGCAGGAGGTCGCGCGCAGCCGGAATGAAGTATCCTGCCTCATCCCAGAAATAAGGCAGTCGCAGCAGAAACGCGTGCGTGATAAACAGGAAGGTGAAGATGACGGCATAGGCGAACAGATATACGCGCGCGCCGGTCGTCAAACTGTCTGGCTTGTTCATCACGTGACCAGCACTCTTGTGCGAGTCAAGATATCGCCTCTCTGGCGACGAACGCTAGTGAATGGGGCCGCTCCCAGGAGCCACCCGCGGATCCAGTTTGATCTCGCCAAAGGTGTTCTCGTAGTTCACCAGGTTCTGCTGCAGGATGGTATGCAGCGCCTTAGCCTGTTGCGGACTGAGATAGATTCCCTGAAAGTTGCGCACCTCTACCCGGGTTTCGTCCTGCTGCTGAAGAGTGCCGAAGACAAGGAAGAAATCCCACACGTTCACTCTTACTTGAACGCTGTTGGCGTAGCTCTCACGGTAATCAGGGGTGTTAGTCAGCTGAATGGCTGGTTGCGTAACGGCTGGTTGTGTCGGGTTCGGCATCGTGACCTCAAGTCAGTTGTCAGTGGTCAGTGAGTACCGTTGCCAGGCCGACACGGACTAACTGGCTCCTGCGTCTTGAAGTTGCAGTGTATCAAAAGCGCGAGGAACGATGATTTCAGCTGCTCTCCTTCCGATCCACGCAAATACGGCTGCCAGCGAAGTCCAGTAACGTTCGCCCATGTACCCGGTATTGTGCGCATCCGGCAGCCTCGCTGTGATAACGTGCCAGTTGCGAGCGCTTCGTCTTCATCCTCCCTCGAGGTGGTGGCCTCGCAATCACCTTCTTATGGCGCCGATCGATACCGCGCACACAAGCTCGCTGGCTTCCCCGACCACCCGGGGCTTGGTGTTTCACGAAATCCTGACCATGGGACTGGAGTCGCTGCGGGCCGACAAACTGCGTGCCACCATGACCGCGCTCAGCATGGCTGTTGGCACGGCGGCCTTGATCCTGGTCGTGACGGTTGCGCTCACTGGAAGAAGCTACGTGCTGGATCAGATCGAAAATGTCGGCACAAACGTGATTTGGGCCGAATATACGGGCACGTCCAGCGGCCCTACCAGCACCGGTTTGGGTGACTATCTGACGGTGAAGGACATGGCCGCGGTCGAGCAGAGAGTGCCGGAAGTCAAGGAAGCCTCGCCGGTCGTCAGCCTGCACCAGAACCTGATCGTCCAATCCAGGAACGTCGAGACCCTGATCCTGGGAGTCGATCCGCAATATCAGCAAGTGCGGCGCATTTTTGTCAGCGATGGTAGGTTCTTCGATCAGGCAGATTCGGAATCGGCTATTAAGGTCGCTCTGGTCAGCGAGAGTCTTGCCCGTCGTCAGTTCGGGTCGCTCGACTTGGCTATCGGTCAAACGGTCCGCATTCAGGACATACCATTCATCGTCATCGGCACCTTCCGCGAGAGCGTGGACACTATGGGGCGCTCCGAGATTGAGGACAACACCATCCTGGTTCCCTACAGTGTCGCTCGCTTCATGAGTGGGAGCGACTCGGTTAATCAGCTTTATTTTTCGATCGCCAATTCCACGTCCATCCCCGACGCCACACGGGAGATACGGGCGGTCATAACTTCCCGGCACCGCCCGGAATCGACGTACGACGTCAGCAACATGACGGGAGTTCTGGAGGCCGCGAAGAAGATTGCCGCCGCCTTGACCACGATCCTGCTGTTGTTTGCCGCGGTGACGCTGATTGCCGGCGGCGTGGGGATCATGAACATCATGTGGGCCACCGTCCACTCACGAATTCACGAGATCGGCGTACGCAAGGCTATTGGCGCGACTCGACGGGCGATCATGCTGCAATTTCTGTGCGAAGCCCTTTACGTCGCGGTGATCGGTGGACTGGCCGGTACCGTTGTTGGGATGGCAACGTCAATGTCGATGCGGTTCTTCATTGACTATCACGTCTATGTTTCCGTGGTGTCGGCTGCAATCGCTTTCCTGGTTTGCTGCCTCATCGGCGTGGTCTTCGGAATAACGCCGGCGCAGAATGCCTCGCGCCTTGACCCGGTAGAGTGTCTGCGTCACGAATAATGTCGACACGAGAAGAGCCCAAGGGATTGTCCGCTACCTCCGCCAAGCGACCGCCAGCTGCACTGATCTCAGTTAAGCGCCTTGCCTCCGGTCCCCGGGCCCTGTACTACATGTTCTCCGTCGCGCTGATCATCCGAGTCGCTGTTTCGGTGGTCATGGTGCCGGAGTTCCTGGACCCGTTCCGTGACCATTGGCATTTCGGATGGGAAATGGGGCGTATCGCGCGCTCCATTTGCGAAGGGCACGGATTCTCTTCTCCGTTCTTCGATCCGAGCGGTCCCACCGCAATGTTGCCGCCGGCTTATCCCTTTATGGTCGCGGCTTGCATGAAGTTGTTTGGCGGCTTCACGGTCGCGACAACCATGGCGGTCCTCACGCTCAACAGCGTCTTTGCTTCGTTGACCGTGATCCCGATTTACTTTTTGGCGAAGCGCGTTCTCGATGAGCGCACGGCGCTGCTGGCTGGGTGGGCCTGGGCCTTCTTCCCGTATTCGATCTATCTGGCCGGAGGACGCATTTATTCCGACACGCTGACGTGCCTGATTGCCACCCTGCTGTGGCTGCAGACGGTCAGGCTCGAGCAGAGCCGCGCGCTGCGTGATTGGCTCGTGTGGGGCCTCCTATGGGGATGCGCGGGCCTTGTGAGCCCGGTGCTGCTCGGGCCATTGCCTTTCCTGGCGATATGGCTCGCGGTGCGGCGGTCAAGGGCGGGAGTTCCCTGGTTGATGCCGGGCGTGCTGGCGGCTTGCGTCCTGATAGCCGTAGTCGCCCCTTGGACTGTCCGCAATTATCGCGCGTTCGGCCGGTTTATTCCCTTGCGAGACGGTTTCTGGATGGAAGTACACGTGGGATACAACGGCGACACCTCAGATGTGACGCCGGATTCCGCCCATCCGACGACGAGTCCGATTGAATACGCCCAATGGCGGCAACTGGGCGAGATGGGCTTTATGGATGCCAAGAAGGTCGAGGCTTTGCACTACATCCAGCAGCACCCGGGCTTCTTTGCGTGGGTCACGGTGCGTCACGTCGTGAACATGTGGACCGGCTTTTGGTCGCTCGACCCCAAGTTTCTCGCCGACGAGCCGTTTCATATTCCTAACGTATTCTTCGCGACCGCCATGACGGTGCTGGCGCTGGGAGGACTGCGTTACGCGTGGCTGGCAGGCAAAGGGCCCGCCGTCTTTCCGCTGCTGCTGATTCTTGTCACTTTCCCCCTGGTGTACTACATCACACATTCCAGCATGGACTACCGTCATCCGCTTGATCCGATCATCGTCATGATGGACTGCTATTGCGTGCTGGAATGGCGGAGACGGCGCGCTGCAGCCAGAACGGCTTGATAGCCAGCTGACCTCCCTGACACCACACTGCGCGACCTTCCCTGATATCGGCCACTCTCCCTCCGGCTTTCCAACAAACTAAACCGCAGCGTAACAGCCATGCGAGAGCGGGCGGGCCAGGCGAATTCCGGCTCACTGGAAAGGCTTTGTCATGGATGGGACAGCGTCATGAAGGTTGGCGAGCGAAGAACGCGGAAGCCCCGTCAGACAGCACAGCAAATAAAAGAGGCTCCCGTGAGGGAGCCTCTGAAGTCGAGCAGTTTAGAGCTCGATTTAGAACACCAGCTTGCCCTGGAACTGAATGACGCGTGCCGAAGGCAGGTTGGCGAAGAATGATCCGTACGGACCCGTCGGGGGTACCACGGTCACTAGGGTCTGACCGAAGGTTCCATCACCCAGGGTGTTATCCGGGAGATCGAAGTTCGGGTGGTTGAACACGTTGTAGAAGTTGGCGCCTACACCGAACGCCACTCTCTCCGTGATCTTGAAGTTCTTCGCGACGCTGAAGTCGGAGTCGAAGAACCCGGGACCACGATACGAGTTGCGGATCTGGTTCGGGAAGACACCAGTAGAAGCGGCGCTGACGAAGTTGTTACCGTTGAGGCAGGCCGTTCCGGTAACGAAGTTCGCGGCCTGACCGCAAGCACCCTGGCCTCCGGTGACCACGGACGCGATGTTAATCGGTCCGTAGATTGGAGCATTGTAGCCCAGGATTCCATTCGTGCCGTCCATCACTGTGAAGGGCAGACCCGAACGGGCGAAGAAGTTCTGCGACAGAGTCCAGCCACCGAAAGCTCCGTTGACGAACTTGTTGCCGAACTTCCAGGGTGTCTGCCAAACATAGCTGGCGCTGAAGTAATTACGGATGTCGTAATCAGCAGGGCCATAGTTGTTGCAACGCAGACAGCTGGGGTTGATTTGGTACTGCAAGTTCGGGGCAGTTCCGAAGTTAAACGGAGTGCCACCGATGCCGCCATTGGACACTTCGTCCATGGCCTTGCTCCAGGTGTAGCTAGCCTGTACCGAGAAGCCATAATTCATTCGCATGTTATAGCTCGCGGTCAGACCGTTGTAGTTGGATACCGCACCCGACTGATACTGGGCCATGCGGCTGAAGATCGCCGAAGAGCTGCAAGAAGCGTTTCCGCAGCCCAGGGGCGGGGTATTCGGGTACGGCGTGTAACCGGCAGCGAACGCATCCAACGACGGATTGTCGTACGGGATGCGAACACCATGGTTGCCAACGTATCCCAGGGTCAACGACGACTTGTCGCCGACTGCCTGCTGGATTCCCAAGCTCCACTGCTCATAGTAAGGAGTGTGGAAGGTTCCAGCCTGGTTGGTGAACGACGGGGACCGATACCCAGTCGTGCACTGTCCCGTGGCGTCCGGCTGGCACAGACTATTGTAGGAAGCGCCGTTGGCGAATCCTGCCTTGATCGCTGCTGCCGACTGAGCACCCTGGATGTAAGGGCTGTTCGGGGTGGTTGTGTCGCCCCAAGGGACTGCGCCGAACGTGTTCGGGTTGGAGCCCGGGATTTCTACGACGGAGGTAACCGAGTTCGGGATATTCACCATGAAGTTGGATACTGCGTCGGCAGGAGCAGCATCGTAGAAGATGCCGAAGCCGCCGCGCACCACGGTCTTGTCGCTGCCGCCCGGAGACCAGGCGAAGCCAAAGCGTGGACCAAAGTCAATGGAGTCTACACCCTGATAAAGCTGGTGCAGGTTAGCGTTGACGAACGAGTTGTACGGAGCATTAGCGTTGATTGCGCCATTATTCAGCAAGGTGCTGAAGTTGCCGTTCAGCAATGCACCGCAATTGAGCTGACACACCGGGTTGGAGTTACGCTCGGCGCGCAACGCGAAGGTGAGTTTCAGGCTCTTGTTGACCCGCCACTCATCCTGGGCGTACATACCGAGGCCCCAAAGCGCAACCGGTTCGGTCTGACGATTGGGGAAGCGCTGTTCGGTTTCGAGTGCCTGACCATTGAAGAACTGATATTGGTCGGCAACCACAATGAGCGGGTTGGTCAGAGTGCTGAAGGTGTAGTCGGTAACGTCATACCGGCGGAAGTTCGCACCGAACTTCAGGTTGTGGGCGCCCTTGGTATAGGAGAAATCGTCCACGAACTGGTACTGGGTTACGTTGCGACCCTGCGGGAAGTTGTCAACCGATCCGCCGACCTGGTTCAGGTTGAAGCCAGACGGGTCAACATCAAACGGGAAGAGCTGAGGGTTGTTCTGGGTGAAGATCGCGCGGTAGTAGCTGCCGGCATATACGAACTGGTTGGTGGCATTGGGACCGAAAGTATGGGTCCACTGCCCCTGTCCGTCATAAGCAGGCTGGAAGCTATCAGCGCTGAACGCATTGTTGATGAAGTCAACCGAGGTCGGCTGAGTTCCATGGTCCATACGTACACGCCAGAAGAGGTGGTCCTTGTCGGACAAGTTGTAGTCAACTCGGCCGCTGATGATGTACTCGTTGCCGTTCTGGCTTCCGTTGGACTGGTACTGCGAAACGCAATTGCCGACGATAGGTACCGGTATAGGAACACCGGTCTGCGACGATGGCGAGCTCGTACAGCCACCATCACCAGGACCGAACGCGCTCGCGCCACCGGCATAACCGGGTGCGCCCTGCATGATCTGATAGTACTTCGTATACAGCGGGAGCTCAGCAGGGTTGTTGGCAGCAATGCTCGCCAAGCTGCCGGCAACATAGTTGGGACTCCATACGAACACCGGAGCGCTCGCAGGCAGAACGAAGCGGATACCTTCGGTGTCGGCGAAGAAGAACAGTTTGTCCTTCTTAATCGGACCACCAAGAGACGCCGCCCACTGATTGTTATTGGCGAAAGGCTTCGCAACGCCCTGGGCGTTGTTGAACCAGCCATTGGCGTTCATCGAGCTGCCGTTCCAGTAGTAGATCGCGTTGCCGTGGAACTGGTTGGTGCCCGACTTGGTCACATAGTTGACCTGCGCGCCAGCCTGCTGTCCGTACTGACCGGAGTAAGCGTTGCTGACGACCGTCGCTTCCTGAACGTCGTTTCTACCGAGCATCAAGTTGGTGGCGCCGGTATTGTTCAGGTTGAGGTACGGATCCATGTCGTTCTCGCCATTGACCGAGAAAAGATTGGAGGTGGCGGGGAGACCATAGACGCTGAAGTTGCCGTAACCCGATGCCGTGTTCATGACCGCGCCAGGCGAGGTCTGAGCGATGTACGAAAGATCGTTACCACCGTTCGGCGAGTTCGAGATCAGGTTCTGGTTGAAGTTGGTCGAAAGGTCAGCGTTGTCCGCCTGCACCAGAGGTGCAGCGGTGGTGACTTCAACCGTGGTCGAGCTGGCGCCAACCGCCATCTTTACATCGGCGATGGAGGCCTGGCCGATGGCGACGTTAGCGGTGCTGGAGGTCTTGCTGAATCCCGAAGCCGTAACGGTAACCGTGTACGAGCCGGGTGGCAGCAGTGAGAAACGATAGGTTCCGCTCGAACCTGTCGTCGCGGTACGGGACGCGCCGGTGGCATCGCTCTTCAGCGCTACCGTTGCTCCGGAAACGACTGCACCGCTGGGATCGGTCACTGTACCGGTCAAATCGCCTGATACCAGTGACTGAGCCATCAACGACGGCGCCATCACGGCGGCGATCACCAGTACAGCCAGCAATCCAGTGATCATTCTTTTTACTGTCATATCTCCCCTCAAACGTGCGTTCTTAGGTTGTCCATTGTCATTTTCGGGAACGCTTGGCATCAGTTCTCGAAAATGACCGCTTCGGGATGAAATCCTGCGAGACCCCGGGACTCGGACCTGTCTCGCTGGTGTGGTAATCGCAATCCCGTGGCCACCTCCGCCGTGTCTAAATCTCGCCACCGAAATACGTCTAAACCTCTACCGCTCAGTAAATTGCGAAATCCGGCTTCAGGTCACCCGGAAATGACAGTTTGAGCAGTTTTACTACTTTTCACATTCTCTTAAAGGGCGATATTCCAATTATGGAAGGGGCACCTTAGGGGCGGTTTACTGAAGAGGTGCGCGCAAAGCCGAGCGGTGGCCCGCGTAAGAGAGCCGTTTGCGAGAGAAAAAAGCGGCCCCCGATGACTTGAGGGCCGCGTGGGTGAGATCACACTTCAACATCTCAACCCGGCTAGAACACCACCTTCCCTTGGAACTGGACGATGCGGCCCGAAGGCAGACCGGCAAAGAATGCTCCGTAAGGACCGGTTGGTGGTGCGGTGGTTTGTAGAACCTGACCGAAGCTGCCCGCGCTGAAGGTATCCACTGGCGAAGCAAAATTCGGATGGTTGAATACGTTGTACAGATTGGCGCCGAGACCAAGAGCAACACGTTCCGTCAGCTTGAAGTTCTTGTTGACCGAGAGGTCGGAGTCAAAGAACCCAGGTCCGCGGAACTGATTGCGAATTTGGTTCGGGAAAGCCGTGAGCGCTCCGGTTGTGGTGAAGCCGGCAGGATTCAGACAGCCTGTTCCGTACTGGTTGCAGCTGCCCTGTCCGTTGCCGACGACCTCTGCCGGGAAATTGGGCGTACCGCCGTTGAACGAGTAGTTGCCGATGAAGCTGCTGCTGTCCAGCACCGTCAGAGGCATTCCCGAGCGGGCGAAGAAGTTCTGCGACAACGTCCAGCCGCCAAAGGCGCCGTTAACGAACTTGTTGCCGAACTTCCAGGGAGTCTGCCAGACGTACGCAGCGTTGAACGAGTTGCGGATGTCGTAATCCGAATTCCCGTAATTGCTGCACTTCAGGCAGAGCGGGTTGAGCTGATAGCTGATGCTGGTGAGAGCGTTGTACGGAGTATTGGGAGAACCATCGTTCGAAACTTCATCGAGCGAATGGCTCCAGGTATAGCTGGCCTGAACGGTGAAGCCGTACGTCATACGACGCTGGTAGCTCGCCGTCAGACCGTTGTAGTTGGAAACAGCGCCAGAGTAAACCTCGGCAACGCTGGCGAAGTTATTACTGAACGGAGTGGCGGAGAGACCGCCGATGGGAAGACCAGCAGAGCTGGCCGAAAATGCATTCGGGTAGTTGGTGATCGGAATGTTGAGACCGTGGTTTCCGACGTAGCCCAGAGTCATCGAGCTCTTGTCGTCCAGTTGCTGCTCGATCTGCAGGCTGTATTCCTGATACCGAGGCGTCTTGAAGTTTCCGACAAAGCTGTTGACGTTCGGCGCGGAGAAGCCAGTGGTGCAAGCACCAGAGGCATTCGGCACGCACAAGCTGTTAAAGGAAGCACCGCTGGCAAATCCGTTGCGAATGGCCGCCGCCGAACTTGCTGCCTGCGACCAGGCTCCAGCCGGAGTGGTGTTGTCGGCCCAGTTCGCTCCAAAGAGCGTCTCAGGAATCAGGTTGGGGATGTTGGTCATGGAGTTGTCGGCAAAGATGGAGGGGAAGGTGTCGTAGAAGATACCGAAGCCGCCACGGACGACCGTCTTGTCGCTGCCTCCGGGTGACCAGGCAAATCCAAAGCGAGGCGCCAAGTTAATCGTATCGGTACCGCGGAAGACGCCGGCCTGGCTGGCTGTGATCATCTGGTTGTAAGGAGTGTTTCCATCCACGCTGGTTCCCAGGAATGGGCTGCCCAGGTAAGAAGCGCAGTTCAGGTTGCAGTTCGGATTCGAGTTGTGCTCGCCACGCAGAGCCAGAGTAATCTTCAGGCTCTTATTCACGCGCCACTCATCCTGTGCGTACAGGCCCAAGCCCCACAGTGCGACCGGCTCGGTCTGGCGACTGGGGAAGTTTTGAACAAATTCTCCAGCGACGCCGTCATAGAAGCCGGTGACCGAGGTCATGACCGACAAGGGGTTGTTGAGCACACCGAAGGTGTAGTCGGTAATGTCGTACCGGCGGAAGTTTCCGCCGAACTTCAGGTTATGCGCACCCTTCGTCCACGAGAAGTCGTCGACGAACTGATACTGGGTGACGTTGCGCCCCTGCGGGAACGCTGCCAAGTCGCCGCCCACGTTGGTATATCCCAACGGCGACATCAAAAGTTGGGTCGGGAACACGCTGGTGACGTCAGGACTCTGGGTAAAGATGGCGCGGTAGTAGCTGCCGGCATAGATGAACTGGTTGGTGGCGTTGGCACCGAAGGTGTGTGTCCACTGTCCCTGTCCGTCATAAGCAGGCTGGAAGCTGGCCGCATCGAAAGCCGAGCTGATCGGATCGGCGAACGTCGCTTGCGTGCCGTGATCCATACGTACTCGCCAGAACAAGTGGTCCTTGTCGGAGAGGTTGTAATCGACACGGCCGCTGATGATGTACTCGGTGCCGGGTAGAGCAGGAGTGGCTCCGTACTGACCGAAGCAGTTACCTGCATAACCGGTGAAGTCCAGACAACCCGTGCCGCCGCCGGCAATGGGAGCCAGACGGTTGTAGCCTGGCGCGGATTCGTACAGGTTGAACATCTTGGTATACAGCGGCAGAGAGGCGGGGCTCGTTGCCGCGATGTTCCCCAGAACAGCGTTGGCGAAACCAGGGGTGGGAGAGAAGACGGTCTGCGACGAAGGCACAATGTAGCGGATGCCTTCGGTGTCGGCGAAGAAGAACAGTTTGTCCTTCTTGATCGGTCCACCCAGCGAGGCGGCCCACTCGTTATTGTTGGCAAACGGACGCGGAGTCCCGCTGAGATTGTTGAAGTAATCGTTGGCATCCATCGCACGGCCTGTCCACCAATACTCGGCGTTGCCGTGGAAATCGTTGGTGCCGGACTTGGTGACGTACGAAACCTGCGCGCCTGCCTGCTGTCCGTACTGGCCGGAGTAGGCGTTGGTCACGACCGTCGCTTCCTGAATGTCGTTCTTGCCCAGCGTCAGGTTAGTGGCGCCGGAGTTATTCAGGTTCAGATACGGATCCATGTCGTTCTCGCCGTTCACTGTGAACAAATTCGAGGTGGCGGGAAGACCGGAGGTCTGGAAGTTGCCGAAGCCCATGCCGGTGTTCATGGTCACGCCGGGCGCTGTCTGGGCGATGTAGGTAATATCGTTGCCGCCGTTCGGTTGATTGGCGATCTGGGTCTGGTTGAAGTTGGTTGACAGATCAGCGTTGTCGGCCTGCACCAGCGGCGCCGCCGACGTTACTTCCACGGTTTGAGAGTTGGAACCAACGGCCAGCTTCATGTCGGTGATGGTAGCTTGTCCAACAGCAATGTTCGCTGTGGATTGAGCCTTGCTGAAGCCTTCGGCATTGGCTGTGACGGTGTAGCTGCCAGGTTGCAAGAGGGAGAAGCGGTAGGCGCCGGCTGCATTACTTGTCGTGGTGCGCGTCTGGCCGTTGGCGTCGCTCTTCAACGTCACCGTCGCGCCGGGCACCACCGCGCCGCTGGGATCGGTGACGGTACCGGTAAGATCGCCCGAAACCAGCGACTGCGCCATCAGCGACGGCGCCATCACGGCGGCGACCACCAGAACAGCCAACCATCCGGTGATCCATCTTTTTGCTGTCATGTAGTTCCTCACACTCCGCTCGCTAGTCACCTGCCTGCAAGAGCAAGTTCCGGTTAATGAAACCTGTACTCGGCACATCTTCTCGCCCAAGGTTGAATCAATTGGCTCGAGATACAGAACGAACGATTTGCTGCAGAGAAGTGCACCGCGAGTGCCAACCTTGCGTGCGCGAATGGAAGCTCACAACTCTTGCGATAACAGTGGGATGAAAACCGGAGTGTCCGGCCTTGGAAAGTAAGCCTTCCGCTTTTTCACATTTCGGTCATTTATCAATCCGAATTATTGAATATTGATGTGTAGTAAGTTAATGAGTCTTGCAACTATGCAACTGTTGTTAACCACGAGAAACCGTGATTTAAGCTTTTGGCGCGCGCCTCGCCCCGCGATTTCAGCACCTTGCCCCCAATATTTCACTGCGGGTAAATCCGTTTTCGCCGATGCTGAAGTCGCCAGAGGGACGAATGATGGTTCTTGTTGCGCGAAGAGCATTTCAGCTGTTGCCAGCGACACTCACCTTTGAGCCCGATGACTAATCTAAGTAAATATCCAGGCGCCTCGAAGCCATCGAGGAGTAGCCGATGCCGCGCTGAACAGTCGAAAGGATTGGAGTAGTCCTTCGGAGCAGCGCCGATGTTAATGTCGATGCGGCGGCCGGAGTTGGCCAGCCGCGCGCATTGCGATAATACGCGATCAAATATTCCGCGCGCAGCTGTGCGATGACCTCTCGAAAAGCTGCCTCCAACTCCACGCCGCCGGCGTAGAAATATTCTCTTCTCCCGTGTCGCGTGACAGCTGAATCGGCGCGTCATCTCCTCCGGTGTCACCGCCAGCTCGGTTTTCAATGGGCACGATGATCATGCCGTGCAGAATCACTTCGGCTTTCTGCGCTGCCCGCACTGCTTCCCGGTAGTTGGTCTTGCTGGCCGTGTCTCCGCGGCTGTTGGTCACGGCATCGGGAACGTCGATCAGTGCGTTCACCTTGAACCCGAATCGTGATTCTGCGCGTCGATATTTGCTGCTGGGCATCGGGCGATGCGTCCGCGGTGGACCGCGGCTCGTTCAAGAAAATCGGGCGGCCGAGCGATCATGCCCTGGCGCAAGTCGGCAAAGCTCTCAACAAGTCTTGTGCGAAAAAAATGGCGACCCTCTATAGCTCAGAGAGTCGCCAAGGTTAGACCGCTTTGGATCGGACTAGAACACCAGCTTGCCCTGGAACTGGACGATACGTCCCGAAGGCAGGCCCGTGAAGAACGACCCGTAAGGACCGGTTGGAGGAGCTGTGGTTGCCAGCACCTGCCCGAAGTTTCCCGCATTTGCGCCAGTACCCTGCCAAAGATCAACCGGCGATGCAAAGTTCGGGTGGTTGAACACGTTGTACAGGTTGGCACCGATTCCGAACGCCAGCCGCTCCGTCAGCTTGAAGTTCTTGTTGACGGAGAAGTCGGAGTCGAAGAATCCCGGTCCGCGGAACTGATTGCGGATCTGGTTCGGGAAGGAAGTGAGCCCATTCGCTGTGACAAAACCGCCTGGATTTAGACAGTTGAGTCCGTATTGGTTGCAGTTGCCCTGTCCTGCGCCGACGATCTCAGCCGGAATAGGACCGGATCCGTTTACCGTGTAGTTGCCCGCCTGAGCGGTGCTGTCTAGAACCGTCAGAGGCAATCCGGAGCGAGCAAAGAAGTTCTGCGACAACGTCCAGCCACCGAAAGCGCCGTTGGCGAACTTGTTGCCGAACTTCCACGGAGTCTGCCAAACATAGCTGGCGTTAAACGAATTGCGGATGTCGTAATCCGCGTTTCCGTAGTTGCCGCAAGCAAGGCAGAACGGGTTGATCTGGTACACGATACTGGTGGAATTGTTGTACGGGAGGTTTCCACCATTGGAGATCTCGTCAAGAGAGTGGCTCCACGTGTAGCTGGCCGAGACGGTGAAGCCGTAGGTCATACGACGCTGGTAGCTGGCCGTCAACCCGTTGAAGTTGGAAACTGCACCCGAGTAGACCTCGGCCACAGTTGCAAAGTTGCCGCTGAGGGGAGAGGCCGGAAAACCAGCAGCACCCAAAGCCGCGTTGGGGTAATTGGTTACTGGCTGGTCGAGACCGTGGTTGCCCACGTAACCCAACGTGACAGAGCTCTTGTCGTCAAGCTGTTGCTGCAACTGCAAGCTCCACTCCTGGTAACGCGGAGTTTTGAAGTTTCCCACGAACGTATTCATGTTCGGGGCTGAGAAGATTCCCGGTAGCAGTGCTGAGAGCGAATTGAAGCTCGCGCCGTTCGCGAATCCATTTCGCAGAGCAGCAGCCGAACTGGAGGCGGTCTGCCATGCGCCCGTGGGATTGGTTTGGTCTGCCCAGCTGGCGTTGCCGACCGTGATGGGAATCACGTTGGGGAAGTTGTTCATCGCGTTGTCGCCGAAAATCGAGGGGAAGGCATCGTAGAAGATACCGAAGCCGCCGCGAACCACGGTTTTGTCGCTTCCGCCCGGCGACCACGCGAATCCGAAGCGTGGGGCTACGTCAACCGTATCCGTACCGCGGAACACACCAGCCTGATTCGACACAACCATCTGGTTGTAGGGAGTTGTCGGATCGATGCTTGTATTCACGAACGCGCTGTTCAGATACGAAGCACAGTTCAGGTTGCAGTTCGGGTTGGAGTTGTGCTCGAGACGCAACGCCAGCGTGAGTTTCAGGCTCTTGCTAACCCGCCACTCGTCCTGGGCATACGCACCCAGGCCCCATAGGGCCACCGGCTCAGTGGCGCGGCTGGGGAAGTTCTGAATGAACGCGCCAGCAGTGCCATCGTAGAAGCCTGTTACCGAGGTGATCAGTGACAGCGGATTAGTAAACTCGCTGAACACATAATCGGTAATGTCATACCGGCGGAAGTTGCCGCCGAACTTCAGGCTGTGTGCCCCCTTCGTCCAGGACAGATCGTCCACGAACTGGTACTGGGTAACGTTCCGTCCTTGCGGGAAGACCGACGAGTCATTCGCCAGACTGGTGTAGCCCAAGGGAGACATGTCCACCCAAGTAGGGAAGGTGGCAGCTGCGTCGTTCTGGGTAAAGATCGCGCGGTAGTAACTGCCGGCGTAGATGAACTGGTTCGTTGCGTTGGACCCGAAGGTATGCGTCCACTGTCCCTGTCCGTCGTAAGCAGGCTGGAAACTAGCCGCACTGAAAGCGCTATTAATGGGGTCGGCGTAGGTCGCCTGGGTTCCGTGGTCCATACGCACCCGCCAGAACAGGTGATCCTTGTCGGAGAGGTTGTAATCGACCCGACCGCTGATGATGTATTCCGTGCCGGGCAGGGCGGGCGTCGCTCCGTATTGACCGAAGCAGTTACCTGCAAAGCCGGTGAAGTCCAGGCACCCGTTGCTGCCACCGGCGATCGGGGAGAGATTGTTGTAACCCGGCGCCGATTCGTACAGGTTAAACATCTTGGTGTACAGGGGCAGAGAGGCCGGACTTGTCGCTGCCAGGTTCGCCAATGTTGCGGCTGCAAATCCCGGGGTAGGCGAAAATACAGTCTGCGAAGAAGGAACGATGTAGCGAATTCCTTCGGTATCGGCAAAGAAGAATAACTTGTCCTTCTTGATTGGTCCGCCCAGCGAAGCGGCCCACTGGTTGTTGTTAGCGAAGGGACGCGAAACGTCATTCAGATTGTTGAAATAATCGTTCGCATCCATGGCGCGGCCGGTCCAGTAGTAGATAGCGTTGCCGTGGAACTGGTTTGAACCCGACTTGGTTACGTAGGAGACCTGAGCACCCGCCTGCTGGCCATACTGGCCGGAGTAGGCGTTGGTTACAACCGTCGCCTCCTGAACGTCGTTCTTACCCAGCGTCAGGTTGGTGGCGCCCGAGTTGTTCAGGTTCAGGTACGGATCCATGTCGTTCTCGCCGTTCACTGTGAACAGGTTCGACGTGGCAGGAAGACCGGCGCTCTGGAAGTTTCCATAACCCATGCCGGTATTCATGGTCACGCCGGGAGCCGTTTGAGCGATGTAGGTGAGATCGTTGCCGCCATTAGGCTGGTTGGCAATCTGGGTCTGATTGAAGTTGGTCGACAGATCAGCATTGTCCGCCTGCACCAGAGGAGCTGCCGCTGTCACTTCCACGGTCTGGGAATTGGAGCCTACTGCCATCTTCAAATCGGCGATAGTCGCCTGACCGACCGCAACCGTAGTTGTCGTCTGCGATTTGCTGAAGCCCGAGGCGTTGGCGGTGATGGTATAGCTACCGGGCTGCAATAACGAAAAGCGGTAGGCACCGCTGGAATTTGATGTCGTGGTGCGGGTCGCGCCTGTAGAGTCGCTCTTCAGCATCACGGTCGCTCCGGACACGACTGCACCCGATGGATCGGTGACGGTGCCGGTAAGATCGCCCGAAACCAGAGATTGCGCTATCAGCGATGGCGCCATCATCAGGGCAATCACCAGCAGAGCCAGCGATCCGATGATCCATTTCTTTCCTGTCATTTCTCTCCTCACTGTTTAGTAACTTCCTTGCGAAAAACCGCTGTTGCGTCACTGAAATCTGTACTCGGCTTTACTCTCAATCCGACAGTAGACGGAGCTTGCTCGAGATATAGAAGGAAACGCGCAACAGATGAGTGCACCGCGTTTGCCAATCGGCCACAAACCACAAGAGCTCGCAACCCACGGCATAACAGCGGGATGAAAATTACAGTTGCCTGATTCCGCAACGGAAGCTTCCGCTTTTCACATTTTTGTAGTTATTAAAATCCGATTTGCAGAAGGCTTGTTTTGAGTAAGTTAAAAAGTATCGCAACTATTGAACTAAGTTATTTCGTAAAACGGCGTTGTAGAAGCAGGTTTTTGTACGGGGAATAATCTGGGGATCAAGGAGGATTCTGGTGCCGCAGAAAGGACTACGACGCGGCCGGTAAACAGTCGGGCTCTGCTCAGAAGGAAGGCTATTGCGGGCTTTCGCTACTTCGAGGGCATGGTGTAGTAGCCAGTGCGATGGCGCACGCTGAGGTCGGATGGATTCGGATAGTCTTTCGTAGCGGGGTCAATCTTGATATCGATGCGGCGGTAGTCCGAGTCGGATAGCCGCGCGCTGGGATAATACGCAATCAGATATTGAGTGCGCAGTTCGTCGCTGATCTGCCGGAACGCTGCGTCCAACTGCTCCATCCCGCTGGCGTAAAAATATTTTCCGCCCGTGTCCCGCGAGAGCTGAATCAGCGCGTGCTCCCCTCCGGTGTCGCGGCCGGCGCTGTTTTCAATGGGCACGATGATGATGCTGTACAGAATCACTTCGGCTTCTTGCGCCGCTCGAACCGCTTCCTGGTAATTGGTTTTGCTGACCGTGTCTCCGCCGTCGGTGATGACCACCATCACCTTGCGCCCACGCCGGGCCAGCAGCGCATCGGAACCGAGATACAACGTGTCGTACAGCGCTGTCGCAGCGCCCGAATGCACACGATTAATAGCGCGATCGATGGTGTGCAGGTCTGCTGTGAACGGCGTCAGTTGGTCGACCACCTCACTGAACTGAAACAGCGAGAGGCCGTCGATGGGACGCAGAATGGCATGAGCGAAGCGCCGCGCCGATTCCAGTTCCAGCTTCTGATCGCCGCGCGTGCTCAAACTGGTATCGATGGCCACCACGATAGAGAGCGGTAGTTCGGATTCGCGATGGAATACCGCGATCTGCTGCTGCGTGCCGTCCTCAAAGATCTGAAAGTCTTCCTGCTTCAGGCTGGAAACCGGCGCCCCGCCACTGTTGGTCACGGTGGCGAAAACGTTGACCAGTTTTACGTTCACCTTGAACGTGGTACCGGAATCTTCGTTTTGCGTCTTCGATGATTGCTGCTGAGTATCTGGCGGATGCGGCACCGTGGAGGAGTGCTGCTGGTTTAAGGAATCGGGCGGGCGCGGCACCGTGCTCTGCGCGCAAACCGGCAGACCGCACAGCAGGGTCGACAAACAAAACACAAGACGAACAGGCCGTAACTGGAAACGACTACACCGGAGAGCCATTACTTGAATTAGAACACCATTTGAGCTATTTTGACGCGCTCTCATCCAGGCGCGGAATTTCTGTCGGAAACGGCTCGCCATCGGCCCATACTGCGCCGTCCTCGAAATGTTCCTTCTTCCAGATCGGCACGGTCGTCTTCAGCGTATCGATGAGCCATCGGCAGGCATCAAACGCCGCCGCCCGGTGTGCCGACGAAACTGTTATGTAGACGCTGGTCTCGCCAATCTGTAATCGACCCAGCCGATGCACAATCCGTACGTCGCGGACCGCGAAGCGCGCCAGCGCATCGATTGCCATCTGTTCCATTTTGCGCAGGGCCATTACTTCATAGCCGGTGTAGTCCAGATAAAGCGTTTTGCGTCCGCGAGAGTTGTTTCGAACGATGCCGTCGAATGTAGCTACCGCGCCGTCCTCGGGTCGCTTGATCCCATTTTGAATGGCAGCCGTGTCGATGGGATCGTTGACCAGGCTTGCATGCTGCGACGTGAGTGGCAACTTGGCTTTTGCTGGCTCGTCTCCGCCCCCGCCACTCACGGGAGGGATCAATGCGACTTCATCGTTGTCCCGCAACACTGTCGACCCAGTGGCGTACTCATAGTTGACAGCCAGCGCAATTGCACCGCGAAAATCCTGCAGCTTCGGCAATCGCCGCTGCAAGTCGGCGTAGAGCTCTGCCAAGCTAGCCTCGTCGCGAAGCTGTACTACTTCTCGCTCGCAACCCGCGAGTTCTCTCAGCATTCCTAGATATAGGACACGCACTTGCATCTTCTGTTAGAGGATATCTCACCCAGACACGCGTCTGAATTTCTTAGCTGTTCGGCCCAGGCGAGGAAACAATCTGGTGATATTGCCTTCGAATTGCACTATGCACTGCTTACAGGCTTTTCGATAAGCTTCTCTGGATCAGCGGGAGTCGCCAATGAACTCGTCTTCGTCAGGTTCGGCAACAATGCCATCCTCCATTTCTTTAACCAAGAAAGCTGCGCGTGGATGTCTGGGAGTACTGCTCCTCTTGGTGGCGGCGATTGCATCTTTCGCCCAGGTCGATACCAAGGTTCGGCCCGCTCCCGATTTCGGTAGCGATGGCGTATGGCTGGATCAGGGCGCGCCCGTTCCGCACCACATCGCCGATTATCGGGGCAAAGTTGTCCTTGTCGATTTCTGGGAGTACACCTGCATCAATTGCATTCGCGACTTTGGCGTGGTGAAACGCTGGTACACCAAGTATCACCAGTATGGTTTCGATGTGATCGGCGTGCATTTCGGCGAGTTCAACATCGGCTTTGACGTGAACAATGTCAAAGAAGCGGCGCAGCGATTTCATCTGCCGTGGCCGGTTTTAGCCGACGAGAAAGGTTCGTCGTGGAAGGCCTTCGATGCCAACGGCTGGCCCGATCGAATCCTTATCGATCCCGAAGGCAAAATCGTGATGAAGGTTTTCGGCGAAGGCAACAACGTCGTGATGGAAACGAAAATCCGCGAACTGCTCGCCGCCTCGCATCCCGAGGTTCTGAAGATCCCGCTCGAAGCAGCCGAAGACGACTTTCGACCGGAATGCGGTGTTCCCACCCAGGAAACCTATGTCGGCGAAACCTATGGCCGCAGCTCTGTGCTGGATATGGAGGGCCGGCACGCCGGCGATAAGGGCGACTTCATGCCGCCGCATTCTCCCCCGGACGGAGGCGTGATGCTGGTGGGACACTGGCGTGTCGAGAAAGATGGCGTGACCACGGAAGCCCGTGACGGGGGAGCGGAAATCCGGTATCACGCCCGCTCGCTGTACGCCGTCCTGAGCCTGGACGGCGCTAAGCAGGTGCGCGTGTATCTATTCCAGGATGGCAATCCGCTGCCTAAGGATGGAGCGGGATCCGACGTGAAGTTCGATGAGAAAGGCGCCTACATCGACGTCACCGAGGCTCGCATGTATTACCTGGTGCGCAGCCCCAGTTTCAGCGCTCATCTCATCTCGATGAATCCTGACGGGCCGGGGCTCACATTGCACTCGTACACGTTTGGGAATAATTGCCAGTTGGATGACCAGCCGTAGGGAGCGTTCGAAAAGGTAACCAGCAGCTCAGAAGCGGCCGTTAACAATCCACGACTGCACCTCGGCCTCGACGTCGAAGCCTACGCTCCCCATGATGAACCGGCCGTCCAGGTCATACGCGCAAATCTCCAGCGGGGTGCCGGAGTATCCGCCGTGCAGGTAACCGCGCACGTACAGACGCGCGAACTCGTCGATGCCCAGCAGCCGATACTGCACAATGTGCACCATCTCGTGAAAGATCAGTTGCGGCGTGAGCGGGTCGTGAAAGACAACCACATCGTCGAAGGTGATGGCCGCCATAGTGGTGAAGTTGGGCAGGCCGGTGAACCCAAGCCTTTCCAGATCGGCATAAAACGGCGGGTTGGGGACGCGCTCCTGACCCGGCTGCAGAATGCGAATGCGTTCCAGATCGGAGATGGGGAAAAACCGTGACCAAACCTCGCTGAACGCGAGTGGAGCGGCTTTGTTATGGTACACGCCGCGCTGGGCGCGAATGTAGTCAGCCACCGCCTCCGTGATCGACGCAATCTGCTGCGGCGACAGATTCGGCTGCGGCTGCTCTGCTTGTTGCTTATTCGCCAGCAATGACCTTACTCCAGATCCCGCCAGTTCGGTCCCACTCCCACTTCCACTTTCAACGGGACCTTAAGTTCGTGAACCTGTTCCATGTGCTCGGCCACCAGCCTCTTCATGGTATCAACTTCTTCCTCAGCCACCTCAAAAACAAGTTCGTCATGAACCTGAAGAAGCATCCTCGACCGCAACTTGCGTTCGCGCAGTTCGGCATCGATGCGGATCATCGCCAGCTTGATCAGATCGGCAGCCGTCCCCTGAAGCGGCGTGTTGACGGCCGTGCGTTCGGCGAAGCCACGCAGGTTGAAGTTCTTGCTGTGGATGTCGGGAATCGGCCGCACGCGCCCAAATAGAGTTGCGACTTTCTGGTCGCGTCGCGCCTGCTCCAGCGTGCGATCAATAAACTCGCGCACACCACTATATTTCTCGAAGTAGGCGTCGATGAAGCGCTTGGCTTCCTTCGTGTCGATGCCGAGTTGCTGCGACAACCCAAAAGACGAAAGCCCATAGACGATGCCAAAGTTCACGGCCTTGGCGCGACGACGATGCTCGGCCTCGATCATCAGGGGCGGAACACCGAAGACCTGCGACGCAGTCAATGTGTGGATGTCCTGTTCGGTTCGATAAGCCTCCACTAGCATCTTGTCGCCGGAGTAGTGCGCCAGCAGTCGCAGCTCGATCTGGGAGTAGTCGGCCGCGAGCAGCACAAAACCTGGCTCAGCAATGAACGCGGCTCGAATCTCGCGGCCCAGCTCGGTGCGGATAGGGATGTTCTGCAGATTCGGATTCACCGACGACAGCCGTCCGGTAGCCGATCCTGCCATGTTGAACGTGGTGTGCAGCCGCTTCGTACACGAATTCAGCAGCGCCGGCAGCGCATCGACGTACGTCGACTTGAGCTTGGAGAGCTGGCGGTAGTCCAGCACCATCTTCGGAACCTCGTGCTCGGAGGCCAGCCCTTCCAGAACGTCGACCGCTGTCGAAATGGTCTTGCCCTTGCCATATTTGATGGGCTTGGGAAGACTAAGCCGATTGAAGAGTACGTCGCCCAATTGCTTTGGCGAATTGATGTTGAACTCGAAATCACACTTGTCGTAGATCTCTCGAGCCTTGGCGGCTATGTCGCTTTCCAGGCGCCGCGACATATCGGCAAGAACGTCGCAATCGAGCTTAACGCCGGCTTCTTCCATACGCGCCAGCACAGGGACCAGCGGCAGGTCGATTTCGTCGTAAACCTTGCGCAAACCGGCGTCATCTACTTCACTGCTCAGGTTCTGCGTCAGGCGCAGCGTGATGTCGGCAGCTTCGGCGGGCGAAGGTCCGAGTTTCAGGTTGAACTTGCGAAAGGCAACGATGGACAGGGCATAGGTGGAGTACGTCGGATCCAGAAGATAGGCGTAGAGCAAGGGATCATGCTCGACACCGGCGAGTTCGACTCCGGCCTCACGGAAGACGTGCATCGCGGATTTGTAGTCGTGAACTGTCTTGACCAGCGATTCATCCGCCAACGCCTTCCTCAGCGGAGCTGCTACCTTCTCGTCATCCATCGCGACAGTGAGCGCCTCGCCTGCCTTGGCCGAGACCGCAATGCGATGGCTGGCGGCTTGAACGGTCACTGGCGGCGCGTTCGGCGTCAGAGACATCTGCTCGCTCTCGGCTTCTTCCGTGTCTTCCGTCTCGGCCGCCACACCTCCAACCCCTGAGGATTCCAGCGCAATCGCCAGCATTCTTCCCGGCTTGCTTGCCAGCGCGATCACCGCCTTCACCTCAGCCGCGCTCTTGGCGTCGCGGTAATCGGTCTCGCCGAGCTCGATGCTCTCGGTCAGGAAGTCCTGCACCAGGGTGTTGAACTCGAGCTCGGTAAACAGCGCCCGAGCGGCTGTGGCGTCGGGCTCCTGCGCCCGCATGGTCTCGGGAATGAATTCGACCGCAACGTTGGTATCGATGGTCACCAACTTCTTGCTGACCAGGATGGCGTTGCGGTTATTCTGCAGCGATTCGCGATAGGTCTTGCGCTCGACCTCGTCGGCATGGTCCAGCGCACCTTCCACACTGCCGAAGCGCTGGATCAACTCCACCGACCCCTTGTCCCCGATCCCGGGTGCGCCGGGAATGTTGTCGATGGAATCGCCGCGCAAGCGCCATTACATCCACCACGCGCTCCGGAGGAACGCCCAGGATTTCTTCCACCTTGGCGGCGTCGCAGATCAGGTTGTCCTTGGGCGGGTTCAGCACGCAGATGCGGTCGGTTACCAGCTGCATCATGTCCTTGTCGCTGGAGACGACGAAGACGCCATATCCCTCGCTGGCCGCTTTGTGTGCCAGGGTGCCGATCACGTCGTCCGCTTCGAAACCCGGCAGTTCGAGTATCGGGATGCGATACGCCTCAAGCGCGCGCCGGATATAGGGCACCTGCTGCGCCAGGTCAGGAGGCATGGCCACGCGATTTGCCTTGTAGCCGTCGTAAGCGACATCCACATAGGTTTGCGTCTTGCTGTCGAACTTGCGCAGGCTGGTGATCTCGTTCGCCTGCACGTCGCGGAAGGTGGGCGCGCTGACGTCGAAGACAGCGGCCAGATACTGCGGCGCAAAGTCAGCTCGCAGCTTGCGCAACATGTTCACAAAGACGTAGGTCGCGCTCGTCGGGATGCCCGTCTTGGTCGACATCGGCCGCTGCCGCGCCATGGCATGGTAGGCGCGAAAGATAAACGACATCGCGTCGATCAGATAAATACGGCCCTTGGATCCGGCATGTTCAGCCGGAACAGCGATGATGGAAGCGGCAGCTTTGGCGGCACTGGCCGGCTTGGCAGCGCTGGAGACAGTGGCGGATTTCGGGGTTTTCTTCGTAGATGGCAAGGAATGATTTTACCAAGCGGGAAGAGAGTGGAGCGCCACCCACGAGGTGCAGAGCTCGTCAAATTGAAGTTTCCAAACGCACCCCTTGGTAGGGCGAGTGTGAACTGGGGAGAAGGGTTTGATCAAGAATATTTGCCGGCTGCAGTTCCCGGCTATTGTTGCTTTGTTAAATGCACCTCGACAAGGCCTAGCTCGATATCCGCGACGGTGCCGTGGTGATGGTACTCGTAGCCAGTCACTCCCACTCCGGAAACGATATCGACTTCCGTGTGATCCGGATTCGTTCGATACATCAGCGTGTAACCGGTTTCCCAGCCCGACGGCGCTCCTTTAACGCCGTGCAATGAGATCTTGCGAGGAACATCGAAGAGGATCCAGCAGTACATGTCATCGCTTCGATCGGGGCAATTTCCCCCGCCAGGCTGCGCTCCCCGCGCGGGAGGCCATTGGAACCAGAGGTCCTCGTCCTTCAGAAAACCCTGGATCGTGACGCTAGGGTCGGTGAATTTCCGCTCTAGAGTTCCGTCTTCGGAAGAAATTCGATAGAACCCACCGTCATCTGTTAGCACGAACATCGACTCTTTCGCGGGAGGATTGTCTGACCAATCCACATCATCAGGAAATCCCTTCACCACCACCGCCGTTGCCCCTTCCCTGTGAAGGACGCGTTCGACGGTCATCCGCCACCGTATCTTCCTTTCATCAGCGTCCTTGGCATCGACGCCAGACCCCTCCCGCGCGATTCCCTTGTAAATCCAGTAGGACCCCACGCCGCCGGGGAAGGGATTGAGCACACGGGTTGCTACGGCAAGCTTCTTTCCCGAATCACCGTGCCCTTGTGCCGGTGCGGGTCTGCTTTGTGCAGCGACAATCGCGGAGGCAAGCAGCATGACCAGCGCAGTAATTGTCTTGCTAATCCCTTTACAGTTGTTCATTGCCGCCTGCCCGTAGCATTTGTCATGGGAACAGTACATTGTAGGCGTGTCCATCGACAGCGCTAAACGGAAGGCACACGACCTACTCCACGAACATGCAATCCCCGTACGAATAGAACCGATACTTCTCCTGAACCGCATGCTCGTAGGCGCGTAGCACGCGTTCACGGCCAGCGAAGGCTGACACCAGCATCAGCAGCGTCGATTTCGGCAGGTGGAAGTTCGTCAGCATCGCACCGACGACTCTGAACTCGAATTCCGGGTAGATGAAGATGTCCGCTTCGCCAGATTGAGCGGAGATGCGATTGTCCGGAAAAGCCCCACCCAAGCAAACCAGGCTTGGATGGGGCACCCGTGGATTTGTCTTGGATGTTGCCCCGATCTCGGCATCAACGTGACTGTCTGCAGGTGGGAAGCGTCGTACCGCATATTCCAGCGTCCGCACCGTCGTTGTCCCAACCGCAACGATTCTTCTTCCGGCATCCCGGGCGCCCTGAATCTTCTCGGCAGCATCAGGCGAGATCTCGTACCACTCCTTATGCAGCTTGTGCTCCTCGACCACTTCCTCGCGTACCGGCTGAAATGTTCCCAGCCCGACATGCAGAGTCAATTCCGTCATCTCAATGCCGCGCTGCCGTATTCGCTCCAGAATTTCCTTCGTGAAGTGCAGCCCCGCCGTCGGTGCAGCCACCGAACCCAGCGGCTTCGCGTACACCGTCTGATACTGTTCGCGATCCTCGGGAGTGTCCGGGCGGTCGATGTAGGGCGGCAGCGGGATATGGCCAATGCGATTGAGCACACCAAAGAAATCGTCCACCGGATCGAAGCGCAAGTGCCGTTCGCCGAAATTGCCACGATCGACGATCTCCGCTGCCAACGCGTGCGATCCCTCGTCAGCCTCGCCGCCGAAATAAATCCGCTCCCCGATGCCGAGTTTGCGTCCC
Organism: uncultured Acidobacteriaceae bacterium; assembly: GCA_963823865.1. GTDB lineage: Bacteria > Acidobacteriota > Terriglobia > Terriglobales > Acidobacteriaceae > Bog-257. Next base: position 1,315,910 of record CAWGNC010000001.1, read on the forward strand.
GGATTGACTAATGCCTCCCAGACAACTGGCGAGGTGGACAGCTGTCGCGTCAGTAGCACTTCGACCTTTCCCCGTAGAAATTCCTTCGCCGCCGGATTGTCTTGCGACAGACGCTGCGCGCGGGAACCACTGCGATGTCCATAGAGCCGGGCCGGCAGTACCTTCGTATTGTTAAAGACCAGCAGGTCATCGGGCCGCAACAGGTCAGGAAATTCGCGGAAGCTGCGATCTTCCAGCGCGCCCGCAGCGCGATCCAGGTGCAGCATCCGGGACGACGCGCGGTCCGCCAATGGCTGGCGGGCGATTAACTCGTCGGGAAGGCGATAATCGAAATCGGAAACCAGCACCCATCCATTGTCACCCAGACCATGAGGAACAGAACGGGAAAGCACCGGGTTTTCGACAGCACTAATGTAATACTGAGGCGCAACTTCTCTTTTCGCTCAGCCCGCGGCTGCGGTACGATATCTATATTGGAGCCCACGGTTCGGGTCCAATTCAACGCATCAGTATGAAGACGGAGCAACAGCAGCGGGAAGAGATTGTTCGTTTCGGCAAGTTGATGCATCAGGCTGGTCTGGTGGCAGCCACCGACGGCAATTTGTCCGTGCGGCTCGAGAACGGGACCATCCTTTGCACGCCGACCCTGATGAGCAAAGGCCTGATGGAGCCGGGCGACCTGGTGATCGTCGATGAGCAGGGCAAGAAGCTGAGCGGGACACGGGGCGTCTCCAGCGAGATCGCGATGCATCTGCTGATCTACGAGAAGCGCCGTGATATCGGCGCCGTCGTGCATGCGCATCCGCCGACCGCAACCGGCTTCGCCGCTGCCGGAATGGCGTTGGATCGCGCTCTCTGTGCTGAACTTATCGTAACTTTGGGATCAGTTCCGCTGGCCAGTTATGAGACGCCGGGCACGCCGGAGCTGGCCGCAGCGCTTGCCCCACTGGTTGCGGACCACGAAGCCATCCTCATGGCGAACCATGGGGTTGTGACCTATGGCGTCGACTTGCTGAACGCTTACATGAACATGGAGACGGTCGAGCACTTCGCCAAGATTGCTCTCGTCACTCACATGCTTGGCAACCAGCAGCCCATCAGCGACCAACATGTGAGCAAGCTGCGCGAAATCCGCACGAAATATCTGGCTCACAACCACACTGTGGCACACGGCGAAGACTAACGTCGTCGTTCCAGTTGCACTCCTCCGTCTTCCGCGTTTAGTCGGCAATTCCAGCTCCTTGAACATTCGCCCACTGGCAATTCTCTCTCGACAAACCGTGTCCGATATCGGACACTTCAATCCGAGAGAGGACACAGAGCGGCTTTCGCCCTGTGCAATCGATCCGCCTAATTTTATGAAAACAAATAGCTTATCGGTACGCGCAAATGGCTCGCTGCTTGCACCATAGATTACGCAATGGATATCGCCCGTCCCGAAATGAAACGTCAAAAGCGCCGTCGCCAGATCATCTGGTCGGCTGTCGCGCTGGTGGTGCTGGTGGGCGTCACGGTTGGCATCTCGCGCCTGAAACCGGCCGCTCCCACCGTCGACCGCAGCACCATCTGGACCGACACTGTGAAACGTGGCTCCATGCTGCGCCAGGTGCGCGGTTTGGGTTCCCTGATTCCCAGCCACGAAGATGTTCGCCAGATTCCGGCTGAGACGGAAGCCACCGTCATCCGCATCGACAAGCTCCCCGGTTCGCAGGTGCAAGCCGACACCATCCTGGTCGAAATGAGCAATCCGCAGCTCGAGCAAGAGGCTCTGGACGCGCAGCTGCAGGTCAGAGCCGCAGAAGCCGAGTATCAGAGTCTGAAGGTCAAGCTGGATAGCGATCTGATGACGCAGAAAGCGGGAGCGGCGACCGTAAGCGCTGATTACAACGAGGCGCAGCGCCAGGCGCAGACCGACAAGTCTCTGTACGATCTCGGCGTTATTTCCGGGTTGGCGGCGAAAGCGTCCGAAGGCAAGGCGCAGGAGATGGATACCCGCGACAAGATCGAAGATCAGCGGCTCAAGATTAATGCCGACGCGATCAAATCGCAGCTTGCCGTGCAACAGGCGAAGGTTGATGAGATGCGCGCGCTCGCAGACCTGAAGCAGAAGCAACTGGAGCGCATGAAAGTGCGCGCCGGTGTCGACGGCGTTCTCGTGGAGTTGCCGTTACAAGTTGGACAGCACGTATTGCCCGGCACCGAGCTGGCAAAGATTGTCCAGCCCAATCATCTGATGGCGGAGTTGAAGATTCCCGAGACGCAGGCACGTGACGTGCAAATCGGTGAGCCGGCTTCCATCGACACGCACAACGGAGTGATTACGGGCGAAGTAAGCCGCGTCGATCCCGCCGTCCAGAACGGTACTGTAACAGTCGATGTGAAGCTCACCGGCGAACTGCCCAAAGGCGCACGGCCGGATCTGAGTGTCGACGGCACCATCGATCTGGAAAAGCTAGAGAACGTGCTCTACGTCGGTCGTCCCGCATTCGGGCAGGAAAACAGCACCATCTCGATGTTCAAGCTTGATCCGACCAGCAATGGCGCAGCTCGAGTGCAGGTGAAGACTGGCCGCGCTTCGGTGAACCTGATTCAGATTGATTCCGGGTTGAAGGAAGGCGATACCGTGATCCTCTCCGACATGTCGCGGTGGGATAACACGGATAGGGTGCGGCTGGAATAACGAACAGCTCTTGGCTATGAGCTCTTAGCTTATAGCTAACGAATTCTGATCGGCGGCGCTGATTACGGAACACCTGGAGTGAAGCGCACGTACTAAATGACGGTTTGAAAGTGCGTCACCAAAATTTGAAGGCTGAGAGCTGAAGGCTAAGAGCTAAGAGCTGAGGAATGGACAACCACATGAGCGAAGCAGGAATTCCGCTGATTGAAATCGAAAATATGACCAAGGTGTTCTACACCGACGAGGTCGAAACTCACGCGCTCTCCGGCGTGCACCTGATGGTGCGCAAAGGGGAATACGTCGCAATGTCCGGGCCGTCGGGCTGCGGCAAGTCAACCCTGCTCTCTATTATCGGGTTGCTGGACACGCCTACGGACGGCAAGTACAACCTGAACGGGCAGCCAGTGGCGAACCTGGATTTTGGTGATCGCTCGCGGATTCGCAATCGTGAGATTGGCTTCATCTTCCAGAGTTTTAACCTGATCGGCGACCTGACGGTGTACGAAAACGTCGAACTGCCGTTGACCTATCGCGACGGTATGCCCTCGGCTGATCGCAAGCGCCGCGTACTCGAGTCGCTGGAGCGTGTCGGCATGGCACATCGCCTGCGTCACTATCCTTCGCAGCTCTCCGGCGGTCAGCAGCAGCGTGTTGCGGTCGCTCGGGCATTGGCGGGATCGCCGTCCATTCTGCTGGCTGATGAGCCTACCGGAAACCTGGATTCGCGCAACGGCGAAGCGGTGATGGAACTGCTGCAGAAGCTGCACCGCGAAGGCGCAACCATCTGCATGGTGACCCACGATCCGCGTTTTGCCGCGCACGCGCAACGCGAGGTGCACCTCTTCGACGGCAAAGTCGTAGCGGAAGAAGAACTCCGACGGCTGATGCAGGAAGCGCAGTAATATCCGCTCTTAGCTGCTAGCTTTTCGCCAGCGGGGCGTGTGCTGCATTTCCTGAGTGCGAGAGCTAGGAACTGATAGCCCAAAGCGCGAGCCATACAATGAACGGACTTCTCCAAGACCTGCGATACGCGTTTCGGCAATTGCGCAAGAACCCCGGCTTCGCCGTGGTGACGGTGCTGACGCTCGCTCTGGGCATTGGAGTGAACGCTGCCATGTTCGCGGTCATCGATGCGGTGCTGCTGCGGCCATTCCCGTTCCCTAAGCCAGATCAGGTTGTGCAGATGAGCGAGGCGCATCCGGAAGACGTGGCCGCTGCCTCCTCCGCGTTGCCCGACATTCGGGACTGGCGCTCGCAGAACCATTCCTTTCAGGACATCGCGTGGTACACCACGGGCATTCGTAGCATTGATATTCCTGGCTTCTCTGATTTCATTCCCGTTATCTACAGCAGCGCGAATCTGCTGACCACGTTGCAAGTCGAACCTCAGCTGGGCCGCAACTTCATGTCCGACGAAGACCGGCCAGGCCATGGGGACGTGGTGCTGATCAATACGATCGCGTGGGAAAAATTCTTCAACCGAAACCCACAAGTGGTGGGCAGCCAGCTGAAGCTGGGCGACAAGACGTTCACCGTGATCGGCGTCATGCCTAACGGCTTCGAATTTCCGTACGTTGGCGATGGCCCGGCAGTATGGAGTCCGCTGATTCCGATAGCGGCCAACGAGGAGCGCGACTCACGCTCGCTGACAGCCGTGGGCAGACTAAAAAGTGGCGCGTCGATCGCCGCCGCGCAAACGGAACTGAGCGGAATTCAGGCGAACATCGCGAAGGCTTACCCCTCCCTTGAACTCGACAAACGGGTCATCGTAAAGAGCTATCGCGAGGTGCTGACCGGCAATGTTCGCCCCGCACTGGTGGCCTTACAGTTTGCTGTGCTTTTCGTGTGGCTGATCGCCTGTGCCAATGTCGCCAGCCTGCTGCTCTCTCGCAGCACCGGACGTCGACGCGAGATCGCGATCCGAAGTGCTATTGGCGCCGGTCGATCCCGACTTGTCCGCCAATTCCTGACCGAGAGCCTGGTGCTCGCCGCGACAGGTGCTGCCATCGGACTGGGGTTGGCCTTCGGCTGCGTGCGGCTGCTGAAATTTTATCTCGATCTTTATCTACCACTCTCCAGCCACATTCAGGTTGACGCACGTATAGCGGCCGCGTTAGTCGGCTTTTCGGTGATTTCAGCGGTTCTTTTCGGCCTGTTGCCTGCCATCCAGGCGTCTCGCGCACCAGCCCAGGAAGCGTTGCGCGAGGGTACGCCGGCGGCAGGAGCCGGGCGGCGTCAAAAGCATTTTCGCGACGCTCTCATTGTCGGCGAGATCGCACTATCGCTGCTGTTGCTGATATCTGCCGGACTGCTACTGCGCAGCTTGCTGTCGCTCCGCAGCCAGCCGCTGGGCTTTGTTGCCCACAATGTGGTAACGACGGCGATCTTCATGCCTCAGTCGGGCGGCGGCATGGTGGGCAACACCGGCAAATACGCCGGGAAAAATATTGCTGAAGTTTTCTATACCCCGCTGCTGGAGCGCCTCTCCCAAATACCCGGGGTGCAGTCAGCAGCCATCATCAGTATCCTTCCCCTTTCGCCCAACTTTCAGGCGGGCGGCTCGTTCGACATTGTGGGACGTCCCAAGGATCCAGCTAACAAGACTAGAGCCGCAATACGTGCTGTGAGCCCCAGCATTTATGCAACGCTTGGCATCCGTCTGCGGCAGGGCCGGTTGTTCAGCGACTCGGACGGCCCTCAGGCGATGGCAGCCGCGGTCGTCAACGAAGCTTTCGTTCATAAGTATTTCCGCAGTCAAAATCCGCTGGGCCAGCAGCTCAAGATCAGCGACAAAGGGCCGCATGCCACGGTTACGATCATCGGTGTCGTCGAGAACACACACCAGACGGCAATGTCGGATGAGGTAAGCCCGCAGGTCGACGTTTCCTACCGGCAACTCGGTCCGGACGACGAGCTCACGCCTTATGTTCTGGCTTCGTTCAGCAATATCGCTCTTCGAACCACGATTGCGCCCACCGCGGTAATGCCAAGCCTGCGCACGACACTATTGCAGTTTGATCCGGACCTGGCGGTCATGGACATCCGCACCATGCAGGAGTTGGTCGACACCTCGCTGGGCAGCCAGACGCTGGCGGTTCGTTTGCTGTGGATCTTTGCCGGAGCGGCGCTGCTGATCTCGATCGCCGGAATCTACGGACTGCTGGCCTACAACGTGAGTCAACGCACCCGCGATATCGGATTACGCATGGCTCTGGGCGCGACACGTTCCAACGTAATTCAGATGGTGCTGCGGCAGGCGGTCTTGCTGTTGGGTAGTGGAGTCGCGATTGGAATCGTCGCGGCCTTGTCCGCGGGAAGTGTGTTACGCAGTTTCCTTTACGGCGTCGTGCCGTACGACGCGACGACAATTATTGGAGTGTGTGTATTGCTGCTGGCCTGCGGCCTGCTTGCCAGCTACATACCAGCGCGGCGCGCTTCGCGCATCGATCCGATTAAGGCGCTGCGGTGGGAATAAGAAAAAGCGCTATTAGCCCCTAGCTTTTAGCTCTTAGCAAGAACATAGGCCGAGAATTTCGCAGATGCCGCCGGGTCACTTAACGGCAGGCGCTATTTGCTAAAGGCTAAGAGCTAAAAGCTAAAGGCCAGCGGTTAATTGCTAATCATGATCACTCTCAAGAACGTCGAACGCAGTTATAAAACCGGAGCGGGGCAGACCTGGGTCTTGCGCCGCGTCGATCTCACCATTCAACCGGGCGAGTTCATCACCATCATGGGTCCTTCAGGAGCAGGAAAATCTTCGCTGCTCAATGTGCTGGCGCTGCTTGACGATCAGTGGGCCGGCGAATATTGGTTCGGCGAGCAGCCCGTCCATCTGATGAAGCGCAAGGACCGCGCCGAATTGGCCAAGCGCAAGATCGGCATGGTCTTTCAGAGCTATCACCTGCTCGACGACCTTACCGTACAGGAGAACATCGACCTGCCGCTCTCCTACAAAGATGTCCCACGCGGTCAGAGACAGGGCATGGTGGCGGAAACGCTTGATCATTTCCAAATCGTCGCGAAGAAAGATCTTTATCCCAACCAGCTCTCCGGAGGACAGCAGCAGCTGGTGGGAATCGCACGCGCAGTCATTCACAAGCCTCCGCTTCTGCTCGCCGACGAACCTACCGGCAATCTACACTCCAGCCAGGCGAAAGAGATTATGGAAATGTTCGCGGCCCTCAACCGCGAGGGCACGACTATCGTCCAGGTTACGCACTCGGAAGTGAACGCCTCGTACGGATCGCGCACCATTCAGATGAAAGACGGCTGGCTGGTCGGTGACACCGGCAATCCGGCGCTAACCCAGAGCGGGGAGGCGGTACGTTCATGACCGGGCGTCTTTTCCCATCGTCGTCGGTCTCGCAGCAACGTACGCAAGCCCGGCGCGCACCAAAAAGCACGGCCTTGATCTTGTTACTTTGCGCTTCGTTGCTGGGAGCGCAGGCACAGCAGGATGCACCGAACGCGCCGACTCCGCAGCAGACGCCTGCTCCATCGCCGCTGACGCCTCCGGGACCGGTTTCCATCCGCACGCCACCGAGCCTGGCGATTCCGCATTCGAATAATCCATTGAAAGCTTACGCCCCCAGCACGGTGGCAAAGCCGAATCTGGACAATTCACATCGATTGGATCAGCTGATTCGTGATGGCAAGCTTTACATCTCACTCCAAGATGCGATCTCGCTGGCGCTGGAGAACAACCTCGACCTGGCCATCGCGCGCTACAACCTGCCGATCGCGGATACCGACATCCAGCGTACCAAGGCCGGCGGATCGTTCCGCGGCGTAAACACCGGCATTGTGCAAGGCACTCCCGGCGGCGGTGTCGGAGGTTTCGGAGCGGGCGCTCCCGGAGCTGGAGCCGGCGGTACGACGGGCGGTGCAGGTGGTGCGGGCGCCGGTGCATCCGGCCTGGTCCAGTCGACCCTTGGTATCGGAACGAACGTGTCGTCGTACGATCCGATTCTCACCGCGACGACTAGCCTCGAGCACTTGATTCAGCCACTCGGTAACTTGCAGCTTTATGGTGTGCCTCAACTGAGTGCCAACACGGGCATCGCGGACTTTAACTACAGTCAGGCATTCCCCACCGGCACCAGTTTCAGCCTGGAAGTGGACAACAATCGTCAGACTTCCAATAGCATTTTCAACAGCCTGAATCCGACGTTGAACTCGTACTATCGCTTCACGGTTCAACAGCAGTTGTTGGCGGGATTCGGTACCGGGCCGAACCTACGCTTCCTGCGGATCGCGAAGAACAACAAGAAAATCTCGGATATCGCTTTCAAGATGCAGGTGGTCGCCACCATTACGCAGGTGGCCAACATCTATTGGGACCTGGTAAGCGCGTACGAAGAAGAAAAAGTGAACGAGCAGTCGTATAGCTTCGCGCAGCAGAGCCTCGATAATGCCCGGAAACAATTGCAGTTGGAAGCCGTCCCGGCAATGGATGTTATGCGCGCCGAAGCGGAAGTCTCGCGGCGCGATCAGGACCTGACCGTGGCGAAAACCAACCTGCAGTTGCAGGAGTCGTTGATCAAGAACGCACTCACCAAGAATCTCGACGATCCGACTCTTGAGTCGATGCCTGTGATTCCTACCGATCTGCTGGAAACCGTGCAGGAAATACCCGAACGGCCGACGCAAGAATTGATTGCCCAGGCGTTGGTTGACCGCGCCGAATTGTCGGAGTCGGACATCGACTTGGAGAACCGGGAAATCACTCGCAAAGCTGCAGCCAATGCACTCTTGCCTACGCTGACTCTGGTTGGGTTTTACGGTGGCACTGGATTGGCAGGCGACCTCAACCCGTTCTACACGCAGCCGAATACGCCGCTGGTGCCTACTAACTGGTGGGGAGGATTTCAGAACTCGTTCAACAATACGTCGCCTGATTACCTCGTCGGCCTGAATCTGGCGGTGCCCATCCGTAATCGAGTCGCCAAGGCCGATCAATATCGCTCCGAACTGGAGTACCGTCAGGCCGAGTTACGTGAGCAACAGCTGAAGAAGCAGATTCGCATCGAAGTGCGCAATGCCGAATATGCTCTGGAACAAGGGCGCGCTCGCGTGGAAGCTGCGAAGAAGTCGCGTGATCTTGCAGAAAAGACTTTCACGATCATGCAGAAAGAGCAGACACTGGGCGCAGGTTCGAGCTTTCAGACTTTGACCGCGCAGCGTGACCTGGCTTTGGCGCAACTTGATCTGGTAAATGCCAGCACGGCATATCAGAAATCCAAGCTCGAACTACAGAGAGCGACAGGTACAACTTTGGATGAAAATAAAGTTCAGATTCAGAGCGCGGTGGATGGCACCGCTCCCTGAGGGAGAGCAGTTTGCCTAGAACACAGAGCCCATCGAATCCGTCAACGCAGGACGCTTCCGCCGAAGCGCGCAACCGCCAGCGCACGGGACGTATTCTCGCGGCCGACGACCAACCGCACATTCTGGAAGCGCTGGAGCTATTGCTCCGACCGGCTGGTTTTGACGTGGACACTGCGAAGTCTCCCGGCGCAGTTCGCGAGTCGCTGGCCAGCGAGTTCTATGACGCTGTCCTCATCGATTTGAATTACACGCGCGACACCACTTCCGGCCAGGAAGGTCTGGATCTGCTGTCACAGATTGTCGCCCTCGACAGCAATCTGCCCGTCATCGTGATGACTGCCTGGGGCAATGTGGGACTGGCAGTCGAGGCTATGCGCCGCGGAGCGCGCGACTTCATCCAGAAGCCATGGGAGAACGAGCGCCTGCTGGCGATTTTACGCACCCAGGTAGAGCTGCATCGCGCTCTGCAACGCACCCAGCAATTGGAGGCGGAGGCCAGATTACTGCGCGCCGAGGGCCGTCCGGAGTTCATCGCTGCCGCTCCTTCCATGCAGCCGGTTCTGCAAACGATCGCGCGCATAGGGCCCTCGGATGCCAACGTGCTTATCACTGGCGAGCACGGCACCGGCAAGGAAGTCGTCGCTCAGACCCTACACGCGCTCTCCCCACGCGCTTCCTCGACATTGGTTGCTGTCAATACCGGGGCATTGCCGGAAGGCACGTTCGAGAGTGAGCTTTTTGGTCATGTGAAGGGCGCGTTTACGGATGCTCGCGCCGACCGTATCGGCCGTTTCGAGCTGGCTGATAATGGCACCATCTTTCTCGATGAAATCGGCAACGTTCCCATGCGGCAGCAGGCAAAGCTGCTGCGGGTGCTGGAGACCGGCGAGATTGAACGGGTGGGCTCGTCGCGAACCAAGCACGTCGACGTCCGGGTCATTTCCGCCACGAATAGCAATCTGCAAGACGCGATTGCCGCTGGAAATTTCCGCGAAGATCTGCTCTTCCGACTGAACACCGTGGAGATTCCCATTCCGCCGCTGCGCGACCGCAGGGAAGATATCCCGGTGCTTGCTGCCCATTTCCTGAAGCGTTATGCGACCCGCTATCGCGCTCCCGTCAACGGCTTTGCGGCAACAGCCATGCAGGCCATGATGCAGTACGCGTGGCCGGGCAATGTTCGCGAATTGGAGCATACACTGGAGCGAGCCGTGCTGATGTGCCAAACCGGAGAGATTCAGGTCTCCGATCTCGGTCTTAACGTGCAGCAACGGCAACAGGGACAAAACCTGGAAGAGCTGAGCATCGAGGAAGTGGAAGGCATTCTGGTACGCAAGGCACTGCAACGCTTTCACGGCAATGTGAGCCAGGCGGCTGAGGCACTCGGCCTAAGCCGCGGCGCCTTGTATCGCCGGATGGAACGTTATGGACTCTAGCGCAGGCGGCGACTCCAAGCCTCCTGGCCTGGCGAACGCGCGCATTGCCGCGAAGCCGAACGCGGCCACGAATGTCGACTCGCCGGACGCGCCGCGCTTCACTCCCGTCCTCGGCGCCAGCCACATCGAAAGCGATCACACCCACAAACGATTTCGCCTGCTTTATGAGAAGCGCATTGCCCTGTTCGCCATACTCGCATCGCTGCCCGGCATGGCTTTCGGCACAAGTCTTATCTGGACCCAAAGCTGGACGCGGGACATAAAGGTCTCGCTGACCGTGCTGGAGGTCTTTCTTTGGCTGGTCCTCACCCTTGCTTTACTCGACCAGGTGGTCCGGCCGCTGCAAACCTTGACCAACGTGATCGGTGCGCTACGTGAGGAGGACTATTCCTTCCGCGCGCGAGGTGCAGCTCCCAACGATGCCATGGGTGAGCTGGCACTGGAAATTAATGCACTCGCCGACATCCTTACCGAGCAACGTTTGCAATCGATCGAAGCGACTGCGCTGCTGCGTCGCGTGGTCGAGGAGATCGACACGCCGTTGTTCACCTTCGATCCGGAGCACGTATTGCGGCTGGTGAACGCCTCAGGTGAACGCCTGCTGCAACAGCCCATGGCCCGTCTGCTGGGCAAGACCGCCAGCGAGCTTGAACTTAACGCCTGCTTCGAAGCTCCCAATGAAACTCTGGTGGCATTACCTTACTCCGCCCCCAATGCTCGCTGGATGGTGCGCAAACGCTCGTTCCGGCAAAATGGCGTACCGCACACGCTGATCGTGCTTTCGGATGTGAGCCGAGCCTTGCGTGAAGAAGAACGCAGCGCATGGCAAAGGCTAATCCGAGTGCTGGGTCATGAGCTCAATAATTCTCTGGCGCCGATCATTTCCATTTCCGGCAGTCTGTCCTCCCGGCTCCCGTTGCCGGAGCTGCCGCAGCAACAGAATGCCGACTTCCAGAGGGGCCTCAGCATCATCGAATCGCGCACCGCTTCGCTGCACCGCTTCTTGCAGTCCTATCGCAGGTTGGCGCAGATTCCTTCCCCAACGTTAAAGCTCACCGAGCTGGGACCTCTGCTCGAACGTGTAGCGGGGCTGGAAACCCGTATTCGAGTCGATATCGCGGACGGTGGGCACGTGGTCGTGATGCTCGATCCCGACCTGATCGAGCAGATGTTAATCAACCTCGTCCGCAATGCCGTGGATGCAGCATTGGAGCAGGCGCAATCTCCGCAAGCCGAAGCCGCCGATCCCAAGGTCACGCTAGGATGGGAGCAACATGAACATTTCGTCGCCCTCACAGTCGAAGATAACGGGATTGGATTGCTAAATCCCAGCAACGCCTTCGTTCCGTTCTATACCACCAAGCCGGGCGGCTCGGGCATTGGACTGGTGTTGTGCCAGCAGATCGCCGAAGCCCACGGCGGATCGATCGAATTGGCGAACCGCTCCGACGCTCGCGGTTGCCGGGTGAAGGTCACGCTGCCTTATCGCCATCTCTAAGGAGCGTTTTCTTATTCATTTCTTGGCAGGCGATTGTGCTGGTGCCGCGGTACCAGACGTCTTGTTATCTTGAGCAGCGGGCGCCGGTACCAATGCGGTGGCATCGCCTTCCGAACCGTTTTGCTCCAGGTATTTCACGATCAACGTGATTCTCCGGTTCGAAGGATCACCCGGGTCCATTTTGTTACGCGGATCCTGATCCGCAAAGCCTCGCACTTGGGCCACCTGGTCGGAGCGCAGGCCATGCTGCTGCATCAGACGGCGGCTGGCATTCGCGCGGTCGGCAGACAGCTCCCAATTGGTGTAATTCGCGCGGCCCGCGAAGGGCTCGGAATCGGTGTGCCCCTCAATGGAAATCTTGTTGGGAATTTTCCCCAGCTCCTCGGCAATGGTCATCAGCAACTCTCGGCCGTTGCCGTTCGGATCTGTATCGCCGCTTTCAAAGAACGTTCCTTTCTGAGATTCGAGTAACTCGATACGCAGCCCTTCGTTGGTGACGGTCAGCTCAATCTGGTTCTTCAGCTTGTCGAAGTTCGTCATCTGCTGGATCGCCTTTTCCAGTTCCTTCTTTACTTTCTCCAGATTGTCCTTCGTCACCATTTTGGCTGGTGCTTGCGTACTGCCCATCAGCTTTCCGGTACCCGATGGATCTTTAAAGTATCCCGAAATGGCTTCCTGCACGGGCTTACTGGTGTTCATCAGCCACAGCACGATGAATAGCGCCATCATGGCGGTAACGAAATCGGCGTATGCCACTTTCCAGGCACCGCCGTGATGGCCTGCGTGGCTGCCTTTCCGCTTGATGATGATCGGCTGTGTGCTGGAAGGCATTGAGTTGACCTAAGATGCCGCGGTTGTCGCTTCCGCGGGCGCTTCTGGGGCTACGGCAGGTGCGGCGCCAGACTGCTTACAGTACTTCTCAAACTCCGAGAAACTGGGCCGCAGATGAGAAGGAACCACGCGTCGCCCCATTTCCACTGCCAGCAACGGTGAAATACCTTTCATGAAAGCGATCATGGTGACGCGCAGTACGTGCAGGTATTCGTGCTCTTCGTGCGAAAGCTTCGACAGGTTCGATGCGACGGGGCCAACCATGCCGTAGCACATCAGAATGCCGAGAAACGTTCCCACCAGGGCGGCGGCAACCTTCTTTCCAATCTCCTCGGGAGGCCCTCCCAGCGCGCTCATCGTCATCACGACACCCAGGACGGCGGCGACAATCCCCAGTCCTGGCAACGAGTCAGCGACGGTGCTCAACGCGTTCACCGACTCTTCCGCCGAATGCGAGTGAACGTCCAAGTCGGCTTCGATCATCTGGTCAACGTCAAACGGGTCGACTCCGCCCATCAGCGCCATGCGCATGGTGTCGCACACAAAATCCCGTAAGTGATGATCTTTGACAAACGCAGGGTAGGCCGCGAAGAACTTACTCTTGTCGGGAGTTTCAATGTCGCTCTCCACCGAATTCGGACCTTCGCGACGTATCTTGTTGAACAGGTCAAACATCATCTTGAGCGAATCCAGGTACCGCTTCTTGCTGAACTTCGATCCCTTGACCACCTGCAGGATCCCGCCAATCACCCCCTTGAGCGTGTGCAAGGGATTGGCGGCAAGCAAGGTGCCCATGGCCGCACCACCGATGATGATCAATTCCGACGGCTGGATGAGAACGCGGATGGGTCCGTGTTCCATAAGGAATCCGCCGATCACGGCGCCCAGTACCACCAATATCCCGATAACCGCAAACATTAGCTTCTTGGCTTCCCGAGGTGGAGTTAATCAGCCCTCGCCTCACATGCCCCTCGCCACTCGCTTGTGGACGGATCTAGCGCTGGCCTCCTCCAAGCCGGAATGGGGGAATTCGGCGTCCTACAACTCTATCGGCTAGGCGCCGAAAACCTTGCGCGGAGTGTAAGTTTCGAGCCAGAACGTCTTGCGGGGAGACGTCTGCTAAGTTCGTGGTTCCTAATGTCTGCTTTCGGCCCGCGACAATTGTTCGTCCTGTCAGCTACACTGACGTACGACAACAATGGCATGGTTTAGGCGGGAATCCGTAGCTCTCGACACCTCAGGCGAGAAAAAGGTCAAAACAGAAGGTCTCTGGGTGAAGTGCGACCAGTGTCGCCAAATCATCTGGAAAAAAGACCTCGACCAGAATTTCAACGTCTGCCCCAAGTGCGACCGTCACTTTCGCATCGACGCGCGCACCCGCCTGTCGTACCTGATGGACGACGGCAATTATGAGGTGGAAGACGACAACCTGGTCTCCACCGATCCTCTGAAGTTCACCGACCTTAAGCCGTACGCCTCCCGGCTCAAGCGCTCACAGGAGGACACGGGTCTTAACGACGCCATCATCAACGCTCGCGGCAAGCTTGAGGGCAAGCCAGTCATCGTCAGCGTCATGGAGTATTCCTTCATCGGAGGCTCCATGGGCACAGTGGTCGGCGAGGCCATTACTCGTGCCGTGGAGAAGGCGACGGCCGAAAAAGTGCCCCTCATCGTCATTTCGGCATCGGGCGGCGCACGCATGATGGAAGGTGTCATCAGCCTGATGCAGCTCGCCAAGATTTCGGCGGCCCTGGCTCGCATGGACCAGGCTAAGGTTCCTTATATCTCGGTAATGACTGACCCTACGACCGGCGGCGTTACTGCCTCGTTTGCCATGCTGGGCGATTTGAACATCGCTGAGCCGGGCGCGCTCATCGGATTTGCCGGGCCGCGCGTGATTGAGCAAACCATTCGTCAGAAACTCCCCGAGGGCTTCCAGCGCAGCGAATTTCTGTTGGAGCATGGAATGCTGGACGCGGTCATTCGCCGGCACGATATGAAGAGCTACATCTCACGTTCGCTGGACTTCATGAAAGTCCCCGCCTAGCCGGTTCGGGTGCAATCACTAGCGGCTCTCGCCTGCGGCAGTCTCGGTCCGGTCCTCTTCGTGGCTTCACGACATCACATCGAAACCTCGCCCCTGCGTCGTACAATCGCGCTATGAAAGCTGTCGTCGTGAGTCGTGCTGGTGGCCCCGAAGTTCTGGAAGTACACGAAGTTGCCGAACCACAACCCGCTCCTGGTGAAGTGATCGTCCGTGTCGAAGCCGTCGGCATCAACTTTGCCGATACGATGGCGACGCAAGGCAACTACAGTGGCACGCCGCCGACGCCTTTCATCTCTGGGCGCGAGTTTGCCGGAGTTGTCGCCAGCACGGGCGAGCGCGTGATGGGCTATACGCAGTGGGGTGCGGCGGCCGAGAAGATTGCCGTGAAGCCCGAGCAGATCTGGTCCCAACCAGCGGGTTGGACTTCCGCGCAATCGGCGGCTTTTCCGGTGGCCTTCTTTACCGCCTATCTTGCCTATTGGAAAGCGGGAATCACCGATGACGCGATGGAACCGATCAAGTGGAACGATAGCCATCGGCGGCGTGCGCTGATTCACGCGGCGGCAGGTGGGGTCGGCACCGCAGCCGTCCAAATCGGCAAGATCCTCGGCGTGGAGACCTTTGGAACTTCTTCGTCCGAGGAAAAACTGGAACGCGTGAAGAAACTGGGGTTGGACTACGGTATCAACTACCGCGACATCGATTACGAACAGCGGGTGAAGGAACTGACCAACGGCGAAGGGGTAGACGCCGTCTTTGAAATGCTAGGCGGCGAACACACGATCAAGAGTTTGCGCTGTTGCCGCCGCTTTGGCCGCGTCATCATTTACGGAACCGCGACCGGAAAGCCCCACGAGTTCGATGCTGGAATCATGATGGCTCGAAGCCTCAGCGCTCACGGGCTTTGGCTGAGCGTTCTCGCGAAAGACCACGCGCTGATTAACCGCTGCCTGGCCGCCATGCAGCCGTGGATCGCCGAGGGAAGGTTGCACGCGGAGATTGGCCATATCTTGCCTATGGAGCAAGCGCCGGAGGCTCATCGACTGCTGCTAGGACGAGCCAACTACGGCAAGATCGTTCTGCTGATCGGATAAAAAATAACCCCTTGGGCTACTGTTGGGAGCTTCTCGCAATCTAAGTACGCATGTCTGGTAGGCGGCTAGTGCGGCGACTGGTGACGGTGCTTCTGGGAACTCTGGGATTTCTTCTGTTCCTGCACGCTGTCAACGCAGACGCTCAGAATGCAGCTGTAAGCTCCCGGCCGCCGGCTGTTGGTTATCGCTTGGTTACACCTTCGTAGATTGCGTTTCACGACTCCCATTGAACCGTCACGTCATCTCACGCTATCGGCTTTCTGCCCAGCGATATCGCTTTCTCCCCGCTCACAAAGTCACAAGTCAGGCGGCTTTATCTGAGGTGAAGCCGAGAGCTGACAGCCGATTACAATACTTGCGTGGATGCGAGACGCGGTCTGATGCTCATTGTGTTCTTTGCCATCTGCCTCGGTGCGGGTGGGCTGGGCTCGTTCTTCACGGCCAGTAGCGTCCGCGACTGGTATCCAAAGTTACGCAAACCGGCGGGCACACCGCCCGCCTGGGTCTTCGGGCCAGTCTGGACCTCGCTGTACGTCTTGATGGCTGTCTCGGCATGGCTGGTTTGGCGCGAATACGGCCGGGGCGCACGGCCTGCACTCCTGATCTTCTTCGCGCAGCTGGCGCTCAATGTCGCCTGGTCGGGAATCTTTTTTGGCTCACGGATGCCCGGCGTGGCATTCGGAGAAATCGTCATTCTGTGGCTGGCCATTGCGTTTAACGTGTTTGTCTTTTATTCCCTGCTTCCGGTCGCTGCGTTGTTGCTGCTGCCTTACCTGATGTGGGTCAGTTACGCCGCTTATCTGAATTGGGGCGTGTGGCGACTCAACCGCACGTAAATTTCAATGCCAGATCTGGCGGGCAAAGAAATAAGCAGTCATCCCAAAACCGATGACGATGACGATCAGGCGGACGTGGGAGGGTTTGGTCTTCTGGGCGAAATACGCTCCGAAATAGCCTCCCAGAACGGAGCCTACGACCATCACGATTGCTTCCGGCCAGTACACCGCCCGGTGATAGATAAACAGCAACATCGCCACACCATTCGATACTGCCGTCAGCCAGGCCTTCAACGCGTTCATGGCGTGAATGTTGTCCATTCCCAGCAAAGCCAGAGTCGCGAGCAGCAGAATGCCGGCCCCCGCTCCGAAGTACCCGAGGTAGAACGCAAGTACTAACTGCAGAGCAATGCCATAGATGGATGTGAGTGCCGCATGAGGATGTGTTTTTCGCTCACCTACCCAACGCGTGACCTGGCCGCTCAAGGTAAAGATCAGGGTCGCAGCCAGCAGCAGCCAGGGAACCAGATTCATGAAGGTCGTTTGCGGCGTTATGAGCAGGACGTAAGCACCGGCAATACCGCCGACAATTCCCGTGACGGTCAAAGGGATGAAGGTACGGCGTGGGATGTCGCGAATTTCACGACGGTATGCCCAAACGCTCGCCGGCTGCCCTGGCCAGAGCGCGACGGTGCTGGTGGCATTGGCGTTGACCGGAGGGATTCCGATCAGCAGAAGAGAAGGGAAGCTCAAGAAGCTGCCGCCGCCGGCGACGGAGTTGATGGCGCCCGCCGCCAGTGCAGCGAAAAAGAGAATCACCGCCTGCGAGAGATGCATAGAAGAATTAGAGCTACGGAATGATGATACGGCTCCCCTGCTCATCGGCGCTGGCCAACGCGTCACCGCGATTCGGAAAGCGCTCCTGCAGGAAATCGATGAAAGCCCGGGACAGCGGCCTTCCCGAGGTATGCACGTGCGCCAGCCGCAGGATGAATACGAGGGTACGGAATATGTCGGCATCCTTCAGCCGGGCATGGCCCAGGTGTTTCGCCTCCAGCTCTCGAAACTCCGCAAGCACCTGCCGCAAGGTGCTGATGACCGCCTGCTGCGCGGGATTTGGCAGCATCTCCTCGTAGACAAGCCCAGAGGTGATGAGCGTCTGCTGGGTACGAGCCATGTTCGCTAAGGCGCCTATCAGCTGGCGATCGTACAGGTAACGATCGGCATGTGCAGCCTTGGCCAATGTCGCTAGAAGTCCGGCAATGAGCGGTTCGTGCTGTTCCAGGAACTCCTCGTTCAAGCGGACAGCCGGGAACATCTCCTCGGGCGGATTTTCAGGAATATCGCGCGGTTTTTCGTGTTGTCGGGCCTGTTGAAGGTACGGACACTCGGATGGGCACTCCAGGGTAACCTCGCGCTGCTCTCCGCAGCACTGCGGGCAGATGCGACCGTGCACAGCCAGGCAAAAACGCTTTTCCTTTCGCAGATTGCAGATCGAACAGGTCAAGAGGAGCCCCCTGCGGCCGGGTATTGCGGCCTCGGAACTCACCTATTATGGCATCTCCCAGCACGCGGGATTGCGAAAACCCGCATGGACGTTGCCTTTTCGAGCGCCCCTGTGGAAAAAACCGCATAAAATATGGTGAAAATGCTTTGCACGAGAATGACGTTGGTATACGATAGCGCTCAAGTCGAGCAATCATTGCTCACGTTCAAGGAGGATTACGAATGGCAACAGGCATGACCAAGACCCAGCTCGTCCGTCACATGGCCGAGAAGAACGAACTCAACAACAAGCAAGCGGCCGCTTTTCTGGAAGCGCTGGCTGAAGTAGCTATTAAAGAAACGAAGAAGAACGGCGTATTCATCGTGCCCGGCCTCGGCCGTCTTGTGAAGTCGAACCGCAAAGCCCGCATGGGCCGCAATCCGCAGACCGGCGAAGCCATCAAAATTCCTGCGAAGACCGTCGTGAAGTTCCGCGTGGCCAAGGCCGCCAAAGACGCGATCGCACCCAAGAAGTAGTTCTTAATTTTTCCCGAGGACCAGGCCGGCCGCGTGCCGGCCTTTTCGTTTCGGAAGCCGCGCGGAGCGTGAACAATGACATACCTTCCCATCGTGCTGTTCGTCATAACGATCTTGATTTTGCTGACAGCACGCCGGAATGGGGCATTTGCTGCCGTTATAGGATTTGCGTTGGGACGCTTAAAGTAGGGGCTGCCCCTAGCTTTACGTTTCAACAGATTGCGTTAGGCGCATGCCATTTCGTTTTTATGGATAGTGAATGGCGGATAGACTCGTGATCGCTGCTCTTATCCATTACATTCAACTACTGCAGCGAAGAAGCCATCGCATGGATGCACACCCGGAATTGTGCGCAGGTATTTTCCGTTGACCAGCGAGGCGACGTCGCTCCAGATAAACTCTCCGCTTTGCCGCAGCTCTTCTAATTCTTCGCGAGCCTCGCGCAGGTGATATTCCGGCGCATCGCGCAATACTTCCTCAACCACTGCCTCGTTTTCTTCGCGTTCCAGCGAACAAGTGGAATAGACAGCGCGGCCGCCCGGCGCCAGCTGGCGCAAGGCAGCGCGAAGAATCGCAACCTGCCTTGCATGCAGATCAACCAGGTCGCTGGGTTTCAGCTTCCACTTGATCTCCGGATTGCGTGCGAGCGTGCCCGTGCCTGAGCATGGCACATCAGCCAACACGCGATCGAATTTTCCTTCCAGCGGGAGATTCAACGCGTCAGCTTGAATGACCTGAACGTTGTTGCGCTGCACTCGGCTCCGCAGAAGGTCCGCCCGATGCGCGTGCAACTCCGCGGCAATGACCTCTGCCGTAGGATTGCGGGCAGCGATTGCTGCGGTCTTCCCTCCGGGTGCAGCGCAGCAATCAAGCAGACGGGAGCCATGGCCGACTAATGCGGCGACCAGTTGCGACGCTTCGTCCTGGATAAAGATGCGGCCTTCCTTGACGGCTTGCGTCTTGAAGATGTCGCCGCTGGTGACGATGCGGGCACTCGATAACAATGCTCCCAGCGCAAGAACAACTCCTCCCGGTTTCAACGCCGCTTCAATACTCGGATCGTCGAGACGCAATGCGACGTGTGGGACCTGTTGATCGTGCTGGCCGACGAGGCGAGCGCGTTCAATTCCGAACTCGGCAATCCAGCGCTGGACGAGCCATTCGGGATGGGCGAATTCTCGCGCGATTGACCCAGCGTTCCATTGTTCGGGATCCGCAGGGGCTTCCACGGGCAAAGCTGCGATCTTCCGCAGCACCGCATTGACGAATGGCACTGCGGATCGCTTGCGGGCGCGTTTCACCAATTCCACGCTCTCATTGAGAGCTGCATGTGCGGGAATGCGATTGAGGTAACGCAGCTGATAGGCGCCGAGCCGCAGCGCCGTCAGAACTTCCGAATCCAGCTTCTCCAACGGACGCGCAGCCGCTATCGCGATCGCCTCGTCTAAGCTCGAGCGCCACCGCAATACGCCCATGACCACCTCTGTAGTAAGGGCTCGATCGTCCTGCGCAAGCGCATCCAGCCGGTGACTGTGGAGCAGTTCGCTCGCATAAGCGTCCTGCTGGTCAACCCGCAACAGAATATCGAAGGCGACCGTGCGTGCGGGAGAGATCGACATGAGAAGAAGCACTCGGCAATTAGCAGTGGGTGTCGGGCAAAGACGTCAACGGAGCATCCGAATCGTGATTTTGCGAAAGCGTGACTGCTTTTCTTTGGCCAGATGCCAAATCTAAAGAGCTAACTGCCCAGATCGTCTTCACTTGTTGGCCGATATCCGTTGACGAAGTCGCGCGCGCTCATGCGCTTCTTGCCTTCCACCTGAAGTTCCTTGATGTCGAGAGCGGTCTCGTGAGCGAAGCCTAGGAGAAGACGCTCGCCATCAATTCCGAAATGTCCCGGAGCAACAACGGGTGTGTCCGATGCAGGTGTCGCCCCATGCACATGTAACATTTTGCCGCGAAACCGGGTGAAGGCTCCCGGCCAAGGCTGAAATCCGCGCAAACGGTTCCAGGCGTCGGTCGCAGTGTGCGAGAAATCAATCAGCCCGTCCTCGCGTTTCAGGATCGGAGCAAGGGTGGCTTGCGAATCATCTTGCGGACGCGGAGTGATACTTCCATTCTTCAGGCCTGCCAGCGTGCAGATCATCAGTTCTGCGCCTGCCTGGGCCAGGCGTGGAGCGAGGGTCGCCGCAGTATCCTCCGGCGCGATTCGTTCCTCCACCTGTTGAAGAATGTCGCCGGTATCCAGGCCTGCGTCGATCCGCATCGTGGTGACGCCGGTAACGGTCTCGCCCATCGCGATGGCCCACTGGATCGGTGCAGCCCCACGATACTTCGGCAGCAGCGAACCGTGCAGGTTGATGTTGCCCAACGGCGGCAGGTCGATCATCCACTGAGGGATGATGCGGCCGTAACCGACCACGATGATGGCCTCTGGCGCGAGTTCGGCTAACTTCCGTTGAAACTCTTCGTATTTCTTGATCTTCTCCGGCTGGACGACAGGAAGCTCGAGGTCGACCGCGGCCCGTTTTACCGGCGAGGCTGCCGGTGCCATTCCGCGACCGCTGGGGCGGTCAGGCTGAGTGACGACCAGTTTTACGTTAAAGCCAGAAGCTACCAGCTTCTCCAGGGTGGGCACAGCGAACATTGGGGTGCCGCAGAAGACAAGATCCATCATTGGGGGCTACCATTCGCCTTGCTTCATGAGCTTGCGGATCTTGCGCTTCATGATGTCGCGCTTCAACGCGCTGATGTGACCGATGTAGAGCTTGCCATTGAGGTGATCAGTCTCGTGCAACAACGCGCGAGCCAGTAACTCTTCTCCAGTCACCTCGATCGTATCTCCCTTCAGATTCTGCGCGCGCGCTGTGACCTTGAAGGCGCGAGTGACATTCTCGCGGAACTCAGGGAGGCTTAAACAGCCCTCGCTCGAAGTCTGCCGTCCTTCCGTGTGCACGATCTCGGGGTTGACTAGTACGATCTTGGCCTCGGGATCTTCCTTGAACGTCACATCGATCACCGCGATACGCTTGCTGATGCCAATCTGCGGCGCCGCCAGGCCGACACCATGCGCCGCGTACATGCTCTCGAACATGTCATTTACCAGCTTGCGCAGCTCGTCGTTGAATTCGGTGATGGTGGCGGCCGGCTTCTCCAGGACCGGGTCACCGTATTTCACGATGGGATAGATCATTTAGAAGTTTCGCAACTGTTGGCAGTAGCCGTCGAAATTTCGCTTCAGTTCAAGCAGAGAGTCTCCGCCGAATTTTTCCAGTGCGCAGCGCGCGATCGTCAAAGCCACCATCGCCTCGGCAGCGACTCCTGCAGCCGGAACGACACAGACATCAGAGCGCTCATAAGCGGCCTTCACCGCCTCGCGCGTTGCGAAGTCCACGGATGCCAGGGGACGCCGCAATGTCGAAATCGGCTTCAAATAGCCGCGCACCCGAATATCTTCGCCATTTGAAACCCCGCCCTCGAGGCCGCCGGCATGGTTCGACCGCCGCGTGAATCCGGTAAACGCATTTTCCCGGCCCTGCTCGTATCCTATTTCATCATGTACTGCCGACCCGAGTGAAGCTGCTGCCTCCACGGCATCACCGATCTCGACGGCCTTCACCGCCTGAAGCGACATGACGGCAGACGCCAGCTGTGCGTCCAGGCGCTCATCCCAGTTGGCGTACGTGCCCAGCCCAGGTGGCACATTGTGCGCGATAACCTCGAATACGCCTCCGACCGAATCACCGGTACGCAGCGCGAGGTCGACCTGCTCCTTCATACGCGCTTCAGAATCGGGATCGGCACAGCCGAGTAGAACCTCATCCTTCGCCGCCAACGCGACTATGGCATCCCAGCTAACAGGCTTGTCCAGCTTAGCGCTGCCTACGGCAATCGCGTGACTCAGCACCTCGATGCCCAGCTCGCGAAGAAGAAGCTTCGCAATGGCGCCTGCCGCCACTCGCGCCGCCGACTCGCGTGCCGACGCCCGCTCCAGAACATACCGCGCTTCGGAAAAGTTATACTTCACCGCTCCGGCAAGATCGGCATGTCCTGGCCGTGGAGACGCGACGCGCTTATGCTTGGCAGGATCGCCTTCTTCCACCGGCAGAGACTCTGTCCAGTTCTTCCAGTCGTTGTTGGCAAGCAGCAGCGCGATGGGCGAGCCGATAGTCTTACCGTGGCGCACGCCGCTTAGAATGTGGGCGGTGTCGCGCTCGATGCGCATGCGGCCGCCCCGGCCATAACCCTGCTGGCGGCGCCACAGCTCGCGGTTCACGAACTCGGAATCCACCGTCACCCCGGCTGGCATGCCCGAAAGCATCGCGACCAGAGCTTCTCCGTGAGATTCACCCGCTGTAGAAAAGCGCAGCATAGAGGAATGGTGATTGTAGAGAGAACGGCTGGCTTTTAGCAATTCGCTGTCAGCACATCGCAAGTGCGTGAACAGCAATTTTGATGCCTACCGGGATGTCCAGTTACTGAGCGGAAGCGGTAAGGTGCCCGGCTCATTCAACCACGACTAGTTCCTCCGACTCGAGCTGCTTATCCTCTTCCAACGTTCCCACGAGCACGAATGAGGCTGTTAGCCCCGCCCTGCCGTCCGTGACGCTCGTGATTACGTAGGAGCAGCCGATCCAGTGTGCCTCCTCAAGATCGGTGGATGACCACTGCGGCGGGTGATCGGGATGGGAGTGGTAAAACCCCACGATCTCAAGACCACGTTCGCGGGCGTCGCGTTGGGCACGCACCAACTCAACCGGATCGATAGCATAACGATTGTGCGGGGAATCGCCGACCACGTTGGGGCAACGGATGGCCGACTGCACGACGCGGGCATCGCCCGAGAATATACCCAGCAAAATGCCGCAGGATTCGTTGGGATAAGCTTCTTCTCCGTGGCTCCGGAGGTCGTCGTACTCAGCAATTCCTATTTTCAACATGTCGACGGCTGGCTGTGAAAACGGCTGGTAGCTTCGCTTCGCAATCCGGAACTAACTACTCGCTATCGCCACTACTGGTATTACATTTCGGATTGGCGGGCGTGTAGTCCGACTTGTTCTGCTCAAAGCACCACTTTACTTGCTCGTCCGAAAACTCCTTGATCACGCTGGCCGGGACGTCGGATTCGTGCACCTCTCGCACCTGGAAGGTAATGGATCCGTCCGCTGAGACCGTTCCCAGCAGATAGGCGTAGACATCGGTCTTATCGATAGTGGAAAGAGCTCGATCGCTCGGCAGACGGTAGCGTACCGCTCCTGCGCTGCCCATGATCCATCCCGGCAACACGTCGCCTTTATGGCATGCGGTGTTATAGGCGTCATTCATAACGAAGTGCGAGTGGCTGGCGACCACATAGACGTTCTTCTTCGTTTTCTCACGAAAATCCGACAGCTGCGCATAGACCTTGCGCCCAGTCACCAACTCCTGCGGCGAGTCATTCATGCTGTGGCCGGCCGATGAGCTGTCCGGGAGCGCCGCGTGCATGCCCAACATTACCGTCCGAACCGAGCCGTCCTTCGCATCGTTGGCTAGAACCTTCTTGAACCACGACATCTGCGCTGAATCGAACATGTCCGGCGAAGCATTATCCATGCTGATGAAGTCCACTCCCCGGTCGACCCAGTGATAGTACGTGGTGAGTACGTGATTGGAGGGGTCGTCTGCCAGCCGCTGCCGCTGCAACACAGGCTGGTTCAGCCAATCGGCAAACTGGGCGATGTATTGACCACGAGTCATCGGGGAGACCAGCTCGTGATTGCCAATGCCAAGATAGACTGGCAGATCTCCAAACGGCGTCAACTGGTGCTGGATGAAGTCCGGCCACGCTTCTTTGAGATATTGAGTGATGCTCGCCTGCGGATGAGTGCGGCGATAATCCTCATCGAAATTCGACATGGCGCGAAAGTCGCCGAGATGCCAGTAGAAATCGGCTCCGTCATTGCGGACTCCGGCGGCAATGGCAGGCATGGTGATGTCGCCGCAATTGCGCGAGTCACCCGAGATCGCGAATTTCCAACTGCCGCCCGACGCCTTCTGCGCGTGAGCTGCAACATCGCCGGCCAGGATCGTGGCGAGAAGTAAAGCGAAGAGGCGGCGTATCATTACAGGCGTAAGACGGCTCAGTAACATGGAATCCTCAAGCGGCTGATGATAACGAGCTTTGCCGCCGTCAGCAATGCATCTTCTCGCTTGCCTTCCTCACCGCTTATTTGCTATTCGAGCTGCAACTCGATAAGCTGCTCGCATTTTCCCTGGGGTTCAGGAGACTCATATGAAACCGGCTGTCCGCCTGGCAATTCTGTTCGCTCTAGCTGCCCTGTCCCTTGTAAGTTCGATGGCACTCGCTGCCGCCAAACAGGATGCTAGTAAATCCGATGACGTTCGTTTGAAGCCGGCGTACCGCTTCAACCGCGGCGGATGGGTCTATGTGCACCTCGAGGGTTCGCCGGCCGACATCGGATTCCAACACGGCTATCTCCTCGCCCCCGAGATTGAAGATGGTTTCAAAACTGTCCAACTCCTCGATGTACATCACACTCGGCGAGACTGGAATTTCTACCGGGCAACGGCGCAGAACATTCTGTGGCCGCATATCGACGCCGAGTATCAACAGGAGTTGCAGGGCATTGCCGATGGCCTGAAGGCGCGTGGTTCCAAGATGGACGTGTGGGACGTGGTCGCGCTCAACGCGATGGAAGAAGTGCCCGATTACTATGTCCCGACTTTGAACCGCCAGGAGAAAGCAGCTAACGCCCCCGACCTGAAGGCTCCCGGTAATTGCAGTGCCTTCGTCGCCACGGGTTCGTGGACAAAGGATCACAAGCCGGTGATCGCGCACAGCAATTGGACCAGCATTGCTGTCGGTACTCGCTGGACTGTGATCTTCGATATCGTGCCAACGCATGGGTATCACATTCTGATGGATGGCTTTCCTGGGATTATCGTGAGTGACGATGACTTCGCCATTAACTCCGCTGGGTTGATGGTTACGGAAACCACCATCGCCGGTTTCAGCCTTTTCGATCCGAATGGAAAGCCGGAGTTCGTTCGCGCCCGCAAGGCGATGCAATACGCGAATTCTATCGATGGCTTCGTCGGGATCATGCTCGACGGCAACAACGGCGGCTATGCCAATGACTGGCTGCTGGCCGACAACAATACCGGCGAGGTCGCACGTTTCGAGATCGGATTGAAGCTGCACCGCGTCTGGCGCACCAAGGACGGCTACTATGTCGGCTCGAATTTTCCCAGCGACCCCCAACTGATCAAGCAGGAAACCGATTTCGATCCCACGAATATGGCCAGCTCTCCGAATGCGCGGCACAAACGGTGGGAGCAGGTCATGCCGCCCGCCAAAGGGCAGATCGACGTGGCGATGGGCGAGAAATTCCTTGCTGATCATTGGGATACGTACGAGGGTAAGGAAGATCGCAACTTCCGCGGCCTGTGCGGCCATGGCTATGAGTCTCCGACACCCGAGCCGGCCTGGGGAGAACCTGCCTATTCGCCCATGGGAGCGGTAACGTCCCAAGCCGCTGACAGCGCGATGACGAAGAATATGTCGTTGCAGGCTCGCGCCGGCCACCCCTGCGGTGAAGACTTCATCGCCGACACGTTTCTCAAAGAACATCCTGAATTTGGCTGGCAACAACCCGTCCTGCACGACATGAAAGGCAATCCCTGGACGGAATTTAAGGCCGCGGACAAACAGTAAAGCGGGCGCACATCTACGAGAATCATTATCTCTGGGGATTGGAGAGGCAAAGCATGCCAAGATTCTCCAGATCAGCGCCGGGGAAACAC
Source organism: uncultured Acidobacteriaceae bacterium (assembly GCA_963823865.1). GTDB lineage: Bacteria > Acidobacteriota > Terriglobia > Terriglobales > Acidobacteriaceae > Bog-257. Next base: position 1,342,424 of record CAWGNC010000001.1, read on the forward strand.
GTTATAAGTAATCTGCAACTTGCGTGTTACAACACTCATCTTGAAAGGTGCAGGCTATCGACACGGGGCCAATACGGGGACATATCGATGCGCGATTTCGCGATCGCCTGATTCGACCTATTCAAGGAGGACGCTTTGCGTAAGTTACTTGCCACCTCTAACGACTTCACCTTGACTGTTGTCCGGCTTATCCTCGGCATCACGTTCTTTGCCCACGGAGCGCAGAAAATGCTGGGCTGGTTTGGCGGCTACGGTTTCAAGGGCACGATGGGTTTCTTCACCCAGCAGCAACATATTCCGGCGCCGCTGGCCTTTCTGGCGATTTGCGCCGAGTTCTTTGGCGGGCTGGGACTGATAGTCGGCCTTCTCAGCCGCATTGCTGCCTTTGGCATTCTCTGCAACATGGTAGTGGCCGTCCTGACGGTCCATCTCCCCAACGGCTTCTTCATGAACTGGACTGGGCAGCAGAAAGGCGAGGGCTTCGAATATCACCTGCTGGCGATTGCTTTGCTGTTGACCGTGATCGTGAAGGGAGCGGGAGCGCTGTCCATTGACCGGGCGCTAAGCGGGGCAGACTAGCAGAAAAAAGCCTCCGCCAAGGCGGAGGCTTGAAACTTCCCAAGCGAAGACTACTTCTTCGCGGGTGTGGCTGCGGTTGCGGGCTCGGCTTTGGCATACTTGCGGCGGAAACGCTCGACGCGACCGGCGGTGTCCATCAGCTTCTGCTTGCCAGTGAAAAACGGATGGCAATTGGAGCAGATTTCCACGTTAATGTCGCCCTTGTGGGTCGAACGGGTCAGAAACGTATTGCCGCAGGCGCAATGCACGCGTACTGCGTCATAGCCGGGATGGATGGCTGCCTTCATAGGAACTCCTAACCTGGTTGGTGCAAACTCTTATTTTACTGGAATACGGCCCATTGCCGCAAACCGACCTCGGCGTGCCCAACTGACCCTTAGACGGCAGGAGCCGCAGGAAAGATTCAAACCCGCAGCCCAGCCCTTACGGCTGGTAGGCGTTGCAACTTGTCAACCGGCGCGCTGGCGCAAGAGAAAATAGAAAGGGCGCTGCCGATTAGCAACGCCCATAACTTGAAGAAATGATGCTGATTTACGGTTTGGAAGCAGGAGCCGTCCCGGCATTCTGCTTAGCCAGCTTAACCCTGGCGACATCCAATTCCTTTTGCACCTTGGCGACGCTGTCGGAGTCAACCTCCGCTGGAATCGTTTTGTTCCACTCTTCCAATGAACGCTCCCAGTGCGTGGCAGCCAGCTTTAGACGCCCTGTCTTCATATAGAGTTCGCCGAGATGGTCGTGGATCGTTGGATCGTCACCCATGCGCTCGGCGGCCCGGCGCAGGTTTTCCTCCGCCAACTCGTAGTTTCCCATCTTGTAATAGACCCAACCGAGCGAATCGAGATAGGCGCCATTCTGCGGATCGAGTGCCACCGCCCGTCGGATATAACCCAGCGACTCGTCCAGGCGAGTGCCGCGGTCCGCCAGCATATAGCCCAGATAATTCAACGCCATGGCGTTCTTCGGATCATCTGCCAGGACTTTGTGGAACGCCTCTTCTGCCTTGTCATAAACCTTCTGGCGTTCGTAGATGGATCCGGCAACGAAGAGGGCGTAATCCTTGTCCTCGGGCTTGCTGGAAAGCTCAATGGCCTTGTTGATGCTCTCTTCGGCTTTGTTCCACTCCTTGATCCGGCTGTACATCTGTGCCAGCGCAATGTACACGTCGCGATCATCAGCGTTGTCCTTCAGCAGTGCTTTGACGCGCGCAATTGCCGGGTTGGGATCGCCCATGTCGGCCTGCTGCGATGCCGCTACCATCTGCAGCCCGCGATCGTCGGGGAACCTCTTGGCAGCTTCCTCGGCGGCCGTCGTGGCCTGCTGCCATTGCTTGCTGTCGCGATACGTCTCGATGATCTGCTGATACCCACGAACGGCGTTATCGTCACCCAGGTCGAGCATCTTGCGGAAGGTTTGCTCGGCCTGCTGGTTCTTGCCGGCCTCACGGTAAATGGTTCCCAACCGTTCCAGAAACACCGCGCGATTATTCTTATCGGAAGTTGCGGCATCGCCGTCAGTGTGATCGGTCTTGGTCAACAGGTCATTGAGGACCAGAATCGCGTCGTCGTATTTACCCTGGGCCTCGTCGATAACCGCCATGTTGTACTGGACCTCAAGCGAATCCGGTACAACCGAGCTGGCTTTCTTTAAGGCTTCCATCGCCTGATCGAACTTGCCGTTGCGGCGGTCAATCTCGGCGATACGCATGTAGGTTTGGGCATCCGACGGATCAGCATCCACGATGGCCTTGTACTGCTCCAGCGCGGCATCGGTCTGGCCGTCATTCATCAGGTTCTGAGCCAGCCCTCGTACCGCATCCAAATTGTCGTGGTCCAGTTCAGTCGACTTGCGGTAAGCCTCAACGGCCTGCTTGTAATCTTTTTGCTGTTCGTAGGTGTAACCCAACGCCGAGTAAAGCTTGGCTGTACGCGCCTGCTCGGGAACGGTATTGAGCACCTCGAGGGCGCGGGTTGAATCGCCTTCTTCGTTGTACAGGTACGCCAGGGTAGTGACGGCTTCCTCGGAGTCCGGCTGGATCTTTACCGCCGCTTTGAACTCATTTTCCGATTTCAGCAGTTCGTTGTTCAGGCGATACAGTCGGCCGAGAAGCAGGTGGTCTTCGACGCTCTTGGGATCGAGCTTGACGATCTGCTCGTACTGGTCGATGGCCAGTTTCAAGATCTCTTGCGACTGCGTGCCGGCCTGCATGTCACCCAGCGAACGCAGATAGATTCGACCCAGCAGGCGGCGGGCTTCCAGGTTGTTCCCGTCGCGCTTCAGGATGTCCTGCGCTTCCAGGACCGCGTCCCGGATTCTTCCAGTCTTCGCGTAAAGCTCTGCCAGCCCTGCATTCAGGTAATCGGAGCTGGGATCGTTGTCGATGGCCGCGCGGTATTCTTCGATGGCTTTGTTGGCATAGTCGGAGCGGCCGTACATCGAGACCATCTCCTCGTACATGTGCGCCATCATGAAGTGGTAGTAGGCAGCGGCCTTGTCGGGCTGCTTCGGCGGGGTGGTCGGCGACGAAGCCGTTTGCGCCGACTGGGTCGCGGCCGGAGCGTCGTGAGGCTGCGCTTTATCGTCCGGTGCCTGTGTCGAGGGCGTTAGCGTTATGTTTGCAGGAGCATTTTGGGCAACGCAGGCGAGAGAGCCGGCGATCAACATTGCCAGGACGGAGACACGGATACGAGTAAGGATCATTCAGAACCAGCCATTCAACAGCGATTGGATGCCGCGCCTCACACTAGAGTCTATAGATATTTTAGCCCGTTCTACTCCGATTCAGGGGGCAAAAACTAAGGCGTAGATACCAATACACATTTGCCTGCCGCGCAGACATTTCACAAGTTCGTAAGTGATTGGACGCTTTACGGGCGTAAAGGTCAGTTTGTCAGAAAGAGGGGACGGCTTCCAGCACCCGAACCTTCCATGAGTTCTCAGCAGCTGTCAGTAACACCACATAGTGAATTATGGCGTCCTCGGAGTGAACCACTTTGCTTCCATCCATAAGCTGCAATTGGACTTGAGCGGTGTCATGCAGCTCCATGGCTGAGCCTTCGGGCGAGTAGAAAACTGCCTCGATCGTATGACCTCGGTCCACTATCTGCTGATGGAGACCATTCTTGTGCTGCGTCTCGATTGTCGCAACTAATTTCTCATTCGCGTTGCCGATGAAGTTTGTACCGAGAATGTCGGAGCGATTCTCCGCAAGGGCCTTGGTCATCGCCTGCCAGGCAGCGGCGTAATCGCGAGCCACTGCTCGTTCGGTCGTGTCTTCTACCTGGCGAGGCCCTGCATTTTGAACATTCAGCGAGAACGATGGCTCAATTGCCGCGAAGGTTAGGTGCCCAGGTAACAGAGTCAGCGTGCCAACAGCTATCACGAAGACCAGGCTGAGTCGCGACAGCGTTTTCATTGGCCACCTCGCCATTGAATTTCGTTTCCTACGACCACGCCCGACGCCACAGAAAGAGTGGCTCCGCTCGAGGCTGGCAATTCCGCCTCGGCGATGCCTTGCTTGATGCGCGCGTCCACCGTGCTCTTGCCCTGCGATCCAGTCGATGTAAAGGTGACGATGGTCCCATCCGGAACCGGATTGCCGGAACAATCTCGGATCTGTTCCGTGCGTACCAGAATGCCGGCTTTGTTGGGCTGCGCACTCATGCGAATATTGCAGGGATCGGACGCTACCTGCTGCACGACGCGGCGTATTGAAGCATTTCCGCTGGAAGCGACGAACTGCGCCGGACCTTCCTTCTTCGAGGAATCCAGCTTGGTATAGGCCACGCCGCCCTTCGACATCTCGGTGCGATTCGTGGTCTGTCCATCCACAGTGAGCTCAAACTTTACCGGCTGCGGCTGCAGAATAAGGTTCTGATACTTGTCGAAGATGAAAGCTGTCCCGCTAATCACATTTGGGGTATTCGACGGTACGCGCGAGGGCCGAGCAAGAAACGCGATTGAGCTTACCGGACCCGCCGTGACATAGAAATTCGCACTGTCGTCTCCAACCACAACCGTGTAGCGACCGGCGCTTTGCAAATCGTCAGCGCTGAGCTGGATATCCTGCCCCAGCTGGACCTGACGTTTGAGGGCCATACCCGGACCGACCAGATACATCACCGTGGTGCCGCTACCGGAGCTCGGAATGCTCAATCCATTTCCCGCAGCAACGGTCGCCGGCACGCGAAGGTCGGTTGCCTGGGCCAGTGCAACGAATGCCAAAGCAGACACCGTAGCAAGCAAAATTTTAGACAAACTCTGTTTCGTCATGGCCTAGTCTTGGCGGTCCAGCATGTATTCGTTCACGGTGACACGGTAGTTGTGAACATTCGCTGCCATCTGGTCGCTCAAACTCACGGCAAAAGGAACCGGCGTTTGCGGCAGCAGTGCCTGATCGACGTAACCATCCGACACCCAGATAACCTTGCCGGAGTTGTCGTAATACGTAGCCAGCACGTGCGGGATGTTTACGACCTCGCCGCTCTGGTTCATCAACTCGCCCTTCAAGACATGTCGTCCACGGGCATCCGTCTCTACTCGCTGATGAAGTACGCCGATGACCGGATCAGCCGACGCCGGAACCAGCATCGAATTCGGCTGCATGCGTACGCTCTTGATGGACGACAGTTTTACGTTGGGAAAATCGATACGGAACGGTGAGATTTCCTTCGGCAACAGGGTGTGGGAGATTTTGTCGAAACTGGTCTCTTCGCCAAGGACGCTGCCGTCTTTGCCGATCAGGGTTGCGCCAACCGAGACGAATCCCGGAACAGTGTCTTCATTCTCAATTTCGCCGACGATGATGGTGTTGTTGTCTTGCGGAATGGCATTCATGGAAACGATGCGCACCCGCGGCGCTTCCACATTCTGCGCACCCCAGTCGTCGTTCGCGCCGCGAGTGACCACATCCCAGCGCAGGTAGTTCACCTGAATCACCTGAGGAGGAACTTTGGCTTCCTTCACGACAGGCCATTCCACCTTCCAGTTGCCCTCTTCCTTCACTACCTTTAGGTCACGGCTGTCATAGAAAGCGCCCACCGCGGTGGCGTATTCGAGCGATGCCCGCACCAGGGCCTCATTATCGCTGGCGTGGAGGACTTTCGTGTCTGCCTCTTGCAGGCCAGAATAGGTGCGCAAACTTCCGTCCCGGCCGGACAGGTCACGGATGAACGCCTGCTCATCGGTGTCGCTGTTCTTGGCAACGTAAGCGAACGCTCCCCTAAAATCGTGAGCCTTCACATGGGCGAACAAGGACTGCACGGCACCGTCGGGAGAGGTTGCAGGAGACAGTTGATTCGATTGCATGGTCGCCATCGCGACCAGGACCACCGTCAGAACAATCAGGATGATTGGCAGAACTCGCTTCATTACTTGGCCTCCCGCAGAACCATAGGTTCGACCCTGGCACGGGTTGGGAACTCCAAAGTGGTCGCCAAGCGCCTGCGCTCGGGAACAAGCAAAACCAGGAGCAGTGCCAACAGGCTGCTGGCCACCGGCAGTATGCCCCACAGAATTCCCTGCATCTCAGTCGGCCGGAATCCGGTGAACTTCAGCTCTTTGGCCGGCGGAACGTCTTCCTTCGTCCACAGCGTTACGTTGCCGTTGTCGTAGGTTTCCGCTTTGCGCCATCCGGCGAACGCCAACAACGGTTCGTAGTAGCGATCGCGAACGAAGATATACTTCAGCCCATATTGGTTCGCATGCTTCAGAACAGCCCGCAGCGCTTCCATTCCCGACAGTCCGAAGTACTTCGAGTTGTAAAGCTGGCCGGCGCCATACGCGGTCATCTCGGGCAATAGGCGGGCGGAGTTGTAGTCGCCATCGACACTATCTGCCTTCGCCTCACGCGACACTTCGGCGAATTTGCTGCCGAAGCCGAGTGTGATGTAGCGAAAGTTCGCGTGATCGTCGCGGTTCAGGAAAGCGATCACTTCGTCGTCATTGAAAGGCGAGCTGTTGATGGGATGAATGGTTATCCAGGCGACAGCTGAGGCCATCGTCAACACGGCTGCTATCGTCAACCCGACCACGGCTTTCATGCGGAAACGCGAGATAAGATTCAGCGCGAGCAAACCGACAAACGGCATCGCCATCAACGTTGCCCAGAAGGTGAAGCGCTCGAAGGTCAACACGTTATAAGCGCGCCCGAGCAACACCTTACCGGCAGGAGTCGTTCCGCCCAGTCCAAGAATTGCGGTCAAATACCAGCCCAGTAAGAGCGGACGTAAGCGCCGCTCTGATGCTCCGCGGAACAGGATGAAAGGAATCGCCAGGATCATCGCTCCCATGGGGATGATCCAGAAATTGATTCCGCTCATTGGGTGCAAAATGTAGTTATCCCGCGAGCCGTGCGGAATAGGCATCTGGCTGATGGGGTTCTTCAGCAGTGCGATCCAGTACGGTGCAAGCACAACAGCGACGCCAGCAATTGCGACCGCTGCGAAAATAATTGCGCGGAACAGAACTCCGCCAACGGAAGCGCGCTCTTCCTCCACTTCGCTGGCATCGCGATCGAGGATGGCCAGCACCAACACCGGAATCGCGAACAACACCGCGCCGAACAGCAGGGTCACGTGATGCGCCGCCGCTGCTGCCCAAGCGATCGCGACGCCTTTCAGGAGCGCCATGAACTCGCCGCTCTCCAGCCAGATGTAGAAGAACGGCAGCGCATTGAGCGTCAGCGCGGCAGCAGCGGTCGTCGGCAGCTGTCCCGACTGGTAAACCAACATCGATAAAGAACCCAGAAAAACCGAACCCAAGGCTGCATAACTCGCCGACACCTCATCGACCCACAACTCTGCATAGCGATACATTCCGATCGGCAGAAGCAAGATTGCGAGCAGCTGCACGAACATGTAAGCCATCTTCAAACCCATAAGGTGCGAAAACAGCGCGATCCACTGGTGGGTCAGCGGGGGATAGGTTGTCTGGGAGAAGCCGCCGAACCACTTCTGGTTCCACGGATTGAACCAATGCTGAGCGTAGTGCGACGCAAAGAACATATGAGTGTTTGCGTCATACGAACTCGCCGGCAACTGCATTAACAGCAGAGGCCCATGAACCGCCAAAGCGATCAACAGAATGGCGGACAAAGGAATCGCTCGTGAGGGGAAAGTGGGCGACTGCGAGATCAAAGGACTGCCTCCGCGGTAAACGGTTCAGAGCTGTTCGATTCACCAATTGGCCCTGCGGGTTGCCGAGTGCTGCTGAAGGCAAGCTGCGGAATCGACCCCAAACACCGCGCGATAGAGACGCAGCCTCCCAAAATGTGCACTGCGGTACCAATTGGCAAGCCGATTGGCAGTTGTTCCGAGCTGCCGAACAGCCAATGAGCAGCAATCCGCATCCGACGAGAAGGAATTCAGCTTACAAGCAGAGTTCCTGCACATTCGACATGTCAGTGAGTCGCCCACGTGAAAAAAAGAACTGTTCTCCTGATTCTGTGCTCCCTTTTTCTTTCGGTCGCGGCACTAGCGCAGACGTTCGAGGTTGATGGCCAGCAGCCGCAAGCCTCACCGAATACGCCGCAGAACTCGCCCAAGAAGAAGAACCAGCCTGCGGGACAATCCAATACAAGCGCCGACAATGGCATCGGTTGGGGGAGCAGTATCGAAGTGGGCCGCCTGGCACGCGCTGCAGAGGATGCCTTGCGCCGGGGCAACCCAGGTCTGGCTGCTGACTACGCGCAGCGCGCTGTGAATGCTGCTCCGCAGGACAACAAGCTCTGGTTCCTGCTGGGCTACACTGCCCGCCTGGCCGGCCGCTATCAGACCTCCGTGGAGGCTTACCAGCATGGCTTGAAGTTCGCCCCCGGCAACGCAGACGGCATGAGTGGACTCGCGCAAACCTACGCGCGCATGGGCCGCACCGACGACGCAAAGCGTTTGCTGTCGCAAGTCATCCAGGCAAATCCCAGACGGACGAACGATCTACTCGTTCTGGGTGAGCTCGACATGCGGAGCGGCGATACCCAACAGGGAATCGCCATGCTACAGCGGGCTGACTCACAACAGCCGAGCGCGCACGCCGAACTCATGCTCGCCATGGCTTATTTGAAGCTGAAGCAACCGGATCGCGCCAAGCAGATGCTCGACATGGCGAAAAAGCGGTCTCCCGGGAACGTCGAGATATTCCAGGCCGTCTCGAACTATTACCGCGAGGAACACGACTACAAGGCGGCTATCGCCACGCTTAAGAGTTCGCCGCACATGACTCCCAGCGTGCTGGCTGACCTTGGCTACACCTATGAACTGGACGGCGACAAAGAACAGGCTGCCCAAGCGTACGTTCGCGCTGCCAACGAGAAGCCGAAGGAAATCGGGTATCAGCTTAGCGCGGCGCAGGCCGAACTTCGCCTGGGAGATACCGAGAAGTCGCGCGAATTCCTAAATCGTGCCGCGACGATCGACGCCAATCACTACCGTCTGCACGCTATTCGCGCCTTGCTGGCGAAGGAAGAGCATCGTGAGGCCGACGCCATCACCGAGTACAAAGCTGCCATCGCAGCGATTCCGGCTGGCGGAGTTCCCGAAGGCCAGCTCTACCTCGTTCAGTTAAGGCTAAACTTGGCGGAGCTCTATCGCGAGAGTGGTGACGACCAGGCGGCGCATCAGCAGCTTGCCACTGCCGAGCAGGAAATCGACAAGCTCGACGTGCAGGGTACGGCCAAGGCCGAGTTCCTGCGAGTCCGCGCTTCTTTGAAGACATCGGACAACGATCTAAAAGGCGCTGAAGCCGATCTGCTCGAAGCCCGCAAACTCGATCCCGACAATACCAACATCACTCTGCAGTACGCCAATCTCTTGTGGAAAGAGGGCGAGAAGGACCAGTCGCGCAAGATTTACGACGACGTGCTGGCCAAGGATCCCGAGAACCGCTACGCCCTGGAGGCCATGGGCTATCTGTATCGCGAGGACAACGATCCTAAGATGGCAGCGGAATACTTTAACCGGCTCGCCAAGGATTACCCGGATGATTACATCCCCTATCTGGCGCTCGGTGACCTGTACACGCAGACAAAGCAATTCCAGTTAGCCGATGATAATTACGAGCAAGCCTACAAGCTGGCGCCAGAGAATCCGCTGATCGTCGCCAATGCGGCGAATGCCGCCATCGAGGCACAGCAGATCAAGCTGGCCGGCACCTGGGTAAACCGCGCCAACGCCAAAATGAACAACGACCCCCGCGTCATGCGTGAGCGCGAGCGTTATCTGCTTCACGTCGGAAACTACGAGGAATCGGCGAAGCTCGGTTATCAGGTGCTGCAGAAGCTACCGAAAGATCGCAATGCTTCCGTTTACCTGGCGTACGACCTTTACAACCTTGGGCGGTATGACGATGCGTTAGCTGTGGCCGACAAGTACGACTCAGTTCTGCCCGACGAAGCCAACTTCCCGTTGATCGAAGGACACGTTCACAAACGCAGCGAGCTTCTGGACGAGTCGGTGGATGATTACACGCGGGCTATTCAGCGCGATCCCAAGATGGTGGAAGCCTACGTCAATCGCGGTTACACGCTGAATGACATGCAGAATGCCCAGCAGGCGTCGCAGGACTTCCATACCGCGTTGCAGTTGTCCCCGAACAATGGCATTGCGCACCTTGGTCTGGCGTTCAGCGAGTTGCAACTGCGTCATCCGAAAGAGGCGCGCGAGCAGGCTGAAGAAGCCCAGAAATTGCTTGGCGAATCCGGTTCCACGCATCTTGCGCTGGCAACCGCTTACCGCCAGGAGCACCTGCTGTCCAGCGCCGAACAGGAGTATCGCGCCGCGATCAAGTACGCCCCGAACGATCTTGGCCTCCAACTCGCGCTGGCCGACACGCTCTATGACATGCGTCGCTATCAGCAGTCGATTGACGCGTTGAATGCCGCACTTGGCATTTCCCCCGACGATCCGCTGATCTATGGCCGCATGGCTCACGCCTACGCGCATCTCGGCCGCAAGGACGAGACCATGCGCTACGTCGAAGCTGCCGAGAAGGAGGGTGGGGAGCAGTCGGCGATTCTGCTCGATACCGGTGACGCATTGCTCACGCTAGGCGATCGGAAAGCAGCGATGGATCGGTTCGCGCGCGCCCTGGAAGCGCCTGACGCCGACCGTGTCGATGCCCGACTGGCGATTGCGCGCCTCATGGTTCGTTATGGCCAGGACGATGACGCCAAGCAGCAGATCAGCCTCGCCTTTGCCGAAAGCCGCATCGGAGAAGCGCCTCCTGTAACCGCGGACAACCTGATCGAAGCCGCCAATCTCCTGCTGGCAATGCACGACTTCGATCTCGCAACCTCCTACTTCCAGAAGGCCGGGCAAGCCGGAGCATCGCCGGACGTGGTAGCCATCGGCTTGGCGAACACTTATCTGGCGCAGGGCAAGACCAAGCAGGCGAACGAACAGCTTGCCACGATTGGATCCGATCCCGCTGCCAATCGGAACTATGACTACCTGATGGCGCAGGGCGAGGTCTATCGGCAGAATCACCAAAGTTGGAACGCGCTTGTGGCCCTGTCGCAGGCCGACCAGCTTGGTGGAAGTGAGATTGCTCAGTTGGAAGGTATGCAGGTGGCTAGTGAAGAAGGCATGCGGGTGACCGATCACCTCAGCATGCTGACGGACTTCACCACCGCCGGACTTTATGACGATTACACGGTCTATGTTCTCGACCAGCAAATCTTTGGGCTATCGAGCAAGAGTGCAAGTCTGCCGCCGCCGCGCTCGCAGCAGGAGTCGCTGTGGACGACGGCGTATCGCTATCACTTCGACAACAATTTTCCGATGCTCAGCGGGTTCTTCCAGATCCGCAACGCGACAGGGCAGGAATCGCTCCCACAGGAAGCGCTCATCATCAACCGCAATACGTTCGACTACAACTTCAATAGCGCGCTGAATCCAGTCATCCATTTGGGCGACGCTTGGATTGCGCTGAATACCGGCCTGCAATTCACGCTGCGCCGGGACAGCTCGGCGCCACAATACGAGAACCAAAATCTGTTCCGCCAGTTCGTTTATGCGAACAGCAGCTCGTTCGGCAACTGGTTGTCGTTTAACGCCAGCATGTACCACGAGGCCGGTCCTTTTACTGCGACGGGATACAAGCTTGATTCGAATGATCTCGGTACTACGCTGCAATTCACCGTGGGACGTCCTTGGGGCAACACGGCTCTCATCACCGGCTATACCCGCCGCGACCTGACGTACAGCCCGTTGGTCAGACAGTACTTCACCACCTCGGGCTATGCCGGCCTGCAACGGAAGTTCCTGGATCGAAAACTTACAGCGAGCCTCATCGCTGAGTACATCCGGGCGTTTCGCGTGCAAGACACGTTATGGGCGACCGCGCACGTCCTGCGTCCCGTGGCGAGCGTTCAGTACGACATGAACCCCGCCTGGAGCTTGAGCGGTCAGTTCGCCTATGAGGGAGGTAGTGCATTCGAGCAGTACAACAACTCGTACAGCAGTTTCTACATCAGTTATGTGAGGCCGCTACACAGATCCTTTAACGACGACGCCGGGGAGTACAAGGTCGCTTATCCCTTGCGGTTTGCGGTTGGCATCGAAACGGAACAATTCCCTGATTTCACGGGGACTGCACGCAGCGGAACGTTGATTCGTCCCGTTGTTCGCCTTTCGATTTTTTAGGCCCAGGGGAGTCCATGAAGATTTGTTTGATTACGGCATTTCCGCCCAGCAGGCGAGGGCTGAACGAATACGGGTTTCATCTGGCGCGGGAATTGCGACGTGACCCCCTCCTGAGTCTGACGATCCTTGCGGACGAACTGGAAGCGCCCGCAGAAGAGTTGAATGATTTTGACGTCAGTCGATGCTGGCGATTCGACTCTTTGTCCAATCCGGTACGTCTTGCCAAAGTGCTACGCGACATTAAGCCCGACGTTGTCTGGTTCAACCTTCTGTTTTCGACGTTCGGAAATAAACCTGTGCCGGCGTTTCTTGGTCTGGGTCAGCCGGCGATTTCCCGCCTTAGCGGGCACTACACCCATGTGACATTGCACCACTTGATGGACAACATCAATCTCGCCGATTCGGGGATCCGGTTTCCGCGCGTATATCGCGCGGCGGGCTCCTTAGCGACGCGAATGTTGCTGATGGCCAATTCCATCTCGGTGTTGTTGCCCGTATATCGCCGTACTTTGATTGAAAAGTATCGCGGAGACAATGTGCACTTCCGCGCGCACGGCATTTTGGGAGGGTGTCCGGAACCGCCTGACTACGAAAGCCGCGGTAATCCCGAGCACCGAATTCTCGCTTTCGGTAAATGGGGGACCTATAAGCGGCTGGAACTACTGCTTGAGGCATTCGAAAAACTTGCGAAACAGATGCCGAATGTGCGGCTGATCGTGGCGGGTGGGAACCATCCTGCAACGCCCGGCTATGTCGAGTCTGTGGCCGAGAGCGTACAAGGCAACCCGCAAATCGATTTCACTGGATACGTCGAAGAGAATGACATTCCCCAGCTGTTCCGTAGTTCAAGCGCTCTAGTACTTCCATATTCCTCCGCGACCGGCGCAAGCGGAGTAGCCCACCTGGCGTGCGAATTCGGCGTCCCAATCATATCTGCGGGTATCGATGACTTCCGCGAGATGGCATTCGATGAAGGTTTAGCGGTCGCTTTTTATCAAACCGGTAGCGCGGCCAGCATGGCGGATGAATTGCAGTCTCTTTTGCAAGATCCAGTGCTTATGCGCGAAATGTCAGAGCAGAATTTTTCTGCTGCCCTACGAATGACCATGCCTCAGATTATTCGGCAATACTTGCGTTCTTTTGATTTGCAGCAACGTACTCGAGCACTCGAACCTATCTCACGGTTCCGCAGAATTCCTTCCTGGGTTCCTTCTCGTTCGGCAATTTTCCGCGCGGCCGCGCCGAGGTGGCAGTCATGGACATAAGGGCCATCCTGTTAATTGGCGGCTTGGAGGAAACCGGAAACAAGCCCCGCGAGGAGCGCTTCGGCGACATTCCCCTGGCGTGTCTTGATGTTCTCGGCATGACGGTGGAAGAGCGGGTCATAAGCCGCCTTCGGCATTTTGGGGTGTCGGTTTGCAGCGTCATTTATGACGCGCCCCGCGAGGCCGATCCATTCACTCAATGCGCAGCTCTCGATTCCGAGGCTCAGTACTTGCATGAAACCGGCGAGCAGTTTTGGCAGATTGCCGAGCAAACTTTTCATCACTGCGCTGACGAAGGCGCGGAATTGGTAATTGTTCACCGCCTAGGCCCGTACGTTGAAGTCGATTACGACGAGATGATTCAGCATCATCTTGATCGTCGCAATGTCATGACCCAGGCCATTGACTCAGAAAAGTCTGATCTGGACCTCTTCGTACTGAGTGCGACTGCCAGGATGGACGTAGCAGAGTTGTTCCAAGGCCGGTTGCAGCGCACGCGTCGAGGAGGCGAGCCCTTCCGAGTCTCGGGCTACGTCAATCGTCTGCAGAAGGCAGCCGATTTGAGACGACTGGCCACGGATGGCCTGTTAGTGCGAAATGGGGTAACTCCTGAGGGCACCGAAGTGAAGCCTGGCGTTTGGGTCGGAACCTTGGCGAGAGTACATCGTAAAGCACGCGTGGTAGCACCGGCCTATATCGGCGCGCACGCGAAAATACGTGCCTCAGCCCTGATAACACGAGGCAGCGCGATCGAGCGGCATGCCGAAGTCGACTGCGGAACAGTCGTGGAAAACACGACGGTCCTGCCTTTCAGCTGCCTGGGTGCTGGTCTCGACGCCATGCACTGCGTGGTGGGCTTTCGCCGTCTCGCTCATCTGCTGCGCGATGTCGAGGTCGAGATCCACGACGGAAAATTAGTAGGGATGGTTCCTTTTAGCGCTGTTTCTCGATTAGCAGGCAGCACGGCTGCTCTTTTTGCCTTCTTACCAAAAGAGCTTTACCGCGGCCTTCGTGCGTCATTCCGACGTAAGCGGGCCGCACGGAGTGTGGAGTCTCCGGTGGAGACAGCGATCTCAGCCGAGAATCCAGCTTTGGAGGCATCGCCCTCCGATCCGGAATCGTCAGAGTTCCCCTCCAATCTGGCAGTCGTGAGGAGATATGGAGACCATTAGTCGGCCCGTCGTTGTGAAAAGAATGCCTGAGAAGATGAACCTGAAACAGGCTCGCAAGTTTCAGCAGGAGGTGCAGCCCTTCGTCAATTCGGACCGGCCTCAGATTGTTTTTGATATGTCCCAGGTGCGGCATATTGATGCCGCTGGAGTCGATGTGCTGCTGCGATGCATGCGTGCAGCGGTCAAGCACGATGGCGACCTGAAGCTGGCAGCACTCTCGCCGCAAGCTGCTGTTGTGCTGGAACTGACGCGCACGGGAAGGCTGTTCGAGATTTACGAAAACTCTACGGCTGCGGTGAAGAGCTTCAGCAGCTTTTTGCCAAACGCAATGCGACACTTCGAACCGCACGGAACGCAGGGGCCTGTACCCGTGCCCCCCGCTTCAACCAGCGATGAACACCAGGGTGCTGGACTGGCGGCATGAGCGCAGAACCGGAAACGATCGTGATGAGCGCTCCTGCTGCGAGCCGACGCACTGGCTTGGTATCGCGTTGGTTGCCGCAGCATGCCTCGCACGCCAAGATCCTGAGTGGAAGCATCATTCTGCTCATTGGATCGATTTTCGTTAGCCTCGCGAATTTCGGTTACAACATCGGCGTCGCACGAATGCTGGGTCCGGCGGACTTCAGCCACGCGGCCGCCGCTGTCACCATTTTGATGTTGGTCTCCGCCGTCACTCTGGCTTTCCAACTGGTTTGCACCAAGTTAGTCGCCAAAGCCGACAGCACCGAGGCCAAAGCTGGCGTGTTCCAGCATTTGATGAAGCGAGCTTGGATCATCGGCATCGGTCTGGGCGTCTTCATGCTGGCAGCAAATTCGGTTTTGACCGCTTACCTCCGGCTTTCCAGTCCGTGGATCATCATTCTGCTTGCTATCGGTTTGACGATCTATGTTCCGCTCGGTGTTAAGCGCGGCGGCTTGCAAGGAACCTGCCGATTTCGCGGCCTGAGCTGGAATATGGCTTCCGAAGCCATCATGAAATTTGTGGGCGCGATCGTCCTGATTGAGCTTGGCTATGGGGTGCTGGGCGCCGTCGCGGCGATCTCAGCGTCGGTGATTCTGGCTTTCTTTTTACCTGACAGCGCTAACGAGCTTCGCGGCCCCGCAGTGGACCGCCCAACCGCGCCCGTCGGCGAAGCTCGTCAAGCGGTTGTGTTCTTCGTCGGCCAAGTCATCATCAGCAATATCGATATTTTGATGGTGAAGCACTTTTTCCGTCCGGAAGACGCGGGCATGTACGCTGCAATCGCCCTGGTTGGCAGGCTGCTCTACTTTGCGTGCTGGTCCGTGGTAAGCGCCATGTTTCCAGTGTCGGCAGAGAAGAAGGAAGACAATGCATCGGGGTCGTTGCTGGCGATTCCGCTGGTACTTGTCACAGCCATGTCGTTCGTCTTCGTACTTCTTTTGGCGGCATTCCCGCGACTGGTCTTCCAATCGCTCTTCGGAGCGAACTTTCATACTGACATCACAGGCCTTAGCTGGTTGCTAAGTATGAATGCTGCGGCTACTGGGATCTATTCCATCGCAGTGGTGTTAATCACGTACGAAATGTCGCGCCGAATCGCCAACACCGGTTGGCTACAACTGGTTGTGAGCGGACTGATCGTACTCGGAATCTCATGGTTTCACTCGACTTTGTTGGAGGTCATTATCGTCCAGCAGGTTCTCAGGATCTTGTTGTTGTGTGCGGTCGCCTTCCCGTTCGTGAGGATGTGGGCCACCGTCGGCGGGGGATTACGTGAAGAGGCTACGGCGCGTTACTGAAGCAGAGGTTATCGCGGAGTTCCTGAAGAATGAGTTCTATCAGGAAGAGTTTCACCTAGACCGCGCACAATTCGAAGAACTCGTCCTGGGCGCCCAGATTGCGGACGAGACCGGTAACGCCTTGCGTCGTGCCCTCTTATTTCGCCGCCGCGGTCATATGTGGCGGGAACTCCCGTCCGACACGCAGTGGTGGGAAGTGCAAATTGAGCCGCAGGATTTGGAGAGAGTCCGAGTCTTTCCCCGAGCGCAGTGGCGCCGGGTCGCGAATGGAAGTTTTCTACTGAAGGATATTGTTGCGCGAATCAGAACAAAGCCATTTCGCGGCAAGACCCGCGACTTCATTGCCAAGGTGCAGGCTTTGAGCTACTACCTGCGCAACCACGACGACACAAGCGCGGTGCTGCTGATCGGGATGGATGACGACAATCCAGTCACGGTGCTGGAGGGCAATCACCGCCTGACTGCGGCATTGCTCGCTTCGCCTGATGTGCTGCAGGGCCGATTTCGTATTTTCTGCGGCCTGTCGCCGCGTATGTCGGAGTCGTGCTGGTATCAAACCAACGTAGCGAATTTGTGGCGCTATGCCCGTAATCGTGCGCGCAACCTGTTCTATGACCGCGACGCGGATGTCGAGCGTCTGCTAAAGGCCGAGAAAGAACCCGTCGAATCCACTTCGCCGTCATCGCTGAGAACAGTTGCCACCAAGGGTCTCTCGAAGTTCGAAATTAACGGCCCGCAGTAAAAAAATTTGGCAAGGAGAGCTGCAGAATGAAAGCTCATCAGAAGTTGCTTACAAAAATCATGGTTCTGATCACTGGGTTGGTTCTGTGTGGCGTCCCGGAATATGCCCAGGCTTGGCAGCAAGGCACAGGTTCACCGCTGAGCGGACAGCAAGACCAGCAGAACGGCACCACCATTGATCCGTCCAAGGGTCCGCTGCAACCGGTGCCCAGCCAGAACCAGCCGCAGAACGTGCAGCCGGCAAACCCTGAGGCATTTACAGAACCTCTACCCGCCACGCCCGCACCGCAACCCCGTGCGGAGCAGCAGATGCAGCAGCCGCTAGGCACGGCCACCGCTGAGGGAGTGCCGGTCGTGGGTGGCGCGGCGTCGCGCCCCGCCGGTGAGGCAATCGCTCCGGACAAGCAGAAGCAGCGTCGCTCGCTATTGCTGAAGGTCGGACTGATCGCAGCTGTCGGCGTAGCAGGTGGAGTTGTCTACGGACTGTCGAAGGGGACGTCTGCCAAGCCGTAATGGTTTTGTTCGACACGTTAGGGGTCTTAGCGCAATGTCTTCACGCCCACTTCTAATTTCGTTTTCGGGTCTAGACGGTTCAGGGAAGAGCACGCAGATCGCGAATCTGCGAGAGTTCCTGCACAGCCGAGGCTTGACGACGAACCTTCTCGCCTTTTGGGATGATGTTGTCGTACTCAGTCGTTATCGCGAGGGCTTTGTCCACAAGGTTTACGGCAGCGAGAAGGGTATTGGAGCCCCGGACCGGCCAGTGAACCGGCGCGACAAGAATGTTCGGAAGTGGTATCTCAGCATCGCGCGCCACGGACTCTACCTGCTGGATGCCTTGCACCTTGTCAACGTCATCGCAAGAGCACGCCACTCCGGCGCCGACGTAATCATCATGGATCGCTATATCTATGACGAGCTGGCGAACCTGCCCCTCTCGAACCTGTTAACGCGATTCTTTGTGCGTATGGTCGTGTCATTCGTTCCAAAGCCGGATGTCGCTTACATCCTGGATGCCGATCCGGAAGCAGCACGCGCCCGCAAGCCAGAATATCCAGTGGACTTTATGCGCATCTGCCGCAGCGCTTATATGCAGCTTGCGCGCATGCTGGGCTACGTGACTGTGATCCCGCCCCTGCCTCTGGCCGAAGCCAAGAGCGCAGTGGAGCGGGCAGCAGCTGCCGCGTTGGCAAGCAATGCCCCCAGCAACGAGGCCTTTCCGGACACCGTCCAGCCCGCTTGAATCGACTCCATCCTTCTTAGCTGTAACAATTACCCGGCACCTGCCCTTACTACTCGTTACGCACTCCCTTCTCAAAAGCTGTAATGCTGAAAACAAAGAAGTTATCGCTCACAAAATGTCCTCAAAGTTTGGCAATGCACTTGTAATGAAAACAGTGTTGCCGCGCGTTGACGCGCAACCGACGTGAGCCCATCGTTTGGTATCTCAGGGCCGCTCGCAAGGCACCATGTGCCAAAGTTCTCGGAGGAAATTGGTAATGAAGACTTCACTGCTATTAACGTTGCCACTGGCCGCGACTCTGATTGTGCCGGCAGTAGCGCAACAGACCACTTCGGATACTCAGAGCAGTTCGCAACCGGCGGCGACTACCAGCTCGCAAACAGCTGCCACAACAACCGACGCGAGCTCCGATCAGAATATGTCGGCCCGGCAGCCGCTGCAGCCGGAAACTCGCGAAGGCTTCTGGGGCCACCTGAACCCGTTTGCTCGTAAGAAATACGTTCAGCGTCAGCTCAGCCCGGTCCGCAACCGAGTGAACGAGCTTGACGATCTCACGGCTGAGAACTCTCGGCAGATCAAGGACGTCGATGCGCGGGCCCAGGAAGGCATCCGCCAAGCTGACGCCAAGGCTACGCAAGCTGACCAGCACGCTGTCGACGCGGGGAATCGCGCGCAGCAGGCAAATCAGACCGCGCTACAGGCCAGCAATCGTCTGAACACTGTTGAAACCGTGGTCGGCAACATCGACCAGTATCAGCCGGCAACCCAGACCGAGATCCGCTTCCGTTCCGGCAACACGGTCTTAGGTACCAAGTCGAAGGAAGCGCTCGATGACATGACAGCCAACCTGAAAGATCAGAAGGGCTACATCATCCAGGTCCAGGGGTTCTCGGCGTCAGGCGGCCAGGCTGGCGTGCAGAGCTCGCAGGCAATGGCAAACTCCGTTGTCCGCTATTTAGTTGAGAAGAACAACATTCCCGTCTATCGCATTTTCGTCATGGGAATGGGCAATGCAAAAGTTCCGGTACCCGACAACAGCACGGCGCACGCACGCGGCAATCGTGTCGAAATCAGCCTGATGAAGAACAATGTCGACCAGTTGGCGGCAGCCCAGGCGAATGGAACTATGGGCAGCTCTATGGCGAATTCCAGCAGCCCAGACAACGGATATTCCCACAGCACAAACAACAGCTATTCCAATACCACACAGCCGTCCAATCAAACGCAGCAACCCAGTAGCATGAACTCAGCTCCCACAACCAACAACGCAACACCACCGCAGCAGCAGTAAGAGAATCATCGGCCAGAACGCAACCTCCTCCAAACCCCTCGCCCCGGCGAGGGGTTTTTTCGTGGTCGACATTTCCCTCACCCAGACTGGCAAACTGAACTGGCTGAAAACGGACCTAATACGCCCGCACGCTGCTCTTTTCCGTTCAGGGACGCGAAAATTGTTTTAGGTTAGTACAGGGATCACTTATGGAAACGCTCTACTATGCGCGAATGTCCTCTCCGGCTGGCCCTCTATTAATCGGGGTGTCAAGCTCTGCTCTCGTAGTACTCGAATTCGATCGCGGGTTCTCGCAAACCATCATGGGCCAGCCCATCTCTTGGGAGGAGTCCGAGAAGAAAACCCGCTATGTTCGCAAACAGCTGGAGGAATACTTCGCAGGCAAGCGACGAGAATTTGAACTGGAGCTGGATCTACGCGGTACGGAGTTCCGCAAACGCTGCTGGAACGAGTTACTGCGAATTCCTTATGGCGAGACTCGTTCGTACGCGCAGATCGCGGGCGCCGTCGGCAATCCGAAGGGCTTTCGTGCCGTGGGACAGGCGAACCACTACAATCCCATCGCCATCATCGTACCTTGTCATAGGGTGCTTGCCTCGGGATGTTTTCTGGGAGGCTACGGCGGCGGTTTGCCAGTGAAGGCGCTGCTCTTGAAGCTTGAGGGCGCACCGTTCCGAGAAGGACCCGCGGCGGCTGAACCCTCAAAGCAGCTCGCTTTTAGCGCGAGCTGATCTCCAGTTCCGGCGTGGCCGCCAGCAATGTCTGGGTGTAGGCGTGCGTGGGGGCCGTCGTAATCTGCTCGGTGGTCCCAATCTCCACCAGTTCGCCGCGCTGCATCACGGCAATTCGGTCAGCCAGATATCGCACAATCGGCATTGAGTGCGAAATAAACAGATAGGTCAGCTGAAACTCCCGTTGCAGTTGCTTCAGCAGGTTAACGATCTGTGCTCCCACGCTGACATCGAGCGCTGAAACCGGCTCGTCGGCAACGATGAAGCGCGGTCTCAAAACCAAAGCTCTAGCGATGCCGATGCGCTGACGCTGACCGCCGCTGAACTCGTGCGGATAGCGACGCAGGGCAGACTCATCCATGCCTACCGCGCGCATTAGTTCGGCCGCACGTTGGCGTCGGCTGCGCCCGTCCTGGTCGCCGTAAATTGCCAGGGGCTCGCAAACGATGGTCTCTACCGTCATCCGGGGATCCAGCGAGCCAAAAGGATCCTGAAAGATGATCTGCATGTCCCGCCGCAGCCGGCGCAATTGTGTTCCCCCGGCGCGCAAAACGTCCTGGCCGTCAAAGAGCACCTCGCCGGAGTCAGCTTCAACGAGCCGCAGCAACATTCGCCCCAGCGTGCTCTTTCCCGAACCCGATTCACCCACCAGCCCAAGCGTCTCTCCGGCGTCGATCGTCAGTGAAACATCGTTCACGGCACGAACATGCCCAGCCGGGCGCATGCCGAACATCGACTGCTCGGTGTGAAACGTCTTGACGAGATGGTTTGCCTGCACTAGCGGCATGCCAGCGATGTTAACAAACCGTCATTCCGGGAAAAATGTGTGTTGCGAAAAACCGCGCCAGACACAGTTATTCGCAGATTCGCACAATCCCAGCCAAGGACATTTTGTAATCATGCAGTCGAAGAATGGCGCATGAAAGCCGCATGAATTCTGAACGAATGAAATCCGGTAAAAGCCGCCGATTCCTGATTGCACAAAATCTTGGCAGTCCCCTGTGGAAGGCCTGCAGCCGATTGAAAATAAGCCATATACAAGCGCGATAATTTTATTGACTTACGTTGTGGGAGGAGTAAAAACACACTCGTTCTTTGACAGTTTTCCGAGTTCTTCAGTCGGCAAAATGCCACTTCAATACGCGCGAAAGCGCGTGGAGAAGACCCCGGCAACTTCGTCGCGGAAACTTGATGACCATGCTGTGCACGGCCAGTGTCGGCTGAGTCATCGAAGCAACGCAAGGAAGATGGCGGCTGAAAACGAGGAACACGTCAAGGGCGAGACGGAATCCCGAAGCGTTGAACGATTGTTCCGGTGAGGGGACCGCACGAAGTCCAAGCTGAGGTCGTGGCGACGGGTACGCAAGTACCCGGAGACATGCAGCGGCAAGGATCGAAGCGGGCCACTAATCAAGAACAAAGGTTCAAAGCGGCTTCGGGATTCTTTTTTGCGTGAGACTTATTGGCTCCCATTAGTTGCCGTTCGCTATATAACTCACGCATCCGTTTTCGACCAGCCAGAGAGTGAAGAACGGACTATCGGGTCCTCCGGTGGCGTCGATTCTCGGATCGAGCTTCACCTGGTAGCTACCGAAACCATCTACCACTATGCGATAGTCTCCTGCCGGAAGAGTGCCGGTGCCAAACTCGCCGTCTTTGTTGGTGACTCCGGCATAGATTTTCTTTCCTGCCGACGAATACACGGCTATCTTGGCGAACTTCACAGCCTCCACGGGTTTATTCGCTTGCCGAAACACGAACCCATAGAGGACGTGACCACCAATCGCAATCGGGTTTTGGAATCCGTCGGGACACTGTTCTCCAGCTGTTGTCAGCGACCAACTCAATACCAGGAAGACTACGCACCAACGTGCCACGGGATAACCTCCAGCTACAACGGTATATTCCCGTGCTTCTTTGGCGGGTTCTTGTCGCGTTTATTCTCCAGCATGTCCAGCGCCTGAATCAGTTTGCGACGGGTATCGCGAGGACGAATCACTGCGTCGAGATACCCGCGCTCGGCGGCGACGTAGGGATTTGCGAAGCGTTCACGGAACTCCTCAATCTTTGCGGCGCGGTCGGCTTCCGGATTCTCCGATTTCTCCAGCTCGCGCTTGTACACGATATTGACCGCGCCTTCGGGCCCCATCACCGCGATCTCTGCTGTCGGCCACGCATAGTTCACATCGGTACGAATGTGCTTGGACGCCATGACGCAGTACGCGCCACCATAAGCTTTCCGGGTAATGATCGTGATCTTCGGTACTGTCGCCTCGGAGAACGCATACAGCAGCTTCGCGCCGTGGGTGATAATGCCGCCGTATTCCTGCTGCGTGCCGGGTAGAAACCCTGGAACATCCTCAAAAGTTATGAGCGGGATGTTGAAGCAATCGCAGAAGCGCACGAATCTTGCGCCTTTGATGCTGGCATTGATGTCGAGTACACCGGCGAGAAAGGCCGGCTGATTCGCGACGATGCCTACCGGCTTTCCGTTCAACCGGGCAAAACCGATAACAATATTCTTTGCGTAATGTTCCTGGACCTCGAAGAAGTACGCATCGTCGACGACAGTGTTGATGACGTCCTTAATGTCGTACGGTTGATTCGACTCCGTCGGGATGATGGTGTCGAGGCGTTCGTCAGCACGATCGATTGGGTCGGTGCAAGCCTTTCTCGGCGGATCCTCGAGGTTATTCGATGGCATAAAGCTGAGCAGCTCTCGGATCATGCTGAGGCACTCAGCGTCATCGTGTGCCATAAAGTGAGCGACGCCGGATTTCTCGTTGTGCGTTACCGCGCCACCCAGTTCGTCCTTCGTAACCTCTTCGTGTGTCACCGACTTGATGACATCCGGCCCGGTGATAAACATGTACGACGTCTTCTGCACCATCAGGATGAAGTCGGTCATGGCAGGCGAATAAACCGCTCCACCGGCGCAGGGTCCCATGATGGCTGAGATTTGCGGCACAACTCCCGACGACAATACATTGCGCAGGAAGATGTCGGCATAGCCGGCCAGAGACATCACCCCTTCTTGAATGCGAGCTCCGCCGGAATCGTTCAGCCCGATCACCGGTGCGCCAACCCGCATTGCGGTGTCCATAATCTTTACGATCTTGGCGGCGTTTGTCTCAGAGAGAGAACCGCCGAACACGGTGAAGTCCTGTGCGAAAACGAAAACCAGGCGACCTTCAATCCGGCCGTATCCGGTGAGGAAGCCGTCACCGAAGTACTTCTGCTCCTCCATGCCAAAATCGTTGCAACGATGGGTAACGAGTTTGTCGGTCTCTTCGAAAGTGCCTTCGTCGAGAAGGAACTCGATACGTTCGCGCGCCGACATCTTGCCCTGCTTGTGCTCACGCGCCCGGCGCTCCTCGCCTCCGCCGGCTTCGGCCAAGGAGTCGCGCCGCTTGAGTTCTATCAGTTTCTTTTCCAAGTTCATGGGCGTGATTATAACTAGCGACGGTGTGATAGCCGAGAAACGAATGCCGCTGACGGCTTACACAATTGCACGACGAAAGTAGTTTTCCAGTTCGAGGTCAGGTATGGCGAACGGAATCTCAGCTGAAGTGCTGCCAGCCGCCCGGCTTCAAAATCTCGGTTGTTCCGTCCGATTTCGCCAGCTTCATCTGCTTACCGCTAATGATCTCACCGATAAGAATAATGGGCACACCGGCGATCTGCTTGGGAACATGGCGATCAGGGCGAGCGGTGAAAAGAAGTTCGTACTCCTCGCCACCATGAAGCGCGAAGTCGATTTGATCGCCAAGCATTGGTAAAGAATTGGAGTAAACGATCGCCCCCGTCTTACTTTCTTCACATATGTGGCCGAGGTCGGTGGATAGCCCATCGCTGATGTCGATCATCGATGTAGCTAGCTTTTTCTCGCGCAAGTATCGTCCGACCGCCACGCGCGGCTCGGGATAGAAGTGCTTGGGACGGGAGCTGGGCCGAAGCCTCTTTCCCTGGCGTAACTCTTCCAGAGCAGCCGCCGAAGTCCCCAGCGTGCCGCTGACGTACAGCAGGTCGCCGGGACGTGCGCCCGACCGCAGCACTGCCGTGCCCGCCGGAACCGAGCCGAGTACTACGATGTCTGCCAAAATCGTACTCTGTGACTCGGGCTTGTATCTCCGCCTGCCAGAAGGACTTGATAGCGGTCCGCTAAGCGGAGCAACCCGCGAACAAACTTAATAATCCATCCTTGTGGGAGGTCACGCGGAAGTGCCAGCGACAGAAACGCGGCCGTAGGTATTCCCCCCATCGCCGCAATATCGCTGAGGCCGCGAGCCAGGCAGCGGTGACCAACGGAATCGGCGGGATGCCAAGCCTTCCGAAAGTGCACGTCTTCCAGGCTGAAATCCGTGGTAACCAGCGCCTCGTGGCCGCGCGGAATCCGGATCACGGCACAGTCGTCACCTATGCCCAGATCCCCCTTGCTCCTTCGCTGGGAGGCGGCTTCGCGAATGGTTCGGATGATGAGTTTTTCCTGCAATGGCATGCCGCTTCGTCACCGTGAAGGGACACTATACCCGACGGAGCGTTGACCGTTGCCGGAAGCACTCATTGCGCAAGCGCAATGTCCAGCTTGTTCCCAATATGGTCTTTGTTTACAATACTTTAGTGGTATATGGAGCAGCAGTTTTGTTGACACAGGTAGACACGTCTGTTACGGTTTGATTTCGTTCATTACATTACCAGTCACGTACCCGGCTTAAGGTGATTTCCTGCCGGGGAGGAAGTCCGTCAGCCCGCGGTCTTCCACATTGACGATTTGGCAGTTCGGATCAGCCAGGCGAACCGTTCCGGACCATTATTTTGTTGGCGTCATAACCGGAACCAATTCTTAGCTGAGGTTTAATAGTTTTGCGAAAGCGCTTTTATATTCTCTTCGTAGCCCGCGATGCGGAAGGTCAGCTCCGGAAAATTCCGATCCCCCTTCATTACTTGTATGTGTTTCTGGCCGGCGCTCTGATCGGCATGTTCACGATTACCGGCATGGCGGGTTCGTATGCCCGCATGCTCTGGAAAGTAGCCAGTTTCAACCAGTTGCGCTCCGAGAAAAACGCGCTACAGAGCCGCTACCAGAAGCTTGAAGAGAGCAACCACGAGAAAGACATTCAAGTTGCGTCGTTAGGGTCGCTTGCCAACGAAGTTTCCGTCATTTACGGCCTGAAACCGAACGCGAAACTGCTGAAAGCTACCGAAGGACCAACCCAGCCTGACTCTGTGAAGTATTCGATGGACCAGCTTTATGCGCTGCGGACGTCGGCATTGTCTGGCGCCACAACTGCGGCCTTGGGCATGGGACTTACGCATAACGCAACCCTGACAGAATGGACGAGTGCTGCTAGTGCTCCCACCATGTGGCCTGTCATGGGACCGATCACAGGAGCTTTCGGTGAGCGCATCGATCCATTCAACGGTGAGGGTGCGTTTCATTCCGGAGTAGACATCTCCTGCCACTATGGGCAGCCCGTGTTGGCGCCGGCGGACGGTGTTGTCACCTACGCTGATTTCTACAACGGCTACGGCCGCATGTTGCAGATCGATCACGGCAACGGCATTTCGACCCGGTATGGCCATTTGTCCGGCTTTGCCGTAGCTGATGGTCAGGTTGTGCGCGAGGGCCAGGTCATCGCCTACGTGGGTCTCACCGGTCGAAGCACGGGTCCGCATCTTCACTACGAAGTTCGCATCCACGACACGCCGGTTAATCCGCACAAGTTTTTGCGCACGACTTTTGCCCAACTGGGCACCGATCACGGGGCGTAACCGAAAAAGAGTTATTCTCGATTTCTTAGCCGCTGGGTCGCAAGACTGCAGCGGCTGATTTGTTTTGCGGCTTCGGAAGGCATATCTGTTCGATCTCTGTGACCCGCACGGAGACAGGAGTCCGTTCTCCTTTTGCCCAGCGCAGTGGGCAAGCCTTGCCCAGTAGGTTGCCGCTGTCTATTGTCTCTTCCATTCAAAACATCGGCCCTGTTCTCAACTTCTTGAGCAGGGTGGAGTTCTGCGTTTCTCTAACACCACCCCCGGACCGGATTGCTTGGAAGGGAACCTGCTTTAGCAGTTGCGTCTTTGCGAGGTGCAGCGTTTTGGTGGGAACGGTCTCAGCAAGCACATTGTCGCAGGCTTCCCCAGCCGTCGCGGATACCAGGGGGAAATCGAGCACCGCGTCCCGGCCAGAGCAAACTTCGTTTGCGAGCGTGCTGGGAGCGCAAGCGGAAGCAGAAGGCTCGCCAGAGGACCCGCCCACTCAGGCCGTCGCGCGGGCACCGCTCGAAATCCCCGGCAAGAATGCTCCGCGGAGCCGGAGAGCGACAAAACAGCCTAAGCAAGAAAGTGGCGCAGATCCGTCAGCGAACTCCTCAGTGGCGGCTGCAACGACGATTCCAGCTTCACTCCAGACCCCTCCGGCGCAAGCGGCGATGATGTTTAGTTCAAATGAAGCTGGTGGGACTGTGATCTCACCGGATGTCTCCGGGCCGTCACTGGGTGCAAACTGTGAAGATAAAACATCGACCGCAACTGCAGTCGACCAGAAAGAGCCCGGCGAGCTGATTTCGAGTCAGGTTAGCGCGCGAGAAACTCTCGTTCGGTGCCAGACCGCGCTGACACCAAGCGAGCAAATGCCTGCTGAGACTGACGAAGATTTCCAAGGCATCGCACACATCGAGGAGACGGCGGCGTTTCGCGACACCCTCTCCTTCCCCGAAATGAAAAATGATGTTGAGCCGCATGCTCCCGTTTCTGGAAGTTTCGATGAGAAGTTGGGCTCTCCCTCCGCTGCGGCGTCACTGTCCGAACCCGTATCCCATTTCACGCCGCAGACCGCTCCGGAACTGAAGGCGCAATCTGCAAGCGCTGCCCGCCAGATTCCGGAGGCTGCGGCCACGGCGGCGGCGACCGCTCCTGCTCCATTTCCTGCCGCTACCGCGACCGCTCCACAGCGACCCGATCGCGGGGGCGTCTCACCAGCCCGGGCGGGTGAGCCGGGCACCGCGCAGCATACGGGTCCGATCCAACCAGCCGTCACTGGATTTCCGCCCATCGCCGTACTGGCCCCCGTTAAGGGCTCGTCGAATCCTACGATAGTTCCCCCTACCACGAGATCGAGGATCTCCGACCGCGTGGGCAGTGCCCCAGTCCAAAAGACAGCACAGCTTGCACCACCCACGACAAGCGACGATGAAGACTCGAGTCAGGATTCAGATTCCGCATTCGCATCTCCAGCTATGGCATCGCTAGCTCTGCAGCTTTCCCCGGCGGCAATTGCCACCATGCATTCGACGGCCGCGGGCCAGCCGCCATCGGCGATGCCGATTCAGCCAGTGCCTTCTCCGGAGGCGCTTGGTTCCACACAGAGCACGGCCGGGAAAACCAACGCGCAAACCATTCCGCTGCACGATGACAGCGCATCGCCTCGGACGGTGAGTCCGACGCCGCCCAGTCCGACGCTGCAAGCTGGACGCATCCTGGAACGCATGGGGCAGAGCGAGATGCATGTCGGGATCAAGACGGCAGACTTCGGCACGATCGAAGTGCACACCAGTCTCAGCCAGGACCGCGTTGGAGCCAGCCTGTCTACCAGTCATGCCGAATTACGGTCGGCCATGGAAGCGGAGTTGCCATCATTGCAACAAGCTATTTCTCGCCACCATTTGCAACTCGATGCGTTCGACGTTGCTTCGCATACCGGAGGCCAGGGCGGCGACAGTTCTAACGACTCCCGCCCACGTTCCTTTACGAACGGACAACCGGGCCGAATTTTGCCATCCAGGGAATCGGAGAGCGCAGTCTCCGCACCGACGACATCGCCATGGATACCGCCTCACTCTTCGAGGCTCAGTGTGATCGCTTAGAACGGAAATCGAGGGAACCATGTACGCCAGTCCAATCATCAACAACGCTTCCTCCCCGGCCGCCCAGAGTTCCAGCAGTTCTTCGACCAGCAGCTCTTCCGGCACGGGAATTGACAGTATGTTCATGCAGCTGCTCATCACGCAGTTGCAGAATCAGGACCCGCTCTCGCCGATGGATCCGTCTACCTTCGTCACTCAACTTGTAGGTGTCAATACGCTCGATCAAGTGAGCCAGATCAACCAGTTGCTGCAGGCCAAGGCGTCTTGATCAAGCCAGCAGTAGCGCAGGAGGTCAATTCATGCCGCTGTTTTCCATTCCGTTATCCGGACTGACGGCCAGTTCAACCGCCATGTCGACCATCGCCAACAACCTGGCCAACCTGAATACGGTTGGCTACAAAGGCAGCAATACGCAGTTTGCCGACCTCTTCTATCAGCGCAGCATCTCAAGCGTGTATTCGGAGCTGCAGACGGCGGATTCGTCCTTAAGTTCGGCTGTCACCTGTTTGCAGAGAGCTATTACCCTGGGTACAGAAGGAGCCAACGGCACGTTGTCGCAGCAGGATCGGACTACGGTAGCGCAAGAGGTAAAAGGAGTCTCGCAGCAGATGTTGAGCGTTGCCAATCTGAGCTTTAATGGGCACTACGTATTCGCCGGTACGGCCAACTCTCAGCCGCCTTACGTTGTGGATAACACAGTGCCTGGTGGAGTCAAATACCAGGGAAACGACAATAGCAATTCCGTCGAGATTGAGACTGGACGAAGTATCGCGGTAAACGAGCCGGGTAGCCAGCTGTTTTCAGCGGCGGGCGCCAACGTCTTTACTGCCTTGAACGACCTGGCTACGACCTTGGAAGATCCCACCAGTACCACGGACGACATCGGGAACGCGACCACGGAAGTCAGTACCGCTTATAGCCAGCTTACGTCGGCGCGGGCCTTTTACGGCAGTACCATGGACCAGTTGTTGAGCACGCAGGATTTTCTCGATAGCGAGAGCCTTCAGCTCAGCCAGCAGCAAAACAGTACCATCGGGGTGGACATGAATGTTGCCGCCACCAATCTGACCAACGCCGAAGCGGCTCGCAACGCGACGGTGCAGGCCGCCTCCAGCTTGAGCAGTATGACCTTGATGGATTATCTTTCCTCTATCAGTCAGGGATGACGAAGAGTGAATTCGCACGCGCCGGGTGATACGCTGTTGCGATCATGACCGCAGACGAAGTCAAACAACTGCTGCAACTGGAGCCGCTTGCAATTGAAGGTGGCTTCTTTCGCGAAACCTACCGTTCGCGCTGGAATGTTTCTTCCGAATACCTTCCCGATGGCTTCCGTGGGTCGCGCTCCATCGGCACCGCAATCTATTACCTGATTACGCCGGAAACATTTTCGGCGCTTCATCGCTTGCCCGGAACGGAGGTATTTCACTTTTATCTTGGCGATCCAGCCGTTATGTTGCAGCTGTTGCCTGATGGCACTTCACGGACCGTGACGCTTGGCTCCGATCTACTGCGAGGTCATCAGCCGCAAGTAGTAGTGCGGGGACATGTGTGGCAGGGCTGCAGGCTTGAACCGGGCGGCAAATGGGCGCTGATGGGAACCACGATGTCTCCAGGATTTGACTATGCGGACTACGAGATCGGTGACCGCGAACCTCTGTGCGCTCAGTATTCCGAGGCGATACAGTTAATCCGCCAATATACGAAATAACTGTCGGAACTCTAGCCGCACTTGCCGGTTCCGTGACAGTGCCTGACCTTTGAAGCGCAGTTCCCGGGTTCGGCCAACTCTCCGTCAGGGCCGATACACGTTTGGGTGTGCATGCACCAGAACAACCCGTCATTAGTTGCAGGCACGGTCGGATCATGCTCCGCTTCAATGAACTGGCCCTTCCAGCGCAGCGCCGGACACAGCTCGTCACGATTCGTGTTGAAGCGTTCGGCATCCAGGTTGAGCGTCATGCTGCACCTCCGGACGAAGGGTTCTGGACATTAAGAATTGCTCGTTTCACAGCGACCTTCGCCAGGGTGATCTTGTATTGGTTCTGGCGAAGAGGCTTCGCGGCCGCAAGCGCTACGTCGGCAGCTCCCTTTGCGGTCGTCTCGGAGATGGTCTTGCCTGTCAGAAACTGCGCGGCTTCGGGAGACACCCAAGGAATGGGTGCCACATGGCCCATCACAACTCGGGCATTGACGATGATATTGCCATTCGTTTCTAGAGCGACTGTGGCTGTCGCCAGCGGCCAGTCGAAGGCCGCCTTCTGTCGCACCTCATAGCTGGCGACCTTAAGATTTTGTGCCGGCGGCGGCACGATTATCTCCAGCACGATTTCTCCGGTCCGGAGGTCATGTTCTCGTTCGTTCTCGGCTTTGGGGATGACAAAAAACTTCTCCAGCGGCAGCTCCCGGACTCCGCTCCCACCGGCATTTGCCGAATACAGCCGAATCTTCGCTCCGTAGGCAATCAGGACGGGAGCGAGGGTTGAGGGACTGACGAAGTAAGCTGGACCATCGTTGCCAAGAATGGCGGCGTAACGGTTGTCTCCTTCGACCAGCATGGATTTGCCATTGGGCGCGACCGGAAGCAATCCCATGCCATTGCGGAAATACCAGCAGCGAGGACGCTGACACATATTTCCGCCGAGGGTCGCCAAATTGCGAATCTGCGGACTAGCTGCTTCGTTGGCGGCCTCGGTTAATGCCGGATAAAACGCGAGTTCCGCCTTCGCTTCCGCCAGTTCAGCGATACTGGCGAGGGTACCAATCCTAAGGCCGTTGTCCGGCCGGTAGCTGATCCCACGCAGCGTTTGGATCTC
The DNA here is from genome assembly GCA_963823865.1 of uncultured Acidobacteriaceae bacterium. GTDB lineage: Bacteria > Acidobacteriota > Terriglobia > Terriglobales > Acidobacteriaceae > Bog-257. The sequence continues at coordinate 1,373,521 of CAWGNC010000001.1, forward strand.
TTTAATATTGACGAGGCGGCTGGGAGTTACCACGTCGTCTTTCATCAAACCGAGCAGGTCGGTGCCGCCGGCAAGGATAGCGGCATTGTCGCCAAGCAAAGTCGCGACCTGCTCCTTCCGGGTAGGGCTGACATATTCAAACGCTCGCATGCGGTCTCCATCGCTCCCAGCAAAATCGTCGGAGACACGCCGCCGATTTTGCCGAACTAATTCTATAGCCTGCGATGGCGGCGTAACAGGTGGAGTTCATCCAGCATGGATTGCTCGCGGCGGGTTCTTGCCATTTCATAGTTTCGCAGCTGCACATCGCGCAGCGATTCCAGCACTTCGCGACGCTGGCGCTCAACCTGATAACGGGCCGTCTGAGCGACAATTTCCGATTGGAGTTCACCCAGCGGAAGCTTGAGCTGCTCCTCAGAAAGCTGCATGTCCCGGCTACGAATCAGACAGAATTGCAGTTCCGCCGCTGTGAGTCCAACCTGCGACAGCACGCCTTGCAGGTCCGCCTGCAGTTCTGACCGAGCTTTGCGTAGCTGCTCCTGTTGCTGCAAGATTGCTGCCCGTCGAAGCAACATTGCTTTCAGTCGAAGCTGCTCGTGATCTTCCAGGCTGCGGCGGTAGCGCAAAATGGTTTCGAGCGTGAAATGAAAAGCCATGCTGGCTCAGCAGGGGATTGCATTCAGAGATGAGATTGTTTCGTTGAACCCGATTCGCTCGTCTGGTCTCTGCTGCAGGAATGTCCGCAATTGTGGCATCGCCAGAACGGCCCGATCGAGCTCGGGGTCGGAGCCTTTGCTGTAAGCCCCGATGCGCATGAGATCTTCCGAGCGCGAGTAGGCGGAGAGTAACGCACGCAGGCGAAAGCTGCGATCGAGGTGCTCGCGTGCGGCGACGGCCGGCATGAGGCGGCTCAGGCTGTCGAGGATAGCTATTGGGGGATAGTGACTCTCCGAGGCAAGGCGGCGATCCAGCACAATGTGCCCGTCGACCAGAGAACGCACCGCGTCCACCAGAGGGTCCTGCTGGTCATCTCCTTCCATGAGGACCGTGTAGAAGGCAGTGATACTGCCCGCGGAGAAGCGTCCGGCGCGTTCCACCAGGCGCGCCAGCATGCTGAACACCGAAGGCGTGTAAGCCTTGGCAGTGGGTGGCTCGCCCGCCGCCAGCCCGATTTCCCGTTGGGCCATGGCGAAGCGCGTCAGCGAGTCAATGACCAGCAGGACATGGTTTCCAGAGTGACAGAAAAATTCGGCGATACAGGTGGCGGCCAGCGCTGCCCGGATACGCAGTAAGGGAGACTCATCGGAAGTCGAGACGACCACCACCGACCTTTGTCTCCCTTCTTCGCCCAGGCCCTCCAGAAACTCGCCTACTTCTCGGCCACGTTCACCGACCAGCGCCAGCACGGTAAGGTCGGCGTCGGTCCCTCGCGCCATCATGCCGATCAGCGTACTCTTTCCTACGCCGCTACCCCCAAAGATACCCAAACGCTGTCCGCGGCCGCAGGTCAGAAAGCCGTCGATGGCGCGGATGCCGCAGGCCAGGGGTTCGCGGATGGGCAGCCTTTCGAGCGCCAGAGGCGCCTGATTGTCGAGCGCCCGATACTGACCAGCGCGAGCAAGCGGTGCCCCATCCAGTGGACGCCCACGGCCATCGACCACGCGACCCAGCAATTCCTTGCCGACAAATAACGATGGACGCACGCCCAATCCAACGATCGAATCGCCGAAACGGATCCCGCTCGGCTTCTCCAGCGGCATGCTGAGAAGGGTGGTGCCGCGAAAGCCGACTACCTCTCCTGCGTACAGGTTTCCAGCGGCATCCTGCAGCTCGCAACACTCGCCCAGGCTGCAGGGTGGACCTGCCGATTCCACGAGATTTCCGACAACTTGGGTAACTCTTCCGCGCCAGCGAACTGCCGGACGTAAGTGCAGCGTATCGAAGTACGGCAGCAACGGTTCCGTGCTCAGGGTATGGATGGCGCTACCTCTCCCGGACGATCGAAGAAGCCGCTTTCGATCTCCCGTAGCTGAGTCTCCACACTGATCTCAGTACTGCCAATATCGGCCTCCAGAAAACAGCTATGCCCCTTTAGTGTGGCGTCGGGAACGACTTCGATCGTATGGTCCTGTGCGAAGTGCGCTGAGCAGAATTCTGCCCAATTGCGGGCGGAGTCGGGTGAGGTATGCAGCACTACCCGCGTGCCTGCCTGCATCTGATCCAGAGCGACCCGGACCACGCCCGCCAGCAACAGCGGATCCATTTGCGCCTCGCGATGCAGAACCTTGCGGGCAATGGACAGCGCCAACCGTACCGCCTCAACCTCCACCTTTCGAAAGTAGTCGGTACGTTGGGTGGAAAACTCTTGCACCGCCGCCGTTACCGCCGCGCGCTCCTTTTCGATGATTTCTGCCGCCGCGGCCTTCGCCTCCGCCTGCGCTTCCTCAAATCCTTTAGTCCGGGCCGCAGCCACGGCTGCTGCCAGTTTTTCCTCGAGAGCGGCGTCGTGCGCTTTGATCGTCTCCATCGAACCGAAAGACGAAGGCCCTGTTCCTCTGAAGGCTGGGGTCCCGATAGGCGGCATACCGGAATCTCTGCACGTCTGCGGCACGCAAGCGCTTAGAGTTTTCACACAACATATTCGTCCCCTCCGTCCTGCTTGAGGATGATCTTGCCTTCCGCTTCCAGTTGCCGCGCCATCGCCACTACTTCCTCTTTGGCTTTGTTTACCTCGCGTGACCGCACCGGCCCCATGACCTCCATGTCTTCCTTCAGCATTTCGTAGGCGCGCGCTGAAATGGCTTTCATAAGATGGTTGCGCATCTCGTCGGATGAACCCTTCAGCGCCAGGGTCAAGACCTTCTTGTCGATCCGGGCGACCAGGTCTCGGATGGCGTTTTCGGGGATCCCCAGTAGATCGTCATAGGTGAACATCAAGTTGCGGATATTCAGTGCCAGCTGGGCATCCTCGGCTTCGATGGTCTCCAGCACCGACTTCATCACTTCCGGTTCCAGCCGGTTCATCAGGTCGGCAGCACTCTTGAAACCGGGAAAGATGCGGCGGCTTTGATCGCCCATCGATTGCAGCCGCTTGTGCAGGACCACCGTCACCTTTTGCGCCATCTCCGGCGCGAAGTTGCGTAACAGCGCCAGACGCTTCACTGCTTCCACCCGAACGTTCTCTGGCAGCCGCATCAAAACAGCTGAGGACGAAGTGGTGTCGAGATAGGCCAAAATGAGCGCGATCGTCTGTGGCTGTTCGCCCTCCAGAAATCGCGCCAGCTCTTTGGGATTGGCTTTCTGCAGCGCGTCCATCTGATTGGCAGTTAGCACTTGGGAACGGTTGACCTGGTCGAGCAAGCTCTTTGCTCCTTCGTTACCGAATGCCTTGACCAGCAACGATCGGGCGTAGGTTTCGCCGCCCTGCGCCAGGTACTCCTGGGCCAGACTCAGCCGTTGGTATTCACCCAGCACCTCAGCCGCAGTGTCCGGCTGAACACCCTTTAACTCACGTATCTCCTGCGTGAGCCGTTGTAGCTGGCTCTGCGAAAGATGACGATAGACGGTAGCCGCAGCTTCCTCTCCCAGCAGAACCAGCAAGACTGCCGCTTTGCGAATTCCGTTCAAATTGGCTGTAGCCGATACGGCGGCGCTCACTCAACCCCTCCTTCCCGCAACCAGGTCTGCACCAGCTGCGAGGCGCCTGCCGGCTCTGCCTTCACCTTGTCGACCAGATGATTCTTGAGTACGGCCAACTTCTTCAGTGCCGGATTATTTTCCATATCCTGCACTCCCAATATGCTTTCCAGATTCTCTTTCGTACGTCCGGGCAATTCGTCGGCCGGAAGGGTCGCCCCGGCAATCGGTTGCGCTGACTGTTTTCGAAGCGGAAGCTCCTTCAGTACACTCATAACCTGCTTCTTGACCGGTCGCAGCAGCAGCAGGTAGACACTGCCGAAAAGGCAAGCCAAAGCCGCATAACGCATCAGCCAGGTCCACGGCTGCAGACTACGTTGTACTTTCTCCAGAGCGGTGGGAGGGATGGGGGCATCCTGCTGTAAGTTCTGGAAAGAGAGGTTCTCTACCGCCAGCAGGTCGCCACGTTTGGCGTCAATGCCCAGCGCTGCCGCCGCCAACTCTTCGATCTGTTTCATCTCGTCGGCCGTACGCTTGCGCCGGCTAGCTGTCTTCTTGTTGTTTTGCTGTTCCACCTGTACGGCGTCGTCGACTAAAAGAGCTGCCGCAATGCGCTTGATACGGCCGGCTGGTTGAATCGTGTGCCGCACCAGCTTATTTACGCCATACGTACCACTTTCGGTTTTCGAATTCTGTGTCGACTCATTGGTTCTGCCGGAAGGCACCACCTTGGCATTCGGCAGATTGCTGCTGGTCCCGGGTACTCCTCCTGCTGAACCACTCCCCAGGTTTTCTTCGCTACGCGTCATGCTCAAGGCCACGGAGCTCGCTGGGTCATAAGTCTCCTGTGTCTCCTCGCCGGAGCTGAGGTCATACTCGACGTGAACGCTGGCGCGAACGCCATCAGGGCCGACCACCGGTTCGAGGGTTTCGATCACTCGCTTCGCCAGTTCCTGATCCATCTCGGATGTACCAGCTTGGCCGGCCTCGCCGGCAAAGCGATTCAGCGGCATATTCGTCTCGGCATCGACAACCACCACATTGTCAGGGGTCAGGCGGTCAACCGCTCCGGCCACCAGCTGCCGTATCGCCATATCCTCCTGCTGCGGCAGACTGCCGCGGCGCAGCTTGACCATGACCGACGCTTTGGCGCTGCGATCGCGCTCGCTGTACAGCGACTCCGACGGCATCACCAGGTGGACCCGAACCGCTTCGACCTCGCTCAATGTCGCCAGCGTTCGTTCCAATTCGGCTTCAAGAGCGCGCTGATAGTTCACCTTCTCGCTGAAGTCACTACCCGCCCAGTTGGGTTTATCGAACAGCTCAAAACCCAACCTCCCACTACGGGGCATGGGCTGAGAGGCAACTTCCAGCCGCGCGCTGTCCAGTTTGTCGGCGGGTACCAGGATGCCGGTTCCATCAGGTGACTGCTCGAACGGAATCTTTTTTGCCGTGAGCGCAGCCGTAATATCCTGCGCATCGGCTGCGTTTAGTCCCGAGTACAGCGTCTTGTAATCCTGCTTGCCAATCAACTGGACGAAGACATAGAGCGTAATACCCATCAGCGCCGCTCCCCCGATGAGCAGCAAACGCTGCTTCAACGAGAGCGATACCACAAAGCTCTTGCCTTGCTCGACCAACTGCGCCAATGAGAGATCGCTATTCATCGCTCACCGTTTGACCTAGAACTGCATACCCGCGATCTGCTGATAAGCCTGAACCACTTTGTTCCGGACCTGCAGCATGAGTTGAAACGACAAATCGGCTTTCTCCACTGCGATCATTGCGTCGTGGACATCGTTTCCTCCGCCCTCGATGAGACTGCTCACCTTGTAGCGTGCATCCAGACTCGCTCTGTCCACCTGGGAGACAGCATCCCGCAGGCTGTCGCCAAAACTGCCACCAACATCCTCCGTCGACGCCGGAGTGGCTGCCGCCTGTGGCACATCCGCCGGCATGATTCGAAAACCGAGATTGGCAGGATCGATGGTCATAGAAGGTCGCCGAACTTACTTCAGGATCTGGAGCGACTGCTGGATCATCTGCTTTGCAGCCTGCACCGCGCTGGCATTCAATTCGTAAGCGCGTTCTGAACCCATCAAGTCCACCATCTCCTGCACGGGATTAATCGCCGGATAGGCTACATATCCCTGCGCGTCAGCATCCGGATGGCCAGGTTCATAACGGCTCTGCGGCGGTGTGGGATCGTCCACGACATCCTCGATGCGAACGCCGCCCGGCGTCTGGGTGGAGCTCGCGCCCAGGGAGTTCGTCAGCAAGAGCCGGAACGGCGAAGCCGGTACGCTGCCGAACACGACCATGCGCCGGCGATACGGGCCGCCTTCGGGGGTGCGCGTGGTTTCCGAATTCGCCAGATTGCTGGTCGCTACCTCGGCGCGGAGCCGTTCCGCGGTCAAAGCCGATCCGCTGATCTGCAGCAGGCCGAAGAGGTTCATTGCCCACCGCCCCCGTTGATGGCTGATTGCACCCGGTTGAACTCAGACTTCAGCAGCGCCACCTCCGACTGAAACTGCAACTGGTTCTGGGCCATCAGCAGGCTCTCGCGATCGATGCTGACATTGTTCCCGTCCGGCCGTTCGATCAATCCCGGCACCTCGCGTACGAAAGGCGCCTCTGCGTTCTCCGCTCCTGCCGCCATGGCCCGCTGCAATTCCTGGCCGAAGTCGATGTCACGAGCGTGGTATCCGGGCGTATCGATGTTGGCGATATTCTGGCTGACCAGCGTCTGCCGCTGCGCGGTGAGATCGAGGGCGCGGCTAAGCAACGCCATCATGGGAGTATTCAATAAGCTCATGGCAATCTCCGTGGGGGCAGTCCGTGTTCGCGTATCTTGTTCCGCACGGTGCGTAAGCTGACTCCCAGCAATGCCGCCGCGTGGGTTCGATTGCCGGCAGTGGCCTCAAGCGTCACCTGCAGTAGCGTCTTCTCTAATTCACGCAGAGACACACCGGCTCGAAGCCAGCGTGCCTCATCCTGCGAGGGACCGGCATGGATGAGGGGCAATGTATTGCTGCCGATTTCGCCGCCGTCGGATAAGGCGACGGCTCGGCGAACGGTGTTGGCTAATTCGCGAACGTTTCCTGGCCAGTCATAAAGTCGCAACGCCTCGCGAAAAGGCCCGCTTAGAGGTAGCGGTGCGGCGGGTGCCGAGAATTTGGCGGCGAAGTACTCTGCCAGTTCGAGGATGTCGTCTCCGCGCTCGCGCAGCGGCGGCAGCGTTAGTGGTATGACGTTGAGGCGATAGTAAAGATCCTGGCGGAACTGTCGCTCTTCCACCAATCCCCGCAGAGAGCGATTGGTGCTTGCGATCACTCGCGCATCGATGCGAACGGGTCTTGTGTCACCCAAACGATAGAATTCCCGCTCCTGCAACATGCGCAGGAGCTTAGGTTGGAGTGCCAGGGGCAACTCTCCAATCTCGTCCAGCAACAACGTTCCTCCCGAAGCCAGTGAAAGTTTCCCCACGCTGTTGCCGACAGCGCCGGTAAAGGCTCCGCGTACGTGACCGAACAGTTCGCTCTCCAGCAGATTCTCCGGCAGGGCGGCGCAATTGATGGCGATGAATGGCTGGCCCGAACGCCGGCTCTCCTTATGGATCAGGCGTGCCAGCAGCTCTTTTCCCGTGCCGCTCTCCGCCTCGAGCAGAATGTCGGCGTCGCTGCGCGCCGCTTGCCGCGCCCGCTCCAAGGCAGCCAGCAGCACACTCGAACTCCCCACAATGGGATCCTTGCCTGCGATCGCGGCAGAGGGTTTCAGCGGTGCGATTGGGGGGGTAGCCTGGCTGTTCACGTATTGTGCATTGGGCAACATCTGCCTACCTAATCTGCAATGTAGCCACCGCGAAAGATTAGAAGCAACTCATGCGCTGAAGGCGACGGTGGAGGTCATGCACTGCGCGCCCTGCAATCCCAGGTGTTCGGGAAGAATCGGACCGCCTTCGGCAAGAATCGATGCCCGCTCGATCACATGTTGTAGTTCGCGCACATTTCCGGGCCATAAATGAGCCTCCAGCCGGCGAATGGATTCCGGAGTTACGGTCTGATTCCCGCCTTCGGACTGCAGCTTTCTGAGAAAGTGCTGAGCCAGGGGTTCGATGTCTTCGCGACGCTGGGACAGCGGCGGCATTTCGATGGGAAAGACCGACAGCCGATAAAACAGGTCTTCGCGAAACAACTTTCTCGCAGCCAGTCCAGAGAGATCGGCATTGGTAGCCGCCACGACTCTTACATCGACGCGGAACAGGTCCGAGCTGCCCAGGCGTTGCACTTCTCCCTGATCGAGGAAACGGAGCAACTTGGATTGCAGTCCGAGCGGCAACTCGCCTATTTCGTCCAGAAACAGAGTGCCGCCGTGTGCACTATGGATACGGCCCAGCCGGGATTGCAGTGCGCCGGTAAATGCCCCTCGCACATATCCGAACAGCTCTGATTCCAGCAGTGCCTCGGGGATGGCGGCGCAGTTGATCACGACGAAGGGCTTCAAGGCACGGGGACTGAGACGATGAATTGCGGTAGCCACGACTTCTTTGCCAGTCCCAGTCGGTCCGGTAATCAGCACCGGAGTCGTGCGCGGCGCTACCAGTCGCGCCATTCGATACATCCTTGCCATACAGGGCGCCTGCCCGACCATGCCGGGCAGTGGCTCAACCGCAGAGGCCGACTTGTCACCAGCAAGCGACAGCGGCTGGCGGAGCCTGCCAGCGATTGACCGTCTCGAACAAACGACAAGCGTTGGGGCTGCGCCACTGCAACGGAAGCATCGGCGTCCCGGTTTCATCAAAAAGCAATACGTCGATGCCCGGAAAGCGTTGGTGGATAATCTGCAGTAAATACTCCGTGTCCAAGTCGGGCAACTTGCGGTCAAGAAGCAGTAGCTGACACTCTGTGTTCTCCAGTTTACCCATGGCGTCGGCGCCTCCAATTGCCTCGGCGGCGCTGATGCGAGATAGCATAAAGTCCTGCACAATCTGCTTACGCAGTCCGGAATTGGAGCTCGCCACGACAACGGCAGGATCAGAACATTCCAGGGGACGGGGAGTAGTCATGTAGACGTTGTACTTGGCGAAGATTAGAACGCCGTTAGAGGAAGATTAGAAGTTTCTCAGCAAGTAAAGAAAAACTGCGCTTCGACGAAGTGGTTGCCCTAGCGCGGAGATGATTAGCTGCTCCTCACGCCAGCGGCAACGTGGCCAGCCAAACATTGTGGCAGGTGCCCGCCGAGACGAACTGGAAATCGCCCCTTAGCGCGCGAAAGGTGCGGCGAGCCAGCTCCACTTCGCAGGCGTAGGGTTCGACACAGTTATCGCCAAGCGGAGTCAAAGGCAGGCTGCTTTCCGAAACAATTCTTAGTGCTGCCGTCCCCGGCTCCGTCATGTCGACTTGGATCTTCGTCATAGATTTCTCTGACGAATAGCGAAGCAAGTATTCGACGAAGTAAAACAGAGCCTGCGTCAACTTGCTTCGGGGTACCCGCACCGTCGCTACTGCGGAGAGGGTTTCCAATGCCAGGCTTCGGTGCCCGGCCTCGAATACGGGAAGCATGTCGCTGTGCAGTTCTCGGACAATTTCGTTTAAGTCGACTGTATCGGTGATCTCACCCGAGTCACCGGCGTGATTCAAAGCGTGAACCAGAAGCATTCGTTGCCGGAGGCGTTCTACCGTTTCCAGGGCCGTCTGGACCCGGTCGACAAAATCAGCGACGGTCTGGTCGCAGCGCAGGGAAAGTTCGAGATTGCACTCGAGTGCGGTCAACGGCTGGCTTAGATCATGGAAAACTTCAGAGAGAATGGCGCTTTGCAGCACATCAACGTCATCCGCGCCATTCATCAGACCAACGCCTCGGCGCGGCAGCTCAGCTCATAACCCACGCCTCGAATGGTATGGATGAGGTGAAGAGCGTGGTCGGCATCGACTTTTTTTCGCAAGTAATTGATATATACGTCAACGATATTTGTCGACGTGTCGAACGACAGATTCCATACGTGCTCCACAATCATTGCCCGGGTGACCCGTCGGCCGGTGTTACGCATGAGGTATTCGAGAAGGGCGAATTCCTTTGAGGTGAGCTCGATCAATTTGCCCGCCCGTTCCACTCGGCGAGCGACCCGGTCGAGTTCCAGATCGGAAACCCGGAGCACAGTCTCGACGGTTCGGGGTCCACGCCGTAACAGCGCTCGGACCCGCGCGGAGAGTTCGGTGAACGAAAAGGGCTTGATCAGACAATCATCTGCGCCGGTGTCAAGCGAGAGCACACGGTCTTCCACGCGACTGCGAGCCGTCAGTACCAGCACCGGCAACGATGGTTTCTTCGGCCGGACCGCATTCAGAACCTCAATGCCATCCATTTTCGGCAGGTTCAAGTCCAAAATGATCAGGTCGTACTCACTATCGGTCGCCATTTGTTCCGCGAGCTCACCGTCGGCAGCCACGTCGACTGCATAGTCTTCTGCCTCAAGACCTTTGCGGACAAAGCTCGCCAGTGGCGTGTCGTCTTCGACTACCAGGATGCGCATCGGGTAACTTTCCAATGGTTACCTCGATTGTTCGGCTTTAGCCGCATTTGCGTCAATAACTCTCGCATGTTCAACCACTAACCAGTGCCGAATCGGGAAGATGCAGCACGAACTGGAGATGGGGGCAGAGCCAGTTTCTCGATTTTCTATCGCCAGAAAAGGTAATTGGAAATGGTTACCTGCCGATCTGTCCCGTCATGGAATGTCGCTCGTAAGTTGTAGCGCCTTTCTACCTTCGTGCAACAGACCAGGGCGGCGGCGGGACTATAATTGAAGCATGGCGCGTGGTTGGGAAAGTAAATCAGTAGAAGCTCAAATAGAAGAGTCCACTTACAAGCCCTCAACATATCAAGATCAGAATGTATCGCTGGAAGAGCGGCAGGTCCAGTTCAAGAAGAAAGACCTGCTGTTGTCCCGCAGGCGTATCGTTCAGCAAATCGAAGGCAGCACCAGCGAACGTTATTCTGATTTGCTGCGTCGCACTCTGGCGGACCTCGACTCACAGATTGCCGCTCTGAATTAGAGTACGACGTATTTTGGCGCTTGGCCGCGATCTGCTGCGGAGCCGCCCCCGCCTTCGCTCTCTGAGTCTTCTCACATCGACCTGTGACCGCCGTCACGGTGGTCTGGTTCGTCGGCAACGCACAATCACCTAGAGGTGTGCGATATGCCGGTACTTGTGATTGCAGTGGTTTTCTTTGCCATCTTCCTGGCTATGGGTGTTATGGGCGTCACGGCGATGGTCGCCGAACACCGAGGACATCTCTTCAGCTGGACGTGGAGCGACGAACCCAAAGCGAGGAAGTAAGAAGTCCTTGCCTGCTCGTAACGAGGATGGTGTTTGATTAAGTTCGCGGAGTTGCTACACGGCTTGCGACGCCCGCGCGAGGCAATCCTCGCAAAAGCCGCTGTCCTTAATGTCAATCCATTCCACCGCATGGGATGGCGCCATCGCGCATTGATAGTCGTGACAATGCGTGAGATCCAACGTATGTCCCAGCTCGTGCACCGACTCGACGAGCAACCGATGGGCAAGAACGTTCGTATCCCGAGGCAAGCCGTAAAATTCCTGCCGTAAGCGATGATACGAGACAATGGCTCCCTTGCCGCCCAGCTGAGCCTCGCCAAAGACAAATGTCAAAATCGGAATGTACAGGTCCAATTGGGTGACGCCAAGAATGCGCCACGTCTTCTCGCTCACATAACGTTGCATGCTGGCGAGAATCTCTGACGAGTGGTACTGCAGCCGCTCGGTGTGCAAGGCGAATGCGGGATCCAGAGCAGGCAACAGGATTTCCGCCTGCACCCTAAACTTGTCGTACAGCGCCTGCCCAAGCCACTCGAGCAGTTGCGCATCGACGTTACCCACCGGCAACAAGTGTAGTTTTTTCATCGCCAAGATCGGCAATTAAACATTTTGCTGGCCAATCAGTTTGCGCCGCCGCTGGTTGTCTGACTATCGATAAGCCCCGGCTCTACCAAATGCTGGACGCCGAATGCCCTGCCCTTGCTAATTGCTACTCGTTAGTTGCTCTTTTCGATTCCAGCCATATCTCTTGAGCTTGTGGTGCAAGGTAACACGGTCGATGCCAAGCACATCGGCAGTTCGCGTTTGATTCCCGCTGCACTCATCCAGCACACGCAGAATATGTGCCCGCTCCACGTCCTCCAGGCTGCGCACATCGCCGATGCCCAGGCCAACTTCAGTTTTCGACTTAAGAGTGAAATCCTGCTCGCGCAGCTCGGGCTCCTGGGCGACTACCATCGCTCGTTCGACGGCGTTCTCTAATTCACGTACATTGCCAGGCCAGTTGTACTGCTGCAGACCGTTCATGGCTGCCGGGGAAACGCTGGTGATTCGCTTACTCATTTCCGCCGAGAATTTCCTTACGAAGTGATCGACCAGCACGGGAACGTCCTCGCGCCGATCTCGTAGCGGCGGCATCTCGATGCGAAAGACGTTCAGACGGTAGTAGAGATCGGGACGGAATTTGCCTTCCTCGATCAATTGCTCCAGGTCTTTGTTGGTGGCGGCCACAACACGAAAGTCCACTTTGATCGTCTGATTGCCGCCCACCCGGGAGATTTCACGTTCCTGCAGGACACGTAGCAGATCGGTCTGGGTCTTCAGGCTGATATCGCCAATTTCATCCAGGAAAACCGTACCGCCCTCGGCAATTTCAAACTTCCCTTTCTTGCGATACTGCGCTCCGGTGAAGGCGCCCTTCTCATGTCCAAATAATTCGCTTTCGAGCAGCGTCTCCGTTAAGGCTCCGCAATGAATGACAACGAGCGGGTGAAATCGTCGCGCACTTCCGGAGTGAAGGGCCCGTGCGACCAACTCTTTGCCAGTGCCGCTCTCGCCGGTGACCAGCACCGTTGCATCCGTGGGTGCCACGGTGTCAATCGCATCGAACACCCTTTTCATTGCTGCGCTCTGCCCGATGATGTCGTTCGGTCGAGCAATCTCGGCCACTGTTTCCTTCAAGCGCGCGTTTTCCTGCTGAGTCCGGCGGTGCGACATGGCTTTGGCAATCAGGTGGGCGATCTCGTCGGGATCAAGTGGCTTGTTCACATAGTCGTAAGCGCCGTTCTTCAGCGCCGCTACGGCCGTCTCCACCGAGGCGTATCCCGTCATGATGATGACCAGCATGTCGGGATAGATCTCATGCAGTCGCCGCTGCAGTTCGATGCCGTCGGTGCCCCGCATCTTGATGTCTACCAGGGCAACATCGAATGTCTGCTCCGCGACTCGCGTTAACGCTTCGTTCGCATTTTCAGCGGTGGCGACGTCGTATCCTTCTTCGGTAAACCATTTGGCCAGCGAGTCTCTAACGCTGAGTTCATCATCCACGATCAGCAACTTGCCTTGCGTCATAGCTCTACCTCACTTCAGAAAGCGGGCGTTCAGCTTCTGCTCGAATCGCCGCCCTCTGGCTGCCCATTGGCAGCACAATTTTGAATGTCGTTCCTTGTCCGACCGCTGAGCTCACTTCAATCGTTCCACCGTGGCGCGCTACGATGTTTTCGCTGATGGCGAGCCCTAGTCCGGATCCGCCCGAGTCCTTCGTCGTATAAAAAGGCTCGAAAATATGGGGCAGGTGTTCAGCGGAAATGCCGCTTCCGTCATCGCGGATCATCAGTTCGGTTTCACCAGTGGCCGTCGGTCGCGTGCTGATCCACAGATTGCCTTCTTGCGGCATGGCATCAATCGCGTTGATCACCAAGGCGAGCACGACCTGCTCAATCTGCGCAGGATCGCAGTGTGCTGGCGGAAGATCGGCAGCGAGATCGAGGTTCAGCTGAATGCTGCCTAGATCCAGCTTATGTTGCACCAACCGCGTACAGCGATCGATCACCTGATTCAGGTCACACCATGCCAGGTTCATGGGGGAAATTCGCGAGAAGCTCAGCAGGTTCTTCACCAGTTCGCCGCAGCGTTTGCTCTCGCTGGCAATCAAGTCGAGCGATCCTCTCATCTCTTCCTGTTTAGGAGACGCCCCAACGCTCTTCTCAATCCAGCGCTTTACCAGCCGCGCATACGTGAGAATGCCTGATAGCGGATTATTGATTTCGTGCGCCACGACGGCCGCCATCTTGCCGATAGTCGCCATCTTTTCCACGTGCAGCATGCTCTGGTGAGCCTGCTTGAGCTCCCGCGTTTTTTCTTCCACTCGATCTTCCAGCGTTCGTGCCCAAGCCGTGTTCTCGGCTCGCGCATCTTGAAGCCGGTTGCTCATTTCGTTGAAGGACTGTGCCAGTTCTCCAACTTCATCCTGTGACTGGACCGGAATCTGGTAGCCGAGGTTGCCGCTCGCGATCTTTTGTGTGCCGGTTTGTAGCGCTCGCAATGGCTTGTGCACCACCACTGAAACGAAGAGTCCGCTAAGGGAAACCATCGCTATCAAAGCTACTGCCATGAACGCCAGCATCTCGCGGCTCTCGTGAGCCAGACCTTTGTCGACCTTAGCGAGGGAGAGATTCGTGTCGAGAACACCGAGCACCTGAGTGCTGGCCGGGTGAGCGTGGCATGCGGCATTGGAACAGGCTGGCTGATTCTCGATGGGAGTAATAACGCCGAGCACCCGGTCGCCATCCGCCCGGTAGACGCGGAAGCGGTCGGAGCGATTTAATCGTGCGAGCGGCTTCGATCTCTCATGGCACCCGTAGCAGGACTCTGCAGTCTTATCGACCATCATGCCCACCTCCGCCGGCGAGGTGGAATAGCTGATCTCTCCTTGCGGGCTCATGATGCGCACCCGCACCATACCTGGCTGGTCCGCCATGTTCAGCATCATTTCGTAAAGACCGACACGATCATTGTTCAGCATGTAGCGCGAGGCGCTGCGGCGCAGGACCTCGCTCTGCTGCTCCGCACTGACCAGAGCCGCGTCTTCCAGATGCTTACGTTGATCTTGAATGCTGAAGTAGCCTAGAAGGCCGAAAATGATGACCAGGACGAAGAAGATGCAGACCATCAACTTTGCACTGATACTGCGCCCCAGCGTAAGCAGCCAGCCCGGAGGCGAAGCGGGGTTCGGAATCTGAGGTGAAGAGGAAGTCCGGTCCGAGTTTTCAGTCACCCGCATGAGCAGGCACCGCGATTTCGCTTACAACCAATTCAGCTTGCTTGACGGAAGGCATATGCGCTGTCTCCTCGGGGAAAATCGGCAGGTATTTTGCCGCCAGCCCGAAGATCGCGAATCCCAACGCGACAAACATGGTCGTGATCACCACCTCCGTCCACTTGGGCGTATAGCGTCCTCCGACAGCGTTTTCTACGCCAGTGATTGCGACGTTCAACCGATTGGTAACAAAACCGAGAAGGCAAAGTACCGCCGCCAGATAGAGGCCTTGGGCGCTCTCCCGAATCTTCGGTACCAAAAGCAAGCCAAGTGGAATCAAGACGGACAGGAAGATTTCGAGCAGAAAGAACCTTTGCTCGTAGCCGGAGACGAAGACCAGGCCAAGGACGTGGCGATGATACAAGTCTTCAAACTTCAGAATGCCGTAAAGAGCGAGGACCACGACCAGCACACGGCCGAGATCGCGGAGGATCGGCATCTCCAACTCCCGCCCAAAATACTTTGAGCTCATCGATGACTCGAAGATCGTCATGGCAAGCCCAACTGAAATTGCAGACAAAAAGAAGAACACCGGCAAGAGTGGGCTGTACCAGAAAGGATGCAGCTTGTTGGGCATGATGAGATACAAGGTGCCCAGCGACGACTGATGTAGCGTCGAAAGCAGCACGCCCAGAATGACGAACACCACCATCACGCTGCGTACGATCCTCAGAGGCTTCTGCAGGTTGAAGTGCTCCAGCACGATCGGCGAGAACTCCAACGCCAGAACCGTGGTATAGAACATCACGCAGTAAGCCACCTCGAACATCACCGAATGCGGATTACGCATGATGAGCGGATGCCAGATATTCCATGGCAAACCGAGGTCGTACATTAAGGCGGCGCAAACTAGCACGTAACCCAGGAATGCAGTCAGAATGGTCGGGCGAATGATGGAGTGAAAGCGCTTGATATTGAAAATCTCAACCGCTGCCGTCAGAGTAAAGCCTCCGGCCGCCAGCATGACGCCGCACATGACGTCAAACCCTATCCACAATCCCCATGGGAATTGATCGGAAAGATTGGTCGAAGCGCCTAGCCCACGGTAGAAGCGAATGAAAGTGCAATAAACGCCGGCGACCATGATCGCAGCGAACACGGCCTTCCAGAAGGTGAACCGCACGCGGGGAACAGTCATCGGGAACCGCCTTTGAATTCTTTCTCTTTCGCTTCTGCCTCCGCGACGTCTTCGCGGCGATGGGTGATCCAGTAAATGCCACCCAGCATGGTTCCGAAGAGAGGGATAAAGTCGGGAATGCGCGACAGCACCTGGTAGGTATAAAGAGGAAGCGCGCGTTCGGTCAGATCGTTGCGCAGTCCGAAGTTGTTGAAGCCGATGGACGACAGCAGCATGACCGATGTTCCGCCAACCTCGGTTTCCCCAAAGATGTGGTGGAGATACGTGTCGGGATTGTCGTGAATACGCTTCTTGGCTTCTTCCAGCAGCGTGTCGCGGTCGCCGAACAGCGTTGCACCAGTGGGACAGATCTCCGCGCATGCCGTTTGCTTCCCGGCGACCACACGCTTGCTGCACATGATGCACTTGCGCACGCCGGGAATCGCTTTCTCCCATTCGTACTTCGGCACGCCGAACGGGCAAGCCGCCATGCAGTAGCGGCAACCCATGCACTTGGCTTTGTCGTATGTCACTGGACCGAGGGCGGTCTTCTTCAGCGCTCCCACCGGACAAACCGACGCGCAAGCCGGGTCTTCGCAGTGCATGCACAGGCGGCGCATAAACTTGTCATCTTTGGTCAGTACCGTGGTGTACTTGTGCGCGGACGTAACGTCCTGGGCTGCAATCTTGTCGTCATATGGCAGGCCGTTCTCGGCAGCACAAGCCTGCTCGCACTGTTTGCAACCGATGCACTTGGTGGCGTCGTAAAGAATTCCTTTGCTCATGAACGTGTCTCCACGGCCGCAACGAGCACGGGGCATGCGCCCAGTTGGAGCCAGATCACCGAGGTGGCGCATCCACCCAAGGCCCGCAAAAGTGCCGCGCCTCGGGGTCCGGCCAGTCCGACCTCGGCAGGAGTAAGCGACGCCGAAGAAACAGCGACGTCGGGCGAAGAAACGGACAAGTCCACTCCGAACCGGCCTGGCAGCGGTTGGTCGGAAGTGGACCAAACCAGTCGGAAAAACCTACTTCAGGGTTTTTACGTAAGCTGCGAGTTTGCCAGCGTCGCCCGGAGTAACACCTTTAGCCGCGAACGCGTGCGAAGCCTTCTTCTGTGGCCCGCCATTCTCAATGAAATCCGCCAATTGAGCGTCCGAGGCACCTTGCACAGCCGCCGAGGAGAACTCAGGAGCTCCCATCTTCTTGCCGGCCGCTGATCCTTTACCATCAGCGCCATGGCAGGCGGCGCACTTCGTTTTGTAGATGTCTTCCTGCGCCCATGAAAGATTGGGCAAAGTTAAGAACAACGCGAATGCAAGTGCCAGAATAGCGAGAATGACCTTTTTCATTGGTTCTCCCGTTTAACGATAAGCCCAGGATCTAGTAATTCTTCGATAGATTGTTTACGTCGCGGACCCTGAACCCGGTTCTATGAATACGAATTCAGTTTGGACTCAGGGCCTAAAAGCACGCAGTGATATCGGTCACTTTCCGAGGTGACACATTTCGCAACAGTTCAGTTTGGCGAGCGGAGTTTCGCTACGGCGCATTGCCTCGACCGGGTCTGCGGGGTGCCTTGGTTAGCTGAAAACTGCAACACAGGCTTCTACAGCCAGCATCCCAGTTGAATTCTTCATCATTGGGTTCCAAGAAGCTATCTCTTTCGTGCCCCTCCACACGAGCCTTACAAACTGGCATGAGGTTACCGCGAGGAAACGAGACCATCGCTTCGGCTCGAAGGCAACGCAATGACTGCGCGATTCTTGTTCCTGCGGTTAGTTTGCGTTCTTCCCAAGCAAGCTTTACCCTGCAGAAACGCCATTAGTAAGCTGCCTCGAAGTTTTGGAACCGCTGGACGAGGCGTCGTCTCGATACGGAAGCGAAGGGGGTCCGGTGACTCTCCCGGTCTTCAAAACCGGCGATTGGCGTCTTTGACGTCAATGGTGCGTTCGACTCGCACACGCTTCCGCCAATTATTCATAGCGAATCGCGTACGGACTTCTCATTACTGCTGGCCCCTCTGATCCGTCGCGGTTGCGCGTTGGTTGCATAATTTCTTCAAACGCCCTCATTGAATCTGGTGCATAAACGCAACCAACTTCACCTACGCATGCACGGTTGTTGAGGGTGCGAATCCCGCCGGGTATCCCCAATCGTCTAATCGTCGCGTTGGAAGGAGCACAGGGCTCCTGGGTACGGGAACCGCATGTGGTGAGTGGCCACACTCTAACGGGTCCGGCTGGCATCGTAGTGCGATCGTGTAATCCGGAATGAAGTGAGAATTGCACCGGTCGCCGCCACGGACACGATCGCACCGCCTGCCAAGCGTCCGGTCATAAGGGTCCGCAAACGTCCACTGTGCGTGCATCGACTTGGGTATGGTCACGACAGTGCCGCGCGATTTGGTGAACAGCAATTGAGCCACTCCGCAGTTGACGTCCAGGCGGACGGCCATCAATCCACACGCTCCGCACATGGAGACCAAATGCAATTGAAAAGCACCCGGACAGCTACCGGTGCGTTTGCGTCTGTGAACCTCTGGATTTCGTTTCGTCTGTTTGCAGAAAATTCTGCGCCTCGTCTTTGTGCGGCGCTCGGAGCCATCATCACTTCGGCGGTCTTGCTAACTGCCGCCGGTCAACCTGCTGCACGAAATGCCGGCGAGGACGGAATGAATCGCTCTATCAAGCCGGGCGACGACTTCTACCGTTATGCCAATGGGGGCTGGCTCGGATCGGTCTCGATACCGGCAGGCCAGGCGAGCTACGACACGCGCGCAATGTTGATGGAGAAAACAAGCGAGCGGGTGCGCGATCTCATTCAACAGGCGGCCACGTCCCACTCAACCAAAGGCAGCATTGCGCAAAGGTCGGCGACTATTATGCCAGCTTTATGGACGAGGCCGGCATTGAAGCCAACGGCCTGACGCCGCTGGGATACGACCTGACGCGGATCTCAGCGATCGCGAACAAGGCATCGCTGTCGGCTTATCTTGGCTCAACCTTGACCGGCGAGGTTGATGGGCTCACTTCGAACCCTGACCATATTTTCGGCCTGTGGGTGAACCAGGGCTTCGAAGACGGGAGCCACAATGTTGTCCACCTGTGGCAGGGCGGTCTGGGAATGCCCGATCGCGACAACTACCTGGACCCGTCGCCCAAAATGGCTGCTTTACGAGCGCAGTACCAGGCTCACATCGCTGCGATCTTGAAATTGGCGGGCGTTGCAAACACCGAGTCCAAGGCCGCGGACGTCTTGGCGCTCGAGATCCGAATTGCGCAAGCTTTCGCGCCAGATGCCGATGCCGCTGACGTCTTCAAGCAGGACAATGTCTGGAAGCGTGCCGACTTCGGCGTGAAGGCGCCGGGTATGGATTGGGAAGCTTATTTTAAGTCGGCTGGAGTTGCCGACCAGGCTGATTTCACCGTTTGGCAGCCGTCGGCGGTGACCGGCATCTCCGCTCTAGTGAACACGGAAAACTCCGATGTCTGGAAAGACTATCTCAGGTTTCATCTGATCGAACATTATGCCGACGTCCTGCCTAAGGCCGTATCTGACGAGCATGCGGCGTTCTACGGCACCATACTGTCAGGAACACAGCAACCGAGTCGCAGCAACCTTGCTATTGCAGCCACCAACGGTGCATTGGGCCAGGCAGTCGGCCAGCTTTATACGCAACATTATTTTTCTCCTGAATCTAAGGCGAGAGCGCAAGCCATGGTCCGCGACCTGATCAGCGCCTATCGTACCCGCATTTCAAGTCTTACCTGGATGTCACCTCGGACTAAGGAAAAAGCGTTAACTAAGCTGGCCGCTCTTGAGGTCGGCGTCGGATATCCCGACGCATGGATCGACTATTCGACGCTCGACATTGTTCGAGGTGACGCCTTCGGAAATATGCGCCGGGCAGAAGCCTTCGTTCGCTTGCGAAACCTAGCTAAGTTAAAGCAACCGGTCGATCCGATCGAGTGGCCGATTAATCCGCAGATCCCTGGTGCGGTCATCATGTTCAGTCCCAACGCCGAGTTTTTCTCGGCAGCCATTCTGCAGCCGCCGTACTTCGACGGCCAGGGTGACGCAGCTTCCAATTACGGCTCCGCGGGCGCTGGCATGGCTCACGAAATCAGTCACAGCTTTGACGAACTGGGTAATATTTACGACGCACAAGGCCGGCTTGGCAATTGGTGGACTGCCGAGGACCGTGCCAGGTATCACGAAGCGACGGGGAAGCTAGTGACGCAATTTAATGACTACTGCCCGTTGGCCGATCTTTGTGTCAACGGCAAACAGATTCTGACTGAAAACATTGCCGACCTGGCGGGATTACTGGTCGCGCATGACGCCTACATCCTATCTTTGAAAGGTAAGTCCGATATCGTGATCGGTGGACTAACGGGCGAACAGCGTTTCTTTCTCGCGTTCGCCCAAAGATGGCGGAAGCTCCAAAGTGAAGCCGCATTACGCAAGCAAATGACAACCGACACCCACTCCCCGGGAGAATATCGGAGCGATACAGTGCGCAACGTCGATGCCTGGTACAACGCCTTCGAGATTACGCCCGGCAATAAGCTGTACTTGAAATCCGAAGATCGCGTCAGGATCTGGTAAACAATGTTGCGCGTTGCATTTGTGGAATGGCCCGAATCCCTACGGACGAGCGGCTCTCAGTGGGACGAATTAAGAGACTCCGTCATCGCCGCGCGTCCGGACATCTTGATCACAAATGAACTGCCGTTCGGTCCGTGGATCGCCGAGGACCCTGTCTTCTCGGAGGACGAGGCGCAGTTGAGCATCGACGCCCATGAGAGGGGGCTTGCAGGACTGATCGATTTAAACCTGCCTGCCATTGTCTCGTCGCGGCCCCGGTGGAACGGAAGACGGCTCGCGAATGAGGCCTTCGTGCTCGAGGGTGGAGTCGTTCGCCCGCTACACCGAAAACAGTATTTCCCCGACGAGCCAGGATGGTTTGAAAGCGAATGGTATGCCGGAGATTCTTCCGGCTTTGACGTCGCTGACGTGCTGGGAATAAAAGTCGGGGTGCTTTTGTGCACGGAAGCGTTCTTCAACGAACGCGCACGATCCTACGGAAGGCAAGGGGCATCGCTCATCGCCATACCCCGTGCGTCTGGGACCGACGTAGATTTCTGGAAAATCGCCGGCGCGATGGCGTCGCTTGTTTCGGGCGCTTACGTGGTCAGTTCGAATCGCGTCAGTCGATCGAAGGGCGGAACAGTTTTTGGTGGAGGCGGCTTCGCCTACGCCCCGCAGGGGCGACTGTTGGCTGTGACAACGCCAGCCAATCCTGTGCAGACGCTGGAGCTCGACCCAACAATTGCCAAGTTCGCGAAGCGCGCATACCCGTGCTATGTTCCAGAACTTCAATGAGAAATGCGCCGTCTGGAATCCTTTCTCGCTGCGCAAGAGGCCGCCGTCGCTGTTCGCTCCCGGACAGTGATATTCGATCTCGGACAACGACCGCGCTTGAGGGCATCACCTCAAGGGCCGTTTTTGATGAATCTCCGCCAGAATCTGCAGCATCCTTTTCGCCGGGCATTCTCATTGCGTAGGACATGTGATTCTGCAGGTTGATGCTCGCATTCAACAATTCTGACTGTAAGTGAAAGTGGAGGAGGAAAGAGGATGGCAGATCCAAAGTCTCAAACCGGTACCAAAGATGCGACCAGCAAAGCGAGAGTCGATACGAAGCTCGAGGTGGTCGTGATCCCCGTCTCGGATGTCGAACGCGCGAAGCAATTCTATGCTGGGCTCGGTTGGAGGCTTGACGCCGACTTCGACAACGGTAGCGACTTCCGTGTAATCCAGTTCACGCCGACTGGCTCCGGATGCTCGGTGATCTTCGGCAGGAATGTCACCGGGGCAGCTCCCGGCTCCGCCCAGGGTCTGTACCTGATCGTCTCCGACATCACGGCAGCCCGCGCAGAATTTCTCAGTCGGGGCGTCAAGGTCAGTGAGGTGTTCCACGACGCCGGTGGCGTGTACGCTGGCCCGGACCAACCCTACTTGTTCGGTCGTCTGCGAGTGAGCGGTCTGGATCCCGAGCATCGCAGCTACCGTTCCTTCGCCTCATTCAGCGACCCGGACGGCAATGGGTGGCTGTTCCAGGAGATCACAACGCGGCTTCCGGGGCGCGTCGCCGGTAACACTACATTCGCGTCGGCGAGCGTTTTGGCCCAGGCGCTTCGGCGGGCAGAGGCGGCCCACGGCGAGCACGAGAAGCGCAACGGCGGCCAGCGCGACGAGAACTGGCCAGACTGGTACGCCGAGTACATAGTCCGTGACCAGGCCGGCGAAGAACTGCCCAAATAACCCAACTGCGACGCGATCCTTCTTGACGGCATACCCGGCGGGTAACGATTTAAAAGGCAAGAACCAAGTTTCACGAAAGAAGTCTTTGCCCCGAACTGCAAAACGCATTCTGGTGGGCCGGATTCTTGAACCGGGTGCGATGACGTGGTTCGGGGCTCAGTTTGTTCATTCTGGTGAGATTGAGTCAGGGTGGGCGCACAGGCTGAGGGCGAACAAAGAGAATACGACGATCGTCGTTTGCCTACCAATCCCGCTTTGATAATTCAATAAGAAGATGATCCGGCGGGATAGAAGCGCCACTTTCACCTCTATCAACACCAAGATGCCGCAGCAAATAGCCGAGATTTGCCGCTTTGCTGGCGGAGTATGACGAGGCCTTGCATTTCTGCGCGGCCAGCAACTCGGGATGCGGCTCCTTGACCTCTGCCTTGCATCTGAACTTCTGTCGCTGATGGCAATACCACGAGTCTCGCGGTTGTATTCGCCTGACGTTGCCGCGATCATCGCATTGAACGACGAGTTCCAGGAGGAACCCCATGCACTTCATCCAGCGCAACCGTCTCCCATGGTTGGTGTTGATGTTGTTGTTCTTCTTATCGCTACCTTCCTTTTCGCAAGTCGCGGTGGTTGTAAGCTTTCCTCCGCCGGCGCTGCCGGTTTACGACCAGCCTCCTTGCCCGGCTGAAGGTTATATCTGGACGCCAGGCTACTGGGCTTATGACGACGGCTACGGAGACTACTACTGGGTTCCGGGCACGTGGGTGCTCGCTCCCGAAGTCGGACTGCTTTGGACTCCGCCTTATTGGGGATGGGGCGGTAACGGCTACGCCTTCTACCCTGGCTACTGGGGACCGCAGGTTGGATTTTACGGCGGTGTTGTCTACGGATATGGTTACTTCGGCCACGGATATGAGGGTGGGCGCTGGAACAATGGCCAGTTTTACTACAACCGTACCGTCAACAACGTGAACATCACGAACATTCACAATGTCTACAACACAACGGTGAACAACGTCACTGTGAATCGCGTTAGCTACAACGGCGGCACCGGTGGAATTGAAGCTCGGCCGACATCTGCGGAAGAAACCGCGATGCGCGACAGGCACGTTCCGCCCGTGGCAGCTCAAAATCAGCAGGTGCAGACGGCCCGTGGAAATCCGCAGCTTCGAGCTTCGGTAAACCAAGGCAGGCCGCCCGTCGCCGCAACTCCAAAACCCGGAGCCTTTAACGAGCGTGGTGTGGTAGCAGCTTCTGAGGCGGGCGCGCCGTACCATCCTCCGGCGAACCGTGCTCCAGCCAAGACCGCCGCTAACGAACCTGCGGCACGACCGGAAGGCAATGCAGCGCGACCGGAAGGCAATGCAGCGCGACCGGAAGGCAATGCAGCTCCGGCGGCTCCTCCAACCCACGCGAAGGATGTTGCTCCACATCAGGCTCCTCCACCTCCGAATACCGGAAACGCGAAGCTTGATCAGAAATATCAGCAGCAACAACAGAAGCTGGCACAGCAACAGGAGCAAGACCATCAGAAGCTGGCGCAGCAACAGGAGCAGCAGCATCAGAAAATGGCCCAGCAACAGCAGAAGGCCGCTCAGCAACAGGCCAACGCCGCGCGCACTCAACAGATGGAGCAGCGGAACCAGCAGATGGAACAACAGCATGCACAGCAGACGCAGCAGATGGAGCAAAGGCATACACAGCAGCAGCAACAGTTAAACACCAGGCAGCAACCTCCAGCGAGCCGGCCTCCGGCCGCAGAGGCACCACGTCCTCCGGCTGAAAAGCACTAGCTGGTCATTGCTTTGTAACTGCGTGGTCTCAAATGACTGACCGAACAATCCATGGCGAATTCGGCTCTGACCGGATTCGCCAGTTTTCTTTTTGTGCGCGATGCTTACGCGCGAGGTTGCGAGCTGAGGAACTTTAGCGCTCGAATTCCGGGCAGAAAGAAATACGCGCCTCCACGCACGGTTACAAATTGCGGCAAGCCTTCCACGCGCCGGGCCAGTCCACTATCTTGCGGAAGCAGAAAGTTGCTGGTAACCGGACAACCGGGAATCGGCTGGCGATTGCCCAACAGCGGATCGCTCTCGCCGCTCATGCCATCGAACTTAGTGCTCATGATCCACGCGCCTTGCACAAACTCAAATTGCCGCGAGATGTTGGCGTTCAGGCAGATGAACTGAATTCCGTGCTCTTCCTGGTCGGGATAGTCAGGCTGAAGAGCCTGTTCGGGAGAAAGTCCCGGCCCATATTCCCGTCCTCGACGCAGGACCCGATGGAAGCGCGTTGATGACATGATGTCTTCGCGAAATCCCAGCTGGGCGAAGCCGAGATTGTGAATCAGTTGCGAGATCAGACCACCAGTCCCGGCAGGAAAATCTGAATTGCGAGGATTAGCTCGGCGGATGTGCGCGCCAAATGGACAGCGCGTGCCGTTTACATCCGAGTCATAGTTGAACTGGTTGGAAGGCATCGCCGGCGCCACGCCCTGGATCGGTTGCTGACTTAACTCCTCCAGCGGATCGCCCTTCCGCGTGCGCCCGACCATGGACCACCCCAAGCGCTCGCGAGCTTGAGGATCGCCCTTCGACTCGCGATCCAAAAACTGCCAGAAGCCACGTACATCCTGCTGAAGCTGCCGGAAGACAAGATACGTGCCGTTGCGGCCCAAATCACGCATCCCGTGAATGTCTTCCGCTTCTGGCAGCATCGCATTGCTCTCATCGGAGGCTAGCAACGGCCGGTCGGTATAGCGGCCGTACTCATTGGGATAGCCCAGCAGAAACTCGCCCAAACAGGAAAGATTTGTGTAAGACAGCTGATCAGCAGCAGTGCGCTTACGCTCCCAGTCCGGAGTCGGTTGGCTGATTCCGTCCGTGAAGCCAAAAGGTTCGACGCCTTGCAAATCTGAAGTGGCCAGCGATGCGATGGTTGCGAACGCGCTGTCCCACGTTGACCCTTTTGCGCTCGTAGTGAAGGCCTGCAATCCACCCTTCTGCGCGTAAAGCATCACCAGCAGATGCGGAACATTCTGTGGTCCGCCCCACCGCCAGGCCTGTGGTGCGTTCGATCCTATGTCGCCTAGACGGTGTGAACGGTTTTCTTCACCCCACATGCCCGATAGAAACTCGTCTGAAAACCCGGAGATGATCTGCGGAGGAACCTTCAGAGCCTCCAGGCCCTGCCGCGTGAAGGCCACATGCAATGCGGTCGGTGGCGCCTTGTCGAGCTGGACTGCATTCGTTACCGGCGCGCTCGCAAGCCATGCCGAAGCGGCCGCAGCATCGCGTATGCGCACGAGGAGGAAGCTCGCCTCGGTCAATGCGCTATAGCCAAAGCGCACCAATCCTTGCACATCGCTGAAATCCACTGCGTTGCTGGTCACGATTGCAGAACCTCTAGATTAGTTGCAGCCACCGCTGCGCCTCTTCGTTCGATAGCGACGACTTTTCCAGCCCCTCACGAATCAGCGTATTCCGATGGCGGTCAAGGGCAGTCAGTCCGGGATGCGCGTTGTACCAGACTTCTGTCGCCAGCTCGTGCCTGCGCAAAACGTACTTGAATTCCTGCTCGTTCTTGGCTCCATCCAGAACCATCCATCGCGTCCGGGGATATCCGATTCCGTTTCCGAAGACTACGTTGAGACCGAACCCCACCTTGTTGATGAAATCATCCATGTAGCTTTCGAGGCTGCCATCATAATTACTCGCGAACAGAAGACGCTTCTTGTTATCGAGAAACACCCAGCGCGCAAAGTGAATCGTGCTGACTCTGGCCAGCCGGCCGCGCCCGTAGATGTGCTTTGTGGTGTAGTCGATAACCCACAATATGAAAACCAGAGTCGAGCGGCGAAACAGACCAGGCTTCAAACTGCCCATAGCGCTGAACTGATTCGTTACATCGTGATCTTCCAGGATGGCGAGCTGGTGCGCGTGAGCAGGATCGATTCGAGGAGCGATAACCGGATCGGTCTTCTCGTGCCAACGTAGTTGAATGAGGAAAAACGGCAGATAGATCAGCAGGAAGGGCGTCAGAAGCAACAGCACCAGCGGCACACCTACCAGGTTAAGTAAGTTTCGCAGCTGCCACCCGAGCTGAGTTGCTGCCGTTGGTGTCAGGGTCAGCCGGCCCGATTCCTGTTCGGAGCGAACGTAGCGATTGAGCGTGTCATGGACCTGCGCTGGTTGCATGACCGCCAGGGTTGCCGTGTTCTGTCGAACATAACTGACGAGAGCATCGTGCAGTGCTGCCTCTTCTCCAACTTGCTTTACCGTCCGGCCAATCCAGTTCACATAGGCGGTTGCCGGGAGGACGCTGTGCGATTGCATCCAGGCACGGAGATCGGCGCCCGTTGTAAAGCCTTCACAATAGGAGAAGAGGCGATTCAGCCCTTCGTTTGCGTGCTTTATCAAGTCAGCGGCAAACGCTTCTGGTGGTCCATCGAAGTCGGCCAGGACTGCCAGATAGATGGGATATTCCACCCTCGGCAAGCCATACTCTTTGATGTCGTCCAGCGTCGCGTCGTCGAGCACGAGCACACGCGCGAAGTGGAGGGTAGGGAATTGCGCGAAGGGAATCACCGCGTTGTTTGGGTCTACGACTCCCGGAGACCGATTCATGGAAGCAAGCAACTGCCGCAAGTCGGCAACGCGATCGGCGGCGACCGGAGCGAGCACCATGAAATTGGATTGCGGCGTCATGACGCTAGAACTGCAGCGCGAAATTGATCGTTCTCTTCTTCTCCCAGAACACAACGCCCAGATACATTCCGGGGCCGATCTGGCGAATCTCATCGCGAATGCGTTCGGCGACTATCGAAGTTTTCGAGTAGTCAAGCACGATGCATTCCTTGCCGTCGAACCAGCTGTTCCCCTTGTAGACCTCGGCGACGATGGCATCGATCCCGAAAGCTGAAATGCGATTGCGCAGCGTTCCATGCACGGCATCAAAGGTTTTGCCCTTCCAGCCGAAGAGGCTGATGAGTTCGGCGATTTCCGGCGAAAACACCGTTCCGGTCGCGATGATGGCGGTACCCTGAGCTTCTCCGCTCGGAATGTCGCCGGCCGGACTGCTGCCGAACAGATCATCCAGTTGCTGTTGATTCATCGCCAGCAATTGAGACGAGGTATAAGTCATGAAAGTTCTCCGTGCCAATGGCGGCCAGAGCCTTCGGCGATTATTTTGATTTGGAAAGCGCCCCTGTGGAAGTGTCGCCCACTATGCTGTCATTGCAGGATTTTGTCAATGGCCTGAAAGTTTTGATCGCTCGCGACGGCGGCAGAACTAATCGAAAACCTCGTCTCCAGTCGGCTCATAATGCGGTATGGCGTTCATCTGATGCCGCAGTGTGGACAGCGTAAGGTACATGCGTTGACGGGCGCGACTTTGATTGCCCAGGGGACGATGTTCCGGTATGCAATGCCAGGGATTATAGGACAGCTGCTTCTCGAAATTGATCTGCGCCGGTGAATCGAACTTCTGCGAGGGAATGAGCAAAGTCGCTACGGAGACACGCGGCGAAAGCTTCTCCGGCCATAGCACACCGTTGTTCTCAATCGGCATGCGATGCGGATCGGTTTGCAGTTGCAAGCGAATGTCGAACTCTGCATCCTCCCGGTCGAGTGTTTCGGCCATGGCTTTGCGAAGGTAATCGTCGGGAGGACGAAACGGTAAACGTGGAATCGGCGTCCGCTTCTTCCGCTTGGGCCACATGGAATACTGCATCGCCTGACCTTCACCCAGCAGGTAAGGAACGCAACTGTAATACGGCGCTTCCAGCGGGCTGCTCTGCGTCTTGATGAACAGGCTCTGCATGATCAGATCGAGGACGTGCGGGTTATGCAGGTTGAGGAAATAGAAAATCTGCGTGTTCTTCAGGCTCTCAAGCTGCAGCTGGGCATTCGCTTTGACGTCCGGAGTTACGAATGTCGCAGTCGAGACGCCCGTCATGTCCTGGGTGAATTTTTCCTCGTCCATCAGCTTAGGTCCCGGTACGCCCATCAGCTTGATGCTCATGCTCATGAACCCGACATCGTCGATGTCCGGCGTGATGTAGGGGCCAGGCCCGGAAAATCGCACCCAGGCGCGAAAGGTTTGCGGCTGCGCGTAGATGCCGTGCCGCAGTTGAGGCGGAAGATCCTCGTGTACGGTAAATTCCGCGCGTACGATGCCGTGCGTTTTGGTATTGCCGCCGCGCTCAAATCCGCCGGGCTTCCACAACAGCCGCATCTGATTCTGAAAGCTATCGATAATGGAATTGACGAACGCTTCTTCGTCGGGTAGTGGCCGTTCTTCGGCGATCTTCAAGCCTTCGTCGGGACGGCCCATGTTGATCAGCGCGGTCGTCAAGCTGGCCAGAGGATCGCGCAGCAGCGCATCGAATGCGGGGCGAAAGAACGGGTCGAACCGGCGCTCCAGATGAACCAGCCGGGTCGACATATTGGCTAGCCAGTTCAAGAAGGCTGAGCCGGTGTTCGCCGGCGGCTGCGGACGACTCGCGTTGGACCCCAAGTCTGCGATGGTCGAAGGTCCTTGTTTAGGATTTCGCGCAACTATGGCCGTGCTGGAAGATTTTGTCAATGGAAAGAGAGTGAGCGCGCCCCGGTTTTGTCTCCAACATCAGGCAGCCCAAACGTGGCCCCATCATTCATATTGAGATATTATCTTTGCCACTCAGCCCAAGGCCGAAACGATGCGAAGCCCGGTACAACTAAGACTTAGTAATCTGCGGCAGCGGATCGCGGGCGAGACGGTTGCGCGTGCGCATATCGTCGATCTGCTGATGGCGGCATTGTCCCGGCGCTCCAAAATGTTCTCGCCCGGCTGGGGAGACGAAGACCTGCTGCAAGGCCTGAGGGGTCAAGTGTCCCCGGCGGACTCGCTTGATCCGATATCCGTGACCTGGAAAACGCTTGAGCGGCGGGATAAGGTCGCCACGAGAGACGGAGAATTTCCTTCGCCGTTGGCAAAACTTCCCGCAGAAGCGCAGACGGTTCACTTGCGGGTATGGACACGCGAAGGAAATCGGGATGCCGGAGTGGTTCTGGCTGGTTCCCATGACGAAGGTTACGGAATTCGCGAGCGAGTTTTTGGGTCTCTCGTCAACCGCGGCATCGATCTTTACTTCCTCGAGAATCCTTACTATGGTGTTCGTCGCATCCCGGGCGGCCTCTCAGCCCTTACAGTAAGTGACCAGGCTTTGATGGCACTCGGTATGGTGCTCGAGGCCAGGGCACTCCTTGGCTGCTTGCGTCCGCAATACGAAAATCTGGCGGCTGCCGGATACAGCATGGGCGGACACATGGCGGGAATCACTGCCGCAGTAACACCGTTTCCCGTCGCCTGTGCAGCGTTAGCGACAGGCGCTTCGGCCAGCAGCATTTATACGCGCGGACTTATGTCGTGGTGCGTCGATTTCGATCGCTTGGCGGACGAACCTACGCTGCGCGGTGAGGCGGAAGAACGTCTGCGCAACTTCTTCGACGCTGCCGACATTACAAACTATCCGGCTCCCATTCGAGTTGATGCTGCCGTCATCCTGGGATGCACGCGCGACGGCTATGTGCTGCGGACCGAGACGGAACGACTACATCAACACTGGGCCGGAAGTACGCTGCGATGGCTCAACGCCGGGCATTTTTCCGCTCTCGTTACCAGTCGCAAAACTCTCTGTGACTGCCTGGCCGACGCAATTGGAATGCTGCAGCGGAATTCTTAAAGTCACCTCATCAGAATGTCTTCATGTACTCGATGAGCGCTCGCTTGTCTTGATCGGGAAGGTTCGCGCCAAAAGTATGGCCGCGATCAAGCACGAAGTCGGGACATTTGCTGATCTTCAGCAGATCGGGAATCAGGTTGCTCATCACCGCCTGGGCTGCTTTCGGATCGAGGTGATTTGCCTTGATCTTGAGCAGATCTGCCTGCACTTTCGCAATGAGCTTGATGCGGTCGGCGACCTTGTCTGGTTGCGACAAATCCAGATCGGCGTTCGCAATCAGATCGACGGGAGTGCCAGCGGGGATTGGACCGATCCGCAGAAAACCACCCTCCGATACACTTTGCAATTCCTCTGGCAAGTAAGCCGCAGGAATCTCGATGTAGCTGTCGATCGTGAAACGCGCAATCGATGCCAACCCCGGGCGCTTCTCCGGCCACAAAAGCTTCTCGGCCGCATCATCGAAAGCCTTCATACGGCCGGCAACAGACGGATCGCCGGTGAAGGTTCCAAGCGAGTTGTTGTGCAGAAAGGGCGCGGTCGCCCAAATCGCGATCAGAGACGGAACGCGGTAGTATCCGGGACCATCAGCCGGAACAGAGAACTTCCGTGTCGAGTGTTCGAACGCGTCTTCCACCTCGATCTCTCCGGCTGCGGGCAGGCGTTTGTAAGTCTCCGACGAGAAGTTGTCCCACACGTGACCGCGAGTGGCATTCGTCGCCAGCGCACGCGCTGCATTGGTTTGCACGACGTCAATTGGAATGCGGTCCTCGTTTGAGAGGAAATTATCCTCAAGAAAGTCGGGCTTCTGAACCGCAGCTCGCATCCAGTCGAGATATTGCTGTTTGGTTGTGGCAAGCTGCGCCGGAGGCTGCTTGCTGGAGTGACACTTGGCACAGTTCTCCGCGAAGACAATCTCGCCGCGCTGCAGCACTTTTTCATCCTGCGACAGATACGCCTTGCC
The DNA here is from genome assembly GCA_963823865.1 of uncultured Acidobacteriaceae bacterium. Lineage (GTDB taxonomy): Bacteria > Acidobacteriota > Terriglobia > Terriglobales > Acidobacteriaceae > Bog-257. The sequence continues at coordinate 1,404,439 of CAWGNC010000001.1, forward strand.
GCCGGGCGCGTCCGTCAACTTAGGCCCTTCCATCTTCACGAGAAACTTTGCCAGGTTCGGTATGCGTTCCGCTGTCGCCTGCCAATAGACTGAGTTCTTCTGGGCCTTTGCAACCTCGAAGGGACGCTGCGGCTTACCGCCGACAAACGCGTTGTGATCGCGCAGCCACTCCTGGCTGTATTCGCCGATGCTGACATAGACGCGACTGAGCGCTCCAATCAAGCCAACGGAATCGGCTCCGTCCTTCAGCACGTGCGGCACCAGCATCTGCCGCTGCTCACCGGGAAAATTTAGTGCGCCGCCGGCAATTTCTTCCTCGTGAGCCACTGACATTCTCGCGGGGATGGCATACAAGGCGTTAATCGCTCCCGGATTATTGAGATTGTCGGTGGCGATGAAGGAAGTGTCGACCGTTCCTGCCGCCCACGAGTGGAACAGCTGATAGACATAGCTTTCCGCGGTCGCGCCGTTGCCAAAGATCCTGCCGGCATTGAAGTACTGGTTGCCGATTGTGGAGGACAGGTTCGACCACTCCGGCGTTTCGGGATCAGCGGGCGGCTTCAGTGGATTGAAGGAGACGTGGCAGAATCCGCACGACATACCCACCACATAGGGTCGAACAAGTTTCGGATCGTTAAAGTAATTAGGGTCGCTGAAGTAGCGCTTGGGGTCCCAAGCCTTGCGGGCCGCGTCATCGAACTTGGGATTGGGATAAACACGTAAGCCAACAACGCCGGATGGTCTTCCGTACACAGCTGCGTCAACACCGTCTTCCTGCGGGCCAGTGTCCAGCCACAGGCCGTATTGGTCGGGCTGTTTAGCCGGTTCGAAACCTGGCTGGTTGACCAGCCCCATATCTTTAAACCGCGAGCTGCGCATCCGTGAGTCGATGGTCTTCAGCAGGTCAGCCGTTCCCAGCCCCTGCTGCGCCATGCGATCCCAGAAGGTTTGGTCCCCTGCTGTCCAGAGAATCCAGGTGTTTCGACCTTTGCGTTCGTCGTCGCTCAGGGACAGACCGCCATCCATGGGATCAAGCGCATGGGAGGCAGTCTGAGGAAAGTCGGCAACCGTCTTACCGGCTGCTTTTGCGTCGTCGGGAACTGCGCTCTCGAAGAGAGGCTTGATCAGGAGCGAGAGCACGGCAATGCCGACGAGAAGCAAAACGCCGAGCCAGACAACAGCTTTCCTCATCTCGCTCCCACACCGCCGCAATCGTTACGCTGTCTAGAATGTCTTGATGTACTCGATCAGGGCGTTCTTGTCGTCGTCGCTCAGCGCCGGTTCTTCCTTGAAGTAGCTCGTGCCGAAGTAATGCCCGCGATTCACGACGAAGTCGGGACACTTGCTGACTTCCAGCAGCGGATCGACAAGGTTTGCGAATACTTTGCGCGCCTCATCATCGCTGGCACCCTTGGGCAGGCTCTCCAGATCGTGCTTCATCTTGAGCAGCAGGTCTACCACCTTCTTTTGATGAGCTACCTTGTCCTCGACTCCTGTTGTTTCGCCGAGGATATCGAGGTTGGCCAGCAGGTCGATCGGCGTACCCGCCGGAATCGGACCTATCACAATGCCATCGTCGCCAAACAACCAGGGGAAAAATCGCTGTCCCGGGCTCATCAACGGCCTCAACAGGTCAGGCAGGTATCCAGAGGGAACGCGAAGGTAGCTGGCTTGCGTTGTGCGGTCAATGACGCCAGGAATCTTATCCCCCAGCACCGGATCCTTGTCCCGCTTCTCCGGCCATAGCATCTGCTCGATGGAATTCTGGAACGAGTCCATTCGAGCCTGTACTGACGGACTGGCATTGAACTTCCCAACCGTATTGTTCTGCAGGAACGGTGCCGTAGACCACGCGCTAATCAAAGAAGCTGGACGAGTGTAGCCGCGTCCGCCTGCTGGCATTTTGTACGTTCGCTGCTCGCCGGTCACCGGGTGATACCAAGTCACCATGCCTACCGACGGCAGGTCCTTGTACGTGTGCGACGAGAAGTTATCCCAGATATTGTCAGCGATCGCGTTCGTCGCCAGCGGACTGCACGCGTTCGTCTGCAACAAAGTCACGGGCACGCGCATGTCGGTCGAAAGATAGTTACTGTCGAGGAAGTCCGGCTTCTGCACAATGGCACGCATTTTCGCTTTGAAATCGTCGGTCTTCGTCCAGGCCCAATACTTGTTCCAGCAGTCCAGGTAATCTTTGCCGGAACAGCCGCCGCCGGCGTCCATTCCAGGCGCACCTTCGGGGATCTTGCTGGAATGACAACGCGCGCAGCGTTCGGCAAACACAACCTTGCCACGCTCCAGCTTCGCTTTGTCTTTCGTCAGGTAGGCATCGCCGCCGGGAGCATCTTTCAATAAATGTGGAGCAGTGCTCTTCAGGAAGAACAGCGCCATGTCAGGAGTCTGCGCCTCGGTTGCTTCCCAGTAGGCAGAATTCTTGTTCGCGACTGCAATCTCGATGGGCGAAATGGGAGCGCCACCAATCAACGCGCGGAAGTGAAGCAGCCACTCCTCACTGAACAAGCCGATATTCAGGTACACGCGGTTCAGAGCGCCCAATGCTCCCACAGAGTCAGACCCGTCTTTTAGAATGCGAGCCGTCCAGGCGGTGTTCGGAGGCTGGAAGAAGGCCGTCAGTGGCCCTTGGTGAACGTACTCATTGAACTGCTTGTTGTTGAGCTCGCCGCCAGCCAAAGTCTCTTTGCCCCAGCGCTTGGCAACATCCAGGCGCGGCACCAGGCCATATACCGCGTTCATGGTTCGGGGATTGTTGATGTTGTCGCTCGAAACCAGCGACGTGTCGAGGGTTCCCGGCCGCGAGGTGCGGAAGAGTTGAACCGGGAAGCTGCTGGGATCCGACTCCCATGCAAAGATGCGGTCAATCCAGAAGTATTGCGCGCCCACGTTGGAGGCAAGGTTTTCCCACTTGGGATTCTCCGGATCAGCGGGAGGCTTTACCGGACTCGGCCCAACGTGGCAGAACGCGCACGACATCGCCACCCGGTACGGGCGCACCAGATTCTTATCGTTGTAGTAGCTGGGATCGGTGTAATAACGCTTAGCGTCCCATTTCTTCGCTGCAGCGTCGTCGAAGTCGGGATTCGGGAACATTCGCAGACCGACAATGCCGGTAGCGTAACCGTAGTACGACCCAACCGGAATATTCTTACCGCGTGCGCCGATCTTCACGCCGGGATATTTGTTCTCGTTCTCGAACGGCTCAGGCGGACAGCTGGGGTCGCGTGTATCGAGCCATAGACCGTAACGGTTGGCGTCCGGACCAGTTGCCTTCTTGTAGCAAGGTTCATTGACCAGACCGAGATAGTTCCAGCGATTGTCGCGGCTGGCCTTCAGCCCTGGATACGAAGAGATGGTTTTCAGCAGGTCGAACGTCCCAACGCTCTTGACGGTCATCTCGTCCCAGAGGCGGTCATTGCCTCCGGTCCAAACCAGCCACATGTTTCGGCCTTTGATCTCGTCGGCAGAAAGCGCGATGCCACCATCCATGTCGTGGTAGTAATCCTCGTCAGCGGCCGGGAAAGACGACGCGGTACGTCCGGCGCGGCGCGCTTCGTCCTCAACGTGACCAGGCTCGGGCTTGTTGCATCCCGCCAGCACCGAAACCATGATCAGCCCAAGACACAAACACCACAGCCGACTAACCTGAGACATGAGGTCGCACTCCTTACATTCTCGATAGCTAAATTCGTCTCTGCGGGCGCTTACGGCCTCAACCCCTCCCGTTGAAGTGGCAGGAAGCGGGAGCGCTGAAGCGTGACTCACGCTCACAGCGGGAAACGGTATGAGATTCGCCCCAACTTGTAAGTGTTGGTGAGCACTATAGCGAAAACGAGCGGTCTGCAACCATAGCATGTTCGTGGTGAGACGTTGCTCTTCCTGATCGCCCGACTTGCTTGGATATAATTGCCGCCACACACCTTACGCAGCCGAGCGCCGCCAAGGGAGAACCGGTCGATTGCCAAACGGGAGTTCAGCGCGCTTTGACTGCGAATATGTCGTGGTCGGCTCGGGCGCCGGAGGCGGGACCGTCGCTGCCCGTCTGGCCGAGGCCGGACACACCGTCATTCTGTTAGAAGCGGGAGGCGATCCGCGGCAGTTGAGCGGTGGCGATCCTGTTCAGCCCGAACTCGATCGTCTTCCTTACGACTACGACGTTCCGTGCTTTCACGCCTTTGCTTCGGAGAACGAAGCCCTCCGCTGGGACTTCTTCGTTCGACATTACCGCGAGGAGCAGGCGCAACGCCGCGATCCCAAGTATGTAGCAGACTGGAACGGGCAGCCGGTCGACGGGATTCTCTATCCTCGTGCGGGCACACTGGGCGGATGCACGTCGCACAATGCGATGATCCTGGTGTATCCGCATGACGCTGACTGGGACAACATTGCCACGGTTACCGGCGATTTGTCGTGGAAAGCCGGCAACATGCGCAAGTACTTCCAGCGCCTGGAAAATTGCCACTACCGTCCTCCCTATCGCTGGCTCTCGTGGCTGGGCATCAATCCAACGCGTCACGGTTTCCGGGGATGGCTGCACACGGAAAAAGCCGTCCCGATGCTGTCGGTTGCAAACTACAAGTTATTCGAAGTGCTGTGCGATTCTGCTATCGCCGCAAGCGTGGACATCGGCGAGGAAGTTGAGCGTCTTCGTTGGCTGGCTGAGAGCCAACTGGATCCCAATGATTGGCGAACCGTCCGCCAGAATTCCATTGGCCTTCGTTACCTCCCGCTCACGACCCGTAACCATACCCGCGTCGGCACGCGCGAACGCGTATTGGAGGTCGCAGCCAAACATCCTGATCGGCTGAAGATCGAGCTCAACGCTCTGGTGACACGCGTCCTGTTTGATGAAAATCGTCGCGCGGTTGGCGTGGAGTATCTACGCGGAGCCCAGCTGTATCACGCTTCGGCGAAGCCCGCCGCGCGCACCGGCGAACGTCATGAACTCCGGGCGTCTCGTGAAGTCATCCTGGCTGGCGGCGCGTTCAATACGCCGCAATTCCTGATGCTGTCCGGCATTGGTCCCCGGGCTCAATTGGAACGTCATGGGATTGAAGTCAAGGTGGACCTACCGGGTGTCGGCAAGAATCTGCAGGACCGCTACGAGGCCGGCGTCGTCAATCGCATGAATTTTGACCAGTGGGAGGTGTTTAAGGACGCGAAGTTCTCGCAGCGACGATCCGCAATTCAAACTTTGGCAGACCCGTCGCACCGGTCCTTACATCACGAACGGCGCGGTGCTGGCGATGTTCAAACGCTCCGCGCCAGAGCGGCCATTGCCTGACTTGTTTTGCATGGCGCTCCTGGGAAAGTTCGCGGGCTATTTCCCCGGATACTCGCGTGCGTTTGCTGACCACTTGAACTATCTAACGTGGGCCGTGCTGAAGGCGCACACCAATAATTGCGCCGGCGAGATAACGCTTCGCTCGGCGGATCCTCTCGATCCTCCGGAAATCAATTTCTGTTACTTCCAGGACGGCACACCCGACGGCGATCAAGACCTCGATTCTGTCGTCAGCGGTATTCGCTTTGTCCGCAAGATGACGGCACATCTCCAGAAGCATCGGCGTCATTGCCGACGAAGAATCGCCCGGCAACGCGGTGCAGTCGGATGACGAGTTGCGTAGCTACATTCGAGACACAAGCTGGGGGCACCATGCCTCGTGTAGTTGCCCGATCGGTCCACGCGAGCAAAATGGCGTGCTTTCCAGCGACTTTCGCGTGCACGGTACAGAGGGTTTACGGGTCGTCGATGCTTCCGTGTTTCCCCGCATCCCGGGTTTCTTCATTGTCAGTGCGATCTACATGATCGGCGAGAAGGCCGCAGACGTCATTCTTCAACAAGCAGGCCGCTGACCTTCCCTTAGCCTGCCGCACACGCGCGGTTACTTGATTTTTCCCAAGCCTCTGCTAGCCTCAACAGCACAGCAGCATTCCCGGTCCGATGTTTCCCGTGAAGATTTGATCGGATTCGCAGCAGACGTCCCATCTCAGGGGGCAATGTGGTTTCTTTCGATCAGGTGACATATCCGTCGGCACCCCATGCGCTGCCGTTCCGGACCATATGCGGGGAGTACCGTGCGCGCCGCGCCAGCGATCTTGCGGCGGCTGTGTCGAAACACGTGCTCGGCCTTACTACTCCTCCCTCCGATCTGCAAATCGTCTGGACAGCTTTAGACAAAGCGCTGACCGCTTCCGAAGTGGCGTATGGCGCTTTGGCGGCGATGAAAGAAGTGATGGCCTCCATCCGCCAGGAGCCGGACGAGCCTGATGATGACTTCCGCCAACGCATGTCGACTGGTTATGACGAGACTCTGAAGACCGAGAACGAATGCCAGACTTTCGATCATCCGCTGACCCAGATATTGCACGAAATGCAGGCGACCGCGGTCTGCCTCTCCGGCGGAGGCATACGCAGCGCCAGTTTTGCTCTGGGGATCCTGCAGGGCTTGTCCCGCTTCAGCCGTCCTTCGATGTGGAAGGCAGGATCCAAGTCGATCATGGATTCCCTGGATTACTTGTCGACCGTTTCCGGCGGAGGGTATATCGGAAGCTGGCTGATGGCCTGGTCGCAGCGCAGTTGCTATAGCCGGACGGTCAGCGAGTTGGCGACCTCATCCGCGACTTCCGCGGATCCTGAGCCGCAGCCCATTCGGCGCTTACGCGAATACACCAGCTACCTGTCTCCCAATTACGGCTTCACCTTGGACACTCTCACACTGGGAGCCATTGTGGGCCGCAACATGATCTTGAACTGGCTGACTCTGGTCCCGGCGGTGATCTGCCTGCTTTGTCTGCCGGAATTTCTCTGGATTGCGTCCTACGCTTTACCGTTTGCGGGACAGCAGCAGACCAACTGGTATCTGCCGGTGATGCTGCTGGCTGTACTCTGCGTAACTGTCGCTTCCGCCTTCGCGGCGGCGCGAATGAGCTGGCCCCCTTACGCCTCGAGGTTTAAGAATCCACAAAAGCAAGGCAGCTTCTCTCTGGAATTCTGGTTCTTCGCTTTTCCACTCATCCTGGGGATTTGGCTGGCTGGAGAAGTCTGGGCATGGGCTGCCATCAATCGCATTTTTACCGGAACGAGCCGGTTTAACCAGATTCTTCCCCTGGCAAAGTGGCTTTTTGTCTTCTCTTTATTACCGCCGTTATCGATTTCGCTGGTGCGGCTGCGCGTACTCATCGGTAGCGATGGCAAAACACGTCCTACCGCCTTCCACAAGCACGATGGCAGCGGACGAATCGCATGGCAACGGCTCATCTGGTCGTTGATCGCGCCCGTGCTGGCGGCGGGATTGGCCGCGTTGCTGCTCTCCATCTCAGCGTTTTATCTCACCAAGTATCTGATCGTCGCGCAGGCCGATCATTTTCAGGTGACTCGCCGCTTCGTCGTGCTGGCGCTGCCTCTGGTGTGGCTTGCTCTGACCCTCGCCTCGAGTCTGCTTTCCGGATTACTCAGTGACATCGAACGCGAAGGGGAACGGGAATGGTGGGCGCGAGCCGGAGGCCTGCTGTTCGCCTGTATCTTCGCCTGGGTCGCCCTGAACGGGGTGGCCTATTTTGCCTCGGATACGCTGAAGTTTCTGCAGGCGTCGATCCTCGCCGTCTTCGGTTTGGGCGCAGGATATTTGGGAAGTTTGGCAGGCTTGAGCGCGGCCACTGCTTCCGGTCTGAAGCGCGTGAAGGTGGAGCAGCTCTCCAAGTGGCAGCAGTGGCTTTCCCGGCACGACATGCTCGCGCCGGTCGCATCGGGTATCGCCCTGGTCTGCATAACCTTCGCACTGGCGGCCCTCGTCAGTTGGATCCGTCGCAGTCTGTATTTGCTGATGCGCGGTGATCTGCATCCGGGCGCAGTCACTCCTCTCGGTCACATTCTGACGGTTGGGTTGGGGCTGCATAACACCGCCATCCTGCCTGTGCTGGACCGGCTCAAGCTGGACACGATTGCCACGGCGATTGTATTTTCCGGTGCAGCCGCGTTGGCCATCATAGGAAACACCTTTATCAACGTGAATACGTTTTCGCTTCACGGCATGTACCGGATGCGCCTGACGCGCGCCTATCTCGGAGCATCCAACTTCGTTCGTCACGCCGACGCATTCACCAATTTCGATCCCGCGGACAATCTTTACGAAGCGTCGATGCCATGTACTCCGGACGCGCCCCTGCACGTCATCAACACTGCACTGAACGTCGTGGCAACCAAGAATCTTGCATGGCAGCAGCGCAAAGCGGAGTCGTTTACCTTTAGTCCCGTAAGCTGCGGCAGCTGGAGGCTGGGCTACGTTCCGACCACAGTGTATGGCGGCAGTCGCGGCCTGCGCGTGGGAACGGCAATGGCCATCAGCGGCGCCGCTTTCAACCCCAACATGGGTTACAACTCGTCGCCGCTGGTGACGCTGCTGATGACATTTTTCAACACCCGCCTCGGCTGGTGGTTGCCAAACCCGTTATGGCCCGCCCTGCAAGGTTGGGATCTGAAGAGCCGCAAGACGGAGAAGTTTCTGCACCGCAGCGGTCCTACCTTGGCGCTTCTTCCCCTACTGGACGAGGCTCTGGGCAGGACCGACGACAGCTACGAATGGATCGAGCTCTCCGATGGAGGCCACTTCGAAAACCTCGGGCTCTATGAAATGGTTTTGCGGCGCTGCCGCTCGATCGTGGTCGTCGACGGCGATGCCGACCCGAGTCTACAGTTTGAAGATCTAGGCAACGCCATCCGCAAAATTGAGATCGATCTCGGCATCCCCATAACCTTTCCGGGTTACGACAATGGCGTACCAATGAAGCAGGGGGCCGTCGGCAGCAACATGTATTGCCTGGAAGGCGAAATTGGCTACGGCTGTGTCGACGAAGGTGCCACGCCGGGCAAACTGATCGTCCTCAAGCCTGTGCTCAACGGCACCGAGCCTCCGGACATTCTTGCTTACCATGCCAGCCATCCCGACTTTCCGCATGAAAGCACGACCAACCAGTTCTTCAACGAGTCTCAATTCGAGAGTTATCGCCATTTGGGCTCGTGGATTGTTCATGCCATTACCGAGACGAAGAAGGCGCAGGCAGACCACGGAATCGATATGGATGGATTTATCGCTTGCGCCAACGGTTATCGCCATGGTGGCGAAGCCGCGCCAACGTCTCTGAGCGAGAGAAAATCCCGAGCCACCATCACGTAGCCGTCAGGCAAGCTTTCGCTTGTCAGGCGGGTTGGCTGGCGACTGCCAATGTGGGTCTTCGGCAGTGATTTGCTGGATGGTTTTTCTTTCGTTCGGCACACGAGAATGTTAGCTTCTGTAGGCAGGAGGCCCGCCCTGATGCGCCTTTCGACCTCGGTGTTCGTGTTTCTCCTCTCCATTTCCACTCTTGCCTCAGCCGATCTGAAGATTAAGACCCGCACCACGGTAATGGGTCACAGCACCGAGAGCACTGTGTATATCAAAGGCTCCCGCGAGCGCACGGAGATGAGCTTCGGAGGACACGGCGGAGCTGTCAGTATCATGCAGTGTGATCAGAAACGCATGGTGACTGTTATGGGAGATCGCTGCACCGTGATATCGATGGGCGGCGAGAGCTCCTGTCCCGCGATGCCTGACATGCGAGCCATGGGCCGGAACGGCGGTATGGGTGAAGGTGAACCGACGCCCGTCGCCAAGGGCGGCGTTGTCACTATCTCTCGTACGGCCACCGACACCGGCGAACGTCAGGAGATGTTTGGCTACAAGGCACGGCATATCCGGAGTTCCATGATGATGGAGTCCACTCCGGACGCTTGTAATCAGTCTCACATGAAGATGGAAATCGACGGCTGGTACGCGGACCTCGCGGATTTTTCCTGTGGCGATGAAGGCTATCGTGCGATGGCGTGTGGAGGCGGAAGAGGTCAGCGAGGATGCACCGACCGCATCGTGATGAAGAACAGCGGCGGTGCAGCTCTAGGCTATCCACTGAAGCAAACGATGACGATGACGTCAGCACAGGGAACGTTTACCACCACGACAGAGGTGATCGAGCTGACGAACACTACGCTGGACGCTCCCCTGTTCGACATGCCGCCCGGCTGCAAAGTGACGGATATGTCTGGCATGGCTGCCGGCGGGACGGCGCCTCCGCCAAGCGCTGGATCGACTGCTCCCGCGCCCACCCCAGCAGCTTCTGCGCCGCTCCGCAGCACCACCGGCCCCGAGTGCTCCGCCTAAAGCTGCCGGCGTGTTGCGCGTTGGCGTCGTGCCAATCAAGGATTCCACTGGTCAGTCGCTGCCTACCGACAGCCTGCAACTCGACCTCTTGAGCGAATTCAGCCGGAACAAGATCGATACCGTCGTCCTGAGTACCGATACGCCGTTGAAAGATGTAGAGAGTGAAGCCCGCGAGAAGCAATGCGATTATTTCGTCTACACCGTTCCCACGGTATTGAAGGATCCAAATACCGGAGGCCTGGCGCCGGCCTCTTTGCCAAAAGGAGTCAAGCTGGATCCGGCCAACTACCAGGCTTTGACCCTGATAACCCTATATAAGGTTGGCAAACCGGTTCCCGAACTCAAAGATGCGCCACTCGCCGCTGATGCGAATAAGTTCGGGGTTGACGCGGTCTCGGCCACGTTCGTTCAAGAGTCCGACAGAGTCGCACAGCAGATTGCGGACGACTCGCATCCGAAAGCGGCTGCGAAGTCAACGCGACCAGCGGCCAAGCAGGGAACAGCCGCAACCAAAAAGCAATAACGACGAAAACGTCGGAGACATGAGTCGACGCCAGCCGGCCTAGAGCATCTCCTCGTGGATGAGACTGTCTTCAGGAAGTAACTCGTCGTAAGACGCGTTTCGGCGACGATACGCCATCACCGTGAACATCACCGACAGCAACATCGGGGGGACCATCAGGACGATGATTCCGCTGCGCAGCGCTTGAATGAAGCGTTGCGTAGAGCCAGCCGCCTGCGTATAGCAAAGCGCACAACCTTGGGCAAACAATGCTCTCGGGGCAAGCAGAACCGTCACGCTAATCGCAGTCGAGATAACTCTCCTAAGCGATCGCGGAAGTTCACTGGCAATCTTCACTGCGTGAAGCCCTTCTTAATGCTCAAGAAGCATCGGCCGCCATTCGTAACTGACCCGTCCACTGTATTGTAGCTGCTGCGAATACGAGCGCCGACATTCACATGTCGCGCGCAACCGCACGAGCCTTTCAACAGGTCCGAATCCATTTCCTTAGTGGTGTTAGATTCGCATCCACAACAGCAACAAAATATAGATCCATAGCACGGCCATGAAGTGCCAATAGTAGGAAACGGTGCTAAGTGTGCTCAGTCGCAACGTAGGAAGTGGCTCACTGAACCGCCAAATCACCAGTGTTAAACCGGCAAGTCCACCCAGAACATGCAGGGCGTGTAGCACTGTGAACAAATAGAAGAAAGAACTGCTGGGAGTAGTAGCCAGGTACAGCCCCTCCGATCGAAGTTTGAGCCATGCCATGGATTGGCCGCCGACAAACAGCACCCCGAGTCCCAGAGTCACCCAAAGATAACGAGTCGCCGCCGAGCGCTGCTCCCGCGCCCCGCCTGCAAATGCGCCCACCTTTTTCCGGGCCAGCTCAAGAACCAGGCTGCTGGCCAGCAGCAAGACGGTATCGAGATACAGGATGGATGGCAGTGTGAAGTGTTGCCAGTCGTACGAGGAGCCTTCGCGCACGATCATCGCGCTAGTGAAAGCCGCAAAGGTCATCGTGATGGCCGCCATCCCAACCCAAACGCCTGTCCGGGAAGCGGGAGAGCTGTCGTCAACTTTCGTTCTACCGCCAGCCGACGGAACGCCCAACCGTCCTCCGCCTGAGGGCGAGAGTTTCCGTTTTTCGTTATTCGGTCGTGGAACTTCGTAACCCATGGTCGCCATGATGTACCTTGCTCAACCTCCGTCCTCGAGCGGCTTCGTCATCCCGAAAGCCAACCCATCACTGGACTTCATTTCTTGTCGTCTCGCAAGTTAGTCTGCTCAGGCGACGTCTGCATCACGTAATCGTTCGCCGCACCCTCAATGCCGTACCGGTATGCATCGTGATAAACCACCGGCAGCGTTCCACCGAAGTTATCGAACGGCGGCGGCGATGACGGCGTTGACCATTCCAGCGAGGTAGCTTCCCAGGGGTTCAGCGGAGCAAGTTTTCCCCAGAAGCGGCTGTGAATCAGGTTGTACAGGAATAGGATCTGCGCTGCGCCTGTGATAAGAGCGGCAATGGTGATGAACTTATGCACCGGCATAAGCGGCGCCATGTAGTCATCCACGAACGCCTGGTAACGGCGAACGTTGCCCGCCATGCCCAGGTAGTGGAACGGCATGAAGATGCAATACGAGCCTACGAACGTCAGCCAGAAATGGATCCTACCCAGCGTTTCATTCATCATGCGGCCGGTGATCTTGGGAAACCAGAAATAGGTTGCGGCGAAGATGCCGAATAGTGCCGCAACCGCCATGACCAGGTGGAAGTGTCCGACCACGAAGTAGGTGGCGTGCAGCATGCTGTCCAACGAGGGCTGTGCCAGAAAGAAGCCCGTAATGCCTCCGCTGACGAACATCGAGATGAAACCCAGCGCAAACAGCGACGCGGAATTGATTTGCAGCCTCGACCCATAAATGCTGCCGATCCAAATCAGCACGATAACGGCGGAAGGAATCGTAATCACCAAAGTCGGAATGGAAAACACCACTGAGGAAAACGGATTCATGCCACTCACGAACATGTGATGTCCCCAGACGACGCTGCTGAGAACCGCTATCGCCACCATGGAGTAGACAACCCAGCGGTAGCTCAACAGCGGCCGCCGCAAGTTAGTGACTAGCACATGCGACACGACACCAAAGGCCGGCACAATAGCGATGTAGACCTCGGGGTGTCCAAAGAACCAAAACAGATGCTGCCACAGCAACGCAGAGCCGCCGGCGTGGTGCTGCAACTGATCGTTCACTACCAAATTGGAAGGCACAAAAAAACTGGTTCCGGCTACGTGGTCCAGGATAAGCAGGATGCAGGTCGGCAGCAGAACAGCGAAAGCCGTCAATCCCATGCAGGCCGTGATGAACCAAGCCCAAACCGTCAGCGGCAGCCGCATCAGACTCATGCCTTTGCAACGCAAATCGAGCGTTGCCGAGATGAAATTGAGCGAGCCGAGCAATTGGGCGGCGCTGAAGATGGCAACCGACAGGGCCCATAACACCTGACCTGTCCCTTCCCCTGGTCCGGCAACTTCACCGAGAGCGCTTAACGGCGCGTACGCGGTCCAACCAGAAAGCGGAGGCCCTTGTGAAACAAAGAACGAAGACATCGCCACCAGGAAGGACAACAAGGTCAGCCAGAACGACATCACGTTCATCCGGGGGAAAGGCATGTCCCCGGCGCCAATTTGAATGGGCAGAAGGTAATTACCAAACCCCGCCAGCGGGGCCGTGGTCAGCACAAAGAAGACCATGATGGTTCCGTGCATGGTCATCAACTGCAGGTAGTACTCCGGTGTCAACACGCCGCCCGGCGCGCCGTTTCTGGACAAGAACTGGAGCCCGGGGATGTGCGCAGCGGGCCACGCCAGGTGGATCCTCATGATCCACGACAGCACCATCCCGACATAGACCGCTACCAGCGCCAACAGATAGTATTGCTGGCCAATCACTTTGTGATCGAGGCTGAACAGGTACTTCCGAATGAATCCAGAAGGCGGAGTGTGGCGACGCCTATCCAGCCCCGGCCGATCTTGCATGTGATCCTCTCAGTACCTGTTTGTCGCGTCGAACGGTTTGGCGATCTATTGCGATGCCGACTGCTGCTTCAGCCACCTGTCAAAGTCTGCCTGCGACATGACCTGCATATAGGCCTTCATGTTGTAGTGGCCAAGCCCACACAGCTGCGTGCAGACGATCTCGTATCTGCCGATCCTGGTTGGAGTGAAGTGGATTGCCAGATCAAGACCGGGTACGAAGTCCTGCTGAATACGCAGTTCGCGCACGAAGAACGAGTGCCCGACATCTTTCGAATGCATCAGCAGACGGACTTGACGGTTCACCGGTACCGCCATTTGAGCGGTGACAACATCGTCCTTGGAGTCGGGATCGTGCGCGCGATCGAGGCCAAAGTAATTCTCTGCGGACTCGTTGATCTGTTCGGGATGAATGGGACCGAACTTCCATCCGGACCGGGATAGCGGAAGTAGTAGGCAAACTGTCCCGCTTGCGCCTGCACTTGTATGGCATCGGCGGCCGCCGGCGTGAGATAGATGTCTGCCCAAGCCTTGGTACCAAACGTTCCCAGGGCTAATACTTCCGCACCGACCACGATCACCGCCGCTGTGACCAGTGCTCGCGCACCTCCCGGGAAGCTCTTGATCTTTTCGTCGCGTGGACGGTTCGACGATTTCCAGATGAAGATTCCCAGGAGAAACTGCGTCAGCAGGAAGCAGACACCCACTTCCAACATGGTGGCGGCCATCTGCTCATCGATCAACTTTCCTTGAACAGAAATATTCGCCGGCGGCTGCCAGATGTGCAGCACGATAGGAATGGCAGAAGCGATTGCAATAACTATGATCGTGACCGCAAACAGTCTTGCCATATGGTCTCTTTGACCAGTCAAGAATACCTTCTTGGAGGGAAAAACCACTGGGCCGGGTTCGACAGGCCCGATGGTCAAAGTCACCGGAACCGTAACCAAACCTTGAGATGAGGCTCCGAAGGATGACGCGCCGTCGCTCCAGCCGCCTTCGTTGACCGTTCAGACGTTGAAGGCTCTATGGGATTTTCCCGGTGGAAGAGACTCGCTGCTCCCCCAGCACACGGCGGCCCATACCTATCACGAGTTTGGGAAAAAGCCGCAACCAAAAAGACGCCCAATAGAAGAGCCATTCTCCCAAGAGCCTCAGTAGATTCAACCCGGATGCAGAAAATCGTCGGTTCTCGTGCTGATAGTACGAGATTGTCTTCCCGTCCCACGACATGGAGAACTCTGGCTTGTATCTGACGATTGAAAGGTGAGGTAATGTGACGCCCGCAAACCTGGCTAGCGGCTCGAGTACATAGGTCTTACCATCCTTCTCAAAGGTCACCCAAGCGTGACCGGTGCCGTACCGGCCCGCCGAGCCCACTACAAACCTGCTGGCATATCCCATGTGAAGGAGCTGCCTCCATGTCCACAGCGCAAAGTCCTCGCAGTCTCCTGTTCTTGTCTGTTCAAAGTCTTCTGGCGGTTGCCAATAGTCCCTCCTTCCGAACTGCTCTTTGTCGGAAACATACTTGCAAGTTCCAAGGAACTGTCGCAACTCGTCAAAATCAGAACACCAGTACTTTAAGGGGTGACTTAAGAAACGGCCGGCGGGGAAAGTTGGCTTGAAACCGCTGTGGCGACGCGCATCCGGGCGAAAGGTCTTCCTACCGACGCCGTCGTAAACCTCTGGCAGAATCTCGGCAATCACAAAGGGTCACCAACGGCTTGTAACTCGTCTAGTGCGCTGTCGCTTCGTCCACCTGCACGCTCTCAGCTTTTGCCGGTTCGGCGGATGGCTTGCTCTCTTTTCCGGCTTCCTCTTCCTTGGGTGGGGGAGGAACAAAGTACAGAATTCGATTGCAGTAGAAGCAGGTAACAAACTCATCGCTGCTCTTTACATCCTGGAAGACCTGAGGACGCAGCCGGACGCGGCAAGCCGAGCAACTTTCGTCTTCGTAAACCGGAGCCAGAGCGGATCCGCGAAGCTTCAGCACGCGGTCATAGTGCGTCAGCGGTTCTTCGCTTACACCGGAACGCAGGCCCTGACGTTGAGCGTCGAGTTCGGCCAGCAGTTTCTCGTCCTCGGCAGTTTGCTGCCGGGCGTGTTCTTTTTCCTTCTCGTTCGCCGCAGTATCGGCCTTCAGCGCCGCTTCCGACTGCTTTAGCGTGTCTTTGCGCGCATCCGCCGCCACCATGATTTCCAGGATTTTGTCTTCGGACTTTTGGATCTCGGCTTCGGCGTGTTCGATCTCAGTCATCAGGGCTTTGTATTCCTGATTGGTTTTCACCTTGAGCGACTGATCGCGGTACTTGCTGATCTTCTCCTGCTGGTCCTTGATGTCCGATTCGTGCTTACGGCGGGTGGTGTCGTCCGCCTTAATGGCGTTTTGGGCTTTCTCGACGGCCGCTTTTGAGCCAGCCAGTTTGGCTTCAATCTGCGCCACTTCCTTCGGCAGAGCCGCTACTTCGGCGCGCAAAGCCGCCATCCGGCTATCCACTTGCTGGAGATCAATCAACTTTTGAACGTCAGGACTCATTGCGGGACTGCTTGGATTCTAGCACGCTACGTCCCTGGTCCCAGAGGGTTCAACTACGTGTAATTGTTGAGATCCAATTGCAGTATTCGGGCGCAGCTTCGAAGATGAACGACCAACTCCATTGGTTCCTAACCTGATTCCATTTTTGGGTTGACATATTACCCAAACGCGGCGGATACTCGGGTGAAATGTCGACCCGAGAAAACAAAGAGCGCTTGGAACTGTTGCAAGGCACACTGGACTTGTTGATCCTGCGTACGCTGATTCTTGGCGAGCAGCACGGGCAGGGGATCGCGCGCGCCGTCCTGCAAACGTCGCAGGAAGAACTGCTGGTGGAGCATGGCGCGCTGTATCCGGCGCTGCAACGCCTGGAACAGCGGGGCTGGATATCGGCAAAGTGGGGAACCTCTTCCAACAATCGCAAAGCCCGCTTCTATTCGCTGACCGGTGCCGGCCGCAAGCAACTGGTCAGAGAAACCGCCAAGTGGAATCGATTAGTGACGGCCATCTCACGAATTCTGGGGCCGGAGGCGGAGGAGATCTGAGCCATGTTCCGGCGCAAGCGCAGCCTGGAGGACTTCGGGGCCGAAGTCGAATCCCACTTGCAGCTTGAGGTCGATCGTCTGCGGGAACAAGGGCTGAGTGAGGAAGAGGCGCGAGACGCCGCCCAGCGCGGCTTCGGCAACCTGACGCTTGTCCAGGAACGCTTTTACGAGTCCGGACGTTGGCCGTGGTGGGACAGCCTTGTCCAGGACATGCGTTTCGGCCTGCGGATGCTGCGAAGTAATCTTGGGTTTAGCGCCGTCATTATTCTTACTTTGGCCATTGGCATTGGAGCCAACACGGCCATCTTCTCGGTCATTCATGCCGTGTTATTGCGGCCGCTCCCCTTTCCTGAACCGGATCGCCTCGTCTTCGTGTCGGAAGCCACTGCCGACATTCCGGAGATGTACTTCTCGATGGCAGATCTGGCCGACTGGCGCGCGATGAATACAGTCTTCAGCGCCATCGCAGCCTATCGTCGTGACACCTTCGACTTGACCGGACGCGGCGAGCCGCAGCGGCTCAACGCGCGAGAGGTGTCTGCCGAATTCCTCTCAACGCTAGGTATCAAGCCTCTCCTTGGGCGCTTTCTCACCGAGGAGGAGGACAGGGTCGAGTCGCCGCGCGTGGCCGTGCTGGGAGAGAGCTTCTGGACCCGCGAGTTTGCTCGCGATCCCAGAGTTCTGGACATGCAACTGAAACTTAACGGCGAGTCGTTCACCGTCATCGGGGTGGTCCCTGATCGCGGACTTCACCTTATCTTCCAGTCCGATGTGGATGTGTACACCTCGTTGGGCCGGCTGGAAGACAGGATTGGTGGCGCCGCGCATCGGGATGATCATCGCGGGATCTACGCCTTGGCCCGGCTTGAGCCAGGTGTCTCCGTGGAGAAGGCTCGAAGTGAGATGACGGCAACCGCCGCCAAACTCGCGCAGCGATATCCGAAGACAAACCTCGGAACCACTTCTGTCGTAATGCCACTGCTTTACCAGGAAGTAGGAGATGTCCAGCTGCCTCTGCTACTGCTGTCGGGGGCCGTAGGTCTCATCCTCCTGATTGGGTGCGCCAATGTTGCGAATATGCTCACCTCACTCGCCGTTGTTCGACGCCAGGAGATCGCGATTCGCAGCGCGCTGGGGGCGGGTGGTGGGCGACTTGCCCGGCAGTTCTTGTGCGAGAGCATTTTGCTGGCTTTGCTGGGAGGAGCTGCAGGGTTGGTGGTTGCGTATGGGTCAACCGCCGCTGTGTCCGCTGCGTTTCTCCATCTGCCGTCACGCATGGCTCCGCGCTTTGACGAAATCGCGATCGATCGCTCGGTGCTGCTGTTCAGCCTGGCGATTTCACTATTGGCCGGCGTTGCCTTCGGGGTATTTCCCGCCCTGGCCGCATATCGTGCCGATCCCAACGAACTGCTGAAGGAGAACAACCGAACCACGGGCACCGGCCTCGGACACATGCGCGTCCGCGGTTTGCTTGTCACCGCACAATTGGCCTTATGCGTCGTGTTGCTGGTAGCCGCCGGCTTGATGATCAAAAGCCTGTTTCATGTATTGCAAGGCGATCATGGCTTTCAAAGCGATGGTGTGCTGACCGCCGCGCTCGATTTGTCGCCCGCGAAATATAATGACCCTGCGCCAAGGATTGAGCTCGTACACCATTTCCTCGGCAAGGTCGCGGCTTTGCCCGCAGTGCAGGCCGTGGGATTTAAGAGTCCGGTCCTCCTGGCTCCATTCGAGATGCCGTTTTCCGTCGATGGTCGGCCAAAGCCTAAGGCGGGCCAGGAGCCTTTGACCGAAGCGTCGGCCGTAACTGCAGGCTTCCTGGAGGCGATGCGTATTCGACTTCTGGAAGGACGCTCCATCAGCACAGCCGACGATGAAAGGTCCACCAAGGTCTGTGTGGTCGATGACCTTCTGGCCAGGCAATATTGGCCGGGAGAAAGCGCCATCGGCAAGCACGTCACGATTGAGTTGAGCGCCGAACCGGGTCATCAACTTTTCTCTGCAAGTATTGTCGGCGTCATACATCACGTCGAAAACGGCATCGCGGGTGTGCCCACGCTGCCGGAGATCTATTTTCCGTACGGCCAGTATCCGAATCGCAGCGGAAGCCTGGTTGTCTTATCGCAAACGGATCCGTCCGCTCTTGTCGCATCCGTGCGAAGCGCGCTGCACTCGGTTGATCCGAGTTTGACTTTGTCCAGCTTCGAAACCCTGCAGGACATAGTCGAGACTCGCGTCTCTCCGCGCAAGTTGTCGGTTCTACTCCTGGGCTGCCTGGCGGTCATCGCTTTGATACTTGCGACCTTGGGAACCTATGGCGTGATCGCCTATATGGTCACTGGGAGAACGCAGGAGATCGGGCTTCGTCGCGCTCTAGGTGCAACCCCGCAACAGATCCTCCGGATGATTCTGGTGCAGGGGATGCTTTTGGCCTCTTGGGGTGTGCTGACCGGGATCTTTGCTGCGCTGGTCATGGGAAGGCTCGTGAGTCCCATGTTGTCGGGCGTCACAGCGCGCGATCCTCTTACCTTCGTCATTGTCGGGGGATTGCTGCTTTTTGTTTCCTTCATTGCCTGTTATGTTCCGGCACGCCGAGCCGTGCAATTGCGCCCGCTTGCCGCGGTGCGCCACGAGTGAGTTTTTCTCATAGCTAAAGTTGAAGACCCGCACCCTTGGATCAAATAAGGAGAAGATCATGAAAACACTCTCAGCCCGGTCAAGCTGGATGATGGTTCTGTTGCTGGCTGCTCCTCCATTGATGGCGCAGTCGTCCGGCGTGAGTCTTCCGTATGCTCACTTACCTATCGAGGTCATTCGTCAACAGGATTCGAGCTCTCCAGCGGGTATTTTGCCCGCGCAGCTTAAGGCTGCCTACGGATTCAATCGAATACCAAATCAGGGACAGGGTATGACCATCGCATTGATAGGAGGCGCCGATGACCCAAACATCGAGTCCGACCTGGCCTACTATGCGAACTATTTTCACTTGGCGCCGTGCAATTTTCAGAAGGTCAAGGTCGGTAATCCTGTGGAAGGGGGCGGCTGGGATGTCGAAGAATCGCTGGATGTCGAACAGGCCTGCGCACTGGCTCCGCAAGCAAATATCATCCTGGTGGAAATCGACGCTGTGGTATTCGCAGATTTATTCAATGCAATCACTGTGGCGACCTCGTCGCCCTATAACGCAACCACAGTTGCTCTCACTTTCGACGACGCCGAGTTTGCAGGCGAGCAGCAGCTTGACAGCTATCTTTGCAACATCGTGAATGGCAATGGCCAGCCCGTAACGATCGTGGCGGCCAGCGGCGACGGATATCACAATCAGGCTGTTTATCCCTCGACATCACCCTGCGTGGTCAGCGCGGGTGGCACCGTGCTGAATTTAGCTACCGCTCTTGCCCCGCCCAGCCCGTTGCAATTGAATTACGGAAGCGAAACAGCATGGTTCGGCAGTACCGGAGGAGTCAGTACGATAGAGCCTCAACCCTCCTGGCAAAACCCGGCTTGCGCCGCTTGGTCTACCACCAATCGTTGCACGCCGGATATAGCCTCCGAAGCTGCGACCCCTCCCAGTGTTCCGGTATATGACACCTACAGCGGAAATGGATGGCTCCGTACCGGCGGAACTAGTGTCGCAGCACCCGATTGGGCAGCATTCTTTACTCTGGTTAACTCGGCTCGACTAGCAGCGGGTAAGAGCACTCTCAGTCAGGCAGCCGCCGACCTGTATAGCATCTACTACTCCAGCAACTACACCCTCGATTTTCATGACATTACATCGGGCAACAACGGTGGTTGCGGGTCAGAGTGCAATGCTGGCCCTGGTTATGACTTGGTGACTGGGATCGGCACTTATCAGGCAAACATTTTGGCCGCAGCTTTAGTTGCGGATCCGAACTAGGCTGCAACCCAGTGGGTTCGCCCGACAAAGGCGTTGGTTGAACAAGGCTGCTTATGTTCCAACAAACGGAGTAAACGAGATGCCTCGTCACGATGCGCTGCGGGTCAATCTTCGCACCAGTTAGCCTGGACTGGCCACAGTTCTTGAATTCCAGGCCGCTTGTTACTTCCTCGCGCACCATGCAGTACGTCTCAACTCGATCGAAGCGATGCGGTGCGGCCGCGCCTTCGTAAACACCCTGATCTCTGTCCCATGGAGGATGAAATGAAACGAATTGTCAATGCCGCGGCTGTGCTGTTGTTTGGACTCATGTTTCTTCAGTTGGCCGAAGGGCAAACTTATTCTGTGATCCACAGCTTCACTGGCGGTCCGGATGGAGCCAACCCTCTAGCCGGGCTTGCCATGGACCAAGTCGGCAACCTTTATGGCACGACTTCCCTGGGCGGCCAGGGTAGGGGGACGGTTTACAAATTGGCGCCTCGTGGCGGGGGATGGATCTTCACCCCCGTTTACCAATTTCAGGGTGCGACCGATGGCAAGTATCCGGAAGCAGGAGTGACGATAGGTCCCGATGGATTGCTGTACGGAACCACGTTTTATGGCGGCAACACTTTTACGGCTTGCCTGCAGGGATCAGAAGAAACATGCGGAACGATTTTTCGCCTGCAACCGAAGCCGACCGCCTGCACCGGCGCAATCTGTCCGTGGAACGAAACGCAGCTTTATTTGGGCAGCCAAAACCCCGCCTTGTTCTTCCCTAATGCTGGCGAGCTGATTTTTGACAGCGCCCACAATTTCTACGGAGTGTCGTTCCAGGGCGGAAGTACCGTACTCGGTGCTGTCTATGAATTATCCCCGTCTGGAGAAGGCTGGACGGTATCGACCCTGTACAACTTCATGACTCAAAATGGCTACAATCCGCTGGGCGGAGTTATTTTTGGCCCTGGCGGCGTACTGTATGGCACGACATACGGCAACGGCCAGTCACCAGACACCTATGGAATTGCTTATCAACTGACGCCTTCTGGATCGGGTTGGACGGAGACAATCCTGCACGTTTTTGAACACGGCAGCGACGGCGCATGGCCGAAGGCCGGATTGACGATGGACTCCGCCGGCAATCTCTACGGCACGACCTCGGGCGGCGGCCCCAACAGTGGTGGCACTGTCTTCGAGCTTTCTCCCTCCGATAACGGTTGGACTTTCTCCGTCCTCCATTCCTTCAACGGACCTCCGAACCGCGGGTCTTTTGGCCCACTATTGCTGGATCCAGCCGGCAACCTCTACGGCACCACACTAGCGGGCGGGGCGTCGCAGCAAGGTGCCGTTTTCAAGCTGACAAACTCGGGTGGCGTTTGGACCTATACCTCCCTGCATGACTTTACCGGCGGCGCGGATGGCCGTTCGCCGTATGGGCATCTGCTGCTCGACTCCAGCGGCAACCTTTATGGGACGGCAGGTTGGGGAGGAAACGCCGACTCTGGCGTGGTATGGAAGATCGCTCCGTAGCACCGGACTGGTCGGAAGACATCTGCTCCAACAACCGACGGACACAGCAACCTTGAGAAAAGGAGATATGGAAATGAAACGCAGACTGATGCTACTTGCTGCCATCCTGTGCCTGACTGCCATGGCCGGCGCCCAAACCATCTATGAAAATGGTCCCGTCAGCGGGGTCAATCAAGAACCGAGATTTGATCATTCCAATTCCGTCAGTAACACGTTTACCGTCTCTGGTGGCAATTCTACGGTAACGGGCTTGTCCATCTGGACCATGATCGGCATCGCCGATCATAATCCAGGCGCAGAGGTACTTATCAGTTCCGGCCAGAACGGCGGCGGTACGGTCTATTTTGATCGAACCGTACAGTTTTCGAACGAAACCAACTGCTACGCTAACCTCTGGGGGTACAACAACTGCCAGGAGACCACAAACTGGACAGGAGGGCCAACTCTGCCTAATGGAAGCTATTGGGTTACGCTGCGGCATGGCACCGTTCCCAGCGGATCGGACTTTGGATGGGACGAGAATGCTGGCTTCGACTGCCAGTCTCAGGGGTGTCCCTCGCAGGCGTACCAGCAATTTGTGGGTACCATTCCCTCCGAAGCGTTCACCATTCTCGGCACCACCGGAGGTGACGCAAGCTCCTCTCCGAAGACAACGAGTCTGCTGATGTTCGGCGCCGCATTTTTCGGCATGGTCAGAATTGTCCGGAACAAAATCGGGTAGGTTGGCAAGTGCCAGTTTACAGGGCAAGCGACGGTTCGGGTCGGAAGTGTCTCAGGTTGAATTCAGGGGTCTTAAACACTGCTTTCATAATGATGACACACAGTTCGTGGCAAAGGCGGCGCGATCCGAACCGGCTTTATGCTCCCACCCCGCAAACCTGAGCGCGACCTTTCTTTGCGACTTCTCAAGCAATACACTGACGGCTTGGAGAAAGCCTGCGGGATCAGCAAAAGAGCTTCGTCGTATAACTTGCCGGTGCTGAGAGGTGGGCTAGCAATGGGGTGGGCCACAATGAAATCACGAATCGCTGCCCGAATTGAGCGGTCGTTGGGGGAGATATGACTGTAGCGGTCATTTAGAAAGGAATCCAGGGGTCTGCCGTGAGGAGTGGGTTCGCCCGACAAAGGCGTTGGTTTGAACATGCCTGCGAGCCGAGTGCGGAGCCGGAGAATCGTTGCAACATCGAGGCTCGGTGCAACACAGGAAAGAGCTGTATGCCAACATGCTTTTTCCACATTAAGCCTGCTGCTTGTGTCCCAAGAAAATCGAAGCTGCAGAACACCGATCGGAAACGCTCGATGACTAGCGTGCAGAATATCCGGTGTTATCCGGCCTCCTCCGGTGTTATCCGGTCTAAACGACTATTGAAACGTCAATAAGAAACTCACAAACGGCGACCGAACCGTGTTTCCTTGCTCGTGCCCGGATGTAGAGTCACCACTGGAGCTAAGGTTTTCGGCCTATTGAGCACTCCTCGCCAGACAACTTACGATTGCCCATATGCCACTCGAGATTGCGCGACTTCTACTTGGCCTTACGATCGCGGCGTGCCACCGCCGGATCGCCGATTTCATCATCGAGCGAGAACGCTCGCTGGTGGTGACGTTTCGTGAAAAGGGTGTACCCCTGCCAGCTGCGTTGAGTACGCAGACGGCGCACAATTTGTACTTCGGCGTCGGCATCTTCGTCGTGCTGGTTGAATTACTCCGCATCTATCAGCTTGGCCACTAGTCGAAGTTTCTAACTCGCCTCTCACCCCTGATCGCTTGCGGTCCCGCTGTGTTTCGCTCACGCGTGATATAAACTTTCCCCCAAGCAAATTCTTGTCTTCGGAGCCGCCGTGAAAGCACGTTTGGCCGTATGTGTCTTGCTCGTCCTTTTCTGCGCATTACTCACCGCACAAACCTCTGCACCTGCCACGCAAATGCCTCAAGGGCAGAAACAGCTGACCATCGAGGATATGTATCAGCCGGGGGGAATCCTGGGCCGCGGCCCTGAGAACGTGCAGTGGAGTCCCGACGGAACCAAGGTCTCGTTTGTCCAACGCGACGATACCGGGGACCACGGCGAGTTGTATTACGTCGATGTCGCTACGGGAAAGTCCGCAGTACTGGTTGCCAGCGGTAAGCTGTCGGCACTGGCGCCTCCAGCCAGCGCCATCAAGGACGAACGCAAGAAGGAGGCGGCGCAACGGTATTCAATCGCCGCTTATCACTGGGCACCGGATTCCAAGCACCTCCTGTTCGATTCGATGGGACAGCTCTGGCTGTACAGCCTCGATACCGGCACCGCCGTGCAGCTCACATCCAGTTCCGACGAGAGCGCCGATCCTAAGTTTTCTCCCGACGGCGGACAGATTTCTTACATTCGCAAGCACAACATCTACGTGCGCCCAGTCGAGCGCGAGGGTGAGAAGCAGTTAACCAAAGATGGCACCGAAACGGTGCTGGACGGCGAAGTGGATTGGGTTTACGAGGAGGAGTTGTACAGTCGCAGCAACTACTTCTGGTCGCCCGACGGCAAACAGATCGTGTACCTGCAAATGAACGAATCGGATGTTCCCAGTTATCCGATCACGGACTGGATCCCAACCCATCCGACCGTCGATTCAGAGAAGTATCCGCAGCCCGGCGATCCCAACCCCGGAGTGCGCTTGGCGGTCGTCAATGCGGGCGGAGGCAAACCGAAGTGGGTCACAGCCAATCCTGGCAACGGTGCTCTTCCTCTCAACAACGATCCTAATGTCCTTATTCCCCGTTTCGGTTGGGTGCGAAACGGCCTTCTCTGGGTGATGGCGCTGAACCGGGTTCAGGATCGGCTTGATCTTTACTTTATTGACGTGAGCAGCGGAAAGTCGCAATTGATGATGACCGAAACCACCGACGCCTGGATCGACATGCATCCCGAGGTTGATTTCATGCTGCTGGATTCCGGCGATGGCTACTTGTGGACCAGTTGGCGCGATGGCCACAATCATATTTATCTCTACCGCTTCGACAAAAACAATTCCTTAAGCGGCGCCGCCAAGATGGAGACTCAACTCACCCACGGTGATTGGGAGGTCGAAAGCATCGACGGTGTGGACGCCAAGCAGGGTGTCGTTTATTTCTCGGCCAACGAAGGCGATTGGCGCCAGAAGAACGAATACGCTGTTGGACTGAACGGTCAAAATTTCCATCGCATCACCAAGCAGGATGGCACGCACAGCGCCGACTTCGACCCGAAAAATGTGAAATATTACGTGGACGACTTCTCCTCCATCACGTCGCCCCCGAGCGCTTCTCTATGCTCGGTTGATGGGAGTTGTAGCCCGTTTTGGCAGGCCCGCAGCGTCGAAGCCTACAACCTGATCACGCCAAAGTTTGTGGACTTCAAGGCCGCTGACGGAACCACGACGTTGCAGGGTGTCATCATGCTGCCGACGGGTGGACCGATGATGGCCAATGGTAAGTTTCCGCTGATCGTCAATCCGTATGGCGGCCCGGGAGCGCAGACGGTCCGTAATGCCTGGTCGGGCGGCGACCTGTTCGATCAGATCCTGGTACGCCAGGGCTTTGCCGTCCTGCATGTGGACAATCGAGGCATGGCTAACCGCGGCAAAGCTTTCGCGTTGCCGATCAAACATCACCTCGGACCTATTGAACTGAGCGACCAGGTGGACTGCGTCAAGCAGGCGTTGCAGCAGTTTCCGCAGCTCGATGGCGACCGTTTGGGGTTCTGGGGCTGGAGTTACGGCGGATATTTCACCTTGTTCGCGCTGGAACACAGTGATCTTTTCAAGTCCGGCGTTTCGGTGGCTCCCGTGAGCAATTGGCTGCTGTATGACTCCATCTACACCGAGCGGTATATGGGCCTGCCGAAAGATAACCCGGATGGGTACAAAGACAGTTCTCCAGTGAACTTTCCCGGCGATCTGCACGGCAAGCTGCTGGAAGTCCACGGCACCAGCGACGACAACGTGCACATGCAGAACACCATCCAGATGGTCAACGGATTCATCGATGCCGGAAAGCAGTTCCAGCTGATGCTATATCCGCGGAAGACTCACGGCATCGGCGGAAAAGCAGCCCGCACGCATCTCTTCCACCTGATCGACGATCACTTCCTGGAGACGCTGGCGCCGGGCAAGTAAATTCGCTATCACCACGGTGATACGGAGAAAACATTTCTAAAGGTCGCCGGGATGGAAAAATCCTCCATGCGCTCCGTGTGTCCGTGGTGAAGTCTTCAGCTTGCCCGGTTCTACTGTTTCTGTTTGAATTCAGAGAGCCTAACTCAGCACTCCCGGGAGCGTTACCCTGGCGAACCAACTCTTCGCGTGTAAATCCATCGACAAGCTGATCTCCGAATCGGAGGAGCCGGAACATCGGCTGAAGAAAACGCTTGGCCCGTGGTCGCTGACTGCGTTGGGCATTGGCGCCGTCATCGGCTCGGGCATCTTTACCGTAGTAGGTACCGCCATCGCCGGACAGAAGTTCGACACTTCGTCGATCCTGAACGCGCCACTCGCCGATTATCTCGTCCATCATTCGGCTACCTTGGGACGTCCGGGAGCCGGGCCGGCGTTGGCGATCTCACTCATCCTGGTTGCTATCGTCTGCGCTTTCACCGGACTTTGCTACGCCGAACTCGCGTCGATGATCCCCATTGCGGGCAGCGCTTATACATACACCTACGCCACGATGGGCGAACTGATTGCCTGGATTATCGGCTGGGATTTGATACTGGAATATGCCGTCAGCAATATGGCGGTGAGCGTGGGCTTTGCGGCGCACATGGCGGCGACGTTCAGCTGGTTTGGATGGCATCCGGCCCTGCGTTGGATCACGCCGGCGTATCTGCCTGGCGGCCTGACTGATCTTCAAGGCAACGTGCTTTACGCGCCGGGCTGGCACTTCGGCTTCAACGTTGCAGCCTTCCTGATCGTGCTCCTGTTGACTGTGGTTTTGGTGCGCGGCATCCGCGAGTCGGCGGAGACCAACAACATCATGGTGCTGCTGAAGATCGCCGCCATCCTGGCGTTTATTTTCGTCGGCATGCGCTTCATTCATCCGGCAAACTATCATCCGTTCGTGCCGGAAGGGTGGTCAGGCGTGCTCACCGGCGGCTCAATCATCTTCTTTACGTACATCGGCTTCGATTCTGTCTCCACCGCAGCGGAAGAAGCGCGCAACCCGCAGCGCGATATTCCAATCGGGATCATCGCCACGCTTGTCGTTTGCACCATCCTCTACATCGCGGTCGCAGTGGTTCTTACCGGACTGGTTCCCTGGCACTCGCTGCTCGATGACGCCGCCCCGGTGGTCAATAGCATGAGCATGCTGGCCGGCACTACGAAGTCGGCTTTACTGCATTGGACTGAGCTGGCTGTGTTGTTCGGCGCGATGATGGGAATGATTTCGTCTCTGCTGGTGTTTCAGCTGGGACAGGCTCGAGTCTGGTTTTCGATGTCACGCGATGGGCTGCTGCCAAAGATCTTTGGGAGGGTGCATCCGCGCTTTCGCACCCCGGCGGTTGCGACGTGGATTGCCGGCTTTCTCGTCGGCATTCCGGCGGGGATCCTGGACATCGGCACGCTCTCTGATTTGTCCAACATCGGCACCCTGTTCGCTTTCGTGTTGGTGTCGGTCGGCGTCATCATACTGCGCTACAAACAGCCCGAGCGTCGTCGAGGCTTTCGCGCGCCGGGCGGTCTTACTGCCCCCATTCTCAGCGTTATCTTCTGCATCCTCCTTATGGCGGGCTTGCCGATCCTCACCTGGCTGCGCTTCTTTGTGTGGCTGATTATCGGGATGGTTGTGTACTGGCTCTATAGCCGGCATCGCAGCGAATTCAGCCCACGAAATTCCAACCCTGCCCTTCAGGCCACGACCAAGCCGTGAACGACGACTTCATTCGCTCGCTTCCCAAGGCCGAGCTTCACCTGCATTTGGAAGGCTCCGTTGACCCTCCCACATTGTCGGAGTTGAGTCGCCGGCATCCTACCCCGCTTTCCACCACGAACAATCGCTATACCAACATTCAGGACAGTGGCCGCGTCTTCACCGAAGCAGAAGCCCACGCTCTTTATGCGTACGAGAACTTCACTGGGTTCATGTTGGCTTTCAAGGCGGTCACAGAGCGCCTTCGCACCGCCGACGACTACGAACTGGTCACCTATCGCATGATGCAGAAGCTGTACGCGCAAGGCGTCGTACACGCGGAGGTATACATATCGGCGGGCGTAGTGCACTGGCGCGGACAGGAGTTTGCTCCCTTATTCGAGGGTGCGGAACGCGGGCGCCAGCGCGGTGAGCGCGACTTTGGCATATCGCTGTATTGGATCTTCGACGCTGTGCGTCACTTCGGAGTCGACGAAGCCAGACGCGTCGTGGACGAGGCTATTCGAAGTAAGAGCAGGAATGTCGCCGGTATCGGGATTGGTGGCGATGAAAGGAAGGCCGGGCCTGAGCAGTTTCGTGAAGTGTATGAACACGCTTCCAGCCACGGACTCGGCCTTACCGTTCATGCCGGTGAAACCGTGGGTCCTGAAGGAATCTGGGGAGCGCTGCGGCAGTTGAAGCCTGACCGCATTGGCCATGGGTTACATGCGATCGACGATCCGGAACTGGTGCGTTATCTGGCTGAGAAGCAGATACCCGTTGAAATTTGCATTACCAGCAACCTGAAGACGGGATGTTGTCTAGCTATCGATCAGCATCCTGTGCGAAAGCTCTTTGACGCTGGAGTGCCGGTAGTGCTGAACACCGACGATCCGGACATGTTTCACACGGACCTGGTAAACGAATACCGGATTGCACGCGATATCTTCGGGTTTAGCTCTGAGGAATTGCGAGAGCTGGCCCGAAACTCGTTCCGCGCGTCGTTCCTGCCCGAAGATCGCAAGAAGGAATTGCTGGCAGGAATGTAGCGGTCCACCGCGCTCCTATAGCCGGCTGATTATTCTCCGGCGACGGTCATCCCTTCGATACGCAGGGTGGGAGAAGCGATCGAGCTGCGGAACTCGAGATCGTTGCCGATCTCAGCAATGTTAAAGAACATGTCCTTCAGGTTGCCGGCGACGGTGATTTCCTCCACCGGGAAGGTCAACTCTCCGTTCTCAATCCATATACCACTGGCGCCGCGCGAGAAGTCGCCGGTCACGAGGTTCACGCCGAAGCCCAGGAACTCGGTGACGAACAGGCCTTCTTTGATGTCGCCGATAATCTCCTGCATCGTCTTGGTTCCCGGCTTCAGGAAGAAATTCCCCGGACCGATTCCTGGTGTTCCAGCCAGGCCGCGCGAAGCATTTCCAGTCGTCTTCAGGCCGAGTTTCTTGGCAGTGTAGGTGTTCAGCAGGTACGACTTCAGGACGCCGTTCTCGAGCACCACAGTCTTGCGGCTCGGGACGCCTTCGGAATCGAAGGGGCTGGTGCCGAAGCCGCCGGGCATGGTGCCGTCATCGATCACCTGAATGTTATCGCCCGCAACTTTTTCATTGAGCTTCCCGCTCAGATACGACGCACCGCGATACACCGAGTCGCCGTTCACCGCCTCAAAAATGTGCCCAATCAATGCGCCGGCGACCGTGTGCTCAAACACGATGGGGACTTTTTGCGTCTTCACTTTGCGGGCGCCGATACGACGCAGCGTACGCTGGGCGGCGATCCTGCCTACTTCTTCCGGCGATTCCAATTTCTTCAGCGAGTTCGCGACCGAGTACCAGTAGTCGCGCTGCATGGCCGAACCTTCGACCTGCGCAATCGGTACTGCCGACACCGAGCAATAGGATCGCTGATAGTCCCCAACAAACCCATGCGAGTTCGCCAGGACCTTATAGCCGATGGCCGCATCGAATGTGCCGCCTTCGGAGTTAACGATACGCGGGTCCGCTTCGGTTGCGGCTTTCTCGGCGCGCCGGGCGTAGTCGATGCGGTCGGGCGTCGAGAGCGAGTACACATCGTCGTAGTACAGGCCAAGATCGCCATCCAGTTTGCCCAGGTCCGCAGCCTCGGGAATTCCGGCAAACGGGTCTTCACTGGTGATTTTTGCCAGTGCCAGAGCAGACTCAACCAACTGCTTCACGCCTGCAGGAGTCAGATCGCTGGAATATGTGCTGGCGGCACGCTGTCCAAAGAAGACGCGCACGCCGATTCCCTTCGAGCCCGATTCCTTCAGCGTCTCAACCTCGCCTAAACGGACGACGGTGGAAAACTCGCTGCCATCCATGGCAACGACTTCCGCTGCCGTGGCGCCCCCTTGCATGGCGCGCTTCACTACGTCGGCGGCAATTTCCTTCAGATCGGTTGAGGCAGCGGGTGCGCTTGCGGGACGTTCTACTGTGGAAGCATTCATCGGATAAGTTTCCTGTTACGACTGCGAAATTGATTCGCGCGATTCTAGTTCGGCTGGGCTGCGCACGCGCTGCCTCAAAATAATCGGCAGGACAAGCGCCTGGATCTTACTTGTAAGATTGCTGAATAGATCTTACTGGTAAGAAAATCGGCAAACTTCCTCGATCTGCAAAATTTCCTGCTTTGGGACGAGTCGAAAATTACCCGCCCGTGCCGCCGACTGTCATCCGGTCGATCTTGAGCGTGGGAATTCCGACTCCTACCGGGACAGACTGTCCATCCTTGCCGCAGGTTCCGACGCCTTCGTCCAGCTGCAGGTCGCTGCCAACCATGGAAACGCGGGTGAGAACATCCGGACCGTTGCCAATGAGCGTGGCGTTCTTGAGCGGCGAAGTGATCTGGCCATTTTCGATCATGTAGGCCTCGGACGCGGAGAAGACGAACTTACCATTGGTGATGTCGACCTGTCCGCCGCCGAAGTTCACTGCGTATACACCGTGCTTCACCGATTTGATAATGTCTTCCGGAGAATCCTGTCCCGCGAGCATGTAGGTGTTGGTCATGCGCGGCATGGGAATGTGCTGATAACTCTCGCGGCGGCCGCTGCCGGTATTCGGAATGCCCATCAGACGCGAGGACAGCTTGTCGGCCAGATAACCCTTCAGAATGCCCTTCTCGATTAAGACTGTGTTCGTGGTCGCGTTACCCTCGTCGTCCACGTTCAACGAGCCGCGACGGCCGGGCATGGTGCCGTTATCGACCACCGTGCACTTGTCGCTGGCGACGCGCTGATTCAACAAACCAGAGAACGCCGACGTCTTCTTGCGGTTAAAGTCCGCTTCCAGGCCATGGCCGATCGCTTCATGAAGCAGAATTCCCGGCCATCCTGGCCCGAGCACCACTTCCATCTCTCCCGCCGGAGCCTCACGCGCGTCGAGTTGAATAATGGCTTGCCGTGCTGCCTCCTTGGCGAAGTGCTCCGGAGAAGCCTCGCCCTGGAAGTAATCCAGAGCAACGCGTCCGCCACCACCCGCGCTGCCGCGCGCCGAGCCCGATGCCTCAGACTTCGCTATGCAGAAAACGCTCATACGCGAGAGCGGCTGCGAATCTTCGGCGAAGCTGCCGTCAGAGCCAATGACCAGGATCCGGCGCAGTTCGTCGGCGTAACTGACGCGTACTTCGTGGATTCGCGAGTCATAAGCGCGGGCAGCCTTGTCGGCCCGCTGCACCAGGTCAACCTTGGCCAGAACATCCGCTTCCGCCGAGGGCAGCGGCACGGGATACAGGTTGTGCGCCGGCTTATCGGTTAGACCGACGATGGGCTGCTGCGCCGGACCGCTGGCGATCATTGCGGCGGTGCGCGCGGCATGCAGGATGCGGTCCTGCGACAGGTCGTCGGTATAGGCGTAACCGGTGCGTTCGCCGGAGAGAACTCGCACTCCGCAACCTACGGAAATTCCCTGGGTCGCCGACTTCACCATGCTCTCGTCGAGTGAAACCGAGGTTGAGGTCTGGTATTCGAAGTAAAGATCGGCAAAGTCGCCGCCTGCTGACAGTGCAGCCGACAGGTAACGCTCCACGTCAGCTGACGTCATTCCGTAGCGGTCGAAGAAAAACTTGTTGTCCATAGTCACACTCGATTGGATGCCCTGACTCTTTGCAAAGGCGCGGATGGTTCAGAAGTCCAGAAGCCGTTGTAGTGGGAGCGACGAGGGCAGGTCCCGAACTCCCTATTATCACACGACGGTGTGCCCGCTGCTGCTGCGCCCGAGGCTTTGGTTGAGCT
Organism: uncultured Acidobacteriaceae bacterium; assembly: GCA_963823865.1. Classification (GTDB taxonomy): domain Bacteria; phylum Acidobacteriota; class Terriglobia; order Terriglobales; family Acidobacteriaceae; genus Bog-257. The sequence continues at coordinate 1,436,804 of CAWGNC010000001.1, forward strand.
AATTTCGAGACGGAATGCCTGCCGTTACCATCTCAGTGGAATCTCTCGCGCAACTCCTGCAAGACTTTCTGGCCGAACATCCGCAAGCCGTGGTCACGGAAAATGGCGAGGTTCTGTTCGACTTCGAAACTGCCCGGTATTCAGTTTCGGGTGAAGGCCGCTGCCTGCTTCACCTGTGGTCGGAGGAACGCAATCTCGTCCGGCGGGTTCTGGACGCAGAGGCTCGAGGACACACGCTAGAATTGCAGGTGCTGCGCTTCGGGCAGTCGCAGCCGAGTCTGCTGGAAATCTGCCCAAACCAGGATCGCCGGAATGAGAGCGGCCGCCGAACGTCGCGCGTTCGCTATCAGAAACTGCTCGAACGCGTGCTTCGGCGCGAATATCCCGGCTTCAAAGTCGATCGCCTGAGCAGCAGTCCGGACCTGGCACACTCGCTCAGCCCCGTATACACCCGCGGACTGCTGCGGGCGGGACAGTCTTACTTCGCGGTTCTGGGTATCAACGGCGAAGAAACCCAGCCTTCGGTCGACGCCGCCCTTACCTTCGGCATTCTCTGGATGGAACATCTGCGCCAGCGCTTTGCGGGACGTGCCCAGGTGGAGGGATTGAAGTTGTTTCTGCCACCCGGCCGGTCAGAGGTTATTCGCCAGCGCGCCGCAAATCTTGACCCGGAAGCAGCCAAGTGGCAAATCTGCGAGTTGGATGAGCGCGCCGAGACTGTTCAAGTCTTCGACACTGCCGACAGCGGCAACATCATTACCCGGCTAACCCGGGCGGTCGATGGACACGCCGCGCGGGAGCGCTTTGCCTCGTCGATTGAGCGCATTCGGGAATTCGTGCCTGAGGCCGAGCTCAGCGTCGAGTCTGCCTCGGAGATCGTGTTTCGGCTACATGGCCTGGAATTCGCCCGCGCGCGGATGACTCCGGTCGCCGGGTCCTTTCGCAACCGCGAATCGGTCATGTTCGGTCTTGGACCGGCCGAGTACGTGCTCGACGAGGCCAGCGAGCCGCTGTTTATCGAATTGCTGCAACGCGTGACCGGACAGCGCCAGCCTTCCGGTTCGCATACCAACCCGTTCTATCGCATGGCTCCTGAGCGCTGGCTGGAGAGCCTGGTGATTCGCCAAGTGCGCGCCATCGATGAGCGGCTGGACCAGCGCTTCGTTTATTCGCAGGTGCCGGCTTTCGCCGCCACCGATCGCGCCATGCTCGACGTGCTGACCTGTACTCTGGATGGCCGCCTGGCGGTGCTGGAGCTGAAGGCGAACGAAGACATCCACCTGCCGCTCCAGGGACTCGACTACTGGGCACGTGTCCGCTGGCATCAGCAGCATGGCGAATTTACCCGTAATGGCTATTTCGCAGGGCGCGAAATCTCCAGCGCGCCGCCAATCCTGTATCTGGTCGCTCCCGCTCTGCGTGTTCACCCGGCGACGAATACCCTGCTGCGCTACCTCTCGCCCCGTATTGAGTGGAGCCTGGTACGTGTGGACGAGCACTGGCGCGAGGGGGTGCATGTGGTGGACCGCAAACACGCCGCGAGCAGCTCGTCAGCTATAAGCTTCTGAAACGAAACGTCGACCGCTGACGCCCGGCTTGCAAGGCGAGTCCCATGACCGCTCCAGCTTCGCGAGCATCTTATACAATCGAGTTTCCTACTATGAACCGGATGATCTTTGCCAACCTGATCCACCGTCCTTTCCGCACCATCATCAGCGTGGTTGCCGTCGCAGTCGAGGTCACACTCATTCTCCTGATCGTCGGCATCATGCTGGGCATGCTGAGCGACACCAGCACCCGTCAAGTTGGAATTGGGGCGGACATCATGGTGCAGCCACCGGGCTCATCGCTCCTGATGGGCATGAATGGCGCCCCGGTTTCGGTGAAGGTCGCCAACAGAATTGCCCAACTGCCGCACGTCACCGCGGTGGCGCCCGTGGTCACACAGACCACCATCTCCAAGAACCTCGAGGTCCTGTATGGCATTGATTTGGAATCGTTTAATGCCGTGACCGGAGGCTTTCGCTACCTTTCAGGCGGTCCCTTTCAAGGCCCTTACGACATTATTTACGACGACCTGAAGGCCTCTTCCGATCATGTGAAGGTTGGCGACACGGTGCAGGCCCTCAATCACGAGTTCCGCCTCTGCGGCATCGTCGAGCATGGCAAGGGAGCCCGCAAGTTCGTTCCTATCGCCACGCTGCAGGACTTGATTGGGGCGATCGGCAAAGCGACTATCTTCTACGTCAAACTCGACAATCCCAATAATGCTGACGCGGTCGTCCGTGACATCAAGAGCATTCCAGGCATGGAGCAGTACGGGGTGCACTCGATCAAGGAATATCTCAGCCTGATGACCTCGGCCAGCATTCCGGGGCTGACGACCGTGATCGACGTCGTCATCGGCATTGCGATGATCATCGGGTTCATCGTGATCTTCCAGGCGATGTACACCGCCGTCATGGAGCGCACGCGCGAAATTGGCATCCTGAAGTCGCTGGGCGCCGATAAGTTCTACATTGTCAATGTGGTACTGCGGGAGACGCTGCTAATTGCCATTGGCGGCGTGATTCTGGGGATCCTCTTCAGCTTCGCGGCCAAGGTAGGCTTACGCGCCAAGTTCCAGACTTTGCCGGTCATGATCAGCCACTCGCTGCTGCTGAAGGCTTCGATTATCGCGCTGGTGGGAGCAATGCTGGGAGCGTTCTATCCGGCGATCAAGGCCGCACAGAAAGACCCGATCGACGCGCTGTCGTACGAATGAGTTCGTGCGAAGAAGGTCCTTTACGTGCTGTCTCGGTCCGACAATCGGCTGCTTTGATCAGGTGTATGCGACAGTCCAACTTAAGCGGCCGATGGCCGTGGACGGCGCAGAGACCAATGATGCTGTTGAGCTTTCCGTAGATGTGATGACTGCCGTTGATTCGACGAAGAACCCAGCCGTGCCGCTCAAGAATTCGGGCCAGATCTTTTCTGAGAGCGTTTTCATACTGCAAGTTCAAGAATGCGATCTTTCGGATGAGACTCCGATCTGCGCGACAGCTCACGGAGAGACATCGCTTCGATAGCTTCGTGCAAATTAGCAAGAAGCTCATCTATGGTTTCGCCTTGAGTGGCGCAATCCGGGGATGCGCCGGCACTGGCCCAGTATCCACTCTTCTTCCGCTTCGTGCACTGCGACTTTGATCTTCATCAGCTATCCCCCAACAACTGGACGTTAAGTCCTCGTTTCAGATCCGCATCGGCATAACCACATACCGGTACTTGAATCCGTCGTCCGCACCTTCTTCGGGACGCATCTGGCCGGCCGACTGCGCGTCTTTGAACTCCAGGCGCACGTCGCTGTTGCTTGAGGCCTTCAGGAAGTCGATCAGGTACTCGGAGTTGAAGCCGATGGTCAGGGGATCGGCGGTGTAGGCAGTCTCGATCGAATCCTCCGACTCTCCGGAATCGGTCGAAGACGAGGAAATCTTCAGCTCGTTCTTGTCGAGTTTCATGCGGATAGCGCGCGAGCGCTCGTCGGCAAACTGAGCGACGCGCTGGATGGCGGTGTTCAGGTCCGAGCCGTGAACCACGACCGACTTCGTCGTCTCCTTGGGAAGAACCGCCTCGTAGTTGGGGAACTGGCCGGTCAGTTGGCGCGAGGTCAGCAGGCGCTCGCCAATGCGGAAGAAGAGCGTCGACTCGTCCTTGGCGAACTCCACGAACTCCACTTCACTGTTCTGGAGCAGCGAGTAAACCTCGCTCATGGCCTTTTTGGGGATCAGGGTCTTGTTCTCGCCGCTAACCTCGAACGACTCACCCTGCTTCTCAATGTGCGCCAGGCGATGGCCGTCCGTCGCCACCATGATCATGGATTCGGCCTTCAGCACCATCAGGCCACCGTTCAGCGTGTAACGCGACTCTTCGTTGGATATGGCGAAGATCGTACGGCCGATCATGCTGCGCAACGTCTGGGCGGGAATCTTCACCATCCCGGTGGTGGGAAACGTTGGCAGGCCGGGGAAGTTCGCCCGCGCCATACCGACCATCTTGGTATTCGAACGCCCGGAGCGGATGTTGACCCAGTGATTGTCGAGCAGTTTGATGGAGATGTCGCCGTCGGCCAGCAGCTTCACATAGTCGTACAGCTTGCGCGCGGGAATGGTGCAGGCGCCCTCGCGCTTTACTTTGGCAGCACAGGAGGTCCGCAGACTGAGGTCCAAATCGGTAGCGGTAATCGTCAACCGGTCGTTGGCAGCCTCAAACAAAAAGTTCGAGAGGATGGGGATCGTGGTCTTGCGTTCGACGACGCCCTGGGTGGCAGTCAGTTCCTTGAGCAGCTCGAACTTGCTGACACTGATTTCCATCGCTGTACCCTGTATTGTCCCCGTTGCTTCGGCAGCCATTCGTTCCACCTCGCCGGCGTCTTGGTTACGATTCCCGGCCCGTATCTACTGCTTCTCCTTATACCAAATAAAAAACATATAAAACCAGTAGTAACAGCAGGCAGTGCGGAAAAGTGGAAATTTGAAGAACAATCGCGCTACTGGCGGGCGGGAAGCGCCCATTTGCTGTACAAAACCACCGTTCCGCTCTGCGGTCAGAAGTGCCTAATCGGGAGCTGAATTTTGTTTGTGTCCGCTCTTCCTCGCGATCCACACTTCATCCACAGAGCCGGCTGAGAAAACTCTGTCCAAAAGTGAAAAACCGCGCCTAAGCGCGGTTCATAAGCCCAAGCTCTCAGTAAGCTTGTTCAGCACCCTGTTTAAATCCTTATCGGTCTTGCGCACGGTCTCGATCTTCTCCACCGAGTGCAGGACGGTCGTGTGATGCTTGCCACCGAATTGCCGCCCGATCTCCGGGAGCGATGCGTCGGTCAGATGCTTGGACAGGTACATGGCGATCTGGCGCGGGAAGACAATGACCCGCGAGTTGTTCTTCGCTTTGATCTCCGCCTGGCGTAGGCCGAATTGCTCGCACACAGCCTTCTGGATCGATTCAATGGTCACTTTGCGTACCTGGGAGTCAATCAGGTTTTTCAGGACGTCCTGAGCCGTCTGGAGGTTGATCTCGCCGCCGGTCAGGGACGAGTAGGCGGTCAGGCGAATCAGGGCACCCTCGAGTTCACGGACGTTGCTGCGAATGTTGGAGGCGATGAACAGCGCCACGTCGGTGGGCAGCATGACCTGCTCCGACTCGGCCTTCTTCTGGAGAATGGCAACCTTCGTTTCCAGATCGGGCGGCTGGATGTCGGCGATCAATCCCCACTCGAAGCGGCTGCGGAGCCGGTCCTCAATCTCCGCCAGTTCTTTCGGAGGACGGTCGCTGGCAATCACGATCTGCCGCAGGCACTCATGCAATGCGTTGAAGGTGTGGAAGAACTCTTCCTGTGTGCGCTCTTTGTTGACCAGGAACTGGATGTCGTCCACCAGCAGGACATCCATGTTGCGATACTTGTCGCGAAATCCCGTCATCTTGCTGTAGCGCAGCGCGTTAATCATGTCGTTGGTGAAGCGCTCGCTGGAGACGTAGCAGATGGACTTCTCGGGGAAACGCTTTTTGATCTCGTGGCCGATGGCCTGCATCAGGTGGGTCTTGCCCATGCCAACCCCGCCGTAGAGGAACAGCGGGTTGTAGGCTTTGGAGGGCCGTTCTGCCACCGCGCGGGCGGCAGCGTGGGCAAATTGATTGCCGGCGCCGATGACGAAGTCGTCGAAGGTGTACCTGGGATTCAGTTGAGCCGCTCCGTCCCAGTCGAAGCGCTGCTGGGTTACGGGTCCGGCTGAAGCTCGCTCGCCAGGGGCGGAAGGCTCGCGATGTACCTGCCCGCCTCCGTCCACTTTCGTCTTGTTCTGCTCCTCCTCGGTTACGAACTCGACGTCACGAAAGTCCAAGCCGAGATTTTCAATGGCCTCACTAATCAAGTCGCCGTAGCGCTCGCCAATGTGGCAGAACTCGGGATTCGGCACTCGCACGAACAGAATCGGCCCCTGCGCGTGATCGTAACGCGTGGGCTTCAGCCAGGTTTCGTAAGACGTTCGGTTTACTTTTTTTTCCAGTGCGTCGAGAACACGCACCCACGGATTGGCAGAACCAATACCAAAGGAAGACATAAAATAGCAGTCCTGAGAGGCGAATGGCCTCTAGTAAAACAGACTTGAATAAGAGGGAAACAGACCCGAGCTAAGACCCGAAAAATGCGGTACAAACTGACCGGAAAACAGCATCGTGCAAACCCATCTAGCGGTGTCAAGGAGCATTGCACCGCATTTATACCGCCTGCTTTGTTCTTGGCTGCAACGGATACTAGCACGAAAAAAAATCCGCGCCAGACAAATTGTTAAACACAAATTTCAATTCTTGTGTGAGCGACTGATTATGGGAAAGTTAAGCTGTGAAATTTTTTTTGCCAATGCTCCGGCAGTGGTGCAGCCGTTTTTCTCACGCTCGAAAAAACTTTGCGCGAGCGTGCTTGACAGAGCAACGCGGTGCTCGAAGCGATCATAAAAATTGAAACGGGATCATGTTTTGAAGTATTCGTCGGCCAAGGCGATCCTGAAAGCGCTTACCGAGGGATTTGCCCGGCCGGTTGCCAGCAGGCCCTGCTGACCGTTATACTTTTTGTTTGCTCAATCTATTTTTGTGCTAGTGAGGAGCGCAGTTTTCGCATGCCTAAGCGCACTTTCCAACCCAACCGGCGTCGCCGCTCAAAGACGCACGGATTTCGTTCTCGCATGAAGACTAAGAGCGGCCGGGCGGTTTTGTCACGCCGGCGCGCCAAGGGACGCAAGCGCGTTTCCGTGTCGCCCAGCTACCGCGATTAACCGCAAGTACTTAAGTCGTTCTGCACTTTCGCTGTCTTGCCGATAGAATTGTGGGGGTCGTCGCTGGTCCGGCCGCAAAAGAGTGAGACGCAGTTCCGTGGCCGCCGCCGAACGCTGAATGACTGGCACGATCTCCGACCCCAGCAAGTTTCCGAAGTCGAGGCGCCTGCTGAAACACGCTGATTTTCAGCGCGTCTATCAGACGGGGCGCCGGCAGTTTACCGGGAACATGACGGTCTTCTTCCTGCGGCGCCAAGAAGGGCCAGAAGGCGGCCCACGAGTGGGCCTGACGGTCGGCAAGGTGCTGGGCGGAGCGGTGGATCGCAATCGCATCAAGCGGCGCATGCGCGAGGCGGTACGTCTGTCGCGTATGGCTTGTGACGGGCCAATCGATATTGTGTTTAACCCCCGCAAGAGCGTTCTTGCGTTGCCGTTTACGGAGTTAGTGAACGAAGTCGTGCGAGGCTTACGCCTTGCCACTCAACGAGCCAGGTCGGCGGAAGCAAAATGAAGCAGGCACTGCAGTTCCTGTTGCGGATATACAAGCGATGGCTGTCGCCGGCGCTGCCGCACTCCTGCCGCTTCGTGCCGACGTGCTCGGAGTATGCGATGGAGGCGATCGAGCTTCACGGCGCCTTGCGTGGAAGCTGGATGGCTCTGGGCAGGCTGCTGCGCTGTCATCCTTTTGCGCGGGCCGGGTATGATCCGCCACCCCGGAAATCCCAGGGCAGCGGGTTCGTGGAAACTCGTGTCGGGTAAGACCAGGGAAATTATTCTCCGCTGACGTGAACAGCGGCTCGCACTGAACGGAAACCTGAACTTGGCTGAATATCGCAATCCACAACTAGAGCCGGGCGGCGACAAACGCATGATGACGGTGTTTGCCATCGTCTTTGCGCTGATCATCATCGGCCAGATTTTCCTTTACAAGAAAAACCCCACCACCCAATCCAAGTCCGACGCGGCCCCAGTTTCCCAGAGCAGCGCGACTACGACTCAGTCCGCGGCACCTGCCTCGGTTACTTCAGTTCCTGCGGCAGCGGCACAAGCGAGTGCACAGCCCCCGGCGCCAGCGGTTGCGGCCAAGACAGCAAGCAGTGAAGCCGAGACCACCGTCGAAAACGATCTCTACAAGCTTGTTTTCACCAACCGTGGTGGGCAGGTTAAGTCTTGGGTTCTAAAGAAGTACAACGATGATGACGGGAAGCCGCTGGACCTGGTCAACAAAGACACTATCAAGTTTGGCTTGCCGCTCAGCCTGTACACCTACGACGAGAATCTTCGGAACCAGATCAATTCGGCGTTATACGTCAGCAATGCCTCAGGCAATCTCACCGCACCCGGTGAACTCACATTCGACTACGCTAGTGGCAACGTCGTAGTTCACAAGAGCTTTGTCTTCGGCACAACGTACGTCATTTCGATCGAGACGTCCGTGACCCAGAACGGCCAAGCGGTTCAGGCGTATCCCATCTGGCCCGCCGCATTTGGCGACGAGACCACCGCTCCCGGCTACGCCACGCAAAAGATCGAGTACATGGCCGATGGCAAGGTGGAGCGGCTGGCGCCCAAGAAGGTCAACGGCGGCAATACCTTGCGTGGTCCGTTCAACTGGGCCGGTCCACAAGACCAGTTCTTCGCAGCTATCTTCCTGCCGGACAATCCCGATACGGCAGCGATGGTCACACTGCACGAGTCCATTAGCGTCCCCAAGGACCCGAAGAAGCCGGATCCGAATGACAAGGTGAAATACGACGTGCTCGGCGCTGCCGTCGGCGACATGTCGGGGGTTACCCGAGAACGGCTGTTTGTGGGTCCCAAGGCGCTCAATGTCCTTGAATCTGTTCACTCCAGCACTGCGCCCGGGCGATTGGACGGACCGGATCTGCGCGATGTGGTGGACTTCGGCTTCTTTCACCTGATCGCCCGTCCGCTCTTCCTCTGGCTGAAGTGGACGCACGAACACATGGCCAGCAATTGGGGCGTGGCCATCATCATTCTGACGGTCGTCATCAACCTGGCGCTTCTGCCGCTTCGCATTACCAGCATGAGGTCGGCGCTGAAAATGCAGAAGTTGCAGCCTCAGATGAAGGCGATCCAGGACAAGTACAAGAAGTACCCGATGCGCGATCCCAAGCGCCAGGAGATGAACACCGAGATCGGCGAGCTGTATAAACGCGAGGGTGTAAATCCCGCGGGCGGCTGCCTGCCGCTGATTATCCAGATGCCGTTCCTGTTTGCGTTCTACTCCATGCTGCAGAACGCCATCGAGCTGCGTCAGGCGCAGTTCCTCTGGCTGCATGATCTGTCGTCGCCCGACAAGATGTTTGTCATGCCGGTGCTCATCGTCGTCAGCACCTATCTGGTGCAGAAAATGACGCCGAACTCTGGCATGGATCCGAAGCAACAGCAGATGATGACCCTGATGATGCCGCTGATGATTGGCTGGTTCAGTTTCAATCTGCCGTCCGGCCTGAGCGTCTACTGGATCATCGGCAACGTCATCGCCATCGCCCAGCAGTACATCATGAACCGCACCGGACTTGGCCGTGAGATGCGCGAGGAGATGGAAAAGCGCGCCCGTAAGAAGGCCGGAAAGTAAGGCAAGTAAACCGGTTGTACCTGAAGAATCGCCGTGGGGTCGGCTTACACTATGCCCATTCAAGACAAGATTGCCGCCGCCAAGAAAATTAGCGAACTGCTGAACACCATCTTCGCCACAGGCGACTTTCGCCTGCGATACAAAATCACGGTGGATCCTCAGGTCGGCGCAGACCGCGAATGGGAGCGCCCCGATATCCTGGTCGAACTTTCTGGGGCCGATAGCGGCCTGGCCTTGGAAAACGGTGGCGAGCTGCTGCGCGCTTTCGAGCACGTTTCCCTGGAAATGCTTCGCCTCGGCTCCGACGAGCACGAGAAGATCAGTTTCGATTGCCAGAACTTCCGTGCCTCCCGCATGCAGGAACTCCGCCTGGCCGCCGATGTAGCCGCGGATCGCGTGCGCGAGACCAGCATGCCTTACGCTTTCGGGCCAATGTCATCCCGCGAACGCCGCATTCTTCATCTGGCCCTGCGCGACAAAGAAGATCTGCGCACCGAAAGCGCCGGTGAAGCAGCCGAACGTCACGTCGTGGTCTATCCCAAAGACTACAAAGGCAAGCCGCCAGCTCCGCCGATCTCCCGTCGCCGGCGATAGTCGAAGTAGAGCTTCAAAAACCCAACTGTCATATTTTGCAGTCCGGCCTCGCGACCGTCCTTCCATCCTTCCCTTTTCGCGCGTTCTGAATGAAAATGTCCTGACTGTTGTTCCCGTTCCAGCGTCGGCCCAGGGTTGCCGAAACTGCCAACTCACCCGAAAGATCAGGCCGCTTCAGGGGATTCGCTGCCGCGACTGGTGATCCTACGACCACCTCCGCGGTCCGCTTGCGCTCGGACGGTACTCGCACCAGTTTGTCAGGAGACAGGAATGCGGCTTTTCCTTGTTGTCTGCGCGACATTGATCGCGGTTGTTGCTCCCGCTCAGGATCAAACCAAGGCCACGACACCGGCATTCCCCGGAACCTACGCGCAATTGAAGCCGCAGCAGAAGAAGCTGATCGACGAGTGGTACGCGGAATACGACAAGCTGATGCACGAGAACGATCCGCCAACGGATTACGATCAGCTCTCGCCCTCGACGCGAACCACCTTCGAAGCCGTGACCCACGCCTTGATGACCACAAACCTGACCAGCAAGTCCGGGCAGCCGATGGGCGAAGCGCTCGACCTGGTGCAATCGATTGAAACCATTCACGGAAAGGTCCCACAGGCACGCGGCGACTTGCAGTTCCGCGTTTACGTGATTCTTCGTCCGGACGCCCTGAAAATCCTGAAGGATTCCAATGAGTTCTTCCGCGATCGCGACAATACGGTCTATCACCATGGCTATCCGTTGAACTGGCGGCAGGACGGTGGAGCGCCGTCGATTCAGATTTCCATGGCGCCCGATGGCCGTCACGCCGACATCGACGTCGATTACCGCTCGTCGAAATTTCCCGCGGCGCTGGTCAACGGCCACCTCACGGCTGCCAACTCCGATGTCCGGGCCGGCAACAATACCCAGCGCCATCTGCAACGCTGGCAGGGTCTTACGGACTGGTGGCGCAATCTTTTCGGCTTGGATATCGCCGCAGCCGACACCACCGAGGTTGCCGCGGCCACCGGCGATGTGCCTCCCGTGCCACTCAAGGGTGCCGGCCGGTTCGAGGATGCGGTCCTCGACTTTCTGACGTCGTGGCTGGTACAGGGAAAGCCAGAGCTGTCGGCGGCTTATCTCTCCCCACGTTCCTATAGCTGTCTGGAAGAGTATGGTCCGCAATCCGGCAACGAGGTCAGCGGAGCTGCCGCTCCCTATCTCGCAGCCAGGGACATGGCTGCCATCAGCAAGGCGATCGGCAAGCCGGCAAAGTTGCAGGATGCCATTGCTCCGTACCAGTTGAACGATTCGCGCCTGAAGCCGGTCAAACAGCAATACGGGAATCTGTTCACCATGTACGCCGTGCCCAACGGAGTGGCGCCAGAGTTCGAATGCGACGAGCAGCGGGCGTTGAAAGACTTTGAGGACGCAAGGCTTACTGGGATCAAGAAGAAATACAACAGCTACTACGCGGCAGTCCTGCGGCTGCAGCAGCCCCATGAAACCGGGCAGATCATCACCCTGCTTTGGACCAAGGAGGGCAACTACTGGAAGGTGGTCGCCTGGGATGCCGAGCCGGAAGACGCCCAACCGCAGAAGATCCCCGACACGCGGCGAGATGTCATCACGGAATTTCCTGAGACGCATGCCAAGGGCGACGCCGCTCTGCTGCAGGCTTCGGAAGATTTCCTGCGCGACTGGCTGCTCAAGCGGAATTACGTGGCGGCTACCAACTATTTCTCGCCGCGAAGCTATTCCTGCATCGATGCGACCGTGCCGGCCGACCAGCCCAAACCCACGACCACGGCGCAATACCTGAACTACATGCAGACCGTAATGCAAACGGTGTCGCAGGACGTTGGCAATTCGCAGCATCTGGTAGATGTGGTCGAAGCCGCTGACCCCGAGCATCCCGGGCTGAAACTGGTGAAACATAAGAGCGAGCAGGCGTATACCCTGGTCGCGGTACCCGACACGCTCGTCCCGGCGATGATGTGCGAGAAGGAATCGAATCAGCATCCCTATCAGGCACAAGAGTCTGCGACGCCAAAGTATGGCGATTACTACGACATGCTGTTTGCGGTACGAACGCCGGGAGACAATCCGGCTTCGCTATCGTTCCTCTGGGGCAAAGACAACGGTCAGTGGAAGATCATCTCGTACGAGATGATGTCGCCGTAGGGGTGAAACGCCGAGGCCGTCTCAGGCGGCTGACTGTGGGAGTTCCATGACGCGAACAGCGTTGGCACCCCCCTCCCCCCGTCTGCAGCAAAATCTTGATGTCATTTGGAATAAACAAAGAATGTCCACCAAAATATTGAAAGCAAGCTGCTTAGCGGTCAAAAGCTTGATTTAACGGACGCAATATCGGCCGGCGTCGTCTCAACGAGGGAATAAGGCGGGAGACACCGTCGTCAATTCCTCCCGAACTCGGAACCCTGCATCCGCGAGGTTGTCAAAGATCGGCGGCGATGGGGGGTACGGCTTCTTCCATCACATTGGACAAAGCGCCCAACTTATCAGCGTACGCCATTGGCGTGAACGGTCAAGATTACGAAAGTGCAGTTCGCGGTATTGGACTTTCGTAACGTCGAACAACCCGATATAACCTCGCGCGACACAAGTCAGTTAGGTTGACTCATACCGGGTGAACCGCACGATGAGAAGCCCCCTTATCCCGGTGAGAGGGATTCTCTACTTTCGTTGACCGGCCCGTTCCAACCACGTAAGATTTGCGCTTCAATGATTGGCCGCACTATTTCGCACTATCACATCGTCGACAAGCTCGGCGGCGGTGGCATGGGTGTGGTGTATAAGGCCGAGGATTCCCGGCTGGACCGCTTCGTAGCCCTCAAGTTTCTGCCCGAAGATGTGGCCCACGACAATCAGGCGCTGGAACGCTTTCGGCGTGAAGCGAAGGCGGCTTCGGCGCTGAACCATCCCAACATTTGCACCATCTACGACATTGGCGAGGAGGACGGCCAGGCGTTCATCGCCATGGAATTTCTGGATGGCGTGACGCTGAAGCACAGGATTGGCGACCGCGCGATGGAGCTCGACACCATCCTGTCGCTGGCGATCGAGATTGCCGATGCCCTGGATGCCGCGCACGCCAAGGGCATCGTTCACCGCGATATTAAGCCCGCCAACATCTTTGTGACGGAGCGGGGACACGCCAAGATTCTGGATTTCGGTTTGGCCAAGGTCAAGCTCGGCGGCGGCAATTCGGCTGGAGTGACCGAGGCGACGGCGGAAGTGCCGTCAGACCATCTGACCAGTCCGGGAACGGCAGTCGGAACGGTCGCCTACATGTCGCCTGAGCAGGCTCGCGGGAAGGCGCTGGATCCACGCACCGACCTGTTCTCTTTCGGAGCCGTTTTGTACGAGATGGCGACCGGTACCCTGCCTTTCCGCGGAGACTCCTCGGCGGATCTGTTTGACTCGATTCTCCATAAGACGCCGGTCGCACCTGTCCGGCTGAATCCCGATGTCAGCCCGAAGCTGGAGGACATCATCAACAAGGCTTTGGAGAAGGACCGGGATCTGCGTTATCAGCATGCCTCCGATATGCGAACCGACCTGAAACGGCTGAAGCGGGAATCGGATTCGGACCGCGTACCTCATCAGGATTCCCAGAGCGACGATCGAGCCGTTTCCGCGAGGCATGCCAGTTCCGCAATCGCAGCAGGTGCTGGCGGCGTATCTGCTTCCGTCCCGGGAGTTGCTAGCGGAAGTTCCGCGGCTTCGCCGCCCAGCGGAGTTCCGCCTTCAGGCGCAGCGTCTTCGAGTTCGGTTCTGATTGCAGAAGCCCGGCGACACAAAGGGGCAATGTTCGGGACCATCGGCGTGGTCGCCCTGCTGCTTGTCGCGGCAGGCTTTGGAGTGTACAAATTCGTCGGCCGCACTGGTCCCGCGATTGACACGCGCAACCTCAGCATCCGGCAAATGACCGATGATGGGGAGGGGATTGGATTCGCCGCGATATCTTCCGATGGCAAGATGATCGCCTACGGCAGGCGCCAAGGCGAGCGCAGCCTGCGCGTTAAGCAAGTCGCCACCGGCAGCGAAGTCACCGTCGTGCCGCCGCAAAGCGGGTTCTTTGGCGCGGGCGCCACGTTCACGCCCGATGGCGACTATCTCTACTATCCCCATCAGGACCCGGCGAATCCGAACAACTCTAATCTGTATGCCGTGCCTGCGCTGGGCGGGGCATCGCGGCAGGTGATGAGCGATGTGGGGAGCGCAGTGGCATTTTCGCCGGACGGCAAGCGCATGGTGTACGCGCGCCGGATTGCCGACAAGGGGGAAGATCAGCTGTTGATGGCGAGCGCTGACGGTACCGGCGAGCAGGTCATCCTGCGTGTCCAGGAGAATGAAGCCTTCGTGTCAACCGATCCTTCCTGGTCGGCGGCCCATGACTACATCGCCGTTGGGACGATTTCGCCCGGATCAAAGGCCCTCGGCGGTATCCGCGTGCTGACACCAGAAGGCAAGGCTGTGAAGACCTTCGACATCGACATGCTGATACGCGCTGTCGCCTGGCTGCCCGATGCTTCAGGTTTGTTTTTTATAGGGGCGGAAAAATCGACCGGCGGCCGCGCGCAGATATGGTTTCAGCCTTACCCTGAGGGCGATCCACTCAAGATCAGCAACGATTTAAACGAATATGGGTCGCTCAGCGTGACGGCAGACGGCAAGTCCTTCGTCTCGACCCAATCGCACCGTGCCGCGACAATCTATGTGGGGGATTCGCCTTCTGTACTGGACGAAAAGGCTGACTGGAAGCTGGCTCCTATCTCCAGCGAACAAGCTACCGGGTACTCCCTGTCCTGGATGGCGTCAGGAAAGCTCCTGCAAACGGACTCGTCAAGTCGAGTCTACGTTACCGGAGCGGACGGGAGTGGCCGCATTCGCCTGCTGGAAAACAATCCGCTGGTCTTCAATGCCGAAAGCTGCGGCCCGGGTGATGTGGTCATCCTTTCCACGGTTTCCGACAAGAACACAGCGAATCGCTGGCGATTGAATATCGGGACGGGAGAGCTCAAACAACTTACCTTCGGGAAGGACGAGGAATCCTCTTCGTGCTCACCGGATGGCAAATGGATGGTGTATGCGGGGCAGGTGCAAACCGATAGCCTGAATCGGATTCTTAAGGTCGCCGTGGACGGAAGCGGTGCGCCCATCGAGCTGGCCCGTGGAAACGTGTACTCGCCGACGATCTCTCCGGATGGCTCCTCGGTAGCTTTCGTGAGGATCGATGGGCAGGGGGCGAGCGCGAAATCGAAGTTCGTCGTGCAGAAGCTGGAAGGTGGTGCGCCCCTGCAGGAGATCGAAGCGCCGGGAGACAACGGGAATCTGGGTTGGACGCCCGATGGCCGCGCGCTCACCTATCTGCACACGGTGGGCAGTGCGCGGCACTTGTACATGCAGCCGCTGGCGGGCGGCCCGCCGATTCAATTGACCCACTTTGATACCGAGCCGTCGCTGGTTGCCAGTTACGCCTGGTCTCGGGACGGCAAGAAGTTGGCAATCACCCGTAGTCGCTACAACGATAACGACGTAGTCATGTTCAGCGGTTTCCGCTAGGAGTGCCGGCCGCTCGGCCAGATCCTTCGTTGCCCGAATCCGCCCGGTTCCCTTGGCGGATTTTTTCTTTACCCGGGTGCCTCGCGTTTTTCGAGACCCGGGGTTTTGCGATCGTCCATTCTACCCACACCTTCGAAAACCGCGAATATGTGGGGCACCCGACTGGAATACACCACACGCGGGTGCGATAATTCCGGTTGTTAATCGTCCAAGAACGTATGAGGCGCCATGTCCTGATGTACGGGTTGATTGGTGGAATCCTGATCGCCGCGCTCAAGTGGACGGAGTATCAGTTCCTGGTAGTCGAACATTCGGTCGAAATCTACGGTGGACTGATCGCGGCGACCTTTGCCACCCTGGGCATCTGGCTTGGCCTCAAGCTGACCCGAAGGCAGCAGACGGTTGTGGTAAGGGAGATCCGTGTCCCTGCCGGGGAGCCGTTCATCCCGGACGAGAGAAAACGAGAGGACCTCCATATCACCCGCCGAGAGCTTGAGATCCTTGAACTGATAGCCCAAGGGCTGAGCAACCGCGAGATCGCGGAGAAGCTCTTTGTGAGCGAGAACACGGTTAAGACCCATTCCAGCCGGGTTTTCGACAAACTAGGGGCTAGACGAAGGACGCAAGCGGTACAACTCGGCAAGGAATTCGGCCTCCTCCGCTGATTTCCTCACCTGAGCGCTACTCTCACCCCGAGAACGACTCACTCCAACGAATGATTTCTCTCTCCGCAGCCAAAATCACCTGAAAGGATGACGACAGAGACCCTGCCGGCCGCGATACGGTGAGTCGTGTTTCGGTACCGAAACGCGGAGGGATTGAAAACATGAAGTGTCTAGCTATGGTGATCGTTGTGGGTTCGCTCATCGCACCGACCGTGGTGATATCGAGGGCCGCAGGCGGCGCAAAGCCAGCGGCAGGACCGACCAGGGAAAATGCGCTCGAGGCGGCGAAAGAATTCGCACAAGCAATGCGGACCAATGACGCGGACGCAGTCTGCCGCTCCCTGGACCCGGACTGGGCAGTGGTCACTGGAAACGGGGAAATCGGTGAAGGCGACGCGATGGGGGACGGGAAGATGAAGGAGGCCTTCTGCGCCGCGATAAAAGCGGGCACTTTTACGCGAGAGACCTATGATATGGACTTTGCGAATGCCCGAGTGCGCCTCTACGGAAACATCGCAACCGTAACCGCAAACCTCTCGGTCTCGGGCACGTTAAACCATAAGTGGTTCGCCGTCAAAGAGGTCGAAACAGACGTGCTGAACTGGGAAGACGGTGGCTGGAAGGACGTTTTAACCCACGAGACCATCGTCAAGGGCTCGTTAAAGACCGTTAAGGACTCGTCGAAGTAACCGCAACTTAGCTTGCCCTTCGAAACGAGGAGGGATACGAACAACGATCCGCATCGTCAAAATCGTAAAACGCCGGGGAGGCGCCGATACCGTTGGCATGCTGCGCCGAGCTCGGAGTGAGTTCACAATGCCTCCCTGATGCTGCTCGCGACGAGCACGCAGCCGGTGTTGTTTGAAATTGGCGAATACCGGAATCAACGACAGCAAGAGATCGATATGAAAAAGACGATATTAACCTTCGGACTGATTTCTGGCGCCGTTTCCTCGCTGATGATGGTAGCGACTGTACCGTTCGCGGACAGGATAGGCTTTGACCAGGGCGCAGTCATCGGCTACACGACGATTGTGCTCTCATTCTTGCTGGTATTCTTCGGCATCCGGTCATACCGCGACGACATCGGCAGCGGTCAGATTACTTTTTTGAAGGGCTTTGCCGTTGGGATCTGCATTACTCTGATTTCGTGCATCTGCTACGTCGTGACGTGGGAAGTTATCTACTACAACTTTCTGCCTGATTTCTGGGACAAATATAGCGTTCATATGGTTGAGAAGCTCAAGGCTTCGGGCGCGAGTCCTGCTACTGTGCAGGCTCGGCTTCAGGAAGTGACAAAATACAAGGAGCTGTACAAGAACCCGTTTCTGAACGCAGTGCTGACGTTCATCGAACCCTTCCCGATCGGGCTCGTCATCACGCTGATTTCCGCGCTAGTCCTCAGGCGAAAACCCCAACCGCAACCCGAACAATCGCCTTTGCCGGTATCGTGAAGCTGCCCCGGCGGCCTTCGTCCTGGGATGCACTCATGAGTTAAATTGTGCCCGGGTCACGGGGAAGTCGGATGTGATTTGAGTGCTGATAACAAGCGATATCGCAAGCTATCGCGGGGACAGGCTGGGAACCTTATTGCCGCGGCGCAGCTTGGCGGCCTTGACTGTGTTGCTCATCAGCATAGCAATGGTGAGCGGTCCGACGCCGCCGGGCACCGGAGTCAAGGCTCCCGCAACTTCGGCTACCTTGGGATGAACATCCCCCATCAGGGTTGAGCCCTTTTCGGCAAAGCCCTTCTCGCGCTTCTCGTCTCCGGCAAAGAACTCCTTAAACTCATCGGGATCGGTGACGGTGTTCATGCCGACATCGATCACCGTTGCTCCCGGCTTCACGAAATCGGGCGTGATCATTCCAGCTTTGCCGATGGCGGCGACCAGGATATCGGCGCGGCGACAGACTTCGGCGAGATCGCGCGTTTTCGAGTGACAGACGGTGACCGTCGCATTGCCGTTCAGCAAAAGCATCGCGACCGGCTTGCCGACAATGTCGCTGCGTCCGACGACCACGGCTTCTGCGCCGGCGATAGGAATGTTGCTGCGCCTAAGAATTTCGATTATGCCGGCGGGAGTGCACGGCACCAGCCCCGGCCGTTGCGTCGACAGATAGCCGACATTCATCGGGTGGAAGCCGTCGACATCTTTCTCCGGCGAGACCGCCAGGAGCACCTTCTTGGAGTCAACCTGCGAAGGCAGCGGCAACTGCACCAGGATGCCGTCGATCTCGTCGCGCCGGTTCAAATCGTCGATCAGGGCCAACAACTCGGCCGTGGTGACGTCGTCGCCAGGGGTGTGCTTCTCACTGTAGATACCGAGCTGCTCGCAGCTTTTCACCTTGTTGCGAACGTAGATCTCCGAGGCGGGATTGTGTCCGGCGAGAACGACGGCCAGGCCCGGCCGAAGTCCCGCGGCAGTCAGCTCCTTTACCTCTTCGCCGACCTCGGCTTTGATTTGCGCTGCGATCTTGGTGCCGTCGAGAATGATGGCGGACATAGCTGAAACCTCCCATTTTCTGGATAAGTATCCAGTTTATCGTGAGAGTGCGGATTCTCGCTGTGGGCTTTGAGTCGTTAGCCTTCTGCCCAAAGCGTGCGTCCAAAGACGGCGAGCTTCCTCGGGGTAAGCCAAATGCCATGAGCGGAAGCGCGCAAGCGGCGCGGTTGTAATAGAATCCACCTATGATTCCTCCCGACCTGCTGGAAATCCTGGCTTGTCCGGTGTGCCGGAAACCGCTGATTCTGCGCGGCGAAGAGAGCCTGAAGTGCAACGAGTGCAAACGCGTTTATCCCATCCGTAACGGCATACCGATTTTGCTGGAGCCGGAAGCCACGATCGAACAGGGTTGATCCAGGGTCGGCACTGAATATATATTCAGTGGGCGGTTAGCCCCACGGCGCTTCCGAAAATGGTTTAAATCGCACAGCCAAATCCATTTGCCCAAATTGCTGGTCAGCTGGCCTGGAGCCAACACCTTGTCGACATTCTGCGATTTATCCCACGTCCGAGGGACGCTCGGCCCGGGATTCGTAGCGCTAGCCCCCTATTTGGCAACTATTTAGCGATAGGCGGGTTGGATTTCCTCAAAGACCCTGGGTAATGCGGCTAACAACTCTGGTTCGGCATTCGAATTGCCTGCAACTAAACAGGTGGTTGGGGAGTCTAAGTAGCAAATGCCCGGAAGGGTCGGAGGTGAGGTCGATGATGGCAGAAAAGTTTTCCGTGCCGGAACTAACGGCGCTACGGAGCGAACTGCTGCATGGGTTCGACTCCAAAGACTGCGCCGAGCTGGTTCAGATGTTTCTTGCCGGACATGGCTACGGTGTATCAGCGGAAGAAGCCCGCAATGCAGTGAGCCGGGTAGGCATGATGGGTTCAACCCTCGAAGCGTTTCAGCGGGAGTTGGAAAACATCGCATTGGTGATGTAACCGGTTTGTGGGATCCGTCGCGGTGACGGTTGATAATAGGTTTCGCTTAACTTTGATTAGAACGGACGCGTAGGTCGCCAGAACCTGGACGATAGCGCGATCCGAAGCGAAAAAATGAGAAGCTCGGGCAAAACGGCCCGGGCTTTCCTGTTTTCTGGAGCAATGGATTACGGATTCGTCTTGGCCGCCGCCGCTTTCTTAACGGCCTCCGGCAGCGCAAACACCGAATCGTCCACATCATCGTAGGTGACCGAAGTGGTCAGGGTGATAGCAAGGTCGTCGCCATCGCGCGAGATCGCCTTGGTCGGCATCAGAACGCCGCCGAAATCCTTGTAGTCTTCGAAGGTTTCCGTCGCATCGCCTTTGCCGCCGCGCCATGCGGTGTTGAACGCATAGCCCAGCAACAGCCCATTCTGCTGATCGTAGAAATGTTCGTTGATCCGGCCCCAATTATTCACGCCCTTCAGGTGATAGCATGGCCGGCCGTTGAACTCCTGCACGCCGACCACGTCGAACGACTTGAAATAGTCCGTCACGTGAAGGTGATAGTACATGTCGGCATCGCGCGCCACGCTCTTGGCCTCGTCGCCTCGATGAATGGTTGCGGTGCCGCTGCCATCGAGGTCCCACGCAATCTGCCCATCGTAGCCGGAGGAAGCGGTTTTCCCATTGGGCAGAATTGCCGTCCATAGTAGCTTGCCGTCCTTGGTGTAAATCACGGTTTCGAGATCCAGCTTGGCGGCCGGAACCTGGTAGCGGCCGTGGATGGTCATGGACTTATGGCGCAGCAGAGCATCTTTGCCGCCGGTGGCTTCTACATAATGTTGCAGTACTTCGGAGGTGGTCGGCAGTTTCGCGGCGGCTTGTGACCAGGCCGGCGTAAGGATGGAGAGACACAGAAGTAAGAAACCCACCGGCATTCGCCGAATGAGGGAAAGGGTGGGGACAGAACCATTCATCGCAAAACACCTCTTCCGATGGAATAGGCCCTCGTCGAAGAGCGCAATTTCCCAGCCAGACAGGTGAGTTTCCAAGCCGCTGAATCTACTGTGCTCATGCTCTGGCCGTCGGTCGGCGGGAACGCGCCGGTCGTTCGTTTGCAGAACGCAGGTGTCCGCGAGCGCACAATAGCTGCCGATGATGTAGCGCAGTTGGCATCCATCCCCGAAAAGCGGTCTCTCGCTCGCCGTTTTTCGGCCACGGTTCGAGCCGGTGAGGGGCTACGCGGTCCGCGGCGTGATGCGAGAAAGGCCTCGGCTAATTATGCGGATGGTGGCCGAGCGAGCGATCCTGCGAGGGTAGTCAGGTCAGGGACTTCCATATCAGCTCGAACGTCGACGAATTTGCTTGCGGCGGCAGCCTTGCCTTGTCTGCGATTCACCCAAACGGTTGCGATTCCAAGTGACGTTGCAGGTCTTACATCGTGGTACAGGCTCTCGGCCACGTGCAGAAGCCGGGATGGCGGTATCGCAAGCTTCTCCAGCAGGAGCTCAAAGTTCTTCAGCGACGGCTTATAGCCCCGCGCCTGCTGAGCCGTTACGACGCAGCCGAACTTGACCTGCAATTTCTGCGCGGAGTAGGCAAACAGGTCATCGTCAATATTGGAGAGGATGGCCAGAGGAAGTTGCCGCTGAAGACGGCGAAGCGAAGGAACTGTTTCGCCGAAAGGCTGCCAGGTTTGAATTGTGTCCGGGAGTCCGATCATTTCCGCTTCGGTCGCGGCAAAATTCAGATCGCGCGCGAAATCGTGCACAACACTGGCCAGCACCTCGCGATAGCTGCGGTATTCGCCTCTCTGCTCATGCGGCTCAAACTCGGAGTAGAGCGCAAGCACCTGTTCGTCCGTGAGGGTGCGTCCTTTGCGGAGCAGGAGCGGCTGCAGATATCCCAGGATGCCGGTCTCCCAGTCGATCAGCGTGCCGTAGCAATCGAATGAGATCCAGTCAAAGTTCGAAAGGTCGAGCACGAGTTGCTCAATTCGTCTTATTTGCGACCGGCGTGATTCGGTGGGACTCGAACTTGCGCTGCAGTGCATCCAGCGGCGAAGCTGCCGGCGCCTGGCTTGCAGCGGCGGGTGCAGACTGAGATTGCGTCTCGACTGGCGCGGACTCAGTCGAGACCTCGTCATCCTTCGAACTCGACTCGGCGAAGTCATCCGCTGCGGGCGTCGCAGGCTTGGGAGCTTCTTCCTTCTTCGACTTCGCCGAACTCTTGTCGAGGAACTTTTGCGTGTTCAGCAAAGGCCGGGCCAGCGAGGGATTGTAGCCGGTCCAGGCGCTATCCAGATCGGCCTCGCGCTCGAACTGCGCCCGCATGGCTTCCATCTTCGAGTCGAGATCGTCCAGGTAATGCAGCATGAGCGCTTCGGGAAACATCGGCAGCTTGGGCGATCCGAACTCGTACTGTCCGTGATGGCTGATGATGAGATGTTCCAGCAGAATTTTCAGCTCGTCGGGGAAGCCAGGCACGCCCCGCAGCTTCTCGTGCAGCATTTCCAACTCGATAATCATGTGCCCCAGCAGCTGTCCCTTGGTGGTGTACGTAATGGACCGCTGATAGCTGAGCTCGTGCAGTTTGCCGATGTCGTGAAGAAACGCGCCGGTCAGCAGCAGGTCGCGATTCACCTGGGGATAGTTACGCGACGCCAGATCGCAGACCGTGAACAGCGACACCACGTGATCGAGCAAGCCACCGACAAACGCGTGATGCAATGTCTTGGCCGCGGGAGCATTCTTGTACGCGGCTACCAGAGCCTCATCCGACATGAACTGGTGAAGTAATGCCTTCAGCCAGGTATTTTGAAAGCTCTCAACGTAGCCGCAGACGGTTTTCCAGAGCTGCTCGATGTCTTTGGGAGTTTTCGGCAAGTAGTCCGCATAGTCAATTTCCGACTCGCCCAGCTTGCGGATCTTGTGGATGGTCATCTGCCAGCGGCCGTTGTACTTGTGCAGGATGCCTTTGACCTTGATGAAATCGTCCTGATCAAAGCTGGAGATCGAGTCCCCGACGTTGTCCCACATGTTGGCCTGTAGTTGTCCGCTGCGATCGGCGAGAACCAGGGAAAGGTAGAGTTCGCCGTTCTTCTTCGACTTGACCTGCTTGGCCGCGACGACGAACAGCGAGGTGATGGTCTGGTTTTCCAGACGCGCGCAATCGCAAATATAAAAATCTTTCATCAGTCCTGTGGGCCGGCACCGGAACAACACGATGCAAGCAGAGTGCTTATGGTATCGCACTGGACGCCGAGTCGGCGTCGAATGGAGAACGCAGAGGCCAATGCGTCCGTGCTAAAAGAGACCCAGTTTCTTCTTCTTTTTTTCCTTGCCGGTATTGGAGTTTTCCGTCGTCGCCGTCGTGTAGACGGGCTGGGTCTCGTTCGGGCTGGCGCCGGTGTCAAGATATCCAGGCTTGATGTCGATGAAGGCCTCTTCGCGAAGCTTGGTCAGGTAGTCGCGCAAGGCAGGTTGCATCTTGACCAGGTAAAGCTGTTCCTGAATCTGACTCTCCACTTCCTTGAACTGGGGTACGCCTCCGGACTGATGCTCGGTAACCTCCAGGATCACAAACCCCTGGTTGGTACGGATGGGCTCCGTGAAACTTCCAGCCTTCAAGGCGAAGACTTGCGTCTCTAGATCCTTGGAAAGCGTGCCGGTCTTGAAATATTCCAGGTCTCCACCGATCGCTGCGGTCGGGCCGTTAGAATATTTCTTCGCAAGCTCGTCGAACTTGTCGCCCTTCTTCAACATCGCGTAAACCTGATTCGCTTTCGCCTGTGCCTGGGCGACGACTTCCGTGCTGGGTGTCTCCGGCAGCTGGGTTTCACCTTTGTCGTTCTTGACCGCAGGCGTGGTCTGCGTGGAGATCAGGATCTCGCTCAGACGCACCTGTTCCGGGCGCTGCATCTCCGTCTTGTGCTGATCGTAATACTGTTGAATCTCCTGATTGGTCACGGTGATATGACCACCAACTTCCTGCCCGATGACGCGCTGGGTCAGGATGTTGTTCTTCATGTTCTGTTTGAAATCTTCAAACGAGATACCCTGTGCCTGCGCCGCTTTTTCCACGTCTTCCATGGAGTCGGCGTGCATCTGCTTGCGCAATTCATCGAGCCGCTTCACCAGTTCGGTGTCGGCTGAAATTCCCAGCTCTTGCGCTTTTTGCAGCAGCAATTGCTGGTCGATCAGGTCGCGCAGCATGTCCTTCTCGTGCTCTTTGGCATCCTGTTCCGCCGCAATCTGGTCTGTTTGCTGCTTGGCTTCGGCGTACAGTTGTTCACGCGCTTTGCGCAAGTCGGCGCGGGTAACAATGCTGTTATTGACGCGCGCAATGATTTCTTCAACGACCGTGTCGCTGGGTGCCGTCTGGGTTTGAGCAATGAGCAAAGGGACAGCGAATACGAGGGTCAAGGCAAGGGCGGAGAGTCTCTTCATTTATTACCTGTAAAACCTGGAGCAGGCGGCGTACTCACGCCTGATTTTCAAACCTGATCCATTAGGCGCTATAACCGCTATTTTACCCTGTTCTGTATTTTCCTGCCGTATAAAAGCTGAGGTCCGGCGCAGAATTCCCTGCTCGGGAGTTGCTGATCCTAAAGGCGTTCAGGTTCCATTAAGGTTTCTTTCGGCATGCTGTAAAGGTGCGACGCGAGCTCATCCCTGGCCCAAAGACGGTTACGCTGCTGGCCGTCCTGTGTCTGGCAGGGATGCGGTCGCAGGCGCAAGAGCCTGCCGTACAACATCCCCCGGCGGCGGCTCCGTCCACTGTTGTCTCGCTCACGCTGGCTGACGCTTTGGCGCGGGCTAAAGCCAATAGCCCTCAATTCCAGGCTGCGCTGATGCAATTGGGGCTGGCACGCGAGGATCGGGTGCAATCGCGCGCAGCCCTGCTGCCGGGCGTGGATTACAACAATGGCTTCATCTACACAGAGGGCAACCGCACCGCCTCCGGGGTTTTCATCGCCAACAACGGCGTTCACGAGTACGTCAGCCAGGGAGCGGTGCAGCAGTCGCTGGGTGTGGGACAGATTGCCGAATACCGTAGAACCACAGCAGCGCAAGCGCTGGCGCGCGCCAAGGCGGAGATCGCCGCGCGAGGGTTAGTTGTAACCATCGTTCAGGCCTACTACGGGCTCGAGGCAGCCGAATCCAAGGTGGCCAGTGTGCAAGCCGCCAATGAAGAGGCGCAGCGCTTCCTGACGATGAGCCGCCAGCTGGAACAGGGCGGCGAGGTGGCACACTCCGACGTCATCAAGGCGCAGATTCAGGCCAACGACCAGCAACGGGCATTGCAGGAGTCCCAACTGTCGGCTCAGAACGCGCGCTTGAACCTGGCGGTGCTGGTGTTTCCGAATTTCTTTCAGGACTTCACCCTAGCGGACGATCTTGCCGCAGTTCCGGCGCTGCCGCCGATGACGGACGTTGAGCAGATGGCAGGCAGAAACAATCCCGAGCTGCAGGCCGCCCTGGCGGCGATGGACGTAGCCAATCGCGAAGTCACGGTCGCGCGCGCCGGCTATCTTCCCACGCTGGTTCTGGACTACCTCTACGGCATCGACGCAAATCATTTCGCGGTGAATGGCGATGGATTCCGCAATTTGGGATACGCCGCGACCGCAACCCTCAATATTCCGGTATGGCATTGGGGAGCCATCGAAAGCAAAGTCAAGCAAGCCGAGTTGCAGCAGCATCAAGCGAAGGTGGAACTGAGCGCGGCGCAACGCCAGGCCATCGCGGATCTGCAGTCGTTTTACGCGGAAGCGCAGACTGCGCGCGGCCAGCTCGACATCCTGCAGAACTCCGTGGACCTGGCGGCCGAAAGTATGCGGCTGACCACGCTGCGTTATCAGGCCGGCGAGGCGACGGCGCTCGAAGTTGTGGATGCGCAGAATACGCTGACCCAGGCACGAAGCAGCTATCGCGACGGTCAGGCCCGCTATCACGTTGCTATCGCCAATCTGCAAACGCTGACAGGGAGCTTCTAGGCCGTGAACAGCTATCGCACTCGACGGACGACGCTGTTGCTACTGATTGCGGGGCTAGCAGGGGTATTCTCCGGCTGCTCAAAGAAGGAAGCCGAAGCACAGCCGGTCGTCACTGTGCAGACCGCGCCGGTCGACCGCGGCACCATCCAGCAGATTATTACCGCCGATGCGATTCTGTTTCCCCACGACCAGGCTGCCATAACGCCCAAGGTTTCCGCTCCGGTCAAGACGTTCTACGTCACTCGTGGCAGCCGCGTGCATCGCGGCCAGTTGCTGGCCGTGTTAGAGAACCGCGACTTGGCCGCCGCCGAGGTCGAGAACAAGGGTGCCTACGAGCAGGCGCAAGCGACGTACGGTCTGGAAACGAACTCGGCTCTTCCCGAAGAGTGGCAGAAAGCGGAACTCGATCTGAAGACCGCGAAGGAAGCCTATGACGCTGAGCAGAAGGTTTATGACAGCCGGCAGGTTTTGTTTCAGCAGGGTGCGTTGCCTCGCAAGGAACTGGATGCCTCAGCGGTGTCGCTGGCTCAAGCCAAGGCACAATACGAGGTCGCGGAAAAGCATGTTGCGGCGCTCGAGTCCAGCGGGCGTCAGCAGCAGCTGAAGTCGGCGAAGGGGCAGCTTACTTCGGTACAAGGCAAGTACGAAGGCGCCGCTGCGCAGCTCGCTTACTCGGAGATTCATAGCCCGATCGACGGCGTGGTTACCGACCGTCCGTATTACGCCGGCGAAACCCCGGCGGCTGGGACGCCGTTGCTGACGGTGATGGATACGTCGTCGGTCATTGCGCGCTCCCACATCCCGCAAAGCGAAGCGGCCTATCTGAAAGTTGGCGCCACGGCTACGGTCACGGCACCTGGCGACGTGCGCGTTCAAGGGAAAGTCACACTGGTAAGTCCGGCACTCGATCCCAATAGCACGACCGTCGAAGTGTGGGTGGAAGTTGCGAACCCCGATGGCCGCTTGCGTCCCGGTACGGCGGCGAGCATCGCCATGGTGGCCCGGACGATCAGCGATGCGGTGGTCGTTCCTGCTTCCGCGTTGCTGAAAACGCCCGAAGGCGCAAACCAGGTGATGATCGTAAACAACGGCCGCGCGCGTCAGGTGGCAGTTGAGCCTGGCGTGCGTCAAGGCGACCGGCTGCAGGTCACGAAAGGTCTCAGCGGCGGTGAGACCGTGATTGTGAATGGCGCTTATGGCTTGCCGGACAATACGCAGGTCAAGGTCGCGGCAGCGGAGCAGTCCTCACCCGATGGTGAGGAAAGACCATGAGCTGGCGCGACCGGACGGCTTCCTGGGTGCGCCGCCTCCGCACTCCCGGAGCAGCCGACGAGCGTTACTGGTTTACCCGCTACGCAAAGTCGCTGGTGTTCTTGGTTCTGGTGCTCGCGGCAGCGGGGGCCTACCTCGCGTTCACGATTCCGATCTCTGTCTTCCCCGAAACGAACTTTCCGCGCGTGCTGATTGGCGTCGACAACGGCGTCATGCCCATTGACCAGATGATGGTGACCATCACCCGGCCGATTGAAGAGTCGGTCAATAGCGTGCCGGGGCTGACGCAGGTGCGCTCCATCACCAGTCGTGGATCGGCGGAGATTGACCTGTTTTTCGACTGGCACAAGGACATGGTGACGACGCTGCAATTGGTGGACGCCGCCTTGTCACGCGTCCGCAGCCAACTTCCGGCGACTGCGACCATCCAGACGAACCGCCTGAGCTTCGCCAGCTTCCCCATCATCGGCTACAGCCTGACCTCAGACACGGTACCGCAGACGCAGCTCTGGACGCTGGCCAACTATCAACTGAAGCCGCAATTGAATCGGCTGGATGGCGTTGCCACCGTGGTCGTGCAGGGCGGACAGGAGCCTGAGTTCGCGGTGACTCCCGATCCGGCGAAACTCCTGGCGGCGAACGTCACGGTTAGCGACATTCTGGAAGCCGTGCGGCGTACCAACCTCATCGACTCGCCCGGACTGCTGCCGGAAAATCACGAGCTTTATCTGGCGCTGGTCGACGGGCAGGTGAAAGATCCCGCGCAGCTCGGCCAGGTTGTTATCAAGACCACACCAAGCGGCATTCCCGTCCGCATCGCCGACATTGGAACGGTCGCGCCAAGCGTGAAGCCGGTGTACACGATCGTGACTGCCAACGGGAAGCCCGCTGTATTACTGAATGTCAACCGGCAACCCGACGCCAATACGGTGGCCGTCGCCGACGAGGTGCATGCTGAGATCGATCGCATCCGCCAGAGCCTTCCGCCCGGTATCCAGGTCGAGCCGTTCTACGATCAATCGGAGATCGTCGGGGAGTCGATCAAGAGCGCACGCGACGCGATTTTGATTGGCCTGATCCTGGCGTCGATCATCATGGTGCTCTTCCTGCGCGACTGGGGAGCTTCGGCGGTGGCCGCGCTGGTCATTCCAGTCACGGTGCTGGTCACTTTCATCGCGCTGAAGGTGCTGGGCGAGAGCTTTAACCTGATGACGCTGGGCGGACTGGCTGCGGCGGTCGGCCTGGTGATCGACGATGCCATCGTCGTCGTGGAAAATGTTGCGCTGCATCGCGACGCCGGACAAGGTCCGGTTGACGCGATTCAAAGTGCATTGCGCGAAATCACGGCGCCGTTGGTAGGCTCCACGATCACGCCGATTGTGGTCTTCCTGCCGCTGATCGCGATTACGGGCGTGACTGGCGTCTTCTTTCGTGCGCTGGCGATCACGATTAGCGTGTCACTGCTGGCATCGCTGGCGCTGGCGCTTACCTGGACTCCCACACTGAGCCAGTATTTTCTTCGTAAGAAACAACCGGCCGTCCCTATCGACGAAAGCCTCAGCGAGAAGGATCGCCTGTTGGCGGCGGAGGAAGCAGCCTTGTCGGGACGCTTTCGACGAGTGGTCGATTTCTACGAGCGTTGCCTGCGGTTCGCCCTGAAACGTCCCGCCTGGCTGGCGATGCTTGGGGCCGTCCTGGTGGTGATCTCGTTTTGCTGCTATCGAGCCTTGGGAACCGATCTGCTGCCCGAAATGGATGAGGGCGGTTTTGTTCTCGATTACATTACGCCGGCGGGCACATCGCTCGCTGAAACCAACCGCATGATCAGCCACATCGAGCAGATGATCCGGCGCGTTCCTGAAGTCGAAAGCTATTCACGGCGCACCGGCTTGCAGCTCGGCCTGGCTGCGGTAACGGAGGCCAACACCGGCGATATCGCCGTAAAGCTGAAGAGCGAGCGCAGCCGCGGCGTAGATGACGTGATGGAGGAACTGCGCCAGCAGATCAAGCAGCAGGAGCCCGCGGTCGACGTCGAATTCACGCAGGTTTTACAGGACATGATTGGCGATCTGTCGAACGCGCCGGAGCCGATTCAGATCAAGCTTTTCTCGCCGGACGCTGCAATGTTGCGCGCGTGGGGACCCAAGGTGGGTGATGCGATTGGCAAGGTTGACGGCGTGGTTGATGTCCTCAACGGAATTGACGATACGATTAGCAGTCCGGCTACGGTCTTCCAGGTAGACCCTGCAACAACCGCCCGCGCGGGATTTACGCCGGAGGAAGTGTCGATCGACGCTTCCGCGATTCTCGAGGGAGAGCCTGCGGTAACGCCGCTCATCGCGCAGGACATTCCTTACACCATCCGGGTGCGCTATCCGGACGGCAACCGTTCGTCGCTGGCGGCGATGAGCAACACGCTGCTGAACAGCGCCACAGGACACATGGCAACCCTCGGTTCTCTTGCGACCGTGACAGAATTGCCGGGGCAAACCGAGATCCGGCGCGAAAATCTGCAGCGCGACATCGCCGTAACTTCCCGCCTGGAAGGAAGGGATCTGGGAAGCGCCGTTACGGCCGTGCAGAAGGTCGTCAACGATCTTCACCTTCCCGCAGGGATTCGCGTGGAGTACGGTGGTACGTACGCCGAGCAGCAACAGTCGTTTCGCGGCCTGATGCTGGTTCTGGTGCTCGCCATCGTGCTGGTGTTCCTGGTGCTGCTGTTCGAATTCCGCACGCTGGCTGCGCCGATTGCGATCCTGGCCTCCGCGCTACTTTCCACTTCAGGTGTGTTCTTTGCGCTGCTGGTGACGAGGACGACGTTCAACATCGCGTCATTCATGGGATTAATCATGGTGATTGGCATTGTGGCTAAGAACGGGATTCTGTTGCTCGATGCCGACCAGCGTTTTCGCGCGTCAGGGTTGCCTGCCTTTGACGCCATGATTCAGGCGGGACGCCGGCGATTGCGCCCCATCGTCATGACAGCCATGGCGGCGATTGCGGGTATGTTTCCACTCGCCCTGGCATTGGGTGCGGGCTCGCAGATGCTGCAGCCGCTGGCGATCTCGGTGATCGGCGGAATCAGCATATCCATGGTGTTGTCGCTCATCGTGACGCCCGCGGTCCACTATTACTTGAGCCACGAGGCTGCTGAATCTTAGGATTTTCTGCTTTAGAAAGAGGAGTTACGTATGAAACGAATTCTTGCAATCGTTCTGGCAACCGCGTCTCTGGCAGTTGTTCCGGCCTACGGCCAGCAATTCAAAGTGACCGACACCGTCAAACTCGGAGGCGAGGGTGGTTGGGACTACCTGGTCTTCGATAAGGATGGACAGCGGCTGTTCATCACTCGCGGCAGCCACGTCATGGTGGTTGACGCCAAATCGCTCAAGGTCACGGCTGACATTCCCGATCTGTCCGGCATTCACGGGGTAGCGCTCGCGCCCGAATTCAACCGCGGTTTCATCAGCAATGGTGGTGACAATACCGTTACCGTGTTCGATCTGAAGACACTGAAGAAGCTGGATAGCGTGAAGGTAGGTGAGCGGCCGGACGCCATCCTGTACGAGCCGTTCTCCAAACATGTCTTCACTTTCAATGCCCGCAGCCATGACTCCACCGTGATCGATGCCGCGACCGGCAAAGTCGTTGGAACGATCGCGCTGGGCGGCAAGCCGGAGTTTCCTGCCAGCGACGGAAAAGGCAAGCTGTACGTAAATGTTGAGGACAAGAGCCAGATTGCGCAGGTGGACGTGGCGAAGAATGCGGTCCTGAACACCTGGTCGGTCGCGCCCTGCCAGGAGCCGAGTGCGCTGGCGTTGGACATCGAGCATCACCGCCTGTTTGCCGGGTGCGACAACAAGATGATGGCCGTGGTCGATTCGGACTCGGGCAAGGTGATAACCACCGTTCCGATCGGTGATGGCGTTGACGCCGGGCGCTTCAATCCCAAGACCCAGCAGGTCTTCATGTCCTGTGGCGAGGGAGTGTTGACGGTGATTCACGAAGACAGCCCGGACAAGTACACGGTGCAGCAGAATTTGCCGACGGCCAAGGGCGCGCGAACCATGGCGCTCGACCGGGAGAACAATGTGGCTTACCTGGTTACCGCTCAACGAGAAGACAAGCCGGTACCACCGGGCCAGCGTCCGACCATGGTTCCCGGCAGCTTCGAGCTAATCGTCGCCAAATCTCAGTAGCTGTATCCCTCAACGTAGGAGTACCACATTGAGGGATATATCTTATTTGCCGGGTGCTTTTTGAGCGCTGGGCGGCAGAAGGTTATTCAATCGCAGGTACCCGGAAGCCGCGGAGTAGTGGTCTGCCCAGTTCGCGACCATGCGCAGCATCGCCGACCCACGCGTCCCGGTCTGTCCTTGCGACGAGGTGAACGGCTGGCCCAGGCTGCTGTCGTCCGCTTTTGCCAGGACCTGCTCGCAATACGCGAAAGAGTCTTTCACCGCCTTGGTTAAGACGTCCTTTGGGTCGGTCTCGTTTAACTTTTGCTCGCGCGGCTGTTCTCCTGCGGCAAAGGCGCACAGCGAGTTGTTCGCCTCCGCTACGTGCATCATCAGGTGTCCGAAGGTGATCTGCTCGGGCGTCGGCCGGTAGCTGTACTTATCCGCGGGCATCTCGTCAGCCGCGCCGGACAGGTTCTTCGCGTACCGTGCTTCCATCTGCCGAACCGTCGTGACGATAGGGTTGGCGGTATTCGTCGACGCCTCTTTCGTCGCCTGCGCGTTCAGGCTGGGACCGACCATCAAGGATAGAGCTGCAATAGCCGCGAGTTTCATGGTTTTCTCCCCACAATGTGATGCGAAAAGGATACTCCAAGACGGTTTGAAAGGCGTGTCAGGAACCGAGGAAAGGATTTACGATCTGAAGGTCATCGAATTTCTGGCCGTGCTGGAAGTCTTCGCTGTAGAGGATGCTGCACTGCGCCTGCCGCGCAGCTTGCACGATGAGTGCATCGCACCAGGAGAGCCGATAGCGAGCCTGCAGCCTGAGGCCTCCCAGGTAAAGTTCTTCCGAAGAATGAATGGCAAGAAGGGGAGAAAGGACTGTGGCGAGGTATTGTTCGCCGTCGGCGGGAGTCATTGGTTGGGAGAAACGCTTCAGTGCCACTTGGAAAAACTCTTGCACAACCTGGTAACTGATCACTCCCTTTCGCGTTCCAATGGCATCGCGTATAAGCAGGGTTGAGCGGCGCAATTTTAGAGGGTCGGAGCGGTCGATTGCGTAAACAAAAATGTTCGTGTCGAGGAAGAATCTACCGTTCATTCATTTCGTCTCTGGTAAATTTCCTGCCTGCATTGACATACTTTAATCGACGCATTAATTCGTCGAATGCCTGGACATCGCCGGACTGAGCCGTAAAACTTCGTAGCCACTCGCGAAAAGCCGCGTTCAGTGTCGTATGTCGCAGGCGGGCAACGGTTCTGGCTCGCTCAATGAGGTCTTCGTCGGCGCTCAACGTAACATTTTTCATACGATTATAGTGTACACGAAAACAGTGTACTCGAATTGCGCTCACAAAGTGCAGTACTACCCGTTGATACACTCCAACTTGCTACACGGCACAGAAAGGCGAACAGCGACTATGGCGCGCAATCTTGACGCATCTCGCAGCTTGCAAAAGCGAGCCGAGCAACTGATTCCCGGCGGAGTGAATTCGCCCGTTCGCGCCTTCCGTTCGGTGGGCAGCGAGCCGCCCTTTCTCGTCCGTGGCGAAGGCTCTCACGTCTGGGATGCCGACGCGAATCGCTACATCGACTACGTCGGATCGTGGGGACCGCTGATTCTCGGCCACTCGAATCCCGAGGTCTGGAGGCGATTATCCAGGCGGCGCGCAACGGAACCAGCTTTGGAGCGTCCACGCCTTCGGAAGCCGATTTAGCGGCGCTGGTCATCGAAGCGTTTCCGGCGATCGAGAAGGTTCGCTTCGTCAGCTCCGGAACTGAGGCGACGATGTCGGCGATCCGGCTGGCGCGCGCCGCTACCGGGCGAAAGATGATCGTGAAGTTCGAAGGCTGCTACCACGGTCATAGTGACGCGCTGCTGGTGAAGGCTGGGTCGGGCGTGGCAACGCTGGGAATTCCCGGCTCGGCCGGCGTGCCCGAGGAGTTCGTCGAGTTCACGCTGGCGCTGCCGTACAACAATGTGGCGGCTGTCGAGGCAGCGTTCGGCAAGTTCAAGGAGCAGATAGCTTGCGTAATCGTAGAGCCGGTTGTCGGGAACATGGGATGCGTGCCTCCGCTGGCCGGCTATCTGCAATCTCTACGCGAGATCACTCAGCGCGAGGGCACAATACTGCTGTTCGACGAGGTGATGACCGGGTTCCGCGTCGCGTTTGGCGGCGCTTCCGAGCTTTACGGAATCAAGCCCGACCTGACGACGCTGGGCAAAATCATCGGCGGCGGTTTGCCCGTGGGCGCCTATGGAGGCGCGGCGAAGCTGATGGACATGGTCGCGCCGTTGGGCCCGGTGTATCAGGCAGGCACACTGAGCGGGAATCCGTTGGCGATGGCGGCAGGCATCGCAACACTGTGCCAGTTGAAAGCAAGTCGCGAGCAGTTCTACAAGCAGCTCGATGAGATGTCTGGCAAGCTGGTCTCCGGTATCACAGCGGTCGCCAAAGAAGCGGGTGTTGCGATGACGACGAATCGTGTCGGATCGATGTTTACGTTCTTCTTTACGGACAAGCAAGTGACCAATTGGGAGAGCGCGTCGACTTGCGACACCGCGAAGTTCGGCCGCTTCCACGGCGCCATGATGGACGCCGGTGTGTGGCTGCCGCCGTCCCAGTTCGAAGCGGCGTTCCTGAGTGTGGCACACACGCAAGGCGACATTGACGACACGGTCGCGGCAGCGCGAGAGACGCTGGCGCTGGTATAACTCACATCGCCCAAATTAGTTTGCCGTGGCAGGTGGTGAGAACCACGTCGTTCTAGCTGTAGCGGTCCTTCGACTCCGGCGGCCAAAATCGGGCCGCCTGCGCTCAGGATGACACTTCGAAAAACTTACCCCCGGCACCTGATATAGGTGCAACCTTGCCAAGGGATCGACCGGTTGCCAGTTGCTAGCGGCTAGTGGCTAGTGGCTGCTCCCGCATCATCTCCGGAATCGTCACGAACTCATATCCCTCGCTCTTGTAGCGCGACAGGATGCGATCACTGGCTTCGACGCTGCGGCTGCGGTCGACGCCGATGCGGTGGAATTCACCGTCGTGAAGCAGGATGACGTCGCCGCCACGCATCTGGCGCTCGGCGTGGGCGACGATTTCGTCCGCTGACTTAGCCTTCCAGTCACGACAAGTTACATTCCACATTACTGGTTGCAGGCCCAGCGACCGCGCAACGCTTAGAGAAATCGGACGGCGGCCTCCGAAAGGCGGGCGGAAGAGTTTTGCCTCGACGCCGGTGGCGTCGAAGATGGCTTGCTGTGTCCGCTGAAGTTGGCGGCGCGTCTCGGCGGAGGAGCAGAAGATAAGGTTGGGGTGGTCCCAGGTGTGGTTCCCGATCGCGTGTCCGGCGGCGACTACGGCGCGAGCGATATCGGGCCGCTGTTCGACGAACTTGCCAATCAGGAAAAACGTCGCTTTGACTTGATGGCGGTCGAGGACTTCCAGCAGGCGCTGGGTGTAAGGATCGTTGGGGCCGTCGTCGTAGGTAAGGGCAAGCTGACGCGAGCCGGGTGGCAAGCCGATGAAGGTTCGCCCGCAGACCTGCGACGTCGGCCACATGGTCTGGAACCCAGCCCAGGTGGCGAGTCCGGCAAGCCCGGCGGTGCCCATTATGATCGGGAGCATTGTCTTAATTGTAAATTGGGCTATTGGCCGTTAGCCCTTAGCTGTTAGCAGATCGAGTTCTGCCATGATTTGCACAGTTGATGGGGGCGCTCGCTAATAGCTAATAGCTCAAAGCCAAGAGCGGAAGTGCGGAAGCCCTGTCCCGCAGACAAACTCTTCTCACTTTTCCCAACAGACAATTGCCACGAACGCCCGGGCAAGTTATTCTGCGAATCGTAGCCTTTCTCCGACCATGGCGAACCTCTTCGAACCACCTCGATACATCGCAGTCGAAGGTCCCATTCGAGTCGGAAAAAGCACACTGTGCCAGGTGATTGCAGAAACGCTGCACGCACAGCGCATCAGCGAGCCAGAAAACAATCCTTTTCTGCCCCCGTTTTATCAGGGGAAGCCGGGCGCGGCCTTTCAGGCGCAGTTTGCGTTTCTTATCGCGCGCTATGAACAGCTGGGCGCGCTCGATCCTAAGCACAATCCGAACAAGACGTATGTCGCCGACTACATTTTCGAAAAGGACAAGCTGTTCGCTTGTCTGAACCTCGGCGATGTTGAGCTGGAGGTCTATAACCGCTATTACGACCTCTTCCGGCAGAACGTGCCGACGCCCGACCTCGTCATTTACCTGCAGGCCACGCCTGAGGTGCTGAAAAAGCGCCTGAAAAAGAAGGGCGCGCCGGGCGAGAAGGCCATCAGCGACGATTATCTGGAAGAAGTCGTTAAGGCTTACGAACACTTCTTCTTCCACTACACCTCGTCGGACTTGCTGATCGTCAACACATCGGAAATCGACTTCGTCGAGCGCAGCGAAGATCTACAGGCGCTGCTGCGGCGGGTGAGCGAACCGATCCGCGGCACGCAGTACTTCCTGCCGCTGGGTTCGGACGAACAGGCCGCGGGCGCGTAACGGTTTCAGCATATGCGCAGGATAACGATTGTTCTCATCGTTGTGGGATCTGCATTGATCCTAGGCTCTGTCTTCTTTTGCTGGTCGCTCGGGTTGGATGTGCATTGGAGATGGCCACTGTGATGTCGCCGCTCTGCGGCTTACACGGTATGCGGCATCACCCGGGGCTGACGCCCCGGGCTAAACCCATCCCGCCGCTTTGCGGCTAGTCCCATCAGGCGCTAACGTCCCTTCCCGTCGAAAAAAGTCTTTGACATCAGGATCGCAGCATTATCGTTAGCCGACAGCCGACAGCCGACAGCCGACAGCCGACAGCCGACAGCCGACAGCCGACAGCCGACAGCCGATTCTCATATTTTTCATCCCATCCCAATCTTCAGACGACGCTGTTTGCGCTATGCTCCATTGATCGCCGCCCAAGGAGCACGTCATGGGAGTCTTGTTTCAGGCCTTCTATTGGAACTGTCCCGACCAGGAGAATCAGGATGGGACGTGGTGGAACTTCGTTGCCGCGAAGCTTCCTGAGCTGCAACAGGCGGGATTCACGGCACTATGGCTCCCTCCTGCCTGCAAGGCCGCGAACTTGGGCGGTCCGTCGATGGGTTACGACCCTTACGACTACTACGACCTCGGCGACTTCAACCAGAAGAGCCGCACTAAGACGTGGTTCGGCAACCAGGCGGAGCTGACCGCGTTGATCAATGCCGCACACACGGCCAATATGCAGGTCTATGCCGACCTGGTGCTCGACCACAACAACGGTGGCGATGCGCAGGAGGTCAATCCCATCGATGGGCAGACGCGATGGACGGTATTCAACCCCGCCAGCGGCAAGTTCCCGCGCAACTGGGAGTGCTTTCACCCCTCGCCTTATGAAATCTTCGATGAGATGACCTTTGGCGATATGCCCGACCTGTGTCATCGCAATCCGCTCGTCTATTCGGCGTTGATCGATCTGGCGCAGTGGATGATTGAAACCATAGGATTCGATGGCTTCCGGTTCGATTTCGTGAAGGGTTACGCGCCCTGGATGGTGCAGTCGATTGCCGAGCTGCGTTACCTGAAGAAATCACAGGACAACTTCTACACATTCTGCGTCGGTGAATGTTGGGACAACGAGCGCACCGTGGATGACTGGCTGGGCGAGGTCAACAGTTATACCGACAACCCGGTTTCAGCGTTTGATTTTCCTTTGCACTACGAATTGAAAGGATTGTGCGATACCTACGGTTATAGTTTGACGAATCTGGCCGGTGCCGGGACCGTGGTGCAGGACACTCCTTCGCAGGCGGTTACGTTTGTCGACAACCACGACACCATTCGCGACCCGAACAACGCCATCAACAACGACAAGCTGCTGGCCTACAGCTTTATCCTGACGCACGAGGGCTACCCCTGCGTCTTCTGGATGGACTGGTACAACTTCGGATTGGGGATGACGGGCACCCCGAATGGAATCGCCGCGTTGGTTGCCGCGCATGAGAAAAACGCGGGCGGTTCGACCCAGGTTCTCTACGCGGACGACAATCTCTACATCATGCAGCGCACCGGAGCGGGCACGCAGCCGGGTTTGGTTTATGTTCTGAATAATCTCGGCGATGCCTGGAATGGGATCACAGTGCAGACGCAGTGGACGAATACGCAATTCCAGCCAATTGCGTATGGCGGAAACGACACCAGCCAGCCGGATTCGAAGACGACGTCGTCAGACGGATATGCTGACTTCTGGGCGGCGCCGCGAGGCTGGGCGGTGTATGTGCCTTCTTAGCTGCAACCTGTCGGCGCTCGCGCAGGTTTGTGAGCCTTGTACAGCTACTGCGTGGGCGCGACGAATTCCTTGGGCTTCTCGGAGCCTTCGCCGAAGAAATAGGCTTCCATCTGCTGGACGATGAACTCCTGGTGTTCCTTCTTCCAGGGTTGCAGGCGATATTCGTTGAGCAGCATCTTCATGTGCTCCTGCCACTGCTCCCACGCGAGCTTCGAGACGTTGTTGTAGATTTTCTGTCCCAGCTCGTTGTCGAAGGGCGGCTCGTCCAGACCTTCCGCTTCGCGCCCCAGCTTCACGCATTTCACCATGTGTGCCATGAGAACTCCTCGGCATGAGTGCCAAATCTTGATTCTAACGAATGGAGGACGCAGTTCGCTATTCGCCCTTCGCTTTTCGCCAGGGCTGCCGTAGGAGAACGGCTTCGGATGTCGGACAGGGATTGGCTAAGAGCCGTAAGCGAAAAGCGAAGAGCGGTTACTCTCCCAGCCACGCGCCGTACGGCCGCAGACGTTCGATATGATCGCAGATAATTTTGGCAGCGCCGGTGATGGGGACGGCGAGAATCAGCCCCATCGCGCCCCATAACCAACCCCAGAAAAGCAGTGCCAGGGTTACGGCCAGGGGATTCAGTTGCAGACGTTTGCCCAGAATCTTGGGGTAGAGGACGTTCATGGCGATCAGGTGCAGGCCCAGGATGATCGCGATGATCAGCAACGCAAATCCGGTTGTCAGGTGGCCCAGGTCGGCGACCAAGGGCGGCAGGATTGCCAGCAATACGCCCAAGTAAGGAATGAGGCTAAGGAATCCGCTGATTGCCCCGAGGAAATAGAAGTAGGGCAAACCGATCAAGCCGAATAGAGCGATGCTGCCGATGCTAAGGAACACTCCGATGATGAAGTTACCCAGAATGAACGAGCGGATCATGCGCGCGATCAAGCCCAGCATTACGTAGGCGGAATTGCGGTTTTCCATGCTGAACAGCATCACCGTCTGTGAGCGCACGTGGTCCTGCCAGCTGAGCATGAAAAATACGAGGAACGGAATAAATGTCAGGGCCAGCACAAGCTCGGAAACGGAGTTGGCGTTCTTGCTGACCATGTCCGTCCAATTGCTCGACTGCTTAACGGTCAGGGCTTTGCTTTCGTCAGCGCTTTCGGGCATTACCGCGTCGGTGGTTTGCTGAATCTGCTCAGCTTGCTCGCGGAACTTCGCTCCCAGGGCCTGGATCCTGGCTTTGTATTTGGGCACCTCGTGCATGAAATCCAGAGCTCTGCTGTAGGAGACGTAGCTGGCCAGGACAATCGCTCCCACCAGCAATCCCACGGCTACCAGCGAGCCGAACGACCGAGGTATGTTGAACCGGACTTGCAGGTCAACGATCGGGGCCAAAACAAATGCCAGCAAGATGGAGATGAGGACAACCACCAGAATCAGCTTGGCGACATAGATCAACGACAACACGGCCGCCGTCGCCAGAATCACCACGGCCGCAGCCTGGATGTGCAGAGTGCGACGCCGTTCCAGCTCCGCTACGGTCGAACGGTTGATGCTCACCTGTGGAACTGGGACTGGGCCGCCTCCGGCGTTGGCTTCAACGTCGGGATCGGGCCGCCCCTGAACCGGATTGTCCAAAAGCTGATCGGGCATTTCGCCTATGTTACTCGCAACCGTAAGATTCCGAGCATGATACTTTTGGCTGTGTCCCAGATGGAAAATAGTGTCACATCGACCTCGGACGTCCCTAGACCGAATCGCAT
This sequence comes from uncultured Acidobacteriaceae bacterium, assembly GCA_963823865.1. GTDB lineage: Bacteria > Acidobacteriota > Terriglobia > Terriglobales > Acidobacteriaceae > Bog-257. The sequence continues at coordinate 1,475,958 of CAWGNC010000001.1, forward strand.
TATGGCAATCGATTTCGGGGCGCGCAAGATCGGACTGGCTGTGACCGACGAGCTGGGCCTTACAGCGCAGGGCCTTGCGACCTACTATCGCAGTAACAAGAAGACCGATTTCGATCACTTTCGGCGGGTTATCAAGCAATACGGGGTGACCGAAATTGTGATGGGGCTGCCGCTGCGGATGAGCGGCGTCGAGGGCATCCAGGCGGAGAAGGTGCAGGCCTTCGCCGAGGAGTTACGGCACCGGTTCAAGCTCCCGGTCCAGCTGTTTGATGAGCGCCTGACCTCGGTGGAGGCAAATCGGCTGCTGCGCGAAACCGAGATGAGCACGCGCCGCCGTGGTGAGGTGGTGGATCAGTTGGCTGCCGTGCTGATTCTGCAGGCGTTCCTGGAGTTCCGAAAGTCGTCGCAACGCGAGTAGCCGGTGTGCAGCACCAAATCCACGGAAGTCATCTAAACTACCAATCTCGTGCGAACTCTCTTCAAGCTGATTGTTCTTCTGGTGCTGGCGTTTGCCGTCTGGTTTGGGTGGGCGGCAATGCTGCCGGTTCAGCCGGCGCAAACCACGTTCGTCCTGTTGCGCCCCGGGTGGAGTACGCGACACATTGCCCGCGACCTGCAAAAGCAGGGCGTGATTCGCAGCTCGGCGGCGTTTCTGATGATTCAATACGCCAAGGGACTAAGAACGCTCAAGGCGGGCGAGTATAAATTCGACCAGCCGGCGAATGCTCTACAGGTTTGGGAGCGCCTGACTCGCGGCGATGTTTATGCCCGCACGGTCGTCGTGCCGGAAGGTTTCAACATGTACGACGTAGCCAATGCGGTCCAGCAAGCGGGACTGGGGCCGGCGTCGGACTTCCTGACCGCAGCCCAGAACGATTTGTTTCTCCTGAAGGACATCGATCCCGACGCCAAGTCTCTGGAAGGCTATCTGTTTCCGGATACGTATCAGTTCACACGCATCGACAGCGCCCACGACATTGCGGCGGCGATGGTCCACCGTTTCCGGCAGGAGGCCCAGAAGATCGGCTTGTTAGGACGCTCGGATATGCATCGCGTGGTAACGATGGCGTCGATTGTGGAGAAGGAAACCGCCGACCCGAACGAGCGGCCTCTGGTAGCCGGGGTGTATTACAACCGTCTGAATAAGAACATGTTGTTGGCTGCCGATCCCAGCGTCATCTATGCTGCCCTGCTTGCAGGTCGTTACCGGGGAACGATTTACGTCTCGGACCTGCAATACGACTCTCCCTATAATACGTACAAGTATCCCGGACTCCCGCCGGGTCCGATCGCCAATCCCGGATTGGCTTCTCTGCAGGCCGCGCTGCATCCAAAGGAGAGCGATTACCTGTATTTCGTGAGTGATAACAACGGCCATCATCGCTTCGCCCGCAACTCGGAAGAGCATGCTCGTAATGTTGCCGCGTATCGGCGGGCCGTGGCAGCCCAGTAGTCGCTAAGTTTTGCCGTTTAACGCGCTATCTGCCGTATACTACGACATTCAGCCCTGTTGTCCTGGCTCTATGATTCCATCCAGAATTCTTGGCGCCATCTTCCTGATTGCTACCCTGGTCGGCGAGACCGGATGTCTCTTTCACACCCGTGTGGTCGAGACCCGGACCAGCACGGCCAAGCTGCAGACGGCAACCAGGCAGCAGCTGGTAGACCAGATCAACACGGAAGCCGGGAAGATCAAGACTCTGAACGCGACCGTCAATATCGCCACCTCGGTGGGCGGCGAGAGGAAGGGCAAGGTCACTTCCTACGAAGAGATTCGCGGCTATATTCTCGTCCGGAAACCGGACATGCTGCGGATGATTGGGTTGTTCCCCATCGTGCGCAACAAAGCGTTCGATATGGTCAGCGATGGCAGTGAATTCAAGCTGTCGATTCCGGCCAAGAACAAGTTCTACGTTGGTCACAACGACGTCGTAAGTCCGGAAGCCAATCCGCTGGAGAACCTGCGGCCGCAGGTCATCTACAACGCTCTCTTGTTGCCGGAAATCAATTCGGAGAACGACATTCCGGTCCTCGAAGACAGTACCGAAATCATCTACGACACGAAAAAAAGAAAAGAGCTCGAGCAGCCGGATTACGTTATCGACGTCATTCACCGTACCGGGAATCAATGGATCTTGGCGCGCAAGATCATCTTCGACCGCACCAACCTGGTGCCGCATCAGCAAATCATTTATGACGACAAGGGTGCGGTGGCGACCCTGGCAACGTATCAGGCTTACCACGATTACAACGGTGTGAGCTTTCCGGATGTGATCGAGATCAACCGGCCGAAAGAGGAGTACTCCATTCGGCTGACGGTCGAAAAGCTGGTCATCAATGACGAGCTGCGCGACGATCAATTCGCGCTGACCCAGCCGGTAGGCTCGCAGCTCGTCAACCTGGACCAGCCGCAGCAGAATCAGGCAGCCTCAAGCCACGCTGGCGCGCCGGCCTCGGATCAAAACCCCACCAAGAAATAGGCATCGGGCTCGGCGAATTTCGTTTCTCTTCTGCCCTCCAGAATATCTAAACTAATAGAATCAATAGCTTAAATGAAGATATATTTTTGTTGTTGACATTAAGATATATCTTAAGATATATCTGTTTGCGAAGGAGAAAGAAACAATGCACGGATATGTATTCAAGATTCACACGCGCCGCGGATGTGGCGAAGACCACTACGCAGAACGCGAAAGCTTTCGCGACTCTTACGGCCGCGCTGAACACGGATGGGACCCCGAAGCCCGCTTCGAGCGCGGTTTCGGCGGAAGACGCGGCGAGCATCGTCATGGAAGAGGCCGCGAGCGCCTGTTCGACGCCGGCGACCTGAAGCTGGTGATCCTCAAGCTGCTCTCGGAGCAGCCGAGCTACGGTTACCAGCTCATCAAGACCATGGAGGAGCGCCTGGCCGGCGGCTACTCACCAAGCGCAGGCGTGATTTATCCCACCCTGACCATGCTGGAAGAAGAGGGCCTGGCCGCTTCCACGCTGGAGAACAACAAGAAGGTCTATTCCGTCACAGCGGAAGGCACGGCCTACCTGGAGGAGAACAAGCGCCGGGTCGAGGCCCTGTTTGAGCGGTTGGAAGAGGCAGGTAAGGGCTTCGAGCGCGGCCGCTCGCCCGAGATCATGAAGGCGTTCCACAATCTGCGAGGCGCGGTCGTATCGCGGGTTTCGAGGGAGAGTGTGACCGCAGAGCAAATCCGCAAGATTTCGGAAGCCATCAACGCAGCCGCCAAGGCGATCGACGAGCTGTAGCTGCCGGCAAGCAGGCGACGAGGTCGTGACACCAAAATCCGAAGATCGTCCCTTACACGACGGTCTTGAGATGGAAAAATCCCGCCCCAGCTTCGAACTGGAGCGGGATTTGAACCGTCAAGCGATCTCGCGCGAGCGAGGCTGACAGTCGAGAGCCGACGGCTGACGGCTGTTCTACCGCTTCGAGGTACCGCGTGCCAGCTTCTTCACCTTGCGCTTCTTCTCGCCCCGGGCGTGGGTACGAGCGGCTTTCGGCGCAGCTTTTTTACGGGCGGTACGCTTTAATTTCTTGCGCTCTTCCTTATCGGTAGTGCTTTTGGTATTTGCCATGAACTCTGCGTTCCTTAATAGCGGATTTACGCCTTTTCCAATTGGGCGTACTTTTCGACCAGCTTTTTCAAACCGAATCTTGGAAATTGTACCGTAATCTTCGCATCTTCCCCATCTCCCTCGCGCTTGTAGACCGTTCCCTCACCGTATTTCGGATGGATGACGCGCTGTCCGGGCTTGAATCCAGTCCGGCCCTGCGTGGCCGGAACGTCGATCTTTGGCCGGGTAAACTTCTTCCCGCGCGAGGCAAAGAACTCGGCGATGTTGTCGATGGAGTTGTAGGTCGGCCCTGCAAACGAGTTGCGCTGGGGCATCTTCGGCCTGCCATACTGCGGCCGCTGATCTTCATCTTCGTAGGCGTAATGGCGGCTGGTACCGTAGTCGCTGCTGGAGGTGGTCTTGGGACGCTGTTGCGGTGAGCCTAAATCCTGCATCAGCTCCTGCGGCACTTCTTCCAGGAAACGCGATGGCACGCTGGCCTCGGGCATGTCGGTACCGTAACGGCGGCGGTAGCGCGCTCGGGACAGGATGAGCGTATCCATAGCGCGAGTCATGCCGACATAGCAGAGGCGGCGCTCTTCTTCGATATCGTCGGGCGCCAGGAGGGTGCGCGAGTGCGGAAACAGTCCTTCCTCCAGGCCAATCAGGAAGACCAGGGGGAACTCAAGACCTTTGGCCGCATGGAGAGTCATCAGGGTGATGCGAGCGCTCTCGTCATACTGGTCGGCGTCGCTGACCAGCGCGGCATGATCGAGAAACTCGGCCAGGGTCTCGCCCCGGTCGCGGGAATCCAGGGCGGCGTTCACCAGTTCGCGCAGGTTCTCAATTCGCGCCAGCGCCTCCGGAGTGTCTTCTGACTCCAGCAACTTGATGTAGCCGGTGCGATCGATCAGGAATTTCAGCAGCTCGCCGGTCGAGGCTGGGTCGCCGGGAGCGCGGAATCCCTCCACGCGTTCCGGATTCTCTTCGGTTGTGGAGCTGTCGGTCGCGAATGACTCCGGGGCAAAATCGGTGGCATCCACTTCGAACTCGGCGGGCGAAAAATCCATCGAATGCTGAAAATCTTCTTCCGGATCGACGACCGACTCCACCGCGCTTTTCACGTCAGATGTTTCCTGCACGCGCTCCCGGAATGTTCCGAGATGCATTGCCCGGGCATCTTCAATGAGCTCGCGGAAACTATTGAGGGCAGCCAAAGCCCGGGGTTGGAGCAACTGCTGGCGAATGGTCTCGTTGATCGCTCCCCACATCGAGGTACCAGTCTCGAGCGCGATCCGTTCGATGGTCTCCAGTGTGGTCTTGCCCAGCCCGCGAGGCGGATTGTTGATCACGCGCTGCATCGCGATCGAGTCGTCTGGGTTGGCGATCGCTTTGAGGTACGAGATCATGTCCTTGATCTCGGCGCGCTCATAAAAGCTGAAGCCTCCCACAACGTGGTACTTCAGTTGATAACGGCGCATGGCCTCTTCGACCAGACGCGATTGCGAGTTGGTGCGGTAGAGCACCGCTGCGCGCGGAGTCTCGCCGTTTTCGGCATGGCCCTGCCGCAGATACTTGGATATGTAATCGGCTGCGAACAGCGCTTCGTTCTCCCCGTCCGGAGCTTCGTAATAACCGAGCTGCGCGCCTCCGCTGCGGTCAGTCCAGAGATTCTTGCCTTTCCGCTTGACGTTGCGAGCGACCACCGCGGACGCGGCCTGCAGGATGTTCTGAGTCGAGCGGTAGTTCTGCTCCAGGCGAATGATGCGCGCCTCGGGAAAGTCGTTTTCGAATTCGAGGATGTTGCGAATGTCGGCGCCGCGCCAGGAGTAGATGCTCTGGTCTTCATCGCCAACCGCGCAAACATTGTGTTCACTTCCTGCGAGCATGCGCATCAGCTCATACTGCGGGCGGTTCGTGTCCTGATACTCGTCCACCAGGATGTGGCGATAGCGGCGGTTGTAACGCTCGCGAACTTCGCCCGAGGATTTGAGTACGCGAACGGCATAAAGAAGCAAATCATCGAAGTCCAGCGCGTTCGACTTAGCCAGCTCTTGCCGGTAGATCTCGTAAATCTGGGCGATACGCTCCGTCTTGGGATCCGTGGAGTCGAGATAAACCTCCTGCGGATCGAGCATGTGGTTCTTGGCCCAGGAAATCCGTCCGAGAACATTGCGCGGCGTCAGTTGCTTGTCGTCGATGCCGAGCCGCTTCATCGCCGCCTTCACGACGTTCTGCTGGTCGGACTCGTCGTAGATCACGAAGTCCTTGCGATAGCCCTTGCCATTGATCTGCAGGGTCTCGATATCGCGTCGCAAGGTACGCACGCAGAAGGAATGGAAGGTCGAGATCAGCGGCTTGGTGACCGAGCGCGTGCCGACCAGCGAATCAACCCGGCTGGCCATCTCCGAGGCAGCTTTATTGGTGAAGGTGACGGCCAGGATGGAGTCCGGCTGCAGCCCAATGCCGTCGATCAGATGGGCGATACGGTACGTGATGACCCGAGTTTTTCCGCTGCCTGCACCGGCAAGGATGAGGACCGGCCCGTCGGTCGTTTCAACGGCCTCGCGCTGCTGCGGATTGAGTTTGGATAGATACGAGGACAAAGTTCAGGATACTCGAAAACGAATGTTTACTACGGAGGTAAGGGCGCAGATTAATTCGGCTTGCTGCTGACGCTTGAAGCTTCCATCGCGCGCCGTGCCTTGCACTCCCCGCAAGGGCAATGGTCTCGTAGGTACATCCAGGAATAGATGCCGTGCTCGTGTCCGTCGTTCCAGTGGAAGCTGATGGCGTACTTGCCGACCGGCTTGACCTCGGTGGGCCGCGCCGCTGCCTTGAACATGGGCAGAGCTCCCGCGATTGGCTTCAGCGGATCGCCCGGCTGCCGGCCGTCGCGCTCACGCTCTTCGTTGCATAAGGCGCAGGGACAGGCATCGCGCAAGAACGGAAACGAATACGCGCTCTTGTGCCCATCCTTCCACTCGATTTCCATGCCGGTACCGGTGGTGACATTCACTTTGACGGATTTGGGATCGGCTACGACGTCCATAAATTGGGTGGAAGAGCGCTCTTTCACTTCTAGTATCGCACGCGAAAAGGCCCGGCGCGGAATCGGTCGCTCCCATTCGACCAACGCCTGCTCCGGGCCTCTCGCATCACCTCCGCCTACCTCAGGCGGCACTGCTCATCCTGTCGTTCACTGCCTAACATTGGACGGGACTCACCGGCGATCGTCATCATCGTGACGACGGCGGTCTCTGTCGCGATCCCTGTCATAGGCGTGCCAACGTCCGTCGCGGTCGTACCAGCCTGCGCTGGGCCGATAGTAAGGCGCGGGCGCGGCATAATACCCGTTACCGTAATACCCGTAGCCGTAAGCGGGCGTGCGATACACCTGGTAGCAACCACGGTCGTCGCGATCGTGATCGCCATCGCAGCGGCGATGGTCCCAATTCACTTGCTGCACGCCTGCGGCCTGGCTGGAATTGAGCGTCGCATATTGAAGCTGCCCATCGCGGGCAACGTTACTCTGCGGCTCCTGCGCTGCCGCACCTGCACCAAGAACTCCCGTGCCGAGTGCCAGTAGCAATGCGAACTTCAGTTGGCTTTTCATATTGCCTCCAATTTCCCTTCGCTTCAGCGGCCGCTGTAACTGCTTTCGAAATTGAAAACACCGCTCGAAATGAAAAGTTCGGACAACGGCGCAGCGTTCACTCTTCTTAACAGCGCAGCGGAAGAATGTTCCAGTGAAGAGTCGGAAATGTACGCAGAGGCTGCGCTTTCTACATAGAAAGCTGAGGCGAAGATGAATATGGCGAAACTTAGGAAGAGTGGGATTTGAAAGGGCACGCCTTCAGGCGTGCCATCTGCTTTGGATCAATATTAAGAGCCGACTTCAGTCGGCGGCAGCTGTCGCCGGCCCCGGTCTTCAAAAATAGCCTGCCGGCGCAGCTGAAGCTGCGCCCCTTCAAGAATTTCAAGAGACAAACAAAAAGGGCACGGCTGCTCACCGTGCCCTCTTCGCGAAATCGTGACGCCTACATCACGATCTCCTGCGTTCGCCGCGATATGGGATGTTGCATCTCCTGCAGGTCGTCCTTAATCAGGTTCAGGCCGTACACGCAGGACTCAAATTCCTTCGACAGCTTGGCGAAAAGCGGCGCCAGGCGCGCGTATTCAAACTGGTCGAACTTGGAGACGATGTGATAACTCTCTTTTCCCGCCTTCATGAAGTCGACAAAATTCTCCAGCCGCTGCCGGCGCAGGCGGAGATGGTTGATGCTCTCAGGGAACATTCCGGAGAAGAAGAGAATGTAGTCGCCAATGTGCTTACGGACTTGGCGCTCGCGATCGAACGAAGGCGCAGGCCCGTAGATGGGATCGCTCTCCAGCAGCATTTCGCCTACATCGTGCAGCGGCCGGCCGCCGGCGTTGCGCAGCTTAAAGAGCTGCTCGACCTCGCAGAATTCGCTCAAGACATTTGCGATGTAATCCTGGACTTCCTGGTCACGCAAACCGACGTCGCGATCGAAGTGGTCATGAACCAGCTCGGTGAACAGACCCTGTAGCGCATGCGATTCGGGAATCATAGCTTGTGGCCGCCGCCTCCGTTTTCCCGTGCTCCTGATTGGATGTGATGCGAAGTGTTACAGCACTATGCTTTTGCACGCAAACACTTCTTCGCGCACATCGTTGACTCAGGAGGTTCACTGGTAGAAACCCCGATGTGACGAAAACGCTTCGTCGCCCGAGACGTCAGAGAACCTGATGGGTTTGAGTGCGAAATCAGCTGCTCAGGTTTGCTGGAAGCGCGCCACCGACGGCCGTTTGGGAGTTCTGGCAGCAGACACTCACGTTGACTGCCAAAATGGTGAGCGCTGCAAGTATGGTATTGGAAGGGGCGCAGCTTCAGCTGCGCCGTGCCGATCCTGTCCCCGAGCCGGCTCGACTCGGCGACACAAAGGCTGTCGTCCCTACGGGACTTTTGTCCTCCTTACATTCGTACCCCGCCCTGACGGGCGGTTACCTTTCGCGCCTCCGGCGCTTAAGCGTTGGCGGTCTACCGTCGAAGCCCAGGAGAATGTGCGAGCATATGCTGTCCAGTTCGGCTTCTATAGCGCCATCTTGGGTTATCTGAGCGCAAACAGATGACTCGGAACGCCGTCGGATCATCTACGGGCGAACGGTTGAACACCGACGAGCTCCAACTGGTTATGATTCTGACGGCAGCCCCTTCCGGCCGGAACATTCTCGATGGAGGCAATCATGGAACGTAAGAACATCTCGGGCAATTCTCCTTATGAGCCGATCGTTGGGTTTTCACGGGCGGTGAAGATTGGACCGTTCGTCTCGGTAGCGGGCACGGTTGCGACTGGGCCTGACGGCAAGATTGTCGGTGTGGGAGACGTCTACGCCCAGGCAGTGCAGACGTTACAGAACATCGGCCGAGTGCTGGAGCAGGCAGGCGCCAGCTTCAAGGATGTGGTCCGCACGCGGATGTTCATTACCGACATGAGCCATTGGGAGCAGGTAGGAAAAGCACACGGCGAGGTGTTTGGCGATATCCGTCCGTCGGCGACGATGCTGGTGGTCACGTCGATGGTTTCGCCTGAAATGCTGGTGGAGATCGAAGCGGACGCAATCATCGCAGCGGAGATGTGAGAGCGGCCCCTCTTCGCTTATGGCTCATCGATCTGAAGGCGGCCTCGCCAGAGCGCGAACAAAGGACCGACAACGGCGCACCTGAAGGTGCGCCCCTTCAGGCGCGGAAAAGCAAATAGCAAAGGCGAATAGCGAACAGCGGCCTTACTGCGTTACTTCCAGGCTGATTCCCTGTCCTGAAAAAACCCGTGCTCCAGCGGCGGGAATGGTCTTCACCACCATTCGCGTACCCGAAGGAACGGCCTGCGGCGACGGAGGCTGCGTCGCACTGGTGGGTGGGACGCCCGTCGGTTGAGCGGGAGCCGCCTGAGTGTTAATGGTCGGCACATGCAGTCCGGCGTTGACGGCTTCGTTGATGGCATCGTCTTCGCTGCGGCCGACCAGGTCCGGCATGACAAAGGAATCAGGGTCCGGCGGCCCGGCCATCAACAGGCTGATCTTCGGCTCCGATACGTTGATTGCATTCGCGGGAGGACTCTGGGCGATAATCTGGTCCGGCGGCGCATTCGGAATAACGGCATTCGCGACCGTGCCCAGATCCAACCCGCGACGGCGAATGTTGATCTCGGCAGCGCGTTCGCTATTGCCCACGAGATCTGGAATGACGACCCGCTGCGGACCCATACTCTCGGCCACGCGAACATGCCAGCCACGCCGCACCTGGAGTCCGGCCTGCGGCACCTGGGTCATCACGCGTCCGGGGGGCACGTCGGAGCTGAAGTAGCGGTCTCCCTGATCGAGCACCAGACCGTGATCGCCCAGCAGACGTTCAGCCTGGCTCTGCGCCAATCCAACGACCTTGGGCACCGTGGTCTGGCGGCCATGAATCGCGAAGCGCATGGCGGTGAGGAACGCCGCGAGAAAGACGACGATCAACACCAGCGTGCGCATAACGAAGGTAAAAAATCGCCGCATCAGTGGGCCTCGGTGTCGCCGGTCTCGCTGTCGGGCGTGTCGACCTTCTGCGCCGAGGCGCTCTGCGTCGGCGGCGGTGCGGCGAAGTCTTCGGACTCGCGGCCCTTGAGCGCAACCCGCATAAAGTCCATCCAGATGGGGAGCGCGGCCACCGCACCAGTCTCTTTATTGCCCAGCGTCTTCTTCTCGTCAAAGCCGACCCAGACGCCGCAGGTGATGGAGGGCGAGAAGCCAACGAACCACGCGTCGGTGAAATCGTTCGTCGTTCCCGTCTTGCCGCCGAGAGGATGATTCAGCTTGCTGGCCTGGAAGCCGGTGCCGTGCAGGATCACTTCGCGCAGCATGGTGACCATGATGCGGGCGGTGCGAGCGCTGACCACATCGCGCACTTCAGGATAATCCTCTTCCAGCACGCGACCGTCGTAGTCGGTGACTTTGCGGATGTAACGCGGCACCACGCGCACGCCATCGTTGGGAAACGTAGTGAATGCCGCCGTCTGTTCGGCTAGCGTGATGTCGGCTGCGCCCAGAGCGATCGGCAAGTACGGCAAGAGCGGCGCGGTGATACCGAATTTGCGCGCATAATCGATGACCGTCTTGATGCCGCCGACCCGCTCGGTAACCTTCAGCGCCGGGATGTTGCGCGACTCCGCCAGTGCATGCCGGAAGGTGATGACTCCTTCAAACTTGCCGTCATAGTTATGTGGCGTGTACGGACCCGACGAGGTGCTGAACGTTATTGGCGCATCGAGTACCGTGTCATCCGGCGTCATTCCCTGATCGATGGCAGCGGTGTAGATGTACGGCTTGAACGACGAGCCCACTTGTCGCAGCGCTTGCGTTGCGCGATTGAATTTGGACTGCTCGAAATCGCGTCCGCCGACCATCGCCTTGACGTCGCCGGTGGAATTGTCGAGCGCCATCAGCGAGCCTTGAACGCCCGACTCTTGCTCGAGAGAAACGCGTGAGGCGGTACCGTTCAATTCGTCGACTTTGACATACACCAGGTCGCCCGTCTTGAAGATCTGTTCGGGCGAAGTGTGCCGGGTCCACTTGATTTCTTCCGGGCCGAGCCGCGCTTCATATCCGCCAAACTTGATGGTCGCGGCCATCGGCTCTACGTCCGTCACCAGAGCATGGACGAAGCAGCCCGGCTGAATCGTTCCGTCCCAGTCGACATGATGGTAGGTGGCTAGCGCCTCGCCGTTGGCGACAACGTTCAGCAGGTTTCCCTTCCATCCGTGGCGGCGTTCGTAGACTGCGAGACCATCCCTCACGGCCTGTTGCGCGGCATGCTGCATCTCCATGTTCAGGCCGGTGTAGACGCGCAGACCGCCTTCGTGGACCTGCTCGGAGCCGTACTTCTTCTCCAGATACTGGCGGATCTCCTCGACGAAGTACGGCGCGATGTCGTTGGGCTCAGCTTCCAACTTGAGGACCAGCGGCGCCGTTTTTGCGCGCTCGGCCTCGGCTGCGGTGATCTTGCCGTCCTCGAGCATGTTGTTGATCACCAGGTTGCGGCGGCGGATGGCGCGCTCGGGATTATTGATCGGCGAGTAAGCATTTGGCGCCTTCGGCAGACCCGCCAAAACGGCCGCTTCCTCGAGGGTCAGGTCTTTGGCCTTCTTGCTGAAATAGTAGTTCGCACCGGCCTCAAACCCATAGACCCCGTGCCCGAGATAGATCTGGTTGGCATACAGGGTAAAAATCTGAGGCTTGGTGAAGCGGCGCTCGATCTGGATCGACAGCATCACTTCCTGCATTTTGCGGCGGAAGTTGCGGTCAGGCGAGAGGAACAGGTTGCGAGCCAGCTGCATGGTTAGCGTGGACGCGCCCTGCGCTTTGCTGTCGAGCATGACGTCGCGCCAGGCTGCGCCGAAAACACGCCATACGTCCACACCCCAGTGCTGCTCAAACTCTTTGTCCTCGGTCGAGATCAAGGCGTCGCGAAGGACTTTGGGAAAGTCGTTGTAACTGTCGATGACGCGCCGCTGAAGGGCGAACTGCCCGACCACCCGGTTCTGATCGTCGTAGAGCTGCGTGATGGTGCTGGGACGATAGTGCTCGAGCTCGGTTACCTGTGGAAGATCGGTCGAATAAACCAGCAGAAAGCCGGAGACAGCTCCGGCCACGGCGGCCAAGAGGATCAGCAGGATAAAAAGGGCGTTACCGACGATCTTAATGCGGGCACGGCGTGGCTCGGCAGGGGAGCCCGTCGCCACAGGAAGTTCTTCGACATCGCGTTTCGTGTCCAAGCCACGCCCAGCATAGCACCGAAGGCTGAGGATCGACGGAGGTTCGAGATAAGTTGCAGGCAGGGATCGATGGCGTGGAGTCCCGGGCCCAGTTATTTACCAGTAAGTTAACATCGGGGCTCGTCGGTCGACGCTCTCTGAGGGGCTGCTATCCGATAATCAACGTTCGGCACTTGAGCTCGAGCAGCCTCTTTGCGAGGCAATGTGGGAAGGAACATTAAATACAAGCGAGTTATGTCATATGAAGTGGGAATTGTGTGCTAATTTTTTGATGTTCGCTGTATTAGTCAGAAGATGTTTTCTCCCGCACAGCTTTATCTACGCCTGATATCAATGGGCAAGTGGAGAAATACATTTAATGACCGCCCTAGAGTTCACTAAGAGTGGGAAAACTGCATTAATAATACTGCCGCAATGCGGCGTGAATGGGAAATAGGTTCCCACCGGTCTACGGTACACCGTTGAAGGACCATTCGAAATCAGATACTTATTGAGGATCTATCGATAGATTTCTCCTCAGCTCCTGTCAATCGAGAACAAAGATGGCAGAGAGCTTGGCTTCAAGAGCTCCATCCGCAGAACTCTGGCGCCAGCAGGGAGGGGAAAACGTAGTGCCCCAGTGGTGGCCGTTGTTCCACGTAGAACATAGAGTCCGGCCGAAAGGCCAACCGTCTCCGAACTGCGTCCCGAAACGATATCATTGGATCCGGCGGAGCAGGGACCCTTGGCTCAAGTTCGGAGGAGGCTACGGTTCATCCCGTCGCCGGGGCTTTGGCGAATAGGTGGCGGAGAAGACTCGAACCCGCGTGTGCGAATGCTGCTCGGGTGTAAACCCGCGTCGCCTGCCCTCTGCAAGCTGCCTTTGAAGCAGGACAGATGCGCCCTGCCAGGATGCTAATCAGGTTGGCCGACTCAGATCACCCCGCCTAAAGCCTAGTCTCGCTGTAGGCGGTCCGATGCAGAGAAGTTCCACGTAGAACATCGTGCAGTGCACTTCCTCAATCACCAGCAACGTAAGCTCGGAGATGCACTCTTAGCCGGCTTTTCCTCCGGCGTTCCACAAGCCAAGACTGCCTCTACTTCCTGCCGAATCAGCATGTTTGCCCCTTCCTGGGAGGAATTGCACAGCTTTTCCTCCAAAAACATTGAAGGCTGCTCGACACTCTCTTGTCTGATCGGCACTACCGTTCTAAGCTTCTAGTGGGAAGCCTATGGGACGCATCATCGCGGTCACGAATCAGAAAGGCGGCGTCGGCAAAACCACGACCGCAATCAACTTAGCTGCCTCGTTTGCCTCCCAGGGTGCCAAGACACTCCTCATCGATTGCGACCCACAGTCAAATGCTTCCAGCGGAGTTGGCTTCCTTCGCGATCCCGACCGTCCCAATATCTACAAAGTGATCATGGGCGAGGTGAGCGGCGAGCAGGCAATCCAAGCAACCGATATCGCTAACCTGAGTGTGATCCCTGCCCATAAGAATCTCCTCGGCGCCAACATCGAGCTGGTAACACTCGACTACCGCGAGTATCGGCTGCGAAATGCCCTGCAGCCGCTGAAGGAGAGCTTCGAGTACCTGGTCCTCGACTGCCCTCCGGCATTAGACCTGCTGACGCTGAACGCGCTGGTGGCGGCCGACACGGTCCTCATCCCGATGCAGGCAGAATACTTTGCCCTCGAGGGTGTGACCGAGCTTCTGGATACGATCGATCGCATTCGGGTCGAGCTGAACCGTGGATTAGCTGTAGAGGGCGTCGTGCTGACGATGTTTGATGAACGCACCAACCTGGCTCAATCCGTAGCAGGGGAGCTGCGCGCTTTCTTCGGTGACCTGATGTGCCAGACGTCGATTCCGCGGAATGTCCGTCTTGCCGAGGCACCGAGCCATGGAAAGCCCGCTATCGCCTACGATCCGCACTCACGAGGTGCGGAAGCCTACATGAGCTTGGCGAAAGAAATTATGGAGCGAGTAAGCGGCTCAAAATCTTCAGAGGTAGCGCAAAGTACCGCCGACACACACTGAGCGCAGCGCCGGCGCCTGAACTCGATGTCCCACAATGTGGGACATAATAGACTCGCCGCCGGCGTCGACCCCTTCCACTGCACAACACGAGTTGTTCGCAAGGCCCGCATCATTTCGAAGCCATTGGTCCTTCCATCGTCTATGATGCTGGCACCCATCCAGGGTAGGCCGCGCTTGCGGCGTGTCCTGAGGCCTCCAAGCGCACTAAGCATTCGGTGGGGATGCAGAAAGCTACACTCATGAAAAGTGCTGTGGCATTACTGGTCTTCCTAACCTCAATCGCCGCACTCGGTCAGGATTTGGCCGGCAATTATGTCTTACACGGCCAGATGGAGGTTGGGTCTGAGCTCTTGCTCAAGCCCGACGGCAAGTTCGAATTCATGCTGGCTTATGGTGCAGCCGATTATTGGGCCAAAGGAACCTGGCGGCGTGACGGTAACAGCGTTATTTTTCAAAGCTCTGGGAAGAAGGGAGAGCCGTTTCGCCTGTTGCGCAGCGAGGCCGGCAAAGCTGGTCAAATCCGGGTTTGGGTGTTGGGGCAGAACGGCAAAGGAGTGGACAACATCGACGTCCATCTCATGGCCGAAGGCAAGCCCCTGGATGGAAGGACGGATTCGGAGGGCATGGCGACCTTTCCGGACGCTCCCAAGGCTACTGGAGTCGCCTTTGAAGTACCGGTCTACCAGGTGGCGACGAGCCCCTATCCCATCGATGCCGCGCACAAAGACTATTACTTCGAAATTAACGGCGATACCATCACGCAGGTGTTCTTCGATAACGAGCGAATCGGCATCGATGGCAGTAATTTGATCATGAAACACTGGGGCGATCCGATGCGGTACGAGAAGGAGAAGCAATAAGCAGACGATTGCTGCGGGAGAAGTTTGGATAAAAAACTAAAGCCGAGGCCAAGGCCCCGGCTTTAATTGCGAAGAGAAACGAGCAACTATTTCATCATCTTGCGACGCATGGTTCCGAAAGCGCCCAGAAGGCCGGTTCCCAACAGGATCAGGGAAGAGGGCTCGGGGGTACTTCCACCAGAGCTGCCGAGGATGTCGAAGGCACCTTGGGGCTGCGTGCCGTTGGAGTTCCAGTTGTTGCCACCGTCGGTGGAGTACAGATCCAGGCCGGTAGCGCTATTGCTCCAGTTCCAAGCCAGGAAGCTGGTGTCATTGATGTTCATGGGTCCCAGCACCAGGAAGTAGCTTTCGCCGGCGGTGAGGCTCACTCCGGAAATTCCGGTAATCGTGACCAGTCCGCAGCATCCACCAAAGTTCTGTGAAGAGGTCAGGTTGCTCCACATGGCAAGCTGGGTGCCCGGCAGACCGTTGTTATCGGTGTAGAGCGCCGCGTAGAAGGAATCGACACCAGCCGCGTACCCGATGCCAATGTCGATCTGGGAAATACTTCCACTCGCCATCGCCGTGAACTCATTGGCGGCGGTAAAGCTGGTGCCAATCGTTCCGGTTCCGGATACGGTCCAGCCTTGGCTAGACTGATAGAGATCATTGCCACTGCCAAGGTTGCTGTAGAGTGTGTTATCGGCCATCGCCGGCAGGCTTATGCAGAGAGCGATTGCCAGCAGGCAAAACGACCATGCAAATTTCTTCATCAAGGGGTTCCTCCTCAGTTCCAACGAAGCATCTCGAGGTCTTGCATTGGCCCAACTGCGCAGTAAGCGAGGCGACGTTCAGCCCCTCATGCCCGAAAGTCCCATCCCCGAGAGCCGTCGCTCACGGAAACAGACAAAGACAGTTTGTGTGGTTGCAATCCCCATTCCGTAGTAAGTTGCTGAAAACAATACTAATTTCAGAATGTCGAGTGCAATAGCTTGCAGTTGATTGCCCAAGGCGTTCCCCTAAGGAGCGCATTTCCAATCGCCTAGACGGGAATTGGCGCTTTCATAAGCCTTCAAGAAGTTCCTGGCTTGAGGTGAATCCCGAACGACGAGAGTACCTGGAACTCTCTGAAAAAATTGTATTTTCCAGACAGCGTCGGAAGTTGGATCGATGTCTCAATCGGGCCCGGCCCGAATTGGTAGGTTCCGGCACATTCCCTATGCAATCCGGCCTCTTCGCCCGTTGGTGACTAGGCGGTTAACAGGTAAACTCGGTATATCGACAGACGTGATATGCAGAGGAATGTTGGATAAACTCGGGCACGGTAACAGGTCCCGTGCCGATGGTTTGAGGCTTCGGGAAAGAGGTTTGACCCGCCGCGAGATGCTTTCGCTGATGGCGAAGAGCGCGCTGGCCTATCCGCTGGTCAGTCAGGGGCGTTTGTTCGCCTCATCCACCAGTTGGGCGCAACAATCCAAGGTGCCACCCGAGTGGCAACTGACGGACGACGAACTTCTCGAGGAGATCGTCAGCCGGGCCTTCCTGTTCTTCTGGAGCGAAGCCGGGCCGCATACCGGTTTGATCCGCGATCGCGCATTGGCCGACGGCATCCCCGACAACCGCAAGACTGCCAGCATCGCCGCGACCGGATTCGGTCTCGCGGCCCTTTGCATTGGTCATAAACGCGGTTACCTGCCACAGCATCAGATTGGCGGGCGCGTGGTCGCCACCCTGAGCTTTCTGCTGAAGCATGTCGATCAGCAGAACGGCTTTTTCTACCATTTTCTCGACATCAATACCGGCAAACGCATTCACTTCTCTGAAGTGTCGCCGATCGACACGACCATTCTGCTGTGCGGCGTTTTGATGGCGCGTGGTTACTTCAACAATTCCCAGATCACGGAGCTGGCGAACGCACTGTACCACCGGGTGGACTGGCGCTGGATGCTGAATGGGGGGCAGACCTTCGCCATGGGCTGGACGCCGGAGTACAAGTTCATCGGAGCGCGTTGGGACAGCTACTGTGAGCTGATGATGATGTATCTTCTGGCCATCGGTTCGCCGGCGTTCAATATTTCGCCGGCATCGTGGAATGCTTTTGCGCGTCCGTACGAGGAGTACGAAGGATACCGCTACATCAGCGGTCCCGACCCGCTGTTCGTTCATCAGTACTCGCACGCCTGGTTCGACTTCCGCAATGTTCGCGATCAATACGCCAACTACTTTCAGAATTCGGCGATCGCTACCTACGCGCATAAATTGTTTTGCCAGTCGCTGCGCTGGCGCTTTCCGGACTACGACGACAACACATGGGGTATTACGGCGTCCGACTCTCGGCTGGGATATCAGGCCTGGGGCGGTCCGCCGGAGATTGGCTACATCGACGGGACAGTGGTGCCGTGCGCCGCAGGAGGATCGGTCCCGTTTCTGCCGAAAGAAACGATCGCGTGTCTCGCCAATCTCTACAACAGCTACGGCCTCCGCGCCTGGAAGAAGTATGGCTTCGTAGACGCGTTCAATCCACGCAGCAGCTGGACGGACGTGGATGTGCTTGGGATTGACCTTGGAATCACCATGCTGATGGTCGAGAACCATCGGACGGGATTTATCTGGGAGCACTTCATGAAGGCCCGCGAAGCGCAGCGCGGAATGAAGCTGGTGGGCTTCCAGCCGATGGCACAAGCCGCCAGTGCGACTTGATCTACCACGCAAGAGTCTGCCAGCTCCGAATTTACGATTACGAATGCCCAGGTTAACGCCCCAAAGAAGGACATGAACCTGGGCTCCGACATTGGTTTGCCTACTGTTTCCTCGGACTAGTTGGGAGCGTTGCCAAAGAAACTGACCACCGGGTCCGTTCCCGCTGGCACCATCACGAACTGAGTCGCGGACACCACGTAGAAGAACGCATAGTCCGTTCCGCTTTGTTGCACCACGACTCTTCCGGTCGAATCAACCGAATAGGCGAGCGTCAGATTAGTAGGTCCTCCAGGTCCGCCCGGTGCGCTGGTGAATTGGGTTCCGGTGATTTGGCCTGCGCCGTTGGCGAACAGCACTGCAACGGAGTCGACTGCGGTGGGAATCGTTGGCGAGTAGGTGCCGCCCGCGTACAGCCCAGTTAATGACGCGTTAGTGAAAGCCCCACCAATTTGCTTGGTCAAGTTGCCTGAGCTGACGGCGGTGTCGGTCCCGACGATAAAGCCGGGATCACTTCCAGCAACGTAGAAAATCGGAGGTGTGTTCTGCCACTCCCCGTTGAAGCCGGTTAACGACACCCGCCCAGTATTCGCATCGACACAGTAAGTGCCTTGCATTGACTGCTGCTGCGAGACCGTCCCACCCTGATTTTGGTCAAAGTTAAACGTCGCAGGATCGTATTGGTTGCTCTGGCAGGTATGGCCGCTAACACCTTGACCGACAAACAAGCCAGCAAGAACGTCCGCAGCGCCGTTGGTATCGCGACCGCTCATTTGGATTACGGTTGACCCTGACAAAACGGTGTTGCTGAAGCCAATGCCTGCAATCTGGCGGGTCGTGGACCACAGCGTCAGAGGAGCGGAATTCGATCCGCCCACCGGATCCGTGGAAACGATCAGCAACTCGTTGCCCGTAATGATGTAGTAGGTGTAGGTGTAGACCTGCCCGTTGGAGGAAAGATCGACGAAACAGCCTCGTCCAAAGGTGTCAAGCGTGGTCGAAAGGGTACCGTGGAAAACGACCTGCGATACCGTGCCGCCATCGTTTAGATCCAAAGTAATTGGGCTTAGGTCGCCGTTCGGGTTTGTCAGCGAGTACTGTCCCGCCGCCGAGTAACGGTTGTCCGTGGGATCGGAACCCAGGATTCCGACCGCGAAGCTTCCCTCGATTTCGGCCAGGGTGACTCCGGGAGTTTGTACTTTGATAATTCCGGAACCTCGGGTGTTGGGATCGGTGTTGTCCTGAATGAGGCTGCCACTGCCGTCCGCTCTGATAGCAATGTGGAAGTTGTAGGTAGCGGAGTTGGTGACCAACGTCAACGTGCCGGTGCCGATTGGATCAATCGAATATACCGAGCCGGTCGTGATCGTCTGTTGCTGAGGACCCGAACCGACGCTTTGTGCACAATTCACGATCGGTTCTCCGGATCCGTTATTAAGATCCAGTTCGCCTCCGGTAATGTTTCCATTACCGTCTGCTACAAACGCTCCTCCCATAATGACGGGACTACCGTTGTTGTATCCCCAGAACGAGAAAGCATAGTTTCCGCTCAGGTTCGAGTTAGTCACTGCTGGGTTCAC
The DNA here is from genome assembly GCA_963823865.1 of uncultured Acidobacteriaceae bacterium. GTDB lineage: Bacteria > Acidobacteriota > Terriglobia > Terriglobales > Acidobacteriaceae > Bog-257. The sequence continues at coordinate 1,495,496 of CAWGNC010000001.1, forward strand.
AGTGATGCTGTAATTCGCGCTGGCACTCGCCGCCGGATTTTCGCCGTCGGAGACAGTTATGCTGAATTGCGAGTTGCCTACCTGCGTCGGCGCGCCGGTGATGGCACAAGTCGCGCGCTGGCTCTTAACGCAGGTGCCAAAGCTCAACCCCGGAGGGAGGCTGCCAGTGAGTGTGAAGGTGTAAGGCGGTATGCCGCCGATGGCGACGATGTTCTGAGCGTAAGGGGTGTTCAGGCTCCCATTGGGCAGGGTTTTCGGCCCGATATCGAAGATGGTCAACGTCAGAGGCGCCGTCGCACGTGAAACGATGGTCTCGGAGTCGGAGACCTGCACCGTGAACTGTGCAGGGACGCCCGGCGTCGTCGGCGTGCCCGAAATGATGCCTTCACCGCTGCTGTCAGTGCTGATCGTCAGCCCCAGCGGCAGGGCACCCTGCGAACCGTTGTCGCACGCGCCACTGGTCTCAATGACGCACCAGGTATACGGCATCTTTCCGCCCGTCGCCGTCAAGGTCGCGCTGTACGGCACACCGGGATTGCCAGCCGGCAGCAATAATGTTCCGGGAGCGCATGACGTGCAAGTGATGTTCATTACGCCTTCCACCGTCATACTCAGGTTGGCCGTCGCGGTGTTGCCGGCGCCGTCCGTCACCTCAGCGGTGAAAGAATAGACGCCGAGCGTCGTCGGCTTTCCGGTGATCTCACCGAGACTTGGGTTCAGCGTTAACCCCGCAGGCAAAGCTCCTTGACTGATGCTCCAGGTATACGTGCCAGTGCCGCCCGTCCCCTGTAGAAACAAGTTGTAGGCAACACCAACCGTAGCTGTGGGAACGAATGAGGTAGTAACACTCAAAGCAGGAGGTGGTGTCGGCGGCTTCGAACCACCGCCGCAAGCTGCCAGCATCACGAACATCATGAAAGCAAGAATCGATAGCGCAAGAACTCGGAACGACTTCATCGCGTCTCCTCGGGAATGTGAAGCGGTGTGCTCTGGCAACTCGACAGATTAAGAGTTAGTGATCTCTGTTGCGAAACTACAGGCCAGCTGGATCGCATTGCAGCCGCTGCAGCGGGGCAAAACGCGTGGCCTTCGCCAAACCCAGAGTTGTCGATTATGTTAAACCCGAACTGTCCAACACGCGAGTGGAAATCGCGAAATCAAAGCCTGTGAGGCCCGAAGAAGCACAACTTCGAACGCTGTTCCGAGGTTGCGCGATGCTTAACGCTTTTGGGTTACGGTCCTTGAAAAACTTGCCCACGTGCCTAAGCAATTATGCTCAGCAGGGGTCGCCGTTTGGCTAGGACCTCGCCAATCGCTATGCCATCCACTCCGGCATTCCGCAGGTCAGCGATCAATCGTTCAGCATCGCTCGCCGCAACCGAGATCAACAATCCGCCGGCGGTCTGCGGATCATAAAGCAGCGTTAGCAAATCCTGTGGGACGTCGGACGAAGCTTCAACGCAACTTTCGGCAAATTGGCGATTCGCCTTGAGGCCGCCTGGAACATGGCCAGCGCGGACGCATTCCAGCGCCCCGGCGATCAGAGGAACCTGCGAGGCTCGGATCTGCACGCTGACTTTGGAGCCCATGGCCATCTCACGTGTGTGTCCGATCAGGCCGAAGCCGGTTACATCGGTCATGCTGTGCACGTCGTAGACGCCGGAGGCAAGGACTTCGGCGGCAGCTTTATTCAACGTCGTCATGGAGCGCACGGCCGCGCGGATCCAGGCGAACTCAGCCTGGCCGCGTTTGATGGCGGTCGAGATGACTCCCGTACCTATGGCTTTGGTGAAAAGCAAAACGTCGCCGGGCTTCGCTGCGCTGTTGGCCAGGATCTTTTTGGGATGAACTGTGCCTGTCACCGAGTAGCCAAGCTTGATTTCGTCATCGCGAATGCTGTGTCCTCCGATGACGGTGCAGCCGGCCTCGACCATCTTGGACAGTCCACCCGACAGCATCTCCTCCAGAATCTTGAGGTCACCGTTTTCCGGGAAGCAAACCAAAGCCAGCGCACTGATCGGCCGGCCGCCCATGGCATATACGTCGCTCAACGAATTAGTTGCGGCGATCTGTCCGAAGACATAGGGGTCGTCGACGATGGGAGTGAAAAAGTCGACCGTCTGGACGAGCGCCAGCTCAGGCGTGAGTTGATACACGCCGGCGTCGTCGGCAGTGTCAAAACCGACCAGCACATTCGGATCGTGTTGCCGGGCTAATTTCCCAAGCACCGAGTCCAGCACCGCTGGACTTAGCTTGCTGGCTCAACCAGCGGCTTTCACCATCTCAGTCAGGCGCGTTGTCTTGGCGTCGGCCATGCTTTTTATCATAGAGCAGATCGCGGCTCACAGCTGAGGGGTTGGACCGAGGAGGGAACAGCGGCGGGCGAATTAAGGTAGAACCCTTCCGCCGGCGGAAGATCGTACCGCGCGTGAGCCTCGCTTAGTGGCATACATCGCTCTGTCAGCCGCGGCGCAGAGTTCGATTGGGTCAGTGCCATCGTCTGGATAGAGGGCATAGCCGACGCTGACACCGGTCCGAACCAGTTTGCCTTCCACCTTGATGGGCAGAACCAGGGCGGATTCCAAGGCGGAGACCAGCGTCTGAGCGCCCAGATGGTTTGTGACCTCACTGATAACGGTGAATTCGTCGCCCCCGGTTCGCGCGAGTGTGTCAGCTGCACGCATGCGGCTGGAAAGCCGGTAGACAACCTGCTGGAGAGCGGCGTCCCCCACCCGATGGCCAAAGGTGTCATTCACTTCCTTGAAGTCGTCGAGATCGAGCAGGAGGACGGCAACTTTGTGGGAGGCGCGGTCGGCATGCGCCATAGCCTGCAACAGCCGGTCCTGTACCAGCCGGCGATTGGGCAATCCGGTGAGTGCATCATGATAGGCAAGGTGCTCGCTGTAGCGTATCTGGTCTTCGAGCAAGGTGACGATCATACCCACGGCAACCAGATATTTCGGAATGTTCCAGACCTCGGCATCGTGCGTCATAGGAAGCCCCGAATTTTTGAAGGCAACCAACGTAGGGAATAGTCCCCACGCGACGAAACCAAAAACCGTCGCCATGACTCCAGCTGATACGCGGCGCAAGCGATACCAGAAGAGGCCGGCGGCGAACAGGTTCATGGCCGCCAGAATCAGATGGACTCCGGAGTACTCGTTGCCGGCCCGAATGCCCCATATCGCTGCCGCCGCCAAAGCGCAGCATCCCAGAGAGATGGACACCACGTACGGCGAAATCTTGCGATACCAGATGCCGATTAGAAACAGAGTGCTGGTCAGGGCAACCAGGACTACCACGTAGTAATAGACGGGCGCCGCGAAGTCCCAAACCATTCCGTACGTGTAGGCGATTGCGGGAACTCCCAGCACGAGTCCAAGCAGGAGTTGGCGCCGGGGCGTGACGGCACGCGGCGCGACGGAGACCACGAATGCCACGCTGGCTAACTCCAGCGCACCCAGGCTAATGGCTAAATCCCAGTTCTTCCAGGCAGCTGCCGCGGGATGAATAAACTGCACCACTGAGCGCAGTAAGACGAATGCCCATCCCGTCAGCCAAAGCCGGACGCGCTCCTTCGTATGCTGACGCGAGATAGCCGCAAAGACGGCGACCAGAATCGCCAGCGCGATGAGCGCGGGAAGTGCTTTGAAATTTAAGTGCATTGGGAGACCGCTTCTGTGGACCTGGCTGGGAGAACCGGGATACCACGTCTGCGCATAAGCGTAATGCAGTTGGATTGCCAACCGCAATCAATTAGTTCAGAAGAGCACCGGCGGGTCGTTTCAATTAGGGAAACGCGATAGAGCTTTATGACTCAACCGGTTGCGATCAATGGCCTGGGTATTCGATGGCTATGAACGTGGTTTTGAACGGCCTCGGCGACACTCAATGGTAATCAGAATGCCCCGCCGCCGCCTCCGCCAAACCCGCCGCCACTGAAGCCGCCACCACTGAAGCCGCCTCCGCCGAAGCCTGAGCCTGTGCTGCTGGCCCTGGGTGCGGTGACGAAAGCTTGGTGTGCGTCGGACGCCATGGCATGCATGGAACTGGCGAAAAAGATTGGGTTAAATCCTACGTAAGGCGTCGGCCCCACATACCAGGACGGCTGGTTTTGCATAATGCCCTGGAAAGCTTTGGCCCAGTGGTTTTCAATTCCCAGCGCCATCGCGTAGGGCAATATTTTTTCGAACGTGTCGGGCGGCATCCGTCTCAGGCGGTCGGAATCGACCCGATTGATGAACTCCTGCAAGCCCAGAATCTCTACTTTTGTTCGCACTCCCTTCAACGACTTCGCGGTCATGATTCGGGCAAACAGGAAGACGATGATCAGCGAAATTAACGCAGAGACGATGAGCAGGCCGATGGAATTGAGAATGTCTCCCCACCCTAGCAGTTGCGCGGCTACGAATGGCAGAGCGGCAAGCAGGACTCCAATCACAACATAAGCGTGCGCCGAATCCGGATCAACCGAGTACATGCCCTTGTTCTTCAATTCGGCGAGAATGTCTTCTTTAATCGTAGGAATGGCGACGTAGAACTTGTTGCGGAGATCGGAAAGCCGAGTCTCCGTCAGGCTGTTGGGGAACATGTGATTCAGCATGACGCGCTCATGCGCTTCCAGTACGTCGGGGGTCCAGGTCGAAGGATCTTTCAAGGAATGGAAGATGTAGTCGCGATGCGAGAAGAGCAGCACCTTGGACTCGGTCTCCTCGATCTTGATGTAGCCCTTCACCGCCAGGTCAACCAGGGTGCAGCTGATATCGCGCGGGTGCACGGCATCGTCGATGAGGCTTCCAACCTCAGCCGGCGTCATGTCCTTGGGAGGCTCGTACATTGGTGCAACCGAAACGTCGGCCTTGGGATCGCGCCCCTTGGTCCACCAAAAAAAGAACATCACGACGAAGGTCCACAGCGGCAACAGAACAATCGTGTTGCTGCGAATGAACCACATGGCAAATGTCAGCTTACTGGGCTCGTTGAGCACGCCCTTGCTGATCATGATGTCGGCGGTCAGGCCCTCGCGCATGGCCAGCGGATTGTTGGTCTGAATCCGCACCACATTGCCATTCACCACCGAGGTTGCGTCCTGCGCCTCCGATCCGTAAACGCCGCTAAACGCCTGAGCGCGTAGGTTGCCTACGGCATTGGGCGGGAACAAAATGATCGTCGAGGCGTTGTCGATAGGCACCGGCCAGTCGTTCCCGGTGACATTCCAATAGAGCTCATCGAAGCCGTCGAACCAGCGCACGCCGTTTTGGACCGTGTAATAGATTTCTACGTTTTGCGTAGTGTTGGTCGCGTTGGGAATATAGATTTTCAGGTGCCGGTAGCCGTTCTGCACACTGGAGTCGTACTTCAGCTTTTGACCAAGCGCGTTGGTCACGCCGGTGACCTTCAGAAATAACTCGTAGTTGGAGCCGTGCGGGCCGGGGTACTCGATCGGAATATCGCGATAGATGCCGTGATACTCACCGTCAAATTCCACTGCCAGGTGCTCGCGCACCTCCAAAACCCCATCCTGCTGGACGGTGATGTTGCTGACGAAGCGCGTGATGTGCCACTCGCGCGCGAAGGCAGGAACGGCGAGGGCGACGAGTATCGCAGCGATTGCGGAAGCTTTGAAGAAGCGTGGAATTGGCATTTGGCGCTTGGCACTTAGCATTTGGCAAATGGCATTGCACCTTAGGATGCTCGCCAGAAATCGAAACCACTTCGGTCACTGCTCGAAGAGGTTTGTATCAGGGCACGACTTCAGTCGTGCCATTACAGCGTGAACTCGATCAAGGGCTTTAGCCCTTGCAAATCCATTCGGGGCTAAAGCCCATTTCCCCGGAGGGCGCTGGTCGGCACGCCTGAAGGCGTGCCCTGGTACAAAGCTCCGGTATCAATTGTTAGCCGCTAACTGCCAAACGCCGTCTTTAGAATTTGACCGCCACGGGTTCGCGCTGCGCCGGGTCCGTCACATCGAAGAACTGTCTGGGCTGGACGTGGAACATCCCCGCGACAATGTTGCTTGGGAAGGTCTGGATCTTGGTGTTCAGGTCGCGCACCACGGCGTTGTAGTAGCGGCGAGCGTTCTGGATGGCATCCTCCAGCCCCGACAGCGATCCTTGCAGCGACTTAAACTGCTCGGACGCCTGCAGCTGCGGATAGGCTTCGGCCACTGCCAGGAGTCCGCGTAGAGCGTAAGTCAGCTGGCCTTCGGCCTCGCTCTTCTCTGCCGGAGTGCTAGCTGCCATGGCCGCACTACGAAACTTTGCGACGTTTTCGAACGTGCCTTTCTCGTGCGCGGCATAGCCCTTCACCGTTTCAACCAGGTTGGGAATCAGGTCGTACCGTCGCTTCAACTGGACATCGATGTCGGCCCAGGCGTTCTCGGCGCGGTTCCTCAGCTGGACCAGGCTGTTGTAAATGCCGATCAGGGCAAACGCGATTATCGCGAGTAAGACGATGAGAATAATGAGACCAATCATTGGCCAGCCTCCAAACGGGTCAAAACAGGGGACGAGCGGAGGGTATCACGCAACGAAAGGGGCAAGCAATCGAGCCACCCCGGGTCTCCCGGCAGCTTCCGTTTAGGCCCCCGGACGAGTGCCAAAAGGCGTAAAATAAGGGGTTATTGGCCGGTTCCGCATCTCCTTGGAGTATCCAGCATCTACTTAACATCACTCTGAAATCAGTTTGAGAGGACGCACTTATGGCTACCACCACGACCCCGGCGCGCGAAGGAACACGCATCGCCGCTACCATTAATAACGCCCGCATTCCGACCACTTTCACGAATGAACCTTCGGTTGATTTCAGCAACCCCGAAAACGCCCGCCGCATGCGCGCAGCCATTGAGAAGGTCCGCAACGAGTTGGGCCGGGAATACGATCTGGTGATCGGCGGCCGTCGTGTCAAAACCGAAGAGAAGACCCAATCGCTCAATCCGGCTAAACCGTCGGAGGTAGTGGGCACTTTTTCGACTGCGGGCTCAGCTGAAGTTGAGCCTGCGATGCAGGCCGCGCTGAAGGCATTCGAGACCTGGAAATACAGCTCGGTTGAGGAGCGCACCAACTTTCTGTTCCGCGTGAGCCATTTACTGCGCGAGCGGAAGTTCGAACTGATGGCGTGGATGGTCTTCGAGGTCGGCAAGAACTGGGCCGAAGCCGACGGCGACATCGCCGAGCTGATCGACTTCACCGATTTTTATGCGCTGGAAGCGATTCGCCTGTCGAAGGCCGAGTCGCCGGTGCAGCTGCCGGGCGAGCGCGATTGGTTGCGCTACATTCCGCTCGGCGTGGGCGCGGTCATTCCGCCGTGGAATTTTCCTGGCGCGATCATGGGCGGCATGACGCTGGCGTCTGTCGTTTGCGGTAACACCGTCGTCCTGAAGCCCTCGGGCGATTCGCCCACGATCGCCGCGAAGTTCTTCGAGATTCTGGAAGAAGCCGGGCTGCCGGATGGTGTCGTCAATTTCTGTCCTGGTCATGGGACTACATTCGGCAACGCGATCGTGGAGCATCCGAAGACGCGCTACATCGCGTTTACCGGTTCGAAGGAAGTTGGGCTACACATCAACCAGCGGGCGGCGGCGCAGCAGCCGGGCCAGATCTGGATCAAGCGCACCATCCTGGAGATGGGCGGCAAGGACTCGATCATCGTCGATGCTGACGCGGATCTGGACGCGGCGGTGGAGGGTGTGGCCAGCGCGGCTTTCGGCTTCAGCGGTCAGAAGTGCTCGGCCTGTTCGCGAGCCATCATCGACGAGCGTATCTACGACAAGTTCCTGCAGCGTCTGAAAGAGCGTGTAGAGAAGATTACGCTCGGCGATCCGACGCAGAATCCGAACATGGGTCCGGTCGTTAACGAGAAGTCGATGAAGACGATCCTGGGCTACATTCAGAAGGGTGTCAGCGAAGGCGGACGCCTCATTACCGGCGGCGGCAAGGCACCCGAAGCGGGTTCGGGCTACTACCTGCAACCGACCGTTATCGCCGATGTCGACCCCATGGGAACGATCTCGCAGCAAGAAATCTTTGGACCGGTGCTGGCGGTGATCAAGTCGAAGAACTTCGAACAAGCATTGCAGATCGCCAACAACACCGAGTTCGGTCTGACCGGCGCGGTCTACACCAGCTCGGACGACAAGATCAACGTCGCCAAGGAGCAGTTCCACGTTGGCAACCTGTACATCAATCGCAAGTGCTCGGGAGCCATGGTCGGTGCACATCCGTTCGGCGGCTTTAACATGTCGGGCACCGACTCGAAGGCTGGTGGCCCCGACTACCTGCTGCTGTTCACGCAGGCCAAGTCGATCGGCGAGAAAATCACGAAGTAAGTGGTCAGTGGCTAGTGGTCAGTAGCCAGAGACAAGGCCGGGGCGTGATGCTCCGGCCGTTTTTATTTAGCTGTTGGCTCTTAGCTATTAGCCTCCAGCAAGCGAGACTGGTCTGCTTTGTTGCTAAGAGCTAATAGCTAGGAGCCCGAGCGTTTTCGTCAGCTATAGTATTCCCACCACCTCATGACCAGTGAAGTCACTCGCGCTGCAGTTGGATCTTCTGGTCCCACCACCACGCTCATCTACGACGACTGGTACCCCGCGATCCGTGCTTCGGAGATCTCCGGCAAACAGATGGCCAAGGCCACGCTGCTGGGCATTCCGCTGGTGCTCGGGCGCAAGTCGGATGGCAAGTATTTCGCGATGCGTGATCTCTGCCCACATCGCGGTATTCCGCTGTCCTATGGATGGTTTGATGGTCAGCAGGTGACTTGCAAGTATCACGGGTGGGGATTCGAACCCGTCTCAGGGCAATGCCGAGAGATCCCGTCTCTTACGAAGAGTGACACGCTCGATCCCTGCCGAATATTCGCCACAGCGTATCCTTGCGAGGAGCGCGACGGCCATCTCTGGGTGTACGTCCCACAGAGTGGGAGAGGACGAATTACGCCCGCCCTAGCCCAAAAGAAGGGTAGAACGGGGCACCCCCTCCGACCCAAGTCTCCCCTCGGTCCCCGAAGTCCCTAAGTTCAGCTCGCGTTTTCGCGCAGCGCATTTGACGGCCGATCTGCCTTGCAACATTGACCACGGCATCATCGGATTAATGGATCCGGCGCATGGACCATTTGTGCATCAGTCCTGGTGGTGGCGATCCCGGGCCAGCATTCACGAAAAAGAAAAACACTTCGAGCCGATCGACCAGGGTTTCCGCATGACTGCGCATCAGCCATCGGCGAACAGCGCGCCGTATAAGCTACTCGGTGTTTATGGCAAGTCCATCACCACGACGATCGATTTCGTCTTGCCCAACCGCCGGTATGAAATCATTCGTGCAGGCGACAAGTGGTTCGCCAGCCTCACCACGGTTACACCGACCATCGAGAACCATTGCCGCATCGACGTGTGCGCAGCGTGGAACGTGTTTATGAACGTGCCGTTTCTGATGCCGATAGCAAAGTTCTTCGGAAACCGGTTTGTGCGGCAGGACCAGGAGACGATGATCCAGCAGGCGGAAGGCTTGAAATACAATCCCAGCCTCATGCTGATCGACGACGCTGATCGTCCAGCGAAGTGGTATTTCGAACTCAAGCAGGCGCGCCTGGAATCGCAAGCGACAGGCTCACCGATGCGGCATCCGATGGACGGCCCAGTCACGCTGCACTGGAGAAGCTGACGAGCAATGGCAAACGGGCTACAGCTCTCCTGGAAATTGCGTTCGCGCCTGCGCATGTTCGCCATCGCGATTTTGCTGGGGGCCGCCGTCGGCATCTTCGTTCTGTATCCCACCAACGAGTTCGTCTATTTCTACGAATACCGCCCCACGGCAGACAGAACGCCGGGTGACTTCGCCGTCAGCCAGATGCGCAGCTCCCTGCAAGGCCAGACGCCTATTAAGACCATCTTTTACGCCGTTGTCGGGATGATCCTCAGTGTCGGCGGGGCTGGAATTTACTCCAGCATGCAGCGGCGCACGCAACGCATCGAGCAGCTGAGCGCCGCTCTGAAAGGCGACTTGCGGAACCTGATCGCGCAGGGGGAAAGCGCCGAGCTGGAATTCAAGTCGTCTTTCCGCTGGGACCTGCGCGAAAACAAATTGAACCGCGCTCTGGAAGGCGTGATCCTGAAGACGCTGGCCGGTTACATGAACGGACAAGGTGGAACGCTGTTGATCGGCGTGGCTGACGATGGCACGATCCTCGGCCTGGACAACGATTACAAGACGCTGAAGAAGCAGGACCGCGACGGCTTCGAGCAGGCGCTGATGACCGCGGTCGCTACCAAGCTCGGCGGCGATGCGTGTAACTCGGTGCACATCGTCTTTCATACGGTCGACAAAAAAGATGTGTGCCGTGTGCTGGTTGCCCCCATGCACCGCCCGGTGTATGTGAAGGACGGCGACACTCCCAAACTGTACGTGCGGACCGGAGCTCTCACCCGCGAGTTGAATGTGCAGGAAGCTATCGACTACACGTCGACGCGTTGGTCGAAATAAATTCTCTTACAACCGCTCTTTTCTGAAACCAAGTTCTCCGCGCGCGGTGTCTTTAGTAGGCAACCAGAGAGGAGGGCCAGGGTCATGTTCGAAGACAGCCTCGTCGAATCGAGTGGAAAATTGTCAGCGCGACATCCATGGGCTACGTTCGCATCGTTTGCAGCGCAGAGCGCCGCACTAGGGTCGCTGCTGCTGCTTTCGTTGGTCTACACCGAATCGTTGCCAACGAGGCGGTGGATTACCACTCCTGAGGCACCGCCGCCTCCGGCATCTGCGCCGGTATTGCGCAGCGTCGTCAGGTCCGCGCCGTCAACCGCCGCTGCGTCGAATGTGCTAACCGTTCCCAGGGAAATTCCGCCGAACATTGCTCAGATTCGCGATGAATCGCCCACGACTCCCATACCGCCCGGAACGATGGGTGTCGTGCTGAACAGCGTGCCGGACGATTCGTTCGGTACTGTTACGAAATTGTTGCGCAACGCCCCACCCACGTCCCCCAAACTCGCTGCGTCCAAGGTTCGCGTCTCCTCGGGCGTCGCTCAAGGTCTGTTGATCCGCCAAGTGAATCCGCAATATCCTTCGCCGGCTCGTTTGGCGCGGATCGAAGGCAAAGTGGTTCTGCAAGCGCTCATTGGGAAAGACGGATCGGTGCAGAATCTGCATGTCGTCAGCGGACATCCGATGTTAACGGGAGCGGCGATGGACGCAGTCAAGCAGTGGCTCTACAAGCCCTACTATCTGAATGGCGAGCCGGTCGAAGTGGAGACCACGATCAACGTGAGCTTCACTCTTGCGCCGTAAGAATCGCTGCCGATTCGTACGTTGGTGTCATCCCTGGCTCGCAGGGAAGTTGCCGATTGCCCCTGCCGTGTGCGACAGTGTGAATTCCCGGTCATGAGCCGCGAATAAAATCCCAGCTCAGGCAACGGTGCGCGCTGCGTCAACTATCGGACGGTGTAGCCGACAGATGAATCACGTACGACAGCCGCAGAGGTTAACGAAATGGCAAAGAAAGTCCAGATAAAGCCGTTTGAAGATGTGGTGACGTGGTTTCGCGACCACGGTTTCGAAGTGACGGAAGCTCCCGGCGCCAGCGGTCGTGTGTTTCTGAAGAAGTATCAGTGCTCGGCTGCCATTGAACGCGCCGAGGATGGAGGCGCAAAGATTTTCGCCTATCCCGGCTATCTGATGAATGGGGAAATCTCCAAGCTGGTGGATCACGGCTATCAAAAAGTATTAATGACGTCCAAGGCTACTTATCCCGCGACAGCGGATCACCTGAAGGCGTTGCACGATTTTTCGGAGGAGTTGAAAGAAGGTCTGGGCGGCGTAAGCCTGTATAACGAAGGTTTAGGCACCGTCAGCGAGTCATATATGTATGATCGCGTGCGCGACCGCGACCTCCCCAAAGCGGAGCGCCCCAAGCGCCCCTGGCAGCGTACGGCTGCTAACAAGAAACCAGCCTGAAACGCCAGCGAGATGGCTTCCAATCTCGTTAGGTTGTAAACACAAAATACAAATAGTTCCCGCTCGCCTGCAAACCCCCGTCGCTAATTGCCTATCCAACCATATGTAGGACGGAACTCCAGTTCTGTCTGCCGGGTTATCAGGAGGAGCTAAGGTTTATGAAGCGATTCGGAATTCTCATCGGGTTGTTAGTTCTCAGCGCAGGCATGATCTTCGCGCAAGACAGCACCACAAGTTCGACCTCGACTACCACCAGCGATCAGGACGCGCAGGCACAACGCGACGCGCACAATGCCGCCGCGAGTCAAGATGCGAACATGGCCGCGCAGGACAAAAGCGACGCCAAGGACGCGAGCACCAAGGGCGGCGAGCAGCGCGACAAGGTTTTAGCTCGCCTCGACGATTCCTCCAAAATCCTGAATGAGTTGCTGGGTGCGCCGGACAACGGCATTCCTGATGACGTCTTCAAGAGCGCCAAGTGCGTGGCTGTTGTGCCGTCCATGGTGAAGGGCGGATTTGTTTTCGGCGCCGAGCACGGCCGCGGCGTTGCGACTTGCCGCACCGATAAAGGCTGGAGCGCCCCCGCGATGTTCGTGATCACCGGCGGCAGCTGGGGTGCGCAGATTGGCGCGCAGGCGGTCGATCTGGTTATGTTGATCATGAATGAGCGCGGTATGAACGACCTTCTCAGCTCCAAATTCAAACTAGGCGGGAATGGCAGTGTAGCCGCCGGCCCGGTGGGACGTGACGCCAGCGCCTCCACTGACTGGAAGATGAAGGCCGAGGTGCTGACTTATTCGCGTACCCGCGGTCTATTCGCGGGCCTGACTCTCGACGGTGCCGTAATCAAGCAGGATGACGACTCGACCGGCGCGCTGTACGGCCACCAGGTTGGTTTCCGCCAGACGCTGATTGGTCAGGTTCCAGCCCCTGCTGGAGCGGAGACGTTCCTGGCAACCGTTCGCCACAGTAAGACGGAAGCGGATACGAATGCCGCAGCTCATTAATGATGTGAAGTGGCCGGGTGAGAAAGCCGGTGATCCTAGCGCCGGCCAACTAAGGTGACAGCGAAGAAGCGGTGGGCTTTGGCTCACCGCTTTTTCTTTGGGATCGCCCACGATACGCCAAGCGCACCTCAGGGATTCGCAAGCAGGGCTCGAAACTGAGGATCGTGGCGAAGCTTGTCAAATGCGGACTCTCCGTTCAACCAGGCGACAAAAGCCGCGGAATCTTTGGATTTGGCTTTCGCGCGAACGAGCGCCTCGAATGCGCCTTTGCGATCACTGGCAAGAGCTCTCGCCGAGGCAAGCTCCTGCAGCGCGCCTTCGGAGTCGGGATTGGCATCGACGGCGATCTGGAAATAATCTTTAGCCGCGGCGAAGTCCTTAGCGGCAAGACTTTCGTCTCCGAACTCCCCGGCGGCAATGAAAGCACCAGTGAGAGCGCGACGAAGGACGCGCAATTTGTCTTCGTGCTTCTCAGAGGCCACGCGCTCCCGCAGATCGATCACCTCTTGTTCCACTTGATGGAAAATATCCGACCGACTTGCTGCCGCGCTGGGCGCACCTGCCAATGCTGAACGCCCCCGCAGCTCGCTGGTCTGCTGCTGTGTCTGATTGGCAGCATTCGAACTGCCAACTGCACTCCCGCGTAATTCAGCCAGGCCCGAATAGATCTCACTCGTCAGTCGGCTTTGTTCCTGGAATTCTTGCGCT
>CAWGNC010000002.1:0-1371702 GCA_963823865.1 uncultured Acidobacteriaceae bacterium
AAACCACGCCGGGGTCCGGACCAGGGCCACCAGCGCGCGTTGTGCCATAGAGGTTACCGGCTGCGTCCTGGACCAAACCGCTTGACGGATACTCGCCATCGGTGCCAACGAACTCGTGAATCACCGTGACCGTGCCGTCGGGAGCCATCTTGAATACCACCCCGTAATTATCCCCGCCGCCCATTTCCGTAGTGCCATAGAAGTTACCGTCGGCGCCCTGCACAAGCGCCTCACGGTAAGGGTTCATTCCGTCGCTTCCATTGAAGGCGTGGAGAGTGGTGAGGGTCTGCGCGGTCGAAACGACCATGGTCGCAGCGCAAAACACAGAAACGCAAAACACCTTGGCGAGCTTTAGTCTCAACGACGATAGGTGGCATGAAGCGCGCATGAACCCTCCGGATCGTACCCAAGTTGTCGCATTCCTCACGCAAGTCATGTTTACCCTGGGGTGCGGATGCAAGCCGAATTCCCACTTGAAGGCTGTGACGAGCTTGTCGCAGGCAAGTGCGTTCACTTACAAACTGCAAGACAGATTCGGCAGGAGCAGCGTGCGGCAATTTCGGTCAAATAGTCCTGACGGAAATCTGAAGAAATCTAAAGAACCTGATTTCGGACGAGTTTCGTACCGGAACCGGATGCTTGCCCCACACGAATGTCTGTGGCAGCATGGCACGCCAATGCCGGTCTCAGAAGCGCCACACCTACCTGTATTATTCCCTGGTATCTAGCGCACATCGAAAAGAACGGCATGGTTGTTTATGGCCTTCAGGGTAAGTCACACAGCTCCTCCAGCATCCGGGCGACGCGTATGGCAGTTCGGAGAATGCGAGTTCGACGAACTTCGCCACGAGTTGCGCGTGCGAACCCAGGTCGTGGACATCGAGGCCAAACCGCTTGAGGTCTTGCATCAACTGCTGTTGCGGGCGGGCGACGTCGTCTCCAAGGACGAGTTGCTTGACGCCGTCTGGCCTGGCGTTTCGGTCGTTGACGCCTCGTTGGCCACTGCGGTTTCCAAGCTGCGAAAGGCCTTAGAAGATGACAGCATCATTAAAACCATACCCAAGGTCGGATACCGGTTCTGTGGAGCGGTGCGTTGCTGCAGGGCCGGAGAGCCACCGCCGCCTCGAACGGATGATGCGCCTGCGCTACTCGTGGTCGGCACTTCGCAACGGCGGCACTTCGCGAGCCAGATAAGTTGGTCGCGAGGTTCGCTCGGCCAGCGGATTCTTGTTGGGGCCGTGGCTGCCGTAGTGCTTTTCGTGATTTTCGCCGGAATCGCGTCGTTTCGAGGCTTCAATCGAAATCCGCCAACCGTGCGGACGGTCGCCATTCTTCCCTTCCAGAACCTCGGGGGGGACCACAACCTCGAGTATCTCCGGTCCGCACTTCCCGATCAGGTTGCCAACAGCTTAAGCACGGCGCGCTCACTCACTATACGTCCCGTGGCAGCGACAGGCCGATATGCCGACCCAACGCTCGATTTGCGTCAGGTTGGCCGCGAACTCGATGTTGATCGCGTTGTGACCGGCCACTACGTTCTTGCCGGTAATGATCTCCAGATCGCAATGGAAGCGGTTGATACCAATGAAAATCGCGTCCTTTGGCAGGAAACGCTCAACGTTCCCGCCAATGATCTATTGCAACTGCAAGCGCAGGTCGCGGCAATTTCCAGAGGGGATCTGGCTCGGGCTCTCGGAATCAGACAATTTGTTAGCGAGATTGCGCCGCCAAACAACGAAATTGCCTATGAACTATATCTCCGGAGTTTGGCTCTGGATTGGGATCCGGCACCCACTCGAGAAGCCATCGAGTTGCTTCGTAAATCGGTATTGCTAGACGCTGCTTATGCTCCTGCCTGGGGCCAACTATCTCTTCGTTATTACAGCGCTTCACGTTTCGGCGGTGGTGGACCGGAGATGCTTCAACTCTCGGACGCAGCCGCGGAGCGGCAGATGGAGCTCGAACCTGACGCTCCCGGACCTGTGGCCGAGTTGACCATTCATCGCACCGAGCGTGGAGATCTTGTGCAGTCGCATCAGCAGGCGCTGGAATTGGTTCGCCGGCGGCCCGACGATCCGAACAACCACCACGTCTTGAGCTATGTCTTGCGTTATGGAGGATCGCTGGAGGAAGCAGGCCGCGAATGTGACACGGTCGTTCTCCTCGCAACCAAAGTTGTCTGGGGCTCTTGTTCAACCACCTTTATGGAGTTGGGAAACTACCCGCGAGCTATGGCCTTCGTGCGCAAAGACCTCAGCTCGGAGTGGTCGAAGGCGCATGCAATCGAGGTTCATCTCCGCGAAGGTAACGCCGCGGAAGCGATTCGGATCGGTGCGCCCAAGATCCCCCACTGGGATAGTTACAAGATGCTGTTGGCTTGCGCCCAACATGAGCCGCCATCAGAGATCGAAAAGCTTGCCGCTGGCGTGGAGGTGGACGACGACCCTGAGGTCAATTATTTCTTCGCCGGGCACCTCGCTTATTGTGGTCAGACCGATGCCGCTTTGCGGATGCTGAAGCTTGCTATCGAGCGAAACTACTGCTCCTACCCAACCGTAGATAAAGATCCGTTCTTCAACCAGCTTCGAACGAATCCCGAGTTCACCCGGATTCGACAGGCTGCTATCGCGTGTCACGAGGCTTTTGTGGCGAATCGCCTGCAACCACCGAAACCCGATCTAGCAAGTCTCGGCTTGCGAAACTGAGCCAGCCCGCTTGGTCATACCAAAAACGGGGTCCGTCCTGACCGGATAACTCTATGCTGCTCGCTGGCCCTGTCATTCCATTTGTTTTGGCAATTGACAAACATGCCGTCCGGAAAATACAAACTCTGAGTCGGTTTCGGGTCCATGTCCGGCAAAGGGGTGAGGCTATGAACGTTCTAGAACGCGCACGGGTTCGCTTTCTCAATCCAGTTCTGATGTTGTTAATGATTTGCTGTCTGACGGGTGTTACTAGCCAAGTGGCGCAAGCCCAAACCTACGCCGTACTTCACAGCTTCAGCGGAGGTGCGGATGGTGCGACCCCCATGGCGGGGTTAACCCCGGATGCCGCCGGCAACTTCTATGGCACCGCGCAATACGGTGGCGATCCTGGTTGCGGAGGGTGCGGCACGGTGTTCAAGCTGGCGAGGAAGAACGGTGCGTGGGTGTTCACACCCCTTTACGCCTTCCATGGAGGGACAGACGGTGCGTGGCCAGCGGCGCGAGTGGTCATCGGTCCTGACGGCGCTTTGTACGGCACAACAACGGGCGGTAACGGCAGCAGTTGCAGCAACAATGGATGCGGGACCGTATTTCGTTTAACTCCGCAAGCGACTTTCTGCCCGACCGTGTCCTGCCCATGGGTCGAAACTGTGCTGTACCGTTTTGCCGGGGCCCCAGATGGACAAATACCCGGCCCGGGCGATTTGGTTTTCGACCAGGCAGGTAACATTTATGGCGCGACACGCGCGGGTGGTACCGGCGGCTGGGGAACTGTGTACAAGCTCACGCACTCAAATGGAACGTGGGCAGAAAGTGTCCTCTATAACTTCACCGGGCAGTCCGATGGCGCAGAGCCCAATGGAGTTATTTTCAAAAACGACGGCAGTCTTTACGGCACAGCCGAACAAGGCGGCGTGGTGTTCCTGGGTTATTCCGGAGCGGGTTTGATCTTCAAACTGACGCCTTCGGGCTCGGGATGGACGCAAAGCGTGGTATATCAATTCGACAATGACGATGTGAACGGCGAACTGCCTGAGGCGGGTTTGGCGATCGATGAGGCGGGCAATCTGTGGGGAACGGCATACTCGGGCGGTCAAGGCTACTGTCAATCCTTCGATGAGAACTACAACGGTTGCGGCACTGTGTTCCGGTGGCCTCCGCTTGGAGGTGGGCTACTGGCCGTCTATGCCTGGATCAACCGTTCTCCGAGGTCCCTGTCGGGTCCGCTAGGGCCTGTCACCCTGGACGCCGCTGGAAATATTTACGGGACGACGAGCGCGATGGGAGGTTACGACGCGGGTAACGTCTTTAAGCTAACGTCGGGCCAGTTCACCTACGCGTCTCTTCATGATCTGAACGGTTCTACGGACGGTCGCGGACCTGTAGGCTATGTCGTCATGGACCACAGCGGCAATCTCTACGGCGTTGCCGCCGGCGGAGGTGGCTCAGGCATATGCAATATTCAGGGCGGATGCGGAGTGATCTGGCAGATAACGCCATAGCTGACGGGTTTCGGTGCTAAACGTTTGACGTTATCGTCGCGAAAACCCGAAGCAGGTCACTGGCGTGTTAGAAATGACGTTGAGTTGCCGGCGATGTTGGTCTTCGTACTGCATGTAGAAGGGTGGCTCGGGTGTCTCACAAGGGATGCTTACCGTTCCGAATCGTGCCCAGAATCTGCTACCATAGTGCGTTCGGTGAGGTGACCATGCCCCAATATGTGATCGAACGGGAAATCCCGGGCGCGGGGAATTTGTCGGATGGGGAATTGCAGGAAGTGGCCCGAAAATCGGTGGCCGTGCTGAAAGGGATGGGGCCGGAGATTAAATGGCTGCACAGCTACGTGACCGGCGATAAGGTTTATTGCGTCTACCTGGCGCCGGATGAGGAAACAGTTCGCGAACATGCACGCCGCGGAGGTTTTCCGGCGAATCGGATCTCGGCTGTGCGAAGACTGATCGACCCCCACACGGCAGATTGAAATTCTCAGTCACTTTCAGATCGGACGATGGGCCCTGGACCAGAGTTAAGGGCCTCCTGGATGGCCTGTTCCATTGGCATGGCCCAGCCTTCCATCCACGCCACCAGACCAGCATCATGGCCGAGGGTTCGCCGTGCAAATTCTAAGACCTTCTCCAGTTTATGTTGTTCAGCCGGCGTGAGCGGCGTGCCCAATCGCTCGCGCAGGGCGGCCGCGGCTCCTGCGAAGCGCAACGCTTGAACTGCGTTAGATTGCGCGGCCGCATTGGCAGCTAGACACTCTAGCACTCTTGCAATACCACGCTTATGACCCAGATTCTGAAACATCTGGATGCTCTCACCATACAGGCGGCGAGCCTCGTCATTGTCACCCTGGTCCCAACTAAGACTGGCTAAATCGGATAGGGCGCTGGCAATTCCCCAGCCATCCCGCGAAAGGCTGAACGCCGCCAAGCTCTGCTCGTAAAACGAACGAGCAGCAGTCAGATCATTACTTTCCCGGGCAACATCCCCCTGGTAGTTCAATGTCCACGCGATACCGGCCACGTCGCCCACCTGGCGGAACAGCGCCAGGCATTCACCGTAGAGTTCGCAGGCGTGCTCCGGATTGTTTTGGAGCCTGCTCACATTCGCGAGATTGCTGAGGGCACGAGCAACGTCAGCAGGATCTCCCTCGTCTCTCCAAATAGCGACACACCGTTCAAACAGGAGCGAAGCAGTGGGGAGGTCGCCACGATCGCGAGCATTTACGGCCAATGCGTTAAGCGCAACGGCAACTCCGCGGTTATCGTTTAACTCAAGGCAGGTCTCGAGACTGTCTTCGAACAATTGTTGCGCGGAAGCGTAATCGCCCTGCTCACCTGATAAAACCGCGGCAGCGAACAGCAGACGCGAGCGCAGTTTCGGACGCGCCGCAGCTCCTTCCAACGCGAGGACCCTGGCAATGCGGGCGCGGCCCTCGGCAAGATGTTCCCGCGTCTCCCAAAAGTGAAATAGCGCTGTGCTCAGGCGAAGTCCCCAGTCGGCGTCTTCGGTTTTGACGAGGTAATCGAGGGCCACGCGGAAGTTATCGTGCTCAACCTCGAAACGATCCAGCCATTCCGGATGAGCGCCCGCTTCCAAAGCGCCTTCCTCTGCCAGCACCAGGTAATACGCGGCATGGGACCGGCGAGTGGTAGCTACATCATTGCTCCCGGCCAGGCGTTCGAGCGCGTACTCCCGGATAGTGGAGAGCATGATGAACCGAGTTTCGCCCGCTCCGTCTTCCACCTGCTGCACCAGGCTCTTATCCACCATGGAGGACATGCCTTCGAATACGTCTAAACCCAAATCTCCTGCTGTATCACATACGGCCTCCACCGCTTCCAGCGTGCAACCACCGAGGAATACCGAAATCCTCCGGAAGAGGGTTTGCTCCGCGGCCTTTAGAAGTCCGTAACTCCAGTCAACAGTTCCGCGAAGAGTCTGCTGCCGAGTTGGCAGGTCGCGAGCACCGCCGGTCAGCAAGCTAAGACAGCTTTCCAGGCGCGCCAGCATGGCCGACGGCGAAAGGAGCTTGATC
The DNA here is from genome assembly GCA_963823865.1 of uncultured Acidobacteriaceae bacterium. Classification (GTDB taxonomy): domain Bacteria; phylum Acidobacteriota; class Terriglobia; order Terriglobales; family Acidobacteriaceae; genus Bog-257. The sequence goes on from CAWGNC010000002.1 coordinate 6,247, forward strand.
CGCGCCGCCGCGAGTTCGATGGCGAGCGGCAGACCGTCCAGGCGGGCACAAACGGCGGCGACAGCAGGTGCGTTTTCGCTGGTCAAGGCGAAGTCGTGTTTTACTGCACGTGCTCGTTCCACAAAGAGTGCAATCGCGGGAAGACGTGAGAGCGCATCCAGCGGCGGCAAGCATTTCGCATCGGGAAGAAGGAGAGGCGGCACCGGAAATTCGTGCTCGCCGTATACGTGGAGCGGAGACTGGCTGGTCACTATGGCCTTTAGCTTGGGAGCCACCGAGAGCAAATCCGATATGACCAGCGCAGCGGAGACGAGGTGTTCAAAATTATCAAGCAGGAGAAGCATGGGCTGGTCCAGTCCGCCGAGATACTCTTTCACGCTTTCCTGAGCTGACTGATTGCCGGTCTCGCGCACTCCCACTGCTTGCGCGATGGTGGACGCGATCAGGCCAGGCTCCCTAACCACCGAGAGTGAAACGAAGGCAACACCAGCTGGAAACCGCTGTGCGATTTCGCCCGCCACCTGCAAAGCAAGTCGCGTCTTGCCGATACCGCCCGGCCCGGTCAGGGTCACGAGGCGCACGTCCTCCCGGTCCAGGAGTTGGCGGAGCGCCACCCCCTCGTGTTCACGTCCGATGAAAGCGGTACGCGGCACCGGGAGATTGCTGGGGCGAGCCTTCACATAGTAGGTCGCAGCATCGGCGAGCCGGTCGCGCACGGCGGCCAGGTCTCGCGCCAGATCCTGGGTCGATGCGTATCGTTGGTTCGGATCCTTGGCAAGACAGCGTTCCACAATCCAAACAAACGGGGCAGGTGCTTGAAGCATTCTTGAGCCAACGCGCTCCGGCTCGTCCCGGAGGATCGCGGCCATGGTTTCCGCAGGGGTCTGTTTCTGAAACGCCGGAACTCCAGTCACCATCTCATAAAGAACGGACCCGAACGAAAACTGGTCGGAGCGAAAATCGAGTTTCGCGCCATTAGCCTGTTCAGGTGACATGTAGCCAAGCGTACCCATTACGACCCCGTCCCTGCTGACGGAGGTGGAGACATCTCCATCAGCCGGATGCTCGACCAAAAGCAGTTTTGCCAAACCAAAATCCAGGACTTTGGCCGCGCCGTCCACCGAGACCATGAGATTGTCAGGCTTCAAGTCGCGATGAACGATGCCGATTTCGTGCGCTCGCGCAAGAGCATCGGCAACCTGTGCCCCAATACTGATTGCCTTGCGGAACGGAATTGGACCAAAGGCCAGCAAGCCCCGAACCGTCTCGCCACGAACTAGCTCCATAGCGATGAAGTGCGTGCTGTCCACGCAACCGAGCTCGTAAATCGTGACGATGTTTGGGTGGTTGAGCGCGGACGCGGATCGAGCTTCTGTCTCAAAGCGCGTCAGGGCTTCGGCTTGGGAATGATGCCGCCGTGAGATCGTCTTGATTGCGACTTCACGACCGAGGCGTGTGTCCCGGGCTCGATAAACCTCGCCCATACCGCCAGCCCCGAGCCGCTCAAGGATTTCGTACGCGCCCAGGCGGGATCCGCGCGACAACATCGAGGGAACTGAATCTGGCGTGGGCGGCTGGCTCAACGAACCTCATTGGCGCAACTGGAACAGCCAAGACTGGACTGCTGCTCGACGCTGCGTGACTGCGTGGAAGTGATCCGAATCGATGCCGCAACCCATCGCGGCACCACCCCTGAATGAATGCGCCTATAATACCCACAATCTTGGGGGAATTCATGGATATTCGAACAATGCAGCGTCCGTTGAAAGAGCGGTATCGCCAAAATCCGTCGAGTTCGCGAATCACTTTGAAGGCACACGGCAGCCAAACGGGCGTCCCCATCACGTGCTCGGTTGACTTGGGAAGAGAGATCTACAAGGCACAGGCGCACCAGGGAGTCGGGGGATCTGGCACTGGAGCCTGTTCAGGAGATTTACTGCTGGGTGCGATAGCCGCTTGCGCACAGATCACCTGCCAAATGGTGGCCGCCGCGATGGGCATACCCACAGACGGCATAAATGTTACCGTCGAGGGCGACCTGGACCTGCAAGGAACATTGGGCATTTCCAAAGAAGCGGCTGTCGGATTTGACAGTATCAGGATCAACTTCGACGTCCGCGCACCACAGGCCACCGAGGAACAGCTAAGCGCATTGCAGGAGAAAACCGAACAGTATTGCGTGGTACTTCAGACCTTGCAGCACCCGCCGAAAATGAATCATAGGTGGGTAAAGCGGCAATAGCAATGTTTTCAGAGTCCGTATCGGCCTCGTCCAGGCCTCCACCGCAAATCCCAAATCACCGACTTGCGGAATCGTGACAAGGATAGCTAGGTCTGAGCACACCGGCCGTTCAACGCCGTTCTTGATGCGACGATTTCAGCAAGGCTTACTTCGTGATTTGATAAAGCAAACTGTCTCGCCCCTCAGCGTTTATGCGTGACCCCACGCGAACGCCGCCGATCTTCTCCATTGCCTTCTGCGAACGATAGTTCTGAGGATCGACCAGAAATACAACGCGATCCACAAAGGTAAAAGCATGTCGCAGCATGAGACCTTTCATCTCCCAGTTGTGAGCGCCACCCCAGTGCGACCGGGCTAGAAATGTCCAGCCGATTTCAACTTCGCTCTTTTCTTTGTCGTATCCGTGAAATCGTGACGATCCGATCACCTGCCCGTTCTTATGGTCGATGGCGACCAGTGCTCCACCAGAGTCCAACGCTTTCCGGAAGAACCCTTTAAAAACCCGTTCCTCGCACCGATCTTTCGCGGGGTGCTGCTCCCAAATAAGTGGGTCGGCCGCGACCGCATACAGGTCGTGATAGTCATCGGGCCGAAGCGGTCGGAGCTGGAGTAATGTGCCCGTCAGAGTCGGCTGAAGATCGAAGAGCGAAGTCCCTACGTTCGCGGCCAATTATCGCTCCTTAATCAGGGCGTTCATGTAAGAGTTCCTGAATGTCCCGCTCAAACGCTTGCCTATCGACCATGTCTGAATGAGATTCAGCAATTCGCCCCTTGCCGAGTTCGGCGCGCTGCCGGCGAAGGCGCTGAATTGTCATGCGGTCGCCCATCCATCGGTATCCTCGCAAGAAAAGCTCCGATGGATACCGATGCTTCGGAGCGGCTGGCTGGATGAGATGCTAACGCGCAAGTGCGGTTGCAAGAATCGAGCGTTCCTTTAAACGATCCCGGCCGGCACTAGGGACCGCCTTGGGTCGGCAACTCTAGAATCTCCCTCACTAACTCAGATAGCCGCTCAAGGTCGCTTGACATCTCCTGCTGCGCCAGCGTCTTTGCATCCGTCCCGTGGGTTTCAGCTGACAGAAAAACGAGGGTTCGTCAGGCTCTGCAGGGGATTGTTAATGTTGGGCGCCAACTCATTCAGAAGTTTTGTCGTCGCGGCGAGCGCCCGCGCCTGGCACAAGAAATACTCCCGCTCCGGAAGTGCTTGCAATCCCCGTTCGGCGTCAGGTCCTCAGACGCTTTGGGTCGGACTGATACTCCACTGACTACCGCGGAAGCAATCCCACTTCTTTCTCCAGCTCCTGGAAAGCCGGAACCTCTCGAAGAGAACTTAGTGCAGGATCCACTCCGATATAAATCATGTAGGGGTCACGTTCGCGATAGGCATTATCGAGAGCCGCCAGCGCCCGGGTTTTGTCGCCAATCATCAAGTACGCCTCGACCGAGCTTGGATACGAACCCGCGTATTCCTCGGGATGGTTGAAGTTTCCGCCCGTTGCTCCCATCGTCTGAAGCAGGTTCTGACGATCACTCGACAGGCGTTGCATGTCTTGGGCAATCTTAGGACGCCCGGCGAGTTGTGCGTTCCTGATCATCTCATCGACTTCACGGCGATACATCTGGCGCTGCCGGAAGTACGCAACCAGTTGATAGTGGACGGGCAAGAAATCGCCATTCACGGTCAGCACTTTTTGATACTGCGCGTACGCAGCGTCGTACTGACCATTGAGGAAGTAAGCGAACCCCAGGTCGGTGCTGATGGCTAGCGACAATGGGTTCAGTTCCAAGGCGCGCTGCAGCTCGGCAATGGCTTCTGCATGACGTCCCTTAGGTGCGAGAAACAGGTTGCCGTACCAATGGTGGGTTTGCGCGTTGTTAGGATTGAGCTCTAGTGCGCGACGGAATTCTCGCTCCGCTTCGTCCCAGTTCCAATTCAAAACGCTGACTGCTGCTAGGGAGGTGTGGGCTTCGGCCAGGCGATCGTCGAGAGCAAGTGCCTTGTGGGCATCGGCCGCAGCTTCTTCTCGCCAAGAATCGCCACTGCCAAACAAAGCTAACAACGTTTCGGCATCCGAGAGCCCGGCGTAAGCCAACGGAAAGCCTGGATCCTTAACTGCGGCTTGACGGTAGTACTGGATCGCCTCCTGGAGAGCCGGCTCATTCCTGCGCGCCGCAACATACCGGCCGCGCAGGTAAAGATCATAAGCTTCCGGATCGTAGCTGCGCGGAGCCGTCAGCCGATTGCGTTGCTGATCCGTAAGCTTAAGGCGAACCTCGTTGGTGATTGACTCGGCAATCCTAGCTTGCAGGATGAGTGCGTTTCTCACGTCTCCTTCATAGGAGTTCGCCCAGATATGCCGGTCCGTGCTGCCTCGAATCAGCTGCGCCGTGATGCGAACGCGATTCCCGTCACGAAGGACTGACCCTTCCACCACTGCATCCACTCCGAGTTCGCGGGCGATCTGCCGCAACGGCTTGCTGGTTCCTTTGTACAGCAGGACCGACGTCTTGGAGACAACTTTCAGCTCACGCACTTGGGCGAGATCTGTGATGAGTTCGTCGGTCATCCCGTCAGCAAAATATTCCTGGTCAGGTTCGCTCGACAGGTTCTGCAGCGGAAGCACCGCTATAGAACGAATGGGACCGGAAAAACCGGGGAGCCATTCCCTATGCCATGCCAGAAGCAGCGCGCCGAACAGGAGCAGAACTGCCAAGACCAGCCATTTCTTTGAAGAAAGGCGAGACGACCCAACCAATGGACTGGAGGCAGGCTGCTCAACTTTGTCAGAAGTCAGGGGTTGCGTTTCGAACGATAGCTGTCCATGCGGGTCAGGTCTTTCGGAGCCAGACCTCAGCCACTGGTTCAGCTCGTGCTCGTAGGCAAAGACGGCTGCGCCCTTTTGTCCAGGGAGGCGATGGATCGGCAGGCCACGGTCGCGCTCCCAGCGTTGAACCGATCGAACGTCACGACCCAGATATTGCGCGATGGCCTTCCAAGAATCGAGCCGTCGTCCCGAAGGCGCGGACGTGACCGAGGACCCGTCTACCGGGATTTGCTCGCTTTGTCCGACTTGTCCGGTCGAGCCCATGTTTCTAACTCAATGTCATTCGTTTGTCGCGATATGCCGTTCCTTGCCGTCGTCCGCCGCTTGAGGTCGGATAGGAGAATCGTTAACTTTGCGCCAAGCAGCAGATTCGTCTACTGGCAACGCCTCACCTTTGCGGTTCGCTGGATCACGCGAAGAAACATGGTTCGTCAGCCCGGGTGGAAACGTCTCGCGCGAATGGGGAGCAGTATAGCAAAGCCGACCCCTCTCTTCAGAGGAGCGGCCGCTTCGGTCACTGGGTTGTAACAGTTCATGCCGATACCTCCCTTATCTTATTGATTCTTCACGCTCGCACCGCTTCAGCGAATCAGCCGATCTGCCTGAAGCCGTAGGGGATACCGTATGGAAAAGTCCAGCTGGTCAGAAGTGGTCTGCATGGTTCTTGTCTTCATCGCGGCGACAGCGATCATCTCGCCGGCACAAACCTTAACCACGCTCCACAGCTTTGCCGGACAACCTAACGACGGCCGCGAACCCTATGCTGGCTTAGTGCTGGGCGCCGACGGAAACTTCTACGGGACGACCTACTTTGGCGGCGCTAACAATAAAGGAACGATCTTCAAAACGAACTCTAGCGGGAGCGTGACCATCCTGCACAACTTCACTATCAGCGGCACCGACGGTTGTGAGCCCACGGCGAGGCTGCTTCAGGGCAGCGATGGAAACTTCTACGGGACAACCTCCTTCTGCGGGTCCGACAGTGGCGGCACGGTTTTCAAAATCACTGCAAGCGGCACCCTGACTGCATTACACGAGTTCGAGCCGGGCCAGGGCGACGGCGGTGAGCCCTACGCGGGGCTGGTCCAGGCCAGCGATGGGAACTTCTACGGGACAACCACCCAAGGTGGAACTCAACACGGCAATGGCACGGTGTACAAAATCACCCCCGGCGGGACCGTGACTATTCTGCACAGCTTCGCTTGCACCGAAGGCTGCGCCCCTTATGGCGGGCTGGCTCAGGGCAGCGACGGGAACCTCTACGGAACGACCCGCCAGGGTGGAACCAACGGATTCAACTACGGCACGGTTTTCAAAATCGCCACCAACGGAACCTTCACCTTGCTGCATACCTTCGAGGGCAGTGACGGCGGTGAGCCTTACGCCAGCCTGATTCAGGCCAGTGATGGCAACTTCTACGGGACAACCTCAAGTGCCGGGGCGCATGGCGCGGGCACGATATTCAAGATCACCCCCGGCGGTACGCTAACTACGCTTTACAGCTTTTGTGCGGGCGGGTATCCCTGTGCCGACGGCCAGGAGCCTTACGGGCCGCTGCTGCAGGCCACCAACGGGAACTTCTACGGGACAACCTACATTGGTGGGACCAACAACGTAGGCACCATCTTCCAAATGTCGCCTTCAGGCACGTTGGCTTCGTTAGCCAGCTTCAATGGTGGTAATGGTGCCGGCCCCGAGTCGGGGCTTGTGCAGGCGGGCAACGGAGACTTCTACGGTACAACCTCCACCGGCGGAAGCACCGGCGATGGTACGCTCTTCCAGTTCGCTCCTGGTCCAATCCCCACGACGACAGCACTCACAAGTACGCCTAACCCATCCCACGAGGGCGATGTCGTGACGATGACGGCGACGGTGACTTCGCAATATGGCACTCCCGCCGGCAACGTGGTGTTTAACAGTGATGGTGTGCCTATAGGCACAGTAGCTTTGACTGACGGGATCGCTGTACTGAATTATTCCAGCCTGCCGGTGGGCACTCACAGTCTGGTTGCGGATTACCAGGGCGGCAACGGCTTTGGTGGCAGTACGTCGAACACAGTGCAGCAGGTGGTTCTGCTGCCGGCGACCACGACGACAGTGACCAGCACGCCCAATCCTTCGACGGTTGGGCAGCAGGTGACGATCACGGCCACGGTCGGTCCCTCCGGGCCGCCTCAGCCGACCGGGACGGTGAGCTTCACCTCCAACGGCACGGCCATTGCCGGCTGCACCTCCGTCACTCTTAACTCCGGCACGGCGCAGTGCGTTACCTCAGCACTGCCCGTCGGTACCGATATGATCGTGGCCACCTACTCCGGTGACAGCAACTACAGCGGCAGCAGCGGCTCGGTTGTGCAGATCGTGAACCCTGTGCCGCTAGCCTTGCAGTTTGTCGCAGTGACGCCCTGCCGCATCGTTGATACACGCAATCCCGATGGCACCTTCGGCGGTCCGGAGATCCAGGGCAACAGCAGCCGCTCCTTCCCGCTCACCGAAAGCGATAACCCGTGCGGCATACCCGCAAGCGCCATAGCCTATTCCGTGAATGTGACGGTGGTGCCGCAAACCACGCTCGGCTATCTGACCGTCTGGCCCACCGGCGAAGGTCAGCCGACGGTCTCGACCATGAACTCACTCGACGGCCGCATCAAGGCCAACGCCGCTATCGTCCCGGCGGGCACGCCCAACGGTTCGGTCAGCGTCTATGTCACGAACACGACCAACGTCGTGCTCGACATCAACGGCTACTTCAAAACCAGCAACGGCTCGACGCTGGCTTTTTATCCCCTCCCGCCGTGTCGCGTCGCTGACACGCGAAGTTCGAACGGACCGCTAGGTGGTCCGTATCTCAGCGGCGGTCATGAGCGCGATTTCCCGGTGCTGCAAGGCAATTGCGAGCTGCCCAGCAGCGCGGTTGCGTATTCGTTCAACTTCACCGTGGTACCGAAAACCAGCGGCGGTGTGGCCTATCTGACGGTTTGGCCGCAAGGACAAACTCGCCCCGTAGTCTCGACTCTGAACGATCTAACCGATACGATTGTGGCCAATGCCGCCATCGTTCCAGCGGGCACACAGGGCGGCGTCGCCACGTATGCCACCAACGACACGGACCTGGTGATCGATACCAACGGCTATTTTGCGCCGCCGGGAAGTGGCGGCCTTTCGTTCTATCCTCTAACCCCATGTCGTGTGATCGACACACGCCACAGCGGCAATGGACAGCCGTTCACGGGAGAGCTGACGGTGCCGGTGCAGACCAGTCCCTGCGGGCCGCCGGCGACGGCCCAAGGTTACGTGTTCAATGCCACCGTGGTTCCGCAAGGCCCGCTCAGTTATCTGACGTTGTGGCCAGACCCGCTGCAGCGGCCGACCGTATCGACGCTGAACGCAGTGGACGGAGCCATCACCTCGAACATGGCGATCGTACCGAATGGCGATGGTAAGACGGACGCGTATGCTGCCGGCTCCACCCAGCTCATCCTGGACATCTCTGGCTACTTCGCGCCGTGAAGACGCCATGGGGGATGCTATCTCAACAACTCTTACGGATTTCTCTCGAGTGACGGCACGGCTCGGCATCACTGAAAACGATTCCGGAGCCATACGTCTCGACGATCCGTGTTCCGGTATACCAGCCTCCGAATCAACGAATTATGTGCGCTGCACTATTGCGAGCGGCATGATCCGGCGTATCGGCTATTGCTGTGGCTCCGCAGACGCCTTTTTCTGCTGTTCCTCCGCGGTAAAGCGCGAAGAGACTCGTGCCCACTTGTCATCGGCTCGCGGCAATCAAATAGATGCGAAACACAGACTTCGTAGGCCGTTGCAGATTACCAGCGTCGAAAACTCGCCTGCCCCCAACTGTCCGGGTCTGTCAGTCCTCTGCCTAGAGCATCTCGCAGTCCGCCAGCCGCGGTGTCAGGTGACATTTTTTCTTGCCTCCGGTAGACCATTGAGGTCACGCGGCTCCGCACGGACGGAACCTGGACTCGCATGCTATTCTCTTCGTCATTCTCTTATTGATTGAGGCTAATCTCGAAAATTACTCCGCCCTCGCCTCCGTTTGAGCCGCCGTTGCAGCAGGTGGTGCCATAGAGATTTCCTGCGGAATCGATGACGAGATTGCCGACCGGTCCTCCGCCATCGCTCAGTCCGGTGAAATCATAGAGGTCCGTATAGGTCCAGCCGCCACCCGAAGGCGAGAGTTTGTAAACTGAGCCTACGCCGTTGACTCCGCCAAAGAACGAGACCCCGTACAGATTACCGGCTGCATCCATGACGAGTGGCCCTTCTGGACCAGTCGTTGACAATCTTGTCGTACCGAAATCATAAAGAAGGTTGAAACCGCCGCTCGTGCCGAGCTCGTAAACAGTACCACCACCACCGGGGCCGCTCGCACCGTACGATTGCGTCACTCCGTAAAGATTTCCCCCGGAGTTTAGAAGACTGGTGTAGTTACCCGAACCCGTTGCGAAGCTCTCAGTCTGGAAGTTGTAGAGAATGTTTTCTGTCCAGCTTCCACCCGCAGGTACCAGTTGATATACCGTCGGTTGGTTGGTGCCGTAAAGATTGCCGCCACTGTCGAAGATCACGCCGCCGCTCGGACCGTAGCCGTCTTTGCCGTTAAAGACATCGAACGCGTAAAGCACAGTTTCGATTCCTGACGGCGATAACTGATAAACGGTGCCGCACCCACCTAAGCTGGAGCAATCCACAATGTCGCCCCCGTACTGGGTTGTGCCGTAGAGATTACCGGCCGAGTCAAGAACGACTCTGCCGTTGCCTGGCTCAGACCCGTCGGTGGAACCATGAAAGCGATAAAGAACTGTTTCGTTCCAGGGAATTTCAGTTGTGCGTGGGGCAGTCGCCGGAGGTCTCAAAATGTAAACTGTGCCGCATCCGTTGCTAATTCCGCAGGACGTGTCGCCGCCTGCACCGGTTGTCCCGTACAAAACGCCACTAGGGCTTATGGTTAGGCCGGCCTCTGGGTCAATCCCGTCTGTGCCGCCCTGAAAGCTATAAAGGAGGTTAAGTACCCAACCACTGCCAGCCCGCTTCAGCTGAAAAGCGCTGCCGTTTTCCGCAGATCCGCCACGTAAGGTCGTGCCAAAAAGAATGCCTCCCGAGTTCATAACCAGGCCGCTGTTAGGGTAGAAAGGACGTCCGTTCAGCCCATTGCCAGTGAACGTGTAAAGGACTGAATAGGTTTGAGAGTGGGCAAAACCGAACAGTAATGAGCAACTCATCAAGACGGCGCAATAGTGAGCAAAACGACGGCCGATGGAAGGGCTAGGACGCATGAGGATCTCTCCTGACGAAGCTTGACAGACCGAACGCATAGAAAGTTCGTCTGTTGATCGCAGTCTGGAGGTAAGTTGGCTCGAGCACAAGTAGCGGCAGGTGATGCTACGGTAGCGCCTGGCGCAAACCTTTGAGCTAGCTGCGCTTAGGCAAATTGAACAAAGCCTCTTCGGAGCAGGTTGTGGCTCAAACCTTGAAAGATGGCTATACTTGGTGCCATTTCCCGGGCCTGTCGATCGTTACTGGAGCCCGGCTTAGTCTAAGAGATTTATGCGGGAGCCCAGGTTGCAAGACGACGGAGCGCACTCCAACTCGGCTCCGACGGTTTCGGCCGAAGAGGTAGAGACGCAACTACAGCGGATTCTCGCTTCACCGCTTTTCCGAAACGCTCCTCGTCATTGCCGTTTCTTGAGCTTCGTTGTGAAAAAGACCTTGATCGGCGAGGCTGGAGCGGTCAAGGAGTATTTGATAGGTCTGGAGGTTTTCGACCGCGATTCTGGCTATGATCCAGGAACGGACCCAATTGTGCGAGCTGAGGCTCGCCGGCTTCGGACTCGCCTTAACAACTACTATCGCGAATTTGGGCGGCACGATGCCGTCCATATTGACCTTCCCAAGGGGACGTATGTTCCTTCGTTCTGCCGGAATGGCGCCACCGACCCTCAAAGACCGGCAGCCGAGAACCTGTCCTCCTTGTCCGCCGCGAAACCACAGGCCGACGGACCATCAGTAGCTTCCGCCCGACGTGAGAAGGCGAAGCTCCCTACTTGGGTTATGTGGGGTGCGGTGGCTCTCACTCTCCTTGTCCTCGGATACGGAATTCACCTTCTCCGGCGGGAAAAACGACCTGCGTCTGCGTCGGAAATACCCACCGACTCGAACGTGGTAGTACTTGCGGATTTCACGAACACGACTGGCGATCCAGTGTTCGACCACTCACTTCGTCAAGGCTTGTCGGCACAACTGGAGCAGTCGCCTTTTTTGAACATTCTCTCGGATCAACGGATTGCTCAGACGCTCTTATTAATGTCGCAGGCAAAAGACACCCGGCTCAGCCGCGAGTTAGCTAGAGATGTTTGTCAGCGCACTGCAAGCAAGGCGACCATTGAAGGAGCAATCAGCGCACAAGACTCGCAATACCTCTTGGACCTGCAAGCAGTTAACTGTCGGAACGGCGAAATTCTGGTGGAACAACACGTGACGGCCGAAAACAGGCAGCAGGTTTTAGCTGCTCTTGCTCAGGCAGCTGTAAACCTTCGGCAAGGAATGGGCGAGGCGCTTGCTTCAGTAAAGCGATACGATATGAGGCCCGAAAATGTAACGACCGCTTCTCTGGAGGCGCTACAGGCTTACAGTCTCGGCACGCATGCGATGATGATTCTCGGAGACTATAATGCGGCGGTCCCTCTTTTTCAGAAGGCAACAGTTTTCGATCCTAACTTCGCCATGGCTTACGCGAGGATGGGAACCTGTTACGAAAACCTGGATCAGACTGAGAAGGCCTCTGAGAATCTGCGCCACGCCTACAGCCTACGCCAGCGGGTGAGCGACCGTGAGCGATTCTATATTGATTCGCACTACTATCAATTAGTGAAGGGGGATCTGGTCGCGGCGCAAGCCACTTATGAATTGTGGTCTCAGGCGTATCCTGACGACGAAGTACCCGCGATTAACTTGGGCAGAACCTATGCCGAACTTGGCGACTATGATAAGTCTCTCGCTTCTTATCAAAAGGCTCTGAAGCTTGGTCCCCCGACCGGGCTGTTATACGGAAATCTCGTTTACAGTTATCTGTCGGTTAACCGGCTAGACGAGGCGCGTGCTACGGCTCACGAAGCTCAGGTTCGGAATCTCGATTCCCCTTGGATGCACCTCTATCTATATTGGGTAGATTTCCTCGATCATAATCCGGCGGCCATGAGTCGCGATGTGGCGGAAGACGTTGGAAAGCCGGGAACAGACGACCTGGTCGACTATATCGAGGCGAATACTGCCGCCTACAACGGACAACTGGCGAAAGCGCAAGAGTTGACGGAACGTGCGGTGGCGTCCGCGAGCCGTTCCGACCAGAAAGATAGCGCTGCTGGCTATCAGGCAATCAATTCCTTACACGAAGTTCTGCTGACCACCCCCGAAACCGCAAAGCGGCAAGCAAAGTCGGCTCTCGCCCTTTCCAGTAACAAGGAAGTGGAAGCGATAGCAGGCATCACCTTGGCGCTGGCAGGTGACACAGCGACAAGCAGCAAGCTCGCGGATAATCTTGCGGAGAGGTATCCAGACGATACATCCGTTCGATTTGAAGATGTGCCGACGATCAAAGCAGCGATCGATTTGCATCGCAACAATCCCAGAAAGGCGATTGCTGATTTGGCATCCGCCGCCCCATATCAATTCGGACGGGGCGACTTTATCTGGCTTTATCCAATTTATCTGCGTGCGCAAGCTTACTTGGCAGACCACCAGAACACTGCCGCAGCGGCGGAGTTCCAGACGATTATCAGTCATCCCGGCGCGGTATTGAACGAACCCATAGGTTCACTATCGTACCTAGGGCTTGCTCGCGCTTACGCTCAGGGTGGCGACAGCGCAAGAGCAAAAAGGGCGTACCAGGATTTTCTTGCGTTATGGAAAGATGCTGATCCGCAGATACCTTTGCTATCCAGTGCAAGAATCGAGTATTCCGAGCTTCCATAAGTGAGAACAGAATTACGTGAATTTGGCATGGCTCTCCCGGAACCCGCCGAGGTTGCGGAAGAGCAGGAAGATGAACACCGCGATCATCGCCGCGGCCAGAGTGGTTTCCGCTCCGCCAATCGCCGTGGCAGTTGCACTGGCGGGGTTTGAGGATGGCTGTACTGGATCGGAGAGGGTGCTATGCGCGGCGGGGCGGTTCGTCAAACGCATTCCCTTCCGGCGCAGCCAGGCGAAACCGCACCGCGCCGCGAGGACCTGTCGATGCCAAGTACGGGATCGAGATTTTAGCGCCGACCGTAAGCCGTGTCATCCGGGGAGGTGTTGGGGCTCAAGTATTAGAGTGGTCAACAGTATCAGGACGGTAAGTGATGCTCGATGCGGAACTGCTATCGTCAGTCGGGGAGCAGATGATGGAAGACGAATTCGTCGAGGTAAACGGGAGGCGAGTACCTGTTCGCCGGACAAGTGCCTATCGCTTCGATGCTAAACCGATTCTGCCTTCGTCCTGCAAACGCTAAGCCGAGTCTAAATTAGTCTCATGTAAAATCAGCGAATGAACGTTATAGAAATCGTCCGGCAGCTTCGGGACGAGAGAAGCAGGCTAGACGCAGCTATACAGGCCCTGGAGGGAGTTGGCGGCGGTACATCCGCTCCGATCAAACGCCGCGGGCGTCCTCCAGGAACTACAAACAAACCAACGACGGGTGGACCGAAGAAAAGAGGTGGGATGTCGACCGCCGCTCGCAAACGTATTGCGGAAGCAATGCGGAAACGTTGGGCAGCCGCGAAGAAGTCCGGGAAAAAGAGGCTTTAAGGCGGTCCATGTTAGAACCGGGCCACGAAAAGATCTGCTCCAGCAGGCTGACTTCGGTCAGCCTGTTCTCTTGTTCAGTATCCTCGAAAGCGCTTCTCATCGCCAAACTCTGAGCTAGTCAGTGCACTATTCCGCGATCGGCGGCTCGCCCAGCTTGTCTTCAGACTTCGAGAATATCTCCGGAAACGCCGCATCCCCCAAGCGGGCGGCGGCGTGATGCACGCCTTCAACATCTTTTTCTGCGCCGGCGCGCCAAGCCAGAATTCCACTGGACTCCCCGGTACGGCGCTTTACGTGTTCGCAGATACTGGTCAGCAGCACGGACACAGGCCGTTAGGCCATCAGCTATGTTCGATGTCTCATTGAACTTCTCCGCCCGGGTCCGCGTAACTGGCATAGACGACCTACTTCGTCGAAGGAACCCCTATGCATGACATCCGCCTCGCTCTCCGCCAGCTTCGTAAGTCGCCCGGCTTTGCCATCACGATCGTCCTCACCATCGCCCTCGGGATTGGCGCCAACACCGCCATCTTCACATTGGTGCACGCGATTTTGATGAAATCGCTGCCAGTCGCCGACCCCAGCACGCTGTACCGCGTCGGGGACAAGGATGACTGTTGTGTCAACGGCGGCTTCATGAACGACGATGGGGACTTCGACTTGTTCTCCTATGAGCTGTATCAGCACCTTGTCGCTGCGGCACCTGAGTTTGACCAGCTGGCCGCGATGCAATCAGGCGGCAATATCATGACGGTGCGTCGCGGCTCGGAGCCGGCGAAGTCTTTGCGGAGCGAGTACGTCTCCGGCAATTACTTCTCAACGTTCGGCATCGGTCCATTTGCGGGGCGGACACTGACGTCGGCGGATGACACGCAAGGGGCGTCTCCGGCTGTGGTCGTCAGCTACGAGGCGTGGCAGTCGCAGTATGGCAGCGACCCTTCGTTGGTCGGGTCGACACTCTACTTGCAAGGACAGCCAGCGACGGTGGTTGGCGTTGCGCCCCCAGGATTTTTTGGCGACCGCGTCACCGATAATCCGCCGGAGGTCTGGATTCCGCTGGCTATTGAGCCGCTGCTCGACGGCAGGAATGCGCTCTTACATGTGAAGGAAAGCAATTGGCTCTACCTGGTCGGGCGGCTCAAGCGTGGGATCGGAGTTGGACCGCTTCAGGCGAAGCTTTCCAGCAGCCTGCGCGTCTGGTTGGGAATGCAGAAGGAATATACCCAGAATGGCGGGTCAACGGTTATCTCCAAGCAGCACGTGGTCATAACACCGGGCGGCGCGGGAATTCAGAATCTGCAGCAGCAGACGGAAAAGGGACTTTACCTGTTGCTGGCGATCTCCGTGCTCGTGCTGCTGGTGGCTTGCGCTAATGTCGCCAACCTACTGCTGGCGCGCGGGGCGACGCGTAAAGCGGAGACCTCAATCCGCATGGCTCTGGGTGCGGCTCGTAGTCGGCTGATTCGTCAGATGCTGACCGAAAGCATCCTGCTGGGCTGCATCGGAGGCGCCGCGGGTCTGGCGATCGCGTACGCGGGAACGCGGACCATCCTGACGCTGGCATTTCCCGACGCGCCCCACATGCCGATCCACGCCAGCCCATCTTTGCCGGTGCTGGGATTTGCGCTTCTGCTTTCGCTGGGTACGGGAGTGGTCTTCGGCATTGTGCCGGCCTGGATCACCTCACATTCGGACCCGGCCGAGGCTTTGCGAGGCACGAACCGCTCCACGCGCGACCGCGCCATGCTGCCGCAGAAATCGCTGATTGTGTTTCAGGCCGCATTGTCGCTGGTGTTGCTGGTGAGCGCCAGCCTGCTAACCAAAACGTTGCGCAACCTGGAACACCAGAATTTCGGGGTTCAGACCGCGAATCGCTATGTGCTTCATCTCGACCCTGCCGGTGCTGGGTATAAATCGGCGACGCTTCCGGCCTTGTACCAGACGATGGAGCAACAGTTCGGCGCGGTGCCGGGCGTGGAGAGCGTTGGGCTGGCCCTTTACAGCACGCTGGAGGGGGATAACTGGGGCGAGTCGGTGCGGGTGGAGGGCAAGCCGGAGCCCGGTCCGAACGAGCATACCGGCTCTTCGTGGGACCGTGTGAATGCGAGCTTCTTCCGGACGGTTGGGCAGCCGGTAATCCGCGGCCGAGGCTTTACCGACGCAGACACGGCAAACTCGCAGCTGGTAGCGGTCGTCAATCAAGCGTTCGTGAAAAAGTTCTTTCCCAACGAAGATCCCATCGGGCGCCATTTCGGCGTCTACGATCACAAGTATGCCGGCGCCTTCGAGATTGTCGGCATTGTGGCGAACGCGAAATACAATAATCCCCGCGACGACTTCCGTCCCATGTACTTTCGGCCGCTGAACCAGGAGCTGCGAGTCACCGAGGCGAATGCGGCAATGGCGGAGGGCCGGTCGCTCTATATCAACTCTGTTACGTTGCATTTCAAGAGGCCGCCACAAAATGTGGATGCCATGGTGCGGCAAACGCTAGCCGACATTGACCCGAACCTGACGGTAATTGATTTGCACGCGCTGGACTACCAGGTGGCAAACAACTTTACCGAGGAGCGGGTGATTGCCAGGTTGACGATGCTGTTTGGCGTGCTCGCGCTGATCCTGGCGTCCGTGGGCCTGTACGGCATCACATCCTACGCTGTGGCACAGCGCACCAGCGAGATTGGCTTGCGCATGGCCCTGGGCGCGGATCGCAGTAATGTAGTTCGCCTGATGCTTCGCGGGGCTTTTACGCAGGTAGGCCTCGGCTTAGCGATTGGGATTCCCATTGCCCTGATCGGCGGCCACTACATGTCAGATCAGCTGTATTCCGTGCGTTCCTATGATCCGGCTAGCCTTGCGGTCGCGGTCGTCGTGCTGGCGCTGGCGGCGGCTCTGGCGGGATTTATCCCCGCGCGGCGCGCAGCCAGCATTGAACCGATGGAGGCGCTGCGCACCGAATAGGTAATCTATCTGCGTAGCCGAAAGTCTCTCCGAGACCGCACGCCTCCCGTCTGGATCAACGACGAGTGACCGAAAAGTGATGCTAACTTGGGTTAGGGGCCCCTCGGATTCGCAAATCGCTCAGATAGCCCGAAGCATTGATTCATTCGGATTCAACGTCCCGATTGCGGTCTATGCTGACTACAAAGTATTGGCTGGCCATGGCCGGCTACTGGCCGCTCAGAAGCTCGACTGGAAGGCCGTGCCCGCAATACGGCTTACCCACCTAACCGCGGCTCAGGCGCGCGCGTTCGCAATCGCCGATAATGAGAACATGTCCGCTCGCAAGCACAGCGGAAGCGAAGCCGTACGAACCGTACTGATAGTAAGTTGGAGGCTGCCATAGATCGTACAGTGAGGCAAGTTCGGTCCATTGCGCATTGCAACTCAGAGTTCCACCGGTATAGCAGGCGTTATGTACCGTGTCGGGCGCCAAAGCCCACCAATCTTGATAGGGATGGCTGCCCGTCCCATTTCCAACATATTGCACCATCCATCATCCGCCGGTAAGAACCAGAGGAACGTCAACGGCGCCACCACTATACGGGAAATTTAGAGAGGTCCAGCTGCCCTGATCGCCACATTGGGCCCCCGCTCTGATGGAAGCGCTCAAAGCTAAGAGGAGAGTGGTTAAGATTACGACCCTAGTCATTCCCTTTGCTTTCATTTCCCCTCCTAAGAATTGCTCGACCGGCTGTACCCGAAGGCACAAGTCCTAAGGCTAGTGCCCACTCGAGTAGAAGCGTCGAGAACGTTACATTCAAACTGAAAGCATGTCAATCCGAGCGATGCTGAATTAAGCGGATTTTGATTAAGATCCATCGCAGTGAGATGCAAGCACCTGAAATCCCATGGCACCCATCGTGCGACTGGTTTGATATAGATGACGAAAGGATAGGACCTGGTTAGCTCTTCTTTATAACGCCATCCTTATCGTGTTGCGGCTTTCATCGCCCGCCCGCCGTGCTTGCCAACCCGTTGCGTCCGGAATTTCAAACTGAGAAAATACTCAGGTTCCTTGTACCCAAATTACATGTTTTCGGAACAGTCGAGATAGACGTGAGGCACCGTGCGTTGTCAGGTGGTTAGCGTCCACGATGTTAATGGGTTTTTGGAACACCACTCTTCGAAATGCCTTCCGCCCAACGTGACCATATGATTGTGTCCAACCAGCTTCCTAGCCCCATTTGGGGGCACGCGTCGACCTCGATTCATAGCTCCGGATTCGATTGCGTGATCCTCACCTCCCGCCGAAGGTTTATTTCGCGCTGTTGGAAGACCACGATTTTGAGCGGCGATCCCGCCAAGAATTGCCCGATTCGACCGTATGGGTCGTTTTATTATGTTGCCAATCTGACTCGCGATCGGGTCTTAGCTGTGCATTCCGATGTTGCCGAGATTATTAATGAACTGGCCGAACAAGGCGCCACGTTAGCTCAGGCCTTTGATAGGGTGACGTTGCATCTCGCGATTCAACGGTTCATTGAAAAAGAGATCCAGATCCACGAAGATAGCCTAGAAGAGAGATAGCCCTCGGTATCGGACACAAAATGCAGTGAATCTCGTCCGTCTGTAGGAACGCAAGTCAGAAAAGTCCCTAAAGCGACCCTAAGAGCGACGTTGACACCCGACCCAGCAGGTTAATTGCAAAATTGGCGATTTTGCGCAAATAATTAGCCATTCCTTGGGAAGCGGATGCAGCCGTCGTTCTGAAAGCATGAAGCAATGAAGGTCAACCATCCGTAGGAGTCCGCATGTTCTCATTGAACTCTCTGCTACGGCGTAATCTCCCAGACGGTGCCGCAGCCGGAAGGAAGGCAACTCGGGTTGCCGCCAGCATAGGTTGTACCGTAGAGATTACCGCTGCTATCGAACACAAGGCTACCTTGAGGGTTGGCGCGCCATCACTACCGCCGGTGAAATCGTGCAGATCGGTCAGCGACCACGTTCCTTGGGAGTTCGTTAGCTCGAACACGAAACCCGACCCGTGAGCACCACCGCTGTTGCACACCCCGAATAACCGGCCAGCTTCGTCCATCGTTACTCCGCCGACAGGCCAGCAACCAGTAAAACTGTAAAGGGTGGTGAGAACCCATCCGTTCGAAAACGTCAACTCGAAGACAGTCCAGCCGTTATCAGCCCCGCCACCACCCGTGGCGCCGGCGGCAGCAGAGCTGAGTTAAATGTGCAATTAAAGTCGTCTTCTACTGAGTATCCGGGCGGCAGCTTCGCGCTTCTCTTCGTCATGGATGTGGTTGCGTCCCGGTCGGCCCATAAGCTGTGTATACAAGTTCGAAAAACCCCTATACACAGCCTCAAGTGGAACCCACTTCTTCACTTCGATCAGAGCGGAGTGCAGTTCGTTGAGCGATTCAAGCCGGATACCACCCTGAAACCACGGATCCTTGGTTGTGAGGGTCATCCGGGTCACGGCGTCGACCTTTGGCATTACATAGTATGCCTCGACGGATTCGTCACCGCGCGAAAGCAGGCATACCAGGGCTGGAAGATTTCGCGTGGCAGCTCGCACATGCATCATCCAGCACCGCAATCCGTCGGCTCTATCGAATGAACGACACAGAACAACATTGACCTGACCGACATCTGCAAAAGCTATGCAAAACCGATGCCGGTGACTCGGCCGTGTAAACGTGGCGTCGTACGGAAAGGCTTCTCGAATAGAAGCAAACACTTTTTCACGCATCCGCAACATCGTCCGTGATTTCGCCAAATGGGCAGCATGGATTGAGGACATTTCAAACCCAAGTAGTCTATAAACCTCGGCCATGCTGCCGAAACGATGGCGCAGCCCATTCACCGACGGAACTCCCCGCGCATCGTCAATGAGGGACTCTGACAGCTTCCCGTATTTGATCCAGAGCGCCTTCAACTCACGCAGCACGAGTTCGTCCGATTTGTTGCCGGTTCGCTGGCTCATCGCGCGCTGAGCCCGATTGAAGATGGTCTGACTGACAATGCCTTGAAATGCTCCCTTCACCACGACCCACTGTTCTCGTGGGTTAGGGGCGGGCCTCGTTCGCAGGGTCTGTGAAGTCTGGCCCCAGTAGCTCCAACCCGCATATTTGGGGTTCGTCAAAACCTGGCGAACCGCGTATCTATTCCAAGGTTTCCCGTCTACCCAAGGCACATTCTCAAGATTTAGCTGCTTCACGATGTTGCCAATTTGGTGACCATGTATACGTTGCCTGTAGATCCACCGTACCCACTTCTGCTCATGTTCCGGCCCGGGCACAAGCACAATATGATCGCTT
This sequence comes from uncultured Acidobacteriaceae bacterium, assembly GCA_963823865.1. Classification (GTDB taxonomy): domain Bacteria; phylum Acidobacteriota; class Terriglobia; order Terriglobales; family Acidobacteriaceae; genus Bog-257. The sequence goes on from CAWGNC010000002.1 coordinate 26,395, forward strand.
GCGATACTCTTGAGCTCGCCGCTGCGAAGTAACTGCTTTGCGACACCGTCCCCTCCCACCAAGAGTCTGCGAAGCCCGTAACCAGGTGCTGATCCCTCGTGGAATCCTTTCTCGGCCCGGCGACGTTTGCCGATGAAAACTCTCTGGCTCAATTCGCGACTGAACTCTGCCGCCATCGTCCTTTTCAACGCCTTCATGATTCCGCCGGGAAGAGTTTCTTCAGGACCAAACTGCTCTGCGCAGTAATGGACTTTCACGCCGGAGCTTTTGCAAACAAACTCATAATGAGCGGCCTCATCAGAGTCTTGAAAGCGGCCCCACCTGCTGACGTCATAGACAAGTACGGCACGGAAGACCGCTTTATGCTGCAAGACGTCTGACAGCAGGGATTGCAATCCCTTTCTTTGGGTGATCGTCAGGCCGCTCTTAGCGGCATCTTCGTAGGTCTTGAGAATCTTGAAGCCATTCGCCTCAGCATATCGCTGGATGACGATTGCTTGATTCTCGATGGAGCATTCCTGCATGTCTGTAGACATACGCAAATACTGCGCGGCGGGAATCGGAGCAGATGATTTACCCATCGTGGACCTCCGTTCCTATATGGTATGTCGAATTGAGTCTGTTGTTGGGTGAGCTTTCACCCTACGATTGTGGGGCCTCGTCCGTAACCTGTTCAGAAATACAATCCCGCGGCGCTTTTGTTGGCTCTGCGCAACAATGAAGCCCGATTTACCCGACTAGTAAATTAGGAGATCAAGATCTGGAGCTAAATCCTCAGGAAACGCGCGCCCTCATAACGGTCCTCTTGAGATTTAGAACAGCTGTGATCACCTCAGCTGGCGTCGCGCAGACGGTTCCACGGGCGCGAGCCATCGCTTCCGTCAGGGTGAAATAAAGAACGACACGAGGGGCCGTCTTTAGAACGACGAAGTCCTTTACAGAGGTTTGTTCAAGGTTCAGACGCACGATGATGAGATGGTGTCGGGTGCAGCCCTGTCGAGCTCTGACGTCCCAGCGCAGGTTGCCCTTAGCTGTTTTCCTACATCGGCCGAATGTTGTATCGAAGAGGCCACACCCTCGAACGCTGGTAAGCGATCCATGCGGGGCGCATCGGAGATGTGCATCGGCGAAAGCCTGTTTGAATTGGCCGGACACATCGGCCTTCAGGGAGCTCAGCTTCCGCCGGTCCTCAATGCTGGCCACCGCGTACCGGGGCGGGTTGTATCCAATCAATTGATATGCCTTGACCAAACTACCGAATCGGGCCACGTAGGTCGCAACCGAGGCCATACCATTGGCCGGGCGAAGGAGATTTCCGCAGAGCTTTCCGTGAACTCTCAGCAGATCGCGCAGCTCTTGTAGCAGTCTTTCGTTTGAGCGGCGATAAACGAGATTCCGCAATTTCGCTTGCGCACTTTCGAACACTTCTTTTGAAACGATCGCCTGAAAGCTGTCGGGGCTCAGGATCCATCGATCTGGAGGGTTACGTATTCTCTTCGATTTCAGAAGCCCCGATTTCCGGTTATATGCAACGCAGCCGGTGTACTTGGGATGGGTGAGGATGGCAGAGACGCTACTGTGGTTCCAAGGGCCAAAGGCTCCGTAACGAAGGCCTTGCTCGTTCAACAACCTTGCAATCGTACCGACCTTCAGATCGTGTTCCAGGAACATGGAGTAAATCTGGCGGACGATCATAACTTCATCATCCGGCCCCGGAGTGTAAATGACGCGTTCCGTGGTGAGGCTCTTCCGCTCGCCGTCCCGCAGAATTGTCTTGGGCTGGTGATTCGAATCCAGCAAGAGACGGCGTAAGCCATACCCGGCGCGGCCGCCGACCTTGAACCCGCTCGCCGCAATCCTGCATTGACCGGCATGTACCTTGGCGGACAACTCGCGCAGATACTCTGCTGCCATGGTGCGCTTCACCAATTTCAAGAATGTCGAAGACAGGCTCCCGTCGTTAGAAAATGGCTCGGCGCAATAATGAACCTGTATTCCTGCCCGTTTGCAGAGAAACTCATAACAGGCCGCCTCGTCGGTGTCTTGGAAGCGCCCCCATCTGCTGACGTCAAAAACCAAAATGGCCTTATAGTCGGCCCGGCCGCCCGTTACATCGTCGATCAGCGCCTGCAGCCCGGGTCTTCGCTTAAGATCGAGGCCGCTTTTTGCGGCGTCAGAATAAGTGCGCACCACCTCAAATCCGCGAGGTGACGCATAAGCGGCAATGGCGGCCATCTGGTTAACGATGGAATATTCTTGGCGTTCGGTCGACATCCTGACATATTGGGCGGCTTTCATTGGTGCACTCCTGCCGAAGCGGAATCGCAGTCGAACATTACATCGGCAGGATTGGAGTGGACTTTAGCCGCAAATCGGAAAAGCCGCGGGCCGCGAACGCAGATTTTTGTTCGAAGCTTGATTTTAGAGTGGGGTGACTTCGTTTGGTATCCGATCGGACGTCTCGGAAACTACGGGCAAAACAATCGTAAACACGTGCCAGTTGCCGCACTGGTACGCCGAAACAGCGTGTATGGGGGATACAACGCCATTGATGGTTACTGATAACCTAACGCCATCCATCTGTATCACCGCATGGTCCAAGCATATCGGGCACGCGATAGGAGTTGGAGCTTCGTCGGGCCGCGCGTTGGCTTGTAATGAGGGCTGCTGCATTCCCGCATGATAAAAAACGGAGTCTGTAAGTTCATCGTACCTAAGGGGAATGGCAGTACAACTTTCAGCGTAGCAATAACCGGCTGCCAGTCCGCTTATGGCGGGCGCTGCCAAGTCGGGGGTCCGGTAGAGAAGGCGTTGCGCGGCAGTGCTACGGTAACCGGGCCCTCTGTACCATCCAACTCCTGTCAGCGACAGCTGTTGAGCATGAGCGGACAGGGACAGAAGCAAACTCATAACAAAATGGTGGCGATTCCCAGTCTCATATATAGCGAATCGAAAATCCGGTAGTGGTGCAGTTTGAAAAGTAGGCGACCCTAGGATTCGATCTCAGTCGAGTCGTCAGACGGAAACGTGTGCTGATTAGAGCAGCGGTAAGCGATTATCGGGGCATCTTGACCTTTTGCTGCTAACACAGGATCGGCAATCGGCTTTAGGTCGGTGCTGTTGCATTCAGGGCATTTTGGTTGATTCATTCTGTCAGCGATGATGGGCTTGCCGGATACGACCTGCAAGCGCCTTTGCGCGACATTGTGAGGCTCACATTCGTCTTTTCACTCCCACCGCGAGAGATTCACCTGTGGGGCGATAAAACGAAGGCCGCTCTATCGGGTAGGAGCGGCCCATTAGTTGCTCTCGATTTAGTGACGCAATGTCAAACGAATACGCTTAGTCGGAATGGGCGGCAATCCCACGTTCGGGTGACGGGCGATTTCAAACTGCACCACTACCCAAAATCCGCAAGTGTTGTGATCGAAGCGTCTTTCGCCGTACTACAGTCCATACTGTTGTAATCAGATGGGATGAGAAGGCCGGTCTCCGGGCGGGATGCTAAACGCTCCCAACCTAAGGGGGGACGTTGCTATCCCGTCGAGACAAAACTGGCTGACGATTGTCAACCTGTGGATGCGATTAGTTTCCGTTGGCCCAGGCTTTTATTTACAGCTTCTTCTTGCCCGATTTCTTCGCGGCCACCCAACGCTTACGCATACTTTCCGCAATTCGTTCCCGACCTGCTGCGGACATGCGGCTATGTTTCGGAGAAGCCGGCGTTAATGTGTTTACACTTCCAGGAGGCCGGCATGCGGCCACCGAGCCTTCACCGTGCAGAAACAAGTCGACGGCTCCTTCCAGGGTCCCCGTAACGAAACCCAGGTCGAGAATACGTCTTTCGCTGAATCGCCAGCGTCTGTTTGCCGGTGGCAAGCGCGGTACCAGAACATAATCCAACGGCGCTTTGTTATCAGGCTGCAGTCTTAGGATGATACAGCGCAATCCTTCAGTTCCAGTCAGCGGATACCGAATTTCCCATCGCAGTTTGCCGGGCGCAAGAACGAAACATCTCGCGACCTCGAGTAAAACGGGAGGATGAACTGTGGATACAAATACTCCGCGGCGCCGACGAAAGGGCGCGTCATTGGCGGCCGTGATTCGCGCAAATTCGTCCTGCAGGTAATTCTTCATGCGAACGCGTTGCACGACCCGGGAAAATCCACCGGGTGGCTCAATTCTTATCAATTCCACGGCTCTAGAAAAACTTCCGAACCGGAGTGCATATGTGTGAGTTGCGACCATATTTGGATCTGCCGCAAGCTTCGGGCCAGTTGCTTTGCCGTGTTTCGCTGTAAACTCCTGCAGCTCTCGCAGCAGCTGTTTGTCCGTCCTGTTATATGCGCGCCTCATGAGCTTAATTTGAGCGGCGTCGAATCGTTTCTGTGAGATGATTGCCGCAAAACTGTTCGGCCGTATAACCCACTGATCGCGTGGATTCAGCTTCGCCTTCGACCGTAACCGAGCCGATTTTTGGTTGAACACAATGCATCCGGTGTATTTGGCGTGGCTAAGAATCTTGCGAACCATCCACCCGTTCCATTTGAATCCAATCTCACGCGGGATACCTCGTTCATTCAGCCACCGGGCAATGGCGAAGCAGCCCAACCCGGAGTCCAGGAAGAGCGAATAGATCTTGCGTACCGTCCGAACTTCCTTGACTGGACCCAGAACATATGTGACCCGCTCAGTAATTAGGGATTTGCATTCTCCCCTCCGCAGAAGCATCTTCGGCTTACCGTCGGGTGTGAGCAGGAGGCGACGTAACCCATAGCCAGCTGCACCTCCTGGCTTATACCCCTTACGCACAATTCGGCATTGCCCGGCGAATACTTTGGTCGAGAGTTCCCGAAGATACTCACCCGCCATGCTGCGTTTCAATGTCTTCAGCAAGGTGGAGGCGAGGCTGATGTCGTTTGCAAACGGCTCGGCGCAATACACGACATTTACCCCGGCCCTCCGGCAAAGAAATTCGTAGTAAGCGCTTTCGTCCGCGTCCTGGAATCGGCCCCAGCGACTGATGTCATATACCAGGACGGCTCGAAAATCTGCCTTGGCAGAGGTTACGTCATCCAGCAACTGCCGCAACCCTGGCCGGCCGGCCAAGTCTATTCCGCTGCGCGCTTGATCGGAGTACGTGCGAACGATTTCGAAATCGTGGGACCCTGCGTACTCAGCGATCGCCAAAGCCTGATTCTCGATCGAATATTGTTGAAGATCGGTAGACATGCGGACGTATTGCGCAGCACGCATAAAGTCCCTCCTGGAAAGTCACTGTACACTGGATTTCCCCATGTCGGAGACAGCGCGCCGGGCCGTGTCCTAAAAAGTTACGGGTGACGGGGGTTTCGGCGTGCTCCTTGTTGATGTGTGGAGAATCGGGCCGGTGTTGGCGATGGCAATGTGGACCAACTGCCGCCGCATTTGGTCGAGGAGGGTGCTGCAGCTTAGAACAGCGCTACCTGAGCCGGCGGTAACGGATCAATCGGTTTCGAGCATTCGGGATCGTCGTTGGTGACAGTGTTCACGCGGTCGCTCACCGGATAACGTCTCATCAGTTCTGCATCGAACGGTTTAAGCATCGCCGTTATCTCTTCCACGTCTCGAAATCCCGGATCAAGCCACAAGTCGTAGTTCACAGGCGAGAGGATCACCGGCATCCGGTTGTGAATGTCTGCCAGTAGCTGATTTGGAGTTGTCGTCATAATTGTGCAAGTCTCGAGACCGGTTCCATCTGGTGCTCGCCAGCGATCCCACAAACCGGCGAACGCGAAGGGCTGGCGCTCAATCATCTCGAAGCAGTACGGCTGTTTGTCTTTTTCGGTCCTCTGCCATTCATAGAAGCCGTCGGCAGGAACGAGGCAGCGCCGACGCTCCAGAGACTCTTTGAAGGCTGGCTTGTCAGCGGCAGTCTCCGCCCGAGCGTTGATCATGTGATTACCAATCGCTGGGTCCTTCGCCCAAGAAGGGACTAGTCCCCAGCGCAGGAGTGAAGCTCTGCGAACCGGCGCTTTCGCGTCCTGCCTGATAACGGGGACGTTCTGAGTTGGCGCGATGTTGTAGTGCACGTCCCAATCCACGCCTTCGTATTCGGCATCGTAAGCCGCCAGGATCTCTGCGCGCCTCGAGAGCCGGTATCGTCCGCACATCACTGTCGATTGTATCTCTACACGCGAACAGACCCGACCAACAAGGTGAGCCGCGTGCTGGATTTCCCTCTCAAGACCAACGTAGCGCGCGTTGAATTGGCGGACCTGACGGACAACCCGGCGGTGCGGATCTTAACAACCCGGGAGTGGAATCCGGACTATACTCACTCCGTTATGAGGGAAGTCGCCGATGAATGTGACAACAGGGTGGAGTTCGAGGCTTTCCCGCAGGTCGAATACTTGGAATTGCCCTGCGCGGCTATCAAGGGAGTCTCTCTCGCGCGTGCAAACAAGAACGTCATCACGATCGTCTTTGCTGACACTACTTATAGGTTTGAGCTGCGAGCCAGGTCTCAGTCACGGCAGTTCGTTGCGACTCTCATTTCAAACTGTAAGATCTCGTCGAAGGGTATTATGTCGGGGAGAAAAATGACATCTCCTGGGCGATGCTTTGGGCTTCCAAGGTCGAGGCAAAATCCGTATAGTCATGTGTGCGGTTCACGCGGGAAGCTTGTGGGCCTTGAGCAGGTGCTCCGCAAACGCGACCGTCATGGACGGGTGTACGTCGGCGGGAAACGGATACCCACACAGCGAGCAACGCTGCAGATTCCCGTCGGCGATCAAGCGCGGTTCGCGCTCGGCTTTCTTATGTTCAAGGTCGCCGATCCTCTTTTCCCTCACATCGCGGGCGTGGTCAATGGCGTCCTGAGCTTTTTTGTGCGGATCGTACAGTTGGTCGAAAGGCTTCTTGTGTTCCATGGCTTGAGTTTACGCCGTTCGTACCGTCATCCAGGGCCTAAGAACGCGAAGTTCTCCGTTCGAACCACTGGCATGAGAGTGTCCATCGCAGCCATTGCATCGGCCTAAAGCCTTCAATCGAGAGGACGTGCCTCTGGGCTAGGCGAACTAGAGAATCCAGTAGTAGTGCAAGGCCGACGGCAGCGGCAACGCAACCCCAAGGAGAATAAGAACTTCGATTTCAAACCGCATCCCATCCCTCTAATGTGGGATTGCCGCCTTTTCGGGCGAGGAGTATCCCTCCTTCATGCAGCACTTCGTTTGGGGACTCCTAGGGGACGGGTCCCTTTAGATTTTCAAACTACACACGTTTCATAGTCGCTAACTACTCTTGCCTGGGAACGGCAGCAATCCCACATTAGTGGAATGTGATGTAGCCTGAGCGCAGCCGTTAAGGCAAACGCGCGGCGGGCGGCGTCTTCATCACACCTGACAACCTCCTCGACGCTTCGTACTCAATCCTCACCGTACTACGGGCATCTTAAGTGGTTTGGGGCCGCCAACCTTTTAGTGATGTCCCTTTCTCTTGGCTATACATTGCGCTAACTCTCGATTTCTTAAGCGCCTATGTGAATACCTCTTAATCACCCACATATTACGCATCACGGCCTTGAAGCTAGCGGTAAAGGGGCGCATTGTGCGCTCCAATGCAAGGCACCGTGCGAAACGCATGAGGCCTGCTTCAGCAGAGATCGCGGCCGAAAGGAGATCACTATGAAAAGCGCATCGACCAATCTAATGATTGATACCGATCGGAGCTATGTAGTCTCAAAGACGGACAAGGCCGGCGCCAGGCGCATCGTCTGCGCCGCCGTGCTATTGCTGGTGCTGGGTGTGTTAGGGGCGTCTTCCGCTCAAGCAGAGGATCCACCCCAAGCCGAACAGAAAGTCGCGTCCGCCGCCATTCCTGCAACCACTGCAAACCGCTGGACCTGGCAGCTCACGGTTCCCGCCGATAAGGCCAAGAAAAGAGCGGCAGTCATCGTCAACGTCTCGATTGTTGGTATTCCTGCCATCTCGTGGGTCGACATCCCAGTGGACCGGGAAATAACCAGGTATTCCAAATTCAAAGCAGAGGCGGTCGCGGATTGCATCAACGAAAACAAAGATGCCCAAAAATATGGGATAAAGGCCACTGTCGAGGCCACGCAGGGTCCGATCACCCGGATCAATCCGCAAACGAGAAAGGCTTACAAGAAGAACCTGGATTTGAGCAAAGTCGTAATCGTCGGAATCGAAAAGCTGAAACCTATAGGCGATCCCACTAAGGAGAGCTTTAACGATCGAACTACTACGGAAGAAATTCCTGGCGGATCGATGGATACGATGAAGCCGAGGAAGGTGAGCCTTTCGACGGGCGTTGATCCCAATGGAGATCCCTCCATCGTCAGCTTTGGGCTGTCCTTCGAAAGCAACAATGGGAGCTTGGAGTGGAATTACCTGATTGCGACGGTCTATCCCGAGCCTGCCGAGACCCCTGCAGAGGTGATGATGGATCTTGCTGATTCCTTCAACTCGCAGTTCGCATCGCAGGGTTACACGTTGATCTACGACTCATTGGCGAACAAGTTGACGACCAATCAGGTCGTACCCTGGGGCGTGGGGTTTGTATCCGGAAACAACGACACCGGATTGGACTTTGACTTCGACATGCTAACGTCTTCCGTATTTTAGCGCTCGAAGCTGCAGGGGGTGCATTCATCGAGTGCACCCCCTGTTCGGCCGACGCCAGTCCGGTCGAGGGGCAGATCGTGGGCCACGACCATTGACTACGAGGGGGTCCCTATGAACGCTGCGCACCTTAATCGCGCGAAGAACCACGCAAAGAATCTCGCCTTGGCGATGGCGCTCTTAAGCTTTACGATCTCGCTGGCCGCCCAGCAGCCAAACCATGCCCGAGATCAATCCAGCCAGGCATCCACAGTAACGACCATCAATGACATCTTTGCCGAGGTGGGCAGAAGGGTGCCCGGCTTCGGTGGAATGTTCGTGGATGAGGACAAGGACACTCTTTACGTTTACCTCGTGCCAGGCGAGGTAGGCGATGTGCCACAGGTGGACCAGGCAATCACCGATGTCTTCGGTTCTGCCCGCCCGCCGGGGCACCAGCTTGAAGTGCTCGAGGGGCGTTACACTTTCCTGCAACTCAAAGCCTGGCTGGATGAGATGACACCGCGGATCCTTGGCATGTCAGGCACGGTGCTCACCAGCATTGACCAGGGTAAAAACCGATTGCGTGTGGGCGTTGAAACACTGGCACTGGCGCCGGCGGTCGAGGCAGAGCTAACGGCGATGGGCATTCCTCTGGAGGCGGTGAATATAGAGCAGGCGAGCCCGGCGAAATTTCCTGAAACTCTGCCCAACCAGCTGGCGCCAGTTGCGATGACCCTTCGCGACAAATTCCGACCGGTGGTGGGTGGTTTGCAGATCAAAATCTCGACTACGATGCGAGACGCATCGGCAAAACAATGTACGTTGGGCTTCCTCGCCACCCGCAAAAACGTGCCAGGCTTTGTTATTAACAGCCACTGCGTCTTTGGCGGACCTCTCATGGGCAATAAGGTTTATCAGCCGGCGGTCTCCAAAACGACGCAAGTCGGACAAGCAACTTTCGATCCACCCGCCTTCAAGAACAAGCAGGACCCGAAATGCCCGCCGCTTAAGGTATGCCGCTACAGTGACAGCGCTTTCGTCAAGCTGGATAACCCCGACGACGGCATGCTTGGCTTTATAGCTCAGCCGGAAGTAAAGAGCGACGAGTGGGACGGCGTGAAAAAATTTCGCATTGTGGATAGAGCCGTCAGTACGAAAGGGATGAAGGTTACCCGTGTAAGTTCTCAGAGTGGAAGGTGGGAGGGAGAAGTAGTCGACCCCTGCGAAAACAAGAAAAGCAACACCGACAATGTCACCTATCTCTGCCAAACGATTGTATCGTCGGCCCACGACGTTGACGCGGGGGACAGCGGGTCGCCGGTCTTCACTATCAATACACCTCCGGCGGCCGAAGACAAAATCGTCGACGTCAAACTGCTGGGAATCCTCTGGGGCACTGTTTCGGGCGATGACACTATGTGGATCGTCAGTCCGATCCAGAATATCGAAATGCTCAAAACAGAGTTGGGACCGCTCAAGGTCTGCGATCCTAGAGTTGGATGTTGATCCTTACGCAGTCTACCGGGAGGACGAATGGCGGAGACCTTCGATGCATACCGAACTCGAGTCCTAAGCTATCTTGGCGATGAGGAGCCCATCGGTGTCCAGCAAGCCACCCCATCGCTGCTTGATCGGCGTCTGCACGATGTCGTGCCCGAGGAGTTGATCCGGCGTCCTGCACCTGAAAAGTGGTCAATCGCCGAGATCGTAGCGCACTTGGCGGACGCGGAGCTGGCGATGGCGTGGCGATTGCGAAACATGCTGGCGAATCCGGGCGTGGCCTTAACGTGGTGGGATCAGGCCGTATGGGCGGAGCGCTTGGGTTACGCGCAGCAAGATGCGAGTCTTTCGGCAGGGGTCTTTCGGGCGCTGCGCGAGAGCAACCTGCTACTGTTGGAGTCGGTCCCGCGCGCACGGTGGGTGGAGTGCTATGGGGTCCACCAGGTACGCGGACGGCAAACGGTCGCGGAGTTCGTCGGCTTGGAAGCGGCACACGACTTGAACCGTCTTCGGCAGATCGACCACATCTTGGGTGGGTGTATGTAGTGGCAGCCGTTTAACCAGGGGAATAAGAACTTCGATCTCAAACCGCATCCCATCCCGCTAATGTGGGATTGCCGCCGGTTCCGGCGAGGAGTATTCCTGCCTCCTGTAGCACTTCGTCTAGGGACTCGTTGGGGGACGAGTCCCTTTTGATTTCCAAATTACACGCGATTCATATTGATTACCGAGAACAAGAGGAGCACAATTTCTCGCAGCAACGCATACGATGGGTCTGACCCATGGGCCGCTTCGGCAGAGGCGGCCCTTCCTTTTCAAACTGCACCGCTACCGCTCCCACAATAGCGGCATGCGATGTTGTGTGAAGATCGGTGGTGAAGGCAAATGCGCGGCCGTCAGGCACTCCGCGTATAATCTCGGCGCATGCAATGGGTCCAGGAAGATGAAGCAAAACCAAGCAAGTGGGAGGTCGTCACGGGATGAGTATCGTAATCAAGTGGTGGCGTACAAAAGTCCTCGGAAGACATCGACGCCCGCAGAACGACCAAAGCGTTGGGGCTGAAGTATTAGCGCGGCGAGACTGATGCTCGATGCGGACCTGCTACCGTCAGTCGCGAAGCAAATGATGGAAGGCGAAGCCGTCGAAGTAAACGGAAGGCGGTTACCTGTTCACCGGACGAGTGCCCATCGTTTCAGGACCGTAGCATTCGAGATCGACGGACGGGAATATCAAGCCATTGAGCAGAACCCTGAGAAGCCGAGCCGTTGGGGGCAGCTGGCAAGGAAAGGGCATCGGGTCGTTCAGTTCAAGGAGGCGGAATCGAACAAGTTCGTTGCCGTTGCGGTGGATGGAAAAGTGAATGTATGTAGCCGAGCGCGGTTCTCAGAAGCGTGATAGTTAGGCGAGCGTCTGACCATTCTGAGTAGCCGTCGCAGCCGCCTTCGTTATCTCCTGTCCATACCAATCATTCGATTGTTCCTTGCTGAACCGATTTTGCCCTCGTCCTGCAAAAGCCAAGCCGAGTCCAAATTGAACTCATGTAAAATCAGCCAATGAACGTTACTGAAATCGTCCGGCAGCTTAGGGACGAGAGAAGCAAGCTAGACGCAGCTATACAGGCCCTGGAGGGACTTGGCGGCAGTTCCGCTCCGATCAAACGCCGCGGGCGTCCTCCGGGAACCACAAACAAACCACCAGCGGGTGGACCGAAGAAAAGACGTGGGATGTCGGCCGCAGCCCGCAAACGTATTGCGGAAGCAATGCGGAAACGTTGGGCGGCCGCAAGGAAGTCCGGGAAGAAGAGGCTTTAAGGCGGTCAATATTAGAACCGGGCCATGAGAAGATTTGCTCCAGCAGGCTGACTTCGGTCGGCCTGTTCTTTTGTCGGTATTCCTCCGCGACCTGCCTCGCGTACTATTCGGCCAGCCTTCCCTGTTCGGCGTACGTGCTCCTTCACTCACTTCCTGTCATTAAAACTGGCGGGCAGAACCCGAAGCTTCCTGAGATGTACAGGTATGTGGCCGACGTTTTATGCGAGACTTCACAGCGGCATGTCAGAAGATGTCGTCGCTAGTGGAGTTCACGACCAATCACCTCGCCGACGGTGATCAATAACACCGCTCACACCAGCAGTTGGAGCAGCGATCACTTCTTTGCTTTTAATGCCCGTGATGGCAGCCTCGTGTGGTCGTATCTCCTCAACCCGGGAGCAAATACCGACTCTTCTCCTGCGGTCGCCAACGGAGTTCTGTACATGGGGGCCGACATCCGCTTCAGCAATGGCGCGCCGCCTTCTGCTGCAAGAAATAGGATCGCTGCATCCCGCTGCTGCCGTTCAGTCGATTTTCTTCCGAATGATTCCAACCACGCCGAGAAATCCCGCTCCGAACATAAGGAGACTGGTCGTCTTGGGTGTCGAGGATTTGCTACCGTCGGGCGTGCCCAGAATCGTGAATGCTTCTGAGGGAATCGTCCCAAATGAATTTTCGGCTTGTGATGGACAACCGGGCGAATTGCATCCAACGCCGGAGTTTTGGTTCCAGAAGACTGGTCCCCCACTGGGTAGGCTTCCATTCTTCAAGTTCACCCAATAGGTCCCGTTTGGCAGAACGGGGCCATTCTCCCAGGCGGCGGTTTCTTCACACCAGTTATAACCCCAACCGGCGGCATAGCAGTTGGATTCGCTAAACTGAAGCACCTGGTCAAAGTAAACGTTACCCCCGTTCGCTTGGGAAGTGATGGTAATCTCGGCGGTGGGATTATGATCGGTAGGAAATATCAGCACCCAGATCGAAACCCCGCTTACGGTGGAGCTCCCTCCTGATACAGTGAAGGTATCGCTGGCGAAATCTTGGCCCGTGAAGTTCCATGCAGTGGAGTCATCATTCTTAGGACCGTTGTCATAGATGGTTCCCGCAGCTGCATATGCCTGGAAAAGTAACATCGAGACTAGTAAAGAAACGATACGTATACTCATCGCTAGATCTCCTACAAAGTCCGTATGGCCGCTCGGAGTTTATCGGTTTGATTTATCCTGCCCAAACATCGTTCAGACCTAGGGTGTGATCTCCCATACCACGCCATAACCATTACTTCCACCCCAGCCGGCCGTGCCATAGAGGTTCCCATTGGCATCAAGAATCAATTGACCGTAGGGCGACCGTCCATCATTGCCGGCGGTAAAGTCGTGCAATGCGGCATAGGTCCAGCCGCTGCTCGAGTGAGTGAGCTTGAAAACGGAACCGTGCTGAAAAGCTCCACCTCCCAAAGTTGTGCCATAAAGATTTCCAGTAGCATCCATCGTCAAGCCGCCGAATGGTCCTACATAATTTGGCCCAGCGAAGGAGTAGATTAGTGTGAACACCCAGCCGCCTTGTGAGGGCGTCAACTCGAAGACTGTGCCACCGCCTCCGGAACCGCCGCTGGAGGTCGTGCCATAGAGATTCCCGGCGGTGTCCAACAGCAAGTCAGCTACTGGCCATGCGCCATCACTTGCATTTTGAAACGAGTAAAGCGTGCTGAACGACCAGCCCGAACCCGACCGTGTCAATTCATAAGCGGTGCCATAGCGATTTTGGTTTTGAGGGCCGTGGGTTGTGCCATAAAGATTACCTGCGCTATCAGTGACCACGCCGCCGTAAGGGCTCGCTCCAGGGGACTGGAAGATATGAAGGAGCATTTCCGACCAGCCGCCCCCGGCAGGCGTCAGCTCGTAGACCCCACCCGGGTTTCCTCCATTGACTACGCCGTAAATATTGCCTGCGCGATCAAAAACCAGATTGCCGAAGTTGGGAAAGAAGAGGCTTGGGTAATTTCCGGTGAATTCATAGATTAGATTTTCGGTCCAAGGACAGAGTGCGTTCCTACAAGCGGTAGCCGGCGGCCTGAGGTGAAATACTGTACCGCAGGTTTGCACCGCTCCCTGGAGACAAATCGGGTTCGTTATACCTCCATAGAAGGTGGTGCCATATAGCGTGCCATCAGGAGCGATGGTCACGCCGGCTTCGGGGTAGTATCCGTCAGACCCTCCTTGGAATTGATACAACGGGTTTAGTACCCACCCGGAACCTCTATGCTGCACTTGGAAAACCGTGCCATAACCCAAGCCTCCCACCGAAGCGGTACCATATAGATTGCCTGACCGATCCAAGCTAACTCCGGCTAGAGGATTCGCCCCATCCCGACCACCAGTGAAGCTGTGCAGCACGGTGAATGTCTGCGCCTGAGCCACCATTACCGACAGCCCAAATAGCACTGTCAAGCGTCCTATTATGGAGTTTGGTGTCCACCATGGTTTATTCCACATAGCGTCTATTCCTGCTTTCAAGTTCAATTAACGGTTGAAGTTACGAAAGCTGGACGTAACTTGAGTTCAACGCCAGTATCCGTTTCCTGTGGCGATACTCCTCTTTCGTGCGAAACGTGGTTCGATTGGATCGAGGCGCAGCGCCCATTGTGCCGAGATATGGAAAGCAGCCAAAGCCACTGCCGTCAACGGTCTTCCCACGCTAGCAAGCGAAAAGTGCCCACGCCTTGGACACCAAATCGCATCAGCGTCTACGCGCGTCCTAGCGCCAGCGAGACCAGGATGCCCACCAACAAACCTCCTAAGGCTAGATGCCAGAGGCATCGATGCGCGCCATATCGTCCGGAGAGAGCTGTCCACTAAGAGGCCTGATACATCTTCGCAGACTGTTCTCCTCAGACCCTATCCGCGATAACATCGCGGCTTCACCCGATCTTGCGACGTACAATCCCAACCAGGCCGACAAATCCAGCGCTAAACATCAGAAGACTGGTTGTCGTGGGGCTCGTGCCGCGGCTTCCCTCGGTCGTCCCCAGAATAGTGAAGGTCTCGGAAGGAATGGTCCCATGGGTCCACTGGGCTTGTGATGGACAACCCTGCGACTGGCACCCGGCGCCGGCATTTGCGTCCCAGAAGATCGCATCCCCGCTGGGGAGGCTTCCATTTTCCAGCGTTACCCAATAGGTACCGCTTGGCAGCGCCGGTCCATTATTCCAGTTTGCTGTCTCCTCGCAATGATTGAAGCCAAAACCATCGGCATAGCATCCTGACTCGCTAAACTGGATTACTTGATTGAAATAAACCGTGCCGCCACCATGGGCCTGCGAACTGATGATCAACTGAGCCGCTGGATTGTGGTTCCCGGGAAAGATCCATACCCGAATTGAAAGCCCGTTTATGGTTGGGGTGCCGGCCGTCACAGTGAACGTATTGCTAACCCAGAAGGGACTGGTGAGACCATATCCTCCGTAATGCTCATGGATGTCCTGTGGACCGTTGTCATAGACAGTTCCGGCCGCGGCCATCATCGACACAAGCAGCAACGTCACCAAGAGCGAAACAATTCGCGTCATCATGGTCAAATCTCCTCTTTTCGACTGTCATCAACAATTCCAGACGCTTACTTTCGTCGGAACTGCATGTCCATAGAAGATCTCGTGAAATGAGTTGAGTGCTTGCGAAGCGACTATGGAGTGATCTCCCACACCACACCATTGTCACTGCTCCCACCCCATCCCGCTGTGCCGTAGAGGTTTCCGCTTGCATCGAAAATCAAGTGGCCATAAGGGGACCGCCCATCATTGGCCCCGCTAAAGTCATGCAGCGACGTGTAGTTCCAGCTCCCATCAGTGTGGGTCAATTTGAAAACCGAACCTTGCTGAAACGCACCCCCGGCTAGGGTGGTCCCGTAAAGATTGCCCGCGGCATCCATGAGCACAGGACCGAATGGTCCAAAAGTTGAACCAGGGAAGGAATAGATCACGCTGAAGTTCCAACTGCCGGCGGAAGGGGAGAGCTCCCAGACCGTACCGCCCACACCCGATTCACCGACGGAAGTCGTGCCATAGAGATTACCGACGGAGTCCATGATCAGATCAGCCCGCGGAGATCCTCCGTCACTGCCGTTTTGAAAGGTGTAGAGCGTGCTCGAGGCCCATCCGGATCCGGAGGGCGTCAATTCGTAGACAGTCCCGTAATTCCCACCGGCCGGCGCTCCATAAGTTGTCCCATAAAGGTTGCCGGCGTTATCAAGAATCACGCCTCCGACGGGCATCTCATTGCTACCATTTTCTGGAAATTTGTAGACGTCTGTCTCTGTCCAGCCGCCATCGGAAGGTGTCAGCTGGTAGACCCCGCCGGCGTAATGTCCGCCCTGCAATGTCGCGCCGTAAAGATTTCCTGCGCGGTCGAAGATCAGATCACCGAGGTTCGGCCAGAACAAGGACGGCTGGGAGTTGAATTCGTAGATCTGGGTTTCGGTCCAGCTACACAGGACGGTGTTGCAAGCGGTGGGGGGCGGCGTGAGATGAAACACGGTCCCACATTGCACGGGTCCTCCTTGGATGCAACCGCCCCCTGCAATACCTCCATAGTAGGTTGTGCCGTAGAGCGTGCCATCGGTGGCAAGGGTTACTCTTGCCTCGGGGAAAAAGCCGTCAGGCAGTCCCCGGAACTGATACAGCGTGTTTAGCGTCCAGTTGGAGCCGTGACGAGCCAGCTTGTAAACGGTGCCATATCCCCGGCCGCCCAGCGACGCCGTCCCATAGAGGTCGCCGGCTTGGTCCATGCTCAGGCCAGCCAGCGGATTGGCTCCATCACCTCCGCCGGAGAAGTTGTGCAGCACGGTAAATGTCTGCGCCTGAGCTACCATTACGGACAGCTCAAGTACCATGACCAGCACCACTGCCAGCCGTACTGTTATGGAGTTTGTTGTGTACCATCGTTTGCTCCCCATAGCGTCTCCTCCTGCTTTCAAAGTTCAAATAGCGGTTGAAGTTATGGAAGCTGAGGTCAAATTCAGTGTCCATTCCCTCTAGCGATACGCGTCATTCGTGTCGAACAGCTTCGATTGCTTCCAGATGCATCGCTCGTTGTGCCGGAACGTAGCAAGCTGCCAAGGCCACGGCCATTAACAATCCTCCTACACCGGCAAAGATGATCGGGTCGCTTGCCTCCACGCCGAACAACGTCGGACTAACCATCCGTCCCAAAGCAAGAGAGGCAACCACTCCGGCAATCAAGCCTCCCAACGAAATACATATCCCTTGGTTCATCACCAGCCTCAGTACATCCATCGGTTTCGCTCCCAGCGCACGGCGAACTCCAATCTCGGGCGTGCGCCCCGCAATCATGTAGGCCATCACGCCGTAGGTACCCACGGCTGCGAGCAGCAACGCGATTCCCGCGAGGATACTAAGCAACACCGCCAACAAGCGTTGCGGGGCGACATAGGAATTGGTGCACTCTGCCAGCGACGCTACGTCATAAAGCGGCAAGTCAGGGTCGAGCGAGTACAACTGTTCCCGCAGCATGGGTTCCAGCAAGCTCCGCTCCTGGTCGGAGCGAATCACCAGAGAGCCTTTACTACGCGGCAGTTGCTGGAAGGGGACAAAGGCTTCCGGAAGGGACGACTTCCCAGCTCCGTAGATTTGCGCGTGACCCGCAATGCCGACCACCGTCCACCATGAATGCTGGACGCCTGCGGTGCTTGGCAAGTCGAAGTTCAACCGTTTGCCGAGTGCGCTCTCGCCGGGCCATTGTTGCTCCGCGAAACCGTCGTCGATGATGCAGACCAGCGGCGCCTTCGCGTCGTCGGCGAAATTGAAGTCACGGCCCTGATCCAGCTTGATGCCCAACGCATTCAGTGTTCCCGGCGTGATTCTGGAAAACTCGACGTAGGGCTGACTTCCCATCGGTGGTTGGAGACGGCCTTCGATGCGAACGTCAGTCTGCGATCCGCCCAACTGGGCGAATCCAGCCGCCTTCACGTCGGGCAGCGCCGCTACTTTCTCCACTAGCTCTTGGACAAGGTGGCCGCGCTGGACACCGTCGGTATACCTGCTGGCGGGCAGACTCACGGACGCCGTGAGCACTCCATTCGGCTGAAAACCCAAGTCTGCTTGTAGGAGATGGTAGAGACTCTTGATAGTTAGTCCCGTGGCAACTAGCAACACCAGAGATAAGGCCAACTCGGCGGCAGCGAGAAAGCCGCGGACGCCCATACGTGTAGGACTGCAGCACGAGCCATGGCTCGCATCTTTGAGTACCTTGTTGGGCTCGACGTGCAGCGCCATTATCGCCGGAAAGACGCCAAAGACAATTCCAGTCGCTAGCGACAATCCGAAAGTGAATAGGAGGACGGAGCGATCGATCGAGACCTCCTCGATTCGAGGCAGGCTTGAAGATGCCAGATGAGCGAGGGCAGCGGTTGCGGTATACGCGAAAACCAGACCTATGGCTCCCCCCGTGAGCGCGAGCAGAATGCTCTCGCAGAGGTGTTGCCACGCTAGACGGGCCCCTCCTGCGCCCAGCGCGCTGCGAACGGCAATCTCGCGTCGCCGCACCACCGCCAGCGACATCAGCAGATTGGCGACGTTTGCGCAGGCGATCAACAGCACCAATCCAACCGCGCTCATCAAGAGAGTGAGAGGTTGCCGGGCGTTCCTGACCTGGTGCTGGAGCAGTGGCGCGACATTGACGCTCTGACCCAAGTTGGTTTTGGGATACTGCTTCTCCAATTGCCGCGCGACCGCTGCCATATCGTCGCGGGCGTGCTCCAGAGTTACGCCGGGTTTCATGCGGGCATACGCCCAGATTCCGTCATGCGTGTCGCGGTGTTCGGGACCGCCAATCACGTTCTTCATTTGCCCCAGTGGCGTAAAGGCATTGGCTTGGCGCCAAGTCATATGACAACGGCTGCTGGGAATTACTCCGACCACGCTGTAGGGCACGCCGTCGAACATCAGCTGCTTATGCAGTATTCCGGGATCGCCTCCGAATTCATGAAGCCATAGGGAGTCGCTTAGCAGCACAACAGGCTTGGCATCCGGCTTGTCATCCTGCGGTGAGAGGGCGCGCCCCAGAATCGGGTGAATTCCAAGCATAGGAAAAAAACCGGCGGAGACCTGTCGTACGTCCAGTTGCTTGGGATCGCCGTGTCCGGTGAGCGTGACGTTGATTGCCCGGAATCCTCCGATGTCCTCAAAAACAGTATTCATGGCGCGCCAGTCATCAAGGTTCGCCATGGCGATGTACATGAGCGGCAGCCCAGGAGCCCGTTCCGAGAGCGTTACTAGACGGTCAGCATGAGGGTACGGGAATGGTCGCAACAGGACGGCGTTCACGACCGAGAAGATGGCAGTGTTGGCTCCGATACCCAAGGCGATCGTGAGTAGCGCCACTGCGGTAAAGCTTGGATTCTTGCGCAGCATCCGGAAGGCGAAGCGCAGGTCATAGTGGAGCGTATCCAGGAGGCGCACGCTGTTCATGCGATAAATCTCTTCGCGGATCAGCGTGGCGCTTCCGAGCTTGCGCTGGGCGGCATAACGTGCCTCCTCCGGCGACATGCCGCGCGCGATGTTTTCGTCGGTTTCGATTTCCAGGTAGGCCTGGAGTTCGCGAGCGCGTTCCTCGTCCCATAGATTTCGACGAAAGAAACGTCTCCAACGCATGGCTAGTCCTCGGCGGGATGCAGGACCCGGTTCACCGCGCGCACCAGTTCCTGCCAGCGACTGGTTTGCTGGGTTAGTTGCTTGCGCCCTTTCGCCGTCAGCCGGTAGAAGCGCGCCTTGCGATTGTTTTCCGACATGCCCCACGACGACGCTACCCAGCCGCGAAGCTCCAATCGGTGCAATGCGGGATAAAGCGAGCCATGCTCGACCTCTAGCACATTGTCGGAAGTGTGCTCGATGGCATACGCGATGGTGTGTCCGTGCGCAGGCCCCAGTACCAGGGTTTGCAGGATGAGCAGATCGAGCGTGCCCTGGAGCATATCGGCATCCAGGGGAGGTGCGCCTCTTTTTGGCATCGAACCTCGTCCTCCAAAAGATGATCTATTGGACGTCCGACATGTTACCCCCATAGATCATCTACTGCAAGAAAAAAAGTGATAAGCGAATAGCACATGACATGTCGCGTTGATTAGCACTCGACCGTCAAGCTTTGAGGGATATATGGGAATGTATTGTGTCGCGAGAACGCGCCTGAGGGCTCGCGACCGTTCGCAAAGCTGCGGGAGTCGGTGCGATGGGTATTGACGCACGATTGCGGCAGCAGTACAGTCGATAATCGATATATCGAGGTTCGATGGCCCTATGCCCAAACGCAAGCTGGACCCGTGACGGCGGTGTTGCTGTGTTCTATACCTTCCTCGACGGTGGAACTCCGCCGGTCGTCTACGAAATAAAGGCTTCGCTTGGATCGAAAACGTGGCTGATGCGCGGTGACGCTGTTAGAAAGCTGCCGGACGGCTGTTGCGGACCCCTCCAGTCCGCTCTTATCCGTCCTCGTTACCGGATGGATAACGACTAACGCGCTTTTCTTGAGCCGAGCGTGTCAAGAAATTGTTCAATCTCCCACGAGTGGCAAATCGCTAAATCACTCGCCGGACGACAGATTAGTACCGGAATGTCGGCTCGTCGTCACGATGAAGCCAGCGCAATCGAGCCCGGGCCCCCGATCATGTGCGCTCACTTCAGATCCAGCGAGCGAACCGTGAAGAAATCACTATTTAGAACTTGGCGCAAGCAGGAGGATCTTCCCAATGCCGCCTTTCTCCCCTAGCACATGTGCTTCAGCCGCATCATGCAATGGCAACCGGCGACCAATCGGTAGAACGAACTTGCCATCGCGCACGTCATCGGCAAATTCGCGCACTTTGGATGCATCAGGTCGAGCACCCACGCGAGTAATCTTCACTGTCGGATTTCTGGCCGCCGCGCTTTCCGGCAGAACAGCTGTGTATCCAACGGAGCCGCCCTGCTTTACTCTTGCGATCAGCTTCGCAGCAACCTCACCGCCAACGGTGTCCGCAATTGCATCCATTAAGCGGGAGTTCTCAATTGCTTGATCATCATCAATCGCGAGCACGTCAGAGACCCCGAGGGAACGGGCATTATCCAACTCTTTCCCACGAACGCCGGCGATCACCTCCGCGCCTATCTTCTTCGCCGTGTGCACCGCCGCGCGGCCAACGCTGCCCAGCGCTCCCGTAATCAGAACGACCTGCCCCTTTTTCACGTTTGTCGCAAGGCGCACAAGCTGGTCACCAGTGAGTGAAATCAGCGGGATCGCAGCGGCGTCTGCCAGATCCATGCCATCCGGCAGATGGGTCACGTCCGACTCGTCCACTGCAACCAGCTCGGCATAGGTCTTGTTGGATAGTGCGAGGACGCGGTCGCCGGGCTTGAAGTGCTTCACGTTTGCGCCCACCGCCCGCACGATGCCACTCACATCGCGGCCCAGAATTGCCGGAAGCGACAACGGATAATTCTTCTGTACCATCCCTGAACGCAGTTTCCAGTCAATCGGGTTGACGCTCGCAGCGGCGGCCGCGATCAGGACCGTACTTCCGCTAATCTGCGGTTCGGAAACGGTGTCTTCAAATTTCAGCTTCTCGGGACCGCCGTACTCATGCAGCACTACTGCCCTCAAGCTACCTCCCGGAACTTCCAGGCATATTCAACTTCTAAGTCAGATACGCAGGAGTCGATTCGCGTCTCAACAGCAGTCCCCGATATACCTGCATATCGACTGAGATTTCGTTACCGGTGCGCTCATCTGTCTTCTTGAGCTGTGTCCTGAGCCGTTCGGGTAGTCTTGGGGTGGAGAAGTCACTTGAGCTTTACGGAGGAGTCAATCATGACAAAGAGAGAATCCGGAATAAATGTAGTCCGCGAAATGATGGGCGAACAGGCGGCCACAAAACTCAGCACTTCCGCTGACTCAAACACCTTCGGTGCCCCGATCGCTGCCTACGCGGTCGACCAGGTCTTTGCGGATATCTGGACTCGTCCCGGTCTGGACAGGCGTTCCCGCAGCCTAGTTTCGATGTCCGTCATGATTGCGATGCGTCAGCCCCATGAATTCGCCATCCACATGGGGGCCGGGCTCAATAACGGCCTCACATTGAAAGAAATCGAGGAAGTTCTCATCCAGGCGCTCCCATACGTTGGCTATCCTGCGATTGCAACAGCACTGGTTGCTGCTGCCGAGGTTATCAAGGAGCATGGTCTGGACGTCGACGAAAACTACGCTGGCCACCGCGGCCTGCTTTGACACTAAACGGCATCCGCACTGCCGGTGTTGAACGACGCTTGACTGCACAACCCGAAGTTATCGTCTCGTGAACCACGATACGTACCGATGAGTCGGCTTGCGTTTACCAATGTGACTGCGGGGCGTTTTCGACTGTCGCCCAGGTGTGGCAGCGAGGATAGCGAACAAGCCAAAGAGCACAGCTGAAGAAGGCAACTGTGCACCTATCGATAGCCTCCACTCTGTTCCTGGTGCTGATAGCGGCAGCAATCGTTGCAATCCTGCTGCGCGTTGGCCCTTGAGACTGAGACAACGAATCGCGATGTGCGTGTCCGCAATTTATGGGCGCTACCTCACCGCGGACATTCTCGGAGGGATCCTTGTCAGGGCGGCGGCCTTCATCCGCGCGACTTCTTCGCAAGATCATGTTCGAGGACGACCAGAAGATATGGGAGATGACAAAGCGCCAAGGGTTCGCGCTGAGCATCTCTGGCCGCAGGGAACTTCAAAAGGCAATTAGACGGAGGTGGAACCGCATTTGGCTCGAGCTTACTCCTGAACAGTATGAGGCGTTGCGGTGACCGGCGCTCACCCGAATTCCCCTTGCAACAGAATAGACGGAGTCGTCATGCCGACTCCCCACGGCAAGCGCAAAGAACTCGCGTTAGGAGTCTCCGTCTCAAAACACGAGAGGATATTTACCAGCCTTGCTTTGCTAAAGGCCAACCTCGCGAAATCGCTCTTTCCGCCGAACACATCCTCGGCTCCGCGACAGAAGAACTGACACCCGTCAGTCGTGAGCCGGAATGGCTGGGTTAGCAAACCGGTACAGAGACCAAGAAACTCATACCTGGCTCGCGTCACGCCTGTCAACAACGCCGGACGGAATCGCTTTCGCTTTCGGCTTCCAGCGTCCAAGGTTCACCATCGATCTTGCCTGCTCGCAAACCGTACCGGCGCTTACGTGGGACACTCAAGTTCTTCATCGTGTTCCCGACAATCATCGCCTTCTGCCTTTCGGCCCGGATCATGTCGCACCTACCGCACGACAACCGCTTAACCAAGTTGTGTCCGGCGGAGTATCTATGATTGCCGCCGCCCCGCTGATGCAATTGGTCGAGGATCTAAAGGGGTGATCTTCGGCTCGCTCCATAAGTTGAACCCCGCCAGCGTGCGCTCACGGACGTCACAGGCTGTTCACAAAACCAGAGGATATAGCTCCCGTCACTATCTGCGGAATGTTTCAACTTCATGCAAGCGCTGCCAGAGGTGACCACTTCGCAAAGCCCAATGCGAAACCGTCACCGAAGGCATCGGCCAGACCCCGAACCGCCGGCTCTTTTGCATCATCAAGCCGGAAGGGGGCACCGGGCGCACCCGACTCATGGCTGACGCCGCCCATCTAGGGACCTATCTCCGACTGAATCGCTTTTGTAGATTATTCGGAACAGCCCCCGGGTAACTGCCTACTTAGCATGCACACCCCCATCACGCCCGGAAACATATTTCACGATCTCCCGGTCTTTAAATTCACTTGCGAGTATTAGAGTGATTAGCCCAATTTATTGGCAACAGGGGAATTATATGGAATGTGAAACAAACTACACCGACATTTAAGCATGGGAAGCGCGGGTTAATTGACCGCCGTTCGCGGCTCTTTCCGTTACCAATGAAGTGACCCAACTATTGACCATATGACAATCAGGACAGTCGTAAAGGCTATTGCTTAATGAGCTTTCCAGTTTCTAGCTGCTTGACGTAAACGTGCAACAGCCATAAGGATGCCAGGTCAGGGCACGCGCGCCAGCATTTCCCTCTTGTCACTGGCGATCCCAATATTGACGAAGCGGAAAGCCGCTTAGCCTAAGGGGTAAGAAGCCTGGAGTTATCTTCATTATTGTGTAGCTGCTCTCCAAGTCGCTTCACAAAGCCGGAAACCACAAGCTACCTGAGTTTATGAACTACGGGGTTCTTATATGAGAGGCCCTTCACGCTGCACCCCAGCGTCGTGCACTCTCCAAACCTAAATCAGGAGCTTTTAATGACTAAGTCTATACCTACTAATTTGAGTGCAACCGAGCCCGACTCGGTCTGCGAGAACAACATAAGCCTTTCCGGTACCGCTGCCGCGAGCGATGCCAATTCTAACCAAAGTTCCCATCAACCTCCCGTCTGTGACTTCCCCGCCCAACAGGAACAAGCCAAGGCTGCTCTGGTGACGGGAACCTCGGAACGCAAGAAGGAAGCCAATCGACGTAACGGGCAACGATCTACCGGGCCAAGGACCAAAGAAGGGAAAGCTCACTCCCGCGTGAATGCGACCAAGCATGCTCTATTGGCGCGCAAGACCTTAAAGGGTCCGGACGGCCTACCCCGCGATCCTAAGCTGTTTGAGTTTTACGAACGGCTATGGGCGGAGAACCCGGGGGGAGGCCTATATGAGGAGTTTCTTCGAGAAGACACCCTTTATGCATACGCGGGTTATGCTCGAGCGATCGATCTGGAGAACTATGCTGAGCAGTCGGCACAGTACTTCATCGAAAACAGCGGCCAGCTTCAGCGGTATCTTTCTGGCCATCGTAAGGCGTTGCTTCGGAACCTAAAAGAACTGAGGGAGCTTCAACTCGCATGCACTGCCCCAGAGCAACAACTCGAATGCGGTGAGGCAGAACCGGAGGGCTACTCTAGACAGCGCGCGGGCTATATAGCAACTTTCCTCTACGATCACGAGGTGGATTCTGAGGCATATCGGGACTATAGCGACGCCTGCAACATTAACGATATGTTGTTAGATCCGGAGTGCCTTCAGGACTTGGTCGGCAGCGAAGAGGAAGCAGGGTCGGATTTATCACGCGAACAATTCGCTGAGGATCCACCGGCCGAAATTTCAGCGCTGCTATCGCCACCATCGGCGCCGGACAGCCTGATCGAGGCTAGGCAATCGGTCGGCGAACGCATCGATGAGGCGAGCCAAGCTTCCGTTTTAGGCGGCGTCGAATTTTCCAGTCAGCAGCCAATAGAATCTGTTGCCGTTGGGAATCCGGTGGAACAGTCAGGCGGGATGCCGACCACCGTTTCGACTTCGGTCGCGGACGAACATAGCTCGACCCGAAAGCAAGAAAAGTCGGTGCCTGAGTTCCAAGAGTCTTCGCATAACCGAGGCCGAATAGTCCTCGACAAGGACGAGAGCCCATCAGCTTGTGGAGTGGTGGAGGAGGAATCAACTCGTACGATTCGCATGCAGCAGGAAAACCGGGCAGTTGGCGTCAATCCTTCGCTCGCGCAACAGGCGTATGGGGCAGATGCGGCTGCGCGACTCGCGCTTTATGCCTCAGTCTTAGCGGAACCGGACGAGGAAGACGGCGCCTGAAGCGGACCGGCGGATCGCCTGCATGATGGGGAGCGCCAACGATCCTAGGCCACACTCTCGCAGCTCAGATTCGGCGGGGCCGGCCCAGCGCTTTCCACGACTATCTGGTAGCTGGATTCCTGGCATCGATATGGATGGGCTGGCGGGCCAACGCCGGGCCACATTCCTCCGTATTCGGGGCAGGAACCAATTATTCCGAATTTCCATTCGCCTCTGTATATTAGAGTGGAAACGGTGTAAGGCGACGGCTAAACAATACATGTGTGGTAAGCAGTCACTAAGACAGTACGGCCGTCTTAGGGTTTCAGCAGGCGGGTGGCCTGTCACCATGCTAAAGGGTTATATTGGCGAGATTACCGGGGCCGTAATGCTGACGCTACTGAAAAATCCTTGCAACTACCACACTGAGCCACATAGACACAGGAACCGAAAAGTGCAACCCGGTTGCACGAGATTGAATTGGACGACTCGTGGAGGTGGCGGATCTTAGCCGGAGGGACTTCGCGGGGTACAACTGCGGCCGCGAGCGATTCCATGAGACAAAAGCGGGAGGAGCAACGTTCCCGAATACCGTGCCCAAAAAGTGACTCGAACAGGGTTCGCCACATGGTAATTGGATGAGAAACCGGTCCTTCTTCGGTTTGCTTACGGAAGTTGTGACGGGTCAAGAATTGCGAAACGAAGCCAATAAGTCGTTTACTGACAACATATTAGATATTCTTGTGCTTCGGAGAGAGCTGTGGGATGACCTGACGACCGCGGTCACGCGATCGATCCTCGAGTGAACATTCAGCCCGCAACATCGTATGTAGAGCACCTCCATCACCTGACCCCCTTGGCCGTTGCCGCGCGACATTTACGGGACGACGAGCGCGATGGGAGGCTACGACGCGGGTAACGTCTTTAAGCTAACGTCGGGCCAGTTCACCTACACGTCTCTTCATGATCTGAACGGTTCTACGGACGGTCGCGGACCTGTAGGCTATGTCGTCATGGACCACAGCGGCAATCTCTACGGCGTCGCCGCCGGCGGAGGTGGCTCAGGCATCTGCAACATTCAAGGCGGATGCTATTAGCGAAAACTAAGGTTCTAATTCAGTCGCCGGTGGACCACAACTTCAGGGGTGGGACGACTTCGTCTGACGGCACGAAGTAAACCTGAGATGTGCCAGACCAAGGGGCGGCATGGATCGCCCATCAGCTTCCCTGGAGCCGACCCGCAGAAAATCCCGTCACCGGTAATGGGTGTTACATTTTAAAACTGACGCACGACGGACCACCTTTCTCCCTTGCCACGAGCGCCACGCTGGAGTAACGTGTGTCACTAATTCCCTCTCTGTGTCTGGTTGCGTCGCAAGCTCGAATATCTTGCTACGCTTGCTTTCTGCCTGAGTACTGAACTAACGGCCCTCATTCTTAGACGTGCTTTTTGCTGTGTTTTCGATGATTGCGATTCGGAAATGCAAAGGAGATGCATGGTGAAGACCATCCGCGGGCTAATCCCTAGATTCTCTGGCACAGCTCTGACGTTGACATTTGGAGTATTCCTGGCTGTGTCCCTGTCGTCGTCCCAGCCACTGGCCGCTCAGCAGTTTGATTCTTGTAAGGGGGGAACCCTCGACAGCGGAACCAAGGACAATCCTCAGGACCTGGTAGTCACCAACATGACGTGTACGGTGGATGGGACGAAGGGGCCTTACTACTTCCGCAATGTTTACATTTTTGGCAGCGGCGCTACAGGCACTCTGACATTTAGCGACGCAACCATGGATTTTTACGCCGCCAACATACTGGTGCAAAACAACGGCGTGCTGCAGGCGGCAGGGATCGGCGCCGGCAATAACGGCAATGTTCTTACCATTCATCTTTACGGCGGCTCGACGGGCCCAGGCGTCACTTGCCAGAAGATGGACAATGGCAATCTGACGCAAGATAACACCTGCGGCGTGCCCACGGTTATATGGACTTCGAACCTTGGCCTGGTGATGAAGGACATGCAGCACCGCTATCCGAAAACCTGTCTTACGGTATCGCAGATCATTCCTAACGGTATATTGCGGCTTCCCGGAGGCGTAGACGACTGCTTTTATCAATACGACGTCTTCGATCCCAATGACAGTGAGGGCGCGTACTTCGGGAAAAAGGTGCTTGCGCTGTCGTATGGCGGCACCATCAACCTGTCCGGTTACAAGGGAGCGCAAGGCGGCGACGATGGCAATCCGATGGTTACCGGCAGCAGTTGGATGCGGCTCAATTCCACGTTGAAGGGGGGAGAGAATTCACTGAAAGTCAGTGGTACGCCCTCCGATTGGCGACCGAACGACAACATCGTCCTGACCTCGACCGATTACCTCCCTGGACACGCGGAGCAGGTGCAGATAGCCAGCGTTTCTGGCTCAACCGTCGATCTGATGGGTACTGTTAAGAACCCGCACTGGGGACAGCCTTATTCGCTGGCCAGCGTCCCTTGTGGTGCATCGGGGCAAGAGACCACATGTGAGATCGGACCTGATTTGTTGCCGGGTCAGAAGGCTGTGGACCGGAACATCGATACGCGGGCGGCAGTTGGCCTGTTAAGCCGCAGCATTCGCATTATCTCGGATGGCGCCACGCCCGGGTCTCAACTCACCGGATACTACGGCGGACACACCGTCGTCCGTCAGGCATTCCTGTCGTACCAAATCCAGGGAGTAGAGTTTTATCAAATGGGACAGGGTGGTGCGATAGGACACTATCCCGTTCATTTCCACATGGCCCGGCAGACGCCGCCGAATACTTACGTCAAAGACTCATCGATGTGGGATTCGATGACTCGCTGGATCACGATCCACGCTACACAGAATGTGACCCTGGCGCGCAATGTGGGCTACAAGTCGATCGGCCACGGGTTTTACCTGGAAGACGGAAGCGAAGCCAACAATGTACTGAACACCAACCTCGGCGTGTTCGCCCGTGCCGCGGTCGACAATGAGCAGAATGATCGCAAGGTCCCTGGAATCCTCGCGGAAACTGGCGACCCGAGTCCCCCAGAACAAGACCCGTACCACTCCGATTGGCGCACTCCCACCGTCTTCTGGATTATGAACGGCTGGAATGAGTTCCAATATAACTTTGCTTCTTCGGCGGGGACCTGCGGTGTGTGTTATTGGCTGCTGCCCGGGGGTATAAGCGTTCTCTCACAGTTCGAGTATTTCTACGGTTACGCTGGGCAACAACTTGTAGAGCCAAACCCACTGGGC
Organism: uncultured Acidobacteriaceae bacterium; assembly: GCA_963823865.1. Lineage (GTDB taxonomy): Bacteria > Acidobacteriota > Terriglobia > Terriglobales > Acidobacteriaceae > Bog-257. The sequence continues at coordinate 55,169 of CAWGNC010000002.1, forward strand.
CCGGGTCTCTTTAGCCAAGCTGGCTATACGCCACTGGGAACGTTTGTTGGCAACTCCTGCTCGACTGCGATGATGGCTTTCCTGAATGTCGGCAAAGCGTCGGATTGCGACGGCGTCAGCAACGATGGCGACACCAGTAAACTCCAGGCCGTACCCAACCCCGTCGCGCCTGCAAGAGGCCAGGACGGAATGGATAACTACTATCCTTACGTCGGCAGTTTGCGTAATCCCACTGGCTGCACCGGCCCTAACTGCAGGTGCGCACCGGGCGAGCCCACCTGCAATCCTCCCTGCACTGGCTCGAACAATCAGGAAGGAACGTGTGTAGTTACCACCCTCGATCGCTTCTCCACCTCTTTTAATTGGGCCGAGAAGAACTTCTCCGCCATCTGGCTTCGGCCTTGGTGGTTCCTGGTAAAAAACAGCGCTATCACCGACCCTCAGCAGGGTGGCATAACGTTTGTTACCAGCGGCGGCTACACCCGAGCGGATGTGGCGCAAGGTTACTGGTCACTCCTGCGCAACAGCGCCCTGGTAGGCAATACGCAGGATCCCGATGGAAACCCGGGTAATCCCTACGCCTCCAGTGCCGGACCCTTCAATCCGCATGGGCTGCAATGCTCGCCTGGGCCACCGACGGCAGCTTACTGTCTTTCGCAGGAGCAGGGCATCAGCTATCCCAGCGATTCTTTCAACAGCAACCAGAGGCTGATTAACATTTACGATGGTCCCTCGTACCAGCAAAGAAACGCGTTTCTCGATATTCCGGTCACCAAAATCGGGATGCGCAGTACAGCGAGTTGTCCTCCTCCTACGCAAGAGAAAAACTATCAGTTTTGCGACTTCGGCTATCTGGCCGCAGTTCAGCCCGGAATTCCCGTCGACCCCGGGAGTCCTGCCGGCAGTCCTGAGTGCTATATACCCAATGCGGCGATTGCCTGGAAACAGTCCAACGGTTTCTTCTATCCGCCCGCGTTTCACTCCGACAATCTGTTCTTCAACAATGTGGACATTCGGCACTTCGTCATCGAGCCGCTCTTTAACTACAACTCTTTCCAGACCAATCAGACAGAAGTCGCGCAGCAATACTGCACGTTCCCAGGCGGTTACAACGGAACGGGGCTCTTGTTGTTCAATAACTTCACTGACATTGACCGGCAAACAGTACTGAATGATGACGACGGATCATTGACGGGTTTGCTGGCCGACCCGGGAAATGGAATGCTGCGGGAGACCATTTCCGTAAATAAAGACCCCTTCTTCAACGCGCCCGTAACCACTCCCGAGTGTGCTTCCGACATTCACGATGGTGGTCCTCCGGACATAGGTCCACCGAATACAGCAGATACCAGTCCTTACGAATACGTCACCACCGCGACCATCGCGAATTGTGGCATCGGGCCTAGCGGCTGTCCGCAGGCAGGAGGCTGGAATGCGTGGGGTGGCGACTGCGGTAACAGCTCTTGTTATGGTGTGCCGTTGTATCGCCAGTACCTGACAACAAAAGACAACCCGAAGCAGCCTCCCGTCATACGCATGATGGGACAAGGTACTGGGCAGCGCAGCACTTTGACCGTCAACCACGGGAAATACTACATCGACGATCAGGTGAGCCGGCTGCTGCAGGAGCTTGTCGTAGGCGCAACCGGTAATCTGAATGTTTATCTCCCAAACCAGACGTATTACACCTACTTCATTTATGCCAAGCCCGACATGGACCAGACCTATCAGATGTTCGTTGGATATGGCCTGGACCCCAAGACGGTTGAGGCTTCGGTCAAACAATATCGTATGATCGCTAATAATCAGGCGTTCATCTTCAATGGGGCAGACAGTGATAAGCCGTTTATTGTGAATAAAACCTACGACCCCAGTCCTAAAGGATCGAGTCCTACCGCCGGGCTGGTCACGGTTGAGGTGAGCTTAAGTGCTTACCAAAGCGAATTTGACGACGCGAAGAGCAATTTTTGCCAGCCGACTACCTATTGCCAAGCACAAGGTTCGGGCTCACAGACACAGTGCGTGTGCAACCCGAAGAACAAGGATTGCACCGATAGCTCTGTTTGCTCATGGGCCATTAAAGACATTGATTGCCCGCTGAAAGGATGCTTTTCGTGGGGCATAACTCTGCCATCAACATTTGCCACCGGTGTCGCGAAACCGCCCACCCCAACACCGTTTCCAAACGATCTTACTAAACTCGTGTTGCCCCCCGACGAATACTCCGGCGGTGGTACACAATGCCAGTACACAGCACCACCTTCACACTAACAGGGCTCCCGATCGGGTGAGCTTCTCCGCTTACCCACGGCACCGCAAGCCGGAAAATACGATCGCGTTAGGCCAACCGCAACGTGCCCAGAAGGACGTTGCGTGCTTAGCGCCATAAACCGGGTGTGCATCTATACAAGAGGTGCACTCCATCCAGCCGTTTTTGACCAATTCCCTAGCCATGTTGGTGCTGGTTTTCCAGCAGATAATTCTGCCTCGAAAGTCTGAAGTTATACCTCGAAGGTCTGCTATCAAAATGCGTCACCTTTAAGCGGTCGAGGCGGCAGTCGATTCGGTGTATAGTGCACGTACTTTAATGAATAATAAAATTAGCGATTTCAGACGATCTTCCCGCTCCCTTTTATTAATCAGCTCAGTGGCCAGCACATCTTTTCGGTACTAAAAACTCAGCGATCGTGTAATTACATGCTAGGAACGACGATTTCCCATTACAGGGTACTTGACAAGCTCGGCTCTGGTGGCATGGGCGTGGTGTATCGCGCGGAAGACACGCGTCTGGGGCGCGAGGTGGCACTCAAGACGCTTCCCCCTGAAGTCGCCAATGATCCCCAAATGGTCGAACGCTTATTGCGTGAAGCACGATCTGCGTCGTCTCTGAATCATCCGAATATCTGCACGATCCACGAAGTTGATGAAGCTGATGGCCATCACTTCATCACCATGGAACTACTTCAAGGTCGGACACTTCGGGAGCGGATTGCCGAGGGCCCCATGCCCGCCAACGAACTCCTTCGCATTGGCATTCAGGTCGCAGATGCGCTCGACGCGGCACACCGGAGAGGCATTGTTCATCGCGACATCAAGCCGGCGAATGTATTTCTGACCAACCGAGGCGAAGCCAAAGTCTTGGATTTCGGTTTGGCAAAGCTGGAAGGACAGAAGCTCTCGGTTCCCGCGGCCGCAGAAGTTACCGCGGCCGGAGTAACGGCGGCGAATGGTATTATGGCCGCCCCAGCCCGCAAAATTGGCATTCATTTGACCAGTTCGGGCCAAACAGTCGGAACCATTGCTTACATGTCGCCCGAGCAGGCGTGTGGCCAGAAACTAGACGCCAGGAGTGACCTATTCTCGCTGGGTATCGTGTTGTATGAGATGGCGACGGGTCAGCTGCCCTTCCCTGGCAGTACCACTGCGCTAGTGTTCGATGCAATCCTCAATCGCGATCCTGTTCCACTTTCACGCTTCAACGCAGGCCTTCCACCCGCGTTCGGGGGCACTGTCAAGAAGTTGCTGGAGAAAGACTGCCGGCTGCGGTACCAAAGTGCTTCTGACGTCCTGGCAGATCTTCGCCGCCTGCAACTGGAGGCCGGCTCGGCCAAGACGGTCCCGACAACCGCCCCTAAAACACAGAAGGCCGGGAAGGCAATCGATTCGATGGCTGTGCTGCCGTTCACCAATGCGACCGGAAATCCGGAACTCGACCACTTGAGCGATGCGATCGCCGAAGGAGCTATTGACGCGCTTTCTCATGTGAGCAAACTTCGAGTTGTGGCACGCAGTAAAGCGTTCCGTTACCGGGATCACGCTGACGATCCGCAAACGGTGGGGCGAAAGCTCGAAGTCCGCGCTGTATTAAGCGGCCGCATCACCGTGCGCAATGAAATGCTATCGATTCGAGCGGAACTGATCGACGTGGCTACCGACACGCAGCTGTGGGGTTCTCAGTTCAGTTGTAACGCGGACGAGCTGCCGGATGTGCAGGAAGAGATCGCCCGACGGGTCATCGAAAAAATTCGAGCGCCGGCATCAGGAGGCGCAAACAAGAAGGCTGCACGCAAACCGGCCCCTGCACCGGTGCAGAGTGAAGCTTATGAACTCTTTGTTCGTGCCAACGAACGCGCCATCGAGTGGACTCCGGAAGGCCTGCAGTGCGGCATCGAACTCTATCAGCAGGCCATCGACACAGATCCGGGATACGCTCCGGCGTATGCCTGCATGGCTATTGCGTATGCGATGTTTACGGTCGTCGGGAGAGTTGATACCGCCGAGGCATTCGGGCAAGCCAAAGCTTGCGGGCGGCGCGCGATTGAATTGGATGAGACGCTTTCCGAAGCGCACGCAGCGTTGAGCCTGAGTAGCATGTTCGCTGATTTCAACCTTCCTGAGGCTCTTTGGCAAGCGGAAAGAGCCCTGGAGCTGAATCCGAACTCCGCCATCGCGCGCTATGCCTACGCGCAGACGCTGGCCGCTTGTGGCCGGCTCGACGAAGCGGTTGAACACGCCAGGGCTGGTTGCGAAATCGATCCGCTGATGGCGCCAATCAATTATTGTTACGGCCTGCTTCTGTATTACCAGGAAAGATGGGACGAGGCGGAAGCACAGCTTCGACACACTCTGGAGATCAATCCGGATTTCCTGATGGTGCAGGCGATGAGAGCGATTGTACTGGCCCGTTCGGGACGATTTTCCGAAGCGACCGCGGAAGTGGATGAACTCTTGGGTAAGAAACCTGACGCTATGTGGGAGTTGTTGCTGGCTTACGTGGCCGCTCTCGCGGGCGAGCGCGAGAACGCCGAGGGCCTTCTGGCCCAATTGGATTTCACGGCTGTGGCGGAGGGCGCCTACTTCGCGGCTACGATCCACGGCGCCTTGGGTGAACTGGATAGCGGTTTTGCCGAACTGGAGCGAGCTCGGGATTCTGGTTTTGCCCTCCTCGCTACCGCCGCGGTAAATCCGGCGCTCCATCCCTTCCGTTCTGATTCGCGCTGGGTGCCATTCCTGCGAAGCATGGAAGCGCTGTCAGAAATGATCAGGGAATTACCTGGACCAGAATAATGAGGGCGAACGCTCCCCCGCCCCGATGGATATCGCATTGGTGATCGCTGCAATGCTTGGCAATTTTCCAGCCGCGATCTACGGCTTTTTGCGAAAGAGTTCGTTGTTGTAAAGCCCGTGGCGATATCCATTCGCTCAGGATCGCCGCCGAAAACGATTTGGATCACAGGAGTACACATGGACCCTTCTAAAGCAAATAGCGACGTCTGGCGCAGCCCGCTCCACACTTCCGGATCGGTTGCGTCGCGGCCCGCACGCACGCCTGAGTCATCCGGGGTCAAAACCAGTGTCCGGCCGAGCCCCCTGCACACTTCGGAATCGGTTGCATCACTGCCGGCACGAACGCACGATTCGAGCGGCGTTAAGAGCGGCGTCTGGCGTAACCCTTTGCGCACGTCAGGATCGGTTGCCGCCCAGCCGTCACGAGCCCAAGAGGCGTCCGCGGGCAAGGCCGGGGGATGGCGCGGCCCTTTGCACACCCCCGACTCGGTTGCAGAACTTGGAGTGCGCCAATCCGTCATCGAGGATCTAGCGCTAAGGATCCTGTACATGTCCGGTCCTTTGTCGCTGCGCGATTTGGCGGACCAAACCCGGCTCAGCTTCGGGGTGGTAAACGAACTTCTTCGTCGCATGCGCGCAGAGCAACTCTGTGAAGTGAAGGGGATGACCGGGAATATCCCTCAGATCGCTATCACGACTCAAGGCAGGACGCGAGCCTCGGAGTTGTTGACCCTGACCCAATATACGGGGCCGGCTCCGGTTTCTTTGGACAGCTATATTCAACAGGTTCGCGAACAAAGCGTCCGCCATCTGGAGGTGCATCCTCCTGCGGTCGAGAGTGCCTTCCAGCATCTTGTTGTCGAACCCGCGATCCTGGAAGAGCTTGGGACCGCCCTGAATTCCGGCAGTTCAATTTTCTTGTACGGACCAAGTGGAACGGGGAAAACTACAGTAGCGACGGCTCTGGCGCAGGTGCTCGCGGCCGACGAAGTGTGGATACCATACGCCGTCGAAGTGGACGGTCAAATCATAAGCGTCTATGACCCTCATACTCACGGCAAAGTCTCTGAGCTCGCTTCACAGACGGGCGACGGGCGGTGGGTACTGTGTCATCGCCCGACGGTCCTGGTCGGTGGAGAACTCACCACTGAAATGTTGGAGCTGCAATTTAATCCGTATTCAAGGTTCTATACGGCTCCGGTGCAGATGAAGGCAAACAATGGCGTCCTGGTCATCGATGATTTCGGACGTCAGCGATTGCGCCCGGAAGAACTGCTCAACCGATGGGTCGTTCCTCTCGATCGCAGAATTGACTTCCTCACCCTGGCCGGAGGGAAGAAGGTGGAAATTCCGTTTGAGCTGTGCGTTGTATTTGCCACAAATTTGGATCCGGCTGCCCTGGCGGACGAAGCGTTCTTGCGACGAATTCAGACCAAGATCAAAATGGATGTCCTTTCGGAGGAGCAATTCCACGAGATTTTCCAGGCGGTTTGCAGCACGTGCGAGTTGCAATGTGACACTGAAACGGTTAACGAGGTGATCAAGGTAATCCAAACGGAACTGAAAGAAACCCTGCGGGCCTGCCATCCCCGGGATCTCGTAAACCGAATCTGCTGGAAGGCGCGCTACAAAGAGACGAAGCCTTGCCTGGATCGTGATGCTTTGCTAGCCGCTGTTAACTCGTATTTCGTTCGCAAATGATAGGAGCTATTCCCTGGGCAAACCTCCGGGCGGTACATTCTCCTCCAGGTATCGCTCGATGAGACTGTGCACGTGGTAAGAAGTGCCCGGCCCCTCCGAAATCGAATGGGTCCGATTGGGATAATCCATCATGTCGAACGGCTTTCCCAACTCGACCAAGCGATCGATCAGCAGTTCAGTGCCTTGAAAATGTACGTTGTCATCGCCGGAACCGTGGACGATCAATAACTTCCCATCGAGTCCCTGCGCGAAACTGATCGGCGATCCATCGTGATACCCCTTGGCATTTTGATCCGGCAAACCCATGTAACGTTCCTGGTAGATGGTGTCATAGTGACGCTGATCAGCGACGGGCGCCACCGCGATGCCTGCCTTAAAGAGACCGGGATAGCGAAACATCATATTGAGCGTATTCGATCCGCCGCCACTCCATCCCCAAATCGCCAGCCGGGACGAATCAACGTACGGCCGGTCCTTCGCCAGTTGTCGAATCGCCTCCGCCTGCTGCTGCGACGAGAGCACGCCAACGTCCCCGTAGACACTCTTTCTCCACTGACGACCCTTAGGAGCCGGAGTTCCCTGGTTGTCGAAACTTACGACAAGGTATCCCTGACGGGCGACGAGAGCATGAAATAAGCGACGCGAACCGCCCCAGGCGTCGGTTACGGTGGTGGCGGCAGGCTCGCCGTAAACGTAGACCAGCACTGGATACTTCTTGTTGGAATCAAAGTCCGGAGGCTTGATCATCCAGCCGTCCAGTTGTATCCCATCGTCGACCCGCACCTGAAAGAATTCAGTTGGCGCGGCAATTACTTCCTTTGCCTTGTGAGCCAGCGCATCGTTCCCTTCTAGAACACGTACGACCTTGTGGTCCGGCAAACTGACGAGTTGAGTTACGGGCGGAGAGTCGAAAGTGGAAACGGTGTGAAAAGCCCACTTGCCGTTTGGGGAAATGTCGTAGAAATGCGTGCCTGGTTCATCGGCGGGCGTAACGCGTTCCGGCTTCGCACTGCCATCGACGCGTGAACGGTAAAGGTACTTGCGAGTTGCATCGTCGGGCGACGCGATGAAATAGAACCACTTGCCTGTATCGTCGGCGGTAATTTCGGAGATTACATCCGCGGAAAAATTCGTGATGGGCGTTGTTTTGCCATCAGGCATGGAGATGACATAGGCGTGACGCCAGCCGTCTCGTTCGCTCAGCCACAGCAGCCCCTTGCCATTCTGTACCCAATCCAGCGATCGAACGTAATCGACCCAGGCTGCATCCTTGTCTTCAAACAACATGTGGACCGCGCCAGTCTGAACATCGGCCAGAAGCACCTGATTGGCATTCTGCAGTCGATTTAGATACTCGAGGACCAATTGCTGATTGGAATTCTTGACCCACTCCATGCGTGGAACGTAGTGCTCACGTGGATCTCCAGGTAGAATCATCCACTTTGTAGGACCGCCTCTTGCTGGGACTACGCCGATTTTCACCGCGGAGTTTGTCGTTCCCGGCTGGGGATACGGGTAAGTTGTCACCACCGGATACTCTTCTCGGGTATCGTTAATGAGAGAGTATTGGCCTACTCCCGTCGTGTCGAACTGCCAGTATGCTACTGACTGACTATCCGGACTCCAACGGAAAGCGTCTCGCAAACTGAGTTCTTCCTCCGTCACCCAATCCGTCGTGCCATTGATCAAAGTCGCAGAACCATCCTCGGTCAGCGCTCGGATTTCGTCAGTTGCCAACTCTTGCACGTAGATATTGTTTGACCGAACGAAAGCGACACTCCTGCCATCGGGAGAAAACTTGGCAAACATCAGCGAAGACTCGGGAGAGTTGCCACCCAGCTTTTTCAGCCGGCCGCTGGTCATCTCCAGAACCCAGTAGTCACCGCGAGTATTTAAACGCCAAACCTTCTTTGTGTTGGTGAAAATCAGGACTTGTTTGTTGTCTTCCGACCAGGCGTAGTCATCAATCTTCATCGGCGGTGCGCCGGGCGTCCCCAGGAGCTTTTCGGCTGAGACGAGTACGGTACGCTTTCCTGTTGCTGTGTCGTATTCAACAATGTCCTCGCCTTTCGGAACCGCGGCAGAGGGTTCAACGGTCGTATACGAAGCGCCATGGTTAAGCCAGCGCGCCGGACCGAACCGCTTGGAGTCGAATTCGTGCTTGTTGAAGATGGCGGCGAGACTGTCGGAAAGTTGTTGCGCCTGCAGCATGCAGGGAGCAAAAAGCAGGGCCATCGCAACCCAGACGAGACCAACTGAGAGCAATTTCTTAAATTTCATAATGACGCAAATTCTAGACTGTTGCCGGAAGTCGATACTGCAGACAAAATTCTAGCCGTCACAACGAGCCACCGCAATCTCAGGCCCACCTAAAAATACGACCCGCTTCCGCGGGTGACGATATCGCACAAGCTTGCGGACTGAGTCGATTTCTGCGGGCCAAAACAATGAGCTTTCTATGCTATTTGCGTGTGCTGCCCGGGGCTGTTTTTCGGCCATTCCTCTCAGAAGCACCGCTATCTACGTCACGCTGGCCAAGTTTCGCATATTTCTTCGCCGGGATTTGAGCTATGATCACCGCCTCCACAGGATTCTCCCGCCACGTCGATCGAGGAGATGTTATGAACCGTCCGTCCAGCACCACGATTGCTTCTCTAACCGGCCTTCTTATCCTGTCTCTTACTGGCTCCGCCGCCGGCCAGGCATTCTGGTCGCAGTGGGGCCGGAGCGCACTACACGAAGGCATGGTTAACGTTGCCGGGCAACCGCTCGATAACAAACTTGCCGATATCGTGTACGACCCGTTTGTCGCGCAGGAACAGGCCGAAAGTGGAGGCGAACTGCTGGCGCATTATCAGTCCACGCTCATCGATGGCAACAGCTTCTACATGATGCAAAAGAGCGGAAGATATCCCTCCTGTCAGCCCGTGGGTCTCTGGATTTACGGCTTCCCCTGTGGACCGAACGCGTGGAATCGGGTGCAATGGAACGTGGTGCGATACGATTGGCAACAGAATACTCCCGTTGTCGTATGGACGTATCCCACCGATTGGAAGCCGGAGCCAAATGCCTCGAATTTTGTGCAGGGATTTGTCGGTCTGGACGGATGGGAACCCGTCTTTCATCCTGCTCTTGCCAATGGGAGTCTGTATGTTCCCGGTGCTGCAGGAACAATATGGAAGGTGAACACCGCCACCGGACAAACGCAAGCGCACATCAACCCATTCACGGGCGGATCTACTAATGCTGCCAATACGTTTGTTTCCGGTCCGCTGACAGCCGACGCTAACGGCAATATCTATTACAACGTCATCGAACTCAACATCAATGGCAACCCTTGGGGCCAAAATGATGTGATCAGCGCATGGCTGGTGAAGGTCACTCCTGGAAACACGACTTCCACTGTCACGTACGCTACTCTGGTACCCAATGCGCCTCCTGGGACCTCCACCCACTGCGAAGGCGGCTTCTACGATCTTCCCAACGGGGGTTCTCTGCTTCCCTGGCCACCGCCAGGCGTTTCCAACCCACCCACACAGCTGTGCGGCTCGCAGCGCCCAGGAATAAACATTGCTCCAGCGGTAGCGGCTGATGGGACCATTTACACGGTAAGTGTCGCTCACTTTGACTCACAGGTCGCTTACGTGATCGCTGTGAATCCTGACCTCACCCCGAAGTGGGCGTCGTCACTTCAGTATCGGTTGACCGACGGCTGTGGAGTGCTGTTGCCGATCGCCCCGCGAGGAGTCAACAACGAGCCGAATTCCTGCCGCTTCGGCACCCCGGTGGGAGTCGATCCGACAACAAATGCGAGAGGCTCAGGTACCGTTATCGACGAATCGTCATCTACGCCGACTGTCCTTCCCGATGGCTCGGTGCTCTTTGGTACGACCGACAATTACAACTATAGCCGCGGACATCTTTTTCATTTCGATACTCACGGAAATTATGTCAACGCATACACCTTTGGTTGGGATTCGACGGCGGGAGTGTACCAGCACGACGGCACGTTTTCGGTAGTGATCAAAGATAATCACTATTCGTCGTCTGCTTACTGTTTCTACAACAGTCCTGTGTGCACCGCGACGCCGGACGGACCATATTATGTTTCTCAGCTGGACGCGAATCTGCAAGTGGAATGGTCATTCCAGAACACGACGATCGACTCGCGGCATCCGAACGGTTACGAGTGGTGCGTCAACGCGCCGGTGATCGACGTCAACGGCCTGGTGTACCTCACCAGCGAGGATGGAAGTATTTATTCCGTTCCGCAGGGCCACCACGGCGTCTTTACGCAATGGCAGCAACGAATCTTTCTGCTGGAGGCTTTGGGCGCGGCTTACACACCGCTTTCGATTGGCAATGACGGTAAAGTCTACAGTCAGAACGACGGCAATCTTTTCATTGTAGGCCAGTAATCACTGTCATTCGCGCTGCGCGTTGGATGCATTCGCCTGACCGGAGTGCTCAGGTTGGGTGCCGAGCGCCAGCTGCCATGGCGCGGCTCGTCAGGAGCTGTCGCGATCTTGGTTGGCGACAATCGGAACACTCTAGCCGGGCTGGCTCCTCGATCTAGATTCACGCCCTAGTTGTTGCGACGATTACGAATCTTGCTTGGCGATCAGTTTGCGCAGGGACACACGATCCGGGTTTAGCAGATCGGCGATCCGGGCGGCGCTAACACTCGCCACGATAATTAGAGCGGCCTCGGTATCGACCTTGCTGAATATGCCCAGCCGCTTCATCTTCTGCGCCTGATGCTGATTGTCCTCGGTCGGGCTTAGATAGTGGACCAAACCAGCTTTATAGCGATGCAACACGAAAAGATGAGCCAGCGTCATCAGCCGCCTCTTGCGCAGCGATGCGTCGAAGGTATTCATATCGCGAATCGACAACAGCTTATGGCCGTGGCGATCGTGCAAGTCGGCGAAGATCAGGTTGGCGGCTTTTTCGTTGGAGCCGTTCCATATGCTTAGTTCCAGAAAGTCGGAACCTGCCGCCACAGGGCGCAATTGCACTCGGTAACCAGCGGGCAGTTTATTCTGCTCCGACCAGAGCTTCAGCCAGTCCTCCAGCAGCTTGGGTGGAACTTCCGTTTGGATCAGATGCTGATGCTGGGTCGATCCCTTTCCCATGGCCTTGGTTGTCGCGGTGCGTCCCGAGGCGGCCATGAGCGCCGCATCCAATCGGGGTCCGCCAACTAAACTCTGAGGTGTGCGATAGGGCGATTCCAGAAGACGCAGTCTGCGTTGCAAGCGCGCCAGCGAAAGCATTCCGTCCTGTCTGAGTGCTGTAGCGAAGTCTTCCGCTGCGAGCCCGTCAATCTGGTGCCCGCCGTAAGTGATGAAGTTGAAGACGAAGCCTAGCTTGCCCAGTTCTTCAGGGAATCGCTTCATCTCCTCATCCGTCATACCCGTGGTGTCCCAGTTGAACGATGGCGACAAATTATAAGCGAGCATCTTATCGGGATATTCAGCGTGAATGGCATCGGCAAACTCCTTGGCTTCGTGAATGTCTGCCGTCGCCGTCTCCATCCACAGAATGTCCGCGAAGGGAGCGGCGGCCAATGACTTGGCAATCGCATATTCCAGACCACCCTGGACCTGGTAATAGCCCTCAGGCGTCTTTGCCAGTTCGTGGTCCCACACCACATCGATGTTCATGGCCGCAGCCTTCTTGCGGGCGGCATACCACGACGCCTTTCGGGAGAATTCGAGCCATTGTTCAGGACTTAGCTCAAACAACTCACCTTGGCCGGTACGAAACGCAATCGCGTGAGCAACGGCCTGCCGATACGTCTTCAGGTCTGCTTCCTCCTGCCATGCATCCAGAACACTCTGCACAACCACATCGAGCGTACTGTCTACGTTCGCCTCGTGCGTTTTCTTCAGGGCTTCGGAGGCGCTCTTGATTTTGGAGAATAGCCCCTTCCGCTCGAGCCACGAATCAGCGGAAGCATACTCGGACTCCGACACGGCGAACATTAAGTGGCCACGTACCTCGTTCACCCCGGCGTCAAAGAATGCACGCTGAACGGCCAGGAAGACCGCCTTGTAGCTCGGCACGTCGATATTGGTAACGCCAAGAATGAAAGGCTGATCGCGTTCGTCCGCACAACCATCGAGAAGGTTTGCGGCCTCGGCGTCGGTGCGTGCAACGATAATGCCGGGCACCTGCATGATGTCGAGTTGCAGGCGCGCGGCATTCAGGCGTTGGATCTGCTCATTCTCCGATACCAATACTTTGCCACCTTGATGTCCGCACTTCTTAACGCCTGGCTTTTGGTCTTCTATGTGATAGCCCGGAACGCCCACTTCCACGAAACGCCGGATTAAATTGCGCACGTGCGCGTCTCCGCCGTGACCGGTGTCTGCGTCGGCGATGATGAATGGCCGATAATCGACTTCCGAGGTCGCGCTTCGCTGTTCGGGCGTCATCCGTGAACGAGCAAAAAGCTGATTTCTGTCAGCCGTCAGCAAGGCACGTACGATGGTGGCAGCCTCGTCCGGTACTTGACTAAGCGGATAGCTAGCCAAATCAGCCCCTGGGTCCTCGTTTATGCTTCCCTTGGCGGATGTGGCCCAGCCACCGAGATAGATCCCCTCGATTCCCATCCTCTTTATTGTGACAGCCTGCCCCGGCGAGTATGGGCCGAAGGTCGTGATCGACTTGCCGGTCTGAAACAGCTCTCGCAGACGAGCGTAGAAGCCCTCAGCAGCACTGCGCGCCACCGGATAGTCGGCCTCGATGGTGCCTATCTGTTCAGCTACCTGGCGGGGAGAATATAAGCGAACGATTCCTTTGAAACGTGAGCCTTGGAACCACTCACTTATCTCTCGTACCTTTTCTTCCATTGAATACATGACTGTCTCCTGATCGAACGGCCGATCACATCAGCGGGCCCCTTCGGACGCTAAATCTTCCTCGGGTAAAGGTACAGTCGCTGTTGACCTCGATCAAGATGTAAGTTCGGTCTAGTGGCGCATCCGTTCCGCTTAGGGAACCAAGAAGTCTCGTCGTAGGGGCTGCGCACGCAACGGCAAGTTCCTTATCGAAGGGCTAGTGGAGTCGCATGATCAACCTGCATTCGGCACTGATCTAACCGACGGTTGCTCACGCTTCCCAAATCCAGAAGATCGCAAACAAGAGAGCCGCTGCCAGACAAATCACCTTGGCGGCGCGAAGGCATTCCAACCAGCGTGAGGATTTGATGTAATCCTGCACCGGGAGCACGGCCGTAATGGCGGTCAGGGTGAGAGCTAATTTCAAGGAACGCGACTCCGGGCTTCTCACGTAAACGAAGCTGAGCGCAACCAGGAGATAGTAGGCTTTGGTGTTCAAGTCTCTGATACGGTTTCTAATTTCCAGCTGAGATGCGCTATCCGGCATGGTATTGCACCGATTGCAGTAACTCCCTCACCATCCAAACCCTAAGCGTGCCGTCTCCATTCGGCAATGAGGAAAATGCACGTAAGCTTTCCCCACGCGGGCCAATTCTGAAAGGCGGTTCGCGCTATGCCGTTGAAGTCGGCAAGAATGGCTCGCTGACAACCACCGTTTCGTTGCGCCACATCGACGGCGATCCTATTGAGAGTGCCAGTGGGCCCAGCAGCTAGCCTTGAGCTTTCTGAGGTGCCCGGGCCCCTCTGGCAAACTGCTGTTCCATCATTTCCTGTAGCGTCTGGAAATGGTCGCTAAGGTCTGCCAGCTTCCCCCTGGATCCCGGGGGATATTTCAATAGCATCTTATCCAACGTCTTAAGTAATCCCGTGCTCACGGTAAGCTTACCTCCGCTCGCCCGGATGCCTTCCAGCAAAGCGCTCTGGTCACCGCTCGTGGGATGCCAGCCCTGTACACTTTCCAGCATGACTACGCCCAGCGAGAAAATATCCGACGCGCAGGTCAATGGCCTTTGCCCTCTGGCCTGCTCCGGCGACATGTAACCTAACGTTCCGCCGTGCGCGAAACGCTCTGGTGAGACGGGTGTGAGAGGTCTTGGCGCTGCGTCTTCTTCGAAGAAGCTGGCGACCCCCAGGTCGATGAGAACGGCGCTGCCGGAGTCTCTCAGCATGATGTTCGACGGCTTTATGTCCCCATGAACAATGCGGTGCGACCAAAGCGCTGTAATCGCAGCCAAGACATCGCGCGCTATCGATAGCACCTCGGATTCCAGCAACCGTCCTCCGATTCTCAGCCGATTCTTCAGAGACTGCCCTTCGATAAATTCGGAGGCAATGTATCCCGTGCGCCTGCCGGACATATCGCAATACCCATGTTCAATCAATCGACCCAAGTTAGGATGCGAGAGGCTCTCCATCGCAGTGATCTCGCGCTGTACACGCATGGCCCTGCCGGGATAGAGGTGCAGCTTCAGAGCTACGACATCATCCGCTGCTGCGCCGTCTGGCCGGGAAACTCGGGTCGCCTTAAAAACTTCCCCTTGGCCGCCAACAGCAATTTCTGGACCAACGACGTACCGCCGGCCTAGCGCAGCTTCTATTTCAGCGGGCACAAACGGGTGGAAACCCATACCATCTAAGACGTAACCGGCAGGGCCGTTTACGTTTTCCCTTCACAGGATGCGTAGAAGATAGAGTACACCCCTGAACGGGAAAAACACTCTCAATGCGCGACGGACGATTCCTTAAAAAGGAATTGGCTCGCTTTGGAGTGTCGGGGAGTTGTCGTCCTTGTAGTATGCGCTCGCCGTCTTCCGTCTTGTTGGTTGAACGGCAGCACTCAGACATGCGCCACTCGAAGTTCCAGATGGGCGACAGTCCTCGATCTGGCAACGTTTCCTGCGAGGACTGTCAATCACCCGGCAACTTTACTCTCTACTGCATTGGAACAGGATTGTACCTGCACGTATCGTTTGGACTGATGCTGTGGCCATTCATAAATGTGACGTTACCTTGTCTAAAGTACGGCGGGCTGTTCGTTGCTCCAGCAAACGGCACGAACAGGTCGGTCGGAGGCGCCATGGGAGTCGGCGTGAAGTTCTCCGGCAGGGTGAAGCTGAATCCGAAGCACTGCATGGAGTTCAGGTTCTTGGGATCGACTGGACAGTCAATATCATTTACAGCCCAGGCGCAATCGTTTGCCTTCGGATCGCAGTCGCGATTGTCGGCATTGCAGCCGCAGGTCTTGCTTTTCGTATCATACGAACAGTAGCTCTTTGGCCGGCAGAAATCCGCCTTGGTGGCGGTGAAGATTCCGCCCTGTTTCGTCAGGTCCATGGTAACGGTCAGGATCCCTTGACCCAACTTGCTGAAATCCGGCTCGATAAAGCTGCCGTCCTTGGGGGTTGTTGGCTTGAAGTTATTGTTTACGTCCACAAAAACGGGTTGAATGTTCAAGGATCCCTGGGTCGCATCCGGGCTCACGTAGATGTCATATTTCTGTTTGGTCGTACCCGTCGCATACAGAAGATAAACGTAATACGTCTTTCCTCCGACGAAGACCGTGGGAGAACTCGAAACCGGCCCCCATGTCTTACACGATAAGCCATCGTTACTCTTCTCCGCGCAGACTGGACAACCGCCCTGAGAATCGCAGTTTTGGGTGGTATCGAGGTAGTACGCCCCCTCATTCAGCGATAGCGTGCTGCGTTGCCCCGTGGCCTGCCCCATCATGCGAATCTGAGGCGGTGCGCTGCTCGATTCCGTGCTGGTGAGATATTCGCGATACAGTGGCACGCCCCGACAGGTCTGGTTGGTACACGGTATCCACCAATGTCCTAGGTTGTCGCGTGGGTCATAACAACTGGTGGAAAAGCATTGGGGAGCAATGGCCGTCGTCACCCACTCATAGGGGCTGGTCCTGGCGGTGACCGGCGTGCCTTTCGGCAGTGGCGGCGGCTTCACGTTGACGTCCGAGAGGCATTCCGGCGTGGTTAGCGCCGCATCGAAGAACGGATCCTCATTGATCGAAATCGAAGGTTGTTTCGAAGCCTCCACAGCGCCGACCAGTCCGGTGAGGGTGCCGTCGTCGTCGTTCAACACCGTCTGCCGGTCGATATGATTGAATTGACTGAACATGACAGGTGTTCGCGTGCAATAACGAGCGTTGACCGCGTCCTGATCCTGCACAAACGGATTCGTGTCACTAGGCTTGATCGGCGCGAACAGCGGTTCGACCACGAAGTGCCGGATAGCAACGTTCTTAAACCATAGATCCCGGGAGTGAAATGCCGGCGGGTAATAGAAGCCGTTGGGTTGTTTCCATGCAATGGCCGCATTCGGCAAATAGCACGCCGGGCCCGTCTTGCTCTGCAATACGCCTATATTCCGTGCCAGGGGTACGGGGCTGCCGCTGCATGAACCGCCGCTGTTGGGGTAACACTTCGGAACCGTGGATACTGAGATATCCGTAAAAGCATTGCTCGCCTGGTGGGAAGGTCCATCATAGATATTCACCAGCTTCTGACCAGGATAATCGGGCAGATTAAAGCTCATTCCTCCAGCCGCGTACTCACATCGGTTGGCGTCGGAGTTGTCGCAACCGAGTCCGGAATTTTCGTTGAACGGTCCAACGTCGGAGGCGAAATAATTCTGGTCCGGCGGTTGTGAGTGGCCTACAAGAATGGTATTCCGAGCCACCAACCATTCGCCCAGGGCCACATCCGAACGCGTATAGCCACCGCCAGTGATGAAGTTCAGCCCGCCGGTCTGCACGTCGGTAACGGCGCTGTTGGTCACCAGGTCCCAGCCTTTGCGAAGCCAGATAGCGGCAAAGTTCGTCTGAGCAAAGTTGAACGAACTGGTGTAATGATCGAGATGGGTGACGGCACAGTTTTCGTGACTGTCGAGTGCGTCACAAGGTGGATCTTGCTGGTTGGCTTCGTTGGCCGAGCAGTCCGATTCGGTGCAGTTCGACGGATTGTGGACGTCCGTCATGACGGGATAGTAGACATTGAAAGGTTGCAGCGGCAGTTCGTCCGCTGGAGGGCCGGGAGGTGCGTAGGATTCCACCGCCGAAAGCGGACTGCTGTCGCCCGGCGGATTGACTCCCAGGCAGACTCCGGTCTGAACGTTCATCTGGAACGAAGTCATGGCCGCCACGCAGGAATTTCCGACAAAGTTGGCCAACGGCGCCAAGCCGGCGCGCCGGTAGTTGGTCGGCTGATTCGTAACTACTTGCTGTGACGCATAGCTATCCCAGGTTTGGTATTGCGATGGTCCACTGACGCCAGTTCCCAGCCACCAGTAGCAGGCGCCACAGGTCGCAGCGCCGGCCGCAAAGTTGTATTGGAAGTCGTTCCACCCATTGGTAATCCAAAAAACCGTCGGATGGTTGTAATCGGACCGGTATGGCATGTAGTCGCCATTGCCCGTCTTCGGATTCAAGGGATTCAGCGGCGTGTTGTCCGCGAGTATTCCCGGGACCTGCCGCGGATTGTGCTCCATATCTTGAATGGCAGCGCGGGCAAAGACACCCACGTTGCTATAAAACTTATTGTTGATCTCGGTGGCGTCTTCGAGGTAGTAGCCGTGCCCGATGGACTTGTATCCCACATTGCGCGCAATGTACATACCCTGGGTGGCATGCACGGTCACCCAACGCGTCATGGAATCGTCGATTGAGCAGTCCTTCAAGTAGTTCAATGGCTCCGGAGTCTTGTCGGCGGCGGTGGAAGGCGGCTGCGCTGTCTTGCGCAGCATATGGAAATGTACCGGGTAGCGGCCTATTTGCCCGCCCTGTCCCAACTGATGGAACTCCACGCCCTGCACTTGATAGCTGAGGAAGCCCTGGCGAACGATTGTGTGCCCGCCGTAGAAATTGCCTGGCTTTTCCTCAAACGCCTCCGAAGGGGTATCGCCTTCGGAAACCACCTGAATGTTGCGCGTCAGCAAAGCCACGACCGCGCGCGTGTCGATAGCACGGTCAATGTCGGGAACGTTGGGATCGTTCTGCGGTCCCACAGAGGCGGGCGCATCCATGAAGCTGTACGTCTTCGTGTTGTGATCCTCTTCAAGCTTAGAGTCGATGGTCAGCACATTTTGGGCTGCATCTGCCATCAGTGTCCTGACCTCGCTATGCGAAGGAAGGTAGTCGGTCGTGGTGACAACAATCCTGTCTCCTTTTTTCCAGTTCACCGCGGCCGAGCCTTTGGGCTGGGCCAGTGTCAGCTGCGGATGACCATCTGTGTCCTCTCCGACTTTAGTGAGGCGTCTCCAACTGTTACCGGAATTCGCGGGATTACATTCGTTGCCCACCTCTTTGGGCATACACTTCTGCCCGCTCATCAGATAGGTCACGCCATCCGATCCGAACAATTGCAACGTGCCGCCGAAGGACACGGCCAGAACCTTGTGGCCGAAGTAGGCTTTCCTGCCAGCCCTCTGGTCCTGACTATCCTGGATCTCATACTGGTAAAAGCAGTCATTGCCGGGAAGATACTTGATGTATCCCGTGAGGGACACACAAGGGGCATTCTTGGGCATCGGTGGCGGAGGAGGTGGGTTCATCACCAGATCCATCGCCATGATGGGGTTGGAATCCCACAAACCCTTCTGATTGCCCGAAGGAGTATTCGGAATACCGCAGGGGGCGCTATTGAGTCCCAGGTCGCTCACACACTCAATGCCGGGGTCGTCCTTCGGTCCCCAGAGGTGAATGGTTAGTCTTTTTGTATACGGTAGGACCCCGGCCAATTGACTGATTTGCGACAGGTAACCCACCTCGGTCGACACAGCAACCAGGCTTCCGCCATTCTCGACGAGGATCGATTCGGCATAAAAGTCGATGTTATAGGCGTCATGAAACTTCAGAATGCCGCCGTTCACAATGTTCACATTGTGGAACGCGTACACCAGCGGATCGGGCTGGCCGGGATCGGTAGTGATGTCGCATTGGCCCACCACCTTCAAGTCAGTCTCGTAGTTGTTCTTGATGTCGCCGAACGGCTTCAATGTCTGCGGGCCGTTCGCACCGCAAATCAGCGGTTCGTTGGCGAAGGCTACGGCAGTGCCCGCCATGCCGATCAACAACAGGCCCAATATCATCACACCAACCGCCGCATGCCGTAATTTCGTGTTGCCAGGAAGCCGCTGAAATTGGCGCGGCAAGAAGTGGCCGGAAATAGCAATTATTTTTTTTACAGTCTTTCGAACGGGACGCAAGTGGCTTTGCATCAGAGTTTCCCCGGTGTCGAGTTTTTACTGATAAAGCGGGTTTCGTTGTGACGAACAATAGGAACATCTAGTGGACCGCAGCGATAGCTCCGCCCCGCGACCCAATACTTTTGTCCTAGTCCGAATACACAAGAGTGATGTGCGTTCGCAGCTTATATCAGACGAAAGGGTTGTCAAGTACAAACCCAACGTTGTCAACTAACATGTATTGTTTTTCGCGATGACAGTTGTTCCACCTTCCGGCTACCCGCTTCATCGCGTTTTTCGTTCCGGCAGGCAGCTCACAGGACGTTAGCTACCGGATATCGTCCACAATCGTCCGATTCGAATCGCCGTGAACGCCGAATTGCCGGCGAAGCTAATCTGATCTCAGGCGCATCGAAAAAATCATCAAAATACGAGCCTCAGGAATCGTGAAGAACGCGGGGGACGATTTTCACGCTATACAGCCTTGTCCGTTAGCTTCGACCCGGAGCATAGGATGCCCCGACTGTTGTCCGCCAACGTAACCTGCCCGCGTGAGATCCCCTGGGAGGGCAAGACGGTTCACCCAGCAATCTGGAACAGCGGCTGAATCTCCGGAGATTTGAAGAGTTCATTCAGGTAGTAGCACCAGAAATTAACGTCAAGAGAACCAACATAAGGAGACGATCATGAAGAAATCGAGTGGAAATACCGAAGAGCTCGAATCCCTGCAGCGGCGGCGCCTGGACACTCCCACCGACTTAAAAAAGGCGGCAACGAAGGACATTGCCGGCGCCATGAACGCCATCTTGGCGGATGTGTTTGCGCTTTATCTGAAGACCAAGAACTTTCACTGGCACATGAGCGGCCCGCACTTTCGCGATTACCACTTACTGCTCGACGAACATGCAGACCAGATTTTCGCGATGACGGATCCCATCGCGGAGCGTGTTCGAAAAGTGGGTGGCACGACTATTCGGTCTATCGGGCATATTGCCCGTCTGCAGCGGGTGCTGGACAACGATGCAGAGTACGTCGAGGCGGAAGATATGCTCGCTGAGCTGGTCGAGGACAATAAGACACTGGCGGCGCGTTTGCGCGAGGCACACGGGGTTTGCGACGACCAAAACGATATCGCCACCGCCAGCCTGATTGAAGTCTGGATCGACGAGACAGAACGGAGGACATGGTTCCTATTCGAGGCTGCTCGCCACGGAGATTCTACCGGTCATTAAACGCACACCGGAGATACCAAGCCGCAGATAGATGATGCCCGCAAGATCGTTTACCGAAAGGAGAAATCATGGCAACACGTCCCCCCTTGCCTCCGTTTACTCGCGAGAGTGCGATTCAGAAAGTGCGCCTCGCCGAAGATGCCTGGAATACCCGTGATCCCGAAAAAGTGTCGCTGGCCTACGCGGTTGATTCGCGCTGGAGAAACCGTTCGGAGTTCGTCAACGGGCGCCAGGAGATCGTCGCCTTTTTAACGCGCAAGTGGAGCAAAGAACTGGATTACCGCCTGATCAAAGAGCTTTGGGCGTTTACCGGCGAACGGATCGCTGTGAGGTTTGCTTACGAGTGTCACGACGATTCGGGTAATTGGTTCCGTGCTTACGGGAACGAGAATTGGGAATTCAACGAGGACGGTCTGATGCGGCTCAGGTTCGCATCTATTAACGATCTTCCCATTAGAGAAGTGGATCGCAAATACCACTGGCCGCTGGGACGGCGCCCCGACGAACACCCCGGGCTAAGTGAATTGGGACTGTGACGAGGCCCGCCTTCGTCTCCAGAATTAAGAGCGTTTAGAAGTTGGTTGAGAATTGCAGGTGGTGATGATTCTTTGTCTCGGCCGGGAAGAAAACTGGTGGTCTGGATCAGTCCTGGTTGGAGTTTTCTTGCCACTCCCCGCGTGGAGCTGAGCTCCAAGGATCAGCAAGGGCTGTTTCAATCAATCGTGGGCATTTCGGCAGGAATGCGCCTGGCTCACATCCCACTTTACAACCTAAATCCGACCGGTAGCGGAGGCGGAGTTTTGAGGTCTTACTACAAGGATTTCATTAAGGGCGTGAAATCCCCGAATCAAGTCCGCATTGGAAATGTTGCCTTACAAGTATTCGCTTATCAGAGTGGGGGACTGATTTTGAATTCGAGTAACGACCTAGCCGGGGAAATCGCGAAGTGCGTCGACGCATTACCCGGCTGAACGCTTTTGGCGTAGATTCGTGAGCCAGATGATTCAATGGTCATACTCAAGCTCGTGCAACCCGATCGAATACGCCTTACGGCGAGAGCAGCCCCCGACATATTGCGTACGGCCTGTAGGCGCACCCGAGGCGGGAACGCCTGTCCCTTTACTTCGCAGGCTTTGGCTGATTCTTGCTCGCGGGCTGTTTGGCCTGCAACGTCTGTTGTTGCTGTGCATGCTTTTGCTCCATCTGCTGAGTCTGCTGCTGGTGCTTCTGCTCTACTTGTTGAGTCTGAGCTTCGCTCGACTTCTGCTGCGCCAGTCGCTGATGATCCTGCTCCTGACTCTGCTGAAGACTCTGGTGGTCCGACTGCTGCTTTGCGTAAAGCTTTTGCTGTTGCTGCTGGTATTTCTGGTCTTGTCTAGCATTTCCCGTGTTTACAGGGACGGGAGCCGGATGCGAAGGGAGATCCTTAGCATGAATTGGAGCGGCTTGGTGAGCAGGTTCAGTTTCCGCGTGGGGCGAAGTTACGTTTTCGGTTGGGGTGACTGCGGCGCGCATCGCAGCCGGATGATAAGCTGCGCCTGCTTCTTTGGCGGGCACCGCTGCGCGATCATTGAGTGCTCCCGGCTTTGGAGTGGCGGCGATTTCCGGCTTGCCTTGGTTCCTGGAAGCCCGTGACTGCGGGTTATTGCGCGCGGCTTGCACATGTTCATTTTGGACCGCGATAGGTGGTAAGTGCCTCTCGTGCATGGCGGACTCTTCCGCGGACGAGGGGTGGGCGCTAATCCCGCCATTGCCACCGTTGTAGCTCACACGATTTACGTTGGTTTCGTTGATTACCGTCGTGTTGTAAACGTTGTGAATGTTTGTGATGTTTACGTTGTTGACGGAACGGTTGTAGTAGAACTGCCCGTTGTTCCAACGCCCGCCTTCGTACCCACGACCGTAATAACCGTAGCCGTAGGCGACTCCGCCATAGAAACCCACCTGCGGCCCCCAATAACCCGGATAGAACATGAAGCCGCTGCCAGCCCATCCCCAATAGGGCGGCGTCCAGAGCATCCCGACTTGCGGAGCCATCACCCATGTGCCCGGAACCCAGTAATAATCGCCGTAGCCGTTATCGTAAGCCCAGTAACCCGGCGTCCAGAGGTAACCCTGGCCGGGACAAATGGGCTGATCGTAAACAGGCAGCGCTGGAGGAGCCGTCGTGATCAGGATGCTAACCTGGGCCGCCGCCGACACAGCTACGCACGCTAGTATCAATACAACCAGGAACGAACGAATGAACGGAATACTACGCATTTTGATTTCTCCCGGCCGATAGGCATCGACCGCATGATGTTTTCTAACTGATACGCCCCGTTGTCGTGAGCCATCGTTCAGCTCTTTGATCTATCTGGTCGATACGGCAACGGCTACCAGGTTCCGATGAGACGAACCTGACATGACGTCGAATGCAAAGCGCAAGTCTCGGCCACAAACTGCCGCTCAGAGGAAATCCTGGCCTTTCGGGCTTCCTGGATTCGCGCCGACTTAGCAACCCGAGGTTTTGCCATTTCCTGCCTGACGGCAAGGAGCGCCGCTCTTTCCAAGTCTCGCTTAGTACTTTTTTTTGCCATGATCGACAATTGCATTTGCTGGTGAGAGGAACAGGATCAATCCTGTATACGTGGGCTGAATGCTCAAAGAATGCCGGCGCGCTAGTGAGGCGCGCCGACCAACCGTGATTACTTGCTTTCGGCGGCCTCGTGCAGAGTTGCCCGCTTTTCCGCTGCATTGACGGCGGCAAGGAAAGAGTCCGTGCTGGCTGGGGCTTTCACTGTACCCGAAAGCGTTTTGCGGAAAGCAACGTCCTTGCCATATATGGCGACTGTGGAGTCTTTATCCTGTTGGATCTTCGCACCGTCCACGGCCACTCCAACGAACAGGCCTTTGGTACGCGAATAGCTCAGAGCCTCCGTGTCCATCTTCCAGTCGGTTCCAGCGGAAGCATGTCTGCCGACTGGGCCGGCGGTTGCCGACGCTTCGCCGCTTAATTCGAACTTGCTGGTAAGCAGAGCTTGCACGCCTTTGTCATTCATGAACAGCATAATGAGGTCAACCGACTGAGCCCCAGCCTGGAAGCCGAAGTTGCCGCCACCGATAGAAATGAATGCCGGCGCACTCCATCCCGCACGAGTGCGGCAGGTGACCACGCCCCTCCCATGCTCCCCGCCGACGATGAATCCGCCTTTGGCCATGTCGGGGACTATGGCGATACACTTGGCGCCGTTCAGCACTTCTTCCGGAATGCCTTTATCAGGCGCCGCCATGATCTCGTTCATAACTACGGCGGCGGACTCTAGACGCGCCGTGGTTGCTTGCTCTCCCGAGCTGGCGACGGCAAATGTGGACAAAAGCAGCGAGAATAGCGCGATAGCGTATTTCTTCATCCAAACACTTCCTTCTTGTTCCGTATCATTTCGTGGAAAATCTGTTGGTGGCGAGGTTCGCCCGCTGGTCAGGCTGTACGACGACCTGTGATCAGGTTGTAGACAAGGACAACTACGGCGATGACCAAGAGAAGATGGATCAGACCGCCTGCTATGTGGAAGCTGAAGCCCAGAAGCCACAAAACTATTAAAATAACGAAAATTGTCCAGAGCATTCCTGTTCTCCCTTGTGACGGGTTGCGAGTGGCGAGGTGCGGCTAGGTTGTCAAGACAGATGTGTCTTAATCCCACCGATTCGGAACGAGGCCGCCGTTATTGGTGCGGGCGGCGTTTGGGGGGAAGAAAAAGGCTAGTGCTATTCTTCCGCTAGATCCGGCCTATCAGTATCAAGACCACCACAACCAGCAGGATGAAGCCGATCCCACCGCTAGGGCGGTAGCCCCACCGGCGGCTGTGATTCCATCTGGGAAGGGTACCCAGCAGCAGCAGGACCAGTACGACAATGAGGATGGTTCCAAGCATAGGCCCTTCTTTTGGCTAAACGCTGCCTGCAGACGGAAGGCGATGTTCGTTATTGCCTCCAGGCCGTGGACTCTTTGCCACCAAACTCGCAATCGTGCTCAGCAGGTGGTGCGGGTGCCGGTCTTTCGGATAGAACCAGTCGCCGACGGTACCTGGAGGCATAGTCTCTCCATCAAAGTCGTCGCTCATGGCGATGACTGAAATCGCCGGATACTGAGCACGTACATGCGAAATCAACTGCAAGCCCGACATCTTCGGCATGTTGATGTCGGTAACGATGAGGTCCGGCTGCGCGGTATTCAAGAGTGATACGGCACTCATGCCACTTTCTGCCATGGCGACGTCGTATCCCACAGATTGCAACAACATCGTGAGACTCTCACGAATGCTTGGATCGTCATCCACTACTAGAATCTGAGGCTTGGACCCATTGTGCATGCTGGCTTACCTCGTTTTCGGTGGTGAGGCCATCGACCTATCTACCATGACATGCCCGGAGTTTCGGGTCTGAGCAAAACAGACCACCTCGTCGAAATGAGCTCGACAGCTCCTCCCGCCGCGGGTGCTAAAATGCACTATGTCGAAGGGTAAGCGACCTCCTGTGGAGGGTTCACTATGAGTGCCAGCGGCACCCCGTCGCGCCGACAAGCCAGCCTCGTAAACCGGGGTCAATCAAATGGCTCGATTGCATCCGTGAAATCGTCCACAATCGGAGTTGGCAAGATGGCCAGACTGAAAACCCACCCACCAGTAAAGAACGGCGCCCCTGCGTTCAATCCCAGCCTCTTTCTGGCGAAAGCCGGCCTGGGTAGAAAAGTCATCAATCTAAAGAAAGGCGATGTGGCGTACGCGCAAGGCGACCCGGCCGATGCCCTCTTCTATGTTAAGAGCGGTCAGTTGAGAGTGAGCGTCACTTCGTCGAACGGAAAAGAGGCCACACTTGCCCTGGCGGGTACCGGGGAATTTGTTGGCGAGAGCTGTATGGCTTCGTCTCATCCCTTTCAGCTCGCGACCGCTACCGCGATGGCCGACTGTGCCCTGCTTAGGATTAGCAAGGTGGAAATGGTTCGCGTACTTCACGAAGACCAGCAGTTGTCGGACATGTTTGTCGCGTTTCTCCTCGCGCGCAACGCACGTATCCAGGCGGACCTGGTCGATCAACTCTTCAATTCCAGCGAAAAGCGACTAGCGAGGATTTTGTTGTTGCTGGCGCAGTTCGGCAAGGAGAGCAAGCCCGAGACGGTGATTCCCAAGATCAGCCAGGAAGTGTTGGCGGAGATGATCGGGACAACGCGGTCGCGCGTCAGCTTTTTTATGAATCGCTTCCGCAAACTCGGCTTTATCGAATACGATGGCGAGATTCGTGTTCACAACACTCTTCTAAATATCTTCTTGCAGGAATAACCGCCGGCCCGTTTTGCCTTCTCGTCAACGCTGGTACCCGCACATGTGTATATGAATTGGCGGCCTGTCGCAGCAACGTCGCTTCGCCGCAGCGGCTTAAGTGGAGCATGGCACGGACAAACGCTGTGAAAGGTCAAATCGCTGATCCACGCGAGTGGCCTGCTTGTCTTGAGATGAGATAGGGATTCGAGGCGAGTGGGAGGGGTCAGGCGATCGTCTTGCGGATCCGTTGCACGCTTCTTCCCCAGTCCCACACCTGCTTGTCAGCTTCCCGCCGCGAAACTCCGTACGTCTCCTGAATTTTCCCTGCAAGGCTGTCCCTGCTGCCGGATATTGACGCCAAGTCGGCATCCGTAAGCTTGCTCCAGTTTTCTTTTGCGGAAATACTCAACTGCTCCCATCTACTTGATACTTCGTCCCAATCCATTTGTGCTCTCCTTTATGTGTATTGTTTGCGCCGCCAGCCTACGGCAACTTTAGTCCTGAACGTTTACTGACTCGTACCTGTTCTGAATTTCCCAGGCGTAGCGACGTGTCCGGCCGGAAACAAGAGCTCAAGATTCCTGGGGCCGCGGGAGCCTTCGCAAAGCCCATTCTGTGGGTGCGAAATCGCGAACCAGGTTATTACTCTTCAATTCAGTTTGACCTTCTCCACAAGCCAGGCATATAGCCCGCAGCGATGTCAGATTCGACTCTCTTGATATTTCGCTCTCCCTAGTACCAAACGACCCTGAAATGACGGGCCCCTCACACTTGTCGCAGGTATACGCGGAGAGATGGAGGAGTTTCATACTCATAAACGGGGAATCCTTCTGTGCCGGCCAATGGCGTAACTTCTTTGTACACGGTTGGCGAAGTTCTGGCTGTTCAGTATTGCTCTACTGCGTTTTCAGTAGTTTCCCGCGGATCGAATCGCGTATCGGGTGGTCTCTTTTGCTCAGACCCGCAGCCGTAATAGTGAGAACATGGAGGTTGCCAAATCTCTTGCGGGATCGTATCCGTGTCGAAGGGCCACCATGCGAGAGAGGCCCTATCTTTATGGAACATCCACTGAGAACTTTGCTTTACGAGTTATTTGTTGAGCCGATCTTACGCGCCCTGCATTGGGTACTGACCCTAGGTTCTTCGCAAAGCAATAGCTGAAAACGTTCAGCCGGCACGAATCGACGAACCCACCTGCCGTAACTTCAGTCCTCCAGGAAACACTATGCCAGGAGGCCGGTCGCTTATCGCATATTGAAACCGCGCTGGCGCTCAAGTTTAGCGCCGCGATTGTTGCTCGACGTCCTGCTATGCCAGGCGGAGCAGGAGGCCGATGTCACAGCTAAGAATGTTGCCTTTCAGGAAATCGCTGGGAGTTCCAGGTCGATTATCGAGACCATCCGAGATTGTGCCGGCGAGGGCATTTGACGCCCCGGCCAGCCTGTCGCTTCCCAGCCGTATAGCGATCATCGGAAATTACTTGCCGCGACAATGCGGCATAGCTACGTTCACCGCAGATCTCTGCGAAGCGGTGTCCAGCGAGTACGGGACAGCGATGTTGTTTGCACTTCCTGTCAATGATCCCGAGGCTCAATACAGCTACCCGGATCGGGTTCGCTTTGAATTGACCGAGCGAGACCTGTCTTCCTACGAACGCGCGGCGGCGTTTCTTAATTTCATTAATGCCGACCTGGTGTGCCTGCAGCATGAATACGGGATCTTCGGTGGACCGGCTGGCAGCCATATCCTGGCGCTACTTCGCAAGCTCCGTATGCCGGTGGTGACGACCCTCCATACCGTTCTGCGTGAGCCCAACCCGGACCAACACCGAGTCATGGTGGAACTGGCGGAGCTCTCCGACCGCCTGATCGTGATGAGTGAGCACTCTTCGACTTTCCTTCAGGAAGTTTTTGGGGTGAGCGGCGAAAAGATTGATGTGATTCCACATGGAGTACCGAACCTGCCATTCGTCGATCCTAACTTCTATAAAGACAGGTTTGGCGTCGCCGGAAAGTCCGTGTTGCTCACATTCGGGCTGCTGTCTCCCAACAAGGGAGTAGAGAACGTAATACAGGCTTTGCCGAGCATCCTTGCCCGCAAGAGCAACGTAGCCTACGTAGTCGCTGGAGCGACTCATCCCCACATCAGACGGCGGGAAGGCGACAAGTACCGGGAGTCATTGCAGCAACTGGCAAAGGATCTCGGCGTCGAAAAGAATGTCATCTTTCACAACCGCTTTGTCAGCCCAGAGGAGATGATGGAGTTCATCGGCTCGGCCGATGTCTACATCACCCCTTACCGCAATGAAGCACAAGTCGTATCGGGGACACTTGCTTATGCGTTAGGCGCGGGCAAGGCCGTTATCTCGACCCCGTACTGGCACGCGCTTGAACTGCTGGATCAAAAGCGTGGAGTGCTGGTCCCATTCAACGATCCCGCCGCAATTGCGGAACAAACCATCGCGCTTCTTGAGAATGAGGCCGAGCGTCACGCCATGCGCAAACGCGCTTACGTGTACTCTCGCGACATGGTGTGGAAGAGTGTAGCGCAAGGCTATATGCGCAGCTTCCAGCGCGCCCGGGCGGAACATATGCAGAATCCTCGTTTCCTCGACCCCAAGCGATTGACAACAGCAAACGTCCAGAACTTGCCGGCAGTTAAGCTGGATCATCTGGCACGCATGACAGACGATACCGGCATGTTCCAACACGCCGTATTTGCCATACCCAATCGCGGTGAGGGCTACACGACCGACGATAACGCCCGCGCGCTGATCGTTTCGATTCTCCTGGAGCGGCTGAGTATCGATGACCGGGCGGAAGCTGGCCGGCTGGCATCAAAGTACCTGGCATTTCTCTGGCTTGCCTTCAACAACGGCAACGGAAGGTTCCGCAACTTTCTGAGCTATGAGCGTCAATGGCAGGAGACACAGGGCTCCGAGGACAGTCATGCACGAGCGCTGTGGGCCCTGGGCACAGCACTAAACCGATCCGGCGATGAAGCAATCCGAGGGTTGGCAGGACGCCTCTTCGAGTTGGCAGTGCCCGCTGTTCTGTCGTTCACCAGTCCCCGGGCCTGGGCCTTCGCCTTGTTTGGAATTCAGGAATACCTCGACCGCTTCGGTGGAGATCGAGCGATACAGAAATATCGGGATATTCTTGCTGACCGGCTGCTACAGATTTATCAGGTGGTTCGGAGTCCAGGCTGGCATTGGTTCGAGGAGGGCTTGTCTTATTCCAACGCGCGGTTGTCGCAGGCGCTGATGTTGGTAGGCTCACGTACCTCAGACGACAAATTGCTGACAACCGGTCTGGAGTCGCTGGAGTGGCTCACCTCGCAACAACGCTGCGCTCGCAACGGCCACTTCGTCGCGATCGGTTCACAAGGCTTCTATCGCAAGTCAGGAGAGAAAGCCCGCTTCGATCAGCAGCCTTTGGAGGCTGGGGCCACCGTGTCGGCGTGTCTGCAAGCGTTTCGAGCGACCGGAGATGTT
The DNA here is from genome assembly GCA_963823865.1 of uncultured Acidobacteriaceae bacterium. Lineage (GTDB taxonomy): Bacteria > Acidobacteriota > Terriglobia > Terriglobales > Acidobacteriaceae > Bog-257. Next base: position 85,062 of record CAWGNC010000002.1, read on the forward strand.
CAGTGGCGAACAGAGGCTTGGTCCGCATTCAATTGGTTTCTGGGGGACAACGACCTGAACGCTGCCTTGTACGACGCCAGCACCGGCGGGTGTCGAGACGGCCTGCATCCTGACCGGGTCAATGAAAATCAGGGAGCGGAATCCACGTTGTCGTTCCTGTTGGCACTCGTGGAGATGCAACACCTGCGGGGAACTCAAACAGACCGCACCGTAGCCTTGAACCCTGCGCGGCGACCGTTCAACAGCTCGCAATCGGAAGTTCTGTTCTGGAAAAATCAACTATGCATCTGGCCATCGACTCGACCGAGACACTTTTTCAGCGGCATTCCGCCAACCCGATTCTTACCAACAAGGATTGGCCCTACCGTATCAATAGCGTCTTCAATGCTGGAGCGACGCTGCTCGACGACGGTTGCACACTACTGCTGTGCCGGGTAGAGGACCGCCGAGGATTGTCGCATCTCTGTGTTGCACGTTCCGTGAACGGCATTGACGGATGGGCCATCGATCCTGAACCAACCCTGATGCCGGACCCGGAGAAATATCCGGAAGAACTGTGGGGCATTGAGGATCCGCGTATCACCTATGTTCCAGAGCTGGGGAAATACGCGATCGCGTTCACTTCGTTCGCCAAAGGCGGTCCCGGAGTTTCGCTGGCATTGACCAAAGATTTCCGGAGCTTCGAGAGACTGGGCGTCATTATGTCCCCAGACGATAAGGATGCGGCACTGCTGCCTTACCGGATCGGTGGATTATGGGCGCTCATTCATCGGCCAATGACCCCGTTAGGATGCCACATGTGGATTTCCTACTCTCCCGATCTGCGTCATTGGGGCGGGCACAAGGTCATGATGGAGGCGCGCAAGGGCGCATGGTGGGACGCAAACAAAATTGGCTTGTGCTCACCTCCGATCGAGACTTCTGAAGGCTGGCTCACGCTGTACCACGGCGTGAAGAACACTGCCTCAGGCTCGCTCTACCGCATCGGCCTCGCTCTTTTCGACTTAAAAAGTCCGGACATCTGTTTATTGCGAGGAGACTCCTGGATCTTTGGTCCGGAAACCGAGTACGAGCGCGGCGGGGACGTACACGATGTCGTGTTCCCGTGTGGACAGACAATCTGCCCTGATCGTGACACGATCAATATCTATTACGGTGCCGGAGATTCCTGCATCGCGCTGGCGCAGGCGAGCTTACGGTCCTTATTGAGTTGGCTTCAAGAAAACGGAAGGCCCGAGGGTCTCGACAATAACAGGTAATCACGATTTACCGCGAGATCGGAAACCAGAAGCTCCCAGTGAAGGTCGCAGTCACCCAAGATTGGATAACAATCGCAGTTATTTTGAATCTACTCAATCCTCCCGCCAGCGCAACTTTGCAGGCAGCACGACGCAGGAGATGGAGACTTATTCTGTCCGAGATCGCCCCCGGGGCGCTTACCTCGAAGCGCCTAATTGGACAATCACCTGATTCGATCTGCGTGTTCAGCTCCCGCGGACTTTTGCAGGAGTGAGCAATTTTGCTCAGTTTTAGGGTGAGCAATTTTATACATTGGAAGCAATCTCAATCTGCTGACGACCTACGTCTGCAGTGGGGTAATCAAAAAGGGACGGGAATCTCCAAATGGCGACATTCGGCCAGTTGGAGCGTATCCCAAGTGAGTCGGATCATCGTGACTTTTCTGAGATCAACTCAGGGACCAGAGGTTCACATTCAGCAGCCCACGGCAAGAATCGTACCTCTCCGAACGAGAGTTCACCTAATAAATCCTAGTAACAGTTCGTTTGGCACGGCCGTTATCACGCCGCGATGGCTCTACGTAATGGCCGGGGCAACCCCCGAGCGCTTCGGCGATCCGTTGCTGGTCGACGAGACCCTCCAACAAAGCGACCCGCTGCGGATTCAGGAAGGTGACGTGGTCGGCATCAGCATACACACGGGCAATGCGCTGCGAGGCTACGACATCGGCAGGGCGGCGCGTGATCGTGGCGCTTATGTTGTCTACGGCGGCATACACGCAACGCTTTATCCGGAGGAAGCGCATCGATTTGGAGGCGCCCACGCCGTGGTCAAAGGTGACGGGGATGTGGTCTGGGCGCGCGTGCTCGACGACTGCTCGCGCGCGGTGCCGAAACCGATCTACGAGGGAGGCCGGCTTGCAGCTGAAGATTTTGTGGCAGCCCGGTGGGATCTGGTCCCGCGCAAGTCCTACATGTGGGCTTCAGTCCAAACGATTCGCGGCTGCCCGAAACATTGCTCCTTCTGTTCCGTGTGGCGAACCGATGGCCAGCGCCCGCGGCAACGTTCTTCGGACGCAGTCCTGGAAGAGATTGTTGAGTTGCGGCGAATCGGGTTTCGCTATATCGCGCTGGCTGATGACAACTTCTATCCCGTAAGTCTTAACGACCTGAAGTTGGCGACCCGTCAGAATTCAGAGCGCCTGCGGGAACTGGAAGGCATTCGCGCCGAGCGGTTCGAATTGATGGCGGCCCTGGCCGAGCTCCCCTCCGATACCGTTTTCTTCACTCAGATCACCATGGAGGCGGCGGAGGACCCCCAGTTTCTGGATGCAATGAAGGCAGCTCATATCATGGGAGCCTTGGTAGGGGTGGAGTCGGTTACTCCAGCAGGGTTGAAAGATGTATACAAAGACTTCAATCTCGCGGGAGAAAGTCTCGTCGAGCGACTGCAAACCTTTCGTCGGCACGGGGTCCATGTTCTAGGATCGTTTATCTTCGGTCTGCCCAGCGATCGATCCGACACCTTTGCCACCACGGCTACGATTGCGCAGAGGTCGGACCTGACGTTTGCTCAGTTCGTGATGCTAACTCCATTTCCCGGTACGGTGGACTTCAATCGCTGGGAGGCCGACTTGGGAACCGCCGCGCCAGAAGTGGCCGGCGTTCCGATCACGCGACATTGGCTGATTCCGCACTCGCAGCGGCCGAAGCTTTACAGTCCGCACCCGACGATGTCCACCGACGAGATCCGGCAGCGCACGCAGGGAGTTTGGAACAGCTACTACAGCATGAGGTCCATCTGGGAACGATCGCATTTTCTCACGTCGGTGAAGGGGCGCCTGACATTCTTCTTGATTTCCAAGATTTACCGCCAAATGTACGCGGACACCGGTATTGCGGCCGACAGCGCTCGCGTCTCATGGTCCACCCGCTGGGCGCGTTGGCTTGCAAAGCCTTGTCGAAAGCTGTTTGCAGGCCGGCCGATGCCACAACTGGCGATGCCGAGAATCAAGTCCGGACGCCAGGCCTGGCGACAGAAAGATGGAGAAATTCCCGGGGAATCATTCGTCAGCATTCGCTCCTGATCGCGTTGCCTGACCTTGCTTCACCCGGTTCGCGGTGAGCATTATTGCTCAGCGAAACATATCTCTCCCTAGGTAGACTCGACCTGTTGCCGGCTGCGTTGCCGCTTCAGGAATGCCGAATGCCCTACAAGAATGCCTATCCTTTCACCTCGACGGCCCTATTCAAGAGGATTGCGCAAGACACGAACACTCGACACTATAAACATAACGAGGTCGTCTTCGCGCAAGGGACCAAAGCTGACGCGATGTACTACCTTCACAGTGGGAATGTAAAGCTGGTAGTTAAGGCGAAGAACGGTAAGAAAGCCGTGCTGGCCATCTTGCGAAAGGGCGATTTCTTTGGTGAAAGCTGTCTCGGAAGAGAATCGCTGCGGATGTTCAGCGCAATGGCGATCCAGCCTTCTACCGTCGCCCGGGTGAGAAGGGCAACCGTCGTCCGCATAATTGAACAAGAGCCGGCTTTGGCGAAACTCTTCATTGCGTACCTCGTAGCGCGTATCGGGAGAATCGAAGAGGATGTCGCCGACCAGATTTTCAGTTCCAGCGAAAAACGACTGGCAAGGCTTCTGTTGCTCCTGGCGGATTTCGGATCGCAATCCGATCCTGAGCCCGTCCTCATGAAGATTAGTCAGGAAACCCTCGCCGAAATGATCGGCACTACCCGCTCTAGAGTGAGCTTTTTCATGAATCGATTCCGGAAGCTAGGACTTATCGGCTATAACGGTACACTTCGAGTCAATCGATCTCTACTCACCTTTCTTCTGCGGGACTAACAATGAGGGCCAACCTTTAACGGTTGACGCGCTCTTGCCAGGTGTTGCAGGCGCTCCGGACTTGGACGTATCACGAACTTGGGACACGTCGAGCAGGAGTTCCTAGTCCTGGCCATAAGCTTCCACTCAGGGGAAATACTCGCGACTCTTTAGATCCCACGCTTCTGGCAGATTTGGCGATGCGCGGTTTTGACATTTCTTGCTTAAGGGCAGCTAGCGTAGCTCGTTCTGCCTTCTTCTTCGCGCTTCTTGTGACCATGGCCGATGATTGCATGTTGCAAGTGAGAAAAGCGATCAATTCGATACAGATTGAGGCAAATATTAAAGGAATGCCCGCGATGGAGTGCCGGCAATTGATGATTACTTGCTTCATCAACTACAGGTAGGGTCGCACATTTTTGAACATTTGCTGGTTGCAAGGAACGAGTCTGTACCCGGCGGAGCGCGCAACAATTACCCCCTTGGCTATTCTTGGGACCAAGCGATACATCTGCTGTCATTCAGTACCTGTCGCAACGAGCTTTCGGGAGCAGACTCTGACGTGAGGTAGCCAACTAGCATGCTCAGCAGGCGTATAATCGAGTTATCGCCTTCCACCTAGGGAGGCTTACTCCTCAACTTTCCTCACAAGTGCTTTTCTTACGACGGCTGTACCGTCTAGTGCTGGAAGAGAAACGCTCTTAGCGTTCTTCGCTTCATCGCAACCTCGGAAGGACAAAATGAAAAACATCTATGTAGGAAACGTGGACCTCGCTACCACGGAAGACGAACTCCGTAACGCCTTCGCAACTTATGGAGCCGTACAAAAGGTCAGTATGGTCACGGATCGCGAGACCGGTCGCCCCCGCGGATTTGCATTCGTTGAGATGGAAAGCGATAAGGAAGCGCAAGAGGCTCTGTCGGGTCTGAACGGGTCAACTCTCGGCGGTGCTACGTTGACAGTGAATGAAGCGCGGCCAAAAACGGCTCGCGTGCGAAGCTGATATCGACCGACCACGCCTCAAATAGTTGCCTTTTCGAAAACATCGTTGCGGGGAGGTTCTCCCCGCAGTTGTCTTTCTTGTCCGAACATTCCCGGCTCTCAGCTGCTGCCAGATCTCGGGGCCACCCTTCCTGCGCTCGTCACGTCAATCACAACCCCACCGTAGGCCTGTAAGCGCACGCATTCAGTGAAGAGCTCAGCACGGGCAGGGCAAGGGACGCCAACCTTTTGGCAGTTGAAGCGCGATCTCGAACTCCTAGTTGCCATTCTTAAGTGACTGTCAAGGTGAGGGCGCTGCTGGTTCCTCCGCTCGAGCAGCCAAGATCGCCTGAGTTCCCGCTTGGAGTATTGACCTTCACACTTTCTGTTCCAGGAGCTGAGATCACAGCGGTCGTGAGCGTGACTTGCAACTCCTCAGTGCTCACGAACGTAGTGCTTAGCGCCGTCCCATTGACAAGTACGACCGATGCCGCAACAAACTGCGTGCCATTTACCGTTAGTAGCACGTCTCCCTGTACCTGAGCGAAAGTGATCGTGGAGGGAGATAGGGAGCTAATCGTCGGGGCTGGGCGAGCACTTCCGCAGAGGGGATTGATTGCGTTGCAACCTGGGAGGAAGAGTAAGGAGAGCAGCGACGCACTTAGTGGTCCCAAGAAAACGCTGATAGGTTTCATAGAGCATCGTACACTGGGAAGCCTCTGAGGAGTTGCGCTAAATAAGAGGAGGGGCAAATAGTGTTCGCGATCCCTTGCAATTCGCTGCGCCAGTCTTCTGGCTCCTCTGCAGGCACGAGCACAAATTTGCTGAAGCCCGCCGCCACATACTCGACGATCATTTCGCGCAAGGCCTCCATGCCCACTTGTTCCGGCTGCCGCAGATAGCGGTTCTCCCAGCTCGGTACCCAGATGCACCGAAAGTCATCCTTCAGCGTCAGCTTCGGCATTTCGCGACGGAAATGCACTTCAGCGAATAGTCGACGTCTCAGACAAGTGAATCAGCAACCTGTTGCCCGCTTGTCAAAGCTAGTACTAAATGATCAAGGACGTTTGCCTCAACAATTCTGGATCGCTCTCTGAGAGTCTGGATGTCGAGCTCCGGGCCGTGTCTTAAAAGCTCAGCGAAACCGTTTCGGGCAGGGCAGCGGAATAAGACCTGCGGGAATTCTGAGATGTCGGTGTTCGCCTCGAAAATACCGCCCAATTCCGGTCACTTACTCCGCCTATTTTGTGGAACAACTACGCGCTCCGCTGCGTATTTGGACTCGAGTGTGCTTTATCCGCTTGAGGAGCCTCGCCGTGCCGCATGACCTGAAGATCGCTGTCCGTCACCTGCTCAAAAGCCCCGGCTTCTCTGTCATGGCCGTGCTCATTCTCGCATTCGGCATCGGCGCGACCACGGCGATCTTCTCCATCGTCGAAGGCGTCCTCCTGCGGCCATTGCCCTTCCCCAATCCCAATGAACTCGTCGTGATTGCCGACACCATCAAAGGCGCCGAGATCAACGGCAACAACGAGGCTGGCGTCACCGCCCCTGACATCGTTAACTACACGCGCGACACTCAGAGCTTTAGTGCCCTTGGCGGGTACCAGCAATTTGGCCACGAGCTATCAGGTGTGGGCGAACCCGCCCAGATCAACGATGCCCGCATGACAGCAGGCGTTTTCGCGGCGCTCGGTGTCCAGCCGCTTATCGGTCGGGTATTCAATACCGAAGAGGACACCGGCAGCGCTTCGGTCGCTGTTCTCAGCTATGCCACCTGGCAGTCGCGTTTTCGAGGCGATGCCCAAATCGTTGGCCGCAAAATCCTCCTCGATCGCAAGCCTTATGTCGTCATCGGGGTCATGCCGCGCAGCTTCGAGTTTCCGCTGCTCCCCGGACATCTCAACCGCAGTGAGCTCTGGATCCCGATGAGCTTTAAGCCCGAAGAGCTCACGGGCGGCGCCATGGCGAACTGGAGCTACCAGATGGTGGCTCGCCTCAAACCGGGCGTCAGCCACGCACAGGCGCAACAGGACGCCGAGCGTGTTGCCAAAGCCACTGAGCGCAGCTATCCCGGCTTCATGGCCAGCCTTCACATTGATGCCATCGTGAACGGCCTTCAGGCTGATACTGTCCGGCAGGCCCGCCCGCTGATCCGGACTCTCTTCCTGGCAGTTGCCGTTGTGCTGCTCATCGCCTGTGCCAATCTCGCCGGGCTGCTGCTGGTCCGCGCTATCCGCCGCCGCCGCGAATTCGCCGTTCGTCTCGCACTCGGATCGAGCGCACGAACGCTGCTCCGCCAGGCCCTGCTTGAAAGCCTCACACTCTCTCTCACTGGCGGAATTCTCGGACTCATTCTTGCTGCCATCACCCTCCACGTCGGCACCAGCCTGCTGCCGGAAACCCTACCGCTTATTTCCAACATCGGCCTCGACTGGAGCGTCATAGCCTTCGCTTTTGTACTCGCCATATTCACCGGCATCATCTGCGGCCTGCTGCCCGCTTTTGCTGCCATCCGCACCAGCGTGAACGAGGTGCTAAAGGAGGGCGGACGCACTGGTACGTCCGGCAGCGGCCATGCGCGTCTCCGCTCCGGCCTCGTCGTTGCGGAAATCGCGATCGCGGTTGTTCTTGTCGCCACAGCCGGCCTGCTGCTGCGCAGCTTCGAAAAGATACGCGACGCCGATCTCGGCTATCGTGCCGATCACCTTATCGCCGCCGGCTACAGTCTGCCGCGCCAGCAGTACCCCACGCAGTTGGCGACTGACACCTTCAACCGCGCGCTGCTCGACAGCCTCAAGAACATGCCCGGGGTCACCCACGTGGGCCTGACATCCTTTCTGCCTCCTAATGGCACCAGCGGTAACTCCGCCTTCGTCGCGGAGGGCTACAGGTCCACGAAGCCAGGCAGCATCAATCTGGGCAGCCCTATTCTGGTCGAGGGCGACTTCATCACCGCGATGGGTACGCCGCTTCTACGCGGACGTCTGTTCACCGACTCCGACAGTAAGCCCGACGCTCAGCTTGTTGTTATCGTGAACAAAACCTTGGCGGATCAGTCCTGGCCTGGACAGGACCCCATCGGCCGCCGCCTGCGCCTGGGCACCACGGAAATGCAGACGCCTTGGGCGACGGTCATCGGTGAGGTTGCCGAAATCAAGGAAGGCTCACCCGACGCAGCGCCGCGCCAGCAGTTTTACATTCCAGTCGATGAGCAAGAGAAATTTGTCGGGGCGCTCGGCAATCCCGCCACCGACATCAACGGGAACGGCGGCTACATCGTCCTGCGCACCTCCATGGCGCCGGAGCTCCTCATTAACGAGCTCCGCTCCGCCGTGCGATCGCTCGATCCACAGCTTCCACTGTTTCCGCTCGAAACGATGGACCACGCCATCAGCGATTCGGAAGCCCCGCGTCGCTTCAACACCATCCTGATCTCGTCCTTTGCCGGAGCTGCGCTGCTCCTCGCCATCCTCGGCATCTACGGCGTTATCGCCTTTACAGTCGCCCTGCGCGTGCAGGAGATGGCCATCCGCCTGGCGCTCGGCTCAAAACGCTCCGGCGTTATCGGTTTAGTGCTCGCATCGGGCGCCAAACTCGCCGCTGCCGGATGCGCCCTCGGCCTCATTGGTGCTGTCGCCGCCTCGCGCCTGGTCGAGTCCATGGTCTATGGCGTTAAGAGTTGGGATCCGCTCGCCCTGGTACTGGCCGCCGCTCTTGTAGTGCTGCTCGCGCTGGGCGCGTCGCTACTGCCCGCCTGCCGCGCCGCCTCCACCAACCCCGTCGAAGCCCTGCGCGGAGAGTAGTCGAGGCTCGATTCTTGCATGTGCCGACGCACTCGTAGTGAATGATAAAGGACGCTATCGTGCCCAAACTGGTTCATTATGAAAGGGTCTGAAAGACGGAGGATCTCAGGTCTTCCGGTCGATGTGCCCTATGACTTCTGGTATCGAGCTTGCGAAATTATTTAGGTTTCTCATAGATGAGTGGCCGCTGCTGTCGATAATCTGCAAACCATGTCTGCCACTCCGAATTCAGATCGCGTAAGTTCGTTCCCCCTGGCTGTAAGCCCAAACCGCGTTTCTCCCGCCTGGTAATTTTGCTGGAAATTCATACGTTCTGAGCGCCCTCTGGAAAGCCGGATGCGTTATCTGTGCGCATACCAATGCATTCCGGCGTTGGTTCGTCAGAACGACTCAACTCAACCCTGACTAACCGAACTTCATGCGAAAGGATGTTATGAAGCAAAGGCAGCTTTGGATGATTATTGGCGTCGTGCTATTAACAATCGGCTTCGCCAGCGCGCAGCGGTACACCACGATCGACGCGCCCGGGGCGGGCACTGGCGCAGGACAGGGAACTTTTCCGCAGAACATCACCGATTCGGGTTTGATCTTCGGGTATTACACCGACTCGAACAGTGTCGCTCACGGTTTCCTGCGCAGCCGGGAAGGAAACTACACCACGTTTGACGTGTCCGGTGCAGGCACTGGCGCAGGCCAGGGCACATTTCCTTACAGTATCAATCCTGCCGTGACGATAACGGGGCAGTACATTGACTCCAGCAACGTAATTCACGGCTTTATCCGCAGGGCAGACGGCAATATCACGAAGTTCGATGCTCCGGGCGCGGGCAATGGCGCCGGCGAGGGCACGCTCTCCTACAACATCAATCTCTCGGGAGAGGTTGCCGGCTACTACTGGGACGCGGCGAATGTGGCTCACGTCTTCCTGCGTTATCGGGATGGATCTTTCCTGACCTATGAAGGTCCCGGTGCGGGCACAGGTGCGGGCCAGGGCACGGGTACGTCCGCAGGTATAGGCCTGAATCCGGAGGGGGCGGTGGCGGGCGCCATCATCGACGATAACAACGTGCTGCACGGTTACTTCCGTAAACCCGACGGCACCTTCGTCGTTATCAATGCTCCCGGCGCGGGGACCGGCCCCGGCCAGGGCACTGACACCGACGGCGTGGGCGCTGACTACTTTGTTTCGGGACTCGAAGTGGACTCCAATGGCGTCTTCCACGGTTGGGTCCGTTACGCCAACGGCACGCTCACCGAGTTCAATGTCCCGGGCGCAGGTACGGGAGCCGGCCAAGGCACCCTGCCTGAGGTCTTCAACTTTTTTGACGTAGTCGGGGGTCCGTACATTGACTCGAACAATGTTTACCACGGATTCATCCGCAGTCCGGATGGGAGGATCGCCACATTCGACGCTCCCGGCGCCGGTACAGGTGCGGGACAGGGCACTTTCGCCGACTGTCTCAACGACGAAGGGGTGATCGGCGGGATGTACTTCGACGCGCACAACTCGGTACACGGCTTCCTGCGAACGCCGTGGTAAAGCCCCCAAGGCACTCGAGGCGGCAGAGCTCGCAATCATGCGAGCTCTTTTTCCCCGTCCGATGGTTTTAACAGGACTCAACCAAATTCAGTGTGACGCCAATTGAGAGAGATGTCATGAATCAAAACTTTTGGCGCGCCCGGCGCGGGGCAAAACCCGCGCCAATTCTATGGCGAGTCAATCGGCAAGGAAGCTTCCGGTACCGATCCAGAACTCCGCCAGCGAGCGCAGGTTCTTTTTGTAGCTACGCGTAACGGTGTACTGTTTTCCGCTCTTCAGGCGGAGCTCGTACTCTCCCGTGGAGCTAGGGGCGGATTTCCTGAACGAACGCAGCATTCACCAGTACTGAGCGATGAATGCGAACGAATCCGTAGGGCTTGAGCTTTTCGGCGACGGCGGAAATCGACTCGTGCAGTAGATACGAACCTGTTTCGCGCTGCAACAGCACGTAGTTGCCTTCGGCCTGCACCACGACCAGATCTCTGGGATCGACGAAGAGAATTCTTCCGTTGTTCTTGATGGCGATCTTCGAGGCCGCGGGTTGCTGAACCGCAGCCAGGTGCGGCATCAACTCGAGCAATTGCGCGGCGCGCTCACTTGCAGTTCTGCGGGAGGCAAACTCCAAGGCCTGATTCACACGCTCGCTGGAGAAAGGTTTGAGAATGTAATCGACAGCATGTTTCTCGAATGCGGCGACCGCATGCTGGGCATAGGCGGTGACCATAACGACAGATGGCAAAGGTCGCCCCTGCCGCTGGAGGCCGCCGAGCAAATCAAGCCCCGACAGCTCCGGCATACTGATGTCGAGCAGCATCACGTCGTAATTGGCTTTCGCTAGATGTTCCTGAGCCTCGAAGGCATCGGCGGCTGCGTCGAACCGCTCTACATCAGAGCGCGCGGCCAAAATCTGCGCCAGCGCGGTCCGCGCCAGTGGCTCGTCATCGACGATGAGAACTCGCATGGTTAGTCCTTTCCCTCGAGGACAGGTTTATGCGGCTGCCCTGCACAATGGCAGGAGGAGACTGCAGCGCGGGAAGACTCAAAATGACCTCCGCGGAACGATCCTGGCCGAAAGTCAGGCGCAGATTTGCATCGCCGGAATAGAGAAACCGCAGGCGCGCCTCAACATTGCGCAGGCCCACGCCATTTCTAGTCGACTTCACCACGCTTAGACAGGTGCTGTTACTCACCCGTACATGGAACTTTCCATCGCTGTTGGTCGTTGCTACTTCAATCCATCCTTCCTCGCGCGACGCAGCGATGCCATGGCGAATCGCATTCTCGACGAGCGGCTGAAGAATCATCTGTGGGACGAGCATGTGTGCGGTTTCGGGAGCGATCGACCACTGGACATTCAGCCGGGGGCCAAAGCGCATCTTTTCCAGATCCAGATATTCCCGAACGAACTTCAATTCCTCTTCGAGCGGAATCAAATCCGCGCCATCGCGGTCGAGTGCAGCTCGCAGCAGTCCAGACAGCTTGAGGATCATGGCCTTCGCGCATGGCGCATCGCTATCGATAAGTGTGGCAATTCCGTGCAGGGTATTAAAGAGGAAATGAGGATGCAGCTGCATCTTGAGCGCCTGCAGCTCGCTGGCAAGCAGCGCCTGCCGATACTCGTATCGTTCTGCCTCTTGCCGGCGCACACGCTTCAGGTACTCGTAGGCGTGCGCGGCCACGATGATGGCGATGTAAACGAAAATCTCGTCGCCAAAGCTGCTGCGCACAATCTGCAGCAAGGAGGGCAGCGTCCGCGGCATGGTTTGCCGCAGAACATCATCGTAGGGTGGGTTCAGCAGCAGGATGAGTCCCGAGTAGACAACGACGAACGGCGCAGCACCGAAACTCCATAGCAGAAGGTAGCGAGCCTGACGGCGCGCGTAGCCGAGATACTTTCCGACCAGATAGAAAATCGGCGGTGTCCACAGCGCAAACACAAACGCATGAGCGGCTGCCTGGAGCAGCAGGTTGCGGAGCGAAGGCCCCAGACGATGTCGATCGAGCGGCAGGTATTGCAGGCCCATCAGCAGGGCGAGGGGATACCAGAATCCAATGGACATCAAGTAGGCCCGTGCCATTACGCGGAGGCGGGACGGCTGCATCTCGCAATTCTAACGCCGCTGCACGGGCGAGTTCGCGACAAAGCTAAGCCTCGGAGGATCGTGCACTGCGGCCGGAGGCGTCTGAGAACCGGTCGATAGCGGAATTGGTACATGCGAAAACGCTGCCCCGGCAAACATCGCGTTACCTGAAACCGGATGTCGGTCTCGATCTGCTTCGCTCTGCCCCAGCAGACCGTGTGCTTCATCGGCGAATTATTAGCGCCTGGAACGCTCAGGTGTGTACGGATCTGGGGTGGAGTCCGTCATGTTAGCGGGTCGGCTCACTTGGATGAGAAGTCAGAGACCCACCGTAAGTTACAAGGAGGGAACAGGCGTTATACGGTAACTTGCCAGAGGCATAGCCAATCCGACCGGCTGGAAGAGTGACTCGGCCTGTTCTCGCCATTTGAGCTTTCGCTGCCCAGAAGTCAAGTAAACACAAGTGACTTATCGGGACGAATTCGCACCTGTGGCCAAAGTAAGCTAACGCGCACCTCTTCTGCGAGGTGCGCGCCCAAGAACGACGGAATGGCCTCTCGCCAGGGAGGAACCGGACGATCAGCCGTCCGGTTACGCCCGTTTCACCCCAAAACAAGAACTTTCATGTTTGAGTCGACCTTTCTTGACGTTAGCGCCGTGGTTCCCTAGGAACCGGACTGATTCAGCTTGCCCCGGACTTACGCCTTGGCGGCGTTCTGTGCAGCTGCAAATACATCGCGTGCGGACGTCGTACCCGCTACGTGTTCCGTACCCGCGACTCCGAGCTCCATCCATCCCGCGTTAACGCTCTCATACATTTCTTCGGCAGGCCTAGTGTGGCCCTTCGGGAGGCCGAACTGCTCGAACGCTTCCGCCCACCCAGCACGCGGGACTGCAAAGGCTTTTACGTCCAGTTTCAGGACTTCACCTAATTGTGTAGCCACGTCATCTGCGCTTACCATCGAACCCAGCTCGATGACGCGACGCCCTGACCACGCCGGCCCGGTCAGCAGCGTTGCCACCTCTGCGCCGATGTCGTCTGACGCGACCATTGTCGATTTCCGGTTTGTAGGATCGTAGAAGACCGGTAGTGTTCCGCCTTGGGCGGCCTGTAAGCCGAAAAGAAAGTTTTCGAAAAATCCGCCTGCCCGCACAAACGCGACCGGAGATGGCAGGCTGCGAAAACCTTGCTCCAGGAGCGATAAGGCCGTGATCATCCCGAGACCGCTGGTTCGATTCGCGCCCATCGACGAGAGCGCTACCACCCGCGGAGGCACTACCTTGGTCAGCGCCTCGACATAGTTTGCAATTACGCCCTTTGCCTCTCGGTAGTCAGGCGACGGTGCCCATACAGCCGGCAACATTACAAACGCGCCCTCAACACCTTTGAGCGCTGCCGCTATCGCTGTCGCATCGTTCCAGTCTCCCTCCACCAACTGCACGCCTTGGTCTGCCCACTTCGCCGCGTTCTCGCGATTGCGCACCAACGCTCGCACCTGTTTGCCTTGTTTCAGCAGATGCCGCGCGGTGGCGCCCCCAACGTTTCCAGTAATGCCCATGACTAAAAACATGATCGTTTCTCCTTCTGGCTTATATTTGTCCGCCCATCCAAATGAGCGACCTAAACCATTAGAGGTGAGGATGAAACCATTGGTTGCAAAATAATCATTGGTTATAAAACTTTGGTTATAAATCAACAGGCGGTTGCTAAAGTCGTTAAAAGGGACTAAGTTATTGAACGTGACAACCACATCGCCAAGTCGTCGGGTAGAGCGCAAGGAGAGGTTGCGGGGCGAAATCCTTGCGGCCGCCAGCAAAATGTTTGCCGATCGCGGCTACGAAGCCGTGACGCTTCGCGAGATCGCCAAAGAGATCGGCTATACGCACGCCGTGATTTATCAGCATTTCCCCGACAAATGGCACATTCTTGCCGAGTTGAGCAGAGAGACGATCGGGCTGCTGATTCAGAACTTCGACGCGATTGCCGCTAAATATCCTTCGCCGAAAGAGCGTCTTTTTGCGACTTCACGCGGCTTCATTCAGTTCTGCACTGCCCATCCACAGCAGTTCCGCAACGTCTTCTTCGGGCCGGAGAACCGCAACGGCATTCGTGCTGGACAATACATCGACGACATTGGCAAGCCTTTGTTCCGACGTTTCGTGCAGCTCTTTTTCGAAGTTGCCAAGGATGAGGGATTACCAAGTAAGGATGACATTGTGGTAGCCCACACTTGGTGGTACACGATCTTTGGCCTCGCCACGCTCATGGTCATCCAAGGAATTGTGCCTGACCGGCCTGACCAGACTCTCGTGGTCGAGCAAACGATGGCAACGCTTTGGGCGGGCGTTCAGGTTGTTCCGCGATTGCCGAAGAGCGCAATCGCTAAACGATCCGCCCGATCCAGTGCCTCAAAGCAATAACAGCTTCTGTCTACTTAGGAGTTGTTGGAGGTATGCTTGTGGAATATCAGGACTCAATCGCTTTTCCAAGGTCGTAGCCCTTCTGGTGGCACGAGAGGCCAGTAAACCTGGAGCCTTTGGGCGAAGGAAAGTCCCAGCGGGCGCACGGAGGCTCCTGAAATCAAGTCCCAAACACCCACCTCAAGACCAATTCTACGTTCCTGGGCACGCATTTCATATGGCCTGTAGTCGACAAACCGTCGAAGTGATCGGTGAAGTTTCCCAGAAACCGGCTTCTGGGAAGAATCGGATATGACCGACGACACCATGGCGGGCTTCCGACGGGCAGTTTTGGTCCGCAGAGTAAGCCGTGGCAAGGAGAAGCTCTGTGGGTAGTAAGTCAGGTTGAAGAGTTGCGAGTGGTGAGGACGTCAAGGTCTTACAGGAACTGATGCGTCACGCCAATCCCAACACCACCATCGGCCTGTACGCGCAAGCGTTCAGTGAAGACGCCCGGCAGGCTCGGGGCAGGTCGTGGAGATGGTGCGTCGGGCTCCGCTTCCGCCGCGGCGAAATGCTGCGGAAGCAGCTGCCGGAGCCTAATGTGCATTAACGTGCTTGGAAGAGGACAGCAGAATTGCTCTAAGTGCAAGGAAAGAAATGGTAGGCACGAGGAGACTCGAACTCCTGACCTCTACCGTGTCAAGGTAGCGCTCTAACCAACTGAGCTACGCGCCTGCGAGGTTGTTGCTTCTTATTGTAATGAGGGCGGACGCTCCGGGCAAGTTCAGACCCCGGAAATGAAATGGACTCCAACGCAAAAGCTTCGCGGGAGAAAATCGAAGTGGTCGGCAGGAGTACAGAGAAACGTCCCACGCGTCGAAATTACTTCGATGCTCCTGTTTCCGCCGACGTGCCGTTCTGTGCAGACGGGCCGTTTTGTGCGGCGGCTGCGTGTACCGAGGCGGTGGTTTGCTGCTTCAGCCTGGGGACTCGTGTGGGAGCTTCGCAAGCCGCCGGAGGATTGATCATCTCTTTGGCAAAGTTGCGATAAGGCACGGTTCCCGGCTGCAAAGTCGACCAATACGATTTCCTCGATATCAGGCCCCGGCGCTGGGTGATGATCTGATTCTGCAGAATGTTCACGCCGCATTGCAGATTATTCTTTGGTTGAAGGATGGTTTTCGCCGGGTCGTCGCTCTTCAGCTCGTGATCTTTTGTCCAGTCGAATTCGCAGTTGTATCGTTTCTGGTCCTCGTAGGTTAGCTGCAGCAAGCCTTCGCTGCGCACCGCCTTGTGGGTGACCTCATCGATTTTCGCTACCTCGGGTTGCGTGTGCCGCACTCGCGTCGTGGGATTCAACCCGGCCTCGGCGCCAGCCAGGGCCTGGAAAAAATAAGCCCAGAAGACGCGCTTGTCCGTTTCGCTCATCGTGTAGAACCGCGGACAGAATCGCCGAACATCGTGAGGGACCTGCGAGGAAAGCATTTCCGCCGGAATGGCTTGCTCAACAATCTTGTCCCATGCCGGGTCCCAAGTCTTGCCGCCCAATTCCGCCTTTTTGGCGTCTATGGGAGTTGATGGTGCCGGCTTGGTCGCCTGAGCCGAAAGTAACGCCGCACTTAGCAACAATAGGCTAACGAGTTGGAATACACGCCTATACATAATTTCTTGTTCCCATTTAGAAGCCATCGGGCGAGTAGCTGTTGCCCTCCCGCAATCATTACCGGTCCACGCGTCTCTGCACTACACTGATTGCCGATGCCCACCGATCCGAAACGTCTTTGTGTAGTGCTGGTGGAACCCAGCAACCCGCTGAATATCGGCGCAGCTGCTCGCGCTATGAGTAATTTCGGCTTCCTCCAGTTGCGAGTGGTCAATCCTTACCATGTGGCTTTTCGCGAGGCGCGTTCCGCCGTGGGCGCGGCGTCGGTACTCACGAACGCCGAAGAATACAAAAGCGTGGCAGACGCAGTCGCTGATTGCACGTTGGTCGTCGGCACAACCGCCGTGAGACATCGTGACTTGCATCATCCCCTTCGGCGACTGGAGGCCGGCGGCCGGCTAATCCGTCAAGAATTTGTCACGGGACGCGTTGCATTGCTCTTCGGCACCGAGAAGACCGGCTTGTCGAATGACGCTCTCAGTTACTGCAACTGGTTGATGAACATTCCGACTCGCGAACAGCACATCTCGATGAATCTCGGGCAGGCTGTTGCGGTGTGTTTGTATGAATTGATGCGAGATCCGAAGAAGGTAGCTCCAACCAAGAACAAGAAATCCGATAAGCCCGCCGGCGCGGGCGAGGTGGAGCGCATATCATCCGTGTTGCTCGAAGCATTACACGTCAGCGGCTATGTGAATCCTATCTCCGTCACATCGACCGAAGAGCGGGTACGTCGCATGGTCCGGCGGCTCAAGCTGTCATCCGAAGATGCTGAGCTCTGGCTGGGAATGTACCGGCAGATTTTGTGGAAGGTAAAGCAGTGAGCATGCAGAAAGAAAAGGGCCATCTCTCGATGGCCCCTGGTGTATGACGAGACGGGCTTACCCGACGGGAACCGTCTGGAGCACCTGTTCGCGAACCTCCGCATCCTGCTTGACTTCGGCATGCGTTGTCGGCAGAGCGATGTTCAGCAGTTCCTCGATCGTCTTCACGTAGTGCAGATTCAATCCCTGCCGCTGTTCCGGCGTCAGGTCTTCTTCGACGTTCTGCTTGTTCTCAGCCGGCAGAATGATGTCGGTCACGCCCGCGCGCTTGGCGGCCAGTGCCTTCTCCTTAATGCCGCCAATCGGCAGGACATTTCCGCTCAGCGTGATCTCGCCGGTCATCGCCGTCAGCGGTCGCACCGCGCGGTCCGTCAGCAACGACACCAGCGCCGTCACCATGGTCACGCCAGCCGAAGGACCATCTTTCGGAATTGCTCCCGCCGGAACGTGAATATGAATGTCATGGCTGGCAAAGAACTCCTCGTCGATGCCCAATTCCTTAGCATGAGACCTAACCCAGGTCAACGCAGCTTGCATGGATTCCTGCATCACCTGTCCGAGCTGCCCCGTCATGGTGAAGCCGCCTTTGCCCTTCATCTTGTTCGCTTCGACAAAGAGCACATCACCGCCAGTAGGTGTCCACGCCAGCCCAACCGTCACTCCGGCGCGTTTGGTGCGCTCGGCGATTTCACCCTCGGTACGGATTTTCATCCCACCGAGCATGTCCGGATGCTGCACCAGTTCAGGGGTGACCACCATTTTGTCGGTCTTCCCTTCCGCGATGCGGCGCGCCTGCTTGCGGCAAATGGTTCCGATGGTTCTTTCCAGGTTTCGTACGCCCGCTTCGCGCGTGTAATGGCGAACGATAAACCGGACTGTTTCCTCGGGGAACTCGATCTGCTCGGCAGTCACTCCGTTTTCCTCAATCTGACGCGGTATCAAATATTGGAACGCGATGTGGACCTTCTCTTCCTCGGTGTAGCCTTGCAGTTCGATGATCTCCATGCGGTCGCGCAGTGGCTCCGCGATAGGATCGAGCTGGTTCGCCGTCGTAATGAACAGCACCTTCGACAGATCGAATGGCACATCGAGGTAGTTGTCGCGGAAGCTGAAATTCTGCTCCGGATCCAGCGCTTCGAGTAAAGCCGAACCAGGATCGCCGCGGAAGTCCCGGCCGACCTTGTCGATTTCATCGAGCATGAAGACCGGATCGTTGGTCTCGGCCCGGCGAATGCCCTGCATAATCTGGCCAGGCAATGCGCCGATGTAGGTGCGGCGATGTCCACGAATCTCGGCTTCATCATGCACGCCGCCCAGCGACAGGCGAACGAACTTGCGGCCGAGGGCGCGAGCGATCGACTTACCCAGCGAGGTCTTGCCGACACCGGGAGGTCCAACAAAGCAGAGGATGGGACCTTTCATCCCGGGCTTCAGCCGACGCACGGAAAGATAGTCGAGGATGCGATTCTTCACCTTCTCCAGATCGTAGTGATCGGAGTCGAGAATTTCCTTGGCCTTCGGAATATCGATGTCGACACCCGAAGACTTCTGCCAAGGCAACACCGCCAGCCACTCAATATAGTTGCGCGTCAGGCCGTAATCGGCAGCCATGGGCGACATGCGCGCCAGCCGGCCGAGCTCCTTCAGCGCCTCTTTCTTGACCTCGTCGGGCATACCGGCTGATTCGATCTTCTGACGCAGTTCCTCCGCGTCGCGAGTCGTTTCATCCTGCTCGCCCAGTTCCTTCTGGATGGCCTTCATCTGCTCGCGCAGGTAATACTCGCGCTGCGTCTGCTGCACGCGATCCTGCACTTCGCTCTGAATTTTGTTGCGCAGCTGCTGGACTTCCAGTTCCTTCGCCAGGTGCTGATTGATCTTCTCCAGGCGAACCTGGACGTCGGGCGTCTCGAGGACGTCCTGTTTATCGCGCGTCGAAAGCGACGGCAGCGACGAGGCAATGAAGTCCACCATGCGTCCAGCCTCGTCGATGTTGCTGGCGACCGTCGACAGTTCATCCGACAAAGTCGGCGAGCCGGCAACGATCTGCTGGAACAGCGTCAGCACATTGCGCTGCAGGGCTTCGATTTCGGAATTCTTTGGAACCGGAACGTCGGGAATCGTCTCAACCGTAGCGCGCATGAACGGGGTCAGCTGCGTGTATTCGGTAACCTTCACGCGCTCCAGGCCTTCCGCGAAGACAAACAGGCTCTGGTTCGGCATGCGAACAACCTTGTGGACCACGGCCAGGCTGCCGACTGCATAAAGGTCGGTCGGTTGGGGTGAATCCACCCGCGCCTCGCGCTGCGCGACCACGATGATCGTCTTGTCTTCTCCCAAGGAATTGATCAGCTGGACCGAACTTTCCCGTCCTACGGTCAACGGAAGGACCGCGTGCGGAAACAGCACGGTATCGCGAACCGGCAGAACCGGAAGCGTGCGGGCACCTTCCGAATCGTCACGGAGTTCAGGGTCAACAGTTTGTAAATCTTTGTTTTCGTTAGACATATGAGTCCTTGAGTGAATCGTACTCAACCTTTAGATGCGACCCTAACCCAAAGGATGCAGACCAGATGGCCCGAATCGCAATCCGGTTTCTCGAGCCGTCAGCCCAGAATCTGACTGCAGCCGCTGGCGTCTCCTCTCGTCCTATCGGCATACGGATCGGGGCCTCCAATAGAGCGTCGACCGGACGCATTTCCGAGGAGCAGAGGATTTTATCCATGGGCACGCCGAGGGCACAACAGCAAAGCAGCAAAATGTGTTTTTTCTTGGCCCGAACAGGAACTGTGACGACACACATCCGTCATCTAATGTGGAATGATTCGAAAGCTACCATCCGGGGAGTATCGCCTGTATTCGCGCAAGAAAAATCCTAAGACTGGCAAACGCAGAAACCTTGGCACCTTCGCCACCCGAGAGAAAGCGGAAGCCCATGAGCGTGCAGTGCAGTACTTCAAGCGGCACTGAGAGCGCTGCGATGCCGTTGGTTTGCGCGCCTGGGCGGAGCGCCCATACAGCCTGTACGCGGCTACTTCCCTGCCTTCGTCCACTGGTCGACCCAGTCGTTCACCGTCTGATACCACAGCCGCCCGTTTTGTGGCTTTAACACCCAGTGGCCTTCGTCCGGGAAGTACAGCATCTTCGACGGAACCTTCAGCCGTTGCAGCGTGGTGAATAACTGGAAGCCTTCTGATACGTCGAGCCGATAATCAAGCTGACCGTGCACCACGAGCATCGGCGTCTTGAAGTTGGTGGCGAACATGTGCGGCGACCACTTGTTGTAGAGCTCGCGATTCGTCCACGGCGTGCCCTTGAACTCCCACTCGTTGAACCACAGCTCTTCGGTCGTTCCGTACGCCGACTGCGTATTGAACATGCCGTCGTGCGAGACCAGGCATTTGAAGCGCGTGGTGTGGCCTTCGATCCAGTTGATGGCGTATCCGCCGTAACTGGCGCCCAGCGCGCACTCGCGGTCCTTGTCGATGTAACGGATAATGCTGCTCGGCGTAATCGAGTCCGAGCATCAGGTCCTGATACGGAGGTCCGCCCCAGTTGCCGTTGATGGCGTCGATGAACTTCTGTCCGTAGCCGGTCGATCCGTGGAAGTTCACCATCACGACAACATAGCCGTTGGCGGCGAAGAGCTCGGGATTCCAGCGATACGACCAGTCATCGCCCCACGCGCCCTGCGGGCCGCCGTGGATGAGGTACTTCACGGGATACTTCTTACTGGGATCGAAGTTCGGCGGCTTGACGACGAAGCCTTGGACTTTGTCTTTCAGCGCGCCGGTGAACCAGTAGGATTCGAGCGGCTGCATCTGGATTTGAGAGAGGATGGGATCGTTGAGCTTGGTTAGGGGCTTGGCCTTTGCAAGAACACAGCCTCCTTGATAGTTGCCGGGTGCTGGCATTATTTGGCAACGCATATATTCGTCCGATTGCCTGTAATCCAGCGAGGCACTGTAGATCTCATTCGGCGCCGCGACAGACATCCGATCGAAAACCAACATCTTGCCATCCGGCGTTGGCGTAGGGGAATCGTTGAAGCCAGCCAGCGTTGCTTCCGGCCACGAATTCGGCTGCGTGATGTTAAGAGCGTAGATCGGCGCTTCGCCGTCATTCTCTGCGGTGAAGTAGATCGTCTTCGAGTCTGGCGACCACGCCATCGAATCGACCCAGCGATCGAAGTTCGGCGTGACGTCGGTGATCTTGCCGGTGGCGCGCTCGTAGAGCATCAGCCGAAAGCGTCGCTCTCATAGCCTCCGCGCAGCTGCGCGCGATAGGCGATGTACTTTCCGTCGGGCGAATACAGCGGCGTCGAGTCGCTGCCGGGATTGGTGGTGATCTTCTTCGGCGTTCCGCCACTGACAGGAACGATGAAGATGTCGCTGTTGGTGCTTGTCGCCTGCACCTCGTCGATGTTGCTGGTGTAGGCGATCTCTTTGCCGTCAGGCGAGAACGAATACTGGTCCTGCCCTCCGAGCGAGAACGGCGGAACATCGTGCGCTCCGGGCGTCAGATCGCGCGCCACTCCTCCATCCGACGACACGAGAAACAGGTGGCTGTACTTGCCGTCGAAGTAGCTGGTCCAGTGACGGAACATCAGCTGGGTGAAGATCTTCGCCTTGACCTTCGATTTGGCCTTCTCTTCGTCCTTCTGCTTATTGCAAGCGTCATCGTTGCAGTCGGGCCAAACTGACGAGACAAACAGAATCCACTTGCCGTCGGGCGACCACGTCCCGCCCGACGCCTCGGTCGAGATGCTGGTGACTTTGCGCGGTTCGCCGGTCAAGGCTCCGGCGGCGGTGTCAAAGTCCTGCACCCAGATCTGCGAACTGCCGTCGCGCGAGCATTCGAAGAGGATGCGCTTCCCATCGGGCGCGAAACGAATCCGGTCTTCGCCCGAGCCTTTTTCCGGCGTCAGACGCCGGGCATCACCTCCGCCAATCGGAACGATCCACAGATGCGGTGTCTTGCTGTTGGCCTCGAGGTTCACGTCGACGGCGCTGAACGCGACCCATTTTCCATCCGGCGAAACCACCGGCTCACCGATGCGCTTGAGCTGCATCATGTCTTCGAAGGTGAAGGGACGCTTGGCTTGAGCGAATCCGGCAAGCGAACAGCAGAACAGAAACAGGAAGAGGAAGAGGAACAGACGACGTAGCATCAAGCCTCCGAACAAGTGAAGCGGAAGAGAACGATAAAAACTGGATAGTGTAACAGCTTAAACAACCAGGAAGATGTGCCGGGCGACCCGACAAGTTCGGGGGATTCTGAATGCGTGCGTCAGAAGCGCGAAACAGGCGTTAGTGCCCCAGAGCCTGCGCCGATCATGACGATTCACAACCCATAGCTCTTTGGGACATGTACTTTCGTAATGCCCCGATGATCGTCGTTGTCACAGATTTTCCTTCGCCAAGCGTCGGTACTTTGAGAATGGGTGCCTTTGCTTTGATTGGCATCCGGAGTCCTCAACCAGCGCACGGTTTTTCGATGGTTGGGTGAAGGATGGGATGATGCGTCGCTTCCGGCTTTGTCAACACACCAAGGATGACGGCAAGCTTTGCGGTTCGCCCGGTATGCGAAAGAAGAACTATTGCTACTTCCACCTGGAGGTGGTTCGCCGGCGACAACCCCCGGCCCGTATGGCGCGAACCAGGCAACTGCTCGAGAAAGCTAAGGCTCACGACGACAGGGTTTTAGGTCTTAACTCGCACGCCATCAATATTTTGAGCCCTTACTCGCGCGGAAAGCCGCCGGAATCAAGATTTTGCGCCGAGCAGGGGGGAGGGGGTAGACTCCGCCGGCTGGTTGGAAACTGACACGTGTCTTCGGTGAAGTTCGCTCACGGGCTTTACAAATCTTTGACGAAGTTGTGACATGCCGGGGACCCGCGTGACCTAGATTTGCGATGTCAATCCCCAACTACGCGGGCGTTTCCTGAACGCCATCCGACGGAGACAAAGAAAAAATGCGCCGTATAAAGAAAGTCTCGGCCAAATTGCGGTTCTCTGCCCTGGTCACGCACCTATCGTTCTGGCTGGTTCTGCCTGTTCTCTGTAGCGCCGCAGCCTTCGCTCAGACGAACGAATTTCAAACCAACCTCTCGGCGGGACCGAATGGAGTCTTCGTTCACAGCAGGTTCGGTGGACAAATCTTTGGCTTTGACATCGACCAAAACGGTACCGAAGGTCTGCTGGCGGAGAGCAAAACGCTCTCCAACGGGAACGTGCTAGCCGCGGTAGAAACGTTCGACCAGGCGACGGGCAATATCCTTAGCGTGGTTGAGCTCACCCAGCCGTCGCACTCGGAAGATGATTTCCTTACCATGGGCGTGGTCGGCAACAGTGTCGGTCTGTACGAACACGAGCACGTGTCGCGGATCACGGTCAGCAGCCGTACGTTCAATGTCTTGAATCCGCTAAGTTCCAACCGCATTACCGGTAGCTGGACTCCGCCGATCGGAACGCAGCACATCATCATGCCAACCGGGGTTAGCCGCAGCCAGGGCGTGCCGAACGTCGCCGTGTTCGCCTACGACAACAGCGGGCAATTCATCCCATGGGTCTTCAGCTCCAACGTCGCCAACAACACCTTTGGTCCGATCGTGCATATAACGGACTCCAACAATTTTGGTAGCGTACCTCCGCCGATCGCGTACGACAGCGTAACCAACAAGGCGTTGCTCGGCGGTGGAATCGGATGCTTCGGCTGCCGGCCGGTGTTCGGCGTAGTGGATCTCTCCCAAGGCACCTTCACGGAATTCACGGGTATAGGATTTGGCTTCGTGAATGGGCTGGCCGTTGATTCGGCCGATGGTATCGCCTGCAGCACGACAGAAGATGATGCCAGCGTGGAATTTTACAATCTCAGCACACAAACTGGGTCCATCGTGGTGCTGCCGGGATCGCAGGGGCTGCAACAGTTCAGCGGAGCCGATGTAGAGTTCGATCCCATCAACAAGGTGTTCCTGATCGCTCAGCCGGTATCAAGTTCGGCGCCGAGCGGCAGCACAATCTACGTTTACGACATTCACGGGAACCTGCAGGAAACAATCAACGGATTCAGCTTCTCCAATACGTTCAACGTGGTTCCCGCGCACATTGCGCTGCATCCCAGCCTTCGCTCCGGATACGTGGACGGGCCCAACTCGGGAGTGACGGAAATTCAAGGCTTTACCTATTGATGCACGACAGATCCGTACACGAGTGTCCAGAAACGTCGGTGCCCGAGGTTCATCGAACCCAATTTAGGCCAACAGATGGCCGAACCTGGGGCACCAGCGGCTTCCTCCGACTCATTGGAGAACCAGGAATGTTGTGGGTTCAAAGAATGTCTGGGTTCAGAGTGGATCCGCAGCCGCAGCGACTGCAGGCTGAGGCGCAGGCGCGGATCGACTCGCAAACTTGATGGCGGACGACATGTCTTGCGAGGGCTTCTCGATGAACTGATACATCAGCCACGCCGCCCACGTCGAAGCGGCCACACCAATGACGTCCAGCACCCCAATGAAGTAGCTGGAGTAGGGCAGCCAGTGCGACAGCAGGCCGATGACGCTTACTCCAATGGGCAGGTGCAGCAAGTACAGCGAGTAGCTGACATCGCCGACACGGTCCATCTTCCGGTTGTGGTAAGTCGAGAACGCGATCAGCAGCCCAGTGGGCACCGCGACCAGCGGAACCAGCCAGCCGGAAATGCGATGCAAGGTCAGCACCATCACCGCAATCAATCCCAGCATCTCGCGCTTCTCGATGATCTGGGCGCGGTATTGAAAAACAAAGACACCAATCAGAAATACCGGCAGGTAATGGAAAACCAGCCTGTCCCAGTACACCGTAAAGTAGGCCATCACCATCACCGAAGTAATCGCAAATCGAAGCAGGCGGCTTCGGCTCGCCAGCGCGGGCATCACCAGGCCAACCAGCAAATACCACTGGAATTCGATGGCCAGCGTCCAGTACACCACGTTGATCCACGGCACCTTGAAGAGATCGTTCAGGTAGCCGAAGTGCAGCAGCAAGTCCCGTCCCGTCACTGTCATGTGCGGGATCTTGAACAGCGGCACCAGGATGAGATTCGTTGCCAGGATGGTGATGGCAATTGAGGCCAGGTATGGCGGATAGAGCCTCACGTTACGCTTCAGCATGAACCGCGGATAGTCGCGCAGAACGTACTGCGACCGGTAGAGGCTCCAAGGGATTACAAAGCCGGAAATGACAAAGAAGATGTCGACGCCCAGGTAGCCATATCGACCGGTTGGCCCGATGTACTTTCCTTGTCCGGCAGCGTAATGACCCCATGCCACCGCCAGCGCGGCAAACGCGCGGAGGGCATTGATAACACTAATACGCTGCTTGGGGTCGGGTATCGGCACCTACAACCATGTTAAACGGGAGCTGCGGTAGAGCGTCAAACATTTATCACCCTAGGCATGACGGCGAACGACCGGTGCACAATGCCATACAGCCGAGTTGAAGGAGTGATTCGGTTTGCGTCACGCTGCCCGGTCGCATCGAATACAATAACAACAGGTGATTCCATGAAGTTTCGCGGGTTCGCTTCCCTTCAGTTTTTGCCGCTTGCGTTAGTGGCGGCGTGTCTAGTTCTTCCCGCTTTGGCTGACGATCGTGGTGAGGGTCCGCTCGACCCTTCGCAGCCCCAAGGCATTACGACCGACCAGATCATCCAGAAGTTTTCCACTAAAGAGAAACAGTTCAAGTCCGCCCGTGAGCAGTACACCTACACGCAGGATGTCACGGTGCAAACGCTGGAAGGCGACACAGTGGATGGCCAGTACCATCAGGTCAGCGATATTCTTTTCGATAATCAGGGCCACCGCATCGAGCAGGTAACGTTCGCTCCGCAGTCAAGCCTGGAGCGGGTCACCATGACTCAATCCGACTACGACGATATTCGTCACCGGCTGCCTTTCGTCCTGACCAGCGACGACATCGGCAAGTACCAGGTGATGTATGTCGGCAAGCAGAAGGAAGATGAGCTCGGGACCTACGTTTTCGATATCGCGCCGAAGGTGATGGAAAAGGGCGAGCGTTATTTCCAGGGCCGCATCTGGGTTGACGATCACGACTACCAGATTGTGAAGACGTATGGGGAAACGGTTCCGCAGGTGCATAACCCCAAGCACCCGGAGAAAGAAAACCTGTCGCCAAAGTACACCACTTGGCGCCAGCAGATTGACAATGTTTACTGGTTCCCCGTCTACACCTATGCCGAAGACACATTGCATTTCTCCGGCAACGACGACGTAAAGATGCGCTACATCGTGAAATACAAGAACTACAAGCGTTACGGTGCGAAGTCGAAAATCACCTACGAAGGTCAGGAAATTTCGAAGGACGATTCGGCACCGCAGCCGAATGGCGGTACTCCGCCGCAGCAGGCGCCAAAACAGTAGCCAAAGCAGGAAATGCTCTTCGCTTCTCGCCGTTCGCTCTTCGCCAGAGTTCAGGTGCGAAGAGCGAACGGAAAGGGCGGCCTTTCTAGGCTACCCTTGCTGCTGACCTCTCGGCCGCCTGCTGGATAAAGCGCTTCATCACATTCGCCCACATCACCTTCTTACGCTCCGCGCTCTCCTTGATCAGCCGGCCTTGGGCGAACATCTGCAACAGGATTTTCATCTTGAACGTATCCAGCAGGTCTTCTTCCTGCGGGCTGATACCGTAACCGCTGACAAACGCCGCCTGCACCAACGACGTCATATTGCGATTGCAGAAGGGATATTTCTCCAGTGCCTCGACCGCGGCCAGGAACATGGCCGTGTCCTGCAGAGAGTGGTCCTGTTGGCTCAGGTTCGCAAACTCGCAAAAACCTATGCCATCTTCAGCAATCAGAACGTTCAGCGGTATGAACTCCTGAAGCACCGCGGAGGTGCGCAGCGGTTTCTTCTGCCGCTTCAAGATGCTCTTCGCATTGGCCAGGATGGCGTTCGTTGAATCCTCAGGAAGACCCTCCTTGCGCGCCTTCGCACAAAGCTTTTCAAATTCCGCAAGGATGGCGTCGACATCGACAGGCGTAGGCATGCCGGCGGTAGCTTTGTGAAATTGCTGAAGCCACTCGCCTGCCTGTTTCGCCGATGATTCCAGCAGGTGATGATTGCCGCCGTCCGGCAGCAGCGCCGCCTTCATGATGATGCTTTGCAACGGCAGCCCGTTCACCTTCGTGCTCACGACCGCAGCCATGTCGGAGTAATCGCCAATGGGGCGAGGAACCCCGTTCAGCTTCCGTTTTTCCGCCGCCTGATGGGCGAATTCAAGGTTCTGCGCCTCTTGCTTCGCGTGCTCCTGATGAGTCCGGGAGCCGCTCTTGCCGCGATACAGCTTGGCATTGACGCGTTCGGAATCCTCCGCGAAATCGATGACGACTTCGTAGGTGTAATGGTCGGTTTTGGGCGTATGCCCAACCACACGAACCGCCTTGACATCGGAATATTGCGGAAAGTATTTGGAGCCGGAGGTCCGTAGATCATCAACAATCTGGTCTAAAGCATTGTCTGCCATTCAATCTCCGAGGTTCTGCGAGGCCTGAAATCGTGCCAGAACAAAAGCACATACAGGTGAGATGCAGATAGTTGGGGACCTTAGGGCGAAATGCAGTTAAAGTTCCATCGTGTTCACGTATGCCGGCGTGTAAGTTGTTGAGGATTCGCGGAAAACAGTGTCACTTAGGCGGGCAGAAGTTTCTTGTTGCAGCAGCAATGAGGATTGGGAGGCTCACGTTTGGCATTCGCGGAAACGTAACGCCCTGCCGCGGCGGCTGCAGCAGATTTTCGATACTCCCTCAGTAGAAGAGGTACTTCTGCCACTTCGCATCGGAGCGTCCCATCATCCGCATGATGTGGCGGCTGGTGTGCAGGTTAAACGCGCGGGGCTCGCGCATCAGGCGCATGTGCGTCTCGTGAGGCAGCAGATTTCCCTTCTTACGATTGCAGGTGTGGCAGCAGGCAACCAGATTCTCCCACGTGGAGGCTCCGCCGCGGGAACGCGGGATGACATGATCCAGCGTCAATTCCCCGGCGGCTAAAACTTTGCCGCAGTACTGGCAGGTGTTGCGGTCGCGAAGCAGGATGTTCTTCCGGGACAAGGCGCGCGTCTGGTGCGGGATACGGCGATACTCCAGGAGACGGATCACCGAGGGTACGCGCATGTTCACGCGCGCGGCGTGCAGGACATGACCGTTCTGCTCCTCCATCATGGCTACGCCCTTTAGCACCAGGATGATGGCACGGCGCGCGGCACACACGTTGATCGGCTCATACGACGCATTCAGCACCAACACCGGCGCGTGCATGGCCGCCCACTGCGGACCTTCCGAATCGCCCGCCACCCGGGCGTGATGCATGCAGCCAGCAAGGGACTTTCCGTATCGGGACCCTGCGCTTTGGACCGTACTCGACATAGCCCTCTATACCGATGCGGCAACCTCCACCGCTTCGATGTCCTCCTCTTCCCCGCCATCGGCAACCTCCCGCAGGTCAGCGCCCTGGAAGGCGCGAGCTACGGTTGCCGCCCAAACTCGTTCTGCCCCGGCCTGTTTGAGCATCCGGGCACATTCCGACAGCGTCGTGCCCGTCGTCATCACATCGTCGACCACGATGACGCTGCGGCCCTTAACCTTTGCCGACTCTCTGACCCGGAATGCGTCATGCATGTTTTCGATGCGCTCTTCGCGGCTCAGGCCAACCTGCGAAATGGTCTCGCGATGGCGGACCAGCACGCCGGCCGCGACCTCAAGCTCTTCGTCGAAGTGCTTCGCGGCCGCCTGGGCGATTAGCTCCGTCTGATTAAAGCCACGAGTTTGTCGCCTGCCTCTGTGCAAAGGAACCGGAACCAGTAAAGGCATCGAATCGCCGCACGCCGGTCGCAGCTCAGCGATGGCTTCAGCCAGCATCCGGCCCAAAGGTCGGGCCGCCGAAGTTACACTCTCGTACTTCAGCAGATGAATCAGGCCACGCAGGCTTCCCACGTACTCGCTGTAGGAAACGGAACGGTCGAATGCCGGCTCGTGGTCGCGGCAATTCACGCAGCGGCCGTCTCCCATCAGCAACTGGGCGCTGGCCAGGCGGTCTCCGCAGAGCACGCATTGCGGCGTCTTCACGGGATGAATCTCCGCCAGACATTCGTCGCAAACCGGGGTTCGCGAAATGTTGGTCAGGGGAGTCTTACAAAGACGGCAATCGGAAGGAAACAGGACAGAAAAAATACTTCGCGGGAGGAATTGCAAGAGCGTAAAAAACACTGCACGTTGGGGAGCGCGCGGGTCTCGTCGTTTTCGCTTTAGCGTCTCACGACTGCTGAAGACGACCTCCAACCGTCCCGTCGGGCGCACGTTTTGCGCTGGCACAGGACCATATCGCGGGTGCGGAGGAGCCAAAGTCCCGGCTCAAAACACCGCGACGTAACCAGTATATGTGCTCTGCAATCAGGGTGCAATGCCGGTTTAGATTCTGCCGCCAACATTCATCGAGGTTTCATGGAAGTCGCCGATGGGCGGTCCGTTTATTCGCCGGTCAAGAACTTGAACTGCGCCGCGTTCAGTGGCACGACCGACAACCTGCCCTGGCGAACCAGCGGCGAATCGGCGAACACGGAACTTGCCTTTACGTCCGCCAGCGTCACCGGCTTGGCAATGGCTTTACCCACTTTGATCTTCACGGCTGGGTTCTTCGGATCGCTGGGATCGACAGAGACCACCGTCGCAGTTCCCACCGCGCTCTTTTCGTCTCCCGTGTGATAAATGACGAGCCGCTCGCCGGGCTTCATCTCCCGCAGATGCTTTACAGCAGCCGGATTCGACACGCCATCCCATATCGTTTGTTTATCGCGCTGCAGGTCCGCGAAAGAATAGGCGGTGGGCTCGGTCTTCAGCAGATAGTCCACGGATGTCAGTCTCCTTTTGAGTACCCACATTCTACCCGTCAACCGTGGCCCGGCCCAACCCTTCGGCTCGTTCAAGGCAGGCCCGGCCCTCGCACTTGTGCCCGATGCCGCTGGCGTGCTAACTTGCGCCGTCGCTATAATTTGTGCGCAGCGCGAGGTTAGCCGCATGAGTGCCACTACCACCGAAGCCCCTAAGAAGTTCCGGTCTTACGTACCGGACAACACGACGATGCCGGAGTTCACCCTTCGCGCCGTACTCCTTGGACTTGTTCTGACCGTCATTCTGGGGGCTGCGAACGCGTACCTCGGCTTGCGCGCCGGCATGACCATTGCGGCAACCTATCCCGCAGCCGTCATCGGCATGGCGATATTGCGGCTCATGAAGGGCTCGATCCTGGAAGAGAACATTGCGCGAACCGTGGGCTCGATTGGCGAGTCGGTTGCTGCCGGCGCGATCTTCACTATTCCGGCGTTTGTCATCTCCGGCGCATGGCCCGTGTTTGACTTTGAGCATGCCTACTGGAAGTCGTCGATCCTGATGCTGCTGGGCGGCGCTTTGGGCATTCTCTTTGTGACTTTGCTGCGCCGCGTGATGGTCGAGGATCCCGAGCTTCCCTTCCCTGAATCCGTGGCTGCTTCGCAGATTCACATTGCCGGACAACAGGGCAGCCGCGCCGCGAAAATCCTGTTCAGCAATATGGGCTTCGGCGGACTGGTGTATTTGCTCGGTCAATTCAGCCTGTTTAACGCCAGCCGGGACTTCACTCTTAAGGTTGGAGACTTGGGAAGGAGCTTTGTCCGTCTGGGGCGCGACGCGAACTCTCCTAAGTTGGGCGCTGGAGCCATGACAACGATGTCGGCCCCTGCTGTCAGCCCGGCCTACCTCGGCGTCGGCTACATTATCGGGCCGCGGTTGGCGGCGCTGAACTTTGCCGGTGGTGTCATTGCATGGGGCTTGCTGGTTCCGCTGATTCTGTTTCTTGGTGGACCAACATTCGTCTCCCAGTTTCTACCTGCTGGCGCAACCCCGGACACAAACTTCTGGGGTGGGCAGGCGGATGCTGTTTGGAAGTACATCGTGAAGCCGATCGCCGTGGGCGGCATGCTGGTCGGCGCTTGCTACACCTTGTTCCGCATGCGTAAAAGCCTCGGTTCAGGCATGGCGCGAGCGGTCTCCGATCTGAAAAAGTCGGCGGCGCAGCATGCAAGCACCGCCCGCACCGACCGCGACCTTAATGGCAAGGCCGTCTTCGGCGGACTCGCCGTCGTGCTGATTGCGATGGTTTTCCTCTACAAGAGCTACGCGGACGCATGGGTTCCCGGAATCGTAGCGGCGATCGTAATGCTCATCGTGGGCTTCTTCTTCGCGGCCGTTTCCGGAAACTTGGTGGGACTCATTGGGTCGTCGAATAATCCGATTTCCGGGCTGACCCTGGCGGCGCTCGTTATCGCAGCGATTCTCATGGTGCTGATGGGCGTTTCGGGAATGCATGGGGTAGCCGCTGTGCTGGGCGTCGCGGCCGTGGTCTGCATATCATCGGCGGTAGCTGGCGAGATGCTGCAGGACCTCAAGGTCGGACATATCCTAGGAGGCACGCCGGCCAAAATGCAGATGGGCGACTTCATGGGCGTCGCCGTGGCCAGCTTTGCCCTGTTGCCGGTGTTGTTGCTGCTGAATCAGGCGGATCTAAACAGCGGCGGAATGGGCTTCGGTGGTCGCCAGCTTCCCGCTCCCCAAGCTGGGCTGATGGCAATGTTGGCCAAAGGCATCGTTGGCGGCGAGATGGCGTGGCCGCTGATCGTCGTCGGCATTCTGATGGGAATCGCGTTGATCATGATTGAAGTGAGAAGTCCGATGTTGTTTGCCGTTGGTATGTATCTGCCGCTGGAAACGACTTTCGCCATCTTCCTTGGCGGCATGATTCGCTGGATCACCGACAAGATGCGCGACAGCAAGAATTTCAACGAAGCTCAGAAGGCCCGGGTGGAAAATGCGGGCGTGCTGACGGCCTCAGGGTTTATTGCCGGCGAAGCCTTGATGGGCATCGTGATCGCCGTCTTCAAATTTCGAAAATGGCCGATTCCTGTCATTTTCCAGCATCCAAATGTGTTCGCGGGGTTCATCGTCCTGGTGATCCTGGCGGTCGTGATGATCCGCGTGCCCCTGGCCAATGCCGGCAGCCCGGATGAGCCGGCTCCGCCAACCGCAATCATGTGACGTGTAACCAAATCTCGGAACAGGGCGCAGCTTCGGTTGCGCCCTTTTGTTTTCGCATTGTGTCACCCTGAGCGGAGCGTCCGCCGTGTTTCTCCGCCGCTGCCGTTACGGCGGGGGCGCGGAGCCAAGAACCTCTACACGAGAAGGGTCAATGAAATGATAGCGGTCCTTCGACTGCGTTCGCCTCGCGGCTCACTTCGCTCAGGATGACAATTTCAAATATTGATCCTTGCTGAGATTATGAAACTCTTACGAAGCGAGGCCTTTTATGAATTGTCATCCTGAGCGTAGGCGGGCTGCTATTGCCCGCCCCAGCCGAAGGATTTGCGGTTCGCCTGCAGCGATACGAACGGTGCCCCTAGAACTGAAGACAGACTGGAATAAAATAGTGCGAGATGCACATTGGTCGCTCCTGTCTGTCTGTCGCGCTCCTTCCCATATTCTTTCTCGCCTCCTGTTCACATAAGCCGACCGAAAAGCGTTACCCACTCGACGGCCGTGTCGTCGCCGTCGATGCATCGCAGCGGCAGCTCACTGTGGCGCATCACGACGTTCCCGGGCTGATGAAGGGCATGACCATGCCGTTTACCGTGAGCAGCAAGGACACTTGGATATTCCAGGCGATTGCGCCCGGCGATCAAGTCCATGCCACGCTGGTTCTGGGCAATGACGCCGAGCTGGAAGACGTGAGCTTCAGTAAGGTCAGCAACAGCTCGGTGGATGGCACCTCACAACTGCACATCCCGCAGCCTGGAGATGACGTTCCCGACATCACCCTCATTAACCAGAACGGCGACAGGATCAGCCTCCGCCAGTTTCGCGGGAAGCCGCTGCTGCTCACCTTCATCTACACCCATTGTCCGTTTCCCGACTATTGCTTGCGCATGAGCGCCAATTTCGCCAAAGTTCTGCGGCAGCTTCAGAAAAATCCAGTTGTATTTAACCAAGCTCAGTTACTGAGCATCAGCATCGATCCGGAAAACGACAAACCCGCCGTCCTGCGGGCTTACGGAGAAAGCTATGTCGGGCGGACCGATCCTGAGTTCGCGCACTGGCAATTCGCCTCGGGCTCGCCTGACGAGGTCCGCAAAGCGGCTGACTTCTTCGGGCTGGCTTACAACCAGAAGGACGGGCAGATTGTGCATGGTCTGCAAACCATTCTGATCGGCAAGGACGGTAAAGTTATCAAGGTATACTCTGGGAACGATTGGAAGCCGGAGGATGTTGCTGCCGATCTTGCGGCTGCCGCCGCGGCTGGTTAAGGCTTCCGCTCTGTCATGGTAAATTTCGCATGATCCGCAATCGTAAGGAGCTTACATGGCACAACCCGACTCCGTTGTCCGCCTTAACGAACTGATCCAGGGCTTTAACCTGGCAATTCTAACGACGGTCCGTCCCAACGGTTCTTTGCACAGTTGCCCCATGGCAACCCGAGGTCTAGACGCCGACGGGGCCTTCTGGTTTCTTGCCAAGGACAGCTCTGAAAAAGTGGAAGCCGTGCGCACTATGCAGCGAGTCGCGCTGTGCTTCGCCGATGCCGCCGCCAACCGTTACGTTTCAATCAGTGGGTTTTGTGAACTGGTGCGCGACCGCGCCAAGGCCAAGGCCTTGTGGGACGCGAAGTATCAGACATGGCTTCCGGGCGGAGCGGAAGATCCCAGTCTTGTCCTGATGAAAATCGTGGTGCAGCAAGCCGAGTACTGGGATTCCTCCCAGTCCCGCACGCTTTCATTGACCGGATTTGATCCTACTGCCATGACGTAGAGTTAACCGGCTCTCGTGAAGGAGACGCAGATGAACCGCAAGCGATGGTTGTCGAGAACTTTGGTTTTGAACGGCTTTCTCGCAATCCTGACCTGCTGTGTGGCGCTCGCACAAGACGGCCCTCGCAGGGGGACGGCCGACATTCCATTTGAGTTTTATATTGCCGGCAACAAACTGCCGGCCGGGCATTACACCCTGGATGTGATTGCCCCTACTTATGTGACCATTCGCAGCCAGGATGGCAAGGTTCAGCAGGATCTGTACTTCCTGCAGTCATCGGTGCCGACAAAAAATATGCCAACTCAAATTCTGTTTGTCGCTCGCGACAACAAATACTATCTTTCAGAAGTGTGGAGTTGGTACGGCAAATCGCAACTGACCTCGTTTAACGCCAAAGCGGACGAAAAGACACGAGCTGTTCCGCTAAAAACCGTCGAGAAAAATGTGGCCAAACCGTAGTGCCGTCTGTAATAGTTATCTGCCCCTACAATTGAAGATCGAGCAGCGGCTTCGCAGAGGTCGCTATGCGCAACTTCTACCTAAACTGAAAATTGGAGAGTCGCCATGAGGAAAAATAGCCCTCTTATGAGCCGAACAATCGCGTCCCACATTCGCCTTACGCTGATTGCTCTAGGCCTGCTGTTGCTTGCCGGGTTGTCGACACCGGCCGTCGCACAAATGGCTGGAGGAGCGTCCAACCCTGAGTTACAGCAGAAGATTGCCGCCCTGAAACAGTCTGCCGCCGAGAACAAGCAACGTCTGCATCACTACCAGTGGGTAGAGACGCAGCAAATCACCCTAAAGGGCGAGCAGAAGCCGCAGAAGGTCTTCCAGTGCTCCTACGGCCCGAACGGCCAGGTGATGAAGGTTCCCATGGGCGATCAGCAGCAGGCTCCCCAGCAGAGAGGCAGACTGCGCGAACGCGTTGTCGAAAAAAAGACCGACGAGATGAAGGCGTACATGCAGCAGGTGCAGAGCCTGCTCTCAATGTACGTCCCTCCAAACCCGGAGCTGATCCAGCAGGCGATGCAGAAACACAATGTTTCCATCGACAAGACGATGGGATCGCCGCTGACCAATATCGTGTTCAAGAATTACGCCAAAGACGGCGACCAGATGATCGTGGGCTTTGACACGGCCGCAAAAAAAATTGCCACCATCAACGTAAACACCTACATGGATAAACCTGGCGATGCCGTGACTCTGGCGATCCAGATGGGCAGCTTGCCAGATGGAACCAACTACGCTCAGCAGACAGTACTGAACGCGACAGCCAAGCAGATCCAGGTAACGACGACGAACGCCAACTACGCGAAGATTCAGTAACGTTTCGCGGCCTCTCAACTCGCTTCATTTTGCCGGCGACGCGCCCTCAGCAGCGCGTCGCTTTTGTTTGCTGGCTGGCGAAGTCAGGGCAGAATCACCGCCGCGCCATCGATGGCATCCTGCTTCACTGCCAACAGCGCTTCATTCGCCTCATCCAGCGAAAACGACGTGACTTTTGGCTGAAGGTTGATCTCGGCGGCGATCTTCAGGAAATCGCGGGCATCGGCACGCGTCATGTTGGCGACACTACGAATCTGGCGCTCGCCCCACAACAACTTGTCATAGTCGAACTGCGGGATGCGGTCCAAATGGATCGCATTGATCGCGACAACTCCACCTTTACGCAGGCTGGAGAGTGCAGCTACAACGACGTCGCCACTGGGCGCGAAGGTCACTGCGCGGTCGAGCTCAACAGGCGGGTGATCCGCCTCCGCGCCCACCCACTTTGCACCTAGCGATCCAGCCAATTTGCGATGCGACTCGCCTCGAGTTGAGACGTACACCTCGCACCTCCAGGCGTGCAAGACTGCAATCGCAAGGTGGGCTGAAGCTCCAAAGCCGAAAAGTCCTACCCGCTCGCCAGATTGAACGCCGGCCACTCGCAGGCTACGAAAACCGATGATGCCAGCGCACAGCAGGGGCGCGGCGTGCAGGTCATCCAATTCCTTCGGCAGGGGAAACACAAAGTCGGCACGCGCCAACGCATATTCCGCATAGCCTCCCGGCACTGTGTACCCGGTGAACGTTGGTTGATCGCAGAGATTTTCCATCTGGTGCCGGCAATACCAACAAGTGCCGTCCGTGCCGCCGATCCAAGAGACGCCGACCCGGGTTCCGAGCGGAAGGTCGGCCGTTGCGCCGTCGACGACGTCGCCCACGATCTGATGACCCGGGATGACGCCTTGAAGTTTCGGTGCGAGTTCGCCTTCGACAATGTGCAGGTCGGTGCGGCAAACTCCACAGGCGCGTACCTTCAAGAGGACGTGACCCGGCCTCAGCGACGGTTTCGCAATGTCTTCAATCTGGAGAGGGTGCTGTGGAATGGGAGCGGGGCCGCTCAGAACTGCTGCTTTCATGTTCGTACACCTGCACCGATTCTATAATCGGTCCCGCTAACGCGCGCACTATGCCGGGAATCGCAGGTTATCGGTCAACCCGGTGAAAGAACAGCAGGAGCTTCACTCCCGTGAGGTTAGCGCGCAGGACCGGCTCGGTCAGGCTGGTGCGGCGTCGATACCAGGTATCGATTTCGATCTTCGGCGTGATTCGTGAGATTGCCCCGAACTGGTACGTGTATTGCGACCACTCTCCAAAGCTGCAGTTATAAAACGCTTCGGCCTGCGCGTAAGGAGTGATCGCGAACTTACCGATCGAAACACTGCGCAACAGACCAACCCGGTTTCGATAATTCCAATTGAATCGAGTCGGCAGTCCCTGAAGATCGATCCGGTTGCGGTCGGCAATCTGGAAGCCCCACGGAAGAGGAATGCGCGGGGTCAACTCCAGCACGCCAGCCTTTGTGCTGGTGTCGCGCTTGTACAGATTTTTGGCATAACGGTAGCCGATCCGAAATGTCAGATACTTGCTGCGTTCGGGATTGTTGGTCTTGAGGTGAGTCAGAAAGTTCCACAGCGCGATGTCGAGATTGGGCCCGAGAACAAATTCGGGATGAGTTCCGTCAGCTCCAGGCGTGCCAGCGGCCAGAAACATGAAATCTATCGAGGGCGTTATACCGACATACGTGTTGACCTGCGACCAGAAGATGGTTGGCGTCTCCGGCGGCGGGGGAGTCTCGATCGATTGAGTCTGTGCTCCGGCAGCGAGCGCTCCGGCAACCACTCCGACAAAAAGCACCGCTCGCAGACATCGGCTGATTTGTCCGTCGCGCAACCCGGCCTCGTCCCGATAAGGATTCACCACACGATGTGGGA
Organism: uncultured Acidobacteriaceae bacterium; assembly: GCA_963823865.1. GTDB lineage: Bacteria > Acidobacteriota > Terriglobia > Terriglobales > Acidobacteriaceae > Bog-257. The sequence continues at coordinate 122,573 of CAWGNC010000002.1, forward strand.
GCCGCTCATTATGGCATTCGTCACACAAGTTCGAAAAACAAATTGTGCGATGCTGGTTGTCGTGTGAGGAAAACCGGACATCGAATTTATCCTCAAATCGCCCCGGCAACATCCAAGCAAATGAAATAATCGTAACGTTCCGACTAAAAGCGATGAGCCTGACCCAACCTAAGCCGGCAATACCGTTGACAACCGAATCCTCCGGGCTTTCTGAATTGCTACGGCTGGAGGAGGTGACCAAGACTTACGTTACCGATGGCCAGCCGGTGCACGCTCTGAACGGGGTCTCGCTCACGTTGTACCGCGGCGATTTTGTTGCCCTGGTCGGGCGTAGCGGCTGCGGAAAATCGACCCTACTGAACCTCGGCGGCGCCATGGATTTTCCTACCACCGGACAGGTCCTTCTGGACGGAATCTCCACCACGGAACTGAATGACAACGGCCTGACTCGGTTGCGAAGAGAAAAAGTCGGGTTCATCTTCCAGTCGTTTCAGTTGCTGAATACGTTAACTGTGCTGGAGAACGTCGAGCTGCCCCTGCTGCTGGCGGGCGAAAGGAATACGCGCGACCGCGCCCTGCGCCAACTTGAGTTGGTGGAGTTGGCCGGGCTCGACTCGCGAATGCCGCACCAGCTCTCCGGCGGGCAGATGCAGCGCGTCGCCATCGCTCGCGCCATGGTTCATGGTCCGGCGTTGCTGCTGGCCGATGAGCCCACGGGCAATTTGGATACGCAGACCGGCAACCTGATTTTGCAGTTGCTGCGCCGCATCGCCGACGAGCACCGGACAGCGATTCTGATGGCGACTCATAGTCTGGAGGCAGCCGGCATTGCCGATGCCGTGGTGAAGCTGCGCGACGGCCGCATCGAAGAGGTCACAGCACGATGAAGTCGCGGTTGTGGGTGTTCTATAAGCTGGTCGTGCGCCCCCTGTATCGCGAGCCGACGCGCACATTGTTAACCGTGCTCGCCGTGGCCTTGGGAGTTGCCGTCGTTCTCGCAATCGAACTCGCCGGATACGCCGCCGCAGGCTCGTTCCGCTCCTCCATGGAGACGCTGACCGGCACGGCCAACCTTGAGGTCAGCGCAGTTGGCGGCGTCCCTGACGCCGTTGTCGGTACGCTTGCCACGCTTCCCTATCCCATTAAGGTCGAGCCTCGAATTGACGACTTCGCCACCCTTCACTCCACGGGCCAGACCGTTCCGCTCATCGGCCTCGACCTGATCGCTCATCAGCCGGAAGGCTTTACTGACGCCGGTCAGGCGAAAGCTGACGCAGACAACCTTACACCTACCCTAAGCGGAGACAGCGTTTGGGTGAGTTCGAGCCTGGGCACGAACTCCGGCGACACTCTGCAGCTGCAAATCAACGATGTGGTGCGGCCTTACAAGGTAGCCGGCGTCCTGAAAGACTCTGGCGACAGCGGCGGGCTGATTCTGATGGATATCGCCGCCGCGCAACGCGCCGTGCATCGCACCAATCGAGTCGACCGCATCCTGCTGACTGTTCCCGGCTCTCCCTCGCTGGAACAATGGGAGCAGCGCATCCGCTCCGCTCTTCCCGCGGGCGTTGAGCTTCGGCGCCAAGGCAGTCAAACCGACGAGAATCGCCGCATGCTGAGCGCATTCCGCTGGAATCTGCGCATCCTGAGCTACGTTGCCCTCGTCGTTGGCGCATTCCTGATCTTCAACACCATTTCAGTTTCCGTAGTTCGCCGCCGGCCGGAGATTGGCATCGTTCGCGCTCTCGGCGCCAGCCGTTCCGCAGTTCTAGCGTCGTTTCTGGGTGAAGCAGCATGTTTTGGAATAGTCGGGGCGGTCGTTGGGATCGGGCTCGGAAGACTCATGGCGATTGGCGCAGTACGACTGCTGGGCGCAACCGTCGACAGCCTCTATGTAAGCAGCCGGCCTGCGCCGATCACTCTGACCCCAGATACGGTCTTGCTAGGGTTGATCATTGGACTCGCAGTTTCTCTGGCGTCCGCGGCATCACCGGCACGGGAGGCTTCGCTGGTCTCTCCGATTGAGGCGATGGCACGGGGGGAACGCGAATATGCTGCGCGTGTCCACAAGGTTCGCGATCTGTGGATTGCCGCGGTGCTTGCAATCGCAGGGGCAGCCGCTTCGTTTGCGCCAGCCATTGCCGGCAAACCGTTCTTCGGCTATGCAGCCGCCATTCTCTTCATCGGCGCATCCGCATTCGCCATTCCGGCTCTGGTGAGCGCGCTGACGTCTGTGTCTTCCGGCATGCTGCGCCGCATCGGCGGCGTCGAGGCGATGCTGGCGTCGCGCAGCCTGGGATCTTCTCTACGGCGAACCTCGGTTCTGGTTGGCGCGCTTTCCACAGCCATTGCCATGACTACGGCGGTTGGCATCATGGTCGGTAGCTTCCGCCAGACCGTTCAGGTGTGGATGAACAACCAGCTCAAAGCCGATTTGTTCCTTCGGCCAGCGACGAATCCATCAGTCGATCGGCATCCCACCATCGATGCCGTACTTGCCGACAAGATTGCAGCCCTGCCCGGAGTCGCCGGAGTCGATCGCTTTCGGGGATATGAGATCAGTTACCAGGGACTCCCTGCCATGCTGGGTTCCGCGGACACCATCGGTGATCACGATCTGGGCAAGGTCGACTTCTTCTCAGGACGCCCGACCGCGGTTGTGAATGCCGAACTCCGCAGCGGCGACAATGCCCTCATCAGCGAGCCCTTTGCCAACAAGCACCACATGCACCCGGGCGACACCATTACCTTGCCTCTAGCCGGAACGCAGGTGCCGTTCCGGATTATCGATGTTTTTTATGACTACGGCAGCGAAAAGGGTTTCATCGTCATCGACCGTTCGCGAGCACTGCGCTATACCGGTGATCCGGCGTCATCGAACTTGGCAGTTTATGTGGCGTCCGGTAGTGATCTCGATGGCGTACGAAAAGAAGTCGAGCAGGTTGCTGCCGGACACAATTTAGCGATCTTCACCAATCGCAACCTACGGGCTCAGGCCATTCAAATCTTCGACCGGACGTTCGCCATTACCTACGCACTGGAGGTTGTTGCCGTCATCGTAGCCGTTATCGGAATTGCTGGAGCGATGCTGGCGTTGGTCATCGATCGCCGTCGCGAATTGGGCCTGCTGCGTTTTCTGGGCGCTGCTGTGCCGCAAATACGCAAGCTGATTCTGGTGGAAGCGGGCTTGATCGGCTTGCTGGCGAATGTGGCCGGGCTCGCTCTGGGGGTCGTGCTCTCGCTGCTCCTGATCTTCGTTATCAACAAGCAGTCCTTCGGATGGACCATCCGATTTCATTGGCCGGTCGCCGTTCTGCTGGGTGCGCTGAGCCTCGTGTACGTGGCGACTGTGCTCGCCGGCTTCTACCCCGCGCGTGTAGCGACATCGTTGAACCCGATTGAGGTAGTGCATGAAGAATAGACTCGCTGCCGCAATCTTTGTCCTCCTTATCGCGATGCCCTCGGTCGCACAATATCAGCAGGCGCTGCCGGGATACAGCTACGAATTCCCGCGCGATCACTTCGATCATCCTGACTACAAAACCGAATGGTGGTATTACACCGGCAATCTCAAAGCGGCGGACGGCCATCGATTCGGCTTTGAGCTGACATTCTTTCGGCAAGGCGCAAAGCGTGAGGAGGAGCAACCGGGCGATTGGAATGTTCGTGATATTTATCTGGCGCACCTGGCACTGAGTGACATTGATGGCGGCCGTTTTTATCACACCCAGCGGCTAAACCGTGCCGGACCAGGCCTTGCAGGAGCGAGTCTATCGCTCCAGAAAGTGTGGAACGGCAATTGGCACGTGCAGTGGGCCAATGGACAGCAGAATCTGCAGGCGATTGCCGGCGACTTCACTCTGCACTTGCAGATGACGTCCCGTAAACCACCCGTGATCCACGGCCAGAACGGCGTCAGCCAGAAAGGTGTTGGAGCGGGCAATGCTTCGCACTACATCTCCTTCACCCGCTTGCTGACCAGCGGCTCGATCGAACTAAACGGCAAGACGTACGCCGTCGAAGGCACGTCCTGGATGGATCACGAGTTCTTCAGCAGCGGTCTGGACAAAGACGAGGTGGGATGGGACTGGCTCAGCCTGCAACTGGCCGATAACACCGAGCTGATGCTATACCGGCTGCGGCATAAAGATGGCAGCGTTGATCCGTTCTCGTCGGGAACGTACGTGGATGCGAGTGGCAAGTCGACCTATCTCGGCGCGCGCGATTTCACAATGACACCAAGTGGCCAGACCTTTGCCAGCCCGATCACCAAAGCGGTTTACCCGATTGCGTGGCGGATTAACATACCCGCTCTAGCTTTGGACATGCAAATCAGTACACCCTTGCCTTCGCAGGAACTGGCGAGCAGCAACACCGCGGGTCTTTCCTATTGGGAGGGCGCGATCACCATCGCTGGAACCCGCGGGGGAATGCCCATCAGCGGAGTTGGCTATCTGGAGATGACGGGATACGCCACGCCCTTGCAACTAGGCATCGGCTCCATAGAAGGCAACCGCACCCCACTTAATGCCGGACTCTGGAATGAAGAATCTGTGGGCGAAAACACTGCTCAGTTTGGCCGCGCTCGGCGTCGCTACGGGATTACTGCTTTTCATTCCGGCGGGGACGGTCCGGTACTGGCAGGGCTGGGTATACCTGGCGATTTTTATCGGAACATCGCTGTTCACTTCCCTCTACCTGATAAAGAATGACCAGGCGCTACTCGAACGCCGCATGAAGGGCGGGCCCACCGCAGAGACGCGAACACCACAAAAAATCATCATGCTCTTCGCTTCCATTGCGTTCGTTGGGCTTCTGGTCGTACCTGCACTGAGTTTTCGGTTCGGCTGGCATTCCGTTCCGTTGTGGCTGGAAATAACCGGGGACCTGATGGTAGTCGTGGGCTTTTACTTCATCTTCCTCGTGTACAGAGAAAACACATTCTCCTCAGCGACGATTCAAGTCGCCGCCAACCAGAAGGTGATTACGACCGGCCCCTATGCGCTGGTTCGCCATCCGATGTACGCGAGCGCCTTGCTGTATGTAATTGGCACGCCGCTTGCGCTGGGCTCGTACTGGGGTCTGCTCGCTTCGGCGTTTATGCTTCCGTTCCTGATATGGCGGTTGCTGGATGAAGAATCGTTTCTAGCCAAGAATTTGCCCGGTTACACGGAGTACCAGGCAACAGTACGGTATCGTCTGGTGCCGCACGTTTGGTGAATCGGACGTCAGCGCAAACGGCAAACAGCAAACACCATTGCGAAAGGCACGCATAGCTCCGTTTTCTGGGACAATGTCTGGTATGAATCATCGGCTTTTCAGATGTCTGCTCCTAGCGCTGATTACGCTCTCTGTTCCGATCGCCATCCATTCCGCCGACAAACCAGCGAACCTGGCACAGACGCTTGATCAAGTCTCCGCTGCATATGCAAAACTCGAGCCGCAATCCATCCGTCCCGCCGAGGGATTTATCAAGTACGACTACCTGATTCCCGCAGGCTTCTACAAGCAGATGTGGGACTGGGACGGATTCTTCATCGGCTCGCACCTGGCGCAGCAAGGCAAGCCGCAGTACCTGAAGTATTGGGTGCTGGATTTTGCGGGTGCTATCGACAAAGACGGCTATGTCGCAGGATGCATTACGACGAAGGGTCCGCGCCCACTGATGGGGCGTTTTGCCATGAAGCCGTTCCTGGCGCAGGGCGCCGTGATCGCTTCCGAAGGCCTGGGCGACTACCAGTGGGTCAAGCCCATTTGGGAGAACATGCGCAAGGTCATCGTCTACCGCGAGCAGACGCAGTTCGATCCCAAGTACGGGCTGTTTTTCTGGGAAAACGCGATTTCGTCCGGAGCCGATAACAACGTTGCACTGACGAACGACGAGAAGGACAAGAGCGCGATTCTGGCTACGGACATAAGCACGTTTCAATATCGCGAGTACAAGGCCATGGCGCAGCTCGCCGACAAAGTGGGTGAGCCCGCGGAGGCCGCAGAGTATCGCAAAAAGGCAGACGATCTGAAGGCTGCGATGCTGAAGCACATGTGGTTCGCGGATGAGGCGATGTTCTACAACATCCGCCGCGATACCGGCAAGCCGGTGAAGCGCATCAGCTACTCCAGCTTCGTTCCGCTTATCGATGACATTCTGCCGGAAAAGAGCGCGAAGGAAATGATTTCGCGCTACATGCTGAACCAGGACTACATGTGGGCGCCGTACGGCGTTCGCAGCTTGTCGAAGCAGGACCCGGACTACAACAACGCCGCGATCATCATTCCCTACTCCAACTGGCAGGGGCCTATCTGGATTAACGCGAACTACATGAACTACATTGCCCTGAAGCGTTACGGCTTCGACAAGCAGGCGGCGGAGTTGTCGGGAATTCTTGGGCGCATGGTCGTGGCCGATATCCAGAAGTGGGGTTCGATGCACGAAGACTATAACGCCGAGACGGGTGCGGGCCTTGCTCCTACACCCGAGCAGTCAGAAAACCACGTCTTCTCAGGATTTGTTGGATGGAACCTGCTGGCGCAGGACATGTTGCAGTGTGAAGTTAAGGGGCAGTGCGGGTTTCTGAGGATGTATGGCAGAGGGATGTGACGAATTGAGTGTCGGCCGCGCAGCCGAGAGCATCCATAGCCCAGGATCCACTTATGAATATCGATGTCGTCTTGAAACAATTCGAGCAGCCGGACGAGACTCTCACCTTCGAGAAAGGCAGATTCGAGATTGTGCACGTGGGAGGAATGACCATAGGCCGCGCGACGTATGAACCGGGCTGGCGGTGGTCGGAGCACATCGGCAAAGCCAACGGGGCGAAGTTGTGCGCGGTGGAGCACGTTGGGATTGTTGTCTCAGGACGATCCGGACTCTCGATGGAAGATGGGTCGGTGCGGGAGATGAAAGCAGGCGACATCTTCTATGTCGCGCCCGGGCATGACAGTTGGGTCATCGGCGACGAACCATACATCTCAATACATCTGATGGGCGCGGAGAAGTACGCAAAGAAGTGATCGGGAAACCTGAGAGCTGATACCCAAACAGCTTCTTACGGCGTTCCGTAAACCTTCTTGTAGACTTCGGCGTTGCGGACGATGGCCTGCACGTATTCGCGGGTTTCAGTGAACGGGATCGATTCGACGAACTCCTCCACATCGCGATAGTTACCCGACGCTCGCCAGTCCTCAACTCGATCGGCACCGGCGTTGTAAGCCGCGAGCGCGTACTCCACCTGGCCGCCGAAATGATCGACCATCGACCGGAAGTAATGTGTGCCTAACTCGATATTGGTGGTCGGATCGAGCAGCGAGTCGGTGCTGTAGTGCGTCAAACCTTCCTTCTTGGCTTCGCCTTTTCCGGTTCGGGGCAGCAACTGCATCAGCCCATATGCATTGGCGTGCGAGATGGCGCTGGGATTGAACTCCGACTCCTGGCGAATCAGCGACGCCACCAGGTACGGATCAAGCCCGTTCTCCTCCGAATAATTTCGCAGCGCATCCCAGTACGGCCGCGGGAACAGTCCCTGCCAGTAGGGCGGAGGCAAGTCAGAGACGTCCATCGAGAAGTATCCGCTGATGGCCCGTTTCAGCGCCTGCAACGCGCGGAAGTATTCGCCGCCGCTGGTATAAATCTTGGCGATCTCCAACATCTCCCAGCTGGGTCCGGTGGAACTGCCGGCCTGCAGCTCATGCACCGCCAAGTCCGTCATACCGGCGTTTTCCAGCAGCTTGGCGCGGTTGTAGTGAAGATCGTCTTCCGGAGGGCTGACGATCTGCGAGGTCGGATCGAGCGCCGCCAGCGAAGAAACATGCTGCAGCGCCGCCACCGTTACCGTTGGAGCGGCTGGCAGCGTAGTCAGCCGACGCCGCGCCAGCACCGCGTAATAGTAGTTGCGATAACGGCCGGAAAGCTTTTGGTAATAAGCGCGCGCTACGCCGTAATCGCGATCGTCCTCAGCCATGCGTCCGCGCCAGTACATGGCGTTCGGAACTTCGTTCGTGCCGGGATAGAACTCGACCTGTTCCTCGAAATATTTCTTGGCTTCGTCTTTACGGTTCTGACGATAGGTCAGCCAGGCGCATTTCCAGTGAGCGTAAGCCGCCTTGGTGCCGTCGGGAAACCGCTCATGGATCTCGCGATAGTAGTCGATGGCGCGGTCGTAATCCTTGCGCAATAGATACATGTTGCCCGCGCTCATCAAGGCCGCTTCCAGCCACGGCGACTTCGGCGTGCTCGCGCGCATGTGTTCCAGGATGTTGCTCAGCGAGCCATCATCGTTTGCGGTGCGTGCGATCTCAGCCTGCTGATACCACTTCTCCGCGCTGGCGTCACTGCCGTCGTCGGGAATACGGTCCAACGCCTCTTTGGCTTTTCGCGTATTCCCGTCATGCATGTAAGAATTCGCAAGCTGGATTAAGCCCTCAGGCTGCTTCCCCGGTGGTGCGAGATCGACGACATACTGGTATTCATCTGCCGCAGCCGGATAGCGGCGTGCTTTATATAGCGCGTCGGCCCGCTTCAAATGTTGCGCGTAGGTCACGGGCGGCAGAGCTGTTTCCTCCGGAATCTTTCGCAAGTCCGCGTAGGCCGCATCGGCAAGGTAGCTGGTGGCGTATTCGTAATAGACCCGCTGCAGAATTTCGGCACCTGTCTTGCCTTGGCCGCTCTGGACATACGCCTTGCCCAGGTAATACTCGGTCTCGGCACTGGCTGGGGTTCGATGATCCTCCAGCAGCTTGACTGCCTGACTCGGCTGGTTGAGCGCCAGCAGCGCCTTAGCGTTGGCAATAGTCGCATCGTGGCTATAGAGAGAGTCTGGGAAGCGGGTACCGAAGTCGCGCAGATACGCCAGCGACTCCTCCGGATTATTGCTCAGTAAATAAGAGTTGCCGATAAAGAAGGCAACGTAGTCTTTCAGCTCGCCGATCTGCGGCTGCGCTTTCTGCAAGGCGGTGATGGCCGCAGGATATTGCGCATCCAGGTAGTGAGCGTATCCGACGGCGAACCACGCCAACGCACCAGCTTCGGTGCCTGCGTGCGTGTGCGCGTAATTCTCAACCCCGGTGTAAGCGGCTGGGGTGCGGAACTCGACCAGTTGCCGAGCCATGGGCCGAAGATCGTTGGACGCGACAAAGCTCCGCTTCATCTGGTGCGCACGCGCCACCGTCACCTTCTTACGCGGCTTGTGGGCACTCGATTTGGCGCTTGTGGATGACGTGTGAGCGCTGCTTGACTTGGTCTTTTTCTTGGGAGGTGGCGTGGTGCTGTCTTGCGCGACGAATCCGCTGCCTGTGAACACGATGACACAGACCAGAAGGGCGACGAGAAGGCGAATACGGAAACTCACTATTTGCAGTTTAGCGCGATTGCCCGGGCCGTGCCTCAGACCATTCGTTTACACAATCGGTTCCCGGCTGCGACATCCATCGTTCCGTTGAAGACGTACGATACATGGAAGCTCCACCAGGGCCGTCGGGCACGGTTGGTGCATTTGGCCACAAAAGTTGATGCGCTCTTCCCCGATTTCCATTTGTATCTGTACAATGTGGCTGGGGTTATTTCCGTTTAAGGCCTAAAATCCTGAATCTACGCAGATATGGGAACCATCCAACCAAAAGTAGCTGAGCCAGCGGGCGACGAATTAACCCTGGTTCATGCGGCCAAGGCCGGTGATATCAGCGCCTTCGAGGAGCTGGTGCGCCGCTACGACCGCAACGTATTCCGGATTGCGCAACACATCACTCAGAACCGCGAGGACGCTGAGGATGTAGTGCAGGATGCGTTCCTGAAGGCCTACCAGAATCTGGCTAACTTTCAGGAGCAGTCCAAGTTTTATACTTGGCTGGTGCGGATTGCGGTGAACGAGGCGCTTATGCGCCTGCGTCGCCGTCGGCCTGAGCGGATGGTTTCGCTCGACGAAGATATCAAGACGGAAGAGGATTCCATGCCGCGCGAAGTCGCGGACTGGGCGCCGAATCCGGAGCAGCTTTATACGCAGGGTGAACTGAAGGATATTCTGGGAAAGACCATCCAGGGTTTGCCTCCGAGTTTTCGAACAGTGTTTGTCCTGCGCGACGTAGAAGGGCTTTCGACCGAAGAGACGGCGGATGCCTTGGATTTGAGTATTCCGGCGGTCAAGTCCCGGTTGCTGCGTGCCCGGTTGCAATTGAGAGAGCGCTTGAATAAGTATTTCAAAAATCGTACTGGTGGAGATGGCAAACAGTGACCTGCTCTGATTTCCTCAAGGAGCTCACCGATTACCTCGACGACTCGATGGACGCCCAAACACGGGCGGAATTGGAAGACCACCTTCAGTGGTGCCACAACTGCTACGTCGTTTGCAACACGACGAAGATGACCATCGAGATCTATCGCGACTCTCACCTTTACGAACTGCCTGACGACCTGCGTGGCCGCCTCCGGTCGGCAATCATGACTAAGTGCCAGTGCAAAGAGGGTCCCGGAGGTATTCCGGAGAGCCCATCGACTGGCCCGATGGATTCGCCAAAGACGAAATAATCTGATTCTCTCCACGGCTCCTGTCGGCTCGAACGTGCCTTCCTCATTTCTTCCGCACTTCCAGCATCAACATGCGGCGTCGCCGCCATTTCCCATCCAATCGAAATAATTCACCTTAGATAAGAAAACCAGCGCGCCGGTGACGCTCGTCTAACCCGATAAGGACGCATGACTCTCGGGGCGGAGATGCAACATGACGAAGCTGATGTATCTGGCGGCGATGGCTCTTCTGGGGTTGGGGTTGACTATGGCGCAGAACGGTACGACGCCATCCGATTCCAGCAATTCCACCAAAGCAGCGCAAACGCAGAACTCGACCCCACCGACATCGCACCAATCTTCAGGATCAGACACCAACAGCCAGAACTCGCCTAAGGCAAAGCCTCATTCGCAGGACGGAGCTCCTGACACCACAGTAAGGGATCAGCAAAACAGCACCACCTCGACGACCGACGCATCCGGCCAATCCGACTCACGTCCTGCCACATCGACAATGGGTACGACGGGAAGCACGCCTGGAACTGAAAATTCAGCGCCGGCGAAAGACGCGACCACTCCGCAAGAGGGCTCGTCCACCGATCAGCAGCCTAACTCATCCAGCAGCCCCACGACGGCAACTCCACATCTCATGACCGCAATGACGCCGGCTGCACGAGCGGTTGCCACGCATACGCCCGATCCGGGAACCTGCATGAACCCCGCTGCGGTAACGACCAGCGCGTACGCCAGCGGCGGCACGCAGCGCAACTGCGATTAACACCATGCCACTCTTCTGATAGCTCGGTTTGCCTGACAGCGGTTCGAATGCAATCTCAGGCTCCTGGCGAAACACGAAGATGGAGAGTCAACGCCATCATCTGGACGTACAAGGCGAGCGGGGACGAACTCACCATGAACTCGCGGACCGGCCAGTCCTATACCGCCAAAATTAATGGCACGGAAGCCCCTACGAAGGGCGATCCGGGAGTGACAACGGTTTCGGAACAGTAGATTCGTTTAGGCGGACACATTGAGAGCGGCCTTCGGGTCGCTCCTTTTTTGCATTTGGCAAACGCTACTGCCCCGCGATCAGGTACTGCTCGATCTTCCCGTCCGGCATCTGGTAGATGATGATTACCAGATTTTTCTTGGGATATTTCACTTCATAGATGCGTGCCGTCATCCCGCCGCGCAACGACGTGCGCGATGCCGTGAACGAATCCGGAGCGCCCAGCGGTCCAAGGCTGCTCGCATAGTCCCGGAGCGCCTCATCGGTGAAGTAAGCATTCGCATTGTCGGTAAACAGCGAGCGGTCGATCTTACCCTGCTGCAGGCCGTCGTACACTTTGCGCATCGACTCGTCGGCCTTGGGATCCTGAGGAGTAGCTGCCTTCACCAACATTTCGGCAACCGGGCGGCCGATCCCGCTTGCCGCTTCTGAAGCGTCCTGGTTGGTCAACACAACCACCGCGATTTTATCGTCGGGCAGCACAATGTTCTCGGCTACAAATCCGGATACTTCGCCGCCATGCTCCAGCGTGCGATGGCCATTGTTGCTGGTGACGAACACGCCCAAACCGTAGCGCGTGCCGACGCCATTCTGCAGAACGATCTCGGTCTCCATGTCGCGATACGAAGCGGGCTTCATCACACTCTGGTCAATGATGGAGATATCCCACCTAGCCAGGTCTTCTGCCGTCATGGCAAGTTCACCGGCGGCAAACATCCAACCGCGACCTTCCTTGGGAGCGGGACGCGGTGGGCCAAGAGCATAACTCATGTAGCCGGTGGGATCGGTTGGCGGTAGTTTGTTTGCGTCGGTGTCGGAGACGCTCTTCATTCCCAATGGCGTGAACACCCGCTGGCTGAGGAACTTCAGCAGTGGCATGCCCGAAACTTTTTCCACGATCACGCCGGCGATCACATAGTTCGTATTGCTGTACTGCCACTTCGTGCCCGGCTGAAAGTCGAGAGGCTTACGCGCCCACATATCCATGATCTGGTCGGCAGAGATCGGTTTCAGCATGAGCGGCGGAACATAGTCCTGCGGCCAGAAATCCTGATACCCCGACGTGTGCGACAGCAGTTGCCGGATCGTGACCTGATCGCCCTCAGTGAGTCCGGGAACGTACTTTGAGACGGGATCGTCCAGCGAAAGCTTGCCTTCCTCCGCCAGCATCAGGATTGCCGCCGCGGTGAACTGCTTGCTGATCGAGCCGATACTGTAGCGCATCGCCGCGGTTGCGTTCGTCTGCGGATCCAGCCGGGCTGAACCGTATGCCTGCACGTAGGCGATCTTCCCGTCTTGGACAACCGCCACGGACGCTGAGGGCACACCTGTTGCCTTCAATACCTTTTGGGCGGTGTCATCAATGGCGCTCCGGAGAGCTGGGGTGAGCGTGGATTGGGTGTACGCCGGCAGCGCATTCGCAATGGTCCATACGATGAATGCAAAGATCAGTTTGCGCACAGAAGGTGAAAAAAATCGCACAGGCAAACCTCGGAAAAAAGTAGGGAACGCACAACACTACCGCAAGAACGCCGCAGGAACAACTCGGGGCGATTGTTTAGGAGAGCTTTTGGGTATCGATCACGGCGGCCATGGCTGCTGAGGCCGGCCGTTCTGAAACCCCCTCCGCTGCCGCGGCAGGTTTCGCGGCGGCGCCGTTCGCTTTCTTGTCGCTTTCGCTCCGACCATCCGAGCTGGGGAACACATAACCATCCAGCAGGCGATGGTGCATGCTGTAAAGCGCAAGCTCCAGCCGGTCAGCTACGTTGAGCTTGTCATAGATCTTGCGGAGGTAGTTCTTGACGACCTGCTCGGTCGTTTTCACCTCGCGAGCGATGTCTTTGTTCTTCATGCCCTGGGTGACGCCGCTGATGATCATCATCTCCTTCTCGCTGAGCCGCAGCTGCCGTTGCGGGGCTGTCCCTTGCAGCGCCTGCGTGCGATAGGCTTCGATGACCCAGTTCACTCCCTGTTTGTCCAGCCAGGTCTCGCCGGCGGCTACTTTACGAACGCAGCGAACCAGCAACTCCGGCGAAACTGCCCGGGCAAGGATTCCGCGCACGCCGCGACGCAGATAGTCGACGGTTTCCTGTTCGCCGGCGCGCTGGGTAACCATGATCAGCTTTGCGCCGGGAAGTGCGCGACGCGCAACTTCGCTGATGGCGTCGGCCGGATTTGGGGACAAGCCCGCCTCGAAGAGAATGACATCGGCCTCTGACTCGGCCACGGCGTTCAAGGTCTGCGCCAGGGTTTCGGTTTGGGCGACAACCTCGAGGTCATTCTGCATCGCGAAGATCTTGTTCATTCCGACACGGAAGATGGCTTCCGAATCGGCAAGAATGATGCGGATAGTTTGGCGGCCCGCCTCAGCACCATCTTTGGCCAATGCGGAAACGCCATCGGTGACAGAGACGTCCACATTACGACCATTCCGGGCTGCCGATTTCGAACCGTTATATGCGCTTGAAGTGATATTCATCGATCACCACGGCCACACTTTGTCCTGAACCTTCTTCTGAGCAACGCACGACTCGACCAGCACATAAAACCATGACTGGCTGGCCGGCTCCCACCACATCGATCGGCATCTCAATCGCAAACTCCACTGGAGTACCGACATCGATGTTCGATTCAGTGTGGAAGCAGATGCCGCCGGCCGAAATGTCCGTAGTCTTCGCGTGATACTCGCCAGCAGGTGTCTTTAGCGTGACCTGGAGGTGCAAAGGAAAACGAATCGAATTGCGGAAATCAGATTGGTGGCCAGCAGACATGTCCGTGTATCGAACAAGATACCCCAGAGAACTTCCTAGGGGAAGTTACTAAAGTACCAACAAAAGCGCATTACTGCTATAAATTATTTATTCGAAAGGCTTTAGATATTCGGCGGGGGCACTTTCGGGCTACCTTATTCCAACCTGTTGCAAGTAACAAAAGAAATTTGCAAAATCAGAACTTGGTCGTTTCCGTGAAGTTGAAGTCTCGTATCTTCATGGCGGGTGCCACCATGTCCATCGACTCTTCCCCACTCGCCCGCACCGGCTCGCCCACCGCCTCGACCTTCTGCAACATTTGGATAAGGCTTTCATTGAACCGGAAGTTTCGGACACCACACTTGACCTGGCCATTTTCGACCAGGAAGGTGCCGTCGCGGGTCATGCCGGTGATGATTTTCTCGTAGGGATCTACTTCGCGGATGTACCACAAGCGCGTGACCAGGATGCCACGCTCGGTGGAAGACACCATTTGCTCAACCGTGCGGCTCTCACCAATCTTCGGCCCTTCGAAGACGATGTTTAGCGGCGCCTCCCCGATCTCGTTGGGTAGCGCGAAGCCATGACCTGTAGGAACCACCGTGCCGACTTTGGAACCTAGTTCGGATTCCGCCATGCGCCTGGCGCTCGAACGCGCGAACGTTATCCGCTGAACCACTCCTTTGTCGATCAGCTTGAACCGATGCCGTTTCATGCCTTCGCCATCGAACGGCAGGCCAGCCTGCTGCGGATGGTAGACATCGTCCCAGACTGTAATCTCCTCGCTGAACATCTGTGTCCCAATGCGTTCGTTGAGGAATGACCGCTGTTCCAGTAAAGCCGATCCGCCGAAGTCCCAGAACATGAAGCCAACCGCGTCGAGCACGGCGGCGGGCTCAAGAATGACCGTGTACTTGCCTGGCGGCAGATCGCGCGGATTCACCGAGTCGATGGCCTTTTGCGCAGCAATCTCGGCCAACTGTACGGCATCAAGTTGGGTCGCATCGGTTGCGTTCAGCTTTTGCCAGCCGGAGGAAGTCTCGCCGATCATAGTGATCGAAGCCTCCGCCAGCGTCTGCTCATACCAGTCGGCCACACCATGCGAGTTGAAGATACCTTCGCAAGCTTCGGCCGATGAGAAGATTCCCGCGGCCGTAAGCGAGTGTTTCTTGGCGACCTCGACCATCTGCGAAACGACGGCCGCACGATCGCCGGCAGTGAGGCGGGCTGTGCTATCGAAATAACGCTTAACCGGGCTGGATCCCGCGTCGGCAGCGTTACGCAACACCTCTTCCGGCGTCGGCATGGGCAGCAGGTCCGGATCGGGTTGCTGCACGCGGGCAAGAGCCTCTGCCGATTGCACTACGCGACGCAGGCTGTCTTCGTCGTGCTTGTTTGTAGTCGCTCTCGCCGTTCTTCCACCGAAGGCGACCCGCACCGAGATGTGATTCTCCTCCTCGGACATGTTCTGGTGAATCGTGTTGTTGGCGAAACGGGTCAGCGCACTCCGCCCGCCGGAGATGAGCAACTCCATCTCATCGGCAGTCGTGTATTTGCGAAGTTTGTCAAAGATGTCGGCGGCGCGTTCGCGAGTGAGCATCGCTACTCAGCCCCCTTGTACGCAGTGCCTACGCTGACATTGCGAAACCTCGCGGGCGAAGCACCGTGACCCGTGCCCATCACCTGCTGTGGCTGGCCTTTGCCGCAGTTGGGCGTGCCCCATAGTGTCCACTCATCGCGAGAGCAGATAGCGTCCATCGAGTTCCAGAACTCCGTCGTGATGCCGGAGTAGGACGGATTCTTCAGCATGCGTCCGCGTTTGCCCCCGACAATCTCCCAGCCAATCTCGCAGCCAAACTGAAAGTTGTAACGCTTGTCGTCGATTGACCAGGAACGATTCGTCTCCATCAAGATCCCTCGGTCGGTCGAGGCA
This sequence comes from uncultured Acidobacteriaceae bacterium, assembly GCA_963823865.1. Taxonomy (GTDB): domain Bacteria; phylum Acidobacteriota; class Terriglobia; order Terriglobales; family Acidobacteriaceae; genus Bog-257. The sequence continues at coordinate 138,760 of CAWGNC010000002.1, forward strand.
ATCAACTGCTCCAGCGTCAGCGGTGACGTCCCGGGCAGGATGCTGACGTTCGTCATGCGCACGATCGGCAAGCGGTTCCAACTTTCGGCGCGAAGACATCCGCCGCTGCGGGTCGCACCAATCGCTTCCGCAGTGTCGCGCGAGGTGAGGTATCCGGTGAACAGTCCGTTCGTAATGATCGGTGTACACTGCGCAGCCACGCCTTCGTCGTCGTAGGCAAACGTGCCCAGACCCGGGCCGTGGGCTTCGGTCGCGTCGGCTACTACATTCACGATTTCGCTGCCGTATTTCAGCGTGCGCAGTTTTTCAAGCGTGAGGAACGATGTACCCGCGAAGTTGGCTTCCATGCCGAGCACACGGTCGAGCTCGATGGGATGACCGACCGACTCGTGAATCTGCAACCCAAGCTGTGACGAGTCCAGCACGACATCGAAGGTTCCTTCAGGACACTGATCGGCGGAATGGAGCGCCACGGCCTGCTCGGCGATTTCAGGAGCATGCTCCAGCAGCTTCAACTCCTCAATCAACTCATAACCACGGTTCTGGAACTGTCCGCCAAAGGAGTTGGGATATGACCGCTTCTGGATCTCTGTTCCCTCGAACACATGAGCGGCATAGCCCGCCCCCGACGTGATAATCGTCTGGTGAATGTCGGCTCCCTCAGTCGAGAAGAACCACTGCTCATAGCGACGGAAGTTCATGTTCGTTTCCGCCAGTGTCACGCCCTTGGTTTTGCGTAGCTCTTCATCAACGGCGAACAGCAGCTCCAGATTTCCCTCGATGGAGATCGTGAAAGGATCGATTTTGCAGGACGAAACCCACTCGGCCTTGGCCGGTGGCTCGGGAACCAGGTGCAGCGGCTGCGACTTCACCGTAGCCGACGCTTTGGCGATCTCGACAGCGTGAGCGGCGCAAGTTTGCACCCCTTCGCGTGAGAGATCGTCGGTAGCCGCGAAACCAAATGCTCCTTCGGCAACGACGCGAATACCAATGCCCAGCGACTCGGCATCGGAGGCACTGGCGATCTTGCCGTTCTTGGTGGCCAGCGAGCGGTTGCGCTCGTCGACAACGCGAGCTTCCGCCAGCGATGCGCCGCGCAGCTTCGCCGTCTCCAACGCCCATGCCGCAATTTCTTTCATCGAGTTCCCCGAGTTAAGGATGATATCGTGTTCGCCGGTAGTGCGCCGAGTTGCTCTCGAATCGATCGTTTACCCCCTAAAGCAAGGGAGGAGTAATCGACATCCCAGCACGTCCGCAAAGTTATAGTGGCGGCGCAACTGTCTGCCCTTACTGGGGTTACAAAGATCGTTTAGTCCTAAGGAAAGCCGGACTATAATGAACCAACGCTCCCGCACGGTTCATCTGATTTACGTCAATTGAAGGAAGGGTCCGCGACCCTCGAACTCCCTGTACTCGATGTCGCCCTCGACACCGCCAAATCGGCCGAAGGATAAACGCAACAGTACACCCGCGATTGTCGCGCTCTCTGTCTGCATCTTCTTTTTGTTCGCCGTCATTCTGGCGCAGGCCACATTCAAGCTGACCTTCTTCCAACCCGATACCAGCGAAGAGACCATCATCTTCGCCTCGGTTTCGGCGCTGATCTTCTTTCTCTTCGTCGCGCTGACCTTCGTCTTGATCCGCACCCTGCTGCGGCTTTATGCCGAGCGAAAGACCGGCGTTCTGGGCTCCAAGTTTCGCAGCCACATGGTGATGGGCGCGTTGCTGTTGTCGCTTGGTCCCGTCATCTTCCTGTTTCTGTTTTCGTATGGACTGCTCAATCGTTCGATTGAGAAGTGGTTCTCACGGCCTGCGGAGGACGTGCAGTACCACACCAACCTGATTGCATCTTTGCTGACGGAATACGCCACCACGAATGCACAGGATGAAGCGCAGCGCATCGCTGTCAGCGCCAACGCACAAAAATCGTTTCACACGGGCAACTTCAGCTTCATCATGGACGAGTTCCGCAACAGCGAGATTACGCTGCAGGGCGGATTCGCTTTTGCCCTGGTGGATGGCCGGGCCGAAGCAAGTTTTCACGCTCCTGAGGGCTGGCCGTTGCTGAGCCGGACATCTGCCGCCGGCCGCCGATCCGGCGCCTCCCAAGCCGTTCGAGATGCTAGGTGAGACCTACGTTCTGGGACGCGCCCATGTCGGCGATCACGGACAGATTCTGGTTGCCATGCCGCTGCCGCCGAATTACTCCGGCACGCTGCGCGACGTCGAAAGCAGCCAGGAGCAATATCGCGATCTGCGCCTGCAACGACGCCGCCTGCGCCGCACCTATCTCGGACTGCTGTTACTGCTGACCATTGGCGTGCTGTTCGCGTCCACCTGGCTGGCTTTGTATCTGTCGAAGATGGTGACGCGGCCGCTGGTGGCGCTGGCCGAGGCCACGCAGGAAATATCCCGTGGCCGGCTTGACTATCGTGTCGACGTGCAGGCCGGCAGCGAGATCGGCCAACTGGTTGAGTCGTTCAATCGCATGGCCGCCGACCTGGAAGCTGGCCGCAGCAATATTGAACAGTCGCGCCATGAACTGGCCGAGATGAACGCGCAGCTGGAGCAACGCACGCGGCACATCGAGACGATTCTGGAGAGCGTACCGTCAGGCGTGCTCTCGCTCGACGCCTCGCGGCGCATAGTGCACTCCAACGCGGCGGTTCGTCGCCTGTTACGCCTCGACCAGAATCCCGCGCTGGCTGCCGAAAATCTGCACGACCTGTTTCCGCCGGACGCCGTCACCGACCTCGAGCACATGTTCCGCAAAGCCGATCGCATGGGCAGCACCACCAGCCAGATGGACATTGCCACCGCGCGCGTGAACTTGAATGTCGCGGTCACCGTGGCGTCGCTCGATCCGCCACTGCAGCAGGCTTCACGCAACGGCCGTCAGCGTGCCGGTTACGTCGTGGTGCTGGAAGATCTCACCGATCTGTTGCGCGCGCAGAAGCAGACCGCGTGGCGCGAGGTCGCGCGCCGCATCGCACATGAGATCAAGAATCCGCTCACGCCGCTTTCGTTTGTCGGCGGAGCGCATTCACCGCCATCTGGAGCGCGCCACGCCTCCCGACGCGGCTTCGCTTGAGCGTCATCCGGCAGTGCGCCATCACGATCAGTTCTTCGGTCGAAACGGTTCGCAAGCTGGTGGACGAATTCTCGACGCTGGCCCGCTTCCCGGCGTCCAAGCCGCAGCCATCCGACATCAACAGCATCGTCAACGACGCTCTCATGATGTTCGATGGCCGGCTGGACGACATTGAGGTGCGCCGGTTCCTCGGCTCGGACCTGCCTCCGGTCCAGGCCGATCCCGAGGCCATGAAGCGTGCCATCGCCAATCTGGTGGACAATGCCGCGGAGGCATTGCATGATTCTCTGCTCAAGCAGATCGTCATCTCCACGGCGGTCACCGATGAACACGACTCGATTGAAATCGTCGTCGCCGATACCGGACACGGCGTGACCTCGGAAGTAAAAGAAAAGTTGTTCCTGCCTTATTTCTCGACCAAGCGACGCGGCACCGGCCTGGGTCTTGCGATCGTCAGCCGGATCATCGAAGATCATCATGGGTCGATTCGCGTGGAAGAGAATTCTCCCGTCGGCGCCCGATTTATCGTAGAGTTGCCTCTGGCCCAGGAAATGGCCTACACCGTGGGCGCCAATCAAGATGCAGACCATTCTGATCGTGGATGACGAGTCGCAGATCCGCAGTGCGCTGGAAGGCGTACTGGCGGACGAAGGCTACAAGACTCTGCTCGCCGGCAGTGGCGAGGAGTGCCTGGAGATGCTCCGCCACAAATCTCCCGACGTCGTTCTGCTGGACATCTGGCTTCCCGGCATCGACGGACTGGAAACGCTGGAGAAGCTGGTGGAGCGCGAAGATCATCCTGAAGTCATCATGATCTCCGGTCACGGCAATATTGAGACTGCGGTGCGCGCCACCAAACTCGGGGCCTTCGACTTCCTCGAGAAACCGCTTTCCATCGAGCGCACGCTGATCGTTCTGAAAAATGCCATCGAAGCCAAGCGCCTGCGCAGCGAGAATCTCGAGTTCAAGAAACAGTTTCAGGCGCGCAGCGTCATCGTGGGCGACAGCATTCCCATCAAGGCGCTGCGCCAGCAGATCTCGCTGATGGCGCCGACCAACGGCCGCGTGCTCATCTACGGCGAATCCGGCACAGGAAAAGAGTTGGTGGCGCGCGCTATTCACGCCCAGGGTCTGCGCAAAGAAGCCATGTTCGTCGAGGTGAACTGCGCCGCGATTCCCGAAGACCTCATCGAGAGCGAACTGTTTGGACATCGCGCCGGCGCATTCTCCGCCGCGACCGCCGACAAGGAAGGCAAGTTTCAAAAGGCCGACGGGGGAACGCTATTCCTCGATGAAGTCGGCGACATGAGTCTTAAGACGCAGTCGAAGGTTTTGCGGACGCTGGATGAAGGGCGATTCGCGCCAGTCGGTGAAGAGGAGCCGATTACCGTCGATGCCCGCGTGATTGCCGCAACCAACAAAGATCTGGAAGACGAGATCTCGAAGGGCAACTTCCGTGAAGATCTCTTCTATCGCCTGAACGTAATTCCCTTCTATGTTCCGCCGCTGCGCGAACGCAAAGAAGACATCCCGCTGCTGGCGCGGCATTTCTTGAAGGACCTGTCGCAGACCTACAGCCGCCGCCCAAAAGAAATCTCTGAAGATGCGCTTGAAGCTCTGATGCGTTACTCGTGGCCGGGCAATGTGCGCGAGTTGCGCAACGTGATCGAGCGAATCGTCATCATGAATCCGTCGGTCATCAAACTGGAGCGCAAGCATCTTCCGACGCTGGTCTACCGTGAGAATGGACGCCGGTCGTTGGGAGACTTCTCCAGTCTGCATCAGGCGCGCGCCGCTTATGAGCGCGACTACATCCTGAAGAAACTGGACGAAAACCACGGCAGCGTCAGCCGCACCGCCGAAGTCCTGGGCCTGGAACGAAGCCACATGTATCGCAAGATGAAAGCGCTGGGAATTACGGTGAAAGAGTAAGTGCAGATTGAATCGTGCCGGCGTTGACGCTCACCCTCTACCCCGGAACTGAATGATGTGTCGCCGGTCGCGCTTCGACGGCCTTCCCGCCGCTGTATCGAAGTGCGGCATGGACTTCCGCTCTTCCGCTACCTTCGCCCGCAACTCGCGACTGGCTTCGGTCTCGCGATACAACGTCTGCGCCACTGCCGCGGGCCCGCGCATTTCGCTCAGCGCCAAAACCTCCACTTCAAAGTCGCCGCCATCGTTGGTGATCCGCAGCATGTCACCCACGCGTACCTCGCGTGCCGGCTTGGCTTGATGCTCATTCGACTGAACTCGGCCGAGTTCACACGCCTTCTTCGCCAGCACCCGCGTCTTGAAGAACCGCGCAGCCCACAACCAGATGTCGATGCGCACACCGTCCATAGTCTCTACCGCCTTCGTTCCTTACCGGCGCACAACCGTGATCGCAGCGACCGCCGACTTTGCCGGATCCGCCTTGGCCGCAGCCAGCACATGATACGTTCCCGGCGTCGCGGGCGCGTCGTAAACCGCCTGCGACCACACTTTGCCTTTTGCCGCCTTCGCTCCGCGCATTTGAACGCGTCCGCCGGCATCGCCTTCCTTAACGCTCCAGTTCACCTCGAGGTCGTCGCTTCCGGACACGGCAGCCGCGACCGCTAGAGTTTTGCCGGCCGCTACGCGACCAGTGACCGGATAAATCGTCACGGTAATAATGCCTGATGCTGTGCTCTTGGCAGGCGGCAAGGAGGAATGCAGCATCCAGATCGCCGTTGCAGCGCCACCCAACAACAAAACCGCAACCAGGATTTCGACCACAGGTAACCGCGACTTTCGCCTCGCGTCGTCGCGCAACACAGGCTCAGCTTCTGGAATGGCGGCGACCTTCGACTCCACGACAGCAATCCGCCGCCGAACTTCTTCGCTTGAGGTTGTCGCGTCCGATTCGAATTGTTCTTGGGGAATGGGAGAGTTGCACGCCGGGCAGACGGTAGTCCCGCGTTCCACGTTCTGGCCGCAGTGCTTGCAGAATGTCGGCCAGACTTTCACTACTGCACCTGTTGCTGGGTGAGAAGCACGACGTCGGTGTCGTGACGCCCGCGCGCTACGGCCAGTCGTTTGTTCTTCCAGTCGTAATCGTAGCCGTAAATCTGGAGGTCGTTGAAATTCGTCATCGGCATGATTGTCTTGCCGCCGATCGGCTGCATGATGATGTTCGAGACACCCTTGGCCGTCACGGGATAGTAGAGCGATTGCCCGTCTGCCGAATACTGGAAGATGTTGGACATGGCCGCCAGCGGCGGAAACGTCTTCACCGGCAGGCCGCCCTGAGCGGGCAGAATTTCAATCAACGTCCGGAAGTTGACGCCCGTGCCTTGCGATGCCAGCGCGGCAATCTGCTGACTGTCGGGTGACGCCACCGCAAACTCGATTACTTTGTCGTTAAGCTGCTTGGCATCGCCGCCGCTGAGCGATCCCTGCATCAGCAATCGCTTTCCTTTGACAAAGCTCGTATACAAAAACGTTTTGCCGTCGGGCGAGCACGAAACATTTTGGTCGACATTCCCTTTGCTGACCGCGCTTACCGCACCGCTCTGCAAATCCAGCCGCCAAACATTGATGCCCTTGGTTTCCTTGTTCGGCATCGAGAACAGCGCGTTTTTTCCATCCGGACACACCGACAACCCCGACATAGGAAGGTGTTCCTGATAAATAATGCTGCGATTGCTGCCGTCGGCATTCATCACGTAGATGTGACCGTCATAATCCATCGCGACCAATCGTCCATCCGGCAGCCATCCCACGCCGACCTCGCCGTGATTGTCGATCTCCTTCGCCGTGGCGCTGCCATTCGCATCCGAACTCATCGTGTAGATCGCCGCCTGCGGCGTTATCTGGATGGCGACCAGTTCCTTGCCGTCTTTGGTCACGCTCAGCGTCAGGTTGCTGTACGAATTCAGATCGTTGGTGATGCGATGCAACTTGCCGGCAGCAATAGCGATCTCACCCACCTGGCCATTCCAGTCGCTGGAGACATCGTGGAAGATGAGCAGCAGGTGCTCGGAATCCGGCATCCAGGTTGGCTTCTGCAAAATCGCACTTCCGGCGTAGACCGTCTTTTCTTTACTGCTCTGGGGATCGATGACGACCACCCGGCCGATATTTTGCGTGCCTGGATCGAGCACCGTTGCGGCAATCAACTTGCCGTCGGGCGACCATGACGGATCGGAGTATCCCGGGAGCGGCAGCTTGGACAGAACGCGTTCGCCCGTTCCGTCGGCACGCGCAATGATCAGCGTGGAGCTGGCGTCGTTGCTGCTGTCCCGCAGGTAAACCATCTGCGTTCCGTCCGGCGAGAAGCTCACCGCGCTATCGACATCGTCCACCAGCTTGCGCGGCGTTCCGCCAAGCACCGGTATCTGATAGAGAAATCCCACGCCGGGATGTTCTGGCTCGCCGCGAACGAAGTACAGAAAATCTCCGTTCGGCGAGAAGGTCAACCCGCGATATGAGACTTCCGACGCGGTCATGATCTGCGCGTTACTCCCGGTCGCAACATGGCGCATCCACAAGCTCTGTTGTCCGTGACCTTCGTCGGCCACGTTGACTACATATTTGCCGTCCGGAGAAATTGTCGCCAGAACGAAGCGGCCGGTATTGGTCAGCTTCTCCATGGACATGTTCTGGAACGGAATCGGTCCGGAATCGCCGCGCCACTGAACGAAATGGTTGTACAGGCCGTAGGCGCCAGCGCCAATCATCAACATGCTGGCGGCCAGAACGATGAACGCTCCGCTACTCCGGCGACGCTCCTTGGCTGACTGCGAATCTTCGATGTCGCGTTGCAGGCCGGACGCGCTCGACGCCGAAGCCGACCTCGCAGAGGCCGCCGGAATCGCAGTGCGCGAGGTCTGGCTCGAACTGTCGCGCTTCAGCCGCTTCAGATCCGCGCGCATCTCCGCGGCGCTCTGGTATCGCAGATCGGCGTCCTTCTCCAGCGCCTTGTCGATGATCTCTTCCAGCTTGAACGGAATGTTGGGATTGACCTCCGCCGGCGGCCGTGGCGTGCGATCGAGAATGCCTTGGAAGATAACTGCTGACGTATTGCCTTCGAATGGAATCTTGCCTGTCGCCATCTCGTAGATGATGGCGCCTAGCGAAAACAGATCGCTACGTCCGTCCAACTCCTCGCCGCGGGCCTGCTCCGGCGACATGTAGGCAACCGTGCCCACCGCGGTTCCCGGCGTCGTCAGCATCAGCGGTGCAACCGTCGCTGTATTCCCGCCGACAGTCTCCATCGCTCCCCGACGATCGTAAGTCAGCTTTGCCAGGCCGAAGTCGAGGATCTTCGCCTGGCCGCGTGTCGTCAGGAAAATGTTTGCCGGCTTCAGATCGCGATGGACGATGCCTTTGTTGTGGGCCACGTCGAGCGCATCGGTAATCTGTGTTCCGATGTCGATGATCTTGTCGAGGGACAGCGGATGGCCATCGATCTTTTCGTTCAGGCTTTGGCCTTCCAGCAACTCCATCGCAATGAAGTGCTGGCCATCGCATTCCTCGATGGCATAGATGGTGCAGATGTTGGGATGATTGAGAGCCGACGCTGCCCGCGCCTCCTGCTTGAAACGCTCCAGCGCATGCGAGTCGCGTTCCAGCTCGCTCGGCAGAAACTTCAGCGCGACGTGCCGGCCCAGCCGGCTGTCTTCCGCCTCGTACACGACGCCCATGCCGCCGGAACCCAGCTTCTTGACGACGGTGTAGTGCAGGATGCTCTTGCCGACCAGGCTATCCAACGCTGAAATCTCCAGTCATTTTGACTCTATTGCCACGGGCGAGAAGCGTCAAGGCGAGCGCCCGACGCAGAGTGTTCTGGAGAAATCACGCCTGTCCGCCGCAAAGTCGGGCAAATCGCTTGCACCCAGCGGCATTCCAAGGGTAAAGTTTCGCCCACATAGTCGAGTCCTAACCGAACTCGAGACAAAAGCCCTATTGTGTAAAGCACGGTGGACTTGTGGAAGTCTTTATAGTTTGAGCGGAAAAGCCGGGCGGAAATCCGGCATTCCAGATCTTATGCCAAAGCGGAAAACGGCATCGATACCTCTCGCGGTCGGCGGTGACACGGCGACTCCGAAGAACCTGGCCCGGCGCCTGGCTCTGATGAATCGCTACATCGACCCTGGGGATCGGGTTTTGGACGTCGGCTGCGGTCGCGGAGAGTATTTACTTGCGTTGCTGGACACAACTCCGCACGTCATCGGAATTGAAACTGCCGCAGACAAGCTGCATGATTGCCTGCTCGCGCACCCGGAACTCCATGACAAAGTATTTCCGGTCAGCGCCGAATCCATGCCTTTTCCGGCCGATCACTTCGATATGGTCATCATCAACGAAGTGCTCGAACACATCCCCGACCAGGAAGCAGCATTGCGCGAAATTCATCGTGTACTGAAACCTGGCGGCCGGTTCATTTTGTTCTGTCCCAATCGGGTCTTCCCATTTGAAACGCATGGCCTGATGGTTCGCGGCAAGATGCGAATGTGGCTGCCTGCTCTGCACTATCTACCCGCTCCCATCGCGCGCTCTCTAGGGGTCGAATCCGTCGCTCGCAACTATTGGCCGCTCGAGGTCGTCAAGCTCCTGCGTCAACACGGCTTTCAGGTTCGGGAAAAGTCGTTCGTTCAACAGACGTTTGAAAACATCAGCGGCTCCCAACCCGCTGTCATCAAGATCTTGCGACCGGCTCTTTCCAAAGCCGTCAGCATTTGCGGAAAGCTTCCCATCCTGCAGGCATTCGTATCGGTATCTTCGTTCTTCGTGGCAACCGTCGAAGAATCGTCCAAGCGCCGCATGGCTGCGTAGTATCGCCAGCAGACGCGTGAAAGCTCGGCGAGTCGTCCTTAAGCGATCGCGAGCTGATCAGAGCAGGCGCACATCGTGGAACGTGGCTAGCGACAAGATGTTTCGTAGTTTCGTAGGCGGGATGACTGAGATTAAGAAGCCGACCGCATGACTTTCGCCACGCGGTCAGCCATCTCCGTTGAGGAACGCTTCACGTCAGCATAGGAACCGGAGAAACGACGATTCGATCCTTTGTACTCCCGGCGCCTCTGTGGTGAAAACGCTTTTTACTTTGCCAGTTCGTAACCGGCAAAGAAATAGCTCAGCTCAAAGCGCGCAGTGTCCTCGGCATCGGAGCCATGTACCGCGTTCGCCTCGATGCTCGAGGCCCACTTCTTGCGGATCGTGCCTTCTTCCGCTTTCGCCGGATCGGTTGCGCCCATCAGTTTGCGGTAGTCGGCGATCGCGTCTTCCTTCTCCAGCGCCATCACCACGATCGGCCCGTTCGACATGAAGTTGGTCAGCGACTCGAAGAACGGACGGTGCACGTGTACAGCGTAGAAACCTTCGGCCTGCGCCTTGTTGATGTGCAGCATCTTCATTCCGACGATGCGAAAGTGGTTCACCAGAAGGGTGTTGATGATGTCGCCCGCCGCGCCGCGTTCAACGGCATCCGGCTTGACGATGGAAAGAGTGCGTTGCAATGTCTTCATGCGTTGGTCGTTGTCCTTTGGATGAAGTAAACAGTTCTGGAATCTCGGCCTGTCGACGGCAAGTACAAGCCCGTCTTACTACCCGGAATTTCATGATGTGCGGTGTTCTGATTTGGGCCAAAGTGACCCGCTGCGCCTCCACTTTTTGACCCGTGTAAGTTGTTAAGAAATAACAAAACCCAGAAAAATTTTCTGCTAAGTACTCTAAAAAAAATGACTTACAGATCGTACGCTGCAAACAAAAGACTTGCGTGAATTTCGCTACCTGGAATCAATAACTTAGCGACAATTCCCTCTAAATTATTGCAGGGTATAGAGTTACCAAAACGCCGACTGATAACAAAGCACTTACAAACAGGCTGATTCCCGTTTCGGAACCGTGTTTCGATGCTCGTCGAACTCGAACACGAGCCATGCTCAGTCGAATGGAAGCCGCCGGCCCATCACCTGGAACTGGCAACGTGCTACCGGTTCATCACGGCCGATTGCGCCTTCACCAGCGTCTCGCCGATGTCGGCAGGTGACTTCGCCACGTGGATTCCCGCAGCTTCCATCGCCTTGATCTTCTCCGCGGCAGTTCCCTTACCGCCCGAGATGATCGCTCCGGCGTGTCCCATGCGGCGGCCCGGAGGCGCCGTCTGTCCGGCGATGAAGCCCACCACCGGCTTGCGCACGTTCTGCTTGATGAACTCCGCCGCGATCTCTTCCGCGCTGCCGCCGATCTCGCCGATCATGATGATGGCTTCGGTCTCGGGATCGTCGTTGAACAGACGAATCGCGTCCACAAAGTTGGTGCCGATAATCGGATCGCCGCCGATGCCGATCGCCGTCGACTGCCCGATGCCGCGCGTGGTCAGCTGATATACGGCCTCGTACGTCAACGTCCCTGAGCGCGAAACGATACCGACGTGACCTTCCTTATGAATGTGCGCCGGCATGATGCCGATCTTGCACTTGCCCGGCGAAATAATTCCCGGACAGTTGGGTCCAATCAGGCGCGATTTCTTCGTCTTCAGAAATTCCCAGGTGTTGACCATGTCGATCGCCGGAATTCCTTCGGTAATGCAGACAATCAGGGGAATGTTGGCCTCGGCCGCTTCCATGATGGCGTCCGCCGCGCCCGGAGGCGGAACGAAGATCACGGTCGCATTGGCGCCCGTTCTTTCGACGGCTTCGCTGACCGTATTGAAGATGGGCCAGCCTTCATGCTTGGTGCCGCCTTTGCCGGGAGTTACGCCGCCCACAACCGTGGTTCCGTACGCGGCAGCGTTCTTGGCGTGGAATGTGCCTTCACGGCCGGTGAGACCCTGCACCAAGAGCTTCGTATTTTTATCGACCAGGATACTCATAGCTTTTCCCACTCCCCTTCCGCGCTTTCGGAACACGTCAAGACAACCATGGTGCCGTGACAGACCCCCTGGCAGTCCTGCTCAAGGTTGGCCGTCTGCACTTTGTTTTCACAGGCAAGATTGAGACACGTAAGAACCACGTTCTCATCGCCCATCGTCGAAGTCATCGGCCCAGGCGTGTGCGCAGGTTTGTCGAAACGAATCTGTGTTGAACTCATATCTACCCCCTGGTAGCGGCGACAACTTTCTCGGCCGCGTCCTTCATGTTTTCCGCCACAATGAATTTCAATCCGCTTTCCTTCAGGATCGTGCGGCCCTGCTCGACGTTGGTCCCCTCCAGCCGCAACACAATCGGCAATTGAATGTTGGTCGCGCGCGCCGCGCTGACAATGCCGTTGGCCAAGGTATCGACCCGCAGGATGCCGCCAAAGATGTTGATCAGAACAGCCTTCACATTCTTGTCGCTCAGCAGGATCTCGAACGCGTGCGTCACCTGCTCCTCGTTGGCGCCGCCGCCTACATCGAGGAAGTTGGCCGGCATGCCGCCCGCATACTGAATGATGTCCATGGTGGCCATGGCCAGGCCAGCGCCATTCACCATGCAGCCCACGTTGCCGTCGAGCTTGATGTAGTTCAGGTTGTATTTGCTGGCTTCGACTTCGAGCGGATCTTCCTCGGTGACGTCGCGCAGTTCTTTGATGTCGGGATGGCGATAGAGCGCGTTGTCGTCGAAGTTCATCTTGGCGTCGAGCGCGAAGAGGCGGCCATCGGTGGTCGTGATGAAGGGATTGATTTCCACCAGCGAGGCGTCCGTGTCTTCCGCCGCGCGCGTCAGGGCCATCATGAACTTCACCGCACCGTTGATGTACTTGGGTTCGAGGCCAAGGCGGAAGGCAATCTCGCGCGCTTGAAACGGCCGCAGGCCGAAGCCGGGAACAAGATGCACTTTGATGATGGCGTTCGGATCTTTGGCGGCGACCTCTTCGATTTCCATACCGCCGGCAGTGGACGCCATAAAGACGTTACGGCCGTTGGCGCGATCAAGCACGATGCCGAGATAAAGTTCGCGCGCAATCGGCAGGGTCTCTTCGATCAGCAGGCGCTGGACTTTCTTGCCTTCCGGGCCGGTCTGGTGGGTCACCAGATTCATGCCCAGGATTTGGGTAGCCAGTTCGCCAGCTTCCTCCAGCGACTTGGCGATCTTGACGCCGCCGCCTTTGCCGCGGCCTCCGGCATGAATCTGTGCCTTGACGACGACACCGGTGGCTCCCGCGTCAAACAACTGGCGGGCCGCGTCCAATGCATCTTCGCGGCTTTCCACCATTTGCCCACGCGGAACGGCCACTCCATATTTCGCAAGAATGGTCTTTCCCTGGTACTCGTGAATTTTCATATTTGGTAGTGCGACGGCGCGAGCGGCTTAGGCCCACGTTTCTGTCCGGCCAGGCCGGATTGTCTGCTCCTTACAAGGATGGCGTAACCGTAGGAAACCCTTGATTGTATAAGAGGGGATGAGGTGGAGGCTAGGCCGCAGTCTACCCGCAAAATACGGCAATTCTGCCGGGCTCACATACCGCTATTCAAGCAGCGTGGTCGACAAGGAATTCAACCGTCCATATCTAAGCTGACCTGCCGCCGCTGGCGCGGCTCGGTCCTTTGCGGCGCCTATACCCGGCGCTCACGCGCCGGGCTCACGACTCTCCCGCCGCAAGCGGCTTGAGCCTGCCACTCTGTCCGTCTTGCTCGGCATTCAGACTCAACTGTTGCGAGGCTTCGAAAAACAATCCCTTCGAAGCCGTCTTCGGGGTTGCCCTCTAGCCAAGTGCCAAATGCTAACAGCCAATGGCTACCTGCTAGCCACTACTGCGGGCTTCTCCAACGGCACCGAGAATTGCCGCTCGATCTTTTCCCGGTAACATGGTCCTGAGTTATAAGTGCAGAACGGGTACAGCTTCCCATCGGGCGTGGCGTAATGAATCACGCAGCGCTTCACCCGCTCGATGTCGTAGTTGTACGAGTCCTGGAAGTGCATCCCCGCGACCAACAACGTGCGATAGGTGAACGTTCCGTCTTTGCCGTCGCGGCCCAGTTTTTTATTCGTCAACCCTTGCAAGGTTTGAAGGAACTTGGTGAATGTCAGTCCTGGCGGCGCAAGCTTCGCCTTGAAATGCTTCTGCATCGAGCGCCACACCTTCACCCTGCTGTACAACTTGAATCGCGCCTTACCTGCCGAGCGCGACAGCTCTTCCATGTCCTGCAGCATGTTGGGCACATCGACGAACTGCGTGATGGGCACCGCCTTCTTCGACTTCTCGTCGACAAAAAAATACGTACCGAGCGAGCAGTGCGGATGCGACGAGATGGTTGGCACGCCGGTGCCCCGCAACGCGGCAGTCAGCTTGGAGAACGGCGTCACGCAGGCCAGGGGAAACCAGTCGGACCGTGGGTCGGTGATGCCGGTCTGCTCGCTGACGCAACGCGCCAGGTCGGCCAACGTAAAGCGCTTGGCCAGCAGCTCATGCTTCGCAATGCGCCCGGTAAATGCCACGGGCTGGAAGCTGATACCCGACACGGTGTCCACATTCTCAATGGCCACGCGCACGATGTCGCCAATCTGGTGATCGTTCAAACCCTTCACGATGGTCGGCACGAAGACGATCTTCATGCCCGTTGCGCGACAATTTTCGATGACCTTCCTCTTGATGTCGAGCAGCGACTGTCCTCGCACCCGCCGGTAGATGTCGTCGCTAACGCCGTCGAACTGCAGATAGAGTGTCGCCAGTCCGGCTGCTTTCGCCTTCTTCGCGAAATCCAAGTTCGCGAGCTCGATTCCGTTGGTTGCGGCCTGAATGTGGGTGAAGCCCATCTCTCGCGCCATCGACAGAATCTCGAAGAATTGTGGATGGATGGTCGGCTCGCCTCCAGAAAATTGCACCACGCGTCCGTCAACTGGACGCTCACCACGAAGCGTGCTCAACATGCCGCGGATCCGTTCCAGGTTCGGCTCATACACATAACCGGCGACGTTGGCATTGGCAAAGCATACCGGGCAGGTCAGGTTGCAGCGGTTGGTGAGATCAACATTCGCCAACGCTGTGTGCGAAGTGTGCATGCTGCAGAGGCCGCAATCGTCGGGACACGTCACACCGCCTTCCACTTGTGGATTCGAAAGGCCGAGGTTGTCGCCGAAGTTCCACTCCTCCATCTTTAAGTACAGCTCGATGTCGCTGAAAACGATGTCGCGAAACTGCCCGTGCTCGGCGCATGACTTCTGCATCACTACCTTGCCGTCGTCGGCGAAGATGTCAGCCGAGATGACCTTGGTGCACTCCGGACAGAGCGACTCGGTCTTTTTCGGCAATCCCTTTTGCAGCGGCTTGATGGGCGCGCCGGTGTAGGTGACGTCCGGCTGAAGGATTCGCAGGCCGGGCCGCTTGGCCGGGGACGAAGTCGGTTGCGCGGATTTGGTCGGTGGGGCAGGCAGATTCACTTCGGGCGACAGCGTCTGGGTGCTCATGGGTCCTCGCTGAAATGGAGTGGGCGCGGAGTAGATTCGTAGTAGTCGTTGCTGGCAATAGGTTATGGAAGGAACACCGCCGCGCTCCTCGCTGCAACGATTGTCGCGCGGCATGATGGAGGATTGCTGTGTCCTATCTCACGTATCCAAGTGAAGCGGGTCGGCGGTGAACGGTCTCCAGCGACTCCGGGAGGTTAGAATTACGTGGCGAATGGGGCGCCCCTCGGGTTAGCGGCAAGTCCTCAGAGCTGAGTCTCGAGCTACGCACATGAGTCATTCAAGCGACGGAATTCACGAGCACATCGCGAACACGGGATTCCCCTACGCGAACTACGTCATTCACGAGTTCGTCGGCGGAAGCGCCTTGCATGGCGCCAAGGTTTCAAAAACCGACGATCTCGATATTTATGGCGTCTTCATCGAACCGCCGGAGGAATCGCTGGGTATCACCCGTTACGAGCACTTCGTCTGGAGCACGGCCGGCAACGAACGCAGGAACGGTCCAGACGATGTCGACATCTGTCTTTACTCGTTGCGCAAGTGGGCGACGCTGGCGGCTAAAGGAAACCCCACTGCGCTTCACTTTTTGTTCACCGGCAGTTCCTTCGCGCCCGACTCCAGGCAGGCGAAGGCATGGGGCAAGGTGCTCGAATCGAGCAAGATTTTCGTATCCCGTAAAGCTGCCCTGGCCTTTCGTGGATTCGCCAACGATCAACTCGCCAGGCTTATGGGGACCAAAGGCGACGGTAAACACGGACAGCGCCCGGAGTACATCGGCAAATTCGGGTACGACACAAAGGCCGCGATGCACACGATTCGGCTGCTCAATGAGGGCATCGAATTCGTGACGACTGGCACCATCACGCTGCCGCGTCCGGAGAAGGATTTGCTGATCAACATTCGCACCGGAGATTATGGAAGCCTGGATAAAGTGAACGATCTGGCAAATCAGCTATTCGCCGAATTGGACAAAGCTACCGAGTCGTCGAAGTTTTCTGCCGAGGTCGAACAGGCCGCGGTAAACCGGCTGGTCGCAGGGGTGTATATGGAGTTTTATCGCACGACGTAATCGCCGCCCGGCGAGATATCTCTCCACTCCGGCCGGTTCCCGTCCCCTGTTACAATCGATGTACGGGCAGTCTCTGCTCTCTCTCACCCATGAAGTGTCCGTTCTGCGGCTTTGAAAACGATAAAGTAGTCGATTCGCGCGAAAGCAAAGAAGGCGAGTCCATCCGCCGGCGTCGTGAGTGTCTGAAGTGCGAGAAGCGCTTTACCACCTACGAGCGCATCGACGAAATTCCCTACATGGTTGTAAAAAAGGACGGTCGCCGCGAAAAGTTTGAGCGGCAGAAGGTGCTTGCCGGGCTGCTGCGGGCGTGCGAAAAACGGCCTGTCTCCATGGGCAAGATGGAACAGATCGTGAATGACGCCGAAGGCTTCGTGGTTGACTCGCAGGATCGCGAGCGCAAAACCAGCGAGATCGGCGAGTTGATCATGAATCGCCTGAAGCGCATCGACAAAGTCGCCTACGTGCGCTTTGCCTCCGTTTATCTCGACTTCAAAGATGTGCGCGAGTTCATGGAAGAGCTGAAAGAACTGCTCGACACCAAGGAAAACTCGTCCTCCAAAGCCAAGACCGGAGATTGAATCCGGCGGCAAATCATAAAGGAACAATGGCATACAAAGTCACACTAATTCCCGGCGATGGCATCGGCCCTGAGGTGGTCAGCGCCTCCGTTCGCATCCTGGAAGCCACCGGCGTCAAGTTCGAGTGGGAAAGCTACGCGGCAGGCGCCGAAGCCTATGAGAAGTATCGCGAATACATTCCGAAAGAGCTGACGGCATCGATTGAGCGCACGCGTGTCGGATTAAAAGGCCCCGTTACCACGCCCATCGGCGGCGGCTTCTCCAGCATCAATGTCGCGCTGCGCAAGCAGTTCGAGCTGTTCGCCAACTTCCGCCCAATTCGCAACCTGCCATCGGTCGCCACCCGCTATCCCGATGTTGATTTGGTTATCGTGCGTGAAAATACCGAAGGCCTTTACTCCGGCATCGAGCACGAAGTCGTGCCCGGTGTGGTGGAGAGCCTGAAGATCATCACCGAAAAAGCTTCCACGCGCATTGCCAAGTTTGCCTTCGCCTACGCGCGCAAACACAAGCGTAAGAAGATTCATGCTATCCACAAAGCCAACATCATGAAGTTGTCGGATGGCCTGTTCATTCGCTGTTCGCGCAACGTCTCCAAGGATTACCCCGAGATCACGTACGGCGAGCACATCGTCGACAACACCTGCATGCAGCTGGTGATGAATCCTTATCAGTACGACACGCTGCTGCTGGAGAACCTGTACGGCGACATCATCTCCGATCTGTGCGCGGCATTTGTCGGCGGCTTGGGCCTGGTTCCGGGCGCAAACTTTGGCCACGAATGCGCCATCTTCGAAGCTGTGCACGGCTCCGCTCCCGACATCGCCGGAAAAGACCTGGCGAATCCGACGGCAGTGTTGCGCTCCGGAATTCTCATGCTCCGCCATCTGGGAGAAGAGAATGCTGCGAATCATATTCGCCTGGCGCTGGAGAAAGTTTACGGCGAGAAGAAGCACATCACGCGCGATGTGGGCGGCACCGCCGGCACCAGCGAGTTCGCCGACGCCATGGTCGAGGCGCTGCACACCATCCCGCCACCGCAGCCGGTCCTGCAGGAAGTGGAGTTGTAGAAGCGCTAGAGCAGGTCAGGCCATCGCTGGCGCCCATGAAATACGGCAATCAGCTCGACGCGCTCTCCGCGAATACGATATGGGATGACATACGGGGTCCGTGGCACGACCAGCTCACGCGTGCCGGCGATCCGGCCGGGCCGGCCAAGATTCGGATGTATCGTTAGCTGTTCGACGGCTGTCAGGATACGATCGGCCACTACGCCTGCCGCTTTCGGGCTATCCTTCGCGATATATTCGCGAACGTGCGTCAGGTGCCTTATAGCGCGCCGTGACCACACGATCTTCATCGCGGAGCTTTACTCTCACGTTTCGCTCCCCAGGATTTTAACCAGCTTCGAACCTCTTCATGGTCTACGTGACGGTTGGCATCCAGATCGCTTATACCCGCCTCAATTTCGGCAACCTGCCAGCTTTCGGCAGCAACATACTTTTCTATGGCTTCCGCCGCCAGAAATGATCGCGAGCGCCGTGAGGCTTTGGCCAGCGCCTCCAGCTTTGCCTTTGTTTGCGGACTTAATCGGATAGAAAGTACAGAAGATGACATTGTCGTCTCTTGTATACATCATACTACGAACAAACAAAGGTCGAGCCGTCAAATTGCCTTGGCACCTGGTCTGTACCTCTGCGATAGTCTTTGATTTCGCCGGCTGCACTTCCCTGCCGTCGTGCCGTACGGCCACAATTTTCTGCGTATTGTGAAAAAGCGCGTACCTGACGTTTGCGATACCATCCTGAACGGGGACCTTGCACACATGAACTTTCCTCGATCCAGCGGCATTCTGCTGCACCCCACGTCTCTGCCGGGGGCTTACGGCATTGGCGAACTCGGCGCTGAGGCGCACGCCTTTGCCGACTTCCTGCATGACTCCGGGCAGCACATCTGGCAGGTCCTGCCGCTTGGACCGACAGGTTACGGCGATTCGCCTTATCAATGCTTCTCCGCCTTCGCCGGCAATCCCATGCTCATCAGCATTGACCGCCTGGTGGAGCGCGGTTACCTGGACGCGCTCGATCTTGCCGGGAAACCAACGTTCTCCACCGATGTGGTCGACTTCGGAGCGGTGATCGCCTGGAAGCTTCCGCTGCTGCAAAAAGCGTTCAAGAATTTTCGACGCGGCTCTCCCGATCGCCAGGAGTTCGATGCCTTCTGCAAGCGTCACGCTTCCTGGCTCGACGAATACGCGCTCTTCATGGCCATTAAGGACGCGCACGAGCTGGCGAGCTGGACGGAGTGGGAGCCCGAGCTGGCGTTGCGCGAACCAGCCGCCGTGCAAAAAGCGCGCGAGCAGTTTCGCGACGACATCGATTGCAACAAATTCATCCAGTTTGAATTCGAACGCCAGTGGTGCGACCTGAAAGCGCATTGCACCCGCAACGAGATCCGCATCCTCGGCGATATGCCCATCTATGTTGCTCTCGACAGCGCCGACGTGTGGGGCAATCGTGAGCTGTTCGAACTTCAGGAGGATGGCAAGCCGCGTGTCGTCGCCGGCGTTCCTCCCGACTACTTCAGCGCCACCGGTCAGCTGTGGGGAAATCCGATCTATTCATGGGAGTATCACGCGAAGACCGGCTTCGAATGGTGGATTGCGCGTTTCCGACGCGCGCTGGAGATGCTCGACCTCATCCGCCTCGATCATTTCCGCGGCTTCGAGGCTTACTACGAAATTCCGGCCGGCGACGTCACCGCGGTCAACGGCGCATGGGTGAAGGGTCCTGGCGCACCCTTGTTCGAGGCGCTTCGCAACGCCATGGGCGATCTGCCCATCGTCGCCGAAAATCTCGGCGTCATCACGCCGCCAGTAGAGGCCCTGCGCAACCAGTTCGGATTTCCCGGCATGGCGATCCTGCAATTCGCTTTCGGCAAAGATCCCCAGGCGCCCGACTTCAAACCGCATAACTATCATCATCATCTGGTCGCCTATACGGGCACGCACGACAACGACACCGTCATCGGCTGGTGGAACAGTAAGGCCGGCGCGGGCAGCATTCGCACCGCCGCGGATGTCGAGAGCGAAAAGGCGTATGCCAAGCGCTACCTCAACACCGACGGCAACGAGATCAACCTTGTCATGATCCGCACGCTGATGGCGTCGGTCGCCGACACGGTGTTATTTCCTTTGCAGGATGTGCTGGGCGTGGGTAGCGAAGGCCGCATGAACCTTCCCGGCAGCTCTTCCGGCAACTGGCGGTGGCGCTTTGCTGAAGGAGATCTGCATTCGGCAATCAGCGCTCAACTGAGCGAGTGGTCCAAAACCTACGAGCGATAGAAACCCGTTGGCGCTTTCGCCTAAGGTAATCTGCAGGCAAACCAGTTCCGCGCAACACCAATGTCCTATCGGTTATTGCTTTGTCCCATGTATGATGTTCGGCGGCTGAGGAGAACGTATGTACTTCGAACAGTTTTACCTGGGTTGTCTGGCGCACGCCTCGTATCTGTTCGGTTCCGACGGACAGGCGGCTGTGGTCGATCCACAACGCGATGTCGAAATCTATATCGACGCCGCAAAGAAGCAGGGCCTTCAGATTCGCTACATCTTCGAGACTCACCTGCACGCCGACTTTGTCTCCGGCCACAACGAACTGGCGGATCGCACCGGCGCCAACATTTACATCGGCAAAGCCGCGCAAGCTACATTTCCTCACATCGGCATGGAAGATGGCTCAGAAGTGCACGTAGGGCGGGCGCGCGTCACTGCGCTTGCGACTCCCGGCCACACGCAGGAGAGCATGTGCTTCCTCATCACCGACGAGGAGAAACCCGACAAGCCTTATGCTGTCCTCACAGGCGACACCCTGTTTATTGGTGACGTCGGACGGCCTGACCTCTCGAAGTCCTACACTCCGCAACAACTCGCCGGAATGCTGTACGACTCGCTGCACCAGAAGCTGATGACGCTTCCCAACGACGTTCTGGTCTACCCGGCCCACGGAGCGGGCTCGCTTATGCGGCCGCAACATGCGCGCTGAGCGCTCGTCCACCATCGGCACCGAGCGGCTTACGAATTACGCTCTCCAGATCAAAGACCGCGACGAATTCATCCGTCAGATGACGTCGAACTTGCCGGCCCGTCCCGACTACTTCCTGGAGGACGCGGCTATCAATCGCGCGGGAGCCCCGGCCCTGGGCGACTTGGCTGACCTTGCTCCCATCTCAGCCAGCGCGCTCAAAGCCAGAATCCAAGGCGGTGATATCGCCCTCGACGTTCGACCCGTCGAAGACTTCGCCGCGGGACACGTTCCCGGCTCGATCAACATAGCGCTCTCGGGCCAGTTCGCGTCTTGGGCAGGAGCAGTGCTGGGATTGTCTTCTCGACCGCTACTGATCGCCGAAACCGCAGACCAAATCGCGGAAGCCCGCATGCGCCTCGCGCGTGTAGGAATCGAAGAACTCTCGGGATATCTCGAGGGTGGCGTGGAAGGCTGGCAGAAGGCTGGATTCGAGTTGGCGCAGATGCCGCAGGTGACAGTGGAGGAATTGAAGACGCATCTCGCTGCGCACGACCTGCAAGTGCTCGACGTTCGCCGGGAAGGCGAGTGGAACGCGGGACACATCGAGGGCGCAGACTGGTACCCGCTTGACCGCTTCAAGGCTGGCCTTCCAACATTAAAAGAAGGAACGCCGACTGCAGTCCATTGCAAGGGCGGATATCGCAGCATGATCGCGGCGAGCCTGCTGCAACGCGCGGGACAGAACGTGATCAATGTGATCGGCGGATACGATGCGTGGGAAGAGGCGCAGACGTCGAAAGCACCCGAGGCTGCGATTCGCGCATGACATCGCTTTCGCGCCTCTAACGCTTTGTATCAGGCGCAACTTTGTATCAGGGCACGACTTCAGTCGTGCCGAGAGTGGAACAACAAAATCGGGATTCAGCCCCGCAATCGTTGTGCAGGGGCTCAAGCCCTTTACTTTTGTCACGGCCTTCCGGCACAACTGAAGTTGTGCCCTGATACAAGCATTAGCTACTGCACATCTTGACCCTACTTAGGCCCCCGACGTCGC
Source organism: uncultured Acidobacteriaceae bacterium (assembly GCA_963823865.1). Classification (GTDB taxonomy): domain Bacteria; phylum Acidobacteriota; class Terriglobia; order Terriglobales; family Acidobacteriaceae; genus Bog-257. The sequence continues at coordinate 160,930 of CAWGNC010000002.1, forward strand.
ACCTCAGTATCCGTGATCGCTGCCTTCTTCCAGACGCACCTTCCCGCGGAACATGCGATACACGAAGACGAAGTACACGGCGGCCAGAACCATCCCAATCGTCCACCACACAAAACCTACGCTTAACCCGTGAGCCCCGGCTGCGGTGTTGTAAATCGTCAGGCTGAAGTTTGCGCCGGTGCTCGCCGGCAACACGTTGGGATAGAGTGCGAACGCTGCGCCGACCAGCATTGCGACGATGTACAGACACGATGCCAGGAACGCGCCCTTCTCGTGCCGGCGCGAATGCGCGAAGTACAGGTACACCAGGCTGCCAATCACTAATGCCGGAACCAGATACCCGAGTGGCCACCTCGAATAATTCTCCAGCACGTGCGGGACGGCATACACCGTCGCGATCAGGCTGAAGATGGTCAGCAGAACCTGCACCGGCCAGAAGAAGGACGCCACTTTGCGCGCACGATAATTCAATTCGCCCTGCGTCTTCGTCGCCAGGTACAGCGATCCATGAACCACTAGAGTGACCAGGGCGACGACTCCACACATCACGGTGTACCAGTCGAGGATGCCGTTCTGCTCGCCCACCCGCCAGTTCGTCCACAGCGGCTCGAAGAAATATCCCTCGGCATTCAGCGGCACACCGCGCACCACATTGCCCAGCGCCGCGCCGAAGAAAACGGCCAACAGGATGCTGGAGACGCCGAAGATGGCGTCGAAAAATCCCTTCCATACCTGTTCTTCAATGTGCGCGCGGAACTCGATGCCAATGGCACGCAGCATCAGCAGCCACAGCACCATCATCAGCGGCAGATAGAATCCGCTGAAACTGGAGGCGTACAGCAGAGGAAATGCAAAGTACAGCGTTCCACCCGCCGCCAGCAACCAGACTTCATTGCCATCCCATACCGGGCCGATAGCGCGAATCACCGCGCGACGCTCTTCGTCGCTGCGCGCGATGAACAGATGTACCGCTCCCGCTCCCAGGTCGAAGCCGTCGAGCAGAACGTAAATCGCAACCATCACTGCCACAATCATGAACCAGATCGTTGACATGGCTATCGCACCTCCACGGTAGACAAGGGCATTTCTGCGATTTTCCTGCGCAGCGCCGGCGACATCACCGGCTCGGGGCCATGCTCGATTTCGCGCCGTACCAGGAAGAGGAACAACACCCCCAGCACGGTGTACATTCCCATGAAGCCGAGGAGGCTGAACCAGCCGTTGCCGGCCGAGACCATTTTCGAATAGCCATCCGCGGTACGCAGCAGGCCATACACCAGCCACGGCTGCCGGCCGATCTCCGCCGTCATCCAGCCCGCCGTGTTGGCGATGTAGGGGAACGGGAACATCAGCAGTAAGATCCAGAGCATCCAGCGCGATTCGTAAAGTTTCTTTCGCCACATCAGCAGGCACGCTACCGCGGTCACCGCGATGAAGATCGTCCCCAGGCCAACCATGATGTGGTAGGCGTAATAGAGCAGCGGGATGTTCTCCGGCCAGTCTTGCCTGGGCATGGAATTCAGGCCTTTCACTTCCGCGCCCCAGCTGCGCCAGGTCAAGAAGCTCAACATCTTCGGCACAACCAGCGGATTATCGATGCGCTGATTCGCGACATCGGGCTGCCCAAGGATGACCAGCGGCGCTCCCGGCTGCGTCTCCCACAGAGCTTCCATCGCGGCCAGCGTTACCGGCTGATTGCGTGCCAGCATGCGACCCTGCGCATCGCCTGTCGGGACAACCTGGAGCACCGTGACCAGCAATGCGGCGATCACGCCCACGCGCACGAAGATCTTCCCTTCTTCCACATGTTTGTGGCTGAGCAGATAGAACGCGCCCACGGCCGACATCACAAAAGCTCCCGTAATCACGGCGCCGCTCATGTTGTGCGCGTACTGCCACCACGCCCAGGGATTTAGAATCAGCTGCCAGAAGCTGCTCAGTTGCAGCGATCCATCGGCGGCCTTTGCGTAGCCCACGGGATGCTGCATCCAGGCGTCGGTGGCGACGATGAAGTATCCCGACATCCACGAGCCCAGGAACACCATCAGGGCTGAGAACCAGTGCATGCCCTTGCTCAGCCGCTTCTCGCCATAGAGGAACAGTCCGAGGAACGTCGATTCCAGGAAAAACGCGAAGCAGCCTTCCATCGCCAGCGTCTGCCCGATCACGCCTCCGGCATAGCGCGAGAAATGCGACCAGTTGGTGCCGAACTGAAATTCCATGGGAATTCCCGTCACCACGCCGACCACAAAATTAATGCCGAAGATCTTGGCCCAGAAACGCGCAGCGGCTCCGTAACGCTCGTCATTCGTCTTCAGCTCAATCGTCTTCAGGATCACGATCAGCGGCGCCAGCCCCATGGTGAGTTGCGGGAATAGGTAATGAAAGGTGACCGTGAAGGCGAAGTGCAGGCGGTGAACGAGTAGTGCGCTATCCATGCGTGGGCCTCGTTGGAGAATCCTGAATTAACTGGGGTGCACAGCGGGGTAAGCAGGCAGCCGGAAACGGAAACGACATGACACTATTGTTCGTTGCAGGCGGCACGAACGGCGATGACCTGGATCACATCGGACGGTGATGGGCGCGCGGAGGGCGCGAGTTTCCCCTTGGCGAAGGACCCAGTTCAACGGGAATTGACGTCGAAATCAAATAGGAGATCAGCCTTGACGGAGGGGACGTCATCGCTCCGCTCCGCGCCCCGGCAACGGACATCGTCGCTAGGACAAGCATTGCAACTTGCAAGCACCGCGAGAGGGCCACAGGCGGAGATGATATCGCTTTAGCTCGCCGGTTCGGCGCCATAGAACTGCTAGACTGATGGATGCCGTACCAAAGCCGGGATGGCGAAACTGGCAGACGCAGCGGACTTAAAATCCGCAGACCCGAAAGGGTTGTGGGGGTTCAAGTCCCCCTCCCGGCACCACATAAGCCTCACTGGGGTAATGGTTTGGAAGTGGAGGGGGTGCAGGTCGAGAAGTCAACGAAGGAATGTGAGGGGGGCTCAGTGGGTTTGGACTCTTTGATTGCCACTGGGGTTCTGGAGCGCCCACCGAATTGCTTGCAATGTAACGGCTCTCAGTGGGTACTGCGAATCAACAGCCATGGCGTGAGGCACGAATCCGACTTGCGCGGCCGCCTCTAGTTCTCATCACTGGCGTAGTATGCCCCTATCACAACCTTGGGGAGCAAGAGCCGTGAAGCGTCCAATCGGGTCGGCGTTTGCGGCGAAGATTCCCGGGCAATGCCGCTGAATGTCACGGAATGCCCCAACATGTCACTTTACTTCCAAAGATTCCCAAGGCAACGTTACCCCATCCTAGCCATTTCGGGCGTCAGGCACCTAACTGCACTCAGGAGTGGGACATGTTTCACTACCGGCGAAACATCCTTCGCATCCCGGCTGATACGGTAATTGCGCTAATTTGCATCGTTCTATTTGCTGCAACAGCGCGCACCATTCAAGCGCAGAGCAGTACGTATGCGATGACGAATTCAGGCGTCTTTGGAACCCTGAACCTGAGCAACGGAACCTTCAGTCAGATTGGTAATTCCGCCATCCAACCGGCGGGCATGGCGGGCTTGGGCGGCTCGTTGTACGTGGCGCTGCATGGGGGCAGTACCTTGTATCAGGTCGACCTGTCGAACGGGAACCTGGCTACGCTTGGTACTGGTTCCACAACATACTACGGGTTTGGCGGAACGATAAACGGCTTATACGCGATCGGAACGGACGAGAATCTCTATTCCGTGAATGCGACTAACGGGTCCACAACCTTGATCGGCCCCACAGGATTTCCCAGCGGCCATTCTCAGAGCTTGTCGGGCGGCCAAGCTGGCCTGTATGCAGTTGTAAGTCTCAGCACCGGCGATATTTTGTACTCTCTGGACACAACGTCCGGTGCGGCGAACGAGATCGGCAATACTGGCATCACCGCTACCGTGACCTCCATTAGCTTCTACCAGGGTCAGTTGTACGCCTGCGATGCACAAGGCAATCTTTACAGCGTCAACATCATCGACGGCCAGACTACTTTGATCGCGAATTCCGGTCAGAATATTTGGGGTATGGGCACACCCACCCTCTCGCCCGTGCTTGCAGTCTCCTCAGCGAGTGGAGGCCTGTGCGGAACCATCAACCTGGCCAACGGACAGTGGACCCAGCTGAGCGGCGGCACGGTTGTTGCCGGCATCGGACAGTCGGTCAACATGTATGGTGGCGCATACCAAGGCGATACGCTGTATGAGGTGAACCCGGCCAATTGCAGCTACACGGCTGTAGGCAATGGCACGGTTACGGGTGGTTATCGGGATTTCGGTGCAACAACGGGTAAGTTGTATGGCATTGCCCAGGATTCCGCTTCGGATCTCTATTCCGTTAATCCGAGCACCGGGGCGACGACTTTCATTGGACCGACTAACCTGCCTTTCAACGGCGGCCAGGGTGTTTCGGCGAACTGTCCTGTACTGTACGCTACGGCACAACCCGACTCTGACTCGGCTCTCTACCTGATCAACACCACAACAGGTGCGGCGAGCGAAATCGGCGACACGGGCGTCGGCGCGATCGATGCATTGGTATGTGAAAACGGCTCGTTATACGCCGCGACCTTGGCCGGCAACCTCTACACGCTCAACCTCACAAATGGACAGGCGACGTTCGTCGCGGCTACCCAAGGCCGCCTCTATGGTATGGCGTACCTTCTGTATGAAACGCTGACGGTGACAACCGCTGGCAACGGCACCGTCACCAGCACCGACGGATTTATCAGTTGCCCTGGAACCTGCAGCCATACGTATCCTGCCGGGACGCAAGTCACTCTGAATACGACGCCCGCTCAAGGCTGGGCGTTCAGTGGCTGGACGGGCGCGTGCAGTGGGGTTGGCCCCTGCAACGTCACCATCTCGCAGAATCAAGGTGTGACCGGCGTGTTTGTCGAACCGGGCCACGGCATCCAGTTCACCTCACTCACGCCTTGCCGGCTGGTGGATACCAGGCTCGCGAATGGGCCGTTTGGCGGGCCAGTGATGCAGGCAAACACATCGCGCAACTTCGCGCTTCCGCAGAATTCCAACTGCAACGTCCCAGCAAACGCTATTGCGTATTCTCTGAACGTTACCGTGGTGCCGCGTGGCCCTCTAGGTTATCTCTCGATCTGGCCCACGGGCGAAGCCCAGCCGGTGGTCTCCACCATGAATTCGCCCGACGGACGGACCAAAGCGAACGCCGCCATCGTGCCCGCGGGTAACAATGGAGCGGTCAGCGTATACGTCACCAGTACAACCGACGTGGTCCTTGACATTGATGGTTACTTCCAGGCGCCCGGTTCGGACGCTTACCAGTTCTATCCGCTGACGCCATGCCGGCTGGTCGATACTCGCCTAGCTAACGGCCCACTCGGAGGTCCGCGCTTATCTTCACGGCAGGAACGCGATTTCCCCCTGCTGATGAGTACGGCCTGCATCCCGCAAGGCCTGAACCCAATCGCTTACTCACTGAATTTCACCGTGGTACCCAATCCAACCGGACAGTTCCTGGGATACTTATCGGTGTGGCCGACCGGTGAGACGCAACCTGTTGTTTCCACCCTCAATAATCCCACGGCTACCATCGTGGCCAACGCTGCCATCGTTCCGGCCGGCACAAACGGTGAGGTCGCCGTCTATGCCGATGACACCACCGATCTGCTCATCGACATCAATGGATATTTCGCCGCTCCGGGAGCAGGCGGCTCCTCGCTCTATCCGGCAGCGCCATGCCGTGCGTATGACAGCCGCCTCAACAACGGCCAGCCGTTCAGCGGTGAGCGGACAGTGAACATTGTTGGCAGTCCGTGCGCTCCGCCAAGTAATACGAATGCGTACGTCTTCAATGCGACGGTAATCCCGGACGGGCCGTTGGGATATCTCACCCTATGGCCCGATGGCGAACAGAGGCCCGTCGTCTCTACACTAAACGCCATCGATGGGTTTATTACTTCGAACATGGCAATCGTGCCGAATGTGAATGGCTCGATCGATGCTTACGCCTCCGGCATGACTCAGCTCATCCTCGACATCTCCGGCTACTTCGCGCCGTAGGTGCAGAACTTAGTCCGATGGGTGCGCGATCGAATCCAATCGTAACTTAGTTATATCCTCGTATCACAAGTGACCAGGGCGTCGTAGGATTGCTTGTGTAATCACCCGTTCCCGACAGTTTGACTATGGTTTGCGTATCTCCACGCGATGGATCAGCAGCGCCATTGCAGATTTTGTTTTTGCTTTCCTGTCCTGCGTGCTAGTTTGTGAATCCTCTGCCTGAGCCGCTGCGGCACTCGCAACAAAATTCGGTCACAGGAGGTCAATGTGAAAAGAGAACGCCTAACACGGATCGTCCTGGTGATCGTGGGGCTGTTCAATCTGTCCCTAATTTATTTTTTGTATAGGGATCTGTGGCATTCCAGCTGGCTCTTGGAGCGGAAGAACGAGCTCGACCCGATGTTTCTGAGCTTTTTTATTCCGGTCGGGGTCTTTCTACTCATGGCCGCAAGGAAACCATCTGAGTATCGCTCGATGATTGCTCTAGCAGCTTGGTGGAACATTTCCCATGGCCTGGTGATGGCTATTCAAACCGTGGAAGCCTGGATTCACGGCGTCCACCGGAACTTTGCTGATGTGATCATATTTCTCGTAATCGGAGTTGTCCTGTTAGCGCTCCTGCCGGCAAAACGAGAGGTAGTCGCGCCCGGAGTTGCGTGAACGAGCGCAGAAACCCACACTCCAAGAAACGGGGTTGTCTCCGACGCAAAGAGCGCGCACCATTTCCAAATCTCTGGCCCAACAAATACTCCCAGTTTCGATCTCACAGCGGCTGATGCCGCACGAGGAAGCATATGAACGTGAAGTTCAAGGACAAGCAGAAATATGGCAACTCGTACACGTTGTGCATATGGTGCTACACGGTCGGCCTGGACTATGTACCGCCGGTTCCCCAGCTATTGGGCCTGGGCTTTCCGCAAGGCACTAAGATTCAAAATCCAAGGCACTATGACAACGCCCCCAAATACAGCCTTGAGAAGGATCTGGAGGGTCACGTAATTGCCTTCAGCAAAATCTTCACGCAGGACTTCGAGATATGCTTTCTGGCACCTTGTGACGAAAGGCTAGAAACTCAAGTCGTCTTTGAACTGGGGGAATACATTGGCGGGGAGCTATATTTCGCCCCATTGGAGGGCTCGGGCGGAACGATGTTGGGGCCAGCCTGAAGCAAAGGGTGCCCGTTTCTGTTAGACCTCAAGTTTTTGCATTGTCCTTGATATGTCCGTCTTGAAAAGATCGTTCATTCGACTGGGCAGGCTCTCCAGTGTGGGCGGCATTCATGGCGATTGAGAATTCGTTGCGCGGAAGCGCAGGCGTCATCCAGCAGCCACACCAGGACCTGTATCAGCTCTACGGGTCCGGGAATTACCACGCTGATTTCCACGACGTCACCACCGGATCTGAAAAGTTAGTAATTCTCTGTCACGTATGTGATCTTTCGGGCGAAGGTGCATGAATATTGGGAAATGCCCAGCCGGCTCTGATGCTGACTGGAGGGTGCGTCGGGGGAAGACTTACCTCAGTGCGTAGGAGGTCGGCACTGCGGAACCACCACCCGCGAAAAACGTGTTGCGGCATGTAACTAACACGCAAGGCTTGCCAAGGTGGAAAGGAATGGGGCGGTGCGGGGAAACGATTGGTTGCCCGGGGTTCGACATCCTTGAGGGCCGCGGGATTGGGATCATCCAGTGCAACCGATAGAGTACGCGTATCAATTCGCAAACCGGACTGGAGTGCTTTCAGGGCGCTCTCCTTCGCACTCCAAATCAGGGCGATTAAGGCGAAGCGATCCGCTGGACCGGCTTGTCGAACAACTTCTTGTTCCTCCGCCGTGAAGTAATCAGCGACAAAGGCATCGCTGCGCGGTTCGACAATCTCCAGATCGCAGCCCAGCATTGCTCCGCTTTCTCCGACGGCACACGCTGCTGTTCCACCGCGATGGCTGATCGAGATCGCCAGATTGGCCGGCTCGTTGCGAAGGAATGCCACCGGAGCTCCGGACGCCGCCGGCCGTATTTCAATACAAGCCAGATCATTGGGATTGTGCGGAAGATTCAAGTGGTAAGCGACGGCATGTTTCGCGGTCCAGCGACCCAGGCGCCAATCGCTTCGCCGCTTCGGGAAGCGAAGCGTCAGCAAGTGCGATCTTTCCCACGGCCCGAGCCAATCATCCTGGGCGCTCACATCGGCCAGCGATTGTTCAAACCAGTGTACTTCCATCAATCCGCCTGCAGAACGGCACCTTCGGTCTCCACGATGTCCGAATTCTCGACCAACTTCTTGCCCATTCGGGTCGCTTCATCCTTGTAGATGCCGCGGGCAATTGCGTCGATCAGGTAAGGCCGCAACTGTTGCGGCGGAATGATCTTGTGCAGCGCTCCCACTTCCAAAGCCCGGTTCACACTGTGGATATGATCAAACTCAGCGGCCAATTCGCCCAGCTTTTCGGAATGCACGACCTTGAATAGCTCGCTCCATTCGGTGCGCAGCCGGTTCTTCTCCGCGCCCTGAGCCTGACTCATAGCCAGCGCCAGCGCCTCGATCCGCGGGTCTTTCTTCGTCCTGCTCTCGACTTCACCGGCGAAGACTACGGCCGCCGCGGGAGCGCCTCCAATCACGGAGGCATACGTTCCTTCCAGCGCGATGACTTCCAACTGCTCGTTCAAAGCATGAGAGAAAACCACGTAAGCTCCGCCGTGATAGCGCGAGACCACGCAAAACACCATCGGGCCCTTAAAGTTGACGACTGCCCGGCCGATCTCCGCCCCGTACTCCAGTTGCAGGCACCGCATGGATTCAGGCGACCCGTCGAATCCGGACAGGTTCGCAAGCACCACCAGCGGCCGGTTGTTGCTTGCCGAGTTGATGGCGCGCGCCAGCTTCTTGGAGGAAAGCGGGAACAGCGTGCCTCCCGTCCAGTGCTCCGGTCCGTCAGCCGGAACGAATCCGAAACGAGGCACCGGCCTGGACTCGATGCCTAACATGCACACCGGATATCCGCCGACATGAGCGTCCCACACCACGGCCGTCTCGCCTGACCGCAGGCCGGACCACCGCTCTAACGGCGCATGGTCCTGATCGGAAACCGCCCGCATGACCTTGCGAATCTCGAAGGAGGCTTTCCGTCCAGGATTCGTCTTCATCCGAAAAGATGTCGCCAACCCGTGCGAAACCTTCTCCTCCGTGCGGATAAAGCTGCACGTCGCGTTCGAAAGGATCTGACGTCACGGCCCTCCGCGGGAAGCGCTCATCCGGCCCAACGTAAGTGTGCTCATAATGCTGCATCAGGATGTGGCAGGCCCCTGCGATGTCGCGCGCAAAGTACTGCGCCTGCCCGTTGAAGCCCATGATGCGGTCGTAACCTCCGATGCCCTGATTGTCTTCGGCAGAGACGCTGCCGGAGAAGTCCAAGGCGCGCTTGCCGGTAAGCACCATGGCCGCCTTGGGCGTCATGATGAGAATGCCGCGGGTGTGCATCAGCATGGTGGCCTCGGCATTCCAGTAGGGCTGCGCACCGACATTGATGCCGTTTACCACCAAATTAATTTCGCCTCCTGCTTGCGTGAAGTCGATGATGCCGCGCAGTACGCGGGCTATCCAGTCCATGTTCTCCACGCCGCTGCTCATGGAGATCTTCGCGCCCGCCGACAGGGTGAACCACTCCAGCGGGATCCGCATCGCCTGAGCCATATCCAGAGCGGCGAGGATTCGCCGGCATTCGGGCTCGGCCAGCGCTCCCAGTTCCTTGCTGGGATCGCCCAGCAGCACGACTCGCTTCATACCCTCGGGATATTTGTCGGTGAAGTTGCGGATCGTGCCGACAATGATGCTGGCGGTATTCTGGCCGTAGGGCCTGTCGACCGGGACGAGTTGACCTTTGGCATCGAGATCGTGTTCCGTGAACTGTCCCGGCGGAAATTCCGCTTCGGTCTCAGTGCTCGACGGCGTCAGCATCTTCACGATCTCAAACGGGTAGAGCAGCCCGCGCTGCCGCATCTTTACCACCTTCTGCTCGTAGGCCGTCAGCGGCTTCAGTGGCTGCAATTTGCTCGCGGGCCGGAAGGTCATCAGCAGGCCGGCATCCCCCGGCGCGGAGATGCGCATGACGCTGTCGCGCAACTCTCCAGTGCGGGAGTTGGGTATACGGATGCGAACGACCACCTGTTCCAAACCGAGCCCGTCAGCCATCGGTGCCAACCGATGCACGATGTCGTTAACTTCGTCAGGTTTGAGACTCAGTGTCGGCCACACATAAAGAAATATTCGGTTCCAGTAGAGCCGCTCGCGCGCCGACCGCTTCATCTGATATTGCCGTATGGCTGCCACCGCTTCGGAAAACATTCGCTCCAGATGAGGCAGTTGCACGATCCTTCGTCTTCTTGTCCCGCACCGGCGTCAGGTCGCGCACCTCAGCCACCGCAAACAGACGTTCATCCTTGGGATTGTCGTTGGCTACCGCATGCAGCAAATAAACATCCTCCACGGATGGCAGGCGATCGATCTTGAAATTCGTGAGCCTCCACAGATGCAGACGCTCGCCCATCATCGGGTGAACCCCGCGGAACAGTTGCACTTCCTGGTAGCTGCCGTCTGAATGTTCGTAAGTGAAGTGTTGTATTCCGCCCATGCCCGGTTCGCTGTTTGCGCCGGCAACGGCCACAACCACCCGATGAACCGGGTGAGGGTACTCCATCGAATTGATGAGGGCGCTGATTTCGCTTTGCGTTTGCTCCGCGCCGGGAAGCGAGTTGCGTTCCCAAGTGAAGAAATCGAGCACGATGCCGTCGCCTTCCGGCACCTCTGCAAGAAACGGGAACAGGGCGCGTATGGTTTCATCGAGCCGGCAATACTCCGCATACGCCGTGAAGACATGGAAGTGATTGTCATCCTCGTCGTATTCGGCTTTGGCGAAACACTGGCCGTCGACAGACAGGGTTCGGAAGTTAGTCAGCCGCCGCATGTAGTAGCGCGACGTGACAATTTGCATCATCGTCTGACGCAATGCAGGCGACGCGGTGGGAAACCTTCCAGCCAACAGGCTGGCGAGTGGTTGAGGACACTCGACTAGAGCACGCACTTTTTGCTGCAGGTCCAGCGCGTCGGGATGGGCAGCGAGAGAATCCAGTTGCTCCTCCATGGCGGCATACACCCGCTTGCGCGCGTCCTCGAAGAATGGCTGTTCGAAGCAGCGATAGCGAAGCTCGCGAGCCAGATCGTTGACACCGGGAAACAGTTCACGCGTGATGGAGACCATGCGATCCAGGAGGGTGTGAAACGCCTCATCAGCCCATGTAAGGTTGCCGTTCAACTGGGCGAGCCGGCGTTGCAGGAGCGCGAGAATGGGAGCGATTTGCTGCTCCACTTTCTGGTGCGATTTGTAGATCCATAACAAACACTCTTCCAGTTCGGGTGAGCGCTCGAGGCTGGTGATCCCGAAGTGGGCCACCGCCCTTTGCAGGGCCTGCAGGAAGTCCGGAGGCAAGCCCTCGCCTCCACGGTCGAGCATGCGGAGATAAGAAAAAAGGTAGGCTTCCGTGCTCGGCGCTTCACCACCAACCTGGTGCGCGGCCAGCGGCTTTTTTCGGAACAGCGACCAAAGGTCAACGAAAATATCCAGGATGGCATTTTCGGCCTGGCGTATCTCGTCGGCATCCGCGTCCGTCTCCTCCACCTGCTTCAATTCTGCGACCAGATGGGACGCCTGCTCCGGCGTTACATCGAACCCCAGAGTCAGCTGTCGCAGGTCGTCGAGACTCCGCCTCCAGCCGTGACCGCCAGCTTGGGCTTCCCTGGGAACGGAAAGTGCGATGTCGAATGACACCCGCTCTGCGGAAGTACTCGCCTTTTCACGATGCACAACACATGGTTCGATCTGCAAGAGCGGGTCCCCGGTGGAAACCTGAACATTCGGTATCGCCATGACCTGGCGAATCTTTCCTGAGAATGGAGCGACTACCTGCGCCTCCATTTTCATGGCTTCGACCACGGCGAGGCGGTCACCGGCCGAGACAATGTCGCCCGGTTTGACGGAGATAGAGACCACGACCGCCGGTGAGGGTGCCCGTACCACTCCGCCATCGTCGCGATCGATGCGATGCGAAACACCGTCCACTTCTACGCGGAAGCTCGCACCATGCTCAACTGCGACCACGTGGAACCGCTGCCCAAAAACCGTGAGCCAACGCTCGAACGGCCCAATCGCTTCTACGCAGGCATCGATGCGAGAACCGTCAACCTCAATGCGATATTGCCGAAGGCCCATGCGATGGACCTTCATAGCGTAAGTATTTTGAAAACAGCGCAGCTCGACCACGCGGCCTATCTCGTCACGAACCTGCGGCCGGCCACGTAGCGCCGAAGCGTAGAACAAAGACTGCTCGACCTGGAGCTCAGCGTCGTAAGCCTCAACGGCGGCTTGTACGAGAGCGACGTCCAAATGCCGGCGAGAAATGTGCTTGCCTTTGGCAGTAAGGCGATCCATCCAGCCAATGTCGACTTTGCTTCGCTGGACTTCCTTGCGGCTAAGCAGGTCGAGTAAGAACGCACGGTTGCTGCCGCCTCCCTTGATGACAATGACGCTTTCTTGCAGGACGCGCTGCATCCTGGCAAGAGCCTCTTTTCGGTCCTGTCCGAAAGTGATGATTTTCGCGATCATCGAATCAAAGTCGGCCGGAATGGTGTCACCCTCTTCTACTCCCGTGTCGATTCTGACGCCTGGGCCGGCTGGTATGCGAAAACGTTCCACCAGTCCCGGAGACGGCGCGAATCCGTTGTTAGGATCCTCAGCGTTCAGCCGCACCTCGATCGCGTGTCCCGTGGTGGCGGGCGGATGACCCTGCAGGCGTCCGCCCCGCGCAACGTGAATTTGCAGTTTGACCAGGTCCAGGCCGGTCGTGCACTCGGTTACTGGATGTTCCACCTGCAAGCGCGTGTTCATCTCCATGAACAGGAAACGCTTGGTGCGTGGTTCGTAAAGAAATTCGACCGTTCCCGCGTTTTGATATCCGGCGGCTTGACTGATGCGCACGGCTATCCGGCGTAACTCCTGATCCTGTTCCCGGGTCATCGCTGGGGAAGGCGCCTCCTCCAGAATCTTTTGCTGGCGGCGCTGGATGGTGCAGTCGCGGACGCCGGCCGCCCATGTCGTACCATGCTGATCCGCGATGATCTGGACCTCCACATGGCGTGCTCCACTCACGACTTTTTCCAGGAAGACCGTTGGGTCGCCGAAGGCTTTGAAGGCCTCGCCGCGCGCGCTCGCCAGGGCTTTGTCAAGTTGGCCGGGAGAGCTTACCCGGCGAATGCCATGACCTCCGCCCCCGGCGGTTGCCTTGATGAACACGGGATACCCCAGGCGTTGGGCCTCCCGCCACGCATCGTCAAGGGTTTCCACTGGGCCGCCGCTCCAGTCAGCAACCGGTATCTCGGCTTGTTCGGCAAGTCGCTTCGACGATATTTTGTCGCCCAGGCGGCGCATCACATCCCCGTCTGGACCGATGAAGACGATTCCCATGTCGCGGCAGAGGTCGGCAAAATCAGCATGCTCCGCTACGAAACCCCAGCCAACCCAGGCTGCTTCCGCCCGGGCTTGCCGCAACGCACGCTCCAGATGAGCGTAGTCGACATAGCAACTCTTGAGATGATTGGTGTTGGGATCAGCGATTTGAGGCGGACCGAGCGACACAGTCTCGTCAGCCTGGCGAACGAACATAGCGTTACGGTCAGGATCGGTGTAGAGCGCGATGGTCCGCAAACCAGTGCCGTGCTCTAGATTGAATTCCCGTGCCGCATGGATAAAACGCATTGCGGCTTCGCCACGATTAATGATGGCAACTCGTTCAAATTTGTGCTGCATAGCAATCACCATTCAACTCGTCTTGCACGTCGAGGGTTTATGAGACGGTTTGCGAAAGAAGGGCGTCATGCAAAGCCTTCAACGGTGCGCTATCCACGCTAGAGGGAACTTCTGCCGTGCTGTAGCCATCCAGCCGCAGGTAGCAATTCCCTTCTCCGTCCACCACTTCTGCATCGAACGTCCCCAGGTCAGGGTGTGGAGTGACCAATGCGTAAAAAGCACTTCCCTCAAGGTCAGGAGGACGAAGCCATGAAACTCCATCCACTTGCCGCGGCAAGCCCATGCGGTCGTGCGCCGCCATCTCCCACAGGCCCGCCGTCTGGAAGCACAACTCGATCAGCCTGGGCCGGATGAGGGTTGGTGGATCGGACGGCTTGCATTCGTCGGGAAGGTTCGACGTCAACTCGCCGACCATACGCTCGCCATCCCACCACGCTTTTTCGATTACCTGGTAAGCAGGTCCGTGGAAATAAATGCGGTAGACTTGCGCCGCTTCCACCATCGCCTCAGCCGACAAACGAGGCTTGGGGCCGGCGGACACGTCTGGCATTTGCTTTGTCAGACGCACACGGGCGGTGAAGTGCGTCGTCTCCTGCGCTACAGCTTGACCCGCCAGCTTTCGCCGGCCTATCAGGCGGCAATCCGCAATCAGCTTCTCGCCCAGCGGATAAATGTTGGCTTGAATGAAGACGATACGTGGCTCGTCCTTGTAAAACTTGAAGGGGGCCAGAAAGTTCACTTCTTCGATCGTTTCGATATGCCAACCGGGGTGCAGGCACAGCGCGGCTTCCGCAAATGCTTCGATTCCCATAACGCCCGGCAGCACCGGTGTTCCGTCGATTCGGTGATCGTTTAAGAACGGCTGGACAGTTGGGTCTAGCGTCGTCTCCATGATCAAGCCGCAGTAGATGCCCAGACCGGTGATCTTGCCCACCATGGGGCCTTGGCTGTCCAGGAGCTCGTTGGATTTGGCTAGCGCCGCGGTGTCCAAGCCTCCCGTGACATCCCATTCGTTCAGCAAACTTCCCAGGCGCTGCCCAATCACGATTTCGCCTGCTCGCGCGCCGGCAGTCAGCTCGCGGCGGATCACAGGAATTGCCGCCTCCGGTGGCAGCATATCGATGCCGGCCAGTTCCATCATCTTTGGAATGGAACCGCGGGTTGCCATGCCGATGCCGCCCCATGCCGTCCAGTCGATGACGATGCCGCGTGTCTCAGGACGCGTCGTCCGGAAGCTGGAAGTGTATTTGCACAGCAGATCGTTGGCGGCGCTGTAGTCCGTCTGGCCACCATTGCCGAATCTTCCCGCAACAGAGCTGAATGCTACTGTCGCCCCGAGTGGCATGTCACCGATCGAGTGCAGCAGGTTGAACCATCCATCGGCCTTGACGTCGAAGACCAGATCGAACTCGCGTTGGTCCTTGTCGGGCAGGAAGTGGCTGCGCTCCAGTCCGGCAGCGTGTAGCAACACGTCGATGCGACCGCTGCGTTGACGCACCTGCTCGATGACCTTGGCAATGCCTTCAGCATCGGCCAAATTGACACTGAAGTAATGCGCGGTTCCTCCGGCGGCTTGCACGGCCTGAATCGCGCTCAGCGCAGCCTGTGCCCGCTCTAACACCGCGAGTTCCTTCTCGACTAGCGCCGGCGTAGCTCGTTCACCACGCGTTTGTATGCGAGCGAATAAATCGCGCTTCAGGCCGTCCTTGTCACTTACGAATCGCGCGAGATCGGGATTGCCGGCATCGGGCTCTGGGATGAGATCGAGGAGGTAGAATGTGCCGCCTGAAGCTGCCGCAAGATCAGCCGTAATGGCCGATACAATGCTGCCTGCCGCGCCCGTGATCAGAAATACGCTGTCGTTGTTGAGTGTAAGGCCGAGATGTCCGTCGTTGGCTGGCTTCTCGTGCAATCCAACTGTCCAGCGTAGACCGTTTTTGTAGCCGATCTCAACCGCTCCCGGATCCCGCAGGGTCTCATCGACCAGCGCAGCGGCGATCTCCGAGGCGGTGCGGTCTGCCGCGAAATCAACGGCTTTCACCAGCGCATCGGGCCGCTCGCGTTTATATGCCTTAGTGAAGCCCGCTACGGCTCCGCCCATGGGAGCAACAGCTCCCGTTTCGTCATAGCCATGCTGGCCTCCAAGACGCGTCGCAGACACCAGGAACGTGCCATGTGCGGCGACCTGGTCATACAGCTTGCGCATGGTCAGGTAAAGCGACTTCACGCGCACGCGTAACGACTCATGCCAGTTATCAATCTCCATTCCAGACAGCTGGCCTTCATTATCCAAAGCGGGCAGCCAGTACACCCCCTGCACCGGCTTGTCTTTGAGGAGCAGATCGAGTGTGCTCTGGAACGTCTCAGTGTTTGAGGACGCTGAGATAGACAGAACTTCCACGCCTTTTTCTTGTAGCTGGCAGGCCAGCACCGCCGCGACTCCGCCATTGTCGGACATGATGAGCACGCGGCTGTTCGAACCAAGAACTACGCCTGTTGGCTTGCACAGCCCGAGGGGAGGACGAAGAGTCGGGATGGGAACGCGGCGGGGTATTTTGTTCGTCGCGTCGAAGTTCAGCAGCGGCGGCGAAATCTTGGTGGATACAGGAGCGATCGTGGCCGCACCCTTCGCTACCATCGCCGCTGGTTTGGCGAGCCCGGCCCGGTCCTGCGCAAACTTGATCACGTGGGCCAGGGTTGGAAAATCGCGTAGCTTTAGGTTCTCATCGCGAGGGATGTTGTAAGCCGCGCGTACCGAGGCGAACATCTCCGCCTGCTTCACCGTGTCGATGCCAAGATCAGCTTCCAAATCGAGATCGAGATCCAACATCTCCTTCGGGTAGCCGGTCTTCTCGGCAACAATGTCCATCACCTTCTCCTGGATGGCTGCGAGGTCGAGGGCCGGCAGTAGGTTTGCGGCCACAGCAGCAGCCGTCTCGACGATCGGTGCCGAAGCGGCGGGAGGATTAAGGGCTTCCGTGGGCTGAGAGGTTGTGGGAACCACTGGCGTTGCAACCGCTCGGTCGGGCCGCCTTTCCTGTACGAAGCGGATGACATGAGCCAGCGTCGGGTAGTCACGCAATTTGAGGTTCTCATCGCGCGGGATGTTGTAGATGCCGCGAATGGCGGCGAACAGTTCTGCCTGCTTCACAGTATCAACGCCAAGATCGGCTTCCAGGTCGAGCTCAAGGTCGAGCATGTCCTCGGGATAACCAGTCTTCTCGACCACCAGTGCGAGAATGCGTTTCTTCACTTCTTCGGCATCAATAGGCGGCGCGGGCGATGTTGCTGGCGGCGCAGACGTGGGCGCGGTGACTTTGGCAATCCCTGCGACAGCTTGCGCTTTCGTTTCTGCCGCGGTTGGTGCCGAGGCCGGTACTGTTGCCGCTACCCGGTCCGGACGCTTGTCCTGGACGAAGCGGATCACATGAGCGAGTGTCGGATAGTCGCGCAGCTTCAGATTCTCGTCACGCGGGATGTTGTAGATACTTCGGATGGCGGCGAACAGCTCCGCCTGCTTCACGGTGTCGACGCCGAGGTCGGCTTCCAGATCGAGATCCAGGTCGAGCATTTCCTGCGGGTACCCGGTCTTCTCGACGACCAACGCTAGGACGCGCTCCTCAACCGAACTGTCGGAGGGTTGCTGCGTTGGGACTAGTATTGTTTCCCTCTCGGTCACAGCTGCACCCGGAGCAGCGATGACAGCTCCGGCCGTAACCGCCGTGACAGGCTCTGCGACAAATTGCTTAGTGGCCAACTGCTGCCGCGTTGCCGTTCCGGCCGCTGCCAAGTCTGGCCGCTTCTCGAAAACAAACCGGATAACGTGCGCCAGGGTTGGGTAATCGCGTAGCTTGCGGTTCTCGTCACGCGGGATGTTGTACATCTCTCGGATGGAGGCGAAGATCTCGGCCTGCTTCACCGTGTCGACGCCCAGATCGGCTTCGAGGTCCAGGTCGAGGTCGAGCATGTCAGCGGGATAGCCGGTCTTCTCCACCGCCAGTGCCAGAATGCGCGCCTTGACTGCATCGCCACCGTCCAAGGGGGTTACCAGTTGAGCGAGCGGCTCGGTCTTCACTGCCGGCTCAGCTTGTATTGGTGCAACTTTCGCCATCGTTGGTTCCGGAGCCGCCACGGTTGTCTTCGCTGCCGAAGCAAACGGAGCAGGTGAGGCTGCGGCAACGACTGGAGCGGGCGCCGCCGCTTGTTCCACCAGCGCCTTCGCGGACATCGCACTGGCTGCCTCGGGGGTCGCAGCAACCTGGGCATGCGGCCCCTGATCGCGCACCCGCAGGGTGCGCTTCACCACCTCCAGTTCAGCTGTCGGAAATCCGGCGATGCTGCACAGCCATGCATTCCACTGCTTCGGATCGGCTATGCGAGACGTATAGCCCAGGGCCTTCGGACTGATCCGCGCACCATCCGGCGTCCTCGACCAGCGCATCAATGTCATGCTGATCTGCGAGCCGAAGCCCGCGCCCAACCGCAATGCGTATTCGACGGGATACTGACCGCCTTTCGACAGGTTCAGCTTGCCGAGTTCGGGATCGACTTCTTTAAAGTTGGGGACCGGCGGCACGATGCCAGTCTCCAGCGCTTTCACCGCCAGCACATCTTCAATGCCCGTAGCCATGGCGTGCCCGGTGTAGCCCTTGGTGTTTGCGATGACGATCTGATCGGCAACCGCGCCAAAGGTCTGGCGCAGTGCAAAGATTTCGGCGGAAGCGCTGCCGCCGCGCGCGGGCGTGTACGTTTCGTGGGACACGAAGACGGTGCGCGGTGCAATCTCCTGGCGCGAAATCCCATGACGCTTCTCGACGCCGGAGATCAGTTTCTCCATCACCTGCGTGATGTGTTGTACATCGAGACGGCTACCGTGGAAGGCGCTATTGGCGGTAACTTCACCCAGCACCTCGCAGATGGGACGAATGCCTCGCTCACGCGCAGCCTCGGCGCTCTCGACGATCAGCGCTGCCGCACCCATGCCCATAATCAGACCGTGACGGCGCTTGTCGAATGGGGTGGCGGCTTCTTCGACGCGTTCATCCGTGGCCGCCGCTCCGCTCGCCAGGAAGCCCGCACCGAACCATTCGATCATGTTGTCAGAGGTGACATCGTCAGCCGCGATGACGATAACGCGCTTGCAGCGGCCGGCGCGAATCCAGTCCTCGGCCAGCGAGACAGCCTGCGTCGTCGTAGCGCAGGCGGAGTTGATCTGCGTGTTGGGGCCGCGGGCGCCAATGTACTCGGCGAACTGCGAGTGCCCCATCGACAAAGTCCGAAAGAGAAAGCGCCGGTCGAACACATATGGCATCTGCTCGAGGGCAGTGCGCAATTCGTCGATACGCTGCGCTACCTGCTGGCCCATAGCCGAGTGTCCGTTAGCACTCTGCGCGCTCCATTTCTCTAGCATCGCCAATTCCTGCCGGCGCGCGCGATCGGCGTAATAGCCGGACATGATCTCGGCAAGGGAGTCATAGCCCGGGAAGGCAGAGCCCATGATTACGCCCGTGTCATCGCGCAAATCGTCGGGTAAGCCCCAGCGTTCGGGAAGCTGAGTGCCCCTGGTGGTGGTCTTGTAGCGCATGACCAAGGGAATGCCTGCGTCCCGCAGGGCATCGACCCCGGCAGCAATGGCCAGCCGGGTCACGCGATCGAGCGCGGCCAGCCGGTCGGCGGAGAGACCAAACTCGCCTTCCATATCGAACTGACGGCCACGCCCGGCAAGCTTGATGACTTCCGCGACATCGCTAATCAGCTCAAAGGTCGGTTCGCCGTTCTCACTCTTCATCAGGCGGGTGATGTTCTTGTCGAGCATGGCGCAGCGGAGGCTGTCGGGTATGGCGGCGATGAACTGATCGCCGTTCAGCAGCCTCGCAATATTGCCGTCGTCGAAGATGTGGTCGGTACCAGGCAGGCCGACTGCGGCTCCCGTGATGACGATCGGCTCGATCTTCGGAGCCGGCCGCTCGCCGCGATAGAGATCCCAACCGCGATCGAGCACGTCGGCGAACATGCGTCCGAGTGCGTCGTAGCGGTCCCCGGCAGAGGGTGCTGCGGTCTCGCGTGAGGCCGGAGTTGCGAAGACTTTCTCATCTATCGCTTTAACTGTCTCCAATGGTGGCTGACTGGCAGGAACTGCTCCGACCGCCGGAATTTCGCGGGCGATAGCAGCCGGTTCGGCACCCAATCCGGCGGCATACAGGCCACATAGCGCCTGATTGAAAGCGGTCAGATCGTCCAGCTTGGGATGATTGGTGAACAGCGAGAATACGTCGGCATCGCTGCCGAGAACGTCATCGGCAAAACCTTGCAACGCCTTCTTCGGACCGACCTCGACGAACACGCGTGCACCCGCGTTGTACAAAGTGCGAAGGCCCTTCACGAACTGCACCGGTGCGGCGACCTGTTGCGCCAGGAGGTCGATCATCTTCGGCACCACATCGGCTCCGGTTGGATAGAACTCACCATCGACGTTGGCGACGATTGGCACACGCGGCGACTGCAGTCGCAGGCGGACCAGCATTTCGCGTAAAGGCTCACTCGCTGCCGCCACGATGGAGGTGTGAAAAGCGTGGCTGACCGACAACGCCACGACGTTATAGCCGGCCTGAAGGAATATCTGCGTCGCCTTTTCTACAGCAGCGCTGGCCCCGCCGATGACCGACTGCGTATTGCTGTTTACGTTGGCGATCACCACGTATTCGTCGATGGACTTGAGAATTCGCTCGACTTCAGCGATGGGTGCGAAGACAGCGGCCATCTTGCCCTTGTCCGCAACCGCTACGCGAGCCATGCCGCGGCCGCGAGCGCTCACAGCTTCCAGTGCGTCCTCGAACGGCAACCCGCCGGAGGCCACCAAGGCAGCGTATTCGCCCATGCTGTGGCCCATCGTCATGTCGGGCTGAATACCATAGGCCGCCAGCAGGCGCGTCATCGCAATATCTGCAGCCAGCACGGCCGGCTGGGTGATCTCGGTCTGGCGCAAACTCTCTTCCGCTTCCGCGACCGCACTCGCGTCGGCTTTGTCGACGAAGACAAATTCGCTGAGCGGCTTGCCCAAGAGCGGTGTCATCACGCGATCGGCTTCGGTGAAGGTATCGGTGACGACGGGTTCTGTGCGCCGAATGCCGCGCAGCATGTTTACGTACTGCGAGCCCTGGCCGGTATAAAGGAACGCGACCTTGGGAGCCGAGCCGTGTCCGCGAAAGATACCTTGCGCTCGTAACGCTTTCCAGAACGTGGCTTGGTTGGCAGCAAAGGCTTTCAAAGCCATGGCGCATTTGCTCGCAAGTTCGGCGGCGTCGGCGTAGTCAATCGCTAGACGCTCTGGCGCACGCAAATTGGTTTCGTCCGGCGCCGCGGCGGCAGGAGCCTGGCCCGCCAGTGCTGTCTTCTGTACTCCGCGGAGACGCTCAAGCAACTCCGACTCGCTGGCGGCGCCAATCACCATGGCTCCCCGCAGCGGCGTCTTACGCGAAGAAGCGTCAGAGACGACTGCCGGCGCAGCCTGCATCGTAACCGGCTGGGTCACAGGAAGTGTGGCCGGAAGAGCGATCGATCTCTTACCGTTGCCATTGAGCCTGCCAGGAATATGCTCTTCCATTACCATGTGGAAGTTCGTACCGCCAAAGCCAAACGCACTGACGCCCACGCGGCGCACGGCATCTCCCGGGATCTCCCATGGCTTCAACTCGGTGTTTACATACAACGGTGAGTGTGCAAAGTCGATGTCGGGGCTGGGATGTTCGCAGTGCAGGCTGGGCGGCAGCACTTTGTGGTGGAGGGCCAACGCCGCTTTCAACATTCCGGCAGCGCCGGCAGCTCCCTTCAGGTGTCCGATGTTCGACTTGACAGATCCGAGCGCCACGCTGTGTGGTGGCAGGTTGGTTTGGCCAAGCACGTCGGCCATGCTCTGCGCTTCCACCACATCGCCCACTCGGGTCGAGGTGCCGTGACCTTCGATGAGCGTTCCCACCGAAGGCGAGAGGCCGGCATTGCGCCAGGCCCGCTCGATGCAGAACTTCTGCCCGATTGGATTGGGGGCCGTAATGCCTTTACCCTTGCCATCGCTGGAGCCGCCAATGCCGCGCAAGACGGCATAGATTTTGTCCTGATCGCGTTCGGCATCGGCCAAGCGCTTGAGGAGTAAGATCGCTGCACCTTCCCCCATCACGAAACCATCCGCACCTTCGGCATAGGGACGCGTTCCCGTCGCGGACAATGCTCCGATCTTGCAGAACTTCACGAACGTCGGAGCGCCCATGTTGCGGTCAATGCCGCCGGTGACAGCCGTGTCGAAATCGTTGGCCAGCAGGCCTTCGACCGCCGAGCTGACGGCCGCCATCGCCGAGGCACACGCGGCGTCGCACACATAATTCGGTCCATGGAAGTTGTAGAGATTGGCGATGCGCCCGGCCATGCAGTTGGCTAACTCGCCGGGCATGGTGTCTTCGGTTATGGGCGCATAATGTTTCCCAACGCGCGCCCGGAACTGCTCCGTGATCTCGCGCTGCAATGCGGAAGGAAGCTGAGCAAAGCTGGCAGTCGCTTCCAGCTCGTGGGCGTATTCAGGGAAAAACACGCGAACCGACGACAGATAGTGTTTCTCTCCTGCCATTGCGTTCCCAATAATTACTGCCGTGCGATCCAGATCCAGAGGCCGCTTGGGATAGCCGTAGTCCTCAAGAGCTTCACGCGTGCAGGCGACCGCCCATTTCTGGGCTATATCCATTCCATCCGCCACGCGGGGTGGAATCGGCAGATGCCACTTCATCGGATCCCATGGATACTCGCGCACCCAGCCGCCGATCTTGGAATACGTCTTGTCGGGAGCGGTCGGATCGGCGTCGAAGTAGGACGCAGGGTTCCATCGGTCTGCTGGGACCTCGGCGACGCTGTAGCGGCCGGTCTTTACGTTGTTCCAGAAGGCCGGAACATTCGGTGCATCGGGCAGGATGGCTCCCACGCCCACAATTGCGATAGCGCGATTGACGGTATTTTCCATGATGTGCCTCTTCAAGTGGTACGGACGCCTGTAGGCAAGGGAGCAGGCGCCTGTCCACGGTTCAACGGGAGAGAACTGCTTCCTTGAGTTCCTGGGGTGTGGTTTTCGACGCACGTCCGTACAGCACGTCGGCGACATAATCCATATCGGCGATGAGTCCCGCCTGCGCTTGGTGAATTGCAGACAGATGCAGGGCCGTTTCGAACGCGGGCATTTCCGCATCGCTGACGCCGCCAGCGCCAGTGACGAGGCACAAGCCGTCCCGCGCCACTTTCATCGCTGCTTCGCGCGCGAAGATGCGGCTGATGGCCGCCAATGCAGTCGCATCGAAGCGCTCGTTGGCTTTTTCATGCAGTCGGCCTTCGGCGGCAAGCGCGGCGCGGCGGGCTAGGGTGGCAGCGGATTCGGCATAGGCAATCCATTCGCCCATGCGTAACAGCACATGCTGAAAACGAGTGAGGCGATTGACGCGCGCCTTCTCCATCACTTCCGCCAGCGCGTGCAATGCCAAGGCAGCTACATCAGCTCCGACGTTGGGATGAGCCGCGTGCAACAACTCCGCCTCGCGCGCACGATCGTGGTAGTGCTGGCCGCGCGTCTTCAGGTGCAACTGCCACCGGTCGCGGCTGATGGTCATCTCCATAATTTCGGAGGTGCCTTCGTAGATCCGGGTGATGCGAACGTCGCGGCTGATCTTCTCCACCATGTACTCGTGGGTGTAGCCGTAACCGCCCAGCGCCTGGATACTGGCGTCGGCTGCGGCATCGCCGGCCTCGGTGGACAGGTATTTCGCAATTGCGCCTTCCGTATTGAGGCTGCCTTCCTTGCCGGCATCGATCCGCTGGGCGGTCTCCTCAATGAAGGCACGACCTGCTTCCAACCGCACGACATGGGGGACGAGCAGCTTGTGGGTGTAGCCCTGCTTTTCCGAGAGCGGCGTGCCACCCTGAATGCGCTTGGCTGAGTACGGAATGGCACGATCCAGTGCCGACCAGCCCGCGCCCAGTCCAAAGGCCGCTACCATCACGCGCGTGTAGCCGAAAACCATTTGCGCCTGAATCAGGCCTTGGCCTTCTACCCCGCCTACGAGACGATCGACGCCGACATAAACATCGTTGAGCGCCAGTGCGGAGGTATTACTCAGGCGAATACCGTGCTTATCCTCGGGCTTGTCATGAGTAAAGCCCTTGGTACCCGCGTCTACGATGAACCAACTGGGCCCGGCGTGCGTATTGGCCAAAATCGTGCAATAGTCGGCAATTCCTCCGTTGCTGATCCACTGCTTGCTGCCATTGATCTTGTAGCCAACGATCTTGCCATCCTCGATCACGGGATCGGCGGTAGTCTTCAGCGAACCCAGGTCGCTGCCGGCATCTGGTTCGGTAGCGCCATAAGCAAAAAGGACGCCTTCGTCGGCAATCTTTCCCAACCAGTACTTCTTCTGTTCAGGAGTGGCACCGAAGGTGATGGGATCGCTCCCCAAGAACGTGGCGAAAAGCGAGGTGGCCACCCCGAGATCTATACGTGCCATCTGTTCGCAGATGAGATAGACATCCATGGTGCTTCCACCCATGCCGCCGTACTCTTCCGGGATGAACAGGAGCTGAATGCCTAACTTGTCCGGGTCGCTCATGTGTCGAACGATTTCCACCGGACATTCGTCGCGCTCATCCAGCGCGATCAGTTCTTCGTCGGGCAACCGCTTCTTGGCGAAGTCCCGCAGCGATTTCAAACTCAGGTTCAGTGTCTTCTTCGTGATCATCTTGAGGACCTCGTTTTAACGGGCGGCTTCCACGCCTTTGGCTGCGCGGACCTTTTCGGTCAATTCCGGTATGAACTCCAGGATGTCGGCAACAATACCGACGTCTGCTACCTGGAAAATGGGGGCTTTGGGGTTTTTATTAATGGCAACGATGAACGGGTTGCCCTTCAGTCCGGCAAGGTGCTGGAACGATCCGCTCATGCCGCAGGCCAGGTACACCTTAGGTCGTACTGTCTGGCCCGAGGAGCCAACCTGCCGCGATCTTGGCAGCCACTGGGCATCGACGACCGGCCGTGAACAGCTCAGGACCGCGCCCATGGCGTCGGCAAGTTCCTGCGCGATGGCGACGTTGTCCTGCTCCTGGATCCCTCGCCCGATCGAAACCAACACCGGCTCCTTGGTGATGTCGACATCGCCGACTTCGGGTACGACCGTCGTCAGATAACGCCGCTTTGCGGTCAATGCACCGAGCTCAGCGGATTTATCAATGATGATGCCGTTGGCAATAGCGCTTTCTAGAGGCTTGAACGCGCCTGGTCGCACGGTCAGCACCGCTCCGGAGGAGATGTCGCACGCGACGTGCGTGCTTACCTGCCCGCCGAATTCCTGGCGAACGAGTTTCAGACTGTTGCCTTCGATTCGCTCGATATCCACCACATCGGATACGAATGCCGCATTCAGCTGGATGGAAAGCCCCGGCGCCAGGTCGATTCCGAAGTGATTGTGTGCGATAAGTACGAGGCTTCCCTGAGGAATTACCTTCACCAGCGCCTGCCGGATGAGTTCCGCGTTTGGATATGCCAGGCTCTCGCTCGCGATCTTCCATATCTCCGGATAGGTTGAGCGCAGATTGTCACAGGCGGTATCGAGTTCCGCTCCCGTGCCAGTGAGGAGAGCAACCGGGGACGCGGAAGGATCGAGATTCTTCGCAGTGGCCAGCAGTTCGGCGGCGCAATCGTCGGGCACACCGTCCTTGTGAGCGACATAAGCAAAGATGCGCGCGGTCATTGCAGGCCTCCTTTGGCCTTCAGCAGTTCAATCAACTTGTCGGCGATTTCTTCGCTACTGCCTTCGAGAATTTCGGCGCCCTTGCCGATGGCTGGCACGAAGTAGTCCTGCCGTTTCACCTTGGCCGCTGCTTCGCCGACGCTGGCGGGATCGATACTCAATTCGGACGCGCCATACGTTGGAATTTCCAGCGAAGCCACCTGGCGAATTCCGCGCATGCCAACATAACGGGGCTCGTTGATCCCTGTCTGGATCGAGAGCACGCAGGGAAGGTCAATCTCATTCATTTCGCGGCTGCCGCCTTCGATTTCGCGGCTGACCTGGAGTTTGTTGCCGTCGATTACTTCGATGGAGGTCACCAGCGAGGCAAACGGGTAGCCGAGCATGGCGGCCAGCATTCCGCCCACCTGCGCGCCGCCATCCTCCGCCTGTACCCCGGTGAGGATCAGGTTGAACTTCTCTTTCCGCGCGTACGCGTTCAGAACGGTCGCAATACCTCTGGCATCGGAACCGGCGAACGCCTCGTCGGATAGAAGCACGCCCTGGTTGGCGCCCATGGCCATCTCGCGGCGCAGAATCTCCTCGTCTTCGTCGGATCCGACAGTGGCAACGGTAACCTTGCCGCCGGTTCGGGCGACGATTTGCAAGGCCTCTTCGACCGCATAGTTGTCCGGTTCGTTGATGGAATAGACCAGGTCATCGCGCTCAATATCATTCCCCGCCCGGTTAAGCTGGATCTCATTCTCCGAGGCGTCGGGCACTCGCCTGGCACAAACTAGAATCTCCACATCTACCTCCAGATCAAAATACTTCTGAGTTGCTCAGAATCTTCAAACGCTGACTTCGGTCACTACGTCATTGCTGGGTACGCCCCGCTGCTGCAAGACCAAGTGCCGCTCGACAACCTCCGTCAAGTCCAGTGCCGTCATCTTGTCTTCCATGCCTGTGACTTTGATGGCGTCCTCGATGTTCACCATGCAGAACGGACACGCTGTGACGATCACGTTCGCGCCTGCTTCAGCGGCCATCTGCACCCGCTTCACGCCCATGCGCTGCTCTTCCTGCGGCTCATAGAACAACATCAGGCCTCCTCCACCGCAGCAGAATGAGCGGTCGCGGCAACGGCTCATCTCTACCCGCTTCAGTCCCGGGATGGCATCGAGTACTTCGCGCGGATCGTCGTACACCTGGTTGTGACGACCCAGATAGCAGGGATCGTGATAGGCGTACACGTTGTCGCCGTTTTCTACGGGATTGAGGCGGAGCTTGCCCTGACGGACGGCGCGGGCCATAACCTGGCTGATGTGTTCCACCGGCGGTATGTCTTTGTAGTCGTGCTTCAGCGCGTTGTAAGCATGGGGATCGGCAGTGACGATTCGGCTTACTCCGGCGTGCCGAATGGCTTCCGAGTTGTGATCGCGCAACGCCATGAAGAGCGTCTCTTCGCCGAAGCGCCGGACATCGTGGCCACTGTCTTTTTCGGCCGCGCCAAGGATGGCGAAGTCCTCGCCGGCTTCTGTCAGAATGCGCGCGGTCGCGCGGGCAATGGCCTGGTTGCGATCGTCATAGGACGTGGTGCTGTCCACGAAGTACAGTGTGTCGGCGGAGCCGGCGCCAGCCGCGACCTTCACCTCGCAGCTTTCCCGGAAGGTCTTTTCCCTGGTCCAGTCGGCTTTCTTCTTTTCCAGCTTGCCGTAGGGATTGCCGCGACTTTCCAGTGCCTTCAGCGCCTTTTGGATCGACTTCGGCACATTGCCGTCATCCACCATCCCCCGCCGCAGGTCAACAATCTTGTCGATGTACTCGATCAGCAGCGGGCACTCTTCCTCGCAGGCGCCGCAGGTGGTGCACGACCAGATCTCGTCTTCGGAGTAAATGCCGCCGATCAGCGCCTGCCCGTTGTCCGAACTGCCGAACACGGGATAGTGCTGGAAGCTGTAATCACGTGCCTTGATGGTGAGGAACCGTGGCGAGAGAGGCCGACCGACCGCGTTCGCGGGACAGTTGTCGGAGCATCGCCCGCAGTCGGCGCAGGAGTAGAAATCCAGCACATGCTTCCAGGTGAAGTCCTCGAAACGTTTCACCCCGAACGATTTCACCCGGTCCAATTGGTCGTCGCTCACTCCCCAGCGAACCGGCTTCACGGTGCCGCGGTCCACCTTGGCGAAACCGACGTTGAACAAAGAGGTGACGACGTGAAAGTGCTTTCCCAGAGGTAAGAAACAAAGGAATGCGAAGAAGGTGACGTCGTGAAGAAGAAACGAGTACGCGTGAATCTGAAACAGCCATGCAGGTGGCACCGTGTGCAAAAGCCTTACCGCCGCCCAGGCGAGCGAAAGCAGAGCCACCTGCGGAACGGGATTTCCATTCGCCTGGGTCAAGAGGGCTCCGCTGGCCTCGAAAGTGCTTTCGGAGATCATCAGAGTGGCGATCAGTCCGAGAACAGTGATCGCTTCCCATGTATGGTCTCGGCCGGATTGCGGAGGCACGGCGTAGCGCGATGGCTTGAATGCAATGCGTCGAATTGCGGCAACCAGCGCGGAAAGAAAGACCAGTGTGGCGGCGTAATCCTTAACCAGGTTGTACAGCCTGGCGCCATCGCCGGCCATCTCCGGCGATGAGAAGTGCCCCGTGAATCCCAACACCACCAGCGACGCTGACCGGTACATCAGGATTAGGAAGCCGGCAAAGATCGTGATGTGAAGAATCCCCGCGAGGGGGAAGCGCGGTTGCTTCCACTGTGCCAACCAGAACTTCAGGATTTTCTCAAGGCGCAACCACAGCCGATCCGTTCGAAAGTCTCGCTGGGCCCTAAGGAGCGGGGCCAACCGCTTTGCCACGATGTAGGCGAAGCACGTGAATCCAAGAACCTGGATCAGAAGGCAGAGAAGCGGCACAGGCGTTTGCCTGTAGGAGACGTTCGCGAGAAAATGCGCACCAACCATCATAACGGTACGATCTCCGCCTCGCGGCCAGCGTTGTCTTGAGCAAATGGAAGACGGTTCGCTTCAAACTCGGGAGACTTGGCCCATGTTTGGTTCAGTACTAACGAGTCGAAACGTAGTTCCTGGAAGTGGCAACCTGGCGCGACCGAGTGAACCTGCTCGGCCAGTTAGTTCTGTATTTTGACCTTGTTGGCAGGCACAGTCAGTGAGGGCTGCCGTGTTCGACTGTGAGGTGGCTCACACGGACAGGTGTTCTCGCCACGAATGCCATTGGATTTGCTGGAACGGATGCTCTGAAAACGCAGGCGGCGACCGCCCGTACGCCACCAGCGACTGAGTGCTATCACGGCAGACCGTGCCCGGCGTCACAGAACAAACCAGCCGCACCTGCCAGGCTATTAGTTGTGGGATTCTTGCCCGCAGCTTTGCGCGGGCGCGGTGACTGCTAAACCCACCTGATTCGTTCAGAGAGGTACGACGTATGAGTTCAACCGTATCAACAACGAGACTTGCCTATGGGCGGAAGCTGATGAGCGCTGGAATCTCGGGAGTCCGCTCCGGTCATCAGAGCTTCGATCCGCAACGTGCATCCGCTCTTATCAACAGCTCCGCCGAAGAATCCTTGAAGCTGGCCGCTGTCGGCGCGTGCCTGGGAATGCTGCCAGCCATCATGATGAGACGTCCCTCCCGTGGCAAGAGTGCGGTTGTCTTCGGCGCCTTGGGCGGAGCGTTGGGCTTCTGCGCCGGATTCTCCTGGAAAACGCGGAAACTTTCATCGAGCCTCGCTCATTCTGCAATCCATGAAATGCAACGAGTAAAGGACGAACGCTGGCTGGAAACGAATCCCATCGACTATGCGTAATCACCCTACTCTAACTGCTTAAGTGGACGTTGCGCCTTTGCCCGTAGCTTTCGCTTCTGGGAAGCGTTGTTCTTGTCAAAGATCAACAATCACACCGGAGTCCGGCTGCGAGCAGCACACCAGCAGATTCCCCGAGGCGGGCCTCTCGAGTGGCTCCGGGGCATACGTAATCGAGCCGCTAATCAGACCGGTCATGCAGGTGTGACACACTCCCGTCCGGCAGGACCATCTGACCGGAACATCGCACGCTTCAGCCAGTTCGAGCAAACTCGCGAATTTAGGATCCCAGGGGACGGTGACTCCGCTACGCGCGAACGACACCGAAGGGCCAGGTCCGGCAGGCCCTTGCGGCAGGTGAGGTTTATGTTCGACCCGCGCCATACCAGGAGTAATCGCGTCCAGAGTGCCGAAGATCTCCGCATGCACGTTGTCGTTCGCCACCCCCCAAGCTCGAAGCCCCTCGCCCATGTTCTGTAAGAATGACGACGGACCACATAGATAGAAGTCACCATCGCGTGGTACGTTCAGCTTTTCCAGCAGCGCGATATTAAGGTGACCTGGTGCATCGAAGTCTCTTCCCACCTGGTCGGTCGCAGCCGGCCTGCTATATACGACGTAGCTTCGTTCGCCGGAAAGTTCCTTCAGCAGAGAACGCGTCTCTTCTGCGAACGGATGATCATCGCGATTGCGCGCTCCATAGAGCCACCAGACCTGGCGTGGTGATTTTTTCGCGGCGAGTGCGTGCAGCATCGACAATACAGGGGTCACACCGACGCCGGCGCTGAGCAAAACGATAGGATGTTCACCGGGCCGCAGAGTAAAGCTTCCCCGCGGCGCGCTGGCCTCCAATACATCGCCTTCGCGTACACGGTTGCACAGAAACGAACTTCCAATCCCGTTCGACTCATTCTTCACACCGATGCGGAAGTGATCGGCTGCCGGCAGGTCGGACAGGGAGTAGCTGCGAAGAACCGGCGGCTTTGCCGGATCGACTTGCAACCGCAGAACAATAAATTGACCCGGCTGCGGAACTGCCGGGAGGTCTCCTTCCATCGGCACCAGAATCAAGGAGGTCACGCTATTGCTCTCCTTACGGATGTGCGCGACTTTCATTTGCCTGAAGCCGGGCCATGCCGGCGCTGCCTCTTCCTGGGCGAGACCCGGGTTCCCTTTTAAGGTCGCTCCCGCCGACTCTTGCTTGAGCATCGCCTGGAATGAACTTTGCCATCCCGTGCTGAGCGCGGGGACCCGGAGCGCTCGTTCGAGTTGCTCGCGAGAATGTCCTGGCAAATACAACAGGGCATCCATGTCTCGAACCGTGATCCGTTCCGGGCCATCAGCGATCTTTACGATCTCATCATTCGCGCCTACCTCTCCTTCCTGCAAAACGCGAAAATAAAATCCCGGCCTTCGCTGCGACACAAGCAGGGCTGGCATGCGAGGTTCGTTCATGCGAATGCCCACCCGGTAGCACGTTACGCGTGGCTGTGAGACCTCGAAGATGGCATTACCAATGCGGTATCGGTCACCAATACAGACCTCGTCATCAGGAAGCCCTTCAACAGTGAAGTTCTCTCCGAACTGGCCAAAACTGAAATCATTGCGACCCAGGAACTGCTCCCAGTAGTGGTAGGAGTCGATCTGATAAACAAATACGGCGCGCTGCTCCCCGCCGTGACCGGCGAGATCCCCTTGCCTGTCGCCATCAATATTCAGCTTGCGCACCATCCGCCGACCGTTCACCGGGAATTTCCAGACCGCGGTTCGGACAGTCCTACCGTTCCAGGTGACGTCCCGTGGAACACCGACGTTCACTGAGAGCAGCCGTGCCATCCGTACCTCCTCTTCCACAACCCGAGGCTCCTCAGCGCTCGGGAAAGCAACTGAACGTCAACCGCGAGAAGCCTGCAAATATCGTTCTCCCGCTAAATACCTTTTATCTCTCCCCCGTCCATGCGGACGGAAGTACCGGTCATCCATTTCGCTGCGGGCGACACCATGAATGCGAGCAGATCGGCGATTTCTTCCGGACGTCCGTAGCGGCTGATCCCCGTCTCTTCTGGAAATCGTTTTGTTGCCTCTTCAACACTCATGTTGTGCGCTGGTGCCCACTTCTCCAGAAAGGAACGCCGCCGGCCCGTCATCACCGGACCCGGCACAATGCTGTTGACCTGCACGCCATCTTTTATACCTTGTTCAGCGAACGCCTTAGCCAGCGCCGTGATCGCTGCATTCGTCGCCGCAACGGCCGCGAAGGCCGGCTTGGGATCGAGAGAGGCGCTACCTGACATAAATACGACGGAGCCCTTCGACTTCTTGAGTGCTTCCCAAGCCAGGATCGTTACACGCCGGGCGCTGTGCAGCTTCAGCTCCATCCCTGCCCGCCACTGCTCATCCGTCATCTCGAACAAGTCAATTTGCGGCACTGCGCCCGCGATGTTCAGGAGCGCGTCAATCCTGCCGAAACGATCGAGCGTGGTCTTGACAAGGGTTTCCGCGGACTCGACCTTGCTCAAATCGAGATCGAGAACCAGAGGCTCCGCGCCCAACCTCTTTATGGTGTCTGCCACTTCCTTTAGCGCATCACCGTCTCGTGCGGCCAGTACAATCGCCGAGAAGTCACGCGCCAATCGAATCGCCGTAGAACGGCCGATACCTTGGCTGGCTCCGGTAACAATTGCAACAGAATTCACAACATCTCCTTTCTATTCGATCAGCTAAGGGCATGCTTCGCCCGTCTTTCCTACCGAGTCGTTCCTGTAATCCACTCAGGAGGCCACCGCCTGTTTCGCTTCCAAAATGATGTCCACCACCTTCTGTGGAGCAGTGAGCAGTGGAGTGTGATCCACGGCGAACACCCGGGTTGTAGCTCGCATTCGATCTGCCATGAAGTGTTGTGTTTTGGGATTGATCATGCGGTCTTCTTCCGCGATCAGGTACCAGGAAGGCTTGGACTTCCACGCCGGCTTTGTAGCCGGCTCCTGAATACACTTCAGTGCGATTGGCCGCTGTACAGCTGCCGATAAGGCGATTTGATCGGCCGTCGCATGCTGCGCAAACGCATTCTTGAAGCCCTCCTCAGGCATCCAGATGAACCCGTCACCATCAGGAGCGAGCTCGGGCGACAAAGGGTGACGTTCATCACGATAAAAAACCGCGGCCACGGTTTCGCCTTCATCCGGAGCCAGCGCCGCGATGTAAACCAGTGCCTTCACACGTTCGTCATTTGCCGCGCCGATGACAGCGCCCGCATAGGCGTGACCGGCTAGAATCACCGGTCCATCCGTGCGAGAGATGGCACGCTTCAATGCGGCAGCGTCATCGCCAAGCGATGTAAGGGGTATCGGAGCCGCAACGACTCGCACCCCTTCTCGTTCAAGGCCGAGAATTACATCTTTCCAACTCGAACCGTCGGCCCACGCTCCGTGCACCGCAACCACTGTTATATGTTTGGGCATTGTCACGTCCACGAGTCCTCTCCGCTTGTCATCGAGAAACGTTGCCGCTTCACTCTAGCGATTTAAGTGAGGAACTCCCGCATTCGCTCCGCAATGAAACCGCTGGAGTCTTCGAGGGCGAAGTGGCCCGTATCAATCAAGTGCAATTCCGCCTTTGGAAGGTCTCTTTGGTAGGCCCTGGCTCCTTCAACGGTAAAGAAGGGGTCGTTTTTTCCCCAGACAATCAACATTCTCGGCTGCCGGTTGCGGAAGTATTCATGCCAACGGTCGTACAGCGCGACATTCGACTGATAGTTGTAGAGAAGATCGAGTTGGATTGCATCATTGCCTGGACGATCGAGAAAGGACTGGTCCAGCGTGTAGGAATCGGGGCTGATATGTTCGGGGTTGCTGACACCATGCGTGTACTGGAACATGGTCATCTCTCTCGTCAACAGCTCCCGCACCGGCTTCTCGGTCTCGGAATTTCGACTCGCCCAGAATGGCTTCATCGGGTCGAATGCACCGCCAATGCCTTCCGCGTATGCATTACCATTCTGAACGACGATGCTTTGAACAGCATCTGGATGCGATGAGGCGATGCGATAGCCGACCGGCGCGCCGTAATCCTGCACGTAGATACTGAACTGCTTCAACCCGAGGTTCTTGAACAGCAGATCCTCGACGTGCGCCGCCAGGTTGTCGAAGGTATATTCGAACTCCTGTGCTCCGGGTGCATCGCTGTAACCAAAGCCGACATAGTCTGGAGCAATCACGTGAAACCTGTCTGCCAATTGCGGTATCAGGTCACGGAACATGTGGGAAGAACTGGGAAAGCCATGCAGAAGTACGATTGCCGGCGAATCCTTGGATCCCGCCTGGCGATAGAAAAGCCTTCGTCCCCTTACATCAGCGAAATGATAAGTTGTCATAACGCATCCTTTCTGTTCAGCTGATTTCACCTATCCAAACCAGACGGCCGACCACTCCAGTAAATTCAAGACCTAGGATGTGGCGACACCTTTAAAAGTTTCATTTGATGGTGTTGATTTTATCGACTATATTTCTCTGGAGAAACACTTATGGTGGGTTGGTCCGCGCAGCCGCAGGAATGGGTGGATGGTTTTCTGTTTGTGGGTAATCACTTGGCGCTGGATTTCCTAAACACAAAACCAATTTTGGAAAGGACTCCTACGGAACTGCTGACAAACGCCGCAGCCTTGGAGCAGTGGCTGGTATCTTCTGGGACTGTCACATCGCAGAAACAAAAAGTATTGATGCGTGCCTGGCGTGGATCACGGCGCGGAGAAGCTTTCGTGCGGAAGCTGGTCGCATTCCGTGAACGCTTACGAGCAGCGGTACTCCGACTGGAAGCCGGGTCACTACCCGGAGATGCGTTCCTGGCTGAAATAGATAAGCTCCTGAAAGAGCACCCGCAACGCACCAGCCTCCGGAGAGAAGATTCGAACGTGGTGCGCTCAGTGTACTTCGAGCCACGAGAGCCCGAGGACGTCTGGGCTCCAATCGTGGCTGCTGTGGCTGAATTGCTTTCCGAGGTGGAACCATCTCGCATCCGGAAATGCGAATCGGGGTCATGCGTGCTTCACTTCTATGACACCAGCAAGAAGGGTTCTCGACGCTGGTGCAGTATGAACATTTGCGGAAACCGCTTGAAAGTCGCAGCCTATCAAAGGCGGCGGCGCCTGCTGTAACAATAGGCTTGAGCGCTCGA
This sequence comes from uncultured Acidobacteriaceae bacterium, assembly GCA_963823865.1. Classification (GTDB taxonomy): domain Bacteria; phylum Acidobacteriota; class Terriglobia; order Terriglobales; family Acidobacteriaceae; genus Bog-257. Next base: position 195,613 of record CAWGNC010000002.1, read on the forward strand.
TGCCGTGAGCCCGCCCGAGTCGATTCAATGCTGCTGCTTTTTTCGAAACCCCGGGAAGGCTCGGCGCATCTTTTCCGCCAAGACCAGATGTGGTGTTGCTCACCGCCCGGCCCGTTCGCAGTGACCGCACGTGATTCCAGCATCGACGAGTCGATGCCGCAATATTGAGAGCGGATGTTGTTGAAAACCGCAAACCAGGTAGCGAAACCCCCAGCGGCCGAAATTGTAAGCTCGCATCGCCGACGTGTGCTTCGTCCCAGTGACGGACTGAGTGCAGCCGATAGCTTACGGTTCCATTGGCCGGAATATGCAATGGAAGCGGGCGAGCTGGCTTTCTACATGCTCTGCGCGTGTGCATTTGCGACCCTGTTACAGCACCCTGCCTCGCCGCTGCGGCAATGGATTAGCAACGCCGCCTTACGCCGGGCGCTTATGGGTCTGGCGATAGGCGCGACGGTGATCGGGATTGTCATAACGCCCTGGGGTAAACAGTCCGGAGGTCACTTCAATCCGGCAGTCACCCTCAGTTTTTATCGCTTGGGAAAAGTGGAGTTCTGGGATGCGATATTTTTCGTGCTCGCACAGTTCTTTGGCGCCATCTGCGGAGTAACGATCGCGAGGTACGTGCTGGCAGGTGCGCCTTTAAACAGTGCGATACGGTGTGTGGTGACAGTGCCAGGCTCGTACGGAGACCGAGTTGCGTTCATTGCGGAGCTGGCGATCTCGTTTGTGCTCATGACCACCATCCTGGTCACATCGAATCGCAACGCTCTGGCACGCTACACTCCTCTGTTTGTGGGAGCGTTGTATGCGATCTTCATAGCATTCGAAGCGCCGCTTTCCGGGATGAGCATGAATCCCGCACGAACTTTCGGTTCAGCATTTCACGCCGATTACTGGCGTGCACTTTGGATCTACTTCCTGGCGCCCACGTTGGGAATGCTAGCCGCGGCAGAGGTTTTTCTACGGGCCCGTCGGGGTGCCGGACCTTATTGCGCCAAGCTCCACCATGCCAATAACAAGCGCTGCATCTTCCACCACGCCCAACTAGAAGCTTAGGAAGGAGAATCTTATGCAAACACTTCAAACTGACTACTTCCCTGCTTATCACAACCTGAAGCTAACGCGCGATGCCAGCGGTGTGCTGGTTGCTGAATTCCACAGCAATGGCGGGCCATTCCTTATGACCGCGCAATCCCACACAGACTTTGTCGATGCCTTCTACCGGATCGGCCAAGATCGAGGGAACAAGATCGTAATCCTGACGGGCGCTGGCGGGGAGTTCATTACTGATGTCGACTGGTCCTCTTTCGGCGACGTCACCGATCCACGCGTTTGGAGCCAGGTTCACGACGAAGGTCTCCAGGTTTTGGAAAATCTGGCCAACATACGCGTGCCGGTCATCGCAGCTATCGAGGGACGCGCCCATGTGCATTCCGACTACGCGCTACTTGCCAGCGTCATTGTGGCGGCGGAGAGTGCGACCTTCCAGGACGTGGCCCACTTCGCGGCGGGGGTTGCTCCCGGTGACGGCATCTTTACTACGTGGAGCTATCGTGCTGGCGCGGGACGAGCGGAGGCGTTCCTGCTCAACCCGCAACCACTGGCAGCGCGCACCGCATACGAATGGGGGGTAGTTGCCGAAGTTGTGCCCAGCGGTAAGGCGCTCAGCCGGGCGCGGGAATTGGCAGAGTTGTACTTGAAGGCTCCAGAAGTGACGCGCCGCAACACCCGCATCCACTTTATTCAACCGTTGAAGGAGCGCATCGTGCGGGAAGTTGGCTATGGACTTTCGCTAGAAGGAGCATCGTCGGCCGACCTCGTCAGATCAATGCAAGCTAAGCGTGACCCTGTCGCTCGGAAAGGAAAAATCGCATGAAGAATACCGAGGCCTCTCCATCCCCCGATGATGTCAAGAAGGCGCAGCCGGAGGAATTCGACATCGTGATTCTCGGCGGCGGCACGGGAGCGACCCTCGCGGCGTGGACCTTCGCCAGCGAAGGCAAGCGAGTCGCGAATCATCGACCGCAAATATATAGGCGGCTCGTGTCCGAACATCGCCTGCCTGCCGAGCAAGAACATCATTCACAGCGCGAAGGTCGCCTCCTACGTGCGGCACAGCGACGAGTTCGGCATCGCTCGCGACGGCTTCAAGATTGGATATGTCCGGCGTGCGTAATCGTAAGCGCAAGATGGTATCCGGCCTGAACGAAATGTATCTGGAGAATTACAAGAAGACGGGAGCGGAGCTGATCATGGGATCGGGACGCTTCATCGCTCCCAGGACTGTGGAGGTGACGCTTGCCGGATGGAAAGCGCCGCCTGCTGCGCGGAGCGAATGTAATTATCAGCACCGGCACACACGCCAGCCTGCCGTCGATCCCCGGGCTTGCCGAGGCCCAGCCGATGACGCACATCGAGGCGCTCGAGCTGGATGTGGTTCCCGAACATCTGCTGGTGATCGGCGGAGGGTATGTCGGAATCGAACTGGCGCAGGCGATGCGGTCGCTTCGGCAGCAAGGTGACGATCATCGACCATGGCGAGCGCTTGCTGCCGCGCGAGGACGACGATGTAGTCGAAGGTCTGAGCAGCTTGCTTAACGATGAGGGCATCGAAGTCGTGCTCAATGCGCGGATGAAGAGAGTATTGGGAACGTCGGGGCAGTCGGTGCGATTGTCATCGAGCAGGACGGCGCCGAGAAGACACTTGACGGCACTCACCTGCTGGTTGCGGCGGGCCGCACGCCTAATTCCGAGGGAATTGGACTGGAGCTGGCGGGCGTCGAGGTGAATGATCGAGGATTTCTCAAGGTAAACGATCGGCTGCAAACGACCGCCGAAAATGTTTGGGCGATCGGCGAGATTGCAGGCAGCCCGCTTTTCACCCATATCAGTGCTGACGATTTTCGCGTCGTTCATGCGAACCTCACCGGCGGTAAGCGGGTAACCACTGGCAGGCAGGTTCCCTTCTGCCTGTTCACCGATCCTGAACTTGCACGCGTCGGCCTCGATGAAAAGGAAGCGAAAGAGAAGGGCATCGCATACAGGTTGTTCAAGGTTCCGATGGATGCAAATCTGCGCGCGCGCACACTGTCGGAAACGCGGGGGTTCATGAAGGCGCTGGTGGAGGCGGATGGCGATCGCATCCTTGGGTTCACGGCGTTCGGTGTCGGCGCGGGAGAAACTATGGCAACCGTGCAAATTGCGATTCTCGCCGGTTTGCCCTATACGGCCTTACGCGATGCCGTGCTGACTCACCCAACGCTGGCGGAGGGGCTGATTTCGTTGTTTGCCTCGCAGCCGTCCGAGAGGTCCGCCGATGCCAACGTCGAGAGAAGCCAGAAACAAGAATCGAAAGACAAGATCGCTACCGCATCGGGGCGGGTGGCTTAGCCGATGGTCAAGAGCCGTCTTGCAGGGTCCACACTCTGATCTCCGTCTGCCGCTGCGGCGTTCGACGACTTCACAAGAACGCCGGAGCATGCTGAGGGCAAAATCGGCGGCGGGTTAGAACGTCAATCGGAAGAGTCGCCGCCTTGAAACGCGGCGGACTTCTGTGAGACGGGGAATGGTCTCGGCGATTGTCAGCGGAACGTACAATTCCGAGTGACTCAGCCGCGCGTTTTACTTCCGCATGTCCGTCACTCGGCCAACGTCTGTCGTCAAGGCTACTGCAATTTCGCGTACTCGGCCTTGGCTTGCTGGTAGATGGGGATGTCGGAGTCGGCATCCTTCCAGAGCGTGAGGAAGTTCTGATAAGCGGTGCGGGCCTTGTCGCGAGCGGCGGGATCGGTCCGAGCTTCGAGTGCGTAGGCGCGAGCCAGCCCTAGCCGCGCTAGCGCGCCCCAGGTAAAGAAGCTTACCGTGCCGTAATGCTCGATAAATTTGTGGAACTCCTTCGCTGCGGCTGGCCCATCCCCCAACATTAGATAGGCTTCTCCACGTACATAGGCCGGGCATAAGTATGCGATGGTGGCAAAAGTACCCAGATCCAGGGGGCTTGACTTCTTGAGCAAGTCCACCGCGTGCTGACCCTGTTCTGCTTGCAGAGCGATCGCTGCCTCAATGGTAGGCAGCCAATACTGTTGAACGGCTGTGCTCAGCGGAAATGCTCTATCTAGTTCTGCCGCCAGCGTCTTAGCTGTCGCCGCATCACCTGCTTGTGCCAGAGCGAGTGCAGATATGGCTTTGACATCGCGGCCTTGCGAGAGCTTCAGTGCTGCAGTGGCATTAGTACTGGCCTCTAGTTGATTGCCGGCCGGGACCCGGCTTAGAGCTTGTATTGCCAGATAAAATGCTGCTGTCTCGTTGTCATTATTCCGCTTTGCGAACTCGACAGCTTGATGGCCAAGCGCTTCCGCACTTTTGAATCTTCCATGCCACGCCTCGGTGTCCCCCAGCATGGCAAACAGCGGGTCTTCGAGGCCTGGGACCTTCTTCAATGCCGCTGCCAAGTCCGTCATTTCGGCCCTGTCGCCTTTGAGGAATGCCAGTTCATACCGATCCATGAGCGACGCAGGTACGGTCAGATGGCGTTGCTCGGCCTGCTTCAATACCGCCTCCGCCTCGTCCAGTCGGTTGACGTTTTCGTAGGCGTTCGCAACGATTTCGTAAACAGGGTAAGAGTTCGGATCGAGGCGCATTAACGCGCGGGCTTGCTCCAGGGACCCTTCCATGTTGCCTAGATTGGAATAAACACCTCCCAAACCCGCGACCGGCGTGGGATCTCCGGGATAGCGGGACTGCCAAAGCTCATAGGTTTGCGCTCCCTTCTCGAGTTCTCCCGTTACACCCATGTAATAACTTGTCTGAATGGCGAGCCGCTCGCGCTCGCTTGTCCTGTCCCTTAGTTGGTACGCCTTGCGTGCACACTCTTCAGAGCGCTGGAAGTCATTAACGTTTCGGTATGCAACAGCAAGCTGGTTGTAAGCGATGGCGAAATTCGGGTCGATCTCGACCGCGCGTTGATAGAACGGGATAGCGGCCCGACTCCCTTTCGTCATTCGCGTTTTCAAACCCATGCTGTATGCGCGAAGGGCGTCAAGCGACGGCGTGGTGGCTTCCTGCAATGGGATGGCGGACTTGTCTATCGAGCCCAGCGACTCCCCCAGGTTATTTCGCAACTGCTTTGCCGCCTTGTCCACGGCGGTGAGAACGCCCTGCTTGTCAGCCGCTCGTTCCCGAACCTCCGCTATGCGATTGCCCAGGTCGCAGCTCACCGCCCGCAGTTCGATTACATATTCGTGACCCGATGCGGCGATGGAACCGACCAGCGTCGCCTTGCTGCCCGTGCGTATGCAGATTTCGCGGCCTACATCCTCGCTGAGTGGTTCAGCTGCACGATTCATTAGCTTCAGGGTGGTGCGGACTTTGCGATCGGAGAGCACGTTCAGGAATGGCGACTGTTGCAACTGGATGGAAAGCGCCTGCTGTAGCGTGTCGTCGAAGACAGGATCACCGGTTTTGTTGTCGAAATCGGCAAGGACGATGGTGTCGCGCTCGGTGAGCTTGGGGGCGCGATGCATTCGCCAATAGAACACCGAGGCAACTGCGACGGCACATACCATTACTGCGCCGACCGCCAGCCACTTCCAGCGGGAACGGCGCCGCGGCTCAGCAATCGTCTGTCCCACAGAGAGTGACTTATCTGCTGTTGTGCCATCGCGACCTAGGTCTTCAGGGATGGAAGACTGCATGGAGGGACCTGGGGTTTGCTCCGCTTCGGCAGGGCCGTCCGCTTCGGCCCCAATTCGCTCCACTGGAACCAGCAGCCGGTATCCCCGCTTGGCGATGGTCCCGATGTAGTGCGGCTCGTCGCCGGAATCGACCAGCGCGCGACGCAACTTCTTTATCGCGTTGTTGATGCTGTGGTCGAACTCGACAACCGTGTCGTCGGGCCAAAGCCTCTGGCGAATCTCGTCGCGAGTGACGATCTCGCCGTCGGCTTCGATCAGGATGCGCAGGATCTGCAGGGGCTGGTCAGAGAGAACCAGGACGGCGCCCTCATCCTGGCGCAGTTCGCCCGCGCGCAGGTCTACTTCAAAGACTCCGAGGCGCACCCGTTGAGGCAGGGTCCCTTTCATGGCAGTGTGTCCTCAGAAAATTGAGCAAGTGTACTACGGCATGACCGGCGTGAGAAACGCACCTCCAGCCTGCCCCCCATTTCAACAACTTACGCCGCGGTTGCAAGAAAGTTAGAAGAAGGTTAGATCGCGTGCCTTGTCGGCGAAGCCCGCCTACCACACACTCGCCGCAATTCAGCCGTGAAGTCGCGAGGCTCTCGATAGGGCCGCTCCGACTTCACAGCGATGAAAAGCACAACAAATCTTGATAGCGGCGACTCCCGGCCAGCGCTGTCGCAATCGATTTCGAAGAACCCGGCGGGTGCTCCTCCGCCCTTAACCGAATAAAGGAGAACCTGTATGAACGCGAAACTAAGCGCATCGAAAATCGGACTGCTGATTGTCATCGCCCTTGCTGTGGGTTCAGCTTCGCTGGCCGCACAGGACAAGCCGGCATCCTGGCACATCACCACGCTTTACGCCTTCACCGGCAACGCGGATGGAGCCGTGCCTTACGGGGGCGTGGTTCTCGATGCGGCCGGCAACGTCTACGGAACCACTACCAACGGTGGCAGCTTTGGGGGCGAATCCTGCGGGAGCGCCGGCTGCGGAGTAGTGTTCAAGATCGACCCCAGAGGGCACGAAAGCCTCCTCCATACGTTTACCGGGTACCCAGGCGACGGCGCCAATCCTAGCGAAGGCGTGTTTCGCGACAGCGCGGGGCGGCTCTACGGACTGACACCATCATTTTTCCTGGGGCTCTACCAGTTGCAGACCAGGCCGACTTTTTGTGCTGCCGTGCTTTGCCCCTGGAATGAAACTCTGTACAACATCTCTGGCGGTGGCTCGATCGGGGATTTGCCCACCAGCATTCCGGTCGTTGACGCGCAGGGGAATGTTTACGCAACCTCAACTACAGGTGGCACCGGAACCAATTGTAATGGCGGCTGCGGGTTTGTTTTCAAAGTGAACGCGGAGGGGCAATTCACGATCTATAACTTCCAGGGCGGCTCCGACGGCGCCACTCCATTGGGACCGCTGTTGTTGGCGGGAGACGGAAGCCTCTACGGCACTACTCTGAGTGGTGGCGACAATCCTGCGTGTCCGAACGGCTGTGGGACCGTCTACAAGATCGACGCCGATGGAAACTATAGTCTCGTGTACGCCTTCACTGGTGGAAACGATGGCTTCAGTCCCTACTCTGGTGTGATTGCGGACGGGCAAGGGACACTTTACGGCGCCACGGTAGTCGGTGGGCTGCACTCTAGCTTCTGTATCGGTGGTACCTGCGGAGTCATATTCAAACTGATTCCGAATCAGAATGGCTGGACCGAGTCCGTCCTTTACAGCTTTCAGGGAAACGCCGATGGCGGAAATCCCTATGGTGGGTTGCTTAGGGACAGCCAGGGCAATTTGTACGGCACCACCAATACCGGCGGATTCTGCCAGTACGGCCCCTACTGCGGAACCGTATACAAGCTGGATTCCGCGGGTAATAAGACCACACTGTGGAATTTCAGTGGTGGAACTGACGGGTATGTACCGGAATACGGGTCTCTGGTGATGGACCAGCAGGGTAGTCTGTACGGCACGACCATCTGGGGCGGTGACCTGAGCGCCACGAACCCTGCCTGCACCGGTTTCAATGGGCCCGGCTGCGGAGTGGTCTTCAAGCTCACACCCTGACAACCGACAAACGAGCGATGCCGGGATGAAAGCCCCGGCATCGTTGCGGCAGAATCAGGGCGGTGACATGCATTGAAATCCAGAATGGGGTTTTCGACCACGCACCGCAACTACTGCAACTTCGCGTATTCGGCTTTGGCTTGCTGGTAGATGGGGATGTCCGGATCGGCATCTTTCCAGAGGGTAAGGAAATTCTGATAGGACTGGCGCGCGGCGGCCTTATCGCCCGCCATCGCCTGGGCTCGCGCGAGCTGTAGATGCGCGAGCGCGCCTTGCAGGTGCAACAACACGACACCGGGATGATCGATGACTCTTTGGAACTCGGCGGCTGCCTGCTGCCCGTGCCCGGCTTTCAGATAAGCGACTCCCCGAAGATAGGCCGGGTACAGCGCGTTGGGAGGAAGATCGACGTCTGCAAGTTCATAAGGAGCTGACGCCTTCAACAGTTCAACCGCCTTCGAAGGATTGTTCGACTGCAACTCGATAGCGGCTCGGATCGAAGGGTCAACGTAGCTTTGAGTGATGGTGTCCCGTGGAGACTCCTGGTTCATCTTGTCGACCAGTTTTCGCGCCTCCGCTTCCTTGCCGACCAGTGCGAGAGTCAACGCCGCCGTCGGCTCTACCGCCTCGATCTGGCCGGAACCTGGTGTCCAGGCATCGGCTACTGATCGTAAGGCAAGGTTGGTGTTGCCAATCTCAGCCTCGCCCGGACCGTGAAGGATTTTCATGATGCCGACTATCTCTTTTCCTCCGGCACGCGCGGCTCCTGCCTCCGCTTCACCCATCAACTCCCGTGCCCTGGCAAAACGGCCATGGTAAGCCTCGACGCTGGAATTCAATGTGTACTGCATAGCGTCAACCAAAGGCTTGCCGGCAGCCCAGGTGTCCTGTTCCTTCATCGAAGCCGTGTCACCCTGAACGAAGGCCAGCATATAGCGCTGCTGCCTGAGCAAATATCCATCGATGTGATGTTGCTCGGCCTCGCGTAATGCACCCTTTGCTTCCTCTAGACGGTTCATTGCGAGGCAAGCCTTCACCAGCTGCACGTAACTTTCGAGGTTGGGCATCAACTGGATCGCTTCACGGGCCTCGACGGCCGACTTCTCCCATTGCCCCAAGTCTGCATACGCCTTCGCCAGCGGGAGGCGCGGGAAATAATCGTAAGGATAATATTGGACCCACTCTGTGTAGGTATTGACCGCTTGATCGAGATCGCCCAACACATCCCAGTAATAAGTGGATTCGATATTGAATCGTTCGCGTAGGCCCACGCGGTAACGCAACTCGTAAGCTTTCGCCACGTTTCGGTCCCTCATGGAATTCTCAACTAAAACTCCATACGAGCTTCCAAGAGCGGCATAGGCCATGGCAAAGTTGGGATCCAATTCGACCGCTCGTTTGAAGTGAGGAATCGCTGAGTCTCCGCCTTCTTCGTGGGACGTTCTAATCCCCTGGGTGTAGGCCTGTAAGGCCTCTAGAGACGATGTTGTCACCTGTTCCAGGGGCTGATTGAACTTCTGCAAGGAAGCAAACGACTCGCCCAGCTTTCCGCGAAGATGGGTACCCGCCTTGCTTAGTGCCTGAAGTACGCTGTTGCGATTCTCGGCTTCTTCCTCGGAACTCGCCAGCGTGTCCCCTGTCTGACAGTTCACTGCCTTAAGTCCAATTAGATACCGGTCTCCGATGGAGGCAATCGTGCCCGACAGCACTGCCTGGCTGTTGCTTCGCAGGCAAACCTCATGACTTATCTCGCGGGTCATACGCGCACCCGCCTGGCGATTCATGAGTGTCAGTGTGTCACCGACTCTCTCGTCGGACAGCACGTTGAGAAACGGCGATTGCTCCAACTGAATGGTCAGCGCCTGTTTGAGGGTGTCGTCGAAGACAGGATCGCCGGTCTTGTTGTCGAAATCGGCGACAACGATGGTGTCGCGCTCGGTAAGCTTTGGCGACCGGTGCGTACGCCAATAGGGCACTGCCACAACTACCGCGATACACGCGACTGCCGCGGGCGCCAGCCACTTCCATGCCGTTGATCGTTTTCCCGAGGCGTGTGTTTCTAGTGTGTCATCCCGACCGAGGGCTTCAGCCCGAGTGGAGGCACCTGCTGTTTGGTTCGGTTCGGCAGTGCCGTCCGCTTCGGCCCCAATTCGCTCCACTGGAACCAGCAGCCGATATCCCCGCTTGGCAATAGTGCCAATGTAGTGCGGCTCGTCACCGGAATCGACCAGCGCGCGGCGCAGTTTTTTGATGGCGCTGTTGATGCTGTGGTCGAACTCGACAACCGTATCGTTCGGCCAAAGTCTCTGGCGAATCTCGTCGCGAGTGACGATCTCGCCGTCAGCTTCGATGAGTATGCGCAGGATCTGCAGGGGTTGGTCGGAGAGAAGCAGGACGGCGCCTTCATCCTGGCGCAGTTCGCCCGCCCGCAAGTCGACTTCAAAGACGCCGAGGCGCACACGTTGGGGCAGGGTCCCTTTCATGGCAGCGTCTCCTGAAGAAGTTGGGCAAGTGTACTACGGGATGAACGGGAGTGAGAAGCGCCGCTGCCAGCCCGTCCATTTCAACAACTTACGCGCAGTCACAGGAATGTCAGAGGAAGATCATCTCGCGTGCCTTGTCAGTGAAGCCAGACTACCGCACACTCGCCGCACTTCAGCAGTGAAGTCGCGGCGTTCTCAGCAAAACAGCTCCGACTTCACGGCGGGGAGAAGCACAACCACCATTGATCGCGGCAACTCTCGGCCAGCCCTGTCGCAATCGATTTCGAAGAACCCGGCGATGGCTCCCTCCGCCCATAACCGAATGAAGGAGAACCTGTATGAACGCGAGAATGAATGCAAGGATCGTCTGTGCATTGATGATGGTTGCCAGCATGTCTTCAGTTAATGCCCAGGAGCGCTCGCCATCGTGGCAACTCACTCCGCTTTACACATTTCTTGGTCAGGCGGACGGAGCGTTGCCGAATGGGGTGATCCTTGATCCAGCCAACAATCTCTACGGTACGACTTTTCAAGGCGGTATCTACTGCGGTGGCATCGGCTGCGGGGTGGCCTTCAAGATTGACGGCCGCGGACACGAGACCCTTCTTCACACCTTTGGTGCCGGATCAGATGGTGCCTTCCCCCAGGCGGACCTGCTACGCGATAGCAGCGGCGTGCTTTATGGCACTGCGTATGAGGGTGGTACGAATGGCGCTGGAACACTGTTCAAACTGACACCTCGTCCGACAGCCTGCGCATCGGTACTCTGCCCTTGGAACGAAACCATCCTGCATAATTTCGGCTTCAGCGGCGATGGGTCTAACCCCGTTTCGGCGCTGATCCAAGACAACAACGGTAACGTCTACGGGACGGCAACGGGCGAAGGCTTGGACTTTGGGACGGTGTTCAAATTGGATCCCGAAGAATATGAGACGCTCTACAGTTTCACGGGACCGCCGGCGGACGGCGCCGGTCCGTTCTCACCCCTGCTTCTCGATGCGAACGGCAATCTCTACGGTACGACTAGTTCAGGAGGGTCGTCGTCCGCCTGTCAAGGCGGTTGTGGAGCGGTCTTTAAGTTGACGCCAAATGGATCTGCCTGGACGGAGACCGTTCTGTACAGCTTCAGCGGAGGAGCGGATGGAGGAACTCCCTACGCGGATCTAGTTGCTGACCAGCATGGCAACCTCTATGGAACGACCTTTAACGGAGGCGGTAGCTGCAACTGCGGAGTCGTCTTCGAATTGATTCGCAATCAGGATGGGAGCTGGACCGAGTCGGTCCTATGGACCTTCACCGGAGGAGCGGATGGTGGATGGCCTTTCTCAGGAATGATCATCGACAGCCAGGGAAATCTTTACAGCACGACCACAGCGGGAGGACTGGCCGGCGGTTGTTCCGCGACAGGCTATGAACCAGGTTGCGGAACCGTGTTCAAAATGAGCCCGAACGGCTCAGGCTGGACCGAGTCCGTCCTTTGGACATTTAGCGGGGGATCAGATGGGTCCTACCCGCTCGGTCCCGTGGTGATGGACGAGCAAGGCAATGTGTATGGTGCTGCCTATTTCGGTGGCGACTTGAACGCCACCAATCCTGCCTGCGCTCCAAGCGGCAGTCCAGTCGGCTGCGGCGTTGTCTTCAAGCTCACGCCATAAGCGCCAGCATACGGATCTCACACGACGAGGTTGGTCCGAACGCTGGTAGCTCCAGCCAAAGCATCGCCGCATTCGGACCTGACGATTGTCACGCGGTGGCTCCCTCCGCCCTTAACCGAATAAAGGAGAACCTGTATGAACGCGAGAGTAAATGCAAGGATCGTCTGTGCATTGATGATGGTTGCCAGCATGTCTTCAGTTAATGCCCAAGAACGCTCGCCATCGTGGACTCTGACTCCTCTATACACGTTTCTGGGTGAGGCCGACGGGGCATCGCCGGGCGAAGTCGGGCTGGATCCGGCGGGCAATCTGTACGGCACCACCGCCTTCGGTGGTCAGGCGGGCTGTGGCCCATACAGTTACGGCTGTGGAGTCGCCTTCGAAGTTAACGCCAGAGGGCATGAGAGGATCCTTCACACGTTTACCGCAGCACCTGACGGAGCGGACTCCTATGTAGGCCTGCTTCGGGATAGCTCTGGTGTCTTCTATGGAGAAACAAATGCCGGTGGCAGCAACGGCGCGGGAATTATCTTCAAGCTGACGCCTCCACCGACAGCTTGTGGTGCGGTCCTCTGTCCCTGGCACGAGACCATTCTGCACCAGTTCGCCGGCGGCAGCGGCGACGGCGCCGGCCCTGAAGGCGATTTGATTGAGGATTCGAGCGGCAACATTTACGGAACGACGTCGGGTGGCGGCAGCATGGGTTTTGGTGCGGTGTTCAAGCTCGACTCGGCGGGAAATGAAAGCATTCTGTATTTCTTTGGAAACCTTCCAGATGGGCAGTACCCTTTTGGAGCGCTGCTTCGAGATCAGGCTGGCAACCTGTACGGCACCACCAACAGCGGTGGAACCAGCAACGCCGGTACCGTCTTTGAGCTGAGCCCTAGCCCCTCAGGCTGGACGGAGCAGGTTTTGTACGACTTTACGGGGGGGAGTGACGGCGGATTCCCACTCGCGGGACTGATCGCTGACGAGCAGGGGAACCTATATGGAACCACGACCGCCGGAGGGGATTTAAATTGCGGAGCGCTTGGTAGCTGTGGGGTTGTGTTCGAACTAAGTCCAAGCCCGCATCGATGGAGCGAGACGGTACTCTACACCTTCACCGGATCCCCGGACGGTGCCGACCCCCTTTTCGGCGCACTGATCAGGGATGGCGCGGGAAATCTATACGGCACGACAAGCCAAGGTGGAATAGCTACTGGATGCTATGGCGAGGTCGGTTGTGGAACAGTATTTGAGCTGAGTCCAAACGGCTCGGGTTGGACAGAGACTGTTCTCTACCATTTACAGGTGAGGCAGATGGAAACGCTCCCATTGGGCCTGTGACCATGGACGCTCATGGCAATCTTTATGGCGCGGCCTTCAACGGCGGTGACCTAAACTCCAACAATCCAGCCTGCCAATACGGTGGCTACTCCCATCGGCTGCGGAGTCGTCTTCAAGCTCACGCCATAAGCGCCAGCATACGGATCTCACACGACGAGGTTGGTCCGAACGCTGGTAGCTCCAGCCAAAGCATCGCCGCATTCGAACCTGACGATTGTCACGCGGTGCTCCCTCCGCCCTTAACCGAATAAAGGAGAACCTGTATGAACGCGAGAGTGAATGCAAAGATCGTCTGTGCGTTGATGATGGTTGCGAGCATATCCTCAGTTAACGCCCAGGAACGCTCGCCATCGTGGCAACTGACGCCGCTTTACACATTTCTTGGTCAGGCGGACGGAGCACTTCCGAATGAGGTGAGCCTTGACCCGGCGGGCAATCTTTACGGCACCGCTGGGTAACGGTGGTTCCTCAAACTGCGCCGGTGGTGGTTGCGGAGTGGCCTTCAAGATCGACACTAGAGGACACGAGACTCTTCTTCACACCTTTACTGGCACCGGCTCAGATGGTTACGACCCCGGAGCGGGATTGTTACGCGATAGCAGCGGCATTCTTTATGGCACTACGTATCTGGGTGGTGCGAATGGACAAGGGGTACTATTTAAACTGACACCTCGTCCGACAGCCTGCGCATCAGTACTCTGCCCTTGGAACGAAACCATCCTGCACAGTTTCGGCGCCAGTGGGGACGGGGACAACCCCGCATGGGCTTTAATTGAGGACACGCACGGAAATCTGTACGGGACGACAACGTCCGGCGGCGTGAGTAATTGCTCGCCAGGCTGCGGAACAGTGTACAAGGTGGATTCGCAAGGACACGAAACCGTTCTCCACGACTTCATTGGAGCTCCCACCGACGGCGCTTATCCATTCGCGCCCGTTCTTCTGGATGCACAAGGTAACCTTTACGGCACGACGTCTGGCGGAGGTGCCAGCAATGCAGGCACAGTCTTCCAGCTGACCTCAGCCGGCTCGAAAAACATTCTTTACAACTTCACCGGTGGAGGGGATGGGGGAGCTCCCTTCGCGGGTCTGGTAGCAGACCAGCATGGAGACCTTTATGGAACGACCAATAACGGGGGCGGTAGCTGCAACTGCGGAGTCGTATTCGAATTGATTCCCAATCAGAATGGGAACTGGACGGAGTCAGTCCTCTGGACCTTCACGGGAGGAGCGGATGGTGGATGGCCTTTCTCAGGAATGATCATCGACAGCCAAGGAAATCTTTACGGTACCACCACAGGCGGAGGACTGGCTGGCGGTTGTTCCGCGGTAGGCTTTGGAGAGTCGGGTTGCGGAACGGTGTTCAAATTGAGTCTAAACGGCTCAGGCTGGACCGAGTCCGTCCTCTGGCCTTTCACCGGTGGGTCGGATGGGTCCTACCCGTACGGTCCCGTGGTTATGGACACACAAGGTAACCTGTACGGCGCTGCCATATTCGGTGGCGACTTGAACTCCACTAACCCCGCCTGCGCTCCAAGCGGCAGTCCGGTCGGCTGCGGAGTGGTCTTCAAGCTCACACCCTGACAACCGACAAACGAGCGATGCCGGGATGAAAGACCCGGCATCGTTTCCCAAACAATAAAGAGAGCATTGAGGGAAACAAGCCGCGCTGCGAGAGCGGAGAGCTCGATACCGAGGCGCCAGGAAGCAGGACGAGTGCGGCGGCTAAGCCGACTCGTCTGCCTGGTTGGGAACGGCTAGAAGCCGAGCGAGATCTGCGTTCTGTCTCGGGGAATATTCAGATCGATGCCGCGTTCGCGGTTGGCGGCAATCGTTGCGTCAACGTTCACGGCGCTCAGCGGGATGGTGCGCTCCCTCTGCCCCTGCTGCACGCTCAATGAATTGACGGTCAGGAAATAGCGAAGGGATTCGAGCCGATCGCCATTGGACAGGATGAATACTGCCGATACGGGCGCCGTATTACTCGGCGCGTCCTTATCCTGTGGAATCTCCACTAACTTTGGAGACTGCGGAGGAGCGGACGGAGCCTGCTGCTGAGGACTTTGCATCACGATGACGTAGGGAGTCTGCGGAGACGAAGGCGGAGGAGCCTGCTCCGAGTAGTCCGGCATATCCCAATAAGAGTCGACGCCCCAGTAGGGATATCCGTAGCCGCCGTACGGGAAGAAGCCATTTTGCCGGCGGCGGCGATCAATGCATGAGCCGTTGCGGCAGCCGGCGCTCATCCCAGAGTTAAACCCCTGGCCCTTTCCACCAGATCCGAAGCTGACATGCCCGGCGGCGGACGCTCTCTGACCCCACGCGGGAGCGCCAATGAGAGCAAGTGCGAGTACCGATGAGATAGGAAGCCATTTCATAAAGACAACCTCACAATCTCCTTATTAGACGCCGTTTGACCGCGAAAATTGCAATTAATTTGTAAACAGAGCGTAACCAGCTTTTTCTAGTGACTTAAAAACCGGCAGGGGGCAATCAGGCACTACCAGCCTTTTTGCCCCCGGCCAGCTCTTGAATCCGCTACGGTGCGAAGTAGCTGGAGATGTCAAGAATCAGTTGCGTGGTGCCTGAAGCGAATGCGTTGATCTTGCCGTTAAACTCGGGCACGATCGCCATGTTCGACGTGATCGAGCCGTCGGGAGCATTCAACGTTGACACGACCGGCTGCGGTTTGCCGAACGCCCACAGAGTCAGGTAACCCAATATCGGCGAAGGCACTACCGTCGCATTGAAGACGTAGGCTTGCGCCGAGGGCGATATCGCGCAGTTACTGTCTACGACGTCCACCGGCGGATTCAATGTGCCGCTGAACGGCTGTCCGTTATGCGTACGGGTGTCGAGTACACGGCAAGGTGTCACCGGATACATGGACAATCCGCCGCTTCCGGCGGGAGCAAAGTAGCCGTTTATGTCGACCACCAGTTGTGTGTCCTGGCTCGGGTAGACCGCGATCTGGCTGCTGGTGCCCTGACCCACGACAGCGGCGTTGGCCACAATCGTAGTGGTGGGATTGTTCAACGTGGAGACGAGAGGCTTCGACTGCCCAGCCGGCCACACCGTCAAGTAATCGAGCGACTCACCGTTGTACGGCACGACCGTGAAGTTCAGAGAGTAGGCTTGAGCGCTGGCGGGAATGTGGCAATTGCTCGCCAGCATCGGGAAATCGCGTTCCTGTCCAGCCGACAAGAACGGTCCACCCAGAGGGCCATCCGGATTGCGCGTGTCGGCTACTCGGCATGGGGTCAAGGGATAGAAGGTCAGCGTCGATGGGGAAACCGGTGCGAAGTATCCGTTGATATCCAACAGGACGTTCGTCGTGTTGGTGGCGAACACGTTCACCTCTCCGTTGGTACCGCCGGGAACGATGGCCGCGTCAGCCTTCACTCGCCCATCCAGCGAATTCATGGTTGAAACCCCGGGCTGGGCCTGTCCGGTCGGCCAAATGGTGAGATACGAAACAGGGCCGCCATTAATCGGAACCAGCGTGACATTCAAAGAATAGCTGGCCGCCGTCGTGAGGTCAGCGCAGCCATTGTTTTGCGCCAGCTGTTTCAGGTCAAATGTCGAAGCGGTACCCCCTTGAATTGGACTGCTTTGACGTGTGTCGACCAGCCGGCAGGGGGGCACAGGCACAAACTGAAACGGAGTGGGCGACACGGCAAAGATTGTGCCATCGTTGTTGACGCCGCCCTTATAGGTTGTTCCGTACAAGTCGCCGTTGCTGGCAATCATCAGCGAAGCATTTGGATCGCTGCCATCGGCTCCGTTAAAAGCGTGCGTGGTAGTCAAAGTTCCAGTGCTGGTGATGTTGAACACTACGCCCAGGCCGTGCGTCCCGCCCGATGAAGCCGTTCCGTAAAAGCTTCCGTCAGGAGCCTGGACCAGCCCCGCGAAAGGAATCGATCCGTCGCTACAGTTAGTGGGAGAGCAAAAACTGTGCAGCGTCGTCAGCGCGCCGGCGGTGGTGATCTGGAAGACCGTGCCGTTGTTGTTGGTTCCACCCAGCGAGGTCGTGCCGTAGAAGTTGCCGTCGGTCGTTCCCTGTACCAGTGGCCCATATGGATCGCTGCCATCGGTTCCGGCGAAGCTGTACAGCGTTGTCAGCGTGCCTGTCGAAGTAACGACGAACACGGTTCCAAGGTTATTGGTGCCGCCCTGATACGTTGTTCCGTAGAAATTGCCGTCGGTGCCTTGCACCAAGCCCGCCCAGGGCGAGGCTCCGTCCGGGCCCGCGAAGTTATAGATCGTTGTCAGCGTTCCGCTGGGAGTGATCTGGAAGATGGTGCCTTTGTTGTTGGTTCCACCCTGATAAGTCGTACCGTAGAAGTTGCCGTCGCTGCCTTGTATTACGCCGCCATAAGGCAGAGTGCCGCCGCTGCCGCCGAATTGGTACAGGGTAGTAATGACTCCCGCGGAGTCCATTTTGAAGACGGTGCCGCCGCCCAGGCCGCCGAGGACCGTTGTGCCATAAAAGTTACCGTCCGTGCCCTGCACCAGTCCTGCCCAAAGCCGTGCGCCATCCGGGCCGCTAAAGCTGTGCAGAAACGTGAGCGCACCTCCAGGCGTAATCCTGTAGATAATCCCGTCGTTGCTGAACCCGCCGTAATAGGTTGTCCCATAGAGATTGCCGTCCGTGCCCTGAATCAGAGACGAATGGGGATTCGAACCGTTCGCCCCGGCGAAGGTCGTGACCGTGGCTAGAGTTTGTGCCGTTGAAACACCCACGGCAACACCTAGAAACACCAACAGAATGCTTGCGAATTTTCCAATACGAGATGCCATCCCTATTCCTCCCCGAGGTTATCGGTGCAAAAGTGTAAACCAGCTTCGCCCTCCGGCTACTGAAAATTGCGCGCCAGAGGTATGACGTCGGATTCCCATCAAGCACTGCTACGAAACGTTCTCCTCCCTCCACATCGGATGCTGCCTTACAATTTCCCTGCTCACTGCGGCGACCGCAGTCTAGAAGAAGGTCGCCTTGAACTGCTCGTGACGATGCCGGGCCTGGTCCATCAAGGTCTGAAACTCGGGCTCAGCGCGCAGATTCTGCAACAGCGGGTCGCGCATGAAATACGGATAACAGAAGAAGCCGCCTCCAATGCTGTGCCGCAACATGTGTAAGGCGGAGACTTTGTCGCCCAGTACGGCATACGCCTGCGCTACTTTGTAAATGCCTTCTGGATCTGTGACGCCCCGCTCTTCGATTCTGTCTTCCGTGTCCCGTAGCAGCTTCAGACCGCGCGGCTTGTCATTTCTGATCGCGTAGCTCAGGGCTTTGCCCACGTCGGCGGGAAGCAGAGAATCGTTCTTCTCGAATGCACTATCGAAGTCGCGCACTGCCTGCTCGGGCTGGTTTAAATAATATTCCGCCAGACCGCGATAAAAGGTGATGTAAACCGAATCGTTGGCCGGCAGGCTTTGCAGAAATTTCTCATACTCTCCCAGATAAAGATAACTGTTCATGGCCGAGCTGCTGATCTTGACCTCGGGATTGTTCTGCCGCGCCTTCTCGCACTCGGCCACCGATTCCTTTAGCATCCCGGCAAAACGGTAAGCGTAGCCCAATTCCCAATGTGCCTCGCCGTTGTTGGGACTGTCCTGCAGCACCGACCGCAACAGAGGGACGGCCTGCTCCACGCGACCAGTATCCGTCAGCAGATTCGCCATGTAGATTCGCGCCTCGACCAGCGCGGGATTCAATGCAATGGCCTTCTCGTACGCCGCCTGTGCCTTGCCATATTCTTCCCGGCCGCCGAATTGCAGCGAGGCATTGGTAGTGTAGGCTCGTCCGAGTTGCGCCCAGGCGGGGGCATAATTGGGCTCCAGCTCAGTCGCTTTCTCCAGCATCTGGATGGCGGCAGCAAACTCGTTCAGCGAGTAAAGATCGATTCCTCGCAGGTAGTCTTCGTAGGCAACCGTGCTGATGGGCTTCGCCGGCTTCAAATTCGCAGCTTCCGCCGGGGAAAGGTTCAACTCCAGCTGCTTGATAATCTGTTGCGCGACTTGATCCTGGACAGTGAGGAGCTTGTCATACTTCAGGTCCATGGCATCGCGCCACAGGATCTTGTCGGCCTTCACGTCAACCAGCTGCGTGGTGATCCTCAGGTCGTCGCCTTCGCGAATAAACGTGCCGGTCAGTAGTGTGTCCACCTTCAGCTCAGACGCAACTTTCTTGGGATCAATTACCTGGTCGCGATACTTGTCGATGGAATACGAAGGACGAACGGTAAGTGAGTTCACGTAGTCCAGTTTGGTGATGATTTCGTCCGCCAGAGAGAATCCCAGGAAGTCGGTCTTCGGATCGCCATTCAAGTTGCGAAACGGCAGAACCGCCAAGCTTCGCGGCCCCTTCGAAACAGGCGGCGCGTAGATTCGTTTGATGCCGAAATAGGTGGCGACGGCCAAAACCACCAGCAGGAAAACGATCCACGTCCGTGACGTAGCTCGGGAACGCGTACTTTCCTCGCCTGCGGCCGAACCCAGGCGATCGGATGCAGGTCTACGTCCCGGTGGCGTCTCTTTCAGCTTCGCCTGGAACTCCATCTCGGACTTCAGGCTTTGCAGATCAGACAGAAGCTCGGCCGCCGACTGGTATCGAGTCTCGCGGTCCTTGCGTAGCGCCTTACTGATAATCCGTTCCACTTCGGCCGGCACTTGGGGCGAGAACTCTGCAGGCGGCCGCGGCTCAGCCTTCAAAATCTCTGCGATGACATCGCTGGTCGTCTCCCCGGCAAAGGCCACGTTGCCCGTCACCAGTTCATACAGGACGGAGCCCAGGCTGAAGAGATCGCTGCGCGCGTCTACGTCGCGGCCACGGGCCTGCTCCGGCGACATGTATTTAACGGTTCCCCGCACCATGCCTGCTTCTGTGGTCTGCACCGCAATCACTGCCGTGGTGCGGCGCGTCGTCTGTCCCTGGCGTCTGGGGCTCAGCTTCGCGATGCCGAAGTCCAGAACCTTCACGATGCCGTCGCTGCGAACGATTACGTTCTCCGGCTTGATGTCGCGGTGCACAATGCCGGACGCATGTGCCGCCGACAGGGCGCTGGCAATCTGTGCTGCGATGTCGATTGCCGCGGAAACCTCTACCGGTCCCTGGCTGATCTTCTGCCGCAGCGTCACCCCCTCCACGTACTCGGAGGCGATGAAGTTCCAGCCGTCCGTTTGTCCGAATTCATAAATCGTCAGGATGTTGGGATGGTTCAAAGCGGAAGCTGCATGAGCTTCCTGCTCGAAGCGTTGCAGGCCGCGCTCGTCCGCCGTAAGTTCCGGTTGCAGCATCTTGAGCGCAACCTTGCGTCTGAGCCGCATGTCCTCGGCCAGGTAAACTTCGCCCATGCCTCCCGTACCCAGGAGCGACAGGACTTTGTAATGGGCCAATAGCGTACCGGACGCGATCGTTTCCCGGCTCCGTGCGGGCTGGACTCCAGCCGCTGCCATCCCGGTTTGGCCCACCGATTTCATACTGTGCGCGACTTCCATCACCGCTTGCGACAAGAAGTCGACCGGCTCTTCGGCTGAACGCAGCAGCGACTCCACGTCATTGAATAATTCGGTATCGGTACCACAAGCCTCCTGCAGAAAGGCGAGGCGCTCTGGTGGATCGCGTTCGAGCGCGGCGTGAAACAGGTCTTCCGTCCGGCGCCAGCGATCGGCAGCGGCATCCATACCGATCTCCTTAGGACTGGCTCTCCGCCAGTTCCCTATGCAGCCAGGCTTTCGCCAGTTTCAGTTCCCGATGAACGGTTGCCGGCGAGATGTCGAGGGCAGCGGCAGTTTCGTCATAGGTCATGCCGCCGAAAAACAACAGCTGAATGATTTCGCTCTTCCGGGCATCCAGCGTAGCTAGCCGCTGCAGGGCCTCATCCAGGTCCAACACCGTCGACGCAGCCTCCGGTCCGACCATCACCGCTTCATCCAGCGGAATCGGGATTTCCCCACCCCCGCGTTTTTGCCGTCCGTGCTGCCGTGCGTACTCCACTAGAATGCGGCGCACCACCCGTGCAGCCACGGCATAAAAGTGTGCCCTGTCCTGCCAACCCACGTCGGCATCCATCAGGCGCAAGTAAGCTTCATTAACTAGAGCGGTAGCTCGAAGAGTGTGGCCCTGGCGTTCCGACCGCAGGCATCGCGCCGCCAATCTACGGAGCTCGTCGTAGACAATCGGCATCAGTTGATCGAGAGCTTCGCTGTCTCCAGCCTTCCATTGCTGGAGCAGCTTGGTCACTTCCTGCCGATCGGGCGACATCCGTGTTTCCTCGGCTTGCACCGTTTCGTTAAGGTCTCGGCTCAGCGACGGCCGCGATAGCGGGGTATCCCCTGAACTGAGACGATTGAGCCTGGATAGCTTGAATGGGCAGGATAGCGGTTCGTGTCACGCCATCTTTCTGCGCAGGATTATACCCCAAAAGCGCTGTACCCAAGCTCCCCTTTCGTTGCCCTGAACCTCCTCGCAAAAATCTTTTTTCTGGCGTGAGGGAATTTGCCGGCGAATGACACATACCTAGATGGAGCGGTTGCGGTTCTTTGAGGAACGGTGACATTCCCGGAGAAACGGCGGACCGCAAAGTCAAAACTGCCAGCGCCGTGAAACGCGCACGAACGAGGAGAGCATTACCATGAAAAGCCTGCGTCTGTCCTTTGCCCTAGCCGCCGCCCTGATGCTGTGTACTTCAGCCTGGGCACAGAGTTATAGCTTCGTAACCGCTGTCAACCCTGGTGACCCGAACGACCCGTTCACCCAGTTGTTGGGAATCAACAACAACATGGTCATTGCCGGGTACCACAACTTCTTCAACAACCAGGGATTCACCTTGAATCTGCCCATGCAGTTCACCATCGAAAACTATCCTGGATCGGCCATGACCCAGGTGATCGGTATCAACAACAGCCTGACGACCTCCGGCTTTTACGTTGACCAGGCCAACACGACCCACGGTTTCTATCACACCAGCAACGGCACGTTTACGACCGTGGATTTTCCCGGCACGCCGTTCAACCAATTGCTGAGCCAGAACGACTATCACCAGGCCGCAGGCTATTACAGCTTGAGTTCCAACAACACCACCCCTGACTTCCCTTACGTCTATGACGAAGTAGGCGGGATTTTTGAGGTGATCACGATTCCGGGAGCCGCCGGCGGCGCCCAGGCCACCGGTATCAACAATTCCGGTCAGGTCTGCGGTTTCTTCGTCGACGCCGGTCAGGTAAACCACGGCTGGCTGTTGAATGCCGGGGTTTTCTTGCAGCTGGATTACCCGAACAGCACCTTCACCCAGGCTCTGGGACTGAATAACCGGGGACAGGTTGTTGGCGCCTACATGGATGCCGCCGGCTTGACCCACGGTTTTGTCTATATCGTCAGCAGCGGACAGTACGCCTCTGTCGACGATCCGAACGGAGTTGGCTCGACCATCGCGAACGGTATCAATGACAACGGCGCCATCGTCGGCTTCTACGGTGCTGCCCCGATCAACAGTGGCTTCGTCGCCATGCCTCACTAACTTAACGGAGCAACTTCAACCCTTCGGCGACTGGGCGCTCCCCCAGTCGCCTTTTATTTTTTGGCTCTAGTCATCCCCCGCCAGCTGGGAACCGACCGCTCGCCGCATAAGTCTCGGCCAATCCGCACTGGTGGCTGGTTTTGCCCTTTCTTGCCCCTTGACCAGCAACGCATGCCATGTCAGATTCGCTACTCCTCTCAGCTCTTCTTGAACTTCCGGGTAGGTCTCAGACTTCGCGGTGGCCGCCACGGAAGAGGGCCGACCCCAGTTGGCATACTCAATGTTTTTAATTGCTGTCGTTGCACACAATTTCCATCTGCACCGGAGACACCCGTGAAGCTTCGCCTCAGCTTGTTCGCACTAGTATGTTTCTGCTTAGCCCTCTCGCTTTCAGCCCAGAACTCCTCCAGCACCGCCGCTCCCCAAACCCTTCAGGTTCCGCATCTGGTGAAGTTCAGCGGAACTGTTCAGGGAGCGGCGGCCGATTCGGGCGCGGGCGGAGTCATCTTGGGAGCAAATGTCGCTCCCACGAATGTGGTTGCCATTACCTTCTCGCTTTACGCGGAGCAGACCGGTGGAGTGCCCCTTTGGTCGGAAGTCCAGAATGTTCCTGTAGACACCGCCGGGCGATACAACGTCCAACTCGGATCGACCAAGCCCGACGGTCTTCCGGTGGAACTGTTTACCTCGGCTCAGGCGCAATGGCTGGGAGTGCAGGTCCAGGGACAGCCCGAACAGTCGCGCGTCATGCTGCTAAGCGTTCCCTATGCATTGAAGGCCGCCGATGCCGAAACTTTCGGCGGCAAGCCGCCTTCGGCGTTCTTACAGTCAACACAGGCTGCAACGACCGAAGGCAGCGCCGTGGCTGCGGCCAACTCGGCCGGCGGCCCAGCCCACGATGTGCAGAACGGGCACGCACTCATTCTCAGCGGCAGCGGGACGCCGAACTTCATCCCCGTCTGGACGTCCGCCTCGAACCTGGCAAGTTCGAACCTTTGGCAAGGCTCCAACGGGTGGCTCACCTGGGGTGACCAGACGCCGATTGCACCGCTGGCGATCGTATCGAGTGCGAGAGGTGCTCTTGTCGTGGAAGGCGTGACGGGCAACACGTTCCCGATTATTGAAGCGAGCGCGCAGGACCCCACATCTGCGAGTCCCGTTATCGAGGCGATTTCGAATAGCAACAACAGCAACGGTATGGCGGTCTATGGCATAGCTCAGAACACTGCCGCGAGTAACGTTGCGGTTGAGGGCGTTAACAACAGTTCAAACGGTACTGCCGTGCTTGGGAACGCAAACGCGACCAGCGGCTTAACGGTCGGAGTTTCGGGGCAGGTGGCCAGCCCGGCTGGGGCTGGCGTGGTGGGCATTAACTCGGCTACCACAGGCAATGGACCCGGCGTGAACGGGCAGGCGTTCAGCGCAGCGGCAACTGCTGTCCTCGGTCACAACAAATCGACGACAGGTGGCCCGTCGCTCGGAGCAATGGGCATAACCGACAGTACTGGCGGCATCGGAACCTACGGCACCGGAGTAAGCCCAAGTAACGAGGGTGCAGGTATAACCTTTCGTCCCATCGGAGTCTGGGGCGACACGAATCAGAGTGCCGGCGTGGGTGTGCTGGCGACGGCTGATTTTGGCATTGCCATCGCCGCCTACAATAACGCCGAGAACATCTCGACGGTAAAATTTCAGAACGACGAAGCTACCGATGAAGTCGGCAATGTGCTCGCAACGAAGGGTGGGCATTTCGGCGGCATCTGCGTGATGGACGTTGGTGGCAACCTGGGCTGCACCGGCAGCAAGTCGGCCGTAGTTCCTGTGGATGGTGGAACTCGCAAAGTCGCTTTGTACGCGGTGGAAGCGCCGGAAAACTGGTTTGAAGATTTTGGCACTGGCCAGCTGTCCCGAGGCTCCGCTGTGGTGCAACTGGATCCGACCTTTGGCCAAACGGTCAATAGCGGCGATGAATATCACGTCTTCCTGACGCCAAAGGGAGACTGCAAAGGTCTGTACGTCACCAACGAAACCGCCGACAGCTTCGAAGTTCGCGAGTTGGGCGGCGGCACCGCTAGCGTGGCCTTCGACTATCGCATCATCGCCCGCCGCAAAGGCTACGAAAGCGTCCGGCTCGCCGACAGGACAAAGCAGTTCGAGAATGCAGCGAACGAGCCCCAGCCGCGTCCCGGTCCGAACGCGCCTGTAAAACTCCCCGACGTCAAGCTTCCTCCGCAGCTCGCGGTTAGAGCCGCACAAAAGTAGCGGTCGCAGTGAGACCAATGAGAGCGAAGGGGAGCAACATGTCACTGCGCCGTTTAATTTTATCGATTCTTCTCGCCGGCCTCGTGCTGTCGTCAACTGCGAGAGCGCAGACGCTCATCGGAACGGTGAACGTAGGCACCACTCCCATCGCAGCCGCAGCCGACATAGCAACGAACAAGACCTACGTGGCCAACTACGGCAGCAACAACGTAACCGTGATTGACGGGAGCACGCTTCAGACCTCGACCGTCGCCGCAGGTCAGCTGCCTTATGACATCAGGGTCAATCCATTCACGAACAAGGTCTATGTCTCGAATTTTTGTGGCAATGATCCGACCTGCCAAAGTCCGGGCACGGTAACGGTCATTGATGGCGCGACCAACCAGACGACCAGCGTGAACGTTGGAGCGGCGCCGTATCAGGCGGCCATTAACACGGTCACTAACAAGATTTATGTCGCCAACAGTGGAGGCAACACGGTGACCGTCATCGATGGTGCTACCAACCAGACGACCAGTGTGAACGTGGGAAACGGCCCATCGGGGCTGGCAGTGAATCCGGTGACCAACATGATCTATGTGCCGAACTTCGGCGACAACACGATCACAGTCATCAACGGTGCAACGCTGTCGACCACCGTCCTGCAAGCCGGCGGGTATCCGATCGAAGCGGCGGTGAATTACATCACCAACAAGATTTACGTCGTAAATAACACCGGCAACACCGTTACCGTGATCGATGGCGCAACCAACAACACCAGCACGGTGAACACCGACCTCAATCCCGCCTGGGTTGCGGTGAACCAGGTGACGAATCAAATCTATGTTGCCAATTTCGGCTCCAACACAGTGACGGTGATTGACGGCGCAACCCTGAATGCAACCAATGTAACCGTCGGAAATTCGCCAAGTGCGGTCGTCGTTGACCCGGTAACCAACAATGCTTACGTAACTAATTTCGCCGACGGTACCATGAGCAGGATCCACGGCGGCAATAACAATGTGACCACCATAGCCGCAGGCAATGCGGACGATGACCTCGATATGAACGTCATCACCAACCGTATGTTCGTGACTAACGAAACTGACAACACGGTGTCAGTCATCGCCGGCGCCAATGCCGCTCCGTTGCAATTCGTTGCCATGACCCCTTGCCGCCTGGTGGACACGCGACCAAGTAATGGTGGCAGCGGCCCGATTCCGGCAGGCACTTCGGAACGCTTCGCGCTGCCGGCACAAGGAACTTGCGGCAGCGGCATTCCCAGCGGAGCCGCCGCCTTCTCGCTGAATGTGACCGCAATTCCCAATGGCCCTCTCGGGTACCTGACCGCGTGGCCCACTGGGGAAGACCAGCCGCTGGTCTCTCTGATGAACTCCGACGGCCGCTTCAAGGCCAACGCCGCGATCATCCCAGCCGGATACGAAGGTAGTGTCAGCGTCTACGTCACGAACACCACCAACATCCTGATCGACATTGACGGCTATTTCCAAACTCCGGGCGGACAGACCTTGCAGTTCTATCCACTGACGCCTTGCCGCGTACTCGATACCCGCAATCCGAATGGAAGTCTGGGAGGCCCATTCCTCAATCAGGGGCAGGAACGCGATTTCCCGATTCTTGAGAGTTCCTGCATCCCGCAAGGGGTCACCCCGCTGGCGTATTCCTTCAACGTGACCGTGGTTCCCTACCCGAACGGACATCAACTCGGCTATCTCACGGTGTGGCCGAAGGGTGACCAGAGGCCGATCGTCTCGACCCTGAACAATCCAACTGGAACCATCGTCGCGAACGGCGCCATCGTTCCTGCCGGCACCGGCGGAGGCATCGCCGTCTATCCCGACCAGACCACGCAACTCGTAATGGACATCAACGGCTATTTCGCGGCCCCGCAGTCCGGCGGCCTCTCGCTCTATCCGGTCGCGCCGTGCCGCGTCATCGATACGCGCAAGATTGGCAACGGGCAGCCATTCAACGGAACGCTCAGTCCTCCCATCGATGTTGCCGACAGCGTGTGCGAGCCGCCGAGTGCGGCTCAGGGATACGTCTTCAACGCGACGGTTGTGCCCAGCGCCCCATTGGGCTACCTGACGCTGTGGCCCGACGGCGCCAGTCAGCCGTTGGCATCTACCTTGAATGCCATCGATGGCGCTGTAACCTCGAACATGGCTATCCTTCCCAACCTGGACGGCAAGACCGACGCCTTCGCTGCCGGCTACACCCAGCTCATCGTGGATATCGCGAGCTACTTCGCGCCGTAAGCAGGCGGCCGGCACTGGCGTTCCATTTGTCCAAACAGAACAAACTGCACGACACCAGAGAGTGCCGGCAGTCTGCATTCTGCCATGATGCACGACGGCCGGCTTCACTAGCTTTCCACGAAGGCTTTCAACCGCGAAAGCGCCTGGTCCCACTGCTCGGAGACCAGCGCCAGATACTGCTGGATGTCTTCGATCGGCTTCAGATCAAACTCGAAGCGGCTCTCCCGGCCATGGCGGTCGCAACGTACCATGCCTGCTTTCTCCAGGACGCGCAAATGCTTGGTGATCGCCTGCCTCGTTAGCCTTGAGCCCTGTGTGAGTTGGGAAATGGAATGCGGCCGCCCGTCTGACAGCTTGGACACCAGCGCCAGCCGAGTCTCATCGCCCAGTGCAGCGAACACCGGTGCGTGGGCCCGGAGTGCGGCCGCTGCACGTTTATGGTTTCTCGCTGACATAGGTCTCGATGTTCTTCATCTGCTGCGCCCAGCCTCCATCGTTCTTGCGGATGGCTTCCTCACGGCGACCAGCGGGAATGTTTTCGAACCCGGATTCCGTTACTCGCAGCAGGGTTCCGTTGGCCGTCTTCTCCAGCGAGAACTCCACCAGCGTGGGCGTCTCCTTCGAGTAATCAGTATTCGGATCGATTGCATAAGGATGCCATGTGTACGAGAAGTATTTTTCGGGTTCCATCTTGACTACGACGGCTTCCCACTTTATATGCTCGTATCCCGGCCAGGTGATGTGGCCTGTCGATGGCTGTCCCGGGGACAAACGGTCCGTCCAGCTTCACGCGAAACCACTCGCCAAACTCACGATAGTCGGTCAGCGCGCGCCATACGCGAGCGACCGGTGCTTTCAATTCAATCTGCTTTTCTACGCGATGTTCTATCGTCATGCAACCTCCAGGTTGCATATTAGCGCGAGCCCGAAGCATATGCAACCGAAAGGTTGCTAATTTTCTTCAGCCTGATTCCGAATACAACACCGGGTGGATGGAATGAAAGATTACGAGGTGGGAAGCTATGCAGTTGGCACTCACTGGGCCAATTCCACTGCCACTTCCAGGAAAAGCTAGGAGCCTTCACGGCTGGGTCCGTCAGGAGAGAACCTCCCGTCGATACCCCAGCCGGTCCGGTTAGACCTTAGTCCGAGAAGGCCAGCTACCGCCTTCTGCGGGGAAGCTTGCGCTCAATTGCGGACCGTTCTGTTCCGCGGTTGGCCGATCGAGCTGACTTGGAAAATGCGGATCTGCCGACGGGCACCCGCCGGCGAAATTCAATGGTTGTAGTTATCAGGTCGTACTGTTCGTCATCAACGAGGTCACATTCATCGTTGAAGAAAGACATCACTGCATCTCAATTCTCTAGCCCTGGTACCTGACCGGAGTAGCCGCCCCTTTCACGACGTTTCGGTCTCACTTATAGGATAGTCGAAATCCCCGGTTATCGCCCTTGCTGTCGCCGTCAAATTTACACTCAAGTATTAAATCCGGACTTGCCATATAAGTTATTGATTCCCATAGTGTTTACCGACTTCTTTCATCGGCATACACCTGGCACGAAGGATGGGTGGGCATTTTGCGCTCGTCCCCGTCAACCCCGCTCGGACAGCTCAGAACGCCGGCCGCGCCGCCAGGCAAGCCGTCCGCATTTAAGGCCGCCGGTCGTGTTCCGATCATTTCTGAGTCAGGCAATACTCTCCAATCTTCTGTGCAGTGGCCGGATCTGCCGCGGCCGGATAGATGTCAGCGTTGTCACAGTCGTACATGCCCCAATTCTTGGGCAGCCGGACCATCACATACGTTCCCGGCTCGAGCGCTTTGCAGGAGGAAGCTCCTTTCGTGCAATGCAGCTCCAGAGAAACCTTGGGCAGATCGGCCGTCGCGGTTTGCTGCGCCATAATCATGACAACTCCACCGCTATTCTCCGAGTTCTTGACGGTGATGGTTGACGTGTCCTGCGCGACCGCACTCACGCCGATTATCAGCACCAGAAACATGAGTGATTTCTTCATGGAAGATGACCTCCTTCGAAACAGATCCTGAGCAGCTTGTCGACGCTCTCGGGTCGACCGGATATACAGCGATCCGCTGATGAGCCGCTACTTGCATCTTCCCCTTCTATCTGCCTGGATGTCTGTGACGGATGATGCAGGACCCATGTGCGGAACGAACATGGACCGCTCGCATCGATAGCCGGAAATCGCAACTGCTATGGAACAATAGGGGTTTGATCGACTGTATGACGTCCTCGCTCCGCAAGGAAATCTTCGCGACAAGATGTGGCCGAAAACCTACCGGATTGACGTTCGCGGCGTTATGCGAATGATGTTGCGGGCCACTTCGACTTTCCGCTGCGGATAACTCTTCTCTATCGAGGCGATCAGTTCAGCAAGCGTCGGAGAGTTTCCTTCGCCATTAATTCCGTCGGCGTCGTCCATCAGAATGATGTGCTCGTGCCGCCGATCGGCAAGAATCGCCTCGAACTCCGACCCCAATCGATTCGGATTGCCAATCTCTCCTACCCAGCCGCAATAGCCCGCGTCCAGCCACCATAAGCAGCTTCGGTCAAGCTGCCGAAGCAGCTCCGGAACTACCTTCTGGCTATCGCCTTCGATGACGTGGACGTGAGGCTGTCCGCCGAAGCGTTGTTGCGCCAGCTTCGCCAGACGAGAGTCGAGCTCGATGGAGTAGATTTGGTCGAACTTGCCGCTAACCGCGGCGATCATTTCGCCGTAGTAGGTCCCGGTTTCCACCAGGGTCTTCAGCCCAAACCTGCGCGCGTACTCCAGCACGGTCCGCTGTTTCAGCAGGTGCGGAATGCGGCGAGGCTCGCCGCGCAACTTCCAGTACCAGTAGTCCGGATAATGTCCCAACTGCTTAAAGCTGGTGTAAACCGGCAACTGCTTCAGCAGAGATCGAATGGGACTGGCGGAGCGTTTCGGTGAGGGCATGATTCTGACGTTCCCGAGCAGCAAGACGAAAGCGCAACGGCCGCCGGATCGGTACCGGCGACCGCTTAACCATTAAGCCACTCTCCGTCTGCTCTCCAAGTCCGAAGCAGCCGGAGCAAGATTACTGTTGCGGCTTCGAGGGCTGCATCGGCTGAGGCGGCTGGTTCTGATCAGGAGGCTTGATCGACAACAGCTCGACTTCAAACACCAGCGTCTGGTTGGGACCAATATCGTTTCCGGCTCCGTGCTCGCCATAAGCCAGATCGGGCGGCAACACCAGCTGGAACTTGGAGCCGACGGGCATCAACTGCAACGCCTCCGTCCAGCCCTTGATAACACCTTTGACCGGGAACGTCGCGGGTTCGCCGCCGTGCATCGCGGTGCTGTCGAATACCTTGCCATCGATCAGCGTGCCGCTGTACGTACACGACACTACGTCATTCAGGCCTGGCTTCGGTCCGCTACCCTGCTTGATGATCTTGTACTGCAATCCGCTGGGCAGAGCCACAACTCCCGGCTTTTGTTTGTTGGCGGCCAGGAAATCATCGCCGGCCTTCTTGTTCGTCACTGCCTCCTGCTTACGTTTCGCCTCTGCCTGCTCGCGGACTTCCGCCTGCAACTGCATCATGGTTTGTTGCGCCTGATCGTCGGTCATCAGGGTCTTGCCACCCGACATCCCGTCCTTCAGTCCCTGCATGATGAGATTAGGATCGACATCGATGGACTCGCGTTGCAGGCCTTTGCCGACATTCATGCCGAGCGCGTAGCTGATCTGGTCCTTCTTGGTGGGCAGACCGGGGATGACCGGAGTTGCAGCGGCTGTACCTTGCTGGCTGCCGGTTGCTGGAGCGGTTTGCGACGTCGAAGCTTGCTTGGAAGCCGTGCCGTCTTGAGCTATTGCGGTCGCACCCAGACAGGCGCCAGCAAGCAATAGGTGTGTTGTGAGGTTGGAGAATTTGCGCATCTTTAGATTGTCACACGATGTGCGTGGTTCGCAAAGAGCACAGTTCCCCCGGCAGCTCCACGCAGGGTGGTATCCTGATGAAAACCTTCCTTTTTCACGAGGCTGTAACGCTCTCATGCCTGACCATAATCTTCCTGATCCCCAGACCGACAACGACTCGACCGAATCATTCAGCGACCTGCTTTCGCAGTATGAGCGCGCCCACGCGAGAGTGTCCGACAGCGAAAACCGACGCCTTCAGGGCACTGTGGTCGCCGTAACCGACGATTCCGTATTGCTCGATATCGGGTACAAGACCGAAGGCATCTTGCCGCTGTCCATTTTTCAGGACGCCGGCGAGACCGTGAAACCAGGTGACCAGTTTCCCGTGTCGATCACGGGACGCGATCCCGAGGGCTATTACCTGCTCACCCGGTTCAAAGTCGCCCGCCCGAAGGACTGGACGGCTCTGGAACGTGCCTTTGCCGAGAAATCCGCCATCGTCGGGAGCGTAACTGCCCAGGTGAAAGGCGGTTTCAGCGTCGACGTCGGCGTGCGTGCCTTCATGCCTGCTTCCCGCAGCGGCGTGCGCGATGCCGCCGAAATGGAGAAGCTCGTCGGACAGGAAATTCGCTGCCGCATCACCAAACTCGATGTCACCGAGGAAGATCTGGTGGTCGACCGGCGCGCCGTTCTGGAAGAAGAAGACCGCTCCACCAAGGAACGACGTTACACCGAACTGAAGGAAGGCGATATGGTGACGGGCACGGTCCGCACTCTGACCGATTACGGCGCCTTCATCGACATCGGCGGCATCGACGGCCTTCTGCATGTCTCCGACATTTCCTGGAGTCGCATCGACAAGTCTTCCGACGTGCTCTCCGCAGGACAGGAAATCGAAGCGAAGGTTCTGAAGGTTGATACCGAAAGGCAGCGCATTTCGCTCGGCCTGAAGCAGCTGCAACCGCATCCCTGGGACGCTGTTGCCGACAAATACAAAGCCGGTGAGCGCGTCCGTGGCACCGTAACTCGACTTGCCGATTTCGGCTTCTTCGTCGAACTCGAGCCCGGCATTGAAGGCCTCGTCCACATCTCCGAGATGTCGTGGGCCAAACGCGTACGCAAGCCCGGCGACATGGTGAAGGCGGGCGAAACCGTCGAAGTCGTCATCCTTAACGTGAATCCCGCCGAGCAGCGTCTCTCACTCGGGCTGAAGCAAGCCCTGGGGGATCCGTGGGCTGATGCCTCGCAGCGATTCACCATCGGGTCAGCCATTGAAGGCCCCGTCACCAGCATCACCAAGTTCGGCGCCTTTGTTCAGGTGACTGAAGGCATCGAAGGCATGGTCCATGTGAGTGAGATCAGCGCCGAGAAGCGCATCAACCATCCGCAGGATGTGCTGAAGGTTGGACAGGTCGTGCAAGCCGCGGTACTGGCCGTCGACAGCGAACGCCGATTGATGCGGTTGAGCATGAAGCAACTCGTGCCGACCAGCATCGACGAATACATCGCCGAGCACAAACCGGGCGACGTTGTCACCGGCCGAGTGATGGAAGAGGGTGCAGAACGTCTGCGAGTCGAACTCGGTGAAGGCATTCACGCTACCTGCCGCGTGATCGCGAAAGCTCCAGCCAAAGAAGAAAGCAAGACCGAAGCGAAGGCCGACCTGTCATCGCTGACCTCGATGCTCCAGGCGAAGTGGAAGAGCGGACCAAGCAATGCAGCCAGTTCCAAGCCGGAGGCGATTCACGCAGGACAGGTGCGCAGCTTCCGCATCGCCAAGCTGGATCCCGAAGCCAAGATCATCGAGTTGGAGCTGGCGTAGCCGTTAACAGTCTGCGATGGCCACGGCATTCCCCAAAAGGAACAATTGTGGCTTGGAGTGGAGGGATACCCCCCTCCCCCTCGTTTCGTGCAAAATCTTCTATCCTTTCGGACTTGTGCGTGAGATATCCCGCAAAATATTCCAGACATTGCACTTAGATATCAGGATATTGATAACGGGCTGGTTGCCATCATTCATCCGCCAACCGGCAAATTCCAAACGGCAACAAATTTCAAACGGCGATGAACCCGCCTGGCAACGTCGGCGCGTTTGCTTTTCAAAGACCCTCAGCGCCGGCAATCCAGCGCCGGAAAACGAAGGACTCTAAGCCCAACATACCAACCTACCGCGTTCCAGCGATCCGTCAAGATTACGAAAGTACAATTAAGAACCGATTGTCCTTTCGTAACCACTGCTTGAGCGGATCGGAACCTTCTCCGGTCGATCACGGTGACGGCAATTGCGTTGATTCGACTTTCAAAGGCGTAAATGCCGACCGCGATAGAAGACCCTCGGAAGCGCTCCAATGGCGCGCTGTTTTAGGTGTCGCCAACTACCGTGGTAGGAGTACTATCCTTCCATTCTCGGGACGACCATGGGAAAGTGCAGTTACACGACTGCGAGGAGCACAAGCCGATGCAACGTCAGGCGCTCGTCTCCCTCTTCCGCACCATCGTTCTGGCTGGAATCGCCGCGTTATCGATAGTTTTGACTGCGCCTCGCCTGCCCGCACAGAATTCAGCACCTCAAACTGCGGTTCAGGCAGCGAAAATGCCGAAATACGCGTCGCGCCTCGCCCGTCCCGTCGATAAACCGGCAGCACGGCCAAACCCGGCACGCCCCGGGTCTCGTAATGGCCCGCAGCAGTACGCCGACGATCTATGAGCAATGGTCCCATCAACGGAACCACCGACGCTTGGTCGTTTAACTCCGGATTTGTCGTTAGCGACAGCATTACGACCGCAAGCAACGCCGGCGATGCTCCCCTCGGAATGAGTTTCGGGGTCTGGTTACATGCCTGGCGACATGCTGGAAAGCGGCTGAGCTCTCCATCACTTCGAGCCCAAACGGCGGGACCTCGTATTTTGATCAGAACGTGAATTTCACTCAGTCCGGCTGTATTAATAACCCACTAGGCTACAACGTGTGCACGGTCAGCGTAAGTTTCACTGGTCTGACGCTGAATGCTGGTACGTACTGGGTGAACCTGCAGGATGGGTTCGTCAACACTGGCGATCCGGTTTACTGGGATGAGAACAGCGGAGCCGGATGCGAATCTGAGGGCTGCCCGTCGCAGGCCTATGAAAACAACCTCGGAACGATTCCTTCCGAATCGTTCTCCATGCAGGGAGACAGCAAGCTTCCGCCGCCCAGCTGCTTTCGGACCGGAAGGCAATCTGCAGGTCCTCTACAACTTCACCCAGCAGCAGGCAGGGACATCCCCGGCCCTGAGGGCGTAACCATCGACAATGCGGGGAATCTCTACGGTGCAACTTACTAACGGCGGCAACAACAGCGACGGTTTTGTTTACAAACTGGCGAGCTTCGGCAGCTGGGTACTTGATCCCTTGTTCAGCTTCCTGGGAGGGGACACCGGAAGCCAGCCGCCCGGCGTGATGGTGGGCCCAAACGGAAGTCTCTACGGTGGCGCACAAGGAGGCATTCAGAATTGCGGCACCGATGGCAGCCAGTATTGCGGCCTTGTGTTTAACCTTACGCCCAAGCCGAACATCTGCGCAACTGCCCTGTGTGGATGGAACGAAAATGTTCTCTATCGCTTCAACAGTGAAAGTGACGGTTCGGGCCAATTGGTCAACGTCACAGCCTTCGACCAGGCAAGGAAATCTATACGGCACGACGACTATGGCGGCACTGACGAATGGGAACGGTATTTCAGCTCACGCCAACGGGCGGATGGACTGGACGAAAACAGTCCTTTACAACTTCACCGGAAATATCGATGGCTTCGGTCCCACCCAGGTACTGGCCGGCAATGACGGTAATCTTTACGGGGTCGTCCGGCGGCGCAACTAACGCCGGAGTCGTTTTCCAATTGAAACTTTCGGGTGGCCATTGGGCAGAGACGACTCTCCATGCATTCAGAGGAGGAGCCATCGACGGCTCCGACCCGGCATATCTCGTTCAGGACAGTGCGGGTAATCTCTACGGCATAGCCCCCGACAGTTGGATTTTCGCGCTGGAAAAAACATTTTCTGGTTTTGACTTCATTGTGTATATTGTTGGCCATGGCAGCGAGTTCGAAGACCTGAATAACCTTAGGATTGATGCTGCCGGCAATGTTTACGGAACGGGAGCAGGCGGTTAGATGGCGATCCGCAATCCATTCTCATATAGCTACATCTTCAAGGCTAGCTTGGCCGGCGAAGGCTGG
Source organism: uncultured Acidobacteriaceae bacterium (assembly GCA_963823865.1). Classification (GTDB taxonomy): domain Bacteria; phylum Acidobacteriota; class Terriglobia; order Terriglobales; family Acidobacteriaceae; genus Bog-257. Next base: position 230,981 of record CAWGNC010000002.1, read on the forward strand.
CATTACGAGGACCCGACTACTTCGGCTATCAGCGGTCATTCCGGCGAGCGGTACTTGGCGATCGACCCAGTGGCAATTTGTACGGCACGACAGCCGGATGTGGGACCAACAACTACGGAACCGTGTGGCAGCTTTCGCCGTAGCTGCTTGATTCAGCACTGCGGCGCATTCACCAGACCCGCAGCGATCTTCAGGTCATCGCGCGTGCGAAGCTTTCGGTTTCAGGAACAGTGGGCAATTTCGAATATAGGTACTCCTGGGAGCATAATCCTATGAGCCCCTCGACCTCGCCACACGATTTCGCACGATCGTTCTCACGGCAGTAACCGCGTTTTGGATCATGTCGGATGCGCTTCCCGTGCCCGCTCAGAATTCTGTTCCCGCAACGGCCGCCCAGGCTGCAAAGATGCCGCAGTATGCGTCGCGGCTCGCCCGTCCAGCCGGTCAGTCAGCGGCACGCCCAAACCCGGCGGTTGCACGGCAGGGGCCGCGTCGTGAGCCGGGGCAAGGCAGCGGCACTATCTACGAGAACGGCCCGATCAACGGCACTACCGATGCCTGGACCATCAACTCCGGGTTTGTCGTAAGTGACAGCTTCACCATCGCAAATACTGGCGGGACTGTCACTGGAATGACATTCGGAGTCTGGTTATTTCCAGGTGACACGCTGCAAGAAGCCGAGCTTTCCATCACCGCGAGCCCAAACGGCGGTACATCCTTCTTTGATCAAACTGTCGATCTTACTCAAACCGGATGTGGATCGAACCAGTTCGGCTACAACGTCTGCACGGTCAGCGTAAGCTTCACTGGTCCGGCGCTGAATGCTGGTACGTACTGGGTAAACCTGTCCAATGCGGTGGTTAACAACGGCGATCCGGTGTATTGGGACGAGAATAGCGGCGTCGGGTGTAGGTCGGAAGGCTGCCCGTCGCAGGCCGATGAGAGCTCGCTTGGCGCGATTCCTTCCGAATCTTTCTCCATCCTAGGTTCCACCTGTCAAAACCCAGCAGACTTGAAGCCGGTAACTGGGGCAAAGATGGCGACGGTTCCGCCCTCGCCGACGCAGACCTACCGCGTAATCTACAACTTCACGGGTGGCGCCGATGGTGGCACTCCGACCGCAGGGTTGGTGATCGACGCCGCCGGCAACCTGTATGGCACGACCGGCAGCGGAGGGGGTCCGGCGGGCGGTGGCACGGTGTTCAAGCTGACTCCTCGTTCGTCCAATTGGATATTTAGCCGGTTGTATTCGTTCACCGGTCCGAATGGCTACTATCCCGACGCCACCCTCGCTGTCGGTGCGGATGGCAGGCTCTACGGCACGACGGAGTCAGGAGGCCTGGGCCAAGGGAACGGCGCCGGAGTCATTTTCGGCGTCTCTCCTGCCGGAAACATCTTGCCCACTCCCTTCAGCAACTGGACGGAGAGCCTGTTGTACAAGTTCACCGGCGGCAGCGACGGTGCCAATCCCGGTGGGAGCCTCGCGCTCGACGCCTCCGGCAACATCTATGGAAACGCCGTGACGGGAGGTGCGAATGACGGTGGTACGCTCTACGAGTTCACCAATAGAGGCATACAAGTCCTGCACTCGTTTCCGGCCTTCCAGGGCGATGGCGTAGGTCCGATAGGAGTAGTCAAGGGCGCGAATGGCTTGTACGGGATTACCCAATCGGGCAGCGATCTCAATGCCATCGGTACGGTCTACACCACGGCAGGTGGCTACCATGTCTTGCTTGAATTCATCGGGGGAATAGGCCAGCTGGACAGTCTGGCCGTAGACCAGGCAGACAACCTGTACTACACCTTCAGCAGTATCGGCTACGTTTGCAAGGAGGAGATTGGTTACGTGGAGGTCGACGAGCAGTCTTCGTCAGGAGGCGGGTCCACGCTGACAGGCTTCGGAATGCCCTTCTCGCAGCTGATGTCCTGGGTGTCAACCGACGCTGCGGGAAATGTCTACGGCACAGTCGATAATCTGCGGAAACTTATGGCAACGTTTACAAGCTTACCTGCTGTTGGAACTACACCGATCTGCATGACTTCGCGGCTGGGCCGGATGACGGAGCCACCCCAGGCGCGGCTCCCGTGGTCGACCCCCAAGGCAACATCTACGGCACTACCTCGGCCGGCGGAGCATACGGGTACGGCGTCGTCTGGGAGATTTCACCATAGCTGGAAGGGCGGCAAACGATCATTCTTCAACAGGTTCGATTGACACTATCCGTCGTCACGCGCACGGATAATCCCGTTAATTATCCAAACTATTCAACAATTTTCTTGCAATAAATCAAAACTCGTGGCATTGTATCCAAGCGTAGGAAAACGCCCGATGAAATTTATAACGCAAATCTCGATGCGTAGGCAGTCGCAGCTGGTCAATAGCTGTGAATGTCGCCGGGCGTGGTATCTCACCAATAGCTAGCTTCCGGCGCTTTATTCCTACGCGCTCACACGTCAATTAACTTGTTCCGGGTGGTGAAGAAGGCAGTTACTTCGAACTGCAACTCGACTCCCCTTGTGGGAACTGCTTTCATTTGTTCCCCCGGCAACTTTGGTCAGTGGCGAAATGTGCGGATACTTCGTGACAAGACCCGATTAAGGGCGAGGATTCACACCCTCGGGTCCGCATGTGCCTGTTCCCTGATCAATATTCCAGGTTGACGCGTCAATAACGTGCATTTGCAGGTCGGTGGTGAAGACATCGGTTCCTTCGCCTGGTAAGCCGGTGGCCGCAGGTTCGAGTCCTGCCACGAGTTCGCACTCGTGTAGCTCAGGGGTAGAGCACCGTCATCCGATGTCGATTGGTTCCCCGATCTAATTGTGGTCAGTGGCGAAATGTGCGGATACTTCCTTGGCAGACCCGCAAGGGTGAGGTTCGAATCCTCAACGCCGCATGTGCTTGTTCCCTGATCGCTTTATAGGTTGGTGGGAAGGTTCAACAATTCAGGTCGGTGGTGAGGGAGTCGGTTACTTCGTATGTCGCAGGTTCGAATCCTGTCGCGAGCTTCGGTTCGCGTAGCTCAGTTGGTTAGAGCGCGATCCGGTTCCATAGCAGTAGTTCCCCGACCTATCGAGAAATGCCGGTATTTCCGGCTTAGAAAGAGAAAACTGTGGCTGCTATTTATGTAAAACCAGAAAGGGCCATGCAAGGATCGCGCTGTGATTCATGCCAGCATGCGCATATCGTTACTGGCTATCGTGAATCCGAAGCTATGGCCTTTTGTGGCGTTGCTTTCCGCCAGCTGATTCCTGTGCCATTTAAGGTGCGGGACTGTACAAGCTATGCGGACAAAGGTCGTCCTACCTGGGACCAGATGGAAGACCTGGCACTGCCGATCAGGGAGACTAGTACGGCGAAGACTACAGGCTTCATCGTCTCGCGATAGTCTGCCGCCTGCTGAAGCCGGCTCATCTTCTTGATGGATGCTTATCCAGGACTCCACCTTCTCCTGAACCGCAAAAGCGGCGGTTGCGGAGAAGGTTACGTCCTGGGCTAAAGGCGGCGCCGCCCTACGGGCTCGGATAAGGGCAGTTCCGCATCGCCTCGAATCGAAAATGGATACCTCACTTCCGCCGGCACATGTTCTTCGGCGGGTAGTTACAAGGAGGCCATCATGGCTCGACTGAACGTAATGAAGCTGGGACATCTGGCAAGCGGCCTCCGCACTCACGAGGGTGCGCCCGCGCGCCACATTACCCCCGAACTCCACCTGCGCCGGTCCGTATCGGCGTGCCTGCTCTGGGAAGATCAGTTCTACGAGGACGGCGTTGCCATTGCCGGCCGTATCGCAGAGTTGGTGCCCCAGGTCGAAGCGGAGAAGGTAGCCGCGCTGGCGGTCGAAGCTCGCGAACAGATGAAGCTTCGCCACGTGCCGTTGCTCCTGGTCCGCGAGATGGCGCGCCATCACACGCACCGTTCTCTGGTGGCGGAGACCTTGGCGCGCGTCATTCAGCGTGCTGACGAGCTCGCAGAGTTCGTTGCCATTTACTGGCAGAACGGGCGCGTGCCGCTGTCGGCGCAGGTGAAGAAGGGCCTGGCTGCCGCCTTCACCAAGTTCGACGAGTACGCCCTGGCGAAGTACAACCGGCCGAACGCAGTAGAGCTGCGCGACGTGCTGTTCCTCAGCCATGCCAAGCCTCTCGATGAGACACAGGCGCTGCTGTGGAAGCGGCTGATTGCCGGCGAGCTGGTTGCGCCTGACACCTGGGAGGTAGCTCTGTCGTCCGGCGCGAACAAGCGCGAGGCCTGGGAGCGATTGCTCTCCGAGCGTAAGCTCGGCGCGCTCGCGCTGCTGCGCAACCTTCGCAATATGAAGACTGCGCAGGTGGACGACGACTTGGTGGTCAAGGGCTTGCTTTCCATGAAGAGCGATCGCGTGTTGCCGTTCCGCTTCATCGCGGCCGCGCGCTACGCGCCGCAGTGGGAGGAGCCGCTGGAGCTGGCGATGTTCGCGTGCCTGTCGGGGCGCGAGAAGTTGCCCGGCAGGACCATCCTGCTGGTCGACGTGTCCGGCTCCATGGTGGCGCCGCTTTCGAATCGTTCGGAGATGCTGCGCACTGACGCTGCCTACGGGCTTGCCGCTCTTCTGCGGGAAACTTGCGAGGCGGTCAGCGTGTACAGCTTCTCGAATGAGCTGAAGCGGATTGCTGCACGCCGGGGATTCGCGCTGCGTGACGCCATCGAGAACAGCCAGGCGCACGGTGGCACGTATCTCGGCAAGGCGCTGAGCGAAATCACCGAGCCCTACGACCGGCTGATCGTCATTACCGACGAACAGTCACACGACTCCGGTTCCTTCGCCCCAGGGCAGGGGCTACATGATCAACGTTGCCAGCTTCAAGAACGGCGTTGGTTATGGCAAGTGGACGCACATCGATGGCTGGAGCGAATCGGTCATCGAGTACGTACGCGAGTTCGAGCGGACCGACCACAACTGATGCCTGGGCTGGAGCGATCCGGCCCCAGGCTTCATCTTTTTTACAGGCTGTCACCATCGTTCCCTGTCATTGCCGCTTTTTTCATACACTTTTCATCTTCGTCTCGCTAGAATCACTGCACACCGCAGCCCCATCACCTGGCCGGAGATCCATGAGCACCGTTATCGCAGCTCTCAAGTCCTTCGAGCAGCATCTGGACGACACCCCGTTTACCAAGACGCAACGCAAGGTTTGGATCCTGTCCGCCATGGGCGTGCTGTTGGACGGTTTCGATTTCTTCATCATTGGGGTGGCGCTTCCGCTCATTGCGCATGACTTTCACATGAACGCGGCCACGAAGGGACTAGTCGCGGTCGCAGCTGTGGCGGGCGCTTTCTTCGGAGCGCTGGTGTTCGGGCAGGTCGCGGACAATATCGGCCGCAAGGGAATGTTCCTGGTCGACATCATTCTGTTTGTGGTGTTCTCGGCGGCATCGGCGGCGGCCTGGAATCCGGCTTCACTCATCGCATTCCGGTTCATTCTCGGAATCGGCATTGGCGCTGACTATCCCATCGGCGTCTCCTATATCGCCGAATGTGTGCCGACTCGTCTGCGCGGCCGGTTGCTCGTGGGCGCATTCGCGTTTCAAGCGCTCGGCTCCCTGCTGGGAGTGCTGGTCGGACTCGCCATTCTGAAGTTAGATCCAACTTTGAACGCCTGGCGCGTCATGCTGGCCTTTGGCGTGCTGCCTGCCGTGGTGGTCGTCCTGATGCGCGGAGGCTTGCCCGAGAGTGTGCGCTGGCATCTGGCCCGCGGCAATTACGAAAAAGCCTCGCGCGCTGCCAGTGCGCTGCTGGAATTTCCGGTCACGCTGAACGAGAAAAACTCGCCGAAGGTGGAACGTAAGCTGTCGTTCTCGTCTCTGTTCAAGAAGCGTTACCTGCGCCGCACGATCTTTGCCTCCGTCCCCTGGTTCCTGCAGGACATCTCGACGTATGGCATCGGGATTTTTACGCCGACCATTCTGGCAGCGATGTCGCTTGGCGGCGGATCGAACTTTATCGCCAAGGATATGGGCGCAACCGACGGAGCAGCCGTGATCGATCTGCTGCTGGTCGTCGGTTTCATGCTGGCCATCGTGCTGGTGCGCAAGGTCAGCCGGGTAGCGTTGCAGATCGTCGGCTTCCTCGGCATGGCGCTGGGCTTATTGATGGCGGCGGCTTCGTCGCTCTATCCTGCCCACTCCGCTGGCCAGATGGGAATGATTTTCGGCGGCTTCATGGTCTTCAACGCCCTCATGAATATGGGGCCGAATTCGACGACCTACCTGCTCTCCGGTGAAACGTTTCCTACGTCCATCCGCGCGACGGGAGCGGGCTTTGCGGCGTCGATGGCCAAGCTGGGCGCTGTTCTTGGCACGTTCTTCTTTCCTATTCTCAAGGCCGAGATCGGCATTCCCAAGCTGCTGATCTTGTTGGCAGCGGCTTGCGCGCTCGCCGCCGCTGTGACTTACGGGTTCCGGGTCGACACCCGCGCATCGCTCGACGAGCAACAGGCAGAGTCCCTGATACCGCAGCCGGCATACGCACAGGCGGCGGCCGGCTAGCTCTCGACAGCCGATATCCGCTCCAATCTGTCTTCGCGCGGGCTGCCTTCGATGCCGCGTCCGCGCATCCAACATTTCCAGGCGTACATTTATTCTTAGGAAATCATGATGAGTACCGATCTGAAGACCCAACCAAAGGTGTCTCCTCTTGCCGGCCAACCGGCGCCGAAGAGTGTGCTGGTCGATCTGTCTCGCCTCGAGCGTGACTACTACGAGCGCCGACCGAACACCGACGATCCGAATCAGCTGGTTATCTTCGGAACCAGCGGCCATCGCGGCTCTTCGCTGAAGGGAACATTCACCGAGGCGCACATTCTCGCCATTACGCAGGCCATTTGCGAATACCGGCGCGATCAAGGCATCGACGGCCCACTTTACATGGGCAAAGACACGCACGCGCTGTCGGCTCCCGCGCAACGCACCGCTCTGGAGGTCCTGGCCGCCAACGAAGTGGACACGGTCATTCAGCGGGACGACGGCTTCACCCCAACGCCCGCCGTCTCGCACGCCATCCTCATCTACAACCGCGGACGCGAGCAGCAACTCGCCGACGGCATCGTGATTACGCCTTCGCATAACCCTCCGGAAGACGGCGGCTTCAAGTACAACCCTCCGAACGGCGGCCCGGCTGACACGGATGTCACGAGCTGGATCGAGAAGCGCGCCAACGAGCTGCTGAAGGACAACAACGACGGCGTGAAGCGCGTGCTTCTGGCGGCGGCTGTGAATGCCCCGACCACCCGCGAACACGATTTCATCATGCCCTACGTCAACGACCTGAAGAACGTTATCGATATGGAGGCGATCCGCAGTGCCGGCCTGAAGTTGGGTGTCGATCCGATGGGCGGCGCGTCGCAACCGTACTGGGAACCGATCAACTCCGTCTATGGTCTCGATATTGCCATCGTCAACAAGACCATCGACCCAACGTTTTCCTTCATGACGCTAGACCACGATGGCAAGATCCGGATGGATTGTTCCAGCCCTTATGCGATGGCGAGCCTGGTAAAGCTGAAGGATCAATATCAGGTCGCGTTCGGCAATGACACCGACGCGGATCGGCACGGCATCGTCACGCCCAGCGTGGGATTGCTGAATCCCAACCATTATCTTGCGGTTGCGATCCAATATTTGCTGACGCATCGCGAGCAGTGGCAAGCCCACGTGGTGGTCGGCAAGACGCTGGTGAGCAGCAGCATGATCGACCGCGTGGTGAAGAAGCTGGGGCGCAAGCTGAATGAGGTCCCTGTCGGTTTCAAGTGGTTTGCTCCCGGACTGTTCGACGGCACCTGCTGCTTCGGCGGCGAAGAGAGTGCCGGAGCCAGCTTTCTCCGCCGCGACGGCAGCGTCTGGACCACCGACAAAGACGGCATCATCATGGATCTCCTGGCTGCCGAAATCACCGCACGCACCGGAAAGGATCCCGGCGAGCATTTCCGCGGTCTGGTGGAAGAATTCGGCATGCCGTATTACACGCGCATCGACGCGCCAGCTAATCCTGAGCAGAAGGCCAAGCTCGGCAAGCTTTCTCCAGAGGCGGTGAAAGAGTCGACGCTGGCAGGTGATCCGATTACCGCGAAGCTGACGCGCGCACCGGGAAACGATGCGGCCATTGGCGGTTTAAAGGTGACGACGGAGAGCGGCTGGTTTGCCGCTCGTCCATCAGGTACCGAGAACATCTACAAGATCTACGCCGAAAGCTTCAAGAGCGATTCTCACCTGGAAGCGATCGTGGCCGAGGCGCAGCAGATCGTCGACAACGCTCTGCGCTAGATAACCCTACTGGCTATAGCCCTCAAGCTGATAATTACAGGTGCCGTTGATTGGCTGCGTGGGCAGCGGCGGAACTTGTAGCATTTCTGGCGAGTTGAAATCGAACGGACCATTGGTCGGATCCGTCAGGTCGGCGCTATTTTGATCGCGCATCGACAGATGACCTAGATTGAATCGCGTTTCAATCAGTTTCACGATGCTGGTGAAGTCGGTCTGCTGGTGCCAAACCGTGTGCGGCTTGGACCAGGGTGAAACTAGCAGGACCGGTATACGAAAGCCGGTGACATTAAACAGTCCGCGAACGAAGGGCTGGCTTTGCAGGGAAATCGGGATCATATCATCCGGGGGCGTTGCCAGAATGGGCGACTGATGATCAAAGGTGCCGCCCCCTTCATCGTAGCTCAGGATGAATGCTGAATCCGGCCACGCCAGGCTGGTCAGGAGCGCATTCAATATCTGCTGCACCGTAGCCGATCCCTTTTGAACGTTGTTGCCGGGATGCTCGTCGTAACCGGTCGCACTGGCACGCTCGATGAACACGACTTGCGGCAGGTCCTGGTCGGCGCTCGGGCTGGCAAGAATGTTGTACCACTCCTGAATGTTTCGCACATTCGCCTGAATCTGCGGATTGTTCCAGTCAGCCCAGCTCGACAGGAACACGCTGTCGTCCTGATAGTAATAGCGCCAGCTGATGCCGGCGTTCGTGAGCACGCGGAAAAGAGTGGGGCGAGTCCAAGTCAGATTGTTGGGCGCTGGAGGAAAGATATCTCCATACGACGTGCCCGCGAAAAGGTACATGCGGTTGATGACGGTCGCGTCCGGGACGGGAGAATAAAAGGTGTCGCTGGTATTGAATTGCGCCGCCAGTTCGTAATAGAACGGCAGGTCGGTCCAGTCGTAATAGCCCAGGGGCCGCGAATCGGTGGGGTCATACTGACTGGAGCCGGTCGTAAACAGAAACTTGTCCATCAGGAACTGCGAGCTGCCGGAAAGATGCAACCAGCCACCGCCAACCAGATCCATGTCCATGTGGCTTTCGTTCCAGTTGGGATTCAGACTCTCAATACACTCCGTTCGCTCGTGATAAGGCGGAATGCTCTGCCCGCTTGGATTCTTCAAGGTGAAGCCGGAAGGAAGATTATGCAGGTCATTCACGTCGCTCATCTGGGCCCCGGGAATATGGTCAATCGAAACGCGATAGTAAGCCAGATTTCCGAAGTAATTATCGAACGAGCGATTCTCCTGGAGCATGTAGACAATGTGATTCAAATTGGCGACGCTGCCGGTGCTGAGGATGACCTTGGTTTGCGCCGTCAGATGGTTGCCGAATCGGTCGGTTGCGGTACAGGAGTAGGAAGTTGTCTGGGTGGGATGAACCGTCACAGTCCCGCCGCTTGCAGGCGCAACTTCGCCAACTCCCTGGTCCAATCGAACGGAAGCCGCGTTGGTTGCCGTCCAGGTGATGGTGACCGCTTGGCCGGATGCGGGCAGCGCCGGCGAGGCAACACAACCCATAGTCATGCCGCCCGCCACATTGATCGTTACTCCTCGCGAATAGGCCTGACCGTTATACGGCCCGGTAGCGCCCAACATAAACGTCTTGTTGCTACCTAAAGGCGAGGTTGTGTAGCTGCCGGTACAGGTCGAGCCGCTGCACGAGTCAGGAGTCAGCGCTATGGTCGAATTTTCCGGCAAGACCGTGAGGAAGAATGAGCTGCCATTGTTCGGCCCGCTATACGTAAGCCTTATCGCTTGACCTGCAGCAACATTCAGCTCCGACGCGTTCAATTGAAGAGGAACGACCGTTAGTGCTGCGTTCATCGACTGAACAGGTTGCGAGCCAGCATGAGACACCACGGCTTGGAAGACCGTGCTCGACGCGGGAGCGACTTGCACATAGTGCGTGGCACTGGGCGGCAGAGAGCTCACATCTTCTGACAAAAGGCTGGGGGCCACGGCAAGCGAGCTACCCTCGCCGACGCTCCAGTTGAACTCTATGAACTGGCCGGGCGCTGAAACCGCGGGAGAAACATTGAAATACTGCGACGTCGAACTAGCCGAAGGTATGCCGTCGGAGGATGCGGTGGCATTAGAGGACGAAGGAGCTTCACCGAAAGCTGCGAGGGTGAAGGATCCCAGGAGAACGCAGTAGAACAGAGCCCTTTTACGGTTCGACATGGAGCCCTCCGAAGACCGGTGACAGCGGAAATTTACTTCGTCTGTAGGATTCAGCAACTCCGGCTCAGGTTATCTAGGGTAGAGAGACTAGGTATCTTTTCTACGACCAATTGAGAAAACCTGATGCCAGGATCAACGGAGTCGTAGGGATTCTTCGCTCCAGTCGTCCGAATTTCCAGAAACCTGCCAGTGTTAAGGCGATAAACATACCGGACTAAGGTTTCTCTCCCCTTATGCCTTTCTAACGCCACCGATAGGCTGATGCCAACATAAGTTGTCCGTGTAAAAGCTTGCAGCGGCAGAGCCAAGCTTGTGTAACTCCACGACCCTCTCTTGATCGCGGCTCGGAATCTCCGGAATGTGAAGGTTCCGGCTGGGCCGAATCCCCGTTTGCTGCGTGATCTTCGGCAGACGGAAAGTCCCATTTTGTTCCACCACCAAAGAGGAGTAAGTATGTCTAGCTGTAGGTTCGCTTGGTTCGTGCTTGTGGCCATTTTCTTTTGCGGATTCTCGGTAGCTCAGGAGTCGGCGGTTGATCTTTCTTCGCACAACCCGGCTGAATCGGTGCCGTCGCAAGACAATCCGGGTTCCTCGGTTCATTCCAACCACGTCGTCGTGATCATGGAAGAGAATCGAAGCATTAACTATGCCTTGGAATACATGCCTTATCTTGCTTCCCTGGCTCTCCAGTACTCGCAGGGCATGCAGGTCTATTCCGATTCGCACGGATCATGGCTGGCTTATGGCGAGTTGACTTCCGGATTTGCGCCGTTTGGCGGCGAAGGGGACGGCGGCATCTGCAACGGCGATGGATGCTCACAGCCGATCAACATCCCGAACCTTGTCCGGCAATTTGCCGTTCAAGGGAAAACGTGGAAGGGCTACTTCCAGTCGATGCCTTCCATCGGATATCTGGGATATCAATCCGGTCTCTACGTTCGCCGTCACAATCCTTTCGCTTTCTATACCGATGTGGTGTACCGCATGCCGGAACAGGGGAATATGTATCCTGCCGACCCTTACATGCTGCAGGACATCGAAAACAATCATCTGGCAAACTTCACATGGATTTCGCCCGACCTCGATCATGATGCTCATAACGGCGCTGACGATCAGCTGGCGCTGGCGGCGGCCGACATTTATCTGCAGACGTTTGTGCCGCAACTGCTGGCTTCGCCGCCCTTTCAGCCAGGTGGCGACGGTGTCATCCTGGTTACGTTCGATGAAGGTGAATTAAGTGGCGACAATCACTGCGGCGGCAATCCTGATCCGGATAATTGTGGCGGGCACATCTGGCAGGTTTTGATCGGCCCCCAGGTCAGGCGCGACTATCAGTCGAACACCCACTACAAGCAAGGAAGTCAGCTGCGCATGTTTTGTGACTTGCTGGCGATCACCAGCTGTCCCGGAGATGGAGCAACATCGCCGAGCATGACCGAGTTTTTTAGCAGCGGAACGATCACAAACTAGTTTGCCCGGCGCTTTACCCATCGACTAGAATGTGCGCGTAACTTAGAAAACGACACGCATCCATTTTTAGAGGATGGGAATCGAAGTCGTTGTCGGAAGGATGTAGTCCGAGTCGCAATCGGCGGGTCCTTCTATCACTTAGCGAGTGGTGGCGGCGGGTTTTTACCGTTTCCCCGCCTCGAGTTGGCCGAAGCAGAACGGTGTCAGGCCGGCTACACCACTCGTTCCAATCTCGCCTATCCGCTGCTACAAGAGCTTTAACGTGCCATTCCGCTGATAAACGCCGCCAGAAATATCAGGACCAGTGCCAGTCGCCAGCGCCTGCCTTCCGGCAAAGGCCCTCCGCCGGAAACACGCGGCGGTACCCAGAAGAGCGCGACCACGGCAAGAGTCAACGCGGGTACCAGCAGAAAAGCGAACAGCGCGTAATGCGACCCATCCAGGTCGAAGAACGTGTGCTGCCGCAACGGAAGCGAAAGCGTCCTTCCGAGGAACCAGCATAAGATCGCGCTGCCCAGTCCGGCAATCGCTCCCAGAAGACGCAAAATTGGAGATGTCATCGCAATCGGTAGTGTGTACCGCGGTTTTCGCGGTCATGGATCCCGGGCGCAAACGCTAGCGGGTTGGGGTGACTGCGTTCGGCGTCACCTTGCTCAGCTTCCACGGCAGCGGCTTTGGCATTCCCGGCGGCATGGACATGGCAACCATCTTCAGTTCAGCCATTCCGGCGCCAGTCAAACGCATGACGTAATGCTCGGTCTGTTGGGTACCGGGATCCTTTACGCTCAGTAGAAGACCATCGCCCTGCAATACTGCGTTCTCGACGCCTTCGGTTAACTTTTCGTCACTGACGCTCTTGATTGCGCCATCGTTCGTAAACTGGAAATCGTGAGGCCGCTGCATCGTGCCGGAGAGTTGATTGGCCTGCAATGTAAGGTTAATCGACATCCAGGCATGTCCCTCGAATGTTCCAATCCATGTTCCAGCATAGTCGGCGAGTGGCGACTTGCGAGCGGGAGCATTTTGCATCTGGGGAGTCATCGATGTCTGGGCAATGGCGGCGGCCGACATCGCAATCGCTAGTATTGCGAAAGACAAAAAGCGCTTCATGGGGATCCTCTCCTCGGTTCTGTTTCGTCTGGATTGTACTCCGAGAGGGTCCCATTGCGGCTAGCGGGCGGTCCGCAGGACTCGATACCGGAAACTGTCATGGAAATTTAACGGATGAATCGGAAGGAGGTCCCACTCTGCTGGTCAAAACCGCATCGAGCTTACGAAACGACAATTCCCGCGTAACCCACAACCATGTCCTTGTCGCCGGAGATGTCGCCGGACGTGGCGTAGCGAATCAGTAGCGCTGCGTCGCTCCCAGTTTGCGCGCCGCAGTGAGCATAATGACGGCCGGCCCGTATCCACACATGCTGATCTGGCCCTCGCGAACGGTGTCGTACAAACCACGAGGATCGAGCGCCAGCAGCTGATCGATTGCCCGGCGATCTTTGACTCGCGTAACGCTGTCGCTTTCGTAGTGATTCATGTCGCTGGAGGCAATCACCAGCACCCGGTCGCGCTCCGCTGCCAGCATCTTTCCGATGGTAGCGCCCAATGCGCTGAGCACCTCGAAATTGCCGGTGCCAACAGCGATGGGGACAAATTGGATTTCTGGACGCAGCACTTGCAGAAATGGAAGCTGCACCTCCAGCGCGTGCTCAGAACGATGCGCCTCTTCGTCTTCCGACAACAATGGCATGACCCGCTTCAATTCGTCGGCGAGTTGTTCGTCGATAGCAACATCCCCCAGCGGCGTATGCCAGGAGCCGCGGCTCATGATGGCCAGCGGCTCTCCCATGCCGGTGTGATTTGGACAGAGAATGATCGTCCGCTGCGGAAGGTGAGATTCGACGATACACGGCACCGGCCACGTGTCCGGAATACATGTATCCGGCGTGCGGAACGACGCAGCCCAACGCGCGAATCTTTGGATTCAGGTTCGACATCGGGGTCAAGCGGCGGGCTTAAGAAGGTTTCGACCTCGGCTCGCAGGCGCTCTGCATTCGCGGGATAGAACCGGCCGGCAACGGCAGGTTGACGGATTGCGGTTGCCATTTTGCCTCCAGAGTTTCTCGCCCGACATGGCTCGTCTATACCTGCTGCAGAGCACGAAACACAGCCGCTACCTTCTCCAGCGAGATCGCTTCCGCGCGAACATCCGCCCGCAGGCCGGCAGCCTTCAGGGCTGTACGAATCGCAGCCGCTTCGTACTGGCCGCGCAGATTGTTGGCCAGCGTCTTACGCTTTTGCGCAAAGGCTGCTTTCAGAAACGCAATGAACGGCTCCTCTTCCACCTGCAACTCTTCCAGACGGGACGCCATGGTCAGGCGTACCACGCCGGAGTGAACCTGTGGCGGCGGAGAAAACGCGCTCGGCGGCAAAGTAAACAACTTGTCGACTCGTGCAAACAACTGCGTGGTCGCCGACAGCAATCCGTAATCGCGGCTGCCCGGTTCGGCGGCAATTCGATCGGCCACCTCGCGCTGCACCATGATCACGGCGCGCTCGATGTGGTTGTGCAGCTCCAGAATTCGCAGAACGATGTCGGAGGTGATGTAGAACGGCAGATTTCCTACGATGTCGACGGTCTCAGCCTGGGTCGGACGCAGATCATGCAGAGGACCGGGACGGCGTCCGACCATCGAGGAAAACTCCGCGGTCACGAAATCCGATTCCAGCACTTCAATGTTTCCCTGGGTTGCGTACTTCATGCGAAGTTGTGCCGCCAGTACGCGGTCAAGCTCAATGCCGATGACGCGGCGCGCACGCGAAACCAGCAGATCGGTCAGCACCCCGCGCCCGGGCCCAATCTCAATGACGGTCCGGTTGGAGATGTCGCCCAGCGCGTCGATGATCTTTCCGGCTGCGCCGGCGTCGATCAGGAAGTTCTGCCCAAGTTTCGGCTTTCGTTTTGGGCTACGGTTGGTGCTGGGTTTCTGGGCGGTGGTCTTAGCCACGTTGACCCTCTTTCACATGCACAGTTAGACTCAGATGTTTCGACATTCGCTTGTTCTTCAGAGTACCTGAATCAGCCAGTTTGACGATCCCGCGGCTGCACCGGCGCCGCGCAGCGAGGATTCATGCATATTGCCTTTGCGGCGTCCGAGTGTGTCCCATTTTCCAAAACTGGCGGCCTCGCGGATGTTGTCGGAGCGCTGCCCCCGGCTCTGGCCAATCTCGGACACCAGGTCACGGTCTTTCTACCACTTTACCGGCAAACTCTTTTGGACAATCCGAAAACGGTGATCCCCAGTATCACCGTGCCGTTCGACGACCGTTATCGCTTCTGCTCCGTGCTCGACGGCGGCCAGCGCTCAGGTGTGCAATTTTATTTTATCGATTACCCGCCATTCTTCGACCGTGACGGTCTCTATGGCACTCCGCTGGGCGACTATCACGATAACGCAGAGCGCTTTGCCATGTTTTCCCGGGCGGTTCTGGAAGCCTCGAAGGTTCTTGGCGCTCCCGATATTCTGCACTGCCACGACTGGCAGACCGCCCTCATTCCTATTCTGCTGAAGACGCTGTACGACGAAGATCCGGCATTCGCGGCGACGCCGTGTGTGTTCACCATCCACAATCTTGGCTACCAGGGAATTTTTCAGCCGGAGATTCTGCCACTCCTCATGTTGCCCTGGGACCTGTTCACCATGTCGAAGCTGGAATTTTACGGCAAGGTCAATTTTCTGAAGGGCGCCATCTCGATGGCCGACTTCATCACCACCGTCAGCCGCAAATACGCCAGGAAATTCAGACCGCCGAATTCGGCTTCGGACTGGAAGGTGTGCTTGCGCGCGCGCGGAAATACGATTGCCGGAATACTCAATGCCGTCGATTACGTTTCCTGGAATCCGGAGACAGACGACTTCATCGCCGCAAAGTATTCGAGCAGCCGATCTGAACGGCAAGGCAGCTTGCAAGGCGGATTTACTGCGGAGTTCGGGCTTGCTGCGGATACGCGGTTGCCGGTCGTCGGGATTGTGTCTCGCTTCGTACAGCAAAAAGGGTTTCGATCTGATTCAGCAGGTCGCGGACCGACTGGCAATGGAAGATCTGATCCTCGTCGTGCTGGGCAATGGCCAGCGTGAATACGAGGACCTGTTTCGGCGCCTGGCGCAACAGTATCCGCAGAAAATCGCGGTGAAGATCGCCTACGACAACGCTCTGGCGCACAAGATCGAGGCTGGTAGCGACATTTACCTCATGCCGTCGCATTACGAGCCTTGCGGCTTGAATCAGATTTACAGCCTGAAGTACGGAACCGTACCTGTGGTCCGCGCCACGGGCGGCCTCGACGACACGGTCGAGCAATTCGATTCCCGCACCTCCAAGGGCACTGGATTCAAGTTCCGGGAATACAGCGGCGAGGCGATGCTGGACGCGTTTCGTGCCGCAGCCACCCTCTATCGCGACAAGCCTGACGCGTGGCTGACGGTGGTTCGCAACGGGATGGCGCAGGATTATTCCTGGGCCACCTCGGCTCGCGAATATGGCAAGGTCTACGAACGCGCGCGCCAATTGAAGCAACAGGCAGCGGGCGGCTAACCATCCTGTTCGAAACATTCAAGGAAAGACGCTTCCCTGCCGAAGTGAGGGAATGAGTCTGCCCCTGCAATGAAGTGTTCTCACGACGGGAGGTTGGCAGTAGAATGGCGAGAAGCGAAGTCGTCTTTCGGAGTCCACGTAGCGGCGCCGGTTAAGCCCGATACGGTGACGCAATTGGAGTTTTTCGGCGCTGGAAGGATGTGACGGAAGAACGGCTCGCTTATAGCGGACGGGCCCCTGATTATCTATGTCATCCCCTGAATTCCTTTCGCAGGTCCGGCCCGCCGACGTGTTGCGCGAAGCCATCCTGCGCCATGTCCGTTACACCTTGGTCCGACCCACCTCGGAACTGACCCCGGCCGACTATCTCAAGCCGGTTTCCCTCGCTATCCGCGACCGCATTGTCGATCGCATGCTGGAAACTGAGTCGCGCTACAAGCACAAGGATTCCAAGCGGCTGTATTACCTGTCGATGGAATTCCTGATGGGCCGCTCGCTGGGCGACAATCTGTCGAATCTCCGGGTGGAAGAATTATGTCGCGAAGTTCTTGCCAGCTTTGGCATCAGCCTGGATGCGGTGCTCGACAGCGAAAACGATGCCGGTCTTGGTAACGGAGGCCTGGGACGTTTGGCTGCCTGCTTCCTGGAATCGATGGCGACTCTCGGCATGCCGGGTTTCGGCTACGGTATCGATTACGAGTATGGCCTCTTCCGGCAGGAGATCTTCAACGGCTTCCAGCGCGAGAAACCAGATCGCTGGAAGGCCAATGGCACCCCCTTTCAGATTGAGCATTTCGAAGAAGCGGTCAACATCCCGCTCTACGGCAAAGTCGAAGGCCCACACGAGGTCGAGCACAGCCTGGAGCAGACTTGGTCGCCGCAGAAGATGGTGGTCGGCATTCCGACCGACATGCCGGTCGTCGGCTACCTCGGCCTGACCGTCAACTGGCTGCGACTGTTCACAGCGCGCGCGTCCGAGGATTTCGACATCGAAATCTTCAACCGCGGCGATTACGTTCGCGCGGTTGAGCAGAAGATTCAGTCGGAAAATATTTCGCGCGTACTCTATCCTTCCGACTCGGTGATGAGTGGCAAGGAACTGCGTCTGGTCCAGGAGTACTTCCTGGTCGCCTGCGCCATGGGCGACATCATGCGCCGCTTCCGCTTGCAGCACAAGAATATCGAGATGCTGCCGTCGAAGGTTGCCATCCAGATGAACGATACGCATCCCAGCCTGGCGGTCGCTGAGCTGATGCGGATCTTGCTGGATGAGGAGCGGCTGCCCTGGGAGCATGCCTGGGACATCACCCGCCAGACCCTGGCTTATACCAATCACACGCTGTTGCCCGAAGCGCTGGAGAAATGGTCCGTGCCGCTGATGGAAAAAGTCCTGCCGCGGCACGTGCTGATTATCTTCAACATCAATCACGAATTTCTGCGGGAGATGAAGGCTTATTCCTTCCTCGACGATGAGAAGCTGCGCAAAATGTCGATCATCGAAGAAGGCTACGAGAAGCAGGTAAGAATGGCTCACCTGTGCATCGTGGGCAGCCACTCGGTGAATGGCGTCTCTGAGTTGCATACCGACCTGCTGATTCATTCCCTGGTGCCGGAATTCGCGCAGGTATGGCCGGACAAGTTCAACAACAAGACGAACGGTGTGGCCCCGCGCCGCTGGTTGATGAAGGCCAACGAGGGCCTTACCGACCTCATCAGCCGGACGCTCGACGAAAATAAGTGGATTACCGATCTGCGCCGGCTGCGCGACCTGGAGCCTTTCGTGGAAGACGGCGAATTCGTGCAATCGTTCAAAGAGGTCAAACGGCAGAACAAGCTCAAGCTGGCCGGCGCCATTCAGGACTTAAGCGGAGTCGTGGTCGATCCCGACTCCATGTTTGATGCTCAAATCAAGCGCATTCACGAATACAAGCGCCAACTGTTGAATGTCATGGGCATCATCCACGACTATCTGGGGATCGTGGAGCACGACACGCCGCCTTCGGTTCCGCGCACGTACATTTTTGCCGGCAAGGCCGCCCCCGGATACTGGGCCGCAAAGCAGATTATCAAGCTCATCCACAGCGTGGCTGATGTCGTGAACAACGATCCCAAGGCGCGCGATCTAATGAAGGTCGCGTTCCTCC
The DNA here is from genome assembly GCA_963823865.1 of uncultured Acidobacteriaceae bacterium. Classification (GTDB taxonomy): domain Bacteria; phylum Acidobacteriota; class Terriglobia; order Terriglobales; family Acidobacteriaceae; genus Bog-257. Next base: position 249,665 of record CAWGNC010000002.1, read on the forward strand.
CCGACTATCGCGTCTCGCTGGCTCAACTCATCATCCCGGCTGCCGATCTGAGCGAACAGATTTCCATGGCTGGCATGGAAGCATCGGGCACGGGCAACATGAAGCTGTCGATGAACGGCGCACTTACCATCGGCACTTATGACGGCGCCAATATCGAGATTGCCGAAGAAGTCGGCGAGGAAAACGTCTTCATCTTCGGATTGCGGGCAGAAGAAATCCACGAGATGCAGCAAAAGGGCTCATACAATCCGCAACAGCGCTATGAAAGCGATCCCGCCATCAAAGAGGTCATGGACGCGCTGACCTCCGACCGCTTCTGCCCTAACGAGCACGGGCTGTTCCGCTGGATCTTCGACGAACTGGTGCATCGCGGCGACCGCTATTTCCACCTGGCCGACTTCAACAGCTACGTCGAGACACAACAGCTGATCGATGGCGAATACTTAAGCGAGGAAGTGTGGTGGCGCAAAGCCATCCTGAACGTGGCCCGCATCGGCAAATTTTCCAGCGACCGCAGTGTGACGCAGTACGCCCGGGACATTTGGCACATTGGGCCGTTTGAGCGATCGAGCCGTGCCGCTAAGCCACCGGTGCGTAGCGTCGCTGCCGTCGCGAAGGTCAATGGCAAGGCTCCCGCCGCCGCTGAACCCACTTCTGAGGCGGAGACCAAACACGTCGCCGACTGACAACCCGTCGAATCCCCTGTTTCCTGACGCCCGCGCCCTCATGGTGGAAGAACAGCTCCGCGGGCGAGGCATTCGCGATGAGCGGGTTTTAGCCGCCATGGCCAAGGTTCCGCGCGAGAAGTTCGTTTCTGCCGAGGATGCTGCCAAGGCCTACGCCGACGGTCCTCTGCCCATCGGCGCGGGGCAAACGGTCTCGCAGCCCTACATGGTCGCGGCCATGCTGGAAAAGCTGGACGCTCGGCCCTCCGATCGCGTGCTGGAAATAGGAACCGGCACAGGTTACGAAGCCGCGATTCTGGGCGAACTGGCTGCTGAGGTTTGGACCATTGAGCGGCACGGCGAGTTGGCGGAGAAAGCTCAGAGCATTCTGCAGGAGCTTGGCTATGCGAACGTGCACGTCATTCATGGCGACGGAAGTCGAGGTCTGGCGGATCAAGCGCCATTCGACCATATCCTTGTCGCTGCGGGTGCACCGCGTATTCCGCAGGCATTAGTCGATCAATTGGCTGAAGGCGGAAGGCTAGTGTTGCCGGTCGGCACAAGGCAGGAGCAGCACCTGCAACTCGTTCAGAAGGTGCAGAATGACGTGTTGATTACCACTCATCTGCTTTGCCGCTTCGTGCCGCTGGTAGGGGAGCAAGGCTGGCAATCGTAGAGGAGTCTTGATCAGCCGCGTCAGTGCACCAGTGCCGCGCTGGCGGCAAAGATAACTCCTGCCAGCGCCAGCAGCATACCGAAGTACCAGTAAGCGCGCCGGTCTGTCAGCAAAGTAATCGATGTGACCACGAGCGCGATCTCCAGAAACACCTCACCCAGATCGAAGCGGTCAGCGCGCCGGCTGGCGTGTTGGACCTCAGCCTCCAGCCCCTTCGCTTCGGTCTGGATGTCTTTTTGCTGGTCGCGGTATTTTTCGATCTCCTCGTGGAACTGCTTCTCAACCGCTGCGGCACGCTGCGGGTCGGTGTCCTTCAGCGTCTCCAGAACCGCTCCCAGGGCCTCCAGGTTGTTACGGCGCATGTTCTTGGCCTGGTAATAACCCCATTGATCGGTGGCCCGCGTCTGCAGCAGGATCTCCTCGGTGTGAGCGCGGTGGCCCAGCAGAGTGACCGTGGCGACCATGACGGCCAGGATTGCCATCGTCAAGCTAACGGGAGCCAATTCCTTGCGTTCTTTGGCTCGCTCGGCCGCTTCTTTCAGCTCTTCCATCTCGTCGCTCATGTCGATCTGCTTTCCTCTTGTTCAGGACGGAGACAATAACCGCATCCCACATGATCTAACGCCTACGATCCTTCGCTTTCGCCCTTGCGCGCAACAATTTCGCCCAACTCCCAATATTTTTCCAGCAGCATTTCCGGCATATGCACGGCGCGCCCGGTGACCATGTTCTTCAGCTGCAGCGCATTCACCAGAGCTTTGCCCTCGAAATGGTTGTTGGCGATGACGAACGTCTTCTCCGCTTTCTCGGAAATGGAGTCGATGCGCGTCTTCCAGGTTCGCAGCTCCGGGGCCGTGTACAGATAGTTGTAACGGTCGTTGCGCGAGTCGCTGTCAAACCACTGCTCGTAGTTGCGCCCGTGCAGGCGTACATAGCCAACGGAAGCAGTCACGTGCTGACTCGGCGTGACCGCGTTGCCCAGCTCCGGCTGGTCGATATTGCAGAACGCCACCGCCTTCTTGGCGAAGTATCGAAGCGTGCCTTCATTCGTCCAGCTGTTGTGCCGGACTTCGATGACCAGCGGAAAGCTCTTGAATTTCTCGATTACCGTGTCCAGGTATTCACGATTGGCATAGGTGTTCTTGAACGAGATGGGAAACTGCGCCAGGAGGGCGCCGAGCATGCCTTCGGCTGCAATCGATTCAAGACCTGCCTTGGCCAGTTGTTCGTCTTCCGGATTCGCACGGATCGTATCGGCCGAGGTGCTTTCCACCACCGCGATAGGCGAATGGGTGAAGGCCTTATTGAGCTTCGCGGTGAACTGGAACTGCGGATTGGCGTTGCGCGCCATGCGGCACCAGAGCTTGCCCCACTCCGGCTTAATGTGGCCGTAGAACGAAGTATTGATCTCCAGCACATCGATGTAATGCGCGAGATATTCCACCGGATGCTGGCTCTTCTTGATCTGCGCCGGATAGACGACTCCGTCCCAGTCCTTGTAAGACCATCCTGCCGTGCCCACGAAAACCTGCTTGCCGTCTGCCATCTCGAACCGAGGTTAGCATACCGGGGCAAATACGGTCCGCAGCCGCGGATTCCGCTTGTCCAAGCTATTGTGACCAGCGTCACAGGCCCACGTGACAGATGACATCGTGCAATGGTTCCCGCGGGGCTATTTTCATGCAAGTAAGGCAAATCCATTCTGTCGGGAAGCAGAAATGATTGACCTCAAGAAAAAGTGCTGGCGCGAAAAAGTCACCGCGGAAATCACCGTTGCCCACATGCTGCAGTTCGCCAGGGAGCTGGGAACCAGCATCGATGCCGCCGAAGCGGCAACATTTCTGAACGAACACGGACGGGCTCAGGCTGTCTGGACCCACATGATGCAAGCCGGCGAAGAGTTTCTGAAGTCGAGCCTGGCTGAACGTACCCGGTTTCATAAAAATGCAACAGCTGTTACACGGTCAGTGATGCCTCATAGTCCTTTACCTCATAAGAACACGCGGCCGTCGGAAACGACGTCCGTTTTGTATCAGTAAGACACCATTACTAACCAATACACTCCTCCAGGGTGGCTCACGCTGGGAGCGAAGCAAGCTCCCAGCGAGTACCCTCCCGCCAGTCCCGCTCCCATTAGCCGATCGATTCCCTTCGGCAGTTTGCCCGGATCGCCAGACGTCCAGCCAAACACATCGTGCACATTGGGCAGCTTGGACGCTGGAGCCAAGTCCAATGCATCATTCAACGCCATATCACAAGCCAGGCGGCGCAACTGCGTCATCGGCTTTCGCACTGGGGCTGGAAAACCGTGCGCCCGCTGATACCTCTGGATAGCGTCCTGCACCGCGGCCTCGGCTTGTGGTTCGGAATACTGTGGCAGCCGGCGCGCGAAATCTTCCGTCACATAAATGTTGTCACCTGTGCGTATCACGCCCACGCCGATGGCGTTAAAGTCCGGATCCAGAATGTTCGCGCGGTGTGGCGGAGAACGCATCAGGGCGTCGTGCGCCCCGGAAATCGTTTGATTCAGATCTATGTTCTCGCCTTCGCGGTCCGACGACAGGCTCGCGTTGCTGAACCGAATATCCAGCGCGGCCTCGCCGGCGAACTGATGGGACAGCTCTCCATTCTCCACCATTAGCTCCGTGTGCTTGCGGGCGGCCGCCGTCAGTCGGCTGTCGACGCTGTAGGGTGGCAAGCCTTGCTGCGCGCGCGAGCGATTGATGAGGTCGACCAGCTGGCTTTCTCCTGCGGCATCAAACTGAGGGACGTGGTCCGGCCTCGGAACGGGATGTTGCGCCTGCGCCGGCTGCACGGACCAACACAGCAGCAAACAAACCAGCAGCTTCGGCATAGTGATTCGGACAATAGGCATTGGCGTATTTACGATCCCTGATGCGCGTCGCACGTTATTTATTGTCCGCTCGATCCAAAGCCTCTGGCGCCACGAGCTGCATCGCTCAGCTCGCTTTCGCTGACCTCGCCGGCTAAGAACGGATGCTCGAGTAATTGAGCGATCTTGTCACCTTTGCGGATGGCATACGGTTGATCGCCAAGGTTCTCCATCAGAACGATGATCTCGCCACGATAGCCGGCATCAATCACGCCCGCATTGCACATCAGTCGCTTCTTCGCCAAGCCGGAACGCGTTTTCACGATACCTCCAGCCGCTGGGGCGAACTCGATGGCGATGCCGGTGTGCACCCCGGCAGCTCCGCGCGCCGGAATGGTGAGCTCCTCGGCCGAGTAAAGATCGTAACCAATATCTTCCCCAGGATGGGCGACCGTTGGCATTACCGCGTCAGGCGATAGCTTTTTCACTTTCAGCATGAGTTTTATTGTGCCAGAATTCAACTCTCAGTCTTCGTCTGTCCGTCACAATGTCATCAAGGTGAAATTTGCCAACATTTGAGTTTCGTAGATCTTCCGATGCCACGCCATTCCTTCGGGAGGACGATATTCGCCCGCTCCTGCGCCTCGAAGATCTCATACCCGCAATGGAACGAGCACTCACGGATTTTTCCGCCGGACATGTCATCCAACCTTTGCGAAGAATCATTCCCGTGCCGCAACACAACGGGCGCATGGGCTCCATGCCGGCGGTCTATGGTGACGTTCTGGGGGCGAAGCTGGTCAATGTATTTCCCGACAACCGGTCTCGCGACCTGCCCACTCACCAGGCTCTCATCGTGCTCTTCCGCGCCGACACCGGCGAGCCGCTGGCAGTTCTGGACGGACGTCTGATCACGGAGCTACGCACCGCGGCTGTTTCCGCAGTTGCCACCCGGCTACTTTCGCCGCCACAAGCGAGCAGCCTGGCGATCTTTGGCAGTGGAGTGCAGGCGCGAGCCCATTTCCGGGCTTTGTCGCTGGTGCGAAATTTTACCGACGTCAGGATTTGGAGCCGAACTCCGGAGAATGCGCAGGCTTTGGCCGAAGAGATCGGCGGCAGGGCCACGACGGCCGAAGAGGCAGCGCGGGGCGCCGACGTGGTGGTCACGGTGACCAACTCGGCTGAGCCCATCCTGCGTGGAAAATGGCTGAAGAAGGGAGCGCTGGTCAACGCTGTGGGTGCGGTCGGCGCCTTACGTCGCGAAGTCGATACCGAGACTATGCGGGGCGCCGTCATCGTCGACTCGCGCGAGGCAGCGATGGCGGAGTCGGGCGATGTCCTGTTGGCTAACGCGCAAATTCATGCTGAGTTGGGTGAACTGCTTTCAGGCATGGAGCCAATGCCACAAGCGGAAATCTCCGTGTTTAAGTCCCTGGGCTTAGCTGTTGAAGACCTGGCGGCGGCGAAGCTGGTACTGGACATCGTCCACAGCTCGCGCTCGCGAATGGTTCACTGAGGCGCGAGCATCACTCGCCGGTAAGGAAATAAGCACCATACCGGCGTCCCAACCGATAAGCGAGCCGCGCGTTGCAGCGGTAGGCAGGCTCGCCTTTCTGCTGAAATTCAAGAATGACGATTTCTCCGACGGTGAGCTCTCCCGCGCAGTCGAAGGACACTCCTCCCTCGCTGAGGTCGGTGCAGGTTCCAGTATCGGATTTTTCCTCCAGATATCCGCAGCTCAGGATTCGAAGCGGGATTGCTAACCCGATGCGCTCGCGCCGGCGCCGGTCGAACGAGGGCGGCAGCTCAGGAAAGGTTCGGTCGAACTCCGACCTAAGGTTCTTCATACAATGCCGTTCCGGCTCCCGGGTCCACGCTGGGCTCTCAGTCAACCTTTCGGCGCGACAACCGCAAAACTTTAGTTCTCGCCCCGACTTCCCTTCTTGGCTTTTTCATGTTCGGAAATAACCTCCAACTGCCTCAAGCAAGAATCTTGCCCGCCTGCTCTACAATGCCAAGGCATGAGCCCTAAGTCTGAGGATCTGCTCCGCCCTCGCGATGCCGCCGTCGTTCTTGGCATCAGCTACGCCAGCCTCAAGCAGTGGATCTACAAGGGCAAACTGCGCACCATGAAGACGGCCGGCGGACACCATCGCATTCCGCAGAGCGAGATCGATCGTTTCCTTTACAAATCGCTGGGCAAGCAGCCGGCCGAAAGCCGCGCTAATTTCCGCACGATCAGCGGGCGCAATCAGCTGGTAGGACGCATCGTCGATGTCAAGATCGAAGGACTTCTGGCCCAGATCAAACTTTCCATCGGAGGCCAGCACATCACCTCCATCATCACCGCCGATGCCGCGCGCGAGATGCGGCTGAAACGTGGAGATAAAGCTGCCGCTTTGGTTAAGTCCACTGAAGTGATGATTGTGAGAGTCTAGAGGGTGGTGCGGCGGCATTTCTGCGATTCATCCGAACCACGAGCCCTTAGGGGCAAGGCAGGCGCATCGCTCTTGCGAGCGAGAAACGAGCAGTGAATGGCACACGAAAAACAGGTGAAGTACAAACTGATCTACGGCGATCAGGCCGCCATCAACAAGGAATTGCTGCCGGCTGGAACCAGTTGGAAGCCGATCTTGATGAGCGCCGTCCCCGACCCCAAGAATCCGGGAGGAATCACATTCGCTGTCATGTTAGAGCGAACTGCCACTGAATATTAACTTTGGCAGATGCCCAATCTCGCATGGACTTCGTGCGACGTGCCAGTCCGCAGAAGCGGCTGCGCCCTGCCGAGACCGACTCACAACGCTGCGTTTGGGAAGTATTTGGAAGAAAAGAAGGGTGACCGGCTGAGCACCGGCCACCCTTTTGCTTACGGCAGGTAATAACGGAAGGACGTCAGGAACATGTTGTCGATAGCGGACGGATTGGCGCCGGGAGGAACCGGGGTCTTGGTACCGATGCCGCTCCACGCAGTTCGGGTGATGTACGAGTACTGCAACCCGAGTTGCAGTCTGCCCTTCGGTCCGTTGTAAGGCTTGTACCAGAAGCCAGCCGTGCCTTCGACAACGTCCTTGGTATCGGCATTGCAGTTCGACAGGCTGCCCGGGCTGAAGCCGGCGCTGAACGCTGTTCCGGGAAGCGTCTCGATGCCGCAACCGGTGTTGTTGAAGTTGAGCGCACCGTATCCCACCGGAACACCTTTGGAGTTGAAGTAGGAATTGCGTCCGGCGTATTCGATACCGCCGTTGCCGTACCAATCCCACTTCTGCGAGTGATACTCCAGCGTCAACAGGCCCTGATAGGTGTTCAGCGGAGCGATGGTGCCGTTCGGCCGCACCGTCGCGTCAGCCAAGGTCGCCGTTCCGTAACGGCCAAGACCCTTTCCGCCTAAGCCGTGCAGACCGATGTCGATGTGCTTCTGCATCAAGGACCAGCGAGCATTGGCGCCGCCGCCGCCCGTCCAGGTGCTGCTGTTGAAAGCACCGGCGGCCGTCGGGGTCGACAGTGTTGCGCCAGGGAAGATGCGGTCGCGGAAATCGGTCAAAACTCCGAAGATCTCGTAGTGACCGAAGCCTGGCTGGAACGCCAGTTTTCCGATGAAATCTGGCGACGGGTTGTAGGAGTAGTTGGCAATGTTGGTGCAGGTGGTGACGGGTGCACCCGACGAGTTCAGGGTTGTCGAACAACCACTGACCGCGGCGTTGTACAAACCGCCAGCCAGACCCTGCGATCCAACTACGTAATTGTTGGCGTTCCCGTGGGTGGTGATGGTCTCCTGGGAATTTTCCACCGAGAAGCCGGCCCACACTTTGTTGTTGAAGCTCTTGGTCACGCGGAAGCCGTACTGACGCGCCCAGCTGAAGCCGACCGTATACTGCGGGTCGATCGTCATCGGCAACGCTTCGGTGCGGTTGTCTTCGCCTACCTTGGTTTCCGTTACCAAGCTCCACATCTGACCACCAGTGAAGCTCCAGCCGTTGTGCAGTGCGGCCTGAGCCCATGCCTGGCGTTGACGCAGGGTGTAGGAATTGCTTTCGTTGTTGTTCGAAGTAACGCCGGCCGACAGGAAGTCAGCTTCCACGTATCCCGTGAGGTTGGTCTCGTCCATTTTGCCCTGGGCCAACATCGAAATACGCGACTGACGGCCTGATCCGTAGAACTCGGACATATGGGCCTGGGTAGAACCGGGGTACGGAATCGAGTTAAATGCGGTGTTGATGTCCGCGCCTTCGGCGCGTTGCCGCCACACAGTTTCAGCCGCCAGGAAGCCGCCTGGAGTGATGGTGATTCCCTTGTAGTGAATCGCCAGCGGGCTCTCGAGTCCCGAAACCCGCTTCTGTGTTTCTTGCAATTCGTTCACAGTATTGCCTGAGACTGTGCTCAGGTCTGTTACTTGATGCTGCAAGGCCCCTACCTGGTCGGCCAGCCCCTGGTTCTGTCCGGCTGCGGCGGCGGCTTGTTGCGCGGCGGCCGCGGCTTGCTGGGCCTGCGTTACCTGCTGCTGCAGTGTTTGGATCGCGCTGTCGCGGGTCGAAATCTGCTGCTGCAGTTGCTGAATTTGCTGCTGTTGAGCCGAGATGGCATCCTTCATGTCCTCCAGCTGTTTTGAGACCGGCGACGAGCTGGCGCGTTTGCTCGTTTTCGGTTTCTCTGTTTGAGAGTCAGTTTGCGCGAAAACGCTCGTCGTCACTAACACCGAGAGCGCTATAGCCAGTCGTCGTTTCATTTCTTCTCCTGAAAAGGCAACAGTCGGGCGGAACAAAATCTACAACAAAGCGGCACCGCCGCGCAGTTCGAGGTCGGTAAATTTGCGTGATAAAGGTCAGCGAAATCGTAAGTTGATGAAGTTACAAATTTATGAATAGATAGTGAAAGTTCCGCGAATTACAAGCAGAGCAATAGGTTGCAAGGATACAAGCGGCTCAAAGAGGCGGGTCTGATCCCGGTAGTGACACTATCGGGCGAACCTCGGTGGCGCAAAATGCCGCGGTCCGTAATTCATATTGTTGTAATCTCCGTCAGCTATATTCCGTGAGAAATTTGCTTGCCGCTTTTTAGCGGCCCCGGTACGCTTCGTGCATTGGGATACACAGCCGCTGTTTTAGAATTGCAATCAAATTTACCGACGGAGGAGTTATGCGCAACGTTGTGCCCAACCCCCGCTTTTGGCTTTTCCTGGCCGCTTTCGTGATGGCATTCACCGTTCTGCTGCCCGCCGCCGACATGCTGCAGCAGGACAACAGCATGACCTCCGCTCAGGCCCAGGAAATCACGCAAAATGTGAAGGAAGTCTACTTCCCCTTCAACATTTACAGCCGCGTCATCGATCCCGATGTCCTGCAGTCAGACGTCAATTTCCTGAAGCAGCATCCCGACGCGCATCTTTGGATTCAGGGCTACGCTGACATTCGTGGCGACATCTTCTACAACCTGGTGCTTTCGTATCGCCGGGCGCAGTTTGTGAAGACGGAACTGGTGAAGAACGGCGTCAACGAAGCTCAAATCGGTTTCGCGACGGGATGGGGCAAGCTCTATCCCGTGTGCCAGACAAACGACGATGACTGCTACCAGAAGCAGCGCCGCGCCGACATCGTCCCACCCGACATGATGTAGGGCGTATTCGAGAATCACGCCGGGTACCCCATCCTCTTCGCCTTCTTTCGACGAAAGGGTGGAAGACCGAATGAGCCGCGGGCCACAAACCCGCGGTTTTTGTTTGCGTGCGACGAGATTCGTATCAAAATGCCCGCCCGCACAGCACACCACACCGTGACGCAGGTTACTGCCCCTTCGCTCGACTGGTGCTCTCCTATACCTGATGACGTGTCTCGTATTTCAACGCTGGATTGCGTTGGCCACGTCCACAGCAACCAAGGAGAACAGCATGGCTGACAAGAAAGCAGATCTCGCCGGTCCAGGAATCGGCGACTACACAGAGCTGGAACATATGCTTCCGGCGGATTACAGCTCGCTGCTGTCACCCAAAGACACCCAGAGGGCCGTCTTCGAGGTGAAGAAGTACATCGAAGACAATCTCTGCAAAGAGCTAAACCTGATGATGGTCACGGTGCCGCTGATCGTCGATGAAACGTCGGGCGTCAACGACTATCTCGACCGCGATGGCTCGCGCACGCCAATCCAGTTCCACATTTCGAATGATCGCGACAAGCATCCCATCAACGCTCAGGTCGTTCAGGCTGCGACCAAGTGGAAGAGAATGGCGCTGAAGCAATTCAACATGCAGGCAGGCGAAGGCCTCTGCACCGACATGCGCGCCGTCCGCAAGGATTACTTCCTCGATCACGATCACAGCGCCTATGTCGACCAATGGGATTGGGAGCGGGTCATTACTGCCGATCAACGCAATCTCGCTTTCCTGAAAGACGTTGTCAGCAAGATCTGGAAGGTAACCGTCGGCGCCGAGCGCTATGCGCAGGAATTATTCCCGCAACTCAAAAACGCGCGTTATCCCGACCTGCCAGAAAAGCTAACGTTCCTGCATGCCGAAGAAATCCTTGACATGTATCCCGACCTTCCGCGCAAGCAGCGCGAGACCGCGATCCTGCAGAAGTATCCGGCGGTCTTCATCATCGGCATTGGCTGGACGTTGAAGGACGGCTATCCGCATGAGATGCGCGCCGCCGATTACGACGACTGGGTCACCGAGACGCGCTCCGACAAAGGCCACGTCTGCCACGGCCTGAACGGCGACATCCTGGTCTGGAATCCCGTGACCAAGCGCCGCCATGAGCTGTCCTCGATGGGGGTGCGCGTGAATCCGCAATCGCTGAAGAAGCAACTCGAGCTCACCAATCAGCTCGACTTCCTGAACTTCCCGTATCACAAGGCGATCGTGAATCACGAGATCCCGCTGAGCATCGGCGGCGGCATCGGCCAGTCACGCACCCTGATGCTGCTCCTCCGCAAAGCCCACCTCGGCGAGGTGAGCGTCACGGTGTGGCCGCAAGTGCTGAAAGACATGTGTGCGAAGAAGAACATCCACGTGCTGAACTAAGAACAGTGGCCGGTTGTCAGTTAGGAGCGGGCACGGAGGAATCTGTGCCCGATTTTCTTGGCGGCTTGAGGTGCCTCCAGGTACCGTGAACTTGAAATGCCTGAGGTGTTTCACCACGGCGTAATCTCAAGAGGCTACGATGCCGCATCACCGGTACGCGCAGGCACCGGACGGCGTCGCAAGTTGAGCGCGGTGCTATCTTTAGGTGTTCAACGGCGGCTCAGCATTTTTCGTCACCAAGGAGTGGACCATGAAGACGCTACGAGCAACATTGTTGTCTGGGGCAATCGGCTGTGCGTTGTGGTCGCCCAACCTCTTGGGGCAAAACGTACAAGTGACGTCCGAAAAAGGCGTTACCACGCTAAGCGTGAGGGCACAGAAGGCTTATGACTCCCGCAAGACCAAGACCCCGATGTTGAGCGTAGTTTGCCAACAGAAGGGCAAGAACGTCGTGCACGCAATCACGTTTTCGCCGGAGGGCACTCTGACCGAGCAGGAATACTCAACCTACGGAAACTCCACCTCGCTGGTATTGGAAATGACTATCGGTGAAAGCAAGCAACGGACGAATTGGGTGTATCAGAACTTCGAGAACTTCAAACCCACGCCTGGCTTCCACGGCTTCGACTACTTGGGCAAGACTGAACCGGAGCGCGTTCAGTTGCTGCAAGCCATGCTGAGTGTGCCAACCGTTTCCATCGCTTTCACCCCGTTCCTCACGGGTGTCCCCACTTCCAGCACGTTCGACATGACCGGTCTACGAACCGAATTCGACAAACATCCTGAGTGCGCCATGAAGCAGCCATAGCCCAAAGCCAATCGCACTTTTCCCAGCTCTGTGCGAACTGTGCGGCTCCTGCGCGCTCAGCTGTCGTCAAATCACCTGTCCAAGAAACAAGAAGATGGCGCGCTGTTTGAATCGGTAAATCAGCGGCTGACCCCGGCGAATCAGCTTCGCCATTGCCCGCTGCCTCTCCAATTCCTAAGCTATTCGAATGCGTTTTAGCTTTGTCCTCACTCTTTTACTTGGCTCCGCCTTCGCGCAGGAACCGCTGCAGCAGCAGATTCGCAACATCGCGGCGGAGGCACACGGCAAGGTGTCGGTGGCGTGCTCACTGCCCGGCACATCGCTGAACTGCGATCTTAATCCTGACTCCCATCCGCCAATGCAGTCCGTCTTCAAACTCCCGCTCGCGATCGCCGTCCTTCACCAGGTCGAGCAGGGAAAGTTGACCTTCGACCAGCCCATACGCTTCCTGCCCTCAGATCTTTTCGTCCCGAAGGCATACAGCCCATTGCAGGACAAATATCCCGCAGCCAACGTTGACGTGTCATTGCAAACTCTTCTCCAGATGACGGTCTCGCTCAGCGACAACGCCGCCGCCGACATTCTGCTGCGCATTGCGGGCGGTCCAATGGCTGTCGACCAATACATCGCTTCCCTTGGAGTGAAGGGGTTTCATCTGCGAGACGGAGAGCATGCTCTGCATCACGACCCCGCAACTCAATATCAGAACTGGTTCGAGCCGCGGGGAGCGGTTCAACTGCTTCGCATCATCAACGATCATTCGCCCCTGACGCCGGAACATACGGCGCTCCTTCTCGAGTGGATGCGGCCAGCTGCGCCAACCAAGCGTCTACAAGGCGATCTCCCCAGCGGAACCGTGGTGGCGCACAAGAGCGGGACCTCCGATGTCGATCACGGCGTGGCGGCCGCGACCAACGATATAGGCCTGATCGCGCTGCCGGACGGACGACAGCTGGCAATCGCGGTTTTCGTCACCGACTCGACTGCCGACCAGGCCACTCGTGAAAAAGTCATCGCCCGGATCGGGAGGGCCGTTTACGATGCTGCCACGCGGAATCCATAACCATTTACCGGCGCCATCAGCATCTGCGACTCTGCTCTCCCCCGGGCATCCAATGTGGTAGCCTTTTAATGGGGTGGAGTGTACCTGAACGGGCCAACCCGCTCGTCAAGTCACGTCCAACGAGCCCGCTAACTAAGGGATATCGCATTGTTCAACAAAGTTGTCGCCGCCGTCTTTGGCACCAGTAACGAACGGGAAATCAAGCGTCTCATGCCGCGGGTTGGGGAGGTCAACTCCCACGAATCCGCCATGAAGCAGCTCACCGACGAGCAACTCCGCGCCAAAACCGAGGAGTTTCGTCAGCGCATCCGTGAACGCGTCGATGCCATCGAGGATGAAGACGCCCAGAACGCGGAACTGAAGGCAGTTCTCGACGAACTGCTGCCCGAAGCCTTTGCGGTGGTCCGCGAGGCCGGCTGGCGCGTGCTCCAGATGCGGCACTTCGACGTACAGCTCATCGGCGGTGCCGTGCTGCATCAGGGCAAGATCGCCGAAATGAAGACCGGTGAAGGTAAAACGCTGGTCGCAACCCTGCCGGTTTACCTCAACGCGCTTTCCGGGCGCGGGGTTCACGTCATCACGGTCAACGACTATCTGGCTAAGCGCGACTCTGAGTGGATGGGCAAGCTGTACACCTTCCTCGGCCTTTCCGTCGGCGTCATTGTGCACGACCTGGATGACGTTCAGCGCAAGGAAGCGTACGCAGCCGACGTCACCTACGGCACCAACAACGAGTTTGGCTTCGACTATCTGCGCGACAACATGAAGTTCGACATGAACGATTGCGTGCAGCGCGGCCATAACTTCGCCATCGTCGATGAAGTGGACTCCATCCTGATCGACGAAGCCCGCACCCCGCTCATTATCAGCGGCCAGAGCGAAGAATCGACTGACAAGTATTACAAGGTGAACCGCATCATCCCTCAGCTTGAGATGGGTGAGGAGATCGAGCGCGGCATGGGCGAGGACAAGGTGTTGACCGGCGATTTCGTGGTCGACGAGAAACACCGCACCATCACCGTCACCGATGTTGGCTGGGAAAAGGTCGAGCGCCTGTTGGGCATCGGCAACATCGCCGACCCCGAGAACTGGGATCTGAAGCATCACGTCGAGACCGCCATCAAGGCGCATGCGCTTTACCGCCGCGATGTCGAGTACGTGGTGAAAGACGGCGAAGTCATTATTGTCGACGAATTCACCGGACGCCTGATGCCGGGCCGCCGTTGGTCCGACGGTTTGCATCAGTCCGTCGAAGCGAAGGAGAACGTAAAGATCGAGCGCGAAAACCAGACGCTCGCTACTGTCACCTTCCAGAACTACTTCCGCATGTACAAGAAGCTGGCCGGCATGACCGGTACGGCGGAAACCGAAGCGGCCGAGTTCGACAATATTTACAAGCTGGAAGTGGTCGTCATCCCGACCAACAGACCGCTGCTGCGTGTTGAGAATCCCGACGTTGTGTACCGCACCGAGAAAGAAAAGTATTATGCGGCGGCAGATGAGATTGTGCGACTGGCGCAGAACGGTCAGCCCGTCCTGGTCGGTACCACTTCGGTCGAAAAGTCGGAGCGGCTCTCCGAGCTACTGAAGAAGAAAGGCATCAAGCACGTCGTTTTAAACGCTAAGTATCACGAAAAAGAAGCCGAGATCGTCGCGCAGGCCGGCCGCAAGGGCGCCATCACCATCGCGACCAACATGGCCGGGCGCGGTACCGACATTCTGCTCGGCGGCAACGCCGAGTTCATTGCCAAACAGGAGTGCCTGAAGAAGGGCTTGGCGCAGGCAATGAAAGCAGTGGCCGGTGAAGTAACGGCTAAGCCGGACGATCCCAACACCACCTACTTCTACTACGGCGGCGTGGAGTACAAAGTCGACACCGCGAAGTGGAACGAGATGCTCCAGGCGTTCAAGCAATCCACCGATGCCGAACACGACGAGGTCATCAGGCTGGGTGGCTTATTCATCTTCGGCACCGAACGCCACGAGGCGCGTCGCATTGACAACCAGCTGCGCGGCCGCGCCGGCCGCCAGGGCGATCCCGGAGCTTCCCGGTTCTTCCTCTCGCTGGAAGATGACTTGATGCGCATCTTCGCCAAGGAGTGGGTGTCAAACCTGCTTCAGCGGCTGGGCATGGAAGAAGGCGTGCCGATCGAATCGAAGATGATTACCCGGCGGATTGAAGCGGCGCAGAAGGCGGTCGAAGGCCAGAACTTCGAAGCCCGCAAGCACCTGCTGGAATACGACGACGTAATGAACAAGCAGCGCAAAGCGGTGTACGGGTTGCGCCGCCAGCTGCTGGAAGGTCTCGATCAAAAAGAACTCATCCTGCAGGATTACGTTCGCGATATTCTCGGCACTCTGCTGGATAAGTACGCCGACAAGGACACGCGTCCCCAGGATTGGGACGTGAAGAGCCTGAAGAACCAGATCTTCACGCGCTTCGGCGTGGATATTGCAGCCGAGGGTATCGATGCCGAGGCACTGAATCGCCAGGAACTGGGCGATGGCATCTTTGACAAGCTGAAAGAACGGTACGAGGCCAAAGAGCAGCTCATTGGGCCGGACGCGATGCGGCATCACGAACGCATCATCATGCTGAGCGTGCTCGACCAGCAGTGGAAAGACCACCTGCTGAGCATGGACCATCTGCGCGAAGGCATCGGCCTGCGCGGCTACGGCCAACACGATCCCCTGGTGGAGTACAAGCGCGAGTCGTTCGACATGTTCGAAGCCATGATGGAGCGCTTCGAAGAAGATACCGTTCGCTATCTCTACTTGATGCAGGTGATCGAGTCCGGCGATCGTGGGACGTACTACAGCAGCGGCGGCCCGACCGATGGCGGCACCGGCGGAGCTCCCGGCGGTCCGGCTGTTCCGGTACCGGCGGGCGGTGGCGATGGCGGGCCGGCCCCGAAGCGTTCGCGTGCGGTCACTTCGATGGACGACATGGAGGAGGCTTTCCAGCGCCGCAAGCGCCGCGAGTTAGAGCAGGCGCGCATGGCTGGAGCCGGTGAGATGCAAGCAGTCCAGCAGGTGGTCCGCGGCGACAAAGTCGGCCGGAACGATCCTTGCCCTTGTGGCAGCGGCAAGAAGTACAAGAAGTGCTGCGGAGCCTAGACGCAGGTGCGGATCATTGATCAGGCTAAGCGCTTCACAAATTCATGCAGCGGCATGCCAAAGAAGTCGGTGACTTTGCCGGAACGGCGATAGCCGTTCGTCTCATAGAATCGCATGGCGCGCCCTAACGGCGCGGTCGTGTCGAGAGTGATTCGAGAACAGCCTTGTTTGGCCAGATCTTCCTCGGCAGCCTGCAAGAGCCTTTCCGCAATGCCTTGCCCTTGGAATTCGGGAAGTACGGCCATTCCTCGTAGGTGACCCTCCCCAGTCGCATTCGTCGAGCAGGCGATCGTTCCGACAACCTGGCCCCTTGCGCCCACTGCGACATAGAGTCGCATCGCTGCCAACCGCGTGGAAATTGTTTCGGACGATAGTACGGTATCGAGATAAGCGGCTGGAGTATAGCTGGTGCGATAGGGTTCGAATGCGGCGGCCAGACAATCCAGGATTTCGCCCGCGTCAGACTCGGTCGCTCTGCGGATCTGGAACCCGCTTTCCGAAATACGCGCGTCGAGCATAATTCGACTTAAGCTTGAGCCCCCAAATCTAGCCGGTCAAGTCGTGACCAACGCTAATCCGCCCACAACAAAAAGCCCAGCCTTTGCGGCTGAGCTTAATTGAAGATTTTGCGCGTGTTTTACTGTACGCGCGTCACGTTTCCTGCCTGCGGCCCCTTCTGGCCATCGACGATCTCGAATTCCACCTGATCGCCCTCCTGCAGACTCTTGTACCCTTCTGAACTGATCGCGCTGTAGTGCACAAAGACGTCCGCGCTGCCATCATCGCGGCCGATAAAACCGAAGCCTTTTGCGTTATTGAACCACTTCACGGTCCCTTTCAGTTTCACTTGCTTTCTTCCTCCGGGCAGAGCCCTGCAGCACCCCCACCCCGAGGGCGCTGGTCGTAATTTGCGTCAATCAGGTTGAGAGCCAGGAGCCAAAGTCTGGAAAGGGCCGTTCCTTACACGAACCGTTGGCTGGTGATCGGAGCCTGCTTGAACTGCGTATCTCAACTATGCTCCCGCTTTGTGGGGGTTGTCAAGAGAGTATATAGCTGAGAGGCGCAGTTTTATTGGTGTTTTGACACCATTCGTGACAACCCGGCGGGAACGTCGTGAATCCCGTAGCGATCCTCAAAGGCGTTTTCGGCGAAGCGCCTCCGCCAGCCACAACACGCCTGCGACGGCCTTGCCGTCATGAATCTTTCCAGAAAAAATCATGTTGATCGCTTCCGATAGAGGCACCATGTGACATTCGATCGACTCGTCTTCCTCAGGCCGGGCTTTGCCGGCGGTCAGTTCGCGGGCCAGATAAATGTTCATCGTCTCGTCCAGAAAACCGGGACTGGCATAGAAACTCAAAGCCCGCGTCCACTTCTTCGCGCGGTAGCCGGTCTCCTCGATGAGTTCGCGCTTGGCGCCGGCCAGAGCGTTTTCACCCGGATCGATGCGTCCTGCCGGCAACTCCCACAGATAAGACTGAGCGGCGTAACGGTACTGGCGCTCCAGCAGGACACGCGGCTCACGGCCGGTCTCGTCAATGGCCAGAATCACGACCGATCCGGAATGCCGAATGACGTCGCGCGTGGCCGTAATGCCGTTCGGCTCCCTGACTTTGTCGGAGGTGACCTTGAATACCTTGCCTTGGTAGACGACCTTCGACGAAATAACTTTTAGCGACTTCTTGTCTGACTTTTTCGCGGAGGAAGGTTGAGTGGATCGCTTCTTAATTGCCATGAAACCAATATAAGACAGGCAGCGTCATCGCATCTTGAGGTTGCATCTGCTATGCTGCCCGCCGTGCCCCAAAAATCTGCCGTTCGTCGGCGTCCAAGCGTTGCCCTTGTCGGGCCGGGGAACCTTGGCACCGCTCTCGCACTGACGCTCGCTGGCGCCGGCTATCCGGTGAAATTCGTCGTGATCAAGCCATCGCGTGCGCGTGATCGAGGCGTGACGGCGTTGGCAAAGCGGATCAAAGCGCAGGTGGTCGTGCTCGGAAGCCAGCGGCTCGACAGCAATATTGTGTGGTTGACAGTACCGGATGATTCGATCGCTGCAGTCGCCCGCGCCCTGGCAACTCGCCCAGGATTGGAAAGGCAAGTATGTCTTCCATTCCAGCGGGGCGCTCACCAGCGATGAACTGGCGTCACTGCGAAAGCGGGGTGCGAGGGTAGCGTCGGCGCATCCCATGATGACCTTTGTGCGCGGTGCGGCGCCTGAAATGGCCGGCGTGTCGTTCGCACTGGAGGGCGATGCTGCCGCAGTTCGCATGGCGCGAGCGGTGGTCGAGAACCTCGGCGCAAGAGCCTTCGTGATCAAGAAAGAAAACAAAGTGCTCTACCACGCCTTTGGAAGCTTTGCCTCGCCATTGGTCATCGCGTTGATGGCTTCAATGGAACATGTAGGTAAGGCTGCCGGCATTCGCAGGCAGGATATCAAGATGGTGATATTGCCCCTGTTATCGCAGACACTGCAAAATTATCTGAAGCACGATGCCGCTTCGGCGTTCAGTGGCCCGCTGGTTCGCGGCGATGTTGCCACGGTGCGGAAGCATCTGTCGGAATTGAAGAAATTGCCGGAAGCACGCGCGGTTTACCTGGCGTTGGCCAAAGCCTCTCTGAAGAGTCTGCCCGTGAATAACCGAAAGGCCTTGGAGCGGGAACTCCGCTAGACTTTCTCGGCGTGGTCGATAACTGGTCTTGCGGCGCGACCTTCCTGTCTCCCGAAACGGAGATAATGGACCAGGGGATTCATTCCGCCCGCGCGCACGTCGGCACTTTGATCCAGATACCACTGGCTGTTGAAGTCGGGCCCAGGATCGCGCCCTTCCAAACCACCGTATTGCAGATAATGCCTGAGCGGATCCTGGCCGCCGGCAGCCACATCGGGATTGCGGGCGAGATACCAATCGGCATCGAATAACCGGGACTCCCTGACCAGTTTCTCGTCACGTTTGAGCTGCCGGCGGCTCCGCCAGGAATCGAAGCCCCTCGGCGACACAGGTTTCCCACTGGTCGCGGATTTCAAAGCGGAGACTTCTTGCCGCAAGCTGTCCTGCGCCAGAGCAGCCTGCGCGAGTTCGAGCTTTGCGTTGAGGCAAGACAGCCATTCAACTCATCAATCTGTGATTGTTTTTCTGCCAGCGCACGCTGTAATGCTTCCGATTCTTGTTGCGACTGGAGCGTCGATGACTGTAGAGCACCCAGCTGGTTCACCGCGTCGTTGAACGAAGTCATCCCGCCTGACGTGTACCGGAGATCTTCGGCCTTCCACTGCCGACCCGTCACCGCCGTTTGGAAAGCGGCCTCCAATTGCATCCAGCCCTGTACTTCGGATGGACTGAGCAACAAATTGTTCGCCCGGCAGATAGCGGGGGCCACATCGTTAATCACATCAAACTGGCTGGCTTTCGGAAGTCCCGACATCAGCGACCAGATCAGGCCGCGCGTAACTACCCACCCCAAAGGAATTTCGTGGTCGCTGTCCCATTCCACATCGATCGGCACCAATTCCTCACCGTTGTCCAGAAGATTGGAAGGCATACAGTCGAGGAACTTGCCGTCTATCACGTAGTCGGAAAGCCGGCTTTGCGCCTCTGAAATGTCCGCGCCATCCGAAACCTGAGATCGAGTTCTGGCATGTTGCATGAGGTATGCCATCCACGGTTGCAGGGCCTCGACCACTGCGTCAGTCTCACCGGATCTCGCGCGCGCTTTCTTCAGGTTGGCCAGAATTTGCTTGCCACGAACATATTTCGCGCCGCGTGCTTCGTGACGAATCGTGATACCGCCAGGCAGCGCGATATTGCCGGCTGAAGCCGAGGTAAGCGGCCGCTTGTGGACCTCGATTTCGCTCTCACATCGCACAAACGTCGTTTGCGTACACAGCTCCGGGACACGATCCGCGGACCAGCTGAACGCCAACTCAGCCGGCTGTGGTGCAGGATGGTCCGCCGTGGTGGCTATCACTAGAAACGAATTACTCAAGTCAGCTAGAAGCCCGTTGCGGTGGACGACGTCGAGAGCCAATGCCTCATCAAAGCTGCGATAGGGTGAACCGTTATAGTCGCGCGCAGTGCAGTGAGCGACCACATCGGCAGCATTGAAATCACCGTCGAGCAGCGCTTGTTCCGATAAGACAACCGACGGCAGCTTGTAGTCGGGAAAGGGATAGAAGAACGAGGTGTTCGTCAGTCCCGCCCCAGCCAGCAAATACATCAACTCCACGCGTCCAAACGTTCGCGCGGTCTTGCCGGTGTAAAGGTCTTGAACCCCGAAAAATCGAGTCCCAACGTGGTCTTCGGTACATCCGTTGAGGTACTTCAATCCGAGTTGGTTTTCGATGGCGACGACAACTCTTCCCGCCGGTGCCAGTGACCGGGTTACTACTTGCAGGTAGGTTTCGAACGGCTTTTCGCTGGTGGAGAAGCGTGCGGCGTATTCCAGGACACCGATGAGGAGCACATAATCGAAGCGTTCCTCCGTCTGGAAACGAAGAAGGTCGTCGTTCACCACGCGCACGTTTGACAAGTCGCGAGACCGCTGGGCGGCGATGCGGGCGCGCATCAGGCTGCCCTCGACGGCCAGCACTTGTGCGCCGATCTCCCCCAGATACCGCGTCACCGCACCGCAGCCGCATCCGAGTTCAAGAACCCGGCTGCCCGACGGAATATTCAATGGCCGCAACAGGCAATGCCGCCGTCGGCTCAGGTGATATTCGCTGGGCCAGTCGTGGATTTGTTGCGCAAGTTCGGGCGAGAAGGTGCTTCGATCGGCGGCGTTGGTGACGGCGTCAAGAAGCCGCTGCTCGACCTCTACGCCGTCGGAATAGTCGAATTCTCCGACTCGCTCCGACCGAAAAAGATGTAGTTCACTATCCCAGCGATAATTCATTGCACCGGGAAGAGTTTAACCGATGCAGGCGTGAGACGAACGCTCATGCTTCCCCCACGTCGCGAAGGCCACGAAGCCGCTAAGTGGCTCCTACAGTTTCTGGCACGCCCACTTTCGCAGCTCCCGCAATCCATCGGAAGGCCACCGCGGCGCTCGCCAGGGAAAGAGCGGCGCAAATCCACATTATGAGGCGGAAGCTGGAGAGGAAGGCGTCGGCGATCGACGACTCAATCGCAGCCGACGTTGCAGGCTCAACTCCCGTGGGCGGTTTAAGCCCAGCCAGCTTATTTGCGTCGGATTGCAGCGTTGCTCGCGCACTGGACGGTATAGGCACAGTGGCAAGTTCAGCGTTCAGGTGGGCACTGAAATCCGCGACCATGATCACTCCCATAACCGCGATGGCCAGTACGCCCGCCAGTCGCGCAACCGCATTGTTAATCCCCGACGCTGCCCCTACGTGATCCTGATCGACCGCGCCCATGACAACGGTGGTTAGCGGCGCGACGCTCACTGCCATCCCGAAACCCACGGTCATGATGCCGGGGAAAAATGTGCCCCAATATCCTCCGCCAAGCGCCGCAATGGAAAACAGGAAGAAGCCCAGCGCCGTAATCAGGGGGCCGGCGACCAATGGCAGGCGCGCCCCATAACGATGCACCAGCCCGCCCGACCAGCGAGACAGCAGAAACATCAGAAGGATCATCGGGAGAATTGCTCCCCCGGTGGCGGTTGGCGAGTAGTGCTGAACCTGGATCAGGTTGAGCGGAAGCACGAAGAAAAACATCCCTACTGCCGAGTAAAGAAAAAACGTTAGCAGATTTGCGCCACTGAATGCCGCTGACCGGAATAGCTGGAGTGGCACCATGGGCGAGGCGATTCCAGCCTCGATCCGCAAGAACACCAGCGCGGCCACCACCCCGAGAGCTAAGGATGCTCCCACCAATGGATTGCTCCATCTGAGATTGGACGACTCAACGAATCCGAACACCAGCGCGGCCAGACTCAAGGTTGCTGCGATTGCACCCCGCCAATCGATTGATCCCGCCCGCGCCGCACGGCTCTCGGGCACGCGCCAAAGACTGACCACGATGACCGCAGCCGCCAGCGGAAGATTGATAAGGAACGCCCATCGCCAGGAAAGGTGCTGAATCAACCATCCGCCCAGCACCGGGCCAATCGCGGTTGTGATCGCGGTAAAGCCCGACCATGTGCCAATGGCGCGGCCGCGTTCGCTCTCTCCGAACGACGCGCTGATCAGGGCGAGACTTCCCGGAACCAGGAAGGCGGCGCCAATTCCCTGCACTGCCCTGGCGGCAATCAATTGCTGGATGTTCGTGGCGAAACCGCATGCCGCGGAGGCGATGGCGAACAGCGTAATCCCCAGCAGAAACATCCTCCGGCGCCCGAACGAATCGCCCATCGAACCGCCCACCAGGATCAATGCCGCCAGGGTCAGCCCGTAGGCTTCCACCACCCACTGCACTCCCACGACGCTCGCTCCGAAACTGCTCTGTAAGGCAGGCAGAGCAACGTTCACGACCGTGCTGTCGATAAACGCCATGCTGGAAGCCACAATTGCAGCCACCAGCACCCAGGTTCCCTGCCGGCGGCCGCAGGGCGAATCCGGACTCTTTGATTGAATGACAGCTTGGTCGCAGGGCGGTCTCATGGCTGGTTTGGATGTGCGCTGACGGGAACGAGCGTCATAGAAAACGGTTTAGGTGGGCCGCGGACCGCTGGGACTAATTCGATCGCGCCGGCCTACGATCTGGCGGGCAATTGCTTCTCAACGGCGGCCGCAGATTTGGCGCCGTGCAACAATTCCACAATCGCCTGATAGAGACGAGTGCGCACCTCGTAACGGTTATGCGCATTCACCACATATCGCACCACCAGATTAACGCCCAGATTCGTAGGCCGCACATTGATCGCCGGAGCCGCTGAAAACGTCTGAATCGCGGAACGGCTCACCACGCGTCGCCACTCTTCTTCAGCCGATGCCGCGTCTGCCTGCGTCTGCTCACTCACCAGCTTGAGTACAGAGTTCGTGAGGTAGTAAGGGTCTTCGCCCGCCGGAATTAGTACATCCAGTTCGTCCCACAACCACTGTCCCGCCGTCGTGAAATTAAAGTAATGGCGTTCGATGGCATAACTGTTGACGAAGGAAACTTTGCGTCCGGTGGGATGACCGGCATCATTCCAGTTTCCGGTTTCCAGCAGGATAGTGCGCAGCAGTCCCACCTCAACTACTTCCCCGCCGATCCCGTTAATCTCCACCCAATCGCCGGCACGAATTCCATGGCGGCCCATCAGTATGAACCAGCCAAAGAAAGCTACGATGAAATCCTTCAATGCGACAGTCAGGCCCGCCGCGCCCAACGCCAGCACGGTGGACAACTGGCTGGGAGGCCCGAATACCACCAGCAGGATGACCATCACGCCAATCAGTTGCGAGATAAACCGAAGTACGAGGCGCATGGTTCCCAGGCGGCGCCGGTCGGGTCCGGTTTCCGCGTAAAAATGCTCGATGAAGCCTTCGGCAAGCACAATTCCAATCAGCGCCAGGAGAATCAGGAGCACCGAGCGGAGAATTCCGTGCAGCGCAATCCGAACCTGCTCTTCTACGGTAGCGCCCCAGCTGCCGTACAGGGAGGCGAGTTGCTGCTCCGCCTGAATGCGCTTGTCGTACTGCGCCATCAGCTTGGAATCTTTGGAGAAACCCTGCAGCTGAGAAACGGTTGCCGCATTTTGTGGTGTTGATTCGGAGGCAGCGGAATTGTTCTGGTCGGAAGTGTCGACATCATCTCCCAGCACGTCCGTCATCCCCTTGGCAAGCGCTTCGTGCTTATGCGTAAGCAGGGCGGCATATGTGGATGCCTGTTGTTGCGCCTGCAACAGGCGCACGCGATTCCCGCGTAACCGCTGCCAGGTTTGAAACTGAGACAACAAGTTTCCAGCAACACTAAAAGCTGCCGGTTTGGATGGAGGCGTGACGGTCGACGCACCGGTCCCATGTTGCAAGGCGTCGTGTTCCTCCAACTCCTTTTTGATCTCAGCCTGCGGATCACCACCAGCTCGGACCAAATCCTCTCTGGCGTCAGCCAACGCATCCTCCAGCAGCGCAGCTCGCGCTTGCGCCACCTCCAATGCCTGCTGGAGGGCGTGATTGTCTTTGTTCTCGGCGTTTGCTGCGAGAGGTGTGAGCCGGCTGACGTTCTGTTGAACAGATTGTAGGCGATTATCTAAATTATGGATTCGCGCGTTGAGTTCTTTCGTCGCGGCATTCTCAACGGGAGGATGGAGTTCGGCTACTTGGAGGGCGGAGACAAATGCCATGTCGACTTCGCGGTCGGCGAGACGAGCCGCTTCACTGGCAAACTTTTGCTCAGCCGCAGTAGTCGCGACGGGAGCCAGGTCGTATGCGGTTTGGAGAGGGCTTTGATCGACCAGCTTGGCTGGAGCGCTCCCGGCTTTCCCAGCCGCATTGGAAGGCTGTGGGCTCGCTGTTCCACGAGTAAGGATGTATCCACTAAAGGCCGCGATCAACAGTGCCGTAAGGAGCAGCAGAATGATGTCGCGACCCTTCATTCGCATAAGCAGCCCTGTATAGCCGTGGACCGGCTCGTCCTTCGACTGACCATACTACCCAACCAGGCGCGGTTCGCAGAAAAATAAGTCGCAACCGCGGAAGATTGACGGCTTACTTCTGAAGCGCCTGTACCCGTTGCTTAACGTCGGCTAGAAATGCCTCGTCTTTGATGTCTCCCAGGTTAATCTCAACGTTCGCGAGCGCGCCTGCGATAGCTGCATTGGCCAGCGCTACGCCGACTGTAAGGTCCGACGCCATTCTTGGGTTGGTAATGGGGCGCAGCGACTCGATAATCTGACGCGCCTCGCGCGCGCGTTCGGCTACGACCAATGGAATCAGCGTCGCTTTCTTGGTGGCCGCTTCCACTTCGGCTTGCGCCTCGGGATGCTCCTTCGTCTTCTTGAAGGCCGCCATCACTTCGTTGAACGACTCCGCATCGGCATCGATGGAGGCTTTAAACTGCTCGCGCAACTCCGCCAGACGAGCCAGCGCGTCGCTCAATTCCCGCTCGTGCTGCAGATATGCTTTCTTGCCACGCGACATTCCGGCGACCATGGTGCCCAAGGCCGCCGCCATGCCTGCGGTAGCAGCCGCCGCGGAGCCACCTCCCGGGGCAGCTGTCGGCGCGGCGAGTTGTTCGATAAATGGCTCAACTCCGGCGCGAATGCCTCCTACCGCGACCTTGCCGCTCATCACCGCGGCAAGCCGGTTCTCCAGAATCAGCGACGAGTCGAAGTTCTCCACCTGCAGGAACCATTCGGCCGCGTCCTCCAGCGCCTTCTTCGGGATCAGGCCGACAATCTCACTTGACAACGGCATCACACCGTAACGCGCCGCCTCGCGTTTGACGTATTCATAAACCCGCGCAATTGGTGTCTGGTCCGTGTCGGTCAGGTTCATGGAGACTTGCGCCAGCCCGCGCACGCTTACGCCCATACCCTTCACGTAACGCAGGCCGCCGTTGGAGAAGCGCACGGCCTTGCCGACCTTCTTAGCGATATCCACGTCCGGCGTGTTGAGGTAGACGTTGTAGGCGACCAGGAACTTGCGCGCGCCAACGATGGTCGCGCCCGCCGTGGAATGCAGCGCCGCCTCGCCAAAATCGGGTTTGCGCGCAGGGTTCGTCTTGATGTCTTCGCGAATTCCTTCAAACTGGCCGCGGCGCACGTTCTCCAGGTTCTGCCGCTCCGGAACCTGTGCTGCGGCTTCGTACAAATAGACCGGAACTTTGTAGCGCTTCCAGATTTCCTCGCCAGTGCGACGTGCAATGGCGACACAGTCCTCCAGGGTCACACCTTCAATGGGGATAAACGGAATCACGTCGGCAGCGCCCAGGCGCGGATGCGCGCCCGTATGCTTAGTCAGGTCAATCAGCTCAGCTGCTTTGCCGACACCACGAATCGCCGCCTCGGCAACATTGACTGGATCGCCGACCAGGGTGATGACGCAGCGGTTGTGATCGGCATCCATCTCACGGTCGAGAAGATAGACGCCGTCCATCTTCATGGCTTCGATGATGGCATCGACGCGAGCCTTGTCGCGCCCTTCAGAGAAGTTCGGAACACATTCCACGATTGCGGGCATAGCTATCAGGATAAAGCAGACAGGTCGATTCGCCGAAACGCCGTCACAAGCCAATGCGAGCTAGCGTGAAGACAAGTGCGCAAATTGCAGGCAAGATGCCAACGGCATCGAAGTTATGCGATTAGAGTCGCGCCGGCGCCTATTTCCAGCGGACGGGAAAGATCTGTCCCGCGGCGCCGGACGACATAGGCACTCCGGCCAGTTGCAAGGCCCGTGCGAGTTGAGGATCGGCCCCTGCCGCCAGTTCTTCCGGACTGGGAAGCAGAACCTCATCCGGAATCACGCCATGGTGTTCCAGACTGTTACCATCGGTCATTTTCAGGTCGGCAACGGTGACTTCCACCCCGTAGGGCAGATACTCTCCAAACGCTTGCCCTTGCAGAAACGGAAACGGCCTGGCTTCCATCACGGCTCCTGCGGAACGATCGCCAATCACGGGGCCCCGCTTCTCCAGTTGCACCACTCGCGCGAAAATTTCAGCCGCAGAGGCAGAACCGCTATCGACCAGCACGATGATCTTCCCGGAATAAGCGTGACTCCCGCGTGACTTGGCGATGAACGGCTTAGTTCCCTTGCGTTCAACCTGGTCGCCAACTTTTACCTCGTGGTCGAAAATTCCGCCCAGCAGGCGGGCCAGGTTCTCCAGTAGCCCACCCGGATTGCCGCGCAGATCAATCACCACCGCTTTCTGCCCGTTCGTCTTCTTCAGAAAAGCGTCAATCTGGTCGTCCGAAAGCATGAATTGCGGGAGCTTCCAAACCAGCACACCATTGACTTCCGCCCAGCGTACGACGTCCTTTTCCTCGTCGTTCTGAGCATCGCGAATCAGGTTCCAAACCACCGTGCTATCGCTAAGGTCATAGTTTTTCGGCATCTTCTTTACGGCCGACATCACCGTGATCTCGCGCGGCTGGCCTCCGGGGCTGACAATGGCCAGCTTCATCCCAGAACGGGGCGACAAGGTGTGGAACGCATAGTTCAGCTTGAACCAGTTCGCGCGAGTGGGGCGGAACCCTTCGATCGCCAATACCTCATCGCCGGGCTTCAATCCTTGTTTCTCGGCGTCAGACCCTTCTTTCACAGCCGTAATTACGCAGGCGTCGCCGATGAAGAGCGCTTGCCATCCATCCTGAACCAGGTAAGGACGGCTGGGTGGCATGAACACGGTGTGAGAATCATTCAGGCCATCGAGCAGCCAGGCGATGACCCCGAAAGCCTGGCTTAAGGTCTGCGCGCTTCGAATTTTCTGCTGCGCCTCTTTATATCTTGCTTCGAAATCAACACCGTGGAACGCTGGGTCGTAATACTCTTTGCGAACCTTGTCCGCGGTATCCTGCAGCATCTGGAGCGCTTCATCCCGCTGCAGCGCCGACATAGTATCGGATGACTTCTTTTCGGCGGGTAGCGAAACAGGGACTGCCAGAAGGATGATGAGGAACGCAGATAGAACGGCAATAACTCTAGCGGCGCGGGTCATGGCCGCAACTTACACCAGAAATCCAGAGTAGCGCAATGAGATAAATAGCTTACCGAGGTATCGGACGTGAATTCTACCGATTAGGGAATTGGCTTTACCTGGAGCTACCCACGGCCTAAGCCGCCGACTGGCAGGGAGTTATCTTACTTGCCCAACTAAATTAGTGTCCTCAGTGCATGGCGGCTGGCAGGATGTCAGCCCTATTTGATGGCTCAACCCGCCGTCCCATCGTCGTAGTAGTTACAAATAGAACTGCAAGCCTACTCTGGCGGAAATCAAGCTGCAATTTCGCCAGGAGATATCTCATCCACATAGCACCAGATCCATGTCTCTCCAGGTTCGATGGAACGGATGAGCGGATGCTTTACTTTGTGGAAGTGTTTGGTAGCGTGCTTGTTCTTGGAAGAGTCACAACAGCCTACGTGGCCGCACTCCAGGCATAAGCGCAAATGAACCCAGCGGTCGCCCAGCTTCACACATTCTGGACAAACGTGAACATCAGTAGTGGTAATTTTTATGGAATCAAGGTGACTGCACTTGTCTGCCATGATCTCTCCTGTCCTAACGCTCCAGAGCTTTGCGATCCCAGTTACTTAAATCGGCTGCAGCGTCGTAGGTCGTCTGCAGAAACTCCATCAATGCGGTCTTGGGTGATTCGGCTTTTCGCACATCGTCATAAAGCAGTACGAATTCCTTCATTACCGGATGATAGTAAGCCGCAGAAGGTTTCACCTTTCGCTCGGCAAATCCGGCGGGTTCAGGCGCGGCATAGGAGTAAAAGGCTGGGCCCGTAATATCAGCACCGCCCGCCCAGAAGCCTGCGCTGCTCACTTCGTGGGAGTACGCCTCGCGTGTAACCCTATCTGCATCCGGCCGCGGCGGCGCGGGCCGTCCGGAGAAGCGGGTGGCGGCGAGATCGAAGCTTCCCCAGAAGAAGTGGACCGGGCTGGCTTTGCCCACGAACTTCGCGCGGAAATCTTTCAGCACCTCGTCCACCCATACCAGGATGCGCCAGAACTTGTGGGCTGCTTCCGCGTCGTAAGACTTGTGCTGGTCGTCCTTCTCGAAAGGAATTGTCTTCTCTGGCGGGAGTTCACAAGGCGTAGTCCAGATGCTGACGGGCATACCCAGCTGCGACAAAGTCTTCATCAGCGTCTGGTAAAACTCGGCGACACTCTGCGGCTTAAGCGGCAACTCCCGCATCTCGCCCTCGCTGGTTTCAATCAGCAGCTTGTGATCGATGAAGTCAAAGAAAATTTCTAGTGTCCGGCTGCCATAAGGCATGGGCGAGGTGGTCAGGCCGCGCGCCGTAACGTAGAGGGGTACGTTCCACCAGTGATTGACCAGCGGCGAAAGCCCCATGCGAATTTTGCCGACGACCTGCGTCCACATGTGCAGAGTGGCAAGCGTATCTTTCCAGGAATCGTACGGCAGCTCCGGCAGATCAGCGTCTTCCACGCTCATTCCTCACCTCTTATGTGCTGATTACTGTAACCGATTTCTCAGAGGGGTGTGGGGCCGGCAGCGCTGGACGGAAATTCGGGTATAACGAAAAACGCCGACCCCTTGTTGCGATCGGCGTCTCTTTTTGTCCAGACGAGCCCGAGGCTGGTTATCGACGGAGCGCGTCCAGACTGCGGAGCGGCTTTGGAGCCTCCCGCAACTCTCAAGTGCGGCAATTTCGCGCCGTCTTCTCTGCTCAGGAAGGTAATAGGCTTGCCCATGCTCGGTGGTGAATGCCGGATGAAAAGCCGGTGAAATCAAAGTTGCTGAGCTTCTTCAGTGTGCATAAGACGAAGCATGGCGAATGCGACTACAGCGCTTATCGAACGGCACGCGCGTTATAGATTTGTGAAAACCATGCAATGCGGTACGCTGGATGGCAGTTTCTCCCGCGCAAGGATGGCTCGATGCAACGAAGCCTGCTTTCTATTTTCGTCCTAGTCGTCTCACTTCTCGGTGTGATTCACGGCCAGTCAGCTTCCTCGCCATCCGACGGAAGGTTACGCTTCGAAGTTTCGTTCCCAGAACAGCTAAGCGACAAGCCGCTGGACGGTCGCGTCTACATCATGTTGTCCACCGACGACAAGAAGGAGCCGCGTTTTGAGATCAGCGATGATCCGGATACGCAGCAGTTCTTTGCCGTCGACATCGATAGCCTGACGCCGGGTAAGGCCGCCACCATCGACGATGCAGCGGTTGGCTATCCGGCAATGAATCTGGCAGCCATACCGGCGGGCGACTACTACGTTCAGGGATTGTTGAATATCTACCAAACCTACCATCTGGCCAACGGCCACACCGTTAAGCTCCCGCCCGACCACGGCGAAGGTCAGCAGTGGAACCGCAAGCCGGGAAACCTCTACAGCAAACCGCAGAAGATCCATGTCGATCCGGCTCACGATGGCGTAATCAAAATCTCGCTCACGGAAACAATTCCTCCGCTGGAGGAGCCGAAGGACACGAAATACGTCAAGCATCTCAAAGTTAAGAGCGAATTGCTGTCTAAGTTCTGGGGAACGCCGGTTTACATCGGAGCGATCGTTTTATTGCCTGAAGGCTTCGACCAGCACCCCGATGCGCGCTACCCGCTGATCGTTTATCAGTCCCACTTCCCTCGCGACTTCTCGCTTCCCTTCCGTGAAGCGCCACCCACGCCGGACTTGAAGGGCCGCAAGCGCATGGTTGCCGAATATAGTTATGCGTTCTACCAGGACTGGACTTCCGGCAGGCTGCCGCACGTCATCATAGTCGAACTACAGCACGCCAATCCCTATTACGACGACTCCTACGCCGTTAACTCCGACAATGTAGGACCTTACGGCGATGCCATCACGCAGGAAGTCATTCCTGCGGTCGAGAAGCAGTTCCGCGGTATCGGACAAGGATGGGCACGCGCAACCTACGGCGGCTCAACCGGCGGATGGGAAGCGGCGGCGATGCAGATTTTCTATCCCACATTCTTCAACGACGCCTTCATTGCCTGTCCCGACCCGGTCGACTTCCGCGCCTACCAGATCGTGAACCTCTACGAGGATCCCAACGCGCTGTGGCTGAAGAGTAACTGGGGCAAGGTGCCGCGCCCTTCGCAGCGCGAGACTGATGGCGCCGTGGTCAGCACCATGGACCGAATGACCCGCCGGGAACTGGTCCTGGGCACGCATGGGCGGTCGACCGAGCAATTCAACATCTGGCAGGCGGTATACAGCCCGGTCGGCGAGGATGGATATCCGAAGCCGATTTACGATCCTGTCACGGGCGCGATCGATCACGGGGTCGCCAGCTACTGGAAGGAACATTACGACCTGCGCTACATCCTGCAGCGCGACTGGAAGACGCTCGGACCCAACCTTGTTGGCAAGCTGCACTTCGCCGTGGGCGACATGGATTCCTACTATCTCAACAATGCCGTGCACCTCATGCAGGACTTCCTGGAGAGCACGAATTATCCGTACTATGCCGGAGACTTCGACTACGGCCCGGGACGTCCGCACTGCTACACCGGCAAGGATGGTTTACCGGTGGAAGCCGCGGGACTGAGCTGGAGTCAGCGCGTCATCCGCCAGTCGGTGGAGCGGATGCTGAAGACCGCGCCCACCGGCGCGGACGTGACCAGTTGGAGATACTGAGGCTGCGATAGACGAAAACTCCGTCAAGAAAGCAGGACTACTCCAAACGCAATAAACATCGGAAGGGTTCAGGAATCACAAGGCGGGGGTTAGCGGGCCAGTATAATTTTAGGTTGCGAACATATCCTTGATGTCGCATTTACTCTGCTTGCGTTCGCGAGTTCCGTGAAGTGTCTCTTATGACCATCATCAAACAAGACGATGTGATCCAAAGCGTGTCCGACGCGCTGCAATACATCTCGTACTATCATCCGGCCGATTTCATCCGAGGCATGGCTGCCGCTTATGAGAAGGAACAATCGCCGGCCGCGCGCGATGCCATGGCGCAGCTGTTGATCAACTCGCGCATGTGCGCCGAGGGCCATCGACCCATCTGTCAGGACACCGGCATTGTGACCGTGTTTCTAAAGATCGGCATGAACGTCCAGTGGGACGCGACCATGAGCGTCGAAGACATGGTCAACGAAGGCGTTCGTCGCGCCTATCAGCACGAGCACAATAAGCTGCGTGCCAGCATCCTGGCCGACCCTGCCGGAACACGCAAGAACACGCAGGACAACACTCCCGCCGTCATCAACATGACGGTTGTTCCCGGCGACAAGCTTGACGTCATCGTTGCAGCCAAGGGCGGAGGCTCCGAAGCCAAGTCCAAGTTCGCCATGCTGAACCCGTCGGATTCGATTGTGGATTGGGTGCTGAAGACGGTTCCGACCATGGGAGCCGGCTGGTGTCCCCCAGGCATGATTGGCATCGGCATCGGCGGCACTGCCGAGAAAGCCATGTTGCTGGCGAAAGAGTCGTTGATGGATCCCATCGACATCCAGGAACTGATCGCTCGCGGCCCAAGAACCACAGCCGAGAAGCTCCGCGTCGAACTCTACAAAAAGATCAACGCCCTCGGCATCGGCGCGCAGGGACTTGGCGGCTTGACCACCGTGCTCGACGTGAAGGTGAAGGACTATCCCACGCACGCCGCGAATCTGCCGATTGCAATGATTCCCAACTGTGCAGCCACGCGCCACGCACACTTCGTGCTCGACGGCAGCGGCCCGGTCGCGCTGGAGCCGCCATCGCTCGAAGATTGGCCGAAGCTGACCTATAACCCGGCCAACGCGCGCCGAGTGAATCTCGACACAGTCACCCGCGAGGATGTGGCGGAGTGGAAGCCTGGCGAAGTGTTACTGCTGAACGGCAAGCTGCTTACCGGACGCGACGCCGCGCACAAACGCATGACCGAGATGCTGACGAAACAGCAGGCGCTGCCGGTCGACTTCACCAATCGCTTTATTTATTACGTCGGCCCGGTCGATCCGGTGCGGGATGAAGCCGTTGGGCCCGCGGGTCCCACCACCGCGACCCGCATGGACAAGTTCACCCGCCAGATGCTGCGCGAGACCGGATTGCTGGGCATGGTGGGAAAATCCGAACGTGGAGCGGAAGCCATCGAGGCCATCCGCGACCATAAAGCGGTTTACCTGATGGCGGTTGGCGGTGCGGCTTACCTGGTCTCGAAGGCCATCAAGAAGGCGCGCGTGCTGGCTTTCCACGATCTCGGCATGGAAGCCATCTACGAATTCGAAGTGCACGATATGCCGGTAACGGTGGCCGTCGATATCCACGGCAATTCGGTCCACGAAAGCGGCCCGCGCGAGTGGAAGGCGAAGATAGCGGAGCTGGTGGAGATTACGTAGCTGACAGCAACGTATGCCACTGGTAATCGATTTGACTCGACACGTGAATCGCTGCGACTCGCTATAATCTCCCTTCGAACCTCCGGGAGAATACTTATGCCACGCGGCGTCACACCCCGCCAGCCTTCGCGCAGCGGCCGGCAGGACAAAATCTCCAGCGTAGCTAAGCGCGCCAAAGAACGTGTTATTAAAGGCGGGTCATCCAACACCCACGCAACCAAAAGAGGGTTGAGTGGGGCACCCGTGAAATCCTCGAAGGCTGGCGCTAAAGCACCCACGACAACCTCGCGCAAATCGACGATCGTCGCGAAAGGCTACAATCCGCTGGCGCCCGAACGCATTAATGCGATCCTCGAACGTCTCGACGCCCGTTATCCCAACGCGAACTGTGCTCTGCATCATCGCAGCGCGTGGGAACTGATGGTGGCGACGATTCTTTCCGCGCAGTGCACCGATGTCCGGGTGAACATGGTGACGCCCACGCTCTTTGAAAAGTATCCGACGCCGGAAGCGTTTGCCGCGCTTCAACCCCAAGACCTGGAAGACGACATTCGCTCCACCGGATTTTTCCGCAACAAATCGAAGTCACTGGTGGGCGCAGCGCGCAAAGTCATCGGCGAATTTGGCGGCGAAGTGCCGCGCACCATGGACGAATTGCTGACGATTCCGGGCGTCGCGCGCAAGACGGCAAACGTGGTGCTCGGCTCATGGTTCAAGATCGCCGACGGCGTCGTGGTCGACACGCACGTCCATCGCATCTCGCGGCGGCTGGAACTGACCAAGAACGACGATCCACGGAAGATCGAGCAGGACCTGATGAAGGTAATTCCCCGCGATCACTGGATTCTCTTCTCGCACCAGATCATCCTGCACGGCCGCGCGCTGTGCGTCGCGCGCGCCCCCAAATGCGCAGACTGCCCGCTGGAAACCCTTTGCCATGCCGCCGACAAGACGTGGAGCACGGTGGACATCCACAGGGCTGCCAAGCCATAAGAAACAATTGGCTTACGTCGAATATTGGTTTCGCGTATGGCACGAAAGGACAATACCCGGCTATTGTACTTTCGTAACATTTTTCCCGGTTACAAAGCCCGAGGATTCGCTGTAGAATGCCGCTAACGCCAACTTTGCGGTGAAACTTTGAAACGACTGACTTCTTTCGCGTTGTTCGTCCTTCTGGGCCTCGGACTGCTCGCGCCGACGGTTGCGCATGCAGGCCAGAAGTCCCCCAAGCAACAGGCAAAGCAATACAACGATTACGTGAAGCATCAAAACAAGATGCAGAAGAAGCAGACGAAAGACCAGAACAGGCAAACCAAGCAGTGGATGAAGCAGCACTCGCACCAGACGACAACCACCACTGTCACCTAGGCTTGACTTAAGCCGTCTAACCCCGAACATCTACCTGTACTTCTCCGACCTCACCCTAGGTTCGTCTCAGCTTCTCATCTCGCGCGTTCCGGCAACCATTCCCCCATCACCGAAAACGTCTCCGACGGCACCAGAGAAACCGTGCCGGCTCCATTTTCCCCAATCGCCTGGTAGAAACCCTGCGAGTTGCCGCCGCTGCTTTGCGCCCAGAAGGCCCAACTGTCCCATTCGGTAACCACGTCTTGAATCTGAAAGTAGTAGGTGCCGGCGGGAAGATTCAGGTTTGGAATGGCGACTCCGACCTTCCACGCGAAAAACAGAAATTTCGTCAAGTATGGACCCTGGAGCTCGGATAAGTTCTCGAATCCTCTACCTTTTATTTCTCCGCCGAACGGTTCGGTAGTGATGGTCCACTTCACGCGCGCGGGATGGTTGCCGTCGTCGACCGAGTAGAGCGTGAGCGTGACACCACTGATGGACGCCGGTTGCGAGAGGACGAACGAGTTGGCGACCGCCGCTCCGAAATTCACGTGATAGTAGCCAATATCGCCGTCAGGTCCGTTGTCGTACAAGGTCCCCTGGCACAATGCCGGCGCAGCCAGCAAAACTGCCATTGCAAGAATGCCGGCAGGGAATAACTTCCGTGAAAACGTGCCAGTGTGCATGACCAACTCCTTGCAACCGACGAGAGCCGACGCGCCACCGATCGGCAATGCAGATTCTCGCAAGCATAACCGCATCCTCTGGCGGGCGCTAGGATTATCTGAAAGCCGCCGTGCCCGAAACACACACCGCAATCTACAATGGGACTCGTGATTTTCCCATCGCTCCGACTGGAAATTCAACGCTTGAAACACATCTTCGCAACCTTCGTCGTTCTTCTGACTTTGGCCGCATCCGCGCAGCAACCCCTCGCTTTTCCGCAAGCCGTCACCGACCCTGCCAAGCTGGAAAGCAAGAACGTGGCCGACATGTCGACATTCTCCATTGAGAAGCTCTACATGACGCGCCAGATGGGCAATTCCACCTGGTCGCCCGACGGCAAGCAAGTGGCGTTCATCTCCAACATCAGCGGCCGCAACAATCTGTGGCTGGTGCCGGTGAACGGTGGCTGGCCGATACAGCTGACTATCAGCGACCAGCGGCAGTCGCATCCGGTGTGGTCGCCGGACGGGACCTGGATTGCGTACACCTCCGATCACGACGGCGATGAGCAATGGGACATCTTTATGGTCTCGCCCAAGACCGGTGACGTCGTGAACCTGACTACTTCCCCCGAGTCCGCTGAGATTGAACCGGCATGGGCGCCCGACGGCCGCTCGATCGCCTACGCGACCAAGCCGAAGACCGGTTCGAGCTACGAGATCGAATTGATGGACATCGCAACGCGTCATGTCACTCACGTGACCAGGAGCACGCCCAAAGAGCTAAGCAACAGCGCTCCGATCTTCTCGCACGATGGCAAGTTCCTCATCTACACGCAGTCGCACGCGACCGGCAAAGACTCGAACGTCTTCATCGCCGATCTGAAGAGCGGGCAGAGTACGAATTTGACTCCGCACGAAGGGCGCCAGACCTATCACGCCGCCGACCTTTCGCCGGACGGCAAGACCGTCCTGATCACGTCGGACGCGCATAACGGGTACGACAATGTGGGACTGCTGGATATCACGTCGAAGAAGATCGATTGGCTTACCCAGGACAAGTGGGAGATCGAAGCGGGCGGGTTCGCGCCTGATGGCAAATCGGCGACTTGGACGGCGAATGTCGATGGCACCGTCAACATCTACTCATACGACATCGCTGGGCGGCACGCGGTTGCGCTGCCGATTGCAACCGGAGTCAATTCGTTGGCTGGTGAGCCGACAGCGTACACGCGCGACGGCGCCAAGATGCTGTATTCGCATAATGGAGCCAACGCTCCCAGCGACCTGTGGGTCTATGACGTAGCCTCCAGGCAGTCGACCCAGATTACCCATTCGCTGGTTGGAGGCCTGCGCAGCTCCGACATGGTTTCGCCGTATCTGGTGCACTATCCCAGTCGCGACGGCAAGTTCACCATATCGGCGTTCGCGTATGTGCCGAACAATATTCAACGCAACGGCAAGTTCCCGGCGATCGTATACATTCACGGCGGTCCAGCGGCACAGTCCGTCGACTCGTTCAACCGCTTCATCCAGTACATCGTGAACCAGGGCTATCTGGTGATTGCGCCGAACTATCGCGGCTCGACCGGTTATGGAAAGGAATTTGCCGACGCCAACCTGGGCGATGCCGGCGGACAGGAGCTGAACGATGTCCTGGACGCGGGAGAGTGGATCAAGAAGAGCGGCTTCGTCGATCCCAAGAAACTGATCGTGATGGGAGGCAGCTACGGCGGCTATCTCAGCATGATGGCGGTGACCAAGGCGCCCGACATGTGGGCCGCAGCGGTTCCCATTGTTCCTTTCGTAAACTGGTTTACTGAGATCGCCAATGAAGATCCGAGTCTGCGCGAGTACGATCTGGCGACGATGGGCGATCCGGTGAAGAACAAGGCGCTCTACGAAGACCGCTCTCCCATCAACTTTGTCGATCAGATCAAGGTGCCGATTTTGCTACTGGCAGGCGGCAACGATCCTCGCTGTCCTGCTAGCGAAGCGCAGCAGGTCGCCGACGCGGTAAAGAAACGAGGCGGCGTAGCGCAACTGAAGATTTACAAAGATGAAGGGCACGGCTTCGCACGGGTAGAAAACCAGATTGACGCGTATCAGCGTGTCTCGGACTTCCTGAAAGTTCACGTGCCGAGTCCGGGGTGCGGGTGCTCGATATATGAGTAGCCGGTCTTAGCTCCTAGCTTTTAGCTGTGGATAGATCAGACGGGTGCCCCATCCTCCTCGCCCGTTGTTGGCGAGAGGGTGGGAGCTAAGGAACCACTCACCGTCGTGTTTGAATCGGTCAACGGTTTGGGTGCCCACTCATTCGTGGTTTTCGAATGAGTGGGAGATCATGAACCTTACCGGCTCGCGGCGGCTTCCTGTACTCCATAAATGCTGTACCACGGCGTGGCAGCCTTCAGGGCCTCGTTCACGTTACTGATGTTCTTCACACCTTCGTCCTTCAGCCATGCCTCAAAGGCCTTTCCACCCTTTTCTGCGTAAACCTTGATGCCATCCTTCCAGGTTGCGCGGCCGCAGAGCACGCCATTAAACTTCACTCCCGATTCGGCGGCGAACTCCAGATCCTCGATAAACTCGGGATTGCTGACGCCCGCCGACAGATAGATGAACGGCTTGCTGGTCGTACCGGCCGCTGCGCGGAAGTGGTCCAGTGCTTCCTTCTTCGTGTAGGCCGCAGTTCCCTTGAACGAACGCGCGCCCTCGACGTACTGCAAGTTCACCGGAATTTCCACCTTCAGCACGTCCACGTTGTAACGGTCCTTAGTAAACTCTGCCATCGACTTAGCGACTACTTCGGGCTTCAGCTTGGCGAATTCGGGGCCTTTCTCGTCCATGCCCTCTTTGTAGCCGACCAGTTCCAGGAAAAACGGTATGTCGTTGGCGCGACATTCATCCCCGATGCGCTCCACCCATGCATGCTTCAGCTCGTTAACCTTCTGGTCGTCATACGGTGTGTAGTACAGCAGAATCTTTACGCAGTCAGCGCCGGCTTCCTTCAGGCGCTTCGCGGACCAGTCGTCCAGCAGATCCGGCAGGCGGCCGGGAAGCTGCTTGTCGTAGCCAGTCTTCTCGTACGCGAGCAGCAGGCCAGATCCCTTCGCGCGGCGCTTGGCAGCCGGCAGGCCCCACTGAGGGTCGAGCAGGATCGCACTGGCGTGCTGGGTAAGGACTTCCGTGACGTAGATTTTGAATTCTTCCAGTTGAGCATCGCCGGCGTCTGCGCCGAGGGCTTTCTTGAGCGAGCCGCGCTGGTCCATGGCGGCGGCAGCAATCACGCCGCGATCATTGGAAACAGCCTTCATGCCCGCGAGTTTTCCAGGAGTCAGTTTCACGGTGAGACCTCCACGGGCTGAGTCGCCCGGTTCGATAGAAAGGGTTAAATGCCGTCCCGCAGAGTGCGGCTACGCCTAAGCATAGCAGGACAGGAAATTTTAAACGAAAGCCGAGAAGCAAGCGAGAGGGAACGGGAGCCTCCTTTCTCTGTTACCAACTTGGGTTCCGGGCTACTTGGGCCTACAATCCGCAGTAGTACCCGTTCTAAACTTCTAAGTAGCTGGAGGCACATCGTGCCGGGCATTGCTGGCCTTGTCATCATCGTTATTCTTGCTCTCTACATCATCAACTCGATCAAGATTTTGGCCGAGTATGAGCGTGGAGTTATCTTCCGTCTTGGCCGTTTATTAGGCGTGCCCAAGGGACCAGGCGTCATCCTGGTGTTTGCTCCCCTTGATCGCATTGTTCGGGTCTCGTTGCGGCAGGAAGCGCTGGAAGTCCCCCCGCAGGACATCATCACTCGCGACAACGTTACGCTGAAAGTGAACGCCGTTATCTTTCTGCGGGTGATCGATCCGAACAAAGCGGTGGTTGCGGTTTCGAATTACATGTATCAGACGTCCCAGTTCGCGCAAACGACGTTGCGCTCGGTGCTGGGCGAGGTCGATCTCGACGAACTGCTGGCTCATCGCGAGAAGATCAATTTACGTTTGCAGTCGATCCTCGATCAGCACACCGATCCCTGGGGCGTGAAGGTAACCAACGTCGAGGTGAAGCAGGTCGATCTAAATGAAAGCATGGTCCGCGCCATGGCCAAGCAGGCTGAGGCCGAACGCGAGAAGCGTTCGAAAATCATTCACGCGGAAGGCGAGTTCGCCGCGGCGCAGCGCCTGATCGATGCGGCGCACTTGCTGGCCAGCGAGCCGACAAGCATTCAGTTGCGCTACTTGCAGACATTGACGGAAATCGGCGTGGAGAAGAATACGACCATCATCTTCCCTGTTCCGGTGGACCTGTTGGCGGGATTGCAAAACCTGGTGAATGCGGACACGAGGAAGATCAGCGGCACGCCGCCGGCGACGGAAAAATAGTTAGGCGCAGGCCTTCCTTTGATCGGAACGGACGCTCTGGCCTTCTGCGAAGGCCGTATCTAGCAACCGAGGGTATTTGTGCACACAATGGCATCGGATGATACCGAAATAACATTAGGCGTGGGTAAACTGTTGGGGCTGTTCCTGCTCCTGGCAGCGATCTGCGCGGTTTTCTTTTCCATCGGCTTTTCGCTGGGCAAAACCTCGGGCCACGACCAGGCGATGAACGATCAGCCGGCCCCGGCCGCGGTCTCCGCCGATACCGGAGCTTCGACATCGACTGTGACCAAGCCCTCTGCGGCTGTATCCACCAAGCCTGACACTTCGTCGTCCGCCGCACCGGCGAGCACCACCGCAGACCAGCAGGGCAGCCTGACGTTCTATAACGCGGTAAAGCAAAATGACAACGCTCAACAGGCTGCGGCAGCAGCGTCCAAAGCCACAGCCGACGCCCAACCTACTGGTCCGAAAGTAGTCTCAGCGGCTACACCGCCGCCAACAACGGCACCGGCTGTAACGACTCAGCCAGCTGCTACTACGGCTCGAGCGGGCGACGTGATCTCGCATACCTCGCCTGTGACCGGCCCGGGAACCATGGTTGTGCAAATTGCCGCTGTCTCGCGCGAAGATGACGCGGTAGCGTTGGCAGGAGCCTTGCGCAAGAAGAACTACAATGTGTTTGTGGTTAACAATCCTGTAACCAACGACAAGCTCTATCACGTGCAGGTCGGGCCTTTCTCGAACCTGGCTGACGCGGAAGCCATGAAGGCCAAGCTCGTGGCCGAGGGATACAATCCCATCATTAAAAGATAGTGGTCAGTGTGTCAGTTCTCAGTTGTCGGTTCGGCTGATCATCATCTGCGATCCTATCTTTATCTTCTAGTCCGAGCGAGTCTCGCCTTTTCCGGGTCCCCACGGTTACCAACTGGTGTATAGTAGGTCCGCGTTTTCCAACTCCTTGGAAGAGCCTTTCTATTCTGCGTCGAAGGAGTTCGATTCTATGAAGCCCCGTTTTGCTTTGCTCGCGTTTGTTGCCCTGTCGTGTTTGTTAGCTGCGGCTCTGCCGGCTGCAGCTCAACAAACGCTCTATGAGAATGGACCGATTAACGGCGAGGTTGACGCCTGGACCATCAACGAGGGATTCGACATCAGCGATAGCTTCACGATTTCCAGCGGTACCAGTACGGTGAACGGCCTGTCTCTTGGCGTATGGCTGACCGCAGGCGATGTGCTGCAGTCGGTAGACGTTACCTTATCGTCACAGCCTCTCCAGGAAGGGACGATCTATTTTGACGGAGTGGTCAACCTGGTGCAGTCCGGTTGCTTCGTGAACAACTTTGGCTATGACGTCTGCACCGAAACCGGCAGCTTCAATGGCACCCCTCTCAACAGTGGGACCTATTGGCTTACTCTTCAGAACGCCGTCAGTACCGACGGCGATCCGGTCTACTGGGATGAGAACAGCGGTATCGGCTGTCATTCCCAAGGCTGCCCGTCACAAGCCGTAAATGACTCGTTGGGAGGAACTCTGCCATCAGAGGCATTCACGATCCTGGGTTCTTCTCAGACCGGATCGACGCCCGAGCCGAGCAGCCTGGTGCTGGTTGCCAGCGGATTCGTCGGTGTGGTGGGATTTCTGCGCCGCAAGCGGCTATAGTCCGAGGACAGCTTGAAACATCGAGCCGGAGCGAGAACTCCGGCTTTTTCCGCGCCGGAATTACAGTCAGATCGCGGACGAAGATCGTCCTACTCGTATCGCAATGCCTCGATCGGATCGAGTCGCGACGCCTTGATTGCCGGCAACATTCCGCTCACCAATCCCACCAGCGTCAGGATCACGGTCGCCGCTACCACGGTGGATGGATCGATGATCAGGCGAATATCGGCGGCCTCGGCATTCTTTGCAATAGCGCTATAGAAGGTAATTCGGCCAACGCCGATCGATACCGCATAAGCCAACGCAATCCCCAGAACTCCACCGACAAACGTAATCGCCAGCGCTTCTGCCAGGAACTGGA
Organism: uncultured Acidobacteriaceae bacterium; assembly: GCA_963823865.1. GTDB lineage: Bacteria > Acidobacteriota > Terriglobia > Terriglobales > Acidobacteriaceae > Bog-257. The sequence continues at coordinate 291,114 of CAWGNC010000002.1, forward strand.
ACAGAATGTCGCGGCGGCGTCCGCCGAGCGCTTTCTCCACGCCGATTTCGCGCGTGCGTTGCGTGACGGCGACCAGCATGATGTTCATCAGGCCAACTCCGCCGATGCCGAGCGTCAACGTGCCGATGAAGCCGAGCAGAATCTTCAGTCCCGCGGTGATGATCTGGAACTGCTTCAACTGCTTCATCATGTTGAAGACGAAGACCGCGCGTTTGTCGTCGGGCTTGAAGTTGTACTGCTGCGCCAAAGCTCCGCGCACCTGCTTCTCCACCAGCTCGTAATCGTTGCCTTCGTACGACATCCAGAACCCGTCGAGATAGTGCGTGTCCTTGAAGTCGCTCATCGCACTGAACGGCAGGTATACGGTTTTGTTGACGCTGTCGTCGCCTTCCTGCATGTGCGGAGCAAGCACGCCAATGACCTGGTAGCTGATGCCATCGAGGCGGATATGCTGGCCGATAGCGTATTCACCGGAGAAGAGCTTCAGCTTGGCGTCCGAGCTGATGACGGCGACACGTGCTCGCGTCTCCTCGTCATCGGCATTCATCAGGCGGCCCTCTTCCAGCTTCAGGGCCAGGATGTTGAAGATGCTGGGATACACGCCCTGCACCGGTAACGTATACGTGCGAACATCGCGTTGCACGTTGACCTGCTTATCGACCTCTGGGCTGATGCGATTGACCAGCGGCGCAGCAGCGGTAATGCGGTCAAGGTCGTCGATGGTGAACTTGATCTGCGTGCCGGCCTTTTGACCGCCGGCCTGTTGCGAGGTGCGTCCGGGAAAGACACCAATGATGCGCGTGCCCCAGTTGGCGAAGATGACCTCGATGGCGCGTCCGAAGCCTGCGCCGTAAGCCAGCAACAGGACCACCGTAGCGATGCCCCAGGCCATGCCGAGCATGGTCAGCGCGGTGCGGCGGCGGTTGTAGCGCATTGCACTGTAAGCTTGCGAAACCAGATCGCGGACCATCGCTTACTCCTGCCTGAGCGCATCAACCGGCTGCAGCATGGCAGCCTTGCGCGCGGGATAAATGCCCGAGACGATGCCGGCCAGCGCCAGCGTTCCAATGGCGAGTGTAGCCGACATGAACGACATGGTTGGCGGATCGAAGCCGGGTGCGCCGGCGGCGGCGCCTCGCATCACGTACATCAACAATCCGGCGCCTGCCATTCCGATACCACCGCTCATAAGAGTGAGAAACGCGCCTTCCAGGAAGAACTGCAACAGGATGCTGCGATTGGTTGCTCCCAGCGCTTTGCGCAGGCCAATCTCGCGCGTCCGCTCGCTGACGGCAACCAGCATGATGTTGATCACGCCGATCGCGCCGAGCGTCAACGTAACTAACCCGACTCCGCCCAAAAACAGATCCATCGCATCGAAAATCTTGCCGACCATCTCAGAATTCTTGATGGTATCCCAGTCCTCGAACGCGTCTTCGTCGTGCCAATCGAAGCCGTGGTTACGTGCGATAATCCGGCGCACCTCATCGCGTGCGAGGCCGTGTTCGGAACGAACTCTCGGCCGGTAATTGATGAATGACACCGCGTTGTCCTGTCCTTGTTTCACCATGGGGAAGAACTGCCGCATGGTGCTGAACGGCATAAAGACGCGGTTATTGGTGGAGTTATTGTCGCCGTGCCCGACACGCTCGACCACGCCGATGACCTGGAAGCGGATGCCATTCAACAGAATCGTATTGCCGACCGCGGGCCTTCCTGGAAACAGGTTCTTCTGCATCTCGTCGCCAAGAACGGCAACCAGCCGAACCTGCGACTCGTCATCCTCGTTCAGCCATCTCCCCGCCGAGAGCGGCAGGTAGCGAATGGCGTTGTACTTCGGCAGAACCCCGCTGACTTCCCCGTTGGTGTTGCCGAAATCGCTGACCTCGCGAATGTCCAGACGCGACAGCACAGGAGCTGCGGCCTTCACGTGCGGCGCTTCGTTCAGGATGTCATGGTAGTCCTGGTCGGTCAGGTTGTAGTCGTGGCCGGAGGCCATGTTGCCGGCAATGGCAGGAGCCCGTCCGGGGAAGACGAACATGATGTCTTCTCCCAGCGAATTCAGCTCGCGGCGGTTGCCGGAGCGAAAACCTTCGCCCAATCCCACCAGCAGCAGCAGAGATCCCACGCCCCAGGCAATACCGAACATGGTCAGGAAGGAGCGTAGCTTGTGCGCCCACAAGGTGCGAAGCATCTGCCGGAGAATTTCGAAGAAGACCATGACGCGATTACCGAATTGAGAAGTTTGGCGCCGAAATTTCAGCCGCCAATGACCAGGGTCGAACCTCTGACACGAATGTCTGATCCGCCCTGACCGAATATACGAGAATGTGACGAACTTGGTTCCGCTGTCGCATGCAGCTACTTCTATTTGACATCGCTAAGTAGCAAATTGGTAGCGACTTAACAGCGCGATGTGATGGACGACGCAAACAAGATGTACGTAGATGAATTTTGTGAGTATTGGCACGTTAGCGCCCCACAAAGCATAAAGAATTCGATATATTGGAGGTAATGCATCTGGCCGATGCTGTCAGTCTTTCTGCTGTCGGTTTCGGGTGCAAATCTTTTAGGTTCTAGGAGTTAAGTACGATGCCGAAGGCACCACGAGACAAGGAAAGCACCGCGCCCAAGAAAACGACGAAGAGCCGCAAAGTGACGCCGGCGAACGGAAACGGCGTGCACGTGGAGAGCGGAAACGGGAATGGGAACGGCGTTGGAGCGGCCCCAGCAATCGTCTCGACCGAAGTTATCACCGCGGCAACCGTGTCACCCAGCGTTGAAGAGCAAATTCGCGCGCGCGCCTATGAGCTTTATCTGCAGCGCGGCAACAACGGGGGCTCTCCCGAGCAAGACTGGCTGCGTGCGGTAGAAGAGATCGGCGGTCGGCCGCGCACAGCGTAACGTCTGTTCGAGTTGGTGTTGGACCGAAAAGGGAGCATCGAGGCGCAACAGCAGGAAGGCCGCAGGTATCTAACGGTTTATCCCAATGCTGCGGGACGAGTTTCGGATGACCGCACGACCATCTTCATGCGGTGCGAAACAAAAGACAGGGGCATAACACGGCTTGAGGCAGGTTCTTCTCATCGACGATAACCCTTTGCAGTTGACCGTCCGGGAAGCGATTTTGCGGGACGCCGGCTTCCAGGTTTCCGTCGCCACCACTGCCGAAAGTGCCTTGGCTACTTTGCGAGGGCTTCCTGATCGCGTTGGCGTGGTCGTGACTGATCACATCATGCCCGGCTGCAACGGCTCGGAGCTGGTGCGGGAGATCCGCGTGCTCAGCGATTGGCTGCCCGTGATCGTGTTGAGCGGGTTGCCGGAAGCCGAAGACGAGTATCAGGGTTTGGACGTGGTGTTCCGCTCCAAACCCTTTCCTCCTTCGGAGCTTATCGAGCTGATCAAGTCCAGCCTGGAACACACGGAACGTATTCAGGGCGCAGCCTGAGCCGCTCCTCGTCATTCTCCCTCAATTAGGAAGCTTTGAAGGGGCGCACCTTCAGGTGCGCCGATGCGGTGTTTTGAAATCACAAGCCAGCTTTAGCCGGCGACAGACCGAATATCCTTCATGCCCCTATGTGACTAAAGTCACATGGCATTGTGAGTTCGTTAGCGGTATGCTTTATGTATCGCATCCGGCCGGCCGGACCGCGAAGAGGTAATCGCAACGATGTCTGAACAGGGACGCAGGTACATACGGTTTGGCGCGGTGATGGCGGTCATTCTCGTCTCCCTCGGCTACCTCGCCTACACCGGCGTGCAAGACAGCAAGAGCTATTACGTCACCATCAAAGAATTAAACGGCATGGGCGACGGTGCCTATAGTAAGCGGCTCCGCGTAGCCGGCAATGTTGCTCCCGGGTCGGTGAAGCGCCAGGGTACGCACCTGGAATTCCAATTGGTGGAGCAGGACCGTACTTTGCCGGTTGTTTACGCCGGAACCGAGGCTCCGCCCGACACTTTCAAGGACAACGCACAGGCCCTGGCCGAAGGACGCTTCGGGCGTGACGGCATCTTCCACGCCACGAACATCCAGGCCAAGTGTGCGTCCAAATACGCTCCCAAACAGACCGGCCAGCCCGGAGCGGCGCAGGGTCCGCAGAACACGGCACAGAACAGCGCGGGCTCGAGCATGGGCCAGTAGGCGCTTGCGGGCCAGCTCCACGGACACGTACCCCATGGCAGGGATTAGCGAACCTCACTTCTCGCCTGTCATCCACCTCGAAAATCTAGTGAAGTTCTTTGGCCGATTCGCGGCGCTGCGCGGCATCTCCGACAGCTTTGCGGCGGGCCGACTTTACGTCGTCGTCGGCGACAACGGTGCCGGCAAGAGTACTCTGCTGCGTGTGGTCGCCGGTCTGATGGAGCCTAGCCAGGGCAGCTTCAGCATTCTGGGAGCGAAGCACGTCCGCGACATCGCACACCGCGTCGGTTATATGGGACACGCCCCGCTGCTTTACGACGAGCTGAGCGGAATGGAAAACCTCCGGTACTTCGCGGGACTGTACGGCATTTCCGGTGATGAAATCTGCCGCAACGCGATGCGGACCGTTGGGCTCGATCCTGATCTCCCGCGCCGCATCGGTCAGTACTCGCAAGGCATGCGGCAGCGGTTGTCTCTGGCTCGCGCCGTGTTGCACGATCCTGAGCTGATTCTGCTGGATGAGCCGTTCTCCAACGTCGATGTGCGTTCGGCGCGCGACATGGCTGCGGTGCTGGGTCGCGTTCGCGACCAGGGTAAGACAATCTTCGTCGTCACTCATCAGGCGCCGCTGATGGAAGGCGTTGCTGACGAGTTTGTGCACATGTCGGCGGGGCAGATCGTCTCCCGGGAGTCGGTTAAGCATTCCGACGCTGCTGCCGCGCAGCCAGTGAAGGCAAACTCATGAGCACCCTGGCCGTCGCTCGCGCAACGCTCGTGAAGGACCTACGCATGGAATGGCGCTCGAAAGACGCCATCAACTCCATGCTGTTTTTCGCCTTGCTGGTGGTAGTGATCTTCAGTTTCGCCTTCAACCCGACGGCCGAGGAGTCGCGGCGCATTGCCGGTGGCTTGATGTGGGTGGCGTTCCTGTTTTCCGCAGTGGTTGCCCTGAACCAAACGTGGGCGCGCGAGTTGCGCAATCAGGTGCTCGACGCGTATCGGGTGTCGCCGGCGCCGCCGAACGCCCTGTTTCTGGCGAAAACGGTTGGCAACTTCCTCTTCGTCGCCATTCTGGAATGTCTGATGACGCCGCTGTTTGTCGTCTTCTACGACCTGCGGTCGGTTGGACCGTTCTGGCAGTTACTCGTGGTCGCACTGCTGGGAACATGGGCGCTCGTGGTGAACGGAACGTTCTTTGGAGCCTTGTCGATTCGCACCCGCAACCGCGAGATCATGCTGCCGCTGATTCTTTTCCCTATCTCGATTCCTGCGCTGCTGGGGATGGTCGACGCGACAACCATGGTGTTGACCGGCGACGGGTCGCCTGTTTTCTGGATGAAGCTGCTGGCGGTCTACGACATCGTCTTCACGTCCGTCTGCCTGCTGCTGTTTGAAGTGGTCTTGAACGCTGAATGAGAATGTGTAACGCCGAATGAAAAAACTAGCGCTGATTTCGATTCCGCTTGTGTTGCTCCTGCTCGGGGTCAGTACGTATCTCGCTCTGGTGGTTGCTCCCACTGAGGCGACCATGGGCGATGTACAACGTATCTTCTACTACCATGTGCCCTCCGGCTGGGTTGCCGGCCTGTGCTTCACCATCAATTTCATCGCGTCCGCGATCTATCTGTTCAATCGCAGTGCCACCAGCGATGCCCTCGCCGCGGCTTCAGCCGAAGTGGGCGTGGTGTTCGGCGCGGTGCTGCTCATCACCGGACCGTTGTGGGCGCGGCCGGTCTGGGGCATCTGGTGGACGTGGGATGCGCGCCTGACGACAACGTTGATCCTTTGGCTCATCTATGTGAGCTATCTGGTGCTGCGGCGCTTCGCCTCCGGTGGCCAGACGCAGGTATTGGCCGCGGCGTTCGCCATCTTTGGTTTCGCCGACGTGCCCATCGTTTACTTTTCGATTCGCTGGTTCCGAACGCAGCATCCGGCGCCTGTGATCGGAGGCGGCCCGGACTCGGGACTCGCTCCGCCAATCCTGCATGTGTTTTTGACCAACCTTGCGCTGTTCACGGTGCTCGGAATTCTGTATCTTGCGCTGCGATACAAGTTGCAGATGCAGGAACATGCACTGGAATCTGCGCACGCGCAGGCCGCCCTGAGAGGAGTATCCCAATGAACTCGATTGCTTTTCTGAAGGCCGCTTACCTCATCGCCTGGGTGGTGTACGTGGGCTACCTCGGGCGAATCCTGCTGCGCATGCGGCGGGTGGAAGACGAGTTGAAGGAAGTGGAGCGGTCGAAATAGGCGTGCCCGCAGGCTTCGATTGCAGTTGGACCTGCATGCAGCCATAGGCCAAGTTGTAGAGCCTTGGCCAATACAGCCTCGCACAAGGGGATATGGACCTCGGGGCATCGCTGGGAATGGCGCGAGCCAGCGCGATCGTCTAGTTCTCCATCACGCTCATCGTGAACGTTGAATGGAATCGAACTGAGTCCCGCGCAGCGGGACGGAACGACTTAGCCCAGCACGGAGCGAAGCGGAGTGCTGGGTAAGCGATTACAAAAGGGCTGAGTCCCGTAGGGACGGCAGATTTTATCCCGGAGCTGGCGCGATCGATGCGCGCCACAGAAAACTGAGAACCGCGAAGATCGTTGCGAGCGATAGAGGCCCCCTCAGTTTCGCTCGGGGCAGGCTCTTCGACTCCGGCGCGGAAAAGGCGTCTCGCCTGCGCTCAGGATGACACCTTCAAGTAGTTATCGCAGCGCGGGTCAAGACCTTCACCACCACAATCCGTCATAATGATCTTGTGAGCGCTGAACGACGCGGCATCTTTCAATTCATCGGCGTGACCTGCCTCATCGTTGGCGGGCTTTTCGCCGTCATGAGCGCACCCTTCTTTCTGGGACAGATCAAGGTTCTGCGCTCGTGGCCGGTCGCGCAGGCGCAGATTATCAAGAGCGATGTCGTCTCCCAGCCCGCGCCTAAGCACGAACAGCTTTACGCCGCGCAGTTGCAGATTGCCTACGTGGTCAACGGGCAGCCAATCACGGTCGATCTGACCAGCTTCCAAAGCAGCAACTACCAGGAAACAGTACGCCGGGCGGCGGAGTTTGCGCCCGGAAGCCGGCATGACATCCGCTACGATCCCAACAATCCCACGCAGGCCCGCATTGGCGCTGGATGGAACCGCCGCTTCTTCGCGGTGCCGCTCATCACTTTAGGCTGCGGACTTGCCTTCGCCCTGCTGGCGTTGGGATTCTTCATCTCAGGCGCGCTCAGCGGAACCAGGTCTTCCGTCGCCTCTAGCTGAGCGTCGAACGCACGATCACGAACGCCAAAACGATGGCGATAAGGTCTTCCGGAATGGCAATCAGAATGTCCTTTACGTTCAGGCGGGTTACCAGCGCGCGCCGGATGTGGTAGCCGGCGTAGGTGCCGATGAGCGCACCGATAATCCCGAACACTGCCCCTGGAACGGGCGATGCCGCCCCCGCCGCGTAGAGACACGCGCCGCACAATCCGCCCATGATGATGCGTGCAATCAATCCCACCGGAGCCGTGCGTGCCGGCGTCTTGGGAAGCTTGTCGGCAATCAACTCGCCGATCGCACCGAGGGTGAAGACTATCGACCGCGATGATCGAGCCCATGAAAGACAGCGGGCTGCCGTGGAGATTGAGCCAACCCAAATACGCGCCCCAGCTGACAAGGGCTGGTGCCGTCATGGATCGCAGTCCAGCTACAATGCCGATTCCGATGGCAAGAAGAAACAATTGATGCATGCTTGGTGCATCCTCCCCTGCCCCTGACTTCGGAGCGGTTTCACGATGTAACCTGAGATGCTGCCTTTAGGGGCCGGTCGCAACTTATATCATTTCCGGGAAAGAAAGATTTTTGCTGAATTAAGTGAAAAGGCATAGCCGATGCTATGCCTTCATTGGGTATGGCCCACCAGGAATCGACGCGAACGGATAGGTCTTCTAATTCGGCTTGCGCGGCATGATCTGTTCGTCGCGAATGAAGAATTGCGCGGAGCACTGTTCCGATCCGCAAATGACGGGCAGCAGTCCGCCGATCTGTTTGCGCGTGACCAGTCCCAGTTGTCCGCAGGTTGGACACGAGAGCACCGCCCAGTACGGATCTTCCTTCTCCCCGACCTCGCCGGCGTTTTCCAGGACAAAAATGGTTCCAGGCTCCATCTGTTCGGGGATCCACTCGCTAAGGATGCTGAGTTCTCCGATCATGTGCCCTCCTTCAGGACCGCTCAAGAAGCCTTAATCCGCACTACTTATGATGACGAACGGAACCATTTCGCTTGACGCCGGCGCGCAATTCTACGCCACGCGGCGGCCTCCGCTGAGGAAAATTCTTTCCCGCGCCGGCGGAGACTGCCTTGGAACCCGGCCGCGTGCTGTTCGCGCCGCCGGTAGGGTCCAGCACCCGTTGAATCGCGTCGCTCAGGCACACGGTTAACATCGGCTGGCGAGCATTTTTCAGCAGGTCAACCACACCACGCGCGGAGTCCTCAAGATAAATGTGCCGGCCATCGGTCAGCAGGTGATACTCCGAGGCGGCCTTCACCGTCTCAACCAGCCGCTTGCCCAGTTCTTTCTGCAGAAACCGGAGTACACGTGCGAATTTTTTGCAGGGAGAAGCCGCGTTCGCGCAGCTCGCACAGAATGGCAACCTCGGCCAGATCGTCGATCGAATATCTGCGCTTATGGCCGTCACGCGCCGGAACCACGATGCCCTGCTCGTCCCACCATTGCAGTTGGCGCGCGCTGATCCTGGTCAGCGCCACGACTTCTTTGGATGTGAACGTTTGCTGCATCTGTTGTATAGCGGCCAAAACATATCCCACGGGAAATGTTTCAAACATCATAGTGCAGCTGCGTGCACTGTCAAGCCGAATTATTGACCAAAGAGGCACGTCGTGTGATGAAGATTGGAAGAATTTACAGAGAACAGTTGCCAGTGGCCGGTTGTCAGTTGTTCGTTCGCGTTGTCAGCGCATGGTTTTCGGTTCACGGTCGCGGCCTTCAGACGCTTTTTCCACAGGATCGCCTGGCAATTTAAGCGACATGCACGGTGAGACATCACGAGTCCCTGTGACGTTGGTACTTCCGGGCGCTACCCACGAAGCAGATGATCGAATGTAAAGTAACTCACCACTGACCAACTGACCACTGACCACTGCCCTTTGGAGGCTCTCTGTGGAACCATTTCGTTATCACGCATTCGTCTGCACGCAGGAAAAACCGGAAGGCGTTCCCTGCTGTTCCGCCGCAGGCTCGCTTCGGCGTGTTGGACGCGCTGCATCGCGAACTCGGCGCCACCGGCCTCGCCGACGAAGTGCAGGTTTCCAGCTGCGGCTGCCTCGGCCTGTGCGACAGCGGCCCGGTCATGATCGTCTATCCCGAAGGCACCTGGTACACCAAGCTGACGCCTGCCGATGTACCGGAAATCGTTTCGTCGCACCTGCAGAACGGGCAAGAAGGTCACGCGTCTGATGCGCAACGACTACGACGCGATGAAGGCCGAGATCCTCGACCACCGTAACAAATATCTGGCGATGCTGAAGGGCAAAGACGCCGCTGGCGTGCTGCCCGACGACATCACCGAAATGATTCGCGGCTTCATGGCGAGCCGCGCCGTCCTGACCGCGCTTGAGCTGGACGTATTCACCGCCGTCGGCAACGGCGGAACGGCTCAGCAGATCGCGGGCAAGATCCAATGCGCGGTCCGCGCGACGGAGATGCTGCTGAACGCGCTGGTCAGCCTGAAGCTGCTGGAGAAGCGCGAGGGCAACTATACGAACACGCCAGTCGCGGCACGATTCTTCGTCGAGGGCACGCCGGACAGCGCGCGCACGGCGCCAATTGCACATGGCGAATATGTGGAAGCGCTGGTCGACCCTGACCGAAGCCATGCAGGCCGGAACCAGCGTTGACGCCCGATCCGGTAATGGCTCGGTGAAGCCGTTCATCGCCGCGATGGATCTCAATGCGCGCGGCCGGGCGCGGGCCGTCGCGCAGGCGGTGGAAGTCAACGGCGCGAAGCACATGCTCGACCTGGGCGGAGGCTCGGGGGCGTACTCGATCGCATTCGCCAAGGCCGCGCCCGGGTTGCAATCCGAAATCGTCGACATGCGCAGATGTGCTTACCGATCACCGAGGAGCACATCCGCAAGGCCGGACTTGGACGGACCGCATCACGACTCGTCCGGGCGACATGCTCACTGTGCCGCTGGAGGCCGGCAAGTACGATCTGGTCCTGCTGTCGGCGATCTGCCACATGTTCTCGCCGGAAGAGAACCAGCAACTGCTCGAGCGGGCGTATAAGGCGCTGGCTCCCAACGGACGGCTGGTCATTTCCGATTTCATTCTAGACGCGGACAAAACAGCTCCTCGCTTCGCGGCCTTGTTCTCGTTGAACATGCTGGTCGGCACGCGCGCCGGCGCCAGCTACAGCGAGCCGGAATATACCGAGTGGATGAAGCACGCCGGATTCGCCGAGGCAAAGCGCGTTCGCATGCCCGGTCCGGCGAATCTAGTGATCGGAACGAAGTAATAAAGCATCGAGGGGGTTGTAAAGCGTCGCGGCGACTGTACTGCGCGACAGGCGACTCTCATCTCGGATCGCTGCTATCGATTCGTTCTCCGAGCGGGCTCTTTTGTGGGGTTGTTAACTATCCGACAATGTGGCAGTATCCGCCTAACGCTTTGGCCATAAGGCGAATCCCGCAAGGCAAGAGGCCAAAATGAAAACTGTGAAGTTGATGGCTCTGGCTATCACTCTCACCGTCACCCTTTCACTCACAGCCCAACAATCCAACGAGAGCATCGTCCGCGAAACGTATGCCAAACTCATGTTCGCAAACCAGGTGGGAGCAATCGAAAGCGGTCTGCTCCAACACAACCAAGCGATGCTGCAGAAGCCAGTAACTACTGACCTTAACCAGATGCTGAAGAACGACCAACTTTCCATCACGCTCGGCAATTTTAAAGAGAGCACGGTGATGGGCAACACCGACCCGCTGATCTCGCTGGTCACAGACTTTGCTGGCAAACCAGTATTGAGCACCAGCATAAACATAAATGAATGGAGCATCGGAGGTAAGAAGTTTACGGAAGTAACTGTCACTGCCCTCAAGCCAGCGGTCGGGCCGGGTGTCGGAGGCGACATTTCGAAGTTGGTAATCGGCGACATCAACACACTAGTACCGAAGGATCAAGATCCACGCCGCTGGAGCAGGCTCATCCAATTCAATATCACGGTCAACCACCGAGGAAAGACGGTCGGCCCGTACAAAGCAGCGTTCTTGTTCACCGACGATGGCGAAGTTATGGCGGATGATCCGTACCTGAACGGCCTTGGTAGCCTCGTGAAGGCGAACGTGTATCCGGACGTATTGCTTCACACGTTGAATACAAACACCGCTGTTGTGGAATGGATAAAAGCCAACACCGCGCCAGATGACAAGTCAAAGGTGGGGCAGATGTATTGCGATCTCTCAGCGCTTAAGTGCATGATCCCCCCCTCGGCCAAAGAAGCGGGAATCGGACATTACACGCTGTGTGATGCAGAATGTCAGATGAGGGCGGCTCTCAGCCCACCGAGCTTTGATAACAGAAATCCGGATTACTGCACGCCTCCATTCTGTCCCACCTGCCCGATCTACAACTACTCTCTGCAAGGTGAGATGCCCGGAACACCGATACGTGGTACCGTGCAACACGTATCTGGCAGCCACAGCCTCTCCGGTCTCTGGACGAATGCGTGTACCTACACCAACGGCCCCTATCTTGGTAATGGGTACTACGCTTGTATCGCCAACCTCTCGGAGACGTCCACCGGCTTGGCGCTGGAAGGTGGAACGCTGCAACACCTTTACACTCACTCCGTCGCAACTGAACTGACTGTTGCAGGTGGCAGTCTAGCGACCTACCCTCAAGTTGCCCAGGCAACGACATCGGAAGGGGGAGCTGTTAACAGTTGCTTCCTCATTCCCGGTTGCGTGCAAATTAACATTTCGTACAACGGAGTAGGCTTCTCATATAACCCGAGTACAACGTTCTGGACTCCGACAACAAACCAACAGGGCAGTTGCATTGCTTATGAGAGCCAGATACCACAGTCGTAAACGGCCCCCGTTTAGCAGCGACCACTCGAACAAGGAAGGAGTTTGTTAGTTTGATCACTGGGACGGGATCACTATCGCTGGAAACGCGACAGGAATGTTGAGACGGCTGTTACTTCAGTCTTAAAAAAAATCCCACCCGGCCATAAACTCTGCTGGGTGGGATGCATCCTTACGAAGAACTAGACTCCGATGACGCCAACCAGTTCCTTCACTGAGTCAGCACTCTTGTTCAAAGCCGCGTGCTCTTCCGGCGTCAGCTTGATCTCGATGATCTTCTCGATACCATTCGAACCCAGCTTGCAGGGCACGCCAACAAACAGGCCGTTGATACCGTACTCCCCTTCCAGGTAAGCAGCGCAGGGAACGATCTTTTTCTTGTCCTTCAGGATCGCTTCCACCATCTCCGCCACTGCCGCCGACGGCGCGTAGTAGGCGCTACCGGTCTTGAGGTGCTTCACGATCTCAGCGCCGCCATCACGGGTCCGTTGCACCAGGCGGTCGATGGTGGCCTGGTCCATCAATTCGGTAATCGGAATTCCGGCTACCGTCGAGTAGCGCGGCAGCGGAACCATGGTGTCACCATGGCCGCCAAGGACAAAGGCGGTAACGTTTTCCACCGAGACGTCGAGCTCGCGAGCGATGAATGCGCGGAAGCGGGACGAGTCCAGAATTCCAGCCATACCGATTACGCGATTGCGCGAAAAGCCGCTCAGCTTGTACGCCGCCTGCGCCATCGCATCCAGCGGATTGGAAACGATGATGAGAATGCTGTTGGGCGAATACTGGACCGCCTTGCCGACAACATCGCTCATGATCTTGTAATTGGTGTGCAGCAGGTCGTCGCGGCTCATGCCTGGCTTGCGGGGTATTCCTGCGGTGATTACCACAATGTCAGAGTTGGCCGTATCGGCGTAATCGTTCGTGCCCAGAACATACGAATCACGCTTCTCGATGGGCATTGCCTGCAGCAGATCGAGCCCTTTCCCCTGCGGGACGCCTTCAATGATATCGATCAATACGACGTCGGCATGTTCCTTGGACGCCAGCCAGTGGGCCGCCGTTGCGCCCACGTTTCCTGAACCAACTACCGTTACTTTCTTACGCATTAGTCCTCACAGTATTGCCCTTCTTGGGCATAGGAATGGAACCACGGAAACCATGATTGCCCAGGACGGCCGCGGCCGTCCCAGAGAAAGAATTACGAAGCTATTTGGCGGCCAGTGCTGCCGCGGGAGCCATGTTATGGATCATTTCAGAGGCAAACTCGCTGGTCTTCAACTTCGTCGCGCCTTCCAGCATGCGCTCAAAGTCATAGGTAACCTTCTTCTGCAGGATCGTCTGCTCCAGAGAGCTTTCGATCAGTTGCGCCGCCTCGTGCCATCCCATGAACTCGAACATCATCACTCCCGACAGCATAACCGAGCCCGGATTAATGACATCCTTGTCGGCGTACTTCGGAGCCGTGCCGTGCGTTGCCTCGAAGATGGCATGCTGGTCGCCGATGTTGGCGCCAGGTGCGATACCCAGTCCGCCAACTTGCGCGGCTGCTGCATCAGAAATGTAATCGCCGTTCAGATTAGGGGTCGCCAAAACCGAATATTCATCGGGGCGGGTCACAATCTGCTGAAAGATGCTGTCAGCGATGCGATCGTTGATCATCAACTTCGACTTCCAGGCAGCGTGGCCGTGTGTGCCGTAAATGCCGTCGACCACGCCTTTCACTTCCTTGTAGAGCGCGTCGCGGAAATCCTGGGGCGCAAACTCCAGGCCGGGTTCGACCATCTTGGCGTTTTGCTCGATCGTCAGGCTGGGGTTCTTATCCAGATTGTCGATAATCCAGCTCTCGCGCTCAGTAATCACCTGGTTGCGGAATTCCTGTGTAGCCAACTCGTAGCCCCACTCGCGGAACGCGCCTTCGGTGAATTTCTGAATGTTGCCCTTATGGACAATCGTGACCGTCTTGCGGTCGTTCTTTAACGCGTACTGAATGGCCATGCGAACCAGGCGCTTGGTACCGGTAATGGAAATGGGCTTGATCCCAACACCTGAGTCTTCGCGGATGCGCTTATTCGTGCCCGCCAGCATTTTGTTGTTCAGGAAATCGATCAGCTCTTTAGCCTGCGCGGTTCCTTCTTTCCATTCGATACCGGCATAAACGTCTTCGGTATTCTCGCGGAAGATGACCATATTCATGCGATGCGGGCTCTTCACCGGCGACGGAATACCCTTGTAGTATTTCACCGGTCGCACACATGCGTACAAATCCAGGATCTGCCGCAAGGCAACATTCAATGAGCGAATCCCGCCACCGACCGGAGTGGTCAGCGGGCCTTTGATTCCGATGCGAAGGTCGCGGAAAGCAGCCACGGTTTCGTCAGGCAGCCATGTCTTAAAACGATCCATGGCTTTTTCGCCGGCGAACACTTCGTACCAGGAAACCCGGCGCTTGCCGCCGTAGGCGATATCGACCGCGGCATCGAATACGCGCACCGACGCTTTCCAAATGTCGCGACCGGTGCCGTCCCCTTCAATAAAGGGGATGATGGGATTATCGGGAATGACAAACTTACCCTCGTAAGTGATCCTGGTCCCGCTGGAAGGCAAAGGAATACCGTTATAAGAAGACGCCACAAGCCACCTCAAGAAATTTAAATAGAAAGGATCCTGGGCTGACAACAGCCCCGTCGGGATGGAGGAGCAAACAGGACCGGACTTAACCGAGACTGACGCGTTATGATGACGCCGGCGGCGACGGCCATTCGGGCAACGTCCGCGCCTCCGGATCAGAGACATTACCACCTGATCCCGAACTCTCTAAGCTATCACCAGCGCTTGTGAGGTTCAATCAAAACCCTTGTTTGCCCATCACACGTCGGTGGGAGCCCATCGAAACTACGCCCCCAGATACTTCAGATATACCTGCCGCGTTTTTTGCATTACTTCCACCAGACGCATCTCCGGATCGAAGTTGTCGCTGCCGCCTGAGGTTCTCCAAACCAGTTTCTGAACTGCGCGCCTGGGATGATCCGCTACCGGGAGCCACTTGCGAGGCCGGCCACTGACCAGCCGCACCAGGTGCTCCAGCGTACGGATATAGCGGGCACTTTCGACCAGCTCCTCGCATTCCTGCTCCAGCAAAAGCGCACGGCCGCACAACCCACGCAAACGTTCCGGCAAGATTACCTACCAGCCAAAGCCGGTGTGTTACCTGTAGCACTCCGGCCAGATAGTCGATGTCATAGCTGCCTCCGGGACCAGTCTTCAGGTTAGGTCCGGTTTCGTTGCGTTCCAGGCGACCCCGCACGTCCGCCAGCTCGGCTCCAAAATCCGGCTTCTCCGCCATTTTGGCGATGCCATCCCTCACAATATTCAGGACACGATTGGAGAGCGACTGATCGCCTGCCACATGCCGGAGTTTCACGTAGGTCAGCGCTTCCCAAGGCTTAGCTTCCTCCCGGAAATACGTTTCGAGCTGTGCCGGGGTTACGATCAGCTCGCCTTCCCGGCCGTGCGGCCGTAAACGTGCGTCGACCGGAAACACGGTTCCGTCTCTTGTGTACGCGGTCAGGTTCTCCATGAACTGTTCGGCGGTTCGGCCCATGGCGGCGCGCACGCCTTGGTCTTCGCAAACGAAAAGGACGTCGGCGTCGGAGAGCAGGTCAAATTCTCCTGTCCCGAGCCTGCCCAGAGCCATCACCGCAAACCCGTCCGACGCTCCCGTGATCGCCAATGCGGCCTGGATTGCCGAGTCGGCGGCGTCGGTCTGCTCCTTCAGAGAGTCAAAAACATCGCGCTGCTGAAACAAGTCTCGCGCCCCCGCCAGAAACATCCGTCGCCGATACTGCTGCCGAAGAATCGACAATGCCTCGGGGTGATCGACGTTGCCCTTCGCCAGATATGCAAAAACGCGATCATTCGAAGACGCCGCGGCAGGTTGTCGTTCTTCGAACAATTCGCATTCACGCAGGTTACGATCCTCGCCGATTTCATTCAGCAACGACACCTCTTCCGGATGGCGCACCAGAATGTCTGTCAGGAACTCGCTGTACTCGAAGAGTCTCAGCGCTCTTTCGACGGCCGAGGGAGACCTCAGCACCGCGCCGTAGCGCTCGGACGTAGTTCCCGCGGAGCTGAGGAACCGGTCGAGATTGCGGCGGGCGTGCTGCGACAAGTCGATTCGCGAAGCAATCTCGCGCAATCGGGGAGAGTCTACGGCCAGCCGCTGCATCATCTGGCTGTAAGTGTTTTCGGGCGTGGCCGCGAACTCCGGGTCCAGCCGGAATCCGCCTGCACCGTCATCGTGGCTTTGCTCGTGGTAAATCACACGCTGGTAAATCTCCTGAACGGCGGCCATGCGTCGCTGCACGAGCGCCAGGAATTCTTCCGGGGTGGGCGCAGTAGACCCTTCGCGCGTCATGGTGCGTGCCAGACGATGCAATTCAGCGCGCGAGTGCGGCAGCCTGTGCGTTTGCTGGCCATGCCAGAATTGCAGCCGATGCTCCAAGTTCCGCAGGAACTCATAGGCATTCGTCAGATTATGAAAATCCTTGCCGCTGATATGTTCCTTATCATGAAGTTTCTGTAACGCAAAAAGAGTGCCGCGCGAGCGTAACCACGATTCACTGCCGCCATAGACCCTCTGCAGGCATTGCACTAGAAACTCAATGTCGCGAATGCCCCCGCGATCAACCTTGAGGTCGATGCCGGTCGGCGGGACTTCTTTCAGCAGATTCTTCCGGCGATGGCTCCCGATTTTCTTACGCGTCTCCAGCGCTGTCTTGATGGCCAGGAAATTAAGCTCCGGACGATACACGCAGGGCTCAACGGCGCGGATAAGCTCGCGGGCTAACCCAATATCTCCTGCGGCGTGCCGCGCTTTAATCATGGCTTGCAGCTCCCAGTCATGCGCTACGTGGGAGTAGTAGTGAATGGCGGGTACGAGGGGAACTGCTGGTTCTCCTTCCCCGCCCTGCGGCCGCAGACGCAGATCGATACGAAAGACCGGTCCGGCAGGCGTGTGGCGCGATAACAACTCGGTCATCTGCTGCGCCAAACGAATGAAGTATTCGCGATTGGAAATCTCAGTATCCGGGGGATCCTCTCCGCCGTCGTACAGATAAAGCAAGTCGATGTCGGAGCTGTAGTTGAGCTCGTTGCCCCCAAGCTTTCCCATCGCCAGGACGGCGAATCGCGAATCGACCAGGCGACCCTCCCTGTCTAATCTCTGCGGAGTTCCAAAACGATGCTGTAACTGAACCTGCACTTCACGCAGCGCCTGTTCGATCAGAACGTCCGCGAGCGCCGAAATCTCCGCAGTGGTTTCCGCCAAAGTGGCAATTCCCAGGACATCTCGCAGCGCGATGCGGACGTATTCCCGGCGCTTGAAGCTTGCCAGCAGCGCTGCGGTGTCGGTCTCGAACGAACGCGAACGCATGCGCGCGAAATTCTCCTCGAATTCTTCCCGGGAGTGAGTGCGGTCGAAAGTCCGCTCACGGGAAAAGCCATAGAAGAGGTCGGGGGTCTGTGTAAGCGTCTCCCCGAGCCAGGGACTATGGCCGAAGATCACCACGGCATAGTGAACGAGGGAATGATGCTGATCGAGCAGACGCAGGAGCTCAGGCGAGGCGGTCTCAGCCAGACGCTGAAACTGATTCACGGTGGCATCCGGACTTGGAGACGCCGGGAGCAGTGCCAGGAAGGACTGATAAACGCCATCCGGCACGATCTGCCGAAGCCGTTCAAGTTCGCGACCTGCGGCCGCGGCATCCTGGAATTCAATATCGGGAGGAAGCTCCGGTGCGTGCTGATGAGGTCCGGCCACTGGCCTGAATTCTATCGTTTGGCCACACCGTCGCCCAAATGAGGTTGGTTGCCAGGCAAAAAAACAAGGCACCCACGTCGGGTGCCTTGGAGGGATTATTGTGGCGCAAGCCTTACGTTATCTTCCGAGCTTGCGACGAACGACGCCGCCTAGCGCAACTACGCCCGTACCGAACAGCAGGATGCTGCTGGGTTCAGGGGTAGAACCGCCGCCAGCCGCGGATACCGAAACGTTGTCCAAAGCAATGTAGCCCGGATCATCGCGGAACGCGAACTGGATGGTGTCGGATCCTGTACCTGTGACGTTAAAGCTGAATTGGGTCCAGACGCCGCCCGTGGTGGGATTCGTCTGAGCCAACAGGCTAGTGCCATCCCAGGAAGCACTAAAATCGCTGGGATTGTCACCAACTGCATTCATCCAGAAACTGAAGGTGTAGTGGCCACCTACAGTGTCGGAAAAGGTCTGGCTGAGGGTTGCGTCGCTTCCAACCGGACCGAGAACAGCATAGAAACTGCCGTCCTGCGCGCCGGTGTACTGATAGAACGCGCCGCTTACAACTTCGGTGTCTTCGAAATTGCCGCCAGTTGTCCAGCCCGTGAAATCGCCTGTTTCGAAGCTGCCATTGGCAAGCAAATTCTGCGCAAATGTCTTCGGGGCGCTGATCATCACGGCTAATGCCAGAGCAACGACGACCAGCAGGGTTTTGGGTCGCATACTTCCTCCGGAGGTTTTTGTCTTAATGAGCCCAGATGCAGCAACAGTAGTTGCACTTTGAATGCCAACGCTGCTCTTTTATATTCAGAAGTTTACGTAGCGCTCTTGTGACAAAGTGCAGCTAGTTGCGGCATTGTGACAAGCGTGTTCCCGGATTGAAAACATCCGAAGGCGATTATGAGGTCGTGGTACATTCGGCCCTGGCCGCTCCTTCTGGGAGTAGCGGTTCGGTATCGATGTAGCGCGGCGGTGCGACAATTCCAAGCCAAATAGCACGGTATTTTGCCTTCGATTCCCACGGCACTTCGGCTTCCCGCGAAGTCATCGCAGGCCTTACCACCTTCACCACAATGTCCTACATCCTGGTGGTGAACCCGGCGATCCTGGCTTCCGCCGGAATCCCAGAGGGACCGTCCTTTGTCGCCACAGCTTTAGTTGCCTCCCTTGGCTGCTACCTGATGGCCTTCCATGGCAGGCGCCCGTTCGCCATCGCGCCCTACATGGGCGAGAACGCCTTTATTGCCTTCACTGTTTGTAAAGTGCTCGGAATGCGCTGGCAGACGGCGTTGGCCGCCATCTTTATCGCCGGCGTGCTGTTTGTGCTCATGACGGTCTTGCATCTGCGCAAATGGGTGGTGGAGGGCGTACCCGCCTCCTTGCGATATAGCTTCGCAGTTGGTATGGGCTTGTTCCTCACGTTCATCGGGCTGAATGAAACTGGCTTGGTGCGGTTGGGAGTGCCGGGCGCTCCCGTGCAGCCCGGCCATTTAACCTCCGCTCCGGTGCTGGTCGCCATGTTCGGGATCGTTTTGCTTGCTGTCCTGGTCATCCGCAAGGTCCCGGGAGCCATTCTATTGGGGATCGTCGGCACCTCCATTGTCGCTTTCGTTGCGAATGTGGCTAAGGCGCCACATAGTCTGATCAGTATCCCGCCCAGTGTAAAGCCGATCGTCTGGCAACTTGATTTTCGCGGCGCACTCACCTGGCAGGCCTTTCCTGTCGTGCTTACCATCTTCGTGATGGCCTTCGTCGACACCATGGGAACGCTGATAGGGCTGTCAGCGCGGGCAGGTTTCCTGGATCAGGATGGCCAACTGCCGCAAATCGAGCGGCCAATGCTGGTGGATGCAGTCATGACTTGTGTCGCGCCGGCGCTGGGAACGACGACTTCCGGAGCCTATGTTGAATCGGCGACTGGAATCGAGGCTGGGGGACGAACGGGTTTCACCGTACTGGTAACCGGAAGCTGTTTTCTCTTGAGCCTGTTTTTTGCGCCGTTCGTGACGGCGATACCTGCGCAGGCCTACGGGCCGGCACTGATCATTGTAGGACTGTTCATGCTGGCTCCCATCACGCGAATCGACTTCAACGACTATACGGAGTCGATTCCTGCCTTCATGGTAGTGTGCCTGATGGCATTTACCTTCAATATTGCGATCGGTATCTGCGCTGGATTCGTGTTGTATCCCATCTGCAAGATTGTGAGCGGAAAAACCGCTCAATTAAAACCTGGTTTGTGGGTCTTGGCCATCCTCTCCCTTCTGCTTTTCATCTTTTATCCATATCACTAAGGTCATCGCAGGACTGATGCGCATTTGGCAATTGGTGACGATTGCCTCTATTCTTTGCAATAGCGCCAGCCTGCAGGGCCATTCGTTGGGGGTTGCTCGTAAATGAATTCAGGATCCGCTGCCGCGGTGCGGCAGTTCGCTTTCTCATGTCTATGGGTAGGACTTCTGCTGGCAGCACCGGCTGTCGCCCAAAGTGTGCCACTGGCTCCCCCTGCCGATCAGCAGGGAAAAGAACACAGCATTGATCATTACGTCCACGCCGTCCCGGGCAGCCCCGAAGACTACAAAACGATCACTGCGGAGGGCCGCTTCTTCTGGTTCGTGCGTTCTACGGTTGGACTGAAGAGCCTCACAGCGGGCATCATCTCGGCAGGATACGGTACCGCAGCCGACAAGCCCCACGAATACGGCACTCACTGGGTTGGATTCGGCCAGCGTTACGGAATGCGTCTCACCGGCATTTCGACCGGTAATGCGATTGAGGCGACGTTAGGGTCTGCCTGGGGCGAAGATCCACGCTACTTCCACACCGTCCACGCGCCGTTCGGCGAAAGGGTCAAGAACATTCTCGATCTCACCGTCCGCGCCTACCATCCTGACGGAGAGCGCCATCCGGCTTACGCCAGATACGTGGCAGTCTTCGGCAATAACTTCCTTTCCAATACCTGGCGTGTACCCAGCGAGAGCGATTGGCAGCACGCCCTGGAGCGCTCTGGGGAAGGATTTGCCGGGCGCGCCATATCGAATGCCGTGAGCGAATTTCTGCCCCAGGTCTGGAGGAAAGTGCGCAAACAACCAGATCCGTATCAGGTGGACGCCCGCAATCCTTGATCAGAGATCGGAGATTGCCGCCCCGCGCAGGCAGCAACTCCGCTGTGTTCGCGACCGGAAGCGCAATTGGAGGACGATGTGACTGTAATCGAGGACTTGCTGGCCAGCGTCGAGATTCCTCAGGATGGCACTCTGAGCCGGACCATTCATCGCGACGACAAAATCAAAGTTGTGCTATTCGGCTTCGCCGGAGGCCAGGAACTTTCCCAGCATACCGCGTCGGTTCCAGCCATCATTCAGATTTTGCAAGGCGACGTTCGCGTGACTTTAGACGGTGAAGAGAAAGAGCTCTCCAGCAATTCATGGATTTTTATGGAAGCCAACGTCCAACATGCCGTCTATGCGAAGACCGAAGCGGTCATGCTCTTGACGATGCTTACCGGCACTGAATCGAAGTAGGCTGGCTCATCTTTGGGCAGAGACGCCTCGTCGGGAATTCGCGGCATTCCCTCACTCCTGAAAAACCATCATCACTTCGCCGCTGGCGCGGGTTGGCTCCGCCAGCTTTTCCCTGGCCAGCGGCCGGGCGAACGCAGTCGATGGATTGTGCGTGTTGATGGTCATCACTTTCTGGTAATAGTCTCGCGCATGTGCCGTGTCGCCGAGCTTCTCATAGGTCTGTGCCAGCATACACAGGACAAAGGCATCCTTCTGATTGGCCGCTTGCAGTTGCTTGATGGCGGTGCTGTAGTCGCCTAGATAAAGGGCAACGTATCCTGCCAGGTAGGGATAGAACTGGGCCTGGTCTGGATTGTCTGCTTTGTCGACGATGGCCTTGAGCGCCACCAAATCCTGCTGCGCTTTCTCGCGCTGCCCACGTCGCGCTGCGATGCGGGCCTCAGCCGCTTGCCAGCGAAATTCCCACAAATCCTTTTCTGCCTGCGTGATGTTGGGAGTCCGCAACCCGGTCGTGCGGCC
The DNA here is from genome assembly GCA_963823865.1 of uncultured Acidobacteriaceae bacterium. GTDB lineage: Bacteria > Acidobacteriota > Terriglobia > Terriglobales > Acidobacteriaceae > Bog-257. The sequence continues at coordinate 313,200 of CAWGNC010000002.1, forward strand.
GGTCTGATACCACTGCAAAGCCTTGTCCAGGTCCCCCGATTCAAGATAAATGCGCGCCAGCTCGTTCGCCGTCCCCGCCGCATCGGCATACTGCTTCCAGTTGTTCTGGAGCTCGTACGCGCGCTTCTCGTACTCGGCGGCCTTTTCCGTATTGCGCTCAAACGCGTAAGACACCGCCATCACGCGCAGCGCTTGCACTGTTTGCTGTTCCGAAGCGAGTTCGATTGCCTTCGCCAGATGCTGTCGCGCTGGCTCATACTTGCCTTGCAGATCGAGAGCGACGCCGGTGAAAAGCTGTGCCGGATAGGAATCCGGATCCATTTCCAGCGCGCGTTGATATAACGCCAGCGCTTCGTCGGACTTACCTTCGCCGGCCAGAGCCTGGCCTTGCTTCACCAGTTCAGCGGCATCTTCGCTCTTTGCCTGCGCGGGCGCGGCGGCCTGCGCCGGCGGCTTTGGTGTAGCTCCTGACTGTGTCTGTGCGGATAACCATCCGATCCCGGTAAAGAAAACCGATACCAACGAACAAACCACAAACGCCCCGGAACTTCGCTCTCATAGCGCGCCATTATTGCATATTGAGCGTTGCAGGTTGTTTCTGGAGAGACGACGCGGTAAACTTTCGCGCGCTTGAAAATTTCTTCGAAGGAAACCTTGATGACCGATAGCTCCGATTCATACCGCACATTATCGAGACGCCGTTTGCTCCAGTTGGGCGTGAGCGGAACCGCCGCCGGCATCGTGGCCGGAGCACTTCCTCTCGTGCTGCCCACTCCCGCGGAGGCGCAGGACGTCTCGACGCCTGACGCCGCATTAGCCGAACTGATGAGCGGCAATAAGCGTTACATGTCGAATACCTTAACCTCGCCACAACACGATCTCGATCTGTTGAAGCAGAACACGGAAGAAAAGCAGGAGCCTTTCGCCGCCGTGCTGTCTTGCGCGGACTCGCGGGTGCCGGTCGAGTGGGTGTTCGATCAGACCATCGGTCACATCTTCGTTGCGCGCGTCGCCGGTAACCTGATTACGCCAGAGATCATCGGCAGCTTGGAATACGGCGCGGCCGTGCTCGGGACCAAAGTAATCCTCGTACTGGGCCACGGGAGTTGCGGGGCGGTGTCGGCGGCAATCCAAGGCAAGAGCGTTCCCGGACAGATCAGCTCGCTATTCCCTCATATTCAGCCGGCAATCGACCAGGCGGGGCCCGACCTGACGGCAACGATCAAGGCAAACGCGCAATATCAGGCAAGGCTGCTGCGAGAATCGTCAACCGTACTCGCACCGATGGTGAAACAAGGCAAGATCAAGATCGCCGCTGGATACTATGACCTTGCCAACGGAGCCGTCACCTTGCTTGACTAAACCGCCTTGACCGGAGTTCGGGGTCTATTCGTCGCGCAGTGTCTTCATGGGATCGACCCGCGTCGCGCGATAGGCCGGCACGGCGCTGGCCACCAAGCCAATCGCGGTCATCAACGCGGCCACGCTGGCAAGCGTCATCAGGTCTCTAGCGCTCACTCCATAAATCACGCTGGCCATGACGCGGCCCAGCGCCAGGGCTCCCGCCAGCCCGATGGCGACGCCTAACAGGGTCGGTTTCATACCTTCCGCGACAATCATTCGCAGCACGTCGCTCAGTTGCGCTCCCAGCGCCATGCGAATGCCGATCTCCCGCACTCTGCGCCGCACCATATAGGACAGCACGCTGTAGATACCTACTGCCGCCAGCAAAAGTGCAAGAGCCGCAAAGCCCACCAGCAGAAACATGGTGAAACGTTGCTGCAGCAGCGAATCGTTTACCGTGTCTTCCATCGTCTTGACGTTGAGTAGCGGAACATCGGCGTCCGCCTCGTGGACAACATTGCCGATCGCCGAAACCACACTGGCTGGTGCCGTCTGGGTCCGGGCAGCCAGCGTCATACCAAAGGAATGCCATAGGTCGCCGCGAGGGTTGGTCAGCTGCGCCAGCGGCATGTAGAGCATGGACGCGGAGCGGGTCTGATTCAGTCCGTCGTCCTTCACATCGCCTACCACGCCGACCACCGTGCGCACGCTGTCCGGGAAGAAGTACAAAGTCAATTGCTTGCCGATGGGATTGTCATGGGGCCAGAACTGTTTGGCCATCGATTGACTGATGAGCACCGTTGCCGGGCGACCAGCGGCATCCGAGTCGTCGAAGTCGCGCCCACTCACCAGTGAAACACGCATCGCGTGCAGATAGCCGGGGCTGATGAGCCGCACATCCACCTCCGGCTGGTCGGCCATCGGCACCACCGGCTGGCCTTCGATCTGCACCGGCTGGTGCGAGCCGCCGCCGCTCAACGGCAGAGCGTCGATTACTCCAGCGGCCTGGACCCCAGGCAGCGCCCGAGCGCCCTCGAGCACCCGCTCGAAGAAGCCGGCCATCTGCTGCGGCGTGCTGAACCTCTTCGACGAGACCGACAGGTCCATGGTGATCACGTGATTCGCGTCGAAGCCCGGATACACGGAACGCAGCATCCAGAGACTGCGAATGAGCAGGCCTGCGCCGGCCAGCAGCATCAGTGAGAGCGCGACCTCGGCGACCACCAGGGCGCCGCGCGTGCGGCTTCTGCTCGAATCGGCGGCGGTGCGTCCCAAGCCCTGTTTGAGCGCTTCATTGACGTCCTCGCGAGTCAGTCGCAGCGCGGGCAGAAGTCCCGCAGCCAGTCCCGTCAGCAGCGAAATTCCGAGCGTGAAGGCCAGTACCAATCCGTCCAGTCCGATGACGTTCGCGCGCGGCAATTGCGTACCCATGAATTTCACGATGAACACGATGCCGTAGTGCGCGAAGAGAAGTCCGACAATGCCGCCGGACAGCGCCAGCAGAACAGTTTCGGCAAGCACCTGTTGCAGCAGCCTGCGCCGGCTTGCGCCTAATGCCGTGCGGATGGCGATTTCTTTACGCCGGGACAACGTCTTCGCCAGAACCAGATTCGCAATATTGGCGCAAGCGATCAGAAGTACGAAAGCCACCGCGCCCAGCAGAATCAGTAACGGCGTGCGTACATCCCCCACGATGTCTTGACGAAGCGGAATCGCCGTTGCGCCCCACCCTTTGTCGTCTTTCGGATACTGTTGCGCCAGACGATCCGAAATGGTGTTCATCTCGGCGCGCGCCTGCTCCAGAGTGACTCCGGCTTTGAGGCGCGCGACCACACCATAATTATGGTTATCGCGAATCGCGCGTTCCTGCGGTGTCCAGCCCTGCAGCTTCCACATCTGTGGCCGGAAGTTGGGATCGCTTACAAACGGGAACTCGAAGCCTGGATGCATGACCCCGATCACCGTGTACGCTTCGCCGTTGAGTTGGATGTTGCCGCCGACCATCGCGGGGTTGGCGCCAAGATGATCGCGCCAGAAAGCATAGCTGACCAGAACCTCATGATCGTGGCCGGGCTGGTCCTCGGTCTCCAGGAAGCCCCGTCCCAGCATCGGCTCGGCGTGCAGAATCGAGAGCAGGCCGTACGTGGAGGACACTAGAGGCACTGTTATGGGCTGCCCGCTGCCCGTCATGGTGTAGCGGCCGAAGCCATAGGCCGACATGGCTTCGAAGCTGTGCGCCTGCGCGCGCCAGTCGAAGAAGTTGGCCGGCGAAACAGCAAACAGGGGAATTCCGGGGAAGCTTGCCTGTGGCGGCTTGTGATAGAGCGCGACCAGGCGCTCCGGCTGATCGAACGGCAGTGGCCTCAGCAAGACCGCGTTCACCACGCTGAAGATGGCGGTATTCGCGCCGATGCCCAAAGCCAGCACCAGCACTGCGACCGCCGAGAATCCCGGGCTCTTGCGCAATGTTCGCCAGCCGTAACGAATGTCCTGCAGCAAGTTCGACATACCAGTCCCCTTCTCTCGCTTGATACGCACTCCGAGCGGGCGTGGTTCACAAGAATCGGGAGGAATGCCGGGTGCCCCAGGTCTCGCGATTTTTGAGACCTGGGTCTAAAGATCAGTGTGGGAAAGTTGTTGGTTGGACAAACGTCAGTCAGGTGCCCCGGATCTGGCGGGTTTCGAGACCTGGGTTCTGGCAGACAATACCGGGAACAAGTATGTCTCCAGCATCTTCTCCAGCTCCGCGATGACCTGATCGCGCCGCTCGCGCGTGGGTTGCCCGTACGCATAACCCATGAGGCACTCGCCCGCTTCCCTGGCCACCCGCAGCTTCCGGTCGATCTCGGGAGTGAATGCGAGGTAGAGGTGTTCGAAGGCAAAAGCATAGAGAATCGCGGTGAGACCGCTGCGGGTAGCTCCGCCGCGCTGCGGGCTCAGTTCCCGGAAGTCGAGTCCGAAGGAGATGGTGCGGAAGTCGGGATGCTCGTCGAGGTAGGCGACATAGACGTCGATCAGGCCGTGCAGGACGACAGAAAGATCGAAGCCCGTCCGGTTGCGCTCCCGCAAGCCTTGCCGCACGACCTCGTCTGCGGTGCGAATGCGAAGTGTCCGGATGTGATCACGAATAATGGTATCGATGATGCTGTCCCTGTTGGGGAAGAATCGGTACAACGCTCCCACCGAGACGCCGGGTTCGGCAGCAATGCGCTTGGTGGTGACCTCTTCGAAAGGGATTCGCGTGAGCAGCGAGCGGGCCGCGTCCAGAATGCGTGCCTCGGTGCGAATGCTGCGGTCCCGAACGGGATAGCGGCGTTCTTTGGTGGAAGTGGGCATCAAATCACTGCTCGATCAATCGGTGCCCCGGCTCTCGCGGTGTTCGGGACCTGGGCCAAACGTCACCGTGGGAAAACTGTTGGTTGGACAAACTTCAGCTTCAGCTTCAGCGCACTCCATTCGTTTACGCGAACCAGTCCCGTCTCCTGGGGCATAGCACCAGAGTAGAAACCGGCAATGGGTTCGTGCTGTGATGAACGACACAGGAGGGTGTTATCGGGACGAGTCCCAGGTCTCGAAAACAGCGAGACCGGGGTACCCGCCGATGACAAGCTTTGAAGGGGCACACCTTTAGGTATGCCGTCACGACTTCTTTGTTTTCGCCTCCGCGAGGCGGCCTTCAGACCGACGAGCCATCCGTCTTCGAGTTAGTCCAGCTTCTCCGGCTCCAGTCCGAAACCCTTTTCGCCGGCAGCTTTCTTTTCCCAATATTTCTTGACCCAGGCTTCCCAGCTCTTTCCGGCAGCCGTGTCGCGGCCGCTGAAAGCCAATGCGGCGACGTCGGAGTAAGGGATGGATACTTTCTGCTGCGAATTCTGCGGAATGAGGCGCACCACGGATTCGGCGAGACTCGCGCCATTGCGCCGATCGAAGATGTAGCCTTCCACGCGCGAGCCATCCTTGCGGGTGATCGTCACGTCACCGCGATAGTCGAAAGCCTTTTCCAGAGCATCACGAAGCTCAGCTTCGCTCGCCAGTTCAGGAATCCAGCCCTCGATCGCCTCGCGCTGCCGGCCGTCAACGACTTCCAATGAATCGACTGTCAAATTGTGCTGCGGTTCGCTCATGAGTTCGCTCTTCGCCTTTCGCTGTTCGCCAGAAAATTCTTGTTCAACACAGAGGCACGGAGATCACGGAGAAACATTTTCAACTCGCTTAGGCGACAGGAACTCGCCGGAATTTTAGTTGTTGGCTCTTTAGCTGTTAGCACATGATCTGGCCAGTCAGATCGGAGTACCAAAACCTAAGTTGTCTACGTGAGAGTCCTGTCGCCGCTGCGCGGCTCTGGCAAATTTCCATCCCACCCAGGACTCCGCTGCGCTCCGTCCTGGGCTAACGGCACAGCCGCCCCTTTGGGGCTCGGTTCTCGCTACCGTATGCTACTGACCAAAACAAGCGATAGTTCTAACGCCAACACTAAAGGCTAGAGACTGAAAGCTATGAGCCTCTTTCCGTGCCGTGGCCTGCCCTGAGCGAGGTCGAAGGGTGGCGAAAACCGGCTTACTTCGCCTCGCCGATCTGCACCAGCGGATTGTAGGTGTTCACTGGTCGAACCTGTTCGTCCAGCATGGCCAGCGCTTCGTCGTCCTTGTACTTGGTCGAGAACGTTGCTTTCACCGTTCCGAGAAACCCTTTCAGCGAACCGAAAGTGTCATGTACCGCGGAGGCTTCGTATCCGCTGTGGACCATGCAATTGGCGCACTTGGGATTGCCGGACTCGGTGCCGTACTTGTGCCATTCGGTTTCGCGCATCAGCTCTTCGAAGGTGTCGGCATAGCCGTCCTGCAACAGGTAGCAAGGTTTCTGCCAGCCAAAGAGATTGAACGTCGGCATGCCCCACGGTGTGCAGGGATAATCGCGCTTGCCCATCAGGAATTCCAGGAACAGCGGCGACTGATTGAAAACCCACTTCGCTTTGCGGTTCGACAACATCGCACGGAACAGCCGGCGCGTACGGGCGCGTCCCAGGAAGTGCTTCTGGTCCGGCGCCTTCTCGTAGGAGTAGCCGGGCGAGAGCATCATGCCCTCGACGCCGAGATCCATCATCTGGTCGAAGAAGGCGCGCACGCTGTTGGGATCGGCCCCGTCAAACAGCGTGGTGTTGGTGGTCACGCGGAAGCCACGCTGCACGGCTTCCTTAACGCCTTCCAGAGCGGCATCGAATCCGCCCTCGCGGCATACCGATAAGTCGTGGTGCTCGCGCTCGCCGTCCATGTGGACCGAGAATGTCAGGTACTTGCTCGGCTTGAAGAGATCGATTTTTTCCTTGAGCAACAGCGCATTCGTGCAGAGGTAGATGTACTTCTTGCGCGCGACCAGGCCTTCGACGATCTCGGCAATCTGGGGATGCATGAGCGGCTCGCCGCCGGGAATCGAAACCATGGGTGCGCCACACTCGTCGACGGCGCGAAAGCACTCCTCAGGCGAAAGATTTTGCTTCAGCACGTGCGCGGGGTACTGAATCTTGCCGCAGCCGGCGCATGCCAGGTTGCAGCGAAAAAGCGGCTCCAGCATCAGCACGAGCGGATAGCGCTTGCGGCCTTTGACGCGCTGCTTCAGGACGTACGTTGCGACCGTCCACATCTGGGATACAGGCACAGCCATTCGAAAGACCCCTTTTTTCTTGATAAAGAGAACGCGAACTCTCTTTCGTTTTTAGCTGAATTGTGGGATGATGTCAATGCCCAAGTCCGTTATCGGAGCGCGTTTGGCGAAACGTACCAAGCGGCTTTAACCGTTTGAGATATCTGTAAGTAACAGATTAAAAAATGCTTAGCTGATGTCTGACAATATTCAACCCGGTCCAACCACGATTGAAGTGCCTTCTCCTGGTCGGCGTACGCCGGTCCAGTCGCGCAGTCAGCAGACCGTTGCGCGCATCCTCGATGCGGCGAGTTCCCTCCTGACTCAGGTGCCCCTGGACGACGTCACCACCACCCGTATTGCCGGCGAGGCTGGCCTGTCCATCGGAGCTCTCTACCGCTTTTTCCCTGACAAGCAGACGATCGTTGACGCGATTGCCGTGCGTCACGTCGAGCAATTTCGTGCCTCGCTCGAAGAAACGGTGATCACCGTTCTGGAGCGAGAATTCGCGAATCTGGAGACCTTCGATCCTGCCGTGGTTCTCGACAGTGTCATCGACGCCTACATCGTTTACCTCGATGCCCATCCCGACTTCCGTACCATCTCTTTTGGCCGTTACGTGAGCGCGGCTACGAAAGAGCGAGAGGCATCCCCGACGATGGGGCTTCCGGCGCTGCTGAAGAATTTCATGCTGGAGCGACTGGCAATTCCGAACTCACCCGAGCTCGACCTTATGCTCCGCGTAGTCAGCGAAGTAGGTGAACGTCTGATCGCTTATGCTTACGAACAGCCGACGCGCGAGGAGCGCGACCGCATCGTCACTGAGATGAAAAGAATGCTGGCCGGATATCTGTTCTCGGAAAAATCAAGCTGACAGAGGCACAACGGAAACATGCTCTCTCACTCGCCAGCCATCCTTGCTTTCCGTACACTCCGGATTTTTACCGTCCTCGCGATCCTGACCTGTGCATCCATCGCGCAAGACGTCGGAAACTGCACAGTGCATGATCCTTCCACCCGAACGGATTGCCCCGGCGCGATTGCATTCTTCCAGAAACTGCAGACCGCGGTGAACGGCGGCGATAAGAATCAGTTGGCCTCGATGGTCAGCTATCCCATGCATGCGATGCAGAATGGCAAGAGGATCCAGGTTCGTACCCGGCAACAGTTCCTGAGCCAGTATCCAAAGCTTTTCACTCCGGCCGTCCTATGCGCCATCAAGGCAGCCAAGGATTCCGATGTGTGGGGAAACTACCAGGGCTTCATGGTTGGGAGTGGAGTCATCTGGTGGGATGCCGTTATCCCGGCTTCCGTGAAAAACCCTCAAACCGATTCCGGGAAGTATCCCTTCAAGATCATTTCGATCAACAGCGAGAACGTGATGGCCCCGGGATGCAGTGCGGGAAAATAGCGCCGATCGCGGTTGGCTCTCGGCCCAAACAACCTTCAGTGATCCCAGCGCTTCGCGTCATATACAAAATCGACCAGCCCATCCCGATAATCGATCTTCAACTGCACCATATGCAGCAACGAAAAACCTAGCATTCCCGAAACCTCAGTGCCTATATGGCGGCTGATATTCGACATGTCGAACGTGATAACGTCCTGGTTCTTTTGTGCATAATGCCCAAAGATCAAGGTCGCTTTCTCGGCACGATAGACCTTCGATACATCTCCGTTCAGACCCTTCACCGTTACAAACGGGTCACCGCCGACCTTCGTGACCTGGGCTGCAGCGCGGTTCGAGAGCGTATTCGCTGTCGCACCAGTGTCGATTAAGAACAGCATGGAGTGGGAGTCATTGATCCGCGTGGGAATCAGGAGGTGCGACCCAAAGCGGAAAACGATCGTCCAGTTCGCCATCTCCGGAGCGACGTAACGATCCTGGGGTGGGTGCCATCGTGGCTTAGCTGGCTCAGCACTTTGGGAATCCGCGCCGGTTTCCGGCTTCTTCGCGTCCGAGGCCTCCGCAGGATTTTCGCCTTCGCTGGGGTCGCTTTGCTCTTCGGTCTTTAACGCCGTTGGAGCATCGGACTCATCAGGCCGTTTGGGTAGCGGCGAAAGCCTGAGCTTTTGATCGGGCATGTCGATGTCGATGAGGTAAGAGTTGAAGACATCGGCCCCGATCAGGCCGTTTTCATCCGTAATGGAAGCGCTGTTGGTTACGTGTACCACGCAGTCCTGAAACTCCAGGTCACCGACGCGAATATCATCGGCAACGGCCGTATATCCCGCCTGCGCTCCTTTGTCGCCGATACCGTAGTATCTTTCCTCCGCGATGCTTTTCAACCCGGCTTTCTCGGCAACCTTGCGACCGACCGTTATTCCACCCGCTCCGGTGTCCAATTGGAGCCGCGCATCGTGGCCGTTCAACTTAACCACCAGTCCGACTCCAAAGATGTGTTGCGGATCTCGTCTCAGCAATTCCAGCTTCGTGTCGGTTTTTTCAACTTTGCTCACCAGCTTGCAGGCATGAGACTGGCCGGCAGTCGCTTTCAGGAAGGCAAGGTAACGTTGCAGAGCTGCACTGTCTTCGGCATCGTCCGGATGCGGAGCCGCGAGATAAGCCTCCATGGCCGCGATCCGTTCCTTGCGGGAAAGTTGCCTAAACCACAGGCGTTGGACTTCCGGATCGTCTGGCGCAATCTGATGGGCGCGTTCCAGATTCTGATAGGCGTGGCCATAGAGCGAATATGCGCGATAGATGCGGACCAGACCGAGATAAGCGGGTATCTGCCTGGAATCGAGTTTAAGGGCCTTCTGATAGGAAGTCTCTGCCTCCGACATCCTGGCAAATCGGAACTCAACATCGCCCATCGCAGCCAACAACGCTGGCGAATCGGGGTGCACAGTGATGGCATTGTTGGCGACCGTCAGGGCATCATCGATTTTCTCTTCGCGCAGGAGCGAACGGATCAGGCCGCTTAACGCCGGGACTGAACTCGAGTCATCCTTAAGAATTGCCTGATATTGCTCCGCCGCTTCGCGGAAACTTCCCGACCGGTAGAGCTGATCGGCCGCAGCCAGTTTCGGTGTTTCGGCGGCTGGTTTCGTCTCTTGCGTTCCGCCGTAAAAAGGGCAACAGATAATCAGAAAAGACAACAGAAGCGGCGCGACTCTAATCATGGACGGGATCCTGCGGGGAGCGTTCTTGGACTATACAGATCACCGAATGAAGTGGCCTATTCTTCATCCGGAGCCGCCTGAAACAGCAACACCATAGCAGAGCTGCCGGTGCAGCGCAGCTTTTTTCGCTCAAGCGGCCGAGTGGAAGAAACGCCGCGACGATCAGAGGAACGACACCCTGCCGTTACCTGCCGTGCGGCGTTTTTGAATTCCCGACCAGATTCCCCTTACCGTGCCGGCTTCATCGAATCCGCCGAAGAACCGCCTGCCCGCGTGTAGGTGATGGTCATTGCGTCCTTCAATGAGTTGGCATCGGGACCCATCGCCATGGTCATGACAAACGAGTTCGGCTTCCAGTCGGAATAGGTGAAACGCGTCACCATCTTCTGGCCGTTCATGTCGCCTTGCATGGTTCCAACCAGTTTGTCGCCGTCCCACTTGGTCGTGCCGCTGGCGTCGCAACCACCAGGCGTCATGCTGTCGCACCAAAGGCCTTTGTAAACCTGCGCCTTCGCATCCCACCAAAACGTTCCGAATCCCGTGAAGTTGCTGCCCATCAAGCCTGATGAGTGATACTTCTCCATGAGTGACAGTCCACCCGGCCCGGCGGTCATGGTCGCCATTCCCTTGCCCGTCCCGCCTTTGGGCATCATGGGATTCGGATCGCTTTTCTCCGCTACCGTCCAAGTGCCGGCCATCATCTTGATCAGTTTGGTCATTTCCGGATCCGGCTTGGGCATGGGCATACTTGCTGCGCTGCCGGGAGCGGACGCCTTCGCTTTCGAAGACATCGGTTTGTCCTGAGCTATCAACGCCACCGCGCTAACGGCTGTCAGCGCCATTACGATCGTTCCCCTGAAAATGATCCTCATGCTTTTCTCCTCCTGACGTGCAATGAACCTGCGGCAGGAATGTTATACGAAGGGCCGAAACAAGCAAAGAACATCTGCCGAACCACGGCCATTTTGAGGAGGTTCCTGTCCTTTTTCACTTATAACCTGTGTTATCATTTTTGATGGTTAGGAGAGATTGATCATGACTGAAATTGATCGGATTCTGAAGCACTATGACGGCGTCCTCAGCGGGGATGCGTGGCATGGAGACCCGGTGTGGAAAGTTCTCGAAGATATCCCGGCAGCCACTGCTGCCGCGCGGCCGCTCACGACGGCTCACTCGATCTGGGAGATTGTGGCTCACATGACCTTCTGGGAAGCGGTGGTCATCCAGAGACTCCACGGCCAGCGGGCTGGATTGGTAGAAGAGTTGAATTTCCCTGCGACGCCAGCTCCCAACGAGGAGAATTGGCGAAAGACCCTCGATGAATTCCGCGGCTCGAACCGTAGATTTCGGGAAGCGCTCTCCAAACTCGATCCCGCGAAACTGGAACAACTGACGGCCGCAGGAAAACGCACCTACTATGATGAAGCGCACGGCATCATTGAGCATCACGTGTATCACTTGGGGCAGATCGCGCTGTTGAAGAAACATCAGAATTAGGGCCTTCGAAAGCGGTCATGAACGCTCCTTTTGCATCCAACCTTGGACACGCTTGCGGGTTTGTAATTCAACACAACGGGTGCTAACATCCGGGTTCGCAAGCTTTTCAAGGAGGCACTTATGTCGGATCGTGACGGCAGCGGTTTTCTATGGTTCCTTGCCGGTCTGGGAATTGGCGCGGCGGTGGGCGTCTTGTACGCTCCGAAGTCAGGCGATGAGTTACGCCAGCAACTGCGTGAAGTAGCCGAAGATCAGCGTAACAACGTCCGCGACAAGGCGCGCCAGGCGCGTGAACAAGCCGGCACCTGGGCTGACAAAGGACGAGACTACCTGAACCAGCAGCGGGACCAAATCCGTTCTGCTTACGAAGCCGGCAGGCAGGCTTATCGCGAAGCTACCGGCGACCAGGTGGAAGGTACGACTCCCAACGTTCCCTAGTGGTATGGGCCCGGGCTAAATCCTATTGACGGACACAGCGCGAGTTCCTGAGTCTGAGTCAATCTACTTGCGCCCGAACACTCTCGAACCAGTGAAATGGCATCTACAGGTTCGTGGATTTCATTATGGATAAGCTGACAATTTTTATCGGTGTAACCTCAGCGGCAGTTGTGTTGCAGATGCTGATTCTCCTCGGCATGTTCCTGGCCATGCGCAAGTTGAGCGTACGCATAGAAGGCCTTGCCGCCAAGGCAGAGGACACGGCTGCCGTAATACAGACCCGGGTGCTGCCGGTCATCGATAACGCGAAAGCCATGCAGCTGGAAATCAAGAGCTTCCTCCAGACCAACCGGCCCAAGGTCGAGGCCATCATCGAAAACGTGAACCACGTGAGCTCTAAGGCGCGCGGCACGGTCGATCGTTTTGATGCCACGGCCAACGACGCCATCGACCGCATCCGTCTTCAGGTCATTCGCGGCGATGAAATGTTGACCCGGACAATGGACCGCGTGGAAGAGACAACCGAGAAAGTTCAGCACACGGTAATGTCGCCCGTGCGGCAGGTCTCAGGAATCGCTCAGGCCATCAGCACTGGGGTTGGGGCGTACTTCAACACTCAGAGACGCCGCCGCAACGGTGGGCCGTCGGACGAGATGTTTATTTGACAGGTTTGGGGCGAACCCTCGGAGCAGCGCGCAAGCGCTGCTCTTTCTCTTGCCGCCAGCACACCAAACCTCAGGCGATCCAGCCGCCGCCTACGACAAGATCATCCTCGTAGAAAACCACCGCCTGGCCGGGCGTGATTGCCCGTTGAGGAGCATCGAAGGTTACCAAGACCTCATCGTCCGCGCTCCTTGCAACGGTAGCCGGAGCTGGCTCATGACGATGACGGATCTTCGCCTGCACCCGGATGGGAGAACGCAGATTATCGAAGGCAATCCAATTCAGCCGCCGTGCATGCAGCGTATTCGAGAACAAATCGTCCCCGGTCCCGACCACCACCTGTCGCTGCTCACCCCGGATCTCCAGGACGTACAGCGGCGACCCGGTAGCAACTCCGAGGCCCTTGCGCTGTCCGACGGTGAAGTTATGAATGCCGTTGTGGCTGCCGACCACTTCTCCTGTGGTCGTGACCAGTTCCCCTGCTGTATCCGGCAGTGACTCGCCCTGCTCCTCGAGATACGCATCGAGGAACTGCTTGTAGTCCCCGCCCGGAACAAAGCAGATTTCCTGGGAATCGGGCTTCTGAAACAAACGCAGCCCCGCGCGCTTAGCTTCCTCACGAACGTCGGGCTTGCACATCTCGCCTAACGGAAAGAGCGTGCGGCTCAGCTGGTCCTGCTTAAGGCCGAAGAGAAAATACGTCTGGTCCTTAGTATGATCCGCCGGTCGCCTCAGCAGCCACCGGCCACTAGCCTCGTCATACCCGTTGCGGGCATAATGCCCAGTGGCGAGCAATTCTGCTCCGATCTGGCGCGCCGTAATCAGCAACTGATCGAACTTCAGGTGGTTGTTGCACAAGCTGCAAGGGATTGGCGTGCGTCCCGATAGATACTCGGCAACGAAAGGCCGCACCACGTCTTCCTCGAATCGCTGCTCCTGGTTCACGACGTAATACGGAATGCCCAGCGTCTCGGCAACTCGACGCGCATCGTATACGTCGTCGATAGAACAACAACGCCCCTGTACCGATTCAGGCATGCCCTGATGTCCCGCCAAGCGCCGCTGATTCCAGAGCTGGAGCGTCAGCCCAACAACTTCGTAGCCCTTCTGGCACAGTATGGCCGCGACGGCGGACGAATCCACGCCACCCGACATAGCTACGGCCACGGTTTGGTTTTGCGTTGTCAACGTTCAATACTCAATTTCGAAATTGATGACTATCGGGCCGATGGCTGGGCGCCTAGAGCCGATCTCTTGTACATCGGGCTGATCTCTCGCAAGCGGGCAGCGACTTCAGGTACCAGCGCCAGCGCGAAATCCACATCCTCAGATGTGTTTTGCTTGCCAAGGCTAAAACGTATGCTGCCCCGAGCGCGTTCCGGCGAGAGTCCCATCGCCATTAGAACATGCGAAGGCTCGATCGCTCCCGACGAACACGCCGCCCCGGTTGAGACCGACAGGCCTTTCAGATCGAGCGCAATCACCATCGCCTCACCTTCAATACAGTCGAAGGAAATGTTCGTGGTATTCGGTACGCGCTGCGCACCGGCGCCATTCACAGCGACCTGCTCGATTCCTTTCAGGATTGCCGCTTCCAGGCGATCACGCTCTGCCGCCATCCTGCTCACACTACCGTCTGCAAAGCCCTGCTTAGCAATCTCGGCAGCTTTTCCCAGTCCCGCGATGCCCGCCAAATTCTCTGTCCCGGCACGGCGAGAACGCTCGTGACGGCCGCCATAGAAGAGCGGTTGCAGCAGCGTGCCTTTGCGCACGAATAATGCGCCCGTTCCCTGTGGCCCATGAATCTTATGAGCAGAGATGGTCAGCAAATCGCAGCCAATTTCTTTGACGTCGACCGGAACCTTGCCGGCGGCCTGAACAGCGTCGGTGTGGAAGTAAACGTCACCTTCTGCTGCAATCTTGCCGATCTCAGTCACCGGCTGGAGCACACCGGTCTCATTATTCGCCATCATGATGCTGATCAGCTTGGTCTCGGGGCGCAGTGCCCGGCGGACATCGTCAGGATCGACCAGCGAACGGCCGTCGACCGGCAAGTAAGTTACCGAGCATCCCAATTGTTCCAGCCGATTACACGAATTCAACACGGCATGGTGCTCGATGGATGATGTAATGATGTGATCGCCCGGCTGCACAAGGCCGAACAAAGCCAGATTGTCGCCCTCAGTACCACCGCTGGTGAAGACGATTTCTGCAGGCCGACAGTTCAGCAAGTCTGCAACTTGTTCGCGTGCCTGCTCGACTGCAGCGCGCGCCTGCTGACCCTGCTGATGAATGGACGAGGCATTCCCGAACTTCTCCAGGAAGTGCGGCCGCATAGCGTCGAACACTTCGGGCAGAAGCGGGGTGGTAGCGTTATTGTCGAGATACACCCGTCGCATATACACCTATTCTAGCTGCTCGATTGGATTCTGCGGCAGGTGGAAGGGATTCGCGCCGAAACTACGACCAAGTTTCTATGCGCACATCATTAGAAGAACTCTGTCATCTGGGGAGCCGATCCCGCGCCATTGGGGATTGTGCTTACGCCAAGCGCCGTCATGCTGAGCCCGAGCAAGCTGCGATGATCGTACAGGACTGTGCCTTGATAGCCGGCTTTCACTCCCGTTCCCAGAAGAATCGTGGCAACATGTCCGCCGCCGTGCGTGTAGTCGGTCCGGGACTCGTCGACCGTAAGTACCAGTATGCCGCTCTGCTGGAATTGAGGATTCTCCAGTAAAGGAGCGATGTTTGTGGACAGCCAAGCATCAGCAGCGGCTACCCTTGTTCCGACGTCGCAATCGGAACCACCGCCCGGACAGTCATGCGCATCGTGCTCGGCGTCCGGAACGATGAACGAGTACGCCGGAAGCTGGCCTGACGAAAGATCCGTCTGCAATTGCGAGAAATCATAGATGTTCATGTTCAGTTGGGAGGGCGGCTGCACATCTGAAAAGTAGCTAATTGGATTGTGCCGGCGCAAATACGGATACACATCTCCACCCAGGTAGCCCTGTTGCGGGAGACTCTGCGCGTACACCCTCCACGACTTCGATACCAACTGCAGCTCACGCACGACATTGTCGATGGGAACGACACCATCGAAGTTGTCGTCTATGCTGTAGGCCAACCCCGTGGTCATGATGAAGTAATTGCCAATCGATGGATGCACATCCGCGTAGTAGTTGGTGGCAAGGCCTCCCAGAGGAATCAAGCTATTGATGTAAGGCGCATTCGAGCTCCCAACCAAGTCCGAATAATCGAGATTTTCCAGCACAATGATGACGACATGTTGAACCTGGGCGATTCCGCCACCTGTGCCGCCACCTCCAGACCCTCCGGATCCGCCCGAGCCACCGCTTCCGCCTGATCCGCCGGTCCCCCCTGAACCGCCTCCCGGGCCTCCGCTTCCACTTGACCCGCCGCTGCCGCTCGACCCGCTTGCTCCCAAGGAGCTGCTCGTCGAAGTTCCACCACCGCAAGCAGCCTCCGTCAACAACACCGCGACACTGAAAGCGACTAGCAGGACTAGCGGGATGGCACGTCGGCACGCGGGAGTTGCCATCTTGCACCTCGACAACTGAGATGCAACAGACTTTTCAAAAGGGTGTCGCACAGATCAGACGTGACAGGACTGTAATCTAGTGGCATAGTCGCGTCCAGCCACGAAGAAATTCCATAGACAGCGTCGCGTCTGAATCTGCTCTAGAATCGGCTTACACCCAGTGAAGTCCCAGCGCAAGAAATCGCCAAAGAAGAAGGCCGAGACAAAGGCTGTCTCCAAAGCGACGCTCAAGCTACGCCTGCTGAAGAGGTTGAAGTGCACCCTGAGGTACGAGAAGCTTGCCTGGGCCTCAGGAGCCCGGTTGGTCGCCGGCGTCGATGAGGTTGGCCGCGGATCCCTATTCGGACCCGTGGTTGCCGCTGCCGTCATACTCGATCCTGGTTACCGCATCCGTGGCTTGAGAGATTCCAAGTTGCTGGATCGCGAGATGCGCGAAAAATTGGCACCTCGCATCCGCGAGCATGCGCTCGCCTGGGCAATCGCGGCGGTTGATGTCGCCACGATCGACCAGATCAACATCTACTGGGCGTCCAAACGAGCAATGGAAGAAGCGGTCGCGATGCTTACGTTGCGACCGGATCACTTGCTGATCGATGCTCTCCGGGTAAATTGCGAATGCCCGCAAACCCCGATCATCCACGGCGATGCGCTCTCGGCTTCCATCGCTGCGGCCTCCATCATCGCGAAAGTCGAACGTGACGCGATGATCAGCGCGTGGGATCCGGTGTTTCCCGACTACGGGTTGGCGTCGAACAAGGGCTACAGCACGCCGAAACATTTGAAGGTCCTGCGCGAGAAAGGGCCGACACCGCTTCACCGATTGTCGTTCGCTCCCGTCTGGACATCCTCCGCACCGCAGGAAGTGCTGGAGTTCATGCTGGAAGAGCCGGAAGCCGCAACGGCGTCAGACAATGCAGACCCACAATCCAGCATCTAAGCCGTTCAGCTTTTGTACCGCATCGTTTGCCGCGCCTGCAGAAGAGCCGCGCCTGCCTTTTTCCGCATCTTGATACATTAGTTGTCAGACACTGCATGCCTTCGTTGACCAAGCCTGCGCCCGTTACGGTTCGCTGTACACGTTGTGGAGCAGAATTCCCTCCCAAAGCAGATACCTGCCCCAAATGCGGTCGCGCAGCAGGATGGCAGTCCAGCCGGGTTACGTTGACCGTCACGGTATTGCTCGTTTTCGCAGGATTCGGGTTTACCCAATATTTCGTCAACTTGCATCGCGCTACTGAGTTTTCACTGGCCAACCGATGGTCAACCCGCGGCCAGCAAGCTATGCAAGCTGGTCTGCCGGCAGTTGCCGCCGACGATTACCGTACAGCGCTCAGTTATGATCCCGAGAATCGAGGATATCGGCTACATCTGGCGCAAGCGCTACTGGCGGCAAATCGTTTGAACGAGGCTCGCGCGCACCTGATCAGCCTTTGGGAGCAGGAGCCTGCCAACGGCGATGTGAACCTGACGCTTGCTCGCTTGTACGCGAAGCGCGGCGACTTGGCGAACGCTACCCGCTACTACAGCAACGCGATTAATGGTATTTGGGGAGACGATACCCGCCAGCAACGTGTGACGGTCCGTTTCGAGCTCTCGAACTACCTGATGCAGCAACATAGACTGACGCAAGCACAATCGGAGTTGATGGCGCTCTTGGCGGATCCACCTCCGGATCCAGCGGGTCAGCTGCGACTGGGGCAATTGTTATTACAAGTCAACGAACCAGAACACACCCTTGAGATCGATAACGCCGTGCTGGCGAAGGATCCTGGCAACGCTGACGCCTATTTTCAGAAGGCGCAAGCGTTGCTGGCTCAGGACAAGTTCGTCGAGGCAGAACGCGCCTTGGCCGATGCCGTCGAATACAATCCCAACTCAGCCGCTGCCCGCCAACAGCTCGAGTTGATACGCGAGGTGCTACGCCTCGACCCGTCCCTCCCTGGACTTTCTCGAACCGGACGTGCGGACAGAGCAATATCGGCTTTCCAGAGTGCATGGCAACGGCTTAACAATTGCGCATCTCATCTAGGAATGGCCTTCGCCAAATCAGACGGCACCGCACCGCCTGGAAGCTCGACGGCAGCCGCCCAATCTGGCGCCCCCCAAACAACTGCAGCGGTGCCTCCCGGCGTCCTGCAACGGCTCTACGAGAGCGGCGTACCAATACAAGCAGGCGCCACCGATAAGAATTTGCGAGAGGATTCGGACGCGCTCGAATCGACTATGCAATATGTGTTTGAGGTTGAGCGCACAACCGCCCCGGTGTGTTCCCAAATGAACTTAACGGATCAAGCCCTGCTGATGCTGGCGCAGCGCGAGACCGAGGCTCAAAAGTGAGTCCACAGGAAACGATTGCCAAATCTAAGGATGGCACTGCCTTGAAGCCGGCAGTGTCCACGCCGACACGGCGGCAATACTGGAACACCCTGCGTACCATCCTTTCTCCACAACGCTTCAGCCTGCGTGAAGAGCAATTCTTCCTGTTGCTGGCGGTTCTGATTGGCATTGCCTCGGGATTGTCTGTTGTTTGTTTTCGCATCTGCATCGACTTCCTGCATTTGAAATTACTGGGAAGCGGATTGCAGCCTTCCGTCCCGCGCGTTTTCCTGGCTCCGATGCTGACCGGACTGGTGATTGCGTTTCTGGTTATTAAATTCTTTCCACGTGCGCGTGGCAGTGGCGTCAACCAGACCAAAGCGGCCTTATATATCTACGACGGGTATATACCGATGCCCACCGTCATCGGCAAGTTCATCACCAGCGCACTGGCGATTGGAAGCGGCCAGTCGCTCGGTCCTGAGGACCCCTCACTGCAAATCGGCGCCGGGATTGCATCTGCGCTTGGGCGCCGTTTGCGGCTATCCCGCGAGAAGCTGCGACTCATTGCGCCCGTAGGTGCGGCTGCGGGATTAGCTGCAGCCTTTAACGCGCCCATTACGGCCGTACTCTTCGTCATTGAAGAAGTAATCGGGCGCTGGACCGCCGGGATACTTGGCGCGGTGGTGTTGTCCGCTATTTCCAGCGCGGTCGTCGAGCGATGGTTCCTCGGCGATGAACCGCTCTTCCGCGTCCCCGCCTATCACCTGGAACACTTCGGAGAACTGGGCGCCTATGCCAGCCTTGGCGTCATCGGCGGGTTTGCCTCGTTGATTTTCGTAAAGGGCATCAGCTATTTGCGTCCGAGATTGCGGGAGTTGCCGCCATGGACACAGTACTTCCAGCCCGCGGCTGCAGGGTTGCTAATCGGCCTGATCGGCATCAAATTCCCGCAAGTGATGGGCGCCGGCTACAGCTACATGGACCAGGCGATGCACGAACAGTACACCTGGCAGATTCTGGCACTGCTCGGCGGACTGAAGATCGTGAGCACAGGTTTGTCCTTTACCAGCGGCACTCCCGGTGGACTGTTTGCGCCTACCTTGTTCATGGGCGCGATGATCGGCGGTGCCGTCGGCATGGCCGAACATCAGATCGTGCCTCACCTCGCCATTCCCGTTGGCTCCTACGCTCTGGTCGGCATGGGTACGCTTTTCGCGGGAATCCTGCGCGCTCCGATGACGTCAGTGTTCATGATTCTCGAAGTAAGCGGCAACTACAGCATCATCGTTCCCGTTATCCTGTCCAACGCTATCGCCTACTTCATCTCGCGGACTTTTCAACCAACGCCGATTTTCGATCTGTTGTCTCGCCAGGATGGACTCGACCTGCCTTCGCTGGAAGAGGAGCGCGAACTGCCGTTGTTGCGCGTGGAGGACGCCATGCGTCCCGCGGTCGGACAGGTCCTCACCGGCAATATGACAGTGGCCGAGGCACAGCAACACGTGCAGGGCTCTGCGCAGGAGTTCTTCCTGGTGGCGATGGGGAATGATACCTGGTCTGGCGTTCTCCGCCCGCGGCTGGCGGAGATGGCGGAACACCCCGACCAGCGGTTGTCGCAACTCTTGAGTACACGGCTACCCTTCCTTCATCCAGACCACCCACTGGATACGGCTCTCCGTTTGATTGGCGAGTGGCCAGTCCTGCCGGTGCTTCATCGGGCGAACCTGCAGCAACTGTTGGGCGTGATTTCTCTGGACGATGTGATGCGAGCCTATCGCGGCGCGGGAGTGGGCGAATCGCACGCAGAGCCGGCCGCGATCGTTCCGTGAGCGGTCGACGTTTTTACGCTTCTCTCGCCATCAAACCACGCTTGAAATTGAGCATCTCACAACGCGACTCGCACCTTGCCGCGTCTAAGTTGTTTACGGTGCAGTTTTGATTTCTTCTTTACGAACAACCATTGCCGAGTCCGCGGCTGCGATGGATGATCTCGCACCGCTATGGAACCAACTGCTGGGCCGCCAGCGGCACACCCTCTTTCAGCGCTTCTCGTGGAATCGGCTCGCAGCCGAGGTTTTCTCTGATCGGCTCACACCTCGAGTGGTGTGTATCGAGAACGATGCCGGGGCAGCGATTATTCCGGCTGCAATCAACAAGTCTTCGAACCAAATCGAACTACTGGGAGAGACGCTCTTCGACTACCGTGATGTGCTGCACTGGGGCGACAAAAACGTTCTGCAGCAAGCGTGGCGGGAGCTGACGTCGCTTCGGAAAGCTTTGCATGTCGTCGCGATTGAGGATACAGCAGAGGACAAACGTTGGGCCGACTTCCCCGTTACGCCGTTCGCTTTGGCGCCGCTGGTAGCTCAGAGGGCAACCGATGATAACGCGTTTCGCCTGGCGCATTCACGTCTGGGACGTCAGCTGAGGCGATTGCAAAAGCATGGGGTGGAATTTCGTATCTCCAGCGGAGGCGACTCCGAACTCGTCCGCCGTATTTATGATTCCAAGCGCATGCAGGTTGCGGCAGGCGGGCACGTCAATCTTTTTCTCGACCCGCTTCGCTGCGAATTCATGGTTGACGCCGCAGCCATGGAAGCAGGTGGCTGCCAGGTTTTCGCTCTGGAACGACACGGAGAGTTGGTGGCCGGGCTCGTGGCCTTTGATGACGGCGACACCCGCAGGTTTTATACGACTTACTTCAATCCTGCATGGGCCCATTACTCGCCAGGACAGGTCCTGCTCTACGAAGCGACCGCCCGGTCGCTGACTGAGGGGTTCAGTTGCGACTACATGACCGGGGAATATCCTTACAAGCTTCGACTGGCGAACACCTCGCGACAATTGTTCCGCGTCGACCTCAGCGCCGAACGGTTAGCGAAGGCTGCTGCTCGGTCCCACGCACACCCTTAACGCCAGTGACCTCACAACGTTTTCAGAAAGAGTTTGGCTTTATCGAGTTCGGGAAAGAGTTTTTCTTCCGCCTGAAATTCAGGTCCGTGAACGCAGCGTCGACTGCCACGCAGCTTGACTGGATGCTTTAAGTGGAGCATCTCGTGATACACGATATATTCCACGGCACAGCGCGGCACGCGAACATGATCGAAGACACGGCTGACAACAATTGCATTGTGCGCAGGATCGTAATGCGCGAGACTTTGGCGCGCATGCGAGCGACTCCAGGTCATTTGAGGCCGGGCCAGCAATCCGTAAAAGAATTGACGATTGAGTGCTTCGAAAACCTCGTCGAGGTTATAAGCCTGCCCTTGCGCCGAATCAATTCGTTTCCGGCCTCGGACCTGCCGAACCAGATGCGCTTTAGCCGTAATATCGTGACTGGAAACATACCGACGATACCGGACTGCATGCAGCGACTCGATTGGCTTGCGGTACATCTTGGCCAGAAGGATATGTGCGATCGCCTCTATGACGCTCTCCGGCGCGCCTTCCAGCAGATCGGAGATGCGGACGTGTACCACGCCGTCGCGCAGGCGAATCGTGCTGTTCACGTTCGCGAAGGCATAAAACTCCACCCGAAATTCGGGGATCGGAGCTCGCGGACGAAGCTCGCGATACGTCTGCTGAAACAAGCTCTGGAGATTTTCCCGCAAGATGCTACTAAGCTACCATGTGATGCCGCTGGCACCTTGCGGTGACCGATTGTGCCCCTTGCCGAAGCAGGTACTAAGGTTTCGGTGCTATTGAATTCGGTGGCTTCATTCTGATACTTTTCAGAGGTTGTTTTGCAGTCAGATAACTGAGAGAGGTCGCCACAGGGGGAAAATGGCGGCCTTTTTTAGTTTCAGTTTGCCCGCTCGGAATAAATTTTCGTCAGCTTCTTTTGTTTGGCCAATTCATTTTGTTTCTGCATCTCCTGCCGGGCATCGTCTCCGATGTCGCCGACCGCATCCGTGGCGTTGGTCAGCACAAAAGAAAATTGATCCAGTTCTTCCGGCGGCGACTGCTGCTTCAACCGGCGCAATTGAAGTTGCCACTCACTGTTGGCCTCAATTAGCAGGCTCAGACCCTTCCGCATGTCGGCATTGTGAGAGCCGTACATCTCAACGTTGTCCTCAATTTCATCCATTAACGAAGTGAAGTCCTCCAGCAGATCGTGGATCTGCATGGGCCGGTCCTTAGC
Organism: uncultured Acidobacteriaceae bacterium; assembly: GCA_963823865.1. Classification (GTDB taxonomy): domain Bacteria; phylum Acidobacteriota; class Terriglobia; order Terriglobales; family Acidobacteriaceae; genus Bog-257. The sequence goes on from CAWGNC010000002.1 coordinate 335,930, forward strand.
CGTTTTACCGTTCGCTTTTAACTCGTCAATCGCCGTCATGCGGGCGCGCGCGAACTTGACTAGCAGCTCAAGGCGTTTGTCAGGCCAATCTGCCGATTCGCGCATCTCGTCGACTTCCTTCTCGTTCAACGGATCGCGCTTCTGGGCCGTGAGATTCCCGAGCCAGATGAATAGCAGCGAGAGCAGAAGCATCGCGACTGAATTCCGATGATGCGTCATGAGGATCCCTTCGGCTGCGCGTCCGGCCCCCACATCTTCACCATCAGATCGGAGCGGATCTGCTGCAGTTGCTCCACTGCCTCGCGTACCGGTTGTCGGTCTTCAAACGCCAGGGTTTCACCGATATCGTGCATCCGATCAGCCAACTTTCGCAGCTTGATCTCAGTCTCCTTCAAGTGTTTGCCGGACGAGGACGCCGCGTCGGCCGCCTTCCGGGAATATTCCACGACTTCGCGAATATTCGCCTGTCCCCGGTCAGCATCACCGTCCGTGAACAGCTTGTCAGAAGCTTCCAGCTGCAGATGTGCATATTCCAGGCAGAGCTTGGCGCGCTCACCGCCGTGGGCCGCATCGGCCTTGGCTTTCAGCTCAGAGGTGGTCTCTGCGGCACTGGCAAGAATCGCCGTTAACACCACCAGCAAGGCCGCGTATCGGGCATAGGGATGCATGTTACTGCTTCACCTTGATCCTATACTTGTCCGCGTGTTGCGGATCAATCGCGATGAGTCGGTGACGCGCCTGCCATTCCTGATCCGGAAATTTGCCGTCATCCACCGCCAGGAAACGCTGATAATATTGCACCGCGTGGGGTATGTCTTTCAAGTTGTCGAAGGTCGTGGCCCGCAAGAAATAGGTCCCCGGGATTTCCGGCAAGTATTTGGCGCGAGCATCGAGAGCCCGCAGCGCCAGCTCATAGTTTTTGTTGGCCGCCGCAACGATGGCCAGATTGCCGTATGCCTCGCCTAGGTCGGGCTTCAGATTGACGGCTACCAGCAGTTCCCTTTGCGATTCCTCAAATTTCTTCTCATGCATCAGCAGAGCGCCCAGGGCGTAGTGAGCGTTCGCGTCCTTTGGCGATTTCTGAACCGCAATACGGAATTGCTGCTCCGCCTCGGCGTTCTTTCCAGCTTTCAGGTAGATGCTTCCCAACTGGAGCGCCGCCTGAGGGTCGTCCGAATTGGCGTGCGAGACAGACTGCAGCTCCTGGGCGGCCTCATCGCTTTTACCTTCAGCTTCCAACACGCGAGCCAATTGGGTATGGGCCGCAGTGTCTTGCGGGCTGGCTGCCAGCTTTTTGCGAAGTGCAGTTTCCGCATCGGAGTACTTTTTCTGACCAATCGACACATTGACCAGGCCGGTCAGCGCTTCGTCCGAAGCAGGATCAAGCTCAATAGCGGTTCGGTATTCGTTCGCGGCGGCCGGCAAATTGTTCTGACGTGCCAGGAGTGCCCCAGCAGCCAGATGCGGCTCCGGATCCTTGGGGGTAAGCTTCGCAGCCTCGCCGTAGGCAACCAGCGCCAATTGTGGATCGGACGCCCCTTCGACACGGCCCAGTGCTTGCCAGGCACGCGATAAGCCTTCTTCGGGGGCAGTGGTGGGCTTCAGCTGCGTGGCAGCCTTCAGGTACTTCGCCGCCTCGGTCATTCTGCCCTTGTTTGGCCAGTATCAGGCCTAGGTTCAGGTTCGACTCGAAAACATCAGGTTTGGCGGTTACGGCTTTGCGGTATGCGTCAATCGCTTCAGAAGTTCGCTGGGTCGCGTTGTAGACATACCCCAAGTCAAACCAGGCACGGTAGTCGTCGGGCTTGGCTGCAACAACCTTTTGCAATGCCGTTTCCGCCGCCGGGAAGTCGTTATGCTGCATGGCGGTCTCAGCCTGATCCACAAGAACCGCGTTCGGGTCTTCAGGAGCCGTCTCTTCCACCCGGTGATGGCGAATCGTCGGTTTACTTTCCTGCGATTGGGCGAAAAGGGTTATTTGCGCGAACGTAAGGATCGCAACGAGCACAAGCGGATTTGTCTTACGTGCCATCAGTGTGTGCGACGGCCGGCATCACACGACCCAGCCACTGACCCGTATAGGAGTTCGGCGCGCTAACGATTGCTTCAGGAGGACCCTCCGCCACAACCTCGCCGCCGCGCGACCCACCTTCCGGACCCAGGTCGATGACCCAGTCAGCCGTCTTAATTACATCAAGATTATGCTCAATCACGACGATCGAGCCACCCGCTTCGATTAGACGGCGAAAGGCCGCCAACAGCTTACTCACATCGTCAAAATGCAAACCAGTGGTCGGCTCGTCAAAGATATAGAGCATCCGCCGTTGGCGTTTGTCCTGTTCGCTACGCGGCTTACCGATGTCTCGCAACCGGGGCTGCAAGTGCGCAGCCAGCTTCATGCGTTGGGCTTCGCCGCCCGAAAGCGTAGTGGCAGACTGACCGAGCCTCAAGTAGCCTAAGCCGACCTCCTCCAGCACCCGCAACTTATCCACGATCTTCGGTATCCCGGAAAAGAAGTGCAATGCTTCTTTCACTGTCAAGTCGAGCACGTCGTGAATATTCTTACCGTGGTAGCGGATCTCAAGAATCTCCGGCTTATAGCGGGTTCCTTTGCACTCCTCGCAGACTAGTTCCACGTCAGCCAGGAACTGCATTTCGACCGTCACTGTTCCATCGCCCTGGCAAACGTCGCACCTTCCTCCCGGGATGTTGAAGGAAAAATGGCCGGCTGCGTATCCGCGCTTCTCACTTTCAGGCAGGGCCGCAAACAACTCGCGAATGGCGTCGAATGCCTTGATGTAGGTCACTGGATTCGACCGCGGCGTCCTGCCGATTGGCGATTGATCGACCAGCACAACTTCGTCAATCCATTCCGCGCCCTCGACCTCCTCAACCTCTGCAGTCGGCCCGCCTGTCACCTGCTGTTTCTCCGCGGCTAACGCGTTGTACAGCACATCGTGGACGAGCGTCGACTTGCCGGACCCTGATACTCCGGTGATGCAGACCAGCATGCCCAGGGGAATCGCGACGTTCACCTTCTTCAAATTGTGAGCTCGGGCCCCGATCAGCTTGATCTTCCGGCCTGTACCGGTGCGCCTTGCTGCGGGAAACTGAATACGTAACTCGCCGCTCAGATAGCGTCCAGTGAGCGAATTTGGGTTGTGCAGGATCTCGTCGTAGTTACCGGCAGCGATCAGACGACCGCCGTTCTCTCCGGCGCCCGGCCCGAGGTCGATGATGCGGTCGGCCGAGCGCATGATCTCGGCGTCATGCTCGACAACCAGTATCGTGTTCCCCAAGTTGCGAAGGTCCTGCAGGATCTTGATTAGCCGCTCTGTATCTCGACTGTGCAGACCGATGGATGGCTCGTCGAGCACATAGAGTGTCCCCACCAGCCGCGATCCGAGAGAGGTGGCCAGCTGAATGCGTTGGGCCTCTCCACCCGACAGCGTGGAAGCCAATCGATCCAGCGTTAGATATTCAAGACCAACATCATTCAAGTAGCGCAACCGATCGCTGATCTCCTCCAGCAATTTACCGGCGATGTCCGCCTCCAGGCGAGACAACTCCAACTGCGAGAAGAACCGAGTCGCTCCTTCCACCGTCATCGCCGAAACCTGACAGATATCCTTGCCACCGACCTTAACCTGTCGGGCTTCGCGACGCAGACGCAGGCCGCCACAATCAGAACACGTGGAATAACCACGGTATCGGCTTAGAAACACGCGGACATGCAGCTTGTATTTCTTGCGTTCCAGGTGCTCGAAGAATCCCCGAACGCCCCCGAATTTACCGTCATCGCCGTTAATGATGTAACTTTGCTGGTCGGCCGTCAGGTCTTGCCACGGGACATCCAGTGGAACACCAGCTGCGCGGGCGTATCGGCGCATTTCGGTCGCCAGCGGTTTGTACTTGGGTTTCGTCCAAGGTTCAATGGCACCATCCGAGAGCGACAGCGTCTTGTTAGGAATCACCAGATTCAGATCGAAGTCTATAGTGTTGCCAAAACCCTGGCAGCGTGGACAGGCGCCGAACGGATTGTTGAACGAGAAGAGCCGCGGTTCGGGCTCTTCATAACGGATGTTGCATTGTTTGCATTCGAAGCGTTGTGAGAAGCGCAGTTGCTGCCGGTCTTCCTCTTCCCGCGGCGCCGTCTCAAACAACACCTCGCCGGCCTCCCGATATCCCTGCTCCACCGCATCAACAATTCGCAGACGCGCGTCCGGAGACACAGAGATACGATCGATCAGAACCAGCACCGGTTCCGCAAAGTTTAGGTCTAAGAGTGATTCCGGTGTTGAGAACTCGAATATCTGGCCGCTCTGGTACAGGCGGTTATAGCCACGCTTGCGTAGCTCGAACAGCCGCTCCCTCAATTGAGGGTCCTCGACCGGGGACTTCGACTTTTTCTTTTTTGCTGGTCGCCGGCTTTTTGACTTCTCCTGCTCCGGGGACTTTGGCGGCTGCACGGGAAAGAACACCTGGACGCGTTCACCCTCGCCTAATTCGAGAATACGATCTGCCACTTCATCGACCGTGTCCTTCTTGACCTCTCGCCCACAATTCAGGCAGTAGGTGCGGCCCACGCGCGCATACATCAGGCGAAGGTAATCGTATATCTCGGTAGCCGTCGCGACCGTCGACCGCGGATTGCGGGTGGTATTCTTCTGCCGGATCGCCACAGCTGGAGCGATGCCGTCGATGACATCCACATCCGGCTTCTCAATGCGTTCCAGGAATTGCCGCGCATAAGCGGACAGCGACTCGACGTAGCGTCTCTGTCCTTCCGCATACACCGTGTCGAACGCAAGCGAAGACTTGCCCGACCCCGACACTCCGGTCACCACCGTGAGTTGGTTGTGCGGAATCTCGAAGTCGATGTTCTTTAGATTGTGTACGCGAGCTCCGCGTACGATGATGCTGTCGTTCGACATGGCCCCAACGTTCGGCGGCGGCAAAACATTGCTAGCCTACAGATTTCTTCAGAACGCGCCGCCGAAACTTCTTATTATAACGGGTTCTTAGGTGTGGATGGAACGGACTACCAGCCTAGGATTTCAGCCTCTTTGCATATTTCTCGCGGATCTTCAGCACCTTGGGCGCAACCACAAACATGCAGTAAGGCTGCATGGAGTTGTTGGCAAAGTAATCCTGGTGATAGTCCTCAGCCACATAGAAGGTGGAGGCAGGCTCAATTGCGGTCACAATGGGATCAGTGAAGGTTCCGTTCGCGGTCAGTTCAACGATGACCTGTTCCGCGGTCTTCTTCTGAGCATCATTGAGGTAGAAAATCACCGAACGATACTGTTCGCCGACGTCATTTCCCTGACGGTTCAGCGTCGTGGGATCGTGCAAAGTAAAAAAGACATGCAGGAGGTCGCTGTAGCTGATAACAGCGGGATCGAACGTGATCTCCGCAACTTCTACATGGCCGGTTTTTCCCGAGCAGACCTGTTGATACGTCGGATTAGGCGCTGCGCCACCCATGTAGCCGGAGCGGATCGACTCCACGCCCTGAAGTTGTTTGATGGCGGCTTCGACACACCAGAAACATCCGCCGCCTAGAATTGCAGTCTCAGTTGTTGGCATACGTCTTTAGATGCTTGGACAAGCGATTCGGCACCATCTGTCGACAGGCACCGGGTTTCATCAAGGGGTAGTCCGTCAACGCGGAATGCTTGCCGCCTGCTACAACCCCACTTCGATTCTAGACCGTGGATCCAGATAGTCGCGTAAGCCGTCGCCAATAAAATTGAACGACAGCACCGCCAGCATAACCGCGGCAGCCGGGAACAAGACGAGATGCGGCGAGTCGAACAGATGCGACCGGGCGTCGTTCAACATCGAGCCCCAGCTTGCGGCCGGAGGGGGCACGCCGAGCCCCAGGAAACTCATCGTAGCCTCGGCAAGAATTGCGCCTGCCATTCCAATTGCTGCCTGCACAATCACAGGTTGAATGATGTTCGGCAGTATGTGATGGACAATAATGCGGGTATCGCTGGCACCCAGGGCGCGAGCGGCCTCTACGAACTCACGCTCGCGCACAGCCAGAACCTGTGCCCTGACCAAGCGCGCATAGCCCACCCAGCCTCCGAGCGACAGCGCGAAGATCAGATTGAAAATGCCTGGTCCCAAAAAGGCAACGAATGCAATCGCCAGCAAAATTCCGGGGAACGACATAAATGCGTTCATCACGACCACGTTCAGCAGACGATCCGTCACTCCACCGTAATAGCCGGCGATCGATCCGAAGATGAGCCCAAGTGTCAGGGAAGCAGCGACTACACAGCTGCCGACCAACATGGAAATCCTGGCGCCATAGATGATGCGGGAGAGGACGTCGCGACCTAATTCGTCCGTGCCGAACCAGTGCGACGTTGAGGGCCCCATCAGCCGTCCCGGAAGGTCGATGTGAGCAGGATCCTGGGGAGCAATCCATGGCGCGAAGAGCGCGCACATTACGAAGACCCCGACCAGTACAACCCCCGACGTCGCCAGCAGGTTGTAGCCGGCTGCTCGACGGAAGGTTGCGACTTGGGGAGCCGTTGCCATGGCTGACATCTTAAATGACAAAGCGACGCTGCCATCGGGCAACGTCGCCGCACAGGGGCAGAAAGCATCGGACTATTTCATGGTGACGTTACGTATCAAGTAACTGGCGACCGTTTGTGCGCTTTCCACGCGCTTATCGATCACTTTCTGCTCTTTACCCTTGTCTCCGTATTGCTTCATGCGCAAATCCAGAACCTTCTGCGCCAGTCCATCGAGCGCCGCCATGTTCTTGTATTCAAGCGTGACGCCAATGTCCCAGTCCTCCGGGTTGGACTTGGTCTGGTTGAAAAATATGTGATAGCTCATAATCACACCGTTGGCTTTTTCTGCTTCCCAAATCGGCTGAAGGTTCGTTTTGATGTCTTCCATGAACCCGTTGAAGTGTCCGGGAAGAATGCGTATCAAATTAACGCGCTCCACCGTACCTTCGTTGTACTGATCCTGGGCCACGGATATGCCCACGAACAGCAGACAGAGGCACACCGCTCCCACAGTAAGCTGAATAGCTTTCTTCATTCGTACAGCCTCCTCGTTGTTGTGTTGTGCCGTTTGAGTCTGCTCCATCCTCCTCATATCGTAAAGGAGAAACTGCATTTCACCACAAGTGGGCAGATGCAACAGAACTTTAATCGAGGGCGGCCCGCCACAAACCGGGCAAAGTCGCGTTAAGTGGTACGTCCAGAAGTGGTTTAGAACGCCGCGAGGTCTAGAGTTAGAATGACGTTTTGGTTATCTTCTGCCTGACAGAATGGCCCATGCTGCCTTTTAAGCTGGTATACAGCGACAAGTATTTCCTTCCGATCGGTGAGCATGTCTTTCGCGCGGACAAGTACCGCCTCATCCAAGAGCGTCTGCTTCAGCAGCACGTCGCTGACTCCGGCGATTTCATCGTCCCTCAACCAGCGAGCGAATCCGACGTTATCCTGGTCCATTCCCCTCATTACATCAACAAACTGATGGAAGGCGGCCTGAGCGCGCGAGAAGAGTTGCAAATGGAGATTCCCTACTCGCCCCAGGTTGTTGACGCCTTCATGCTGCACACGGGAGGGTCCATTCTGGCTGCGGAGCGGGCGCTGAAGGACGGTATCTGCGTCAACGTCGGAGGTGGCTTCCACCATGCTTTTCCCGACCACGGCGAGGGCTTCTGCATGATCAACGACATCGCCGTTGCCATACGGACCATGCAAAAGCGCGGTCGAATCCGCCGGGCCATGACCATCGATTGCGACGTTCATCAGGGAAATGGCACCGCCTTTATCTTCGGCAATTCCATACCGAGACCTGACATCCTGCCATCGACGTCCGCTCCCGTCCTGGGTCGCATCCCCGCTGAAGAGGCGGTTAAGGGCAAAGACGTTTTCACCATCTCGTTGCATCAGGAACACAACTATCCATACGTAAAACCGGCATCTTCGATCGACGTGAATCTGCCCGACGGATGCGGCGACAGCGAGTATCTGGGATGGCTCGACAATGCTCTCAGTTCGGCGCTACGACAGTTCGAACCGGAGTTAATTTCCTACGTCGCGGGGGCTGACCCGTTCGGCGAGGACCAACTCGGCGGATTGAGCCTGACGATTGACGGCTTGAAGCAGCGGGATGAACTCGTCTTTCGGGCTGCGCGCGCGCGCGACATCCCGATTATGACCACATACGCCGGCGGGTATGCTCATCACGTTGAGGATACGGTTACGATCCATTGCAATACGGTGATTGCGGCGGCGGAAGTCTACCGGGCGGCGGAAAGCCGTCTTTCAACGTAGTTCTGCCTCGCCCGTTATCGGCTATCTTCGCAGGCTCGCGTGGTATTCTGAACCTGAGGGCTCGAGTTGACTTTCTTGCCCACCAGCCGGTTTTGGACTCCTGATAATGTTTGAGAACCTTACAGAAAAACTTCAGCGTGCCTTTAAGAATTTGCGCGGGCAGGGCACGCTGACCGACGAAAATATCGGCGAAGCGCTGAAAGAAATCCGTATGGCGCTCCTCGAGGCCGACGTCAACTTCAAGGTCGTCAAGGAGTTGATCGACCACATTCATGACAAGGCCGTCGGTCAGGAGGTTTTAACCTCCCTTTCTCCAGCCGAACAGGTCGTCAAGATCGTTCGCGACGAACTGGTCAACATTCTCGGTAAAGACACGGCAAAGCTGAAGTTCGCTTCCCAGCCGCCGACGGTCGTGCTCATGGCCGGCCTTCAGGGCTCCGGCAAGACCACCACCTCGGGCAAGCTGGCAAACTGGCTGAAGCAGGGCGGTCATCGCCCCATGCTGGTCTCAGTTGACGTTTATCGCCCCGCCGCCCGCGAGCAGTTGAAGGTGGTCGCAGGCGCGATCAAAGCCAACCTTTACGAAGGAAAAGTCGAGGAAGCCAACACCGCGACCGTCGAGCGGTTGGTCAAGGAAGCCCGTCGCGAGGCGATCAACAACGCGTGCGACGTTCTAATTGTTGATACGGCCGGCCGTCTGCACATTGACGAGCAACTGATGGACGAAATGCAGTCCCTGAAGAAGATCCTGAACCCCCAGGAAATTCTGTTCGTCGCCGACTCCATGACCGGCCAGGACGCTGTGCGCTCAGCGGATGAATTCCACAAGAAGCTGTCAATCACCGGCGTGGTCTTGACCAAGATGGACGGCGACGCCCGCGGCGGTGCGGCACTGTCCATCCGCAACGTTACCGGCCAGCCAATCAAGTTTATTGGCGTAGGTGAGAAGTACGACGCCCTCGAGCCCTTCCATCCCGATCGCATCGTGGGACGCATTCTGGGCATGGGCGACATCCTGTCGCTGATCGAAAAAGCCGAGGCCAAGCTGGACAAAGGCAAATCCGAAGAGTTTGCCCGGAAGGCGCTCAGCAGCGATGGTTTCTCGCTGGAAGATTTCCGCGGTCAGCTGCGGCAGGTCAAGAAGCTGGGATCGTTGCAAAGCATCATGGGCATGATGCCGAAGATTGGCCCGTTCGCGAACATGCAGCAGGCTGCCGACAAGGTAGATGACAAGCAGATCAATCGCGTCGAAGCGATCATCAACTCGATGACACCGTACGAGCGCGAGCACCACGAGGTCATCAATGGCAGCCGGCGCAAACGCATTGCGCGGGGATCCGGGACTTCAGTGCAGGAAGTGAATCAGCTTCTCAAGCAGTACGCCCAGATGCGCAAAATGTTCAAGAGCATGAGCAAGCCAAGTTTTGCCAAGAGGCTGGCGGGCATGAAGATGCCGGGGATGTAAGCTTCATTCTTGGCACTTTCTCGGATTCAGCTTCTCCCCATTGTTCCTTTGGCTTCTCGTCGCGCAAACATGGGACCCATCAGCATCTCTCCGCACAAAAACCGCTTCTAACTGACCGTCCTGCCTTACAAGTCATCCTGTTGCGAAAATGCGCCTCCTGCTATCGTTCGTGCTCGTCAATCCGGTCTGGACGTGGCTGCAGCGACTGGGCGGCCCTGGTCTCATCGCGTTAGGGCTGGCGGATAATTCAGCGATTCCGCTGCCCGGCAGCATGGACTTGCTCGTTATCCTGCTCTCGGCACAACAACCTCTGTGGTGGCCCTATTACGCGTTCATGGCGACAGTCGGTGCGCTTATCGGCGGCTATCTCACTTATCGACTGGCTGAGAAGGGCGGCGAGGACGTTCTGGAAAAGAGAATCGGCAAGCGAAGAGCCGATAAGGTATATCGCCGATTCAAGGCGCACGGCTTCTCCACCGTTGCAGTGGGCGCAATCCTCCCACCGCCTTTTCCCATCGTCCCTTTCCTGCTAGCTGCCGGCGCCCTCAAATACCCACGTAGAAACTTCCTTGCCGCACTCGCCTTGGGGAGGGCGACTCGATTTGTCACGTTAGCCTACCTGGCTCATCGCTACGGATCGGGAATTATTGGGTGGGTATCACGTTATTACCGGCCGCTGCTCTACACCCTGATTAGCCTGGCGGTCACCGGAGGAATTGCGGGATTGCTGTATTGGAAATGGTATCTCCCCAAGCACCCGAGCAAGCAGGGCAATCCGAAGCGATCCAACGTAACTCAGCTGACTTTGCCTTCGCAGCCTATCGCCAAGAGAAAAAGAGCCCGTTGAAGCAGCTCATCACGGCTTAGAAGTCTCCCAATTCTGGAGTTAAGAAAGCCCGCGACTCTGGATATGCAGTTCGAGTTCCAAAAAAGCGTCCTAATCGAAACAACACCGACTTCCAAACTCGCGTCAATCTGAGCAGGTACTCTACATGACGAACTCCCTGCGAAGTCTGGCGCGGCTTTTTGTACTTCCCTTTTGTTCCCTCATCCTGATTGGTACATTCGCCGGGTGCGGCGGAGGAAGCAGCTCATCCAGCGGCGGATCTGGAGGGTCGGGTGGCTCCGGTGGCGGCCAATCCGGTTCTCTCGACAGCGTCAATCACGTCGTCTTCATGCTGCAGGAGAACCGGAGCTTCGATACATACTTCGGAATGTTGAACCCTTATCGCATTGCTAATGGTTACAGTGTGGGCGATGACGGGAACACTTACACGGTCGATGGAATCGATGACAAACTGTCGCGCTTCACCAATGATGACGACGAAGGCCAGCCTTTCAGCCTGTTTAAGTTCAAGAGTACCTGCATCGATGACATGACTTCTGCGTGGCTGGAGAGCTATGGCGATGTGAACCGGTACGACTTCAGCCTGACCCGCCCGATTTTGATGGATGGATTTGTCCATACGGCGGAAGGTTTCGCAAAGTCCGGATCAGGAGATGGGCAATTCACGGACTTGGTCGGAAAGCGGGCCATGGGTTATTACGATCAGGGCTTTCTCAACTACTACTACTACATGGCATCGCAGTTCGCGATTTCCGATCGATGGTTTTCCCCGGTCTCCAGTAAGAGCACCCCGAATCGTATCGCCACCATGACGGGTGGGACGACCCAAGGGCTGGTACGCGATCCGTTCGTGGATGACGGATTCACCAACCAGCTGAGCATCGAGACCATCTTTCAGGAACTAGACCAGGCCGGAGTGTCATGGAAGATCTATTACTCCATCACCGCAGGGGGCTGCACGGACGAAGACGGGGATTGCGGGCAGAGCGGACACTCCAGCGACTACCCTGTCACGACGTTCTCCGACTTTGCATACTCGACCAAGTATCTTTACGAAAACCCGCAACACTCGGCGTGTGTCGCCCCCACTATCGGTTCGCAACAAGCGGTTGGGGATTCCAGCGACGCGTTTTGTATCGACATCAATCACATCGCTCCGCTGGACCACTACAACGCCGATGTAGCGAACAACGCGCTTCCCAGCTATGCCTTCATCGAGGCGGCGTATGGGAGCAGCGACGAGCATCCGGGTTCAGGGCAATCGATACTCAAGGGACAGCAACAAGTCTCCACGATCATCAATGCTCTGATGCAGAGCTCATCGTGGGGCAGCTCGGTGTTCTTTCTGAGCTACGACGAGCCCGGCGGTCCTTTCGACCACGTGCCTCCCGTGCCGAACCACTCTAACGACAACACGGATAGCGGAACCGGAACCTTCCCTGACATCAGTTCCATCGCGGTGAATGCCGACAGCTACAATCCATGTCTGCCACCCGGTGGAGTTCCCACTCTGCACTGCGATCTGCAACCCACCGACCCGGGCGCGAGTCCGAATGACGCTCCTGCTCAAAAAGGATTTGCCGCACAACTTGGATTTCGCGTTCCGAATCTGGTGATCTCACCGTTCGCCCGGAAGCACTACGTTTCTCACGTGCCCATGGACCACGCGGCGATCATTCGGTTTGTGGAGAATCGTTTCATCGGCAGCGGCGCTCATCTTACGCAACGCGACGCAGCCGAGCCCGACCTGCTGGACTTCTTCGATTTCACAGGTGCGCCATGGTCAACACCGCCCAGTCCGCCGGCGCCCATAGCCCCGGATCCGTCGACGTGCACGCCGAGCGATATGTAACGGTCATCGAAGGCAGCAACGGAACAGGGCTCCGCCAGTCTCGAAGGGAGATTTGTGGTGACAGTGGATTATTGGCTGAAGGACAACGGAGTGGTGGCCCCTGCCGGATTTGAACCTGCGACCAATCGATTATGAGTCGACTGCTCTAACCGCTGAGCTAAGGGGCCCTCTTACGCTTATAGCACACCCGGATTCGGGTGGGGCGACGAGGGGTGAGGACCTGGAGATCCGCAAAGCGGCGGGCTAGTGTGACGCTCTGCGGATGCCTGTCGTGGTGGGCCACCAGGTCAGTTGTACTGAACTGGTGAAGTCGCTTTGCCGGGTGGGGGCCAGCACCGGGACCCACCAGGTTTCGTATTGCAGGAAGGGCTTGATTTCCAAGGTTTTGTGTACCCACAGATCCGCCGAGACATTCCAGTCCCATTGGGTGCTGCCGCCGGGGATGAAGTCACTAGCAATCTTTGAATTGCGCACTGCGACCTGAATGCTGCTCTTGGGACTCAGGTGATACGTGCTCCAGGCCTGATATCCCATCCCGTCTCGACCGACCCAATTGCCCATCAGGTAGCGATCGTTCAGATAGAGATCGTGGTACACCACTTCCCAATAGAGAAACAACCCTCCGCGGACAGGCGAGATAGGCGGATTGGTATCAACCGCCTCGGCGCGGAAATCCAACTTCGGCAGGCCGGGGAAATGAGTGAGATAAATTCCAGGGTTCACCGCAGAACGCCGCGGGGCGCTGACGGGCGAGACGTCATCATGCACCAGCGAGTCGCTGTAGAGCGTCAGCCAGCGCCGCAGGTATGGCAACCGCCAGGAGAAGTCGAAGCTCGCATGGCGGGCGCCCGGATCCTGCCGGGAAAATTTGATCGCCGGCGTAACGTCATTGAAGCTGGTGAAGGAATTCCAGAATGTTCCAAACGTCAAGAGGAACATGGCCCTCGCCGCCAAAAACATCGTCGCGAGTAAAGCCGAATTCCACATTCTCTGTGGGTTTAAAGCTCACCTTCTGCCCAAAAATGTAAGGCCCTACCGGATATTGATGTCCCGCTAAAGCTCCGAAAAAGTTGGACGTCTCGAATGGCCCCAAGAGTTTTGAAAGCAGAGGTATGTAAGTTGGCTCCATGCGGTTGATTTGGAGCATCCAGAAGGGAGCAGCGTTGTCGCTCATCAGCAACGGACCGCTCTCGGTCGGCCCCCACCACATGCTCTGTTTGCCGACCGAAAAATCCAGTCCGCCGTACCTCATGGTCGCGTAAGTATCCAGCAGGCTGAACTTGTTTGCCGGCACCGGCGTTGGCGGCAGCAAAGGATTCAGATCGGCGACGGCGATGACCTGGCGCACGGAGAGAGGATAGCCCGGAATGGTTGGGGCATATTGATACTCGCCATCGATGTAGAAGGCGAAGCGTCCATCATTCGCACTGGCGCTGAAGCCAGAAATGTTATTGACCCCTTGCCAATAGGGACGGCCGTAGTCGTTGATCAGGGTTTGGCCAAAATGATAGCTGTCATTCACCGGCGTACCAGCAATGTCCGTTATGCGCGTGTACAACGAATCTAATGCGATCGACTCAGTAGGATGACCTTCCCAGGTTGCGATCTCAGGTGCGAATTCTGCATCGAGGGCCTTCTTGAGTTTCCAGATCTCCGAAGGCACATCCGTGTGGTACTCCACTTTCGCATCCATCTCAATGAGCATCTTGGCGCAGGACATTCGTGGCCAGGGCCGCAGACCGAGGAAGGCGGTATCGATGTATCCGCCGCCGATCAGGCGCTCCATTGCCGGATAAATCCAACTGTCCAGCGGCACATTGACGCTGGCATAATTCGTGGGCCGGGGCGCGGAGGTCTGTTCAGCGACAATCTTCAAATCGTCGTCGATCTGCGGATTGTGGCGATTCTTGTAAATCTGACGCCCAACTTGGTAGCCCATCAGCCCCCCGATAAATACATCGGAGAGAAAATGCTGGTCCGCCGCAGCCCGCGCCAGGCTAACGCCGAGAGCCAGACCATAAGCGCCGATTTCCTCCACAGGATGGGGATACTCCTGGGCAACGACCGAAGCAAAAGCCCATGTGAGGGCGGCATGGTCGGACGGAAAGGACGTCCCGCCGTGAAAAAAGATGTTCTGGAAATTCGATGGAAAGGGCCGCTCGCGCCCTGAGATGCCCTTCAATGCGTAGTCGACCCCGATAGCGTTGATCATCGCTTCAGTCGCCAGTACGCCGGTTTCTCTAGCGCGCTCGTTGTGCGTCATGCGGCCCCAAACGTAGGCAACGCCGGTTAGCCCGGCGGCCGCAGCCACGCCTGCATTTGCTGCTAGGTTCAACGGGTGCTGATTATCCAGCCGCATGGCGTAAGAGCTTGTCGGATCGGTTATGAAAAGCCCGGTTGCGATCCCGCCCATGGGAACAAGCCATTTTGCATCTGCGGCGTTGAGGTGGAAGGGACTTGTCCAGATGTTCTTCTGATCTTCGGCGAGATGGATCAGGAACTTGCTCTCGTTCGAATGGGAAATCGCGTTAAACGGGGGCGCGTCGGAGGGCTGAGATTGCGCCGGCTGCTGAGCAGGGGCTGGAGCAGTGCCCTGCTGTGCTGAAAGCGAGGCGGAAGCGCAAACGCCGAGTACTGCGAGAATCCGGAAGATACTCGGCCAATTTGTCTTCGAGAGGGCCTTCATCGCGAGGTAAATCTCAAGATCGACTCATGCCTCAGTTTTGTAGCAGCCAAAGAAAAAGGGCGGATTCGGCAGCGGAATCGGAGAACTCCTCCGCCAAGAAGAGTGTCGATGTTTGTGCCCGCTCACGGAAATGAATCTGCAGCACGGGCCGCCTCGCGATCCGGTCGGATATTCACCAGCGAGCAGAGCGTTTCTCATCGAGGTCTGTGAATCGCTTGGGAGTTATTGTGCGTGCTGATTGTAATTGATTTGGATGCGGGCCGTGTCCGCCGCCGGCATGCCCCACTCAGCTATACTGCGAAGGAGGAACGACTTCTCTATCCGAACCGTTTTGAGCCCGCGGCGAATGTCCCGGGCGATGATGTTAGCCACTACGATCGACCAGTTTTCGGATGCCCTTCACGGTTTCTCATGTCGCTGCGGTCTTGCCCTTTCGCAAGCTAAACCTGACCTGGTCAGCTTTTGTTATCGGTACCATGGCGCCCGATTTCCCTTACGTGGTCGGCACCACCGAATACCGGGATTTCGGACACGTCATGCCAGGCCTGCTGCTGTTCACAGTTCCGGCATCCCTGGTCGCTCTCTGGATGTTTCACAACGTCCTCAAACGCCCTGTGATTGGGCTGATGCCAGCGGGAATACAGTTACGACTGCGAGACCAGATGGCGCCATTTCCATTTGCAGGCCCGAGGCGTTTCCTCGCCATCCTTGGCTCCGTACTGCTGGGTGTCGCGACTCATGTGGTTTGGGATTCGTTGACTCACAGCTACACTTGGGCTTACTTCCACATCCGATGGTTACGCGGATTCGTGCATGTGCCGTTCATTGGCATAATGCCAATCCATTCCGTATCTCAGTACACCAGCTCGATCCTCGGGCTGGTCGCCCTCGCGATCTGGGTATGGTTGTGGTACCGCAGGACGCCGGTTAGCGAGGGCGCAACGCGTCAGTCCCCCCGATCCCGCTTTGCACTGGGCCTGGTCATGTTTGGCGTCGCTGGGCTGGCCGGCCTGGTCCGCGCTCTGCTGGTTGTGGGTATGCCGGCGACCAGATCGAATGCCGACCTGTTCGTTTTCGTTTTTGGCGTCACAGCTCTGGCTCTGGCTTTCTGGCAGCTCCTGCTTTACTGTGTGCTGGTTTCTTCGCATCAGATGTGGATTATCACCTGACCTGAAGCTCTTCGACCTATGCCTCTGATCAGCGTCATTATCAATGTTCGCAATGGTGCGGCTACGCTGCGCGAGGCCATTGACAGCGTCTTGTCGCAGTCGTTTGGCGATTGGGAGCTCATCGTTTGGGACGATTGCTCAACCGATGCCAGTGCGTCGATCGTTGCAACGTATGGTGATCCGCGGGTTCGATATTTCCTCTCGCCCAATGACGTGCCGCTCGGCAAGGCCCGCAATGACGCTATTCAACGCGCATCTGGAGAGTGGATCGCGTTTCTCGACCAGGATGACGTGTGGCTCGCTCACAAACTCGAAAAACAAATCGCGCTAGCCAGCGATATTGTCGGCCTGATTTACGGGCGTACCGTCCGGTTTTATCCCAGTGGGTGGGAGCGCGACTACGACCACGCTCACGAATATCAGCTTCTCCCGGAAGGGGATCTCTTCACTCTGCTGTTCACCCGATCATGCTTCATCGCGATGAGCTCGGCCATGTTCCGCAGCTCCGCAATCAAAGCGATCGGAGGTATTCCGGACAGCGTGAGAATCATCCCGGACTATTACCTTTACGTCGCTGTCGCCCGAAGGTATCAGGTGCGGGCCGTCCAGGAAGTGGTCTGCCGATATCGGATGCATCAGGACAGCATGTCCCACACAGTGGCCTTGGAGATGAACTGGGAAGTGCTATGGCTTATCGATCACTGGGCGCCCGAGATTCCTCCACAGACAGCCGACCGATCGCGCCAAAGGCATTTCACAGCGATTGCGTTGGAAGAAATGGGTAGAAAGCAGACGTTTCTGCCAGGGTTGAAGCGACTATTCTCGCAGGGATCCGTAGGATCGCAGATTCGACGGCCGTTCGCCTTCGTGTTCCATGTCGTTCGCCGAAAGATGCGACGTCCCTATTGGCAAAGGTTCGGCAGCCAGACGCACGTGTAGGATCAAGGTAGCAACCGCAAACCCCTCATGCCCCTGGTCAGCATCATCATCAATGTTCGCAATGGCGCCGCGTTCCTGCGCGAGGCACTCGACAGCGTTATGGCGCAGAGCTTCGCTGATTGGGAACTGATTGTCTGGGATGATTGTTCGACCGATGACAGCGCCAAGATCATTGCTGAGTACCGGGATCCCAGGGTGCACTACTACCTCTCGCCGGAGGATACGCCGCTAGGCGAAGCGCGAAACCGGGCTATTAGCAACGCTACAGGCGAGTGGCTCGCTTTTCTGGACCAAGACGACATCTGGCTTCCGTACAAACTGGAAAAGCAGCTGGCGCTTGTCAGCGATGATGTGGGAATCATCTACGGACGGACGGTCTTATTCGACTCCCGCCATGGCAATCTACGCGATATGGATTATCGCCATGAATTCGCGGCCTTGCCGGAGGGCGACATCTTCTCCCTGTTGTTCCGGAACGCCTGCTTCATCGCAATGAGTTCAGCGGTTCTCCGCCGCTCTGCTGTAGTGGAAGTTGGCGAAATCCCAAAATATATCCAAGTTGTACCGGATTACTACCTCTATGTCGCCCTGGCCCACCGCTACAAGGCTCGCGCCGTACAGGATGTGGTCTGCCGCTATCGCGTCCACACCGGCAGCATGACAGCGTCTCACGAACACCGCCTGAGGCTGCATCAGGAGCCACTATCGATCATTCGACAGTGGGCCTCGTCCCTGGACCCGCATACCGTGCGCTATCGTACCCAGACGTATTCGACGGTTCTGGCTTTGGAAGAGATGAGGAACCCAACTACGGCTGCCCTTGGCATCCGCCGGCTTTTCCGGGACGGCTCTGTAATGTGGTTGTTCTCGCGGCCGTTCGCGCTGCTATGGAGAACGGTGCGACGTAAGATACGGCGGCCCTATTGGCTGGCAACGGAATTCGCGTCAGACCCTGACTGAGAGAACGAAGCGACCGGGGCCTTCTCGCGTCGATGTTGCTGAATCACCGGACTGCTACTCTCCACCAGCAGAGCAATGTGCTCGGCTTGCTCCTTGCTGGGACGTCCAGGGCCTTTGATTACCCGCTTGTCGGAGCTTACGTAATACCCAAGCACTTTCAAGTAATATCGCGCCCGGATACCAAGGCGCACAATGAACTTGATGAACCGGCCCTTGCCGAAGTAGTCGTAAGCATCGCTGAAGTCGATAAATCCCTGACATTGCTCACGCAACGTTCTCAGCACGTCCTGATTGACCGTCTGGCTTCCGAAGTGGATGACTTCGGCGCAGGGTGTGTAAAAGAGCTTGTACCCCTTCTTTCCAAGCATATATTCGTAGGCAAGATCCACCATCGCCCAGCGAAAACGCTCATCCAGCATGCCGGCGCCTTCCCAGGTCGACCGCCGCACGACGAAAGCGGTAGTGCCGATCGCTTCAACCTGCTGCGGCCGCGAGAAGTCAAAATCGCTGGCATAGTACCGAGCCATAATGCGGCTATTCGGGAAAATTTTGTGCCAATTGAGCGTCTGGAGGAAGAAAACGCCCAGGCTCGCGAAGCGGCGAATGTCGTGCTGTAAGGTTCCGTCGGCGTTCAGGAGCTTTGGTCCGCAGGCGGCAGCCTCGGGAGTGTGGTCCATAAACCGGACGAGAGACTGAAAGGCATTGCCGATCAGCATGGTATCGCTATCCAGGAGACAGGCATAACGTCCGCGCGCCATGCGCAAACCCTGGTTGACGCTGCGGCCATAGGATTCATTGCACTGGTTGCGGACCAGAATTACATTTGGAAACTCCTTGGCCACCATCGCAGCGCTCCCATCAGGAGAGTTCCCATCCACGCAGATGATTTCGAACGCGACCCCTTCGGTGTGGCTGTAAATGGAGTCAATACAATTGCGCAACAGGCCGCGCGTGTTGTAGTTCGGGATGATGACCGTCAGATCGAGAATAGGCTTCGCCATTCCTAATTCCTTACCGATGATGGTACTACCCTTGCCGGAACGCCGAAAACTGTACGCCGTGGTTCTACCGAACTCACCACCACCGAATTGGCACCAATCACAGCCCCATTCCCAATACGATATGGCCCCTGTACTTTACACCCGGCATACAGCACAACGTCGTCTCCAATTTCACATCGGGTTTCACGGCTGAAACCCATATCCGGGTGAAGAGCCCCCAGTCCCACGCCTTGAAAAATCATTACATTGCTTCCAATCCGCCATGCGCCAATCACGCAGCCGACCGGATGAGCGAAGAAGACACCCGGCCCAATCTCGCACTTGGGAGTGACTTCCAGCCCAAAGAGGACAACGTTCAAGTAGGTTAACAGCTTTGGCAAAACTGGTACACCCGCCAGCATGGCGGCGCGGCTGGTTCGGCAAATTACGTTGGGAAGGTAGCGAAAATGGAGCAGGCGTAGGAGAAACCTTAGGACATTGGGACTAATGTCCGTTCGGCCTTCCAGCTCGTACTGCCGCGCCAGATCACTGTAGAGCAACTGCTTCAGTTGCGACATGCTTTAGGAACCGTGTTACCGCCGCGAAAGTGCCTACTCTGCAGTTCTATCGCCCAGTCTGTCGTATCACTTATTGGCATTCGCGGTAAAGGGCCAAGGTCTGCTCACCACACTCGTTCCAGTTATATCGTGCCGCGACAGCTTTGCCGTCGCTGATGGCTTGCTGGCGAGCCGGCTCGTCGGCCAAGGCTCGCTGGAGTTCACGTACGAATGAATTCTGATCGGCCGGATCGAAGTAGAACGGTGCGTCCCCGCAGACTTCCGGAATAGACGAGTTGCGGCTAGCCAGCACAGGACATCCAACTGACATGGCTTCCAATGGCGGGAAACCGAAGCCTTCGTTCAGTGATGGATAGACGAACAGCTTTGCTCCAGCGTAGGCTTCGGCCAACAGTTCATCGGACACCCTTGGCAGAGCTATCACACCTCGCGTCAGACCTAACCTCGCGATCAAGCCCCTCTCATCGCTGGTCAGCTCACCGCCTCCGAGCACAAGCAAATCGAAGGAATCCTGAAGGCCCGCACCCTCGATGGCGTGCAGTAGTCCGTGAAAGTTTTTGAAGGCGGCTCTCATGCCGACGTATAAGAGATAGTCGCGCGGAACGAGCTTCCGGATGGCGGCTGCCGCTTGCTGACTGCGTGGAAGAGAGCTGAGTCCGTGGTGAATGACTCGCGTTTTGGACGCGTCCACGTTGTAGAAGTGCAACAGGTCCTGCCGGCAGGACTCGGAAACGCAGATGATGGCATCAACGCGCGGAAAAAGCCATTTACGCGCCCACAAGACCTTCTTGACATCGGGGAACAGCTCGGGAAACCGCTCATGGGTGCAATCGTGATGGGTCGCGATCACGCGACGCGCTCTCACCATTGGCATGCGCAGGTACGTCGTGGGGTGGTAGATATCGAATCTGCCGAGGGTGGGAGCCTTCAGATTGCTCCAAGCCTCGTTAGCGGCATAACGGAAGGACCCTGGGGGTACCCAATCCGGCAACCCTGTAACGCGTGTCTTCGAGGAAGCCAACTCGTGAAACGGATAAACCGTGGCATTGATTCCCAGCAGCAAGTCCGTCTCGACGTCCGGCACAGTGGTCAGGTAATTGGCCAGTTCGTAAAAATACCGGGAGGCCCCACCTGCGTTCTGCAACGAGAAAACCTGATGATCGTAGAGGACTCTCACGCGGGCCTATGCAATCAGTTCCGGGATCGGTTCAGGCTCGACTGAAAGCTCCTTTGCCGAGCGTCCCGCCACTGCCAAAGTCACCAGCAGAATGAGGTAGGAGATTAGCGTGTTGACCGCGGCGGCCCTCGCTCCGTAAGTCGGAATCCAGATGAGATTCAGCATAACGTTGCTGCCAGCCGCGATGGCGGTGCACATCAGAATCTTCTTCTCCATACCCCACGCGATGTAGGCGGTCGTCAAATACGACGTCAGAAAGTCGAGAGGTATTGCCCAGGCCAACAGCATCAGCAGCAGCGTCGCCGGGAGGAAATCGTGTCCGAATAGAACGGACATTACGGGACGCCGCACAGTCGTCACTACAGATGCGATGACGACTCCCAATCCCACCAGCGTAATCAAAATCCGGGGTCGCAGCATGCGAAGGCGTTGGTTCTGATTTTGCCGCGCCAGCTGAGGATACAAGACCGCCGTCATAAAGTAGTACGTA
Source organism: uncultured Acidobacteriaceae bacterium (assembly GCA_963823865.1). GTDB lineage: Bacteria > Acidobacteriota > Terriglobia > Terriglobales > Acidobacteriaceae > Bog-257. Next base: position 357,388 of record CAWGNC010000002.1, read on the forward strand.
TACAGAACCTGGTTCAGCACTCTGTAGGCAGCACTGTAAAGACCTACCTCTCGAGGATTGGCTAGGATCCCCAACATGAGCATGTCGATGCTGTTAAACGCCATGTTGCAAAACCAAGCCACGCCCATGACGCTGGTGCGTCGCCACGCCAGGGCATCACGGATTACATCAAGCGAAATTTGGCAAGTCTGTTCCGGCTTGTGCCGGGCCCACCAGAATCGAAATATCGCTGCCTGGATGAGGCTGCCAACAAGATTTCCGCCAACCAGCCACCACAGAACGTAATCCGAGTTACGTCCCAGAAGCACGGCCAATAACACACTGATCGGAACTACCGCCCGGCCGAAGCTTGAGAGACGAAGGTGCTCCCTGCCCCACGCGGCCCAGTCCAGAGACAGCGCATACAACGATCCCACCGCGGAGAAAACGAACAAGAAGAGCTTCGACGACAGCGGCAACTTTACCGACGCCGCGTAAACCAGCAGCACAGGAAGCAGCAGGGCAGCCATCCTGAGCCTCCGGCGCTGCACTTCGTGTGCTATCTCCTCGCCAGCCTCCGGATACTTCGCCATCATCCGGGCGCCGACGTGCCTTAAGCCGAAGTCGATGAAGGGGTAAGAGTACTGCACCAACCCCTGGGCGAGCGCATACACTCCAACGAAGATTACGCCAAACTTGTGCGCCAGAAACAGCAGAGTCGCAACGCTGGCGAGGCGCCCTACAACTTCGCCCGAGCCGAAATCAATGATCTTACGCGCGAAGCGGCGCACCGAAGCATTCACAGAGAGTCCCGCCGTCGATCGACAAGGTGTGCGGACCTGGATTTCAGGTTCGAAAGGGAGATTCGTTTATTGACAGTTCACGAAAACCGCAAGTAATGACGTAATAGAGCCAGCCTTGCCCGAAGCTGCGAATCCTGCTCGCGCCGGCGCTTCAGCGACTCTGATACGAGAACTCCCGCACTGGAAAGAAGAAAGGCTGCCAGCGCGGCGAGCAGGATAATCGTGGCCCGATGTGGCCCGGATTTGCGCTCCGGCACAACCGCCTTGTCGACCACCTGCACGACGACGGCGTCCTTCGCCTCATCGATACGAGCGGCTTCCAATTGCTTGCTCAGAAACTCGTAAAGTGCCTCATGATATTTAAGGTCTCGGGCGCTGCGCAGGTATTCGAGCTGAGCTTGCGGCAACTGACGCGTGGGCACATCAAGATTGTCGCTATCGGTGCCACCACTGTTGCGCTCCATCTTTGCTAATTGCGCCCTTAGGCCCGCCAATTCCTGCTCGGCACGATGCAGCTCGGGATTGTCTTTCGTCGCGTAGGTGCGCATCGCCTCAATCTGCACCTCGCGGATAGCGACTTGCGCTCGCATATCAGCGACACTTTGAATGATGACGCGGGCCTGGGCATCGGGCTGCAAGAGGCCAGTCTTCTCTTCCGCCTGCTTCAACTGCACTTCTGCCAGGCTCAAGGCATCGCGCTCGGCACGCACCTTGTCCTCATAAAAGACCCGGCGCTGCGCAGCTTCGGAGATTGCCAGTTCCGAATTCATATTGTGCAGCTCATCGACGTAACCATTCGCCAGCGCGGCAGCCCTTGCCGGATCACGATCCTCGACACCGATCGAGATCATCCCCTCTTTTTCCGCAACAATGTAGCTACGGCTGTCCAATTTCTTGCGAGCGTCCTGATACCTCTTGACCTGATACACCTGGCGCAGATCGAACTTGTCGATCAGCCTGTCTTGAATCGTGCGGCTGTGCAGCATGCCGATAAAAAGATCTCCCGGATTCTTCAGCCCGAGGTCGGCATCGGTTAAGCCAGCAATCGATCCCAACTGCCCTAGCATTGCGCCTAACGTTGACTGCTTTTGCTCCGGCGGCAGAATCGTCGAGGTTGCGGTGTAGGTGTTAGGGACAATGAACATGACGATCGCGACCAGTATGGTTGCTGCAATAGTCACCTTCAGAATTGTTCCCTTGTTGCGGGACAGGATGAGGAGTAGTTCCATCCCATCCATGCCATTCTGGTTCGCGCTTTCAACTTCCAGGCGCGAATCCTTTATGTCGTCCACAGCAGGGGCACCGCCGACGCTTATGTCAGAAGGGTTCGAAATCTCACGCATAGATCACGTCCGGGTCGTGCTCGTCGGAGACGGCTGCTTCATCTACTAGCCGCCGCGCTAAGTTTTAAGGCGACAAGACCTTGATAGCCGCCGCCGCCAGGCCAAAGTTAAACAGGATCTGCGACCAGTCTTTGAAGTTTCGCAGCGCCGCTCCAGGGTTCAGCTGTTCCGGAACGACCACCGTGTCGCCGGGCATCATCACCATACTGCTAAAGCCTCCCGACCAGAAGCCGCTGGCAGCGTCTTTGCTGACCACCGAGCCGTTGGCACGGACGACGAAAATCTTCCCCTTGTCGGCAGCACGGGTCGGCCCCCCCGCGTCACGCAAGTAGCGGTCTACCGTTTTCCCTGGTCTCTGGATGAATGAGCCCTGGTTGTAAACGTCACCTACAACGCTGACGATGATGGGACGGCTGGGAACATAGAACTGATCACCATCTTCCAGCGGAAGATCCGGGACGGCATCCATCCCGGTATCGTCTGGATGGATATTCAGGACGATCCTGCCATCGGCTTTCAGCTGGCGAAGCTTATCCAGGCTGGCTCGCTGTGCCTCCATCGTGGCACGCGAGGTATTGGCTTCGTCAGCGGTCCGGGCATTCTGCGAGCTTTGCGCGGCTTGACGAGCCAAATCTCGCTCCATCTGGGCAATTACCATGTCCAGCCGCTCCTGCTGCTGAACCCTGCGTCGACTCTCGCGTAAAGACTGCCGCATAGAGATAAGCTGAGGGAGCCAAACCACCGGCTTGGGCTACTAGATCGCGCAGCTTTTGTCCGGCCTGAGCGCGGTACACACCTGCCGAGGCGAACTCGCCTTCCAGTTTGACCAGCTTCGTTTGCTGGTCGCGCGGGACACGAAGATCGGCCTGCGAGAAGATCGTAACGATGTCGCCGGGTTGCAGCACCAGATTGCTGGAATCCTGATGCTCCAGAACAGCTTTGCCCAAGTTAAAGGGAATGAGCTCGGTCGACAGATCCTGAATATTCATTCGCTGAACGACGGCATAGTCCCAATTGATTTCAGGAGCATTCTTCTTCACATCGTTCAACGGTCCATTATCAAGTTTATCCAAGTCGCGCTTGCCGAGTTCACTGCCGTTTCTTGCTGCGTTCGTTTGCAGTTGAAGAGTGAGGGCGTTCTGTTGATTCCAGTACTCGCGAGTGATGAGAAATTCGCGGTTGGGAATCAAATCGGTTACTCGCATGCCGTTGTGCCACGGGTAACGCCCGGGTTGGGCCACATTTCCTCGCAACGTCACTGAATCCACGAAGCGTGGCGAGATCGGCGTGAAGTTGAGTACGTCGCCGTCTTTCAGGGGCCGCGTCATCCCATCCGAATCGAGTTTGATCTCAACAATGCCGCGGTCTTCCCTGTTCTTTATCTGCTCCACATACACTTTTCCGCCGTATGCGGTTACGGATAAGCCTCCCGCCAGTTGCAGGACGTCACCCAGCGTCGCTTCGTTCTTAAGCTCGTAAATTGCAGGATTATTGACCTGCCCGCCCATCGCCACCTGCGGTCCGACGGGAGCGAAGTAGATCACATCACCCGGCAATAGTTGCACGTCCTTGCTCTTATCGCCTTTGAGCAACAAGTCATAAAGATCGAAATTCGTCACGACGGTGGTGCCGCGCTTCAATTGAATGTTGCGCATCGATCCGTTGGACGAGGGCCCGCCAGACGCGAAGATTGCATTCGCCAGGGTGCTTAATGAACTGATGGTGTAACGCCCGGGATGACCCGCTTGACCAACCACGAAAACATCGATGGAACGCAGCTCGCCCATTCCCGCATTCAGGTCGAAGTTCTGGTAGATCCGCCCTACATGCGACTTCAGGAAGCTCTGGAGCTGATCGTAGCGGAGCCCGGCGACATTCAAACTGCCTACTCTCGGTATGTAAATCGCTCCATTGCGATCGACCCGAGCATGGACGTCCAGATCAATCTGCCCCCAGGCGCGAACAAGGATCTCATCACCTGGGCCGATAACGTAATCCGCCGTAACCGGAACATGGTCGACCGGCGCAAAGGTCGTAGGAGTCTCTTCGAACAAATTCGCTCCGTAGATCGGCAGGGTCTGCCCGAGCGAGGTCGCCACCATTTGCTGAAAATCCGTCAGTTCTGCCGTTCTGGCTTTGGGGCTCGTCCGAATGGGAGTCTGTTGTTGCTCTCCTTGCCGGGGCGCGTTTGTCTGCTGCGTCGGCGCACTGCGTCCATCGTCGAGAATCACAGTCGGGGTGGGAGGAATTTCCCCCTCCGGCGTTTGCGCGGGCACGGTTCCTTGTGGGGGAGCAATGTTCTGCGGCTCCTGCTGCTGATAGCGGTCGTCCCGAGACGTACTGCCGCTTTGCGCGAACCCAAGCAGTTGCAGCGCGAGTATCAGCGCTGAAAGAGCAATCAAGGCAGCCAAGCTAGACGTAAGTCCGCGAGAGAAGCTACTCGGACGACTGCGTTTGACTTTCAAAAGTGAATGCCCATCATCGCATCTCATCAGAGATTTCAAAGTCGCTCTCCAAGTCATAAGAACGTAACTGTACTCATGCTTCTGCAACCTACGAACTCGCGCTGCCTGAACCGGCGGCGGTCATTTTGGGCCCCCAGCGGTTTGGGTAGCTGGAATTTGTCTCCGTAAGGCATTTAACCAGAACTGGGCATAAGCGGGCGCGAATGTCTGCGCGTCTGGAAGCAAGTCGCGACCCGTAAATAACTGGTGAAAATTTTGGTGCGCGCTGACCGCTCCAGCCAGCCCCAAGGTCGCAAAGGTCGGCTCCAGATCGCGAATAACACCTCGAGCCGCGCAGCGACTAAAGTACGCATTCACCGAATCGAAAATCGGGCCAAGGTGATCGCGAACCATCTGTTCCGATCCCGGAAATTCGAACCCGGCAACGTATAGCAAACGCATCAGTTCCGAGTCCTCGGATATTTCCTTGACCAGGAAGTCCACCAACATGGGCAGCACAACTTCCGGATCCATATCCGTCGCCATACCATTCTGCAACTCCCTGCCCAGTTTAAGCCGATTCAGCCTTGATTCCGCGGCCGCCCAGAAGAGGTCGGCTTTCCGGGCGAAATACCGGAACAAAGTGGCTTCGTTCAATCCAGCCAGGTGCGCAATTTCACGAGTGCTCGTCCCTTTATACCCTTGCCGGGAGAACAATTGAACTGCGGCCTCGACAATACGGACTTCGGTGACGTTCTTCTCCGCGGCATTTTTCACGGGAGTCAGTCCTTTGCTTCGGTGGTTTGCTGAGATGGGGCTATTGCTTCAGGGGCTCAATTTCGTCGACGCCGATTTCAACGGCGACACTCTGACGAATCAAATCAAGCGTCAACACGACACGGCAATCGTTCTTCTTGCGGAGCAGTATGCCAACCATGCCTTCGAAAGAACCCGCGATGATACGTACCTTTTCGCCCGCAGCCAGGTACGGATGCGGCTCGAACTGACGTTGTGGCAGGCCAGCGCGTAAGGATTCGATCTCCGCACAAGGAAGAGCGGAGGGCTCACGCCCAGCGCCGACGATAGACAACACACCGGGTATCTGAAGAACCTTGATGGAATCTTGCCTCTTGACGCGCACGAACACATAACTTGGGAATAGCGGTTGGGCGATGGTCACGCGACAGCCATTTTTCCAGCGCCGCGCCGAACTATATAGAGGAAGGAAGGACTCGACGTGGCGAGCGTCCAGTTGCCGCACCACAGCCTTCTCGTGACGCGGGGCGGTATAGGCGGCAAACCATTTCGGCGAAGCGTCGACGCCCGGTGTCTGGGACAGAATCCGGGATGTGGCCAGCGAAATGGAATTCAGGTTGATCGATGAAGACAAGGCTTCGCCATCCTCAGTGAGAGAGGTGATTTCTTTCAGCGTCGTGAGAGCCTGCAACCATACACTTCCCAGCAGTACAACAGGTTTTCCCTTGCACCGTGGAACTCGCTAGGAATGTTACACTTCCGACCGACTCGGCACGCAAGTACTCACTTGCCGCACAAGAAGCTAGAGGTAGCAGAGCCGGTCGAACCGACAGCATAGGCAAAGCTGCCGACGCGGTCAAGCGAAAAAGCCCACCACGCTGTTACCGGTATACCGGTTTAGCAATTGGTTCCAAATTGGTGGGTCGCGGCAGATCAAAACCCGGACTCGCCATCTTAAGGGGCCGCGTTGGCTGACTGGGCCACAGGGATGTTATGGCAACGCGATTGGTCCGACGATCCGGTTATGGCTATGACGCCCCGCGACGATCAGACCGATCCTCTTAGATAGGTCTTTGCCATGCGACGCCCTTGACGTCTGGGTGAATATTCGATCAACCGGCTGGAGTCGCGAGTGGGCGCTGTTGAATGACGTGGCGATTTCCCAGAAGGGCTCGCATGTGCACGTCAGCTACTCACCTTTGCCCAGCGCCAATGTAATCAGGGTTTTTTGCTCCATCTCGTGAGCCTTCGCCGAACCGGTTGCCGGAGTCGCGTTCGCCGCCCGCTTGATGCTCCGCAGCTTCGACCCGAGGATCCGCTTGAGACGCGGTGTCACAAACGACAGCGCACCCATGTTAGCCGGCTCTTCCTGCACCCAGATGAACTCAGTAGCATTCTTGTACAAGCCGAGAAGCTCTTGTACTTCAGCTTCCGGGAACGGGTAAAGCTGCTCGACCGATACGATGGCCGGCCCGGTCAACTTCAGCTTTCTGCGTTCGATCCGCAGTTCCTGACCAATCTTGCCGGTGCAAAGCAACACCCGTTTTGCGTCGACCGCGGTCTCGTCTGGAACGACGTTCTGGAAGCGAGGCCGCTCCAATTCAGTCAATGGCGACAGTGCCTCAGGATGGCGCAGCATGCTCTTGGGTGTGAAGCAGATCAAAGGTTTGCGCCATTTGCGTAGTGCCTGCCGACGCAACAGGTGGAAATATTGCCCTGCGGTGGAAGGCTGGCAGACTTGCATATTGTCCCGCGCACAGAGCTGTAAATAGCGCTCGATGCGAGCGCTGGAGTGCTCGGGTCCCTGACCTTCGTGACCGTGCGGCAGCAGTAAGACCAGGCCGTTCAACAGTTCCCACTTATCTTCGCCGGCAACGATGAACTGATCGATGATGATCTGCGCGCCGTTGGCAAAATCGCCGAACTGGGCTTCCCAAGCTACCAGCGCCTCGGGATAGTCGCGCGCGAAACCGTACTCGAAGCCCATTACCGCCGCTTCAGAAAGCTCCGAGTTATATATTTCGACGCGAGCCTGTCCTTGCTCCAGATGGCACAAGGGCACGTATTCTTTCTCGTCAACAATGTCGATCAACACGGAGTGCCGCTGATTGAACGTGCCGCGGCGACTGTCCTGGCCGCTGATGCGGATGGGCACTCCCTCCAGAGCCAGTGAACCGAGAGCCAAAGCCTCGGCCATTCCGAAATCCAACGGACGCTTGCCGTAACCCATCTCCCGGCGCTGCTCCAGCAGCTTTTGCACTTTGGGATGAATGTGGAAGTCTTCCGGATAGGTCACCAATCCATCTGTGATCTTGTGCAGCGTCGCGGCGCTCAATCCGGTATCGATTTCGTCTTTTGGGTTGTAAGGCCCACCGTGGTACGGCGCCCAGTAGCTCGGCAACTGCCGCATGGTCGGTTTCTTGACCATGCTCTTACCAGCCTTTTCCGCAGCATCCAGTTCAGCCTGGAACTTTTCGACGTAAGGTTGCGGATCCTGACCGGTATTTTTCGCGTAGGTCTGGTAAAGCAGCGGGTGATCTTTGATTTTCCGATACAGGATGGGTTGCGTGATAGTCGGGTCATCGACCTCGGAGTGACCGTGCCGCCGGAAGCCAATCAGATCGACCACCGAGTCGCTGCCGAACTCGTAGCGAAATTCCAAAGCCATGCGCCCGGCTCGCACCACGGCATCTGCATCCTCCCCGTTCACGTGGAAAATGGGGATGGGCAGCCGCTTGGCGAGATCGGATGAGAACCTGCCGGAGTATGCATCGCTAGGATTCGTGGTAAAGCCGAGAAGATTGTTAACGATGATGTGGACCGTTCCACCGACGGTATATCCGCGCAGATTGGCGAGATTCAACGTTTCGGCAGTAATACCCTGCCCCGCGAAGGCAGCGTCGCCGTGCATCAGCAAAGGCAGCACCTTGGCTTTTCCATCGCGTCCCAAGCGAGTCTGCTTCGCGCGGGCGCGGCCAAGAGCCACCGGGTCGACTGCCTCCAAATGGCTGGGGTTCGAAACAAGGTGTATGCGAACGGGTTGGCCACTTGCGCCAGTGTAGACGCCGGTCGCGCCAATGTGATATTTCACGTCGCCGCCGCCAAGCACGCTTCTGGGGTCGACGTCTTCAAATCCGGCAAAGACTTCGGCTGCCGGACGATTCACCACATTGATAATTACATTCAAGCGGCCGCGATGACTCATGGCCAGAACGGCCTGCTCCGCGCCGTAACCGGACGCCGAGTTCAGGATCTCGTCCAGCAGTGGAATCAGCGCGGTATTGCCTTCCAGCGAATAACGCTTGGTGCCAATGTATCGGGAGTGAATCGTCTGCTCGAAGACATCGGCCCTGACGAGTTGGTCGAGAATCCGAGAGCGATCGATGGTTTCCTGGCGTTCGGTCTCCATGCGCTCCTGGATCCATTGACGTCGCTCCAGATCGGGGATGTGCATGAACTCGACCCCGATGCTGCCGCTATAAATACGACGCGCACCATCGGCTTCGCTGCCCGCCTGATCAAGTTCAGGATGCGGTAGAGGCGCGAAATGCCCGAGCGGGTCAAGATTGGCTTGCAGATATCCCCAGCGGCGAAACACGTCTAGCGCACGTTCCTGCTTCTCGCTGCTTACATTGGTCATTACGGTTGACAAGGACAAGAGCTCCCCGGTTCCAGCTCCCAAAAATGAGAGTTCGGACCCGTTGCAACAACGCTATAAAGTTATAGATTCCCTACCGGTCGTATGGTTGCGCACGCCAGCTGCGTGAAGCCACAACGTTTCCAGTATATAGTGTGGGGTTTTGAGTTTGCTAACGTCGGCCGCATCATCTGTGTGCTTTTTCCTGATGAAGCGAGCAAACTAAGGAGGGAGCGATATGGAGATTACAGGAGCATTTAACCGTCGGATTGCAGTCATCCTTTGGTTGTTCTACTGCATGGGCTCATTCGTCCTGGCCCAAAATGCCAACTCTCCAGCGGACCGACGCGTTACCGATCCAAAATCCGTCAAGTCAGAGGCGAACACGACAGCTTGGCCGATTGCCATCGAAGATCTCTTCTACAGCCGACGAGTTACATCGGCCGCATGGTCCCCCAATGAACGCCAAATCGCTTTCTCCACGAACTTCACCGGGCGCATGAATCTTTGGCTGGTGAATTCCGATGGCGGGTGGCCGCTGCAACTAACGGTTTCGGACGACCGACAACTCGGAGCGGTCTGGTCGCCGGATGGCAAATGGATTGTCTACCAGCAGGACTATGGCGGCAGTGAATATTGGGATCTGTTCGCCGTCCCCAGCCAGGGAGGCAGCCCCGTCAATCTAACCAACACTCCCGATGTATCCGAGACGAGCCCGCAGTTTTCTCCCGATGGCAAGGCCATCGCGTTTGGCTATAAGCCCAAGACGTCCCCAACGTCCGACATCGCATTGCTCGACTGGAGCACGCATAAGGTCAAGAATCTTACGAACGAACCCAGCAAGGATCATCTGTGGCAACTGGACAGTTGGACACGGGACGGTAAGTACATTATCGCCACCCGCATGAGCGCGGGATTTGATGACGCCAGCGTCTATCGAATTGACCTGGCCAGCGGGCATGCCGAAGAACTGACTCCTCACCAGGGAAAAACGCTGTTCCTGGCGGGCGGCATATCACCGGATGGAAAGATTATTCTGGTTACGTCGAACCAGAAAGCCGGCTATCAGAATGTCGCAATACTGGATGTTGCCGGTAAGCAGCTGAAATGGATCACGGATACTCAGTGGGAAGCGCAGGCGGGCGACTTTTCACCGAATGGAAAGCTGGCGACGTGGGTGCTGAATGCCGACGGGATAACGACAACCTACGTTTACGACGTAGGTAGCGGTAAATCTGAAGCCATCGCTATGCCCACCGGCTTAACTTCACCTGACGGCACGCCGACCGCTTTTTCTTCCAACGGCAAGTCTTTGCTGATCAGCCACCAAAGTTCGCAACGGCCGTCAGATTTTTGGGTCTACGACATGGCAAGCCACAAGCCGCGTCAGCTCACTTATTCCGCGGTTGCGGGTCTGAAGCCTGACAACATTCCGGAAGCCAAAATCATTACCTATAAGAGCTTCGATGGGAAAATGATCAGCGCGATTCTGTGGATGCCGTTCAATCTCAAGCGAGACGGATCCAATCCAGCTGTGGTGCTGCCTCACGGTGGTCCAACGGGTCAAACATCCGACTATTTCAACTCCACCGCGGCGGCTCTCGCGTCGCGAGGCTACATCTGCATCGCTCCGAATGTTCGTGGATCGACCGGCTACGGCATGGACTTCCAGAAAGCAAACTACCAGGATCTGGGCGGGGGCGACTTGCAGGATGAGGTCTATGCAACCAAGTTTCTGGTTGATACGGGATATGCCGACCCCAAGAAGATCGGGATTACCGGAGGCTCGTACGGCGGGTTCATGACCCTGATGGCAATCGGCAAGACTCCGGATGTCTGGGCCGCTGCCGTCGAAGAATACGGCATCATCAACTGGTACACCATGCTCCAACACGAGGATCCCTTCCTCCAGCAATACGAACGGACGTTGTTGGGAGATCCAGAGAAAGACCGCGCTATCTATGAGGCCGATTCTCCCATCAAGTACATCGGCGACGAAAAGACGCCATTGCTGGTTTTACAGGGTACCAATGACATTCGCGTGCCCAAGGAAGAGGCGGAACAGGTGGTGGAGATCCTCAAGAAGAACGGTCGCACAGTGGATGCTCACTACTACGAAGCTGAGGGTCACGGTTTCTCCAAGCGCGAGAACCAGATTGACTCCCTGCACCGTACGGTGGAGTGGTTTGACAAGTATCTTAAGGGCGAGTCGCAAGCTGGCAGTCCCGGAGCAGAATGATTCGACCTTTGGCACCCCACGATCGCATCTTCGTGCTGACCGGTGCGGGCATTAGTGCGGAAAGCGGTCTCCCGACGTTCCGTGGAGCGGAGGGTATCTGGCGCGGCCAGCGGGCGCAAGATATTGCCACGCCGGAAGCCTTTCGGGCTAATCCGGAGAAGGTGTGGCAGTTTTATTCTGAGCGCCGAAAGCGCCACTCGACCGTCGTCGCAAATCCTGCCCACTTCGCACTAGCCAGCCTGGAACAGAGCTTGGGAGATCGGTTTTTTCTGTGTACCCAGAATGTCGATTCGCTACACGAGCAAGCAGGCTCTCAACGGGTGATTCATATGCACGGTCGGCTGATGCAGACACGCTGCTCAAAGGAAGGCTGCCGCTCCAAGCCTTTCGACGACGACCGGATGTACATGAGCCAGATGGAAATTCCTAACTGCCCGGTTTGCGGATCGATATTGCGGCCGCATGTCTGCTGGTTTGGCGAGACACCTTACTCGATGGATCGTATCTTCGAACAGCTAAGAATTTGCAATCTGTTATTGACGGTGGGAAGTTCCGGGGTCGTGGAACCAGCGGCCAGTTTTGTAAGAATGGCGAGAATTAACAAAGCCAGGGCCATTTATATCGGTCCGGAAGAACCTGCGAATAAAGCCTTTTTTGATGAGGTCGTGCTGGGGAAGGCCGCACAGGTATTGCCGGACTTGCTACAACAGCTCATCCGGACAAGCTGACTCACTGGATGAAATGGCCAACGATGCGGTAGGCCGCAAATGCGGCTACGTAGGCAACCGCGGTCATGTAAGCGAATTGCACGATCGGCCACTTCCAGCCGTTGGTTTCGCGGCGCACCACGGCCACGGTTGACATGCACTGCATGGCAAATGCAAAGAAGATGAGCAATGCAACCGCTCCGGCGGGCGACAACTCCTGTCGCAAGGCAGCCTGCAAATCGGTCGCATGAGACTGCGGATCGACGCCGTGCAGTGTTCCCAGGGTCGCAATGATGACCTCGCGCGCCGCCATTGAAGTCAGCAGCCCGACTCCGATCTTCCAGTCAAAGCCCAGCGGACGAATGGCAGGCTCGATGAAGTGCCCCACCTGCGCAACCACGCTGTCCTGCACCGCCGGCGGCTGCCCGTGATGCATGGGAAAGTTCGTCGCTCCCCACAGCAGTAGCGAAACCAGCATGATCACGGTACCAGCGCGATACAGGAATGCCTTGCCCCGGTCCACCAGGCGCAGTCCGAGGGAACTTACGGTAGGCCAGCGGTACGGTGGCATCTCCAAAATGAAGGGGGCATCCTTACTCTTCAGTACGGTGGACTTCAGCAGACGCGCGGTGATTACCGCCATCAGGAAGCCGAGCACGTAAAGTCCGAGCATCGCCGCAGCGCGCGTTCCAAGAAACGGTCCCAGCAACGCATGGTTCGGCAGAAACGCGGCGATCACCATGGTGTACACCGGAAGCCGAGCCGAGCAGGTCATGAACGGGGCAATCAGAATGGTCGCGATGCGATCGCGCTTGCTCTCAATCGTGCGGGTTGCCATGATAGCCGGAACGGCGCAGGCGTAGGCCGATAGCAAAGGGATAAAGCTCTTGCCGTTTAGCCCGACACGCGACATGGTGCGATCCGCAATGACCGCGGCACGCGAGAGATAGCCGGAGTCTTCCAATATCCCGATCACCAGGAAGAGCAAGAGAATCTGTGGGAGGAAGACCAGCACCGAGCCAGTGCCCTTCCATACGCCGTTGACGATCAGCGACTCGAACATTCCGGCAGGAAGATGGTTTCCAACCTGTGCGCCGGTGGTATCGAGAAACTTTTGCAGCAGGTTTGACAGCGGTTGTCCGACCGCAAAGATCGTTTGGAAAACACCGATTACGACTAAGGCAAAAATGATGGGGCCCCAAATACGATGAAGGAAGATCGCATCCAGGCGCGCCGTCCATACCGGCGTAGCCGGGCGCCGGTAGCCGGCATTATTACCGACTCGAACCGCCCATTCCCGGTATCCGCGTGTGCTCCCGACCACGGGCAGCTCTAGCGGTTCAGGATTGGCGCTTGCGGAGGTCAGAAAATTCTGGACGGCTACGAGTCCTTCGCCGGTGGTGGCACTAACCAGCGCGACGGGCGTTCCCAACTCGCGAGCCAGTGAAAGAACGTCGACATGGCCATTCTGCTTGTGCAGCTCGTCGGCCATGTTCAGAAGAACGAGTGTGGGAACTCCCAGCGCGATGACGCGTGCCGCCAGCACCAGATGCGTGTGCAGGTTCGTCGAATTCAGCACCAAAATGACGGCATCGGGAGCAGGGGTGCCCGGCATTTTGCCGGTCAGCACATCTACCGCCACCTTCTCGTCTTCCGATTTTGGAGTAAGACTGTAAACGCCGGGCAAGTCGATAAGGGCGACTTCCTCGCCATTGGCGTCGCGAATGTAACCGGTATGATGTTCGACGGTTACGCCGGGAAAATTACCCACCTTCTGGCGTAACTTCGTGAGTCGGTTAAAGAGGGTGGTCTTGCCGGAGTTCGGAGGCCCAACCACTGCCACGGTGCGGTAGCTGCCTGAAGACTGATCACGCGGCGGCGCCACCGAGTGGCAGCTGATGGTGGAAACACCCATTCCTTAGTCCCCGAAGGCGGGAGCGCCAATCAGCTCCACATGAATGTGACGCGAGAGGTCGCGGCGCATGGCAACTTCGGTGCCGTCTACGCGGTAGACGCGGGGGTCGCCACCCGGCCCGCTGCGCAATACCTGCACAACCAAGCCCGGAACGAATCCAAGGTTCATGAGGTGTTCGGCGATGGGAGGAGAAACTTCCAGCTCGGAGAGTACAGCGCTCTCGCCCACTCGCAGGTCGGCCAGAGCTTGGGCCTTGTGTTCCGGATCGGACTTATGACGGCCGAATATGAAGTTGAAAATCATTTTCAATTCCAACTCTATTCTAATCCTTCCGCGCCTGCGGGCAACGACCAAAGTCACACCGGGTTGTGATGTCTGACCGGTACTGGAAACTCAGGTTCAAAACGGGCTAAATCACCTGTTTCCTGTCAGTTATCAAAAGCCGTCTTTCGCCTGCCACCGCTTGTTGCAAGATTCCTGTTCTACCACTTACTGCGTAGCGCTCAAAACCCCCAAATCTTTCTGCCATCCCTCAGACGCTTTTTTCTCGCTGTTGCGCGTTCGCCGGGGTTAGGAATTGCGCTTCGGAATCTGCTCAGCGCACGTTGACTCTCACCGTAAATGTCTTCATCGGTGGCATGTTGTATTCCCATGAACGGCGATAGACAAGGGTAAGGGTAGCGATTCCAGAGGAACTGGCACTCAGTTGAAAGGTCGCAGTTCCCGAAGCACCGACCGCGCCGCTCTTGTTGGTGCTTTTCCGGAAAGATGTTTTCTGCAGCTTTAAAGGAGAAGGATCTCCGGTGACGATCCAACTGTAGCCCGTCGAGGGATTGCTGTTCAGCTTGACGATCAAAAGTGTGTTCGCCGTAAGATCGATGTCGGTGCCGCTGTCGCGCTCGGTGAGGACGACGCTGGTAACTGCTTTGGGATGAGAAGCGTCGGAAGTCTGCAGCGCGGCTGCACTCGCACACCAGACAATGACAAGTAGAGGGACGACAACTAAAGAAGAACGAGTCGGCACAACATCCTGCCTCTTAGTGAAGTGTTGATGAGCGTGATGGCTGACGCAGAAATTGTCAATACAAACCCGGCTACCGTTCCTGCTTCCAAGGGATGTAGAAACAGCTATTCGGGATACTTCCCCTTGCAAGCTGAAGGACTGAGGACAATCCGGCGATGACATCGGCCCTGGGCCACACACTTTCGCATTGGCACATTGTTATCGCCTGGACGATCTTCCTGGCAAGCTATCTCGTTTTTGGACTCGGCAAGCTTCCTGGAACGAAAATCGACCGCCCGGCGATGGCTGTCATTGGCGCGGTGCTGATGTTCGTATTCGGCGTTCTCACGCCGCGGCCGGCGATCGACAGCATCGATTTCACCACGCTAGTCCTGCTCTTCTCGATGATGCTGATTGTCGCCAGCCTGCATCTCTCAGGATTTTTCCAGTGGGTCACACGCCTGGCCATCGACCATCTGAGCGCTGCCAGGCTTCTCCCGGGAGTTATTTTTGTCAGCGGCGTCTTGTCGGCATTCCTGGTAAACGACATCGTGTGTCTGGTGATGGCTCCGCTGATCCTCGGACTCTGCAAACGCATGAAATTGCGGCCGGTGCCTTATCTCCTCGCACTGGCGACCGCCTCCAATATCGGAAGCACGGCGACGATTGCCGGTAATCCGCAAAACATTCTGATTGGCTCTGTTTCGGCGATTTCCTATCGCACGTTTCTGGCTCATCTTGGGCCAGTAGCCTTACTGGGACTTTTTGCTGACTGGGCACTGCTGCACTGGATCCATCTTCGCAATGGCAACAGCGTGGGCGAATCGGACGCGCCGACATCTCCATTGGCCAAAGCAAGTCGTAAACCCGAGATGCATCCGGGGTTTCCTGTCGTCGTAACTCTCGGCGTGCTGGCGGGATTTCTTGCCGGCTTTCCGCCCGCACTTGTGGCGGCTTGCGGAGGCGCTTTGTTGCTGATGCAGCGCAACCAACCGCCCAAGGTGATTTATGAGGACGTGGACTGGTCGCTTCTGATGCTGTTCCTGGGATTGTTTCTCATTCTGGGCGGAGCGGAGCGTGCCGGCATCACGCGACAACTGCTGGCTGCAGCGGAGCACTTGAACCTGCATAATTCAGTCATCTTCGCGGCTGTAGTGACGTTGCTGTCGAATCTGGTGAGCAACGTTCCGGCAGTCATGCTGTTGAAGGGACTGATTCCTCAATTTCCGGACCCGCAAAACACCTGGTTGATGCTGGCAATGACCAGTACTCTGGCCGGCAACCTGACGATCACCGGTTCCGTTGCCAACATCATCGTTGTCGAGAAAGCGCGCGGCGAAGCGCACATTGGATTTCTGGAATATATGAAGATCGGTGTGCCGGTTACGGTGGTCACTCTCGCGATCGGCTTGCTCTGGCTTCGCTTCCTGCACTATTGATAGGGTTCAGCACGCTAAAGCGCGAAAGGGACAGGAATGAACCTCTCTCCTTTCGCGCGGAGGCAGCAACGAGTGACGGGAACCTACTCGGTGTAAGGCTTCCACGTCCCGTCATTCGCTTCCAGTAGGACCACGCTGGCTCTTGCAGGAGGCGCGCCATAAAAGTTCACACCGTAAGACTTGATGAGTGTGGCACGGTCCCAAGTGCTAAAACTCTGCACTAACGATCCGGATGCCTCAAATTGCTGGCCTAAGCGGTTGGGGGTCCACTTCCACGTGTAGTCGACTTGGGCCAGATGCGGCTTGACCATTGTGATCTTGTCGACGGAAACGAGGGTTCGCACCGCCAGCGGAACCAGATAGCTGGTCGTGCCATCGGCATTTTTGTTTTTCTGCACCTGGTTAAGGTCGCCGAGCAATTTTTCGCCCGTAGGGGTCAAGTTGACGAGCGCATTGGCACCCTTCGGCTTGAAAACCACTACACCAGCCTTGCTGAGTAGCTTGTAGTGAGGATCGAGCGGCTTCTCATTGACGCTGGAGACCACTGTACCGGTAGTGAAGTGGATGGTCGCTGCAGGTTGTGAGTCGATGATCTTATTGAGGCTGGTGGTAGCGACGGGCACCGTCAGCACGTCCCGAGCGCCCTTCACGAAGTAGAAGATGGTGCCGCCCACGACGACCATCAGGCCGAGGATCAGCATGAGCGGAAAAAGATTGAGGCTCTTTCCTTCCATCTCGATTTCGGCTGCAAAAAGTTCCGGCCCATCCTGCGGCGGAGTCGCCAGTTGCGGCCCGGGTTCAATGGCTTTTGGTTCGATTGTGGTCGGCATACGCACCTCCGATGCAAGCAGCGCGCGGTCATCTCAATAGATTGCCAGGGACGCCAGCGACCTTACAGCCGCCACTTCCAGCCAATGGGCGATGGCAGACGCGCACAATCCCAGTATGGACCTTGTGAACGGACGTGCAGTGAGCGTCGTCACCCGCGGATGTGAGGTATGAACGAAGAGCCGGGGTCTAGGTCAGGGATACCTCACCCTACTGGCCCCTGCCTTGCATCAGTTGGCAGGAGTATGTTTTGACCACCAGCCAGACGGTTCCGTCCACCCGCAACTGCAATGAATCTGCGGCTGCCGGGGTCATATGAACCTCGAGGTTGGCTCCGCAATCGACATGTGCGACCACCATCGCTTCCCTCTGTTGCAGGCTGGTGATAATTCCGGGAAACACGTTTCTCGCGCTCAGCCCTTCGGGCTTGTGCGATGCAAGCAAGATGTCGCCAGCACGGATTCCGATACGCAGCGGACGTAATTGCTCGATGCGAGTAAGGGGAACTTCGAGGTTAAGCGACGAGTCTCCAATGCGACAAATCATGGTTCCCTGCTCCGGGTGAGTGGAGAGGAGGACGGCTTCGAGAATGTTTTCGAAGCCCGCCAACTGCGCGATACTTTCCAACTCCGGCCGATGCACGACCTCGTGCGGTGAGCCTTGGGCGATGATGCGTCCATCCTTCAGAGCGACGACTCTTTCGCCCAGCGCGAACAATTCCTCGCGATGATGGGTGACGTAGAGGATGGGGATCTGGTGTTCACGATTCCAGGCGCGCAGATCGTCGAGGATCTGCGACTTGGTGGCGGCGTCCAGCGCAGTCAGAGGTTCGTCCAACAATAGGAGGCGAGGCCGAGTGACCAGTGTGCGTGCCAGAGCAACCCGCTGGCGTTCTCCGCCGGAAAGTTCCGCCGGCCGGCGTTGCGCCAGGCCGCCGATCCGAAACATCTCCAGAATCTGTCGGGAGCGTGCGTCGCGTTCCCCGCTGCGCAAACCGGCTAGTCCGTACTCCGCATTCCCCTTGACCGACAGATGGGGGAACAAGGCCAGCGACTGCAGCAAGTATCCAACGGCGCGGCGGTTCGGAGGTAAGTTGATCTGCGCAGCAGAATCGAACAGAGCGGTCGAGCCCACGGCGATGCGGCCTTCCTCCGGAGTTCGTAACCCGGCGATGCAATCGAGAAGGGTAGTTTTTCCGGCACCCGATGATCCGAAGAGGATGGTGAAGCCGGGGCCTACCGCGAACTCGACATCCAGAGTAAAGGGCTGGTCAGGGCTGGCAATATTCGTACGTATACGCACTCGCAGATCGGCGTTGTCCCGGCGGCTCATTTCCAGCCCCATACATTCCAAGCTGTGCGTCCACGCAAGCCATAGAGCGTCGCCAGCAGGGCAAAACAAATTGCGAGCAACAGTAACGCTGTGCGATTGGCAGCAGCGTAGTTAAGCGCTTCAACTTGATCGAAAATCAGAATGGAGATCGTGCGGGTAGCACCGGGGATGTTGCCACCGATCATCAGAACGACGCCGAACTCGCCCAGCGTATGCGCGAAGCTGAGGACCAGACCGGTCAGTACACCCGGCGATCCCAACGGCACCACGATGCGCCAGAATGTGCGCCACCGCGAAGCGCCCAGTACAGCAGAGGCATCCAGGAGTTTGTGATCGATGGAGGCGAAGGCCGTTTGCATGGGCTGAACCGCGAACGGCAAGCTGTACAGAACCGAGCCTACAACCAGTCCCTGGAACGTAAATGCCAACGCGTGGCCGGTGACGGACTGATACCAGCGGCCTACTGGGCTGAGCGGGCCGATGGCGACCAGCACATAGAACCCCAGAACTGTCGGGGGCAGCACGATCGGCAGTGAGACAACGGCCTCGACGAAGAACTTCCAGCGCTTGCGGGAGAATGCCAGCCAGTAAGCGAGAGGGATTCCGATCACCAGCAGCAGAAGAGATACGGTGACGGCCAGCCGCAGAGTCAGCGCGAGTGCCTGAGCAATCATTTGCTAGCGGGAACAGCGAATCCGTACTGCTGCAGGACGGCGGCGCCTTCCGGTGACGCGACAAAGTCGATGAAGGCTTGCGCGGCCTGCTTATGCTTCGAGGACGTCAGTATACCGACAACCTGCTGCATTTCGGGATACGAGTCGGTCGGCAATTCCCAATACTTGCCGGATGCCTTCATTGCGGGCGACATTGCCAGTGATAGCGGTATTAATCCCGCCTGGGCATTGCCCGACTGAACGAACTGAGCGGCCTGGCTGACATTTTCTCCGAGGACAAATTTCTTGCTCACCAGGCCCTTCAATCCAAAATGTTCAAGCGCGGCCACCGCAGCGCGGCCGTATGGAGCGTGCTCGGGATTAGCGATCGCGATCTTCTGCACGCTCTTTTGCAAAAGAAGATCCATTTTGAGCTGCTGCGGATCGAGTCTGGAGCCGCTCGGCGCCCACAGCACAAGGCGACCGACCGCATAGGTTCTGAGCGATGAGGTTTCGATTCTGCCGGAAGCAGCCAGTTTCTTCGGATAGTCCGAATCGGCGGAAAAGAACAGATCGTAGGGCGCGCCACTCTGAATCTGGGAATAAAAATTGCCCGACGACCCGAAGGAAAGACCAATGTTCTTACCGGCCTTCTGCTGGTAACGAACCGCTAGATCGTTCATCGCGTAATTCAGGTCAGCTGCAGCGGCTACGGCAATTTCCTCGCCGAGAGCCGAGCCGACAAGCCCTCCCAGGACTAATAGCCATAGCAGGAGTTTCTTCGATGTCCACATCCGCTGCGTGCCTCACCGCCAATACTCGGTACAGTTTACACAAGGTCGTTAAAGCTATTCGATTTTGAGCGATTTGCGAATGATGGATCAGCGCAATCGCGACTCCCGGAATTGCACGACCGGCAGCGAGCACACCTCCGGAATAGCAAACTACTGAGACAACGATCTTGGCGATTTCGATACGGGTACGCCTGGTTGATGTCGCCGGTGTTCGCCCGTCTAACACCTGTCCGTTGAAAGTCGCGCTATGCCGGGGCGGGCAACAGCGTTGAATTCAGCAGCATCTCTTCTACAGAGTCGAGTAAAATAGGAAGCTTATGAAGCAGTTTGTTACCGCGCTGTTCCTCGCTGGTGCGATCAGCCTGCCGGCCTCGGCGGCGTCGTTGAGCAGCAATGCTCAAACCGTTATCCCATCTGCTGTGCAGCAGATCATCTCTGTGGACTATCGCGACCTGCGCGATTCTTCCACAGCACAAGCGCTCCGCGACCGCGTAATGCCGGACAACGTTAAGCAATTCGAGACGGCGCTTAAGGGCGCGGGCATCGATCCTAATAAAGACGTGGAGCAGCTCACTTTCGTCAGCTATCGCGCGCAGAAAGGTATGTTGCGTAGTGTCGGCATTGCCCAGGGACCGCTCAAGCAGAGAGAGTTTCTGGCCAAGATGAAGGCCAAGAAGATTAAACCGGAAAAGTACCTTCTGTCCGACATCTATCCGATGGGTAGCGGCATGCAGATGGTGTTTCTGGATCCGACGACGATTCTGTTCGGCGAGAACGCCGCTATTAAGGGCGCTATCGATGTGCGCGACAACGGCGCCGAGTCGGTACAGACTAATAGCACGATCAACGACTTGATGACCAGCGTGCAGAACAATTCGATCTGGAGCGTATTGGACCAGCAAGGCACGCAGAACATGATGCGGTCAGCGCTGGGCCAGGCAGGATCGCTGACCGATTTTGACACCATCAAACGCCGCCTGCTGGCTTCCGACTACACCATGAACTTCACCAACGGGGTTAATTTCGACCTCAATATCAAAACTTCCGATACCGTGACCGCGGCAACCATCTCGGGATTGATGAAGGCAGGTGTCCTTTATCGCAAGATGAGTGGCACGCCCTCTGAAAAGATGGCGCTGGAAGGAACCACGGTGGACAGCTCAAACGACCTGGTGCAGATGCATTTCAAGACTAGCGATCAGCAGTTCCAGGCGCTGCTGAAGACAGACCTGTTCGCGGCCGTCTCCAAATAGGTTTCACAAGGGCCGTCGTCCCCCGGCGGCCCGTTTTACCCCCGGCGCAAGGATCACGGCTCGTTCTTCGCCAGCTCTACCTTGGCACGGCTTAGCTCCGGACGATCCGAGTTCTTCCCGTCATCGCAATTCTTCAGCAATTTTGCGTAGTAGAAGTTTGCCTTCTTCGGCTGATGCGCAAGTTCGGCAGACCGTGCCGCTCCTGCCAGCTCGTTGAAGCGATTGGGATCGATCTTCATCGACTTCTCATATTCAGCCAAGGCGAGTTCCGGCTGGTTCGTCTCCAGCAGCATGTCGGCCAACATTTCGCGAGCGGGAATGTCGACTTCCGCTTTGCCCACTTTGTCCTGCAGGTCCGCGACCTCGCGTATCTGCTTCAGGGCTTCGTCGTTCTTCTTTTCCGCAAAGGCGAGCCACGCCTGTACTTCACCGCGATAGGGATCAGGACCGTCAAGCATGTATGCATACTTCGACTTGCGTATGGCATCTTCGGCGTCATCGAATTTTCTGGCGCTGGCTCGCGCGGCTTCTACATCGCCCACACGGGCGGCGCCGATCGTCTGCGCCCAGTAGGTGATCGTCTGCAGGTGTGGGGGAGCGCCGGTTGCAGGCTGAAGCGCGGCGGCGTCAGCCCAGTGATGCATCTCTAAATCGTAGAGTGCCGGGAAGTGCGCCGCCGCGAAACCGTAGTATTCCAACATTCCGTTGTCGTCGCCGTTCTTAGGCGCCGCGGCAACAATCTGCTGCGCCTGCTCCAGAATCTGCTTGGCCTTGGCGTCCTGCCCTGTCTGCAGATAGGCGTAAAGCAGAAAATGCATGGCGTGAAGTTCGTGGCCACCCATGTATATCTCGGTCGACTTCTGGGTCAGCGCCACGGACTTCAGGTTGGCTTGAATGTCCTCCTGCCACAACCCCAGCCGGGCAAAGATGTGGGAGGGCATGTGCACAGCATGCGCGGACGAAGAGGCAATGCCGGCATACGCACGGGCCGCCGCCAACCCTGTCTGTGCCATTTGCGGGTTATCGCAGGCATGAATAATGTAGTGGGCCAAGCCCGGGTGTTCAGGGTCTTTCTGGAATAAGGGGATCAGTATCGCGACCGCTTTCTTGGCATTGGCAAGGGATGGATCGTCCGGCGGCCTCGAGGCCAGCAACGAAAGAGCATAGAACGCCCCGGCTTCCGGGTCATTCGGATATTGCTGATACAGTTTGCCCATTGCCGCGGAATACGCTGATGCGCGCTTCAGGTAATCGGTCGACGTGGGATCGCTGTAGAAGACTGCCAGAGCGGCAATGTAGCCGCGCTCGCGTTCTGTCTTCGCATCCAGTTTCTGCGCCATCACCATTTCGTCGTGACCACGCTTGAGCGTGTCCGGCTGAGGCCGCTCCCAGATCTGATGAAACAAGCTCATGGCAACGCCCCAGTGAGCCATAGCGCAAGACGGATCGCTCTTGGTTATCTCGACGAACTGCTCTTCCGCTTCTTCGTATTCGAAGGAGTGCATCAGGGCGACGCCGCGCTCAAACGCCTTCTGCGAATCAGGGGCGCACGAGATCGGAAACGAGACCTTGCCGAGTTGCTCATTGGGATCGTGGTGATGCATTGGCATCTGGTCATCGATCGCATTTGCCGGCAGCTTGAATAACAGGCAAACGCAGAGCACGAGATACGAAAGCGATTTCTTAGAGAACATCGTTCCTCTCCAGTTTTGGCGCGGGAGATACTGTATCGAAATCGTGGCGATTAAACCAGCGCACACGGCAGGCAACAGAAAGGCCCGCTTCCTCCCCGCAACTCCTCGAACGCGACGCCAGAATTCTGGGAACATCTCTGATCTTCTCTGCGTACGAGTGGAAGAGGATTCCATGCAGACCCTGCGACAAGATATCGCCTACGCTCTCCGCCAGATGCGGCAGTCGCCCGTTTTCACGCTGACGGCCATGCTTACGTTGGCGCTGGGCATCGGCGCGACCACCGCCATCTTTTCCCTGATTCATACGGTCATGCTGAAGTCTCTACCGGTGGCGGATCCCGCGAGTCTTTATCGAATCGGAGATGGCCCGGATTGCTGCGTAGAAGGATCGCCACAGGGAAACTACGGGATGTTTACGTATTCCTTTTATCAGCGTCTGAAGGAGAACGCACCCGAGTTCAGTAAACTGGCGGCGTTCCAGGCAGGCGGTTCGCAGTACAGCGTGCGCCGCGGAGAGCAGGATCTCATCGCCAAGCCGCTACGTGGTGAGTTTGTTACCGGCAATTACTTTGACACCTTCGGCGTGTCCGCCTTCGCGGGCCGTACGATCACTACCGCGGATGATCAGCTCTCCGCACCGCCGGTGGCCATGCTTAGCTATCGCGGGTGGCAGCAGCAATACGGATCCGATCCGAGCGTCATCGGATCGACGTTTATCGTCGCCGGCCATCCCGTCACCATTATCGGAATAACGCCTCCTGGCTTCTTCGGCGAAACGCTGCGCAGCGATCCTCCCGAGCTGTGGCTGCCTCTGGAGCAGGAGCCGATGTTTAGTGGGAAGAATTCCCTGCTGCACGGTTTTCCTGCCTGGCTACGGGTAATCGGACGTCTGCAACCTGGGGCTTCCACCACGGCGATGCCTGCCCGCTTTACCAGCCTTCTTCGAGTTTGGCTGGTCAGCGACAGCAGGATGCCCGCCGATTGGATGACGGGCATCAAAGCATCGCTGCCCAAACAGCTCATTCACGTGGTGCCTGCGGGAACTGGGGTTGGCGTCATGCGGGAGAACTATGCCGACAGTCTCCATATTTTGCTCGCCGTTTGCTGCCTGGTTTTGCTGATCGCCTGCGCCAATATCGCGAATCTGTTGCTGGCACGAGGAGCGTCGCGACGGGCCCAGACGTCGGTGCGTCTTGCCCTCGGCGCGTCACGCAGTCGCTTGATCCGGCAGTCGCTGACGGAAAGCGTGGTGCTGGCCGTCCTCGGCGGTGTCGCGGGCCTGGCCGTGGCGTACCTGGGCGTGAAAGCCATAGTGGGTCTGGCATTCCACAGCGCGAAATTCGTCCCGATTGATGCTGCTCCTTCACTGCCGGTGTTGGCGTTTGCCTTTGCGCTCTCCGTGCTCACCGGAGCAATCTTTGGCACCGCTCCGGCGTGGCTGACCTCGCACGCCGATCCGGCGGAGGCTTTGCGCGGCGCAAACCGCAGCACGCGCGACACCTCTTCGCTCTCACAGAAAATCCTGGTCATTGTTCAGGCAACGTTCTCGGTCATTTTGCTTGCTGGAGCCGGCCTCCTCACCCGTAGCCTGCAGAACCTGCAGCATCAGGACCTGGGGTACGACACGGATCATCGGGTCACGATCAGTTTGACTGCCCCCTTCTCTGCTTATCCGCAACCCAAACTGGACGCAATGTACCGCGAGTTGGAAGACCGCCTGGCTCACATTCCGGGAGTGAAGCAGGCAGCATTGGCATTGTTTACGCCGCTTCAGGACAACTGGGGGGAGATTCCCATTCGCGAAGGCCAGGGAATGCCGAATATGAGTGAGGCCGTCGGAGCCTCGTGGGACCATGTGACCGCAAGCTACCTGGATACGTTGGGCCAGCGGATTGTTCGCGGACGCGGCATCACGGACCAGGATACTGCGACCACGCGAAATATTGCCGTGGTGGATGAAACCTTCGTGCACAAATTCTTTAAGCCAGGAGAAGAGCCGGTGGGCGCACGCTTCGGCTTGGACCTGCCCAAGTATGGCAGCACCTACGAGATTGTCGGCGTTGTACGCAATGCCAAGTATTCCGATGCAGCGAATACGGACCCGCCTCGCCCGATGTTCTTTGTGCCGCTGGCGCAACGGGTGCATTATGACGACCCTCTGATGGTGCACCTCGATGACGCCTCCCACTTCATTGAAGGCGCTGTCCTTCACATTCAGGGAAGCATGGAGGGTCTGGAGCCACAGGTTCGCCGGATCCTCAGCGATATCGATCCAAACTTTACGCTGCTGCAGGTGCAGACCTTGCAGGAGCAGGTTGATGCTGAGTTCGATCAGCAGCGCGCGGTTGCGCAAATGACGGGAATGTTTGGAATCCTCGCGCTCATACTGGCGGCGGTCGGGCTCTACGGGGTCACGGCTTACTCGGTCGAGCGGCGCACGAGTGAGATCGGAGTGCGCATGGCGCTGGGAGCGAACCGCGGTAATGTAGTCGGCCTTGTATTGCGCGGAGCGTTCCTGCAAATCGTGATCGGACTGCTCATCGGCATACCGATTTCGATTGGATGCTCGCGACTTATTGCGGCCCAGCTCTATCACGTAAAGGGCTGGGATCCGGTCGTCCTCAGCGGATCGATTTTCGCGCTGGGATTAAGCGCGTTGATCGCTAGCGTCATCCCGGCGCGAAGGGCAGCTTCCATCAATCCAGTAAAGGCGCTACGCACCGAGTAACACTTGAGCCCCAAGGTGTCGTTGATGCCCGTCAATGACACCCTTGTGGTAACCGAAGTCGCCAAGACGTGACTGCCCGGATTCACCCTTGTTCCCTGTTGTTTTCTCCCGGCCGCAGGCATAATCTGCCATCTTCACGCAATTGCAACAAAGGGTCGCCCGAATCTGCTAATACCTGCTACTTAGGGAACGGGCTCCGTATCAGTGGGGCTCTTACAGTCAGTCCGAATTCAGCTTGAAGAGGAAGTTTGAATGCCGTTACATCTGGAATGGCGACCGGTCGGCGATGTTCTGGTGATTCAGTGCAAGGGAAAAATCGTAGGCGGCAAGGAGGTTCTAACCTTGCACAACTTTGTCGGCGACTCTCTTGCCAGATACGGTGATATCGTACTGGTGCTCGATGAGGTGGACTTCGTCGACAGCAGCGGATTGGGTGCTCTAGTGCGCCTGGTACAGGCCGCACGGGCAAAAGGGAAGGACCTGAAGCTCAGTGGGCTTACGCCATATGTTCGGAAAACTCTGCAGATGACGAACCTGATTACGCAATTTGAAACGCACGATTGCGTGGAAGAGGCGATTACCGCAGCTTACCTGGGTTCGCGATATTGCCGCGGCAAAGACGGTTCCAAGCCTCCCATCCTGTGCGTCTACGATTCCATCGACATGTGCACGTTCCTCCGTGAGATGCTTTGCAGCGCCGGCTACAACGCGCTCACGGCAAGCAACGTCAGCGATGCCCGAGTGCTGTTGAAGGCAACGAAAGCGAAGCTGGTGGTGATCTCCGCTCATCTGCAGCTGTGCCATGGACAGTCGACGAAGAAGTTGTTGGAGGAAATTGATCCCACCGTCGAGCTGCTTTTTCTTGACGACAACTTCGCGAATCAGGACCCCGGAGAAGCGGCAGGAAAATTGATTGACGGTATTCGCAGCCGTTGCGAAAAAACAGCACCGGCCGGCGGTGTTTAAAGATTTTCTCAATTGGACTTAGAAACAATGTGCTGGAATAGCAGGACTTAATCACAAGGTGAAAATCACCGGAGCCCAGCGCGTCGATCCGCTTCTTGTCAGCCATGTTCAAATGTGAGTAGCCGACTTTCGCATCGCGCCCGGAGTGGACTTCTTTCCTATGCGAGTTGCTCTCGTCACTACCTTCGCTGCCAGTAGAAAAGAGCCGCTTCTCGCTATGATGGATCGCGTCCATCAAGGCTTCGTCGATGCCGGCGTGCCGGAGCCGACGATCCGATTCAACTTCGGCGATAGACCGATCCCCGGCGGGGTTTCCAGCATTGACCGGGTGCTGAAGCGGCATCCCGAGCTCGAGCGATTTGTCACCACAGCCGCCCCAATGCCCGGAATTCCGGGGACGCGGCGAATCTCCAATGGCCCGATGTCTGCGGCTGCGGGAGAGAGCATCCCGTACGCGACGCTGCAAGCCATCGCCGCCGGCGTACCGCGGTCGTTCCCGTTCCACAATATCGCGCTCCACTTCTATTCACCGGAGTTCGGCGAACTGGTGGCAACCCCAACGCAGTTTGGCGGCATGATGACAGGGGTCCGCCTCACCGACAGTTGGTGGGTGAACGGAAGAAATCGTTCGCTACACGCGTGCACGGTGGTTGAAGCCGAACCGGGCAAGAAGAAACTACCTCCGCACCCGCCAGCAGTGGCGACCATCCTTGCCGCCTGCGGAAAAGCCAGGAAAACAGTTCAGGCACCACTGGCGGAAAAAATTGAGGCGGGTCCGGTTCCCGCGGTGCGCCTCCCGACGGGAGGGACGATGATTGCCAGCGCCGATCCCGAAGCCGCGAAAGCCGTACACGCCGTTGTTGCCGACTACCGCGCGAGATTGCCTGAGATCGTCGGGCGCGCCGCCATGCCGCACGATCTTCCCACTTTCGAGGAGATGATTTCGAGACCGCGCCCCGCGGTTCCCGCCGGAGCGAAGAAGCCTGCTCTCGATCAGGTCTTTAAACCTATGGGCTACACGGTTCGGGGCGAATCAAAGGACTTCGTCGTGCGACGACGAACAGCCACCAACCTCACTGTCGAATTGGGCGTCAGCATCGGCGGGTGGGGCACTATGGTCATGGCCATGTTTCGCGTGTGGGGTTTGGGATTCAAGGCTCTGCTCTCGATTCCGCCCAGTGCGAAAGTCGGTGCCGGGGGACAATATCCAATCGGCGATGCTGACCAGTGGCAGAAGATCGCGGAGAACCTGGGGGCGCTGGTGGCGGAGTTGGACCGCACGCTGGTCCCCGCCATTGAAGCTGCTGCCGGCCCTTCGCCGGAGTGGTATAAGCCGGAAAGCTGATCGTTTCCGTCGATCGCTATAATCGCACTCGCATGCAGAGCTTTTTTGCGCAGCGCACGTCCTGGAACCTGGCCACGAATCGCTACACGGAAGCGCTGGAAGCCCATCGCCGTGATGGCCGGGAGCTGCTCGACATCACGGCCTCAAATCCCACAACTATTGGATTCCACTATCGCGAAGAAGAATTGCTGCGATCGTTGGCCAGTTCGAAGCGCTGCGCTACGAACCTCAGCCGAAGGGATTACTCACGGCACGCACGGCAGTCGCTGCTTATTATGCGGAGCACCGGACGCGGCTTTCACCCGAACATCTGATTCTTACAACCAGTACCAGCGAAGCATATTCCTTCGTCTTTCGGCTGCTCTGCAATCCTGGCGACGCAGTACTCGTTCCCACACCGAGTTATCCGCTATTCGATTTCCTCGCCGAAATACAGGACGTCAAGCTGTTCCCGTACGAACTGGTCTACGATCACGGCTGGCAAATTGATGTTACGTCGTTGTTTGCAGCGGTCGACCGCGCGCAAGCCGCGGGCGCGCGCTGTCGAGCGGTCTTGGCCGTCCACCCCAATAATCCAACTGGCTCCTACCTCAAGCCGCGAGAAACGCAACTGTTGAACGACGTTTGCGCGGAGAACGATATGGCGATCGTTGCCGATGAGGTCTTTCTTGACTATTCGCTGGCGCCGGAGCGTACGCCAACGTTTGCGGCGAACGAGACGGCCCTGACTTTCACGCTCAGCGGCCTGTCGAAGATCTCCGGCCTGCCGCAGATGAAAGTTGCCTGGATCGCCTGAGCGGCCCGCCGGCGTTGAAGGACGAAGCACTGGCACGGCTGGAAGTGATCGCCGACACCTATCTCTCGATGAATGCGCCAGTGCAGCTTGCGCTCCCGGTGATGCTGGAGGAGCGAAGATTCATTCAGCCGCAATTGATGCATCGCGTGCGAACGAACCTGGCCGAACTGGACTGGCAACTGGCCTCGCAGAAGCTGTGCCATCGCCTGGAAGTTGAAGGAGGGTGGTATGCGATCGTCCGCGTCCCCGCCAGGGGCAGCGATGAAGAATTAGCCATCGCGTTACTGCGGGCAGAAGAATGTGCTGGTGCAGCCTGGACATTTCTACGACTTTGCCGGGGACGGATATCTGGTGGTCAGTCTCATCACTCCCGAGAGCGAATTCGCAGAAGGCATCGAGGCGTCTGCTGGAATTCGTGAACGATTTGCAGTAGTTGTACACGTTCGCTCGAGGAGCGCGGTTGTTTTTCAGAGTGTCGTCTCCAAGCTGCTGATTCCGTGTTGTTGATTCCGATGTTACTGGCACGAAATCGCCACAGGATGCTGCTCAATCCACCCGAATTGGACGTTATAATAGATAGCCTGTGCCCAAGTATTCCATCGTCGTACCGTTCCATAACGAAGAAGAGAATGTCACCGAGCTCTACGACCGGCTGAAGGTCGTAATGGAAGCTGCCGGTGAGACGTTCGAGCTGGTATTTGTCGATGACGGCAGCCGCGACAATACCTTCTGGATGTTGCAGCAGATTGCCGCGGTCGACCGTCGCGTAGTGGTCGTCAAACTGCGCCGCAACTTCGGGCAGACTTCCGCGCTGGCTGCGGGATTCGATCACTGCCGAGGGCGAATACGTCATCGCCATGGACGGCGACCTGCAACACGATCCCAATGACATTCCGATGTTCCTGCAGAAGCTGCGCGAGGGTTACGACATCGTCAGCGGCTGGCGCAAGCAGCGCATCGATAACTTCGTGATGCGGCGCATTCCGTCGCGGATCGCCAACTGGCTGATGGCAAAACTAAGCGGCGTGAACCTGCACGACTTCGGCACGACCTTCAAGGCCTATCGTCGCGAAGTGGTCCAGGAAGTTCCGCTCTACGGCGAGCTGCACCGCTTCATTCCGGCGCTGGCTTCGGCCTACGGCGCGACCATCTGCGAGATTCCGATCCGCAACATCAACCGCGAGCGTGGCGAGTCGCATTATGGCATTTCGCGCACCTTCCGCGTCTTCTTCGACCTGATCACGATTCGCTTCCTGCTGAAGTACATGTCGCGTCCGCTGCATTTCTTCGGCAGCTTTCGGAGCGCTCAGTTCCGTCACGGGGACGCTGATTGCGTTCTGGATGATCATCGAGAAGTTCGTACGTGGACGCAACGTAATGGACGAGCACGGGCCGTTGCTGGTCTTTGCCGCGGTGCTGATCGTTGCCGGCGTGCAATTGATGGCGCTGGGTCTGTTGGGAGAGCTGCAGGTGCGGCATTTCCACGAGCCCAGCAAGCGCGCGCCCTATACCGTCGATCGCGTGCTGCGCTCCTCGCACAGCCAGGGCGCACTGGCCGATTAGCTGCTGACGAATTCGGGGCGATTTCTGCAACTCTGCAATAAGGTGGCGAAGCATCTTACGTAAGCATGGCAACGCGGAAGATCATCGTCTTCACCCAGCCTGATTCTTGCCCTGCGAGGCGGTCAAGCTCTTCCTCAGGACCGGAAGGCAAGATTCGAAGAGCGCAGCGTGGAGGACGATCAAGAGTCGTCCGCGAGCTCCAGGAAAAGTACAATAGCCAATCAACGCCTACGGTAGTCATCGACGACCAGATTGTGATCGGGTTCGACCCTGAACGCCTCGACGAACTGCTTGAGCAGTAAATCTCACGCCACGCGCGGTTACCTCTACATTGCTGCGGCCACATTTTGCTGGGGATTTTCCGCGGCCATGGGCCGTGCCATGTTCACCGGGCAGATTCTCCGGCGGCACGCAAATGCTGCGCCCCATCGATCCGCTGGTTCTGGCGCAAAGCCGCACCACGGTCGCGCTGCTGATTCTTGCGCCCATTCTGTGGCTAAAGAATCGCGCAGTCTCTTCGCCTGCGCAGCTCTCACCTGCTGCAGTTCTTCCTGCTGGGGATTCTCGGACTCGCCGCTTCCAACTACTTCTACTATCTCGCCATCGAGAAGACGACGGTCGCGACCGCCATCGTGTTGCAATATGTCGCGCCGGTTTGGGTGCTGCTGTACATGTTGACGCGCCGCTTGCAGCGGCCAACCCTCCTGCGCATCAGCGGCGTTGTTCTTGCGGTTGTCGGCTGTGCGGTTGCGGTGGGCGAAGTCTCGGCGCGGAGCGCCTTTCCGTGGCTCGGCGTCACGGACTTGCACATCAATTCGGTCGGACTGATGGCGGCGGAACTGGCCGCTGTTTCCTTCGCCTTCTATAACGTCTACGGACAGCATCTGGTGCAGATTTATCAGCGCTGGACCGTGCTGGTGTATTCGCTGCTTCGGTGCGGCAGTTTTCTGGAGGTGGTGAATCCTCCGTGGAAGATCGCCGCGCAACATTACAGCGGAGCACAGTGGCTGTTCATGGTGCTGTTCTCCATCACCTCAATGCTGATTCCGTTCTCGCTGTACTTCGCCGGATTGCAGCATCTCGATCCCACGCGTGCCATCGTCACGGCTTGTCTCGAGCCTGTCTGGGCGATCCTGCTAACGGCGATGATTGTGGGCGAACTGGTCTCACCGATCCAGGTGGCAGGAATCGTCGTCGTGCTGGCGGCGACCATCGTGATTCAACTTCCCGATCGCAGGTCGCCCGCGGAGCCAACCATCGCCGTCGAGCCGATCGAGTAACTCCTCTTTAAGGTTGCGCTTGACCCACGTCCAACGTGGCACCTTCGCCGGCATGATATTCCCGCGATATGTCGTTGCTGGAGTGCGTTTCGTAACGTTCCCGGCGAGCGCGGCCCGGGGAGCTCTGCTTCGCGGAATACACTAACCGCGAATGACATTCTAGAGTTTTCTCCGAGGAACGATCATGAAACGGATTGCGATTCTCGTTCTTCTGTCACTCACCTGCTGCGCGTATGCGCAGGACAAAAATGCGCCCACGACGCTTAAGGGTGTTCTGCTGGAACAGCTGAAAACCACGCACAACCAGAAGGAATGGTTCGTGCCGGTGGACGTAGCTCTGGATGGTCTTACCGCCGATCAGGCCAATTGGACCGACGGCAAAGGCAATCACTCCATCGCGCAAGAGGTAAACCACCTGCTCTTCTGGGATGCTTGGTCTCTGGCCAAGTTCAAAGGCGAGCCACAGCCGAAGTTCAGCGGCAACAATGACGACACCTTCACCGCCGTCGACAGCAAGCAGTGGGTCGCCACATGCAAGAAGTTGGACGAGGTCCTGACTGAATGGGAGACGGCGGTTCAGGCAGCCGATGATAAGAAGATCGCAGCTTCAGCGTCAATGATCGCGCACGTGGGCACACACAATGCTTATCACATCGGGCAGATTGTCTATATCCGTAAGTTGCAGGGTTCCTGGGATGCCAATAAGGGCGTTCACTAAGATTATTGGCTAGTGTCGGGCCGGAGTTTCCGAGCGATGGTGCGACTCGCTCTCAGCGTAAAGATTGTCGATCTCGCTCTTGTAGCGATCGGTGAGGTGACGCCGGCGTAGCTTCATGCTTGGCGTCAGCGTGCCGTCGGCAATGCTCAGTTCGTCGGGCACGACCAGTACTTTCTTCAGCTTCTCGTATTGCGCGAGATTGCAATTCAATTCTTCGACGATGCTTTCGTACAACTTCTGCACCTGGTGTGACTTGACCAGGTCCTTGCGCGAGGAGACCTTCACGCCATGCGCTCGCGCCCAGGTTTCCAAGTCATCGAAGCTGGGGATAATCAGCACCGCCGGAAAGCGCCTGCGGTCGCCCAGCAGCGCGGCCTCTCCGACATATTGATTCACCTTAAGCGAGTTCTCAATCGGCTGTGGCGCGATGAACTTGCCACCCGAGGTCTTGATCAGGTCCTTTTTTCGATCGGTGATGGAGAGATAGCCATCCTGGTCGAGCTGCGCGATGTCGCCGGTCTTGAACCAACCGTTCTCGAAGACCGCTGCAGTCTCTTCCGGCATCTGCCAATAACCTTTGAAGACTGACGGCCCGCGTACCAGCAACTCGCCGTCTTCGGCGATCTGTACTTCGACATTCGGCATCGTCTTGCCGACCGTTCCCAGGCGATGGTTCACGGGATTGTTCAGTGCGATTACCGGAGAGGTTTCCGTCAGCCCGTAGCCTTCGTGGATGCGGATGCCGATATCCGCATACCAGGTTGCGATTTCTTTACCCAACGGCGCGCCGCCGGAGACGAAAACGCGCGCGCGGCCGCCAAGGCCCTCCCGTATCTTTGAGAACACCAGCTTGTCGGCCAGCTTCCAGGAAAACGACGTGGGTGTCTCGCCGCGAAGAATCGTATCCGCGATTGGCGGCTCCCACCGAAAGCGCCCAATGGATGAGCTTGCGTTTGATACCGTGAGCTTTGTTCTGGACCTGGTTGTAAACCTTCTCGTAGACGCGCGGCACGGCCACGATCAGCGTGGGATGAACTTCCTTCATGACCTGCGGCAGCTCTTCGATGACCGGGCAATAGGCAAGCGGCACGCCGGCATTGAACAACGCATAGTCGAGATGGCGCGCCGTGACATGCGAAAGCGGCAGGAACGAAATGCACAGGTCATTCTTATCGAACTCGTACATGTCGAGCGAGACATTAAGGTTGGACGCGATGTTGCCGTGCGTCAGCATCACACCTTTCGGCTTGCCCGTCGTGCCTGATGTGTAGATCAGCGTCGCGAGATCGTCGGGCTCAACTTTACGTCCGATCGCCGCCAGTGCGGGATCGTCTTCCGCCGGAGCGGAGCGCAGAAAACTCTGCATGGGAATCGCATCCGTGATTTCCGGAGCGTCGTCCATGAGGACGATGTATTCCAGCTTCGTCTGCTCGCGGACCGCAGCGAGCTTTTCATACTGCTGGCGGGAGGAAACGAAGGCAACGCTGGCGTCAGAGTTCTGCAGCACGAACAGGCACTGCTCGCCGGTCTGGGTGGCGTAGATGGGAACGTCCACAGCGCCCAGCAGCAGGCAGGCGAAGTCCGCAACCGCCCACTCCGGCCGGTTTTCGCTGAGCAGAACGACCCGGTCTCCCTTGCGAATTCCCCAGGATTGCAGCTGGCGCGCAGTAGCGTAAACCCAAGAGCGCAGCAGCTGGGCGCGAGATCGTCCTCCATTTGCCGTTCTCACGGCTTAGCATCACACGATCGCTGTTGCGCTCCAACAGGGTAAAGAAAACATCGTTGAGGGTCCGAAGATTCATGGCCGTTTGATCTGTACTTTCCTAATCTTGTAGGGCGGAGCAGGCCCAGGCGGGTGTTTGAAACTGTTTTAGGGCTTCATGCCGTCCGCATTCCATTCAAGAAAATGTCTACTACCACGTCCGCAACATTCGACAGCTGGTATTCATGCTCGCTCAACACCCATGAGGTCACCATCTCATCAAGCGCACCAAAGAAACAGTTGGCCGCATACTTGTCTGACATCTCGCGGCGAAAGATTCCGCGATCCTGACCTTCGGTGATCGCCTCGCGCACCAGGCCGAGGTATTCGACCATGTGCTGGTGTGAAAATTCGGAGAGAAAGCGCGTGCTCTGCCGCAACTCCATCTGGAAAACAACCGCCATATTGCGGTTCGAACCAAGGGCGTCCAGATGCAGAAAGGCAAGCCGCCGCAGCCGCTCCGCCGGGTCGGACAGCTTTTTCAG
Organism: uncultured Acidobacteriaceae bacterium; assembly: GCA_963823865.1. Classification (GTDB taxonomy): domain Bacteria; phylum Acidobacteriota; class Terriglobia; order Terriglobales; family Acidobacteriaceae; genus Bog-257. The sequence continues at coordinate 391,850 of CAWGNC010000002.1, forward strand.
TTCGGTGCGCGCCAGACTCATAAAGGCATCGAACGCCGTGTTAATGGCGGTCATCAGGATCTCTTCTTTGCTCTTGAAGTAGAGATATACGGTGCCATCGGCGACGTCAGCGCGGTCGGCGATATCGGAGACGCGCGAGGTGAAAAAGCCCTTTTCGGCAAAGACGGCAACCGCGGCATCCAGGATGCGTTGATACTTGTCGGCGCTGCGGTTCGCAGATGGCAGCCCGGGAACATCCGCGCCAACTTCGAATTTAGGTTCGTCTTTCGCCACAGTAACTTCGTTTTCAGAAAGCTCGACGACGCGCTGACATCAACGCTTTATAGGCGCCGAGATACAAAATCGTGACCGAATGAGTCCTCATTCACTGTAACGCCCAGTGGAACGTTCCGCAATTCGTAGTACCCGTCAGCACGCGTGGAATTCCGAAATGGAATTACAACGTCTTATAACATCGCCGCGCCCTTGACAGAACGGCGCTGGCGGCGACGCCGACTTGATGGGACAATGCTTGGCAAGCGCAACAACAGATCCGAGAGATTCATTCGCTAAGGGAGAGCATCGATGAAAACGCTACTTATCGCGGTCGTGCTCGCCGGTTTTCTTGTGCCGGCAAGTCATGCCGCCGATCAGTCGAGTTCCGTGCCGCCACCGAAGATCAAGGTGGGCGACATGGCTCCCGACTTCACGCTTGGAAGATCAGAATGGAAAGAAAGTTTCGCTTTCCGAATTTCGCGGCAAGAAGAACGTCGCGCTGGCGTTCTACATTTTCGCCTTCACCGGTGGTTGAGCCAAGCAGATGCAGGCATTCCAGGCAGAACCTCAGCAAGCTGGAGGCCGCAGACACCCAGGTTCTGGGTGTAAGTATGGACTCTCCCTTCTCGAACAAGGCCTGGGCGCAACAACTCGGAGTGACCTTTCCGCTGCTCAGCGATTGGGGCGGCGACATCACCAAAGAATACGGGCTCTACGATCCCGAGTACAAAGCCGCCCGGCGCGTGAACTACCTGATCGACAAGAATGGCAAAGTGATCGAGATGCAGTTGGACGATGACGCCATCGATCCGACGAAGGTCGTGGTCGCCTGCCAGGCCAAGAAGCTGAATCGATAACGCACCAACGGACGCTCGGCCGGGAGTAGCCATCCAGCGCTGCTCCCGGCAGGGAGCGCCCTTGCAGATTCTTTCTACAATCACCGAAGCGGTGTAAGCTTATCCCCGCTGACGGACCTCGATTGTGCTAACCAACATCCTTATCGTGATCGCGGGAGTGGTAGGTGCTGTAGCGTTTCTGTTCGCGGTCACTCACACTTCGCCAGCGCACTCCCGCAAAGAGTCGAACGATTTTACAGGTGCCGTTGTCGCCGTAATCGGTACCACCTACGCCGTGCTTCTGGCCTTCATGCTCTCGGGCGTTTGGAACATGTTTCAGCAGGCGGAAGTCAACGCTGAGCAGGAAGCCAACGACCTGGTCAACGTCTACCGCCTGAGTACGCAGTTGTCCGATCCTGGGGCGCAGCAGATTAGAAATCTGGCCAGTCAGTACGCACAGTATGCGATCGACAAGGAATTTCCTTCTCTCGGCGATGAGATCGTGCCCCCACAAGGAGGCACGCTGATAGCGGAAATATGGAAGGCCGCCGGCAGCATCAAAGCAGTCTCGGCGAACGAACAGATCGCTCTAACCCAGTTGCTGGCGACTCTCGGGAGCATGACCCAGCACCGTCGTATTCGCATCATGCAGAGCCGGGAGATGCTGCCTGGAATTCTCTGGACAGTATTGATTGCCGGCGGCGTCATAACCGTTGCCGCCGCCTGCTTCTTCGGCGTCCCGAACTTTCGCTTTCACTTGTTACAGGTCATTGTGCTTAGCTTTCTGATCTCGCTGGTGCTGGTGGCTATCGCCGACATCGACCGGCCCTATCAGGGCGATGTGAAGGTCAATCCTGACGGATTTCAGTTTGCGCTTCAGACTTTTTCTACACGATCACAGTAGTTCCGGCCGAAAACCCTGACGGCGTGGCCACTTGGTTGACCTGACGGCGTAAACTGTCTTGCAACAAACCAGTCATTCTGAAAGTGAAGGAACTGTGGCATGGCTCTAGGGAATTCGGCGGCCACCGCAAAGGAGCCCGGCACCAGAGCTGTGGTCACTCGTGTGCTCTTGATTGGCAAGGACCCTCAACTGTCTCAGCCGTTGGAACAAGGGCTGACCACTCGCAATTGCATGTTCGACTACGCAGCCGGGAGTGCCGACGCTCTACGCCGTCTTCGTCAAGTGCCTTACGCCGTAGTCATTACGGATCCCCGCACCAGCATTGAAGAAGATCTCGTTTTGCTGGACGAGATGCGCGCCATACGCCCCGGAGTGAGGGTCATCGTTTTGGCGCCGAGCGGCACGCCGGAGGAAATCATCGCCACGCTGCGCGCGCGGGTTTTTCTGTGCAAGACCGCCCCATTTGATCCGTTGGAAATCGCGGAGTATGCGGAGCAAGCGGCGGCCTCTACCGATTCGCTGATCGGAATTGAAGTTCTTTCCGCTCACCGGGACTGGGTTTCCCTGAGGATTAATTCGCAGCTGTTAACTGCCGAGCGCCTGGTAGTTTTCCTAAGCGAGATGCAGACGGACCTTCCGGAAACCCCTCGCGAAGAGTTGATGATGGCGTTCCGCGAAATTCTTATAAATGCCATCGAACACGGCGCTGAATTTCGTCCGGGTAAAGTAATCGATGTTGCGGCCGTCCACACCGAGCGCACAATCGTCTTTTACGTGCATGACCCTGGTTCGGGCTTTCGTTGGGAATCTCTCCAGCACGCCGCCCTCGCCAATCCGGAGGGCGACGTTGCGCGGCACGTTAAACTGCGAGAGCAAAAAGGCATGCGGCCAGGAGGTTTTGGGATCCTGATCGCCAAGGGCGTGGTGAACGAACTCATCTATAGCGAAGTGGGAAACGAAGTTCTGATGATTAAGTACTTGTCGTGAACCGCACCATCAGGCGCCCGTTCCTCGCGTCAGTCTCATCGGGCGCGTTCACGGGCGCGTCTCTTGTTCGTTCGTATTGGGTTCGCCGGTGTGCTCCTCGTTCTCGCCCGGCTCCGGGAAATCACTATCGCTTTCCGTCAGCATCGGATCCTGATCGCGATGACCGTTCTGTCCGGTAGTCGACACATTCGTCGTCTGCCCCGGACGGTCTTGTTCCACAGCACCTTTGCCGGCATCTTCATCTCGCCCATTCACGTTCTCGTTTGCCATCAAGTATCACCTCATACAAGGCAGATGAAGTTACAGGGGTGCGATGTTGCCCGGCGGCTTTGAGTTGGCAATACTCGACGCCGTTCAACATAAGAAAGAGCCGGCTATTTTGGCCGGCTCAACAGGCGCTTGGGTCAGTTACGATTACGATTCCAGTGCGCCTACGGCAACTTGCGACTCCTGCTTAACGATTGTCTCGGTCAGTTCTTTCGTTCCGTATTCAAATCCTCGGTCGAAGGCCTTCAGGTTCAGCTCTCGGTAAGCTTCGGGTACGGAAGCAGCGACGGCGTTGCGCAGCGCGTCGTGATCGAGGGCCTGCGACACGGCTCCGAAGAAGCCAACCATGACGATGTTCAGCACCATCTTCTTGCCCAGCTCCTCCGCGATGCGAGTTGCCGGGATGCTATACACGCGCACGCCCGGAGGAAGATCGCCGATTCGGACCAGGTCTTCTTCGATGACTAGAGTCCCATTGGGACTAATCTGCGGGCTGAACAGGGTATACGCCTCCTGCGACATCACGACCAGGATGTCGGGCCGCGTGACATACGGGTAGAGAATGGGATCGTCCGACAGGATCACCTGCGCGCTGCAGGCTCCGCCACGCGCTTCCGGGCCGAAGTTCTGCGTCATCGTCGAATATCCGTTCTGGTAAATGCAGCCGGCCTTGCCGATGACGACGGCCGACATGATGACTCCCTGCCCGCCAAATCCGGCGATGCGGATTTCCGTTACTGACATGTACAGGCCTCCGTTTCCACATACTCTTCGCCCAACGCGCCGACCATGCGATCGTGCATCAGGTCCCCGTAATCGTTGCGCTCGCGATCGACAAACTTGCCGACAATGATCTCGCCGCTCTTGGTCAGGCCGACATCCTTTGTCGGCGCACCGTTACGCACCTTACTGACCTGCTTGTAGAACTTCATCGTATCCAGACCGTCGCCCATCTTGTTACGCCTCTGATACAAGGTCGGGCACGGCGACAAGACTTCGATGAAACTGAACCCCTTCTTGGAGAACATCTCCTGCATCGAACGCGCCAGCTGCTTCACATGGAAGGTGGTCCAGCGGGCTACGTAGACTGCGCCGGCTGCTTCCACCAGGTAAGGCAGGTTGAATGCAGGATCGTAAGTTCCGTAAGGATTGGTCGAGGTGATGACGTCGCCTGGCGTGGTCGGAGCTGTCTGACCGCCAGTCATTGCGTAAATCAGGTTATTGACACAGACCACCTTAAGATCCAGATTGCGCCGCGCGGCATGAATCAGGTGATTGCCGCCGATTGCGAACAAGTCGCCATCCCCGCTGTAGACCACCACGTTTAGCTTTGGATTGGCCAGCTTCAGGCCCGTCGCAAAGGGGATTGCGCGGCCGTGTGTGGTGTGGAAGGAATCCAGCTTGACATAACCGGCGACGCGGCCGGTGCAGCCGATACCCGAGACGATGGCCAGATTCTTTACATCGATCTTGGCCTCAATGAGCGCATTGGCAAATGAGTTTACGCTGGTCCCGATGCCGCAACCCGGACACCAGATGTGGGGGATGCGGTCCATACGCAGAAACTGCTCAACTGGATTCTGGATTGTGACAACAGCTTCGCTCATCGCGCCACCTCCATGATGGTCTGCAGAATGTCTTCCGGCCGGTGAACGCTGCCGCCGGCGTGTCCGACCAACCGCACAGTGGCTTTGCCGGCCGCGGCGCGCTCGACCTCACGCACCATCTGGCCAAGATTGAGTTCCGGCACCACCAAAGCCTTGACCTTGCTGGCGATTGCGGCGATTTGCTTCTCCGGGAACGGCCACGCCGTGATCAGGCGGAACTTGCCAACCTTGATTCCCTGTTTGCGCGCCATTTCGATCGCGCGTTGTGCCACGCGCGACGTAATGCCGTAAGAAACGACCACCACGTCCGCACCCTCGATCTGGTCTTCTTCGAAGAGGACGATGTCGTCGACATTCTTATTGATCTTGTCCACCAGCCGTCTAATCAGGCGGTCCTGCACGACGGGGCGCATGTCGGGGTACCCGCGTTCGTCATGAGTCAGCCCAGTGACGTGAACGTTATAGCCCTGGCCGACGTGCGGCATGTCCGGAACCAGGTCCGTGCCCGGCTCGTAGGCATTGAATTCTTCCGGAGGCAAAGTCGTGTAGCGACGCGGGAAAATGTCGATCTGCTCGGGAGCAGGAATAACAACCTTCTCCGTCATGTGGCCGACCACCTCATCCAGCATCACGAACACCGGGCAACGATACTTTTCGGAGAAGTTGAACGCCGTGATGGTCAGGTCGAAACATTCCTGGGGAGAGTTCGGGCAGAGCGCGATGATCGCGTAGTCACCGTGTGATCCCCAGCGCACCTGCATCATGTCGGCCTGCGCCGGAAGCGTGGGCAATCCGGTGGAAGGTCCGCCGCGCTGCACATCCACGAAGACACATGGTGTCTCCGTCATGGCGGCGTAACCAATGTGCTCCATCATCAGCGAAAAACCGGGTCCCGAGGTGACGGTAAAGGCCTTCGCCCCCGCCCAGACTGCGCCCTGCAGAGTGATTGAGGCGGCGAGTTCGTCTTCCATCTGAATGAAAGTCCCACCGATGGTTGGAATTCGCGATGCGAAGCGCTCCACGACTTCCGTTGAGGGTGTAATCGGATAACCGGAGGAGAAGCGTGCCCCGGCTGCTAACGCTCCTTCGCAGCAGGCGTGATCGCCATCGAGAAAATGTGAGCCCGTCAGGACTCCGGCCGGATCAGCGTGCATCGTGTTCCTCCTTATTCTCCGTCTCGCTCGGCGGAGCTGCGAGCGCCACATCCATACCTGGCTTGGCACTTTCCTTGGCCTCCTGGGGAGGAGCTGGCTCCTTGAAGCCGAAAATCGCAAAGTCAGGGCAATACATTCCGCACAAGTCGCAGCCGCTGCATTTATCCGGATGGACCATGTACGGCGTGTGATATCCCTTGGCGTTGAAAGCGGAGGAAAGCGCCAGGACATGCGTGGGACAGAATTCCACGCAGAAACCGCAGGCCTTACATCGCTCGACCACAACCTGCACTGAACCCTTGGCCATTGCTGCCCTTTCTGTTTGCGGGACCATCGGAAGGTGTTTCGACTACCACCGAACTTCGCGCCATCCCACTGAATTACGTTCCGTTCCGGAAGCCCACCCCGTACCGAACGATGGTTCGATTCTTGACTACGGGTGGCCCGAACCGAAGTGATGGCGGTCACATGGTGAGGTGAGGTGGAACACCTGCGCTTCTGGAGCAGCAGCGAGACAGCGATCAGCCGTCGCCCGCGAGCAGCTCATCACGGCTCGCCGGCTCTACGTCCCTCCTACTAAGTTTTTAGTTGCAAGCTGTCTTGCCTTGTGATTTTATCTACTAAGGAATTAGTAGGTTAAGGAAGTGATGCCCCGAAAACATGACGACAAGCCTCTGACGCGCTTGGAGCTTCAGATCATGCAGACGCTCTGGGAGTTGAAGACAGGAACCGTGCAGCAGGTACAGGAACGTCTCCTGCCGAACACGAAGCTCGCTTACACCACCGTACAGACCATGCTGACTGTGCTGCATCGCAAGGGCAAAGTGAATCGCAAGTTGATCGGGAAAGCTCATGAATACGCACCGTCCGTGAGTCAACGCACCGCGGCGACGGCAGCGGTTCGCGACCTGGTGCGGCGATTCTTCGACGGTTCGGCGCAGCAACTCGTCATGGAGTTGGTCCACAGCAAGGATCTGTCGCCAGAGAAACTGGCCGAACTTGCGCGAGAGTTAGAAGAACCGCGAGGTGAGTGATGACGCGTGACTTGTTTGTCTTCCTGCTGAACGCCGCGTGGCAAGCGGCGGTTTTCTTCCTGGTCGGCGCCGTTGCCGCTCGAGCCCTTCGGAGGGCATCCGCTGGCGCTCAGTACGTTCTCGCAGTGACCGGGCTCATCGCGGCATCGCTCACCCCTTGGCTCAGTATGATCCCCCTGCCGAACAGCGAATCTCTTGTGCATCGCTGGGCTTGGCAGTCGCGTCCAGCAACTGCCTTCGGTCTTTGGATGAGCGGGGGTTTGGACGGCTCTCAGCTGAATCCTGCTGTGGCGCCCGGTTGGCACATCGTTCCGCTGGTTATCGCTTTGACCTACGGACTTTTTATCGCGATTCAATTCTGCAGATTGATGCACGGCTGGTTGCAAGTGCGGCGTGTGGTCGCCTCGTCCCGTGCGTGTAACGATCTCCGTGTCCTCCGCATAGCTTCGAGCTTGCATCGGGAAGATTCCTCAATGAAGGCTCGGGTTCTCGTTTCGGATACGGCACGAGTGCCGTTCACGATCGGTGTAAGCAGTCCAGCCGTCGTTCTTCCGTATTTTCTCGTCTCTGACTCCGACGAGGTGCTCGCTCTGGTACTAGCCCACGAATTTGGGCACATTCGCCGCCGCGACTGGATCGTCAACCTCGGACTCCTCCTAATATCGTTGCCACTCAGTGTTCATCCTTGTATCGCTCTCATGAGGAAAAAGGTGGAAGCCTCTCGCGAAGTCGCCTGCGACGAACTGGCGTCGGGCTGCATGGCTTCCGCTTCCGATTACGCACGCGCGCTGCTGGACCTTGCCGGCAAGCTCGCGCAACCTCAACCCTCGCTTGCTGCGGCGTACAAGGGCGCCGCACTGGGCGTTCTCGACGGATCCACTTTAGGAGACCGTATCAGGAGACTTATGGACCGTTCGCCCCGTTTTAGCGCCAGGCAGAGCCGCCTGCTTCTCGCCGGATGCCTCAGTATCGTGTTTGCTGCATCCGTCGCCGTGACCGCCTTCGCATTTGCATCTCCCTCGCCACCAAGTCCCGACGGCTCAGTTGTGGGCATCTGGCAAGGGCAGTTCACTGACCACAATGCCGAAGGTGGAAAGGTCGGTCACACTCCGATTTATCTCCAACTGCACGAGAGCGGTGGGACTATCAGTGGCGTCATCGGCCCTGACCCATCCGCCGCCGCACCTCTCGAAACCGCCCAGCTGAATGGCAACAAGTTGCGCCTCATAACCAGCATGAAGCAGGGAGATATAACCGTCTCTTGGACATTGGACCTGACCGTGAACGGTGACCAGATGTCAGGTACAGGGCACGCTGTCCGCAACGATCAACATCGCTGGGACGTGGAGGCAAACCTGACGCGAAAGCAATGACAATCGCTCAATCAGCCTCACTCACTTGCGGAACGTCAGCGAGTGGGTGGGGTACAAAAGTTCGGGATCTTTGGTGGAATTGGGAGTGGACTTGCGGGCAAGGCTATCGGGTCAGTACTTCCTCATGTGGATTTCAGCGCCGTTCTTTTCGAACTTGACCTCGTCCATCAACTGATTGATCAGGTAGATGCCGCGTCCGTGGTTGGAGTAGACGTTCTCTCCGTTACAGGGATCCGGAACGGCGAAGGGATCGAAGCCGGAGCCGGGGTCGCGCACCACGATCTGCATGCCGCGGGTCTCATCGCACCCTACACAGCATTGAATTTTCTTGGTGGGATCGTTCTTGCAGCCATGGACAATGGCGTTGGCCAACGCTTCCCGTAATGCGGTCTCAATCTCAAATTCCTTGCCGGACGCGCATTCCAGGCGACGTGCCATCTCCATAATGCCTTCTACCACCGGGCTGATGGCGGTAGGATCGGCGTTGAGCGTGACCTCAATGCGTATCATCAGGTTAGGAGCGATCGAACTCTACGACAGGAAGCCAGTGACGTTTGGCTTGATTCCCATGTGAGACTCGCGTGGGGTTACTTTTACAGAAAAGCGAGTACGGGTCAAGCGGTAAAGCATCAGGGTGACGAAGAGTCATAGCGCTTTAGTGGAGAGACGCTCTTCGATCATGAATTGGCGTATCCTTCGCTGCCATTGGCCCAATCTGCCGCGCGCGCAAGCTTGCCCGCTCTACTCTTTCATTTCTAAGCCCCCGCGGATGCTAGAAGCGCCAAATGTAGGAGGTCGACAGTTGGATATTTCCCTGGGTCACGATGTAGTCGGGAGAAAGCAGACTACCCAGCGGATATTTAACGGGGTCTGGACGATCACTGAGGTAACGCACCATCGTCGTGCCGACATCAAAACGCACGGTTGACCTCCGGGCGGGATAGAGTTCAACGGTACCACCGAAGTCGGCCGCGAATCGCGTGAGGCTCGTAGGGGTATTCGCGCCGTCGCCCAGCCCGCCTGGCACGGCGCTCTCGTAATAGATAAAGCCAGGACGCACCTTACCGAAAACGCCGAAGTGCTGATAGCGGTGTCCCATGCGAACGCCGAAGAGCCCTTCGGTCATAGGCTTCGTTCCTTGCTGCCCGGGTATGAAGTTGACGGCACTGTCAAAAGCGAGCCAGCGCGTAAAGTTGTAATCAAAGTTAAAGCCCGCACCGGACAAGTTTTTCCGGCAAGCTCCGGAAGGACAGTCGTTGCTCAAGACCGGCAAACTGATGTTGCTGTACTGCGCTCCAATCTCCCAGTGATCTAGAGGATGATTTTTTTGCGCGTCCGTCTTTGGAGGGTGCGCTTTGGCGGCAACGGCAAAGTTGTTTTCGGGCGCCGGCAGTTGCCAGGGGAATTTGCCGGAGAAAATCGCGGCGAAGCTGCGAGTTGGTTCCAGGGCAGACCGAAGAATTCTGCCGCCGAAGATGCGATGATTCACCGCGATCGGAGACACGATGTACTTATCGATCGTATCCTCACCCAAAATCCACAGGGTGCCAACCGTCGGTGTCACGACAAAATCCGTCCAGCCAGTATTGTTCGTCGGCGGCTTGTGATACTTCGGGTTATTCAAACAGGACAACGCCAGCCCGCACCCAGGGACGTAGGTATATCCCCCCTGATTGCCAAAGTCCGTTTCGCTGATGGGGCCGAGCTCAAGTTGCGTGGACCATGCAGCAGCCCATGCCATCGCTTTCAATCGACTGGTCCAATACCGGCGATTTTTCCCGATCACGACCTGGCTGTTCGGGCTGTGAATCAGGAAGATACGGCCAAATACGCCGCCTTCGAGGGGATGGCCGACATCGTTGACGATGAAATCGTCGCCGTCTCCCCAGCGATGCATGTCATAGCCACCGTAGGAAGCAAACCAGTCGTGAAAGAAAGGTTTGTGCGACAGGTTATAGCGCATGAAAGGATCGAAGGCCACGCGCCAAACGTCGAAGAACAGATTCGAATTGAACGACTCGATGAACGCGCCTTTGAGGTTGAACTTCTGCGGATTCACCGGATGACTCGCTACCATTCCAGTTGGAGTAGCGGCGAAGTTGGACGAACGGCTGGAGGAGTCGGATGCAGGGTCCACAGGAATCGGGGCGTCGGGAAGAACGGGGTGCTCTACCTTATCCGGATTGGCGGTTTCGGAACTGGATGAGGTGTCTGCCAGGCTAGCGGAGACCGTCGGGTCCTCAGAGCCGGACCGGAGAGCTTGCGCGAGCAGCGCCAAATCGCTGAATGCGATGAGGGAAAAAACTACAAACAGGTTTCGCAGAACTCGACTGCGAAACCCTTGCCGGCCAGAAAAACAAAACACGTAATACTCCCACCAGAAAGTCAACCGCACGGATGACGTTGAAAGGCAGTTCCTGCCCGGAGAAGGCGGGCGTTACCTTCCCTTGTCACTATTCTTTGGTCCCTGTTGTTAGTGCCTCACTTCTTAATGATTGCGCTAAGTAGAACGGCAAGAGCGAACTTGGACATAGACATCGCCGGGGGCTTTGTCCCATTTTATGTTTTGCCGGTATCGAAATAATATACATGCAACGTTGCAAATATCGCCTAGGAAAAATTCTCAGGGGTTCCTAATACCCGGTTGCGTCTTGGTTGCAACAATCAATCAACCGGTGGCGCGTTATGTCGCTCACGTTCGTGGGACTGTCACCCGCTCCTAAGCGGCATGCAGGTGGGCATATTCTCTGGCGTTATACGGGCCATTTATCGTGCCCTCTTCTGGGAATTTGCCCCGCCACGAGCCGATTCCAGCCGTAAGACGGACCGCCGAAAGATCCGATCACCGACTAGTCCTCACGTTAGTCCGAAGGCTCTTGTTGACAATCGACAGGAAGACAGCTAGCCTTTTGTCGTCAGTCTACAGGAGCGTTTGGTGGCCGAACAGATCGATCTGTTGCAAGGAACGCTGGACGTACTCATTCTCAAGACGCTGGCGTTGGAGGCGAATCACGGCTGGGGAATCTCGCAGCGGATCCAGCAGGTGTCTCGGGACGTGCTGCAGGTGGGCCAGGGATCGCTCTATCCGGCACTGCATCGGCTGGAACGAAAGAGACTGATCTCATCCACCTGGCAATCGACGGAAAATAACCGGCGGGCGAAGTACTACGAACTCACCAGTGCCGGACGGCGTCAACTGGAGAAGGAACTGTCAGAGTGGCGCAAGCTGTCGGGCGCAATCGCGCTGGTGCTGGAGAAAACGTAATTTTCCTGCGCCCAAGCGCGCCGCCAGAAAGTGGCGACCTATGAAGTTGAAGTGGCCATTCGGACGAACATGTACAGTTAGCGGCTGCGGGATTTGTCTGTGCAACGAACGGCCGCGGGACAAGAAAGAAGTGGCGTCATTTGGCCTTGGGTGGGAGTGTCGCACCCCCTATACTGTGTCATCCTAAGCGGAGCGAATAGGGTCACCGACAGCAACGCGTTTTCGCCTGGTTGAAGATCCGGGACGTCTCGTGCCAGGTAGGAACGCCGCTCTCGGGAAGACATCCGGAGTGCATTGTGTAAAGCCTGACTGAGCCGAGATTGGACATGACAGAGACGAAGAGTGGTTGGACGGGGACGGTTCGAGGAATGCCTGCGGCAGGGAAAAGTGCGGAACGCTCCAAGGCTGTAGGAGTTCGAGAAATTGAGTTATTCACGGAAATAACCGGAGACCGCAATCCTCTCCACTATGATGAGGCCGCAGCACGCGGATCATTATTCGGCGGGCTCATCGTTCAGGGAGGTGTGACTTCTGGAATCTTGAATGCAATTGTCGCCGAAGACCTGCCCGGGCCTGGTACCGTTTTTCTTGGTACGGAACTGAAGTTTGTAAAGGCGGTATACGTGGGCGACACAATCACCGGACGTGTTGAGGTGACAAGTGTCAGAGACGACAAACCGATCTGCACCCTCGCAGTGTCGGTTCGCAATCAAAAGGGTGAGTTATGCCTGAGTGGTGTGGCGACAACCTACACGGCACCTTTGATCAAAGCTTGAGGTGCACCACATGACACCTTATCCGCCCACGCTTGTCTCCCGTGCATGAACAGCCAACTCGATCATTCGGTATCGAGGTCGTTCCTGCGGTCACGTCCTGTCGCAATCATCGCGATTGCGCAACTGTGTGGCACATCACTCTGGTTCAGCACAAATAGCGCGGCTCCCGATCTGATGAGAGCGTGGGGAATCGGTGTATCCGGGATTGGTCTCCTTACGAATGCAGTGCAGCTGGGCTTCATTCTCGGCACATCCGCTTTCGCTCTCAGCGGACTGGCGGACCGCTTTCCTGCGAGCAAGACCTTCGTAGTGAGCGCATTGCTGGGGGCATTCTTCAATGGTTGCTTCGCGCTATTCTCCAACGGGTTGGTGAGTGCCGCCACGCTGAGGTTTCTGGTGGGGATCTGCCTGGCGGGCATTTATCCGATTGGCATGAAGTTGGTCGTGAGTTGGGCGCCAAAGCGAACCGGCCCCGCCCTCGCTTACCTGGTTGGCATGCTCACGCTGGGCACAGCCCTCCCGCAGGGGGTGCGGTTTCTCGGGGCTCGCTGGAATTGGCGAGACACCATTCTCACCTCATCTGGCCTCGCCGTGGCTGGCGCTTTCCTCGTCTTCCTTTTGGGGGATGGCCCCTACCTCGCAGCCCGACGGCAGATCGACGCTAAGCGCATGGGAGGTGTTATAACCGCCTTCCGCTCGAAACGCCTTCGTGCCGCGGCGCTTGGCTACTTTGGACATATGTGGGAGCTCTACACATTTTGGACGCTAGTGCCGCTGATTATCGCCTCAGTGTTGGGCTCAAAAGGTCAAGGACGTAACGTTCCCGGGCTGGCCTTCGTGATCATCGCCATCGGCTCTCTGGGTTGCATCGTCGGCGGCTTCATCAGTCGCCGAGTAGGCAGCGCACGGGTGGCCGCGACGTCTCTGGCAACGTCTGGATTCTGCTGCCTGATCGTTGCCGCGGGTTGGAAAGAGATGTCAGCGCCGATGTTTTTTGCAGTGCTGCTGTTGTGGGGAGCCGCCGTAGTAGCGGATTCGCCCCAGTTTTCAGCTTTATCGGCTGAAGCGGCCCCCTCCGATCTGGTGGGGAGCGTCCTGGCGTTTCAGAACTCTGTCGGCTTCGCGATCACCATCGTATCGATAGCGCTGGCTACCACGCTTTTCGGTCGATTGGGGCTCAACGTAGTGTGGGTGTTGCTGCCGGGGCCTCTCCTCGGCCTTATCGGATTTTCTCCAACCTGGCGAAACATCGATCGTCGGTTATCGGCGACTGACAACTATGCTGGAAGACCGAATGACGAAACGGGCGACAAAATATATGAAGGATAATCGCCATTGCGCAACCTAATCGTGCAGCTGGTAATCTCCTTCCCAAGTGCGCGGAAGGCGGGCATATCTCGCCGAAGCCTCATTTGTAAAACTGACCTGAGATTCTGCCACGACACCTTTCCCACAAGCCGTTTTCTGGCCAAGTTCGTAGCGCCGGGCCACCATTCTTTAATCATTGGCCGGATACTGTGAGGAGGGCCGATCGAAGTCCGGAGAGGAGCACCTAGGTGCGCACAGCTCCCTTTCTAAAGTACAGCGTTGGCGTTGTGCCGAGTGTTTTCCTGAACATGGAAATGAACGCACTCGGGGTACTATAGCCCGCTTCCAGAGCGGCCTGCGTCACCTTTGCTCCTTCCCCCAAAAGTCGCATCGCCTGCATCAGGCGAAGCTGCTGTCGCCATCTACCAAGAGACATCCCAACGTCCTCCTGGAAAAGTCTCTCTACAGTCCTCTTGCCGGCGCCGCCTACTTTGCAGACTTGCGCCAAGGTTCGGCTGTCGCCCGGGTCAGCAATCAGTAGTTGGGCGATTCGCAGCGCTCTGGGGTCGGATGGATTAGGGAGCTGCAATGGAAGCATTGGAATCGCTTGTAGTTGGTCGAGGATTATCTCGATCAAATGACGCTGCGCCTTAATACTCTCTTTCAGGCCGGCGAAAGTGCACGCTTGCAGAATAAGCTCCTTCAGAAGCGGCGACACATTAACCACGCAACAATCCCGCGGCAGAGTTTGCGCTAAACGCGGCTTCAGATAAAGGGTTCGCATCGCCACCATGCCTGACATGGCGATGGTGTGTGGAACGGGCGCCGGTATCCAGACTGCCCGGTGGGTTGGCACAACCCAAGTGCCAGCGCTGGTACGCACTGTCATCACGCCGTGGGAGGCGTAGACGAGCTGGTCGCGATCGTGGAAGTGCGATGGGATCACATGCCCGCCGGGATAGTCGTGCGTAAGGGTGGCAATGTCGGAGCGACGGTCCAGCAGGCGCTCAAAGATCGCAGTTTGACGCTTTTGCGACATTCATTGTCACAATATCGGAAGCACGCAAAGCCCGCAATGGCTAGTGTGAATGACAGTGAAGTTGATCGTGGGTGAGGGCACATGAATCGCTTACATCACTGGTTGTGCCATTCCGCGCGATGGCGAAAAACCATCCAACAGCGCGTGCCGTGGGTCGTGTCGTCGGCCGACTTGGGACAGAAGGTGCTTGAGCTTGGGCCCGGGCCAGGTCTCACGACGGATGTGTTGCGGCAGATGGCCGGCCACCTCACGGCAATCGAAGTCGACCCCGAACTGGCGGCGGCACTGGATTCACGGCTGCGGTGCAGCAATGTCCAGGTTCTCGCAGGCGATGCGACAGCCATGCCGTTTGCCGACCGTCAGTTCTCCGGAGTCGTCTCCTTCACGATGCTGCACCACGTCCCCTCACCCGAATTGCAGGACAGGCTGTTTCGCCAGGTGTGGCGCGTTCTTGAACCAGGCGGAGTTTTCGTGGGTAGCGACAGCTTGCAAAGCTGGCTGATGAAGGTCATCCACATCCACGACACGCTGGTGCCAGTTGATCCGCACACGGTTGGCAAGCGGCTGGAGGCGGCAGGATTTGAGGCGGTGGAAGTGGAAAAAAACTCCCACGTATTTCGCTTTTACGCGAGACGACCAGCGGAGGAAACCAGACAGAATGTGGATTCGGAAATTTATTTGTAGGAGGAATGACATGGCAAAGAAAAACAGAGTTGTTCGGTCGTCAACGTGGAGAGGAGCTTTGCTGCTCATGGTTGGGGTTTGGATTTGGACAGTCTCTACCATTCCTGCTTCTGCAGCGAATGGTCCAGGGCCCTGCGCCGGTAGCGCCGAGAGCCGCCAATTCGACTTCTGGCTGGGCGACTGGAAGATCGCCGCACCCGGCGGCCAGAGCAGCAGCACCAGCAAGGTGTCTCTCTCGCTCGACCAATGCCTGCTGGTGGAGAAGTGGGATGGCGGCAAAGGGCACGCCGGCGAAAACATGTTCGCTTACAGCGCCGACGATAGGAGTTGGTACGGGATGTTCGCGGACAACATGGGCCGCGCACACGTTTTCACGGGAGGCCATGTCGCCTCGGGTGTCGCCGAATTCGATGGAACCAATCGCGGTCCCAGCGGAGAGACCGTTCTCGACAAGGTGAGAGTCGTCCGCATAGCGCCGAACAAGGTTGAGCAAACGTGGGAGAAGTCGACCGACAACGGCGCCACCTGGGTTACAGTTTTTCGCGGAGAATACACTCGCGCGAGTCCTTAAGAAAACGCGATCAAGTCAGGAAAGCTGTCCCGCAGCCGAAAACTGAATTGCTCGTGGCTACGGGCAGCCTGAGGCCGCCCACTTCGAAAAGGCGGTCATGCTTAACAGATATTGAGAACGGGCAGGTATCCACCAATGCGTTCAAGGCTATGTTGGCTGGCAATTTGTCTTGTGATTTCCGCTGGCGCTAGAGTGGCTCATACCCAGACGTCGGCAAGCGGACTCGACTCCAACAGTGAAGCTCGCAAGCGGTATTCTTGAGGGCACGCACTTCGGTTCGAGGCAAGACGGCGCTGCATTCGTGGGCATTCCGTATGCTGCTCCGCCACTTGGAAAGCTGCGCTGGAAACCACCGCAGCCAGTGAAGAAGTGGAATAAGCCACGACATGCAACTCAATATGGTCCTGCATGTCCGCAGCTTCCTGCGGGCTGGTTCCCCGATATCGGCTGGAACGAAGACTGCCTCTTTCTCAACGTATGGACTCCTCAGCTCTCCGCCCGCGCGAAACTTCCGGTGCTGATCTATTTCCACGGCGGAAGCAATACCCAGGGTTACAGCCAGATGACTCCGCTGGGGCTCTCGCTTGCACCAGGTGGCGTGGTCGTGGTGAGCGCCAACTACCGGCTTGGTCCTTTTGGATTTCTGGCGCTTCCGGCGCTGACGGCGGAATCGCAGCACCACTCCTCCGGAAACTACGGCCTGCTCGACCAACTTCAGGCCCTCCGATGGGTGCGTCAAAATATTGCGCTTTTCGGCGGCGACCCGAACCGGGTGACGGTGATGGGTCAGTCTTCGGGTGCGGTTGATATTTGCCTGCTCATGGCTTCTCCGATGGCTACCGGCTTGTTCCAGGGGGCGATCATGGAGAGCGGGGATTGCCAAAGTGTCTACAACGAAGAAATTCGCACGCCTATTCCATACAACTTGATCTCGGGCACAGGTGAGCAGTCAGGAGACCTTTTGGCACGAGACCTGGGAGTTGCTCAGGGTGCCGCAGGATTGCGAAGGCTCCGTACTATCTCCGCCGACGAAATTCTGAAAGCGTGGAGGCAGGATCAGCGCGTTCACTTTGACGCGATCGTCGATGGATGGGTAGTTCCGGAGCAACCGGCGAGAATCTTTGCTCAAGGCAGGCAGACGCGTATCCCTGTGCTTGTCGGCAGCAACGCTGACGAAGCGACTGTATTCGGCCACGGCGGTCCGAAAACCGTCGAGGAATACAGGAAGTACCTGTCAGAAGATACCGGCTCGTATTCCGCCGAGGAATTCCGCGCCTACCCCGCGGCAGCGGACGCCGATGTCCCGCCAGAGTATTTGCAGCTGCAGAGCGATACCTTTGCTTACGGGGCCTATTCCATGGCGCAAGCTATGACTCGGGCGGGTCAACCCGCTTACCTCTATTCCTTCACCTACGCCGAGAGCGGCAAGCGGGCGCACCTCGGCGCGTATCACGGGGAGGAACTAAAGTTCTTGAGCGATTCCTTCCCCGCCGATTGGGAGTACAGCCGCGACGATGAAATGCTGGGCGAGGCGATCCGCGCGTATTGGACACAGTTCGTGAAAACCGGCAATCCCAACTCTCCTGGATTTCCGGAGTGGCCCGCCTATGGCGCAGGACCAAATCAGTGCATGGAGTTGGGCCGCAGCGTTCGCACGCGCCCGGTCGAATCACGAGTACAAGATCTCGAACAGATTATGCGCCAAGTTTTGGGTGATGCGGCGAAGCCGGCGAGTGTCCGCCGACATGCCTTGCTAGTTACTCCGCCAGCCGAGAAAGCTGGTACGCCCGACGGGACTCGAACCCGCACCTTCTACCTTAGCGGGGTATTGCTCTTCAAGTAGGCTAACACCTTCACCTTTAGCACCTTCTTGACCTGAACTTGCACGTGGAGTCGGCCGCGATGCGACTCTGCCACGCAGAAAGGATCGTGTCTCAATCCTCCCTACCTACGGCCGTTAAGAACACACCTTAGCCAGCCTGACGGCCCAAGTGCGCGCAAGTCCTTGCAGTCCCCCAAAAGATGCTCCAGTGCCGGCTTGTCGTAGCTACCCGATAACCTTTAAGCTACGGGCGCGTCGAAAGCGTAGCCATGTTATGCATCCTTTAACGCCTTGTCAAATTGCGGCCCGCGGGTAGTGGTTCGGTTCGGTTTTCGCGGTTCAAGTATCAGCTCTCAACGATTCGATGCCACGGCAAGCGACGTTACCAGTAAAACGAGATCTCGTAGAGTATCAATCTTTTTTCGGGCTTATCTCGACAGCCAACAAGTCCAACTTAAGTTCGTCTGCAAGTTCCATAATGATGGTGACAAAACCCAGAGAGTCGATCCCGAGGTCCTCCAGTAATCTGGTGGAAAGCGGTAGGGTTGCAGAAGCACCCAAATATCTTTGAACGGTTGCCGTAACGATTCTCTCGATATCGTCATTGAGGGCTTTTCTCATATGCTCTACACTGGCCTGAAGCGCGAGCGAGGTTGCCGTTCTGACAGTCGAAGTTTGGAGTTTTCCGGAGTCAAGGAACCTCAGGTCGCTTCAGAATGAACAACGAGACCGATTGCTGTCAAGAAGCAAGCGAGAGCACGCGACAGCAAAGGATTAAGTGTGAAACAGCGCTCAAAGTCCAGATTGTCGAACAGCTTCTACGTGGCAAGAGTCTCGATACTGTTGCCAAGGAAACAGGCCGTTCGAAGAAGCAACTTTCATTCTGGTATCGCCGTTTTCTGGCGGGTGGCGAAGCCTATCTCTCAAGTCGAGAGGATCTTTCCCAGATATCGAAGCTGCGACAATTGAATCGAGCACTTCTCATAAAGGCTGAGGATCTTGAGAAGCGCAATCGGGAACTCGTCAAGGCACTCGAAGCTTCCAGGACCGGCGCACTCCCTCGGTCTTTGGCGCACCCCAAGTGTTCAGAACACTATGCGAAGGCCTTCGAAGCAACTGGGATCGAGGTATTCCAGGTTCCCGAATGGCGAACACATGTACTTCTAAAGACCGCTCCCAGCCTTCAGCTAGTTCGGCACGCAACAGGCGTTTCGGGGCATTCGTCGCTCGACCCGGACTGTGATCTAAAGGGGCGGACTTGAGCGGTTGAGGCGAGCGGGAATTGGGTCCGTTTCTCTGATCACAGATCCAATGTGGTCTCCCGGCCAAAATCTTCTGGAAGCTGCGTTTGGAAGTTGCCGCCCTTTTAACGAGAATTACTTGATCGATCGCGGGTTGGGACGGATTCGGGTTCAAAAACGTCACGGAACATGATCAACAACGCTAAGAAGCTATGCGACTATCGATCGGCTCTCGTTGGCGCCATTGCTCGAACGCTGGTGGAACCTATACCAAAGCAACCGCCAAATGCGAGTTGCGGCCCATTCCACCCCGCCGAAGTATTTCGAAATGCTTGCAGGCCTCGAAGGAGTAGACGTAATTGCAGCTCACCACGAAAATGAAATCGTTACAATGAATATTTGGCTTCGGTTCAATGACGTTCTTTACTACATCGATGGTGCGTCCAACCAAACAGGACTGGCGATTTCTGCCCCTTACGCGACGTTTGCTTACGTGATCGAGCACTATGTCAATTGCCGGTACATTTTCCTTGGTGGATCGGCAGATTTCAGGGGGCCGCGCTCCGATGGGCTCGCAAGATTCAAGCGCGGTTTTGCAAATGCCTCGCTCCGGGATTATCTCTGTACATCGCATCTGAGGCCGCGCAGTTGATTGCGCGCGTAGAAGCGTTTATCGCCGAATAGCGTGCTGGCGAGACGAAGACGAGCAACCAAGTCTGCATTATATTCGCGGCCGAGTATTAGAGGTTGTGATCCCAGTTGAGGGACCAGATGATTGACGCTGCTCACGTCGTAAGCTGTCTTTGTGAACACGGGTTCGGTCCCTACCTGGGGGTTCCTTGCACAACCCTAAAGCCCCTACTGGCTGGAGTCCTAAGCTCCGCCGATTTCTTCATTGCAACCCCAAATGAAGGAGACGCAATCGGAATTGCCGCAGGTGCATATTTGACAGGCAGAAAGCCGGTTGTAGTCTCTCAGAACTCCGGAATCGGCAACATGATGGGCGCACTCACGTCCCTCATGTATACCTTTCGCCTTCCCGTATTGCTCATCATTTCATGGAGGGGAAAGCCAGGATACGCTGACGAGCCGCAGCACGAACTAATGGGGCAAATTACGTGTCGTTCGCTGGACTTGTTAGGGGTGAGGCATATCCCCTTCCCGAGCACATTGGATGAATTGCGGGACGGCGTGGAAACCTCGGCTCAGTACATGAAAAGCTATTCATTGCCATTTGCCTTCGTTTTGAGCCCAGGGGTCATGTCGTTTCAAGGTGAGGAGAACATTTCCCTTCGCGGCAGTAGGCCCCTGGGAACGATGCAGCATTCTCGCCGGGCCTGCTCGCATGAAGCGTCATCCATGCGATTGAGACCATAATGGCACATGTCGGCCCCAATGATCTCGTCGTCTCGACAACAGGTCTGACGTCACGGGAACTTTACAATTGCTCTGATCGTCCTGGAAATTTTTATGTTCTCGGAAGCATGGGTAGTGCCTCAATGATTGGACTGGGCATTGCCTTACACTATGCTCGAGGGAAGGTTATTGTGCTGGATGGTGACGGAGCCGCTCTCATGAGATTGCAAACCCTGGCATCAATCGGACATTATCATCCACCCGATCTTATACACGTATTGTTGGATAACGCACGATATGATTCGACTGGTGGTCAGCCCACCATCTCCCCGACCGTGCATTTTGCCGAGCTTGCTCAGGCATGCAGTTATGCATCTTCTGTCACTTTGGCTCGTCAGGAGGACTTGGATGCCGCTCTATGCCGTTGTATGAGGACTCCTGGACCACATTTCATTCATATCAGACTTCTCGA
The DNA here is from genome assembly GCA_963823865.1 of uncultured Acidobacteriaceae bacterium. Classification (GTDB taxonomy): domain Bacteria; phylum Acidobacteriota; class Terriglobia; order Terriglobales; family Acidobacteriaceae; genus Bog-257. Next base: position 412,801 of record CAWGNC010000002.1, read on the forward strand.
AGGCACTGAAGGAAACGTGGGGCGGCCCGCCTTAACTCCTCTTGCTATACGGGATCGCTTCATTGAGTTCGTTCAGCAACGCGTGGGCGCGTCTGTTTGAGAGCTTGCGATCGATTTGACGCAAGTTGTCGTGTGCTGAGCTCTATTCCGTCCTATGCGTGAGGGCCTGTTTTCAGCGCCTAGTCAGACAGCACAACAGATATGATCTCTGCGATCGAACTTTGTAACGCCATGTTTACTCGTTGCATCTGTCGATATCCTACATTCGGCTTCGCGTGCGCGCCGCCACTTCAACCGGAAAACGTCGGCAAGAATTGAGTTTACATACCGCTGTCGACGTGGCCCGACCGGGAGGAGCTTCATAGCATGAAATATGACACGTCACTGCAACGAAAGCCGATTAGATCCTATGAGATTCATGGCATTGCCTCGATGATGCGCGACTTGGAATGGCTGACCGAAGATGTTCCCGCGATGGAGGCGGCCATCCTTGCTACACAACGGCTGGATCATCTATTACGAGCAGATTTAGAGGTTAGGTCGGGAGACCAATTAACTGCCTCGCGTAGGCGACGTAGTGCTGTTCCGCGCTTTGGAGCTGGGTCCCTACGCAGACATGGAAACTACCTGGGGAGATAGGGTCACCCTTGTTCCAGGTCGCATCTATATCGGAGTAATTTGCGAGCGGAATTCAACAAAGTATTTCGCCGCTAGCTTCGGTGAGAAGCGCTGCTCCTACCACAAGTTAGTCCTGCAGTTGGTCGCACAATCCGGAGGCATAGGCTACTGTACAGGACATTCCCCGGCGCTTTCCGCGCAGACTGGATATGGCCGGCCAGCCGACGTAGAGGTGACAGGAATACTATATGACTCATCACGGCAAACCTATCTCAATACAATATCCATCTCGGGTTTGGAATCAAGCGACCCTCCACCACAGGTTGGCGTACCGCCGATATTGTTAGTTCTTGGAACGACTACAGACGTGGGTAAGACCACAATAGCTTGCAGATTGCTACAGGGATTATCGAAGAAATTTAGCTGTGCTGCGATAAAGGCCTCCGGAACCGAATGGTATGAAGACTCATTGCTTCATACAAGTAGCGGTGCTGCTTGGTCCATGAATTTCGGTTTTGTCGGCTTGCCTACAACCTATTCGATCGATCCTGCCCTTTATAAGCGCGCAATGTACACACTTTACCATTACGTTGACGACCCTCATCGTATTCCGCTTTACAAGAGGCCGCCAGCTGATCGACATGAGACGTGGCCGCGGCCCGAAATTCTCCTTCTGGAACACGGCGGAGATATTCTGGGCGCCAACGTGCCCGTTTTTCTCGACGATGATTACCTGATTGAGTCGGTCAGGATGATCATTCTATGTAGTGAAAGCGCCTTGGCAATGATCGGTGCATTGAAGGAGCTATCGCTTCGGCGGATTGGCCTCCAGCGACATAAACTCTATGCTGCGATGCCCCGGATTAATCCAGAGGGATTCATCGATCGCATGGCACCGTATATCGAGTGCGGCCAACTCCACGGCATAATCGATATACATAAGCCAGACCGGGAACCAGTTCATGGATGGCGCTGCGAATATGCTATGCGGCATCATCAGGTATTAAGTGCCAACGATGCAGTCGTGGAGATGGAGCAGATCCTCGGCAAGGAGAAACAGTCAACGAAGGACGAAGCATGATGCAACCTGAGAGCCGCGCTTGATAGGCCAGAAGAGAAGATCATTGGAACCGGGGAACCCTGATGAAGTACATGAAGAACATAAGTGAGATTATAACCAGGGGCGCGAGAGCTTTATGGCAAGCGTATCGCTTATTTTCATGATGGCGCGACACTCGATTTCAAGAGCTCGCCCGTGATGCCGATTGCCTCGCGCATCAACTGAGGCTGTCCGGCGTAGAGAATGGGGAGCCTGTCGCCGTAGTCCTGAATAAGTCACTGAACTTCATAAGGGCCCTTGCCGCTATCCTGAAGGCTGGTGCGATATATCTGCCGGTTGATGCCAAGAACCCCGACGACCGCATCCGATACATATTGCGCGACTCGGCTGCAAAGTATGTAATAACAACCTCAGCGAGTGTCTCGCGCTTGTCTGCTTTGGCGTGCCCTGAGGTCCGCTTTATTTGTATGGATCGATCAGAAGATGTCGCCCAAGCACCTATGGCGCAGAGTCAAAGGCAGGATTCAGTTGCAGGTAGCGAAGTTGCTTACATCATCTACACTTCGGGCTCGACCCAAATGCCTAAGGGAGTGGCGATCCGGCATGAAAGCCTTCTCAACTATATTCGGGAAACCGTTAAAATGTACGGCTTCAATGAGCGGACTCGCATACTCAGCGTAAAGCCATTCTCGTATGACGCCTCCCTCACCGATATTTTCTGCCCATTGTATTCTGGCGGAAGAGTTTACCTGATGGATGAGACATTGATCTTTCCCCAGGTGATCGAAGATAAAATACAACGTTACGGCATCACTCATATGAGCTGTACATTACCGGTATTCAAGCTTCTGGCACAGAAAGGTACTTTTCGTCCGAGCGTTTACGCCACCATGAAAACAATGTCTGTTGGTGGTGACATAGTTATGCCAGAGATTTTCCACAAAATTAAGGATGAGCTTCCCCGAGTGCGTTTGTTCAATCGATATGGACCTACAGAAACAACCGTAGCTTGCTGCACGTATGAAGTCACAAAGGGGACCGATCAGAATAAGCCGATCCCGATTGGGAAGCCTCACAAGAATGTCTGCTTTCGCGCGATTAATGAGCAGGGAGAGAAAATCAGTGTGAGTGAGACCGGCGAGCTCTTTATTGGTGGCGTGCAGGTTATGGCAGGCTATTGGAGAGCTCCGGAACTGACCGCAAAGGTGACTGTCGAAGTTCGAAGATGGATTGACCTATTATAAGACGTCGGATCTCGTCACTCTTAACGCAAACGGCGACTACGTCTTTGTGCGGCGTTTGGATAATATCGTTAAAAAAAATGGGTACCGCATAAGTCTTGGCGAAGTCGAGGCTGCAATCGTACGGGGAGGCATTGCTGACGAGTGTGTGTGTGTGTTTATCCCAGGAGAGGGGAATGGCGATTTCAATCGGCCTAAGATTGTCGCCTATCTACGAACCGATGGGACTGGCAAGCCGGATCAGGAAACGCGCGAGAAGCTACACTTGCTATTGCCCACTTTTATGGTTCCCGACATTCTTATATACATTGAGAAAATCCCCAAAGAACTTTCCGGGAAACCGGCCCGCCAGCTTTTGAAACGGAAGTTTCTGGATGGGATTCAGACCGTCCGACACGCGAATTGATGCCATGCTCTGCACCTGCCTTGCCAACGGCGGGCGGAGGACATTGCCGTCCCAGGACCCAAGCCTGAAATGGTCATCTGGAGATCTGCCATTCAACGGAAATTCGTCGTCCAACTTTCTCTCAATCTCTGACTGCCCCTGCAAATGCGAGGGCCCGCCTCAAAGGGAAAGCTCGTAGCTCGGGTCAGAGCGGAGCGCACGCTTTTGACGTCTGAGATCTATATCTCATGACGTAGCTTATGTAGGCAACTTTCAAGGTGAATGATTGCTGGTTGCATCGCCGCAAATGCCAACGCTCTGCCTATTCATGGTATCCCTGCGACCCCTTAGGTATAATTGACGGATGCTGCAGGGGCGAGAGCAAACTCCGGAAATCCTGATCACTTCGATCGTATTGAATGGTCAAATTCGTGCAGCGCTTGGCTAAATTAGAGGGTCTGCGTGAAGATGACCCATCTGTCCGCTTCTAAAGTTCAACGCCTCGCTTGCAGGTCGGGGGTTTGCCCGATGGGTCGGACCCAGCCTTTGGGCCCGTTGGCGGATTAAGCCTTCTCGCCGACATATTTCTCGCTATCTCTACACAGCAGCCGAGGACTGAAACCGATCATGAATAGGCGGACTACATGCTGAGTACCGCAAAAGCATTTCGGACACGCCTTGAAACAGATGCTTGCTTGATCGGAGTAGGTGCGTACGATGCCCTTTCCGCCAGGCTCGTCCAGGCTCACGGTTTCGATGCATTGTGGATCAGCAGCTTTTGTGTTTCCGCGGCCCGAGGGTTTCCGGACGCGGGTATACTGACGCTCACTGAGTTACTGCACACGACCGAGCAACTCCTGGAAGCGGCCGAAATCCCTGCGATTGTAGATTGCGACGATGGCTACGGAGAAGTTGCCCAGCTATGCCGTGCCGTCCGTTCACTGGAACGCGTCGGGGCTGCGGCCATTTCAATCGAGGACAGCGCCTTTCCCAAACGCTCAAGCCTATACTCGATTCCAGGCCGGATGCTGGTTCCAATCGAACATTTCACAGCCAAGATCCGGATCGCTAAGGAGGCCCAGCGATCCTCAGACTTTGCCGTCATTGCGCGGACCGAGGCATTGGTGGCCGGACTAGGAATCGCAGAGGCGTTGGAGCGTGCGGCACGGTATGCCGACGCAGGGGCGGACCTTATTCTCATCCACTCGGTGACGAAGTGACACTTTTGCGAGCGTCGTCAGCTTCGCCCGTAGCGCCTCCTTGAGCAAGCCACTTGCGATTGTCCCGACAACCGCATGGCAGTACTCAGTAGACGACCTGCGCGCGGCTGGTTTCAAGCTGATTATCTATGCGAATCAGCAGTTGCGCGCCGCCGCGAAGGCTATGGAAGCGGTGATGATCGCCCTGAAGGCTTCGGGACGAATCGACCCGGTCGCTTGCCAGTTGGCCAGTATCGACCAGATCAATGACCTAGTCGGTTACTCAGAATTCCAAACTTTGGAAGAGCGGCACCGGCTGCTGTGCGCTCCGGTTCCCAGTAACGGCGGTAGAAAAGTAAAGAGGCGCTAAAGGGCTGAGCTGCGGAGCCAAGCGCCGGGATGGCTCTTTCGGTACCTTGAACCGTGTGGGTGAGCTAGTCCTGACTCCGGGGTCGACGGAAGCATGGCAAGTGTACGCTCTAAGCTGTATTTTCAACGTCCTCGATGGTTTCAAGCGGCTGCATTGGTCGTTGAAAATGTTCGAGAAACAAGCTGTTCGTGGACTGCGATCGCAGGCTGGTCGCGCCCTCACGATCCTTGTTGAAGAGCGCGGCTCGTCACGTTCAATCCCGATAAATGCGCTACGGCTCAGGAGATCGAGGGACAGGATCTTCGCTTCCCAGTTGGCGATATTCGAATTTCGGTGCTATCGCAACTTGGCGTACTCGGCTTTGGCTTGGACCAGGGTGGGTAGGCCAGGATCAGCGTCTTTCCAGAGGGTGAGGAAATCCTGATATGCCGCGCGTGCTTTATCTCGGACGGCGGGATCTCGCGCAGCATCCAGGGCGTAGGCGCGAGCTAATCCGAGCCGGGCCAACGCGCCCCAGGGAAAGTTCGCCACCAGTCCGCGGTGGTCGATGAACTTCTGAAATTCCGCGGCTGCTGCCTTGCCGTCGCCCAGCAGGAGATAAGCTTCTCCCCGCAAGTAAACCGGGCACAGCGATACCGTTAGATTCGAAGGCTGGCCCAACTCGATGGCGCTCGCAGGCTGCAACAGTTCGACGGCACGGTTTGGGTCTTTGTGTTCGATCGCGGCGGCCGCCCCGATGGACGGAAGCCAATACCTCTGGACCACGGTGTCGAGCGGGAAGGATTCGTTTAATTGGATCGCCAGCTTCTCCGCTGCTTTGGTGTCACCCGCTCGCGCCAGGGCGAGGGCTGCCATTGCCCATACGTCGCGATTCGGAGCCAGCTTCACTGCGGCGTTGGCTTCGGCGCGTGCCTGCTCTGGATTGCCGAATTCCACTTCGCGCAGCGCCGCCGCTGCCTGATAGGCGGCGGCGCTCTCTTTGGCGTCGTTCGCCTCGAATGAGTTCATGGCGCGCCCCGTGAGTTGGTTCGCGCTCTTCAACTTTCCATGCCAGGCTTCCGTGTCGGCCTGCGCGGCGAGCATCTGTTCTTCCACGCCGGGCCTGCCAGTCGCAGCCGCTGCCCAGCGGTCCATCTCCGTTGGATCGTTCCGAAGAAAAGCGAGCTGATAACGACCGACGAGCAGACTTCCCTCGTCCACTTTGCGTTCTTCTGCCTGCCTGTACACGGCTTCAGCTTCATCCAGCCGATTAAGGTTGGTGTAGGCTAGTGCGAGATTGGCGTTGGTAAATCCGCTGGTCGGATCTACGCGAAGCGCCTCGCGGGCTTCTGCTGATGCTTTGTCCCAGTTTCCCAGGATGGCCGCTATATCCGAAAGATTGATGTAGGGCTCTACATCTTGCGGATACGTCTGCTGCCACAGTTCGTGGGCCTGGGCTGACTTGTCCAATTCTCCCGTTGCTCCCAGGTAATAGAAGGCCTCGATGCGCAGTCGCTCTCGTTCGCTGACCTTCGCGCGCAGTTCATAAGCTTTGCGCGCCGCCTCTGCGGATCGGCCCGGCTCGTCGAGAGTGTTGTAAACGATGGATAACGCGGAGTAGGCCAAAGCAAAATTCGGATCAAGTTCGATCGCGCGGTTCAGAAAAGGCAGCGCCTCAGCGCCTCCTTTCATGTCAAACGTCCTCCATCCCTGGCTGTAAGCCTGCAACGCCTCCAATGATGGGGTGGTGGCCTCGGGCAAAGGCGTGGCGTACTTCCGCACCGAGCTGGCCGACTCACCCAACTTGCCGCGCAAACTCACTGCGGCCGTGCCCAGCGCTTTGAGCACGGTCTCCTTGCTCGCCCCCTGCTCCTGCACCTCCGCCAGCACATCTCCGCTGTCACAATCGGCGGCCTTCAGGCCAATCACGTATTGACTGCCCAAGCTCGCGATGGAACCGGTCACCATGGCTTTGCTGCCGGTCCTCTGGCAGACCTCCTGCGTGACCTCAGGCGTCAGGCGGTCGCCCGCCGGACGGCCCATAAGCTTCAACGTTTGATTTACTTTATTGTCGGACATCAGGGCGAGAAACGGCGTTTGTTCGAGCTGCACCGCCAGGCCTTGCTTGAGCGTGTCGTCAAACACGCTGTCCCCGGTTCTGTTATCGAAGTCTCCAACGACGATAGTGTCTTTGTCGGTGAGCTTGGCCGGACGATGGGAGACGAAGTACCACCCGGTCACGATTGCGGCCAGCAGCAGAACCGCAGCGAGCAGCCAGGGCAGCCGTTTGCTTGCCGCCGGCGCCAGCCGCGATGCATCGGGAGAGCGTTGCGTGTCCCAATCGCGCTTCTGTCGCTGCAGGTCGGCACCCATGTCCGCCGCATGCTGGTACCGCAGAGCTGGATCTTTTTCCAGCGCCCGCTGAATAAGATTTTCCAACTTGGGCTGCACCTTCGCATTCAGCTCTGAAGGAGGCGCGGGATTCTTTCGCAAAATCTCCGCACAGGTGTCGACCAGGCTTTCGCCGTGAAACGGCATCTTGCCTGTGGCCATCTCATAGAGCACGGCCCCGAATGAGAACAGATCGGTGCGCGAGTCCACCTCCTCGCCTCGCACCTGCTCCGGCGACATATAGCCAACCGTTCCCATGATGGCGCCTGGAAGGGACAGGTCCTTCTCACTCAGTGCGGCTGTCTCGTCGGAGTCAGTTCCCGCCGGGGCAGACCCTGCGAACCGGACCTTCGCCAAGCCGAAGTCCAGTATCTTGGCGTGTCCGCGCTTGCTGACGAAGATGTTGGCCGGCTTAATGTCGCGATGAATGATGCCCGCCTGGTGTGCGGCGTCCAGCCCGTCTGCGATTTCAATCGCCAGCGTCAGCAACAGCTCAGAGTCGACAGGACGGCCGGCGATGTGCTGCTTCAGCGTCACTCCGTCGAGAAATTCCATCGCAATGAATGCACGGCCTTCCTCCTGGTCGATGTCATAGACCGTGCATATGTTGGGATGGTTGAGGGCCGAAGCGGTTCGCGCTTCGCGCCGGAATCGCTCCAGCGCCTGCGCATCATGGGCGAGGTCTTCTGGAAGGAACTTGAGGGCGACGAAGCGGCCAAGGCGCGTGTCTTCCGCTTTGTATACAACGCCCATCCCGCCGCCACCGAGTTTCTCGGTGACTCGATAGTGCGAGATGGTCTTGCTGATCATGCGATTAGGCGGGTACTCCGGTGGCTCATGTTAGGGGTACTGTGAGGTCGCAGTCAAACTACTCCGGCGCGAGGACTGCTCCGGTGTGGATCCACAAAGCAAGCTGCTCAACTTCGTTAGGGAATCGCAAGACTCGGCAGGGAGACCGATCGGGGTCGAGTCGCTAAAGAAAGATTGGTCTCGATAAACGCCCAGTGTGCGGGAATCCACTTGGACGAGAAGTCGGCATGTCGTCCTTGTAGCCACGACCTGGTGGATTTCTTCAACAGTACCAGTAGGGTTTTAGGCCCAAGTGGTGGTGCCAATGCGGTTGCGGATGCTGGCCGACTTTTGAGGACCTATCCGACTTCGATGGGTGAGTTTGCGATTTGGCACCGACTGATGCGGGGCCGTTTCCTCCCCGGCTTCCGACCATCGCCGAAGGCAAGCACAGGTACGATCTCGAATACCAGCTACCCACGGAAGCGCCCTGATCCCCAACATCATCCTCAAGCGTCACTTCCCGCCTACTTCTTAGCCGGGCGCGGCATCGGCCTCACCCCGGCCTGCTCCTCCGCCGTATACGGCGCTCCATAATACGGGAAATCCTCGCGAATGCGGCCACGGTCGGGAGCAAGTCCATCGACAATTGGCGTGTTGGCCGCCAGCGTCAACATCACATCCAACACATCGTCGCCGAGCGCGCGTCCATTGAAGCTGGCCCCTTCAAATGCGGCGGACGTTCCAAGCTCGTAAGGCAACATGTTGGGACAAAGCCGTGCAGCGACCAGCTTCCCGTATTCACCCGGGTCCGCCACCGAACCGGCATAGGTCGTCATCTTCTCCGCAAAATCCGCAATCGACTTCGCGAAGCGCTCTAGATCTTCAGACGGAACCGATGCATTGAAGCGTTCTTTCACCTCTTGATCGCTCGGGTCATTCAGGAAGAGATGCGTAACCATAGGCAGACCCCAACGCGAAACTTGTACCTCCGGCGCATGGCCAAAGAGGGAGATCGTCGTCCATGCGTTGATTTTTCCCTTCCCAATCAGTTCGCTCGGCACCTCCAGCACAATCGCCGTAACATTCCGCTTCGCGAAGGGATTCTGCTGATGCAGAAAGGCGTCCCCGTCATAGCGCTGGTCCTTATAGAAAGCAGTCATAAATGTGCCGAATCCAGCATTCGCCGCAAATAGCTCTGGAGCGGTCCCGACATACGCACGAAGACCCGAATTCGTCGCGACCGAACCGGTTTCACCCTCAACCAGACTCTCTCCAGAGTCACCACGAAGAGCATCTCTACCCGTCGCCTTCCGCAACACAAACGGCTGAATGTGAGTATGCTCACTGCCATCTCCGTGCCGTGGTTCACCAAACCTGAACTTGAACGTAACCTCTTCCCTCGCATCTCCGTTCAGGTCGAACCGGAATGCGTAGAGCCCTTCTGGATGAAGCGTATCCGGGGCCGATAAGCCCACATCCGGATTCACCGTCATCGCCATTACGGTCTTGCCCGAGGGGCCGTCGAATAAATAAAAGTCGCAGAGGTTGAGGCTCGGATCTTCCTTCGCCAGTTTGGTATCGAAATGATGTGACATACAGAATCTCCTTGAAAAGCACTGGCAATTTAGGACTCGAAGATTACCCGAGATTTCCTCTCAGGCGGCACTTTTTCACGGAAGATTTTCTTGCGGTCGAACGCGGTAACCGATAGCCTCCGCCGGCATCTACACTCGGTAGCCGCGCGATCGGGTCACCCTCCGGCATTCGCAGGTCCGTCCTGGCTATGTCCTCTCGTTCCTACGCGGTCAACTCCCTTGCTCCGACGCGGCTGTCCTTACCGGTGATCTCAGCTCTTCGTGACGGCCACGCAGTCGATCTCGATATCGAACGGACCGGTCCACTCCGGGACGCAGAAGAAGATTCGGGCAGGCGGGTTCTTGGGGAAGTAGCGTTTGTAGATCTCGTTGAAGGTCTTGAAGCGCTCGGCGGATATGCAAAGCACGTTGCACTTCAACACGTGATCGAGGTCCGACCCCGCCGCCTCCAACGCTGTCTTCATTTGCTCGAGGATGCGCTCGGCCTGGCGCTCGAACGGCGCATGCTGCAAGAGCTCGCCGGTGTCTGGGTCGAAGGGCGGCATGCCGGACATGAACACCATGTCCCCAGCTCGGGTGCAGACCGAGACGGGAACGCCCCATTTTTCAAAATTGGTGTCGAACGGTTCGACGCGGATGATCTCTCGTTCCATGGTCTTCCTCCTTTAAGTTTGAATTCCATCGTAGTGTGAATACCCACGCTTTATCCAATAGCCCGGCGGTTCGTCCTTCGTAACTATTCTCTGCGGTCAGCCGCGAAGAATGGGGGCTCCGAAGGGAGCGCCCGTCAGTCCGCCATCCGCCATCAGCTCGACCGCGTTGATGTACGACAATTCGTCCGATGGAGCCAACAGGGCTTAGCACTCAATGAGAAAAATTTGCGGGCTCAAAGGCCGATTGGTACGAAAAACGTCACTGCGTCTACGAATGCTATGGGCGCATTGCCATGCGGCGGAAATTTGGAGCAGACGTTTCTCTCCCCGTTGAGTCGAGGCTTGGAGCGAGCCGGTGCGGACGGCGTTCTCTAACCGTCTGTTGTGCTCAGTGGAGCTTGGGGCGAATTGCGGCGGGCAGAAAACTTCCATCGTTATTGCCCACTTCCTTGGCTATGAGCTCGTTCAACAAGGCATTCATGCGCAGGATCAATTCCTTGTTCCTTTGTGGATCGAGGGCAAGATTGCGCGTCTCGAGCGGGTCATTCTTCAGGTCAAAGAGCTGGACGTCGTTATGACCCAGGATTTGCTCGAGCGTTTCCGGTGAATTGAAGTCGTCAGGTGCGTAGTAACGAGCGAACTTGTACTGTCCGTCGAAAGCAAAACTCAGAAATCCGCGCTTATTAAGTTTGGGCTGAAGTTCTGTCAAGGACGGGGCCGGCTTGTCCTGCATTAATTCGTTCATCGCCGCCAGCAGATAACCTGAATCAATCGTCATGGGGCTGACGTAGTTGAACAGAACGCCCGGTCGCACCGCTTGCGGTGATGCACCCTCGGCATTTGCCAGGACACCGGAAAAATCGTGGCCGGGCAAACCCATCACGGCCTCGCGGCGCTGGGCCTCGGGAATGCCCGCCAGCCCGGGCAGACTTGGCAACAAGTCCAGGTGGCTGGTAAGCGCAAAAGTAGATTGGCCGCGGGGATAGTTCGGGTGATCAATGATCAACGGGACATGGGAGTTGCCTTCATAGCAGAACGGACCCTTGCCCCGGAGGCCGCCATGGTCGCCATCCATCTCACCGTGGTCTGCGGTGAAGATCACGACTGTGTTTTGCCAGAGGTTCAACTCGTCCAACCCATCCTCAAGTAGTTTCAGGCTGGCATCCGTATCGCGAATCATATTCAGGTAGTAGTCGTTGAACACCTGCCACATGTCCGGGCGGTCCGTGGGAATGTATCCGAGCACCCCGGACCAGCCGGTGTGGTATTCCGTCAGCGCCCCCGGCATTCCCGGGGCTGACAGCGATTCCTGCATGGTCGGCGAGAGGACGGAGTTCCAGTGCCTGGCATACAGGGAATTTTTCGGCGGCGTGGTGATCACGCCGGGCAGGTCGGCTTTTTGCGCCTGGGCCGTTCCCGGTACATTGGCGTCCGCATACATGATGTCGTGCGGGTTAACGAAGCTCACGATCATGAAGAACGGTTGCCCAGAGGCCCGCAGCTTGGGCACATTGCCCCGCAGCCAGCGGACGCTTTCAGACGCGGTGTAAAAGTCAGTCTTGTAGCCTTGGTCGGGCGCGCCGGTTTTGTCCCCGTCAGGCTGGTAGATGTCGAAACCGTAGGGCTGGAGCGCTTCGCTGTAGTTGACAGTCGGCTTGGGAGGGATAAGGCCAGACTCCATTTCCCATTTGCCGAAAAATGCCGTCTGGTAACCGAGCCTCTTCATTAGGGAACCCATGTTGGGCCGGTCCTTTGGCAGATTCGGCACGTAGCCCGCCTCCATCTGGTCGAAGACCCCGTTCACCTGTGGCGGCTGCCCGGAAAACAGCGCCGCACGCGAGGGCGTACACATTGCCGACGCAACATAGTGGTTGCGAAAGACCACTCCTTGTTGTGCCAGACGATCGAGGGCTGGCATGTTGTAACCCGATGCGATGGGCAGGTCGTAACGCGTTTGGTCGCGTATTACCAGGATGATATTTAACGGGTGGTTTGGTTTCTGAGTCGTCCCTGGACCCTGCGCGTGGCCGAATGGAGCGCATGCCACTAAGGCGAGGATTAAAAGCAGTTTTCCAGCGAACTCAGATCGGGTTCCACTGCGGACCTGTTTTCTCCCGCCAAGACAAGAATTAGGCATTAGGACTCCCTTTCCGCTTCATGCGGATGATGTGAAAACAAAATCTATCGAGACACTTAATTGCCACTCCGTGTCGGCGAGACAGCAAGTCTAACCCCAGGCAGAAGCCGGGGCAACTAGCCGTATTAAAGGCCGTAAGAGCGAAGACGGAAGGTTCCGCGGGTGTCGTCGGCGGTCTCAGCATCAATCCACACGAGTGAAAAGTCGGCGACCCGTTAGTGTAGCTGGCATCTGCGCTGGTGAAGCCTGAAGTGCGATCCCAAAACCGTGCCGAGCATCCTGCGTCAGAAGATCCCGGGACAACGATGGGGCCGCATGGTGCAGTCGGATCAGGAAACGAAACTGGAAGCCCAAGGCAAGTTCTTGGAAGCGCTGCTGGGGGACCCCGCTCAGCTTCTGACCGAGCAGGTGCAGTGAATCGTGCGGCTGGAAAAAGATGGTGAGATCTCTTAAGTTGTTTCGAATGATGGTGGCCAGGGACGGAATCGAACCGCCGACGCCAGCCTTTTCAGGGCTGCGCTCTACCAGCTGAGCTACCTGGCCACGGAGCGGGAATCGCTGTGATGGGTGCTGCGGCTGATGAATTATAGCAACCGTGTCGCGCTTCCGCCAAACTGAGCGCCAACATTCCCAGCGCTGTGCATAGATTCGCCTACCGGATCGCCGCCGCCGTCCCGAGCGCTCTTCTCGCGCGCGCCAGGCTTCTTCCTCTACACTAGGGTAAGTTCCTCTTATCGCGACCGGTCAAACTGTCATCCAAGCCATGAGGAGAGATTGATCTGATGGCACCTTCGGCGACCCAGGAGCAGGGTTCTACTCTGCTGACCGCGTACGATCTTCACCTCTTTAATGAAGGCAAGCACAGTCGCCTGTTCGAGAAGTTCGGCGCGCACGTCATCGAACACGACGGACGGCGTGGCACCTATTTCGCCGTGTGGGCTCCCAACGCCGATCGCATTTCGGTGGTCGGCGACTTCAATGGATGGAATCCTGACTCGCATCCCATGAACCCGCGTGAGAGCTCGGGAGCATGGGAGGCGTTTATTCCCGACCTCGGCCAGGGAACCGTTTACAAGTATCACCTGCGCTCGCGCTATCACATGTACACGGTCGACAAGACCGACCCTTACGGCTACTACAACGAGGTTCCACCCAAGACGGCATCGATCGTTCGGGAACTCGACTACGAATGGGGCGACAAAGAGTGGATGCGCACCCGCCAAAGCCGCAACAAGTTTGACGCGCCCATGTCGACTTACGAAGTGCATCTCGGTTCATGGATGCGCGTGCCCGAGGAAGGAAACCGCTCGCTGACCTATCGCGAGCTGGCGGTAAAGCTGGCGGACTACGTCAGCGAGATGGGATTCACGCACGTCGAGTTCATGCCCGTGATGGAGCACCCATTCTTTGGCTCCTGGGGATACCAGATCACCGGATACTTCGCGCCCAGCGCACGGTTCGGCACGCCCCAGGATTTCATGTACCTGGTGGACTATCTGCACCAGCGCGGCATCGGCGTCATCCTCGACTGGGTGCCGTCGCACTTTCCCAACGACGAGCACGGCCTGGCGTACTTCGATGGCACGCATCTCTACGAGCACGCTGATCCGCGCAAAGGCTTTCATCCCGACTGGAAGTCGGCCATCTTCAATTACGACCGCAACGAAGTCCGGGCGTTCTTGATCAGCAATGCCATCTTCTGGCTTGAGCGTTATCACGTCGACGGGCTGCGCATGGATGCGATTGCGTCGATGCTCTACCTGGATTATTCACGCAAGCAGGGCGAGTGGATTCCGAACCAGTTTGGCGGGCGCGAGAATCTTGGCGCCGTGTCATTTCTGAAAGCGGTCAACAAAGAGGCCTACGAGAACTTCCCCGACATTCAGACCATCGCCGAGGAATCGACGGCATGGCCGATGGTGTCGCGACCGCCCTACATTGGTGGGCTGGGGTTCGGAATGAAGTGGGACATGGGCTGGATGCACGACACTCTGGCGTACATGAGCAAGGACCCCATTCATCGAAGATTCCATCACAGCAAGGTGACATTCCGCGGGCTGTATTCCTTTACCGAGAACTTTGTGCTGCCGCTATCGCATGACGAAGTGGTCCATGGCAAAGGCTCGCTGTTTGGGAAGATGGCCGGCGACGAGTGGCAGAAGTACGCCAACCTGCGGCTGCTGTTTGGCTACATGTTCACCCAGCCGGGCAAGAAGCTGATCTTCATGGGCGGCGAAATCGCTCAATGGAGCGAATGGAATCACGATGGCAGCGTGGATTGGCACTCACTCGGATTTCCGCGGCATCGAGGCGTACAGCGCTGGGTCCGCGACCTGAACACGTTCTATCGCGCCGAACCTGCCCTTTATGAAACAGACTTTTGCGCCGAGGGCTGGCGCTGGATTGACGCCGACGACTCTGACCACAGCGTGCTCACGTACATGCGTTTGCGCAAAGATGGCACCAGCCCAGTCGTGGTCGCCTGCAACTTCACTCCGGTGCCGCGACGAGGCTATCGCGTCGGCGTGCCGAGCGCAGGACACTGGGTCGAACTGCTGAACAGCAACGCGGAGATCTATGGCGGTACCGATGAAGGCAACTTTGGAGGCCGCCTTACCGATCCCATTCCCACTCACGGCTTCGACAATTCCCTGTTGCTGAATTTGCCCCCGTTGGCGATGGTCGTGTTCAAGCAGTAAATTCGCCACGGAGAATACGGAATTTTAGGAGTTCCATCGTGCAAGCGACTCGTCATGGGTAAGGTGTGTGACGGGTGCTCCGATAGAAATTCCTAATTTTCCGTGACCTCCGTGCCTCCGTGGTGAATACCGCCTTTGTAACCGTCGGCTCTGCCCTTCCGGTAAACTAGAGTGTCGTGCGCATCCTTACCCGTTACGTTCTGAAGGAGATTGCCTCGCACGCCCTCATCGGCGTCGCGCTATTCACCTTCATCATCTTCATGCGGGACCTCGGCAAGCTGCTGGAGTTGATCGTCCGCAACAGCGCGCCACTGCCCAGCGTCGCCGAGATCTTTCTCTTTACGCTGCCGGCCACCTTCATCATTACGTTGCCGATGGGCGTGCTGGTCGGCATCCTGGTCGGCTTGAGCCGGCTTGCGGCTGACAGCGAAGTGACCGCGATTCGCGCCAGCGGTATGGGCGTAGGAATGTTCGTGCGCTCGGTCGCGATCTTCGCCATCGGTGCGTGGCTGCTTGGAATGGCCAACAGCATCTACATTGCACCCGACTCAGCCATCGCGCTCGACCATTTGCAGGAGCGCCTGAAGACTTCGCAGGCATCGTTTGAAATTCAGCCGCGCGTCTTCTACGAAGACTTCAAGAACATCGTGCTCTACGTTCAAGATGCCATCCCCTCCAAAGGTCAGGCGTTATGGCGCGGCATTTTCCTGGCCGACATCACCGATCCGGCTTCGCCAAAGGTGACACTGGCGCAGCAGGGCGCGCTGCTGAGTAATGGGCCAAACACACTCCGCTTCCATCTGGAGGACGGCACGCAGCAGGAGTCGGTTCCCAAGGTGAAGGATCAGTACTCGATCACAACCTTCGAGAATACGGAGATTCCGCTCATTCTTCCGGCAGACGAGAGCAAGCCGCACGATCTTTTACCAGTGGCGGAGCTGGACCTGAAAGCCTTGTTGCGCAATGC
The DNA here is from genome assembly GCA_963823865.1 of uncultured Acidobacteriaceae bacterium. GTDB lineage: Bacteria > Acidobacteriota > Terriglobia > Terriglobales > Acidobacteriaceae > Bog-257. The sequence goes on from CAWGNC010000002.1 coordinate 428,887, forward strand.
TGCCCGCGAGCGAGCGGCGGCGCAGAAGTTCTATCCCTGGGACATGGGCAGCTATAACTACGACCTGATTAAAGCCCGATACTACGAGATTGAGTTTCATCGCCGGTTTGCCTTACCCACGGCCTGCCTCGTGCTGGCGATGGTCGGCATTCCACTGGGACTATCCGCGCGTAAAGGCGGCAAAAGCACGGGCTTCGTCCTGACGATTCTGCTGGTGGTGGTCTACTACTTCTTCTCGCTGCTGGGAGTGCAGATGGCTCGCCAGGGAAGGATGTCGCCGTGGTTTGGCTCGTGGATGGGCAACATCTTCTTCTTTGTCTGCGGCCTCTTCCTGCTGTGGCGCGTAGACCGTATGCCCATCGAGATCGGCAATCTGACTGCCGGATGGAAGCTGCTTTTGCAGAAGCTGCAAGCGGTTGGCACGCGGCGGGGCGGCTCCACTGGCAGCCTCGAGGCGGCAACGGCTTCGCACCGCAGAAGGTTCAGCGCGCGCTTCCCGCTCATCCTCGATGACATGATTCTGCGCGACTTTGCGCTTTACCTGACAATGATCATGTCGACGTTCCTGGTCCTGGCGCTGGTCTTCACGTTTTTCGAGCTGCTGACGGACATTGTGCGCAACCGCGTGCCCCTGATCACCGTGGCGGAGTACCTGTGGAACCTGAGCCCCTCGATGATCTATCTGATGGCGCCGATGGGTGTGCTGCTGGCGGTGCTCATCACGTTCGGCCTGCTCGACAAATCCAGCGAACTGACGGCGATGAAAGCCACCGGGTTCAGCGTCTATCGCGCGACGTTACCGGTGATTGTGCTCAGCGGGATTTTTGCCTCAGGAATGTTTGTCTTCGATCAGCTCTACATTCCGCATACCAACCGCCAGCAGGAGATTCTACGCAACGAGATCAAAGGCAAGCCTGCGCAAACCTATCTGCAAGCCGATCGCAAGTGGATCTTCGGCCAGAACAACGAGATTTATTACTACCGGGTTTTCGATCCCGACCAGAACACCTTCGGCGGGATCTCCATTTTCGAATTCGATCCCGCAACCTTCCAACTGACCCGGCGCATTCAGGCTGACCATGCCTATTGGGACCCGCGGCTACGGAAATGGGTGTTCGAGCAAGGGTGGGTTCGCTCTTTAAGCGGCGCGTCCATCCAGAACTATCGCACCTTCGATATCACCACCTTCGACGAGCTGCATGAAGATCCCGGCTACTTCAAGAAGGAAGTGAAGCAGTCGTCGGAAATGAACTATGACGAATTGCGCCGCTATATCGACGACCTGCAACAGAGTGGCTTCGATACGGTGCGGCTGAAAGTTCAGCTGCAAAAGAAGATCGCCTTCCCTCTGATCACGCTGGTAATGGCGATTCTGGCGATTCCCTTCTCTGCCTCGGGACGTCGCGGCGGAGCACTGGTGGGAGTGGCCGTCGCTCTGTCCATCGCGGTGGTGTACTGGGTGACGTCCGGGCTGTTTGAGGCCATGGGCGACGCGAATCAGCTGCCGGCGATGGTTGCGGCCTGGGCGCCCGACTTTATCTTCGCGTTCGCGGGCGGATACATGTTGCTGCGGGTACCGACGTAAGAAGAGCTATCGGCTGTCAGTTGGGATCTTCTACTGTCTGGCCGTTTGAACTTCGACATTCAGAATTCAGCGCTTGGCATTGGGGTACCTGGCACGCGGCACTTGGCATTTGGCGTCCCAGCGGAATTGTCATCCTGAGCGGCACGCACGATCGCGCGAATCTCGATTTGCGATTGAACATCTAACCGTTATTCAGGCAACGCTCCGACGGTCTTTGACCGACGGCCGATAGCCGACAGCCAAGAAAACATGCTCGAAAACCTGCGACCGCTGTTCCCTTACCTCCGCAAGTACCGCGCTACGTTTGCCATCGGCGCGGTGTGCGTGCTGTGTAACAACGGCGTATGGATCCTGTTTCCGCAGATCATCCGCAAGGCCATCGATGTCCTGAATATCGGCATTACCAGCCACCGCAGCGCCGCCGTCATCCGGCATGATGTTTTAAAGTATTCGCTGCTCCTGCTGGCGGTCGCGGGCGTCAAGGCCATCTTCCAATACCTGACCCGCTGGATCCTGATCGGCGTTTCGCGCGAGATCGAATTCGACTTGCGTAACGATCTCTTCGCGCACCTGGAGCACCTGTCGTACAGCTTCTATCAGCGCACCCGCACCGGCGACATCATGGCGCGCGCCACCAACGATCTGAATGCCGTACGCATGCTGGTGGGTCCGGGCATCATGTACACCGCTAACACCGTGGTGTTCACCGCGGGCGCGCTGGTCTTCATGCTGTCCATCAGTCCCCGGCTGACGCTGTTCGCCTTCGCTCCGTTACCCATCTTCAGCATCGTGGTGCAGTATTTCGGCCGCCGGATTTTTGAACGCTTCGAACGCATCCAGGCCATGTTCTCCGATATCTCGGCCCGCGCGCAGGAAAACTTTTCCGGAGCCCGGCTGATTCGCGCTTACGTACAGGAAGAAGCGGAGATCGAGAACTTCGAAACCGACAATCGCGAATACATTGCGCGCAGCTTGCTGCTGGTCCGGCTGATGGGCATGCTGTGGCCGACGCTGGAGACGCTGCTGGGCCTCGCCATCATCATCGTGCTGTACGTCGGCGGACGCGAAGTCCTGCTGCATCGCATTGGTCTGGGAAGTTTCGTGGCCTTCAACACCTACATGGTGCAGCTCACCTGGCCGATTATCGCGCTGGGCTGGGTCATCAACATCTTCCAGCGCGGCACCGCGTCGATGGGCCGCATCCACAACATCCTGTCGGAGCAGCCTGATATCACCGACGCGCAAGCGGTTATCCCGGACTTCCCCACTCCATCGCCTTCTTTGAAAGCTGGGGTGAAAACGCCGGGTGCCCCATCCTCCTCGCCCGTTCTTGGCGAGAGGGTGGGAGAGACAGAAATTCGCGGCGACATTGAGTTCCGCAATCTTCACTTCCACTATGGCAACACCATCAAGGCCGCCGAGAAAAGCAATGGCCGCAAGCATGGCGACGAAGATGTCTTGAAGAACGTTAACCTGCGCGTGCCGGCCGGAACCAGTCTCGCAATCGTGGGCCCAACGGGATCGGGCAAGTCCACCCTGGTTTCCCTGATTCCGCGCATCTACGATGCCGACCCGGGAAGTGTGCTGATTGATGGCCGCCCGATTCGCGAATACCCGCTGGCAACGTTGCGCAAGAACATCGGGTTTGTGCCACAAGAAACGTTTCTTTTCAGTGACACCATTCGCGAGAACATTGCTTTCGGCGCCGAAGATGCGTCGCTAGAAGACGTACGCCGCGCCGCAGAGGCAGCGAATATCGCTGCGGACATCGAGGCTTTCCCCGATGGATATAACACCGTCGTGGGCGAGCGCGGCCTCACGCTGTCCGGCGGGCAGAAGCAGCGGACAGCCATCGCCCGGGCGCTGATTCGCAATCCGCGGATTCTCGTGCTCGACGATGCGTTGGCCAGCGTCGACACGCAGACCGAGGACCGCATCCTGAATCACCTGCGCGAGATCATGCAGGGACGCACAACTATCTTTATCTCGCATCGCGTGTCAACCGTGCGCAACGCCGATCGCATTGCGGTGCTGCATGACGGCGCGATCGTCGAATACGGCACGCACGACGAGCTGATCGCCCGCGAGGGTTATTACACCGAGTTGTACAACAAGCAGCTGCTGGAAGAAGAGTTGGAGACGGTGTGAGGTGAGGTGAGCTAAGGTAAGGTGTCATCCTGAGCGGAAGTGCGCTGCCCTGCGCACCGGAGTCGAAGGACCGCTACCCTCACGGCAATTTCCCGGCAATGACAGGGCTCCCTCGACTGCGCTCGCGATGACACACGGAATTCGGTTGTGGACTCCTGGATAGCTGACTGCACTGATCTGACACGAGCGACTCCCTGAGCTGACAATCATTTATCCTTAACTATCCACCGTCTCCTGATATGTTCACCGACTCCCATTGCCATCTCGAAAACAAACGCTTTGATGCCGACCGCGCCGACGTCTTCACCCGCGCGCAGGAAGCTAAGGTAACCACAATGCTGGCCATCGGCAATGGCGACGGGCCCGGCACCGGTACGCTGGACTGCGCCATCAAGCTGGCGCAGCAGCACGAGCAAGTTTATGCGACGGTCGGCATCCATCCCCACGAAGCTGAGTTGGCCAAGCAGGAGGACTTCGACGAACTGCAGCGGCTGGCGCGCGAGCCGAAGGTAATTGCCTGGGGCGAAATCGGGCTCGACTACTTTTATGATCACTCGCCGCGCGATGTGCAGCAGCGCGTCTTCCTGCAGCAAATGGAAATGGCACGTGCAGCCAAACTGCCGATCATTATTCACTGCCGCCCGTCCGACAACAGCGAGAACGCCTGGGATGACACGTTGCGCCTGATTCGTGAGCATTGGCTCAGCAGCGAATTGGGCGGCGTATTGCACTGCTTTACCGGATCGACCGAGCATGCAAGCGCAGCGCTCGATATGGGATTCATGCTGTCCTTCGCGGGCAACATCACCTATCCCAAAGCGCAAAACATTCGCGACGCCGCCGCCATGGCGCCGCTGGACCGCATCTTGATTGAGACAGACTCCCCTTACCTGGCTCCGGTGCCGCATCGGGGTAAGCGCAATGAGCCGGCATTCGTGGTCGAGGCCGCACGGCAGATTGGCGAACTGCGTGGAATGACAACGGACGAGATCGGGCGCCAGACGAGTGAGAATTTCCGGCGATTCTTCCGGCTGAACTAGCGGGCGATATCGACGCAAAAAGAAGACGCGCAGCTTTAGCTACACCATCTCAACCCTTCTAGAATTTGGCGCCTGCAAGAATCTCCGGCATGTGAGCTTTGTACCAGGGCCCAACTTTACAGGCTGCCAAAGAACTCGAAGGGAAAGGCTCTCGAAGGGGCGCACCTTCGGGTGCCAAGGCTTGAAGGGGCGCACCTTCAGGTGCCAAGGCTTGAAGGGGCGCTCCTTCGGGTGCCAAGGCTTGAAGGGGCGCTCCTTCAGGTGCCAAGGCTTCGAAGGGGCGCACCTTCGGGTGCCAAGGCTTTGAAGGGGCGCACCTTCAGGTGCCAAGGCTTTGAAGGGGCGCACCTTCGGGTGCCAAGGCTTTGAAGGGGCGCACCTTCAGGTGCGCCGCAGAGTCCTTTATTTTGAGCCCGGCGAGGCGGCCTTCAGGCCGACGAGCCGTCCGCTTTCCGTCCCGGAGGGACGACCCACGCAAGGTAGCGGCCCTCCGACTCCAGCGTAGCAAAACCGGCGACGCTTCCGCTCAGGATGACACTATCGAGAGGGTCTACTGCAACTAATCCGCAGCCTCTTCCGCTGCTCTCCCCACACGATGCTGCACGTGGGACCACACGAAGTATGCGATTGCCAGCAGAATCACTCCCAGAATCAATGCGTCCAGCCGATGGAACCACATCTTGAGGCGCGGATCGGTCTCCCAGCGCTCGCCCAGTCGCATGCCAATGTAGGCGAGCATGAAGCACCACGGCCATGATCCAATGAAGGTGTAGATATGGAATTTCAGGCGCGGCATGCGAGCGATTCCGGCGGGCAGCGCAATGAACGTCCGAATGACCGGCAGCAGGCGCGCGATCAGGACGGCGATGGAACCGCGCCGCTCGAAAAAGCGGTCGGCGATGTCGAGCTCACGTTTGCTCAGAAAGATGTAGCGGCCGAAACGCTCGACCAGCGGACGTCCCCCGAAGTACCCGACTTCGTAAGCCAGCACCGATCCCAGGTTGCAGCCCAGCGCGCCCCAGGTGGCGACGGCGACGAGCGAAAATCGGCCGGTGTAAACCAGGTAGCCGGAGAACGTCATGATGATCTCCGACGGAAGCGGTATGCACGCTGATTCGATGGCCATCAGCAGCATCACCCCAAGGTAGCCGGAGGCGGAGATCACGCTGACGATCCAGGCCCCGACGATTTCAAGAATGTGAGCAATCATGTAGTGAGGATCAACTCCGAATGTGTCGTCCCTAAGGGACTTTCGATTGTTGTGCTGCTCCGAAGTCGTGACTGGCTAACGAGTGCCTTGCCAACGGCGCTCTGCAGGGGCTAAAGCCAAACCCTAAACTTCGCGTCTTCGGCACGACTGAAGTCGTGCCCTGATACAACCCAGAACCGCGACGATCGTGCCATTGCAGTATCGCTAGTTGCTAGTTGCTAGTTGCTAGTTGCTAGTTGCTAGTTGCTAGTTGCTAGTTGCTAGTTGCTTCAACTGCTAGCTCCCATCCACTTTTCCAGCTCCGAGAGTGGGCAGCGCAGGCCGATGAAGAACTGACCGAAGGCCGCGTACTCCGCGCTGACCTGGTCGAAGCGCATCTCGTAGATCAGCTTCTTGAAGACCATCGGCTCGGGAGCAAACAGGTCAACGCCCCACTCCCAGTCGTCGAAACCGACGGAGCCGGTAATGATTTGCTGCACCCTGCCGGCGTAGCGGCGGCCCACCATGCCGTGCTCTTCCATCTGCCGCTGCCGCTCTTCAATGGGCAACATATACCAGTTCTTCTCTTCGCCGCGCTTGCGGTCCATGGGATAAAAGCAGAGATACCGGCTATCGGGAATCTTGGGATACAGCCGTGGATGCATGGCCTGCCGCTGGCGCTCCATGGTCTCTTCGATCTCGCGGTTCCATTCTTCTGACAGCGGCAGTACGCCGCGCTCGGTCAGCTGACGAAATAACTTCACGCTGGAGTCATACAATCCCAACTCAATTACCGAAAGATACGAGTGCACCGGCTCCAGGTATTCCTGCAAGGCCGTGCGATTCAGCTGCAGCTCAGCGGCGTTCAGTTCGTCGAAGGAATCGCGGAAGTGCACCAGCATCAGGTCGCCCTTGTGCCCGAGCATGGAATATGCCGCGCTCTGCCCCGCTTCTTCTGCGGGCGACAGGACAGCCACGGCCTCGCGCGCAATTTCCTGCTGGCGTGCCGGACTCAGTTTCCGCCATTCCGGCCAGCGGAAGCGGAACATCTGGTGGAGCACGCTCAGCCCTTCCAAGGTGAGCGGCACCGCAGGCAGTTCTGCGGACCGAGTCTGTACAGCCGGATTGCCGGAAGCCATTCTTTCACTCCGAATATCAGGGGATGGGAGGCGCTCTCTTATTGTAACGGAGCGGTCACATAATACGGCCCTATCCTGAAGTGAAGCCTGTGCAGTAAACGTAAGGTTGAGCAGCCACGCCAACCTGAAGTCAGCTCTACTTGTGCATCCGCCTGCAACACGGCGCCGGAACCAACTCCGCCGGACGCACATTCTATAATCACGGCTCATGTCTCAGCCGGCCCAGCCGCCGTTTGACGGTGCATCCGAGATTCTGTTCCGCGAGATGCGGGACCGCGTCCGTCAGATGTTCGATCATGCGCTCAGCGAATGCAGCATCCCGCGCGCTTTCAGCCGAAAGCTGAACTGCGAGCACGGGTACTTGCGCGCGGGCAGTGCAGCCTATGATCTGACGGGCTTCACGCGTTTACTTGTGATCTCGCTCGGCAAGGCGGGCCACAGCATGGCGGAAGCTTTCGCCAACGTTGTGGGAGCGGGCCTGGCCGGCATTGTGGCGTGCCCTGAACTTCCGGCAGCGCAGTTGTTCGGCTTTCGCTACTTTGCCGGCGGACATCCTTTACCCAATGAAGAGTCCTTGCGTGCTGGAGACGCAATTCTCCGCGCGGCGCAGAGCGTTTCCTCTGAAACTCTGATCGTTTACCTGATCAGTGGCGGCGCTTCCGCCATCGCCGAGAAGCCCATTCGCCCAAATATTTTGCTGGGCGATGTCGTCGCCACTTACAAGGCACTGGTGCACTCGGGCGCGCCGATCGCCGAGATCAACGCCGTTCGCAAACACCTGTCAGCGCTAAAGGGCGGACGGCTGGCGCGTGCCGCCCAGGCGGCGCAGCAGCTCTCCGTGCTGGTTTCCGATGTACCCGACCATTCGCTGGATGCGCTGGCCTCAGGACCGACCATGCCCGACAGCACGACGGTCGACGACTGCTACGGCATCGCGAAACGCCATGCATTGCTGCCTCACCTGCCGCCGCTGGTGCGTGCGTTGTTTCAGGATCGGATGTTGCAGGAGACGCCCAAGGCCGGGGATGCGGCGTTCGCGAACTCACAGTACGCCACCGTGCTATCGAACGAGACTGCCGTTCATGCCGCCGTGGAGCGCGCTGCGCTTGGCGGATTCGCCGTTGAAGTCGACAACAGCTGCGATGATTGGGACTATCGCGAGGCCGCCGATCACCTGCTGCGCCGTCTGCGAGAACTGCGCCGCGGTGTGTCGCGCGCCTGCCTGATTTCCGGCGGCGAAGTTACGGTGAAGGTGGACGCACCGTTTGGCATTGGCGGACGAAATCAGCAGTTCGCGTTGTATTGTGCCCAGAAAATTGCAGGTGAGAACATCACCGTGCTCAGTGCCGGGACCGATGGAATCGACGGCAACAGCCCCGCCGCGGGCGCGATCGTCGACGGTTCCACCGTACAACGCGCCAAAGCACGCGGCTACAACGCGGTCAGGCCAGCAGCACAGTTCGACGGCTTCCCGCTGTTTGAGGCTATCGATGACGCCATCGTCACTGGCGCGACGGGAAATAATGTCCGCGACTTGCGCATCCTGCTGGCCTACTGAAGCTGACACCTGATCTCTGCAAAACAAAAAGCTCAGCTGAATTAGGCTGAGCTTTTGTACTGTTGTGAGCTGAGGAAAGAGCTTTAAAAGATGGCGTCTGTGCGAAACCAACTGTGCGTGCAATTCCAAAGTCGGCGGATGAGCCCCTGCCAACGGGATCGATGGTTCTTACCGACTCCATCCCACCCGCCGACCCCCTTGCACTAATGAATGGAAGATACCGCTGCCCCAAAACAGAGTTGTCAAAATCGTGTCAACGAACTGTACTATTTCAGTAAATGTCAGCCTCGCACCAGGCCGACTACTATCACAGTAGTACCAGCTGCTATTCTCTTCACGTACATCCGCTGACAGCACTTCGCCCTCTAAGTAACACAGCCGATCCGTATTATCTTCCCTGAGGAGCCAAGTCGGTGGATCAACCGATGAAACCACCTAGGATCAGTGCTTGCGGACTTCTTCCCGCCTTCACTTCTCGCCATGCTGGCGGTAGCTGGCGCGCAGTTCGGCCACGATTTCATCCGAGGCGCGGCGGGCTTCGTCGAAGCGGTCGGGCGGGAACGAAATCGCTCCCACGCGCGCGTGTCCTCCGCCTCCATAGCGCTCGCAGATCCTCGCCAGGTTTTCCATGTATGTCGCGGTGCTCCACGGACTCGATCCCACCGAGACCTTCGTCCGGAAGCTGCTCTTGCTGAGACCCACGCTGTACACGCCCTCGGGATACAGATAATAGGGAATGAACTTGTTGTAGCCCTCCAGCTCATAGGCGGTCACGTCGAAGAAGATGGTGCCGTCCTTGCACTCGGAGCGTTCGCGAATAATGTCGATCGAGCGCCGGTGACGCTCCAGCAAGGCGGGCAGACGATTGGCGATTTCCGGTTCGGCCACAATCTCGGCCAGCGGGCGGTAGGCCAGCTTCTGAATCAGCGACGGGATAAACAGCGGGTCCTGATTTGACTCGATGAGCATGGTCAATCTTGACGCCGGAGCCTTCATCTCCACCGCCGACTTGGCGTCGTCGTATAGAGCACCGTCGATGATGTCAGCCCATTCGATCATTTCGGCCGCCGGCGCCGGATCGAAGCCGAAGCGCTGCTCGGTGACCGTCGCGATGAACTTGGTACAGGAGCGGAAATCGGGATCGTAGAACTTCTTATTGCTCTGCTCCTGCTCGAAGTGGGATGCATCCTCGGGCGTGAGGAACGCGCTCTGGTGATGGTCGAACCACCAGGTAATGCGCGGCGAGGCGGAGTACTTGAAGTCGACGATGGCGTTTTCGTCGCCGGTGAAATCAGCTTCGTCGAAGAGAGCGCCCGCGCGATGCACCAGGCCCTGATACTCGAACTGGGCGTGCTCACGGATGCGCTCGCGATAGAAGCGCGAGAACAGCGCCGCCGAACAGGCGCCGTCAAAACATTTGTCGTGGTAAAAGACCTTGATCCTCACAGACCCCTTTCGCAACGGCAAAGCTGTTCAGTATAGACGACGAGACAGGATTTCGTCGCGCAAATCGATTTCACCATGTTGGCATTGGGGAAACCACAGAGGCATGGGCGCAGCCAGCGATCTATTCAACCGGCGGCCGCAAGCTCACCAGAAGTCTTAAATCCAACGCCGCATGGAAAGCGATGGGAAACAGCAGATTCCCGCTGAGCAGAAAGAGCAAGCCGAAGATTGCGCCGACTATCGTTGTCGTTATAACCCCCACGGCTTTCTGATAGAGGTGCTGCAAACCGAAAATAACGGAGGACAGCAGCAACGCCGAGGTAAGACTAAGCGCCCACGGAGATGTGTGCAGATAGTGCAGCAGGAAACCACGGAATAGGATTTCCTCGCAGATGCCCGCGGTCAGGGCGACTAAAACCCACCAGCGGCGTTCCCGGCGGTTGGTGGGAAACAGGTAGGCATAGCTCACCTTCTGCAGCATCTCTCCGGAGGAATATTTGCGCTGCTTCCTGGTGATGACCATCCAGGCTACCGTCACGTAAGGCAACACGATGGTCGCGACAAAGAGCGCGATCACCGCCCCCACGGCATAGAACACCCAGATGTTCCGGAACAGCCACCCGGCTTCCTCCGGCGCCGGCGAAATCGTGAATATGGATCGAAATCCCACCAAGCCGCAGGCCAGGATCGCGCAGATCCACAGCCAGGAGCAGACCGTTCGATAGTAACGAATTCTATTCGGCGAGTCCGGACTGCGCTGCAGGCGGCGGGTGTCGTAGTAATCCCAGGCTGGCGCGATTATTAGCAGGAAGACGAACAGCAGATGCTGGAGAAGCGTCGTCACTGAAAAAGAAAGTATCACCGAAACTCTCTAGAAAATACTGTTCACTACAGAGGCACGGAGAGCACAGAGGTTTTCGTTTTATTGAACCTCAATCTCTTTACTTCTGCGGCGAAAACAATCGTCGCGGCAAATGAAGAACGGGGCGCCGAGGCCCCGTTGTGAGTTGCGAATTCGTGATACGCCGTTAGGCGCCGGCTTGTTTCTCCGCCATATCGCCAATGACCGGCAGCTTGAAGATCTGGTGCTGGTAGGCCTTCACGACCAGCAGTATCCACAAAGCCAGTTCGGCCAGGCCCAGCAGTCCCCAGATGGGCAGCACCAGCAACGGGATCGCATAGCTCAACATCGAAAGCCCGATGTGGATGACGATCAGCGCTGCGGCGGTGAACAGGCACTGGAACGAATGAAAGCGTACGAAACGATTCTTGTTGTAGGGCTCGATGAGTAAGAAAACGATGGCGGGGATGATCGTAAAGTAGGCCAGCATGCCCGCAATGTTCTCTTCCAGTGGAGCCGCGCTGGCGGTGGAGTTAGGGTAGGCCGGAGGCGGTGGCTGTGGCGTCGGCTGAGCAGTCCGCTGCAGCTCCCGCCGTCGCCCCTCCGGCTGCCGCTCCCGAGGCCTTCCCGCAGTTCGGACAAAAGGCCACGCCGTCTGCTACCTGTGAACCGCAGTTCGCACAAAACGCCATTCCAACCTCCCTGAATAGATTGAACGGATAACTGAGCCGCGCCGAAGCTATTTCGCGGGGTTCTTCACCCTTATCTCTAGCCGCGCAAGATAGCAGAGTGTGGGGGCAAAGGCAAAGCAAATCGAGCCCTAATGCCATGTTAGGAAAGGCCCAAAAGGGCCAGCCGCAATTACTATTTACAATAGTTGGATGTCCGATGCTTCCAGCTCTCCCGCCTTCCGCCAGCCCACCGCAATCGAGCGTCTCTTCAACCGTGTGTTCGGATTTCTGGTCGGGATGGGCCTCGGATTCAAGCACAACTACCTGCTACAGGTCCGCGGACGAAAGTCGGGCAAGCTGTACTCGACTCCGATCGATCTGCTCGAAATCGATGGGCGGCGCTACCTGGTGGCTCCACGCGGCCAGACGCAGTGGGTACGCAATGCCGAAGCCGCCGGGGAAATCGTGCTGAAGAAGGGCAGCAACCTGCAATCCTTTGGTCTGCGTCCCATCGCCAATGCCGACAAGCCGCCGTTGCTGAAGGCCTACCTGGAGAAATTCAAAGCAGAAGTACAACGCTACTTCCCGATCGCAGCGGGCTCCGACGTGGAGGCCTTCGAAGGAATCGCCGCGGATTATCCGGTGTTCGAACTGCTGGCGAAGAAGTAGTTGGCGGCTGAGGCAGCCGGAGGAACATTTCTGAAAGCTTCAAAGCCTCCACGCCAAAGACTCTGCTTCAAAAGGAAAGCCAGATGCGATTGGCACCTGGCTTTAAAGCGAAAAACGAAGAGCGAAAAGCGGCCCCTCTAGAACTGGCCGGGACTCGACATCGACGCGTAATCGTCGTCACGAGGCTGAAGCGTCGGACGATCGTCGCCATCGGGATTCGGCTTGTTCGTTCCGTTGCCATTGTCGGCGGTCTGCGTGCGACGCAGTGTAGGCTGGCCGGGCTTGTCCTTCGGCAGGGCTTTCTTGCCGTTCTCGAAGGCCGACAACCGCGCCTTCACTTGGTCGAACTCCGAGGTGTCAACGATATATTCCGGCCGCGGCGGCAGGATCTGCTGAATCTCTTCCTGGCTCTTCTGAATGCGATCCGGCGTGGGCGGGTGAGTGGAGAAAGCCCGGGCCAGCGTGCCGGGTTTCTGTTTCTCCAGGGCCTTCACCTTCTCAAAGAAGGCGATGAAGGCCTGAGGATCGTACCCTGCCTTGTACATATATTGCAGGCCGAGGTAGTCCGCCTCCGATTCGAAGCCGCGCTGGAACTTCATGAACGTGATAGGCAGAGCCAGGTTCATGGCCGCGCTCGCGGCCTCATAGACACCCCAGCTGCCCACAAAGATGAGCGGGACCGAGGCGAAGCTGACATAGTTGGCGCGGGTCATCTCGCGCGTCTGATGACGGGCGGCGACGTGCGCAATCTCGTGGGCCATGACGCCGGCCAGCTCGGCCTCGTCATCGGCTGCCAGGATCAGACCACTGTTGACGTAGAAAAATCCGCCGGGCAACGCGAAGGCGTTGATGTCGTCGGAGTCCACAACCTTGATGGTGAACGGCACCTTGGCGTCCGAGTTGCGAACCAGGTTCTGCCCGATGCGGTTTACGTATTCCACCACGACGGGATCCTGAATCATGCGCGCACTGGACTCGACCATCATGGCGTATTGCTTGCCGAGCTTGACGTCGGTGTCGATCGAATACCAGTTGCCGAGACTCTTGCCGGTGTTGCCGATCTTGCGATCGCCAATATCGTCAATGTCGTTGATGCCCTTGTTGTGCGTGTCCTTGGGAGCACTGGCTGTGGCGGCAGTGTTCGCGGAATTGTCGACTGGAGACGGAGGACCGTTGCCGTCCTGAGCTTGGGTGTTTGTCGTGGGGGTCGAGTCGGTACTACTGACGGCCGGTTGAGTTGACGCTTGCGACTGCGTGTTGTCTTGTGCCATTGCCGGGCTTGCAAGGCAGACAACCAGCAGCACCGCGATCACAGCTGCGAGAGCGTGTGACTTCATGGGGAAACTCCAGTGCCGAAACCCTGAGCCATCCCTGTTTCAGGGTCTTAGTGCGCTCATTATATGCTTGGAAACAGGATGTGGCGCATTGGATTTCCGCAACTCTGCTTCGATGCAAGACATTTTGCGTCCACGCGTCGGCCGCGAGCTGCCATTCACGTCCCGGAACTGCGGAAACTGGGTTAGAATGAGCGCTTTGTCCCCCAAGGAGGTACTTATGGCGACAGCTTCACAAAAAACCGCGCGGACGGTTTCCATCGACGATTTCGTCAGCGGCTTGCAGAAACTGACGGAAAGCGACTTTACCGCTGTGCAGGGAACGCTCGCCTACATGCGGGCAAACCCTGTCGATCCCGAAACGCTGAAGCCTTATCTCTTCTGGAACGCCCAGCATTACACCCGCAACCTGATCGACAAGACGGAGCTGTATGAGTTGCTGTCGCTGTGCTGGGAGCCGGGCATGAAGAGCTCGATCCACAACCACAAAGGCCAAAACTGTTGGATGGCTGCGCCCATGGGACGACTGCTGGTGCAGAACTACAAGCTGCTGTCGGAGGATCTGGCCGCGCATCACTGCGACATCAAGCCGACTGATCAGGCGATTATTGCGGTGGACAATCCCGTGGCCGTCGATCCGCTCAATCCCGTACACGACGTAGCGAATCCGCGAGAGTGGAATGAGCGCGCCGTCAGCCTGCATGTGTATTCGCGGCCGTTCGACTCGTGCATTGTCTATTCCGTGGAACAGTGCAGCTGTGGCGAGATCGGACTGCAGTACACGTCGATGTATGGGAAGTTGTGTTAGATAACCCTTGGCTCTGAGCTTTGAGCTTTGAGCTTGCGGCTTTGAGCTTTCGGCTTTGAGCTTTCGGCTTTTTGCTTCCAGCGTTTCGCTTTTAGCGTTTGGCCTATAGCTTTCGGCTCTTCGCTTTCGGCTCTTTGCTTTCTGCCTTTGGCTTCCGGCTATCGGCTTCGACTCCTCGGCTTTCGCCTGTCGCGGCTCATTTCCCCGATCATCCCTCTTACTCTGCGCCCGCGGGTCATCTCTCCTACTCCGCGCCCCGGGTCATCCCTTGCTCTGCACCCTCGGGTCATCTCCACCCCGCGCCCCCGCTAGAGTCCGGCCAGGCGGGACACAACTTCGCTGTCCGCAGTCCCGCCGACAGGCGCAACGGCGTTAGCCGGGTGGGCCTATGACCTAGTCCCGCCGCAGGCGGGACACAACTTCTTCAGCCCGGCGCGGAAGCGCCGGGTTAACGCCACCCTAAATATTCCGAGCCCCTTCAGGGGCGACACACCCATGGCTCCCGGCTGAGCATCCGGCATTCGTGAACCATGGCATGGCTGGAATAACTCACGAACACCAGATCGTTTTCTGAGATCCGAACATCGGTCCGTGCTCCGGGTCCGGACACCAGGCCGTGCTCTCGGGTCCGAATACCGATCTGTTGCTCTGGGTACGAACACCGGTCCGTGCTCCGAATCGCCACGCAATTCCACGAACACCGGACTGTGCTCTGGATCACCTCGCAACGCTGTGGCGCACGGTTATGCTTTCCGCAGTCCCGCCGCAAGGCGCTACGGCGTTAGCCCAGTGGGGCCTATGACTTAGTCCCGCCGCAGGCGGTGACGCAACTTCTTCAGCCCGGCGCGGAAGCGCCGGGTTAACGCCACCCTAAATATTCCGAGCCCCTTCAGGGGCGACAGACATGTCTCACAGCCACATCTGCGCGGTCTACCACGTCGTTTTCAGCACCAAGCAACGCACCCATCTAATCCCCGTCGCCGCTCAACCGCGGCTGTGGAACTACCTCGCCGGAATCGCGCGTAACCATCACATGCGAACGTTTGCCGTGGGAGGTACGGAAAACCACGTGCATATACTCCTCACGCTGCCGCCCGACCTTGCGATCGCCGACGGCGTACGCACGCTGAAATCAAACTCCAGCCGGTTCATGCGTGAAAGCTCGCGATTGTTTGCATGGCAGGAGGGTTACGGTGCGTTCAGTGTCAGCCCTACACAAGTTGCGGCCGTTATGAAGTACATCGCGAACCAGGCGGCGCATCACTCGCGGAAAAGCTTCGATGACGAATTCACCGCGATGTTGCGTGCGGCAAATACCGGTGTCGCCCCTGAAGTTGACCCGGCGCTCCCGCGCCGGGCTGAAGAAGTTACGGCCCGCCTGCGGCGGGACGTTTAGGATTACAGCGGCACAAAAACATTACGAAGCATAAACACAAAAGAGGATAAGGAAATTAGGTAGCCGTACAGAGATTACGAGGCGTGCAGGGATTTTGCGGCGTACGGCGATTTTGCCGTGTACAGCAATTCCGCAGCCGGACCGAAACTACGCAGGCAAAAACGGGGCTGCAGAGGATTGGAGATCCCGGGGGTACGGCCATGAGCCCTGTCGAGAAACCGTCCGCTCTGGATGCACTATCAAGCAGACGTCATCAAGTGGACTTCGCAGGCTGCGACCCCACCACCTTCAAAATCTCCACTTCGCTGGCTCTCCACTCCCCGTCGCTTCCCTGCTCCGCGGTCACTCGCACCTCGGTTCCAACGACCAAGGCTTCTTCCGGTTTCGAACGGCGTTGGGCGGCCGGAACTTCCTCGTCATAGCTGACCTGCGCGTGCGAGATGTCGACGCGGCGCGCCATCCCGTTCCGGCCTTGAATGTAGATCCAACCCTTTTCCGCTGAAGGTCCGTCAACAATGGTGCCACGAAAGGAACCCGGCGTACCGGCGTTGAGAAGGATTGACGCCGCCATAAGAAAGACCATGAGAAACCAGTTGCGCGGCCATTGCATGTTGCGTTCGATGCGCAGATTGGCTCTTGCGTATTCGGTTCCCGCCTCGGAGAGTGTCGTTCCAGTGTCATTCCAAAGAGTCTGGACCTTAGACTTTTCCTCTTGTCACCCGGCTGCACGAAAACTGGGAATCGTTCGCGGCCGCCCGCAGAATACGATTGCTCAATGCCGCAGGTTGGCTACACTTAGTTCAACTGCGTATTCCATGGCCTTTAAACGGAAGATCCGAGGTGCGACATGAAGCTGTGCGTACGAGCGGGAGCTGTCCTGATGGCTTTGCTGGTTTCGAGCTTCTGCATGGCGCAGGACTCGAATCTGAAGCCCGCGACCGAAGCCGCCGAGCAGTGGCTGGCGGTCGTGGACGCCGGACACTATGGACAGAGCTGGGATCAGGCCTCCAGCTTCTTCCAGTCCAAAATCTCCAAAGCGGATTGGGAGAAAACGGCGGACCAGGTACTCACGCCACTGGGAAAAGTGGAGTCGCGGCAATTCAAAGCCGCCGACTTTGAAACCAAGTTGCCTGGTGCTCCGGAGGGCAAGTACTGCGTGATCCAGTTTCGGACGAAGTTCGCCGTTGGCGGGAGCATGATTGAAACCATTACTCCCATGCTGGAAAAGAATGGCGGCTGGAGAGTCTCCGGCTACCTCATCCGGCCGATGGACTGATTTGCCGAAATGGCCTTTCGTTTGCCTCTTCAAGGGTTTGGGTGGCATCTAAAAAGACCAGGATTTGGCGCTTGGAACGCTCGCAAACTTAAGGTTCGCTTCAGCTTTCTGTGTAGATTTGGCCACAGAGCATGTAAAAAAGCGACGCGCAACACGCTTCGAAATCTAGGGTTTAAAGAGATGTCAGTGCGCTGGGTTCTCAACGCGCTGCCAGGTAAGCGGAATCGCCTCAGAGAACAAAAATACCCGTGGGGTTTGAGGCGACAGGAGCTGCAACATGAATTCACGGCGGCGTTATCAATCGATATTTGTAGTTTTACTATTCGTCGCTCTTTCTACCGGACTGGTACTGGCGCAGCAGCAGGATGACCAGAGCGGTTATCCTCCGGCCAATGCGCCCCAGCCGTCATATCCCGATCAGGCTGGTCAGCAATCCTATCCGGATCAGGGTCAACCACAGGCTTCCTACCCGCAGCAGCCTCAGGGTCAGCCTCAGGCTTCGTACCCGCAGCAACCTCAAGGTCAGCAGCAGGGTTATCCCGATCAGTCCGGGCAGCCGCCGTACAACGGCCAGCAGCAACAGGACCCTCCGGGACGCGTAGCTCGCGTGCAGTACATGTCGGGTCAGGTTTCCATGCAGCCCGGCGGCGTGAACGACTGGATCGCAGCTACCCAGAACCGTCCACTCACTTCGTCCGATCGCGTGTGGACCGACAAGAACTCCAAGGCTGAGCTCAACACCGGCGACGGCTTTCTCCGCATGAACTCGGAGACCAGCGTCACGCTGACCAATGTCGGCGACAACTCGGTGCAGATCGAACTCGATCAGGGCACGCTGGAAGTTACGGTGAAGCATCTGGAAAAGGGCGAGGTCTATGAGATCGATACGCCGAACTATGCCTTCACCGTCATGAAGTCGGGTACCTACCGTTTCGACGTTTACCCCAATGAAGACCAGAGCTGGGTGACGGTGCGCAGCGGCTACGGCGAGGCTACCGGCAAGGGTGCCGCAGTTCGCGTGAACTCCGGCCAGCAGGTGCGCTTCAACGGCAGCAATTCTTTGGCACACACGGCGATGGAAGCGCCTCCGCGTGACGGCTTTGACGATTGGGTCCAGGTTCGCGACAAGCGGCTGGATGATTCCCTGTCCGCGCGCTATGTATCGCCTGGCGTGATCGGTTATCAGGATCTTGATGGCTATGGACGCTGGGTTCCCACTCCGAATTACGGCAACGTGTGGGTTCCCAACACAGTGCCAGCGGGTTGGGCTCCGTACCGCTTCGGGCACTGGGTTTGGATCGCTCCCTGGGGATGGACCTGGGTTGACGATCAGCCTTGGGGCTTTGCTCCCTTCCACTATGGCCGCTGGGTTTCCTACGGCGGTTACTGGGGATGGGCGCCTGGGCCGGTGGGCTACTGGAATCCTTATTATTCTCCCGCCTTGGTGGGCTGGATCGGCGGTCCTGGCTTCGGTGTCGGCGTCGGCTTCGGCTGGGGCGGATTTGGTATCGGCATCAACTTCGGATGGTTCCCGTTAGGTTGGGGTGAACCGTTCTATCCGCGTTATTGCGGATGGGGCTATGGCGGCTGGTATCGCGGCGGCGGTTATGTGAGCGGCAACTACATCCGCAACGTGAACATTACCAATACGCACATCACCAACATCAACAACATCACGAACAACTACTACAACGGCAACGTCGCCAATGCGCGCTATGGCTTCCGCAACACGCCGGGCGCGGTGACGGCGGCTCCGAAAACGGCCTTCACCTCGGGTGCAGCCATTAATCGTGTAGGCGGCGCAGTACCGGCCTCCGCGATGGGCAAAGGCACTGTGCTAAGCGGCGTGAATGCGACTCCGACTCGTCAATCCGTAATCGGCGGAGCAGCTCAGGCGCGCAGTACGCCTCCTGCCTCGGCGACCAATCGAGGCGTAGTTACGGCTAACCGTGGCACCACGGCCACCAATCGGCCGGCGAATCTGGAAGCAGCGAACCAGGCCACGATGGCACATGGCAACATGAACGCCATCAACCACGGAACCACGGGAACGTCCAATGTGGCGGGCGCTGCCAACAGCAATATGACGCGTCCGACCTTTAATGGAACGGCGCAGAACGGCCACGTGAACACCTCGCCAGCCAACACGCAGGCGACGAATGGAGCACGCGGTCCGGCAACCACCGGAACCGAAGCCCGCAATGAGACGCCGACCAGCATGGGTGGACACTACGTACCGCGTCCGCCTTCCGCCGGCGGCAATCCCACGCCGCACTCGGGCGTCAATGGCTCGACCGGCTACAACAACGGCTCCAATAACGGGCGCACGAATGGCACGGGGGCGAATCAGAACTACGCCAACAACCATGCGTCCACTCCGACAATGAACAACGCTCAGCCGCACACCGGTGCAGCGAGCCCGAACCAGACGTATCAGCCGGGTCGCACCAACACGTCGACGCAGACCGCGCCTTCGCATGGATCGACGCCGACGTACTCGCAGCCGAAGAGTTCTGGCGGTTCGCAGAACAACGGCTCGCACAGCGGAAGCTCGAAGAGTGACGGATCGGGGCACGGCGGTGGGTCTGCGGCGCTGTCGGTACCGCACCCGCCTTCGAACTACTCGTATCACGCAGCTCCGACGTACACGGCTTCTGCCAACTATGGAGCAGCCAGCCGTGGCTACGGCAGCAGCTCCTACGGCAACAGCTCGTATGGAAGCGCTAACCGCAGTTACTCGGCAAGCCCGAGCTATAGTGCAGGCCGCTCGTATGGCTCGACGCCCTCGTACTCCAGCCGGAGCAATGGATCGTCGACACCAACGTATTCCGCCCGCAGCTATGGCGCGAGCCCGTCCTACTCCAGCCGGAGCGGCAGCTCGTACTCGGCGCCGCGTGCCTCCAGCAGCGGTGGTGGTAGCAGCTACCACGGCGGAAGCAGCGGTGGGCACAGTAGCGGCGGTGGTGGCGGCCACAGCGGCGGCGGTGGACATCGGTAAATCAGCGAACACGTACCATAACCCAATGGGCAGCCAGCAACGGCTGCCCAGTTTTTTGCGCTTGAGTCGCAGAGGACGATTCGGCAATCCAATATTTAACGGCGGCATTTCGCCATTGGCCGTTAGCACTTGGCCGAATCGCTCAAGCGATAGGCTTTGGTTTAGGGCTAAATACTAATTACTAAATGCCAATTGCCGACTGCGTTTTGTGCTCCGCGAGGCTGTGCTCTGTGACTTATGAACATTGTCCGGGGTCGGCGCGGCTTATAATCAAGAGGTGAGCAACTTGGTGGTCAAGAAAATAGCCGAAGCGAACTTCCCCACGCGCTGGGGACAGTTCCGCATCTTCGGCTTTGAAGGCACACCTGAAAAGGCCAATGGCACCCGCAACGGAAATACTCCAGCGAAGGAAGAAGCGGTTGCGCTGGTGATGGGCGACATTCATGCCGCGCCGCCGCTGGTGCGCATCCACTCGCAATGCCTGACCGGCGACGTCTTCCACTCCATGCGCTGCGATTGCCGGCAGCAGCTGGAACTCGCGCTCTCTTTGATCACGCGGGCCGGCGCGGGCATCCTGATCTACGAACAGCAGGAGGGCCGCGGCATCGGCCTGATGGCCAAGCTGCAGGCGTACGAACTCCAGGACAAAGGCTTCGATACCGTGGAAGCCAACGTCGAACTCGGCTACGACAACGACTATCGCGAGTACAAACTGCCCGCCGAAATGCTGCGCCAGTTGGGCCTCAGCGAGGTGCGCCTCATCTCCAACAATCCCGACAAAGTCGCCGCGCTGGAAAATGCTGGCATCAAAGTCGTGGAGCGCGTTCCCGCCGAAGTCGAACCCTACGAGCACTCCGAAAATTACCTGCGCACGAAAAAAGAGAAGATGGGCCACCTGCTGACCGGCTGGTAGAGTACACAGCCTTGTGCAGATCGAATCTCATCGGGCGCTCCATCCTGGTCGCCCGCCTTTGGCGACAGCTGGGACCGTTATCTTGAAAGCACTCAACTCTTCTTCGAAGGTTTGGGCTTGAGCGTCTTGGCATACTCGTAGCTCAGGTCGAGATACTTCGCCAGCTCGCTCGTCTTCTTCAGCAGCGCGTCAGGCACCGCGACGTACTCCTTCATTACCGCGCCGTAGGCGACGAAGATCTTCGTCTTGTACTTCTTGATGAACTTCTCGCGCTCGGCCTCGGGCAGCCGGATGGCAAGATCGCCGTTCGGCGGATTCAGCAGGGTGAACATGTTTCCGTTGAGCGCGGTATACGGATTATTCGCGCCGCGCCGCTCGATCTTCGGATTCGTCGCAATCAGCTTGTCGTAGAGAGCTACCTTTTCGGCAGGAATGACGGTCTTCTTGGCGGCGGGCATCACGTCTCCTTCGCAAATCGCGATCCAGAATAATGCGTCAGCACTTGCGGATTGTCACCGTTTCGTCACGCAACGTCGGCCCGCCCTCATCACCACCGTTGGAATTTAGCGAAGGCAACACACCAGCCGCCCGCTCATCCTCTGCTGAGTTGGATTGCAGAACATCTTAACGAAGCGCACACGCCCCGAAAACCCATTTCGGCGCACGGCGAAGGCAGCCCGGCCCGTCTACTCGGAGTCGTCCTTCCGATACAGCCACATAAACAGCAGAACCGCTGCGGCCACGGCCAGCAGCATGTAGTAGATCGGTTCCATAGAGGCAGTATCGCAAGTCGGCGTCCGCGTGTCACGTGTTTAAGGCGCACACCGTCCAACCTGCGTGGATCCCCGACACGCGCCCCACCGGGACCCGGCGACGCCCTCTCATCCTCGTACCATATTGAAAACAAAGGGGGAATATAGCTGATGGAAGCCGAAGTGAACATCCTGAAGAAGCAAGCCGGGCGCCGGTCGTCCGCCCTAAGACCGCACTTGCGCCAGGATGGAATGCACCACGTTGAGCGTGTGCGGCGACGAGAACACTTCCTTCAGCTTGTTCTTGAACTCTTCCTCCGACTTAAGCTGGCTTGTCGACTGGCCTTGCGCCAGCACCAGCGGATAGAAGGCAGCCGGATGCTGCACCCGGAATAACTCATACCTGTAGTTCAGCGTCGGAGCCGCCACATAAAAGCTGTGGACAAACAAATTGCCGGTCGTCGTCGTCTGGACTTCGCCCGTCACCAGCTGTTTGGTCTTGTCTCCCAGCAGAGCAGCCTGCTCGCGCAAGATCGACACCGGAGTCACCATGTTCGACTCCGCAATATTTTCCGGCCAAAGATCGTCAGCCATAATTTTCTCCCTCAGAAGCTCAACTCCAGCAGCACCGGCAGATGGTCCGACGCCATCTCCTTATCCGGCCTGCCATTTTCCAGCAGCGAAACGCCGCGCACCTCCCGCAGAATGCGCACGTGTTCCGGCTCAAATTTCTTTAGTAGCTCGGGACGCAGCAGCACCTGGTCGTACATATGCCAGAAGTAGCAAACCGGTTCGGCGTTTTCGAAGTAGAACGTGCCACCCGTCTCGGCACGGTCCCCCATGTGATTCCACATCGGGTTGTAGAAGAACGGATACTTCTCACCCTGCACGGTGCGGGCCTTGCGGGCGGCGATGCGACGGCTCATGACGGCATTCAGTCCGCCGCGCGCGCCCACCATTCCCGGCTCAAACGGATTCATATTCAGATCGCCCAGCAGAATCGTGCGCTGGTGCCCCTCGCCGGCTTCCACCTCGGAGATCGCGCGCGACAGGTATACCGACTCGAAGAGCTGGCTCTCATCGGAGAAGCTGAGCTTGCTGGGCAGATGCGCGGCGGCAACCAGGATGGGCTCGCTCTCCGGCAAAGTGAGGCGGCGAATCGACAGCCGGCTGCTCTCAAACAGCGGCCTCAGGTAATACGAGTCGAAGCGAGTGAAGAAGATGAGGTGATCGCTGACACCCCAGGCATACTGATAATCGGACTTCTCAGCGTTGAGCTCCTCCAGAACCCGCTCCGGCCGCATGGCACACTCGGCCAGGATGAGCACGTCGACACCAACTTCGCGCGCCAGCGTGCCGACAAATCCGGGGATCTCGCGCTTGTTCAGGTTCCAGAAGAGAAAGCGTGTCACATTCTAGTCTGAAGTTTCCATAGTCTGGATTTCAAGCAGAATGAAGAGGTGGGTCTACCACATTCCTGTGATTACTGGGGAGAACTATCCTGATTACGTCCCCAACATGTTATTACATTCTCCACACGTTGTTATCTGCGTCGCGTACGGATCTTATTTCCAATGCTACCCGCCATAGCCCGCAGGGCGAAACAATCGTAGCCCAGCACGTGAGTGCTGGGGGATCGGGTGAATTTCGATTGCAAGTCCCTTCAGGGACGGCATCCTACTCGAAGACCTCGGCTTTCTCAAACGCGATCCCCGACCGCACCAATAATGCAAGGAACTCCTCTTCGAAGCTGCGCCGCCGATGATGCTCCGGCTGGTTCTGAATGTAGCGTCTAACCGCATCGACGTTCGATGGGCTTACTGAAAACGCTCCATAGCCTTGCTGCCAACCTAGCCACGACCCGTTTTCCTTGAGCCACCGCGACGAATTCGCTTTCAACTTCTGCGCCGCTTCGGCAACCGGAATGTGCGCAGGCAATCGCAGCAGCAAATGAAGGTGATTCTCGGTTCCGCCGACCGCGAGAGGTTCATAGTTCAGCTTGCGCGAGGTGCCCGCAACGTAGGCCCACAATTTTGCTGGTTCATGGATGAGAGCACGGCGCTCTTTCGTCGAGAAGACCACGTGAAACAAGATTGAGCTGTAGGAGTGGGCCATGTGCTCAGTATCGCGACGGTAACGATTTCAGGCCGTGGTGGACATCACAGCTTCGCGTGATAAAGGGTCTGGGATTGAGCCCGCCGGGCGACACCAAGCCCAAGGGGCGACACAACCGTAGCCCAGCACGTGAGTGCTGGGATAGGGTTCAACCCACGCGCGGAGTCCGATAGGACGGCATAGGTTTTGTGTCGTCCCCGAAGGGACTCGGACGATGTTTATGTCGCCTTCCCAGCACTGGCGTGCTGGGCTACGTTTGTTCCGTCCTTCGGACTAGGGCTCCAAGTTTTAGGCTCCAGCAGATGCCCGGCAGGGTGCCCCATTCAAGACCTTCTTTGGTCTTGAGTGGGGATTTTTCCTCCCGAAACCCAACTCTTTACTTCTACAAGCAAAAAGACCGTTCCTTGCCCGGGCCACCGCCGTGGCGCAAAGGATGTTGTGCTTCACCGCTAGACCATCCTCAACAGCGAATGGAAAAATGCGGAAATCAGAATTAGTGCTCCCAGGAGCCCGGTGACTACGGAGAAGTAGAAAACCCAGCCCCACCATTTGAAGTAACGCTCCTGCGCCCTCGTAGTGCGTTCTTGGTACTGTTGCAGAGCGGAAATCTGCAACTCAGGCTTGCCCAGTGTTCTTCCCAGATCAATCGCCGCTCTGGACAAAAATCCGGCCTGGAGAATCTCAAAGACAATGTAGGCAAACAGCGAAAGACAAATTAACAACGCTGATGCTACAAGTTCAGCGGGTCGTAGGTTTGCTTTCGTGCCTGCCCATGCTCCGAAGAAGCCCGCATACCCCAACCCCAAGACGAGCTTGCTGTAGTTGGATGTCTGGTCGAACATGGACTTCTGAATGCTGCTTAGTTCGGACAGAAACTGCCGTTGATCCATTCCTGCAGAGGTCGCATCCGTCACCATTGCCATTGCTGTGCCTCCGTTCTAACATCCTGCCGAGCCACTTCACCAGATGAAAAGGGGCACGGCGTGCCGTGCCCCCTCACAGTACGTTCTTAGTTCAACTACTTGTTTATGCGGCGCTTAAAGCGCCGCCACTACCACCTAACTACATCCACTCGTGCTGCCGCAGCTCATGCATCTGTAGCAGCTTCCGTTCCTGGTCATGATGGCTCCGCAGACGTGGCAGCTGGGGGAGTCGCCGAGGTCGATTAGGTCTTTCAGCGCGTCGCTCGCGTGGTGGTGCGCCGTGTTCCTGACGTTATAGGGGTCCTTCGACTCCGCCGGTGCGGTTGCACCGGCTCCGCTCAGGATGACGCCGGAAGAAGACGAGGCCGGTGCGCTCTCCGTGAAGTCGCCAAACGACTTCTGGCCTGGCTTGTCGGGCGTGCCCGGCGGCGGGGCGTTCACGTACTTCGGACGCAGGCCGTCGAAGAGCGCCTGCTGCTGGCCCGGTGAGGAAGCGCAGCTGCAGCCAGCGGAAAACGTAATCCATGATCGACTTGGCGAAGCCGATGTCGGGATTGCCGCTCCAGCCGCTGGGCTCGAAGCGCGTGTGCGAGAACTTCTCGCACAACAGCTTCAACGGCACGCCGTGCTGCAGGCCGATCGACACGGCGCAGGCAAAGCTGTCCATCAGGCCGCTGACGGTCGAGCCTTCCTTCGCCATGGTGATGAAGATCTCGCCCGGAACGCCGTCCTTATAAAGACCGACCGTGAGATAGCCTTCGTGTCCGCCCACGCCGAACTTGTGGGTGATCGACAACCGCTCTTCCGGCAGACGATGACGCACGGCCTTCGGCGGCGCGGCGGATTCGTCGATTGGTTCAACGGACCCACCCTGTCCTGCGGACAAGGATGGGGCACCCGCGTCTTCTTTCTTGCTCTTCGCCGTGGCCGAGCCCATGGAGCTTAGCGGCTGCGCCTTCTTCGATCCATCGCGGTAGATGGCTACGGCCTTCAGTCCCAGCTTCCACGCCTGGATGTAAGCCTCGCTGATCTCTTCGACGGTGGCGTTCTCCGGCATGTTGATGGTCTTGGAAATTGCGCCGGAGATGAACGGCTGCGCCGCCGCCATCATGCGCACGTGTCCCATGTAGTGAATGGTGCGCGTGCCCTTGGTGGGCTTGAAGGAGCAGTCGAAGACGGGCAGGTGCTCGTCCTTGATGGCGGGCGCGCCTTCAATGGTGCCGGTGGCGTCGATGTAGCTGACGATGGCGTTGGTCTGATCGTTGGTGTAGCCCAGCTTGAAGAGCGCGGTGGGCACGGTGTTGTTCACGATCTTGATCATGCCGCCGCCAACCAGCTTCTTGTACTTCACCAGCGCCAGGTCGGGCTCGATGCCGGTGGTGTCGCAGTCCATCATGAAGCCGATGGTGCCGGTAGGCGCCAGCACGGTGACCTGCGCGTTGCGGTAGCCGAACTTCTCGCCGTTCTTCAGCGCCTCGTCCCAGGTGTCCTTGCTGGCCTCGTAGAGCGCCGCGGGAACGTTGGTCCGGTTGATGTTGTTCACCGAAGCGCGATGCATGCGGATGACATCGAGGAACGGCTCGCGATTGATGTACCAGCCGGGACAGGCGCCTCCCTGATTTCCCACCCTGTCGCCAGAAGAAGGCGACGAGGATGGGGCACCCGCGAGTTCCCGTTGACACGAGTCGGTTGCGGGATCGAGCGGCTGGCAGAACTCGGCGATCTTCGACGACTGCAGATACGCTTCGCCGCACATGATGGCCGTCACGCAGGCCGCGTAGTCGCGTCCGGCATCGGAGTCATACGGCAGACCTGACGCCATCAGCAGCGCGCCCAGGTTGGCATAGCCGAGGCCAAGCGGACGATAGTCGTGCGAGTTCTTGCCGATCGCCTCGGTCGGGTAGCCGCTGTTGTCGACCAGGATCTCCTGCGCGGTGATGGTGACGGCGCAGGCGTGGCGATAGGCTTCCACGTCGAACGTCCCGTTAGGCGCGAACTTCAGCAGGTTCAGGCTGGCCAGGTTGCAGGCCGAGTCATCCAGGAACATGTACTCGCTGCAGGGGTTCGAGGCGTTGATGCGCGCCGTGTTCTTCGACGTGTGCCAGCGGTTGACCGTGGTGTCGTACTGCATGCCGGGATCGCCGCAATGCCAGGTCGCGTCGGAGATCTTGTGCAGCAGCGCCTTCGCCGGGAAGGTCTGGACGGGACGGCCGTCCTTCACCGCGCGGGTGGAGAACTCGCTGTCGCGCATGACTGCGTACATGAAGTCGTCGGTAACGCGCACGGAGTTGTTGGCGTTCTGGAAGAAGACGGACGAGTAGGCGTCGCTGTCGGGGCCGCTGCCGTCGTAGCCGTGCTCGATGAGCGCCCAGGCCTTGGCTTCTTCCTTCTGCTTGCACTCGATGAACTCGTTGATGTCGGGATGGTCGACGTTGAGGATGACCATCTTGGCGGCGCGCCGCGTCTTGCCGCCGCTCTTGATGACGCCGGCAAAGGCGTCGAAACCTTTCATGAAGCTGAGCGGACCGCTGGCGGTGCCGCCGCCGGAGAGCGACTCGGTGGAGGAGCGCAGCGGCGACAGGTTGGTGCCGGTGCCGGAGCCCCACTTGAAGAGCATGCCTTCGGTCTTGGCCAGCGTCAGGATGGAGTCCAGCGAATCGTGCACCGAGTTGATGAAGCAGGCCGAGCACTGCGGATTCTTGTAGCCGGTGACGCCGAATTCCACGCGCTGGGCCTGTGGATTCCAGTGCCAGTTGCGCGCGTCGGAGTCGGGCTCGATGCGATCGCAGCCGACGTTGAACCACACGGGCGAGTTGAACGCCGCCTTCTGCTGCAGGAGCAGGTGCGCGAGCTCGTCGTGGAAGATGGCTGCGTCTTCGGCGGTGCGGAAGTATCCGCCGGCAATACCCCAGTCGCGAATCGTCTCAGCCACGCGGGTGACCAGGGCGCGGACACCGGTCTCGCGCTCAGGCGTGCCGAGCGGGCCGTGCAGATATTTGCTGGCCACGATGTTGGTGGCCGTCATCGACCAGTCCTTGGGGACCTCGACGTCTTTCTGTTCGAAGATGATGCCGCCCTGCGAGTCGGTGATCTGCGCGAGGCGGAGCTCCCACTCGAGCTCGTCGTAGGGCGAGACGCCGGCTTTGGTGAAGAAGCGCTTAAAGGTAAGGCCGGGCGCCTTTTTCTTGGTCGTCGTGACGGCGGCGCTCGTCGTGGTGGTGCTGGTGGTGATTTCGGCCATTCGCTTACTCCTGGGAGATATGTAGTCCATATGAGTGCTGGTCTCGTTAGGTATTAGGTGTTGGTTCCGTTCTATTCAAATTGATTCAAACTCTGCCGCAGACGATGCTGGGGGCTCCTTCTCTCGCTCGCGCATCGCAGGCAGAGAAGAAGCCCCCGGGTGAATGTCATTGCAAACTGACCGCCGGCGGCACGGGCCGCGCGACGGGGTGATCGGACTTGGAAAGGAGCACCTTCACCGAACAACCGCGTGATCGACGGCTGTTGAGGATCGGGACACCGCAGTCGTCATCGTCTAGGCGATGGCTTCGTCGGTCTGCTGCTCTCCGGCGCAATGCGTCGGAGAAGGGCCTGTCATTCTGTCGAACTGCCTTGGGTCAACGTGCTTCGCTACTGCCGCTTGCCGAACCAAAAGGAGGAATCGGGACCCAACTTCCCCGAGAGCCCGATGGCCGTCGGGCACCCGGTATCACCGCTGCGATCATGCTACGGCGCCGAGGCTGACCGCTAAGCCGTTGGCGCTGGCCGCCGGGGATCACCTCTGTCCACGACGCTTCTTGCTATGGGGGAGGAGCCAAGAATGCTCTTCCCAAAAAAAATCAGTGGAGTGAACGTACGCCCGACATCTTGTGGATGTCAAGAGGCGAATACCACATATTGTTATTTTACCATCCGAGCCCGGAACCAGACCAGTAACGGGCTATGCCGTTGGGACGATTTAAAGGTCTAGTGTTCTCCTGACTTCGCGCCGCCATCCCCGGACTCTAGCCCCGGGCCGCACCTCATTCAACGCCTATTAATGGTGCAGCAATGTGGATTTGTGTGGATCGTGAGGAAAACCTGGGCCGATTCGAAACTTGCCCTGCAGACTCGGCGGGTTCCGGTCAAAACCCGATTTCCCTTCCCGCTTGCTAAACTAGCCCTCGCTTCTTCGCACATCGTGAACGAGATGCGGCTCAGCTCGGCTGTTCATCCCAGGAGGTCGATTTGTACATCCTGATCGTGGTCCTCATCGGCTGGATCGTCGGCATGTGTGCCGAGCTCTTGCTGCCGGGGGCGGCGCCCCGTAGTCTTGTCGGAACCACGCTAGTAGGAGTGGGCGGCGCGATCCTGGGATCGCTCGTCGGGCGTCAATTCGGCTGGTGGCACAGAGGCGAAGCTCCAGGGTTCGTCCTCTCCGTTCTGGGCGCAATCGTGTTGCTCGCTCTGTGGCGCTTAGTACGCCATAGAGCGGCATAACCCCAGTCCTCGATGGGCTCGACCTCACCACGAAGAACACGGAGCATCCGAGCAAGGCTCCATGCATCCGTGTTCTCCGTCCCCTGACTCATCCCCTCCGTTCTCTGTTTACTGCACCACAACCACTCCCGTCATGTGGGGATGCAGCTTGCAGAAATACTGGAACCTGCCCGCAGTGGTGAAGGTGAACTGGAAGGTCTGATTTGTATCCAGCACGGAAGAATCAAACACCTTGCTATCGCTGGTGACCGTGTGCGGGATATCGTCTTTGTTCGTCCATCGCACCGTCGTTCCCACCTTCACCGTCAGCTCCTTCGGAGTAAAGGCAAAGTTGTCAATTCCCGCTTGAACCGTTTCTCCTGCTGCGGAGACCTTGGACTGCGCCTGATTCTGCGCCGCTGCCACTGGTAAAGCTGCTGCGGCCTGGCGCAAGATCGCATCCGCATCCTGCGGCGAAGTGCCAGCCAAGGTGGCGTCCACCACGGCGAGATGCCGGTTGCCGGCAACGTAATTCACATCCGTAATGCCGAGCACGCGCCGCAGGTTTTCCGCGGGCACCTTGATTGGGCCGGGCGACGGCGCTGTGCCGCCGATCGGCTGAGGAAATGCCGTCGACATGGCAGTATGAAACGTCACATTGCCTTCCACCTTCTGCATGATCTGGTGGATGTGGCCGTTCAGCACGGTCACGGAGCCGAACCGTTTCAAATACGCCAGGGCCTGCGAACTATCTTCCGTACCCCATCCCCACTGCGGATAGGCGGCCCACAGCGGAACATGAGCGAAGACCACGATAGGCGTGCTGCTCTTCTGCGTGCGAAGATCATCTTCCAGCCATGCGAGTTGATCGGATCCCAGCACGCCCAGACCGCCGGCCTTCAGGTTCAGAACATTGACCAGACCGACAAAGTGAACGCCCTTGTGATCGAAGCTCTGCCAGCCGTCGCCCTTGGTGCCTTTTCCGTATCGGTCGAGGAACATCCGGCCGTTGTCGAGCGAAACATCGTGTTCGCCGGGCACATAAAATACCTGCTTGGCACGAGCGCCTTTCAGCGCCTGATTCAGCGTGTCGAACTCACTTGGCTTGGACAGATGGCTGAGATCGCCGGTATGAATGATGAAATCCGGCTCATTCGGCATCGCGTTGATCTTGTCGATGGCAGCCTGTAGTGTCGCCGTCACATCCACATTGGCGGGCTTGTCGAAGCCGATGTGGCTGTCGCTGATCTGGACGAAGCTGAAGTCTCCCTTGCTTCCAGAGCCATGGCCCGGCGTGCCTGCAAAAACATTGGACATGGGAATGCCGGCGGCAAGTGTCCAGACCAGTCCGGTTCCCGCCCACCCCATGCATTTCAGAAATCCGCGACGGTCGATACCGTCATGGTTGGAATTCTGCAAGTTCTGTTCGGTATCGTCGTGCTTGTTAGCCATCTTTCTCTCCTGAGATTGCTGCTTCTGGCAGCGAATTGTTTCTCGACTTCAACTACGCCCCATTCATGCCGCTAAGAAATCCACCCAGATGCGCCGTCAGGCCTACGACTAAAACGGCGAGGCCCTCGAACACCAGCCGGAATCTCGAAGACAACTCTCTGCTCGACCGTCGCAATCGGCGATGCTGTAAGAACGTCAGCCAGATCAGCACAGCAGACACACATCCCAGGACCAGGTGCATCAGTAGAACGCCTTTGAGCTTTTGCCCTTCCAGCGCCCATTGCCACGCAGCCAGTCCCGTCAGCACCACCGGCACCGTCGAAATCGCTGCCAGCAGCAGATTGAAATAGGCAGCTGACTCCAGCGTTTTGTTCTTTCGCCATTGCGCCAGGCAGTCGAAAAGCACGGCGGCGAGAAACAGCGCGATGGGGAAATGAATCAGCACAATGTGCTGCGCGTGTTTGGCCAAGAGTGCGGACTTCAGATCGAACGGACTAACCATTGCTATGCGCCATCCTTCCAGCTTCCGAAACAAATTCGCGGTACGTAGCTGATAACTGGCGCACGCCGGCTTTATTCCCGCGATCTGCAAAAACTTATCGGTCGCGGGAATAAATATGAAGTTCGCTGGTTTAAGCTTGTGGGGATGTCAGGGGCGCACCCTCAATCCGGTTCGTTCGAAGATCTGGCGATGCCGTTATTCGATCAGCTGTACAACTTTGCGCACTGGCTGACGCAGAATCGCGAGGAGGCGGAAGACCTGGTGCAGGAGTCATACGCGAAAGCCTTGAAGGGCTTTTCGTCGTACCGTCCGGGCAGCAACTTTCGCGCGTGGATCTATCGCATCCTGCGCAACACTTTTCTTACGTCGCGAACGGGATTGAAAGCTACGTCTACTGTTCCTCTGGAAGTCGATGAGGACGGACCCGATCTGGCCGTGGAGCATGAGACGCCGGAGTCGATTTTCTTGAATCGGTCGAACGCTCATCAGGTGCAGGCCGCAATCGACGACCTGCCGGTACAGTTTCGCGAGGTGCTCTTGCTGTGCGAAGTCGAGGAGATGTCGTACCAGGAGCTGGCGGAGACGCTGGGCATTCCCATTGGCACGGTGATGTCGCGCCTGTCGCGTGCAAGAAAAATGCTGCGTGCTCGCCTGGCGCCACAGCAGGAACGGGGGCTGAGCCATGGCTTGTGAGTCCTGGACAACGAAACTTGACGCTTACGTGGATGGCGAGCTTCCCGACGGGGAGATGCGAACCTTCGACGAGCACGTACACAGCTGTTCGGTCTGCTCGGCAGATGCGCTGGCGCGCCTGCAGAGGAAGCGGGCGGTGCAGATGGCAGGAAGTCGCTTCACGCCAAGCGCCGAGTTCCGTAGAAAGATCGAGCGCCAGATAGCAACCAAGCCGCAACGCAGTTTCTCCGTCGGATGGCTGGCTCTCGCGGCGGCGGCGATGCTACTGATTGCCGGCGTGTTGATCTCGAACTACCTGCAGATGCGCTCGGCCCGCAATCATCTTTTCAGCGAGGTTGCCGATCTGCATGTCGCGACGCTGGCCAGCTCATCTCCCGTCGATGTTGTTTCGACCGACCGGCACACGGTGAAGCCCTGGTTCCAGGGAAGAATTCCGTTCGCGTTCAACCTGCCGGAGTTACAAAACACGGACTTCACTTTGCTGGGTGGACGGGTTACCTATCTTGACCAAGTTCCCGGCGCGCAGCTGATCTACGACATTCGCAAGCATCACATTTCCGTTTTCATCTTTCCGGAAGCGGCCTTGCGACCTTCGCTCGGAGACAAACTGATGCCATCGGGCGCGTCGACTTTCAATCTAAGAACGTGGAGTCAAGGTGGTTTGCGCTACTTCGTGATTGGCGATGCGAACTCCGCCGACATCGATCGGCTGGTCAAGCTGTTGAAGGGCCAATGACCGTGCCGATGTTATAATTTTGTTTGGCACGGTGGGTGTAGTTCAGTGGTAGAACTCCGGACTGTGGCTCCGGCTGTCGAGGGTTCGAATCCCTCCACCCACCCCATACCTATCTTGTTCGTCTTCTGCGATTTGCAGATGGTCAAATTGTCTTTGTGTACCCGAGACGTACCCTCGAAAGCTGCCGACGTTGGTTTCCACTCGCTTTTGTGTGGGTGGTGGAAACGCTCGATAAGTGGCCCCCGAATTGATTGGCGTAAATATCTCCTACACAATAACGCTTGTTGGCGGATACCGTTCCGGGTAACTTGTGTAATCGCCTGATTACAACAGTTATCAGCGCAAGGTGCGGTAATATAAGCAGTTCCATGCCCTTTCCAGAAAAATTCCGTTCCTTGATTGAGCTACGCGAAGGCCAAGTGACAACACCTGACTTTGTCTGGCTTTCGTATGCGGTTTGCGCGGTTGATGAGGACTCCTGCGGTTGGCGCGGGTGGATTCTCCGAATCGGCGTGGAAGGTCGGTGAACTGCATAAAGAAGTCGAGGTCGAAGCGGATGCGGAACAGCGGTGCCACGGTGTCAAAGGTGCTATTCCGCAACCGAAGTCGAGAAGCGTTTCGGCTCAATCCAGATGCAGGGCCGAAGATTGACTACCCATACGAAACAACACCGATAGAGTTTGCTAAGACGAAGCCGACTCGTGGCCGTAGCACAAGGAACAATCCCTGACACGTAGCTGTCCTAAATCCCCATATCGCAAGTTACGGAGCCGGGCATATCTTTCGGCGATAACTTGCGCTATTGCCTGTTAGCGACAGCTGTCGTGATCGCAACAGATGCTTGGGCGTAAGCTGTTGTAGTGAAACGCGCAATTCTTGTGCTGGTTGTGATGCTTGAGATTCTAATATCCCTTCGCAGAGCAAGGTACTTCCGTTGAAAATCAACCTTTGCTGAGTCAACTCGGCACTGCCACCTCGCCTCTGGTTGGGTGTATCAGTTCGGTCAAGGGCACGCTTCCCAATAAGAATCAGACCGTTCCCGCTGCAATAAAGCCATATGGACCGGAAACTGGTTCGTCCGGTTGATACTCCCACTGTCGAATACTGACACCCTTACCATCTACGAGTTGGTAACTGGGGTCGTAAGTGGGAGCAGGACGAAGCTCGCCACGACGGCGGTGAACTGACCGATGCTGACAAGCACTTCCTTGTCACCCGCGAAGGTCATCCAGTGTTTCAGTATGCTCTGAGGAAGATGGAAACTCCGAAAGGACATCATGACGATTGGGGCGTAACGGCGGTAGCAGCGAGTGCAGCGCATCAATGCTCGAACAATCTCGACATAACTTACATCGTCGTGCAGTCGGGTAATTCGGGCGGTTTCTTCTTCGCCTTAAATCGGCTCGGTGACGGGTACAAACTGATTCCAATTTCAGACGCATACCAAGGCCGATTGGTGCTCTCCACCAAGAACGCTGGCGAGGTGGAAGTTTGGACGGCGGTAGACAGGGGCGTGTGTGACGCATGTGCGAAGCCTTTCATGATTAAGAAGCTGGTGCTTGACGGAACTCAGTATCGGCCAATCTCAAACCACCAAACGCACAGGCAATACGCCAGCTTTCAGAACGAACCTCTTGTCCTAAAGCGTTGAGGTCAACTGTCGAAAGATCGCCATTTCATAAGTGATTCGGTCCGGGCGGATCGTTTATGTAACGCCTGTTCACGACACTTATAATCGTCTGGAATACGTAAGGTCGAAACGCAGTGACGGATGACGAATTACAGCGCGTCATAGTCGAGATTGAATGGACGCTCTCAGGTGGAAGCTTTCGAGGCGGCGAAAGCCGTCTGGAGTGACACGGATACACGGCTTGAGCGGCCTCTAATTCATACAGTAAAGAAAGGGCCGAGGCCATTTAACCGGGCGGCGGCAGCCTATGCAATGGGGGCAATGCTGCATAGGACAAGGGTCGTCGCAGCACTTGAGCAAGCGGTGAATGACAAATCCGAGAGTCCGCGAGTCAGGGGCCACGCAGCAGAGGCACTCCACCTTAACCACCGCAAGAAATCACATGATGTGCTGCTCAAAAACCTGACTGACCCAAGCAAACAGGTTCGTTTTTGGTGTGCATATACTCTCGGCCAAATGGCAGAGCACCGGGCTATTCCCGTCTTAGAGCGGCTTTCCGTTTCCGACCACAGGGTCGTAAAAGGCTTTCACTCGGTTGCAAAGGAAGCGGCCGATGTTCTCGAAATAATCAAGACAAACAAAGCGCATCGGCGCGAACAGGGCTGCATCTTGTGCGTGGAAAATGACTGTCAAGGTCATAACTGTTGATAAGTCGCTATAGCGTAACTTACCCGCTTACTCCTTACTGCTTTATGATGCTGGTGTGGCATTCGAATCCCCTTTCAAGGCACGCGCTGAAGCAATAGCACGCATGTCTCCGCAGCTTATGGCCGACGTCTGGCTGTATCCAACTGCTGACGGTGGGAGGAACCTCAGCGTGCAACCGGGTTGGGGCTGTCCTTGTTTTTGCTCGAAGTCAGAGGACACGATTTGCCACGACGGATGGCCAGTTCTATATGAGCCGCTTGCACCCGGTGGTCGCCGCCGACTTGGATTTGTCTTTCTGCACGAGGACGAGGCTCTGTCAGCCTTGCGTCTTGCCGGGAGCTTCTACTTGTGGGAGGGGCGGTTCATTGGCGAAGCAAAAGTGCTGGGCGACAGTGGGACCGAATCTGCGAGCCGATAACTGGCGTAAAATCGCCATAGCACAACTAATCCATTGTCGTCTCCGAGAGCAACGCGAAGAGCTGGCGAAACTTCACGTACACGCCACGTACACACTTTCGCCCATTGGAGGAGGCTGTGGAACGCAACCGTTCGGGAGTGATTTAGCAGAAAACTAGTTGGAAGCTAAGTGCGGGAGCGGCTACTGGGTTTGTTGACCACCGTCGGCAGCTGCATCTCGCACCGATGACTGCTCGCTAAGCGCTCGGTGATCGGCCGGTCGGGCGACGCTGCCAGCAATTGTCCGCAGACGACGCAGTGAGCGACGAACAGTCTGCCCGATGGATCGCGGGTTACGACAAACTCTTCCCAAGCGGGGTTCACCCTAGGAATAGATGCACAATCACCCGCCAAGAGCGCAGCTCGCGCAAAATTTGGTTGTCGGCGCACCGAGCTGGACTACTTGGCAGTCTCGCCGCCCAGAGCCAGATTCCCCAAGTCCACCCATCGTTCGCCGCTTCCTTTGACCAGAGTAAGCGACTGAATCCGCACGGTGCGACTCTCGTGGTATTCGCTCCAGCGCTGCCGTGCTACTTCCAGGACCTTGCGGGCTTCCTCGGTGGTATCCATCTTGGCGATGGTGAGATGGGGCATGTAGGGCCACGGCTCCTTGAACTCCAAGCCGCGGCTGTTCAGCTTGTCATGCAGTTCGCGCAACCGGTAAGCGCCGCGCGCCACGCGCAGGAAGACGGTGGGAGTGACGGGGATGAACGTCTCGACGTCTCCCATGGAAACTTCAAACGGCACCACGCTCCGGCAGAACTCGGACAGCATCTCCAGTGCCTGCTGCTCGGAACCCGCCAAGGGACGCGGCGGAAGAACGGTCACGTGAGCGTCGGCGTGAGTGTGCGCCGGATGAAGTTCGCGGCGCAACTCCTCGACGAAGATCCCTACCGGGCAGCGGATGTAGGCAACCGCGGCATACACGAGTCCGTTCATGAGCTTTTCATTATACGGGGACTACTGGAAGCCGAGTTGAATGCGGACACAAACGCGTACTGGGATCGCGCGACGACCGATCAAGGCGGGAAAGCGTTGCTATAATCGAAGATAGTCGGGGCGTAGCGCAGCCTGGTAGCGCACCTGCCTTGGGCGCAGGGGGTCGCTGGTTCGAATCCAGTCGCCCCGACCAATTACTTCTACAGTTTTCATCGGTTGTGGTCCCTCGCCGCTGCTCGAGATTTCGGCAGCAGTCTAACGCTTACGCCTGCCCAACGCCTCAAGTTCGAATCCTTTTGCCCGGACTGATTACCTGCCTTCAGTTTTCATCGATTGCCGGCCCTACTTCTTCCTGGCCGCGCGCACCGCGGCGTTGGCCGCCACTGCGGCGCGGATGAGTTCCTTGAAAGCCGCTTCGTTGATCTTTTCCCCTTCGTGGAAATCGATCGCACGCCGCACATTACCTTCCAGGCTGGAATTGAAGAGCTTCTTCGGGTCTTTGAGGGAGGCTCCGCGAAAGAACGTAAGCTTGACGGCCTGCTTGTACGATTCCCCTGTGCAGATACCGCCGTCATGGTACCAGACGGGGATTCCGGGGGATTTTGGCTTCTCCCATTTCCACTCCTCCTGGATGTCGGGGTCGGCATCGTGGATGAGCCGACGGAGATGAGCGAGGGTCTCTCCTCTCCAATCCCCGAGTTCTTTAATCCGCTTGGTGATTTTCGCGGAAGCCGCATCGCCACTCGAATCACTCGTTGCCTTCATGTTCACTCCGATCCTTGGTTTTGTTAGAACCGATCTTCTCGAAATAAGTCGCCGAAGGATATGGCCTTTCGACATTCGAAGTCCGGAAACGACCATTATAGGAAGCAAGACAGCCGAGTTGCGGTGGCGTATTTTGGAAGTTCTCCCAATGGACTATCAGAACCGCTTTCCAATTCGGGATTCAATTCCGCTTACTATGACCTTGGTTGTATGGTGTCTACCTCACTGGGTGATGCGCGGGCCCGCCCTCGGGCCTAGGCTCAAAACATGCATCCTCGGCGAAGCTGTCCCCAATGCCGGTCGGAGTCGCTGCAGCGCGTACTGCGGGGCGCAACCTTTTTGGTTGAGCTCGGCGGCGAAACGAACTTGCTGCGCGGCGTCGCCTCCTACCGTTGCCCGCAGGGTCACGTCTTTATGACTCTTCCCAGCGTGACTGCGCCGCCGACGTCGCGCAAACGCACTCTTCCCATGTCGGTTATCGACGGATTGTCCTACAGGTGACTATGGACCTTGCGATCAAGACCACCCGTTTTCTGCGCTGTCAAAACTCGGTTGGAGTACCAGAAAGCATGTGTACGCTATGTCTGCAAACCCTCGTGGCCCCAACCATCGAGGCGTTGGAACAGGCCGAACGAAGACATAACTGCTCGGGAGAGATTCGCGCAAAGCGAAGCCTGAACTTGTCCTGAGGCCGGTAGCGCCGGCCGACGCCACTTCGAGTCCCGATCATCGACGGCAACTGTCTTACTGTTGCGGAGCGTCCGGTGCTGGTTGCGAGATCGGGGCCGGTGTCATGCCGACAAAGCTGGTACCCATGAGCCTTCCGCTGGGGCTGAAGTTCCAGGTAAAGATGGCGTATCCGGCATGGGCGCAGTTCAAGCAGCCGTTCCGCAGCGGATATCCGATGACAAACTGAAGTCCGCCCTTGTCTCCGGTCTGCGAGTTGGGCCACGTCTGGCCATCGCGGTCGCCGGGCCAGACTCCGGCCTTGGGAAATTGATTCAGCAGGTCCTGAAACTGGAAGCTCTGCTGCATGGTTTTCTCGTCGAGCAGTTTCAGGTTCTCCACATTGATGATGCGCGGCTCGCCATTCACCAGAAACAGTCCACTGGTTGAGCTCAGCGGGTATTGCACCCAGGCGATATCGACCGGGCCGACCGCGTGGTAGTTGCCGATGATGCCCACCTCACCGCCCGTCTGCTTGGCGAGCTCGCGGGTAAAACTAACAGCGGCTGCGGAAGCTCCCGCCTTGGACATCTGGTTGATGACGCAGTCGGAGAATTTGGCGGAAGGCGTTGTCTTGTCGCAGGCCGCATGGGCACTCGCGACAAAATCGGTACCGGGCTGCCACACTGCGGAAGCACTAATGGGAGCAGGCGTTGTCTGTCCAAGTGCGATGGTGGCCAGCGCCATGATTGCCAGCAATGCGAGCGGCTTACGCATACATCCCCCCTTGTTGCCCGATGGTTACTGGAGTTTAGCAAACGACGCCCGAGCCCGTGAAGGCGGGTGCTTCATTTCGAGGTCCGGGTGCACCATTCAGGCCCGCTTGGCCTTGAGTGGGACGTCGATCACTGCTGAGGCGCAGGAGCGGCCGGCGGCGTTGGCCCGGAGCGTGGTTTCGGCAAAATCTTCGGTGGAGGCGGCGTCGGTATGAAGGTAGTGCGAAGGAACTTCCCGTTAGCATCGAAATCCCATCCATAGCGCGCCAAGCCGGTTGGCTTGCAAGCGTGACACCCATTGAGAAGGGGATAGGTGACGATGAACTCGAAGCCACCGTCCGGAAGCGCTTGCGTGCGCGGCCACGGCGTGCTCCCGCTGCGATCGCCCGGCCAGATGTCGCTCTGCGGGAACTTCCGCTTCACCGCCTGAAACAACGAATTCTGCTGCATGGCCGCCTGATCCAGCTTCTTCAGGTCGTCCACATCGAGCACCTTTGGATCTCCGTTGACCAGCAGCAGGGCGTAGTTATCGTTCGCGCGCAAGGGATAAAAAACCTGGGCGGCGTCCACGTTTCCGAAGCTCTTAAACGCGCTCATGATTCCGACCTGCCCATCGGTTTGTCCATAAAGCATGCGGGTAAAAGCCACGGCCTCGGCGGGAGCTCCGGCAACGGCAATCTGGTTCATGAAGCACTCGGGAAAACTGACCGCGCTCATCGACTTGTCGCAGACGGCGTGGGCTTTCGTCAGGAAATCCTGCGGAGGCTGCCACACGGCGGCAGCGGTAATTTTGCCGACCGAAGATGGTGACGTCGGCGGCGAGGCGGCCATCCCCTGTGCAACCAGGTGCACGGATACACCAGCGACAAGAATTCCAGTCAGCAGAAGCGCGGCGCGTTTCACCGTTCGTGTTCCTCTCATAAGCGGGACATTGAATAGACGGAGCTCAACTCCGGGCAGGGCAACAGTATCGTCATTATGACGGCGGTGCGTCAACCTCAGCGCGTTTGATCCGCACACGGCGGATCAGTTCTTGGAGCCTCAACCAGCCCGGAATTCGCGAACATCTTCGCCTTTGTGCCACAGCGTGGGAGGCAATTGCTGGCGATTCCCAGCCAGTTTTTGGTTCACCGCCTCAACGTCGGTCCTCGACCAACTGATGGAAGAAATCGCGATCTCCCCGTTCGGCTCAATGTAGAACAGCGTTGGGACATTGGTCAGCCCGTAAGCGTTCGATACCGCGTAATGGGAGGGATCATCCAGCGCAATCGGGAAGGTGACACCGTACTGCTTCAGGAAAGTCTGCGTGTGTTTCGCATCGTCCTGCGAAACTCCGAGAAAGCTGGCACCGGAGGTCCGGTTCGCCTGGTACATGCGCTCGAAGAATGGGAACGCGTACTGGGAGGTAGGACAACCAACCTTGAAGAATACTAGAACAACCGGGCCCTTCTTTAATAACTGATGCAGCGAAACCCGACCACCATCGACCGTGGGCAGGGTGAAATCAGGCGCGCGAACACCCGCGCTTAAGGTAACCATCGACTCGTGACCTCCAAAAAGCTTCCGAAATAACAGCAGTTTCATACAAATGGGAGCTCACTTCTTAGATTCCGCTGACTTCTCTTTCGACTCGTGCCCGATCTTGCGCAATATCTTTCGCGTTAAGCCCGTCAGCGCCAGCCGTTGGCACTGTTTCGGCGTGAACCATTGCGCCGTACTTTCCGCGCCACCTAACTGATCCGCGTTCACCGCGAAGACCGATACCCGATAATCCGTGTCCGTGATCGAATGACGAACTCGCAGCACCGGGGCATCGCCGTTCAGGGTCTCCGGAGAGAGAATCGGCGGCAACTCCCACATCCCCGCCATCAACGACGCGTCCGCTGCGCGCTGTACCAGCAACACGGAACCTCCTCGACGTGTGAGGGCATAATGCGTGTCCCGATTCTTCCTGGCTGCCTGCGGTTTCGCCGCTTCCACGCCGCGGGTCACGCAGAACGAATACACCGGACAGATCAGGCATTGCGGCGCTCGCGGCGTGCATACGGTTGCGCCCAACTCCATCATCGCCTGGTTGAAATCGCCGGGGCGCTCGCGATCCAGCAACGCCTCCGCTTGCTGCCAGGCGGCTTCTTTTCCCGAAGCCTCGCCGAACAGCCGCAGCAAAACGCGCTCCACATTGCCGTCCACCACCGCAACCGGTTCGTCGCTAGCTATGCTGGCGATCGCGGCTGCGGTATATCTGCCAATGCCCGGTAGTTCCAGCCACTCTTCCGCAGAGCGGGGAAACACTCCTTTGCGTTCTCCTGCGATCAGCTTCGCTGCCTGATGCATCCGCCGCGCGCGATGGTAGTAGCCAAGTCCGCTCCAGACCGCAAGCACGGAACTCTCGCGCGCCGCCGCCAGCTTCTCCACGGTCGGAAAGCGCTGGAGAAAGCGAGCATAGTGATCCAGCACCGCAGCCACCCGGGTCTGCTGCAGCATGATCTCTGAAATCCAAACTCGGTAGGGATGGCGGTCACGTCGCCAGGGAAGGTCGCGGCGATGCTGGTCATACCAGCTCAACAGAGCGCGGCGGAAGGAACGAATCTGTGTCGAACGGAGAGGAACGGCGCGCTCGCTCATGCCGGGGGAATTCTACACGCAACGCGGCCGCCGGATTGAGGCACCGGCCTCAACAAACGGCATGTCTGCAAAACAGTCCTAAGCGAAGTGGCTGGGTTGCTGCCCCTGATCCGGCACTTCATCGGGGGCACCGTGACGGCGAAGCAACTGCGCCAGGTTCTGCGAGAACGCGGAGCGTGGCACGACCATGTCGCAACCGGCCTCCTGCGCCTTCATCTTCAGATCGCCCTGCACGTGAGAAACGAAGCCGATGATGTTGACGGTTTTCTTCAGCTTCGCCTTCAACTTGGGAATCATGGTCAGCGGCTTGGCGCCAACGTTGTTCAGGTCGAAGATGATGAGCGACTGCTTGTCGGCGCCGTTCAGTCCCATCTTCTCCTGAAGCTCTTTGTCGGTTTTAACGAACTCGACTTTCACATTCAACTTGCGCGCCGTCTCCTGGATTTTGGCCAGGAAAAACAGGTCGTCGACAAAGGCGAAGATGCGTGCGGGCGAAGCGTCTGCGCTCGCCGGCAATGGCTCAACGTCAGGTGGCATGAATTGTTTCCCCATGCCTTGTCCTGCGCCTCCGCGGCCGGGCCGGCGGGCATTGCCGTTGTTGTTACCCTGCAGCGCACGGTAACTGTGATCCATCGGCGCGGTGTAGATACCACCAGCCAGCGGGTTCTCTCGCCGCACGCGCGGGCCACCACCAGGCTTGCGACCGTGCCGGTTCTTGCCCGGAGGTCCCTGGCGATCTTG
Organism: uncultured Acidobacteriaceae bacterium; assembly: GCA_963823865.1. Classification (GTDB taxonomy): domain Bacteria; phylum Acidobacteriota; class Terriglobia; order Terriglobales; family Acidobacteriaceae; genus Bog-257. The sequence goes on from CAWGNC010000002.1 coordinate 470,835, forward strand.
ACGAGGCTGACCCGGTTGTTGAGGGGAGGCTGCGCCGTGCGCGACGGCTCCACGGCGGCCGCGCCGCCGTCTACGTCCCTTCCCTCCGGAATTACCGGAAGGAGGATTCGATCCTTGATTCATGCTTCTCTCTTAAGTTGAGATCCCACATTTATGAACCGCTTGCCGGGGCCGCGTGGTCGTAACTGTCCGTTGCGAGCCTGGCTGCGGTTGGATACTTTAGTTAGAAATCGATCCAGTTGCGTCCGTCTGGCGCCCGGAAAATTTGGCGCGAGGAACGCCTGCACGGGAAGTGCGGCGATTGGAGGACGCTTCTATGGTAACCAGCTTTGCCCCTGAAACGCAAGTGCAAAACCCTGTTCTACACATAGGATGCGCTTCCCGGCCTCAGTGGTGTTGTTAATTTTTCCACCCTCTTGACCTCAACCGCGCCTGCATGCGACAAATTGCGACATTGTCATCTTTGGGTGCCCAGAACTACCTGTAGCACATCGATAGCCAGTTGTGCCGCGTGCCCGGACGCGGACGGCAGGCTGCCCACCGCTCTCACGACATCTTCTTTGCTGACGGCACGCGCTTCCGCGACCGATTTTCCCTTAGCCAGCTCGGTTACGGCCGAAGCGCAGGCCATGGCCGGCACACAACCTTTGGCAAGAAAGCGCAGGTCTTCGACGCGTTCATCCACGATCTTGATCGCCAACTCCAGCACATCGCCGCACGCTGGATTCTCGATGCGATGCCGCGCTGTCGCGCCAGCAAGTTGTCCCGAGTTGCGGGGATGTTCAAAGTGATCGAGAAGTTCGGGAGAATACATTGAATCAAGCTACTGCTTTAGAAAATTTCCCTGCTTCAATTCTTCGAATGCCTGCTGGAGTTGCTCCTGCGTGTTCATCACGATGGGCCCGTACCAGGCAACCGGCTCTTCCAACGGCTTTCCTGAGACTAACAGAAAGCGGATTCCATCCTCGCCCGCGTGCACGGTAACTTCATCGCCTCGATCGAACAGGATCAGCGAACGATTGTCCGCTTCCACGGGAGGCGTGGTGTCCGCCCACTTGATGGCTTCAGTAGGCACCGCCAGCGGGCCCGACGCATTGCAGAACTTGCCTGACCCTGCGAAGACATAAGCGAACGCGTGGCGCGTGGTCTCCACCGGCAGCGTCTTACGCTCGCCAGGAGGCACCGAGACGTCGAGATAAATTGGATCGGTCGCGATGCCTTCCACCGGTCCCCGCTTGCCCCAGAAACTGCCGCAGACAATGCGCACATGCGTGCCGTCATCGTCGGTGACCTCGGGAATCTCGCCGGACTTCACCTCCTGGTAGCGCGGGTCGGTCATCTTCAGCGACGATGGGAGGTTCGCCCACAGCTGAAAGCCGTGCATGCGGCCGGCGTCATCACCCTTCGGCATCTCCTGATGAATGATGCCGCTCCCGGCGGTCATCCACTGCACGTCGCCGGAAGCAATGGCGCCGCGATTACCCATGCTGTCTCCGTGCTCGACCGTGCCGGCGAGAACATACGTGATCGTTTCAATGCCACGATGCGGATGCCAGGGAAAGCCGGCGAGGTAATCTTCCGGCACATCGTTGCGGAAGTCGTCGAGCAGGAGGAAGGGATCGAAGTCGGAGGTATTGCCAAAGCCGAAGGCGCGACGCAGATGCACGCCCGCGCCTTCCATCGTCGGCTTGGATTTGATCAGGCGTTTAACGGGTCGAATCGACATGCCACTCCTCCGGGAATTTCGCTCTTATTGGATTACAGATGCGACAGGAAGTCGCATGTCTGAAGCGCCGAAACTTAACCCGTCAGCCAGCGGAGCAATGCGGCGGTCACTGCTGCAGGCTGTTCCAGCGTGGTGAAGTGTGCGGAATCCTCGATCTTCACCAACTCGGATCCGGCAATCTCTCTTGCCAGGATCTCATGCGCTTCCAGAGTCGTGCGATGGTCTTCGACTCCGCCAATAATCATCGTCCGACAGCGAATGCGATCGAGGTTCTTGAATGGCTGCCGCAGCTCTAGAAGGGCGCGCATTTGCCGCAGGCCGGCGTCTTGTCCCACACTGTGGGCCATGTCCATGAAGATCTGCTTCAGTTCAGGATTCTGGGCGTCGCGTTCCGTGAAGTATCGGGGGAAAACATCGTCCAGATACGGCTGAAAGCCGCCCTGTTCAATTGGCTCCAGAGCTTTGCGAAATGCCGCTGCGGAGGCAGGCAGCAAACCTCCGTGAGTCGCGCTCAGCAGCGCCAGGCGGTCGACCCTGTCCCCGGCAATCTGCATGATTTCCAGCGCGACCTGGCTGCCGAGCGAAAATCCGGCCAGACAAAAACTTTTCGGCGCATTCGCCAGCACTGCCTGCGCCATCTGCTCCACTGTGGTCTGCTGCGTGATGTCTGCCACAGATATCTCGGCGTGAGCTTGAAGGGCGGGAATCTGATGCGCAAACAAACGCCGATCGCACAGCACTCCGGGAATCATCACCAGGGAAGGCATCTGGCTAACGGATTCCCACTTGTCCACGCACGCTACCAATCAGCTTCTGCGAGTCGTAGCCTACCCCATCCTTGAACACCGTCTCCACATTTTCGATGTCCTCGATCTTCTTCGATGGATCGCCTTTGATCAACACCAGATCAGCTTGCTTGCCGGCCGCGATGGAGCCGATGTGGTCCTGCTGGCCTTCGAAAACAGCGCCATTCATCGTTGCGATCTTGATCGCCTCGACGGGCGTGAATCCCGCTTCAACCAGCAACTCCACTTCGCGCTGGTCGCCGAATCCGGGAAGCACTCCGCCGTTACCCGTGGGATCGGGACCCGCCAGCAGCAGACCTCCGGCTTTGGCGAAGGCCAATTCGAATTCCAACTCCTTCTTGAACAATGGCACTATGGGCGTATCTGCGGAGACGCGGGCGCGCGCAGTCAAGTAACTTTGCGCCGCGTCGTTCGACAATGCATCGAGAACGCGCTTCTGCAACTGCGGGCGCATCGGCATGCCTGCTTCAAAGACAGGCAGCGTGGAAGTCACTGCCACGTGATGCGAGATTAGATTTTGGATCAGACCTTTCACCTGAGGACCGCTCATGTCCATTGTCATCCAGCTCTTGAAACCACGCGGGCAGACATCGGGCTTCTTGTCGGTTTCGAACTCTGTGTCGGTGAAGACTGGGCCGTGCTCGAAGTCGTCGATGCCGAGCGAAATCGCATCTGGCCAGGTTACGGAGCACAAATGGCCGGTCAGCTTCTGATTGTGCGCGTGCGCTTCTTTGATCGCCGTACCCAACTCGTCGTGCGATATGTCCATGTAGGCCTTGTACGAGGTCATGCCCTCGTCGGCCCAGTAATCGACCATGCGCTTGGCATCGTCTGCTCCAGTCAGCTCGTGCATTTGCGCGAAGGGCGTTGGCTTACCTTCCAGGTAGGGAGCCGTAAGATCGATTTTCGGACCGGGCATCAGGCCGGCGTCGATGCGCTCTTTCACCTTGATATCGGTATAGGGCTCAAGGCTGCCGGTGGTACGCATCGTGGTCACGCCTGCCGCCAAATACAGGCGGGGCGCAGAATACGGAAGCTCAATGATGAAAAGCCCCGGCTCCTCCAAACGGCCATTGCCGATCTGGTCGGCATAGGAATTCGTGTAATACAGATGATTGTGCATGCCGACCAGGCCGGGGATTACCGTGTAGCCAGTGCGGTCAAGCTGTTGGGCATCGCCGGGAAGCGATAGGGTACCGTAGTCGCCGACAGCTGCGATCTTTCCCTGGTTGATGAAAACACTCTGATTTTCCTTCGGCGCCGCGCCCGTTCCGTCGATGACGCGTACGTGGTTCAGTACGATCGACTGCGCATTCACGCTGATGAAGGGCGCGACATCTTTCCCCGGGGTGTTCTGCGCGACGGCGATTCCCGCCAGCAGCGATACCGCGACCATCAACCATCGGCTCATGTGGTAGACCTCGTCTAGCTAGACTTTGCAGTATTGGACTCGGCCGAGCAGCGCTTATCCGTCTGCGGTGCGCCTGTCGGCAGACACTATATATTGTTGACGAGGCGAGCGCATCTCACGCCTTCTGTTTGGCTTCATCAGGCGGTATTACGCCACCGCAAGGCGACGGAATCCCGCGCTTGAACCGGTCGCGCTCCTCTGGCGTCATCTTATCCCACCGCTCGCCCATGCGCCGGCGGAAGTTCGAGCGCCACATTGGCCGTCCGCCAAAGCTACCGAACAGGATGCGGCACAGCGCCAGCAGTCCTACGGCCCGCCAAAACGTCAGCTCGTGCCAGCCAAACAGCGAAGGCATCAGCCAGTTCCACAGATGCAACACGGCCTGGCCGCCGGCGGCAATAAAGATTAAGACGATCAGTGCAACTACAAACATTCTCACAATCCATTTGACGCTCATCTTGTGGTCCTCACTTCCTCATAAACTCGTTGTAAATACCCTGCAGCTGTTCGCGCAGATGCAATACCGCATACCGCTTGCGCGAGAGCAGGGTGTTGACGCTGACGCCGCTCTCCGCAGAAAGCTCCTTGAAGCTGCGCCCTTCCAGTTCATGGGCGACAAAGACCTCGCGTTGTTCCTCGGGGAGCTCATCCATCGCGAGCTCCAACTCGTCGAGAAGCACGCTCCGGACGTAGAGCGCCTCGGGGCCGTCTTCAGGCGAAGGCAACAGATCTTCGATCTGCAATAGCTCCCCGTTCTCGTCTTCGACCGCCGCATCGCTGAAGTTCTCCGGCTTCTTCTTGCGAAAAAGGTCGGTGATGCGGTTTCGCGCGACACGAAACAACCAGCCCGTCACGTGCTCAATCGGCATCAGCAGCCGATTGGCTTCCACCAGTTCGTAGAAAACTTCCTGCACAATGTCTTCCGCATCGGCGGGATCGGGGACACGGCGGCGTATGAAGTTGCGCAACCGCGACCGCTCGCGCTCGACTACTTCGGAGATCTGGTCGTCTTGTTTCAGTGCCGTCAGCTCCAGGCTCGCCACATCGCCCATCCACCGCTGTAGACGAATGAAAGGGTGCGGATATTGTAGACACGCGCCGAATTTGTGCTCGCGGCGTGACCTGCGCCGTTGACTTCCAACTTGAATTCCGTCACAATCGCCGAACTTACACCGCCGATGTGTCATGTGGCGGCAAATCCCTGAACAATCCATGCCGACTTCCGGAGCCTGGTGCTTCCCGACAGCGCAAGAATGTTCTGCGGATTCAAATACATTAACGATCGAGGGGATGGTGGATGGCAGACATGAAGAAGCATTGGATGGCGGCAGCGATGGCAGCTGCGATTTGCCTGGGGGTGGTCAGCCGCGGTTCCGCTGCGCCGGATTCCAGCAAGGCTCAGGCCCAAATCAAGCGCGGCGAGTACCTGGTGAAAGGCATTGGCATGTGCGGCGATTGCCACACACCATTCACCCTGACCGGCGGCTTCGTGATGGACAAATGGCTGCAGGGCAAGAGGCTGGAGTTTGGACCGCTAATCCCGATTCCTATCTGGAGTCCCATTTCGCCGAACATTGCCGGGCTTGAGGGTTGGGACACCGAGAAGGCGGTGCAGTTTTTCATGACGGGCCTCGCTGCCAACGGGCAGCCCGCGCGCCCTCCGATGCCGCAGTACAAGATGAACCGCGCCGACGCAGAAGCGGTGGTCGCCTACCTGCAGTCGCTGAAACAATGACCGTTGGCTAGTTGCCAGAAAATCTCGGGCGCCCCATCCTACGCGGTCTTTGGCATAGGGTGGGAATACTGGTCGCCATAGCCTTGAAAATGATCGTCGTGACTCCCTCACTTATAATGAAGAGGTAGCTGAGATCGTCTTCTGCTGTTGATTTCACTGCTCACTCCGCCTTCGAGGACTTCATGGCCGCCCTGATTGATGCCATCAACGTTAAGCGCAAGATGTTTTTTGAGTTCGAGAACACTCCATATCACTGCCTGGAAGCAGAGGTGAATACTCCCACCGCGCGCGGCGGCCAGACGCTGGTGCGCCTGAAGATGCGCAACCTGCTGACCAGCGCGGTCTTCGAGAAAACCTTCAAAGCCGGCGACAAGTTCAAGGAGCCCGATCTCCAGATCGGCCCCGCCTCTTACCTGTACAGCGACAACGATGGTTCTCACTTCCTGGATCAGGAAACCTACGAGACGCTCACCCTCAACGAGCAGATGATCGGCGACGCCATGGACTTCCTGGTGGAGGGTGGCATCATCCAGCTTCACAAGTACAACGGCAACCCCATCGGCCTGGAGCTGCCGTTACAGGTGGAGCTGCAGGTCACCTACGCGGAGCCCGGAGCGCGCGGAGATTCTTCCAGCGGCAGCGTGACCAAAATCGTCAAGCTCGAAACCGGTCTCGAGATCCGCGTTCCCCTGTTCATCAAAGAGGGGGAAAAGGTCAAAGTCTCAACTGAGACGCGCGAGTTTGCCGGTCGGGCATAGATTGGCCTAGCGGAACAGGTTGCAGATGGCTCATGCTCCGCGGAACGGAAGATCGCCCCTATCTCGGAACCATCAATCCCACCAGAAGAAACAGCGGCCACCTTCTGCCAGCTCCTTGGCGAGCTTGGCGACAGCTTGCGGATCTTTGGCGGAGACCTGGATGTCGGGACAGAACTCGGCAATGCGGACGGCGAGTTCTTCGCCATTTTGGATTGGCTGAACAAAACCGAGATCCATGAAATCGAATCCCACACCGATCACGGTCAGCGGATGCTGGCGACGAGTTTCGGCGCACCAGTTCACAACGTCACGCGTATCGTGACCATAGTTGGCGGCGTTGGTGCCGGAAGCGGCGATCGCAGCCAGCGGTTCGTTCAGCGGAAACAGCAGCAGCCGCTGCAACGACGTCTCTGCCAGCCCGGTGTAGACCAGCGTATAACCCTTGACTGATACCTCAGCCTGCAACCGCTGCAGCAATTGCAGCGGCAGCTTCTGGCCGGCGGCCGCGGGTACGGGCTGCTCGTAATAGGCTGCCAGCGCTTTGTCCAGCACGGACGTGTAGTGGATGACGCCCTTGCGACGTTTCCACGGAAGCGGCTTGGCATGCAGGATCGTACCGATGCGCGCCGCCTCCGCCTTAAACTTCTCGTCGGCCAGGACGGCGCATTGTTTCAGCGCATCACGCACACTCTCGTAGAAAAACTCGTTGCCCTCGTCCGTCGTGCCAGCGTGGGTATGCAGGATGTAGTAGACATCACTGGGTGCGAAATGTTTTGCGAATTCCAGCACGCTGCATGGACTTTTTAGATCTTTCGGAGTCGCACTCTCGCGCTTGCCTCCCAGCTGAGATGCCCTCAATAATTCCAACGGTTTTTCACGTCTCCGCTTCGCCTTCTCGATGACCTCGACCGGGACCGGGGCATGCACGTCGGCGCCATTGTCGAGCAGCAACTTTAATATGTCCGTGGGCTTGTACAGGCCGAATGTCAACAACAGGGCAGGTGCTGATTTTCGCGTTTGGTTGGGGCTGAGGCCATGTTCGATCAGACAACGTATGATCTCCGCATTGGGCTTGGCAAAGGCACAAGTCCAGAGATCGCCACCGTCGTCGCTGCGGGTGGCATGCACATTAGCGCCCCCGGCGCACAGCATTTTCACCAACTCCAAATGCCCCGCCGTGACGGCGAACATCAGCGGCGTCTGGCCATGCTCGTCGCTTTCCTCGATATCGGCGCCTGCCTCGAGCAACGCCTTCGCACGATAGACCGTACCGGTGGCCGCTGCCTCACGCAGCGTCATCGCTCCGGCTGCGTCCTGCTTTTCATAGGCTGCCTCGAGATAGGCGATGACTCGCTTGAACCCGCCTTCTTTCGCATAGGTCAGAGCGGTCCTGCCGTTTTTGTCTCTGGCGCCCAGGTCCGCGCCCGCCTGCACCAGCACTTTGACCGCGTCGAGACTGGACGAGTTGGCGGCTATCATGAGTGGGGTAATGTGAGCGGCATAATCGTCGGCATAATTCACTGGCTGCATCGATACGATGGCCGCATTGATCGCCTTGAGCATGGAGAGTGACCGGGTGGTGGCATCGACCTCCGGCTGTGCGGACGCTGCTTTCATTGCTGCTTCCTGGGCGCTGGCGACCGCCCTGCCCATCGCCAGGCCGCGCTCGCGAGCTCCGTCGAAAAAGGGTCCGTGCCGCTGGGCCTTGGCATCCGGCTTAGCGTTGGGATCAGCCCCGGCTTTCAGCAGCGCGCGCATAGCCGCCGTGCTGCCCCTGGCGGCAGCAAAGGTTAGTAGCGGCCACTGGTTCCAAGGGAGAGCGGCGGAGCTGAAAAGCGGTAACTCGGTTCCGCCGTCACGTGGGCAGTTTAAGCGCATGTTGGCGCTCATACCCGCGCCCAGCAGCAACTCCACAATTTCCGAATTGTCTTGCCGCACGGCATCGATCAGGCACCTGTGATACTCGTCCGCGTTGCTGTCCTGCAGCGGCGCCCGCTGAATCGCCGAGCGGACCGCGGCAGGGTCACCGGCGTTGACGGCGTCGTACAGTGAGAATCGCTCCACCGAAAGCAGCAACTGGACGATCTCCGCGTCACCCTGTTCCACTGCGTGGGCCAGGGCCTTGCGATAGTCGTCGGCATCGCTCTCCGTAGGGCGCGCCGGCTGAAGATTGTGGTGGATAGCGGCAAAATTGCGGGCGACGACGGCGTCGAACAGGCAAAATCGCTCAATCGGCTGGGAAAGGCTGTGCTCCAGCAGCAAAGCTGCTATCTTGATCTGCCCCTCGGCGAACATCCGCCCAGTCACCGATTTTTCCTTGCTCTTGGAGGCGCGCAATCCGAAGACAAGCGCCTCGGCAAGCAGGGTCTCGCCTCGCCGGCCTTTGGCGAAGATGTCTGCTCCTTGCTCCAGCGCAATTCTTGCCCACTCGGAGTTGTAGTTCAGTATGGCGGTAGCCAGCGCGTGCGTTGGGTTAGACGATGGCGGCGGCGGAAAGGACACGACAGCTCCTCTCATAACCAGGTGAACACCCCACCCTGCCGGCTTCGCAGGGCAGACTCCTGGTTGCAAACGCTACCACAGTAATGCAGCGGGTACGCCAACGCCAATACACACGTTCATGCTATGGCTGGCACAACATAGCTGAGGCGATCACAGAAGGTCGGGTAAGGCGCGAGTACGATTTGTACGAACGGTGCAGATTACAGAAGACGGCGACGAACGAAAAAACGCATCCGCAAACGCGGATGCGTTCCTAACTTAGCGCGGCAGTTCGGCGAAAGACTACTTCTTTTCGTCGTCCGGCGAAGCTGACTCGTTGGCCGCCTGCTGATCGCGCATGGCCTTGTTCTCTTCCTCGGCCGACTCCATCGCCTTGCGCGTGTCTTCGGCGCGCTTGGCACGCATCTCAGCGCGCTTCTGGCGCTTCTCGTCCAGCGTTTTCTCGCTGCCCAAGAGTTCCACAAACGCCTTCTCGCCGCCATCACCCTGGCGGAAGCCCGAGTGAATGATACGGACGTAGCCGCCCGCACGATCGCCATAGCGCGGAGAGATGCTGTCGAACAGCTTGTCGACGGCATCGCGCGTCATCAGGTAGGACGCAGCCAGACGGCGTGCTGCCACGTCGCCACGCTTGCCCAGGGTGATCATCTTTTCCACGTGGGGACGCATGGCCTTGGCCTTGGTGATAGTCGTCTCAATGCGCTCTTCCACGATCAACGAGGTCACCAGGTTACGCAGCAGTGCGCGCCGGTGCGAGGTATTCCGTCCCAGTTTCCATCCAGCTCTACGATGACGCATGTTAGTAATCCTTAAATACGTTGTCAGTTGCCGGTTCGCGGTTGAAAACCGACAGCCCTTGTAGTCTTCAGCGCTTACCAGCGCCGTCGCTAGTTGCTAGTAACTGGTTGCTAGTTGCTTATCTGACAACCGACAACCGCTCACTGACAACTGCTTAGTAATTCGGCTCCATGCCGCCGTAGTTCGCCGTTGCCAGACCCGCGCCGGACATCGATCCGCTGCCGGGCACGGCGTTGCCGTGCTCGTCGATCTTCATGCCCAGGCTCAAGCCCATCGAGGAGAGGATCTCCTTGATTTCGTTCAGCGACTTGCGGCCAAAATTCTTGGTCTTCAGCATCTCCGCTTCGGTCTTCTGCACCAACTCGCCGATGGTCTGGATATTCGCGTTCTTCAGGCAGTTGTAGCTGCGCACAGAAAGCTCCAGCTCTTCGACCGAGCGGTTCAGATTCTCGTTGCGGATCTCCGGCTTGTCGGAGGCGCCGGCGGCTTGCGCCTCCAGCTCCTCCTCGAAGTTGATGAAGATGTTCATGTGGTCCTTAAGCAGCTTCGATGCCAGGCCCAGTGCGTCGGCCGGAGTGACCGATCCGTTGGTCCAGATCTCGATGGCCAGCTTGTCGTAATCGGTAATCTGACCCAGACGAGCGGCTTCAACCGAGTAATTGCATTTGCGGACGGGCGAGTGCACTGAGTCGATCGGAATGAATCCCAGACCCAGGTCCTCGTCGAAGTTCTTGTCCGCTGAAACGTAGCCGCGGCCTTTCTTCAGCCGCATTTCCATGTCGAGCTTGCCGCCCTCGCTGATGGTCGCGATGTAAACGTCCTTGTCCAGCACTTCGACGTCGGCGTCAGCTTCGATCATGCCCGAGGTGACCACCCCCGGCTGATCGGCGCGCAGATAGATTGCCTTCGGCGCGTCGCCATTCAGACGGAAGGGAATCTGCTTCAGGTTGAGGATGATGTCAGTGGCGTCCTCGACCACTCCGGGGATTGACTGGAACTCGTGCAGCACTCCTTCGATCTTCACCGCCGTGACGGCAGCGCCTTCGATGGAGGAAAGCAACACGCGGCGCAGAGCATTGCCGATGGTTGTTCCAAATCCACGTTCGAACGGCTGCGCCCAGAAGTGACCGTACTTGTCGGTCAGCGTCTCGGTGTCAGTGGCAAGCCGTTTCGGTTTCTGAAAACCTTTCCAAAGCATTCGTAACTCCTGTTTCTCTTCGGCCGTGCTGCTCAGGTGGCTGCTTAGGGCCACAACCGGCTGATCTGGCGCGAAGTCTGTGGGAGCGCGCGCTACGGATGGCCTGGCGCAGCTCCCGCGTGCAATACGATCTCCCCGCAGGCGCAGCCATGGCGCGCGCGGGGATTCTGACTACTTGCTGTAAAGTTCGACGATCAGCTGCTCGTTGATGGGCAGGTTGATGTCTTCGCGCTTCGGCAGCGCCAGTACCCGTCCCTTGTAGCCGTCGCGATCGACTTCGATCCATGCCGGCGGAGCCTGGTGGCTGGCGAATTCCTTCGCCGTCTCGAGCACCGCGAGCTTGTTGCTGCTCTCGCGAATACCGATCTCATCGCCGACGCTCACTTGGAACGAAGGAATATTGACCTTGCGGCCATTCACCGTCACGTGACCGTGACGCACCAGCTGACGCGCCTGACGACGCGCAACCGCGAAACCAAGGCGGTAGACGACGCTGTCCAGACGACGCTCCAGCTGCTGCAACAGGATTTCGCCGGTGACACCCTTAGCGCGGGCGGCCTTCTCGAAGTAGTTGCGGAACTGGCCTTCCTGCGCGAAGTACATACGCTTCGTCTTCTGCTTTTCGCGCAACTGAAGGCCGTAACCCACGATCTTGGCCTTGCGGTCTTTACCGTGCTGGCCAGGAGCGAAGTTACGTTTCTCGATCGGACATTTGTCGGTGAAGCACTTCCCGCCCTTGAGGAACAACTTCATGCCTTCGCGGCGGCACAGGCGGCATACTGCGTCTTTGTATCTTGCCAAGTTACTCTCCTGGTGGGTAGTGGCCAGTGGCTAATGATCAGTGGCTCGTACTCGAAACCCTTTGCCTGAAACTGCCGGCTCAAGTCTCAATGCCACGCCATAGCATGTGCAGCTACTCACTTATCAATGGATCGGTTTACAGGACTTGGCGTCCCTTCCTCCCGATCGAAACTAATTGTCAGGGGTCTGGTGCTAAGGAATTAGATGTTCCAACTCCCCAGTTCGATCCTTACCCCAATACTGGTCACTGGCCACTGACAACTGGCCACTGCCTTTACACTCTGCGCCGTTTCGGCGGACGGCAGCCGTTATGCGGAACCGGGGTCACGTCCTTAATGGAACGGACATCCAGCCCGGAGGACGCTAAAGCGCGTACCGCCGACTCACGCCCCGAGCCCGGACCGCTCACGCGCACATCAACGCTGCGCATGCCATGATCGCGCGCCTGGTTGGCGGCGTTGGCTGCAGCCTGCTGCGCCGCGAAGGGAGTGCCCTTACGCGATCCGCGGAAACCCAGCGACCCCGAACTCTTCCACGAAACCGTGTTGCCGTTCGGGTCGGAGATAGTGACGATGGTGTTGTTGAAGGACGCCTGCACATGTACCAAGCCATGAGGGATGTGCTTGCGCTCCTTCTTCTTGAACTTCTTGGTCTTGCCCTTCTTGTCGCCTGCTGCGGAACTCGCTTTAGCCATAGCTTATGTCTTAGCCGCCGTTTTCTTCTTATTTGCCACCGTGCCTTTGCGCGGTCCCTTGCGGGTGCGGGCGTTGGTGTGGGTACGCTGGCCGCGAACCGGCAGGCTGCGGCGATGACGATACCCGCGATACGAGCCGATTTCGATCAGGCGCTTGATGTGCATCGTGATGTCTTTGCGCAGATCGCCTTCGACATCGCCTTCCTGCTCGATGACCTGACGGATGCGGTTGACCTCGTCTTCGTTCAGGTCGCTGACCTTCTTGTTGGTCTCGACATTGGCCGAGCCCAGAATCTTAGCCGAGCGAGAATTTCCGATGCCGTAGATATACGTCAGCGCGATCTTGATGTGCTTGTTACGCGGAAGATCGACGCCTGCAATACGTGCCATAGTTACTCCGGTGGTGACTAGTTGCCGGCGGCCAGTGGCCAGAACATCTTCCGGCGGATGCTTGTTCTGATCACTGGCCACTGGCCACTGATCACTTGATTTATCCCTGTCTCTGTTTGTGCTTCGAGTTTTCGCAGATCACGCGGACCACTCCGTGGCGGCGAATCACCTTGCACTTATCACAAATCTTCTTTACCGATGCTCGTACCTTCATGATTCCTCAGTTATCAGTTGTCAGTTGTCCGTTATCAGTTGTCAATTCCTGGACCGATTGCCGACAACTGACAACTGGCAACCGATACCTGTCTATTTGTAGCGATACACGATGCGGCCGCGCGTCAAATCGTAAGGCGACAGCTCTACTGCGACACGGTCGCCTGGAAGTATGCGGATGAAGTTCTTACGCATCTTGCCGGAGACGTGCGCCAGCACCTGATGCTTGTTCTCCAGCTCCACTTTAAACATCGCATTGGGCAGGGGTTCAACCACCACTGCCATTACTTCAATTGCGTCTTCCTTACTCATTCATTCCTAGTTGCCAGTGGTCAGTTGCCAGTGGCCAGTTTGACGTCGCAAATACAGCGTTTTTGGTTATCACTTTCAACTAGCCACTGATCACTAGCCACTACACTACTCAGTCAAAATCACCGGCCCATTCTTCGTTACCGCAATGCAGTGTTCGAAGTGAGCGCTATAGCTTCCGTCTTCCGTGACCGCCGTCCACTTATCGTCCAGCAACCGCGTCTCCGGACCTCCCATATTCACCATGGGCTCGATGGCGATCACCATGCCATCCCTCAGCTTCGGTCCATGTCCGGCTTTGCCGTAGTTCGGAACCTGCGGATCTTCGTGCAGCCTGGTCCCGATGCCGTGTCCTACAAACTCACGTACCACGCTGAAGCCGTTGGCTTCCACCAGTTGCTGCACGGCGGCCCCAACATCGCCAACCGTATTACCGACACGCGCCGCTTCAATTCCATGCGCCAGTGACTCGCGGGTCACATCCAGCAGCTTCTGCAGCTCAGGCTTGATGTCGTCCCCCACAGGAACGGTAATTGCCGAATCCCCGTAGTAGCCGTCCAGCACCACGCCGCAATCGATGGAGACGATGTCCCCGGCTTTCAGCACCCGCTTTTCCGACGGGATGCCGTGAACGATTTCGCTGTTCACCGAGGTACAAAGCACACAGGGATAATCGTAATACCCCTTGAATGCCGGCTTCGCTCCCAGGTCTTTAATCTTGCGTTCGGCCACTCGCTCCAAATCCATGGTGGAGCGGCCCGGAGCTACTGCTTCCCTTGTCGCTTCCAGTACCTGCCGAACGATCCGTCCGGCACGACGCATTTTCTCGATCTCGGAAGACGACTTACAAACGATTGACATTCTCAATTGCGCTAAACGCCTGCGCCATCACCGCTTCCACCGGTTGCTCGCCATTCACCTCAACCAGCCGTCCCTTGGCACGGTAGTAGTCCACCAGGGGCAGGGTCTGGAGGTCATACGCCTTCATGCGTTCATGGAAGACGCTTTCCTCATCATCCGGGCGCGTCACAAGTGACGTGCCGTCAAAATCACAAATGCCCTGGACTTTGGGGGGCTGGAAGTGAACGTTGTAGATCCGCCCGCAGGTGGGACACGAACGACGTCCGGTAATCCGTTGCAGTAGAACATTATAGTCTACTACCAGGCGGATCACAACCGGCGCCGCACACGCCTGCTGGGCAGCTAAATCGCCCTGCTTACAGCTCCGCATTTTCTCCAACTGCGCGTCCAGCCACTCTGCTTGACGCACTGTCCGGGGGAACCCATCCAGGATGAACCCGCGACAACAGTCCGCCTCTTCTAACCTGGCGGCCACCATGTCGCAAACCAGTTCATCCGGAACCAGTTCGCCCCGCTCCATGATTGCCTTGGCCTTCATGCCTAGCTCGGTTTTCCGAGCCACATTCGCCCGCAGGATGTCTCCGGTGGAGATCTGCGGGATATTGAAGGTCGACGCAATCAGCTTGGCCTGCGTTCCCTTGCCGGCCGCTGGTGGCCCCAACAGGATGATGGGACCAGTTATGCGCGCATTCGCCTGTACGCTCACAGCCGAGGAAGCCTGCACTCCCATGTGAGTACCTCAGCACTTGGTATTTGGCACCTGGCTTGTTCCACTCGCCAACCGAAGTGCCCAACCCGAGAATTCCGCAGCAGCCCCAGACGCTTTTTCTAAGTGCTAGGTGCTAACTGTCATCCTTACCATGTCGCCCGGCGTCCGCGAATGCGTCCGCTGCGCGGAGTGAAACCTTCGTAGTGCCGCATCACCAGCTGCGACTCAACCTGATTGATCGTATCCATCGCCACGCCGACCACGATCAGCAGCGACGTACCGCCGAAGTAGAAGTTCACGCCCAGACCGTTGGTGACCCAGGGCGGCAAGTGCTCGAAGAACGCACCAATCGGACCGTATAAGTGGTTCAGACGGATGCCGGCGATCATCCACTCCGGGATGAACGAAATCAGGATCAGGTACAAAGCGCCAACCAGCGTAATGCGGGTCAGAATATCGTTGATGTAGTTCGCGGTCCTCGCACCCGGCCGGATGCCCGGGATAAACCCACCGTACTTTCGCATGTTATCGGCAACTTCAGTCGGGTTGAAGATGATCGACACATAGAAGTACGCAAAGAAGATGATGCCAACCGCGTAGAGCACCGTGTACATCGGTTCCCCCCAGGCTAACTGGGTAAGGATACGGTCGATGAACACACTCTTGCCTTTCAGCAATGCTCCCGCGGTCTGCGGCAAAGTCAGGACTGATGACGCAAAGATGACCGGCATGACGCCGCCGGAGTTCACCCTGAGCGGCAGGTGCGTCGACTGCCCACCCATGACCTTGCGTCCGACGACACGCTTGGCATATTGCACCGGAATACGGCGCTCGCTGCGTTCCACGAACACGATGAACGCCACGACGGCGACCATCAGCACAACCAGCAATACCATGGCCGGCACCGTGAATGCGCCCCAGGCTTGCGACTCGGCTTTGGCAAACAGGTCAGCGACGGCGCGCGGCAGACCAACCACGATGCCGGCGAAGATCAGCAGCGACATGCCGTTGCCGACGCCGCGCTCGGTTATCTGCTCGCCCAACCACATGATAAAGACGCTACCCGTGGTAAGCGTCAGCATCGTCATCAGCACAAAGCCCGGCCCAGGATTCATCACGAAACCCGGCTGCCGTTGCAGTGTGTAAGCGATACCCAGCGACTGCACTGCGCTCAGGCCCAGAGTCAGATAGCGTGTCCACTGGGTAATCTTTTTCCGGCCCAGTTCGCCTTCCTTCTGTAGCTTGGCCAGCGGTTCGTAAACCACGGTCATCAACTGCAGAATGATCGATGCCGTGATGTACGGCATGATGCCCAAAGCGAAGATCGTCAGCCGGCGCAATTGGCCGCCGCTGAACAGGTCGACGAAGCCCAGGAAGCTACCCCGGTTCTGGTCGAAGAACTGTGCCAGCCTATCGGCGTTAATGCCCGGAGTCGGAACGTGACCGCCGAAGCGATAGACCGCCAGCAGTCCAAGCGTGAACAGAATGCGCTTTCGCAGATCGGGAACGCGGAATACGTTGGCTAACTTCTCGAGCATAAATCCTCAGTGGCTAGTGACCAGTGGTCAGTCGCCAGTTGCCAGTCAAAATCCAAACTACTCTGACACTTTGCGCGAAAAACGAAACATCTAAACAGCCCGTACCGTTTGGTCACTGGCCACTAGGCACTGACCACTTGTATTTTGCCGCCGGCCTTCTCAATCTTTTCCTGCGCCGACTTGGAAAACTTGTGGGCGTGTACGGTGACTGCCTTCGACAGTTCACCCTGCCCCAGCACCTTTACCAGCGCCTTCTTCGAACTCACCATTCCTGCCTTGCGCAGCACTTCGGGAGTGATCTCGCCCGTGGCCTTCAGACTGGCTAGTTTCTCCAGGTTCACCACTTCGTACTCGACGCGGAAGATGTTGGTGAAGCCGCGCTTGGGCAAACGGCGATGCAGCGGCATCTGGCCGCCTTCAAATCCGCGCATGGAACGCGAACCGCTGCGCGAGCGCTGACCTTTATGGCCGCGGGTCGACGTCTTGCCCATGCCGGAACCCATACCACGACCGACGCGCTTGCGGTTCTCCGATGACTTGCGGGGTGCTCTCAGTGTGCTTAAATTCATTTCAACCTCAGTTGTCGGTTGTCAGTTGTGTGTTGTCAGTGAAAAACCGCGTCCAGCGTGCCTTTCCACCGCCCGTCTTTTGTTTCGGGCTCGCCGATTGTCTCTAACCGACCGCTGACAACCGGCAACTGACAACTATTTTACAATTTCCACCAAGTGCGGCACCTTCGCCACCATGCCACGGATCGAGGGTGTATCTTCCCGCTCCACCACCTGATTCAAGCGCGTGAAGCCGAGACCCTTGATCACCAGCTTATGCTTCACGGGCGCGGCGATTGCCGAGCGCACCCACTTCAGCTGCATCTTAGTTCCCGCCTTGGCGGCCTTCACTTCTGTCTTCTTTCGGATGCGTGCCATGATTACAGCTCCTCGACCGATTTGCCGCGCATCGCCGCCACGTCTTTACGATCGCGCAACTTACCCAGCGCGTTGAAGGTGGCCTTGATCACGTTATGCGGGTTGGTGGTTCCAATCGATTTCGTCAGCACGTTCTGAATTCCAGCCGAGTTCATCACCGCGCGGACCGCGCCGCCGGCAATGACGCCCGTGCCTTCCGGGGCCGGCTTAAGCAGCACCATGCCCGAGCCATAACGGCCCAGCACCTGATGCGGAATCGTGGTCTGCGTCAGGTTAACCCGTAGCAGATTCTTCTTGGCCGACTCAATGCCCTTGCGGATGGCCTGCGGCACTTCCTTCGCCTTGCCGGAACCATAACCGACGACCGCCGAGCCCGGATCGCCCACCACCACCAGCGCCGCGAACGACAGATTCTTGCCGCCCTTGACGACTTTGGTGACGCGGTTGATCGAGACCACCTGGTCCTTCAGCTGGTACTGACCGGCATCAAGCTTCTTCTTTACTATTGGCATTACCTTCGTGTCTCCCGGCATCGCTTACGATGCCTGCAAATTCCTTGTCATCCTGAGCGGAGGCGCGGTCGAAGGCTCTTTATGGTGAATCTGCCGTCCCTACGGGACTGAGCCTTCTATCCGCTTTACCCAGCGCTTACGCGCTGGGCTAATTTTGTTTCGCCCTTCGGGCTAGCCGTAATTACTGACAACTGACAACCGGCCACTGACAACCGCTCTTAAAACTCTAGGCCCGCTTCGCGTGCCGCATCGGCCAAGGCCTTGATGCGTCCGTGGTACAGATAGCCACCGCGATCGAACACGACCTTCTTGATGCCCTTTTCCTTGGCGCGTTCGGCGATCAGCTTGCCGACTTCTTTCGCGGAGCTCACGTTGCCGCCGGTTGGCCGCTTGTCGCCCTTGATCCCCTTACCTTTTTCCACCGAAGTGGCCGCGACCAGCGTCGTGCCCTGCGCGTCGTCGATAACCTGCGCATAGATGTGGTTCTCGGAACGATACACGTTCAACCGCGGACGCTCCTGCGTGCCGGCCAGCTTCTTGCGGATACGGGTGTGAACCTTTTGCCGCGTCTTATCTTTTGAATTCTTCGAAATCATTTCTCTTTTCCTCTTCCCGGGTTGCTGAACCGGGTAACGGTGGGCTCGCGCCCCATCCCGTCATACAGCTTTTAGCTCTTAGCCGTTAGCTCTTAGTACACCGTTGCCGCCGGTTCAGCACTCGCTGACAACCGGCCACTGACAACCGACAACTATTTCGCTCCGGTCTTGCCGACCTTCTTCTTCAGGCGTTCATCGGTGTAGCGCACGCCCTTGTTCTTGTACGGGTCGGGCGGACGCAGGCTGCGCATTTCGGCGGCGACGAATCCCACCTTCTGCCGGTCGATACCGCTGACCGTCAGGTGCGTCTGCTTTGGGTCGATCGCGACTTCGATGCCACCGGGCAGCGGATACTCAATGGGGTGCGAATAGCCCAGGGTGAATACCACCATGCTCTTGCCCTTCAACTCGGCGCGATAACCGATGCCGACGATATCCAGTTCCTTCGTCCAGCCCCTGGTGACGCCTTCCACCGAGTTGTTGACCAGTGCGCGGACCAGGCCATGAACCGCAGCCTTGGAATCGTCCTCACGCACGATCGTCAGCACGCCATCGTTTTGTTCCAGCTTGACGCCGCCCGGCATGTGGGTGACGACCTCGCCCTTCGGGCCCTTCACGCGAACTGTGTTGCCCTCAACGGCGTAAGTCACGCCCTTCGGCAGCGGAATCGGTTTCTTTCCAATTCGAGACATAGTATTTAGCCTTTAGCTATTAGCTCTGAGCTCTTAGCAACAACCTAAAAGCTACTGTCATCCTGAGCGGAGGGCGCACTGCCTTTGCGCGCCGGAGTCGAAGGACCCCTACCGCTACCAGTTAGTAAATCTCACACAGAACTTCGCCGCCTACGCCTTCTTTACGCGCCTGGCGGCCAGTCATTACACCCTTCGGCGTGGTCAGAATGTTGATTCCCAACCCACCCAGGATGCGCGGAATCTCCGTGTGCCCCACATAGACGCGGCAACCGGGGCGCGACACGCGCTTCAGGTCGGAGATCGGAGAAGTGTTGTCCGAGCTGTACTTCAAGTACACGCGCAGAACCTTACGCCCCTCTTCATCCGTCGGCTTATAGTTCGAGATATAGCCCTCTTCCTTCAGAATGCGGGCAATCTCTACCTTCAGCTTGGAGTGGGGAACATCCACCTTCTGCTGGCGCGCCTTGATGGCGTTGCGAACTCTGGTTAAAAAATCCGAGACCGGATCGGTCAAACTCATGCTTTGCTTCTCCTGATATCGTCGCCCGTTCGCTTACTCACCTGTGCGGTGCCGCCGGAAGCGGAAATCGTAAGAACCAGCCGCGACGTACTCACAACCTGCCAGCAACTAGCTACTAGTCACCAGCCACTGTCTTTCTCTCTACCAACTCGACTTGGCAACTCCGGGAATTTCTCCCCGCAGAGCCAGATCGCGGAAGTGCAACCGGCAAAGGCCGAACTTGCGCAGATACGCGCGCGAGCGTCCGCAGATCTTGCAGCGATTGTGCTGCCGGGTCGAGAACTTGGGTTTCTTGTTCGACTTGGCGATTTGTGATGTTCTTGCCATTGTTTCCTTTTCGCTCTTCGCTCTTCGCGAAACCACTAATTTGTTATCCCAGGCTAGCCTCTAACCCCTAGCCCCTAATCCCTGCGTTAACGCGCCGCTGCTTCCGGCGTCCGGAACGGCATTCCCATGTGCTTCAGCAGGGCACGCGCCTGATCGTCGCTGCCTGCCGAGGTCACGATCGTGATGTTCATGCCCTTCGTCTTTTCGACCTTCGCGTAATCGATTTCCGGGAAGATCAGCTGGTCGCGCACACCCAGGGTGTAGTTGCCGCGGCCATCGAACGACTTGGTGGGCACACCGCGGAAGTCACGCACACGCGGCAGGGCCACATTCACCAGGCGGTCGAAGAACTCGTACATCCGGTCGCCGCGCAGCGTAACCATGACACCGATGGGCATGCCTTCGCGCACCTTGAACGCCGCAATCGACTTGCGAGCCTTAGTGATGACCGGCTTCTGGCCGGTAATCTGGCCGACTTCGGTCGCTGCAGGATCGATCAGTTTCGCGTTCTGCGTCGCTTCGCCTACACCCATGTTGACGATGATCTTCTCCAGCTTGGGAGCAGCCATCGGATTGTCGATGCCGAGCTCCTTCATCAGCGCCGGCTGCACTTCTTTGTAATAACGGTCGCGCAAGCGCGCGGTGTCGCGACTGGTCGCCTTCGGACGCGCCGGCTTTCCACCCGGCTCCGTGCTCGCGGCTTCTACTTTCTCAGCCTTGGGCTTCTTCTGCTGCGGTTTGTCTCCGCCCTGCTGGGCCTTCTGCTTCTTCTCGTCTGCCATTTTTTCTGCTTCTACCTTTCTCACGGTTTCGGCATTGCTGCCGGTTCGTGAGGAAATCAATTTAAGTCACTAGCTGCCAGCAACTAGTTACTAGCTACTTCTCCAGAGCGTTGCCGCAACGCTGACACGTCCGCACGCTACGGTCTCCGTGCTTCTCGTGTCCTACCCGTACCGGGCGGTTGCAGGATTTGCACATCAGCATCACGTTGCTGATGGAGATTGCGCTCTCTTGCTCGGCAATGCCGCCCTTGATGTTTTTCTGCGGATTCGGCCGCACATTCTTCTTCACCATCGCGATGTGCTCGACCAGCACCTTGCCTTCATCAGGCATAACACGCAGAACCCGGCCTTCCTTGTTCTTGTACTTGCCGGTGATGACCCGCACCTGATCGTTGTGGCGAATATCTACACTTTTTTGCATCTCAATCCTCGTTGTCGGTTGTCAGTTGGCGGTTGTCCGTTGGCCTTTGGCCTTAACTGACAACTGATCACTGACAACTGGAAACCGCCTTACAGTACTTCCGGCGCCAGGGAAACAATCTTCAAAAACTTCTTCTCACGCAGCTCGCGGGCCACCGGCCCGAAGACGCGCGTACCGACCGGCTCGTGCTGATCGTTGATCAGTACCGCCGCGTTCTGATCGAAGCGAATGTAGGTACCATCGCGCCGGCGATGCTCTTTACGGGTGCGAACGATGACGGCCTTCACCACGGTGCCCTTCTTGGCGGTACCGTCAGGGGAAGCTTCCTTCACCGCAGCGGTAATCACATCGCCCAATCCGGCGACCAGGCCCGTGGAGCCGCCCAGCGGCAGAATCATCTGCAGCTTGCGCGCGCCGGAGTTATCGGCGACATCGAGCATGGATCTCATCATTACTGCCATTGTCTTGTCTCCTTCTCCGGTCTAGACGGCTGGCTTTTCTTCAACGGGCGCCACCAGGGCAGCACGCTGCACGATTTCCTTCAGCTGCCACCGCTTCAGCTTCGACAGCGGCCGCGTCTCTTCGATCTTCACGAAGTCGCCGACATGCGCCGTTCCCTCTTCGTCGTGGGCATAGAACTTCTTGCTGCGTGCGACGACACGCTTGTAGAAGGGATGCGCTTTCTGGCGCCGCACTTCGATCACGATGGTCTTGGCCATCTTGGTCGATACCACTTTGCCGATCAGGGTCTTGCGCCGGCCCGTAGCCTCTGCATTGCTGGTTGTTGTCGTTTCGGCCATGGCTTACTTTTTCTCCGTCGCAGCCTTCTTGGTGGCCGCCTTCTTCTTCGCCGGTGCTGGCGCGCTCTGGACCGCGACCGTTCCATTGCCAGAGGCAATCTGCTTCTGGCGCATGACGGTCTGAATCCGCGCAATGTCCTTCTTCAGCTCGCGAATCTTCTTCAGACTTTCGGTCTGTCCCATCTTCAGCTGAAACTTCATCTTGAAAAGCTGGTCCGCCAGCTCGCGCTGCTGATGGTTCAGTTCGACATCGGTAAGGTTACGAATCTTCTCTACATTCATCTCGAATTCCAGTTGTCGGTTGCCAGTTGCCGGTTGTCAGTTTTCACTGCCCAATCCGCGATCCCTGGTATTCCTGACTCAATTTTGTCAATCGCCGGTTCGCTGTCTTAACTGACAGCTGACAACCGACCACTGTTCTTAGTGCACGCTCTCGCGCTTCACGAACTTGGTCCGTAGCGGCAGCTTGTGCGAAGCCAGGCGCATTGCCTCAGTCGCATCGGCTACCGATACCCCTTCCATCTCGAAGAGGATCTTGCCCGGGCGAACGACCGCTACCCAGTGATCGGGAGCGCCCTTGCCCTTGCCCATACGGGTTTCGGCCGGCTTCTTGGTGACTGGCTTGTCTGGAAACAACCGAATCCAGATCTTGCCGCCGCGCTTGACGAAGCGCGTCATGGCCACACGGCTGGCTTCAATCTGCCGGTCGGTAATCCATCCCGGCTCCATGACCTTCAAGCCGAAGTCGCCGAACGACAACTCACCGCCGCGCCACGCCTTGCCGCACATACGCCCGCGCTGCTGCTTGCGGTACTTAACTTTCTTTGGCATCAACATAGAATTCAGTGGCTGGTGGTTAGTGACTAGTGGTCAGAAAAGCTCGCCCGATCTCACTTGCGCCGCTACCGCCCAGCATCTCCCCATACTGCATTTGGAAAAACTCTTACTCTCATTTGGCTACTTCCAGCCGTCAGCCGCCGTTACTAGCCACTGACCACTATTCACTAGCCACTGCTTTAAAACGCTCCCGACTGTGCAGCCTGGGGCTCGCGGCGCTTTTCACGGTAAATCTCGCCTTTGTAGACCCAAACTTTCACGCCGATGACGCCGTACGTCGTACGCGCTTCGGTGAAGCCGTAATCGATATCGGCACGCAGCGTGTGCAGCGGCAAGCGGCCCTGCAGGTACCACTCGGAACGCGCGATTTCGTTGCCGTTCAGGCGGCCGCTGACGCGGACCTTGATGCCCTTGCAGCCGAAGCGCAGTGCCGAATCCACGGCCTTACGCATCGCCCGGCGGAAGCCAACGCGCTTTTCCAACTGCAGCGCGATGTTTTCCGACACCAGCTGCGCATCAAGCTCAGGCTTGTGCACCTCCTGGATGTCGACATACACCTCGCGGTTGGTGCGCTTCTGGATCTCCTGCTTCAGCTTGTCGATCTCGGCACCCTTGCGGCCGATGATGATGCCCGGACGCGCGGTGCGGATGATGATCCGCAGCTTGTTGCCGGGACGCTCGATCTCGATGGAGCTGACGCCGGCGGACTTCAGCTTGTCCTTCAGTTCAGCCTTCAGCTTGTAGTCCTCGAGCAGCAGCTTGTCGTAGTCGCGCACCACGAACCAGCGCGATCTCCACGGCTTGGTGACGCCCAGACGAAATCCGTATGGATGGACTTTCTGTCCCATAGTCTCCTACTTTTTCTTGGCGGGCTTCTTCGCCGCCTGCTTCTTCGCGGGGGCTTTCTTTGCCGCCGATTTCTTGGCCGGAGCCTTCTTCGCCGCTTTCTTAGCCGGCTTGGCCGTCACATTCGGCTCGACCTTCTGCACCAGATCAGCCTTGCCGTTGGGGGTTACCTTCTCCGCCAGCGCAATCTCAATGTGCGAGATGCGGCGCTGATAGCGATAGGCGCGGCCCATGGGCGCGGGACGGATACGCTTCATGCGTGGACCATCGTTGGCCACCGCGCGCGCCACGATCAGCCGGTCCACGTCGACATCCAGGCCCTTCTCCGCGCTGACGTAGTTCGCGTTCTCAACCGCCGAACGCAGGAGCTTGTACAGCTTGGGCGAAATACCCTTCTTGCTGAAGTTCAGCGTGTCCAGCGCCTCTTCCACCCGGCGGCCTTTGATCAGGCCCAGCACCAGGCGCGCTTTCTGCGGCGAGACACGCACGTAATTCAGTTTGGCTATGAATTCCATGTCGTTCCCTTACCTCGCCGCCGGCTTGGCCGCGGTTTCAGTTGCCGCTTTAACGGAGTGGCCCTTGAAAGTGCGCGTCATGCTGAACTCGCCCAGCTTGTGGCCCACCATGTTTTCGGTGATGTACACCGGGATGAACTTCTTTCCGTTGTGCACCGCCAGCGTGTGTCCGACCATCTCGGGAATCACGGTGGAGCGGCGCGACCAGGTGCGCACGACCTTCTTTTCATTGCGCGCGTTCATCGCGTCGATCTTGACCTGCAGGTGCGAATCGATGAACGGACCCTTCTTGGTTGAACGTGCCATATCGTCTCAGTCCTACTTCTGTCTGCGGTTCACGATGAATTTATCGGTCCGCTTGTTGTTACGAGTCTTGTAGCCACGCGTCGGCTGTCCCCACGGAGTCACCGGATGACGTCCACCGCTGGTCTTGCCTTCACCACCGCCGTGCGGATGGTCAACCGGGTTCATGACCACGCCGCGGTTGGTCGGGCGACGGCCCATCCAGCGCGTGCGTCCGGCTTTGCCAATCGAAACGTTTTCGTGATCAGCGTTGCCCACCTGGCCCACCGTCGCCATGCAATCCACCAGCACCTTGCGGGTTTCGCCGGAAGGCAGCTTCAACAGCGCGTAGTCACCTTCTTTCGCGACCAGCTGCGCCTGAGCTCCTGCCGAACGCGCCATCTGTGCCCCTTTGCCTGGCTTCAGCTCGATGTTGTGCACCGTCGTTCCAGGAGGAATATTGCGCAGCGGCAACGCATTGCCTACCAGAATGTCGGCATCGGGACCGCTGAGCACCTTCGCTCCGACCAGGAGGCCGACAGGCTGCACGATGTAGCGCTTCTCGCCATCGGCATAGTTCAGCAGCGCGATGCGCGCCGAGCGGTTGGGATCGTACTCGATGGAAGCTACGGTCGCCGGAATTCCGGTCTTGTCCCGCTTGAAGTCGATGATGCGCAGCTTGCGCTTGTGCCCGCCACCACGGCGCCAGATCGTCAGGTCGCCGCCATTACGGCGTCCGTTGATGCGCTGCTTCGGCTCGGTCAACGGCTTGTGCGGACGGTTAGTCGTGAGGTCATCGTTGACCGTCGACGTTGTGAACCGCCGTGTCGGAGTTACCGGTCTGTAAGTCTTGATTGCCATGTTGTTACTCGATTCTCGCTGCTTGAGCTCTGCCGTCCCTTACGGGACTCACATCTTTGGCTCATGCGCCCAGCACTCCGCTTCGCTTCGTACTGGGCTAGACTATTCCGCCCTTCGGGCTTTCACTGATGGCTCGGGAACCACTAACCTTTATCCCTTCGCCCGTAATCCACTGCTTTACAGGTTCTCTGCGTACTCGGGCATCTTCTCGCCCGCCTTCAAGCGCACGTACGCTTTCTTCCAGTCGGGACGGTAGCCGGTAAACTTGCCGCGGCGGCGCTCCTTGCCTTCAAACGTCGCGGTGCGCACCGAATCGACCTTCACCTTGAAAATGCTCTGTACCGCCTGCTTGATCTCCGTCTTGCTCGCCCTGACGGCGACTTCGAAGACCAGCGTAGATTCCGTTTCTTTTACCCCGAGACCCTTTTCCGTGATCACCGGGCGGCGAATGATTTGATATGCCGACTTCACTACGCCACCTCCGCATGTTTACGCTGCTGGGGTCCCCGAGACGTGCCGGCCTTGCGCGTACTGGAAGCCTTTGGCGCCGTCGCCTTCAGCGAATCCTGCAACTTCTCCAGTGCCGGAAGAGCGAAGATCGCACTTTCGTACCGCAGCAGGTGATAAGGATGGACCTGATTGCCGGCCACCAACTCCACACCTTCCAGGTTGCGCGAGCTCAGATGCAGGTTCTTTTCGGTCTCGCCGATGTACCTGGATACCAGCAACGTGGTCTTGCCTGCATTCAGCTTGTCCAGGGCCTTACGGAAGTCCTTGGTCTTGGGAGCTTCGACATTAAAGTTCTCCACCACCACCAGTTTTCCGTCGGCCAGCTTCGCCGCCAGCGCCGAGCGCAGTGCGCCCAGCAGCTTCTTGCGCGGGAACGAGTAGTCGTAGGAGCGGGGCTGCGGTCCGTGAACCGTGCCACCATGCCGCCACAGAGGAGAGCGGATCGAACCCACGCGAGCGCGTCCCGTACCCTTCTGCCTCCACAGCTTCTTGCCGGCGCCGCTTACCAGCTTCTTGTTCTTGGTGGCGTGCGTGCCGGCGCGCTGCCCGGCGCGGTAATGCCTTACCGCTTCCCACAGCAGGTCTTCATTCACCGCGCCGAATACTTCATCGGCCAGTTCGAAGGAACCTACCTTTTCGCCGCCCAGATTCACTACATCAATCGTCGCCATGTCTTCTTCCAGTTGTCGGTTGTCGGTTCTCGGTTGTCGAACCACAACTCAAATTCTGATTTCCGCGCCATCGGCCGCTACCAGCAGGACAACTGGCAACTGACCACTGACAACTACTTCTTCTTCGCTACTGCGCGCTTCGAAGCCTTCAACGGATCGACCGTACCGGAGCCGCTGAATCCGCGACGCTCTCTCGGCGGCTTCTTTGCCTTGGTAATGACTACGAAACCGTCTCTGTGGCCCGGCACCGCGCCTTCGACCACGAGCAAGTTCTCATCTTTGTCGACGCCCAGCACGCGCAGGTTACGAACCGTCACCCGATCCACACCCATGTGCCCCGACATACGCATACCTTTGAACACACGCGAGGGGAACGACGAAGATCCGATCGAACCGGTGATCTGGAACATCGAACCGTGCGAAGCCGCGCCACCGGCAAACTTGTGGCGCTTTACCACGCCTGCGAAACCGCGTCCCTTGCTGGTTCCGGCGATATCTACAAACCGCTCGCCATCGAAAATGTCGACCAGTACTTTGTCGCCGACCTTCACACCATCTTTTTCCTGGGCATCGGCCTCGAACACAAGAGGCACTTCGCGCAGCATGCGGAGCGGCGGCAGATTGTTCTTTGCGAAGTGTCCCTTCATCGCCTTGGTCAGGCGCGACTCCTTCACGAACTCCACCAGGCCGATCTGGGCGGCATCGTAGCCGTCCTTGGCGACGGTCTTGCGCTGGGTCACAACGCAAGGGCCGGCCTGCAGCACCGTGACCGGGTGAACATCACCCTTGTCATCGAACAACTGCGTCATGCCGATCTTCTTAGCGATAATTCCACTGACTGCCATATTCGTTTCCTCAACTCCGCTTTCTGGATTCCGATTGGTTTCAACCGGGGGCTTGCGCCTCGAAAGCTTTGTTTTATCTGGCTTTCAGCTATCAGCTGTCAGCCATCAGCTAACCTTTGCGGGTGCCCCGTTCTACGCCTTCTGTTGGCGTTGGGCGGGTTTCTACTTATGCTCTTTCCCAAAAGCTTTGATCTCGACGTCCACACCCGCGGGAAGCTCCAGCTTCATCAGCGCGTCCACCGTCTGCTGGGTGGGCTCGAGAATGTCGAGCAAACGCTTGTGCGTGCGGATCTCGAACTGCTCGCGCGACTTCTTGTCCACGTGGGGAGAGCGCAGCACGGTGTACTTGTTCTTCACCGTGGGTAGCGGAATCGGCCCCGCGATCTGCGCGCCCGTACGGCGGGCGGTGTCCACAATCTCGCCGGTGGACTGGTCGAGAACGCGATAGTCGTAAGCTTTCAAGCG
The DNA here is from genome assembly GCA_963823865.1 of uncultured Acidobacteriaceae bacterium. Taxonomy (GTDB): domain Bacteria; phylum Acidobacteriota; class Terriglobia; order Terriglobales; family Acidobacteriaceae; genus Bog-257. The sequence continues at coordinate 498,692 of CAWGNC010000002.1, forward strand.
GATCCGGATTCGTTCTTTGCCAATCACGTTAGTTCTCTCTCAAAGATCTTTTTGTTAGGACACGCTTGCGTTTCCGCTCCGCGTCCTGCGGCGTATGCCGCGGTTGTTTGGGTGCCCCATTCATTCCAGTTTTTGGAATGAGTGGGACGAAAACTACGCGATGATTTCGCTGATGGTGCCGGCGCCTACCGTGCGTCCGCCTTCGCGAATCGCAAACCGCAAGCCCTTCTCCATCGCCACCGGCGTGATCAACTCGATCTCCAGTGCCACGTTGTCGCCCGGCATCACCATTTCCGTGCCCGCCGGCAGCGTCGCCACTCCCGTCACATCCGTCGTGCGGAAGTAGAACTGCGGACGATACCCCTTGAAGAACGGCGTGTGACGGCCACCTTCATCCTTCGACAGCACGTAAACTTCGCCCTTGAACTTGGTGTGCGGCGTAATCGATCCTGTCTTCGCCAGCACCATGCCGCGCTCCACATCTTCTTTCGGAATGCCGCGCAGCAGCAGGCCGGCGTTGTCGCCCGCCATACCTTCGTCCAACTGCTTCTTGAACATTTCGACGCCGGTTACCACCGTCTTGCGGGTCTCGCGGAAGCCGACGATTTCTACTTCCTCGCCCACCTTCACCTTGCCACGCTCGATACGGCCCGTAACCACCGTGCCGCGTCCCGAGATCGAGAAGATGTCTTCAATCGGCATCAGGAACGGCTTGTCGATATCGCGCGCCGGCAGCGGCACGCTCTTGTCGACGGCTTCCATCAGCTCGTCGATCTTGGCTTCCCACTGCGCTTCGCCGTTCAACGCACCCAGCGCGCTGCCGCGTACCACCGGCAGATCGTCGCCCGGGAAGTTGTACTTCGAGAGCAGCTCGCGAACTTCCATTTCCACCAGGTCGATCAGCTCAGGATCTTCCACCGCATCGCACTTGTTCAGGAACACCACGATGTAAGGCACACCCACCTGGCGCGCCAGCAGCACGTGCTCTTTGGTCTGCGGCATCGGGCCGTCGGTGGCGGCGACCACCAGGATCGCGCCATCCATCTGCGCCGCGCCGGTGATCATGTTCTTGATGTAGTCGGCGTGGCCCGGGCAGTCGACGTGCGCGTAGTGCCGGTTCGCCGTCTCGTACTCCACGTGCGCCGTCGCGATGGTGATACCGCGCTCGCGCTCTTCCGGCGCGTTATCGATCGAATCGAACGAACGGAACTTGATGTTCGGATTGTGCTTGCCCAATACCTTGGTGATGGCCGCCGTCAACGTCGTCTTGCCATGATCGATGTGTCCGATCGTCCCTACGTTTACGTGCGGCTTGCTGCGATCAAATTTCTCTTTCGCCATTGGAGCTCCTAAAACCCGTGCCGCCCCTGAAGGGGCTCAAAAATGATTGCTTCACTATCGGCGCAGCTAAAGCTGCGCCCCTTCAAAAATTACTTCGTACCAGCCGGACTTTTGCCTTGCACCTTGGCCACGATTTCTTCGGCTACTGCACGAGGTGCTTCTTCGTAGCGCGAGAAGTGCATGCTGAAGGTCGCGCGGCCCTGCGTGTTCGAACGCATGTTGGTCGCGTAACCGAACATCTCAGCCAGCGGAACCATTGCCTTGATCACCTGCGAGCCGGCGCGATGCTCGATGCCTTCGATACGTCCGCGGCGGCTGCTCAGGTCGCCAATGATGGTGCCCATGTACTCCTCGGGAACAACCACCTCGACCGACATCACCGGCTCCAGCAGAACCGGACTGGCCTTGCGGGCAGCTTCCTTGAACGCCATCGAACCGGCGATCTTGAAGGCCATTTCGTTGGAATCGACATCGTGATAGCTGCCGTCGTACAGGATCGCCTTCACGTCCACCATTTCGTAGCCGGCGAGAACGCCGCCTTCCATGGCTTCCTTGATGCCCTGATCGACCGGCTTAATGAATTCCTTGGGAATCACGCCGCCGACAACTTCATTCACAAACTCGTAGCCCTTGCCCGGCTCGTTCGGCTCGAGGCGGATGCGCACGTGACCGTACTGACCGCTGCCGCCCGTCTGGCGAATGTACTTGCCTTCGGCCTTCGACTCTTTGCGGATGGTCTCGCGGTAAGCCACCTGCGGCTTGCCGACATTCGCCTGCACGTTGAACTCGCGCATCATGCGGTCGACGATGATCTCCAGGTGGAGCTCGCCCATGCCGCTGATGATGGTCTGGCCGCTGTCAGGATCGGTGTTGACCTTGAACGTGGGGTCTTCCTGCGCCAGCTTGCTGAGCGCAATGCCCATCTTTTCCTGATCGCTCTTGGTCTTCGGCTCCACGGCCACCGAGATTACAGGCGCTGGGAACTCGATCGACTCAAGAATGATCGGGTGCTCCTCATCGCAAATCGTGTCGCCGGTGGTGATGTGCTTCAAGCCGACGCAGGCGCAGATGTCGCCCGCGTAGATCTCGGTGATGTCTTCACGCTTGTTGGCGTGCATCTTCAGCAGGCGGCCGATACGCTCCGACCGCGAGCGTCCGCTGATGTGGACGCTGTCGCCCTGTTTCAGTTGGCCTGAGTAGACGCGGATAAATGTCAGCTGACCCACGAATGGGTCGCTCATGATCTTGAAGGCCAGCGCCGAAAATGGCGCTTTGTCTTCGGCGGGACGCTCTTCTTCCAGGCCGGTATCCGGATTGATGCCCTTCACGGCGGGAACATCGAGCGGCGAAGGCAGGTAATCGACGACCGCGTCCAGCAGCGGCTGCACACCCTTGTTCTTGAAGGCTGTTCCGCAGATCACCGGGAACACCTTCATCTTCAGGGTGGCGCGGCGCAGCGCAGCTTTCAATTCGGCTTCGCCAATGGTTTCGCCTTCGATGTACTTATGCATCAGCTCGTCCTGGTCGTCGTTTTCGACAACCGTCTCGACGAGGATCTGATGGTAGGCCTGAGCTTTCTTTTTCAGCTCTTCGGGAATCTCTTCGATGTGATACTCGGCGCCCATCGTTTCGTCTTTCCAGATGATCGCCTTCATCGCCATCAGGTCGATGACGCCTTTGAACTTATCTTCCTGTCCAATGGGGAGCTGGATGGCGACGGGACGGGCATTAAGACGTTTGCGGATGGTGTCGACGGCATGCTCGAAATCAGCACCCATCTTATCGATCTTATTGATGAAGCAAATGCGGGGAACGCCGTACTTATCAGCCTGCCGCCACACGGTCTCCGACTGCGGCTCGACCCCATGCACGGCATCGAACACGGCGCACGCGCCGTCAAGAACGCGCAGCGAGCGCTCTACTTCGGCCGTGAAGTCTACGTGGCCGGGAGTATCGATGATGTTGATGCGGATATCTTTCCAGACGCAGGTGGTCGCAGCCGAGGTGATGGTGATGCCGCGCTCCTGCTCCTGCGCCATCCAATCCATCGTCGCGGTGCCCTCATGGACCTCACCGATCCGGTGCGTGCGGCCTGTATAGAACAGGATGCGCTCCGTCGTGGTGGTCTTGCCGGCATCGATGTGGGCCATGATGCCGATGTTTCTGCAACGATCTAATGGAACCTGTCTGGGCACGATCTTTTCCGTTTCCGCTAAGCGACTCTAAGGTCGCGTTGTTTCTGTTTCGCCCCTGAAGGGGTTCGTATTTTCAATTCTGCGTTCTACCCAGCGCTCACGCGCTGGGCTAATTAATTTCGCCCTACGGGCTGAAGACCTACCAGCGGTAGTGAGCGAAGGCCTTGTTGGCCTCGGCCATGCGGTGCACGTCTTCCTTCTTCTTGATCGCGGCTCCACGGCCATTGGCCGCGTCGAGCAACTCGTTCGCGAGCTTGTCGATCATGCCCTTCTCACCGCGGCTGCGGCTGTAGGTCAGGATCCAGCGGATCGCCAGCGAGGTGCGACGGTCGGCATTGACCTCGACCGGGACCTGGTAGTTGGCGCCGCCCACGCGACGGGTCTTCACTTCCAGCACCGGCTTGGCATTCTCGACGGCCTTCTTGAACAGCTTGATGGCCTCGTCGCCGCCTTTGTCTTCCAGCTTCTTCATGGCGCTGTAGAAGATGCCCTGGGCGGTCGACTTCTTGCCGTCCCACATCATGGAGTTCACGAACTTGTTGACCAGCGTGGACTGATAGATCGGATCCGCGATCGGCTCACGCTTGGCGATATGTCCTTTTCTCGGCATAGAACCTCGAACTCTTTGCAGGGGCTAAAGCCCCAGTTCCTACGAAAGTCTTTGCGGCACGACGGAAGTCGTGCCCTGATACAACGCTGTTAGGCTTTGGGCCGCTTGGCTCCGTACTTGGAGCGACTCTGCTTGCGGTTGGCGACGCCGACGGAGTCGAGCGTGCCACGCACCACGTGATAACGAACACCCGGCAGATCTTTCACACGGCCGCCGCGAATCAGCACAATCGAGTGCTCCTGCAGGTTGTGGCCGACACCGGGGATGTAGGTCGTCACTTCAATTCCGTTCGTAAGCCGCACGCGCGCGACTTTGCGCAGCGCGGAATTCGGCTTCTTAGGCGTCTGGGTATAGACGCGGGTGCAGACGCCACGCTTCTGCGGGCAGGACTGCAGCGCCGGACTGGCCGTCTTGTAATTCGGCGCCTTCCGGCCCTTGCGTACCAGTTGATTGAATGTAGGCACTCTTTGCAGCTCCTTCGTTCTTCCGACAACCTGCGGCCTTTTAGCCGCACTCAAATTCATTCGCAGCCCCACAGGGCCGCGCTATTCCGCTCGCCCCGGCCTAAGCCGCAGCGCAGAATTTGATCCCACATTGGGACTGGGCAGCAAACTGGCGTGACCCGAGGGCCACTTTGCCCATGCTTCCCCGGGCATACCGCCGGAGAATATTGGTTTCCGTTCAGGTTAGGCTTACGACGGTGACGCCGTGGTCGTCCCGCAACTGGCTTGACGCCGGATGCGGAGATCAAAAACGAGGGCGCTCCGTTTCGTTGCCTCGGCTTGCATACCCACTGGAAAGCTCCAACGGAAGCGCAAGCACGTTTCAGCGAGGATCCTGCAACAACATTCTAGCAGGATGGAGATTACTGCAGCACAGCCGACACTACAGGCAGGGCTCAAAACAACTCGCAGAACCTATTCAATATAACAATTGGGACGGCTGTCGTCAACAACTCCCAAACCCAGATTCATAAGTAAATTCAACAACGAACCGACCATGGCAGAAACGCACCGCTACTGGCCTCAGTTAGCCGGATTCACCTGTATCTTTGCCATCATTCCACCATCCTCGTGATCGAGGATGTGACAGTGATAAACGAAGGTCCCGGCGATGTTGGGATCGCGGAAGTCCATCCGCAGCTTCACGCTGTGATACGCGCTGTGGCCATCCCACGCCGGAATTGTGATCGTGTCCTGAACATCCGAAGTCTGCACCGGCACGCCGTCGATCTCCGTCACCAGGAAATGGATCTGGTGAATGTGAAACGCATGTGCCTCTCCCGCGTGGTTTTCGACCGTCCAGTCTTCTACCGCGCCAGTGTTGGTAACGATAGCCGGTGGGTCATCCATGCTGAACACCTTGGGACGCTGCCCCTTGACGGTAATGAAGTATTGCGTCGGGCCATTGCTCCCAATGGTCTGCTCTGAAAAATAAAGGCTGCGTGTTGCCGTCGGAATCTGCGTAGCTAAACCGGAGAAGCGTAGTGGTTCCGTCGGAGGCTTCACAGGATGAACAGCGGGATGCGGCACCTTTGCGTTCTGCGTGCCGACGATGCTGGCCAGCACCTGTACGGGGTTTGGGTTTCCCACCGGGCCGGTGTTGTAACCGTTGGTTAAGAAGGTGCCAGTCTGGCCGGCAGGCAGCCCCGGCATGATGAACTCGACGCGCCCTGCCGGCGGCACACTGAGCGTGGTCTGATAAGTCGGCGTCTGCTGCGGAACGCCGTCGATGGCCAGCAACTGCAACTGCTGCGGCGTGGTGCCGAACTGTATCTGCAAGGTGAGGAAAGCCTGGGTGGTGGCATTGACCAGGCGCCAGAATTCGGGCTGTCCATTCTGCACATTGATAATCGGCGACGGCGCCTGCGGATAGATTGCAGGCTGGAAGTTCACGGTCAATTGGTTTGGGCCGGGAATCCAGGAGTCGGGATCCTGAAACTGCTGCCGGATGACCAGTACGCGTTCCGGCAAGCCGTGCGTGCCCTGCATGTCGCCCTCAATGATGATGGCCCCGGCAGCTCCGCCTTCTACCTGCGTGGTGGTGTTGCCGTGAACGTGCGGGTGATACCAGAACATTCCCGGGGGATCGTTCGCCGGAACTTGAATGTTGTACTGAAATGCGGGATCGCCGGACTGGATGATGGTGTTGAGCACGTCATCCTGATGGCAGACCGGAGAAATATTCATGCCGTGAAAGTGAATGTTCGTCGAGCCCAGCATCATCTGCTGGCCACTGCAAGGATCGTCGGGTAGGCCAGCATGATGACTTCCCGTCATCGCCGCCATCTGCTCCATGGGAGGCTTACGCTCCGCCCCATAACGGTCGTACGGCGACTGAATGTTGTCCGTCAGATTCAGTACCAGGCGGTCTCCGGGATTCAACCGCAACGTTGGCGCTTCCACAGGCTGCCCCTGATACATGTAGATGTAGCAGTAATGCATGTACCCGTCGTTTTCCTTCTGATTCTGCAACATCAGATCGACAGTCAGCACTCCGTTCTGGCTGAAGAGATCCAGCGGATTCAACACTGGACTGCCGGGCGAAGTCCTCAGTGGGCAGATCGTCTGGGCAGCTCCATTCGCCAACAACATCCCCCCGAGCAGGCACAACATCAGGATTTGATTGACTGCGCGCATCATTAACACTCCGTGCCACGATATGAACGATCAGAAAACCGCGGATGATTTAAAACGGACGCGGCGGATAAACCTCGATCGACAAAAGCCCGTCGCTGCTGTCATCGGGGATCGGCGATGAGGCCGACTCGGTCAGACTGCAGGTGTTGCCGTCCGACTGGACCGTCAAAATCCCGATGGACGAGCCGAATTCGGCCACGTAAAGCACTCCACCCGTCCCGGTCGTGTCTCTGGTCGCCAGCGATCCAACGTAGGACCAGGGGTTGTAGAAGCCGTTCAGGACTTGGGAATAGCAACCCGGGATGACTTTGCCGGTCGTGCGATTGAAGAAGGCAGCCGTAACGCTGCCGCCCTGGCTGTTGCCGATGTACAGGAGACTTTCATCGGGGCTTAACCAAACGCTAGCGGAATTGTTTCCGATCGTCGCATTCGCCGGCGTACCCAGGTTGTATTGAACAGTTGGGGTGAGTTTCCCCGACGATATGTCGGATACTTCGACGGTTGTGCCGATGGCGGCATCGCCGAAGATGGCAAAATGACCATCCGAAGTTATGTCAACGGATTCGGGAAAATAAGCCAGGGCAAATCCGGCCGAGTTCTGCTCGTCGTCGTTCGAGACAGGCAATCCGTTCGCGATGTTGAACGACTGGATTGAGCCATCCCCGTACGCGACGACGAGCATGTTTCCCCGAATTGCCATGCCGCCGACCCAACCTCCGCTCAGACCATCAACCGTCATACTGTCGAGAAGCGACAACTGGCAGCCCGGCGTGACCGCAAAGGTCACGATGGTATTGGACTTGGTATAGCCCGCGTAGAGGTAGTTGCCTGTCATCGCCAGGCCGATCCCGTTAGTCGTGCTGCGATCCCGTTGAAAGCCTGCGAACGTTCCCATCACCTGCTGCGACTGCACATTAATGGCGCTGATGTTGTTCGTTCCCGCGTTCGAGGCATAGAGGCATTGCCCGGAGGGATCGAGCAGGAGTCGTGGCGACCCGAAGAAGCCGCCGCCAATTCCGCGACCGGTGAGCGCAAGGGTGTTCTGTAAAGTGAGGGTCGGGCCGCTTTCAGCCGTATAGAAGCTGGCCGAATTAGCTGCGATGGTGTCGTCGTTCGTAATGACTTGGATGGGCGCCGAGCCCGGCGGCTTTCGATCCGCCGCTGACGCCGACACCACCAGATTGGTCAGAACGATGGCTGACCAGAGTACGACCCACCGAACTTTCATGGCAGACTCCGCAAGAACCGAGGCGAGAAATTCCCACGAATTCTACTATGCAGAACCCTCTACTGCCATAAGTCGTTGTAGGCGTAGCAGTTGCAACTGGGTTTGCAACTGTTGCATCTGGCCGAGGTCACTGGTGCGGATTGGTCTGCCACTCCACGCTGATGGCGGGGATACCGCTTCCTTGTACCTCGACGTGATTGTGGCCGACCGTAATGCTTTCGTGCGCTTTCTTGTTGATTTTCACATTGGCATGAAATCCGTTCAGGTGCGCCGTGCGCTGTCCTCCGCTGCCGTCAGCCATCGCGGCTGGGAGCGGCATTCCTCCCCCATTCCAGCTGTCGAGAACCGCGTTCAAGACGTTTTCAGAAGCGCCGTGTTTACGCAGATCGATCAAGCCTGCGGGACTGGTATCGAAACTGGTCCGGGAGAGTTGAATCTCGCGAATGACGATGCTCTCCGGAAGTCCGGACTTGACCATCTTCCCTACCCCAGCATTGGTCAATACACTGTCGGGAACCGTCTGAGCGATAGCGGCAATCGAGCCAATCATGGTAACCAGAAACAGAAATACGAAAAAACCACGGGCCTGTCGCATTGTGATGCCTTCCTCGCGCGTTCGCGCCGACCAAAGTTGCTGCGTAGGTGGAACGCCGGCTCGAAGGTTTCTTGCATAGGAAATCTTGAGGGTTCAGTCCAAGCTTGACAGTCCGCGCTACCGCAGGCAGTAAGCCGGAAGGAACTGCAGCCAACTTGCTTGCGAAAACTCTCGGTCAGCTTCTACACTTGGGTTTCCTTTGCAATAATTTGCAATAATTGGCTTGCACGTCCGTCGGCCTGCGCTGGCGGGGAGGTTTCATGCGGCGGGTTTCAGCGGTTCGTGTGTTGGCGGTCTTATCGGCAATTCTGCTTCTTGTCTTCCTGCCGGGGTGCGGTGGTAGCAGTTCCACTAACAATAAAGTCACCTCGCTCCAGCTGATTCCTACCTCGATCTCCCTAAACGAGGGAGCTGTCAGCCAGCTTTCAGCCTCCGCCTTGGACTCTTCTGGCGGCATTATCGCCGCCGACATTTCTTTTACCAGCAGCAACCCCAACATTGCTACGGTATCGAGCGGCGGCTTGATCTGCGGGGGCGTCTGGGACGCCAACATCATCAACTGCAATGCAACCCTGGGTCAGGCAGGCGTTGGACAAGTGACGATCACGGCTACCGCGCCCGCTTTCAACGTTAGCGCTACTGCGACTGTTTACGTACACGAGCGGGTGGACCAGGTTCAGACCGTCATCGGAACCAACTGCACCACCATGGGGCAACCCGTAAATATCACGGGAGAGGCGTTCAGTACCTCAGCTCCGGGTTGTTCTCCGGCCGCGCCATGCAACATTACCTCGACCGTAGGCCCTTTCACCTTTGGCTCCAACAACTCGACAATCGCTGCAACTTCAGCGGGAATTGTGTCGACTTTTTCGGCCTCCTCCGGCACCCCAACCTATATCTCGGGTGGAACCATCACCGGCAGCAAGGGCCAAACCTGCAATCTAACCAACTTCACCGGCGTGACGAACGCGACAGCCACTGTGGCCCTGACCAGCCAGAATGCAATAGCCTCCGGCACGCAGTTGACGATCACTTCGCCTGGCTTCGGTGCGACTTCGCCGCCGACCACCGCTACCTTAAGCAACGGAACAGCAACTTGCAGTGGCACGGCCACCGTACAGACACAGATCACCAGCGGCGTGATGACAGCCGAAGCCCCGGGCCAAACCACGTTGTTCTCCAGCGTCTCCGGAGTTAACAGCGTGGGCGTTACTTATAAGACGTGCCCCGTGGCCAGCATTCTGGTACACGGCACCGGCGGCTCAGGAACGTCGTTCTCCCTCGCGGTGCCCAATACGCTGGGCCTTACCGCTGACGTTTTGGATACGAATGGTCAAGCCATCACTCCAACTCTGACCTGGGGCTCGTCGTCTACCGCTACTGCGACGGTTGCGGCCACAGGATCGGCCAACGCTGCAACGGTAACTGCCGTAACGGGCGGAACTGCGAATATCTCCGCTGCGTGCAGCTTATCCCGACTTGCAACATTGGCGTGTCGGCACAATACGGTCAAAATGTCGCGACCGTAAGCGTGACGCCGGCTACCAATACCACGGTTTACGCGGCCAGCAGCAACTCCAAGCTTCTGGTACCCATCAGCACCGCAACTAACACGGCTGGCACCTCCATCACGCTGCCTTACTATCCGAACTCCATCGTTGCCGATCCAGGCGGCTTGGCCGTATATCTGGGTTCCGGTACCGCCCTGATGGCCGTCGCCGCAAGTTCAGGTACAGTGACAACCTTCGCCGTCAGCGGCACCATTCTGGCTATCTCGCCGGATGGGCAGTTCATGCTGCTTTCGAATAACGCCAGCCCGGGCCAGGTGCAGTACTTCAGCATCGCAGGCGGTGTCCTTGACGATTCGTATTCCGGCGCGACGGCCAACTCTTCGGCTTACACGCCCGACAGCAAATTCAACACTGGGTGAATGCAACCCAGCTTGGCATAGGTTTTCCGCAAGGCTTCCTGAACGGCATAGCCACGTCTTATGTACCTAGTTTCATGGACATCATGGCTCAGGGCGGGTTGACCTACGTGACCAGTTCCGGCGGCCATCAGGTCTATGCTTACTCCACCTGTAATCAGGCGCAGGAGCAGGTACTGGCTGCGACCGGCCCGACACTGATTAAGGCTCTTCCCAACGGAACGGGTGCAGTTGCGGTTGACCCGCCATCCGTCGACTGTGATCTCCACGCCATCTCCGCTGAGCGCCGGCTGCCCGGTTACGACTCAGAGCAGTCCCTCAACAGTTACGACCTTGGCGCAGGCAGCTTTACTCCGGCGCAATTGCTGGTGACCACAGACAGCTCAACCGCGTGGGTCATCAGCAACCTCTCCAACCTGCTCGGCTTTAATCTGTCGAGTCTGTCGCCGATCACCGTACCGGTGGCAGGAGGGGCAACGCCTTTATACGGCGGCCTCAGTTTGGACGGCACGCAATTATGGGTGGGCACTACAGACAATACTGTCCATCGCATTGATACATCCGTGCCGGGCGATGTGGCGCAGGTCGGCGTCAATCTTACCGATGCGAACGGCAACGTAACAGCTCCCAACTTGGTTTGCGTGTTGCCTTAGCCGGGTGAGGTCTAAAGGTTTTCCGCAGGTGGAGTGAGGGGATGAAACACTCCGCTCTGCGGATCGGCTACGGTCATCGATCCGGCTCCGATGTCGTAAACCCAACCCTGGATCTCCAACTCACCTTTGGCCAGACCCGTTTCCACGGCCGGATGGCTTCGCAGATTTTCCAGTTGCGTCAGAACGTTGTACTCGGTGATCAACCGAAGCTGCTCATCCTTTGGCGCAGCAGTATGGTCACGCAGTAACCGCTCACGAGCCCCAAGCGCATGGCGCATCCAGTTTTGCAGGGCGGGCATGCCTGAGGTCTGCTCCGGCTGCAGCAACGCTTTCATCACCCCGCAGTCGGTGTGCCCACAAATGATAATGAGTGGGACGCGGAGCACCATGACCGCGTACTCCATGCTGGCGGTCACTCCCCCCACATGGTCGCTGTACCTGGGAACGATGTTTCCGGGAGTGCGTTCCGTGAAAAGCTCTCCCGGTCCTGCCTGCAGAAGCAGGTTAGGTAGAATCCGGGAATCGGCGCAGGTGAAAAACATCGCAGTCGGGTGCTGCTGATGTTTCAAATGCTCAAACTCCTCACGGCGCGCGGGGAAAATTTCCCTTTGAAATTTCGCTACACCGCTCACAACCTTCGCCAAAGCTTCTTTGCTCTTCATTCCTTCTCCGCCATTCCGTCTCGCCGAAACACGTGGCTCCTAATCAACGCCAGTCTACAAGACAGCGTAACTGTCATTCGATGCGGAGATTGGCTCCATGGTGACCGTTACACCCCTGCTAGACTTAAATCCAATGTCAGAATCCGTGAACTCGCTCGCGCAGGCTTCTTCCGCCTATCTTCGCTCGGCTATGCATCAGCCCATTCAGTGGCACGAATGGGGCGAGGAGGCATTCGCCGCTGCGCAGCGTGATAACAAGCCCGTTCTGCTGGACATCGGCGCGGTATGGTGCCACTGGTGTCACGTGATGGATCGCGAGTCTTACGAGAACGCCGAAGTCGCCGAGATCATCAATCGGGAGTACATCGCCGTAAAGGTCGATCGCGATGAGCGCCCCGACGTCGACAGCCGCTATCAGCTCGCCATATCCGCCATCTCCGGCACCGGCGGCTGGCCTCTGACCGTATTCCTCACGCCGGATGGCCGACCGTTCTATGGTGGTACGTACTTTCCGCCGGTTGATCAGTGGGGCCGACCCAGCTTCAAGAAAATCCTGATGGCAATTGCCGACGCCTACCGCGACCGCCGCGACGAGGTATTGAAGTCGGCTGACGAGGCCATGAACGTGCTCTCCAATGCGGAGAACTTCTCGCACCACCGTACAGAATTCTCGCCACGACTGGTCGGCATCATGGTGCAGTCGGCTCTGCCAATCTTCGATGAGAAAAACGGTGGCTTCGGCAGCGCCCCCAAGTTTCCGCATCCCTCCGCCATCGACTTGCTGCTCGATTGGTATTCACGCACCGGCGAAGAACGGGTTGCAACGGTAATCACGACAACCCTCACCAAAATGGCTCGCGGCGGTGTCTACGATCAGCTGGCGGGCGGCTTTCATCGTTATTCCGTCGACGAACATTGGACCGTTCCCCACTTCGAAAAAATGTCGTATGACAATTCGGAGCTGCTAAAGAACTACGTGCATGCCTACCAGGTCTTCGGCCTGGACTTCTACGCGCATGTGGCGCGCGACATCATTCGCTGGATGGATGAGTGGCTCAGCGATCGCGAGCATGGCGGCTTCTACGCGTCCCAGGATGCCGACATCAATCTCGACGACGATGGCGACTATTTCACCTGGACGGTCGACGAGGCCAAGGCGGGGCTCTCGAAGGAGGAGTTTGAGGCGGCTGCGTTGCATTACGACATCGAACCCCTGGGCGAAATGCACCACGACCCGACCAAGAACGTGCTGTGGGTGCGCGCTCTACCCGAGGAAGTCGCTTCGCGGCTTGGGGTCAACAAGGACAAAGCGCTCGACCTGCTTGCGTCGGCGAAGACTAAGCTCTACGAGGCGCGCCTGAAACGTCCAACCCCCTTCATCGACAAGACGATTTATGTCAGCTGGAATGCCATGTGCGTCTCGGCATATCTTGCAGGCGGCACAAGTCCTCGGACTTAATGGTGCGCGCAAGTTCGCTCTGCGCTCGCTCGACCGGATCCTGGCGGAGGCTTGGGACGATAAGCGTGGCATGTCGCACGTCGTTGCCTACGCCGATCCCCAGGCCGGCAAGCGTTATGTTCGCGGAGTATTGGACGATTACGCCTTCACCGCCCTGGCATGTCTCGATGCGTATGAGGTCACCGGAGCAATGGCGTATTTCCGTTTCGCGCAGCGCATCGCCGATGCGATGATCGGGCGCTTCGAAGCTAGCGGGACAGGCGGCTTCTACGATACGGAAACGTCGCTGGAGGAAAAGCTGCAGCTGGGCGCATTATCGGCACGACGTAAGCCCTTCCAGGATTCTCCCACTCCCGCTGGCAATCCCGGCGCTGCGATTGCGTTGTTACGGCTCCATGCCTACACGAACGAAGCCAAGTATCGCGAAAAAGCGGAAGCGACGATCGAGGTATTTGGTGGTGCTGCCGAGCAGTTTGGAATTTATGCAGGCACGTATGGCATTGCTGCGACGTGGTTATCCCGGCCGCACACGCAGGTAATCGTGGTCGGCGAAGATGAAAAAGCTGCCGCATTACTGAAAGCTGCGATCGCTCCGTTCGCGGTCAACAAGTCGGTAGTCCACCTTACCGATAGCGAAGCGGTAGTGCAGAATCTTCCGTCTGTGTTGGCGGAGACTGTGCCAAACCTTCCCGCGCTGAAAGAAAAGAAATCGGTGGCGGTTGTTTGCACAAACTTCGCCTGCCAGCCGCCAATCGATGATCCGGAGAAGTTGACGCAGGTAATTCGGGCTGCAATCGCAGGCGAGTTAATCAATAGGTTTGTGTCAGGGCACGACTTCAGGCGCTACGTAAGACATTCGACAGCGTTCCTGTGCTGTCCCGCTGAGAGGAAATCCTGTCGTCCCTGAAGGGACTAGTGATTGGAATCATGCCCGCAACCCCGGGCTAACGCCCGGGGCTAATTTCAGTTACGCCCTTCGGGCTTTCTTAAAACCCCATGATGTTATAGCCGCAATCGACGTAGATCGTCTCGCCGGTAATCCCGCTGCCGCCGTCGCCAGCCAGGAAAACCGCGGTCATCGCCACTTCCTTCACATCTACATTGCGTTTCAGCGGCGCGCGTTCGGAATGTTCCTTCATCATCTCGCCGAGACCGGAGATGCCCCGAGCAGCCAGTGTCTTGATCGGGCCGGCCGAGATCGCGTTTACGCGAATCTTGTCCTTCCCCAAGTCGTTGGCCAGGTAGCGGACGCACGCTTCCAGCGCCGCCTTGGCAACTCCCATCAGGTTGTACTTGGGCACAACCTTCTCCGCGCCGTAGTACGTCATGGTGATGATGCTGCCGCCTTCGGTCATCAACGGCCGGGCGGCGCGGGCGACGGCAACCAGCGAATACGCGCTGATATCGAGCGCGATGCGGAAGCCTTCGCGACTGGTGTCGACGAGATCGCCTTTCAGGTCTTCAGCCGGCGCAAAGGCCACGCTATGCACCAGCGCATCGAGTTTGCCGTAGCGTTCTTTCAGTTGTTCGAATAACCGCGCAATCTCCTCGTCGCGCGAGACATCGCATTGAAAGGCCTGCGAGTTCGGCAGCGCCGCGATCAGCTCATCAGCTTCCTGCTTCAACCGCTCGTTCTGGTAGGTGATCGCCAGCTGCGCTCCCGCTTGTTGCATCTGCTGCGCGATGGCCCACGCGATACTGCGCTTATTGGCCACGCCAAAGACCACCACCACCCGGCCCTGCAAACTATTCGACACGTGTGCTGCTCCTTTTCCCGCTTGGCTGCCAAACGATTGAGAATATCAGCCGCGCCCAAAAAGTGCATTTACCCAACACTCCGTTCCAATCCCGAAGCCATGGAACATGATGTGGGCCTACATCCAGACTTCCATCTGAGGCTGGTGACTAGCGTCCCTCGCCGAGTATTCTCGGCTCAGAGACATTGCTTTTCACGTCACCGCCGGCTTCGCTCGCGGTGCTACACTGGCTCAGGTTTTCCATGAGTCTGCCCGCAGTCATCGTCGAACTGCGCAGGATTGCCGGCCCCGACGCCGTTCTCCACCGCCCCGAAGACTTGATGTTGTATGAGTACGATGCCGGCGTGCGCAAGAGCACTCCCGGTGCGGTTGTCTTCCCGCAAAACGCGCAGCAAGTCTCCCAAATTATGCGTGCTGCCTCCGCAGAGCATATTCCCGTTGTCGGTCGAGGAGCCGGAACAGGACTGAGCGGCGGCGCCATCTCTCGCCAGGGCGGAATCGTCATCGTCTTTTCGCGAATGAACCGCGTCCTCGAAGTGGATGCCGAAAATCTGCGTGCTGTCGTCCAGCCAGGCGTCGTCAACCTGCAACTCTCCGAATATGTTTCGCACCTCGGCTTGTACTTCGCTCCCGATCCGTCCAGCCAAAAAGCCTGCACGATTGGCGGCAACGTAGCTGAGAACTCCGGCGGCCCGCACACCTTGATGCATGGCGTCACCGTCAATCACGTGACCGGGGTTGAAGTTGTGCTGCCCAGCGGCGAGATCGTGCAATTCGGCGGCAAGGCAGCAGAATCTCACGGCTACGACCTCACGGGATTCTTTGTCGGCTCCGAAGGCACGATTGGCATTACAACGGCAATCACCGTAAAGCTCACGCGCAAACCGGAAAAGGTAGCCACGCTGCTGGGCATCTTCGAATCGGTAGACGACGCCGCGCGCACGGTCTCTTCGATCACAGCCGCAGGCATCACTCCCGCCGCTCTTGAGATGCTCGACGGCTGGACCCTGCGCACAATCGAGGATTTCTGCCACGCTGGTTATCCCCTGGATGCTGGAGCCGTGCTGCTGATTGAACTCGAGGGCCTGCGCGAAGCCGTCGAGGAGCAGGCAATCGCGGTCAATGAAGTTTGCCTCGGCCAAAAGGCTCGGGAGGTCCGCCGCGCCCAAACCCTAGAGGAAAGTGCGCTGTTATGGAAGGGGCGCAAGCTGGCGTTCGCTGCACTAGGGAGAGTCAGCCCGTCATACTACACGCAGGACGGCGTAGTGCCGCGTAGCAAAATTCCCGGAGTGCTCCAGCACATCGGCGAGGTTGGAAAGAAGTACGGCCTTACCATCGGCAATGTCTTTCATGCCGGCGATGGCAATCTGCATCCCCTCATTCTTTTCGATATGCGGGATGCCGGACAATTCGAGCGTGTGCTCCGTGCCAGCAGCGATATCATGCAGTACTGCATCGACGTGGGTGGTTCGATCACCGGCGAGCACGGTGTCGGTCTCGAAAAGCGCGACATGATGCCGTTGCTGTTCACCGAGGAAGACCTCGACATCATGATCAGCCTTCGCAACGCCTTCAATGGCGACGAACTGCTGAATCCTGACAAGATGCTGCCTGTGCCGCGGATGTGCCGCGAGATTTCCGGTCCATCGCGCAATGCCGTCCTGGCGCAGGAGGGAATGTGAGCAGCACCGGCACCTCGTTGCGCATCGGCCGCGAGCTGCGCGAGATTTGCGGTGCGGGACTGGTAATCGAAGATCCAGCCGAGCTACAGAGCAAACAAATTGGCGGCGTTGTACCAGGCGCCGCCGTCATTCCGGCGTCTCCAGGAGAAGTTGCCGCCGTTCTGCGTCTGGCAAACGAACACCGACTGAGCGTCGTTCCCTCCGGAGGCCGTACTTGGCAACGAGCCGGCAAAATCCCTGATCCCATCGATCTTCTGCTGGAGACGTCATCGCTGCGCGAAGTCGAGCACTACGATCCCGGCGATCTGACCATCGGAGTCGGCGCAGGCTGGACCGTCGCGCAGTTGTCCGACAAAGTTTCGGCAGACGGTTTGCTTTTCGCCGGAAACTCCGCGCTTCCTCAGCGGGCAACCATAGGCGGATTGCTGGCGACGGGGCTCGCCGGTCCGTTGCGTCACGGCTACGGCGGCCCGCGCGATTACTGTATCGGCATCCGCTTCGTCGCCGGCGACGGCCGCAAAGGCAAGGGCGGCGGGCGTGTGGTGAAAAACGTCGCCGGGTTCGACCTGATGAAGCTGCTGATTGGAAGTTGGGGAACGCTGGCCGTGATCACTGGCGCCAGCTTCAAATTATTCCCCGCTCCGCGACAGACAAGAACATTCGTGGCAGAGTTTGAAACCGCAGCCGAGGCAATTGGCTTTCGCGATAAGGTGGTACGCTCGCCGCTATCATCCATGTCGCTGGAGTTGATCTCGCCCGGAGCGATCGATCCCAAGGCTTCCGGCTGGGCCGTGTACGTTCGCGCGGCGGGCAGTGACGCCGTCCTGGGGCGCTATCGCAGCGAACTCGGGGCGGCCATTTCGCGTGAGATCGATGGGCAGGCCGAGAGCGAATTGTGGCAGCGTGTCGCGGACTTTGCCTGCGATTCGAATTCATCCGCTGTGGTCTTGTCGTTATCGCTGCCGTTGACGGAAGTGTTGCCGGTTCTCAATCTTATTGCGGCGATGTGCGAGTCCGGGGGAATGAGTTTCCGTACCATTGGCCGGATTGGGGTTGGCCATTTGCTGGTCAGCCTGTCGCCGGACATCTCGTCGGCGGATTTTCTAAAAGTACTTTCCACCTTCCGCGAACACCTTTCACGCGATGCCAGCATGTCCGTTCTTTCCGGTGGATATGCCGACCTCTGGCGCAGCCCGACACACAGGGGGAGCATGCAGACTGTGAAGCAGGCGCTCGACCCTAATAACATCCTTAACCCGGGGAGGTTCTCCTTCTGAGCTTCGGCACTCCAATTGTCGAGCATCCCGGCTCGAACTTCTCGCCGGGCGACAGGCCCTCATGGGATCTCTACTCGCGTTGCGTTCACTGCGGATTATGTCTGGACCAGTGTCCAACCTATCGTGTGCTAGGCACGGAAATGGATTCGCCGCGCGGCCGCATCTATCAGATGTTGCAAGTGGACGAAGGCCGGCTGGAGCTGGGTGAGTCGTTCGTGACCCACATCGATCGCTGCCTCGGATGTCTGAACTGCCAGACCGCTTGTCCTTCCGGCGTCAACTACGGCGCGCTGCTGGAGAGCAGTCGCGCGCAAATCGAGCAGAACTTCCGCCGGCCGTGGCTGCAGCGCAAAATCCGAGATTTTTTCTACGGCCGGGTGCTCCCATCGTTCAGCAAGTTGTCGTTCTGGGCGAAAGTGGTCCGGTTCTACCAACGCTCGGGTTTACAAAGCCTGGCACGGGCAACCGGTCTGGTGAAGCTGCTCGGCGTCGAAGATCTGGATGCCCTGTCGCCGCGGATCGAGAGCGACTTCTCCTTCAGCGACCTTGGCAAAGTGTTTCCCGCCGAAGGGGCTCAGCGCGGCCGCGTCGCTCTTCTCATCGGCTGCATTGGCAGCGTCGCCTTCGCGGAGTTGAACCGCGCCACCATTCGCGTGCTAACCCGCAACGGCATCGAGGTCTACATCCCCAAAGCCCAGGGCTGTTGCGGTGCGCTGCATGCTCATGCCGGATTGATAGAGGAGGCACGCGCCCAGGCGCGGAAGAATATCGACGCCATGCTTAGTCCTGAGGTCGACACCGTCGTGACCAATGCCGCCGGTTGTGGCTCGACCTTGAAGGAATACGCGATTCTTCTCGAGCATGATCCTCAGTACGCAGAGCGTGCTCGCCAGTTCGTCGCCAAAGTTCGCGACATCACCGAGTATCTGTCGACGATTGGACTGGTCGAACCCAAGCGCCTCATCCATCGGAGAGTCACCTACTCCGATCCCTGTCACCTCGCTCATGCGCAGGGTATTCGCAAGCAACCGCGCGAGCTGCTGAATGCCATAGGCGCGAACTTGATCGACATGCCGCGAGCGGACTCTTGTTGCGGCAGCGCGGGGGTGTACAACATTACCGAGAACGAAATATCCATGAAGGTTCTGGACGAGAAAATGAACTATGTCGCCACGGTCGAGCCCGAGATTATTGCGACTGCCAACGTCGGATGCATGCTGCAACTTGCTGCCGGCGTCAAACGCAAAGGATTGAAGGCTGAGGTGGTGCATGTGGTCGAATTGCTGGATCGCGCCTACTGATACCTCACCGCGAAAGCCACTAACCCACCGAAAGTCGCTTCCGATTACGCCTGCACTTGCCAGGCTCCTCGTAAATCAGACCGCCTGACAAAGAACGGGGCGCGGTTTCGCGCGCGGCATAAGATAATTGTGCAACTCCCACGAAGAGGCTCCGCTTTTATGAATTATCCGGCCCGGCAGAAGAAGTTTGCCCAGACACTAATCGACGAACGCCTCTCAGGCTTTGTCGTTACTCATCCTCCGAATCTGCGCTACCTATGCGGTTACACCGGCAGCAATGGACTGCTGCTCGTTCTCGACGGACGCCCGGTGTTCTTCACCGACGGCCGCTACACCCAGCAAGCCCGGCAAGAGGTGCGAGGCGCTCATGTCGTCATCGCTAAGGGCACACTGCTGGAAGCTGCCGCTAGGATTATCGGCGCCAGAAGAACAGCCGCCATCGGATTCGAGGCCGACCACACCACCGTTCTTGCCGGCAAGGATCTCTCGCGACTGGGACACAAGAGAATCACGTGGAAGCCAACCGCCGGGCTCATCATGCGCCTGCGCTTGATCAAGGACGAGGACGAGCTCAACATTCTGCGCGACGCCGTTGGGCTGGGCGCAGCTGTGTACGAAAATGCAATGCATTCGATTCAGCCGGGCACGAGCGAATCAGAGGTTGCCGGCCGGCTGGAGTTTGCTGCCCGCCAGGCAGGCGCCGATGGAATGTCGTTCGAAACCATCGTCGCCGGCGGCAAACGCTCTGCCCTGCCGCATGGCCGCGCAACCAGCGAACCCATTCCACGCCGCGGATTTGTAGTGGTAGATTCCGGTGTTATACTGCGCGGCTATTGTTCGGACATGACGCGGACGGTTCATGTTGGCCGCGCCAGTCGCGAGGATCGTCGATGGTACGAGGCCGTGCTGGAGGCCCAGCTGGCCGCGATCGCAGCAGTGAAACCGGGAACCACCTCCGGCGAGGTCGACCATGCCGCGCGTAACGTTTTGCGGCGAGCAAAGCTCGACCGGTACTTCACTCATTCGACCGGCCACGGTGTCGGTCTGGAGATTCACGAACCGCCGCGGTTGGGAAAAGGACAAATGGAAGAGCTGCGGCCGGGTATGGTCATCACCGTGGAGCCTGGAATTTATGTGCCGGAAAAGGGCGGCATTCGTATCGAAGATATGGTGCTGGTCACGGCGACCGGATGCGAAGTAATGACTCCTATGACCAAAGATTTGATTGAGGTTTAGGCCAACTATCCGCAACATTGCAAGGAAACCGCTGGCATAACCACTTCTGGGGAGAGATTCGCGGCAGATGCTGACCAATTTCCAAAGTCTTTACGTCATCCTTCTGTGTGTTGGGGGTTCCCTGGCGTTCATGTGGGGGCTGAATCGGATCTGGCCGCGAGAGGAGCGCCGCGAGCACAATGACCAGATCGGATGGCAGCTGACCACCCTGGGCACAACCTACGCGGTGATCCTTGGCTTCATGCTATATGCCGTGTGGACGAACTTCGGCATTGCCGACCTGAACGTCGATCTTGAGGCCGACGCGCTGGTGAATGTGTATCGTCTGTCGGCTGGGCTGCCCGAGCCGCAACGCAGCGAGTTACAGAGCCTGGCGCGGTCCTATGCCGACGCCGCCATCCATGAAGATTGGCCCCAGATGGCGCGGGAAGAGGTACCCAACGAGAGCATGGAGATCAACTCCAACATGTGGAAGACGTTGATGTCGATAAAGACTGCAACGCCTACCGAACTTATCGCGCAGGATCATGCTCTCTACGAGTTGAGCGCGCTCACCCAGCATCGTCGCACCCGCATTCTGCAAAGCACGTCGCGGCTTCCGAACGTGCTGTGGTGCGTGCTGGTCGTGGGCGGTATCCTGACGGTAGCTTCGGCTTGTCTGTTTGGTTCCATGAATTGGGTGCTGCACAGCTTGCAGGTTTTCGCTTTCTCTTTGCTGATCGCGCTGGGCTTGGTGGCTATCGCGCAAATCAATCGGCCATTCCAGGGGTCGGTGCGGGTCAGCAGTTTCGCCTTTGTCCGAGCGCAGGACAACATGCGAATGCCCTGAGAACCTCGCCGGCATGACCGGCTTTCCAAAGTCGCCGCCAACGTTCATAATGTCTGATTGCTTTGGTATTGTGAGTTAGGTTTGAGGGCCGGATAATATTCTCCCAAGATCACGAAGTTCGGCCCGGGTATCTACGCGCAAAAAACATCCTGAAAGCGTCATACGGCACATTGGATGAATCAAAAAGAAATCAAAGAACTTATCGAGCTGCTGGTGGAGAAGGACATCACCGAGTTCGAACTCGAACGCGGCGATATGAAAGTTCACGTAAGCGCGGAAGCTCCGCCGCCCCCGTGGTTCACGTGGCACCCACGCCGTGACCGTGGCTCAGACGGCGCCCGCGGCTTCAGCCGCTCCTTCAGCTACCGGCTGCACAGCCGACGCCTGCTGCATCGGCATCTTCCGATGAGCAGCTGACGCCAGACCTCTTCATCATGAAGTCGCCGATCGTAGGAACCTACTACGAGGCGCCTTCGCCGGGAACGCCGCCGTTCGTCAAAGTGGGCGATGCGGTCAAAGAGGGCCAGGTGCTTTGCATCATCGAAGCCATGAAGCTGATGAACGAAATCGAGGCCGAGGTTTCCGGGGTCATCGCCAAAATGTTCGTCGGCCAACGGAAGCCCGGTCGAGTACGGCATGCCCCTGTTCGGCATCCGCAAACAATAATCAGGCCCGATCGAACTCCGTAAATTCATATTCATGTTCAAGAAAATCCTAATTGCGAACCGCGGGGAGATTGCCCTGCGTGTCATTTGCGCCTGCAAGGAACTCGGCATCAAGGCCGTCGCCATCTACAGCGAGGCCGACCGCAACTCGCTTCACGTCCGCTTTGCCGACGAAGCCATCTGCATCGGGCCGCCCCGTCTGCAGGAGAGCTACCTCAACATTCCGGCGGTCATCAGCGCCGCCGAAATTGCCAACGTCGACGCCATCCATCCCGGCTACGGCTTGCTGAGCGAGAACGCCAACTTCGCCGAAGTCTGCCAGGCCTGCGGCATCAAGTTCATCGGACCGCCGCCGGAAGTGACGCGCCTGATGGGCGAAAAGGAAAAAGCCCGCGCCACCATGAAGAAGCAGGGCGTGCCGATTCTGCCCGGCTCGGACGGAATCATCGCCTCGGCGGACGAGGCGCTGGAATGGGCGCGCAGCGTCGGTTTCCCGGTGATCGTGAAAGCCTCGGCGGGCGGCGGCGGGCGCGGCATGCGCGTCATCCGCAGCGACGAAGAGCTGCCCAACCTGTTTCACTCGGCGCAGTCGGAAGCGGCGGCGGCGTTCGGCAACGGCGATCTCTACATGGAGAAGTTCATCGAGCGCCCGCGCCACATCGAATTCCAGGTGCTGGCCGACGAGCACGGCAACGTGATGAGCCTGGGCGAGCGCGAGTGCAGCATCCAGCGCCGCCATCAGAAGCTGGTGGAAGAGGCGCCGTCGGTCAAGGTCACGCCTGAACTGCGCGAGCGCATTGGCGGCATTCTGATGAAGACGCTCAGCAGCATCGGCTACATGAATGCCGGCACCGTCGAGTTCCTGATGGATGAGGACGGCAGCCTGCACTTCATCGAGATGAACACGCGCATCCAGGTCGAGCATCCCGTCACCGAGATGACCACCGACGTCGACCTGGTGAAATCGCAGATCATGATTGCGGCGGGCGAGAAGCTGAGCAGCGTGATCACCGCAGCCCGTGGGCTTCCGCGGCCATGCCATCGAGTGCCGCATCAATGCCGAACATCCCGAGCGCTTTACTCCGTCGGCGGGAAAGATCACGGCGTTCAACATGCCGGGCGGCACCGGCGTTCGCGTGGATACGGCCGCATATGCCGAAGGCGTGATCCCGCCGTATTACGATTCGCTGATCGCCAAGCTGGTGGTGCGCGGACGGGATCGCGCCGAAGCCATCTCGCGCATGTCGCGCGCACTGGAGATGTTCGTGGTCGAGGGAATTTACACCACCATTCCGTTGCACCAGCGCATCATGCACGATCCTGATTTCCGCGCCGGAAACTTCGATACCAAATTCATGGAGCGCTTCCTCGGCAACTGGCGCCAGGGAAGTGATAAAGACGTTCACCACAGAGGCACGGAGACACGGAGGACTTCTATTTTCGGAATTCTCTCTCTGTGTCCTCTGTGTCTCTGTGGTGAAATGAATGTTGTACGAACACGATGAATCTACCCAAGCTGTACGCCATCGTTGATGTCTCCTGTTTCGCTGCGCCGCTGCGCACCACGGCTGCGATCGTGGACTATGCCAAAGACCTGGCCGCAGGCGGCGCGACCCTCATCCAATACCGCAACAAAGTTGGCACCACCCGCGAGATGCTGAGCCACGCCCGCGAGATCCGCCGGGCGCTCGGTGACAACGTTGCCGCTGATCATGAACGACCGCGCCGACATCTGCATCGCTGCCGGATACCAGGGCGTGCACGTCGGCCAGGAAGATCTCTCGCCGGAAGGAGCGCGCACGGTGATCGGCCCCGACCGGATTCTCGGCGTCTCGACGCACAATCTCGAGCAACTACAGCAGGCCGATGCGGGCCCGGCTGACTACATTGCCTTCGGCCCGGTCTTCGCGACCTCCTCCAAGCGAAATCCCGATCCGGTGGTTGGACTCGATGGAATTCGAGCGGCGCGGGCTGCTACGAAGAAGCCGCTGGTCGCCATCGGCGGCATTACCCGCGCCAATGCGCGCTCGGTGATCGACGCCGGAGCCGATTCCGTTGCGGTGATTGCTGACCTTCTGAGTTCGCCTGCCAAAGTAGCTGAGGAATTCTTGCGGCTGTTGGTGTAAATTCTTGCGAGCACGAGAGCAGAGACTTTCCGTACCGCATGTCCTACGTCTAACTCATTAACGAGGTTCATTGGCTACCGAACTCAAAGACCGTCTCCGTTGCCTCCAGCGAAAGCGAGTTCGTAAAAGGGCTCGGGCTGACCAGCGCCACCATGCTGGTGATGGGTTCGATGATCGGCTCCGGCATCTTCATTGTCTCTGCCGATATCGCCCGCAAGGTCGATTCGCCCGCGCTGCTGATGGGCGCATGGCTGGTGACCGGATTCCTGACCATCACGGGCGCGCTCGCCTACGGCGAACTGGCGGCCATGATGCCGCACGCCGGCGGCCAGTATGTTTATCTGCGCGAGGCGTTCGGGCCGATGTGGGGCTTCCTCTACGGCTGGACGCTGTTTCTGGTGGTGCAGGCGGGAACCATCGCGGCGGTCGGCATCGCCTTCGGCAAGTTTCTCGGCATCTTCTTTCCATTCGGTCTCGTCGACCACTGGCTCATCCGCGTTGCGCATGTCCCGCCGATTCCCAAGTCGGGCCCAATGGTCCTGGGCAACATGGACGTCGGCCTGAATACGCAGAACCTGGCCGCCATCGTGCATCGTGATCTTTCTCTCGGTGCTGAATATCTTCGGCGTGCGCACCGGCGCGATGGTGCAGAACATCTTCACCGTCGCCAAGACAGCCGCGCTGCTTGGCCTGGTGCTGCTCGGGCTTCTTCGTCGGACGCAACGCCCAGGCCATCGCCGCCAACTTCGGCGCGGAGTTCTGGCGCAACGCGGGCTGGCACGCACTCCATCCCGTGCAGGTCGGCGTCGGCGGTCCCATCGCGCTGGTTGGCATGCTGACCATCCTTGCGGTCGCGCAGACTGGATCGCTGTTTTCCTCGGACGCGTGGAACAACATCACCTTCACTGCCGCCGAGGTGAAGAATCCCAAGCGCAACCTGCCGCTGGCGTTGGCGATGGGCACAGGGGCGGTGACGCTGCTCTACGTGCTGGCGAACTTCGTCTATCTGACCGTGCTGCCGCTGCATGGCGATGCGCACGGCGCGACGATTCTGGCTCGCGGCATTCAGCA
The DNA here is from genome assembly GCA_963823865.1 of uncultured Acidobacteriaceae bacterium. GTDB lineage: Bacteria > Acidobacteriota > Terriglobia > Terriglobales > Acidobacteriaceae > Bog-257. The sequence continues at coordinate 523,945 of CAWGNC010000002.1, forward strand.
CGCCTCGGAAGATCGCGTCGCCACCGCCGTCTTCCAGCAGATCTTCGGCTCCAGCGGCGCGGAGATCATGGCGGTCGCCATCCTGATCTCCACCTTCGGCTGCAACAACGGACTGATTCTTGCCGGGCGCGCGCGTCTATTACGCGATGGCGAAGGATGGATTGTTCTTCCGCAGCGCGGCCAAGCTTCATCCCAAATACCACACGCCTGTACAGCTCGCTGGCGATGCAGTGCGTCTGGACCTGCATGCTGTGTATCTCGGGCAGCTACAGCCAGCTGCTCGACTACATCATCTTCGCCGTGCTGGTCTTCTACATCCTGACCATCGCCGGACTGTTCGTGCTGCGCGTCAAGCGGCCCGACGAGCCGCGGCCTTATCGCGCCATCGGCTATCCCGGTCCTGCCCGCGATGTACATTTTGATCGCTACCTTTATTGATGTAGTCTTATTGCGTTATAAGCCGCAATACACGTGGCCCGGCCTGATCATCGTTCTACTCGGAATTCCCGTGTATTTCCTGTGGTCGAAGTCGCAATCCGCAGGTACGCGAGCAAGCCTAGTTGTTTAGAAGAGGCAATCCTTAATGTCTAATCTCCTGAAGTGCAAACCCCTCGACATGCTGACGCAGGAAGCATCCGAGACGGGGGAACATAGTCTTAAGCGGGCTCTGGGTCCGGTCAACCTGATCACCTTGGGCATTGGCGCCATCATCGGCGCGGGCATTTTCGTCCTGACCGGCTCGGCAGCCGCTAAATATGCCGGACCCGGCCATCGTCCTGTCGTTCGTTCTGTCGGGCATCGCGTGCGTTTTCGCCGGGCTTGTGTTACGCGGAGTTCGCCTCGCTGATTCCGATCGCCGGTTCGGCCTATACCTACGGTTATGCCACGCTGGGCGAGATTGTTCGCCTGGATCATCGGCTGGGACCTGATCCTGGAATATGCCTTCGGCGCCGCGACCGTCGCCTCCGGCTGGAGCGGCTACCTGCTCAGCTTCCTGGAAGACTTCGGCATTCGAATACCTCCCCGGCTGACGCTGGCGCCCGAGCGAAAAGCTCGTCTTCTATCGGCGGTCACTGGGAGCACTTCGAGCGCATGAAGGACGCGTCTGGCCACGCAACACATCAATCCGCATACTCTTCCCACCCAGACCGGCCTGTTCAACCTGGTCGCCTTTCTGGCGATCATCGCCGTCACCATCATCCTGGTGATCGGCATCAAGGAGTCGGCCAACTTCAATTCCGGCATCGTGATCGTCAAGCTGGCGATCGTGCTGATGTTCATCGGCATTGCCGGCAAGTTCGCGCTGCAAGCATCCCGCATCTGGTTGCCGCGAACTGGCATCCTTTCATTCCGCCGAATGACACCGGCGCCTTCGGCCACTATGGCTGGTCGGGCATTGCCCGCGCGGCCAGCGTCATCTTCTTCGCGTATATCGGATTCGACGCCGTTTCGACCGCTGCGCAGGAAGCCGCAACCCGCAGAAAGATATGCCGATGGGCATTCTGGGTTCGCTGGTTATCTGCACCGTTCTGTACATCCTGGTCTCCGGCCTGCTGACCGGAATCGTGAACTACACCGACCTGAATGTTTCCGATCCGGTGGCGGTGGGCATCGACGCGACGGGCGTCGTCTGGGCGAAGATTCTGGTAAAGCTGGGCGCAATCTTCGGACTCGCGACCGTCATGCTGGTGATGTTGCTGGGCCAGTCGCGCGTGTTCTACTCGATGTCGCGCGATGGCCTGCTGCCGGAGTGGGCGGGCGCGGTCCATCCGCGCTTCCGCACCCCGTGGATCTCGACCATGCTGGTCGGCGGTTTCGTCGCGGTCTTCGCGGCCTTGATTCCCATCGAATTCTGGGCGAACTGGTGAGCATCGGAACGCTGCTGGCGTTCGTGATCGTGTGCTTCGGCGTGTGGATCTTGCGCAAACGTCGGCCTGATCTGCATCGGCCGTTCAAGACGCCGCTGGTGCCGCTGGTGCCGATCCTGGGCATCATGGTTTCGTTCGGACTGATGGCCAGCCTTGCCGCTGGATACGTGGATTCGCCTGATCGTCTGGCTGGTGATTGGCATGGTGATCTACTTCACCTACGGGCGCCACCACAGCCGCGTGCAGAAACTGGTGCACCGCCGAAGAAGTCAAAGGTCGCCGGCGACTGAGCACCGCATACTTTCTTGACCTGCGACGCCCTTCCGGTCTGGAAGGGCGTTGCTGCTTGCGTTCCTAGGAGAGCTTTGACGGTCCCTGCCAGACTAGCGTGTAAAGCTTTGCTAGAATTCGAGTTGCGCCGGTAGCCAGCATGAAGATCACCACCGCAGCTGAGATGCGCGAGATCGATCGCGCCACCACGGATCGCTTCGGCGTGCCTTCGCTCACCTTGATGGAGAATGCCGGCAGCGCCGTCGCGCAATTCATTCTGCAACAATCACCCGAGCTGCAAATCGCATCGTGGTCGTCTGCGGCCAAGGCAACAACGGCGGGGACGGCTTTGTAGTTGCGCGCAAGCTGCACCGTGCCGGACGGGTGGTGGAAGTCCTGCTACTGGCACCGCGCATCGAGCTTCGCGGAGATGCTCTGGCAATGTTCGAGCGGCTGCCGCTGCGGCCCATCGAAGTCACCGGTTCCGTGGAACTGAAGGCGGAGTCATCTCGCAGCCTGGCCAACTGCGATTTAATGGTGGACGCGATCCTTGGAACCGGCTTCAAGCCGCCCGTCACCGGGTTGTACGCCGAGGCGATCGCTCTCATGAATCGCAGCGACAAGCCGGTGATTGCCGTAGACATCCCTTCCGGCGCGGACTCCGACGCCATGGCCCCGCAGAACGGTTCAGGCATGGTCCACTGCGACGCGATCGTTACGTTCACGTCGCCACGTCCGGCGCATGTTTTCGGAGAACTAACCAACGGACCGATTGTCGTTGCCCCGATTGGCTCTCCTCCGGCAGCAATCGTCTCCGGCCTGAATCTGGAAGTAACTACGCCACGCGATTTCTGCCGGTCTGCTTGCCCCGCGCAAGCGCGACAGCAACAAAGGCATGTACGGACACGTCTTGATTGCCGGAGGTTCGCTGGGCAAGTCGGGAGCGGCGGCAATGGCGGGAATGGCGGCACTGCGCGCGGGAGCAGGCCTGAGCACCGTCGCTACACTCCTGCGCGTACTCAGCAGCGTCAGCTCGTTCGCACCGGAATTGATGACCGAGCCTCTGCAGGAAACGCCGTCCGGCTCCATCGCTGTGGCCGCCGCGGAGAGCGAGCGCTTCATCAACCTGATGAAGCCCATGACCGTCGTAGCCATCGGGCCCGGCATCGGCCGGCATCCTGAGACCGTTCAGTTTGTGCATGAGGCGGTACACCAGACCAAGGTTCCGCTGGTGCTCGACGCGGACGGACTGAACGCTTTCGAGCATCAGACTCATTTGCTCGACGGCCGCAAACGGCCGCTGATTCTGACGCCGCATCCCGGCGAGATGGCGCGCCTGGCGGACCTCACGATCAAAGCCGTTCAGGCGGATCGAATTAACGTTGCCCGCAACTTCGCCCGCGACCACCACCTGGTGCTGGTGCTGAAGGGTGATCGCACGGTGGTCGCTCTGCCGGACGGCAGCGCATGGATCAATCCCACCGGCAATCCCGGCATGGCTACAGGCGGTACGGGCGACATACTGACCGGCATGACTGCCGGCATCGTCGCGCAGATGCCGAACGATTACGCGCGCGCGGCCATTGCCGCAGTGTATCTGCACGGTCTGGCCGGCGACGTCGCCGAGGAGCGCATGGGCGAGCATTCGCTGACCGCGACCGACCTGCTCGACGGCTTGCCGGAAGCGCTTTCGTCGTGCAGCCCAATGGGCGAGCCGAACGAGACGGTCCAGCAGCAAGGCTTCGCATCTGCTATGTTCGGTCTTTTGCGATGACGGCCAACGAGCACATCACGCATTCCGCCGAAGAGACCATGGCGCTGGGTCGCAAATTGGCGCCCACGTTGAAGCACGCCCGCATGGTGATCCTGCGAGGTGATCTCGGCACCGGCAAGACAACACTGGTCAAAGGCATCGCCGAGGGACTTGAGGCCGCCTCGCACGAAGATGTCACTAGCCCTACCTTTACCCTCATTCACGAATATCGCGGCCCCGACATCAATCTCTATCACGTCGATCTGTATCGCATCGACACACCGCGCGAACTCGACACGCTGGGTCTGGACGAGCTGTTCGCGGAAGAAGGCAATCTGGTGCTGCTGGAATGGGGCGAGAAGTTCCAGCGCTTCGAGAAAGAGCGTGACGTGGAGATCTCGATCGAACGCCGGGGCGATCAGGAGCGAAAGTTTAGTGTGAAGAAAAAGTAGATTGCCTAGGACAGCGGCGGACCGGGATTGATGTCCAGCAATCCAAGTTCCTGCTCGAAGGGCAGGAACACCGAGAATGCGGTTCCGCTGCGTCCATTGCGGCTGGTGCTGGAAACATGAATCGTGCCTTCATGCTTCTCGACAATGCCGCGACTGATCCATAATCCCAGACCGGTCCCCTTCTCACCCTTTGGTGGTGTAGAAGGGCGCAAACAAATTCTTGCGCACTCCCGGCGGAATACCGCTGCCATTGTCCAGAACCGTTATGCGAATTCCGCGGCGTGACGGATCAGTCGGCCGCGACTTGCCTCGCGCGTGTGCAGCACCAGTTGCCCGCCGCTCGGAAATGGCCTCCATCGCGTTCCCCACCAGATTGGAAAACACCTGGCGCAATTCGCCAGGGAAGCCGCGCACGCTGCGATCCGTTTCGTATCGTTTGCTCACTACAATATGGTTCTGCTTGATCTGTGGTGAGAACAGCACCAGGACGCTGTCCAGCACCTCGTTCAAATTTACCGGAACCGGGCTTCGCGATTCGCGGTGGAAGGTAAGCAACTGGCTGGTGATCTGCGCAATGCGAGTGAGTTCTTCGCTGGCCATCTCGAGATACTGCGCCGCGCTGGAATTCGGCTTCTGCTCATGCTGCAGCAAATAGACCAGATTGGTGACCGTATCGAGTGGGTTGCGGATTTCGTGGGCGATGGTTGCGGAAAGCCGCCCGGCCATGGTCAAGTCGTTCACTGGTGCGCAGTGTCTGCTCCGTCTGCCGACGCTGGGTGGTGTCGCGAAACACCACGGCGATTCCGGCGAGCTGGCCCATGTGGTTGAGGATGGGCGCGCCAGTCAGCTCAATCGGATACTCCTTGCCGTCACGGCTGGTCAACATCAGGCCACTGGAGTAGCTAACTACTTTTTGCGACCTCGGAGCGAGTTGGTCAGATCTTCCACGTCCAGCCGCGTTCGCTCATCGGCCAACTTCACGACTTCGCGAAACGGCCTTCCATTGGCTTCGGGGTAATTCCATCCCGTAAGTTGTTGGGCGGCGGGATTGATGAAAGAAATGTTGCCAGCCGGGTCGGTTGCGACAACCGCTTCACCCAGGCTCTTCAGCGTGATCTGAAACCACTCGCGGCTCTCCTTCAATTCCTCCTGGTGCGCTGCCTCAGCCCGCAAATGACGTTCGTAGGTGTCGGAGAGTGCCAGCAATTCGCGCCGGGTAAAACGGAACAACAAGACGGCGATCAGCAACGAAAGTCCCACGGCCGAGCCAACCACAGTGGCATTCAAGACCTTGCCTTGGCCGAGCGATGGCGCCGTAAAGCCTCTTCGTCGCTTACAAACGTGCGCTGCTTTACCCGAATCTCCTGCATCATCTGCTGGCCAATAAGCAGGTCCTAGGCCGACGGTGTGGTTTATGCGTGCTTGTTGTATCTGCTCGTCCGACCACGCCATCCAATGCCAAATCCAGCTGCTCCAATTTTTCTGAGCCTAGTTGTTGTGAGGGGATTGTCCGAGGTCAGGTGTCGCAGCAGGTTTAATTGATCCGGGACTTTCGACTTCGCGTCGTTGTAGGAATCAAGAAAAGGCTGTCACCAGTAAGGTAATATCCGCGAAGGCCGGTATCCATCTCTACGATCTGACGCTGCAGCTGGCGGGCATTGGAGATGACCTGATCCGAGTGATCGACCCAGCGTAACGTCGCAGAAAGCAGCAGAATTTCGACAGGCCAGAACGATCGCCAGCAGGACCAGCAAAACAACTGGTAGAGCAACGGTGCGACGTAACAGCCTTTGAAAGCTGCGTTGATCCATGATTGGATGCGCCTCTCGGGCACTCGGCGAACGTTCCCGATGATACCGCAGTTCGCCTCAGTCCTCACAAGTCACCAGCTAGCGACCTCGACGCTCGCTGCGGGCAAGACTCCGCGGCGCGGATGTAAAATTCAGAAGGAAAACATGAGGGTATTGCTGCTGAATTTCTCCCGCGCTCGCGGCAAGTGTTCAAAAATTGTGCCCGCATTCCTGCTCGCCCTGATGCCTAGCCTGGCGATGGCGCAATCGCTGGCGTCGCAAGGGCCCACGCAGCTGAAACCAGGATTCAACCTTTTCACCAGGCAGCAGGATATCCAGCTGGGCCGCGAGACGGCTGCCCAGATCCGAAAGCATGTGACCATCGTCAACGACCCGATACTGACCAACTATGTAAACGCCGTGGGCAGACGATTGATCGCAATCGAGCGAGGCCAAAGCCAGCGGGTTCCCATTCACCTTTGAGATCATCGCCAATCCTGCCATTAATGCTTTCGCGTTGCCGGGAGGGCCGATGTTCATCAACACCGGCCTGCTGAAAGCCGTGGACAACGAAGCACAACTGGCTGCCGTAATGGGTCACGAGATGTCGCACGTGGTCCTGCGGCACGGAACCAACCAGGTCAGCAAGGCGAATCTGCTGCGAAATTCCTCTGGCCTTGGCCGGAGAGCTTACCAACAGTGACTCGCTAATGGGAGAGTTGACGCAACTCGGAATTGGATTGGGCGCCAACAGCGTTCTGCTTAAGTTCTCTCGTACCGATGAAAGCCAGGCTGACCTGATGGGTTCGCACATCATGGCCGAGGAAGGCTACGATCCGATTCAGATGGCCAAATTCTTCGCCAAGCTCAACGCGAAGGGCGGCTTTTCCACCATTCAGTTCCTCTCCGATCACCCCAACCCGGCAAATCGATCCAAAGCCATTGCGGATGAAGCGCAGCGTCTGCCGCATCGGACTTATGGCTATCAAACGGGCGAGTTTCAACAGATGAAAGGTGAAGTTGCAAGGATCCACGAGCCCCCGCCTAAACAACCCCAAACGGAAAAGCAATAGCGGTGGCCTTGCGCTCTCTACGGGCTCGCTCCTCAGACGATATACTTCTGATCAGTGACGATGAAATCGACAATCTTCGCCGTCTTGGTGCTGTCGTGCGCTGGCGGTGCTGTCTGGGGGCAGGAGACTCCACAACCTCAGCCTGCACCCGGTTTGACGCAACAAAAACCGGCAACTACTCCGTCAAGAGCACAGCAGCCCGGGCCGTCAGCCGACAGTCCCGCGGCTCCTGCCAACTCTCAGGCTTCGCCGGGGTCGCCAGCTCGCGTCATTCCGGCCGCGGCGGAGAGACACTTTCACCAGGGCGCATTGTCGCAGCACGACGGCGACACTGCCAACGCGATCGAGGAATACAAACAGGCCATCAAGGAATACCCGGACTATTTTGAAGCTCACTACAATCTGGGCTGCATCTATCTCGACCGGAAGGGATATACCGAAGCGATAACAGAGTTGAAGACCGCTGTGGCCCTCCGGCCCAATGATGCCGACACCCACGACGTTCTCGGTTTGGCGCTCAAACACAATCGCGACCTGCGCGGGGCCATTTTCGAATACCAGGAAGCTTTACGGCTGAACCCCAAGTTGGCGAGCGCTCAGGGCAACATGGCCAGTGCGCTCTACGCCCAACGCGACTTCAATGGAGCCATCACCCACTACCGAGCGGCATTAGTTTTGCAGCCGAATAACGCCGGCATCCACATGAATCTGGCTAGTGCGCTCGACGATGCAGGCAAGCCCGACGAGGCGATTACCGAATACAAAGAAGCCATTCGACTTGACCCGAAAAATGCCAGCGCCCACTACAATCTGGCAATTGTTTATCTGAAAAAAAAGGACAATACCTCGGCCATTGCTGAACTGCGCCAGGCTGCCAAGCTGTCTCCTGACTGGCCTACCCCGCATCTTATGCTGACGAATCTGCTAAAGGACTCCGACCCGAAGGCCGCGTTGGACGAGTGCGTTGTGGCCGACGGGCTGACCAATGACGCGAAACTGCACAATCTGTGCTCCGACCTTCAGAAAAAATCAGCAATAACTCGCGGCTCGGAACAATGTTTTGCGCGCAGAACTGCCAACGAGAAATGGCTTATGAAAGTCAGTGATATAGGCCGTTTTTCTTTCCGGCTGTTCCGAATCCGTCTTGCTCCGTTAAGATAGAAGGTTCCGCGTTTGCAGGAATCCGCGCCCTCTCCTGAATCTTCATACTGTAGAAGGGACTTTTCCATGAACAGTTTTGGCAGTCGTTCCATACTTCGCGCCGGCAAGCGCGAGTTCGAAATCTATCGCCTCGATGCGCTGGAGAAGCAGGGTTGCGCCGTCAAGCATCTGCCGTTCTCCCTCCGCATCCTGGTGGAAAACTTACTTCGCTACGAAGACGGCAAAACCGTGAAGGCCGATGACATACGTGCCATCGCCGCTTGGACAAAGCATTCGGTTCCCTCGCAGGAAATCGCCTTCATGCCCAGCCGCGTGCTCCTGCAGGACTTCACCGGAGTTCCGGCAGTGGTTGACCTGGCAGCCATGCGCGACGCCATGAAGGCACTGGGCGGCGATCCCAAGCTGATCAACCCGCTTCAGCCCGCGGAGCTCGTCATCGACCACTCCGTACAGGTCGACGAGTTCGGCACGCCGCAGGCGATGGGAATCAATGCCGAGCTGGAATTCTCACCGCAACAAAGAGCGCTACGCCTTCCTGCGTTGGGGACAAACCGCGTTCAAGAACTTCGCCATCGTTCCGCCGGACACCGGCATTGTTCATCAGATCAATCTGGAATACCTGGCGCGCGTGGTGTTCGTGGGAGCCAACGGCGAGACGGGCAAGCCGCTCGCCTATCCGGACACGCTGGTCGGCACGGACTCGCACACCACGATGATCAACGGCCTGGGCGTTCTCGGCTGGGGCGTCGGCGGAATTGAAGCCGAGGCCGCCATGCTGGGTCAGCCAGTCTCGATGCTGATACCGCAGGTCGTGGGCTTCCGCGTGAAAAACGAATTGCGCGAAGGTTCCACCGCGACCGATCTGGTGCTGACCGTCACCGAGATGCTGCGCAAGAAGGGTGTCGTCGGAAAGTTCGTCGAGTTCTTCGGGCCCGGGCTGCCACGGTCTGCCATTGGCCGATCGGGCCACCATCAGCAATATGGCGCCCGAGTACGGCGCTACCTGCGGCATTTTCCCTGTCGACGACGAAACCTTGCGCTATCTGCGCCTCAGCGGCCGCAGCGAGGAATTGGTCAGCCTGGTGGAGGCTTATTACAAAGAGCAAGGGCTCTTCCACACTGCCGGCACGCCGGAAGCGGAATACACCGATGTGCTCGAACTCGATCTTTCGACGGTCGAGCCGAGTATTGCCGGACCGAAGCGTCCTCAGGATCGCGTGACACTCTCTCACGCTGCCAAGTCTTTTGAAGACGCGTTGCCCAGCCTGTTGAAGCCGGGTCAGCACGTTCCTCCCAAGCAGGAAGCGCGTTGGGAGGGCGAGGGCGGCCATCCTGCTGGCGCAGGACTCGCAGCAGGATCCCGTGCAGGAGCACGTGAAGCTCGACAAGGCGCTGAATCACGGAAGCGTGGTGATTGCAGCGATCACCAGCTGCACGAATACGTCGAATCCCTCCGTACTGGTTGCGGCGGGATTGCTGGCGAAGAAGGCCGTTGAGAAAGGTCTCACGGTCCCCGCGTGGGTAAAGACATCGCTTGCACCTGGATCGCTCGTGGTCACCGAATATCTCACGCGCTCCGGGCTTATGCCGTATCTCGAGAAGCTGAAGTTCAACGTGGTGGGCTATGGCTGTACTACTTGCATCGGTAACTCCGGCCCGTTGCCACAGGAAGTTTCAGACGTCGTCATCGAGAAAGATCTGGTCGTCGCTTCGGTCCTCAGCGGTAATCGGAACTTCGAGGGACGCATCAACTCCGAGGTGCGCGCTAACTACTTGATGTCGCCGCCGCTGGTCGTTGCCTACGCGCTGGCCGGGCGGATCGATCTGGACATGCTCAAAGAGCCGCTTGGGTACGGACAGAACGGCAAGCGCACGCCGATTTACTTGAAGGATATTTGGCCGACCTGCGGAAGAGGTAAATGCGGTTGTGCGGAAATACATCACCGGCGACCTGTTCCAAAGCGCTTACAGCGACGTCTTCAAAGGCGACGAACGCTGGCGCGGTCTCCACGTTCCTGAGGGCGAAACATTCACCTGGGACGCGCGAATCGACCTACGTAAAGAATCCACCGTACTTCGACAACATGCCGCGCGCAACCCGAACCAGTTAAGAACATCACTGGCGCGCGCGTGCTCTGCTATCCTTGGCAACAGCGTGACCACCGACCACATTTCCCCTGCCGGCTCCATCAAGGCGAACAGTCCTGCCGGCCAGTACCTGGTGGCTCACGGCGTGAAGCCGGCGGATTTCAACTCATACGGCTCACGCCGCGGCAATCATGAGGTCATGATGCGCGGCACCTTCGCGAATGTGCGTCTGCGCAACAAGCTGACCCCGCATAAAGAAGGCGCGTTCACACGCCATCATGCCGGCGGCGAAGAGATGACGATCTTCGACGCATCGGAAAAATACCGCGCCGCAGGTACTCCACTGATCGTGCTCGCCGGCAAGGAATACGGTTCGGGATCGTCGCGTGACTGGGCGGCCAAAGGTCCGCGGCTGCTTGGTGTTCGCGCCGTCCTGGCCGAAAGCTTCGAGCGCATTCACCGCTCGAACCTGGTGGGCATGGGCATTCTGCCGCTGCAGTTCCTGGAGGAAGAAAGCGCTGAAAGCCACGGCCTGACCGGCGAAGAAACGTTCGACGTGGTCGGCCTGACGGATGTGCTGGCAAAATTCGCAGCCGGGCAAGACCGTGAAGGTGCGAGCAAAGAAGGCCGACGGCGCGGTCACGGAATTCGATGCGATCCTGCGCATCGACACGCCCGCAGGAAGTGCTGTATTACCAGCACGGCGGAATTCTGCAGTACGTGCTTCGTCAGTTGATCAACAAGCCGGGAAAGGCGAAGGCGTAACGGCAGCGAGAAGCAATTCCTAAAGCGGGCGTCTTCTGGCGCCCGCTTTTTGTCGTGATGAGCGGCGTCATCCTGAGAGAGAACGAACCCCGGCTTTGCGATCCGGAATCGAAGGACTTGTGTTGCTACAAGCTTCGCGGGCTCATCTTAGTTCCTATAGACCTCAGCCCGGGAGGATTCGCGCCCGGACCTAAGCCGCCTTCTTGCGTGGGACCTTCGCTCCGGATTTCCGTGCCTCGCTGATGCCGATCGCAATGGCTTGCTTGCGGCTCTTCACTTTGCGCTTGCCCCCGGACTTCAACTTGCCCTGCTTATACTCGCGCATGACTTTGCCGACCTTGTTCTGCGCCTTGGAGCTGTACTTGCGCCCGCTGCTGCTTGAGCTGCTGGAAGACGATTTCTTCTTGGCGGAAGCCTTACGCGGTGAAGACTTACGACTGCTCGTACTCGGCCGATCGACGCGAAGCTCGATTTCTTTGTGGCTGCCATAGGACTCTAGCCTCCTGAAGCATCAGACGCTGAAACATGCACCATAGGTTGTGCCACCAGTTCGCGCACGTCTGTCGCGTGATGAACCGCATCACCGCGATTGACCGCCGTATTCGCCTTCACGTAACCTTGTGGGTTATCCCCTGAGTCCTCATGAAAACAGCAGAAATAGCCTCCCTCCGCGTCGCCGAAGAAATTACTGAACTGGTCGGCGAAACTCCTGTCCTTCACCTGCGCAAGCTGGTCCCGTCCGGCATTGCCGATGTTTATGCCAAGCTCGAATACTTGAATCCGGGCGGCAGCATTAAAGACCGCGCCGCGCTTGGCATGATCACGAAAGCCGAAAGTGCCGGCAGATTGAAACCTGGAGCGACCATCTTTGAAGCCACCGCCGGCAATACCGGTGTAGGCCTGGCCTTGATTGGCAGCGGCCGCGGCTATAAGACGGTGCTGGCCGTGCCGGAAGGGTTTTCGCAGGAGAAAGTCACGCTCATGGAAGCGCTCGGCGCAGAGGTGATCCGCACGCCGAAGGCCGGCGGCATGCAAGCCGCCATCGATTATGTGACGGAACGCGCCGCCCGCACGCCGAATTCGTTCATCGCCGGGCAGTTCTCCAATCTCGACAATCCCGACTTCCACTACGAGACCACCGGACGCGAGTTGTACGACCAACTCGGCGGACAGGTGGATGCGGTCGTCATTGGATGTGGAACCGGCGGTACGTTTACCGGCGTCGCGCGCTATGTGAAGGAACGCAATCCGAAGGCTCTCGCAATCGCGGTTGAGACGGAAGGTTCAGTCCTGGGTGGCGGCGAAAAAGGCGACCACGAAGTCGAGGGTATTGGCGCCAGCTTTATCCCTAAGACATTCGACGGCACCCTGGCGGACGAGATCATCGCCGTAACCGACGTCGATGCATTCGACATGGTGAAGAAGCTGGCTGCGATCGAGGGCGTGCTGGCGGGATCGAGCGCAGGCGCGAATGTATTCGCGGCGATCGGCATCGCAAAACGCCTGGGCCCCGGCAAGCGAGTGGCGACGATCATTCCCGACTCCGCTGAGCGATATTTGTCGAAGGGAATCTTCCAGTTCAACGAGAAGAAATAGCTTTACTACCACTGAGCACAGAGAGCACAGAGTAACAGGTCCTTACGCACGAAATGCGATTTGCAGTCACAATGGCTTGGCCTCGATCTAGTTTCCGTGATGAAAACGTCTTCTACTCTGTGTCTCTGTGTCTCTGTGGTGAATCGATTTTCATATGCCTAAAAAAGAACGGTCTCGGTTTTTCTACTCGTTCCATCCATGCCGGCAATGAAGCCGATCCTTCCACCGGAGCCGTTGCTCCTCCAATCTTCGCCACCTCTACGTACGCGCAGGAAGAGCTGGGCAAGACCAAAGGCTACGATTACTCGCGCGCCGGCAATCCTACGCGCACGCGGCTGGAGGAGAACCTTGCTTCCCTCGAAGGCGGCATCGCGGCGCCGGTATTCGCCAGCGGAATGGCTGCGGTCGGCGCGATCTGCCACCTGATGAAGGCCGGCGATCATATTGTCGCCTCCAACAATCTCTACGGAGGCGTGCCGCGGCTCTTCAATCAGCTGATGACCAACTTCGGGCTCGAGTTCACCTACGTGGACACGGCCGACCCTCGCAATGTGCAGGCTGCCATCCGCAAGAACACGCGCTACGTTTACATCGAGACGCCGACCAATCCGCTGATGGGTCTGACCGACATTGCGGCTGTTAGCGAGATCGCACACAAGCGCGGCTGCGAGGTCATCGTCGATAACACCTTCATGTCGCCGTACTTTCAGCAGCCTATCCGGCTGGGCGCAGACATGGTGATGCACTCGACGACAAAGTTTCTCAACGGACACAGCGACGGCCTGGGCGGTGTTCTGGTCTGCACCACACCCGATCAAGCCGAAAAGCTGGCGTTCATACAGAAGGCCGCCGGCGCGATCATGTCGCCCTTCGAGTGCTGGCTGGTATTGCGTGGCACCAAGACGCTGGCCGTGCGCATGAAGCAGCACGACGACAACGGCCGCGTCATGGCCGACTACCTCAGCGGCCATCGCAAGGTGAAGAAGGTCTTCTATCCGGGATTGAAGGACCATCCACAATACGAACTGGCGTGCCGGCAGATGTCGGGCTTCGGCTCGATGATCACATTCGAAACTGGCTCGCTGTCGAATGCCAAGCGGCTACTGAAGCGTGTGCGCCTGTGCACGATGGGTGAATCGCTGGGAGGGGTCGAGACGCTGATTTCGCACCCGGCGAGCATGACCCATGCGGCCATCGGCGAAAAGGGCCGCAAGGCCATTGGCCTCACCGATGGAATGGTGCGCATCTCCGTCGGCATCGAAGACATCGAAGATGTGATCGCTGACCTGGACCAGGCGCTGGATTAGCTGTGGGCTCCAGGATGCAGGCATCGGCATCAGCATCCAGCCGTCACCGACTCCAGTATTGTCGGCCCGAGCGTCGCCGAGGCATCAGCTGTCTCGTGCAGTGGAATGAAACTTCGACGGCTGACAATCGCTAAAGGAACGCATGTCCAGTAACGACCCCGAACGCATCACCGAACTGCTGAAGACCGCCAAAACCATCGCTGTCGTTGGACTTACCAATTCACCAATGCGCCCAAGTTACGGCGTGACACAGTACATGCGATCGCAGGGCTATCGAATTATTCCGGTGAATCCGAATATCACGGAGTGGATGGGCGAAAAGGCATATCCCTCGCTGCTCGATGTGCCGGAGAAAGTCGACATCGTCGACGTCTTCCGCCGCTCCGATGCAGTTCCCGGGGTCATTGAGCAGGCAATCCAGATCAAGGCGCCTGCCATCTGGTTACAGGAAGGTGTGATCCACGAGGAAGCGACCAAGAAAGCCCGCCAAGCCGGCATTTTCGTCGTGGAGGACCTCTGCATCCTGAAAGAACACCGCAAGCGAAGGTCGAGCTTATGAGTGAGACGGTAAAGCTGACGGCTGGCGATGGCCATGAACTCGATGGTTACGTATCGCGACCAGTGGGGGCCGCAATCGGTGGATTGGTGGTAGTGCAGGAAGCCTTCGGAGTGAATGGACACATTCGCTCTGTAGCGGACGGCTATGCCCACGACGGATTTCTCGCTATCGCACCCGCCATGTTCGATCGCGTCGAGCGGGGTGTGGAACTGGGATATGCGGGCGACGACTTGCAGAAGGGCATAGCGCTGGCGAAGCAGGTTAATCCGGACGACGCGGTGAAGGATATGGCTGCGGCCTTCGAGTATCTGCGCGGACAGGGCGTCGCTAAGTGCGGCGTGATCGGCTACTGCTTTGGCGGCACCATGGCGTGGCTGGCGGCGACGCGACTGGATCCCCAAGCTGCCGTTGGTTATTACGGCGGGAACATCACGCGCTTTGCGCAGGAGAACCCGGCCTGTCCGGTGATGTTGCACTTCGGTTCACTGGACAAGCATATCCCGAAAAATGGCATTGACCAATTACAAGCTGCGCATCCCGATGTGCAAGTGTTCTGGTATGACGCCGACCACGGGTTCAACTGCGACGATCGCGCCTCCTACAATCCGGCAGCGGCGAAGCTGGCGCGGGAACGATCGCTGGCTTTTCTGAAGAAGAACGTGGTGGGATGACGCCTATTCGCTGTTTCGCAGCTTACGATTTCGAATCTCTTCCAGCCGCGCTTTGATGCGCTTCTCGATTCCCTCTTCTGTCGGATGGTAGTACACGCGATCTTTCAAGTTGTCGGGTAGGCACTGCATGTCCGCGACCTTCGACTCCAGGTTGTGCGCATACTGGTAGCCCTGGCCATACCCTAGGCCCTTCATAAGTCCAGTCGGCGCGTTGCGCAGATGCAGCGGCACCGGATCCTGCGCGGTCCGCTCGACATCGTCTTTCACCGCTCCGTACGCCGTGTAAACGCGCGTTGGACTTGGGCGCGGCGCACAGATACACGACGGCTTGCGCCAGCGCCAAGTCGCCTTCCGGCATACCCAGAAAATCGAACGCATCGCGGGCCGCGAGCGTTATACCGAGTGCGTTGGGATCGGCCAACCCAATGTCCTCGACGGCCATGCGCACCACGCGTCGCGCTACATACAGGCGATCTTCGCCCGCTTCCAGCATGCGCCCCAGCCAATACAACGCAGCATCGGGATCGCTGTTGCGAACACTCTTGTGCAGCGCGGAGATGAGGTTGTAATGCTCCTCGCCGCCCTTGTCGTAACGCAACACGCGCTTCTGTAGTGCGTCAGTAACAATCGCGTCCGTGACGCCGGACTGCGCTTCCTGGGCCAGGGTCGCAGCCACTTCCAGCGCATTGTAAGCGCTGCGCGCGTCACCGCTGGAATAGGCCGCAATCTTGCGCAGGGCGGATTCTTCCGCCGTCAGGTGGAGGTCGCCGAGACCTCGTTCCTCATCAGCTAAAGCCCGCTGTAGCAGGCCGACAATCTGCTCCTCGCTGAGCGACTGCAGGACGTAAACCCGCGAGCGGGACAGCAGCGCGGAGATCACCTCGAATGACGGGTTCTCGGTGGTGGCGCCGATCAGGCGAATGCTCCCTTTCTCGACATATGGGAGAAACGCATCCTGCTGCGCCTTGTTGAAGCGATGAACCTCGTCGACGAAGACAATCGTTCGTGTGCCATATTGCCGCGCGCGTTCCGCGTCGGCCATGACCTGCTTGATCTCCTTGATGCCGGCGAGCACCGCGGAAAACTCGATGAAGTCGGCATGGGTCATGCGGGCGATAATCTTTGCCAGAGTAGTCTTGCCGACGCCGGGTGGTCCCCAGAAGATGAGCGAGCCGGTGTCGTCGCGCTCAATCTGCACGCGCAGCGATTTTCCCGGCCCGAGAATATGCTCCTGCCCGACAAACTCGTCGAGCGTGCGCGGACGCATGCGATCCGCGAGCGGCCTGGACTTGTCGATGGCTTCGTCGCGTGCCGGATTGTTATCGAAGAGGGTCAATTGCTTGTTGCACCGTTGCGCTTGTCTGAGGCGTTTCTTTGACGTGATGCTTCATACAACAGGATCGATGCCGCGATCCCTGCATTCAACGATTCCACCTGCGGCGACTGTGGTATCGCGACAAGATCGTCCGCCTGAGCCAGCACTTCTTTAGGGACGCCTGCGCCTTCGCTGCCTATCACGAAGGCCACAGAGCCACGCAGGTCGACCTCGCAAATTGCCTTCCCTTTATGTGATGACGTGGCGAGGATGCGGATGCCACGTGACTTAATTTGGGATGTCGTGGTCGCCAATTCAACTTTCGCCATCGGCAGGCGAAAGAGCGATCCAGCCGAAGCTCTCACAGCTTTCCAGTTCCAGGCGCTAACGGTACGCTCGCCCAGCAGCAGACCGGTCACGCCGAATGCTTCCGCCGAGCGAGCAATGGTGCCCAGGTTGCCGGGATCCTGCAGACCGGCAGTGATGACCAACAGCGCTGGGGATGCCTCGAGAATGTTCTCCAGCGACGTCGCCTTCACGCGTACCAGCGCCGCAACGCCCTGCGGCGTCTCGGTGGGGACAGCGCTCGTGAAAACCGCATCAGGCAGCAGCAGAGCTTCGGTATGGGAAGATAGCTGCGGCAATAGTTTGTGGGCTCGCTCGCGCCCGGAGTCGCTGACGAACACGGTTGCCAGGCGTAAGCCGCTCCGTATCGCCTCTTCCACAAGATGCATGCCTTCGATGGCCACCTCGCCCTGCTGGTTCGGCGTGGCCTCCGCAAATGCCCTCCGCAGTTCTTTCACGCGAGTATTCTGACGGCTGTCCACACGCCGCAGACGAGCTTCGACATCCGAAGGTCCATTCATAATGAGAGGAAACCGGGTCTATCCTACACCGCCGCGCACCCCGTCACCGCCATTGGCGCCGTGACGTGATAATCTGCATGGTTGCCGTCCGGCGGAGCGTTATGTTACGTTTCGCTCCCAGACCCTTGCGAACAAGAAGAGGCACGGTTGCATCCCGAAATCGTAAAAATCAGTAATCAGGCTCCGGAGGCCTCGCTGGTCACGTACGCTGCGGAAAAGATCCGCGCCGGTGAAGTGCTGGGGATTCCGACTGACACGTTTTACGGATTGGCAGTCGACCCTTTCAACCTGCATGCCGTTGACCGGGTTTACGAAATCAAGACCCGTTCGCGCCACAAGCCTCTTTCGCTACTGATTGAGTCGGTCGACCAGGCAGCTGATATGGCC
This sequence comes from uncultured Acidobacteriaceae bacterium, assembly GCA_963823865.1. Classification (GTDB taxonomy): domain Bacteria; phylum Acidobacteriota; class Terriglobia; order Terriglobales; family Acidobacteriaceae; genus Bog-257. The sequence continues at coordinate 541,866 of CAWGNC010000002.1, forward strand.
GGGCTGGTACCGGAAATCTTCTATCTTCTGGCGCGGCGCTTCTGGCCAGGGCCACTTACGATCATCGTGAGGGCCGATCCAAAGCTGCCCCTTAAGGTGACAGCCAATACCGGCAACGTCGCTCTGCGCGTTCCAGCGGCTGAGATTCCTATGGCGATCATTCGCTCCGCCGGGCATCCCATCACCGCGACGTCGGCGAACCTGCACGGCGAAGTCGAATGCACGACGGCAATGCAAGTGCGGGATCAGTTAGGCGACTGCCTCTCGATCATCGTGGACGGCGGCCAGGTCCCCGGCGTGATGCCCTCCACCATCGTCGATTTGACGAGCGACGATGGCTGGCGCCTGCTCCGCCACGGCGCGATTCCTGAGGAACAGATCATCGAGCTTCTAGGCCGGGAGTAAATCGACACGGCTGCGCAGAAATCAAAACTTCACCTTATTCGCTGGAGTGTGGCCCTCGTCGCGGCCATCGCGATCGCATTTCTGCTGGTTATCTGCACCAAGATCATGCGCGAAGCTGTCATGGATGAAGAACATCCGGCGGACGCCATCGTTGTGTTTGGTGCGGCGGAGTATGTGGGACACCCATCGCCTGTCTATCGCGCGCGACTCGATCACGCTTACACCCTTTTCAGCCGCGGACTTGCACCCGTCGTTATTACGACTGGCGGCGCCGGAGGCGATCCTCAATTCAGTGAAGGCCAGGTCGGCCGCGACTATCTGGAGTCACGCGGTATACCGGATGGCGATCTGATCGCCGAAACCCAGGGTGGAGACACCGATCAGTCGACGCAGCGTGTCGCCGTCATCCTCCGGGCCAACGGAATGCAAAGCTGCATCCTGGTCAGCGATGCCTATCACATGTTTCGCGCCAAGCAGATGATGGAAGCGCAGGGCATTCAGGCTTATATTTCGCCGCGACCGGATTCGATTCCGAAAACAGTAATTGGACGATATCTGGCCGCGCTACGCGAGAGCACGAGCTATCTGCTGTATAAAGCCCATGTGAGGTAAGAAGCTCTTAGCTCTTAGCTCGACTATCGGCTTCAGATTCTAATTCTTAGCAGACTTTGATTGGCTTAGAAACGCACGACGTTAGGCTTGACGGCCTTTTCTCTGAAGCGAAGAGCGACTCGCAGGAAGCAGCCTTCATCCCACCAGCGCCAGCAATCTCACTTGTCCGCCCGAACCGTTTTCCAGCTTGATTGGAGCTACGACGACAATCGCCCCGGCGCTGGGGACTTCCGCCAGATTGGCAACGTTCTCCAGGTGGTAAATGCTGTGCTGCGATGTGAAGAGATGAACCGGGTAGGTAGTAGTCGCACCGATGTCTACGCTCATCGTGTCGATCCCTAGTCCCACCACGCCACGCGAAATCACCAGGAACCTGGCCGCTTCCAGCGAGAATCCAGGATAGTGGGTAAGACCGTCGCTCTGCTGATTGCGGAAACTCTCCTGCGTTTCCCAGCGCTTTTCCCAACCGGTATATGCCATCACGACAGCGCCTTTAGGAATGGTTCCGTGAGCGTTTTCCCAGGCCGCAATGTCTTCCACGCCGACTTCGTAGTCTGCATTGGTCCCGGCGCGCTCGTGAACGTCAAGCACCGCGAGAGGTCGCACGAGACGATCGGCGGGAATCTGGTCCACCGTCCATGCACCAGCCGCGAAATGCGCGGGCGCGTCCAAGTGTGTGCCATAGTGCTCCTGCGTGGAGAAGACGCGAGAGTAATATCCGTCCCGCACGATGTTGCCGAGTTCCGCGGCCTGGAAGGGCGACTCCAGCGTGCCTTCCCAATTAGGAGAACGATCGTTGAGAGAGTGGGTCAAATCGATGACGGCGCGGAATGGGGTTTGATCGGCCATAGGAGGCTGTCGAGGCGGATGGTTAGCGGGCTCAGGTCCTCTCGCAATCCAAAATGAAGGAAGAACTGAACGAACTACGTCCCTTCATCGGTTAGTGCGCTGCGTTTCAGGCCAGTCGACTGGCAGCGGCTGCGCAGACAATCAGCTTCCCACACGTTGCATAATCATCGTCACAACAAGTGCAGCATCTGCCGCAAATACTGTGCTGATAAAGTTCACAGCATCATTCGGCAGTTTACCGGAGTTCTCCCAGGTCGCGCCGATCAGGCTGTCGAGAAACATGCCCACGATGGCCGTCAGTGCAATCACCGGAGTCCAGCGCCAATCCACCAAACCGGCCCTGGCACTCACCCAGGAGAGAATGCACGCTGCCACGCATCCACTAATGGTGCCTTCGACGCTGACCGCGCCGTTGGTTCCAATCTGCGCGTCACGGAAGTCCGTGATCATATAAGCTCTACGCGCCGTGGCCTGCCCCATTTCGCTGGAGACGGTATCGGCGGCGGCCTCCGCCAGAGCCGCTGCGGACGCAACCAGAAATAGGTCGCTTGCGTCAGGAAACCAGATCGCCGGCAAAGCGCATATGGCCGCTGCCCCCAAATTGGCAATCACTTGGGAAGCCTTCCGGCCCCGCTTTCGCTCGGCAACACCAAGGCTCTGCTTGCGGCGATATCCCCAGCGGGTGGAAATTACCGTCAGGAGGAACAGGGTCAAGAGTGGAACGAAGCCGGCAAAACCTCCGGCCAACATCAGGATAAAGGCAATCAGCGCGCCTGTGAGGGCACCGCCGTCCGTGACCGACCCCATGATCCGGGCAACAATCGCGAAGCCGACGGCCAGCACCCCGGCTGGCAAGGCCCTTGCATGGATCAGATTCGTCACGCGAACCCAGTATCGCATCCGTAGCTGGTTACGGTCACGGCGACCATCGAGGTTATCGATGCAGCGAACTGGGGCATTTACAGCATCCCATAGATGCCCAGTGTGACTCGCCTTACCTTTGCAGGTGCTTGAATAATAAGGCTTGACGAACGTTAGTGAAGCGCCGGATGATATTGTGCCCAGTTTTCCACAGGCTGGGAATTCGTACTTTACGAATGCTGTCGAGCACGCTTTCCGCTAAAGGACAAACTTATGGCATCTTCCGTTTGGTCTGGATATTTGACGTTTGGCTTGATCTCCATGCCGGTTCGCCTGTTTTCGGGCGCGCGTGGCAGTCACGTGTCGTTCCACATGCTCCACCGCGACGACAACACCCGTATCAAGCAGCAACTCTGGTGCCCGCACGACGAGCGGGTGGTCGAGCGCAGTGAGATCGTGAAGGGCTACGAGTATCGCAAGGGCGAGTACGTCATCATCGAGCCCGAAGAGATTAAGAAAATCGAGCCCAAGACGGCCAAGGCGATGGAGATATTGGAGTTCGTCAAAGCTGACGACGTCGATCCCATCTACTTCGAGTCGTCCTACTTCCTGGTGCCCGAGGATGCCGGCAAGCGTCCCTACGCATTGCTGTCCAAGGCGCTGGAAGAGACCAATTACGTCGCCATCGCCAAGCTCACCATGCATAACCGCGAATACACGGTATTCCTGCGCCCGTATAAGGGCGGCATGATGCTCCACACCATGTACTACAAGAACGAAGTGAAGGACCTGGACAACTTTGGCCGGCCGGATGTCGAACTGAAAGACGCCGAGGTGAAGGTTGCGCATCAGCTGATAGAAGCGCTCGCCGGCGACTTTGAGCCGGAAAAGTATCACGACACGTTCGAAGATAATGTCAAAGCGCTCATCAAAGCCCGCCTGGAAGGCGAGGAGGTCACGCCCGTCGAGAAGCCGAAGAAGATGGCGCCGGTGGTTGACCTGATGGCTGCATTGAAGGAGAGCCTGGCGTCACTGCCGAAGAAACCTCCGCAACGTGTGGAAGCAGCACAGCGCGCGTCCGAGGTGAAGGTCGTTGCCAAAGGCAAGAAGGCGTCGCGAAAGAAGCCGGCAGCATAGGTTTGGGGCGGATGTCCGCCCCGTTCTCGTGAACATCGCCGCCGCAAAGAACGCCATCGACATGCAATGTTTCCCGTATTCGCCGGGTCATCGACGAACGTTTGTCGGCAGCACAAGAGCTGTGGAGTTTCACTTGATGCGTAATTGACCGACACCACCACAGTGCTACATGAATCTGCAAGGAACGGTGTTATACGGTGATTGCGTACACGCGTTCTGGCCCCAATGAAATCATCACCGCGAACCCTCATCCGCGTCTCCGTCCTTGAGAGCGACCCGGTTCGCTTCCTTGGCTTGCGCACGATCTTCTCGTCTCAATCCGACATACAACTTCGTACCGGGACAGTCGCGGCGGTTCTGCAGGCACACGAAGGGGAGTTGGTGCTAATGACCGCCAATCGCGGTCCGGCATTCTACGCCGGCATGTCGGCGCTGAAAGCCGCCAGACCGGAGATCTGCATTATTGTTACCGGGCCCGGAAATCGGGATGACGATATTCTTCGCGCCGTGGCGGCTGGAGCAAAGGGATACGTCTCAGAAGAGGCATCCGCCGATGAGTTCAAGAAAGCGATTCGCGAGGTGCATGCCGGATCGGTGTGGATCCCGCGACGCGTATTGGCCAGGTTCATTGAACGCGCAACTGTCTCGGCGCGTCGGATTGAGCCGCGCAGCGAAACCAGAATAAGCGATCGCGAGCGGGAGGTATTGCGTTTGCTGGTCGCCGGCTGCTCTAACCGGGAAATCGCCTCCGAACTGGGAATCATCGAGCGCACAGTGAAAGCGCACGTAGCCCAGCTGCTGCGCAAGGTTGGCGTAACCAACCGGATCGCCTTATCCGTCCATGCCGTGACGCACTCCCTCCTGTCTTCGCCGCAATAGAGGCATGTCCCACGACGACCATGTCCGTTGAATTTCCAAGTGCACTCATGCGAAATCGCGACCAAGTCGCCGGCACCGCGTTCTTATGACAGGACTTAGGAGGGGCTAGTGGTTACTATTTTGATGGGCCCTATTACGAAAGTACAATAGCTGGCGATTGTACTTTCGTTATCTTGCGCGAATTACCTCCCCATTCCATACTGCATTCACCTACCACAGAACCTGGGAGACAGGGCTGGAAGAGGTTACGAGGGTCTCCTCTTCTAGCCCTTTTGATTTGCGGTGACGAACCGGGTTTCAACCATTGGCTGGTTCCTCCCTTGCTTCCTTTTTCCCATTCGAAGGGACACTAGAGAGTAACCAGCCAATCGTTTTCTTCACGCTTCCTGCCTCATCAAACGCTCTAAGATGAACTTGGCTGGCGAACGCCGGCGTGCGCCACGTCCTTTCACTTGGAGTCGTGCCATGAAAAAGATCGCTATTGCTGCGGCAGCATTGCTGTCGCTCACCACCGGAATGTTCGCATCCGAGCGTCGGGACGCCGACCTGGACCGGCTTCAGACCTCCAGCACCGTACTCAGCCAAATCATGTCCGCCCCCGACCGGGCCATTCCCGACAGCATTATGTCGGGAGCGAAATGCATCGCCATCATCCCATCCTCGATGAAGGCGAGCTTCATCTTTGGCGCGAATTACGGCAAAGGGGTCGCGACCTGTCGCACCGAAAAGGGCTGGAGTTCTCCGACCTTCTTCAAGTTGACAGGCGGCAGCTTCGGTTTTCAGGCTGGTGGGCAGGCATCCGACCTGGTGCTGATTATCCGCACCGATGACGGGATGAAGCAGCTGCTGCACAGCAAGTTCAAGCTTGGCGCCGACGCCTCAGCAGCGGCCGGACCAGTAGGCCGCGACGCTCAAGCCTCAACCGACCTGACCATGCGGGCCCAGGTGCTCACCTATTCGCGTGCGCGCGGCCTGTTCCTGGGCGTCTCGCTAAGTGGCGGCGTTATTAAGCAAGACGACGCAGACACGCAAGCGTTTTACGGCAAGGACTGGACCTACTACTCATTGTTGAGGGGCGAAGTACCTCCGCCTAAGGATGCAGAGGTGCTCCTGAACACGGTGGAAAAGTATGCTCCGACGCCGCGTCCACATGTAGCACCGACTGCAGCTGCAATCCCTGTCGCCGAACCGGCCGTGCAAGCGGACGCCGCGACCACTGCTTCGCCAGCCCCGATAACGGCAGCGAGTACTCCGGCTGAGATTGCCGCCCCTGCACCGGAAGTCATGCCGGCAGCCCCGGTTGGAACCCCGTCTCCGGCGTCTACCCCGGCACAAAGCGTCGCTCCGGTGGGTGCTCCATCGGCGGTACCGGCGGCAACGGGCGCTGGCGGCAATCGCTAAACGAAGATCTGTTTATGAAAAGGCGGCAGCTTCGGCTGCCGCTTTCTATTTGTGGTGACGCATTCGGAGCTATTCATTTCCTGGGGAGTGCCGTGCCGATCCGGAATTGTGGGCTCCTGCCCGCGGGATATTCGGGAGCTACTGCGAAGAACTGGGAACGACAAAGTCGCTGCCGCGATTTTGATTGTCGCGCTCGGTCGCAGGAATATCGAGCGCGGAGAGCGGGATCTTCCTGGCGCGGCTTTCGGTAAACACCCACACCGTCTTGCCGACGATGGCGTAGTTCTCGACCGTTTCGGAGTGGCCGTCGCGATAGACGAGCACTGTGCCATCAGGAACCTCGGTCATCTTGGGCGGTGCCGACGTGCGCGCGCTTTGTTGCTGGTCAACCGGCGGAGGCGACTGTGCACTTACGGAACCATCGGGTGCAAGATATACAACCGAGGGATACGTCGGCGCGTACGCGTCCGGCGGATACTGGTCGACGTAGGCGTTTGATTCGTACCCGCCGCTGTCTCCGTACCAACCCCATCCCGGATAGAAGCCCCAACCTACACCCCAGCCCCAGTACGGGTAACCGCCCCAGCCATAGCCCCATCCCCAAGGCCGATAAGGATAACGGCCTCCGTACCAGCCGTTACCGTGCCACCCGTTGCCGCGCCAGCCAGACCCGCGTCCGCCATTGCCGGCCCAACCATTCGGACCGGTGCCATGATAGGCGTACGCAGAGCCGCCCCTCGGGGCCGAGTATCCGGTTGCGCCATGAGCGCCGCCGGAGAAACCGCCGGAAACGTGTCCGCCGCCTCCCATGCCACCATGACCACCGCCACCTCTTTGCGCCCACAAAGGCGTTGTCAGAAGCGCAAGGAACAAGGCCGCACTGCAAAGCCACGGTCGCATGGGCTTATTATGGCCCTCCCCCGCGCTAGAAAACAGTCTCAACATTGTAAAAGTTACGGCACGCTGAAGATCGTTAGAAGTGAGCGTTTCCGAGCGTGATGCCGTTCTCTTCTGAGAAACGCCTTTGGAAATGGGGAACATCTTAACAATTTGATGACGGCCGCATCATCGTCGCTTCGAAATCATCCAAGTCGCTGAAATGCCTTTACTGTGAGGAGCATGCATGAAGATCGCATTTATAGGGTTAGGGAATATGGGATCGCCTCTCGCTGCGCATTTGATCGCCGCCGGTCACGAGCTCAACGTCTGGAATCGCAGTCTGGAAAAAGCGGAACGGCATAAGTCTGCCGGTGCCACCGTGGCGAAAACTCCCGGCGATGCCGTCAAGAACGTGGAGATCGCGATCACAATGTTGGCGGATGACCATGCAGTCGAGTCGTTGGTCCTGCCTTCCGGTGGAGTCATCGACAGCATGGCAAAAGGGGCGACGCACATCTCCATGAGCACCATCAGCGTCGACCTTTCCCGCAGGCTGGCGGACGAGCATACAAAGCACGGCCAGCGATACATCGCCGCGCCGGTCTTTGGCCGCCCCGACGCCGCTGCTGCGGGCAAGCTGTTTATTGCCGCCGCAGGTGAGAAAGACGTCGTCGAACATTGCCGACCGGTGCTTGAATCGCTCGGTCAGAAGGTCTTCGTGCTGGGCGACAAGCCGGAGATGGCGAATGTCGTCAAACTCAGTGGGAATTTCCTGATCGCTTCCGTCATCGAATCACTGGGCGAAGCCATTGCCCTGGCTCGCAAGTACGACATCGATCCGCACGCCTATGTCGACTTCCTGACCAACAGCCTGTTCTCCGCGCCCGTTTACAAGACCTACGGCGGAATCATCGCCGACCAAAAGTACACGCCGGCGGGCTTCAAATTGCGCCTTGGCCTGAAAGATGTACGTCTGGCCTTGCAGGCCGGCGAAGGCGTGGACACCCCCCTGCCGATTGCCAGTCTCATCCGCGATCACATGCTCACCGCCGTGTCTCACGGCATGGAGGACATGGACTGGAGCTCCACAGCCAAGCTGGCCGCTAAAAACGCTGGCCTGGAATAGTTATGTGTTATAACACATTTGCTACTTTTGGCGCTCTCCAACATCTAATTGGGCGGGAGCGGAAAAGACATGATCAGCATCAGGCCGTCGGCAGAACGGGGCCACGCCAATCACGGCTGGCTCGACACCCAGTACAGCTTCTCCTTTTCGGATTATTACGACCCCAGGAACATGGGATTCCGTGACCTTCGCGTCATCAACGAGGACGTGATAAGCGCCGGACAAGGCTTTGGCAAGCATCCCCATCGCGACATGGAGATCCTTACGTACGTAGTTAATGGTGAACTTACCCATCACGACAGTATGGGCCGCGGGGCCACGCTACGCCGCCATGACGTGCAGCGCATGTCGGCGGGAACCGGCATCATGCACAGCGAAGAGAATCAGTCGAAGGAGCCCGTTCATCTTCTCCAGATCTGGATTTTGCCCTGGGCTGAGGGGTTGAAGTCGAGCTATGAGGATCGAACCTTCCCTGCCGAGCAGAAGGCGAACCAGTTGCGACTGATCGCCTCCGACGACGGCCGCGATGGGTCAACGAAGATTAATCAGGATGCCACCGTGTACGCTTCGCTGCTGGACGGCGGTAAGTCGGTTGCGTTGGAGCTCAAACCGGATCGTCACGCCTGGGTTCAGCTGATCAGCGGCCAGTTGGAGGTCAACGGCTCAAAGCTCGAGCCGGGCGACGGCGCAGCGATCAGCGACGAAACCGTTTTGCGAATTGCCAACGGTGAAAGCAAACCTACGGCTGAATTCCTGGTCTTCGATCTCGCGTAATTCATAGCGCGCCGCAACCGTCCGCGGGTCAGAGCCGTACTCGCTCATCGAGCATCCGGAAGTTAATCGATTCGAATTCATAACTGACCCGCGGCGCAATTGCGGCGAACCTGTCGCACCGCGCCGCCGACCATTTACCATTCCGAAGTGTCCAGTCGCGGCCATTCCCCTTCAGACGGAGCCCTCACCTGGCTGCGCGATTCCCTTCGCCATCGCGGCTGGGGCGGATCCCTGCGCTTCTATGGCCGGGAATTTCTGGACATGGTTCGCGATCTGTCGCCGTCACGGCGCAAGTCGCGCTACGGCGACATCGACTATGACTTTGAGCACGGCGTAGATACCACCTGGGCAACCGTCACGCTGCGCACACGCGTCCGTGAATGGCTCTCCGGCGGACAGTATCAGCCGTCCGAACCGGCTCTGTTCAGCGAAATCATCGACACTCTGCCAGTTTCACCGGAGGGTTTCACCTTCATTGACCTGGGTTCAGGAAAAGGCCGCACCTTGTTGATGGCCTCCAGCTATCCATTTCACCGAATCATCGGAATGGAGCTGCTGGAAGAACTCAACCGAATCGCCGTGGATAATCTCAAGCGCTATCACGACGACGAGCAGCGCTGCTTTGCCATCGAATCGCACGCGGGAGATGCGCGTCACTTCGACTTTCCTGCCGAGCCTACCGTTCTGTACCTGTTCAACCCTTTTCCGCGGCACATCTGGCGCGAAATGCTCGACCGTCTGCACGACTCCTTGCTTGCGAGTCCGCGACCGGTGTACGTCATTTATCACAATCCTGTTCACGAGGACATTCCAAACTCACAATCGTGGCTGCGCGAGTTGAAACGCACGCATCAATTCGTGATTTACCAGGCGACGGGCAAATAGTGCTGCAGCCGTTTTCGTCATGCGGTTCTGCGCACAAGAACGGCAGCGACGTCGCCCTGTGTGCACGATTTGCGGCACGAGTTGTCGCTTTCATGCTTTACAATCACTCGCGCATGAAGCCACTCGCATTCGCGCTGCTGCTCTTCGTCGCCCTGCAAGCTTCGGTGTTGGCTGCCGCTCAAACTGTTTCGCACTCGTCCGTAGGCGCGCAGCCGTCTGGACCAACCCAAACGGTCAAGGTCAGCGAGCTGCCTCCGGTGTCCATGTCGAAGGACTGGAGCGACTGGTCGTACTGGGTGTTCACCTTCTTCCTGGCAGCGATCGGTGGACTACAGGTGTTTCTGCTTTGGGGAAATCTGCGTGCCATCGAACGTCAGGCTGTGCAGATGGAGCGCCAGACCGGCATCCTGGAGAAGTCCGTCGATCTGGCGGAAAAGAACGCGGACATGGCCAAACAGAATCTGGAGATGTTTGTCAGCCGTGAGCGCGGACATTTGCGCGTGGAATTGCCGGCTATCGAATGGCCCCTTCAGCCGGGTACGGCCAAACTGCACTACACCGTCAGGCTACACGGCTCAACCGAGGCTTACGTCACCAGTTCGTGCGCTCGCGCCGAACTCACCGAGGCAGCGGAACCTGCGGAAGATAAGCATTGGTGGCCGGCTATGACCATTCCACAAGTTATTACCCCCGAAAATCGGGTCATCGATGGCCAGGTGCAGGGTATCTTTCCGCGGATGAGCCTGGACCAGGACGACATTGCGGCCATCGATGCGAGTAAGAAATTTATTCACTTCCGCGGCTTCATTAAGTACAACGATGTCTTTGGAGTGGAGCGCACGGCCCGCTTCCGGCGCGTCTGGGAAGTCTCGCAAGTACGCAATCCAGATGGCTCACGCTCCGGTCACTGGGCCAAGCGCGGCGGCACAAAAGACAACTCCGAGACATAGGCAAATCTAGACAAGAAATGCTGTGCCGTTTTGCAAGCGCTGCTATTCCGGTTAAGATGATGGCAAAGGGGACTGATGACCGACAAGCCTACTAGCATTGATCAGGAACGAAATGCAGCCGAGCACGTCGCGGAGGCGCATCGCATCCTGAGCGGGTTGCGCCAGCAGCTCGATCGACACCCGGATCTCGAAAAGGCGATCTCTAATCTTGAGATGGCGTTAAGCCTGTTGACGACGAGCACAGGTGGCATGCTGTAAGTAACTCCTCCGACCCACAGGCTGTTGGAATTATCGTTTCCTTCCCAGGAATAGGGGAATTCTGCTTGAGATTTTCAAAGCTCCACGATGTCGGAAAGTTGTTTAAATGATCCGGAGCCAGAGTCAAATTTGCTTGTGCAAAACATTGTGTGAAAGGTATGCTACGACTGCTTGCGGCAGCACATTCAAATAGCGGCACGTAGCGGGGATTGAGGCCAGTGCCAGCGTGTAGCTGCGCAAGGCATACGTTTCAGGTTACCAACCCGGCGCCCTGCAGCTAAGGCTTCGCAATATCCGCCATCCTCAACCCAATCCTGTCACTCGCCAGGATTAAGATACTAACCCGGCGCTCCGCTAACAATAGCTTCCTCAGCGCTGTTTGTTCAGTCAGAAACAGAATAGTAGGACCGTACGGTTCAGGGCTCACTATGAGAGGATTCAAGTTCCTTCGCTCGCCGTTGGCAATAGTGCTGGTGGCGCTCTTCTTACGACTTCTGTTGATCCTCATCAGACATACATATGTCATCACCGATGATTACTGGTCGGGCTTTGAAATGGCGAATCTGGCCCGATCATTAGTGCAAGGCCACGGCTTCGCGTCTCCCTGGGGAGGCGCAACGGGCCCCTCCGCATGGACTGCCCCAATCTATCCTTGGCTGATCGCGCTAACATTTCGCATCTTTGGCGTGTTCTCGCATGGCGCCGCGTTAGCTCTTCTGACACTTAATAGCATTTTCTCCGCGCTTACTTGCTGGACCTTGTATCGCATCGGGCGTCGTGTCTTCGGCGAAACCGTCGCTGTCTGTACCGGATGGCTGTGGGCCCTACACCCTGCCAGTATCTATTTCTCAGTACTGTGGATTTGGGAAACCTCTCTGTCGGCCTTTCTGCTGAGCTTAGTGTTTCTCGTCACCTTAGAAATGGCAGAGGATGATCGCCTCTTGTCCTGGCTCGGCTACGGAGTACTGTGGGCAGCCGCTGGCCTAACCAATCCGGCCATGCTCGCGTGGCTTCCCTTCTCCGGCTGTTGGCTGGCTTACCGCCTACACCGTCGCGGCAAACGGTTTCTCGCGCCTGTATTGCTTGGCGCCTTCAGTTTTTGGATCACCTTGATGCCCTGGGAGGTCCGAAACTACATGGTGTTTCACCAACCAATCTTAATCCGATCGGATTTTGGCGTGGAGCTTCGTGGCGGAAATAACTCGTATTCCGACGGCTTGTGGGTTCGAAGTTACCATCCTGGCAACAATAGGGTTTTGTTCGCCCAGTACAAGAGCATGGGGGAAGTGCCGTTCGTGAGCCTGCAAGGTCGAATGGCAAGACAATGGATTATGGAGAACCCGGCAGAGTTCCTGCGTCTGACCTGTCGCCGCGTCGTTTATTTCTGGACTTTGATTCTCGAGATCATTCCCACGCACACCAATATGCTCATCAGGGGCATGGTGTCTCTTTTATCGTTCGCAGGCCTGTGGCTGGCCCTCAAGCAACGTCTGCAAGGCTCATTTCTTTTCCTGACGTTACTGGCGTCCTATCCCGTGATTTATTACATCGCCTTCCCGACGGCGCGTTACCGACATGCCATCGATCCAGAATCGCTGGTTCTCGCGGTGTTTGCACTCGTTTCCTTGATCGAGTGGTTGTGGCGAACGATCGAGGAAAAGAGAGTTAAACACGCGGAATTGGTGGCCCTGGAAGGTGCGGATAGAGGATAGAATCTCTCCGTGGGTGTGTAATGTGCCGAAATATCAAAACGCTTTTCAACTTCGATCCGCCGGTTACTGATGAAGAGGTTCGCGCCTCGGCGCTGCAATTCGTGAGAAAGATCAGCGGCTTCAGCAAGCCGTCGAAGGCCAATGAGCCCGCCTTTCAGAAGGCGGTCGACGATATTACTCAGCTCTCCGCAACGTACCTTCGATCCTTGGAGACGAACTCTCCCCCGAAGAATCGCGAGGAGGAAGCCGCCAAAGCCAAGGCCCGCAGCCAGGTGCGATTTGGAAGCTGAGGCGCCATCGCCCTGGGCCTGCCCGATCGCCTCCCATGCGGCGTAGTATTCTTGCTACAGGGCGGCAGCGCGGACCTCGGTACGGAGTAACTTGCCAGAGCCACAGTCCATTCCGGAACGGTTGCCCCTGCCCGGACACGCTATGAATTCGTTTGATCAGGGCCCAGTAGGTGATGGTGCGGCGGAGAACGTTCCCGTCCTGGTTATGCCGCCACCCCCCAGGCGAAAACCGAGCAAGTGGCAGCTCTGGAGGAGCCGGCTGTTTCTTCTGGAATTAATGTTCGTTTGCTTTGTCGTCGGCATCGTATTGATCGTTGCACCGTGGACTGATTACTGGACGAATAACCCGTTGCTTTCGGGTTTCCCTCAACTGCGACAGATCCTAACCTACGATTTTGTACGTGGGCTGGTGAGTGGATTGGGCTTGGCTGACATTTGGCTGGCCGTCATCGAGGTGATCCGGTATCGTGAGCATGCGGACTAATCTGCCGGCATCCTCACTGGTTCAACGCAACATACATTCGCATTACCGATCCTGGAACCGCTGACCTTCATGCCCGACGAGAAAGACCAACCTCCCAAGACACAAACGTCGCCTCTGGCGTATGAGAACTCCAAGTTCCTGAATGGGCCAGACGGGCGAGTTCTACGGATTGAGGCGGAATACCTGGAGCCTCTGGCGCGTTTCCGGCGGGAACGCATTCAAGACACTGTTGTTTTTTTTGGCTCTGCTCGTTTTCATAGCCGCTCGCAGGCGGAAGAAGCCCTGCAATTGCTGGATAAGCCAGGTTCGGCCAAACTCGCTCCCCCGGAAGAGCAGGCGCGTATCCGTCGCGCCAAAGCCGATGTCGAGATGGCCCGGTACTACGAAGACGCCCGCCGGCTGGCATTCCTGATCACCCAGTGGACGAAGACGATCAATCAGCAGCGCCAGCGCTTTGTGGTCGCAACCGGCGGTGGCCCCGGCATCATGGAAGCCGCCAATTTGGGAGCGTCGGAAGCTGGCGGGAAAACGATTGGGCTGAACATCCATTTGCCATTCGAGCAGATGCCCAACCCCTATATCACGCCGGACCTGAACTTCGAATTCCATTACTTCTTCATGCGGAAGTTGTGGTTCGCCTATCTCGCGAAGGCGCTGGTGGTATTTCCGGGCGGATTCGGCACCTTCGACGAACTCTTCGAATTGTTGACCCTGACCCAGACCGAGAAACTGGCGAAGCGGATCTGCATTGTGATCTATGGCAAGGATTATTGGGACCGCGTGATTAACTTCCAGGCGCTGGTGGACTCGGGCACCATCTCGCCCGATGACCTGAACTTATTTCACTGGGCCAACACACCGGAAGAAGCGTTCGCCTACCTTCAGGCTGACCTGACCAAACATCATCTGGAACCCCAGCGCGATAAGAGCGTCGACCTGACGAAAAGCAGGGGCTAGGGTCTAGGGTCGAGATTTAGAAAGTTTCATGCACTGGTATTGCATGTTTCACGGAGAGCACGGGCCATGCTGGGCAGACCGCAACTCGAGTTGCCCAAAACATTGTTCGGCTTTGCTAGTCCCTGGCCCCTAATCCCTAACCTCTGCCTTTACTCTGCACGTTATGCGGCCTTCTTGGCCTCCACGTCGGCTTCAATTGCCTCGATCTCGGCCCGATTCTTCCTTACTTCAAGCTTTACGTGTCCAAAAAGCCCGATATAAAAATTCGCCACATAGACCAGAGCGAAAAATGAGATGAGGTATCCGCGCCAGTCGTCGTACAGGAGCTTATAGCGCGTGATGATCAGGAAAGTCGCTGCCACCCAGTGGCTGAAGCAGTATTCACAGGTGAACAGATAGAAGAATTTGCGACACAAGAGCGACTTGGATTTCTCGCTCCTCTGGGCACAATAGTCGCGGGGCTCACGAAATATCTCCTCGTGTGTGACGGTCCAGGCTACGCTGGCCACCGGCAGGGCAAGCACGAAGAGCCAGACCACTTGCGTGGCTAATCCCATATTGATTGGAAGCTGCTGCTCAACCCCACGTTGGCCTTGGAACTGGTGTCAAATAAGATTTTTGGAGGGCGACTAGCACTTTCGGCACTCGCGCGGTCGCCACGAACAGCGTAAACTGTTGCACGAATGTCACTCGGACTTGAGGTGGTGGGCCGCACTGATGTAGGGCGGGTGCGCCCGTCGAACGAAGACCATTTTGGCTTCGACGAGCGCTTAAGCGTGTTCGTCGTGTGCGACGGCATGGGCGGACATGCTGCGGGCGAGGTCGCCAGCCAGATCGCCGTCGATACCGTTCTCTCCTATTTCCGGGAACATGAGCCCAGCGTCGAGCAAGACGCCTACCTGGAAGACGCACCTCTGGGAGCCAGGCTCCTCGCAGAGGCGGTCAAGAAGGCCAACGACGCCATCCTGGCGTACGCGGACGAACACAAGAACACCTCCGGCATGGGAACCACGCTGGTTGCCGCCCGGTTCAGCAACGGCACCTTCAGTATCGCCAATGTCGGCGACAGCCGCATCTACCTCTTTCGTGAAGGCCAGCTGCTGCAACTGACCGAAGACCACTCGCTGGTCATGGAGCAGGTACGCCGCGGCATGATCACGCTCGAACAGGCCAAGAAGTCTTCTGCGCAGAACATCATCACCCGCGCGCTGGGTACCGACGAAACGACTCTGCCGGACCTGGGCGAATTCCCTGCGCAGATCGGCGATATCCTGCTGCTGACCACGGACGGGATGCTGCGCCACCTGGACGACACCGAAATCCGCAGCATCCTGCTGCAACTGCCTTCGCTTCAGGCCGCCTGCGACACGCTGATCGATGCCGCCAACGAAGGCGGCGGCGAAGACAATTCCACCTGTATGCTGATTCGGGTGCGCAACGGTGAAGCGAAACTGACTCCATCCAACGGAGCCAACGACAAGGCCGCCAACTGATCTGCTAAACTTGAGCGGTTGGAACCTACTACAGATTCAGCGCCACCCTCGCAGTCGAAGACTACCGCTCCTCCTGCCAAAGCCGTGTCCACCAAGCCTATTACCCGCACGAGCCCTTTCTTCTATGTGCTCGCCGTTGTCTTCGGATTGTTCTCCGGCTGGGTCAACGAAAAGGTAGACGATGCGCTGCTGACATCGTTGTGCGTTCTGGCATTCACGATGCTTTTGGGAGTATGGAAGAAGGGACCGCGCTGGTGGTGGCTCTTTCTGGTGTGGATTGGCGTTCCCCTGGTCATGGCCTACTACCATTACGTCGTGCACTGGCCGCACACGCGCAGCCAGGTATGGGCAGCATTCCTGCAGATTGTCGCTGCCAGCGCCGGCGCCAACGGCGGCCACTACATGCGCGACATGATCGACCACGTCTTCCTGAAGCAGGACGACTAATCGCCGTCTAGTTCACGGGACGCAGGTGCATCGATCCCGCTTTCAGAGTAATGGTCAACGGTGCGTTCTCCCCTGCTACAACGTCGACTTTGACCGCATACGGCGACAACCCGCTCGCTGAGACGAACAAGTCGTACACGCCTGGCAGCAAGTCGAGGGTGCACGTTCCCATTTTATCGGTGGTCGCCACCTGGTCCTGGACCATCGCGGGGTGCATCTGTGAATTCGTCCAATGCACGACGATGATTCTGGCTCCGGCAGTCTCAGTCGCCGGCATCGCCGAATCCGGCCGGCTTTGTACGGTTACTGCAACACGAGCGTGATCCTGGGCCGATGCGACGGCCGACAGGAGCATTAACAGCGCACAACTCAAGGACAACCAGCGTTTCATCCCTGCCTCCCTGGTAACAGCCCCAGCAGCTTGGACGGAGAGCTACACCGGAGGTTAGGTGGTCAGGTGCTGCCGGGGAACGGCCAACCAGGATCTCGGCCACAAGTATATTTGGTACCCAGTCTGGTGCCCTAGGTTCGCGTCCATCGTTTGGACGCTAACCTGGGGGCACCCCTCTATTCAACCTGGGGCACCGACGAAGTTAGCTGCAATAAGAAACGGGACGCTCATCGCGTCCCGTCTGACCACCGGCCACTAATCACTGACCACTGCCTTTAATCGTGTACGCCGTCCATGAACGCGCGCAGCTTGCGCGAACGCGAGGGATGACGCAGCTTGCGCAGCGCCTTGGCTTCGATTTGGCGAATACGCTCGCGGGTAACCGCGAACGACTGGCCGACCTCTTCCAGCGTGTGCTCGGAGCCGTCTTCCAGCCCGAAGCGCATCTTGATCACCTTCTCCTCGCGCGGAGTCAGCGTGCGCAATACCTGCGCCGTCTGCTCCTTGAGGTTGACGTTGATCACCGCTTCAGCCGGCGAAACCACCGCGCGGTCCTCGATGAAGTCGCCCAGATGCGAATCTTCCTCTTCACCAATCGGCGTCTCCAGCGAAATCGGTTCCTGCGCGATCTTCAGCACCTTGCGCACCTTGGCCACCGGAATGTCCATGCGCTTGGCAATCTCTTCCGAAGTAGGCTCGCGTCCCAGTTCCTGCACCAGCTGCCGCGAAGTGCGGATCAGCTTGTTGATCGTCTCGATCATGTGCACCGGAATACGGATGGTGCGCGCCTGATCGGCGATGGCGCGGGTGATGGCTTGGCGAATCCACCACGTCGCGTACGTCGAGAACTTGTAGCCGCGGCGATATTCGAACTTGTCCACCGCCTTCATCAGGCCGATATTGCCTTCCTGAATCAGGTCGAGGAATTGCAGTCCGCGATTGGTGTACTTCTTCGCGATCGACACTACCAGTCGCAGGTTGGCTTCAATCAGCTCGCGCTTGGCATACTCGGCATCGACGTCGCCCTGCACGATCTCACGTTGCGTGCGCTTGAGCTCAGGAAAGCTGGCGCCCGCGTCCTGCTCCAGCCGCTCCAGGTCAGCGCGAATACCCCGCGACTGCTTGCGAAATTCCTTCTTCTGCTCGTCGGAGCGAGTCGCGTCAGCGCGCTTCTCGAAGCTGACTGCCTGCTTCTCCAGGCCGCGCATGCTGTCGACCGTCTTGTTGACGCGGTCGATCAGGCGTTTGCGCTCGGCATTGGTAAAGCCCAGCCGGCGGATGACGCGCGAAACCATGATCTGCTCGCGTCCCAGCGTCCAACGGCAGCGGCGATGGTCCTTAGGCCGCTTCTTCTGCGGAATACCAGCCAGCTTCTCCACCAGCGCAATCGACTTCTTGTAATGCTTCTGCAACTCGTCGATTCGTCCGGTGATTTCGTTCAGGCGATTGGTAACCACCTCTTCGGTGATTTCCTCTTCGTCGAAGAGAACAATCTCCTTGATCGACCGCACCCCACGCTTCAAGTCTTCGCCAATGGCGATGATTTCGCGGATGACGATCGGCGAACGCGAAAGTGCCTTGAGCACCCGCAGCTGGCCGCGCTCAATACGCTTGGCGATTTCAACTTCGCCTTCGCGCGTGAGCAGCGGAACCGTGCCCATCTCCCGCAGATACATGCGAACGGGGTCGTTCGTCTTCTCAAGGGTTCCCGGCGAGAGATCGAGTTCCATGTCTTCGCCGGCTTCGATCTCGTCGAATTTCTTCTCGCCCGATTTAGGCCCCTCGAGCACATCAATACCCTGCGTACCAATGGTGGTAAGCAGGTCCTCGAGATCGTCGGGGGAATGCATGTCGTGCGGGATCAGATCGTTCACCTCGTTATAGGTGAGATAACCCTTTTCCTTGCCCACATCGATCAGTTTTTTGATATCGTCGTACTTGTCTTCTAAGGCCAAAGCGGAATTTCCTCTACGCTGCGCCGTTTTTCAGACGCGCTAATTGTGTGCACACACTGCGGCGGGAGCGGTACTGCAGTACCGACACATGCAGAAACTTTCAGATTTTATCACAGGCTGGGCCCGCTCCCTAGCCTTTTCTGTACTTTACCGGCCCTCTTGATATACGTGGCGTCGCTATGATCGTTACGCCTTTGGCCGAAAATTCTTGATATTTCTTAGATGTTGGCCGACGAAAGAAGGCTTCACCCTTTTCCCTCAAAGACTTAGACGCATTGATGTTTAGGTAAACGGAAGCCCTTCCTGAAACGGGCTTGGGTTCAAACCGAAAATTACGCGGTTTCGCCGATGGCGCTCATCGCCCGCCGCAGCTTGACTCGCTCTTGTAGCAACCGCGCCGCCGAGGCTTGGTCCTGGCGCCGTTCCGCCTCTTTCAGTTGATGCTGCAAGTCGTCCAACTGCCGCAGCAGCAGACGGCGGCGCAGCGAACGGATCGCACTCTCCAGCAATTCGGGCGTTATCTCCTCCCGTTCGTCCATCAGCACAGCTGCCAGTATGCTGCGATCGCCCTCCTGAAACTGGAGTGACATCGGGTCGGCTCCCTGCTCGTGGGCCGAGAGCATCAGCTCAATCAGGGCCTCGGCCGACGATGCTTCGTGCAGCCGCTCGCGCGTCAAGGCGAAGTGGGCCTGCCGCGCAGGATCGAATTCTCCGTCCTGACCTTCACGGTTACTGGCCGTAGCGCCTGATCCATTCTGACTGGCGAGCGCGCGAATCAGCACGCGCTCTGCGTCCGTCATCCTGCCGCTGGTCGAAGCGCTCACTCGCGAAGTCGAACGCGAGCCGGCCGCGTGACGCAATTCCTGGCGCAGCACGGCCGAGTCAATCCCCAAACGATGCGAGATCTCATTGGCCCACTCATCGCGAACAATGCGACTGGGCACGCGCTGTATGTGTGGCAAGAGATAGTTCAGCGCTTTGACCTTACTCTCAGGGGTTCTTGCTGGAAACAAGGTGCGCGCGCGCTCGACCAGGTAGTCGAAATACTTTTGCGAATGCTGCAGAGCGTCAGCGTATGCCTTCCCGCCCCTACGCCGTACATAGAGATCAGGATCGAAGCCGCTCTCCAGCGTCAGCACCTGGACCTGAAAGTCTTCGGCGATGAGCAGTGCCAGCGTGCGCTCCGCAGCCGCCGCACCCGCAGTGTCAGGATCGAAATTCACTACGACGTTCTTGCTGAAACGGCCGAGTAGCTTTGCTTGTATCTCGGTGAAAGCCGTGCCGGAGCTGGCGATCACATTGTGAAAGCCCGCGTTGTATACCGAGATGCAGTCCATCTGACCTTCCACAAGAATCGCGTATTCAAGCTTACGTATCGCTTCTTTCGCCTTATCGAGATTGAACAGCACGCGCGACTTGGAATAGATCGGTGTTTCCGGGGAGTTCAGATATTTCGGGCCGGCCTTCTCGTCCGTAGAAAGCGTGCGCCCGGTGAAAGCGATGACTTTGCCCTGCTCGTTCGCGATGGGAAACATCACGCGATTGCGAAATTTGGAGTAGAGAGCAGTTGTCGGTTGTCGGGTGTCAGTTGTCGGAAGGTCAGAACCCTCTGGCCCCTGGCCCCTGGCCCCTGACCCCTCGTCTTTCTGCTTCCACGAAAACAGTCCCGACTCACGCAGCAACTCCTCGTCAAACTGGCCGCGCACGGCGTCGCGCAGGGCAAAGCCTGAGTCCGGAGCATAGCCAATGCGGAAGTCGGCAATCTGCTCTGGCGTCAGACCACGAGAGGCAAGGTATTCGCGCGCGTGCGCTGCTTCTGGGCGGCGCAGTTGCGCCTGAAAGAAGGCACACGCGCGCTCGTGAATGTCGATCAAGCCGCCGCGCATCCTGCCAGCACGAGCCTCTTCGGGCGACGAATAGGTCACTTTCGGCAGGGGGATGTGCAGCTTCTCGGCAATCAGCCGTACAGCCTCAGGGAAGCTGATATTTTCCAGCTTCTGCACGAAGGCGAAGACATCGCCCGAGGCCCCGCAGCCGAAGCAATGGAAGAACTGCCGGGTCGCGTGCACGGAGAACGATGGAGATTTTTCCTGATGGAACGGACAGAGGCCCTGGAAGTTTTGCGATCCGCTCTTGCGCAGCTTGACGTACTCGCCCACGATGCGGACGATGTCAGCCTGCTCCTTAACGGTGTGCGCAAAATCCCCGGGGTTCGCCATCACGTCTTAGTTTGATGATCAGACCAAAATGTTTCCATCGCAATTCGGCCTTGCGGTGTGGAAAACCTGTGCCAAACCGTGAGTCTCTGTTGAGCGACGTGGAAAAGGCGTCCCGCACCCCAAAGGCTTGGCTCTCGCTGGAATCACTCAACCTCCGACTCGCCTCAGGCCACGCAACATGCGGACAGCGTTGCGCACGCCAGAACTCAACTTGCATCGCTTCCAGCAGCGACCTCAGCATTGCCGACAGTCCGCGCAGCGGACGGAATAGTCTAGCCCAGCGCGCAGCGCTGGGTGAAAGCGATCAACAATCCGAGCCCGTAGGGCGACAGCTCTTAAACCTCACGGAGTGCGCACCATCACCGAAAACGAACCGTACCCTACCTATGCTTGAAACATGTCCCACACCTTCGCTCATAACCTCGTGCACTGCGTGTTCAGCACGAAGGATCGCATGAACTTGATCAAGAATCCCGAGGAGCTATGGCGCTACACGACCGGCCTCGCATACGCCAAAGACATTCACGTCGTGGCAGCAGGTGGAACAGCAAACCACCTACATCTCCTGATCCTGTTACCGCAAACGATCACGCTGGCCAAAGCAATGCAGGAATTGAAAGCCAACACGTCGCGATGGCTGCGCGAAACATCGAGCGCGTTCCAGTGGCAGGAAGGATACGGCGCGTTCAGTGTGAGCCAATCACAAAGGGACACGGTCGCTGCGTACATTGCGAACCAGGTCGAGCACCATCGGACGAGAAGTTTTGAGGAGGAGTTCGCGGCGATTCTGCAAAAATCTGGAATTAACTACGATCCGCGTTACGTGTTCGGTTGAGAGGCGCGATGCCGCCCCGCCGGGGCTCGCTTGTTTTAGGGGCAGCCACCCCAGCGCTGCGCGCTGGGCTAGATTATTCCGTCCGCTCCGCGGACTGTCAGCCTTCTAAACCCTCGATAGGCCATGTCGTCAGCCCTGAAACATACACAGGGGAGAGCACCATCGAGGTCGTTGGTCGATAAACAATGTCAGCCATCGACCACGCTACTCACCGGCTCCCATCAGGAGGATTGGCGTGGTGGGCTGGTCGGAACCTTCTTCCTTCTCCAGCGTAATCGCGAAGGCCTTGGCTTCCACGCCTTCCGGCATGGGATGGTCCATCATCACGGCGTTACCATGCTCATCCGGTTTGAAGACACCGGCGCCAATCGGAGCTCCCTTGGCAGGAATGATCCATAGTTCATAGGCTTTGCCTTCGGGCACGGGAGCCAGATTGCTGGCCATGAACATCATGCGCTTCTGCGTCGGACTGAAGATGGCGGTACCGCTTGGCTGTTTGATCGCCTTCTGCGGATTTAAGGACACGTGCACCGCATCGGGTGAAGTGAGGAGCGTCATCTCCTGATTGAGCCGATCCAGCTGGGTCGTCTGGTCCTGATTTCTGCCGCCCAACTCGGCGACCTGGTCTTTGAGCCGACCATTGCTGTGCCAGAGCCCCACCGCAACCAGCACCAGGGCAAGAGCGGCTAAGGTGGGAATCCATCCCCACCAAAATCTACCCTCAAGCCCGGCTGCCGGCTCTGCATTCGGCAAAGATACTCCCCGAGGCTCCGCGGCAATCGCGCGCATCAGGCGCTCTTTGCTGCGCGCCGGAGGCTGCGGTCCGCCGCTGCTCAGACCCAGTAATCCGAGGTCGCTGCGCAGCGCTTGCAACTCGCGACGACAGGACGCACACGTCTCCAGGTGCTGCTCCAGCTCCTGGAGCTCGGCCCCATCCAGCTCATGCAGCGCGTAGAGCGCCAGATCGTCCGCGAATTGTTCGTGTGTCTTCAAAATCGTTGTCCGGGGGCTAAAGCCCCTACGTGTCGCCGCTCCGCGGCTCGACCCATCAAACTCACTCCACCCGGGGCTGACGCCCCGGGCTAGACCCATCCCGCCGCTGCGCGGCTAGTCCGACGTCCTCGCACCATCTACCTGCAACACCAAAACTCGTCACCACTACCTGACACCTCGGACGGCACTCGACGCAATACCTATCCGGCAAACTTCGCGCGCAGGAATTGCAAGCCACTGCGAATCCTGGTTTTGACTGTGCCCAGCGGCTCACCTGTCTTCTCTGCTATTTCCGTATGTGTTAACCCCTGAAAGAAAGCTAACTCTAAAACATTTCGCTGGTCGGGGCTCATTTCAGCTAAAACACCGCGAACCTTCTCGATCATCAGCTTATGTTCCGCTTCGTCACGGACATCGGGACCGCCTGCGATGACACAGTCCTCAATGTCGACCTCCGGCCGCCGCTTACGCAGTCGGTCGATGGAGCGATGCCGCGAAATCACTGCCAGCCACGCTGCCAGGCTTCCTCGGCTGGCATCAAAGGCGTCGGGGTTACGCCATAACTGGAGGAACACATCCTGTAGCACATCCTCTGCCGCTCCAGCATCTTGCAACACCCGGAGTGCTACCGCATACACCACCTTGGCATACCGATCGTAGAGCTCGGACATGGCCTGCTGATCGCCGGCACGAATGCGCGCCACCAACCGCATGTCAGCATTCACGTCGCCGTGATTCATCGGGCTCTGTTCGTTCGGTTCCATTTAGTTATACGTGGCTTGGGGCCAACCAGATTGCAGGGCTAATCTAACAAATTCGTGTGGCGCAAAATTTTATACCGGTGCTAAAATCCGCCCATTCTCAGGCCCCGTATTCAGTTCAGCAAGCAGCGCACCGCGGTCCCTCCCACGGTAATAACGCCGGGAGTGTCCGGGCGGAAACCTCGTGACGATATCAGCAAACGCTTGCGCGAACAACTGCCAGACAAGGTTTCAGAGTGCGACATAGACGGGTTGCGAACCTTAGAGTTGTCTCGCACTCGCCCTCCGGTCAGGTGTTCGATGCCGGCCAATGTTCCCGGGGTCTACGTCCATCGGTGCTCCCTCGCTTGCCATTCTCAGGATAAGAGGAGAGCAGGAATGAAGAAACAGTTTCTCGCAGAAGTGCTGATGGCCTTCGCAGTCATTGGCGGAGCAGTTCCCTACGCAGTCGCAGAGCCCCCACAACAGATGAGTGCCCCTGCCAGCCAGTCGTTATATGCGCGGCTCGGCGGTTACGATGCACTGGTGGCCGTCACGAAAGACTTCATTGGACGACTGGCCACCGATCCCCAACTCGGCAAATTCTTCGTCGGGTTGAACGACACTTCCAAAGCGCGAGTCGAAGCCCACGTCATCGATTTTCTTTGTGTGGCGACCGGTGGCCCATGCATTTATACCGGCCAGGACATGAAGACCGCGCACACTGGATTGCACATCACCGACGCCGACTGGAACATCTCAGCCGCGCATCTGACGGAAACGCTGAACAAGTTCAAAGTACCTCAGAAGGAGCAGGACGAAGTGATGTCGGCTATCAGCGGGCTGAAGGGCGACATCGTAGGAAGATAGTGGCTAGTGGTTAGTGACTGGTTCCCAGTGATCGGATTGGCAAACTAACCGCATTGCCACCAATCTTTTTTCAAAGCTTGAGCGGATAGATGTTCGCGTCAGCCGATATTCGAGCCGCGCAGCGATGGATATGTATCTGGAGCCCGGGGCGCAAGCCCCGGGTATGTTGCGCTTGAAGGATCAGAGCCGCGTCAGCGGCAACCTCAGCCCTGCTTGCGGCGTCCGCGCATCTCGTTCGCCATTTCGGTCTGCATCGGCTCAGGCAGGCGCTCACGAATCGCCGGAAAGATTGCTTCCTCTTCCAATTGCAGGTGCGCGCCAAAGATCTCTTCCAAGGCTTTGGTGATGCTGCACATCTCGCTGCCGGTGGCGTGGATAGTCTGAGGATTGTTCCGCACCATCACCAGCAACGGTAGAAGGCGCTCCAGCAGTTCATCGATCGCCAGGTGCTGGTCCGCCATCGCCATCAAGGCGTGGCGAAGCTTCTCATCGCCGACTGCGTCCAAACGAGGTCGAAGCGTCTCTTCTTCATCCGCCTCATGCAGTGGCAACGAGATCGTGTAATACCGATGCACCGCGGAAGCAGCCTGCACCACTTCTTCCGGCGTAGCGCCTTGCGCATGAGCCAGTTTTACTGCGACTCCGGTGAAGTGCCGGATGCGCTGATGGCAGCCGATCAGCAGGTCAACGGCATCTTCGTTTTTTGGCGGCGATGTTACGGGAGAAATCTGGTTCAGCATGTAGGTCTATTATCGCGTAAATGCGAGGGGCCAGGGTTTAGGGAGCAGGGTTTAGGGGCCAGCGAAAATGCCGGTTCGGGCCTTCTTCCACTAACCCCTGATCCCTAATCCCTGACCTCTTCCTCTTTTATCTCTGAAATTTCATCTCGACCGTCACCTGCACGGGCACGGGATGACCATCTTTCTCTGCGGGTCGGAAGCGCCATTTCTTCACGGTGTCCACTGCCGTCTTCTCGAAAGCCGGTTCATCGCTGTGAAGCACACGCACCGGGTCAACATGTCCTTTGGCGGTGACGCCGACCAGCATGACCACTGTGCCTTGCGGTTCGGCGCCTTCGGGCAGTTCGGGATACTTAGGATCGGGAGCCGACGTCGCCTTCGGTGGCTTTATGCCTTTCACAACCGGCTGGAAGGCCGCAAACGTCGGATCGTCGGCTGGAATACCTGAAGCAACCATCGCAGCGGAATCTTTCGATGGGCTACCGCTTTGACCCCAGATGCCCACGGTGAGCGTTAGAAGGCCAATCGCCAATAGGGCGGGCCGATAGATGTGCATTCCGTTCAACCCCGAGTGAAATACAGCGCTTTCACTATTGTATTCAATCCGTCAAAGCAAGAGGGCAGCAGGCCAAATGTAAGCCGGAACTGTTGCCGGCAAGCCATGCTATGCTGTTCGTCTCAACTGGAATCGGACGTCCTATGAAGCGCATCGATACAAATCAGCATGTCCACGCTGAGACTGGCGCTGCCCGCTTTCCATACCCCTGCCTCTGTTGTTGTTGTCGCTAGCCACTTCTCCGCACCTATTCTCAGGTCATCCGCAGTTTCACCGGCCCAATACCATTTGGAGATAGTCAATGAAGATAGCCAATGACGTTACCGAACTCATAGGGCATACGCCGCTTGTCCGCCTTAACAAAGTGACTGCAGGCTCGCGCGCTACCGTAGTAGCCAAGCTGGAGAGTATGAATCCATGCAGCAGCGTGAAAGACCGCATCGGGGTCAGCATGATCGAGGAAGCCGAGCGTGCCGGAAAGATTCAGCCTGGCAAGACCGTGCTCATCGAACCCACCAGCGGCAATACGGGAATCGGACTGGCCTTTGTCGCCGCCGCGAAGGGCTACAAGCTGATTCTGACGATGCCGGAGACGATGAGCACCGAGCGTCGCGTGCTGTTGCGTGCCTTCGGCGCCGACGTGGTGCTGACACCGGGGCCAAAAGGGATGAAAGGCGCGATTGCGAAGGCCAATGAACTGCTCGCCGCCACGCCAAACGGCTACATCCTGCAGCAGTTCGACAACCCGGCCAATCCAAAGATTCACCGCGAAACCACCGGCCCGGAGATATGGAACGATACCGACGGCAAAGTTGATATCCTCATCTCCGGTATTGGAACGGGCGGCACATTGACCGGCGTGAGCGAGTACATCAAGCCGAAGAAAGCATCCTTCAAAGCCATCGCGGTCGAGCCGACGGAGAGTCCAGTTCTTTCCGGCGGCCAGCCCGGTCCGCACAAGATTCAGGGTATTGGCGCGGGATTTGTGCCAAGCATTCTGCGCACCGATCTCATCGATGAGGTCGTACAGGTGTCGAGTGAAGAAGCGCTCGTCATGGCACGCCGACTGGCCAATGAAGAAGGGTTGCTGGTCGGTATCTCATCGGGAGCAGCCGTTCAGGCCGCGCTTAAAGTCGCACAGCGCGAGGAGAACGCAGGTAAGCTGATCGTGGTGGTGATACCCTCGTTCGGCGAGCGTTACCTGAGCAGCGTGTTGTTCCAGCAATTGCGTGACGAAGCGCTCGCACTTCCCACCGTCGAGGTTACGGTTTGAGTTTTCTCTCCTGCGCACGCGAAGACGTTGCCGCGGTATTGGACCGCGATCCCGCGGCGAAGTCTGGCCTTGAGGTGGTCCTGCTCTACTCCGGGCTGCATGCCCTCTGGGCTTACCGGATCGATCACTGGATGTGGACGCACGGCTGGCAGTTTCTGGCTCGTTTCTTGTCGCAAGTCGCCCGGCTGTTGACCGGAATCGAGATTCATCCTGGCGCAGAGATCGGCAAGCGCTTCTTCGTCGATCACGGCATGGGTGTCGTCATTGGCGAGACGACCATCATCGGTGACGATGTAACCCTCTATCAGGGCGTGACGCTGGGAGGAACGGGAAAGGAAACCGGCAAACGTCATCCCACGATTGGCAACAATGTCGTGATCGGCTCGGGCGCTCGAGTGCTGGGCAACATCACCATCGGCGAGAACTGCCGTGTGGGCGCGGGATCTGTGGTCTTGCGCGATGTGCCCGATAACTCCACGGTCGTCGGCGTGCCCGGTCACATCGTCTTCCGCCAGGGCAAGCGAGTCGTGATCACCGATCCTAAACAGATCAACGATCCCCTGTCGGAAGCCTTGTCCGCCGTTGCCAACGAGGTAAAGGAATTGAAAGCGCAGGTACGCGAGCTCCAGGGACGCGAATTTGGACCCGCCGAGTCAGATAGGCTGCAGGAAATTATCGAGATCGACTACCAGATTTAATGCTGACGAAAACCAGCCCTTTGGCACAATCAGCGTAGGAGGGACTTCGTACCACTCGCGGCCCGATTCTTCAGCGCCCCGGGAGTGGTTTTGCACCGGCGCCCCATCGTCTGTGCGGACCGGACCGTCAGCTCTAAAGTGAGCAGCTCAGCCGGTCGGCCGATTTTCACAGAGCCCACCGCTGCAAAATCGGTCTGAGGAAAACCGCTAACCACAAACCGCCATCCTACACACCATCTGGCCCCGGTTAATCAGGAAGGAAATCCGAAGTTGGCATCCGTTCATAGTCCGGTGGAAGAGCGTCAGCCTGCGGCGCCGACAAAGCCTGTCCAAAATAGACGACGTGGCGTTCTGATCGCAGTGATTGTCCTGCTCGCGTTGCTATTGGTCGGGGGCGTGATCGCCAATCGTAAATGGCCGTTCACTCGTGCCGCCGTCATTCAGGCGTTGCAGGAGCAATCCGGCGGGACCGTGCAAGTACAGTCCTTTCGTCAAACCTACCTGCCGGAGCCCGGATGTGTGGCCGAAGGCGTCACGTTCCGTCAGGGAAATACTACTGGGCGCCCATTTCTTTCCATCCAAAAGCTGACGATCACGACAAACTATCCCGGCCTGCTGATCCACTACATCAGCACCGTCCGGGCAGAAGGGTTGCACGTTACGATCGAAACGCAGCCGCAATCGGCCCAAGAGAGCGGTTCGTCCTCTTTCAATGTCGGAACCCTCAGCCCGGATCTCAGGATCGGCGAAATCGTCGCCGACAATGCCGCCGTGGAGTTCGCCGCTAATGCCGACCGTAAGCAGGCGCTCATCTTCCGCACGCCGAAATTGACCTTGCGCGATCTGGCGGCGGGCAAGCCGATGGCGTTTCAAGCGACCGTTCAGATACCGGAGCCGCCGGCGGAGGTCGACGTTGCGGGGAACTTCGGTGCCTGGCAGTCCGGCCACGGCGGCGAGAGCATCCTCTCCGGCTCGTATAACCTGAAAAGCCTGGATCTCGGCACTTTTGACGGAGTCGGCGGAATTCTCACATCCAAGGGAAAGTTTGACGGCGTTCTGCAGCGTGTGAGCGTCCATGGCACCATCGACACTCCTAAGTTCACGCTCAGCACGAGCGGACACCAGGTGCACATGGTTGCCTCTTATTCCGCTACCGTCAACGGCTTGAATGGCGATGTGAATCTCGATTCAGCACAAGTCAAGTACGGACACACCACGATCAACGCATCCGGCTCAGTAACCGGCAAGGAGGGACAAACCGGCAAGACTGCGGTCTTTGACCTGTCCTCAAGCAAAGCCCAGGTGCAAGACCTGCTGTGGATGTTCATCTCCGAGAACAAGCCGCCCATGACCGGACCGATCACCTTCCGGGCGAAAGCCACCCTCCCACCGGGACCACGGCCTTTCCTCAACAAACTTGCGCTGCAGGGTGACTTCGGAATCAGCGACGCACAGTATCCGCATCCCGATACGCAGAGGAATGTGGATGTGCTGAGTGCGCGAGCCCGCGGGCAGGCCGACAAGGTGGAAGACACCAACCAAAAGCTGGGCAACGACAGTTACGACCCCGGTACAGTGCTGTCCAACTTGAAGGGGCATGTCGTAACAACGAATGCAGTGGCCAATTTCAGCAACCTCACCTTTGACGTACCAGGAGCTTCAGCGAAAGTCAGCGGGACCTTCAAGCTCAGGACTCAGGAGGTTAACCTGCAAGGATACATGCATCTGGAGGCCGAGCTGTCGAAGACGACGACGGGAGTGAAATCGGTATTGCTGAAGGTAATGCAGCCCTTCATGAAGAAGGGCAAACGGAATGAATCGGTTATTGCGATCAAGATCGGCGGGACTTACCAGAATCCCACTTACAGCATCGTGCCGAAGGCCGAGAAGTAGGGACCTTTCGCCGCAAGGCGGAAGTCTATCGGCCGGCCTTTGGGGGCTGACAGCGTTGCCGGCTGCGGACCGCCCGGTCTGCTCTGCTCCGGCTTCGCGCGGAAGACTTCAGTTGTTCGATCTCTGCCAGCTGGCGCATTGCCATCTCCTGCACCATATCCAGCACCGTTTTTTGTCTGACTTCGCCAATCTGTATGAGTTGCATGCCCCGAAGATTAGCCGATCATGGAACCCCGTACATCCCCTGCAGGTCGCAGGGGCCTACAACCTCTGACGTAGTACGAACTGGCTGCGGGCAAAGCGCACACCAGCGTATTTACAGGATGTTAAGATCACTTCCAGCTTTACCACCAATTTTGAACGGATGAGTGGACGCGTTGGAAACTTCCCAACAAATTGAACAAGCCGCGAGGGTCTGCCACGAGGCGTTACGGGCATATTGTCAAACGCTTGGCGATAATTCCCTACCGCCCTGGGAGGAGGCTCCGGAGTGGCAAAGGGAATCGTCGCGCGATGCAGTTCGCTTCCAGTTCGCACAAGCCGCAGCGGGAGTGGATCCATCTCCGTCGGCGACCCATAACCGGTGGTTAAAGCAGAAGCAGGCTGATGGCTGGAAGCATGGGGCCGCTAAGGATCACCAGACCAGGGAGCACCCTTCCTTCGTGCCGTATGACGATCTTCCGTTAGAGGAGAAACGGAAGGACTATCTCTTCGCCGCCATCTGCAAAGCGTTTTCTCAGTCCGAGGCAGACGAGGCCCGCAGCCCGGGGCGCAGCAAGTAAAGCCAGTTGTAGCCAGCAGATCCGTATGTCTTCGAGTCTTCCAGCCCAGAACTCCCTGCCTGCCCCGCCGGTGGTTGCCCTCACCGGATTCATGGCGGCGGGTAAGAGTACGATTGGCCGCGCTCTGGCCACCCGGCTGCACTGGCGATTCATTGACTTGGATGGCGAGATTGAGGCGCACTCTCATCTGTCCATACGCCAGATATTCAATCAGCATGGCGAAATCCGGTTCCGGCAGATGGAAAGCGAAGCGTTGGAATCGGTGCTGACCACGCTCAAGAAGCCGACCGTGATTGCGCTGGGCGGCGGGACGTATGTGCAGCCGCAAAACTTCGCATTACTTCGCGACCACGGAGTGCAAGTCGTCTTCGTTGAGTTGGAAATCGAAACCCTGCTGCGGCGCTGCCGAATCCTGAACGTAAACGGTCGTCCGGAACAGAACCCTCGCCCTCTCGTCTCCGACGAGGACGCGTTTCGCGCCCTGTACGCCGAGCGCCTGCCACTGTATCGCCGGGCAGAACTCACTGTGCTTGCTTCCGACAAAAATGAAGACCAGGTTGCGGAGGAAATCGCATTGGCTCTGGGTCTGCCCGGGCCGCCACATGGCAGGTAGTTCACCGGTTACTTTCCCGCTCTCGCGAACGTGATATAACTTGAATTTTCCCCACGAAAATGTCTAAGAAAATTGCAGTCGGAATACTTGGCGCCACCGGAGTCGTTGGCCAGCGTTTCATCCAGATGCTTGAGCATCATCCCTGGTTTGAGGTGGCATGGTTGGCCGCCTCCGATCGCTCCGCCGGACAAGCCTACGGAGACGCCGCGCGCTGGCGTCTGAAGACGCCCGTCCCGGAAAACGTGCGCAGAATGACAGTTTCCAATGCTGTTCCCGAAGGCGCGCCCCGCGTGATCTTCGCCGCGCTCGACGCCGGCATAGCGCGTGAAATGGAGCCGCAGTTTGCTGCTGCCGGGTGCGCCGTGGTCAGCAACTCCAGTGCGTTTCGTATGCAGGCCGACGTTCCTCTGGTTATACCGGAGGTCAACGCCGACCACCTCGCACTGATCGAAAAGCAAAGCTGGCGCAAGCAGTCGGGCGGCTACATCGTGACCAATCCGAACTGCTCGGCAATCGGCCTGGTGGTCGCACTGGCGCCCCTGCATCGCAAGTTCGGTATCGAATCGCTATTCGTCACCACCATGCAGGCCGTCAGCGGCGCGGGATATCCCGGCGTGGCCTCGCTCGACATCCTCGGCAACGTGATCCCCTACATTCCGAAGGAAGAAGAGAAGATGGAAGAGGAGACACGCAAACTGCTCGGGCGCGTCAATAGCGATCACGTCGAGATGGCGGACTTCACCATGACGGCTCACTGCAATCGTGTCGCGGTGGAGGACGGACATACCGAGTCGGTGTCCGTGAAGCTGAAGAAGAAAGCTTCTGCGGACGAGATCATCGCCGCGTTCAACGAATTTCGATCAACACCCCAAGAGTTGAAACTTCCGCTCGCGCCCGCGCAGCCGGTGATTTACGACCCGGCGCCGGACCGGCCACAACCACGGTTCGATGTCGAACGCGGAAATGGCATGACCGTCAGCGTTGGGCGACTGCGCCCGTGCGGCGTGCTCGACTGGAAGTTCACCGTGCTCTCGCACAATACGATCCGCGGAGCGGCGGGAGCGGCGCTGCTGAATGCCGAACTCCTGAAAGTTCAGGGCCTTCTGCCCGGGGTCGCAGAATCGAGCCCCGTCGGTGCAGGTCGGGGTGTTCTGCCGTGATCGTGATGAAGTTCGGCGGCACCTCGGTCGAGGACGCCTCTGCTATTGATCGTGTCGCCAGCATCGTAAGGTCGCGCCTTCCCGATCGCCCGTTCGTCGTGGTCAGCGCCATGGCGAAAGTCACCGATCAGCTGCTCGCGATGGCTGCCGCAGCTGGACGCGGCGATCGCGATCAGGCGCTGGAAATCTGTCGCAGCCTTCGCGAACGTCATTACCTGACCGCCGGCGAGTTGCTCGGAACCGGTCTCCACACAGAATTACACGATGAGTTAGGCGCGGAGTTCGATTCGCTCGACGAACTGCTGCGCGGAATCTCCGCTGTCGGCGAGTTGACGCCGCGCACCTCCGACTACGTGGTGTCGTTTGGCGAACGGCTGTCCAGCATGATCGTCGTGCCCGCGTTTGTTGCGCGTGACCTTCCCGCCGTGCTGGTCGATCCGCGCAAGGTCATCGTTACCGACGCACAGCACAGCCGCGCGGTGCCGCAAGCCGAAGAAACCAACGACCGCCTGCAAGATCTTGTGCAGCCGCTGATCGACAAGCAACGAGTGCCCATCATGGGAGGCTTTGTCGGCGCGACGCGTGAAGGTACGACCACGACGATTGGCCGCGGTGGCTCGGATTTTTCCGCTGCCCTGGTCGGCGCGGGCCTGAACGCCGCTCGCATCGAAATCTGGACGGACGTGGACGGCATGAAAACCACGGACCCGCGGATCTGTCCCAATGCGCGCCGGATCAAGCTCATCAGCTTCGAGGAAGCGGCTGAACTTGCCTATTTCGGCGCCAAGGTCCTGCATCCCGCGACTGTCCTGCCTGCAGTCGAAAAGAACATCCCAGTGCTGGTGTTGAACTCGCGTAATCCGTCGAACGAGGGCACGCGTATCCTTTCGCGCACACCGCGCTCACATTCGCTCTTCAAGGCGATCGCAGCCAAGAGCCGCATTACGGTCATCGATATCGTCGCCGCCCGCATGCTGATGGCGCACGGATTTCTGGCCAAGGTATTCGATATCTTCGCGCGGCATCGCTGCGCTGTCGACGTTGTATCGACCTCGGAAGTGAGCATCTCGTTGACCGTCGATTCCAACGAGGCGATACCGCAAATCGCCGCGGATTTGGAAAAGCTGGCCTTCGTGAAATATTCCGGACGCAAGGCCATCGTCTGCCTGGTGGGCGAGAATCTGCGCGACACCCCAGGCGTGGCGGCCCAAATCTTCCAGGCGATCAGCGACATTAATGTCCGCATGATTTCGCAAGGAGCCTCCGAGATCAACCTGACGTTCGTCATCGATGAAGCCGATGTCCCGGAAGCTGTCCGGCGGCTGCATACCAAATTCTTCACCGACGTCGATCCAGAGGTGTTCGATTGAACAAGCGACCTCTGCGGCTGATGGTGTTGGGACCGGGCAAGACCGGGTCGTTAGTCGCTGAAATTGCGCGCGAACGCGGGCACCAGGTGCAGACGATCCGCTCCGACGTCAATGCAGGTGCGGCGTGGCTGACAGACGAACATTTGTCCGACATCGACGTAGTCGTCGACTTCACTACTCCCGGCGCAGTTCTGGCGAATGTTGCAGCGTGCTTGCACGCGGGTAAGGCGATGGTCGTGGGCACGACAGGCTGGTACGGGGAGATGGATCGCATCCGGGCTGCCGTTGAAGCGGCAGGCACGGGCCTCGTCTTCGGCGCCAACTTCTCTTACGGCGTAAATCTGTTCTTCCAAATCGCGAAAGTTGCCGGAGCCGCGCTGCAGCACGACTACAGCGGCCACATCACCGAGATCCATCACATCCACAAGAAAGATGCGCCTTCCGGAACGGCAGCGGCCCTGCAGCGGGTTCTGGAGCAGAGCACCGGCGTCCACGTCGATATCACCTCCGAGCGCGAGGGTGAAGTGACGGGCACGCACATCTTACAACTCGATTCCGCCGGCGACCGCATTGTTCTGACCCACGAGGCGAAGTCGCGCCGGACATTCGCCAACGGCGCAGTTCTCGCGGCCGAGTGGATCGTTGGAAGGACCGGCTTCTACGACTTCAAGGACATCTTTATGGAGCTCTAAGCTTTCGGCTCTTGGCTCTTAGCAGGCACTTCATGATTCGGACAAGGCATTTGCCAAAAGCTAATAGCTAAGAGCAAAGGGCTGTTTTTGAGATTCCTGCCACAAACGATTATCCTTTTCCAATGAAGCTGCGTGGTTGCGGTACCGCCCTTGTCACTCCCTTTAAGCAAGATGGCAGTCTGGATGAACAGGCTTTGCGCGAATTGGTCGGTTGGCAGGTCGACTCCGGCATCGACTTTCTGGTGCCTTGCGGTACGACCGGAGAAACGCCCACTCTGACCCACCATGAATGGCTGCGCGTAATCGACATTACGATCGAGACCGTTGGCGGCCGGGTGCCTATCATGGCGGGTGCGACCTCGAACAATACTCGCGAGGCGGTGGAGAAGACGAGGGAAGTTTCCAAACGCAAAGGAGTGGATTACATCCTGACCGCGACGCCCTACTACAACAAGCCCACGCAGGAAGGCGTCTACCAGCACTTCAAGGCGATCGCGGAAGCATCGAGCAAGCCGATGATGTTGTACAACATTGCCGGGCGCACCGGGACCAACATTGAAACAGCTACGCTGTTGCGGCTGGCCGAGATTTCGAACATCATCGCCGTCAAGGAAGCCAGCGGCAATATAGCGCAGATCGCCGAGGTCTGCGGCTCCGTGCCGGAAGATTTTCTGGTCTTCTCCGGTGATGATGCCATTACCCTGGCCGTGATTGGCCTGGGCGGTGTGGGGATTGTGTCGGTCGCATCCAACGAAATTCCGGCGGAAATGTCACGCATGACCGGCGCGGCGCTGGCCGGCAAATGGGATACTGCCCGTCAGCTCTTCCGCAAATACCTGCCGCTCATGCAGGCCAACTTCATCGAATCGAATCCGGGACCGGCCAAGGCCGTGCTGGCCATGCTGGGCCGCATGGAAGAGAACTACCGGCTACCGCTGGTGCCGATGAAGAAGGAAAATCGCGCCAAGCTGGAAAAAGTCGTGGCCGAAGTTGGATTGCTGCAAGGACATGCGGCCACAATTCACTAATCGTCAGGCCGCAACTTGCTTCGATGCGCGGCTGAGCACTTGCCGGTAGAGTTTCTCGTACTCCCGCGCCATCCTCTTGGCAGTGAACCGACGATCCACGCGGGCGCGGCAGGCTGCAGCCGAAATCTGCTGCAAGTTCCCCACTGCGGTGGCCATCTCGTCGAGCGTATCTACCAGGATTCCAGTTTCCCCGGAGGCCACCACCTCAGGAAACGCTCCTCGCCGGAAAGCGACAACCGGCGTGCCACAAGCCATCGCCTCCATCGCCACCAGTGAGCTGGTCTCTTCGACGGTGCTGGTTAGAAGCAGCATCCGCGCATTCGACAGCAAACCTGAGTTTCTCCTCACGACTTGGAGTGTTGATGTATCGCACCGGCGATCCATCGTGCAGATGTGGTCGAATCTCACGATCAAAATATCCCTGGTGATAGCGGAAGGGATAGACCTGGCCGGCAATCACCAGCGGAAGGCCGGCTTTGCGGGCGGCGGCGATCGCCAGATGGGGAGCTTTCTCCTCGCAGATTCTCCCCAGCCAGAACAGGTAGTCGCCTTTCCGTTCACTGAACGGAAACATGTCTACATCGATACCGTTCTCGACGACTGCCATCACATTAGCGAGGTCGGCAAAGCTTGCTGCCTGCGCTTGTGACACGCAGTTAAGAAACAGATTCGGCGGCGCGCCTTGAAACCACTCCTGGTGATAAAACGACCGCGGTAGGTGCAGTGTCGCCAACACCGGCAGAGGACATTCGGAGGCATGGCGAAAGAAGC
This sequence comes from uncultured Acidobacteriaceae bacterium, assembly GCA_963823865.1. Lineage (GTDB taxonomy): Bacteria > Acidobacteriota > Terriglobia > Terriglobales > Acidobacteriaceae > Bog-257. The sequence goes on from CAWGNC010000002.1 coordinate 577,844, forward strand.
TTCCGCTCTTGTCGTGGATGAGATCGAATTTTCCGGGATGATCCTGCAGGTAGCGGAGGATTTCCGCGGCATGCTCCCGCTCCCGCCGCTCGTATTGATCGAGTTCCGTTGCGGCTGCCCCGGTCGGAAGCAAAGTGCCGCAGATATGCGATCCGGCGCATGCCGCAACCGTGGTGCGATGCCCGGCTCCCGCTATTTCACGCTCCAGCACGAGCAGCATCTGCTCGGCTCCTCCGGCGCTGTCCGGAGTGACCGGGAGCAGAGGGTACGAAACGTACAGTATGGAGAGTCGATTCGCGTCAGACATTGTGCCGCCGGCTGAAGCCGGCTTGAGTCAATTAGATGCGCCTGGACACAGACCTGAAGGTCTGCTCTACCCGTACCAGAACTAACGAACTGCATGCTTGGATGCCGATTGCAGAAAATCGGTGAATGCGCCGGACACGTCCGTCGCAGTCATGCTCCATTGCCACACTTCGTAATTCGTCTTGCCCTCATGCGGTGGCCGTGTGTAGTCATACTTGATCTGCAGCCGGACGATCTCCCGCGCGACATCAAAACGCTGCAGGAAATCTCCTTGCGAACTGTAGGCCGCGCACATCTCGCGTTTACGCTCCTGTTCAACTGCCGTCGGAACAACATCGACTTCGTCTTCGCTGGGCTGGAGGAAATCCTGAAATACGCTCGATCCATCCGCGTTGCGGTGATAAAGCGAAGCCTCCCAACATGGGATGGATGCCATCTTCGCCAGCTGCGCTGCCAGCACGCTGCATGAGTCGTGGTCAGGATGCCCACCCTCATAAGCCAGGGTCAGCAGCGACGTCATCATGCGGCGCGCGACAATCTCAGCCAACAATTCATACGCGATTCGCAGGTGGCGAAACAGTTCCTGATCGACCAGCGGCTCTCCGCCCGGCAAGTCCGCCAGAAATAGCACGTCCTTCACTCCGGCGATCTGCATGGATTTCCATGCTTCCTGCCGCCGAATCTCGGCGTAGGCTTCGCGCGAGCCGTACTTCTGCCAGAAATACGGATCGGCCGGCGATCCATCGGTGGCGAATACGACCAGCGGCTCGCGTATGCGCTGTAACAAAGCGCCGAATGCGAGGCACTCGTCGTCGGGATGAGCCACCAGGACAAGCGTGCGTCCGAGTACGTCGTCGATCCAAGCCATGGTATTTCGATGCTCGATTTGCCGGGTCTGGTTAAGAGTTACTGCAAGCCGCGCTGATGAACAGTTATACTGCCCGCCATGCACGAACTCCAATCGGAAGTCGAGCGCCTTTATGGCATGGGCGCCAAGGCGGCGAAGGAGCCGACCGCGGCGGAAACTTTTGTTCGCTTCCGCGATGCCCTGACCGCCGGCCAGATTCGCGCGGCAGAGAAGATCGATGGCCGGTGGCACACCAACACGTGGGTAAAAGAGGGCATTCTTCTGGGCTTCCGCCTTGGCAAGCTGGCAGAGAGCGGCGATGCTCGCGTGCTCTCTTTCGTCGACAAGGACACGTACCCTCCGCGGCACTTTGCCGCCAGCGAGCAGGTACGCGTGATTCCCGGAGGTTCGTCGGTGCGCAGCGGCGCCTACGTAGCTCCTTCCGTGGTGTGCATGCCGCCGATGTTCATCAACGCCGGCGCCTACGTCGGCGAAGGCACGATGGTCGACTCGCATGCGCTGGTTGGCTCATGTGCGCAGGTCGGCAAGCGCGTGCACATCAGCGCGGCCGCGCAGATTGGCGGTGTGCTGGAGCCGATCAATGCTTCGCCCGTGATCATCGAGGACGACGTGCTGATCGGCGGAAACTGTGGCATCTATGAAGGCACGCAGGTGGGAACGCGCGCCGTACTGGGCGCCGGCGTGATTCTGACTCGCTCGACTCCGCTGTTCGACACCGTCACCGGCGAAATCTATCGTGCGACGTGAAACCAAACCGCTGTGTGTTCCGGACAATGCGGTGGTCGTGCCGGGCTCGCGCGCGATCACCAGGGGCAAGGCCGCCGAGTGGGGACTGTCGCTGTACACGCCGGTGATTGTGAAATATCGCGACGAGCGAACGGACCGAGGAGTGGAGCTTGAGGACCTGTTGCGGTGATCTTCTCCTTATGTGAGTTCGTGCATCATCCGCCTGCGGTTGCCGTACTCTTCCCTGCTCTCCGCTGGATTGCCCTGGCTGCGCTGATCGTCTACGGCTGTATGCGGCGCACGCTCACGGCATGGATTTTCATTGCCATGCTGCTGGGCGCGGAAATTGGACACGACTTCCCCAACGCCGCGACCCATCTGCGTGTGCTGGCCCTGATTTTCCTGCGGCTAATCAAGACGATCATTGCTCCATTGCTGTTTGGAACGCTGGTCGTCGGCATCGCCGGACACTCGAATCTCAAGCAAGTCGGCCGTCTCGGCCTGCGCTCCATCATCTTCTTTGAAGTCGTTACCACGATCGCGATTTTTCTTGGACTAGGTGCCATCAATCTCAGCAAGGCTGGAGTCGGCGTTCAATTGCCAGCTGCGACGAATACGGATACCTCGTCCGTCGGAAAGCTCAGCGCGGAAGATACGATTCTGCACGTCTTTCCGGAGAACATCGCGAAATCGGTTGCCGACGGCGCTGTGCTGCAGGTAGTCATCTTCAGCCTGATCTTCGCGGTTGCGCTGGCCATGTTGAGCGAAGAGAAGCGCCGTCCGATGCTGGCGTTCTGCGAGAGCCTGAGCGAGACGATGTTCAAGTTCACCAACATCGTCATGTACATGGCGCCGCTCGGCGTCGGAGCGGCTGTAGCCTACACTGTGGGACATACCGGATTCTCGGTTCTCGCCGGTCTGCTCAAACTGCTGCTGACGCTTTACGCCGCTCTTATCGTCTTCATCCTGGCCGTTCTGCTTCCAATCGCACTGATCTTCCGCGTTCCGTTGAGGACATTTCTGAAAGCGGTTGCCGAGCCGGTGACAATCGCCTTTGGGACAGCAAGCTCCGAAGCCGCTTTGCCGCGAGCGATGGAAGCCATGGAGGCGATCGGCGTACCGCGCCAGATCGTCGCCTTCGTCATACCAACCGGATACAGCTTCAACCTGACGGGAAGTTCGCTTTATCTTTCGGTCGCCGCAATCTTCGTGGCGCAGGTCTCCGGAATTCACCTCACCTTCGGCCAGCAGCTCATGATCATGCTCACCTTGATGCTGACCAGCAAAGGTGTTGCCGGAGTGTCGCGCGCGGCACTGGTGATTCTGCTGGCCACGGCGAGTTCCACTGGATTGCCGACGGAACCCGTGTTTCTGCTGCTTGGTGTCGATCAATTGCTCGACATGGGAAGGACAGCCGTAAACGTTCTCGGCAACTGTCTGGCTGCCGTCGTCATGGCAAAGTGGGAAGGCGACTTCCGGGCAGAGACACCTTCCGCGGTAGTGGCGGACGCGATACAGTAGAACGGCTGTGAAGCCGGCAGCGTTGAACGGAATCGTATGCGCCCGAAACCAGCTCATCACGAAAGCCGCGTCACCATCGGCGAGCCTGATACTTCGTTTCGCCAGCGTAGCCACGAGGTGTCGCGCATCGAGGCGTTCAGCGACGTTGTCTTCGGATTCTCGCTGACGTTGTTGGTGGTCTCGCTGGAAGTCCCGCATACGTTCACGGAGTTGCTGACGGACATGCGTGGCTTCGTCCCCTTCGCCATTTGTTTCGCAATCTTCGCGATGGTCTGGTGGCAACACCACAACTTCTTCCGTCGATATGGACTGGATGATGGAGTGACAGCGACGCTGAACTTCGTGCTGCTGTTCGTCATGCTGTTCTATACCTATCCGCTGAAGTTCCTGTTCACCGGCATGTTCAGCCACATTCTCGGTAGCGACACCATAGCCTCTTCCGGCGGAAAACCTGTCCAATGGATCGAAGCGCAGCAAGGCTCCATGCTGATGATCATTTATGGATTGGGATATGCGACGGTGTATCTGGTTTTTGTTCTGCTCTATTGCAATGCGCTGCGGCAGAAACGGCAACTCGAGCTGAACCATCTTGAAGTTTTCGACACCTACACCAGCATGATGGAAAGTGGCTTGCAGTCGGGACTCGGCGTTCTGTGTGCTCTCCTGGCTGCTATTCTTCCAAGCAATGCGGCCGGAACAGCGGGCTTCATTTTCTTTCTGATCGCGCCCGGCATGACGTTCATCGGAATGTTCCGTGGAAAAGGCCGTCGCCAACTCATTGCCGAAGCCTAAAGGTTGCTGGCCGACAGCGGAATCGCATTCTTCGCGCGCCGCGTCTCCAGATGTTTCTGGCGGAAGTGGCCGATAGCTCGCTCTCCCCAGATCTTCACAAAGTAGTAGTTCAATCCCGCTCCAATTGCCGAGCTGAGAATCGGAATCAGTCGCGCGGTCCATTTCTCTACGATCTCCGCACTGGCGCTGACGGCGATGCGTTGAATCACGCGGGGCACGAACTTCGAGACGAACTGTTTCTCCACCAGTTCCCGGCTGATGTCGACGCCCGCAGCGCTGGCCGCCGCGACCCACAACTCCGCCTCTTCCTGTTCAGTGTTGTAGGAAAAGCCATAAATCAGGCTCAGCTTCTGGATCATCCTCAAGGTGATGGCCGCCAGAATGCCAAGATCAGGCAGCATGGTGAAGAGTCCACCCATGCCGAGACCTGCGCCTTCCGCGGCGGCGATCCGCATGTGCGCTCGAATCGTATCTTCGGCGATCTGATCGAGGCGCTCCGGATCAACCGAGTACACACCGTCGTAGGTCAGGGCCGGCAGATTGTAGGCAATCCGCAAGTGCTCAAGGTAACTTTCGGGATTTACCTTGATGGTCTTGTAGGCCTTGGTGAAAGCGCCACGTATCGCGCCCTCCAACCGGTTGCGGAGCCACGAATGTCTAGGATCGGAAGCCATAACTCGCAACTCCAGTATAGGCGTGTGCAGCCCAACTCGCGGAACTGCCAGCTTTTGAGATGCATATTGGGCGATTTCTGTGGCCGCCGGTTGCACTGTTTGGCGGTTGGTCTATGATGGCTAACGCGTCAGTTGCCGCGCTGCGGGCAAGGGCTCTGGTTTCCACTTCGTCGCCGAGCGAGCGTTGTTCGGCATTCTGCGCGGCAAGACACCTGAGTTCGTGACGAAACAGTCCTGCGGACGCTCCTGAGCCTGAGGTCCCGGCATCAGTCGCGTTCGCCGTCAGAAGGGATCGATCCAGAAAATGAAAGACTCCGCAGAACTGGCCCGGTTGGAGGAAGCTCGCACATCGAAAGCCCCGTGGAAAAAGTGGGGACCTTACCTTAGCGAACGCCAGTGGGGCACCGTCCGCGAAGATTACAGCAAGGACGGCAATGCCTGGGACTATTTCAGCCACGACCAGGCACGCTCGCGCGCCTATCGCTGGGGCGAAGACGGCTTGGCCGGATTCTGCGATGACCAGCAACTTCTCTGCTTCAGCCTTGCACTCTGGAACGGGAAAGATCCCATCCTGAAGGAGCGTCTCTTCGGCCTGACCAACAGCGAAGGCAATCACGGCGAAGACGTCAAGGAATATTACTTCTACCTCGACAGCACGCCGACGCACTCGTACATGAAGTATCTGTACAAGTATCCGCAGAATGCATATCCCTACGGCAATCTGGTCGACACCAATAAAAAGCGTGGCCGCGCCGATATGGAGTACGAGCTGCTCGACACCGGCGTCTTCAACGAAGACCGCTACTGGGACGTGTTCGTCGAGTTCGCCAAGGACTCCGCCGAAGACGTTCTGGTGCAGATCACCGCGTGCAACCGCGGCCCGGAAGCAGCCACACTTCATGTGCTGCCGACGCTGCTGTTTCGCAACACCTGGAGCTGGGGCGGCACGGCAAAGAAACCTGTTCTGCGGCAGATGGCCGGCAAGAAGGGCAGCACGGCGCTGTCGGCGTCGCATGAGATCGTCGGCGAGCGTTACTTGTACTGCGACGGCAAGACTTCGCTGCTGTTCACCGAAAACGAAACCAACAATGAACGCCTCTTTGGAAAGCCGAACGCCAGTCCGTACGTGAAAGACGCATTTCACAATTACTTCATCCTCGGCAAGAAAGACGCAGTCAATTCCGAGCGCCAGGGCACCAAGGCGGCCGCGGATTACGAGATCACGGTCGATGGCGGCAAGCAGACGACCATTCGCCTGCGCCTCAGCGATGTCGCGCCCGACAAAATCGGCGACGCGTTCAAGAGCTTTTCCACAACGATGGAGACGCGGCAGAGTGAAGCCGACGAGTTCTATCGCTTCGTCACGCCCGAAAAGCTCACCGAAGACGAAGCGCGCGTCATGCGGCAAGCGCTCGCCGGAATGTTGTGGACGAAGCAATACTTCGGCCTCAACGTTGACGAGTGGCTGCAGGAACACGGCATCGATCCGCTGGAGAATACGGATTCGACCGTTCGCAACCGCGAGTGGTACCACATGGTGAACGAGCACGTCATTTCCATGCCGGACAAGTGGGAATACCCGTGGTACGCGGCCTGGGACCTGGCGTTTCACTCCGTCGCACTCTCCACCGTCGACATCGATTTCGCCAAGGAGCAACTCGACTTGATGCTGCAGGAATTCTTCCTGCATCCCACCGGACAGATTCCCGCCTACGAGTGGAATTTCAGTGACGTCAATCCTCCGGTGCACGCCTGGGCGACGATGTTCCTGTACCGCATGGAATCCGCTCTGCGGGGCAAAGGGGATGTTGAGTTTCTGAAGCGCTCCTTCAGCAAGCTGGTGCTGAACTTCAGCTGGTGGGTGAACCGCAAGGATCGCTTCGGCCGGAACGTTTTCGAAGGCGGATTCCTGGGCCTCGACAATATCGGTGTCTTCGATCGCAGCGCTCCTCTTCCCACCGGCGGATACCTGGAGCAGGCCGACGGCACAGCCTGGATGACGCTATTCGGTCAGAACATGACCGAGATTGCCATCGAACTCGCCGCCTACGATCCCTTCTACGACGACATGGCGGTCAAGTTTGCCGACCACCTGCTGTGGATCGCACATGCCATGAATCGCACCGGGCCGGGTGGCATGTGGGACGAGGAAGACGGCTTCTACTACGACGTTCTCCGCCTCCCGGACGGCACAGCCGAACGACTGAAGGTCCGCTCCATGGTCGGCTTGCTGCCCATCTGCGCCACCACCGTCATCGAGCCCTGGCAGCGTGAACGAGTGCCACGCGCGCTAGCGCTGTTGACCGACCGCATGGAGCGCATGCCCGAGCTGCGGGCAAGCATGCATCCCACCGGCATCGGACACCTCGGCAAAGGCGAACGCGGCATTGCCGCGCTGGTCAATCCGCAGCGGTTGCGCCGCATCCTCACCCGCATGCTGGACGAGAAGGAATTCCTCAGCCCGTTCGGCATTCGCGCGCTGTCCAAGTATCACGAGGACAATCCGTACATCGTGAAGGTGGAGGGGAAGGAGTACAAGGTGGGCTATCTGCCGGCCGAGTCCGACTCCGGCATGTTCGGCGGCAACTCCAATTGGCGCGGCCCTGTCTGGATGCCGGTCAATGTGCTCCTCATCCGCGCCATGATGACCTTCTATCTCTACTATGGCGACGACTTCATGATCGAATGCCCGACCGGTTCCGGAAACATGATGAACCTGTACCAGGTGGGCCACGAGATCGCCAACCGGCTCAGCAGCATCTTCCTGCGCGACAAGTCCGGCAGGCGGCCTGTCTATGGCGGTACCGAGAAGTTCCAGACCGATCCTCACTGGAAAGATCACATCCTGTTCTACGAGTACTTCCACGGAGACAACGGCGCAGGCCTGGGCGCCAGCCACCAGACCGGATGGACCGGATTAGTGGCGAAGCTGATGGAGATCTTCGGGCGGATGGATGAGAAGGACTTTCTCGAAACCGGCAAGCGAGACGCAGCCGCGCTTCTCGGTCCCAAGGGCAAGAAATGAGGAGCGGGGGAGACGCGAGTCCAGCGCTCTCCCGCTTCCTCGACTTCGTTTCGGTCCAAGGAAGTGGCAAAGAGGGGGTACCCCCCTCCCCCTACTTTCTGCAAAATATTCGACAGATGGATTTTAAGCAGAAAATATCCCGCAAAATATTCAGTTCACGGGACTTAAATCCCAAGATATTCACTCCTCGCGCCATTCACTGTCGCATTTTCAAAGAGCACAGACCACGACTGCGGCCATCGGGCACACGTGTCCCAACGTATCAGTGTCACGAGCAAGAAGGATCTAGACAACGGTAAATTGCCTACGCCGCTTACGAAGGTAACCAACAATTCCCGATTTGAATTTGCGGTGTCTAATACAATGCGGCTCGACTCGGGGAACTGATGAGACGAATCCTTACCATCCTTGCTCTGCTGGGTGCCCCAGGTCTCGCGCTTTTCGAAACTGGGTCCCGCTAAGCTGACCTGCTGAATAAATTCTGGAGAGCAACCGCTCATGCTTGTCCTTCTACTCGCATGATCCCCATCATGTAGCGTGGGTCGTCGTCGCCGCCTATCGCTCATCATGCGATGAGAAGAACTTGGTGACGCGCCTGCAATAGTTGGACTTGGTCGGAAGTAGTTTCCTTACGCGGCCGGGGCCGAGGCTGCCGACTTCAGCCAGCTTTCCATTTGATGATGATCCACGAGTCCTGCCTGTTGAACTACCGGACGGCCGCCGGCGAATACCGCGAAGTATGGGATGCCCTGGATCTGGAAGCGCTGGGCCAACTCCGGATGGCGTTCGGTGTCCACCTTAACCACCACTGCTTTCCCGGCCATGTTCTTCGCAGTTTGCGCGACCTCGGGAGCTGCCATGCGGCAGGGTCCGCACCACGCCGCCCAGAAATCCGCCAGCACCGGCACCGGCGATTCGCGCACAATCTGGTCGAACTCAGCGGTGTCGACGTTCAACGGCTCGTCAGCCGGAGGCAGCGGCGACTTGCATTTGCCACACGTGCCGGTGTGAGAGAGATGCTTTGCGGGAACGCGATTCTTGGTGTTGCAGCTCTTGCAGGTCAGGATCATGGAAAGGCTCGCTTTTCGCTTGCCGCCTGTTCGCTCTTCACCGAATTGCGCGATCGTCTAACGATCAAATCCGGGAAGGTAGTTTCGGCTTCGCTATTGGATAGATGCAAACAGACCCGCTCAAGCTTCGCTTGAACAGGGCACCCGGCGGGCTCACTTCACCTCGCGACCCGAGCCTTGTATCGTCCCTGACAGGACTCGGAGATAAAATGCATCGCGTCCCAGCACTCAACGTGCTGGGCTAATTATTCTGTCCTTCGGACTCGTGTCGTATTCCGGCGAAAAGCGAATGGCGTTTCTTTACTTGCGGTACACCACGCCGCCCTTCATCACGAAACTGACTTTGGTGACGGCGCTGATGTCTTTTGTCGGATCGCCGGGGACAGCGATCACGTCGGCGAAGTAGCCGGGCTTCAGCGCGCCGATTTGGCCTTCCCATCCCAGCAGCTTCGCGCCATTCAGCAGATCCGCCTGCAAGCACGGCGATCGGGCTCATCCCGTATTGCACCATCAGTTCGAATTCGCGTGCCTGGGTACCGTGCGGAAAAGGACCAACATCGGAGCCGACCGCCATCGGCACTCCGGCGGCCAGTTGCTTCTTGAATTCCTGCGCGTGCAATGCCTGCATCGTGTGCTCGCGATCGGCGGCCTGGCGGCGTCGGCCGCATGATCGGCAAAGTACTCGGCAATGGCAAAGGTCGGCACTGCGGGAATGTCTTTCTCGTGCATCAGCCGCATGGTTTCGTCGCTGAGCTGGTAGGCGTGATCGACCGACTCCACTCCTGCCTGCGCGGCGTAAAGTGTGCCGGGCTCGCCGGTGGCGTGCACAGCGACGCGCCGGCCGGTGCGCGCCGCTTCGGTGACCGGCGGCAGCGAGTTGTGCTTCGGTGTACTGATAAGGCGTGTGCAGCTTGCCGTCGACGAGCGTGTCTCTGCCAGTCTCATACATCTTGACGAAGTCGGAGCCTTCCTTTACCTGCTCGCGAATCACTTCGACAATCTGCTCGGAACTGTTGGCGTAGTCGGCGTTGGAGAATACATGCTGCGCGGGATTGAAGTGATTGGCGTCTTCGTGTCCGCCGAGGATGTCGACGGCGTTGCCGCTGATGCGCAGGCGTGGCCCGGGAATCAGCCCACCGTTGATGGCGTTGCGCACGGCCGTGTCAGCGGAGCCCGCTCCCTCCGTTCCCATGTCGCGCTCGGCGGTAAAGCCGGCCATCAGATCGGCCTTGGCTGCCAGCGTTGCCAGGATCGTGCGCTCCGGAACCGACTCCTGTACTGTCTGCAAATCTTCCGCACCGGGATGCAGGAAGAGATGGACGTGCGCGTCGATCAGCCCGGGCATCAGGGTGACGTCGCCGAGATCGATGACTTGGGCTCCCGCGGGATGGCTGACGTTCGATCCGGCTTCGATGATGCGCTCACCCTGAACCAGGATTTCACCGGGAGCGACGACCTTTCCGTTTTCGACATCGAGCATGCGCGCGGCGTGCAGAACGATGGCCGGTTGCGTTTGCGCGCGAGACAAGGAGGGGCAGGAAGAAACGTGACGAACAGAGCGAAGACAAATCTGCGTGTCGTCATAACGCAGAAATGCTAGCAGAAAGGGATGCGCAGGCGCTGTGAATCGATATCGCGGGCTGAAGCCCGCTCGCCATAATGAACAGGCTCATTCGGCGCAGCTGAAGCTGCGCCCCTTCGAAGATCAACTCCGGCTGGCCGGAACGCTTACGCGCAGTGCATCAAGATAGCAATTCTTATTGCGCCGCATCTCCCAACTGCTTCAGGCGTCCCTCGGAGCTGGCTTTGATGGCGTCGCGTTGTGCCGGCGGGTCCGCAGTGTCGGACGGCAGCAGCTCCAACGCTTTGTTCGAGGCCTGCCGCGCCAGTTCTTTCTGCCCTGTCGCCAGATAAGCGTCGGCGAGGCTGTCGTACGTGTTGGGTGAGTTGGGATAGGCCTTCACGTTGAGCTTCATCACCTCGACGGCATCCTGGTTCTTGCCGGCCTGCAGAAGCTCATATCCGATCAGGTTGACGAGGGGCTCCGGGAACAGGTTGGCGGTTGAGTCCTTCTTGCGTGTTTCTTCCAGAATCTGCTCAACCTTCGCCGGGCCACCCGGTTGGTCAATCATGCTGAGAACTTTCACCTCTTCTGACGGCTTGAAATTGCTTTTCAATACCGGAGCATGTCCCGGTGTCGTGATCAGCGTCGTGACATAAAACTGCGTGATCTGCTTCATCAGCTTGGGGTGCGCCACGAACATGTCTGTGCCATGGTTGCCGGTTTTTTCATGCACATATTCTTTCCCTGGATTGCCGGCAATGTTGTATTGCCATTCGATCATGGTGACAGTGCCGGGAAATTCGTCATCGTCGGCTGCGGCGAAGAAAGCGGGCGGACTCGTGGTATCGCGGAGATATTGCCGGCCCGCGCGGTTGCACAATCCGGAGAGCAAGACCAGCGATTGCACTTCAGGATGGCGAACAGCAAGCTGAAGCGAATTGTCGACGCCGCAGCTGGCGCCTCCCACACCGATCACGTCTTTGTTCACGTCGGGCTGCGAGACCAGATACCGATAGGCCGCCTCGATATCGTTGGGCCACTTGGCACGCTGGGCGCCGATCTGTGCGGGCGTCAACTTGCGTTCCGGCTCACCGCCGCTCTCGCCGAAGCCGCGATAATCGAAGGTGAGAACGTTGAGGCCAGCGGCCGAAAGCTGCTGCGCCAAGCCGTCCCACACTTTGCGCTCCCGGTTGCACTGGTGTAACAGCAGGACGCCCGGGCCGGGCTTGCCGGCGGAAAAGTATGTGCCCTTCAACAGAGTGCCATCCGGAGCGGTCAGATCGACCGTGCGCTCGGTGGCCAAGGCGGGCAAGGCGGAAAGGAAAAGCAAAACCAGCAACGAGCCTGCGAAATGGTAAGAAGCGCGACGGATTCCCATGGAAGACCTCGACAGACGTGCCAATACGATACCGCCGAAGGCATGCGCGGTAAACGCATGGGGGCCAGTCTCCCAATTTGAGGGATGAACCGCCGCCTGACGTGGGTGCAGATCGTCTGGAGTGTTTGTCGTCCAAGGTCGGAAGCGCCTCCCGGCACAGCAATACCGGGAGGCGAAGTTGACTGAGTGTAACTAGCTCTTAAGCAGCGCGCTGTTCGCCCGACAGAAAGACATCCTTGGCTCCGGAGTCTTCCAGCGCTTTGCGCGCTTTCTGCGCGGTGTTCACGCTGTCGCAGTGGACGGAGACGAGAATGCGACCGCGTTTGATCTCTTCTTCATAACGTTTCGCTTCGATTTCGGGCAGACCCAGGCCAATCAAAGCCCCGGCTACGCCGCCGATCGCGCTGCCTACGCCTGCGCCCGCGAGCGCCGCCACGATAGGTCCAGCCGCCAGCAGAGGACCGACGCCCGGAATCGCCAGGGTGCCGATTCCCACCAGCCAGCCCAGGGCTCCGCCGACCACCAGGCCCGTGCCACCGCCTGCCATTGCGCCTTCCGGCGCCTTCGTATTCTTCTCCAAGGCGAATTCCTTGTTCAGGTCGCGGTCAGGAAAGACAACCGAAATATTGCTGCTGACGAATCCGTCTTTGCGCAGCCGATCGATAGCTTTCTCTACCTGCTCGCGATCGGCATACACACCGTATACGCCGGTGGGATGCGGACCTCCGGTGGCCACGTAGCTGGCAGGAATGTCTGCGCTGCTCACGCTGCGCTTTTCCGGCCTATGGTCGCGAGCCACGACGTGGTAAATACTGTTACGGAATTTTTCCAGACGGCCACTGGCGCGGAGCCGGCCGGGATCGATGTCGGAGCGCCAGTTCCGGCGGTAATCCGATTCGTAGGTCGTGAATGTCGCATCGGAGAGCAGAGCATCGTCGCGGAATTCAGGCAATGCTTCCACATCCGCCTTCCGCAAATTCACATAAAGATCGTCTCCGTCTCCGCGCGCATATACCCTGTCCGCCGGGACCAGGAAGCGGCGCGCGCTTAGCCAGCCTGAATCGATCAGCAGGTAACGCAGCTCTCCCGTGCCGTCGTCCACCAGCGCGTCATTGACTGAACCGAGTTTCTCGTCATCCACCCCGTAGACGCTCGTTCCCTTAATTTCCGACAGATAGTCGCCTTGCAAATCGCTAGCTTTCCTCAGCATGAGCCTTCCTCCAGCAAGAATTAGGACCTTCGTTGTAAGACCCGCCGGGGAGAAGATGGGTTGTACAGATTCGTCAGCGGCAGCGTGCTTTGTTGAAGCAGCGGGTTCAGAGCGCGGGTTCCCGGGTTGTGGGCATCGAGCGGCAGGTGCTCCCGCTAAGGGCAAGAAAACCTCATGATTCGAGGCGAACAAAATACGAATATTTGCGTTATACTCCAGCGCAGCCCTTGCGCAGGCGTGAGGGCATACCAATGGTCACCCGCTTGGATCGTGCAGTGCTGAACTCGCTCTCGGCGACGGAAGAGTTATCGTCGGAGGGGCTTCGCCGCGAAATCAGCGGCCGCAACCTTCTGTTGGCGAAAGACGTGCCGCACGAGGAGACCATCGGATCGGTCCCGAGCGTCATCTATCACGAGATTAATGGCGGGCATGGGAATTTCCTGCCCGCGTCCTATCGAAGAATCTGCGCCGCTCCCGATTGGAGGCAGCGTCTTACCAAGTGCTACACCGCCAGCGGGCGAGTGCCGCGCTCGCAAGACCGCATCCGTTGTGAACTGGATTGCGCCAATAGCTCGGACGCGCTGCTGATGAACATATTCTGCTACCCGGGAGTTACTGCGCGTAGAGCGCTGTGTTCCCTGCTGGGCATTGCCCGTGGGGTACGTCCTCAATTTGGCGTGCGACCGAAGCCGCCATTCTTGAACGGGCACGCTGATCGAACCGAGGTCGACATGAGCTTGGGACACCTTCTGGTCGAAGCCAAGCTCACCGAAGGCGATTTCCAGACGGCACGATGTGAGCTGGTCCTGCGCTATCGCGACCTGGACCAGATATTCGATGTGAGTGAGCTTCCGGCGTCCGCCGGCAGATTCCATCACTATCAATTGATACGCGGCGTTCTGGCTGCACATTATTGTGAGCGCTCGTTCCTGGTGCTTTGCGATTCGCGTCGTGCCGATCTGAAGGAGAGCTGGTATTCGGTGATGCGGGCGGTTCGCGGTTGCGAATTACGATCTCGGCTGGCAATTGTCACGTGGCAGGAGCTGGCGACGACGCTTTCGGGGACACTGCAAAAGTTCCTATGCGAGAAATACGGAATTCACTGCGCGGGCAAGAATATAGGCTGACGGGCGAAGACCAGCTATCGTGCCAATTCTTCTCTGAAATTTGTGGGAAGTCTGTACCGGTAGGAGTTGGCACTGTTGTGCCCAAGTTTTCCACAATAAATTAAGGGTCACTCGAAGGCGAACTCTGGCCGAAATTCGCGTCCGGGTGACCCTATTGCGCCACTTCGTCTGCCCGTATATAGAGCATCCTACGTGCCAAAAGAGCTTACGAGAAACTAAAGCACTTAGCAGAGTAGAAGGACGGGGGACTCTGTAGAACTTTCCAGGCACCGGTAAACAATACCTAGGGCATGAAAGTGGTACTCGCTCAGCGGGTACCGGAGAGCCCGATTTCGACAGAACAGCCTTCGCGAAATCGTAAGTACATCCTTCTCATCTGTCTGAAAACCAAACACTTGGGAAGGCGTCTTCACCTTCCTCGGAACAATTTGTTTCTCCAGCTTATCACTCCCAACGCCGCACTGCCGAAGAGCAAAAAGGTGGAAGGCTCGGGTGTAGACTGTCCCGCCAGCCTGTTCTGCCCGCTTTGGCCGATCTGCTCGGTCAGGGACTGAGTTTGACCATATCCGAGCTCATATTCGTAGACACTTCCGTTCGCGAACTGTCCGTTGCTCCACTGGCCGGAGTAGTAAACCTGGACTTCGGAGGTGAGTCCTTCGCCGGCAGCCGATCCTGAAGTCACCACTCCGGTGAAAGTTAGTCCTCCGGGGAGGCTCATCTGGAATACGCCGCCCAAACCAAAGGTCGCGAAGTAGCTGTATCCGTCATCGCTCCAACTGAGCGGAAGCCCAGTGGTGAAGTTATAGGCGACCTGCGCCGTGCCGAGGACGTTCGCATCGAAGTTCCCGCTTCCGCTGGCTGCAAAACCGTCCTGACCGAGGTAATAGGTGCACTGGTTTAGGCCTCCGCAAGGGCCCAACATAGCAAAGTCGCCAACCATCGACGGTTCCACAAGAATTCCGCTTGCCGGAAGTTCCGGCATGTCGTTGGCATCGGCAAAAGCGTTAGTGACGCAAAAAGCAAGGACCAGGATGCACAGGAAGAATTTTGACATGGCGCCCTTTTCCACCCGGAAATCGAGCGCAAGAATACTCCCGAATGGCGGGAACAATCCAGCCCAAATCGCGAACCATCTTGCGACTCGCGATCCTGAGGCCGCGCTGATTCGTTGGACGATGCCGATCTTCCGCCCCACTGTCTAAATCAATTGACCGGCGTCGCGTTGTGCTGATCGAGCGTGATTGAATTTTCTCCCGGTTTCAGCTGCACCGGTTGGCCCCAGACCAATCCCTGATTGTTGTAGCGCGTGGAGATCATCAGGTAGTACGTTCCCGGAGCAACGCCGGGAGCGGTTCCTCTGCCGTTTGCGTCGGCTCGCACTGCGGAAGCCGCGTTGGCCTTGATAGCGTCCATCGCCTTCTGACAGTCGGGCGTCCGGCTGGCACAAACGGTCCCCACGTACTTATACGGCGACATTCCTGCCGGGACCGTGACACCGCCTTTGGCCAGAGCATTCGCATAGCTGTCGCGCAGAAGAACATATGGCCTTCCGGCGAGCGGGTTGGGAGCACCGGGTTGTGAGGGAAATCCCGACGTGATCGATAGCGTCGCATTGCCCAATGGTGTGGCTGGGGTGGAAAGTGTCCCACCATTGTTATCCGGCGTTCCTCCTCGAGATCCCGAAGACGCCGTCATCGTCGCAGCCGTGCCGCCGCTCGCCGGAATCGTTTTGCTGGGCGTAAGAACTGCAAGGTTGCACGTCTGCTCCAGCGGAGCGAAGGTGAAATTGTCGTTGTTGTCCTGTCCAGTGACGACGCGGCCATGCACCTGGTAGGGGCCGGAGCCGCTGGGCTCCAGCGATCCATCCGGCTTCAACGCGAGCGTGAGCGGATGATCGGGCGCGTTGACGTGAACTACCGGGCCTGTCCCTTCGGCCACGACGGTATAGGGATAAGCGCGAGCCGCGTCGGGACCGCAGCCAAGAATGACGGACTCGGGAAAGAATTCCGCGCTGAATCCGGTGGACGCCGCATAGATGCCGTGCATGCGAACGCCGGGCGGCGTTGGCGGCCCTTTGTCTCCGCCGAACATGGTCTTGAGCAAATCGGTTTGCATCGTCTGCATGCCGACGCTGGCGCCTTTGGAGGAAAGGTTAAGCGCGGGACACGTGACTCGCCTTGGCGAGAACGTGGAGTAGGCAGGCGAGGATTTCCCGGGACATAAGTGCTCTGCGTGGTGGTGCGCGCCAGATCGTAGGTGCCCTCACCCGTGTTGGTTAGCCCGGAATCGCCGGCATGCGCTTGCGCTTCAAGCTGCGTCATCTGCTGATGCGTGGTGACGTCGTGACTCTCCATATGACCGGGCGTACTCTGACCGCCTCCAGTCCCGCTGGCTATGACTCCGTCGATGGTGACCGGGCCGGGAGCAACCATGGTTCCGTCCGCCCTGAGCGTGAGCACAAGCGGCTTCGGTTTGGTGTTGACGATGACAGCAGTGCGATTGTTCTTGAAGTCGAGCCTGTAGCTTTCCTGGTTCGGAGAAAGATAGGAGCAGTTCACGAGTACGCCGCCGTCGATAAAGTCCAGCCGCCAGTGACCTGCGCCTTCAAACACACCGGCCATGACGGGCCCGGCAGACGGTCCCGCCTCACCGCCCGAAGGAAGCACCTGCGAGAGCATCTGACCGAAGGCGCCAAGCAGCGCGTTGCCGGTGCAACTGGCGGGAAGCCGACCCGAAGTAATGCAGCGATTCATGGCGCGTTCGTCCGCGCTTTTCGGCTTCTGCGGTTGTCCGTATTGGGCGGGCTGCGTTGCGGCGTTCAGTTGATCGTTCGCCTTCTGCGCGTTGGCGTTGTACTGGTCCTGCTGCTTTTTCTGGAAGGCCTGCGCCGCCGCCAGTTGCTTTGCGCTGGGCTGCTGGCAAGTCGGCAGAAGCTTCTTCAACGCGCCGCGCGTCTCGGTGGTGTAGGCCATCAAGCCATTATGGGTAGGGCGGTCGGGATGGCCCACCATGCAGGTCGAGGTATCCGAGGTGTCGCGAATATTGCAGTTTTCGACGTACAGGCGTTCGCCGCCGCAGACATACATCGCGCCGATCGGGATGTCCTGCGCCCCGCACCAGACAGCCACAAAGAAAACCATCAGTCCAACGACGATGGTCTTCGATAAGAAGAAAGTGTTTCCACCACGGTAGTTCAAACAGGAAGGGCCCATAACAATGACAACCCCCTGAATTTCGAGATGCAGCTTTGGGAAGGACTACTACAGTACCTGCTCAAGCGGGAACGGGCAAGCGAAGCGTAGATGTAATGCGGATTTCGTTGAGCAAACCAGCTGCTTCGTCGATCGATTACCTCAGTAGCTTGCCGGCGAGCCAGTAATCGACACTGAACTTTCCCGGACCGGAGCAGATCAGCCAGATAAAGAAGAGCACGTACAAGACTTCCGGAAGATAGAGGAAATCGTCGAGCCAGTTAAGAGGCGAAAGTCCCTTCGGCATGGTGGAAATCGCTTCGGTCAGGGTGGCGACAACCATATCGATCAATAAAGCCACGGAGGCTGCGCTCGAAAGAAACCCCACGGCCAGCAAGGATCCGCAAACGAACTCGACACCTGCCACGAAATAAGCCGTCTGGAGGGGAAACGGGGCGTTGGCCTTAACCAGCGTTTCGTAAACGGGCTTCGTGCCGCCGGCGACAAACAATTTATTTGCTCCGGAGATGGCAAAGAACAGCCCGATCGATACGCGTACCAGCAGGATGGCGTATTGCTCCAAATCACTGTTACCCAACAGCGCAAACTGGACCAACCGTTTCCAATCCATCTCTTGTCCCTCCGTCGGAGGATGTGTTGTAACGATTCCCAAATCAGACAGGTCGATACATCAGGCGTTGAAGGGCGACTAAGGTTGACACCCGTCCCCCATCCATTTGGCGAATAGCTCAATGCGAGATTGCGGCCAGGGACCTTCTCCTGCTGGCGGCGGGGGCGGCATTACGGCGCCGCCAATTCCCCGAATGCGATCGTAGATAGCGGCAGCGTGCGTCTTGACCTCATCGTAACTTTCGAGGTTGAACCCCTTGCGCATGCCCTCAATGTCCCGCTCCGTAAAGAGCGGGCGAATGTCCGTTTGAAAGCTTGTCGGTTTCATGATTGCGCCTCCCGTCCTATGTACCGTCCGCCATCACATCATGAGCGCGAAAAGAAATCTATAGGACGAAGGTATCGTTCGATACGTTGGTATGTCGAAAGTGAGGAAAATGCGATTCCAGCAGTGAGGTTAGATGGCGCGCCCTGAGAGATTCGAACTCCCGACCTACTGATTCGAAGTCAGTTGCTCTATCCAGCTGAGCTAAGGGCGCGTCATATATAGATTACAGTTGTCGGACTTTGAAGCCAACTTGATTTTACTGGAGCAGGAGCAGCGCAACTCGGTCCGTCGCCTTGCGTTTAGATAAGATATCGAGGATTGCACTGAGGCTTGTAAGGCCACCGAAAGAACAACCTGCTGAAAACGGATCCGCGGAGATGCCTAGAAATTCAAATTCCAGGGTTCGGGGTGTGATGAACATTTTGGCCTGGGCCCTGATCGCAGCACTTACCGTTGCGACATTGGTTTGGACCGTCTGGGCCAGCCACCAGCCGAGACCGCACTCGACCTGGGGCGAACCGTCCGAGAAGCCGTTGAACTAATCAATCTTAACCAGCCGTTGATCTGCTATGGCTGCATGCCATCATCCATCCACTGCTTGAACTTGGCGACCTGTTCCTTCGGCCAGGGATCATCGCAGGGCATGCTGCCGTCCTCCAGACGCGAATAGATCGCCTCCGCATTGTCTTTCACATCGGCGTAAGAAGACAGATCGAGACCGAAGCCCTTCATAGCTTCGACGTCGGGAGAGTCGCGGAATAGTGGCCGAATATCGGCAGCAAAGCTCAATGCCATGGATCACCTCGTGAGATTTATCTATTGTGGCGTGATCTCAAAGACTACTCCGCCGCCATACAATCCGCCTGCGGTTGCGGTGCCGTAAAGATTTCCTTCAGCATCGAGCTCCAGGACACCGGCGGGATTCGATCCATCGGTGCAAGGCGGGCCGCCGAAGCAAAAATCGTGCAGCGATACGTAGGTCCATCCGCCGTTCAGTGGGCTCAATTTGAAGACCGAGCCATAGCCGTGCGCGCCTTCCTGGTTCGTCGTTCCATACAGGTTTCCGGCGCTGTCCATAATTAAACCCGACTGTGGTCCCTGCACCATTTGCCCGCCAAATGTATGAAGCGTGTTCAAAGTCCAATTCTGGGAATTCGCCAGCTGGAACGCTGTGCCGCCTCCCGTCGGGCCAGAACAGCAGGTCGTACCGTATATATTGCCCTGCTGATCCAGGACTGGGGTGCCGTAGAGACTTTCGCCCGTGGTGCCGCCGTCGAACATATAGAGTTGATGCTCGCTCCAGCCCGATCCTGACGGAGTGAGCTGATAGATTGTGCCCTGATTGTGGATGCCGCCCGCCAGCGTCATGCCGTCGAGATTGCCGGCTTGGTCAAAGACGACACCACCGAAGGGCTCGGTGCCGTCGCCGACTTCCGAGAAAGCGTGAAGAGTGTTTTCGCTCCATCCACCATTAGAGTGGGTAAGCTCGTACACCGTGCCGCAGCCTTGCCCGGTGCAGAATCCTCCTCCGCCTTCAGTAGTGGTGCCGTAGATATTGCCGGCTGCGTCGAAGATCAGGTCGCCGCTGCCCGGATTCTGACCGCCATTGACGCCGAAAAAAGAATAGAGAACCGTCTCCGTCCAGCTCGTCAGGAGGCTTGGCGATACATGAGCGGGCGGGCGCAGATTGTAGACCACGCCGCAACCACCGCTGCATGCCTGGCCTCCCAGAAACGTCGTGCCGTAGAGCGTTCCGTCGGGCCCGATCACGGGTCTCGAAAAAGGCAGGGCGCCGTCGCTGCCTCCGTGAAAGCTGTAGAGCGGGGCATACACCCAACTGGAACCGTGGTGCGTCAGCTTGTACACCACGCCGCACCCCTCCTGATGACAGCCAATCCCAACTCCTCCGCTCGATGTTGTTCCATAGAGATTGCCGCCCCGATCCAAGGTCACGCCGGCTACGGGATCATACCCATTTCCACCTTGGGAGCTGTTGAAGTAGTAGAGAACGGTGTACGTCTGCGCTTGGGCTGTCGTCGCTGCCAGGATCAGGGCGCCGAGCAGCATCGGGAGGAACGCCAGCGGCCGCACGCCGCGCATCCGCTGAGAAGAGGACTCTTTTGTCTTGCCCGGCATGGTTACTCCTCGGAAGAATAGGGGATGTGGCGCGGAGACAACGTATCACTGCAGATGAGCGTATTTCAAGCGCAAGTACAGTGCACTGTGGCATCCCATGAATAAGCGATGTAACCTTAACCCTGGTCGGTGCCGATTCTACTGTGACGAACCTGGAGGAGGCACGAACGTGAAAAACAAGTTTCAACTCACGCGGCGGGTCGCCACCCTGGTTTGGTTGCTTGCCTTGTTCCCGCTCCGTTCAACAGCCCAACTGACCGGCAAATTCACACTGAACAAAGACAGCTACGCCGTTGGAGAGCCGCTGATCTTCACCCTCGAGCTCAAGAACAGCGGCAGTGAGAGTGTTTATACGTTTCCCAAAGTGCCCGGCCAATGCTCGGAGGCATTTGTATTTTTCATGCAGGCGCCCGGCATGGGGTGCGAAGTGCCGTGGACGTTCGACTGCGAAGAGCCCTCGGAAATCAAGCCTGGAGAGAACTTCACTGAGAGCTGGCCACTGGACTTCTGGTTCCGCGTCGGCAAGCCAGGAACTTACAAGACCAGCATCTCGCTGGACACACGGTATGCCACAGCTCACGGCGGCGTCCAGCCGCTCCATGTCTCCTCGGAAGTCCAACTCAACGTGGTGCCCGGCAATCCCGCCGACGTGGAACGCGTGCTGGCGGCTTGGGAGGCGCAGTTGAACGATCCCGACTTCAACAAACGTCATGATGCGCTGGATGTGCTTGCGACCACGGCTCCAGCGTATTTCCACGACGAGATCTTCCGTCTGGCGCGGGATGAGGATGCCTTCAAGGTCGAACACGCGGTCGGAGGGCTGGAACGACTCAACACTCCCGATGCCCGCGCCCTGCTTGCTGAGATCCTCACGTCGCCAAAACTCCCGCACAATGAAGACGGAGAGTTCTCCCGCTGCGACGCCATAAAAGCTTTGGGACTTTCCGGCGATACAAGCTATTTCACCCTGCTCGTGCCCTACCTCGAACATACCAACACATGTGAAAGTGAATTTGCGGCGTTCGCAATAGCGCGGCTGGGCCGAGGTGCTGCCGTACCACCGTTGCGAAGCCTGATGGCCAGCAAACAAGTAACAGACCGCATGCACGCGGTTGCAGCCCTGCGCGATGCGACCTCACCGGAGGCGGTCGATGCTTTGATCGACGCTCTTCGTGACCAGGACCCAGGTGTGCGGGAGAAAGCAGCCGACACGCTCGTCCAACTGACGGGACACTCCGTCACCAAGCCGAACCAGCCCGCGCCGAGTGCCTTGCAACTCGAGAATCTTTGGCGAGCGTGGTGGCACAAGCATGCTTCCGACACCAAACTCGCCGAACCGGCCGAGGAACTCTGTCGTATGAGTTGAGTGCCGCCTAAAGTCACGCTTGCGCGATCGGGCGGGAGAATCTAGAAGCGGTAGACGTAACCAGTCGATACCTGGAAGTTTCCCTGCGTCACGATGATGTCATCCGCCAATAGACTGCCGAAATGCGAGACCGTCTCTGTGTTGTTGCGATCGGTGAGATAGCGCACCAGGGTGGTTCCCACATCGAGCCGCAGGGTCGAGTTACGGTTGGGATAAACCTCTGCGACAGCTCCGAAATCCGTTGCGAAACGGGTGAGGCCGCTGGTATTGGGCTCTCCCAGCTTTTGCACAGCGTCGTCGTAGTAGATGAAGCCGGGCCGTATCTTGGCGAACAAAGCCCAGTTTTGTTTCTGTTCGCCAAGCCTTGCTCCGAATAAGCCTTCGGTCATCGGCCGCGCGCCGCCTTGGCCCGGCAGCGCATAGACCGCGCTGTCCACTCCAAACATTCGGGTGGGACTCCAAACAAAGTTAAAGCCCACGCCGGAGTTGTACTGGCGACAGTTGAGGCAATCCTTGGTGACGACCGGCAGGCTGACGTTGGTGTATTGCGCCCCGAGTTCCCAATGGTCAACGACAGGAGCGGGCTCGTCATCCTTGTGAACTTTCGGCTTCTTCGTTGGCATCACGAAATTGTTATTCTCGTTGGGCAGTTGCCAGACGAGTTTGCCCATGAAGAGCGCGGCCCAATCCTTACTCGGTTCCAGCATGGCGCGCAGAACTCTGCCGCCTAAGATTCTGTGGTTTCTGGCGATGGGTACTACGACATATTTCTCAAGGGTGTCCTCGCCCATGACCCATAACATTCCGCCCCATGGCGTCATGACCCAGTCACTGAGTCCCGTATTGTTGGTTGGCGGTTTATGGACTCCTTTGGGCGGGTCGGTTAAGCAGGAGGCCTTGTATCCGCAACCCGGTAAGTAAATAAAGCCGCCGGCGTTTCCGATGGAGGTTTCACTAAATGGTCCAACCTTCCATTGAGCCTCCCATGCCGCGGACCAGGCGACTGCTTTCAGTCTGGTGATCCAGTAATCACGATTTTTCCCAATGACGGCGCTGCGACCGCGGGGACTATTCTGAAAAAAGATGCGACTGAATACCGCGCCCTGCAGGGGATGGCCGACGTCATTCACGATGAAATCGTCTCCATCGGCCCAGCGATGGAGGTTGTAACCGTCGTAGGACACGAACCAATTGTGGAAATAGGGCAGGTGCTCCAGGTTGTACTGCAACCCGGAATCGGTCGCGACGCGAAATACATCACTGGTTAAGGTGAACTCCAGTGACTGAAGCATCGCAGGCCAGAAGTGAAACGTCTCCGGTGGGGCAGCCGGTTTGGCGAGTACGACGCCCGTACCGCCCGCGGTCGAAGAAGAGACGTCGCTGGACGGTTGATCACTATTCTTAGGAATGTCCGCCAAAGGAATTGCGCGACGGGAATCGTCCAGATTGGGTTCGGTCGAACCGTCGACGGCATTCAAATGCTCCTCACTGCTATGTCCCGCCTCCGACAAATTCTGTCCCCAGGCGGTTCTGTTCGCGACCGGCAGGAGGACCAAAAGCAAGAACCAACTGTGGGCACGCAACCCACGAATGATTCGGCTCCGCTTCATATGAGACACAACAATCTCCTCGTTCATCAATGAAAAGGACTAGAAATTGAGACAGGTGAGACAAGGAGAATATTGAATTTAGCGGATGCGGTCTACATCATATTTTCGTCGTTTTACTCCTACCATCGCAGGCAAATGACTTAGGAATGCACAAGTCGAATTAGCACTAATGCCATTTCGCGCCGCTCTTCTCGATGCCATTTCCAGTGACGATGAATAAGGATCCTGCGTATGCGACAAAGCAGACGGTGGTCTCAGTATCGGATTTCCGGCAGCGAATCTGACGACGGGTCGGCGATGCAAATCCATTTTAGTTTTTTATTCTTTCTTCTTCTGAGCTGCCTCCGCCTTCGCCATAAGCTCTTCGCTCAGGGCGTGTGCGTTCCTGGAGTGCTCGTGTGCTTGCTTGGAAAGTTCGTGTGCTGTCAGGTGGTCTTCCTTACCGTGTGCGACGGCCGCGGCATTGTGCGCGTGGGCTGCAAGGTTATGAAGCTCCGCAATTCGATTGTGTGTGCTTTGTGGCATGGTTGGTCTCCGTTCCGTTGGATGCCCGGATAAGGCGGATGATGAAAAGCATTCGAGATGTCCCAAATGGAGGATGCGGACGGGGTGAGAAAAGCGGTGGTCTAACGGAAGCAACCCTTAAGGGATAGAATGGTGCGCCCTGAGAGATTCGAACTCCCGACCCCTTGGTTCGTAGCCAAGTACTCTATCCAGCTGAGCTAAGGGCGCGCATGATGAGCAGCAGCCTCATTATAACAAAATTCCCTGCGGTTTCGGCTGGCCGTGACGTAGCTTCAGCTCGACGGCGGGTGGCTCCCCGAGCAGGACCTTTCCACGCCATGCCGATCTTCTGCGTTCAGACTTCATCTCGCCGCAAGAGCGTCATGTTCATCTGATAAAACTTAAACATGTTTTCCTCGCCCGGTCCGTTTGCCACCTCCGAGCGATAACGGTTCAGCACATCTTTCACGAAGCCGGGCCGGTCATCTTCGGACAGCCGTTTCGTCCACTCCACGAACGTCACCGAGCCGAATGCCTCGAATCCGGCGCGCGACCCGAAATCCCACGCCTCGTCCGTCGTGTCAATGCTTTGCACCTGTAAACCACACTGCTCCGCCAGGGCTCCGTACTCTTCGGGTGTGAGGTGCAGATAGGGGTCGCGAAAATCGTGATAATAACCAGCCCATCGCGAAGATAGTCGCGTCTCCTCGAGAACATTCTCCAGGCTCTTGCGCTGGCCGGCAGGCACCAGCCGCAATCGCGCTCTCGCGCCTGGCTTCATCGCGGCATGGATGGCATGTAAAGCGTCCTTCTGCTCCGGTATCCAGTGGAGGGCATTGAAGGAGACCACCAGATCAAATTCCCGGCGAAACGGCAGATGCCGAATATCACATGTCTCGAAGCGCAAATTTGGATGAGTGCTGGGCGAATATTGCTGCGCGGCGAAATCGATCATGTGCCCGGAAGCATCGACGCCCACGACCGAGCCTTGGGGAATGCGAGCGGCGATTTCGGCGGTGACTTTGCCGTTACCGCATCCTAAATCCAAGACGTGCTCGCTTCCTTTCAGATCGAGAAGCGAGAGCGCTTGTGCTGCCATGACCTCCTGCAACGCAGCGATCCTGGCATATTCCGGCGCATTCCATTCGGTCATAGCGTATTGGCTTTTCGAACAAGCGGCGACCGCCGCAGATTTGCTGTTCGCCTTAGTGGTGCGAGTACAGAAGGGCGGCCAGGATAGCAATTACCACACCCGCACCCACGGCGACGACCCACCACACTCGATGACTATGAGCCGGCTGAGCTGTCTGGCTCGCTGACGGAGTGGCGATCCGGGCTCGGGCAGCGCCCACAATCTGGCCAATTTGCGAAGGCGATTCGGTGATACGGGCGATGACCCGGGCGGCGATGTCCTTCTCGATGGCGGAAGAGTCGGATACCGTCACTTTGGGAGACGGCGCCGCGACTGTCTTCGATACCACCGGTGCGATGAACCGGTAGCCGTGAAGCCGCATGGTTTCGATATACACCGGCTGATTGGGGTTGTCGGCCAGCACAGCCCGGATCTGCTTGATGCACTGGTTGATTCGGCGCTCAAAGTCGAGATCGGACTCGTCACTCCAGAGATGCTCCTCAATCTCTTCCCGGGTAACGACTTGGCCGGCACGGCTGGCGAGAAAGGCAAGTAGCTGAAAGGGTTGCGGAGGCAGGCGAAGGACCGTTCCGGATTTACGGAGTTCCTCCGTACCGAGGTTCAGTTCGAAGACGCCAAATCGAAGTAGTCGGTGAGTGTCGGCCAATCTAAACCCCAGCGAGTACGAATTATATCTCGTTTTCAGCCCCGATTTCATCCTCATCTATCGCATACATATCGGGTTAACTCCCTATTTTTCAATTGGCTGCATGAATACTTTTCATACACCTAGATATTACGCAGTGCGGCCTTGTGTCCGGCTGCGAAGCGGCGCATTGTGCCTCACAAAGCGGACGTCGTACGAGAGTCTCGACGCCCCGCTTATCGGGGGCGCTGACCGGAGGCGGGAAAACAGCCCCGCCACGGTCAGCGTACTAAGAATCCGGGGTTCCGACATCAGCCCAAGGAGGTCGCCATGGAAGGAGAAATGGTTTACACCACCTCGCTGGCGGTCCAGGCATTCGTGACATTGATCCTCACGATCGCCAACGGCAAAACGATGTCAGTGACCAAGGGAGAGGGCATCCTGGGCAAGACCCTTTACGAGCCGGGACCGACAGCGGTCCACCAGGCTTTTGAAATTCCGATCAGCACGGTCAGCCGCCGTACAAAAGTACGGTCGCGATTGCTCACGATAGGTCCGTTTCTCACGTTGATTCTGACATTGCGTTACCGGAAAGCAGGGGGCGACGAGGTCTGCTGGACGGGGGCTTGCCTCAGGGGTGGGGCGGCGGGCGCGACGGTGCTTTGAAGCATTCGATCCGCCTAAACAGGTCTTAACTTCGTCTCGAAATAGGGAGTGCGACGTGCTTCTGGCCGAAACATTGCCCGCGCTCCCGGCGAGGGTAGCTTCCGCGGTGGAGCTACCCTCTTGCTCTTTCTGATGCACAACACCGCCTCAACCTATGACAAAGGAGGTCACCATGAAATCCAGAATCGTCTCACTATTCGCCGGTCTGTCACTTCTTCTCGTCGGCTTCGTGTCGATTGCCGTATCCCAGGACTGTGTATCCCAGGGCGGAATCGTGGTCGCTCCGGGTCAGGGCGTGACATTCGCCCAGGTTTCGTATTCGTTCGCCGATGCGCGTGAAGCGAACTCGTCCACCGGCCAAGTGGACATCAACGTTCCGCAACTCACCACCACGATGACCAGCGGTTACGTCAATGTCCTGACCAATGCCGGCTGGGTGGCGCAAAACGTGCCGATCGTGCCAGGCTTCGCCAGCAACTACGGATACTCCAACGTCTCCACGACGTTCAATCTGAACATCCAGCCGGGGACGCCGGTGCCGAGTTTAAACGCCGAAGTCTGTTACACCCCGCAGCCGCTGGTGCAGATCAGCGACAACAATTTCAGCACGTTCACGATGGTTTACTCCAACTACAATGCTGAGGGTCTTGGCGACATGAATCTGACGCAGGCGCCAGATCCTCCCCAGATCGCGGGCATGCAGTTCGATCCGCAAGGACAGAACGAGTTCGCGATGCAGCCCAACCATCAGAACGTTCAGACTGCGTTCATGCAGTGCGGTCCGGCGGCCTTCGCCAACAACTTCACCTGGCTGAATAGCTTCTGGGGCGTGCCAATTCCGGACGCGAACGTCAAAGGCCTACGCAACTTCGTCCCGGGATCGCTGGTGGGCAAGATGGACATGAGTATGCAGTCCTACCGCACCCTCTACGGCAGATGCTTTGGCGACATGATCGGCCGCTGGGCTTTGAACCGCGGAGTAGGAACCGGCGTCCCCGTGATCTCGCAGGTCTTCGGATCGATGCAGTATTTGAGCCGCAACGGCATCAACCTGACCCTGAAGCACCAGGGATCGTCGCCCTTCCAATGCGACGGGTTCACTGGCGGGCGGAACTACACCGTTGCTGGTCTGACCTCGACCGGCCAGGGAGCGACCGTCGATCCGAATTTCATCATTAACGAGATCGCCGCCGACAGTGCCGTGGAATACAACGGCGTCTGGTACAACCGACTGGGGCAGCCGCTGGGTGGACACGTGATGGATGTCATCGGAGCGGGAACCACCGGCGGCAGGCCATGGATCATGTACGTCTCCGATCACCTGCAGACGAATCAGGATCCAACCGACCGGCTGGGTACCGACAAGATTGACTTCAGCTATCTCCAGCCAACCTCAGGACAACCCAAGATTATTCAAGGACAGATGAACGGCGCATACGCAGTTGCCGTGATTACGCAGCACCCGTAACAAAAACGGTTGCCGCACAGACCCATTGACGCAACACGGTCATCCGGACGCGAACTTCAGTCAGTCGAGTTCGCCTTCGGGTGACCTTATGTATTGTTGAGGAATACCGGCACACCGCGCTGGGGACGGGGAAGGCTCGGGCTAGAGCAGCGCAAGCCGTTCGCGGACATCAAAGCCTGCCTTACGCAGCAGGTTCTCGACAGTCGCCTCGTTCAGGCGGGTCGCATCGTACTCCACGCGAATTCTGCGCTCCGGCTCGTTGAACTGTACTCGCCGGATGCCGTACACGTCGCTCACTAATCCCAGGGCGGTCATCTCCTTCTCGCCGGGGGGCATTCCATAGCGAAACAGGACTTCGACTGCGGTCATCGCTTCAGCCTTTCACAAACGTGTAATGTATTGATAAGGTAACTCGGAACCTGTGCGCCAGTTCCGCATCCATCTCTGTGGGCGGCCTGATGCTCCGAGTTCAACTATAGAGCATCGCTAAGTTTGTGAACAGCAGGATGGCTGGTCGAGAGAGCGGGGAGATGAGCGAGCCTGAAGTACCGATGCAGAGCATGGCTCTGGATTTTTCTTCCAAAGACCCCGTCTGCGGCATGACGCTCGAACCGCTGCAAGCCCGCGGCAAGGCACAATATCGCGGCACGACGTATTTCTTCTGCTCTCCGGATTGCATGCACAAGTTTCAGGCGTCGCCCGCGAAGTACGTGACGCCCGCGGCTGATAGCGAAACGCCAACTGCCAAGGTTTCAAGTCCGCCCGCCGCTAAGAAACTGGCCAAAGATCCGGTTTGCGGCATGAGCGTCGATCCCGCCAAAGCCGCCTCCACCGCGGAATATGACGGCAAGCTCTATCACTTCTGCTCTCGCGGCTGCGGCGAAAAGTTCCGCAAAGATCCCGCGCGTTATCTCGCATCCAGCAACAAGCCTGCGGCGATGACCGGCATGGTGCAGATCGGCGGCTCACCCGTGCAGATCGGCGCGCCGCGACGGCTGGAGAAAGATCCGGTCTGCGGCATGAATGTCGATCCCTCTGCCGCAGCCGCGACCGTCAGCCATATCGGCAAGACCTACTACTTCTGCTCGCGCGGCTGCGCGGAAAAATTTCAGACCGATGCGGCGCGATATTTGTCCGGCAACGTAACCTCGACCAAGACTGCTTCGCCGGCGACGAGCGCTGCTTCCTCGAAAACTGTCTATGTGTGCCCGATGGATCCTGAGATCCGGCAGGACCGCGCGGGTGCATGTCCTAAGTGCGGCATGGCGCTGGAACCGGAGATGCCGCTCAGCCCGGCGAAGACGCAGTGGACCTGTCCGATGCATCCCGAAATCGTGCGCGATGCGCCCGGAGCATGCCCCATCTGCGGCATGGCGCTGGAGCCCATGACGGCGACTGCGACGGACGAGAATCCGGAACTCCGCGAGATGACATGGCGCTTCTGGACCAGCGTCCTGCTGGGCGTACCCCTGGTTGCCTTCGCCATGTTACGCATGACCTCGTGGCTGCACTTTGTAACTCCGCACGCCGGCAACTGGATTGAGTTTGGTCTGGCGACGCCGATCGTGCTGTGGTGCGGCTGGCCGTTCTTTCAGCGCGGCTGGGCGTCGGTAAAGTTTCGCAGCCCCAACATGTTCACGCTGATCGCGATGGGCGTCGGCGTAGCGTACATCTTCAGCGCGGTAGCGACGATTGCGCCCCGGCTCTTCCCTGCTTCCATGCGCAAGATGGGCGGCCAGCCCGAAGTGTACTTCGAAGCGGCCGCCGCGATCATCGCACTGGTGCTGCTGGGGCAGGTTTTGGAGTTGCGGGCCCGTAGTCGTACGAGTAGCGCGATCCGCGCACTGCTCGACCTGTCGCCCAAGATGGCGCGCATCATGCGCGAGAACGGCAGTGAATACGATGTGCCGCTCGACCAGGTGAAAATTGGCGACAAACTGAGAGTGCGTCCGGGCGAGAAAATTCCGGTCGATGGAACCGTGGTGGATGGCCTCAGCTCGGTCGACGAATCGATGGTGACGGGCGAGTCGCTGCCGGTTGCCAAGCATGCCGGCGATCGCGTGATTGGCGCGACCGTAAACGGTACCGGCTGGCTGCTGATGCGAGCCGAACGCGTGGGCAGCGAGACCATGCTGGCCCAGATCGTCAAGATGGTCGAGCGAGGCGCAACGCAGCCGTGCTCCCATCCAACGACTGGCCGACAAAGTTGCAGCGTGGTTTGTGCCGGCGGTCTTACTGGCGGCGGTGGCGACATTTGTTGTCTGGTTCTTGAAAGGGCCGGAGCCGCATCTGGCGTACGCGATCGTCAATGCTGTCGCCGTGCTGATCATCGCCTGCCCCTGCGCGTTGGGATTAGCGACGCCGGTCGCCATCATGGTCGGCACAGGACGCGGCGCGCGCGCCGGCATCCTCATCAAGAATGCGGAAGCGCTTGAGACCTTGCAGAAGGTCGACACGCTGGCCTTCGACAAGACTGGGACGCTGACGCAAGGCAAGCCGGAGTTGATCTCGGTGGCCGCTTTCGGCGGCGAAACGGAAGACCGCGTGGTTCGACTGGTAGCCAGCCTGGAGCGCGGCAGCGAACATCCTCTGGCTGCGGCCATCGTCTCCGCGGCGCAGGCGAATGGAATGTCGCTCTTGCCTACGGAAGAATTCCGTTCGTGGACCGGGCGCGGTGTCGTCGGCAAACTCGGTGGCCACGAAGTAGCCGCCGGAAATGAACAGCTGCTGAAAGAGCTCGACATCGAAACGGACGAACTGAAACCGAAAGCGGAAGAGCTGCGCAAGCAAGGACAGACGGTAATCTACGCAGCGGTGGATGGACGCGCCGCCGGACTGCTGGGTATCGCCGATCCGATTAAGCCGGATGCTGAGCAGGCGATCCGCGATCTACGCGCCGAAGGCCTGCGCGTGGTGATGCTCACGGGCGACAGCCAGACGACAGCCGCATCGGTGGCCAGGCAGCTCGGCATCACAGAATTCGAAGCCGGGGTCCTGCCCGAGCAATAAAGCTGAAGCCGTGAAGAAACTGCAGCAGCAGGGACGAACCGTCGCCATGGCGGGCGACGGCATCAACGACGCTCCCGCGCTGGCGCAGGCCCAGGTTGGCATCGCCATGGGAACCGGGACGGATGTCGCCATGGAGAGCGCCGGCATCACACTGCTGAAAGGCGACCTCAGCGCGATCGTGCGCGCGCGCCGCCTGAGCCGCGCGGTGATGGCCAACATCAAGGAGAATCTGTTCTTCGCGTTTATCTACAACGTCGGTGGGAGTGCCGATTGCTGCGGGCATCCTCTATCCGAAATTCGGCATTCTTCTGAGCCCCATCATTGCCGCCGCAGCCATGAGTTTCAGCTCGGTGTCGGTGATCACCAACGCGCTGCGTCTGCGGAATTCGAAGCTGTAGAAGTAGTCCTCGCCGGCAGGCGGGACGAAACTTCCTCAGCCCAGTGCGGCAGCACTGGGTACATCGATGTTTGGAGCGCGAGAGCCCCGTAGGGCGACACATATGCCGTCCCTATGGGACTTATCTCTGGATATAACATGAAACCCGGCGCTTCCGCGCCGGGCTAAAGAGGTTACATCCCGCCTACCGGCGGGATTTCTGAAAGAACGGTTAGGACACGACTGCAGCTGCGCCCTGACACGATCCTTCACACTTCCAGAATCACCGGCATAATCAGCGGCCGTCTTGACGTGTTCTTCACGATGAAGCGCTTCAGATCCTGGCGGATCTTTTCCTTGATCATGCCGTAGTCGCCTTTTTCTTCATCGCTCGACGATTCCAGCGTGCTCATCACCGTGCGCCGCGCTCCATCCATGAAGCCGTCATCGCTGACATCGGCGCCGAAGCCGCGCATTACGATCTCCGGTGCAGTCTCGACTTTGCCGGTCAGCTTGTTGATTGCGATGATCGGCAGCACGATGCCGTCTTCGCTGAGGTGACGCCGGTCGCGGATCAACCAGATCTTCGACAACATCTCCCATCGAATTCGAATCGATGCAGACGCGTCCGACATTGATTTTGCCGCTCTTGCGCGCGCCCAGTTCGTCGAACTCCAGGATGTCGCCGCTCTCGATCATCAAGACGTGGCCAACCGAGCCATGCATCGCGCCGGCCATTTCGGCATGCAGCTTTAGCTGGCGGTATTCCCCGTGAATCGGAATGAAGTACTGCGGCTTGACCAGGTTGATGATGAGCTTCAGCTCTTCCTGGCTGGCGTGTCCGCTGACGTGCACCGGCGGCGAGGAGCCGTCGTCGTAAATGACGTGCGCATCGCGCCGGAAAAGGTGGTCGACCACGCGGTAAATCGCCTTCTCATTTCCGGGAATGATGCGCGATGACAAGCACGACGGTGTCGCCAGGCTGAATGCGCGCGTGCTTGTGATTGTCCACGGCGGCGCGCGACAGCGCCGACATCGGCTCGCCCTGCGTACCGCTGATCAGCACGCAAACTTTGTCCGGCGGAAAGTCGCGAATCTGCGCGGGATGAATCAGCACGCCATCCGGGATTTCGATATAGCCGAGGTCCTGCGCGATCTCGGTCGACTCCATCATGGAGCGGCCCACCAGCGCGACCTTGCGACCATTTTCGAAAGCCTGATCGATCGCCAGCTTGATGCGATGTATCGATGACGAAAAGCAGGAGATGAACAACCGTCGCTCGGCTGTAGCGAAGATCTCCTGAAATTTGGCGCGGACCGCGCGTTCGCTGGGCGTATAGCCTTTGCGCTCGACGTTGGTGGAATCCTGAAACAGCGCCAGCACGCCTTCCTTGCCGTATTCGGCAAAAGCGTGCAGATCGAACAGCCGATTGTCCGTGGGCGTGGGATCGACCTTGAAATCGCCGGTGTGGATCAAAATGCCCAGCGGCGTATGGATCGCCAGCGCCACGCAATCCACCAGGCTGTGCGTCACCCGGATGGGATTGATCGTGAAGGGGCCAATCTTGAAGCGCTCGCCCGGCTTGATTTCGTTGAGCACGGCGTCGTCGAGCAGCGCATGCTCTTCCAGCTTGCCTTCCACATAGGCCAGCGTGAACTCGGTGCCATACACCGGAATGTTCAGCTCGGAGAGCAGCCACGGCAGCGCGCCGATGTGATCTTCGTGACCGTGCGTCAGCACCACCGCGCGAACATGCGCGCGGTTCTCGATCAGGTAGCTGAGGTCGGGGACAACGATGTCGACGCCCAGCAGCTCGGCTTCGGGGAACATGAGTCCGGCGTCGATGACGATGATGTCATCGGCCCAGCGAATGGCCATGCAATTCATGCCGAATTCGCCGAGTCCACCGAGGGGAATAACCTGGAGTTTTCCTGTAGGCATCTGCAACTCTCGATGCTAGCACAGGAGGCGGCAGTGCTTGTTGGAGCAGCCCCGGTGCGAAGGTGCTCCAATCACAGACCGATGCCGACGCTGCGGTGCTACACTGGCGCGCAATGACTAAGACCAGCGCAAACACAAATGGTGCCACGGACGACAAGAGCGTCGCAGCGGGAACCTTGTACCTGGTAGGCACGCCCATCGGCAACCTGGAAGACATTACCCTGCGAGCGCTGCGCGTGCTGAAGGAAGTCGACCTGATCGCCTGCGAGGACACCCGGCACACCGCACAGCTTCTGAATCATTACAGCATCGACAAGCCCACCGTCAGCTATCACGAACACAATGAGCTGACGCGCGCTGCCGAACTGGTGGTGCATCTGGAGCGGGGTGACAACATTGCCGTGGTCAGCGACGCGGGCATGCCGGGTGTCAGCGATCCGGGATACAGGCTGGTAGCACTCGCCATTCGTCATCACATCCGCGTGGTGCCGATTCCTGGCGCATCGGCGTTTCTCTCGGCGTTAGTTGCAAGCGGCATGCCGACCGACTCGTTTCACTTTGCCGGATTTCTTCCGGCCAAGGCCGGGGCTCGCCGCACGTTGCTCGAAGCCCTCCGCGATTCGCCCCGCACCGAGCTGTTCTATGAAGCTCCGCACCGGATCGTGGAATGCCTTCGCGACATCGTCGAAGTACTCGGGGCGGAGCGGCACGTGGTGGTCGCCCGCGAAGTAACCAAGCTGCACGAGGAGTTCCTGCGTGGTCGCGCCGACGAAGTGCTGGCGCAACTGGAACAGCGCGCCGAGGTGCGAGGCGAGATCACGCTGCTGATCGGCAAGGCGGAAGAAGTCGCGCATGCGGCGGCCGCCAAGAAGACAGTCTCACAGCGCGTGCAGGAGTTGATGCGCGACGACAAGCTGGAAGAGAAATCGGCGCTAAAGCAGGCGGCGAAGGAGTTTGGCCTGTCGAAAAGCGAAGCCTACCGCGAGTTGCAACGGTCTAAGGCGTAACCGCACACGCCAGTCCCCACCGAACATCCTCGGCAGCTTATCAGCATTCATGTTCCGCGGCGACTCTGCCGATTTGCTTCTCTGGGTCCGCGTACGCTCCCGGAGGCTTCATGCGCTACTTCTTCTGTGCTCTCTTACTTAGCTCCACGCTGTTTGGTCAGTCGCAATATCAAACTGCTCCAGACCTATCGAACGCGAAAGGCACATTCTACGTCGAAGGAATTTCCTATCAATATGCCGCCGGCAACAACTACACCGTGGTAGCGGCCGCACATTCCGTCATCAATCACAAATTTCTTGCCGTCAAGGTGAGGGTGTACAACACCGGGCAGCATTCGGTGACGGTGAAGCCGGAGGATGTGCTGGTCGAGGACGCGGTCGCCTCGCGCGCACTGGCGCCGGTGTCCGCCACGCAACTGGCGGACAAGATGCGCAAGCCTTATAACATGGCGCGCTATGCCGTGAGTGGCGCTGGCGGCGGTGATCCATCGGAGCAGCCGGTCACCAGTGACATGGTCAATCCGCAGTTGCTGGAGATGATGCGCGCCATCGCCGCGCGCACGCACGCGAACTCCATGGCCGTGGGACAAAACCTGCTTTATACCGATACCCCTGGAGCGCTTGACTCTGACGCTCCTCGCCGCACCGCTCAGTGTGATCAAGTATGCCAGCTACGCATGGGCGAGGCCCAGGGTCCCGACGCGCTGGCACAACTGCAGCGTTCCACGTCGCCGGACTACGTCGAAGAATGCAGTCTGCGGTCGAATACAATACCTCCTCACGCCAACGTTGGCGGAGTTCTTTACTTCCCGCTGGGCAAGCTGGCCCAGGAATCGTCGGCGGCAAACCACATTCGCAAGCGACGCATTGTCCGCGTGACCGTCCCAGTCGATGGCGAGAGCTTTCAGTTTGTGTTGTTGGTGGAGTGAACAGGACGCGAACTCTCGACCGGGTATATGTCTTGCCTGAAGTACGCAGATTTGTTGTGACGAACAAAAATCCCCGCTCTAGCCAACAGAAGGCTAGAACGGGGCACCCGGTTCTTATTTTGACTGCGGTGCCTTAGCCAACGGCCAATAGCAGATAGCCGACAGCCGACGGTCTCTTCCTACGCGAACGCTGTCTCCGTGTATTCACCGTAAACCTGACGCAATGCGTCGCAGATTTCGCCGACAGTGGCATACGCCCGCACGGCATCCAGGATGAACGGCATGGTGTTCACCGGCGAGATCTGGCCGTTGTCGCCCGCCTTTGGTTCCTGCGCGGCGGCCTTCTTCAACGCATCCAGACAGCGGCGCACCTCGTCGTTCGAGCGGCGCGCACGCAGCGCGTTCAGCTTCTTGGTCTGCGCTTCGGCAACTTCTTCGCCAATGTAAAGAATGTTGGGCGACGGCTCGTCGACCACAAACTCATTTGCGCCCACCGTGACTTTCTCTTTCGCCTCGTTGGCACGCTGGAACTGATAGCTGGCCTCGGCAATTTCCTTCTGCGGATATCCCTTCTCGATCGCCTCCACCATCCCGCCCATTTCGTCGAGCTTGTTGAAGTAATCGAAGGCGCCATTTTCCATGTCGAGCGTCAGGCGCTCCACGAAGTACGACCCGCCCAGCGGATCCACCGTTTGCGCGACGCCCGACTCGTACGCAATGATCTGCTGCGTACGCAGCGCGATGCGTACCGCTTCTTCCGTCGGCAGCGCCAGCGCTTCGTCGTAGCTGTCGGTGTGCAGCGACTGCGTTCCGCCCAGCACGCCCGCCAACGCCTGGATAGCTACACGCGCAATATTGTTCATCGGCTGCTGCGCCGTCAGCGAAACCCCTGCCGTCTGCGTGTGGAAGCGCATCAACCACGACCGCTGATTCTTGGCGCCGAAGCGGTCCTTCATCAGGCGATACCAGATTTTGCGAGCCGCGCGATACTTCGCGATCTCCTCAAAGAAGTCGTTGTGCGCGTTGAAGAAGAAGCTCAAGCGTGGACCGAAGTCGTCGACATCGAGCCCGCGGCGCCGCGCCCACTCCACATACTCCACGCCGTCGTAGATGGTGAACGCCAACTCCTGCAGCGCGGTCGAACCGGCCTCGCGGATGTGGTAGCCGCTGATCGAAATCGTGTTGAATTTCGGAATGAACTTCGCGCCGAATTCAAAAGTATCGATCACCAACCGCATCGACGGCGCCGGCGGATAGATGTATTCCTTCTGCGCGATGTATTCCTTCAGGATGTCGTTCTGCGTGGTGCCCGAGATTTTCTTCCAGTCCGCGCCCTGCTTTTCGGCGACCGCCAGATACATGGCCCACAGGATCGAGGCCGGCGAGTTGATCGTCATCGAGACGGTCGTCTTCTCCAGATCGATGCCGTCGAAGAGAATCTCCATGTCCTCCAGCGAATCGATAGCGACGCCGCATTTGCCAACTTCGCCTTCGCTGAACGGATGATCGCTGTCGTAGCCCATCAGGGTCGGCAGATCGAAGGCAACAGAGAGCCCTTGGCCACCATGAGCCAGCAGATATTTGTAGCGCTGGTTGGTCTCCTCGGGCGAGGCAAAGCCCGAAAACTGGCGCATCGTCCACATCTTGCCGCGATAGCCGGAAGCGTGAATGCCGCGCGTGAACGGCGCCTGCCCGGGATAGTTCAGGTAGCTGTCATAGCTCCAATCTTCCGGCAGGTCGGCCTCGGTATAGAGACGGCGGATCGGCAAGCCCGAAATCGTGGTGAAGCGGGCGTGGCCCTGCTCGTCGAGATTGACGCCGGTCGGCGCGCCAATCGGCCTTTCCGGATTTTTCTCGAGCGTCGGCGCAAGCGTCTTCTCCGCCCACTGCTTCTCCGAGTCGGAGGGATGCCGTCCCGCGTCGAACAGATCGGTGACAGGCGATTCTGGCAGAACTTTGCCGTCGGACTTCCTGTTAGCCATTGAGCTACCCCACTCTAAGGACGAACCTTCTATGCTAGTAGATGCCGGCGGAGGGGGCAAGGAGCACCGCGACCTGACCTCCATCCGCGGCCCAGAGACTTCTGTTCCGATCGACATCAAAGCCGCGCAGACATCGAGCATCGACCCGGATGCCTTGCAGTTCGATTTTGCTTGAGCAAGATCTGCCATCCAGCCTAATGTAGGTTGCCTATGGCCTTCGACGGCGGCCAATTTGGGCCTTCAAAACGCACGCTGAACCGTCGCTTCGCCAACACTTTTCTGTTGTTGCTGCTGTTTCGCATCCTGACGGCGATCCCCGCGCTTAACGTCGACGAAGAACGCTTGCGGCAGTTGCTCGCGGCCAATCCCTTGCTGGGAACCGTCGATCTGTTCGCCGGCGGAGAGACGCTGAACCATTTCTCCATAGCGGCCGCGGGCATCTTCCCTTACCTGGTTGCGCTCATCCTGGTGCAGGTCGCCAGTTCGATGTCGTCGAGCCTGCAACGAATGCAACTCCAGGGTGGCAGCGGCAAGGACCGCGTCGATCTCATCACAAAACTGTTGACCGTCGTGCTGGCCTTCTTTTTCGCGTGGGGCCTCAGCCACTATCTTTCGCAGCAGGTGGGACTGTTTCCCGGCCAGATTCACTGGTTCACCAAATCCAGCTTCGGGAGCTCTTTGTGGATTGTCTGCCTGGTCACCTTCGGCAGCTATCTTTCGACGGAGGTGAGCAACATGATCACGCGCAAAGGCATTGGTTCAGGCGCGGAAATCGTGCTGCTGGGCGGCTCCAGTCTGGTTTTCTTGAAACAAATGGCACATGTCCTCAGGAGCGCACCCGGAACAGCGGCTGCGCTCGAACGACTCGGCTGGATCGTGGTGATCGGCCTGGTGATCATCATCCTTAGTGTGTATGTAATGGATGCGGAGCGTGATGTTCCTATTATGTATCCGGCGCGCAGCCCTAAAGCCGGACGCATCATGCAGCGGACGCGTCCGCATCTACCACTGCTGCTCAATGCCGGCCGAATCCTTCCCGTGTCAGCCGGCATTGGATTGCTCAGCCTGGTGCAGCTTAGCCAGGGCTTCTTTCAACAGCACGCGCAGAGCTGGATTGGGAAGGGAGGCTTGCTCCTGACGAAGTGGGTAACGCCCGCCAGCGGCTGGTACTGGATCGCCCTGGCTTGCCTGATCGTGTTGTTTACCTACATCTACAACTATTCCATCTTGTGGCAGGGCGATCAACCGATTGCCCAGAATCTCAAGGTTGGCGGAGCCTATGTTCCCGGCCTGCGTCCCGGGCTGAGGACGCAAGAGTACTTAACCCGCATCATCCGAAGCATCAGCCTGCCCGGTGGGCTCAGCCTGGCTTTTCTGGCCGCCGGCGTTCCTTATCTGGTGATGCGCTTCACGCATCAGAACCAGATGGTCACTATCCTCTCGCTGGTTGTCGTTGTCTTGACGGCGCAATCGCTGCGCGACGAGGTCAAGGCCTATCACATTACCGAATCGTATCAAGGATTTCTCGACCCGAAACGCAAGAGAAGGCTGCTGGACCGCTTGCTGTAGTAGCGAATCGACCGCCGCTTCACGTATAATACGTGTTACACGCACTGCACGTGGGCTTATGCAAAACACCAACGAGAAGCAAAACATAACGCTAAGTCTGGACAAGAGCATTTTGCGGAAGGCCAAGGTTCTGGCGGCGCGGCGCGACACTTCCATCAGCGGACTATTGGCCGAGCAGATCGAGATCATGGTCGGCGAGGATGAGGCTTACGAACGCGCGCGGCGCGATGCCACGAAGCTCATGGAAAGAGGGTTCCGCCTGGGCGGCGCCGGAGCAGCGAGCCGGGAAGAGCTACATGAGCGGTAAGACCTTCGTCGACACCAACGTCCTCATCTACGCACACGACACGGACGCGCCCGCGAAGCGCCAGATTGCGAATCGCCTGCTGGATGAACTATGGGAAGAGCGCACCGGCGTGCTCAGCGTGCAGGTGCTGCAGGAGTTCTATATCAACGTGACCCGAAAGATCGCGCGCCCGCTGGCCAAAGCGTCGGCACGCCAGGTAGTGAACGCTTACGCGACCTGGGCGGTTGGCGTTACCCCGGCGGAGGTGGCCAATGCCTTCCGCATCGAGGATGAGGCGCGGATAGGATTTTGGGATGCGCTCATCGTGGCTTGTGCGCTGAAGAGCGGCGCGAGCAGGATCGTGTCCGAGGACTTGAACGCCGGGCAGAGGATCAGCGGAATACGGATCGAGAACCCGTTTACTTGATTGAGCGCCGGAAACGAGCATAAACCCGAAACGAAAAACCCCACCCAAGCTAAACCCGGCTTGGATGGGGCACCCTCTTGATCTGATTCTGAACGGCAGACCTTAACGATCCACTATTCACGAACCACTGGCGGTGGAGAGTTATCACTCTCTCGGCACGGCTGAAGCCGCGCCCCTTCACCTAGTGAATATCGAACATCTCCTGGTGCAGCGCGGGATCGCTCTTCACCAGAACCGCTTTGCCCGTCAGGTCTTCCATTTCGGTGATGAGCTTGCCGTTGTTGGCCTTCAGCGCCTTGGCTACCTCGGGGTTCACGCGCACCATGATGTCCTTGCCGTCGTGGCCTTTCGTCATCTTGCGCATCTCGATGTAGAGCTCGTTGCAGACGGTCGGCACCGACTTCACGAAGCCCGCGCCCGTGCAATACGGACAGGGCTCGGCCAGGGTGCGCTCCAGCGACTGCTTAACGCGTTTACGGGTGATGGCCACCAGTCCGAAATCGTTGAACTGGAGAACCTTCGACGGCGCGCGATCGCTCCGCAGAGCGTCTTCCAGCGCCATCATCACCTTCTGCCGGTTCTTGCGCTCATCCATGTCGATGAAGTCGATGACGATGATGCCGCCCAGGTCGCGCAGCCGGATCTGCCGCACGATCTCCTTGATGGCGTCGACGTTCGTCTTCACGATGGTGTCTTCCAGGCGCTGCGTCTTGCCGACATACTTGCCGGTGTTGACGTCGATGGCCACCAGCGCTTCGGTCTGGTTGATGACGATGTGGCCGCCGCTCTTCAGCCATACCTTCGACTTGAGCGAGCGGTTGATCTCGTCCTGGATGCTGAACTCTTCGAACAGCGGCGTCTCTTTGGTGTAGAGCTTGATGCGGCGCACCAGCGAGGGCTGGAAGCGGCTGGCGAAGCGCACCACGCGCTCGTACTCGTCTTCCGTGTCCACCCAGATCTGCGAGAAGTCGGCGTTGACCTGGTCGCGCAGCACGCGCTCCACCAGGTTGAGGTCGTGATAGATCAGCGCCGGAGACTTGCTGTTCTCGGCGCGGGTCTTGATCTCGGCCCAGAGATGTTTCAGGAAGCGGATGTCGGCGCGGAGATCTTCTTCCTTGATGTTCGCGGCGGCGGTGCGGACGATGAAGCCGCCCAAGCCGTTTTCACGCTCACTGGTGACGATGCGCTTCAGGCGCATGCGCTCTTCGTCGGAATTGATCTTGCGCGAGACGCCGACGTGGTTGACTGTCGGCATGTAAACCAGGAAGCGGCCCGGCAGCGCGATGTGGCTGGTGATGCGCGCGCCCTTCTTGCCGATGGGCTCCTTGGCAATCTGGATCAGAACTTCCTGCCCTTCCTTGAGCAGGTCGCTGATGAGCGGCTGATTGCGGCTGGTGTTGGGACGGCTGCGCATGTTGCGGCGCGAACCACCACGGCGTCCGCGATCGCGATCGAAGCGGCCACCGCGACGAGGCTCGTGACCCGGTCGCTCGACGTTGCGTTGCTGATATCCGGCGGTAGGAGCGGTGGCGCGCAACTCGGCGCGGCCGTTCCCGTTCATTCCTCTTCTTCGCCGTTCTCGTCCTCTTCCTCGTCTTCGCCTTCTTCCGCGGCAAAGATGTTTTCGCCGCGCTCTTCCGCCGCGACCACTTCATCTTCGTCAACGTCGGCGATCTTCGGAACCCAGCGATCGAAGGTGTTACCGGCCTCGAGAGTTTCCTCTTCCAGCACCAGTTCTTCGTCTCCGGCAACCTCGCTCATGGCGTTCAGATCGTCGGGAACGGGATGGTAGTCCGTCTCCTCGTCTTCGAGTACTTCGTGCTCCAGGGTGCGACCTTCGGGAGCGATGGAGG
Organism: uncultured Acidobacteriaceae bacterium; assembly: GCA_963823865.1. Classification (GTDB taxonomy): domain Bacteria; phylum Acidobacteriota; class Terriglobia; order Terriglobales; family Acidobacteriaceae; genus Bog-257. Next base: position 619,162 of record CAWGNC010000002.1, read on the forward strand.
GAGCCGCTTGCTGCTCGGAACTGGGGAGTTCGTGGCGTTGCAACTCGTGGGTCGCTACGTCCTCGTTCTGTAATTCAAAATTGCCGGCCGGGGTGTCGACTTCGTGCTCAGAGGCGTAGTGAGCCTGGTGGTCGACAGCGGTTTCGGCCTGCTGATGACCAGTCACATCGCCCATATGAGTTGCGGCACTGTGATCGTGGCTCTCAACGGTCTGGTGCGATTCGGGAACCGCTACGGTTTCAGTCGTTGCGTTTTCTGCAGAATCCTGCGTGTGGGTGGTAGCGGCGACCGGCTCTTCCGAGTGCTGCACCGTCTCCACCTGCGCGGCTTCATGCTGCTGGGCCGCTGCGGCAGCGGCGGCTTCGGCAGCTTTCCGGCGCCAGCCCCAGCGACGCTTTGCCTTCGGCTGCTCCTCCTGGGATTCGGCTACTTCGACTGCAGGAGCAGCTTCAACTGCGGGAGCAGACTGCTCGGTCTCGGTGACCGTGTAGCCTTCATCGAGGTGAAGCGATTCTTCCTGAATTTCTTCGGCGACGTTCTCAGGAGCGACAAAGTCCTCGACCGGCATGCTGGTGACGCCGTCATTGGCGACGTCGACGGCGCTCGGCGCTTCGGAGGCAACAGGCGGCGGCATGTTGCGATACTTCGAGATCGACTCTCCGGGGAGGATGATGGGCGTGTATCCCGCCGGCGGACCGTAGTCCTGGCGCGGGCGCGAGTCCGGGCGGGGGCGCGACTCGAAGCGAGATTCTTGACGAGGCGCTTCGACGCGCGGCGTTTCAACATGCGGGGCAGGCTGTTCTTCGGCGGCTTGCGCAGGCTGAGGCGTTGCCTCGTTGCGTTCGCGGTCGAAGCGGCCACCGCGGCGTCCACCACGACGACGGCGGCGTCCCTTCCAGCGGCGAGCTCCGTCGCCCGACTCATCGCCAGCCGACGCTTCGCTCTTCGCCGGCGGACTGTTCCTGCTCCGGACCTGAAGTGTCCTCGGTAAAGTCTTCGGACTCTTCGTCCGTTTCAGGCTCGGCGATTCCGGTCTGGGCTTCGGCCTGTCCTGCCTGCTGCGTGGGCTGTGGCTTTCCTACATCGATAAGGCCGCGAGGCGCGGGAATGTCGCCGAACTCGCTCGTCCTCATCCTCATCGCCGGTGAGCTCGAGGAAGTCGGAAACGTAGAGGAAAGCGTCGCGCTCCAACCCGATGTCGACGAAAGCCGACTGCATGCCGGGAAGCACGCGGGTGACGCGGCCTTTGTAGATGGATCCTGCGAGGGTGTATTCGTTTTCCCGCTCGAAAAATACTTCGGCGAGCTGATCGTCCTCCATCAACGCCACCTTGGTTTCGTGCGGCGTAGAGGACACGTAAAGTTCTTTGTTCATGGACGCTCCGGTATTAACCGGACGCAAGCGACGGAGGGACAGAAGTACAGAACGGGTGACTAGGCTAGAGACACACCGGGACTGCCGCCCGGTTGCGAACCTGACCTGATTCGTAAAGCTTCACTTTGTGGAATCTTAGGCACCGTATCAAGGACACTGTTCAAGGTTTGTGGCGTCTCAGTCAACACAAGGTTGAAGGGCCGTTCCCCGCCCGAACAATGTACTTTTGCAATCCTGTCCGGCCTTTTTCTCCTTGCGGCCGGCAATGCCCTCGTACGTGAGGGCTGTCGTAATCTTGTTTTCACCCATTCGGAAGAACTTGGTTCCTCCTGGTTTCCGGCGGGTGACACCGGCTTTTGATTGGCGCCCCTTTGGCGCATTTCGCAAATCTAGAGACTTCAGTTCACAAACCGGCGCATGCGGATGTTCATTACAATACCCAGCGCCAGGAACATGAACAGTACCGAAGATCCCCCGTAACTCATGAGTGGCAAGGGGATACCCGTGACCGGCATGAATCCTACCACCATTCCTACGTTCACGAGCAAGTGGAAGGCAAGAACTGCAACCACGCCCATGACTACGAAGGCTCCAGCCCGGTCGGGGGCCGTCTGAGCGTTCTGAATCAGACGCATCAGTACGATAAAGTATAGCAGGAGTAAGCCCATCGCGCCTATAAAGCCGTGTTCCTCGGCAAAGGCGGCGAAAATGAAGTCGGTATGCGGCACCGGCAGAAATTGGCCCTGCGTCTGGCTGCCGTGGGCCGTTCCCTTCCCGAAGATACCTCCCGAACCAACCGCCACCAGCGACTGCATCACCTGATATCCGTGGCCCTGGGAGTCCGCTTCCGGCTGCATGAAGCTGGTCAGGCGGTCGCGCTGGTAGGGTTTCAGGACATGCCATGCCACCGGCGCCAGCATGCGCGCCGATTACCACGATCACCAGCGCATGTTTGGCTTTCATTCCGCCCAGAAACAGGCCCATGATTGCGATCGGCAAGTAAGTCAGTGCGGTGCCGAGGTCCGGCTGCGCCAATACCATCAACATTGGGATGCCGACCAGTGCGCCGGCTTTGATGATGTCCTGGGTCGTACATTCCGTTTTACTGTCGGCGAAGTATTTTGCCATTGCGAGAATCAGGACGAGTTTCACCCATTCCGACGGCTGGAAGTGGAATGAGCCAAGTTGAACCCAGCGGCGTGCACCCAGATACTTCTTTCCGAAGACGGCAACCGCCAGCAGCGAGCCGATCGACAGCAGGTACATCAGCGGCACGCGCTCCAGCAGCGCCTGGTAGTTGAAGAGGCTAACGACGAACATCAGCCCCACGCCGCCCAGGATCCAGTAAATCTGCTTGAGATGAACGCCGGCAAACTTGGTGCTGAGCGTCGCGCTGTAGATCTCGACTACGCCGAGGGCGCAGATGACCAGCACCAGTACCAGCAGGACCCAATCGAAATCGCGGAAGGAAACGTAACGACTCAAGGCTGTCTCTCGGAGGAAGGGCGACGGCGGGCGGAGGCGCAGAGCTGGAGTGGCCGGAGCTTTCTTCTTGTTGGGACCTTCAGCAGGCGGTGCTGCCAGTCCGGGCGGCTGCACGGGCTGCGACGTCGGCCGGCAATGTCGCCTCGGGTTGCGCCATTTCGGTGTGAGACTCGCTGGCTTGCAGATCGCCGAAGGGCGATCAGAGCTTGTTCTCGGCGCTTCCACGACCGGGCGCCGCATTCACCGGCTTCACATTCTTATCCGCTGGGATTTGAAGTGTCCTGCCTGTAGCTTGTCGGGAGTCTTGCGCGTCGCCTTCATGCCACACGGCGGCTACTTCGGCTTGCTTAGTTGCCTGCGGCTGAGCGCTACCGTTGGCCTTGGCAACGTCGGTCCGCACCTACGCTGCTTATCGACGTAAACTTTGATCACATCAGCCGCCAGCGACGCGGAACGCCAACCCCACCCGCCGCCTTCGAACAGGACATGCTACGACGATTTCCGGATTGCGACGCGGCGTCATGCCGACGAACCAGGAGTTGTCGTTGTACTTCGTCTTGCCGCTTGGCGCCCATCTTGCTTTCGAGCTGTCCAGCGAGATGGTCTGCGCGTGCCGGTCTTGCCGGCAAAGTCGGCACCTTCAATATGAATGTGCGCCGGCGCAGCCGTGCCGATTGTGGGACAACATTGGCCATCGCATCGGTAATAGTCGTGCCAGGTGTCCTGGTTCGATCTGGTATTTCTGTCTTATCGTTGTAGGTCGAGACCTGCTTGAAATCCCGGCGGGAACTGGTCCGGGAAGGCGACATGCGGATGGACCAGCACGTCCGTCGCTGGTGATTGCGCCAATGGCGCGCGCCAATTGAATCGGCGTGATCGCGACCGCACCTTGTCCAATGCCGACCGAGATGGTTTCGCCGGCATACCACTTCTGCTTGAAGTTCTTGATCTTCCACTCTTCCGACGGCATCACGCCGGAAACTTCCTGCGGTAAATCGATGCCGGTTTTCTGGCCGAGGCCAAGCATCGGTGGCATACTTGGCAATTTTGCCGATGCCCAGCTTCTCGCGCCAGCGTGTAGAAGTACGAATCGCAGGATGGTAAATGGCCTTGCTGATGTTGACGCTGCCGTGCGAGCCATGCGTCGAGGCGATCCAGCATTTGAAGAAGCGGCCATAGAAAGTCTTGCCACCGCCGCAGTTCACGACCAGCTTTTGCGCGATGCCTTCCTGCAGGCCTGCCGTCGACATGATGATTTTGAAGACCGAGCCGGGCGCGAGTTGCGCCTGGATGGCTTTGTTCAGCAGCGGCTTGCCGGGATCGGTGATCAGCTGGTTCCACTCATCGCGGCGTGATGTGTACCGCAAATTCGTTGGGATCAAATGCGGGATCGGCTGACCATCGCCAGGATCTCGCCGGTCGTGCGGATTCATGGCGACGATTGCGCCGGGCTTGCCTTCCATCGCTTCTTCGGCGGCAATCTGCAGGTCAAGATCGATGGTCAGCTTGAGCTGCTTGCCTGGAACGGCCTGCACGTCGCTCAACGTGCCGACTTCTTTGCCGCGGCTGTTGACCAGCACCTGGCGCGAGCCGTTCTTGCCCATCAGAATATCGTTGTAGTACTGCTCGACTGCCCGACATGCCGACGATGTCGCCCGGGTTATAGAGCTCCCATTGCGGCTGGTTCAGCATGTCCTCGCTGACCTGCCCGACGTAGCCGATCACGTGCGCCATGAAGCCGTTCTTGGGATACAGGCGGCGGTGCACGGTGATGGTTTCCAGTTCAGGCAAGCTCGGCGCGATGCGATTCGATGAAGGCCAGCTCGTCAGGCGTGATGTCGTCCTTCAGGAACAGCGGCTGATAGCCGGGAACCGCGACCATGCGCTTCAGCCGGGCGCGCAAGCTCGTCCGGCGGCATGTGCAGCCCGGCGGCAATCTTGTCGGCATCGGCCATCAGGTCGCGCTTTTGATCGCGCAGCAGCAGCACCGAGAACGAAGGATAGTTGTCGACGATGATGCGGCCTTCGCGGTCGAGAATTTTGCCGCGCGGCGCCAGGATGGGGATTTGCTTGATGCGATTCTGTTCGGCCAGATTGTTGTAGTAGTCGTTACGGGCGACCTGCAGCCGCCACAGGCCGAAAGCGAGAATAAGAAAAATCCCCAGCAGGATGTACTGCACTGCCGTGAGCCGGAGCTGGGAGACTTTGTCCTCGCGACCTAACATCAGGAACTAATTCTTTCCGAAGTCTTACAGGATTTGCCGTCCGAAACGAAGTGACACTCGGGACCAGCTACTCTGGCGAGACCGTAGCGAAGTCCTGCGAAAGAGCACCCAATTTCATGGAAAGTGGCGACTCGGAATTCTCCTTCATTGTAGCCCGAATCGGGCCAAGCAAGCGGGGGAAAAGTGGTGAATTCAGGCTGTCCGCCTTGTTGTATAACCCGCCCGAGGGACTACGGAGGTTTTGTAGGCCTACCCACCGCTGAAGTGGAGGCTTTTCTACCGTGCGCCATTGGCGCGTCGGTAGATCGATGGTTGCATTGTCCCGCAAAATGGATTGTTGTTTTCTGAAACGGTTGGCCACTCGAACAACGGCTGCCAGGATGACAGGCATAAGAACGTACCCCGAGTGCTTAGGGCACTTTATGTCTACCGTTGTTTGAATCTATCCAGAAAGGCGAACAGCATCACGCCCAGAATGGCGTTACATAGCGCCGAGATGGCCGTGTGGCTCCAGCTCCATTGCAGCCCCTGGCGCAGAAGCCCGTGTGCCACACAGTAGTACACGCCCTCGTGAATACCCGAAGAAGAAGAACGTGATCAGGAAGCGCGAGCCGGGGTTTTCGACATCGATCTTCCCACCCAGCGAGGAGGCCAGGTATCCGACAATGGTCAGGGCGATACCGTACATGCCCAGCGGATGGCTGGGGCCGGCGAAATAGGTCGTAGAGCAGCCAATGAAGCAGCCGGTCAGGCATCCGCTGATCGGGTTGCGCCGCGCGGTGGCGAAGAAAATGGTCACCAGGAACGGCAGGTCGATGATCGGCAGGAAGCGGACCTATCGGAATGATGACCGGGATGAAGATCTGGATGAGGATCGCGACCAGCGGGATGAAGATAATCGCGGGCCAGCCGAACTCGTAGACCGAGACCTGCTCGCGCGAGGTCACGCTGCCGCGGAATGGCATGACTCGGGTGCTCATTGCGGCGGCGGCTCCCGTGGCCGGCGGCGTTGCCGGTTGATCGGCTGGCGGCCGAATCCGCTGGCGGCTTTGTTTGCTTCGGCGCCGGCGTGGAATTGTCGTCGTTATTCACGACTCGCACCTTATTCGGCGGAGTCGTTGGAGTCTGAGCTGCCGGCACTCGCAGGGCTGGAGGCACCGGCCGGCTTCGCTTGACTGCGCCCGTGGAGTTGGCGGCCGTTGCGCCTGCCGGCTTCGGCTTGGCCGCGCCGGTCGTTCCTGTGGGCGTTGTTCGCGGAGTCGCGGTACCGGTCGCAGGCTTCGCGGTGTCACGGCGCCGTTGGCTGGCTTCGTCGTACCCGTTGCGGCGGGATGAGCTCCCGCTGCCGGCACTGCTCGCGGCAGATCCTGCGGGAGGCGTTCCGGTTGCGGCTGTTCCGCTATCCGGGTTTGGCATTGCCTGCTGCATCGGCTCGGCCTTTTGGGCACGCTCGGCAGGCGTTCGGCCAGAATGTCGGACGCGCGCAGCGGCCCAAGGTCCTTGGTGTCCGGCATCTTCTCCGTGATCTTGGTGACCACCAGAACCTCTTCCACTTGGTTGAGCTGAGCAGACGGGACACGCGAATGTTGAGGAACAGATCTTTGCCGGGCTGCACGGAGACGACCTTGCCGACGGGCAGGCCCTTGGGAAAGATGCGGTCGCCGCCGCTGGTGATCACGTCTTCGCCGGGCGTGACCTTCTCATCGCTCATGATGTACTGCAACGTGGTCGCGCCGCTGGGCGTGCCCTTCAAAATTCCCTGCAGCCGCGAATCTTTCAGTGCCGCGCCCACGCCGCTGAATTGATCGTTGATGGGCAGCACCTGCGACCAGTTGTCGGCGACCTGCACGATCTTGCCCACAATGCCGGCCGGCGTAATGACCGCCATGTCGGTTCTTGATGCCGTCGTTCGCGAACCCTTGTCGATGTAGAGCACGCGCGACTGCTCGCTGCCGCTGGTGCCGATGACCTGCGCGGCAATCGTCGAGTCAACGTATTGCTCCTTGAACCCGAGCAGCGCCTGGACGCGGCGCGCCATGCGCGCGTCTTCTTCCATGCGCGTCTGCTGAATCTTCATTTGCTCGATTTCGGCGCGCAGCTCGCGATTCTCGCGGCGGACGCCGCGCAGGTAGGCATAGTTCTTGAAGATGTTCTGCTACCCACTGCTGGCTGTGCACGACGCTGTCTTCAATAGGAGTGACCGCGGAGATGGCCCAGACGCGGATGAGCCGGGTCTCGCCTTCGTCGGAGGGGCGGCGCACCTGCACCGCCAGACCAACCACCTGGGCGAACAGGATGGCCGCCAGCACAATCAGATTCTTAAAGCGGCCAAGGAATGTGTCCATACTCTTGCCGGCCTACCACGCCGGGAGCTTGCTACAGAATTGTAGATCAGGCCTATGGGCCTGACGCCCGATCTCAATGAATTGTCATCCCGAGCGAAGCGAGGGATCTGCTTTCCTTCCCGTGACGAAACAGCAGATCCCTCGCTGCGCTCGGGATGACTACAGAAATTCGTTCGAGCGGCGCAGCTAAAGCTGCGTCCTTTCAAAACGCCTAATCGATCGAGATCTTCCGCAGCAGCTTGAAGTCGCTCAGCATCTTTCCCGTGCCCAGCACCACGCTGCACAGCGGATCGTCGGCAATCGATACCGGCAAGCCGGTTTCTTCGCGGATGCGCTTGTCCAGATTCTTCAGCAGCGCGCCGCCGCCGGTCAGCACGATGCCGCGATCGCTGATGTCGGCCGACAGCTCCGGAGGCGTGCGTTCCAGCGCGACGCGGATCGCGTTCATGATGGTCGAAACGCACTCGCTCAGCGACTCGCGAATCTCGCTGTCGTCGATGGTGATCGTCTTGGGCACGCCCTCGATCAGGTTGCGGCCCTTGATCTCCATGGTCAGCGGCTTCTCCAGCGGATACGCCGAGCCGATTTCGATCTTGATCTGCTCCGCCGTGCGCTCGCCGATCAGCAGGTTGTACTTGCGCTTCAGGTAATTCATGATGGCTTCGTCCATCTGATTACCCGCCATGCGCACCGAGCGCGAATAGACAATGCCGCTCAGCGAAATGACTGCGATGTCGGTGGTGCCGCCGCCGATGTCGACGACCATGTTGCCGCTGGGTTCGGTGATGGGCAGGCCCGCGCCGATGGCGGCGACCATGGCCTGCTCGACCAGGTGCACTTCGCTGGCTTTGGCGCGATAGGCCGAATCCATGACCGCGCGCTTTTCCACCTGCGTGATCTCGGAAGGCACGCCGATGACGATGCGCGGATGCACCAGCATCTTGCGGTTGTGCGCCTTCTGGATGAAGTAGTTCAGCATCTTCTCGGTGACTTTGAAGTCGGCGATGACGCCGTCTTTCATCGGCTTGATGGCGACGATGTTGCCGGGGGTGCGGCCAAGCATTTCCTTGGCTTCCTTGCCGACGGCTTCGACTTCACCGGTGTTTTTGTTGATGGCGACGATGGAAGGCTCGTTGACGACGATGCCTTTGCCGCGCGCGTAAACCAGCGTGTTGGCGGTGCCCAGGTCGATGGCGAGATCGCTGGAGAACACGCTGAACAGCGAGCGCATGTTGCTGAAGCGCGAGGAACTGCTATGAAAGCCGTTGGATGACATTCCGTACTAGTTCTTTCTAATAGGAGCGGTGGCTACAGTTTATGACACAAGGGGCGCAAGAGCACACTCGACCAAATGCCTTAATCCAGCAGATTCGTGGGTTGTAATCCGAGGGAAACAGCCAGATGGTCTAGCTTGCGCTCAGCGTAACATTTGAGAGTAGCACAAGAGAATGTTACTTAAGCCGTAAACAGCGGGAAATTCGATTGCCGCCCCAGAACGGCTGGTTCCAACCTTCCCTCTAACTAACAACCAGGCAGGCCGAGATCCGCAACAGTTGACAGCCGGCAACACCCGCACCAAACTTGGCGCATGGCACTACGCACTCCGAGACAGCACGACCGCGTTACCGTTCAGGGCCACAATGGAGTTCTCACCGTCGTGGATGTTGACGAACAATCGAAAACCGCGGCTCTCCAGTTTGTCACCGGCGACGGACCAGTGCTGCAAAGCATTCCCTGGGCCACTTGCTCTACATGGACGAAGAGGAAGGCAGCTAATCCGCAGCGCCGCTGGTGGAAGAGAAGCGTGACAAGACTCGCGGCTTGGATCGTGCCCCCGTCGGCAAACCGGGCTACTCGGCGCCCGCGGACTCGGCATTATCGGTCCCGGTTTCTTCGACGATCCGGCGTACCGCTGCATTCAAGTCAGGAGCACTCAGCACCAATTCACGGAGCGGTTCCATCTTCTGATGAATGGTCGCTTTGTGCTCAGGATTTTCTTCCAGAGTCTGAACATATGCCTGCCACTGGCCGGAGAACTTAGCCTCCAGGACCGATTCCAAAGCAGCATTGTGAAGCGAGAGATATTCGATTACGTCGAGAAGACGAAGCGCGAGGTCTTTGTCAGATAGCATGGCCGGGCCCTTGAAAATGTGAGAGGGGACCACTCGACATTGAACGCCCGCCCTAGCCGCAAGCAGGCTAGAACGGGGCACTCAGTTTTAGAGAGAAAACCGACGGCCGACGGCTAAAAACCGACGGCCGGTCTTTACAACGATCCCATGTTCTGACAGGAATTCGCCGTTCGCGCGGGCCTTGCCCAGCTTGTCGATCAGCAATTCCATCGCTTCCACCGGCGACAGCGGGTTAAGAATCTTGCGCAGCACCCAGATGCGCGCCAGATCTTCCTTCGGGATCAGCAACTCTTCCTTACGCGTGCCCGAGCGCTGAATGTCGATGGCCGGGAAGGTGCGCTTGTCGACCAGCTTGCGGTCGAGGATGATTTCCATGTTGCCGGTGCCCTTGAACTCTTCGAAGATCACGTCGTCCATGCGCGATCCGGTTTCGATCAGCGCGGTAGCGATGATGGTCAGCGAGCCGCCTTCTTCGATGTTGCGGGCCGCGCCGAAGAAGCGCTTCGGACGCTGCAGCGCGTTGGAATCCACGCCGCCGGAGAGCACTTTGCCCGAGGGCGGAACGATGGTGTTGTAGGCGCGCGCCAGACGCGTAATCGAGTCCAGCAGGATGACGACGTCGCGCTTGTGCTCGACCAGTCGCTTGGCCTTTTCGATCACCATCTCGGCAACCTGGACGTGACGGGCAGCGGGCTCGTCGAAGGTCGACGAAATAACTTCGCCCTTCACCGAACGCTGCATGTCCGTAACTTCTTCCGGACGCTCGTCGATGAGCAGCACGATGAGCACGATCTCAGGATGATTGGTGGTGATGGAGTTCGCCAGGTTCTGCAGCAGCATCGTCTTGCCGGTACGCGGCGGAGCGACGATGAGGCCGCGCTGTCCTTTGCCGACCGGCGTCAGCAGGTCCATCACGCGGGCGCTGATGTTTTCGCGCACCGTCTCCAGCTTGATCCGCTCCTGCGGATACAGCGGAGTGAGGTTGTCGAAGAGGATCTTGTTGCGCGCCTCTTCGGGCGACTCGAAGTTGACGGCTTCAATCTTGACCAGCGCGAAATATTTTTCGCCTTCATGCGGCGGACGAACCTGTCCGCTGATGGTGTCGCCGGTTTTCAGATCGAACTTGCGGATCTGCGACGGAGAAACGTAAATGTCATCCGGACCGGGCAGATAGTTGTAATCGGGCGAGCGGAGAAAACCGTAACCATCAGGCAGGATTTCCAGCACGCCTTCGGCGAAGATGTGTCCTTCTTTTTCGCTTTGGGCTTGCAGGATCTTGAAGATGAGGTCCTGCTTGCGCAGGCCGCTGGCGCCGGGTAGCTCGAGAGACCGAGCTATGCGGGTCAACTCGGTGATGTTCTTTTCTTTCAGTTCTGAGATTGTCATGTTCACCTACGGGGATTTTGCAGAAGGGCGGGCCGGAGGAACTTACGAGGAAGGCGCCAAAGGCGCGACGCGCTTAAGCAGCGCGCCGCTGGCCTTCGGTAGCCGTCTCCGGTTCAACAATCACTGCGCGCGATCTGCGTCAGCGATGCGATGCAGTACCTCGTTCGTCGTGTCCTGAATACGCGTGTTGGGCTTGTGGAACTTCCGCGTCGCCTTGGAAGCCAGCTGGCACAGCGTGTAACGGTTGCGCAGGGTGTGGACTGCTTCAAATACCAGTTCAGACCTCATCGATATATGTCTCCTGTGTTTATGAATGAATGTTCCGGAGCCCGGCCAGAATGAAAAATTTCACTGCTCCTTGCTTAAGTTCAAGCGATGGGAACCGAATACCTTAACGAAACTTGATTGCGGCAGGAGCTAAATTGCTTAGATGCTGCTCGGATGGTTCCGGTTCGGCATTTATTCCGCCGCTTTTTCCGGCTCCTCTGCTGCAGAAACCGTTGCCTGGCAACGACTTAGCCCTATCGCGTCCATTTCCGGCAATGCGCAAGTCACCGGAAATGTCTTCCTGTTTCCCTGATGGTGGCTTTCAGTGGGGGCCGTTTCGGGGCAGGACGTCTTAGACTGGCCTTACAGGGCCGATGCCTTGCGTAAAAAAGCAAGGTAGACGCCCGAGTCCGCTGCAGTCAAGAAAAATCGTTCCCGGAACCTCCTCCACTAACCTACTACCTGCTTTACCACGTTTACCCTTAGACGCCGGAATCCCACAAACGTTGCGTCTTATTTTGTAACCCGATGCCTCCTCAACTAGTTGTGCCTGCGTTGTAGCCGAGTATTTTCACCGCATCGAATTCTTACACCCAAAAGGTGCGGTCCAGCGTCCGGTACTGAATAGCCTCCGCAATGTGTCCCGGCTCGATAGCTTCCGCTTCCGCTCAGGTCGGCGACGGTCCGCGAAACCTTCAGAATGCGATCATGGGCCCGTGCACTGAGCCCCTGTTTAACCATCGCCCGCTCCAGCAGGTGCTCGGAGTCGGTTCCCAACTCGCAATATTTCCGGATCTCGCGCGAACCCATCTGTGCGTTGGCATAGATGCGCTCCCCGCCCGCATGAAATCGCTCCAACTGCATATCCCGCGCCTTGATCACCCGCGCGCGAATGTCGGCCGAGCTCTCCGGGGTCGACGCCGCCGCGCAGCTCGCGATAGTTCACCGACGGCACATCGATATGAATGTCGATACGGTCCAGCAGCGGCCCGGAAATCTTCGACACGTAGCGCTGGATCATCATGGGCGTGCAGTGGCATTCGCGGCTGCGATCGTTGAAGTAGCCGCAGGGGCAGGGATTCATCGCCGCCACCAGCATGAAGCGCGCGGGAAAGGTCAGCGACATGGCGGCGCGCGCGATGGTGACCGTGCCATCTTCCAGCGGCTGCCGCATGACTTCCAGCACGTTGCGCGGGAACTCCGGCAGCTCATCGAGAAAGAGCACGCCGTTGTGCGCGAGGGAAACTTCGCCTGGCCGCGGAATCATGCCGCCGCCGATCAGGCCCGCGTCGGAGATGGTGTGATGTGGCGAGCGAAACGGCCGCGTGCCAACCAGGCCACTGCTGGCATCGAGCACGCCGGCGACACTGTGGATCTTGGTGGTCTCCAGGGCTTCGGCAAAGGTCAGCGGCGGAAGAATCGTCGCCATGCGTTTGGCCAGCATGGTTTTGCCGGAGCCCGGCGGCCCGATCATCAGCAGGTTGTGGCCGCCGGCTGCGGCGATCTCGATGGCACGCTTCGCCGTCTGCTGGCCGCGCAGCCTCGCGAAAATCGACCGTAAAATTCTGCGAGCCTTCCAGCAGTGCCGTGGTGTCGACCTTCACCGGCTGAATGCCGTTGCCGGTGTTCAGCAGCTGCACCACCTGCATCAGCGACTTCACGGGGTAGACATCGACGCCTTCAACCAGCGCCGCTTCGCGCGCATTAACCTCAGGGACGATCAGCTTGCGGATGCCGTTGGCTGCCGCCATCACCGCGATCGGCAATGCGCCGCGTATGCCCCGCAGCCCGCCATCCAGCGAGAGTTCGCCTACCAGCAGCGCATCCGCAGGCAGGCTTGTGATTCAGGCCGCCGTAGGCGCCCAGAATTCCCAGCGCCATGGGCAGATCGAAGCCTGAGCCTTCCTTGCGAATATCCGCGGGAGCGAGGTTGATGGTGATGGTGGTGGTGGGAATGTCGAAGCCACTGTTCTTCAGCGCGGCGCGGATGCGCTCGCGGCTCTCCCGCACCGTAGTGTCGGGCAGACCCAACGGTGGTGAAGAAGTCTTTATCGGATTTGACCGGCGCAACATCGACTTCAACCTCGATCAGGTTGGCGTCAATGCCGTAGACCGCGGCGCTCAGTGTTTTGTAGAGCATGCAAGGGAGTTCCCGGGGCCCCCGACTAGCGCCTCTTTTGCGCTTGGCGGGGTGGTTGCACGCCCACCACAGAAACTCAAGAGATATCAGATCGAGCGCTGCGCATGATGTGACCGGTCTCACGTTGCAAGGTGAGGCAGTCATGGTGCGGGCTGGCTATGAACCGAGAGATTCTCCAGGCTCAGGCCAGATGAAGTAGACTTTCGAACTCCTTCTGGCGGCCTTCTTCCATAGTGTCTTGGCGTTTTGTCCCGGCGGTGAACAACCCGGCGCACGACCGTCAATCATCACGTCTGCACAATGATTCGCGGAGAAGAAGAATATGTCACAGAAACTGCGAAAAAGTTTGGTGGATGACCGGGGAGAGGCGGTGGGCGGGCTTTCGTCGAGGGGAAAAGCTTAGGAAGAGATTCTACTTAAGCAGACACCGGAAAAAGAGAACGGCGGAATTCTGTCCGGAAGCGCAGCGCCCAGTTGCACATCCGATGCCGTGAGGCCAAGAATTCCGCCAACTTATAAGCCTGACTCGCTATGCTGACTCGCCTAAAGTCGATCCCTATGCAGACATTCTGGCATCGCACCTTGCCACTGCCAATGACCCATATGCCGTAGAGCCATACAACTTCAGTCGTAAGGAAACATATGCTGCCGTTGACTGGCCCGCGGCGCAGCCCTTTGGTATCTTCGAGCCATGGCCCTTTCGCCCAGCATCTGCGGCGTGATTCTTTCGGCAGGCTTCTCCACCCGCATGGGCCGCGACAAGGCTTTGCTGCCCTGGCCGCCGGTCGCCGAAGGCACTCCCGCTGCGAACACATTTCTGGGCGCGACCATCGATCTGCTGCAGGCCTACGCCGATCTGGTGATCGTGGTTGCGGGCAAGAATGCACCGCACATCACGCCCGTTGTCTACGCTCACGGAGGATTTCTGACGGTGAATCGCCAACCCGAACTTGGGCAATTCAGCTCGCTTCAGGCCGGCCTGCAGGCGGTGCTGAACCAGGGTCGCGACGCGGCCTTCATAGCGTTGATCGACCGGCCGCCGGCGCTGCCGCGAACCGTGAAAGCGCTGCGCGAAGCATTCCTCTATGCCGATCCCGATGTGTGGGCTGTCGTTCCTGAAGTGATGCGCGGCGGTCAGGTCAGTCCATGGACATCCCATCCTGATCGGGCGCGAGATGATTACCGCATTCCTGAGCGCGCCCGTCACCAGCAATGCCCGCGACGTCGAGCATCAGTATCAGGAGCACATGCACTACGTGCCGGTGGACGATCCGCGGCTGGGCGTCAACATCGACACGCCCGAAGATTATGCCCGGCTCTGGCGCAGACCGACATGATCTCTTCGGAGAAGCAGTTTTGAACTTCTCCACTTCCGCAGAATTTCTTGATTCCGTACTCGCGTTGCATCCGTCAATCGCGGTCTTCGACTGCGATGGCACCCTGTGGAGCGGCGACGCCGGCGCCGACTTCTTCTACTGGGAGATCGAGCGCGGCATCGTCAGCCCCGAAGTCGGCGAGCTGGGCAAAGCGGCGCTACGCAGAGTACAAGGCCGGGGCCGTCAGCGAAGTGCAAATCTGCGGCGAGATGGTCACGATGAATCGCGGAGTTTCGAACCTTGCCATGCAGCAAGCGGCCAGAGAGTTCTTCGACGAAGTCGTCAGCCACCGCATCTTCCCCGAACTCCAAGAGTTGACTTACAAGCTGACCAAACAAGGCTGCGAGCTGTGGGCGGTTTCGTCCACGAACGATTGGGTTGTAGAAGTCGGCGCCGAACGATTCGGCATCCCACGCGAACGCATACTCGCTGCCTGCGTTGAAATCGAGAATGGCTTAGCCACTGATCGCCTCATCCGCGTGCCTACCGACGAGTTGAAGGTAGTGGCGATCCATGAAGTAATCGGCAAGCCGATGGAAGCGGTGTTCGGAAACTCCGTGCACGACCAGGCAATGCTGGAGATTGCGAGGTGGCCGTTCTGTGTCAATCCGAATCCGGACCTGGAGCAGGTCGCGCAAGAGCGGGGCTGGCCGGTGTACCGGCCGGCGGGTGCGAGGGAATAGCGATTAGAGCCGCCTGAGCGAATGCCCATGCAACGGGTGATGGACCATGAGTCGTAAAGCAAAATTTGCAGCAGGCTTAGGACTCGGCGTATTCAGCATAATTCTTAAGATTTGCTTCCCCGATCATGATCTTGCCGTACAGGTGGCGACTTGGTCATTGATCGTGGCCGCGACAACCCTGGCCGAAAACTACCGATACTTCCGCGCAAACTGGTTTTGGAAGGCTTGGCTGCTAGTCGCGGCACTGCACGGAGTGATTATCGCCAGCTTCTGGCACTCCATGCCGTTTCCCACGCTCGGAGTCGCAATCCTGATGAGTTTTCCCGAGGCGTTGGCATCTCTCTTTGTCTTTCGAGTGATGGCATCATGACTACCTTGCAACGACCTCGGTCCGTGTCATCCCGAGAGCGACCCGCGCTCCCGACGAGCGCCGCTGTTGCGCCTGATGGGCAGGAGCGAACCGAGGGCCCCTATAACTGAAATGTGTTTGTAACCGTAGGGGTCCTTCGACTCCGGCGTGCAAAGGCGGCACGCCTGCGTTCAGGATGACACCTTTGGGAATGCCAGGTGACTATGCTCGGTTGACCGCTAGTGAGGCGTCGGTCATGGACGGCGGGCGATACCGCAGCGAAGTACTGCAAACAAAAATGCCCACCGTCATGGCGGGCATCGTTTCAAAATTGGATCTCGTTTACGCTTTTTCCAGATTCAACGCGCGCTTGAACGAACCCTGGTCGTTCTTGATCTTCTCTTGCAGCAGCATGATCGCGTAGATCAACTGCTCGGGACGCGGCGGGCAGCCCGGCACATAGACATCCACCGGGATCCACTGATTGACGCCCTGTACCAGCGCGTAGTTATTGAACACACCGCCCGAGGTCGCGCACGCGCCCATCGAAATGACCCACTTGGGTTCGGGCATCTGCTCGTAGAGCTCGCGGATGACCGGCGCCATCTTTTGCGAGACGCGACCGGCGATGATCATCAGGTCCGACTGACGCGGCGAAGGGCGAAACACCTCCGCGCCGAAGCGCGCAATGTCGAAGCGCGACGCACCCATGGACATCATCTCGATGGCGCAGCACGCCAGTCCGAAGGTCATCGGCCAGATGGAATTGCGGCGCACCCAGTTCACCACAGCATCGAGCGACGCCAGCACCACGCCCTCGTGCTGCTGCTCGCCAAAGGTGGCGCGGAGAATGGCATTGCGGCTCTGATTGGAGCCAACCAGGTTGTCGAAGCGCTCGACGCCTGTCTCCGGATTCTCGAAGTGCGGCATACGTTGTTCAGCCATATCGTTCTCTATTATACCCACTGATTTGGATGCGCCGGCTGGGACGGGGACGCAACTCGGGTTGGAAGGGGCGCAACTTCAGTTGCGCCAGACCCACTCACTTTTGTCATCACGAGGAGGCCCTTCAGGCCGACGAGTCGGCCACAGCTACAGCAGGTATCTATCGGCAATTGGTAAAGCAGAAATCAACCATTGCGCCGCAACTCCTTGAACATCTGCACCGTGGGCAAAGTGCCTCCGGAGGTCAGCGGAATTTCCTCCTTCTCTGCCTCAACAAATCCGTGGGCGCGATAGAGCGCAACCCCCGTGAGGGTCGAACGCAGCTCCAGACGAGTGAACCCTTCGGCAGCTGCTGCTTCTTCTGAAGCGCGCATAATCGCACTGCCAATGCCGCGCCGCTCATATCCCGGCCGCACGAAGAAAGCGCGAATCTTTGCCGCATCCATGACAGGATCGAGCAAAGCGTCTTCCCTTCCCGCCTGATGATCGCTGCCAAACAGTGTCCGCCTTCGGCTCCAGCCGCCACAGCCGACGATCACTCCATCTATCTCTGCGACAAAGTAAGTGCGGTCGAGAATCAGCTGCCGGTCC
This sequence comes from uncultured Acidobacteriaceae bacterium, assembly GCA_963823865.1. Classification (GTDB taxonomy): domain Bacteria; phylum Acidobacteriota; class Terriglobia; order Terriglobales; family Acidobacteriaceae; genus Bog-257. The sequence continues at coordinate 636,460 of CAWGNC010000002.1, forward strand.
ACGCCAAAAACCGTTCCCAGCGCAGCTTCGCGTTGGCTGGCAGTGTAGTCGGGCGCTTGCAGGACGCGCACTGACTCGGCAATCAAGGGTTCCAGCAGCTCGACATCGTCGAGAGTGGCCAGTCGAATTGTCAGCTCCGGATGCGTACTCATGGAATGACCGGCGTCGACGTTAAACCGTCAGCACCACTTTTCCGAACATCTCGCTCCTGGCCAGATATTCGTGCGCGGCGCGAGTTTCGCTCAACGGGAAGGTCCGGTCGACCACCGGCTTCAGCTTGCCGGCGAAGACGTGCTTCAGCACCTCGTGCAACTCGCCCATCTCTCCCATGTAGGAGCCCAGCAGCGAGATCTGCTTGGCGAAGAGCACGCGCAAATCGAGTTGCCCGTCGTAGCCAGTGGTCGCGCCGCAGGTCACCAGCGTTCCGCCGGGCTTCAGCGAGCGCACGCTGTCCGGCCAGGTCGCACTGTCCCACGTGCTCGAAGACGATGTCGACACCGCGCTTGTTGGTGATGCGCCTTACTTCATCGGCAATCTTCTGCTTGTAGTGATCGATCGTATGGTCGGCGCCCAGCTCACGCGCCTTGGCCAGCTTGCGCTCGTCGCCGGCGGTGGTGATGACCTCCGCGCCCAGCATCTTCGAGATCTGGATGGCGGCCGAGCCTACGCCCGAACCCGCGCCCAGCACCAGCACCGTCTGTCCGGCACGCAGATGAGCGCGGCCAGTCAGCATGTGCCACGCAGTCAGAAAGACCAGTGGCACGCTGGCGGCATTCACGAAATCCAGCGAGTCGGGAATGGGAATAATATTTTCTCGCGGCACGGCGATCAGCTCGCAGTTGCCGCCGTCGACGGTATTGCCCAGCACGGCAAATTGCGGGCAAAAGTTGTGATGCCCGGCCATGCACTGCTCGCAGTGATTGCAGAAGACCATCGGCGCCAGCAGCACCCGCGTTCCCGGCTTGACGTCGGTGATGTACTCGCCACTCTCGACGACCTCGCCCGCCACGTCGCTGCCCAGGATGTGCGGGAAGGTGATGCCCTTCAGTCCGCTGCGCGCCCACAGGTCCAGATGATTCAGTGCGCAGGCGCGAACCCGCACCAGCACCTGATCTTTGCGCAACACCGGATCGGGCGCGTCTTCGTACTTCAGAACTTCGGGACCGCCGAACTCATGAATGCGAACCGCTTTCATTGGGTATTCCTCTCGCTGTTCGCATAAGGTGTCGGAGGACGGAAATCCGACGTATGGGTCATCGTCATCAGGCCATCGGCAAAGATCCAGTTCGAGGTCCCGTCTGATGGCCCGCAGCTGTATCGAAATCATTTTGAGCTCGAGTTCGATCGATTGAAAGGCGTCCACTCCCGCAGCGCATCGAATCTTCTCGTCTCCAGCTCCGACAACCTAGCACCGGGCACAAGCAGTCAGGTCCGCCTTCCACAGAGCTAAGGCTTGCCCATCATGACCCTGACTCTTAAGTGAGGGTGCGTTCTATACCATGAGTTCCCTCGTAGCAATCACATCTCCCAAGCTATCGAGCATAGGCAAATATTGTAGACTGCGGCTTCGCGAGCTGGCCTTTGCATGCTTTGCTTTCTAGAGCACGCCCTGCCTTGTACCATTACTCATGGCGGTATCGGTGGTACTCCTTCGGAGGAAATACCTGATGCCTCAAAAAAAGAATATCATTGCTCGTTCTGCTTTCGTCATTGCTGATACCGCCGATCGCTCTGCTCGGCCAGAATTCTTCCGCAGCCCCAGCCTCGCGCCCGCGATCTTGGCATTCCCTTCGACGGCACACCCGGCCCGCTGAACGCCATCACCGATGTAGCGGGCGTCGAGGTCGGTTACAAGACGCTCGTCTCCGGCGAAGGCCGCCTGGTCGTCGGCAAAGGGCCGGTTAGGACAGGTGTAACCGCCATCCTGCCGCGCGGCAAGGGCAACACGAAGAGCGTTTTCGCTGGATACTTCGCCGGCAACGGCAACGGCGACATGACCGGGACCCACTGGATCGAGGAAAGCGGTGTGCTGGAGACGCCCATCCTTATCACCAACACCGGCAGCGTCGGTGTGGTGCGCGATGCCGCGGTAGCGTGGCTGGTGAAGGAAAAACATCCCGGCGAGTTCTGGTATCCGGTGACGGCCGAGACTGCCGACTGGCCGCTGAACGACATCAAAGGCCAGCACGTCACCGCGCAAGATACCTGGGACGCATTGAACGCCGCGACCAGCGGCTCGATCCTGGAAGGCAATGTCGGCGGCGGCACCGGCATGGTGTGCAACGGATTCAAGGGCGGCACCGGTACTTCGTCGCGAAGGCTCAACGCCTCCGACGGAGGCTACACCGTGGGCGTGCTGGTTCAATGCAACTACGGCGGGTCGAACGGGCTGCGGGTTGCCGGCATCCCGGTTGCACGCGAGATGAAGCTGCAGAAGCCATGCGTAGAGAAGAAGCTGGATCCGCCGGTCCTGCTGTGGAATGGAAATCCAGCCCCCGTCTGTGAGGCAAAGATTTCCGGCCTCGCGGACGGGATACGCGCTCCAGAAATGGGTTCCATCATCGTGATCGTCGGCACCGATGCTCCATTGAGCCCCGATCAGTTGAAGCGGCTCGCCCGCCGCGTCTCGGTGGGACTGGGTCGTGTAGGCGCGATCGAGGGCGACGAATCCGGCGATATTTTCCTGGCGTTCTCCACCGCCAATCCGGGAGCCGACGAAGGCAATAGCGCTGAACCACCGTTCACCCAGCCGAATGCCAAGATCGAGCGCGTGCAAAGCTGGAAGATGGATCCGCTGTTCACCGCGGTCGTTCAGGCGACGGAAGAGTCGGTTATCAATGTCCTGGTGGCGGCGAAAACGATGGTTGGCGCCGATTATTGGGTTGTCCCGGCGATACCGCACGATCAGTTGCAGGAGGTTTTGCGCAAGCACGGGATGCTGAACCAGCCATAGCAGTGGATGGGTTCTCCACTTGGAGAGCGCATCGGAATTGCCTACAATGGAGGCGTCTTCCAGAGAATCGAGGCGCGCTTTGCGTCCATCAAAATTTGGGACCTTGCTGCTTGTCACTGCGGTCCTGCTGGGCATCTATCTCCTGCGAGATGGCGCGCTCAGCAAGCCTGCCCCCGCGTTCTCGCTTCCGGAGACCGACGGTGGCCGGGTCGATCTCGCTTCTTATGCGGGCCGCCCTGTATTGCTAGTCTTCTGGACGACGTCCTGCCCGATCTGCCAGCGCGAGCTTCCGATGCTGGACCGCATGGAACCAGAATTTCGGAGCCGAGGAATCACCGTGCTGCCCATCTGTCTAGGCGGCGAGGACGAGGCGCGAAACTACCTCGACACCAACCGGATCGCGTTCAATTCGCTTTACGATCCGGGAGGCACCGTCGCCCGCGCCTATCATGTCAGCGGTGTCCCCCGGATAGTCCTGATCGGCAAGGATGGCAAGGTCAAGCGAAACACGACTGGTTGGACAAGCGACCGGGCCTTGCGGAATTGGATGGATGGCATCTAGCGAGAGCAAGGTCGCGTGCGGGAGCGCGTCGCGCGATTCGAAGCCAACATCTAAGAAGGTGTAGGCTGGTTTAGCTAATTGCTAATTGCTAGCTGCTGCTTTTCATGGATATCTACGAACAAATCGTGCAGTTGCGCCGCGAAGGGCGTCGGGGGGCGGTTGCGACCATCACCAACGTCCGCGGCTCCATCCCGTCATTTCAGACCGCGAAGATGCTGGTGCGCGACGACGGTTCCATCGCAGGCACGATCGGCGGCGGCTGCGTCGAGGCTGAAGTATGGCAGGCGGCGCGCGAGGTGATGGAAGAAGAGAAGCCGCGCTCGCTGACCTTCAACCTGAACAACAATCCCAAGTACGATACCGGCCTGGTCTGCGGCGGTACACTCGAGATCTTCATCGAGCCCGTTCTGCCTCCGGCGCTGCTGTACATCTTCGGCGCCGGGCACGTCGCCTATAACCTGTACAAGGTCGCGACCATGGCCGGCTTTGAGGTCGTGGTTATCGACGATCGCGAGTCGTACGCCAACCGCGAGCGTTTTCCCGACGCGCGCGAAGTCATCGCCGACGATTTCGAGGCGGTTACCGCGCGGATGACAGTGCCGGAGTCGTCGTATATCGTTATCGTCACCCGCGGCCATCGCGACGACATGCGCGTGCTGCGCTGGGCAGTGAACGCCAATGCCCGCTACCTGGGCATGATCGGCTCCAAACGCAAGACGATTTCAATTTACAAGGAGCTGGAGAAGGAAGGCATTCCGGCGGAGAAATTCGCCAACGTGCATGCGCCGGTTGGTCTGGAGATTGGCGCGGTCACACCGGAAGAAATTGCCGTGGCCATCGTAGCGGAGATGATTGCCGAACGCCGCCACGCCAGCCCCAACATCGGCAGCAAGATGTACGCCTACCCGCCGAGCCGCGAGGAGCAGGACGCGGTGCAGGAAGAAACTACGCGGCAGCCGTAAGTCAAATCCCCACCGATCACAGCTACCGTCCGTGCCCTTATTGCTTAACAGCCTTGGCTTCCGCCCGGGCCTTCGCTTTGGCCAATGCTTTTGCCTGGGCCGACGGAGCTTTGGCGTCGCCCTTAACGTTTTTCAATTCGCGAACCGCTTCGCGCTTCTTCTCGCGCGCCTTGCGCAGGCGGTGCTCGCGTGACTTGTCCCCATTGCGAAATGACATGTGATTTTCTCCCCTTGGAGATATTACAGGAATGTCCTGGATGGCGGCATCGCCTAGGCTTCCCAGAGGTACCCGGTCCCTGCATGGAGCCTGTCCTGGAGTTCGGCATCATCCTCTGCAGATGCCCCTCTGTAAGTGGTGTAACCCTGAGCGGACGTGGTCTGACGTTCGGCTGCATGCTTTGAAGGGGCGCAGCTTTAGCTGCGCCGTTATCCTTTCCAAAGCAAGAGCCGGCTTCAGCCGGCGGAACGCCCTGCCGCCGACTAAGTCGGCTCGTAATTTCTGACCACGGTTCCACGGCGCGCCTAAAGGCGCGCCCCTTCAAAACCGGGCGGACCCTGGCGCGGCGCGCCTGAAGGCGCGCCCATCACGAAGTTCCAATCAGAATTCCGGTCGCGAACACCAACGCGCCGCCAAACGCCACCTGTAAAGCTGCTGAGAGCGGTGGCGTATCCATAAAACGGTTGCGCACCCAGGTGATGGTTGCCAGTTCGATCAGCACGACCACGATGGCTACCGTGGTCGCGACATTGAAGTTGTGCAGCAGATACGGGAGCGTGTGGCCAATTCCGCCCAGAGCCGTCATCGCTCCGCAGACAAGCCCACGCAGCCACGGTGTGCCTCGGCCGGTAAGGCTGCCATCGTCGGACAGCGCCTCGGCAAATCCCATGCTGATGCCCGCGCCCAGCGACGCCGCCAACCCGACGGCGAAGGCGTCCCAGGTGTTGCGTGTCGCGAACGCGGCGGCGAAAACGGGCGCCAGCGTCGACACCGAGCCGTCCATCAATCCCGCAAGTCCGGGTTGCACAATCTGCAGGACGAACAGCCTTCGCTTGGCCTTGTCTTCTTCTTCGCGCACCTCCGGCTTCAGTTCGCTCTTCTCCAGTTCGGCTGCGCGATTCACATGGGTGGTCTCGGCCGCAGCCAGGTCGTCGAGCAACTGGCGGATGCCGGCGTCTTGCGCGCGAGCTGCCGCCTGCTGGTAGAAGCGCCGCGTCTCAGCTTCCATCGCTCCCACTTGCGCCCGAATCTGTTCCAGACGAAGCGGCGTGTTTAGCCAGATGGGCTTGCGCTGCACGAAGCCGCGAACGTCGTTGCGACGGACCAGCGGTATATGCTCGCCAAATTTTTCCTTGTACATATCGATCAGGCGCCGGCGATGTTCGATCTCCTCCTGCCGCATCTCTTCGAAGACTTGCGCTGTGCCGGGAAAATTCTCCCGCATAGCTCACGCCGAAATCGGAATAAATGCGTTCGTCCTCTTCCTCCAGCGAAATCGCCAGAGCAAGGATTTCTTTCTGCGAAAGGCTATTAAAATCGCGCATGGGAAACTCCAAAGAAGAGCGACCGGCAACCAACATTTGGCAATGCTAATTAAGTCTTGAATCTATTACGTTGTCATTCCGACCGAAGTGCAGCGAAGCCTAGGGATCAGCGGTTCGCTCACATTGGCCTTCGCACCTTGCTATGTAGCTCTTTGCCGAGTCCAACTGCCGCTTTCTCAGTACGGGCTAATAATTCCGCCAATGTTTCTCGATGCCGGCAAGCTCGACGGCGGCGCGAACGCTTCCACACCCCAGTACTTCGCGAACACGTCGAGATACTTGTAGCCCGAGCCGGTGTTGAACAGAACGACGCGTCGTTCGCTGTCAGGAACCCGCTCGCCAGCAGTTGTTGATAGGCAGCCAGCGCAGCGCCACCTTCGGGAGCTGGGAAAATTCCCTCGATCGATGCCATCTCTTTCACCGCGGCCATGATCGCGTCGTCGCTGACGGCGATAGCCGTGCCGCCGCTCTTGCGCACGATGTCGAGAATGATGAAATCGCCATAAGCCTTGGGCACACGCAGACCTGCGGCCAGCGTATGCGCGTCCGGCCACATCTTCGACGTGCCCTCGCCCTCCTGCAGCGCCTTGGGAATCGGCGCGCAACCTTCGGCCTGCACGCAGATCATCTTTCGGGCCGCTTGCCCGCGTCGATCCAGCCCAGTGCTTCCATCTCTTCGAACGCCTTCCACATGCCGATCAGCCCGACGCCGCCGCCCGTGGGATAGAGGATCGCGTCCGGCAGCGTCCAGCCCATCTGCTCGGCGACCTCGTAGCCCATAGTCTTCTTGCCCTCGATGCGGAACGGCTCCTTCAGCGTCGAGACATCGAACCAGCCCTCTTTCTCTTTGCGCTCGGCAACCATCCGTCCGCAGTCGCTGATCAGGCCGTCGACCAGCGTAAGGTTCGCGCCTGCAGCTTCGACCTCCAGCCGATTCGCAATTGGCACATCTTTCGGCATGAAGATGAACGACTTCCAGTCCGGCGGCAGCAGCATAGGCGGCCATCGCTCCGCCCGCATTGCCTGCCGATGGCGCGGCCAGCTTCTTCACGCCGTAGTGCCGCAGCATGGTGATGGCCGCACTCATGCCGCGCGCTTTGAACGAGCCGGTGGGATTCAGCCCTTCGTCCTTGATGAGCAGGTTGGGATACTTGCGGCTGGGCAGCATCGGCGTGAAACCTTCGCCCAGCGTCACCGGCTCGGCATCGGGAAGCACCGCCGCATAGCGCCACATATTCTTAGGCGCGCCCAGAAGCGAATCGCGACTGTGGTTCCACTTGATCTCGTCGAGATCGTAGCGAACATAGAGCGGGCCGCCGTCTTTCGGACAAATGGTGGGCGCCGGTTGCGGCGCAAACTTCTGGCCGCACTTGCTGCATTCGAAACTGATGATCGTTGCCATGGATATATGCCTCGGAAAAATCGCAGTGTAGCACTCCGCACCGGCACTGCGCTGTGCGCTCCGTTACGGCTGCTATAATCCGCGCAGTTTCCTGCCATGAGCGAGCCGTCCACTCCACTGATGCGGCAATACACCGCGATCAAGAAAGAGCATCCCAACGCGCTGCTGTTCTTTCGCCTGGGCGACTTTTACGAGCTCTTTTTCGAGGACGCGGTGGTCGCCGCGCGCGAGCTCCAGATCACGCTGACCTCGCGCAACAAGGAGAAGGGCACCGCGATTCCCATGTGCGGCGTGCCCTATCACTCGGCCGAAAACTATATCGCCAAGCTCATTCGCAAGGGCTTCAAGGTCGCCATCTGCGAACAGATGGAGGACCCGCGCATTGCCAAGAAGCTGGTGAAGCGCGAGGTCACGCGCGTGCTGACGCCGGGCACTTCAGTCGACGCGCAACTCGGCTCGGAGGAGAACAACTTCCTGGCCTGCGTGGCGCGCGCGGGAAATGCCGCCGGATTCGCCGCGCTCGATCTGTCTACCGGCGAGTTTCGCGCCACCGAGTTCACTGGGCGATGACGCCGAGCGGCGTATTCGCGAAGAGCTGCTGGTGCTGCGTCCGCGCGAAGTGCTGTTTGCGTCGTCGCTGCCGCTGTTCGATCCGCCACGCACGCTGGTGCCGCAACCGGCTGCTGCTCCGCGCATGGCGTCGCTCGAAAATGCCAGCTGGGCGGAGACGCCGCTCGACGATTGGGTGTTCGCGCCCGACTACGCGATTCCCCAGGTGGAAAGCCACTTCGGCGTGCTATCACTCGAGGGCTTTGGGCTGGCGAATCGCGCGGCCGCAGCTACTGCAGCGGGCGCGATTCTGCATTACGTTCGCACCACGCAACGCGGCTCACTCGACCACGTCGACCGCATCGGCTTCTACGAGCGGCAGAACTGCCTGGTGCTGGACGCGGTCACGGTCCGCAATCTCGAACTGATCGAGCCGCTATTCACCGGCTCGGGCGACAACGCGACGCTCTTCCGCTGTCTCGACTGTACGGTAACGCCGATGGGCAAGCGACTGCTGCGTGCCTGGATGCTGCGGCCATCGATAGATGCGGCCGAGATCGCTCGCCGACTGGACGCCGTCGATGGCATGGTGAAGGACCTGGTCGGCCGCGAAGAGTTGCGCCGGTCCATGGAGGGCATCCTCGACCTGGAGCGCTTGCTCAGTCGCGTCACGCTGGAGACCGCGAATCCGCGCGACCTGCTGGCGCTGGCGACGTCGCTGGCGAAGTTGCCCGCAGTACGTCAGGCAGTCGCGCACTTCTCCGCCGAGCGGTTGCAGGCTCTTCACGCACAATGCGATGAGCTGGCCGACCTGCGCGATCGTATCGCGTCTTCGCTGGAAGACGAGCCGCCGCTGACTCTTGCCGACGGAGGCGTCATTCGCACTGGAGTCGATCCGGCTCTGGACGAACTGCGCGACCTGAGCCGCAACAGCAAGCAGTACATCGCCCAGATCGAGCAGCGCGAGCGCCAGCGCACCGGCATCGGCTCGCTGAAGGTCAAGTTCAACAGCGTCTTCGGCTATTACCTCGAGATTTCCAAGGCCAATCTGCATCATGCGCCGCCGGACTACGAGCGCAAGCAGACGCTGGTCAATGCCGAGCGCTTCACCACGCCCGAGCTGAAGGAATACGAAGCCAAAGTTCTGGACGCGCAGGAGAAGATGGTCGAGATCGAGCGGCGGCTCTTCACGGAGCTGCGCACGGCCGTCGCCGCCGAGGCGCGTCGCATCCGGCAAACCGCGCTGGCGCTGGCCGAGATCGACGTGCTCGCGTCGTTCGCTTCGCTGGCTGCCAATCGCAATTACTGCCGCCCGAAGCTGGAGCGGGGTTCCCAGCGCGCGCCGATTTTGCGCGTGATGGGGTGGCGGAGGAGAGTTCCGACATCGAGATCGTCGAAGGCCGCCATCCCGTCATCGAGCAACTGGAGATCAGCGGTGTCGCCGACCGCTTCGTGCCCAACGATATCTACCTGAACGGCACGACGCATTCCATTCTGCTGATCACCGGTCCAAACATGGGTGGCAAGTCGACGTACCTTCGCCAGGCCGCACTGATCGTGCTGATGGCGCAGATGGGATCGTTCGTTCCGGCGCGTTCGGCGCGGTTGGGACTGGTCGACCGCATCTTCACGCGCATCGGCGCTGCCGACAATCTGGCGCGCGGCCGCTCCACCTTCATGGTCGAGATGACCGAGACCGCAGCGATCCTCAACACGGCAACGCCGCGCTCGCTGATTCTGCTGGACGAGGTCGGCCGCGGAACCGCAACCTATGACGGATTGGCCATTGCGTGGGCAGCCGTCGAATACATTCACGCCAACACGCGCGCCAAGACGCTCTTCGCCACGCACTATCACGAACTGACCGAGCTGGCCGACCGGCTGAGCGGCGTGAAGAATTATCACGTCGGCGTGAAGGAGAGCGGCGGCGGCATCGTCTTCCTGCGCAAAGTGGAAGAGGGCGCGGCCGACAAGAGTTACGGTATCGAAGTCGCGAAGCTGGCTGGATTGCCCAACGATGTGGTGACCCGCGCGCGCGAGGTTCTGGCCGAACACGAAAACGCTGAGCGCAGTGCGGTCAAGCATCTGGCACACGATGAGGCGCGCGAATCCGGCCCCATGCAGCTGACCATCTTCACACCGCTGTCGCAGAAAATTGTGGACCGCCTGAAAGAAACCGACCTCGACCGCCTGAGCCCGCTGGAGGCGCTGAACCTGCTGCATGAGTTGAAGAAGCAGATGGAGTGACGTGTCCGGACGAGAACACTCTTGATTGTTGCCGCTCCTAACGAGCGATGTTCCTTCGCGTAGACACGCGAGGTGAGCTGGGTTTATCTTTCAGTCAGGACCCTTCGGAGGCGGTTACCGTGGCGGCATTTCAGAACTTTGAAGAGGTTTGGGCGGCGCTGGGACGGCTCCATAACGACATTGTCCGGTTGCAAGAGGCGCAACAGCGGGTAAATGAGCAACTAGCCAGCCTTGGCGAGCAGATTACCCGGCTGAGCGAGCATATGAGCCGGCTGATCGAGAGCCAGGATCAACTCGTCCAGAGCCAGAACCGAATGGTGTCCAGTGTATCCACGCTTGCGGGTACCGTGACCCAACTTGCCGGTATCGTAGAATCCCATGAACGTCGTCTGGAACGACTCGAAGGGCAATAGTTCACAAGCCTGGTGACGAAACGCACTCCCTTTTTTCCTTGACTCGTTCATTGGCCCGCGCACCATCCTACTCACCTGAATTCCTTTCTCCCTCGCGTTACACTCATCTATTCCCATGGCTTCCAAGAAAAATCTCGAACTTCGCCAGCAAGTCGGCCAGTTGCTCATCATGGGCTTTGACGGCACCGCCATTTCGCAGCGCTTGCGCGTCATGCTCGGCAGCCTGCAGCCCGGCGGCATCATCCTGTTCAAGCGCAACCTGGAACATGCTGAGCAAACCCATGCCCTGCTCAGCGCAGCACAGAAGACTACCGACACCCCCATGTTTCTCTGCGTCGACATGGAAGGCGGCACCGTCGATCGCTTGCGTGACGTTATCGCCCCCATCCCGCCCGTCAGCGAAGTGGCGGCAGCAGGATCGAAGAAGATCTTCCGCCGGCACGGCCGCCTGATCGGCGAAGAGGTGCGTGCGCTGGGCTTCAACGTAGATTTCGCGCCGGTCTTCGACCTCCAGTTCGAGGAGTCGAAGAGCGTGCTCGGCTCGCGCACCGTCTCCGAGAAGCCGGAAGAAGCCATCGCCTACGCGCGCGCTTTTCTGCACGGCCTGCGCGATCGCAATGTCATCGGATGCGGCAAGCATTTCCCCGGCCTGGGAGGAGCCAAGCTCGACACCCACGACGAGCTGCCGTCCATCGACAAGAAGTGGAAGGCGATGTGGAAAGAAGACCTGCTCCCCTATCGCAAGCTGCATCGCGATCTGACGTTTGTGATGGTCGCGCACGCCGCTTATCCCAAGGTGACCGGCGACCACACTGCCCGCATCGCTTTCCCGGCAGTGGATGAGCAGCATCCTGCGCAAAAGGATCGGCTATGAAGGGCTCATCATCACGGACGATCTCGACATGGGCGGCGTGCTGGCCGCGGCCTCCATCGAAGACGCTGCGGTCGAGACGCTGCGCGCCGGCGCCGACATGTTCCTGGTCTGCCAGAAGGAAGAGAGCGTGCGCCGCGCTTTTGAAGCAGTCCTGAAGCGGGCCGCAAGCGACAAGAAATTCGCTAGGCTCGTCGCAGAGAAATCCGAGCGCGTCCTCGACGCCAAGAAGAAATCGAAGGCAATCAAGACGCCGATGGCTGCGCCGCCTAAGCAGAAAACGGTGGAGCGGCTGACGCGCAAAATCTGGAAGTTCAGCGAAGAGGTGCGCCTGCGCTTTACCTCCGCCGACGAGGTAAGTCGGTGATTGTCGCCGGCGTGATGAGCGGGACATCGGCGGACGGCATCAATGTCGCGCTGGTGCGCATTCAAGGCCGCGGATTTCGTTCCCGGCTGGAGTTGCTGGCACACTACGAATTTCCTTATCCTGCCGAAGTCCGGCGCGCTGTGCTGGCGGCCATGAATGCCGGATCGGCCAGCGTCGCGGATCTCTCCCGACTGAATTTCCTCTTAGGCGATCTGTACGCAGACGCTGTTCGCGCGGCCCAACGCCGCGCGCGGCTGGAATGCCAACTCGTCGGCTGTCATGGCCAGACCATCTATCACCAGGGCGCCGGAGCGCCATTCATCGGACGGCGTATCGCCTGCACCTGGCAGACCGGCGAGGCGGCGATCATCGCGGCGAAGCTTGGCGTGCCCGTAGTCAGCGATTTCCGTCCTGCCGACATGGCTGCCGGAGGCAAAGGCGCGCCGCTGGTTCCGTTTCTCGATTACGTGCTCTATCGGCATCGCCGCTACGGACGCATCGTGCAGAACCTCGGCGGCATCGGCAACCTGACGGCGATCCCGCCGCGCGCCACGCCCGAACAACTCGTCGCGTTCGATACCGGTCCGGGCAACATGGTGATCGATGCGGTGACCGAGCATCTCTTCGACAAGCCTTACGATCGCAACGGACGGCTGGCTGCGCGTGGCGAGCCTATCGAACGTGTGCTGCGCGAGGTGCTGAAGAACCCGTACTTCCGGCAGAAACCGCCGAAGACCGCCGGACGCGAGCAGTTTGGGCGCGAATTCGTTCGCGAGTTTCTTCGCCTGTGCCGCCGCGCCGACGAGAATGACATTGTCGCGACAGCCACGGCGCTCACCGCGCGATCCATTGGAATCGCGGTTCGCAAGTTCGTGCTGCCGCTGGTTGAAACTGAGTCCGCGGATGCACGCCCGGCACGCTTTCGCGAATTTGTCGCCTCCGGTGGCGGGACGAAGAACGCCACGCTAATGCGAATGATTCGCGAAGAACTGGCGCCGCTGAAAATCCGCGTGCGCACCACCGACGATTTCGGTATGCCTTCAGAGGCCAAGGAAGCGGCGGCGTTCGCGCTGCTGGCGTATCAGACGTGGCGACGATTGCCGTCGAATGTACCGTCCGCAACCGGCGCCGAGCGGCCCGCAATCCTCGGTAAGGTCAGCTATGCGTGAGTTTCCGTCGCATAAGGGCCCTTCGACTGCGTTCGACCGCTTGCGCATCCTCTCTTCGCTCACAGATGACAGTCTGGGGAGATTACTGCACAGAACCGGTTGAATCTTTCCAATACTGTCATGCTGAGCGGAGGCGCGCTGTTTTTGCAGGCCGCAGTCGAAGCACGGCTAGCGCGGCATTAGCCTTCGCGCTCTTTCTGGCTCTGGTATTGGCAGGTTGCTCTGCGAAGCCCGATCCCAAGACGCTGGTGATGATCATCGAGAGCAGTCCCATCAATCTCGATCCGCGAGTCGGGGTCGACGGACAATCGCAACGCATCGACGAGCTCTTGTTCGATTCGCTGCTTCGCCACGACGACAATTTCAACCTGCAACCTCAGCTTGCCGATCGTTGGGAGATTTCCGATCCGCTGACCTATGTCTTCCACCTGCATCACGGCGTGCGCTTTCAGAACGGGCAGCCGCTCACCTCGCGTGACGTGAAGTGGACTTTCGACTCGCTCATCCATGGGCAAAATCCGCAGCCCCAAGGCCGGCACCTTCGCTCAGGTCAGCAGCGTCGAAGCCCCCGACGACTACACCGTCATCTTTCATCTGAAGCAGCCGTTCGCTTCGCTTCTGTGGAACCTCTCGGGCGCAGCCGGCATCGTTCCCTACGGCGCGGCGAAGACTTCAACCGGCATCCCATTGGCTCCGGGCCATTTCGTTTCGTCAGCGCGCAGCAGGACAAGGAGGTCATCGTCGAGCGCAATCCCGACTATTGGGGCCAGCCTGCAAAGATCGCTCGAGTTGAGTTCAAGGTCATTCCTGACACGACCACACGCGCGCTCGAGCTGCGCAAGCAGAGCGCCGACGTTGCCATCAACTCGATGGCTGCCGACACCGTGTTTACGTTGCAGCGCGATCCGAACCTCAAGGTAATGGAAGCGCCTGGCACGATGTACGCGTACATCGCGCTGAACCTGCGCGATCCAATTCTGAAAGATGTGCGGGTGCGGCAGGCGATCGCGTATGCCATCAATGTGCAGCCGATCATTCATTACCTGTTGCGCGACGAGGCGCGCCCGGCCTACAGCATCCTGCCGCCGCAACATTGGGCTTACGACGGCGACGTAGCGCGCTATCCGCACGATCCGGAACGCGCGCGGCAACTGCTCGACCAGGCGGGATATCCGGTGAAGAATGGCGTGCGCTTCCACATCACGATGAAGACTTCGACCGAGGAGTCGACGCGTTTGCTGGCGGCGGTGCTTGCAGCAGCAACTGCGCGAGGTGGGTATCGCGTTGGACATTCGATCGTTCGAGTCGGCGACTTTTCTGGCCGACGTGACGAAAGGCGCGTACCAGGTCCATTCGTTGCGTTGGATTGGCGGCAATCAGGACCCTGATATGTTCGAGAATGTTTTCGCGACCTCCAGCTTTGCGCCGAAGCGTGCGAATCGCACCTTCTACTCCAACCCGAGGGTCGATGAGCTGATCAAAGAGGGACGCAGCACGCTCGATCAGCAGAAGCGCAAAGCTATCTATGACGAAGTGCAGCAGATCCTTGCCGACGACCTGCCCTACATCAATCTCTGGTATCTGGATAACGTGCTGGTGCACACCAATCGTGTGCACGGCATTACGCTGACGCCCGCCGGGAATTACGATTTTCTGAAGACAGCGGAGTTGGTGCAGTAAACGGGGCTTTCAGGAACGAGATGCACGTGGCCCATTGAGTACGGGAACGACAAACTATCCGAGCGGAGAGCCTATGTCTCCACCGCAGGCTCCGGCAGAAACCTGTACCCCACCCCCCGCACCGTGAGCAGGTGCTGGGGATGTGCCGGATCTTTCTCGATGTACTTGCGCAGCCGCACCACGAAGTTGTCGATGGCGCGGGTGTCGGTGTCTTCATGCAAGCCCCAGACTTCTTCCAGAATCGACTTGCGCGAGACAATGCGGCCGCTGTTGCGAATGAGGTGGCGCATCAACTCCGCCTCCATCAGCGTGAGGCGGAAGATCTTGCCATTGGCTCGCAGCTCCAGGGTGCCGAAGTCGACCTGCTTGCCGGCGAAGTCATACACATCGAACTCGCGCAGCGTCCCGGCATCCTTGGATTCGGCTACGCGTGCTTCTGCCGGAGGGTCGGTGAGCAGCGTGCGGCCCCAGTCGCGGCGGCGCAATAGGCTGCGAATGCGGGCCAGCAGAATCGCCAGGTCGAATGGTTTGGGCAAATAATCGTCGGCTCCGGAGGCAAAGCCTTTCAACACGTCTTCCGGGCGGCCGCGCGCGGTGAGCATCAGGATCGGAACGTAGTTGCTGGCCTTGCGGAGTTCCGTGGCGACGGTGAAGCCGTCTTTACCAGGCAGCATGACATCGAGCACAACCAAGTCGAAGTCTTTGCGCTCCTTCAACAGCAGGTCCAGCGCGCTCTCGCCGTCGCCGGCCACCTGAATGTGATAGCCCTCGGCTTCCAGGTTGAACTTCAGGCCGCGCGCCAGGTGCTCCTCGTCTTCCACCAGCAGGATGTCGTTCACCGGGAGTTCCTCGGAAGCTCAATGGTAACAGTGGAACCGCGCCCCGCTCCTTCGCTTTCGGCGCGGGCATTGCCTCCGTGACGGCGGGCGATGATGCGCACCAGGAACAAACCCAAGCCGCTGCCCTTCACTTGCGAAGCTCCCGGCGTCAGCACGCGATAGAAGCGCTTGAAGACCCGCTTCAACTCGCCGCGTGGAATGCCGATGCCGTTGTCGCGCACCCGAATTTCGACGTGCTCCAGGTCTGGCGTCAGAACCGCGACGCGGATGTTGGGCTGCTCCGGCGAATACTTCACAGCATTGTCGAGTACGTTGGAGATGGCGGTGAAGAGTTCTTCGCGGTCGCCCATCACCGTGAGCTGTTCGCCGGGCTGGCCGTCGGCGGCCCAGTCGAGCGCCTCGGATGTCAGGTGGTGTCGGGAGCGCGCCAGATCGAGAGTGTCCTGCACCAACGGACCGACGGCGACGACGCTGCGCGACAGCACGGCATTTTTCTGCGTGACGCGGGCGGCGCGCAGCACACCTTCGACGGTTCCCATGAGGCGTTGCGTGTCGTCGAGCATCACCTGGTAGAACTCGTGCCGCTTCGCTTCGTCCAACTCGCGTTTCTGCAGCGTCTCCAGGTAGAGGCGGATGGAGGTGATCGGCGTCTTCAGTTCATGGGTGATGGCGTTGAGGAAGCTGTCTTGCTGCTCATTGCGGCGCACCTCACGAACGAGAAAAATGGTATTCAGAATGATGCCGGCGATGATGAAGCCGAAGAAGATGACTCCCAGGATAAGAGGCACGACCGCCCGCCAGTTGAGGATGACCCAACTGGTGCTGAGTACCGTGGCCGCCACCGCAATGCAGACGCCCAGCGTGATAAAGAAAGCGAGCTTGGTTGTGCGGCTGATAGGACGCATTGTGGGACGGGGTCAGGATAGCACTGGGAAAGGCCGCCGTTCGCTTTTCGCAATTGGCTCTTCGCTTTTATTAATGGCCGAGAGGCGCGCGCTGCTACTCCCGAATGCGCCATTGATGCGGCAAACTCAGGGCAGCCTCTCGCAGCTCTTCTTGGCGACCACCGCACGGGTATCGACAATCACTGCCGCAACCGCGTCGCCTCTGCCAGACATTCGCGCTCCTGTTCCGAATCTCCCAGATCGCGATAGGCGTAACTCATGTAGGTCAAGGCGCGGATCTTCATCTCGAGACTTGCAGATCCGGCGACTACGGCCTTGTACCGCTTGATTGCTTCGGAGAGGTTGCGCGCCTTCTGCTCGTATACGGCGATCGCAAAGTTGCTATCGGCGTCGGAAGGCTCAATCGCTACCGCGAGCCGGAAGTGTTGCATCGCCGCCTCCGGCTCGCCGCGATGCAGCAGTTCGTCGCCAATACGATTTTCGGAAATGGAGTTTGGTCCGATCACATGTTCGGCGTGCGACCAAAGCGTCACATTGTCGCCCCAGTATGCGATCTGGCGATGACTGAGAAATGCCAGCGCGCACAAAACTACCACTGAGGCTCCTCCAAGAAATCGTGGCACGAAAGATCCGGTCCCGTCGTTCGAGGCGGCCGTGAAGCGCTCCAGTAAATCCGGCACTCCCCAACAGACAATGATGAACAGTCCGATGAACGGCAAATAGGCATAGCGGTCAGCCATCGACTGATGTCCGACTTGCACGATGCCGATCATCGGGACCATGGTTCCGAGAAACCACAGCCATCCGACGGGCAAGTAACGTTTGCGGCGGAATCGTATCGTCAATTCCGTGATGCCCAGCAGCGCGACCAGCGCGAGCCAGATTTCCCACTTCGCGAGTGCGTTCCCGGGATGCGGGTACATGGGCGCAAGTCCCGCCGGCCAGAATAGCTTGCCGAGATAGCGCACATAAGCCACCAGCGCATTCTCTACCCGAATGCTGAGCGGATATTTCACCAACGACGCAACCGCGCCGCCCGCCCTCTGCGCCTGAATAGTGAGCACCGAACTCACGACGCACAATGCAAACAGCGGGATCTTCTCTTTAACCAGCTCCCAAAATTTCTTCTGCTCTGGAGATGAGCTCTCGCCATTCACTGCCATCCGCTGAAGGGGCCAATAGTCCCACAACAGCAACACAAACGGCAGAGTGATGATTTGCGGCTTGGCCAGCAGCCCCAGCGCAAACCACAACATGAGCAAGCTGTAGCGTGCCGAGGAAGGTCGCGAGACGTACCAACGATACGTGCCCAGCGCCAGAAGGAAGAAAAACATGCTGAGCAGGTTCTTGCGCTCGGCGATCCAGGCAACAGACTCGACATTCACCGGGTGCAGCGCAAAAAGCGCAGCAACCATCGCGCTTCGCCCAAGGCAGCCCGTCGCGCGCGTCAACACCCAGAACAGCAGCCACACATTGAGCACGTGCAGCATGAGGTTTTCTAAATGCGGCCCCTCCGGGTCGAGACCGAACAGCTCCACGTCAAGCGCGTGCGACAGCCAGGTCAGCGGGTGCCAATTGAACGACCAATAGCTTGTAAACGCCCAGTGGACCGTATCCCAACTCAAGCCGTCCTGCACATGAGGATTCGTGGTGACATACTGGTTGTCATCGAGGTTGAGGAACGGATGATGGCTTACCGGGAGATACAAAGCGGTAGTTGCGACCGCCAACAGGAGGCCGAACAGCAGAATTCGCTTATCCCACAATGCGGGATATCCGGGCCCCTGTGCAGCAGATGCCGGCTCCTGAGGATCGCGGGCCACCGGGCGTTATTCCCTCACCTGTCTTACTTCAGTCCCGCTTGCGCCAGCATCGCGTCAAACTGGCCGCGAGTGCGCATGTCGATGGATTGCGCTACCAGCTTGCCTTCGCGGTCATAGACGAAGCTCTTGGGAATCCCCTCTACGGCGAATACGTTGTTCACCTTGGCGCCGGGATCGAGCAGGATGGGGTACGTGATCTTGTGCTCGGTGATAAAAGGTGCGACCTTGGGAGTCTCTTCATCCTCGGAGATGGCGAGGATTACGAAGCCCTGATCTTTGTACTGATTGTAAAGAGCCTCCAGGTCCGGCATTTCCTTCTGGCAAGGCGGACACCACGTCGCCCAGAAGTTCACCAGCACGACCTTCCCCTTTAGGTCTTTCAATGTCCATGTCTTCCCCTGGAGATCGGTCAAAGTGAAGTTGGCTTGCTGGCGCTGGGCATCGTCGGCTTCGAGTTTCGCCATTGCCGCCGTGTACTGCGGACTGTCGCACGCGACCTGCATGTGCTCATAGCGCGCCAGCTCTGCCAGTGCCACATAGCCGCCCGCAGGCTTGCCTTTGTCCTCCGCCGGAGGCTGCTGCTTCAGCGCGTCGGACAGCGTGTTGGTGACTTCCTGTAGAGTACCGGGACCGAAGTCGCCTTCCGTAGCACGGCTCGCCAGATATTCCGCCAGCCGAAGCTTTCCCGGTGAGGACGCCGGCAGCGCGCGGATCTCCAGCGCGATGTCCTTGGTTGTCCTGGCACGAACATCGTCCGACAGGCTGCGCAGCGATTTGATCTGCGCCACGATCGGCTGCTCCTGCGTAGTCCAGGAGGGCGGTTTTTCCTGGGCGAGGAGGGGCCGCGTGCACAGCGGTGCGATCAATATCGTAAGCAGTAGAAGCAAGAACGGCTTCCGGGCGACCTGTGATTGTCCGGTCAAACGTTTCATAGCGGATAAGGCCTCGACGGATATTGTATCCGGGACGACATGAGTTTGTATTCGAGTGCGGGTTTGACGGACGTCCTCGGTCGGGATGACAAGGTTATGTCACAAGTGACCTGGTGTGTTCCAAATAGAAAGGACGGCATCGCTGCCGTCCTCTTACACCAAAACATTCCAATCTCAATCCAGAAACAATCCGATTTAGTCGCCGCTGTAGGCGACAGCTGCGGCTGCGGCCACGGGTGCCGCTTCCGCATCGGCTGGCTCGTCCTTGCCAATCTCTTTCACGCGTGCCGAGCCCAGCTTGGGCAGCTTCACGTCCCAGATCAGTCCCAGGGCCTTCAGTGCCTTGATGCCGTACCAATTTACGTCGAGCTCATACCAGGCCAGGCCGTGGCGTGCCGACTGCGGATGCGCGTGGTGATTGTTGTGCCAGCCTTCGCCAAAGCTCAGCCAGGCCACCCACCACAGGTTGCGCGAGTCATCATCGGTGGCGAAGCGCTTGGAACCCCACATGTGCGTGGCCGAGTTCACGAACCACGTCGAGTGCAGCAGGAAAACCGTGCGCAGGAAGATGCCCCACATCACGAACTTCCATCCCCCGACAATCAGCAGGATGACACCCAGCGCCGTAATCGGTACCCAGTGGTATTCGCTGATCCATAGATGGAATTTGTCTTTGCGGAGATCGGGAACGTAAGCCAGCAGTTCGGTGCTCTTGTTATGGAAGGTCTTGCCGGTCAAGATCCAGCCCATGTGCGCCCACCATCCGCCATCGCGCGGCGAATGCGGATCGCCCGGCTTGTCGGTAATCTGGTGATGAACGCGGTGCGTGGCTACCCAGAAGATCGGGCCGCCCTCAAGCGCCAGCGTGGCACAGACGGTCAGGAAATATTCCACCCACTTGGGGCACTTATAGCCGCGATGCGTCAGCAGCCGGTGATAGCCCATCCCGATGCCCAGGCTGCCCGCCACCCAATAGAAAAATAATCCGACGAAAAGTGCTTTCCAGCTGAACATGAAGAGCGCGGCGATCGCGCCGATATGAAAGACGACCATAAAAACCGTGGTGATCCAGTTAACGCCGGTTTCCTTAACGGGCGCTGGCGCCGGAGCGGTTGCTGCTGCTGTCTGAGCCATGTATCCCCTAACTTGATGTATGCCATCCTCCGCGAGGTACGCGGTAAGAAGTGAATTCAGACTAACAAGTTATGGGAGAGGCGTTTGTAATACTTTTGTCACCGGGCGTTGTGACGTGAGCAAGATTGCTCACAACAGGGTTCCGTCGCCCCTGAAGGGCTTGCCTTTCAACTCTACCAATTTAACTGTAATGCCCATTTCCAAGCGACGTATTCCGAGTGACGTAGCAGCCGTTTCACCTGCGGCGCTCACGGGAAGCGAGTTCTGCTCATAACGACAACTTTTGAACAAGTGTATCTGCTGACGGCTGATAGCCAACGGCTTCCTGGTGTAAGCTTTTCCATTTGGAGGTAGGAATGATGCTCGCCCAGGGCAGTGTGTCGCTGCCCGCTTCATCCACTTTTCGCCGCACCACGTTTTTTATCTTCCTCGTCTTCGCAATTGTCTCGATTGCTTATCCCGCTGTGGCGCAGCAATACGATCCTTCGTTGTACTCGGGAATGCAGTGGCGGCAGATCGGTCCCTTCCGCGCTGGACGCGTCACGGGTGTGACCGGTGTCCCCGGCCAACCCGCAATTTATTACATGGGAACAGCCGGCGGCGGCGCGTGGAAAACCACTGATGGCGGCATGGTGTGGAAGCCAATCTTTGACAAGCAGCGTGTCGCGTCGATTGGCGCGATTGCCGTAGCGCCGTCAAATCCCAACACCGTGTACATCGGAACCGGCGACGTCAGCAATGTTGGAGCTTCAGTTAACCAGGGCAACGGCATGTGGAAGTCGACCGACGCCGGCGAGACCTGGCAACATATCGGGCTGGAAGATTCGCGACACATCGCCGCGATCTGGATCGATCCGAAAAATGCCGACGTGGTTTTCGCCGCGGCGCTCGGCCATACCTTCGCGCCCAACGAGGAGCGCGGCATCTTCAAGACCACCGACGGCGGAAAGACCTGGCGCAAGGTGCTTTACAAGGATGACAAGACTGGCGCTGTCGATGTGGCTTTTGCGCCCGACAATCCTCAGATTGGATTCGCCACCCTCTGGTACCACTACGTGAATCCCGATACGCCATTCGCCGGCCTGCTCGGCACAGGCGGAGCGGACGTCTACAAAACTACCGACGGCGGCGAGACCTGGCAGCCGGTCACCATCCCGCAATTTGCGAAAGCGCACTTGGGGCGCATGGGCGTAGTAGTCGCACCGGGGGGGCAGCGGGTGTTCCTGATTGTCTCCGAACGGAAAGAAGGCGGCCTCTATCGCTCCGATGATGGCGGCGCGACTTGGAAGAAGATCACCAAAGACGAGCGCGTGACCGGCAACGGATACTTTAGCCGCGTTTTCCTCGATCCGCATAACTCCGACATTGTGTATGTCGCGCAAACGTCGCTGTACCGCTCGGCAGACGGCGGCGTGACCTTTGATTCCTACAAAGGCGCGCCTGGCGGCGACGACAACCACGCACTGTGGATCGATCCCACCAACTCCGACTACATGATCATGGGCAGCGACCAGGGTGCGACCATCAGCATGGACGGCGGCAAGAGTTGGACCTCGTGGTACAACCAGCCGACTGGGCAGATCTATCACGTATCAGTGGACAACCGCTTTCCGTACTGGGTGTACGGCACGCAGCAGGACAGCGGTTCGGTGGCCACGCTCAGCCGCGGCGACTACGGGGCGATCACATTTCTGGATTGGGACCCGATCGGCGCCTACGAGTTCGGCTACATCGTCCCCAGCCCGACCGATCCCAACATTGTTTACGCCGGTGGCGAGGCGCGCGGACTGTGGCGCGTCGATCGCACCAACCGGCAGGTGAAAGTCATTTCGCCCAATGTGAGCCGCGACGGCGATTACCGCACCGCGACGAATCCTCCGCTGGAGTTTTCGCCGCAGGATCCGCATGTCCTCTACGAAGGCACGCAGTTCGTGATGGAGACGCGTGACGAAGGCGCGACGTGGAAGGCGATCAGCCCCGATCTAACCGATCGCCCGGGTGAACCGCCGCCGCCGAAGCCTGACCAGGACGAGGCCAAGCCGGAAGCGGCAAAGAGCGACGAAACCAAAGCCAAGGAAGCCGAAGACAAGAAGCCGAAGCCGCAGGAAGAGCAGGAAACGATGCGGCCTCCCGACCGCCGCGCGATCACCACCATCTCCGCTTCGACCCTAAAGGGCGGCGTGATCTGGGTGGGCACGAACAATGGACTGGTGCAGGTAACAGCCGACAACGGCGCTACCTGGCAGAACGTCTCGCCTCCGGGACTGCAAAAGTACACGGAGATCACGATGGTTGAGGCATCGCACTTCGACCCGGGTGCGGCGTATGTCTCGGCCGACAATCATCAGGGGAACGACTTCAAGCCGCACATCTTCCGCACCAGCGATTACGGCAAGAGCTGGCAGGAAGTTGTCACCGGCATTCCTGACTTCAGCTTTGTGAAGGTCGTGCGCGAAGATCCGAAGCGGCAAGGGCTGCTCTACGCCGGCACCGAGACCGGACCTTTCGTTTCGTTCGACAACGGCGACCACTGGGGCACGCTGCAACAGAACATGCCGACGGTTTCCGTGCGCGACATGGTGGTGCACGATGACGATCTGGTCGCAGCGACCTATGGCCGCGCATTCTGGATCCTCGACGACCTGACCCCATTGCGCCAGATCAACGAGAAGGTTGCGAAGTCGAACGTGTACTTCTATAAGCCGGCGACCGCAATCCGCCTCCGCAATGACATGAATCAGGACACCCCGCTGCCGCCAGAACTGCCCGCGGGCGACAATCCGCCGACCGGCGCAATTCTGGATTACTACTTCAAGTCCGTCCCGCCGGGCGAGGTGGCGATTGCTGTCTACGATCAGAAGGGGCAGTTGGTGCGTCAGCTTTCGAGTAAGCCGGAAGCGGTTCGCACCGAAGAGCCGCCGCCAGTTCCCGGCTATTGGCTGTATCATCCGACGCCGCTGGCGACGAATGCGGGCATGAATCGCTACGTGTGGGATCTGCGTTATGCTGCGCCCGACGCGCTGCAGCACACTTATCCGATCTCGGCGTTGTATGAACGCACGCATGCCGAGCCGCAAGGTCCGTTTGTCGTACCGGGAACGTACG
The DNA here is from genome assembly GCA_963823865.1 of uncultured Acidobacteriaceae bacterium. Lineage (GTDB taxonomy): Bacteria > Acidobacteriota > Terriglobia > Terriglobales > Acidobacteriaceae > Bog-257. Next base: position 659,915 of record CAWGNC010000002.1, read on the forward strand.
AAGTCCGGATGACGGTCGATGGCAAGACTTACAAGCAGCCGCTCACGGTCAAAATGGATCCGCGTGTCACGATCACGCAAGGTGACTTGCAGCAGCAGCTCGACTTCGAAATGCAGATCGATCAACTCATCACGCAGAGCTACAGCTCGCACACCCAAGCGGAGAAATTCTTGAGCGAGTTGGCTGAGCGCCAGGCGGCCTTACAGAAGAACGAACAGGCGAAAGCCGCGCTGGATGCCGTTAATGCTCTCCAGGCGAAAGCGCAGAAGCTGCAAGGGGAACAGCAACGCGGCTTTGGAGGATTTGGCAAGCCGAAGCCAACGTTCACTCTGATCAACGGCGAGTTCTCGGGATTGTCGGAGACGGCTGAGCAAGCCGATCAGGCACCGACGGCCGCGATGCACACGGCTTATCACGACTACTGTCAGGATTTGTCGAAAGTCGCTCAGCAGTGGTCGGAGATGATGAAGCAGGACCTGCCGGCGGTGAATTCGCAACTGAGTGCGCAGCAACTGCAACCGTTGCCGCCGGTGATGGAGACACCAGCAGTGGCCTGCGCGCAGTGACACGGAGCGGTCTTGGCCACCTGTTGGTGATGTGTCATCCTGAGCCAAGGCGACTGTGGTTAGTCGCCGGAGCCGAAGGACCCCTACCGCCCGAAAGGTTCTTCCGCACTAGAGGTCGTTCGACTCCGCGCCGCCAACTGGGGGCGCGCTGCACTCAGGATGACAGGTAAGCAATCCGTGGTAGCAACTGACAACTGATCACCGGCAACTGACAACTGGCTTACCGGTTATAGACCGGCAGCGGTCCGCGCAGATTACGCCACACCTCTTCGCACTTCTTCAGCACGTCGTCGCTGAGCGGACCGTCGTCGATGGTCGCCAGGTTTTCGTTCAGCTGCTCCATGCGGGACGCGCCCAGAATGATGCAGTCGGCCGCGGTGTGATGCAGCAGCCAGTTCAAAGCCAGGCTCACCATCGAGCGTCCGGCAGACTTCGCGATTTTCCGCAATTGTTCGACCGACTGGAAGTATTGTTCGTGCCAGTAGCGGTCCTGGTAGAGCTTGTTATTGTCGAAACGCGTGCCCGGCGTGACCTTCTCCTGCTTGTGCTTGCCGGTCAGCAGACCGCCGGCCAGCGGATTGTAGACGACGGTCGAGATACCGAACTCCTTGCACATCGGCAGATACTCCTGCTCGATGCCGCGCGCCAGCAGGTTGTACATGGGTTGCGAAACGTAGGGCGCATGCCAGCCGCGGTCCTTTGCCAGCCAGTGCATCTGCACCACCTGCCATCCCGCATAGTTCGAGGACGCGGGATAGCGCACCTTGCCCTGCTTGATCAGCGACTCCATCGCCTCCATGGATTCGTCGATGGGGATGTCGTGATCGGGCGCGTGGAAGTAATACAGGTCGAGATAGTCCGTGCCCAGCCGGGTAAGGCTCTCGTCGATGGCGCGCAGAATGGCCTTGCGCGACAGCCCTTGCTGATCGGCGTCCTCACCCATCTTGAAGAAGACTTTGCTGGCGATAATCAGATGATCGCGCCTGCTCTTGATGGCGTGGCCCAGCATGGTTTCGGCGACGCCCGTTTGATACATGTTCGCCGTATCGAAAAAGTTGATCCCCGCTTCGATGCAGCGATTGACCACCTGCGTCGCGCCCGCCTGATCGAGCGGTTTGCCGAAGGTCATGGTGCCAAAACAAAAGCGCGAGACTTCGAGATCGGTATTCTTAAGCTTGATCTTGGGAATGGTCATGTGCAGTTGTCGCTCAACAAAATTCTACTGCCCGAAAGGAAGAAACGGGTGCCCCACTCATTCGCGGTTTTCCGAATGAAGAGGATGCTCCATGTCATTCATCCTTCCTCCCACACAACGAAAAGCGCGTTGTGTGGGGCACCCGCTGGTTATGCTCCTACTCCCACATCTTGAAAACCACCAGACCCGCTTTGGCTCACGCCTGATTGCTCACAACCATCCCTTCGCGCGCGCGATTCTCGCCGCTTCCACACGATTCGCCGCACCCAGCTTGCTGATCGCCTCCGACAAATAATTGCGTACCGTGCCTTCCGACAGTTTCAGCTCGTTGGCGATGTCCAGTGTGGACGTCCCCTCGCCGGCCAGGCGCAACACCTGGCGCTCGCGGTCGGTAAGTGGATCGGGCTCGTCGCTCCAAGCCTCGGCAGCCAACTGCGGATCGATCACGCGCAGCCCGCGATGCACACGGCGTACAGCGTCGGCCAGTTGTTCGGCAGGCATGTCCTTCAGCAGATATCCAGAGGCGCCGGCGTCGAGAGCACGCCGCAGGTATCCCGCGCGCGCGAATGTCGTCAGAATGATGATGCGGACGGGAATGCCGCGCTGCTTGAGTTCGGCCGCAACTTCCAGGCCGGTCAACGTCGGCATTTCGATGTCGGTGATGAAAACTTCGGGCCGCACCTGCTGGACGATCTGCAGCGCTTCTTCTCCGTTGCGGGCGCGAGCGACGACTTCGATGTCGTCTTCCATCTCCAGCAGCGCCGCTAGCGCGCCCAGGACCATGGCCTGGTCTTCGGCGATGACCACTCTGATTTTGTCGCGCTTCGCGACCGTCATGCTTTCAGTTTCGCAGAGGAGGGCCAGCCGGGCGCGAGAGGCAAATGAATGACGAGACGGGTTCCGGCCTTGGTCTGACGCTGCAACGAGCCGCCGATCAACTCCAGGCGCTCGCGCATGCCGCGCAGGCCGTTGCCTTCGGGGGTATCATCGCCGCGGCCGTTGTCCGCGATTTCCAGCTTGCACCGGTTGTCTTCCCGTTGCAGCCGGACGCTGCACTGTTGCGCTTGCGCATGGCGAACGACATTGGTCACGGCTTCGCGCAAGGCCAGAGCCAGCACGGTCTCCTGCGCCGGGGTCAGCGGCAGTTCATCAAGCTCGGAGTCGACGGTGATGCCTGCGGTTTCCAGTGTCTTGCGGGCGCGAATCAGCTCCGCTGCCAGACCCTGGCCGCGATATCCGCTGATGGCCTCGCGAACGTCCGCCAGCGCGGCCCGCGAAGTGTGCTCCACATCCATCATCTCTTGCTTGGCGCGCTGTGGATCGCGGTCGACCATCTTGCGAGCCAGCTCCGCCTTCAAGGTGATAAGCGAAAGCGTGTGCCCCAGTAGATCGTGCAGATCACGCGCGATACGTTCGCGCTCGGCGACCTTGGCCAGATGCTCGACTTGGTCCTGCGCCAGCTGCAGCTTCTTGGCCGCGCACTTTCTCTGCGCGAAATAGAAGTTGGCAGCGCCGGCGGTCAGTGCGAAGAACGACATCATCAGGCCAAAAACCAGCGGGCGATGCAGAAGCCAGTTCTCCAGCAAGATGATGCCAATAATGATGGCAACCCATAGCCACATCTTCCGGCTCTGGTCGATCCATGCGACCGCCGCTGCAGCATAAATGAAAAAGCCGACGGCGCCGGAATTCCAAGGAGTGCAGAGAATCCCCATCGCCACCATGGCCAGCACGGCGATGATTGCGGCCCGCCCGGTGGAGCTGAACGACTGCAGATAGAGCAGGATGAAAGCAATGCCGCAGACCGCGGTGCCGGTCCACACCAGCGCGCTGGAAGGATGGGTGAACGGATCGACGAAAAAGAAGATGAGATACATCAGCCAGATGATCGGCATCCAGCCATGCTCTTTGCGTCCGGGATAGATACGATCCAGCATTGCTCTTGCGTCCTTATTGTTATCTGGAAGTGGCGCGCGGTACAACCATGTACCACACCAGCGAGGTGGCAAGGATGGCTACGCCCAGCCAGTCAAATAGGCCGCTCAGCGATCAGCCCGAGAAAAATGCTCATCGCGATTGCCCAAAGAATCCATTGCGCAGTTTTGCTTTTCATGGTGAACCTCCGCTCTTGCTAGCATCTTCCGCTTCTTTGCTCTTCGCTCTTTTCGCCAGAGCGCCATCGGCGCGCCACAGGTTAGCCCAGCCGTTCACGGCTGGGTATAGATGCTGCTTTAAGCGAAGAGTCCCTTCAGGGACGACAGGGCTTGCTATCGTACCTACGGCACTGGGCCTCTCGATCCAACGCTCCCCCGGCCGTAAACGGCTGGGCTGACCTGTATCACGCCTCCGGCGCTCCTCTTTTCGTCAGCTGCCAAGACCGAATCTTGCTAAGAGCTAATGGCTAACAGCTACTGGCAAACAGCTGCCTTCCTCACCCATACATCTGCCCTTCATCCCGGCGATAGCCCCACGCCGCCAGACCCAGGCAGATCATGGTGAACGCGACCAGCGCTTCGACGTGTCCCCAGGCCGGACCCGGCTCCGTGGTCATGCCCACGATGCCCAGTGCCAGCTGGCTCATGTGATACGCCGGCAGAAATTTCGCGAACGTCTGCAATCCGTGCGGCAGCATGAAGAGCGGGATCCATAGGCCTGAGCAGAACGACATGGGAAGATAAATCAGATTGACGACCGAGGGGGCCGAATTCGGTTTAGCGAAATAGCCGATGGCCAGGCCCATAGCGCTGAACGGAATCGCGCCGGCCACCAGCACACCGACCAGTTTGGCAGCCGTCGTAAGCGGCATACGAACCCCGCCGAAGAAATACCCCACCGTCAGCAACAACGCCATGATCACGGTGCTGAACGTGACCGCGGCAAACAGCTTGCCAAAAAAGTACGCGCTGACCGGCATGGGCGAGGCACGCTTCACCTGCAGCCAGCCCTGTCCGCGCTCGATGGCGAGACTGACGCCGAAGCCGAACAGTGCCACAGCTATCACTCCGAAGCAGCCCATCGTAGCCAGCATGTAGACCGCATTGTCGTTATGAACGGCGGCATTGTTGCGTCCCAACACGATGCCGAACAGAACGTAGAACATCAGCGGGAACGCGATGGTGGAGATCGCATAGACCGGGATGCGCATATTCTTCAGCAGCTCGTACTTGGCTTCTTTCACATAGATCGCGAGGGTTCGCGCGGTTGAGCGGCGCGGTGCTAAGACAGCAGGAAAGGTCGTGGCAGCCATGTCAGTTTCCCTTCTTTGAATCTACGTTGCGGGAATCGGCATTGTGGTTCTTGGTCAGGGCCAGGAAAGCTTCCTCCAGCCCGGCATTGGTCACTTCCAGGTCAGCGAGCCAGGCGTCGCGCTGCAACAACTCGCGCACCACCGGCTCGGCTGTGTTCACCTGCAGCTCGAAGGCATTGCGATCTGCAGTCGCGCTTAGCACGCCGGGAATTTGACGAACCTCGTCCAGGCTCAAGCGACTGGTGCAGCGAACCTGCCTGCCCATGGCCCGTGCCTTGATGTCAGCAGGCGTGCCTTCAGCGATGATGCCGCCCTTGTTCAATACGAGGATGCGGTCGGCCAGCGCGTCAGCTTCGTTCAAGTAGTGCGTGGTGAGCAGCACCGTCTTGCCGCGCGAGATCAGGGTGCGAATCTGCGTCCACATCAGGCGGCGCGCTTCCACATCGAGGCCCACCGTCGGCTCGTCGAGGAACAGCAGATCAGGATTCCCACAGATGGCAATGCCAAAAAGCACGCGCTGTTTCTGTCCGCCGGAGAGCTCACCGTAGGCGCGATCTTTGATATCCGTGAGCCCGGCGATTGCCAGCGTCTCTTCGATCGGTAGCGGGCTGGGATAGTACGACGAGAACAGGTCGATGTGCTCGCGTACCTTCAGCGTCTCGGGAACGCGCCCGACCTGAAGCATTGCGCCCACGCGAGCTTGCATCGCTCCGGAATGCGGGTCGGCCCCAAATACGGAGACGCTACCGGCATCCGGCCGGGCAGAACCGAGCAGCAAGCGGACCAGCGTCGTCTTACCAGCACCGTTGGGGCCAAGCAGCGCCAACAGCTCGCCGGAACGGATTTCCATGCTGAGATCGTTGAGGGCAACAACGTTTCCGTACGCCTTCTTCAGGTTGCGGACCCTGGCGATGCCGCTTGATTGCGGCACTGGCGACCTGGACGGCATTTCAGCGATAGCAGTTGACATCGTTCACTCCTGCGTTCGGGATACTTCTTCCCGGCACGCTAACGATGATCGGTTATGCGGGGTACACGAAGTAGTGCCGAATGTCAGCGGGAGCGGGTGACAAATGTCATGAGCGTAGGTGCGCGGTCGGTCCCGCGAACAAGGTCGGGTGCCCCAGGTCCGGCCATCTGTGGGCCTGACCTGGGTACGAACCACATCACCCAGGTTAGTGTCCGACAGATGGACGCGAACCTGGGGCACCAGCCTATGCCTACACATCCATCCAAGCTGATGGCAAACATCGCTACCAAATAAACTCGGCCGCGCGATCGCGCGGCCGGAGGAAAAAGCTCAACCGGAGCAGGAGGTCTCTCCGGAATGAGCTTTAGCTCAGGAAAAATTCTCGGGTGATCTTCGTCCACTGCTCGTCGGGCATGGTGCTGGTCAGGTCGTCGATCGCGACGCCGCCGTCTTGCGCCAGGACGCCGAGAGCGCTGGGCATAACCCGTTGCAATCTCATCGCAGACTCTTCCGTCCACCAGCGGGCCAAAGCGCCGCCCAGCAGGTTGCGGAAGTTGGTTTTGGAATCAGGCGACTGCACCGTAATCATCCAGCCATCGCCGTAGCAATCTTTGGACGCCAGCGTCGGGTCGTTCACCAGCGCTTCGTTGATGTCGGCGACACTGCCTTCGATCGGCGAAACCATGTCGACCTTCACGCCGTTGCGGACGATGCTCCACACCTTCTGTCCCTGGCGGATCCATTGTCCGCGTTGCGGCAAAGTCACGTGCTCAACCTTGCCCACCAGCTTGGAGGCGAAGTCATCGATGCCGATGCGAACCAGGTTCGGACTCTCGCTGAGCGCCCAGGTGTGCCCCGGATGATAGCGCAGGTTGTCGGGAACCGAGAAGCCACCAACCATGCTGGGAGTCAGGCGAGCAGCAGTCGCGGCCTGCTTGCTCTTGGCTGGCGCAACGTGCAGAGCGGGGTGCTTCGCTTTCGCGTAGAAGAAGTCGATGGTGAGAAAGATGGCGAACATCATAAGAACGAGTAGTACGGTCACGGGGTGCCTCCTGTTATGAGCCTTTGCGCTTTTCGTTCTCGCTTGGCACTTTTACTTAAGGCATTCGCCGTACCAAAGGCGCGGGTCATGCGAGTCGCTACTAGACGATTCGGTAAGTGCTTGTAACCCGAGTAGCTTGCAAGTTAGTGTTGCAAATTTCCTCTATGCGGGCCGATGTGTTTAACGCCGCACTCATTTGTTGTGATATTCAGCAGATCTTAGAGTGCTAGTCGAAAAATTCGACTTGAATTGGCAGTAGCAGCCTACGAATCAGTCAGTTACAGTCGCGGGGCGCTCACTTCAGGGAAGATGTTGCGGTTCTCATCGCCATGATGCGCTTCGCCACACCTGACGTGCCGGCGAAAATCCATGCTGAAGCTTCACGCCAAATATTTTTAACGAAGACCGACTTGGATCGCTTCGATGCTCTTGACGCTGACGCTGTTCGGCACGACGGAGATCCAATCGAAAGGCGTCACCAGCAGCCTAAGCCCGGTCAACGCGGGACGGTTCGGTTTTCGCCACTGGCCCAGGTCAGGGGAGAAGTAGCTCATCATGTCTTTTTCCTCCCACGGATAAACCCAGATGTCGGTAGCTTGGTTGGGTGGAGAACGAAGCTGTATTGGCTTCCGCGACCCGTCGGCGAAGAACATCTCCAGGGTCAGACAGGACGGCTTGCGCACCCTCCACCAGATCGGATAGTCGATCCAAAGCTGCAGTTTCAGGAAGTCGGCGCCGTCGGAGGGCCACCGCATCTGCCCCAGGTCGAGGTCGTACTGCGTTTCTTGATAGCAATGGTCGTAGCCGGGACTGCGAGATCGATTGTGAAGAGAAGCGGATGCGGCCGTCCCGGCCATCATCTCGAACCAGCCCGAGCACGCCCAGGCGCCGCACCGCCGAGCAAACGGTAGTGGCGGAAGTAATAAAACCAGACTCCGGGAGCGCGCGTGAAACTGGGAACGGAGTCCAGGTTCGACTGGTGGGCGTATCCGGAAAATACAAGGCAAGTGGCGGATCTGGCTTGCCGCAAAGCGGCGATTTCCACCTCGTCAGGTAATTGCCATTCACCAAATAGCCCTGCAGGACGCCACCGGCAACCTGGCGCCGCGAGGCTAGACCAAGTGCCGTCTGATAAGGAAAGATCGCGATGCGGCTGTCAGGGGCCGTTTGCGAGTCGACGAAACTGGAGATGCTGATGAACAACTGAGCGTCAGCCGCGGAAAGACAGGCGCGATCAAATTCCTGCGTCCCGGCCGGACAGGCAAGAACGGGATGGAGTATCTGCCGCACCCGGGCCGCGACGCTTGCGGGCTGGAAGATGAATGGCACATGACCCACGCCAGCGGTGGCGACGACAACGGCAAGCGGCATGACCAGTCCGAGCCATGGCCATGATTCGAACTCGTCCAGAGCGATGGCTCCGCAGAGAAAGCCAGTGGATAAAGTCCGATCAGGATATGGACACGATCGGACCGCACCAGGCTACTTTGCGTCATTAAGAAAGCGAGACCGAAACCCGCCAGAAGGAAGGCGGGCCGCCGGGTCCAGGATCGACGCGGCTGGCGCAAAAGCCAGGCCAGAGAAAAGATTGCGACTCCTGCCGCCAGAATCAGCGAAGAGCTGGTGCTTATCGGCCTGCACATCGCGATGGGCTCAAACCAGCGGTATCCGGAGGCGATGGCCAGACTCGAGCGCCAGAACCGAAAGTTGAGCCACGAGCCCATGGCGGCATTCGTCGCTGCCGCCAGCGCGGCAAAGAAGATGACGGTTTCAACAGGAGGAACTGCGCCGCGCGCGCGATCCTGCTCCGCGGCAATCGAGGTCGCCGACCAGGCAGAGCACGAACGCCACCGAGACGATAGACACCGGAGTCCGCAGCGAGCGAGGAACATGATGACGCAGATGGCAGCGGCAACGATGCGGCACGGGAAAATCCGCGTCCTGCCGCTCAACACGGCGTCACAAAGGCGCAGGAAAATGGCGAACGCCAGCAGGCAGAAGGACACCCGCACATCCGATGGCGACCAGAACACGACGGCGAGGAGCACCAGGATGGCACGGCGCCACCCGGGCGCTGCCGGAAGCAGAAGCCGCGCTGACAGGAACGTCGCGATAATGATGACGCAGAACGGCAGGGTGTACCACGTCGCCAGGATCGAGCCCACGGAAATGCCGATCCAGCGCGACGGAGCGCTCGACAGCCACTGAAAGAGCGGCCCGTAGGTGAACGCAACATCGCGTCCCAACCAGATGCCGCCAGCGGCCTTGTAGCTGGTGTCAAGAATCCACGAGCCGTCCAGCAGGTTGAACGGCGGCACGATCGTAAGCGAGGCCCGACGGAAAAGAATGGGCGGAGTGGAAGCGGCAAGCAGGATCAGCAGCACCAGCCATTCGCTGGCCTGCGACGCAAAGGACATTATGGAGCTGAGCGATGGCCTCTGCATGCGGTCACGATACCGACTGAATCGGTGGGGCTGGTGGCACCACGGTAACATCCACGCGCCCAGCCTGCCAGTCGCCCCTACTGCGCCGCCGTACCTTTGATCACGATGCCGATTTTTCCCTTTGCTCCGGCAGCGGGAAATTCAACTGTCAGGACGAGGCTGCCATCTTCCAGCTTAATCACTGTCTGAGGCTCGCCGGCCGTTTCCAGCGCGAGCACTGCGGGGTGGCCCGTTCCCGTCGTCTTGGCGCTCAAAGCGACCACTTTTCTGGAAACGTAGAGCTGCTCGGGACGCGCATCATCCGCCACGGGACTGGCCAGCAGGAAGTCGGGATTAGGCGCGACGCCCATGTGGTTTCCATCCTGCGGCAATGGCTCGTACCGTAACGTATAAGTTCCGGCGGGAATGCGTTGCCCGCGGTAGTCCGACATGCCTTGCGGAAGCCGGACGATGCCGACAAACGCGCTGGCAGCCAACTTGGGGTAGAGCGCGCCCGGAACGGCCGTATCCTGCACATCGATTTTTCGTGCCAACCAGAACTCCGCCGTCCATCCGTCATCGAGTGTGACGCGATAACCCTTGTCCTCCACGGCTTGGCGCAAAGCGTCAGACAATCCGGCGGCGGGAGCGGCTGCGATGCGCTCAACTTTCTGCTGCGCCGCCATGCTGATACAACTCAGCCCACCCAGAAACGCTGCCAGGGCGAGAACCAGACGAAGGAAAGTACGATTCATGATCTGCATTATGCTGCCCCCGCTCCGGCGGAGTCAGTGACCAACTTCACACGGGCAACGCGGCATTCAGCTCGGCTCATAATAGAACGCAGCACTGGCTAAGGACGACAACTGGATGGTAATTGTTCGCGGGAGCCTCTATGCTGTCAGTCATGCTCCAACCCAGGCGGTGTGCCGTCTGCGAGTCGGAGGAGCTGACGTCATATCCTTTGGATATGCCGGACCGGCTGGACCAGTGGAACTTCCTGCTCGCAGACAAAGTTGTCTACTGCTGCAGTAATGGGCATCGATTCGTGATCCTGCCCGATGACAGCAAACGCAGCCAGACGCTGCTGTAAGTCATCGGAGACTTGAGGGGGACACGACATAATCCGGGCCATAGAAATAAGGATCCATTCGCGCCCTAGCTCCCTAAGCCGCCTTCGGGCGGCATTTTTTTGGCGTGGCGACAATGGCGTTCCTCTGTCACTGGCCGGTATGGCCGCTCAAAGGCGCGAAATTGCGGGCTTTGGAGGCTCCGCCGCGCTCGCCTGATTCTTTCCCTGATTTACAATCATCTATTCGACTGTAGCCATTATTCCAACTAGTTTGCCTGGGATGAGCGTACGTGCATCTTCCCGGACGGTCGGACGGGTTGTCGCCGATTTCATCGCTGCGGACATCCGATTTCATATCAATCAGACTGGAGCACGCACTTGCCAGAGACCATCTACGACGTAGCCATCATCGGCAGCGGACCTGCCGGATACACCGCGGCCATTCGCGCCGGACAACTCGGGCTGAAAACCGCTCTCATCGAAAAGGACGCCGTCCTCGGCGGCACCTGCCTGCACGTCGGCTGCATTCCGACCAAGGCGCTGCTGTTCAATGCCGAGGTCTTCGACCATGTGAAGGAAGGCGCGGAACTTGGCCTGGAGAACACCGCCGGCGTCAGCGTGAACTGGGGCTCGATCCAGAAGCGCAAGCAGGGCATCGTCGATAAGCACGCCAAGGGCTTGCAGTTCCTGATGCGTAAGAACAAGGTCGACGTGGTGCGCGGCTTCGGCAAGCTGACCGGACCCGCCAGCGGAGGCATTCATACCGTCGCGATCGAAGGCGGCGAGCAGAAGGCGATCAAGGCCAAGAACGTCGTGCTGTCGACTGGTTCGGTGGCGCGCATGCTTCCTGGCATGTCGGCCGACGAGCAAATCCTGACCAACATCGAAATCCTCAGCCTGAAAAACATCCCAAAATCGCTGATCGTGATCGGCTCGGGCGCGGTGGGCGTGGAATTTGCCAGCATCTACAAGTCGTTCGGCGCGGAGGTTACGATCCTGGAAATGCTGCCGCGCTACGTTCCTGTCGAGGACGAAGAGGTGTCCAAGGAACTGATGCGCGTCTATCGCAAGCGCGGCATCAACGGCTTCGTCGGCGCCAAGGTCGAGAAGGTCGAGAAGACCAAGGCCGGCGTGATGGTGACCTTCACTGCCGACGGCAAGCAGCAGCAGATTGAAGCGGAGAAAGTTCTTATCGCCATCGGCCGCGCGCCGCGTACCGAGAACGTCGGCATCGAGAAGACCAAGATCAAGGTCGAGCGCGGCTTCGTGGAGGTTGACGGCTACATGCGCACTGCCGAGCCGGGCATTTATGCCATCGGCGACATCGTCGCCGGATACCCGCAACTGGCGCACTCGGGAGCGATGGCTGGCATCGTCGCCGTGACTCACATCGCCGGCAAGCCGGTGAAGAAGATCAACAAGCTGCGTATTCCGGGCGCAACGTATTGCCATCCTGAGATCGGCAGCGTGGGCTTGACCGAAGCCAAAGCGAAGGAAGCGGGCTACGAGGTGAAGATCGGCAAGTTCCCCTTTACCGCGAACTCCCGCGCCACCATCGTCGGAGCGCATGAAGGCTTCATCAAGATCGTCAGCGACGCCAAGTACGGCGAGATTCTAGGCGTGCACATCATCGGGCCGAACGCGACGGAAATGATCGCTGAGTCGGTGCTGGCGCTGGAGTTGGAGTGCACCGCCGAGGAACTGGCGAACACAATTCACGCGCATCCTACATTGTCAGAGGCGATGCTGGACGCGGCCAATGCGGTGTTCGGCATGCCGATCAACACATAGTGGCCAGTTCAGTGGCCAGTTGTCAGTGCGCTTGCCGGTTGCCGGTTGTGAATTGTCAGCTGTCAGCCCGAAGGGCGCAACTGATTAGCCCACCGCGTAAGCGGTGGGTACGCAGATCCGATGTGTCATCCCGAGCGAAGTGAGATTGCGCAGCAATCGATCGCAGTCGAGGGACCTCTACCCTCGGCTGGTTCGTCGCGGTGGTAGAGGTCCTTCGACTCCGGCGCAAACATCGCGCCTCCGCTCAGGATGACACCGAATTTCTGCTAAAAGCATCCGACTCTGCTTCCCCGTTTACAATCGCAACGTGTATTCGCTTTACAGCCTGCTTCTGTTCCTGGCGCTCATCGTCAGCACGCCCTGGTGGCTGGTGCAGATGCTGCGTCACGGAAAGTACCGCACCGGCTGGAGCGAGCGCCTGGGCACGGTTCCCGACCGCCTCTTCAACCGGGTGGCCGAAAACAATATCTGGATTCATGCGGTCTCCGTTGGCGAGGTGCTGGCGATCTCTCGAGTGGTTGCCGACCTTAACATGCGCCTGCCCGGTTGGCGTATCGTCGTTTCCACTACAACGGACACCGGACAAAAGCTGGCGCGCGAGCGTTTCGGCGAGAACAACGTGTTCTATTTGCCGCTCGACCTGCCGTGGGCGGTGCGCGCTTATCTGCAAGCCCTGCGCCCCAAGCTGCTGGTGCTGGCCGAGAGCGAATTCTGGCCGAACCTGCTGCATGAAGCGCGCAAGTCGGGAGCGGCGGTTGCGGTAGTGAATGCGCGAGTGTCGGATCGTTCGCTGCCAGGTTATCTTCGCTTCCGCGGACTGCTGCGGCGCGTTATGCAAAACGTTGACCTGCTTCTTGCTCAGAGTGATGTGGACGCGAGCCGGCTGGTGCAGATTGGCGCGCCGGCAGCGCGTGTCCAGGTCAGCGGCAATTTGAAGTTCGAGGTGAAGCCGCCCGTGAAGCCGGCCATCGTCGATGCTTTTCAAAATGCACTCAGCCGGGAAGAGATTGGGCCCGTGATCGTTGCCGGCAGCACCCTGGAAGGCGAAGAAGTGATGCTGCTGGAGATGTACCGGCAAGTGGTGGCGCGACATCCGGGCGCACTGCTGGTACTTGCTCCCCGGCATCCAGAGCGCTTCGCTGCCGTCGCATCGCTCGAGCCGTCCTCAGGTCTGCGCTGGCAGCGGCGTTCCGAATGGAATGGCGTCCGGGCCATCGCCGGCGGCGTGTTTTTGCTGGATACGATTGGCGAGTTAGCCAGTCTGTATGAGTTTTCCGACATCGCGTTCATCGGTGGCAGCCTGGTGCCGCGTGGTGGGCACAACGTTCTGGAGGCCGCGCAGTTCGGCGTCGCCATCCTGGTCGGGCCGAGTACGGAGAATTTCCGCGATATCATCGAGGTCTTTCGCCGTGCCGATGCGCTGCGGGTGGTGACGCTGCAATCGCTTGACGCCGACTGTGTTGCAGCTTGCTGGAGAATGACGCGGAGCGGGAGTCGCTAGGTCGCCGCGCGGCCGACGTCTTACACTCGCAACAGGGCGCAACGCAGAAAACGGTGGACGCGCTGCTCGGCTTGCTGCAAGCTCCGGTGAGCACAGTTTCCGCGGAGGTACGCCGGTGAAGAATCCTTTTTCTGCCATCTACGGAGCCGTCACCGGAGGACGCAACCGGTTCTACGATCACGGCGTGCTGTCGGCGCGGCGGCTGCGAGGCTCAGTGGTCAGTGTCGGCAATATCGCTGCGGGCGGCGCGGGGAAAACGCCGTTCGTGATTGCGCTGGGCGAGCTGCTGAAGAAGCGCGGCGTCTCGTTCGATGTGCTGTCGCGCGGATACAAACGCAAAAGCAAGGGCGTGACCCTGGTCGATCCCGACGGCTCGCCGCGTGATTTCGGGGACGAGCCTCTGCTGATTGCGCGCCGGCTGGAAGTTTCGGTTATCGTCGGCGAGAACCGTTACGAGGCAGGCTGGATTGCGGAAGAGAATTTTGGGCCACGCCTGCATCTGCTGGACGACGGGTTTCAGCATCGCCGGCTGGCGCGCGACCTGGACATCGTGCTGGTCACGCCGAACGATGCCAAGGACAGGTTGATGCCTGCCGGAAGACTTCGCGAAGCGCTGCCGGCAATCCAACGTGCCGATGTGGTCGTGCTGACGAATGACATGACGACGGAAGGCCTTCCGCTGACCCATCAGAAGATGTGGCGAGTGCGCCGCGGCATCGTTGCGCCGCAGGCGACGGGACCATGCGTGGCCTTCTGCGGTATCGCGCAGCCGGAGAACTTCTTCGCCCAGTTGCGTGCCTCGGGCGTAACGCTGGCGGGCACACGGGCGTTTCGCGATCATCACTGGTATGGCGCGTCGGATGTTCGTGAGTTGCTGGCGCTTCGCAAGAAATCTGGAGCGACATGGTTCGCCACTACCGAGAAGGACGCAATCAACCTGGGCGGCCTGATTGCAAAGCTCGAACCAACGCACGTGGTTGCGGTCACGATGCAGATCGAAAATGCGGACGCCATCGTGAACAGCCTGCTGGCAACGATTGCGGCGCGAAATCACCGGCCTGCGTGAGAGAATCTAAGGTTGCCTTCGGGCGTCTGCGGCAACTAGAGACGTTCCCCTAAATTCATGAACAAACATCCCAAGGACACGGAGCGCTGGAAGAAGATTGTGCGGTCATTCGCCGAGGTTTCCGTCACGGTGATGGCGGACCTGGTGGCCGACGAATTCGTCTTCGGCGAAATTGCGCGGGTCTCGCGGGAAGCGCCGGTGCTCATCCTGAAGCATCGCGAACGCACTGTAGTGCCCGGCGGCGGCGCAAACGCGGTAATGAACTTGGCCTCGCTCGGCGTCAACGTCCTGCCTGTCGGTGTGGTCGGCGACGACGAGGCCGGCAGCCTGCTACTGGAGTGCTTCCGAGACAAGAAGATCTCCGTTGGCGGCATCGAGCGCTTGAAGAACCATCCCACCACGACGAAGACGCGTATCCTGGCGGGCATGTCGCATAACAGCCGTCAGCAGGTCGTCCGCGTGGACCGCGAGGCGGAGCCGCTGGGCGAACTGCATCCTGTCCTGCTGAACCTGGTCAACGCGGCGCGCGAGTATGCCACAGCGTCGGACGGCCTTCTGATCTCCGATTACGGCTATGGGGCTGCGACGCCGCGTCTGCTGACGTTTGTGAAATCGAACGGCTGCCTGGAGAACAAGCCCATCACGGTCGACTCGCGCTATCGCATCCTGGAATACGAAGGAGCGACGGCGGCGACGCCCAACGAGCCCGAGGTGGAAGAGGCGCTGGGTATGACCATCGGCCACGATGACGCCAAACTGCGTGCGGCGGGTGCGCGGCTGCTTGAAGGAACTGGCGCTGGAGTCGCTGGTCATCACGCGCGGCCGCGACGGCATGGTGGCGTTCGAGAAAGATGCCAAGCCGCTGATGATTCCGGTCTATGGCTCCGACCATGTGGTGGATGTTACCGGCGCCGGCGACACGGTGATTGCGACGTTCACGGCCGCACTGGCTGCGGGCGCTGACACGATTTCCGCTGCGCGCCTGGCCAACTTTGCCGGCGGCATCGTGGTGATGAAGCGCGGCACGGCCACGGTCACCGGCAAGGAATTGCTGGCGGCCATCGATCACTATTCGATAGACACTTCAGCGTGAGAGAAAACGAAAACAAACTCCTCTCGCGGGACGCCCTGCGGGAGCGCGTGAACGAATGGCGTCGCAGCGGCCAGCAGATCGTGCTGACCAACGGCTGCTTCGATCTGCTGCACGTCGGGCACATCCGCTATTTGCGCGGCGCCAAAGCGCTGGGCGGCAAGCTGGTGGTCGCTATCAATTCCGATGACAGCGTTCGGGAATTGAAGGGTGAAGGGCGTCCCGCGATGCCCGCCGAGCGAGCGAGCGGAAATTCTTGCGGCACTATCGGATGTGGACGCAGTCGTGATCTTCGACGAGCCCGACGTGCGCGCGCTGATCCGCGAAATCCATCCTGACGTGCAAGCCAAGGGTACCGACTACACGCGCGAGAATGTTCCCGAGCGCGACGAAGTGACGGCGTACGGCGGCCGCGTCGAAATCGTCGGCGACGCCAAGAACCATTCCACAACCGACCTGCTGGCGCAGTTGCGGCCCCGCAGCGGAGGAGCCCGCTGAGAGTGAGCGCTTCTGCATCTTCGCAAAACTCGGGTTCTACAGCCAAGAGCCGCCCCGCCACAGACGCGCGCAAATCCAACCTCCCTCTCGCCGGAAGAGTCCTCGTAGTGCGCCTCAGCGCCATGGGCGACGTCATTCATGCGCTGCCCGCCATCACGGCGCTGCGCGCGGCTAATCCCGATCTTGCAAATTGGATGGCTGGTCGAAGAGCGCTGGGCGGAGTTGCTGTGCGCCCGCGAAGGCGATCGCATGGCACCGCGCTCGCCACAAAAGCCGCTGGTAGATTGGGTGCACGTCGCCAACTTCAAAGCCTGGCGGCGGGCGCTGCTGTCGGATGAGAGCTGGCGCGCGATGAAATCTCTGCGCCGCGAAGTGCGCGCGATGAAGTACGATCTCGCGCTCGATTTGCAAGGAGCAATACGTTCTGCGCTGGCAGGAAAGGCCAGCGGCGCCGCCATACGTGTGGGCTCGTCCCAGCCGCGCGAAAAACCGGCGACCATGTTCTACACGCGACAAGTCGATGCTCGCGGTACGCACGTGGTCGAGCAGGCGCTGGCGATCGTGTCGGAAATTGCCGGACAAGCGCTGCAATACATCGATCCGGTGTTTCCGGTCGATCCCGCTGCCGAGGCTTGGGCAGATCGAACGTTGAGCCAGCTCGGCAACCGGCGCTTCGCCATTCTGAATCCGGGCGCGGGTTGGGGCACGAAATGCTGGCCGGCGGAATCCTACGGTGCGGTCGCCTCAGCGTTGCCGAAGCAAGGATTGGCCGTCATCGTGAATTATGGACCCGGAGAAGAGGAGCTCGCGAACGCGGTGCATCGCGAGAGCGGCGGGTCCGCGCTTCCGGTGAAGTGCTCGGTAGGAGAGTTGATCGCGCTGACTCGACGGGCAGCGTTATTCGTTGGCGGCGATACTGGGCCGATGCATCTGGCGGCCGCGTTGCGCGTGCCCGTGGTCGCGCTGTTCGGGCCGACCCGGCCGGAGCGTAACGGACCATACGCGACTACAAGCATCGTGCTGCGCAGCCCTGAGAGCGTCGACAACTCTTCGCACACCGATCATCCCGACGAGGGTCTGATGTCGATTCCTCCGAAAGCGGTGATCGATGCAGCGGAGCACCTGCTCGGAGGCGGCGTTGGCTGATCCGCAACCGAACCAGGCACCATGGACGTGGAAGCGCATCGCCCGGCGCATCCGGGTGCCGCTGGGATTTCTGTTTGCTGTGTTCTACGTCTGGCGGGCGCGGCCGACGTGGCTGTTTCTGGCCATCGGCGTGGCCGTTGCGTGTTTCGGAATTGCCATCCGCGCACTGGCCTCGGGACAGGTGAAGAAAGATCGTGAGCTGACGACCACCGGCCCCTATGCGTACGTGCGCAATCCGCTGTACCTGGGCTCCATCCTCATCGGAATCGGATTCGCGATAGCCGCGCGCGATATCTGGATCGGTGTTGCCCTGATTCTCTACTTCGTTCTCGTCTACGTCCCGGTCATTCGCGGCGAACAGAGCTACTTGCGCGATACATTTCCGGGATATGCCGAATACACACGGCGAGTCCCCAGTCTGATGCCGCACACGCTGTGGTTTGCCGGGGTGACGAGTGGCTTCTCGCGTGAGTTATACTTCCGACATCGCGAGTACAATTCCCTGCTCGGCGCCGCTGCCATACTGGCGATTTTGATTGCGAAAATCCTCTTGCTCCCAGGGTGAAGGTGACGACCTCGATCGCGCGCACTTTTATTGTTCTTGTTCTCGTTACATTTGTAGCTCTCGCGGCCACCGGCGCGCCGGGCGGCCAGACGCTGCAGCCAGCGCATACTCCCGCGCAGCCACAAACCGAAGCCAAAATCGGCTCCGCTTCCCACATCCAACCGTTGCGTCCCGGCTTTCAGATGCCTTATGGCCAGAGCCTGCACTACGAAGCCGAGTGGCGCTTCTTCACCGCCGGGGTATCGACGGTGCGGATCGAACGCCTGGGCACGCAGAACCACCTCACCGCAACTGCAGATTCGACCGGCGTGGTCGCGCTGCTGTATCGGGTGGCCGACCGCTTCGAATCGTATATGGATGCGAAGACCCTGTGCTCGGCGAAGCTGGTAAAACATACCGAGGAAGGCTCGCACCGGCGCGATACCGTCATCACCTATGACTACGCGCGCGGGAAGTCGGTGCTGGACGAGCACAACCTCAAGACCAACCAGCAGAAGAAGGTGGAGAACGACATTCCCAACTGCGTTACCGATGTCGTCTCAGGAATTCTTTATGTCGCCAGCCTGCCTTTGCAGGTCGGTGCGACCTACACGTTCCCGCTGAATGATGGTGGCAACACGGTAACGGTGAACGCCAACGTGGAAGGCAAGGAACAGATAAAGACTGCTGCCGGGACCTTTCAGACGATTCGTGTGGGCTCGGAAGGCAATGCCGGTGTGCTGAAAAACCGCGGCCGCATCTGGATCTGGTACACGGATGACGACAAGCATCTGCCCGTGCAGATGCGGGCCAAGCTGATGTGGGGAACGCTGACCATTTACCTGACCAGCGTCAGCAAGTAGGGCCTCCCGACAAGCGCCGCCTTACACTTGTTGGGACGTTTTACTGCACCCGAAATCGTTCGGCGATCACGCGCTGCAGACGCGGCTTATAGAGGATGTCGTAGGCGAACTCCTTGTCGGGGAACATGGCCAGCGCGGCGCGCTTGGCGTTTGCGGCCAGCTCCGCAGCTTCTTCCACGGTAAGGTCGGAGTCCTGGCTGATGACCGACAGGACCATATTCATCATGATCTGCAGCCGGCGCAGCTTGCGGCGCTCGTCTTCTTGCTCCTGCTGTGGCTGCTCCTGCTGAGGGTTGTTGACGGCCTGCGACACACTCCGTTCGTTGCGTTCCGGTAGCCCCATGAAGTTCCCCTTTGGCAAGACCCGCCCATCCCCTAAAGGCGACGGCTTGTCGATATCCGATACAATTTGATGAGCGCCGAACCCCCATCGTTGCGTAAGCTTGGTGGGCGGCATCATACACCCAAACGGCGAAATTGCAGCCGCAAACCAACAGACGACTTGCAAACGGCGACCACGCTGCCATTTGCATCGAACCAAATGGAGGAGCGAATGGCAGAACCGACAGACGGTCACGAGGAACTGGTAAAGGTTTTCGATACTGACGAAGAATCCGAAGCGATGGTAGTGCGCGGGCTGCTGGAAACTGCCGGCATCGACGCCATCATCCAGAATCGCGAAGCGCCGCAGGACATTCTGCCCGGCGTAGGCGGCGTTGTCATCCTGGTGCGTCCCGATCAGGCCGAAGAGGCCGTCGAGACCATCGAAGAGTACCGCAATCATCCCACCACCGACGCCGATGAGGCGGTCAGCGAGGAACCGGTCTAGCCGTCACGGTCTTGCCGTCCAGGTAAAACGAGACAGCCCCGGCCAGGTCGGTGCGAAAGGTTTCGACATGCGCTTCGGCGTAACGCTGCATCACCTCCGGCCGGGGATGTTTGAACGAGTTGTAGATTCCCACCGAAACCACGGCGAACCGCGGCTGCACCGCGTCAAGAAATTCCGGTGAGCTGGACGTCGAGACTTCCGTGATGGCCGATCTTCAGCAGGTCGGCCTTGGGACGCTCGTCGATCAGGAACTTCTCGATACGCTTGTGCGCGTCGCCCACCAACAGGGCTGACGTTTTCCCATACTGGATGTGCAGGACGAGCGATTCGTCGTCCTGGCCGCGCAGGGTCGCCAGCCATCCCGGTTGCGGATTCAACACGCGAATGTGCAGGCCTCCAAAGTCGAACGTGTTGCCTGCTTCGAAGCGGTTTGAGTACCACGTTCCACGAGCGGGCCGTCTGTTCGACCTCCTGGAATCCGCCGTCGGGCGATTCCACTCCATACCAGAATTCGCGCGGCTGAAAATTCGCGATGACGCTGCGCATGCCTCCCATGTGATCGCTGTGGGCATGCGAGAGGACAATCGCATCCAGCCGGCGGATACCGCGGGACCATAAATAGGGCGAGACCACTTCCTCGCCAACATCGAAATCGGAGCGCGACGAGCCAGGTATGCCGCCGGCATCGAGCAGCAGCGTCTTGCCCTCCGGAGTGATCAGCAGCAAGGCGTCACCCTGCCCAACATCGATGGCCGTAATCTCGAAAGCGCCAGGACGGAACTGCGGCTTCGGCGGCAGCAGCACGATCCACAGCGCTGATGCCAGCAGACCGGCGACTCCGACGATTGCCAGGAATCTCCGCCGGGCCAGCAGCAGGGCGAGCGCCACCGTGAACGCCGCAAAAAGAGAGCTGACAAGCGTGGGCGTTGGCACGCGAACATCGGAGATGCGCAAGTGCCCAATGAACCGAACGGTTCCAGTCAGCAGATCGAGGCAGTGAGCGGCGATGAACGCCGGGACGAACGCGATCCAGTGGGAAAGATACGACAACGCGACGGCGAGAACTGCGGTGGGCAAGAGCACCGAGGCAATCGGAATGACCAGCGCGTTGGCCGGCAGCGACATCGTGGTGGCGCGATGGAAATACCAGGCCATCGGCAGCGCCAGCGACAGGTTGATGATGACGGAGACAAAAAGCAACTCGGCTGCAGCCTAGCAGTGTGCGGGTTACTCCAATCAGCAGAAAGTTGGCTGCGCGCGCACCGACTACATGCTTCAATGCGGCGCGAAGAACGCGAAGCTCGACCCGAAACTCGGCTGCCCTGCTGGGTTGCGCATAGTCATATTCAGGCGAATCGAGATTGCGAAGGCCGTTCTGCAGGGGATAGACCGTCCGGCGAAGCATCGGCGCCGCAATGCCGGCGACCGCGATCACGGAGAGAAACGTCAGCTGAAAGCTGGCCTCAAACAAAGTGCGGGGATTCACCAGCAAGATGCCGAGCGCAGCGATGCCGAGGGCGTTCAGTCCAGCGCGGTCGCGAAAGAGCAACCGCGTGAGCAGATAAATGTTGAGCGTGATGGTGGCCCGCACGATGGGCGAGCCAAGATCCGCGACAAACGCGTAACCCCACGAGAGAACCAGCGTGAGGATCGTCGCCCACGTCTCGCCGAAGGGCAGACTGCGCAGCAGCCAGAAAACCGCGAAGGCCAGGATGCCGACGTTGATCCCGGAGACGACCAGGATGTGATAGGTGCCGGTGCGCTGGAAATCGGTCTTGATGTCGCGGCCGAAGAATGCGCGCCCGCCGATGAGCGCTGCCTGCATCAGCGCGCCGCGCTCTCCCGGCCATAGCCGGCTGATGTGCTCCAGCACGCTGCGCCGCGCAGTGCTACGCCACAGCTCGAAGCGGGTACCGGCGAAGCCTGGAAAGATTTCGACATCGCTGGCGTGCGCGGATCCAGTGAGGCGAATGCCTTGCGACGCCAGATAACCGGTCAGGTCCAGCGCGCCTGGATTGCGATAGTTGCGAGGTGCGCGCAGCTTGCCGATGAAGTGCAGCCGCTCACCATAGGTGTAGACGCGCAGCGGCGATTCCCCGCCAGCGTCTCCCGGCCTCCTCTTCTTCGCTCTGCTTGCTGTAAATCGACAAGCGGATGCCGACCGGCTCGCGCAAGATATAGTCGCCAAGCCGCATCTCTTCCGTCTCGACGTCGACCGATTCCTGCTTGCCGCCGTAGGGACTCGGCCGGATCAGTCCTTCGCGAATCACGTGAGCGGTTACATCAACTCCGTGCTCGCCGGACGCCAAAGGATTGAAGGTTCTCGGCAATAGCCGGTTGCGATGCGTCGCGCGCCTGCAAGTAGAAGCCGCCCAGCGGAAGCACTGCCAGCACTCCCAGGAAGAAGGCTAGTTGAGGAGAGCGACGCAGCGCCCAGAGCGCGATGAGTGCCGCGAGCAAGAAGCCCGCAAGCCACACCAGAGGCGAACGCCACCAGTAGTTGGCCGCCAGAATTCCAGCCGCGAAAGAAAGCGCGGCGAGGAAGACAGGTTCTTGTCCGCCGCAGTAAGGCCGCGATGCGGGAGTCCGATCGTGCGGAGATGAAGTTGTGGACACGGCCAGCTGCCGATGTCCTACTCACGCGCTGCCGTGGGCGTCGTCGGACTCAGCAGCGCAACCCGGGAGGGTTACAAGTTTGTCGAGGTCCTCGGCGCCGATGCCGACGGCCCAGGGCAACAACTCATGTTGCGCGACTCCGAAACGGACGTACGGATCGTTGTCGCGAATGCTGTCCAGCGTCGCCTGCGCTTCGTCGTCGGGAACGCGCAGCAGCAACATCCCGCCACTCCGCGGAACCATCGGGCCCGAAGCAATCATCAGTCCTTCCTGCTTCAGTCCCTGCAGGTAGGCGCGGTGCGCGTCGGTGTGCTTCTGCACTTCTTCCAGCGGTTTGCGGTAACGGATGATGGAGATCGCGTACATGACAGCCTCCGGGCGAGGATCATCGAGCTAGCGTGCCAGGTGCACGACCGTTTCCATGTGATACGTCTGCGGAAATAGATCGACCAGGTGCACTTGCTCGACCCGATAGCCCGATTCTAGCAGCACGCGGAGGTCGCGCGAGAGCGTTGCCGGATCACATGAGACGTACGTCACATGCGAGGCGGACATGCGTGTGAGCGCCCGGGCCGACTTCTCGCCCAGCCCGGCGCGCGGCGGATCAAGCACGATAAGGTCGGGCGCAAGTTTGGCGGCACGCTCGGCCAGGAACGCTTCCGTCGTGATGCTCAGGCACTTCACGTTGTGCGGAACATTGTGCCGCAGATCGGCGAAGGAATGCGGCGAAGCTTCGACCGCAATCACCTGATCGAAGTTTCGCGCCAGGTGCGTGGTGAACAATCCCGCGCCCGCGTAGAGGTCGAGCGCGGCGCGTCCGGTGTGTTTGCCGACGGTTGCCTCCACCAGCTGGTCGATGAGGTGGCGATTGGTCTGAAAGAACGAGCCGCCGCTGACCCGGTAGTCCAGACCCGCGGCGTGATAGACGATGAAGTTTTCCCCGATGGCCTGCGACGGCTCTGAATGCGTCGAGGTGAGTGGCGCGCGCTGCCGGGTTTCGTCCTCCAGCGACGAAGTAGCAAAGACGACTACGCCGGCAATCTGCGGCAGGGATTCATGCAGTGCGGCGGCAAACGGCTGCATCAGCTTCGCCTCGCTGCCCGGCCGGACGTAGAGCTCGATCAGGAGCTGCGAGTCGCCGTGGTTGGCGAAGAACTGAATGCCATGGGCTTGTTCGGAAATCGCGGATTCGCGGCCAAGCGTCCAAACCGCGGCAATCGCCTGATTGATCAGCGGCGAGCTGATCGGGCAGCTCTCTACCGGCAACAGGTCGCGAGAGCCATGGCGAAAATATCCCAGCGCAAACTCGGGCTGATGGCGGATATGCATTCGCGTGCGATTGCGATAAGCCCACGGGTCGGCTGAGTGGAGCGTGATCTCCTGCTGCAACTCGAATTTGGCGGTGCGGCGGATCGTCTCGCGCAGGATCTCGGACTTATAGCGGAGCTGCGCGGAATACTCGATGTGCTGATAGTGGCAACCACCACAGCGCTCGAAGTAGCCGCAACCGGGCTCGACGCGGTCGGCCGAAGGCGTGAGTACGGTATCCACTCGGGCGCGAGCGAAGCCAGGTCGAGCTTCGAGGATGGAAGCTTCGACCTTTTCGTCGGGAAGTACGAATGGAAGGAAGACGGTCTTGCCTTTGCCATGTTCATCAGCCGGAAGCCGCGCCAGGCCGTCCCCGCCGTAAATCAGTTTTTCGATTTCGAGTTGCAAGATTCTCCGATGCTTGAGGCCGCTTTCGCTTTTCGCTTTTGGCTCTTAGCTCTTGGCTTTAATTTTTGTAAACACCTGACGGTTGCAACGATCCAACGATATGCGATGTTCGCGCATCGACCGCCTTGTGCCGAGAATTCTACGACGTTCAATGTTCGCCCATCGTCCGCCTTGTATCAGGGCACGACTGTTGCTAGGGACTTCCGCTGTCTTGTATCAGGGCACGACTTCAGTCGTGCCGCATAACGCTTCCTAACGCGAACGGCTTTAGCCGCTGCGCAATGTTTGCAGGGGCTAAAGCCCTCGCGTGATTGGCATCGCGTTCGGCACGAGTAAACTCGTGCCCTGATACAAACCACCAGCTCTGCAACAGAGCTCAAAGCCGACAGCTCATAGCTCATAGCCGATAGCTCATAGCTCATAGCTAAGAGCCCTCTATCACATATAAAACAAACTCAAGCGCGGCACTTTGTACTGTTCCAGCAACCGCTTGTGAATGTACTGCTTCTGCAGTTGCGCGATCTGTGCAGCGTTCATCTTGCTGCGATAGGGCGCCAGGTCCCGGTCGGCATCGGCCCGCACCTGATACAACGCTTCATCCGGCGTCGCAGCCATCAGCGCAGCGAACAACTTTTCTTCCGCAACCGTCAGCCGCCGCTCCAAATCTTCCATTCCGATTGGCGCCGCCCCTGACAGCGACTGCGCCAGGCTGCGCAAACTCGCGGCGGTGTCGGCGGCCAAGGCCTGCGCCATTCCTGGCAGCTCGAGCCCATCGAGTTGCCCGGCGTTGCGTGACAAGTACCCCGCCACGGCTGCCTGCTCTAGTCCGGCATCCTGCTTCTTCCCCGTTGCAGCGCCGACGGCGGATTCCTTCAGTTCCTCGGCCGACGCCAGCACTTCCTGCGCACAGTAAGCCAGGCCGTTCACTTTGCGCGTCGCGCGCGGACGCCGCTCCCACTTCTCGAAGGTGACGTCGATGCCGCGCAGCACGGCTTCGAGCGATATGCCTGCGTCTTTCCATGTCTCCATCAGCGCCCAGTCGAGCGGCGACAGAATGAGCAGCGAGCCGCGCCGGCGCTGGAAGTGCTCCTCGATTTCCGTGAAGTAATTGAAGTAGTTGTTCACTGGGATGGGAGAAATGTTCGTCGAATCCCACTCATTCAAAAATCACGAATGAATGGGGCACCCGGCCGCGAGGAATCTGCTTTCTGCCTGCGCAGACAAACAGCAGATCCCTCGCTTACGCTCGTGATGACAAGCCTCCGCTTGAGAAACTCTTCTGAAAGTATGGCGCTTCGAATCGGTTTAACGTTTACGAGCTGCGGTCGTTTTCGTCGATTCGTTCGTCGCATTCGTAGTTGCGTCCCGTCGCTTGCCTGCATTCTGGTTGCGTTCGTAGATGATGCGCAGTCCTGCTAGCGTGAGCAGGTCATCGATCTCGCGAATGTATTTGGACCCGCTGCCCATCAAGCTGGCCAAGCCGCCGGTCGCCACCACGGTGACGTTTTCGCCCAATTCCGCGATGAGACGCTCCAGAATGCCGTCAATCAATCCCAGGTATCCGTAGTACAGACCGGACTGCACGCTGTTGACGGTGTTCGTGGCCAGCACGCGTGGCGGTTTGCGGACGTCTACCCGCGGCAGTCGTGCCGTGCGCGAAAACAGCGCGTCCGCCGAGATGCCGATGCCCGGAGTAATCACGCCGCCCAGGTACTCGCCTTTCTTGGAGACGACATCGAACGTAGTCGCCGTGCCGAAATCCACGATGATGCACGGGCCGCCGAACTTCTCAAACGCCGCCACGCTGTTGACGATACGATCGGCGCCCACTTCAGCCGGATTGTCATAGTGCACCGGCATCCCCGTCTTCACACCCGGCTCGATGAACAGCGGCCTCGACTGGAAGTACTGCTCGCACACTTCACGCAACGTCGAGTCCAGCGGCGGCACCACGGACGAGATGACAATCCCCTGCACCGAGCTGACCTCGAGGCCATTCATCGCGAAGAGATTGCGGAACAGCACGCCGTATTCGTCGACCGTCTGGGTTTTCGTGGTGGACACGCGCCAGTGCGCAATCAGCGGGCCGTACTGCGAGCCGTCGCCGCCAGGCGCAGCCTCGAAAACTCCCAGCACCGTGTTGGTGTTGCCGACATCCAGAACTAAGAGCATGATCTATTTCCCGTCAACCGCGCGAACATCGCCGGACAAAACTGTGCGCAGCCCAGATTCGGTCCGCACCAGCAGAAATCCGCGGGGATCGAGACCTTCGGTGACACCCTCATAGGCGTCCTCTTCTCCGACACGAACATAGCGGGAACGCGCGAATGACGACCGAGCTTCAAATTCGCGAAGGATTGCCGAGCGCCCGTCGTGACCGCCTTCCAGAAACTTGCGGTATTCGCTGTCCAGCGATTTTAGCAGAGCCGCGGCGAGCTCAACCCGCGACCACGGGTGCCCGCTTTCCATGCGCAGCGAAGTTGCAATCGGTTCCAGTTCGCCCGCGAACGACGCATGATTCACGTTGATGCCGATGCCCAGCACGACATATCGAACGTGTGTCGGCTCGGCATTCATTTCCGTGAGGATGCCGCAAACCTTCTTCCCATTCAAAAGCAGATCGTTGGGCCAGCGCAGATCGGGATGTAATCCCGTCGTCTGCTCAACGGCCTTCGCGGTGGCGATGCCGGTCATCAGCGAAAGAAAAAGCGCATCGACCGGCGAGATCTGAGGGCGCAACACAACCGAGCAGTAGATGCCGACCGATTGCGCCGAGTCCCAGGTGTGGCCACCGCGACCTCGGCCGGCGGTCTGCTGCTCGGCGACGAACACAGCACCTTCCGGTTCGCCCGCGTGAGCGGCATTCATTGCCTCAACGTTGGTCGAGCCGATGCGAAAGTAATGATGAATGTGCGAGGCGAAGATGGTGCCACGCACCAGCGGCGCAAGAATGTCGGGCAAAAGAAGATCGGGTACGGCTTCCAATTGATACCCCGTGGCCAGGTGGCCGGCAATCTGCACACCCAGCTCGCGCAGATGCTGCACTGCGCGCCAGATTTCCGAGCGAGAAGTGCCGAGCTCTTCGGCAATGCGGGTGCCGCTGATGACGAACGTCGCGTTGTCGCTCAGCAGACGCACGATGCGGCTGAGGCGCGCGTCGGTCGAGTGATCGCCGTCAGTGTCGATGCGAGTTGGAGGCAGACGCGCGATAAGACGATTATGCGGGAGTGGGGAGAGAAAGGAAAATCCCGCGGGAGCAAACCTACTTGTGTGTTCTCGCGCCTGCGCATGGCGTGTACATTATCCATTCCATCGGCACCTTGTCCGACGCGGCGGCCGAAGTAATCTCCAACGGCCCACCCATCCCCACCGGCAATTCGATTTGGACCGACGGAGGCGAGTTCCGCTCTATGCCGAGATGCGTTGCGGTCCTGGTAAAGCCGCTGGCCAGCACTGTGATTTCATAGTTGCCAGGACGAAGCACAACCGGCAACGAGCCGCTGGCGTTGGTCACTTGAGAGAATTTGAAATCTTGAGATGAGCCTTCGATGGTTACACATGCCCCGGGTACAGGAGCTTTGGACGGGTCGACGACTCTGATGCTGATCGGAACGGGATATTGCGTTTGTTGGGCGCAAGCGATGGGAACCAGCGTAACGAGAGCGAAGAGAGTTGATACCGCCACGATCAATCGACGCAGCATAGAGAACTTTCGAGATCCCTACCGGCCCAAGATTGTACCCCGACCGTGCGCTCGGCCAAATCGCCTTTCACGAATGCGCTGGATAGTGAAAGCCCGAAGGGCGAAAGTGATTAGCCCAGCGCGTGAGCGCTGGGTAGCACCAGATTATTACGCTGAGTCCCTTCGGGACGGCAGGGTCTTGTGCCGTGCCTGCGGCATTCAGTCGTCAATTTAATCAGCTTACCCAGCCGTGAACGGCTGGGCTAATGTATGTCACGCCTACGGCGCTTTGCTGACGGCTGACAGCCGAGAGCCCACAGCCTTCTTCACACCGGCATGATGCGCATGCTCAGATCCACCGCCGGAACCGAATGCGTCAGTGCGCCCACCGAGATAAAGTCCACGCCCGTCTCCGCGTAGGCACGGATGTTTTCCAGCGTGATGCCGCCCGAGGCTTCCAGCGGAACGGGCCGGCCGGACTTGCGAACGCGCTCGACGGCCTGCCGAACCTGGTCGGGCGTCATGTTGTCCAGCAGCACAGCTTCGGCACCATGCTCCAATACCTGATCCAACTCTTCCAGCGAACGAACTTCGATCTCCACCGTCTCTGAGCCGCGGCGATTATGCAGCGCACGCTCCAGTGCCGGGACCACGCCGCCGGCCAGGGCGATGTGATTGTTTTTGATGAGAACACCATCGCTCAGGTCCAGACGGTGATTGTGCCCGCCGCCGCAGGTTACGGAATACTTGTCGAGGACACGCAGGCCGGGCGCGGTCTTGCGCGTGTCGAGCACGACAGTCTTGGTGCCGGCCACCGCGTCGACGTACTTCCGGGTGAGGGTGGCAATGCCGCTCATGCGCTGCATGATGTTCAGGATCACACGCTCGCAGGAGAGCACCACGCGGGCATTGTGCACGACCACGGCGATCGATTGCCCCTTGCGCAGGCGTACGCCATCGAAGATTTCCGTGTGACTGGTCACCTCGGGATGCGAGGTGACCGCGCCGTCGAGGGCGGCAAAGACATCGAGGATGCGGTGCACGCAGCCCACGCCGGAAAGGACGCAGTCCTGTTTGGCCATGATGGTGGCCGAGGCGCGCTGGTTCGCATCAATGCAGGCGTAGGAGGTGGCATCGCGCGTGGCGCGGTCCTCGAGCAGCGCGTTTTCCAGGATGGCCGTGATTCTGCGGTTCGTCCAGTCCATGATCTTTGCATCCGTCGAAGGGGCACAGCTTCAGCTGCGCCGTCAACGTCAATTGCTTTGTATCAGGGCACGGCTTAAGCCGTGCCGTAGAGTCTCACAATGTTCCAGGCTTTAGCCTCTGCTCACATTTTGCAGGGGCGGAAGCCCTGATCTAATAAAGCACGTGTCGGCACGACTGAAAGCCTGCCTGAGCGAAGCCGAAGGGTCGTGCCCTGATACACTACCAAATTTCTCAAGAACAAACCGGCTTGCTGAGACGTTATCCTAACTCGTCCAGCGCCGACTTGATCTTTTCGATCAGCATTTCCACTTCGGCACGCCGCTTCTTCAGACCCTCGACGACATTCGCCGGAGCCTTCGACAGGAACGCCTCGTTGTTTAGCTGTGCGGTACCCCGCGCCAGCTCCGCCGTCAGCTTGGTCAGGTCTTTCGTCAGCCGCTCACGCTCAGCCGCAACGTCGATCTTGCGTTCATAAACAACCCGCACCTCGAAGCGCGCGGTGCTGCGGGCGCCCGCGGCTTTCGCCAGCGACTCCTCGACGAAAGTCACGCTCTCCACGTTGGCCAGCCGCTCCAGCGCGCTATGATTGCGTTCGACCAGGCTGCGAACCGACGGATCGGCGAAAATTTCGATCGGCAGCTTCGCCTTCAGCTCGACCTTCAACTCCGCCCGAATGTTGCGCACGCTGACGATCAAGTCCTGCAGGATCGCCATCTCGGTTTCGGCTTCGACACTAATCTGCGCCTCATCCGCCAGCGGATAGCGCGACAGCGCGATCGACTTCGCCGGCGGCTCGCCATCGTAGACCGCGTGCCAGAGCTCCTCGGTGATGAACGGCATGAAGGGCGAGAGCATGCGCAACGCGCCTTCAAAAATGCTGATGAGATTTCCGTAGGCTGCGCGCGCCTGTTCCCGATTATCGCTGAGCAGCCGCGGCTTGATCAGCTCCAGATACCAGTCGCAATACTCGCCCCAGAAGAAGTGATAGACCACGTGCGCCGCCTCGTGGAAGCGGTAGGTATCGAGGGCTTCGCCGATCTCCTGCGCGACGCGATTGAAGCGCGAGAGGATCCAGCGGTCTTCGAGGGTCACAGCCTTGAAACCGTAAACACCTTTTCCATCGCTCCCACCCTCTCGCCCAACTGCAGGCGAGGAGGATGGGGCACCCGTTCCTTGATTGCCCGTCGACCGCTGGCCCTTCTTGAATTCTTCGAGCGACCAGACTCCGGCTTCGGTCGCGCGGTCCACGTTCATGAAGAGGAAGCGCGCGGCGTTCCAGATCTTGTTAGCGAAGGCGCGATAGCTTTCGGTGCGGCTTTCGCTGAACGCGATGTCGGTGCCCGGCGCGGCCATCGCAGCCAGCGTGAAGCGCACGGCGTCGGTGCCGTACTTCTCGATCACCCCGATCGGGTCCATCACGTTGCCCTTGGTCTTCGACATCTTCTGGCCTTCGGCGTCGCGCACCAGAGCGTGGATATAGACGGTGCTGAAAGGCTTGTCGCCCTTGGGATTGCCGCGCATGAAATGGCAATTCATCATGATCATGCGCGCCACCCAGAAGAACAGAATGTCGAAGCTGGTGACGAGCAGCGTCGTGGGATAAAAGGCGTCGAGTTCGGGCGTACTCTCCGGCCAGCCAAGCGCGGAGCACGGCAGAAGTCCCGACGAGAACCAGGTATCCAGCACGTCGCTGTCCTGCTCAAGCGAGCCGCCGCACTTGCACCTGTCTTCGCTGGGCGCGGTGCGCGCGACGATGATCTCTCCGCAGGCTTTGCAGTGCCACGCCGGAATCCGATGCCCCCACCACAGCTGGCGCGAGATACACCAGTCGTGAATGTTGCGCATCCACTCGAAATAGGTCTTGCCGTAGTTCTCGGGAACGAACTTGATATCGCCCTTTTCCACCACTTCAATTGCGCGATCGGCCAGGGGCTGAATCTTCACGAACCACTGCGTCGACAACCGCGGCTCGGTGATGGTTTTGCAGCGATCGCACTTGCCCAGCGGTACCACGTAGTCTTTGGTACCGACCAGGAAGCCGCCGTGTTCCAGATCTTCCAGAATTTTCGTGCGCGCCTCGAAACGGTCCAGGCCTTTGTACTTGCCGGCGTTTTCGTTCATCTGCGCGACTTCGTTCATCACATCGATCTGTGGCAGTTTATTGCGAAGCCCAGCCTCAAAGTCGTTGGGATCGTGCGAGGGCGTGACCTTCACTGCGCCGGTGCCGAACTCGGGGTTGGCGAGGATGTCGTCGGTGATGATCGGGATCTCGCGATTCATCAGCGGCAGCATGACGGTCTTGCCGTGCAGATGGCGGTAGCGCTCGTCGCCGGAGTTCACGGCGATGGCGGTGTCGCCCAGCATGGTCTCAGGACGCGTGGTGGCGACGATGATGTACTCGTCGGGCAGTCCCACAACGGGGTAGCGAATCTCGTATAGCTTGCCCGGCGTGTCCTCGTGCACCACTTCCAAGTCGGAGACGGCGGTGATGCAGCGCGGGCACCAGTTGACGATGTACTTGCCGCGGTAGATCAGCCCTTCTTCATGCAGGCGGACGAAGGCTTCGCGGACAGCGCGCGACATGCGCTCATCCATGGTGAAGTATTCGCGCGACCAGTCGACGGATGCGCCCAGCCGCTTCATCTGATCGAGAATGGCGCCGCCATAGAGCTGCTTCCATTCCCAAACGCGGGCGATGAAGGCCTCGCGCCCGATTTCGCGGCGGCTCTTGCCCTCGGCCGCCAACTGCCGTTCCACCATCATCTGTGTCGCAATGCCGGCATGGTCCGTGCCGGGCAGCCAGAGCGTGAGGAAACCCCGCATGCGGTGCCAGCGGACGACGATGTCCATCTCCGTCTGGTTGAGCATGTGACCCATGTGCAAGCGGCCGGTGACATTCGGGGGCGGCAGGGTGACGGTAAAGGTCTTGTCCGCGTTGCCGGCGCTTGGGGTGGGGGCGTGGAATAGCTTTTCGTCGACCCAGTAGTCCGCCCAGCGCGCTTCAATCGCGCCCGGTTCATAGGCCTTTGGGAGATCGTGAGGCATGCCTGTCCGTTCAGGAGATGAGAGTCAAACCTTGAGTTTACAGGCGGGAGAAAAAGCGGGCAAACAGCGGAAGGACCGTCGCAACGCGCCAACAACTCCATGAAGCGCCCTATCACAAGGAAGGTGGTCAAACCTCGTTGACTGCCAAAAGAGCCAATGCTAATGTTTATTCCTCCCTCCTCGATAACCTAGCTGTCCCACGCATGCTCGACTACCGTTGATCTGTTCGCTGACGGTTTGAAAGGACTCGATGCGGCACTTACCGTGTGTGCCTTTTGCGTTTTTGCGGCTGTCAAAGCTCGCTATGGTTTTCGCGTTTTGTTTCACGATGGCGATCACTTCGTCTGCGCAAACCTTTAATACGCTTGCAACGTTCGACGGCAACAACGGTAGCCAACCTTTATCGTCTCTTATTCAAGGAAACGACGGGAACTTCTACGGGACAACCTCATCTGGAGGGAACCTTAATGCGTGCGACGGCTCCGGCTGCGGCACGATCTTCAAAATGACGCCGGACGGCACGCTGACGACGGTCTTCAGCTTCTCCGGTACAGACGGCGTCGCCCCGCAAAGTGTGGTGCAAGGCAGCGACGGTTATCTGTACGGCACGACGTTCTGCAGTCTGGGAGGCTTCCACCGCGCAACCCTCCCGGGAAAAGCTCCCCTGATCTGCCCTGGCGGCGGAATTGTCTTTAAGGTTTCCACGAGCGGCACGCTGGTCACCCTCCACAGCTTCACCGGTCCGGACGGTAGCTCGATTTCTCCCGGGCTGATCCAAGGCAACGACGGAAACTTTTACGGTACGACCACGGGTGGCGGGACCGACAATCGGGGCACGGTTTTCAAGATTACCCCAGGCGGCACACTGACCACGCTTCACAGCTTCGCCGGTCCCGACGGCAGCGGTCCTTACGGCGGATTGGTGCAAGGCTCCGACGGAAACTTTTATGGCACGACCGGCCAAGGGGGCAATCCGGTGTGCAAGGCTGGTTACGGTTGCGGAACCGTCTTCAAGATCACCCCGAACGGTGTTCTGACCCTGCTTCACAGTTTCACCGGTCCAGACGGCATCAGACCTCTGGGAGGATTGGTGCAGGCGACCGACGGGAATTTCTATGGCACAACCACCGGCGGAGGGGCCCACAACGACTGCCCGAACCAGGACTGCGGAACGATTTTTCGGATCACTCCTAGCGGTACACTGACCACGCTGTACA
This sequence comes from uncultured Acidobacteriaceae bacterium, assembly GCA_963823865.1. Lineage (GTDB taxonomy): Bacteria > Acidobacteriota > Terriglobia > Terriglobales > Acidobacteriaceae > Bog-257. The sequence continues at coordinate 693,240 of CAWGNC010000002.1, forward strand.
ACTTTGCCGGACCCGACGGTGCCGAGCCTCATGCGTCACTGATGCAAGCGACCGATGGCAATCTCTATGGAACAACTGACAGTGGTGGCCAGGGCAACGCAGGTACAGCCTTCCGCTTCACCACAAGCGGCACGCTGACGACGCTCTACCGCTTTTGTTCGCTAACTGACTGTGCTGATGGGTCAGTGCCGGACGGCGCGCTGCTGCAAGGCACCAGCGGGCCGTTTTACGGGACAACGTCCACCGGCGGCGACTCCACATGTGATGCTCCTGCCGGCTGCGGCACCATTTTCAGTTTGTCCGGGCTCAGCCCCACCCCTAACCAGTTTGTTCCCTTAGTTCCGTGCCGGCTGGTGGATACGCGATCCGGCAACGGTGGCGGTCCGATCCAGGGTGGAACATTCGCCATTTTCAATCTTCCGCAACTGTCACAGAGCCAGAGCTGTGGCGACCTGTCGGCGGCAACGGCGTACTCCCTGAACGTTACGTTGGTCCCGCAGAATCACGCTCCGGTTTCGTATCTGAAGATCTGGCCCACGGGTACGGCCCAGCCGGCAGTCTCCACCATGAACTCGCTCGATGGCCGAATTAAAGCCAACGCCGCCATTGTTCCGGCGGGAGCGAGTGGCGCAGTGGATGTGTTTCTCGCCAATACGGCCGATGTCGTGATCGACATCGACGGATACTTTGCGCCGCCTTCCGCTCAGACGCTGCAGTTCTATCCGCTGCCACCCTGCCGCGTTGCCGACACGCGGCTTAGCAGGTATCCGCAGGGCTTGGGGACGCCGCATCTTTCGCAGGCTGTGGCGCGCGACTTCCCGGTGCTGGAGAGTGTATGCATTCCGCTGAATGTGAACGCGGTCGCGTACTCGTTTAATCTGACCGCCATCCCTTATCCGGCCCTGGGGAATCCGTTGGCTTATCTCGAAGTCTGGCCGACAGGGCAGCAGCCGCAGCATCCCGTGTCGACGCTGAACAATCCGACAGGAACGTACGTGGCGAATGCGGCGATCGTGTCTGCGGGTAACGGCGGAAGTATTACGGCGTTGGCCAGCGACAACACTGACCTGGCGATCGACATCAACGGCTACTTCGCAGCGCCGGGAACAGGCGGATTGTCGCTCTATCCCACGGTGCCATGCCGCGTGATTGACACGCGCAAAATCGGCAGCGGGCAGCCCTTCAGCGGATCGCTGACGCCGCCTGTCGATGTCGTCGACAGCGGTTGTGGAGTGCCCAGCACCGCCGCCGGCTATGTGTTCAACGCGACGGTGGTGCCTTCGCCCAGCCTGAGCTACTTGACGCTGTGGCCGGATGGTCAAAATCAGCCGGTGGCTTCAACGTTGAACGCCGCCGATGGCTGGATCACGTCGAACATGGCCATCGTCCCCAGCACGAACGGAAGTGTCGACGCTTACGCAGCCGGCGTGACCCAGTTAATCCTGGACATCTCGGCCTACTTCGCGCCGGGTCCATAAGGCCAGGGCAGATCGCAGCCATGCCTTCCCTGCCCGGGAAATGAGAGCCCGCGAGAGGCGATTGTCCTTGACACCTGTCGCTTGTAAATAGGAACATCGGCAAAATCACCCTCACAACAAATCAAGCGCAGGGCAGGGACTATCGGCTCGTTCATCTTCCGATGACAAAACGCTGCGAAGCTCCGGGCCGTTAACTCCTATACCCGCGCGAGATCGGAATCTGGCCGCATGAGACTTAACCGATCGAGAATGTTCTCCATCCTCTTCGCGTTTTGCATCGCGATGGCTGTCGGCTCGTCCGCGCAAACCTTGACCACGCTGGTCAACTTCGACTTTAACAACGGGGCCGAGCCCCTCTATGAATCCCTCGTGCAGGGCCCCGACGGCAATTTCTATGGAACGACAAATGGTGCAGGGGCACACAACGGCGGCATCGTGTTCCAGATGACTCCGAGCGGCACGGTGACGGTCCTGTACAGTTTTTGTGCCCAGCCCAACTGTACCGATGGCAACGCTCCGGTTGCCGGGCTTGCGCTAGGCAGCGATGGCAACTTCTACGGGGTAACCACGTCAGGCGGCGCCAATAACGATGGTGTAGTGTTCAGCATCACTCCCAGCGGCAACTACACCTTGCTGCACAGCTTCGCGGGAAGCGATGGCGCCGAACCTCAAGGCACCCTGCTGCTGGCCAGCGACGGCAACTTCTATGGCACCACCACCTCCCAGGGCAGCAACCACGGTGGCACGCTCTTCCGAATCACCTCCAGCGGCGCCTTCACCACGGTTTACAACTTTTGCACGCTTGGCGCCTGCCATGACGGTAGCGGCCCGTTTGGCGGCCTGACGCAAGGCACAGACGGCTACTTGTACGGGACAACGACCAGCGGCGGTACCGGCTTCCTCTACGGCACGGTTTTCAAGATCACCCTGAACGGCGTGCTGACCACGCTGCACAGCTTCGTCAGTTCCGATGGCTCGTCACCCCAGGGAAAGCTGGTGCAGGCCAGCGATGGAAACTTCTATGGAACGACAACGTCGGGTGGCAATACCCAAGCCTGTACCTTCGGCTGCGGCACGGTCTTCAAGATAACCGCCAATGGTACGTTCACGCCGCTGCACAACTTCGACGGCACGGATGGCTCCTTCGTTCTTGCCGGGCTGATTCAAGCCAGCGATGGAAAGTTGTACGGGACAGCAGGGAGAGGCGGCAATGCGCAGAACTGCACTACCTGTGGAACGATCTTCGACATCACTCTCGGTGGCACGCTGACTACGCTGCACAACTTCGCGGGATTCCCCACGGAAGGGTCTTTGCCGGTTGGCGGGCTGATGCAAGCCAGCAATGGCATCTTCTACGGCATAACCGAAGCGGGCGGAAGCACGGGTGATGGTTCGGTCTTCAGCCTGGTGATCCCCAAAGTCACCATGACTACGGTCACGAGTTCGATGAATCCATCCACAAGTGGAGAGGCGGTCGTCTTTACGGCAACTCTCTCGCCCATTGGATCACCGCCGCCGGATGGCACTTCGGCTTCAGTTCCAATGGCACCACGATTCCTGGCTGCGGCGCTCAGTCGATATCTACGTCGGGTCAGGCAACTTGCACAGCTTGGCGTTAGCCGTAGGAACCGATGCCATTGTCGCCACTTATTCCGGCGACACGAACTATGCCGGCAGCAGCGGCTCGGTCACGCAGATCGTCAACCCGGTGCCCCAGGCATTGCAGTTCGTGACCCTGCCGCCGTGCCGCATCGTCGATACCCGCAACGCGAACGGCACCTTCGGCGGTCCGCCGATTCCCGCCAACAGCGCGCGCTCCTTCCCGCTGTCGCAGAGCGGCAACCCGTGCAACATTCCCTCCGATGCCGTCGCGTATTCACTCAACGTCACGGTCGTTCCAATCACGACACTGTCATATCTGACCATCTGGCCGACCGGCGAAGGTCAGCCCACCGTCTCGACCCTGAACTCGCTCGACGGGCGCATCAAAGCCAACGCGGTGATCATTCCTGCGGGAACTTCGAATGGTTCAGTCAGCGTCTTTGTCACCAACACGACCAACGTCGTGCTCGACATCAACGGATACTTCATTCCCAGCAGCAGCTCGACGCTGGCGTTTTATCCAGTCACGCCGTGCCGACTAGTCGACACGCGTAATCGCCAAGGTCCGCTCGGTGGCCCGTACCTGACGCACGGTGTGGAGCGCGACTTCCCGCTGCTGGAAAGCTCGTGCATTCCGTCAGGGCGCTAACGTTCAGGCGTATTCGCTGAACTTCACCGTCGTGCCGAAGACCTCGGGCGGCGTGGCTTATCTGACCGTCTGGCCGCAAGGATCGAGCAAGCCCTTGGTCTCAACGCTTGAACGATCTGACGAACACGATCGTCGCGAACGCCGCCATCGTTCCGGCGGGCACCGGCGGTGAGGGCGGTGTGGCCACGTATGCCAGCAACGATACCGACCTGGTTATCGACATCAACGGATACTTCGCGGCTCCAGCGTCGGGTGGGTTGTCGTTCTACCGCTGACGCCATGCCGCGTGATCGACACGCGCCACGTCGGCAACGGACAGCCGTTCAGCGGCGAGCTGACGGTGGATGTCGAGACCAGCCCGTGCGGTCCGCCGGCAACTTCGCCGGATACGTGTTCAACGCGACCGTGGTGCCCAGCGGAACATTGAGCTATCTGACGCTGTGGCCCGATGGCGAAAACAGGCCGGTGGTGTCGACGCTGAATGCCATCGACGGCGCGATCACGTCGAACATGGCGATCGTGCCCAATCTCGACGGCAAGACCGACGCCTTTGCTCAAGGCACCACCCAGCTGATTCTCGACATCTCCGGCTACTTCGCACCATAGGCGCGGGCGCTTCAGTTGTCTCATGAAATCGATCGCGGCCAACATGGCGGTACCGGCCCCGGCATAGGAATCGCCGCCACGCCCTACCCAATGCGAGCCTCACCGGCCATGCTCGCCGCCGCGAATATTGACTCCACAGTTTTCTTTGTGACGCCGTAACTGCTACTATTCTGGCCGACCGCTCCAGCCGCTCTAGATTGTTACGGGGACTTTAAAAACCACAGATTAACGTCAGCAGGGCAGTGTGCCCCTGAGGGGATGGTTCGTGGTCGCGGTCAGTCGGTTTCTACTCTTTGCTCAGCGGAGATGGCACTGTGCGGAAATTTACGGTAGCGAAAACCTCTTTCATCCTTTTCCTCTTCTGTGCCGTAACGGCGATTCTCTCGTCTGCGCAGACCCTGACCACTCTAGTGAATTTCGCCGGAAGCAACGGCGGGAACCCCGTCGCGCCTGTCATTCAGGCCAGCGACACCAATTTCTATGGAACCACGAATCTGGGGGGAGCCAACCTGGCCGGCACGGTGTTCAAGATGACGCCGGCAGGCACCCTGACCACGCTCTACAGCTTTTGCTCTCAGGGCCAAAACTGTACCGATGGATTGAATCCCAGCGCCGGGTTAATGCAGGCGACTGACGGGAACCTGTATGGCACGACCTCCGATGGCGGCGCGCACGGGGCCGGCGGCACCGTGTTCAAGATCACATTGAGCGGATCGCTGACCACGATTTACAGCTTCTGCGCCGTGTCGCAGTGCGCCGATGGCCAGGGGCCGAACTCGACGCTGGTGCAAGGCGTGGACGGCAATTTCTACGGAACCACCCGGACGGACGGAGTGACTCACGCCGGGACAGTCTTCAAGCTCACCCCCAGTGGCACCCTGACCACGCTCTATCACTTCTGTTCCCAGAGCAACTGTACGGATGGCGCCACGCCAAACCAGATCCTGCAGTTGGCCAGCGACGGAAACTTTTATGGCACGACCCTCTACGGTGGAGCGAACGGACAGTATGGAACGGTTTTCAAGGTAACGCCCAGCGGCGCTCTCACCACGCTGTACAGCTTCTGCCAGCAAACCAACTGCGCGGACGGCGATCAGCCTTATGCCGGACTTGCACTCGGCGCGGACGGGAACTTCTACGGCACCACTTCGCTGGGCGGCGCCAACAGCGCAGGCACGGTCTTCAAAATGACCACCGGCGGATCGTATACGTTTCTGCACAGCTTTAATCCGGGCACCGACGGCACCGAATCTCATGGAGCGCTGGTGCAGACGCTGAACGGCGACTTCTACGGAACCACGCGTCTGGCCGGCCCTCACGCCGACGGCACCATCTTCCAGGTCACGCCCACCGGCACCTTCACCACCTTGTACACCTTCTGCGCTCAGAGTGGCTGCCCCGACGGTTCCAACCCGTTCGCCGGACTGATTGCGACGCGAGGAAATTTCTACGGCACGACGTCGTCCGGCGGAAGCGCCGGCAATGGTACGGTCTTCAGCTTGTCGGCGCCGAGATCGGCGCCGGTGCAGTTGGTTCCCATGACTCCCTGTCGCCTGGTCGATACCCGTTCCGGCGGCGGCAACCCGATTCAGGGAGGAACGTTCCAGACCTTCAACGTTCCGCAACTCGCGCAGAGCGCGTGTTCGGACATTTTGTCTTCGCCTGCGGCGTTTTCGCTGAACGTCACGCTGGTGCCGATCGATGGCGCTCCGGTTTCCTATCTCACCATCTGGCCTGCCGGACAGAACCAGCCAGCCGTCTCCACCATGAACTCGCTCGACGGGCGCATCAAAGCCAACGCTGCGATTGTTCCAGCCGGAACCAACGGCGGAGTCAACATCTACGTCACCAATACGACCAACATAGTGCTGGACATCGACGGCTACTTCGCGCCCGCAGGCTCTTCCACATTGCAGTTTTATCCGCTGACGCCTTGCCGCGTCGCCGACACGCGCAGCTCGAATTATCCTTCCGGGCTGGGCCTTCCTCACCTCTCGGAGGGAGTGCAGCGCGACTTTCCGATACCCGCGAGCACGTGTATTCCGCAAGGGGTCACGCCCGTCGCGTACTCCTTCAACTTCACCGCGATTCCCTATCCCAGCTTAGGAAACCCGCTGGGTTATCTGGAGGTCTGGCCGACGGGAGCACAGCCCGCGAGTCCGGTGTCGACGCTGAATAACCCAACCGGAACGTACGTCGCCAATGCGGCCATCGTTCCGGCGGGCGCAGGCGGCGAGATCACGACCTTCGTGGATAACGACACCGACCTGGCCATCGATATCGACGGCTACTTCGCGGCTCCCGCAAGCGGTGGCCTGTCGCTGTACACCACTTTGCCTTGCCGCGTGATCGATACGCGCAAGATTGGCAGCGGGCAACCATTCACTGGCACGCTGGCGCCGCCGGTCGATGTAGTCGACAGCGCGTGCGACGTCTCAAGCGCGGCAGCCGCATACGTTTTCAATGCGACCGTGGTGCCTTCACCGAGCCTGAGCTACTTGACGATCTGGCCGGACGGCGAAAACCAACCGGTGGTATCGACACTGAACGCCGCCGATGGATGGATAGCATCCAACATGGCCATCGTGCCCAGCGTCAATGGCAGTGTCGACGCCTACGCCGCAGGGATGACGCAGCTGATCCTGGACATCTCGGCCTACTTTGCGCCGTAGACACAAAGAGCTCGCCGTCGGAACGATGTGTCGGAAAGATGACGAGCGGCGTCGCGTGTTTGTGTCCAACAGGTTTCGCCTGCGCAAAGACCACCCTGGCTGCCACGTTCCGTATTCTGTCAGGCGAAGGCGTAAACGCTCGCATCTCTTTCAGTGTCGAGCGATTCTCAGGCAATGCCCCTAATTGCCCTCTGATGTCACTTGTTTCTTACTGTAAAGCTGGTCAAGGATAGACTTAACCTCTCACGCCCTCGGGCCAGACTAGCATCGTCGAATCCTGGGCATTTCAATTCTGTCGGTAGGTGACATGTGACTCTGGCCCAACTGCGACATCCCGGTGTTGTCCGAATCTTTCTCCTGGCCGCTGCTGTGCTCCTGCCCATCGGCGTGAGAGCTCAGAGCGGCGCCAATTATTCCTTCGTCAATGTCGACTATCCGGACTCACTCATTTCCGCGCCCGAGGCCGTGAACGATCACGGCAAAGTCGTGGGCTGGTATGACGACCAAAGCGGGGTCCTGCACGGCTACTACTGGGACGGCACAAACTACACCAGCCTCGATTTTCCGGGCGCAACCGCGACCCTGGCGGAGGGGATCAACAATGCCGGTGTCATCTCCGGCGAGTACGAGACCAACTCCAGTACCGAGACGCACGGCTTCATCTACGAGAACGGTGTCTACACGTCTTACGAGTATCCCGGCTTTACGGGCCAGACCAACGGACAAGGCATTAACAATAACGGCGAGACCGTCGGATTCTACCAATTCAATTCGCCCGAGGGATTCTTCAACAACAGCGGCGGTTTCAGCTCGTTCGGTTATCCCCAAACGGGCGCTACTACTTTCCCCCACGCCCTGAACGACAGCGGCGAGGCCGTCGGCTATTACCGAATTTACTCGGACGGCGAAATCGGTTTCGTATACAGCGGGGGTACGTTTACCACCTTCACTTACCCCAATAGCTATGAAACGTTTGGCGGTGGCATCAACAATCTTGGCGTGGTGGCGGGTTACGCGAATCTGAACACCGGCTATTCAGCGGGCTTTCTTTGGCAAAACGGCCAGTTCACCGCCATCAACTCGACCGCATCGCCGCTTCCCAACGGCATCAACAACAACGGTCAACTGGTAGGAACGTATACTCCCAGCGGCTTCTATCACGGTTTCCTGGCTACTCCGACGGCGTCTCAGTCCTTACAATTTGTCCCCATCCTGCCTTGTCGCGTGGTCGACACGCGTAATTCGGATGGCACCTTCGGCGGCCCGCCGATATTGGGCGGAACCTTCCGCAGCTTCCCCATTCCGCAGGGCAGCTGCAGTGTGCCGGCAACCGCTGCCGCCTATTCGCTGAACGTGACGCTGGTGCCGATCAGCAACCATCCGGTGGGATACCTGACCATCTGGCCTGCGGGGCAAACCCAGCCAGTGGTCTCGACCATGAATTCGCTGGACGGCCGCATCAAGGCGAACGCGGCGATCGTGCCGGGAGGAACCGGTGACGCGGTCAGCGTCTACGTCACCGACTCTACCAACGTCGTGCTGGACATCGACGGATACTTCGAGCCGTCCACCGCGGGGACGCTGGAGTTCTATCCGCTGCCCCCGTGCCGTGTTGCCGACACGCGTAAATCCAACTTCCCCAGCGGACTGGGCACTCCCCATCTGTCAGGCCAAGTGGCGCGCGATTTCCCCGTGCTGGAGAGCCCGTGCATTCCCAGCGGCGTCAACGCCGTCGCGTACTCGTTCAACTTCACCGCCATTCCCTACCCCGGCCTGGGATCGGAGTTGGGCTATCTGGAGGTGTGGCCTACCGGTTTTCAGCCGCCGCATCCGGTATCGACGCTGAATAATCTGACGGGAACGTATGTGGCGAATGCGGCCTTGGTACCGGCGGGAACATCCGGAGAGATCACGGCCTTTGCCAGCGATGACACCGACCTGGCCATCGATATCAATGGCTTCTTTGCCGAGCCGGGAGTGGACGGGCTCTCGCTCTACCCCACGACGCCTTGCCGCGTGATCGATACGCGCAAGATCGGCACCGGGCAGCCGTTCACCGGAACCCTGACCCCGCCCGTCGATGTCGTCAACAGCACTTGCGGCATCCCGGGCACCGCCGAGGGCTACGTCTTCAACGCGACGGTGGTGCCTTCACCGAACTTGAGCTATCTGACCCTGTGGCCGGACAGCCTGGATCAACCGGTGGTCTCAACGCTAAACGCCGCCGACGGATGGATCACCTCGAACATGGCCATCGTCCCTAACGTCAACGGCAAGATCGACGCGTACGCTTCCGGCATAACCCAGTTGGTGCTGGACATCTCGGCCTACTTCGCGCCGTAGATACTGACCCGACCCGGCGGAATTGTGTGGCGGGCGCTCAGATTGCTCAGCCTCGAAACTGTATGTGTCCGATCGCCGCCCTCTAAGCCACAATCACGTGACAAATATTTGTTTGCAGTTGTAGAATCTCGCCGGGCAATCCTGAGAGGACTTCCGCCGTTTTTCTGCCGCCGATTCGCGTCCACAAGGCTTGGAAGCAGACCTCTCCCGAGTGCCTGATCGCGCACGTTCTTTCCCGGTCCACGAACGTTTACTCCACTGCGAGGAGCACAAGCGATGCAACGCCCAGCACAACTTCTCATCTCCTTCTTTCGCGCAACCGTTCTGGCGGGAGTCGCCGCTTTACTGATCATGCCGGCGGCGCTTCCCGTGTCCGCACAAAGCTCCGTTCCTCCGACAGCGGTTCAGGCAACAAAATCGCAGCAGTTCGCGAAGCGACTCGCGCATGCGGCCCGTCCGGCATCGCGGCCGAACCCAGCGCCTGCGCGGCAGAGGTCTCGTAATGGCTCGGGGCAAGGCAACGATATCTACGACAACGGCCCGATCAACGGCACCACCGATGCCTGGGGGATTAACTTCGGATCGGTCATCAGCGATTCGATCATTCTCTCGTCCAATTCCAGTATCAACGGAATGAACTTCGGGGCCTGGCTCTATCCCGGGGACACTCTAATTTCGGTCGACGTGTCCGTCACTTCGGAGCCAAACGGCGGTACCTTCTACTTTGAACAAACCGTGAATTTCAGTCAGGCTGGCTGCGTAGCTAACCAGTTTGCCTTCAACGTGTGCACAGCCTCCTCAACGGACCTGTCGCAGTTCAACTTAGCTGCCGGCACCTACTGGGTGAACCTGCAGAATGCGGTGGTCAGCTCCGGCGATCCAGTGTACTGGGACGAAAATAGCGGCCCGTCTCAGGCCGTCAGCAATGAGGTGGGCACAATTCCTTCGGAATCGTTCACGATACTGGGGAGTGGTGGTTCGCCCACATGCTTCGGGCCACAAGGAAATCTGCAGGTCATCTTTAACTTCAGCCAGCAGCAAGGTGGCGGCAACGGCCTGGCCATCGACAGAGCGGGGAACCTCTACGGAACAACCCCGAACGGCGGCAACAACAGCTCCGGATTTGCCTACAAGCTGGCTCACTTTGCCAGTTGGATTCTGGATCCTCTGTTCAGCTTCGTCGGAGGCAACAACGGCGGCCAGCCGACAGGTGCGATCATAGGCCCGAACGGAACTCTTTATGGTGGAGCGCAGGGAGGCATCGCGAACTGCGATGCCGGTGGCAACCAGTACTGCGGACTGGTGTTCAATCTCACACCGCCGCCGACGGCCTGTCGCACTGCTTTGTGTGGTTGGAACGAAAATGTGCCCTATCGCTTCAGCAGTGAGAACGATGGCGCCGGCGTGATCAATGTCTCAGCGTCCGACCAGCAAGGCAATCTGTACGGCACGACAACCGCTGGCGGGACTTCTGATGCGGGTACGGTCTTTGAGCTCACGCCATCAGGAGCAGGCTGGACGAAAACCACTCTGTACAGTTTCACCGGAGGTAACGACGGCACCACGCCAACCCAGGTGCTGGCAGGCAATGACGGCAATCTCTACGGAGTTGCCAGCGGCGGTGTCTCCCGTGGTGGAGTTGTTTTCCAGCTGACGCCTTCGGGTGGCGGATGGACAGAGAGTGTCATCCACCCGTTTGGGTTAGAAGGCGACAGCGTTCCTGCGTATCTTGTCCAGGACAGCGCAGGCAATCTCTACGGCATCGCAGAAAATGAACCGAATCTCTCCGGAGTAATTTTCACGCTGCAAAAAACAAATTCCGGCTGGTTGTTCTATCAGCATCTCGTCCACCATGATAATGAGTTCGATGTCCTGAACAACCTTGCGATCGATGCCACCGGCAAGGTATACGGTACGGGATATGACGGTACGCAAATCGCCTCCCGCCGCCGCTTCGGCTTTCAGCAGAACCACGACAGCTACATCTTCCAAGCGTTTTATGCCAGCGATGGCTGGCATTACCAAGACCTCAGCTACCTTACCAATCAAGTGTTGGACTCGAGTGGTAATTTGGCGCTCGATCCCGGTGGTAACTTGTACGGGACAACCGGGGACTGTGGCAGTAATAACTCCGGAACGGTGTGGCAGCTTTCCCCATAGCTGGCCGGCGGACAACGCCACATCCTGGATGCCATTCGAGCCGAGTGCGACTATCGGATAATTCCCGATGAATCAAAGGCGGGGCTTTGTCTGCAAGCCGCCAGTAAGACATAAAATCCAGATTCGGCGCTCACGCCGATAACTCTTAGTATCTTCGGTACCGACACAAGCGGCCGGGATCCGGATCACTACGCACCACATCTCCGAAACCCTCTTGTGGAAACAGTGGCGTTTCCTTTTGCACGATCGGCCCCCCAGTAATCTTGTTGGAATTCGCCCGTCGTCCTGCTACTATTTCGCCAATCCCAGGCATCGCAGTTCTCCGAATCAGGCTAAGGGTCCCAAAATCGAGCGCTTCCAAAGGCAGATCTCCGCATTGGATTTTCGCCTGAACTCCCTGCGTTCTGCCTCGTATTTTTCTCGCATTCCCGGCGAGACGGCCGAACCCGTATCCATTCCGCAGTTGTAGTCCGAGGTGATTATGGTGACGAGACCAATCCTGTCGAAAATCGTCTGCATCGTTTTTTTATTTTGCGCCGCGACCGCAGCCACTTTATCCGCGCAAACCTTGACTACATTCGTAAACTTCAACGGAACCGACGGCGCTGCTACCGAGTCACCTGTCATCCAGGCCAGCGACGGGAACTTCTATGGGACAACCTATGGCGGCGGCGGCGGGAGCAGGGCCTACGGCACTGTCTTCAAAGTCACTCCAGATGGCGTATTGACGACGCTGCATAGCTTCAGCCTTACGGATGGCGCAGACCCCATTGGAGGACTGGTGGAGGGCAACGACGGAAACTTCTACGGGACAACCTCTTTAGGCGGAACTCACACTGGCGCCGGCACAATCTTTGTCATCAGTGCATCGGGTAGCTTCAGCGTGCTGCATAACTTGAACCCAACGACCGACGGCGCCGTGCCCTTCGCCGGAATGGTGAAAGGCACAGACGGAAATTTCTACGGGACAACTGGCAGTAACGGGCCGAACGGCTACGGAACGGTATTCAAGATCACGCCGGCGGGAGTATTCACCACGCTGTACGCCTTCAGCAGCGGTGACGGCGCTGGCCCTTACGGCACGCTGATACTGGGTACCGACGGTAACTTCTACGGCACGACTGTTGGTGGCGGACACAATAGCAACTGCGACGGCCTGGACGAGTGTGGCACCGTGTTCAAGATCACACCAGCCGGCGTTCTCACCACCTTGTACAATTTTTGCTCGCAAGCCCATTGCACGGACGGGATCCAGCCTTACGCCGGACTGGTGCAAGCTGGTGACGGGAATTTTTACGGGACAACCTGGATGGGCGGAACGAACTGTACACCCGGACTGAATGGCGGCTGCGGGACAGTTTTTAAAATTACCCCGGACGGCACGTTCACTAGTCTTTACAGCTTCTGCACGCAAGACAACTGTACTGACGGCAGCCATCCCTTTTACGGCTCACTGGTGCAAGCCAGCGACGGCAACCTCTATGGAACAACCTGGATAGGCGGCGCAGGCGGAGGAAACCGGTGTAGCAATTCCTGTGGCACGATCTTTCGCATCACCCTGGGTGGAAGCTTCACCACAGTGCACGGCTTCGACTTTGACGACGGACAAAAGCCGTACGCCGGCATGATACAAGCCTCGGACGGTAACCTGTACGGAACAACCTCATCCGGCGGATCTAACGACGACGGCACCATCTACGCGTTCAATCCCGGAATTCCGCCAACACCGGTGCAATTTGTTCCGGTGACTCCGTGCCGTGTGGTGGACACGCGCAATCCCGACGGTCCCTTCGGCGGGCCTCCGATCCCCAGCGATACTGCGCGCAGCTTCGCCATTCCGCAGGGCCCTTGTACCGGAATTCCATCGAACGCGGCAGCCTATTCTTTGAATGTCACCGTAGTTCCACACGGCTCGCTTTCGTATCTGACGATCTGGCCCACGGGTCAAAGTCAGCCGGTGGTTTCCACGATGAACTCGTTGGATGGGCGCATCAAAGCCGACGCCGCGATTGTGCCGGCGGGAACCGGTGCTGCAGTCAGCGTCTATGTTACGAACACCAGCGATGTAGTGCTCGACATTAATGGCTACTTCGCGGCGCCTTCGGCGCAGACGTATCAGTTCTATCCGCTGCCGCCTTGTCGCGTGATCGACACCCGCAATCCGAACGGTCATTTGGGCGGGCCGGTGCTGGCGGGGGGCGCGGAGCGCGACTTCCCCATAATGGAAAGTCCGTGCTTGACCGGTCTTCCTGTTCAACCGGAGGCCTACTCGTTGAACTTCACCGTGGTACCGAATCCTGTGGGGCAGCCGTTGGACTATCTCACGGTTTGGCCCCAGGGTGGAACTCGGCCGACGGTCTCGACACTGAATAATCCGACCGCAACGTTTGTGGCCAACGCCGCAATTGTTCCTGCAGGCACAAATGGCGGCATCGCTGTTTATCCGTCACGCAGCACCGATTTGGCAGTGGACATCAACGGATACTTCGCCCCTCCGGGAGCTGGCGGATTGTCGCTTTATCCCATGACACCTTGCAGAGTGATTGACACCCGCCACGTCGGCAATGGGCAGCCATTCACGGGCGAACTGACTGTGAATGTGGACGGCAGTACATGCTCGCCTTCTGTCAACGCGCAGGCGTTCGTGTTCAATGCAACCGTGGTTCCCACAGGTAGCCTGAGCTATCTGACCTTATGGCCCGACGGCCAGAGCCGGCCAGTCGTGTCGACACTGAACGCGGCCGACGGTGCGATCACTTCCAACATGGCGATTGTGCCGACGACCAATGGTTCGATTGATGCTTATGCCGCCGGACTCACGCAACTGATCCTGGATATCTCCGGCTACTTCGCGCCGTAGGCGGAGACGTTATCCTCCATTGCACAGCGATGAGTCCACTTAGGTAGGTGGACGAATTGCACGCGCGTGCCCTCGCCCATCACTTCTGCGCCGTTGCTTCGCAGGAATGGCCATGCTACAAACAGCGTTCTTGCGTAAAGTGACGATCGATTTCACCTGGTTCAACGTACGGGCAGACTGCTCGGGTGCCGAACAGATGTGGGTTGCAGACTCCAAGTCCAGGGCCGTTAGGTGATTCGTATTCCAGGATTCGGGAGCTTGCATGCCACTTCGTCCGATCGAACCCTCCACGCTCACCCCAGGTATGTCTTCTTCTCCAACGATTCAAAGTTGCGCCTTCAACCATCCTGTTCCGGTGCGGACTCATGTCGCACGTGTCTTGGGGAATCGACTGACATGCAGCGTTCTTCTGTTTTTGGCAGCGAGTTTCGTGACGCTCTGGCCGACGTCCTCGTCGGCGCAATATACGCAGGCCGTGCTCTACAACTTCTGCGCGCAGAACGGTTGCGCAGACGGAAGCGGGCCCACCTCCACTCCGGTCTTCGATGCCCACGGCAACATGTACGGGGTCGCCAGTGGTGGCGGCACAAATAACGACGGCGTGCTCTACAAGATGACACCGAACGGTAATGGCACGTGGAGCGAAAGCGTGCTCTACAGCTTCTGTTCGCAATCCGGCTGTGCTGACGGCAAAGAGCCGTACTATCAACTGGCGCTTGATTCCCAGGGCAATCTCTATGGCACCACTCTTTATGGCGGAAGCAATAATGCCGGTGTTGTCTATGAACTCAGTCCGCCGCCCGGGGGCAGCGGCCCGTGGACCGAAAGCGTGCTCTACAACATCTGTCAAACCACATGTCCGCAGGGAACGTTGTTCCTCGGAGGGCTGCTGCTGGACTCGCATGGCAACCTGTACGGCGTCGCCGGGGGCGCGGGGCACGGCGGCGGTCTGGTCTTCGAATTGACTCCAGCCGGCGGCGGATCGTGGACCTACACGGTAATCTACTATTTTTGCTCGCTGACGAATTGCGTCGACGGTTCCGGGCCGGCCGGCGGCCTGATCTTCGATTCCCACGGGAATTTGTACGGCACCACCGAATCAGGCGGCGCCAATGAAGCTGGAACTGTCTTCGAGCTTAGCCCGGCCGGAGGTGGCTCCTGGACTGAGACGGTGCTGTACAGCTTCTGTCCCGTCTCCGGTTGCAGCGATGGCAGCAGTCCACTGAATGCCCTGGTCTTCGATCCGCAAGGCAATCTTTACGGAACTGTCGTCGGCGGCTCGAACTCCTACGGCGGTGTGTTCGAATTGAGCCCTGCCGGTGGCGGTTCGTGGACGGAGCAGTTGGTGGCCAGCTTCTGTCCCGGACCGAGTTGCGCGAACGGTTATGGCCCCAAGGGACTGGCGGCTGACGCCCGCGGCAATGTGTTTGGAGACACCGCGTTCGGCGGCGGCAACGGCGCCAACCGGGGCACGGTCTTTGAAGTAAGCCCTGCCGGCGGCGGCCAGTGGACCTACAACGTCATTTACACCTTCTGCCCCCAGGAGAATTGCTCCAACAACGGCGGCGGTGAGCCGCTGGTGGGTGTGACCCTTGATGGACAAGGGAATGTATACGGCACCACCGGTGCGGGCGGCCTTCATTCGCAAGGTGCGCTCTATGAATTGTCGCCGCCAGCCTTGATTCCCACCACGACAACGCTAACTAGCGCTCCCAATCCTTCTTCGGTGGGACAACTGGTCACAATGGCAGCCGTCGTCCATGCGCGGGATGGGTCGCTGCCCACAGGCAGCGTAACTTTCACCAGCAACGGCGTGCAGATTGGTTCAGTTCCTCTCAATAACCAGGGCCTCGCAGTGTTGACCTCCAGCGCGTTGCCGGCAGGTACTGACAGCCTGGTCGCGATGTATCAGGGCTCGTCAACGCTCGCGCCCAGCACCTCGAACACAGTCCTGCAGGTGGTGAACCGCGATGCCAGCACAACGACTGTAATCAGTTCACCCAATCCCTCCACCGGAGGACAGCAGGTCACTATCACTGCGACGATTACGCCCGGCGGTCCACCAACTCCGACAGGGGTTGTGGGCTTCACCTCGAATGGCACGGAAATCTCCGGCTGCGGAAATGTGACGCTCACTTCCGGAACCGCGGTGTGCACAACCTCCACTCTTGCTGTGGGGACCGACACGATCGTCGCCGCGTACTCCGGCGACAGTACCTACGCGCCCAGCAATGGCACGGACATTCAAATCGTAAATCCCGTTCCCCAGGCATTGCAGTTCGTGACTCTGCCGCCGTGCCGCATCGTCGATACCCGCAACACGAACGGCACCTTCGGCGGTCCGCCGATTCCCGCCAACAGCGCGCGCTCCTTCCCGCTGTCGCAGAGCGGCAACCCGTGCAACATTCCGTCGACGCCGTGGCCTATTCGCTGAACGTCACAGTCGTTCCAATCACGACACTGTCGTATCTGACTATCTGGCCTACCGGCGAAGGTCAGCCCACGGTCTCGACGCTCAATTCGCTCGACGGGCGCATCAAGGCCAACGCGGTGATCATTCCTGCGGGAACTTCCAGCGGGTCAGTCAGCGTCTTCGTCACCAACACAACCAACGTCGTGCTCGACATCAACGGATACTTCATTCCCAGCAGCAGCTCGACGCTGGCGTTTTATCCGGTCACGCCGTGCCGACTAGTCGACACGCGTAATGCCAACGGTCCGCTCGGCGGTCCGTACCTGACGCACGGAGTGGAGCGCGACTTCCCGCTGCTGGAAAGCTCGTGCATTCCGTCAGGGACTAACGTTCAGGCGTATTCGCTGAACTTCACCGTCGTGCCGAAGACTTCGGGCGGCGTGGCGTATCTGACCGTCTGGCCGCAAGGGTCGAGCAAGCCCTTGGTCTCGACGCTTAACGATTTGACCAACACCATTGTCGCGAACGCCGCCATCGTTCCGGCGGGCACCGGCGGTGAGGGCGGCGTAGCCACGTATGCCAGCAATGATACCGACCTGGTTATCGACATCAACGGATACTTCGCGGCTCCAGCGTCGGGCGGGCTGTCGTTCTACGCGCTGACGCCATGCCGCGTCATCGACACGCGTCACGTCGGCAATGGGCAGCCCTTCAGTGGCGAGCTGACTGTCGATGTCCAGACCAGTCCCTGCGGTCCGCCGGCAACGTCCGCCGGATACGTGTTCAACGCGACCGTGGTGCCCAGCGGATCATTGAGCTATCTGACGCTATGGCCCGATGGCGAAAACAGGCCGGTGGTGTCGACGCTGAATGCCATCGACGGCGCCATCACGTCGAACATGGCGATCGTGCCCAATCTCGACGGCAAGACCGACGCCTTTGCTCAAGGCACCACCCAGCTGATTCTCGACATCTCCGGCTACTTCGCGCCGTAGGAAGCGGGAAAGACCTCGGCCGCGATTTGACCGCAGCGGTCTTTCCCGTATTATCTAGTCTCATCCGGATGCGAGTTCGCAAGAACTACCTGTGGGTTGTCGTCGCCATCGTTGTGATCGTTGGCGGCATCGTGACGGCCATACTGCTGCGCAAGCGGGCGGCGCCCGACGCGGCTCGCCTGCTGCCCGACTCCGACGCTGTTCTCTACGTCAATCTCGAACCCATCCGCCTGTTCACCGACATCGGCAAGAATCCGCCCAAGGAGCGCGATCCGCAATACGAAGATTTCGTTCGCCAGACCGGATTCGAATTCGAACGCGATCTCGACAAGGCCGCCTTCGCCATCCACTACGGCGCCGCCAGCAGTGGCAAGCCGCCTGAGACGCGCTACAGCGAAATTTTGCAGGGCCACTTCGACCATACGCGGGTAGGCGACTATCTGAGCAAGCTTGCCTCCAGCACCGAGCACTATCAGGATTACGATATCTGGAGCATCCCCGTCGAAGGCCGGACCGTCCGCGTCGTCCTCCTGGGCTTCGACACCGCAGCCGTCTCCAATGTCGAAAGCCCTGATGTGATTCACGGAATGATCGACCGCTACAAGCATGCGGCCAATCCCTTTTCCGGCCCGCCGCTGGTCAGCCAGTACTACCCGCGCGTGCCCCTCGGCAGCATCGTGTGGACGATTGCCAAACCTCCGGCACCAAGCGGCGCCGAAGATCACGGCGAATTGTTGCTTCCCGGCGGCTGGAGCGGTTTGCTGCCGCGCAACAGTATCGTCATCGCCTCGGCGCGCCCGTTGAATGAAGTGCATCTGCATGCCGACGTGCTCCTGCAGGGCGAGCCGGAAGCCGAAAAGTTTGCCGCGCAGGTCAACACCTATCTGGCCGTCTTCAAGTCGCTCGAAATTTCGATGGATGCCGGTGGTCCCGACAAGGACGTGAAGGCCGCATTCGACAGCCTGGAAGTTCATCAGGACAAGAGCGAGGCTGTGCTCACCGCGACGGTTCCGTACGCGTTCTTCAAGAAGGTGCTGGCCGAGCCACCGGTGCAACTGACGCCGGCGCCACAGAGTACCGCTCCGCCGGAAGCTCCTGCACCCAGCCCAGCAGCGCCGAAGGGCAAACACGGGCCGAAGTAGTTCTGCGTGCGAACGGCAGATCCCTCGTCGGGCTGTGCCCTCCTCGTGATGACAATTATGCGGTCGGCTGATTGTTTCCTACGACCCGGAGATCGAAAGACTTCGCGAGGCGACTATGCCGTTTTCGCCGGTTCGTACTGAAATACCTCGTCCAGCGGAACTCCGAAAACGTGCGCGATGCGGAACGCCACCTCCAGCGACGGCGAATATTTATCCTGCTCGATGGCAATCACCGTCTGCCGGGTCACGCCCACCTTCTCCGCCAGCGCCTGCTGCGTCATCTCCGAGGCGTGGAAGCGCAGCTTACGAATGTTGTTCGTGATTCGTCCCTTGCTCATCGCACGCCCCAGCGGTAATAGAACAGCTGTGCGGCAAACTTCAGCAGTTCGGTCAGTACCAGCACCAGCAGGATGATGTTGACCATGAGGAAGGGTGCGACGGAAAGCTTTCCCGGCATCGCTTCGCCTACCGCCCCGGCCAGGATGAGCCACGCGATGACCAGGCTCATGCCACTGAACATGGTGAAGTACGCCATGCGATAGGCTTTGCCGTCGATTAGAAGGTCGCGCTCGTCCTTCGACGGTGCTCCCGAATGATCGATTGCCAGCAGAATGTGATAAACGATCTCGATGACGATGATGACAATGACCGTGCCCATCAGCCGGCTGAGCGTGCTCCTGTCAAACTGGGCTTGCCCCAGATGACGAAACGCTTTCGCGAAATACGATCCGTAAACCGCAGCCATGATCAGCAGCGATCCGAGTGTGCTCTTTTCCTGATAAGACATGTCCATCGTGGCGCTCCTTGCTGTAATCTCAATCAGACATAATGTAATGTGAAACATACTCTATGTCAAATATTTTTTACTTTACCGAGCGCCGCAGCAAATCCGGTAAGATAAGTCTTTGATTTCAGAGAGGATCTTTGAACGCTTCTCTTCCCGTAGTTGTGGCCAGCAGGCGGGGCGCTGAGCGCCTGCGTAGCGGACATTTGTGGGTTTACCGGTCGGACCTGGCGTCGGCTGAGGCTCCGGCCGGATCGCTGGTTGAGGTTCGCGACGAACGCGGCCGCAGCCTGGGATCGGCGCTTTACAGCAGTTCGTCGCAGATTGCGATTCGCCTGGTCAGCAGCGGCGTCCTCGCCGAGCAGGCTTGGCCGGAGTTGCTGCGCCACCGCATCTCCGCCGCCGTCCAGTTTCGCCAGGACGTCGTGCGCGACACCGATTCCTACCGCGTCATCTTCAGCGAAGCGGATCTGCTTCCTGGCCTTATCGTCGATCGCTACAACGATCTTCTCTCGTTGCAGATTCTGACCCAGGCCTTCGATCGCGAAGATCTGCGGAAGATCGTCACCGATGCATTGCGCGAGCACTTCCCCGAGGCTGCACTCATCGAGCGCGTCGACGCGCACATTCGCGAACTGGAAGAGCTCCCACCACGTGAGTCACAAATGCTATGGGGAGAGCGGTCGTCGACCACCTTCACCTTGAACGGCGTGCGCTTTCATTACGACGCACTGGGCGGCCAGAAGACGGGCGCTTTTCTCGACCAGCGCGAGAACTACGCCGCCGCCGCTCGATATGCGCATGGACAAGCGCTCGACTGCTTCACCTATCAAGGTGGATTCGCGCTGCACCTGGCTCGGGTGTGCGACAAAGTGGCCGCCGTCGATTCCTCGCGACCGGCGCTTGAGGTTGCGGAACAGAACGAACAACTCAATCGCGAGCACCATCGTTCAGGCGACATCGAGTGGACAGAAGCCAACGCCTTTGACCTGTTGAAGGACTACGCCACGGCCGGTCGCCAGTACGACACCATCGTTCTCGATCCGCCGGCCTTCGCCAAGAGCAAGCGCGCCGTGCCGACGGCGTTGCGCGGGTACAAGGAGCTGAACCTGCGCGCGCTGAAGATGCTGCGCCCCAGGGGCGTCCTCGTCACCTGCTCCTGTTCCTTCCACGTCAGCGCGGGGGAGTTCCTGGAGATGCTGGGCTCGGCAGCTGCGGACGCCGGACGGCGGGTACGCATTCTCGAGAGTCGGGGCGCAGCCATCGACCATCCGGTTCTGTTGAATGTGCCGGAGACGGCATACCTGAAATGCCTGATCTGCCAAGTGGAAGTGTGAGTCAAAAGTAAAACTACTACTGTCGCAGTTTGAGGAGTAGGTCTTACATGTCAATAGGGAGAAACACAACAATAAGCTGCAACCGCATGATGGCATTGGAAATATAAAGTGCGCAGGAATGCGCCAAATCATGGCCGGAATGTGATACACTGTATTCAAGAGTTGCAAGAGAGCAGTAACCACCCCAGCCTGTACGGCTGGGTTTAGTGTTTCTGGGTTCCGTGCGCCTCGATCCAGCCTGCTCTCTCCAACCGAAAAGCTGGCTTCAAGCACGCTTGGCCTTCTTCAGAGCTCGTTCAACTAATTCATTTTAATTGGTTTACGTTCATATCCGGCAAGCAACCCGGAAGAGCCTGTTGCTGCGTTCATAATTTGATAGTATCAAACTCATATTTTCTGCTTCCTTTGAGATAACTACGGCGTCTAATTGTTAACAAGGGCCGTACAGACCCGGACCCGAGATTTCGAACCTTTGGAGGATTTGCATCATGACCGTGTTGACCCGTTGGAGCCCTTACCGCGAACTGAATGCCTTGCAGAGCCGCATGAACCGCCTGTTTGAGGCGCAGTACGGTGGGCGCGAGGAGTCGCTGACCAGCGGTGCGTTTGTTCCGCCTGTCGATGTCTACGAAGACGAGCAGAGCATCCAGTTGAAGCTGGAAGTGCCCGGCGTCGATGAGAAAGACCTCGGCATCAAGATCGAGAACAACACCTTGACCGTGACCGGCGAGCGCAAGCTCGAAAAGGAAGAGAAGGAAGAGAACTTCCATCGCGTGGAACGGCGTTATGGCAGCTTTACCCGCTCTTTCACCTTGCCGAGCACGGTGAACACAGACGACATCCGGGCCGATTATGAGCACGGTGTCTTGAAGGTTCGCCTGGCCAAGCGTACCGAAGCCAAGCCGAAAGAGATCAAGGTCAATGTCGGCGGGCCGAAGACGGTAGAAGGTCAGAAGGTTGAGTCTCAGGCGCAGGCGAAAAGCCAGGCTGCCTGAGACGGGTTTCGCTCTCCGGGAAAAAATCCTGGAGGTAGACGAACTGGGGAGTTCGGGGGAGGCGCGTTCGAAGTAGCCTCCCTTTTGTTTGCCAAGAGGCATCCCCCGGAGAGCGGAAGCAGTTTGAAGCGAGCGAAGTGCAAGTGGAGAGTGGCTAGTAAAAAGCAGCGGCTTCCTTACTGCTGCAAGGGCATCGAACGTCGCCGCAACGTCGTTCCTGACCTCTAGCCACTTTTCACGATTCACTGAACAATTGCCGGTTGTCAGTTGTCGATTCTCAAGAGCGACGGCTGGCAAGCGGCAATTGCTGCGACTACGATAAATCTGTGGCGTCCAATCCTTGGTATTGAGGTCTACTCACGGGCAGCGAGGCCTTGGATCGCCGCCTCTGCCGGCTTGAACTGACATCTGACAACCGGCAACTGACCACTGACAACTGGAGTTACACATGGCAATTCGTTGGGACAAATTGACTACCAAAGCGCAGGAAGCGATGCAGCGGGCGAACGATCTCGCCAGCGAGCACGGCAATCCCGAGCTGCAGCCGGTGCACATTCTGGCCGCGCTTGTGGAAGATGCCGAGGGCATCGTCCCGCCGGTCCTGGAGCGAGTGGGCGTGCATGCGTCGGCGGTGCAGTCCGAGGCCTTGCGCGAGATTGAGCGTCTGCCGAAAGTTTCCGGCAGCGGCGCCACGCAGGCGCACCTCTCCGACGCGGCTTCGAAGATGCTGGAGAACGCCTTCAAAGAGGCGGCCAATTTCAAGGACGACTACGTCTCCACCGAGCACATGCTGCTGGGCATGGCCAAGCTCAAGCGCGATCCGGCGCAGGAGATGCTGGCGCGCCTGGGCGCGACCTATGACAACATTCTGCGCGCGCTGACCACGGTACGCGGCAATCAGAAGGTCACCGACCAGAATCCCGAGGCAAAGTATCAGGCGCTGGAGCGCTACGCGAAGGACCTGACGGAGCTGGCGCGGCGGGGCAAGCTTGATCCCGTGATCGGCCGCGACGAGGAAGTGCGCCGCGTAGTGCAGGTGCTTTCACGCCGCACAAAAAATAATCCCGTACTCATCGGCGAGCCCGGTGTCGGCAAGACGGCCATCGTGGAAGGTCTGGCTCAGCGGATTATCTCGGGCGACGTTCCCGAACAGCTGAAGAACAAGAAGGTCGTCTCCCTCGATTTGGGCGCGATGCTGGCGGGCGCGAAGTATCGCGGTGAGTTCGAAGACCGGCTGAAGGCCGTCCTGAAAGAGATTGAGCAGTCGCAGGGACAGATCATTCTGTTCATCGACGAGCTGCACACGCTGGTGGGAGCAGGCGCGGCCGAGGGAGCCATCGACGCTTCCAACATGTTGAAGCCGGCGCTGGCCCGTGGCGAGTTGCGCGCGATTGGTGCGACCACGCTGGCGGAATATCGCAAGTACATCGAGAAGGACGCAGCGCTGGAGCGTCGCTTCCAGATTGTTTTTGTCGGCGAACCGAACGTCGAGGACACCATCGCCATCTTGCGCGGCCTGCGCGAGAAGTACGAAGTGCATCACGGCGTGCGCATCAAGGACTCGGCGATCGTCGCGGCGGCGACGTTGTCGCATCGCTACATCTCGGATCGCTTTCTGCCGGACAAGGCCATCGATCTGATCGACGAAGCGGCGGCTTCGCTGCGCATCCAGATCGACTCCATGCCGACGGAAATCGATCAGCTGGAACGCCGGGCCACGCAACTCGAAATCGAACGTCAGGCCCTGAAGCGCGAAGACGACGCGAACTCGCGCGAGCGGCTGGCCGTGCTGGAGAAAGAGCTGGCTCACATTCGCGAGAATGCCAATGCACTGAAGGCGCGCTGGAAGCAGGAGAAGGAATCCATCGCCAAGGTCCGCGAGGCCAAAGAGCGCATCGAGCGGCTGAAGACGGAAGAGGTGGAAGTCACGCGCAAAGGCGACTTCGAACGCGCGGGCAGGATCAAGTACGGCGAGATCCCGCAGCTGGAGGCCGAAGTCGCGAAGCTGAGTGCGGCGATGGACGGCAAGCAGTCGCGCATGCTGAAGGAAGAAGTGGACGAGGAAGACGTCGCCAAAATCGTCAGCAAGTGGACCGGCATTCCGATCTCGAAGATGCTGGAAGGCGAAGTGAAGAAGCTGGTCACGATGGAAGACCGGCTGAAGCAGCGGGTCATCGGCCAGGATGAGGCGGTGACGCGGGTGTCGAATGCGATAAGGCGATCGCGCGCCGGGCTGAGCGATCCGCGGCGGCCCATCGGCTCGTTCATCTTCCTGGGGCCGACCGGCGTCGGCAAAACGGAGCTGGCGCGTGCGCTGGCGGAATTTCTGTTCGACGACGAGCACGCCATGATTCGTATCGACATGTCGGAGTACGGCGAGCGGCATGCAGTGTCGCGCTTGATTGGCGCGCCTCCGGGATACGTTGGCTACGAAGAGGGTGGCCAGCTGACCGAAGCGGTTCGCCGCCGGCCTTACGCGGTGGTGCTGTTCGACGAAATCGAGAAGGCGCATCCCGAGGTCTTCAACGTCTTCCTGCAAATCATGGATGACGGGCGGCTGACCGACGGCAAGGGCCGCATCGTGGACTTCAAGAACACCATCATCATCATGACGTCGAACGTCGGCTCGAGCTATATGCAGGATATGACCACGCCCGAGCGCGTGAAGGAAGCGCATGAGGCGGTGATGGAAGCGCTGCGGGCGCAGTTCAAGCCCGAGTTCCTCAATCGCGTGGACGACATCCTGATCTTCAACCCGCTGGGCAAAGAACAGTTGGCGAAGATTGTCGATCTGCGGCTGGAAGACCTGCGAAAGCTGCTTGCCGACCGCAAGATCTCGCTGGAGATGACTCCGGCTGCGAAGGAGTTGGTCTTCACCGAAGGCTACGATCCGAATTATGGAGCGCGTCCGTTGAAGCGGTCGATTCAGCGGCTGATCCAGGATCCGCTGGCGCTGAAGATCCTCGACGGCGAAGTGCTGCACGGCGATCACATCGTGGTCGACGCCGACAAGCGCGAGAAGAAGCTGACCTTCAAGGTCGCAAAGCGCGTGGGTGAGCCGGCTGCGGTGACGAAGTAAATATTGCAAGACCCACTCATTCGAAAACCGCGAATGAGTGGGGCACCCTCTCGTCCCCACCGTGGTGAACGGCACGCTCTAGTGAATAATGGAAGCAATGCACCTGGACGACACTATCGTCGCCATCGCTACTCCGCCAGGGCGCGGCGGGATCGGCGTGGTGCGCCTTTCCGGCAGCGACGCTCGCGGTATTGCCGCACCCATGCTTCACCTCACTCACGAGCTCGAAGCCGGACGCGCCCATTTCGGTGAGCTAGTGGATCCCGCCACGGGCGAGCGTATTGATGAAGTCGTCGCCACGTTTTTCGCCAAGCCGCACTCCTACACCACCGACGACGTGGTTGAGATCTCGTGCCACGGTTCGCCGGTCGTCCTGCAGCATGTCGTCGAAATGGCGATGAAAGCCGGCGCGCGGCTGGCCGAGCCGGGCGAGTTCACCATGCGCGCCTTTCTCAACGGCCGCATCGATCTGACGCAAGCTGAGGCCGTGCGCGACCTCATCGATTCGCAAACGCTTTACCAGGCGCAGGTCGCCGCGCGCCAATTGGACGGTTCGCTGTCGAAGCGGCTGCAGCCCACCAAGCAGCAACTGATTGAGCTGATCGCAACCATGGAGGCAGGCGTCGACTTCGCCGAGGACGACGTTTCCGTCATGCCGAACGCGCAGATTCTCAAGCGCATCGCAGCCGTTCGTCAGCCTCTGGAAGAACTGCTCGCCAGCTTTGCCTTTGGCAAAGTCGTGCATGAAGGGTTGACGCTGGCGATCGTCGGTCGACCCAACGTCGGCAAATCGAGCTTGTTTAATCGTCTGGTCGAGCGCGAGCGCGCTATCGTCACCGCAACGCCCGGCACCACGCGCGACCTGGTAAGCGAGACGGTTTCCATCGGCGGCATCCCGGTTCGCCTGGTCGATACGGCTGGTATCCGTACTGCGCTCGATGAAGCCGAGAGCATCGGTGTGCGCAAATCGATGGAGGCGCTAGCCGATGCCGACCTTGTGCTGGTGGTGCGCGACGCCTCGCGCGGCAGATCGCGTCCCTTGACGGGCGAAGAAGAGCAGCAGGACGCAAGGCTCATCGAACTCGCGGGCGAGCGTCAGGCCATCGTGGTCTGGAACAAGATCGACGCCGCGCCGGATCCGATAGCCGCCAGGAGCAACTCTCACCCGGCAGTCAGCGTCTCAGCTCTCAAAGGCACCGGCATCGAGGAATTGCGCTCCAGCATTCTGCAATCTGTTGGCGGCGACGGCGCGGCGCAACGCGAAGGTGGCTTCCTCACCAACATCCGGCAGAAGCAATTGGTAAGCGAATCGCTCGGCGCGCTGGACAAAGCGGCGGCAGCAGTCCCGCAGAAAATCCCTCACGAGATGATTCTGCTCGACCTCTACGCAGCTCTGCGGCCGCTGGACGACATCACCGGCGCCACCACCGCCGACGACATCCTGAACCTGATCTTCAGTTCGTTCTGCATCGGAAAATAAAACGTTTCCCATAGCTGTTCGTGGGTGGCCGAATCTGCCGACAGTCGAGCGGCAACGCGAGGAACCCGGTCCGTCTTGGGAGACGCCGAAAATCGCAGCTTGCTGCAATTCATGCACGACAATGGAGTGGCTATCGGCAATGCTGCATTTCTCCCAGCTCGAAGATGCCCGCGCATTGACTTGAGTATGGCGCGAAAGTAAGATTCGCATTCACGTGCCTGGCCAACAGATTTCGCACTACCTGGTCCTGGAAAAACTCGGCGGCGGCGGTATGGGCGTCGTCTACAAGGCCGAGGACTCTCGCCTCCATCGTTTTGTCGCTCTCAAGTTCCTGCCCGAACAAGTCGCCAGAGATCCGCAGTCGCTGGCCCGCTTCCAGCGCGAGGCGCAGGCCGCGTCGGCGCTGAACCATCCGAATATCTGCACCATTTACGACATTGGCGAGCAGGACGGCGAAGCCTTCATCGCAATGGAGTATCTGGAAGGCACGACGCTCAAGCACTTGATCGCCGAGCGACCGATGGAGCTGGAGACGTTGCTGTCGCTCGCCATCGAAATCGCCGATGCGCTGGATGCGGCGCATGCGAAAGGGATTGTCCACCGCGACATCAAGCCCGCTAACATCTTCGTCACCAATCGCGGCCATGCCAAGGTGCTGGATTTTGGGCTGGCCAAGGTGTTGGAGCCCGGCGCTGTCAGGGTCAGCGGCACAGCTGCCGCCAATACGACGACCAGCACGCACGATGAGCAGCATCTCACCAGCCCCGGCACGGCGCTCGGTACGGTTGCTTACATGTCTCCGGAGCAAGTGCGCGGAAAGGAACTGGACGCCCGCACCGATTTGTTCTCTCTGGGCGCGGTGCTCTACGAAATGTCGACCGGGGCGCTGCCCTTCCGCGGCGAAACTTCCGGCGTCATCTTCAAAGCTATTCTCGATTCCGCGCCGGTTGCGCCTGTCCGCCTGAATCCGGACGTCCCCGGCGAGCTGGAGAGGATCATCAATAAATGTCTGGAGAAGGACCGCGACCTTCGCTACCAGTCGGCGGCGGAGTTAAGGGCAGATCTGAAACGCCTGGCGCGGGATTCTTCCAGCTCAAAGCATAGCTCCGTAATGCAGGCTGCCGAAAGCGGAGCCTTACCAGCAGCGTCGGCGGCGTATGCAGCACATCCCAGCACTGGCAGCCAACCCGTGGCCGCCCCCGGCCGCAATCTGATGCTTTACGGGATTGCCGCGCTTGTGCTGGTGATAGCGGGATTCGTCGGCTACCATTTCTGGCCGCGCGCAGCTTCCAACTCGGCGCCGGCCAAGATAACCAAGATCAGTGACTGGAATCGCCCCATTGACAGCCCAATTCTCTCGCCCGACGGACGCACGATCGCCTTCACCTCATCCGTCGACGGATACGACCAGCTCTTCGTGATGTTGACCTCGGGTGGGCAGCCTCTGCAGTTAACCAAGGACGAAGGCAATAAACGCCCACTCGCTTTTTCCGCAGACGGCAATGAGATTCTGTTTGGCCCGAGCATTGGCGATTTTGAAATCTGGGCGATCCCCACCCTGGGAGGCGCTCCTCGACGCTTGGGAAACGGAGCTGTCGTCACTCCTTCTGCCGATGGGCGCTCGCTACTGATCGCCACCTACGACCATCGAATCCTTCGTGCCGATGCCAGCGGCTCGAATACGGAAGTGCTGGCCACGCTTACGGCGCAAGACAACATCATCCAGCTTCTGCCGTCGCCCGACGGCAAAGGGCTTTACATCTTCTGCGTTGCGCCGGGTAAATACCTGGTTAAGAAGCTCGAGTTCGGTACGCCCAACCCCGTAGTAGTGGGCGAGATCCCGGATCCTGTGAATCGGACTTCCTGGGCAGAACCGGGCAAAAGTCTCTACATCAGTCGGCTGGTGAAAGGTATTGTCAACATCTGGGAGTACTCGCTCGCCGACGGTTCGCTGCGGCAGATCACTTTCGGCCCCGGTCCTGACACCGATCCACTCGCCGATCCATCGGGCAAAGGACTGTACTTCGTGAACGGCCGCGCCTCGGGCGTCCTCACGCTCTACCGCGCCGCCACCAGGCAGAGTTCCGATATCGTCAGCGAACTCGCGACCCAACCGCTTATCTCACCTTCTTCCCACAAGGTGGCATATATCACGAATTCGGAATCCGGCAAGCGAGAGCTCTGGGTCGCAGACATCGATGGCAGTAACCCAACCAAGGTCTACAGTTCGAATCGTTACATCGATACGCTTGGGTGGTCGTCCGACGAAAAGCAGTTCATTTTTGCCGAGTTTGAAGCCCCTACGGAGGGACGCCTCTACTCGGTCAATCTTGATGGAACCCAACTTCGGCAACTACCCTCGCCGCCCGGCCGCTCGGCATTTGCCACGTTGATGCCGGGAACAACCTACCTGGTCCTGACGAACTATAAAGGTATAGACGCGCAAAGCACTCGCACCTGGAAGCTCGACCTGAAGGACCCGAACGCCAAGCCCGAGGAATTGTACACGGGCTGTAACGGCGCGCTGGACGTCTCACCCGACGGCAACTACATCATCGGACCGATTCTTTGGGGAGACCATCCCGGCATGTATCAATATTCGCTCCGCGACAAGAAGTGCACGCCGCTGAAGCCGAACCTGCCCAGCTATTTTGCCGAGTACGGCAGAGATGGAAAGTCGTTCTTGTTCGAAAGCACGAAGGGCGGTCAGACCACAATCTATCGCCAGCCCTGGCAGAATGGAGAAGCCAAGGGTGAACCTAAGCCTGCGCTGGTCTTCCCTTTTGTCGTGCGCGAGGATTTCTCCGGCAACGCCGCAGCCGTGGCCCCGGATCTTTCGGGAATCGTCTACGCCCGGCCCAACGGTCACGACGATCTCTACTTCCTGGCCGTTCATTGAGCTCTTGCCCCTGCCGTATCTCAACTTCGGGTGGTGCTCGCTCAACCGGAAGATTGTCATCACGAGCGATGGATCTGCTGTTTGCTTGTGCCGGCAGAAAGCAGATTCCTCGCGGCAAAACATGCCGCTCGTAATGACAATTTCGTGAATAGCGGGGCGCGGAATGACACTCCGCCGAAGGCAATCGACGCTGCCGGTTCGACCGCACCGGCTTACCAACCCACCTGGCTCATCCTCTTCAGGATGATCGCGGGATAGCGGTGCATGCGCTCGGGCCGCCGCTTCAACGGAGCCGGCAGAATTGCGGCAAGCTGCGCCGACTGTTCCCTTCCCATCGTCCGAGCCGAAGTTTTGTCGTAGAACCGGCACGCGGCATCCGCACCATAAACCCCGGGGCCCCACTCGACCACGTTGAGGTAGAGCTCCAGAATGCGCCGCTTGCCGAGGACGAATTCGGCCACCGGCACCAGCGTGGTTTCTACGCCCTTGCGGATGATGGAGCGGCTGGTTCCGAAAAGCAGGTTCTTGACCAGTTGCTGTGTGAGGGTCGAGGCTCCGCGCGTGCGCTCGCCTTCCATGTCTTCCTGGGCGGCGATTTCAATCTGATGCCAATCAAAGCCATGATGCAGGTAGAAGCGCGCATCCTCGGCGGCGATGACAGCGTGCTGGAGATCGGGCGAAATCTGATTGAGGGCAACGAACTCGTAACGCTTCTGGTATGGCTTGCCGCTCGTCCAGGACTGCACGCGACGCTCGATTTGCACCGCGGTCGTGGGCGGGTCGATCCATTTGGCGGCCACCAGTAGCAGTACCGCAAGGAGCCAGAGAAGCACGAGCCCGACGAAGGTCCATTGGACAGCCCTTCGGGCAAAGCCCTTCCGAAACGGGTTTTGGAGGCGCGTGAATGCTCTTCGGCTCACCTTCCAGAATAAAGGCGCGGAAGGTTTGCTGCTTGGGAATGACGTTGCGTCAAAAAGCCCCGGCGTAAACGCTAGCCACTTTTTAAACTTGGCGGCGGGAAGTTTTTGCATACCACCAGAGAAACCCTTCCCTGCCTTTCAGCGGGTAGGCAACAGCTGCCCACGTTTCTCCAATCACTTACATTGGGCGACCGCTGGAATTCGGCGTGCTCATCGTTTCTCCGGTGGCTTGCGCCCGCAAGCTGAGTTGGATTAGGAGGCTGCATCATGGACTACTACGAAGACGAGCCGCGCCGGTTTCGCGATGAGACGCGCGGCTCCATTTCCGGTCGAGCCGTAGCGTATCTGGCTCCCGTTCTGGTTGCCGGCGGCATGCTGGGTGGCTACGCCTTTCACGAACACCGGGTGGCCGAGGACTTGGCTGCTCAAAATCAGCAGAACACCGCAGCGCTGGCTACCACGCGCAGCCAGGTAGATGACCTCACCGCGAAGGTGAATGCCCTGACGGCGCACGCCGTGGAGGCGCAGCCCGCACCCGCTGCTCAACCTGAGCCTGCACCTGCGCCGCATCCGCAGGTACGGAAAATTGGTGCTGCCCATCATCCCACCCAGCCTTCGCGTCTGACGAAGATGCAATTGCAGCTCGACGCGCAGAACAAGGCGATTCAAGACACGCAGAGTCAGATCGCCAGCACACAAACCGATTTGACTAACACGCGCACTGAGCTGACGGGATCGATCGCGCACACTCACGACGAGCTGGTGCTGCTGGAGAAAAAAGGCGAGCGCAGTTACTTCGAGTTCGATTTGACCAAGGCGAAGCAGTTCCAGCACGACGGACCGTTCGGCGTGCGGCTGAGGAAAGCCAACACCAAGCATCAGTATGCCGACCTCGAGCTACTGGTGGACGATCGCTCGCTCTCGCAGAAGCACGTGAACCTTTATCAGCCGGTGATGTTCTACATGCCCGACAGCGGTCAGCCGGTCGAGCTGGTGATCAACAGCATCACCAAGGACCACATCCACGGATACGTGAGCGCGCCGAAGTATCGGCAGTCGGAGCTGGCATCGATGTCGAACACGAACGCCAACGCGAACAACTCCGCGGCCAACACGCAGGCGAGCAATGATGCTAACGCTGCCCCGAGGCAGAAGCTTCCGCCTCCACAATAATTCGATCGCGCGGCGACTTGAGGTGATACCCCACATGGCTGAGGCTGTGTGGGGTTTGTTTTATACTGAAAAGGACGCGCCGGGCCACGGATGCACGGCCTCTCCGCGTCTCGATTTACAGGATGGCAGCCAATCTAAATCCCCCGCTCCCGGCAGACTCGCCTGAGGTTCGCCGCTATAACCGCATTCAGCGCTGGCTTGGCCTCTCCGACACGGTGGTGGGCTTTGCCTTGCTGGTCGTGCTCCTGGTCACGGGCTGGACCGGAAGGCTACGCGACTGGTCATACGTAGGTGCGCGGCAGCATTATTTCCTCGCGGTTTTCCTGTACGTTCTGATGTTCTCGATCATTGCGAAAATTATCAGCCTGCCGTTCGACTCCATCGGCTTCCGGCTGGAGCATCAGTATCACCTCTCCAATCAAAAGCTGCGCAGTTGGATCTGGGATGAATGCAAGGGCTGGCTGGTGTCGCTGGTGCTGGGCACCATCATGGTCGAGATTGTTTACGCCATCATCCGCATTGCGCCGGAGCGCTGGTGGATCATTGCGTGGGCCGTGTTCGTTGGGCTGTTCCTGCTGATGGCGCAGCTGGCGCCTGTGCTGCTGATGCCGATCTTCTACAAGTTCGAGCCGTTGAACAACGACGGTCTGCGTGAGCGCCTGACAAAGCTGGGCGAACGTGCGGGGACGCGGGTGCGCGGCGTCTACGAGTGGAAGCTGTCGGAGAAAACGAACAAGGCCAACGCCGCGCTCACCGGAATCGGATCGACACGCCGCATCATTCTCTCCGACACGCTGCTCCAGCATTACAGCGATGACGAGATCGAAGCCATCCTGGCGCACGAACTCGGACACCACGTGCACAAGCACATCCTGAAGAGCATTCTGATGCAGGTGGGCGTGACGCTGCTGGGGTTCTGGCTTATCAACATTGTTCTTCGCTTCGTGATCGCGAGGGATTGGTTTCCGGCGCTCGATCCCCGGCTCTACGACTTCGCCAACCTGCCGCTGATTGTGCTGGTGGCAACGGTTCTAGGCTTTGTTCTGATGCCGGCGCTGAATGCCATCTCGCGCAAACACGAGCGCGAGGCCGACCGCTATGCGTGGGAAAACACGCCGGCGATCGAGCCGTTCATCAGCTCCATGCAGAAGCTGGCGGATCAGAACCTGGCCGAGCGCGAGCCGAACAAGTTCATCGAGTGGCTCTTTCATTCGCATCCGTCGATTGGGAAACGGGTGGCGGCGGCAGAGGCGTGGGCGAGCAAGCAGCCGAAGTGGTCAGCCAGTAAGTGCGGTAAAGTGCGCCACTCTGTCAGCCAGCGATCCTTCCTATCAATTTAAGGTGTCCGAGATTAGTGATTCAACGGAGGCGCAGAATTCCTTCCACCCGCTTCAAATCGTCCTCCGTATCCACTCCCACGGTATCGTAGGGCGTCTCGGCGACATGAATTGCGATGCCGTGATCGAGGAAGCGCAGTTGCTCCAGGCGCTCCGTCCGCTCCAGGTCCGACTCGGGCCAGGTGCAGAAGGCATCCAGCGCTGCCTTGCGGTAAGCATAGAAGCCGAGATGCTTGTAATAGCGCACGGCGCCGGCGCGATCGCGGTCGAACGGAATGGTCGCGCGGGAGAAGTACAGCGCGCGCCCATCCAAAGCGGTGACCACCTTCACCGCATTAGGATTGTTCACGTCTTCGGCTGAGCACGGAGTCTTGAGCGTCCCTACCTGCACGCCGTCGCGCGACATCAGTTCCAGCAGCACGTCGAGATGTTCGCGGCGCGCCAGCGGCTCATCGCCTTGTACGTTTACGTAAACGTCGGCATCGACCGTCTGCGCGACCTCGTGCACCCGATCGGTTCCGCTGCGATGTTCCGGAGAAGTCAGGCGATAATGCCAGCCGTTCTGGCGGCAGACCGTCGCAATCTCCTCAGAATCGGTGGCCACGATGACATCCTGCAGTTGCGCGCACGCGCGGGCAGCGTCGTAAACATGCGCCAGCATGGGACGGCCGGCAATCTCGCGAAGAATTTTGCGCGGCAGGCGGGTCGAGGCCATTCGCGCGGGAATAATGGCGATAGCTTTCACGGGGATTAGTTTCCAGTGCGGGTGCACGAGATGGCAAGTACGGAGTGCGGCGTAGCTCTTAGCTGCTAGCCTTTACCCTTTAGCAGACTTGGTCCCCTGCGGCCCACCCTCTCGCAAAAGCCGCGAGGAGGATGGGGCACCCGGGTTTAATGGCTAAGAGCTAACAGCTAAGAGCTTTCCCTATCCTCCCTCACAAAGCCATACGGACAATGCCGGCATCCGGAGCGACAGCAGAAACCGCGCTTCTTCAGGTAAATCGCGGTGAAAACCATGAAGCCGTTTTCCCAGTAATAGTCGATGCCTTCGACCAGTTCGTCGTCGGTCACTGCCCCGCCGCTTCCAGCAAAACCGACGCTCGCTCTTCCGCCTCCACTGCGACGCCGTCCTTGAACGTCACGTACTTCCCGGAGATGGCGGCCACGCGGTCGCCGGGCACGATGAAGCCGACGAGGTTCAGCGGGTCGGCAGCTGAGACGGTGATGGTCTCGCCGCTGGCGGGAAGATTGCGCATGGCGCGCACCGACTCCACGGCTTCCGGCAGGGCAAATTGCTCTCCGAGAAAGCCGCTGACGAAGCGTCCGCCGCGCACTTCTCCGCGATCTTCGAGGCGACGCAGACCAATCAGCAGTTCGCGCCACTTGGGCAGATTCGACTCGCGCGCCAGCACCTCGCGGAAGATGACGCCGTAGCGGCGCAGCAGCATCCAGCAGGTCGCTTCAATCACCTTGTTGTGGTCGGAACCTTCGGCGGGATAGAGCAGCGACCAGCGACCCGGCGTGTGCCGCGGCCTCGCCGTCCTTGCCGATCCCTGGCCCAGCCTTCGTTTGGGATTGATCAGCGAGCGTAGATTGTCGAAGCCGTCGGCGGTCACCATTCCGGCGGCGACCAGTTCCCACAGCGCGGTTTCGATTTCGGCTTTCAGCTTGCCGGTGCCGCGAACGATGTCGGCAAAGAACGACGCGCCGCGCCGCCGCAGATAGTGCAGCACCGCCCGCGCCGACTCGCTCAGAATACCTTCGTAAGTCTGATCATCGTCCGCCAGCCGCGGCTGCATCCAGTCGGCCTCATCGCGGACGAAGAAGGTGATGGGGGCAACGCTGGTCGGCACCACACGCCGCCGGGTCGGGGTCCCCGTTGCGCCCGCAGTTGGCGCGATGGGGTGACGGTCATCGCCCGCCTCCTCCAATGTCGCGGGATGCGGAGACAGACGGCCCCAGCCGATGGCGCCGGTCAGGCACAACTGGTCGAGCGCCGCGGGATCGTAGTCATTGATGCGGCGCGCCAGGATCTGCTTTTCCCACGCATTCGCCGGGATCTCGAAACCCTGCAACTGGCGGAGCGCCTGCAGCAGTCCACGTTCGCCAATCATCTGCGACTGCGGCGCCAGATGCTGCCAGCGCAGCAGCCAGCGCATGAACTGTGCCGGCGTGACTGGCTCAACCTGCTTGCGCAGGGTCGCGACGGTCAGGTGATGGATGCGCGACAGCAGCCGGCGTTCGCACCATTCGACGTTGGCAAACTCGGACACCGTGCCCGATGAATCTTGAGGGTGCCCCGTCCAAGCTTCTTTTGCTTGGGCGGGGATTTTCGACTGTAGTCCGGTGAAGTTCCCCCTCAGGATCGTTCCCGCCGCTTCCAGTCGCAGAAGAGCTTTTTCGATGTCGAGGATAGCGACGCCCAGGCGATATGAAAGCGCGGCCGCGGTGATTGGGCCGGAGTGCATCATCCAGCCGGATGTCATGGCGAGGATGGCGTCGTCGCGCGACGCGGCGTTGGCCGGCAGATCCGGCGGAGCGACTTCGAATTCGGCTTCCGGAAAGATCAGGGCGAAGTCTTTGGCGCGTTCGGAAGCAACGTAATAGCGGCGGGTGGCGCCGGCTGAAGCCGGCTCATTCGACAGCGTTCCTTCAACCGGCGCACCTGAAGGTGCGCCCCTTCCATGCTCTAAGCCGCCGGCTGAAGCTGGCTCCGAGTCATTTAGACCGGCGCTGGACGCAGCGCTAAAGGGCTGCTCTACCCGGACATCTGTGCCGCCGGCTGACGCCGGCTCGGAAGTTGAAGGATTGAGCTGTGACGGCGCACCTGAAGGTGCGCCCCTTCCATCGTTCGGGGAGGCGTGCTTCACCGGAACATTCGCGCGGACAACCCTCCAGCCTTCAAGCAATTCGGCCACAAACGGCTTCCAACCCTCGGCCACCTGCTGCCAGTCGGCATCGGGCATCTCTTCCGGCACGGCAACGAGCGTTTGCAGGACGTCATGCAACTCATCGCTGTCGCGCACGTCAGGACGCGCCTCGTCGCGGACCCGCGAAATCGCCTGCTGATCGAGCCGGCCGACTTCGTTCAACACCGCTTCCGGCAGAATCCGGCGCATCTGTACGGCACGCGCGCGGCGCTCCTCCAGCGGAGCGTCGTCGAGATACGCGTACGGATTGGCGTTCAATATCTCGTGGGAAAACTGCGATGGCACCGGCGTGTCGACCGCGAGACAGCGGATCGAGCCGTTATAGATTCGCTCAATCACCGTGCGCAGGCCGTCGATATCCATCGCCTCGGTCAGCACATCCTTCATCACCTCTTGAATGAGCGGGTGATCGGGGATGGTGATGTCGCCTTCCAGGTTCTCCGGGCAGGCGGCGACGTCGGGAAACACCGATGCGAGAAGATCGTCGCTGCGGATGCGCTGGATCGGTGGCGGAACTTTCTTGCCACCCTGAAAGCGCAGCAGCGCCAGCGAACGGTTTGCGTCCCACCGCCAGCGAGTGGCGAAGATGGGCGACGGCAGCGCAGCCTGCTCCAGAATTTCCTTTACCGTCTCGTTTTGCAGGTAGTGGAAGACGTCGCTCAGGGGAAAGCTGTGCTGCTCGGCCAGCGCGATGTTCAGGCCGTCGTCCGTCGCCGCAGCCTGCAATTCAAAATTGAACGAGCGGCAGAAGCGTTTGCGCAGCGCCAGTCCCCAGGCTTTGTTGATGCGACCGCCGAAGGGTGCGTGAATGACGAGTTGCATGCCGCCGCCCTCGTCGAAGAAGCGCTCGGCGATGATGGTGTCTTGCGTGGGGACGTCGCCCAGAACGGCGCGTCCGGTGACAATGTATTCGACGGCTTGTTCCGCGCCGGAGTCGTCGAGACCGCATTCTTCCTTCAGCCAGGCGACGGCGTTTTGGACCTCGGGGCTGGATTCCAGTCCGCGCAGGCGGATGCGCGGCTTGGGAGCAGTGTCACCGGCTGAAGCCGGCTGGTCGAGATCAGAGGAGTTCTGCGATGCAGCCCTGAAGGGCTGCTCCACCCGGGCTCGCTGGCCGCAGCTCCGCTCGACCGCGAGCATTCCGGGATCCGGTGAGAATCCTTGGCTTCGTTTGTTCGCCGGCGAACGTCTCGAAGTTGCTGATCCGTTCGGCGCGCGCATCCCCCATGTCAGGATTCAATGGCACTGGCAGCGGCGCGGTGTTCGGCGTCAGGGCGCTGATGCGCTGGCGCAACTCGCCCACGTGTAAGGACAGCTCGTCAGTACGCGCCGGAGCTTCTCCGCGCCAGAACGGCACGGTGGGCGCTGCGCCGTGAGCATCCTCCACCAGCACGCGGCCAGTCTTTGACTCGACCCGGCGAATGCGCCACGACGTGTTGCCCAGCAGCATGATGTCGCCCGCATTGCTTTCGACCGCAAAATCTTCGTCGAGCGTGCCGATCACGATGTTCTCGGGTTGCGCCATCACGGTGAACAGCGCATTGTCCGGAATCGCCCCACCGCTGGTGATGGCGGCCAGCCTGGCTCCGCGGCGCGCGCGCAGGCGGCGGTTCACCATGTCGCGGAAGAGATACGCGCCGTAACGCCCGCGCTTGGCCGCAATGCCTTGCGACAGCATCTCCAGAATGCGGTCGTATTCCTCGCGCTTCAGTTCACGATAGGGATAGGCGCGGCGCATGAAGTCGAACAGCGCATCTTCGTCCCAGTCTTCGCAGGCGCACATGGCCACAATCTGCTGGGCCAGGATGTCGAGCGGCGCGTCCGGAATGTGCAGGACGTCGAGATCTCCCTGCTTGATGGCGCGAACCGCTGCCGCGCATTCCAGCAAATCGTCGCGCGTGGTGGCAAAGATGCGGCCCTTGGGGATGGCTCCGCGCCAGTGACCGGCGCGGCCAACGCGCTGCAAGGCCACGGCAATCGAGCGCGGGGAATTGATTTGGCAGACCAGGTCGACCGTTCCGACATCGATGCCGAGTTCCAGCGAAGCGGTGGCCACCAGCAGACGAATCTCGCCGTTCTTCAGCTTGCGTTCGGCTGCGAGACGAATCTTGCGCGACAGGCTGCCGTGATGTGCGGCTACCAGTTCTTCGCCAATGCGTTCGCCCAGGTGCATCGCCAGCCGCTCGGCCAGCCGCCGCGTGTTGACGAAGACCAGCGTGGAACGGTGCTGCATCGCCAACTCGGCGAGGCGGTCGTAGATTTCGCCCCACATTTCGTTGCTGGCGATCGGGCCCAACTCCGATGGTGGAACTTCGACGGCGAGATCCAGCTGGCGGCGATGACCGATGTTGACGATCGCAGGTCTGGGCCGGCCGGCTCCGGTCAGGAAGTGCGCAACCTCTTCAATCGGCTTCTGCGTCGCCGACAGTCCGATGCGCGTCGGATGATTCGCCAGCAGCTCGAGCCGCTCGAGCGAAATCGTCAGGTGCGCGCCGCGCTTGTCGTCGGCGACCGCGTGAATTTCGTCGACGATGATTGTCTTGACGTGGCTGAGGATGGCGCGGCTGCTGTTGGCGGTCAGCAGGATGTACAGCGATTCGGGCGTGGTGACCAGGATGTGCGGCGGACGCTTCAGCATCTCGCGCCGCTCTTTCATCAGCGTGTCGCCGGTGCGGACGGCAGTGCGAATCTCCGGCATGAGAAAACCACGCTCACCAGCCAGCGCGAGGATTTCGCTCAGCGGACCTTCCAGGTTTTTCTGGATGTCGTTGCCCAGAGCCTTCAGCGGCGAGACATAGAGAACTTCGGTGGCGTCGCGCAGGTCGCCGGCCAGCGCCTTGCGCACCAGGCGGTCGATGCAGATGAGAAATGCCGCCAGGGTTTTGCCGGATCCGGTGGGAGCCGAGATGAGAGTGGTGCGGCCGGCAAGAATCTCCGGCCAGCCCTGTTCCTGCGGCTCCGTCGGCGTGCCAAAGCTGCTGACGAACCACTCCGCAACCAGCGGATGCGCCCAGGCAAGCGAAGCTGGAATCTCCCCTAAAGGCATCCTGGCAGTATAGCAGATTTTCGCTAATTGTTCGCTGGTGGAAAGGCCGCTTTTCGCGGTTCGCTATTCGCTCTTCGCCCAAGCCTCACCAAATCTGGACGTAGAAGCCCTGCCGTCCTTGACGGGACTCTGGGCGTTAAGTCTTCCCAACCCAGCGCGCACGCGCTGGGCTAATCAGTTTCGCCCCTTGGGCTGGAACAGTCGGTTGGGCTGAACCGGTCCTTGGGCTGATCCGGTCCCCTGGGCTGAAGCGGTCCTTGGGGCTGGAAGTGTTCCTGTGTGTCGGAGGGGTTGGCTGGAACGGGGTTTTCGGCTGGATCGATCTCTTACCCTCGGCCGCCGCTGTGTCGGCAGAACCTTCGAACATCTCGCCGTCGAACTCTCTGGCGAGGAGCGAATGGCGAAGAGCGGTTGCAGAACAGCGGCCTCGCGCGCTGCTAAACTCTTCCCATGTCTTCCGAACGCGCAAAGAAAATCAAACTCATGCTGTTCGACGTGGACGGCGTGATGACCGATGGCACCATCTTTCTCTTCCCGGCACCGGGCGGCCATGTCGAAGGCGGTATCCATGATCGCCGCGAGCAGATGGCCGATGCCGGCGGCTTCGGCATCGCCAGCCACGCGGTCATCGAGGCCAAGGGTTTTGACGCGCATGATGGCACCGGATTTTCCTTCGCCCGGCTGGCCGGCCTGAAGACCGGCATCATCACCAAGCGAATTTCGGAGACGGTCGCTCTGCGCGCGCGCGATTTGAAGATCGAATACGTTTACCAGGGCCAGCAGGACAAGGCGGCGGCGTTTTACGAGATTCTGGGGAAGACCGGCCTCAGCGCCGACGAGGTTTGCTATGTTGGCGACGATGTCATCGATCTGCCGGTCATGCGGCTGTGCGGGCTGGCGATTGCGGTCAAAAATTCGCGCGAACAGGTCATCCGCGAGTCGCACTACGTGACACCGCACGAGGGTGGCAAAGGCGCGGTCCGCGATGCGATTGAATATGTTCTACGCGAGCAAGGTCTGCTGGAAAGCATTATCGACCAGTACATCAGCCTGCGCAGCCACGATTCAGAGACCCAGGTCCGATAGCCAATTGGGAAATCAGTTGAAGACAAAAAAGAGCCCCTCCGATGGACAGGGGCGAGTTGCACATCGGAGGGGTAGTCGTTGTTACACGACCATTCTCAGGGTTGTTACCGCGCTAAAACCCAGGCTCCCGGACGGAGTTTCGGGTTAGCGAAATTAAATTTCCCGAATTTGATAGCGAGCCCAGCGCCGACGCCGTTTCCCTCGCTAACCGCTTTGGGGCTCCTCTAGCAGAAGCACCTCCACCTCCACGGCTGATCGCTATCTGTAGTGATTGGCACGACCAAGAATCGCTACTATCCGATTCCCACCCAACAGTTTGGCGCGAAAGCTGCATTGGGAGTTCCCAGTTCCACGGAAAAACGCATTTCTAAAGCAGTTCGGCGATCGCACGCGCGCAAGTTTTACCTGTACTCGGTAAAACCGACGTGGCGTGGTGTTTCCAACTGTCATTTATGTGGTGCCCGAGAAGTCGCCGGGGACAGTGCCGGGAATGAAGCATGACGCGGGAGGATTTCATGATGTGCACGGGTACAGAAGAATGAGGCAAGCATTGCGCCACTTCTCGAGTAATCCCGATCCCCGAAAGCCCACTGTAGTCGATGTCGTCATCGCCGA
Organism: uncultured Acidobacteriaceae bacterium; assembly: GCA_963823865.1. Taxonomy (GTDB): domain Bacteria; phylum Acidobacteriota; class Terriglobia; order Terriglobales; family Acidobacteriaceae; genus Bog-257. Next base: position 733,841 of record CAWGNC010000002.1, read on the forward strand.
CCATCAGCCCGTCTATCGCGCGGGCGTCGCGAAATTGCTGGCGGCCGAGGATGACATGCGCATCGTTGCCCAGCCGTCTTCCGTGGCCCAACTGTCTCACGCGGTTGAAAAGCTGCATCCTCACGTCGTGATTCTCTCCTCCGGGTTTTTCCCGCATTTACCTGACATTCGCAAAATTGCCGGAAGCCACCGCAAGCGTCCGGTCGCGATTCTCGTCCTGGCGGACAACGCTGAGAACACAGCGCGCTTTGTCACCTTCGGTGTGCATGGTGTGTTCTATCGTTCGGTTCAGGGCGACATGCTGGTCCAGGGAGTGCGTCGACTGGCGGAGGGTGGCCGTTATCTGCAAGCTCACGCCGCCGATGAAGTGCTATCCGACCAGGTGGGACAGCGGGTAACCTCGCGGCTCTCCCACCGCGAACTTCGCATTGTCGCTGCCATTGTTCAGGGCTTTCGAAACCGCGAGATTGCTCAGCAGATGGGGATAACCCTGCCGCTGATCAAGCGGACCATTCGAAGCATCTTCGACAAGACTGGCGTGTCGGGACGGCTGGAACTGGCGCTATTCGTGATTCACCATCGGGTGCTGGCCCAGGCAGCCGCAGCCGAGCAGCCGACGCGGCCGACGCCCCTGATCGCCGCTGCCGACGCCGTTCGCGATGCGCTCGCAGTTGAGAAGACTTTCTACCCCGCTACCAAACCGGTCCTACCTCCTCGCCCCAGCCCAAATCCGCTCGCACCTCGCCGGAACCATCCTTGGTACCACCCTCCCGCCCCCAAAATGTGGTAAGTAAGAAGTGCAGTTTGGTAGCGGGGCATCCGTCTCGCGAAAACTTGGAACGGCAGACCGCAACTCGACCCTGACCCGGGGCATCAGTTTTATCGAGTTGCGCGGCTTCTTTGGTGTTGGCGGCGGTTTCCGGTTGAATTGAGGACGGTGACTCCCTACTATGAACATACCGTTGGGAAGACGGGCAACTCTGATCGGAGGAGAAAGCGCTCTCCGGCAAACGCAGTCGTATTCGATTCAAACGCATTCAAGGTTTCTTATGTTCAAGCGCTTTTCTTTTGTCCAGGTTTTTTGTCTGGCGCTGTTTACCAGCCTGGGCGCCTTCGCCGCGACCGTCAGCACTCATACCGCTACCACCTCGCATAAATCGCACAGCAAGTCATCGCACAAAATAACGGAGTCGGCCAGCGCGCAGAAGAAGATGTCGCGCATGCGGCACAGCAGCGCCGCCGTCGCCGCGCGTAACCGCTCGACCCATACGGTCACCGCCAGGAAACACCATTATTATGGCGAGCGCTTTTACGCGAGTTCCTTCGCCAACGACCAGGTGGAAGGCGACATCACGGCGGGCGAAGATCCTATCGTGCGCGCAGCCGCGATTGAAGCGCTGGGCGGCATGAACGGCACCGTCGTCGCCATGGACCCCGACAACGGGCGCATCCTGGCCATGGTGAACCAGAAGCTGGCCTTGTCCGCGGGCGCGCAGCCCTGCTCGACCATTAAGGTCGCGGTCGCTCTGGCTGCTTTGAGCGAAAACGTTATCACCAAAGATACGCAGGTTCCGCTGACCAAGACCTGGCATGTTGACCTGACCACGGCCTTGGCGCACTCGAATAACGCATATTTCGAGGCAGTGGGCCGCAAACTGGGCTTCGAGAAGGTCAGCTATTATGCGCATCAGTTCGGGCTCGGCGAACTCGCCGGCTGGAACATTCCCAACGAACATCTGGGCACCTTCCCTTCCACCGAACTCGATGAGAAGCTGGGCGGCGTAGGCAAGATGTGCTCCTTTGGCGAAAGCATATCGCTGACTCCGTTACAGTTGGCCGGCCTGATGGGCGCCATCGCCAACGGCGGCACACTGTACTATCTGCAGCACCCGACTTCGCCGGAGCAGGTGGCAAACTTCGCACCGAAGGTTAAGCGCAAGCTCGACATCGGTCCGCTCATTCCGGAGATCTCCGACGGCATGGCGGGCGCGGTTCAGTACGGCACGGCCCGCTCGCTGAAGACCAATTTCATGGAAGAGCCGGTGCTCGGCAAAACCGGGACCTGCTCGAAAGATGGCACGCGCTTCGGCTGGTTCGGATCGTTCGCCAATACGCAATACGGCCGAATCGTGACGGTTGTTTTCCTGGAAGGCGGACGTCCGACCTTCGGTCCCAAGGCTGCCGAACTGGCGGGCGTGATGTACCGCAACCTGTACGACCACGACTTCTTCGCCGTGAAGAATCCTCCGACCGAAGCCCAGAGAACTGGAAGCGCGGTCACCGGCGCCCAGCAATAATCGTCTCTTAAACTTCAACAGAAAAGCCTCCCCAGCGGGAGGCTTTTTCACTTTCAATTCGGTCTACTTCGCGAAGGGCGACGCCGACTGCTGCTGGATGTGGTCCAGCGCGTCCTGATAGCGCACTTTCAACGGATCGTCTTTCATGGTGCTGATCTGCTGGGTCAGCCACTTAATCATCGCCGCGCGCGATGGATGGGGCAGTGGATTGTCCATGTCGGCGATTCGCCACTCGGTGTTCTGCGAGGTTACGCTGAAATAAACGTCCTGGATGGTGCCTTCCGGTTCGCGTACATAGCCCAGTGCCGGATCAAAGGTGCCGAGCAGGCGATAGTGCACCATCACCGAATACTTGCCGTGATCCTCGATCGGTTCGGAATCCACGGTATAACGGGCAACGACATTGATCTTGGTGAAATCCTGCGCGGAGTTCCACCACACCAGGGGCTTGAACTTCGGCCATGAGGTCGGATCGAGCCGGCCGCCTTCATAATCCAGACGGCAATATCGCGAGACGAGTTCCCGGAGCTGCGCTCCGGTGGTGTCTTCCTGCGGGCGCTGCGTAGGCACGGGAAACTGCGCGAAGAGAAAGCTGGATGTGGTTAGGAAAAAAGAGGCCACAAGAACCGCGCGGCGAATCGATAACACGATGGAAAAATCCTCGACTGATGGAATGCACCTTGAGGTTACACCGTGGAGACACAGCGCGAAAGGGATTGCAGTTCCACGATTGAAAGATCGTTTCTAGCTGTAGGGGTCCTTCGACTACGCAGCGCCAAAGACGGGCGTTGCTGCGCTCAGGATGACACGTGCATTTGGTTACTGTTATCGGTGTAACGGCACTACCCGCGTGCGGTTTTCTGATCGCTGAAGACTTGTCCGTCGCGAATGTGAATCACGCGGTGCGCATACTCGGCGATGTCATGTTCGTGCGTGACCAGGACGATAGTATTGCCCTGCTCATGCAAGCGATCAAACAGCGCCATGATTTCGACACCGGTCTGCGAGTCAAGGTTGCCGGTAGGTTCGTCGGCCAGAATAATGGAGGGCGTGTTCACCAACGCGCGTGCAATGGCGACGCGCTGGCGCTGGCCGCCTGACAGCTCGTTGGGCTTGTGATTCATGCGCGATTCCATGCCCACCGATGCCAGAACGCTTTTCGCGCGCTCAAGGCGCTCTTCGGCTGGCATGCCGGCATAAATCAGCGGCAGTTCGACGTTGTGCAACGAGGTAGCGCGGGGCAGCAGGTTGAAGGTCTGGAAGACGAAGCCGATTTCCTTGTTGCGGATGCGGGCCAGTTCGTCATCATCCAGTTCGCTGACCAGCTGCGAGTTCAACCAGTAGTTGCCTTTGCTCGGCGTATCCAGGCAGCCGATCAGGTTCATCAGGGTGGACTTGCCGGAGCCCGACGGGCCCATGATGGCGACGTATTCGTTGCGCTGAATGCGGACGTTCACGCCTCGCAGGGCATGTACCTGCTGCTCCGAGCCCATGTCATAGGTCTTCCACAGGTCTTCGGTGCAGATGATGCAGCTTTGCGGCACCGTTCGCGGTGCCTCTGCCAGGCTCGCCAATTCCGTAGCCATGCTTTTCTCCCCGGCTGGTCGCTGGTCTGGATTGCTCATGCGATATAGAGTACTCGCTTCCTGCCACGCCGCCTTGCTGTTCGTCGCTTACATCACAACTACGATTCGTCGCTACTCTTCGCTTTGACGGTGTTATCGACTTTCACGCTGGCACCGTTCCGCAGCGTACGCAGTACCTTGTAGCTTCCGGTAACGATCTCGTCGCCTTCTTTGACCCCGTTATTCACTTCGATGTCGGTAGTACCGCTGATGCCCGTGGTCACAGGTACGAAGACTGCATCGGTCTTGTTCCGGATGACGAAAACGCCCTGGATATCCTGCTTGGGATCGCCACCGGCAGGTGTGGCAGAGGTGGCAGCCTGCACGGCTGTCGACTTGTCCTTACTTTCGGGAGTCAGTTCACCGCGCTCGCGAATGGTCAAAGCCTGAATTGGTATCGACAGAACGCTGCTGCGCTTGGCGGTGGTAATGCGAGCGGTTGCCGAAAGGCCAGGGAGCAGATTAGGCGGAGGGTTCTGCAAAGCCACCACGACCTTGAAGTCTTTCGCTTCCTGGCCGCTGGTGGTGGTCTGCGCCGTCGACACACCGGTGGAACGCAATACGGCGTTTCTGCCGATCTCGGTCACTACGCCTTTGAATTTCTGATTGGGAAACGCGTCGACACTGACTTCGGCAAACTGCCCAGCCTGTACGTTGACGATGTCGCTTTCGTCGACCTTCACTTCCGCAGTGATGACGGAAGTGTCCGCGATCGTCATCAGGGTACTGCCCGGCGCGTTCTGAATTCCCATCACTACGGTTTCGCCTTCGCGAACCGGCAGGTTGGTAATGACGCCGTCGAAGGGCGCTTCGTACTCCGTCTTGCTGAGCACGTCACTCACGCGTCGCAACGTGGCTGCGTTTTGCGAGATGTGGACCTCGGCCGAATCGTTGTTAGCCTTGGCTTGGGCCAGCTTCGCCTTCGCCTGCTCTACTTGCGCCGTGGAGGTAGCAAACGCCGCCTTCTTCGTATCGAAGTCAGCCTTCGCGATCAACTTCTCATCATAGAGCGCCTTGTTGCGCTCGTAGTCGAGCTTGGCGCGTTCATACTCGGCCTGGCTCTGGTTCAAATCGGCGACGGAAGTATTCACGGCGGCCTGGGCCGCGAGAGCATCGGTCTTGGAGGCGTTCAGGGTGGATTGCATGGCTGCTACGTCGGCTGCGGACTGGATGCTGTCCAACGTGGCCAGCACCTGCCCCTTCTTCACCACATCGCCTTCTTTGACGTAAAGGTGGGTGATCTTGCCCATCGCGTTGGCGCCGACGTTCACGTACACCTTGGGCTTGATCTCGCCCGAGGCAGTGACGACCGAGGTCAGGTCCTGGCGAGTGACCTTTCCGGTCTGAACCTCAATGACTCCCTTACGGCTGTGTTGGACGCTGAATCCGACGATGGCCAGCAAAACGACGACGACGGCAGCAATTAGTGCGAACTTTTTCCGCTTATTCATCAAACCTCAGAGGGAATCCGACAGCGTACGCACCTCATCCTGTTTCTAGTACGAAGTAAGACGGTGCAAGGTTCCTGATGGCAGCAGGATTCGGCGATTTTGGGCGTGCCTGATCGGCCGAAACTGGCTTATCCGAGCATTCACCTGGGCGCTGAGCAAATCGGATGCTCTCATTATAGCGGCTTCTCGAATCCGTCGGATAAGAAGCTTTGCGGCGACTTGCGTGCCGGGTGTTCAGGGGCTTACCGCCACCCCCGTGGTGGCAATCGAGCACGAACGAGTTAGTGACTCTAGACGATTGTATTTTTAGCAACTTACGCCGTAATGGCGGGTTGTCAACAGGTGAGCTGCCGGCGTCATTCCGACGATGCGTTCTGTCCCGATTACCTTGCTTTCACAAGGGCTAGAACATACAATTTAATAGCCCCCAGTGTTGCCCGAGGAGTGCGTAGGTTCAAATGAAGTTGCGTTTTATTCGCTGGTTTTTTGCGTCCTTATCGCTCGTATTCCTGTGCTGCCCATTGCTGGCAGCTCAGAGTTCTGCCGCTTCGCCCAGCACCACTAACAGCTCTGGCCAGGCCGTCAGCCTGGCTCCCCAGACCTCGACTCCGGCCGCCACCCCAGCCGCTAAGGATGCCAACGGCGCGACGCCCGCGCAGGCCTCCGACCAGGATGATCCCCTTAAGCGCCAGTTGACCCCGGACCAGAAGCAGAAGAATTCCAAGGCGCTCAAACAGGAGTTAAGCAGTACCTATAAGAAGTGGCTCAAACAGGACGTGGTTTACATCATCACGCCGGAAGAGATGGCCGCCTTCAAAAAGCTGTCGAACGACGAAGAGCGCGATCAGTTCATTGAAAACTTCTGGCTCCGCCGCGATCCGACGCCCGACACTCCCGAGAACGAATACAAGGAAGAGCACTACCGCCGCATCGCCTATGCGAATGAGCATTACGGCGCCGGCATTCCTGGCTGGAAGACCGATCGCGGGCGTATTTACATCATGTGGGGCGCGGCAGACCAGATTGAAAGCCATCCCACCGGCGGCACCTGGGATCGTCCGCAGGAACAGGGCGGCGGATCGACTACCACTTATCCCTACGAGACTTGGCGCTATCGCTACCTGGAAGGTGTCGGCCAGAACATCGAGTTGGAATTTGTCGACCCGTGCTCTTGCGGCGACTATCACCTGACCAGCGATCCCAACGAGAAAGACGCTCTCCTGCACACGCCGGGCGGCGCGACCATGTACGAGCAAATGGGTATCGGCAACAAGGCCAACCGCATGGATCCGTTCGCCCCTAACACCAGCCCGGAATCAGGTATCGAGAGCAGCAAAGAGTTCGACAAGATGGAAATGATGGCGAAGGTGCAAGCGCCTCCGCCGGTCAAGTTTAAGGACCTGGAAGAAGTCGTCAGCCACAAGATCAACGTGAACCTGATGCCGTTTGAGGTGCGTACCGATTACGTTAAAGTCACGGGCGACACCGTACTGGTTCCGTTCACCGTCCAGGTCAAGAACAAGGACATTACCTTCGCTGCCAAGGACGGCATTCAGCGGGGCACAGTCAACATCTTCGGCCGCGTCACCGGCATTACCGGCAAGGTAGCGCAGACGTTTGAAGATACGGTGCAGGTGGATGTTCCCCAGGAACTTCTGGAGAAGACAGTAGAACATTCGTCGCTCTACTGGAAGGCGGTTCCGCTGCGTCCCGGCCGCTACCGCATCGATATCGTGGTGAAAGATGTAAACGGCGACCGCGTCGGTACCTGGAGCCACGGAATTGTGGTGCCGGAATATGTTGACGATAAGCTGGCTTCTTCGTCCTTAATTCTGTCGGACCACATGGAAAAGGTGCCGACCAAGAACGTGGGTTCAGGTAGCTTTGTGCTGGGTGAAACCAAACTGACGTATCCGCATTTGGATGGAGCCGACGGCAAGCCCGCCAGCTTCAAGCACGATCAGCGCATGGCTTTGTGGATGCAGGTTTATAATCTTCAGCAGGACGATAAGACCAAGAAGCCTTCGGCGAACATCGAGTACGACATTGTGAACCTGGCGAACAATCAGCAGGTGGTTCACTCTACGGAGTCGACGGACTCCATGGGCAATGTGGGCGACCAGATCACACTGGAAAAGACCGTTTCGCTGAATGCTCTGCAACCTGGGCTGTATAAGCTCACGGTAAAGGTTGACGATAACGTTTCGAAGCAGCAAATCACGCCTTCCGTGCGGTTTGCTGTCGAATAGCTTTGCACTGGGAACTGTGGACGAGCGAAAGTTGGTTCGCAGCTTTTTGATTCCCGGAACCTCTAACAGGGGGTTTAAACCATGACCCGAATCATCACATACGTTGTGCTGGTGGCGTCGCTGTGTCTGACGGCATCCGCTGGGGTCACTCCGGGCTCTATCTCTGGCTACGTACGCAATACCGGCGGCTCGCCTCAAATGGGCGCCACGGTGCAGTTGGTAAGCGCAGCCGGTCAGTTGATGGTCGTCCACACCGACGGCAAGGGCTACTTCTCCGCCTCCGGCCTGACTCCTGGAAACTATGACGTCCACGTCTCCGCGCCTGCGTTTCTGCCGACGTTGCGCGAGGATGTTGTGCTCGCCGCTGGAGCCACCAAGGTCCTCAATATCACCCTGAGCACCTTCTTCGAAGCGGTCGGCATGCTGCCTCCGCTGAAGAAAGGTGACGACGAAAACGACAGTTGGAAATGGACTTTGCGCAACACGGCCAACCGTCCGGTGCTGCGCTTCGACAGCGATACCGCGCTGATCGTGGAGACGCAGAAGGATGGCCAGCCGCTTAAAGGCACTCTGGCTCTGATGGCCGGAGCGACCAGCGACGGCTACGGCAGCCAGTCGGATCTGGGCACGGCTTTCAGCATCGAGCAGTCACTCTTCCACACCGGCACGCTGGGCTTCTCCGGCGATCTCGGCTATGGCGACGGCACGCCCGACGGCATCCTGCGCACCTCGTATGTTCGTAAAGGCAGCGACGGATGGAATCAGTCCATCGCGTTGATGGTTCGCCGCTTCTCCGCTCCCGACACGGTTCCTCACGGCGGCGCGCTGCAATCCATCTCCATGTCGTACGCTGACGGCTTCTCGATCGCGAACGTGATGGACTTCCAGGTGGGCGCCGAGGGCGAGGCCATCGAGTTCCTGGGCCAGGAAGCGAACGCTTTCCGTCCGACCGCGACTGCCGACTTCCATCTTGGCGCGAACACTATCTTCGAATACCGGTATTCGACCACCGAGCCGAATACGCGGGCCAGCAAGGGTTTCGATACCGCACCGGCGGACCTGACCGAAAGCGCTCCGCGGATGACCATGCTGAATGGCGATCCTCTGCTGGAGAATGCGCACCATCACGAAATGTCGTTGTCAGAGCGCATGGGCGATAACAAGGTGCAGCTGGCCTACTACAACGATCGCGTGAAAGATCCTGCCCTGCTGGGCGTCGGCGTGATCAACACCTATACCGGTGACATCCTTCCCGACCCCTACTCAGGAACGTTCAGCTACAACGGAGGCGAACTGCGGGCGCAAGGCGTGCGTTTCGTCTTCCAGCACCGCGTGTCGAACAACTTCACCGCGACCGTCGACTATGCCTACGGTGGTGTACTCGAACTGCAGCAGCCGGGCGTTTCCTGGACTGCCGTGCGCGACAATCTGGACAACGGCTGGCGCCATTCGGCGGCCCTGAAGCTGAATGGATACGTGCCGCGTTCGCACACCAAGTGGATTGCCTCCTATCGCTGGACCAGTGGACAGACGCTGGTTCCGGTCGATCTGTTCAACGCCTCGGCGGGACAGACGGATCCGTACTTCAACCTGTTCGTCCGCCAGCCGCTGCCGCACTTCCACGGCATGCCGGGCAGCATGGAAGCCATCATCGACGTCCGCAACCTGCTGGCACAGGGTTATGTGCCGGTGGTGGGTCCGGACGGACAGACGGTCTACCTGGTGCAATCAGCCCGCAGCGTCCGAGGCGGGTTGGCGTTCACGTTCTAGCCTTTCTTGATTTGGATCAAAAAGCCCGCCACCACGATGGCGGGCTTTTTCTTCAGCTACGAGAAGCCGGCAGCGGCGTCGGAGGGCCGATCGCTCAATAGGGTGTCATGAGTCACGGGTCGGCAAATACATCACTTACGATATGGGGATATTACAACAGTTACTCTAGTTATCTTCGGCGAGCGATCCGCTGATCATTGTGTCTCGACCGGAACCCCCGCCTCAAGTTTAGTAACTGCCGTGTGAAGTGGCAGGTGCGCAGGGTGGTTGTTGGCTACCTCAGCCGGAAGGTTTCCTCGCATGACACGCTTGTTGTGGGTTAGCTGCCAACGCTCGACGCTTGCGCAGCCATCCTTTGCTTCGGTTCCGAGCGCAATATAACCCACTGGTGTAGTGCCGATGATATGCAGAGTTGCGGCGCAATTGCGGCTCAGTCGGCGCGTAAACGGTGCGGCAAGCATTGCGCCTTTTACTTCGTTCACCCAGCCGCCAGGAGGTGGGCTAGAGGTGATGTCGTATTCACCAACTGTGATATCCGCTGGGTAGCTGCCTTCGGAGATGAAGATGAATACGTGTTTGCCGTCTTGAGAGAATCCTTCGACCCGAAACCCGAGTGGCCTATCCCACTGATCGTCGGAAGAAAAAAACCTGAATGCCGACGACGCACCGTCTGGACGGGTAATGTCCAGACTGTATTCGGCCTCGCATTGATGGCTGTTCTTGCCGTGGTCGTCGTCTGCGCTCATCGTGAGAACCACCGTAAACCCGGCGCTACTGCGAACCGCTGCCGTCTGCCCTTTGACTCCGACGCCGCAGGTAAGCACCTCATCTGACGATTGGGCTTGCGTCTCAGAACAGCACGATGCAGAGAGAATAAAGATCGCAACCATCGCGACAAGCACCACACTACATACAGCTTTCATGGCAACACTTTACGTGGAACCGGTACCGAATGTCTGTGTTAGTTGGCGAAATCAGGCGTGGCTGTTGAAAAAGTCCTTCATGCGGCAGAAACGGCCGAATTCGGGTGACCAGAAATGTATACGGAACCGGAGAAAGTCGTTTATGGCGCATCCTAGCGCGTCGAGTTTTAAGGGCAATCTCTGCGAAAGAGTTTTTCAACAGCCACAGGCGATTACACTCAAAACCCCTGTCCGGCGTCAATGGGTAATAACGATTTCTCGCCAGCTATGGACAGCTGGGTTCCACCATGTAGATGGAATCGCAAGACTTGTGCTGCCTACGAGAGTAGTCCGTAGGAAATTCGATTGCGGGTTGAGCAACGCCATTCTTGGAGAGGATAAAGGCGAGCCGATAGTCTCCATCGGGCTTGCCATCAAAACAGAATGTCCTTTCGGTGGTCGGGCATGAGACTCTTGCCCCTGTCTGCGTCGTACACTCTCTCTCGCGTTTCTCGACGACGGCTTTCTTCGAGTCGAGGGTTGTCGTGCCCGTCCTATCCCGCAATTCCACGGTGATGTCATCGTCGAGGCCGTAGTTTGTGGGGCTAAGGCAAATATCTCCTGAGCACACTTGCACCGCTCCGCACAGACACGAAACTTTGTGCCGTGCATATCTCAGAGTCGAGCAGGCTGAATCGTGGTTCGTGGTTTGGCAGAACAAAAAGGCGTTCAGCATGAGCAACAGCGACGTAATTCTCAGAAGGCGGTTCACGCCAAGACACTTTACGCCAGTCAACATATTGATTCCATGATCGCTGTTGTAATCAGGCCTTATCGTAACCGATCGACCCAAGGGGCCGATGACCTATCAAACGGCGATCTTACGACAGCTATGACGCTAGTATTGGGTCATCGGAAAGACGTCTAGCGAGATTGCAACAAACTGTTTCTCGTTCTCGACTAATACTTTCTTGGCGTTCGAGTCCCATCCCGCGGCTGTAGCGAAGACATCCACATAACCGCCGCAGCCCACGGAAGCCGTGGCCCTTCCCTCGGCGTCCGTAATTCCGATAGCTGGGGGGCCGGGGAAAGTGCGCTTCGTATCAAGAGCACGAACGCGTTTGGAATCACCGCCCCCGGCTTGTCGGAGACGGTCACCGTCCGGCACGATCAAGGTCGTGCCCTGATACGACGCGCGTCCGCTCGGGATGAACTGGCTGAATAGAATTCCAAAAAAAATGAGCCACCGAGGTCACAGACCTGGTGGCTCAAAAGCATTGTTCCGAATCGTTTCGTCGGCGTGCCGAACCGATGCCGCTCTTAATGTGCGACGGTGTGGCCGGCTCGCGCAGCCACTTCCAACCTCACTTCGGCGCGGCGTAATGCGTGGTTCATGGCTGCGTAGTCCAGGTCCGGCGCCGGATTCCGCAAGGCCTCTTCCGCGCGCGTCTTAGCTTCCTGCGCGCGCGCTACGTCGATGTCCTCGGCGCGCTCGGCCGTGTCGGCCAGAATCGTTACCTTGTCAGGCAGGACCTCGGCGAAGCCCCAGGACAGAGCCAGATACACCGTCGTGCCGCCCTTGGTATAGCTGATCTCGCCGATCATCAACTCCGTAATGAGCGGCGCGTGGCCGGGCAGAATGCCCAGATAGCCGTTCTTTCCCGGTATCTGAACCTGGTCCACGTCGTCGCGAACCACTCGCTTGTCCGGCGTGATGATTTGTAAGTGCAGCGTCTCAGGCATAAGAAAGTTGTCAGTTGCCTCAGGGGCTAAAGCCCCGTATCTCATTGGCTGCGCGGTCGGCACGGCTGAAGCCGTGCCCTTTCAAAACCACTTATACGATCGCTAACAGTTTCTAGCCGCTAGCCTCTAACCCCTAGCCCCTCTTTACGCGATCGCCTTCATCTTCTCGGCTTCTTCCAGCACCTCGTTGATGTCGCCCTTCATGTAGAAGGCCTGTTCGGGGATGTCGTCGTGCTTGCCGTCGACAATCTCCTGGAAGCTGCGCACCGTGTCGTCGATCTTCACGTAGCGGCCCTTCAGGCCGGTAAACTGCTCGGCCACGAAGAAAGGCTGCGAGAGGAACTTCTGAATCTTGCGGGCGCGCGAGACCGTGAGCTTCTGGTCTTCGCTGAGTTCGTCGATACCCAGAATCGCGATGATGTCCTGCAGGTCCTTGTAGCTCTGCAGCACGCGCTTCACGGCCTGCGCCGTGTTGTAGTGCTGCTCGCCGACGATGCGCGGATCGAGAATGCGCGAGGTCGAAGCCAGCGGATCGACGGCGGGATAAATACCCAGCTCGGAGATCTGGCGCGAAAGCACCGTCGTCGCGTCCAAGTGAGCGAACGTGGTCGCCGGCGCCGGATCGGTCAAATCGTCGGCGGGCACGTAAATCGCCTGCACCGACGTTACCGAGCCCTTCTTCGTCGAGGTGATGCGCTCCTGCAACTCGCCCATTTCGGTGGCCAGGTTGGGCTGGTATCCCACGGCCGAGGGCATGCGGCCCAGCAGCGTGGATACTTCCGAACCCGCCTGCGTGAAGCGAAAGATGTTGTCGATGAACAGCAGCGTGTCGGAACCTTCTTCGTCGCGGAAGTACTCGGCGACGGTCAGCGCGGTCAGCGCCACGCGCAGACGCGCTCCTGGCGGCTCGGTCATCTGACCGTAGATCAGGGCAGCCTTCGACTTCGACGGCTCCTTGATGTTGACCACGCCCGACTCCTGCATTTCCAGCCAGAGATCGTTGCCCTCGCGGGTGCGCTCGCCCACGCCGGCGAACACGGAGAATCCACCGTGCTTCAGCGCGACGTTGTTGATGAGTTCCATGATGACGACGGTCTTGCCCACGCCGGCGCCGCCGAACAGACCGATCTTGCCGCCCTTCAAGAAGGGCTGGATCAGGTCGATGACCTTTACGCCAGTCTCGAACATTTCCATCTGCGTGGACTGCTCGTCGAACGCGGGAGCCTGACGATGAATCGGGTTGCGCTTGGTGCACTCCACCGGCCCGAGCTTGTCCACCGGATTGCCGATGACGTTCAGCACGCGGCCCAGCGTTCCGCGGCCCACGGGAACCGTGATCGGTCCCCCGAGGTCGATGGCCTTCATGCCGCGCACCATGCCCTCAGTGGGCTCCATGGCGACGCAGCGCACGCGGCCTTCGCCTAGCTGCTGTTCGACCTCCAGGATGACGTCCAGCGGGTGGGGAACGTTGAAGCCTTCGCTGGTAACGCGCAGCGCCGAATAGATGGGCGGCAGCGCCGACTCTGAAAATTGCACGTCCACCGCGGGACCTGCGATCTGAATAACGTGTCCGATGTTTTCTGCCATATGAATTCCGCTCTTCGCGATTCGCTTTGGCTCTGAGCTATGAGCCGTGAGCTCTGAGCCAAATCCGAACCAAGTTTCTAACCGAACTGTCTGTACCGTTCTTGTTTCAGCTCACAGCCCAAAACCCATGGCCCACAGCTCTCACAGCGCGGCTGCGCCGCTGACGATCTCGATAATTTCCTTCGTGATCGTGGCCTGGCGGGCCCGGTTCATAGTCAGCGTCAGGGAATCGATGACGTCATTGGCGTTGTTGCTTGCCGACTCCATTGCCGTCATGCGGGCGGCGTTCTCGGCCGCCACCGACTCCAGCATGCCTTCGAAAATCTGGAACGCAACATAGCGCGGCAGCAGGTCAGCAAAAATCTCGCCCGGCGACTGCTCCCAGATGTAATCGACCGGCGCAGTGGCAAACTTCGCCGCCTCAGCTTCCATTTCCGTAGGCTCATGCTCCTTCGTGCTGATGCCCGCACTGCGCGCCGCTTCTCCCATGCGCTCGCGTTCTTCCAGCGTGAAGTCTTCCGCCAGCGCAACCTCGCGACGTCCGAGCTCTTGCGCGGGCAGGATGCGCTGCGCGATCAGCCGCTGCGCGATCACCGACTTGAATTCGTTGAAGATCAGGTACACCGAATCAATCTGCTCGTCGATGTAGGCCTTCGCAATGTGATCGGCAATCTCGGAAACCTGCTCGTAATCCACTTTGGCCAGCAGGTTCAGATGCTCGCCGATAACCTGGACCTTCCCTTTGCGCGTCTCTCCGGCCTTGCCCATGGGAAAGCGCCGGCGCATGAAGTCGCGGCCTTTGCGCCCAATGGCGAGCACATCAATGTTCTTGTCCTTGAAGTGATCGAGGAACTTCGTGGCTGCCTTCAGCACGTTGGAGTTGAAAGCGCCCGCCAGTCCGCGATCTCCCGTGACCAGGACCAGCAGGATATTGTTCTCCGGGCGCACCGCCAGCAGAGGATTGCAAAGCTGTCCGGTCTTCGGATCGTTCACGTCCGCGCGGAGCATGGCGGACTCTAGAACATTGACCAGCATCCGGGCATAGGGGCGCGAAGCCATGGCCCGCTCCTGGGCGCGGCGCAGCTTAGCCGCCGCGACCATCTTCATGGCCTTGGTGATCTGCCGCGTGCTCTTCACGCTGCGGATGCGGGTCCGGATATCGCGTATGTTCGGCATAGTTCTTCGAAACGGACGGCTCATCGGCCTGAAGGCCGCCTCGCCTGATCACGAAAACGACTTCTAACGGCGCACCTGAAGGTGCGCCCCTTCAAAACATCTGCCTCTAACGGCGCCTCAGGAAGGCTCCTTCAAAATCTCTCGCCGTCGAATTCCTGAGCAACCTGTCAAAACGTGGTCCAACCGCTTTTACGCGCTCGCCTTGGCTACAGCCTGATGATCGCTGACGAAACGCTCCTTGAATTCCTTGATGACCTTGGTCATCGCCGCCTTCAAATCGTCGTCGAGCGTCTTCTTCTCTTCGATGTCTTTGAACACGCTGGGAGCGGCTGTGTCTATGTACTGGTACAAACCCTTTTCGAACTCGCGCAACTGATCCACCGGCATGTCATCGAGCAGACCCTGCGTGCCGGCGTAGATGATCGTGATCTGCTTGGAGAACGGCAGCGGCTGATACTGCCCCTGCTTCAGAATTTCCGTCAGGCGCTGGCCGCGGGACAGCTGCTGCTGCGTGGCTTTGTCCAGATCGCTGCCGAACTGCGAGAATGCCGCCAGCTCACGATACTGCGCCAGATCGAGTCGCAACGTTCCGGCAACCTGCCGCATGGCTTTGATCTGCGCGCTGCCGCCGACGCGGCTGACCGAGAGTCCGACGTTCACAGCCGGACGTACGCCGGAGTTGAACAGATCGGTTTCCAGATAAATCTGACCATCGGTAATGGAGATGACGTTCGTCGGAATGTACGCCGAGACGTCGCCGGCCTGCGTTTCAATGATCGGCAGAGCGGTCAGCGAACCGCCGCCGAGATCGGCGCTCAACTTCGCAGCGCGCTCCAGCAGACGGGAGTGAAGATAGAACACGTCGCCGGGATACGCTTCGCGTCCCGGAGGACGGCGGAGCAGCAGCGAGATTTCGCGATAGGCCACCGCGTGCTTGGAAAGATCGTCGTAGATGCAGAGCGCGTGACGCTTGTTATCGCGGAAGTACTCGCCCATGGCGCATGCTGCGTAGGGAGCGATGTACTGCATGGGAGCCGGATCGGAGGCCGACGCCGAGACGACGATGGTGTATTCCATCGCGCCGTAATCTTCCAGCGTCTTTACCACCTGTGCGACCGAAGAGCGCTTCTGGCCGATAGCGCAGTAGATGCAAATCAGGTCGCGGCCCTTGCTGTTGATGATGGTGTCGAGCGCGACGGCGGTCTTGCCGGTCTGGCGGTCGCCGATGATCAGTTCGCGCTGGCCGCGGCCAATCGGGATCATCGAGTCGATGGCTTTCAGTCCGGTAGCCATCGGCTCTTTCACGGGCTGACGCTGAATGACGCCGGGGGCCAGACGCTCCAGTTCGATGTACTCGGTGGTGTTGAGCGGACCTTTGTCGTCGATCGGGTTGCCGAGCGAGTCGACCACGCGGCCGATAAGCTGATCGCCCACAGGCACGCTCATGATGCGGCCCGTGCGTTTGACCTCGTCGCCCTCTTCGACTTCCGTGTACTCGCCCATCAGCACCACGCCGACCTGGTCTTCTTCCAGGTTCATGGCGATGCCGGTGACGTTGTGCGGGAAGGAAAGCAGTTCGCCGGCCATGCATTTGTCGAGGCCGTAAACGCGGGCGATTCCGTCGCCGATGGACATGACCGAGCCGACTTCGTCGACAGCGATCTTGGTTTCGTAGTTGTCGATCTGCTCGCGGATGAGCTTTGTAATCTCGTCTGCTTTGATCTGCGCCATAGTATTCCGTTCAATAAATCAAATCTGCGTCATCCTGAGCGGAGGTGGCCCGGTTTTGGCCGCCGGAGCCGAAGAACCTTTATTCCGGTCAGGACTTGAAGGGGCGCACCTTCAGGTGCGCCGTCAACCCTTGTTATCGATACCAGCCGGCTTTAGCCGGCGCCATTCTGCCGTCCCAACGGGACTCGGCCTCAAACCTTGATTCGCACCCTGGGCATCCGCCCTGGGCTAAATTTGTTTCGCCTCTTCGGGCTAAATCTCTTCTTCCGCCCCAGGCTAAAATCTGTTTCGCCCCTTCGGGCTTTCAAGAGCGCGGCTTCAACCGCGCCGTAATCCATGAAAGTGTCATCCTGAGCGGAGCAGCGCGCCTCTTGCGCTGCGGAGTCGAAGGACCTCTACCGCTCCAGAAGTCTGTCGAGCTTATGCCTGGCTTAGTTCTTGCCTCATCTTCTCCAACTGCCCGCGCACCGAGCCGTCGTAAATCGTGCTGTCCACCCGCACCGAGACGCCGCCCAGCAGTTCCGGATTCGAGGAATAGCGTGCCCGAACCTGCTTGCCGGTCATGCGTGCCACCCGATTCTCCAGATCGCGCTTCTCTCCCGGCGTCAGCGTCCGCGCACTCGAGATCGTCACTTCCACGAATCCCAGCTGCGAGTCCAGTTCGTTCTCAAACTGCCGCGTAATATCGTCCAGCATCGCGATGCGCCGATTGTCAATCAGGATTGCGATGAAGTTACGAATGGGCTTCGCTACGTTGATCTGCTTGACGATGGCATCCAGCACCGCGCGCTTCTGCGCGGGTGGAACCGCCGGCGATTCCCAGACTCGGCGCAAATCATCGCTGTCATGCACGGCCTGTCCGATCGAACGCAGCTGCAGGCGGGCGATGTCCGCATCAATTTTCTGCGCCAGAATGGCATCGACCAAAGCGCGGGCGTAACGGCTGGCTACTGCGGCCATAGCTTATTTGCCATCCTTTCCCAGGTGCTCGGCGAACTCGCGCACCAGCGCATGGTCGGTGGACTCGTCCACACGTAACTTTTGCGCCGCCATATCGACGGCGAGCGATGCAGCAAAGCCCTTCAACTCGCGCCGCGCGTTGCGGGCAATCGATTCAATCTCGGTTTCGGCGGCTTGTACGACTTTCTGCTTGTCTTCCTCGGCGGACTGCCGAATACGTGCTTCTTCAGCCGCTGCCTCGCGCTCGGCCAGCGTGCGTATCTGCTCCACTTCGACGTCGAGCTTGCTCAATCGCGCTTCAATGTCGCTCAAGCGGCGGGATGCTTCGGCACTGGCCGCCTCCGCGTCTTTAATCCCCTTCTGGATAGCGACGGTGCGTTCGCGAAACACCTGCGGCAGCTTTTTCATCAGCAGGTAAAAGACGGCGAAAAGGATAAGGAAGTTGAACGCGACCGAAATCGTGTACGAGGTCTTGGGACCGATGCCGACAGCGTGTCCGAATTTTTCCGCAGCCTGAGCGGCCTTTTCGCTAGTAGCCGCCAGAATGTCGCCGATGCCGGCGTTAGCATCACCCGCGCTGGGATTGGTTGCGGCCTTCGCCGGCTCCGCGCTGGAAGAAGCCGCACCGCTTTCAGAACTCTGCGCCGCCAAAGTGCCGACGAACAGGAAGGCAAGAAACGCGACGACGGTCAGACGAGCCAGGATCTTCCGTTTCATTGCGCACCGCCAGTCATGGGCGCCGAGCCGGCGGGCTTCAGAATGGTCCGGATAATGTCGTTGGCCAGTTGCTCCACTTCGCCTTGCAGGCCTGTCCGTGCGGCAGCCATGTCCTGCTCAATTCCCTGCCGGGCCTGGCGAATTTGCTCCTGCGCCCGGGTGCGAGCCTCAGCCAAAGCCTGCGCCCGCAGCTGCTGCGCCTGTTGCCGGCGCGCCTCCTGCGCCTTATAAATCGTCAGCCGCGCGTCCCGCAGCTTCTGCTCGTACTCCTGGGTTCGCGCATCGGCGGCAGCCACGGCGGCACGGGCCTTCTGGACCGCTCCCTCGGTACGGTCGCTTCGCTCCCGAAGTACTTTTTGCAGCGGCTTGCGCACCAGGTTCTGGTAGATCGCGTACAGCACCAGCAGCAGCACCACCGTTGGGATGGCGTCGAGCAGTAATTGGCCTGCTTGTTGAAGAGTGGTATCCATCTAATGTCGTTGAATGCCTACCGGCGAAGGTGCACAGAGGGCGCCAAGAATTCACTGGAACTATTGAAATTAACAGAGCCTGCGCAGCGGTGTCAACGAAGCGGGCCCCGCTTTTGCGACAGCACGCCGGCCCGCAATTGGCGCGTTATGGCGCGTTCTTTACGAACTCCGGCTCATGCCCTTCGCCCCACGGATTGTAGGTCTGCACATAAATCATGCGGTCACGAATTGTGGGGTGGTCCCATGCCCAAAACTCCCAAAACTTGTTCACGTAGGGATAGTCCAATGAGACTTCTCCTAACTGCTGAAATGCCAGCGCCGCCGTGCGCGGCTCGTCCGGCACCAAGCCGTGAATCACCTCCAGTCCATACTGGTCGGCCTGATGTTCATAGTGACGCGAGACCGCGCTGACGACCGGGGTTGCCAGAAATGTCAGAACCGCCAGCAGCAGGACCAGAAGAGGCAGCGACGCCCAATCCTCCAGCCCGCGAATTCCCCAGCGCTCGCCGTACTTCGTCACCAGCCAGTTCGCCAGCCGGTATCCCACATAAAACAGCAGCAGAAGCAGTAGGAGATTGATGCCAATTTCCTGTGGAATATGTCCGAGAACGTAGTGCCCCATCTCATGCCCGAAGACGAACAGCGTCTGCGGAGTCGTCATGTGGTCCATGGTCGTGTCCCACACGACGACGCGCTTGGTCGCGCCAAAGCCTGTAACGTAGGCGTTGAGCGTGGTTGTCTTCTCGCTTGCCTTCATCTCGTACATGCGCTCCGGCGGAATGTCCATGCCGGCGCGGTGCACGACGCGCTCAATCTGCGCCACCAGATCGGGATGGTGATCCGTAAGCGGCTCGTACTTGTTGAACATCGGCTCGATCCACACCGGCGCGATGAACATGACGAAAATGACGATTGGGATGAGCGCCAGCCAGAAATAAAACCACCAGCGGCGCGGGCTGCGGCGCAGCGCGAAGTAAAGGATCCAGCCCAAAATGCTGGCAAAGATGAAAGCCAGCAGCAGGCCTTTACCCCAGTCGCCGAACCATGATGCCCACGTCTGCACGGACCGCCCGTACTTCAGGCTGATGTGCTCGCCATAGAGGTCGAATGGCAGTTGTGCGATCTCCATCGCCAACACGAAGAGGCACATCACGACGGCAGCCTGCACGAAGCGAAAGCGTGAGACGCGTTCCGCCCAGGTTCGCAACCGAACGCCGAATCGCGTGCGCAGCATCAGGAGCAGGACCACGACACTCCACAGTCCGGCAACGAAGTAGAGAACGCCGTTGACCAAATACAGCGCGTAGGCTTTTTCGAGTTTGTCAGGCGGGAGAGAGTACTGGAGCAGCGAGCCCGAAGATGTAGGAGCCGCGGTTGCGGCCGGCGAGTCCGTGCCGGAACCTTGGGCGGCGGCCGGTCCCGAAGCCGCCAACAGCAACACGGCGAGCAGCAGCACCGGATACCAGGCAGATCGCGACATTCTTCCTCCGACTGAGCTTCTCAGCACGAAGCATATCAGGGCCGAGGGAACCGGCTTAGATCTCGTGTCCCTATATCCGATCCCTCCTATTTTCAGGCACTTGAAGCCCTTCCCATAAAGTACGCAACCTGCTGAAAAATCAGCAGCTTATCGCGATTTATGCTTGACTTTTCCACATGCTGGCGTAGCATTGAAATATCACCTCCGATCCATTTCAGGATCGAATGGGCTCGGAGCCAAGGAATCGTCACCGCTCCTTGGCATCGGGCCCATTTTATTGTTCCGCTGAAGGGCTCAGGCATCTTTGCCTGCGCGTGAGTTATCCTGAAGTTCCCTTCGAATGAGTACAAATAATTCACGAATTCTTTTCTTTTGCGGAATTATTTTTTGCCTGACGCCTTGGGCTTCTCCGCCACTGGCTTTGCTCGCCGGACTCCTCTTTGGAGCGATCGCCACGCATCCTTATCCCGCGCCGTCCCGGCGGGCTTCCAAGTTGCTGCTGCAGGCCGCTGTCGTCGGCCTTGGCTTCGGCATGAACCTGCAGGAAGTCATCAAGGCAGGTAAGAGCGGCTTTCTCTACACCTTCATCAGCATCTCGTTTGCGATGAGCCTGGGCACGCTGTTGGGCTGGCTGTTATCAGTTCGCACAAGGCCGGCGTTCCTGATCTCAACTGGAACTGCGATTTGCGGCGGCAGCGCCATCGCGGCCGTGGGACCAATTACCGGCGCGACGGAAGACGAAATGTCGGTCTCGCTAGGGACGGTCTTCGTGCTGAATTCCGTCGCCTTGCTGACCTTCCCTGCGATCGGGCTGTGGTTCAAGCTGTCGCAGACGCAATTTGGATTGTGGGCGGCGCTGGCGATTCACGACACCAGCTCCGTCGTGGGCGCCTCGGCCAAGTACGGCGCCGTCGCGCTCGCCGTCGGTACCACCGTGAAGCTGGCGCGTGCGCTCTGGATCGTTCCCATGTCGATCGGCACCGCCGCCGTCAAAGGCAGCAAGAGCCGCATTCAGTGGCCATGGTTCATCCTGTTCTTCTGCCTGGCAGCGGTGGCCGACACATACTTCTTTCCCGGAGCCCGCGCCTATCACTGGCTGAGCAATGCCGGCAAACTGATGCTCATCGTCACGCTGTTCCTCATCGGCGCCAGCCTGTCGCCCGCTGCTTTGCGCAAAGTCGGCCCGCGCCCGTTGATCCAAGGTGTTCTCTTGTGGATTGTGGTCGCCGTGTTAAGCCTGATGGCCATCCGCGCCGGCTGGATCAGCTTGTAACTGACGGGAGTTGCGTGATTCGGATTCGCGGCCAATCGAGCGTAGAATTTAATTAGGAACAGTCCGGCAGCGTCGCCCGACGATCGCCCGACTGACTGAAAGGCTGTATGAGAGACGTATTGATCATTGCCGCTTTCCTGATCGGCTACCTGGTCCTCACCCGGTGGCTTCTGCCTAAACTTGGCGTGGCCACCTGACGCACAAATCGATTTTCCGTCGGGTCTCGACGGAGCGATGTCCAGGAATGTGAGCCTCCGCAAGCGACAATCAACCCTCCGCCTAACAACAAATGAGTGATCGAGTCTTCAACCATACGCACGCCCATAAACTGGAGGATCCGGAAAGACTGAAGTGGATGCCAACCACGGAAGTCCTGTCCCGGTTGCATCTCGCCAAGGGCGCGCACATAGCTGACATCGGTGCAGGCACCGGATATTTTGCTATTCCGATGGCCAGAGCGGTGGGCGATGCGGGACACGTGCTGGCTATCGATCTGCAACCGGAGATGCTGCAACTGCTCCAGCAGAAACTCGATGAGCCCGACGCGCCCGTGAACATCTCGCCGCGCCGTGGAGCAGCCTCGAAGCTTCCTTTGGAAGACCGCATCGTCGACCTGGTGTTCTATGCCAACATCTGGCACGAACTCGAAGAGGACGACCAGGATGCAGCCCTCCGGGAAGCCGCGCGTGTAGCGGTTCCTGGAGGAAAGATTGCCATCCTGGATTGGCGTCGCGACAAGCAATCGCCGCCCGGGCCGCCACAAGATCACCGCATCGCGGCCGAGACCATCATGAATCTCCTTCAGACGAATGGCTGCCACCGCGTGGCCTGCTACAACATCGGCGAGTTCAGCTATCTGGTAACGGCGGAATTGCCGCAAGACGTAGGCTGAGACGGCTACGGCGTGATTTGTCTGAAGATGGCTTTCTTGCGGAGTGCGCAGTTACGGGTGCTCGTGATTGGATTGCTCGTACTTACCAGTGGCGGCAGTTAGAACTGCTCGTCTTGGTGCACCCTTCAATTCCGCCGGACGCCTTAGAGTTTCGCGCGCAGCATGCTGATGACGTCATCGGCCGTAATCACGCCGGTCAGAATGCCCTCGTCATCGATGACGGGCAACGTCAGCAGATTGTATTTGTCGAACAGCTCAGCCACTTCCTTCTCGTCGGCTCCAGGATGGATCGTCGTCATGTGCCCGGTGCTGAGCATCATCAACGGCGTGCCCGCCGGCGCCAGCACGACTTTGGCCAGCGGCACCGCGCCCAGCAACTTCTCGTTCTCGCCGATGATGTAGATGGTGCTGATGCTCTCGAGACCACCCTCGAAATTCCTCAGCATCTCGACGGCATCTTCCACCTTCGCTCCCGGACCCAGAGCCATGTACTCCGTGGTCATGCGCCCGGCCGCCGTGTCCTCCTCGAAGTTCATCAGCTCGGTGACTTCGGCGCGTTCCGCAGGTTCCATTTCGGTGAGGATCTCCTGCGAGTCGTCGGGATGCATGTCGCCCAGTAGATCGGCGGCGGCATCCGGATCCATTTCTTCCACGATGTCGGCAGCTCGGTCCGAATCGAGCGAACTGAGAATCGAAACCTGCATCTTGGGATCGATCTCTTCCAGTGTCTCGGCGGCGACCTCGTCATTCAGCGTCTCGAAAACGGCTTCGCGCTCGGCTGGCGCGAGGTCTTCGACGATGTCGGCGATGTCGGCCGGATGCAGCTTGGAAAGCCGATCGAGCGAGATCTTCAGCTTGACGCGGCGTGCCGGATCGATCTCGATGAGGTCGACAAATTCCCACGGAATCATCCGCGGCGGAATTTTTTCCAGCAAGGGACTGAGCACCGCCCCAGGAACAACACCCTTGAGCAGTCGACGCATGGCGCCACGCGCACCCACATCGACCGCGCCGACTTTGAACACCAGATAGCCATTGCCGCTGTCCTCGTGGATGTCGACGTCGTTGACTCGCACGACCTTGCGCCCGTGAACGTCGATGATCTGCTGATCGAGCAGGTCGCGTTCCAGCAAGAGCAGGCCTTCGCCGCCGCCGTACGGGCTCCATTCCGATGCGGGAGTCGAGACGTGTAGCCGGCTGTCGACCAGGCTGATGGACTTGGCGGGAACCAGACGGTTGCCGTGACGCGTCTTGATCACGAAGCCAGCGACCTGGCTGGAACTCTCCTGCGGCGCGATCGCCACTTCCCACACTTTTCCCGAGTGCGCGCCGGTGTTGTCGACGACCGACGAGCCAATGAGTTCGGAGAGTGCGAGGGACGGCATCGCTTTCACTATATTCGATGTGCCGCGATTGTTTGGCAGATTTGTTGGCGACGGCGGCGGAATCCTCGCGCTTCAGCCGGGATCGGAACGGCGCGGCATTGCGGACCGCGCATCGCTCTGCGACACTCGAAGTATGCCCACGTTCGTCTGTCAGGCCATATTGTTCGATCTGGATGGAGTGCTGGTTGATTCGACCGCCGTCGCCGGCCGAATCTGGAAGAAGTGGGCACAAGAGCAGGGGCTCGATCCCGAGTACATGGTTCGGTTTGCTCACGGCCGCCCGACCATCGAGACCATCCGCCTGGTTGCTCCGCGCCTGGACGCTCAGCACGAGACCGCAATCATCGAAGACCGCGAGGTCAACGACGTCGATGGCCTGAAGCCGGTTCCGGGAGCGAAAGAAATGCTGACTACGATTCCGGCGGAGCACTACGCCATCGTGACCTCCGGGTCGCGGCGACTGGCGACAGCGCGGCTGAAGGCTGCCGGCCTGCCGGTTCCAGCAAGAATGATCGCAGCCGACGACATTACCAAGGGCAAGCCCGATCCCGAGCCCTACCTCGCCGGCGCGAGACTGGTGGGATACCAGCCGCAGAATTGCATGGTCTTTGAAGATTCGCCAGCCGGCGTACGCGCCGCCAAATCCGCAGGCATGAGCGTCGTCGCCCTTACCACCACGTTTCCGGCCGCGGCTCTGGCCGAAGCGGACGCGATCGTTGAAAATCTTGCTGTCGTAAAGCTGGATTTGTCAGAGTCCGGCGAAATGCGAATTACGGCCGGCTAGCGTCAATTCACGGTTGCCGCTTACTTCCGTCCCCAGGCATCTACTTACCTCGGCAGCGAATCCTAATAGGAGCCCCGTCTCCGGCTTCGTAGATACGTGTGTCTGCCCCGACCGGACCTGCGGGAGTTTCCTGCGAGGAACGTTCTCATGCCAAGTTTCGTTGCGGATGTGGAAGAAATTCGTAAGCGTGCCGCCCAGAAAATTGAAGAAGGCGCGGTAACCGACACCTATGAAGGCGACGTTGAGCAGACCATCTCCATTTTGAATGAGGCGCTCGCTACCGAGATTGTCTGCGTGCTGCGCTACATGCACCACTACTTCATGGCGACCGGCGTTCATGCCATGGCCGTGCGTGACGAGTTCAAGGAGCACGCCGATGCCGAGCGTGAACATGCCGACAAGATCGCGGAACGCATCCAGCAACTCGGCGGCAAGCCTGACTTCAACCCGGCGTCGCTGCTGCAGCGCTCGGCATCGCAATACGCCGAAGGCAAGTCGCTCTCGGACATGATCAAGGAAGACCTGATCGCCGAGCGCATCGTCATCGAGGTCTACCAGAAGATGATCCGGCACTTTGGCGATCACGATCCGACGACGCGCGTCATGATCGAAGGCATCCTGAAGGACGAGGAAGAACACGCCAGCGATCTCTCCGACCTGCTGTTCATCACCGATCCGCGCAGCGGCGAGACCGAGGGCGAGGATCCGGGCACGCATCCGCTGGACATGCACCGGGACGAGCAGTCGCGCCAGCAGCGCGGCAACACGTCGAAGGTAAAGGCCGATGCCGGCCGAACGAATACCGCTGGACGCGCAGACAGCAGTTCAAGCCAGGCAAGCAAGTTGACGCGCCGAGAATTGGACGTGCCGGCCACTCCGGTTGTAGGCGGCGGTAGAACCGAGCCGCAGAAGCCAAAGTTGGGCGGCGAGCGGAACCGCGAAGGCGTAGGCAATCTGGTGAGCGGCGACAAGACACTGATGGAAAGCCCGGAGCGCGGCAAGAGCGTTGCCGGATCCGCGCACGCGGGCGGCAAGAAAAACAACAAGAAGAAACGCGTGGCGTAAGAACAGTTGTCGGTTGTCGGTTTGCAGTTGTCGGTGCAACATCGGCATCCAACTGGTGTTGCCGGAACTGACAACTGACAACTGACAACTGACAACTGACAACTGACAACTGACAACTGACAACTCCACTGACAACTGACAACTAGTTCCTAATATTCTCCAGCAACTGCTCGATCTCACTCTTCTTATCGGCGGTCAGCGGCAGCAACGGCAAGCGCACCGTCCCGCCGAAATAGCCGTTGAAGTCCATCGCATACTTCACGCCCGCAACGCTTAACGCCCCGACAATCCGCTCAGCCGCCTTGGCGATGCGTTGTTGCTTCTCCTGCGCGAGCGCGGCATCGCCGTCTTTCCACGCGGCATAGATTTCGTAGCAGGCTGTGGGAGCGCAGTCCGCAAATGCGAGGATTGCGCCCACGGCTCCGGCATCCAGCGAGGGTTGCAGCTTTTGCGCCGCGCCCACGAGCACCTGGAAGCCAACTTCTTTCTGCCGCGTCTTCAATCCACCGACCACGGTCACCGCTGACGAAGAAGGCTTCGGAGCAGCCGTTCCTGCGAGCGCCCCGACGCTGACCATCGCTCCGCCTTCGGCATTCGCGGAAGCGGCGGCAGCAGCAGCGGTCTTCAACATCCGGCCGGTAACGGCGGCGAACGTTTCGTTCACAGTCGCGGTGCGCTTGATGTGGCGCGTGCCCTCAACCATCTTCTGCACTTTCTCGATCGAGCCCGACGACTCTTTGATGCCGATGAGGTTCGGGATGCCCAGCAAGTTCGATGACCAGTTCAGCGGGAATGTCATAGCTGGTCGCCTGCGGGAAGTTGTAGATGATGACCGGCAGCGGCGAGCGATCGCAGACGAAGCGATAGAACGCCAGCATGTTCTCCGGTTGCGCCATCTGGCCTTTGTAGTAGTGCGGCGTGCGCACCATGGCAACGTCATAGCCCAGGTCGGCCGCATACTCGGTCAGGCGCAGCGTCTCGATGGCCGACTCAACGCCCGTGCTGGCAATCAGGACCTTGTCGTCAGCGGCGGCCTCGCGCGCGGACTTGAAGACCTCGCGCTTCTCGTCGTCGCCGAGCAGAATGGCTTCGCCGGTCGAGCCCTGCACCACGATACCGGCAATCGGTGCGCGCGAGTACTGCTCGACGTTCTGTTCCAGCTTGCGGAAGTAGATCTTGCCGTCCTGGTAGAAGGGCGTAGTGATGGGAGGAAAGATACCGTGAAGAAGCATAGTCAGTCGCCAGTGATCAGTGGCCAGTCGCCAGTTCTATTTTATCGCTCCGACCATTGTCATCACGAGGAGGACTTCAGCCCGACGAGGGATCTGCTTTCCGTCGCCTCGAAAAGACTCTCCACTGCGCACGGACAGCAGATCTCTCAGCTGCGCTTATGATGACAATCTTCAGAGGTGACGATTAACCCATGTAACTGGTCAGCACCAAGCGTTGATCGCTTTGACCAAGTACAAATTGCGAATTGCTAACTGCTAGCCCTGTCGCTAGCTGCTAGTTGCTAGCTGCTGCTTGATCCGCTCCGCGTGCAGATGCTGCAGCGCATACACCTTCGCCTCGCCGCGTTGCAGGGCCGCGATGCCATCACAGGCAGCCTTGGCAGCCGACAGCGTGGTAATGGTCGGAATGCGTGCCATCACTGCGGCACGGCGAATTGCCTTCTCGTCGAACCACGGCTCCGCGCCGTGCGGGGTGTTGATAATCAGCTGGATGCGTTCGCCCTTGATGAGGTCAACCACGTTTGGCCGGCCTTCCTTCACTTTGTAAACGCGTTCGACGCGCAGCCCGGCATGCTCAAGGACGCGCGCCGTACCGTGCGTCGCCACGATGCTGAAGCCCAGCTCGACGAAGCGCTTTGCCAGTTCCGGCATGAAAGGCTTGTCGCGTTCGTTGCCGCTCATGAAGATCGTTCCCGATGTCGGCAAGACCTGCCCGGCAGCAGATTGCGCCTTGGCAAAAGCTTCTCCGAAGTTGTCCGCCACGCCCATAACTTCGCCGGTCGACTTCATTTCCGGTCCCAACACGGTGTCGACACCGGGGAACTTGCCCCAGGGGAACACAGGCGACTTCACAAAATAGAAGTTGCCGGTGTCGAGGTCGGACTTGTGCTTGATGTTGTCCGGCAGAAACTCTCGCAGCTTGCGCCCAGTCATCAGGCGCGCGGCAATCTTCGCCAGCGGTATGCCGGTCGCCTTCGAAACATACGGCACGGTACGCGACGCGCGCGGGTTCACTTCGAGGACGTAAACGCGGTTGCGCTGAATCGCGTACTGAATGTTCATCAGGCCGACAACCTTCAACGCGCGCGCCAGCTGGAACGTGTATTCGCGGATGGTGTTCAGCAGGTGCTTCGGTATGTCGACCGCGGGCAGCACGCAGGACGAATCGCCGGAATGGATTCCGGCTTCTTCGATGTGCTGCATGATGCCGCCGATGACAACATCCTCGCCGTCGGAAATGGCGTCCACGTCGATCTCGGTTGCCGACTCCAGGAAGTGGTCGATCAGCACCGGCCGCTCCTGCGAATATTCGACCGCTTCCTTCATGTACTGCGTCAGCGAGTCGTCATCGTAGGCCAGGACCATGGCGCGTCCCCCGAGCACATACGAGGGCCGCACCAGCACCGGATACGAAATGCGATTAGCGTGGACCAGTGCTTCTTCCACGCTGGTGGCGATGGCTCCCCGCGGTTGCGGGATTGACAGCTCTTCCAGCAGCTTGCCGAAACGGCGGCGATCTTCCGCCAGGTCAATACTCTCGGGAGACGTTCCAATAATCGGTACACCCGCGGCTTTGAGAGGCAGCGCGAGGTTTAACGGGGTCTGGCCGCCGAACTGGACGATGAGGCCGACCTCAGCGCCGCCTGAAGCTTCGTGGTCGTAAACCGCCATCACGTCTTCGTAGGTGAGGGGCTCGAAGTAGAGGCGATCACTGGTGTCGTAGTCGGTCGAGACGGTCTCAGGATTGCAGTTAATCATGATCGTCTCGTAACCGTCGTCGCGCAGAGCGAACGCCGCGTGGCAACAGCAGTAATCGAACTCAATGCCCTGCCCAATGCGATTCGGTCCACTGCCTAGAATGATGACCTTCTTGCGATCGGTCGGTGGCGCTTCGTCTTCCTCTTCGTAGGTCGAATACAGATACGGCGTGTAGCTTTCAAACTCCGCGGCACAAGTGTCAACCCGCTTGAACACCGGGCGAATGCCGTGCTCCTTGCGCAGCTGATACACCTGCTCGCTGGCCGAGCGTCCGCTCTTCATCTCCAGAGCTTCGCCCAGGCGCGCATCCGAGAAACCCATGCGCTTGATCTCGATCAGCCGTGCCGCATCAATCGGCTCGGAGCCCAGCTTCGCTTGTACATCGGCAATTTCCTTAAGCTGATGCAGGAACCAGGGATCGATGTTGGTCATCTGCGATAGCTCGCGCACGCTCATGCCCTGGCTTAGCGCGTAGCGGATGTACTGCAGCCGCTCGGGATGTGGCGTAACCAGCCGCTTGGTGAGAATGCGAGGCTCAATGTCTTCGGCGGTCGCTTTTCTGCCGGTATCCAGCGAACGCACAGCCTTCAGCAGCGCCTGCTTGAAGGTGCGGCCGATGGCCATCACCTCGCCGACCGACTTCATCTGCGGACCGAGCGATTCGTCTGCGCCCGGGAACTTCTCGAACTGCCACTTGGGAATCTTGACGACGACGTAATCGAGCGTCGGCTCAAAACAGGCTGGCGTCTTGCGCGTAATGTCGTTGGTGATCTCGTCGAGCGTATAGCCGACCGCCAGCTTGGCGGCGATCTTCGCGATCGGGAAGCCTGTGGCCTTCGATGCCAGCGCCGACGAGCGCGAGACGCGAGGGTTCATCTCGATGACGACCATGCGCCCGTTGTGGGGATCGACGGCGAACTGGATATTCGATCCACCAGTCTCGACGCCGATCTCGCGGATGACAGCGATGGCGGCATCGCGCATCGTCTGATACTCGCGATCGGTAAGCGTCTGCGCTGGAGCCACCGTGATGGAATCGCCAGTATGCGTGCCCATCGGATCGAAGTTCTCGATGGAGCAGATGACGATGACGTTGTCCGCCAGATCGCGCATCAACTCCAGCTCGTACTCTTTCCAGCCGAGCACCGATTCTTCCAGCAGCACTTCGTGAACGGGAGAGAGATCGAGACCGCGCGCCAGCAGTTCCAGCAGCTCTTCGCGGTTATAAGCGATGCCTCCGCCGGTTCCGCCGAGCGTGAACGACGGCCGCAGGATGACCGGGAATCCGATCTTGCTGCTGAAATCCAGGCCGTCTTTCAGATTGTTCACCAGCGACGACTTCGGCACATCGAGTCCGATGGCGGTCATCGCATCTTTGAACAGCAGCCGGTCTTCCGCCTTCTTGATCGCGCCCAACTGCGCGCCGATGAGTTGCACGTTGTACTTCTCGAGTACGCCTCCGTCGGCAAGCTCTACCGCAAGGTTCAGCGCAGTCTGTCCACCGACCGTCGGAAGCAATGCGAAGACTCCAGGATTGCCGGTTTCCTTCAGCATCTCGGACTCGACGCGGATGATTTCTTCCAGATAGAGGAGCGTCAGCGGCTCAATGTAGGTGCGGTCGGCCATCTCCGGATCGGTCATGATGGTGGCCGGATTGGAATTGGCGAGCACGACTTCGTAGCCTTCGGACTTCAGCGCCTTGCAGGCCTGCGCTCCCGAATAGTCGAACTCCGCCGACTGGCCAATGACGATCGGCCCCGAGCCGATGATGAGTACTTTCGCGATGTCGTTGCGGCGTGGCATTTACTTTAGTCTTTCAGCGCCATGGAATTATGGGGCGCGCCTTTCGTACGCTGTCGCTGAAGGGGCGTGGCTTCAGCCACGCCGGAACAGATTCCTTGGAAGCGCGGCTTTAGCCACCGAGGGACCTCGTCTTTCTGGCTTCCCGGAAACGCCGAGCAATAGCGGTATTCAGCAGCGCACTCGGCCAGTTCTCGACCCACTGGATTGCGGTAAATGTAATCGACATGAATCCGATAATCCTCAGCATCGCGAATCCGATGATCAGAGAATCCCGTCTGCCAAATCTCCATCGATGACTGCAATTCCTTCTTCACTCGAAAAGAGAAACCACCCTTGATGAGTTGCACTGCGCGTTCTAGCGTGACCGACGGAGTAATTAGGGCATGAAAGTGTTCCGGCATTAACACGTACTCGTGGAGGACATAGGCCCGACCTCGATAGGACTGTAGAGTTTCGAGGAACAGCTCGGCCCAAGTCTCATTTCGAAAGAGAGCTCGCCTTTGCCAAGTTTGGGAGGTAACAAAATAGGTCTCTCCCGATCTTGTCGACTGCCGAGTCGGTCTCACTGCGAATCTCCTCAGGGGCTAAAGCCCTGCCTTCTTGTTGGTCCTTACGGCGCGCCTAAAGGCGCGCCCCTTCAACAGCAGATCCCTCGCTTCGCTCGTGATGACAATTTCAAGGGTTCAGTCATTTCTTCCCATCCACGTTGGCCAATGGCTGCCCACGCTTCACTTTCCCTTCCACTCCTCCATCATCTTCACAAAATCCTTGAACAGATAGTGCGAGTCGTGCGGGCCGGGCGAAGCTTCCGGGTGATACTGCACGCTGAACAGCGGCAGCGAACGATGGCGCAGACCCTCGAGCGTATTGTCGTTCAGGTCGATGTGCGTCAGATCAACGTCGCTCTGCTTCAGCGAATCGGGGTCAACGGCGAAGTTGTGATTGTGCGCGGTGATTTCGATCCTGCCGGTCTTCAGCTGCTTCACCGGATGGTTGCCGCCGTGATGGCCGAACTTCAGCTTGAACGTCTTGCCGCCCAGCGCCAGCCCAATCAGCTGATGTCCCAGACAGATTCCGAAGATCGGAACCTTCCCCATCATGCGCCGTATGTTCTCCTGCGCGTAGGTGACCGGCTCGGGATCGCCGGGGCCGTTCGACAAGAACACTCCGTCGGGCTTCAGCGCAAGCACGTCTTCTGCGGTGGTCGTGGCCGGAACCACGGTCACATTGCAGCACTCACCGACCAGGCGGCGCAGAATGCTGTGCTTGATGCCGTAGTCGTAGGCGACCACGTGGTGCTTGGGCGGCGCATCCTTCACGCCGACCACTTCCGTCGGCTCGTGCGAGCGGACGCCTTCGTCCCACTGATAGACGCTGCGGGTGGTAACTTCCTTCGCCAGATCGGTGCCATCCATCTTCGGAATGGAGAGCGCCTTAGCCACTAGCTTGTCGGTGTCGGTCTCAAGCGTCGAGATGACGCCGCGCATGACGCCGTTGTCGCGCAGATGGCGAACCAGGGCGCGCGTGTCGATCTCGCCGAGCACGGGAATCTTGTAGCGCTCCAGATACTCCTCGGCAACTTCCTGCGAGCGCCAGTTCGAGCTGACGCGCGAGAACTCGCGCACAATCAGCCCTTCGATATAAGGGCGCGTAGCTTCGTTATCGTCGGAGTTGGTGCCGTAATTGCCGATTTCAGGATTGGTGAGGACTACGATCTGGCCAGCGTACGAAGGGTCGGTGAAGATTTCCTGGTAACCCGTGATGGAGGTATTAAAAACAACTTCCCCGTAACATTCACCTTTTGCTCCGTAGCCTTTGCCGCGGAAGATTCGTCCATCTTCCAGCGCAAGGATTGCCTGCATTGCATCTCCGGGGAGTGGATTTTATTGATTTTATCAGGGAATCGCGGCGCGCATAAGAGGAGAGATGAAGGAATTGTGAGCTGCACAAGGAGCAGTGCAAATTAACGGCAGGTTCACCACGGAGACACAGACGCAAGGGAAACGGCCAAGTCCCTAGCAGGCGCACTCCCCGGTATTGAGGTCTCTTCTTCTGAAATTGTCATCACGAGCGTAAGCGAGGAATCTGCTTTATCTCGGCGCAGGCAGACAGCAGATCCCTCGTCGGCCTGAAGGCCTCCTCGTGATGACAATTTCGTAAAGGCCTGATTTGCCCGGTGCCTCGCGTCTCTGTGGTGAACCGAGGATTTATTTCGGCTTGATGACTACGCCTTTGCCTTGCTGGGTCTGCATCGTCTCGCCCGGCCGCAGCAGCGAGGGAGGATTGCTCCCGGAGTTGTCGGAACTCTGGTTCTGGTCGCCGGACGCCGGTGTGGTGTTGGGGCTCGACGTGGCGGAAGTGGCAGCTGGGGAATCCGAAGCAGCGGCAGTCGATGAGGCAGAAGGAGCATTCGCCGGAGCCGCGGTTTGCAAGGTCTCGGTCGCGTTGAAGCTGGCGGAGTCGCTCGCAGAATTGTTCTTACCACTGGCCGCCGGCTGGGCGGCGCTGGCCACGTTGACGGAAGGTGCAGTGTCGAAGATGGCACGCTCATTGGTCAGTCCGATCAATTCGCTGTCGTGGGGCGCCGCGAAAAACCAGGTCAGTAGATAGCCTCGTCGTTCCGTGATCGCCATGGCCAGTGACAGGCGGCGTGACAGCTCGTCATTCGGGATCTGGAAAGCTACCGTGCCATGCAGGTAGACAAAGATGATTCCGTTCTCGCCGAAGACCTTGCCCTTGCCCATGTCATCGACAATCGGGTGAGTCAACGCAAACTGCGCCACAAAGTCTTTGAAAGCTTCCAGATCATTTCCATCTTTCGGGAATTTCAGCGTTGGAAAGCAAGAGATCGCCGTCGCGGAAACGGTCACCTCGCCAAAGTCGTCGTAGGAGATTTCGCCATCGGCTCCCGGCGCCTTGGCCCATGCGGAGAACAATGTCCGGGTGCAGGCCCCCATCATGATGTGCTCGCTGCGGCCCATCCTCGGCCGGCCGAAATCTTCCTTTGACCGATAGCGCTCGATGGCAGGTTGAACCACGCCTTCCGGCTTCAGCACCCAGCCCTGCGGCACGCGATAGCTGAAGCCCAGCATTGCATTCTCATAGAAGTCGCCATTGAGTTTGCCGGGATCGATTTGCGTGGCCGGCGGACTCGCTTCCAGCAGCGCCAGCCGGTGCGATGAGACCGACGGTCCGTCGTAGGCGATGCTGTCGTTCTTCACGTATTGGTGCAGGTCGGCTGCCGGGAAGAAGGTGAGGTGCTCGACCGAGGTTTCCAGGCGCTTCACGGTTTTCTCGTCGTGCGAACCCACCATGACCTGCAGGATGTAATCGCCGATGGTCGTGGCCAGCAGCACATGCTGATCGATGCCGCGACGCGTCTCAAACAGGTAGAACTGGTGATTGGCGAAGTTGGCCTTGGTCAGCCCGCGCAACTCTTCGACGCCGCGATACAGTTCCTGATCGAGTTCCTCACGCAGATAAGCCTTCGCATCCTGCTTGTTGCCGCTCGCGGTCGGGATGGCGGTGATGGAAATTTCGGCATCGGCCGGAGGCGGCCCGTCCAGCTCCAACACAAGAATATTTCCGTTACGGGATGCGGGCACGGGAACAGGCCGCAGATGCGCGTCATCCGGAATCTCAAACGTGAAGCCAAAATATTGATTGGTGTAGCGCGATGGCGAAAGAAACGATTGCTCAGGATAGCTGGAATCGATCGCTGGAGCTGGCGAGGTCGCCGGCTGCACAGCCGTTTGCGACTGTCCGGCCAGAGACGCTGCTGCGCTGAGCACGAGGGCTGCTGTGGCCCTGCCAATCCTGGATAGGTTGAACATCGAATCTCGCAGGCTATTCCAAGTATTGTTCGCCGTTCGTCCAAAAGAGTCAACGTGGCTGAACAGAGTTGATGGCTGAGCCGCGTTGCGACGGACAGCCGCCCTGCTTAACATATTCCGGTGTTTCGCATGGCGAGTTCCTGCTTCTGGGGCGTTAACGGCATAGCCCGTTCTAGGGATATCGAATCCGCGAATCGGTCAGGTACAATTTGAAGTTTGAAGACCTTCCGTGACCGTCAGCTGTACTTACGGCTCGCGCTTGTTTCCCAGGAGTTTGCCGTCTGAACGTCTTCCTTAGCCTGATGGGTTGCGTGCTGGTGGAACCTCACGGGTTTCGCCACTACATGCGGTCGCACTTCCTCGATACCACGTTCCGCGGCCTGTATCACGCCAACGCCTTCGACATGGCGCTGCTGATTCCGTATTTCATCGTGCTGATCCTGCTGGCGTTCTACGGAATGCATCGTTACCAGCTTGTCTATCTCTATTACAAGCACCGCAAGAATAAGGTCACGGAACCGGAGGCGCGATTCGCCGAACTGCCGCGCGTCACCATTCAGCTTCCTATTTTCAATGAACAGTACGTCATCGACCGGCTGGTGGATTGCGTCTGCAAGATCGATTATCCGCGCGATCGCCTGCAGATCCAGGTGCTGGACGATTCCACCGATGAGACGGTCGAGGTTGCGCGCGCCGTCGTCGAGCGCTACGCCGCACTCGGACACGACATCGTCTATCTCCATCGCACCAACCGCGAAGGCTTCAAGGCGGGAGCGCTCGATGCCGGACTGAAGTCCTCGACTGGCGAGTTCGTCGCCATCTTCGACGCCGACTTCACGCCGCCGTCCGACTGGCTGAGGAAGGTAATTCACCACTTCACGAATCCTCAGATCGGCATGGTGCAAACGCGCTGGGCCCATCTGAACCGCAGCTATTCGTTCCTTACCGAGGTGGAAGCGATCCTGCTCGACGGACATTTCATCCTCGAGCATGGAGGACGTTCGCGCGCGGGCGTGTTCTTCAACTTCAACGGAACCGCGGGAATGTGGCGGCGGAAAGCCATCGACGACGCGGGAGGCTGGGAACACGATACGCTCACCGAAGACACTGATCTCAGCTATCGCTCGCAGCTTGCGGGATGGAAATTCCGCTACCTGCAGGACGTCGAATGTCCGGCAGAGCTGCCGATCGAGATGACCGCGTTCAAGACGCAGCAGGCGCGCTGGGCGAAGGGGCTGATTCAGTGCGCGAAAAAAGATCTGCCGAAGGTGCTGCGCGCTGACGTCAAGCGCCGCGAGAAAATCGAAGCCTGGTATCACCTGACGGCAAACATCAGCTATCCGCTGATGATCGTGCTGTCGACCCTGCTGTTGCCCGCGATGGTGATCCGCTTCTATCAGGGATGGTTCCAGATGCTGTACATCGACATCCCACTCTTTCTCGCGTCGACGTTCTCCATCTCCAGCTTCTACCTGGTTTCGCAGAAGGAGCTGTTTCCCAAGAACTGGTATCGGACGTTTTTATTCCTGCCCGCGCTGATGGCCTTGGGCATCGGGTTGACGCTCACGAACACGAAGGCTGTGATGGAAGCCCTCGTCGGACATCAGACCGCGTTTGCGCGCACGCCGAAATATCGCGTGATCGACAAGAAGGACAGAGCGGTCGCGGCCAAGAAATACCGCAAACGCCTGGGCTGGGTTCCTTACCTCGAACTGCTGGTGGGAACGTATTTCGCATTGACGGTTTGGTACGCGATCGCCAATGAGAACTTCATCACCGTGCCGTTCCTGGTGCTGTTCGTCTTCGGCTACTGGTACACGGGGCTGATGTCACTGTTGCAGGGCCGTTTCGACAGCATGCTTCGCGACCGCACCGAAGAGCATAGCCCCAAACCGTATCCTGTTGGCGTGTAGAGCCCGTTGTCGGCTGGCAGTTCGCGGTTGTCGGTGCCGCCCACGTTAGCCAAAAGAAAGCGAACGTGAGACACCCACGCTCTGCCGACAAGTGCTAACGTCGACAGCAATTTGTGACGTCACAGCCCTCCACAAATCGATCCTTGTAAGCATTTGAAATTAAACAATAATCGGAAAAATTTTGCGCTAAAGCACTCTTTCCATTGCAGTTACTGGAAATGCGAGGCAATCAAAGGACTTAGCAAATTGTATCCTTTTAGAATCAGCAACTTGCAAGCCGCCGCCCGCAAAATGGTCTCTCCAATAGACTTATGCGATAGTGACTGATTCTAAATGGTTTACTGCTTCATCATTTTCCCAAATCGGGAATTTTCCGGGCCTTTTGCCGCCCTTTTCACGACAAGAAAACGTAGTAACATTGCGCCTTTGTTCGATCACCCCATTCCAGAAAGGCGACATTTCCCATGCGATCATCACGGGCCCTCCGCCTCATCCTCGCCCTTTTCTTCGGATGTTTGCTTCTAGCTACCAGCGCGGCCGCTCAAACCTGGTGGGTACAGAGCGCCGACTACGGCGCGGGCAACCGTCGCCAGGACGTCACCAACACCGTCCGGAGGCTAGTGAGCGGTCCGAGTTTCCGGGTCAACAACAACACCATGGGTGGAGATCCCTGGAAGGGCGCGGACAAGACGCTGCGTATCGTCGCCCGCGATCGCAACGGCGCCATTCGCGACTTCAAGTATGGGGAAGGCGCGACCGTGAACTCGGCCATGTTCCGCGGCGCGGCCTGGAACGGCGGCGGCGGCTGGAATGGCGGTCCCGGCGGTGGCCAGAACAACTACATGCTGCAGATCACTTCTGCGCGATGGGGCTCCGGTTCACGGTTTCAGAACGTCACGCCTCGCCTGCAGGGCATGGTGCGCAACAATCGTCTTTCGGTGAAAGTGACACCGCAGAATATGGGTGCCGATCCCACGCCCGGCGCCAGCAAGACGCTGAATGTCACTTACACGTGGCAAGGAAGGCCGCGCAACGTGACCAAGGTAGAAGGCGAGATGCTGAATCTGCCATAACGTCTCGTCGCCAATTCCGCACAAACTGAAATCCGAATGCCGCGAGAGCGATTAGCAAAGCCCTATTTGAGGGCTGCGGCCAGTCTTCCCTTGGCGATCACCTCGGCCACCTTGGCGAAGTCGGTGGCGAAGACCCGGTCTTCGGTGATCGGCGGCGAGACTGCGCGAATCGCGTCGACGGCCACCTGGCCGCGCTTGCTGGTCTGCAGCGGAGCGCGGAAGTCGTGCGCCTGCGCCGCCGCCAGCGCTTCAATCGCCAGCACGTTGCGCGTATTCACTACCACCCGCAGCAGCTTGTTCGCCGCCGTCATGCCCATCGAAACGAAATCTTCCTTGTTGCCGGAGGTGCTGATGGAATCCGACGGAAGCCGGATGCGACAGCACTTTGTTCTCGTTGACCAGGGCAGCTGCGGTGACCTGCGGCATCATGAATCCGGAGTTCAAGCCCGCGCCCGGGCGCCAGAAACGCCGGCAGCCCTTCGTTCAGCGCGGGATTGATCAGCCGCTCCAGACGGCGCTCGGAGATGCCGGCCAGCGCACTGAGGGCGATTGCCAGGAAGTCGAGCGCGAAGGCCAGCGGCTGGCCGTGAAAGTTTCCGCCGGAGAGGATGACGCCGGGAACAGCCTGCTCCCACTGGCCGTTTGGGCGCGCCCACTTTCTTCTCCTCGGGAAACACCAGCGGATTGTCCACCGCCGAGTTCATCTCGATCTCGAAGGTCGCGCGGCAATGGGTCAAGCGTATCGCGCACCGCTCCGTGCACCTGCGGGATGCAGCGCAGCGAGTAGGCGTCCTGCACCTTCTGACATTCCAGATGCGACTCGCGAATCACGCTGCCTTCCAGCATGCGGCGCAGGTTCTGCGCTACCAGCAACTGTCCGGGATGCGGGCGCGCCTTGTGAATGCGCTCGTCGAAGGCGACATCCGTTCCTTTCAGCGCGTCGAGGGTCAGGGCTCCGACCACGTCGGCGGTATCGGCCAGAATCTCGGCCTGGAGCACCGTCAGCAGGCCAACGGCCAGCATGGCCTGGGTGCCGTTAATCAGCGAAATCGCTTCTTTGGCTTCCAGCACCAGCGGCTTGATCTCGGCCCGCTTCATGGCTTCAGCGGCCGGCATCACCTTGCCTTCGAACACCGCTTCGCCTTCGCCGATCATGCCCAGCGCCAGATGAGCCAACGGCGCCAGATCGCCGCTGGCGCCCACGCTGCCCTGCGATGGAATCACCGGATGGACGCCGCGGTTCAACATTCCGCAAAGCGTATCGATGATGAGGGGCCGCACGCCGGAGAAACCCTTGGCCAGCGAGTTAGCCCGCAGCAACATCATGGCGCGGGTCACATCCTCGGCCAGCGGTTCGCCGACTCCCACAGAGTGGGAGCGGATCAGGTTCACTTGCAACTGCTGGATGTCGGGACGTGAGATGCGCATGTCGGCGAGGTGCCCGACGCCGGTATTCACCGCATAGGCGACGCGTTCGTTTTCCACCAGATCGTCGACGATGGCGCGCGCCTTCTCCACTGCCATGCGGGCTTCGGGTTGCAGCAGGACGGGACGGCGCTCATACACCAACTGGCGCACGTCTTCCAAGGTCAGATTGTTGCCGTTAATGTGAAGGGCTTGCATAGCGATTCGATATCCAGTTCTACGCTTTGCCGGCGGCCTGCAGGAAGCGTTGCCGATATTTCTCCGGCAGCGGCATTCGCTTGAACTCGGCGTCCACTACCAGATGTACCGTCTCGCCTTCGGCCAGCAGCGTGCCGTCGCTCTCGCGCTCGATCTCGTAGCCGAAGTGCAGCATGGAATCGCGAACATTCAGCAGGCGGGTGCGGACGACGATGGAGTCATCATAAAGCGCTGGCGCTTTGAATCGGCAGCGCACGTCCACCACGGCAATGTGCGTGGCGTCCTGCTTCTCCATTTCGCGATAAGTAAAGCCGAGCTGCGCGCAGCATCTCGACCCGTCCCACCTCGAACCAGATGATGTAGTTGGAGTGGTAGACGACGCCCATCTGGTCGGTCTCCGCATATCGCACCCGAAGCTTGGTCTCGTAGACTTCTCGGCTGCACTGTTTGCGTCTGCTGCAATGGTTTCGCTCACCTTCAACTTTACACAAAAAAAGCGGACGCATCACCAGGAGTGGGCGTCCGCTGAACAACTGTGCTGCCGGCCAGATTACTTGCTGGCGGGCGGTGGCGTAGCTGGCGTGGTTGAGCCGCTGGGCGATGGGGCGGCAGCCGGCGCCGCAGGATTGTTCTTCACCATCTGTCCGCGCTTAGGCTCGCCGGAGTCGACAGGCTTGCCATCCGCAATGTAATCCACAAACTGCGCCGGCAGGGGAACGCCTCCGCCACGCTGCAGCTGGAAGTGGATATGCGGGATCGTACCGGAACCGCTGTTTCCGCATTGCGCCACCTCTTGTCCTTGCTTCACCTGGTCGCCGATCTTCACTTTCAGACTGTTTTGCTTCAGGTGATTCATGAATACGGTTTCCGCCGTTGCCGAACGAGATGGCGACGAACGTTTCCGTCCGCAGGATCGCCCGTGGCTTTACCCGGATCGGTATCGTCGTAGCCGGACTCGGCTTTGATAACTTTGCCGTCAGCGGGCGAGAGGATCGGCTGCCCGAAAGCAATAGTAGTCCTGGGCCTTGCTGCTGATGCCGCCCTTGCCGGCGAACAGCTTGCCGTTCTTCAGATAAACGAAATCCATCGAGAAGCGCTGATCGTCGTTCATGGCATATCCGTTGTCGAAGACGTTGCGTCCACCCTGGTAGACCAGCCACTCATCGTTGAAAGGCAGCTTCAGCTTGGTCTTATCGGTATACCCGGCAAAGCGGCCTTCGGCTACGGCCGGCACAGGGTTGATGGTCATGGCGTCGATCTGACCGCGCTGGTTGATCGTGATCACCGTCATGATGGTCAGGGTGGGAAAGCGTTCGAAGGCTCGACAGACGGGAATACACGGTGTCCGGCGCATAGATGTAAGGCACTGTGTTCTCGCCCAGCATCTGTGTTTCCCGACCCATGCGCTCGCTCAATTTCTTGTTGAACTCGACGTATTTCGCTTCGCTCGCAACCCTTTTCTTCAATCCTTCATTGAGCAAGGCCCAAATCTGGCCGCCTTCGGCGTGGTTGAACATTTGAAAGATCTGTCGACCTCGATCCTCGGCAGCCTTGCTCATTACCGGGTAGGGACCGCTCATGACCGGCTCAATGGGAGCCTCCGGAGGTGGTTGCACGTTGCTGGTGGCAGGAGGAGGCGTCTCTTGCTGTCCGGCCGCAGGAGCGCTTTCCGGTGTCGCCGGAGCCGCTGGCTGTTGAGCCAAAGCGAATCCGGTCAGCAGCAACATCACAGTTAAGATGGCAACCATCGAGTACAGAACGAAATCTCATCATGTTCTCCCTAAGTTCGCTGCGGCCTGCCCTGCTCTGGGCAGAAACCCGCTTCGGCTAACTTTCCCTTTCCCAGATCGGCGTTCTCCACGAGCACCGCAGCATTCTGTCCTTCGCCCGGTATGGCGAACTCCAGCCTAAATGCTCGAAGAGAGGAATTGTAACAAGAGAATGGCGAGTGCTGCTGAACCGGTGTCTCTATCCTACAGACTACCGGCCTGTTTCGGCATCTTTCCCAAACTCATTTTCATGAAAGCGTCACACCGCGACTTCTACCCGGTTTAATGCCCCGTCCATCGAGGACTGCGTTTCTCCAGAAACGATGTCACGCCTTCACGAAAATCGTCTGTCGTACGAATTCGCGCGTTCTCATCGATAGCCGCGTCGATCTGCCGATCCAGTTCTTCCGAGGAATAGCTTTTCAGCAGACGCTTGGTCGCCAGCAGAGATGCGGGGCTGTTCTGCAACAGGCTCGACGCCAACTCGCGCGCTCGCTCCTGCAACTTGTCCGCAGCGCACCACTTCGCTCGCCAGATCCGAGACGGAAGGCTTCTTCGGCGCCGATGATTCGCCCGGTCAGCAACAGGTCGCGCGCCTGCTTTTCCCCAACCTGGCGGAGCAGGAACGTCGACACAATCGCTGGAACAAATCCGATACGCACCTCGGTGTAGCCGAATTTCGCCTCCGTCGAGGCGAGCGTGAAGTCACATAGCGTGGCCAGGCCGCAGCCGCCGGCGATCGCCGGCCCATTGACCGCGGCAATCGTGACCCGGGGAAATTCGTATAAGCGTTCGGAACAGCCGCGCCATGGTGGCGGAGTCGGCGCGATTTTCCTCGGCGCTGCGCCCGGTGATAGAGCGCAGGTTGTCGAGGTCCATGCCGGAGCAGAAGGCTTTGCCGCTGCCGGTCAGAATCAGAATTTGCGCGGACGGATTGCTCAACTTCGGCCAGCGCGCGCAATACATCGTCGATCAGTTCGTAGCTGATGGCATTGCGCTTCTCGGGACGGTTCAAGGTGATGACCGCAATGGGTCCTTCGTAGGCGAGCGTGAGGGTCGAATAAGAATGGAGTTGTTCGGACATAGAAAGGCTAGACCGGCTGCCAGGCGAGCGGAAGACTCTTGCTTGGACCGCCGTAAAGCGTCACGCGCTAGGCTAACATTTTCGGCGTTCAGGCGCTTTCGGAAGGTCCCGGGGGCTCATCCGGACATTGAGGATTGCCGTCGTCATAGCCCAACGGCTGACAGAAGGAGCGGGCTTGCCATTAGCAGGGCTTCAGCCGTTTAGGTCGGGCTCGGGAACCGAGGGGCGGCTCTGCCCCAAGACCGGAACACCGAGGGCCAAGCCTCGCTACCCGACCGGGTGTGTGGCCGACTCACATTTACAGGGATGTGGTCCGAGGGCTGCGTGGTATGATGCAAACTCGTAAAAGCAGTCCTGGGAAGTATGGCTTTCGGGTCTTCCGGAAGCGACATTGCGCCGGTTGGAGCAGCTGCGGCGGGCGCGTCTAAGGGGCGATCGTTAGAACGTGCCGAGCGAAAAACAGGTCCGCTGGTCGCAGCTCAGGGTGGGAATCACTGTCCTGTTCGCCTTGATTACGCTGGCCATCCTCATCTTTCTGATGACCGGCACGACCGGCCTGTTCACCAAGAAAATTCTGGTACACACGTACGTCGACAACGCCGGAGGCCTGCGCAAGGGCGCGCCCGTGCGGCTGGAAGGCGTCGACATCGGCAACGTTACTGGCATTGCCGTGGTCCCGGAACCCTCGCGTCGCGTGGCACCGGTCGAAATCACGATGAAGATCACGACCAAGTATGCCGACAGCATGAACTCGGGTTGTCAGGTTCTGCTCACCACCGCCGGCGTGCTGGGTGAAGTGTTTATCGATTTCGATTGCCGCCAGGCCAAGGGCGGCCCGCTGCAAGATGGCGTCGTTCTTCCCACCAAGGACGTTCCGCAATTTCAGGACGTGGTCCGAGCCAGCCAGAGTACCCTGGAAAACCTTGACGTGCTGCTGAAGCGAGTCGACAGCATCATTTCGTACATCCAGAGCGGCCAGGGCTCAATCGGCAAGGTCATCTACGATCCGTCGCTCTTCGATCGCGCCAATGCCGCCGTGGGCCAGTTGCAGCAGATCACTACCCAGATCAATTCGCCGAATGGCACCATCGGCAAGCTGCTGAACAGCGACGAACTCTATAACAAAGTTGATGGCGCGGTGGACAACGTCAACAAGATCATCGACGAGGTCAATGGCGGCCAAGGTACGATCGGCAAATTCATCAAGGATCCGGCACTCTACGACAACGCCAACAAGATGGTCGCTAACGGCAATCAACTGGTGGCTGACATCAATGCCGGCAAGGGTACGTTGGGCAAGCTCGCCAAGGACCAGGTACTCGCCGACAAGATCGACAACACCATTACCCGCCTGAACAGCATCCTGACCCGCCTCGATAAGGGTGAGGGCTCGGCCGGCAAGTTCCTCAAGGACCCGGCGCTGTACGACAACACCAACGACCTGCTGGTCGAGACTCGCAACTTGATCAAGGCCGTGCGTGAGAACCCCAAGAAGTACCTCACCATCTACCTGAAGCTCTTCTAGAAACCTGAAATTTACCTTCTCAGATTGTCATGCTGAGCGAAGTGTCCGCGCACATGCGGGAGTTGTCATCACGAGGAGGACTTCCGTCCGACGAGGGCTCTGCTGTCCACGGCGATTGGAAGGAACCCTGCCTGAGGTAAGCTTCCACCAGTGGCCTCCACGCACGAAATCCTGTACGAACTCGAACGTCAAGATGATGCCGTCATCCTCCGCTTGCTCTCAGACGACGCCACCAACCGTCTCACCCGAGCGCGCGTACATGCACTCACGACCGCATTAGAGCAACTCGCTACCACCCCACCCTCTCGCCTCATCCTCACCGGGAATGCTCACTTCTTCTCTGCCGGAGCAGACCTCAACGAAATTGCCGCCCTGACGGGTCCGGAAGCATTCCGTTTCGCGCACATGGGCCAGCACCTGATGCGTGCGGTGGCGAGCTTCCCTGCTCCCACCATCGCGGCCGTCCACGGCTACTGTATGGGCGGAGGTCTCGATCTCGCTTTGTCGTGTCAGCGACGCATTGCCGGTCCGCACGCCATCTTCGGA
Organism: uncultured Acidobacteriaceae bacterium; assembly: GCA_963823865.1. Taxonomy (GTDB): domain Bacteria; phylum Acidobacteriota; class Terriglobia; order Terriglobales; family Acidobacteriaceae; genus Bog-257. Next base: position 777,557 of record CAWGNC010000002.1, read on the forward strand.
CACCGCGGCGCTGCCCTTGGACTGATAACGGGATGGGGCGGGACGCAACGTCTGCCTCGCCTGATCGGCAAGGGACGGGCGTTGCAGATGTTTCTGGCCGCCGAGAAAGTACATCCAGTCCGGGCACTTCAAATTGGCTTAGTGGACGCGGTTGCTGACGATCCCCTGGCCGCTGCCTTGGCTCTCTCCCACGGCGGCGGGATATGATTCTTCGGTGACGCCTCAACTCCCACCCGGCGACCAGCAACTCGTCCAGATCGTGGATGCTGCCCTGGCCGACACCGCTCGCCGCAGCGGGATTGGCTGGTCTGCAAGCTTGGGTGCACGCAGTGCTGCGTCGGCGTCTTCGCCATCAATCAGCTCGACGTAGCTCGTTTGCAACAGGGGCTCGCCGACCTGGAAGCCGACGGATCCTGCCCGTGCCGCGCGCATACGCACACGCGCCCGCTCGTCGATCGCGAGGCTCCAGACAGGATTTCCCCGGCGATCCCGCGACCGGCGATTCTCGACGAGAGCGAGGAAGCTGCGGAGCGCTTCGAAGACTTCGGGAATGACGAGCCCTGTCCGGTGCTCGATCCTGTGACTGGGGCGTGCGATCTGTACTCGGCGCGTCCCATGACCTGCCGCGTCTTTGGGCCGCCTGTGAGATCGGAGGACGGACTTGGCGTTTGCGAGCTGTGCTATCACGGCGCCAGTGAGGAAGAGATAGCCGCCTGCGAAATGATCCGCCGACCCCGACGACCTGGAAGCCAGTCTGGTGGACGAACTCGAACGCAGAGGCCGCCGCGGGAACACGATCGTCGCATTCGCCGTGGGCAGGCTGATCCCCCTGGGATCCCCATCCCCGGCTTGACCGATCAATATCTCTCGCATTGCGCGCCGTCGCTCCCCTGCTTTATCGTTGATAGTTTGCTCCGTGATTCTATGACCGACCATCCTCAGCATCCCGGTTCTCCCTTCGAAACCAAGGTCAAGACGGACTCCTCCCGCTTTGAGCGCAACCAGAGCGCCGTCGCCGAGCTGGTCGGCGCAGGTGCGCAATGAAGAAGAGCTCATTCAGCAGGGCGGCGGCGAGAAGGCCATTGAGTCGCAACACAAGAAGGGACGCCTGACCGCGCGCGAGCGCATCGCGCTGCTCATCGATCCGGGCACGCGAGTTCTTCGAGCTGGGCTCGTACGTCGCGTGGGGCATGTACGAAGAGTGGGGCGGCGCGCCGTCGGCCGGCGTGGTCACCGGCCTGGCGCGGGTGCAGGGACGGCTGGTCATGCTGATCGTGAACGACGCGACGGTCAAGGCCGGCGCGTTCTTTCCCATGACGGCGAAGAAGGTCATTCGCGCGCAGAACATCGCCATCGAAAACCACATTCCGACGATCTATCTGGTCGACTCCGCCGGCGTTTTCTTGCCGCTGCAGGAAGATGTTTTTCCCGACACCGACGATTTCGGCCGCGTCTTCCGCAACAACGCCGTGATGTCGGCGATGGGCATTCCGCAGATCGCCGCCATCATGGGCATGTGCGTGGCCGGTGGCGCGTATCTGCCGCTGATGTGCGATCACATCCTGATGACCGAAGGCAGCGGGCTGTTTCTTGCCGGACCGGCGCTGGTGCAGGCGGCCATCGGCGCGAAGTATTCGGCCGAAGAACTGGGCGGCGCCAAGATGCACTCGCAGATCAGCGGCACCGTCGACTTTCGCGAGCCGAACGACGAGTCCTGCATCGAGCGCATTCGCCTGCTGGTGGACAAGATGGGCCAGCGCCAGCAAGGCGTCTTCGATCGCAAGGAAGCCGAGGAGCCGCGCTACGCTGCGCAAGATGTCTACGGCATCTTCGACAGCGATCCCGGCCGCCAGTACGACATGCACGAGATCATTGCGCGCATCGTCGACGACAGCCAGTTCAGCGAGTACAAAGGCCGAGTACGGCGAGACGGTGCTGTGCGGCTATGCGCGCATCGGCGGCTTCGCCGTCGGCATCGTCGCCAATCAGAAGACGCACGTGCAGCAGGTGGACCACGCCGGCAACAAGCGCATGGAGTTCGGCGGCGTCATCTATACCGAGTCGGCGGAGAAGGCGGCGCGCTTCATCATGGATTGCAATCAGAACCTGGTGCCGCTGGTGTTTCTGCACGACGTGAACGGCTTCATGGTGGGCCGCGATGCGGAGTGGAGCGGCATCATCCGCGCCGGCGCGAAGATGGTGAATGCGGTGTCGAACTCGGTGGTGCCGAAGATCACGGTGATCATCGGCGGCTCGTTCGGCGCGGGACATTATGCCATGTGCGGCAAGGCCTACGATCCGCGCTTCGTCTTCGCCTGGCCGACGGCAAAGTACGCGGTGATGAGCGGCGCGTCGGCGGCGAGCACGCTGGTGGAAATCAAGATCAAGCAACTGGAACGCGGCGGCACGAAGCTGAGCGAAGAAGACGAGAAGAAGCTGTACGACGAAGTGAAGGCGACCTACGACGAGCAGATGGATCCGCGCTATGGCGCGGCCCGCCTGTGGATCGACAAGATCATCGATCCGGCGGAGACGCGCGAGGCGATCATCACCGCGCTGGAGGCGGCGTCGCTGAATCCCGATGTGCCGAAGTTCAGCGTGGGCGTGTTGCAGACGTAGGAAGGCCGCGGTTCGCTCTTCGCTTTTCGCCAGACTCGAATACGTGGCTCGGTGATTCGTGATGCTTTACGCCGAGCAGGCAAATCTTGGTGATTGGTCATCCCGGCCACGCACGTCTTTATTGACTTGTCATCCCGAGCGGAGCCGAGGGATCTGCGGTTTTGCGGCATAACAGAGAGTTCCCAGCTTGTCGCCGAAATTCGTGGCGACGAGGCTGGAGCAGCCGGTTAAAAAGCTAATGGCTGATCTATCAAACTCATCGAATGTCCCCGCGATGCCTGGCAAGGCCTGCGCGGCCAGATCCCCACTGCCGTCAAGGTCGAATACCTGAAAGCGCTGGTGGCTGCGGGATTCAAGCACATCGATGCGGTGTCGTTCGTCTCGCCCAAAGCCGTGCCCCAGATGGCCGATTCGGAAAACGTGCTGAGCGAACTCGATCCGCCGGATGACGTCGAGATCATCGGCATCGTGGTCAACGAACGCGGGGCCGAGCGCGCCATCGCCACCGACTCGGTACGAACGCTCGGCTTTCCCTATTCGCTCTCGCCGACCTTCCTGAAGAACAATCAGAACCAGACGCCGGAAGAAAATCTCGACGCGCTGGAGAAGATAAAGCAGAAAGCCGACGACGCCGGGCTCGAAACCGTGGCCTATATTTCGATGGCCTTCGGCAATCCTTACGGTGACCTGTGGAACGTGGACGAGTTGATGGAGGGCGTCGGCCTGCTTGCCGATCTGGACGTGCAGGCGATCTCGCTCGCCGACACGGTTGGCCTGGCCAGTCCGCAGCACATCGCCGACGTGGTGGGTCCGGTGCTGGAGAAGTTCGGTGGCGTCGAAATTGGAGTGCATCTGCACAGCCGTCCCGATGACGCCGCCGCCAAAGTTCTGGCGGCTTACGACGCAGGCTGCCGCCGCTTCGATTCGGCGATCGGCGGTTTGGGCGGATGCCCGTTCGCTCAGGATGTGCTGGTCGGAAACATTCCCACGGAAACGCTGCTGCGCGCCCTGGCCAGCCGCGGCGTAGCCTTGCCGATCAACAAGCCGATATCAGACCTACTGCGGCAGGCGGCCGAAATCGGCGACCGTTTCAGTGGTCCAAAGATGTAACATGAGCGCGGGTTGGTCTTGAAGGGCACGGCTGTACAGCGGAACAACTCGATGTGGATTTTGACTTGAAGGGGCACGGCTTCAGCCGTGCCGTTTAGTTCTTTATTTCGCTCTCAGCGAGGCGGCCTTTCAGGCCGACGAGCCTTCCGCCTTTGAGTTTTGCAGCAGCCTGTTCAGCCGTGCCGTAAGGTGATGCAGCGTTCGGCTAGCCTAGGAGAGGATTCGCAGAGCGTAGTGCGAGAAGTGAAGTCCCGCGGTGGCTAAAGCCACGCGAACAAGACGCCTGTCACGGCACGGCTGAAGCCGTGCCCCTTCAAAACATTCTTTGAGATCGCATCAGTCCGCTCAGGCAATCATCGTTTCGGCTGAGCTTTCCTGCGACGCGATCGGCAAGGGGCCGGTCGGCCTCCCACTCATCAGCGACTCGAAAAAGCGATCCACGGCATCAAGAATTTCCGCGCCGGTCTTCGCCTCGTACACGGCTTTGCGCAGATGCGCGCCATGCGGCACGCCGTGCGTAAACCACGAAGCGAACTGCTTCATCTTGCCTTCCGCGCCGCCCACGCTTCTCCTCGACCAGCATCGCGAAATACGTGCGAATCATGGCATAGCGGTCGGCGTCGCTCGGCAGATCGTACGAGCCGGTCAGCGTGTACTGCTCAATCTGGCGGAAGATCCACGGATTCGACGCAGCGCTGCGGCCGATCATCACCGCATCGCAACCGGTCTGCGCGACCATGGCCGCGGCATCCTCGGGCGAGCGCACATCGCCATTGCCGATGACCGGAATCTTCACCGCGTCCTTTACCGCGGCAATCCACTCCCAGTGCGCCTGCCCGCTGTAACCCTGCTCGCGGGTGCGAGCGTGCAAGCGCGACCGCAGCCAGGCCGCAATCCTCGGCCATCTTCGCCAGGTTGACGTGGACGACTTCCTTGATCGCTCCATCCGGCGCGGAACTTCACCGTGAACGGAACCGTCACCGCCGCGCGCACCGACTCGAAGATGTTCTTGATCAGCGGCAGGTCGCGCAGCAGTCCCGAGCCGCCATTGCACTTCACGACTTTCTTCGCCGGGCAGCCGAGATTCAGATCGACCAGGTCGAAGCCGAGGTCCTGCACCACGCGCGCGGCATCGGCCAGCGTCGCAGGATCGCTGCCGAACAACTGCGCCGAGATCGGGTGCTCGTTGCCGTAAAACGTGAGGTACTGCTTGGCCTTCTTGTCCTTATGGCGGACGATGCCGTCGGCCGAGGTGAACTCGGTCATCATCAGGCCGCAGCCGCCCAGGTTGCGGATGAAGCGGCGAAAGACCGTGTCGGTGATGCCAGCCATGGGCGCGAGCACGGTCGCGGGACGAACCTCGACCCCGCCGATGCGACACGGACGCGGGCACACGCGCGCCCGCAGGCGCAATCCGTTCAGCCGGATTGTCGAAAAACTTGTGCACGTAATGATTGTAAATGGTGAGGCGCCTGCCACAAACCCGCAGATCGGTAAGGCGGTCGTGAAGGCCTGCGTTGCAGGTAAAGTGCGGCTAGATGCATCGCTTGCGAAAAGCGGGAACGTCTTCAGCCAGCGACGGTAATCATCGAGGCGACAAGCTACGGCATAGTGGTGGCGCCGCTCGCGCTAGCCGTGTTCTTGGGCGGAACGTCGGGCGTGTCGGCTCGGCGGCGGAACCGTGATCGTCATCGCGGCCTTCTTCTTCGTCGCGGGCGGCAACCGGAACTCCACTCCGCGCTCATCGTTGGCTTTCATGGTGGCCGGGATATCCAGATCGGCAAGCGCAATCTTCTTCCGCCCCTGATCGAAGACGTACAGCGCATCGCCCATGATGGCGTAGCTGTTCACTTCCTGCTGTTTTCCATTGCGGAAGACCAGCACCGTGGGATCGCCGGGCTTGTCGTCGGGCAGCGGCCTGGCAGGCGCGTGCGGCGAGCATGTCCGGATCGGGCGCGTTCCTCAAATAAGGATTCGCCGGCGGTGGCTGCTCGGCGACGATGTGCAGCGTCGGATCGTACGGTCCCAGCGGCGGTCCAGAGTACAGATCAGGTCCACCCGCGCCGACGTAGTCGTAGCCATAGGCGGAATTGTCGACTGGGTAATAGTACGGAATCGAATAGGCCCAACCGGCGATAGAGCCGTTGCGGTAAGAGCGACCGATTGTCCGTAAGAACCGCCGTGATACTTATATCCGTAGTTGGGTATCGAGGTAACGCTAGGCAAGGCGTTTGGCGTGTGCCTACCGGCAAGCGAAGTAACGCTGGGCGGCGGCGCCAGGAAATGGCCGCCGATCTGCGTGGTGGTGGGCGGATGCATGTAGACCTGCGCGGAAGCCGGCAACGCCGCGATCGCAATCGTGAAGTGCGAGAAAAAGGTTGACGGATAATCGCCCGACGATCGGCCTTACGGATTGGCCCCCGCTCTGCATAATGCCCTCAGTGTATTCCAACCCTTTAGATGCGGGAAAGTTTTTATCGGGTTCGGGAAGTGAGGTTCGTCAGGCCATAAACGTCGATCATGGCATTGGCGATGAGCGCGCCGAAGATGATGGCATTGAAGACCACGCGCATAGCGGCTTTCCAGCAAATCCGCGGAAACTCCGGCAATGAACAGCATCAGGAAGGGCAATCCGAGAAACAGAAAGAAGGTTGCGCGAAAACTGCATGCGCACCGCGAAACTAAAAAGTAACAATGTCACAAGCAGCGGCGCGGCCGTCCCAAAAAAACGTGCGCGCTTCCAGACAATAAATGTCACCAGCGAAACCGCCACCAGGATCAGCAGCCCCAGGCCGTTATCCAGAAAGAAGCTGTGCAGCAGCCACGACATTCCCGGAGCCAGGAACTCTCGCGACGCGATCTCCAGCCAGTTGGCGCTCCTCAGCGCGTGCGCGAAGGCGACGGGACGAAATCCGTAGAAGGCCCACAAGCAGGATCGCAGCGACCACGGCAGGCGGCACCGAAGATCACCAGCACCGCGCCCGGCCGCACATGTCCCACCCAGAGCATGAACAGCAGCGCCGGCAGCAGCAGCACCCAGAAGGAAAACTGCGCGCCGACGCAGATGGCGATCGAAAGTCCCAGCAGCAGAATGCGGCGCCAGTTCCACAGCACCACCTCGCGCGGCGCATAGAGCGTGTGGGCGACGGCAATGCTGGTGAAGATCAGGCCGAAGCCGCCCCATGCGCCGACGACGGCGGGACCGATCTCGCTGGCCGAGCCGATGGTCAACGGGCGAAAAGCAGTAGAGCACCAGCGCGACGTATCCGCCGATGTTGCCATAGAGCCGCCGCGCCACGTACCACAGCGAAGCGCCCAGCAGCACGCCCGCGATCAGGAACGGAAGCCGCATGATCATGCGGTAGTTGTTGAATTCGTCGACATGCTTCTCCGCGCCGCTCACGCGCGCGGCAATCCCAGCCATCAGCGGCACCAGCGCGGTGTGCTGCGGGGAGTTGGCGCTCGCCAGGCCCTCCAATTGCAGCAGCCCGGCCTCGACGTAAACGCCTTCCATCGCCGACAGCGGCTGATGCGCCATGAACCAGACACATTGCCCGGCAAAAACCAGCAGCAAAACGATGGCGATGAGCTGAGGCGCACCAAGACGAGAGGGCAGAGGACGAAATCGACATGCGCTTTTGTTGTAACACGGCGAGTAGGGCCGGTGGCGAAGCTTGCAACGCAAAGGGACGCTGGTCGCGTCCCCTCGCATACAAAACGTTGAAGACGTCCTAGATGTCCAGGTTCTTCACATCCAGCGCGTTGTCTTCGATGAACTTGCGGCGCGCTTCGACGTCCTCGCCCATCAGCGTGGTGAAGATCGTTTCCGTCTCGGTAATGTCTTCCAGCTTCACCGACAGCAGCGTGCGCCGCTCGGGATCCATCGTGGTGTCCCACAGCTGGGTCGAACTCATCTCGCCCAGACCTTTGTAGCGCTGCACGTTGTAGTCCTTGCGGCCTTCGTTCAGCACGTAGTCGAACAGTTCGCGCGGCGAGCTCTTCTCCACCGTCACGGCTTCGGTCTTCTTCTTGGAAGCCTTGGGAGCCTTCTGCTCGGCTTTCTCCTGATCGGCCTTCTCGGCGTCGCTCAGTTCTTCGCGCGCCGTTCGTGCCCGCTTCCTTCTTCACCGCTTCGATGAAGTACGGCGGCTGCATGTACTGCTCGATCTGCTTGTACTTCGACATCATCTGGCGATACTCCGGCGTCGACGCCAGCTCCCAGTTGATGACGTGCTCGGCGCCCTGCGAGTTGACGTAACGCCAGCTCCCACAGGCTGTGCTCTTCTTCGAAGCGCGGCGCCTTCACTTCCTTGATGTCGCGCTCTTTGGCGATGGCCTTCAAGGCCTTCTCCAGCGCCGCGATCTTCTGCGGAGGCTTCTTGCTGTCGCCTTCGAAGTCGACGCGCTTGACCAGGTCGGCCTTGGAGAGCAGTTCGGTGATCTTCTCGATCGCGAATGCGCTTGTCGACCTTGTCGAAGAAGCCGATGTAGTCGTTCAGCGTGGTCATGAACTTGGTCAGCGGAGCGCCTTCCAGGCTGGCTGCGCCTTCGCCGTAGCGAACCACGATGCCGTCGGCCGCGCGCTTCACCATCACCTTCACGAACTCGGCGTCGTTCTTGATGTACTGCTCGAACTTGCCCTTCTTGATGCGATACAGCGGCGGCTGCGCGATGTAAACGTTGCCGCGCTTGATCAGCTCCTGCATGTGGCGGAAGAAGAACGTGAGCAGCAGCGTGCGGATGTGCGATCCGTCCACGTCGGCGTCCGTCATCAGGATGATCTTGCCGTAGCGCAGCTTGGAGACGTCGAAGTCGTCCTTGCCGATGCCGGTGCCCAGCGCCGTGATCATGGCGCGAATTTCTTCGTGGCCCAGCATCTTGTCGTAGCGCGCTTTCTCGACGTTGAGGATCTTGCCCTTCAGCGGCAGGATCGCCTGGAAGCGGCGATCGCGGCCCTGCTTGGCCGTGCCACCGGCGCTCTCTCCCTCGACCAGGTAAACTTCGCAGCGGTCGGGATTGCGCTCGGAGCAGTCGGCCAGCTTGCCCGGCAGCCCTCCGCCGTCGAGCGCGCCTTTGCGGCGAGTAAGATCGCGTGCCTTGCGCGCCGCTTCGCGCGCGCGCGCCGCTTCGATGGCCTTGTTGATGATCCTCTTCGCCACGGGCGGGTTCTGATCGAAGAACGCGCCCAGCCGCTCGTTCACGAACGCCTGCACGATGCCGGCGATGTCGGAGTTGAGCTTGCCCTTGGTCTGGCCTTCGAACTGCGGCTGCGACAGCTTCACGCTGACCACAGCGACCAGACCTTCGCGCACGTCGTCGCCGCTCAGGTTTTCCTTCACGTCCTTGAAAAGCCCAAGCTGCTGGCCGGCGTAGTTGATGGTGCGCGTCAGCGATGTGCGGAAGCCCGACAGGTGCGTGCCGCCATCAACCGTATTGATGTTGTTGGCGAAGCTGAACACCGTTTCCGAGTAGCCGTCGTTGTACTGCAAGCGCGATTTCCATGGCCACGTCGTCGCGCTCGGCTTCCATGTAAATCGGCTTGTCGTGCAGAACGCTCTTGCCGCGGTTCAGATGCTTGATGAACTCCGCGATGCCGCCGTTGTACTTGAACTCTGCCTTCTTCGACTCGCCGGTCTTGGCATCGGTGGTGCGCTCGTCGGCAAGCGTGATCAGCAGGCCCTTGTTCAGGAAAGCCATCTCGCGCAGACGCTGCGCCAGCGTGTCGTAGTTGTACTCGGTAGCGGTGAAGATTTCCTTGTCGGGAACGAAGTGGACCTTGGTTCCGCGCTTCTTGGTCGTGCCCGTCTTCTTCAGCTTCGAGGTCGGCTCGCCCTTCGAGTACGTCTGCTCAAACACCGCGCCGTCGCGCCAGATCTCAAGTTCCAGCAGATGGCTAAGCGCGTTCACGCACGAAACGCCAACGCCGTGCAGTCCGCCGGAAACTTTGTAGGTCGAGCTGTCGAACTTTCCGCCCGCGTGCAGCACGGTCATCACGACCTGCGCCGCCGGCAGACGCTCGCCGTCCACGTCCATCTCGTCGGTCGGAATGCCGCGGCCGTTATCGACGACCGTGATCGAATTATCGATGTGAATGGTGACGTCGATGCGATCGGCAAATCCGGCCAGCGCTTCGTCCACGGAGTTGTCGACAACTTCGTAGACGAGATGATGCAATCCCATCTCGCCGGTCGAACCGATGTACATGGCGGGACGCTTGCGCACCGCCTCCATTCCACCAAGAACTTTGATGGAGTCGGCGTTGTAATCTCCGTCCGTTCTGCCGTTGCCGTTCTTCTTTGCGGAAGGCTTCTCGCTGGTGACGTCGGTTGGCTTGTCGTTGTCCGGGGCCGCCGCAGCGGCTGACTGGGAATCTTTCGAAGGCATCCTGCTCCATTCATGAGCAACCGGCGTCGTAAGCCGATTGCTGTTTTTCGCCGGATCGAAGCGCCTCCGATTGACTCGTCTGGTATAGCTTATCTACCAGCAATTTCAGTGAGTTAGCCGCTAATCGACCCAATCTTATTTTAACACAAATCGACGCTGCAATTACCCTGCCAGAAGGTGCCTAAGTTATTTATATTTAGCAACTTGGCACGGGGTCGACGATATCCACAGGAGGGTTCGCACAACTCCGCTCGGGAAAGTCGGAATCCTACCTTCTTAGTAACGAAGTTGTAACCGATATCGTCCTCAAATTTCGACGCCTGTGGCTCAACTGAAAGACAAAATCGAAAACGCGCTTAACGAGACCAGGATTCTGGTGCTCGGAATTCAGATTCTGATCGGCTTCGGCTTTCGAACTTTCTTCGAGCCCGGCTTCGCAACAAATGTCGCCCTACTCGCAGCAACTTCAACTCGCGGCGCTGGGCCTGATGCTGCTGGGTTTCGGCGTGCTGATGGTCCCTGTGCCTTACCACCGCATCGTGCTGCACGGGCGCAACACAGCAGCACTGCATCGCCTGGCGACGATGACGGTTTCGGCCGGGCTGCTTCCCTTCGCGCTCGCGATGGGCCTCAGTTTCTTCCTGGGCGCGCATTGGGTGCTGGGAACGGTGGGCTCGGCGATTCTCAGCGGCGGGGTACTCGCCGTAACGCTGGCCTGCTGGTATGGGCTGGAGATTCTTGCCCGGCACCGCAAGTTCGGCAGCCTGCATCTTTATGCCATGGTTGATCCGCTACGGGAGATTGACATGAACGAGGAGCAAAAAACGGATCTCACTACGCGAGTGAAGCAGGTTCTGATCGAGTGCCGCGTGGTGCTGCCCGGAGCCCAAGCCCTGCTTGGCTTTCAGCTGATCATCATGTGGATGACAGCCTTCTATCAGATCCCGCAGGTATGGAAGCTGCTGCATCTGGCAAGCCTGGTTGCGGTAGCTGTTGCCACCATCTTGCTCATCACTCCCGCGGCTTATCACCGCATTGTGGAGCAAGGCGAAGACAGCGAGATGCTGCACCACATCACCGCGCGGCTGCTGCTGGGCGCGATGGTGTTTCTGGCCCTCGGTATGTGTGGAGACTTTTACGTCGTCTGCCGCATGACGGGCATCAGTATGGCTACCAGCGCCGCGCTGTCCTTATTGCTGCTGATGTTTTTCTACGGCGCGTGGTTCGGCTTCGCAGTGTGGAAGAAGCACGCCGTGCACGATCCCCGACTCACGGCGTCCCATCTGAAAGATCCCAGCGCTGCCTGAATGCAGTTACGCCGATACGGGCTGCGTGCAGAATGCGCAGCGGGTGGCTTCGATCGGAATGTCGCTCTGGCACTGTCCGGCATTTCTTTTTGTCGGGCAACGCCTGCTTCTCAAAGCGCTTCATCAGGGTGTTTACGGGCAGAACCACGAAGTAGTAGACCGCCGCGGCGACCAGCACAAACGAGATGACCGCGTTGATGAAATCGCCGTAAGGAAACTTCGAGCCGTTCAGCTCGAAATACAATCCGGAGAAATCCGGCTTCTTGACGATGGCGGCGATGACCGGCGTTAGCAGGTCTTTCACAAACGCCGAAACCACCGTGCCAAATGCCGCGCCGATCACTACACCGACTGCGAGATCGACGACATTGCCGCGGAGAACGAATTCACGGAATCCTTTGAACATGCAGCCCTCCCCTGTCTACCCGGCCAGTGGGCGTTGTGATGGCCTTCAACAGTAACCGACAGCCGCGCTCCGTGTCGAGCAGCGCTGAGCTACTGCGCCGATTCCGGCTTGAAGATCATGCCTCGTCTGACCTTACCATTCATCGTCACCTTCAGCGGTTTATCGAATCGCAGATGGCGAACGCAATCCTGCTCTTCGACCGCAAACTGGCTGATCAGCCATTCCCAATCGATGAAGCCCTCGCCGGCGTCGGGATTCACCGTGAAATAGCCGATCTGGAAAGCCGTCAGATTCTGAAAAAAATGGCTGCCCTGCGAGGGCGCAACCCGAAAGTCGCGAAACCCGGATTCCACAATCACTCGCGCACCGGAGATCTGGTCCCACGCGACAGGAATGCCCAGCCAGGGATCGGTCGAACCCCATCGCCCAACGCCGATCAGCAGGTAGGGCGTGTTCGCTGCGCTGAGCTGCGCATTGAAGTGGGCAACGCTCTGCGCGACCTCGCGACTGCGCGGCCGCTCGAAGCGATGCGCGTCGACCACGACCACGTCGCGCACATCCTGCAAACGCCCATGGCCCAGAACCAGCGAGCTCTGGCAGACAAGCTTCTGCGGATCGACGTCGTCCAGACGAATGTCTTCTCCTTCGCGCGAAAGCACCAGAGGCCGCAGCTGCAGAAAGCCAAAATCGGCAGGCTCACCTTCGGCCTGCGGCAGGCGCACGGCAAACTCGATCTCCACCGGACGTCCCATGGCGTCTTCGCCCATGGTCATCAGCCGATCGAGTATTTGCGGCAGCGGAAATCGTCCGTGCTTCAGGATGGGCGCAAAGCTGACAATGCGCGTGCCCGGCCGGCTGAGGCCGTCATACACCGCATGATTGTCCGACCGAATACGTGGACGCCAGCATCTGCAGCGTGCCGTCGCCCTCAGCCGCCTTCAGACCAAAGGAAACCTCGCGCAAGCTATTGGCCGGATCGGCCGTTTCGCCGGCGCGATCCAGTTCCAACGCCCAGAACTCGGTCTGCGAATTCGCCAGCACGTCTTCCACCGACGAGAACTGCACCAGGTGTTGCGGATGACGAGGGCTGAAGGTCAGGCACTTGCCTCCGCTCACGACTGCGCGGCCCAGACCCAGGGCGACTGCGGCAAATCCATCGGCAACAGTGATGTGCCCCATGGGATAGAAATTGCGGGATCGCACCACGCCGGAGAAGTCCGGATAAAAACGATTGCCGTGCGGCGCTCCCACCACCTGCTGCAGCAGCACCGCCATCTTCTCTTCTTCCAGGCGATAGGGCGTCGCCCGCACATAAGCCTTCGCATGCTGGCTGAAGGTCGACGCATACACCAGCTTGATTGCCTCCAACAACTGCTCCAGGCGCAGCTGGATGTCGGGATGGCAATTCGGCCAGCATAAAGGTTTCGTAGACGCCGGAGAACGGCTGATACTGCGAGTCTTCCAGCAGGCTGGACGAGCGTACCGCCAGCGGATAGTGTAACGCCTTCCAGGAAGGCAAGCAGGTTTTCGAGCAGCGAAATTGGGAAACGAGGCTTGCAGGAAACGGCGCGCGATCTCGTCATCGTCGTCGCTGTGAATGGCAAGATCGAGCAGTCCGTTGTCGCTCAGGAAGCGATCGAAAATCTCTGTCGTCAATACCAGCGTTGGCGGAACGGTGATGCGAATCGCCGGGAAACGCGCGGGAAATGCCGCGCAGCCGCAGGATATGGCGAATGAAGGCCAGACCGCGCGCTTTGCCGCCCAGCGAACCGCCGCCAATTTGCAGGAAGAAGGTTTCCTTCGGCTGAAACGTGGCCGGATTGAATTCGCCGATGAGGGCCTGGCTCTGCTCGCGGCGATACTCGGCAATCGACTCGATCAGGTCGCGGCGCAGATTTTCCAGGCTGCCGAAGTCGGCGACCGTGCGCGGCCGCAGCTTCTGCGCCAGAGCAAATTCGGTGCGCGCCATCAGCCAGTGTGAGAAGTGATTGCGTTGTCCGTGATACGCCAGGCTCTCTTCCGGAACCGTATGCAGCAAGGTTTCCAGGGCATTCAGGTCGGCCGCTCGCGCCAACCTCCGAGCCATCAGGATGATGAAACACGAAATCGCCGAAGCCCATTTCCTCGGTCAGAATGCTGCGCAGATCACCGAGCAGGGTGGGCGAACGCTTCTGCAGAAATCCAAAGCCTTCGCTGATGCGCGCCGCTCCATGAACTCGGTGCGGCTGGATTGCAGCACGATGGGAACATCGGGAACCGTCTCGCGCACCATCCGCGCGAGTTCGAAACCTGCTTCGGGAGTCAGCTCCCCGCCGCGCGGAAACTCCACATCGGAAATAACTCCCAGCAGGTACTCGCGGTACTTCAGCACCTCGCGCTCCGCATCTTCGTAGTTGGAAGCACAGCAGGATCTTCGGGCGCGCCCGCATGCGCACCAGTTTGTGCGCGACATTCAGTGCCTCGCTCAACAGCCGCCGCGACTGGCTGATGATCTCGGTGTAAATTACCGGCAGAAACAGCGAGTAGTACGTGATGTCGTCCTCCACCAGCAGCAGGACGGGAACATTCATGGCCTGGGTGTCGTGCAGGACGTTGCGCTTGTCTTCGACGTAGTTGACGATCGAGATGAGAATGCGCGCGTTCCCCTGCCACAGGAAGATGCGGTCGATGTCGGTCTGCGGGTTGCGCGCGATGAAGTTCTGGATTTCGCGATGGTCGTAGGCCAGCACGACGACGGGAACATCCAGTCCGGCGGCTTTGACGTTGCGCGCCAGTTGCGCGGCGTCCATGTCGCCGACTTGCAGGTTGGTGACGATCAGGTTGAAGCGCGGCTGCGAGCGCGCCAGTTCCACGGCTTCCTCGCCACTGGGGACGTGCGTGATGCCCGGCACCTGATGAAGGTTCAGTTCCAGCGATTCGCCGATCAGCAGTTCATTGAGCCGCCCATCTTCGCGCAGGATGAACGAGTCGTAGAGGCTGGAGACGAGCAGAATGTCGTTCACGCGGAACGGCATCAGGTTCTCGAAGCCTTCGAAGAGGCGTTCGGAGGAAGGGGCGGGATCGCCAGCTTCTACATTTGCCATGTTCTCTTACCTGAAAGTCAGGATCTGGCTGGTACGGCATCCGTTACCGGCGCTGATACGGAATCTCGCAAAGAGAATTGATAATGCGATCAAACAACTCGCTGTCCTCCGGAGGAGCGGCCTTATAGATCGCACCTTCGAACGAGACAGCGGTTTGCCTCCAGTTGCTGCCATCGCTGGAGCGTCCCCAGCTATCCAGACCTGCGTCGGCGCCATCAGGCCGCACTACGTTTCTCTGCTGGAAGACCGTCGCGTTGATGAACTCGCTGTCATCGGGGTCCATACTCATCGCACTTGGACCGAACCACAACTGTAGATATGCTTTGGCTCCCCTGCGCCTGACGCTATATCGCACGTAATCCACATCCGGTTCGCCTCCTACGATCTCTGTACCAACTTTGGGAACATCAAACTGAAGCCCGGATTTTCCCCAGCCTATCCGCCTCATGCCTGGCAGAGGTTTTTCGCAAGCCCGCATCACTAGCGCGGATTGCGACGGTTCCAGAGTTATGTCGACCGCGGACTTTCCGCGTTGCAATACCACGGTCACAGGCTGGAAGCCTTGTTTAAGAAAGTGTATGACCTCCCCGGGATGCTCCAGGCGATACTCTCCATTTTCGCTGGTGATCGTACTTTCCGATTTGAAGGGACAACATTCCTTAGAACGGCTGCCGTAGACTGTCACACCTGGTAGAGGTTGTCCTGCGCTCGAAACGACCCTTTCCTTTAAGAGGTGTATCAACTTGAGGGAATGCCAAGATCGGCAGGAGTAGCACCGCAACGAACGCCACGGCTTGCAAAATGTCTTTTCTCATCCGGCAATCTCACGAAAACCCAACACCGCGATTCGTCGGACTATAGCACGGCCCTTCTCCCCAAAAGCACGCGGGGTGGATCGCTCCACCCCGCATCCTACGCAACCGTGACTGCAGAGACTACACCAGTCCCTGGTCCAGCATCGAGTTGGCGACCTTCAGGAAGCCGCCGATGTTGGCGCCGTTCACCAGATTGCCCGGGGTGCCGTAGTCTTCGGCAGTCTCGAAGCAGGTCTTGTGGATGGCGATCATGATGTTGTGCAGCTGATCGTCCACTTCCTCGCGAGTCCAGCTCAGACGCGCGCTGTTCTGCGACATCTCGAGGCCCGACGTGGCCACGCCGCCGGCATTCGCCGCCTTCGCCGGACCATAGAGGACTTTCGCCTCCAGGAACAGCTTGGTGGCTTCCAGCGTGCTCGGCATATTGGCGCCTTCGGCAACAACCTTGCACTCCGTTGTTGATGAGGTTGGTCGCGTCCTTGGCGTTGATTTCGTTCTGCGTGGCGCTGGGGAAGGCGCAGTCGGCCTTGATGTTCCAAAGCGGGTTGTAGCCCAGCTTCAGATCGGTCGGCATGAAGATCGCCTTCTTGTACTGGTCCGCATACTCGCGAATGCGGCCGCGCTTCGTGTTCTTCAGCTCCATGACCCACGCCAGCTTCTCGCGAGTGATGCCGTCGGGATCGTAGATCGCGCCGTCGGAGTCGGAGACCGTGACCGGCTTCGCGCCCAGATCGAGCAGCTTCTCCACCGTGTACTGCGAGACGTTGCCGCTGCCGGAGACCAGGCACAGCTTGCCTTCCAGCGTCTCCTTGCGGGTCTTCAGCATCTCCTCGCGCGAAGTACACGCAGCCGTAGCCGGTGGCTTCGGGACGAATCAGCGAGCCGCCCCAGTGCAGGCCCTTGCCGGTCAGCACGCCGGTGAACTCGTTCGCGAATGCGTTTGTACTGGCCGAACATGTAGCCGATCTCGCGTCCGCCCACGCCGATGTCGCCGGCGGGAACGTCGGTGTCCGGCCCGATGTGCCGGCACAGTTCGGTCATGAAGCTCTGGCAGAAGCGCATGACTTCGTTGTCGCTCTTGCCCTTGGGATCGAAATCCGAGCCGCCCTTGCCGCCGCCCATGGGCAGCGTGGTCAGCGAATTCTTGAAAACCTGCTCGAAGGCGAGGAACTTCAGGATGCCGAGATTGACCGAGGGATGGAAGCGCAGGCCGCCCTTGTAGGGGCCGATGGCGCTGTTCATCTCGATGCGGAAGCCGCGATTGACCTGGATGTTGCCCTGGTCGTCAAACCATGGCACGCGGAACATGAGTGACGCGCTCGGGTTCGGTGATGCGCTCAAGAATGCGCGCGGAGATGTATTCCG
The DNA here is from genome assembly GCA_963823865.1 of uncultured Acidobacteriaceae bacterium. Lineage (GTDB taxonomy): Bacteria > Acidobacteriota > Terriglobia > Terriglobales > Acidobacteriaceae > Bog-257. The sequence continues at coordinate 794,646 of CAWGNC010000002.1, forward strand.
GGTGGCGCTCCAGCACCAGGCGCAGTGACTCGAGTACTTCCTGCACCGCCTGATGAAATTCGGGCTCGGCCGGGTTCTTGGCCTTTACCAGCGCCATAACTTCATTGATGTAGTTGCCCGGCGTCTTGATGCCGGGCGTGGTGGTAATTCCAGCAGTCATAGAGGTCCTCCTCGAACCGATCAACGTTTGCGGGGCCGGTAGTTAGAAAAGAACATTCCTCCAAAACGCGGGCGCATGGATGGAAAAGGCCGGCATGATTGCCATCTCGGATATCTGTGACTGCCATTACCGCCGGAGAGGTTCGCGCTAATGTTAACCCCACTCGGCCCGGCTGCAAAACAGAAATCCCAGCGCGCCCGAACGAAGGCTTCTACGCGAAAACGGTAAGCCGAGCAGCTGGCCAGAGCAGCGGCCCGGAGCAGCTGCCGCGTCCGACCAGAAGCGCGAATTGCCAGGAGGGCTGGGGCGAGACATCCCGCCGAACGTACAGCCCATCGAATGTTAATGTCAGTGCTACTAACTAAAGGGTTACAAGGGGAGCTTAAACATGGAAAACCAGGACAAGCAGCACCAGCAGAACCAGAACGATCCTAACCAGAAGAAACAGCAGCAGGGGCAGCAGGACCAGAGCGGCAACAAGCAGCAGAGCGGTCAGAATCAGCAGTCTGGCCAGAAGACCCCGCAGTCCGATTGGGACCAGAACCAGGACAAGAGCCGCAAGCAGGCTTAGGGCGAGCAGCCCGAAAGAAAGCCTTGGGGACCAGCGAGGCTCGGTCTCCAAGGCCTTTTTTGTTTTGGTGGCGGATCAGCGTCGCACGTCCAAAATATCTAGCGTCTCGGGAAGCGAAACTCCGGGATTCGCTCCTGCGTTACATGCTCCCCTTTCGAAATAGGCGCAAGGCGCATTTCTTCGGCACCTATCCCAAAGCTCTGCAGCACGATTCTGTCGCAACCGGTTTTCCCGAAAATCAGAGCGCGGTATCCATCTCGCCAAATTGAGATTCCCTGGGTGTGACTACCGAGGGGTGGATGGCGCTCTGCTGCCTTCCGGAGATGCTAAACTTTCGCCGCAGCCTTTTGAGGCTGCCAATCCGCGCATCGGCGGCAGGCGATCTCCGATCATGACTGTCCCAAATTCCGAACTTCAACTGAGAATCCAGCGTATTGAATCCGGCCTCGAACAGGTGGGCAGCCTGCTGGTTCCCGTCGAGATCAGCGACGGCATCAGGAAGGCCATCACCTTGTGCAACATCGATCCCGAGATGGCCCTGGGACGTGCGCGCAAGGTGCTCGACTTCATTTTGGCCGACGTCTACAAGCGCGAGTTCGGACACCCCGCCGGAACCCAGCCGCTGGAGAACCTGATTCAGCAGTTGGCCAAGGCCGGTAAACTTCCGCGCACGATGGTTGCCTACGCTAACAGCGTACGCGAACTTGGCAACGCAGGAGTTCATGGATATTCCGAGAGGGTCGGGGAAGACGACGTCGTTTCTTCGCTCGAAAACCTGATGCGCCTTTTGGCTTGGTACTGCGAGCTAGTCCGCCCTACCGCCGATGAGAAGAACGCATTCGTTGTAACTCCAGCGGAGGAGATCAAGCCTCCCCTCAAACCAGAGCAAGATGCCGGCTCGATGCCGGCCTCACCGCCGGTTGAGATTGTTCCTCCGCCGGCCGAACCAAAGCCAGTCGAGCAAGTGCCCTCTCCGGCGGAACTGGAGCCCGTTCCTCCGGCCGCGCCTGAGCCCACTCCCGATCCTGTGGAGGAGGCGGAAGACGCACCCACCATCGGCGCCAGTCCGCAGGAGATCCTGGCTGATTCGTATTACCGGAAGGGCAGGGGAGAGCCGCTCCAAGGCGGTACGGCCGTTCCCTATTTCGATTCGGCAATTCGCGAATACACGGACCTGCTTGCGAAAGCCGATCAGGTATGGTCTGCCGACGCGATGTATAAGTTCACGGGGTTGGACAAGCCCCTCAAGCTGAGCAAGCAGCAATGGATGGACGAATTGCGATATAAGCTGGGCGACGCCTACATCATGCGCGCCACCAGCAAGGTCTATGCACAAAATTACGGCGCTGCAGCGGCCAAGCCCGACCTGGACTATGCCATTCCCCTGCTCGAGCAGATTGAGGCGGCCAAGGCCAATCCTGACATGATGCTGCTCGATGTCGGCTTTCTGATCAACGTGCGCGGCAGTCTGCTACAAGCCTATTTCTTCCGCACCAACTGTCCGAACGAGTTGGCCGGTCAACTGCACGACGTCAACGAGTACGTCAGGCGATGGGAAATGGTTTATGGCAAAACCGGGATCGAAGAGCTGGTCGACGACCTTCAACTCAGCTGGCTCTGCATTATGCTGCAGCGTCGCTCCTACATCAAGTCGCAACTGAAAGATTATCCCGGTGCCGTTGCCGACGCCGAGCGGGTCGTCAGCACGTGGGAAGCGGCTCGTCAGGCGCGGCCCACCGATGCCAACATCGCCAGCGGGTTGCAGAAGGCCCGTCATTATCTGTCGGCAATGAAGACCAATGCGACCTTGGGCAAGTTCACCGGTTGGTTCAAACGCTAGGAGGCTTGAGGGTCGCAAGCAGGAGACGCGCAGCAGAGCCCCGGCAAGCGAAATCGGCCTGGGCAGGCCACCCGCCTTTGCTTATTCCCGGTAGTGAGCCCCGCCGTGACGGACATCGGCGCCGCGCACCCAGAAGATGACATCTTCCGCAATGTTGGTCGCGTGATCGGCGATGCGTTCCAGGTTTCGCGCGATCAGCAGAACATCCAGCGCCTGCCGCGTGCAGGAAGGATCGTCGTGCATCTTCTGCACCAGGTTTACGAACGCCTCGTCTTTCATGCGATCGACGATGCCATCCATCTGCAGCACGGCTTCGGCGACTTCGGCTTTGCCGTCGAGGAAAGATTCCAGGGCGCGCTGCACCATGGTGCTCACGCCGTCCGCCATGCGCGGGATATCGACCGGCAAGCTGATCTCCGGCTCGCTGATCAAATCGAGCACGCGCTGCGCGATGTTCACTGCCTGGTCGCCTACGCGTTCCAGGTCGGCATTGATCTTCAGCACCGCGAGAATGAAGCGCAGGTCCACCGCCATGGGCTGCTGCATGGCGAGCAGATCGAGCGCCAGCTCGTCGATCTCGCGCTCGGCATCGTTGATGGCGGCCTCGCCCGTCAATACCATCTGGCAGAACTTGCTGTCGCGCGTGCGATAAGCTTCGGTCGCGCGGTCAATGGCTTGCTCAGCCAGGCCTCCCATGCGCAAGAGCTTCTCTTTTAACTCGTCCAGTCCCTGCTGAAAACGGCTTCGCATTATCCGAACCTGCCTGTCACGTAATCTTCCGTCCGCTTGTCAGCGGGGGTGGTAAATATCTTCTCCGTCTTGTCGTACTCGATCAGACTTCCCATCAGGAAGAATCCAGTCAGCTCGGCGACACGCGCCGCTTGCTGCATATTATGCGTGACAATGACGACGGTGTAGTGCTGCTTCAACTGAAAGATCAATTCCTCGATTTTGCTGGTGGAGATGGGATCGAGAGCGGATGCCGGCTCATCCATCAGCAGGACTTCGGGCTCGACTGCCAGAGCGCGCGCGATGCACAGGCGCTGCTGCTGGCCACCGGAAAGGCTCGCTCCCGACTTCTTGTGCAGGTTGTCTTTCACTTCCTCCCACAACGCCGCCAGCTTCAGCGACCGCTCCACCAGTTCGTCTGGTCTGCTTGCGATGGCGGAAGCCGTTCAACTTCAGCCCGGCTGCTACGTTGTCATAGATCGACATGGTCGGAAACGGATTCGGCTTCTGAAACACCATGCCAATACGCCGCCGTACTTCGACCGGATCCGAGCCGCTGCCGTACACATCCATCTCGCCGACTTTGACCGAGCCCTCGGCGGATGCTTCGGGAATCGTCTCGTGCATGCGATTCAGGCAGCGCACGAACGTACTCTTGCCGCAGCCGGACGGCCCAATGACCGCGGTCACATGATTGGCAGGGACGATCATGTCGATGGACTTCAGCGACTGGTTCTTGCCATACCACGCATTCAGTCCACGCACTTCGATTCCGACGCCCATACGAGCTCTTACGCTCCCTTCAATCTTCCGCGGCTGGTGGTGATGCGCACCGCCGCCACCGCGCCCACGATCATCACGATCAGGATCAGCGCGCCCGCCCAAGCCTGCTTATGCCAATCGTCATAGGGAGAGATGGCATACGTGAACACCTGCAACGACAAGCGCCGCGGTGGGCTGATTCAATTTCAGATTCCAGAACTGGTTGCCGAAAGCGGTAAACAGCAGCGGAGCGGTTTCGCCGGCGACGCGTGCAAAAGCCAGCATGCATCCCGTGATCACGCCGGCTGACGCGGTGCGCAGCGAGATCGAGATCGTCGTTCTCCACTTCGGAATGCCGAGTCCGTACGCGGCCTCGCGGACAACATTGGGCACCATCAGCAGCATTTCTTCTGTGGCGCGCGCGACTGTGGGAATCATCATGATGCCCAGCGCAACTCCGCCGGACAGCGCCGAGAAGTGTTTTTGCCGGACCACGATCAACGCGTACACGGCAATGCCAATCACGATCGAGGGCACGCCATTCAGCACGTCGGCGGTGAAGCGTATCAGGTCGCCGAAGCGGTTGCGGCCGTATTCCGCCAGGTAGATACCGGAGCCGATTCCTAACGGCATTCCGATCAGGCTGGCCATCGCCAGGATCAATCCCGTGCCGACAATGGCATTCGCCATGCCTCCGCCGACCTCGCCGGGCGGCTTCGGCGTCTGCGTCAGGAACGCGATATTGATGGACCCGACGCCCTTAATCACCAGGTAAGTGAAGATAGCGAGCAGCGGAACGAGTACCAGGATGGCAGCCAGGATCGCGAAGGCCGTTGCGCCCTGATTCGTGATGCGCCGCCACAGACTGAGCTTCGAGAGTACCTACCGCAGGTGGATTAGGCACTGACCCTCGCAGTTCCGCCGGTGATGCTCCAGACCAGCAAGCGAGCCAGCGCGTTCACGATCAGCGTGACAATGAAGAGCGCCAAACCAATTTCGACCAGCGCACTCAGGTACAAGTCGCCCGTGGCTTCGCTGAATTCGTTAGCGATAACGCTCGCCATGGTGTAGCCAGGGGCGAACAGCGACTTCGTGATCTGCGGACGTGTTGCCGATGACCATGGTGACAGCCATGGTTTCGCCCAGCGCGCGTCCGAGTCCGAGGATGACCCGCCGACGATGCCGATGCGGGCGTTGCGCAGAACACCCATGCGGATCATCTCCCAGCGCGTCGCTCCCAGCGCCAGCACCGCCTCGCGCTGATTCTGCGGCACTGCGCTCAACACCTCGCGCGTGATGGAGGCGATGATCGGCACCACCATGATCGCCAGAATGATTCCGGCCGCCAGCATACCCAGACCGTACGGCGTGCCCGTGAACAGTCCAGTCCAGCCCAGGGTCTTGCCGAGAAATGGCTCAACGTACACGCGCAACAGCGGCGCGAGAACGAAGATGCCCCACAGGCCATAGATCACGCTGGGAATTGCAGCCAGAAGCTCAACCAGGAAGGAGATGATGGCGCGCAGTGACGCTGCGGGCACATCTCGGTGATGTAGACTGCGACTCCCACCGAAAGCGGCACGGCCAGGATCAGTGCAAGAATCGACGATACCAGCGTGCCGAAGATGAACGGCAGCGCTCCAAAGTCGCCGTTGACCGGATCCCAGTTCGTGCCCCAGAAGAACTTGATGTCCAAATTGATGCAACGAGAGCTTGCGACTTGCTCGACCAACTCCCAGACCACCAGTACGACAATGGCAAATACTGAAATCGCGCTCAGCAGGATGATCACCCGGAACACCGCGTCGGGGATCCGGCTGCTACCCGGATGAGAACTCCTGATCTTCGCCAGTGCGGCTGTGGGCGTGCGTTTCTGCCGCTCAGTGTCCACCTTAGCCAGCGTTGGCATCCGTAACCGGCTTGGAGACCTCTCCAAGTGGCTGAGACGAGTTCATGGGATCCACGCTATCAGACATGTGTTACAGCCCGGTTAAAGCGGCGGCTAGCAACTAGCCGCTAGTGGAATCAACACCTCAGGAACCACCGCTTCCGCCGGTGGTCCTGGCGTATACCCAGCGGATGACCGGTCGCAGCCTTGGCGGTCGAACTACTAGTTGCTAGCTGCTAGTTGCTTTCTAGTGAATCGTCGAGTTGATTGCCGTCTTTTCCATCACCACTACTTCTGGCGGCAGCGGAGCGTACGACAGCGCCTCGCGTCATGCCCTGTCCTTTGTCGAGCATCCAGAAGAGGAAGTCCTTCAGGATTTTGCCTTTGTTGGCGTCGGCCGGATTCGTCGGAATCAGCAGCCAGGTGAAACTGGCAATCGGATACGCGTCCTTGCCGGGAGGATTGGTGATGGACACGCGGAAGTCGGCTGGCATCTTCACGCCCTGCGCGGCCTTGGTGGTGCTTTCCAGGCTGGCCTTGATGAAGTTCTTCGAGGAATTCTGTACGCTGCCGAATGGAATCTTGTTCTGCAAAGCGTAGATCAGCTCGATATAGCCGATAGAGCCCGGCAGCTGGCGAATCGATCCGGCAACGCCTTCATTTCCTTTGCCGCCGATGCCTACAGGCCACTTGACCGACGTCGCCTTGCCGACATTGTTCTTCCAATCGGAGCTGACCTTGGAGAGATAGTCGGTGAAGATGTAGGTCGTGCCGCTGCCGTCCGAGCGATGAATCACCGTGATGTTCTGGTCGGGGAAGTTGACGCCCGGATTGATCTTCGTAATTCGTGCGTCATTCCACTTGTTGATTTTGCCCAGATAGATGTCGGCCAGCACGTCCGGAGTGAACTTCAGTTCGCCGCTGACTCCCGGGAATGTTGTAAGCCGGAACCACCGCGCCCAGCACCGTGGGCACATGCATCACTTTGACCTTGGATTCGGCAATCTGCTGGTCCGTCATCGGACCGTCACTGGCGCCGAAATCTACCGTGCCCGCCTGCACCTGCCGAATGCCGCCCCCGCTGCCGATCGACTGGTAGTTGATCTGAATGTTGGAATGCTCGTTGTGATACTCGTTGAACCACTTGGAATAAATGGGATACGGGAAGGTGGCGCCTGCCCCGTTCAATGTCGTCTGCGCCAGCGCGCAGCTCGCAAACACAGCGATGCACACTATCACCCTGAGAGAGCGAATCACGTAGTTTCCTCCTGAGTTGATGGCCAAATTTACGCCTTTTGAGTTTTGCATCCGCTTGTTACAAAACGGTTACACAAGGGTGAATTTCGGATGAAGACAAGACGCCTTTGGCGCTTGGACTGTCTTCAAGATGATGAAAGAAAATCAGTTGCAGGCATCATAGCGCCGCTTCTCGAGGAGATTGAGAAGCTCGGCGATGATCACCTGCGGCCAGATTCTAAGGCCAGCGGAAAGGCTCATTTTGTCGTCGCAAGTCGCCTTATCACGTCGCCAGACATCATCCTCCGGGATCGGGAGCTTTCGCCGAAGCTTGGACTGGCATTCTCTGCGCCTCCACCTGACTGGTTGGATTCAGCTCGCGCGAGTGAGGCGATGAATTCTCCATGAATTCGCCCGACGTCAGCTACTTTGCTTCTTCTGACGCCGCTTGAGGTCTTCGATGAACATCTGTTCTACCGGCATGTCGTAGGCTGCGCAGCACGTGGCGAACACTGTGCCCGCTGACCAGGTGACAAACTTCCTCGGCGGCATTCTTCGCATGATCGCCGGCGCGCTCCAGCGATTGCGTCATAAAGAGGACGTGGAAGCTTTCCGTGCGGGGCGCGCCATCGTGGTTCTCAATGTGCCGCAGGAAGATCAGATTCCGCAGCCGGTCGAGTTCTGCATCCGAGCGCAGAACAGACAGCGCTTTGTTCAGATCCCGCTGGCTGAAGGCATCGTGGACGTCGCCCAGCATCTTCTCCAGCCGCGACGCCATGACCGTCAGGTCGCGAATGTCCTGCAATTCGATACGGCTGCCGACTGACGCTGCACGATTACTGCAATTCAGCAGCAGGTCGCCAATGCGCTCCAAATCGATGATGAACTTCAGGCAGGCCAGCAGTTCGCGCGCGTGCGCTTCGTCGACCTGCGTAATGACCGAAGTCACTCCCTGATCGATGACCCGATCCAGGGTATCCAGTTCTTTCTCGCGATCCCGCACGCCATCGAGAACCGAGGCCACACCGGTCGCGATGCCCTCGGCGACAATGCCCGCGGCAGCCTTCGCGACCAGGCAGGCCTTCAGCGTCTGTTCCTGCAGTTGCGCGCAGATCGCATCGGGATTGGGGAGAGTGGGATTGGCTAAGCTCATCTGGGCCTCACGAACTTGCTACACACAACGGCACCCTTGTCTAGGCCCATTTGCGAGTGAGCCAGCCTTGCAGTCGAGGTAGAGAAGTCGTGAGACAACTTTAGGCAACGGCTGTAAATTCTCGATGAAATGTGGGTGAAGTTCGGTTTAATTCACAGGCTGGCGCAGTTGGAATTGCTATGACGGAAGGTAGGGCGCCGTTGGATTGCATGGTGTGAAGGCAGGGTGTCGGCCTGGACCATAAGTCCCTTGTCATTATGGGCGCGGACGAGGTGGCCGTCAGGCCGACGCGAGTGCGTCCGCTGACCTCGATGGGCTCGACTCCCTTACACCGCAACCGGCGCCGGCTGCCTCGGCAAGGATGAAATAGAACGTCGAGCCGTGATTCAGTTCGCTCTCGGCGCGAATGTTTCCGGAGTGCGCGCGCACCACATGCTTGGCGATCGCCAGGCCCAGGCCGGTGCCGCCGGATTCGAGCGAGCGCGCTTTGTCCACGCGATAGAAGCGTTCGAACAAGCGGGGCAGATGTTCGCTGGGAATTCCGCTGCCGAAATCCCGCACATAGAACTGCACGCCTTCTTCCGTTTCGCAGGCACCCACCAGCACCTTGCCTCCCTGATCGCCGTACTTCAGGGCGTTGTCGATCAGGTTGGTGAACACCTGGTGGATCGCGTAACGGTCCACCCATACCGCCGAACTCGCTGTGTTCATGACGGAGAGCTCGATACCGCGGCCGGCCGCGATGTCCTGGAACGTCTGCACGGCGTCGTCCAGCAACTCCTGCGGCATCGCAATCTGAAAGTTGAAGTTTTGCTCGCCCGACTCCACTCGCGCCAGCACCAGCAGGTCTTCCGTCAGACGCGACATTCGCATGGCGTTCTTCCGGATGACCTCGACGAACTCGCGCAGATTGTCGGGCAGACTGCGGCTGTCCAGCAGGGTCTCCGCATATCCCTGGACTGACGTGAGCGGGGTGCGCAGTTCATGCGAGACATTGGCGATGAAGTCACGGCGCGTTTTCTCCACTCGCTCAATGTCCGTCTGATCGTGTAACACAGCGACCGCGCCGCCGCCGGGCATGGGCGCGGCGGTCACGTCGAAGATTCGGCCGGAAAAAATCTTGGCGGCGCGCGCCATGGTCACATCGCGCGTGGTCACCGCTTTGTTCACCGACGCCAGAATTTCGGGATCGCGAACGGACTGGACCAGCGGCGCGCCTAGCCGTACTCCGCTGGGCAGCAGGCGCTCCATGCGCTGGTTGGCCCACAGCACCTGCTCATCCTGGGAGACGGCGATGACCGCCTCCTGCATGGAGTTCAGCAGCGTCTCCAGCGTCTGGCGGCTGTTCTCGACCGCCGTGAATCCTTCTTCGAGCTTACGCGCAGTTTTGTCGAGAGCCGAAGCTACGTGCGCAATCTCGTCGGTGGACGATTCCTGAATTCGTGCCGACAGGTCGCCGGCAGCCACGCGCTCGGCGAAATCCGTGATGCGCAGCAGCCTTCGTCCAATCGATTGAGTCGCAATGAATGCCAGCAGCAACGCCAGCACAGCGGCAGCCAAAGACGCTTCCAGCAGGTCGGCTGTGATTTGCCGATTGGCCTCTCGGATCGCGCTGAGCGGATACGCCATGCGAACAGCGCCACCGGTAATGGGCACCGCGACATATAGCAGCTCGATGCCCACAGTCTTGCTGATGCGGGTGGAACTGCCAACCTGACCATGCAGCGCGGCGACAAACTCCGGCCGCGTCGCATGGTTTTCCATTGAATCTGGTTTGGCTTCCGTGTCGGCCAGGACTTTGCCGCTGGAGTCGATCACCGTGATGCGAGCGCCGGCAGCCGGTGCGGCCTGCTCTGCGATCTGCTGGAGAGACCCGGGTGGAGCGCCCTCTGCGCGCGAGAGCGAACATCTGCGTCTTCTGTCGCAGCGAGGTGCTGATCTCGCTGCGCAGCATGTTCTCCCACGCTTTGTGGATGAGGAAATCCAGAGACAGCGTGCACGCGGCGATGACCACCAGCGCTGCGGCGAACAGCTTAACGAAGATGCGGCTCTTCACGGTTGCAGCTCGTTCAGGACTTCGGAATCTCGAAACGATATCCCGCGCCTCGCACCGTCTTCAGGTAACGGGGATCGTCGGGATTTTCTTCGATTTTCTCACGAATGCGGCGCACATAAACGTCAACCGAGCGCGGGGTGACGTAGTGCGTATCGCGCCAGACGGCGTCGAGCAGCTGATCGCGGGTGAAAACGCGTCCCGGGTGGCGCGCCAGGTATTCCAGCAGACGGAATTCAGTGGCCGTGGTCTGGGTGAGCTGCTCCACGCACCGTCAGGGTCATTCCGCCGCTGTCGATCTCAATATCGCCGGCTTTCACAATTGACGGCGCCAGTGGGCGCTCGAAGCGGCGCAACACGGCGCGCACTCGGGCTACCAGTTCGCGCGGGCTGAATGGCTTGGGGATGTAATCGTCGGCGCCCAACTCCAGGCCGATCACGCGGTCGGATTCGGTGACTTTGGCGGTCAGGAAGATGACCGGAATCATGGCCAGCGAAGTGGTTTGGCGAATGCGGCGGCAAAGCTCCAGGCCATCGCCGCCCGGCACCATGATGTCCAGCAGGAAGAGTGCCGGCGCCTGCTTTTCGGCCTCGGCGATCACGCCGGCCGTAGTGGCGAAAGTCTTCACCCCGTAGCCCGAGGCTTCCAGGTGGTGACGCACCAGGCGGGCAGATATCGCTGTCGTCTTCCACGGCAAAGATGGTTTGCTTCACGGCTGTATTGTAGCCGACCGTTGGCGAAGAACTGTCATATGTGGGAATCACGCCTTTAGGTTACACGGATAACTGTTACAGGATGATGAAAGTTCAGGCGAAAGGTGCAAGAGAAAGCACGTTAGGAAGTCGGTTCCTATACCTATACCACAATGTGGGATTCCTACAGCGTTCTTCGCTAAACTACCACATTGTGGTACATAGCTTCCTGGATCGGGAGCAATCAAAAGGCGCTCCGCATATCGGAGCGCCTCGAGACAAACACAGACACGTGGTCAGTAGGTCAGCCAGCTGCGCGTCAGGTAGTCGGTCATGCTCAGCGAGAACATGATCAGCAGGAAGAAAAGGGCAGCGACCACCGTTACCATCGTCAGTTTGGTGCTGTAGCGCAGGTGCATGAAGAACAGCACCACCAGCGTTCCTTTGATGGTGGCGATCAGCAGGGCCACGACGATATTGAAGACGTGCAGTTCGACCGAGGCGGCAAATACCGTCAGCCCGGTAAAAATCATCAGCGTCGCCCAGATGCCCACATACATGCTGATGGGCGCGACATGCGAGCTGGGATCGAAATGTTCCTGGTTCGTGCCAGGATGGAAATTGGGTTCTGCCGTGTTTCATCGTTTAGCCGCCATGTTTCTTGCTGATCAAATAGAGCAGCGGGAATAAATAGATCCACACCAGATCGACGAAGTGCCAGTACAAGCCGACATTTTCCACCGGACTGTAATACGACGGGGCTGTAACGCACCCATCAGTCCGGCAATCATGATCCAGGCCACCAGGCCGATGCCGATCACCATGTGCAGCGCGTGCAGTCCGGTCATCGCCCAGTACAGCGAGAAGTAAATCTCGGTGTGCACCGGATCGGTAGCCGGATGAGCTCGTATCGGCAGTCTGGAAATGGAAGTTCGGCCCGGGAAACTCGTGATTCTCCCAGTGCTCGTGGTACTCGACGCCTTTGATGCCCAGGAAGCCGAAGCCGAACACCATGGTGATACAGCAGCAAGCATCGCCATCAGCTTGCGCTTGCCCAGTCTGCGCGCAACGCACCGCCAGCGCCATGGTCAGCGAGCTGCAAATCAGCACCGCCGTATTGGTCGCGCCCAGCCAGATGTTCATCTTCTGGCTGCCTTCGACGAACGCCTGGTAGTACGAGGCGCGGTACACCAGGTACGCGCAGAACAGCCCGCCGAAGAACATGATTTCGGTCAGCAGGAACATCCACATGCCGAAGGTGGAGGTCTCCCGCTGCTGCTCCATGTCGGCGAAGTGATGTTGCAGCGCGTGCTCAGCGATCTGGATATCGCTAGTGGCCAACGGTGACCTCCTCTTGCGGCTGGTGCTCGTAGTCGTAAGCTTCCCACGTCACGATGGGAGTCTCGTCGAAGTTATGCGTTGGCGGCGGCGACGGCGTCATCCACTCCAGCCCCACGGCATTCCAGGGATTCGGCGGAGCGATTTCTCCGTAGCGCAGCGACCACAGGAAGTAAATCATCGGCAGCACATAGCCCACCGCCAGGATCGACGCGCCCGCGGTGGAGAGCACGTTCAGCACCTGGAACTCCGGCGGATACGCATGATAGCGGCGCGGCATGCCCATGTAGCCCAGCATGAACTGCGGGAAGAACGTGGTGTTGAATCCGACGAACACCAGCAGCGCCGACAGCTTGGCAAACGCCTCGGGATACATTCGACCCGTGATCTTCGGCCACCAGAAGTGCAGTCCCGCCATGTAGGCCATCACCATGCCGCCCACCATCACGTAGTGGAAGTGAGCGACCACAAAGTAGGTGTCGTGCACATGCACATCGAGGCCCAGCGACGCCAGGAACACGCCGGTCAGTCCGCCGATGGTGAACAGGCCGATGAAGCCGAAGGCATACAGCATCGGCGTCTCGTAGCGTATCGAGCCCTTGTACATGGTCGCGGTCCAGTTAAAGACCTTGACCGCCGACGGAATCGCGACCAGATAGCTCAGCAGCGAGAACACCAGCGCGGCATACACCGAGATGCCGGCGACGAACATGTGGTGCGCCCAGACCAGGAAGCCGAGCACCGCAATGGCGATCGAGGCCAGCGCGACGAACTCGTAACCGAAGGCGCGTTTGCGCGAGAAGCAGGTAACGATCTCGCTGATGACGCCCATGCCCGGCAGAATCATGATGTAGACAGCCGGGTGCGAGTAGAACCAGAACAGATGCTGGAACAGCAGCGGATCGCCGCCCAGCTGCGGATTGAAGACGCCGATATTGAACGCCCGCTCCAGCGCGACCAGCAGCAGCGTGATCGCGATGACCGGCGTGCCCAGCACCATGATCAGCGCGGCCGCGTAATTCGACCAGCAGAACAGCGGCAGGCGGCGCCAGGTCAGCCCGGGCGCGCGCATGCGGTGGATGGTGACGATGAAGTTCAGCCCGGTAAGGATCGACGAGAATCCGGCGATGAAGATGCCGATCGCGGCGCCGATCACGTGGGTGTTCGAATAGGTGGTGCTGAACGGCGTGTAGAAGGTCCAGCCGGTATCCACGCCGCCGGTCACCATGGCTACCAGCGCGGTGATGGCGCCGGCCATGTAGATATACCAGCTCAGCAGGTTGATCCGCGGAAACGCCAGGTCCTTCGCGCCCACCATCAGTGGAATCACGAAGTTGCCGATCACGGCCGGCACGGACGGGATCAGGAAGAAAAACACCATGATGATTCCGTGCATGCGTGAACAGCTTGTTGTAGGTGTCGGAGCGAAACCAGGTCGCCTGCCGGAGTCAGCAGCTCCAGGCGGATCATCATGGCGAAGAAGCCGCCGATCCAGAACATGGCGGTGATCGAGATGAGATAGAGCAGCGCGATACGCTTGTGGTCGGTCGTCAGCAGCCACGACTTGATGCCGTAATTCGAATTCAGGTAGTTCTCGCGCTCGACGGTTTGTACAGCGGTTGCCATGTCACACACCTTCTGGGTCTAGCCTTACGTGCACGCTCGACGTATCGGAAACCGCAGGCCGATTGCTTTGCCGGCTCGCCTTGTTGCGGTTGCGCCAGCGACTTCACGTACGCCACCAGGGCCATCAGGCTCTCTTCCGAAACCTGCCCCTGGAAGCTCGGCATGATGGGCTTGAAACCGGCAACGATCTTAGCGCCGGGATTCAGGATGGATTCGCGAATATAGTTCTCGTCGGCCATCACGGTGCGGCCGTCCTCCAGCAGCACCGGCTTGCCGAAAACTCCGGCCAGGTTGGGCCCGCGTCCCTGCGTATCGGAGCGATGGCAGGTCGAGCATCCCAGTTGCTGAAACAGTTGCTGCCCGTTGGAAGCCAGGGTACCCGTCGCGCCTGCCCCCGCTCAGCCACGCCTGATAGGCGGTCGGCTCCATCACGATCACCTGCGCCGATCATGCCCGAGTGCTGCGTGCCGCAATATTGCGAACAGAACAGGTGATAGGTGCCGGGCTTGGTCGGCCGGAACCAGGTCATGGTGTAGCGGCCGGGCAAGCACGTCGGCCTTGACGCGGAACGCCGGCACAAAGAAGCTGTGAATCACGTCCTGCGAGCTCATGACCATCTTCACGTCGCGTCCCACGGGCACATGCAGCTGGTTGATCTCGCGCTGGCCGGTCTCATGCTCGAACTTCCACATCCACTGCTTGCCGACGACGTAAACCTCCATCGCTCCCTTGGGCGGCCGCGCTTCCTGGAAGTAAATCAGCGAACCCCAGGCGAAGAAGATCATGCAGATGCCCAGCGGGATCAGCGTCCAGGTCAACTCCAGCGGCAGCGAGCCTTCAATCGGCACCGCGTGCGGATGCACCGAGCGGCGGTACTTGATCGCGAAGACGAAGATCAGCGGCGAAGATCAGCAGCGTAAAAAACGCCGACACCGCGATCAGCAAGAAATAAAGTCCGTCCACCTGCCATGCCATCGCCGAGGCACGCTCAGGAAAGAGTGGGAGGTTCTTCCACATATCGATCAGGCCCGTCCTGTTCCCTTTTTGCTGTCATGCGAATCGCGCCGGAACATCACGATCAGGAATCCACCGAGAACCAGCATGGTGGCGGCTCCGGCTATACGCATCATGTTGGCGATCGACTGCGCCGTATCGCCCGGTTTTCGGGTCGTAGTGGTAGCAGTACAGCAGCACCTCGTCGACCACGTTGCCAATCTTGTCGCGCGACGCCTCGATCAAGCCCAGGCGAATGTCCTTGGGCGAATACTCCACTCCGTAGTAGTACTGGGCAATCTTGCCCGCCGGCGTCACGATCATGATCGCCGTGGCGTGGATGTACTGCTTGGTCTGCGGGATCGCGCCGATAATGAAATCCCACCGCATCCGCCAGCTGCTTGATCTGCGGCTCCTGTCCGGTCAGGAAGTGCCAGCCCGACCCGTCGGTCTTATGCTCCAGATGCTCGTTGATTCGCGACAATGTAAATCTTCTTGCTCTCGGTCGCGTCGTGCGGCGTTTCGTCCGGATTGAAGCTGACGGAAACGACTTCGTACTCTTTGCCGGGCGTGAATTTCAGCACGCTGAGCGCGCTGGCCTCGCCCGTCAGTTCCTCGCCGCACAGCATCGGGCAGGTGTAATAGACCAGGTTCAGAATCACCGGACGGCCCGACTGTGAAAGTAGTCGCCCAGCTTGACCGTCTTGCCGTTCTCGTCCTTGAACTCCAGATCGAGCGGCACCTGTTGATTCAGCCGCTGATCGATGCGAATGTTCGCCAGGTCCGCCGGCGTCTGCTGCGAGGCGGCCCGGTAGTCTGCTCCTGAAACGACGAAGGAGGCTGCGCGAAAGCGGCTGTGGCCGCCATCAGCATCCCTGCCATCGCGAGTTGTTGCCAAAACTTCACTGCTTTAGATCCACTTCCTGCGCGTTAGCGCATTTTGCAGCGTCTACTCGGTCACGCCAATTCGGCTCTATCTATTGGCCGCCCGGCGCGTTCACAGTTGAGGCTTGGGGCGGCGTGCTCGAGACCTTGGGAACCGCCTGTAGCGCTCAAGTCCGGCGGCGGCGCCTTCGGCCGCACCGGCAGTCCACGCTCCGCGATCAACTGCATCGCCAGCGAAATCGGAATGTGCACCGCCCCGCTGGGGTCCGATGAACGGCTGCTTCAGGATTCAGCATCTCCTGCTCCGAGTTCAAAAACTGGTTCATCTCGCCGGCGTCATTCGTCTGCAGCCGCGGCTCCGGAAAACCGCCAGATTCACCCCGGGCGTGTTCTGCAGGACGAACGCCCGACTCGTCCGGCAGCGGAGGTTGCTGCGCCGCCATCGGGTGCGTCTGGCCCTGCGCGAACAGGACCTCGCTGTGCGCCATGAAGCGGAACATTCCCCAGATCACCAGTTCGATAAACATGCCGGCGACGAACAGTCCGATCAGGAAGAACAGAATGCCGCTGCGGGCTCAGGTCGGAGCGGTCGTAATCGACCTGCGGATTCCGCAAAGGATCGTGATTGTCGTGATTAGTGGCCATGTCCCGATCCTTGGTGCAAGAAGCTTGGCACTGCGGCTCGTAGAGCGGCAACAACGGCCGCTTGCCGGAAGTTGTAGAAGAAGTACGTCAGCCACAATCCGCCCAGCGCGATCGGCGCCGCCAGATACCAGATGCTGAACAGCTTGGCGTCGCGGGAAGTTGGGCACGACGTACCAGTAGATATCGACCATGCGCATGAACATCAGCAAGATCGCCAGGCCGATCAGCCGGCTGCCGGCGCGTTTGCGCTCGCGCGAGAGCAGCAGCGCGAACGGCAGCGCGAAGTGCAGCAGCACGATGCCGAGGATGACGACGCCCCATCCGCCGCGGATGCGATGCAGGAACCAGCCGATTTCTTCCGGCAGATTGCCCGCCCAGATGATCAGCCACTGCGAGAACGAGAAGTAGGCAAACAGCATGACGAAGGCCAGCGTCAGCTTGCCGATGATCGTGAAACTGCGTCGGCTTGATGATCTCGCGATACGGGCTGTAGCGCGTCAGCACCGTCAGCATGATGATGCTGAAAGCACAGCGCCGACAGGCCCTGGCCCGCCAGGAAGATCAGGCCGTAGATGGTCGAGCCCCAGTGCGGATCGAGCGACATGACCCAGTCGACCGACAGCGAACGCGACGCGTCAGCGAATACAGCACCAACCCGAGGCCGCTCAGCCCCTGAAAGCTGCGGTTGCACCGCTCAGCGGGCTGGTCCTGCAGATCGCCGCGCTTGTTCAGGACGTACTGGCAATCCGATCCAGATCGCGAAGTACATGATAAAGCGCGCGATCCATCCACCCAGTCCGCCTGCGTGGAGATACCAGCGATTTCGCGCGGTGAGCGCGGGATCGGTCATCCACGCATACAGGTGATCGCGCAAGAACAGGATAGGCAGGAACAGGACGGCCATCAGCGGCAGACCCTTGGACTGCCGCTTCCAGGATGCGGCGAATCGCCAAGCCCCACAGGCCGCCGGAAAGATACTGCACCATCAGCAAGCCCAGGCATCCCAGGCTCAGGCCGGTCCAGAACATGAAGCGCGATCAGATAGCCGCGCAGGAAATCCTGCAGGTCGAAGATACGGCGCCGGCAATGCAAAACGCGACTGCCGACAATGCCGACGATCAGCGCAGCGGCCTCTGCCACCGCGCGGCGTGTCCGGCGGAGCGGCAAAATCGGACTGCGCGAAGCTCTACAGTTTGCTTGACTCATTGCTTCTGTGCGCCTCCCTTGGCCTGCGGCGGCTGGCGCCGGATCGGCGGAGTCGAGGCGGCCGCTGCTGGCGCCCTGCGTGTCATACGGCGGGCTGACCATGAACACCCGGCGGCGGAGTCGTGGCAATCTGCGTTCCCGCGGGCACATCCGCTTCGGTAGCGTGCTGGCTCAATTGCAGCGCGCGAATGTAAGCGGCGATCGCCCAGCGGTCTGCCGGCTGGACCTGCTCCGCGTAGTCGGGCATGGCGCCATAACCGTTGGTCATCACGTCGAAGAAGTAGCCGATCGGCGCCTTGCGCAGGCGGTCGATGTGATACGACGGCGGATGTTTGTAAGCCGCGCTGCACGATCATGCCATTGCCGTCGCCGAGCTCGGAGTGGCAGGGCGAGCAGTAGATGTTGAAGCGCTGCTGGCCGCGCGCCAGAACTTCCGCGGTGACCGGGAACGGCAGGTAGTCGCCGTCGTTGCTGCCGATCTTGCCGGTATAGAAATAGGTGTCCGCGTCCAGATGTCCGCGAGCCACCGTGCCTGCGACGATGGGCCGGGCGGAGCGATGGTCGGCGTAGAAGTCGCTTTCCACCAGGGGCCGCTGGTAAGGCTGGTTCTGCATGTCGGCGCGGCAGCCGGCCAGCAGCAGCAGGGCCAAACGCTGCCAGCAGACAGGCTGGAGCCTTGCGCTGCCAGAACCGCGCGGTCGCCGACCGGAGGAAGCCGTCATCAACTTGTGCTAGCCGATTAATGCGGCACCTCCGAAATCGAACGCGGGTCGAGACTCTCCATAAATTGGTGCGTCGCCACCATATCGAACTTGCTGTCGGCCGCCTCCACGCACAGGAAAAACTTGTCGCGCGTCACCATGGCGAAGCGGTCCGACATTGAACAGCGGGTGATACGGCATCGGCAAGCCCATTCAACGCGAACATTCCGAACACGCCGCACAGTCCGGCAAACAGAATCGTCAACTCGAACGTCGGAACAATGAACGCCGGCCACGACTGATAAGGCTTGCCGCCGATATTCAGCGGATACGAGATGCAGTTGATCCAGTACTGCAAGCCGATAGCCCGGAGGCTCCGCCCAGAATGCCGCCCAGCAGCACGATCAGCGGCACGCGGCTCTTGTGAAAGCCGATGGCTTCGCTGGCTTCCTCGATGGGAAACGGGCTGTAGGCGTCCATCTTGCGATAACCCGCGGCATAGGCAGCCTTGGCGGCGTACACCAGGTCGGTCGGCGTGTCGAACTCCGCCAGCAATCCGTAAATCGGCGGTGAGAGCTGTTCGTGACTCATTTTGCCTTCACCTCCGCCTCAGGCAGAAGCGCCCGCATTTCGAAGATCGAAATCGCCGGCATGATGCGGATGAAGATAAACATGGCCGTGGTGAACAATCCGATGGTTCCGAAGAACACCGCGTAATCCCAGCGCGTCGCAGTGTAATGGCCCCACGACGACGGCAGGTAATCGCGCGCAGGCTGGTGACGATGATGACGAAACGCTCCAGCCACATGCCGACCAGAATGACCAGCGAGATGCACGAACAGCCAGCCCGTCTTGGCGCGGATCTTGGGGAACCACAGGATCTGCGGGATCAGAATGTTGAACAGGATCAGCGACCAGTAGAACGGCGCATACGGTCCGAACCAGCGGTTCTGCATCATGAAGCGCTCGTAGGTCGAGCCGCTGTAGAACGCGATGAACGCCTCGAAGGCGTAACCGTAAGCCACGATCAGACCCGTCGCCAGCATGATCTTGGCCGAGTTCTGCAGGTGGCGCATGGTGATCAGCCCTTCGAGCTGGTAGTACTTGCGGATCGGAATGGCCAGCACCAGCACCATGGCGAAGCCGGAGTAAATCGCGCCGGCAACGAAGTACGGCGGGAAGATCGTCGTGTGCCAGCCGGGCACGATGGCGATCGCGAAATCGAAGCTGACGACGGTGTGCACCGAGAGCACCAGCGGCGTCGCAATGCCGGCCAGCAGAAGGTACAGAGCTTCGTAATTCTTCCAGTGCCGCGCCGAACCGCGCCAGCCCATGGCCAGCAGTCCGTAAATTTTCTTGGCCGCCGGATGCTTCGCCTTCTCGCGCATGGTGGCGAAGTCAGGCACCAGGCCGACATACCAGAACACTGCGGAAATCGTCGCGTAGGTCGATACCGCGAAGACGTCCCACACCAGCGGACTGCGGAACTGCGGCCAGACGCCCATGCTGCTGGGATAAGGGAACATCCAGTAAGCCAGCCAGGGACGGCCCATGTGCAGCAGCGGGAACATGCCGGCGCAAGCCACGGCGAACAGCGTCATGGCCTCGGCAAAGCGGTTGATGGAGTTGCGCCACGTCTGCTTCAGCAGCAGCAGAATCGCGGAGATCAGCGTGCCGGCGTGGCCGATACCGATCCACCAGACGAAGTTGATGATGGCGAAGCCCCACGCTACCGGGACCTCAATGCCCCAGATGCCGACGCCGATCAGAAACAGGTACGTGACCGCGGCCATCAGCACGCCTAACAACGTCATGCCGACGAACAGGCCGAACAGCCAGCCCAAACCGATCGGCCGCGTCAAAACCGCATCGGCGATGGTGTCCGTCACACTGCCGAACGATCTGCCCCGGCAATATTACCGGTGGTTCATCCGGCCAGGGCACGTCCTGCAGAATCGTTTTTTCTTCTGGTCCCTGCTGCATCGCTAACTGGGCTCCGACTGTTCAATTTCCGGATTGGGGTTCTGCACCACCGCCATGTACGTGGTGCGCGGACGCGTATTCAGATCTTCCAGCAGCTGATAATTGCGCTGCTGCGCCTTCAGCTTCGAGACCCGGCTTTCCGGATCGTTCAGGTCGCCGAAGACGATGGCGCCCGCCGGGCAAGCCTGCTGGCAAGCGGTCAGCACCTCGCCGTCGCGCACCTTGCGGTTCTCCCGCTCGGCTGTCAATGCGGCCGCGGGTAATGCGCTGCACGCAGTAGGTGCACTTTTCCATGACGCCGCGGCTGCGAACGCTGACTTCCGGATTGCGCATCATCTTGTACTGCGGCGTGGTGAAATCCTGGAAGAGCAGGAAGTTGAAGCGGCGCACCTTGTAGGGGCAGTTGTTGGAGCAATAGCGCGTGCCCACGCAGCGGTTGTACACCATGTCGTTCAGGCCTTCGGTGCTGTGCACCGTGGCGCCCACCGGGCAAACCACTTCGCAGGGCGCGTTCTCGCACTGCTGGCACGGGACCGGCTGGTAGTACATGGTGGGATTTTCCGTTCCGCCCTCGTAGTACATGTCGACGCGCAGCCATTGCATCTGGCGGCCGCGCATCGTCTGCTCCTTGCCGACTACCGGAATGTTGTTCTCTGCCTGGCAGGCCACGATGCAGGTCTTGCATCCGACACAGGAGTTCATGTCGATGGTCATGCCCCACTTCAACTCGGTGTACTGGTAGTTGGTGTACAGCGTCATCTCCGGACCCGGCGACTCGATGTCTTCGTGCGCAAAGTTCGGATTCTTGATGAAGTCTTCGAGCGTCGCCTTGCGGATGATGTGCCGATTCTTCAGCGGCTCGGTGCCCTTGGGCAGATCGGAGTAGTCGATGTACTGGAAGCCCTGGGGATGGGCGAAGCCGAAGCCCTCGCCAACTTTCTTGATATTGGTTGCGGCAAACCAGGGTGTATCGCTGGGACGAATCTTGTAGCCACTGAATCCCACGTCGGTGCCGACATGTCCCGCCTTGGTGCGTCCGTAGCCCAGATACACCGTGATCGCGTTGTCGGGATGTCCGGGCTGCGGCCAGATCGGCCCATTCACCTTGCGGCCGTTGACCTCGATCTCGATGATGTCGCCCGTAACCAGGCCCGACTGCTTCGCCTGATTGGGGCTGATGAGCACGGCATTGTCCCAGCACAGATTGCTGACCGGCTTGGGCGTTTCCTGCAGCCAGCCGTTGTTCGCGCGGCTGCCGTCGTAGACCATCGGGTCGCGACGGAACATCACTTCCATCAGTTCGGGACTGACGCCGTTTGCCGGCGGAATGTTGCCACCCTTGGCGCTCACGGTCTTCGCAGGAAGAGCTGTATTCGGCAGGTATCCGTCGTTCAGCGCCTTGCGCCAGGTCGTGTCGAAGTCGCCTTTGACCTCGCCCTGCCAGTACCTGCGGACGATGTCGTAGCCCGTCGTCTCCGGCGAACCGACCAGCGCGAAGATGAATTCATATTCGCTCTTGCCGTTGTACAACGGCGCGATCAGCGGCTGAGTCAGCGAAACCGTTCCATCGAACGTCCGCACATCGCCCCACTGTTCCAGATAATGGGTGCTCGCGACGTGCCAGTGCACATGATCGCTGGTCTCGTTGTTGTAGAGGCCGTGCTGGACGCGAAGCCCAACCTTGTCCATCGCGTCGGCGAAGTTGAAGTCGACGGGCGCGTCGTAGACCGGATTGCTGCCCAGGATGAGCAGCACGTCAACCTTGCTGCTGTTCATCTCGCCGACCAGTTCTTTCAGTGCGGCGCCGCCGTCCTGCGGCTTTACCTGCACGGTATCGGTGAAGATAACGGTGTTGCCACTGGCTCCCAGCGCCTGATTCATGGCGTGCGCCAGAGCGTGCACCACCGGCGGCTGATTATCACCCGGAATGACCACG
Organism: uncultured Acidobacteriaceae bacterium; assembly: GCA_963823865.1. GTDB lineage: Bacteria > Acidobacteriota > Terriglobia > Terriglobales > Acidobacteriaceae > Bog-257. Next base: position 817,044 of record CAWGNC010000002.1, read on the forward strand.
GCCGAGCCTTTGTGCGCCTGCAGATCTTTCACCAGCGCGGCAACCCACTTCTGCTGGTCCGGCTTCAGGTTCGCACTGGAGCCGCCACCGGCGCCCACGCCCGCCGCAATGGCTCGCGCCAGCGTCTCCACTTCCGAAGCCCGCACCGGTAAGTGATGGTCGGCCTTGCCGCTGGTGTTGGTCGGCGTGCCCTGAATGGAGTAGAAGCGCGACATCTTCTCTTTGAGATCGGGATTGCGCCTTCCGGCAAACTGCCGCGCGTAATAGAGGAACCCGGGAAAGCCGCTCGAAAGAAAGTCGCCGTCGAGCGACAAAATCACATCCGCCTTCTCCAGGTTGTAGCGTGTCTCGACGTACTGGCCGAAGGCCAGCATCGATCCGGCGCGCACGTTGTCGCGGTTGACCGGCTCCCACTGGATCCACTTGGAATCGGGATACGCCGCCTTGACCTCGTCCATCAAGGACGCCATGGTGGGCGAACTGGTGGGAGCGCTCAGAATGCGCAGACCCGCTCCCTTTATCGCCTTCTGCGTGTTTAACGCGCCCTTCAGCGCAAGGCTGTAGTCGCTCCACGTCCTGATCTCGCCGAGGTAGTTGGTAATCTGCGCCCGGTCCGGATCGTACATATCGAGAATGGACGCCTGCATGAAAATATCGCTGCCGCCCAGACCGGAAGGATGTTCGGTATTGCCCTCAATCTTGGTCGGCCGGCCTTCGTGGCTCTCGACCAGAACGGGCAAACCGTAAGCGCCAAACGGCATGGCGCTGGCGAAGAATAATGGATTGCCCAGCACGATTTCATTGGGCTGCCGGACGTAGGGAATGATGGGCTCCAGCGGCTGCTTCACGCAGGCCGACAGTCCCGCCAGCGCCATGGAGGCGCTCATCAGCTTCAGGAAATCGCGGCGCGACGTGCCTTCCGGCAGATACGAAGCCTGGCGCGGGAACTCGCGATGCAGCATCTCGATGAAACCATCGCTTTGCGCCAGCTCTTCCAGGCTCCGCCAGTATTGCGGACCGCTTTTGGAGCGCGCCAGCTTGTCCTGCGCCTCGGCGAGTTCCATCTTGCTGGGACAGACCGCCTCGGATTTCTTCTGACTCTCGTTATCCATCTTCTCGTAGGTTCCTTAGCGATGGCAGGTGCTGCAACTGGTAATGTCCTGCACCGTGCGGACGTTGTACCGGTGCTTCAAATCGTTGCCCAACTCAATCTGGTCCGTGAACTTGGTGCCGTCGGCCAATGTGACGGGGCGATCTTCGCTGGGCTGTTCGTACTTCATGTTGAACACCTGATCGCGTGGCCGCAGGTACTTCTCCGGCGCGCGGTGGCAGTTCAGGCACCACTCCATGCGCAGCGAATTCGCTTCCAACATCAGCGGCATCTTGTCGACCGCCCCATGGCAGCTGGCGCATCCCACGCCTTTGTTCACGTGAATGCTGTGGTTGAAATAAACGTAGTCAGGCAGGTAGTCCACCCGCGTCCACTCCAGCGACTTGCCGGTGCGATAGCTCTCCCGGACCGGCTCCAGCATGGGCGCGTTGGTCCAGATCTGCGAGTGACAGTTCATGCAGGTCTTGGTGGGAGGGATGCCGGCGAAGCTGGAGTTTTCCACCGAGGTATGGCAGTAGCGACAGTCGATTCCGTCGCCGGCGACATGGTGCTGGTGACTGAATGGCACCGGCTGCGCCTGGGCGACGTCCTGATAGGTAGCGTAGGGTGAGCGCTGTATTTCCAACGCCGCCCACAGCACAACGGACACCACGATCACGACCGCGATGATCGAAGCCCGCGCAATTGTATTCGCACTACGATGGAAGGTCTGGGCCATTTATGTGAAGTTTTCCACTCTGCGGGTTCGGGTTCCGACTACCCACTCGGGACCCAGCTGCGTGCGGCTCACGGTGAGCAAAGGCACAACTTGCTGTGACCTAGCTCACCCAAACGAGTGATTATAACAACTCAAGTTGCATTTGGTGCAAGTCGGGAAACGCTCTGGTAAAGAAAAATTTTAGCCCCATGAAAAAGATCTGCGAGCAGTCTTCGCGCGGCCGCAAAAACACTGCACAAAACCCGCTCTCGCTCAGAACCAAGAAATTTCGATTCGCCGAAAGACAGTTACGTCAATATGCGCCGGAGGTTGCAAATGTTGAGATTCGCAACAGCATTGCCGTTACGGATTCGTTGCCGCAGCCTTGCGAAACGTCGCCAGCAGCAGCATGGCGGCGATATAGGCAGCCGCGCCACAGGCCAAGGTCACGTTCAAGCCAAACTGAATCGCAATCACAATGGCCAGCACCGATCCCAGCACGCTGGAAGCAGCATTCATTGCCCATGCCCACTCGATCGCACCGTGCTTCGCCTCCGATTTGCCCGAGGACAACGCTCGCAGGCCGCTGGGAAACGGCATCCCCATGGCAAAGCCTAGTGGAACCAGCAGTAGCGCGCTCATCGCCAGCTTCGCCGCGAACGAAAGCCCAATCATCGATTCCAGCAAGTGCGGCAGGGCGAAGACGTAAACCAGCAACGCAACTACGACGAAGGCGAGCGCCAGCCGCACGCGCGTGGGCTCGTCGAACCACTTGCGTGAAACCAGGCTTCCGGCGCCGCTGGAGAGCAGCATGAGGAAGACAACCACCGTCAGCGCGTATGTCGGATATCCCAGAAAGAGCACGAAGCGCTGGATGAAGGCAATCTCCACCATGATGTAGCCCAGTCCGATGGCGATGAAATAAAGCACGCGCAAGCTGCTGCCGGAACGGGTCTCCGGCGACAGAGCCAGCGGGAGCACCAGAAAGAACATCACCGCCGCAATCGAGACGATCAGCACGATGCCCAGGATGGCGATGCCGAGATTGACCTTCCAGTCGATGCCGCCGGCATCGGAAGCGTGGAAGACCTGTTCCGGCTTCAGAGTGAAGAAGAAAAACGGGGCGTTGTCGGTCACCGGGGTGACGTTGTAGGGATACGTTTCGGAGAACTTCTGCGGATCGCCGCCGAGGATCAGCTTCGCGAAAGCCGGATGCGCCATGCCGAGTTCATCGCCCGTCGCCGGCATGTAGAGAACACGCAAGTTGAGGTTGGCGCCGTTGCCGTCCTTGCCCTCGATGTGATTGAGTACGGCCTGCTGCTCCTCCATGGTGAATGGCGTTTTCTTCGCGAGCACCAGAACCGGCTTGCCATCGGTGTCGAGCGATCCATCACTAATGACGATGAAGTTCTGCGTCGTATCCTGAACGCCGAGTTCGTGCAGTGCCTGCATCGCCTGCGACACCACGCGCAATGCCTCGCGCGGCTTGGCGAACTCCCAGCGCGTGATAGCGATCATGCCGTCAGGCTTCAGGTGCTGGAAATATTCGCGGAAGGCATCGACCGTATACAGGTTGTTTTCGCTAAGCGCGAATGCTCCTGCCGCCGTCGAAGCCCACGTGTCCACCAGCGTCATCTGCACCACGTCGTACTGGTCGTGGCTGTTGCGAACGAAGGAGCGCCCATCGCTGACGTGCATGTGCACCTCAGGCTGCTGGTAGAGGTGAAACGTGTAGTCGGCGAAGCGATCGCGCATGATGTTGTCGGCGATGATGGGATTGATCTCGATGCCGGTGACGTTGGGGCTGCCGTTGGCGACTGCGCGCAGCACATCGACTCCACCGCCCGGCCCGATGATGGCGTAATCGCCGTGCGGCCGCAGAACATTCGCCACCGACGGGGCCGCTGACATCGCGTTCAGCCGGTAGTCCTCGCGCCAGTGATGCGGGTCGGTGTTCATCAGGTAGGTGCTGGCGTCCGCGTCAATGACGATGGCTCTTGCCGTCCCCCAGTTATCGACTTCGACGCGCGAGAGTGCGTTCCAGTGGGCATACACCGGAGGATTCCGCTTCATACCCTTGGCATAGACAATGTCCACTACCTTGTTGTTGAAGTTCAGCGCGATCAGCACCAGAAAGAGCAGCCCCATCACCGCCGGCGCCAGACGCTTACCGGGCTGCGCCCACGCCACACCGGCAAGCGCGACCACCGCGGCAGCAAACAGGATGACACTCGGTCCGCCGATGATGTTGAGCAGCGGCACCAGCGCCAGGCAGGCCAGCGATCCGCCCACCAGATCCGCGCCATAGAGTTGCGTGATGCGCGACGAATGGCGAGCGAAAACCACCGAGAACAGCAGCCCGGTGACAAAGAACGGAACTGCTGAAACCAGGTAAAGCAGCGTCAGCCGCCAAAAGTTTGGCCAGGAAAGATGCAGCGACACGGCCGTGCGAACCACGATCTCCAACACCCCAAAGATCAAGGCTGCGTTCAAGGTGCACAGGCCGCGTCCCAGCTGGCTGACCGTCCATTGTTCCAGCCACTGCCGCCGAAGGCAGGCGAACACGGCACCGGCACCGAGCCCGAGAAGCGCAACCGATATCGCCAGAAACGCGAAGTGGTAAAACAGCACGACCGAAAACAGCCGGGTGAGGCCAAGTTCCAGCAGGAGGGCGGCAAAGCTCATGAGGCCAACCGCAATCAAAGTGCTCCACAACGAAGTATGAGAAGCCGCAGGAGCCGAAGCGGAGATTTCCGTGGCATCGATCATAAAGTTTTGATCATAAAGAATTGAGATTACTACGAGTGCACCGGGCAAATCGTCCCACATAAGTGCGGGCGGGTAACGTTCACCGCGCCCGGCAGTCAAACCAACCAACTCGTGCCCTGTACTCGCCCTCCTATTTATAGTTGGCGACGGTCCGACCTTCGATCATCCGACCGGCACAACCGGATGCGACGCGGCAATGGCCGGACGGTACGGCAAATCTAATTCAGGAGTTGTTATGAGCGCTCTGCAAGATTCTCCGCGCATTACTCCGTTTCTCTGGTTCGACAAGAATGCCGAAGAAGCGGTCGATTTTTATCTCAGCGTGTTCAAGAATTCTCGCCGTCTTGGCGGTCTTCACTCCCCGGACGACAGTGCTGCCCCGAAGGGCAGCGTGCTGACGGTAGCTTTCGAACTCGACGGCCAGAAATTTACCGCCCTCAACGGCGGCCCTATGTTCAAGTTCACCGAAGCGGTTTCTTTCGTGGTGCGCTGCGAAGACCAGGCGGAAATCGATTATTACTGGTCGAAGCTGACGGCCGATGGCGGGCAGCGAGAGCCAGTGTGGCTGGCTCAAAGACAAGTTTGGTCTTTCCTGGCAGATTACGCCGGCGCGCATAGGCGAACTGATCAAGACCCCCAAGGCCATGCAGGCCATGATGGGCATGAAGAAACTCAACATCGCCGAACTGGAACGCGCCAGCCAATCGTAAACGAACGCTCCAGACAATTTCCAAGGCATGGAGAAGTTCTGCTTTGCCGCGGTTCTCCATGTCATGTCCAGGAAATGAGGGCGCTGGCGCAGCGAACGACGGCTGACGTTTCCTGCTACTCTGCGTCCGAGTAAGGATGGAGAGATCCGTGAATTCCTCATTGCCGATTGCCGATGAGCCGAAGCCTGCCCCTACCAAAGGCCGCTCGCTGCCGCGAAGAATCGGACTCGTCTTAGGAACCACGGCGGGCGCTTGCCTGGTCTTCGTGTTGGCGCTCTCTATTTGGAACCTGGCTGTGGTTCACTGGCAGCAAGCGCATATCAACCTGCCTGGATCTTTGCATTCCGTGGAAGGGCGGCAGATGCGCCTGTACTGCTCAGGCGCCGGATCACCCACCATCGTCATCGAAACCGGAGTCGGGAGCACTTCTCTCGGGTGGTATCTAGTGCAGGAACGGCTTTCACCGTTGACACGCGTCTGCACTTATGACCGCTCCGGCCTCGGATGGAGCGAGCCGCGAGAGGGTCCGCAAGACTCTGAGACCATCGTCAGACTACTGCATACTTTGCTGGATCAGGCCGGAGTGCCGCGGCCGCTTCTGCTGGTAGGACATTCCGGCGGAGGGTTATACATTCGCGAATACACGCGAGAGTTTCCGGACGAAGTTGCCGGGCTGGTCTTTGTCGATTCGAGTTCGCCGCGGCAGTTGGACGAAATTCCAGGGTTCCGAGCCAGCTATGAGGACGATATGCGCCATGCCACGCGTGACCTGTGGATCGATCGCATGCGAGTCTGGTCCGGATGGGAGCGGCTGGTGGGAAACTGTAAAGGTCGTCCGGACGAAGGCTTCGAGAAGTACGCCGACCTCTATGATGCCAAGGAATGTCGGCCCCGATATGTTGACACGGATTTCCCCGGTTATCGAGACTTCGCAGCAGCTGCAGAACAGGCAGGACGGCTGACCAGCGTCGGTAACAAGCCCGTGCTGGTCCTGTCAAAAGACACGCAACGAAGTGGTATGAAGCCGAGTGCCGTCGCGGAGGCACCGTACTGGGACCGGGAGCAGGAAGAATTGAAATCGCTTTCTCCGCAGAGCTGGCGAATCATCGCGCGCGGCTCCGGCCACACCATCTTCAAGGAAAGAGCCGATCTGGTTGTCGGGCAGCTAACCCTGCTGGTCAACTACCTGCGCGGCGGCCCGGCGCCTCCTTTTGGAACTACCACGAGGCAGTAGCCGGTTAGTTATCCGACTCCAGAATGACCTGCGCCATCGCCATGTCTTTGGTGTGGGTGATGGACAGGTGGGCGCGAGCGGCTCCCAACTTTTGGAAAAATTCATTCGCCTTGTTATGGAAAATGATGGTCGGACGGCCTCCGGGCGATCGCCGGACTTCCACATCCTGCCACGTGACACCGCGATTCCATCCCGTACCGATGGCTTTCATGGCAGCTTCTTTCGCAGCGAAGCGTCCGGCGTAGCGTTCTATCTTGTTGGCTTTCGATTCGCAGTAGCGGATTTCGTCGGGCGTGAAGACGCGCTCCAGAAAGCGCCGCCCGAAGCGTTCGATGGAGTTGGCGATGCGGTCCACTTCCGCGATGTCGATGCCGGTCCCGACGATCATTCAAAAGCCGCTCTTCGCCTTTCGCTTTTGGCTATTGGCCAGAATCGCTACTCGCGATTGGCTCTCTTAGCCTTTAGCTCTTACCTGTCGGCCTACTTAGTCGGCCTACTTAGTTCTACCACTCGAGAATGAAGGTTGGACAACTCGCTGATCTGAATTGCTCAACCCGTCGGCGCGAAGATAAAGCCCGGTCCCCGAACTTTGGCGAAAAGCGAAGCGCGAAAGGCCAAGAGCGACGCGCAAGAGCGAAGGCGATGGACGGCGCGCGCAAGGTCAAAGAGCGCCTTGTAAACAGCTGGCTTCACGCGGCTTAACGCAGTGCGCGCACCCCACCGTATCGAAATTGCTTGGGCTTTGCGAGTTCCCTTGCTATGATGAACCTGCTCGATTGATCGACGTTGTACGCAGCAGTTCCTGCCTTTAGCAGCAATCCCTGCCTGCATCACATCCCGATCGAATTGCAGCTACACCAACATCGAAGGAACATGCATCACCATGGAACAAGGAACAGTTAAGTGGTTCAATGACGCGAAGGGCTACGGCTTTATCAGCCGCCAGAATGGCGAGGACGTATTCGTTCACTATTCTGCGATTCAGACGAATGGCTTCCGTAGTTTGCAGGAAGGCCAGGCCGTCTCGTTCAGCGTAGTCAAAGGGCCCAAGGGTTGGCAGGCGGAGAACGTACAAGTTCTGTAGTCGAGCTTGAAAGTTCAAAAGAGGCGGCTTAACGGCCGCCTTTTCTATTGTGGCAAGCGGTTGCAACGCGGCCAAGCCAGTGCGCTAAGAAAACCAGCGAACGCCACCGAGACGCGCCGCACCCGGATCAGCTCTCTAAGCAGCTTCGGTGGCCGCTTGCAGAATCTCTGGCTTCGTCGCCCATGCGGTCTGCTCGACGCGCGTCACGCCTAGCACCCAGAACACGCCGCCCAGAAGCGCAGTAACGGCGCAGATGGCAAATGCCGAGCCGAAATGTCCGCTGCGATCGACGATCCATCCGGTGAGCGGACCCACCACAACACCCGCAAGATTGCCGAGCGCATTCTGCAGGCCGATCCATTTACCGGTCACTGACGGGCCGGCGAGGGTCTGCGCGAAGAGGTAAATGTTCGGTCCGATGCATCCACTGCCCAGACCCATCACGATCAGGCCCGCGATACACAGTCTCGGATTCGCCGAACTCGCCGCCAGCACGCCGACGCCGACCAGCGCGTGGCCCACAGCCATGCCGGTCTTGCGCACGGTGCTGACGTCGCGGCCGGCGCGGATGGCCGCATCGGCTGCCCAGCCCGTAATCGGCGCCACGATGGCGAACGCGAGGTAATACAGCGTGGCCCGGCCCGCCATCTGCGTCATCGTGAAGTGCCGCTCGTGCACCAGATACAACGGCAGCCAGACAATCATGAAGTAGAAGGGATAGTTGCTGCAGAAGTGTCCGGCGGACGCTGCCCAGAAATTCCGCCGGCGAAGAATGTCCATCGTCGAGGCTGCCGGCGTTGCTCGCCGGGTGACGTGAGCGTGCTCCGGCATGTAGCGCAGATACGGCAGCACCCACACCAGGCTCGCCAGTCCGACGAAGATGAATACCGGGCGCCAGCCGAACCGGGCCATCGCCAGGCCGCATGCATACGTGCCGACCGCCGGCCCCAGGCTCATGCCGGCTACGACGACGGCATTGGCAATGCCACGGTGCTCCTGCGGCACATTCAGCGCAATGATCTTGGTGAATGCCGGGAAGGCCACCGACTCGCCCGTCCCGAGCAGCATGCGGACGACGAGGAAAACACCAAAGCTGTAGACGAAGCCGGTCGCTGCGGTTGCCGCCGACCACACAACGAAGCCGGCGATCAGGATCCAGTTCACGTTCCAGCGATCGACAATCCAGCCGCTGATCGCCATCACTGCTGTGTAGGTCCAGAAGAAAGCGGTGATCAGGACGCCGATCTGCGTGGCCGAAAGCCGTAACTCTTCTTTCAGCAGCGGCGCCGCAACGGCGAGGTTCCCGCGATCGATGTAGTTGATGAGGATCGCGACAGCGAGCAGACACAGCCAGCCCGGAAATACCCAACGAGGAGTATCCGCTTGCACTTGCACCGTCCGCACCGAGAGTTCTGGGATTGTGCGCCGGATTTGGACAAAAGGCAAGTATTCGGATGAGGGGGTTAGGGATGAGAAATCAGAAGGGCGTGAAGCGAACGAGATATTCAACTGCCCAGCACAGAAGCGCTGGACTTAGCCTGGCTGCCTTCCGCGGGCGGAAGTATTGCGGACCCGGTTAGTTGTGTAATAGGAGGTTACGGAAATGATCGGGTGGATCGTTACCGTCGAGCGTCACCGTTGATGGCGAACGACCAAGCCCGCTTTGAGCGATTGATCCAGATCTTCGCCGCTGGCGCGTCATTTTTTGGACAACGAACAACGAGCCCGAAAGGGCGGTTTGCGCCTTTAGCCCAGGATGGAGCGCAGCAGAATCCTGGGTAAGTCGCATTTACGAGGGTGAGAGCCGGCTTCAGCCGGCGGCACAGGCCGTCCCTGCCGGGACTCGGGGAATGAAAGCAGCCTACCCAGGACTGCGCCGCCAAAGTCGGGCGGCTTGTCCTGGGCTGAACTGAGTCGTCCCGCGGTCGCGGGACGGGATTTTCGCCAGCTGAGCCTGCAAGCCAAAACCAGCAGCCATACCGGTTCACCGGAAACCATCACTTACGATAAGGCGATTTTACGCCAGCGTTCGAAGTGATCTACGGACAACGGATGGAGTCTTCGCGACCATGTGCCATCGCAACATAGTCAGCAGTGACGTTTAACACTCGCCGAGCGCTGCAATTGCTAGGGTAGTCCGTGGAGAAATTTGACTGCTGGTCTAGGTAGCCCGGTCCTTGTGGACGGACAGACCGCGAAAGCACATAGTCGCCGTACGGCGAGTGTCCCTCTGAAACCAGAATGTTGCGGTCTGCTGGAATTTAACCGGCATGCTTTTCGTCCCGTCCAGCGTAACCGTCCGCCTGTCACTAATCGGTCATGACGCCGTGTACGGCACTGGTGCTCCCGATTCAGATACCTTCGTCAATACGCACCTTAACCTCGTAGTACTACCGAAATTCATGCGTCAAAGCCGATACGATGTGTGGTGAACTGTCCCCGTCAGAACAACTCGCTGGGGCGGCGACCTTTCAGACCTCGGAACGCCCCCCCATGTCCCGGGCCGAGGGCATCAGATGTGGACGGTCAGAGGCAATTCCTGACCAGCTGCTCCCTCGTCGCATCCTATCGCGCTCGCTCGTACGGAAGGGGCTATACCCTGAATCCGGGCCAGATAGGGAGTCGGGATTGGCATACAGCACTGAGGGCAGGTTACGATGAATCCTTAGCAAGTAGCATTGTAATACAGCGGAACTACTGGCGACTAATACCACAACGAGCAGTCTCAAACCGACGAAGACAAACGCTGGCATGAAAAGCACCTTAACGGTGGATTCCGAGTCACCAACAGTTACGCCGAGCTGAAGCGCGGATTGTTGGCGAGAACAGGCAATTTGATAAGTTAGCAACCGGTTTCCAGTCCTACACTCCTGCGGCCGCGACTCCTTCGTAATGACGTGTCGTGCGCGGCAGTTTCTGCGAATAGCCCAGCAGGAAGAAACACAACGTCGAGATCAGGCAGACCAGCAGTCGCACTCGCGCCAGCGGCAGCGGCGACAGGTCCATGAACTTGCCGAAGCGCCACGCGCCCCAGTTGATGACCTGCGTGGGCACGACCGTCCAGATGGCAACGTAGAACCAGGCGCGCTCGGCGCCCTCGCCGAAGGTGTCGCGCTTGGCGCGCGGCGTCCAGTCGAGGACAGTTGCCAGCACCACCAGCGCCGCGAGCGGATAGTAGCCGTATTGATACGATCTCTTCAGCATCCAGCGCCGTTGATGGAGGCGATGATCAGCCCGATGAGGTTCAGCGCGTAGGGAACGATGATGTCGACCCACGCCGCCGTGTAGCAGACCACGCGATACCAGAGGTTCGGCTGATGCACGCCGTAATGCGTGATGTACGGACGCGGCTCGCATCCCGGCAGGCGTCCGGCCAGCCCGCGCCATGCGACGAACACGAGGATGATCGCCAGCCATATCCAGTGACGGCGGTCGGGCCCGTGCGTGTAGAGGTCGTAGGTTAAAGGCCATCCGGGAAGCACCCAGAAGACCCAAATCCATATCGGAGTATGTAGAACGCGATAGTAGCGCTTGTTGCGCTCGCGGAAGACCGCCTGTTTTGCCATGGATATTCGATGGTAGCAAAAAAGCTGCTCATCGCGATTCGCTGTTCGCCTTTCGTTCAAGCATGCAGGGCGAAAAGCGAAGCGCGGGGTTCAAAACAGTTCTTGCGCGTTGTAGAGTAGCTTTCCGTCCACCAGATGCGCTTCGGCCATCAGCTTGTGCGGGCGCGGCGCACGCTTCTCGTCGTCGATGTGCAGGACGGTGTGGCCGTGTGCCGTCAGGTAGTCGCTGACCAGCATGCGATGACACTGGAAGTACACCCGCTCGGCGCACATGTAAGCGGTGTTCCCGGAATTAGCCTCGGGTGCCCCATCCTCGTCCGCCGCATTTGCGGAAAGAGTGGGAGGCAAACCGCCGGGTAACGAATCCCCGGGTGCCCCATCCTGCTCGCCTTCTTTTGGCGAGAGGGTGGGATCCAAACCCTCGGGTGCCCCATCCTCCTCGCCTTCCTTTGGCGAGAGGGTGGGAGCCGACTTTGTCTCCTCCGCAATCTTCAACAACCGCCCGATCGCCTGCGCGAATTCCGGCGTCAGCATGTAGTCGGCATAGTTGCGGAACGAATCATTACGCAGGCCGGTATTCGGCGAATCGTTGCGAATCTTCTTGCGGTGGCCGCCGAGTTCTTTCATCCAGACATAGCGTATGCCGCGCTTCGGCAACTCGACTTCCAGCGACTCGCGATTGAAGTGCGGCATCCGTCGCGACATGGGAAACGCGCGAATGTCGACCAGCGTTGCGACACCATGCGCCTCGTAGCGCGGCGACAAGTTCGTCGAGCGTACGCGTGGAATGACCGATGGTGTAGAGGGTAGACAAGGTGTTTTTGCTCATAGCTCTTAGCTTTGAGCTCTTAGCCTTTAGCGAAGGCGAGTCGGTACCGTACGGGTTAGATGAAAATCTGCTAGTCCTGGAAGATTGTCATCACGACGAGGACTTCAGTCCGAGGAGGGATCTGCTTTCCCCTTCGGCAATACTCTCCAGCGCCGCCACGATCGCCGCATCCTGCTCCGGCTCAACCGTCCGCAAATCCAGCAGCACGCGATCCTCTTCCACCCGCGCGACAATCGGCGTTCGCCACCGACGCAAGCTCTGCAAAATCTCATCGGCGGGTATCGAGCCGCTCTTCACCGCCACGGCTCGCGAGGGCAGCGTCGATCCCGGCGCCGAGCCGCCGCCCAGCACCGACCGCGACTCGACCACTTCGATTTCAAGCTGCGGAGCGCTGATCCGCAGCTGACGCGCAATGTGCTCGGCGCGATGCTGCAGTTCGTCTTCACTCGCTCGCATCATGCGCAACGTCGGAATCGAATCGTAATCCTCGCGCAGATACGCCAGCAGCGTCGCCTCCAGCGCGGCATAAAACATCTTGTCGACCCGCAACGCTCGGAACAGCGGATTGCGAGCGAATCTTCGCCACCAGCTCAGGCGATCGCCGCTGATCAGGCCCGCCTGCGGACCGCCCAGCAACTTGTCGCCGCTGAAGGTCACGACGTCGACGCCCGCGCGCAGGCTGTCGGCGATCATCGGCTCGCCGTGCACGCCGACATTGCGCAGATCGAAGAGCTCGCCGCTGCCCAGGTCTTCCATCACCGGAATGTTGTGCTTGCGGCCGAGCTCCGCCAGTTCTGCCAGCGACGGCTGTTCGGTGAAGCCGACGATCTGGAAGTTCGAGCGATGCACGCGCAGCAGCAGCTTCGTCCTGTCGGTGATCGCGCCTCTCGTAATCGGCGATGCGCGTGCGATTCGTCGTTCCCACTTCGCGCAGTACCGCGCCGGACTTCGCCATCACGTCGGGAATGCGAAACGAGCCGCCGATCTCGACCAGCTCGCCGCGCGAGACGATGACTTCCCCGCCCTCGGCCAGCGCGTTCAGCGCCAGCAGCACCGCCGCGGCATTGTTGTTGACGACAATGGTCGAGACTTCGCGCCCGCCAGAGTTCAACAGTTGCGCAAACAAGCGACTGACATGAACGTCGCGCTTGCCGCGCTCGCCGGTGGCCAGATCGAATTCCAGATTCGAGTAGCCCTGCGAGATCTCTGAAACATGCTGCAGCGCCGCTTGCGCCAAGCGGCGCGCGGCCGAGGTTGGTGTGCAGGATGACGCCCGTGGCATTGATGACCGGACGCAGCGAGTAGCTCAGCGAATCGCTCAGTTGTTGCTCGATCGTCGAGCGGAGCTTGCGCGATCGCGGCAGCCAGTTCCGTCATCATCCAGCGAGCCGGCTGCGATCTGCTTGCGCAAGCCGTCGATGAATACTGCGCGAGGCTTCGACCGTCGCCGCGTGACCGAAGCGCTGCGCCAGCGCCTGCATGGCAGCGTCGCGCAACAGTTCGTCGATGGACGGCAGCAGGCGGAAGAGGTCGGGCTTGGTCGTCACGGTTGGATTAGTGTGGGCGAAACAGTTTCAAGTTTCAAGTTGTAGCCGCGGAACTAGGCCAATCCGACTGGCGCTCCGGGAACAGCCCGCGCCCTAAAAGACCAGGGTGAGAGCGAAGCGAGGCAAACGCCGAGCGCAGTCGAAGCACCTCTACCGTGGCTTCTTGTCTTCGCAACCCGAACTTCTAACACCTGCCTTATCTCGCCAGCGCAGCGCCCGCCGCAACAGCAATCCCAGCACAATTCCTCCGGCTACCAGCCGCGCGGCCATCTTGGGATCGAAGAAGCGGATGAAACGCGTTCCCGCTCTCTGTGACCTCGATCACACCGATCGGCGTGACCTTCACTCCACCGCCGCCGCCGGAACCGCCAATCGCGTCCTCGGATCCCGTCTTGTTTTCGCCGCCGCCGCCTGCACCCAGGCCGTATTTCACGCTGGCGACAGGGATGATGTTTTGCCGTGAGCTTCAATCGGCTCGCCGAAAACGTTTTGCACTTTGCCGGTGGTCGCGAAGCGGTCGGACAGCGATGTCAGAATTTCTTTAGGATCAAGCATGAGTGCCTCCTTACCAAATTGGATGCGTGCGACTTTGCGAGTGACGCTCCGATCAGCGCGGAAGTCCGGAACTGGCCTCGCCGATATAGGAGTCCTTCGATTCCGGCGGTCAACCCCAGGCCGCCTTCGCTCAGGATGAGACGGTCGGGATTACTCGCAAATTCTTCTCAACCCACCTCGACCAATCCATACCGCCGGTTCCAGTGGCTGCGCAGATGTGCACCGCGCGGTCGATCTCGCCCTGGCTGATGTCGGCGTTCGGGCCGGCGAGCACGTAGCGCGCTTCTTTGCGCGCAGCCTCCAGCAGATCGCGATCGCGCAGCAGATTCGCCACGCGGAAGTTCGGCATGCCGGCCTGGCGCGTGCCGAAGAACTCGCCCGGCCCGCGCTGCTGCAAATCAAGCTCGGCAATTTCGAATCCGTTCTGCGTGCGCACCATCGCGTCCAGCCGCTGCTGCGCTTCAATGGAAACCTTGCCGCCGGTCATCAGCACGCAATACGACTTCGCGGCGCCGCGCCCAATGCGCCCGCGCAGCTGATGCATCTGCGACAGCCCGAAGCGCTCCGCGTGTTCGATGACCATGATGTTGGCGTTCGGCACATCGACGCCAACCTCGATCACCGTGGTCGAAACCAGCACATCGATCTCGCCGCGCTTGAAAGTCGGCCATGGTCGCGTCTTTCTCGTCGGCGCTCATGCGGCCGTGCAGCAGGCCAACGCGCAGGCTGGAGAATTCGCGCGTGCGCAGCCGCTCGTGCATCTTGATCGCGGCTTTCAGTTCGCCCTCCATCGCGCCCTTCTTCGATCACCGGGATACACGACGTAGGCCTGATGTCCGGCAGCGACCTGCTTCTTCACGAACTGCCAGACTTCGTCGGCGCGCTCGTCGCCGACGCAGCGCGTGGTGATGGGCGTGCGCCCGGGCGGCAGCTCATCGAGCACGCTGGTGTCGAGGTCGCCGTAGATCGTGAGCGCCAGCGTGCGCGGAATGGGCGTCGCCGTCATCACCAGCACATCGGGCTCGGCTTCGATCCGAGCTTTCTTCATCAGCCGAAAGCGCTGCATCACGCCGAAGCGATGCTGCTCGTCGACAATCACCAGCCCAAGCTTGTCGAACTCGACCGTCTCCTGGATGAGCGCGTGGGTGCCGATCACCAGCTGCGCGTTGCCCTGCGCGATGTGATGGCGTACCTGCTTCTTGCGGCCGGCTTCTTGCGATCCGGTGAGCAGCACGATGCGATAGCCGGCGGCTTCAAGAATCTTGCGCGCCGAAAGATAATGCTGCGTCGCCAGAATCTCCGTCGGCGCCATCAGCGCGACCTGGTAGCCGTTCTCGATGGCGATCACCGCAGCTTCGAACGCGACGATGGTTTTGCCCGAGCCGACATCGCCTTGCAGCAGGCGGCGCATGGGAGCGGGCTCGGCCATGTCGGCGGCAATTTCTTTCAGCACGCGCTTCTGCGCCGCCGTGGGATGAAACGGCAGAATGCGCTTGATGGCCGCGCGCACACGCATCGTTGATCGCGAATGCAATGCCGGTCTGGGCGCGCATCTTGCGGCGCTTCAGTTCGAGGCCGAGTTCGAGGAAGAACAGCTCTTCGAAGATCAGCCGGATGTGCGCGGGGGTGCGCGCGGCTTGCAGATTGGTCAGGCTCTCGCCCACCTCGGGCCAGTGCGCTTGCCAGAACGCGCGGCGGCGATCGATGAGCTGCATGCGGCCGCGCACCGCTGCCGGGATCGCGTCGGCGAATGTCCGGGCTCGAGGTTCTCCAGCATGCCGTGGATGACGCGGCGAAACCAGCGCGTGGTGAGGCGGCCATTGCCGGCGGCTTCGTAGATGGGGACGATGCGGCCGACCTCGAGCGACTGCCACTTCTGATCTTCCTCGTTGCCGTTGGCCGGCTGCTCGGCCGGATCGTGCAGGATCTCGAACTGCGGCTGCAGAATCTGGAAGCGGTGCCGCCGCGATCGCCCGCCTCGACTTTGCCGTAGAGCGCGACCAGCATGCCGGCGCGAAACTTGTCTTGCAGATACGTCGCGTTGAACCAGATGCACTTCAGCGTGTCGCGTCCCTGGCCGACGGTCATCTCGAAGATGGGCATGCGGCGCGTGCGAAACAGGCCGAAGGTGCGCACCTCGGCGATCACGCTGGCCATCTCGCCCGCGCGCAGTTCGCCGATGCCGCGCGGATTCAGCCGGTCTTCATAGCGAAACGGCAGGTAGTAGAGCAGGTCCTCGACCGTGCTGATGCCCTTTTCCAGCAGGATCTCGGCAAAGCGCGGGCCGATGCCTTTGACGTATTGGACGCTGGTGGAGAGTTCGAGCACAGAGATGATGGTAAATCAATCGCTCTTCGCCATTCGCAGTTCGCTCTTCGCAAAAACGGTCTTGGTCCGAACAGCGAAGAGCGAATAGCGAATGGCGGTATTTTCGTGGCATCAAATCATCCGCTTCCGGTGTCCAAGAGAGTACGTGCTGCGACGAACCTTCAAACAGGCCATTGCCGTTGTTCTGGGAAATGTTTTGTATTTTTTCGTGATCATGCCGCATTTGCCGGCGGCGGGGCGTCACCGTCCAGATCGATTCGACCTTGGATTGATCGTGGATTTCTGGGTATGTGTAGCGATGTACGGCGTGGTCGAGTTGGTGGATCGGAAGTGGGGCCGCCGCTAAAGCTGCGAACCGGTTTCGGCACGACTGAAGGTCGTGCCCTGATACATAACCCCGAGTCGTGTCGTCCCTACGGGACTCAGGTTCCTAGCGGCACGCGTACCCAGCCGTGAACGGCTGGGCCAACCTCTTTCGCGCCTACGGCGCTCGTGAGCTTCTTCCGCGTCTCTGGCGCTCGTGATTGTTGTTGTCTGCAGACGATCCGGGAAACAGCTGGCCGCAAACCTTATTCTCGAAGAGATGTTGGCTTTGGGCTTTCGCCGCGTGACGAAGAAGTTCAGCCGGATTGAGAACGGAATTGGCGCGATCGCACGGTATCTTCGGTAACTCCCGACCTCAAAATTCCTGGCTCTTGAAGTCTTGCATCATCTGCTGCAGGTCCAGCTTCTGTTGTTCCATCTGCTTCTTCAGCTGTTCCATCTCCTGCTGCATCTGCGGGGTGAAGCTCTTCATGGAGCTTTCGATCTGGCGCCGCATTTCGTCGATATCTTTCTGGCTGGGCATCTGCTGCTTCATCTTCTCGAACTCTTCCTCAGACGGCATGGAGGCCTGAATCTGCTGCTTCATGTCGTCCATTTCTTTCTGGGTCGGCATCGACTGCGCCAGTTGCTGCCGCATCTCATCGAAGTCCTTCTGGCTGGGCATCGATGCCTGAATCTGCTGGCGCATCTTCTCCATGTCCTTCTGCGCCGGCTTGGCTGATTTCGCCAGATCCTTCGACATCTTCTTCATTTCTTTCTGCTCGGCCTTCATCGACTTCTCAATCTCGCGGCGCATCTGCTGCATGTCTTTGTCGCTAAGCTCGGGGTCGCTGAACTGGAGATCGTGGGGATCGAGCTGCGCTATCAGGTCGGACTGCGCAATCGCCAGTTCCGGCCGCAACTGCTCCATCTGCTCGCGAAACAGTTGCGCATCAGTCTCGAAGTTCAGCATGTCGCCAGGCATCAATCGCGAGTTCTCGCCCGGAGTGTTGATAACGACAATAAATTCCTTGCGGTCGCGCCAGATCAGAATCGACAACTTGGGGCCCGGCGTGCGCATGCCGCGCTGCCAATCGGACATGTCGTGCACGTCCTCGGTGTTGATCTTGAGGATGACGTCACCGGCCTTGAGGCCGGCAAAGGCGGCGGGACTGCCGTCTTCGACCGAGCGCACCAGCACGCCACGGCCACGCGTCACTCCGAAGAAGTCGGAGAGTTGCGGACTGAGGCTTTCGACCACCAGCCCATGCCGTGCAGAAAGCAGCGTGAATGACGGCATCTCGATATCCGGAGGATACGCACGCGGCGGAGGCGGCGACGCCAGATTGCTGGCCGCGTTAAACGCGCGCACGTGCGACATCACGTTCCAGCTTCCCAGCGTGACTTTCACATCCTTGCGTTGACCGCTGCGGAGAATCGTCAACGTCACCGTTTTTTGCGGAGCGGTCACGTGAATCATGTTTTGCAGTTGTTGCGGGCCATCGACCTTGGCGCCGTCGAAAGCGATTACCACGTCGTTTTCCATCAAGCCGGCATGGCAGGCAGGGCCGTCCTGATCGACGTAAGCAATCACAGCTCCCGCGGGAGCCTGAAGCTTCAGAGCGGAAGCGGTCTCGGAAGTGACTGCTTTGACCTGCACTCCCAGATATGCGCCCGAGTGTGCTTCCGGCCACGGCTGGCCCGACGCTTCTGCTACGGCGGCCATCAAGAGGACTGCCGACAACAAGGCGACGATCGATTTTGTGTTGCAGTTACGCATAACATCCAACTCCGTGATGCATGATGCTTTCGAGTTAGAGCTTCCTCTCGGACCAAAACCCGGGATTTGGAATCGCAAATCGCGTTGGCCTCAGGCCAACCTCTCCGCTACTGACAATGGTGCAAGCCAATCTGGCCGATCGTGGTGCGAATGCGCAGCATGGGACCGCCGCCGTTGATCGCGCCTTCCACCCATACCGACCGCGGACTGAACTGGCCACCCTGCCAGGTAACATTCAATCCGGAAAAATCAGTCAGCAGGCCGCTTCCACTCGCCATATCCGATTGCGCATGGACGTTTGCGCCTTCGTTGCCATTGAGGCAGACGCTTATGTCGCCCGAGGCGGTATGCAATGACGAATTGGTGAAGCTGTGATTGCCCATGAACTCCACCATGATGGGGCCGGCGCCGGTCTCGACCTGCGCGCCGCGGCCCAGCTTGTACAGCTCAACGCTTCCGCCGCCGGTGGTCACTTGAACCGGACCCGTCGCACTCGCCAGCCGCACGCTACCGCCTTGCGTCGTCGCCTGCACTGCGCCGTCCACGTCTCCCAGATACAAGTTGCCGCCGCCGCTGTTCACGTGCAGATCGCCCAATACACTTCTGAACTTGAATGCTGCCGGCGCCCGTTTGAATCGTCGACGCGTGCGTCGAGCCGATATAAACGCGGCCTCCACCTAGATTGACTTGGGTTTGGCCGCCAACGTTAGCAACTCTGACATCGGCTGCGCCGCTGGTTACCGAGAAATCGTTACCCAGATTGCCGGCCTCAATATTGCCGCCGCCGCTGACAATCTTGACCGGCCCGGCAAGGTCGTCCAGCTTGATAAGGCCGGCCCCGGTGGAAGCCACGATGGTCGCGGCGATCGAAGTGAAAGCCAGCGACCCGCCTCGCGTCTCCACCTTAACCAGAGTGAGATCGCGTGGCGCCTGCACAATAAACTCGCTTCCAAAACGCGCCAACTGCTTGCCGGTCACCTTGCCCTGGATCAAATCGCTCTCGCCGGTCTTGCCGGCCGAGATATGAAACTCGCTCAAACTGACGGCGGGCCAACTTCTCCGTCGGCGCATACGAGCGCTTGCGGATCAGGTACGAGATGTGCGGCGAATTGCCCTGCACCTGCACCGAGCCGATATCGGTGAAAACATGCAGCTCGCGCGCCGCTGGCAGCGTACCTGTAATTTCCTCCACCCAGGTATTGCCGTCGCGATATACCCGCGATTGCTGTGCCCATAAAGGAATGCCGATCGTAAACAGCACCACCACGGCGCAGAGGCACAGAGAGAATTTCGTTATAGCTTTACTCTCCGTCCCTGCTTCTGCCTGTTGATGGTGGTATCCTCTGTTTGCGATCGCCCATTTCCTGAGAATCGTTTCCTTTGCTTAATCGATATTGGGCATCGAGGACAGCTCGCGCTGCGACTCGGTGCGAATGTACGCGCTGGGATCGTCCTTAGCCAACTGCTGCAGCGCCATGCGCACACTGCTGTCGGCGCGGACCGGCTCCAGGGCATGCAGCGCGCCGCTGCGCACACCCAGATTGCTGTCGTTCAACAGACGCGTCCAGCACGGCATTGCGAACGCGAATGTCCTGCTTCACGAATGCGCCCAGACCATCGAGCGTCTTCAGCCGCACACCCGGATTGCTGTCGTAGCGCAGAGCATAAATCAGGGCCTCGCGCGCCTCAGGATCGTCCGGCTTGCCGGTCAGCAAGTCGACGGAATCCAGTCGCACGCCGGAATTGTTGTAGTTGCTCTTGGCGGCGAAGCTCAGCATGCTCCTGAATCTTGGGATCGCTGACGGTTCCTTCCATGGAGTCGGGAACGATGCGCTGGTAGTTGATTTGAACCTGATTGGAGTTGGGCTTGTGGTCGATGGAGGTGATGCCGGCGATGGAGGATTGGACTGAGTCGTCGTAGTGGGTGCACGGTCACCTTGCCATGCCCATCGCGCTGTACATCGTGCCCAGTCCTGAGCCGAAGCCGACGATCAGCAGCACCGCAGCCAGCGCCGGCGAGAACCGCACCTGCCGCAACCACGCTGTGGGATCGAAAACCAAGCGGTGATACCAGGCGCGATTCTGCTGCGCTGTCTCCAGCGATTCCTGCAGCCGCATGCGCGCCGCCGCCAGGAAGCTGGCTGAAGGCTCTTCCACGGGCAACACGTTCATCTGCGCCTGAAATTCCTGCTGGGCCGCAAGCTCGGCAGCGCAGTCGGTGCAGCGATGCAGTGCTGCTCCAGTTCATGCCGCGCGTCGTCGGCCAGCTCGTTGTACAGGTACAGACAGATGTTTTCTTGTACCCAATCGCAATTCATAGCTCGTTCCTCGCGGCAACTAGAGGCTAGCAACTAGCAACTAGTCTGTGGTACTCATTCTCAAACGTCATCGACCGCCGGCGATCCGGAGACCCGCCTCTGCAATCAGCTAGTTGCTAATTGCTAGTTACTGCCTTACCGAATATCTTTCAACGCCGCGCGCAGCTTCTGCGTGCCGCGGAACAGCGTGTTCTTCGCCGTCTCTTCCGTCGTATTCAAAATCTCGCCGATGGTGCGCAGCTTCAGTCCCTGGTAATGCTTCATCTCGAAGACCATGCGCTCGCGCGGCGTCAGCTTCGTCAGGGCCTTGGCAATGCGCGCTCCCAACTCGCGGCGCATCAGGTCGCGCTCCGGACTTGCACCCGACCGGTCGTCGGCCACCTGGTCCATCAGGTCGTAGGTGCCGCCTTCGGAGTCGGTCGCGATCGCCGAATCTTCCTTGCGCACTTGCCGCTTGCGCAGCAGGTCGAGGCAGAGGTTGGTAACGATGCGGTAGATCCAGGTGTAGAACGAGCACTCGAAGCGGAAGTTGTTGATGTTCCGGTAAGCCTTGAGGAACGCTTCCTGGTAAATGTCCTGCGCGTCCTGCTCGGAGCGCGTGAGGTGATAGGCCAGGCGCAGCACGGCGCTATCGTACTGGCGTACGAGATCCTCGAACGCGGCGTGATTGCCACGCTGTGCTTCCCGGATCAGCTCCGTATCGTTCATGCGGCTCTGGGCCTGCCCCACTCAGTCCCTGCTGCTGAGGGCTTTGGACCCGTCTCCTGCCACGCCTCAGGAGGACGGAGCGCCGGGGTTCCCAAACCGCGTTCGTTGTCCGCGGATTGGGGTGCAAGTCCCGGGCCAACCGTGAGGGGAACTGCTACCGCTTCGGCCGGCATGCTGGTTTCTACCTAACTTTGCAATTTGCAAACCAATTCTTGTGTCTGCAACTACATAGACGCGCGCGGGAAGAAACCGTGAGCGATTATAGACTGCCCGTTTGGTAGTACGCGGAAAGGCCGGTTCCAGTTCGGATCGCGGCAGTGAACAGCGACAATCAGGATTCCCCGATTGGCACTTAGCTAACGCCAGGAGCGCTCAAAGAGCAGGCCAATCCGCACCCTTGGCCAATGCTGACCTCGCCATGCGCTGCAGGCATTGACCCGGAACGATTCGCTAAGTACCCTTGGGCTGAATGAGCTACACCGTACACCAGGCCAAGACCAACCTCTCGCGGCTGATCAAGGAAGTCGAAAGCGGCAAAGAAGTCATTATCCGGCGAGGCAAGGTGCCGGTGGCCAAACTGGTGGCGATTGAGGCGACCGAGAAGCCCACGGCCCCTCCGACCGGGCAACTCCGGCCCGCGCCCCCGGATTTCGACCCCATGACCGACGAAGAGCTAGCTGAACTTGGGCTGGAGTAAGACTCCGAGTGCGTCGTCAAAACCCATCGTACTGCGGGTGCCCGATCCTCCTCGCCTGTTTTGGCGAGCGGGCGGGAGCTAGCGATTGACGCTGCGCCAGTTCGCGCAAAAGAAAAAGGCGGGAGCCATGAAGCTCTCGCCTGTCTTGATCTTATGAATCCAGTATAGCACATTCGGCTGGGTTTTTGGCACGAGTTCGGAGGTTTATATTTGTCGCTGAATGTTTGGCTTGCGAGATTTTGTATCACGTTCGTGGTCTTGACACGTCTTTTCCTGAAATGGGAAGTCGCTGTCGGATGGTTTGGTGCCCGGGGCTATGATTGAACGAAATTCCCGCAAAGGTGCCGTCGTGAGTGTTGGTGTCCTAAGCTGCGCCCTCCTGCTTCTGGTTCTGCTCCCGCTGGAGGCCTTCGCCGGCAGACCTAACTGGATTAAGCGAGCGACGGGCTTCGCCGGTGACTGCGCGTCTGGTTGCCAACCGGTGCGAGTGATCGCTCCCGACAAAGCGACTGCGGCTGAAGTGCTTTATCACGAGGGCGGCGCCTATCTGCGCGTCACCCAATCAGGCCAGCCGGCACGCGAGATCCACGACGTCTTCAGCAGCCCGCATAACGACTTGCTCTGGTCGCCGGACTCGAAGGGATTTTTCGTCGATGCCGGGGAGGGCATGACCTCGCCCAGCTTTGTTCAGGTGTATCTGCTCGACGATCCGCAACTGCGCCCGGTCGACGTGACCCATCTGGTCGAGCGCGACATGGTCAAGACCTTCCCACCGTGCCAGGCTCTGTTCCTCGACGAGGCGACCTGCCACAAGATCGAGGCGCATCCCGACTACAACATGACGGCAATCACCTGGACGGAGGATTCGTCGGCGATCGTGGTGCTGGCGCAGGTGCCCTGCACGTCGAACTTCGGCGGCATCAGTTGCCAGTCGATGGGATACGAGGTGGAAGTGCCCAGCGGAAAAATTCTGAAGCAGTTGCAGCCGGCCGAGTTCCGCAAGGCCTATCAGAAGTACATGGAGCAGAAGTACGAGCTCCCAATACCGCCGCAGTACGCCGCACCGCTGCAAGGAAGATAAAGGCAGTTTTCGCTTTGAAGGGGCGCAGCTTCAGCTGCGCCGTCACCGTTTCGAATGAAAAAAGCCGGCTTCAGCCGGCGACATCTCTGCCGCCGACTAAAGTCGGCTCCTGGTCCTGGGATAATCATTTCGGCGCGCCTGCAGGTGCGCCCCTCCACAACATTTCTCGCCGGACCTGAAGGCCCGCTCTACCACCAACGCCCTATGCTTCGGTGCTGGCTTCTTCCGGCGCGGGAGCGGCAGCGGCAACCTCTTCGGCGCCCGCTTCCTTCTGGATCTTCACCTTCACCGGCACAATGACGTCCCTGTGCAGCTTGATGTTGACCTGGTGATCGCCTACGGTCTTCAGCGGTTCGTCCAGCTGAATCTTGCGACGGTCGACTTCAATGCCCTTGCTTTCGAGCTCACGCGCGATATCGGCCGAGGTGACCGAACCGAAGAGCTGGTCCTTGTCGCCCGATTTGCGGGTGAAGGACAGCTCGACGCCGGCGAACTGCTTGGCAATGGTTTCGGCGTCGCCCTTCTCGCGCGCCACACGGCGCACGGAGGCGGCCTTCATCTGCTCGATGACGGCGCGGTTGGCCGTGGTGGCTTCAATAGCGAGCTTGCGGGGCAGCAGGTAGTTGCGGCCATAACCTTCGGCCACCTTCACCACGTCTCCGCGGGAGCCAAGCTTGTGCTACGTCTTCTTTGAGAATGACTTCCATGTCTAAACTCCGTCCGGACTCGGGGCTGAAGCTCCTCGTCCTCTGTGTCGTCCCCGAAGGGACTTAAATCAATTCTTCTTCTCACCCACCGCGGGTGCCCCATCCTCGTCGCCCGCTTCCGGCGACAGGGTGGGAGCAACAAATCCACCGTGTCATCCTGAGCGGAGCAGCGCCGCTTTTGCGCTGCGGAGTCGAAGGACCCCTACCGCTACGCTGCTGAGTGTCCAGTTCTACCGGGTGCCCCATCCTCGTCGCCCGTCTTCGGCGACAGGGTGGGAGCTATTGCCCAAGAACCTCTGCCCATTCATCGGGCAGTTCTACAGTTGCATGCCGGCTAGAAGCGCTTGCGCAATTCCAAACTGACAACTGGCCACTGACAACTGCCTTACCGTCCGCCGAAAGGCAGCAACGCGATGTTCCGAGCCTGCTTGATGGCCGTCGGTCAGGCGGCGCTGGTGCGGCGTGCACACGCCGGTCAGGCGCCGGGGAACGATCTTGCCGCTCTCGGCGACGAAGCCGGAAAGCAGGCGCACGTCCTTGTAGTTGATCCCGTCGATCTTCTCGACGCAGAACTTGCAAACCTTCTTGCGGCGGAAAAATTTCCGGCCGCCTTCGCGAGGACCACCGGGGCCACCGCCGGGGCGTCCGCCGGGACGCGGGCCACGAGGACCGCCACCACCGCCGCCGCCTTCACGAGGTCCGGAGCTGCCGCCACCATCGGGGCGCGACGCGGGAGCGTCGCTGCCTGCGCCGTTCTGATTGGTTCGTCTGCCATGATTCTCCTTCAATGCCTTCATCGAGGCGAGACCGGCCGGCACCTTGCCGCCTGTCCAGAATTTGCCTACTGTCCTACGCTGTCAGATATCTCCCACGCTCGGGACAAAACCTTTACGCGCTGACCGGAGTCGTTTCCGCGCCTTCGGCCGGAGCGCTCTCCGGCGCCGCCGGTTCGGGAGCCGGAGCCGGCGCATTGGCCGCAGCCTCGGCAGCCGCAGCTTCCGCTGCAGCCGCACGGGTTCCCTTGCCGCGAACCTTGGTGTCGCGAATGGCCTTGATCTTGGCCAGGCGCTTCTGCTCTTCGTCCACGCGCACGGTGATGAACTTGATCACCGGCTCATTGACGCGCAGGCGGCGCTCCACTTCCTTCACCATGCCGCCTTCGCCTTCCAGGGTCATCAGCATATAAATGCCGTCCTGGAATTTGCCGACCGCGTAGGCCAGCCGGCGCTTGCCCATGCGTTCCAGACTCTTCACCGTTCCGCCCGCAGTGCCGACCTGGGCTTCCAGGTTGGAGATCAGTTTGTCCTGATCTTCTTCCGGCATGTCGGGCCGAACGATGAACATCAATTCGTAAGTACGTTGCATTGTTTTCTCCTGGCCATCCGCTGTCAGCTATGAGCCTTCAGCGAATGCCGTTCTCCAAACTTGTGTCATCCTACGGAGTTTCACCGGGTGCCCCGTCCTCGTCGCCCTCTTCCGGCGACAGGGTGGAAGCAACCACTCCGTGTCATCCTGAGCGGAGGCGACCGGTTCTTGATCGCCGGAGTCGAAGGACCCCTAACCACTCAAGGCTGCCGTCCCTCCGGGACTCAGCTCATTGTCTCTGCCTACCCAGCACTCCACTTCGCTTCGTGCTGGGCTAAGTTATTCCGTCCCACTCGTGGGACTTCAATCCTGCTAGGTCCATCGTCAGATCAACACGACAATTTTCCTGGCGTTGGGGTTACAGACTAGCCACTAGCCACTGTCCTCTGACCCCTGTTCTTCCTCCGGCTTGCGATTAAAGCGGTTCATCGCCGCCTGCACGCCATCGGCGAGGATCACTCGCACCGCATCCGACGCCTGATCCAGCACCTCGCTCACGACTTCAAGCTGCGCCTTCTTGAACTGCGACAGCACATACTTCGCGCCATCGCCCACCGGATAATCAGGTCCAATTCCCAGCCGGATGCGCGTGAACTCCTGCGTACCCAGCGCCCCGATAATCGACTGCACCCCGTTGTGTCCCGCCGAGCGGCCCCGCGGCCGCACCCGCAACGTTCCGAACGGCAGATCCAGTTCGTCGTACAGCAGAACCAGATCTTCTTCCGGCTTCACTTCGTACTCGCGTACTAGCTCGCCGACCGACGCACCGCTCAGGTTCATGAAGGTTTCCGGCTTGGCCAGCACCACTTCGTGTCCGGCGATACGCGTCCGCGCCGTCTGCGCGCGGCAGTGACGATTGTTCACGCGTACGCCGCACTCGTTCGGCGATGCGGTCCACCGCCAGGAAACCCATGTTGTGCGGTGTGAACTGGTATTCGATGCCCGGATTGCCGAGCCCGACGATCAGCTTCACAAGCCGTTACTTCTTCTTCTCGGGCTTCTCGGCCTTTTCGGCTTTGTCGCCACCGGCGGCAGCTTCGCCCTCGGCGTCCTGCTTGCCCTTCTTGATGACTTCGGGCTCGGCCGTTGCGTCGGCAACCTCGGCGCCTTCCGCAGGAGTCGCCTCGACAACTTCCTTCACCGCGACCACGTGGGTCACGATCTGGTTTTCGTCGGTGAGGAACTTCAACTTCCCAGCGTGCGGCAGATCGGAGACGCGAATCGCTTCGCCAAAGTTCAGCTGGCTGACATCGGCATCGAGGTGGCTCGGAATGTCGGCCGGCAAGCACTCGATTTCCACTTCGCGCAGAATCTGCTCGAGGATGCCGCCCTGCACCTTCACGCCCGGCGCTTCGCCCTTCATGGTGATGGGCACCTTGACGCGCAGCACCTTGTCCATGGCAATGCGCTTCAGGTCGACGTGCAACAACGCGCTCTTGATGGGCTCAAACTGCCAGTCCACGATCATCACCTTGGCGGCGCTGCCGTCCAGGCTGAGATCGAAAATGGTGTTGTGGCCGGACTCCGAATTCAGAATGCGGACCATTTGCTTGGGATCGACCGCAATGGTCTTGGCGAATCCTGCCCCGCGCCGTATACGACGGCGGGAATCATTCCGGTCTGGCGCAGACGGCGGGCTTCATTCTTGCTGCCGCCCTGCCGCGGCTTGCCTTCTACATTTTTCTCTGCAGTTGCTGTAGCCATAATCTTTAAGTCCTTTACAAAAACAGTCTGCTGACTGAAGTCTCTTCGTGTATCGACTGAATGGCGCGTCCGATCAAGCCGGCGATCGACAGCACTTTGATCTTCGGCTCATTGCGCCCCGCCTCAGTCAGCGGGATGGTGTTGGTCACAACTACATCGGCCAATGCCGAGTTCGAAATTCTCTCAATCGCCGGCCCCGACAGCACCGCATGCGTCGCGCAGGCATGCACCTCGCGCGCTCCAGCTTCCATCAACGCCTGGGCCGTCTTCACCAGCGTGCCCGCGGTGTCGATGATGTCGTCGAGGATGAGACACGTCCGGCCCTTCACATCACCGATTACGTGCATCACTTCGGTCACATCCATTTCCACGCGGCGCTTGTCGACGATCGCCAGCGCCGAATCCATCTTCTTGGCGAAGAAGCGCGCACGCTCCACGCCGCCCGCATCCGGAGAGACCACCGTCAAGTCCGGAAAGGCCTGCTCCTTGAAATGCCCGACCAGCACCGGCGACGCGAACAAGTGGTCCACCGGGATATTGAAAAAGCCCTGGATCTGCGGCGCGTGCAGATCGACAACCAGCGCGCGATCGGCTCCCGCGGTAGTCAACAGATCGGCCACCAGCTTCGACGAAATCGGAACACGCGGCTTGTCCTTGCGGTCCTGCCGGGCATAGCCGAAGTACGGAATCACCACCGTGATGCGCCGGGCTGACGCGCGCTTCAGCGCATCGATCAGCAACAGCAACTGCATCAGGTGCACATCGACCGGATCGCAGGTCGGCTGCACCATGAAGACATCGGCGCCGCGCACGTTCTCTTCGATCTGCACATACGTCTCGCCGTCGGAGAAGCGCCTGATACATGCCTGCCCGAGCGGCAAACCGAGAAACTCGCAGATGTCTTTGGCCAGCGCATCATTCGCCGTGCCGGAGAAGATCTTCCATCGGTCGTCCTGTCGCGCCCGCACCGGTTTCTTTTCGCTGGCCGGTTGAGGCTGCTGCTTTGCGCCCGTACCGTCCGCCGGCGCCGCTGGAGGAACTACGCTCGTTTTCGTCGCTGTATCCATCGCGTCAATACCCCGCTTCACCTGGTTTGGTTTTACGCCGGGTTCAACTTCTGCTGTCGGCTATCAGCCGTCAGCTGCTACGGTGTTTCATCCTCGTCAGACAACTGACTTTTGGCTGGGCGGCTAGGATTCGAACCTAGACAAAGTGCTCCAAAGGCACTTGACCTACCATTAGTCGACCGCCCAGTGTTCGAGCCGTCAGCTCTTCAAACGTGTCATCCTGAGCGCAGGCGGACCGTCTTTGGCCGCCGGAGTCGAAGGACCCCTATTGCTGCAAGAACTGCCGTCCCTACGGGACTTGTATCCCTTTACTCCGCTCACCCAGCGCTGAAGCGCTGGGCTAAGCTCTTCCGTCGCGCTTCGCGCGACTCAGTCCCGGTTGTCAACGCATCAGGCCGGCGCAGTTTACTTCTGCGGCGCTGCAACCTGAAAACCCTGGCCCCTAATCCCTGGCCACTGACAACTGTTTCCAATACGCTTCCCGCGTCAGCGTCGCTGTCGCGACGGCTGCGTGTCCGGCGTTCGTCATGCGCTCAGCAGCGGCTTGCGCCTGCACTTCCGAAGCGAACAACCCGTACAACGTGGAACCGGAACCAGACAGAGAAGCGTAGCTGGCGCCTTCGCGCAGCAGCATTGCCTTTACCTCACGCAAATCGGGATACTCAGGAAAGACGACCTTTTCGAAGTCGTTTTCGATCCCGGCTCGGACGAGGTCGAGAAGCGGTGTCTCGGCCCGGTCCCCGCCTCGTGCGGGAACACCGGATGCAGATTCAGGTTCGGCGTTTAACGCCCGACCCACCTGCGGGAAACCTTTGCTCAGCCAGGCAAACACACTTTGGCTGAACTCGTTAATTGTACCTGTGGCACTCGCGCCGGTCAATGCGGCCTCCAGCGTCTGAAGCTCGTCCCAGCGCGCGAAGGCCAGCGGGGTCGAGACGCCCACCGGCGGCGTGACCACAACTACATGCAGCGGCGGGAGATCGGGCAGCGGAAATACCTCTTCGCCGCGCCCAACTCCCAGCACTGTGCCTCCAATCAGGAAGAGCGGCAGGTCGCTGCCAACCTCTGCCGCTATGCGCAATTTGTCCTGCGGGGAGAGCTGGATACCAAGCGCACGCTCCATCGCCAGCATGGCGGCAACGGCATTCGACGACGCCGCCCCCATTCCACCCTGCACCGGGAGCTGCTTCTCGATCGTGATGACGATTTTGCCGGCAGAGCCACTGGTCTTCATCAACCGCTCGGCGATCTTGTAACAGGTATTCGACGAATCCAGCGGCACCCGAGGATCGCTGCAACGGATCTCGATTCCCTCGCCCGGCACAACCTCCACGCGAATAACATCATGGAGCGCGAGCGTCTGGTAGACGGTGCGCAACTCATGAAAGCCGTCAGGGCGAGCCGGCCCGATCTTCAACCCGAGGTTGATCTTCGCGAATGAGGAAATGGAAGGCATAAGCCAGTTGTCAGTTGTCGGTGATCAGTTGTCAGTTGTCAGTTTATCCGGAGTGCCATGAGAACAGGTCAAAGTTAGCTTCTCTTTCGCGACATAGCCGGTTGCGCCATACTCGAGTCCCGCAATGCGGGACGGAAAAGCTTTATCTCAGCGCTTCAGCGCTGGGTACTAATAGCCGAGTCCCTTCAGGACGCATCTTGCTATAGGGTCCTCGCTCCGGGCCACCTGCGCTCAGGATGACACACTCATGGGTTGATGCTGACAATGCGGAGACGCTCACCGCTTCTTGCCTGCCACTACTCGCGGGATTCCCTGCAAATCGGGTATGACACGCACATCCTCCCACATTGTGGGAGAAAGCAAATCCACCACCGCATCGCGCATGGAGTAGCCGATCTCCATCGCCAGCCATCCGCCCTGTTTCAGTGCTTGATGCGCCTGCGCGATCAACGGACCGATCACGTCCAGACCGCGATCGCCGGCGAAGACTGCCACCCGCGGCTCAAAATCTCGAACAGATTTCTGTACTTTGTCCGCCTCGTCGAAGCCGACGTAGGGAGGGTTGCTGACTACGAAATCGAAGTTCTCGAAGGCAACAGGAGAGCCCATCAGGCTCGGCTTGTTCGAGCTCGGCCCTGTCGCCGCTCCGCGGCTCACCATGCTTTCGTGCATGACCCGGGGCTCGCGCCCCGGGCTAACTTCGCTGACGCCGCTGCGCGGCTGGTGCGATTCCGATTGGACCGTTTCCTTCTCCTGCGAGGTTTCTCGTTCGGTCGCGGAAACATCGGCGCAATCGCTCTCGATTACATTGGACGCGTTTTGAACGGGCGTCAGCACATCGCATTGCGCAAACTGCACCCGCCCATCCAGCTGCAATCCAGCCGCGTTAGCGCGCGCGACTTCCAGAGCGGTCGCGGAAATATCCACCGCGTAGACCGTCGCACTCTTCAACTCATGCGCCAGCGAAAGTGCGACGCAGCCGGAGCCCGGTGCCCACGTCCACTAATTTGGGATGAGGAACGTCGCGAGCCAGTTCGACGACGGCCTCGACCAGGTGCTCGGTCTCGGGCCGTGGGATCAAGACCGCGGGCGATACGACGAAGTCCAATCCCCAGAACTCCTGATGTCCGGTGATGTATTGCGACGGCATTCCTGTCGCACGCTGGGCAAGGACTTCCTCGTAACGCGTTCCTTCTTCTCCTGTAAGTTCGCGCTCGGGATGGGCGTAGAGGTAGGCGCGGTTCACGCCGAGGACGAACATGAGCAGAACCTCGGCATTCAGGCGCGGCGAACCCACGTCCGCGGCTTCCAGACGATCAACCGCCGACGCGAGCGCTTGCTTCAATTCCATAGATCTCAGGGCGTTATCTCTTCAGGTGTCATCCTGAGCGGAGGCGTCGCCGTTCTTGCGACGCCGGAGTCGAAGGACCTCTATGGCTAAGACCACTGCCGTCCCTACGGGACTCAGATCCAAATCTCGCGCATTACCCCGGGCTTCCGTCCGGGCTGAAGAAGTTTCGCTGCGGACAAACGCAGGTCCTTCGACTGCCCGTCCGACCGATCCGCAAAACCAGCGAACCAGAAAGGCAGAGCGGGCGCTCCTCTCAGGATGACAACTCAATTAGAGGTTCGGAGACTTTTTCTTCACACAACGAACCGCAGATCCCTCGACTCCGCTCGGGATGACAATTCTAGAATTGGGCTCAAGTCCGGACTGAAGCCCGGAGGTTCCACCTCTTACGCCGGCACTTCCGACTCCTGCTTCAGCTTCTCGCTCTGGAAGTGCGTAATCAGCGCGTCGATCATCGGCTGGATGCGGCCGTCCATGAACTCCGGCAACTGGTGCGCGGTGAAGCCGATACGGTGATCGGTCACGCGATTCTGCGGGAAGTTATACGTGCGAATCTTCTCGCTGCGGTCGCCCGAGCCCACCATCGCCTTGCGTTCCTTGGCCAGCGCATCGGCCTGCTTCTGCTGCTCCATCTCGTACAGGCGGGCGCGCAGCACGCGCATTCCCTTCTCGCGATTCTTGATCTGCGACTTCTCGTCCTGGCAGCTGACCACCGTGTTGGTCGGCAGGTGCGTGATGCGTACGGCCGAATACGTGGTGTTTACCGACTGGCCGCCCGGGCCCGACGAGCAGAACGTGTCGATGCGGATGTCCTTGGCCTCAATCTTGATATCGACGTCTTCGGCTTCCGGCAGCACCGCAACCGTTACCGCCGAGGTATGCACGCGGCCTTGCGTCTCGGTCGCCGGCACACGCTGGACGCGGTGCACGCCGCTCTCATACTTCATGCTCGAGAAAACGCGTTGGCCTTCGATGATGGCGATGACTTCTTTCAGCCCGCCCACGCTCGACTCCGAACTCGACAGCACTTCCACCTTCCAGCGATTGGCTTCGGCGTAGCGCGTGTACATACGGAAGATTTCAGCCGCAAAGAGCGTGGCTTCGTCGCCGCCAGTGCCGGCGCGGATTTCCAAGATGACGTTCTTCTCGTCGTTGGGATCCTTGGGCAGCAGCAGAACTTTGAGGTCGGCCTCAACTTCGGCCAGCCGCTTCTCCAGCTTGCCCATTTCCTCGTTGGCGTAGGCGAGCATCTCGGGGTCGGTTTCGTCGGCGGCGAGCGCCTTACTCTCCTCGATGCCGCGGGTCAGTTCCTTGAACTCGCGATACTTCTCAACCAGCGGCGCGATTTCGCTGTGCGCCTTGGCGGTCTTCTGGTAGCGCTGCGAGTCGGAGACGATGTCCGGCGAAGCCAGCTGCTTGTTGAGCTCTTCGTATTTCGTTTCGATTTGTTCTAAGCGTTCAAACATATGCAAACCTATTGTACGGAAACGTTGTGTTTGAAGGGGCGCACCTTCAGGTGCGCCGTTCAGCCTTCAGTCCATTGTCATCACGAGGAGGCCTTCAGGCCGACGAGGGACCTGCTTCAACCTGCGGACGAAAAGCAGATCCTTCGCTCCCAAAAGCGGGTCACTCGTGATGACAAATCTGGTGAACTTGGGCTGCCGAAATGTGGGTAGGACGGTGTTAGCGGGGAGCCCCGCTAGGCAATCACCAGTTCGCCGCCACGCTGTTTTTCCAGGGCCATGGCTTCGTTCAGGGCGGCAATAGCGGTCTCCACCTGGTCGTCGGCGGGAGGCTGCGTGGTAATGCGCTGCAGCCACAGGCCGGGCTTGGTCATCACCGCAAACAGCGACGAACCGTGCCTGGCGGCGAAGCGGATCAGCTCATACGAAATGGCGGCAATCACCGGCAGCAGCGCGATGCGCGAGGCAAAGCGTCCCCAGAAGGTCACGGCCGGAACCAGCATGTAAATGAACATGGCGATCAGCATGACAGTCATCAAAAAGCTGGTGCCGCAACGCGGATGGAACGTGGTGTAGGCCTGCGCGTTCTTCACCGTCAGCGGATCGTTGTTCTCGAATGTAAAGACGGTTTTGTGCTCGGCGCCGTGGTACTGATACACACGCCGTATGTCGGGCCACAACGAAATTCCCCAAATGAACAGGAGGAACAGGCTGATGCGGATGATGCCGTCGACCACGTTGAACAGGATCTGATTGCCGAAGGCGGGATAGTGGTTCTTCAGCTTGGTTGCCGCCAGCAGCGGCAGAAACTTGTACATGAAGATGAAGAAGCCGAAGGACAGAATCAGGTTCACGGCGACGACCCAGCCGGGAATCTCGGTCTTCTTCTCTTCCTCGGGCGTCAGCGAGTCCAACTGCACATTGGCCGAGTAGCGCAGGGCGCGGAAGCCCAGCGTCATCGCGTTGCCCAGTGTCATGATGCCGCGCACGAACGGCCACGCCATCCACTTGTGCTTGTCCGACATCTTCTCCAGCGGCTCGGAGTGCGTCGCCAGGGTGCCATCGGGACGGCGGATGCAGATGCCCCAGGCATGCGGCGAGCGCATCATCACGCCTTCCAGCACCGCCTGGCCGCCGACCAGAGTAGTTTCCTCGCCGCTTTCCAGCGCAGGCAAGAGTTGGAGGGCAGTCAAAAACCGAAGATGGCGGAGCAATGAACGCATGACGATTGGATGTTCCTCGATGGGCGAAGACGCACAGATTCCTATGCTTAGGGTAAGCAGCCGGAACAAAGGTGTCAATCCGGGAACCGCCTTACTCCGTCAGATATTCCGAAATCGCTTGCCCGGAAGCGATGAGGAAACCATTGTGCTCGGAAGTCGTGGTGATGTGACAGCAATGGTGGTTGCGCGCACTTACTTGGCGACAGGTTGCGGGACGGTGACGCCGCGGCGCGCGTAGATCGTGCCACCCTTGCCGGGGTAGTAATAAATGTAGCGGCCTTCCCAGAAAACTGCCTTGCAGTCATCCTTGGTGGCGCCGGCGGGCGGCGTTCCGCAGGTCTGCCACGGCTGCTTCGTCCCTTGCGGCCAATCGGTAGGACGCAGCCGGTAGACGCGGTACTCGTACTTGCCTTTGGCTTGCCACTTATCGTCAGCGTTGTTGTTCTGTGCAACCAGCAAGCTGGAGGCGGCAAGACTGAGCGACGCCAGCAACATGAAACTAGAGACTGCACGCCTGGTCATGGTTTTCTTCTCCCCGCTCGATGAAATGGCGATATTTTTTACGAAGCCGATCTCCAGCAATTTCGCACGAGTCGCGGCGGGCGGCAAGACTAAAGCGAACGCGGCGGGAAGAATGCAAGCGCTGCCACACGAAAGTCGGATATGCCGGCCTTCGTGGTTACTTAAGAACGAGGGAACGAAATTTAACGCGGACCAGTCAGGCTGGCCGCTGAATTGACTGGTGGCACGGGCAAAGGTAGTGAAGTCGCGCGCACCACGGGCGCCGACTGAGGCGGCCCCGCAGCAATCTTGGAAGCGGGCTCCTGAAGATCCAGAAGGAGAATGCGGCTGTCGGAGTGATAGGCTTCGCCGGAAGCGGTCTGGGCCTCGTAGACAGGACTGACGCCATTGACATATTCCTGACTGCTGACCGATGCGGTTTGCGTCAGGTCGCCGCCGATGAAGTCGCGCTCGTCGTCGACTTTAGGGTCAATGCGGTGATTGATCAATCGTCCGTTCTTGGCGATTTCAATGGCAACATCATGGGTGGCGGAGCCGACCCAGATGGGGGTCCCGTTCTCCGTGTAATCGGTCTTCCAGATTCGCAGATGATGGCGACGGGAGACGATTGCCTGCGGATCGGGCAATGCGTACGAGTAATCCTGCACCCGGCCAAACAGATAGAACCTGGCCATGGGCACGTGAGCGTCACCGGTTCCATGCTGCATCAGGTGCCATACAAACAAGGGATTCCACTTGTCGGTCTGCACCCAACCGGCGCGCCGGAACGCATCCTGCAGTTGCTTCTCCTGTGCCACGAAGATCAAATTCACCATGTCGCCTTCGCGGCCTTCGCCACTGAAAACCCGCGGCGGAAGATAGTCCATCATCTCCGCAAGGTCCGAAGTCCTGGCAGTCGAGCGCGACAGGCCCGCTACCTCCACCGTCGTCGCACCATCGACTTGCGCCGTGATCTCCGTAGTCTTGACCACGGTGCTGGCGTGCCCGCGCGTCAGCAGGAAAACCGGGGCTGCCGGCATGAAGATAATTCCGGTTGCGATCATGGCGCCCGCCATCAGCTTGGTGCGCGAGTTGCCCTTGACGACCTTGCTGGCGCGTACTTTGAGGGATTCGCCGTCAGCCAGTTCCACCGAATCCAGCCTCAGGGTAATCTTGGCGCCGATGCCGAGAAATCGTTTGCCCTTCACTTCCGTGATCGTTCCGCGCGCCTTCGTTCCCGCCGGGCATAGCGTGTAACCGCCCAGGTTCACATCTTTCACGACGATAAAATCCAGGCGATCGCCGCTGTGAGCATGATTCGAGGAAACACTTTCCACCAGGCGCAACTCGATAGGAGTGCCATCGGGAATGATTAACTGGGCGGCTGCTTCTTTCGCTTGCTGAGCTGAAACCGAAACGGCGAGGAACGCCATCAACAGAAGGTAAGCTGGAGTTCTGCGGGTGGACACGTTGGGCAAGCGGCCGTCCTTCCTCTTGGAGGGGTTGCCTCCGTACCCGTGACGGCCAACGTCGTTTTACGATGGCAAGCTGGGTATGTGTGATGCTAACCGATATGACGAACCTTGTATGGTCAATTTTGCACAATTGCGATTACAAAGCTGTTAAGAAGCAAAGTAAGAAACAGCAGTTGCCTTACTGGTAATACCAAGGCGGAGTAGTGCGCCGCTGCCCAACCGGCGGCTCGGCATCCAACTTCGCTGCCAATTCTATGCACTCACTAGCTGAGCTGTGCGAGCGTATCGCCGCCACTACCAAGAAGACCGAAAAGGTCGCGATGGTAGCCGAGTATTTCCGCTCGCACGACATTTCAGACGCTGCAATCTCGGCGGTATTTCTCTCCGGCCGCGCCTTTGCTGCCTTCGACGAGCGCACCTTGCAGATCGGCGGGTCGTCGCTGTGGAAGCTGGTGGGCGAGATCACGGGCGCGCGAACCGCAGCGCTCACGGCGGCCTACCGCAAGCGCGGCGATCTGGGCGCGGCGGCGTACGACGTGCTGCTGGCCAATGCTCCGTCGACTCCTACGCTCAGCTTGCAGGAGGTCCGCATTACCTTCGACCAGGTTGCGGCTACCCGGACTGCCGCGGCGAAAGCTGCCGTGCTGGAAGCTCTGCTGCAGCGCGCGACCGCGCTGGAAGCCAAGTACATCCTGAAGATCATTACCGGCGAACTGCGCATCGGTCTGAAGGAGAGCCTGGTCGAGGAGGCAATCGCCAAGGCGTGCGACGAGCCGGCGGCAACGGTGCAGCGCGTCAACATGCTGCTCGGCGATATCGGCGAGACCGTGCGGCTGGCAGCGGAACATCGTCTGGGCGATGCCCGCATGCGGTTATTTCATCCGATCGGCTTCATGCTGGCCAGCCCAGCGGCCGATGCGCAAGAGGCGTTCAGCTACTTCGAACACGCTGAAGTCCAGATCGAAGACAAGTACGATGGCATCCGCGCCCAGGCACACTGCGGCTCGGGGCAGGCACGGCTCTTCTCGCGCACGCTGGACGAAGTGACGGCGTCCTTCCCCGAACTGGTCGGCCCACTGAGCGGCTTCGCCGGCGAAGTCATCCTCGACGGCGAGATTGTGGCGTGGCGCAATGACGAGGAAGGCGGACACGCCATGCCCTTCGGTGAAATCCAGAAGCGGCTGGGACGCAAGCAGGTCAGCCAGAAGCTGATCGGCGAAGTGCCCGTCGCTTACGTCGTGTTTGACGTGATCTATGCCGGCGGTGAGCTCACGCTCGACAAACCGCTCTCCGAGCGCATTGAAATTCTCGACCGCGTCTTTGCGGGATCTGAGCGGGTCGCGCCGCGGCCGGTCATCAACTCGCAAGGCAACCTGATGTTTGAGCCGGAGATTGCCGAGGAAGCGGCGTCGGGCTGGGTACTGCGCGCGCCCGTCCATGCGCGCCGAGTCTGCCGAGCAACTGGAAGGATACTTTGAAGCGGCCATGGCGCGCGGCAACGAAGGCTTGATGATCAAGGACCTGACGTCACGGTACATGCCGGGGCGCCGCGGCAAGTGGTGGCTGAAGTTGAAGCGCGAGCTGGCGACACTCGATGTCGTGATCACGGCGGCGGAGTTCGGCCACGGCAAGCGCATCCACGTGCTCAGCGATTACACCTTCGCGGTGCGCAAAGGCGAGGAACTGGTCAACATCGGCAAAGCGTATTCCGGGCTGACCGACAGGGAAATCGCCGACCTGACCGAATGGCTACTGGCTCACACCACCGCCGACCACGGACATCTTCGCGAGGTGGAACCGAAAATCGTGCTGGAAGTGGCCTTCAACGCCATCACCCGCAGCGACCGCCACGACAGCGGGTACGCGCTGCGCTTCCCTCGCATCGTGCGCGTGCGCGAAGACAAGCTGCCGAAAGACATCGACACCGTAGAAACGGTGGAAGGGATCTACAAGCGGCAGCACGGCAGGTGAAAGCAGTTGTCAGTTGTCAGTTGTCAGTTGTCGGCTGTCAGTTGTCCGTTGCGAGTTGTTGGTTGTCGACTTGGCAGTTGTTGGTTGGCAGTTGTTGGTTGGCAGTTTGTTGCTTGGCAGTTGTTGGTTGGCAGTTGTTGGTTGGCGGGGATTGCTTGTCGGGTGTGGTTGTCAGTTGCCGATTCGAAGCGCCGTAGGCGCGAAACAGGTTAGCCCAGCCGTTTACGGCTGGGTACACGTTGTTACCAGGGGCTGAGTGCCGTAGGCACGGCAGGCCGTTTCGCAGGTCGTCAACGGCCAAGGCCGCAACTGACAACCGCCTCATCCTTCCAACTTCTTCGCCAACAGCTCGTTCACCATGCCGGGATTCGCCTGGCCCTTCGACGCTTTCATCACCTGTCCCACAAAGTAGGAGATGACGGTTTTCTTGCCGCCGCGATACTGCTCCAGCTGCTTGGGGCTGGCGGCAATGACTTCGTCGATGATCTTCTCGATCGCCGCGGTATCCGTGATCTGCTGCGGCTTTTCCTTTTCGTAGATAGCAGGGAAATCTTCGCCGCGCTCGAACGCCAGGTCGTACAGATCCTTTAAGATTTTGCCGCTGATGGCCCCGCTCTCCACCAAGTCGGCCGACATAGCCACACCCTTCATCGAAATGGGCGACTGCTCGATCTCTAACCCTTTGGCCTTGAGCCTTCCCATCAACTCGCCCTGCACCAGGTTGGCGACGCGTTTAGGATTTTTCGCCGCCCCCGCCGCTTCTTCGAACTGATCGGCCAAGGAGCGCGAACTGGTCAGCGTGCTCGCGTCGTATTCCGTGATGCCGTACTGCGAGACCAACCGCGCGCGCCGCGCTTCCGGCAGCTCCGGCAATTCGGCGACGATCGCCGTGCGCCATTTCTCATCGACAATCAGCGGAAGCAGATCGGGCTCGGGGAAATAGCGGTAATCGTGCGCTTGTTCTTTGGAGCGCATGCTGTACGTCTTGCCTTCTGCGGAGTTGTACAGCCGCGTCTCCTGCGAGATCTTTCCGCCTGATTCCAGCACCTGCTCGTGGCGCTCGATCTCGTACTCCAGCGCCTGCCGGATGTAGCGGAACGAATTTACATTCTTCACTTCGGTCTTAGTGCCGAACTCGCGCTGGCCGCGCGGGCGAATGCTGATGTTGGCATCGGCCCGCAACGAGCCCTCTTCCATGTTGCAGTCGCTGACACCGGTGTACAGGATGATTTCTTTCAGGCGCGTCAAGTATTCCCAAGCTTCGTCGGGCGAGGCGATGTCGGGTTCGCTGACGATCTCGATCAAGGGCACCCCGGAGCGGTTCAGGTCGATGGACGTCCATTCGTTGCTGTCGGGCAGGCCGTCGTGCAGGCTCTTGCCCGCGTCTTCTTCCAGATGCACGCGCGTGATGCCGATGCGCTTGGGGCCGGCAGGCGTCTTGATCTCGATGAAGCCGAACTCGGCCAGCGGCTTGTCGTACTGCGAAATCTGGTAGCCCTTGGGCAGGTCGGGATAGAAATAATTCTTGCGCGCGAAGACGGAAGTTTCGTTGATGCGGCAGTTCAACGCCGTCGCTGCCAGAACCGCGAACTCGACCGCACGCCGGTTCAACGCAGGCAGCGCGCCGGGCATGCCGAGACAAATTGGACAAACATTGGTGTTTGGCGGATCGCCGAAATGCGTCGAGCAACCGCAGAAAATCTTGGTCGCAGTCAGCAGCTGGACGTGGACTTCGAGTCCAATGACAGGCTCGTATTTGGAACGCGCCGCTACCGGGGCTTCGGGCGTGGTGGCCATGCCTTCGATTATAGCGGCGAGAGACAGCGGTATCGGCGACGCGGCCGGACGATCCGTCAGTGCCTATTTCTGAGGATTACTGGCGCCATTGTTCATCGCCGGATTCGGCACGTTGCCCACACCGCCATTGTTCAGCGCGGAGTGTTTCGGATCCAGATCGGAGTGGCCAGCGCCGGTCACGACAATGCTATCGGTAATTTTCCGGTTGCCGTCGAACGACGACGCGATGCGCTCCGCGGTCTGTTTGTCTTTCGCCGAGCCAACGGTTCCCGACAAGTCGATGCCGCTGTTTGAAACGTTGGCGGTGACGTGGCTGGCGCCCAGCGTCGGCTCGTTCCGCAGCGCGTCGTTAATGCGAGACTGCAGGCCGGCGTTGCCGGTGTCGGCTGGCTGCGCGGTTGCAGCAGTCGGATTATTTGCCGGCGATGCCGGGGCACTTTGCTGCCCGCCCGAATTTGACTGCACTGCAGTTGGCGTCGCCGCTTGGCCGGACTGGTCGTCCGTGGTCGCATTGGTCTGCCCCACGGCCCATGCCGTGCCCAGCATCAGGAAACCTGCTAATAACAAGGCTTTGGTTTTCATGGTCGTCGCCCTCTGTTGATTTCGATGGCATTTCGGGCGCCTTTGGCTGTCACGGCGCGAGGAAAATTGCGAAGAAATATTGTCGGAAGCCGTTGTGCATGAGGCTGCTTCGGGGGTCAAGTTGCCCCGATTCGAAGGGGCCACGCAAGTCTGAGGCCCAACCTAATTCATAATCAGTCACACCGACTGGTGTCGCACCTAACACAAACCGGGCGAATCTAATCACAAGGCAATTACCGCGAGAGGGTCGACGTTAATCTCCCCGGTTGAACGCCCGCCGTCTCCCTTTTAGACTGGAACCATGCATCTGCATGCCGCCGACGCGCGCAACCAGCAAACCTCGCGGGTCTTGCGTGTGTCCCTGGCGGTCACGCTGGCATACATTCTTCTGTTGGTCGTTGCCGGGATCCGGTCGCATAGTCTGGCGCTGCTGTCGGAGGCGGGACACAACCTGACCGACTTCGTTGCGCTGCTGATGTCGTGGGGCGCGGTCTATCTGCAGGGACGGCCGCCGAGCGCGCGCAAGACGTATGGCTACCATCGCGCCGGCGTTCTGGCTGCTTTCGTCAACGGCCTGACGCTGGTCCTCATCTCGTTCTACATCTGGTACGAGGCCTTCCGACGGCTGCGGGCGCCCGTGGATGTCGATGCGCACCTGATGATCTGGGTAGCCGCGGCGGGCGTGGTGATGAACGGCGCCATCGCGCTGCTCCTGCTGCGCGGCCATCGCGACATCAACCTGCGCAGCGCGCTGCTGCACGAGATTGGCGACACGCTTTCTACTGCGGCGGTCATTGCCGGCGGCGTGGCGATCGCGCTGACTGGGCAGCACTGGATCGATCCCGCGCTGTCGGTCGGTATTGGCGTGATGATCCTGTGGTCGTCGAGCGGCATCATCCGCGAGAGCCTGAACATCCTGCTGGAAGGCACGCCCAGCGGCATGGAACTGGATAGAATTCAGGCGGCCATCTGCTGCGTGCCGGGTGTATGTTCGGTGCATGACCTGCACGTGTGGAGCATTGGCAGCGACACGCATTCGCTGTCGTGCCATGTGGCCATCCTCGACATGCCCGCGTCGGAGAGCGCGCTCATCCTGCAGCAGATCCGGAGTGACCTCAACGAGCGCTTCCACATTCATCACACGACGATCCAGTTCGAGCTGAAGGCGTGCGAAGTGCAGGACGGTTGCGTCATCCCGGTAAGCTCCGGGCTCACCCACGAACACGGCGTACACCGGCATTAAATTGATTTCGCTGTTCTGAGGCCCAGAAAGGCCTCGATTGGGGAACATCGATTGAAGACCTATCGAACGATTTGCATCGTTGTCCTGCTCGCGGCCGCCACTGTTTCGGTGGGCTGCAAAAAGAAATCCGCTCCCGTGTCCGACGCTCAATTACTGATCAGTCTGGGGACTGACCCGGCCCGTCCCCGCATGGTCGGGCCAACCACGTTTCGCGTGCACGTCACCGACGAAGTGCAGAATCCGGTGAGCGATGCGCAGGTGACGGCCGCGCTGACCATGAAGCTGATGGACATGCCTCCGGTGAAATTGACCTTCGAGCCCAAAGGCAACGGCTACTACGAAGCCACGGTCAGGAAGATCGAGATGTCGGGACCGTGGGGCGTGGTGGTGGAGGCCAAGCAGGGCAGCATCGACTCGAAGGAGGATTTTGATCTGATGGTGAATGAGTGAGCGACGGGCTGTCGGCTCTCAGCTATCGGCGGTCGCGCTGAACCTGGCACTTCCCTGTTTGCCCCGTTATTGTTGTTCCGGCGGCTCGGCTGCGGCCGATACATGCTCGTGAGTGATCACCCAGTGGCCGTCCTGCTGCTCCAGCACGGCGGTCCAGCGCAGGGTCAATTTCTGCGCCTCGCCTTGAGCCGTCGTTCCCGACATGTCCAGCGTTCCTGCAACCCACGTGTATGGTCCCGCGGGATGAATCTGCAGATCGTCGTTCAACTTGTACGTAACTTTCGGAGAATCTTTCAGCGACGGCGCAACGCCGGCTTTGTATTCTTCCCAGCTGTTGTATTTCAGCGGCGCGACATCGAAGAAAAGATGGTTCGGACCTGCCGCGTAAAAGTGCGACTGCTTGTCCAGGTCGGCGGCTGCCCAGCCATCCCAAATGCTCTGCAGATAGGCGCGATCGACGGCAGCAACGCTGTCGGCTTTGGGTGCAGCAGCCTTCGGCGGCGCTGCCGGGGCGCTCTGTGCGGTCGCGGCAACGGTGAGAGAGAACAGCAGAAGTGCGAGGGATACGCGACGCATGGAAGGCTCCTGACTGCGACCGACGGTAACTCGCATTCTCGCAGACCACTCTTGAGGATTCAATGATACACCCGTTGGTTCAGGTCCCGTCGGGCAAATTTCCGGCGATTTGTTACCCTGTTAGCTTCCATGAGACATCGGCAGCTTTGCCTGATCGGTTGTGTGGTAACCCTCGCTGCGCTAACCGGGTGCGGAACTCCCGGAGCGCCGTCGCTGCCCTCGCTGAACCTGGCGCGCCCCATCGATGACCTGAGCGCGTCCCGGCGCGGCAACAAGGTCGACCTGGAGTGGACGGAGCCGCGCAAGAACACCGATCGCACCAACATCAAGCACAACCCTTCCACCTTGCTCTGCCGCCACGAGGGCACCACCCTGATGGCTAAGTGCGAGGTGGTTGCCGAGGTCGCGCCGCCCACGCCAAAGCCTGCCGAGAAGCAGAAGAACGAGGGTCCGCCGGGCGATGTTCGCATTCATTTCGTTGACACGCTGCCGCCGCAGTTTGGCCTTAAGGATCCCGCAGGCTTCGTAATGTACGCCGTGGAAGAGGTGAACTCGCAGGGGCGCAGCGCCGGGCTGTCGAACCAGGTACCGATTCCGGTGGTTCCGACGATTGCCGCTCCCGATCAGAGTAGAGGCAGCGGTTGCGGGCGACGGAGTACACATCACATGGGCCGGGCCACAGCCGCCGAAGCCTCCGCAAGGCGTGACGTATCTGTATCGCATCATGCGCCGGCCGGTCGGCGCGCCGGCCTACATTGTGCTGGACGACATTGCGCCCAGCGCGGCCGGGTCGTATCTCGACAAGACTTTCAGCTGGGAGCAGAAATACCAATACCGCATCACCACCCTCAGCCAGGTGCGCGCGGAGGGCATGAACGCGGGCGTTGAGGGCGACGACTCCAAGCCGGTCGAGGTATTCACCCGTGACATCTATCCTCCGGGACAGCCTGCGGGATTGCAGGCCGTGTTCTCCAGCGTGGGTCAGAAGCCGTTCATCGATCTGACGTGGGCTCCTAACATGGAAAGCGACCTGGCCGGCTACAACGTCTTTCGCTGGACCGAGGGCGGCGAGCCCGAAGAAACTGAACGCGCAGCCACTGCAGACGCCTCATACCGCGATGAAACGGTCGAGCCCGGGAAGAAATATTTCTATACGGTTTCGGCGGTGGACTTGCGCGGCAACGAAAGCCCGCAATCGGCCCCAGCCAGCGAGACGGTGCCGAAGAAATGAGAAACGCACTCGATAACTCTTTATGGAGTAACGACCGCCAATTGGTGGCAAAACGTTGCTCCTGGGCACGAGCAGGTTTGTATCAGGGCACGGCT
Organism: uncultured Acidobacteriaceae bacterium; assembly: GCA_963823865.1. Taxonomy (GTDB): domain Bacteria; phylum Acidobacteriota; class Terriglobia; order Terriglobales; family Acidobacteriaceae; genus Bog-257. The sequence goes on from CAWGNC010000002.1 coordinate 860,618, forward strand.
TTAGCCGTGCCGATACGACCCTAAACGGATACGGGCTTCAGCCCCTGCGGGTTTTTGCAGCGGCTAAAGCCGTCAGCTATCGCCTCGGCACGACTGAAGTCGGCCCTGATACAAACCAGTCCATTTGGAAAGCGAACTGCACAATCAGGTACGTGAACTCGATCGACGCAACGTCGGTTTCGCAAAACAGCTTCAACAACTAAGAAGGACCTGCCGTGGAATATTGCAGATTTTCCCATCAAGGCGATATTCGCTATGGCCTGATCGAAGGCCAGACCATCACCCGCACGCTGACGCACGCTCCGCACGCCTTCTCAGATTTTGATGGCGGCGAAAAATCCGATCTTCCGGTGAGCTCGGTTCGCCTGCTCGCGCCGGCTGAGCCTAGCAAGATCGTCTGCATCGGCCGCAACTACCGCGAGCATGCCAAGGAACTGAACAATCCTGTCCCTACCCAGCCGCTGATGTTCTTGAAACCACCCTCGTCGATCATCGGGCCGGAGGAAAAAATCGAGCGTCCAGCGGAATTCTCCGAGCGCGTGGATTACGAAGGCGAGCTGGGCGTAGTCATCGGCAAACGATGCTTTCGCCTACGCGAGGGCGACGACGTGCGGCCGTATATCCTGGGCTACACCTGCGTGAACGACGTGACCGCGCGCGACCTGCAGAACAAAGACGGCCAGTGGAGCCGCGCCAAAGGTTTCGACACGTTCTGTCCCGTCGGGCCCGTGGTCGCCGATGGGCTTGATCCGTGGAAGGGTGTGCGCGTGCAGACCCGTGTCAATGGCGAGCTTCGGCAGGACGGCGTTACAACCGATTTCCTCTTCCCGCTCGACCTGCTGCTCCGCTACATCACGTCGGTAATGACACTGGAGCCGGGCGACCTGATCGCCACGGGAACACCGGCTGGGGTTGGCCCGATGAAGGCGGGCGACATGGTCGAGGTCACGGTGGATGGCGTGGGCTCGCTGCGAAATCCTGTGGCTGACCGCGAACTCTGACAGTTGGATCAGGCTTCCGCACTGTCCTTGTCATCACGAGGAGGGCTTCAGCCCGACGAGGGATCTGCTTTCCCTCGCTCCGGATCTCCGCCTGCTACCCGGTTTTCTTCTCGTCGCGAAAGCGTCCTACGATCCTCACCGCAAGAAACTCATCCGAATTTGCACAGCCTGACGACTTTGTAACGATAATAAAATCTTCCTCGCTCACACGCTATTTTCCTGTTCCCTTCCGAATCGCTCTCCCGCTATCTTGGAGTCAAATCTCGCAGCGTTCCCATGATTTCGTACAAGCTCTATCCCGTGCTCGCCTTCGGTGCAACCGCTGCCATCATCGGTTACGCCTTGCTGTCACGTAAGAACAAGAAGTCTGCCGAGCAACTGGAGAAGGAGCGCCGCACCGATCTGACTCGCGGCGGCCGCATCATCGACGGCAATGTCATCGACGTGCTCGAACTGGAGGACGACGAGACTGGCCGCCTGATGATCCTGCTGGTGTACAACTACGACGTCGCCGGGGTGACCTATGAGGCCTCGCAGGACGTCACCCACCTGCGTCAATTCATCGATCTGTACTCGTGCCGCCTGGGACTGCCGGCCTCGGTCAAGTACGATCCTCACAACCCGAGCGATTCCATCGTCATTTCCGAAACCTGGTCCGGCTTGCGCAAACCGACCATCCCGTTGCCGCAAAAGCAGGTAGCAGCAAATTCGCCAACTTTAGCGTAACTTTCACGAATTCGCCGCGTCGAATATAGTTGATTCCGTCCAGTTACCATCGGTACGGTAATCCCGGGAATACGGTTACCGCGTTGTTAAAATAACTTATGCATAACCTGCCGTTGCCGCTCGCTGCATTTTTCGCGGGAATCTTATCTTTCCTTTCGCCCTGCGTGCTTCCCTTGGTGCCGGGTTACGTGTCGCTGATCTCGGGCGCCAGCGTGGACGAGCTGAAATCCTCGGAACGCCGCGTACTGGGCACCGTGATGCTGCACTCGCTCACCTTCGTGCTGGGCTTCAGCGTCGTTTTCATCGCCCTGGGGGCGGTGGCCACCGGCGTCGGTCAGGTTGTAAACGAGTATCACTCGCTGCTGTCGAAAGTCGCTGGCGTCATGGTCATCATCTTCGGTCTTCATCTGACCGGCATCCTGAAAATCAAGGCACTCTATGCCGACAAGCGTATGCATGACGTCAAGGGCAGCTCCAGCGCTGTCGGCTCGTTTGCCGTGGGATTTGCCTTTGCCTTCGGATGGACGCCCTGTATCGGTCCAATTCTGGCGACCATTCTGGTCTTGGCGGGCGCGCAAGGCACTGTGCTGAAAGGGATTGTGTTACTGGCGGTTTATTCACTTGGCTTGGCCGTGCCCTTTTTACTCACCTCATTGGGAGTTGATCGTTTTCTGGTCTTTTATGGGCGTTTTCGCAAACATTTGCATACTGTCGAGGTGCTCAGCGGTATACTACTAATCGCCATCGGAGTCCTGATTTTCTTAAACAACCTGCGATTGCTCTCCGGCTATCTCTCATTTCTGAACCGGTTCGCTCTGTAGGGGTATCTTTGTGAGACGAAACGCATTGGTGTTTGTGGCTCTGACGGTCGCGGTTCTGGCGATGTTAGCCAGTGGGAAGTACCTGGACAAATCCCGGGGCGGCCAGCTCAGACTAATTGGCGATATTAAAGGCGTCGCTGCACCAGACTTCACTCTGCTGACCCTGGACGGCCAGAAGGTGAAACTCTCCGATTATCGCGGCAAAGCGGTTCTGCTGAACTTCTGGGCAACCTGGTGCCCGCCCTGCAAAGTTGAAATGCCCTGGTTCGTCGACCTGCAAAAACAATATTCCCGGGACGGCCTGGTCGTTCTGGGCGTCGCCATGGATGATTCCGAGCCGGCCCAGATTGCGAAGTTTGCCACCGACCTGGGCGTGAACTACACCGTGCTGCTGGGCACCGATAAAGTTTCCGATGACTACGGCGACGTGCAGTATCTGCCGACAACATTCTTCATCGGCCGCAACGGCGCCATCGTCGACAAGTTAACCGGCCTGCTCGATCGCAAAGACATCGAAGACTCCGTGAAGAAAGCCCTGGCCACCGATCCCGGCGGTCCTTTAAGACCGCTTACCGTGCAACAGAACCAGGCGAAAGCGCAGCCCAGGACCATCCCGCCTCAGCCTCCTACTCCGGGGGATACTTCCCGATGAAGCGATTTGTAATTGTCGTGCTTAGTGCCCTTCTGCTGGCGGTACTGCTTCAGGCTCAATCGATGGATGACAAGCCGTTCGTGGTGATGGCGCCCATCGGCAAAGTTCAGTTGCGGGCCGGAGCCACGAAAGACGTGAATCTCGACTTCCGCGTTGGTCCCGAATTCCACATCAACTCGCATACACCCAAGTCGCCGCTGTTGATCCCCACCGCCCTCAAACTGGACGCACAGGCGCCCGTCGCGCTGGGCGACGTGAAGTACCCTGCCGGACAAGACGTGAGCTTCGCTTTTTCCGGAGACGAGAAGCTGAACGTGTATAGCGGCGACTTCACCATCGATGCCTTCCTGAAAGCCCCGGCTGACGCGGCCGCAGGCAGCTATCCGGTGAAAGGCACGCTACGCTTCCAGGCCTGCGACCACAGCGCCTGCTACCCGCCACGGAATCTCCCGGTCGAGTTTCAAGTCACCGTGGTGAAGTAGCACGCTGGAAGTGCGATCGCCGCGATCGTGGCGATACGCAAGGCTCATTGCAGGTCCCGAACCCTTACATCGTGAGACTCGTATCAGGGCACGACTTGAAAGCCGTGCGGTGACGTTCGGGACTACAACACCGAACGAATTGCCAACCTGAAGCTGGGCCGTTCCTCAGGCCTGTTTCACTCCCGTCCCGGCAGCCTCGGCGCTATCGCGTAATACAACTGCACCAGCACGATGAATCCGATGCTCCAGTAGGTGCTGAACACGCACAGCAACGCGCCGAATGCGTAAAGCGATTGTGCGATCAGGATGCGTCCCTTGATAGCCTTCGGTACTTGCGCCGGCAGGTCGGACTTCACCACTCCCAGGTCCAGCGCGCACACCCAGGTGAAATACAGCGTGCCACCAAGCAGCAAAATGTTCAGCCAATAAACCAGCAGGGCGCTGCGATAGCGAATGAACTCCGCCAGGAACGACGTGGAAAACGGCACCAGGCAGACGACGGCGAGAAACGCCAGATGAATCCAGGTCAGGCTGCGATCGCTGCGTTCCAGATGATTCAGCTGCGTCTGCTGGCCGATCCAGAAGATGCCCAGGGTCAGGAAACTCATGCCGAACATCAGCAGACGCGGCGCCAGCGCCACCAGCACTCCCCACAGATCGTGCTCGCTGCGGACGGCCTCAGCGGCGGGCGCGTGAATGTCGAGTACCAGCAATGTCATGGCGACCGCAAAGATGCCATCACTCAGAGCGGCCAGTCGCTCCACGCTTTGCCCGGCGATGCGGTTGTAAGGGGTCGGCATTGGCTTTACAGGATAGCAAGCCGGCTGCCGGCATTTGGCCCTTAGCTCTCAGCGTTTAGCCGTTAGCAAACTGCATCACGTGAAGCGTCGTGCTCAGCGACAGTCAGGAAGTAGGGCCAAGAGCTAAGAGCTGGGTCCTTGGTGAAATGGCCTTTTTTCCCGCCAAAAGGCATACTGAATACATCCCATGAACTCATCTACAGATACCGCGACTCCTGTCATCAGTACGATCCGCGAGATTGGCCGGCACGAGGGTCAGACCGTTACCATTCGCGGCTGGTTGTACAACTTGCGCGCCAGCGGCAAGCTGCTGTTCCCCATTTTTCGCGACGGCAGCGGCATCATCCAGGGCGTAGTGGCCAAACAAGCCGTGCCGCCTGAGCTGTTTGACGCCATCAAGGGTCTGACGCAGGAGTCCAGCGTCATCGTCACCGGCAAGGTTCGCGCCGACCAGCGCGCGCCCGGCGGTTATGAACTCGACGTCATCGATGCGACCGTCGTGCAGCGCGTCAATCCTGACGATCCTTATCCCATCACGCCGAAGGAGCATGGTGTCGACTTCCTGATGGAGCACCGGCACCTGTGGCTGCGCTCGCCGCGCCAGGCGGCCATCCTGCGCGTGCGCGCCGAAATCATCAAGGCAGCACGCGATTTCTTCGACGACCGCGGCTTCACCCTGACCGATCCGCCCATCCTGACGCCCGCCGCCTGCGAAGGAACGACGACGCTGTTTCCCGTGGACTACTTCGAAGAGCAGGCATTCCTGACGCAGTCCGGTCAGCTTTACATTGAAGCGACGGCGATGGCGCTGGGCAAGGTCTACAGCTTCGGACCGACGTTCCGCGCGGAAAAGTCCAAGACACGCCGCCACCTGACTGAATTCTGGATGGTCGAGCCTGAGGTTGCATATCTGCAACTTGATGGGCTGATGGAGCTGGCGGAGCAGTTCATCACCGTCAATCGTCACGCGCTGTCTGGAGAAGCGCCGGCCGGAGCTGGAGACGATTGGCCGCGACATCTCGAAGCTGGAGAAGATTGCGACGCCGTTTCCGCGCATCACTTACGACGATGCGGTGAAGATGCTGCAGGAAGGCCACGCCAAGGGGCTGGTCGAGAACAAATTCGAGTACGGTGGAGACTTCGGTTCGCCCGACGAAACCTACATCTCGTCGCAGTTTGATCGTCCTGTAATGATTCACCGTTATCCTGCGGCAGTGAAGGCGTTCTACATGGAGCCCGATCCGCAGCGGCCCGACCTGGCGTTGTGTGTGGATGTGCTGGCGCCGGAAGGATACGGCGAGATCATTGGCGGCTCGCAGCGCATGGGTTCCTACGAGAAGCTGCTGGAGCGTATTCACCAGCACGAACTGCCGGAAGAGGCGTTCAAGTGGTATCTCGATTTGCGCAAGTTCGGCGGCGTGCCGCATGCGGGCTTTGGCATGGGCATTGAACGCGCCGTAGCGTGGATCTGCGGTCTGGAGCACGTGCGCGAAACGATTCCGTTCCCCCGCATGCTGCATCGGCTGTATCCGTAGGGTGAGTCAATAATTGAATCGGGTGTCCATCCTCGTCGCCTCTTTTGGCGACGGGGTGGGAGGAGTTTAGGGTGGGAGAGGCGAGCTTCAAGTGCGCCCCAGGGCGGCGTTCTGAGACCGGAGTTCGGAGCGACAGAACGTGTTTCGAGCGCTAGGGGTCCTTCGACTCCGGATCGCAAACGGCGCGATCCTCCGCTCAGGATGACACGAGTGAGGGGAAATAACTGCGCCGTAGGCGCGACACAAGTTAGCCCAGCGCTTCAGCGCTGGGTAAGCTATGAGATAGGACCCAAGTCCCGTAGGGACGGCAGAGCGTACCGGAGCGAACCAGCAGGTCTTTCGAGTCCGCGCGCCAAAGTCGGGCACGCTCCGCTCAGGATGACAAAATCGATTTCAGGGTGTGATTCAGGCATACCTGCGCTGCGCCGTTGAGAACAGATACCACAATGTAGGATCAGGAACCAGGAACGATTATGGCGACCAGTCCAATCACGAAACCGCTGCAGAACATTGAAACCAAGCACATCCGGATCATTGGCGTGCCCCTTGATCTAGGCCAATCAAGACGCGGCGTCGATATGGGCCCATCGGCGATGCGTGTTGCCGGGCTCGAAGCTAAGCTCGAGGCCCTCGGCTACGACGTGCAGGACGGCGGCAACGTTCCCGTGGCCATGCTTGAGACCGAAATCGAAGGCGATCCCCACGCGAAATATCTGAACGAGATCACCGAGACCTGCTCGGCGCAGGCTGAACTGATCATCAAGACGCTGGAGGCCGGACAAATCCCGCTCACCCTGGGTGGCGATCACTCTATCGCCGCGGGCACCGTCTCCGGGGTCGCGGAGTTTTACCGCCGCCGGAACCAGCGCATCGGCCTGATGTGGATCGACGCGCACAGCGATATCAACACACCTGACACCTCGCCCAGCGGCAACGTGCATGGCATGCCGCTCGGCGCCATCATGGGGCTGTTTCACTCGCCACTCTCCGACATGTACGGATTCAGTCCCAAAGTCCGTGCGGAAAACTGCGTGCTGGTGGGCATTCGCGACGTGGATGAGCACGAGCGCGAGAACATCCGCAAATCCGGCGTGCACGTCTTCACCATGCGCGACATCGACGAGCGCGGCATGCGTTCGGTGATGGAAGAGGCGCTGCGCCTGGTGGGCCGCGGCACGGTGGGCTATCACGTCTCGCTGGATCTGGACTGGATCGATCCCGAGGATGCGCCGGGCGTCGGCACGCCGGTGTGGGGCGGTGCGACCTATCGCGAGGCGCACCTGGCGATGGAAATTCTGGCCGACCATGGACGCATGCTCAGCTTTGAGATGGTGGAAGTGAATCCGGTTCTGGACGAGCGCAACCAGACGGCAGAACTGGCGGTTGAGCTGGCCCTGTCCGCCTTCGGCAAGAAGATTCTCTGAGGCGTTCTAGCTCGACAGAGAGCGCTTCGAAGGGGCGCACCTGTAAGTGCGCCATAGAACCGAGCTTAAGAGAACTAGAGCCAGGCGCGACACAGGGGTCGCAAAAGCGGCGTCCCTCCGCTCAGAATGACACTATCTTGGGAGGGGCGCTCACTTCGCTCACGATGGCACCTCTTGAATAAAGCGAACCCTGCCGCCGATGACCTTCGTGGTGCGATAGAGGCTGCATGAGTTCTCCTCAACCGTCGACCCGATGGACCTTTCCTGCGCTGCCGGAGCTGCGCAGCACCACCGTCTTTGGTCAGACAATCAAGTACTACGATGTGGGATCAGGTCCGCCGCTGCTGCTGATTCACGGCATCGGTGGCGACGCCGATGAGTGGGCGTTCTGCTTCGAGGTCCTCGGCAAAACTCATCGCGTAATTGCGCTTGATCTGTTGGGCTTCGGCCGCTCCGACAAGCCGCGCATTGAGTACACGATCTCAAAGTTCGTAGAAGGCGTCGAAGGTTTTCTACGACAGCTCAACATCGGCCGTGTGTCTGTTCTGGGAGAGTCGCTGGGTGGCTGGATCGCGGCATCGTTCGCCTTGAAATTTCCCCGGGTTGTTGACCGGCTGATTCTGGTGGACGCCGCCGGGGTGTGGGGCGACATCCAGGAGCTGCCCATCGATGTGCGCGTTTCGACGCGCGCGCATCTGCAGGAAGTCTTTCGCCTGGTCTTCCACGACAAACGGATGGCCAGCGAGCTACTGGTCGACCTGGCCTATCAACAGCATCTGGAGCGCGGCGACGGCCCTACCATCGACAGCGTTCTGCGCAGCCAGGAGAGCGGCCGCGAGCGCCTGGATGAGGTGATCGGAAAGTTATCGATCCCGACGCTGATCGTCTGGGGCGAGCAGGATGAAATGATTCCGGTCAGCGTGGGACAGCGGTTGCAGCAGATGATTCCCGGTTCGCGTCTGGAAGTGATTCCGGAATGCGGGCATGTCCCAGCGCTGGAGAAACCCTCCGAGTTCACGCGATGCATTCTGGATTTTCTGAACTCGTAGGATCTGGTTAGCTTCCGCCACGAAGTGATTCACGGGGCACCAAGTCCAAAGCGCCATCGGCGCGATATAAGTTAGCCCAGCCGTTGACGGCTGGGTAAGGATTGTTGCATTTGACCGAGTGCCGTGGGCACGGCACAAGCCTGTCGTCCCTGGAAGGGACTCGATCTCATTAGCCTTGCTTACCCACGCTTGAAGGCGTGGGCTATGATCTTCCGTCCCGCTTCGCGAGACTAGGCTCTTCTTCCCCAACGGCCTCCTAAGATTCCCGAAAACCGTGCTATAGTTCGCCTACTAATCCCAGGCCACACCGCTCTCAATCAGAGTTAACGGCCAGACACTTGGAGGAACAGCCGTGTCCAAGCGCATCATCTTCTGCTCCGATGGAACCTGGAACGATCCCGCCACCAACACCAACGTCTACAAAATTTTCAAGGCAATGAATTTCACTGCCGAGCAGTGCCCCATCTATGACGACGGCGTTGGCTCAGACGGCAATACTATCCTGCACTTTTTGGGTGGTGCGTTCGGCGAGGGGCTCGACCAGAAGATCCGCGACGGTTACACCCGCATCTCGCACGTGTACGAACACGGTGACCAGGTGTTTCTGTTCGGCTTCAGTCGGGGCGCCTACACCGCCCGCAGCCTGGGTGGGATGATCGTGACCTGCGGCCTGCCGACACAGCATACCGATGACAACCTGACCGAGGATGCCTTCGAGGCTTACCGCGAACATGATCCGGCACAGAAGCAGAAGCTGCTGGACGCACTGAAGCAGACGTACGCCATCGAAACGCCCGAGATCACCATGGTCGGTGTGTGGGACACGGTCGGATCGCTCGGCATCCCCGCCATCTTCGGCGAGGTGGACATGCTGCGCTACTCGTTTCTGGACACCAATCTGCATCCCTGCATCAAGAATGCCTATCACGCGGTTTCCATCGACGAGCGCCGGCGTGAGTTTCCTGCAACGCTGTGGTCGGGAGCGCCCGCGCCAGGACAAACCATCGAGCAGGTGTACTTCACCGGTGTGCATTGCGATATTGGAGGCGGATATCCGGAAACAGGTCTATCGGACATTACGCTGTCGTGGATGATGGGCAAAGCCAAGGCGCTGGGTGTGGATTTCGATCCGGCCGTGTACGCACTGTATGCCAACCTCGACGCCAAACATGCGCTCGATCAGAAGCATGAATCGTGGTCGGTGCGCTGGGGCTTTCCCTACGCGCGGCAGATCGCCGGCAATGCATCCGTCAGCAACAGCGTGCAGATCCGGTTGCAGCACGATTCTTCGTACACGCCTGAGAATCTCAAGGCGAGCGGCGGAAATCTGCCGCCGGGTTGCAGTGTGGTTCCGATAGTCGTAATACCGGCAGCAGGGGCGGCGGCCGGCGGGTAACGAGGTCACGCTCCCTACCAAGAATTCCTGGTCCGTCTTAAACCCATGCTTGGGTCCGCGAAACGCTCCGCCAGAACAAGCGGCGCGTGAGCCGCTAGACGCGTATCGGCCGCCTACTCGGGCTTGATGCCTTCCGTCACCGCCGCGGGAGTTGGCCCGGACTTGCGCACGTCCGGCCGTGGCATGTCGGGTCTGGGCAGATCTGGCCTTGGATCCAGCGGCCGGGGTTCCGGCCTGGCGTCTGCCGGACGCGACGAATTCATACCGCGCTCGTCGAACTTGCCGAAGATCATCTTGCCGGCCGTCGTCTGCAGCACCGATGTCACCGAGATGTCGACCGTCTTGCCGATCATCTTGCGCGCGTTGTCGACTACAACCATGGTTCCGTCGTCGAGATAGGCCACGCCCTGGTTGTATTCCTTGCCTTCCTTCAGGATGAACACCTTCATGATCTCGCCGGGCAGCACGATCGGCTTCAGCGAGTTGGCCAGCTCATTGATGTTCAGTACCTCGACGCCTTGCAGCTGGGCCACTTTGTTCAGGTTGAAGTCGTTGGTGACGATCTTGCCTTCGTACACTTTGGCCAGCTCAATCAGCTTCAGATCGACTTCGCGGACGGCCGGAAAATCGTCTTCGACAATCTGAATGGAAAGCGTCGCGATTTTCTGGATGCGCTGCAGGATGTCGAGCCCGCGGCGGCCGCGATTGCGCTTCATAGAGTCGGCGGAATCGGCCACCAGTTGCAGCTCGCGCAACACGAATTGCGGGATGACGATGATGCCGTCGAGAAAGCCGGTTTCGGCGATGTCGGCTATACGGCCGTCGATGATGACGCTGGTGTCCAGAATTTTATAGCTGCGCTTGGACTGCTTCTCGCCGCCGAAGATGCCGCCGAGCGCGGCGAGATTGAGCAATTCGCCTTTTCCGGCGCCGACAATCAAGCCGATGTAGGCCATCAACAGCATGACAAACAGCTGCAGGAAGCTCTGCGTTGGGCCCGCTTGGATGCTGTCTTTGATGACCAGGCTGAAAAGATATGCGCCGATGATGCCAAGGATGCTGCCGATGACAGCGCCGATCAGCCGCTTGAGGCTGACTTGACGCAGGCGAATTTCGAAGAGAACCACGGCCACGCCGAGGGCTGCACCCACGCCCGCTGCGGGCACCGGGCTCAGTCCCAGGGGTTGTAGTTCATAACATGCCAGTGCGGTAACAACAACAAATAGGACGCGTATGAATACCAAATCCACGCCACACCTCCCATGGCCAGTCCTGGGGGTCCGCGGTCGGATTAATGTTCGCCGGGGTTATGAAATCTAAGAGCTTGCCGGCGACTCAGTCCTGTTCCTAGACACGACAAGTGGCCTTGACTCGAAAACAACCATATGAATCTTCCGGGGCAATTATGAAATAAGGAGCGATCCCCGGTCCGCCAGACTGCGGCGTTACAAATAAAACGAGAGCACTCGAAATATAACAGGAAATCTGCTTCGCCGGAGAGTATCCGCAAGCCGGAAGGCCGCAGGTTCCCCTTTTGAAGGTAGAAGCGCCTTTCCCCTACCGTCGGCAGTCAGTAGAGATGCAGAATTAGACCTCGGCGTCTATAAATTTGCCCCACAGACGCCTTAGTCGTGACGCTCCTGAATGGAACGCGCGCACAGCTTCGGTGACCATCCTTCAGGACAATAACTCTAGGAGAAAGCTGCCGCGAGCGCCGAGGTCGACAGAATAAACGCCAGCCACCAGCCGTAAACCACCACCAGGCAGGTGGTTCGGCTGACCTTCGTCAGGCAGGAAAAAGCGATCCCGGCCAGCAGCAGCGTCCAGATAGTGAAGATATCGATGGAAATGAACAGCGTGTAGAGAAAATGAGAGCTTGGGTCCACCAGCCCGCTCAGGTTGCTGGCAATGGGGTTCTGAAAGGTGAAGTTCGCGGTTGCGCCTAACAGAATCACCACAATCGCCAGCAGCGCCTTGATGATGGCGGGCAGCGAGGTGTACATGCACACCGCAATGCACTGGTTGAACTTGAGCTCCGTGGCCAGGCCGAAGTTGAACGTCCCCAGCAAGACCGCCGCAACAATAATCAAGTAAACCAGCACGATCACCGGCGAGCAGTAGGAGATGACCCGATTGAACTTGATGATCGTATCCATCTGCTTGGCTCTGTCTTCGGGAGACAGCTTATCCAGACGGTCGGCCTGCTTAGGCTGCAGCGCCATCTGATTGTCCACAATCTTCTGGAAACCAACCCTGCTATCGGCAACCCACACCAGTGCGATGGTCGAAAGGATGAGCAGCACCGCGGGCACCAGCCAATTGGAGCTGCGCCGCAGGTCAAAGAAGGTCTTGGTGGGAGCAACGAAGGTGTCGATGACGCGCTCGACTTCCGACAACGGTGGCTGCGCGGGAGGAATGCCCGGAGCGGCAGAACTCATGCAGACTCCTTGAGAGATGGCAACTAGTAATTAGCAGCTAGCAGCTAGCCAAAAAACAAGAACACACAAGCTCCAAAAGCTCTGCGAAGTGTGCAGTTCCTTGGCATTACTGGCAACTGGTCGCCGTTGCTAGTTGCTAGCTGCCAGTTGCTAGCTGCTTCTTTACGGCGCGAAGTTCAGACTGCACACAAAGGCGCTGCCCCACAGCAACACTCCCGCGATTCCGACCCCGACGTACAAGCGCGCTTCGAACGCATTGTGCAAGGTCGGCAGGGGCAGCGGCGATCCCAGGCTGCGATGAAACCAGGCCAGCAGCAGTCCGCCGAATCCTACCAGGGTGACTGCGCCGCCGAATGCCAGGCCCGCCATAATCAGTACATATCCGAGGGATAACACGACTCACCTCACTGCTTGCTGACAGGCTAGCTCTACCATGGAAGTTCCGCAAGCCCGACTTGCCCGGGCGCAATTGTGGCCTCAGCCCATCATGGAATTTCCGCCACTCGCGTTGTTCACCGCGCTTGTCGCCAAACCTGCGCCGTTTTCACACAAACGTCCACCACACAGGCACATCTAAGATGCTGTTGTTGCTCTAACACCACGCTCGGCTGCGGCTTTACAACTCATTCGAGGCCTTGATGACGAAAGTTCAACCCTATCTTCTTCCGTGGTTTCTGCTGTTCTTCTGTTCGACCGCCTTCACCCAGAACTCGGCTGACGCACCGCCGCCCAAGGCGCCCTTCACCGACTACCGGTACGAGAAGCCAGGCACGACGCGAAAAATCACCGCCAGCGACCTGCCCGCGCCGTTTGCCACCAAGTCCGCGGAGAACGAGCCGAACATGGCGCCCCGTCCCAAGGACGCATGGCCGCAGGCGCCAGCAGGATTCAAAGTTGAGCTGTACACCACCGACGTGCGGAATCCCCGCAAGATTCTTACTGCACCTAACGGCGACTTCTTCCTAGCCGAGAGCCACCGCGGTGATATCAAGATCTTTCGCGGCATCAAGCCCGACGGCAAGCCGCAGCAGACTTCCGTGTTCGCCACCGGGTTGGAGCAGCCTTACGGCATCGCGTTTTATCCGCCGGGGCCGAACCCGCAATACGTCTACATCGGCGACACGGACGCGGTCCTGCGATTCCCCTATCACAACGGAGATCTGAAGGCGACCGGCAAGCCGCAGAAGTTGGCCAGTCTTCCCGCCGGCGGCGGCCATTGGACGCGCGATCTGGTCTTCTCGCCCGACGGCAAGCAGCTTTTCGTCGGCGTTGGTTCCGACTCCAACATCGATGATCCGGATACGCATCCCGACGAAAAAGAACGAGCGCAGATTTGGGTGATGAACCCCGATGGCTCGGGCGCCCACATGTATGCCTACGGCATCCGCAATGCCGGCGGCGGCCTGGCCATCGATCCCAAGACCGGCGAGCTCTGGTGCTCGGTGAATGAGCGCGACCAGCTCGGCGATAACCTGGTGCCCGACTACATCACGCACGTGCAGGAAGGCGGCTTCTACGGCTGGCCGTATTACTACATGGGCGGCAATCCCGATCCCCGGCTGAAGGGCGCGCACCCCGAGTTGAAGAGCAAGGCGATTGTGCCCGATGTGCTGTTGCAGGCGCACAACGCGTCGCTCGAGTTGGTCTTCTACCAGGGCAAACAGTTTCCAGGCGAGTATCAAGGCGACATCTTCTCGTCGCAACACGGCTCGTGGAACCGCGCGCCCCGAGCCGGCTATGAAGTGATCCGCGTGCCGTTGCATCAGACCGGCAAAGCCAGTGGAGAGTACGAAGATTTCCTGACCGGCTTTGTGCTGCCGAATGGCGATGTGTGGGGACGCCCCGTAGGCGTTGCCGTCGCATCCGATGGCTCACTGCTGGTCACGGACGATGGATCGAATTCCATCTGGCGGGTCAGCTACACGGGAAAATAGATAGCACCGGCGAAAGATTATTTCGGAGGCGGATTGGCTTCGCCGCCCTCGGGTCCGTAGAAAAACACCCAGGTGGCGAAGTTGTCGCCGAAATCGAGGAATCGGTGCTCTTCGCCCGCCGGCACAAACAGCACGTCGCCGGGGCCGAATGTGGTTTCCTTGCCGCTCCAGGTGAAGCGCCCGCTGCCGCTGATGATGACGTAGATTTCGTCGCGGGAATGCGGTGTCTGGGGATCGTTGCCGCGCGGCGCATACAACTCAACTGCCAGCGAGCCATGGCGGAACAGCTCGATGTAGCGCTGGCCGTCGGGCCCAGGCAACTGATCGAGGCCGGTCAAAACCTTCAGATATCCGGATACCGTTTTCCCTTCAATTTTCACGGCTACGCCTTGCGGACCTCATCCACTAAAGTTTTTTGCTTCCACACGCCAATGATGGCGCCCATCAGAATGCAGCCCAGCAACGGATATGCCGCGGAAATCAGGATGAAGGGCCCGGCGCGATACTCGAAAACCATCTCGGTAATCATGGCTACTGCCGCTGCCAGGCCAACCAGGATGCCCGCATGAATACCGCGGAACAGCCCGTGCGTCGGCGCCACGCCTACCAGGCGCGCGATGGCGTAGGCCATAAGGCAGCTGCACAGCAGGGCGATCAGATAAGGCCAGAAATTGGGATGCGACATGTACATTTGCAACTCTTCCGGCGACATGCGCAACCCCGCCTGCCACTGCTTGGAAAACGCCGTGAACCAGACGGCGCCGAGCAGCCAGTCCGCTACTCCTGCGATCAGGATCGCAAGCCAATTCACTCGCATGGCCTCAGCCTCCCTGCCTCGGCGAGACGATACACTGCGGCTTCCCCCGAACGCAATTGCAAACGGGGTGCGCGCCGGAAAAGCGATTTCACCACGGAGACACGGAGGACGGCGAGATGGAAGCGGCGCAGCTTTAGCTGCGCCACAACAGACACCTAACTGTTGTCATCACCAGGAGGGCCTTGGCCCGAGGAAGGATCTGCTTTTTGCTGCCACCGTTCAATAGACCTGGCACATTCTCAGAACCTCCTCCGCCGTCTTTCCGGTCTCCCGCAGCGTCCGCAAGCTGAGCGCATCATGCCGCTTGGCCAGGCGCACGCCGGCCTCATCGCGCACAAGGTCGCAATGGTAATAGCCGGGAACCGGCAGTCCCAGAGCGCGAATCAGCAACAACTGCCGCGCCGTCGACTTCAGCAAGTCGGCGCCGCGCACCACCTCGGTGATTTGCATGGCCGCGTCGTCAGCCACGACGGCCAGCTGATAAGCCGGAACATCGTCGCGCCGCCACACGACAAAGTCGCCAAAGTCGCGTCCCGCGACGTAGCTTTGCGCGCCGAGGTGAAGATCTTCGAACCGAATCACCTCGTCATCCGGGACCCGGAAGCGCCAGTTCACGCCCGCCGGAGACTCATACTGCTTTGCGTCCCCAATCCGCTCGCGGCAGCGGCCGGGATACATTGGCTCGTCGTCTCCCTCGTTCGGCGCAGCCGCCGACATGGTTAGGTCCTTCCGCGAGCAGGTGCAAGGATAGATGAATCCGCCATCGCGCAGCTTGCGCCATGTCTCCAGGTAGAACTCGCGCCGCCGGCTTTGCTCATATGGCCCGAATGGTCCGCCGACGTCTGGCCCTTCCTGCCAGCGAATCCCAAGCCACTGCAAATCTTCCAGCATCGCCGTCGCGTAGTCGGCCTTCGAGCGTTGCGGATCGAGATCTTCGTCACGGAATACCAGCGTGCCCCTGTGCTCGAGTGCACGTTGATACGCCGTCCAGAACGTGCACGCGTGCCCAACGTGCATCAGCCCTGTCGGCGAGGGGGCAATGCGTCCGCGGTACGGCGGGTTCTGCATGGTGAGCGAAGCTTGCACGGTTTCATTCTAGATGGCGGGCCATTTTCACCACGGAGGCACAGAGTTCACGGAGACATTGAGATCAGGGCTCGTGCAGGTTAGCAGCGGGGGAACGAGACTGAAAAACCGCCGCCACAATAGGGGTCCTTCGACTACGCGCCCGCAAGATCGGCGGACGCTGCGCTCACGATGACAACGCACAATGTGCGCAGTATGCATGGCGTGCCGCCCGACGCTCTGCTCAGGATGACACCGCCAGATGATGTTCGCGGCAGCTAATGTTCGTGTGTGCGTGGCAATCGGCCTCTTCAATCGAGTGCCGCAACGCCTACCAATTCCGGTTCCGGCTCGCGATCCTCAACTTCCGCAGGAGGGGGAGTTACGAGGCGTTTCGGACCGGGCGGCGACTTCACATGCGGATGCAAATCTCGCGCATTGCGCAGCAAAAACAAAAGCGGCAGCATCGCCCAGAAGATCACGCCCATCACCCAGAATGCTTCGACGAACGACAGCATGGAGGCCTGCTGCTGCACCATCAGGTAAATCGTGGCCCAAGACTTGTGCGCGGCGTCGTAGGCGCTGATCGGCTGATGCATGCGGAACCAGCTCTGCAGCCCGTGAGCCATGTTCTGGGTGCGCATGTCCATGGGCGTGATGTGGCTGATCAGCTGGCTCTGATGCACCTGCTGGCGGCGCGCCAGAAACGTTGTCATCGTCGCAATGCCGAAGCTGCCGCCGATATTCCGCATCAGGTTGTAGATGCTGGTGGCGTTTCCCATCTTCTCCTTGGAGATGCCCGACATACTGGTGGTCAGCAGCGGGATGAACAGAAACGCCATCGCCGCGCCTTGCAAAACCTGCGGCCAGAAGATGTCCCAGTACCCGGCGTTCAGGTTCAAGTGCGAGAGCCGGAACATGGTGTAGCCACCGATGACGACGCCGACGACCAGCAGTTTGCGCGGATCGATGCGATTGGTGAGTTGCCCGGTAATAGGCGTCAGCAGCAACGCTCCCAGGCCGCGCGGTGATAGCGCGAGCCCCGCCTGGTACGCGGGATAGTTGAGCAGCGTCTGCAGGTAAATCGGCAGCAGCATCAGCGAGCCATAGAGTACGAAGCCCAGCATCGTCATCAGCAGTGTTCCGGCGGCGAAGGTGCGGTCTTTGAGCACGCGCAAATCGACGATGGGATGTTTGGCGGTGAGTTCGCGAATCACCATGCCGACTAAACCGACGACGCAAAGCGCCGTCCACAGGCGAATCTGGTTGCTGCCGAACCAGTCTTTGCGCTGGCCGGTATCGAGCACCATCTGCAACATGCCAAAGCCGAGTGCGAGAAAGCCAATGCCCCATAGATCGACGCCGCCGTAAGAACGCTTGCGCAGGTAGTGAGGATCGATGACGAACTGGCTGATCATGATCAGCGAGAGAATTCCGACCGGCAGGTTGATGTAGAAGATCCAGCGCCAGGTGTAGTTGTCGGTGATCCAGCCGCCAAACGTCGGCCCCAGGATGGGTGCGACAATAATGCCGAGACCGAAGGCGGCCATGGCCGTGCCGTGCCGCTTCGGTGGGAAGGTTTCCAGCAACACCGACTGCGACAGTGGCTGCAGGCCTCCGCCGCTCAGTCCTTGCAGAATACGGAAAAAGATCAGCCAGTCGAGGCTGGTCGCCAGGCCGCAAAGCAGCGACGCAAGGGTAAAGCCGGAGACGCAAACCATCAGCATGCGGCGGCGTCCGAAGCGCGTGGCCAGCCAGCCGGCCATGGGCAGCACGATGGCGTTCGACACCAGGTACGACGTGACCACCCACGTGCCCTCTTCCACCGTGGCGCCCATGTTGCCCGCCATGTGCGGGATGGACACGTTGACCACGGTGGTGTCGAGCACCTCCATGAACGTGGCCAGCATGACCGCGATGGTCACGATCCAGGGATTTACGTGGCTGGTACGGTCGGGCATCTGCTTGCCTAAAGCTTAGGCAGAGCAGGGCCGGCGGGTCGGTGATGGGGCTCACAATAGTGGCAGGTAAACTTCGCCGGCACAGTGCGATACAATGTATCTCAGAGGAAATTTCTATGGCAACGACCATGGTCCACGTCCGAGTGGACGAGAAAGTGAAAAAGGAAGCCGCCAAGACCTTGGCGGCGATGGGTATTTCCGTGTCCGACGCCGTTCGTATGCTGTTAGTTCGTGTAGCTTCTGAAAAGGCTCTTCCCTTCGAAGTCAAGGTGCCAAACGCGAGAACGGTTCGGGCCATGCAGGCGGCTGATCGTGGCGAAGGCAAGCGGTACAAGTCCTCCACCATGCTTTTCAAAGATCTGGGGATTTAGTCCTTGCGTAACCTCATTCCCGGAAACCAGTTTCGCCGCGATGTGAAACTCGCGAGGAAGCGCGGCAAGGACACCGGCAAACTCCGCGAATTGATCTTGCTCTTGGAACGCGGCGCTCCCTTGCCGCCACGCTACAAAGATCACCCGCTTAGAGGCAATTGGCCGCAGCACCGGGAGTGTCACATAGAGCCGGACTGGTTGCTGATCTACAAAATTGCAGGGAACGATTTGTACCTTGTCCGCACTGGCAGCCACTCGGACTTGTTCTAACTTGAAGGGCCACCGCGCTTTTGTGAGCTGAATCACAAGCTGAAGTGACCCGCGGTGCTACGATGTTTCTTTATGTCCGCACCCGACTCGCTCTTTATACGTGCCTGCCAGCGGCTTCCGGTTGATACCACTCCTGTCTGGTTTATGCGCCAGGCTGGGCGCTACATGCAGCAATATCGCGACGTGCGCAAGCATCACTCGCTGGTCGAGATCTGCAAGAAGCCCGAACTGGCAGCCGAAGTCACCATCACTGCCGCCGAATTCCTGAACGTCGATGCGGCCATCATCTTCGCCGACTTGCTGCTTCCACTGGAAGTGATGGGGCTGCCCTTTCACTTCACCGCGGGCGAAGGCCCGGTCATCGAGAAGCCCGTCCGCACCGCAGAAGACGTGCACGCGCTGCGC
The DNA here is from genome assembly GCA_963823865.1 of uncultured Acidobacteriaceae bacterium. Taxonomy (GTDB): domain Bacteria; phylum Acidobacteriota; class Terriglobia; order Terriglobales; family Acidobacteriaceae; genus Bog-257. Next base: position 879,765 of record CAWGNC010000002.1, read on the forward strand.
AGCGATCGCGCTGCCGAACTCGGTTATGTTGCTGACGCAGTCGCGCTGGTGGCAAAACATTTCGGCGCGAAGCTGCCCATCATCGGCTTCTGCGGCGCGCCATTCACGCTTGGCCAGTTACATGATCGAGGGCGGCGGCTCGCGGCACTACCTGGAAGTTAAGAAGCTGATGTACAACTCACCCGAGCTTTGGGATGAGCTGGTCGGCAAGCTGGTCGACGTGCTGGCGGCCTATGCCGCCGAGCAGGTGCGTTCGGGCGCCGACTGCCTGCAGATTTTCGACAGCTGGGTTGGCTGCCTCAGCGTAGAGGACTATCGCCGCTACGTACTGGTGCCGACTACCCAGCTCATACAGCGGCTACAGAAAGAAACCAACGTTCCCATCATCTATTTCGGAACGGACAGCTCAACCCTGTTGCCTTCGATGTCGGAGACGGGTGCGGAAGTGATCGGCCTCGACTGGCGCATTCCGCTGGACGAAGGCTGGCGCACCGTCGGCCATAATCACGCGGTGCAGGGCAATCTCGATCCGGTGCTGCTGTTTGCTTCGTGGCAAGAATTGAAGCAGCGCGCCGAGCATATTCTGCGGCTGGCCGATGCGCGCCCGGGTCACATCTTTAACCTGGGACATGGCATTCTGCCGAATACCCCGGTCGACAACGTGAAAAACCTGGCGCAATTCGTGCGCGAGTTCACCGCATCGGCGGCGGTTGCGAGGAAAGCATGAGCAAGCAAGCGGTCCTGCTCATCGCTCACGGCAGCCCCGAGCAAGTCGAGGACATCCCCGCCTTCCTGCAGAACATTTCTCGCGGGCGCCCCATGTCTGACGCTGTGGTACGTGAAGTACAGCATCGTTACGCGCAGATCGGCGTCTCGCCCTTGACCTGCCTCACTGTGGGGCAGGCAAATGGAGTCGCGCTCGAGTTAGGGATTCCAGCGTATGTGGGCATGCGCAACTGGCATCCCTTTATTGCCGATACGTTGCAGCAGATGACCGCCGACGGCATCGAGCAGGCGGTTGCTATCTGCCTGGCGCCCCACAATTCCCGCACCAGCGTCGGCCTCTACAAAGAAGTTTTGTTCGGCGCGAATGCGCCCTTCGCTATCGATTTCGTGGAAGAGTGGCATGACCATCCACTTTTGATCGAGGCTTTTGCCGATCGCTTACGTACCGGCTACAAAGCTGCCTGCGAACAGCATGGCTCGCTGCTTCCTGTCTTGTTCACCGCGCACAGCGTGCCCCAACGCACCATCGCAGAGGGCGATCCTTACGAGAAGCAAACGCGTGAAACGGCGGCGCTGGTTGCGGCGCGCGTTCCGGAGATCGGAGCATGGCAATTCGCGTTTCAAAGCCAGGGCATGTCGGGCGGCGAATGGCTAGGTCCCACAGTGGAGGACACCATCGTCAACTTGCGCGAAGCGGGGCAAACAGGCATTTTTGTGCAGCCCATTGGTTTTGTGTGCGATCACGTTGAGATTCTCTTCGATGTCGATATACTGTTCCGCGAATTCGCAGCAGCGCGCGGCATGAAGCTCTATCGCGCCGAGTCCCTGAATGACTCTCCGCTATTCGTACGCGCGGTTGCCGATCTGGCGAAGACTCGTCTGGCAGCCATGAGTCCGGTGACGAGCGGCGGCATCAAAAGCTGAAAGGATCTCCAGGCTTTCCCGCATGAGGCGGATTGCAATCATTGGCGGTGGTATCTCGGGTCTGAGCGCGGCCTTCTATTTGGACAAGGCGCGCCGGAGTGGCGCAGATATTGAGTACTCGCTCTTCGAGAGCGGACAGCGACTGGGCGGCGTCCTCTCCTCGGATCATATCGACGGCTGCCTGGTGGAAGCCGGTCCCGATTCTTTCCTCACTGAAAAACCCTGGGCCGTTTCGCTCTGCCGCGAACTGGGCTTGGACGATCAACTCATCGGCTCCAACGACTCGGAGCGCAAGACCTACATTGTGGTAAAGGGCAAACTTGTCGCCATGCCGGATGGTCTGATGTTCATGGTGCCGACGCGGCTGGTGCCCACGGCTCTGTCGCCGCTGTTTTCCTGGAACACCAAAGTCCGCATGGCGCAGGAGCTGCTCCATCCGCCGAGGCCCATGCAGGACGATGAAAGCGTCGCGCAACTGGTGCAGCGGCACTTCGGCGCAGAGGTTGTCGACCGACTGGCCGATCCGCTGCTGTCGGGTGTATATGGCGGCGATGCCGCTAAGCTGAGTGCCCGCGCCGTGCTGCCTCGTTTCGTGGAGATGGAGGAAAAATATGGCAGCCTGAGCCGCGCCATGCTGGCAGCGCACAAGAAGATGGTACGGACCGCCAGCAAGAAACCGCCGCGGCCACTATTCACCTCGCTGCGCGATGGGATGCAGCAGATGGTCGACGCCATTGTCACCCGGCTGGACCCGCAGGCGATTCGTCTACGTCGTCACGTACGCCGGCTTTACCCTGAGAACGGTGGCTGGCGCGTCGCCACCGAGATGAACGGCGATGAGCGTTACGATGCGGTCATTCTTGCCGCGCCTGCCCACGTTGCCGGTGCGCTGCTCGACGGCGTAGATCACGAACTGGCGCGCAATCTGCTCGATATCACCTACAGTTCGTCGGTGACGGTCACGCTAGGCTACTACAAGGAGCAACTGGCGAAGTTGCCACCCGGCTTCGGGTTCCTGGTGCCGCGCAGCGAAGGCATGCGTATGCTGGCCTGCACGTTCGTCCACAACAAGTTCCCCCACCGCGCGCCGGAGGGCAAAGGCATCCTGCGCTGCTTCCTGGGCGGCGCTCGCGACGAGGCAATCCTGGGACTTAGCGACGAAGAAATGCTGGAAACGGTCCACCGCGAAATTCGTGACCTGGTGAAGGTCGACGCCCGGCCGATTTTTTCGCGCGTCTACCGCTGGCGCGAAGCGATGGCGCAATATGAGCCCGGCCACATTGCGCGGGTCGCCAGCATTGAGAAGCGCGTCGCCGAGATCCCCGGGCTGGCGCTGGCCGGCAACGCCTACCACGGTATCGGCGTGCCTGACTGCGTTCGTTCCGGGATGGAAGCCGCCAACCTAGTCGCGCAAGTGGTGCCGGAAACGCTGCCCGCCAAGGCCTAGGTGTATTTTGTCGTAGCAAAATCCCAAGAATTGTGTCTAAATCACTGTCTCAGTAGGGGCAGGGAGGAGTATCGTAAAGATAGTCACCTGCCTATAGCCGACAGGTCGGAGGTGACCGGTGCCTATCCTCTGGATCGTTGTCTACTGCCTCATCGCAGTCCTGGTTCTCTTCGTCCTTACCTTCCATTGCGAAATGCAAGACGAACAGCGTCGTTGCGACGACATGGCCAAGGCCCATCCTCCCGACGCCAGTAAGCCCGACATTAAGAATCTGCACCATCCCGCGTAGTACCCTCGAAGGAATGGCCTCACGGGATACGGCCGTTGCTCCACGAAGCTGGCAGCGGGTCGATGGCATCGACGTGCTTCGCGGACTCGCCATCTTTTTCGTGCTGATGAACCACGTCAACATCCGCCTGCTGCTGGCGAAGGTTCCTTACACTCACGGCATTCCCCGACAATTGGTGTCGTCGCTGGTATGGAACGGCCAGTTTGGCGTGCAGATGTTTTTTGCCGTCTCCGGCTTCCTCATTACATCCACCAGCCTGAGGCGTTGGGGATCGCTCGCGCAGTTCAACGCACTCGACTTCTACAAACTGCGCTTTGCGCGCATCGCGCCGCTGCTCCTGTTGCTGCTGGCGGTTCTCAGCGTGCTGCATTTTGCCGATGTCAGCGGATTCGTCGTCTCCGCCAAAACCGGAGGACTGGGCCGCGCTCTGTTGGCAGCTCTTACCTTTCATGTGAATCTGCTGGAGGCGCGGCGCGGCTATCTTCCCGGCCCCTGGGACATCCTCTGGTCGCTCTCCGTCGAAGAGATGTTCTACCTCTTCTTCCCCATCGCCTGTCTGCTTTTCGCGCGTACAAAACTACTGATTCCGTTGCTCTGCGGATTCGTCCTCCTCGGACCTTTCGGCCGGACCGTGTTCACTCACGGCAACGACATCTGGCAAGAAAAGTCTTATCTCGGCGGAATGGATGCCATCGCGATGGGCTGCCTGACGGCGCTATTGACCTCGCGCATCAGCTTTTCCCAGCGCCAGCTGCGCACAATCGGCGTCCTGGGATCGGCGCTGCTGATCTTCATGCTCTGCTTCTCTCGCCGCGCGTACGCCTGGGGACTGGGGACGACTGGTCTCGACATGACCGTCGTGGCGATCGGAACGTGCCTCGTCATCGTCGCCGCATCGCAGTCGCAGTGGAGAGCGCCGCGAATACTCAATCCGCTCTTGGATCTGGGACAGCGAAGTTACGAGGTTTACCTGACGCACATGTTTGTCGTGCTGGCCCTGTTCGGCATTGTTCGTAAAGCTCGGCAAACCGATGCCGGGCGTACCTGTCTTATTTGTCGCGACAGTGGTACTGGCCGCGATTCTGGGAGATGGGGTGGCACGCTGGTACTCGGAACCGATGAACCGCTGGTTGCGCCGGCATTGGAAGGATGGTCCGGAGCGACTAGGCTCCGTCGTGGGGGAGGACGCCGGAAAACCGCTCGCGCGTCCTGTGACAAGTTGAGAGCGTCGGAAAAGGACAAGAGACGCGTCCCCTTGAGACTCGCTTTTTTTGACTGCGACGCGCGCCCGATCGAGTTTGTGTAAGACAATTTCGGCGCAATCGCACGCACTTGTCTGCTCGGCACGGCAGAGCTGAAACTTGATGTCAAATCAGGCACTTAGAGAGCGTTTCGGGAGCTGAAAAACGACCCTTTCCGTGCTATAATCAACAGTGCTCCTAAGCAGAATAATCTCCTGAATTTGCAATGACTTGCGGGTGATGCGAGAGAAATTTTCGCGGCCTCGACTGCGCCGAATCTCCGCCCGCGTCATGGAGCGCAAACGGTCCTCGTAATCCGAACTCACAGTCGCGATTCTGCGTCGACCGCCGACGAAGTTTGAGAAGGGATGAGCTGAAAGCTAAAGCTAACAGCTAAGAGCCAATCGCTAAACATGGCAGACGATCCAAACCAGCAATTACCACTCGACAACATCGGCCCCGGCGCCGCCAACGTGCAACCCGTCAACATTGAAGACGAGATGCGGCGTTCGTATCTTGACTACTCAATGTCGGTCATCATCGGGCGCGCGCTGCCCGATATCCGCGACGGCTTGAAGCCGGTGCATCGCCGCATTCTTTACGCCATGCACGACATGGGCGTGCTGCACAATCGCAAGCACATGAAGTGCGCCGGTGTCGTCGGCGAATGTTTGAAGAAATATCATCCACACGGCGACAGCGCGGTGTATGACGCCATGGTGCGCCTGGCGCAGCCGTGGAGCTTGCGCTATCCGCTGATTGACGGCCAGGGAAACTTTGGCTCCGTCGATGGCGATCCCCCGGCGGCCTACCGGTACACCGAGTCGCGTCTCACGGAGATTGCCGAAGAGTTGCTGGCCGACATCGACAAGGACACGGTCGACTTCGTCGCTAACTTCGATGACACCACGGTCGAGCCGATGGTGCTCCCGACCCGAGTTCCGAACCTGCTGGTCAACGGATCGAACGGCATCGCGGTCGGCATGGCTACGAACATCCCACCGCATAACCTCACCGAGATCGTCGACGGCTGCATCACACTGGTGAATAATCCCCACGCCACGCTGGCCGACATCCTGAAGTTCGTGCAGGGTCCTGACTTCCCCACCGGCGGCTTCATTCACGGGCGCAGCGGCATCATGGAGGCCTATCGCACCGGCCGCGGCCGCTTCCTGATGCGCGCCAAGGCGGCGATCGAGCACGTCACCAAGGACAAGGACGCCATTGTCGTCACCGAGATTCCCTACCAGGTCAACAAGGCGACCCTGATCAAGCGCATCGCCGAACTGGTCAACAACAAGGTCATCGACGAGATCAGCGACGTGCGCGACGAGAGCGATCGCGACGGCATGCGCATCGTCATCGAACTCAAGCGCGGATGCGAGCCGCAAATCGTGCTCAACCAGCTCTTCAAGCACACCTCGATGCAAGAGAGCTTCAGCATGATCTTCCTGGCCGTGGTCAACAACCAGCCCAAGGAAATGGGACTGGTGCAGGCCATCCAGCATTTTGTCGATCATCGCATCGACGTGGTGCGCCGCCGCACGGCGTACCTGCTGATGAAGGCGCGCGAGCGCGAGCATGTCCTCGAGGGGTACCAGGTTGCGCTCGATCGCGTCGACGATGTCATCCGCATCATTCGCGGCAGCGAAAACCGCGCCGAAGCGCGCACCAATTTGGTCGCGTACTTCACCGGCAGCACCGTCAACGTTTCGGAAGGCAAAGCCGGAAAAGCGGCATCGCTCAAAGGTCTGAAGCCGGCGACGCTTACCCGTCCGTTCGACGCGATACAGGCCGATGCGATCCTGGAATTACAACTGCATCGCCTGACCCGACTCTCGATTGACGAAATCTTGAAGGAGTTGGCGGAGGTTCGCGGCCGCATTGCGGAATACGAAGCCATCCTGGGCAGCGAGAAAAAGCTGCGCAACGTCATCGTCAAGGAACTGGAAGAGATTAAGAAGAAGTACGGCGATGCGCGCCGCACCGAGATTCAGGACGAAGCCGCCGAGATCAATCTGGAAGACCTGATCGCCGACGAGCAGGTTGCCGTCACGGTCAGTCACTCCGGCTACCTGAAGCGCACGCCGATCTCTACCTATCGCCAGCAGCGCCGCGGCGGCACGGGCCGCAAGGGCATGAGCACCCGCGAAGAGGATTTCGTCGAGCAGCTGTTCGTCGCCTCCACGCACGATTACATCCTGGTCTTTACCAACACCGGACGCGTGTACTGGCTGAAGGTGTATGAGATCCCCGAGTTGAGCGCGGCGGGCAAAGGCAAAGCGATTGCCAACCTCGTCTCCCTGCAACCGGGAGAAACCGTTCGGGCCTGGTTGACGGTTCGCGATCTGGAAGAAGAGAACCGCTATGTCTTCTTCGCCACCCGCAACGGCACGGTGAAGAAGACTCCGCTGAAGGACTTCAGCAACGTCCGCTCCATCGGCATCAACGCCATCGGCATCGAGAAGGAAGACGAACTGGTGGCCGCCAACTGCACCGATGGCAAGCAGATCATCTTCCTCGCCACGCACGATGGCCAGGCTATCCGCTTTGAAGAAGACGACGTGCGTCCGATGGGCAGGGCAGCCTACGGTGTACGCGGCATGAACCTGGATCGCGGCGATTACATCGTCGGCATGGCGGTCACGCCCAAGGAACGCAAGAAGGCCAAGGGCGGCGAGGCCGAGTCGAACCTCATCCTCTCCGTTACCGAACTTGGCTACGGCAAGCGCACCGATGTCGATGAGTATCGCCTGCAAACGCGCGGCGGTAAGGGCGTCATCAACGTCAAGACGACGGCGCGCAACGGCAAGGTCGTCTCCATCATGCTGGTGAACGAGCAGTCGGAGGTGATGGTGATCAGCCAGTTCGGCAAGATCATTCGCATCGACACCAAGACCGTTCGCGAATCCGGCCGCTCCGCGCAGGGGGTGCGCCTGTTGCACCTGGAAGAAGGCGATCGCCTGGCAGCGGCGTCCATCATCCCGCCGGAAGACGTGGTGGAGAATGGTGACGGCGAGACCGGTACGCTGGTGCAGTAGGAAAAAACAGAATGGAACCAGGGGCGCGAGCGATCGCGCCCTATTTGCTTTGCTGGTCGGGTAAGTTTTCGATTTTGCATCTGAAATGCGACTACGCATCGTTCGCGGTGCATCCATCGCAACTATTGTGGACTGGGCTCCCGCGATGGGACTTTCAAATGTACGAGCATGGCACAGTCTCGTCGGGCAGCCGCCGCCACTCCGCAATGACCCAGCCCGCAGGGCGGAAAAGCATAGCCCAGGATGGAGCGGGTCCCGCAGCCGCCGCTGTTGCGGCTGTGGGGCAGCGGAATCCTGGGTAGGCGTGGTTATTGAGAGCTGAGCCGGCTTCAGCCGGCGGCACTTCGATCCTAGTGAAAAAACCTGCCGTCCCTACGGGACTTGGCCCCTTAATCGACCTTACCCAGCACTCCGCCTGCGGCTCCGTGCTGGGCTAAGTTGTTCCGTCCCGCTTTGCGGGACTCGGGCGTCAACGGTTTGATTTTCCTTTCGACCGATTCATCTCTGGGTTCATTTCCTGCCGTCCGCGGTAAGGGACTGGAGCGTCGATGGTTGATTTCCTTTCGACCGGTTTTCTGTTCAGAATTTCACTTCCTGCGGTCCCGCGTTGCACGACTTCAGGGTCGACGGTTTCCTATTCACCGGTCTTCTTCTCGGCGCTACTTCCTGTTCGTAGCGCGTTCGGGAATTCGGGCATAATTCCGGAGTTGGTGCGGCGCGATCAGCAGCAGGCTGGGCCCAGGAGCTCCGGGTCGTTATCGCGATCGATTTCCCGATTCGCATCCCCGAGCGAGATAACCCGCGGCCCCAACGTGCTGCTGTTCGTCGCGTTCTCTTGCGCGCACAGAATTCTGTACAGCTTTACGCACGCGGACTATACTTCGGCCACTTCACAACCATGAAGAACAGCCCCGCAATCAAGATCAGCGAGGATCAGCTGGCACGGGCGGTCGCCGACTCCGGCCTGCCGCGCGAACAGGCGCACAACCTCTGGACTCGACTCCTCACCCTGACGGAGTCGGAGCCGCACTTTGAAGCCGCACATGTTGGCTACTACTTCGGCGCGCTGCTGGTAATCGGCGCCATGGGCTGGTTCATGACCAGCGGATGGGACTCCTTCCAGGGATGGCAGCTGTTCGCGATTACAGCGCTGTACGCGGGGGCATTTCTCGTGGTCGCGTGGCGCCTGTGGCCGAAGCCAATGTTCCGTATTCCCGCGGGATTACTCGCGACCATGGCTGTATGCATGGTGCCGCTCGCCGTCTATGGACTGGAGCGTCAGTTTCACCTGTGGCCCTCGGGCGATCCCGGCAGCTACACGCGCTTTCATCCCTACATCGACGCCAGCTGGGTGATCATGGAAGTGGCTACCGTCATCGCCGCTATCGTCGCGCTGCGTTTCTTCCCATTTCCGTTTCTCACCGCGCCCGCCGCTTATGCGCTCTGGTACATGTCGATGGACCTGACCGCACTGATCTTCCAAAAGCACTGGACCTATCAGGAGCTTTGTAGAATTTCGATTGCCTTCGGTCTGGTGATGCTGATGGTTTCGTACTGGCTCGACCGCCGCACGGAACTGGACTATTCCTTCTGGGGCTACCTGTTCGGGCTGCTCACGTTTACTGGCGGACTGTCTCTCCTGGACAGTGGTAATCAACTGGCGAAATTCGGATACTGCCTCATCCACCTCGCGATGATCGTCGTCGCTCTCGTGCTGCGCCGCAAGGTTTTTCTCATCTTCGGTGGTCTGGGCGTTTTTGGTTATCTGTGTAATGAGGCTTACGGCTATTTCCGCAACTCGGTGGCTTTCCCGTTCGTTCTCACCTTGATCGGCATAGCCTTGATCGTGGTGGCCATGCAGTTCAAGAAGCATGAAACAGAGCTGCAGCAATGGGCCGCGACGCGATTTAGCCGCGCGAGTGTAGCACCGTAGCCAGGTCCGCAGGGGCACTGTCGTCCCTACGGGACTTAGTCCGGCTAACCGACCTTACCCAGCACTCCGCCGGCGGCTCCGTGCTGGGCTAAGCTATTCCGTCCCGCGTTGCGGGACCGGGGCATCTCCCCTGTGCAGACTCATTCTTTCGCAGGCCGAACAGCAGGTCCCTCGCTGACGCTCGTGATGACAAGGCTGAGGCGCGCTTTCCAGAACCTTCTCTAACTACGTTTTTCGCTACCGGACCGTCTCTAGTTGCATTCCCGCTACATCGGCTTTTTTGGCTGCTCCTCTTACAGGACGTTCTCGCGCTGCTTTTCTGAACGAAAAATTTCTCGCTCCGCTCTTGACAAGCATCCTCTCGTGTAATACAACCATCTAGTTATATAACTAAATGGCTATGCAACCACAAACGTCTCAGCGCCTCGATGCCACCTTCGCCGCCCTGGCCGATCCTACCCGGCGTGCCATTCTTGCCCGGCTGGCTACGGGTGAGGCTTCGGTCAATGAGCTGGCCGAACCGTTTGACATGAGCCAGCCAGCCATCTCCAAGCACCTGCGCGTGCTGGAGCGCGCCGGGCTGATCTCGCGCAGCCGCGAGGCGCAGCGACGTCCCTGCCGCCTCGAGGCCAAGCCTCTCGCCGAAGCCGATGAATGGCTGGAGCGTTATCGCGCATTCTGGGAAGCCAATTTCGGGCGCCTGGATTCACTGCTGCAAGAAATGAAAGCCCAGCAAGAAACGGCACCGACACAAAAAATCAGGAGAAGAAAATGATCAGAAACGTTGGAAACATGACGATTGATACTCCCGGCGATCGCGAGATCGTGCTGACCCGCGTCTTCGATGCACCCCGCCAGCTGGTCTTTGACGCCCACACCAAGCCCGAGCTGCTGCAGCGCTGGCTCACCGGATGCCCGGACCATAGCATGCCGATCTGCGAGATCGATTTGCGCGTCGGCGGCCGCTACCGCTATGTCTGGCGCGGTCCGGATGGAAAGGAAATGTCCAGCCAGGGCATCTTTCGGGAGGTGGTGATCCCCGAGCGCCTGGTGGTAACCGAGAGGTTTGAGCCGACGTGGTACGAAGGCGAGGCGGTCAACACGACAACGTTCGTCGAACAGGGCGGCAAGACGACGCTGACGCTGACGATCCAATGCGGATCGAAAGAAATTCGCGACGGCATCCTGAAGAGCGGTATGGAGCGGGGCGTCAACTTCAGCTTCGACCAGTTGGAAGGGATTCTGGCGTCGCAGATGCAGTCGGCGCGGTCCTGACATAGGTGAATCCCACCCTGTCCGCAACTGCGGCGGACGGGATGGGACACCCATCAGTTTTCCGGGTCAACGAAAGTCCCCGCTCTAGCCAACCGCCGGCTAGAACGGGGCGCCCGGATTACGTGGTGTATGTCCTTCGAAAAAACTCTGTACGCCGTACTCGCTCTACGCGCTCTTCTCGGTCCAGAACTTCATTTCGTCGGCGGACGGACCGTACATGCCAGGAAGCTCAATCTCATTGAGCCGCAGATAGACACCCAGCTGGGCGCGGTGATGGATCATGTGGCTCATTACCATGCCGCGATAGCAGGCCGCACGCGGCATCGCCATGATGGTCTTTCCCTTGGCATCTTGCAGGCTCCAGATGACCGGAAAATCTTCGTCCTTGGCGGCGGCCAGCGCCGCGCGTCCGGCCTTGGCGTTCTCGTCGAATTTATCGAGCACTTCCTTGCGCGTCTTGGGATTGAAGGGCACAAAGTTTTCCATGTCGAGCACCAGCACTTCCTTGGTGAAGGTTTCCTTCGCCCACCCCGGCAATTCGGCAACATGGCCGGCCAGGCGGTTCATCGGCATCGACTTTTCGTGCGGTTTATAGTCGGAAACATTGTCGGGCAGCCGCTCCAGCAGCTTGCGGGTGTTCGCCATCTCGGCGTCGAATTCGGGGAGTAGCATGTCACGAATTGCCATAGGGGAAATCTCCAGCCGCAGTTGCGGCGACCGGTGCATTATACGAAGAAAAAGCGAAACTGACAAGCTCTCCCTTCCACCCTTCGCCAACTGACGGTATGATGTTGGTCGCCAGCTCCCGGGCCTGATACCCAGAACCGGGAAGAGGGTTTCCAACCTTGAGCCAAGAAACCGGACAAGTGGATCAATTGGCGCCCGACGCCTCGCCAGCGCCCGAAGCTGCTGGTGTTAAGAAGAGCGGCTCCTCCGTATCGCGTCTGTCCTTCGTGTTCTTTAACATCGCCGCGGTGCTGGCGTTGTTGCTCATGTTCGAGGGTGCGGCGAGCACCTACTACGCCTTCCGCAACACCTTCGCGGCCCCGCCGGTGGCCGAGAGTCTTTACACACAATACGATCCAGAACTCGGCTGGGTGAATCTGCCCAATGTCTATCTGCCGAACATGTATGGTCCGGGAAAGTTCTTGAGGACCAATTCCCAGCGCTTTCGTAACGACGCCGATTTCACCAGGAGCGTGCCCGCCGGGAAGGCCCGTGTCATCTGTTCGGGAGACTCGTTCACCTTCGGATTCGGGGTCGACAACGAGCACAACTGGCCTCAGCTTCTGGCCGGCCATGCACCTAATCTCGAGACCGTGAACATGGGTCAGGGAGGCTATGGCGCCGACCAGGCGTATCTCTGGTACAAACGCGACGGGGCGGCGCTCGAGCACAACGTCCAGATCCTGGCGCTGATTTATCCCGACCTCTATCGGATGCAGCACTCTTCGTTTAACAACTACGGCAAGCCGGTCCTTACCGTGGAAAACGAACATGTGGTTGCGGGCAACGTGCCGGTGCCTCGAAGCATGGTGGTCCGGGCACCGCGGCTGGTGCAGGTGGAGAACGCTCTCTCCACGCTGGCGATCACGCGGCTGCTGCGAAGCACGCTGCATCTCGACAACGCGGCTCCGCGGGCTCCGTCGGAAGAGCGCAATGAACAGACGGTACGCGTTCTCACTTACATGCTCGATGATTTGGCGGCGACCAATCGCACCCGCAATAGCACGCTGGTTCTGGCTTATCTGCCGATACGCGAGGAACTCGGATGGAAATCAGCGGGCTACTGGCGAGGTGTTCTGGCCGACTATGCCCGCGCTCATGGCATCTTGTATATCGATTTGAGCGACGACTTCCGCCGCCTTGCGCCCGCGGAGGCGGACAAACTCTTCATACCCAATGGTGCAGTGGACGCCTTGGGAGCGGCCGGCCACTATAACGAGGCGGGTAACGCGTACGTTGCCGATCTGATCTACCAGAAACTGCTCGCTAATCCCGAAATCGCAGCGAAGTTGCACGCCAACTGATCCTGTAGAACCATTTCGAGTAAAAACCACAATTTTTGATAACGGGCGCACCTATATTGTGTTGACCGAGTTAGTACGCTGGACAAGAATAAAAACGTCCACGAAGTACAAAATCAGGCTACGAGGAGCGGAAATGAAACGATGGTACCTGTCCGTGCTATTGGGTTTGTTTACGGTATCGCTATGCTGGGCGCAAAGTGACACGCCGCAGGCTACAGCGCCCAATCCGGCAGCTGCTGCTACGTCCGACGCAGGTAGTTCCAATGCGGACATTAAAGGATCTTTCCCAACCACGCTGGTCAAGGGACTGGATTCCAAGAAGCTGAAGGAAGGCGACGCTGTGGTCTGTCAGACGGTTGCTCCGTTGCACTCGCGCAGCGGCCTGATGATTCCCACCGGTTCCAAGGTGATCGGCCATATCACCCAGGCGCAGGCCCGCTCGAAAGGTGATGCGACGTCCTCTCTCGCCATGGTGTTCGACAAAATCGAAATCACCAAGGACAAAGAGCTGCCTATGAAGGGAACGCTGCAAGCTGTGGGACAGAGCTTGGGCGATAACGAGCCCAACACGGGACCCGCGGGACCTGCAACCCTGGGCGGCCATTCTGGATCAGGCGGTGGCGGGTCGACAGCTGCTCCCTCATCGCCACAGCAGCTCCCCAAGTCAACTTCCCGTCCTATCCTGCTACCGACTTCTCAGGGCGTCCTGGGAGTCAAGAGTCTGCAAATGGATTCCAACGGCGTTCTGACCTCGACCGGCAAGGAAGTGAAGCTGGACAATGGGACCCAGATGCTGATCAATGCTGAAATCAGTACTCCGGTTCAATAGCTGAAAGACTGACACGTCCCGGTCCGCTCCCCCGGGACGACAATGAAAGAGCCCGCTGACATTTGCGGGCTTTTTTTGTTTTCAGCCGAGCTGTCGTACTTGCACTATCCACCGGGATAGTCAACTGGACACGAGGATAGCCTCTAGGGCCGTTTGTCTCCCGCCGTCGCGAAGAGCGCCCTTTACAAGCTGCACGCGTGCAATGACTTATCGATGGGGAGCGAGATCTCGATGGTTTGGCACTGAGACTGCCATAGGTAAGTATGGCCACTCGTTAAAGGGGGAAGGTATGAACTCACTTAGGTTGCTGGTTCTGCTTTTGGCGGGTGGTCTTATATCTTTGAGCGGCGGTTACGCTCACGCCCAAGCCGAGATCGATCCCGATCACTACGAAACGCCCGCGCACAGGATGGGGCCTCCCCAATCCTCCCACGCGAAAACGCCCGCACATCCCAATCATCAGAGTCGAATGGTGGCCAGCCGCCACGGCGGCAAAGGTTCGCGCCACCACCATTCGCACGCCTTCGTATAAGTGTGGGAGACCGCCGCTCACTCAACTTCAACAGCGATCACCGTCTGTTTGTGGCGCAGCAGACGGCCGAAGAAGTCGCCGGAAATCTTTAACCAGCCGTACTTCTTTCTCAGCAGCTCTTGCGCGTGCTTAGCTTCGCTCTCTTCGCAGAGATAAGCACGCGCTTCGATCCATGCGCCCTTTAGATTTCCGCGCACGTTACAGGGCGCGACTCGAACCTTGGTATTGCCGCGGATGCGCTTCACTTTGCCGGCATCGGCTTCCGAATACACGTAGAACATGGTGACAGAAGGCTTGCTGTGGCTGATATCCTGCGCGAACCACACCGGCGTGCAGACGCCGACGCCAGTCTTGCGGAATGTCTCCAGGTTCAGATACTTCGCTCGCGCAAACTGCGCGATCGCGTCAGGCATTGCTGTCCTCCAGTTGCCAGAAACTACCGCTCCAATTCGTCCGCGGCGTATGAGAAGGCTCAGGCGTGGGCCGTGCGGCCGCAGACAGAGGCGACAGCTTCAAGAGCAGCTGCACACTGCTCGCGGCTCACGTCCAGATGGGTGACGAAGCGGATGAGTTGCGGTCCCACTCCATTCGCCAGAACGTTACGGGCCGCCAGCTTCTGCGAGATGTCGCCGGAAGTTAGGCCGGTCCCCGAGATATCGCAGATCAGGATATTGGTATGAACTTTCGCTGGATCGATCTTGATTCCGGGAATCAACGCCAATCCTTCCGCCAGAAATCTTGCGTTGGCGTGGTCCTGTTCCAGCTTGGCCGGGCCCGTCTCCAGGGCAATCAGCCCGGCAGCGGCCAGGATTCCCGCCTGCCGCATGCCGCCTCCCAGCGCCTTGCGATAGATGCGTCCGCGATCGATCAGGTCGGCCTTACCCACCAGCATCGATCCCACCGGTGCGCCGAGGCCTTTTGACAGGCAGAACATGACGGTGTCGGCTTTGGCGGTGAGGGTCGCAACCGGCACATCGAGTGCCACGGCCGCATTGAAGATGCGAGCGCCGTCGAGGTGAACCGGCAGACCAGCGGCGTGCGTCTTGTCGCAGACCTCGTCGAAGATCTCGGGCGGAGTGGTCGTACCTCCTGCCATATTGTGGGTGTTTTCCAGCGAGAGCAGACCGGTCTTGGCGGCATGGTAGCTCTTGCCCTTCAGCTTCGATTCGACGTGCTTCCAGGTGACGATGCCGTCCTCGGCCCACACCGTCCGCGGCACCACGCCGGAGAAGTGCGCCATCATTGCCATCTCGTAGTTGAAGACGTGGCCGCGCTCCTCGCAGATGACCTCCTGCCCGTGATGCGTGTGCAGCTTGACGGCGATCTGGTTGCCCATGGTGCCGCTGGGCACGAACAGCGCCGCCTCGCGGCCGAAGATTTCAGCCGCACGCTTCTCCAGCTGATTAACGGTTGGGTCTTCGGCGTAGACGTCATCACCGACTTCGGCTTCGAACATGGCTCGGCGCATCTCCGCCGATGGCTTGGTGACGGTATCGCTGCGCAGGTCGATGGCGGGGGTGGTGGACTTGGCGGAGTTGCGTTCGGTTTCAGGAGCAGAGGTATACATGGCTGCTCCCAGTTTAATTGAGACGAAAGAAGCGCGTTCATCCGCAAACGCGCTTCTCTGAATTTAGTTGGTGTGGTGCGAGTGATGGTGGCCAGAGTGATGATGGTGATGGTGATGATGGTGGCTCGCAAAAGCCGGAATCGAGACCACGACCATCATGACGAGCAGCAAGGGTAACAGCTTTTTCATGCGCCGAATTATAGCCACGAATGGGCTAGCCTGATTCGTGGCTAAGGTGAAAGGAACCAATTCTTGCAACAGCAGACCGGTGAGCAGCCCTACGAGGCCCCGGCAAAGATTTCTGCCGCTTTCGTGCCGCCGCCGAAACTTCCCCCGGAAACGGGGGTTAGCCTTTCATGGACCTGACTATGCCAGAAACCACAACCGAAGCTCTCGCCAGTCTTCCGACACCCGCATCCTCGCATGACCGCATTCTGTTTGCCGGCAAGCGCCTGTTCGCCCGCAACGGATACGAAAATACGAGCACTGTCGCCATCGCACGCGAGGCCGGCACCAGCGAATCGCAGCTGATGAAACACTTCGGCAGCAAGCAGGGGCTGCTGGCAGCCATTCTCGATCGTGGCTGGGCAAATACCATCAAGCGCGTGGAGGCGACCCAGGGAAGCCGCCCGGCCTCAGATCGCCTGCTGGCCGCGCTGGAAGCGATGGTCGTCGAGTTGGAAAATGATCTTGAGCTGAAGGAACTGGTCACGCTGGAAGCCTGTCGAGTTCGCAAGGACAATCGCGACGTGGTGATGAGCCGCGGTCACCGGCAATTCTCGGAGTTGATTGGAAAGCTTCTGACCGAGATGCGCAGCCAGCAGCAGATTCGTTCGGATGTGAACTTGGACGCTTTGCGCGCCGGCCTGTTGGGCATGGCGGAAGGCTTGTTGCGCGAGCAGGTGGTGGCGCGCCGTTCCGACTTCCCCGTGGACTATAGTTTCGACGACGTGCGCAAAGTTCTGGAGGTCCTGATGCCGGCATTCGGCGCCGCGGAACATCCGCTTAAAGTAGCCAACGGATAACCCACCCAGGCACGACTTCCGCCTGACGCACGATACACGCCATCCAGTACGCGCCCGCCTAACGGAGCAACATAAATTTGAGGCGGTGGACCGACCCGGGCGGGTGGCTTCGACCACGACTCGGAGGCCAATTCGGCCGTGTGCGCCGATGCCTTCGGATGCAAGCCGACGGCTCCAACTATCATTCCGGCCGCCACCGATGCCAGCAGCACGGCAATCAGGGGAACGGATGGACGATCTGTCTGTCCTGGTAGATCCATCTCTAATACGACAGAAAATCCGTGAAGTTGGTTGCCAGCTTGTCTGGACTGAGGCTCAGATTGTTGAGAGCCGCCTGGACCGCGTAAAGCGTTTTGCCGCGTTGGTGGCCGCCTGAGCTTCGTTGAACGCGTCGCGCCCCGCCAAACAGCCTCTACGGCTGCGTCTTCGCACGGCTACCGTGGACCGGAACTGGCTTGCGCCGGGAGCATCTGCCACATCGCGCCTTTTGAGTGATAAACTGAAAGCGACCTCGAAACCCTGCCGGTTCATCCGAATCGGACTTACCTCCCAGTCGGGACGTGGCTCAGCCTGGTAGAGCACTCGCTTGGGGTGCGAGGGGTCGGCAGTTCAAATCTGCCCGTCCCGACCAAAATCTAAGGTCAGCCTTCGATCGTGGGTACACTCGAAACAGGCGGTATTTGGAGGTCACTTGGCAGAAGTTCGATCACAAGAAGGCGAGTCGATAGAAAATCTTCTACGCCGCTTCAAGCGCAAAGTCCAAACCGAAGACATCATCAAGGAAGTCAAGCGGCATTCCTTCTACTTAAAACCCGGGCAGAAGAAGCGGGTAAAGCAAGCTCTCGCGCAAAAGCGTGCTCGGAAAAAGTCGCGCACGCAATCGGATGACCGGCGGTAAGTGGGCTCCATCGGGTCCGGCGCCTGATTTTATTTGGGTCCTAACTCCAGAAATCCCCGCTTGGGGTGCGAGCGGTCGGCAGCTCAAATCTGCGCGTCCCGACCAATCATTTCCTCTCGCGCTCGGTTGCTCTTTACTGCGTAATCTGGAAGACGACGCCATCTCCAAACAAACCGCCCGCCTGTGTCGTCCCGTAGATCGTCCCCTGACTGGTAATCCATAGCTGGCTCGCATACGGAAGCGCACCGTCCAGTCGCCGAAAATTGTGCAATGTCGTTTTCGTCCACTGCCCCTGCCCTGTGGGCGTCAACTTAAATACGGTTCCGTCATAGCCGTTACCACCGTAGGCGGTCGTTCCGTAAAGATTTCCGGACGCATCGAACGCCGGTGCTGCCGACCCAAACGACCCGTCGTTACCTCCCTGAAATGCGTATAGAACGCTGTAGGTCCATGAGCCGTCCGGATTCGATGCGAGTTTGTAAACCACGCCATAGTTGCCGTTGTATGGGCCGCCGTCGTACGTTACGCCATAAAGATTACCGCTGGCATCCAGAATCACGCCGCCGATCGGATCAGCGCCGTCTTCAAGATTCGCGAAGCGGTGCAGGATCGTCTCCGTCCACCCGCCCTGCCGATTTGGGCTCAGCTTGAAGATCGTTCCCTTCGAAAGGAAGTCGCCACCCGTACCGTACAGATTTCCCGCCGCATCCCGCGCAAGAGTCTCGAAGGCTGGGTAACCATCACTGGTCAAGCTCTGGCCGCTGAAGGAATAGAGGCTCGAATAGTCGGAATAACCAGGCCCCGAGAACATGTACACCGTGCCATACGAATTAAGGCCACCTTGCTCTGTGGCTCCGTATAGCGTTCCAGTGACGGCGTCGAGCAACAAGCCGCTGAAGGCGCCCGAGCCATCGGGTGAACCGCCGAAGGAATGCAGGATGGTTTCCGACCAAGTTCCGTTCTGTTGCGGCGTCAACTCCACTGCGGTGCCATTACAGCTGGAGATGCATTGCCCGGTAGTGGCGAATATGTTCCCACTCGCATCCAGAGTGACCGGAGCGTACGAGGCCCATCCGTCGTTACCCTGGAAGCTGTGAACTACTTGCTCCGCCCAGCCGCTGTTGGTATTGGTCAGCTTGAAGACGGTGCCGCATCCAAAGCCGTTACAATCGCCGGTTCCACCACCCTCAGTAGTACCGTAGAGGTTCCCGGCAGCGTCGGCCACCACGCCGGCAAGCGGTCCAGCTCCGTCCGGCCCGGCAAACACGTGGATAACATTGTAGGTTTGGGCCTTTGCGTTAGCGGTAAGCAGAATCAAACCAAGGATTAACAGAGCGCGGAGTGCAAGCAGGCGAAAGGGACGAGGGCCGTATGGTGTACGCATGGTACGACCTCCCTATATCGGCCGATTCTGTCGCACTTGCAACATAATTGCAAGTCGCCCCGGAGAAATCTAACCTTTCCAGGGACTAAGGCGATCAGTCCATCGGAACTTTCTGCCCCGGCGGCCGTATATTTCTATGAACGGGTACTTCCCTGTCGGCCGCATTACATCGAGGAGCGCCCAATGCAATTCAAGTTTGCCGAAGCCAAGCAGATCCTGCAGACGACGCCAGCGACTCTAACCGCCATGGTGGGCGGCATTCCGGAACCCTGGGTGAAGTGCACCGAAGGGGCCGGCACCTGGAGCACCTACGACATTGTGGGACACCTGATCCATGGCGAGCTTACCGACTGGATCCCGCGTACCCGCATGATCTTGCAGCATGGCGAGGCGAAAGCCTTCGAGCCCTTCGATCGGACCGCCATGTTCCGTGATGACCAAAGCCGGCCCATCAGCGCCCTGCTTGATCAATTTGCCTTTCTGCGTGAGGAAAATCTGGCCGTCCTGGAAGGTTTCAATCTTGCTTGCGAAGACCTGGCACGCCGCGGCACGCACCCGGAGCTTGGACCGGTCACCCTCGGGCAATTGTTATCGACGTGGGCAGTGCATGACATGACCCACATCTCGCAGATTGCGCGGGTCACCGCGAAACAATACTGCCACGAAGTAGGACCTTGGACGCAGTATCTGTCGATCCTGAAAAGCTAGCTCTGCGCCGGCCGCTAACCGAACTGGCTAGACGGGGCTTCTTGTGAGCCTTGCCCAGGATCTCTCCCTTGAAGGTTCGCTCATCCACGCGATGCAGCCGATTCACCATGGCCCGAGATACCAGCTTGATATGCGGTATCTCCAACAGGTGATAGATGACGAACCAGATGGGTTTCTCGGTCGTCATCCAATCCTGATCGTCGAAGCGTTTCAGGTTGACCGCGCGTGAATACGTACGCAAGGAGCGCTGCCGGCGCATGTTGAAGTACGTCTGGAAGTAGCTCATCGCCAGTTCGCGCAACGATCGATACACCGGCTCACGCCCGCGGCAGTTGGTGTAATTCGATTTGGCGATCGAACCCCAGTATCCCTTCATCTTGTAGATGGCCAGCACATGGTCGGTATCGTGCTCCGCTTCCAAGTCAAAAATTAATGGCGGATATCCATTGGCGCGCAGGGCCGCAGCCGCGAAGATGGCGCCTTCGAAGCAATGAGATGTGTTCTCACGCAGCACGCGCCGGGGCGACCATGCTGTATCCCCCAGGTGGTAGGGCATGTCGTCGAGGTAGCGCTGAATGCCGTTGGGATCTTTGAGGCTGCGCAGTTTGCGCAGTTCCGCGGGAGTGAAGGCTAGGTTGTCTTTGACCATAGTTGGGAATGAAAATGCAGTTTACCGCACCGCATCCCCAGAGAAGTGGTTTCGCACTCCCTGAGTTCCGGTATACAGTATCGTCGAATCGTTTCAGGAGCGCGCGATGAAGCGGAAGCCAGTTCTGGCAGCGGTTGCGGGAGTTCTATTGCTGTGGTCGGCCGCCGCAATTGCACAGGCCAACTCCACTCTCACCCTTCAGGGACTCGACGGCAATCCGCTGACCTTTACGGTTGAGCAGCTCCAGCACATGCCTCAGCAATCTGCGACGATCACCAATCCTCATACCAAGGCCACGGAACATTACGAAGGTGTTCTGCTGGTGGATCTTCTGGCGAAAGTGAATGCGCCGTCTGGAGACAACCTTCGTGGCGACGAAATGCGTGACTACGTCGAAGTGGCCGGACGGGACGAGTATCGGGCAGTGTTCGCGCTGGCCGAACTGGATCCTGCCTTTCAGGACAGTCATGTGCTGGTGGCAATCAGCATGGACGGCAAGCCGCTGGACGACAAACTCGGCCCTATCCGAGTGGTGGCCCCACAGGACAAGCGTCCGGCTCGCAGCGTACGCATGGTGACCACCATCACTCTCCGGCGAGCGCCCTGATCAGTCCTTCTGAATCATGACTTCCGTGGATTTGATGACCGCCCGCACGGTATCACCCTTCTTCAGGTTCAGCGATTCGGCGCTGGCGCGGGTAATTACGCTTTCCACCTGCTGATCGGCGATGCGCATGACGACATGCGCCATGATGTCGCCGAGGGTGACCGATTCTACCGTTGCGGTGAGCTGATTGCGTGCTGAGAGTGTCATGAGACTAGCGTAAGGGCGGCAATAGCCTAGGTCAACTCGGACTACTCATTTCGCAGGGCAATCATAGGATCGACTTCGGTGGCGCGCCGCGCCGGAATGTAAGAAGCGATCACCGCAATCGACAGCAAGAGCAGCGGAACCACCAGGAAGGTCAGCCAGTCGTGTGCCTTCACGCCATAGAGCATGCTGGCCATCAGCCGGGTAAGCACCAGGCTGAGGATCAAACCAACTACGACTCCCGTAACGGCGTCGACGATACCTTCACGAATGGTGAGGCGCAGGATGTTTTCCCGCTGCGCGCCCAGGGCCATGCGGATACCGATCTCGCGGGTCCGCTGCGATACCGAGTAAGAGATTAAGCCGTACAAACCGATGGTGGCGAGGACTAACGCCAGCACCGCGAAGCTGCCGATCAGGTAAAACGGATAGCGGCGCAGAAAGATGGCCGGCGAGCGATTCATGAAGTCGTCCATCGACTGCGCCTGCACGAATGCGAGCTCCGGATCGATCGCATTCGCCGCGGCACGTACCGAAGGCAAGATGGCCACCGGATCTCCACTGGTGCGAATGACAAAGTTAAAATTCGTAGCGTACCCCGATTGCTGATCGACGGGAACGTAAACCGTGGGCGGCGACGGTGCCGCGAGGTTGTCCTCGGCAACATCGCCGACGACACCGACGATTTCGCGATAAGGCTCCTGGGCAGCGACGGTAAAACGAATCCTTGCGCCGATGGCATCTTTGCCATCCGGGAAATAGTGTTTCACCCAAGCCTGGTTCACCAGCGCCACGGGAACACCGGTCGCGTTATCGGCTCGCGTAAAGCCACGCCCCCGCATCACCGGAATCTTCATGGTGGAAAAATACGCGGAATCGACACGGCGCGTGGTCACCGACTCCTCCTGACCGGGAGCCACCGCACGGCCTTCGACTACGAAACGATCTCCTTGCAGGTTCTGGGAAACCGGCAATCCGCTGGTGCCCGATGCGCCCACGACTCCAGGAACAGCGTCGAGGCGGTCGATGAACTCGTGCATAAATCGCAGCGCGTTGGGATTCTCGAATGGCCAGTCCTTGGCAAGAGGGTAGGGTCCTGCCGGAAGCGTAATCAGGAATGTGAGCAGATGCTCGGGCTCAAAGCCCGGATTCTGCCGCAGTACTGCCCGCACGCTCTGCAGCATCAACCCACCGGCCACCAGCAGCACCACGGATATGGCGATTTCGGCAATGACCAGCGCGTTGCGAAGGCGGTTTTGCGAGCGGCTGGTGCCGCCGCGCGACTCGTCTTTCAGAATGTCGCTGATAGGCATATTCGAAATCGACAATCCCGGCCACAGTCCAAAGAGGATCGCGGTCAGAATGGTGACACCGCCTACGAAACCAATCACCGGCAAGCTCAGCCTGACGTCGTTGAGGTAAGGCATGAACGCCAGTTGGGCATCGGAAAGCGACCGCTCCAGCAACCAGATTCCGATGGAAGCTGCAATTAATCCGAGGATCGCGCCCAACAGCGAAAGCAGCAGGCTTTCGATCAGGAGCTGCACGACAAGATGCAATTGGCTGGCGCCCAGAGCGGTGCGTATCGCGAACTCGCGTCGCCGATCCAGCGATCGGCTTAACATCAAATTAGCTACATTGGCGCAGGCGATGAGCAGACCGAGGCCGACGGCTACGAACAAAATGAGCAACAAGGGACGTACGTCGCCGGCGACCTGTTGGCGCAGTGGTCCCACGGACACATGGACATTTGCGTTGTCCCGCGGATATTGCTGCGCCAGCCGCTCGTTGATGGCCGTCATCTCAGCTCGGGCCTGCTGCAGGGTCGCGCCAGGAGCCAGCCTGCCGATAACGCTTAACCAGTGAGAGCCACGGGCCGCGCGCTCGAACGGGTTCAAGTGCAACGGCACCCAGATCGGCAGGATGCCTGCGGGCGTCAATTCGAAATCACGCGGCAAAATGCCAACGATGGTTACCGGAACGCCATCGAGGCGTACGACGCGACCGATGATGTCGGGATTGGAGCCGAAGTCGCTGTGCCAGAAACTGTAGGTCAGCATGGCGACGGTGGGTCCTGATCCTTCCGGCAGGTCTTCGCCCGGCATGAAATCGCGGCCCAGCATCGGAGTCACTCCGAGCGTCGAAAAGAAATTCGTCGTGACCATGGCGGCGAACACTGTCTTGGGGTCGCCGTTACCGGTGATGGTCCAGGCATCGCCCGCGTAGCCAGCAAGCGACTGGAAGCTTTTTGCACTCGACTTCCAGTCGAGATAATCGGGATAAGAGGCAGCGTAGGCGCAGCAACCAATCTTGGTGCGGCTTTCGCCTACAGTGACTAGCAGGTTGGAATCTCGAAACGGCAACGGCCGCAGTAGCACTGGATAGACGACGGAGAAAATTGCGGTATTGGCGCCGATGGCCAGGGCGAGCGTGATCACCGCCACTGCGGTAAACCCGGGCTGTTTCCGCAGCATTCGCAATCCGAATCGGAAATCCTGGCTCAATGTACCCATGAAATCGAATTGCGAAACGTACTTACTGCCCCTTTGGAGGAAACTCGGTTGAAAAGCGAACTTTGCGCATCATAACGTAGTTGGCAGAAACCCGACAGTCACCAAGGATTCATAGAAGCAGCAGTTCTGGCCGCTTTTGAATAATGGATCTGGACCTTTAAGGGTTGAGCAACCGCCAATGCGACGGCATTCCAGGCTAATTCGAGGGCGGAGCTGAGCTGGAAGGAATCGTTCGCTACTTCCGAAGCATCTTTACTTTTTTGCGTTCTGCTGCGAGGCTGCATCCGCCGCAAGTCGGGTAAGAAATCTGAAATACCGGGAAAGGGTCATGGCAAGCACAACTGTGGCTGGCACTCAGAGCTTTTCCATGAGCAAGCCTGCCCCCAGCCCGTGGCTGATTGCGGTCTCGGTCATGCTGGCGACCTTCATGGAGGTGCTGGACACTTCCATCGCGTCGGTGGCGCTGCCTTATATTGCTGGAAGTCTGTCGGCTACCAATGACGAAGCTACCTGGGTACTCACCAGCTATCTGGTTGCGAACGCGGTCGTCCTCCCGGCCAGCACGTGGTTCGCCCTCAAGTTCGGCCGCAAACGATTTCTCATTACCTGCATCATCATTTTCACCGTCTCTTCGTTCGCCTGCGGCGCCGCCTGGAGTCTGGGAACCATTCTGCTGGCGCGGGCAGTTCAAGGCGCCGGCGGAGGCGCACTGCAACCGCTTTCACAGGCCATTCTGCTGGAGAGCTTTCCGCCCGATAAGCGCGGCATGGCAATGGCCGTCTTCGCTCTGGGAGTCGTAGTCGCTCCCGTGTTAGGTCCCACCCTCGGCGGGTATCTGACGGACACGTACAGCTGGCGCTGGGCGTTCTACATCAACATCCCGATCGGCATCATCGCCATCCTGATGATCCTGCGGTTCGTCGAAGATCCGCCTTACATCAAGAATGCCAAGCCGGGAAAGATCGATGGCATCGGACTTGGCCTGTTGGCGGTATGGCTCGGCGCGTTGCAGATTATCCTCGATAAAGGGCAGGAGGATGACTGGTTCGGCGCTACCTGGATTCGCTGGACCGCGCTTGCTGCTTGTGGTTTCGTTCGTCACCTTTCTCTGGCGCGAGTTTACCCACGATAAACCACTGGTGAACCTGCGCGTCTTTCGACACCGAAACTTTGCGATCGGCTGCATACTCATCGCTATTTTTGGAGGCGGCCTTTATGGCCTGATCACCTTGTTGCCGCTGTTCTATCAGGAGCTGCTGGGCTATACCGCCCTGGCGGCAGGATGGGCCGTGGCTCCGCGAGGAATCGGCGCGATTCTGGCGATGCCGATGATCGGGATTCTTACCAGCAAGATCGACAATCGTTTCCTGATTGCCACGGGATTTGCCATGTTTGGCGTCTCCGGCCTGTGGTTCGGGCACGTGGACCTCGCCATCTCGCAGTGGTCATTCATCTGGGCCATCATCCTCAGCGGATTCGGCTCGGGCTCGGTCTTTGTCCCGCTGTCGACCACCACCATGGCTGGGCTGAAGAACGAGGAGATTGGCAATGCCAGCGGACTCTATAACCTGTTCCGCAACGTGGGTGGCAGTATCGGCATCTCCATCGTGAATACGGTCGTCGCCCGGCATCAGCAACTGCATCAGAACGAGATGCTGCACTCGCTGACCCCAAGCGATCCCAACTATCAGAACCAGCTCCACGCCCTGCAACAGTACCTGTACACGCAAGGGTATGGGCCGGTCGATTCCGCAAACAAAGCATTGGGCTTGATTGGCGGCGAATTGTCGGCGCAGGCTCGTCTGTGGTCGTACGTCGACGACTTCCGCTATCTCGCACTGCTCTGCTTTGCGTGTATTCCCATCGTTTTCCTGCTGAAGAAAGCGGTCAGCCGCAAAGGCGCGCAGCCGGCAGCACACTAGGCGCAGGTTGAATCGACGCCGGTGGGGGCAACGTTCAACACAATAAAAAACCCGCCTCTTGCGAGGCGGGCTTCTCAGACAATGTGCGAACTAGGATCCGTTCTGGCAGATGCGGGTGAACGGGTAGTTCTGGAAGGTATACCAGCTGTTGACCGAAGTGTTCAGCGGCGCACCGAAGTAGCCGATGAACGTCAGGTCCTGCAGGTGATAGGTGAAGTTGTGCAGCGGATACGGGAAATCGCCGAAGTTATTCGTGGTCTCCAGCGGATCGCCGACTTCCAGGATGCCGCAAGGCGTGTTGTTCTGGTTCGGGTACAGCGGATCGTCCATCCACTCGCCTACTTCGTGCGACAGAGCAGAGACATCCTGCGAGAAGTCGCCGGCGAAGGTGATGTAGGTGAAGTGCGCGTAAGTCTGCGCGCCGTTCGCGCTGTGATAACCACCGATGCAGCAGCCACCTTCCGTCAGGTAGGTGTTGGTGGTTTCGAAGATCGGGAAGGTCGTGGGATTGATCTGGCTGTGCTGCGTCATGTAGTTGCTGATCTGGGTGTCGAAGTAGTTGATGTCAACTTCGGCGACCTGGTGTCCGAACGGGTTGCCAATCTGGCCAGATCCGGACGGAACGTTCAGAGTCAACTCAGGCAGAATGGTGACGTGCGCCGTGGGGCCGCCGAGCAGAGTGTGGTAGTTCGGATTGCTCTGCACGATGCTCCAGAAGTTACCGCGCTGGAAGGCATCTTCGTACTGCGTGGTGCCCACATCCGTACCGTTCAGGGTGTAGGTGGTGGTGCTGTCGAAGATCGGGGACAGAACCGTCATGGCAACGGGATTAAAAGCGCCGCCGGACAACGGATCAAATACCTGGCCGCCCGACAGAATGATTTTCACCGGGATGATATAGGTGGTGATCAGCGACGTCTGGCCGGTGCCGGGCGCCTGGCCAACCATCACGTAAGTGTAGTTGTGGTTGTTGGAAGTAAACGATCCATTCCACTCCTGAAGAGTTCCAGAAGGAGGCAATGTTCCGGGGGATGCCGGCTTGGGAGGAATGACTACGTAACGCGCCTTCACCTGCTCGCTGTTTCCAGCGTTGTCGGCAGCGACTACGAAGGCAGACATGGAGCAAACCAGCAGAGTGAGTGCCAGAATCTGGCACACGCCTGCAAAACGTGTCTTCATTAAGTTACCTTCTCCTCAAATTGTTAAGGTGTTACTGGGTTGGCTATCACATCCTCAGCAGAGAAACCCCACCACAAATCGCCCCTCTTTACCGGATCAAGCAAATGAAAAGTTGCAAACTTGTGTCTAGGGCCAGGATGATTCTGCAAAAGATTGTAGCAGTTTTCGAACCATGTGACGAACGTTTGTTCACGTAATCCTGCGCTAAGTACGCCGCCTTAATACATCTGATTCCAGGAGCTTTTCCCCTTCCTGCAATCTGCACCAGAGAAAACTGGTGAGCATGCGCGTCCATCTCAGTTGCAACAATTTGCACTTTCTGTAATACGAGAGGCAATAGTTTCAAGTCCCCGAAGTCCAATCTTCTCGTCAAGAACGTTCATCCGATGTTCAAACCGCCATCCTGCAGACCGGCCTTGTATCCCTCTTTCCAGCCGTCCCACCAGGCCGCAGACTTTCGTCCGGCCGCTTTTCTCTTCAGCCGTTGCGTGCCCGACAGCTTGTGCCTGCGGATGTGGTTCGGCAGTCCACATCGCGAAAACGGTTCGCCGCAGATCGGACAGGGATCGCGGTCGAAGTTCCGCAGCATATAGGTTTCCCCGACCCGCATGTCGCAACACCTTTCTATGGCGCTCGCGCGGATTTCCTCCACGCCGGAGACGGCGCGCTTACACGTATACCCGCCGCCGAGGACTACTACCATCAGCTAGTATCAAAGTTTTCCACGCCCCCGATTCGTGCCGGTTCGATGAGGTAAGCTTCCAAGCTCGCACCAATTCAAGTGTTCTTCGGCGATGCTGCCCAGAACAGCATGAGGCCCGAATCACAATGTGGTGTCGAAGCAGCTTCCTCGCAAATGCACTTCGCCGGAAAATAACTAAGTTGTCATCTGGAGATGTGTCCCGCGCCAGCTCCGCCGTTGCGCCGGTTCGGGCTCAATGTTCAATAGCCTCTTTCAGTTGTCAGTACTAGCGGTCAATGTTGATTAACCGATTAATTATCGCGGGGTGTATTTACAAATCGGTGAGATGAAGGCACAATTCTCTCTGCAGTTAGGCAGTTCTGGGGGAGGGCTGCCTTCCGGGCGCTCTGCGGTTCATCCGTAGAGCGCTCTCGATTTTTGGGCACGAAACTTTGCACGACTCGTTAGACCTAACACGGCAAAGCATTGCTGGCCGTGGGCAGCCGGCGGGTTATTGGCGATGTTCTGGCTTAGCAAGCTGCCCATTTCTCGCCTTCCCGCCCGCCTCAGCCTCCCTGCGTCCCACCACGTTCTGGTGCATCTAATCTGCTGATCGGGATGTTACGATGAAATCTAGGGCCCGCCGAATCCTTGGCGGGGCTGAGCACAGGTCCCGCAGGAGGAAGAATGGCAAGTAACGCAATCGTAGAAGTAACTGACGCAAATTTTGATCAGCTGGTGTTGCAGGCGGAAGAGCCCGTAATGATTGACTTCTGGGCGACATGGTGTGGCCCCTGCCGCGCACTGGCTCCCATCGTCGATGAAGTAGCGCAGAGCTACAACGGCCGCGTCAAAGTCGGCAAGATGGACGTGGACAAGAACGCTGCCACTCCTCAACGGTATGGCGTGCGGGGTATACCGACTTTGCTGGTCTTCAAAGGCGGCCAGGTGAAAGAGCAGATTGTGGGCTATGTTTCCCGCGAAGTAATTGAGAAGGCGCTGGAAAAGAATCTCTGAGTTTTGGGTCGATATCGTACAACAAAGGCGTAGCCGAGGCTGCGCCTTTTCTTTTGCTCCCGGAGCGGGAGCGTATTGGAAGTATGGAAACACCGGATTGGGCCATCGACAACCAACCCAATCCGGCGATCTCACGGCTTTCCCCCAAGCCGCTCGATTTCTTTCAAAGCGGTTTACTGGTTGGGGGTGATCCGCGAGTGATCGCTGACGCCCTGGGCGTCAGGGTTCATCGCGCGGTCGGGGACCGAGTTGGTATTCGGAGAAACGCTGGTCGAAGCGCCTGTGTTCGGCGCGACTGTCTTGGCATTATCCGCACTGTTGGAATTCGGAGCCACCGTTTTGGCGTTATCCGAGCTGTTGGCATTTGGAGCGACAGTTTTTGCCGCATCTGCGCCAGTGGCGTTTGGTGTTACCGTTTTCACATTGCTCGGACCGGAGACCGCATTGGGCGCCGGGGCTCTAGGAACAGCGGTAACTGCATTTGGAGCTGTTCGGCCAATCGGCGCGCTGGGCATCCCGGCAGTAGGGCCGACGCCTCCGGCGGCGCGCCCTCGCTGCGCAAAGCCTACGCCCGTCATCAATCCGAGCATCATTCCGCAAATCAGTATTTTCTTCATACTTGTCCTCCGCGATGTGGTTGTTGCCTGCGGCCAGTCAAGTTCGCTTCGGGTGCTGCCTGCAATTGTGTTCTGCACCCTGCCTTGGAGTGTGCAACAGCGGTGCCAGTCCAACATGCGAAGAACACGGCAGTTAGCGCATATAACCTTCGCCGTCCTAGGAAAGTTTTACCGGAAGCGGTAAAGCCTGCCTTCAGCTTGCCGCCCTCGCGCGACGATAGTCGCCCTCTTGTCAAAGTAGTTGTAACTTGACCAGGATGGCAAAACGAATCGTCCTCACCCTGCGGGACTGCGGTGAGAATCGACGCGGCATCATGCGAGGGGCTGTGAGAGGTCAGGACTCAGGTCGACGAACGGTATTCAGCGCCGCCCAGGGCTTCGCCAACGTCAGCAATCGTGCTTTGGCAACTTCTTTCGTAAGTTGGCAGACCTTCAGATGTATTTCCTTGCGTAGCAGATAAGTTTCGATGCGTTCCTGGCGGCACTTACGGATTGCGGAACGAGCAGCGCAGACCGCATCCAACACGCCCCTCGCCCGATCAGCGAGGAGACCCTCGAAATGACTTGTGATCGGATCCGTCGTTTCGCTGTGGCTATATGCGGAATGTCCCATCTGCAGCTCCAAACGTAACCAACGAACAGGCTGGTAGTCAGCAGCGGTGCGCTGCGCGATGAATATCCAGTTGCCGCCGAAATTCGACGATGTCCGCTCTGGCTTCGGTGCAAGCAGTCTGTGTGAGGGCGAAGGTTTGATGATCTTTTCCAACCAGGCCCAGCAGCCGGCCGGTAAGCCCCGAGAGCCGGCTCACTAAAACCCAGACCTTCTCTTCCAGGTTTCGCCTGTCGGGACAATATTGAATGGTCAGGTCCATGGCAGCTCCCTGTGCAAGAGGAGCCAGCCGCTAGCGGCGGTTTAGACGGCTCTTGGACGCTTCCTTACTTCGCTTCACTTGTATTAGATGCCGCAATCGGGCGATTCGCAAGTTGGCAGGGGAGAAAACGAGTCAATCAGCATTCTGGAGAAAGACATCCGCGCGTTGAAACACATGAACACTCTTGAGGATTTGCAGGGAATCCGCACATGCCCTGGTAATGGCTCCTTGTGTCGCCGCCAGGTCCGCGAATTTCTGCCGGGTTCGCGCACTCTCGTCCAGAAGCTTGGAGCAGCGAAGTAACAGGGATTCGTCCGAACGGCCATTGCCACCAGCGAACCTTGGCACCAGTGTCGAGGAAGCATTCAGGATCCGCCGCAGTTCCCGGTTTTCTGCGAGGAGCTGCTCTACCCTCGCCCGAAGTCGGGACACATCTGATTCCTCGCCATCACTGTGCTGGGTAAAGGCGGAATGCATCCATCCATCGATCTCTTCAGGGAATGCCAGCACCTTTCCCTTGCCTTCGCCTTGCGGACGGCGCACCGGGAGTCCGGCCTCTCGCTCCCAGCGTTGCACGGTACGAACACCTTTGCCAACGTAGTGCGCGATTTCCTTCCACGAACTGAGAGCGGTTCCCATGCTTGAGGAAAATTGGTACTAACCGATTAACTTCAGCATACGCCCGAAGTCAACGGCGCGATAGGGTGGTTGGCTTGAGGGAACGGCAGGAGGCTAAGGTTTTTTCCTGAGCGGTCAGCGACGTCGCGCCGAGGCTGCGACTGGAAGGAACGATAAAAGTTCTGCGCCTCACAGAACCGAGGCTTCAGTACTTCCTTAACACGCCAATCACCCTTCCCTGCACCTGTACCGATGACGCGGGAACCAGAATGGGCTGCATGGCGGCGTTTGACGGCTGTAAGCGCGTGGTTTCGCCCTCGCGATAGATGCGTTTCAAAGTCGCGTCGGTGCCGTCCACCAGCGCGACAACGATTTCTCCATCGCGCGCCGTGTCGGCCCTCTCGATGAGCACATAGTCGCCGTCCATGATGTGCTCGTCCTGCATGCTCTCGCCCTTCACCTGAAGCACATACACTTCCTTAGAGCGCGTGAAGTCAGCGAGCGAAATCGACTCGGGGTTCTCCACCGCTTCCAGGGGACGGCCGGCGGCGATGCGCCCCAGCAGCGGCAGCGTCATGTTGGTTTCGGCGGCGACTGCCAGCGACTGCTTCATGCGTCCCCGGGGCCGCAGCAGGTCGATGGAACGGCTGCGGTTGTAGTCGCGGCGCAACAGCTGTTTCTCTTCCAGGTTCGTGATGTGCTTATGCACGGTAGCCAGCGAGCTGAGTCCGAGACCTACACCAATCTCTTCGTAGGAAGGCGAATAGCCGTTCTTGTCCACAAACCCGGAGATGAAGTCGTATACCTGTTTCTGTCGGCGGGTGAGAGCCATGTCGCGCTATGCCTCCACGCACATTGTCAGCGAATAAAAGGCGAAATGTCAATCCTCGGGTGCTAATCACTATGGTTCCGGTGGAATTGGACCCGTCTCGCTTGTCCCGGCACGTCACGCCGCGTCATACTCTTCGGGCTCGAAAAATGTTTGTGCGGTTGTCGATTCCGCCTCTACCGACCGTCGTACCGGTGCCTGACGAATTTAGGCAATCCAACTTTGGAGACTGACAATGCGTTATATGCTGCTGATTTACTCGACCGAACGAGCTGAGTCTCAGATGGACCCCGCCGAGGCCCAAGCCATCATGATGGGCCATAAGGCCGTGATGGAGGGCACCATGCAGGCCGGAATCCTGCGCGGGGGCGAGCCGCTGCATCTCACCAGCACTGCGACCACAGTGCGCCACCAAAACGGCAAGCCCATTACCCTGGACGGTCCCTTCGCCGAGACCAAGGAACAACTGGGCGGCTACTACATCCTCGACTGCAAGGACCTCGACGAAGCCATCTTCTGGGCGAGCAAAATCCCCACCGCGTGTAAAGGCGGCTCGGGATGCGTCGAGATTCGCCCCATCATGGACATTCAAAAGCTGGAGGAATCCATACAGCAGGCCGTGAAGCAGACGGTTTAAGTGGCTGCCTGCGGATTGTCCGGGCCAGACGCGCGCAACGGAACGGCCCGGATAACAACTTTGAGATCTTTGCCCCCGAACTCTTAGCTTTTGACTCCTGGCCTTGAGCAACCAGGAATGCGGGCGAAATCTGCCGGCTAGCCGCTAAGAGCTAGAAGTCAAAAGCTGACAGTTACTCAAGGAACGAATATGCGAAGCAAGATTTTGTTGATGACACTCCTGTTGATGCTGGCGCCATTGGTCTCCCGCGCTGAGATCACCGACTCGGCGGCCAATGGGTTTACGGTGAAGATTGCGGCTGTGATCCACGCGCGTCCTGATGACGTGTATAACCGGCTCGTCCACAACGTCGGCGACTGGTGGAGCTCCGACCACACCATTTCCAACGATTCGCACAACCTCTCGATCGACGATAAAGTCATGGGCTGCTTCTGCGAAAAACTTCCCGGCGGAGGCGGAGCCAGACATATGGAAGTCATCATGGTCATGCCCAACAAGCTGCTGGTGATGTCCGGCGCGCTGGGGCCACTACAAAAGTTTGGCACCACGGGCACCATGACCTTCGCACTGCTTCCGCTCCACAACGACACACGTCTGGAAATCACTTATTCCGTCGGCGGCTATCTCGATGGTGGGCTGAATACCTGGGCCGCACCGGTGGACAAGGTGCTTACCGAACAATTGACCCGCTTGAAGACGTACGTCGAGACCGGTAACCCCGTGGCGGCGAGCGCCAAGCCGTAAAGCAGGAGAGTGTTTGCATCGAGCTTCCAGCGTGGATGAGATCCGGGCCGCAACCGGCCGTCGCATCGAGGCGGTCTTTCGCGAGGAGTCTGGCCGCATCATCGCCAGCCTCATCCGCATCTCCGGCTCCTTCGACCTGGCGGAAGAGGCCATGCAGGAGGCATTCGCACTGGCCGTCAACGAGTGGCCGGAAAAGGGCATTCCCCAGAACCCGGGAGCCTGGATTACCGCTGTCGCTCATCGCAAGATTGTCGATCAGGTCCGCCGTGAACGTACTCGCAGCAACAAAGAGCCTGAGCTCACCTACCACACTGTGATATCTCACGATGTGGTACCTAATGACTGGAGCGACGAGGCCATGGATTATCCCGACGACCGCCTGCGGTTGATGTGCACGTGCTGCCATCCGGCGTTAGGAATAGAGGCCCAGGTTGCCCTGACTCTACGCACCCTCGGAGGCCTGACAACGTCAGAGATTGCGCGCGCATTCTTGATGCCGGAGCCGACCTTGGCACAGCGTTTGGTACGCGCGAAAGGTAAGATCCGCGCCGCCCACATCCCCTACGAAGTGCCTCCTCTAGAGGCTTTGCCGGCGCGCCTGCAGGCGGTACAGGCCGTCATTTATCTCGTGTTCAACGAGGGCTACTCCGCCACCGCCGGAGATAGCCTGATCCGGCGCGAGCTTTGCACCGAAGCAATCCGACTGGGGCGCGTGCTCTGCCAGCTTTCGCCCAACGACCCGGAAAACCTCGGACTGCTGGCACTAATGCTTTTGCACGACTCCCGCCGCGACGCCCGCACCAATGCGAGCGGCGAGTTGGTCACGCTGGAAGAGCAGGACCGCTCGCGGTGGATCGCCGCTCAGATCGATGAAGGTGTGCGCCTGGTGGAGCGAGCTCTCGCTCTGCACCAGGTTGGACCTTACCAGCTGCAGGCTGCCATCGCTGCCGTTCATGCGGAGACCCGCGCCGTTGCCGACACCGATTGGCATCAGATTGCCGCGCTCTACGGTGAACTGTCGCGCGCCAACCCTTCCCCGGTGATCTCGCTCAACCACGCCGTTGCCGTGGCCATGAGCGATGGGCCGGAGAAGGGACTCGCCTTGATCGATGCGCTGGGTTCGTCTGGCGCGCTCGACAACTATCATCTGTACCACGCCGCTCGCGCCGACCTCTTGCGCAGACTGGATCGCCGGCAAGAGGCTTTGACGGCGTACCGCAAGGCGCTCAGCCTGACCGGAAATCAGGTGGAAGCCGACTACTTGCGACGCAGGATTGATGCCCTGGAGTGAGTTCTACGGCTCGTTCCAATTCACCATGTTGGAATGAATCAACACATTCGTTGTCTCGCCTGGTGTCGATTGCTCCCACGTAGCAAAGAAGTGAAGCTGAGGCTTGTTATTGTTGCCGGTAAGGTCGGAATAGATGAAGGACCCTCGATTGTAGTCGCCGATAAAAGGGTTCGTTGAGTCGACGTTCCAACTCCACGTGTCCGCCGCGCCTCCCTTGATCGCCAACGGTTTTTGATTGCTCCATAGCAGACCACGCCGCACCGCCATGTAGTTCGCGGTCGAGACTCCCTTCGCCGGCACATCCATCCAGTACACGACGGTGGCATCGTAGAGGGGATCGTTGTTCTCGTCAGGATGAAATTCAAAGCGGTCCGTGGGGACAAACGTTGCCTGCAGGATGGAATGGCCGCTGGCGCCTTGGATTAGCAGCTCGGAGGTTACGCTCGGATTCTTGTCGCCAGCGACTCGCGTGGTGAGCATCATGACAGCGGCCACCTGCTGATTGTTCACCACACCGGAGTACATGATGAGAACGTCGTCCAAACTTGAGGCTCCCCAGCGCGTGATTCCGACGCTCGGGCTACCGGCGCCGACGTTGCCTTGCAGGTTCGCAGGCGCTGTCTGGCCGCAATCGAGTGGCTTGGATAGTGTCTGGTCCTGGTACTTGAACGTTAACGAATTCTTGTCGGGAAATGTGTTGCCATAGTCGTCGGACCAGTAGAGCTTGGGATCCGCGCCTTCGCAGCGAAACGCGTAGACGCGATGGTTGGGCGTCGTGGTGATTACCGTCGGGTTGCCGCTGTTGTTGGCATTCTGACCCGGCAGAAGCACGGGCGTGAGCCAATTGTCGCCGCCGTCCAGTGACTTCAACACCATACTCTTACTCGCCTGCGGGCCAAGACGGATCGCCGCAGTCAGGAAGATCGCACTCTTCACCGGAAACGGAAAGTAGGGATCGACCCAAACCTCAGGACGATCGATGGCATAACTGCCCTGGCCGGTGTTGCCCTGAGCATCCCACTCGGGCACGGCCCAGGCACCGCCCGCGAAGCCAGGGTCATTAAGATCGATAACGACTTTCTTCACCCAGGTACTGCCACAATCGGTGGAACGCACAATCGCGAGCGAACAGGTCGTGAACGGATTATTGCAGCCGATGGGCTTGGTTTTGTCGAGACGGTTGGGTACCGGCGTCTTCGGCGGATGATTTGCCATCACCAGGTAGATGTGCAGAAAATCGCTGGTGGCTACGCGGGTGACCAGCGAATCTGTGTACCAGATGTTGTCGCGCGGTATCGATTGCGTTGGCTCTTGATTGGGGTTACAGCTGAAGTTCTGCGGCTGTCCGGAACCATTCCACTCCCGGCTGGAGGTGAACGTTATATTGTCGCCGACTAACTCGCTGGCCGGTTGATCGGAAAAACATCCGGAAGAGTTATTCAGATAGCACGTCAGGTCGTTGCTTGCCATGCGCGTCGCGCCATATTGGTGTCCGTAGGTCACGACCATGCGGCCTTTGGGGCAACTGGAATTCACGCCGGGCGGCATGACTGCGGAGCCTGTCTCCACCTGCTTGGCGCTCTCGGGCAATATCGGGGAAGAAGAATCCAATGCAGTAGCCGGCGGTCCCGGCTTTCCCCCGCACGCACTTAGAAGAAGCGCACTACCCACCGCCAGGCATAAGGCCCAAGACGCTACTTTCATAGTTCGCCCCCAGACACTCATCGACCCCGAACGAGAAACGGACTTTGGTCGCAGACGTGTTGGGGGCAATCAGAGCACGAAACGACAGCTCGCACAATCGAACAAAGGTGGTCGGGTGCGCCTATGCACCTCCGCCCGCAAGACCCGTCTTTGGCTCGCGCGGAGCTGCCGAAGACCCATACCAGTCCAAACCGCGCGTGAAATACATAACCGCAGAGATCGCCGCGAAACTCACGATTGCGCCGATCAGCAGGGCCTGGTCTTCCAGCCGCAGGAGCAGGTAAATCAAGGCATACAGCAGCGAGAACGCCGCCAGAGCGCGCAATCCGTAGGTGCGGCTCTGGAAGACCCAGTTCGCGTAGAACGAAATAAGACCGACGGTGGCCACGGCGGCGAGCAGAAACGCAAAGTCGAAGCCAATTCGTTCGGCAATCGACAGCAACAGCAGGTAGAAGATGATCTGCGCCACGCCGATCAGGATGTACTGAGCCGGATGAATACGTTTTCCGGCGCTTACTTCAAACAGGAAGTACGACAGAAATACCAATCCGATAAACAAGACCGCGTACTTCAGCGAACGGGTGACCGACTGGTAGGGGTCGGCGAGTTCCACAAAAGAAACGCCCATTCCAGTCGATCCCAGCAGTCCCACAATGTGGGAGCTGCCTTCCGCTGGAACGCCACGGGCAATGAACGGCACCGACCAGTTCGCTTCGAATCCCGAGGAGGTAATGTTCTGCGACGCAGGCAAGAAAGATCCGTTAAAGCTTGGATGCGGCCAGTCGCCTTTCATCACAACGTTGGTGGTCTTGCCGAAGGCCAGAAAGGCCAACCGCTGAGCGCCGGTGAACTTCATCGTCGCTGTCACGTCAAATTTGGCGTTCGGCTGCAGCAGGCCGGCTAGCGCACTTCCCACCAGTGTGAGCTGCATGCTGCTGCTCTGCTGCGGATCGGTCCCGATGGAGGGCAGAACGGACGCCGGGCCCAGGGTGAACGACTTGTCGGCCGCAGTCAGGACGATGTCGCTTTGCGCTCCACGTAAATCGCTCGCACCGATCAGCAGTTCCGCGCGATTCCAGTCCAGTACCGCGCCATCCGGGGCGTTCGCCGGAACACCGGTAAGGTCGAACGAAGCAGTAAACGAAATGTCGGAGCGGTATACGGGCACTTTAAATAGCGAACGATGCCGCACCTCTGTTTGCGTGTTGGCCGCCGCACGCGCCTGGGTCGGAAATACGACATAGACATCATGCTTCGGTTTGTTCTCAACCTCGCGCACCGTGTACGGAATCGCAATCACCGGCCCGAGAAACGTCTTTTCTCCTCCTACCAGGTTGCTGACTTCGCTGATCACCTCATCGGCACGATGACTGCGATCATCGATCAGGCTCCAGACAAAGAATGCCGGAATGGTCATCACCAAGGCGAGAAAGCAGACAACGATGAGCTTTACACCGATGGAACGGGAGGGCAGTTTTACAGCGTTGGGTAGGTCAGACATTCACGCCTCGCAAGAACGGTCGGATTTAGAGAGCATCGACTTGGGAAAAATGTAGCACAAACTACTTTATATTACAAAGTATGCCAAATCGGAAACTCGCTGCCCGTGATAGCAGCCTTCGATAGAACGCAGGGCGCGGTCAGGTCTTGCACTACTTTTTTGGGTGGACGAGAGGAGACTACAGGCCCGGTAAGCCTGCGTCAGACCGGTTGCTTAGGCTCGCACCTTCATTTCGCTCAAGATTTCTTCCACCGCCGTGATGGCGATGTTGATCTCTTCGTCGGTGTTGTAGAAGTGCGGCGAGAAGCGCACGCCGGCCTTGGGACGGTAGTCAACCAGGATGTCGCGCTTCAGCAGCTCTGCACACACCTGCTGTGCATTGGGCATGTCGATGGAGACGGTGCCTGCGCGCTGTTCGGGATTCATGGGTGTGTTTACCCTCCACCCGTGCTGGGCAGCCAGGTCCATCAACAGCGCAGTCTGGCACTTGGATTTCCTGCGAATATTCTCGACCCCGACTTCGCCGATGATCTTCAGCCCGGGCTGCGCCACTTTCAGCGCCGGAATGTTGGGTGTGCCCTGCGTGAAGCGATAAATCATCGGACTGTAGCGGATGGGGCCGATTTCGAAGCCGAACGGATTTTCGTGGCCGATCCAGCCAGTGAAGGTGGGCTGCAGCTTCTGTTGCAGGTCAGGGCGCACATAAAGGTACCCCGTGCCGGGGCCACCGCACAGCCACTTAAGCACTCCACCCGTGCAGAAATCGACATTCAGTTTCTGCACGTCGAACGGCAGCGTGCCCGTCGATTGAAATGAGTCGAGCAGGACATAAGCCCCAACTCGATGCGCCTTCTCTACGATGGCTTCCACGTCCTGAATGAAGGCGCTGCGGAAGATGACGTGAGATATCGGCACGATCAGCGTCTCTTCGTCGATGGCATCGAGCAGCCGTTCCGTGTTGACGTGGATGGTGTCGTCGTTCGGCACCATGTGGACGCGGGCGCCACGCGCGCGCTGCGCCTCCCAGAAGTACATGACAGAAGGAAAATTCAGGTCGCTATAGACGACTTTGTTGC
This sequence comes from uncultured Acidobacteriaceae bacterium, assembly GCA_963823865.1. Classification (GTDB taxonomy): domain Bacteria; phylum Acidobacteriota; class Terriglobia; order Terriglobales; family Acidobacteriaceae; genus Bog-257. The sequence continues at coordinate 918,276 of CAWGNC010000002.1, forward strand.
GACGGCCGCTGAAGTCGAGGCACGAGGCCACGGTCGCCTGGCAATTCGTCACGTTCTGCAGACAGGCCACCGAACCTGCCGGAGCGTTGAACAGCGCGCCGATGGCATCGCCGACCTGCAGAGCCAGCATCCACCACTCGTCCTCCCAGGCGCGCACTCCCCGGGTGTTCCAGAGTTCGGTGTACTCATGCAGCGAATCTTCGACACCGCGCGGCATTGCTCCCAGAGAGTTACTAATCAGATAGGTAGTGGTTCCCAGGATGGGAAACTCGGAGCGGTAGCGAAGCATTCCTTCAGACATGAGGGATATTGTAGCGGGTGAGGCCCAAAATTTGCGTGTATCCAAAACGGGCTGGCGGAAAGCAATCTTTTTGAATTGAGCGCTGGAGCCGCAACTCTCAAGGTTCGGCCGGGTTGATTGCTAATTGGGCCAATGGGGTCAAGCGTTGACAACCATGTGAATCGCGCCCACCTGTCACTCTATGAAACGCTTCGTTTTGGCTCTTACCGTCCTCTTGCTGCTTTGCGTCGCCGGTTGCGGCAGCGGCAACAGCGCACCGCAAAATGTCGGATTATTCGGAAACTGGAACATCACCATGTATCCGACCAACGACCCAAATCCAGCTTACGTTTTCGCCCTCGCGATGTCGCAGTTGGGGAGCTCCACCTACAGCGGAGCATCGATCACGTATACCGGCAGCGTGCCGCAGCCCAGCAACATGTGCATTAATGCAAGTGCGTTGCACGCCACGGCCACGACAGACAGCGACAACAATTTCAACATGACCGTCACAGACAGCACCACAAACACGGTCATCAGTGTCCGTGGATCGCTGACATCGCAGAGCACGACGCTCACTGGTACCTACACTAACCCTCCGAGCCAGGCCTGCGTCCAGTCGTCGGGTTCCATGTCGATGATTCCGCAGTAAAGCCGCCGGGTTCTCGCGACGACTCATCGGGATTCCTCATCTACAATATTGAACAACGGGGTCGAGGAGTCCCATACCCATGCTTAAATCGGCCGCTCGCGCTCTTTTCTTACTTTTCGTAACGTTCGGCACGGCGCTCGCCGCCCAGCAGATTCGCGGGGACTATATCGAGTCGCGTTCCACGGACGTTTATGTGGCGCAATGCTTCGCCAACGGCGAGACAGGGCTCACCGGCAACCTGGCCCTGATGGCCTGGCACGTGACGGAGGGATCGTGGAACGGCGTCAGACTTGACGGGCTTACCGTAGCTGCTGCAGTGCGAGCGCACGCAACGCTGGGCGACCCTTACGGTGAACCGTATCCTGCGCAGACCGTGCTGATGGTCGACGATGCTGCGAACGCCGCGCAACGTGAAGCGCTGATCGCGCTGGCACATCACCAAGGCGGAAAGCTTCTGGAGAACGTGGCGCGCGTGGACTATGTGCCGGTTGTGCTGGAGGTTCCGCAGAACCGCGAAGGCCATGCCATCCTGCGCGCCGGGCATCTGGCGACTATCATTACGCGCCCGCTCAATCATCACGACCACATCTGCGGGAACGAGACTAACTTCTATCCTCCGCTGACGAATGTCGAAAACGCTACATCGGCAGTCGCGCTGACCGATGAGTTCCAGGGGGACGGGTTAGGTTCACAGTGGAGCAATCACGGTCGACGCAGCGCTTATATCGCCGAGTTCAGCGAGGGCGAAGCGACCGTGGCGCAAGAGCGGCCTCAACAGATGTCGCACTCGCACGATTGAGTCGCGGTTCAGCCCGCTGCAATTACCGGACCGGCTGCAGCTTCCTTAATCTTGAAGATCCTGGGCGCAACGACCATCAGCAATGCGACCGCAATGGCGTAGGAAGCCACGACTGGCAAAGCTTCGCGGGCATGCATGAAGCGCCCTGAGATCAGCAGCGCGAGGCCGACATGCCGGTTGGCGTTGCTCACTGCGAAGGTACGCACCATCACGGGATCTCCTTTCACCAGCAGGTGCATCACTCCAATCGACGTCATCAGCAGGAGCACCACCGCCGCCGCGACCCAGGGCGTCACCGCGCGCAGTTCCGGCCCCATCTTCCACAGCAGCGCCGCAAAGACGAGTATCAGCACGCCATTTCCGATCATGTTCACCGTGCGTTGTGCCTTCGCCGAAAACGCCGGCGCGAAATGCACCAGCAGCATGCCAACCAGCACGGGCAGGAATTCCTTTTCGACGATCTGCCAGACGAGTATGCGAGGAGGAATCCAGATGGTGCGGTCGTAAAGTTTGCCGGCAGCGAAGGTCATGAGCGGGATCATGATGGGCGTGAGCACCGCGCCCCACACCTGGTAGCTCGCCGCAAGATGCATGTCGAAGCCGCGACGGGCGAGATTGCGGGTCAACAGAGGCGCTCCGGGCGTGGCTCCCACCATGAAGAGACCTCCCGTCTGCCTTAGCGTCAGCGGGAAGATGCGGGCCAGCACCAATGCGGCGATCGCAGGAAGGATGAAGGTTGCCAGCAGCAGCCGAATCCAGGCACTCGCGCCACGTCCCCGCCAATGGGCGATGACCTGACCGAAGTGCAGGCTCATGCCGATGGAGACCATCAGGATGAATACGGCGACGGGGAGGAGGAGTTGCATGGCTAGGGATGAGCATAACCCGTATGTCAAACCGGCTAGCGCAGCTGAACCTTTGGCCTGCTGAGCGAGCACAAAAGGAAAATTGTCGCCGCTTTTGTGCCGTCCCGAAAAGCAGATCCCTCGCTTCGCTCGTGATGACAACTTTGATTTATGCGGGCTACCATCACCTCGGCCTTCGACACTTGCAAGCGGAACAACTAATCCCAAGTCCCCTAGCCGTCATTCCCTTGCTCCAGCTCCCGCGCCGTTCCAAGCGCGAAACTCTATAATCGAAGCTTATGTCCTCATTCCCCGAGGTTGACGAACAGCTCGCCTACCTGCGTAAAGGTTCGGCGGAGATCATTCGCGAGAGCGACTTGCGCGAGCGCCTGGAAAAATCGCGCGCTGCCGGCAAGCCCATGCGCGTGAAGGCCGGCTTCGATCCCACTGCCCCCGATCTGCATCTGGGTCATACCGTCCTCATCCGCAAGCTGAAACATTTTCAGGACATGGGCCATACGGTCATCTTTCTGATCGGCGACTTCACCGGCCTGATCGGCGATCCGACCGGACGCTCAGCCACGCGCCCGCCGCTCTCGCGCGATCAGATCGACGCGAACGCCGAGACATACAAAACGCAGGTCTTCAAGATCCTGGACAAGGAGAAGACCGAGGTCCGTTTTAACAGCGAATGGCTCGACAAGCTGGGTTACGAGGGAATCATCCGGCTGGCCGCGAAGTTCACCGTCTCTCAGATGCTGGAGCGCGAGGACTTTCACAAGCGGTTTATGGAAGAGAAGCCGATTGCGCTGCACGAACTTGCTGTATCCGCTGGCGCAAGGCTACGACTCGGTCGCGCTGGAGGCCGATGTCGAGCTGGGCGGCACCGACCAGAAGTTCAACCTACTGATGGGCCGCGAGCTGCAACGCCATTACGGACAGCCACCGCAAATCGTTCTGACCATGCCGCTGCTGGAAGGCACCGACGGCGTGCAGAAAATGTCGAAGTCGTACGGCAATTACATCGGCATCACGGAAGCGCCGCAGGAGATGTTCGGCAAGGTAATGTCGATCTCCGATGAACTAATGTGGCGTTACTACGAGCTGCTGACCGACGTGAGTATGCCGGAGATCGAGCGCATGAAGATCGCGGTTGCCGCCGGTGCGATGCATCCCATGAAACTAAAGCAGGAGCTGGGTAAGCACATCGTCGCCGACTTCCATTCGCCCGCTGCTGCGGAGCAGGCGGCGCACGACTGGTCGCGCATGTTTCAAAAGGACGAAGTGCCGGAGGACCTGCCACTGATCGCAGTCCAGTTCGAAGAGATCGCTGCTCCCAATGCTGCGGTCAGCGATGGCGATGTCCAAATCAAGTTGGACAAGCTGCTGGCACGAACAGGGCTGGCGACTTCGGTTACGGACGGTCTTCGCAAGGTGAAACAAAACGCGGTGAAAGTGGATGGCGAGTTGAAGACCGAAATCGTTACCGCCGTAAAGCTCGGAACCGAATTCACGCTGCGCGCTGGAAAGAAGATGGTGAAAGTGTCAGTAAATTTGTGACAGAGGTAGTCGTGTTTTCGAAGGTGTCATCCTGAGCACAAGCGCCCGTCTTTCGGCGCTGGAGTCGAAGGACCTCTATGCCCACGTGGGTCCCAGCCTCGGACGCGCAAAGCAGATCCCTCGTCGGGCTGAAGCCCTCCTCGTGATGACAACAATGTCGGGGGAGGAAATGGTTTATACGACCCGCCAAAAGGCGCGCCCCCTTCAGCGCTAGAAGCCGCGAGTCCGGAAACTCGGGAGCCGCGCATTTCACCGTTCGTTTCCGGACACTGTCTCGCGCGCACGGACAGACTGCCTCTCAGGCTCCGCCTTCAACTCTCCTAACCATCGAACATGAAATGGCTTATCGACTCCATCAATGGTTCCCGGCGTGCATTTGAAGTGGCGGGGGTTAGGGATGTCATCGATGCTGCAAGATCTTCGCTACGCGATGCGCCAGCTGCTGAAGTCGCCCGGGTTCACCATCACAGCTGTTCTGACGCTCGCCTTGGGCATTGGCGCGAACACCGCCATCTTCACGCTGGTGCACGCCGTCATGCTGAAGTCGCTGCCGGTGGCCAAACCGGCGCAGCTCTACCGCATCGCGGCCAACGACATCTGCTGCGTCTATGGAGGGCTGCAGGACGATACGCCCGGCGGCTGGGGGCTTGTCTCTTACTCGCTGTACAAATACATCCAGTCGAATACGCCGCAGTTCGAGCAGATCGCAGCGATGCAGTCGAATCGGCCTGAGGTCAGCGTCCGGCGCGCAGGCTCGCAAAATCCTGCCGAAACCTACCCCAGCGAGTTCGTCTCCGGAAATTACTTCGAGACCTTTGGGATCAAATCGTTCGCAGGCCGCATGTTCACCTCTCAGGACGACAACGAGGGAGCGGCCCCAACAGCCGTAATGAGCTACCGTGCCTGGGAGCAGCACTTTGGCTCTGACCCGGCCATCGTCGGCTCCGCCTTCATGATTGATGGCAAGCCTTTCACCATCGTCGGGGTTGCGCCTCCCGGATTTTACGGGGACCGGTTGCGCGAAGATCCTCCGGACTTCTACATACCCATATCGTTCGAGCCGGTGATCAACCAGAAGAGCTCGATCCTGAAGATCGACAGTCAGCACTGGCTTTACCTGATCGGGCGGATGAAACCGGGCGTTGCGCCAGCCGCGGTTGAAGCGCAGCTCAACACGGAGTTGCGGCAGTGGCTGATGGCCAACATCAACCTGCTGCGCCCGCTGGATCGCGACAAAATCGGCAAGCAGATTCTCAAGCTGGGACCGGGGGGCGCCGGCATCACCAGTCTGAAAGCCGCATACCAGTCGGGTCTATACATGTTGATCGCGGCCTCCGCGCTGGTGTTGCTGATTGCGTGCGCGAACCTGGCGAATCTTCTGCTGGCCCGTGGGATGGCCCGCCGCCAGCAAAGCGCCGTGCAGGTGGCGTTGGGCGCCAGCCGTAGCCGGCTGATTCGGTCGGTGCTGACTGAGAGCATCTTGCTGGCTTGCTTTGGCGGGGCCGCTGGACTGGCGCTGGCGCATTGGGGAACGCGCGCCATTCTGCTGGTGGCTTTTCGCGGCTCAAACTTCGTTCCTATCAGCCCCAGCCCATCGTTGGCGATTCTCGGCTTTGCTTTTGTGCTGTCCTTGCTGACAGGGATCATCTTCGGCGTCGCCCCCGCATGGATCGCGTCGCACTCCGATCCGGCAGAGGCCTTGCGCGGAGCCAATCGTTCCACGCGCGATCATTCGACGTTGCCCCAAAAGTCGCTGGTCATCGCTCAAGCCACACTCTCGCTGGTGCTACTGGCGATGGCTGGCCTGGTGACGCAAAGCTTGCGGAACCTGGAGCATTTCAACTTTGGCTTCACTACCGGCGGACGCCTAATGGTGCAGATCGATCCACTCAGCGCCGGCTACACGCAGGACCGCTTGCCTGTTTTGTATCAGCAGTTCCACGACCGGCTGGGACAGGTTGCGGGCGTACAAAACGTCAGCTACTCGATGTACAGTCCACAGGACGGCGACAGCTGGAACGACTCGATCGCGATCGAAGGACGATCGGAGGAGTCCATGGCGCATAAGGAGGCCGGCTGGCTGCGCGTCAGTCCCGGCTACTTTAAAGCCATCGGCACGCCGGTTCTGCGTGGCCGGCCGATCGGCGAAGAAGACACGGCTACCTCGCAGCGGGTGGCGGTGGTGGACGAAGACTTCGTAAAAACATTCTTTCCCAAGGACGATCCCATCGGGCAACACTTCGGCTTCGGCGCGAAAGGCAATCATGGCGGAGATTTCGAGATCGTCGGCGTAGTCAAGGACACGCGATATCGTTCTCCCGATGATACGGAGAATATGCAGAATCCGATGTTCTTCTTGCCCTATTTCCAGACGATCGACTATGACCAGCCGCTGTACAGTCGCATGCAGGCTGAGTCGGAGTACGTCCGGATGATCGAGGTCCACTACACCGGCTCGCAGGCTGAAATCGCATCGCAGGTGCGGCAGGTGCTCGCGAGTATCGACCCTAATCTCGCCATCATCGACATGCGGGGCTTCAACGAGCAAGTCACGCGTGTCTTCAACCGGGAGCGCTTGATCGCTCGACTCACCGAGTTGTTCAGCCTGCTGGCGCTGGCACTGGCGTCGATCGGACTGTACGGTGTAACTGCTTACAACATTACGCGGCGCACCAGCGAGATCGGCGTTCGCATGGCGTTGGGCGCCAACCGCGTCGACGTAGTGTCGATGGTGTTGCGGGGAGCGTTTTGGCAGATCGGCATCGGGCTGATCATCGGTGTGCCGCTGGCGATTATTGTCGGACATCTGATGGCCAGCAAGTTATACGGCGTGACCGGATTCAATCCGTGGATTCTCGCGGGAGCAGTGGCAGCGCTCGCTCTGTGCGCCCTGATTGCAGGCGCCGTACCTGCCCGCCGAGCGGCATCGATTGAGCCGGTACGGGCGTTGCGAGTGGAGTAGTGCCGAAAAAGGTGAGCTGAAGATCGACAGAACTCCGGGACGGAACTTTTCGCCAGGGGTTGCCGTACCACAATACAGGTAAGGTTATGCTTACATTCCTGTTGTGGTGCATTCTGCTCATCTTCTGCTGGCCCCTGGCACTGTTGTTTCTGGTGCTCTATCCCTTCGTGTGGCTGATCCTGCTGCCTTTTCGGATATTGGGCATTGCCGTCGAAGGCGTGCTGGAATTGTTCAAGGCCATCATCTTTCTGCCTGCGCGTCTGCTGCGCGGACCGAGCCGAGCCTGGTAAGTTGAGGTTCACAGGTCTGATCTACGAGTGAAGTGTCCCTTCGGCAGCTTGCGGGAGGACGTCAAAAGAAAGAGAGCGGGCTCGACGGCCCGCTCTCGCTAATTCGAATTGACGAAAGTTCTATCCGACCTTGGCTTCCGTCTTTTCTTCCTGTGCAACATTCATCGTGCGGTGGTCGATGCCGGTGTAGATTTGTCGCGGCCGGGCGATCTTCTGCTCCGGGTCCTGCACCATTTCGTTCCACTGTGCCAGCCAGCCGGCCGCGCGGGGAATCGCAAACAGCACGGTGAACATCTCCGGCTGGAAGCCCATGGCCTGATAGATGATGCCCGAGTAGAAGTCGACATTCGGATACAGCTTACGGGTGACGAAGTAGTCGTCCTGCAGCGCAATCCGTTCCAGTTCCAGCGCTATGTCGAGGCGGTTATTGCGACCGGTCACCTCGAACACCTCGTCCGCCACCGCTTTGATAATGCGCGCGCGAGGATCGTAATTCTTATAAACCCGGTGCCCGAAGCCCATCAGCTTGATCTCGCCTTCCTTCACGCGCTTGATGTAGGCAGGGATGTTCTTCACCGAGCCGATTTCATCCAGCATCAGCAGCACTTCTTCATTGGCGCCGCCATGTAGAGGTCCGGCAAGAGCTGCCGCAGCCCCAGCCATGGACAGGTAGGGATCGGTTTGTGCGCTGCCGATCACCCGCATCGTGGTCGAACTGCAATTCTGTTCGTGGTCGGCATGCAGAATGAAGAGCACATCCAACGCCCGCGAGATAACCGGGCTCGCCATGTACTTCGGCTCCGTCATCTTCCACAGCATGGCCATAAAGTTTTCGGTGTAGCTGAGGTCGTTGTCGGGATAAACATACGGATGCCCGCGCCGATGCCGGTAGGAATACGCAGCCAGGGTCGCCATCTTCGCCACCAGGCGGACGATTTGCTTTTGCCGGTTGACGGGATCGTGAATGTTCTTGGCTTCGGGATAAACCGTAGAGAGAGCGGCCAGCGTGCTTACTAGAATGCCCATGGGGTGGGCATCGTAGCGGAAACCATCGATGAAATGCTTGGTGGTTTCGTGCAGCATCGTGTGATGCGTAATCTCCCAGATCCAGTCCTTGTCCTGCTGGGCATTCGGCAGTTCGCCGTAGAGCAGCAGATACGCGACCTGAAGATAATTGCAGTGCTCGGCTAAGACCTCGATGTCATAGCCGCGGTAGCGAAGGATGCCTTTGTCACCGTCAATATAGGTAATGCTGCTTTTGCAGGCAGCCGTATTCATAAATGCGGGATCGTAGGTCATCAACCCGAAGTCGTCCGGGTTGGTCTTGATCTTTCTCAGATCCATGGCCCGTACGGCGCCATTCTCGATGGGCGACTCGTAGGTCTTGCCGTTACGCTGGTCGGTTAACGTCAAAGCATCCTTCGACATGACCGGTACCTCCTATCAATAAACGTATGAAATACAAAACACTAATGCGAACGATCGTTCGAATTGAAGTCTATTCTAAAGCTTGGATGCTCCGAAACCCACCGCCAGCACAGCTCTAGGCGACTGCAATCACATCCATCCGTGATGTAGAACACGTGGGGAGGTGTGCCCTTACTTCTTTCCGGCAGGCTTGTCGGAACTCGCGCCACTCTTTTGGGACGTGGAGGAACCGCTGCTGTTCGAAGTGTCTGTCTTGCTCTCCGACGAGGAGGCCGACGCCGACCCGTTACCACTCGCCGAAGTCTCCTTCGACGAGGATTTTTTTGCGTAGTCGGTGGCATACCATCCCGAGCCCTTAAACTGTACCGCCGGCGCCGAAATCAACTGCTCCACCTCGCCTCCACAATGTGGACAGACAGTCATGGGCGGGTCCGAGAATTTCTGGATCCGTTCGGTCAGGCTATGGCACTTTTTACATTGATATTCGTAGAGAGGCACATTTCCCCACAGGCGTTCTAAGTTATTGATTCTATTTTCGGCGATTGGTTGCGGTCAATTTATCGCCGTCGTCCCTGAGGGGCAAATCAGGCCGGAAATGCGCGCCTTTCGCGCGTTCTCACGAAACGGCGCGCCCTGATATACCAGCTCACTTGTGTCCTTATTCGCGCTCGGCAGCGCACACCACAAGGGTTCCGGCAGGCCGAGGACAATGCCCTTCCGGAAGAAAGCTACCTCTCAGCCGTGCGGGCTGACCTTCTCGGGATCGATCTTGTAGATCACCCGTCGCTCGCCCGGCTCCGCGAATGGATACTTGTCCTTGTCGAGATACTTCTTCGAGAGTTTGTCGATCAACTGATCAGCGCCTTCATGCGTGATCTCGCTGATACGGCCGCGCACTTCCAGATAACGATAGGGGTTGTCAGGATCAATGAGCGTTATCGCTACGCGCGGATCACGGCGGACATTCTTGTCCTTCTGCCGGCCCACGGCGGAGTTCACCAGTACCTTGCCGTCGACAAAATCGACCCACACCGGCGTGGTTTGCGGGCTGCCATCGGACATCAGCGTGGTAAAGCTGCCGAAGGCTTTCTTGTGGAACAGGTCCTTATGGCTGTCGGGAATTTTGGCGGACATGACCATCTCCTTACGATCGGCTGTATCAATTCCGAGCCGAGCGCTCGACAATTGGATTCAACAACCATTGTATGGGGTGCGGGACGTGTTGCAAATTGCCTCCGCGCCGGACTGTAAAATTGCATTTCACACCGCATGAGTCCTCCTCGTTAAGCGCTCACTGCGATTGACGATTCGAGGATGTTTGGAAATCGACAAGGGGACGAACCATGAGCCAGATTGAAGTGGAACGGGATGGCGCGGTGCAGCGCATCGCCATCAACCGGCCGGAGAAGAAGAATGCTTTAACCGCCGATATGTATACCGCCTTGGCCGAGGCGATAGAGCAGGCGGAGGCCGATCCGGCCGTCCGCGTCCTGCTGCTGTATGGCAAAGGCGATGCCTTCACCGCCGGTAACGATTTGCAGGACTTTATGCAGAAACCATGGAAAGGCCAGGCCATGCCTCCGGCGGTGCGGTTCATTCATGCGGTCGCCCATGCGCGAAAGCCAGTGGTTGCCGCCGTTCACGGACTGGTCGTGGGTGTGGGTACAACCATCCTGCTGCATTGCGATCTGGTCTATGCGGCGACGGAAACGAACTTGATGATGCCTTTCGTCAATCTAGGTATCGTGCCCGAAGCGGCGTCCACGGTCCTGTTACCGCTGCTGGTTGGACGGCAGCGAGCGTCAGAATTGTTTATGCTGGGCGCTCCGCTGAGCGCGCAGCGCGCATTCGAAATGGGTTTGGTGAATGCGCTGGCGTCTCGAGATGAGCTTCTCCGCACGGCCACCACTGCGGCCCAGGAGCTGGCGGCTAAACCTGCGGCGGCCTTGCGCGCCTGTAAGGAACTGATGAAGCGCTCGTATCAAGCTGAAGTGGATCGAGCCCTTCGCGAAGAAGTGGAGGTCATTTCCGAACGCTTGGAATCGCCAGAAACGCGCGAAGCACTCAGCGCGTTTCTGGAAAAGCGAAAGCCGGACTTCTCCAGGTTCTGACAGTCGACCGGGCGCGAGGAAAACCTGCCGCTGGACCGCATTGCGCCGCCTGCGGTTCCTGCTTGACGCGAATGTGCTGCTTGCAGTACCAATTGGTCATACCGTAAGGCAATTTGGGGTAGCGACTTCATATCTTGTGAACGATCAAGTGCTGAACAGTGCCGTCTTTGAGCGACTGCAGCAGGCGACGGCGTCTCAACCGGCTGTGCTGGCGGAGCTGTGCCGCGACTATGTGATTGAGGCACGATCGACGCTTACACACCTGCAAGAGGCAATCGATCAGAGTGATCCTGTCAAGCTTCGCGAGCGTGCCCACTATCTGAAGGGCAGCAGTATGATGTTGGGCGCGCAGGACCTTTCACAAGCTTGTGCGGTGCTGGAACGGATGGGGCGAGATAACAACCTGGCGGAAGCAGCATCTGCCCTGCGAGATACCGCAGTAGCTTTGAAGGAAGTTGAAATCGAATTGGCGAAGATTGTTGGTCCTGCGGTGCTCCCGGCCGAGGGATCTGCGGCATAGAAGTCTAAGAAGACCATCCCTCGACAGTGAGGAAACAAGATGGCGAGCACTCAAATTCGCGTTCTGATCGCTGACGACCATCCGGTAGTGAGGATTGGCTTGCGTAACATGCTGCAGGCCGATGCTCACATCAAGATCATTGCGGAAGCCAAGGACGGCGTTGAGGCGCTGCACATGGTGCGCACGCTGCGGCCCGACGTGCTGCTGCTCGATCTCGCGATGCCGAAGATGCCGGGTCTTGAGGCCCTGCGCGAGATGACCGGCGACAACGGCGATACGCGAACCATCGTTCTTACCGGACAGGTTGACAAGCGGCAGATCCTGGAAGCCCTGCAGTTGGGCGCACGCGGCGTAGTCCTGAAAGACGCAGCCATGGCGCATCTCTCAGCTTGTATTCGTGCGGTTATGCAAGGGCAGTACTGGCTGGAAGGACGGCCAGTGCAGAATCTGGTGCAGGTCCTGCGCGATCTGACGGCGCAAACCGCTCCGCCCCCACGCAAGACGTTCGGCCTCACGGCGCGCGAATTGGAGGTGGTCACGCTGATCACCGAAGGCTCGACCAACAAGCACATCGCTGAAACCTTCGGCATCAGTGAAGAGACGGTCAAACGCCATCTGACGAACATCTTCAACAAGATCGGAGTAGGCAACCGTTTGGAGTTGGCGCTGTTTGCGCTGAATCACAATCTGCTCCCATCGTCATCGACCACCGACGTTTCGTAATTTGCAACTTGTAACTTCCACGTAATCAATGCGGCGCTGCGGTAGCTCCGCTCGTTACTCTCCTGCTTCCTGCACAAACTGGCACTTTCCCGACTGCCCAAACCTCGCTAGCCTAGTTGCAGAGTGCCTTATGGACAACGGTGACCGATGGGAGCCCGTCCTCAGCTCCGTTCCTCTGCTGGAAGCTGTTCTCTGTGCAGACTGCGAGATCATCAGCAATAGTGGAGGAGACAGCTGCGAAGTATGCGGCAGTCGCTCCCTGCTGAGTCTGGGTCGTGTTCTCGGTGGCTGCATTGGCAACGAGCGCGCGATTCTTATTGATAACGATCCCAATCGATTTCGAAACGGCTTCACCGTTCTGGTCAATCCCGACGCCACCAGCGTTCTGCACCGCCGGCGACGCAACGGCAGAAGCTAACTCCGCCTGCCTCTAATCTCTTTCACGAAATTTCTCGGCCTTGAACAAATTCTTCGTTTAGCCGTGTGAGCTTCGCTGCAAAACTTACATCCGGATTGCCGCCGATAACATCTCATACGTGACTAATCACAAGCTACTTGCGAGGCCTTATGGACAGCGATAAACAATTCCGCCAGCAAATCGCAAAAGCCATCGACTGGGGAGAAGCTCACCCTGATTTGGCCGCGGCCGTGGCCGATTTTCCTGAAGAGTTAAGAGGTAAAGTTCCCCCTGGCTTTCCTCATTCGGCGTGGCAGCTTTTGGACCACATGCGTATCGCGTTGTGGGACATCGTGGAGTTTTGCCGGAATCCGCGACACAAGTCGCCCGCCTGGCCGGACGGCTACTGGCCGAAGAAACCAGAGCCATCTAGTGACGATGCCTGGGACAACAGCATCGAATCGATCGGCTCGCATCTGGAAGATATGCGCGCTCTGATTACCGATAAGCAGAACGATCTGTTGGCGCCGCTGCCTGGAGGGTCAGGGCAAACGCTGCTGCGCGAAGCCCTCCTGATCGCCGATCACAATGCTTATCACCTTGGGCAACTGGTGCTGGTGCGCCGGGCCCTGGGGGCATGGAAGGGATAAACAAGGCAATTGGCATTTGGCGCTTTTATCAAATCGCGTATTGATCTATCCGCAGCGGAAAGGGACCTTCTCGACGATTTTGACCAAGTGCCAATTGCCAAGTGCTAACGGCCGCTTCAAATCAACGACAACGCGTCGACATCGACCACTACATTGTTGCGAGGGATTTTCTGTTCTGCCGCGTGATCCAGCATCGCGCGCAGAACATGGTTCATCCGCTCGCGGCTGGCCGACTTCATCAGGAAGTGGTAACGATACTCGGTCTTCAGGCGCACAATGGCTGCCGCAGCCGGGCCCATGACGCGTACCCCGTCCAGCCTTGTGCTTTCGAACCACTTGCCCAGAATCCCCGACCACGTCAGGGCCTCATCAAGTTTCTGGCTCCGCACCAGCACGTTGCTCACCGCATTAAATGGCGGGTAGTGCATCCAGCTGCGGAAGCGGATCTCTTTTTCGTAGAACCCTCGATAATCGTGCGCCGCAGCAAACTGGATGGCATAGTGATCCGGAAAGAAGGTCTGGAGCACAACTTTGCCCGGCGTATTACCTCGGCCAGCCCGGCCCGCCACTTGCGTCAGCAGCTGGAACGTTCGCTCCGCCGCCCGGAAGTCGGGAAAGCTGAGCGCCGCGTCCGATCCAACTACGCCCACCAGCGTGACCTTCGCCACGTCGTGACCCTTGGCAATCATCTGGGTGCCGACCAGCAGATCGATCTCGCCCGCTTGCAGCGCCGTCAGCATGCGCTCGAAGTCGTCGCGTCCGCGCACGGTGTCGCGATCCAGACGCGAGATACGCGCCTGCGGAAACAGCCCATGCAGGATGTGCTCCAGCTTCTCCGAGCCGGTGCCCAGATATTGCACGAACTCGCTGCCGCATTTGGGGCAGGTCTTGGGCGCCGGCCGCATGTAGCCGCAATAGTGGCAGACTAGCCGGTGCTCGCGCTTGTGATAGGTCATCGCGATGGCGCAGTTCTTGCACTGAATCGTTTCACCGCACTCGCGGCAGAGCACAAATGCGGAGTAACCGCGCCGGTTCAGTAACACCATCACCTGCTCATGCCGTTCCAGCCGCTCGCCTATTTCTTCCACTAGCTTGCGCGAAAGCGCTTCATCTTTCTTGGTGCGCTGGAACTCATCGCGCATGTCGAGAATTTCCACCTCCGGCAGCGGCCGCTTTTCGATGCGCTCCGGCAATTCCAGCAGGCGATACTTTCCTTGCTGCGCGTTGTAGTAAGTCTCCAGCGAAGGCGTTGCGGAGCCCAGCACCACTGCCGCATCGCACATCTTGGCGCGCATCACAGCAACATCGCGCGCATGGTAGCGCGGCATCTCTTCCTGCTTGTAGGAGTGGTCGTGCTCTTCGTCTACCACAATGAGGGATAGGTCGCGAAGCGGCGCAAAGATGGCCGAGCGCGTGCCTACCACAATGTGAGACTCCCCATTACGGAGCCGCTTCCACTGCTCAGCGCGCTCGTCATCACTTAATCCCGGAATGCAGAATTGCTACTTCATCGCCAAAGATCTGGTGCAGATCAGCGGCCATGGCCGGCGTCAACCCAATCTCCGGAACCAGCAGGATGGCCGACCGTCCCTTCGCAAGCATCGCCTGCATGGCTGAGAGAGTACACGGCAGTCTTGCCGGAGCCAGTGACGCCGTGCAGCAGCATGGGCAGAAATTTGTGCTCATCGACCGCTCGATTGATCTCGTCCAGAGCGGCCTTCTGTGCGGGCGTGAAGAGGAACTCCAGCTTGCGCGGCTTCATCCCGGACATCCGGAAGCCGGCAGCTTCTTCGCTGAGTTCGACAATGCCGCGTTTCACCAGCGTTTGGAGAGTGGTTCGCGGGACGGGCAGCTCGCGTAGGGCTTCTACCCCTGCTTTCTGGCCTTCCTGCACCCGCAGATATTCAATGATTGTCTGCTGGTTTGCGTTCAGCTTGCCCTCGACCTCTTTCAATGTTGCGATCTGGATGGTGCGGCTGGCGTCGCGGACATCGCTCAAGTCCTCACGGGCAATCCACTTCTTGCGTACGAGGGTTTGCAAGACAGAGCGTGATGCTCCCGAAGCCGAGCGCAGCGTTGCTTCGCGAATTACTTCGCCGTCGGAAAGCCGGTTCAGCACGGCGTATTCAAGCATCTGGTGCTCGGGCTCTTTCCGCGAGCGCAGGGACGAGCCAACGGTCGAAGCAGCATGCAGGGCGTCGATTCCCTTGTCTGTGATGCGATAGCCGATGACCCGACGGAACTCCGCCGACAACGGCAGCATGGTGCGGAGGACCTCTCCGATGGGCGCAATGTAGTACTGCGCAATCCAGCGGCCCAACTGCATCAAATCCGGCGTGAGCGCCGGAGTCGTGTCGAGAATCTGACTCAGCCGCTTGACGGCGAAGTCAGGTTTACGGTCGTGCAGCTCGGTCACGATGCCGGACAAGCGCTGCTCACGGAAGGGCACGATGACGCGGCCGCCGACAACCGGCTGAGGCGAATCTTCGGGAATGCGGTAAGTAAAGGTGGCGTCGAGCGGGAACAGGCACGGCCACATCGCAGAATTGCGGCATTGCCGTCTAACTACCCTCGGGCGTCGAGCGTGCGCTGCGGCATGGGCAGGCCGAGGTGACGCATCACCATCTGCAGGTCCTTCCACGTTTCTTTCTTCTGGCGCGGATCACGCAGCAGGAATGCGGGATGGTAGGTCACCGCCAGTTTGCACTCGAATTGTTCGCCCCCTTCGGACGGAGGTGAGAAGTCATAAAACTTGCCACGCATCGACGCCATCGAGTCGTTCATGCCAAGCAGGTTTTTCGCGGCCGTCGCTCCCAGCGCCACGATAACCTTCGGCCGGACGACATTGATCTGCCGCATCAGGAAGGGCGAACAGGTGTCGCACTCATCGCGCTCCGGCGTGCGATTACCCGGCGGACGACACTTCACGATGTTGGCAATGTAGACCTGTTCGCGCTTCAAGCCCATCGCTCCGATCATATTGTTCAGGAGCTGTCCGGCGCGGCCTACGAAAGGCAGGCCTTGCGCATCTTCGTCCGCGCCCGGACCTTCGCCAATGAACATCAGCTCGGCGTGAGGATCTCCGGTGCCGAAGACAATCTGCTTGCGACCCTGCTTGGCCAGCTTGCAGCGTTGGCAGTTAGGGCCGATATCGTCGAGGATCACGCGCAACTGCGAGTCGCGATCGGCAGGTTTGGAGGTCTTGGTTGATTTCACAGGCGAGTTCTTCGCTGACCACATCGACAACTTCGGGCAGGACAGCACCAGACACTTCGCGACGGTACAGCGGACCGACACCAAGTTCACGGTAAAACTGGAGGCGTTCGCGAAGAGTGTTGCGGTCGAGAGCCATGGCGATGTTCGTAGTCTACCAACGAGCGGCTGCTGCCGTCCCAACGGGACTCGATGCGCCTATAAACGCTTACCCCGCCCTGAAGGGCGGGGCTATCATCTTCCGTCTCGCTGCGCGGGACTCAAGTCCTTCCTGCATCGGTTCCGATGTTTCGTCTCGGCTGTTATACCGAATCAAACGTTCCCGGAGATGGTTCTCACGGTACTTGTCTTCTCTCGCCGCAGACGCAACACCGTCTCGAAAATTTTCGTAGCGACATCGAGTTTGCTGGCTTCGGCCATGGGGATCGTGTCGCTAGCGGTCACGATGGTGACCTGGTTGCGGTCGGAGTTGAAGCCGATTTCCGCGCGGCTCACATCGTTGAGCACGATGGCGTCGACGCCTTTCTTGGTCAGCTTGGCACGTGCGTTCTCCAGAAGATTGCCAGTCTCGGCGGCGAACCCGATCAGCATCGGCTTGGTCTTCCCTGCCGCCTGGCGCAGATTCCCAAGATCGGCAAGAATGTCGGCGTTCGGCTCCAGTTCCAGCTCGATTGCTCCGTTTCGTTTGATCTTCTGCTGCGATACGTTCTTGACGTGATAGTCGGCCACGGCGGCGGCCATGATGATGATGTCGGCCTGCTCCCAGCGATCGAGGACGGCAGTTCGCATCTGCTGTGCGGTTTCCACGAAGAGCGTCTCAGCTGCGTTCGGAGGCTGCAACGCCGTGGGTCCGCTCACCAGGATGACCTTCGCACCCCGACGCAACGCCGCTTCGGCGAGAGCGTATCCCATTTTTCCGCTGGAGCGGTTGCCTAGATAGCGCACAGGATCGATTGGCTCATGCGTCGGTCCGGCGGTGACCAGCACTGTCTCGCCCGCCAAGTCCTGCGTGACGCCTAGCCGCTCCAAAGTGGCAGCGACAATCTGCTCCGGTTCTGCCAGGCGTCCTGCGCCCACCATTCCGCAAGCGAGATAACCGCTGCCGGGCTCGACGATATGCACGCCTCGCGCGCGCAAGATCTCCAGGTTCGCCTTCGTCGCCGGATGCTCCCACATATTCACGTTCATCGCCGGCGCAAGGATGACCGGTGCGGTAGTCGCGAGATAAAGAGTACTGAGAAAGTCGTTGGAGATGCCTTGCGCGAACTTGGCAATCACATCCGCTGTTGCAGGTGCGACCAGGAGGCAGTCGATGGATTGTGCGACGGCGATGTGCTCGACGGCGGAGTCAAGGTTGGGCTCCTCGGCGGAAGAGCCGAACATGCTGGTGATGACCTTCTCGCCGGAAAGTGCGGCGAAGGTGAGAGGGCGGATAAACTCCTGCGACGCGGCGGTCATGACGACCTGCACGCGCGCTCCGCGATCCTGGAGCAGGCGGACGATTTCAGCGGCTTTGTAGGCGGCGATGCCGCCGGAAACACCTAAGGCGATCTTCATTTTGTGTTCAGTATAGCTCCATCGAGAGTAGAACAACTCGGTCGGGAACTTGAAGTCAGATGTCCAGCATTCGTTCCAAGTTCAAACATTGAACGCAACGGTCGGTCGCCGTACTCCCCATTATCGGCATTCGACTGCCAACCCGCAGCACATTTAGCAACAACCGGGACCCATTATGCGGCAACTTCTCTCAGCAGCTTCCACTCTGGAATGGAAGCTTCGTTGCTTATTGCTGCTGTGCTTCCCGTAGTCGTTCCCCTGGGAAAATCAGGAGTTAGATTCAGGAGTTAGAGTATGAAACGAACTGCCCTGCTCACACTTGCTGCCGCGCTCATCGCAACAGCTTCTCTGCCAGCTTTTGCCGATTGCCCCGCCCCGACCAATCCCGGAGCCGTCATCTGTTTTCCCAGCAGTAACTCTACGGTCGTTTATCCGATGAACATTGAAGCTGCCGCGACCGGCCGTAACGGACTGCCCATCGTGCAGATGATCCTGTACTCGGATAATCAAAAGATCGACCAGGTGAACAACACCGGCGCTCTGACGTTTAGCGACGTAAACGACATCTACAACCAGCCCTACCATCTGGTATTGAATGCCTGGGACTCGGCTGGCAATCTTTTCCAGACGTCGGCCACCGTCAAGGTGATCGACGGCACCTATCCTTGCAGCCATCCGGCGTCAGGCATCAATTTCTGCTCTCCGCCCAATAACTCCTATCAACCGGATAGCGGTGTGCAGCTGGTGGCGTGGGGAAGTTCGAACGTGACCTCCATGAATGCGTGGTTGAACGGCACCCTCATCGACGTCCAGAACGGCAACGTGATTGATGCGATCACGGGCGGCAGCAACTACACCCAATGGCAGATGTTTACGGTGAGAGCCTACAGAGGCTCCCAGCCTCTTTATAATGCCGCTTCCAACTTCAAGATGTATCACGTCTACCAATGCGGCAGAAACGGCTGCAATCCGGGCGTTGTGATCCAGCAGCCGACGAACGATGAAGATACGAATTCGCCTTTCACCGTCGCGGCGGACGTTGAAGACAACACCCAGCAAATTACCGCGATGAAGGTTTACCTGGATAACGTGGTGGTGGCGACTTCGACTGGACCGACTATCCGCGCCAACGTGACGGCGGCTGCGGGCACACATTTACTCTCTGTGCAGGCGTGGGACACCACCGGCGCGCTGTACAAGACAGACCAGACCGTGAACGTCTATTGATTGAGTTGTAGGACGGCCCGGTGCGGACCTCGGTAACAGTGGCGCACCGGGCGCGGAGGTTAGTCGTCGGCCTCGCCGCCCACGCGTTCATGCTGCGGCTCGCTCAATGGCTCCAGGGCTGTGCCGGCCGGGGGAATCTCCCATTTCACTTTGCCCGCCTGCAACTCTTCTTCTGCGATGCGGCAGGGTTTGCGTGAGTGCGGCTCTACACCGGGGCGAGCTCCATTCTGAATCTGGCGGGCGCGACGCGCGGCCACCAGGACATACCGGTAATTGCTATCGAAACCTTCAACCAGTTTCATTGGTCACTCCGTGACGGTGGGAAATCGGGAAAGATCGAACGTTGCCAGGATCGACTCCACCTGATGCATCATGTTCTGCCGCAGAGCACGATCGGCAACCACCAGCACCTGTTGGTCTTTAGGAGTCAGAGCAGCGTGGGAGCGTTTGAGCCGCTCGGCTTCCACAATCGACTTGAGGGTATCGATCGATTCCTCGAGCCGGTCATTGACCAGAATATAGTCGTACTGGCCGAAATTCTCAATCTCGTGAGAAGCCGTCGTCAGTCGCCGCTGGATAATCTCCTCGGTGTTGAAAAGCCAGGCGCCCTTTCCCATCAACTGCTTCTGCAAATCATCGTCCGCTTGGGCTCGCCGCCGCAGCCGGCGTTCCAGTTCCTCGCGGGAAGGTGGTAGCACGAAAAGCGAAATCGCCTCAGGAGCCTTTTGCTTTACCTGCGCCGCGCCTTGCACGTCGATATCGAGCAGCAGATCGTGGCCGCGGGCCGCAGCTTCGCGCAGGAAGCGCCTGGCTGTTCCGTAGTAGTTGCCGAAGACCTCCGCCCACTCCAGGAACTCATCTTCGCGGATCATCCTCTCGAATTCTTCGCGGCTGATGAAGAAATATTCGCGCCCCGACTGCTCGCTGCCCCGCGGAGGACGCGTGGTGTAGCTTATGGAAAACTCCAGGTTCGAGACGATTCGGCGCAGTTCATTGGTCAGCGTCGATTTGCCCGAGCCGGAGGGCGCCGAGATGATGAAGATGATTCCGCTCATTCGAGGTTCTGCACCTGTTCGCGGGCCTTTTCGATCTCCGATTTCATGGACAGCCCCAGCGCGGTTACGCGCAGCGCGTCGCCCGCAACGCCCGTGGTCTTCGACATCAGCGTGTTGGCTTCGCGGTTCATCTCCTGCAGCAGGAAGTCCAGCTTCTTGCCGACTTCGCCCCCGCCGTCGAGAAGCGATAGAAAGTGCTGGATGTGGTTCTTCATGCGTACCAGCTCTTCTTGAATGTCGCTACGCTCGGCCAGCATGGCGGCTTCCTGGAGTATGCGGTCCTGGTCCATCTGCGTACCCAGAAGCTCTTGCATACGGGCGTGAAGTTTTTCCTGATAAGACTTCAGCACCCGGCCGCGAAGCTGGTCGACCTCAGACGTGGCGGAAGCAAGATGCTCCATGCGCGTGCGCAATTCCTTGACAGCGCCCCGGCCTTCCTCCTCACGCATCAGGTTAAGCCGCTCGATGCATTGCTCCAGCACGGAAGTTAGCTGCTGCTCAAGCGCGGCGGTGGCATCGCCATCCTGGGCAGCATTGAGTGCGCCCGGCATTTTCAGGATGGCGTTCAGGTCGGGTTCGGCACTCACCCCGAACTCCTCAGCGACTTCGCGGAAGGTTCGCAGATAACCGCCAACCAGATCACGATTGACCGCGAACCCGGCGCCGCCGGTGCGCTCGACACCCAGCGTGACTTCCAGATGACCGCGATGAAGCCGCTCCTTCAGGACCCGGCGGACTTTCATCTCCAGCGGATCCAGTTCCGACGGCATGCGTAGGTGGAGATCCAGAAACCGGTGGTTCACCGACTTCAGGCTAAGCGTCAGCGTGAGCTCGTCGCTCACGTGGGCCTTCACCTGCGCGTACCCGGTCATGGATCGGATATTCATGAGGAACCTACTCCGTCCCGGAAGCTGTCTCGATGTCTTCGAACTGCAAATCATACAACCGGCGATAGGTGCCTGTATGTGCCAGCAAGCCCTCGTGCGAGCCTTCATCCGTGATGATGCCGTTTTCCAGCACCAGAATCCGGTCGGCGCGGCGCACGGTCGAGAGGCGGTGGGCAATAACGAAGACAGTCCTGCCGGCCATCAGGTTCTGCAAGGCCGATTGCACAAGTGCCTCGCTCTCAGTATCGAGCGCGGAAGTCGCCTCGTCCAGAATCAAAATGGGGGCATTCTTCAGAATGGCACGGGCAATCGACAGCCGCTGACGTTCGCCGCCGCTTAAACGCAGTCCGCGCTCGCCGACGACGGAATCGTACCCGTTGGGCAGCGCCATGATGAAATCGTGCGCCAATGCTGCGCGTGCGGCCTCTTCCACCGCTCGCGGGGGGATCTCCGGGTGGCCGTAGGCGATGTTGTTGCGCACGGTATCGTTGAACAGGATCGTGTCCTGGGTCACGATGGCGATCTGCGAACGCAACGATGGCACAGTCAAATCGCGGACATCGTGGCCATCGATGATCAGGCGCCCCCGGGTCACGTCGAAGAACCGCGGCAGCAGGTGCACCAGCGTGGTCTTGCCGGAACCGCTGGAGCCGACGATGGCGATCACTTCGCCTGGTTTCACATCCAGGTCGATGTCGTGCAGCACCTCGCGCTCGTCATCGCCTTGCCCATAGCCGAAATAAACGTGCTCGAAGCGAATGCCTCGATGGAACGGCGCGAGCGTTACGGCTTCCGATTTTTCGCGGACTTCATCCTGCGCGTCAAGGAAGTTGAAGATCTGCTCTGAGGCGCCAAGTGCCTGCTGGAAGTTGTTATTAAACTGTCCAAACTTACGCACCGGCTCGTACAGCTTGAAGACCGCGATGATAAACGCGATAAAGAAGCCTTCGCTCATGTAGCCATGCTTGATGCTGTCGCGGCCGAGCAGGATGAGCAGCGCGATTGCGACGGCACCAAAGGCGTCCATGATGGGCGAGTTCAAGGCGAATGCGGCCGCCGAACGCAGATTGGCCTTAAAGAGGCGCCGCGCCGCCTCGCGAAAGCGCCGCATCTCCCAAGGCTCCATGCAGAAAGCCTTCACGATGCGGATACCGGTGATCGTTTCGTGCAGCAGGTTATTGATTTCGGCGAGCTTGTCCTGACCCTTGCGAGTAGTCCTTCGCACCCGCGCGCCTACTCGGCGAGCAGAGGCAATGATGAACGGGACGAAAATCAGCAACACCCAGCTCAAATGCCTGCCTAATCCGAATACGGCTACGCCAATGAAGATGAAGGTGAAGAACTGCTGCAAAAACTCGGCCAGCACGCTGGACATCGCGAACTGCACGCGTTCGACGTCGTTCACGATGGCTGACAACAAACTGCCAGTCGAATATTGCTGGAAGAATCCAACCGAACGCTTAAGCGTGGCGCTATGGAGCTCGTTGCGCATATCGGTGACCATGCCGAAGCCGGCATAGTTCGCCAGATAGGTGCCGAGGTAGTCGAACAGGCCCTTCAGGACCGTCGAAATGATGAGGGCAAATGTTACGACCGACCAGACGTTGTGCAGGTGTTCGGGAGCAAACGAGCGCAAATCCAGGTGGTGTCCGAAAAGCGGCACCGGTAGTAAGGGAAGGGCTCGCGTCTGCGACGAAGGATTCAGTACCTGATCGAGAATGGGGCCAATGAGCAGAAGGCGGAAGGCATCAAGCAGTCCCACCAGCGCCATCGAGATGACCGAGGCAGTCAGGTAAAACCAATACGGCTTGAAGTACCGCAGAAGGCGGCTCAGTCGACGCATAGTCTCCGCGGATTGCGGCGCGGCGCTGTAGAGCACAGCACGGCCCAGGACACATTAGGACGAATAGGGTGCAAGCTAAGATTCTACTGGATTCGCATGGTCGAGGGTAGGGTTTGGGGGACCAGGAGAGTGCCAATAGCCCTCTCCCTCGGGTCGCCTGGACGTAACTTGCGACTTGGCGATGTTACGCCGGCAATGGTTACGATCGAGAGTTAAAACCGTAGTTCATTCGTTGACTTGCCCCATACCCAGTCCTAAGATTCTTTGACCTGACCGGGAGATCCGCTTCCCATCGGTGTTTTAGACGCCAGCCACTATGAGTGATGCTTCTGAGGCCATGTCCGCGCAGCTGCCGCACTATGGCATTTTGAAAGGACCAAACGGTCTGCGCGCAGGCTGGCGACTACTCATCTTCGTCGCCATCCTTGTGCCATTAGGCTACTCTGCGACTCGCGGCGTCGATGCCCTGACTCACCGCTTGCATGCCGATGGCTCGACCCCGTTAGGCGCCGTCCTCTCGATTGACTTCCTCCTCGTTCCCCTTCTGATTGCGACCTGGATCATGAGTCGGATCGAACGCCGCACGTTCGCCGATTATGGGCTGCCCTGGCGGCGAGCGTTCGGGCGCCGGTTCTGGCAGGGAGCTGGCTTCAGCTTCGCGTCATTTACGGTTTTGCTGCTGGTGATGCACCTGGCTGGCGTCTTCTACTTTGGCCCAGTTGCGTTGCGCGGCTTCGATATATGGAAGTACGCCGCCGCTTGGGCTGTTCTAGCATTCCTGGGCGCGTTACTTGAGGACTTTCTCTATCGCGGATACCTGCTGTTCACGCTGGCGACCGGGTTCGGGTTCTGGCCGGCAGCGATCGTCACATCCTTGCTCATGGGCGGATTGCATTATTTCAATCCCAACGGTCATGGATTGGGACCGGTATCGGCGATCATGTATTGCCTGGTAACCGTTCTGGTTTTGCGCAGGACCGGCGATCTCTGGATGCCGCTGGGAATTCATTCGGCATGGGCCTGGGGCGAGATTTATTTCTACGGCGTGCCAGACAGCGGTTACCCGGCCAACGGCCACTTGCTGGAGGCTCGCTTTCATGGCTCGTCGTTGCTCACTGGTGGCGGTTTCGGCCCGGAGGCCAGCATCTTTACTTTGGTCTTGCTGGCGATTTGGGGCGTGATTTTCTCCGTTTGGCTGCGCGGGGTGCGATATCCCAACCCGGCAGCGGTTCACCAGCATCCGCAACCGTCGCAAATACGCTAGGCGCGTGAAGGGGATAACTGCTGCAATGGCCATAACGCAAATTAGCTAGATTCACTACCCAACCCGCCAAACTGCAATAGCCAGCTAACGTCATCGGCGCCGCTGTAGAACGTCCCCGGTCAAAGCACTCGTGCTGACATGTCAGGGCACGGAGCTGTCGAGCAAGGCAATGCGCAGAGTCGGCGCTGTCTTGAAGAGTTAGGTGATCCCCTTTTCGCGTAAAATACAGCTTTTCAAGCTTTCCCACTGCTACAGGAGATGCTTACTTTGCGACGATTGGCGTCCGGTGCTCTGCTGGCCATCTTGCCCGCTGCCCTACTGTTTTCTCAGACCGCGAACACCGATTCCACCCGCCCGAACGCGGCTGCCGGCAAGGTTCAGCCGGTGCCAGGACTTCCGGCCGCGGTTCAGCAGGCAATGACCACCGTCGACGCGCAGAGAATCCGCGCTCACGTCAAATTTCTCGCCAGCGATCTGCTGGAGGGTCGGGGCACAGGGCAGCGCGGTGGCGACATCGCCGCCGAGTACATCGCGACGCAGTTTGCGTTATATGGATTGAAGCCCGCGGGCGACAACGGCACCTACATGCAGAAGGTGCCGCTGGAGGGCATCGCTACGCAGGATGACACCACGCTCAATCTGGTTCCGGAAAGCGGCGTCCCGCTGGAGCTGACGTACCGCAAGGATTTCGTACTTACCGACGAGAGCGGCAGCCCCCATGACGACATCAACGCCGGGCTCATCTGGATTGGCTACGGCATCGACGCGCCGGAGTTCGACTGGGACGACTACAAGGATGTCGACGTCAAGGGCAAGGTGCTGCTCATGCTGGTCAACGAGCCGCCCTCGGACGATCCGAAGTTTTTCGCCGGCAAAGCCCTGACCTACTACGGCCGCTGGACCTACAAATACGAAGAGGCGGCGCGAAAGGGCGCTGCCGGCGTCATCCTCATCCACAAAACCTCAATGGCCAGCTATGGCTGGGACGTCGTCCGCAATTCCTGGTCGGGAGAACACTCGTTCCTGCGCGACAACAAGGATCAGAAGCTGAAGATGGCAGGATGGATGCAGTTGGAGTCTGCGCGCCAATTGGCGCAGATGTGTGGCATGAATCTCGACCAGATGATCGAATCAGCCGGCAAACGAGGGTTCAAGGCCATGCCGCTTCCGGTGAAGGTTCAGGCGAGCATCGTCAGCAAGGTCCGCCGCTTCGACTCCAACAACGTTATCGCTACCCTGCCCGGATCCGACCCCAAGCTGAAAGACCAGGCCGTGTTTTACAGCGCGCATTACGACCACCTGGGCATCGTTCCCGGTGTGATGGGCGACAACATCTACAACGGAGCGCAGGACAACGCCACCGGATGCGGCATCCTGCTGGAGATCGCGCGCGCTGTCGCGGGCACGAAGCAGCCTCCCAAGCGGTCTATCTATTTCGCTGCCGTGACGGCGGAAGAGCAGGGCCTTCTGGGCTCGGAATACCTCGGCAAACATCCTCCCGTACCGGCCAATGACATTTCGCTCGCGCTCAACTATGACGACGTGCCGCCGTTAGGCATGCCGGAGGAACTCAACGTTGCCGGTGCGGAGCGAACCAACTTCTATCCTGCCGTGGAACGCATGGCCGCCACCTTCAACTTAACGATCGTTCCCGACGCGCAGCCCAATGCCGGCCACTATTACCGCTCCGATCACTTCAGCTTTGCGCGAGTCGGCGTGCCGTCGTTCTCCATCGACGAAGGCGACCTTTACAAGGGGCACACCCGTCAGTGGGGAATGCAGCAGTCCGAGGAATATGTCACCAAGCACTACCATCAGCCGAGTGACGAATATCACCCCGAAATGGATTTCCGCGGAGATGCCGTGATGGCGCGCTTCGGCATTGCGCTGGGCTGGGAGGCGGCAAACCAGTCGATGCTAATCGGCTGGAAATCCGGAGACGAGTTTGAAAAGGCGCGAACGGCGAGCGGCAATCAATAGTTCAACGGAGATTGCTGTGGCAAAAAAGAACGGACGGCCATAGGGCCGCCCGTTAACTTTTCCCAGAAGAAGCTGCTCTACTGCGTTATCGTCTGGACCTCGTCTCCAACCTTGAAGCCCGAGCCCGAGACAGGCGCACCCACCGCCGAAACGTCATCCACGTCGGTCAGGCGAATCACGCCCACGTCGGAAGTCATCTTTCTAAGCGTCTTTCCGGTGGTGGGGTCTTTGATCTCCCGGGTGACGCGCTTCACGGTCAACTGATCACCCACCTTCAACCCAGCCTTAGTGCCGATGTTGAGGACGATTTGGCCGCCGTCAACCGAGGCGACGATGCCGGTTGCACTGATCGTGCGAGCCACCAGTTTGGGGGCATCTGCCACCAGTTCCGTACTCATCTGCGTGACTGCCGAATTGACGGCCTCGCCGAGAATTGTCTGCTGGAAGTCGCTGCTGCCGAAGTCCACCGCGCCACCACCGAAGCCGTGCCAGTTGCTGCCGCCGCCGAGCAGCGAAGTGCTCTCACGGGAGGACTCGCCTTTGCCGTCGGCAACTCCCATGATCTCGGCCGTATCGATATTCACCAGGCGGGCGTCGACCACAACCACGGCCTTGCTCTTCTTGTGGCTGAAGCCGCCAACGCCGAAGCCGCCCCAACCGCCTCCGCCACCGCCGACCTTTGTATCCTTGTTGTCGTAGCCGAACTGGGTGATGCTACCCACAATGATGGCATCCACGCCCAGCAACTTGCCGATCTTGGCCGCCGAGTTGGCATCGGCGCGGTCGCTGTTAGAGAAATTCTGCTCGGCCAGAATCTTGTCCATGGCTTTGCGCTCAATCACCGAGTAGGTGCCATCCTGCACCAGGTGACGCACCAGCAAATCCGAAATACCTTTGCCCACATCGACGTTGGTGCCAAACGCTGCCGCCGAGGCGGTTTGCACCGTTGCGTAATCAAAGTCGAATATGGCGACGCGCTTCTTGCGGCCGGTAGGCGCCGGCGCCGTGCTGGGGGCAGACGAAGCCGCGGGCGCCGCGCTAGTTTGCGCTCCTGCGGGCATCACGAAGAACGAAGCGGCAATCAATAGAGAAAACAGGACCCGATGCATACACAAGTCTCCCTGAGATCAAGAATTACTAACCGAAATACTGAAGGGCCTAGAGCTGGACGGAGTGTTCCAGCCGCCGGCGCATCAGCCCTCTGGAGACAGATTTCCAGTGGAGCCCGGAACTGACCAGTGTGCTCCGGGGCAACCGCAACTTATGCGGATGTGCGCCTGCATTTTTGAACAGCGTTATGGTACA
This sequence comes from uncultured Acidobacteriaceae bacterium, assembly GCA_963823865.1. Lineage (GTDB taxonomy): Bacteria > Acidobacteriota > Terriglobia > Terriglobales > Acidobacteriaceae > Bog-257. Next base: position 945,824 of record CAWGNC010000002.1, read on the forward strand.
CCGACTTTGTCTTAATGGCGGACGATTTGTACTGAAAAATTGTCTAAAAGCGGCTGTATCGGAACGAGTTCCCTTTGCGGGCTTGGGGTGACAGGGTAAGAACTGGAGCATTACTCTCAAAGCTATGGCCAAACCCGTTCCCTTAGGCACGCGCGGCGAGTATGAAAAGCGCGTGGAGTTTCAACATACGTTGACTGCGTGGAAAGCCGAGCTGCCGCCAGTGCTGTCGACGCCTTACATGATTGGCTGGATGGAAGCTGCGGGCTTCGAGGCACTGCTGCCCTTCTGCGAAGGCGACGAGGTGAGCGTTGGCACCGCGATCAACGTGAATCACCGCGCCCCTACTGGAATCGGCGTCACCGTCAAATGCGAAGCTGTCCTGGAATCGGTCAACGGAAGATTCCATACGTTTCGCGTTAGCGCGCACAATGGCAAAGAAGTCATCGGATACGGAACCGTCAGCCGCGCCTTCGTCAGCGTCGGCAAGTTCAAACAGAAACACGAGAACCCTGATTAAGCCGAATGGGTTTGACGGAAGTTTCACTCAAACCACGCTGCGATTCACTGCCAATGCATACTCGTGGAACCAATTTCTCGACAATCCTTCCTCGTTGCAAGTCAATCTAAATCAGTGCCGATTCGCCGCCTGGGAACCGGTAAGCCACACTCAATTTATGGAGGAATTATGCCGGCAAGACTGAACCATTTCGCCGCGTCGAAAGACACTTTCGAAGCCATGCGCGACCTGCAGCAGAGGGTAAGCAATAGTGGACTGGAATCCAGACTTCTTCACCTCATGTATCTAGTCGTCTCGCGCATGAATGGATGCGCGTACTGCATCGATATGCATAGCCAGGATCTGCGCGCCGAAGGCGAGACCGCGTTGCGGATCGACCTGGTAAGCGTCTGGGAGGAAGTTGATCTTTACACCGAGCGGGAGCAGGCGGCCTTTGCGTGGGCTGAATCGGTCACTCGAGTAAGCGAAACCCATGTGCCGGACGAAGTCTTCGCTCGCGCTCGCGAGCAGTTCTCGGCAGAAGAACTGGTGAAGCTTACCTTGGCAGTCGTCACCATCAACGCGTGGAACCGTTTCTGCATCTCGTTCCGCGCCGAACCGGGGCACTATCGTCCGGGCATGCATGCTGAAGTGAAATCGCCCGTTCACTCGGCGGTCTGACTGGGAAGGCCTCCGAGATCAGGGCGGGTGCTTCATAATGAACGCTGTGGAGAGCACCCGCATCGCCGAAATGCTGACACCGTTTGCCGGCAAGGATCCGCTTTCCGCCCAAGTAGTGGATGGTCTGAAGCTTTACCTCGATCTGCTGTTGCGATGGAACGCGCGCATAAACCTTACGGCAGTGCGCGGTGCTGAGCAGATTGTCGCCCGGCATTTTGGCGAATCGTTATTTGCAGCGACGCTGTTGCTGAACCAATCGCCGATTACGCTCGCCGACGTAGGGTCGGGCGCGGGGTTTCCCGGTGTTCCCATGAAATTGTGGGCACCTCAGAATTCCGTGACACTGATCGAATCGCAGCAGAAAAAAGCCACATTCCTGCGCGAGGTCCTACGTACGCTGAAGCTGGATACCGCGGAGGTGTTCTGTGGACGCGCTGAGGAATGGCCCAAGACTGCTGACGTCGTCTCCCTGCGCGCCGTTGAAAAGTTTGAGCGCGTACTTCCGGTGGCCGCCAGACTGGTCGCGCCTGGCGGCAGACTTTGTCTTCTGATCGGCGAAAAGCAGCTGACCAAGGCGCGCGAACTGGTTACTGAGCCGTTCACCTGGCATGATGCGGTGGCCATTCCGCAGAGCGCCGGCCGCGTCGTCGCCGTTGCCGCCAGACGCTGACGGGGCTCTCCTTTCGGAACGGAGCACTGTAAGTTCGACTATGAATCGATCATCTTCACCGTCGCCGGGTGGCGACGGGAACGAATGCCCGCGCAAACTGCCACGATCAGATACACCGCCAGGACAATCAGTTCTGGCTCGATGGCGTGCCGGTAGCGGGCCGACGGGAACGTGATGTAGTAGATCAAGGGATAAAAGACCATCAGCGTCGCGAACAAAAACACTCCATGCGCGCGCCGTTTGAGAGCCAGCAGCAAGCCCCCGATCGCAAGGAGCGAAGACAGCGCGAGGAGAAGGTTTCTCGCCTCTTGTCCGAACCCCGTTCGCGGTAAACCCGCCCAAAAGTAAATGACTCTGAGAACCGTTAGTTCCGCGAATCGCTGGGGATTCGCCGCAATCCATTCCTTTGCGATGTCGCCCTGCTCTTCTACGAAAGCCGCTTCCCCCATCCGTTTGTATTGCCAGTACATGGCGCCCTTGTTGTCGGGGTTGTAGCTTGCGATGTAACCACCTTCGGCCTGCTCATTGTTCCCACTGCGGAGTTCAACACCTAGATCCCCGCGAATGAAGATCGGTTTGCCGAACACTTTGTAATCGCGGACGAGCCAAGGCATCAGTGACGCCCAGAAGATGACCGCACTAGCCACCACCGGGACCAGGAAACGTTTGCGCCGATGATGCAGTTGATAGGCGAGCCAGCATCCGGCAAAGGGCAGCCAGGCAAGTGCGGACGTATTGGTGAGGGCGGCGATCCCCCACAGCAGACCATAGCCCAACCACGACGAGATGCGGTCGTCGCCTTCCATCCCCAGCGTTAACAGGAACAGAAGGCTCAAAAGAAACGCCGACAAACTCGTTTCCCAAATCCAGGTCACCGACCAAAACATCACAGTGGGAAACAACGCCCAAACCCACCCTGACCAGACGGCAACCGTTTCGTCGAAAACCCTGCTTGCGATGCGATAGATCGTCCAACTGGTGAGCGCACAGAAGATGCTGTTGAACGTCAGCATCGCGAATGCGGAGGCGTACGACAGGGGACCGAAGATGCGGAAGGCCAGCGAGGTAATCCACGGATAGATGGGGGCGGTCCAGGCAGAAGGCCCGGTCTCGCCTCCGAAGGGCGAGCCAAAGCCGCGCCCGGTGGCCAGAGAATACCCGAGACCAGCCATCTCAGAACTGAACCACGCTTCGTGGTTCATGCGGTACGAGTGCGCAATCACGATATAGATCAGTCGGACCGCGAATCCCACCAACACCATTGAAACGGGAGAGCGAAGAATCGAAAACCTGGTTCCTGCTGCCATCGGGTCAGTATATAGACACCGACATGGCGGTCGTAAATAGCTGCGAGGTTACGATGACGGCACCTTCGGAGGGACGAATGATTGTCATCGCACCTCCGGATTTACTTCATGTTGCTGCGCACGTCGATCAACAGTTGGTCGGCAGCATCGACGCGAATCAGTCCGAAACGCGGATATTCCATGTCGAGAATCACGTACAGCGTCGACGCCATGATCAAGGCGTAGACCGTCATGTGCATCCAGCTGCGATGCTTGCTGCCGGCCATCCCATAGCCCGCGAGCAACGAGGTCGCAATCACCAGCAACCCCAGTCCATAAAAGACAACGCTCGGCGGATGCATCTGCGTAGCTACGCTGCGCGTCGTCGTGATGTCGATCATGTCGTTTAGGGACGACAGCACGAGCGTGGTCACCGCCGGCGAATTCTGCTCGCGAGTGGCGGCCACGGCTTCCGCCCAAATCTTGTTCTGCACGTCAACCGATCGGGCATAATCTTGCACGGCAGCGTTGTAATCCAGCCGGACGCTGCGAAATATCTTGATCCGCAGGTCGATGTAGTCGCGGAAATCCTGACGCAGCGCCGCCTGCGCCGCTTGCGGCAACAGGTCGACGCGAAGGTAGGCAGTGCCAATCGTATTCGCCTCCTGCCCGATGAGTTCCCGGCGCGCGTCAAAACGGGTCGCGGCTCCGGAGAACGTAAACGCAATCAGCAGGCCCATCAGGCCGTAGACCGCGCCTTCCAGAGCACCGAGACCGGTGTTGGCGCCATCGGGATCGATCCGTTGGCGATGGATACCGATACGCCGTCCTACTTCCAGGGAGACGATAATGGCCAGCAACAAGCCTCCGGCCAACATCCAGAAATCGAGCGCATTCACCATAGGTCTACCTAGTTTCACACAGCCCGCCAAATTATCTGGCGCGAAGGCGAGCGTAAGCCTTCCGCTGATGGGGACAGGCTGAGCTTTCGACGGGAATCTGAGCGGACAAACTCGATCAGGCTTGCGAAGCCGCAGCCGTCTGCTGACGTCCCTGGATCTCGATGTAGACGTTGATCAAAGAAACCGCGGCGGGCGTAACGCCCGGGAATACGGCTGGCTTGGCCCAGGGTTTGCGGGCGGACACGGGTCAGCTTTTCGTTCATCTCGCGCGAAAGGCCGGAGACCTTGCCGTAATCGAACCAGTCGGGAATCATGCGCTGCTCAGAACGCTTCAGCCGTTCGATGGACTTCGTTTGCTGATCGAGATAGCCGGCATACTTGATCTCGGTCTCGACCGCCTTCAACTCGTTGCGCACGGCGGTCGTCAGTGGCCAGTGGTCAGTGGCCAGTTGTACGTCGCCATTGACCTTTTTGTTTTCTGAAATTGTCGTCCCGAGCGAGGGCTTCAGCCCGAGTCGAGGGATCTGCGGTTCGCCCGCAGCGAAATGACTCGTGGACTGCGAATCGCGGCCCAGGGGGCCTTCGACTGCGCTCCCTGCGGTCGCTCCGCCCAGGATGACACCATCCTCCCTAGCCCCAAGGCCCCGAGCTCTAACTCCTCTTTCAAAGAACGATGGCATCAAGCGAACAAGCACCGGCACGAGCGATTCAATCTGCACTTCAGGGCGCTTCAGCAGTTGCGCGAATGTCGACCCTGAGGACCTTGCTTTGTTCAGCAAGTCCATCAAAGCCTCGGATCCCTCGCTGGCCACTAGCCACTGGCCACTGGCCACTGGCTTCTCCAGCAGCTCACGCATGGCCTGCATGCGTTCCTGCTTCGCAAGATAGTCACTCCAGGCTTCGTCGTTGATCAACCCGATGCGACGGCCGTGCGGCGTAAGCCGGCGATCGGCGTTGTCGATGCGCAGGTGCAGCCGGAACTCCGCCCGCGAAGTAAACATGCGATACGGCTCATTGGTTCCCTTGCTGATGAGGTCGTCGATGAGGATCGCCGTGTACGCTTCCGTGCGGTCGAGGATCAGCGGTGGCTCGCCCTTCACCTTCAGCGCGGCGTTGATGCCGGCCATCAATCCCTGGCATGCTGCCTCTTCATAGCCGCTGGTGCCGTTGATCTGTCCGGCGAGGAAGAGACGTTCGATCTTCTTGGTCTCCAGCGTGCGCTCGAGTTCCGTGGGGTCGATGGAGTCGTATTCGATGGCGTATCCCGGACGCAGCATCTCGGCGTTCTCGAGGCCGGGAATCGACTTGATGATCGCCAGTTGCACCTCGATAGGCAACGAAGTGCTCATGCCGTTGACGTAAATCTCGTGCGTGTTCAGCCCCTCGGGTTCCAGGAAGAGCTGGTGCATTTCCTTGTCGGGGAACTTCACGATCTTGTCTTCAATCGACGGGCAATAGCGCGGGCCGATCGACTGGATCTGTCCGCTATACATAGGCGAGCGATGCACGTTCTCGCGGATGATGCGATGCGTCTCCGGCGTGGTGAAGGCGATGTAACACGGCACCTGCTTGTCGTGATGGGCGACTCGCCTGGTGCGAAAGCTGAACGGAGTCGGATCTGCGTCGCCTGGCTGCACCGTGAACTTCGACCAGTCGATGCTGCGGCCGTCGAGCCGCGGCGGTGTCCCTGTCTTGAGACGGCAGCCGCGCAGCCCAAGCTTCTTAAGCGATTCCCCTAGCAGAACGGCAGGCGGCTCGCCACTGCGTCCGGCGGGATACTGCTCCTCGCCGCAATGGATGAGGCCGTTGAGAAACGTGCCCGTGGTGATGATGACGGCCTGCGCACCGACAGTGCGGCCGTCGCGGAGTTTGACGCCGACGGCGCGGCGTGAAGCAGTGGCCAGTGGCTGGTGGTCAGTGGCTAGTGGTCTGCCTTCAGCCAAGGTACCGTCGGCAGGCGCTCTCAGTTCCAACTGCACTCCCTCCTCAGCGGGAACAATGCCATTGCCTTCACTGGCCACTGGCCACTGATCACTGATCACTAAGTCAGAGACTTCCGCCTGCTTGATGTGCAAATTGGGTTCGGACTCCAATACCTCACGCATCTTCATGCCGATATTGCTGCTTGTCGCATTGCGCCCGCGGAGACCACACCGCCGGCCCGCGCGATGTATTCAACAGCCGGAACTGGATGCCGACCGCGTCCGTGACTTCGCCCATGATGCCGCCCAGGGCATCGACTTCGCGTACCAAATGTCCCTTGGCAATGCCGCCGACTGCGGGATTGCACGACATCTGCGCAATGAGATCGACGTTAAGCGTGAACAGGGCGGTCTTCAAACCCATGCGCGCAGCAGCCATCGCGGCCTCGCAACCGGCATGACCGGCGCCGACCACCACGACGTCATAGGTTTCTGTGAATGGAGACAAAGGCAAGTTACCCCGAACGGGCGCAGCGGCCCGGTCCCTCTATTGTAGCGAACCAAGACAGCGTCCGCCGGTGGACATTTCAGTGCATCGGCGGACACAGGGCTGCTTGCCGAACTGGCGTGATCTCAACTTCTTCCGTTTTCCTTCAAGCACTTGCTAGGCAATGGTGGATGGCGTCGCACGTGCTGCTCTTTCCTGTTTCTCCACCCTCGCAGCCTGGAGAGTTTGCCATGGAAGGACTGCTGCAGGACATCGGCTACGGCGTTCGCGTGCTCCGTAAGAGCCCGCTATTCGCGATGGTAGCCGTGCTGACTCTGGCCCTGGGCATTGGCGCCAATACTGCCATCTTTTCCATCTTCAACGCCGTCCTGCTCAGCCCGTTGCCGTATCCGCATCCCGAGCAGTTGGTGGCGCTGGGCGCCAGCAAACCGAATTTCCAGAATGGATCGATCTCTTTTCCGAACTTTCGTGACTGGCGGGCGGACAATCGCACTTTCCAGTCGATGGCGATCTCTCGCGCGACCAGCTACAGCTTGACGGGCATGGGCGACGCTGAGGAGGTTCGCGCCGAGTTGATTTCGTCGGACCTGTTTCCGATGTTGAACGTGCGGCCAGAGCTGGGCCGTCTGCTTGCGCCCGGCGAGGACGAAGTCGGCGCGACGCCGGTTGCGCTGATCAGCGCGAGCTTGTGGGCACGCAAGTTCGGATCGTCGCCGAGCGCGGTGGGAAAGAGCGTCACCCTCGATGGCCGCGACTACACCGTCGTCGGAGTTGTCCCCGCGAGCTTCTCGCTGAACCTCAACATGCTGCATCCGAGCGACGTCTATGTGCCCATCGGACAGTGGTCGAACAGCCTGCTGATGGATCGCGGCGCAGGATTGGGATTTCATGGCATTGGCCGGCTCAAGCCGGGCGTGACGCTACAGCAGGCACGTGCTGACATGGCGCGGGTGACGCAAAACCTGGCCGAAGCGTATCCGCAGAAAGATCACGGCATCGGCGCGCACATCGTGCCTTTGAAAGACGCAGTTGTGGGCGACGTGCGTCCACTGCTGATGATTCTGCTTGGCGCGGTCGGCGTCGTGCTGCTGATCGCATGCGGCAATGTTGCCAACCTTATGCTGGCTCGCTCCACCAGTCGCAATCACGAGTTTGCTATTCGCTCGGCCCTCGGCGCAGGCCGCGGACGGCTGCTTCGCCAACTTTTGACCGAAAGCACCATGCTCGCACTGCTGGGTGGCGCACTGGGCGTAGCCGTGGCCTATTGGGGAACAAGAGCGGCCCTCAAGGTTCTGCCCGATACGCTGCCCCGCACCGAAAGTATTGGCCTGGACGCGCGCGTATTGCTGTTTACCCTGTTCATTTCCCTGCTTGCGGGAATCCTGTTCGGGCTGCTCCCCGCCTTCAAAGCGTCGCGGCCCAACGTGAATTCGACTTTGGCGGACAGAAGTCGCGGTACCAGCATGTCCCGCTCGAAGGCCCAACGTATCTTCGTCGTGCTGGAGATGGCCATGGCCCTGGTGCTGATGATTAGTGCCGGACTCATGGTTCGCAGCCTGGGGGCACTGTGGAGTGTCGATCCTGGATTCCAGCCTAACAACCTTCTCAGCTTCGGCCTCACGCTCCCGCCATCCCTGATGAACGCCAGTCCCGACGCCATCCGCGCGAGCTTCCGTAGTCTGGACCAGGAACTGAATGCCATGCCCGGCGTCGAGGCGTCTGCGGTATCGTGGGCCGCATTCCCCATGTCCGGCGACGATGAGGTGGTTTTCTGGATCGCAGGCCAACCCAAGCCGGCAAGCCAGAACCAGATGAACTGGACGCTCAACTATGTCGTCGGCCCCGACTATCGACATGCCATGGGCACAGAGTTAGTCCGCGGACGTTTTCTGACTGCGCAGGATAACGAGCACTCGCCCCACGTCGTGGTCATCGACGAGGTTTTCGCAAGCAAATTCTTTCCTCATGAAGACCCCATCGGGAAGCGCCTGATCCTGGTCACTCCGGACGAAGAGAACGTGGAAATCGTCGGGGTCGTGCGTCACGCGATGCAGTGGGGGGTAGATACCGAGAGTAGTAATGAAGCGTTGCAGGCTGAACTCTATCGTCCATTCATGCAATTGTCGGACACCGCGATTTCGCAAACCGCGAGCGGCGTGAACTACGCCGTACGCCTCAGCCCAACGGCCCACACCGATTTCGCCGCCATCCGCCAGCATCTCCAACAGGGGAACGCGGAACGGGCAGTGTTTGGGGCGCAGACCATGAACGAACTCATCGCGGCGACGCTGGCAGAGCGGCGTTTGTCCATGATTCTGTTGACGACGTTCGCCATCCTGGCCCTGTCGTTGGCCAGCATCGGCATTTATGGCGTCATCTCCTATGTCGTAGCCCAACGTACTCAGGAAATCGGGATTCGCATGGCCATGGGCGCGCGCCGCGCCGACGTGCTCGCCATGGTCGCCCGTCAGGGATTGCAGCTCATCCTGTTCGGTCTTGCTGTGTGGAACTGTCGGAGCATTAGTGGCGACCAGAGCGTTAACCAGCCAGCTGTTCGGCGTGAAACCCTTCGATCTGCCAACATTTCTCGCAACCGGATTTCTGCTGTTGTGTATCGGTATGCTGGCGATTTATGTTCCTGCGGCGAGAGCGGCGAGAGTCGATCCCATGGTTGCGCTACGGGATTCTTAGCCGTCGCTTGTGGCAAGCTCGGCTCGTCTCGTATAGTGTTCTCACCTTCAACACGAATTCTTATGTGGGGTGAAACATGGAATCGCAAGCTTTCTTAAACGCGCTCGAAGAGCGCATCGCCCGTTTTGACTTGCTCTGCCATCCGTATTACAAGGCGTGGACCGCCGGTGAGCTGACCCGCGAAGATCTGCGCGAATACGCCGCCGACTACTACCATCATGTCGCCGCATTTCCCGCTTACCTGAGCGCGCTGCATTCGCGCCTGGAAGACGGCGAGCAGCGGCGCGCCGTGTTGCGCAATCTTTGCGGCGAAGAGATCGAAGGGCGTCCGCATAGCGAGCTGTGGCTCGACTTTGCCGAGGGAATGGGCGCCGATCGGCGCGAGGTTCGCGAGCGCCAACCGCTGGCGGAAGTAAAGGACGTGATCTCCGGATTTCAGCGAGTCGCTCGCGAAGGCGCGACCGCCGAAGCGCTGGCCGCGTTCTACGCCTACGAGTCGCAGGTACCGCGTGTTGCGAAAGAAAAAGCCGATGGCCTGGCACAGCGTTACGGCGCCGATGCGAAGACCTGCGGGTATTTCAAGCTGCATCAGTTCGCCGACGTGGAGCACTCGCACGTTTGGCGCGAGCTGCTGAGCGCGGAAGTGAGCGCGCATCCCGAGCAGGCGGAAGCGGCCCTGAATGCCGCTGAAGTAACAGCGCAGTCGCTATGGCACGCGCTGGATGGAATGGAAGCCAGAAGGACCGCGGTCGCGGTGTAGCTCGCAAGCGAAGTCCGCTGCGTAAAGAGAGAAATCAAGAGGGTGCCCCATCCAAGCTTGTTTTGGGTGGGGTTTGCTTTTTGCACTCCTGATACATCTGATGCTGAGGCAGAAGGGGCGCAGCTTCAGCTGCGCCGTTTAAGATTGGCAACAACGACACCAGAGCCCGCTTTAGCGGGCGACAAGCTTCCGCCGACTAAAGTCGGCGCATGATTTTTCATACAACATTGAAACAGCGCACCTGAAGGCGCGCCCCTTCAAAACCTCAACTTTCGTTCAAACAAAAAGCGCCGCCCTAGCCAAAAGAAGGCTAGAACGGGGCACCCTCATGGTTCTTCGTTTTCGCCCTATGCCCGCTCGTAGGCGTGTTTCAAATGCAGGTCTTCCAGCGCGTGATTCTTGGCCGCAATGAATGTCTCCGCCTGGCTGAGCAATGCATCGGTGGCGCGGGCCGAATCTCCTGACAACTCGACCATGCCGCGCGACGCCAGTTCCTTTGCAGCCGCGCGCAGCTTGTCCATCATGCCGGCATCGGACGCGCCCAAGTACTGCGCGTCGCAGGGATCGGCAATCAGCACCGGCTGACGCTCGCTGCCTTCACCCCCGCGAGCCAGAGGAAGGCTCGCCGGGGACGCCGATCCGCTACCCCAATAGATTTTGCGGGCGACAAAGTCAGCAATCTCTTCCGGCTTCACCGTGGCAAAGGTGAACTGCTGCGTGCGCATGCTGTAGCAGCGACTGTTGACCGGTACCGGCTGGCGCTTGCCCGACTTCAACAGCTCAAGTTGCTTGATATCGAGCGCCTTGCGGGTCGTATTCACCGCTACCCAGAAAGCCAGGTCGCCGTCGATGGACGGCAATGCCTCGCGAACCGTCTGCGCCAGGTTTAAGGCAACGTCGGCGTGCAAATCTCCACCGTCATTCAGGCGAAGTATGCCGTGCAGCACATAGTAGTCGCTGCCGCCTTCGGAAGGATGAAACGGAAAATTCAATTCAACACGCACGGGCAGGCCGTGCAAGGTAACGCCGGTATAAGTTTTTTCTGCCATGGGATTTCGGGGTGAGCCGCGGACCGGCAATCGGTACCGGCGGCGACACTGATAACAATTATGCCGCACCCGGGCCGATGTTTGTAAGCTTCGGGTCAGCGTTACTGACAGCTGACGTTGAACTTCAAGCGATGACGTGGCCTTCATGCCGGGCTTGAAAAGGGTGGTGCCGGCAGTCGTAGGCGGTTGGTTGGTCTGGCTGCTGATGATGCGCGATGTTTGCCAGGAAATCTGCGGCGCGTCACTAGACCGGTGAATGCAGCTTACTGCCCACAGAGCGTCATCAGCAGAGGTAGGCGTGCTCCAGCCCTTACATTCCGGACGCCAGCGCGTTCCGGCGTCTCCAATGGATGCCCACGTGTAGAAGAGAAAGGTATCCAGCGGAGCGACCACGGCGTCACCTGACATGTTGAGCCGGTACTTTCCGGGACCGAGGGTGGTGCAGGAGGCGCTAAGAATCGTGACCTTTGCCGTTTTGTCCCCAGAAGCTTTGTCAGCGGCAGCCTTGTCGCCGGGCGTGTTTCCCGTCGGGGGCGTCTCAGCAGCGGCCTTTGCCGCCGCCGCTTTCAAGGCTGCCTGCTTAGCGGCAGCTCGCTCCGCAGCCCGTTGCGCTGACCATTTATCGTCGGCAGTCTTGCCCGCACCTGCTGCCGCTGGAGTTGCCGCCGCCGGGGGAACGTCGGAGACCAGAAGATCGATCTTGCCATTGACCTTCACCTGCTCTCCGGCCTTAGGAAACTGCTGCAGCACAATATCGCGAGCTACACCGGCACGTGCCTGGCGCTGCACATCGCCCACGGAGAGCTGATGATCGGACAGTGTATGCAGCGCTGCATCCAGAGACTGGCCGGTAATGGCCGGCACCTCGACCTGCGCCATTGGCGCGGAAACCACAAGATCAACCGCCGTCCCTGTTCTGACCTGCTCGTCCGATGGAGGAAATTGACTGAGCACGATGTTGGGGTCGACCGTCGAATCCTGCCGTACGGTCGTCTGCCCAAGCTTCAGGTGAGAGGCCTGAACCTTCGATGTAGCGACCTGCAGAGTATCGCCTCGGAGATCAGGCACCGAGACTTGCCGGCCGAAAAACAGGTAACCGCCGATCGCTGCGGCGATCACGCAGACGGCAAGGCCCAAAATCAGCGGCCAACGGTTCTTATCTCCGCCGTCCGTCGGCTGACTCGACATTTGGCTTGCAAGATTGGTCTGCGATTCGCCGGCTTGCGCAGTTTGCTGGTTGGCGATTGCGACATCAGGCGTGCCCGACGTTAGAGGACTACTTTTTTCAACCTTCAACTGGCGGCGCAGCGCTTCCATCAGAAGCTGCAGGTCGGAAGCCCAACGGGCATGGGTGAGTTCGACGCAGTTGCGATAGGCAAGGTCACGCAAGTCGTCCGGAAGATCTTCCGGGCGCGGCATCTTGGCTCCGCGCACCAGCACCGGGATGACGGGGATATCACGACGCAAGGCGGAAGCCGTCTCCAGGCGAACGAAATCGCTGGGGTCGTCCAGACGGCGGTTTCCGTTCTCATCTTTCGCATCGACCCAGTTTTTCCCCACGATGGCCAGAAGTACGCCACAAGTGGAAACGCTTTCGTCGATGACCTTGCGGAAATCACGGCCAGCCTCAATGGCGGCGACGTCCATGAAGACGGAGTTTTCGCCGAACTCGGAGACCAGGTCGTCGAACAGCCGTCCCGCTTCGCCTTCCGTGTCATTCCGCCGATAACTGATGAAGATTGACCGCAACGCCAAAGTGTCCTCGCCCCAAGAATGTTGTCGGTTGCCTGAACGTATCCCGATTCGGAAGTGGGGTCAAGAAGCAAGAGCGATTTCACCACTGAGGCACGGAGGACACGGAGTTTGTTTTCTGTTCTTCTCCTTGCTGTCTGTGTCTCCGTTGGGAAAATGCCAGGGCGGTGCAGCAATGCTGGTCAGCACAGGGTACGTAAGCTCAGGGTTACTCGGGCGCAACAATGCGAATCATCACGAGATTCGAGTGCACGTGGAACACCTGTGTAGCGCGAGGAGGTTCGTCACGATCCTGGTAAGCAGCGGTGTCCCACTCGCCAACAACCGTGTACCGTCCCGGAGGCAGCTGATAATCCATAAGATTTTGCTCTGATGCAACCATGCCTCCCGGACTTACCAGCGGGCCGCCGCGAGGTCCAGAATAACTGCAGGGTCGGTCGTCGTCATCAACCTGATCAAACTTCTTACCCTTTTCGTTTCGAACCGTGAGTGCCACCTCTTCACATATGCCCAATGTCATGCCCTCGCTTGCATGAGCGTTCCGGAATGCAATGTGAAGCGGAATGGGTTGTCCGACGACATACGTCGTTTTGTCCACCCCGATGCTAAGAGCCAGTCCGTTCGCCTCTGGACCCCAGGTGCGGATATCGGTCTTTGCGTTCTCAGCAGCTTGGGCATTTTGCGCAAGTGCTAGGACGCTTCCGCTGGTGGCGAAGACCATGATTGTTGCAGCGATGTGCAAGCAGCGAGGCATTTCAGTCGACCAGCGGCTTATGAGGGATCATACCTCAGCTCTGACAGACCCCATTTACAATCGGCTTGCATGTCTTTTCGATTTGAAATCGAGGCTCGCGAGGGCAAGGCTCGCGCCGGACGGTTCTTCACGCCCCACGGTGTCGTGCAGACCCCGGTCTTTATGCCCGTCGGCACCGTTGCCACAGTCAAAGGTGTCCCGCAGGACGTGCTGGAGGAACTCGGCGTCCAGATTTTGCTGAACAACACCTACCATCTGTACCTGCGCCCCGGCGTGGAGATGGTGCGCAAACTGGGTGGTGTGCAGAAATTCATGGCGTGGGATCGTCCCATCCTCACCGACTCCGGCGGCTTCCAGGTATTCAGCCTGAGCGATCTCCGCAAGGTCACTGAAGAGGGCGTGATGTTCCGCTCGCATCTCGACGGCTCGTCGCACTTCTTCAGTCCGGAGAGCGCCATAGCAGCGCAAATTGGGCTCGGCGCCGACATCATTATGGCGTTCGATGAGTGCACCGAGCATCCGGCGGAGTACGCGCGCACCCAGGCCTCGATGGAGATGACGCTGCGCTGGGCTGCGCGCAGTAAGAAGTATTTCGAGGAACACAAGCAGGACGTTCCGTGGTTCTCCCGCGGACTAAAGTCCGCTGAGAATCTACAAATATCTGATGAAGGCGCAGCTAAAGCTGCGCCCCTTCAAGGCCAGACGCAGGCCCTCTTCGGCATTGTGCAGGGCGGAATGTTTCCTGACCTGCGCCGCGAATCGGCCCAGCGCACGGTTGAGCTGGATTTTCCCGGATACGCCATCGGTGGCCTGAGTGTCGGCGAGCCTCGGCCGATGACTTACGAGATGGTCGACAACGCGATCCGCTTCCTGCCCGAGGACAAGCCGCGCTACCTGATGGGCGTAGGAACACCCGAGGAGATCGTGCACTACGTGGCGCAGGGAGTGGACATGATGGACTGCGTACTCCCAACTCGTGCGGCGCGCCATGGGCTGCTATTCACCTCGCAGGGGCGCATCACCATCAAGAACGCGACCTTTGCCGCCGATGAAGGGCCCGTTGATCCGGCTTGTGGTTGCAAGGTCTGCGCGCGCTATTCGCGTGCCTATCTGCGTCATTTGTATTCGTCCAACGAGTTGCTGGCGCAAGTACTGAACACCGTGCATAACTTGGCGTATTACCTTGACACCATGCGGAAGGTACGGCAAGCTATACAGCTTAGGGAGTTTGCGCGTTTTCTAGCCGGCTTCCGGCCACCGCATCTTGTCCCCGAATCTGCGCAGAGTGCGCGCGGATCGGAGTCTCCGGAGATTTGAGCGTTCCCAGGCGAAGCTACTTACCTGCGCGGCGCGAGAATTGCGCCTTGGGGAGTGCCGGTTTCCGGAAAAGCGCGATAAAATAGCAGATCAGGGAAAAAGCCTTCTGAGATTCGAGCCGTAGTCTGGCCGAACGACCCAATACGCTCGAAGCAGCGCAGTCTGGGTTTGAGATCCTGGTGTTCAGTTGGAAGTCCCCGAACATCCCAAAGCCGGGGGTCCCCGCGTCGCCCGTTTTTGGCGAGGTGGGGTGGAAAGTGCCCCGGACGCAAGGGATGGAGGATGTCGTTGCCTTAGTCTGCTTGGAGCAGCCCGGCAGCGTCAGAGTGGTTTCCTGGAAAATTTAAGCAGTTGAGCTGTGCCAGGGCATAGCTTCGCGAAAGACAAAATGGTAAGAGTGACAGCTTTATTTGCTCAGGGTGGAATAGCCGGTTCCGCTCCCATCCTGATGATGCTTGGGATCTTCGCAATCTTTTACGTTCTGCTGATCATGCCGCAGCAACGCCGCCAGAAGAAATGGCAGGCTATGTTGTCGCAGATCAAATCCGGCGACCGAGCCGTCACCAGCGGCGGTCTCACCGGCGTCATTCTGTCGGTGAAGGATGACACGGTTATCCTGCGAGTTCCTCCCGATAACATCAAGGTCGAAGTCACGCGTTCCTCCATCGTCACCTTGACGACTGCCGAGGGCGACAAGTCTTAAGGGTTGCTGTATCTCATGAACAACAAGAATCTCCTCGCCAAAACAATCTTAATTATCGCGGTGCTGATCGTGTTTCTGTTCGGCATCATCGGCATCCCCAGCAGCTTTACCGCGGCCGGTCTGAAGGACTCGCTGCAGAAGCGCATCCATCTTGGCCTCGATCTTAAGGGCGGCACGCACCTGATTCTTCAGGTGCAGGTCAATGACGCGATCAATGCCGATACCGATCGCGCGGTGGAGCAACTGAAGGACTCGCTCAAGAGCGGAAATGTCGCTTTCGGCGAGATCTCCAAGCCGGATCCGCAGCAGCATCCTGAAGTCATCGACATCAAGGGCGTTCCGCCTGAGGCTTCGGGCGACCTGCGCCGTATCATCACCGACAAGTTTGGGGATTACGATCTGACCTCGGGCGCACAGAACG
Source organism: uncultured Acidobacteriaceae bacterium (assembly GCA_963823865.1). Taxonomy (GTDB): domain Bacteria; phylum Acidobacteriota; class Terriglobia; order Terriglobales; family Acidobacteriaceae; genus Bog-257. The sequence continues at coordinate 961,736 of CAWGNC010000002.1, forward strand.
GCTGGACGCTGACCATGAAGCAGTCTGTTGCTACCGATACTCGCAAGAAAGCGGTGCAGCAGGCGATCGAGACCATCCGCAACCGAATTGACCAGCTGGGCGTCTCCGAGCCGGTCATTCAGGAGCATGGTCTGGGCGATTACCAGATTCTGGTACAGCTGCCTGGCGTCGACGATCCGGCGCGTGTGAAAGAAATCATGCAGTCTACCGCCATGCTGGAGATTCGGCAGGCGGTCAACGGCCCTTACGCCAGTGAACAGGCTGCGATGCAGGCAAACAATGGCGTGCTTCCTCCGGATACGCTGCTGATGAAGGGCATTAGCGGTACGCACGGGCAGGACCAGGGCAGCGATAGCGACGCCTACTGGGTGATCAGCCGCACCGCGGCGGTCAGCGGCAGCGATCTCCGCTCGGCCGATTCCAATCAGGACGAGAATGGCCGCCCGGACGTCAACTTCACCCTCACGGGTGAAGGCGGACGCCGCTTTGCAGCGTTCACAGCAGCGCACGTGGGCGACAAGCTGGCAGTGGTGCTCGATGGCCGGGTCAAGTCGGTCGCTACCATTCAGGAGCAGATTCACGACTCCGGCCGAATCACCGGTGCATTCACGCCGCAGGAAACGCAGGACCTGGCTTTGACGCTGCGTTCGGGCGCACTGCCGGCGGGCATCAAGTACTTGCAGGAAGTCACGGTCGGACCGTCACTCGGTGCCGACTCAATTCGTGAAGGCGTACGCGCCGCGGTGATCGGCATGGTGGCCGTTATGGTCTTCATGCTGTTCTACTACCACGCCGCCGGCATTAACGCCGACCTCGGTCTATTCCTGAACCTGGTCATCCTGATGGGCTTCCTCGGATTCAGCGGGGCGACTCTGACGTTACCGGGCATCGCAGGAGTGATCCTGACGGTTGGTATGGGCGTGGATTCGAACGTACTGATCTTCGAGCGCATTCGCGAAGAGATACGACACGGCAAGTCGCCATCGTCTTCGGTCGATCAGGGGTTCGCGCATGCCTGGACAACGATCTTCGATACCCACGTCACGACGATCGTGTCGGCCATCATCCTGTTCTTGTTCGGAACCGGTCCGGTGAAGGGTTTTGCCGTAACGCTGAGTTTTGGTCTGGCAGCCAACCTGTTCACGTCGGTTTTCGTTTCGCGAGTAATTTTCGAAGCCATTCTCAACCGCCACAAGCGTGGCGAAGCGTTGAGCATTTAAGGGGCTAGCGGTGGAGTTATTTCGTAATACCAACATCGATTTCCTTGGCAAGAAATGGTATTTCCTTGCCTTCTCGCTGATCTTCAGCGTCGCCGGACTTGCGTCCATTTTCTTCTGGCATGGCATTCCGCTGGGCGTTGAGTTCCGTGGTGGAACCCTGGTCTACGTGAAGTTCGCGCAGACGCCGGACCTTGATCAGATCCGGCACGAGTTAAACGCCGCCGGATTGCACGATCCCAAGATCCAGCGCTTCGGCCCGGTCACCGACAACGAAGTGTTGGTTGACCTGGGTATCCAGGAGACCAGCGAGTCGGCGCTCGACCAGGGCAAGAACACCATCATTCGTGCTCTCGAGCCGCAGGCGGGTGCTGGCAAGCAGGACTTGAACAACACCGGTGAAGCCAGCCTGGAGCTGTACCTGATGCAGAAGGATCCTATGCATCTGGGCACTGACGCTCAGCAGCGCTACTCCGCGATTGCTCACCAGATCGACGACTTCCGCAACAAGCAGCGGGGCGGCATCCTGAACTCGGTCGACGAGTTAAATGGCGTTGCGCCTTCGGAAGTGATCAGTTCGTTGAAGGACAATTTCTTCACCTCGAGCTTCGTGGTCCGCAATGTCGAAATCGTCGGCCCACAGGTCGGCTCGCAGCTGCGACACCAGGCCATCATGGCCACCCTGTATTCGCTCGCCGGCATGCTGGTATATCTCTGGTTCCGCTTTGAGTTGATTTACGGCGTCGGCGCGGTCGTGGCTTGCTTCCACGACACGATCATCACCGTAGGCTTTTTCTCGCTGCTCGACAAAGAGATCAGCCTGACGGTCATCGCCGCTATTCTGACCCTGATCGGCTACTCGATGAACGACACCATCGTCGTCTTCGACCGTATTCGCGAGAACCTGAAGCTGATGCGCCGCGAGTCGATGTCGGACATCGTGAACAAGAGCATCAATCAGACCCTGAGCCGAACCATCCTGACCTCGGGCCTGACGTTTCTGACGGTGTTGTCGCTGTACGTTTTCGGTGGCGAAGTGCTGCGGGGCTTCTCGCTGGCCCTGGTCATCGGAATTCTGATCGGCACCTATTCGTCGATCGCGATTGCTGCTCCGATGCTGGTTTCGTATCAAGATTGGCGCGCGAAGAAGGCGGGCCAACGGACGGCCGAGCGCATGGCGCCCTCACGCGGAAAGACGAACGACAAGACCGCAGTCAAGGTCAAGGCGTAATTGAGGTAAGGCAATCGACCCTCGGCATCGTGAGAACCCTTATCTCGTTGAACGAACGCGCCTTGGGTGCGAAAGGGTGATTCAAGCCGGTGGGATTGCACAATTCCTGGTGCGAAGTTTGCACGTCTCCTGGAGTACAGTAGCGCTCCTGCCTCGGTTGCTGTGCATCTTACTTGCCGGGGTGTATACTGCGGCTCGCCGTTTTTATCGTGCCATCTTCGTCTTCAGTAACTTCCCGGGCCCCAGGAAATTCGTTCGGCCGCTTTGCTTTTTAGGGCACAAATTCCGAAAAGTCGGTGTCTAAGTAATCCAGAGAGTTCTTCGGAGAGACAGGTATGTTTGAAGACAGCCTCGTAGAATCGGGAGGCAGGATCAAGACCAAACAAGGGGCGACCACAGTTATCTCCTTCATCTTGGAGTTCTTGTTCCTGGGCATTTTAGTATTGCTACCACTGATTTTCACGGAAGCGCTGCCTACCAAGCAGCTCATGACGATGCTTACCGCACCGCCGCCGCCTCCGCCACCGCCCCCGCCGCCAGCCGCTGCTCCCGTAATTGTGAAAAAGGTTCAGAGCGAATTGGACAACGGTCAGCTGCGTACGCCCACCGCCATTCCCAAAAAGATACAAATGTTGAAGGAAGATGAGCCGCCACCGTCAGCCGGACCTGCCGGCGTGGTAGGTGGTGTTCCGGGTGGAGTTCCCGGAGGCGCTATGGGTGGAGTTCTGGGCAGTGTGATGAGCAGCGTACCGACCGCGGTGCCGAAAGTTGCGACTCCAACGCGCGTGCGCGTGTCCCAGGGCGTTTCCCAAGGTCTGCTGGTGCACAAGGTGACCCCGCAGTACCCGCCGCTGGCCAAACAGGCTCGCATTCAGGGTGTTGTGGTGCTGCAGGCGCTGATCGGCAAGGACGGCAGTATTCAGAACCTGCACGTGGTCAGCGGACATCCGATGCTGACCAATGCGGCCCTGGAAGCGGTGAAAGAGTGGAAGTATAAGCCTTATTTCCTGAACGGCGAGCCGGTTGAGGTGGAAACCACCATCAACGTGAACTTCAGTTTGTCAGGGGACTAGGCCGCCGTAAGGCGACGATGTTTGCATCTAAGTTTCAGACCGGTGCTGCTGTTCCGGGCGTGATTCCGGTCTGAATGAAGGCAGGTAAGCTGCACTTGGCCGAGAAGCCCGTCCCCCGGAGGAATGGGTGCAACGGCCCGAAATCGCAGGAACCCCAAGTTCTGCTGTAACCGAAAAGCTTCGAGGAGGAAAAGTCACTCATGTTCCTAGCTAACCTAGCAACCTACGCACTCAGCCACGTACCCACGGCTGCCACCTGGATGTTCCAGGAAGCCACCGTAGGTTGGGACCCTGTTTCTCTGTGGAGACAGATGGGCATTCTGGCGAAGATCGTCGTCGTCATTCTGTTCATCATGTCCGGTTGGTCGATCGGCGTAATGATCGATCGCGCTATGGCGTTCAGCGCTGCGCGCAAGCAGTCACGCGCTTTTGCTCCCGCCGTTGCCGGCGCCCTGCGCGAAGGCAAAATCGACGAAGCCATCAAGGTGGCCGAGCGCAACAAGAAGAGCCACCTGGCCAAGGTTGTCACCGCTGGCCTGCAGGAATTCAAGGCCCACGGCGACTCCACCGATATCCCTGGCGAGCAGATCGAAGCCTCCAAGCGCGCTCTGGAGCGTGCCGAAGCCATCGTTCACGCCGAGCTGAAGCGCGGCCTGGGCGGCCTGGCCACCATCGGTTCCACAGCTCCGTTCGTCGGACTGTTCGGCACCGTGGTCGGCATCTTGAACGCGTTTAAGGAAATTTCGACCCAGAAGGCTACCGGTCTGGGCGCGGTTGCCGGCGGTATTTCCGAAGCGCTGGTAACCACCGCTATCGGACTGTTCGTCGCCATCCCGGCCGTCATGATGTTCAACTACTTCACCAACAAGGTGGAAGCGTTCGACGTGGAAATGGACAACAGCTCCAGCGAGCTGATCGATTATTTCCTGAAGCGTCGCAGCGTTCGCCGGTAACTGGAGAAGGCTCGGCATAGCAGCTGAGGCTGTCTCCAGCCGACGGAAGGTTGAATTTTATGGCACTTGCAATACGCAACGAAGGCGTCAAGGTCAATTCGAACATCAACGTCACCCCCATGGTGGACGTGATGCTGGTGCTGCTGATCATCTTCATGGTCATCACGCCCATGCTGCAGAAGGGCCAAAGCGTCGACATGGCAAAGGTAAACAACCCTGTGCCCATGCCCGATGCGGACAAGGAAGATGCCCTTCTCATCGTGGTCATGCGCGACGGGCAGGTCTACTTCGGCACTGATCGCGTCACCCTGGATCAACTGACCGACAAAGTGAAAGACCGGCTGGCCAATAAAGTGGACAAGACGGTCTTCATCCGCGCGGACATGCGCGCCAAATACGGCAGCGTAGTGGACGTGGTGGACAACGTGCGGTCGGCCGGGGTTGACGACGTTGGCTTATTGACCGAACAGACAAAAGACCGGACCCCAGCGGACAAGAAGCCGGCGACTGGCGCAACATCGGGCGCTGGAGCCCAGTAGGAGTTAGCAATGGGAATGGCAATCGGAGGGTCCAGCGGGCCCTCAGCCGATATCAACGTAACCCCGCTGATCGATGTGTTGCTGGTGCTGTTGATCATCTTCATGGTGATCACTCCGCTGACTCCTAAAGGGTTGGACGCGCTGGTTCCTCAGCCGCCTAAGGACAAGCAGGTGACACCGCCCAGCAACGACCGCACCATCGTAGTGCAGGTCCTCAAAGGGCCCGGTGACAAGCCGGCGCTCAAGATCAACCAGGACGACGTCACGTGGGAAAATCTGGAAGGCCGTCTGAACGACATCTTCAAGACCCGCGCTGAGAAAGTCATGTTCGTCAAGGCTGACACGGATCTGCCCTTCAACGATGTGGCTCAGGTAATCGACATCGGCCACGCTGCCGGTGTCGAAAAGTAGGACTGATCACCGCCAAGATCGAAGCGGGCGGGTAGTATCCCGCGCGGTCGCCCTGCGGCCGTCGTGGGCAGTATAGGAACGTGATTCGGGCAACACTCCTCTTTTCCTTCCGGCGCGGGACGTCACAGCACGTCCCGCCGCCTCGAGGGATCCCGAACAACGCTACGGAGAGTGACACCAGACATGAATAAGAGCGGACGGGTACTGACGGTACTTGCTGTTCTGCTCGCGCTGTTCTCCACGGTTGGCTGCAACAAACTGAGAGCGCGCGATCAACTCAACAAGGGCGTCCTGGCTTATAAGAACGCAAAGTATGAAGACGCAATCGAACATTTCAAGAACGCGGTTGAACTTGATCCTAGTTTGACGAATGCCCGCCTTTATCTGGCAACCGCGTACATGGGACAGTACATTCCCGGTGCCGATTCGCCGGACAACAACCGCTATGCCGCCCAGGCCATCGATACCTTCAAGGAGGTGCTGGACCAGCATCCCCCAAAAGAGCAGCAAATCCACAGCCTGAAGGGCATCGCGTCAATGTATTTCCAGCAGAAAAAGTTTCCGGAGGCGAAAGAGTATTACCTGAAGATCGCCGAACTGGATCCGAATGATCCGGAAACCTACTATTCGCTGGCCGTGATCGATTGGATGCAAGCCTATCAGCCGGACCAGAAAGCCCGCGCTGAACTGGGGTTGAAGCCGACTGACGAGTTGAAAGACAAGAAAGCCTGCGACCAGCTGCAGCAAGCTAACTCGCAGAGGGTGGAAGACGGCATTCAGAATCTTCAGAAGGCTTTACAGATTCGTCCCGATTACGATGACGCAATGGCTTATCTGAACCTCCTCTATCGCCAGCGCGCCGAGTATGAGTGCGACAATCCGGACTCCCGCAAGGCCGATCTAAAGACGGCTGACGAGTGGGTCGACAAGACCATGGCAACCAAGAAAGCCAAAGCTGAGAAAGCCGGCCCTACCGGAATTGTCACTACCGACACCACACAGTAATTTTCGAAATCTTTAATTTGCTGACTTCACGCCCCTCCGCAAGGAGGGGCTTTTGTTTGGGGAATCGGCCTGACGCTTCTCGGGGTCCACGCTATAATGGCGCACACTCATGGCGCTCACTTCCGGCAACAAAATTGGCCCTTACGAAATCGTCTCCTTCATTGGTGCGGGAGGGATGGGCGAGGTTTACCGCGCACGCGACCTGCGCCTCGGACGCGAGGTTGCACTAAAGGTCTTGCCGCCATCCTTTGCCGCCGACCCTGAGCGACTGCGACGTTTCGAACAGGAAGCGCGGGCGGTCGCTGCGCTGAGCCATCCCAACATTCTTGCGGTACACGACATCGGGCAGCACGAAGGAGCACCTTACCTTGTCTCCGAGTTACTGGAAGGTGAGAGCCTGCGTGAGATCCTGGGCCGCGGTCCGCTTTCCCATCGCAAGGCCATCGATTACGCCGTACAAATCGCCCACGGCCTGGCCGCCGCTCACGGAAAGGACATTGCCCACCGCGATCTGAAGCCCGACAACATTTTCGTGACGCGAGAAGGCCGAGTCAAGATCCTCGACTTCGGATTGGCCAAGACAGTTCAGAAGCCGACTGTACGGGGACAGGAAGGCGGCCTTGCGACCATGACTGCTGTCGCTCCAGCCACCGATATTGGAACGGTGATGGGGACGGCAGGCTACATGTCGCCCGAGCAGATTCGCGGCGCGACCGTCGATTGTCGAACTGACATCTTCAGTTTCGGCGCCGTCCTATACGAAATGCTGTGTGGCAGTCGAGCGTTCAAGCGGGACACGCCTGCCGACACCATGGCGGCGATCTTGAATGAGGATCCGCCCGAGGTGCTGGAGTCGGGACGTCAGATGCCTCCCGCGCTTGACCGCATTGTGCGTCACTGTCTGGAAAAGGCTCCGGAACAACGCTTTCAGTCGGCACGCGATCTCGCTTTCGACTTGGAATCGATCACCAGTCTGACGGCTTCAGGCAGCCTGCCCGCCGCAAAGGTGCAGGAACGCCGGCGTTGGTGGTACGCGGCGGCTGTAGCAGCGCTAGTTGTCGCCGCCGGACTCGTCGGCTGGAAGATTGCTGCGACAACGCGGCCGGTGACCGGCTCGAAGTTCCGGCAGGTCACCTACCGCCGCGGGACATTGGGGCCGGCGAGATTTACGCCGGATGGACAAAACATCATTTACACGGCGGGGCTGGGCGATGCTGAGCCCGAGCTGTACACCGTAGCCACCAAAGGAATTGGCGGACATCCGCTTGGTATTCCGAATGCCGCGCTGCTCGCCGTTTCCAGCCGAGGTGAGATTGCAGTCAAGCTTGAGCCCAAGGGATTGGCCGCATTCCTCACAGTTGGCACTCTGGCGCGAACCAGTGATGTCAGCGCGGCGCCTAAGCCTGAAATCGAAAACGTAGAAGCCGCCGATTTCACGCCCGATGGCTCGGCGCTCGCTATCGTTCGATACGTGCCAGCGGACCAGATGTGTCAGGTCGAATTTCCCATAGGCAAGGTGTTGCATCGCGAGCGAGGCATCGGCGAGATCCGCTTCTCCCCTGACGGCAACTACCTCGCTTTCATCACGCACGATAACCCCGGTGACGACCGCGGGAACGTGGTGATCTTGCGCAAGACGGGCGAGAAAGTGGCCATCAGCCCGCTCTATGAGAGCGCGCAAGGTTTGGCATGGAGCGTCAAGGGAGACGAAGTCTGGACTACGTCACCGCTGGAATCTGGGGACATTCACGCTCTGTCTCTGTCGGGAAAGGAGCGCGTTCCGTTAGCGGTTCCTGGGCGTCTCCGCTTGCAGGATGTATCATCCAACGGTCAGCTGCTTGTGGAACAAGGAATCGCCCGGCGCGGCATGATCGTTGCCAGCGGCCCGAATGGCACGCCCCGCGATCTCTCCTGGCTCGACTTCGGTTACTTGCGCGACATCAGCCTCGATGGAAAGATGATCCTCTTCGAAGAAGAGGGCAGCGAAGCGCAAAGCTACCAGATATTCGTACGCAATGTAGATGGCTCGCCGGCAATTCCAATCGGCGAAGGATATGGCCTGGCAATCTCTCGCGACAAACATTGGGCACTGGGAGAAAAGCTGACACAACCGGCGCACCAAATCTGGCTGTTGCCAATAGGTGCGGGAGAACCAAGGCGCATTAGTCCCCTGAATCTCTTCTCGCTCGTCGGAGCCAGTTTCCTGTCCGACAGCCAACGTATTATCTACATCGCAAACGAGGCGGGCCACCGTCCACGAATCTGGCTACAGGATATCAACAGCGGCGCTCCCCGTCCGGTTACCCCTGAGGGTATTGCTGGATTTGCGGCATTATCGCCGGATGATAAGTGGGTTATTGCAGGTCGAAGGGCAGGAGGGACTGCTGTTGTTGAGCCTGTACTAGTATCCCTGGATAAAGGGGACATAGAACCCGTTCGCGGTGTGAAGCCAGACGACCGCGGTTTGGGATGGTCCTCCGACGGTCAGGTGTACATTGCTTCAGCGGCCAATGGAAACCGCGCTTCCGTTCACATCGACAAGCTGAATCCGCACACCGGCGTTCGAACCCCCTGGCGCGACCTTCCGATGCCTCCGCTAGGCGGCATCACGCCCGACCCGCCGATCATCACGCAGGATGGCAACACCTACGGATACGACTACCGCCTGCGCCTGTCGGACCTGTACACCGTAACCGGCGTGCGCTGAAGTCGAGTTTTTGACAGCCTAACGGTGGCGTGCACCTACATCGCTCCCGATGGTGGCGCGGACATTCCGGGCGGCGTGGCTCCCTGCGGAGGCTTAGGGCCTTGCGGCATCGCGCCGGGCGCTGGCACCGTCCCCGGCTTCGCGCCTTGTTGCTGTTCCTGTTTGGGCTCAACAAACCTTGCGTCGTCGATCGGAACGTTCTGCTGTACCTCATCGATCTGAATCGTGAATGCGCCGCTCGGCCTCGCGATGGTCCAGCGATACGGCGTCTTCACGCCATCAACAGCGCGATAGTCGGAAAAGTCGACTTGCGTGGGATTCAGGCCCAGCGGCGTATCGGTGTAGTGCACCATCCGCAGCAGCAATCCTGATGTCTGGTCAAAATAGAACTTTACCGGCGGCTGGCCTTTTGTAATCCCCAGTACAACGTCCGCTTTATGATCCCCAATTGTCTCGGGATCTTGCTGCAGCTTCAAATCCGTAAATTGCTGCTGGAGCAGGTTGGGATAAAAGCTCTCGGCGTCCAGTCTGGCAGCAAGCTGGTCCGCAGCTGACATTTCGCGCAATGGTCGTCCCGGGAACGAAATCCATCCGCCTTGACCGTTATAGGCGGTAACACTTTCGCCCTTGGGCGTGTGCATCACGGAGACGCGCTGGTCGGGGGACTTCGTATAAATATCAATCGGAACGGCTGGGCCTTCCGGCACCAGCGCTTTGCCCTTTTCCACGCGGGTCGTGACTTTAGCCAGAGCGGCTGGCCCGCCGAGTGCTTGAATATACTTGGCCAAAACCGGACCGCCCGATGGCAGCTTGTCCTCATCCATCTCGTGATGATGCTCCGGCATTGCCTCCGGCTTGGGTGACTCGGCGAGTATGACCGGGATGGCCTGCGGATGCGGCGATCCGCGATGGCAAGTGTTACAGGTAACGCCGCGTTTGCCATCGAAGTTGTTCTTGTTGATGGCGAACATCATCTGAATCATCTCCCGCGCCGTCTTCTTCTCATCCTTATCGTCCTTCTCGAACTCCAACTTGCCGCCCGGACCGGCAACGTGGCAGAACTCGCACTCCACTCCCAGAGCCGCGGTGATGAATTGCATCGAGGGAATCAACTGGTCCGCAGGAATGTCCGTCAGCACCTTAATGTTCTTGTATTTCCCACCCGCGGTTTGTGACGACGGTGCAGCGGCCGCGCCTTGGCCGTGGGCGGACTGGCCGGAGACTCCGATGACGGCTCCGCCAAAAAGCAGGGCGGCGCACAAGGCGGCTCCGGAAACATACTTCGTCGAGCGATTCGTCACAGCGGTTGCGGCTTTCGGCACGGGCAATACCTCTTGAGAATTGAGTATGGGAAGTCTAACAAACTGCGGTGACTCCACGACGGGCAGTCCTCGATTCCGGCGCCAAATTCAGGAGGTCACAACCATCCGTGACATTCGCCCTGCCGGTACGTGACCAATGCAGTAAAATCCAAGTTCCTGCGGAAGTATGCGTTGACTGCCCTTCCGCGAATCGGTTCTACAGAGCATATGGAAGCCGCGTTCGTCCGTTACCATTTTTGGCGAGCGCTTTTGAGGCATCATCATGTTCAAACGAGTGCTGATCGCTAATCGCGGCGAGATTGCCGTCCGCATCATTCGCGCTTGCCGTGAAATGGGAATCGAGTCGGTTGCGGTTTTTTCCGACGTCGATCGCAAGGCACTCCACGTCCGCAAGGCCGATTACGCCTACCACATCGGTCCGGCAACGGCGAGCGAGTCTTACCTGAACGTCGCTAAGATTCTCGACGTCGCCAAACGCAGCGGCGCCGAAGCCATTCATCCAGGTTACGGGTTTCTATCGGAGAATGCCGGCTTTGCGCGGGCCTGCCGCGATGCTGGAATCAAGTTTATTGGGCCCTCGCCTGAGTCGATGGACATGATGGGTTCCAAGACCCGCGCCCGGCAGCACATGAAACGCGCCGGCGTGCCGTTTGTGCCTGGGTCGGAACGCGGTCTCGATCTCGATGCAGCGGAGCGACTCGCCGAACAGATCGGCTATCCCGTCATGCTGAAGGCGGCGGCCGGCGGCGGCGGCAAGGGCATGCGCATGGTCTCGTCCGCGGAAGAGCTGCACTCGGCCTATGAGAACGCGCGCAGCGAAGCTCAGCGTGCCTTCGGCGACAACGAAGTTTATATCGAGAAATTCATCGTCAATCCCCGCCATATCGAGATGCAGATCTTCGGCGACGAACATGGAAACGTCGTCTATCTGGGCGAGCGTGAGTGTTCGGTGCAGCGCCGCCATCAAAAGGTGTTGGAAGAATCTCCGTCCCCCATCGTGGACGAGGAGATGCGCCGCCGGATGGGCGAGATTGCTGTTCGCGTGGGCAAAGCCGCCAACTATTACAACGCCGGCACGGTCGAATTCCTGGTCGATCAGGATCGTAACTTCTTCTTCCTCGAAATGAACACGCGGCTGCAAGTCGAACACCCGGTAACCGAATTCGTCACCGGCCTCGACCTGGTTCATCTGCAAATGCACATCGCCACTGGCGAAAAGCTTCCCTTCGGCCAGGACGACATCTCCCTGCGTGGTCACGCAATTGAGTGCCGCATCTACGCCGAGGATCCCGACAACAATTTCTTCCCTTCTCCGGGACAGATCACGCGCCTGATCTCGCCGTCGGGTCCCGGCATTCGTCGCGACAGCGGCATGTACGAGGGCTGGACCGTTCCACTCGACTACGATCCCCTGCTCGCGAAGCTGATCGGCTATGGCGAAACCCGCGAACAGGCCATTCATCGGCTATTGCGCGCGTTGTATGAATACTTTGTCGGTGGTATCAAGACGAACACGTCGCTGTTCCGGCGCATTTTGAAAGACCCAGACTTCCAGGCAGGAAACATCGACACCGGCTTTCTGGACCGTCTGCTGGCGAAACCCAACAACGAGACCGATGAACGGCGGCCTATCATCGCCGCGCTGGGAGCTGCGATTTTTGCTGCCATGGAGCCTAAAGCCACGCTTTCCAACGGAAATGGGACCTCTCCTGGAAATGGAAATACGGCAGCGCCGGCAGTTTCGAATTGGCGGCGTGCGGCGCGCGCCGAGGCGTTGCGAGAGCGGTGAGTTCTATCTGGCCCACCCGGCCGAAGGAAGACCGAGATGAACACATGTGTTCGGCAGGTTGCTAAACGCTAATTGCTAACAGCTAAGAGCCTCTCATGACCTACGACGTAATCGTGGATAACAAGACGCACCAGGTGGAACTCACGCGTGGTGAGAAGACCTGGATCTGCAAGGTCGATGGCAAGGAGATGGAAGTCGACGCCGAACTTACGGCCCGCGACATTCTGTCCGTGCTGGTCGGCGGCAAGTCGTACGAGATCAAGCGCGAACGCTCGCTGCAGGGCGAACTGCACATGGTCATTGGCAGCGCCCGCTATGCAGTTGACGTGCAGGATCCGCGTTCGCTTCGCACCCGTCGCGCGATAGCCGGAGTGGATGCCGGGCCGCAGAAGCTGAAAGCGCCTATGCCAGGCAAGATCGTTCGCGTCCTGGTCGCGGAGAAGGATGAAGTCAAAGCCGGCCAGGGGATCATCGTCATGGAAGCGATGAAGATGCAGAACGAAATGAAGTCGCCTAAAGACGGCATCGTGGAGAAGATTCTTGCCGCGGAGGGCTCCGCCGTCAACGCCGGAGACACGCTGGCGATCATTGGGTAGTTGTCAGTTGTCAGTTGTCAGTTGTCGGTTGTTGGCCATCGGCCATCGGCTAGGTCAGCCGAGTTGCGATCCTTACTTTCAAAGCACCTTGCGGTCTCCTTCACAGTACTTGCTGACCCTTTCCTTACTCATCCGGCGCGAGTCTCGAGAACAATCCCCCGTTTGCGTCGCACCTCTTAGCTGATGGCCGAGAGCCGAGAGCCGACAGCCCTCCTATAATGCTGGGATGGAAAAGCACTGGAAAACCAAGCTGATTCACTCTGACGCGAAGGTCCCTGAAGGCTTTCGCTCGCTCAACACTCCAGTTTATCGCGCCTCCACCGTTCTGTTTGCGGACGCAGCGAAGCTTACCGATGCTTGGGACCAGTACGAAACCGGCTACACCTACGGACTGTACGGCACGCCCACGGCCCTGGAGCTGGCCGCACGTGTCTGCGAACTGGAAGGCGGCTTCCGGACCATCATCACTCCGGGTGGGCAGAATGCGATTTCGCTCATCAATCTGGCTCTGCTGAGCGCGGGCGATCACGTGCTTCTTCCAGAAAGCGTTTACGGTCCCAACCGCAAACTGGGCAACGACGTTCTGCGACGTTTTGGCGTTCAGGTCAGTTATTACGATCCCACCATTGGAGCGGGGATCGCGAACATGATGCGGCCGAATACCCGGCTCGTTTGGTGCGAATCTCCGGGCTCCATCAGCATGGAGGTGCAGGATGTCCCCGCAATCGCCCGTGCCGCGCATGCATCGGGTGCGCTTGTCGTCATGGACAACACCTGGGCCGCGGGCGTGTACTTCGACGCGTTGTCGCACGGCGTGGACGTGACCATGCAGGCGCTCACCAAATACGTCGGCGGGCACAGCGACCTGCTGTTGGGGTCGGTGACGACGAAGGATCCAAACCTTTACCGACGCCTGGGCGCCACCCAGCAGCTTCTTGGTTGCGCTGCTTCGCCGGACGATTGCAGCCTGGCGCTGCGTGGAATGAAAACGTTGGCCGTGCGCCTGGAGAAAGTGGAAGCGTCGGCCGTCACGATCGCCCGCTGGCTTGCCGCACGCGCCGAGGTCGAACGCGTGCTGCATCCGGCATTGGAGTCATGCACCGGCCATGAGCTTTGGGGCAGAGACTTTACCGGATCTTCAGGCGTGTTTTCGATCGTGTTGCGCGACGGATTCAGCACGGAGCAGGTACTCAGGTTTGTGAATTCGCTGGAACTGTTCAAGCTTGGCTACAGCTGGGGAGGCGTGACCAGTCTGGCAGTCACGTATGACTTCAGTCATTACAAGGGACGCGCTAAGTACGGCCACCGCATCGTGCGGCTAAACATCGGCCTGGAAACAGTGGAAGACTTGATTGTCGACCTGGAGCACGCCCTCCAGACGCTTAACCTTTCGTAGCAGCCACGATTCGAGTTAGCCGCCAGCAGCACCCGCTCCTCGTCCGCCTTGATAACCCTAGTCTTGGCACTACTCGTTTATAGTCACGAAACTTCTTTTACCTGCAGAATCCATCCAGCTTACGATAATTCCCGATTTGGAAATTGCAAGGGTGACTACAACAAAAGGCGCATCAATGCTGGCTTTCCGTAATATATCTAATCGACATCCTACCCGTTCCATTTCGGGAATTTTAAGACGGTACTGGTAATTAATGCGAACTTAGTTGCAACCAGTTGCATTGGCATTGAACTAGGGAAGCCTAGTTTCAGTGAGTTGAAGCGGCACTCCAATTGCATTTTGTCAAAGCGGTAAATCTGTAGAAGATCGACGAACCTGCCCGGCTCATCACGTTCGTCACCACCCTGTGGTGATAAATGTGTCAGGCGGGATCAGCTTTATATTCGGCGCCGGTTGTTATTAGTCCTTGACTTCTTGCGGCGCTGTTGTATGACGTACGTCTTCCTTTCGAGTCAAGGCATCGTCCATCGCACCATCGTTGCGATCCGGCTTCACGGCCGCGATTGACATGAAGGATTGTCCCTCGGTCCAGGGTTTGCGGACTTATCAGGAGGGATGCCGTGGGCGCCCCCGGCAGTGACGTTGCTGCCAAAAATGTTTTCATTTCTTAATCTAAAGGAGGAAATTCTCTTGAAACTGCGAATTGCTTCGCTCACCGTCATCCTGCTCGCGCTGGTCGCCCTCCCGGTTATGGCGCAGACTGATATTTACGATAACGGCCCGATCAATGGCACAACCGATGCCTGGACCATTAACTCCGGTTTCGCGGTCAGCGATTCCTTCACCCTTGGCGCCGCGGCCAATGTTAGCGGCTTGAACTTTGCGGTTTGGATTCTGCCTGGCGACGTTCTGGAGTCAGCCGAAGTCTCGATTACCTCTGGCGAATTCGGCGGCACCAGCTTCTTCGATCAGTCCGTTAACCTCACCGCTAGCGGTTGCTCCGCTAACCAGTTTGGCTACAATGTCTGCACTGAATCTGCCAGTTTCGCCGGTCCGAGCCTTAATGCTGGCACCTATTGGCTGAACCTGTCGAACGCGGTTGTCAATGATGGCGACCCAGTGTACTGGGATGAGAACTCCGGTCCGTCATCTGCTTCGCAGAACACGGTTGGCTCGGTTCCCTCCGAGTCCTTCACCCTGCTCGGCGGTACGACCACCACCACTACCCAGACCGGCACGCCTGAGCCTGGCAGCATTTTGCTGCTTGGCAGCGGATTGCTCGGAGTGGCCGGCGTTCTGCGCCGCAAGCTGTTCTAACTCAACTCGACTGCGGGAGCCGGGACTATTAACGTCCCGGTTTCTTATTCATACTTAGGTACGGTCACAACATGAAATAAGTGTTGCGACGACACAAGAGCCAACATCAATTGCAGTTTCAACACCTATGGCGAAAGCACGTCGGAACGGAACGCGGGCGGTGCAGATGGATGGCGATCACAACCAACAGAACTTCTCGCTGTGGGTGGACCAGATGCAAGCAACGGCCTGGTGATCGGTCCTGCTCTTGGTATGAACAAAAGGCGCTCCTCAGCGGGGCGCCTTTCTCTTTGCAGGTCCGGTAGGACGTTCTATTTTGCGGGAGCGCTGTCTTTTTGGACGAACTGGTCTGGATCGAAAAGCGTTTCGCTCAACTTAGGATTGATCTTGATATCGCTGTAAAGTTCCTCGAAAACTACTTTGCCGTCGGCAACAATCGCTACGTGTTCGGCAAGCCAGCCTCCACCCTCCACGGTTTTGTAATCTTCGAACCGAACATCCTGAACAAGACCGGCCTGTTTTTCACTGGGGCGCAGCATACGAACGAAATAGAGGTGCTCCTTATCGATCCAAAACTGGAAAGTCTGCAGGTCCCCTTGTTTGGCGCCGACAACATATGTCGGACGGCCTTCAAAGTTTTCTTCATGCATTAACGCCAGGTCGATACCGAGGTCTTTCAGTTGCTTCATCGTCGTATCCGCCGGTTGAGCATAGACGTCGAAACCCAACACCATCAGCGGATGAATGTAGTCTCTCTGATTCGCGACCTTGCCATCCTTGAAGATGTAGAGATGGTTGCCGGCGAACAACATTCCATTGCCGGCCGCGCGGTCGCCAATGTCGATGCGGAGGCGGCCCGGCAGCATCAGCGCTTCGTGCCACAACTCGGTTGACTCTGTCCCGTCAGGCTTGTGAGTGACGCTCTTCTGCTCGAACGTCAGCGTGTGATACCACTTCGACGCGTAACGATCGTGCATGGCGGCGATCAGTTGGGCCGGAGTGGTGATGGTCTGGGCCGAAGCACTAAGAGACAGCAAACCCAGAACAAACGTCGAAATAATGCGAAGGATGACACGGCTCATCAGAAGAGTATGGCACGAACCAGGGCTCAGGCGGTGGCAGCTTCCGAAGCGACTTGCGGTTGCGGCTGTTTCTTGGTCTCCAGCCAGCGGGCCCGTATCTGCAGGAACGGCCACTCGATGAGCTGGAAGGTGACGAAGGCGATGGCGACGGAGGCCAGGATGGAAACGACGTATAGCGTCCAGAAGGCAGCTTCGCCGCCGCGATGGCGCAATGGCAACAGGAATTTGCTTAACTGGCTCAGCAATCCAAAGTGGTTAAGGTACATTCCATACGACAGTCTGCTGATGATGTAGAAGCCGTGCCAGTCCAGCAGCTTCGGCGTCGTCTCCAGCCCGATGCCCCACAAAGCCATGGCGCCGAAAATCAAGCCTAGCGAAGTGTAGTTGAAAAGGACCTGATTGATGGCATACAGCACGATGCCTAAAACAATCATGGCGCCGCATGTTGAATATCGGAAGCGCTTCGACTTCATCAGCTCAGGATAGAAAACCCCGCACCAGGCCATCAGCAAACCGACTGCAAGGCCGTCCGCGTGGGTGGCCATCGGCAAATACAGCTTCTGGCGAAGGTCGGCGATGCTCAACGTGGAGTAGTGAATGACGACGGCGCGATTGATCAGGAGAACGATCAGTCCGCCAACCGGCACAACCCACAGCCGCCGTGGCTTCAACATAAGCGAGAACAGCGCGATCGACACCGGAGCCAGGATGTAGAACTGCTCTTCCGTGGAGAGCGACCAGCCTCCGCCGATCTGACAATGGAAGTAGTTCGACAAGAAACATGCGTCAGACCATAGTCCGCTGATGCTGCGGCCGAACAGCCCCTCGAAAGCGACGAAGGCCACAAACGCGTAATACAGTGGCCAGATGCGGAGGCCACGGCGGAGCAAAAAGCGCCCAATGCGGATGCCGTTGGTGCGCTTCACTTCCTTCCAGAGCTGGGAACCGATCAGATATCCGCTGAGGACGAAGAACAGGTCAACTCCGGTCCAGCCCCAGAAGAACATGGGTAGTTTCTGAACCCAGTGAGCGCCTTGAAACTCGAATCCGTAGTGACCGCTGAAGACAACCAGGATGGCGATGCTGCGCAGAACGTCGAGGGTGGGAACGTTACCCCGAGGCCGGACCCGCAGGTCTTGAACGGCCCCGCGGAAAAGATCTGGAACCAAACTCTTACCCATAAGCGCTCGTACCCTGGACTCTGCCCCTCGAACGATGCCAGGATCCGCCGTATGGCGACGGTATCCGGCAGACGGATTCTACACTAACTGACCTGCCTTCGGGGGCCTTGCCGCTTGCCGCGCGAAGCCTACATCCTCCTTGTTTTGTTAAACTCCCGAGCGTCTGCCTTGACACTACTCGCCCATAACTTTATTCTTATATTTTGCGCTAGAACGATCCCGCCCATCTGTACCTGCCAGTGTTTCCCTACAGGAGCTTGGCCCGCAATAAGGCGTCCCTTAGACCGACGCCGCCATGGTTTGGATTGGCTGGGTTTGCCGGCGGCAAAGTGCTCGCATCTGGGCGCTATCGTTCATAGGCCGAGGTCGGGACTGCTATGCTGATTCGTGTCCGGGAACTGGAACTCCGCAATTTGGAGTTTGATGAGAACTATCAGCCCGGCGCTATTGAGTTTGGGCCCGAGTTCCGGCAGATCGGCCCTCTGCACAGCAAGGGGCGGGCCGAGTTGATCGTGGAACACCGCGGTCATCGGCAGAATGTCGAGGACATTCGGCTGGTGGCTGGCGTAGAAGCCCAGTTGGAGTTCAGCTGTGCCCGCTGTCTGGAGCCGGTGGTTGACGACGTAAATCGGGCGTTTGACCTGATCTATCGTCCGCAGGGCGTTGACAAGCGGGCGGATGAGTCGTCCATTAGCGAGGCTGAAACCGAAATCGGCTATTATCAGGGCGAGGGCCTGTTGCTGGAAGACGCTTTACGAGAGCAGGTCCTGCTGGCAACGCCGGTGCGGGCGTTATGCCGCGAAGATTGCAAAGGGTTATGTCCGCAGTGCGGCCGTAACCTGAATGTGGAACAGTGCAATTGTGAACAGCGTCCGGCAGATGTTCGCTGGGACGCTCTAAGCGATATTAAGAAAAAGCTGCAAAGCTAAGTCTAAAAGGTCCGGACGCCCCCAGGCGGGGCGAGCCGGCGGTGAGGTTCTCATGCCTAATCCAAAACGGCGCCATTCGAAGGCGCGCACGGCCAAGCGCCGCGCCCACGATCATCTGACGGCGCAGTCCTTGTCCGAATGTCCCAACTGTCACGAACGCAAATTGCCTCATCGCGCCTGCCTTAAGTGTGGTTACTATAAAGGCCGCGAGGTAATCGAGGTCGAAGAAACCGCCAGCTAGTAAGGCGGTTTGGCCTTGGGATTCCACCGCGCGGTTTTGCGCGAACCGAAGTCCCGCACCTCGTTGCGGAACTTGAGCTCCGAATCAATCGAGGTCTGCACCTGACAGGCAAAAATGCCGACCATCATCGCTCTTGACGCCATGGGCGCTGATCGCGCGCCCAAACCCGAAGTGGAAGGCGCCATTCTCGCCGCACGTCACTACGACGTGGAAGTCGTGCTGGTCGGGAAAGAAGAAACGATCCGCGCCGAGCTCGAGCTGCATCGCTTCTGGCGCAGGCTTCCCATCAGTATCGTCAATGCCCGCGAAGTCATCGGCATGCAGGAGAAGGCGGCGCAAGCCGTACGCTCCAAGCGCGACTCCTCCATGCGCGTCGGACTTGCGCATGGTGCGCGACGGCAAAGCCTGCCGGCTTCATCACCGCCGGCAACACCGGCGCCGCCATGGCGACCGCCAAGATGGTGCTCGGTGCTATCCCGGGCGTCGATCGTCCGGCTCTGGCTGCCGTCTTCCCTACCGCGCAAGGCACCGCGACCATCCTGATCGATGTCGGCGCGAACGTCGATTCCAAGCCGCAAAATCTGCAGCAGTTCGCCATCATGGGCGACGTATACTTCCGCACCATCTTTGCCGGACGATTTCCCAGTGCTGACCATCCGCGCGTGGGTGTTCTTTCCATCGGCGAAGAAGAGACCAAGGGCAACGACCTTACCCGGGAAGCCTACAAGCTGATCAAAGAGCTGCCGATGAACTTCGTCGGCAACGTGGAAGGCCGCGATCTTTACAACGGCAAGGCGGATGTCCTGGTTTGCGACGGCTTTGTCGGCAATGTAGCGCTTAAGATTTCAGAAGGCATGGTGGAAACGGTACGGTTCCTGTTGAAGCAGTCGTTGCAGGCGACCATCACCAGCCAGGTTGGATTCCTGCTCTCGCGCAAAGCTTTCGCCGACTTCAAGAAGCGCCTGGATTACTCCGAATACGGCGGCGCTCCTCTGCTGGGCATCAAGGGCGTATGTATTGTGAGCCACGGTTCGTCGAACGCGAATGCCATCAAGAATGCGATCCGCGTAGCGATGGAATACGCCAACAGCAAGCTGAACCACACTATCGAAGAGCGTATCGCCGGCGCCAGCAGAAATTTGAACCATCACGCCAGCGAATCGGCGGAAGCGGGATCCGTGGGCACGGGCGTTGTTAGCTGAACCATCGAACAAAAAGAACTCCAACTTCACTTCATGGCCACACACTCTCCCACCGCGTTTCTATTTCCCGGACAAGGCTCACAATCCGTTGGCATGGGCAAAGAACTCTCGGCGATGTACCCCGTCGCGCGAGAAACGTTCGATGAAGCCGACGATGCGCTAGGCTACAAGATTTCCCAGTTGTGTTTTGAAGGTCCCGAAGAGCAACTGAAGCTCACCGAAATCACGCAGCCCGCGATCCTCACCGTTTCGGTTGCCGCCTGGCGCGTGCTGCAATCGAAGGGCATCACGCCTTCCTACGTGGCGGGACACAGCTTAGGGGAATACTCAGCGAATGTAGCGGCTGGCACACTTAGCTTCGCCGATGCGGTTCGCACCGTGCGCAATCGCGGCAAGTATATGCAGGAGGCGGTACCGGTTGGCGTGGGCGCAATGGCCGCCGTGCTGGCGTTGCCGATCGAGAAGCTGCAACTGATTTGTGAAGAATCCGCGCAGGGCGAGGTCTGCTGCGCCGCGAATCTTAACTCCCCTGACCAGACCGTCGTCTCCGGCAGCAAAGCGGCGGTGGAACGCGCTGCGGAGCTGGCCAAGCAACGGGGCGCCAAACGGGCGATCATGCTGCCGGTGAGCGCGCCCTTCCATTGTGCGCTGATGCAGCCAGCCCAGGACCGCTTGGCCGCTGACCTCGCAGCCCTCACCTTCAACACGCCCGAGATTCCGGTGATGTGTAATGTGGACGCGACCTTGGTCACCACGGCCGATCAAGCGCGAGATGCGCTGATCCGCCAAGTTACCGGCGCTGTGCAATGGGACAAATCCATGCGCGCGCTCTTCGACCTCGGCGTACAGACTTTCGTGGAAGTCGGACCCGGCAAGGTGCTCTGCGGATTGATGAAGCAGATTGACCGCTCGCGCACCTGCTTCAACGTCGAGGACGAAACCTCCCTTCAGAAGACTTCAAACCACTTCAGCTCAGCTTCTCCAAAGCCGGACTAACGTAAAGCCTCCTTGCACATCGTGTAAGGAAGTAGTCCCCAAGTGGTTACTTTCCCCCAAAGCGCCCCCTGCTGATGCAGATTCTTGGCACCCTATTGCCACAAATGTGTAAGTCTTACAGTACCTATCAATGTAATCAATCTACCTATCTATTAGTATTAATGTACCTATTATTTCTCAACGATAACCGAGCAATCCGTTTAAACCCAGGCGCTTGAAAAAGGGCACCCATCGTGCGCTGAATCTCTGTGCGTTATTGCACCAGTTGTACATGAGTTCGAGGTTACTCGAGGTTACTCATGGGTCGACTGTACCCTTTTGGCTCCGCACCAAAGCACTTGATCCCCGACAAGGTTTGCAGCGGGAGCCTTCGGACAATCTTCGTAAAAACCCTCGCGCCGGGCATTACTGGCGGCACCTTTCTGGAGGATCGCCTTCCGGAATTCGTGTGCTCACTTACACCGGTAGCGAGGCAGGGGCCGCCTTTTCACGAAGGAGGAAATTGAATGCTAACAACACGAAAATTAAGATCGTCGTTTTTTTGTTCGCCGGGTGCAGCCAGTCCTGTCCTGGTGCTGATGATCGTTCTTTCGTCCACGCTGTGTTTTGCCACCCGACCTGACACCCAGTCTTATATCGGCACGGCGTATGGAACCTACGCGTTCGTAGGCAACAGCTTGCTGGTAGGACAGACCGCTCCGGTTACGCTGGGCGGCACCTGCGGCACTTCGCAGCAGCCATTGAACGTTCCCGCAAGCGCAGCGGGCGTCAACTTGCCGCCGTTGGTAACTGGAGGCGCGGTAAACACAGACGTGTCCAGCTCACCGCAAACTGCCCAAGCAAGTGCCAACACAGCGGCGATCAGTCTCCTAGGTGGCCTTATTACCGCTCAGGCGATCAATGCCGTTAGCACAACGACCATGCAGAGCAACGGTACATTTCAGGTGAGCGCAGCCGGATCTACCTTTAGCAATCTCTCGATCCTCGGGCAGGTCTATAACGGCTCGGTTCCGGCGAACACCCGGGTCAATCTTCCGTTGATCGGCTACATCGTTCTGAACGAACAAACCTCGAACATTACGACCGCGATGGCGAAGATGACGGTGAATATGCTTCACATTCACATCACCGTCCTCAATGTCCTCGGGCTGCAGGTAGGCACGGAAATCGTTGTCTCCAATGCAACCAGCGGAATGGTAAACGTGTTTGCTCCGGCCATTTTGAACGGCGGAGCGTTCGGAACGGAAGTGCTCGGGCAGCCGCTTTCTTCGGCTCCTACCGCACCTGTGATTCTTCCTTGCATCGGAACAAACGGCTCGTTGGTGACTGCGACCCTGGCCAGTCTTAGCCTTCCGAGCATTCTGACCACGGGGGCTCTTGCCAACTCCGGAGAATCGAACATCAATGAAAACGAGTCAACCGGCAGGACGATCTCGAGAGTTGCGGGCGTAAACCTCTTGAATGGCTTAGTCACCGTCAACGCGATGACCGCTCAGGTCAACACGGCGGTGGATAACTTAGTCCAGGTCTTCTCCGTCGGAACCGACACGTTCGTCGGCATATCCGTCGCTGGACATCCTGAGATCACCGACAACGTACCCTACAACACGAGTGTCTCGCTCGCCGGCCTGGGAACTCTGTACCTGAAACGGGTCTTGCGGAGCACTCCACCGATCAACGCCGTCGAGGTCCGCAGCCTGGAGCTGGTCGTCCTCGAGAACAATAGCTACAGCTTGCCGATTGGACTGGATGTCATCGTGGGCGACGCGTACATCAACGTCATCCCCGATACCAACCCGTAAGCTGTATCGCTCCCCGGGCCAAGGGCACGCGGAGGCCGGACGACTCTCACGGCTTCCGCAGATGCACTCCAGCCATAACTTGCCGAATAGGATCTTCCCGTTCCGTATGCCAGCCCGGAACGGGTTTTTCTTTGCCTGAAACTTTGGCTCCCGTGCGTATAATCGGCACCGTGATTTCAAACTAGCGGGAGGGTTGGAAAGCAAGATGGCGTCAACCGCAGAGGCTGTTCCTGAGCAGAAAAAGTCCAGCAACATTGGCCTGGTGGCAGGGTGCATCGTTTGCCTGCTGATTGGCATGTTCCTTGGCCACGCAATTACTTATCACCTGATGGAACATCACCACGAGGGCCAAAGTTTCCCGACGCCGTTTCAGGCGGTGTTGCTCAGCAATGGCGCCGTCTACTACGGCAAGCTGGCGGGCTTCGGTACGAGGAATGCGACTCTGACCGATGTTTTCTACATTGTCAGCAAGACCGATCCGACGACGAAACAGGTGACGAACGTTCTGGTCAAACGCGGCAAGGAGCTGCATGGACCGGACCGCATGTACCTGAACTCGAACCAGATTGTTTTCGTCGAGCCGGTTGGACAGGATTCCAAGGTCGCCCAACTGATCAATGAAGCGAACCACTAAGTTTTTCAGGGAAACTCGGGAGGCATCATCGCTCGGTCCGGATCCCAGGGTTCATAGTGCGTCCAGGTGGCGCGGTAGCGACCGTCGGTCATGTCTGCCTGGAACCGTACCCAGATCACCTCACCTGACTTGCGCCGAAGGGCGAAGATTCCGCGCATGTCGCCATTCTCGACAAACTGGGTATACATCGGCTTGACGTGGGCGCCGGAAGGAAAGCTGATGTCGTCGATGCGCATGCTCAAAAGCTCCTCGCGCGTGTAGCCAAGGAGTTCGCAGGCAGCGTCGTTGACGTAGGTATAACGGCGCGTAGAATCCGTTTCAGCCTGGGCAGGAGGGAAGAGCGGAACCATAGCCCTTGAGTTAGATGCGACCGCCCAGGCCACCGTCGCAGGGCGTTGGAGACTAGATTCCGTAGTGCAGATAGCGCAGGCCTTCTTTGTAGGCGTCCCGAGCCTCTCTGGCCTTCTTCCCGGCATCTTGAACGCCGAAATCGGCGCTGTCCCATTTTTCCATGGCCGTCTCGGAATGGTCGGGCGTGGCCAGAGCTTCTTCGGCGCGGATGGCGGCAACGAACTGATCGACGGCCTGTTTATATGCCGCCTGTAATTCATCCAAATTGGGTTTGCTCATAGAGGTCGGATGGTAGAGGACGGGTTTCGCCCGGTCAATCGTTCAGGCGCAAGTTTCACGGAAATTTAACCGCAGCACACGTCTATGGCTAATCACTAGCCGCGCAGTTACGTCGCGTTAATATCGATGTATGAAGAAACTCCGGGTAGGAGTCCTGTTTGGCGGTCGCAGCGGGGAGCACGAGGTCTCGCTGCTTTCAGCGGCATCGGTCCTGAACGCAATCGACAAGGACAAGTACGAAGTGGTCCCCATCGGTATCACCAAAGAAGGACGTTGGGTGACAGCTGGCCATGCCGAGCGCCTGCTGCGAGGAAAGGCGGCCGATACGCCTGAGCCGCGATCGCTTCGCGCTGGAGATCCGGAAACGACCTCGACAGCAGCGGTGCTGGCGCGTGGCGAGGGCGTCGTCGTTCCTCCGATGCCGGGGGAAGATCACTCCTCGCTGATGCCATTCGAGACTGATGCGCGGGAGATACGCGCGGCAATCAAGCCCGTGGATGTCGACATCATCTTCCCGGTTCTGCACGGAACTTTCGGCGAGGACGGAACCATCCAGGGTCTGCTGGAACTCGCCGATATCGCCTACGTCGGCGCAGGTGTGTTGGGCTCAGCCGCAGGCATGGATAAGGATGTGATGAAGCGGCTCTTTCGTGACGCCGGATTGCCAATCGTCAAGCACGTTACGATTCTGCGCAGCGCATGGCGCGAGCAGCCGAAGAAAGCCGCCAAGCTGATTGAAGAAAAGCTGAAGTATCCCGTCTTCGTTAAGCCTGCCAATCTTGGATCGTCCGTTGGCATCAGCAAAGTGCACGATTCGAGCGAACTGGCCGCGGCGATGGACGAAGCTGCGCGATTCGATCGTAAGCTTGTGATCGAAGAGGGAGTGGGCGGCAAGAAAGGCAAGGCGCGCGAGATCGAGTGCTCTGTGCTGGGCAACGACAAACCAATCGCATCGATCGCCGGCGAGGTCGTACCCATTAAGGAGTTTTACGACTACAACGCAAAGTATCTGGAAGAGGGGTCGGAGCTGATCATCCCAGCCAAGCTTGGCAAAACGAAAATGAAAGAAGTCCAGCGGCTGGCGGTTCTTGCTTTTCAGGCGGTGGAGTGTTCCGGGCTGGCGCGCGTCGACTTCTTGATGGCTCCGCGCAGCCAGAAGATGTACGTAAACGAGATCAATACGCTGCCGGGCTTCACCTCAATCAGCATGTATCCCAAGCTTTGGGCGGCGAGTGGAATACCGTACGCTGAACTGATCGACCGATTGATTCAGCTCGGGCTGGAACGGCACACGGAGAAAAAGGAGAACCGTTACAGCCGCTGAGCGGGTGCCGAGGTCGCGCATTTACAATTGCGCGATCAGCGGATTTTCATTGCATTGGTAAGTCCGTTAACTCCGAGCTGCCAGCCACTCTACCTTCGTTGAAAAGACGCACATGGATTTAAACGATCGCTCGCAGACCGGAACTGCTGTGGACCGCACACCTGTTCTGTCTGCAAGTACCATAGGTCCCGTGTCGGATGCTCGTCGGCTCGAGCGCAAACTGTTCACGTTGCTGGCTGTGGTTGCGCTGATCTATGCGTTCATCAGCGGATTAAGAACGGTCTCGGACCCGGACTTCTTCTGGCAACTCGCAACCGGACGATGGGTAGCGCAGCATCATCACGTATTTTCCACCGATGTCTTTTCCTACACCGCTTTCGGACAACCTTGGATCTACCCCATAGGCTCTGGGCTGATTTTCTACGCAACCTACTTGATCGGCGGCTATGCCTTGTTGTCATGGCTTGGCGCGGTTACGTGTGTGGGCACGGTTGTGGCGCTTCTTCGACGCAACTCAGCAGTCGGCGCCGCCATTGCGATTGTCGCCGTGCCACTCATCGCAAGACGTACCACTCCCCGAGCCGAGATGTTCACCGTGATTTTGTTTGCGGTCTTCCTCTCCCTGCTTTGGGAGAACTACCGAACCGGTCATGCGCGCTTATGGCCGTTGCCGCTGCTGATGGTGGCGTGGGTTAACTTTCACCTCGGCTTTGTGTCGGGTCTCGGATTGATGGCGGCATTTGTGGGCCTGGACGTCCTGCAGATACTGCGTGGCGGGGAGCGGCGGCGGGAAGCCGGACAACGCCTGCGTCGTACCCTTCCGTGGCTCGGCGCAACGGCACTGGCTACAATCTTGAACCCGTGGGGCTGGAATGTTTACGCAGCCCTCATTCGCCAGAACCGCGCCATGGCGGAGCACACCAACTGGATTGCCGAATGGGGCAAGATGCCTTTCAGTTGGAGTGCGCTGCTGCACGCCTTTTCCATAACCCATCCTGAAACGTTTTACGTATTGCTTGTGATCGTTGCGGCTGGCGTGGTGGCCGCATTACTGCAAGGCGAGATCGGCGGGGCGATCCTACTTGTCGGAGCAACGTACGAAGGCATCCAGCACCTGCGAACGGAAGCCCTCACGGCCTGCGTGGTGGTAGTGGTTGGAGGGTCAGTGCTGGCGGCGGCTTTTCGCAGTGTTACGGTATGGATTTCCAGTGTGCGCATTCGCACCGTTCTTGCCGTCGCCGCTTCCTTAACAATCGCCGGGCTTGGATTCTATTGGTGCGCCGATAGTCTGAGACTCAACGAAACTGCACTCTCCTCCTTTGGAGGCGGATTGGGTTGGTGGTTCCCGGAACGCGCCACCGAATTCATTCGACAAGCGAATGTTCCGGGCGAAATCTTCAACACCTATAACGAGGGCGGCTACCTGACCTGGGCGCTCGGGCCGAAATACCGCGACTACATCGATGGCCGTGCGATTCCGTTTGGGCCCGGCGCCTTCTTGCGTCAGGCCGAGCTGCTGCAATCGCCGCCGGACTCGGCAGAATGGCAAACAGAGGCCGATCGCTACAACATCCATGCGATCATCCTTCCCCTCAACCGTTTCGAATCCGAGCTCGGTTATCTGAAGCACTTCTGCAACAGCACTGCCTGGAGACCGGTTTATCTGGATGAAATCTCGGCGGTCTTCGTGCGCAACACCCCGGAAACAGCCGACCTGATCCGACGCTCGCAGGTGAATTGCGCTACCGCCGCACTGCCGGCCGCGGTTCGCGATGGATCCTCCGCCGCCAGTTTCAACGCTTGGGCGAATGCCGCGATTGTCCTGGCCGATCTGGGCCGCAACCTCGAGGCACTTTCCGCCGCCGGGAAAGCGGAAGAGATCCTTCCGCAAAGCAGCTTCGTTCCCTGGCTTCGCGGCAACGTCGACTACGCCATGGGGAATCAATATGACGCGGAGCGGGAGTATCGGAACGCGATCGCCGTCAATCCAGGGATCCCGCTCTTCTGGTTTTCGCTCGCCACCGTCTACAAACATCAAGATCGCATTCCCCAGACGATCGCCGCCCAGCGGAAAGCAATCGAGCTCTCGACCATGCCTAAGCCCTACGAGTTGCTGAAGCTGGCACGGCTCTATCTTGATGTTAAGCAGCCAAAGGAAGCTCTGGAAGTTTTCGATGAGGCAGTTCGCGTGGCTTCTCCCGATCTCCGCTCGGGCGGCGGAGAGCACAACGTGCAGTTCCAGGCAGATCAGGGACGGGCCGCAGCCTGGAGGGCCTTGGGGAACGCAAAAAAGGCGGCCGAATTCGACCAAAAAGCCGTACAGGATCTTGTCCCTCACAGTTAGCTTTGGCTTTTCAATCATTTCCAGCGAGAGTGCAAAACACAGCGCCTTTTGCTAACCCTTCTTGCGCACCCTCGTCTATCTCACTAAGCAGGGAGCGATGCTATAGGGGCATGCGGGACGTTCCACTCCGCTAGATCGCATGCCCCGGGCACCGCAACGTGCCCTCCTTATTTCTCCTCATTCGCAACGGAACTTACCGGGGCTCCTTCTCGTAAGATAGAGAAGGAGCCCTTGTAAGTTTATGAAGCCGCTAATCCTCCTGCTCTGCCTTTCGGCGTTCAGCTTCTCTGCCCACGCGGACGAGTGGAACAAAACCTATCAAGTCGGCAATAACGCCAACCTGCACGTTGATACCAATGATGCGTCCATCGAAATCACCCGGGGCGTCAGCAACACGATCAACGCGCACATTGTGGCAGACGGAGTCTCCATCGGAAATTCTGGCGTACGCGTCACCGAGCGCCAGGAAGGCGACAAAGTGGACTTGCAAGTCCATGTACCGAATGAGTGGGGATTCCACCTCAATATGCATCGCGGCGTGCGCGTGCAGATCCAGGTTCCGCCACAATCTGCGTTAGACCTGCATTCCGGCGACGGACACATCTCGTTAACGGGTGTCGCCGGTCAAGCTAGGCTGGATACCGGAGACGGACATATCGATGTTCAGGAGTTCAATGGCGGCCTGCATGCGCACACCGGCGACGGACACATGAGTATCGATGGCGTGTTCACCGATCTTGATCTGCGAACCGGCGATGGCCACATTGATTTGACTGTGCGTCCCGGATCGAAGCTAACGAATGGCTGGCTGATTCATACCAGCGATGGACGGGTGGAAGCAAAGATACCCCAGGACCTGGCGGCCGAAATTTATGCTCACACTGGAGATGGACACATTCAACTGGATGTCCCCGTGACGGTGAGCGGATCGATCGAGAACTCGCGGGTTCGCGGAAAGATGAACGGGGGCGGCCCACTGCTGGAAGTGACGACCGGTGATGGCAGTATTCACATCGGAAAGCTGTAAAGAAAACGGACCGGCTCAACCGGTCCGTAGAAACGTAAACACCGACGCGGTCCTTGTCTAAGTCTAACGACGGAACGGCTTGGTCAGCGGCGCAACCCGGCTCTTGGCTTTGTCAGCCCAGTCCGAACTCTTATCAATCCAGTCGCTGGCCTGATCGCCGAAATCATCCACCGCTTCGCGCGCGTCCTCGTACTTCCGACGCAATGTCCGACGCATCTGTTTCCCGGTCTTGGGCGCCATCAGCAACGCCGCGACTGCACCGATCGCAACTCCCACCAGCAGCAAAGTAAACCCCAGGCTCACATTGCTTTCTGAAGAACGGTATTCTCCCTCGCTGGCGTAATCATTATTCTGGTCATTCATCGATTCGACCTCCGTGCCTGAAATGGTAGTACGACTCGCTTACTTGTGACGCCGTGTTACAGCGAGTTATTCGGCCCTGAATTGAAATCCTGAAACAATTGCTTACTTAAGTTAGACGCAGTTGTGCCGCCATTGTTGCCTTCGGCCAGATTTTCCTGAAAGTTGTAATTACTTGAAACATCAGCCCTTGGCAACCAGGGCCGGCCGTGTTTTGCGGACGCTCGACTTAACAGCACGTTTCTTCTTCTGGGGCTTCGTTCCGACTCTGCCCGCCGGACGTTCCTGCAACAGCAGTTCCGTAGCCTGCACCCGGGCATCGGCACGAAACCATTTCTGCACGGCATTGTTCTTCAGAAAGTTTGTGATCGCCAGCAAGCTCATACCCTGATGATGGACCATCCACGAGCGCACCAGAGCGAACCGTTGCCGACGCGAAGGTCTGACGTCTTTGGTAAAGTCAGCCGCCTCATAGTAACCATAGCGGCCGAACCAACCCTTCTTCGTCATCCAGCGAAGATTGCTGATGGCCTCAGGCGGATCGATACCGAGCGCCAGCATGGTCGCGTAAGGAGCGACGACCAACCGATCTTCCTCCTGCTGCAGCGCCAGTTGCGGAATGCCGAAGGCGCGATATCCGTAAGCTCCATTGTCTTCGACTTTGGCGAAGGCACATTCCGAGATGCCCCAGGGAATGCCTTTGTCGTCCGCATAGGCTTGCTGGGCAAGTACGGAGGCTTCCTTGCTGTTCTCCAGCATGGTCTCGGGATAGGAACGCATCCACAACTGCGGCATCAGGTACTCGAACATTGTGCCCGTCCACGAGATCAGCACCGGACGTCCTTCTACCACGACGTGAGAGCGGCTCATCTGGAACCAACTCTCCTGCGGGATGTCACCCTTGGACACGGAGATGAAGGCGGCGATGCGCGCCTCTGACGCCAGCAGATCGTAACAGGCGGCGTGCACCTTGCGCGCTTCCACATCGTATCCAATGGAGAGCAGCTTGCGGCGGCGGTCGAGCAGGAAGGCGAAGTCCATATCGCGCACCAGACGATCGCACTGCGACGCGATGCCCTTGATTTGCTCGACTAGACGTAAGCTGTTGAGCCGCGCCCCTGGAATCCGCGACAGCAAGGACTTTCGGAGCTCCTTCGCTTCCATTCCCAGGCTGATGCTGACCTCCAGCTTGATGCGTAACTGCTCGATGCAGTCGGGCAGCTGGGACAGTGCGAAGGAATCGCAGTTCAGCAGCGACGACAAAGTAGCATCGGCGCGCAGCGAAGCGAATTCCGGCAGCAGCCAAGGCAGGTAGTCACTGATCGTCTGGCGCACCTGACGAATCAGTTCGGTCGCCTGACCGCCTGCCCATTTGGCGTCGGCTGCATGTTCGTTTGCCTCCTCGACTTCGGGAATCTCAACCGAGGACAGCAAACGGTCCAGCCAGTGAGCGTCGCTCGCCTTTTCGAACGAGCGCGCTACTTTCTGCGAGACGCCATTTAGATCGGCCAGCGCGCAAAGATAATCGGCGTAGCCGTCAAGTAGCGCCGGGGTCAAGAGAGGACGGCTCAGCAGATCGAGGCATCCGCCCTTCAGTGTAATGAGAGATGCCGCAAGATTGCCGCTGTCCACGGTAGAAACAAAGCGTGGCCGATCCGCTTCCAAGGTACGCGTGTCGTACCAGTTGTAAAGGTGGCCGTGGTCTTTCGGCAGACGGGCCATCGTTTCCAGGGTACGAAGGCTCTGCTGAGCGAATTCGGGCGTCGTCAGATAGCCAAATTCGACCGCGGCCTGCCGCGCGTTGAGCAAGAAGCCCAGGTTCGTGGGCGACAGGCGGGCGGCGATTCTCGCCGGCTCTTCCTGAACGTTGTCCGGAATCAGCCAGTTGTGCTCAGCGGTGCTAAACGTCGAGTAATAGCGCCAGATGTACAGCGCGGCGCGACGGAGAAAGCGCTGGTCTTGCGCGGTGATACTCCTCTGTGCGGGCCGCGGCGGACGATTGAGCCACGCACTGACCGGTTTGCTGAAAGCCCAGAGCAGCAGGATCGGCAAGGCTTCGTACATCGCGTGCCGATGCGACACGTACACGATCACGCCAATAATCAGCGCCACCGCTGGAGTCCAATTCAGCAGAACATCGACGAACGTTCGCTTGCCGGTGACCATCTCGGCCTCGGCTGCCGTTTCCCACTCCAGCAGGCGCTGGCGCGAGACCAACCGGCGATAGTAAGTGCGGAAAACCGCGTCGGCAGAGATAAGCGTCTGATGTGCCAGGAAGGTGAGCGTAAGAAAAACACTAACCATCGCCTTGCCCAACCCGGTAATGGCATCAACTAAAGGACGCAGCTGTCCGGCCGCCAGGGTGCGTACGGCTGAAAACGCAAACTGGAACCAGGGCGGCACGAACAGGATCGCGATGGTTACCAGCGTCCAGTAGAGCGGCTTCCCCGGCAGAACAGTCCACCCCAGCACGAAGAGCAGGAAAATCCCAGCCTCGACCAGGCTGCGGCGCAGGTTGTCGAGAATCTTCCAGCGGGACAGAAACGAAATCGGATTGGGTACGCGACGGCCGGTTTCATCCGGCACGCGGCCAAACAGCCAGCTCACGATCTGCCAGTCGCCGCGTACCCAGCGATGCTTCCGTCGGTTGTAGGCGCTGTAATGCGATGGGTAGTCGTCGATAACTTCCACATCGCTAACCAGGCCCGCGCGCGCGTAAGCGCCTTCGATCAGGTCATGGCTGAGCAAAGCATTGCGCGGGAAGCGATGATCGAGCACCCGGCCCAGCGTCTCGACTTCGTAGATTCCCTTGCCGGTGAAGATGCCTTCACCCTTCAGGTCCTGGTAAACATCGGAGGTCGCGCGCGTGTAAATGTCGAAGCCGGTCTGTCCGGAGTAGATGCTGGCCAGACGCGACTGTGAAGCGCTCTGCACGCTGATGCCGACCCGGGGCTGCAAAATCCCGTAGCCTGCGACGACGATGTTTTCCCGGGGATCGACGATGGCCTGATTTAGCGGATGTGTCATGGCACCGACCAGCCGGTGCGCGGTACCGCGGGGCAGTTCCGTGTCGCTGTCGAGCGTCAGGACAAACCGCACGTTCGGTAGAACGGTGAGATCGCCGATCTTCACCGGGAAGCTATCGTACTTTCCTTTGATCAGCCGGTTGAAGTCGAGGAGCTTGCCGCGTTTGCGCTCCCAGCCCATCCACACACCTTCGCGAGGGTTGTAGATACGATGGCGGTGGAAGAGGAAGAACGTGCCCATTCTGTCGGCTGAATATTTTTCGTTGAGCTCGCGAATCAACTTGGCACAAAGCTCGATCAGCGAATCGTCTTCCTTCGGCGTTTCCGCCGTATCGGGCAGGTCGGTGAGCAAAGCGTAATGCAGGTTACGGCTGGTGTTTCCGAGATAGCGTATTTCCAGATCTTCCACCAGGCGATGTACCTGCTTCTCATTGAGCAGCAGGGTGGGTACCGCGACCATGGTGACGCAGTCATCCGGGATGCCTTCGCTGAAATCCAGTTTCGGCAGAATGCGTGGCGGCAATAGCGCCGTGGTCAGGTAGTTCATGACCTCGACCGCACTCTGGCTCGCCGGCAGCAGAATCACGATAATGCCAAGGATCCTGCCAAGGAAGCTATTGAACGCGTTGAACACCGGCGTCATGATCGCGATGCCGATCAGCAACGTGAGCAGCTCAATGCCTCCCAGATAGAACTCATCGGGATGGCGGCGCAGGAAATCCTGCACGCGCTCGCCAATGGGCAGCCGTACGCCCGCGCGCCGACGCAATTGCTGGGCGCCCTCACCGATCAGGTAGTAGCCGACATGCGACTTTCGCCAGGCCAATCTCGGATCCGCCGGCGGGGTCTGCACGGACTCCTTGGTCAAATCAATGGCGTGTTGAGCAATTTCCAGCTCCGAGCAGTCGGAATGTTCGGCGAAGTGTGTGACCGTGTGCCGGTAAAGCTCACGGCTCTGGTAATCCATGCGGATGTAAGCCTTCGCGGGATCCTGACTTAGCACCGGCTCGAACACGATCAGCGGCTCCAGCAGCTCTTTCCAAGGAGCTTCCGACAGATCGCGCATACTGCCCATCAGGTCGCTGATGGCGCGCGGTTTTTCGGGCTGGTTCAACACTTCCCTGCCACGGGTGACGAACTCCTCCAGTACGACCAGCTTCAGCGCCGGCGCCAGGAGCGAAAGCTCGCCCATGTTGAGACCGGTTACCGTCTGAAACGCAGCTACATACGCGGAAAATGCCTGGTCGGAGTAGCGATACTCGACGGCGGAGAGAAAATCCTGGGCCATCGCAACGACCCGAGGCATCACGGCCTTATCGGGCGTACGCACATGGGGAACGCGGCGGAGGGACGAGACGGACTGCTGCACCTCGCTCTGCGTGGCACGGACCAGCCGCACATTGTCGTGCATCCACTGCAAATCTTCCGGAAGCTGTTCGTCGGGTGCGAGCGTGAAATCGACTTCGCTGAGAATCGGTTCCAGCCGGCGCGTCAACGCCGTCCAACGCCGGGCAAAGTGGTCGGATTGCTTAGTGCCGGGCAGCCAGGTAATGGCTTGCGCCCAACTTCGGGCCGCATCCGCAACCGCACTGTCGCGTAGTCGAGGCGCACCAACCGGCATAGGCTCCAGCCGCTCGGCCATATCCACTAGTACGTCTCTGTGATTCGCACTCGTCATTTGCTAGCGATAGCTTGCTGCCTGCAGTTCAAACATCTCCGCGTACTGCCCACCCAGGGCCATCAGCTTTTCGTGACTGCCATCTTCGGCAATCTGACCGTCGGCCAGAACCACAATGCGATCCGCCATGCGCACGGTCGAAAACCGGTGAGAAATGAACAACGCCATTTTGCCGCCGGTCAGCTCGGCGAAACGTTCGAAGACCTCGTACTCGCTGCGGGCATCGAGGGCCGCCGTCGGCTCATCGAGGATCAGCAACTGAGCGTCACGCAAATAGGCGCGGGCCAGAGCCAGCTTCTGCCATTCGCCACCGGAGAGATCCACGCCAGTTTCGAAGCGCCGCCCCAGCATCTGATCGTACCTTTTCGGCAGCTTGGCGATCACTTCGTCCGCCAGGCTCTTATGAGCGGCGGCGGCAATTTCTTCTATGTTCCCTATTTCTTCGATGCGTCCAACGGCAATATTTTCGTGAGCCGTCATCTCATAACGCATGAAATCTTGAAAAATAACGCCGATTTCGCGGTAAAGGTCCTCGAGACTGTACTCGCGCAAGTCAATGCCATCCAGCAGGATCTGGCCTTCGG
The DNA here is from genome assembly GCA_963823865.1 of uncultured Acidobacteriaceae bacterium. GTDB lineage: Bacteria > Acidobacteriota > Terriglobia > Terriglobales > Acidobacteriaceae > Bog-257. The sequence continues at coordinate 996,332 of CAWGNC010000002.1, forward strand.
TAGGATCGTACAGCCGGGTAATCAGTTTGACGATCGTTGTCTTGCCCTGGCCGTTTTCACCAATCAGGGCGATACGCTCTCCCGGGTGCAGGGTGAAATCGAGGTTCTTGAGAATGAGACGCGAACTACCCGGATAAGCGAACGAAACATTGCGGAATTCGAAACCCTTGCGGATGGGCCGCGGCGCCGGCAAGGCGTTCGGCTTGGAGCGTATGGTTGGCTGCATCTCGAAGAAGGCCAGCAGGTCGGTCAGGAACAGTGCCTGATCGGCAACTCCCGAGAGCGTCGAGAAGATCAGTTGTATGTTGGTGCTGGCCTGTAGGATCGCGCCCGCCAGAAAGTACAGGGTGCCGATGCTGAGAGCGCCGTTTACCGTCCGCCAGATTACGTAAACATAAGCCGCGTAATACCCCAGTGAGCCAATGATCGAGAGCAGAGCGCCCGCAATCAGCTTCCGCTTCGAGAGTGCGACGTTCTCCTCGTAGACTGCGTCAGAGAGCCGGGTGAAGCGCTCGGTCAGGAACTTGCTTAGACCGAAGAGCTTCAGTTCCTTGGCTGCTTCCTTACTGCCGCCCAAAATTCTCAGATAATCCAACTGGCGGCGAACCGGGGTTTGACGAAAGTTCTTCGCATATCCCAGGAAAGCAAAATGGCTTTCGCCCAGGAAGGCAGGGATGACGCCGGCAATCAGCAGCAGCAACAACCAAGGCGAGAAGTAGACGATCGAAATGGACAGCGTAATCGTCGTAATAATCTGCTGGATCAGCCGGCCGAGCATCTGGATCATGGCGAGCCGGTCGGTAGCTTGCACCCGCGCCCGCTCCAGCCGGTCGTAAAACACTGGATCTTCGTAGGCGATGACGTCCAGCTCGGCTGCGTGCTTCATCACCTGGATGCTGACGTAGCGGGTGTACTTGTCGGCCAGCAGTGAATCCAGATAGTCGATGGTGCGGGTAAGGACATTGCCCAGGACCGCGAGGACGAACTCTGCCACCACCAGCCACCAGAGATGCCGCGGAATCGCCTGGTGTTTGGAAACCACGTAAACGATGGCGTCGATAATCAGCTTGCTGACGTAAAGCAGGCCGACTGGTTGTAAAGCGGCGAGCAGGCGGAAGACGAACCCTAGCACCACGACGACCGGGCCGGAATCCCAGACGATCTTCAGCACCGGGGGCAGGTTGCGCATCGCTGACATACGCTCCTGCCAGGCGCTAGTCATGTTTTTTGGTTCGTCCGTCATTGCTAGGCGGAATTCCGCTTCGTTCCAAGTATCTATTATTCAACGATTTGGTACACAAGAGAAGCAGGAGTTACCTAGGGAGAGATGCGGAAAATTGAGATGCAGTTTCACGAGAGCCGGATCGCCGGCAGGTTTTTGACCGGAAGCGTGACAAATTCGGGTCACCTACCCTAATTGTGGATAGCAGACGAGGCCGGGAATCTGTAATATCACAGACTTACGGAAGATACTCAGCTAGACTGTGGGGCTTGGGAGGCTTGGCCATGTACCGCGTCTCTTTCTCCTTGCTTCTTTGCGCTGCCTTTGTCGTAACCACCGGCTCGGTCTTGCGAGCGCAGGACGATACGATGTCCGCGAGCGCGACTTGTAACTTTGACGAAGAGAAGCAGCTGGTGGTGGAGTACCAGCGTGTTCCGCTGAACCCGAAAAAGCCTGCCGCGCTGCAGATACCGTATGGCAAAGTCTGGGCGCCGGGCGGCAAGGCCATGACGCTGTTCACAAACGCACCAGTCCAACTGGGCCCTGCCTTGCTCCCTACCGGCGCTTACACCATGTTCGTTATTCCGAGCACCAAACAATGGACTCTGATCGTTTCGAAGAGCACCGACCTCAGCGGAGCCTATGACGAACAGAAGGACCTGGTGCGAATGCCGCTGGATTCAGGAGAGCTTCCCAGCGCGGAGCCGGCCTTCCGCGTTTCGTTTGCGCACGTCGCACCGCAACAGTGCAATATTCGTATTGATTGGGAGAAGTTCGGTCACTTCACCGAGTTTCGGCTGAAGTAAGCATCGGGCGGGCGCCCGGGCCGAGCGGCCACAGATAGCAAATGTAGACCTGTTATTCCGCAATCGCAGGAACCTTGCCTGCGGCTTTAACTCTGCACTGCTGACTCAATCGGCGAAGACCGGCACTTCTTCTTCCTGCTTCGCGGTCTTCTTCCGCCAGGGCAAATGCAGCATTACCCAATCCTTGAAGTGATCCATGTAGAGATAGACCACCGGGGTGGTGTAAAGCGTCAGCATCTGACTGACGATAAGGCCGCCGACGATAGCGATGCCCAAAGGCCGGCGAATCTCAGCTCCGACACCACGGCCCAACGCCAAAGGTAGCGCGCCCAGCAGGGCTGCCGCGGTGGTCATCATGATGGGACGGAAGCGAACCAGGCCGGCTTCGTAGATCGCCTCCTCGGCAGTCTTGCCGGAGCGTTCCACTTCCAAGGCAAAGTCGATCATCATGATCGCGTTCTTCTTCACGATACCAATCAGCAAGATGATGCCAATAAGGCCGATGACATCGAGCTGCATGTGGAAGAGCAGCAACGCCAGAATCGCACCTGTGCCTGCCGACGGCAGCGTGGAGAGAATGGTGATGGGATGAATGTAGCTTTCATACAGCATGCCCAGCACCACATAAACCGCGAACAACGCCGCCAGGATCAACATCGGTTCGGATGAGAGCGAATCCTGGAAGGCGGCGGCGGTACCCTGGAAGCTGCCGTGAATGCTGCCCGGCAGGCCCATCTCGCGTTCAGCCTGGTCGATGGCACGAGTCGCCGTACCCAGATCGCCCCCTGGCGCCAGGTTGAAGGAAAGAGTGACCGCCGGAAATTGTCCCTGGTGATTGACCGACAAAGACGTGCTGGCGGCCTCAAAATGCGCGAACGCCGACAGGGGCACCTGCGCGCCAGCTGCGGTGATGACGTAGACGCTTTGCAGCGCGTCCGGTGTCCGCTGATACTGCGGAGCGACTTCCATGACAACGTGATATTGGTTCAGCGTCTGATAGATGGTCGAGATCTGCTCTTGACCGAACGCATCGTATAGCACCGCGTCAATTTGCTGTGGCGTAACGCCAAGGCGGGAAGCGGTCGTGCGGTCGATGACCACGTTCTCTTCCAGGCCGCTGACCTGCTGATCGCTATTGAGGTCCTTCAGCTGAGGAATCTTGCGCAGCCTTTCCAGCAGCTTCGGCGCCCAGAGGTACAGCTCATCCAGATCTTCGCCCGACAGCGTGTACTGATACTGTGCGTTCGACTGGCGCCCGCCAATCTGCAAGTCCTGGACCGATTGCAGGAAGAGCGTGGCACCGGGGACATGCGAAAGTTTCGGACGCAGACGCGCGATCACCTGGTCGGCACTGATTTTGCGTACGTTCAGCGGCTTCAATATGATGAACGCCCGGCCCTGATTCTGGGCGCCATTTCCGCCCACAAACGCTAAAACGTTTTCGACGGCCGGATCCTTCTGGACGATCTTCATCAGTTCGTCGGTTTTGGCCTTCATGGATTCGAAAGAAACGTCCTGATCTCCCATGACCATGCCGGCAAGTCGCCCCGTGTCTTGCTGCGGGAAAAAGCCTTTGGGGACGATGATGTACAGGAACACGTTCACGAAGACCATTACGATGGCCACGGCCAGAATCAGCCGTCGGTGGCGCAGTACCCAGCCGAGCGAAACCTTGTAGCCGTGCGTCAGGTGATAGAAGCCGCGTTCGCTCAAGCGGTACATGCGGCCGTGCCTGCCGACATCATGCGGCTTCAGGAAACGCGCGCACAGCATGGGCGTCGTGGTTAGCGACACCACCAGCGATACGGCGATCGCTGCGCTGAGGGTAACGGCGAATTCGTGGAAGAGCCGACCGACGATGCCACCCATCAGCAGAATCGGAATGAAAACGGCAATCAGCGACGTGCTCATGGAGACGACGGTGAAGCCGATTTCGCGTGCTCCCACCAGAGCTGCCTGATAAGGCGCCATGCCCGCTTCGACGTGGCGCATTACATTTTCCAGCACCACGATGGCATCATCCACTACGAATCCGGTTGAAATGGTCAGCGCCATCAGCGACAGATTGTTGAGCGAATACCCGCACAGGTACATCACGCCGAAGGTGCCAACAATCGCCAAAGGCACCGCGACGCTCGGGATCAACGTGGCGCGGACCTCGCGCAGGAAAACGAATACGACCAGCACCACGAGGATGACGGAGATGATGAGGGTACGCTGGACGTCCGACACGGATGCACGAACGCTGGTCGTGCGGTCGAGGCCGATCTCCAGATGAATCGCGGGCGGCAGTGAGGCTTTTAGGAACGGCAGCGCCGCAATGACGCGGTCGGCAGTGGCAATGATGTTCGCGCCCGGCTGCCGGAAAATAACGATCAGGACGCTGGGCTTGCCATTGAAGCTGCCGGCATTGTTAACGTTGGAGTAGGAGTCGGTGACGGTCGCGACGTCGGACAACCGTACCGGAGACCCGTTGCGGTAGGCAACAACGAGGTTCTGGTAGTCCTTGGCCTTCATTAGCTGATCGTTGGCCCGGACCATCCACATCTTGCTGCCGTCGTCGAGCGAACCCTTAGCCTGATTAGCATTCTGTGCCGCAACCGCGTTGCGAACCGCTTCCAGACCAAGACCCATTTGGTTCAGTGTTTGGGGATTGGCATCGATGCGAACAGCCGGCTGCGACGATCCCCAGACGAAGACCTGGCCGACACCATCCACCTGAGAAAGCTTCTGTCCCATGACGGAGTCGGCAACGTCGTACATCTGGTCCTGCGTCATCGCTTCGGAGGTCATTTCGAGAATGATGACCGGCGAGTCGGCGGGATTGATCTTGCGATACGTAGGGTTGCTGGGCAGATCCGAAGGAAGGTATCCGCGGGCTGCATTGATGGCAGCCTGAACGTCGCGCGCCGCGGCATCGATGTTGCGGTTCAAATCGAACTGCATGGTGATGCCGGTCGAGCCGAGCTGGCTGGACGACGTCATCTGGTTGATTCCGGCGATGCGACCGAACTGGCGCTCCAACGGCGTCGCCACAGCTGACGCCATTGTCTCCGGGCTGGCACCGGGCAAAGATGCGCCAACCGAGATCACCGGGAAATCGATCTGCGGCAACGGCGCGACTGGAAGCTGCATGTAGGCCAGCGCTCCTGCCAGAAGCAGAGCAATGGTCAGCAGCGTTGTCGCTACCGGACGTTCAATCGCTGGTGCGGAGATATTCATAAAGCAGTTGTCAGTGCCCAGTTGTCAGTTGTCAGTGAAACCGTTAAAGGGTCGCATTCCTAATCCCTAGCCCCTAGTCCCTAAGCCCTTCTCTTCAATCTCCAATTGCCTCCACAGGTTTGGGTGCCCGCAGATTCCGCAGCGCGACCGCTAACCGGTCAAACCACAGATAGACCACCGGCGTCGTGTACAGAGTCAAAACCTGGCTGAAGATCAGACCGCCGATGATGGTGATACCCAGCGGCCGGCGCAACTCCGATCCGGTACCGCTGCCCAAGGCCAGCGGAACGGCACCAAAGAGCGCAGCGAACGTTGTCATCATGATCGGACGGAAGCGCAGCAGGCAGGCCTCATAGATCGCGTCGAGCGGAGCTTTGCCTTCCTTGCGCTCAGCTTCCAGCGCGAAGTCGATCATCATGATGGCGTTCTTTTTCACGATACCAATCAACAGGATGATGCCAATCAAGGCCATCACGCTGAGATCGAGGTGAAACAGAATGAGTGCGAGGATGGCGCCCACACCGGCAGACGGCAGCGTCGACAGAATCGTGATGGGGTGAATGTAGCTCTCATACAGCACCCCCAGCACGATGTACACGGTCACAATGGCGGCCAGAATCAACCAGCCCTCGTTGTCGAGTGAGGCCTGGAAGGCTCGCGCGGTTCCCTGGAATGCCAGCTGAATGCTGGGCGGCAGATTGATATCGGCCGCTGCCTGCTGGATTGCCTTCACCGCCTCGCCCAGGGAAGCGCTGCCGCCCAGGTTGAACGAGATGGTCACCGCGGGAAACTGCCCCTGATGGTTGATGGTCAGCGGGCCGGTCGTTGTCTCCCAGTGCGCGATGGCGCTGAGTGGCACCTGTTGCGAAGTAGCGGTGAGTACGCTGCTCGTCGTGGGATTGGTAGACGGCTGGCTGCCCAGCGTCGGCGTCGCAATACTCTGGGTTCCCCCGGAAGGAACGTAGATGTTCTCCAGAGCATCGGGGTCAGCGCTGAACTTCGGATCGACCTGTAGCACCACGTGATACTGATTGAGCTGGGTGAACATGATCGACACCAGGCGCTGGCCAAAGGCATCGTAAAGCGTGTTGTCGATGGCGCTCGCATTCACGCCCAGCCGCGAGGCGGTATCGCGGTCGATGACCAGAGTGGCTTGCGCTGCCTGATTCTGCTGATCGGTCGCTACGTCGCGAAGCTCGGGCACCGACTTCAACTTGTCGAGCATCTTGGTCGTGTAGGCGCGCAACTCTTTCGCATCGGCATCTTCCAGCGTGAACTGATACTGCGTACGGCTGACGCGATCCTCCACCGTCAAGTCCTGCACCGGCTGCATGTACAACGTGATGCCTTCGACGCCAGCAATTTCTTTTTGCAGCCGCTTCATCACCGTGGTCACATCGTCGGAGCGCTCTTCGCGGGACTTCAGGTTGATCTGAATGCGGCCGCTGTTCGGAGTGGTATTCGTTCCGTCGACCCCGATGAAGGACGACAAGCTCACCACGTCTTTGTCCTTCAGGATGGCCGCGGCCAGCGCCTGCTGCCGCTGCGACATGGCATCGAACGAGATGCTCTCGGGCGCATCGGAAATGCCCATGATGACGCCTGTGTCCTGCACCGGGAAGAAGCCTTTGGGCACGACGATGTAGAGGAAGATGGTTGCGACCAGCGTCGCAATAGTCACCAGCAACGTTATGGTCTGGTGCTTCAGGACGAACTTTACCGTTCGCCCATAGAAGGCGATGGTGTTGTTGAACATCCGCTCCGACCACTCGTAGAAGCGGCCATGCTTCTTTTCCGAGTTCGGACGAAGCAGGAGCGAGCACATCATCGGCGTCAAGGTCAGCGAGATGACGGCCGACAACAAGATGGTGACGGCCAGCGTGACGGCGAATTCGCGGAAGAGCCGGCCGACGATGTCGCCCATGAACAGCAGCGGGATCAGCACGGCAATCAGCGAAACCGTCAGCGACACGATGGTGAAGCCGATTTGGCCGGCACCGCGCAACGCGGCTTCCAGCGGCGTGTGACCTTCCTCGATGAAGCGATCGATGTTCTCGATCATCACGATGGCGTCATCGACCACGAAGCCGGTGGAGATGGTCAACGCCATCAGCGACAGGTTGTCGAGCGAATAACCCAGCAGGTACATCACGCCAAAGGTGCCGACAATCGACAGGGGCACCGTGATGCTGGGGATGATGGTCGCCGACAAGGTGCGCAGGAACAAAAAGATGACCATCACCACCAGCGCGATGGTAAGCATCATCTCGAACTGAACGTCTTTGACGCTCGCGCGGATGGTGTTGGTACGGTCGGTCAGGACCGTCACTTTCACCGACGCCGGCAAATTGGCCTGCAGCTGCTGCAGCCGCAGCTTGATACTGTCGACCACCTTGATGATGTTGGCGCCTGGCTGACGCTGGATGTTCAGAATCACGGCCGGAGTGGTGTTCATCCACGCCGCCTGATTGGTGTTCTCCGCGCCCATGACGACCTGCGCGACATCAGAGAGGCGAACTGGGTTGCCGTTCTTGTAGGCAACGATCGAGTCAGCGTACCCCTGGGCGCTGAGCAATTGATCATTCGCACCGATGGTGAAGGACTGCCGATTGTCCTGCAGCTGTCCCTTGGCCTGATCGACGTTGATCTGCGAAATCACGGAGCGCAGCTGCTCCAGGCTCATCCCATAGGAAGCCAGTGCCGTAGGATTGGCGTTAATACGTACCGCCGGCTTCTGGCCCCCGCTGATGCTGACCAGTCCTACGCCGGGGAGCTGCGATATCTTCTGCGCGAAGGTCGAATCGGCCAGGTCCTCCACCTGCACCAGCGGCATGCTGTCCGACGTCATCGCAAGCGTCAGGATGGGTGCGTCAGCCGGGTTGACCTTGCTATAGATAGGCGGCGTCGGCAGGTCGTTCGGCAGGTAAGTTTGCGCAGCATTGATGGAGGCCTGCACCTCCTGCTCGGCGACGTCGATATTTCCTTCCAGGGTGAACTGAAGCGTGATGACCGACGCTCCAAAGGAGCTGCTTGAGGTCATCTGGCTCAGGCCCGGAAGTTCGCCGAACTGCCGCTCCAGCGGAGCGGTGATCGACGACGCAGTAACGTCGGGACTCGCACCCGGATAAAACGTCACGACCTGGATAGTTGGATAGTCGACCTGCGGCAGGGCCGAGATGGGCAGCTGCTGGTAAGCGACAATGCCTACCAGCAACACACCCACCATCAACAGCGAAGTCGCGATGGGCCGGAGAATGAACGGCCGCGAAATACTCATAACTGCGATCCGATGGTGCCGCTGGTCGATCCACTTCTCTGATGGGCCGGTGCCTGCGGCGCAACCTTCATACCCGCCTGGAGCTTCTCCTGTCCGTCAGTGACGACACGCTCGCCAGCTTTCAGTCCCGACGAGATGACCACCGTAGCCCCTTGCGTTAGATTGATCTGGACATTCTGCATTTGCGCATTGTTTTGGGCGTCGATCAGGTAAACGAAACTGCCGTCGGGTCCCCGCTGTATGGCGCTGGCTGGCGCAGTGATAGCGTTGCTCAGTTTCTTCAGCAGCAAGTGCGCGTTCACGAACTGATTCGGCCAAAGCGCGTTGTCCGGGTTATCGAACGTCGCCTTCAACTGGACCGTGCCGGTGGTCTGGTCAATCTGGTTGTTGATGGTCAGCAGCTTTCCCGTGGCGAGTTTGGTCTGATCGTCGCGGCTGTAGGCGTCGACCGTAAGCGGGCCGCCCTTCATCTGCTGTGCCACTTCCTGAAGCTGATCTTCGGGCAGCGTGAACACCAGCGAAATCGGGTGCAACTGAGTAATCACCAGCATGGCCGTGCCGCCGGCTGCCGTTACGTAGTTGCCGGGATCGACCTGCCTCAAACCTACCCGGCCATCGATCGGCGAAACGATTCGGCAGTAAACCAGGTTGAGCTTGGCACTATCGATCGCCGCCTTATCGCTGGCGATGGTGCCTTCGAAAGTTCCGAACGAAGCTTCCAGCGTGTCGAGATCCTGCTTGGCGATGACTCCCTGCTCGTACAGCACCTTGTTGCGTTCGTACTGTGCCTTGGCGTTAGTAAGCTGCGCCTCGTCTTTTTGCAGAGTCGCCTCGGCCTGGGCCAGGGCCACCTGGTAGGGACGGGGGTCGATCAGAATCAGTAAATCGCCGGTCTTAACGTCCTGACCTTCACGAAAATTGACCTGCATGATCTGACCATCGATGCGGGTCTTCAATGAAACCGTATTAAATGCCTGTACTGAACCCAACCCGGTGAGGTAAACGTCGAAATCGCCCTGCTTGACCGTTGCTACTCCTACGGGAATCGCCGGTGGCGGACCCGCCGCCTTGGCCTTGGACTGTTTGGAAGTAGAACCGCATCCGGCCAGCACGGAGCAAATCGTCAGGGTCACCCCGAGTCCCAGGAGTGCGACACCTTTCCGCCTTCCGGGCTTTAGGAATGGCCATCTTTTCACGCAATACCCTCCTCGACAGACTTGCTCATCTCACTACAGACGCGCTCTCATGAGGACTGTCATCACAACCCATCTCAAGCTAGCTAACTGCAACTTGGCGCACCGGTTGCAGTAGTATTACATCAGTACTATTAGACCGAATGGGAGCCCTGAACGCAGTTAAGAGAAGGTGAAGGAAGGTTAAGATTTGTGAAGGGCAACAGCACATCACGAAACAATTCTTCACCGCAGGGCCGCGCGGGAAAAGGCAAAATAAGTCCCGTGAACCGCCTGCTCATCGTCGATGACGATCACGGCCTCGTCAATCTCTTAAAACGCTTCCTCGAAGGCGAAGGTTTTCGCGTCGACGCAGCCTACGATCATGCTTCTGGCCTGAGCGCCGCGCTCTCCGGGGAGCATGAATTAATCATACTCGATGTGATGCTTCCGGGCGGCACGGGGTTTGAGCTGCTGAAAGTGGTCAGGCAGGAATCCTCCGTGCCCGTATTGTTGCTGACGGCTCGCGGCGAAGCAGTCGACCGGATCCTCGGCCTGGAGATCGGCGCAGACGATTACCTGGCGAAGCCATTCGATCCCCGCGAGCTGGTAGCCCGCATTCGCGCCATTTTCCGGCGCACCCGCGAAACTGCCGGAGCCGCGCCGCGTGAAGGCCACGAGGAACTGCTTTCCGTTGGCGATATCAGCATGTCGCTGAGTACGCGCACCGTCACCTGCCGCGAAGCTCCCATCGACCTGACGTCGGTTGAATTTAACGTCCTGGAACTTCTACTGCGCCACGCCGGCAGCGTTGTGACCCGCGAACAGATCGCCGAGGTCGCACTGGGACGTCCTCTGAACGCGTTTGACCGCAGCGTGGACGTCCATGTCAGCCGCTTGCGCAAGAAGCTCTCCACTTGCGCCGATTCTGCCGAGGAGCTGATTCGTCCCATTCGCGGTATTGGATACTTTCTGGCGGCCGAGACCCCGGAAAAGAGTCGCGCATGAACCGGCGTCTGTTCTGGAAGATATTTCTACCCTTCTGGGTGGCACAGGCGCTGCTACTGGGCGCGCTCTACCTGCGTGTGCATTACCGCATCAACTCCGAACATCCCTGGTGGATCCAACCCGAACGGCACCAGATGCCGATCCTGGCCGATCTCGCCGCGCGTACCTTCCAGGAGCAAGGCCCCACCGGGCTGCAGCAATTGCTGGACAACCTCTCCTTGACCAAACGTTCGCGCTTTTGGCTGGTGGATACGAGCGGACGCGAACTCACCAACCGGTCGGTTCCCGATAACATTTTGCGCGGCGCGGCCACGGCCCAGCATAACGAAGGTCTGTACCACTCTTACGAAGCGAACGTGCTGGCGGCACGAGCTACAACGCCACAAGGGCAGTACATCCTGATCGCCGAGCTGACGCCGCCGTCGATCTCCGAACGCGTGCCCGGCGACCTTCTCTGGACGTTGAAACTCGGGACTCTCTTTTCGGCGATCGTTTGTCTCCTGATAGCGCACTACCTTACCAAGCCTATCGAGCGCCTGCGCGACGCCACGCATGAGTTGGCGCGCGGCAATCTGGATATCCGGGCAGGAGAAAATCTGGGGAATCGCCAGGACGAAATTGCCGACCTGGTACGCGACTTCGACAGCATGGCCGGGGAGCTGCGCAACCAGATTCAAAGCGAACGCAACCTGCTGAGCGGCGTCTCGCATGAACTGCGCTCGCCAATCGCGCGTATGCGGCTGGCCCTGCTGATTGCGCGCCACGCCAAGGAGCCCGAGCGCAACGAGATGCTCGATCGCCTGGAGCAGGACACTGTTCAATTGGACTCCATGCTCGAGCGCATCCTGACGGTGGCACGACTGGAGAGTGGGCAGTTGCAGCCACACTTTGAGCCGATCGACTTGAACGACGTGATCGACGATGTCCTCCACGACGCAAACTTCGAGGCATTCAGCACCGGCGCAACCATCAGCTACCAGAGGAATGGCGAAATCAAAGTGACCGGCGACGCCGGCCTGCTGCATAGCGCGGTCGAAAACCTGGTTCGCAATGCCATGTTTTACTCCGGCAGCGCCGGCAAGATTGATGTCGCGTTAGCAAAGGCCGGCGACAGCGCCGTTATCACGGTCCGCGACAACGGGCCCGGAGTTCCCGAGAACGCCCTGCCGTTGCTGTTCAAGCCGTTCTATCGCGTCGACGATTCGCGGGGAACCACCACGGGCGGTATGGGGCTCGGATTGGCGATTGTGCGCAATGCCGTCGCCGTCCATGGCGGAAGCGCCGTGGCACGCAACGTCTCGCCGCACGGGCTCGAAGTGGAATTGCGGCTTCCGGTAACACCCTCTCCAGCGGGACGACGCAGTTCGGAATATCGACTGGCGCAGGTGTGAAAAGCAGCTGTTAGCTGTTAGCCTTCGCTTCCTCGCTCCCCTAACCACCATCAGGGTGTCACCCTGACCGGAGGATCGCGTTTTTTTGTGATCCGGAGTCGAAGGACCCCTCCCGGTGAAAGAACTCACGGTTGTACGCTTCGAAATGCTCTGACTGTTTCAATGTCAAGCGTCGGGATATCCTTGTAGCCGTAGGGGTCCTTCGCTTCGCTCAGGATGACACAGCGAAAAGCTTATTGGAGCGAAAAGCGAAGAGCGAACCGCGGTCCTGCAACACTGACATGCTCCCGCTGCGCGTGCTAGCGTATCCCTTCCGGACAAAATCATGTTTACCAACGACCTCCTGAAGAGCAAACGCATTCTCATCACGGGCGGTGGCACTGGAATTGGCCGCGCCATGGCCGAGCGCTTTCTCCAGCTCGGCGCAACCGTTTACATCTGCGGCCGCCGGGCCGACGTCGTGCAACAGACTGCGAACGAGCTTGCAGCCTCAACCGGCGGCAGCATCGAAGGCTTTGCTTGCGACGTGCGCTACACCGATGACGTCGAGCCGCTCATCGAGAACCTGTGGGCCGCAGGGCCACTCGACGTTCTTGTCAACAATGCGGCGGGTAATTTCCTGGCGCGCACCGAGGAGCTGTCCTCGAGTGCTTTCGATGCCGTCATCGGCATTGTTCTGAAGGGCACCATCAACATGACGATGGCTTGCGGCAAGCGTTGGCTGGCGGCGGGCCATAGAGGCGTGGTGCTCAGTGTAGCCACCACTTACGCCGACACCGGTTCTGCCTACGTCGTACCCAGTGCCGTTGCCAAGGCAGGCGTGGTGTCGCTGATGCGCAGCCTCGCCGTGGAGTGGGGCGGACGCGGCATTCGCACCGTCGCGATCGCACCGGGAGCCATCCGGACCGAGGGAGCTTTCTCCCGCCTGCTGCCTACGCCCGAGCTGGAGCAAAAACTTCTGCAGCACAATCCTCTGCACCGTTTTGGAACGCTCGATGAAATCGCGAACTTGGGAGCCTTTCTTATTAGCGATCAGGCGGGATACATCAACGGCGAGATGGTATACATGGACGGTGGCGAAGCGTTGGCTGGTTCCAGCACGTTCAGCATGATCGGCCGGCAGATGCCGGACGAAGCCTGGGCGATGATGAAGCCCAAAAAGCCCAAGCGCGACTGAGCACTTTAGTCCTGTAAACGTCGCCGCAGATTAGTCCGCATGAGCGAGAAGATTCCGATCTCCGATCTCGGTACACGCCAATTTCGTTCGCCATTGCGGCTGGATGCGATGGGCTCGATCGAGAGCACCTTCATTCACGATGGCATGTATTATCGCGATCCGCTGAGTGAAGACGGCCCGATGTTTGAGCGATCGGGGCCGCGCGAGCACTTGTTCTTCGAGCCGGCGAAAACCAAAGTCGCGGTCGTCACCTGCGGCGGGCTGTGCCCCGGACTGAACAATGTCATTCGCTCGCTCTACCTGCAGCTGCACTATCACTATGGCGTGCCTGCGGTCATGGGAATCCGCTACGGTTATTCGGGATTTTCGCCAGAAGGCTCAACTCCTCCGCTGTGGCTGAACGCCGAGATCGTTAACAACATTCATCAGATGGGCGGAACATTGCTCGGCACGTCGCGCGGTCCTGTCAGCGCCGACATCGTGGTGGACTTCCTTGAGCAGCGCGGCGTCAGCATTTTGTTCACGGTAGGCGGCGACGGCACGCAGCGCGGCGCCCACGACATCGCCAGCGAGATTCAACGGCGCAATTTGCCGATCGCGATTATCGGGATTCCCAAGACCATCGATGACGATGTGCAGTACGTGAACCGTTCGTTCGGCTACTTCACCGCCATCGAGAAGGCCAAGGAAGTCATTGACTCAGCGCACGTCGAGGCACGCTGCGTCACCAACGGCATCAGCCTGGTGAAGTTGATGGGCCGCGATTCCGGCTTCATCGCGTCGGGTGCCACCGTGGCCAGCCAGGAAGTGAACTTCGCCCTGGTGCCCGAGGTGCCTTTCAAGCTCGACGGCGAATTCGGGCTGCTAGCGTGCCTGCATCGACGGATGCTGGAGCGGCGGCATGCCGTGATCGTGGTGGCTGAAGGCGCCGGTCAGCACCTGATGCCGCCAGCTCAAGAACGTGATGCCTCGGGCAATCTGCTGCACCGCGACATCGGACTCTTTTTGCGTCACAAGATTCGCGATCACTTCCAGGAACAGCGCTTCCCCGTCGTGATTCGCTACTTCGATCCCAGCTACTACATCCGCAGTGTGCCCGCCTCGACAGTTGACTCAGTGTTGTGCGATGCGTTTGCCCGCCACGCGGTACACGCGGCGATGGCCGGCAAGACCGACATGATCGTCGGTCTGCAACATGGAGTGTTCATCAACGTACCGATTCCGATGGCAACGAAGGAGCGTAAGCGTTTGTCGGCGGAGGAGTGGGCGTCGGTGGTCACCGCAACCGGTCAGCCTGATTTGGCGTAAGACTCGCTGTGATTAGCGTTGTATTGAGATCCAGCGTCTTGTATCAGGGCACGACTTCAGTCGTGCCGTACAGTTCTGATAGGAAATAAGGGCTTCAGCCCCTGCCAAACTGTCGCAGGGGCTGAAGCCCTTGTCTTTTCCTGACATCTGTCGGCACGGCTGAAGCCATGCCCTGATACAAAGTAGTTGCCCTTAATGACTCGCCGAGCTCTTCGTGCCTTTCTTCGCCGAAGTGGCGGCGGGCGCGGCCTGCTTGGCCTGTCTGGTCACATCGTCGAGCATCTGATAGAGCTGCGTCAGGTCCTTCACCTCGGTGACGGGGGTGCTATGCGGGAAGTCGGTGACAATGTAGATGGTCGGCGTGTGGTCGAGCGGAATCTGGTTGCCCATAGTGCGATCGGCCTCCACCTTGGCCGTCAGCGCGCCGGACGGGTCGACCACGAATGGCAGCGTCTCCCCGTGCTGCTCCGCCCACTTCTGCGTCATATCGTGCAGGTTCTGCTTGGTGACGTACATCTGGTTCGCAAAGATGAAGAGCCGGTATTCGTCGCCCAGTTTGACCGATTTGGTGTCGAAGTAGCGTGCGTTCACCGCCGCCTCGAAGGACCAGGGATGCTGTTTGAGCGGAAAGTCATGCTGGATAAGCGGGATGTCGTACTTCTTAGCAGCATCGTGCAGTAGCGGCGCGGCGCGGGCACACTGGGGACACTCCAGATCTTCAAAAACGATGATAGCGACTTTGGCGCCCTTCGGTGGGCGCAGCATCGAGTTGTCACTCCAGGACAATGTGCTCGCCAGCAGCAACATCATTGCCGCGGCGAACTGCATCACGGTCGAACGCTTCATTCGGGGAGCTTCCTTTTATGAGGATCAGCAGGGCAACAGCAGATATAGTAACGGATTTTCTGCTGCTTAGTCGCGCTCATGCTCAGGCAGCGGAGGCCGCGCGACTGGAACGCCATTCGCCAGGCGAAGTGCCTTCCCAGCTGTGGAACGCGCGAAAGAAGGAGCTGGCGTCCTCGTAGCCGAGCAAGTAAGCGGTCTCGTTCAGCTCGAGCGAGGAGTGCAGCAGGTAGTGGCGAGCCAGTTCCTGGCGGGCTTCTTTCATCACTTGTTGGAAACTGACGCCCTCGTCGGTTAATCGGCGCTGCAAGGTGCGGGTGCTGAGACGAAGCTCGCGGGCGACATCCTGCAAACCGGGGCGCTGTCCCGCCAGCAACCGCTTCAGAACACCTTTCGCCTGCTCGGAAGTCGTCTTTTCGGCCAGCTGCTGCATCAGCTCTGCCTCAAGTTGAGGAGCGACCATCGCAAGGAGTTCCGCGTTGTACGTCGCCAGTGGCGTGTCCAGGTCCTGCTTGCGGAAGACGAGAAGATTCTGTTGCGCGCGAAACTTTACCGGGCAATGAAAATAGCTCTCGTACACATCGCGATGTGCGAGCGCGCGCCGATACTCGACTCGCTTAGGATGGAGGGACGGGCCCGTACCCCGGCGCGCAATCGAGGCAATCCAGGCGAAGCAGGTGTCAACCAGCGCGGGCGGCTCCTGCTCTTCCGCCAACAGCCAGTCGAAGCGCACCGCGCACTCGTCGTTCTTCTCGATGATTTCGATTTTTTCCGGGCACGTCAGCTGCTTGTAGCGCGCCAGGCGCTGCAAAGCGTCCCGTAACGACCGCGTGCAAAGCGCCGCGATAGCGATGGGATCGTAGCGTTCGGCGCGTTCTTCGCTTCCCAGCTTCAGTCCGATCGCCGGGTCACCCGAGACTTCGCTCATCGCTTTGTAGATGGCGAACATCTCTTCGGTGGAAACCTGCACCTTGTCCTGTTGGAAAAGCGCCACCGGGAGACCCGCTCGGGGCAGAAGGCGCGAGGCCGGAAGGTTCAACTCTTCCAACCGGCGAATTTTGTTACTCGAAATCCGAAATCGGCTTGCCATTGGTCTTCCTGGATTGCCGTCGAGCGAGCAGCGACCGGATGCGGCGAACACCTTAGGCCACATCCAGCATCTGCTCCACGTTCAATCCGTCCACTTATTTCAGCGACTTCATATCGATGACGAAGCGATACTTCACGTCGCTTTTCAGCAGCCGCTCGTAGGCTTCGTTGATCTTCTGAATCGGAATGATCTCGATATCCGAAGTAATACCGTGCTCGGCGCAGAAGTTCAGCATCTCCTGGGTTTCAGGAATGCCGCCAATACTGGAGCCCGCAACCGAACGTCGGCCGGCGATCAAGACCGAAAACACCGAGCGGCACTGGCTTTGGAGGAGCGCCAACGAAGGTCATGGTCCCATCCCGCTTCAGCAGGTTGATGTAGGGATTCACATCGTGCGAAGCCGAAACCGTGTTCAGGATGAAGTCGAAGCTGCGCTCGTGTTTCTGCATCTCCTCGGGATTTTTCGAGATGACCACTTCATCGGCCCCAAGCCTTTTCGCATCGTCGATCTTGTGCGCCGAAGTGGTGAACAGCACGGTATGCGCGCCGAAGGCGTGGGCGAACTTCAGCCCCATATGTCCGAGACCGCCAAGTCCAACGATGCCTACCTTCTGACCCTTGCCGACCTTCCAATGCCGCAGCGGCGAATAAGTGGTGATGCCGGCACAGAGTAGAGGCGCAGCGCCCGCAGGATCGAGCCCATCGGGAACACGCAGCACGAAGTTCTCGCCCACCACGATGCTCTCCGAGTAGCCGCCGTAGGTCACCCCGCCGAGAATTTTGTCCTCGCTGTTGTAGGTGAAAACCGTAGCTGCGTTATCGCAGTGTTGCTCCATGCCGTCCTTGCAGCTGGAACATTTTCCACAGGAGTCGAGCATGCAGCCCACGGCCACCATGTCGCCAGCCTTCACCTTCTTTACCGCGCTGCCGACCTTGGTCACGCGGCCGACAATTTCATGACCGGGCACGCAGGGATAGACGGTCGGCATGAAGTCGACCCACTCGTTTCTAGCCTGGTGCAAATCGGAGTGGCAGACGCCGCAGAACAGAATCTCGATCTCGACATCGTTGGGCTGCGGGTTGCGTCGCGGGATAGATGCTGGCGGCCAGGGGCGATGTCGGGCTTTGCGCCGCGAAAGCCTTGGCGGTATGACTTTCGGCCGCTGCAGGTTCCTGAAGAATAGTGCTGGTTGTTGTCTCACTCATCTTGCGTATTCCTCCTACGCTTCTTACTTTAGTTGGAATGGGCTGCGCTGTACTGGCAGAACGCGCCAATGTACTTGCAGAATACGCCGCGGCAGGACTATGTGCCCTGCAACCGTTTGCTTATGGCATCACAGCGGCTTGCTGTGCCAGAAGGAACGATGCCCGCTCTCCCGGCGTTGGCCCTCCTTGCTTCGATGTTTCCTTCCACCGTGGACCTTCATACGCCTGGTACTGGTAAGAGATGTTTCCGGCCACCGCATCGACTGTTAAGAATTCTACCGAGACGGGTTCGGCCGGTGCTCGGGCTCCAAACCAGCGGGGATCGTCCTGCTGCTTCCAGGTTACGAGCGACAGCACCGAGCCGGCGGGATACTGGTGTTGCATGTTGGTCCTGGCGGACTGCACAGCAATGTCGTTGCCGTAGAGGATCGACATGGTTGCGCTCTTATGGTCGACCCACGATGTAATCACTTTGCCTTGCATGGGATTCGCCGGAAGGCCCCCGGGTAGCGAGGCTTTCTCGTTGAACTGTGTCTGCAACGCCGGATTCGGTGCCGAGCAGCCGGCAACGCCGAGCAACAACGCTACCGCCAGGAGATGAAGTGAGGGGCTGGTGACCGTCATTGCTGCCTCCGTAGCGGATAGGTGAAAACATAGTCATTCTTGCGCAACGGCGCATGGCAGCCAACGCATTCGCTGGTGAATTCGGCGTCTTTTCCATAAGGCGTCAGGTCGGTACCGCGCCAGCGCGCCCATCCCCAACCTTTCGTCGGAGCATACTTAACGCTGTCGCGAATCATGAATTCCACCTGCACAAACGCTCCGCTGCGGACCATACCGTTGGAGTCTAGCTGCTGTTCCCATGCCACTTTGGCGAAGGCCGTGCCATCCGGCCAGGGATTGATGTGGTTTTCAGCGATGGCCTTGATGGCAACGTCATTCCCTAGGATTACCCGAAGCGTGTTGTTGTCAAATCGCTCCGTACTGCTGACCGTGTGCCAATTCTTGTAGTCGGGAAGAAATGCAATGCCGTTGGGTGCATCTTTTACACCCGACGCGAGACGGTTCCCGGTGGTGAGCCACTTTGCGTATTGCGCGTTCGCAAGAGCAAGATTATTTGCTGCCGGCGATGGCTCCGACGTCGCCACGGACGAATCGCCGGCATGCAGATAGTCCTTTAACACTTGTAGCCGTTGCGGTGTGATTGCCGATTCGCGATGCAGGCGCTGGTAGTCGGGAAGCGGCATCGCACCCAACATAATCTGGCTAACGGACTCATACAGGATCCCCTTTTGCTGGGCGGGCGGCAGCATGCCAATTTCCGAAAAATTCAGTCGCGCGCGTGCCGCCTTCACGTCTTTGGCCACCAGCCAGTAAGCGGGAACCGGCCAATCGAACCACGACAACTTGGTTTCGTTGGAATGGCAGTTGTAACAGGAGGTCTTGATAATCTGCTTCACTTCGGGAGGTGCCTGCAGGTCCGCGGTCACTCGTGGATTGGTCAACTCAGGGCGAATGAACTGAAGCAAGATGAATGCCACCGCCAGGACGGCAGCCGCCCTCGATAAAGATTGAAAGGGGCCTTTCCGGTTTCCGTGACTATCCACGTGCATGATGATGAAGAATTGGATTTCCTAAGGAGCGCGAGGAAGCACAGAAACTTCGTTGCTAAAAACGGCTTTTATTTGCAAATTCCGATGCCAATTGGCTAACGACTTTAGGCCTGTCGCCGATCTGTAATTCTGCTATTGCGGTGGAAATCTCTGGTATCGATTTAGAGTTCGGCCACGCGCTTCTGTACCACCAGGAAATACAGCGCCATCACGACCAGCAGCACTCCGTTGATGCCGAGAATCACGGCGCGGTAAAGATCGGCACCAGCCATCCCGACAGCAGGTTCCCCATCGGCATGCCGCCTCGGAAGGCGCAGTTATAAACACTCATCACCCGCCCGCGCATTTCATTGGTGGTAATCAATTGCACCAGCGAAATCACGGTCGCGAATACCGCCATCATCGAGACTCCCACGATGAACAACATGGTGTAGCTGAGCGGCAGTTTCTTAGAGACCGCGAAGGCAGAGATAGCGGCGCCCAGGCAAATCAATCCGGCAATCGCGAACCGGCCCTTGCGGCGAATGTTACCCAACCCCGCAACCATCAGCGAACCGCAAATCGAGCCAATTCCCATCACCGAGAGCAGATTGCCGTAGGTTTCAGGGCCGCGGTGGAAAATGTCTTTGACGAATACCGGAATATAGGTCCGCATCGGCATGGCGAGAGCCGTCATGCAGAAGGCCAGCACGATCAATGCTTCCATCGAAGTCTGCCTGCGGACGAACTTGATGCCCTCCTTCAGGCTGGTGAACATCGATTCCGTAGTGGCCACCGGATTGAAGCGCGCGCGAATCATTAACAGAGTGATAATCGGTGCCAGAAACGACAGCGCGTTCAACCCGAAACACCACTTCTCGCCTAACTTCGCCAGCGCCTGTCCGGCGAGCGCCGGCCCAATCGTCACCGCCAGGTTGAACTGGATGGAATTCAGCGCGATGGCATTCGGCATGTCTTCGCGGTCTACGAGTGTGGGTATCAGCGCGGAATAGGCTGGCCCCCCGAAAGCCTGCGCGAACCCCGATACGAACGATAAGCAGAGAATGTGCCAGACGTGGACCGTCCCGGTGGCCACCAGAACGGTGAGCGTGGCGGCGCTGGCCATCTGGATGTATTGCGAGACCAGCAACACCTTACGACGCTCGATGCGGTCGGCCACCACGCCGCCGATCAGCGAGAACAGAAAGATAGGAATACCGCCGAGAAACTGATCGAGCGCCAGCAGAAAAGCGGAATGGCTAAGCCGGTAGATCAGCCAGCCCTGCGCGACAATCTGCATCCAGGTGCCGATACTGGACGTGCACGCCCCGACCCACATCAATCGGAAATCACGATAATGGAATGCCTTAAACACCCGACGCAAGGTCGAGGCTTTTGCAGGGGTCGAAGTTTGCATGGGCTCCGTGTGCGGCTGTCGCTCGGGTTCTATCTTCGCACAGGCATTGGATGGCCGAGAGTGGCCCGGCGCTCCAACGCATCGACCTTTCCGAAACTGCACGCCCTTTTGAAGAATTGTCATCCCGAGGACGGCTGACCAGGCTGCTGAAAAACTCGGAGGACGTGAGCTTTGTGTCAGGGCACGACTTCAGTCGTGCCGATGAGTGTCACTTCCTGCGGGCTTCAGCCCCTGAATGCCGCGTGCAGCGGCTAAAGCCGTGCTCGTTTAGGCGGCTACGTGCGTCCCTCGTCGTTAGCAGCATTTGAACAGGCATGTCATAATCGCGCAGCGATGCCACTGGCCTCCGGAACAAAACTTGGGCCTTACGAAATTCAGTCGCCGCTGGGTGCCGGCGGCATGGGTGAGGTATATCGCGCGCGCGATACCCGGCTGGACCGCACGGTTGCGGTAAAAATTCTTCCCTCGCATCTGTCCGAGAACCCCGAAGCGCGGCAGCGTTTCGATCAGGAAGCGCGCACCATCTCGTCGGTCAATCACCCGAACATCTGCACGCTGTACGACGTCGGCCACCAGGACGGCACCGATTACCTGGTGATGGAGTACCTGGAAGGCGAGACCCTGGCCGATCGCCTTCGCAAAGGCCCGCTGCCGATCGACCAGGTCATGCGCTACGGTGCCGACATTTGTGACGGCCTGGAAAAGGCTCATCGCTGCGGGGTGGTTCACCGCGACTTGAAGCCCGGCAATATCATGCTGACCAAGGCGGGCGCGAAGTTGATGGACTTCGGCCTGGCCAAGACGTCGGTTGCGAGTACAACCTCCGCTTCGAACCTGACTGCGACGATCAGCACGCCGCCCGGCAGTCATCCCTTGACTGCGCAAGGGACGGTCGTCGGCACTTTTCAGTACATGTCGCCTGAACAGGTCGAGGGCAAGCCGGCGGATGCGCGTTCCGACATCTTTGCCCTGGGCGCGGTGCTGTACGAGATGACGACCGGCCAGCGGGCCTTTGAAGGCAAAACTCCGGCCAGCGCAATGGCCGCGATTCTGGAGCGTGAACCGCCTCCGATCACCTCGCTTCAGCCTATGACGCCACCGCCCTTCGAGCGGCTGGTGAAAGCGTGCCTGGCCAAGGACCCCGACGATCGCTGGCAAACAGCGCACGACGTCAAACTGCAGCTCCGGCAGATCATCGAAGGCGGGTCGCAAATCACTTCGTCGGCGGCGGTGGTTGCTGCGCCGCGGAGGCGGACGAACAAACTGGCGTGGGCGTTCGCCACGATAGCGGCTGCCGTCGCTGCGGTTGCGCTGTTCTTTCTGTATCAGGCTGCGCAAAAGCAGCTGCCGGTGTTGCGCGTCGAGATCAATCCGCCGGACAAGTTGCAGTTCAATCTTTCGGGTGATCATGGTGGTCCGGCGGCGATTTCGCCTGATGGACGCTATGTGGTGTATTCGGCCAATAACAGCGCTAACGGCACCCAGCTTTATCTGCGCCCGCTCGATTCGACTTCGGCGCAGGCGCTACCGGGGACCGAAGGCGCAATGTTTCCATTCTGGTCGCCGGACAGCCGGTCCATCGCCTTCTTCACCGACGACAAGCTGAAGCGAATCGAGGTGACCGGAGGAACGCCGGTCACGATTTGCGATTCGACGCTGGGCCGTGGCGGCTCCTGGAACCAGGACGGCACCATCGTCGCGGCACTGTCCTACAACACTGGAATCTCGCGCGTATCCGCCAACGGAGGTACGCCCACTCCGGTCACCGTGGTCGATTTTGACCATTACTCGTCGCATCGCTGGCCCTGGTTCCTGCCTGACGGCAAGCATTTTCTCTATATCGCGGTGAAGCACAATGCACCGATCAGCCCGGATACCGCCGTCTTCCTGGCTTCGGTGGATGGCAAAGAAAACCGCCTTCTGATGCACACGTTGTCTAATGCAATTTTCGCGTCGGGACGACTGCTCTATCAGCGGGAAAACTCCCTGGTGAGCCAGGTCTTCGATCCCTCAAGCGGGAAGCTCTCCGGTGACCCGGAGACCTTGAGCGAGAATGTTCAGTTCGACTCAGGATTGTGGCGGATGAACGTCAGCGTTTCCAACGACGGCATGCTTGTATACGCGTCCGGCGCCACCACGGGGAACGAGATACTCACCTGGTACGACCGCAGCGGAAAGAAGCTGGGAACAGTCGGCGAGCAGGCTGAGTACTTCGATCTCGATCTGTCGCCCGACGAGAAACAACTGGCGACAACCGAGCTGAACACTGCGACCGCTACCATCTGGCTGCATGACCTGCTCAACAACCGGCAGAGCCGGCTAACCTTCACAGGTGGCGCGCACCTTACCCCCATATGGTCTCCCGACGGCAAGCAGATCGCTTTCACCTCGGACCAGCAAACCGCAATCTCGGTGAAGACGCTGGGCAGCAGCGCGCCGGAGCAGACCCTGATCTCGTCGCCTAAGCCGATCTTCCAGGCGCTTTCGGATTGGTCGCGTGATGGCCGTTACATCATGTACGAACAAGGTGTCGGCTTCAACGTCGATCTCTGGGTGCTTCCGTTGGCGGGTGATCGCAAGCCATTCGCGTATACCAGCGGCGGTGCCTCCAGAGGCACGTTCTCGCCGGACGGCCGCTGGGTCGCCTATGTCGGCCAGGAAGCCGGGCGCCCCGAAATTTTCGTCGCTCCCTTTCCATGGACCGGTGCGAAATGGCAGATCTCCAACGGCGGAGGCGCTTCGCCCCGCTGGAGCGCAACCGGGAAAGAACTGTTTTACTTCGATCTCACCGGCGTCACAGCGGTGGAAGTGGATGGCTCCGGCTCCGCGTTTCAGATCGGCAGCAGCAAGCAGTTGTTCCGCCTTCCGCTGCGCGGCATCATCGCCCGCGAATACTCTCCCACGAAGGATGGCCAACGCTTCATCGCTATCAGTCCAAGCGAAGGCAGCTCGCAGTCGCTGACGTTGGTGCAGAATTGGCAAGCCGAGCTGAAGAAGAAATAGCGCTCCCGACGGCGTCCCCAGCCTCACCATAACCCCGTTTGAGCCCTTTCAGGGCGTATGCTAGCATTTCAAGTTTGTTACAAGCTTCATCATGCGCAGGCCCGGGGTCCCTATCGCGCCCGGCTGTTGGCGCGATGGGGTGAAGGTCGTCATGGTGCCCCGCCTTTTTGCCTCACTGGCAACCTCGGGGTTGTACTGGCACGGTAACTGTGTGCTACCGGGGGCCTTGTCTGCGTCCGCTGCGGCGGCCGCTCCAAGGTGCAATCGCCTGTGAGACGTGCGGCGAGCGGTATCTGGCCTCCACCAGGCGCCTAACAGTTTTTGCGGTGGGAGTGAGCGGCCTTTCGCGGGTGCTGTCAGCGGTACGGAGGACTCCTACGTGAAGATCTACGAAGGCGCAAACATTCGCAACGTCGCCCTGGTTGGGCACTCACATTCGGGCAAGACCTCGCTCACATCGGCCATGCTCTTCACTGCCGGATCCACCCAGCGCCTGGGGCGCGTGGATGAAGGCAACACCACCACCGATTACGACGAAGAAGAAATTTCGCGCGCCATGTCGATTGCGGCCACCAGCGCCGTAGTGGAGTGGGGCAAGACCAAGATCAATCTCATCGACACGCCCGGCTTCAGTATGTTTATCCACGAAGCCGAAATGTCGCTGCCGGCCGTGGAGGCCGCATTGGTTGTGGTGGACGCGGTTGCCGGCGTCGAGATTATCACCGAACGCATCTGGCAGTACTGCGACAAGTTTGCCTTGCCGCGCGCCATCGTCTGTACCCGCATGGACCGCGAACGCGCCGACTTCAACCGCGTGATGGAATCGTTGACCTCGACCTTCGGCCGTACCGTCGTTCCCATCCAGCTTCCGATTGGTTCGGAGAAGAGCTTTACTGGCGTGGTCGACCTGGTGAAGATGCAGGCCTACACCTACGAAATGGGCGGCAACGGCAAAGCCAAGGTCGGCCCCATCCCCGACAACCTCGCCGAACAGGCGAAGGCAGCGCACGAGCGCCTGGTCGAGTTGGTGGCCGAAGGCGACGACACGTTAATGGAAGAGTTCTTCGATAAGGGCACCATCGACGAAGAACACATTATCGCCGGTTTGCACAATGCGATCCGCGAGGACAAAATCTTCCCGGTCCTGTTCGCCTCCGGTCTGGGGAACATGGGCACCGACGAAGTGCTCGACTTCATCGTGGATTACCTGCCCACTGCCGTCGAGCGCGGCACCGTCACCGCGGCGCCGGCCGCCAATAACGGCGAGCCTGCCGTTCGCAAGGTCAGCGATTCCGAGCCGCTCTCGCTGTATGTCTTCAAGACCATCAGCGACCCGTTCTCGGGACGCATCTCGTACTTCAAGGTCTATTCCGGCGTGCTGAAGAACGATGCTACGGTTCAAAACTTCAACCGCAGCACCTCTGAGAAATTCGCGCATATCTCTTCCATGCAGGGGAAAACGGCTGTCCCCGTCAATGAACTGCATGCCGGCGACATTGGCGCGGTAGCTAAGCTGAAAGAAACCTTGACCGGCGACACGCTGGGCGATAAAGGTGGGACCATCCAGTATCCGCAGGTCACATTCGCGGAGCCGGCCATCACCTTCGCCATTGAACCCAAGACGCGCGCCGACGAAGACAAGCTGAGCAACGGCATCCACAAGCTGATGGAAGAGGATGCCATGCTGCGCTTCTTTCGCGATCCGCAGACCAAGGAATTTCTGATCGCCGGAACCGGCCAGCAGCACATTGAGGTCATTGTTTCCAAGCTGAAGAATCGGTATCACACCGAAGTCAACTTGAAGGCACCAAAGGTTCCGTATCGCGAGACCATTCGCGGGCGCGCCGACGTGCAAGGCCGCCACAAGAAGCAGAGCGGCGGCCACGGCCAGTTCGGCGATTGCAAGATCAAAATGGAACCGCTGCCTCGCGGCGGCCAGTTCGAGTTCTCCAACGAAATTTTCGGCGGAGCGATTCCGAAGAACTTCATCCCCGCCGTCGAAAAAGGAATTGTGGAAGCGGCAGCGCGCGGCTTTCTCGCAGGCTTTCCGGTGGTGGACTTCAAGGTGATCCTGTACGACGGTTCCTATCACGACGTCGACTCGAACGAACTGTCCTTCAAGACCGCCGGCCGTATCGCCTTCCGCAAAGCCATGGAGCAGGCCAAGCCCACATTGCTGGAGCCGGTCATGAGCGTGGAGATCACCATCCCCGACGAGTTTGCCGGCGCCATCATGGGCGACCTGAATAGCCGTCGTGGCCGCATTCAGGGCATGGACAACAAGGCCGGAAAGACCGTCGTGAAGGCGGAGGTTCCCATGGCCGAGATGCTGACTTACGGCACCGACCTCACTTCCATGACACAGGGACGCGGCAGCTTCTCGATGGAAATGAACCACTACGACGTGGTGCCGCAGGCTGCGCAGGAGAAAATCATCGCGGCGGCCAAGGCTGAACGCGGCGAGGAAGTGGAAGAAGAAGAGTAGAACAGCAGTAACTAGTCACTCGTAGCTGGCAACTAGCGACTTCTACAGGTACCCCATCCAAGCTTCCTTTGCTTGGGTGGGGTTTTTAATTTCCGCCGCAGATGTCACTAAACGTTGACAGGCCGCGATATTGTCCAGAGTAGAATTGCCCGGCGCACAGCCGCCATTTAACAGCGTGAAGAGCGAAACACGACCCGCAACGGAGAACTCAGGAAACGCTAACAACCGGCTATGGGGCTTCTTCGCCTGGCTCGGTTATTTCGTTTGCACCGTCATTCTGGTAATCGTCTTTCTCGATATTGGCGCCCGCATCGTGCTGGCGGTGCGGCCTCACTTCAAACAGCCCACCGTGACCGATATCGTGCCCCAGAATCCTGCATATGCGGCGTTTCCCTGGGCAGCGGAATGCATGAAGGAACAGGTCGCCCGGCAGAAGGATACCTACTTCTACTTCCCCTTCCGTCTGTGGGGCCTTGCCGAGTCGCACGGGAATTGCATCAATGACGACGCCTCGGATCTCGGCGTCGTACGGCGAACCATCAACCCGCCGAATCCGGCTTGCGCAGACCACCCAAAAATTAAAGTCTGGGTCCTGGGCGGATCCGCGGTTTATGGAACCCTCATACCCGACTGGGCCACATTGCCATCGTCGCTCTCGCGCGCGCTAAACACGAGTTCGCGTTGCGTTGAGGTCACGAACCTGGGAGTCGAGGGCTACGTCAGCAGCCAGGAATTGCTGTACCTCATCGAGAAACTTAAGGCAGGCCACATTCCCGACGTCGTAATCTTCTACGACGGATTCAACGATGCCGACGCGGGAACCTCGCCTGCCGGACCCTCCGCTCACCTGCGTTACGTGACCATGAAACGCAGGATGGAGAGTGGGTTGGCGACGCAGTCAGATTTTCTCCGCCATTTCGCCATCGCGAGGCTTGTCGAAGACCTAAGCAGGCCGCTGGGGCGCACCCTGCCACGAGTTTCCAGTGATCAATTGCCGGAACGCGCAACCGCGACCTTGGACAACTATGCGGAGAATCTGAAGATTGCCCGAAAGCTGGGAGAGGCCTACGGATTCAAGGTGTGTGCCTTCTGGCAGCCTGCGCTGATTTACGGGCATAAGCCTCCGGTGGCGTATGAGCAACAATTCTTGGATCTCGCAGCTAAGCCCGCCTACTCATTCCTACCGCTCGCGCCCGTCTACCGCGAAGCCGAACAGCGAGCGCAAACCGGCCAGTTCGTCTTCTTGGGGAATATTTTTGACTCCCAACCGCAGCCGATTTACCTGGATTGGGTGCACCTTAATCCGAACGGCAATGAGATAGTGGCGAGCACCGTTGCAGTTCATCTTGAAGAATGCTTTCAGTAGTTGCCTGAGCAAAGGCGAGATTCGACGCGGCCGGAAGTTACTTCGCAACCCTTAACAAAGCGTCGCGATCGACTGACGACCTGTCCACAAGTATCTACGCGTCAATTCCTACAGCTTCATCGCGCGTCGCTTCCACCCGAGTGCCCCCAGCAGTCCCGTGCCCAGCAAAACCAGGCTGGCGGGCTCAGGCGAAGATCCCGATACCTGCGCGATCAATGTGGCTTGGGGCCCGAACTCATCAGAATTCTGATCGGTGAACGTGCCATAACCATTCACCCCGTTGCTCCATTGACCAGCAAAAGAGAGATTGACGCCGAAAGCGGTGCCCCCTTGCGACTGAAAAGCGTCGCCGCCGGTTATCTCTCCGGTGAACGTAAGCCCACCGGGTCCGGTCATCAGGAATGAGCCGCCAGCACCGAATGCCGCGGAGTACTCGCCGGTCTGTGAGTCATAGTTCCAGGTAAGCGGAAGAGCGGTTTGGAAGGTGTAGCTCCAAGGCTGACCGATCGGATTGAAATTGGCCGATCCGTCCGCATAATTTCCTGGTTGTCCGCCCGCGAAGGGATCCACAAAACAGGCCCCCTGAGGGCAGTTCATGCTCAGGTTGACACTCAGGTTGTCGGGACTGGTGTCAGCGACAGCGAATCGAACCAATGCCAGAAAAAGCAGAGGCAGCAGCGTTGCCACTCGAACAAAGGTGCGCATGGTTCTCCCTTGTTAACCAATGCCGGAAACACAGCATGATTCAACCGGCGGGAGAGTAGCACGACTTTGCGCGGCCTCCAAGTAGGAAGTACCGGCGCGACCCGGCCGAACACTCCCATCACGGGCGAAACAGCTTGCAAAATGGATTGGCTCCTTTCCGACACAACCCCGTGAATCCGGCGGCGTAATTGTGATAGACTCCGCAGCATTTGAAAGTCGCAAGACCCTCGTAAGTCTGACTTCCACGCTAGATAAAACCCAATATTCCACGCCCACGAGGTCTCGTGATGAGAAGAACTGGTCTGGCTGCGATTGCTGCACTTGTCGTACTGACTCTTTCCGCCTGCGGTGGCAGCGGTAATACTCCACCACCGACCAATCCCACGGTTACCGTTTCTCCTGCGACCGCTAACGTGCAGGAGGGTTCGCAGCAACAGTTCACAGCAACCGTAACTAATACCAGCGATACCGCGGTCACCTGGCAAGTGAATGGCGTCACCGGCGGCAACGCGACGGTCGGCACCATCACCAGTGCGGGCTTGTACACAGCGCCCGTGATCATTCCGAATCCTGCCAGTGTCACCATCACGGCCTTTATCACCGACGCGCCCAGCATCTCCGGAAATTCCATCGCGACCATCACGGCAGTGGTCTTCAACAATACGTCGCTGAAAGGCAATTACATTCTCAGCCTCAGTGGCGTCGACAGCAGCGGCAATTCCTTTTACGCAGTGGGTGCCGTAACCGCCGACGGTAACGGCAATATCACCGGCGGCGAAGAAGACCTGAACGACGTTACCTTCGGCTATTTCAGCGCCTCATCGGCCACCGGCACCTACAATGTCGGCGCCGACGGCCGGGGCCTGTTGAACGTGAATAACTCCATTGGCAACTTCCAATTCGCTATCGCCATGAAGGCGCTGGATAACGCCGTGTTGAACGAAATCGACAACAGCGTGGTGGCGGCAACCGGCAACCTGGAAGCGCAGACGACCTCAATCTCCATGCCTTCCGGCAACTATGCCTTCGGCTTGTCCGGAAGCGGGCTGGGTTGTGGACCCATCAACATGGCGGGAATCTTCTCGCTCAGTGGAGGCGCCGTAACTGGCCTGCAGGACCTGAATTGCGGTGGATTGATCTTCTCCGGACGCGCCATCACCGGAACATTTAACAGTATCGACGGGTTCGGACGCGGCACCGGTTCGTTCGGAGCTAACAATGGCAGCTCCGGAATCGTGTACTACGTCGTCTCCGGAACTCGCTTCCGTCAGCTGTGTACGGACGCGGCGACATTCTTCCTGGGCAGCGCCGACCTGCAAACTCAGACATCGTTTGCCTCTACGGACTTCAGTGGCAGCTACGTGATCAACACCTCGGCAAATACGGGAGCCAACCGGGTGTCCTACACGCTCATCCAGATCAGCCCCGCGGGAGGCACCGTCTCCAGCGGCTACTACGATGTGAATGACACGGGCACCGTCGGACAGGCAAACCTTTCCGGCAGCTACGCCGTGAGTTCGAACGGGTACGTCAACGGCTCCTGGAGTGTAAACGGGACCAGCCTTCCCTTCGGCCTGTACCTGATCTCGCCAACCCAGGGTTATTACGTTGATGAACGAACCAATGCCACCGGTGGCGGCAACATTTACGCACAGGTTGGGACCGTGACCAGCAACGCGGATTGGGCGGGAAGCTACGCTACCAAGCAGTTTGGGTACTTCCTTAACCCGATCCTGAATCCGCTGAATGCCAGCGGGGTCAGTGGACAGCTCTCCGCCGACGGTAACGGCAATCTGGCGGGAACGCTCGACATCAACGATCCCAGCGGCATTCTTTCGAATCAGACGCTGCAGAATAGTACGTATAGCGTCAATAACATCGCACCCGGCCGTACCACCCTGTCGCTCACGACTGCCAACGAGGGTACGCGCTCCTACGTGGGTTACATCGTCAGTCAGGGACAGGTGCTGCTGCTGGAGACGGACAGCAACCTGGTGTCGGGAGGCGACGCGATCCGGCAATTCTAGTCATGAAACTTGGGTGCCCCATCCTCGTCCGCCGTTCTTGGCGGACAGGGTGGGCCGACAGGATTAGGTTGCTGTTGTGGACGAAATACGAGTACCCGTTCAAGCCACGCTTGAGCGGGTTTTTCTTTGGAGGAACTAGTTGTCAGCAGAAACGCTGACCGGTGGCGTGGCCAATTCGCGGTGCATCTCAGCAGCCGGAACTTCCTGGTCCTTGTATTGCAACTGATACAGCTTCCAGTAAATCCCGCGCTGCGCCAGCAGTTGCTGATGTGATCCCATCTCGCGCACCTGGCCTTTGTGCATCACGATGATGGTGTTGGCCCGCTGAATCGTACTGAGCCGGTGGGCGATGATGATCGAAGTACGTCCCGCGACCATGCGAGTCAGTGCGTCGCGCACCCGGAATTCGGTCTCCGTGTCCACGCTGGAGGTCGCCTCATCGAGAATGAGGATTCTGGGATTGTGCGCCAGCGCACGCGCAAATGAGATGAGTTGCTTCTGCCCCGTTGACAGCGTGCTCCCTCGCTCGCGGACTTCCTCGGCAAAGCCGCCCGGTAGCGAACGAATAAAGTCAGCCACATTCACCTGCTCGGCTGCCTCTTCCACCGACTCATCCAGAATCCAGCTCGAGCCCAGGCGAATGTTGTCGGCCACTGTTCCCGAGAACAGGAACGGGTCTTGCAGCACCACTCCGTAACGCCGGCGCAGTTCACTTACATCCATGTCGCGAATGTCGACCCCATCAATGCGGATTGCGCCCTTCTGCACATCGTAAAAGCGCAGCAGCAGCGAGATGATCGTGGTCTTGCCCGCGCCCGTATGCCCGACAATCGCGACCGTGGAGCCCGGTTCGATGGTGAATGATGCGTCGCGCAGCACCCAGTCATATTCCACTTCGGCGGCACTCGCCGGCAGGTTCACTTTCAGCTTTTCGCCTTTGCTGGCAGCCTCTGCGGCGGCCTGCGCCAGCGTGCGGTACGCGAACCACACGTGATCGAACTCGATTCGTCCTGCGCCTTGCGGGACTTTCGGTTCGGCGGGCGAGACGATTTCCGGCTGGGTGTCGAGCAGCTTGAAGACGCGCTCGCTCGACGCCATCGCCCCCTGCAGGATGTTGTACTTCTCGCTCAGGTCCTGGATGGGGCGGAAGAAACGCTGCGCATACTGCATGAAGGCCACCAGCACGCCAAGGGTCACGAAGTTTCGCAATACCTGATTGCCACCGAACCACACCACGCAGGCAATCGCGATGGAGGACAGCACTTCCACCACCGGGTAGTAGACGGCATGCGCCAGGATCGCGTCTTTGAACGCGTCCATGTGAGTCTCGTTGACCTTCTTAAACTCCTCGTACGAACGTTTTTCGCGGTTGAACAGCTGCAGCACCACGATGCCGGTCACGTGCTCCTGCAGATACGCGTTGATCCTGGCAATGGCGACGCGGATACGGCGGTAGCTGTCGCGAACCTTGCGGCGGAAGATGGAGGTCGCGTAGAAGATGACCGGCAGCACCGCGAAGGTGATCAGCGCCAGCCGCCAGTTCATGTTCAACATGATCACCAGAATGCCGGTCAGCACGAAGATATCTTCGAAGATCGACACGACGCCGGCGGTAAACATTTCGTTCAGCGCATCGACATCGCTGGTGACGCGGGTGACCAGCCGGCCGACCGGATTCTTGTCGTAGAAGGAAATGTGCAGCCGCTGCAGGTGACGGAAGATCTGGCTGCGCAGATCGAACATCACCTTCTGCCCTGTCCACTGCATGATGTACGTCTGGGTGAACTCCAGAAGGAAGCTGAACAGCAGCAGGCCAACGTACATCAACGCGATCTGCGCGATGCCCTTCAGCGGAGAAGAACTTAGAAAACGGTCGAGAAGCGAGTGCGCTTCTGTCCTGTTGGCAAGATACTTGTCGATAGCGACCTTGGTGAGGTACGGCCCCAGCACGTCGGCACCCGACTTCAACAAGATCGACACCAGCGCCACCGCTACCTGCCAGCGATACGCGTGCAGATAGGTCAGCAGGCGCTTCATCAGCCTGGCATCGTAGGCCTTGCCTAATACCTCTTCGTCCTGCATTCCAGCCATGGGGTCGTAATCAATTGTATGTGAAAGCGTGAGCCTATATAGACGAGCCGCGAGTGCTGTGGGATGGAAAAGATGGAATCGAAAGAGGGTCGGACAGATGGGAACTTGCGGTGCGGTTCAACCACCCCGTTATCCTTGATTGTCAGCCCGAACGGAGCCGTGGTCGGTCGCAGGCGATCGCCACGCGTGCGTGAGCTTTACCCCAGATTCCGCAGCACCAGGGCCGAGTTCTTCGAACCAAACGCAATGCAATTACACACCGCGTGTTCGATGTCGGCACGCCGGCCCGCCTCCGGCACATAATCCAGATCGCACTCAGGGTCGGGGTTCTCCAGGTTGATGGTCGGGGGAATCTGGCGATGATGCATCGCGATCAACGTTGCTGCAATGCCTGCCGCGCCACACGCTCCCTGCGGATGCCCAATCTGCGACTTCAAGCTCGACATTGGCGTCTGGTATGCCTTCTCGCCGAGCGCGAGTTTTAGCGCCCGCGTCTCGATACGATCGTTGAGTTGCGTCGACGTCCCGTGCAGGTTGACGTAGCCGATGTCCGCTGCCTGAATTCCCGCGTCCTCCATCGCCATCTGGATGGCGCGCGCCGGCTCCTCGCCACACTCCTGCAGGCGGACACGATGAAACGCCTCGCACGTCGAACCGTAACCCGCCACCTCGGCGAGAATCCTAGCTCCCCGTGCCCGCGCGTGTTCATACTCTTCCAGCACGAACATCCACGAGCCCTCTGCCACCACGAAGCCGTCGCGATCGAGCGAGAAGGGCCGCGACGCGCGTTCCGGCTCGTTGTTCCACGAGCTGGTCATGATCTTCATCAAGGTGAAGCCCTTCATGATGCCTGGTGCGATAGGCGCATCCACCCCGCCGACCAGCAGCATGGGCAGGAAGCCGAACTGGATTTGCCGCAGCGCGTAACCGAAGGCGTCGGTCGACGACGTGCATCCGGTGGTGATGACGTGGCTCATCCCGCGCAGCCCGAAACGCATGCTGATCTCGCTGGAGAGCGTGCCCATGGTGCCGCTGGGAATGCAAAAAAGGCTGACATTTTTCACGTGTCCGGTCAGCCACAGGCGCACTTGCTCTTCAGAGAACTCCTGCGCGCCGCCACCCGACCCCAACACCACACCAATCTCGCGTTGCTGTTCCAGCGACAGTTGCGAGGTATCGAGACCGGCATCGTTCAGCGCTTCGGTCGAGGCCGCCAGCGCCAGCGGCACGACGCGCGAAACGTGTTTGCGCTCGCGCGCCTCCATCCATGCCAGCTCGTCGAAGTCTTGAATTTCGCCGGCGATTTGTACGGGCAGCTCGCTGGAATCGAAACTGCGGATTCTCTTCACGCCGCTCACGCCGTCGAGCGCCGCGCGGCAGAACGCCTGGTTACCAATACCGTTCGGGCTGACTGCTCCCATTCCCGTGATGACGACGCGTCGTTTCATAAAATCGCGGTTCGCAATTGGCTTTCAGTCATTAGCTTACATCGTGCCGCGGCTCTGGCCTTCCCCGGAACCAATTCAGATGCGCATGCAGGTCTGCCTGATAGTACATACAATGATGAGTTAGATTGTCGAATATGTCAGCATTCTGTGACATGTCGCCTCGTCCCGGCGTGGGCTTGGTGATGGCTCGCCGATCCTGATGCATTTCGCCAAATGCTAATTGCTAACTGCCAAGTGCCGCTTTGTCACTAGGAATTTACACCTCCGTGCCGTTTTGCCGCACCAAGTGCAGCTTCTGCAACTTTGCGTCGGATGTATTCTCGCGCTCGGTATTCGATAAATACGTCGCACAGTTGTGCTCGGATGTGGAAGGCACTCCGGCCATCGCGCAGCAACTCGGCGGCGTTGCCGAGTGCGACGTCGACTCGATCTACCTGGGCGGCGGCACTCCTTCCGTCCTCTCACCCGCTCAACTGGAGCGCATTTTCACCGCTGTTCGCGCGAATTTCGAGGTTACACCCAATGTTGAAATCACGGTGGAATGCGCCCCCGGCACGATCAGCGGCGAAATTATCGACACGCTTCTTCGCTGCGGCGTGAATCGCGTCAGTCTGGGCGTTCAGTCGTTCGTCGATAAGGAGAGTTCCGCAGTCGGCCGACTGCATACTCGCGCCGTCACTCTCGATGACATCGGACGTCTCCGTGCCGCCGGAATCGGCAACATCGGAATCGACCTGATCGCCGGACTCCCTCATCAGACCGCGGAGAGCTGGGATTTCTCGCTGGCCGAGGCCCTTGCCAGCGGTGTCCCGCATGTCAGCGTCTACATGCTGGAGGTCGATGAGGACTCGCGCCTCGGCAACGAACTGCTGGCTGGCGGCAGCCGTTACCATGCACATTTCGTTCCTGACGAGGACTTGACTGCCGATCTCTATCTGGCTGCCTGCGAGCGATTCGAGAAAGCAGGCGTGCACCAGTACGAGATTTCCAACTTTGCGCGCCCGGTGACGCACGGAATCGGACTGCGAGACTCGCGGCACAACCTCAAATACTGGACACGGCAACCTTATCTCGGCTTCGGGGTCGATGCGCACTCCATGCTACCAGCCAATGACGAGAGTATCTCGAAGGGCGTAGAAGCGGTGCGCTTCGCCACTCCCGAATCATTGGAACTGTACTCCCTGGCCGGAACGGCAGTGGAAGCGCGGGCTCAACAACTAAAGGGTTCACTCACTTTCGTTGATAAGGGTGCGGCAATCGAGGAGTCCTTCTTTCTCGGGCTGCGCATGAATCGCGGGATTTCGCTGGACGAACTTCGCCGTGACTTCGGCAATGATGCCATCGACAGCTACGGCGCGACGATTCAGGAACTGGTTGAAGAGGGCTTGCTGGAGAGATCGGGCGATCGCATCAGCCTGACTGCACGTGGCCGCCTGTTGTCGAATGAAGTTTTTGGGCGATTCCTGCGAGATGCCGCGACTCAATCCGGTGGCATCCAGCCACAGAGGATCACGCCGTAGCTGCGTCGCCTGGGTTTACCAACATTCGCTCGAAGCAAACGCGGCATCGTCGCTTTCCGCGCGGTACGGCTCGCATTAAGGCAGGCTTCGCTTGAGATGCGCGCCTTCCGACGTGCGCCTCGTATCAGGGCACGACTAGTCGTGCCGTAAGCAGTCTAAAAAAGTTGGGCTTTAGCCCCTGCATGCCGTCTGCAGCGCAAAGCCCAATCGTCAGCAAAGCTCATTCGGCACGACTCAAGTCGTGCCCTGATACAAAACGTGAAGACAATCTCTCACCCCACCTGCGAATCCAGCGGGACATTCGAAGTTACCAGATATCGCTTGGCCTTCTCCTGCAGCGACGCAGTGAGCGCAATGCTCCTCCCCGATTCCAGGCTGGCCTGCACCGCGACACTATCGCAAGTCGCCACCATCTTGCCGGTTTCGAAATCGTACATCTGGTGGAGGAAGCGGAAATATTTTTCGCCGACGGCAAGAAATCCGCTCTTGATCTCGACCAGCTCGCCGCCGCGCAGCTCTTCCAGAAACTGATAGTTCTGGCGAACGATGGCGATGCGTTGCTTTTGCTGCTTGATGGACGCCGGCGTGACCCCAATGGCATGCAGCAGAAACCATGTTGCCTGATCGAAGCGCGCGACATACATGCGCGAGTTCATGTGGCTGGCATCGTCATACTCCGACGCCAGCACCGCGCCCTTGAAAGTGTGCACCCACTCAGCCATTGGTAACCCCGCTCTTAGCTTTTAGCTCTTAACCAATCTGCGCCAGTATTTGATCTGCATCACGATCTCTCTGTGCCCGTCCATTGACTTTGTCATCCTGAGCCGGACGTCCGCCCTGCTTTTTCCCGCGGAGGGACGCGTAGGTGAACGACCTCCATACCGGCTAAGATATACCTTGCGCGGCGGTACTCTTCTCGACCCGAATTTTCCCAACAAACCCCGCCATCAGGTCCAGCGTTTTCTCCGCCTGATCACGATGCGGTGAATGCTTGCAGTTTGGCAGTATCACGATCTCCGTCTGTGGCGCCTTCGCCCGGATAGCCTCGACCTGCGCTATCGTACCGTACTCGTCCTGCTCGCCCTGGATGCACAGCACCGGACAGGTAATCGCCGGCAGATATTCTTCGATGTTCCATGAGCGAAATGCCGGATCGAGCCAAATATCATTCCATCCCCAAAACGTTGTGTCGACATTCGCGTGGTAACGGCCCAGCCGTTGCGGGAAGTCGGTCGTCTCATACGTGACCTTCGCCTGCGCGATGCTCGAGATGCTGAGGCCCTCGACGAAGACGTGCGGCGCTTCCAGGATCAAGCCGCTCACCGCGCTGGGATATTTGCCGGCAAAAATCAGCGAGATCGATCCGCCATCACTGTGTCCGATCAGTACCGGCCGCTCGATCCCAAGCTTGTCAAGCAGCTCCGGTAAAACGACTTCGCCTTCGCGATGCATGAAGCGGACCGGGCGCTTCTCCATCAGTTTGTCGGACTGGCCGTGCCCATAGCGCGAATAGACCAGCACGCCACAACCTGTGCGCGACGCCAGTTGCGCCGGAAAATCCTTCCACAGCGCGATTGATCCCAAACCCTCATGCAGCAGGACGAGCGTCGGTTGCGCGGCTGACTGCGGCTCAATCCTCGTCGTCTCCAGCCGCTTGCCGTCAACAACGATTTCGCTGTCAGTTAAGTTAGTTGAAGTTACCAAACGTCTTTCTCCAATTAGAAGCGGGCAGCCGCTGCTAAAGTCGAGCCTCCCATTTGAGCACCTTCGTCACGATTAAAATCGTGCCCTGATACAGGGCAACCCCGGACAAACTCACGTCACTAGTCACTAGTGGATAGTCACTAGTCACTAGTCGCTAGTTGCTAGTTGCTAGTCGCCGCTTCTACCTCGCTGCTCTTCTTCCCGCTTTACCAGCAGATACCGCTGCAGCTTACCAGTCGCCGTCTTCGGCAGCTCGGTCATGAATTCGATGTACCTGGGATACTTGTACGGAGCCAACCGCTCCTTCACAAAATCCTGCAACTGTTGCCGCATGGAATCGCCTGCCAGGGCCGCGTCCTTCAACACAATAAATGCTTTTGGCTTCACCAGGCCGCTCTCGTCGGTCGAGGCGATGACCGCTGCTTCCAGCACGGCGTCGTGGGCGATCAACGCCGACTCAACCTCCATGGGCGAAACCCAGATACCACCCACCTTCAGCATGTCGTCACTACGGCCGCAATAAATCAGGTATCCGTCGGCGTCCTGCCGGTACTTGTCGCCGGTCCGCATCCACTCGCCGATAAATGTGGCGCGCGTCTTCTCGCGATTGTTCCAGTAGCATGCAGCGGTAGTCGGACCGGCAACCTGCAATTCGCCTATCCCACCCTGTGGGACGTCGAACCCTTCGTCATCCACCACCCTTACTCTGTAACCAGGAACCGGCACGCCAGAAGTACCGTAGCGCACTGCTCCCGGACGGTTGCCGACAAAACAGTGCAGCATCTCGGTCGAACCGATGCCGTCGACAATCTCCACGCCCATGCGCTCCGTCCAGGCCGTACCGACAGGTTCCGGCAAAGCTTCCCCGGCGGATGCGCACAGCCGTAACGCGTGCTCATGGCGACCCGGCAAGTCGGGCGAAGCCAGCAGCGAACTGAAAAGAGTCGGCACACCAAAGAAAATCGTAGGCCTCTGTTCGCGCAGGATGCGGCTGACCTCCGGCGGCTTCGGCCGGCCGGGAAACAGGATAGCCGTCGCACCCACCGCAATCGGAAAAGTCAGTGCATTGCCCAGTCCGTAGGCGAAAAATAGCTTCGCAGCCGAGTAAATGACGTCGCCTGCGTTGATGCCGAGCACCGCTTGTCCATACAATTCCGCCGTCAGCGCCAGGCTGGTCTGCACGTGCACTGCGCCTTTGGGGCGGCCCGTCGATCCGGAAGAATACAGCCAGAAGCAGGCGTCGTCGGGCCTCGTCGGACATGCTTCGCAACTGCCGGACGCCAACGCCATCAAGCGCAAGAGTTCGGGATGTTTGCCGCCACTCTTGCCGGCGATGACTATGCGGCCTGTCCATCCACTGATTTGCGTGGCTTCGAGCATTGCCGGCAGCCGCTCTTCGGAAACGACGGCTGCCTGGGCTCGACTGTCGCTCAGCACGTAGGCGTAATCCGAGGCCGACCACATTGTGTTGATGGGAACGGGCACGATGCCCGCCTTGATCGCGCCCAGGAAGCATGCGGGAAAATCGATGCTGTCGTACAGGCAGAGCAGGACACGTTGTTCCGGCTGAACGCCAAGCTCGCGCAGGACGTTAGCGCAGCGGTCGACGCGCTCCGCCAGTTCGGCATACGTATGCGAGCCGCTCTCATCGATGACGGCGATTCTGCCGGCGCGTTCGGGCGACAGGTTCCGTCCGATCAGGTCGACGGCTGCGTTGTAGTAAGAAAACTCCACAGCTATTCGTGCGTATCTGCCGCTTGCTCACTCAGCGGAGTTAACGTCGCCGCCGATCCCTGCATTGCAACGCGCTGGTGATAGAACCACAGCCCATGCAATCCGCCGAGTTCCTCGCCTCCGCCGGCGCGTCCCGGTCCTCCGTGCATGCAGGAGGGCAGCACGATGCCGTGTCCGGTATGGCTGTCGCCGATCGCAGGATCGATCAGCATGACTCGGCCATGCGACGTCCCCAGCGCAATCCCTGCTTCGGCGAGAAATGCGGTGTCTCCACTGAACACCGAAGCCGTGAGCGAGCCTCCTCCACGCCGCGCCAGTGCGAATGCATCCTGCTTTTCGCGATACGGTACGACAGTGGCGACCGGGCCAAACACCTCGATTTCGTGAATGACGTCAGCATTGCCGCCGTCGCGCGCTTTCAGCAGGGTTGGAGAAACGAACGCGCCCTGCGATAAATCGGCGTCAAGAGGCGCGAAATTCTCGGCTGCATATACGACATCGGCCTGCGTCTTCAGCTTGCCGATGCCTTCTTCCACCGACTTCCGCTGCGCCATGTTGACAACCGGTCCCATGTTCGTCATCGCATTCGCTGGATCCCCGACCACCACCGTCTTCAGCAGTCCAGAAATCGCATCGACAGCAGCCTGCGCCTTGTCCGAGGGAACCAAAATGCGGCGAATCGCAGTGCACTTCTGTCCCGCCTTCGCGGTCATCTCGCGCATGACCTCGCGCGCGAAGAATCCAAACTCCGGAGAATCCGGCGCTACATCCGGTCCGAGCAGCACGGAGTTCAAGCTGTCAGCCTCGATGTTCACGCGAATGTTCTGCTGCCGAACTCGTTTATGCTGGCGAATTCCGTCGCCCGTATCCGCTGATCCAGTGAAAGCTACGGCATCGCCAAGCTGCAGATGATCGAGCAGATCATTCGGCGAACCGCAGAGAATCGACAGCGCTCCCGGCGGCAGAACCCCGGCATCAATCACTGCGCTAACCATCTCCTGCGCCAACCAAGCCGTAGAAGTCGCCGGCTTCGCGAACACAGGAACCCCAGCCAGCAGGCTGACGGCAGCCTTCTCCCACAAACCCCATGCCGGGAAATTGAAGGCATTGATATGAACAGCTACCCCATCAAGCGGAACGCCGACGTGCAGTCCCTGGAAGTTCGCATCGCGTGCCAACCGCATGGCACCGCCGTCGCGCAGCAGATGTGCGTCCCCTAGCTTGCTGCCGATCTTCGCGAAATACTTCAATGTGCCAATGGAGCCATCGACGTCGATCGAGGCATCGGCCTTGGTGTTGCCGGAATTCTTGCGCGCGATCTCGAACCACTCGTCGCGACGGGCGGCTAGCGCGTCGGCGATTTTGCCCAACAACTCTGCGCGTTGGCCGTAGGAAAGCTTGCGCAGTTCCGGGCCTCCCACATTGCGGGAGTGCGCCAGCGCCGCCTTCAAATCGAGGCCCTTGGAGCTTGCCCAGGCGACCGTTTCTCCTGTGGTGGGATTTACCAGCGCCGCACCCTGCTCCGCGCCTGACTGCCATTTGCCGCCGAGGTAGCTTTGAAGCACCTTGGCATCCGACCCAACGCGATTTTCCACTGTAGTTGCCATCGTTTATGCCGTCTCCGATAAATGTGCCAGGTTCTGCTCCACCCAGGGAACCGCCCATTGGGCCGCTACCTCTTCGGGCAACGTACCCGAACCGGCGTCGTGCATCAGCATTTCGCCTGCGCGCTTGGCGCCGAGTTCCGTAAGCATTTTGTCGAACCGAATTCCGCCCTGGCAGAACGTGTCTTTATAAGTTGTGTCCCCGAGCGCAATGACGCCGTAGGTGATGCTGCTCAAGTCCGGTTTCTCGGTTTCTAAACTGCTAAACAATGCCTGGGCGTTGTCAGGCACGTCGCCATTTCCATAAGTAGAAGTGCAAATGAGGAAGATGCTGCCGCTCTGGAAAACGCTGGCGTCGAGGCCGTCCATGACCTGGATTTTCGCCTGGTGACCGGCGGTTTCCAGCGCCTGCTGAACCTCCTGAGCGACCATCTCGGCCGTGCCGGTCATGGTGCCCACCAGGATCGTAATGTCTACCGCCATGCGTTCTTCCCCACGTGTAGGGCCGGGAATGCCACCCCTAGCTTGGCCTCAGCTTGGCACTATTATACGTGCTGTTCCGGAAGTATAATGCATCCACCGTGGTGCGAAAACGCGACATAATGCAGGTGCCGGTGGAAGACGGGGACCAGCCGGACGTGCCTCCCGCCTCCGACCCTGAAGCCTCGGAACAGCAATCCGCCGCCGAGTCCGACTACCTGAAGCTGCTAGGCGAGCGCGTGCGCGAAACGCGGGCCCGCCGCGGCATGACCCGCAAGCTGCTGGCGCGCGACTCGGGTGTGTCGGAACGCTACCTCGCGCAACTTGAAACCGGCCAGGGTAACATCTCTATTCTGCTGCTGCGGCAGATCGCCAACGCGCTTGATATTCCGATAGAAGCGTTGGTGCTCGCTGGCCCTGAGCCTCCGGTGGACCTGGTTCATACGACAGAATTCTTACGGCGCCTTCCGGCGGCTGAGTTGGCCGAGGCGCGGCGTCTTTTGGTGCAACATTTCAGTGGAGTTGACCTCGGCGCACGCCGCGGACGCATCGCCTTGATCGGCTTACGCGGCGCGGGAAAATCCACGCTGGGCACAATTTTGGCGGAGCGGATCGAAGTTCCCTTCCTCGAGCTGGACCGCCTCATCGAGCAGGAGAGCGGTGTCGGACTGAGTGCAATCTTCGATCTCTACGGACAGGGCGGTTTTCGCCGACTGGAGCGGCGCTGCCTTGACGAAGTCATCGAGCGCCATCCGCGTTTCGTGCTCGCTACAGGCGGAAGCCTGGTCTCCGAGCCAGCAACATTCGAGCGCCTGCTGACCATGTGCTACACAGTCTGGCTGCGCGCCACACCCGAAGAACACATGCAACGCGTGATCTCCCAGGGCGACATGCGGCCGATGGCTGACAACCGCGAATCGATGTCGGACCTGAAGCGGATTCTCGAGGTTCGCGAGCCTCTGTATCGCAAGGCCGATTTGACCATTGACACCAGCAATATGAGCCCCGAAGAGAGCGTCGAGCTTCTGACGAAAGCGGTTCCAGAGGGCTGAACGTTGCCGGTTTTACATGCAAAATAATGCCTAGCACTGTTCGCTTGAAATGCACTATAATGCATCTATTCTAATTGGTTTCTACCGTGGGGATGTGACCGCCTGTCCGGCGCTGTCCTAGAGGAGATTCACCTGCATGCCTGAAGTTAAAGAAGCGGAGCTCGTCACTTTTGACGCGCCTGCCGGAGACTACCGCCATTGGCGGCTCACTATCGACGGCCGGATTGCAACCCTGGCCATGGACGTCAACGAAGATTGCGGACTGAAGCCGGGCTACAAGCTCAAGCTGAACTCCTACGATCTGGGCGTCGACATCGAGCTCTACAACATTCTGCAGAGCCTGCGCTTTGAGCATCCCGAAGTCGCATGTGTCGTTCTGACCAGCGCCCGCGAGCGCATGTTCTGCGCGGGCGCCAATATCTACATGCTGGGCACATCGACGCATGCGTGGAAGGTGAACTTCTGCAAGTTCACCAACGAGACGCGGAACGGCATGGAAGATTCCAGCCGCCATGACGGCCTGAAGTTTCTGGCGGCGCTGAACGGCACCACTGCGGGCGGCGGGTATGAACTGGCGCTGGCATGCGATGAAATTGTGCTCATCGATGACCGCTCCAGCGCCGTGAGTCTGCCAGAAGTTCCGCTGCTCGGCGTGCTGCCGGGAACAGGCGGCTTGACACGCGTGGTCGACAAGCGCAAGGTGCGCCGCGATCTCGCCGACATGTTCTGCACTAACCCGGACGGCGTGAAAGGTGAACGCGCCAAGGAGTGGGGACTGGTGGACGACATTGCGGTTCCCGCTAAATTCCAGGAAGCGGTTCGCACCCGCGCTACCAACCTGGCGCAGGTTTCGACGCGGACTGCGGACGCCAAGGGCATCAAGCTGAACCCGGTCAATCGAACCATCAATGACAGCGGATATCACTACAAGTTCGTAGACGTGACGTTCGATCGCGCCGCCCGCACGATCACCCTCACGATGAAGGCGCCAGAGGGGGACCAGCCGCAGACGGTGGAAGCGATCCACGCCGCCGGCGATCAATGGTGGCCGTTGCAGATGGCGCGTGAGTTGGATGACGCCATCCTGATGTTGCGCACCAACGAACTTGAGCTTGGGCTGCT
This sequence comes from uncultured Acidobacteriaceae bacterium, assembly GCA_963823865.1. Lineage (GTDB taxonomy): Bacteria > Acidobacteriota > Terriglobia > Terriglobales > Acidobacteriaceae > Bog-257. The sequence goes on from CAWGNC010000002.1 coordinate 1,039,404, forward strand.
GTTGCTGAAAACCGCCGGCGATCCGAAGGCAGTTCTTGCGTCGGATGCAGTGATTCTCGCCAATCAGAGTGACTGGCTGGTACGGGAGACCATCGGCATGTTACGCCGCACGTTCGCGCGACTGGATGTCTCATCGCGCACTATGTACGCCATCGTCGAGCCGGGCTCCTGCTTTGCCGGATTGCTGTTTGAGCTGGCTCTGGCGGCCGACCGCAGCTACATGCTGGCTTTGCCGGAAGAAGAAAGCGACGCGCCGAAGATTGCTGTCGACGACTTCAACTTCGGCCTCTTGCCTACGGTGAATGATCGTGGCCGCTTGGAAACGCGATTCAGCGGCGACGCCAAAGATATGGCTGCCGCGATCGAGGCCAAGGGCAAGCTTCTTGGTCCGGAAGAAGCGCTGGCGCTGGGTTTGATCACGGTTGCACCTGACGATCTCGACTGGGAAGACGAGGTGCGGATCGCCATCGAAGAGCGCGCCAGCCTGTCGCCGGATGCGCTTACCGGGATGGAAGCGAGCCTGCGTTTTCCCGGAGCCGAAACGGTCGAGACGAAAGTGTTTGGCAGGCTGTCGGCGTGGCAGAACTGGGTTTTCATTCGTCCGAATTCCACGGGCGAACACGGTGCGCTGAAGTTGTTCGGAACCGGTTCGAAGGCGAAGTTCAACTGGGAGCGAGTGTAAGGCGGGGCGGTTTTCGACCGCAATTCATTGGTTTGTGTCAGGGCACGAGTTTACTCGTGCCACACACCATGACCTCAATGACGGCTTTAGCCGCTGCACGCTGTACGCAGGGGCTCAAGCCCGGCTAACCAAATTGCAACGGCACGACTGAAGCCGTGCCCTGACACAAAGCACGCCGCAACGAAACAGCCGATTCTACAAGGCGAATCGACGGCGTAAGTCGAAAGAGACCGGGAGCAATTTCATGACGATGAATTATCAGGACCGCATTCCTAATAATGTTGATCTGGGATCGAACCGCACGCTGCAGCGCGCGCTGGAGCACTGGCAGCCGGAATTTCTGAACTGGTGGCAGGAGCTCGGCCCGAAGGACTTTCAGGTGGCCGACGTCTATCTCCGCACCGCGACATCGGTCGACGCCAAGGGATGGGCGACGTATGGCTACGTTCGCATGCCGGACTATCGCTGGGGCATCTTCCTCGCCGACCGTAATCTTGATCGCAAGATCGGCTTTGGCGACAGTTATGGCAAGGAGGTCTGGCAGCAGATTCCCGGCGAGTACCGCGCTACCCTGCGACGTCTGATCGTTACGCAGGGCGACACCGAACCGGCTTCGGTCGAGCAGCAGCGCATGCTGGGGCACACCGCTCCGTCGCTTTATGACCTGCGCAATCTCTTTCAGGTGAACGTCGAAGAAGGCCGCCATCTTTGGGCGATGGTGTATCTGCTGCACGCTTACTTTGGCCGCGACGGGCGCGAGGAGGCCGAGGAGTTGCTGGAGCGCCATTCTGGCGACGCTGACAAGCCGCGCATCCTGGGCACCTTCAACGAGCCCATAAGCGACTGGCTCAGCTTCTTCATGTTCACCTATTTCACGGATCGCGACGGCAAGTTCCAGTTAAAGTCGCTGGCCGAGTCGAGTTTCGATCCGCTGGCGCGCACCTGCCAGTTCATGCTGACTGAGGAAGCGCACCACATGTTCGTCGGCGACACCGGCATCAGCCGCGTCATCAAGCGGACGCTGGAAGTGATGAAGGAATTGAATACCGACGATCCCCTGGCGCTGCGCAAGGCTGGGGTTGTGGATCTGCCGACGCTGCAGCGCTATCTGAACTTCTGGTTCAGTTCGTCGCTCGATCTGTTCGGTTCGGAGAGTTCGTCGAACGCGGCGTCTTATTTCGCCAATGGGCTGAAGGGGCGTCCCGACGAGTCGCGTTACGAAGATCACGTCGCCGCCGAGCAGATTTACACGATGGAGATTCCGGATGGTAACGGCGGCACCAAGACGGAAGAGATTCCGATGCGTAATGCGATGAACGATGTAACGCGCGGATCATACGTGAAGGACTGCGAGATGGGTGTGACGCGCTGGAACCGGCTGATCGAAAAGGCTGGGCATTCATTCCGCTTGGCATTGCCCAGCACGCGCTTCCGCCGCAACATTGGAATCTGGGCCGGCGTGCCGACGGATCCGGCCGGAACGCCGATCGCGCAGGAAGAATTCAACGCAAGGATTTCAGGCTGGCTGCCCAGTGAAAGCGACCGGGCGTACATCCTCAGCCTGATGCAGGGCGTGTACGAGCAGGGCAAGATGGCGGCGTGGATCGCGCCTCCTGATCGCGGCATCAACAATAATCCCGTGGACTACGAATACGTCAAACTGCAGTAAGGCAGTTGCTAGTTGCTAGTTGCTAGTTGCTAGTTGCTAGTTGCTAGTTGCTAGTTGCTAGTTGCGTGAGGTGTACTTTTTTACTCGTTTGTTCGTCAATCGGATTTTGCTGATGCTCGAGGGCTTTACTGAATCGCCAAAGGTTGCGGAGTTCGCGATGAACCACGGCTTCCTGAAATCCAGCCGCGCAGCGGCGGGATGAAGTTTAGCCCGGGGCGCAAGCCCCGGGGACGGTGTTTATAAACGCTAAGCCGCGTCAGCGGCGACACTGCTCAGAGCTCACGGCCCACAGCTTGATATGCAAATTGCAATTATTGGTTCCGGTCCCGCAGGATGTTATCTTGCCGACCATCTGCTCCGTCTGGTTCCTAACGCTTCCATCGACATCCTGGAAAAGCTTCCGGTGCCCTTTGGGTTGATCCGTTACGGAGTCGCTCCCGACCATCAGAACACGAAGAATGTGGCGCGGCTATTCGATCGGCTGCTTGGGCGCGATCGGGTCAATTTCTTCGGCAACGTCGAAGTTGGTCGTGACGTGAAGCTGAGTGAATTGTTGTCTCTCTACGATGCCGTCATCCTCGCGACTGGAGCAGCACGCGATCGTCGACTGGGAATTCCGGGCGAAGATCTGGCCGGAGTGGTCGGGTCGGGCGCATTCGTTGGCTGGTACAACGGCCATCCCCACAGCAAGCCGCCAGCCGTAAACGGAGTTCGGTCGGCGGTGGTGATTGGAAACGGCAACGTAGCCATCGATGTCGCGCGCGTTTTAAGTAAGAACCGCGAAGAACTTTCGGGCTCCGATTTACCTCACGCAGTTTTGGACTGGCTGAGCGCCCAACCGCTGGAGAAAGTTCACATCGTCGGGCGTCGCAGCGCCGCGGACGCGAAGTTCAACGATCATGAACTGGCGGAGTTAGGCACGCTGCAAAGGGCGAGGCCGGTCATCACCAATCCTGCGGACATCGCAGGCGAGGGAGCAGTGGCCAAGGTTTTTCGCGGTTTCGTGGAAGCCCCCTCCGGGGAAACGGCGGTCAGCATTCATTTCGACTTTAACCTGACGCCAACCGCTTTCCTGGGCGAGACAGCTCTCCGCGCCGTGCAATTCCGCTCGGCTTCCGGCGAAGTCGTCGAGATCCCGGCACAACTCGCAGTAACCTGCATCGGTTACGAGACAATCGCGTGCTGCTCGGCGACTCCAGAGAATGGCATCTTTCGCAATGAGGGCGGCCGAATGGAAGATCGTCTTTATGTCGTCGGCTGGGCCAAGCGCGGCCCTTCGGGCACCATCCCCACGAATCGCGTGGAGGCTCAACAGGTGGCGCAGAAGATCGCACAGGAAATCAGCGACTCTGACCGGCCCGGCACTTCGGAATTGCGGCGCCTGCTGGAGGAACGAAGTGTTCGTGCCGTCGATTATGCGGGCTGGAAGAGAATCGACGCGGCGGAATTGAGCCGCACTTCCAACGAGAGATGCCGGGAGAAACTGTGCAGCACAGACGAGATGCTGGAAGCCGCCCATACCGTCCAACTTCGGACGGCCTGAAGTTCTCCTTTGCATCCGCGCTCAACAATGACTACGATACGAAGCCAACGGCAGCGTGTGTATGGGGAATCCAAGAGGAGCACATGCTGCAAAGTCGTAATATCGACGGAATAGGCTGGCCCGATGGGCCAACAACGCGCCGCCACTCAGGGATGAGCAGTATCACCACAACGCACGATCGGAAGGCCGTCCGACGCCACACGCATCGCGCGGGGCTGCGTACCGTCGCCCTCGTTGAGGCCCTGAAAGGCGCGCTGGCCTTGGTGGGCGCCTATGTCTTCATCCGCATGATCCGGCACGATGTAGACTTCGGAGAGGCCGCCGAACATATCCTCTTCTTCTTCCATATCAATCCCACGCGGCACCTGTCACACCAGTTTCTGGACGCGGTGGACAAGCTTTCCAGCACCAGTATCGGAATGATTGGAGGCATCGCGATTGCCTACGCCGCGCTGCGGTTCCTGGAAGGCTACGGCTTGTGGCGGCAGCGCGTCTGGGCGGAGTGGCTCGCGATCGGCTCCGGATGCCTCTACATCCCGGTCGAAGTGTGGAAGCTCATCCGTCGTCCTAATGAGCTGCACTGGATAGTACTGGCCATCAACATTCTGGTCGTCCTTTACATTGCATGGGTGCGGCTGGATGAGATCAAAGCCGGTCGCGGTGTGCAGGTGCAGCTCTGAAGCTCCGTTGCCTTATGAGCCATCGCCATCATCATTTCCCTTCACGAATTAGGCTCGGCTTTCTCGCTGCCGGCTGAGCGAAATTGTTACATTAGAACGCAGCCGAAAAAACTCTTGGCTGAACTGTTGATGGCACCCATACTCCTCGAGATTTGTTGCGGCTCCGCCGAAGACTCTATCGAAGCAGCAGCCGGCGGCGCAGACCGCGTTGAACTCTGCTCCGCTCTCTTTCTTGGCGGTCTCACACCTAGCCTCGGCTCGTTGCTGGAAGCGAAGCAGCGCACCAACATTCCGGTGATCGCCATGAATCGTCCCCGGCCCGCAGGCTTCTGCTACTCGGCTACTGAGTTTGCAGTGATGGAGCGCGATGCCGAGTTGCTGCTCGAACACGGCGCCGACGGCATCGTATTCGGCATGCTTAACCGGGATGGAACGGTTGACAGCAAGCGAACGCGGGCAATGCGCGAGCGCATAGGGAGTCGCCAGGCCGTTTTTCATCGGGCGTTTGACGTTACCCCCGACCCGTTTCGCGCGTTGGAAGAACTGATCGACCTGGGCCTAACACGAGTGCTCACCAGCGGCCAGAAGCCTGACGCTCCCCAGGGATCTGCGCTGATCCGAAAACTGATCGAGCGCGCCGCAAAACGGATCGAGGTATTGCCAGGTGCGGGCATTACGCTGGAAAACGTTCGTCACTTTGCCGCCGCAACCCAATGCGTGCAGGTTCACCTGACAGCGTTTGCTGAGCGCGAAGATCCGTCAACGTTGGCAAATGCGACGATTCGCTTCGGCAACGCGCACGGGCCGGAGGAGTCGAAGTACGAACTCACCGACCGCGAATACGTTCGCCGGATGAAAGCGGAACTCATGGAGATCGGAAAAACAGGGCCCACAAGGACTGCGGCTCACTCATGATGACAAACATGAAGCGACATCTTCAATGCGGCTTCTTTTTGCTCTGTACCCTCGAGCTGTCGGCCTTTGCGCTCGCGCAACAGCCAACGCCATCCAAGGCCGCTGCGAGCAATATTTCTCAATGGACCGAGCAGCAGAAAACCGAGATGGCCGAACGCGTCCGCCAGGATTTTCTGCACGCGTGGGGCGGCTACAAGCAGTACGCGTGGGGACACGATGAGCTGCGTCCGCTGACCAAAGGCTATCGCGACTGGTATGCGTCCTCTTTGCTGATGACGCCGGTGGATGCGCTCGACACCATGGTCCTGATGGGACTGAAAGCCGAGGCGAACGCCGACCGCGAACTCATTGACAAACAGCTCTCCTTCGACAAGGACATCTACGTTAAGAACTTTGAGATCACGATTCGCCTGCTGGGCGGCCTGCTCAGCAGCTACCAGCTCACCGGCGACAAACGCCTGCTGGAACTCGCCGACGATCTGGGCTCGCGACTGCTTCCGGCGTTCAACTCGCCTACTGGCATGCCGTATGTTTTCGTGAATCTGAAGACGGGCGCAACCAAGGGCGTGGAGAGCAACCCAGCGGAAATCGGTTCGCTACTCATCGAGTTCGGCACGCTCAGCAAGCTGACCGGCAAGCAGGTTTATTACGACAAGGCCAAGCGGGCGCTGCTGGCGGTATACGATCGCCGTTCGCCGATTGGGCTGGTGGGCTCCAGCATTAATGTCGACACTGGCAAATGGACCGACCCGGTCAGCCACATCAGCGGCGGCATCGATTCGTATTACGAATACCTGCTGAAATGCTCGATCCTCTTCCACGACACCGACTGCGAGCAGATGTGGAAGAACAGCATCGCCGCGCTCAACAAGTACGTCGCCGATCCCACGCCCGGCGGGCTGTGGTATGCGCAGGTCAACATGAATACCGGCGCAAAGGTTTCTACCCACTACGGCGCGCTGGATGCATTCTTCCCCGGAGTGCTGGCGCTGTCGGGCGATCTGGATCGCGCCGCACAATTGCAGCAATCGAGCTACAAAATGTGGACCACGTGGGGCATCGAACCGGAGGAGTTCGATTACTCGACCATGAAGATTACCTATCCGGGGTACGAGCTGCGACCGGAGATCATCGAGTCGACCTACTACCTGCACTACTTCACCGGCAAGCCGCTTTATCTGGATATGGGCAGGACCTTTGCCGACAGCCTGGAGAAGTATTGTCGCACCGACACCGGATTCGCCGCGCTGGTCAGCGTCGAGAGCAAGCAGCAGCGCGATGATATGGAGAGCTTTTTTCTGGCGGAGACGCTGAAGTATCTGTATCTGTTATATGCTCCGAAGTCGACTTTGGACCTGCACACAACGGTTTTCAACACCGAAGCGCATCCAATCCAGAGAACCTGGTAGGGCCAGTTTCGACATCTAAGTTTCTTTCAGGTGAACATGGCACTGGGAGCACAGCAAAACACGACCACCGTGAGCGTAACCGGCCCGGAAAAGGGTTACAGCGGACCGTTGGCCATGGTGACCACGTTGTTCTTCATGTGGGGCTTCCTCACCTGCCTGAACGACATCCTGGTCCCGCACCTGAAATCGATCTTCGACCTCAACTACGCCGAGGTCATGCTGATTCAGTTCTGCTTCTTCTCGGCCTACTTCGTGTTCTCGATCCCCTCTGGCAAGATCATCGAGCGCATCGGCTACCAGAAGATGATGGTGGGCGGCCTGTTCACCATGGGTCTGGGTGCATTGCTGTTTATCCCGGCGGCGAGTGTACCGTCGTTTCCCCTGTTTCTGGCTGCCTTGATCATTCTGGCTGCAGGCATAACAGCGTTGCAGGTTTCGGCGAATCCCTACGTCGCTGTGCTCGGTCCGGCGCGCACGGCGTCCAGCCGATTGAATCTAACCCAAGCATTCAACTCCTTGGGCACCACGGTCGCGCCTTATTTCGGTGGGCTGTTAATTTTGGGCGCAGCGACCGCCAAGAGCGCCGACGAACTGAAAGCCATGGCACCGCAGGCGCTGCATCAGTACCGGCTGGACGAAGCTTCGTCCGTAAAGCTGCCTTACCTGGTAATCGCGGTTGCACTGATCGTTCTTGGCGTGGTGATTGCGAAGTTCAAATTGCCCCACATTCCCGAAGCCGAGGGTGGGCATGCCGTCTCTAACGACAGTGTTTGGCGGCATCGCAATCTGATTTTGGGAACGGGCGCAATCTTCTGCTATGTCGGCGCCGAGGTAGCCATCGGGAGCTTCCTCGTCAACTTCATGAACCTGGCGGAGATCGGCAATCTACGGCCGGAGATTGCCGCGAAATACCTCTCGTTTTATTGGGGCGGCGCCATGATCGGCAGGTTTATCGGCTCGGCCGTACTGCAGAAAGTTCCGACGCGCTTAGTGCTCGGCTTCAATGCAATCGTTGCGGCCGTGTTGGTTTGCCTCTCGATGCTCTTGGGCGGCAACATGGCGATGTGGACGATGCTGCTGGTTGGGCTTTTCAACTCGATCATGTTCCCCAGTATCTTCACGCTGGGCATCGAGGGCTTGGGGCCGCTGACCGGAGAGGGCTCGGGACTGCTTATCATGGCGATTGTAGGCGGCGCGATCATTCCCGAACTGCAAGGGCTGTTGGCCGACCGCGTAGGATTGCACCACGCGTTTATCCTGCCGGTGTTGTGCTATCTGTATATTCTGTTCTTCGCCGTTAAAGGCCAACCAAGAACGAATCCGTCGACCGCGGCTTGAAGCCGATCTTGCCGCCCCCAAAATTTGGCGCAAGATGTGGCCCAGCGATCTGATTGGGAGTGCGCCTCCACACGAACTTGACGGACCATCGCGGCATGAAAAATTCGCGGAGTTTCGGTGCAGGTTCGCATCCGATCCTCCGCGAGAATTTCGGGAACGCAGACCGAAATAAGCCTTAGGCCACGCGATCGCGCGCCGTCCCGCAACTGCGGCAGCTGGCGGTCACGTCCACGCGGTTCTTGCGCAGCTGCTCCTCGAAGGCCGACCAGCGCTTCGCCCGGTCGCGCTCGGACACATAAACATCATCAGGATCGGTAAGATGATCGCGCTGCGCCTGCACGGGATTCAAAGCGGCGCGGTCTTCGGCTGCCTCGGCCGCCTGGGTTGGAATCTCCGGAGTTTCGTGCGCGCCCGGGAATCTACCGTCCTCGGCGTTCGCTGCCAGGCCTGAGGGCCGCATGCGAATCTTGCTGGGATCGGGGCTGGCATCGGTGAATTTGTTCACCATCCGGTCTGGCATGTATGCCTCGTCGCCGGCTCCGGTGCCGCGTCCGGCGGGCATCTCGCTGGGCTCCGGCGTGATGCTGTGGGTGCTGCCTTGCTTGTGCATCACCGGCCCACTGCCCCAGGCTTCGCGATACCGGGTGTCGTACTCACGCCACTGCGCGTCGGTCGCGGTAACGTTCTCATCGTACAGCGGCAGCGCTTCGATCTGTTTCTTCGTCGCGTCGATCGCGAAATCTTCGGTGTTTTTCCAGTACGGGTAGATGCGATCCGCCGGAACCAGAAACTTCTTGCTGCTCAACCAGCCGCCGGTGTCCACCACGGCGTATTCAATCGTGCCGGTGTTGTGGTCGAAGATTACATCGTCGATTTTGCCCAGCTTATCGTCGTCGATGCCATACAAAGCCGAACCGCGGATGTCGTCAACGTCTTCGGTGAAGCGGTAATCCCGCAGCATTCCTATGTGAGCAGCCATGAATAGAACTCCTAGTCTGATTTTCGGTCCTTGCACTGAGATGCAGGCGAGAAAACCTATGCCGCCTTGTAGGCAGGGGCTCAGGGATTAGGGACGAATCGTTGGCAGATGCGCCTACAGGTGGAGCAACGGGTTACAGGTACCTTCTTACCCGGAGAGAATACTGTGCGTATTCCTCACCGTAGTACTTCCGCAAATATTCTTCTTCCCGCAAAACTTGCCGATGCAAGAGCCAGAAACCGGCGGCTACATAAATCAAGAAAATCCAGTCCGGGAAAATGAGGAATTGGCCACTCAGGATAAAGCCGAACGCGACATAGATTGGATTACGGCTGTGGGCGAAGATCCCGTCCGTCACAAGCTTATTGGGGTGGGATGTATCGATGCCCACCCGGAAGCTTTTTCCAAAGGACACGAGGGTCCACAACAATGCTGCCAGCCCGGCGAGGCAGAATGCCACGCCGAGCCATGCGGTGATTTCGGAATGAAACATCTGCTTCGTGCTTACCGTGGGAAGGCCGAACGTCGCTGCGAAAACGAGGTAAAAGTAAAATATCGCGAACGGCGGAATCAGAAAATCCGTTTTGTCCGTCTCCCCGAATTTCATGGCCGAGACTCCCTGCTTTTTCAGGAGCAAGATTCGGGTCACTACCATGCCAACCATCAAAATGATCGTGAGAGCCGCGAAATATCGGGGCATAGGACCCTCCATGGGAACGCCGCGGCTGCCGCAGTTCAAAACTTCGCCTTCAACCTCTCATAGGTCGTCTGCAGCAGCTCTGGCAGCACGCGTGTCTCGCCGATGACGGTCATGAAATTTGCATCTGCAACCCAGCGTGGCAGGGCGTGCATGTGGATGTGCCCGGCGATGCCGGCTCCCGCGGCCTTGCCGACGTTCATGCCGATGTTCAGGCCGTCGGGACGATAGAGCTCGAGCAGCGCCGTCTCTAATTTGCAAGCCAGCGCCATCATCTCCGTGGCCGCGCCTTCCGGCAATTTATGCAGGCGGTCGACATGGTCGTAGGGGACGATCATGCTATGGCCGGAGGTATAGGGAAAGGCGTTGAGGATGATGAAATTGAACTGGGCGCGGTGGACGATCAGCGATTTTTCGTCATCCCCGGCCCGCAGCAGCTCGCAGAAGATGCAGGAGTGGCCGCTCGCTGAAACGTCGGCCGTGGTGATATATGAGTAGCGCCACGGTGTCCAGAGATAGTCCATACCACTGGCAGAGTAACATCCCGTTTCGGACGCCCAGTCCGAGGAAATTCTTGTCACATTCGCCTGTGACCAAAACCCCTTGACTTTGAGTTAAAAGTTAGAGAAAACCCTGCCAAATCAGCACGAATGTGGGACTTGCGCGTTTGACACCACCCCCACCGATTGCTATAGTCGAAGAGTTCCGGTGGATGCGCAGCCCGCTCCATTGGATCCGGCCGCTGGGTTGTCCAAACCCGCTTTGAGCGGGAAATCACACCTGAAGAGATTCAAGCCAGCAGTCCGTTTTAATCAGGCTCTCTACTCTGTTTTCAAAGCAGATGGAGTGTGCGTACGCAACTCATGTCTTTCGAAGAAACCCACAACGCCCCGACGACCCCGACCCAGGAAACCGGCGCTGCTGAGCAGCCCGAGACCAAAACCGCTGAACAGCCCCAGGACCAGCCTGCTGCCCAGCCTCACCCCCAAACGGCATCTGAGACCAGCCCGCAAGCCGCTAGCCCGGCTCCGGCAGCCCCTCGCGCCGAAAAAGAGCCCACCATGGAAGATTTCGCCACTGCTCTGGAGACATTTGAGCAGGAGCAGGCCCAGACCGAAGCCGCTCTGAACGAAGACCAGATTGTCAGCGGTACCGTGCTGAAGGTTACTGCGCAGTACGTGGTCGTCGACATCGGCTACAAGTCTGAAGGCGTGGTGCCCGTGGCGGAGTTCCAGGACCATGAGGGCAACGTTTCGGTGCAGCGCGGCGACGAGATCGCCGTCATGCGCGAGCCCGGCCACACCGAAGAGGGCTACATCAATCTCTCGCACCAGAAGGCCCAGCGCCTGAAGGCCTGGGATGAGATTGAGAAGGTCTTCAACGACAAGGCCTCGGTGAAGGCGCGCGTCATCGATCGCATCAAGGGCGGTCTGACCGTCGACATTCTTGGCGCCCGCGCGTTCCTGCCCGGCTCGCAGGTTGATCTGCGCCCGGTCCGCAATCTGGACGCGCTCAAGGGTCAGGACATCGATGTCCGCATCATCAAGCTGAATAAGAAGCGCGGCAACATCGTGGCCTCGCGCAAGCAGTTGCTGGAAGAAGAGCAGTCGGAGAAGCGCGGCAAGACGCTGGAGCAGTTGCATGAAGAAGCCATCCTGACGGGCACGGTGAAGAACCTGACCGACTACGGCGCGTTCGTCGACCTCGGCGGTATCGATGGCCTGCTGCACATCACCGACATGTCCTGGGGACGCCTGACGCATCCGCGCGATCTGGTACAGGTTGGCGATCAGATCCAGGTTAAGGTCCTGAAGTTCGACAAAGAGAAGCAGCGCGTATCGCTTGGCTTCAAACAGCTCACGCCCGATCCGTGGCTCGACGCTTCCGAGCGTTACCCGATTGGCGCGCACGTGAAAGGCCGCGTCATCAGCGTGACCGACTACGGCGCGTTCATTGAACTGGAGCAGGGCATCGAAGGTCTGGTGCACGTCAGCGAAATGACCTGGTCGAAGCGGATGAAGCATCCGTCGAAGATGGTCAATGTCGGCGATCAGCTGGAAGCGGTGGTTCTGAATGTGAATCCCACCGACCGGCGCATCAGCCTCGGCCTGAAGCAGCTCGAGAGCAATCCGTGGGAAACCCTGCACGAGAAGTTCCCGGTGGGAACGGTCGTTGAGGGCAAGGTTCGCAACCTGACCGACTTCGGCGCCTTCATCGAAATTGAAGACGGCATCGACGGTCTGGTCCACGTCAGCAACCTGAGCTGGACCAAGCGCGTGAAGCACCCTTCGGAAGTGCTGAAGAAGGGCGACAAAGTGAAGGCAATCGTTCTTGCGATCGAGCCCGATCAGCGCCGCCTATCGCTCGGTGTGAAGCAGTTGCAGCCCGATGTTTGGGACACCTTCTTCGAGCAGCATCGCGTGGGCGATGTCATCCACGGCAAGGTGCTGCGCCTGGCAAGCTTCGGTGCGTTCGTCGAAATCGCTGACGGAGTCGAGGGCCTGTGCCACAACTCGGAAGCGGTGGAAGCCGACGGCTCTCCGCTGAAGCTGGAACCCGGGATGGAGCACGAGTTCAAGATCATCAAGATGAACCCGGCGGAGAAGAAAGTCGGTCTCAGCATCCGGGCGGTAGGCGAAGAAGCCACCCGCGCCGATGTGGAGTCCTACAAAGCTCCGGCGGCAACCTCTACGTCGTCCGGAAGCGGATCCACGATTGGCGAGTTTATGTCGTGGAAGCGCGCCAGCAACGAGAACAATTAGCAGTACATCGGTCGCACACCGAACAGGCCGCCAGCAATGGCGGCCTTTGTTGTTTGGCGCGGGCGGATGGCACTTGGCCTTGGGCCGTCGGCTGTCAAGCCCTTAGCTCTTAGCTCTTCGCCACAAAAGCACAGCCCTTCAAAGGTGTCATCCTGAACGGAGCCGTGCCGCCGTTTGCACGCCGGAGTCGAAGGACCCCTTTACATTCAAGAGTCGACTCTTACCTCTCGTGCACTACGCCCACTATGAATTGTCATCCTGAGGGGCAGTCGCAGGGGAGGAGTCGAAAGACCTGCGGTCCGTCGTGTCGGGAACTATCCGCTGTCACTGCCCTGTCTGTCCCGACCCGCCTCCACTCTTTGGCACGCTCCACCAAGGAACGTCGGACATCATCCTTACCTCCTCTTTGCCGTTGTGCGAGACCGAAATCGTAGTCATTCCGGGCTCCTGATCGAGCAGTACTCCGGCGATTGCCACATTCGCCACCGCCTCGATTTCCGGATCCGGTAGAGACGCCGACTCCTGCAGCGCGTGCGCGGGGTCGATGCGAGCCGTCAATATCAGCAGAGCCTTCCACGCCACAGCGGACGGCCACAGAGCCTTGCACGCGTCGTTCGGAGGATCGGCGAAAGCGTCCTTCTGGTACACGCCGTCGGCTGCCTTCATCCCTTTGCTCAGATATTGATTTGCCGTTTGCGTTTCCCCCATCTCCGCGCTCAGTGCTGCCATCTGCGCCAGGTAGTGCGCCTGGGCTAGCGAGGGGAGGTCTTGTATGGCCGCGGCCAGCGCCTGCATCGCCGAGTGAGCTGTCGCATAATCCTTTCGGCGCACGGCCTCCCTGGCAATCCTCTCCAGCACCCGGCAGCGCGGAGTCATTGCGGCGTACTCCCAATCTGCCGTGTTGCTGAGAGTCTGCGCGCTGGCAATGGCCGAACCCGGATCTTTCGCAGCCGAAGCCTCGATGGCCTGCGCCGTCTGCATCTGCTGCACCATCGGATTGGGCGGTGACGGCGCGCTGCCGCTGTCCGAAACGCTTATCATCATGCCCAATCCGGATGGTCCTGGGTCCAGCGATGACGCTCCGTCCGGATACTTCTTTGTCAGCGCAGCAACATTGGCATCGTCACGCTGTAATGCTTCGGCCTTCGCGGGGTCAAGCTTACCGAGGACCGGCAGCAACTGAAACAGCTCAAAATCGTACAGGTTGTTGAAGGTCGCCTGCCCCTTCTTACCGCCGACGGTCAGCGTCATGTGTACGTCCTGCTGCGCCTCCTGCTGCTTCTGGGCTTTGTTCAGCACAGTTTCAACCGCATCGACCACCATCGCCGGCGGCAGCGTGCTGTAGCTGTCAGTGATCAGCTCCGTGACTTTGTTGTCCGGCTCGATCGCCTCATCAGACGTGCGAAAAGCCGCCAATGCCGAGGAGAACACCGATTGCCGCTCGCCCGCCTGCTGCGCGTTCAGCTTGGCAATCGCACGCTTCGCTTCTTCGTACGGGTAAGCCAGCGAAGCGTCCCACTGCGTCAGACGGCTTACCGCCGACGGCAATCTGCCACGGTCGATATCGTCTTTGATAAGCAACCGCAAAACGGTTTCGCGCACCTTCGGATCGGATGAGTTCTGCAGGCTCAACAACGCCGAAGGATCGGCATCATCAAGATCGTGGACAATTGAGTTCTGCTGCTCAGTACGCTGGTCGCCCTCCGGCATATTCGCCGCCGCCTGAAATGCCTCCTTCAGCAGCGTGATCTGCTGGGCGTGGTTCAAGTCTTTGTACGCACTCGCCATCTCCTGCAGTAGATACGCCTGCATCTGTGGCGAATAACGGCCCAGATCCCCTTCCACGGATTGCAAAATATCGATAGCCTGCTTTTGCCTGGCCGTTAGCTTCGGCTTGGCGGGCTTCCGGGAGGTCGTGGTTATTGTTTTGGCCGGAGCAGCAGGAGCAGCGGATTTCGCGCCGGATGGTGGGGCAGCGGGCACCGTCGATTGCGGAGCGCTGGCGGGCTGGGGAGCTGATGCCGTCTGGGGCGAAGATGCGGCCGTCTGACACACCGCTCCACCGGCCAACACAGATAGCAGGACGAGAACCAGCGCACGCTTGAAAACCACCCTCATGCCGAGATTCTAGACAGAAGCGCGCGCCGGCGCTACTTTTTAGTATTGATCTCGAGATTGATGTTGGGTTTGGGACGGTCGTCGAACTGGCTCAGCGTTTTGGTGTTGCTCTTCTGACCGTTCTTCTGCGCATAGACTTCGTAGTCGATGTTCGCTGACAGCTCTGGAAAGCGGTAGGTGCCGTCGGCCTGCGCGATGTAAGTCTTAATCGCCAGCGTCTTGGTGTTCTTCAGATAGACGATAGCTTCTGAAACCGGCTTGTCGGTGCCTTTGTCCGTCACCGTTCCCGTCAAGGTGCGCGAAGTGACTCGCGGGGCTTTGCGATTTGTATCGGAGGAAGATGTGCCGCCCATGGGGATCGTCAACTGGGCACTACAGGCAAACGCAGCCATGACAACAAAGAATGCGATCCCGAAAAGCTTTTTCATTTACTTCTTCTTTCACCCGTCAGTGCGACGGCAGTTCTTCTTTTGTCAGATGAATACTGACGTCCTGCCGCTCATTATCTTCAATGTGCGTTTTGACTTGCGGCTTGGGCTGGCCCTTCGGCATTTTGATGTCGGCTTCGATGACGTAATCCTGCCCGCCAGCGGGAACGCGCTGTGCGAATTCACCGTTGCGGTCGGAGGTCAGCTCCCATTTCGGCTTCTTGTCAATCGCTCTGCGAATCTTGATAGGGACGCCCGCAACCGAATGATTGTCAGGTCCCCAGACGGTGCCATAAATCAGCGCATAGTCGTTCTTGCTCGGATTGGACGATTGCGGCGTAGCGTTGCGTGCAATAGCAAGTGGAGAGGCGGAGAGCAACAACAAAAGCAATGCGGAGGCGGAGCAGGCCCGGAGAAGAGGCTTCCGAGACAATCTAGTATCCGTCCTCTTCTTCGTCGTCATCGTCGTCGTCATCTTCCTCTTCGTCCTCGTCTTCGACGCGCGTCAACTCCAGCGGCTCGATCGCGACCACTTCAAAGTCGCTGCCGCATTCCGGACAGGACACGATCTCCCCTTCGTCCACTTCATCTTCCTCGATATCCAGGTCGTTCTCACATTCAGGACATATCACCATGATTGCCTCCCCTTACTCTTGCTCTCGCCATCGCCGCACGGGACAGAACGACGCCGCACCGCCCGTGCATTTATATTTAGAATCTCCTGGCAGCATCGGTCAAGTGATAGACGCCGCCGGATTGCAGAGGTTGCGCGAACTTTTATGCTTCCCGAAATGAAGACTCTTGCCCACATTGCGGGTGTGATGATACTGCTCTCGCTGCCAATTGCTTCTACCTCCGCACAGGAAACCATCGTATCCGCCGGTGCGCCAGATCCTCAGATTGCCGCCGCGCTGCGCGAAGTCTCGTCTGCGCAGATACAGCACACCATCGAAAAGCTCACCGGCTTTTATACCCGGCAAACGCTCTCCGCCGGAATGCCTGCTATTTCCGGTAAAGGGATTGATGCCGCTGCCGAGTGGATCGAAGGCGAGCTGCACAAATATTCCAGTCAGTGTGGCGACTGCCTTGAGGTCAAGACCGACCAGTTTATCCAGCAGCCCGGCCCGCGCATTCCAGAAGCCATAACCATCACTAACGTTTACGCTATCCTGCGCGGTACCGATCCGGCAAATGCCGGCCGCATTTATCTTGTGACCGGACACTACGATTCGCGCAACAGCGATACCAACGATGCAACCGGTGCGGCTCCCGGCGCCAATGATGATGCCAGCGGGACCGCCGTCAGCCTGGAGTGTGCGCGTGTCCTGAGCAAGCATCGTTTTCCGGCGACGATCATCTTTCTAACCGTGGCCGGTGAAGAACAGGGCCTCGACGGCAGCGCGCACTTCGCCAAGATGGCGAAGGCCGTCGGCTGGGATATAGGTGGCGCACTGAACAACGATATCGTGGGCGGAGACCGCACGCCCGGCGACAATGGGCAGAATCCGCACGTCGTACGGGTTTTCTCGGAGGGAATTCCAACCACGGCCAGCGCGGACGAACTGAAACGCATCCGGTCGTCGGGCGGCGAGAGCGATGGAGCCTCGCGGCAATTGGCGCGGTACGTGGCGAGCGTAGGTACGCAATACCTGTCGCCGAACGATTTTCGTCCGATGCTGGTATTTCGTCATGACCGCTATCTGCGCGGGGGAGACCACTTCTCGTTCAACGAGGAGGGATTCGCGGCGGTGCGGCTGACCGAATTCCGCGAAAACTTCGACCACCAGCACCAGAACGTGCGTACGGAAAACGGCATTGAATTCGGTGATCTGCCCAAGTTTGTGGATTACGATTACACGGCGAATGTGGCGCGGCTGAACGCAGCAACATTGGCTTCGCTGGCTTCGGCTCCGGCGCCTCCGGTGGATGTTCGCCTGCTGACGAAGTCCCTGCAGAACGATTCCACGTTAGAGTGGAAGCCGTCACCCGGAGGACTGGCTACGGGTTATGAAGTTTTGTGGCGCGACACCACGGCGGCAGACTGGCAGCACGCGCAGACTCTGGGCAACGTGACGCGCGCTACCGTAGCGGTGTCCAAAGACAATGCAATTTTTGCGGTACGCGCGCTGGATGCGAAGGGACATCGTAGCCTGGCGGTGGTTCCGCAGCCGCAACGTTGATCGCCCACGGCGTAGAATCGGAGTAAGTCATGCGACGCACTTCCAGCATGGGATTGAGCTTCCCGCCCTTCACCCGGGCCGTGAAACAGCTGTTGATCGCCAACGGCGCAATCTTTCTTGGAGTGGCGCTGCTCGGTGTCTTTACCCGCGAAGACGTGAAGGGTTGGATCGATATCCACTTCGGGCTGGTACCGGCGCTGGTCGTCTTCCGCGTCTGGATCTGGCAGCTGGTGACGTACGCGTTTCTTCACGAAGGTCTAGGGCACATCTTCTTCAACATGCTGGCCCTCTGGATGTTCGGCGCGACGTTGGAGCAGGATTGGGGCTACAAAATCTTCCTGCAGTTCTATTTCTTCTGCGCGGTGGGAGCGGCGCTGACAACAGTCGTTGTCGGGTTCACCGGACTGCTGGGTGCAAGTCCCCTGGTGCCGACCGTGGGCGCATCGGGCGCGATCTTCGGAGTGCTGCTGGCCTTCGGCATCCTGCACGCCGAATCCGAGATCATGCTGTTCCCCATTCCATTCATGATCAAGGCCAAGTACTTCATCATCGGTCTGATCTTTATTGAGGTTTATCTGACGCTGACGGCATCACGTCAGCCGGGCGCGTCGGTGGCCTACATGGCGCACATGGGTGGACTCCTGTTCGGCTACATCTGGCTGAAGTTTGTGCCGCGCCGAGGGTTCGGCCACGCGGCGTCGGAGCGCGCCTTCGGACTGCGCAATGCGTACTACCGCTGGAAGCGCAAGCGTGCCGCCCGGAAATTTGAAGTCTACATGCGGAAACACGACGACCGCGGCGACTATAAGCACGAAGACTACTTCGACGAGTACGGCAATTTCCGCGATCCCAGCGAGCGCGATCCCCGCAAGAGCAATGGCGACTCGCGGCCGCCATGGGTCAATTGAGAAGCAGTGGCTAGCGGTCAGCGGCTAGTGAATAGAGCTGAGCGTATTCCTTAGCATCGACTTTCCTGGTTACTAATAGCTGATCGCCAATCGCGGGGACGGAGCATCAGCCTCTGACCACTAGTCACTAGCCACTGAACTTTCTACTTCGCGATCAGGTGCCCCGAGTAGACCACGGTGCAGGTCGAACTGGTTGCCGTCAGCCCGAAGTTCACAATCGTCCCCGGATCCGTTGGCATCATGGTCTGCTGCGTCATCACGAAGTCGGTGCTGTTGGGAAACTGCTGCCCGGGAGTAAAGGCCAGGTGATAGAAGCCGTTCTGTCCCTGGAATTGTGTGGTGATCTGGGCCGATCCCACAAGTACGGTGCCGGCAGGAGCCTCACAGTCCGCAGTCACGAAATCGATGATCACGGTCTTTACCGGCTTGCCGTCCTCGGTTGTCGTGGGCATAGTGACGTTAAAGGGCGCGGGACCGTTCAGTGGTCCTTGCACCATGAAGGCATGCTTGTCAGCAGCAGCGGCAGGACTGGCGCAGAAAGCCGCTAGAACCGCCGCGCCGAGCGCGATGCCGGCCGCCATTTGAAACAGTTTGCAGGTTTGCTTCACGTTGTATTCCTCCGCTCCGGGAATATTCAGGCTGGACCTCGGTCCCGGTCAGGCGGACACAGTATGTTTCTTTTGGGCTGGGTGTCAACTATTCTGGCAGGATGAGGCGTGATTTTCTGCCACCAGCAGAACATGGATGGACTGTCTTCATGCGATCAGAAAGAAAAGTTGTGCGGCCGTTTTTCAGCTTTCGAAGATCGTCTCCAGGCTCTCGTGGATGATGGGAATGGTGCAAAGATCGGGGAGCATCTGCCAATAGCGGTGCACTTCAGGATCAGCCTGGGCTTCGGCGCGGGTCTCGGCTGAGGTCCAGTAGCGGACGTGGAGGAGGCGATCGGGACGGGCAGGATCGCGTCGCAGCGTGTCGCGACAGTAGCCTTTGGCGTGCATCATGGTATAGAGCTCGCGCAACGTCGCCAGCAGTTCTTGTTCCCTGCCCGGCAGTGCCTCCAGAACAGCCACCGACACGATTTCTTCCGCCATCGCTCGCCTTTCTCGCGCTCTCGGTTTCTGTGCGACGCTAACTCTATTGCGCGGTCCCGGCTGTGATCAGCCGCAGGAAATTTGTTGCTCCGGCGGTTTGGCTGGTGCCGGCGATCAGGCCGAACACGTCGCCATCCCGCAACACCTGCAGCCGCCTCAGTTCGGACTCCGCGAACTCGCCCATGTGCTGAACGGACAGGCTGGCGGGGCAGCGCATCGGGGTCACGCCCCACAGCAAGTTCATACGGTTGCACACCTCCGCGTGCGGAGTAAAGGCATAAATACGCGGCTCCGGCCGATACTTCGACAGCATGCGGGCGGTCATTCCACTGTTAGTGAAGACCGCGATGGCGGGAACATCGAGATCCCTGGCGGCATGCGCCATGGCCTCGCAAATCGTCTCCGCAATCGACAGGCGCTCGCCTTCCTGATGATGCGGCACGAGCCGTTGCGCGCGGTCTTTCTCTGCCTCTACCACAATGCGGGACATCATCTCGACGGTCGCACGGGGGTATTTGCCAACGGCTGTCTCCCCTGACAGCATGACTGCATCGGTGCCGTCGAACACAGCGTTGGCTACGTCGCTGGCTTCGGCGCGCGTAGGCCGCGGGTTCTCGATCATCGACTCCAGCATCTGCGTCGCAGTGATTACGGGCCGCCGGAAGTCGAGCGCACGGCGAATTATCTGCTTCTGAATCAGCGGCACTTTCTCCGGCGCAACTTCCACGCCCAGATCGCCGCGGGCAACCATCACGCCATCCGTGATGGCAAGGATTGCGTCAAGATTCTGGACGGCCTGCGGCTTCTCCAGCTTGGCGATCAGGGGAACTTCGCGGCCGTGGGCCGCGATCGCCCGTTTCGCCCGCATCACGTCCTCAGCGGTACGTACGAAGGAGATGGCGATCACATCGACCTGCTGCTTAAGCCCGAAGGCGAGGTCGGCTTCGTCTTTTTCGGTAAGCGAGGGGATGCTGACGTTGGTACCGGGAAGATTGATGCCCTGGTGCTCGCCCAGCACACCACCATTGACCACCCGGCAAATCACATTACCGTTCACAATTTCCGTGACTACCAGTTCGATGCGGCCGTCGGACAGCAGAATGTGTTCGCCCGGCTTCACATCGTTAGCCAGCTCGCGGTAGGTAGTGGCAATCCGGTCGGCGGTGCCCATCACATCGTCGGAGGTGATGGTGACAACCTGCCCGGTCTGCAGCGTGATGGGAACGCGGTCTTTCAGGCGTCCGGTACGGATCTTCGGGCCTTGCAGGTCCTGCAAAATGCAGATGGTTCGGTCCAGTTCAGTGGCGACGCTGCGCAAGCGCTGGATGACCTTGGCGTGCTCCTGCTGCTCCCCATGCGAGAAATTCAACCGGGCCACATCCATTCCCGCCAGCATCAGTTCGCGAATCATCTCCTCGGAGTTGCTGGCCGGACCGATGGTGCAGACAATCTTCGCGCGCCGAGATATTTGGCCCCGAAAGGAACTCTGATTCACGGTTCTTCCGCCTTAATGGGCTCTGAAAATTCTTCAGCTAGAACTGGCCTTCCCCGATCGTCTCTCGCGCTTGCTCTCGGCGATTTCCGAGTGTGCCCCGAACAGGAATCGCGGATAGCGCATGGCATTAAATTCGGCGCCAACCAAAACCACCATGGACACCAGATACAACCACACCAGCAACGCGATGGCGGTAGCCACCGATCCGTAGATCACGTTGTAGTTGGCGAACCGGCGGAGGTAGACACCGAAGACGACCGTCGAAACGAACCACAGCACCGTCGACAACACCGAACCCGGCAAGACCCGATGCCACGGCTGCGTTCGCGGAACGCCGTGATGAAAGATCAGCCCGATGACGGCGATGCTGGTGAGCGCGGCGATGATCCAGCGCAGCATCGTCCACAAACCGAGAATATACGGCCCAAGTTCGTGGCCAACGCGATAAATAATCCACGCTTCGATCTGATTGCCGAAGACCAGCAGGAACGACGCGAAAACCATCGGCACGCCCGCCAGCACTACCAGCAGGAAGGCGATCATGCGCTCCTGCACCAGTCCCCAGATTTTGGGCATCTGGTAGGCGTTGCGGAAACCCTGCATCCACGAGACCATGACGCCGGATCCGGTCCATAAGGTGACCGCGATGGTCGACAACAGGACTTTCAGGCGTACCGGCTTGTTGCCGGTGAAGTATTGCATTACCGCGCTATTGGTGCCTTCGGGAAGGATGCGGCCCAGGGCGTGGCTCAGCTCGCGCATCAGCGCCTCCGTCAGATGCGAAAACGAAAGTATGGAGGCCAACACCAGGATTGCGGGAAACAAGGTCAGAATCGCGGAAAAAGCAGCGGCCTTGGCCACGGCGAATGCGTCGTGCTCAAAAGCGCGCCACAGCGCCATCCGGAAGTGGTCGAGAAACCTGAGCATTCTAAGTAAGAGGAAGTTTACACAATCGGCCGTCAGTTGCCATTGACCAGTTGACACTGGCTCGGTTGCCAAGTGCCGGCTGTTTGTTTTCGCTGTCGCTTGTCGGCGAAATCAAGTTTCTCGGGACCGTTATGTGAGTCCCTTCCAAACTTTTTTGACTCGGACGGTGCGTACGATTTCGAATTTCAGGCGGGCGAGATTCCTATTGCTTGCTAACCCAGCTGCCACAGCCCCAGCCGGTGTATGTCGTTCGTCTGCACTACTTCGAATGTTTTTCCCGCGTATTGGCGTAAGACTTGGCCACGATTTCCTTAAGTACCGCTGAGTCGACATCGGAGAGCTTCTTGATATGCAGACAGCCTCCACTGA
This sequence comes from uncultured Acidobacteriaceae bacterium, assembly GCA_963823865.1. Classification (GTDB taxonomy): domain Bacteria; phylum Acidobacteriota; class Terriglobia; order Terriglobales; family Acidobacteriaceae; genus Bog-257. Next base: position 1,061,594 of record CAWGNC010000002.1, read on the forward strand.
GTTTGTGTGTACCCAACTTGTCGAGCAGCGTCTTGTCGGTGAGGCAGATGTAGACGACGTTGCCGGACTTTCGCGGCGAGAAGCAGACCAGCGGCATATCGCCCTCGCGGCCGCTCTCATAGCGGTAGTGATAGCTGCCGCAGCCGATGATGGACGATCCCCACATCTTTGGCTTCTGACGCGATACCGATTGCATTAGTTTCACGAGCGTCCTGGCGTCGGCCTGGCGGGGCTCGGGCAGCGAGTTGATAAAGTCATCGACGCTGGCTGCAGTTAGTTTAGTTTTGTTCTCGGCCATGCTGTCTCCGATTTGGGTACGCGCAGAGTAGCACAAACCCAAGCCCGCCGAAATTCGACACCCGGCCTGGTGTTCCTCTGGACCTGAAGTGCCCTGGGAATGCTGAGGTCTTAGCGCACGCTGTCGTCGTCAATCCAGTACTCGCGCCGGGAGATCAGCACCAACTGCCGGCTGCCCTTGGCTTCCACATGCAGCGCGTGCAGTCCGGGCGTGGGCGAGGTTGGGCGGAAACTCACTACATAGTAGTTGGGTATGTCGTTCGACAGCGCGATGAGACCTGCCCTCAGAGCTCTTGGCATCGTGGAAGTGATGGAACTCGCCTCCGGCAAGCTGCGCGACGGATTCCGCGGTGTTGGTGCGCAGCGCGTTGTGTGCGGTGATAAACGCCATGGTGGCCAGCCGAAGAGGCGGGGCAAGCTGGCTGATGCAGTCGAGCACCTGCTTGTTATAGTGCCCGTCGTACTCGGGATCGGCTCCCTCTCGACTGAAGCAGCCATGCGCAGGGCCTGGCTCGTCGCTGTTAAGCTTGGACGCCTCATGGGAGACCGCAGATCCCGTACTGGAAAACGCGAAGCTGTAAATCTGCGTATTCGTGTCGCTAACCAGGCGCAAAGCTTCAGTGAGAGTTGTCTTACTGCCCTGGTCGATGGTTTCGCTGAGCAACAGAATCGCGCGACGATAGTTCGCGGGCTGCGTCCGAAGCTGCGCGACGGCCAAGGCTATTCCGTCCAGAATGGCTGCCCCTTGATCGCCCGCATCCAGGTTCCCAAGCTGAACGGAAGCATCGGCCGTTCTTGGCGTAAAACGCAGGAGGATATGCGGCTTACTGTCGAAGCCAATGAGGGCGACCCGGTGTTCTACGTTGCCGATTAGCGCCTCGAGGATCGAGTCGAGCTGGCCGTAGTCGACCAGATGCCGCGCTCCGGCGCCTCCTGTTTCAACCACGATGGCTAACGCCAACGGCTGCGAGTCGGTGTCCTGATCGAGAGTGAGATGTTGCGGTACGCCATTGTCGGTGACAACAAAGTCATCCGCCGTGAGCTGAAAGACTTCTTCTCCGCCCTTGGTCTTGGCCAGGATAGGAACCTCAACCAAAGTTGAGCTCACGGTGAGGGTGGGCTGCTCTTTGTCGGCTTGTTGCGCGCCTGCGACAGCGCCGAGCGAGAGCAAGACAAATAACGTACAAGCAACTCTCATAACGGAGCCTTGATTGTAACCGCGCCAGTTGACGAAATTGGGCGATGAAGGATGGCGAATGAGTGAAGACGACCTTGGCGAATGCACAGCATCCACTGCGCAAGAAACCTGGTTACAGTGTCCATCTCATTTCGTGGCCGGGCAAACACGACTCGTCGCAAGGTGTGATCAGGCCACATTCGCGTTCCCCCGAACGTTACTCCCCGGCTTAAACAGCTCCAGTTTAAGGGTGAAACGGATTCTCCCGAAATGCAGCTATATTATTGAAAAACAATAACTTAAATAAGACGCAATGATTTAGTAAAATACTGCAAACTTTTGCATTGCACTCGGCGCGTGGTCATGCGACAATCCCGCCCGTTCAGAGTTCCTGATGTTCAGCTTTTTCCAGTCGTCCCGCGCAGCTCGATAGACAAATAGACAAAAAGAGTCTGGAGGGAAGCAATGAAAAGCTTTAGCTGCTTGTTGGCTCCACTCGGCGCAGTCTTACCGATCACACTTTCCACGCAAGAATCCGGGAGGTTCGCTGCTGTGAACAGGAAGCTGCTGGGGTGTGCATCTCTATTGCTTGTCGTGTTGAGCTTAAAGATCGCATCGCCAGCGCAAGACACCCAGAGGTTCGAGGCTTTTGGCGGCTACTCGTTTACGCACAACGGCACCCTTCTCGATCCGACCAACAACTTCAGCGGATGGGATAGCTCGTCTACCATTTTTCTGAATCGCTGGCTCGGTCTCACGGCAGACTTCTCCGGTCATTACGGATCGCAGTACTCTCCCATTATTTATCTCCAAGAGCAGCCGTATGGGAAGGTTAAGGATTCGGCGAGTTCGTATACCTATCTATTCGGCCCACACTTCACCTATCGCCGCTCCCGCTACGCGCCCTTTGCGGAATCCCTTTTCGGCGTACAGAATCCTCGCCACACCTACACGCTAGTTGAGTGTGGGCCGCCTCTGGAATGTACCGATCCCGTAGGACACAGCTTGGGCGGTTCCTATCACAGCTTCGCAATGGCGATCGGTGGAGGCCTAGATATAGCGTTGTCCCATGGTATTTCCTTGCGGCCCATCGAGGCCGACTATCTTCTGCTCCGCGAACCCGAACCGACGATAGAGAACGGAGTATATGTCTACCATGGCGCCACGAACAACACGTTCCGATACTCCACCGGAATAACCTTCCGCTTCGGAAGCCATCTCGGATCTTCTCGGTGACTTCTGGGATTTCGCAAGGCCCAGGCACCCGAGTCCGAACCCGAAGATTTATCAAATGGGGATGTTGTGCCAACCACGTCAAGACGACTCCTGGCGTGTGGGCTTCTATGGCTGCTGTGTACCAAGCAGCTCGGTTACCGTGCTACGGGCCTCCTTCGTCTTCACGAGCCGCTGCCATGCAGCCCGGCCAATCCTCCAGACCGGCCATAGAAGCGCACCGATGGTCAGCGTCCACAACAAGATCAGCGGCAGCTTGATGAGGAGCGCCACCACCCAATCCGTCCACTCGCCCAGGCCGGCCAGCAGCTCGCGTGTCGCAATTTTGGCGTTGTACAACGGCCGCCAGCGGATACCCAGTACCTGAGTGCTGGACTCCTGCGTCAGGCTAATGGATACCGCCGACATTTCGATATCGTGAGTCATTACCTGGATTTGCGCCTGCAAACGCTCGATCCGGTCGCGCACATCGCTGAGTTTTTCCGATACCTGCAGGATATCGGTCACGGAGTGCGCCTGCTTCATGATCGTCAGGTACTGTTGTTCTTCCGCCCGCAGGTTGCGCATGTGGGCTTCGTTGTCGTAGAACTCCCGCGTGACGTCGCGCCCGCTGACCTGCTCATGGTCGGTTCGCACCGCCAGCTTCTTGTATTCCGTCAGTGCACTGGTCAGCCCCGACGCCGGTACGCGGACCACGACGGTTGCGGACACGGATCCGCCGCCGTCGGTAATCTCGAGATTGTCGACTTCGCCGCGGCCCGCTTCGGTAATCCTCCGAATCTGCTCGGCAACCGCACGCACGTCTACGACAGTCAGTCCCAGCTCGGCGTTATGGATCAGCTTTCTATCTGGGACTGGACTTGCGCTGTCGGCAGCTTCATTCTGCTGACCGGGCCCTTTATCCTCTTGCATCGTGGCAAGCAGCGCATTCGCCGGTGAGCTCGGCCGTGGGCTGGAGAAGGCAACCATTTGTGGGCTCGGGCGCGAGTCCCTCCAATTCGACAAGCCGATGGCTGCAAGAACTAGCAGAAACAAACCTGCTGCCATCCACAACACCTTCTGACGCTTACTCATAACGCATCCTTTCCAGGCCGCCTGGGAAGCGCCCTGGTTCCGATCAATCAATGGCTTTCAAGGATGGAACGGAGTTGCGGGACAAACTTGCAGCGCTGAGATGCAAAAGTGCGTTACACGTACGATTTTCAGGCTGTAGCTGCAGGGAAAGATGGGAAGGAAAAGGCCGTTAGGCCTTAATTTCCGCAGTTTATTTCTCGATTAGCTTAGACAAACTGATAGTTCCGCGCCTTGGCGCGAGTGCTTCGGCCCAAGCGTTTGGTTCGACAAATGGGCCGGGGGGCGTCCATCGCTACGGGAGAGTGCGAAAGCAGGACAGGGCCGGCCTAGGCGCAACCAGGCATCATTGCAAGGGAGCGAACCAATCCGGCAAGATCCTGCCCCTTCCGCGATCGCTATTGACCGGCTGCAGCCGGCGTTCCGCAAAACTTCTCGAAGGCTTTCTTCAGCTCGAAGGCGATCTCGGCAGCGTCGCGGCGTTCGATGTCGCTGCGCTGCATCATGTAGAGCAGCTTACCGTCACGCAGAATGGCAATGGACGGCGAGGAGGGTGGATACCCGGTGAAGTAACTGCGGGCGCGCTCGGTGGCATCCGTGTCCTGCCCGGCGAATACCGAAAACACTTTGTCCGGCCGGGGACCTGTCTGCAAGGCTGCCCGCACTGCGGGACGCATACGGCCAGCGGCGCATCCGCAGATGGAATTCACGATCACCATCGCAGTGCCGGGCTGGGTAGTGATGGTCTTGTCGACTTCTTCCGCGGTACGCAGTTCCTGAACGCCCACGCTGGTCAGTTCCTCGCGCATGGGCACAAGCATCATTTCGGGATACATAAATCTCCTCTGCCTCTATGGTACCAGCTTGGCGACCTTGCAATTCACCTCGCGGGCGCCCCATTCAAGGCCTTCCTTTGGCCTTGAGTGGGTGTTTTTACATCCACTGAAGCTAGCGCCTTCTCCCGCTTATTTCGAACCCCGCGAACCAGTGGAGTGTCCGGCTATTCGGGCAGTTTCACCAGGTCGACAGCCAGATTCTGTTTCGCGGCAGGCATCACCAGCAGCTTTCTTTCCCACAGTTCGAAGCCGCGTTTCGTCAGGCGGACTGCCCATTCGCCCACGGTGAGCGGAAACTGGCCGGGCGTATGTCCCAGAAACTTATCGTCTACATAGATCTCCGCTCCGATCGGGTCGGAAGTGATCGTGACCATAGAAATGGCGCCGTCGTGCATCGATTTCGAAGGACCGAAGTCCGGCCGCGCCATCTGCTCGCGAACAGCTTCCAGACGCAGACCGTTTTCCTGAAGAATCTTCGCGGCGAAACAGTGCTCCTCGCGCAATAATCCCAGCAACAGATGACCAGGCCCGATGTACTTGTGCGACAAGGCCGCCGCCTCCTCAGAGGCATAGGCCAGCACGCGCTTGCCTGCGCTGCTCAACGGCAGGTCGACGGAAGTGGAAGTCTTGGGGCCGGTGCCCGAGTGTTGCTCAATCTGCTTGCGAACCACGTCAATCGACGTCTGCGGGAGAAGCTGGCCAGTGAGGGCGTGGTCGGCGCGAAAAACTCCCAGCAGGATGTGCTCGGTCTCGATGTAAGGGCTGCCGAACTGGCTGGCTTCGTAGCGGGCAAAAAAGATCGCCCGGCGAGCACGTTCGCTGTAGGTTTCGAACATCGGAAGCGCGCTCCTGTCCTGCCAAGGCAAGAATGTTAAACAGTGTAACGCGATGAGGCGCCAGGTTGGTTCGAAGCCCGTTTTCCGCGTTTCGAAATGCGTGAGGAGTGCGAGAGCCCGGTTAGAAGCGGTAGAGTTCTAACCCGGTGATCCGGGAAATTCTGGAGAAATCCTTGTCCAGGGTAAACACGCTGGCGCCGTGTTCGAGAGCGATGGCGGCGATCAGGCTATCAATGGTGGTGAGCGAAACCCCGGTCGCTCGCGCTTTGCGGACCATGGCTGCGGCAGAGCCGTAGGTTTCAAAGCCAGCCGGCTCCAGCATGTTCCACTGTGACAGGAAGCGCTCGATGATGGCGGCATCGCGAACCAGGCCCTGCAGAACTTCCGCAACAACCACTCCGGTAATGGCAAAGGGCTCGCTTTGCTGGATCATGCGGCGTAGTTCTCCGCCCGCAGCTCCGGGCCGTGAACTGAAAAAATCGATCCAGACGGAGCTGTCAACCAGGATCAAACGCGATTTCTCCGCGACGCTTTAAGGTCGCCTTTCCAGACCCCGCTGCCGTAGTAGCGAAGAATGCCCTTGCGGCTCTCCGTACGAACGAGCAGCTCGAGGGCGTGGTCAACGATTTCACGCTTGGTCTTAAGATCGGTGAGCTTGCGGGCTTTCCGTATCAGGGCGTCGTCAAGTTCGATGTTGGTGCGGGCCATAAATTGAAGCATACACCATTTTCAGTAATCTTGGTGTACGGCGACTGGCTCGCATGCTCGTCCGACGCCGAGACCACGATCAGATCGCTTCGGTACAGACCGGTGCGTAAAGGAGATTGGGTCCTTCCAAATGGATGAAGTCCCCACTCAAGGCCAAAAGAGGGCCTTGAATGGGGCACCCGGCCTTTCACTGTAAAAGAAATGGCCCGGAGGGTTTCGCCCCGGGCCAGTGTTATTTCGCTCGACCGTTGTTATTCGGCGGGCGTCAGTTCTTCCGGTTCGTTCTCGCCTTCGTGGCGGAGCAGTTCCAGCGCGCGTTCGGCTTCTTCGTACGCGGCCGTGACCTCCTCCTGCACCTTCGATGCGGCCTGCTCCATCTCCTGCGACAACCGGACATTGCGGTAGTACTCCATGCCGGTGCCCGCGGGAATCAGACGGCCCACGATCACGTTTTCCTTCAGACCGCGCAGATTGTCGACGGCGCCCTGAATCGAAGCTTCCGTCAGCACACGCGTGGTCTCCTGGAACGACGCTGCCGAGATGAACGAGTCGGTCGAGAGCGAAGCCTTGGTGATGCCCAGCAGCAGCGGACGGCCGGTAGCCGGCTTGCCGCCGTTCGCAATCGTCTTCTCGTTCTCTTCGCGGAAGCGGAACTTGTCGATCTGCTGTTCCAGCAGGAACGACGTATCGCCCACATCCTCGACTTTGACCCAGCGCATCATCTGGCGAACGATCACCTCGATGTGCTTGTCGCTGATGTTCACGCCCTGCAAGCGGTAGACTTCCTGGATTTCGTTCACCAGGTAAGCCTGCAGCTCCTTCTCACCGAGTACGGCAAGAATGTCGTGCGGGTTCAGCGGACCATCCATCAGCGGTTCGCCCGCCCGGATACGCTCGCCTTCCTGCACGTTGACGTGAACGCCGCGCGGCACCTGGTATTCCTTCTCGGTACCGTTGTCGGCCACGACGTAGATCTTGCGCTGACCCTTGGCCACATCGCCGAACTTCACCACGCCATCGATCTCGCTGATGACCGCGGTCTCGTGCGGCTTGCGCGCCTCGAACAACTCCTGGACACGCGGCAGACCGCCGGTGATGTCCTTGGTCTTGGTGGTTTCGCGCGGGATCTTCGCCAGCACGTCGCCCGGAGTTACGGTGTCGCCATCGAGCGTCATCAAGTGAGCACGCGAGGGCATCAGATACCGCTTGTTGCCCTTGGCGCCCTTGATGACGATGGCCGGCTGGCGCTTCTCGTCCGGCGAATCGACAACCACGTGACGCGACAGGCCAGTCACTTCGTCGACTTCTTCGTGCAGGGTCAGACCTTCCTGCAGGTCCTTGAACTGCACCGTGCCGCCGATTTCGGTGAGGATCGCGAAGGTGTAAGGATCCCACTCGACCATGACATCGCCGAGCGCGACCTGCGAACCGTCTTCGACCTTTACCTTGGCGCCGTAAACCACCGCGTAACGTTCCTTTTCGCGGCCCTTCTCGTCGACCACCGCGATCGATCCGTTACGGTTCATGACGACCAGGTTGCCTTCCTTGGCGCGCACCGTGATCAGGTTAATGAAGCGCACCGCGCCGTTGTTCTTGGCATCGAGCCGCGACTGCTCGCTGACTCGCGAAGCCGTGCCGCCGATGTGGAAGGTACGCATGGTGAGCTGCGTTCCCGGCTCGCCGATAGACTGCGCCGCGATGACGCCAGTGGCTTCGCCCAACTCGACCAGCCGTCCGGTCGCCAGGTTACGGCCATAGCACATCACGCAAACGCCGCGCTTCGACTCGCAGGTCAGCACCGAGCGAATCTTCACCCGTTCGATACCGGCAGCCTGCACTGCGCTCGCCAACTCTTCCGTAACTTCCTGGTTGATGTCGACGATGATGTTGCCTTCGTAGTCCTTGATCTTCTCCAGCGAGACGCGGCCCACGATACGGTCGCGCAGCGGCTCGATGATTTCGCCCGACTCCACGATGGAGGTGACGTAGATGCCATCGACCGTTCCGCAGTCGTATTCGCTGATGATCACGTCCTGCGCCACGTCCACCAGACGGCGGGTCAGGTAACCCGAATCGGCGGTCTTCAGCGCGGTGTCGGCCAGACCCTTACGAGCGCCGTGCGTCGAGATGAAGTACTCCAGCACGGTAAGACCTTCACGGAAGTTCGCCGTGATCGGGGTCTCGATGATTTCGCCCGACGGCTTCGCCATCAGTCCGCGCATACCGGAGAGCTGACGGATCTGTTGTTTCGATCCGCGAGCGCCGGAGTCGGCCATGACGTAAATCGGGTTCATCTCGCCCGCTTTGTCCTGCTGCTGCATGTCGCCGAACATCTCATCGGCAACCCTTTCCGTGATGCCCGACCAGATTTCGACGACCTTGTTGTAACGTTCGCCGTTGGTGATTGCGCCGTCCAGGTACTGCTGCTGCACAGCGATGGCGGCCTTCTCGGCCTCCTTCACCAGTCCAGCCTTGCCCGCCGGGATGACCATGTCGTCGATACCGATCGACAGGCCAGCCTTGGTGGCGTAGTGGAACCCGAGCTGCTTGATGCCGTCGAGCAACCGCACCGTGGTCTCCAGACCAAAGCGCAGGTAGCAGTAGTTCACCAGATTGCCACTGCCCTTCTTCTTCAACAGGCCGTTGATGTACGGCATGTCGGCAGCGCCGCGCTTGATGTGGTCGTTCATGATGGCGCGGCCCACCGTGGTCGAGATGTACTGCCGCTCGAACATCGTTGGCTCAGTGTGCGCCACATCCTGATCGTCATACGCCGTCGTGAGGTCGATGACCTCGCCGGTGTAGCGCAGACGGATCGGGGTAAGCGTTTCCACTTCGCCCATTTCCTTGGCCAGCAGCACTTCATCGATGTTGGCGAAGGCGCGGCCTTCACCCTTGGCGCCCGGCTTGGCTTTGGTCAGGTAGTAGATACCGAGGACCATGTCCTGGGTGGGCACGGTGATCGGCTGACCCGAAGCGGGCGACAGAATGTTGTGCGAGGCCAGCATCAACACGCTGGCTTCGACCTGCGCTTCCGGCGACAGCGGAATGTGCACGGCCATCTGATCGCCGTCGAAGTCTGCGTTGAACGCGGTGCAGACCAGCGGATGGATCTTGATGGCTTTGCCTTCCACCAGCACCGGCTCGAAGGCCTGAATGCCGAGACGGTGAAGCGTTGGAGCGCGGTTCAACAGCACCGGGTGATCTTTAATCACCTCTTCCAGGATGTCCCATACGATGGGCTCCTGCTGCTCCACCATTTCCTTGGCCTGCTTGATGGTGGTGCAATGTCCGGTCTGCTCCAGCCGGTGATAGATGAACGGCTTGAACAGTTCCAGCGCCATCTTCTTCGGCAAGCCGCACTGATGCAGCTTGAGATCGGGACCAACCACGATCACCGAACGGCCGGAGTAGTCCACGCGCTTGCCCAGCAGGTTCTGACGGAAGCGGCCCTGCTTGCCCTTCAGCGTGTCGGACAGCGACTTCAGCGGGCGGTTGTTGGCGCCACGCAGCACGCGGCCACGGCGTCCGTTGTCGAACAGCGCGTCCACGGCTTCCTGCAACATGCGCTTTTCGTTGCGCACGATGACTTCAGGAGCGTGCAGGTCCATCAGCTTCTTCAACCGGTTGTTGCGGTTGATGACGCGGCGATAGAGGTCGTTCAAATCGGACGTAGCGAAGCGGCCGCCATCCAGTGGAACCAGGGGACGCAGCTCCGGCGGGATGACCGGGATCACGTCCAGGATCATCCACTGCGGTTTGTTGCCGCTTCTGCGGAAGGCCTCGACGACCTTCAGGCGCTTGGCATACTTCAGCCGCTTCTGGACCGAAGTCTCCGTGCGCATTTTCTCGCGCAGCTCAACCGACATGGTCTCGACTTCAACGCGCTTAAGCAGTTCTTTAATGGCTTCGGCGCCCATCATGGCCTTGAAGCCACTGGCGCGGTGCTCCTGATCGAGCTCGCGGAAGCGGGCTTCGTCCTTGATCACCTCGCGGTCTTTTACCGGCGCTTCACCGGGCTCGACCACGACATAAGCTTCGAAGTAGAGCACGGACTCCAGGTCGCGCAGCGAGATGTCGAGGATGTGCCCGATGCGGCTGGGCAGACCCTTGAAGAACCACACGTGCGAGCAGGGCGAAGCCAGCTCAATGTGGCCGAGGCGCTCGCGGCGAACTTTGGAGAGTGTTACCTCCACGCCGCACTTGTCGCAGATAACGCCGCGGTGCTTCATGCGCTTGTACTTGCCGCACAGGCACTCCCAGTCCGTTACCGGACCGAAAATGCGGGCGCAGAACAAGCCATCGCGTTCCGGCTTAAAGGTGCGGTAGTTGATCGTCTCCGGCTTGGTAACCTCGCCGTGCGACCAGCTGCGAATCTTTTCCGGCGAAGCCACGCTAATACGAATGGCGTCGAAATCGGCGATCGGATTTCCCAGATCAAATGGACTCGAGCGGTACATGTTTAGTCCTCAGTGGCCAGTTGTCGGTTGTCAGTTGTCAGTTTCCTGACCACGATTGGGACCGCCTCAAACCTGGCCACCGTCGAGGCGGCATCCCATCGTGTTTCTAATCCTCAAAACTCGTTTCGCGAGGCCCCCAGGTTAGCGTCCAACAGAAGCACTCGAACCTGGGGCACCATAACTAGTCGGCCGCGACGGGAGTTTCGGGAGCCGGAAGTTCCTTGCGCTCCTTGGTCTTGATCAACTCCACGTCGAGACACAATGACTGCAATTCGCGAATCAGCACGTTGAACGATTCAGGTACGCCTGGCTCAATCGCCGCTTCGCCTTTGACGATGGCCTCGTAAATCTTGGTGCGGCCATAAACGTCATCGGACTTCGCGGTGAGCAGCTCCTGCAGAATGTACGCAGCGCCGTAAGCTTCCAGCGCCCACACTTCCATTTCACCGAAGCGCTGGCCACCGAACTGAGCCTTGCCGCCCAGCGGCTGCTGGGTAATCAGCGAGTAGGGTCCGATGGAACGCGCATGGATCTTGTCGTCGACCAGATGGGACAGCTTGAGCATGTAGATATAACCAACCGTTACCGGCTGCTCGAACTTCTCACCCGTCATACCGTCGTAGAGATAAGCCTTACCGGACGTCGGCAACTCGGCTTCCGCCAGCAGCGACTTGATTTCGCCTTCCTTCGATCCGTCGAATACCGGCGAAGCGAAGTAGACAGCTTCCTTCATGCCGTCGGCAGCTTTCTCCAGCAGTTCGTCGTCGAGCGCGACCAGTTCATCCACGAACGGCGTGCCCTTGAACAGGACTTTCAGCTCCTTGCGAATGCGCTCCGCCTTGGAGTTTTCCTTGAGCAACTCGCCGATCTTCTGGCCGAGTGCGTAGCCGGCCCAGCCGAGGTGCGTTTCCAGAATCTGGCCGACGTTCATACGGCTTGGCACGCCCAGCGGGTTCAGGACGATCTCCATCGGCGTTCCGTCGTCGAGGTACGGCATATCCTCTTCCGGCAGAATGCGCGCGATGACGCCCTTGTTACCGTGACGTCCGGCCATCTTGTCGCCGACGCTCAGCTTGCGCTTCATGGCGATGTATACCTTCACCAGCTTGATTACGCCGGGAGGCAGCTCGTCGCCCTTCTGCAGCTTCTCGACCTTCTCGCGGACAATCTTGCGCAAGACATCGATCTGGCGCGAGGTCATCTCCTCGATTTCGTCGATCTGCTCGTTGATGCGCGGGTCCTTATCGGGGAACTTGATGCGCTTCAAGTTGCGCGTCGAGATCCGTTCGATGGTGTCGCGGTCGAGTTCGGCGCCCTTGGTCAACAGACGCTTGTTGGTGCGCTCGTCGTGCAGGTCGGCCAGAACTTCCTTGCCGCCCAGCAGCGATTCCAAACGCTTCAAGCGTTCGTCCGTCAGGATTCGGATTTCGTCCGCCAGGTTCTTCTCCAGCTTGGCTACCTGATCGCCTTCGATCGACTTGGCGCGCTCGTCCTTCTCCTGCCCCTTGCGGGAGAAGATCTTCACGTCGACCACGGTGCCCTCGATGCCCGGAGGACAGGTGAGCGAAGCGTCGCGAACGTCGCCGGCCTTTTCGCCGAAGATGGCGCGCAGCAGCTTCTCTTCCGGCGTCAGCTGGGTCTCGCCCTTCGGCGTAACCTTGCCTACCAGAATGTCGCCGGCCTTCACGGTCGCGCCGATGCGGATGACGCCGCTCTCGTCGAGATCGCGCAGCGCCGACTCGCTGACGTTGGGAATGTCGCGCGTGACTTCTTCCGGTCCCAGCTTGGTATCGCGCGACTCGATCTCGAACTCCTCGATGTGGACGGAGGTGTAATAGTCCTCCTTCACCATCTTTTCGGAGACCAGGATCGCGTCCTCGAAGTTGTAACCGCGCCACGGCATGAAGGCCACCAGCACGTTACGACCGAGCGCCAGCTCGCCCATATCGGTGCAGGGACCATCCGCAATGACCTGACCCTTCAGTACGCGGTCGCCCTTCTTCACGATCGGGCGCTGGTTGATACAAGTGTTCTGGTTCGAGCGCTTGAACTTGGTCAGCTGATAAATGTCGCTGCCCACTTCACGCGAGAGCTGCATGGGATGATGCTCGCCCTCGACACGCACGATGATGCGCTCGGAGTCGACGGAGTCGATGATGCCGGAGCGGCGAGCCAAAACCACCGCACCCGAATCACGCGCCGTGACGCCTTCCATTCCCGTGCCGACGATGGGCGCCTGAGCGCGCAGCAACGGCACCGACTGACGCTGCATGTTCGCGCCCATAAGGGCGCGGTTGGCGTCGTCGTGTTCCAGGAACGGCACCAGCGAGGCAGCGACGGACACCAACTGCTTCGGGCTGACGTCGATGTAATCGACTTCGTCGCGGCTAACCAGGACGAAGTTGCCGGCCTTACGGGCGTTGACCAGTTCCGCAACGATGCGGCCCTTGTCGTCGATTTCCGCGTTGGCCTGCGCGATGACGTGGCGATCTTCTTCCCACGCCGACAGGTAGAACGAGAACGGCTCGAAGTCGATCAGCTTCTTGCGGCGCTCCTTCAGATCGGCATTGATCTTCAGGATCTCCGACTTCTCCGCATGATCGCCGACGCGATATTCGCTGTCGCCGGCATTCACCACGGTGAGGTAGTCGATAACGCGGCCGGCCTTCACCTTGCGATACGGCGACTCGATGAAGCCGTAATCGTTGATGCGGGCATAGCAGCTGAGCGACGAGATGAGGCCGATGTTCGGACCTTCCGGCGTCTCAATCGGGCAGATACGTCCGTAGTGCGTCGGGTGAACGTCGCGGACTTCGAATCCGGCGCGCTCGCGCGACAGACCGCCCGGGCCAAGGGCCGACAGGCGGCGCTTGTGGGTGATCTCCGACAGCGGGTTGGTCTGATCCATGAACTGCGACAACTGCGAAGATCCGAAGAACTCGCGGATGGCAGCCATGACCGGCTTGGCGTTGACCAGGTCGTGCGGCATCGCGGTCGACATTTCCTGGTACACGCTCATCTTTTCCTTGATGGCGCGTTCCATGCGGACCAGGCCGATGCGGAACTGGTTCTCCAGCAGCTCGCCGACCGCGCGGACGCGGCGGTTGCCCAGGTGATCGATGTCGTCCACCGAGCCGATGTTCTTACGCAGCTTCAGCAGGTACTTGATGGTCGCGTAGAAATCGTCGGGCTCCAGCGTGCGGTTCTCGAGGTTGCGTTGCGTCCTCGCGATCGAACAGCTTGATGTTGAACTTCAGGCGGCCTACCCGCGAGAAGTCGTACTTCCGCGGATCGAAGAACATGCCGTGGAAGAGCGCAGTCGCGGTGTCCAGCGTCGGCGGATCGCCAGGACGCAGCTTGCGGTAGATCTCGATCAGCGCTTCCTGCGGCGTCTTCACCGAATCGCGGCGCAGCGTCGCACTGATCACCGTGCCCACATCGTCGCGCTCCGGGAAGAAGACGTGAACTTCGGCGATGCCGGCGTCCATCATCTTCGACAGCTTGTCGGCCGTCAGCTCCGAGTTGGCTTCCAGCAGCACTTCGCCGGTGTTGGTGTCGATGACATCCGCCGCGACAAACGCGCCTTCCAGGTCGGTCAGGTCGGCTTCAATCTCGGAGATGCGGTGCTTCTGGATTTCCTTCATCACCGCAGCCGTAACCTTGCGGCCGGAGTGCGAAACCTCATCCCCGTTCTTGGCGGTGATGGCCTTCGCCAGCTTCATGCCAAGCAGGTTGGTCGGCTTGTCGGAGCTGGGATCGAGCGTCCAGAACAGCTTCTTGTCGCGAATCGCAATACGATCGACGGTATAGAACGTGCGAAGAATCTCTTCGTCGGAACGCAGTCCCAATGCCCGCAGGAAAATGGTTCCCAGGAACTTGCGCTTGCGATCGATACGCACGTACACAATGTTCTTCTGGTCGTATTCAAACTCGACCCACGAACCACGGTACGGAATGATCTTGCCCAGGAAATAGGTGCGGTTGTTGGCGGTCTCGAAGAACACGCCCGGCGAACGGTGCAACTGGCTGACGATCACGCGCTCGGTGCCGTTGATGATGAAGGTGCCGTTGTTCGTCATCAGCGGAATGTCGCCGAAGAAGACTTCCTGCTCCTTCATGTCGCGGATCGGAGCGGTTGCCGGTCTCCGGGTCCTTGTCATAAATCGTCAGGCGCATGGTGACCTTGAGCGGCGCGGAGTAAGTCATACCGCGCTCCTCGCACTCGGCCACGTCGTACTTCAGCTGCAACCCGACGGGATCGCCGCACTTGTTACAAAAATCGGGTGTATTGGCGTTGTATGTTCCGCACTTGGTGCAGAGCACGTCGCCCAGGTGGAACGGATCGGTTTTTACCGTTGAGCCGCAATTGCGGCAGGTGGTGCGCAGGTGATTCAGCCCCTTAAGGTGGCCGCACTTGCACTCCCAGTTGCCGATGGCGTACTCGACGAAGTCCAGCTGCGAGACGTTGCGGAAGTCGGTGATCGGAAAGACCGACTGAAACACCGCCTGCAAGCCGGCATCATCGCGTTCGCTCGGCAGGGCGTCCATTTGCAGAAAGCGATCGTACGAACGCTTCTGCACCTCAATGAGGTTGGGTATCTGAATGGTCGCCGGAATCTTGGAGAAATCGAATCGATTTCGGTTGGCAGTCTTCTGTTGCGCCATGTATAAAGCTCCTAATTCAGTTGCAACCCGGTGTTACCGGGCCCCGGCAAGCGCCGCATTTGCACTTGATGGGGTAGGATGTGCGCCGGGAAACTCGCCGTCACACATGGAGAGAGCTGAGGAAAAGAGGAACCTGGGTTCGTAATTTTTCGCCAAAAGGCAATTGCGCTCACAGAGACAGAAGTCCCCGTCAGCGCCGCGTCAGGCGTCGTGCAATCCCATAACCAATTAGCCTGGGATGTCGGTGCTTTTGGCACCGCAATGTTTAAAGCTTCCCGCGCCAGTATCTTCAGGCCTTGTTCTCGTCCGGCATGCCGTCACGTCCGAGCTGACGTGAGGGTCGACATACCAGCCGCCCGCCATTCTATGTTTTGATGCTGCAAGCCCGAAAAGGACTCCGCATCACTACGATGCCCGGGAATTCCGCGGCTCCCCGCTGAGAGAACCGCTCTTCTTCCTCGGCTTCATCGCGCCTCTCCCCGCCTGCTCCGGCGTGGAGAAGAACGTAGCCGCCGCCGCGTGGTAACGCAGGCGACAGCAGCCAGAAACTCCGGTCAGCGCGCCCGGAGTGAAACGCCCCGCCCGTGGGCGGCTACGCCGCGAAGCGCTAAGGCCAGCGCTCGCTGGGTACCCGCCGTAAACGGGGCGGAAATGCAACATTGACGAACCCCGCAAACTCGCGAAACTTTGTAACTGCGGTTCCGGGGTCCCCGACAAGCGCCGTTCTTGCGCTTGTTGGGGTGGCTTACTTTACTTCGACCTTCGCTCCCGCGTCGGCGAACTTCTTCTTGATGGTCTCGGCTTCTTCCTTGTTCACGCCCTCTTTCACAGTCTTGGGCGCGCCGTCGACCAGGTCCTTGGCTTCTTTCAGGCCAAGGCTGGTGACTTCACGGACAGCCTTGATGACGTTGATCTTGTTGGCGCCTACGTCGGTCAGGACGACCGTGAACTCGGTCTTCTCTTCCGCCGGAGCTGCCGCCGCCGCACCGCCGCCGCCGGCAACCATCACCGGAGCCGCTGCCGCCGCCGACACGCCAAGACGCTCTTCCAACTTCTTTACCAGAGCCGCCGCATCCAGCAGCGACAGGCCTACGATTGAATCTTCCAACTGCTGTAAATCCGCCATGTCTTTTTCCACCTATTCGTTATCGTTGTCTTGATTTCGTTCCCGTCTCTGAGGTTTCCAGTGTGCTAACCGCGCGCCAGACAACGCCCGGCCAACACCCCTCACGACGGATAACTCAATCTCTAAGGAAGCACTCGCGCGCCTCCAAACCTGTGTTCCCACATCGCCGGCAAATCATCCGACGATGGGTGCCCCGTTCTACGCCGTCCTTTGGCGTAGGGCGGGAGCAACAAACCAAATCCTGGGTGCCCCATCCTCGTCCGCCGTTTTTGCGGACAGGGTGGGAGCAACAAACCTAACTCTGCCCTTCGGCCGGAGCTTCCGTGGCTGCAGCTTCTGCCTGCGATGCTTCCGCCGCCGGGGCTGCTTCCGCGCCGGTGCCGCTCGCGGCCGGTGCTTCCGCTGCCGGAGCTGCTTCCGCTGCCGGTGCCGCTGCGCCGGCAAACTTGCCCTTCTCCACGCCCTGATTGATGACCACGGCCAAATCGCGGCCGATGGCGTTCATCACGGTCACCAGGCGCTGCGCCGGTGCACTGATCAGGAACAGCAGCTTGGAGTGAATCTCTTCCTTGGACGGCAACGCGGCCAAGGCATCAATTTCCTTGATAGCGATGACGCGGCCGTCGACGATGCCGGCCTTGAAGGCGTATTCCGGGTTGTCCTTGGCGTACTTGCTGAGCGCCTTGGCCAGGGCGACCGGGTCGCCGCTGGTGTAAGCGATCGAAGTCACTCCGGCGAGGCTCTTTACGGCTTCCTCAACTGCGGTGCCCTTTGCCGCCCGCTCCGCCAGCGTGTTCTTCAACACGCGATAGTGTCCGCCTGCGCCGCGTACCGCCTTGCGCAGTTCGAAATCCTTCTCCACAGTCAGCTTGGCGAAGGTTCCCACAATGGCATGACTCGCGCCCTGAAATTCCTGCGTGAGCTGCTCGACCTGTTCAATCTTTCTTGCTTTGGTAACGGCCATTTTCGATTCCTTGTACGGGTCGCCTTGAAGGGGCGTAGCTTCAGCTGCGCCGTTATGACCACCCTATTTCTCCCGAAGCCGACTTCAGTCGGCGACAGGGCCTAAAGGCCACCACATAAGGCGACCTAAGCGGCACGGCTGAAACCGTGCCCTTTCAAAACCCTACGCCTTCGCGGCGGCTTCTACCGCCGAAATATCGATCGGCACGCCCGGGCCCATGGTCGAGCTCAGATAGCAGCCCTTCACGTACTTGCCCTTGGCGACCGTAGGCTTCGCCTTGATCACACTGGTAATCACGGTGGTGGCATTGTCCACCAGCATCTCCGGAGTAAAGGAAATCTTGCCCACCGGAACGTGAACCAGGGCAGTCTTGTCGGTGCGGAATTCGACCTTGCCGGCCTTGGTTTCCTTCACCGCATTGGCGACATCCATGGTGACGGTGCCGGTCTTCGGGTTGGGCATCAGACCGCGCGGTCCAAGCACCTTACCCAGGCGGCCTACCGACTTCATCATGTCGGGAGTGGCGATGACGGCATCGTAGTCGGTCCAGTTTTCCTTCTGGATCTTCTCCACCATGTCTTCGCCGCCGACGAAGTCAGCGCCCGCGGCCTGAGCCTCGCGCACCTTCTCGCCACTGGCAATGACCAGAACCTTCTTCGACTTGCCCAGTCCGTGCGGCAGAACGACAGTGCCGCGGACCATCTGGTCGGCATGCTTGGGATCGACTCCCAGGCGCATCGTCAAGTCAACCGTCTCGTCGAACTTGGCGTACTTTACTTTCTGCAAAAGAGGCACAGCTTCCTGCAGTGGATACGACTTGGCTTCCACTCCAGCGCGTGCCTTCTCGATATTCTTTCCCGACTTCTTCATGTTGCTCCTTGTCTTCCACCGCCATCCCTTGTTGCCGAATGGCCGTGGTCTTCACGACATCCCACAGTGTGGGATTTACTGAAACCTGTCGTCCCTGAAGGGACTTGAACTTCCCGGGGCGCCTGTCCCAGCGCTTACGCGCTGGGCTAATCAATTTCGCCCTTCGGGCTCTTCGGGTGCCCCATCCTCGTCCGCCGATTTTGCGGACAGGGTGGGCAATCCTTGGCTAAATTCCGGGGGTGCCCCGTTCTACGCCATCTTTTGGCATAGGGCGGGAGAAACTATGCCGGGTGTCGCGTTACCTCGCGAACCCGCACCCAACTATGCCGTGACTTCAATCCCCATCGACCGCGCGGTGCCCTTCACGCTCTTCACCGCTGCCTCCACGGAAGCTGCGTTCAGATCGGGCATCTTCTGCTTGGCGATCTCCAGAACCTGCTTCTCAGTCACCTTGCCGACCTTGTCCTTATTCGGCGTACCCGAACCCTTGGCCACGCCCGCGGCGCGCTTCAACAGAATCGCAGCCGGAGGCGTCTTGGTGATGAAGGTGAACGAACGGTCGGTGTACACCGAAACCACGACCGGAATAATCAGCCCGTCGAGTTCCTTGGCGCCTGTCTTGGCGTTGAACTGCTTGCAGAACTCCATGATGTTGATCTGCGCCTGACCGAGCGCGGGACCAACCGGGGGGGCCGGCGTAGCCTTGCCCGCCGCAATCTGCAACTTCACTGTACCGGTAACTTTTTTTGCCATGTTTTAACTCGCTCTTCGCTGCTCGCTCTTCGCCTTTCGCCACATCTTCCGCGCTTCATCCGAAGAGCGAAAAGCGAAAAGCCGAAGGCGGCTTCTCTACGTAATAACTTTTTCGACCTGCCCGAACCCGAGTTCCACCGGGGTGGACCGCCCGAAGATGGTGACCATGACTTTCAGCGTCTCGCGATCTTCGTTCACCTCGTCCACAATGCCGGTAAAGCTGGCGAAGGGACCTTCGCTGATACGAACGGATTCGTTCTTCT
Organism: uncultured Acidobacteriaceae bacterium; assembly: GCA_963823865.1. Taxonomy (GTDB): domain Bacteria; phylum Acidobacteriota; class Terriglobia; order Terriglobales; family Acidobacteriaceae; genus Bog-257. The sequence goes on from CAWGNC010000002.1 coordinate 1,080,853, forward strand.
CGAACTTGACCTTGAGCTTGGGCTTTTCCTTGCTGTCGGCGACGCGGTAAACGATCTGGTTGACCTCGTCGGTCGAAAGCGGCGTCGGCTGCTGCCCGGTCCCCACAAATCCCGTGACTCGCGGAGTACCTTTCACCACGTGCCAGACGTTGTCGTCCATGTCCATCTCCACCAGCACGTAGCCGGGATAGAACATGCGCTCGCTGGTGTACTTCTTGCCGCCACGAACTTCGGTGACCGACTCCGTGGGAATCAGCACGCGTCCAATCTTGTGTTCCAGCTCGGGGTAAGCGCGCACGCGCGACTCGATCGACTCTTTCACCTTGCGCTCGAATCCCGAGTAGGTGTGGATGATGTACCACTTCATGTTCGGATTCTGCGACTGCGCAGGTCCGCCATCAGGAGTGACAGCAGCATCCCCTGCCTGACCTTCAGGCTGGTCGCCGTTGTTCTCCGATTTAATTTCTTCTTCTGTCATTTTTTCGCGCATCTAGCGAGCCAGATACTTCAGCAAGTGGTCAAGACCGCTGCCGATGACCGTATCCACAATCCAAAAAAAGAGGCCGAACAGAAACACCGTGATGATGACCACGGTGGTCGTGCCCTGGACTTCTTTCCGCGACGGCGTGGTGACCTTCCGCATCTCGGTGCGCACGTCGTTGTAGAAGCTCTTGGCGCGCTGCGGCCACGCTTTCAGCGTGTCCAGCCTGCTGTCGCCTACGCTCTCGATTGCTGCTGACTTCGCCATCTTGCTAACCTTTTTCCGGCGCTTCCCGCGCCTGAACTACATTCCTACTCGCGCCCTCTACCGGACGCATCCAAATCTGGCAGGGGCGGAGGGATTCGAACCCCCAAGTTCGGTTTTGGAGACCGACAGTTTAGCCATTGAGCTTACGCCCCTGTAAAACCGCACTTGGTAATTAGCAATTAGCATTTAGCTCAAGGCTCTCCGCCCGGGCCCAAGCAGTCACATTCGACATACCAAGTGCTAAATGCCAAATGCTAACTACTGCTTACTTCACTTCCTTATGCGACGTGTGTTTGCGGCACGCGCGGCAGAATTTGTTGAATTCCAGCCGGCCCGTCGTGGTCTTCTTGTTCTTGGTGGTGGAGTAATTGCGGTTCTTGCAATCACCGCACTGCAACGTAACAATCTCTCGAGGCATTTCGTTAATCCTTTTCGTTTACCCCGCGGCTGGGTACCGCGAAGCCTTGTCCGCGTCCTGGCGCGGATATCAGCGGAGCGTTTTCGCTCCGCCGAGAAATTTGGGTGCCCCATACAAGGCCATCTTCTGGCCTTGAGTGGGACGAAAACTACGCGATGATTTCGCTGATGGTGCCGGCGCCTACCGTGCGTCCGCCTTCGCGAATCGCAAACCGCAAGCCCTTCTCCATCGCCACCGGCGTGATCAACTCGATCTCCAGTGCCACGTTGTCGCCCGGCATCACCATTTCCGTGCCCGCCGGCAGCGTCGCCACTCCCGTCACATCCGTCGTGCGGAAGTAGAACTGCGGACGATACCCCTTGAAGAACGGCGTGTGACGGCCACCTTCATCTTTCGACAGCACGTAAACTTCGCCCTTGAACTTGGTGTGCGGCGTAATCGATCCTGTCTTCGCCAGCACCATGCCGCGCTCCACATCTTCTTTCGGAATGCCGCGCAGCAGCAGGCCGGCGTTGTCGCCCGCCATACCTTCGTCCAACTGCTTCTTGAACATTTCGACGCCGGTTACCACCGTCTTGCGCGTCTCGCGGAAGCCGACGATTTCTACTTCCTCGCCCACCTTCACCTTGCCACGCTCGATACGGCCCGTAACCACCGTGCCGCGTCCCGAGATCGAGAAGATGTCTTCGATCGGCATCAGGAACGGCTTGTCGATATCGCGCGCCGGCAGCGGCACGCTCTTGTCGACGGCTTCCATCAGCTCGTCGATCTTGGCTTCCCACTGCGCTTCGCCATTCAACGCACCCAGCGCGCTGCCGCGTACCACCGGCAGATCGTCGCCCGGGAAGTTGTACTTCGAGAGCAGCTCGCGAACTTCCATTTCCACCAGGTCGATCAGCTCAGGATCTTCCACCGCATCGCACTTGTTCAGGAACACCACGATGTAAGGCACGCCAACCTGGCGCGCCAGCAGCACGTGCTCTTTGGTCTGCGGCATCGGGCCGTCGGTGGCGGCAACCACCAGGATCGCGCCATCCATCTGCGCCGCGCCGGTGATCATGTTCTTGATGTAGTCAGCGTGGCCCGGGCAGTCGACGTGCGCGTAGTGCCGGTTCGCCGTCTCGTACTCCACGTGCGCCGTCGCGATGGTGATACCGCGCTCGCGCTCTTCCGGCGCGTTATCGATCGAATCGAACGAACGGAACTTGATGTTCGGATTGTGCTTGCCCAATACCTTGGTGATGGCCGCCGTCAACGTCGTCTTGCCATGATCGATGTGTCCGATCGTCCCTACGTTTACGTGCGGCTTGCTGCGATCAAATTTCTCTTTCGCCATGTCTCTTCTCTTTTGCCCTAGTAATACCGGTAAAGTTTGTTGAACTTGTTACGCAGGGTCGCATCAAGCGACTCCAGCGTCGTCAAATAAAACTCGCGCATCTGCGCCTGGTCGCTGAGCGGAAGCGCATCGTACAGCTGCTGTGCCGTTTTGCCGCTGCGCCCGAGGCTCGCGTCCGACTTCTCCAGCAGCTTCTCGTGAAGCACGCGGGGGAAGTCGCGGATGGGAACGTTCTTGCGCTGCAGCAGCTTCAAAAAGCTTATGACGGCGGCGGGAGCAAAAATCCTCGCCAGCGCCGACCGCAACTGCTCAAACTCTTCCAGCTTTTCGATACGAATGCCCGCCTGCTGAAACGGCGCGCGTGCTGCTGACTCACTCATCGTTGTATTCACAGTATCGGAAAGCCAATTGGCCCGCATCAAGCGGGTCACTTTCTAAAATTCTGGAGCTGATGATCGGGATTGAACCGATGACCTCTCCCTTACCAAGGGAGTGCTCTACCAACTGAGCTACATCAGCTTCCGCTACACCTTCGAACGACTGGAGCGGGAGACGGGAATCGAACCCGCGACCAACAGCTTGGAAGGCTGTGACTCTACCACTGAGTTACTCCCGCCTGTTTGTGCCGTCCCTACGGGACTCAACTCCGTTTTCCGCTCGTACCCAGCGCTTAGCACTGGGCTAACTTCAGTTTCGCCCTGCGGGCTCCAGCTTTCACCGAAACGTCCACCGCGTGCCTTACGCCCACGGCTAACTCAAATCTCGCCCTTCGGGCTCCGGCTATTAGCAACGTGCTAAATGCCAATTGCCCGGACTCGAAGTGAGTCGCCAGAGGCTAATCGCTAGTCGCGACTCTCGTCGCGATCATCCCGTTCCTGCTTCCGGCTCCACGACCAGGTGCGGAGGGCGAACATAGCCAGCACCGCAACCGTCGCGTACTTAAACTTCGGATCGCTGAGCGTCGTCCAGGCCAGCGCCGCCAAAAGCAGGTAGACGGCGAAGGCGACCCATAACTTCTTCGTTCCGGAAATACTTGCTACCTCAATGCTCTCGGCCGCCACAAAACTCCATCGCCCTGAAATGGAAACTGGTGCACAGGGGAGGATTCGAACCTCCGTAGCTCCAAGGAGCGGCAGATTTACAGTCTGCTGCCATTAACCACTCGGCCACCTGTGCACGTTCGAGCATCCAACAAGGCAAAAGCGCGCTTGCTTGGAGCCCGATTCGACCGAGCATTCGCTCTCCAAAACCGCGTGAGAGGCCGACTGCCTAGGCCCTGAATCGCTAACCCTTGCTGTCAAAGAACCACGCCAAACGCGCCCACAAAACTCTGCCCTAGCGGCGCGATCGAACTTCCGCGCACGTCATCAACTGGGAAGCTTGCTGCTGGATTCAGTTCTCTAGGAGAGCTGCGCGTCTCGTTAGGCTTGCTCCTGCTACGCCTTGCGGCGCGCTCAAGTTACGATTCTGGAGCTGGCGAAGGGATTTGAACCCCCGACCCTCTGATTACAAATCAGATGCTCTACCAGCTGAGCTACGCCAGCCTGCATGGCTCAGCGCGTAGGCACTGCTCCACACATGATTCTACTTGCCAGCCGGGACAAACTATGAGCTTAACACAACGGAACTCCGCGTGCAAGCAGCCAACCAGCTGAGTTTACAACCACTTCGCGAAGACAGCAGACCTCGAACTCGCCACTCCCGCTGACCGGTAGGTTGGGGATTCTGCAGAGCGCGTCCGCCATAAGCGAACGCAAAAATGCGGTCAAAACGATTCTAGCGCAGAACAATCGACGGCGGCAATTCAGGGCGAAAAAAAATAACGGCGCAATCGCTTCAATCGTTGACGGATGCCGAACATGCGCCCCTTGGGCTGGGAGGACGGCCCTGGGAGCGAAGATCGAAGATTGAGAATCCCCACGTTCCGGACGCGAGACATTCGATTCCGATGTCTCCCACCCTACGCCAAAAGCGGGCGTAGGATGGGGCACCCGCTTCGCTCTCGGCGCCACGTCCATTGGGCGGAACTTCGCGCTCGAATTTCTTCCCGTGTAACACTTCGCTCTTGCCGCTGTTCTTCGGCTCACAAACAAAACGGCCGCCACGTTGAACGCAGCAGCCGCTGTTAACCGTTTCAAGTTTCTCAGAACACCAGCAGATGTTTCTTCTTCTTTTTCTTCGACGAGCTTTCCGTGTCGGTGTTTGCAGGAGGTGCTTGCGTCGATGAACTGGAAGCCGCGGCGCCATTCGTGCTTGCGGCAGCGGTGCCGCTGCTGCTGGAACCTGAGTTCGCCAGGTCATTCACCTGAGTAGGAGCCGGCAGAGGAGCGGCAGAGGCATCGCCAGCAACCGGCAAGTCGTTCTTCACTTCAGTGCCGGCCGGCTGATCGCCCGTCGAAGCAGCGCCTGTCGTTCCGGCGGCTGCCGTGGCAGCATCCGGGGCTCCCGCAGCGGCGTCCGAATGCGGCGCCGGCGTATCGGCAGGTAACGGGGTTCCCGGCTTTACTTGCTCGATCGATACGTGATTGCCTATTCCTGCGCCTTCCAAGGTGGTCTTGACGCTCTCATTAGCGGAGCGGACCATTTCCGGCGCGCTGGCCTGCTTGGGATCGACCAGCGTTGGCTCGCCCAGCTTGGTGGCTTCGGTGACGTCCGGTCCCTTGTGGAAGTTCTCCATCACCTTGCCGTAGGTACCCATTCTTCCGCGGCTGGCAATCTGCGCCTTATCAGCGGCGACGGCCTGTGGCGTCGCTTTGGGAATCGGCTGCTTCATCGCTTCCAGCCGCTTCCTGGCATCGGTGGCCCGGCTTTCCAGCGGATAGACCGTGAGGATGCGGTCATAGGCGGCGACGGCTCCATCCGTGTAGGTCTTGATGAGCGGACCTTTAGCGGATTCGGGCAGCTTGGTGCGGCGTATGACTTCAACTTCCTTCTCGTACGCTCCGCCCAGTTCGAAAAGAGCGTCGTCTGAGCCGCTGTAAAGCGGATACGTGTCGGTCACCGACTTCAGTCGCGCAATCGCCGCGGGATAGCTGTCGCGCATGTAATAGAAGTGCCCAATGTCGTACTCGCGGCGGGCCAGCACTTCCTGCACTTCCAGCAGACGCTGCTTGGCTTGCGGAATCAGCGGGCTGTCGGGGAACTGCAAAATCATCTGCCGGTATTCATCCTCGGCGCGCATGGCGTGGGTGGGATCGCGATCGGCCTTCTCCATTTCGCGGAAGTGAATGTTGGCGATCTTCATCTGCGCTTCCGCCGCCTCCGGCATGTTGGGGAAGAAGGTGATGAAGTCCTTGTATTCGCTCTCCGCTTGGGCGTAGGCGGCAGCGCCACCTTCCTGATACCAGGAGTCGCCGATCGCCAGTTTGGCGCGGGCCACGTACTCGGAATCGGGATAGGTATTGATCAGGGTCTGCAGGCTGAGCCGCGCGATATCGTACTTACCATGCTTGATGGCGTCTTCGGCGCGATCGAACAGAACTTTGTCCGGCTGCTTGGAGTCGACGTTGGCAATCGGGTTGGCGGTGTTCTTCTTCTTCGACTTCTTGCTGCTGGAGTGCTTCGGCGCCGCAGGGGCAGCCGTGGAAGAACTGGGCGCTGCGGTGGTCTGCCCGCTAGCAGCGGGCGTTGTGGCGGCTTGCCCGTTTGCGTTCGGAGCTCCACTGCCAATGGTGTCCGGGGCCGGAGCGCTGGCTCCATCCTGTGCCGAACACAGGGCGACCAGCATAAAGCTCGTTATGCCTGTTATGAGTACGCGACGAAACATCCTGACCACCTCTGGGAACTTGCTGTATTAACCCGGCGCTCGCAGGGAGGGTGCGGCCGGGGGATTTTTTCTGGCGCCGTTCAGGCGCGCTGCAATATGGCTTCCTGGGCCGTTCTCAATAGCGCTTCCACGTTGCGGCCCGGATCGCCCTTACCGAAGACATGACTGCCGGCCACGAACAACTCCACTCCTGCCCGGGCCGCCGGTCCAACTGTCTCCAGGTCGATGCCGCCATCCATTTCAATGCGGAAGTCCAAGCCCTTGGCAATGCGCATGGTCACCAGCTTGCGAGCTTTTTCCAGCGTCGCAGGAATGAAGCTCTGGCCGCCGAAGCCGGGATTGACCGACATCACCAGAACCCGGTCCACAATATCGAGCACCTCGCCGAGGGTCTGCACGGGTGTCGCGGGATTGATCACGACGCCCGGCGACATGCCGTGGCTGCGGATCAACTCCAATGTGCGGTTCAAGTGAATGCAGGCTTCCTGATGTACCGAGACCCAGTTCGCGCCGGCGTCCGCAAATGCCGGAATGTACTCGTCGGCATTCTCGATCATCAGATGACAATCGAGCGGAACGTCCACCGCCTTGCGCAGGGATGCGACCACGGGCGGGCCGATGGTGATGTTGGGGACGAAGTGACCGTCCATGACATCAACATGGAGGAGGGTCGCACCGCCTCGCACCGCGGCATTGGCATTTTCAGCCAGGCGGGCGAAATCAGCCGACAAAATGGACGGCGCTATCTCAATCAAAACACAACTTCTCTCACGCGAGATTCTTGATTGATTTTACCACGGGGCCGAACCCGGCTCCATGCCCATAAACGTTGCAATCCAAGGGGTCGCCGGGACGGTTAACTGGCATTTTCTTTGAGGAGCTACCCCGGTTCATTGGACTCGGGATGCGCCGATCCCGAAAGCATTGACGAAGCACGACTTCAGAGGCTTCTTCGTACTCCGGCAAACTCTGCCTTGCCAGGCGCATCTTACCTTCCGTTGGACAGCACGCCCTGTTCGCTGCGGGCCTGTTCTGAGCAGCACACATCGCGATATTCAGGAGGAAATTATGAAAAGTTTTCTGGTTGGGCTGGGCGTGGGAGTTGGATTGGGACTTCTGTTTGCTCCCATGAGCGGCGAAGAAACCCGGGTGAATCTGGCCGACCGCGCCAGCGACCTGGCTAACTCGGCACGCGAAACCTATGAAGAGAATCGTGACCGCGTGCAGCGCGGCGTAGAAACCATCCGTGGCACCGCTGAACGCGCTGTCAGCCAGACCCGCGACACGGTGAAGCAGACGGTCAAGCAGGCTGTGCGCGCGACTGGTACCGAAGGCACCATTCCGGGCACATCGAACCTCTAACTTGTTAGCGTTTCTCCTCAAACAGCGGCAGGGGACCGACATCGGAGCCTGCCGCTTTTTTGCGTCTGTTGCATGGTTTATCCGCTGATCTCCGCTGCTGATTTTCTGTTCTCCTCCCGCACGTTTATTCGCCACGATTTATGCTAAGGACTCATTCATTCGGGAGGAACTCTTACATGCAGGTTTTAGAGAACTGGCAGGGCAAGGGCGTTACGGTTTATATGGACGACAAGCGCTTCATCAACTGCGTGCTCACCGAGTGCCGGCTGGTCTACGGCGGCGGAGATGTGACCTGGGAGAATACGCAGTTCGTCAACTGTCAGCTCACCTTTGACGGAGCCGCGCAACGCACCGTGGCGTATCTGCAAAACTTCGGTCTGATGCGCCCCGCCGAAAAGCAGGGAGCACCCATCGCCCAGTCCAATTCCGGCGTGAACTAGAGGAGCTTTCGGCTGTCGGCCCGCAGGCACTGCTTTGTCAGAACGGTTCTTTCCTGCAGATTGCGCTGTTTTCTGCCCGCCGATCACGTGAGCCAATGCAGCGACACTTCATGCGTGCCTGGCGCAGATTTTTCTCGCGGTAGCCAGATGCCTGTTTACCAGGCGTCCGCCGAGGCAAGGTATCCTCTTCCCTTTCTTACGCTCGCCTCCTGCCATGGCGCTCCTATCTTCCCAGGCGCGAAAGTTCGGCGTAGAGTTGCAGCCGAAGACCGACCTTTTCCTTCTCGATCCTTCCTGAACCCGGTCACCCGCGGCACCTGCCGCCGATTGCGAAGGGAACGCCACGCGTTCTGCCGAACATCGTTTCCTGGAGGTTCCGATGCTTCACCTCGACACCGGTAACACGGGCTTCATGATTCTTTGCACCAGCCTGGTCATGCTGATGACGCCGGGCCTCGCCTTTTTCTACGGCGGGCTGGTGGGCCGCAAGAACGTTCTGGCTATCATGATCCAGAGCTTCGTTTCGATGGGCTGGACCACGGTTATCTGGTACCTGTACGGATACTCGCTCTGCTTCAGCGGCGACTGGCACGGCATCATCGGCAATCTCGATAACGTGTGCCTGCGCGGCATCACGCTGTCGACACCATCCGGCCCGAATAATACCGTCCCGGCCATGGTCTTCATTGCCTACCAGATGATGTTCGCTATCATCACGCCGGCGCTGATCTCCGGCGCCTTTACCAATCGTGTGACCTTCAAGGCCTACTGCCTGTTCCTCACCGGCTGGCTGACACTGGTGTACTTCCCCTTCGTGCACATGGTTTGGGGCGGTGGAATTCTGCAGCGCTGGGGCGTGGAGGATTTCGCCGGCGGCATCGTCGTCCACAACATTGCGGGCATGGCTGCCCTGGCTTCGATTCTGTATGTCGGCAAGCGGCGCGTGATGGACCGCGGGCCGCACAGCATTCCGCTGGTTGCGCTGGGTACTGGCCTGCTGTGGTTCGGATGGTACGGCTTCAACGCGGGCAGCGAGATGCGCGTCGACTCCGTTACCGGCACCGCATTCCTGAACACCGATATCGCAGCGTCGTTCGCCGCCGTCGCCTGGCTCATCGTCGCCTGGATTCGCGAACGCAAGCCGAAGTTCCTGGGCCTGCTGACCGGCGCGGTTGCCGGACTGGCGACCATCACTCCCGCCGCAGGTTATGTTTCGCCAAGTACCGCCGTCATCATCGGCATCATCGCCGGCGTCGTCTGCTATTTCGCGGTCGAGATGAAAAACAAGCTGCAATGGGACGATGCGCTCGATGTCTGGGGTGTACACGGCGTCGGCGGACTCATCGGCATCCTGCTGCTGGGCATCTTCGCCAACTCGGCGTTTAACCCCGCCGGCACCAACGGATGGTTGTACGGCAACCCCGGCTTCTTCGTGAAGCAACTGGTCGCAGTGTTGTTCTCGTCGGTGTGGGCCTTCGGGTTCACCTATGCCATGTTGCGGATCATCGACATGTTCACGCCGGTGAAAGTCGAGATGATGAGTGAAGAGATTGGCCTGGATGAGTCGATCCACGGCGAACACGCGTATGAAACGCTGGAGGTTGAAGAGCAGTTTCACGGCGAGGCTTTGCCCAAGTAGCGCGTAGACCGAGGGGACCGGCAGAAACCGGTCCCATTCTCCGGCTGCCGCCGTCGGCCGCCTGCCACAAAGGGTGTTGCGCCCTTCAGTCGTTCAATCCCAGATGCGTGGCCGTCAAGAACCTCTTCCATGGAACGCTTGAACCGTCCAATCGTGAAAAAACGTTGACACAAGCCTTTATGGATGTTCGGGCGCATCGATGTTCTCTGGAAGCTCAGCCGAACCCGCGAGGCGGGTGGTTTCGCCGTTAGCCCAGGACGGAAGTCCTGGGTACGATCGCAAAAAACGGATGAGAGCCGGCTTCAGCCGGCGACACGGCCTTTCGTCCCTGAAGGGACTCAACCCTCTCAAGGCGTCCTTACCCAGGACTTCGTCCTGGGCTAACGGCATAATCATCCCTTCGGGATTCGGCCGATGACGGTTCCATCACCGATGCTCCGGAACAGACGTACTTTCCGGCTCGAGGCAAGCAGGGGTATCCGCATGACAAAAGCGTCGCAGACCCGATACGGATTGGCAGGCGTCCATGACCGGGCCGTCGTAGTAATACAGCCGGATCGTAAGCAAAGCAAGGAGAACTACTCTACTGGTTCACCGGCACCTTGATGATCTTCTTCTGAATCGCATACGTCACCAGCTGGGCCTTATTGTGGATGTCGAGTTTGCGCATCAGGTTGAACTTGTGCGCCTCGACGGTCTTCACGCTCAGGCCGAGCAGCACCGCGATCTCTTTCACGGAATTTCCTTCGGCCAGCAGCTTCAGGATCTCGCGTTCGCGTGGCGTCAGCGTCGACATGCGCGGCTGCATGCGGGAATCGCGCACCCGGGTGCGGAAATCCTCCACCAGCTTACCCAGTACCTGCGAGCTCAAATACTTTCCACCCTTGTAGACATCGCGGACAGCGCTGACCAGCTGCTGCGCTGGTGTGTCCTTCAACACGTATCCCGCCGCGCCGACTTCGAGACATTGCAGCAGGTAGTCCTCGTCCTCATACATGGTGAGGAACAGGACTTTGGTTTCGGGACGATTTTTCTTGATGTGCCGTGTCGCCTCGAACGACGACAATCCGGGCATGCCAATATCCATCAGCACGACATCGGGGCGCAGATCGCGCGCCTTGTCTACGGCGTCGCCGCCGTCCGGCGACTCGCCCACTACTTCAAAATCGCTTTCGCTCTCCAGCAGGCGGCGAACCCCCTGGCGGAACAGCGTATGGTCATCCACTAACAGGCATCTGATTTTTGGCATTTGTCACCTGAGTTCCCGTGGCATCGGGTTCTTGCCCCCGCGCCACCACTCCAGCTCCCCCCGCCGACAGGCCATCTACGGCGGCGAGCCCGTTGCTTGAAACCGGCGCATTTACTTCGATGCGAGTTCCCTTGCCCCGGGCAGAGCTGACTTTCAGCTTTCCTCCGATGTTTCCAATGCGCTCCCGCATCCCGGCCATCCCAAAGGTCTGGCGGCCAGAGCTCGATGTGGCCGGAATTCCCACCCCGTCGTCGTCGATCGACAGGTAAACCATGGCGCCTTCGCGGCGCATCGCGATATTCACCGTCGTGGCGCTGGCATGCTTGGCGACGTTGTGCAGAGCCTCCTGCACCACGCGATAAAACGCGGCTTCGACCGCGGCCGGCAGCCGTCCGAACTCCGGCGAAACCGTGACCTTGGCTTTTACGCCCGCAGTCTTGGCCAGATCTTTCGCTTCCTTGCGAACGGCAGCGAGCAGTCCCAGCTCCTGCAAGACCAGCGGCGAAAGCCGGGCGATGATGCGGCGAATGCCTTCGATGGTGCGGTCCACGACCTCCAGCGTCTCGCGGATTTTGCTGCGCGCCGTCCGCCCAGTGACACTCGACTCCAGCATGCCGAGGTACAGGCGAATCACCATCAGCCCCTGCCCGGTCTCATCGTGCAGCTCACGGCTGATGCGCTTGCGCTCTTCTTCCTGCGCGTGCATCAGATGGCCGGACAGTTCGGCAATGCGCATCTCACGCTCGCGTAACGCATCGGTCATGCCGGCGCGATCGATAGCCAGCGCCGAGCGGTCGGCAATGGCGCGCAGCAGGTTGTAGTCGGTGGGCAGCCAGTCATGCGGCCGCGAAAAGCCGATCAGCAGCACGCCGATGACGTTTTCCTTCGAGCGCAGCGGCACGCCCCACAATGCTTTCGCGCGGCCTTTCATCAAATCGTCCAGACCATCGGCATCACGCCCGCGCAGGTCGGGCAGGATGGCGGGCTCACCGGTCTGCGCAATTTTGCCGGCAAAGCCTTCGCCGATTGGTGTCACCACGCTGAGATCATCGTCGTCCGCGGAAAATCCTACGTGCGAATCAATGCGCAGCGCCTGCTGCTCGGCATCGCACATCAGGATCATTCCCAAATTCGCATTGAATGTCTGCGTTGCGCGTTTCAACACCCGATCCAGCAGCACGTCCAGGTTTTCCGCCGACAGTTCCGCATCCAATACCGACAGCAGCGTCTCAGCTTCGATCTTCTGCGCATCCGAGTGAGCCGCCGAGACGGCGACATACGTCGCCCACGAGAGTGTCTCCATCGCCGCCATCATTTCGGGCAGGCGGTTGGGTGGAAAAAGTCTTTCCAGATACGGATCGATCAGCTGCTGATAGATTTCCAGCGAACGCGCGACCGCGCGGGCGCTGACTTCGAGCTTGGCCAGGCGCTCGCCAAAGTGCTGCAGGTTGCTGTAAAAAGTCGCGAAATCGGTTTGGGAGAAGATGGAGAATCCGGTGCCGATGGTGAGCCGCTCGAGGGCGGCCATGGCGCGGCCGTCGAAGTTGAACTCGGTAAACATCTGCTGCCGCCACGCAGCGGTAATTTCGGGAAACCAGGGCTGAAGGGTGCGAGCGACTTCCACCACCACTTCGCGCGAGGTCTCTTTCATGGGCAGCAGCGAGGACATGGGGCTCCTGGGGGTCAAGAATGTTGATGCGGCAGAGCTTATGTCAGGATGGCATTACTACCTACACAACTCACAGCCGGGCTGGGACGCCGCTGGCCGGGCGGACTCCGCATCTTCTATAAGTAGATATTACCTAGAATGCATACACCTTGCCAGCAGGAGACTTGAGAGGAGCCCCGAATCGCGCGGATCAAGCAGCACACCGGTATCATGATGGATGTTCTCCGTCAGTCGTTACAAAGGGTATGGTTCGTATCGACGCTCTTAGCGACACTCGGCTTTGAAGGGGCGCAGCTTCAGCTGCGCCGTTACGATAGGTTTTCGGTGGAGAGCCAGGTTCAGCTGGCGAAAGGCTGCCCCCGACTGAAGTCGGCTCTTGTGATTACCTGACTCTACGGCGCGCCTGAAGGCGCGCCCCTTCAAAGCATCCTTTGCCAAGAGGCCAAAAGCTTGAATATGTCTGAAGTAAAAAGGGGCGCACTCGACAAGGACGAGGTCCTGCGCTACTCGCGCCACCTGATCATGCCCGAGGTCGGCATGGACGGCCAACTCAAACTGAAGCTGGCCAAGGTGCTTTGCATTGGCGCGGGAGGTCTCGGTTCACCGGTGACGATGTACCTGGCCGCAGCGGGCGTCGGAACCCTAGGTATTGTCGATTTCGATATTGTTGATTTTACAAATCTGCAGCGCCAGATCCTGCACGGCACAGCCGACGTCGGCCGCAAGAAATTGGACTCGGCAGCCGAGTCGATTGCCGCCATCAATCCCAACACAACGGTCCGCAAATTCGACGCCCGCCTGACCAGCCAGAACGCTCTGGAGATCATCCGCGATTTCGATATCGTGGTCGATGGCACCGACAACTTCCCCACCCGCTACCTGGTCAACGACGCCTGCGTGCTCACCGGCAAACCCAATGTCTATGGATCGATCTTCCGCTTCGAGGGGCAGGCCAGTGTCTTCGCAGCGAAAGATGGGCCGTGCTATCGCTGTCTCTATCCCGAGCCGCCGCCGCCGGGCGTGGTGCCGTCGTGCGCCGAGGGCGGTGTGCTGGGAATTCTGCCCGGGACTGGTCGGCATGATACAGGCGACGGAGGCGATTAAGCTGATCCTTGGCTCGGGCGAGCCGCTCGTTGGACGCTTGCTCCTGGTCGACGCGCTGGCCATGCGCTTCCGCGAGCTGAAGCTGCGCAAGAATCCCGAATGCCCGGTGTGCGGGGAGAACCCAACCGTCAAGAAATTCATTGACTATGAGCAGTTCTGCGGGGTGCGTGGCGCGGAAAACGCGCCGCCTGCTAACATCGGGGACATGACACCGGAAGAGCTGAAACAGAAGCTGGACGCGGGCGACAAGAACCTGTTCGTGCTGGATGTGCGCGAACCTAACGAGTATCAGATCTGCAATCTCGGCGGACATTTGATTCCGCTGAACGATTTGCCCAAGCGCGTCGGCGAACTCGATGCGTCGAAGGAGATCGTCGTGCATTGCAAGATGGGCGGCCGCAGCGCCAAGGCCGTGGACTTCCTGAAGCAGCAGGGCTTCAGCAACGTGCACAACCTGGTCGGCGGCATCAACGCCTGGGCCGAGCGCGTCGATCCCACGATGCCGAAGTATTGACAGTTGGCAGTTGCTTAGCTTTTAGCTCTTAGCTTTTGGCTCTTAGCTCTTAGCTCTTAGCTTTTAGCTTTTGGCTCTTAGCTTTTGGCTCTTAGCTTTTGGCTCTTAGCTTTTCGGCTGTCGGCTGGTATGACGTAACCGGCAATTCGCAACTTTGTGCCGATTTGATGACCGTCAATTCGGCATCAGCGTTCCACCAACAAGCCATATCGTCCAGCTCCCTGATTTTGTTGGGAAACTCCTGGGCGCGAGCCCCGCGCCAGCGGGTCGTAACTTCTTCAGCCCAGCGCGGAAGCGCTGGGTACGCTGCGCAAGATTGCATCCGAGTCCCGTAGGGACGGCAGGTCTTCAACACAGGATTTCAGTCGCGTCATCGGAAAGCAGGTCTCTCCACTCGGGCTGAAGCCGTCGGTCGGGATGACAAATTGCCCACACTCGCTCAATTCCTGCACCGACCAGTTTCGCCTGCCCGGCGCCGAACTCGGCAGGCCGGGGTTCGCGGTCTCAGTATGAATGCCGGCTCCACGCGTCTTGCCCTCGCCGCGGATCGTGTCACAAAGGGTTGTGACGAAGCTCGCGGCGTGGTCAGAGCTCGCGGAGCAGACTCAAACTGTCTGAGTTTGCGCGTTTGCGACCTTCCTATGTCCATCTCATCTCCGATTATCGAATCTCCCATCTCCGCTCGCTTAGCCGGTCTGGAAAGTATGATCGGCAACACCCCATTGCTCGCCATCGATTACGAGGTGCGCGGCCGGCGCCGCACCATCTACGCCAAGAGTGAGCAGATGAACTTTACCGGCAGCATCAAGGACCGGATGGCGTTGCACATCCTGCGCCAGGCGTACGCGCAAGGCGGCATCCGGGCAGGCGACACCATCGTCGAGGCGACCAGCGGCAACACCGGCATTTCGTTCGCGGCACTCGGCCGCGCGCTGGGGCATGCGGTGACCATCTTCATGCCCAACTGGATGAGCCGCGAACGTATGGACCTGATCCACAGCCTGGGCGCGAACATTGTTCCCGTTACCAGGGCGCAAGGCGGATTTCTGGGTAGTATTCGCATGGCCGAGGAGATGGCCGCGCAGCGTGACGACGTTTTTCTGCCGCGGCAATTCTCCAACACCGCAAACGTCGAGGCCCATGAGCAAACCACCGGCCCGGAGCTGTATTGGCAGCTGCAGTCGGAAGGTTTGGCCGCCGATGCGTTTGTTGCCGGGGTCGGCACGGGCGGGACCGTGATGGGCGTTGGACGTTTCCTGAAGAAGATGCAGCCCGCAACGCGAATCTATCCCATGGAGCCGGCGGAGTCGCCGACGCTCTCCACCGGTTGCAAGCTGGGGCAGCATCGTATTCAAGGCATTTCGGATGAGTTCGTGCCGGCCATCCTGCAACTCGCACAGCTTGAGCCGGTGGTCGATGTTTCCGACGGCGATTCCATCCTGATGGCGCAGAAGCTGGCCGCCGACTTGGGGCTGGCGGTGGGAATCAGCTCGGGCGCGAATTTCCTGGCTGCCGTCAAGGTGCAGGATGCGCTCGGCGCTAATGCCGTGGTGGCTACGATCTTCGCCGACGACAACAAGAAGTACCTGAGCACCGATCTGTTGCGTGATGAGCCGGTAAAGCCGCAGTACCTCGCGCCGGAAATAAGTCTCGTTGCGTTTCGCGCCCTCAGCCGGGTGTGCCGGGCTTGTACGACGGTACGTGTCGCCGGCTGAAGTCGGTGGCATTTGGCTGTGGCGGTCTTTGTCGCTTGCTATGGGTCAGTCGTTATCGGCTGGGTACTAGCGTCATTCCTGAATGGGTGCCGTGGGCACTGGCGATTTTTCTAACCGGATTCCGCTACCGAGTTCCGTCGCCGATTCCCGCAGATATAAAAACAATGGCAGCGCCAGAGAAACTCCCACCAGAAGCAAAGCCACGATAGGAAGCCAGCGGAAGCGGATCACGACCCGCCGCCTTTCCACCCGCATAAACACAATCAACACGATGGCGGAAACCAATACGTCCATGCCGAAGAATGCGCTGATGCGGTTGGCGAAGAGCTCGTGCACGAAGAGTGCGAGGTGGAGTCCGTGCAGCGCCACCCAGGGAACGAACTGCCAGTAGGGCAGAAGAAATCCCACCAGACACAGGCCGAGGTAGAGGCTCTTGGGCTTCATCGCAGCAATCTCCCGAGGGAAGAATCTCACGGACCGGCGGCAGACTCAATCCGGGTCGGCCCTTGAATCCTTGTCGCCATACTGTTAATCTAACTAACTAGTTAATTAAAATGTCTACGCATCTCAGTATCCGCCGAACCGCGCCGTGGCAGCCGGCGCCAGCCCGAGGCCAGCCGCAATGCCATCCTCAAGGCTGCGCTTGCCGAGTTCGCCCAGGAAGGCCTGGCCGGCGCGCGCGTCGATGCCATTGCCGACGCAGCCGGCGTCAACAAAGCCCTGCTCTACTACTACTTCCACGACAAGGAAACGCTGTACGGCGCGACCTTGGAGAACTTCTTCGCCCCCCTGCACCAGCGCGTCATGGACGTTTGCGACCGGCCGGGTTCGGCGGGTGAACGCTTTCTGAGCTACGCCCGCGAGCACTTCGATTCCATCGCTGCATCGCCACACCATGCGCGCATCTTCATGGGCGAACTGATGAGCGCCAGTCGAGGCGGTAAGACGTATCTGGACCGCATTCTTACCAAGTACATGCTCCCTATCGGCATGCGCGTGCTCGCCCTGCTTCGGGAGGGCGTCGACAGCGGCGAATTCCGCCCGCTCGATCCAGCGCAATTTGTGCCCACCGCCATTGGCTCGATCGTGCATTACTTCCTGACCGCCCCGCTGCGGCAACGCTTCCTCAAACTCATGCCCATGGCGGAGCCGTCGATCGAGGACCGGCGCTCAGCCGTGCTTGACTTCATCGCCGCGGCGCTGTTCGCCGATCGCGCCGCCGGCATCAAGCTGGCCGCCAGGATTGCCGGCGAAGATGCTTCTCACCATCACGACACCAAACCAGCGCTGTCCCGTACGAAAGGGAAACGCAAATGAAACCGCACAAATTCTTTTTCTTTCTTCTGATTCTGTTCGGTATTGCGGCCGGATATTACTTCTACTCCACCGACCGCACCAGCGACACCGTCCTCATCGGCATCGTCGACGCCAACCAGGTCATCGTCAGCTCCAAAATCATGGGCCGGGTTGAGAAGCTGTATGTGGATGAAGGCTCGAAGGTGAAGGCTGGCGATCTGATCGCCGAAGTCGACTCCGCCGAACTGGAAGCCGAGAAGAATGCCGCTCAGGCGACCATCCACGCGTATGACTCGCAGGTTTCGTCGATGCAGGCAACGGAAGCACAGACGCTGGGCGAGACCAACAGCGGCGTGACCAACGCCCAGGCGCGATTGGCCGCGGCGAAAGCTGCGCTGGTGCAGGCGCAAGCCGACCTGGTTCGCATCCAGAGCGATTCGCAGCGCATGGTGGCGCTGGCCAAGGCGGGAGTCGAGTCCGATCAGGACCGCGTGCGCGCCGAAGAACAGCTGAACGCGCAGAACGCCGTCGTGCTCAGCGCGCAAAAGAACGTTGACGCCGCGCAGGCCGACCTGAATACCGCCAACGCCCGGCTGCATCAGCAGCGCGCAGCGGCCAGCAACGTCGCCACGAACCAGGCGCAGGTTGCGAACGCCAAAGCACAATTGGCCGAGGCCGATACCCGGCTGGGCTACACGAAAATTTATGCACCGGTCACGGGCACGGTCTCGGTGCGCGCGACGCGGCAAGGCGAAGTGGTGAATCCCGGAACGCCGATCGTAACCATCATCGACTTCGGCGACACCTGGGTGCGCGCCGAAGCCCCGGAGACGGAGAGTCGCTTCGTAGCCGATGGCGACCGGCTGAAAGTCCGTCTGCCCCAGGGCAATCCAATATGGGGCACCGTGATCTTCAAGGCGGTGGAGAGCGACTTCGCCACGCAGCGCGACGTCAGCCGCCGTAAGCGCGACATCAAGACCATCGGCTTGAAGCTGAAAGTCGATAACCCGGACGGCGCGCTGGTACCCGGCATGACGGCCGAAGTGATGCTGCCGAAAGATCTTGCGAAGGGCAAGCCATGAGCCGCTTCACTTCCTGGTTTAGCGGACAGTCGACGGCACCGGCAGGAGCCTGTGATACGACCACCGGCGATGCCATCCTGGTCGATCACATCACCAAGAAGTACGGTGACTTCACCGCGGTCGACGATGTTTCGTTCAACGTGCCGCAGGGCGAGATCTTCGGACTGCTGGGCCCGAACGGCGCCGGCAAGTCGACGCTCATCCGCATGATGACCACGCTGCTGCCCATCACCGCCGGACGTGCGCTTATCAACGGCTTCGATGTCGCCAAGGTATCCGGACTCGGCGCGCCAGTGCATGGGCGTAATCCCGCAGGCGCTGACCAGCGACATCGATCTCACCGTCGAAGAGAACCTGAACATTTACGCCAAGCTTTACGGGGTGGGCACCGAAGACCGCAAGCGCAATATCGATGACCTGTTGGAGACCGTCGACCTGACGAAGTGGCGGAGCGCACAGACCAAAACGCTTTCGGGCGGCATGCGGCGGCGTCTGGAGATTGCGCGCGGGCTGGTACACAGTCCCAAGATTTTCTTTCTCGACGAGCCGACCACGGGCCTCGATCCCGTCTCTCGCGTTGCCGTATGGGAGATGCTGACGGCGATCAAGAACAAGCGCGCGCTGACCATTCTGATCACCACCCACTACATGGACGAAGCCGACCGGCTGTGCGACCGCATCGCCATTGTCGATCACGGCAAGCTGGTGGCACTCGATTCACCGGCGGCGCTGAAGGCGAGCGTGCCGGGAACGAACGTGATCGAAGCGCAATTCCTCAACGCTCCCGCCGACTGGCAGCAGGAGCTGGAGCGACTGGACGACGTGACCTCGGTGCAACCGGAGGCGGCGAATATGTACCGCATCCTGACCAGCAACGGTTCGAAGACGACGACGGAGCTGGTGGAGCTGGCAGTGAAGTCGAAGGTTGAAGTGAAGTCGCTCTCGGTGCAGAACACCACGCTGGACGATGTCTTTGTCCATTTCACGGGACGGCAGTTGCGCGACGAGCAAGTGAAAGCATTCAACTTTGTCATGCCTGACCGTCCGGGGATGCGGCCATGACAGCGGATTGACTTATTACGGCACGAGTCGATTGGTTTGTATCAGGGTGGTTTGTTCAGGGCACGACTTTTAGTCGTGCCGTCACGCGCTTTTTGATTGTCATCCTGAGCGAAGCGTCCGCAAAGGTTTTGCGGACGCGTAGTCGAAGGACCGCTATACCCGGAACGGTCTTGCGCGCCATGAGTTGTCTAGCAGCCTAATACCGAGCTGATCGATTTAGGAGAAGGGTTTTAGTCTCTTATGAACCGCATGTGGGCGATTGTCGAGCGCGAATTGCGCAAGTTTTTCCGCTCTCCGGCGCTAATGCTGGTATCGATGGTATTTCCCCTGGTGCAGTTGATCGTGCTGGGCAATGCCTTCGGCGGCAAGATCAAAGAGGCGCGGCTGGGCGTGGTCGACCAGGACAACGGCACGCAGGCGGTGAAGGTACGGGAGGCGCTGGCCGCGGTGCAGTCGAATGCGAACACCTTCTACACCGTTCCCTATCACAGCGATCAGCAGGCGATGGAAGATGTGCGCACCGGCAAGCTCGATGGCGCCATCGTCATTCCGCCGGAGTACTCCCGGCGCGTCTACGAGGAGAACCACCCGCGCATCGCGCTCATCGTCGACAACACCGACAACTTCATGAGTTCTACCCTGGAAGACGAATTCTCCAGCATCGTCAAGGCGCTGAACAATCCTGACGTTGATCCCTCGCGCATCCTGCAGCAGATCACGCTCGATACGGTCGAGCTGTATCCCTACATCGAGTACATGAAGTATCTGCTGCCGGGCTCGATCGCGCTGGCCATGTTTGTCTCGGTGATGATCGGCGGCGGCATGCTGTACATCGACGACAAGGCGCGCGGCGTGCACGAAGGCTACCTGGTCACGCCGATCACGAAATTCGAACTGGTCGCCGGTCTGAACATTGCGGGCGCGGTAAAGGCCATCATGGCGGGGGTTGTGATTACCGTTCTCGGAGCACTGCTCTCAGGCCTGGGCACACTGTTCCTGCCGCTGAATCTGTTTTATGTGTTCCTGATGATCCTGGCGACATCGCTAGCCTTCAACACCATGATGTTCCTGATGATGGTGCGCGTGGAAGATCCGCTGGTGCCGCGAGCCACGTTTGGAATTCTCAACACGCTGCTGTTCTTCCCCAGCGGCGCGATTTATCCCATCAAAGCGTTTCCCGCCTGGCTGCGCTGGATCGCCTACATCGATCCGTTTACCTACTCGGTGCACGGCTTTAAGGCTCTGCTGTTGAAGGATGCGGGGTTCGTGGCCATCCGGAGCGACTTGATTTACCTGACGGTCTCGGCGTTCCTGATGATCACGCTCGCCACGGCGCTGTTCAAAAGGACGCTGTAGTACTGCGGAGGCCGTTCCTGGGAAAGCGTTCGCCGATTCAGGGCGGCGGGAATCGGGGCATGGCCGCTCTGGCGCTTGGCGACGCGTTTTAGCGTGCGGAAAGAGCGCCCTGTCACGCTCTCTTTACAAAATCTTTATAACTTTCTTGATAGAATTTTTACTCCATGACTCGAGCGAGTTTTGTTTCTTTTCTTCTACTGATGGCGGGGATCGCAGCCTCCGGACAAGCGCCTCAGTCCAAGCCCAACCTGTCCGGCACTTGGGTCTTCGACTCGCAGAAAAGCGCACTCAAGGTCCCTGGGCCATCGGCCATGACCCTGCAGATTCAGCAGAGCGATCCCAAGATTTCCTTCTTGCGGACCCAGACGTATGGCGATCAGAGTTTTACCTGGAAACTGGAAGCCAATTCCGACGACCAGAAGGATGTTGTGGACACCACTGGCGGTCTCACCACGAACAGCCGCGTGTATTGGCAGGGCAACGCGCTGGTCGTCGACCAGAAAATCACGGCCAGCGACGGAACCAAGGTTGATGAACTGGTCACCTATACGCTGGACGACAATTTCAATACGCTGCAAGCCGTCGAACGGCAGACGGCCGTAGGCGGTAAGGGCGCCACGGTCAACAAGTGGGTTTACGACAAGAAGGTCAACTAGCCCGGCCTTTTACTTTCCTCCCCCGGTAAGTAAGGCTCCCAACTCCACTCCAGCGTCGCCGCCGGAGTGGAGTTTCGGTTTGGTACCGACAACATCGACTGCCATTGCACTTCACTCCTCCTCCGCAATGACAACGCCGCGGAATGCACTTCTATCCCATCAAGAAATCGGATAGCCGCTCACAACCAGGTGGACCCGGTTCCCACAACGACCTAGCGGACACCGGCTACCCATCCGGAGCATTTCATCAGCAATAAAAAGCGGCCCGACTGTCGTCAGGCCGCTTGGGTTAGCCGTATTGATCCGGCGCTGTCTTACTTGAGCGAGGCCAGGGTCTTCTGCGCATCCTGCGCATCCGTCCCCTTCAGGTTCAGAGAGAGCGCCTTCTGCAGTTCGGTGCGCGCGCGATCCTTGTCGCCTGCGCCGCTGAGCGCCATGCCAAGGTGGTAGCGGAAATTCGGATTATCCGGAGAACGCCGTACCGCATCCTCGGCAAACGACACCGAGACCTTGTAGTTGCCCTTCTTGTACTGGATCCACGCCAGCGTATCGTTCACCGCATTCATGTCGGGAGCGATCTGCTTGGCCTGGGTAGCGAGGCTCAGCGCCATGTCGAGGTTGTCTCCCTGCTGGGCATAAACCCACGCCAGGTTATTGGCCGCGATCGGATCATGAGCGTTCTCGGTCAGCGCCTGCTGGAAGTACTTGCCGGCCGACTTCAAATCTCCCTTAGCCAGGTAGACATTGCCGATGGAGTTGTTGAGCGTGGTGGAGGTAGGCTGGATAGCCAACGCCTTCTGATAGGCGGCGAGGGCATCGTCCTGTTTACCTTGTACCTGATAAATCTGGCCGATATGGAGATATGCCGCCGCGTTCTTGGGATCGATGGTGAGCGCTTTCTGGTATTCGGCCAGCGCCTGATCGTATTTCTTGCTGGTCGCCAGCGCCGATCCGTAGATGAACAGCGCCGACAAGCGGGTGGGATTGGCCCCAGCGTACTGACCAGCCACCGCCAGCGCCTTAGGCGCCTGGTTGGTGCTGAACAGCATGGCAACATAGGCTGCCCAGGCCTGATCGAAGGTCGGACTCGCCTTGGTGGCCGCCTGGAACATCCGCTCCGCCTCGGCGTTGTCCTTCTTGCCGGAGTAGGCAAAGGCCATGTTGATCATGACGGTAGGATCGTTGGGCGCGACCTTCTGCACTTCCTTCAACTCGTCGAGCGCCTTGTCGTATTCCTTCGAACCCAGGTCGATGGTAGCGATCAGGAAGTGCGAAGACGGGTTGTTATCGTTCAAGCGCGCCAGCTTGTCGGCATACTCCATGGCGGTGTCGAAGTCATGGCTGTCGCGGTAAACCTCAGCCAGCGCTTGCAGCGTCATGGGGTTGTTAGGCTGAATGCGGTTGGCTTCCTGCAGTTCGCTCTTGGCGCCCGCCATGTCGCCGGTCTGACGCAGGATCAGGCCAAGAA
This sequence comes from uncultured Acidobacteriaceae bacterium, assembly GCA_963823865.1. Classification (GTDB taxonomy): domain Bacteria; phylum Acidobacteriota; class Terriglobia; order Terriglobales; family Acidobacteriaceae; genus Bog-257. Next base: position 1,103,733 of record CAWGNC010000002.1, read on the forward strand.
TGTAGTGAGCCTGGGGATTCTCGGGAGCGTCCTTCACGACGCCGCGCAGGGTGTTCGTCGCGTCGGGCAGGTTGCCCTTGATGGCCAACAAGCGGCCGTTGGTCATGCGCGCCGTAGTGTCGCCCGGATCTTGCTTCAACAGGTGGTCGACCATGTTCTGCGCGTCTTGGATCCGGCCCGAGCTGATCATGGTTTCCAGGATGCGAACCTGCAGCGTCTCGTTCTTGGGATCGTAGGACAGGCCGCGCTGATATTCCTTCAGAGCAGCGTCGGTATTGCGGGCTGCCAGATAGAAGTCGCCGATAGCCGACGCCACTTCGGCCGAAGACGGCTGCTTGCTGCGAAGTTGCTGGACGATCGCTTCGCCCTCATCCTTGCGGCCTTCGCGGAGCATCAGTCCAGCCAATCGCAGATACGGAGCCGGCGAATCGGGATTGTTCGCCATCTCGTCGCGATACACTTCCTCGGCCTTCTTAGGGTCCTTCTTGTACATGTAGTAGCCGGCCAGGTTGGCATAGGCCGCCAGCGAATGCGGATCCAGCTCCACAGCCTTTTTGAAGTCCTTCTCGGCGGCGTCATCCTGCTTCATGAAAACGTAAACCGCGCCGCGATTCATGTAAGCGCTGGGCTCGCTGGGCTTGATCGCAATGGCCTTGCTGAACGCGGCCAGAGCGTCGTCATAGTGCTTCTGGGCCAGTAAGACATTGCCCAGCAGAACGTAGCCTTCGGGATTGCCCGTGATCGTGGTCGGAGACGAAGCGGGCCTGTTCTTCGGCGTTAGGGTAAAAGTGGGAACCGGAGGCAAGGAACATTCCACCCAAAGCGACGCGGGCCTTGTAATTGTTGGGATCGAGTTCGACCGTCTGAGCTCATCTCGCGGAAAGCTTCCTGATTGTGCTGCAGCTTCAGGTCGGCTTCGGCCAGCTGATAGTGGGCTTCGGCATACTTGGGATCGATCTGTATCGCTTTCCGGAACTGAATGATGGCCGAGTCGTACTTCTGCTGCTCCATGTACTTCATGCCGCTTTCGAGATATTTCTTCTTGGCGGCGTCGGGATTCTTGCTGCAACCGGCAAGTGCCGATCAGCAGGGCCATAACAATAGAAACGAAGTAGCGATTCCGCATGACTTCTCCTGAATTTACCGTGGGATGATCTGATCGACTTCACCCGTAATTTGTTTTGCGAATGAGAGGGCGCGCGCCTGGGCTGTCGCCTCGTCACCGTTCATAACCGGCACGGTGATGCGAACTAAGGCGGCGTCAGTCCGGTTGAGGCGCAACGCATCATACACTAAATAGAATTTTCCCCAGTATTCGCTGGCCACAATCCGGCCATGCGCCTGGTACCAGTACAACACAACCTCCGAATCCAAACCTTTCTGATGGTATAGAGGTTGATGGGAACTTTGCGGCCGTCATCCAGCTGTAGTTGATAAACTCCCGACGTCGTCGGGATTCCAGCCCGCTCCCGGCAAACAATTCTTGGGCGAGTGAATACTGGCGCCAGTTCGCTGGCTCCGGAAATATCCAATGTACAGGCCCAGCAGTGTCTTCTGCATGCCGGGCTCCCAATAGCCCCGGTTCAGATAGTCGGTCAGGCCCAGCAGATCAAGGGTTTCTTTGTCCAGCGGCCACTCGATGATCATGCCCCAGGGTCCCATCTTCGTGGGAAACTCCGACAAGGGCCTGGCCGGCGGGGTCGACTCACCGTGCGAAAGATGTGCCAGGCCCGCCGTGGCTCCCAGCAACACCACAACCATCAACCAGTAACGCCCACCCGCGATCATTGGCCCACCTTCACTGGAGCGAAGTCAGGATTGCCCACGCCGTCATACCAGCCAAGTTTTTTGCGTATGTAAGTGATCAGGCTGTGCAACGCCAGGAACAGAATGGTGGCAACCACAAAGATAACCCAACCAGAAAACTCGTGCATGAAACCTTCGGCCGCTTTCGGCCCAATGTAGTGCGCCATGATGGCGGTGATCATGATGCGCATTCCATTACTGATAATTGCCAGCGGCACCATGGCAATCACCATGAACCACCGCACCGCAACACTTCGCTCAACAACATATCCATATCCCGCAGCCAAGGCAAGCAACGACATCAGCGAGCGGATTCCGCTGCACGCCTCCACCACCTCCAACCGCATGCCCGGCAGGATCAGCACATTTCCTTCCCGCATGATGGGAAACAGATTGAGAATCTCCAGCGAGCGGGTGGCAAATTTCGAAGCGATGAACTGCAGCGGAAAGACGATTTCGTTGTACACCACCACGGGGATCGGAATGGCGAACAACAGGAAAGCGATTGGGAACGCTATGCCGCGTAGAACCTGCGAGCCGGCGAAGTAGACGACCAGTCCGCAAATGCATCCCACAAACGACAGTCGCGCCAGCGAATTCTCGGCGCCCAGGCTGCCGAGAAACAGAAATCCGAGAGATACCAGCACGATCACCATGCCCCAGGGCGATGGCTTGCGAGCGATCAGCTTCAACTTGTCGCGCCGTGCCCAGATCAGATAGGCCGATAGCACGGGAACCAGAAAGCCATGCGAGTAGTCGGAATCGTTAGCCCATTGCCAGATCAGTAGTCTGAGCACCGGCGCGTACAAAAAGATCAGCACCGCAGTCAGAAGCAAACCTTGCCAGCCAAATGGTTTGACGGTCCGCCAGAAAGCTGAGAGCTTTGAGGGTGGTTTCCCTCCGGGTAAAACTTCCTCTACTGTAGTCGACAACGCAGAACCCGAGGTCTTGGTGCCAGCAAGCGCCACAATAAGAATGCCCCTTGGAGTTTTAATCGCGGAACCGAACGGGTATGTGCAATTATTTGGCCGAGTCTCTGAATTCTAGCATGCTGAATACTGTTGCCTGTCAATAATTTAAGCGTCATGGTTTTGGGAAGCGCAACGCCTTGGTCATTTCAAGTGCAAATCGTTGCACACAATGTTCCAGCGGAATTCCGTTGTCGCAGGCAACCTTTTCAGCAGGATGCAAAAGACCATCGGGCCATGTCGAAAACCGCTTATCAACCGAGATTGCAAGGAAGCAATGGTAACCTGCCCAGATTTTTCAGTAAATTATTTATAATCAATAGATTATACGGAAACAGTCATTTCAGGCAATTAGTCCACTACAAATCGTGAAATTTTTACATGTCAATACTGAAAAACACAACAGTTACTCGTAACCGCATGAAATTGCTGGGAATATAAAGTCGCGTACATTGCGCCAAAACACCCCTTCGGTATGATAGAATGTAGTTAGAAAGTCAGATGAGCGAAGACCGCTTGTCTGGCTTTTTTTGTTTTGTGTCATCGTTTTCTCGGAACGGCTTCGGCTTCAATCGACCTTCCCGAAAATGGGAGCCTTGCTTGGCGCTCCGGTGAGGGGTTTTCCTCCTCGAACCATAGATTTCAGGCTTCCGTAAAACGCAGGACCCCTGCGCAACGATCGCACTCGTCTGCTGCCGTTGTGGCGGCTTGGGTATAGTGCCGCACCTGAAACTCGACCCGACGCCATTCCCGTCGCAACTGCCATTCAGGGACTGAAAGCCCACTAGTTACTTTCGTGTTTTTTTGTGACGCCTGAACTCTCAAGGCGCCGCCGCTGCTGTCGATGGCTTGTCTGTGGAACCGAGTGAGACTCGCCATTCCGATCTTCGCCATGAAGGCGACTCATCCCTTCGGCACGCTCAGAACAGGCTCTCCTCGCCATCGGTTGGCGAGAAGGCGGGAGCCATGGCCGCCATCCGTCGCGCCGCGATTTTCTGCAAGGAGATTTTCATGCAATCCGGAATTCATATTCTCCGCACACTTTATCTTCATCCCGTTTGCCGAAAGTTGTTTGCTCTCTGGCTCTGCTTCGTCGCTGTCGTGCTGGTAATGTCCTTCTGCAGCACCTCGTGGTCCCAGACCTGTTCGATTAATCCATCGCAGCCTCAGGCCGCGATGCCCGGCGAATGTGTTCACTTCAGCGCCAGCGGCTGCGGCTCGGTCAACTGGACGCTTGACGGGTGTGGGCACGCTCGACCAGTCGGGACAGTATTGCGCGCCGGCCACGATCTATCCGCAGAACTACTCGCGTGGCATTCAGCAACTGCCGAACAGCAATGCCTACAATGTGTCGGTTTACAACTGGCCGGTGCATCCGGACTCGCAGCTGTGGGTGAACCGCATCGCCTCCGACGCCCCGGCGCAGGGCAGCTATCACAACTTCAAACTCGGGTCGCCGCCGCGCTTCTTTCAGAACCTGTTCAACAACAGCATCGACGACAGCACTCCGAAACAACTGGTGCACGCGGTATTGCCGTGGTGTGTCGGCTGCCAGGATACGCCGCTGCCGCTGCTGCAGCCGCCGTTCGTGGAAATGCAGTCCGGCTGGAGCATGGACGTTTATGGCGCTTCCAGCGGCGGCACTGGCCCCGATCGCCACCTGCTGCAAGCCGATCGCACCAGCCAGTTGCAGTACGAGTACTACCAGGTGATGACCGACTCCCACAATGTGGCATTCACGCCGGGTAATCCCACGCAGGTGCAGTTCGACACCAACGTTCTCCGCACGCTGCAAACTCCCTTGCGCATGCAGGTCAATGGGGTTACCGGCTCCTGTTCCGGCATGAATTTCAACGGCTACGCTTCGTCCAGCTTTCTGGTCACTATCGTCACGCAGACGGCGGCAACCAATGGCTACGTGTGGCACGTCACCGCGACCATCCCCTACGACTCACACAACTGTTCCGGCGACTTTGGCAACGCGACGCTTGCCACTTCTTCCAGCAACGTGGCCACCGCGAACGTTGGCTCCATGTCGATTTGGTCGTCGGTGGACAATTCCGTCTACGGCGGTCCCGACGCCGGAGGTTCCAGCATCGTCGCCACCAGCGGCGATCCGGTGCAGTGGTGGAACAGCGTGGTCAACAATTACGGCGATCCCAATTGCGGCGGCTGCAACACGGCGTTTCAGCACGCGCTGCGAACCACGCTGGGCAATCAGATGATCTCGGCGCGCGTGATTCCTCCGGCTTCGCTGTATGCGGCAGGCGGACATCCTCGCATGCAGCTGGCCAGCTGCTCGCCGACCAATCCCATTCAGTGCACCTCAAACTACAATCTGGGAACCAGCGGCCTCGACGGCTGCGAGGCGCCGACAGCGTGGCTGTCAGTGACGCCTGGGTGCCAATTTCACATCGTGTTTACTGGCCTCACGGGCGCATGGTCGCTGCTCAACGATAACGTCGATCACACCAACACCTTTTACGCGACAGCGGTGACCGACAGCTATCACTTCACTATTCCGGTCGATGGCCGCAGCCTTGGCGCCGGCTCGTGGAACGGCAACCAGTACACCATGTTCGACTGGGCCCCCTACGGGACGCGTTTCCGCTTGAAACGCAGCTTTAACGTCAGCGGATTCTGCTCCGGCGGTCTGGACACGGCCTGTCCGTATGAGAAAGCCGTGTTGTACACGCTGCAGGTTTACGGCATGGTGCTGCTCGACGGCACGTCCCCTTCCGATAACTGGGACACTGGCATCCTCAGCAACGGCTTCTATCCCGATCAACTGGTGGACGCGGCCACCGCGCTGCACAACTGGAGTTCAGTTGAGTCATCGCTGGAAGTGGTCGACCCGGCCAACACCCAGCCGTACTGGACGCCAACCGCCTACCTGGTCGCTGGAAATCAGGAGGGCACCGCCAACCAGAATCGCGTCAGCGTTTGCGTCAACGGCTCCGCCTGTGCTGACGTCAACCTGCAAGGCACGGTGGTCGGCATCGATCCTGAACGTCTGCCCCTGATTCCCGCCGGTGAAAGCTATCAGGCGAAAATCTGGGTCAACGGAAATCCCGACACCAGCCACACCTGCACGCTTTCTCCTGCCGTCGCCGGAGCGTCGGCCAATGATGATGGTGTCATCACCGCTCCTTCGCGCGGGACGCTAGCGGCGCCGGCCATCACTTCGCTGGTCTGCGCTTCCACCGCTGCTCCGCTGGCGAAAAGCTACGCCACGGTCGAGTTCGTGCCCTGGTCGCCGGATGGCTCGTTGCGATTGTGCTTCGGCTGCCTGAAACTCAGCGTGACCGACCACCAAAGCCAGGTTTGGTATGGACAGATCAAACAGCGTGCCGTCACCAACTCGTATCAACCGGGTTCGGGTCTGCTTTACGGACCGCTCTACGGCTCGTGGAATTTCTATCCCAGTAACTGGGGAAGCTATACCGATGCGGCGCTCTACGGCGCAAGCATCTCCCATCACAACGACGTCGCGTTGCATGTCGCCCTGCCAAACGGTCAGTACACCATCAACCTGAAAGGGGAAGCAGGATTAGGGGTGAGCGCGCTCGGGGAGAACGTTTACGACGCGGAAGTGAACGGCAAAGTCGCGGCCAGCTGGCAGGATGGCTATCTTCTGGCGCAAGGCCAGTACAAGGGCTACACGCAAAGCTACGCCGCGACGGTGACCGACGGAGTGCTGAGCTTCGTGGCTCGCGATCGTCAGGACACCACCGCCAGTCCCTATGGCATGAGTGTGTCAGGGGTGCAGATCGTGCCGTCCAGCACTTCTCCACTGCAATTCACGCCGCCTGCTCAGCTGCCGAGCGCGACGGTCGGAACGCTCTACCAGTATGCGTTCGCTGCGACCGGCGGAGTTCCGCCCTACACCTTTACTTTCGCGGGAGGTTCTCTGCCGCCCGGCGTGCAACTCAGCGGGCAAGGTCTTCTGGCCGGCACTCCGACATCGGCTGGACTCTACAGCTTCGCCGTCGAAGTGTGCGACAGCACCACGCCACAGCCGCAGTGTCTGAGTGGAACGACGACCGTGTCGGTGAATGCTCCTCCAGCTCCGCCGCTGCAGATCGTGACGACCTCGCTGCCCGCCGGAACGAAGGGACTTGCTTACGATGTTGTGTTGCGCGGCCAGGGCGGTGTCCCTCCTTACAAGTGGACCTCGTCGTCGCCGCTTCCGCCGGGACTGCAGCTGACCACCGCGGGAGAAATCAAGGGCACGCCATCGCAGTCGGGATCGTTCACACTCAGCATCCTGCTATCGGATTCGCATGGCACGCTGCCGGCGTCGGCGAAGCTGGCGCTGACGATTAGCGCGCTGACTCCGCCGGTGATCACCACTACCGGTCTGCCGGGCGGAATTGTGGGTAAGCCGTATCCCGCAACTCAGCTCCAGGCCACGGGCGGGCAGGCGCCGTATCGCTGGGCGATCACTACCGGAGCGCTGCCGGCCGGCCTAACCCTCAGTTCGACGGGATTAATCTCTGGCACGCCAACGGCAAACGGGTCGTCTGACCAGCAAAGTCTCGTCGTTCACAGTTCAGGTGACGGATGCCGCCGGTCAGCGAGCAACTGCGAACCTGTCGATTACCGTTCGCGCGATAACGGGAACTGGACCTGCAGGCCTGGCGACCAAGTCGCGGTGAGAACTCGCGGGTACCCCAATCCTACGTCTGGCTTTGGCGTAGGGTGGGAGCAATTGATATTCATCCTGAGCTGAGTCCGGGTGCCCCATCCTACTCGCCTGCTTTTGGCGAGAGGGTGGGAACAACGGGCATTCATTCTGAACGCAGGCGTGCCGACTTTGCACGCCGGAGTCGAAGAACCCCTACCGCTCGAAAGCAGCTCTAGCTGTAGGGGTCCCTCGGCTGCGTTCGATTGCTGCGCAATCTCCCTTCGCTCGGGATGACACCTTGAAGGGATCATTCGGACACGTCGGCAACGTCACATCACAACAAAAAAAGGCGCGGCTTTAAGCCGCGCCGAGTCGCTTCGAAACTGCTCTTACAATCGGACGATCTTCTCCGAATCAAATTTCTTCATCGCATTGCGCGTATCCACAATCAGCTTCGCCGAATCCAGCAAGCCCTGATAATCGAAATCCGTGTGATCGGTGATGATCACCACGCAATCGGCCTTCTCTGACGTCGCCACCAGCGGCTCCGACTTCAGCGTCTTTCCATCCAGCCGCAGCGTGGGCACATACGGATCGCTGTATGTGACCTTGGCGCCGCGCTTCTCAAGCAGAAGAATCACGTCGAGCGCCGGCGACTCGCGCATGTCGTCGATGTTGCGCTTGTAGGCCACGCCCACCACGTGCACATGCGAACCCTTCACGGCTTTGCTGTGATTGTTCAGCGCGTTCTGAACCTTGTCGACGACAAAGTGCGGCATGTTGCCGTTGATGTATCCCGCCAGTTCGATGAAGCGCGCCTCGATACCGGACTGCTTGGTCTTCCACGAAAGATAGAACGGATCGATCGGGATGCAATGGCCGCCCAGTCCCGGGCCGGGGTAAAACGGCATAAAGCCGAACGGCTTGGTGGCGGCAGCGTCGATGACTTCCCAAACATTGATTCCCATGCCGTCGCACATCAGCGCCATCTCATTGACCAGGCCGATGTTGATCATGCGGAAAGTATTTTCCAGCAGCTTCACCATCTCGGCGACTCGGGTACTGGCCACTGGAACAACTTTCTCCAAGCGCTTGGGAAAAGAATAGCTCACCCATGTCCGTACAGGCCGGGGTTACGCCGCCAACCACCTTGGGAGTGTTATGGGTCTGGTAGGTCGGATTGCCGGGATCAACACGTTCCGGCGAGAAGCACAGGAAGAAGTCCTCGCCCACCTTGTAGCCGAGCTTTTCGAAAGTCGGCAGCAGCAATTCGTCGGTGGTGCCGGGATAGGTGGTCGATTCCAGAATAATCAGCAGCCCGGGATGGAAGTACTTGGCGATCTCCTCCACCGCCGAGACGATGAAACTCATGTCGGGATCTTTGGTCTTGCGCAGCGGCGTGGGCACGCAGATGTTGATGGTATCCAGGTCGCGGACCACGGAAAAATCAGTGGTCGCGCGGAATTGCTTGCGGCCAACGTACTTGCCGATCTCAGCCGAAGGAACGTCCTGCACATGCGATTCGCCGCGATTCAGGCCCTCGACCTTCGACTCCAGCACGTCAATTCCGGTCACGGTAAAGCCGGCGTTGGCAAACTCCACGGCCAACGGCAGGCCGACATAGCCCAGTCCTACAATGCCCACCCGGGCAGTCTTACTCTGGATCTTTTCCTTGAGCGCTTCGATGGTTGTCACAGTTTTCTCGGCAGTCTGCATTCTAGTTTCCCACGTCCCGAATTCCGTTCCACCGTTGTGCCACCCCATCCAACACGAAACGGCGGCATCGCAATGTCACGAAATCACGAATCTAAAGTTATATTGCCCTGCTATTGATTGCAATTTAAGCGCCTAAACCGCTTTGATCGGCGGGTCATGAGGTCATGGCCCCCTGGCTTTTTTCTTCTTTCGCGTGCTCTACGTACACCTGCCGCAATACTTCGCGACAGCGCTCACCGGCCTGCCCATCCCACAGAGGAGGAATGGCAGCCTGCCGGGGCGAGCGTTGCAAGTCGTCCCAGGCCGCCAGGATCGAAGCCTTGCTTCGTTCCCGCCAGCCGGTTCGTTCCCAACTCGATGGTCACCGGACGCTCGGTATTGTCGCGCAGGGTCAGGCAATTCACGCCCAGCACCGTGGTTTCTTCCTGGATGCCGCCCGAATCGGTGAGCACCAGCGACGCGCCTGCCTCCAGGCTGAGGAAGTCGAGATAGCCGAGCGGCTCCAGCAATCGCATCTCGCGCGGCAGAGGCAGAGCGCCGCCTTCCAATCGCGCGCGCGTCCGCGGATGTACCGGCCAAAACAGCGGCAGGTTCTCGGCGATGATGCGAAGCGCGCCCATGATCTCTTCCAGCGCGGCCGGATCATCAACGTTCGCGGGTCGGTGCAGGGTCACGACACCGTAGGTCATGCCTCCGATGCCCAGCCGATCGGCGATGTCGGACGCCTTCGCGCGCTCCACATTCTGCTTCAGCGAGTCGATCATCAGATTGCCGACCAGGTGAATGCGCTCCGGCGCAACACCCTCGCGCAGCAGGTTGACTCGCCCGCTCTCTTCAGTGACCAGGATAAAGATCGGAGATGGAGTCGGTGACGATGCGGTTGATCTCTTCCGGCATGGTGCGGTCGAAGCTTCGCAGTCCGGCTTCGACGTGCACGACCTCGATGCCGAGCTTCTTGGCAACCAGCGCCGCCGCGGCGGTCGAGTTCACGTCGCCAACCACGATGATGGCGACAGGTTTTTCTTCGATCAGGATCGGCTCGATGCGCTTCATGATCTCGGCCGTCTGCTGCGCGTGCGACCCGGAGCCAACTTCAAGATGATGCTGTGGCGCGGGAATGCCGAGGTCGCGGAAGAACGAACCGGACATATTGTCGTCATAGTGCTGGCCGGTGTGAATGAGTACCGCGTTGAAGTCGGGGTCGGCTGCCAGTGCTTTCATCAAGGGCGCAATCTTCATGAAGTTGGGACGGGCGCCGGCAACCACGGCCAGCTTGATTGGAAGTATGGAATTCGGCATCGGTAGGCGGAAGGAAATAACCTTCGGAACATTGTAACCGAGCGATGGTAGAGAATCGGGTGCCCGATCCTATCGGCAGGCTCGGGCACGCCATACGCGGGTGCCCCATCCTAGCCTCCTTTGCTAGGGTGGGAGCAAGGGAAGCAGAACCTGCCGTCCCTACAGGACTGTTCAATACATTAGGAGTGCTAACGGCGCACCTGAAGGTGCGCCCCTTCAAAACCGGGAGCAAGTGAAGCAAAGCTAGCGCCCTTCCCTTCTGCTACTCTGTCCCTTCCGCGAAGAAGGCAATGCCGAAGCCCCATGTCATCCTGATTGCCTATCACTTCCCGCCCGGCCCGGAGATCGGCGCGGTCCGCCCTTCCCGCTTCTACAAATACCTTACGCGGATGGGTTACCCGTGCCACGTCATCACCGCGTCGCCGCAAACGCAAGCGAACCCGGACGTGACTTTTATCCCCGACGATTTGCGCGAAATCTGGGAAGGCACCGGCGAGCAGCGTAAAACGTTCAAGGCCTACCAGGAGCTGCTGGTCCGCAAGATTGCCTTCCCCGGCCACATCGGAATCATGTGGTCGATCGCTGCCGCAGCGCGCTGCCATGAACTCGTACGCCGGCATCCGGGAGAGAAGTTCGTCGTCTTCTCCACCTATCCGCCGCTGGGAGTAATTCCGGCCGGCCTGATGGCTTACCTGCGCGATCGGCTTGCCTGGATCGCCGACTTCCGCGATCCTCTGGGCGTCGGCCTGGGCGATGAATTCACCTCCGCCAACCAGCGTTTCTGGAACCATCAGATGGAGGCGCGCGTCTTCCGCCAGGCGGCGGCTGTCATCGCTAACGTTGAAGGCGCCGCCGAGATGTGGCGCAAGCGATATCCCCGAGCCGCGCGCAAGCTGCACGTCATCCCCAACGGCTTCGATCCGGAAGACGCGCCCCAGGCGAGAGGAATTCCCGAACATACGCAGAAGCTGATCGTGCATGCGGGCGGTCTGTATCACGGACGCAATCCCAACGTGATCGTCGAATCGCTCGCACGTCTTCGCGCTGCCGGAGCGCCGGAAGCGTCGTCGGCGAAGATTCTTCTGGTGGGATCAATTGACGCGAAGACCGGATTGAATCAGCGCGCTCTACGATCAGGCGCAGCAGGAAGGCTGGCTCGAATTGCGGCCGCCGGTCACTGCGCAGCGAATCGCAGCGGTTGATGGAGGAGGCCGATGCGTTGCTGCTGGTTCAGCCGCAGAGCGATGTGCAAGTTCCAGGCAAGCTCTTCGAGTACATCTGCATCGGACGGCCAGTGCTCGCTCTGGTGCCGCGAAATTCGGCGGTAGAAGACATCCTGCAGAAATCTGCGATCCCGAATGTCTGCATTTACGCGGACGATAACCCATCCGATGCTGACCAAAAACTTCTGACCTTCCTGCGCCTGCCCAACACGCCGGCAACCGCCAGCGACTGGTTCCGCAAAAACTTCAACGCCGAAGAGCAGACGAAACAGCTGGCAGGAATCATCGACGGACTCGTGCGATGACCGTCCTTACTCAACAATAGAACGGGTGCCCCATCCTCCTCGCCCGCTCTTGGCGAGAGGGTGGGCCGAATGGTCCATGAACCGGGATGTGCGTGATTGTCGTCACTGCTGAAGTTTGAATTTCCGCCTACATTCGGAACATGCCGGACGGTCTGAAGAGGTACCAACAAAATGGCGACCTGCATTTCGTCACCTTCAGCTGCTTCAATCGCGAACCCCTTCTGGCGACGCAATCCGCTCCAAGAATCTTCGAAGGAACTCTCGAGAAAGTACGGCGCTGGTACGCGTTTGGGGTTCTCGGCTACGTGGTGATGCCTGAGCACGTCCACCTGCTCGTGAGTGAACCCGAACGCAGCTCTTTGTCGCTCGCCATCCAAATGTTGAAGCAGCTGACCGGACACAAACTTCAGTCACGCCGCTCCGACACTCCCTTCTGGTACACGCGTTATTACGACTTCAACGTGCGGACCTCGAAGAAGCGAATCGAGAAGTTACGGTACATGCACCGCAATCCGGTGGTACGCGGCTTAGTGCAGAGGCCGGAGGATTGGGAGTGGAGCAGCTTTCGGCACTATCAAACTGGTGTTGAGGGAGTGGTGGAGATTGAGTCGGAATGGACTGCCCTCAAACGGGAACGAGCGGGAATTCGATTTCAAGTGAAAGTCAGCCCTGATGCTCCCACCCTCTCGCCAAAATCGGGCGAGTAGGATGGGGCACCCGTTCTATATTCACCCGTTCGATCTTCACTCGTTCGATAGTCACCCGATTGATATTCGACGATTCGTCGATCAGGCACCGGTAATCTACCCGCTTCTTTTTGTCAGCCTGGGATTGAACGGCCTTTCGGCTTTGATCTTCGGTCGGAAGGCGTAGAAATACCACTTCAGGTAATGCGGCATCCAGTGCAGTACGCGGAAGCGCGACGTCCCTGCCGTGCGGTCGCGCCACACGCTGGGAATTTCCGCAATGCGGTATCCGTTAAGAAAAGCCTTAACTGTGAGCTCGAGGCCAAGTTCAAATCCGGCGACGCTCTCCACCCGCAGATCGTGGACCATCTGCGCGTCGTAGAGCTTGAAGCTGTTGGTGGCGTCGTGCGTGGGCACGCGGCGAAAGTAATGCAGCGTCAGTCCGCTCACGCGTGAAAGCAGCTGCTTGAAGAACGGGCCGCCGATCAGTTTGCCGCCTCGCATGTACCGGCTGCCGCAGATCAGGTCGTAGCCCTCGAGGTAGAGCTGGTACATGGGATCGACCTGCGTCATCTCATCGGACAGGTCGGCCATGGTGACCAGAATTGGCCCCGACTCGACGGACTCCAACCCGGTCTTGATGGCGCCAGTCACGCCGCGCCCGTAAGCATTGCGCAGCAGCTTCAATCGCAACTCACCAGCCGCGATCACTTCCTTCACGACCGGCACTGTATTATCGGCGTCGAAGTCGTAGACGACGACCGCGCGGAAGGGCGTCTGGATGCTCGACGCAATCTCGCCCCAGAGCGCCTTGAAGTTGGCGCCCTCGTTGTACACGGGGATGACGACAGTGAGCGGTGGGTTGGAGGGCATGAATTCCGTTGGACGAAAAGCGGATCCCTCGTCGGCCTGAACCATCCCAACAAGCGCAAAAGCCGGCGCTTGTCGGGAGCCCTGATTCGGCCTCCTCGGGATGACAATTTCAACAGAGTTGTGCAGCGCAGCTAAAGCCGCGCCTTTCCCTGATGCACAATTCAACTTTGTTCAAACAACGTCTCGGCAGCACGCCTTCCGTTACATCTGACCCACCGAGATCTGCTCCTCGATCCAGGGAACAATCTCGTCCAAGATTTTGTCGAGCGGCGTGAGCGCTTCGAAGCCGAGCATCTCCTTCGCCTTGGTGACCACGGGCGAGCGCTCCTGCACGTCATACTCATACGGCGGATCGGACACATACTGGAACGGCTTCTTGCCGCCATGAATCTTGTTCCAGACCGCCTCGGCCAGCTCCAGTACCGAGGTGCGGACCGGCGTCGAAAGGTTGAAATCGTTATTCAGGGCCGCGGGATGCTCAATGCAGATGCGAATGCCCTTGGCCAGATCGCCGCCGTAAGTGTAATGGCGAATCTGCTTGCCGCTGCCCAAAATGTGCAGCGGGTCCTGACCCTTCAAAACTTTCTGCACCAGGTCGGGCACCACGTGCGACATGGCCAGCTTCACGTTGCCGCTCATGATGTCGCGGTCGGCCAGCGCGCGCTTCTCGCCGATGCCGACACAGTTGAACGGACGCGCAATCGTGTACGGCAGCTGATACTGCTCCCACGCACCCTGCGTAAAGTATTCGGTCGCCAGCTTCTGAAAGCCGTAGGTCGAGCTGGGCGGCGGGCAGCGCCGCTGCGCGCCTTCGGGCGTCGGAAATTCCGTGGTGTTTTCGAACACCATGCTCGACGACACGACGGTGATCTTCTGCAGCTTACCGTGCTTGTGGGCGCGGATGGCGGCGTCGAACGCGGTCGCCGTGATGCGCTCGTTCTCGGCCAGCAAGTCGTAGGCGAATTCGTGGAAGTAGCTGATGCCGCCGATCATGGCCGCCGAAGCGACGAAGTGATCGCAGCCCTCAAGCAGTTCGTCGAGCAATTCGCGGTCCTTGGCGTTGCCTTCCACCAGCTTGTAGTGCGGGTGGGTGTCGTAGCTCTTCTCAAGGCGGCCGTACTTGCTGAAGTTGTCGAGCCCGACGACGGTGTGCCCGGCGTCCAGCAGTTCCTGGATGAGATAACCGTTGATGAAGCCGGCCGAGCCGGTAACAAGAATTTTCATGATGGCGTTATGCGTTCCTTCAAGTAATGATCTGTGACGATTAACAAAGTTGCATTGTGTTTCCGAATGTCATCCGGGCCGACGTCCCGGTCTCGCTGCTACCGCTGCTTCGCGGCTCGTGCGGTGCAGTTGATGTCCTTACTGCCCGGACGCAGTGTTGCGCTGTAGATACAAGTACTACGCGCATTCCGTCGGGGAGCCGCCGGCTTGGTACTTACGCGTTGACGGAAGCCAGCTGTCGTGCCGGCAAAAAGTTCCAGGGATCGAGCACTGTCTTCCCCGCCGGAATTTCAATGTCGCGATACACCGCATGGGGCGCACCCACAATGACCACGTCCGCGCGGCGCAACGCCGTCTCCAGCGGAACCAGGTCGGCGTCGGGAACATAAGGATCGGTACAGAGGACCTCCTCCGCTTCCACCTCGAGCAGCTTCTTCAGCTTGTAGGAAAGGCTGTCGCGCTTGTCGTCGGACTCGGCCTTGAAGCCCATGCCGAGAATCGCCACCCGCTTGTTCGCCAGACCCTGGCGCCGCAGCTGCTCCACCAGGAACATCGGCAGCCCTTCATTGATAAGCATGGCGGCGTGACCGAGGAAGAAGTTGTTCTGCGAGAAGGCGGCCAGCTGAAGCGTGTCCTTCAGCAAGCACGGCCCGGCGGCAAAGCCCGCCTTGGCGAAGCTGCGCATACGCGGATAGTCGCGCGTCACGGCGTCGTGAATGCGATAGAAGTCGAGCCCGCAGTTCTCGGCCAGCATGTAAAACTGGTTGGAAATCGCGAAATTCGCGTAGCGCCAGGAGTTGGTGAAGAGCTTGGCCAGTTCCGCTTCAGGCGGCGTCAGCTCAATCAGGCTGGGAGCAATCTTTCCGAAGAGCTCGCTGGCGGCGGCGATGGCGTCAGGCTCGAATCCCGAGACAATCTGCGGCAGCTTGACCAGTTCCTCGATCGCGTTGCCTTCGGCGATGCGCTCGGGACAGAACGCCAGCATGACCTTGCGGTTCAACCGGCGCAGGCGCTCGTACACCAGCTTCGTGACGCCGGGGTAGACGGTGCTGCGCAAAATCAGCAGAGTGCCATCCTGCATACGATCCAGCAGGGCATCGATGCTGCGATAGACTTCGCCAACCGTGGGATTCAGGTGCCGGTCCACCGGGGTGCCCACGACGGTAATAACGGCGTCGGCGGAATTAATGCAGACCGGATCGATGGTGGCCTTCAGCGATTTGCCGACCACCTGGCGCAGCAGTTCGTCCGCCCCGCGCTCCATGAACGGCATGGTGCCGGAGTTGACCAGGTCGACTTTCGCCGGATCGATATCCAGCAGGTCAACCTGCAGACCGGCCTTGCTCGCCAATACAATTCCGAGTGGCAAGCCCACGTGGCCGCACCCGCCTACAATAGTGATCCGCTTCAATGTTTTCATGAGCCTAGTAGTCCAGTTTCGCTTGGGATTGCTGCTGGTCAGAGCGCGACGTACCAGTATAACGATTCCAGCCAAAAGCTGAAACTGCGGGCGGCGTCATCCTAAGCTGAGGCGAACACACAGCGTTGCCTTCCCGAGTGGAACGAAGGACCTGATGTACTGCCCGAGCGGATTGACTGAACCGGATCGGCATAAGAAGGACAGAAGGCCGTGGCGAGCTTACCTTGCATCCCTCTCTCTCGATTGCATATAGTGGGGCAGACCAACGCATTCTGACGCGGATTCGCACGCCGAAATCGGCCCAAGGGTACCCCGACTGTGAACATCACCGAAGCGCTGAAGATCACGCAGAACGTTCCCCGTGACGCTCGGCCATTCGCGGTCACCCTGGCCTGCGGCTTTACGCCGCTGCACCTTCAGACGTTCCTGACCGCTCACTTGCAACAGGCGCTTCCCGATCGCAAAGTCACCATCACCTCAGGCCTGTACAACAATCTGGCGGGAACGCTCGAAGCCATCTCCGATGCCTCGATTCCCGATGCGCTTGTTGTCGCGCTGGAATGGTGCGACCTGGACGCACGTCTTGACTACCGCAGCGCCGGCAGTTGGAGTACCGCCGCCGCGAGCGACCTCGTGAGCAGTGCGCGAACCATGCTCACCCGCCTGGCAGCAGCGTTGGGCGGAATTCCTGCTGGACCGCGTATCGCGCTCTCGCTGCCGACTCTGCCGCTGCCGCCGTTATTTCACACGCCGGGTTGGCAGGCGTCCGCGCACCAGCTACATCTCGAATCTGATCTGCTGCACTTTGCCGCCGACATCGCACAAGGCCGGGACGGGCGTATCGCCATTGTGAATGCGCAGCGGCTGGCCGAGACTTCGCCAGCGGACACGCGCCTCGATCTGAAGAGCGATCTCTATAGCGGCCTGCCCTACACCATGCAGCACGCTGACCGGCTGGCCGCGCAACTGGCGCAAGCGTTGCTGCCGCCCCCGCCAAAAAAGGGCATTATCTCCGACCTGGACGACACGCTGTGGAACGGTATCGTCGGCGAGATTGGGCCGGACGCCGTGACGTGGGACCTGGCGAGCCATACGCAACTCCACGGGCTCTATCAGAAGCTACTCGGCTCGCTGGCCGACTCAGGAACGCTGATCGGTGTGGCCAGCAAAAACGATCCCACAGTCGTGCATCAGGCATTTGAGCGGCCGGATTTGTTGCTGCGATCCGACCAGGTTTTCCCCATTGAAGTTCACTGGAACGCGAAGTCGGGCAGCGTCACCCGCATCCTGGATGCCTGGAACATCGGCGCCGACAGCGTGATCTTTGTCGACGACAGTCCGATGGAGCTGGCGGAGGTAGCAGCCGCGCATCCCGGCATCGAATGTGTGCTCTTTCCCAAGAACGATTACGCGGCGGGTCTGGCGATGCTGCGCCATCTGCGCGACCGCTGCGGCAAGGAGCGGGTTTCGCAGGACGACGCGCTGCGACTCGAAAGCATCCGCCAGGGCGCCGCATTTCGCGAACAGAGCACCGGTGGCGCCACGCCTGAAAGCTTTCTGCAACAGATCAACGCCGTCACGACCTTTGATTTTGCCGCGGGCAACGAGCCGCGCGTCTTCGAGCTGGTGAACAAGACGAATCAGTTCAACCTGAACGGCCGCCGCTACACCGAAGCCGACTGGCATAGGCTGCTGGCTGCGCCGTCCGCGGTGCTGGTAGCCATCCGCTACGAAGATAAGTTCGGGCCGCTGGGAACGATCGCGGTGCTGGCTGGACGAATCGATGGCGATTGCTTGAACGTCGATGCCTGGGTGATGAGCTGTCGTGCCTTCGCGCGCCGCATCGAGCATGGAACACTGAAGATGCTGTTCGAAGGTACCGGCGTTCGCGAGATGAGGTTCGACTTCGCGCCCACGGCGAAGAACGGCCCGACACGCGAGTTTTTTACGAGCCTGTTAGGCGACGAACCGCAGTCGGAGTTCCGCCTGACGCGCTCGCAGTTCGAAGAGAAGTGTCCCGCCCTATATCATGAGGTGCGCGAGATGAGGAGAGCAGAAGCGCATGGATGAGACTCGACAACGGCTGACCAATTGTTTTCAGGTGGTGTTCCCCGACATGCCGCAGGAGCAGATTCCGGCGGCATCGACCGCAACGGTCGCCAACTGGGACTCGGTGGCCGCGATAACGCTGATGAACGTCGTCGAAGATGAGTTCGGTCTGGAGATGGATCTGGACGATCTGGCCGATCTCGACTCGTTTGAGAAGCTCCATGCGTACCTGCAGCGGCGTCAGCAGGTGGTGTAATGGCGTCCTCGCTTCGCCTGCACCACATGGGATTTGTGGTAGCCGACATCGCCACCGCGATGCCCGCATTTGTGCACTCCATGGCGGCGGAGTGGGACGGAAAGATTTTCGAGGATCCGCTGCAGAAGGCTAAGGTCGCGTTTCTGACGACACGCGCGGGCGATGCGCAAATCGAATTGGTCCAGCCGCTGGGAGAGACGATCTCCAGTACAACGCTTTCTGCAGGAACGAGGCGGGGGCATGCATCACCTGTGTTATGAGGTAGCTGATCTGGAAGCGGAGTTGGCGGCCTTTCGCTCGCGTGGCGCGTCCATTGCCAGCCGACCAAAGCCGGCCGTAGCTTTTGGCGGTCGCCGCATCGCCTGGGTGGTAACCTCGGAGAAGTTCCTGGTGGAGTTGTTGGAAGAGGGTAGAGCGGACCTTTAGGCTCGCGTTGTGGCAGCTTCTTAACTGGTTTGTCATCCTGAGCGGGGGATCGCGCCTTTTGCGATCCGTAGTCGAAGAGCCTGCCCCGAGCGCGGCCGATGGGACCTGCTGTTCCGCCTTCGACAATACGGTACTTTTCGAAAACGTACTCATGTCCTCTTTGCTCCTGAAAATCCGGCGCGGCGAGACCCCCTTCTACCGCGGGATCAAGAAAACCGCGCGCGCCGTCGAATCGAGCAATCTCCCTCTGCCGCGCTTCCTGAATCCGCTGCTGCGCTTCGGCTTCAACGCCCAGCAGACCGGCTTCATGGGCCTGCGCTGGCTCTGGAGCTACTTCATCTGCGAGCCGCTCTTCCGCGGCCGCTGCTCCGCGGTGGGCAAGAAGTTCCGCATGTGGCGCATGCCCTTCATTGTGGGACATGCCCAAATCTTCATCGGAGACAACGTCAACTTCTTCGGCAAGGTCGACATCTTCAGCGGCCGCCTCTTTGACGAGCCGAAGCTGATTCTGGGCAACCGGGTCGATCTCGGGCATAACGTGCTTTTTCTGGTGAATAAAGAGATTGTCCTGGAAGACGACGTGAACGTTGCGTCTGGCGTGCGTTTCATGGACACCGACGCGCATCCCCGCGATGCGATGGAACGCATCGCCGACCTCCCGCCGCGGCCGGAAGAGGTGAAGCCGGTGCGCATCGGCCGTTACGCCTGGATCGGACACAACAGCTTCATTATGAAAGGTGTCACGGTCGGCGAGGGCGCCATCATTGGCGTAAACAGCGTGGTGGTGAACGACATTCCGCCCTACTGCGTCGCGATGGGAAACCCCGCGCGCGTGGTCGTGAAGAATATTAACCAGACGGCAGCGCTGCTCCGGCGCAGTCACAAGCTCCCGCAACGTGAGAGTCGAAGCGACGGCCGCCTTTATTGGCTTCACGCGTAACACTGGCTTTCGAAGGGGCGCGCCTTTAGGTGCGCCGCATCAGTGCCTTAGGAAATTAAGAGCGGGCTTCAGCCCGCGGCAGTTCAAACCAAGCCCGTCGGCCTGAAGCCGCCTCGCGGAAGCGAAAACCAGTAGCGGAACGGCGCACCTAGGCGCGCCCCTTCAAAGCAATTCAGTGACGACGTTTGGCAACGAGCTTTGTTCAGCCGACAGACACTGTGACCGACCCTCCCATTCGAGTCCTGACTCTCATCGAGAACGCCACCGTCACCGGGCCGGCGCGCAACGTCATTGAATTCGGCAAGGTGGCGATGCCCGATGTCGAGGTCACGATCGTCACCTACCAGAGAGGACCGGAAGAGAGCGCACTCGCTTCCGCCGCGCGCGAGGCCGGGCTCTCCGTCGCCCTCGTTGCCGAACGGCGCCGCTGGGACACGCAAGTCCTCCAGCATTTACGGCAAACGATTGCCGCCATCAATCCCGACATTCTCGAGACGCGCAATGTAAAGTCGCACTTCCTGGTGCGACTGCTGGGACTGCAAAAGAAATATCCCTGGGTCGCGTGGAACCACGGCTATACCGAAACCAGTTCCCTTGATCGCATGTACACGCTGCTGGATCGGTGGTCACTGGGCGGGGCGTATCGGGTGGTGACCGTGTGTCAGCCCTTTGCCGACAGGATCGCGGAGTTTGGTGTGACCCGCGATCACATCAGAATCCTGCATAACTCGGTCAAGCCGTTTGTGACGCCCATGCCAGATGAGGTTGCGGCGGTACGGCAGCAACTGGGGATTCGCGACGAGGAAGCCGTGATTTTGTCGGTTGGCCGGCTCTCTCACGAGAAGGGGCACGCCGACCTGATTCGCACTGCGGCAGCACTGGTTGCCATGCCCGGAACACAGGATTTTCGTGTCGTTATCGTGGGCGATGGTCCGGAACGCCAATCGCTGGCCAACCTGGCGGCGCGGCTGGGTGTCGAGAAACAAGTCGTCTTTGCGGGCTTCCAGCGCGATACTCGCCCCTACTACGCGATGGCGACCATCGTTGCGGTTCCGTCCCACAGTGAGGGATCTCCCAATGTGGTACTTGAAGCGATGGCGGCTGGGCTTCCTATTGCAGCGAATCGTGTCGGAGGCATACCGGAAATCCTGGAAGAATGCGTGACGGGGCTGCTGGTCGAGCCGCGAAACCCGGATGCGATGGCGAAAGCGTTGTTCCGCTTGTTATCGGATGACGAGCTGCGGGGCCGCCTGGGAGCCGCGGCCAAGGCACAGGCAACGTCGGCGCACACGCCGGAGGCGTACCGGCAGGCGTTGGTGGATTTTTATCGCGAGACGTTGCGGGGCGTGGAGAAATAAACGGGCTTCGCCGGGTTTATTTCAGCACCACATCTGCCCTCCACCGGTCTACCAACTCCCACCACAAATACTTTTCCCACTCGTCGATTACGGTCTTGGCCCACCAGCGATGCTTCCAGTATTGTTCTGCGGCATTTGCCGGCGCCGAGGAAGCGGCTACCGACCACTCATACTGCGGCAGTCGTTTGCGGAAGATGGAGAGCGCCCGGCGCGTGTGAAAGTCCGAAGTCACGATGATCCCCGAGGCAGCTTTCACCCGCCGCATACATTTCTCCACGTCCAAAGCCTCGGCGTAAGTCGAGTCCGCCATTGTGGGACATACATCGATTCCCGTTTGATTGCTGCGATGCAGGTAATCCAGCACCAAGTCGGCTTCGCTTTTGCCGTAATAGTTGCGGGTAACGTCGGCATCGACAAGAACTAGCGGTGCGAACCCCTTTTTCTGGAGGCGCAGAGCCTGCGCGAAGCGCGAACTGCCGGCGCCTCCCGCCAGCACGACCATTACATCCGATCGCTCGGGAGAGTTGATGACCAGGAAGGATCCGGCACGGGAAAGGGGCACCAGGGCAAGGCGAATCAGCAGAGCAATCAAAAGCAGGATGCCAATGCGGCGGAGCCAGCGGACCTTGTGGGAGGGGGATAGCGACGCTGCGGGCTGCTCCTCTACTTCGCTTCGAGGCATGCTGCCCCCATCTCCACCTGCTCGGCGTGCAGCCGCAGCAGGATCTCGCCCACGACGTTCCAGTCGTATTTGGTCTGCACCAGCCGGCGCGCGTGGGCCACCATCTCCTGGCGCTCGGGAGAGTCACTCTTCATCGCCACCACAGCATCAGCCATCGCTTCCGGCGTATCGGCGATCAGGATATCCTTGCCATGCAAGACGGCAAGACCCTCGGCGCCGAGCGTCGTCGAAACCACCGGCGTACCTGCCGCCATCGCCTCCAGCACCTTCAGCCGTGTTCCTCCGCCGACCCGCAAGGGCACAACAGACACCAGCGCGTTGTGATAGTAGGGCCGGACATCCTCCACCGTTCCGGTAACTACCACATTGTCAGATGCCAGCGAGCGGATCTCTTCCGGAGGCTGGGCGCCCACGATCACCAGCCGCAGCTCCGGCCTGCGCGCGTGAATCAGCGGCCAGGTCGTTTTCACGAAATACAATGCCGCATCGATATTGGCGTGGTAGTCCATCTTCCCCATGAACAGCACATCACGCAGTTCGCCTCCTGACGCGGCAGTTGCGGCAAAGAACTCGCAATCGACCCCGTTCCCCACGACTTCGATTCGCGTGTCGGGTACTCGACTGAGCAGCACCTCGCGTTCGCGTTCGCTGCAAACGGTATGCGCATTGCAAAGCCGCAGCAGCTGATTTTCGACGGTGCGCGACAGCACGGATGTCCGCCTCGCGTAGATCGCGCGCAGGCGGTTCGTATCGTTCTCGGCGTAGCGAGCCAGAATCTCCGACTCAATGTTGTGCCAGTCCAGAATCAGCCGGATGCGCGGCGCTACTTGCCGGATGTGCTGGGCGTAGGCGATCAGGTGCATGCTTTCAATCTGGATCGCGTCGAAGTTGCCTTCACGCAGAATGGGATCCAAAGCCGCGATGACCGCACTCGAGGTGTAGTTCAGGACGTTGAGCGGGGTCGGCCCGATCAGGCCGCGGACGATGTTCGCTTTGCTGTATCCTGCCTCGCGTCGTAGAGCGTAGACCTTCGTACCCGTCTGCGGCTCCAGTCGCTGGCGGAGTTCTTCTGCCTGGGCATCGGCATTCTCGTTGACCAGTCCGACGTAAGTAAGCTGGGCGTTCCTCGCCAGAGTGCGGGCGAAGTAAAAATCGCGTAAATGCGCTCCGGAGATGGTGGGCCAGCAGATACGCGGCGAAAAGTACAGAACACGCATGGGATGGGGACCGTTGGCAGTTTATCGCATTCGAAAATCGCTACGGAAATGCCTTGATTTGCTGTCTATTTGCCAGTTGGTTAATGGTATACTCGTTGCCGGCTACCCCCAGCCGCAAACTCCGCATGTCCGGAGAATGAAGAAAACACTCAAGCTTGGGTTGCACGCGCTGTTTCTGGCGCTGGCGCTGCCGGCGGCGGCGATCGCCGGATTTGGCCGCATTCCCGCGACGTTCACCATGGGGGCTCATGCCTTCGCGCAAATTCCTGGCATCATCGGAGATTATTTCCGGATCGCCTACTACAAATTAACGCTGAAACAATGTTCGTTATACAGCCGCGTATCGTTTGGATCATTTTTTGCGCACCCTGACGCGGCGCTCGGCCAGGGCGTTTACATTGGGTCTTATTGCATTCTGGGTCGCTGTTCGATAGGCGACCGGACGCAGATCGCATCGCAGGTGCAGGTTTTAAGTGGACGGCGTCAGCACAGCCGCGATTCTGAGGGGCAGATCAGCGGTTCTGCCGAAGGGGAATTTGAGTGGATCGATATCGGTGCCGATTGCTGGATTGGGGCTTCTTCCATCATAATGGCTCCAATCGGAAGCGGCACCACCATTGGCGCCGGATCGGTGGTTGTCCGGCCCATTGCGGCGCAGGTTGTCGCTGTAGGCAATCCCGCACGAGTTATCAAAGAAGCATCGCGACAGTTAGAGGGTAACGGGGTATTTACGTGAATTGGTCCAGCTATCAGAATTCGGCGCCTCCCGCCGGTGAAGAATACGATATCCACGGGCAGTTGATTACTGCTGAGCCCGAACCAGCGCCGGCTGCTGCCGCTCCGGTGCAACAGCGGAGCGTCGCCGGCAAGAAGAAGCGCGGGCCCGAGTTCTACAAGCCCTTCCACCTGATCCTGATGGTGTACCTGTACCTCTACTGTAGCCGAATTCCGGAGCTGATTCCGTCTTTGCACTTGGGCATGGCGATACAGCCGATCTTGCTCATCGGCATGTTCATGACCGGAACTACCAAGTCAATTTTCAAGTCCGACATCGGCCGGGTGATGACCGCCTTCACCATCTGGGTCGGCATATGCGTTCCGCTCAGCGTCTGGAAGGGCGGTAGCTTCACCACTTGGCTGACCACAGCACAAGCGCTGCTGCTGCTGTTCTTTATGGCGGCGTTTATACGAAGTATTGAGGACTGTTACCGAGCCATGTTCATGGTGGCTTTAGGCATGGCGACGATTGGCGTACTGTCCATGGTGATCGGCGGCGGCACTGGCGGCGGCGCCAATGAAGTTCGCCTGGGATTGGGTGCCGGTGCCGACACGCTGGCCGACGCAAACTTCCTGGCCCTCTATCTGGTCGTCGGAATTCCGTTCATCATCTTTGCCATGACGCTGAAGAAGGGCTTCATGCGCGTGGCCTTGTTCCTCTGCCTGATTCCGGTGCTGGCCGGATTCTCCCGCACCGGCTCCCGCATGGGGATGCTGGCGCTGGCCGCCGGAATGTTACTCTTCTTCATCTTTGCCACCATGGTAGAGCGGATGGCAATCATCATGGGTGGCATCCTCTTCGTGGCTCTGGCCGTTACGCTGCTGCCGCAACGCATCACGGAACGTTTCACAACGTTTCTGAACGCATCGTCCACAGCCCAGGCCGAAGCTGCCAACTCCGCGGAAATGAGGAAAGCGCTCTTCTTGCGAAGCATTCAGATGAGCTTTGAACATCCTGTCTTCGGCGTCGGCCCGGGTGAGTTCATGGACGCCGAGGCCGAAGAGTCGATGGCCGCCGGCAAGCGCGCGATGTGGCACTTCACCCACAACTCTTACACCGAGCTCTCCAGCGAAACCGGATTCCCGGGTCTTTTCCTGTTCTTGTATGCCTTCTATCGCGGCTACCGTGGCCTGTCTGGCATACGAAGCAAATATCGATTTTCCCGGGTAGGGCGCGCGGCACTCTTCCTGCAGATTGCCGTGGTTATGTCGTGCGTCGGCGCGTTCTTCCTGAGTATTGCGTATAGCGGCTTGCTTTATGCCATTCTAGGTATATCGGCGGCCTACCAAGCGGCGGTTGCACGAGAGGTGACTGCCGTAGAAATCGAGAAGCGGAAAGCCGCTTCCCAGGCACCGGAGCCGGCGTTCGCCTGATGCAGGCGCGCGCGCACGGGCAATCCAAATCGTCTCCCGATCTGATCACGCGCCCTCCCATGCCCAGTCGCCCTACGGATCGCAAGGTGGAGATCGCCAAGCTGTGGCTTCGCCTGGCTCGCTACGGATCGGTGGCGCTATGCCGCCTGCCGTCGAAGGTATGCGGGGCAGCCGATCTGCCGCGCATCGAGCGCTTGGGACGCGAGATGGCGCCAGTGTTCCAGAGTGACCCGACCAGTGCGGCCAAGTACACAGATTACGACCGCTGGGTGCCTTTCAACGTGGTCCGCATCGGCGCCCGTGGACTGCATCATTCGAAGCCGCTGCGTATCCTCGATATCGGCTGCGGACCGGGATACTTTCTGGCATCGGCGCTCGCCTGTGGTCACGATTGTTATGGCATCGACGCGCCGGAATCGATCCTGACCAAAGTTGAGGCTCGCGTTTATAGCGAGCTGCTGGCATCGCTCGGTTGCTCGGACCGGGTTTCGCCTCTGCTCATCGAGCGGTTCGTGCCCATGCCGCTTCCGTTGCACGACCTCGACCTGATCACCGCCTACTGGATCTGCTTTAACCGTCACCGCCAGCCGGACGAGTGGAGCGTGGCCGAATGGCGCTTCTTCGTCGACGATGCGCTGTCGCACCTTCGCTCCGGCGGCGTACTGCACCTCGAGTTGAA
The DNA here is from genome assembly GCA_963823865.1 of uncultured Acidobacteriaceae bacterium. Classification (GTDB taxonomy): domain Bacteria; phylum Acidobacteriota; class Terriglobia; order Terriglobales; family Acidobacteriaceae; genus Bog-257. Next base: position 1,129,638 of record CAWGNC010000002.1, read on the forward strand.
CGAAAACCCCGAGCGTTATGCTTCGCTGATGTGGTATGACAAGGAGACGCTGGAGTTCTTTCGTTCCGCGGGCACGGTGCAAGGCGGCGTGGTTCGTATTACTAAAGGATAGCCTCGTTCATGGGGAGAGCGCCGGAAAGTAAGCCGCAGTCCTCCGGAAAGATCGCAGTGGCTCTGCTGTCTGACACTGTGGGACTCGATGCCGGCACCGAGCGCCAGGTGGTCGAGACCGCCAAGCGTCTCGATAAGGACCGCTTCGAGGTCCACGTCGTTTGCCTGGAAGACAGCGTGCAACTGCGTGGCTTATCCGCTCCGGTTCATACCGCCGTCTTCCCTACCCACAGCGTGAACTCGGCCCAAGGCTTTAAGCAGGTAATGGCCTTTCGCAAGTATGCCGACCGGCACGGGATTCAAATCGCCCACGGCTACATGAACAAGACCAGCCTGTTCGCGGTCCTTTCATCGCTGGGCACTCATCGCATCGCCATCACCAGCCGTCTCAATACCGGCTACTGGTACACGCCTTCACTCCGAACCATGTTCCGCTTGATGAACCTGCGCTCCGATGGAATCATGGCGAATTCGCTGGAAGCCAAACGCATCGCCGTGGAGACAGAGCGCCTGGATCCAGACCGCGTGAAGGTCGTGTATCAGGGCGTCGACATGACGAAGTTCAGCCGGGGCCTGGGCGATCCGTCCGCTGCTGAAAAGTTGGGAGTGCCGCGAAATGCCCGTGTGGTGGGCATTACAGCAAACCTGCGTCCAGTGAAGGACCACGCATTATTTCTACGCGCCGCGAAGATTGTGGCGGACGAAGTGGATGATGTCGCCTTCCTCCTGGTCGGCCGCGGCGAACTCTACGACGAGTTACGCGCGCAGGCTGCACAGTTGGGAATCGGCGATCGCGTCTTCTTTACACAGGGCGAAGGCAAGGTCATGGATTATCTCGCGCGCATGTCGATCGGCTGCCTGACATCGATTAGCGAAGGCTTCTCGAACGCCATCATGGAATATATGGCAGCCGGCATGCCCGTAGTGGCCATCGACGTCGGCGGAAACCGTGACGCAATCATCGAAGGCGAGACGGGATTTCTTGTGCCAGAGCGTTCACCGGAGGCGTTCGCCAAGCCGATCATCCGGCTTTTGCGCGATGAGCCGCTGAGGACGCAAATGGGCCAGGCAGGATTCGAACGCTGCACCGAAAACTTCGAAGTGCAGAAGACCATCGGCCAATTGGAAGCATATTACGAATCGCTGCTGGCAAAGAAAAAGCGATAGAGCGAAAACAGCAGCTAAATCCACGCCTTTTCGCATCTGGCTACTTCAGACCTTTCTTACCACCGCTGAAACTGGGCATGCTGCAAGCCGGCAGCGACCGGTAGTAGAGTGATAGGGTGTCGAACACCTCTAACTCCGAAAACGGCATGCCGATCCGCCCGCCACTGGACGGAGTATTGGAAACGGCCCTCGTCGTCGAAGACGTGGCCCGCGCTATTCGTTTCTATACCGGGATCTTTGGATTTGAAGTCATGGTGCAATCGGAAAGACTGGGTTCTTTGAATGTGAAGCCTGCGCAGGTCCTGCTTCTGTTCCAGCGTGGAGGTTCGCTGAACGATATACAACTTCCCGGGGGGATCCTGCCCGGTGGCATGGATGCTCAGGGTCGCAGTCACATGGCGTTTGCGATCCCGGCGGCAGAGCTCGAAGCGTGGCGGCACTGGCTGGCTCAGAACGAAGTCGCTATTGAGAGTACCGTTCACTGGGAGCGCGGGGGCACGAGCCTTTACTTTCGGGATCCCGATGGTAACTTGCTGGAACTGGCGACGCCTGGACTATGGGCCAATTACTGACTTCCAGCTAATGCCAACGGAAGCGTGGCGAATCAGTTCAATTCTGTGTATCAAGAAATACGCGGCGACCCCAGAAAGATACCGTGTTAAGCCACTGGGGGGTATTAGCCGTGACTGGCCGAAGTACGCGGGAGCCGTCTACGAGTCACCACTTGACCCACCCAGCAATTCCCCCAGCTTGTCCAGTTTCTTTTCCATCGCAGGGCGGCGATCTTTGATCCAGCGCTCCAGTACCTGGAATCCGGCGGAGTCTATCGAACACGTGCGCACTCGTCCGACTTTTTCGGTTCGCACCAGTCCGCACTCTTCCAGCACTTGCAGATGCTGACCCACCGCCGTGAGCGTGATGTTCAACGGCGTTGCCAGTCCGGAGACGGAGTGTGGCCGGTCACTCAGCCTCTCGACCATGGCCCGGCGCGTGGGATCGCCCAACGCGTCGAACACTCGATTGATGTCGATATGAGATTTCTTCATTCAGCCGTCGGCTTTGCCTAACGCAGTTTTCCCCGATCTAAGGCAGGGTCGCCGATGTCCGCATCTTGCTTCGACGACCCGTGTGCTTCGCGTATCGCTTTCGGTGTGCGCACTCACTTGGCGTGTGCGAGTTCCCTCGACACCTCACGCTGCAGCTTGTCCAGCAGTGCGTGCCAACCGGCTTCCCGCATTTCCGGGCCTCCTGAGCCTTCAAAGAATGTGCCTTGGTGTGTGCAGATCAAATCAGTACCTTTATCCGTGCGCAGGAATTCAAACGTAACCAGTGAAGCCGAAACGCGCTTGCCGCCCAGATCCATGGTCTGCGCGGTCACGATGCGGCTGTTGGGCACGATGTCCTGATACCGCCCTTCGTTGACCAGAGCGGTGCCCGGAAACGGAGTGCCTTCCTTGAAACGGTACTGCAGGCGCTCAGCTCCGCCAACGCGGAAATCCAACGTGTACTCCTCGATGTCGTGACGGTCGCTCTCGGCGAACCAGCGACGCTTGCTGGCGGCGTTGGAAAAGGCAGAAAAGACTTCCTCCGGCGGCTTGGGAAAGCTGCGCTCGATGACGAATGTGTTGTGAACAGCGGATGGCTCTTGCATGATTCTGGTTCCTCTCTACCACCTCAATTACTGAAGTAGTAACTTCAGTATCGGGCGAATGAGATCAATTGTCAAGTCCATACTTCACTATTTTTACGCGGGCGCAGCGGCGGCGTCAATCCAATTCCAACGTTGGACAGGGAGTTAATTCTGGGTCGGGCATCGAGGCTGCCGTGTTGGGCTCGGCGGCGTTGCCTTCTCGCGTCCCGATGATTGCTGCGCGCGTGTGCTGGCAGCTTACTGGTAGTGTTCCTTGATCCAGTCCTGATGCCGGTACTTCAGTTGATACAACGCCCAGGCTGCCTGCACCGTGGAGTGGCCTTGATCGCCCCGAGCCGAGTCTCCGAGGCGGAACTCGAACACGCCCCGGCACCAGCCGTACCAGCAGTAGTTCCAGGCGCCGTCCGGCTGCTGGTTCGCGAGGATGCGATCGATCCAGCGGCTGCGAACGAGGTCAGGCCGTCCCGCCGCGAGAATGAAGGCGCTGCGCTGCTCGTAGGAATCGCTGACGCGGAAGTCCCAATAGGCATCGTGCGCCACTCCTTCGGTCACCGGATTGATGGCCGCATTCAACTCCGGAGACGGGCCGTTGAAGTGACGGTAAATATCGAGTGCGATCAATTGCAGATGAAGCCGCGTGCCCCAGCTGTATTTGGTAGGTGAGAAGAGATCGGCGCGCGAGTCTGCCGGCAACGGCACGCGATCGGGCGCGGTGGCGTACATATACCAGCGGTCCTGGAAGATCAAGTCTTGAAATTCGGAGTCTGAAATCATGGGCAACGGAACGCTGGGATCGACCCAATGCGCGTGATACCAGGTCGCCGGCTTGCCCGGCTGACGTGCCCACTTGCTGTTCAGGTAACTCTCCACATAGGTGTGGAGCCGCGGATCGCCCGAGATCTCCGCCATATCGCCAAGCATGAACATGAGCGGCGGATTGCCCTGAATCTCGGGATGCTGAACGATCCAGGCTGTCGAGGTGTCGATAGCGCGGTCGAGCTGCGCGTTGAACTCCGTTCGCGAAGGCTTGCTTAGCGAGTAGTTGTTGTTCAGAACCGCTAGCGCAAACAACGCAATGACCACCAGGATGGCCGTCAATACCAAAGGCACCAGCCTGCGGACAAAGCCTTTCTTTTCCGCCGTCCGGCCAATCGCCGGAGATGGCGGTCCCTCAACATTTGTCATGTGGACAATAAACCAGTCTCAGCCCACAACCGGGGCTGAACAGAATGGACTAGAACCTAAGCTCCACGCCCGGCGAACTGCGGCTTGGCCGTACCGCCCTTGGCAATTCCGGCATCCGACTCCACCATCATGCGCACCAGGCCGGGGAAATCGACTTCCGGTTTCCAGTTGAGCCCATTGCGCGCCCGGGCAGCATCGCCAAGCAGATCGTGGATTTCTCCCGTACGGAACAGCTTGGGATCAACCTCCACATATTCGTTTACGATGTCGGCCGGGTTAGCTCCAGCGGGAATCAGGTCGAGGCAGTGCAGCACTTCCACCACGAACTCGTATACGCTGTGCGATTTCCCGGTGGCGATCACGTAGTCTACCGGCTTCTCCTGCTGCAGCATGGCATGCATGGCGCGAATATAGTCGCCTGCATAGCCCCAATCGCGGCGAGCCTGCATGTTGCCCAGCTTGACCTTGTTCTTCTTGCCTTTCGCCCAATCGGCGGAGGCCAATGTGATCTTGCGGGTAACCATTTCGGGACCGCGGCGTGGCGATTCGTGATTGAACAGAATTCCGCCTACGGCAAAGATTCCGCGTGCGCGATAAACTTCGCACAGCGTGTGCGCGGCGGTCTTCGACACTCCATACGGCGAGGTCGGCCGCAGAGGAGTCTCCTCGTTGCGCAGGCCGTTGAGGTTTCCGTACATCTCGGAGCTGGAGGCCTGATAGATGCGCGTATCCGGCTTCAGGCGCTCCACAATATTCAACAGGCGCGCCAGTCCGCCAACGTTGATGTCGAAAGTCTCGGACGGCAGATGCCAGCTGGTGGGAACAAAGACCTGACCGGCAAGGTTGTACACTTCGTCGGGCATGGCTTTCGCGAAGGCGACTTCCAAAGCAACCGGATCGCGCATATCGCCATATAGAATTTCGACCTTGTCCTGGACGGGTTGCAGCCAGCGCATGGTCGCGGACTCGCGACGCACTAATCCATAAACGCTGTAGCCCAGCTCAACCAGATATTCGGCAAGGTAACTGCCGTCCTGGCCGGAAAGGCCAGTGATTAATGCTTTCTTCATGGGATGATCTCCGGTGCTTTGCTGCGGACGGACGCAGATTGCGTCGCGGTCAACAGTAATTTCTTAATGTAAGAGCATACAGCATTGCAGAGAGGGCTTTTCGCTATCGGCCGCCTCTACCTAACAGCAGAATCTTGACGGTGGAAAACATGATGAACAGGTCGAGTCCGAAGGAGACGTTCTTTATATAGAACAGGTCGTAGGCCAGCTTCTCGCGATTGTCTTCCAGCGTGACGTTGTAGCCGCGATTGATTTGCGCCCACCCAGTGGCGCCCGGTTTCACCAGCCAGCGTTCGCGATAAAACGGAATCTTGGCGGCGCATTCTTCTTCCTGCTCGGGCACGAAAGGGCGCGGCCCGACAAAGGCCATATCTCCTTTAACGATGTTAAACAGTTGCGGCAATTCGTCCACCCGCGTCCGTCGTAACCACTTGCCTACCCGGGTCACGCGTGCGTCTCCGTGCTCTGCCGGCGTCAGTGCCTTCTTATCGGACCCGTCGTACATCGAGCGGAACTTGAAAACCGTGAAAAGCTTGCCTTGTTCGCCCACGCGCGTCTGCCGGAAGATGACCGGTCCCGGCGAATCCAACCGGATGGCGATGGCTGCGAGCAACATGATCGGTGACGTAATGAGGATGGCGAGACCGCTCAACAGCAGCGAGAAAACCCGCTTGTAGAGCTTCAAGGCTGCGCGCACGTGGAAGCCGGGAGAAAATAAAAGCCAGCTCAGGCGCAGCGAATCCAGAGGAATTTTTCCGGTGATACTTTCGTAGTACTCGGGTCCATCCTGAATGTACACGCCACGGGTCTTCAGGCGCAGCAGCTTTTGCACCTGCATTTTTCCCCGGCGGTCGGCCATGGTGACCACAATGCGGCGGACGCCCTGCTCCGCCACAATATCTTCCAGGTCATCTTCCTGATAACGCGAGACGCCGCGCAGCAGATCGGTGTCCGGCCCGACGAAGCCGACCACCCGAACTCCAAGATCGGAGCGACAGCCAATTTCTTCCATCAAAGGTCGCGCCAGCGGTCCGTCGCCGTACAGGATAGCCCGCTCGGAAAACCGCGCCGAGCGGTTCATGACGAAAAAAAGTTTTCGCCAGGCAGGAACCGTCGTACCAACGATGGCCACACCCAGCCAAAGAGTAGTGCCGGCGAGTCGGATCTCGGGAAACGCGTAATACAGAACGGAGAGCGTTACGAACGAGCAGCCCAGTACACCGACCAGTCGCGTGACCACCTCGCGCCGGTTGGACAGCACGATGGAGTCATACAAGTCGAAGTAGTACATCAACAGCAGAAAGACGCCAACGACCAGGCCGATTCGCCCAAAGCCGTTCTCATAGAGCAGGTAGATGTTGGCGTCCATCGCCGTCCCCGCCCAGAACACCACTGCTACGACAAAACCGAGTGTGACAAGTAAAGCCTCGGTCACCGTAAGCAACAGTGTGCGGGTGGGGAAATAGGCGTTGAACAAACGGATCATGCAGAAGCCGCTTTAACCTGGTCCGCTTCCTTCTTGGCTTCCTTCTTTGAGCTGTACCGGCCGTAATAATGAGAGTAGTCGACGTTCAGCATCGAAGCCTGATTAAAGACCACACCCAGCAGCTTGGACTTTTCGATGGACTCAATCGCCTTGTTCAGAACCTTGCGACGGGTGAAGCCTTCGCGCACCACCACCAGAACGCCGTCAGACAACCGGGACAGTGACGTCGCGTCGGCCATAGGGAACATGGGAGTCGCATCGAACAGCACCCAATCAAAGCTCTGCGCCAGAGTATCGATCATCTTGGCAAAGCGGTGCGACTCGAGCAATGGCAAAGGATCGTCGACCGGCTCGCCTGCAGCCAAAATCCACATGGACGTGTCTTTGATCTGGTACAGCGAATCTTCCAGCGAGATCTTGTTCTCGTTCCACTCGGTGATGCCGCGCAGCGGCGTAGCGGAAAACAGGTCGCTCACCGTCGGCCGGCGAAGATCGGCCTCCACCAGCAGCACCCGCTCGTGGGGACGTCGCGCGAGGGTCAAGGCCAGGTTAGCGGTCACGACTGACTTGCCTTCGTCCACCGCGGAACTGGTGATGAGAAGCTTCTGCAGGCGGCGCTTGTGCTGCAAGTGGGCCAGACGTGTGGCCAGCACGCGGAACATTTCCGCTCCCGTGCCATCCGGTTGGGTCAAGGTCACCAGGCGCTGCTCCGGTGTGGGCATGGGGTGCAGGATGCGCTCGGCAGGAACGTTCAACCAGTTAGCATCGACCGGTCCGGCGTCGGCAAGGGCTGTTGCCGACCCTCCGACTGCGGACATCTCCGGCTGATCTGGAACCAAGGGCGAGTTGGGATTATCACCTTGGGACCTTTGTAAAGCTTCGAACACTCGACTCATGGTTAGATTCTCCTCACCGCAGTAGATTGCATCGGTTTGTCACCTTCGAGTTCCTGGTTGTCCATGGTCTTGAGCAGGCGGAAGAAGTTGCGCAGAAGGCTGGCGCTGTTTTCTTCCCGTCCGGCTACCGACAGCGGCAGCTCTTCCGGCAGGGCTGGTCCAATCAGCCGGAAGTCGGCGGCTACTTCGGTAATCATATCGGCAGTAACCGGCCGCTGCTCGCGGGCAAATGCATTCACCATGGAATTTTCGCAAAGATTGTTGATGATGCGCGGAATACCGTGCGAATACTCGTGAATCTTGTCCAACGCTTCTTCAGTGAAGATAGGAGGATCCGCAGGTGCTCCGGCGCGCTCCAGACGCGACAACACATACGCGTGCGTCTGTGGCGCATCCAAAGGCTGCAACTGGCAGCGCAGGGAGACTCGTTGCTTGAGTTGCCGCAACTCGGGCGAATCCAGCACGATTTCCAGCTCCGGCTGTCCCATCAACACAATCTGCAACAACTTTTGTTGCGATGTTTCCAGATTGGTCAGCAGCCGTATTTCCTCCAGAAGCTCCGTCCGCAGCGCCTGTGCTTCGTCCACCACCAGCGCCGTGATCAATCCCCGGGCGTGCCGCTGAATCAGGAAGCGATTCAGATCCAGCAGCATTTCGGTCTTGGTGCGCCCCGAATACGGCAACCCCAAGTCCGCCATGATGTATTGAAAGAACTCCACCACCGGCAACAGGGGATTGAAAACGTAGCCGAAGGCGATATTGTTCTTGCGCAGCTCCGATAACAGACAACGAACCAACAGAGTCTTGCCGGTACCCACTTCGCCGGTAATAACGATAAAGCCCTTGCGCCGGCCAACCCCATAGTGCAGATTGGCCAGGGCTTCGTTATGACGCGGCGTCGGGTGATAAAAAAACGGGTCGGGGCTAATCTCAAAGGGATTGCGCGTCAACCCGAAATATTGTTTGTACATGCGCTATCCCCAGAAGTAAGCGTAAACAACGCCGGACGGCAGAGCCACCAGGATTATCAACAGGAAGGCCACGGCCATCCAAGGTGTTAATCGGGCCCAGCGTAACTCCTTGGGAGTTGGCAACGGCGGAATTTCCGCCAGCACGGGCAAACTGGTGGCTTCCGACAGCGCCTGCTCTCCACGGATGCGGTCATCCAGGAACTCTGCGCCGAATCCGAACAGAATCGCCAAGGCGATGCCGATACCGATTGCGGCCAGCGAGAACTTGAAGCGATCCGGGAACTGCGGCTTATCCGGCAGGCTGGGCGGATCGATGATCCGGAATTGCGCGCCTTCCTGCCGCATTTCCAAGCTGGTGGCCAACGCCGATTCCTGCTTCTTCGAAAGCAAGTCGGAATAGGCCTTCTGCATGTTCTCGTGGTCGCGCATGATATCTTCCATCTCCGCTTGTACTGCGGGGGTGGCATTCAGCCGCGCCTGATACACATTGGCCTGCTGCTGCAGACGCTGCAACTGCTGGTTCGCCTGATCCAGTTCGGCACGATTGATCTTCATCTGCGTCTTCAATTGCAGAATCGGCATGCCAGCCTGAATCTGGGAGGTGCTGGCGTTGTCCGAAGCCACGTCTTCCCGGGCTTGCGCCGCCATATCTTTCTTCAGCTTCTCGAGCGCCGCGATCATCTCTTTCAGCTTCTTGACATCCGGATAATCATCCGTGTAACGCGCCTGCATGGCCGCCAAATTGGTTTCCGCGCTCTCCAACTGCTTGTCGATGCTGCTGGGGACAATGCCTGAATCGCTCATGCTCTGGTACTGGTTTTGCATGGCGCTCAGATAGGTCTGTTGCTGCAGTGCGCGCTCTCGCTGGGTTTCCGCCGCCTGCAACTGCTGCTGAATTCCATTAAGGATGTGGATGTTGCTGTCCAATTGTTCCGGCAGCGTACCATCGTGTTCCGCTTTGAAAGCCCGCAGTTTGGCTTCAGCGTCTTGCATCTGCTGGCCCATGGCGCGCGCCTGACTATCCAGGAAGAGCGTGGTCGCTTCCGACTGCTCCTGGCTGGCGCGAACGTTTTCGTCCACGAAGAACGAGGTCAACGCGATGGTGACCTTCTGGGCTATTTCGGCATTCGGCGCCTTGTAGGAGATTCGGAAGGCGAGCAGTTCGGCCTTGCCGGAAATGCCCGACTCGCCCTGAATCAGGTCCATTTTGACGTCATCGCGCATCTTTTCGACCTGATCATCCGGCGAATAGGCGTAGCCCTGATACAGGCGGAAGCGAGCAATGAGACCGAGTAGACGAGTACGGCTCAATACCTGCGTACTCATACTCTGGACGCGATCAGCCAGGTCGACTTGCACGTTAGGCTCGACGAGTTTGCTGGGAACCTTCGGCGGTTCGACCAGGATGGTGCTCTCCGATACGTATCGCGGCGGCAAGAACCAGGCAGACGCGAAGACGATCAGCCAGCCAAGGAAAAGCGGACCCAGGATCCACCACTTGCGGCGAAGCACAATCGCCCAATAATCACTAAAGCCTTGCTCCGATTTCTGACCTTCAAACTGTTCCATAATGAATCACCGTCCAAGTGAATGGCCCCATACATAACGGAGCGCTACTCCCAAACCCGCGGTTGATGTCGTTCCCGGCGTACCGTAGAAATTCTGGGATTGATTGATGAAGAGGAGATAGACCGTGCCGTTCCAGGACTCTCCAAATCTGCGGCTGAAATTGATGGTTCCCTGCGTCGCATCCCAGTACTGATTGGCGCGAATATGGGAGATCGAAACACTGCTGAGGTACATGATGGCCGAGGAGAATTCCCATACGCGGCTGAGGGGTCGCGCATAAGCCAGCGTTACCTGGTACAGATTGATCGCGCCCAGAACTCCGCCACCGTCAGTTACCCGATGGCTGGTCTGCAGTCGAATCGAATTTCCGGACTTGTTATAGCTAACCGAGCCGCCCTCGGCGACATCCCACTGGCTGGCATGCTGTTCCTCGATCAAGCACCCGTACTGCGAGCAAAAGACCGGTATCAGGTCTTTGGTGGTCGTGTACTCGGGACCAACCCAACCCGAAACCAACAGGCTACTGTTGAACTTGTAGCTTAAAAAGCCTTCCACCATCGAAACGCCGGAGCGCGACTGGCCATGGCCAAAGTCCAAGGCGGAAAAATTGTAACCAGCGCCCGCCGAAAAATGCGGGTTGAATACGTGCTGGTAAAAAGCGCCGCCGCCCCAAGTGTAGGAGTTCCATAGTCCGGTTGTGCCCCGGATGTAATTCTGGAATGACTCAGAGCCATTCATCGTGAAGCTGTCATGGGCCGATAGACGGTACGAGAGATCGATGCTGCCCGTATTTTGCTCGATGACCGCCGCCGGAAAGTACAACGAAGGATTAGGCTGGTTCGGCGTCGGCTCACTCACATACGTCAGGAACGGCTCGAATGGGTTGTCGGTATAGAGGTAGTTGTCCTTGATGCGCACCTGCCACCGATTGGCGAAGTTCCACAAAATTCTTGCGTTGCCGCTCTGGGCCAACGTGGTGTAGTTGCTGTAAGCACCTACCGACAAAGAGCTCAGGTTCACACCACCGCTGTAGCCCAGCTGGACAATAGAGGTAGGCCGAATTTGGGCGAAATTGATGCCGCCGGCCCACATGCCGATATTTTGCCAGTAGCTCTGCTGGCCGTTGTAGCCCTTTACATAGTCCGACAGCGATCCGGTGCTCAGACTCAGGGCAACGCCGGTGTTGTGGGTAACTTCGTTAATCATGCTCAGCGGCGGCAGTTGCTCGGGGTGATTAAACGTCGATTGCGGCCCGGAGTTTGTCGAGTCGTCGGGACCGTTTGGATCCGTTAAGCTGCCTGACGAGACACCGCTTGAACCGCTTTGCGAGGAGTCGGTCGAACCGTTTTGCGAGGAATCGGTTGAGCCGCTTTGCGACTGCTCCCCCGACCCAACCTGGAAGTATGGATCGGTTGGGGCGCCGACAGTGGTCGCACCTCCGGCTGCGCCCGGGTTCGATGAGCTCACACCATAGCCGCCCGAGTCGGAACCACTCGCGGTAGAAGCACCGGAGTCCGCCGAACCGCTCTGCGACCATGCGAGTGGAGCGCAGAAAAGCGCCAGCACTGCTATAACAGGTCCGAGTTGTCGTTTCATCTTGCCCTCCTCATACCCACGATCTCCTCCGTTACGGAACGACGAGAACGTCGTGAGGCAGAAGTTTGATGTTTTGCGCCATGTTCTTGCCCTTGATCACTTCTTTGTAGTTGAACTTCAGCCGCTCCTCGGTGCCATTCTCCGTCCGGCGCAGAACATAAATCTTCTTCTGCTTGGCGAAGTCGCGGAATCCGCCGCTCAAAGCAATCGCGTCCAGAATCGTGATCGGCCGGGTCAACGGATAGTAGCCGGGCTTGTTGACCTGACCCATAATATTGAAACTCATACTGTTCACCGACACGACCATGACGGTGACCTGAGGCTCTGAGACTACTTTCTGGAGTGCGGTGGTAACTTGATCCTGTAACTGGATCGGCGTAAGACCTACCGCTTTGATCTCACCTACGAGAGGAAGGGTAATCATGCCGTCGGGACGAACCGGGACTGTCTTGGAAAGTTCGCCTTCCTTCCACACATTCACTTCGAGCACATCGCCCACACCCACAATGTAGTTGTCGTTGCGGATTGCGGGGACGCGGCTGGCAGGAGTATTCGACGGCGGCAAGGGAGTCGCCTTGGCTTCATTCGGTGTCGCCGGCGTGGAACTGTCCTGGGGTGCGGCACTGGTGGTATCAGCCGCCGGCGCAGAATCCTGCGCCCATGCCGCCATTGAGCACAGCCCAACCAGCACTACGATAACGAGCATAAAATTGCGCATTCTTGGAGCGTCTCCTCGCGAATACATCACTCACCTCTCTGGGTTACTCGGCCTTGTCTTGGTCGTGTTTCGTCGTAGAACTGGAGCGGCGTTGGGGGATGCCGACTTCCTTCAGCTTGTACAACAGGGCTCGATAGCTGATATCGAGGGAACGCGCCGCCTTCTTGCGGTTCCAGTTATTTGCATGCAGCGCATTCAGGATAATACGAGCTTCCAACTTGCGGACGGTCTGTCGCGTTAATTTCTTGAGAGAAACCGGACCGTCCAGCATCAGATTGTCGACCGGATCGCGCTCGTTGGGCTCCAGCAATTCGCTCAAAATCACGTCTTCCGTGCCCATCACAACATAGCGCTTGACCAGATTTTCCAACTGCCGAATGTTGCCAGGCCACGAATAGCGCTGCATCTTGGCCATCAGCGCCGGACGCACCATGACGGCGCGGCCATTCAGCCTTTCGTTGTAATACTGCAGCAGGTAATCGCAGATAATCGGCAGGTCCACCACCCGTTCGCGCAGCGGCGGCAGATGGATGGTCATGGTCGCGATGCGATAAAACAAGTCCGCCCGGAAGTTACCCTGTTCAATTTCCTCGTGTAATTCGCGGTTGGTGGCGCAGACAATTCGAACCTCCACCTTCTTGTCTTCCTGCGCGCCAATGCGGCTGAACTGCCCGTCCTGCAGCAATTGCAGAAGTTTGGCTTGAAGCATCCCATCGAGCTCGGCAATCTCGTCCAGGAACAGAGTGCCGCGATGAGCCATTTCGACCCGGCCCGGCTTTGGATTGAAAGCCCCCGTGAACGCTCCACGCTCGTAACCAAATAACTCGCTTTCCAGCAGGGTGCCGGGAATGGCCGGGCAATTCACCTTCACATAGGGGCCGGAAGACCACGGGGAGTAAAGGTGCAACAGCCGGGCAATGATGTCTTTGCCAGTACCGCTCTCTCCAGTGACGAGGACCGAGAGGTTCGCACCGGCGACTCGCTCCAGCTTTTGGCGGACATCCCGCATCGCCGGAGTCTGCCCGAAGATCACCGGCTCCGGAGGAAGCTGATGAACGGACAGCGCACTTTCGTTATTCGAGCCAGCCAGTAGGGGCATTACATCCTCAAGGAAGTGCTGTTCAGGTGAGCGGTACAAATGAATTGCATTTCTTGCGCCAAGTTCCTGCACATCGCAAAAAAATGCGCATTCTAACTGCAAGTTGCTGTTTTAAATAAGCTTAATATAACAAACTGGCATTCAAGGAGGGTATGTAGGAATGGAAGGAGCAGGCTTTTGCGTTCAAAAGTGTGCAAACATTTGCACTATGGGGAACTCACTTTCCCTGCGCTCGCATCTTGCCGATCTCCAATCCTGTTTGCTGGGCTAGCAGCGGCTCGGTGAACTGGAGTCCCACCAAAAAGTACTGGCGGTCTGCAGTACAGCGCAGCACGGTCGCTTGTAACTGCGAGACGGAGCGGGGAAGTTGGGCTTTATTTGCCAAGGCGACTGGGATTTCAAGCGAGAGCTTGGTACCAGGATCCATGTAGCGGCGTGCCGCCAGCAGGACGCCGCCAGCCGACAAGTTAAGCGCGGTTGCGAATTCCAGGAATTCTTCGCCGGACGCTGCGACTCCGCGGACGAAAAAGGGAATGGAGATGGGAAGCCGCTCCCAGCCGCGGCGCTCGGCGACGGACACGGTTCGACGCACTACGATCTCCTACGATACGTCTAACCTCGCACTCGGATAACCAAATCCTACGTCCAGTCAAGCACTTTGGTTTGTTCTACATACAATCTCTGTGGCTGCTATGTGCTAACGGCCAAGGTTGCAATATCTTGCGGTTCTGGAGAACAGGAATACCCGCTTGCGTTGAAAATCGCCACACATATAGTGAAACCAGTTTGCCACTTTGCCCGAATTTTCATCAGTTTAACGTTGACAATACATGGGTTTGCGTTAAGATCAGTTCTCCCCCTGTAGAGTGTTTCCACTCTATTTCCCGAGGAACTGGTAACTGACAAACTGACTAGCCCTAAGGCGCGCTTTGGTCGAGAGTATGCCTGTGGAACGAAGGTCGGGGTTTATTCCTGATGACGCGGAGGAGTCGCTACGCGTGAACAGGAACGAAAAAGGGGTCGTCCAGATGCAACCAGCTAAGGTGTCGCCGGCGCGGCAAACGCTCGAGCTTGTAACGGAAGAGCATTGCAGCTGCTGCCGGGATGCGCTGGCCTCCGCCGCCCACGAATTGAAGACTCCTCTGGCCATTATGGGGGGGTACCTGCATCTGTTGCTGGCAGAGAAGCTCGGACCATTGAGTCCCCGCCAGATGGAAGTGCTGACCGAGATGCAGGCCAATGGCGCTCGCCTGTCGAACTTCATCCAAAACCTGCTCACCTACACCTCGCTGAAGGTCGACCGTTTCGAGATGCAGTACGAGATGGGCGACATCAACGACTGCATCCGCGAGATCGCGGAGGTCTGGTCGCAGCGCTTCCATGACAAGGCGATTGCCTTTTATTTCCTGCCGACCGAGAAGCTGGAGCAGTTTCCATTCGACTACTACAAAGTGCAGCACGTCGTGTCCAACCTGCTCGACAATGCGATGAAGTACACTCCTTCGTCGGGCACAGTCTGGCTACACATCGAGCCTTACTTCTGGGAGCGCCGGGCGGTACAGCGTCCCCCTCTGGTGGAGCGCCGCAAGGAGCGCGTGGTCGGTCCTAACTGCTGCCGTATTTCAGTGTCAGACACTGGTCCCGGCATCGCGCCGGAGTATCCAGCAGGAAATTTTTGAAGAGTACTTCCGCCTCACCCCTCAGGGTGTCCGCGCCGAAGGATATGGACTGGGACTGGCGATTGCCCGAAGGCTCGCGCAGTCGGCGGGCGGGAAGATCTGGGTCGAGAGCGACCATGGCGCCGGTAGCAAGTTCTCTTTCCTGGTATTACTGAACCCCTCACCGAAACGCGTTGCGGAGGAGCAATGAGCACTGGCCACATTCTTGTGGTGGACGATGAACCTAGTATGTTGCGGTATCTCCAGACCGTTCTGGAGCTGGACTCATACCGGGTGACGACCGCCTCGAATGGCTTGGAAGCTGTTGAGAAAGTGCAGCGTGACAGTCCGGACCTGGTGCTGCTCGATATGGTAATGCCCGGAGCTGACGGGCTGGAAACACTCCAGCGCATCCGCGAAACCCGGCCCTCCACCAAAGTTGTCATGCTCTCCTGCGTGCGTGATACTCGTAAGGTCGCGCAAGCCATGCGACTCGGCGCCCAGGACTATCTTTCCAAGCCCGTCCAGAAGGAAGAAATGGACGAGGTCCTGCGCTTCTGCCTGGAGAACCACCGATATTGCGGCGCCGGCCGCGGGCGAAGCCATCGAAGTCAATACCGGCGTCTACTTCTTCTCCGCCACGCCGCAGATTCGCCAGCTACGTGCACAAGCGATGCAGGTGGCAAAGTTTGACTTCCCTGTGCTGATCCTCGGCGAGAGCGGAACAGGCAAGGAAGTCCTGGCGCAACTGATTCACAAGTACTCCGATCGCGCGCACCGCACGTTTCTGAAGGTCAATTGCGCGGCGGTTCCCAGCGAGCTGCTGGAGAGCGAACTGTTCGGTTACGAGCCGGGCGCCTTTACCGGTGCCAACAAAGCCAAGCCGGGCAAGTTCGAGCTGTGCAACAAGGGCACGCTGCTGCTGGACGAAATTGGCGAGATGTCGCCGGCGCTGCAGGCCAAGCTGCTTGCAGGTTTTGCAGGACGGCCAGTTCTCGCGCCTGGGCGGCCGCAATACCGTCAAGGTCGATGTCCGCGTGCTTGCCGCTACCAACATCAACATGCCGCAAGCCATCGCGCAGAAGACCTTTCGCGAAGATCTCTACTACCGTCTGAACAGCTTTGTGCTGCGCATGCCGTCGCTACGTGAGCGCAAAGAAGAAATTCCGATGATGCTGCGGCACTTCATGATCCACCTTGCCGACCGCTACGCCTGCGCCCCGCTCAGCCTTTCGCAAAGGCTGCTGGAAGCCTGCGAGAATTACGGCTGGCCGGGCAACATTCGTGAGCTGGAGAACTTCGTCAAGCGCTATCTGGTTTTAGCTGACGAAGCGGCAGCTATTGCCGAACTGCAACGTGGACTCCGGTCAAAATCCGCAGAACGGCTCCGTTGTCTCCATGGAAGAAAAGCCGGCGCTTCAACCCGACCTGAAAGAAATGGTTCGCAATCTGAAGAACGGTGCGGAGATGGAAGTAATCGCGCAAGTGCTCGAAGAGACCGCGTGGAACCGCAAGCGCGCCGCCACCAAGCTGAATATCAGCTACAAAGCTTTGCTGTACAAGATCCGCCAGTACGACATCCGTCCAAGACAAGCCAGCTAGAAGCAGTTGTCGGTTCTCGGTTCTCGGTTGTAATCAAGCGTGTCATCCCGACCGAGGACCTCGGCCCGAGTGGACGGACCTGTTGTCCTCCCGCCCGGCCAGGACTACTGAGCTGGAACTGCGAAAGACTCCGTCCTCCGCACCCAAAATCCAGCGCGACCGTAAAGTAAATTCTGCAATCGTAGTGTTCCTATTTTATTGACAACAACTCATTCTCCCTTATAATCCACTCGCTTACCTTCCTTGCTAGTCGCCAAGCCTGCCAGATCGGATGGAAGACCAGCGAAGAAATATTTGCGGTTGAGCCTCCCGTTAGTTCGCTCCCAGGCTCATGTTGTTTGTTGCAGTGCCAGCGCTGTGCTTACAAGGAGCCTTCCATGGTCTGGAAATCACCACTGTTCGTCTGCTTCGCTTCCGTCATCTTGTTCGCCGCCCAAGTTCACGCAGCCAGCATCGCTAAGCGCCCCGCGCCAACCAGTCCGTCGAGCGCGGAGTTTATGAGCGGAGCTATTTCCTACTTGCCGTCCTCGCTTTATGCACCTTCATCGTCCGACAACTGGCTCGGCGGCAGCGGCAACTGGAGCAATGGCACTCAGTGGAGCAGCGGTCTGCCTGGCCAAAACAGCGACGTCGTTATCAACACCGGCAATGACAACGTCACCTGGGACATCAACGCCAATATCAACTCGCTGACTCTGGGCGGCGCGAGCGGAAGCTCGACGCTGAATGACAGCGTCGGCGGCTACGACATGAACATCGCTGGCGCGCTCACGGTCAACCACTCCGGCAATCTCAGCCTTTACAGCACGGGCGTGGGCGACACGATTATCGCGAACGCAAACTCAAGCAACGCGGGCACGATAAGTCTTGGCCTGAACTCCACGCTGCAGGTCAATGCCAATTTCACCAATTCCGGCAGCCTGGGACTGCAGGGCTTCTATGAAGAGGGTTTTGCCAATCTGAATGTCAGCGGGAATCTGACCAACAGCGGATATCTTACCGACGGCGAAACGTTGACCGGCAATGTGAATGTTGGCGGGACACTGCAAAATTCGGGACTGCTGAGTGTCAACAATCTCACGGTGGGCGGCGCGATCACCAATGCCACTCTCGGCGAACTCGTCATTGAAAACAGCGGCTCGGCGGCGAGCGTGAACAATGCTGGCACATTGACCGACTACAACTATTTTGGAACCTCCGGAAATCTGACAAACTCAGGCACGATCTCCATTTTTTATGGCAGTGACGGCGTCAGTGGGGGCGCATTGAGCGTCGGGGGAACGTTGACCAACACTTCGACCGGCGTCATCACCATGACAGGTTATCCGGGTGTCACACTGAACGCGCCCACCATCGCCAACAGCGGCTCGATACAGTTGCTGGGCTACGGCAGTCTCAACGCAAACACCATCACCAACTCCGGCGTCATCGCAACCTCAAACCCTTATCCAAATTTCATCGCGGTCACGGGACGCTTCACCAATGCGCTGGGCGGAACCCTGCAGTTGCTAGGCACCGCCGGAGATTCGGCACAAATTGCCAACCTGGTGAACCGGGGCACGATCATTGTGGGCAACACCAATACGCTCACGGT
This sequence comes from uncultured Acidobacteriaceae bacterium, assembly GCA_963823865.1. Classification (GTDB taxonomy): domain Bacteria; phylum Acidobacteriota; class Terriglobia; order Terriglobales; family Acidobacteriaceae; genus Bog-257. The sequence continues at coordinate 1,148,011 of CAWGNC010000002.1, forward strand.
TCCGGTCAGCACCAACGCGGCAGGCAACGCCCTCGCTGGGTTTCTGAACTCGGGCAGCGTCCTCATCCAGCCGGGCGGGACTATCTCAAGTTACGGAAAGTACACCCAGACGGCCGGGCAGACCACGGTTGACGGTCATCTGGCGGGAATCATCAACTTCGCCGGCGGCTCCGTCTACGGCAACAACGGCACCATTTCCGGCTCGACGACCTCCAACGCTTCTATCAATTTTGGTGACGCACCCCTCACCGTCGGCCAACTCACCTTCGCCGGCAACTATACCCAGGGCGCCAACGGCAGCCTGACCTTCGACATCGCCAGCCTCAACAGTTACGACAAGATGAACATCACCGGGCAGGCGCACTTGAACGGCCTGATGACCCTCGACCTGCTGCACAACTACGTGCCACAGGTGGGAAACATGTTTGAGATCATGACCTTCGCCGGCGAATCGGGAACGTTCTCCAACGTGGTGGGATTGCCCATCAACAGCCAGGAACACTTCACGCTGCAATACAACTCGTCCAACCTGACTCTCGACGTCGTGTCGGGACCTCTGGCCGGTCTGAGCGCGCTTAAGACGGGATCGAGCAGCAACGAGCCATTCATCCAGATTGCCGAAGCCGGCAGCCCGTCGCAGATGGCGATGAGCGGAGGATCACCGCAGACCACGCCCGAACCCGGCAGCATCATCTTGTTCGGCTCCGGGGTGATTGGCGTTGCGGGAATGATTCGCCGAAAGCTCTGTCGCTAGTAGCGCGCGTTGCTGCTCAATTGAACCTAAGTCTGACATCTGACTGGGCTGATGTTCTTGCCACAGCGTTCACCGACCAAGGAGTAAGAGTATGTTGAAGCGATCTTTGCTCTTCACCCTGCTGGCGTCGTTCGTATTTCCGGCACTTCCCACACATGCAGCCAACGTCAGTAAAAGAACTGTCACAGCTTCACCCGCAGTGACGTTCTGGACCGGAGCTTCGCCTTACGTGCCCGGCGGGTTTTATGTGCCGTCCTCTGCGGATAATTGGTTGGGCGGCACAGGTAACTGGAGCAGTTCCAGCCATTGGAGCGCCGGACTGCCCGGGAGCGGCAGCGATGTCAACATCAATACCAACTACGACTATGTGACGCTGGATACCAGCGCCAGCATCAACTCGCTGACCCTTGGCGGAACATCGGGACTCTCGACACTCATCGATCCCAACTCGAGCCGCTATACGTTGAACATCGCTGGGGCGCTGACGGTCAACCAGTCGGGTACATTGACCCTGACGGGAGACATTGTTAACGCCGGCGCGAATTCCCTGAACTCAGGCACTCTGAATCTTGAATCCGGGTCAGGACTTCGCCTTGCCGGCGACTTCGCGAATTACGGCAATATCAATTTCGCGAACATTGGCGGCCTGGCCGTGAGCGGAACATTCACGAATGTCGGCATGATCAACGATGAGGACATCGAAGATGCAGGCGGCAGCACGATCTCTGCCGGAAACCTCAACAATTCGGGCACGATTACCATTCTGTCGATGACTGTCACCGGCGCCATCACCAACTCAGGCATTATGAACGTCGGTGCTTTGAATGTGGGAAGCATGGTGAATGGCGGAGCGGTATACGGCGCCCTATCCAGCGGAAATCAGTTCAACATTACCGGCGAGTTGAACAACAGTGGCTATTTCGATACCAGCTACTCGGTGGCAACGATCGGTAGTGTCAGAAATAGTGGCCAGTTCATCGTGGGCGGAACGGTCACGGTTCAAGGCGATTTTGACAACTCCTACCAGCTTTATGAAGACAACATCGACCGCGTGGGCCAGAGCCTGACAATTGCAGGCACACTTACCAACGAAGGCGGGGCGATGATTCAGATGGAGGGGCCGGTCGGGGGGATTTCCGCGAAAAATCTGGTGAACAGTGGAACGATCACCTTGATGAATAGCTCTCCTCTTACCGTAAGCCAAAACGTTACCAATTCGGGGACCATTGTCACGGGTCAGGAAATCGGCGGCAATGATGCGGTAAACATCGGTGGCAAACTGACGAACACGGCGGGGAGCGCATTTCAGCTGCTCGGCATCGGAGATAGCGCCTCAATCGGCACGCTGCTTAACAGCGGGACAATTACCGTCGCTAACGGCGCGACCTTAACCGTCCCGGTCAGCACCAACGCGGCAGGCAACGCCCTCGCTGGATTCCTGAACTCCGGAAGCGTACTCATCCAGCAGGGCGGGACAATCTCAAGTTACGGAAAGTACACCCAGACGGCCGGACAGACAACCGTCGACGGGCATCTGGCAGGAATCATCAACTTCGCCGGAGGCTCCGTTTACGGCAACAACGGCACCATCTCCGGGTCCACCACTTCGAATGCGTCCATCAACTTTGGCGACGCACCTTTGACTGTGGGACAGCTTAACTTCATGGGCAACTACACTCAGGGAGCGAACGGAAGCCTCACCTTCGATATTGCCAGCGTCAACAGTTACGACAAGATGGACATCACCGGCCAGGCGCACCTGAATGGCATGATGACCATCGACCTGCTGCACGGCTACGTGCCGCAGGTTGGGAACATGTTTGAGATCATGACTTTCGCCGGCGAGTCGGGGACGTTCTCCAACGTCGTGGGACTTCCGATCAACAGTCAGGAGCACTTCACGCTGCAGTACAACTCGTCCAATCTGACTCTGGATGTAGTGTCGGGACCGCTGGCCGGGCTAAGTGCATTGAAGACGGGATCGAGCAGCAACGAACCGTTCATCCAGATTGCCGAGGCGGGCAGCCCGTCGCAGATGTCGATGAGCGGAGGATCGCTGCAGACCACGCCCGAACCCGGCAGCATCATCTTGTTTGGATCAGGAGTGGCAGGGCTTATCGAACTGATGCGACGCCGAAGGACTCAATTCTGAAGAACAGCTTCTGAACCCAACGAACAAGCTTCGTCGCGTGTGCGTGCGCATGTCCTGCGCGATTGCCACCATGTTTGAAATCTGGGCTGAGTTAGGAATATCGACGGGGCGGGAAAATCTCTTTCACCATTCTTCTCAGCGCGGCACTAATTCCCCGGCCGCGCTGAGAAGAAAATCAAGGAATGATGACTTGCCAGCACCATTCCTATCGCTCCCTTTGCCTTTATATAAGCAACCCTCATGCCAATCTTTGACATTCGGCTGGCGGCCATCGAATCGCACTCAAACCCCGTTTTTTCACTGAATCACACATGCTCGCTCGCGCAAATGTCTCCCGATCCTGACGATCGGGGCGCCGCCATCTATCTGATGGGCGAGTTCGACTATCCTGAAGGTTAGTCCCCCATCAGACATCCGACCCGTGCCGGCCCAATCGTGAGTCCGATTGTTGCAGCCGGAATAATCTAGCATCGAATGCAAATCAGCTACTCTCCCCATCAGGCTCGTTTCAACGACCTCAGAAAACGCTTCCAACCACAGCGCTACTCACGATGCCTAACTTGCGCAGGCTCGCCCGGTGCTGGCATCATGCCCTATACCTGCCAGCGGTGGGAAGGCCCTCATGTTTCGCATCCGACCAGCCTCGCTCCAGATAGCGCGCAGCCTTCGCTTGTTCGCGATTGCGCTTTTTCTGCTGGCAGGCACCTCATCGCTGCTGGCACAGTGTGCAACGCAGGATGACGACGTCGACCTGACCACCCATCCCATTCCAACGTTCAAAGCGGACAAGCCCCCGGTGCTGGAAGAGCCCATTCTCCCGGAGGCGGGTTTTCTGTCCGACACACATTACACGAGTCAGTTTTTTGGCTTCTCGCTCGATTTGCCGATGAACGTGCAGGGTCACGAGATCATGATGGCTGTCATGCCTGAGCGCGAGCACGCCTTGCTGTCGCTGCAATTCGAGAAAGGACAGCAAAACGGCTACATCACCATCACGGCCCGCGACCCCAGGCCTGGTTTGGATCTCAAGACTCCCGACCAGCAACAGCAGGCGCAGATGAGGATGTGGGCTCAGAATGGTGGGCCTCTGGGTCCCCCGCCGGCGTTCCCCATCCCTGAATACATGCTGCATTCCGGGCGTTTCTATTATTCCTTGCGCCACCACGGCGGCACGTTCGCAGCGCAATATTGGACTGCGATCAACAACTACATGGTGAAGGTCGTCATCGGCACCAACGACAAGGACTTTCTGGCTAAGGCCAGGAAGGCGATGACCCAGGTTCATTTTTATTGCGCGCAGGACGACGGCACTTTGACCACGCCGGACGGCAAGCCCGTTAAGATTGTGGGCGAGCCTTACCAAGGCCCGACGGTGCCGACCTTTCGAGTGAACCAGGCAATCCGGGAACAGCCCGGCAAGAATATTTCGATCGGTGAGGCCAGCAACCGGTCGTATCGCAACGCTGACCTCGGCCTGCAATATGTCTTTCCCCAGGGATGGCAGGCGCTACCTCAGGACAAAACGGATCCTCCGCCCGAGAACGCTTCGCGGGAATACCAGTTCCTGCACGCCTGTTCGCAGACGCTGCTGCGGCTGGTTCCACAGCCAGCTCCCGGCAGTAGTTATCGGGACGGGCCGATGATTGTGCTGCGGGCCCTCGATTACAACTGCCTCTCGATGCGTACCGCAATCACCCTCGCTGACAAGCGCCCCCTCGACGAGGTCGCTGCCACCTTAGAACAGATGGGCGAGTTCGGACAGATCGACACCGACCAACTCAGAACGGTCTCGGATCACTTGTTCATGGTCTTTCACGGGACGGTGAGCGCCGATCCGCGGGGAGAGGAACTGGCGCAACGCCTTTCCCAAACGATCTACGCCACTCGCTTCAACAAGCTTCTGTTGGTCTGGTCCTTGATGGCGCCCACCACGTCCGAGTTGGAGCAACTGCCCGTGGGCCGCATTGAACTCGGTGATTCGCCTGCGATTGAGCTGCATAAATCCTTGCGCGCACAAAACTAAAGCAGAGTAGAAGAAATTTAAGCAGAGCTGCGGCCAGCCCACTCCGACCCGCTTCCATCCAAACAAATGCCATTTCAAACAGTCTCTGGCTGCAATTCACCTGCGATGTAGCTTCTCGCTGGGACAGGCGTTCTTTATGCGTGATGAAAATAATCCGGCACGGAAAAAGGCTCTCGGACTCCTGCTGGCGTTGTTAATTGCTGTTCCTGCGATTGTTGCCCAGCAATCCTCTTCCAGTGAACTCAGTCAGTACACTAACGCCGTCGCCCGCGTGCAAGCGTCCGATCGCGTCATAGCGCTGGAGCGATACGCCATCCATGCCCAGTCGCGGGCATTGAAGACCGATGCCCTCGAATTCGTCATCTGGGAGTATCTGCGCACACATAACGACGCTCATGCCCTGGCGTGGGCTCATCCCCTCGCTGACACTGATCCCGACAATGCGGTTGCAGCGGCGTTGCTAAGCCGGCAAGCCAGAGACACAGTTGAGCGCGGCAGCATGAAGCCTCAGGCACTGCTGACGATGGCTAGCCACGGTCTCGATACGTTGTCGCAATTGCGGCGCCCACTCGGCATGAATGAGACGGATTTCACCCTGCTGAAACGCCAGGCGAACGCCATGTTAAGCGGCGCGGCCGGCACAGCGGAGTTACACCTGAAGGACTACGTTTCGGCTCGCGCGTATCTTCACAATGCCGTAGCCGTGAACCCTGACAGCGCATCAGACGTCTACGCGTTGGCACTCGCTGAACTCAATGGCCCTGGCAAGAATTCTCAGCAGGGGTACTGGCTCCTGGCACGAGCGGTGGACTTGTCTCAAGGAACGCCGGAGGGATTTCAGATAGCGCAGTACGCCCGCGCTCGTTACGTGAAGGATGGCGGCAGCACCACCGACTGGACCGAGTTCTTAGAATCCGCACGGCCTACAGGCAATGCGGCTCAGTCCGTCGCTATGGCGTCGATCAATCCCCCACCACCGGTTGTTCGTCCACCGCAGAAAACCTCTCCGCCGATACAGACGGCATCCGTAAAACCTCCATCAGTTTCGAAACCGGCAAGTTCGAAACCCGCGCCATCAGTTTGGGCCGACGACACGAGTGTGAACCAGCCGGTCGTCCGGCGTCGAATTCCAGCGACGACCGGCCCAATGTCTCTCGGCATCCTGGTGGAAACGTCTCTCGCCACGAAAGAAAATCGCTCGGCCGTGGTCAATAGCCTGATCGACATGCTGCGTCATCTGGCCGAGCAGGACGAGGCATTCATCCTCACCTACGACAACAACCTGGTCTTCGAACAAGACCTGACCACCGACCCAAATGCGCTGGAAGATGCCATGCAGAGCATCAAGCCTCAGAAGGGCGCTGTGCTCGACGATGCCATTGCTTTTGCCGCCGGGCACCTTGCCCGCATCGCGAAGTATCCTAATCGCGTTCTGCTGGTGATCTCCGATGGAAAAAACATCGACAGCCACGCTTCGCCGCTGCAGACCTCCGCTGAGATCAACGCTGCCGGTGTGCGCATTTTTTGTATAGGAGTGGATGTCAATGAAAGCGACGGGCGCTATCGGTTACAGGCGCTTTCGTCGGGCACCGGCGGGCAGTCTACCTTCATCGGGAGCCCCGGTCAGTTCCGCGAGGCCACGCGAGAGATAGCGCAGAACATGGGCATCGATTTCAGGTTCTAAGCGGCACGGAGACAATCATGCGCGTGCCTTTGCCGGGAGCGCTCTCCGGCGTGATAGTGCCGCCGTATGCCTCGATCAGTGCCTTCGAGATGGCGAGTCCCAAGCCGTACCCTCCGGTTTCGCGCGCGCGTGAGCTGTCGCCGCGATGAAAGCGTTCGAAGATATGCGCCAATTCCTCGGCGGCCATGCCCGGCCCCTCATCCGCGACTTCTACGACGCCTTGACTTGCATTGGCGTGCAGACGAACTTGAATGCGCCCACCGGTTGGGCTGAAGCGGATGGCATTCTCCACCAGGTTTGCCCACACTAATTCCAGGTCTTCGGCATCGGCTCGCACCGGCATGGCTCCGTCGGCGGTCAGATCGACGGCCACATTGCGCTCGCGGGCCACCGGCGCCAGACGCTCAATTGCGCTTTGGCAGGTCGATGCGACATCAATCACCTGCAGATCGCGCCGTGCGCTTCCTGAGGCCCACTGTTCCGCGCGCGCCAGGCGCAGCATGGAATGCAGCAGCTTCTCCAGCCTCGCCATGTCCTCGAGAGCTTCTTCCAACCCGGCGCGATACTCTTCTGCCTCGCGCGGCTTCTGCAGCAGTGACTGCAGCGTCGATTTCAGGATCGCGACCGGAGTCTTCAGCTCGTGTGCCGCATTGGCCAGAAACTCACGCTGCTGATCGAAGGCGCGATGCAAACCAGCCAGCATTGTCGTCATAGCCTGCGTCAAGGGAGCCAACTCCAGGGTGTCGCGCGCGGCGTCACTGGGATTCAACTCCCAGTTTGACGTCGAAACCACCGATGCACTTCCCGCAAGTTCGGCCAGTGGCTCCAAGCCGCGCCGCAATCCCCAGACCGCTAGTCCCACCGTGATCAGCAACAGAACCGCCGTGCCAATCGCAATCCCAACCGCGGCGTAGGTGATGGCACGCGTCGACTCCTCAGTTGGAGCGGCGTAAATCACATTGAGGACGTCGCCGACCGGGATGTCCGGTTCGCGATCGAGCACCGGCAGCTTCTGCAAAAAGACAGCGCGGTATTGCACCCCGCCGAGATCGAAATTCGCGTGCTGGCGGCTCTGCCGGGGAACGGGCTGCAAGTCTGCCGGCCAATCCGGAGAACGCGCGATCAGATGCCCGTCGCCTCCGGTCACCTGAAACAGGTCTGTGTGCTCTTTTTCCAACGGCGGAGGCACAAGGTCGTCTTCAAAGATAAGCCGGGGATGCTGTTCTTCCGAGTAACGCACCAATGCTGCAATGGTCATGGCCCGGCCACGCAACTGTCCGTCGAAGGCCTCCCGCAACTGACGCCGCGTAAAGTAAAGGGCGACGAAGGCGAGACCCACGGCCAGCAGCAGCTGCGAGATTACAACCGCGGCAATCAATCGGCGTTGGATGGAAGTCTTCGGCATCTCAGGCACGCAACATGTAGCCCTGCCCACGCAGGGTGTGAATCAGCTTGTCCTCGCCCGAATCGTCGAGCTTGCGCCGCAAGCCGGAGATATATACCTCGATGACATTGCTGAAGCGCTCCCAGTTGAAGTCGTACAAATGCTCCAGCAACTCGGTCTTTGGTACTACGGCTCCTGGACGATGAGCCAGATATTCCAGCACTCGATACTCCATCGCGGTTAGGTTGACGGGCTTGCCTTTGCGACGGACCGTCAGGTCCGCGGTACTGATCTCGAGGTCTCCGACTTTCAAAACGGCCATACTCTGCCCTTTGCCGCGCCGGATGAGCGCCTTGACCCGTGCCATCAACTCGCCCAAGTCAAACGGCTTGGCCACATAATCGTCAGCGCCGGCATTCAGCAGCGCGACCACCGATTCCTTTTCATCGCGGGCGGTCAGCACCAGCACCGGCACACCCGATCCGGAAAGACGAATTCGATGCAGAACCGTCAGGCCATCCATCTTTGGCAGCATCAGGTCGAGCACGATCAGGTCGTATGGACTGGATCCGGCCATGAAGAGGCCTTCTTCGCCATCGAAAGCGGTGTCGACCGCATAGCCAGCGCTCTCGCGCAGACTGCGTGCTACGTTTTCTGCCAAGCGGCGTTCGTCTTCCACGATAAGGACTCGCATCTCGCCCTATCCTAAGCCCAATTCTAGGGGTGTGAAGCTGAATGCCAGCTTAACGCTATCGCCGTCAGCCGGATACCTCGGGCAGCAGCTCTCGCAACCTGCAGCACTGGACGGGCGTCTAACCACGGTGTGGACATCCGCGAACCCATTGCCGTTGTCGCCAACTTTCTGCTGATTGGAGGCTTGACATTTGGCGGGTTTACTCTTTTCGCGCAGTATCACGCGACAGGCCGGTGGGCGAAAAACATTACCAACCTGCTGGCCGGTATGGGCATGTTGACGCTGGCTTTTGCCCTGACGATCAAGCCGCGAAACGTTGCGGTGCTGGAAAAGATCGCGACCACCAAGGCGTCAAGCGTCTTCTTCGGGGTCAGCAGCGTGCTGTTGCTGGCGGCAATTGCCGCCTTCGGACTCATTACCCACTGGCGGCCGTTGAGGCTGCGGCACGAGCGCAAATTGGAAAGCGAGCTCAATCGGGATCTGCCGAACATCCGCTAAGCCTGGGCCCCTGAACTACTCTGGTTTGCGGAATTCGCCCCCAAAACGCTATAATCGGTGTTTACCCAGCCAGCTTGGCAATCGTCTGGAGCTACCCATGGCACAAGTTTGTGAAGTCTGCGGCAAGAAGCCGCAATTTGGAAACAACATCAGCCACGCACACAACGTCTCGCGGCGTCGCTGGAACGTCAATCTGCGGCCGGTTCACGCCAAAGTTCAGGGCGGAAACAAGCGCATGCGGGTTTGTACCAGCTGCCTTCGCAGCGGCAAAGTCACCAAAGCGTAAGCTTCGTCGACCGGAATCTTCGAGCCCTCTCCCCTCGCGGAGGGGGCTTTCGTTTGTTGCTACTCTTTCCTCATGAAGCCGGCGATTGCCCCCAGCGCAATCCCAATCGCTGCACCCGCTATTACGTCGCTCGCGTAGTGATATCCGTCGTAAACCGCGCCAACACACATCAACAGGATGGGCAGCAGCAGTAAAGGCGCAACTCGTGGCAGGAAGCGATAAACAAACATCAACACGATGAACGCCAGCATGATGTGCGCGCTGGGAAAGGCGTTTCCGTGTACCCCCGCATTGTTCTGAATGGCGCGGACCAGGTGTTGGAAGATACCTCCATGCGCGCTGCCGACCTGCTGTACGCCGACGCGATTGGCTGGGCTTTGCGTAGGGAACAAAAGATAAGTTGCATAACACAGCACGTATCCAACACTCAGCGTATCGGTTAGCCGCCGGAACGCCCCCCGAAAGCGCGGGATTTCGCGCGACACCCAGAACGCGCCTCCTACAACCGGGTACAGCGGATAGAAGGCGAAATACCCGAATTCCAGGAACTCAATGATCCAATCGCGGGCTCGGCCATGCAGCCATTCCATGAGCGGCAGGCCAAACAATTTTGATTCGAACTGGATGACGAATCGGTTCTGCCACTCTCCCCGCAGGGAAAGCGCCAGATACGAAACCTGCTCAAATGTGGTGACGAAGAAGACTGCTGGCAGCCAGTCGTGCAGGAACTCCCAGACCTTCCCATCACTTTGCTTCCGCGCAAGAAGAAAAATGAGAACGATGGAGATCAGGTTCCACGCCAGATACACAGTCCAGTGCGAAACTGTGTCGTGACGCGCGCAGACCAGTAAGGCCAACGCCAGGTTTACCGCGAGATAGATGCGGTCGGAAAGATTCATCACATCGGAGAGTGAGACGCCTCACGATTGAGCTTTGTACTTCTCCTGCATCCTGGCATTGTGCTGTTCGCTCTGTCCCTTAGGGACGCTGAGCGACTCCCATCCGGCACCCTTCCAATGCTTAGCCAGGAAAACGATCTGACCGGTGTGGTAGGCCAGATGCGACATGGCGCGTTGCAAGGCCTGTAACACCGAATGCGGCTGACCGCGAATGGTCACGGTTCGCTCCAGATCATCGGGCTGAAGTGAGTTGATGGTATCGAACAGCGTGTGCCATCCTGCTTCCCACAAGCGCACCAACTCGTCGCGCTTGGTGTCCTTAGTGATGACGAACTCCTCATCGCGATGCCGGTCGGCCTTCTCGCCATCGCTGGTGAGGAAGTCGGTAAACCGTGACCGCATATTTCCCGCCATATGCCTCACAACGATGGCAACGCTGTTATCTTCCGGGCCGGAGGTGGCAAAGAAATGTTCGTCCGTGAGTTGGGCTATGGCGTCATCTGCAAGACGCTTATGTCCACGCAAGCTGCGAAAAAGTTCGTCAAGATAAAGAGAGCTGAAGTCTGACATCCGGTTTTCCTGCCTCACCATTGGTTTGTCTCAGGTCCTTAGTTCCACCACAGTTGCTCCACCACCGCCTTCGTTTTGCGGAGGCTCGCTAACGTTGGCCACATGCGGATGACTCTTCAAGAATTGCCGCAACGCTTTGCGAAGGATCCCCATTCCACTGCCATGCACCACGCGAAGCCGGACGGCACCAGCCAGGAAAGCGCGATCCACAAATTTCTCCACCGCCTGCGTTGCCTCATCCACTGTCTGACCAATAACGTTGATTTCCGTCGAAACGCTGTCATCCTCGCGAGCCAGCGAGACGCTGATACCGCGTGAGCGCGCCGCCTGCACAGGGTTTCCCACGACTTGGGTGACGACGCTGGCAATGTCGTCACGGGCCACCTTCATCTTCATAGGTCCAACCGCAATCTCGAAGCTGTCATCGTCGAGGTGGCGCAACACTTTTCCATCCCGGCCCAGGGAGCGCAATCGAACCGTGTCTCCCACCGAAACGTGCTTGACGATGTGCTGGTGCGCGTTGGGGTCACCGTTGTCGGCGCCCGTAGTGTGCGCAACCACGGTGGAATCGAATTGCTCGCGGAATTCGCGTCGCATCTTCGCGATACGCCGCTCCGCATCTTTCGACAGCTTTTGGGCCTGCGCACGGTCCTGCACCGCATTCACGGTCTCGCGTACCCGATATTCGAAGTCCCGCAGGACGCTATCCAGCTTCTTCTCCAGCTCCCGCAGCTTTTCGCGCTGCTCTTTCCGCCCTTCGGTTTCGAGATGGTTCTTCTGCTGCGCCACTTCCTGCTCGCGGGCGCGGAGGCTGGCCCGCTCAGTATCGAGCTGACGAAGTTCGGTGTGCAACCGATCGAGGAAGAGCGATACATCCTGAGCTTGCGAGGTAAGCCGCTTGCGAGCTGCTCCCACAATGTCGGGGTTCAAGCCAAGCCGCTGGGCGATGTTGATGCCAGCCGACGCGCCAGGGACTCCGATGAACAGCTCATATGTCGGAGCCAGCGTCTCCTCGTCGAATCCCACGGCGGCGTTCAGCACGCCCTCGGTATTGGCGGCATAGACCTTTAACGCCGTGTGATGGGTCGAAATAATGCTGACGCAGGCCAAGTTGCGAAAGTAGTCGGCGATGGAAACGGCGAGTGCGGCGCCTTCTTCCGGATCGGTGGCCGAACCCAACTCGTCGAGCAGCACCAGCGATTGCGCCGTTGCGTGGTGCGAGATGAAATCGATGTTGGTTACATGGGCCGAAAAGGTCGAGAGGTTCTGTTCGATCGACTGGTAATCGCCGATGTCGGCGAACACGGCATCGAAAATCGGCAGCTCTGCGCGCTCCGCCGGAACCGGAATTCCCGACTGCGCCATCAGCGCTAACAGCCCGATCGTCTTCAGCCCCACCGTTTTGCCGCCCGTATTTGGGCCGCTGATAATCAACTGGCGGTGCTCGCTGTCGAGTTCGATGGTGAGCGGCACCACCGCTATGCCCTTCGGTTTGAGCGTGCGTTGCAGTAGCGGATGACGCGCGGCCCTCAAGATCAAAGCATCGCCGGTGCGATCGTCGCTGGAGCGGCCATCGCTCGAGGCACTTTGCTGTGACGTAGCGCCTTCCGGAGAATTTCCGGCCAACAGCTTCACGCGCACACAGTCATAGTCTTCGGCGAATCGGGCCTTGGCGAATTGCAGTTCCAGCTCGGCTAACGTCTCGGTTGCATGAATCAGTGCATCCGCGTGCTCGCCCAACCGCGAGGTCATTTCCAGCAGGATGCGATGAATCTCCGCCTGCTCATCGTCCAGCAGCCGCACCAGATCGTTGTTCTGCTCAATCGTCTCCAGCGGCTCAATGAAGACCGTCTGCCCGCTCGACGAAGCCCCGTGCGCTACACCCTGGACGCGGCGTCGTTGCTCCACCTTTACGGGGATGACGAAGCGCTCGCCGCGAACCGTAACCAACTCATCCTGCACGGCGCCGCCGTCGGAAAGTCGCCGCAGATAGCCGCGAAGCGATTCCTGGATGGCACGCTTCTGTTTTTCGATCTCGCGGCGAATACGCGCCAGCTCAGGCGAAGCGCGGTCGTCCAACGTCCCATCGGGAAGAATTTTATTGCCGAAGTAGCGCAGCAGCGGCGTGAAGTCGGCGATCCCTTGGGAAAGGCCGAGCACCGCCTGCCAATTTTCAGCCACGTTGGCCGTGGGATGAAGCGCGATCTCGCGCCACTCCGCCGCGCGATCGGCCACCAGGAGTAAGTCGCGAATTTCAGCCAGTTCTAGCGCTACGCCCCTGATGCGCGACTTGTCGATCAGTTGAGTGAGATCCAGCAGCCCGTGGAAGTCGAATCTGCCGCCCGCCCGCAAATAGCCGCGCAACTGCTCCGTGAGTTGCTGCTGCTGCTCAATCCATTCCCGATCGCCCGAAGGAGCGAGCAGCGTCACACGTTCCTGTCCGAGCGGCGAAGTAGTGTACGCCGCCAGCAAGTGCCGGAGCTGGTCAAATTCAAGCACTCGCTCGCCGAAGTTAGGGATGGGGCTGGGGGAGTTCATGTCCGCTGGCTCTATGGTACAGGAGCGAAAAGCTCCTCTGCCGCTGACGTTGACGCGCTTCCGTTCCCATTCACAGGTTATTCACGCGCCGTGGATCAGCATGACTACCGGTTTCGCCCTCAACGCAGATACACTGATTTGGCGCATTTTCGGATGCCTGTGTGTTAGCCGGCGGGCCAGTCCCGCATATCCGCTCCGCGCGTGCTAGGAGCCATCATCTTACGGAAGAGGAATCATGGCCGCCCATTCTGATGCATTTGTATTTTTCGGCGCTACCGGCGATCTTGCCCACAAGAAAATCTTTCCTGCGCTGCAGAGCATGGTGCGGCAGGGAACGCTCGATGTGCCCGTCATTGGGGTTGCAAAATCCGGCTGGAACGTCGAACAGCTGCGCGAACGAGCACGCGACAGCATCACGAAATACGGTGGCGGCGTGGACGAGGCTGCGTTCCAGAAATTGTGCGAGCTGCTCGACTACCTGGACGGCGATTACAAGGACGACAAAACCTACGAAGCGCTGCGCGCCAAGCTGGGCGATGCGAAGCTGCCTACACATTACCTGGCGATTCCGCCCAGCATGTTCGGCGCCGTGGTGAAGGGCCTGGCCAAGTCAGGCAGCGCAACCAATGCGCGCGTCATCCTTGAGAAGCCCTTCGGACGCGATCTGGTTTCGGCACGCAAGCTGAACGACACGCTGCATCAGGCTTTCCCGGAAGAAAATATCTTCCGCATCGACCACTACCTTGGCAAGGAGGCGGTGGAAAACCTGCTGATCTTCCGCTTCGCCAACAGTTTTCTCGAGCCCATCTGGAACCGCAACTATGTCCACAGCGTGCAGATCACCATGGCCGAATCGTTCGGCGTGGAGGGCCGCGGCAAATTTTACGAGGAAGCCGGCGCCATTCGCGACGTAGTTCAGAATCACATGTTGCAGGTGGTCGCGTTCCTGGCAATGGAACCGCCAACCATGATGTACGTCGACTCCGTGCGCGACGAGCAGGTAAAAATCTTTCGCACGATTCCGCCGCTCAGTCCCGCCAACATTGTGCGCGGGCAATTTGCCGGCTATCGCGACGAGCCCGGCGTCTCGCCGCATTCGGATGTCGAAACGTTCGCAGCGTTGCGCCTGGAGATCGACTCCTGGCGCTGGGCCGGCGTCCCATTCCTGATTCGCGCGGGCAAGCGGCTTCCGGTCACAGCGACCGAGGTCTTCGTAAAGCTGCGCAAGGCCCCGCTCAGCAAGATGGGGGGCGACGGCCGGAATTATTTCCGCTTCCGCCTCGGGCCCGATATCGAGCTCAGCCTGGGCGGCCGCGTGAAGCGTCCCGGTCCGCTGATGGTGCCGATGCCAGTAGAGCTGTCGGCGGTGAAGTACACCAGCAACGACGAGATGGACGCCTATCAGCGCCTGCTGACCGATGCGATGAAGGGCGATCAGCTACTGTTCGTGCGACAGGATGCGGTGGAAGCTGCATGGGCAATTGTCGATCCGATTCTGGGCGACTGCTGTCCAACCGAGATATACCAGCCGGGAACCTGGGGTCCGCCGGACGCGCGCGAACTGGCAGCAGACATTGGCGGCTGGCACGACCCGGCGTAGGAGTCTGACATTGTGGGTGATCGATTTGAGGGGAAGATGTCTTACGACCAACTCGGATGACTTATGTAATCGCCTGTTCACGCCAACTATGGAGCAAATCGGCCGATTGCGGTGTCTAATCGATTGATGCGCAAAAGTATAGCGTTCCTGATTTGGCTGTCTTGTTCTTCGCTCGCATTAGGACAGTTGAACGGCCATCGACGAAGCATCTTCAAGCATTCCCACATACGTCGATCCAGACGCGTACTTGGTTTACTCCATCGTCATCAACTCCATGCTCCAGGAGCACAACTTCCGGCAGGAAACGACAATCACTATAGACGATCAAACCTCCACTGGTATGGAAATTTGCTTCACCCCAAACAAAGAGCATAAGGCGATCCTTGCTTCTGCTATTGCGAATTATGTGAAGGTGAACAAGGTACCGCAGCGACTCCTTCCGCGATTCAATCTGGACAGGCCCTACGAGATGGGGCACCTGCCGCCTGACGGCGTCTACCTTTCCGGCATAGGATTTAACCGAGGCAAGACGGTGGCCGTTGTCTCAGCGACGCTCGCCGGAAGCGGACGCAACTACGTCCTTGTCAAGGACAATGAAAAGTGGCGATTTGCGTACTGGACTGACGGTGGATGCGTATGGGCCTCCTAGCCGCGATCCTTCGCGATGCACTCCACTTGACATCGGCGTCTACCCTGATTGTTGGCGATAAATCCCCTTATCGAAAGTAACCCAAAGTTTTTGGGATCACTCCTCACGCTTCCCCGACACAAACACATTCCCCGCGATCGTGAAACGTAGTGGGCGATCCGCGGCTTTGGTGATGCCTATTCGCGGAGTGGCGACAATCTTCTCTGGCCTGAAAGCCGTCGTCGGCAAGCCACAGGTCCGACTCCGCCGTTGTCAGATCTTTATCGTTGTCCCGCTGGCGCGTGATCCCGAGCGCTTCCGACATTCGCCCCGGGCCGCTGGAGATCAGCCGCAACTGGGTTGCGCGCGGCGACGGCGGCAACTCAATCCCGCGTGCCAGCGCCATAGCGTTCATACCGTACACCGGCTCCAGCGCGCGGAACAGCACACCTTCGCCGCATCCCTCCGGCATGCAGGAAACATTCAGGCAGTAGTGATTGCCGTAGATGAAGTACACATAAGCGTGGCCGGGCGGCCCGAAGAGTACCGCGTTGCGCGCCGTCTGGCCGGCGAACGCGTGCGCTGCCGGATCATCCTTTCCCAGGTACGCCTCGTCTTCCACGACACGTCCCGCCAACAGATTGCGGCCTTCGCGCCGGATCAGCAGCTTGCCCAGCAACTCGCGCGCCACGGTCGCCGGATCGCGATTGAAGAACTTGCGCGGGAGCGGCCGAGCCGCACGCAGTTGCGCGGCGGTCAACTGCCGAGTATTTGCCGTTTCGACGGATCCCCAATCGCGGCTTGATGTGGGCATTCGGGGCTCAGTTCTTGACCGCGAGCATGCGGAGCCGCTTATGGTCGATGGTCCAAACACCCTGGCGAAATAGCTTTGGGCGGGCCAGATCGTTCCAGCGCTGGATTAGTTCCTGCCTCTGATCGGACTTCACCGACGACAAAGCGAAGCCGCCGAACATTTCGATCCAGTCGGCGAAACCTTGCTCGCCGTTTTCCAGGGGCGTAGGCCTATCGAAATGCGAGGAGAATTTCACGTCGAAGTCCTCCGCCTCCAGCAAAAAAGCCTGTTTCCCGATCGTCGGAAAGCACCACGGGATACGGCTCGGCCCATCCTCCACACCCAGCGATTGCAGTGCCTCACATCCGGATTCCAGCACTTGCCGCAGGTTCGCGTGACCTCCCATTTCGAAGACGAAGCGACCACCGCATTTCAAGGATTTCGCGACCGATGCTATCGCGCTCTGCTGGTCGCGTACCCAGTGCAAGGCCGCGTTCGACACTACGGCGTCAAATTGATTTGTGTATGGCAGCCTGCAAACATCTGCCACTTCGAAGTGCACGGATGGAAAATTCCGGCGGGCGCTCGCTATCATCTCGGGTGAATTGTCGATGCCAGTTACTCTGGCGCCACGCTGGGCGACCTCCGCTGTAAGCTGGCCGGTCCCGCATCCTACATCGAGAATTTGCTCACCGCTTTTGGGATCAAGCAATCCCAGAAGGTCCCGTCCGTACTGCCACACGAAGGAATGGCTGGACTGATACAGCTCGGAGTTCCAGGATTCGGTGTGAGAAGTCATACGAAAATTGTAGCTAGAAAAGACCTATTTGTCGGGGATACCGGCCTCGCGCGCGCGGAACTGCCAGTAATCGCCGGCGGTTTCGCTTAGATCGCCGGACGCCTTCTCGCCCCGGAAGACACGCGACACGCCTCGCACCACGCGCCGCATGGGCAGGTCGCCGCTTTCCGTAAGGAACAGTTCGCCGACCTTCGAAGTGCGATAGTACCAGCGCTTCAGCAGCGCCAGGTGCTCCATGCACTCCAACGCGCTGCGCAGTTTTGGCGACTGTACTGCAGTCAGCGCCTGTGTGATGCGCGACTCCATCGACTGGGGTTTCGAACCAACCTGCGACGCCTCAGCATGCTTGCCGAAGTCGAGCGTCACGGGATCGCAGATCGTGCCGGCGGCGATTTTGAACAGCGTGACCGAATCCGCTTCCGCCGAGGGCTGGATCAGTACTCCGTCCAGTTCATCGAGCCGCCTCACAACATCGGGCAATTGAGCGACTACCGCCTTCACCTTATCGAGCCGCGTATGCAATGCCGCCGCGCCCTCGAAATCGAGATTGGCCGACGCCTCGTCCCGCAGCCGCTCAGTTTCCCGTCGCAGAGATTGTCCACCACTCTGGAAGAATTCCTGCACGCGCGCTACTTCGTCGGCATACGCCTGGTCGGTGCAGCCTTTGAAGCACGGTGCCAGGCACATCTTCATCTCGGAATAAATGCAGCCGGGAAAAGCCGGGTCGGGGTTCAGATCGTCGACGCAGCGGCGCATCTTGAACAGGTCGAGCGCGTCATTGCAGAACTTCTCGGCCGCAACTCGTGAGGCAAACGGGCCGAAATACTGAGCATTACTCTTCACGCTGCCGATTCGCGTAGTCACCACGGCGCGGGGATAAGGGTTGTCCAGGATGAGTTTGATGAGCGGCGCAAAGCGCAGCCGAAGCCGCTTGTCGTAGGTCTTGGGAAATTCACGGCGCAGCGTCTGATAGAGCAGGAAGGAAGCTTCGAAATCCGAGGCGGCCGGAGTCCACTCCACCCACCGCACGCGGTCGCGCAGACTTAACTTGCGGGTTTGCCCTTCAACGGTGCCGAGCAACCGCTGCAGTCGACGCCGCAGATTCGCCGTCTTGCTGACGTAGGGCTCGCTGCCTTCCTCGCCGCGAAGCACGAACACCGCCGCACTCGCCGGAGCAGCGGCGAAAAGCTCGGAATCGTGGTCAGGACGAAATTCGAGGCGAGTCACGGGCACGGAATGATTCTAGTTCAGTAGGGATCAGGGTATAGGGGGCTAGGGCTCAGGGCTAGAGGTTGGGAAGGGCTATCTCTCAGCCGAGAGCGAGATCTCAACCGGTTTTGCCTGCCGTCAGCCGGTGATCTTCTGCAATAATATTTACGATCATGCACATCTCGTGCAGTCGTGAGCGCATGCGCTCCCCGATCCGGTCGCCCAAGGTCTCTCGCCGAGCAACCCGTTCCGCCGTTGCGGAGCTACGAAGATTATCCATCTCCCAGCTCTTGTCTTCCGATCCATCAGGAAAATTGGTCGTGATGATCGTGGTCTTCGCGTTGTTATAGCGGCAATTGAGGAGATAATTGACGGTATCAAAGACCCATTCCGTACTCCGCACTGCCCCCAGTTCGTCGAGCACCAAAACCTCGGCCTCGAAGACCGGTCGCAGAATTTCCATCTCAGTGGCTTGCACCGAGGCGTTGTAGGAGTTCTGTATTGACTTCAGGAGCTCGCGATAGTCGCAGAACAGGCACGGCACTCCGCGTTTGTTAATGAGGTCCTTTAGAATTCCGATTGATAGGTGCGTTTTTCCAACCCCCACCGATCCGACAAATAGGATTCCGCGCGTGCTGCCAATTGGGTCGTATTCCTTAACGAATGTGTTGGCTGTCCTCCAAGCCTCTCGTAAACTCTGGTGCCTCGAATCGGGAGTGTAGTTGAAGTTACTAAGATCGCAATGCTGGTAACGCGGTGGAATGTGCGCGGCTTCCAGCAGTCGCTGAGCGCGGCCCTGCACACGGCAATCGCAGCGTACTGCCTCGCGGTCCTTGCCGCGAACGACGGTATGCCAACCGGTGCCTTGGCAGATCGGACATGTTTCAGGAGTCGTCGTCACAGTTTGTTCCTGAATTTGAATCTAGCTTGCCCGGCGGACGCCTGCAACCGTTGCGAAACACAATTCACGCACGGACCGTAGGGAAAGCTGTGCGGCGCTGTGCAAATCATGGGATAACGCTGGCGGCAAGACGGACCAGTCGTGATGCGATGCTTTCCGCGTTCGTGTGGAACAGCAGATCCCTCGTCGGCCTTACGGCCTCCTCGTGATGACAAACAAAAAGGAGACCGGCTGCGGCGCAGTTAAACTCCGCCCCTTTCTAAATCTCTCGCCACTATTGTTTCCAGGGCCTAAGAGTTCTCGCTCAGTAACGTGACTAAGTCGCTACGCGCCGGCGAGCGGCTCCTTAACCCACTGGCAGAATGTCATAGACATAATCGTGAGCAGCCAAGCAGTCGGGCTTACTCGTCCCAGCCTGAACTCGCTGCACCAGTTCCTCGTGCGAAAGGTCGAAGATCGCCTCCAACATTTGCTCGCGCTCCTCGGGGCTGGCCTCTGCTAACAGGAACAGCACTCGCGCGCTGTGCTGGATGTATTTCGGCGAAAGCAATTGGCGCTGTAGGAGCTCCATGATGATCGGCGCTTTGCTCCGGTCGAAGCGTCCTGGGTCGCCGCGCCGGTCCAACTCCGCGAAGAACTCCGCCGTCCACTCGTTGTGATACTCCCACACTTTCTGGAACAGCTCTGGAGTGAACCTTGTCCCCGCCTTCACCTTCTCCGCACTCGGAAGCAGCACGACACCATCTTCCGCCAGCGCGGATCGCTGCAAATAGCCATCCTTGGTGATGACGGCTTGATGGCGAAGCAGCGTCCACAGCCACGAAACATCGATGCGGTAGGTAGCCAGATCGTTCATGAAGCGCTGCTTGAGTTCGTAGTCGTCGATGGCCGCGGCGAAGTTGCCGTTTAGTATCTGGAAGCCATAGTTCGCCGCCATGTAGAACGCATGCTGAATATGCTCGATGGTGATGTCACCCTTGGGCACGCCATAGATGGCGTCCCAAAGCTCCTGACTGAGTAGCTTCTCCGGCGTGTCCAGCGCGGCGGGGCTAATGACGAGCGGAGTGATCTTGCCCTGCCCGTTCAGCAGGCCTCGTGATTCCAGCAGCTCTTGCTCTGACTCGGACAGGCCGCTGCCGACCGTGGGCACGGCTTTGCCCTTTGCGTCCACAGTTTCGCGCGGCGCATCGAGCATCGCCTGTAATTCCGTTAAGTGCGCCTGCAGTGGTCGATTTCCCGCAGCTACATACTCGCGCTCCGGGCTGGCGACCCAGCTCTGACGATACGCGTCGTAGAGTTTTCCTTTGATACGTCCGGCGAGAACGTCCTCGAGCGTGATCTCGCGGCCCGCAGAGCTCGCGTCCTCGGACACAACCATCAACCCCAGCAACCGCTCGCGAAGCTTGTCCACCACGATCGCCCGCATGGCGACCGGGTTATACCGCGACCGGCCATAAACATCGCTGGGCTGATACATCATCACCGCAGCCATCCCACCAATGGGCGCACCCTGCGTCAGCTCGCCGTGCTTCGTGCCAGCCATCAGCATCATCAGCGCGTTGTAACGCTGGTAGGCGATCATGTTCGGCGAAGCCATGCCGATAGTTTGCGGGTCGGGAAACACGCCATTCGAGTCGTCTTTCCACATCTCAATCAAGCTGCCCAGATAATCCCAGCGGCCTACATTGGTGCCCAGCAGGCGCCGGCGAAATGTCCAGGCAATGGCCGGCAGGTAGCGGCCACCATTGCCTTCCTCATACAGAATCTTGATCTTGAACGTCCCGGCGGGCACTCCGATCATGCCTTCCATTCGCGCCAGCAATTTCTCTACGATGAGAGCTTCGCGCGGTGTCTGCATCTTTGGAATGTAGAAATAAACGCCTGTGCCGGCACGCTTCAGCGCGTCATGGTTATTCAGGACCCAGAGAGCAACCACGCCAATCAGACCGGGGACGGGCTTGCCGTCGACCGTGATGTGCTCGTAGAGCACGTGGATGCTGGGAGGGCGAATCAGGCGCGTAGGCCACTGCCTCGGCTCGCGATTAATTTTGTAGGTACGCTTGCCGGTTTTCTTTGCCACTTCGTACGGCTTGCTGTTCCAGCGGCCTTCGAGAATCTCCTTGGCGTTTTGCAGGGCCGCAAAGGTTGCTACGGGCTGGTTTCCGGCTGTGCCGTAAGTCTGGAAGTGCGAGGGCGAGGCATCTTCGAAATCCGGCATATTCATTGGCGCAGCGCTATTGAGCGCATTGAAGGCCATGTCCAGCGGATACCAGG
Source organism: uncultured Acidobacteriaceae bacterium (assembly GCA_963823865.1). Taxonomy (GTDB): domain Bacteria; phylum Acidobacteriota; class Terriglobia; order Terriglobales; family Acidobacteriaceae; genus Bog-257. The sequence continues at coordinate 1,169,697 of CAWGNC010000002.1, forward strand.
GACCGGTCAGCTCCAGCCCAGGGTTTTTCAAGGGATGGACGTCGTCAGGGATCGGCACTTCGTCATTGAGACGCCAGCTCCATTCGCTCTCGCGATCGAGGAAGTTGGCGATCAAGCCTTCCACGATCTGGCGAAATGTCCAAGGCTGGCCGGAAACCGGATCTTCGAAGGACTCATCCCACTTCGGCCAGGAGTATTTGATGCGCACCGGCTCGGAGCTCTGGAGCAGCGTGCGACGGGCATTCAGGGCCTCGGCGATGGCCGGACGCAGCTCGCGGGTCAGCGCCGCAATTGTCTCTTCCACGTTGACCTCGCGGCCGTTCACCTTTTTGGTTCCAAACAACTCCGGGAATTGCTGAAGGATATCTTGGCGGATCATGGGCCCTCCCTTGCGGTTTCCACGACGATCCTGGAGTGGAGTGCGGCGGCGAATGCCAAGGCTGAGGCGGTCGCTTGCTTCACGCAAAACCGAGCTCGTACTCGGATGCGAGCAAAATCAATTGTAATCGTCGGGTGTTCTAGAATGTCAGTGGATTAGTAAAGATGCCTTCCAAACCCCGCAAGCCGAAGCCATTCAGCGCCGCGTCTGCGGTGAAGGCGGCCGCCCGTGAAGCCATTGGCACACCGCCTCCCACGCGCGCCGTGCCTGCGGACAAGAAGCGGAAGGCGAAGTCTGGCAAGCACAAGCCCACGCTGTCGAAGCTGCTAAATGAAGGTGAGTAATTTTCCTGGAGATAACTGCTACTGGCCACTGACGACCGCCTTCAGAAGTTCGGCCGGTCCAGCGGCGGCTGCCAGGCCAGGAAATCCTGTCGCATGCGCCCAACATAATTCTGTATTAGCTCCTGCACCCGTGCCGGATCCGGCGACTTCACGATCAATCCGACGTGGTGCTTCTTTCCGCTCATCCGCCAGACAATTTCCGGGTCGTTATAAGCCGCCGTATCTGGCGTCTCTTGTTTGGCTAACGACACCAGCAGCCCGGCCGCGTCTTTAGCCGGCGTTGGAGGCTCGTACCGCGCTTTGCCGCCTGCGATCTCGACCTTCGCCCACTCTTCCCACATGTTGATGCCGGTGGCCGCCTTGATCAGGTCGACAATGTGCGCTCCGCCGACGCGAGCTGAGGTCTCCAGGAAGTACAGCTTGCCGTCCTCGCGTCCCCGAATGAACTCGCTGTGCGAGACGCCGCGAACCAGTCCGAACGCCTTCATGGTTGTCCGGTTCATTTCGATCAAAGGCTGTGCTTCTTTCGAGCCGAGCGGCAACGTACTGGTGCTGAAGATGTCACCCTCATACGAAACATCCATGGGCGGGCGCCCATAGCGGCTGGCAATGGAGAACAACAGCTCGCGCTCGTAGAAGATTGCGTCGACGTGGAAGATGTCTCCGGGTATGTATTGTTCCAGCAGGTAGAACGATTGTTTATCGCCGAGCAACTCCAACGCCGCCCAGAATTCGTCGGCATTGCGGATTTTCTTGATGCCCATGGAGCCGGCCAGCGACCGCGGTTTTAACACCCATGGCGGCGGCACGCGCTGCATGAACTCACGCAGACGCCCGTAATTCAGCACATGAATGAACTCCGGAACCAGCAGGCCTTCATCGCGCGCCTTGGTTCGCATGGCCAGCTTGTCGCGGAAGTAGCGCGCCGTGCTGTCGCCCATGCCGGGCACGCGCAGATGCTCGCGCAGTGTCGCAGCGGTCTCCACATCAAAGTCGTCGAGAGCCACGATGCGGTCAATGGTCTCGTTGCGCGCCATGAAGCTGACGCCCAGCAGCGCATCCTCCAGCTTCCACTCCTTCTGAATGTCGGGCATGTAGAAAGTTTCGTCTATGCTTTCGCGCGGCCAGTTCTCGTCCTTGATGCTGTGGGAAGTGAGCAGCAGGGTTCGGCATCCCTGGCGATGACATTCGCGGATGAAGTCCGTGCCTTTGTAATAGCTGGCCAGGCAAAGGACGGTAAGCTGGCGGTTTTCCGGCGACGGCGGTGCTGAGGACGACATTCATGCCTCCCGAGGCAGCGGCCTTGCTTCGCCGCAACACTATAACAGGCGGAAGCATGGCTCGGCACAAACCGAAAACGGCGTCCCGTTGCTCTGGGACGCCGCTTTCTTCTGACAACCTCGTTGTGAATGCTAGAACTGCGTCGCCGGCAGGACGGGTGTCCCCTCCATCTGCACCGACTGCAGCTGCGAGGGTTCTAGACCCAGCGCCCGGAGAACGGTGGGCGCAACCTGCATGGTCTCAACCGGAGTATTGACCGTGCTGGGAGTGAAGCTGGGGTTGGAAAGCACCATGATCACGTTGGTATCGTCGTGCGAGAAACCGCCGTGCTCGGAGAGCTTAGCGCTGCTGCCGGTGTACACCACACCGAAATTCGGAGTGATCACGATATCCGGGGAGCGCGGATCGCCCGTGGGGGGCAGTCCCGGTGCGTTGAACATTGTCGTGATCGACGGTCCGTAGAACATCTCGCCGATGCCGGCCTGTGCCGCATTCTGCTGAAGAATAGACACGGCATTCAAGGTCTGCGTCGACGACGACAACCACAGCAGAGAGATGTCGTCTTCCGTCGGACCGATGCCGCTCTGATTCAACGGCGACTCCGAGAAGGGCAGCAGCGACGCAATCAGGTTAGCCGGCGACGTCCCGTTATTGTGGTTCGGCCCGGGAATGGGGAAGAAGCGGTTGGGATCAATCGGCGATTGCCCGTGTTTTGCGGTCACGATGATGAGCGTCGAATCCAGGAGGCCCTTGCTGCGAAGTTCGTTGATCCACTCCCCAAAAGCGGCATCGACGAATTCGATTTCGTTCAGAAGAAAAGTTGTCGGCGTGCCGGCGGCGTCGGCGTAGCCGCCCGTGCCCACGTTCTGCTCGATCAACTTCTCGCCCACGCTTACCGCCTGAAAGTTCATGCCAAACAAAGTCGGAACGGGCGCGCTTCCCTGCCCGTTGTGCGTCTTGCCATCGATTTCATTCAGGATGGCGTTGACCTTCAGTGTGTCGTAGCACTGGATGTTCTGGAAGCTGTTGGTCCAGGCGCCAAGCTGCGAGGGATCCGGGATCGGACTGCACTGCACTCCGGTAGGCGTGACCACGCCTGGGAGAGCGACCACAGTCGAGTTGATCTCTGGTGAGTAATAGTCATCGACGTTGGTACCGTTGCCGGGGCCGGAAACGGACGAGTATGAGGGATGTTTGTCGGACCAAGCTGTATATCCGCCGGCAGCGTGAACGACGCCAAAAATGGTGTTGGTACGAACGAAGTTCCACGGAAATACGGGCGCGCACCCCTGTTTGGGATCGCGTTCCAGTCGATCGGCATCGATTGAGTTGATACCGCCATCGCCGGAAGGCGCGCCGCCGTTCAGCTGCGTCTGGTCAATGTCGATGCCTTCGTCAAACTCGGTGGTCGTGCCGTTCGCGCCGGCCGACAGGCCGCAAGGCCCACCGGCAACGCCGTTGCCGGTCGTCACCTTGGGCGGCGCCAGCGAGCGATCATAGGCGACGTCATAGAAAGCGCCGACGCTGCGGGGAGAGCCACCGCTAACAAGAGCCATCAGCCCCGGAAAGGAGTCAGAGGGCTTGGAGGTGGAAGCGTTCAGATACGTCGTTCCGGTGGCGCCCAAAGCGGCCAGGTTGGGACAGTAAGGTGCTCCGCCGTTTACTCCGGGGACGCCCTTGGCACAGTTCACAAAATCCACCGAATGCATTCCATCGACGCTGACCAGCAATACGCGCTGGATAATGTTGTGCTGGTTAATTGATTTCTTGGACGGCGCGGCTGCGGCTGAAAGATCCAGGGGTGCTGTAGCCACAGCCAGTGCCAGCAGGGATGTGAGCAGGAACTTCATCGATCTGCCTCCTGTTGTAGTAACAAGAGGACTGTAGCGGCGCGGCTGGGACCGTGGGTGAATCGCCAGTGAAATGTTTATGAAAGAAGCATGGCCGTTAGATTACATGAACATTTTGTAAACGCTACGGTTGCACGGTTCAGCAACTCTGCAATGAATTTGAGATCTGACGACGGGCCACGGACATGTCAATGATATGGCTGCGCTCACTAGGCCCGCTTCTGTCCAGTTTGATGCCGTTCTTCTTCCACATCGATGGGCCGAATCTGGTCGAGCAACACGAATGTGAGGAGCACTGCCACGGGAAGGTACAGGGCCCGCAATTCCCATCGCATCTTCAATGCAGTTCCGATGGCGGCGCCAAGCACGTAGCAAGTCCAGGTAGACGCCAGCATTGCGCCTTCGCGCACATCAGGCTGGCCAACGGCGTGTCTGACAATGTGAGACATGCCAAGCTGGCGCAGGTGATCGTAAGCCCAGAACAGCACCCGGGTGAAAGATTCGGTCATCTTCGTGAGAGTACCGGTAACGAAGGTCGTGTAAATGGTTAGCGCCCCGATGTGCGTCAGCGTCGCTGTCTGAACTCCCATGGCAAATGCAAGCAGGGCAACCAGCGCGAAGTAAGCAGGAGATTGCTGGTCAACGATCTGCCCGAGGTGCATGGCAGGGGTCGCGTGAGCAAACAGGGCCAGCAGCAACGCTTCCACCGCCAGCGTAAACGATGCGATCCGCCGCATTCCTACGCGCCCGGCTATCCCCACCGCAATTCGCGTCAGGGCCATTCCCACAACGTAAGACACAATCGCGCAAAGCGGACGCAGCAGGTTCATCCAGTCGTGCTGGCCCAGGTACATGCCCACGTGCACGCTGTTGCCGCTCATGTTTGAGGTAAATACCTCGAACAAGGCAATATAGCCAACCGCATCGACAAACCCGCCAACCACGGTCAGCGATAGTGCAACGGCGAGTTTGGCGCGTGCACCGAGATCGGGAGCATTGGTCACAGGCGTTTCAATGCGAGTTGGGCGGCGTTGTAGCCGCACATGCCGTGTACTCCTCCCCCCGGCGGGGTGGAGGATGAGCAAATAAAGATATCGCGGGCGGAAGTCGCGTAAAAGTGCCGCGTCGGGCGGAATAAAAACTGGGGCAGGCTCATCAAGCCGCCGCCAATGTCTCCGCCGATCAAATTGGCGTCCATCGATTCCAGCGATGCCGGAGAAAATACTCGTCGCTCCAAAATGCAGTCGCGGAAGCCCGGAGCAAATCGCTCGATTTGCGCTTCGATGCGTGGCAGCATATCGACCTGCGACCCATTGGGCACGTGACAATACGCCCAGGCAACGTGTTTGCCTGCCGGAGCCCGGGACGGATCGAACAATGTAGGCTGCGCCAGCAAAACAAACGGACGCTCCGCTTCGCGCCCATGGCGCATGGCGTCTTCGGAGAAGGCGATCTCCTCCAGCGTTCCGCCGATATGTACCGTGGCGGAGCGTAGACATTCTCGCGCCTTCCACGGAATCGGGTTCGATAGGGCGAAGTCAACCTTGAACACTCCCGGACCGTAGCGATAGTCCTCAAGCTTTCGGCGATAGCCCGACGACAGGCGCTCGCCCGCGATTCGCACCAGTTGCTTCGGCGTTACATCGAATACGGCGACGTCAAACGTTCCGAGTTGCTGAAGGTTCTCAACCCGCGACGATACTACGACCTCTCCGCCCAAGCTTAGCCAAATGCCCGCACAACGCGTCAGTAATGGACTTCGCGCCACCCTTGGGAATCGGCCATCCCACGGCGTGAGCCGTGGCGGCAAACATGATCCCGAAGGCGGCCGTCAGAGGCTCGTCTAGTGCGAGTAATGAATGAGCAGCCAGCCCGGCAAACAGCGCTTTTGTTCGCGGACTGCGGAACCAGAAATGTGCAAAAGCACTCGCTGACGGAAACCCCATCAGCCCGAGCCGAGCCATTAGAAAGGGATGACGGGGAAACAGCGATACCGGGCGCAAGACCTCTGGCGCCAGCTGTGTCCATCGTTCAGCGAAAGGGCCAAACGCTCTGCGCCATCGTTTGCCATCCTCCCCAAATGCGGCTTCGGCCTCATCGAGATCGCGCTCCAGGATTACGGCTGTGCCATCGTCCAGCGGATGGGCGACGGGCGCTGAGGGCTGAATCCATTCCAACCCATAATCACTCAGCGGAAGCGTTGAGAAGAACGGCGAGGCGAGCGCCATGGGATGCACGGCTGATCCGAAGTCATGCAGAAAGCCTGGAAGTGTCAGAGGCAGGGTACGGGCGCCACCGCCTGGCTGAGGCTCGGCTTCAAACACTTCAACGCGCATGCCCGCCTGCGCCAGCACAATCGCAGCGGCAAGCCCGTTGGGGCCAGCTCCGACCACTACCGCTCGTCGCTCGGTCGCGGGCATAAGGAATCAGTGTATGCGAATGTTCTGACGCGTCAATGGTCGGACACGCCGTCTTCAGTCTTCACTCGCTGACCTCGCCCGGCACGCTCAGCGTGGTCGCGAGCTCCGCCGGCGTATCCACCAGCACGTCTGGGACAACCTGCTCCAGCGTTCGGGGCGCGAAGCCATACGTGACGCCGATGCTCCACATGCCGGCATTGCGCGCCGTCAGCACATCGACCTGCGAGTCGCCGACCATCACGGTTTCCTCCGCCGTGACCCCAGCTTCGCTGATCAGGGTGTTGGCGCCCAGTGGATCCGGCTTCTTGGTATCGAAGCTGTTGCCTCCGTACACCTGAAAGAACGCGCCGTCCATGCCCAGCCCGGCAAGGATATTGCGCGACACGCGTACCGGCTTGTTGGTCAGGACAGCCATCTGGCGGCGGGCTCCATCGTTTCCACCGATCTGCTGGAGGGCTTCCCGAATACCGTCATAGAGGCATGTCGTATCGAGTTTGTGCTCGCGATAGTAAAGCAGAAAATAATTCAGCGCTTCCTGCAGGAACTCGCGATCGGCGGGGTCACCCAGCGCGCGGCGGATCAGCATGGGTGCTCCATCGCCGATGTAGGTGCCGATGACATCGATGGGAAGCTCTTTGCGGCCATAGTTTACGAGCATGGCGTTGACGGCGGCCGCCAGGTCGCGTTCTGAATCGATTAGAGTTCCATCCAAATCGAATAGGACGAGCTTGATTTTCCTGGCCGGAATGGGACGAGAAATGCGTATCATTGCGTTCGGCTCCCAGTATAGCGACTCAAGGCACCCTGAGGTTTTCGGTAGAGTCGGCCTTCAGGCAGCGTCTAGGCCGTTTACTCGTGCTTGAAGTCCGCTTCAGCAGCAGTATCGGACCGGAAGATGACGCGCTGAGCATTTACAATGGATTCACGTCTTTTTAACCCGAATCGGGTATCGCATTTTATTTCTGAGGTAACGGATGGCAACCACAAAAGCACAGCCCAAGGCTGACATTGCGACCGAAGCAGCTGGCAAATATGAAGGCCTTTCGCCGGAGCAGCTGATCGAGATTTACCGGCTGATGTACCTGTCGCGCAAACTGGACGACCGCGAGATCCTGCTGAAACGCCAGCAGAAGATTTTCTTCCAGATTTCGGGCGCCGGACACGAAGCGCTGCTGGTTGCTGCCGGAATGGCAATGCGGCCAAGCTATGACTGGTTCTATCCTTACTATCGCGACCGTGCGCTATGTCTCGCGCTGGGCATGACGCCCTACGAGCAGTTGCTGGAAGCCGTGGGCGCGGCCGACGATCCGAACTCCGGCGGCCGCCAGATGCCGTCGCATTGGGGACACAAGAAACTGAACATCGTCAGCCAGTCCTCACCCACCGGCACCCAGTTCCTGCAGGCAGTGGGCTGCGCCGAGGCCGGCCGCTATTTCAGCCGCAACCCGCAAGCTGCCGAGAAAGCTGACGGCGATTATCGTCAATTCAAAGACGTCGCTTTCCAAGGCGATGAGGTGACCTACGTTTCGTGCGGCGACGGCACCACCAGCGAGGGCGAATTCTGGGAGGCGTTAAATTCTGCCTCGAACCTTAAGCTGCCGGTGCTGTTCGTCGTCGAGGACAACGAGTATGCCATCTCCGTTCCGGTGGAAGTCGGGACCGCGGGCGGCAACATCAGCAAGCTGGTCCAGGGTTTCCCCAACTTCCATTTCGCCGAGATCGATGGCACCGATCCCCTGGTGTGCTATGCGGCTTTCAAGAAGGCAATGGAGCACATGCGGTCGGGCAAAGGTCCGGCATTCGTGCACGGACATGTAATTCGTCCCTACTCGCACTCGCTTTCCGACGACGAGAAGCTTTACCGTCCGGACTCCGAGCGGCAGCAGGAGGTTGAACGCGACCCCATCACGCGCTTCCAGCTGTTCCTGGTGCGCGAAGGCATTCTCGACGAGAAAGGCGTCGATAACTTAGAGAAGGAAGTCGAAGCCGAGATCCAGGATGCCAGCGATCGGGCAGTTGCAGCGACTTTGCCGGCTCCGGGCTCCTACATAGAGTTTGTATATTCCCCTGATCTGGACCCGTCGTCGACAGCCTTTCAGACCGAGGCCGTACATCCTGCTCCGTCGGAAAAAGCCACGGACAAGACGATGGCGGACCTGATCAATGCATGTCTGAAAGACGAGATGAAGCGCGATCCGCGCATGGTCATGTTCGGTGAAGACGTGGCCGATTGCAGCCGTGAAGAATACCTGAAGGCCAAACAGGTCAAAGGTAAAGGCGGCGTCTTCAAGCTGACCGCGGGATTGCAGTGCGACTACGGCTCCGAGCGAGTGTTCAACTCTCCGCTGGCGGAGGCGAACATCGTAGGCCGCGCCGTCGGCATGGCCACGCGTGGTCTGAAGCCGGTAGTCGAGATTCAATTCTTCGACTACATCTGGCCTGCCATGCAGCAACTGCGTAACGAGTTGCCGCTTATGCGCTGGCGCTCGAACAATAACTTCTCTTCTCCGGCGGTAGTGCGAGTCGCTATTGGTGGGTATTTGACCGGCGGCTCGATTTACCACTCGCAGTGCGGCGAGAGCATCTTCACCCATACGCCGGGCATGCGGGTTGTCTTCCCATCGAATGCCCTTGATGCGAATGGATTGTTGCGTACGGCGATTCGCTGCGACGATCCCGTGCTGTTCCTGGAGCACAAACGTCTCTACCGCGAAACGTTCGGCCGCGCACCTTATCCTGGGCCGGACTACATGGTTCCGTTTGGCAAGGCGAAGATCGTGCGTCCCGGCCACGACCTAACCGTCGTGACCTATGGAGCCGTGGTGCCTCGCGCCTTGCAGGCCGCACAGCGACTGGAACGTGAGCACGGAGTAAGCGTCGAACTGATCGACTTGCGCACGCTTAGCCCTTACGACTGGGAAGCGATTGCAACTTCGGTAACCAAGACCAGCCGCGTACTGGTTGCACATGAGGACATGCTGAGCTGGGGTTACGGCGCGGAGATTGCGGCGCGTATTGCCGACGAGCTCTTCGATCACCTGGATGCGCCGGTGAAACGCGTGGCTGCGAAGGACACGTTCGTCGCCTATCAGCCGCTGCTGGAAGACGAGATTCTGCCCCAGGCAGAGGACCTGTTCAAGGCGATGGAGCAGCTGGCGAATTATTGAGGCGGCGCTTCGCTTCGGCTCGTAACGACGCGGTTCCGACAAGCCTTTTGTCAGGGCACGACTTCGTGCCGTTATGCGTTAAGAAAACTTTGGGCTCGAACTTCCGCATATGCGGGAATTCGAGCCCTTGCCCTTTGGTAGCAGCTTGGCGGCACGGCTGAAGCCGTGCCCTGATACAAAGCTCGTTACCGTCCCCTGCCCCGCAGCCCGTCGATCGAAATCGGACCCGCTCCGGAGAAGATCAAGGAGAATGCAATCGCCGCCAGTGCCAGCGGGAACTGATAATTCCCCTGCCCGGTGAAACCGTTCTTCAGGTGCACTCCAAAGATGGCGACCAGCATGGTGATGCAGATGAACAAGGCGGCGCAGCGCGTAAGAAAGCCAACAACCAGCAGGATGCCACCGAAGAACTCGGAACTCGCGGAGAGGTAGGCCATCCAGCCCGGCAAGTGAATGCTGCGCACCGTCTCCATGTGGCCCTGCATTCCACCAAAAATCAAGGTATATCCATGCGCAATCATGATTGCGCCCAACACCAGGCGCAAAACTAGCAGTCCAAGCGGTTGCACCCGCTCCAAGAAGTTCAATTAATTCTCCCGTGCCGCAGCCGTCAGAGCTGTATTTCGCCCTTCCTCCTCTGACTGACTGCTGTAATTGATGGTGATGCCCCGGTGCGCCATCTCGTCCAAGAAGAGCTGCGCCGGAACGTCGACTTCCTGACGGATGCCGCCACGCTTGCTGATTCGCCCATCGATCAGCATTTGCAGCACGATCGAAGCCGGCCATGCGGTGGTGCGCATCATCGAGGTCAGCCCAGTGGCCTGATCGGTGTAGTCGACCATGCTGAAGGAAGCAGTTACGGCCCCTTGATGCGCTTCCACGCGCATCAACGTGAGTTCAGGCTCATCGCCCGACAACTTTTCAACCAGGAGCGAGGACATTACCTGCCGTGGCGCAATCATGGCGCCGTCGATCCGCCGCTTCTCGCTGGAGAACAGACCAAGATCGTACAGGGCGCGCAGCATGCTGACGTGGCCCGGGTATCGCAACGTCTTTTCAAAACACTCGCCAACTTTACCCTGGAAGGTCTCTGGCATGGTCGACGTGCCGCCGGAGGTGTGAAACGCTTCAAGCTCCGGAAACCCTTCCATGTGGAACGATTCCGTTTCTGTCAGTGGTTCAATCGTGACCATCTTGCCGCCACGCAGGATTTTCGCCGGCTCGCAGTATTCGTTGATGAGGCCTTCGACTGAGAAAACCAACTGGTAGTTGAATGGAGGTTTTGGGGACTGCGGCAAGCCGCCGACATAGAGTTTGAGTGCATCGGCCTTGCCGCCGGCGCGACGCAGCAACTCGCCGGCAAGAATCGAGGCCATGCCCGGCGAAAGGCCGCAATCCGGTGCTATCGCCACGCCGGCCGCTCTTGCCTGTTCTTCCAGTTCGAGCTCTTGGCGCACGACGGTATTGTTGCCGCCAAGATCGGCGAAGTGGCACCCCACGCTGATCGCAGACTTCACCAGTCCCAGGTTGTAAAAGTAAGGAACGGCAGAGAGAACGCCATCGTGACCGCGCATTACGTCCAGTGCCGCGCCAGCATCGCCAGCATCGAGCCGCACCGCGCGCACTTTATCGCCGCCGGCCAACTGATTCACCTGCTTGACTGCAGAGTTCAACCGCTGTTCATCATTGTCGGCAAGCGTCACGAGTTGTACGCGCTCGCTGCGAGCCATATCGTAGGCGGCAGCCCGCCCCATCATGCCCGCTCCAATAACAAGTATTTTCATCACAACCTGCCTGATAAGAATTTAGGAATGCGTTCGCAAGCGAACGGGAGAGCAACTTTCTTGAGTTGGCCAGAACTAACAGGATAAATGAGTATGCGCGTTTTCACGAATCGCTACGCTCTCCATCAGACGAAGCTCTCGTGGGAAGGCCGCTATTCGCTTCTCGCCTTTCGCTTTCCGTGACGCGCCGTTTCTCTTGCATATCTCCAAGGCAAGAGAGTAGCCGCTGATGCGGTTATGCAGGCTGATTTCGCGGGCATCGCAGCGTCGTATAATAGAGAGATACCCAGTCGTCGAAATTGTCTCCTGTGAGGCCTCTCAACGTTTCAGCGACCCTGGGCAGATCGAAGTCTTCCATGGAATTCCGACTCGTTAGTCCATACAAACCGCAAGGCGATCAAGGCAGCGCCATCCAGGCAATGACGCGCGGCATCGCCGACGGCGACAAGCATCAGGTGCTGCTGGGCGTTACCGGCTCAGGCAAGACGTTTTCGATGGCTAAGGTCATCGAGAACTTGAATCGTCCGGCCCTGATCATGGCTCACAACAAAACACTGGCGGCGCAGCTCTATCACGAGTTCAAGTCGTTCTTCCCGCACAACGCGGTCGAGTATTTCGTTTCTTACTACGATTACTACCAGCCGGAAGCCTACATTCCGGCAGGCGACGTTTACATCGAGAAGGAAGCGACGGTCAATGATGAGCTCGACAAGCTGCGACTGTCGGCCACCAAATCGCTGTTCGAGCGTCGCGACTGCATCATTGTCGCCTCCGTCAGCTGTATCTACGGCCTGGGCTCGCCTGAAGCGTATTACGGCATGCTGCTCTTCCTGGAGAAAGGGCAGAAGATCAAGCGCGACGAGATCACGCGCAAGCTGGTCGAAATTCTCTATGAGCGCACCGATGGCGATTTCCGTCGCGGAACATTTCGCGTACGTGGCGACATCATTGAAGTCTTCCCCACCTACGACGACAATGCCTATCGCATCGAGTTGTGGGGCGACGAAGTCGAATCGCTGGCGCAGATCGATCCGTTATTCGGCACCGTGAAACAGAAGCACGCGCGCCTGCCGATCTACCCCAAGACGCACTACGTGATGAAGCCCGAGCGCAAGAGCGCCGCCGTCACGTCAATTCTGGAGGAGCTGGCGTGGTGGGAGGCCGAACTCGAAAAGCAGGGCCGCATCGTGGAGGCGCAGCGCATCCATCAGCGCACACGCTTCGATCTCGAGATGATCAAGGAGATGGGCTACTGCCACGGCATCGAGAACTATTCGCGCCACTTTACCGGGCGCCTGCCGGGCGAACCGCCGCCGACGCTGCTGGATTACGTGCCGCGCGACTACCTGCTCTTCATGGACGAATCGCACCAGACGGTTCCGCAAGTACACGGCATGTGGCATGGCGACCGCTCCCGCAAGCAGAACCTGATTGAGTACGGCTTCCGCCTGCCCAGCGCGCTGGACAATCGTCCGCTGACCTTTGAGGAGTTCGAGCACCGCGTGAATCAGGTGATCTACGTGTCGGCGACGCCGGGGCCGTACGAGCTGACAAAATCGGCTGGAGACGTGATCGAGCAGATCATCCGGCCTACTGGCTTGATCGATCCTGAGGTCGAAGTGCGCCCGGTGAAGGGGCAGATCGACGACTTGCTGCATGAGATTCGCGAACGCGCCAAGAAGAACGAGCGCGTGCTGGTGACCACCCTGACTAAGCGCATGGCGGAAGATCTTTCGGAGTATTACAGCGAGGTCGGGGTACGCTGCCGCTACATGCATTCCGAAATCGAGACCCTGGAACGCATCAAGATCTTGCGCGATCTGCGCAAGGGCGAGTTCGATGTGCTGATCGGAATCAATCTGCTGCGCGAGGGCCTCGACCTGCCCGAGGTATCGCTGGTGGCAATCCTCGATGCCGATAAAGAAGGCTTCCTGCGGTCGGCAGGCTCGCTCATCCAGACCATCGGGCGATGCGCCCGCAATCTCGAGGGTCGCGCGATTTTGTATGCCGACAAGATGACCGACTCCATGAAGAAGGCGATCGACGAGACCTATCGCCGGCGTGCCATCCAGCAGGCCTATAACGAGGAGCACGGAATCACGCCGGAAAGCATCGTGCGCCCGCTGGACATGTCGCTGGTCGCCGTCGCCGAGGCCGATTACGCCGACCTGACCAACGAAGTCGAGGGAATGCCGGAGTTTCGCTCCCAGGAAGAGCTGGATACTTACATTGGAAAGCTGGAGAGCGACATGCGCGATGCCGCCAAGCGATTCGAGTTTGAGAAAGCAGCGAAGCTGCGCGACAGCATCCGCGACCTGCGGACGAAAGAGTTTATGTTTAGCTAGCGATTAGCTTCTAGCTTCGGGCCTTGAGCTCTTACCTCTTAGCAGGAACTCACGGCGCTGAATGCTTTGTTCGGAATCCACCTCGACCATCGCAATAAAAACCGGCAGCCCGTAAAGAGCTGCCGTTTCGTTTGCCAAAAGCTAAAGGCTAAGAGCTAAAAGCTTATAGCTAAGAGATCCCTTCACTGCGACAAAATCATGACCGGCGTTTGCAGGGCGCAGGAGCTGGTGCAGCCTGAAACCTGCGCCGGGGCCTGAATATTCTGGGTGATGGTGTTGTTGGATGTCTGAATGATGGTGGTCTCCGACGTTCCCGAGTCGGCCACATACACCTTCTGCGAAGTAGGATCGGCGGCAATCCATACCGGATTAGCTCCAGTGGGCAGCGTGACCGTAGCCTGTGTAGTGAAACTGCTCTGGCTGACGACGGTTACGTTGTTCGATCCGGCATTCGCCACGTAGAAGTTGGTACCGTCCAGGAGGGGTATGACACCCACCGGGTCCGTACCAACGGGTACGGTTGCCAACGTCGGAACCGCCGAATCGCTGCCCTGAGTAACGGAAGAGGCATCGAAAACGCTGACCGTGTTGTCTCCGCCGTTGGTGACATACAGACGGTTGCGATTCGGATCGACAATCGAATAAGTGGGCTGCACTCCGAGGGGCGCCGTTCCCGCAATGTTTGTGAATCCTGCCGCAATGAGGTTCAGCGTTCCGGGATTGCCTGCGCCGTCCTGGGTAACCACGAAAATCCAGCCTTGCGCGTTGACCGCCAACGAAACGGGAACGGTTCCCGGCGGTTGCGTCGTAATGGGTAGCGAGACAGTCTGGCCAGCAGGATTAAACATCGAAATGGTGTTGTCACCCTGATTGATGACGTAGATAAAGCCATTCGTCGGCGACTGCACCATGGCGGTTGGATTCCGGCCGACGCAGACAGTGTTTGAGACCGACAGCGTAGCCGTCAAAATCGTGCTGATCGATCCAGTGAACGGGCAAACTGAGTTGCTGCCGGAGTTCAGCACGTACATCGCGCTGGTCGTGGCCGAGGTGAGGGCGACCGGGTGCGATCCTGGAAGCAGCGTGATGGTGGTGATCGCTCCCGCCAGCGTCGGCAGGTATTGGTTCACCGTATTGTCGCCGCTGTTAGCAACAAAGAGAGACAAGGAGATGCCGGGAAACGCCTCGAACATGGAGCCCACGCCCATGCTGTTGACCGTAAGGCTGGTATCTCCCGACACATCGATTTCGGTGACGCTGCCATCGCCGCCGCCCGGGTTGCTGTTCAACACCCATGCATAGTGGGTGGACTGCGGCTGTCCTCCGGGACTGATCACCGGATTGGCCACCGGCCGGTACTGATCTCCACAGCCCAGTTCAGCTAGTAAGACAAAAGCGGTTATTGCCAACAAGACTGTTTTACGCACAAACCTCATCCGCACTCCCAGGTGGACTGCCGGTCACTAATCGCTGATGCAGCAGGAATTTACATTGTACTAGGGGCGCCGCCATGCGTCATAGAGCTGCCCGGCCCGTTTTCTGTAACGCCTGCGGCAGCCGGAAGTTGCGGCCGAACCGGGACTATGGGACGGGCGCCACCTGACAAATGTCAGGTTCCTCCGGTGACGAACTCCACTACTGCATGTTGCCGTTTGCTCGCAACATGGAGGTAGCTGGTGAGGAGAAAATCATGACATCTACCGTCGCACTGCCTGAGACCACCACCCCCTCCAACCCCGTTCTTGATTATCGTCCGCGCGCGATGACCGGAATGGCCTACGGCGCGATCATCATGGGATTCTTCGGCTGCCTGTGGCTGACCTGGGCACTGGCGTCGATGGACGTTCGGACGTCTGTCGTGATTGCTGCCGTCCCGGTGTTCGCGGCCTCACTTTGGATTCCGGCCGCCGGGCTGCTCCGCAAGGGCCTGAGCGCTTCAAAGCAGGCTGCGCCACTCACTCCGGAAGACGAGCGCGAACAGTCGCGCATGGGCAAGATCTTCGGGCTGGTCTTTGCTGCCGAAGGCGTGCTGATCTTCCTGGCGATCAACGTACTCAACAATCTTCATCTCGGCGACTACGCCATCTCGGCGATTGCCGCCATCGTCGGCCTGCACTTCCTGCCTTTGGCGCGCCTGTTCCGTCGCCCCATGTATTACGTGGTGGGAACCATCATGACGGTTGCGGCGCTGGCCTCGATCGCGATTCCGGTATCGATTCGCATCAGCACCCTGTCGGCCACGATGAGCGTGATCCTATGGATTACGTGTGTGCTGATAACTCGCAAGGGGTTCGCGCTGGGACGCGAACTGCAGACTGCGGGGTAATGGATTCTTGGCGCTATTGGCTCTTTAACGCATGCGTTTTTCTGGACTCCATCAATTACCCGGGTGTAGAGTGCAAGCCATGAAATTGCCGCGCTAGGACAGCATTTGCGGCGCCCGGCTTGTGCCCTTGGGCCCCTCTTCTTTGGGTCGACATCTTACCCGGCCACGATGCACCGTGAACCACGTCATCTGGAACCCGGGAAAGGAGTAATTGGATGACAGCCAAACATTTTTCGCGGAACTGCTGGGGACATGCTCTAGCGGTAACTATCGTACTGGCGTTCGCCGCGCCATTCAGCGCACACGCGCAGACCTTCGCCGTACTGCACAGCTTCACGGGCGGAATAGATGGGGCAAGCTCTTACGCTGGGCTCACCTGGGACGGCGGAGAAAACTTCTACGGAACGACCGCCCAGGGCGGTTACGCCGGAACCGCCTGCTTTAACTTGTTTGATAGCCCTGCTGAAGGGTGCGGCATCGTGTTTCGGCTACGCCGATCTGGTACCAACTGGACATTCAGCACCCTGTACGAATTTCGTGGAGGCACAGTGGATGGAAATTTTCCGCTAGCTCCCGTCATCATTGGGCGCGACGGCAGCTTGTATGGCACGACGTGGGACGGACACTACAACGGTAGCCATCTCTGTCACTTCATAGGCAGCGGTGTTCATGATAACGGCTGTGGAACCGTGTTCAATCTCAAGCCTCCCGCTACTGCTTGCAAAACGGCGCTGTGCGGTTGGACGGAGACGATAATTTGGGCCTTCCCAGGGACCAACCAGGGCGGCGGCTCCGGTCCCAGCCAAGGCCAATTGATCTTCGATCAGGCCGGCAATCTTTACGGCACGAACTGGGATTCCTACCTTAACCCTGGAGAAATAGCTCAGTTTGTGCCCTCCGGTGGAAGCTGGGCGGTAGGAAGAACCTTCGTCACTACCGACGCACCAGGAACGAACAGTCCCGTCCTCCCGCTGAATGCACTCACTTTCGACTCGGCCGGCAACCTTTACAGCACGTCGGAGCTTGGCCCACAGTCTGCCCCGAGTTGCGGTTTCGAAGTCATTAACGGCTGTGGGACGGTTTTTCAGTTGGTCCCCACCAACCTCGGCTGGAACGCAAATATCATCTACCAATTCACCGATGGCGAGGATGGGAAATTTCCCATCGCCGGGCTAGTCGCCGACCAGGTGGGAAACCTTTATGGCGTGTCGTCCACGGATGGGCCCAATAGCGGGGGAACGGTGTTTGAGTTGTCGCCCTCAGGCGGAAGCTGGACCTACCATACGATTTACGCCTTGCCTAACGGTTACTCGCAGGAGGGTAACTGCTTTATTGCGGTCGGCACCTATGGATGCTCCGGACCGTGGGGGACCCTGGTTATGGACTCGGCGGGCAATCTCTATGGTGCGAGCTATGCGAATGGCCTGTATCACTACGGCAATGTCTTTAAGCTGACACATTCCAATGGCAGCTGGACCTACACCGACCTTTACGACTTCACCGATGGTAACGACGGAGCAAATCCTTCGGGTGCGCTGATCCTCGACGGCGATGGGAATCTTTACGGGACCACGCTTCGTGGCGGCAATCCAAACTGCTTTCTCGGCTGCGGCACTGTCTTCGAGATAACCCCGTAAGGACGGCGCCAGTAGTGTTGCACGTTCAACCGAAATAGCGCGGCGTGTGGCGTGGCAGCTCGGATACCTGAGGTTGTGAAAACGTTGCCAGTAATCTCAAACAACAAGGCCCTGTCCGCATTCCAGACAGGGCCTTGAACTTTCGCTAAATCTTTAAGCTGCGCTTACACGTTGAACGACGAGCCGCAACCGCAGGTGCTCTTCACGTTCGGATTGTCGAACTTGAAGCCGGCGCCTTCCAGCGTCTCGATGTAGTCGACATTCACGCCCTTCAGATACATCAGCGAGGTCGCATCGACGAAAACCTTCAAGCCTTCGAAATCGAAAGTCTTGTCCATCATGCCGGCGCCATTCTCAAACGACATGGAGTAGGAGAAGCCAGAGCAGCCTCCGCCTACCACGCCGACACGCAGTCCCGCCGGAACCGGATTCTGCTGGGCCATAATTTCCTTCACTTTCGAAATCGCACTGCTGGTGAAGTTAACGGGCTTCGCATCGGTGATCGCCGGGGCGTTGGTAGTGGGTGTAGTGGTTGTAGTTGCCATGCATTCTCCTCCAAATACTAGCGGCGATTATAGCAAAACGGCTCCGCGCCGCAGGCCCAAAAAGGCTAAGCGCGCAGCACCGCCTGTTACTTGGATGCCAAGAGCCCGCCCGCGGTCGCAGGTTGTGAACCGGGGTTTCGGACGATTCAGCAACTCGCGTCGCCACTGTTCTTTAGGGCGGGGAATCTTGTTGCCACCCCCGCCTGTGAGGGTCATAATATGTTGCCGTGAGGCCCCAACCTGGTGGGTAAGGCCATATCCATCGGGCAGGGACTGGTTCATCCTGAACCGAGGTGGCTAATGTTTAGTCTGACGACGTTGCTCATTGTCTGGGGTGTTCTGACGGTATTGCTGGTTCTCCTGCTCATCTACCGCAGCACACTCAGCATGCACGAAGACGATCAGCTGTTCCTGGACGATTCCAGCAAGAACATGCGCGAGGAGCAAGAAGCATTGCAAGTTCGCATGAAGAAGGTAACGCCTTGGGTTCGCATCCTGGGTGCTGCATCCGCGGTCCTGATCCTGGTGATTGCGGGTATGGCAGTGTGGGAGCGAATGAACCAGGGATAACGAGGCCCTTTCCGTCTCATTCGTCGCAGATGTTGAAACGCTGGTTTTCGGGTACTCGGTCCGAACCAAGCCGTACTTTGGTGATTTTCTTGAAACGCGCAGCAATGCCTGCGCGTTTTCTTTTTCTCTGTTCCTTGTTACGACCTTGTTACGAAATTTAGCCCGTTCTTCGTCACGGCTCGATACCGCTGTCGTCCCTTCCAAGCCCGCCGCCTCTGCTAAAATTGATTCATTACACACCTGTCCGCCAACGCAATCAGTTTTACTCCCTGCCGCGATGGCTGTGGTTTCCCGTTGTCTTTTGCTCTCCATACCGATGTTTGCGCAGATGGAAATCCTTCGCTTGACGTGGGCCTGATTGCCAAGCGGAACAACACGAATAGATTGAATTTATGGCCGGATGGAAAGAAGAAGCTATCCGCATCGGCAGGCATCAATAACAGTAACGCCAACACTAGCGCCGGAATTCTGATTTGCGTCGCAACTCTAAGAACGGCGCGCGACTTACATTCATAGGATTTTGTACGAGGATGTCGAGGGAATAGTGGCCACCAAAGAGATTCATCAAGTACTGGAGTTTCCGTCAAACCCGGAAATGGATTCCGAAGAAGAAGTTGCGGAATGGTTGGAAGCTTTCGATCAGGTCGTAGAAGGCGAAGGAACGAACCGCGGATGCGAACTTCTGGATGCGATCATTCAGCGCGCTCGCGAGTCCGGTGTAGTGGTTCCGGTGCAGTTCAACACGCCCTACACCAATACCATTCCGGTGGAGGAAGAAGTTCCGTATCCGGGGGATCGTCATTTGGAGCGCCGCATCAAGAGTCTGGTGCGCTGGAACGCCATGGCGATGGTTCATCGCCAGAACAAAAAAGATCCCGGCATCGGCGGCCACATTTCGACGTACTCGTCCCTGGCGACACTGCTGGAAGTCGGCTTCAATCATTTCTTCCGTGCCCGCTACGGCGACCAGCCCGGGGACTTCATCTACTTCCAGGGCCACTCGTCTCCCGGCGTCTACGCGCGCGCGTATCTTGAAGGCCGCCTGTCGGAAGCGCAGGTCAAGAATTTCCGTCACGAACTCCGCGGCGAACCCGGACTGCCGTCGTACCCGCATCCCTGGCTGCTGCCTGACTTCTGGCGTTTCCCCACAGTCTCGATGGGCCTCGGTCCATTGAACGCCATCTACCAGGCGCGCTTCATGCGTTACCTGGAAAATCGCGGCATCATTCCGGTGACCGAGCGCAAGGTATGGGCGTTTGTAGGCGACGGTGAGACGGATGAGCCGGAGTCCATGGGCTCCTTGACACTCGCCGCTCGCGAGAAGCTGAACAACCTGATCTTCGTCATCAACTGCAACCTGCAGCGGCTGGATGGCCCGGTGCGCGGCAACGGCAAGATCATTCAGGAACTCGAAGCTGCCTTCCGGGGCGCCGGCTGGAATGTGATCAAGCTGGTGTGGGGCTCCGATTGGGACAAGCTCTTCGCCCGCGACAAGTCAGGCATTCTGCTGAAGCGCATGGACGAAGCCGTTGACGGCGAATTCCAGAGCTACAAAGCCAAGGGCGGCGAATACATTCGCCGCGAGTTCTTCGGCAAGTATCCCGAGCTGCTGGAGATGGTCTCCGACATGAGCGACGATGAGCTGCATCGTCTAAGCCGCGGAGGCCACGATCCACAGAAGGTTTACAACGCCTACAAACGCGCGCTGGAGAACCAAGGCACGCCGACGGTCATCCTGGCGCATACGGTCAAGGGCTACGGCCTGGGCTCGGCGGAAGCGCGCAATGCAACGCATCAGGAAAAGAAACTCGCGGACCAGGCGCTGATTGCTTTCCGCACGCGCTTTGAAATTCCCATTCCCGAAGACGCCGCGAGCCAGGGCTGGCTGTATCGCCCGGCCGACGACAGCCCCGAGATCGTCTACATGCGTGAGCGCCGTAAGGAACTCGGCGGCTTCATGCCCGACCGCGAAGTTCCGAACGCGACGACGACGACACCCGACTTGGGTGAGTTTTCGGACTCGCTGGCGGGCTCGAAAGGACGCGCCGTCTCGACGACGATGGGCTATGTGAGTATGTTGCGGCAGTTGCTGAAGGATCCGCAGATCGGCAAGCATATCGTGCCCATCATTCCTGACGAAGGCCGCACGTTCGGCATGGAATCGATCATCCGGCAGGTCGGCATCTACGCCAGCCAGGGTCAGCTCTACAAGCCGCACGACCAGGACATGTTGCTCTATTACCGTGAGGAGAAAAACGGCCAGATTCTGGAAGAGGGCATCACGGAAGCCGGCTCGATGGCTTCGTTCACCGCTGCCGGCACCGCGTACTTCAACTACAAAGTGCCGATGATCCCGTTCTTTACCTACTACTCCATGTTCGGATTTCAGCGAATCGGCGACATGGTGTGGGCGTTTGCCGACGCGCGCGGCAAGGGCTTCCTGATGGGCGGCACCGCCGGACGTACGACGCTTGCCGGCGAAGGTCTGCAGCATCAGGACGGCCACAGCCTCGTGCTGTCCAGCACCATTCCGACCTGCCACAGCTACGATCCGGCGTATGTCTATGAGATTGCCGTCATCGTGCAGGACGGCATGCGGCGCATGTATCAGAAAGGCGAAGACCGCTTTTACTACATCACGCTCTACAACGAAGACTGGGCGATGCCGGAAATGCCGGCCGGTGTGGAAGAAGGCATTCTTCGCGGCATCTACAAGGTTCGTCCTGCCGCAAACGGCAAAGCGGTCGCGCAACTCTTCGGCAGCGGCCCAATCCTGAACGAAGCGCTGCGCGCACAAGGCATTCTGGCTGAGAAGTACGGTATCGCGGCTGACGTCTGGAGCGTGACCAGCTATAACGAGCTGCGTCGCGACGGTTTGGCGATCGAGCGCTGGAACCGCCTGCATCCGGCCGAGCCGCAAAAGCAGCCGCACATTCTTAAAGCGATCGAAGGAACCGACGGTCCTATCATCGCCGCTACCGACTACATGAAAGCTGTGCCTGACCAGCTGGCGCCATGGCTGCTGAACCGCCTGTGCTCGCTGGGCACCGATGGTTTTGGCCGCAGCGACAATCGTCAGTACTTGCGGCAGCACTTCGAGGTCAATGCCGAATCGATTGCCGCGGCAGCATTGTCACGGCTGGCGCGTGACGGCAAGTTCGACGCCCAGCGCGCGCAGAAAGCTTTCGCGGAGCTCGAGGTCGACACCGAGAAGATCGATCCGGCGATCGCATAGGACTGTTTCGAAGGGACGCAGCTTCAGCTGCGTCGTTACAACTGATCTCTTTCGTCCCGAGCGGGTTCTAGCCTGCTCGGGATTCGTTTTCTTGGGCTCATCTACAGGATTTGTATCAGGGCACGACTGAAGATGTCCCCTGATACAAGGCATTAGCGTGAAGGCTTGAGCTACAGTTATGACGATCAACCCGTGAGGTGAAACGTGGACTCCAAACTACAGCCTGAAGCGGATCTCGGCGCCGTCTTCGACGCGCACGTAGCCGCCGAATTCGCCACACTTGACGTGGATGCCACCATGGCGACGATGACCGAAACGCCCGTCCTTACCCATGTGCCGGTTCTGACCGGAGGTGCCGGACGGGAGGCGGTGCGCGCGTTTTATACCAAGTACTTTGTCGGACACTGGCCCCCAGACACCAGCATCCATCGAGTTTCACGAACCATCGGCCGGGACCAGCTTATCGACGAACTGATCATGAGTTTCACCCACGATGTCGAGGTGCCCGCACTGCTTCCGGGCGTTAAGCCAACCGGCAGGAAGGTCGAACTGCCGACGGTCGTGGTCGTCGGGTTCAGCGCTGGAAAAGTCGCGTTCGAGCGCATTTACTGGGACCAGGCATCTTTGCTCGTGCAGATCGGATTGCTCGATGCAACGAAATTGCCTGTCACCGGAGTGGAACAGGCGCGCCGTCTGCTGGATCCCACTCTGCCTTCGAACGAGTTAATTTATCGCGCCGCCGGGTCGGCGGAAGATGTGCGCGGGAATTCGAACCTCAAGAAAAATTTGAACCCGACCGATGCTTAGGTTGAAACCGCCCAGCCCGGCGCTGATATCCTCTTTCCATGCCCCGAGCTACCACCGCGTCGCATTTTCGTGACGGCTTTGCAGCGCTTAAGCATGAGCCTGCGCTGCTGGCGGCGGAACTGACGTGGCGCTGGTGCTTTGGCATCTCGATGCTGGCTGTGGCCCTGTTTTCTGCCGGCATTTTTCTGGACGGACTGAAGGTTTCCAAGGCCGACAACTTCCTCCTCTCAACGCTGCAGCCGCAACTGCTGGCGACGGCTCTGCGGCATATTTTTCGCGGTAGCCTGTCGCGCTTTCTTCTGGCGCAGGCGCTGCTCACGTTGGGTATTACGTTGCTTTGGTCATTCGCTTCCGCGGTGGGCCGCGCCGCCACGCTGCGTCGCCTGGTCACGATGTTAGGTAGTGACGACGAAGCGCAGCCGGCTACCTGGAACTTTGGGTCGATCTTCCTGCTTCAGCTATTGCGAGCCATGTGGGCGCAGATTGCGCTGGTGATTGCAGCTTTGCTGCTGATTTACGGCGCCACGATGGCGAGCCTCGAACGCCCGCTGGTGGCCGCTCTAGCGCTCTCCTTCGGCGTCGGCGTTACTGTGGTCGTTGGCTTCTCACTGAACTGGTATCTGGGGATCGCACCGCTCTTCTGCATCCGAAACGGGGTGAACGCACGAGAGGCCGTGGAACAGGCAATTGAGTTCTCTAACCGGCAGAGTGGGCGTCTGTTTGTGATCGGCCTGGTCTTTCTGGCGATCCGGCTCTTCTGGATGGCAACCATGGCAGTGGTCTTGGTTGCCCCGCTGAATCTGGTGGGCACGATTGATGGCCGCTGGATCGCGCTATTGATGGGGCTGGTGTTGCTGCTTTACTTCGTGGGAGCCGATGCTCTGCAGCTGGCACGCTGGGGCGCTTATGTTTCGCTGGTGGAAGACGACTCGCATCCGGATCCGACACTGGAGCTGACGGCAGAGATTCCGCCGGAATTACCTGCGCCGATGGAGATCATACCGCTGGAAGGGCTGGCCTAGAAGCAGAGTAGGACGGGACCTGCGGCTCGCCGCGCTTTTAAACAGCTTTCCTGCTACCGTGATCGTCCTTCAGGGTGACGAACCATAGATAGATTTCATCCACACGGGCGATATCTTCGTTGAGTACAGGCTGGTCCGCGTACTTATGTATGTCGGATCCGCTGTGACGCCGCTTGAGGTTAGCCACGATCTGGTAAAGCTCATCGACCTTTGCGTGCATGATGCGGAGGTCACTGACCAGCCGGACCTCGTCAACATCAAGCCAGCGGCTACGAACCGGTTGGCTGGTGTGATCGGATTTCTTCATAGGCCATTTCTAGTAGCGCTCGATTGCGCCGACGCACGGCAGAAGTATACTCCAGCGGCAACAACCGCTTTTCAATTAGCCATTCCCTGGCTTGGTGTTTCGCTAAAATCCTGGGTCGTCTACGCTGCCGCGTGATTCTGTTCAATGTGAGCTTTAAAGGAGAAGGCTACCTTTTCCACATTCGGAAAGAAAGGCCTCCTGCAGATGGAACACCGCTGTATACCCTCTTCGTCCGCCTTCAGAACTGGTACCACATATGCCTTTGATGGAGACTTGCTCTTGAGGGCGCGGGGCTTCGGCACGATATTCGATTTTGTCATATATCGATAGTACCCTGTTTGCGCTGCTTGCGTGTCTCGGCATGCCTTCTTGGTCAGCCTATTTTCATGAGCCCCGCCGAGCAATGATGCGCCGACGGGCCGCGATCGATCAGATAATCCGCTCTGACGAACTCAATTCAGCGACAATCCTAATCGTGCCGTCCGAACCGCACACGCTGGTTATGAACCGACATCTGGTCTCTCTGAATTCTCGACAACTACACCTATTGTGCAGTTTTTATTTGCGTTTCAGTAATGAATTAGTGCGGCGGAGCGCGGCCGAGCGCGGCGTAAGGCGGCTCGAAAGATCCTCGGACGTCAGTGTTTTGAACGGTCCTTTTGCGGAATTGATTTTCAGTATCTTAATGTGGGGTACGCGTAACTGATTGATTCTTCGTGAACGGTTGAGGCTGTTGCACGGTTCCAGCGAACCTACGGCTCGGATGCCGGAAAACGCCTGATGTAACTTATTGATGTTAAGTGGCTTACGTGATGAACTCGTGCATCAACCTAGAGCGAGCCAGCGAACATGCAACGAACCTACTTATAGGGCCGGAAGGCGGGGAAGCAACGAGCCTACTTGCCCGTGTAGCTGACCCGCCAGATCGAATTCGATCCGTCGTCGGTGACGAGCAATGATCCATCCGCGGCAACGGTCACACCCACGGGGCGTCCCCAAACCCGACCATTCGGAAGCACAAAGCCGGTGAGGAAATCCTCGTACTCGCCACTCGCGTGCCCGCTTTGGTGTAGCGGCACGCGAATTACTTCGTAGCCGGTGCGCACGCTCTTATTCCAGGACCCGTGCTGCGATGAGAAGATGTCGCCCTGATATTCCGCGGGAAACTGCGTGCCTTGATAGAAGGTCAATGCCAGAGACGCGTTGTGTGGTTGCAGCAACACATCTGGCACAATCACTCTTTCTCGGAGCTCCGGGTGTTTGCCCTTCAGTCGTGGATCCGGATTGCTCCCGATGTAGTAGTAGGGCCAGCCGTAAAAGCCACCATCTTGCACGTGCGTGATGTAATCGGGGACAAGGTTGTCGCCTAGCCCGTCGCGCTCGTTGACCGAACACCACAGTTCGCCATTCTTGGGGTTGATCGCGAGACCACCCCCGGCATTGCGGATTCCGTAGGCGTACACGCGCAGGTTCGAGCCGTCAGGGCTCATAACGAGTATGTCGGCGCGGTTTTTTTCGCCAGGATGCGTATCGGGGTCATCAATATTCGAGTCGGAGCCAACCCCAACAAACAACTGCTTGCCGTCTTGCGAGAAGACGATATCGCGTGTCCGGTGGCCGCCCCCCGACGGTAAGTCGGCGATATGTTCCGGCTTGCTCTCCGCCTTCAAGTCTCCGTTGTGATAGGCAAAGCGCAATACAGCGTCGGTATCGCCGATATAGACATACTGTGGGTTTGGTCCGGGAGGGTAGAAGGCAATGCCATACGGCTGGTTTAAGCCGCCGGCAAAAGTCTCAGTCTGCTGCGGTTTTCCATCGCCGGTAATCCCGCGGAATATCTTGATGTCGCCAGCATGGCTCTCAGCGACGAAGACATCGCCGTTGGGAGCGGTCGTGATTTTGCGCGGCTCATCAAGGCCGGTGGCAAACAATTCGACTTTGAATCCAGCGGGGGCCTGCGGCCAGGCACCCTCCGGCCGATCAATAGTGCGTGGCCAATTGAGTGCCGAACTGGTGGCGTAAGGTGCAGGCAGATCTTTCGCGGTGATCTTATGCACCGCCCCTGGCTTCTCAGAACGGAAATCGGTGAAGGGCGCTCCGGGCGCAGGTGCTGACTGGGGATTTTCCCAGTGAAAGAACAATTTTGATACAGCGAACACCAGGAAGATGACCGCAAACGCGATGAGGCATATCGCCAGCCGGTCTAAG
The DNA here is from genome assembly GCA_963823865.1 of uncultured Acidobacteriaceae bacterium. Classification (GTDB taxonomy): domain Bacteria; phylum Acidobacteriota; class Terriglobia; order Terriglobales; family Acidobacteriaceae; genus Bog-257. The sequence continues at coordinate 1,195,924 of CAWGNC010000002.1, forward strand.
CCGCTCCGCCGGACCTTCGGGCCTACCGACTGATCTGAAGCTGTTGTCAATACGGACCTAAGCCTTGTGGGGGACGCTATGTCGGATCGCTGTCTGCGGTAGTAACGCAACGGTATACTCTTCGAGCGATCTCTCCGACATCCAACGAACTCTGAAGATAGCTCCTCTTCGTCGCTTGATTCGTCCCATTTGCGGAATTGTTCAGCCGATGGCTGCTTCATTGGCTGATACCCTGCGTAACCTTCCCGGGGTCACCGCCTCAGACTTCGCGAACTGCACCGTCGAGATCCCCAAGCGTCTTGCGAAGGCCGTCCACTCTCTTCGCCTAGGCTGGGCAATCGACCAGCCGATTCACACCTGCAGCCTGTTCTTGAGCAGCCATGTGTCTCTGGGAAATACTGACCAGATATAATCCTCATGTACTATACCGTCATGAGGCTGTTGACCTCATCAGTTAACATCTCTTGTATGGTGCGGACCTCGGGCAGTATCCGGTCTAACGATCGGCGAGATGTAATCGCTCAGGAACGATGAAACAACAATTGGATCACGTATCCGCGAAGTGACTGATCTGACGGGCTGGCATCCTCAGTATGTTCGCCGGCTGGCGAGAGAAGGTCAGTTACAGCACCGACCCTCGGAACGAGCAATGCAGCGCAAGGGACGAGTCGCAGCGCGAATATGCGCTATCGTCCTTGCCGATTGAAGCGCAGCTGAAATTCCTCAAGCAGCCGCTGCTGTCGGGACCGTCTGCACGGCTCTGGCAGCTTCGCTCGAATCCAAGCCAATCCTAGTCTGTTTGCTTCTCTGCCGGAGGTCACCGAACCCGAGCGCCTCAACTTTTCTGCCAGAACAGAACGCCCAGGCCATGAAGCGCCTGGAGGCGATCGCTCCGTTGTTGGAATTCAGCAGCCGCAGCAAGCGATCTCGTCCGACGTTTCGTACTGTCGGCGGAATGGCCGTTCGAAGCATGAACTCGTTGGCCGGCTATCTCGCCGATCAGCACCAGGTCAGCGCCCGAACTCTCTGGAACTGGTATGCGCAGTACCGCAAGCTCGGCTATGCAGGTCTGATCGATCGAGTTCGTTCCGACAAGGGCAAGTCGCGGTTCCTCGAGGCCCATCCTGCCGTCCGCGCATTCATAGAAAACAAGTACTTGGTGAGCGGCTGTCGATTCGGCTGGTGTATCAGGCATTGCGACGGGATTGGAGGAGCTTGGAACCAGAGTGTCCAAGACCACCGAGCTACAGCGCCATCCGCTCCTACCTGCAACAGTTGCCGAAGCCGCTGCTGATCCTGAGCCGTGAAGGAAAGCGGCAGTTCCAGGAACGTTGCGAGCCCTACCTGCTCACCGACTTCGATTCGCTTGCTGCCCAACCAGATCTGGGTCTCCGACCACGGCCAGCATGATGTCTGGGTACGAAATGACCTGTTCTCCGGAGTATCCGCCAATGCTGCTGTACGGCCCTGGCTGACTGCCGTTCTCGACATGCGCTCCCGCAAGGTCGTGGGCACGGCCTGGTCGGCCACTCCCAGCTCGCACACCATCAGCTCAGCCCTACGAGTAGGGATCGCCGACTTTGGGATTCCCCAGATCCTTTACGTAGATAACGGCAAGGATTTCGAGAAGATTGGCCGCGTCGACTTCTCTCCCGAATGTAGTGGCGTACTGGTTCGGCTGGGAATCCAGCCGCAGTACTGCCTGCCCGGGCATCCCCAGTCGAAGCTGATCGAAAGCTGGTTTGGGACGGTGCGCAAGCGGTTTGATTGCCTCTGGCCTTCTTACTGCGGACCAGGTCCCAAGGATCGGCCGGAAGAGTGCACGATTGCCCTGAAGGAACACCAGGCCTTCCTCAAGGGCAAACGAAAAATTCGCCGTTACCGCTGGCCAGCGAGTTTATCGCCACGGCGCGGCAATGGATCGAAGAATACAACTCGCAGCATTCCCATAGCGGACGGGGGATGAAAGGACGGACCCCAGACGAGGTCTTTAACGAACTGCTGTGCCCGGTCAGCGACAGGCTAATCGAGAGTCCGGAAGTCCTCTATGCCTTGTTCTGGGATCGTCAGCGGCGCAAGGTCTCGGAAGGCGGATGTGTGCAGTTGTACGGTGAGCGCTACGAACCAGCCGATGGCGAGAGCCTGGCCAAACTGTTTCTGGAGATCGAACGGGATGTCATGGTTGCCTGCGATCCAGCCAATCTGGGCGAAGCCATCGCCTTGGATTTGGACGGCCGGTTCCTGGGAAGGCTGCGGGCCCAGAAGCTGATCACGCGCGGGCCGGTTAGCCACGAAGACATTCGAGCTTCGATGCGGATCAGGCGAACAGCCCGAAAGGCGATCGCAGATTACGTCACGGGCCTGTCGGCAATACGTACCCGCGCCGGGGACACAGACCGAGATCGCTCACCTGCAGGATCGAGCGGATATGCCAGAGGAGCAGGATCCGCGGCCCCGTCTTGATGCGGCCAGCAAGATCTGCAAACCGCGGCTGGCCCCGACTTCATCGACGACATCGTTCGCGAACTGACGGAGGGGGAATAGCCATGGCTCATCTCCTACGCGGCACGAGAGCAGCTGTTGGCGGCGAACTTGCCGGAGGCCAGCGAAGTTCGCCTCGAATTGCAGGACTACCTGGCCCGGACTGGCATGGCCCGCCTGACTTCGCCCGCCGCATCAACTACTCCCGGGAGACGGTCTATCAGTTTCTGAATGGCAATTACAGCCGGATCTCCTCCAACGACGGCCTGATCCGGGCAGCGATTCGCGACTTCATCGCCGCCCATCCGATTGCGACTCCGGCCGTCAAGACAGGTAAGCTCCACCAAACGGAGAACGTTCGTCTGCTGCGCAAGTACTTCTACGAGGCCCTGGATCACGGACGGGCCTATTACGTCTACGGTGCCCCGGGAACTCAGAAGACCTACGTCCTGCAGCACCTGATCGCGGAATTGAACCGGTCGGAGATCGCCAAGAACGGAGAAGGCCGGAGAGCTTATTACATCTACGTTCGTCAGGGAATCCGATCACTGGACCTGATGAAGCGGGTAGCGGAGAGCTGTGGGGCACTGGGGCTGGGCACGGTCGACCGGATTCTGCGTAATCTCCGCTTTGATCTCAGCCAGCGCAAGGTGTTGTTGGTCTTTGACGAAGCCCAGCATCTGTCGATCGAGTGCCTGGAGACCATACGGGAGCTGTTGGATCAACCGCCGCACTGCGGATTGCTGTTCGCCGGCACGCACGAACTGGAGAGAGATCTTCACCCGCCAAGCGTTGGAGTTGGAGCAGTGGCGTTCCCGTTTTCATGCCGGCCAGGCCTTGCCTGGCATCTCCGAAGACGAAGCCGCTGAGATCGTGCACTCTGAGCTAGGGACGGAACTGTCGCAGCAGAAGATCCAAAAGCTGATCTCGAAATCCCGGATCACCGATCTGCGCAATGGCGGCCAGACACAGCTATGTCTCGGCCCGGCGGCTGTTCTGGGTAATTCGGGAGCTGCAAGCCGTCGCCAACCGAGAATCGACAAACGTTCGTCATCATAAACAATGACGCCAGGATCGAGCCTTAGCGCGGCATTAGCCACTCTCGCTCTCTCTCCCGCTTCCTGTCCGCGGCCATACGCCTATCCCGAGGTCATTCGACGCCGCCACCGCAGTATCAACCAGGCTTCGAGGCAGATACCCGCAACGGACATAGCGGCGCCACCCCAGAGTTTCACCCGGAGAACAGTGGCCAGCGCTGAGACACAAAAAGCTAAAGCCATAAAGAACCAGAAGGTCGCACCGAAACGGGCCGCAGCCCTACATCTTGATGGCCACATAGCAGAAGAACGCCTGAAGCTAATAGCTGGCCTCCCGCCGACTGCCATCCCGCAGCTATGACCAGGTGATCCAACAAGGAAGCACCGTCAAGGACGCGCTCCGTAGGCAATCAGGGATTTCGCGAAGGCATGGTTGGAAAATCGGTAGCCTTGGATCCGCTCCTCGCGCGAGACATTAGCGTATCCGCGACTGCCAAACAGATTAGAAGCACAGCAGTAATTGACATTTCTACAAACCCTGTTCTGTCAGTGAGCAACTGGCGAGTTGTAGTTCCGAATTCATGTACTTGAATTCCCAGATTCAGAGCATATCCCGCGCCAAAAGAGAGCATCGCTGCCCATAACGATCTCCACTTGGCAAGAATGGCTAAGGGCAACGCTGACCGCCGGTATGAAGAATAGGCCCACGTCCCGGATACTCCCGATACCGGCGAACAGTAGCCAAAAGCCATCCATAAAACTGTATATGCCGCCGCTACAATAGCGGCAACCAGCAGGAATTGTCTTACCGCTCTTAGTGGCATGTGTAGAACCCGCGATTGCTAAACCAGAAGACTACGGCGTCTGCGCCGGTTGTATTCATGCCAGAGGCCGCATTACAAAGCTGCTGGTTGCATGTCTGGAGCGCCGCGCCATTTGAGAAGTTAGGATCGAAATTATCAGAATACGACAAATGGTGGGTCTCATAGCACACGTCATGCTGCATGCAGGCGTTGTCGAGATTGTTTACTGGAGTTCCGCCGCCGCCAGGGCCGCACCACTTCGTGTTGAACAGTCTTCTCGTATCGTTTGGATCGCCTGTATTGCCCAACCAGCCCCGAAGAGTGGCGCCCCCATCTTGAAGGAGCCCATAGAGAAGGGTAAATGTAGATGGATTATACGCAGCATTCGTTGCGTTCTGAAGTCCCATTCCGATCGCCGCGCAGGTTATGTCGCCGCAGTTAGCGCTGGGGATGATCGCTCCCCAGGTTCCCCAGGGACTTGTAGGCAATCCATTCGGGATTCCCAAGATGCTCGCCGTTCGGGAAGTTAGCGATGTTTCCAGTGCCACCCCCTCCGCCACCACGGTTGCTTCCACCCCCGCCACCCCCGCCACCCCGCCACCTCCGCCCCCACCTCCAAAGCACCCAGGACAAAGCGTCGCCACGAAACCTGGGAAACCGTTGTTGAACCAGACACTCCCAGCCATATTCGTCTGCACAAAGGTACAATCCCTCGGGATCAACGTTACTCAATGGATCGTTACCTACATAGGCATACCGGTTCCATGTCTGGGGACTGCTAGGGTCCACCGCCGCTAGTCCTGCCGGATCGGGTGAAACCCAGCGGCCCTGAACAGGACTTTGTTCCCGGAGCAGGAAGTCGTAGAGGCCGGACTGGGCTTTTGTGGTCGTGTCTTGGTTCTGCCCAGTGAAAGAGAAATCGATTGCCAGTGGAAACGTCGTAGACTTCCCCGAAAGGAGCATACGCACCGTCAAAGTAAACGCTTCGATCTGAAGTGCGGATAGCCAGCCTTGAGCTGCCCAGCCAGTCGGGATGACGATAATACAAACCGTTGGAAGAGTCGTAGACCGCCTGCGCTCCTCCCATTAGGGGTATGAAGGCGTCTTGTAGCGTCATGCCGTTCATCAGTGCCAGCTTACCACCGGAAGGTCCGTAGACAATTTGGGTATAAGTCGAGCCTCTGCCTTGCTCGACCATCCGGCCAAGTGCATCGAAGGTCAAGGATATACCGTCAATGGTGGAGGAATTTCCCCAATTCACGTCCCAAGCATAAGTGTGAGTGCCATCCTTCAGCAGGTTTCCCACCGAATCGTACAAAGTCCCTGTAACGCCCGGGATCGCGGTGAACTGATTGGTGCTCGGGGAATAGCTGGGTTTGAAACGTAACTCCTGTGCCGCCCGATGGAAGAGTTTTCTGTGATATTCCCATAACGATCATAACTGAATATCTGGTTCCAGACATTCGAAAGCAATGTATTTTGGCAATTCACGGTTGCGGCGCGACCAAAATCATCGTAAGTGTAAGAACAGTTCTGGCTATTACTGGAGTTTGTCCCGTCTGTAATACCAAGCGTTTGCAATGTTCCGTTCGTCAACCACGTTAGGTCGCCTTCAACGGTTTGACTGGGAGGAGCCAACGTTGTATTTGTATTGCTTGAATCGCCCTGTCTGGGCGAAGTAGTCGAACGTGTCATTGTCTCCCGAGCCGAGCGTGAGTGCAATCAATTGGGCCGCAGCGTTATATCCCGCATACGTGACTGGATTTTGTCCAGAAGAAGCAGAAGCGGTATATGGATCGCCCGGCATTCGCGCCGTAGGTGATCGTAGTGAACTCCAGGAATGCCGGATAGCGTATTCATGACGCCGTCAGCCCAGTATGAAGCATTAACGTGATAATAGCCTCCAGAATGCGGAGTCGATTCGTAGACATCGCTAACCTCCCCGCGAACGGTGTAGCTGAAGCCCTCGTCTGTATATTGTGTTCCGGTGCAATTGTCGGTCAGAACCTCCGCCAAGCGTCCCGCGACATTCGCCATGGCTACTCCATTTACGGTGCTGGAATCGTAATGGTAGCGTCGACAGACCGGACTTCCGCCCTCGTATCCATTGCCTGCATCAGTAACGCGGTGCAATTAGGAGACTTCATGGCCGATGAATTTCCTCTACCCAGTTCTTCTTACAAGGAACTGATCAAGATCATCCGCGCATATGGCCGAATTGGTTCAGAACCAGCCAGTCTTGGTGATGTAGCGAAGCTAGCAGTGATGAATGAGAACACCGTCAGCGGAAACAACAAGTTCCTCATCGCAATCGGAGTCATTAAAGCTGGGCAGAAAAAGACGATCACTCCTCTCGGTGCCGACTTGTCCAAAGCCCTCGACCATGAGATGGCAGACGAGATCGCTGCAAAATGGCGAGCCGTCGTGAGTGCAACAGATTTCTTGGAACGGGTCATCGCTGCCGTTCGCATTCGCAAGACGATGGACGAAGCCAGTCTGGAGTCGCACGTCGCCTACTCTGCTGGACAGCCAAAGACTCCCGCCGTGGCAACGGGAGCACGTACGGTTGTGGAAATTCTCACCGCATCGGGTCTGCTGAAGGAAGAGAATGGTACGCTCGTCGCTGCCACTCCAGAGCCTCGCCCAATTACGGAGACGGTTGAGAAAACGCTATCCATCTCGGATTCGATTCCCGAAACTGTGCATTTCGCTACGCATGGCTCATTCGCGAGTTCGACTCGTCTCGGCGGAGTTCAACTCAATATTGATGTCAGGGTGCAATGCACTCCGGCTGATCTGGACGAATTGGGAAGCAAGCTGCGAAAGTTGCTGAAGGATTTCAACCAGCCAGAACCCAAGGAAGAGGCCGTTCCAGAAGCTCCGCAATCCTCACCTGCTCCTCTTGCTCCTCCCCTTGATCCCGAGGTTGCAGAGGGGTAGCCACAAATGCCATTCGCGTCTCAGACGACTGCCGAATACGTGATGGGTGCCGTCGAAGCCGTGATCGTCAACGGCCAAGCGACAAGCGTCGATCTTATCGCGCAGTTCCTCGGCACAACCGTTCCCAACGCCACTGCTGCAATCGACATGGCAGTCGAGCTTGGACTGTTGGCTGCGAATGGCATAAACTTCATTGTTCTCAGTCCGCTGTGCAGGTTCACAACAAACGCCGATCAGAAAACGGCAGTGCTGCGAATCCTGCTTGAGCACTACCGACCGTTCACTGTGTTTCGCGAACGACTCCTCTCGACTGCCGACCAAAATACTGCTGCCCAGCAAACCATTGTTTTGTGGGCTGAATGCTCATCGGGACATCGTAAAGGAAACGTTGATCAGCTTAGGCACGTTTGCTCGTGCGCTCGTCCACGAGGGTGGAGGGCATTTTCAGCTTGAGAAGGCACGCTTTGGCCAATTCTTTGCAGTTGATCGCTGTGGCTGCAACGGACATGGTCATCGCAGAAGGTCTGATCCGGAACCAGTTGGGAGCACTCGCACAGATCGTTCTCCAGCCGCATCGGGATGCCGTCATTGTGCCACTCGCAGACGCACTCATGAAAGCCAACGTTCGCGATGGGAGCGGTGCAGTCCAACAAGCTGGCAATGCGGTCGAATCTCACATAGTAGCGATGGCTGGACGTATGGTTCCTGCCGTCAATGTAGTTGGCGCGACCGGGATCATTCAGAAGCTCGAACGTTTTGGTTCACCTCCGCGGCACTTGCCGCGATACCTGGTTCATATGGGAAGTTACCTCGGCGCGATCCGAAACGCCGCTGACCACGGCCCAGACGCGGACATCAACAACCAGCCGTGGGAGATTCGCGACGCCACTGGCTTAGAGTACGTCTTTGTCGCATGCTCGTTGATCGCCGCCACGATTGGCATTGAACGCAATCAGCCACCTGAAATCTAGAAACGCGATGATGACGCTAATAATCTCGTTGTAAATCATTATGCTTATCGACAAAAAGCTGCCACAGGGAGACATCTATCCCCAGATTACTCAGGCACCAACCACCTACGCTGATTTTTTGAACGCCTTCCGTGGCGGTCACACTATTGACGACAATCTGGGGGCTACGACTATCGCGGCTACGCTGCAAGCCCGTATGTTAGAGATCGCTATCGCGAGCGGACATCTCAAAAAGACGAGGGGCACGGCGAGTCCTAACGAGTCCCTTGCGGACATTTTTCTAACGAAGTCGGGGGCAGAACTCATTCAAGACTTCTTTGATCGGGCATTCTGCGAAGGGGCAATAGCTGAAGCTCGAAAGATGTGTGGCGGAGGACGACGCGTCTGCACCCATTTGTAGGTGCGGTCGTTGTCAAGGACGGCACAATTTTAGCCACCGGGTATCGCTGCGAAACAGGGGCAGGAAGACACGGTGAGTTTTGTGCTCTCAAGAAAATCAACGACGACGTAGATAACATCGATCTGAGGGGTTGCACTGTCTACACGACGTTGGAGCCGTGTTCCATTCGTAAACTACGGGTAAGATGCCTTGCACGGAACGCCTGATCGAGATGCAAGGTCGCACGAGTTGTGTACGGCATGGCGGATAAAGATGAGTCGGTATACGGGCACGCATACCCTCGTGGAAGCGGGAATTGAGATTGGTTTATTTCCCCACGATCTGATGCAAGACCTTCTTGCTCTCAACAAAGAATGGTCAGACTCGATTAGAGTTGAACGGATTGTCCCACCGAACGACACTCCACCACTCGCCAGTGTTTCTTACTACAAGCTGGGAACCTCGATGGAGGACAACATCCACTTTTTTGTTCGACCACCAAAGGATGGTGATGGATTCTACACAGTTGAAGATGCCAGAAGAATGTTTTGACGTACGGTCGAACACTCGAAGAGATCGCTACCGAGTGGCAGAAATGGACGACCAAAAAGAGCTCGTAGAGAAGCTGGTTCGTCAAAGCGCGGGCGGCAGCCACCAACTTCTGAACCTCACCTAAGATTACGCGAAAGATTTTGGCCGACCAGTAAGACCGAGCGAGAACGCAGCAACAGTCTGATATAAACGTTGCTTCCGATCAGAGACTCGCTTGAGCGTCTCTCACTAGACGCGCTTAAAGGGCGAGATAGGAAGTTGATCGACCTTGATGGAACGAAGGCGTTCCAAGACAGCGTCAGGGAATCGTTAGCCGAGAGACGGGCCTGAAGCTTTCAAGCAGTCTCCAGCGGAATACCATATTCTTCCAAGCGCAATCAACGAAGCGGTCTGCTATGCTCGCCAATCCGACACACAGGGTCGGCTGATCGGCGATTAGGCAAAGGCCAATTGAGCTAAGGACTCTACCACACACCGACCACGCCCCCTTTCTCCCTAAACTCCGATTTGTGTGCGCGGAAGTCCGATTTACTGCAATCTACTTTGAGCTTGCTGCAACGCAATTCAAAACATTACTGCAGTTGAATTCCAACAGTTACACCTATCCAATCAAATGGATTAACCCTGCGGCGTGTAAAATCGCAGTTTGATGGCGCCTCCAGCCGCACAAAACTCTAGCGCAGGGCCTGACAGCTTCGCGTCACGATTACTGCGCATGCTGCGGCCCTCGCATCAGCATTCCGTCTTCTCCGCCACCATCCTGTTGATGGGCTCCGTGATGGCCTCGCGCGCGCTGGGCTACTTGCGCGAAATGTACATCGCGTGGGCCTTCGGCGCAGGCCACCAGACAGACGCTTATTTCGCCGCCTTCCAGATTCCGGACTTCCTGAACTACATCCTCGCCGGTGGAACGGCGTCGATTACCTTCATCTCCATCTACACGCGCCACATCTCGCGCGACGATGAGGCTGGGGCGCAGCGCGCCTTCAACGTCCACCATAACCATCATGATGCGCGGTGCTTGTGTGTGGGCACGGTCTTCCTGGAAATCTTTACGCCGCAACTGGTGCGACTCGTTTTCCCCAAGTTCTCTGCTGATCAGGTCGAGCTCTGCGTTCATCTGACGCGCGTTCTGCTGCCTGGCCAGATTTTTTTTTATGCCGGCGGGATCGTTTCGGCGGTCTCTGCAGTCGAAGCGAATGTTTCTCTATCCCGCGCTCAGCCCGGCGATCTGTACAACGTCTTCATCATTCTCGGCGGAGTGGTCGGCGCGAGGGCGCTTGGGCATTTCCTCGCTGGCGTAGGGAGCGCTCGCGGGAGCATTCCTCGGTCCGTTTCTCATCAACGCTATCGGCGCCGCCCAGGGCGGCTTGCGCTATCGCTCAGCTTCGACTGGCACAACCTCGGGTTTCGCGAATGGGTACGCTTGTCCATCCCGCTAATGCTGGGCGTCTCGCTGGTTTCCGCCGATGACTGGATTCTGCGCTATTTCGCCTCCGGCGGCGCCGGCGACATCTCGCGCTTCAACTACGCCAAACGCCTGTTCGCCGTGCCGATATCGATCCTGGGACAGGCGACCGGTCAGGCTTCGATGCCGTTCTTCGCTTCATTGTGGGAGCAGGGCAAACGCAAGCTCTTCGCCGATACGGTGAATCGGACCGTCTATCGTATCTCGGCGGTGGCGTTCCTGGCTTCGGCGTGGATGATGACCGCTGCGCTGCCGATCATCGACCTTGCCTTCCGGCACGGCCACTTCACCTTTGTCGACGCTCAGGAAACTGCGACATACTTCTTCTGGTTCGCGTTGTCGCTGGCATTGTGGTGCGCGCAGGCGCAATATGCGCGTGCATTCTATGGTGCGGGAAACACGATCACGCCCATGGTCGCGAGCACCATCATCGTTGTGCTGTCGCTTCCCGTGTATCGCACCTTCTTCCACCAGTTCGGCGTGACTGGTCTTGCCATCGCCTCAGACGTCGGCATCCTGATGCATACCGTCGTACTAGCGTGGCTGCTGCATCGCAGGAAGATGGTGTCACTGGTCGAGCTTCCCTGGGGAGAATTGACCAAAGCACTGATCACCGCGGCGTTCGCTGGGCTTGCGGCATATGGCGCCAGCAGGATGATTCCGATTCGAGGCACTCTGAAGTCGGATGCGATTTCGCTGAGTGTGATCACGGCCGTCTGGCTGGCAGCGGTTGCGTTTGGCCTGTGGGTGACGAAATCCAGTCTGCCGCGCGATTTGCGCCGTAAGAAAGCGGCTCAGACGATGGCGCCGCCGGAACCGATGGTCGATCGAACGACCGGAGGCGTGGAACCGTGAAGCAGTTGTCAGTTGTCGAGATTGAATCGCAGTCAATCTACGACGAGTCCGAGCGGCCACTGCTTCACTTCACGACTCGCATGTTCGACCAGTCGTAGTCGAAGTGCTTGCCGCAATCCAGACACACGACGTACGGCTGCGAGCTTTGGCCGGAAATGCGCTCCCACGACTCACCATTCGCCGTCCTGCGCGACGACGATCCGTTAGAGAATGGCAGTGACATGTGCCGGTGACGACAACCCAAGGGAAGCATTTGAAGAATTCGATCCCACATGGCTGAACTCCGATCTCGCGATCGCGGGCGGCCAGCGCAAGGACCGCCCACAATCCAGAGACTCACTCCACCCTGCGACGAAGTCAACAGGAGTTCATCCTAGTTCGCGGCTGAAAACCGTTTCAGAACTGACTCGCGGTCAGCCCCATTGCGGGAAGGTTACGCCCGCGCTGCAACCACCGTCGGGCCAGTCTCGCTGGCGGGAGCCGACGCGGTTTCTTTCGCCTCGCCGTTCACTTTCTGGCCAGGCTTGCGGATGTCGATACCGCCTTTGAAATACGCGCCATCTTCAATGCTGATGCGCTGGGCCACGACGTCGCCCGTCAACGAACCTTCGCCGCGGATATCGACACGATCGCTGGCCGACATGTTGCCGCGCACCTTGCCCAATACCACAATCTCACGCGCCGAAATATTGGCGGAGACAACGCCATTGCGGCCAACTGTCACGCGATTGCCGGGCAGATTGATCGAGCCTTCCACGCGGCCGTCAATATAAAGCGACTCGGAACCGGTGACTTCACCTTTAATCACGAGCGATTTGCCAAGCGTCGCCTGCTCCTGGGTGTTCAAGGGAGCGCTGGCTGGCCGGGGAACATTCAACGGCTCCGCCGGAGGGGTAAACGTGCGCTGCGGCGGCTCGGGATTAGGCGTAGGGGTCGGGGTCTGGGGATTCGTAGGTTTCCACATGATTGGTATTCAAAATCCTTTCTGAAGTATTAAGTGCTTGGAGAGGCACTTCGTTTGCCAAACCGAAACTCCACAGCTCTTCTTCAGGACCTGCTGGTTTGGTGCGGCGATTCTGGGCATATCGCGCGGCTCGCACATAGACGGCAAAACCGCTCGCGATGTAATTATTGCTACCATACAGCGAGTTCTTATATCAGGGAATACCCCTACGTAACTTTTCCGCTCCTCCTACGTTGACAAGCAAGGCTCGGACTAAGAGGAACGAAGTACAGTTGCCAGTGGTCAGTAGCCGTAGCCAGCTGTCAATTTTTATCAGCCGCATTGGCCACCGGTACGAGTTTGATCAGTACCCAAGCTCCGATGGGTGTCATCCTGAGCGGAGGCGCGCTTCTTTTGCGCGCCGCAGTCGAAGGAACCCTATACTTGCAAAGAACCGTGCTGCCCCGTCGTTCCGGGCAGCTCAACTGGCAACTGACCACTCGCAACTGACTACTGCCTCTCATGCTGACCGACAAATCGATCCTCCAGCACATCGAACGCCAGCCTCATCAATCCGCCGGCTATAAGCAGCTGGTACGCGAGATGGCGCTGCGTGGCCAGGAGCGTCAGCAACTCGCCGATCGCCTCCGGGCCCTGGTGAAGAGCGCGCAGCTTATCGAGACCTCCCGAGACCGATATACGCTCGCCTCGCATGCCGCAGCCCGGCAGAATCTCATCGCCGGGCGTCTCTCGATGCACCGCGACGGTTACGGTTTCGTCGTCCCTAACGCCGGGCAGCGCAGCACAATCGAGGGCGACATCTTCATTCCGCCGCCTGCTATCGGCTCGGCGATGCACGGCGACCAGGTGCTCGTCGAACTGGGCCGCAAGAAGGAAGATGGCCGCGTCGAAGGGAAAATCCTCCGCGTGCTTACCCGCGGCAATCCAACCGTGGTTGGAACGTTCCATCGCGCTCCCAAGCACAACTACGTCACTCCCATCGACGAAAAGGTCCAGCAGCACATCGTCATTCCCCGCGGCCTCGAGTGGCCCGCCGGCGACGGTTCGCGGGAAGCAGAACCGGAATCCCCGTTCAACCCGTCTTCGGTTGAGCGGGAAACGAGCCGGAAACCGCGGGTGCCCCATCCTCCGGGTGCTCCGTCCAAGCCGGGTTTGCCTGGGTGGGAGCAAAGCGGCAAGAAACCTACATCCAGGCAGAGCCCCGACCGCGTCCTCGGCAAAGAAGCTTCGCGCCACGACTTCACCGACCTCGATGGCGTAGTCGTCGAAGTCGAGATCACCGACTGGCCCTCGCCGACCGAGAATCCGCGCGGCCGCGTAGTCGAAATTCTCGGCTACGAAGACGATTTCGGCGTCGACGTCGAGATCATGATCCGCAAGTTCCATCTCCCGCACCGCTTCCCGGTCGAGGTCCTGCAGGAGGCCCAGCGCTTCGATCCCGTAATCCACTCCAGCGAACTGCATCACCGCCGGGATTACCGTGCACTGCCCATCGTGACCATCGATGGCGAAACCGCGCGCGACTTCGACGATGCGGTCACTGTCCGCAACCTGCCGAACGGCAATTTCGAGCTCCAGGTCCATATCGCCGATGTTGCTCATTACGTCCGCGAAGGCTCGCCCATCGACCTGGAAGCGCGCCTGCGCGGAACCTCCGTCTATTTCCCGGACCGCGCCGTTCCCATGCTGCCCATCGAGCTCTCCACGGACATGTGCAGCCTGCGCCCGCAGGTTGACCGCATGGTGCTCTCCTGCGTCATGGAGATCGACCACCAGGGAGAGGTCGTCGGCTACACCCTCAGCGAAGGCTTGATTCGCTCCGCCGAGCGCATGACCTACACCAACGTCCATCTGATCCTCGAGGGCGACACTGCGCAGCGCGAGCGCTATCACCGCCTGGTCGATGTCTTCGAGCTGATGCGCGAGCTGGCGATGATCCTGAACCGCAAACGCGTTCGCCGCGGCTCCATCGACTTCGACCTGCCCGAGCCGGTCATCGAGTTCGACGAGCATGGCCTGATGAAGAGCATCACCCGCTCGGAGCGCAACATCGCCAACCGCATCATCGAAGAGTTCATGCTCGCGGCCAACGAGTGCGTGGCCAGCTATCTGGAGAACAAAGGCGTCCCGTCGCTCTACCGCATCCACGAGAAGCCCGATGCCAAGCGGGTAAACGACTTCGAGACCATCGCCGCCAAGTTCGGCTACTCGCTCGGCGTGGGACCGCTGCCGGTCAAGCGGGTGCAGTTCAAAGCCGAGCGTCGCGAGCGGGCCGGCAGCGGACGCGGCGCCAAGACCGTCGAGATTCCCGAGGAAGTCCATATCACGCCGCGCATGTATCAGAAGCTGACGCAAAAAATCGCCGGCAAACCCGAGGAGCGCATCCTGTCGTACCTGATGCTGCGTTCGCTGAAGCAGGCGCGATACTCCGAGATCAACGAAGGCCACTTCGCGCTGGCCGCTCCAACCTATACGCACTTCACCTCGCCCATCCGCCGCTATCCCGACCTCATCGTCCACCGGATCCTGAAAGACGTTCTGCGCGAATCCGCCGAGAGCGAAGAGAACGGCGTGCCGGTAGGCCTAGGCGGAGTCGCGCACAGCGAGACGCCATCGCCCTGGTCGAAAAGACCTTCATCCCGAGCAAAACGAAGCTCGGATGGGGCACCCTACGGTCCGAAATCAAAACTAGAGGTGCCCGTCCAAGCCGGGTTTGCTTGGGCGGGGTAGTTCGAGCATAGTCAAGGTCTCTCCGGTCCGATCCCCGAGGACGAACTTCACAACATCGCCGACGAATCCAGCCAGTCCGAACGCCGCGCCGACGAAGCCGAACGCGAGCTGATGGAATGGAAGAAGATGAAGTTCATGGAACAGCATCTTGGCGACGAGTTCGCGGGCCTGGTCGTGAGCGTCACCAAGTTCGGCATGTTCGTCGAACTCAATGACATGTTCATCGAAGGCCTGGTGCCGCTCGCCTCGCTGGCCGACGACCACTACCTCTACCACGAAAACACGCGTCAGATCATCGGACAGCGGACTCGCAAAACCTACTCAATGGGCGATCCCATCCGCGTCATCGTCGATCGCCTCGACCGCATGCAGCACCGCATCCAATTCGCGGTCGTCGAGGATCGTCCAGCCAAGACCAAACGCCGCCAGAAGCGTTGAGCGTCACGATTCGAGCGCCAGTTCTTCCCAGAGGGTACCCCCCCATCCGGCAAAGTGCTGCAAACAATAAACTTACTGCAAAATATTCAAAACATGAGGCTTAGCTCGTGGTGCAACATCAATGTTTTCAATACTTTGGCCATGCACCTGCAAAATATTCAAAACATGAGGCTTATGCGTTGTCCCAACATTAATTTTTTCAATACTTTACCGATTTCGCCGCAAAATATTGATTGCAAAAGAGTACCTTTAAGCCATTCATTCTTAGCGGGTTAGCGGAGACCGGGCCTCATGTCACAGTTTTCAAAGATCTGTTTTCGCTGGCAGTCGACAGCTTAGGGCGTTCAGCGTCCTGTCTAAAAGCGTACCGTCGTGGCAGTGGATATCTCTGTGATGGCGCTCGTTTTCCGGAACGGAAGTAACCAATACCTCCCAAATTGGTAGCGGGTGAGCGAACCAGCGGAAGGTTCATCCCTGCTTCGAAGAGCCGCAAATCCCTCGGCTTCGCTCGGGATGACAATTTCATAGAAGGGGCTTAGCGTCGCACTTTGAAGGTACAGGGGCCACACTCGCGGCCAGCGTCGGCGCTGCTGCGCTCGGGATGGCGGTCATAAACGGGTAGAATGATCATCATGCGCAGGGCCGCTCTTCTTCTCTTTATTCTCGCTTTCGCCGCGATGGCATACGCCCAGACGCCTGCTGCTACAACGCCGTCGACGACCACCGCACCAGCAGCCGCAATGCCCGTTGCCACGCCTGCGCCTGCCAGCTGGCCCACAGCTCAGTTCGCGACGTCCAAGGATCCCAGCGTCTCCAAGGCCTGCGATCTGCTTACCCAGATGATCCGCGCCCTCGGCGGCGACGCTTACCTGAATGTCCAGAACTTACAGACCGAAGGACGCACCTACGCCTTCTATCACGGACAACCTAGCGGTATGGGCACGGTCTTCTGGCGCTTCTGGCAATGGCCGGACAGGGAGCGGGTCGAGTTGACGAAGCAGCGCGACGTGGTCGAACTCTTCGACGGCGACAAGGGCTACGAGATCACCTACAAGGGCACGACCACGCAGGATCCAACCGAGATGCAGGATTACCTGCGCCGCCGCGATCATTCTCTGGAGTGGGTTGTCCGGAAGTGGCTGCCTTCCTCCAAGACCATGATCCTCTACGACGGCACCGCCATGGTCGAGCGCAACCTGGCCGACCAGGTCACCGTAATGAATGAGACCAACGACAGCGTGACCATCTCCATCGATTCGCGCAGCCGCCTGCCCGTAAAGGTCGCCTACAGCTGGCGCGACCCCAACGACCGCGAATTCGACGACGAATCCGTCATCTTCAGCAATTACAAGCTGATTCAGGGAGTGCAGACGCCTTACAGCACGGTGCGCAACCGCAACGGCCAGATGTCCAATCAAAGGTTCGTGACTTCTGCGATCTACAACGCGACCCTCGCGCCGAGCTTGTTTGAAACCAAGGGCATCACCTACAACCCCGGGAAGCCGCCCGCCAAATAACCGATCGCAAGCAGCGCAGCAGTGGCCAAAGCCATTAGTGCCGCGTCATCACGTGCTGCAGCTCAACTTCGTAAGGTGTGGGATTGACCCGGGTCGACCCGTCGAATGGTCCATTGAAGGCCATGATCAGATACAAACTGAACGCCAGCGTTCCCGCCAGGGACGCAGTCATTGCACCCTGCCACGCTACACTCTCGTGTCCGAAGAAGTAAGTGAAGGCAATCAGCACGATCCCGCCCAGGAACAGCAGGTACCACAACAGTTGAGGCACGGTACCGCGGCTGGTGAACAGCCGGATGCGGCGGTAGTTGGAGAGATCGTTCAGGTGCTTCAACGACTCCGCCGTGTAGACCTGCGACTTGGTGTCGGTGATGGGAGCTGCCGTGAAGGCGTTCATCAGCCTTTCCACCGCGGCCCAAGTGCGCGGGCTCTCGCGGCCCTCGGCCATCGCCGGAAACTCGTCGTCCAGCACCGCATGAATGTAGTTCAGCAAAGCGTCGCGCACGTTGCTGCGTTGCGGCTCAGGCAAGCCGGCGGCCATGCGGGAGAGATCGCCAACCGCATTGACCTCGCGCTCCAGGTTGGTGCCGGCATCCTGAAACTGCGTCCACACGACGAAGATGGCGAACGCAATCAATACCGCGTACAGCGTGCCGATCATCAGGAAGAAGTAGCTGGCGACTTCGTGATGCTCTTTCAGCCAGGCGATGTTGACGAAGCGCCGCACGATGAGCAGGCCCACCACCGACACCAGCATCGAAGTGCAAACGAAGAGCGTGCCGTAAACAGGAGTGTCCATCGAGAAGTGGAACCACATATTAATCATGCGACTGTGATTTTCACCCGTAGCGCGAGATTTCGGAACTCCTAAAGGTGCCTGGGGAGGTTGGAGTTGTGGTGCGGGGAGCGCCGTATCCTACAAGGTAAGACTGCCCAAGTTAAGGATGTTGCGTCTGGCTGGCCTGGGGTACGAGCTCAAAGTAAATCTGTTGCGGCAGCGACGTGTTCCAGTGCCCGCTCAGCTTGGCATATCCCACGAGACTGAAGAACAGTAATGCGATCCCAGCTGCGACACCCCATGCGGGGATGGGCTTGCGACGCGGTCCGGCGAAGATGAAGCGCAGATTTCGCAGCCTCCATACAACATTTCTACCGTTCGCTGCACCTCACCCAAAGAAGCTACATGTGGATCAACCGATGACATCGAATAAAACCAAATCACTGCTCGCACTGGCCGGATTCGGCGCGGCGGTCGCCGGCGCGGCCTGGTTCGGATCGCGCTATAGCCCGAAAGACCCGCGCACCAGGCTCTGGTACAGCCGCCTCGATAAGCCCAGCTACAATCCTCCCAATTACATTTTCCCCATCGTCTGGAGCAGCCTCTATACGCTCATGGCGATCTCGGGGTGGAGAGTGTGGCAGGGGGACGACTCTCCGGAGCGTTCGCGAGCGCTGCGGTTATGGGCCGCTCAACTGGCGTCTAACGCGGAGTGGACCAAGTTGTTTTTTGGAGAGCACCGGCCGATGCGCGCCCTGGCCGACGTTGCCGCACTGGAGAGCATGATCGTTCGCTACATCGCCGCAGCGCGCAAAGTCGATTCCACCGCCGCGCTGTGCTTCGTTCCCTATGCGGCCTGGGTCGGCTTCGCCACGGTATTGAACGCCGACATCGCCCGCCGCAATCCGGATGCATGGAAGAAGTTTCCCCATCCGCGCGCGGCGTAGCTTTATGGCTCCGGCTGCACCGGCAAGGCCAGCTTGTTGACCGTCGAGCGGTCATCGCGCAGCTTCACGTACAGAGCCTGTCCGTTCGGATGAGGAACACTCAGGCTTGATCCCGCGAATCCGTCGGGAACGGGCGTGCTCTGCTGAAACTGCGGATCCGTTGATATCGAATCGAGTAAATATAGCCCCGATCCGTGCAGCGTGCACTCCTTGTCGGCAGAAGGCGGGCAGCGCAACGCGTCGAGCGCGGGCAGCCGCACCAGCGTGACCAGCGGCTGCCAGTCACCCTTTTCGCCATTCGCATTGATCGGCCGAAAGCGCAACGGACCGAAAGCCGAAGCGCCCAGATTCTTGCGCGGATCGAGCGTGGCCAGCACGGTCTGCGCATCCTGCATGGTCAGCGTTCCGTCGCTGACACTCAGCATCACGTGTACGGCCTCATCGTCGGTCGCCACTTCAATCATTTCGTCGTGCGGAAACGTCGCCGGCACCTGCGACTTCAGTGAAAACGAAAGCGTCGCGTTCTGCGGGAGCTGCCCGTCTCCCTGCAACTCAATCGGCGAAGATGCAGCGGATGAGTCCGCTTGAATGCTCTTGCTGATCAGCGTCACCTTTGGACGCGACGTCTGTACCTTGGCCGCAACGTTCATCACGCGTCCGTCCTTCAACGTCACGTGGGCGCTGGAAGCGGCGTCTGCTTTCACTCCACTAACGTCGGCAGTCGCCGGGGCCGACATCGGCAGCTCATCCTGGCTGCCCACGCGATTCAACGTGCCGGGCGAAAACTGCACTCCATTCAGTTCCAGGCTCGCAACCTCGTCCAGGCGGGTACCGTGCAGCGCGCCCTGGTGATCGCCGGCATCGATCGTGAACGAATCCAGGTGCCCTGCTTCGGCGTAGCTGTGCAGCGAGACCTCGTCAGGCTTCGACAGGCCAAACTGTTTTACCTGCATGGTAAGAGGACCGGCCGCAGCGTCCTTCAACGCCACGTCCACCTGCAATTCATCCGGCTTCGTAAGCTTGTGAGTGGCCTTCAGCTTTTTGCCTTGCGCGTCCTGTGCGGTCACATCGTCGACACAGACTGCCAAGTCCGATTTCAAATGGACCGTGTCATCACGTCCGGCAATCAAAGCACTTTGATCCGCAGGCAGCACCGCCCAATCCGTCGAACGTGACGTCCGCAAGGGAAATGTCGGGCCCTCGAAGGCATCGAAGCCCCAGCGCCCTCGCAGCGTTCCACTGACTTCGGGCCCCAGCTTCGCCAGATCGGCCTGGGTCGGCGGCGGAGGAGGGTTATCAGTCATGCTGTCACTTCGCCGCGGATGAGTATCGATGACGAACCCACCTTTCGTGGCATCAGCTTCCACAGGAATATCCAGCGATGCGCCCGACTTGGTGTAAGCATGCAGGACCCAGTCATGCCCCAGGCTGGTCGAGAAGACCAGCGGCGCACCTTCGGCCGGCAACACGAGCGACGTATTCTGCAGGCAGTACGCGCCCTTCGGATCGACTACACGCAACGGCGGCAGCTTTGGCGGCTCGATTGCCGGAAGTCCAATCACCAGTACCGACTTAGGTTTGACGAACGACGGCGGCGCGTTCAGCTGCAGATTGAGTTGATCGCCCTTGGGCAGCGCCAGTGCAGGGATGTATTGATAGTCAGCGGTGTGGAAGCTGGTCATCAGGCGCACCACGTCCACCACCGCACCCACATACGCGCTGTAATAACCTGCACCTGCCCACGGCGTAGCACTAATCTGTCCGACCAGGTCGGCCCCGGGCCCCGACGCCAGCTGCGCCGCCATCGACTGGCTGTGCGGATCGTCGAGCACCAACTGATTCGAATTCTGCGTCAGACACGTCTCTTGTTCGTCGACTGGCTTCTTGAAGCAGTCGTCATCCAGCTTTATAGCGAGGCTGCGTGCCAGCAGCGTCGACTCGTCCTTCAACTTATCGGGATCTTCGTTCGAGACCTGCTTCACCGACTTCAAATACAGGTCCAGACGCGTACGATCCAGCGCCGCGCGGTTCAGGTCCTGCGAGGCGCGCACGAAGGCTCCGGGCTTGCCACGCACATTCGAGCGCAGTGTGCCGTAATCGCCGCCGGTCGAGGGAGCCAGGAACATCAGCGCCTGCTCAGCGCCCTGGGGCACGGTCACCATCACGCCTTCCTCGCGCACCTTCTTGTTCCACGTCTCGATGCGCGTGAACCAACCCTCCGGCGGAGGATTCGTCGACCCCCGCAGGAACGTCACGATCAGCAGGTAGTTCGCGCTCTGCGACTCCGGTAATGCAGGATGAACCCACAACCGGTCTCCGACCTGCAGATTGGGCACATCGCCGATAGGCAACTCTTTGCCGCCGCGAGTTACCCGCACCTCAACGCGCGGGCCGGGCAGGTCGAACGCCGCCGTGTCAGCCGATACCGCGCTTAGCGATAGCAGAAAACAGGCAACAAGAAGACGCAAAATCGACGAACGAAAAAACATGTCTCTATCTTAGAAGCAATTCAGAGCTGCCGGGATGGGGGCGGGATTTCGCCGAAATGCGGCTGCAATGACATTTCAGTCTGCACTGAAACATGATTGCCGTCTTCAATTTATGCTGATCTTATGAATACGAAATATTCGCTCGCATCGACGGCCGCTCTCATCGCCGATCCCGCCCGCGCCGCCATGCTCGCGGCCTTGCTCGATGGGCGGTCTCTGCCCTCCGGTGAGCTCGCTCGTGTCAGCGGCGTTTCGGCCCAGTCGGCGAGCATGCACCTGTCGCAACTGGTCGATGGCGGATTCGTCACCGTCAAGCAACAGGGCCGGCATCGCTACTACGCCATCGCCCGGCCGGAAGTGGCGCATGCCATCGAGTCGCTCGGTGTAATCTCCACGTCGGAAAAATCTAAACCTGCTATGTCCGACCAGACGCTGCGCTACGCTCGCACCTGCTACGACCATCTTGCCGGCGAGCTGGCCGTGCAACTCATGGACAAGTTCGAGACCGACGGCCTGCTTGTCTCATCCGGCGACCGTGATTACAAGCTAACGCAGCGCGGTGAGAATTTCTTCGGCAAGTGGAACATCGAAGTCGAGGCCCTGCGCCAATCGCGACGGCACTTCGCGCGCCGCTGTCTGGATTGGACGGAACGCCGCGATCATCTGGCGGGTTCACTCGGAGCCGCCGTCTGCGACAAGTTCCTGGCCTCAGGCTGGGTCACGCGCGACAAGCATAGCCGCGCCGTACACGTGTCGCTGGCAGGACGGCGTGAGCTGGGTCGACTTCTGGAGCGCGGCCACCGCTAGCGCCTCTGCAGTCACGCTTCAGCCTCGGCTGAAACTTGCGCGCCTCCTTTTGATCTACCGTGGGGTCCTTCGCGCGCGGAAACGTGAACTTGAACCATCCAGGAGAGAAGCGTGATCACCGTTTGTATTCGCTACACCATCGATATTCAGAAGACAGCCGACTTCGAGCAGTATGCGCGCAACTGGCCCGAGCCCATCGCGCGCTGCGGTGGTGAATTGATCGGATACTTCCTGCCCACCAAGATCGCCGGACCGACCAACATCGCGTACGCGCTGATTAATTTTCCTGATCTGGCGGCTTACGAGAAGTACCGCGACGCGCTGATGACCGATGACGCCGCGAAACAGAATGTCGAGTTCGCCGACGGTTCTGGCTGCATACAGATTGAAGACCGGTCCATCCTTCGGCAAGTCTAGAACCAGCTCACCCAACCCGGAGCCAAAGGCCTCCGAGGGCGATTCCAATATCGGCTCCGCGATTGCGATAAGATACAGTGCTCGCAGGAGAGACGCCCATTCGAAACCTCAGGGACAAGTTTGCCTCAGCGATGAACCGCGGCCGGTTCTGGAAGAGCGTGCCAAGATCGGCGGTAGCTATCTTCGCCGGCGCAGTTTTCAGTTTGTTCGCAGCCTTGGGATTTGTAACCCTGATGACGGAAACGAACCGTCTGCCAAAATCGCAGATGATTCTGACGGTATTGCTTTGCGGGGGATTCGCGGTCCTCTACGCCATGGTCTCCATCCGGCGGAAATACAAAATCCTGCCGGTGCTCTTCATCGCTCAGATGGCAGGCTTCAACTGGGTCGCTTACCTGTTCCGCCACAACGTCGCGTTGGTGCCCAAGGATTCGGAGATGGCTGCCCAGCTTCATCTGCTGGGCGTAGGAGGCATCTTCACCCTGATTGCGGGGTACACGTTGTTCCTGATTTTCTTCTCCCAGGAAGGCGAGCGCTTCTTTCGAACGCACACCGAGATCACGCTGGCCCGCGAACTGCATCAGGCCCTGGTGCCGGAAATTCATCAGACCATCGGCCCCTTCGAAATCTACGGCGCTTCCATCCCCAGCGGTTTGGTTGGCGGCGATCTGGTCGACCTGGTGACGTACGGTAACGATTGGACGGCATATGTGGCCGATGTCTCAGGCCACGGCGTAGCACCGGGTGTACTGATGGCCATGTTCAAGGCCAGCGTGCGCACCCGGATTTTGTCAGGCGGCGCCGACCCCAACCTTCTGGCGGGAGTTCATCAGACTCTGTTTCCTCTAAAGACCAGCAACATGTTCGTGACCGCCGGATTCCTGCAGTGCAGCTCTGAACGGTTGACGCTGTCGCTGGCCGGTCATCCGGCGCTGATTCATTTTCAAAGGCGTTTGAGCGATATCTGCGAATATGCACCTGCGGATCTCCCGATGGGCATCCTTCCCGTGCAAAGTTTCTCTTCGCGGGAGATCGAATGTCAGGCTGGCGATATCTTGCTGCTGCTGACGGATGGGATCACGGAGGCCGCCAATCCCGCAGGTGAAGAATTGGGAATCGATCCCATCAAGTCAGGATTGCGGCAATGGGCGGATCTGCCCTTGCCCGAGGTGTTCAAGAACATCCGTGAGCTGGCAATACACTTCGGCAAGCAGCAGGACGACCAGACCATGCTGCTGGTGCGGCGAGCAAGCTGAACGGCGGCACGCAAGCTCCCACAACGTCAGGGTCGAGGCAACAGCCGTTTTTATAAGCTTTAGGCTCTGGCAGCTAGCTTTACCCTTAGCAGCTATTAGCATCGTGCTCGGCACGCTATTAGCTTCACACTCGGCAGCTATTAGCTTCACACTCGGCAGCTATTAGCTTCACTCGGCAGCTATTGCTATGGCAGCTTCAAACTTAGCAGTCGTTTTGGAAGGGGCGCACCTTTAGGTGCGCCGCATCAGAGCCTTAGGAAATGAAGAGCGGGCTTCAGCCCGCGACAGTTCCCGCTCGTCGGCCTGAAGGCCGCCTCGCGGAAGTAAAAACTAATAGCCGGAACGGCGCACCTGAAGGTGCGCCCCTTCAAAACCCAGTCCGTTCAAAACCCAGTCCGTTCAAAACCCAGTTCGTTCAAACCCAGTCCGTTCAAACCCAGTCCGTTCAAAACCCAGTCCGTTCAAAACCCAGTCCGTTCAAAACCCAGTTCGTTCAAACCCAGTTCGTTCAAACCCAGTCGGTCAAAACCGTCGTTCAAACCCAGTTCAGTCAAAGCCTCAGTTCAAGCCAGTCCGTTCAGTTCGTTCAAAGCCAATCGTTTCAAGGTCGGGGTAGGTTGGTGCTCGGGCGGGTTGGTGCTTGGGCGGGCTAGTCCTCGCGTCAGGGTTGGTGCTCGGGTCGGGTGGCTGCCGTCGGACGACGGACTGGGAGGTTAGGCTAAGTGCCAACTGCTAACTGCCGATCGTAGAAATAGAAAAGGCTGTGACTTTGGTTATGCTCTAGCCGTCAACTCCTGCGAGGGAGTTAGCAGCGTAGAAGCATGTACCGTCACAGCCCTTGAACGATCACCGCTTTCGCGGTTCCAAACCCCGGCTGACACCTCGCAGTGCAGTCGGTTTTTTCGGGTCTGGCGGTCGCGCCGGTCACCCGGCCGAACCGATCACCCAGCCTACTTCGGAGCAGCTACGATTAGTTGCTGTCCTTTTGGGCCGTCGATAAAAGCCAGTAACTTTGGTTAAGCTCCAGCCGCCAACTCCTGCGAGGGAGTTACCGGCGCGGATGCATGTACCGTCACGGCCTTCGTGCGATCATCGCTTTCGCGGTTCCGGACCCCGGCTGACACCTCGCAGCGCAGTCGGTTTTTTCGGGTCTGGCGGTTTGTGCTGGTCACCCAGCTCGAACCGATCACTCAGCTTACTTCGGTGCGGCTACGATTTGTTGCCGTCCTTTTCTGCCGTCGACGAAAGCCACTTTACCGGAGCATGAAAAAATGTCAACGCCCGAGGTTTGTGCAAACGCACTTATTTTTTCTGTGCGAAATTAATGGTGCAAACCCTAGAATTCAGCATAGTTTCATCGTCCCCTCATCAGATATCCAACAGCCATTCACATTTTTTTCACAGAAATGCATCCTGCAAGATCGATAATTGGGAACCAAGCCAGCGGCTTGACGAATCTCACATTGTGACGCATCTTGGTTCTAGGAGCCGAATGCCCGATCTGGTAGCTTACGTCGACGGCGGATCGCACGGAAATCCGGGCCCCGCTGGCATTGGCGTCGTTATCGAGGGTCCCAACGGGGAAACCACCCGCATCGCCAAGTGGATCGGGCACCAGGACAACAACGTCGCTGAGTATTTCGCCCTTCTCGAGGCAATGCAGCACGCGGTCACCGTCAAAGCCAGAGCGCTGCACGTCTTTTCCGACTCGGAAGTCGTCGTCAAGCAGATGACCGGCGACTATGCCTGCCGCAGCCCGCGGCTGCACTCCCTCAACTGGACTTGCCGCAAGCTGGCGCGCAGCTTCGAATTCTCCATCGCCCACGTTTCCCGCGAGAACAACCGCGAAGCCAACGAACTGGCGAATCGCGCCGTGAAATCCCGCAAAGTCGCCTAGAGTACTTGGCTGGCGCGTGGCTGCGTGTGCCCACCCTCTCGCCAAAAGCGGGCGAGAAGGATGGGGCACCCGATCTTGACTCCCTGTGACACCGGTCACTGCGCTTGTTCCCGCGAAAAGCCCAGCATGGAAGCTTACGCAAGAGGGACGTTCCATGCCAACCAGCACCATCATCGAACCTTTCCGCATCAAGAGTGTCGAGCCGATCCGCTGGACGACGCGCCGGGAGCGGGAATCGCTTCTGCGCGCAGCTCACTACAACTTGTTCCTGCTTCCCGCCGACGATGTGCTCATCGATCTGCTCACCGACTCGGGCACCGGCGCCATGTCGACCAATCAATGGGCTGCCGTGATGCGGGGCGACGAAAGCTACGCCGGCAGCCGCAGCTTCGATCGCTTTCGCGAGTCCATCCAGGACATCTTCGGCTACCGGCATGTGATTCCGACGCACCAGGGCCGCGCCGCCGAGCGCATCCTGTTCAGCACGGCGTGCCGCAAGGGCGACGTCATCCCCAACAACACGCACTTCGACACCACGCGCGCCAACATCGAATTCGTCGGCGCGGAGGCTGTGGACCTGCCGATCGCTGAAGCCCGCCAGCCGTCAGCATGGCATCCCTTCAAAGGCAATATGGATGTGGCTGCGCTGGAGGAGTTGATCCGCGCGTCGGCCGCGACAACGTTCCGCTGGTCATGCTCACCATCACCAACAACTCCGGTGGAGGCCAGCCCGTCTCGATGGAAAACGCGCGCGCCGTGAGCGCGGTGTGCCACAAATATCGCATCCCACTCTACTTCGACGCCTGCCGCTTTGCGGAGAATGCCTACTTCATCAAGCTGCGCGAGCAGGGATACGAAAACAGAGACTCCCAAGCAAATTGCGCAGGAGATGTTCGCGCTGGGCGACGGCTGCACCATGTCCGCTAAGAAAGACGGCATGGCCAATATCGGCGGCTTTCTGTGCACCAATGACGGCGTTCTGGCGGCACAGGAAAAAGACCTGCTCATCCTGACCGAGGGCTATCCCACGTACGGCGGTCTGGCCGGACGCGACCTTGAAGCCATTGCCGTCGGCCTGCAGGAATCATTGGACGAGGACTACCTGCGCTATCGCATCGCCTCGACGGCATATCTCGGCAGCCACATCACCGAGCACGGTGTGCCCATCGTGCAGCCTCCCGGCGGACACGCCATCTACCTCGACGCCCATGCTTTCCTGCCGCACATTCCGCTGGAAGAATTTCCCGGCGTCGCGTTGGCCGCGGAGTTGTATCTTGAGGGCGGCATCCGCTCGGTCGAGATCGGCAGCCTGATGTTCGGCAAGGCAGCGAAAATGGAACTGGTGCGGCTGGCCATTCCGCGCCGCGTCTACACCCAAAGCCACATCGACTACGTGATCGAAGTGATTCTTGCCGTGTGGAAACGCCGTCACGAGATTCAGGGAATGCGGCTGACTTACCAGGCGGCTTTTCTGCGGCATTTCACCGCGCACCTGGAACGCACGGAGTTGGCGCAGACAGTGGTGTAGCGAATCTTCCTCCCACTCATTCCAAGCTCCCACTCAAGGGCAGGAATGAGTTAGTTGCCGGGGGACGTATTGACAGCCTGAAGAATCTGAGCTGGCAATGCTTTGAAGTGGCGCACCTTCAGAGCCTGCCCTGAGCGAAGCCGAAGGGTGCGCCGAAGTCCCCGGTATGGCGCCCGGCTTCAGCCGCTGAGGGCCTTCCGCCCTTGCAACAAGCTACGAGTCACCTCAGAGGCTAAAGCCTAGCCGAATTTAGCGCGCTACGGCGCGGCTGAAGCCCCGCCCCTTCAAAGCTTGTTGATCTCTTCCCTCAATTAACCAAAATAGCGTTGTATGACAGAACCAGCCGTTACGCCTGGTATTGCACCAGTGTGGCCATGCCGGCAGCCAGATGCCACAGCACGTGACAGTGCACATACCAAAGCCCAGGATTGTTCGCATCGAACGCCACCGTCACGCTGCTTGATCCCGGAACCAGGATCGTATCGCGCAGCGCTCCCGCCAGCGGCTGGCCGTTGATGTCGATGACCTGAAACGAGTGCCCGTGAAGATGCATGGGATGCGTCATGGGAGTGTCGTTCACAAACTTCAACGCCACGCGTTGCCCCGGCTTCACCAGCACCTGTGCCTTCTCCGATCCGGGGTTCTCCACATCGAAGATCACGCCGTTGATCATCCAGTTGTACTTCATCATGTCGCCGCCCAGGCGCAGCACATAGGTTTTATCGATGGGCCGGGGAGCGAGCGGCTCCAGCGCAACAAAGGTTTTTTCCTGATCGAGCGTCAGCACTCCGGCCGGCGTCGAAGCCTTCTCCGGCATCTTGGCGACGGGAGCGCCCGGGCTCGCCAGGATAATGCCAGTCTGTTCGGTTGCGCCTTCGCGCAGAGCCATGATTGGGAACGCTCCTCCGCCGGCCGGCAGTTGCACTCGCACGTCGATGCGTTGCGCAATCGCCAGGGGAAAGCGGCTTGCCTGGAGCGGTTTAACCGGCATTCCGTCTGTCGCGATCAGTTCCCCGTTCAGCTTGCCCAGGTCGATAAAAAAGTTGGTGCCCGAACTGCCGTTGATAATGCGCAGCCGTACCCGTCCGGATTTTTCCACCTTGATGACTTCGGGATCGTTGAGGGTGCGATCGTTGGCCAGGTAGGCGTCATAGTTCACATCGTTGATGTCGGGCTTGGCGCCCATCTTCATCGCCGAGCCGCCCTTGGCCCCCATCGGCGATTTCCCCGCCTGCGATCGGAGCTGCGCGAAGATCTCCTTCGGCTTGGTGAAGCTGAAGTCCGAGAGGAACACGACAATTTGCTGCTCGTCGCGCGACTGGTCGGCCTTGTCATGAACGATCAACGGCGCCGCCAGAAGATAAGCCTCCTGCAATCCCTGATGCGAATGCATCCAATGCGTTCCGGCAGGCACCAGCGGGAAATCGTACGAGGTGCTGGAATCCGGCCGAATGATCGGCTGCGTCACGCCGGGCACACCGTCCTCATTGTTCGGCGGATGCAATCCATGCCAGTGGATGGCAGTAGGAACGGTCAATTTGTTCAACAGCACTACGCGAAACGGACTGTTTACCACCGACTCGATACCCTGGGTGCCATTCGGCTGAAGCAATCCCATCACGGTCGCGGATTTGCCATTCACTTCCAGCGTGCGCGTCATCGCCTGCAGCAAGATTCCGTTAGCTGCCGGGCTGCCCTGCTGGAGGAAATTCGCAACAGCCGCGTAACCGGAATTGGGAAGCGCGAGGCCGCCTAGACACGCCCCTGCGGACGCAAGAAAGGTGCGGCGCGATAGTTTTGCAGTCACTGTGACCTCGTGGGATGAGCGCAGAAATTCTAGCCCATCTCGCGCGCAGAGAAAATGAGTTGTCTTGAATTAATGCTGGGTCATTACGGTGTGAAAAGGATCGACCACGACTTGCTTCACGCCCGCAGGCGCGGAAAAGGTAAAGCGGGTCTCGGCGCCCTCCGCAAAAACGCGGCCAAGATAAACCTGGCGATCGTCAACCACACCATAAACCGGAACGCTGGTCACCAGGTCCGCAGGCGCGGAGTTTTGCTGGATGGTACCGCTGACGCGGGTTCCCTGGGGTCCGTGAGCAAACTTTACGCCCGATACTTCGAGCTCCGGAAACGCGATGCCATTCACCCAGCCATCGAAGAACCAATCCATCGATTTATGGTTCTCAAACCAGAGCGACTTCGGCAACACCTGCTCCACTGCATCCTGGAAGTCGGCATTGGTGATCTGCTTACCCTGGTAGTGGTCGACCAGATTCCGCAGCAGGCCAAGGAACACCGTATCGTCTCCTTCAGGGTTGGCGGCGGTGCGCGAAGCATCGCGCAGCATCCAGCGCAGCATGTGAAGCAGCCACGTGCCCCGGCCATAGGCGATGAGTTCGTAGCCGTTGGGGAAATGCGAGGAGGTCAGCCGGCTGCCCAGCGTGACCGGCCCGGCCTCGTACATGCGATGACCGTCGCGCGTGCGGCTGGCGAGAATCTGACGGTAATTTTCCAGCGTCAGCTGAACATCCGCCGGACGCGAGCGCTCCAGCAGCAATAGCGAACAATAGTTTGCCAGCGCCTCCAGCAGCCACTGTTCGTGATAGCTGGCCCACGAAACTTTATCGCCATACCACTGATGCGACAGCTCGTGCGGCATCATCACTTCGCTGTAGATGATCGCATCCGGTTCCGACAGGTTCATCGCCCGCAACTGTTCCGGCTGTAAGTACGCATAGCTGGACAGGAAGATGAGGCTTGGCCAACCCTGGCTTTCGACGCTGGGATTCTCGGTGAGCGACAGCGAACTATAAGGATAAGGCCCCAGCATCTGCGAGAGCGCCGTCAGAGTATCGGCCGCGCGATCGGCCAGCGACTGCCCTGTCGTGGAGGGATTCTGCAAGGGCGGCGGCATGGGAACCGGCTCGACCGTACCAGGCGCATGCGGCGACAACAAAGGAGGCGAGGGGTTCCGGGCATCCTGCACCGCCCGTTGCGAAATGCTTCCCCGGGCCGCGTAGGTATCGACCTCGATGGTTCCGGCCTTAGCGAAGTTCTTGACGTAAACGCCCAGATTAAATCCGGCGATCGGGATGGGTTGCTCGCTGACCCAATGTCCGGTAAATCCGTTGGCATCGCGCTCCAGAGAGACGCGCTGACCGGTGGCAATCAGTGTCCATTCCTCCGGGAAAGTGGAACGTGAGGTCGTAATTCGCCATTGCCATTCCACGGTTGGGGTACCACGTGCCGCGCGCGCCGACATAGAGCAACCCGCCGCCTGCGTCCGACAGCACCGAGCCGCTATAGGTGAACCTCAAGGGGAAATGCGCTCCCGGCAATAGTGGCGCCGGAAAGACCACGGCGATGGTGTCGTTGCCCCGGCGCGACAACTCGCTGCCCTCGAGCGCTTCGTTCTGAATGATCTCCAGCGGTTTGCCTTCGAACTCAACCTGCTTCACCTGCAAGTAGCGCGACAGCTCGAACATCACGATGCGCGCCCCTCCCTGCTTCACGTCCACGTCCAGCGTGGCTTCGGCAGACATGTTGCGAGCAGTGTCGATGGTGGCATTGATCGTGTACTTATTGATGGTCAGAACATGTGGCGTCCACAGCGGTCCCGACGGCCCTCCGAAACGGGCATCGGAGAGCGTCGCCTTGCGCAGCGAGCGCATGGGAAAGCTCATCCACAGGTCGTAGAAAACCTGGTCCTCGTGAGTCGAGGCATTCCCTACGACAATCTGTTCGGGGCTGCGTGTATCGAAGAATAGATCGAAGATGCCGTAGTGTTCACCGGCAAGGCGGGCATGCAAGAGCTGGTCCGGTACGGGTGGAGGCTCACCCGGAGCGGCGACCGCAGGGGCGCTGGTGAAGGAAACGCAGAGCCGCATGGCATCGATCTGCGCCAGCGTGCGTGCCGTCGCATCATTGCGCGCGACGAAGTCGGCCGCATCCTCGGGCGGCCTCAAATACGGCTGCAGCTCTTTCGCGGTGTCGTCATTGAAACGGAAATAGGCGGAGGTGAACGCTTCCTCCAGCACGCCGGCATTGATGAACCGGCCCAGCGAGGCGCGCTCCATGCGGTCAGGAGGACGGATCAAGATCTCTGCATCGCCCTCGAAGTACGCGCCCGTCACATGACCGTCAACCGCATAGGTGAAGGCGATGGTGCCATCGTTCAGTGCAATGTGCACATCTTCGCGATTGATCTCTGCTTCTCGTATTTTGAAGACGGCCTGCGGATCGAGACCGACAGTACGCAAGGCGCGAAACAGCGGAAGAACCGGACCGCTGGCATCCGAAGTCTGGGGCGGCTGTGCTAATCCCGCCGCTAGCGAAACAGGACGAACCTGGGCAGACCCCAGCACAGCGCTCATCGCTACGAACGCGAGGATCAGCCCATGCCTGGCCGGGATGGCCGGAAATCTCATACGGCTTCTTTAAGGATGCTACCAAACCGGGCCGCTTGTCATCCGGAGTGGGATGAGAAGCCCAATCGGAGCGGCCAAACTGTTGGAAGGTGAGATTTTAGTCCGGAACCGAGGCTCCGGCGTTTTCGGCAACCACCAGCTTCTCTTCCAATTCGGCCACGTGCTCCATCAGGTAGTGATCGTAGCCTTTGAAGTTCCGCAGGCGATAAAGAAACTCGCCCAGGAGCAGCAGCCGGCAACAAACCACCACGATGAAAATCAGCGCCAGCGACGTATCCAGGTTGGCGTGGAAGCGGCTGTACGCTTCCTCCACCCCCGCTCGATTTGCGGAGCGGATGGAGACGACTTCCAGGAAGATGCCGCCCAGGAACATGCCCATCAGCAGCAGCACGAAAACAAAGGCGCGAGCCACGTGCACCAGCGTATTGAAGGAGTTGTTATGACACTCGCACAGATTGAATAGCTTGGAGTTCACCGAGAGCAGCCGCGCCTTCAAGATCCAGGTACTCAGCTTCTGCGACGGCAACGACAAAAAGTGCCGTACCGTATCGGCATACAGCGCGATCAGGCCGCTGAGAATGACCAGCAGCACCTCCAAAGGGAGGGCGTGGTCATGCAGCCACCAAAGGAAATTATTCAGCATTCTAGCCGCAAATATACCACGGTTGGGGCATTCCGAGCGCGTTGGCAAGGGCCGCAGACGCGGGTCCGCGCCGTTCCTTGGCGTATTTGGATAACTTTAAATTCAATAATTTCCGCTGCCCGATTGCGGCAACTTTTGATATCCTCCGCAAGAGTCATTTCAGCCCTCGCGCGGAATTGCCAATGAAAATTCTTATCCTCACTACGGACCAGGAACTCGCCTCGCTACGCCAACGCGTACTCGAAGCCGCCGGGCACGAAGTTACGTCCAAAATCACCGAGAAAGACGTGATCGAAGCGGTGGAGAAGAAAGTGCCGTTTGACGTTGCCTTGGTGTGTCATCACCTCCCTACGGCGACCGCCAGAAAAATCATCCGCATGTTTCACGACGGCAACCGTGAGGGCAAGATCGTCTTCATCAGCCACATCTATGGCGAGTGGCCTGAAGTCGAAGCCGATCGCTACGTGGTTGGTGCCGACGGGCCCGACGCTTTGATTCAAGTGATTGCTGAGAGCGGCCCACCGGCCATAACCCCACGAGCCTGACAGCCCTCTTAAATAAGTAACTCTCTTCCCGCCGGCGCCTACGATTTCTGCTGCAATCGATAGCCAATTCGTGCTACAAACAATGCACAACACCTGTTGCAGAGGCAATATTGCGCCGCCCTGCTGCGGGAGGCGAACGAGAATGGCCGGCCCAGCCGCCGGAGGGGGTGCCACTTGGATCTGGTTACAATCGCCGTGGTAGGCGTCATCGTCGTCAGTTACGTGGTCGGATGTTTGACCAGCTCGGTGGAAACTGAGCAGAAGCTGCCGCACCGTTACTAGACGCAACGCAGCAAAGACATTGCAAGACTTCGGACAGGCGCGGAGGATGTCCTACCAATCCGCGCCTTTCACTTTGCCCGCAATCTCATCGGGCTATTCCGCGCGCAAGGCGTCCACCGGATTGATCGAGGCCGCCCGCCGCGCCGGCAGATAGCTGGCCAGCAACGCGGACATCGCCAGCAGTACACTGACCGCCACCAGAGTCGAGACGTCCCATGCCGCGACGCCAAACAGCAGCTTGCGCATCAACGCAGCGGCTCCCACGGCACACGCCAAGCCTGCCAGTATCCCCACTCCCGTCAGCCATCCGGCCTCGCCCATGATGAGTTGATAGACCGCGCTACGTTGCGCGCCCAGCGCCATCCGCACACCGATCTCGCGAGTGCGCTGGCTCACCGAATACGCGATGACTCCGTACAGTCCCACCGCTCCCAACAGAAGAGCCAGCACCGCGAATCCGCCAATCAGCCACGCCGAGCTGCGATGCAGGTAAGCGGTCGGTGAATCGTAAATTCGTTGGTTCATGGTCGCCTCATCGAAGCTGGCGATGCCGCCATCAACCTGATGAATCGCGCTGATCATGAGCGGCAGAAGCGATTGTTCCGATTGATCGCTACGAACAAAAGCGATGAAGGAATCGTCGGGCCCCTGATTGAACGGATAGTAAACCGCCGGCCAGGTTTCGTCGTCCAGCGCGCCTTCTTTGACATCCTCCACAATCCCGACAACCTGCGCCAGGGACTTGGGCGTCAGCTGGTTGTCTCCGATCTGCTGCCCGATGGGATCTTCTCCGGGGAAATATTTCTTCGCGAGCGCCTGGTTGATGATGACGACATTGGGCTTCGACTCGTCTTCCGCTTCCGTGAAATATCGCCCGCGCTGCAGCTTGGCGCCGATGGTTCTGAAGAAATCGACGCTCACCTCGCGTTCATTGACTTCGTTATGTTCGCCGTTGTAGGGTCGCCCCGCGATACGAATCCACGTGGTATTGCCATTCGAAGTCACTGGGATTCGACTGGTGACGCCGACGGCCTTCACTCCCGGGAGCGTAGAGAGACGACTCAGGATCTGCCGGGTGAGCATCATCTTTTGCGGACCGGAGGAGTAACTCGCCGGCAAAGCTACTTGCACGGTGGCCAGGTGGTCGGACTGGAAGCCGATCTCTACGTGCAAAAGCCGATAGAAACTCTTGCCCAGCAGGCCGGCGGCAGCCAGCAGGACCACAGCCATCGCCAGTTCCGCCACCACCAGGTTGGAAGCGAGGCGGCGCCAGACGGTTCCCGCGGCGTTGCGTCCACCTTCTGCGAGTTCGTCGCGCAAAGCGCCAGACAGCGTGAAGCGCAGGGTTGGCGCCAGCGAGAACAGCATCAGCGAGAACACCGCTAGACAGCCCGCAAAAGCCAGCCCACGCAGATCAATGCCCAATCCGTTCAGGTATGGGGTGTAGGCCATCAAGTCTTTCGTGATGAATCCCAGCAGAGCTCGCACGAACAGAGCGGCGAATCCCAGGCCCAGCGCGGTGCCGGCGAATACCAGCACAAAGCTCTCCGTGGCAAATTGCCGCACCAGCCGCGCTCGCGTCGCGCCCATGGCACCGCGTACGGCCATCTCGCGCCGGCGGCTTTCCGAGCGCACCAGCAGCAAGCTGGCAACATTCACGCATGCGATCAGCAGCAGCAGCGCTGCTCCGGTCAGAAGTACCAGGAGGATCGGACGAACGTCGCCTACAACCACTTCGCGCAGCGGTTGGACAAAGGCACCCTGGCCGCGATTGGAATCGGGATACTGCTTCTCCAATTGCGTGGCAATCGACTTCATCTCGGTCTCTGCCTTCTCGATGGAAACACCATCTTTGAGGCGGCCTACGCCCGTCAGGCTGTGGCAGCTTCGCCGCAGGTCACACTGGCCTTCGACGTGAAGTGTGGCCCAGAAGTCCGGGCTGCCGGCGAGCGCAAACTCAAAATCCCGCGGCAGCACGCCAACGATGGTGTAGGACTCGCCACTGAGGGTGACCGCTTGCCCGAGCACATCGGACCGCCCGCCAAACCATTTCTGCCATCCGGTATAGCTGAGCATCACGGCTCGCGGAGAGCTGGGCAGGTCTTCTCCCGCATAGAAATCGCGACCCAGGATCGGGGTCACGCCCAGGGTCTTGAAAAACCCGTCACTGACGCGAGTTCCGGGCACCAGCTGGACGCCATCGCGCGCACTCAACATATAGCCGCGCTGGCTGTACACGTCGAGAGAAGTCAATACATCGTTGCGGCTCTTCCAGTCGAGGTAGTCGGCATACGAGAGGTTGGCGCGCGGAATCATCGCCACACTTCCAGTCACGATGGCCAGTCTCGCCGGTTTCCAATAGGGCAGCGGCTTGAGAAGCGTGGCATCCACAAAAGCGAATATCGCTATGCTGGCCCCCAGCCCGAGAGCAAGGATAAAGACTGCAATACAGGCGAATCCCGGATTCTTGGCGAACTGCCGCAAGGCGAAGCGCAGGTCCTGCCACACGCTCTCGAAAAATGGCACGGTGCCGCGCTCGCGGTAAGCCTGCTTTGTCTGCTCCAGGCCACCCAACTTCACCAGCGCGGTGCGGCGCGCTTCTTCGGGGCTCATGCCGGAGCGCAGGTTATCCTCGACCTGCATTTGCAGATGACTCTCAACTTCGGCGGCAAACTCGTCCTCGCGCCGGTTCTTTGAGAAGATGCCGGCAGCTCGCAACAGCCATGTACGCAGCTTTTTCATGATTTAATCCGCCCTCAACGTGATTGCCGGATCCACCTGCGCAGCGCGTCTTGCAGGCAGCCAACAAGCCACAACCGCCACCGCCAGCAGAGTCGCGGTCACACCGGCATAGGTCACGGGATCGCGCTCTGAAACGCCAAACAACAACGTGGTCAGCGCGCGGCTCGAAGCCAATGCTCCTGCCAGCCCAATCACGACTCCGATGGCAGCGAGCTTCATCCCCTGGCGAAGCACCAGTGCGAGGATGTCTGCGCGGGTTGCGCCGAGCGCCGCCCGAACACCGATCTCGCGGGTCCGCTCGGTTACGCTGCCAGACAAGACGCCGTAAATTCCGATGGCCGCCAGAAGCAGGCCGACCAGCGCGAACGCTTCGAACAGCACCAACGCGAAGTGCCGCTGCGCCTCCGACTCGGCTACCAACTTGTCCATCGTGGAAATGCGTACGATCGGCTGATCTTTATCGACCGACCAGATCGCGCTGCGGATCGCGGGTATCAGCACCGTCGGATCGCCACTCGTGCGGACCACCAGCGACTGCACATCGTCGACCCACGCCCATTGCGTGGGCGTGGTGTAGAAAGCGTCAGGATCTTCCAGCGCCAGCGACGCCTGCTTCACATTGCCGACTATGCCGACGACAACGTGCCACGAACGATCGGCGTGACCCATATCGGGGCCCATTTTCACGCGCTCACCGAGAGGATCTCGATTGGGAAACAAACGCCGGGCCAGCGAGTCGCTGATCAGCACCGCTCCCGGCGCCCCGGCTTTGTCGTCTTCCGTGAGCAGGCGGCCGCGTATCAGCGGGATGCGCATAGCGGCAAAATATCCGGGTGTGACCTCATAGCGATACGCTCCGATGGCTTTCTCGCCGGGCAGAGACTCGAAGTACATGCTGTTGCCTTCGAAATCGCCGCTCAAAGGCAGCTGGCTGGTGAAGGCCACATCCTGAACGCCGGGAATTTCGCGGACAGCCTGCAGCGCGCGCTCATAGAAACGGGCCCGAGCCGCGTCGAACGCTGGTTGGTCTGCTTCGGCGACGGGGCGACGGTCGTAATCCTGCACCTGCATGCTGAGCAGATGCGAGGAATTAAATCCCGTCGGCGCCGCGAACAGCCGTTGAACACTGCGCAGCAGCAAGCCCGCGCTTACCAGCAGCACCAGGGCAATCGCCATCTCGGAGATGACTAGCGCTCGCCGCATGAGCTGCTGTTTGCCGGTCGTAGTGCGCGAGCTTTGCTGCAATCTGCTCTGAGGATCGCTGCGCGCTGCCTGCAGTGCCGGAACAAGGCCGACCACCAGGCCCACCACGGTCGTGATCGCAAATGCAAAGAAGAACACCGCGCCGTCAAGTCGGATCGCGCCAAGACGCGGCAAGTCGGGCGGACTCAAGGCAATCAGCACGCGGACTCCCGATTTCGCCAGCGCGATACCGAACGCTCCGCCCGCCATGGCCAGCAGCAAACTCTCGGTCAGCAGTTGTTGAAGCAGCCGCGCTCGTCCCGCGCCCAGCGCTGCCCGCATGGCGAATTCGGCACGCCGCTGGGCCCCACGGGCCAGAAGAAGATTCGTGACGTTGACGCACGCCATCAGCAGCACCAGCAGCACCCCACCGACGATGGCGAAGAGCGCCGGTTTCACATCTCGCGTCAGGTCGTCCTGCACGCGGTTAACCTGCATTTGCTGCGATGCGCCGCCGGAATTGTCATAGCCCTTGGCGTACTGCTGGGCCAGGGCATTCAAAACTACCGTGCTTTCGCTTTGCGCTCCCTGCCTGCTGACACCCTGACGAAGTCGTCCGACCATCTGCAGGTGATGTCCCCATTCGCGTCCATCGAGAGGTAGGGCCGGGTTATATTGAAGCGGCGCCCAAAGCTCTGCGGCCGGAGCCAGCACATTCTCGAACGATGCGGGCATGACCCCAATCACGGTGTAAGGATTGTTGTCGAGCGTGATCTTGCGGCCGATGATCTGGGGATCGCCGGCAAAATGCCGCTGCCACAACGCATTGCTGAGGATCACATTGTTCGGTCCCTGGAACTGGTCGTCGGCTGCCACGAAGTTGCGCCCCAGTGCCGGCAGCACGCCCAGCACCCGGAAGTAATCGGCGCTGACGAGCTGCCCTTCCAATCGCTCAGGCTCGCCGCTGCCGATCATGGCCGGCTGCCACGGCCTCACCGCTGCCAGCGACTCGAACGAACGGCTGCGCTCTCTCATTCCATAAAAAGTCGCGAAAGCAACCGCCATCGGCTTCTCGCCACGACGGCTCTCCCACACCATCGTGATGCGCTCGGCTCCGGGATAGGGAAGCGGGCGAAAGAGGATCGGGTTTACCACGCTGAAAATTGCCGCGCTGGCTCCAATGCCCAGCGCCAAAACGATGACCGCCGTAACCGCAAATCCGGGATCCCTGCGGCATTGCCGAAGCGTATAGCGGATGTCGTATAGCAGGTTCTCTAGGAACGGCATAGTACCGCGCTCGCGATAGGCCTGCTGGGTCTGCTCCAACCCGCCTAGCTTCATCAGTGCAGCGCGGCGCGCTTCCTCCAAACTCATCCCCGCGCGCAGATTGTCTTCGGTCTGCATCTGCACGTGGGTTGCGATCTCGTCTGCGAATTCCTCCTCACGGCGGCTCTTCGAGAACATGCCGGCAAAGCGGGCCACGAGCGCGCGCAAGCTTTTCATGCCTGCTCCTCACCGGGAGACAGGAAGCGCGCCAGGATCGAGGTGGTCTGCTCCCAGTCACGTGCTTCCTGCTGCAGCTGCTTGCGCCCCGCGCGCGTCAGCCGGTAGAACTTGGCCTTGCGATTGTTGTCGGACGTACCCCATTCCGACGTGATCGAGCCTTCCTGCTCCAGCTTCAGCAGCGCCGGATAAAGCGTGCCGTAGTTCAGCGACAGAAGGTCCCCGCTGGTCTGCTCGATGCGGCGGGCAATGCCATAACCGTGGAGCGGTCCCATCGTCTCCAGCGTTTTCAGCACCATCAGGGCTAGCGTGCCCTGCCAAACGTCTTTCTTGTCACCCATTTCCTCTTACCTCTTGGTTCCCCATAGGAATCATTCCACGCTTCTTATGGGAAAGCAATAGGACGAAGTGCAGTTCGTCCCAAAATTTCGTTTCTCTCCGAGAGCCTTTCTTTTCTGAGGTGTCATCCTGAGCGGAGGCGCGTGTTTTTCGCGCCGTAGTCGAAGGACCGCTATCTCGTCCTTTACGCCCCCGATGCATCGATTGTTTTGCGCGGCCCATGGCACGAGAGAGTTTGCTGAAGATAGGGGTCCCTCGACCCCGCTCGGGACGACACACCAACTCTGATCTACGGCCCGTCAGTGTATGGCCGTCCTGAAATTGATGGCCGCACCTCGGCTACAATTAACTTTCGCACTTTTCACTCAGTGGAGCGCCCAGCACATGACGCATGCATGGCACGACATCTCTCCCGGCGAACACCTGCCTCAGGAGTTCTATGCCGTCATCGAAATTCCGTTTGGTTCCAGCGTTAAGTACGAACTCGACAAGCAGAGCGGCCTGATCAAACTCGACCGCGTGCTGTATTCGGCGGTGTACTACCCCGCGAATTACGGCTTCATCCCGCAGACGCTGGCCGAAGACGACGACCCACTCGATGTTTTGGTGTTATGCCAGGAAGCGGTGGTCCCGCTGACGCTGATTCATGCGCGGGTCATTGGGTTGATGACCATGATTGACTCAGGCAAGCGCGATCACAAGATCATCGCGGTGGCGACGCAGGATCCCGAGTTCAACTCGTACCACGAAGCCGCCGAGATGCCGGAACACCGCGTGGCCATGCTGCGGCGCTTCTTTCTGGATTACAAGCAACTGGAAGGCAAAGCCGTGGAAGTGGACGACATTCAGCCCTCCAAGGAAGCGACTCCCATTATCGAAGACGCCCTCGCCCGTTACAGCCATCAACGGCGCAAGGGGTTCGGCAAAGGTCATTAAGCCGCTGGGCCTTCTCTGACGGCGGGCACCGCTCAATTCATCGCCAAGAAATCAGGCACCTGAGTTCGTCAGGTGCCTTGATTTTGTGGCTCCGATTGCCAGCGTTTCTTACGGCAGCGTAGGCGTGTACAGGTCCTGCGCGCGATAACTTCTGTACGACCACTGGTCCGTTTGCATCTCAAAAACGTGGTTGCCGCTCAAGTCAGTCTCCGTAATCTGCGCCGAGTTTCCCGGCAGAAACAGTAAGCCATCTCCAAAGCTGGCATACATCGGATACGAGGTCGACTTCAGCAGCTGCGCACTTCCCAGCGCGTAGGAGTAGTGGCCCATGTCCGCCAGCGTTTGAATGTAGACGGTGTGCATGCCCTCGGAGACGGACAGAACCATGCCGCGGCTATTGCCGCTGTTACATTGCGTGTGCCGGGTGTTGCCATCGTCGAATACCGTCATGGTCTCCGTAATACCCAGTTGAGTCTGGATAGCTGCATCGTGCTGGTGCGAGAACCAGGGAAACACGTTGGGATCGCCGCAACTTCCCCCCGGAGGGTTCAGAATGGTGAAATCGCCATACGGTCCCATCTTCCAGATGATGTGACCGTCGCCGGTTCCGTTCGCATAGGCGATTTTGAGTACCCAATCCTGGCTGCGCTCCGACAACAGAAGGTTTCCGTCCTGCGTCAACTGCACCGAGTTGGCATGAATCCAATCGTTAGCCTGGGTGAATTGCTGACTGAAAGGCGGACAGCCTCCGAACAGGTGGAAGCATAGGTCGTCGAGCGTTGCCTCACGACTCAGGTCCTGATGCGCGAACGTGTCCCACGCCCACTGTAGTTGCATGTTGTGGTCGAGGATCAGGATCACGTCCCCGAGAATATCGACGGGATTCTGCTGCGTGCCGCCCTGATACTGGGTCGAGACCACGTCGCGGCTGCCCAGAAGGAGAATATTCCCATTCGGTAAGCGCCGGGTCTCGTGATTGTTGATTGCCGTCAGAGTGGGATACCCCTTGGCGGTCAGCTGTTCATTCAATATCTCGACATTCGTACTCAACGTTTGGTGGCCCGCCAGGTCATACTCGTTCATCTGCGTGTAGGACAACGCGAAATAGTTTCCTCCCACTTCGAACCTGCTGACCAACACTTGGGCGGGGTGATACCAGACAACATGCCCAGTTAAATCTGTCGCGGCCGGCCAAAACTGGGTGAACTCGCCCTGGGTTTGAATGAGATGAAAGATCACGTAGGGAAACAACGCATCATGCCCGGTAGCCGGAATGTTGACCTGGAAGGTTTCCGTCGTAGGGAAATTATTGGGCAAATGCCCCGTGGTGAACGAGAGATCGGGGCCGCTGGTCAGGAAATTGGTGGCGAACTCTTCCCAGTGCATATCGTACTGCGTCGAAGGCAACATGCCGGCTACCAGAAAATTGGCACTCTTCGTGGAACACGGCACCGCATTGGTTGTGCTGGAGGCCTGCGAGGAATTGTTGCGGAAGCGAACGCGAATGGAGTGGCCAATCGTGCATGGTCCGGCGCTGAAGAGCGCGACCAGAGGATGCGAAGTGATATTGACCGCGGACTGCCCGTTGTTCGTGACAATCGGATTCAGAACGTACTGCACCGAGACCGGAGGATAGACCGTGTACGGCTGGCTGGTGATGTCCCGGGCGACCACCGTCACCGTGTAAGTGCCTTCCACCGTCCATGGCACCCAAACAAACGTGTTCGGCAGGTCGAAATCGCGCACGATCTGCGTCTGACCCTGCGGGGCGGCGCTGAACTGGAAGTCGTAAGTGTGTCCCTGCTGGCCTCCCTGAATCGCGGCTGTCCAGGTAACGCTGGTGCCGAGCAATTCGGGGCTGGGAACGCTGGGATGAAGCGTTACGGTTACGCTGGGAGGGTGAATCGCAGCGGCGGCGGCACTGACGAATACCATGACCGCCAGCAGAGCGAACAGACCACCACGCAACAACCTGGACGTAGGGATAGCTTCAGGGCGTAGCATGCGATAAATTTTCCTTTTCTTAAAAGAATGAGCGAAGGTGACGCGGTTCCGATTCGCTGGTTACAGCGGCGCTGATTGTAGTTCTGGCAGAGTGCCAGCCACTATACACCAAATAGCCGAGGCAGGCTAAAAATCTCGCGTTGGATGACGCAGGAGAGCGAGGCCTTTTCTCGCTATTGGGCAGGCTTCCATTTGTTCAGAAACGCAAGCAAGTCTTCCGGCGCCAGCGAGCGCGCTTTCTCAAACTCTCCACTTTGTTGGCTGTAAAGAAGTTTGCCATGGCTGTCGAGTACGGCCAGCGCGGGCACGCCTTTCTTTAGCGGCACCTCATACTGCTGCCCGAGATCCATATTCTTGGTGTACTCACCGACATCCACGTGAACTACTTCATAGTTCTGCTTCAGAACGGACGCCAGTTCCGGACGCTGGAACGCCAGGTCCAGCACATGACAGTCATAACACCAGTTCGCTCCGAAGATGAGCAGAACGCGCTTATGACCTTTGGCCGCCGCAGCCAGCGCCTGCTTGATTTCCGCCTTCGCATCGGCGTTATCGTCATAAATTAATTTGCTGGTCGAAAGAGGCTGTTGCAACTTGGCGGCATCGGTGCGTTGCGCCTCCGATATCCGCCATTGCCCACCTTGCTGCTGCCACACCTGGGCTTCGTTCACGTACGCGACATGATCGGCGGCCCCGGTCCCGGAATGAACTTCCACGTCAAACAACACCTGCTGCACCCCGGGATACGGCGAATCAGACTTGACCAGGTTTAGCTTCATCCGTCGCGCTTTCAGGCCTATCCAGAAATCGGTGTCGGCCTCCGCGCCAGCTACGCCGGTGGAACTCTTCACGTGGGCCGGAGGATTGCTGCTGTACATCGACCGCAGCAGGGTGGCATTACCGCTGATGACGGCGGCTTTCCATTGTTCCAGCGGAGGGAAGACGGCACTGGAAGCGGGACTTGAGGCTTGGGCAACACACTGGCAGGCAGCAATACCGAGCACCAGCAGGATGGTGCTAAGTTTACGTTTCATGAATCGCATCGGTACTCCCAAGCTACAGACGTTGCAACATGATTTCGGTTTTGTGTTACTTCGCTTCCCACACGTTACGAGGTGTCATCCTGAGCGCAGGTGTCGCTGATTTTGCGACCACCGTAGTCGAAGGACCTATATTGCCAGGAACTTTCGTGACTGTAGGGGCCCCTCGGCTACGCTTCGCTCCGCTCGAATTGACACGTTACACAAGGGCTCACCCAAATGAATCCCCCAAAGCGAAAGAGCCAGACCGGCGGGACTTCCGCTGATCTGACTCTAGATACATTATAGCAGTTTTACCCCGGATTTTGGCGCGAATTTCCAACTTTATATCTGCCGCGCTATGAAGCGATTGCACCTAACTGTTGCGTTTCTCTCTATTGACATGTAAATCCTACATTGTGGGACATCGGTTCCGAAACGGGAAATTACTGGCGATTATGGCTACCGCACGCCCGGTTAATGCCCACCGTGATACGGATGTCCTTTCAAAATCGTGAAGCCGCGATAGAGCTGTTCCAGCAGAACCACCCGGGCCAGCTCGTGCGGCAGCGTAATCTTGCCGAACGAGAGAATCGTCTTGGCCGCGCTGCGCGTCTCGTCACTCCAGCCATCGGCTGGCCCAACCGCAAACAACAATTCCTGCGTGTCATGAGACTGGTGGTATTCGAGGAAGTTAGCGATTTCCTCCGACGTCAGCTGCCGGCCGCGCGAGTCCAGAAGCACCAGGATCGGCTGGGTGCGTCCGGAAGTCTTCTCCAGCAACTTAAGCAGCGCCGCCTCCGTCGCCAATTCGTGCGCGTCGCAGCCTGCGAAGCGCGACAAACGCTTCATGTATTCCGCCGTCAGCGATTGAATAGGCGCACTCTTCGTCCGGCCGATCCATGCAATGTGCAGCCTCACAGCTCAGGAGCTCTTGCGCTTGGCAGGAGCGCGCTTGCGCGGAGCAGCTTTCTTGGCCGGCTTCGCCGCCTTTGCGGCCTTTGCCGGAGCGCGCTTGACGGCCTTTTTCGCAGCGGGCTTCAACAGTTCCGCCGGTTCAATGCGAGTCGCGGTCTTCCATAGCCGCTCCAGATCGTAAAACTTGCGCGCACTCTCCGAAAAAATGTGCACCACGAAGTCGACGTAATCCATCAGCAGCCATTCCGCCTGGTTGTAGCCCTCGATGTGTTTAGGCTCGATGCCGTCGGCGCTCAGGCTCTTGTCCACCTCGTCGGCGATGGCCTGCACCTGGCGCGGGTTACTGCCGGAGCACACGATGAAGTAATCCGTGAAGCCGCTGGCCTGTTCGTCCAGTTGCAGCACGGTGATGTTTTCGGCCTTCTTTTCCTGGCAGGCCCGCACCACAGTGGCGACCTGCGATTTCGTTTCACTTTTCTTCATGCAATGTTTCCGCTGTTCGCCTTTCGTTGCTCGTCTTCGCAAAATACTTTGGAAGCAAGGCCTGCCGCCGGCTAAAGCCGGCTCCGAATCAATCACCGTCGTACCCAGGACTGCGCTGCGCTTGTCCTGGGCAAGGTATGGCGCGCCTACGGCGCTAGGTCGTTGTGACTGTCGGCTATTTAACGCGATCCCCCGCTACTGGCCACTTCGGTCCTAGCACTGATCCA
Source organism: uncultured Acidobacteriaceae bacterium (assembly GCA_963823865.1). Classification (GTDB taxonomy): domain Bacteria; phylum Acidobacteriota; class Terriglobia; order Terriglobales; family Acidobacteriaceae; genus Bog-257. Next base: position 1,240,431 of record CAWGNC010000002.1, read on the forward strand.
GCTACTTCCCTAACCCCTGGCCCCTGCTTTCCGGTACAGCTTCTCTTTCTGGATATACTCTGCCACGGCATCGGGCACCAACCGCTTCAGCGCTGCGCCTTTTTCTGCAGCCGCCCGAATCTGAGTGGCCGACACTTTCTCATGCGTCTCGGGCAGCATGTGCAGCGTCGCTCCCGGCAGCACCAGCGGGCCTTCGATTTTCTGCTGGCGAAACAATTTGGTGATGTTGGCCGCCGGCCGCAGTTTTTGCGGAAGAGACGATGCCACATCCGCCAGCGAAAATCCCGGCCGCGCGGCGATGATGAACTCGCACTCCGCCAGCAGTTCCTCCGCCTTGTACCACTTGGCGATGTCCTTGAACGCGTCCATCCCGATAAGAAAGTATAAGCGGTCGCTCTTGCCCAGCGACTTCTTCACCCGGCGCACCGTCTCCAGCGAGTAGCTGGGCTTACGCTCGCCGGCGGCGTTCAGGTCGGGAGCCTCGACCAGCGACGGAATCAGCTCTTTCTGGCCCGCCAGAGCCAGCGACACCATGGCATAGCGATGGTAGAAAGACGTGATGGGCGTCTTCTGCTTGTGCGGTGGAATGTCGGCTGGAACGAACCATACCTGCTTCAATTCCAGCGCCGCGATGGCTGCGTGGGCGACGGTAATGTGCCCGCGATGAATGGGATCGAAGGTGCCGCCGAAGAGTGCGATGTTCATGGAGGAAGCAATTAGCAATTAGCAACTAGCAAAAGCACGGCGTAACCACTATACCGTGTCATCCTGAGCGCAGGCGCGCCGCTTTTGCGCGCCGGAGTCGAAGGACCTCTACCGCTACGACGATCTCTTGTCGGCAATCGCTGGTCGGGCCGGAAGAGATTGGGTTGCCGTCGGCGGATCGGCAGCTTCTCCCCACAAAAGATATCGTATAGATGTCGATGTGATACGCCCGCCAAGAGCTGTGAACGGACGATGCCGTGGCTCGGCTCTGGGCTGGTTATAGGGGTCCTTCGACTCCGCGCCAGAGGCTGGCGCTGCGCTCAGGATGACACTGTTTAGGCGATGTGCCCTTGGCTCACAGGCGGAATAACTGCAGACGGAGTGTTTGTTGATCTAGCTGATAGCTGACGGCCGATAGCCGGCTGACAGCCTGCCTCACTCCACTGGCTCGGAACGTATCGTCATCAGCTTCTTCGCCATCGCCCACTTCAACTCGTCGATGCCTTCGCCGGTGACAGCCGAGATGGAAAACAACTCCAGCTTCTTGCGCTTGCAATAGCGCTTCAGCTTGGCCAACTTGTCCGCATTGGCAACGTCGATCTTGGAGGCGACGACGATGGTCGGCTTCGTGTCCAGGCCGCTGCCGAAATTCGCCAGCTCGTGCGTGATCACTTCGTAATCCTGCACCGGGTCGGGACGTCCGCTCGCATCCGACACATCCACCAGGTGCGCCAGGAAACGCGTGCGCTCAATATGCCGCAAGAACTGCACGCCCAGTCCGGCACCTTCGCTGGCTCCTTCGATAAGTCCCGGAATATCGGCGACCACGAAGCTGACGTCGTCGGGCGGCTCGCCGGCGACCACCACGCCAAGATTCGGCTGCAAGGTTGTAAAAGGGTAATCGGCAATCTTGGGACGGGCGGCTGAGATGCGTGAGATGAGCGTGCTTTTCCCGGCATTCGGATAGCCGACCAGCCCGACATCCGCCAGCAGCTTCAGCTCCAGGCGCAGGTCGCGTTCTTCGCCGGGACGTCCCTCTTCGTGCTCACGCGGAGCCTGGTGGACCGGAGTCGCAAAACGCGCATTACCGCGCCCGCCACGGCCACCACGGGCGATGATGACCTTTTCGTCGGCATGCGAGAAGTCGTGCACCAGCTCGCCAGTCAGCTCGTCATACACGATCGTTCCGACTGGAACCTTGAGGTAGATGCTCTCGCCCTCGCGCCCGGTCTTGTTGGAGCCTTCGCCGTGACGCCCGCGCTCGGCTTTGTATTCGGGATTGAAGCGGAAATGCACCAGCGTGTTGTGGCGCTCGCTGGATTCCATGATCACGTCGCCGCCGCGGCCGCCATCGCCGCCGGAGGGACCTCCGCGCGGCACAAACTTCTCGCGGCGGAAGGCCATGCAGCCGTTGCCGCCGTCGCCGGCCTTGACTCGAATTTTGGCTTCATCGACGAACATGGGGAAAGCAGCAAGTAGTAGCTAGCAACTAGCAACTAGCTACAACTAGATCACAAATCCTTCCGTCCAATGAAGTTTTCCCAATTCATAGGGGCAAATCTCAAACTCGGCAGGATAATCTACAAAGCCGGGCTTGTTCGCAAGTGACGCGATTGCAGCCTTCGCTTCCTGCTCACTGCGAAATACGCCAATCAACATTTCACTCTCAAGCTCGGGAGGACCTTGTGCCAAAGAAGAAAGACGGTATCCATGGCGACGTCCGGAGGTGCGAAACAAGAAGGCCTCACGTGAGGAGGCCTCACCGGTTGATCCAGCTAGTTGCTAGCTACTATTTGCTAGCTGCTAGTTTGTGGCTTCTTCTTGCGGGACGATCGAAACGAACTTGCCCATGGCGCCGCGGTCCTTGAACTCGACCACGCCCGTGACCTTGGCGAACAAGGTGTCGTCTTTGCCGCGGCCGACGTTCAGGCCCGGCTTGATGCGGGTGCCGCGCTGCCGCACGATGATCGATCCGCCCGAGATCAGCTGACCGCCGAAGGACTTGACGCCCAGCCGCTGCGCGTTGGAATCGCGCCCGTTTCGTGAACTGCCTAAACCTTTTTTATGTGCCATTGCAATTTCCTCGAAATCTGTCGCCGGCTAAAGCCGGCTGTGCCACGGGCTAAAGCCCGTTCTTAAAATTGCCAGTCTCAGTAACGGCGCAGCTAAAGCTGTGCCCCTTCAAAAACTCCCGAACTCAAGCGGCTCGCTCGGTCTCCGTCTCCTGGAAGTCCGAGGATCTTGCCCGGTCGCGCGAAACCATACGCCGCAACCGGTCCGGGACCGTCAAGAACACGGACTCAAAGCGTTTGAACGCGGACACGAACACCATAATGAACTGATGGAGCAGCATCCGTTATTTGGCTTCGAGCGCCCGGCCGTCCACATTGATGCCGGTAATCTTCACGGCCGTGTACGGCTGGCGATGTCCGTTCAGCTTCTTGTACTGCTTCTTGCGCTTGAAGTGGAAAACCAGGATTTTGTCGGCGCGGCCTTGCTCGACCACTTCGCCGGTCACAAAGGCGCTCGACGGTTTGCCCAGTTCGCCTTCGGAGCCGCTGACTGCCAGCACTTCGTCGAACTGCACGTTTTCGCCGCCAGCCTGCGACAGCTTCTCAACTTTAATTACGTCGCCGGGTGCGACGCGATACTGCTTTCCCCCGGCGCGGATGACCGCGTACATGGCAATGCCTCCCAAAGGCCGCGTCTCGCACGTGGCGGCTGACGACCTTAAACTCTTTGTGCGCTTGCACTTCCCCAGCCGGAAAGGAAACTCTCGCGGGACCGAGTGGCCCGGTTCCTTCTCACCGGCAAGCCAAACAACGGCTTTCCGGCAATCCCAGCTGCGGGACGCCCCTGACGGGACCTGGTAGTACAGGCAAACCATAGAAGTATAGCGGTTTTCGGCAGGGCAGGTCAACCGCGAGGGATGGCTCGGGTAGGACACCACGCCTCGCCGCCGCCATAGCCATCCTAAATCGCCAGAAACGCCCGCACCCGCTGCAACGCCTCCTCCAGCGCCATCTGAAACTCTTTGCCTCGCGGACGCTCGCCGGCGAAGCCTAGTTCGTGTTGCAGGCGGCCGTTGACTACCTTCAGATTCGCCCAGCCCAGCATTTGCTCGCCCCATAGCATGGGCATGGCGTAATGGCCCATGCGGCGCTTATGCGGCGGGACATAGGCTTCGAGCTTGTACTCCCATCCCCAGAACAGCTGGAAGCGCCGCCGGTCCCAGACCACGGGATCGAAGGGCGCGAGGAAGCGCAGCTTGTCGTCGACCCGGTATCGGGCGGACGTGGGCTTCTCGTCCTGCGGCCAGAACCACTGCACGCCATCGACTTCGGTGTGGGCATGGGCGTAGCGGGATTCGGCGTGTTTCTGGATCTGCCGGATCTCGGCGGCCAGCTGCGGCACTCCATTGCGCAGCAGTGCGCACAGATAGCCGAAACTACGCGCAGGCAGCGGCGCGTAGAGATGCACCACCATGTCCACCAACTGCCCGGCGCGCGCCAGGCGAGCTTCGGGAGTGTCGTCCTGCGGCGGATACTCGATCGCCTCGTAGACGCGAGTGCCGCTGTCGCGCCGCACGACCCGGAGCAGACCGCAGGAGTGCAGGTTGTCCAGCAGATGAGTGCTGACGCTCAACTCGCCGCCCCAACGCTTCATGCGGCCGTGATCGAAGTGCGCCTGCACATGCTTGGGGTGGGTGGGACCACGCTGGCGCACGAAGTCCAGCACCTCGCGGGCGCGCGTTCGCATGCGGCGGTCCCAGTGGCCCGGCAGCTCGCACGGATGCAGCAGCGCCATGGTCTGGCGCGGCAGGAAGCCGTAGTTGATGAAGAACGCCTCTTCGACCGGCAGGCGCGGGTAGCGACGCTCCAGGTCTCCGGCGCGATAGTCCTTCACACGGTACGACAGGATCAGGTCCTGGGCGCGGGCGGGCGCACGCATCGGGTCGGCCTGCACAAAGCCCAGGCGCGCCATGGCCCGCGGCAGGCTGGTGGGCCGGAACAGGCTGCGCGCGATCGCGTAGCGGCGAAGCTGCTGGAGGCTGGGAGGTTTGGCAGGACTCACACGCGGTGTCCAGTAGAGGTTCTGGGGATCACTCGCTTCAGCGAGCGCCATTCGTCTGGAGAGATTCTATTGCACGCAGCGTTGCCGCCTAAACCGTCGCTTACAACGTCACGTACAGCTTCGGCACTCGTCGCCGAGACGACCGCTGCTATTTCGAAGCGTCCTGGCCGTCCTTTTTCTCGGCGGGAGCGTCCTTGAGGCTGTCCTCAACAGCCTTCTCCGCTGCCGCTTGCATTTCCGGCAGGTGCTTGGTGATGATCGGCTGGACTACCTGGGTGGTCTCCGCCGAAATGATGGGCAACTCCTTCAGATACTTCTGACCGGCTTCCGAATTGTAGAAGTCGATGATCGCGCGCACGTCGGCGTGGGTCAGGTGCCGCTGGTAGACCGGGATCACGGCATCGATCAGCTCATCGACGGAAAACACCTTCATCGCGCCCTGGAAACTGCTTCCCGTGACCTCGGCGACTTTGCGCAGCTCGAGCGGAGTCGCGTCAGGATGCTTCAGACGGTACGAGTCGGCAGCCGTGGTGGCGGCTTGCTGGCCCATCTGCGCCCACATCTGCTGGATACGGGCTTTCGTGCCCGTCAATGTCATCAGCTCTTCCAGGTCGTCTTTGGTCGCGGCATTCAACTGCTCCTGGCAAAGCGCCGGCGCACAGCAAAGCAACAAAACGAAAGTGGCGATCAGGATTTTCTTCATAATGGCTGGAATTATGGCGTGACTTCCCCTTGACGGTCTAGAGGATTCTGCGGCATTTCGAGCGAATCTGCTCAAAACGGAGAGCGATCGGCGTGGTTAAAAGTGCCGCATCTGACGTCGTGCTATTGGGGGTTGGGAGTTTTTCTTGCCGGCGCTGCCGGCGCAAAAACAAAGGGCGCGATCGCCGCGCCCTGTTCCTTACGAATCAAATTCACGAACCACGATTCACGCGATATTAGTCTTCCAGGCAACGCGACTGGCGTTCGACGTACTTCTGGAGTTTGCCTTGGCGCTCCAGTGTCATCAGCTCATCGAGCAGCGGGTAACTGGCCGACGGATCGAAGCGCTGAATCGCGCGGTAGGCGCGCAGGGTTCCGGCCAGGCCGGCGGCCTGTATGGCAGCCGTGTCCTTCACCTTCGGGTGCTCCAGCTGGAAGGCAGCCTGCGAATACATGGCCTGCATGCGAAGCTGCTGCGAATAGGTGTTGTTGATCGCGTCCAGCGAACTCAGCTCCTTACAGCAGACATCGACGTTCAGCGTCGGAGCCTTGACGATCCACTCGGTCAGCCACATGCGTTTTTCCAGGCTGTCTTTGGCGAGCGGATGATCTTCCAGGCTGCGAGTGTAATCGACGACCCTATCCTCCGGAGACGAGAGAGTGCGCATCTTCGCCGCAGAGGGTAAAGCGAACAACGTGGTCGCGAGCACGACCAGGACGGCAAGCATTTTGCGAGTCATAATGCCTTCTCCCACGAACAACATGAGACGGGCCAGACGGTTTCAGAATGATACTCCCGATGGGGGTAGCGAAAGCAAGTAGTAATTGGTTTCGTCAACGGCTTTATTGGCCTTTCATCCCGAAAAACCAGCGGCTGGTCACCGCTAAGACTCACGAAGGTCAGCATTCGTCAAATAAATGCAAAAATGCCCTCGCTTTCACGAGGGCATTCGTTGTGGTGCTACTAAGACTGGTTGCTACCGCTGCGCTGCGGAGGCCGCCGGCTTGGTGGTGGCAGGCGGAGTCGCCGTGCCCACGGGCTTTCCGGCAGCAGGTGTTGAGCCGGCCGGTCGCACCGGAGCCGCAACTCCCGACTGAGCGTTGTAGGCGTCCACGATGACTTTGGTCAGATCGACGCCCGCGGTGGCCCAGAGAAGCGGACCCTGCGGCCAGGGATTCGACGAATCGAACAGCAGGCCGTAGCCATTCGACTTGGCATACTTGTCGATCACCGGCGCCATTTTCTGCAGGATGCGCTGGGCAATCTCGTTCTGCTGCTGCTGGAAGTCGTTCTGCGCGTCTTCACCCGTGCGCTGCAATACCTTCTGCTTGCTCTCAATCGACTTCAGCAGGGTAGCGCGGGCTTCTTCGTTCATCTTGTCGCCCTGGGTGTTGAGCTGCTTCTTCAGGTTTTCGATCTCGGTGTTCAGGCCCGCCAGTTCGTTCCGTTTGGGTTCGAACTTCTTCTGCAGCGTTTCGAAATCGCGAGCACCTTCATTGGTGCCGACGATGGCCTGCTGGATGTCAATGATGCCGACCTTGACGCCTCCAGGGGTAGTTGCGGCGGTGCTTGCCGGGGTGGTGGCTGGGGCGGCGGTACCAGCCGGAGCCGTTTGGGCCAGGGAGATGGTCGCCAGGACCAGGATGAGCACGGCTGTGCTTGCGAACGTGCGCTTCATTGCGATGGTGTAGCTCCTTGAACTGCTCCGGGAATTCTTCAGGTGTTTCCAGCGATGACGGCGGTTGTCCCTGCGTCTCTCTTATCTGGACGGCCGGCTACGGCGTTTGGCTCGACCACAGCCTGAACGCTTCCCGACCGGAAAATTCGGCGGTGCGGATACTTGCATTATAAGAAACTGCGGTTCCCAGCGTCAAACCAAAGTCATTTGCGCCCCTAAGGAGGAACACTTTCAATGGCGGCGGTTTACTGCTGGGGCGCCGGCATCCGTGTTGCGACCCCGTCGGTCACCGTGACCCAACCTCCGCCGGGCTTCTGCACTTCTGACTTGATCGAATAAGCGTCAGAGGTAACGAAGGTCGTGATGTAGCGGCCCTTAGTCGTCACTCCATTCAACTTCTTCGTGGTGTTCCAGACCCATTTCTGGCCATCGATCTTCCCCACTGCCAAAACGTGTTCGCCCAGGCTGTTGTATTCGTTGTAGGTGTACACGCTGTCGGCGCTGTTGTACTCCATCATGCGGACGGTGTGAACATCGCCGAGCGGACCGTGGGTCACGGACTTAATCTCCATGAAGAAGTTGCCTGGCACCCACTCGCCTTGCTGAGTCGAGCTGAACTGGACGGCAGGGGCAGTGGGGCTGATCTTCGTTGTACCGGTGATCTTCCACGCGCCGCCAAAATATCCCATGGCCTGCTGTTGAGAACTTGGTGCAGGCGGAGCTGGCGGCTGCCCCATCTGCGCGCCGGCCACACCGCAGACGAGAAGGCTGATCGCAAGTGCGGCTGCGGCTTTTCTCACGAGGAGCTTCTCCTAGAACGTAGTAGCCACGGTGAAGCGGAAGGTCTTTTGCGGCTCCGAGAGATAGTACTTGGGTTGATACGTGGAAATCGCCTGCGCGTACGTATAATCGCCCGCCGCTCCTACCGGGAACATGGAACGCGTAATCGGGTCGGGCGAGTTCACGGTTTCGTTGATACGCATCGGATTGTAGGCGTAGTACACACGGAAGGGCGCGTTCACTACCGGCAGGATGACCTGCAACTCGATGCCGGTCGACATGCGCGTCTGGTAGTTCGTTCCGTTCAGAATCGGCAGGTTCGAGCTGTAATGAATATTCGTGCTGCCTACACAGGTAAAGGTGGATGAAATCGCAGGACAGCCGAACAGAGTGGTATTCAGCGCCGTCACCTGATCTGTCGCAATCCTCAACTGCGATGCCTGCGACGCGAAATCCCAACCTGTATCCACAAAAGGCGCCAGAGTCACGGGACCGATGATCGGTATGCGGTACTCCAGGTTGGTCACGATGTTGGTGTCGCCACCCGGGAAGATGATCTGCGAAACCGGGATGGTGATGTTGTACGCGCCCTGGCGCGGATTCGCCGGGTTCAACGGAACGATGGTTCCATCCGGATTCTGCAGCGGGATGGAAACCGACGTCGGGAAGAACGAAACCGGCGAGATCGAGCGAATATCGAATCCACGCATATCGGTGTCGCCGCCCATGTAGAAGCGGTCAGCCGGAGGAGCCACCAGGCCGCCGTATCCCGTGATCCACGAACCCAAAGCGCGGAAGCCTACCGTATTGCGGCCCTTGTTCACCGGTATGAACTTCTTGTACTCCGTAATCGGCTTGATGTACTTGACGTTGCCGCCCAAGCCTGCGATTTCGCTGGCGAAATAGAGGCTCTGGCCCTGGTGCGGCCGTTGCGGGTTGTCGATCTTGTTGTACGAGAAGTTAGGAACGATTTTGCTGGTGATGATTCCATTCAACGCGTTCGGACCCTGGATACCGCGGAATTCCAGGGCTTCGAAATAGTCTGACGAAGCCGTACTGAACGTCTGCAACGACGAATCGTCGAGGCCGTACGTAATACCGATTCGTTTGAACGATCGCTTGATGGGATAGCTCAGCGACGTTGTGAAGCCGGTCGAGGTCTGCGTGTAGTTCTGCAGATAAGCCTGGTAGCTGGCCGGCAGATTGATCGTCTGATTGAGCTGCTGCTGCGTGAGCGCGGCCTGATTGTAGTTATAGCTGGTGTGGTACACCGTCCAGCCAAACTGCAGAGGACGATCGAACAGATACGGCTGGGTGAACGACAGTTGCTCGTTCCGCTGATACTGGCCGACCTGGAACTGCAACGTCAGGCTCTCGCCCTTGCCGAACAGATTGTTCGTGGTGTAGTTGATGCCGATGAAGGCGCCCGCCAATCCGCTGACGCCGCCCGTCAAGCCGATACTGTTCTTGCCCTTCTCTTTCACCTTCAGGGTGATGTCGACCGTGCCATCCTGCGGGTTCTGCTTGATCTCGGAATCCTGCTCCGGCTTCAACTGGTCGAAGTACTGCAGCTGATTCAGGCGCAGCAAACTCAGCTCCCACAGATTGCCGTTGTAAATCTGGCCTTCTTCGAGCGCCAATTCGCGGCGGATAACCTTGTCGCGGGTCGTCGTGTTGCCCTGGAACTCAATCCGGCGAACGTAAAACTGTTTGCCCTCATCCAGGTCGATGCGCAAACTGATGGTTCGTTTGTCGTCGTCCGCCTCGGTGTTGGGGACTGGCGTGAAGTTGATATAGCCCAGAGCGGCATAGGCTTTGCGCAGCGACTCGAGGCCCTTGCGGATCGCCTCGGTGTCGAACACCTCGCCGTCTTTGATCTTGAATAGATTTCTTAAGGCCTGGGTGTTCTTCACCGCCTTGTTGCCGGTGAAGGTGATCTCTTTCAGCCGGTAGCGCTGCCCTTCTTCCACCGGAATGGTGATGTCGACGGCCTTGCCGGGCGACGACTTGAACGGGAAGTACCACTTCACGCCACTCGTATCGTGGATCTGCGTCTTGGGATCGCCAACCAGCGCCTTGAAGTAGCCCTTCGTCTGGTAGAAGTAGCGCACGCGCTCGGCGTCTTCGGTCAGCTTGGTGGAATCGTAGGTCCGGGGGAACAGGTTCTCCAGGAAAATCGAGTGCGGGATGCCGATGGGCTTCAAGTTCTTCATCGCACTCTGCAGGTCGCGGCTCTTGATCGCTTTGTTGCCTTCAAACTTGATCTTGCCGACTTTGACCTTGGGGCCTTCCTTGACGGCGAAGGTCAGCGAGACGGCCGCCGGAGGAATGGGGTGCACTTCGGACCGGACGGTGGCGAACTGATGGCCGTGCGATGCCTCTAACTGCTTGATCACGACCTCGGCGCGCTTCACCTTGGTCGGATCGTACTGGCTCTCCTGCGTCAGTCCGACTTTCTGTTCTTTGAATTTGTCGAGAATGTCGCTCTGGGTAACGGAGCTTAAGCCGGTGTATTTGATTTCACGAACGGTCGGTTTTTCCTTCACGTAGACGTGAATGATCCAGCCCTTGGACGATTGTTCGCGCTCGATGCGCAGGTCATCGAAATAGCCGGTGTTCCACAGTGAGTTGAAATCGCGTTCCAGAGAGGCCTGATCGTAGACGTCGCCGGGCTTGGTAAACATGCGCGCGCGAATGGTGTCTGCCGGGATCCGGCGATTGCCGTGGATCACGATCTCAGACACCACGTCTTGCTGCGCCAGGCATGTTCCAGCAAGGAGGATAAGAGCGAGTAAAAAGCAAATCGCCGTGGCGCAACCGCGTGCCCCGCAAAGCAACAGCCCCACGGGTCTTACCTGATCATGGCAAGAAATGACGAAACCTCAATACCTAAGGTTGATGAAAGCGCAATTATACGGTACGGGTGCTCTGGTTCGGAAACCAAAGCGACCTTCAAAAATGACTCGTTGAGTAGGCTTAACCCTCGCTTCTATCAGAAGTTGCGGCTCTGGCCTCCCGCCTCGGTACCGTCGTCATACATCGAGGGTTGGACTGCGCGCTCGACTTCCACCAGAGTGGAATAGAACGTAGCGCCACCGGCCAAGTCCGCCAACCGCGCCGAGGTCAGCACGTTGATGTTGACGCCGCCCTCCGACAACTTGGCCCAACCCAGACGTGCGCCCACCACTCCCGGCTGCACCGAGCCGTCCACTCGCGCGCGCAAGAAGATCTCGCCGCGCTGGTTGAACACGCGCACCCGATCTCCGTCAACAATCTGGCGGCTCGTGGCATCGTCATAGGCAATTTCCAGTTCGTGCTGATGCGGTTCCATCTTCTGATGCGCCGGCAGGTTGACGAATGTCGAATTCAGGAAGTTATCTGCTTTGCGGGCCAACAGCTCCAGCGGATAGCGTCCGGTGTCAGCATGATGCCGCGACTCTTCCGGGGCAACAAACGACGCCACTGGATCCATTCCTTCCGCGATCAGGTCCCCATTGTAGATACGCGCTTTGCCATTCGAGGTCGCAAAGCCGTTGGCGAACGGCAGCCAGGGCTTTCCGTTGCCGTCACCGTTCAAGTTCAGGCGAACGTAAGGGTCTGCCTCCAGCCGCCTGCGCGTGATGCCAGTCAGCGGCGGCGCTCCTGAACCAAGCGCAACATCGATCAACTCATCGTCATTCTCGTGGAAGCATTCATCCTCGAAGCCCATGCGCAGCGCGAGTTCGCGGAAGTAGTCGACGTTCGATCGACATTCGCCCAGCGGTTCGATTGCCTGATGCGAAACCTGAAGGTAGTAATGCCCATAAGCCTGCACCAGATCCTTCTGCTCAAAGAAGGTCGTCGCCGGCAGCACGATATCCGCGTAGTCGGTCGTGTCGGTCATGAACTGCTCATGCACGACCGTGAATAAATCGTCGCGCATCAGCCCCCGGGCAACCAGATTGTGGTCCGGACAGACCGCCGCGGGATTCGAATTCCACACCATCAGCGCCTTCACCGGAGGATCGTTCACTTCGGTCAGCGCTTTGCCCAGCTCCACCATATTGATGGTGCGCGCCGGACGGCCGAGTGAGCTGGCACTCATCAGGTCCGGCCGCTGCAAAGCTGCGCGGTCCAGCTGAAATCCGCCGCTGGTCGATAACTGCAAGCCGCCGCCTATTTCTTTCCACGATCCCGTCACGACCGGCAGCATGCAAACCGCACGAACCGCCGCTCCACCGTTCTGCGAGCGCTGTATCCCGTAGTTCAGGCGGATCGCCGCCGGCCGGACCGTCGCGTAGTCGCGCGCCAGTTTCTCGATGTCTTCTTTGCTGACGCCCGTCAGCTGCGCCACACGCTCCGGTGTGTATTCCGGCAGCCGCTTCTCTAATTCGTCGAAGCCCTCGGCGTAACGCGCGATGTAATCGGTATCGTGCCAGCCTTCGCGCACGATCACGTGCAGCAACCCCATCGCCAGAGCGGTGTCCGTGCCCGGGTTGATCGGTATGTGCCAGTCGGCAGCGCGCGCGGTGCGGGTCCGGTACGGGTCAATCACCACCAGCTTTGCGCCGTCGCGACGCGCCTCTTCAATGAAGGGCCACAAATGAATGTTGTTGCCGTGGATGTTGGCGCCCCAGGCGATGATGTACTTCGAGTGCCGGAACTGTTCCGGCTCGGTGCCCAGCTTGCGGCCGTACATCGAGATCAGGGCTACGCCGCCCGTCTCCGAACAAATGCTGCGATGCAACTGCGACGCGCCCAGCCGATGGAAGAAGCGCATGTCCATCGACCCGCCATTCAGCAGCGCCAGATTGCCGCCATAGGAGTACGGCAGAATGGCTTCCGGCCCGAACTCCGCGCTGATCTGCTTCAGCCGGGTAACAATCACGTCGAAGGCGTCATCCCAGGTAATGCGCTGGAAGACACCATCGCCGTGCGTCCCCTTGGCTGCGATTCTGCGCATGGGATACAGCACCCGATCGGGCGAATAAACGCGGTCAATGTACTTCGCAACTTTGCCGCACAGGAATCCGCGCGTCACCGGATGATCCGGGTCACCCTGGATCTTCGTAGCGCGGCCGTCCTCAATCGTAATCAGCACCGCGCAGGCGTCGGGGCAGTCATGCGGACAAGCGGCATGGACGGTTCGCTTCATGGGGCGGCTCCAAAGCCTGATTATCCCATGAAGGATGAAGGCCGCACTGCGGTTCGTCCCAGAGGCGTCATCCATTGCGGTCACGGTGGAGACGTTTCTACCAAAGCAGCTTCAGCGCGAATTGCACCTGCCGGGCTGTCGTTGACGTGCTGGTGATCGCGCCCGCCGTGCCGGACACGCCCGACGGCGTGAAGACGATCAGGTTCGGCGTGTTGAAATTCGCGCGGTTCAGCAGGTTGAAGATTTCCGCCCGGAACTGCAGCGTCAACCGTTCGTAAATCCGGGTGTCTTTGACCGTGGAGAAGTCCCAGGTCGCCAGTCCCGGACCAATCAAGGTATTGCGTCCGAGATTTCCGTAGAACCCGCTGTTGGCGGGCGGCGCAAGAAACGCCGCCGGGTTGAACCACTGCGTCGGATTTCCGGTAATGACGTTGCCGGTGAAAGTCGGGGTTGACGAACGGCCGCACCGGATTGCGGGTATCGCCATTGTTCGACGGGTTGTAGCTCAGCTGCGGAGTGAACGGGAAGCCGCTCTGCAGCAGCACGATGCTGTTCACCGACCAGCCGCTCACGAGTCCGCCGGCGAAACCGTTCCAGTTGTTTACAAACTGTCTGCCGTTGCCGATGGGCAAGTCGTATACCGCACTGATCGCACCCAGATTTCGGACATCATACGTCGCCAGTCCCCAGTCAGCCTTGATGTCGTATGGGTTCGACACCAGGCCAGGAGCATTTCCCGCCGTCGTCTGATTCAGCGAATCGCCATCGTCCAATGCCTTCGACCACGTATAGGCGCCGCGGAACGACAGCCCGTGGCTGAAGCGGTGATTGAAATCAACCTGCAAGGAGTTGTAGCTGCTGTCGCCAACCGAGAACCACGTCCAGGTATTCGCCAGCGTCGGATTCGCCTTGGGAGTTCCCACTGGAATGTAATACGTGCCCGCCGGAACCGGCGTACCTGCAAGCGGCGCCGGGAAGTTGGCGGGATACACCGCGGGGCACGGCGACGCAGGACAGATGACGGGCACCGGCTCGTTGGCGTCGACGCCAATCAGCTCGTGATATCCGTGCGAGCCCATATAGCGCACCGTCAACGACGTATTCGGCGTGATTTCCTGCTCAATTCCGAGCGAATAGGAAATCAGCGTCGGCATCTGCAGGTTCGGCTGCACTCCGCCGGGCACCAGCAAAGCCTTCGACGGCACCGGCAGGGACGTGTTGATGGGAAACCCCGATACCGGGAAATTGGCGATGCTGTAGGTGGGATTGAAGGGCGCATTCTGGTCCATGCGGTAACCCAACGCGTCCTGCAGCTCGTTGTAAATTCCAAAGCCGGCGCGAACGACCGTCTTGGCGGGCACCGGACTCCAGGCGATACCGATTCGAGGCTCCGGCAGGAACTTCGCATTGTTAGCCGTGAAGGCGTTGCTGGCGATGCGCGGTTCGTTGGAGATGACGCCATCCGTAAAGGTGTAATTGGCGGCCCGACCGTGCGCTTCATTCCAGCCAGTCGAAGACTCGCCGCGGAATCCCAGGCTCAAGGTCAGGTTCGGCGTGAGGCGAATCACGTCCTGCGCGTAGAACGCGGTGAACAGCGACCGCCAGTTCAGGTTCGTCGACGCGGGATCGTAGAGAAAACTTGAGGTCGTTCCCTTCAAGAACGTCTGCAGGCTGGTGAACGTCGCTTGCCCGTATTGGCTGAGCGCGATGTTTTCATTCGACTGGAACTGCTGAACCCAGGCGCCAAAGCTGAACTCGTGCTTTCCATGCGTCCAGCTCACGCGGTCTTCGTAAGTGTAGATGTTGCGCGCAATCGTCAGATTGCTTCCGTTGTTGCTGCCCGCCAATCCAATCTGCGCCTGCGGATTGGAAGCGGCACTGCCTCCGACCACCACCGCTCCCACCTGATCTCCCAATAGGAAACCAGGAACAGTAGCGGCCGGAGTACCCGGAGTCGGCTCACCAGTAAAGAAGTAGCCGGCCCGCGAATAACCAAACCGCGCCACGTTAAGCAGCGTCGGCGAAAATACGTGCGTCTCATCCACTGTCGCCACTTGTTCGCGCAGCGTCAGGATGTCAGTGCTGTAAGGATTGGCCGTCGTCGGCGTGAAGTCGTTGCCATCATCGATGGTGTAGATCGCTGAGAGCGAGTCTTTCGACGAGAAAATGTGATCGACCCGGGCGTTGCCGAAATTCTCGCGGATGGTTTGCAGCGGGCTGCTGAAAACCTGGGCAATGCCATTGAAGTCCGGCGCGTTCGCCGGAGGCGTGATCCACAGATTCAGCAGCGGCTGGACGCTGGGCACGGCCAAGGCACGCGAAGCGAGGTCTGGAACAAAGGCCACCGACGTCTGGTGCAGGTTCTGAATCAGACCCTCATAGTTCGCGAAGAAGAAGGTCTTGTCGGTCTGAATGGGACCGCCGATAGCTCCGCCGAACTGATTGCGCTGGAACGGAGGCGGCGAGCCTCCTTGGTCAAAGTAGTTGGGAGCGTCAAGTGCGCTGTTCCGCAAAAACTCGTAGATGGAGCCGTGAAACTGATTGCTTCCCGACTGCGTGGCGATGACGACCTGCGCGCCCGGACGCATGCCGTACTCCGCGCCGTAGGAGTCGCGCAGCACATTGAACTCCTGAACCGCTTCCACGCCCAGGAGGTTTCCGCTGGCGCCGCCGGGCTGCATGTTGTTCTCGGCTGCGCCGGTGAATTCAACGCCGTTCAGCAGGAACAGATTCTGCTGCGGCCGATTGCCGGAAACCGCAAAGTTATTTCCGGTACTGGAGTTCGAAACTCCGGTGCCGCCCGTCTTCTCCGAGGTAAAGTTCACGATTGCGGGATTGAGATCCATCAGCAGGTCGTAGCTACGGCCATTGAGGGGCAGCGCCTTGATCTCTTTTTCGCCGACCAGGCCGGAGATGTCCTGCGTGGTCGCATTCACCACGGGCGTGTTCGCCACGACCTTCACTTGTTCAGTTACATTCCCGACTTTCAAAGCGACATTTGCGGTTGCGTCCTCTCCCACCACCAGAACGATCCCGCTCTGTATCGACTCCGCGAAACCGTCTTTTTTCGCATGGAGCTCATAGCGCCCGATGGGCAGTTCGACGAGCTGATAACCGCCGTATTGGTTGGTGATCGCCGTGCGCGAGCTACCGGTGTCCTGGTTGATTGCCGTGATGGTGGCTCCCGAGACCGCTGCTCCGGTCTGATCGGTCACCCTGCCGGACAGCCCTGCGGATACTTGGGCAAAAGCGCCCGCAGGAAACAAAGCAAGAACGACCACGGCGATGAGAGCGAGACGCTGGTATTTCAAGTGTCCTCCCATCCTGACGGGCTGGGCCCGCGTCAGGGTTTCAACTTCAGGATCGATGGAAAATTTGCCTGTTATGTAGGTATGAAAAACGATTCTAGCCGTTTGTAATCGACAAAAGACTGTAATACAAGTCGAATTGAAAAGGCAAAGCGGTGAGAGTTGCCATAGACGGGCAAGGGCAGTTGGTTCGTACGGGTGCCCCATCCTACTCGCCCGCCTTTGGCGAGAGGGTGGGCCGAACGATACTCAATCAGAATGGTAGGTTGTTTTGAAATCTAAAGCGCCAGCGCGCCAATCAAGTTGTTATTCCGAGGACAGATCTGGTATTGACCGGGCGCTCGATTCGATCAGCTTTTCGGATGAATTATTGCTTTCCGCACCAATGCCGCGCTATTCACCAGGCTCTCGACCATCGCGGGCCACTCTTCTCGTTGGCGGAACGCAGCGATCCGCTGACTCCGGCGTCCAACTCCAGCTTGCGGCCAAACAGCCAAAGTAAATCGGACAGCCGATTCAGATAAGGAAGAACATTCGCGTCGACCGTCTCGCCCTCGTCGATCAGGCGGACAACACAACGTTCGGCACGCCGGCAGACGGTTCTGGCCACGTCGTAAGCGGCGGCGGCGGCGTGCTCGCCCGGAATCGACCAATCCGAAAGCATTCCCTCGATGGCTTCGAGTTCGTGCACCTGGTTCGTGAGCGCGTCGATCATGCCCGTGTTTAAAGGCGGTTCGCCCTTGCGGTTTTCCGGCGGAGTAGCCAGCGCCGATCCGACATTGAACAGCTCGCGCTGAATGGCCTTGGTGCGTTCGCGCAGGTCGGCGTCCTCGCAGATGGAGCGTGCGAAACCCATCGCCGAATTGGCTTCGTCAACCGTGCCGTAGGCTTCAACGCGAATGGATGACTTGGAGACGCGAACTCCGCCGGTGAGGCTGGTCTGTCCGCCATCGCCCTTCTTGGTAGCAATGCTGCTGCTCATCGTGTACCTACTCCGTTCGAAATCATCGCAGATAAATTATGGCTCACAATGTTAAGGTCTGGCTCTCATTCGAGAGCCTACGAACCACGCACCCACCGCTGAACTGCAAGGATGACGAATATCGCCAGAAGTGCTGCGGTCAGACCGGCGAAAGTGAGCAGGATCGAACTTCGCTTTACGTCCGAATCGTCTCCCGCGGGCGAATCCCCCGGATCACCCAGCCACAACTCCGTTACCAGCTTGCCGTGGCGCCAGATCTGTCCGACCAGCCGTCGCTGCATGGCGCCCGCTGTCGTAGCTTCACTCCAACCGGAATTCGGGCCGGGCATAAGCGCATGCTGACGCCATCCTATACGCGCAGCCTTCGGCCCGGAAAATCCCGGAATAACCAGCGCACAAAACGAAATGAGCAGCCAGTTCATTCTGGCCGGCAGCCAGTTCATGACGTCGTCCAGTCGAGCACCGCACCAGCCAAAACGCAAATACTCGGGCGTTTTGTAGCCGACCATGGAATCCATGGTGCTCACCACTTTGAACAGCACGATACCCGGCAATCCCGCGACCACATACCAGAAGATGGGGCTGACAAAACCGTCCGTAAGATTTTCGCTGAGGCTCTCGATGGCCGCCCGCCGACAGGCTGCAAAGTCCATTCGATCGGTGTCGCGGCCAACCAGTAGCGCGACGCGGCGCCGGGCTTCTGGTAAATCGTTCTGACGGACCGCGGCTTCCACCGCCCAGACATGCGCCAGCAGGTCGCGCATCGCCAGCAGCGAGTACAGCACGAAAATCTGAAAAGCTATTGCGACATAATAATTCCAGCGTCCCGCCGCATACGTCAGCAACCCAATGCCGCCGCACCAGACGATGGCCAGCAAGAGGAACAGAAGAACGCCGCCGCCGTAGCCATCCAGCCCCATCGCGCGCAACAGCTTTTCAAAACGAGTCAGCGTCCATCCCATCAGGCGCGCGGGGTGGGCTGGATAGACGGGATCGCCGATCAGCAGATCCAGAACGACGGCTGCTGCCAGAAGCGGCGCCACTGGATGCAGCAGGCTCAGGACCACTTCTTGGACCAACCTAAGGCGATCGCCGCCAGGATCAGTTTCTGAGGATGCTCCACGTCCACTTCGCTCAGCGCGTCATGAAATTCCGGCCAGCGATCCAGTTGGCCCGCCAGGCTGGCAGCCAGGCACGCGGCCTGCTGGCGGAACGACTCTTGCGCAGTGCCCGCAGGAAACGTGCCGTAACGATAGCGGTCCAGCACACTGGTCATCGCGTAGGCGGCAGCGGCGACCAGCGGCTCATACAGCACCGCGTTGCGGTTGCTCTTCAGCAATTCCAGTTCGCGTTCGCTGAGATACGGCGCGATCTCCTGTAAGAAGTGCTCTTCCTTCACGCCGTAGCGCCCCAGCGCGTGAAACAGGCCGCGCGTGTAACTTGGCTCCAATCCGTTATGCCAGCGCAACGCTTCCAACGTGGCATCGCGAACCGCTGCGCCAATATATTCGCCTAGCTTGGTACCTGAGCTGGTGAAGTGGCGTGGCATGTCCGACGTAAGCGGCGCCGCGACACAAAACTGGTCGGTCGTTGTTCCGGTAGCCGGATCCATGGAGTAGCGGCTGCGAACCGCCAGTTGTTGAAGGGCCGCAGCTTTGGCTTCCGTCATAGTGACGACGGCCCGCGCTAACGCTCCATCGGTCAATCCGCAGCTCAACAACACCTGGGCATTGATCGTGCCAGTTTGCAAAGCGGTTTCGCGGCATCCCTCCGCGGTCTCGCGCCAGGTGGTGGGATCTCCGGCGCAAGCGGCATTGCCCTGCACGCCCGCCGTAACGATTGCGGTCACCATGTCTTGCTCGTCGCCGCGTTGCACCACGCTGGCATAATTCATATTGGCGGCGGTTCCCATGCTGGCCACGCATCGCGGGTCCAGGCCGAGGTCGTCGCACACCGCATGGTGATAGCGCTCCTGGCCAAGCTCAAGCATGAAAACATGACGCTCATAGTGCGCCGATCCCTCGCAGCTCTGGTGATTCACCAGATACCGTATGCCATCGGACTGGCCGCCATTGCAGGCCGAGGTGCTCAGAACGCGATGCGGAGACAGCAACTCCGTTACCAGGAAGCGTCCCGAACGGCGAAGTCGAAATTGAGCATTCTCGATCAGTGTTTCCCAGTGCATGGTGTTCCTCAACGTCATAATCTGCATGAAACTCGAATCGTACGCGTCGCTGACTTCCCGCCGTAATAACGCAAGGCAAATAAAAGACCCGGCGTGCCGTTCTAGAACGAAAAGCGCAACGAAAGCTGCTGCACTCGCGGCGTCGTCAACGTCGCGCCATATACGCCAAACGATCCGCTGGTCGTCAGGTTCTGCAACGAGTTCAGCGGATTTACGTCGAAGCGCACCGCGTTCGTCACGTTGAAAACATCCCAGGCAAACTGCATTGCCGTGCGTTCGCTCAACTTCCACGTCTTTGGCCAGCCGGGCATCGATTCCGAAGTAGCCGTCGCCGCGGAAATTATTCCGCTGGCCCGCTTCACCCGGATAAGGATTCTGCATTGCCGCTAACGCTTGGGCCGGATTCGCGAAAACGTCGGGCGCTCCATTCGCATTTGTGTACGTGCCGGTTTGAATGGGACCGGTCTGGATCATGTTGCTCTTCTCCAGCCAGTTGGTTCCCCACCCCGCGCCGCTGATGACGCTGAATGGGAGTCCACTGGTCCAGCGGCCAACTCCCGACAACTGCCAGTGACCGATGACGCGATCCAACGAAGTGGAATGATTGCCAATCAGTTTGCCCTTTCCGAACGGCAGCTGCGCGACCCAACTTGTGGTTACCAGATGGCGAATGTCGTAGTCCGAGGGCGCATAGTTCAGGTTCGGATTCCAGGCGTTCAGGATCGCGCCGAAACTGCTGCCCACGGTGCTGCCGGTGCTCGACGAAAACACGGTGCGCTCATCGTCGGAGCCCATGTCCATCGACTTGGCGTAGGTGTAGCTGAACTCCATCTGGAACGCCATGACTCATCGCGTGCCGCAAAGTCAGTTGGCCGCCGTTGTAGTTGCTCCTGCCGATGGAAGCCCAGCTGTACATGCTGGCAAACTGCGAGGCCCAGAAGCGTCCGGTCTGGCCGCCGCAACCGGGATAGCAGAGAATGTCGAGCGCATAGAGAGCGCCGGTTTCATTGCCCAGGTTGTATCGCCAGATGGTGTTGTAGATGTTCTGCGTCGCGCTTACGCCCGGTGCTGGCGGCGTCGGGAAACATGTCTTCGAAGTAAGGGATGGGCGCAACGTTGGTCTGTCCGGCATATCCGTCTTTGGAGAGCTGCGCCGCTGCCGAGAAATAATCCTGCCCCGACTTTGGATCGACCAGGTCCAGCGGTTGCGCCAGATCGATCTGTTCCAGTTGACGTCGGCCGAATCTGCCAAGATAGGCGGCTTCCAGCACGAACCCTGACGGAAGCTGGCGCTGCCAAGAAACGTTGACCACATGCGCATATGGCGTCTGCATCTGGCTGTCGAGCCCATGGGTAATCGCGAAGCCCGTGGTCAGCGGATCCGTCGGCGACACCACCGGATAGTCGACCGTTTGCGCCGGATTTCCCGTCAGGTTCGGGATGTCGTGCGAGCCGGTGTAGCGCGGCGAGGTGTCGGGCGTGAGCACGTTGGTTGGATTGGTGATGCTGTCGGACAGGCCAAACGAGCCGTACTCATCGAACAGATTGACGATACTTTCGCCAAAGTGATCGTAGTAGATGCCGTAACCGGCGCGCAGCACGCTGTCGCCGGCATTGCCAAACAACTTGTGCCAGAAGCCTTGTCCCACACTGGGGGAGTAAGCGAAAGACAGGCGCGGGGCAAAGTTATTCTTCTGCATCGGCCAGTAAGGCTGCAGGCCGCGTGACTGTCCCGAGGGCGCAAACGAAATATCGGGCTGCACGCTGTTGCCCAACTCAGCCTGCGAGCCGCGCGTCTGGAACCACTGGTAGAGATTGGTGGTGGGCTGCACCTGCTGGCCATTGACTTCGTACGGCGTCTGCAGCAAGGTGTGCCGAAGTCCGAAGTTCACCGTCAGGTTCGGCGTGATACGCCATGAATCCTGGGCGTACTACTCGAACTCGTTGTTCTTGAAGTCGCGATACAGCATCGCGCCTGGCGACAGCAGGTTCGCCGTCTTACCGTTCGCCGCGATCTGATAATTCGACTGCGTGGTCACATAGTCGAGCAGGCCGGCCAGGTTCGTCATCGAGTAGTTATACGAGCCGGCGAAATTGTTATCGACGGAGGGAAATCCGAAGACTGTGGGATCGAGGCTGCCGCCGACGCCCACGATGCCGGCGTTCACCAGCGCATAGGAATTCGTTACCGCCGAGTTATACGACAAGGCGTTGCTGTTGCTTTGGTTGTGAATCAGCCGGTAGTTCGCGCCAAATTGAAGAGTGTGGCGGCCTTTGGTCCAGCTGATGTCGTCGACCAGGTTCTGCACCGGCACATCGACGATGCTGGTTCGCGTCTCGGCCTCGAGATTGCTCAGTGCCATAGAAATTTGCGTACGAGCCCTGCCCGATTCCGTAGCTGGCATAGCCTTGGCGGATGTAGCTGTAGCGCAGGTTGTTCATCAGGTTGCTGGAAATCGTCGAGGTCAAACCTACGGCGATTCCCTTGCTGTCCTCGCTATCGCTGGAGCTGGCAGGCTGTCCGGGAAACTGCGGCACTCCCGACGCGCTGTCCCGTTGCAAGTTCCCGCGAACAAATAACCAGTTTCGGCTGGAGAGCGCGTAGTCAACCCTGGCGATGTAGGTATTCAGATTCGCCGGCGCCGGAGCCGACCAGGTGTACGAAGCAGTATTCAGTCCATCGCCGGCCGAATAGCCATTCGGCAACGGGTACTGATTGAAGGCCGCAAGCGAATACGGGTCCACTCCCGCGCCCCAAGGACACGTGCCGTTCTTGCTGCAATTGGGATCCATGGAGGCTATCTGCGCCTGGTTCAGCGTCACGATCTGGGTCACGCCGTTTTCCGTGTGGGGGTAACGAATCTCGCCGGCACGCAGCGACGCGGTCGGCACAATCAGCGTTACCTGCTGGTTCTCGTTGACCTTTTCGCCCTCGTACGTGGTGAAGAAGAACAGCTTGTTCTTGCGCAACGGCCCGCCCAGCGAGGCGCCGTAGGTATCGCGGTCGAGCGTGCCGGGTACGTTCGGCAATCCCTGCGCCAACTCGGCCTGCTTGTTGAACCAGTCGTTCGCGGGGGTGATCAGGTCTCGCGTTCGTCCGTAAACGCTGCCGTGAAACTGATTGGTGCCGCTCTTGGTCAGAATATTGATCTGCGCGCCGGACGATCGGCCGTCCTCCGCGTTGAGGCCGGAGGTGGTCACGCGGAACTCCTGAACCGAGTCCAGGGTGGAGCGCAACACTCCGGTGAAGGCGTAGCCGCGCACCTGATCGTTGTTGTCCAGGCCATCCAGCGTCGAATTGTTCTGGTCCGATCGCGCGCCCGCCGTGCTGCCGCTGCGGCTGTCATGACTCTGATCGTTGTGCAGTCCCAGGTACAAAACGCCAGGCTGCAGGCTGAGCAGGTCGGGGATGTCGCCTTCCACCGGCAGCGCCAGAATGGTGGAACTTGCGAACGCGTCACCCATGGTCGCGTCGGTCGCATTGAGCGCAGGAGCCTGGCCATTCACGTTGATGTTGACCGTGGCCGCTTCCAGCTGCAGCGAAAAATTGACCGTGGCAGGCTGATTGATCACCAGCTCAATGGATTTGGATTGGCGAAGAAATCCCCGTGCTTGAACCGCAATGGTGTAGGTGCCGGGAGCAAGCTGCTGGAAGTTATAGTCGCCCTTGGCGTCAGTTGAGCGGGACTGGCTGGCGCCGTTTTCACTGTTGCTCAGGAAGAGTTGCGCGCTGGCGATCACTGCTCCCGAGGGATCAGAAATCGTTCCTCGCAAGGAAGTGCTGGGGCTTTGCGCACTCGCGACCATCGCCAAGTAGCACAGTGCGGCACCGGCGATCCATCGGAAGGCGAAAGTGAAACGAGCTGCCAAAACAGATCCTTACCAAGCCTGCGCCCGCTCATCCGCAGGCGGAGCAACGCAGTACTGAGCCAGGGCCGACTGCGGAACGCAAAACGCCCGCCCCAGCAATTCAGGCCGCAGCACCTCTGCGACAGTGCCTGCAATCCAGGACGGCTCGGGAGTGAGCAGGATGACGGAGTTGAAGTTGTCGGCCACCAGATTCAAATCGTGAACGGCCGCAATCATGGTGATGCCGCGCTCATTCAGCTTGCGCAGCAGGGCAATCAATTCGATCTGGCGGCCCACGTCGAGGTGCTGCGTGGGCTCGTCGAGCAACATGAGCTGCGGCTGTTGCGCCAGGCCAATGGCGATCTTCACCCGCTGGCGCTCGCCGCCGGATAGGGTCGAGTAAACTCGATCGCGCAGGCCCACGATGTCGACTGACTCCATCGCATTCTCGACTGCCTCGTGATCCAGCGCCGTGCTGGTGGCGAACAAGGGCAGGTAAGGTACGCGGCCCTGCGCGACGATCTCCTCCACCCGAAAGTTAAATGGAATCTCCAGTTCCTGCGGCACGAGGGCAACAGCGCGTGGCAGCTCACGTCGCGACCAGGCTGCCAGCGGCCGGCCCTGCATCAGGACGGTTCCCGCGGAAGGTTGCAGGAGTCGCGAAGCCAGCTTCAACATGGTCGTTTTGCCCACGCCGTTCGGGCCGATCAGAGCGACCATGTCTTGTTTCTCGATACCGAACGACATCCGATCCAGAAGCAGCCGCGGACCCCGCGAAAACGATACGTTCTGAAATTCAAGAATGGGCGAGGTCATGAATTGGACTCCCGGGAACGGTGGTTCAAGAGATAGAGAAACGCCGGGCCGCCGAGGAACGCCGTGAACACGCCCACGGGGATTTCTGTCGGCGCAAAAGCGGTGCGGGCAAACGTGTCCGCGAGAATGAGGAAAATGGCCCCACCTAACGCCGCCGCCGGCAACAGCCGAACATGATTCGGTCCGATCAGGATGCGAAGGAAGTGCGGCACCAGCAGACCGACGAATCCGATCAGTCCGCCCAACGAAACGGCCAGGGCAGTCAGCAGTGATCCCAGGACTACGGTCGCCATGCGAACCTGGCTGACGTGAACTCCCAACTGCTCGGCGTATTCCTCGCCCAGCGCCAGAGTGTTCAGCCGACTAGCCAGCGGAAGAGCGATGACGATGGAAACCACAACCAGAGGAGTGACCAGCCCGAGCTGACTCCACGCGGGAATGCTGAGTTGTCCATGCAGCCAGGCGGCCAGCACGCGCAGGCCGGAACTGGAAGCTTCTTCGCGCATCTCGAAGACGACAGTCGCGGCGTTCAGCATGGTTCCGATAGCGAAGCCGGCCAGCAGCAAGGTTTCCATCGCAAACCGGCCGCCGGCTCGCGCCAGGTACCAGACCAGAATCATGGTCAGCACCGAACCGCAAAAAGCCAGTAAAGCGGTCGCACTGAATCCGGCGAAGGAAAGTGCGGGCACCAGGAAAATTCCAACCGCGCCGCCCAACGCCGCGCCACCCGAAGTTCCCAAGACGAAAGGATCAGCCAGAGGATTGCGGAACAGTCCCTGAAACAACACGCCAGTCACGGAAAGCGCCGCTCCCACCAAACCGGCCGCAAGCACACGCGGCAGACGCAATCCGAAGATGATTTCGCCTGTCTCACCTGCCTGGGAAGGATGCAGAAACGCGCGAAGGACTTCCGCCAGCGGCAGGCGAACGGCTCCCAACGCGGTCGCGACAACGACGGCGAGCACCAACCCGATAGCCAAAACCAGGTTCAGCGTTCGTGCGCTGATTCTGGCTCGCGCTGTCGAGTTACTTGGCAAACTTGCCTCCATCCGCTCGTCGCCCTTGTCGTGCCTAAGCGATGCAGCGGTTGAAATCTGCGGCACAGTCTGTCCGATCGCCGGAGAAGGAGCCTGCTGCTTAGGCTTCTCGCTCGGCAAACGACATTCCTGTAGCCCAGTCACGTTATGTCCTCAATCGCTAATCACCAGCGGCGTCTCGTGAGCCGCAGATCCGGAACCGATTTCGTGCAGCAACGTCCAGCGCTGCTGGTCACGGAGGACCTCGAAGCAGGAACCGTAATCACACTTGAAGTCGCCGGTATTGCCGTCGCGCGTCAGATTGCCGGTTAGCGTGCGAATAACGCCTGCATGGGTGACAACCACAGCGCAGCCGCCTCTCGACCGTAAGGCGATTTCATTCACCGCATTCTGAATTCGCTCGCGAAAATGCTCGAGTTCTTCGCCTCCGGGAGCCGGGATCGACGGATACAGATCGAGCCAGCGCTGGGCATAGTCACGATCGTGCGCCACGACCTGCTCCCAATTCAGCCCCTCCCAACTGCCGAACGCTATCTCGCGCAGAGAAGCGAGTAAATGCACCGGCAGTTTGCGGCGACTGGCGATCGACTCCGCCGTCTGACGAGCGCGCTGCAGGTCACTGCTGAAGATGTGCGATCAGCGAATAAGTTCTGAGCCTGTCGTTCAGTTCCGGAAGCTGAGTCAATCCCTCCGGGCTGAGCGGCGGATCGATCTGTCCGCAGAAACGCCCTGCCATATCCGTATGAGCGTGACGCACCAGAATCAGCGTCGGGCGCGGAGACGATTTCTTCTCGCTCATCTCCACACTCCGCAGACGTAGACAGCGATTTCTGCCAGCTGATTGGTCGCGCCGAAGCAGTCTCCCGTGATGCCGCCGATTTGCGAGCGGTAATACAGCCCGCTCAGCACGGTGACGGCGACGACCACGGCAACTGGAACCAGCGCCTCCATCTTCAGCGCCCATCCCACGATGACGAAAGCCAGCAACGAACCGATGGCGACCGATGTCAGCGAAATCTTGTGGGCCAGCTTGGCGCCCAACCCATCGCTGCGCGCCGAATCGAAGAACGCGCCCAGCGGCAAGGTGGTCCAGCGGCATAGAACATGAGCCGTCAGCACGTACATGGGAAAGCGCGCCAGCGGCAGTGAGCCAAGGAGCACCCAGCGCGCCAGCAGCGACAGGCAAATTGCCAGCGTGCCGAAGCTTCCGATGCGGCTGTCATGCATGATCTCCAGCATGCGGGCCTTGGTCCAGCCGCCACCCATCGCGTCGGCGGTGTCGGCCAGGCCATCTTCGTGAAAGCCGCCAGTAATCATCACCAGATAAATCAGCACGGCCAGCGCGGTCAGCATCGGAGTGAGGTGCGAGCGCAATCCGCGTTCGATGCCGATCGCGCCCAGCGCTATCAGCGCTCCCACCAGGGGATAGAACTTGGCCGCGTCCAACACCATCTCGGGCTCAAAGCGGAAAGCAGGCAGGGGAATGCGAGTCATGAACTGCACTGCCACCGCCAGCTGCCGCAAGGTGTTCACGCGTTGCTTGCCTCGCTGACTCCTGCTGAGTCGAAGGTCGCCATCTCGTTGTAGAGGTGCACCGCAGCTTCAATCAGGGGGAACGTCATCACCGCGCCGGTGCCTTCTCCCAGCCGCATATCCAGCTGCAGCAGCGGCTTCACTCCCATGCCTTCCAGAAGCACCCGGTGTCCGGGCTCCTGGGAAAGATGGCCGGCAATGATGGCGAAGCGCGCGTTGGGAGCGATCGCGCAAGCTACGGCGGCTCCCGCGGTGCAGATGAAACCGTCGATGACGATCGCGATACGATGTGCTGCCGCGCCGAGAACCAGCCCGGAGATGGCGGCAATCTCCAATCCACCGACGCAACGGAGGATTTCAAGCGCAGCCGGCTTGGTGGTTGCGAAATCACCGAAATGCAACCGCAGCGCCTTGTCGATGATTTGCGCCTTCCCCAGGCGTCTCGGCTCGTCCAGGCCGGTGCCTTTCCCGGTAAGCGCCGATACCGGTTGCCCAGTCAATGCGGCGGTAATCGCCGTGGCAGCGCTGGTGTTGCCGATGCCCATCTCGCCCGCCGCGATGAGTGTGCGGCCTTGCGCGACGGCCTCGGCTGCCAGATCGATTCCGACCTGCATCGCGGCATTCAGCTCAGCGTCCGTTAAGGCAGCTTCGCGGGCAAAGTTTCTAGTTCCGCGGCGCACCTTGCGGTGCAGCAGTCCGTCAACGCCTTCGAAGTCGGCATCGACTCCCACATCGACTACCACAATGTCAGAGTGGGTATGCCGGGCCAGCACATTGATGGCTGCTCCTCCATTCAGGAAGTTGCGCACCATCTGCTGCGTGACCTCCCTGGGATAGGCGCTGACGCCCTCGTCGGTGATGCCATGGTCGGCGGCGAAGACATACACCGCCTTCTTGGCCACACGCGGAGGCTGCTCTTGACGCCAGGCGACGTACTGGGCAGCCACGGCCTCAATCTGGCCCAGGCTGCCCAGCGGCTTGGTCAGCGAATCCAGATGTCGTTGCGCCCGGCGCAGCCAGTTCTCGTCCACTCTAGGTATGGAGGAGATGGTGTGTTTGATCGCCGGGCTCAGCTTCGTCCCGGCTGTCAGTTCAGCTTCCATGACTCGCCTCCGAAAGTGAGCTTGATCCCTGCCCGAATGGTGAACGGTAGCGCGGGATAGCCGTAGACTTCCTGATAATGCTGGTTCAACAGGTTCGACAGCGACGTATAAGCGGAAAGGTATTTCTTGATCTCGTAGCTGCCGTACAAATCGACTTTCTGATAAGCCGAATCGAGGTTGCGATTGGGCAGCAGCAACGTGTTGCCGAAATTCGTGTCGGTCAGGAAGGTACTGTCGTCGCGGCGGGAAACGAAGGTACCCATCGCCGAGACAAACAAGCTTCCGATAGCTCCAATCAACTCCTGCAAAACCAGTATTCGGAGCGATGCGGAACGGCCGGGCTCCGACCAGTGGCGAATACGCTCCGATTGGAATCGTGGGAAACAGCGGATTGATGGCCGGGGCCAGGCGCGCTGCTGGCAAACGACTGCTGTACCACAGCGTCGGTGTAGGTCCATCCGGCGCGTGCCGTCAGCTTGCGGTTGATCTGGTACTGGAAGGCTACTTCGGCGCCCTGGGCGCGATAGTCCAGGGTGTTTACGGCTGCTCCAAAAATGTCTTGCGCTTCGGCCACGGCTTCCGGCACTCCCAGTTGCACCAGATATTGCGAGTCGACGAATTCGGCTTGATTGGTGAATTCGTTGTGGAAGTAGGTCACCGACACGCGTGCCTTGCCTTCGAACAATTGCTGCTGCAATCCGCCGTCATAGGTGCGCGAGTTTTCTGCCAGGAAGGGATGGATGTGGTACTGCGCGATCAATTGCGGGGCCGTTGGGGACCAAAGCGGTATCGCTCAGCAACTTGTAGAGCGAATTGTTCTCGTAGTAAATGCTGGGCTCTTTGATGCCTTTGGCGAAGTTGAAAGTCAGCCGGGTTCCGCTGAAGATGCCGGTGCTGCCGGGCCGCACCAGATAGTAAGCCAGCGAAGCGCGCGGCGTGCCGGCGACGCCGAACACCGCATTGTTCTCGATGCCGCCGCCTAAGGTGTAGAACAGCCGGTTCCATAGCCCACCCTGAATCTCCATCAGGTAGCTGAAATTGTTGCGGTCGGTGGAGGAGAGGCCGGTAAACGGATTGTAGGTAAAGCCGTCTTCGTTGGTATAACGAAATCCAAACAGCGCGGTCAGCTTCTCGTTGACGCGATAATCGGTCTGCGCATAAACGGTGTTGGTGTTGGTCAAGTACGACGACAACTGAGGATAGGTCCCGGCGTACTGAAAGATCGCCTGCCCGGGCGCGGCCAATCCGGGTTCGACCTGCGCCACTGCCCCCGGCGTGATGGTGTAACCGTTGGCGCCTTGCTGAACAACCGGCGCGCCAAGATAGTAGGACGGATATCCCAGGCCATAGGGGTCAAATGGAATTCCGGTAGGCGCCCAGTCGTTGAATTCGGAACGCAACCGCACTCCGCCGTAGCTCAAGAGATTATGCCAGCGCTGGGTGGCATGATTGTCGAGAGTGGCACCAAAAATGGTGTTCTGCTGGTTGTTGGCGGCGTCGTCAGGAATGCCATAAGCCGCGATCTCGTTGGCCGAGTTGTAGCCGGTGACGGCGCGCTCCACGGTGGCCCGCAAGGTAGTGTTGGGATTGATCTGAAAACCCAGATTGCCCAGATAGACGTCGCGATGGAACTGACTGTCGGGAGTGCTGTTCTGGGTGCCGTATCCTGAATAGCCGCTGAAGTAATCCAGCCGCTTCCAGTAGCCGCCGACGCTGCCATTCTCGTGATAGGTGCCGAAGGTTCCGCCGTCGGCGCCAAAGCTGAACAGTGGCAAGGGAGTATCGCCATGTTGCGTGGTGATGCTGACCACGCTGGCCAGGGCGTCGGAACCATAAAGCGCACTATTCGGGCCGCGCTGAAATTCAACCCGTTCGAAGCCATCGGCCTGCAGGTAGGAAAAGTCCACGCCGCCGCCAATGTCGTTGATGGGAATGCCATCGACCAGAACTTTGTTGGCGTCGCTCGGGTCCGCCGCGCACGAAGAGCGAAGCCAGGCTACCCATCTGGCCGGTCTGCACGACCTGGCCGCCCACCTGATCGCGCAGCGTTTGCTGCAAATCGATGCGCGAGTTGAGGTCGACGCTATTGATTACGCTGATGGATGTCCCGGTCTGTGCTTCAGGAGTTTCCAACCCGGTGGCCGTCACCACGATGTTTTGCGAGACCGGGGAAGGCGAAAGCGTCAGGCTGACATCGACGCTGTGGCCCGGCTGGGCGAACACTTCTTCGCTGCTCGAAGACGCGAAGGTCTTGGCTTCGGCGCGAACGGAGTAGCGCCCGGTGCTGTCGACGTTGAATTTAAATTTTCCGTCAGGGTCGGTCTTGGTGGTGCTGACGTCTTTGCCATCTTGCACCAGGACAACGGTTGCGCCGGAAATGACGGCACCCAAAGAATCGGTGACGGTGCCGGTAATCGCGGGCTCGGCACACCAGGCGAGTGACGAAATCGCCAAAAATAACAGCAGCCCCATCAGTTTTGCGTTTCATAACCTCCCCCTCGGAAGTGTTCTTGGTTTCTCACAGGACCGGTCTCCTGACTCAGGACATTGACTGTCACCTTCCCGCTGAGCGCAGTGGTGATCGACAGTAGGTATTCGTCCTTTACAGTTGCGGGGCAGTGGCGGATTTTCACCGCGCTTCCCGTGCTTCCTGTGATTCTGTTGTTGTTGTCCATGCGATCTCAGTGAGATTGCATGGCGTGTATTTGCCGAGCGAAATCTTCTAACCCATCGAACGCCACCGGGCCCGGAATCTGAATGCGGTCATCCACCACAATCACTCTTCCCCGTTGCACCGCCTGCAGCGAACTCCAGCCTGCGCGTTGCTGCATGTCCTTCAAACTGACTGGGCCGCTCTTCATCGTCAGGATGTAATCCGGCTTCCGCGGCAGAATCGCTTCGACGTTCATCTGCAGCCAGTCCTGCGGGAGATCGTCGGTCACCAACTTCGCGCCCGCTGCCTCAATCATCTCCGTGATGAAGGCGCTCCTCCCGGCGGTAATAAGGGGATCGACCGACAGCACCAGCAGCACGGTTGGCTTAGGACTATTCGCCGATTGAGCTCGTACTCTGCTCTCCCGCGCGCGCAAGTCGGCAATCAGCGCCGTCGCTTCGCGTTCCCTGCCCAGCACTCGCCCAACGCTGGCAATGTTGCGATAAATATCCGCGACGCTTCCGGTGCTCACCAGAAATACCGGGATGCCCACTCGCTCCAGGCCGGCGATGGTCTCCGCGCCATTAAAGGCCGGAAGAGCCAGAACCATGTCGGGATGCAGGGCTACGATCCTTTCCAGCGAAGGATTCACGACCGCACCGACGCTGGGCTTCTCGCGGGCCGCCTCCGGGGGATACGACGTGTAGTCCGTGATGCCAACCAGATCGGAAGATGCCCCCAGCGCATAGACCGTATCGGTAAGGCTGGGCGACAGCGACACCAGCCGATGCACATGATCGGGCACGGTCGACCGAGCGCCCGGCATCGTCGCGCTCAACGTGAGCGGCCCAGGCGCACGAAGTCAGCGCCAGCCAAATCGCAAGGCAGCGCAAGGTCCGGCTCATTGCGCCACCGCCCTGGCTTGCCTGCACCGCTGGGCAAACCGCTCCGCCGCTTCCGGATTCGCGGCGAAACTCAAGTGGATGTAGCTGGCAAGAACGTTCCCGGCAGAGAAACCGTCACGCCCCTCGACGTTTCCGAGAAGCTGCCGGGTTCGATAGCGCCGGTCGATCTCTCCCGCACGCGTGACCCGCGAGTAATGGAAATTGTGTCCGCGCAGACGCGCACCGCGCTGGCCCACCAGACAATCATCGAGCAACTCGACCTCGGTGTAGCCGAATGCTTCCAGGCGATCCAGCATTTCGATGGATATCGGCAGGATCGACGCCATCGAGTGGCGGCGGCCATCGCGCGTCACCAGCTCTTCGGCGAGATACATCAGGCCGCCACATTCGGCGTAAACCGGACGTCCGCCTCTCACGAAGTCGCGTAAAGACTGCAGGAACGTGCGATTCTGCGAGAGTTGCTCGGCGTAAACCTCGGGATAGCCACCACCCAGGTAAAGGCCATCGAGCGTCGCCGGTAGCGACGCGTCACTCAGGGGACTGACTTCCACCAGTTCCGCTCCAGCCGTCCGCAACGCATCCAGCGACGATTCGTAATAGAAGGAAAAAGCCCGGTCCCTGGCTATGCCGACAAGGACCGGGTGCCGGTTGTGGCGTTGGTTGGAGGAAACTGTGTCGCGCCTGGTCGGTGATGTCGCAGCTCGCCAGGAGGCCATCGATGTCGGTATGAGTTTCTGCGACGCCGGCCAGATGTTTCACCTGCTCGGCGTTCCAGGTTTCTTCGCCGGCCGTGACTAATCCCAGGTGACGTTCCCGCAGACTCAGCTCCGGCAGCCTGGGAAACGAACCCAGAACCGGCACGCCGATGGGCGCAATCGATTCGCGCAGAAGGTTCAGATGATGCGGTCCTGCCACGCCGTTCAAGATCACGCCCGCAATTCGGACGCGTGGATCGAAATCGCGGAATCCCATCACCACGGCGCCGATACTGCGCGCGGAGTTGGAAGCGTCAACGACCAGCACTACGGGCAGGCCAAGCAACTTTGCGATCTCCGCGGTGCTGCCTTCGTCCGAATGGCCATTCGCACCGTCGAACAAGCCCATCATGCCTTCGACAACGGCCACGTCGGCAGTCTGCATCGCACGCCGGAAGATGTGGCGATTCGTTTCCTGCGACAACATCCAGGTATCGAGGTTGTAGGAGGGACGTCCGGCAAGGACCGCATGATGCGCCGGGTCGATGTAATCGGGACCACACTTGAACGGCTGCACCGTGAGGCCACGCGCACGCAGCGCGCCCAGCAGCGCAGCGGTGATGGTGGTCTTTCCGACCCCGGTGCCCGTGCCGGCTATGACGAAGCCCTTCATGCCCGCGCTCCCATCGCTTGTTTGACGATGAGCGGGCAGCCGGCAACCAGGAGAATGACCTCATCGGCGGCGGCCGCGACGCGCTGATTGGTAAACCCCAACAGGTCGCGATAACTGCGCCCCAGCTCCGACTCGGGCACGATACCGCTGCCAACTTCGTTAGAAACCAGAATCACCGAGCAGGGCGTCTCTCGCAGTGCCTGCGCAAGGCGCTCGGCCCGGGCCAGAACGCGTTCGTGATCGCGCTCGTGCTCCATCAGGTTGGAAACCCACAGGGTGAGGCAGTCGATCAGGAGCGTGTCGTATTGGCGGCCGCACTCCGTAACTGCCTGCTCCAAGTCGACGGGCGTTTCGAATGTGGTCCACGATCCGGGCCGCTCTTCGCGATGCCGCGCAATGCGCTGCCGCATGTCGTCGTCGCGAGCCTCGGCGGTCGCCAGAAAAGCGACGCGCTGCCCGCGCATGGCAAGTTCCTGCGCGTAGCGGCTCTTCCCACTGCGAACGCCACCGACCACCAATACAATTTTTGGGCCCGAATCCTCAGGCATTCTTCATCCCGCGCACAAGTTACGTCTAGGACGGGAAAGCTCGTGCAGCACGTTTCCAGATGACCCGAGCAGACGGGTCGTCAAGACGCCGATTGGTTCTTCCCATCGAAACCAAACCGGACCAAGGTAAGTGTCTGGCCGGACTCCTGACTTACGCCTCAACGGTCCTGAACCGCCTTCCCAGAGCCGTTCGCTCCAGTGGCTTGCTTGGTCGGACCTCCGCGCTTACAGTTGCGGGGCAGTGGCGGATTTACACCGCGCTTCCCAACTACCAGACAATTCGCTTATAACTTGCGGGTGGAAGTGGTGTCAATCACTCCGTCGCGAAATCACTGCGGGTAGTGATGGATGTCTCATGTTTCTGGTGCGATAGCCGTTCTTGCGATGTGACGCAACGCACATTCCAGCGCCGAGGGCCAGCCGTTGGAAGTGAGAACACGTTCGGTTTGCGGGGGACTTACCCGGCTGAGAGTTTTGCTTCCTGGGCTCGTCGCTTTCCCACCCAATAGAGCGCGGCGCCCCCGCCCAAAAGCGCGGCATTGAGTCCGATAATCTTCGCGACCGCCAGGACCTTGTTCGGCTCGCTGGCATCGGGAATCACCGACCCTATAATCACGGCGACGGTTGCCACAAATCCAAGCACTCCAATGAAGATCGCCGCCGGCGTGCCGCCCGGAATGCGGACAACTCCCGCCTCGGCCGGCTCCCGCTGCAACCGGATCAACGCTCCAAACATGAATAAGTAGGGCAGAAAGGTCGTGACGATGGTCATGCTAACGAGCATCTCGTAGGCGCCGTGGACGGTACTCCCCAGTTGGCCCAGCAGAACGAAAACCACGCAGCACAGCGCCTGCACGATAAGCGAGACGTACGGCGTACCCCATTTCGGATGGACCCGGCCGAAGGCGCCCGGCAGAAAACGGTCGATGCCGACCACGAACGGAATTCGCGACATTGCTGCTAGATATGCGCCCACCGCGCCCAGATTCGCCACGCTGATCAGCAAAGCCACCACAGGCCCCAGATTGCGCCAGCCAATTCGCTCTGCGCTGCTGGAGATCGCTTGCATAATTCCTTCCAGGCCGTTGAGCTGACTGGTTGGCAGAACGACCAGGATTGCGATTGTCCCCAACAGATAGCCGGCGGTAATGAGAACTCCTGCAATCAGCAGCGAGCGCGGGATGCTTCGCCGCGCGTTCTTGATTTCCGCACCCATGCAGGAAGCAGATTCCGCTCCGGCGAAGGCCGACAAGAGCGTCGCCCAGATTGCGAAGTTGGCCACGTGGAGCGTGGGCTTTAACGATGCCGGTGCGAAGCTGGTTGCGGAGCCGAATTTCCGCCATGCGATTGCGCCCACCAGGCACAGCAGAGCGACCGGAAGCCACGCTCCAATGGCTCCAAGGTTGCTCAGCCACTTGCCGATATTCAGTCCCACAATGTTCAGGATGAGGGCGAGGGCCAGCCCCAATAGCGAGAACGTGATGAAGAAGGTCGCGTTGCCTTGCAGGCCCTTCCATCGGTTTCCGCCGACATACAGCGCGTTGCTGGCAGCGAAGTACAGGATCGCGGGAAAGTACGGCAGGTTGCTGGTCCAGTAAGTCCAGCCTGTGATGTAGCCGCCGAAATCGCCGAAGGCGTGCTTGCTCCAGACGTACATGCCGCCTTCTTCCGGGTAGCGTGACGATAACTCCATCACGGCCAAGGCAACCGGAATAAAGATGGTGGCCAGTCCGATGATCCAGATGACGATGGTGCTTGGTCCGGCGGCCGCGGCGACGGCGATCCACCGTAAGCTCATGGTCGCGACAATGTAGAACAGCACCAGGTCGCGAACGCCCAGAACGCGCTTCGGCTGCGGTTCAGCTCGCGGTTCGCCGGGCAACGCTTCCAACTGGGCGGCAGGCGTCACCAAGTGAACCCTTCCGGCCGGCAAGAGGAATATCGCTCGTTAAAGCTTGGGCATCGCAAAGTGGGAGAGGCGCGCAGCTTGCGCATGACACAAGGGAACATGACCACTGCCGGGCGTCAACTGTTTTAACCGCTGCTGCCTGCTATCATCGTCGGCACCACCGCATCCGGAGCACGCCCGATGGACTCCTTGCCCGACATCCTCGCGTCTTACGACGATCGAGCGCCGCTGGATCACGCTTACACCATTCCCTCCTCCTGGTACGTTGACGAGCGTCTGGCTGAACTCGAACGGCAGAAAGTCTTTGGACGGACGTGGCAGGCTGTCGCGCGCGCAGATCAAGTCGGCACGCCGGGCGACTTCGTTACCGCCGAGCTCGCGGGAGAGCCGCTGGTCATTGTCCGCGGCAGTGACGGCGAGTTGCGAGCGTTCTATAACGTCTGCCGGCATCACGCCGCAGCTGTCGTGACGGAAGTCCAGGGCACGGCCAGCATCTTTCGCTGTCCTTATCATGGCTGGAGTTATGGACTCGACGGCTCGCTCAAGGGCGCTCCTGAATTCGAGGGTGTATGCTCCTTCGATCGCTCGCAGAATGGGCTGCTTCCCTTGCAGGTGGCCACCTGGGAGCAATTCGTCTTTGTCTGCCTTGATCCGAACGCCGCGCCCCTGACGGATTTCCTTGGTCGCCTGGCGCCCCGCGTTGCGCCGCTGAACCTGGCTGCAGCTCCACTTCTTCGAACGGCGCTCTTACACGCTGAACTGCAACTGGAAAGTTTTCGTCGACAACTATCTCGACGGCGGCTACCACGTTCCTCACCTGCACAAGGGTCTAAACAGCGTTCTGGACTACCGGCAGTACACCATCGAGAACGAAGACCGTTACTGCCTGCAATCCAGTCCCATGGTGGCGTCGAGCGACGATGCTGCCACGGCGGCAACTCGCACCGGCGACCGCGCCTGGTACTTCTGGCAGTATCCCAACTTCATGATCAATCTCTACCGCGGCTATATGGACACCAATCTCGTACTGCCGGACGGCGTCGACCGCTGCCGGGTGATCTTCGATTTCTACTTCGACAATGTCAGCGAGTCGGCCGCCGAGCGCAACCGCCAGAGCATCGCCGTGGGCGAGCGGGTGAACGATGAGGATGTAGGGATTTGCGAAGCGGTACAGCGCGGCCTGCACTCGCGCGCCTACGGAGCAGGACGCTTATCCGTCCGGCGCGAAGCCGGCGAGCATCTGTTTCACCGCCTGCTGGCGGCCGATTTGAAGCGGAAGATGGATGGCCGTTGACGTCTGCCTGGCTGGCGAACCGCTGAATTCCATTCCGGCAGGAACCTCGCACGACTATCGTCCCTGACTCGGCTAGGGCAACCTGGGCGAGCTGCTCATGGCCGCCACCGAACAAACCGGCGCTCTTACTTCTGATTTGTCATCACGAGGAGGCCTCCAGACCGACGAGGGATCTGCTTCGCCCCCGCGACGTACAGCAGATCCCTCGCCTTCGGCTCGTGATGACGACTCCTGCGCTTCCTCTGCTTTTTCTGACAACCGCCAACGGACAACTGACAACGCCGCGGAGCGGCCTGCTACATCAATCGCGAACCCGTCCTCGACGACGGTTCACCCCAGACCTTATGAATGAACCAGATTAAGTAGCATCGTCGTTCCATGCCGTTGCGTTTGCGGGCGCTACAATGACTTGTGCGAAAAGTCATTCTTGGCGTCATCGTCCTCGCCGTCTTGGTTTCAGCCGCATTTTTCCTGGCACGCTCCGCTACTCCG
Organism: uncultured Acidobacteriaceae bacterium; assembly: GCA_963823865.1. Classification (GTDB taxonomy): domain Bacteria; phylum Acidobacteriota; class Terriglobia; order Terriglobales; family Acidobacteriaceae; genus Bog-257. The sequence goes on from CAWGNC010000002.1 coordinate 1,277,487, forward strand.
ATCATCGAGCTTCCGGCGTCCGTCCAGTCCCTGGGCCAGGCCACTCCCATCACGGTGCACGTAACCGATCCTCATGGGATTCGCAATCTCACGGCTTCCGTCGAACAGAATGGCACGCAATATAAGGTTTTCGAAGCTTCACAGCCATCCAGTTTGCCGGACACTACGGCGGACTTTACTGCCGGCGTCAAGACCACACCGCAGTTGCAGGCCGGCAAGGCGAAGTTGATTCTGGAAGCCGTCTCGAACGACCTGCGCCGCAAGACCGCTCGCGTGGAACGCGACGTAATGATCGTGACCCAGCCGCCCAGCGTCAGCGTCGATTCCGAGCAGCACTATCTTTATCTCGGCATGGCCGATCTGGCGACGTTTGGTGTCTCCGGAAGCTGGACCGAAGCGGGTATTCGGGTCGGCGATCAGAAGTTTCGAGCGTGGCCCATGCCGGGCGGCAAGCCAGGGCATGTTTTCGCTGTTTGCCTTCGCCTGGAACATGCCGCCCGACACAATTCCCATGGTCTACGCCTCGAACGGCGCGGGAAACGACGTGACCAGCCCGCTGGTCGTCATTTTTCCGAAGAAGGAGCAACCGAAGTACACCACGCACGATCTGCAGGTGAGCGACGCCTTCCTGCAGAAAGTGATTGGCGAACTCGACCCGAATGGCACGGGCGATCCGGTCACCCGCTTCGTGAAGATCAATACCGATATGCGTCGCGCCAACAACCAGACGCTCTCCGACCTGCGTTTCAAAACGGCCGACAAGTTCCTCTGGTCGCAGCCGTTCGCGCGGCAGTCGCACTCCCAGGCGGAGGCGACCTTTGCCGACGTGCGGAACTACATCTACCACGGGAAGAAGATCGATCAGCAGGTCCACCTGGGATACGACTTGGCGGTGACGCAACACATCGGCGTGCAGGCTTCGAATGACGGCAAGGTTGTTTACGCGGCGCCGCTCGGCATCTACGGCAACTGTATTGTGGTCGACCACGGCTATGGGCTGCAGACCATCTACGGCCACCTGAGCAGGATCGACGTCCACGAAGGCGACATGGTGAAGCGTGGACAGGCAATGGGCCTGAGCGGCATGACGGGCATGGCCGGAGGCGACCACATCCACTTCGCCATGCAGCTCGATGGCGTGCAGATCGACCCGAAGGAGTGGTGGGACCCGCACTGGATCAAAGATCACATCGCAAAACGAGTCGAGCTGCCTGGATTCGACGCCGCAGCAGCCGAGGCTCCGGTGACTCACGCCAAAGCGCACCGCCGCAAGTAAGTTCGCCATCGTCACCATGAACCTTCAGGAACAGTTCGGGCAGATCGACATTTACGTGTTCGATCAAATTCTGCGAGGAAATATCGCAGCCGGCATGACCGTGCTCGATGCAGGCTGCGGCTATGGGCGAAATCTGGTCTACCTGTTGCGCGAAGGCTGCGAAGTGTATGCGCTGGATGCGGACGCCGACGGCGTCCGACATGTTCGCCAGTTGTCGGAGTCGCTGCAGACGGGGTTGCCGGTACAAAACTTCCAGGTCGGACAAATCGAGCGAATGCCCTTCGCTAAGGATTTCGCCGACATTGTTCTATGCAACTCCGTTCTTCACTTTGCGCGCGACCAGAGACAATTTCGGGCGATGCTGGACGAACTCTGGCGGGTAGTAAAACCTGGCGGAATGCTTTTCTGCCGCCTGGGATCGCGAATCGGGATGGACTTCGAACTCATTCGGGAAAACATCTTCCGAATTCCCGACGGCTCCGAATGGTTCCTGGTCGACGAGAAGATGCTTCTGGATTTGACCGCGGAGCTGAACGCGGTGCTGGTGGACCCGCTGAAAACGACCATCGTGCAGGACTATCGCTGCATGACGACCTGGGTGCTTCGCAAGCGAAGAGGCTGACCGCAGCGATCGTTCGGCTGAGTAACGCCAACTTCCGCAATCAACTACCGGAAGCCTTTCTGCGCGGTTTTCTCTCCTTCACGATTCCCGCCACCTCTCGGGCGTTCGTATCGCCGTTCATTAAGCATTTGTTCGTTGTAGGTCTGTCTGGCAAAATACTAGGCCACAAAAGGCTACTTGGTAGCGATGCGCGCTTCGGGCGGTGCAATGGCCTTCACCTTTCGATACAGATTTGTCGACTTCGGGGCAGTGTTCACGGGCGCCGAAGGCATTCGGAGCGAGCAGCAGGGCTCCGAAAACCCCGGCACGGTGTTCGCAAATGAACTGGTCACCGACGTTGGAGGCAGCTGTTTCAGCAGCGACCAACAGCTGGCCATCATCGACCATCACTTCAGGCGCGATGCCCAGTTCCCTGCCGCCTCGGCCGCCGTCCTCCACAAGGCAAAACTAATTCGGGACAGGTTTTCGAACCGGCAGGACGGAGTTTTCTGGCTGGTCACGCACAAGCAGCCGGACTTCGATGCTTTCTGCTCGATGTATCTGGCGCGCTGGATCCTGGAAGATCCCGCGGCCATCATCGATTGGCAGGGTTGCGGCCTGGATCCGGATGGCTGGTCGGACTCCCCGGAGTGCCGGAAGATCGGATGGTTTGCTCCCGACCTGCACGCCATCACCCCGGAGCGGCGCTGGCCATTGTTGATGGCAAGCTATGCGTCGATGGTGGATAACGGGAAGCATTTTCCTGCTCCGCGCAATCGCGCTCTGCATTCGGTGTTGTACGCAGCTCTAAAGCGCGGTCGCGACTATCTGAGCGAGACCAGCGGCGCCACTGAACTGTTTGACGAAATTAAGGCCGCGATCCGGGACCAGAAACGAAATCCGATTTTCGACTCCGTACTGGAAGACAGCCAAGAGTTCGCGCCTGAACTCGAAATGCTTGACCGGGAGGCTGAGGCTTACCGTCGCGATGTTCGGCGAGCGCGGAAGTCTATCGTCTACCTGCAGAGATCGCCGGACCCGTTTCCCATCTTTTTCGACAAGCTGAAGGACAGACCTTTACTTGCCGAAACTGGCGCGATCAATCCTGAGCATCTTCTCGCCGACCAGCCGCGAGTGGCCACCGACGGGATTTATCTTCGCGAGCCGGAATGTCTCCTCTTCAAGGAGTGGGCCCGCCTCGACCTGGAAAACTCGTCGCTGGGACGGGGTTTTGAGTTCACAGCGGTGGCGTATCCCGGCGGCAGGCCTGAGGGAGGCCGCAATCACTCGGACTACTTCTTCGCCATCGATCCCGAACGCGCGAACGGCCGTCACCTGTACCGAGTGTGGGCCCGCCTTCAGGCGAAGGAAGTGGCTGCCTTGCGCGAGCACCAAGTCCCGGACAAGCCGGCTCGCCCTGGCTTCCAAGGTCGCGCCGGAACGCTTGCGAAGTTCTTCAACGACCCGTGGTTTGACGGACAAAACTATTTCTGCACCATCGTCGCCACGCCTAACCATGGAACGGAGATCGCGCCGCCTGGCATCGAGGCTGGGTTGGAGGACGACGCGATTGTCGAGGCGGTTCGCAGCGAAGTCGAGCATTCGATCTATCGCGCAAAGCCAGGTACAGAAAGTCCAGTCGTCACCGTTTGCGATCGGTCGGCAACACGAGACGAGTCCGATGCCGCCTCGCGCGACTGCGATATTGCAGAGCTTACCAAGATCGAAGCTCCGGCAGAGCGCCGCTTCCGCTTCGCCCGCATTCCTCTGCGCGATGACGTGCCGATTGCGACTGCAGGCCGAAACGGACTTTCGCATCAGATCGCCGAGACTTTGTGGCAGGTGTTGTATCCGGACTTGCCTGGGGCCAAACCGGCCGACTTTGCGCAGCGCAATCTGGTCGTCTCTCCGGGATGTGTCGGAGTTTGGGGCGACCGTGGCATCGCCATCGCGTACAAGCCGGACGAGCGAAAGCAGGCGCAAGGCGAGCCCGACTGTAACAACGCCATCGAGCAGGACTTCCTCGCCATCGTCACGCTTGCGCGCAAGATCGATAAATTAATCGCCCGCAGCGAGAGACTAGGTGATGCCAAAGGTTCCCCGTCTTCATCGGGGCATTTAGACGATCCGGAGCTGTCAGGGCTGGCGAGAGAGATTGCCGCCGAGGGCGAGCTTCTGGCGCGCGACGCGGCGCGAATCAAGCACAAACTCACGCTGCCGCACAGCGATCTGCTGCGTCGTTTCTACGACGCGACGGGCATCGACGAACTGCTGACGACGTTACGCGACCTGAATCAGAATGCTGCCGAATACCTGCGCCGCGAAAAGATGGACGAGCAGGCGCGCAAGACCCGCGAAAGCACGGAGACCGTGGCCGAAGTTCAAAGCAAACTGGAATACCTGGAAGTCTTCATCGTGGGCGTATACGCCATTGAGATGTTTCATACGTTCAGCGAATATCTTACGGGCCACGACGACCTGAAGCCGTTCATCGTTTTGGTTGGAAGCTTGCTTTTCCTGATTCTTACTGCGTGGAAACTGGTGCCTTGGGAGCGCAAACCCGGGCAACTACCGGTGCTGAAAGAAAAACCCTTCCAAGTCCTTCTTGTTGCCTGCGCCATATGGATAGCAGCGATCATCTGGGAAATCGGTATCGTACTGGGTTGGTGGGGAGCAGGCGTACCCCACCAGCCGTGACTTCAGTGCAGGCACTGCGATGGCGACACCCCCAGCAGAAGCGGTCAACTTCGATCCAGAGTTTACTCTGGCAAAATACCCTATTCCTATTGCACGTACTTATCAGATCAAGCTGCAACAAACGCAAAGCCCGCTTCACCGCCTCTTTGGTCTGACCGACGTCTTCGAAGTCTCGCTGAAATATTGCGCCATCATTGCCATCCAGGAATACGTGCGGCTGGGTCTGCGCTCGCCCGAAGTGGACGAAGAGATTGCGCTTCATTTCCGTATTCCTTCCTTAGGATCGTGGAACGCGTTCCTGCGCGAGGTGCTGCGCTGTTTTCGCGGGCTGCAAGATCAGCTCCTGATGCCGGCGCTGGTGAATTTCTACTTTGATTCTCAGGGCCGATCGGTCGTACGACAGCAGCAGCGGATCGACCAATTAATTAACCTGCGCAATCGTCTGGCCCACAGCGCGCGCCGCTCCGACGAGGAGGCTGAGGAAGAGTTCGAGAAGCACTGGCCCATGCTGGCGTCGGTATTGACGGACTTGAGCTTCCTGGCTTCGTATGACCTGCTCCTGCATGACGAAGACGGCTCCGCTCATTTATTGATGGGCACCGAACCGAAGCTAATCGAACTTCCGTCAGCCGCGTCGGCGCTGCCGCGCGGGCAACTGGGCCTGGTCCACGGCTACCGCATGCTGTCGCTTTCTCCGCTATTGCTGCATGCGCGTTGCGGCTATCCCACCCGGCATGGCCCATGTGAGCTGAGCAAGATTTTCTTTTTTAACAGTGTCAAACGCCGGCCGGACTTCCTCGACTACTCCATGGCTCATCACCGCTTTGCCAGCGATGTGACTGAGCGGCTGCGCGCCATCATTGAGTCCAGTGCAGAAAAGATCGACATCGCGGCGCCGGAAGGAGCGAGTGCAGCTTCCTGGGAGTTGTTGCAGGAGCGCTCAGAAGACCTGGTCGGGCGGGTGACAGAGGAGCTGCAACTGCTGGAGTTCGTCGCGGAACGCTCGCGGGGATTCCTGATCATTGAAGGCGATCCTGGCATCGGCAAAACGGCGCTGCTGGCGCGCATCGTTCACGACTTGCTGGGCCCCAAGTCGGCGTATGGTCGCTCGGAAGACGTAGGGAAATTTGCCAGCCACTTGCATGACGGAAGGCTTCAGGTGGCATTTCATCTTTGCGGCGCCGATAAGAGTAGCCTCGAACTGTCCGCCATCCTGTCGTCGCTGATCAACCAGCTCCCGGCAAGGGGTGGCGCGACCACGGGAGGGGCTTCCGACCTGGCGAACGCGGCGCGTTCGACTGTCGAGCAGACGCACGGCAAGCTGCTCTTCGTAGTGGACGGCGTGGATGAGGCACTGGCCGGACGGACCGATGCCGAGCGGCAAAGCATCCTCAGCGCGCTGCTGTTCGAGGGCGAGCGCCTGCCGTCGAATGTTTTCGTTCTATTGGGAGCGCGCCGGGGTGCGGTACCGCCGCTGCGCGATCCCGAGACGCCGGCACTGAAGATGGAGTTGTCGGGTTTGCCGGAGCGCGAGATTCGCCGGCTGCTGTTTCGCGTCGTCTCCAAATATGACCTCGAAGACCGGCATGTCGCGGCGATTGCGCGGGTGTCGGCGGGCAATCCGCTCTACATCCGCATGCTGGCTGAAGACTTTGCGCAGGGGCGCCTGTATCTGGAAGATGTCGATCACCTGCCGCTCGGTATCGAGGGGTATTTTGAGAAGCTGCTGCTGCGCTTCGCCTCCAACCCACAATGGCCGGTGCTGCGCGATACGTTGCTGCTTCTATGCGTCGCGCATGGGCCGCTGTCGCTTGCGCAAATTGCAGCCATTGCCCAGCTGCCGCCAGCGGTAGTCGAGGCGTCGATAGACAACGAATTGGGATCACTGCTCGGCGAAGGTGAAACGCCAGATCGATTGCCGACGTTCCAGCTGTTCCACGCGAAGTTCCGCGAATTCCTGCTCGCACTGTTTTCCGGCAAAGTTCCGCTTACCGCGAAACGCATGAATGAAGGCCGCCAGTCCGACTTGGCGGTTTCGCCGGAACATCTGGCGCGGATGCAGCAGCAGATCCTGGATTACTGCTGCAAGTGGAACGAGGTGCAGGACACGTACCCGCTCCGGTATTACTCCGGGCATCTGTATGAAACTGGCGCGAGTCAGCAGTTGCAGGAGTTGCTGACGAAGACCAACTTTCTGGCAGAGAAGGTCCGCCGCTTGGACGATCCTTTTCTTGCCGCCGACGATGTCTCATATCTGGTGCGGGTTCTGCTGCAACAGTCGCGCGACGGTGAAGTAGTCACGCTAGCGGCGAAAGAAGAAGCGTTCTACCGCGACGGTGTGGCTTCGGGATTGCGTGCAGCCGCGGGACTTCCGCAGCCCAGGGTCGAAGCCATCGTCCAACGCCTGCTCGCCTATTCGCGTTTGGGGCTGATCGCCTCGCTGCGGGGAAAAGAGTTGTCGCCGGCCGCGATGAATGCGCGCCGAGTCGCAATCGAGGCCGCTTATCACTTCGCGCTAGGGGACAAACTCGAAGATGCTGCGCTGGACCGCTCGCGGGCGGTCCGCATTCTGACTGGTCCATATCTTTATCGCTTCTGGAAGAAAGAGCCCGAGCCGGGATGGAAGCTCCTGGGCGACCTGGGGCACGACATGGTGTTGCCGTTCGGCATGCCGAACTTTCGCAAGATCGAAAGCTGCACGCTGATGTCGGTGATGATCATGATTCACAACTGTCAGGATGAGCATGCCATGGAGCGCCTGCGGCAGCCGTGGATTGAGAACGTCAATCGGCTGGAGCGCCTCACCAACCTTTCCCGATTCATCTTGCCGCCCGCACTCTTGGTCTTCCAATATGCGCTGCGCCACGTTATGGCGGCGCAGGCGGATTTCCAGCCGCTGAATCTCGACGAATTGCTCGCATCGTATTCGCGCGATCATCGCCAGCTTGCCAGCCGCAAGCTGGGCGTCGAATGTCTGGCCGAGTTGGAGAATACGGATGGCGGATGCGAACGAACCCTCGGCGTTCTGCTCGACAAAGGAACGGCTTTCGACGTTTTCCTGATGCAGGTGGCCGAGCGAGTGCTCTTCGTTCACGGATGCAGCGACCCGGACCGCATTATCCGCGAGCTTTCGCGGATCTACCATGACGGTTGTCCGTGGTTCCATCAGTCCGTTCTGTATACCTGTTTTCACATCCTGCGGACCGTTCCGAACCCGGAAGACTCCTGGCTGGACGAATACAAGGCGATGACGCGCGAGACCGTGGCTGAATCGCGAGGGCTGTTCGTTACTCCTTCCAGCAAATGTCCGCTGCTCCCGCACATGGGCTGGGCGGAGATTATCTTCGACCAGCACCGGCCGACAGGTAAGGCGCAGTTTATTCCGCAGTTCTATCGTGAAGCCCTTGGCTTGGGCGATATCGAGTACGCGCGGCGCGCGCTCCGCGCTACCGGAGTGCTGTCGCATTCTTACGATCGTCATGACCTTGCGTTGCTGGCGCTGGAGGATGCTGCTGCCACACCGAAGCCGCAACTGCGCGAAACGCTGGTCGATTTGCTGGCGAATATCCGCTTTTATGACGAAGCGGCGGTGGATCGGTTCTTAGCGCAACATGCTGGAGCCGACTTGTCCACCCGAGTACTTTCGGCGACACCATCGATTCGCTCCGCCGACACTTTCAACTGGATTGACAATTTCCTGAACGCGCAAATGATTTCGTCGGAGCAATTCCGCGCACAAGTTGCCGGGGCGTATCGCAGCGCGGGCGCAGCGAAATCGCTTAGCAAGGGAATGGAACAGGCGCTCAAGTGGATTCTGAACATGATTGCAGGACGTGAGGCCCTGGTGATCGGCGGCGACGAGTGACAAGTCCGGAAGTGCGACCCGAGCGAAGGCAGTTTCAGCAGCGCTTCGTCGATTTCGCCCGACAACATGAGTGGTTTGGCAGATACTTCAACGCCATTACCTGGAGCCGGTCGAAAAAGGTTGTCTCGTACTTTGCGGCATTCCTCCCCGAACAAGGCAGACTGCTGGACATCGGCACTGGCACCGGCCATGTCGCGGCCCTGCTGCAGACGCCCAGCCGCAGCGTTGTCGGCTGCGACATCATGAACCTGCTGATGCTGCCTCTGCCTTACGTTCTGGCAGATGGCGGTCGGTTGCCGTTTCGCAACGCTTCGTTCGATGTGCTGCTGCTGATTACCGTGCTGCATCATGTGCCTAAATCACTCCACAGCCGCTTCCTCAGCGAAGCCGCGCGCGTGCTGAAATCGGGCGGCAGATTGATCGTGATGGAAGATACGTTCCACGGCGCCATAGAGCGGGAGGCAACCAAGTTTTTTGACAGCGTGATGAACGGCGAGTTCGCTGGACATCCTCACGCCAATCGCGCCTTGGTCGAGTGGGCCGAATTGATGACACAAGCTGGTTTTCAGGTTCATCAGCGCGTCGAACACGTTGCCTGGTACGGAGTTTTCCGCATGCGCCACGGTATTGTGGTGGGAGAGCGGAAATGAGGTGCAGGAGGTGGTCGACCGCGTTCAGTACGCAGTGCCCGGCATATTCGCCCGAATGCTTAGACCTTATACTGGCCAAGGTCGGTCGCGGGCTTGCAGCGTTCTGATCGCCATGCATGGGATTTCTGCCTCGGGAGGAAGAATGATACGGATTAGCGCTCTGGTTCTTATGACGATAGTTTTCAGCTTCGTGGCTACTGCGCAAACACAGCCTGCGAAAACGCCGGTGACGCCCGACAACTGGATCGCGATTAGCAACGGCTACGCCAAGCTACTGACCGATGTGTCGTTTGAGCACCATCCCGAGGCCGGCTCGCAACAAGGCTTGAGCCAATTCGACAACAAGGTTGCGCAACCTACGTTGGCGGATGAAAACCTGGAACGGCAACAGACGGAAGCCGTTCTGGTGAAGCTGAAGGCAGCGGCAGCCGAGAAGCAGCCCAATCAAGTCGCCGAAGATCTGCAAATCATGATCGACAGGGTGCAACTCGACTTCAAACAACAGGATTACGAGCGCGCCCACGAAGTGCCCTACTACAACGCCAGCGGCCGCGTGTTTGGCGGCCTGCACATCCTGCTGGACGAGCAAACGCCCACCAGCCGCCGGCCCGCAGCGGTGCTGCGTATCCGAGAGTATGCCGGCCTGGAGCCCGGCTACACGCCTCTCACCGAGATCCTGAAGCAACGCGCCATGGAGCAAATGGCCAAGCCCGGCGTGCTGTATCCCTCTCGCGTCGAAATCGAAACCGAGATGGGGCGGAACTCCAATTACATTGACGGCATTACTGCGCTGATGGAGAAGTACAAGTTAACCGGCTGGCAGGAGCCTTACGGCACACTGAAGAAACAGCTCAGCGACTATGACGCGTGGGTGCGAACGACGATCCTGCCTAAGGCGCGCACGGATTTCCGCCTGCCGCCTGAGGAATATGCGCTGGACCTACAGAGTTACGGTATCGATATTCCGCCCGAGCAGATCGCAGCGATGGCGCACCAGGCGTTCATCGAAATTCAGGGCGAGATGAAAGGCATTGCGGCCCAGATTGCGAAGGAGCGTGGCCTTCCGTCGAGCGACTATCGCGACGTAATGCGCGAGCTGAAAAAGAAGCAGCTGGTGGGCGACGCTATTTTGCCGTTCTACGAGGACCGTCTCAAGCACATCGAGAAGATCATCGTGGAGCAGCAGATCGTAACTCTGCCGGATCGGCCTGCCCAGATTCGCATCGCCACTGCGGCAGAAACCGCGCAGCAGCCCGCGCCTCACATGCAGCCGCCGCCGTTCTTGCACAACACCGGACAGAAGGGCGTTTTCGTGTTGCCGCTGAACATTCCGGCCGCGCCGGGCCAGCCCGCGTCGGAGAAATACGATGATTTCACCTTCGATGCGGCGGCCTGGACACTTACCGCACACGAAGCGCGTCCCGGGCACGAGTTGCAGTTCGACTCGATGCTGGAACATGGCGTTTCTCTGGCCCGCGTACGATTCGCCTTCAACAGCACCAATGTCGAAGGTTGGGGGCTGTACTCCGAGTATCTGATCAAGCCCTACATGCCTTTGGAGGGACAGCTGGTTTCGCTGGATTACCGCTTGCTGCGGGCGGCAAGGGCGTTCCTTGATCCCGAACTCCAAAGCGGAAAGATCACGACAGCCGATGCGTATCGGGTGCTGCAGGACGACGTGGTATCGTCGCACGCCTTTGCCGAAGAAGAAGTGGAACGCTACACCTATCGGGCGCCCGGCCAGGCCAACAGCTACTTCTACGGCTATACCAAGCTGATCGCGTTACGCGAGGACACCGAGAAAGCCCTGTCCGCTAAAGGAGTGAAGTTCGACCAGAAGAAGTTCCACGACTTTCATTCTGGCGCAAGGTCTCCTGCCACCCAATCTGATGCGACAGGCGGTGATGGAAGAATTCGTCCCCGAGCAAAAGTAGAAACAAGGCGGCGGCTCAGAACTGCACCGGCACGCTATTGGGCTAGAAACGACGATCTGCAACGTTGGCATCGGCAGCGATACATTCCTGGCCGCGCACGGTTTTGATCGCAAGCAACAGCTCGCGTGCATCGTCACGCTTGACGTCGGGCAGAGCAATGCGGCGAAAGAAATCGCTGAGTTGAGGACCTAGGGCTTGCAGCGCCCGATACGATCTGTCCGGGAAATAAAGACGCTTCATCTGCAGTACAAGCGACTCCATCTGGTCCTGATCGATGACATGCTCAGCCAGGGCTAACTCCAGGGCGCGCCGCAGATTCACCAGCGGCTCTGAGAAATGCCGGTACGAGTTCCGATCGTAAACCAGAGCAACCTCGTCATCGCCGTCGAGGACTCCGTCTCGAAACATTCGGAAGATTTCTCCCACACCGATCATTCCGTACCGGTGGATTTCGGCGGCACGCAGAGCCCCCATGCTCGAGGCCCCGAATACCTGGACGCCGCGCTCCAGCAACGGCATGATCTCTTTTGGGGAAACCGCCAACTTTTGATAGAACTCTCCGTCAATGATGCCGACAATCCTGGTCTCTTCCGGGAGCCTTGCCGAGATCGCCCCGGCAGACCGGAGGAAGATAGGTAGCGTCCAGAATCGACGAAGCTTCCGGTTGACTTAGCGTAGGGCCCAGATAAATGACGGTGTCATGCATGCTTTTTCCAGAAATCAACGGCCCGCCGGCCTAACCGTCCGCGATCCGTTGCCCACAGTTCAATGCCGGGCACGATCACACGCACAACAGAATAGGGCACATCTGCGGCAGTAAACTCCACCACGATAATCCGGTTGAGGCCGCAGGCCGCAAAGCGATCCATCAGGAAGGCGAGATCACCTTCCAGGCTGTCAAATTCGTTCGACGCGATACTTTCAAGAGGACGTTTGCTTTTCGACGGACCCAGATACCACGTGTCCCGATCAATCGCCGTGATGCGTCGGGTATGCAGGGAGAAGAAGTCAGCGTCCACGCCGGGTGGAGCGATGTCCTCTCTGACTCCCTGAATATCGACGCATCGGGACTGTGCTAGTTCGGTGAGTGCGCGCCGCAGGGCGACGTTGACGTTCGGGTGCGATCCCATGCCGCTGTGGGCCATTGGAAAGCCGGCAATGTGCTCATCCCACACCGAGGCGAAGACCGTTGGTATTTGCAGTTCGGAAGTAATATCCCGCACGATCGGAAATAAATCGGCTACATGAAATTTATCCAGTAGTTCGTTCGAACCGATTTCGATGCAGGGAAACATCTCCAGATCATCGGGTCCGTCTTTGGCTTTGTGTCCGCGCGCCAGCGATCTGCGCTGTCGGGGGAGCTGATGCGCGCCCAACTCAGCCATTGTCCAGGCATCACGTTCCGCCAACTCGCACAGTGCGTGACAGATGGCCTCCTGGCGGCAATTGCCGGAGGCGATGCCTGTCGTGTCGTTCATTTCAAAGCAGGAGGGATGAGGAACGTCATCCCAAAGATATCCAGCCAGCTTCGCCGGAACCCACCAGGACTCGCCGGACACGATATCCAAGCCTTCAATCCACGAGTAAGGACGTTCTTCTGAATAATCATCAGCGAGCTTCTGATTAATGTGCTTCGGATCCAAGAGCCTGGTGCGTCTCACTCAGCTCAAGGAAGCTGCCTTCCATGGTGGGTGGTCGGGCGTTCAGCGCGGTTTGCCGTTCGATGGCTTCCATCAGGGCGCCCGCTTGAGCGTCGATGGGCCGCAGCCCTTTGCCGTTGTAAACAGAAAGAGTATCGCGTGATTTCGGGACAACCGAGGAATAGACCGGGATGCCTACCCGGTCCAGACCAGTGATGTCGGCAAGACGGGTTACTCCCAAAGCATCGGCAGCTTGGGTTACCCTTTTGATCGTTGTTGCCGCAGGCACGACTCGTTCGATGCCGTCGACCTTGAGCATCCGAATCATCCCTGCGAAACAGATCTAGCGGTTACGGTTGTGTTGACCTGGGAAGATGCACAGGACGGGCGGATGTTGCTCATCGCCCTCAAACAGTCGTACCAAATCAGACTCGTTGGCATTGCCTCCAAACGCATTCACACCTTCGGTCAGCGTGGGAAGAGAACGCATTACGACCTGCCGCTGCTGTTCGTCCAACGATTGCAGGAATTTCCGAAACTTCTGAAGTAGATCCTGAAGCTGACTGGCTGACAAGCCCAGAGCTCGTAGCATTTCTTCATCATTCATAAGTCCAGTCCTTTCTGTGGAGCTACAGCATATTCATCAGTTTCAGCAATTGTTGGAATCTCGGTTCAGAGCGCAGGGGGGCGAGCAGAGGGTCGACTTTCAGGAAAATGACACTCGATTCGCGCCTGGCATACGCCAATTCCAGCATATCCAGAGCCTTGTGGTGATCGTCCAGCGCAGTATACAAGCCTGCGATTTCATAAGGAAGGAAATTGCCTGCGTGCAGACCGTCCTCGGCTATTTTCAGTTGCTCCTCGGCCTTCGCTCTGTCGCCGGTCCGGGCATAGGCGATCCCTAACACCACCGCGCGCTGATGGATAACGTCAGGAGACTGCGAGTTCTCTGACAGTAATTCGATTACCTTCTGATTCATGTTCTTGGCCAGGTAATCGAGCGCCAGGACTTGAATTGCCGGCTCAAACGTACGCAGCGTTTGCATCCGCGATTCGATCAACTGAATGGACTTATCAAAGTCACCCGCCATGTAATCCATGGTGGCTACGCTCGCGGACGTCATCAGGGCGTCGGGATCGGCAGCTCGGGTGTATGCCAACTGGGCCATGGCTTCGCTTCGCCGGCCCAGCGGCGTAAGCAGAAGGAGCCCATACCAGGTATGCGCGGTCAGATACGTCGGGTTCAGTTCAATCGCCCTCTTGTAGTCGTCCTCGGCTCCCTGCCAGTCAAACTTCAAGAACGTGCGCGCCAAGGCTCGCGATGTGTAAGCCTCGCCCAAGGTACTGTCCAACTCCAGGGCCTGCTCGGAAAATCCCATCGCTTTCGTGAGCATGGGAATTGGCTCTTCTATGCCGTAGTAGGCGAGCAAGGTATAACAGTCAGCCATTCCCGCGAAAGCGGGCGCATATTGCGGGTCCTGGTCGAGGGCTTGCTGGAAATCGCTGATGGCTTGCTGGAGTGCGTCCTTAGACCGCTGCGCCAGCAGAAAGCGTCCCTTCAGATAGGAATTGTAGGCGGCAGGATTGGTGGAGTATTGCCGCTTCAGACGGCTCTCCATGTTCGCGTCAAACTTCAGCTTGAGGCGATAGGCCACGTCCGTAGAAATCTGGTGCTGCAGATCGCCAAGCTGCGAAAGATTCCCTTCGTAGATCTGACCCCACACCTGGCGGCCCGTCTTCACATTGATCAGTTCGATCGGGACATGAATTTTTCCGTTCTGGACCGTGATCGAGCCGTCGACGATGCTATTCACTTGCAAAGCGCTGCCGGTCACTCGCGGGTCTTTATCGCCGCCGTATCGCCGGACAACATCTTCGGCTGTCACCTGCAGGTCTGCGACGCGGGACAGGTCGTCGGTGAGCGCCTCGCTGATGCCCGGGCCCAAATAGTCGAGGCTGGAGTCTCCCGTGTGATTCTGCAAAGGCAGCACCGCAAGCGATACGGGTTCAGGCGAAATTCCAAACCATTGGGCGAGCCTCTTCCGCTGGGCTATGCCCGCCACCACCAGGGCAGCCAACACCAGAAGGGTTACCAGCAACCCGCGATCAAAACGCCAGTGTCTGACATACACACCGACGGGCCGGTGTGGACCCGATAACCTCGCAATCTCTTCCAGGTCCTCCAGAAGCTCGCTTGCCGACTGATAGCGGAGCTTCGGATCTTTCTTCAGGCACTTCAAAATCACCGCTTCGAGAGGGCGCGAGATACTTTTATTGCTGCTTCGAGGCGGCGGCGGCGCGCCGTTAACGATCGCATGGCGGAGCTTCTGACCATGATGCGAGAACGGCAACGAGCCGGTAGAAAGCTCGTACAGCACAACACCCGCGGAATAGATATCGGAGCGAACGTCCGGTTCTTTTCCCTCAACCTGCTCGGGCGACAGATAGGCTGGGGTTCCGGCAAACGGGCTCATGGTAGTGACCGTTTCGATCACCGACTCTTCTTCTTCGTGAGCAAATAACTCGGCCAAACCAAAATCCAGAATCTTCAGCGCATTCTGGGGTGTGAGCCGCAGGTTGCCCGGCTTGAGGTCCCGATGAATGATGCGTTCTGCGTGGGCGGCGACAAGTCCTTTGGCTAATTGAAGGGCAATCGCCACCACTTCGTTCTCGGGGAGCGCTCCGCTCTCGAGGCGACGGTCCAGCGAAATGCCCGGCACGTACTCCAGCACCAGGTAGTCCACGCCATTGTCGGAGTGAAAGTCGTAAACGGATTCGACATTCGGGTGATTCAGGCGGCTGAGAATGAGGGCTTCGCGGCGAAAGCGTTTGCGGGCAGAACTGTCAGCCAGGGTCTTAGCGTTCAGAACTTTGACGGCAACATCGCGTTCCAGGCGTGTGTCCCAAGCACGGTAGACGACACCCATCCCGCCGGAACCGATCTCTTCGACGAGACGAAAATGCCCCAGGACCTGACCGGGAGTGAGGCTAGGGGTTGACATATCGTTTCGCACTCGAATCGTAAGATGGTTCTGCCCCGGGGGTCAACGCAAGATATCCCTGCTAAACCTTCCTGGGTTTCGTTTCTGGCCGGCCGTTCCTTAGCCCTTTCGCGCTAACGGCTCGCGATTTGATCAAAACGTGAGGTTTCAGGCAGCGCCCGCGGCCCTATGGATTCAGGCGGTAGCTATCTCCCAGTTTTCCCGCTGCCTGCAGGTGTTTTCGCGCTCTCACCAGCTCAGCGATCTGCCGGATATGTCCCAGATCGTGCATGGTCCACTCATGCAGCATTTGTTGCAGGGTGATTTCGCCGGCCTCCTGATGTCTCGCGCGGCGTTCACCGGCGCTTCGCGGCAAGGTCCGCAGATACTCCACGTTGGTCTCGCGCTGGTCCTCAAAATGGTCGAAGGCATCTTCCGCATCGGCATTGCGGTACAACTCCAGGTACATCTGCGCTTCATCCGGCTCGAACTCCGGCAGTTCCTCGCTCATGAACCGGTCCACGCGGGTCCGATAGCAGTGGTTTTCGGAATGGGAAAGATGCGCGAGCACTTCCGCTACCGAAAAGCGGTCGGGCGCGGGCTTCCATTCGGTATCTTCGACCGACAAGTCGCACATCAATCCGCGCAGGATCGCGGGGGTCGCTTCCAACTGATCGAGGCAGTCTAATTCCAAGTCTTGCGTCACGCGATTCGTCCTTACGATGTTCTCCGCCTACATGCAGCGTACTGCCAGTGAGCCAACAAGCAACACGTCGGGAACTCGCCGCTAAGGGACAGAATAGCGCACTTTCCTCGATAACCGCGCTCGCTGATCCGGACAGCGCCAAGCGCAGCTTGACCCATGCTAGTCTTTCTGTTCGAGTGCGCCTATGAATGCTGCAGGTCAAGACATTTCCCCGCCAAGTAATGAACTGGCGCCGGTGTCGTCGGAGTTGGCGGCTCGGGTTGACGCATTTTGCAGCGCGATGAACCTGCGTCAGCGCAACACAGCACTTGTCAGGCTGACGCGTTGGGTGCGTCCCGAAAACTCCGACGGGCCGAGCGACCGGACACTGCAAGCGCTTGTGCGCTACCTGGAGTCCAACCTTGATGTGCGCCTGCGCTTCCAGGCTTCTGCCGCCGCCCTGCTGGGTGAACTCAACTCACTCTCCTTGTTTGCCGAAGCTGGTATCCCCTCCGATCACAGCTTTCTTTCGGAAGTCTCGCAACGTCTTGCCGCCAAGCTTCTGCCCTCCGCTCGTGAGGAACCTGACACCTCAAAACTGTTGGTAACCCTCTACTCCTCGAAAAGAAACGTGGAGCACTTCCTGGAGATTCCGGCGGAGCTGTTTCGCCGCCTCTCCGAAGCCCTCGCCCCTCCTGGTGGCCGGAAGGATTGGCAGCGCCAGCGGCGCGACCTGGAGGAGGCGATGCGCCTGCTGGCGGCGCGCATCAGCGGACTGGGCGTGCAGCCGGAAGTGCGTGACCGCAGCAGCACCACCGCCGTGTCCGACTCGCCGTTCTACCAGCTCGTAGGCGCAACCGAAGAAGTGCTGCGCAATGCCGGCACGGAGCAGGCCGACGAGGCATTCACGAACTGGAAAGCGATTGTTCGACGCTGCCGGCGCGAGCTGGCGGCGGTACATCGCCATATGGAATCGGCTGGAGTCAGCGTCGAGCTGATCTTCGACCTGAAAAAGATCCAGGCTTGTCTGCTCCGCATGGAGGCGATTGCCCGCGTCCTGGTTGCGCGCGGCGAAGTGGAGGAAGTCGCCGCAGTGCAGTCGTTGCTGGGGCAGGTTATTGCAGGCCGTCTATCGGATCGCAGCCTACGCTCGCTGCTGCGCGACAACCTGAACCTGATCGCGCGCAAGATGGTGGAGCGTACCGGTCATAGCGGCGAGCACTATATTGCTCATAATCGCGCCGAGTACCGGCACATGTGGCGCGCTGCCATTGGAGGAGGGCTGTTCACTGTTATTACGGCCGCCATCAAGATGCGGATCGTCGACGCGCAATTGCCTATGTTCGTCGAAGGCTTTCTAAGTGGGACAAACTATGCAATCAGCTTCGTGCTGCTGCAGGTCATGGGACTGGTGCTGGCGACGAAGCAACCTGCCGCGACGGCAGCGACGTTCGCTGGGATTATTCGCAACAACAAAGGTGACCGACGCTCCACCAAGCTGTCGGAATTCGTCGCCCACATCACCAGCACGCAACTTGCGGCTGCCATCGGCAATGTTCTTGCCGTAACCGTCGGCGCAGTAGTGTTCGAACGGATTTGGCGATTCACCTTTTCCGACTCCTACTTGAGCGAGCACAGCGCGGAGCATATTTACGAGACCTTGCATCTGTTCGGCTCCGGCACGGCGTTTTTCGCCGTTGTCACAGGCGTCATTTTGTGGATGGCTGCGTTAGCTGGCGGCTGGTTTGAGAACCTGGCGGTCTATTACCGATTTTCCGACGCGGTCGCGCAGCATCCCATGGGCAGCCGCATTGGCCAGTCCGCCATGGGGAAGATCGCGCGGGTCCTGAGCCGCAATCTAGGCGGCTGGAGCACCAGTATCGTTCTTGGATACTTGCTGGGATTCACGCCGGTTTTAGGCCACTTCTTCGGTATTCCGTTGGACGTCCGGCACGTAACTCTCTCGACCGGAACGCTGGCTCTGGCCGCGGCGCGGTTCGGCTTTATCAGCCTGGGGCGTACGTGGTTCTATCACGCTGTGGCGGGAATCGCCGTTATCTTCGTGTTAAATCTTGGTGTCAGCTTCACGATTTCGGCCTTCGTCGCGTTGCGTGCGTACAACGTCCAGCCCACCGAGCAGTGGAGAATTCTTCGCTTCATCGTGAGAGACGCCCTCAAGTCGCCGCTGCCGTTCATCGTGCCGAAATATGGACAAAACGGTGAAGCGGAAGCGGAAGAATCTGAAATCGAAGAACCGCAAAGCGTCTGATCAACCCACGATAACTGCCATTGTTCGCGCGATTCCAGAGCGGGGAGTTCTCCGGTCTCTGCAGCCCATCTTCGTTGACAAGGACGGCAGGCGTCGTTATCGTGCCAACCAATCGGCGGGTAACGGTCCGTTCGAGCGGGATCCTATGCACGTGAACACACACTCAAGCGGTAAGTCTCAAGTAAACCCACCAGTCATACCGGCCAAGCCACTTCTGCGGCGCCCCCGTGCCCTCATGATCGGTGTAATCACTGTTCTCGCCATCACGATGGCTGCGCAAAAGCAGAAAGACGATGCCTCACCCAATGTTGATGCGGCGGTTCGCGCGGTTCTGGACGCCCAGGTTGCAGCCTGGAATCATCACGATCTCGAAGGATTCATGGCCGGCTACTGGAACTCGCCGGAGCTGACGTTCTTCTCGGGAGCCACTGAAACCAAAGGTTGGCAGCCTACGCTGGAGCGCTACCGCCGCAGCTATCAGGCTGAAGGGAAAGCCATGGGCACGCTGTCGTTCAGCGACCTGCAAATCCAGGCGCTCGGTCCGGACGCTGCGTTCGTGCGTGGCAAGTTCCAGCTGGTCATGCCTGACGGCAAGCAGCCTCACGGGGTATTTACGCTCATCTTCCGGAAATTCCCAGATGGCTGGCGGATCATTCACGACCACACTTGTTCCGGGTAGGAGGCTTGGACGAACCCGGGGGGCAAAATACACGCCGGTCGCTTGCGGCGGGTGTACAATTCACTCGTCCGGCCGCCGCAGATCACATTCCGGCGTGACGAGGCGAACAGGCGGTATCCGTGGATGCGGAACTGCACTGGAGGTAATTGTGAGTGTCACCACCGGCGACTTTCGCGCCAAAATCACCGCTTCCACCCTTCTCGACAGGAAACACCATCACGAACTCATCACCTGTCTGACTGCCTACGACTACGCCAGCGCTCGCCTGGTAGACGAAGCCGGCATCGACATGGTGCTGGTCGGCGATTCACTCGCCATGGTCATGCTGGGCTACGAAAATACGCTACCGGTCACCATGCAGGAGATGTTGCATCACACGCGGGCCGTGCGCCGCGGAGTGAAACGAGCCTTCCTGGTAGCTGATATGCCGTTCGCGTCGTATCACGTCTCGCTGCGCGAATCGCTACGCAATGCGGCGCGGTTCATCAAGGAGGCCGGGGCCGAGGCGGTAAAGATCGAGGGCGGCGAAAAACGCGCGTCCCTGGTCGAACACATGGTCGAGGCGGAGATTTCCGTCGTCGGACACATCGGCCTGACGCCGCAGTCGGTGCATGCCATGGGCGGATACAAGGTACAAGGCAAGACGCTCAAGGCCGTCGAGCAACTGATGCATGATGCGCTTGCCCTGGAACGCGCGGGAGCCTGCTGCATCGTGCTGGAAGGCATTCCGCGCGAAGTGGCTGCCATGATCACCCGCGAGCTCGAGATCCCGACGATCGGCATCGGCGCAGGTCCGGAGTGTGATGGGCAGGTGCTGGTCTTCCACGACCTGCTCGGTCTGACCTTCGCGCCGCCGGCAAAGTTCGTTCGCCGCTATGCCGAGGTGGGTTCCGTCATCAGCAATGCGCTGGCTGCCTTCAAGGATGATGTGAAGTCAGGCGGATATCCTTCCGATGACGAGTCGTACCATCTGCCGAAGGAGACGCAGGCGGCGCTACATGCGATTGCCGAACGCAAGCGTAGTGTGCAACTGTAGAAGCATGCGTGTCGTAGTGCGCGTGGCAATGGCCGCGGTCATTTCAGTACAAGCCGTCGGCGCGGTTGCGCAAACCGCTAAACCGGCGCACCCGGCTACTCCGTGGAAGCGCTACTGCCAGCCCGATGGCGGCTTCTGCTTCAAATACCCTCCTTCGTGGAGGATGATGGGCGACATCTACGGCGGCAACGGCGTGATGATTGCTCCCGCGCAGAAGGATGAGCAACCGGTCTCCGACGAGATCACGGTGGCGATGGTCGCGCCGCCCAAGGACGCCGACGAAGCACTTGGACTGGAAGGCATCATCCAGCAGGCTGCGGCAGGTATGCGCGACGCCGGACAGAATTTCCAGACATTGCAGCGCCAGCAGCGCACCGTGGACGCCAAGCCGGCAGAGATGCTGAAAGCGCAATACCGGGATAAAGCTACTGGCCACGATTGGATCGAAGAGTTGGTCTTCATCGAAGGGCCGGACAACGAGATTTATTCGGTGGCCTTGAAAACCATGCCGGAGAATATGCCGAAGCTGGAGCCGCTGTTTGCGGAAGTTGTGCGCAGTTGGACGCTGCCGGAGCCCGAGCCGCCGGCAAATGCGAACGGGCCGGAGCAGGCTGTACCGACGCCGAATCCCTCCACGCCTCAATCTCATTAGCCGCGTGAAACAACTCCCTACCATCGCCGCAATGAAGGCTGCCTGCCGCCAGCTCACGCGCAGCGGAAAGACGCTGGGCTTTGTGCCGACCATGGGCGCTTTGCATGAAGGCCATCTTGCACTGGTGCGAGCGGCAAAGGCGCGGTGCAACGTTACCGCGGTCTCCATCTTCGTGAATCCGCTGCAATTCGGACCGACGGAAGATCTTGCCAAGTATCCGCGGCCATTGGAGCGCGACACGGCGTTGCTGGAAGCACTGGGAGTCGACCTGCTCTTTCTGCCGTCGGTCGAAGAGATGTATCCCGCGGGCGCGCAGACTCGAGTGACGGTTGCGGGAATCAGCGACAAGTTGGATGGCGCATCGCGTCCCGGACATTTCCATGGCGTCACCACGGTAGTGAGCAAGCTGTTCGAAATTGTCCGCCCTGATCTGGCCTTCTTTGGACAGAAAGACGCCGCCCAGGTCGCCGTGCTGCGCAAGATGGTGAGCGACCTCGACATGGATGTCGAGTTGATCGTCTGCCCGATTGTGCGCGAAAAAGATGGTTTGGCGATGAGTTCGCGCAATGTGTATCTCTCGCCGGAGCAGCGGCAGCAGGCGCTGGTCTTGTATCGGTCGCTGCTGCGGGTGCAGTCGGCCGTCGATCGCGGCGAGCGTGATGCAGCGAAGTTACGCGAGATCGGCGAACAGGTGATTGCTGAGGAGCCGGAAGTCCGGTTGGACTACTTCGCTATCGTCGATCCGGAAACGCTGGATCCCGTGGCGAACACGACGCGAGGCGCACTGGTCGCCGTCGCCGCGTATGTGGGGGCAACGCGGCTTATCGACAACATTGTGCTGACGTAGGAAGCGAACTTCGCTAATTCAAGAGTAAGAAGGAATTGCGCCGAAGTGCAATGAGCTTGAAGGGGCGCACCTTTAGGTGCGCCGTTCAGTTGGATTATGAATAATGTGCCGACTTTAGTCGGCGGCGGAGTGTCGCCGGCTAAAGCCGGCTCTTCTTTCCTTGAGAGACTCAGGGCGCAGCTGAAGCTGCGCCCCTTCATCACGCCAGGCTCTTCCGCCTCTTCCACCCCGAAATCCACGCCCCTCCCAGCAGCAGTACCACCGGGTAACACTCCAGCGTGTAGCGCGGCTCGGGATTGGCGAGCGTGCCGAGGAATGCCGAGCGCAGCAGGACAAACAGCAGCATCATGCCGAGGTAACGTGGTCGAGGTCCGCGCACCACGCCCATTGCCGCAGCCGCAACAAACCCCAGGTTCAGCACCCCCCACAGAATCGCGATGGTCGATGACTTACGATTGTCACTGAACTCCCACCAGCGAGTGTCCAGCGGCAGCATCTCCGTCCGCGGCCGCAGCCACATGTCCAGGCTGCGCGCGGCTGGTAGCCACGCATAGTAGCGCAGCGGATTTTGGCGGATGCGCTCCTCTGCCAACGCGTGCAGCCGGGCGTTCAGTGCTGGGTTGATCACCATGACTTTTTCATAGTCACGCAGGAGCGCCTCGGTGGTAGAGCGTTGCTCTGCGTTGTCGAAGGCGCGCGAGGGCAACGACGCGAGATCGACCTTGTCGCCGGGAATCTGCCAGTACACTTCTTCCGTCGACACATAATCCGCCGACCAGGTTTTCACCCAACGGTCCAGGCCGTCGGGCACGAACTCATCGGGATCGCTGGCTGACTGAGGCACTAACGGCATAAAGCGGTGAAAGTCCCGCCAGTTGCGGATCGTCCACGGGACGAGCGGCGCAATCGAAATAGCCAGCACCAAGGCACCCGCCCAGAACAGGCGCACTCGCCCTAATGGCTGCGACCACATTCGCCATAGCAGATACAGGCCAAACGCGATCAGCAGAATGCCGCCGTCGGGCCGGAGCAGGATGCCGCAGGATAACGCTACCCCGCACCATGCCCAGGCGGACGACGAACTCTGCCCGCCGTCGACGGAGAGGAAGCCGGCGACCCCCGCATCCAGCGCCGCCGCGACGAAGAAGATGCTGAGCGTCTCCGTCAGCGGAGCGACGCTGTAATTCGCCGTGAACGGACACACGGCCGCCAGCAGAAAGGCGTACTTCGCGGCGCGATCGGAAACAGCCCGCCGGGCAAGATCGGCAACGAGAAAGCAGGTAGCCACATCGACGACGACCTGGACCAGCAGCACGGCGTTGTAGTGTTCGTGACCGAACAGGGCAAAACATGCCGCGAGGAAAGCGGGGTAGCCGGGTAGCCGTATCCAGGTTGCACGGACACCGGCGTCGTGCGTCAGGCCGTAGATCCCGTGCTCGAGCCAGTTCTTGGCTATGTCGCCGTAGATCAGCGAGTCGCCCGTCACATGGGGGAATTTCAGATAGAAGACCAGCCGCAGGGCTACGGCAGCCAGTGTAGCCAGCAGGAAGAATGTCCCAGATTCGCGGACCAGGCTCCAGAGCGAACCGTTCCGAGAATTGCCGGCAGCAAGGCTCACGTGGCGAATATAGCAGGAGACGGCCGTCAGTTCTCGGCGATCGGCCAGCAGTTCAGCATGACGCCAAACTATGTTGGAGGGTTGCGCCAGGCGGTCTTTGTCGAAATTCTTGCGCCTTTCCGAATCTATCGCATGGAAGTCGTGTTCCTACACTTAGGAAGATTGACAGGGGCATTTCTGCTAGACCGACGGCTGACAGCGGACGGCTGACAGCCTGATTTGCCCTAGTCCCTGCCGCCAGTTACGATTAAGTCGACCCGCGAGATGCCGCAATCCAAGCAAATTTTTTACGATCCAAACCGCAAGCGCTGGCGCCGCTTACGCTTCGTACTCGATTCCAGCGTCATCGTCGTAACCGTGCTTGTTGTTCTCTTTATCTTCTCCGTGCTCCGCGGGTCGTCGGTTCCCGGGCTTGCGCTTCCTGACATCAAGAAGCCATACCACGCGTTGAAAGACAACCAGAAACGCGTGCCGCCGCGGCGCCCGAACACGCACCGTAAAACCAAGCAGCCGGCTTCGCAGGTGGTTCTGAACTCCGACGAAGGAATTCGCGGCGCTTTCTATGTGCAGTGGGATGCTGCCAGTTTCGCGTCGCTGAAGGAATACTATCCGCAGATCGACTTGCTCTTTCCGGAGTGGATGCACGCGCTAACCGCCGACGGCCGTCTGCAGGCTGCGACCGAGCTGAACACGCTGTATGACATTGTCGACGAGCAAGGCAAAGTCGCCCCGATCGACGACAAGGTCATGTCCTACCTCAAGGGAGAAAAGGCGCAGACCGAAGTCTTTCCCCTGGTCAACAATTTCGATCCCACCACCAATACGTGGAATCCGGATACGGCGAAATTCCTCGCCGACCCTAATGCCCGCGGGCGTTTCATTCGCGAGCTGATGATTTTCCTGGCATCGGATCAGTACAAGGGCCTCACGTTGGACATCGAGGCCTTCCCCGACGAATCGCGCAATGATTACGCCACGCTGGTCCAGGAGCTTTACAACAGTCTGCATGCTAAAGGATTAAAGCTGTACATCGCGGTTCCGGTGAACGACAGGACGTTCGACTACGCCGGGATCTCGAAGATCGCCGATGGCCTCATCCTGATGAACTACGACCAGCACTATCCCGGAGGCGATCCCGGCGCGGTGTCCAGCCAGGATTGGTTCGTCAAGAATCTGCAGGAAGCGCTGAAGGTAATTCCGAAGGACAAGATCATTTGCGCCGTCGCTAACTACGGTTACGACTGGGCGATGAAGAAAGACCAGAAGAAAGGCACGCCCCCGGCGGACATTCGCGGCGTCACTGTGCAAGAGGCCTGGCTCGCAGCTTCCGACGCTGATACGGACATCAACTTCGACGATGATGCGATGAATCCGCACTTCGCATATCTCGACGGAGATACACGACATGATGTGTGGTTCCTGGATGGCGTAACCGCGCTGAACCAGATGCGCGCGGCCCACGCGCTCGGCATCGATACGTTCGCGTTGTGGCGCCTGGGCGCGGAAGACCGCTCGCTGTGGGCGGTGTGGGACAAGCCGTTCGAAGCCGGGGCTCCCGACAAACTGGATGCGGTACCCCCCGGGCAGGACGTCGACGACGAAGGCACTGGTGAAATTCTGCGGATCCAGTCGCGGCCCGCCGCCGGTGAGCGCAAGATCACCGTCGATCCCGACACGAATCTGGTGAGCGACGAAATCTTCCAGACGCTTCCGATGCCGTACGTGGTCGACATGTACGGCGGAACGCAGCGCAAGGAAGTGGCGATTACTTTCGACGATGGCCCGGATCCGGAGTGGACGCCGAAGATCCTCGACGTGCTCAAGCAACATAACGTCAAGGCGACGTTCTTCCTGATCGGCGTGCAGGTGGAGAAGTTTCCCGGCGTCGCCAAGCGGATCTTCAATGAAGGTCACGAGATCGGCAACCACACGTTCACTCATCCCGACATCAGCAGCATCTCCAAGCGCTACTTCGAGGTGGAGTTGAACCTGACGGAGCGGATCTTCGAGAGCAAGATGGGCGTGAAGCCGGTGCTGATGCGTCCGCCCTACGCGATCGATGAAGCGCCCGACACGGCCGACCAGGTGCGTCCCCTGGAAGTCGCGCAGGACCTGGGCTACATTGCGGTGGGCGAGAAGATTGACCCCAACGACTGGCGCGATAATCCGCGGCGTTCAGGAGAGGAAATTTCCGCCGACGTACTGGCGAACCTGCCACCTTGCGCACCGAAGAACCTGCGTTGCGGCAACATCATTCTGCTGCACGATGGCGGAGGCGATCGCAGCCAGACGGTCATTGCGCTGAACATCATCCTGCAGGGTCTGAAGGAGCGCGGCTACCAGGTCGTGCCGGTCTCGGATCTGATGGGGAAGACGCGCGCCGATGTGATGCCTCCCATCACAACCAACGAGCGATGGGCGGCATGGGTCGACAGTCTCAACTTCTCGCTCTTCGGTTTGTTGCAGTCCTTCATCATTTTCGTTTTCTTCGTCGGCGACGTTCTGATGACGGGACGCCTGGTGCTCGTCGGAGTTCTGGCGATCTACGACCGCTTTCATCGGCGCAAGGTGGTTTTCGATCCCGCTTATCAGCCCGCGGTTGCGGTGCTGGTACCGGCATTCAACGAAGAGAAGGTCATTGAGCGGACGGTGTGCTCGGTACTCGAATCCGACTACAAGAATCTGCGCGTCATCGTGATTGACGATGGCTCGACCGATGCGACTCTGGAAGTCACACGTGCAGCCTTCGCGAAGGAAATTGCCGCCGGACGCGTGACCATCCTGACCAAAGCGAACTCCGGCAAAGCCGATGCGCTCGATTTCGGACTGGAAGGGGTGACGGAAGAGTTGTTCGTCGGCATCGACGCCGACACCATCATCGCGCCCGACGCGGTTTCCAGGCTGGTGCCGCACTTCAGCAATTCTAAGGTCGGCGCGATCGCCGGAAATGCAAAGGTCGGCAACCGCGTGAACCTTTGGACGCGCTGGCAGGCGCTGGAATACATCACCAGCCAGAACTTCGAGCGGCGCGCGCTGAATACGCTGAACTCGGTTAGCGTTGTGCCGGGCGCCATCGGCGCTTGGCGTACGGCCGCAGTTCGCGAGGTCGGCGGCTATCATCACGACACCGTCGCCGAAGATGCGGACCTGACAATGGCGTTGCTGCAGGCTGGTTACTGGGTCAACTACGAAGATCGCGCGTTGGCTTATACCGAGGCTCCGACGACCGCGAACGGGCTAATGCGGCAACGCTTTCGTTGGTCCTTCGGCATCATGCAGGCCGTGTGGAAGCATATTGAAGCTGTAAAGCAAAAGGGCGCGCTCGGCTGGGTCGCCATACCGAACATGATCATTTTCCAGATCCTGTTGCCGCTGGTGTCGCCTTTCATCGATATCATGTTTGCGGTGGGCGCCATCAGCTACTTCGTCGACAAGTATCGCCATCCCGAGTCGGCGAATCCGGCGGACTTCCATAAGCTGGTCGTCTACTTTGCGCTATTCATGATCATCGACTTCATCGCGTCGACCATCGCCTTCACGCTGGAACGGCAGCGACCCGGCGGCAAGCGCGACTTTCTACTGCTGGGACACGTCTGGCTGCAGCGCTTCGCTTACCGGCAACTGTTCTCGCTGGTGCTCATCAAGACTTTGAAGCGCGTGATCGAAGGCCGCGCCTTTGCCTGGGACAAACTTGAGCGGACAGCCAGCGTCAGACAACCGGTCAGCCTGGCGCGTGAGCGGGAGGCGCAATGACCGCGCTGCCCCGGCCTGGTCTGGATCTCAGCGTTAACGTCGCCGGCATCGCCTTCAAAAATCCGATCCTCGCGGCCAGCGGAAGTTTCGGCTACGGCGTCGAGTTCGAAGACGTGGTTACGCTCAGCCGGCTTGGGCGGATTCGTGACCAAAGGCCTGTCGCGCGAGCCCATGCCCGGCAATCCACCGCCTCGCTTGTTTGAGACCGCTGCTGGGATGCTGAACGCCATCGGCTTGCAGAACATTGGAGCTCGAGCCTTCCTGGAAGAGAAACTTCCGCTGTTGCGTAAGATCGGCAACATCGTCTACCTCTGCAATATCTTCGGACACGAACAGGAAGATTATGTGGAAGTGGTCCGCATTCTGAACGACGGAGAAGGCATTGCGGGCTACGAGCTGAACGTGTCGTGTCCCAACACCAAGTGCGGCGGCATCGCCTTTGGCAGCGATCCGCGAATGTTGCATGACGTGGTCGCATCGGTCAAGAAGATCGCGGCGCGTCCGCTGATCGTGAAACTCTCACCGAATGTCACCAGCATTGCGGAGGTAGCTCGCGCCGCGGAAGAAGCGGGCGCCGACGCCCTCTCCCTGGTGAACACGTTCGTCGCCATGGCCATCGACGCGGAAACGCGCAAGCCGCGCATCTCGAACATCACGGCAGGACTCTCGGGTCCGGCGATCAAGCCGATCGCGGTTCGCATGGTCTGGGAGGCGGCGAAGACAGTGAAGATTCCGATCATCGGCCTGGGAGGAATCAGCACCGCCGAAGACGTCATCGAGTTCATGCTCGCCGGTGCCAGCGCCATCGAAGTCGGGACGGTGAACTTCTGGGATCCCTGTGCATCGGAGACACTGGTCGACTCGCTGGAAAAGTGGTGCCTGGAGCATCGCGTCGATAAGATCAGCGAATTGACAGGCGCGCTCGAAGTTTAACTCCGACGTCGAATCGGTCCGGTACGCTGACCCTGCCCGTGGCTCGTCCACTTCGGGCATTGCTCACAGGGCCTCCTTTCAAGACCGTAACGGTTTCCGGTTACGTGCGTGATCCCCTCGGCCCAGATTCCTCCAGGCGCCCCGGTCCACCCTAAATTTCCCAGAAATAGCCCACTTCTAAGGGTGAGTCGCGGTTCACTGCAAATGCCGTTACTGGGAAAGAGCTTGGGGAAAATCGCAGCAAGTAATTGATTACATTACACTTATTGGAACGGACGAAAAGATGGGTTTTCCCATTCATCGAGAGCAGCAGAATATTTTCATCAAATGTGCAAACTTTTGCGGTTGAGGTGCGTCTATATGTGTGTAGGGAAGTTTAGTACGGACCCCAAAATTGTAGAAGTATAGGCTCGGAACATCGTCATCCTTAACGATGTTCCGAGTTTGCGTTTTAGCTATACCGTTCCCGCCGCTTTGCCTTCCTGTAGCTGCTGAAGACTCGTCATCAAATCTGGATCCAGCGGAAGAATTGTCGACGTCTTGGTGATGTCGAACAGGCGCCGCACCTGCTCCCGCGGTCCTGCAATCCGGAACTGGCCGCCACGCTCCGCCATTTCGCCATAAATTCGCATAATAATGCCCAGGCCGGCGCTGTCGACAAAATCGACTTGGGTTAAATCCAGCACCAGCTTCCGGACGCCCCGATCCAGCAGGTTGTTGACCATGGCTTCGGTCTCGCTCAGGCGGGTACCCAACGTGAACCGGCCGGCACAGGAAAGCCCGGTAATGTCCGGCTCATACTCGAAGACTTCGGTTATCAGGATCATGCGAAAGGGCCCCAAATCGGGCGCGGATTGCAACAGTATCACGCTCTTATGCCTGTTGAAATAGAAAATCGGGTGGTCAAAAACGGCTTCTGAGTTCGATGCCACGCCAAAAATGAAGCAGCCGCGGCTTGAACCGGATAAGGCGAAAGCACTATGCTTGGGAACACTTGTGCGTCGTACCCGCGTCCTCAGCCAAGGAGCCTCAAATGCATCGCTTTCGCCTACTCCAGACAACTCGCACGTTTGTATTCCTCGGTGTGGTACTGGTCCTGTCCTGCATGGCATTCGCGCAGAACTATGTTGCGCCCAGTCATCCCGTCGTTGGCCAGCCCAACACGGTGACTGCCAACGCTCCCGTGCCTCGGCCGGGGACACAGCCTTGCACGGTTACGCTTTTCCAGAATTTCGACTTCGCTGACTTCAATCCGAAGCCTTTCAACTACACGCCTCCAGCGGGATGTCCGGGGCCGTGGGCTGCGGTTGTCTTCGAGGCCGACTGGTCTGTCGATCCCGGCGTGCAGTTCGATCGCACCGCCAACATCTGGCTCGGCGGGGCGAACATTTTCTTCGGAACAACAGCTGAGCCTTCGGCGTCCTTCACGCGCACCTGGCACACGGAAAGCAATCTCACGGAAATGACTCCGCTGTTCACCGTTGCGCAGCAGGGGCAGGTGACACTTGGCAACCTGGTCAACAACCAGTACACCAGCCACTATCACGGCAGCGCGTATCTTCAGTTCTACCCGCTGGCCCAGGGACAGAATCCGCCGGCGGCCGCCAGTGTCGTTCTACCGATGTCGGCAGGACCGACCGGTGGCACGGTAACGTTGAATACGCCGACCGACCAGTTGGCCGGAACATTCACGATGCCGACCAATGTTGAGCGCGCCTATCTCGACGTCTTTGCGCAAGGTCAGATGGACGATGAGTTCTGGTACACCTGCGCTCCCAACGATGTCGCGGGCGAACTCGCCAACTGCGGCAACTCTTCGTTCCGCGAGGCTGAAGTCACCATCGACGGGACCCCGGCAGGCGTAGCGCCCATTTATCCCTGGATCTTCACCGGCGGTATCGATCCATTCCTCTGGCAGCCGATTCCCGGAGTACACACTCTCAACTTCGAGCCTTACCGGGTTGACCTGACGCCGTTCGCCAGCGTCTTAAGCAACGGCGCGCAGCAGCACACGGTTGCGGTGACGGTGTATAACGCCAATCAGTATTTCTCCGCAACCGCGAACCTGTTGTTGTATCAGGACACCGGCACAAACCAGATCACCGGATCAGTCACCGCCAACACCATCGGACAGCCGGACCCGTCCATCGTGGAGAACATCTCTTCCTTACCCGCGATTGTGTGGGGCACATTATCGCTTACGTCCGACCGGGGTTTCACGGTCGAGGGAAATGTGCAAACCTCGCATGGAATGGTCGATACCAAGGTGGTCCAAAGCATCGACTTCAGCAACGCACAGAAGTATTACGTCCGCACCGACGGCTCGATTTACGATCAGTACGTTGGCCAGTCGACCACCATTTCTTCGGCGACTACCACGACCAGTGGCAGCAACATCACCACGGACAGCATGCAGTACTCATGGCCGCTAACCTTGTCCTATGACTACCGCGCCAACCCCGATGGCTCGTTCCAGCAGTACAGCGAAATTCATCAGGGGTTCAGCAAGACCGTGCTGGTCAAGCTGAATGGCACGCCGACGTACTCCAGTTCGTACTCGGATGCGGTATCGCCGACTGACACGCTGTTCGTGAGTGCTTCGGGCAATGTTTCGACCCAGGGTCAGGCGAGTGCGGAGACATATCAGTATTCGAATTCGCAGGGAGCCTGCTGGAATGAAACGATTCACGCTGCGGCCGGGTCAGTAACGTCGGTACAAGGCGGGAGCTGCCAGCACAATATAAAGGGCCACTAGGGAGTAAAAGAACCCGCAGAACCAAGCCCGGGGGCGAGCGCTTTCGGGCTTTCTTGCAGGTTGTCAGGACGTGGGTTTCAGCTCACTACGGGGACCAAAAGCAAAATAGGCTTCATTTCGCTGTCTGCGTTGAATGCTTGAGCAAGTCGTTAATGCGTGCCTCAAGAATATTCCGTATGGAGCAAACGCCCAGCACTTTGCCATGATCGTCCACGATCGGCATGTGACGGTAGTGCCGTTCCAGCATCACCCCAAGCGCCTCCACTGGCGTCGTTTGCTCGGTGGCCATCTCTACCATCGGACTCATCAACTCCCGCACTGGCGTCTGTTTAGGATCGCGCGCGCTCAGTGCGAACTTCGCCAGCACATCCCGCTCGGTGAACATACCGGCGACCACGCCCTGTTCGTCAATCACCGCGACCGCGCCAACCGTTTTGTCGATCATGGTTCGCACTGCGTCCTCGACCGTTGCCGATAGCGGAACCGTTGCCGGACCCTCGTCACACCACTGCAGAAGACTCATGACAGGAAAATTCCTTTCCGAATGGAAGTGTGAGCGTATGCGGTTGAGACGCAGGAGTCAAGGACGCGCGGCACAGCTCCGCGCCAGGCAGGTTGAGGAACTCTGCCTTAAAAGCGGATAATCCGGATATGTCCTCTCGACGTTCGTTTACCACGTTGGCCATTGGATTGGCGGTTGCGCTATGCTGGCAAACCCTGTGGGCCGCCAAGGAGTTCGTTATGCCGCGGCCGGAAAATGCGAATACCTACCCGAGCAAAGATGCTCACCCCGCGGAAAAAGTGACGGCGGCCATCGAACTGTACAACGCCCCGCCGAAGAGCGACCTATTCATTACGCCCTACGCGCAGGAAGAACTGCTTCCCGTGTACCTGGTGATCACGAATGACGGCGACCAGCCTATTGCTCTCACCAACATGCGCGCGCAACTGGTCACATCGAACCGCAATAAACTGGAGTCACTGACCACCGACGACGTCTTTCGTCGCGTGGGTCATATCAGCGCCAGCAGCACCAATCCCGGCCGCGTCGGCCCGCTTCCTTTGCCCAGCAAGAATAAGAACAAGAAGGCGCAACAGGAATATCAGGAGATTCTGGCGGCAAACTTCGCTGCCGAAGGCGTCGAGCCGCATACCACCAAGGCCGGCTTTCTGTTCTTCGACGTGCAGAGCATCAAGCAGCCCGGCGCGGGTTCGCACATTTATCTAACGGGAATCACCGACGGCAAGGGAAATGAGCTGATGTACTTTGATATTCCGGTGATTGCTTCGAATGCGGCCGACAGCGGGGTGCAGTAGAAACACCAGCTTCGACAGCTACGGTGACGGGACGTGTTTACTCGCTGCCTGCCTGCGACGAGCCAGACGCCTTACGAGTGTTTTCCGTCACGGTGCGCAACTGCGAAATCGACTGATCGTCCGACAATCCCACTCGCTGGAGCAGGTCGGCATAGCGAGGATCCTCGCGAATGGAATCGTAAATCGGTCCCACTTTCAGGTAGCACAGCAGCACATCGCGGGCCTCGGCAGCTCTCTGCAGCCATGCAAAAGCTTGCTCCTTGTCGCCGACGCCGAGGTAGAGCATCACCCACGAGATAGGAGCGACATAGCCCTGTTTCGCCGCCTCGTTCAAGCCTTCCAGCAGGCTCAAAGCTTTCTGTTTGTTGCCGGCCTGCCCATAACATGATCCCAGAGGGCCCAGGATCAGGGGAAACTGGCTGAGGTCGTAAGCTTTCTGCAGCTCGGCGATCGCCGCAAGGTACTCATGCTGTTGCTCCAGGTTCAGCCCCACGACGATGTGGGCCTCGATGTCGTTGGCATCGATGTCCAGCACCTTCCGCGCCTGCTGCATGGAACGGTCGTAGTCGCGGCGGTAATGAGAAACGCCGGCCAGATACATGTTGGCAGGAACCGATAGAGGATCGCTGTCGAGGGCAATCCGAATCTGCTCCTCTGCCTCGTCAAAGCGTCCGGTCTGAACTAAGAGCAGGTTGTAGTAAAGGTGCGAGATCGGCAAGCCGGGTTTCAATTCGATGGCGCGCAGAAATTCCCGCTCGGCTTCCTTCCAATTCCACTCGTACCACATGCGGATGATGCCCATCGAAGCATGCGCCTCGGCCAGAGTGGGATCCGCAGCCAGCGCCTTCTTGACAGCCTCTTTTGCTTTTGGCCAAGCTTCTGTCGGCGCTTCCAGTCCCCACGAAGCAACGCTCACGTGATAGTCAGCGATGCCGGCATAAGCCAGCGCGTAATTCGGATCGAGTTCGAGCGCGCGCTGATAATACTCAAGTGCTTTCGGGAAGCCCTCACCGCTGCGCTTGTTCCAATAGAAGCGGCCGCGCAGGTAGAGATCGTAGGCTTCGAAATTGTCGGTCTGGCGCTTGACCAGTCCGCTGCTGCCGATCTTGGAGCCGAGCTCCACCTTCAGAAGGTTGGCGATCGATTGCGCAATCTCTTCCTGCACGTCGAAGATGTCGGTCATCTTTACGTCGAAACGTTGGGACCACAGATTAAATCCGTCGCTCACGTTGACCAGCTGCGTGCTGACGCGGATGCGATCATCCAGACGGCGAACGCTTCCTTCCACTACGGCTGAGACCTTCAGTTGCTCGCCAATCTTGCTCACATTCTGCGATTTGCCTTTGAACTCAAATGCCGAGGTGCGCGAGACCACTTGCAGGCCCGGAATGCGGGAGAGCGCGTGAATCAACTCTTCCGTCAGACCGTCGCTGAAGTATTCGTTGTCGCTGTCGGGATTGAGATTGCGAAATGGCAACACGGCAACCGAAGCATGCGGCCGGGCAGCTACCGGAATGATTGGCACGGTGCCGCTGGACAACGTCAGGGAGCGCAAAACCTCCACCAGTTCGGTGCCATTGTCGGGACGTTCTTCGCGCCGCTTGCGAAGCGTCTGCAGAACCAGCCGATCGAGAGCCAGTGGGACATCCGGACGGCGCGCGGCCAGGGATGGTGCCTCGACGTCCATGATGCGACGCATCACCGTGGCCTCGGTGCCGGACTCAAAGGGCCGTTCACCCGCCAGCATCTCGTAAAGCGTGACGCCCCAGGACCAGATATCCGTCCGCCGGTCCAGAGGGTCTCCGCGCAACTGCTCGGGAGACATGTAGGGCACCGTTCCGACTACGCCGCCGGTGTTGGTTAACCCGATATCACGGGGTAGCTTCGCCAGACCAAAGTCGACGATCTTCACCATACCGTCGGGCAGCAACATGATGTTGGCAGGCTTGATGTCGCGGTGCACGACACCCATGCTGTGCGCCTTCGCCAGGCCCAGCGCAATCTGCTCCGCAATATTGACTGCCTGCTTGACCGGCAGCGGCCCACGCTCCAGGCGAGTACGCAGGTTTTCGCCGGGACAAAAGCCCATTACGATGTACAGCTCACCTTCGGGCGTCTCGCCGAATTCGTGGATGGTGCAGATGTTGGCGTGATCCAGGAGTGAAGCAGTACGAGCTTCGCGCTCAAAACGCGTCCGCTGATCCGGATTGAGAGCGACCTCGCGCGAAATGAACTTAATGGCGACCGGGCGCTCCAGCCGAAGGTCCTGGGCTTTGAACACCAAGCCCATCGCTCCGCGGCCGAGGCGCTCCACCACGCGATAATGCGAAATTGTGCTGCCGATCATCCGTATGGCCCCGGGAGAACGCACACACCTGCTTACGATTGGGAGATTATTGTACAGCCTCGCTGGCTACTCGCGTGAGCAGGTTAATGGTCTGGAAGGCGCTGATTCCCATGAGAGCGTGATGACTATCGGTCAGCGGAAGTGCATCGAGGGTGCGGTCCAGATCGTCCCGGTGCGTAGGATCGAGTTTTCCGTGGAGTAGCAGGTTGCTGAACGCCTTGCGCGGCACACCGATGCGGTCCGCCGTAGCCTCGAAGAACTCGACGTCTGGCGGCGTCCCTTCCAATACGGCGATAAAGCCCAGCAGGGCTACGGGGTGAACGTGCCGGATCCAGTAATATTGCGCTCCGGCCAGCGCCGCGGCCGAAGGCGGAGGAATCCGTTTCAAAACTTCCTGCCGCTTGAAACCGAGTAATTCCAGGTCGTCGAGCACCCACTCGTCGTGTCCCGTCTCTTCCGGAATGTGATGACGAAAGTACTGGAGCATTCCTTCTGCAACCGGCTCACGGTTGAGAAGCTTCTCGCATTCCTCGGCTGCGGCTTTCATCAGCGGCACGCTGCTCCGAATCACTGAGTGATTACGAAACAGAAACTCGGGATAGATTTCGCGTAGACGGGGATGCGTCCATAGCGTCTCCGCTACGGCGTCCATCTCCCCGCGCATCAAGCGAATCTTGTCGCGCAAACGGCGGCTATGGCTGACTTGGTTCATGAATACGAGTCCGAACAAGGCTCCGGGCGGGTCTGAGCGATCGCTCCGGCTCGCCCGCTTGAGCAGTGATGCTAAAACACGATGCCAATGGGATGATTGGGGTCAGGAGCGGGGTTGGGGCCGCAAAGTCTCGCCAGAAAGCTCAACCCGACCTGGTTGTAAACGCTGATCAGGGCGTTCACTTCGTCAGTCGAGAGGTTTTCGATCGTGGCCACATCTGCGGGGGTGAAAACCGTCCCCGAAGAGATCAGTCCAGCGTTCGTCAGAGTGGAGATATTCGACATAGAACCTCCGGATCGTATTTATGGAGCCCGCCCCGGTTTCGACTGCCTTAGAAAACGATACCGATCGTCCGGACGCCGGGCGAAGCGGGTGTGGTTTGCACGCCACAATGCTGCTGCAGGAAGGAGGAGGGTACCTTCTGGCTGATGCTGATCAGCGCCGAGACCTCGTCGTCGGTCAGACTGTTGAGAATGTCCTGGTCGGATTGGCTGAAGGTGGCATTGGCGGCGATGATACCGGCGCCCGCGAGTCTGCTAAGGTTCGACATTGCGAAACTCCGTACGATTGATTTGAAATCCTGAAAACGGTAAAGACGGAGCCGGACAAAGTGGCATGGTCCGGTTCCCGGTTGGCAAGTTAAAGATCGCGCGAACTCAGGTAAAACTTTCGGTTCGAATCGACACCTTCGAAAATCGACAGTCGCGATTTTCAAACAGCGCCTAGCCTGAGTCGTATAAGTTCCCCACAAATTATCACAATCGGAAGCAATGTCAAGCCACAGAAGCCTCGCGGGGCAGCCTGATAGCGCGCCTATTGGGGCAAACCCTGCTAGCCGTGGAACATCCTAAGGGGTGGGGAGAGCTGCTCGGTGTCGAACTCGGACCTTACCTCCATACTTGGCATACTTTTGTTACTTGTCGGATTGGCGCAGCTTCTGGGCTACGTTTTCGTCAAGCTGCGGCAGCCGAAGGTTGTGGGCGAGATTTTCGCGGGTATCGTGCTTGGCCCGGCATTGCTAGGGCGACTTCCATTCATTCAGCGTCTACTGCAATCCGGCAAAGTGACGGGCGATATTCTCGATTTTGTCTATTGGCTTGGCCTCCTCTTGTTGATGTTCCTCTCGGGCGCCGAGACCCGCCAGCTCTTTACCCGTGAGGAGCGCCGAGAGGTCAGCTGGCTCGCCATTGTCGGCACCGGCTTGCCTTTCATCCTGGCGTTGCTACTTGGTCCGCGTTTGATTCGCCCGGCGCTGGCCGGCCCTAACGGCAATCGTCTGTCGCTCATCATCGTGCTGGCCGTAGGCGTAGCTGTCACGTCAGTTCCGGTGGTATCGAAGATCTTTGCCGACTTGAAGATTCTGCATACCCGCTTCGCAAGGCTGGTCCTGGGCGTGGCTGTGCTCGAAGACATTGTGTTGTGGCTGGCACTTGCAGTCGCGACCGCTGTGGCGGGGAAAGCCGCTCTGAATCCCCGGGCCATGGCGTTCCACCTGCTGTCGACGGTGGCCTTCTTCGCGCTCGGGCTGACGATTGTTCCGCGCATCGTGAAGCGCATCAACAAGTCACGCTTCAATGTCCTGGCGAAACATTCTCCGTTGGCCTACGCGATCGCGGTCCTGCTCGGCTACTGCGTCGTAGCTGGTGCGCTCGGAGTGAGCCTGGTGTTCGCAGCTTTCCTCGCGGGATTCGCCGTAGTCCATAAGAAGCGCCAGCTCTTTGCCGAGGCGCTCGACGCGATCGGCAAGGTTTCCTTCGCCTTCTTTATCCCGGTGTACTTCGCTATCGTGGGATTGAAGCTTGACCTGATCCACGGCTTTTCGTTCTGGATGCTGGCAGCGTTTCTCGCCGGAAGCTGCGTGGTGAAGGTGCTCTCGGTGTCTCTGGCGG
Organism: uncultured Acidobacteriaceae bacterium; assembly: GCA_963823865.1. Lineage (GTDB taxonomy): Bacteria > Acidobacteriota > Terriglobia > Terriglobales > Acidobacteriaceae > Bog-257. The sequence continues at coordinate 1,314,623 of CAWGNC010000002.1, forward strand.
GACGCTTCGCCGGCTTTCGGGGCCTCGATTTGCTGAATCTTGCTATCACCACCAATGCGCGTGGTGGTCCGGGAATCGTGCTGGCCAGTGTGGCTTTTGAAGCGGGAATCATCAGCCCGATGTTCTACACAACGCTAGTACTGGCAGCGGTGCTGACATCGCAGATAGCCGGCGCGTGGCTGGATTATGTGCTGCGCCAGGGCTGGCCGCTGCTGACGCCCACCGCCAAGGAGCAAGAACTGCTGGCGGGCGAGAGCGAGCCATTTGCGGCGTAAAATTCGCAAGTAGTTTTATGCAATGCGACTGTTTTCAAACGACAGGATGACGACTCACTGAATAGAATTTTATTCAAGGTCTGAAGAATTAGGCGTGCGCGACACCGGGACAGTCCGTGTACAGCAAACCGAGAGGGGTGAGGATGGTTCTTTGGCGACTCGCATCGTGTTTATCGTCATCGCCTTGGCCCTCGTCGCTGCTGGATTCTGGGCGTACCATCACGACCAGAAGCTGAGCGAGAATGCCAGCCAAGTCACCATTGGAGATCCGAATGAGGTTGTGCGCCAGCTTCTCGGCAATCCCAGCAGCGAAGGGCCCTGCGGCCAGTTGACACCGGTTCCCTCCGGATGCGTTAACGAATACATCTACCGCTACTGGTACTCCATCTTTCAACCAAAGTATGAGGTCATCTGGTTCGACAACGCCGGAAAGGCGCTGGGCGAACAGCACGTGCAATCGCAGTTCTGAGACTGCAGTTCCGCCGCTAAAGAAAAAGGGCACAGCCTCAGCTGTGCCACATTGTGATAGTCCCACACTGTCGTAGTTATTTCACAGGCTTCGGTCCCGCCGCTTTGATTTCAGGCGGAGCGTCGAACTTCTCGAAATTCTTGGCAAACCGCGCAGACAAATCCGCTGCCATTTTGTCGTAAGCAGCTTTGTCCTTCCAGGAATTCCGCGGCGCCAGCAGCTCCGACGGCACCCCCGGGCACGACTTCGGAATGCTCAACCCGAAAGCGGGCTCGATTTCGTATTCGACGTTGGAAAGTCTGCCTTCGACCAAAGCATCGACCATGGCGCGCGTATAGGGCAGGCTCATGCGTTTGCCCACGCCGTAGCCGCCACCCTGCCATCCCGTATTGACCAGCCAGCATTGCGCTGAATGTTCGCGCAGTCGCCGGCCCAGCATCTCGGCGTAAACTTTCGGCGCCAGCGGCATGAACGGCGCTCCGAAACAGGCGGAGAAGGTCGCCTGCGGTTCGGTCACGCCGGCTTCGGTTCCGGCAACTTTCGCCGTATATCCCGACATGAAGTGGTACATCGCCTGCGCCGTTGTGAGCTTCGATACCGGCGGCAGCACCCCGAAGGCATCGGCGGTCAGAAACACGACGTTCTTCGGGTGCCCGCCAAATCCGGGAATCACAGCGTTCTCGATGAACTCCACCGGATAGGCCGCTCGCGTGTTTTCGGTCTTGCTGTCGTCGTCGAAATCGGGAATGCGGGTGACGGGATCGAGCACGACGTTCTCCAGCACCGCTCCGAATCCGAGCGCGTTATAAATCTGCGGCTCTGTCTCCGGCGACAGATGAATGCATTTCGCGTAGCAGCCGCCTTCGAAGTTAAATACGCCAGTTTCGCTCCAACCGTGCTCATCATCGCCAATCAAGCGGCGCTTGGGATCGGCCGACAACGTGGTCTTGCCGGTACCTGAGAGTCCGAAGAACAGCGCTGTCACTCCGTCCTGACCGATATTGGCGGAGCAATGCATCGGAAAGACATTTCGGGGAGGCAACAGGAAGTTCATGATGCCGAAGATCGATTTCTTCATCTCGCCAGCGTATTGCGTGCCGCCGATGAGCACGATCTTCTTGGTGAAGTTGACGATCACGAACACTTCCGAGTTGGTGCCGTCGCGTTTGGGATCGGCCAGGAAGCCGGGTGCGCTGACGATCGTGAACTCGGGCTTATGGCTCTTCAGCTCGTCCGGTGTCGGGCGAATGAACAACTGGCGAACAAAGAGATTGTGCCAGGCATATTCGTTGATGATCTGGATGGGCAGGCGATACTTCGGGTCCGCGCCGCAATAGAGGTCCTGCACGAACAACTCTTTACCAGCCAGGTAGTCGAAGACCCGATCGTAAAGCGCGTCGAAAATCTCCGCCGAAATCGGCAGGTTCACCGAGCCCCAATCCACAGTTTTATCGGTGATGGAGTCGCGAACCGCGAACTTGTCTTTGGGGGAGCGGCCGGTACGCTTTCCGGTTTCCGCTACTAGAGAGCCGCGCGCAGCCAATTCAGCTTCACCGCGGCGAAGCGCCGCCTCCACCAACTGGGGAGGATAAAGATTGCGATGTACGTTATTGTGCCCGAGCAGTTGTGAGACCTCAGGAGTTTGCAACACAGAGGACATAGGAAAGCTCCTTCAATGAATCACGAAATAAAAGCGGCGACCGCCACGAGCGGGAGACCGGATTCGAAGCGGCGCAGAGAATTAAGCTCACAGAATAGATGCAACGGGCCCACTCAGAGGAGGTCAGCGGGAGGCAGGTTGGAACGCCTCGTCCATGACGGCCTTCAACTGATCGAGAGTCTCCTCAACCGTCAACGAATACATCTCGCGGCCGTTGTCCTCACCTGACTCGATTGCCCACTTCAAATAGTGACCGGCAATTTGCACCGCCATCGGGTCGGAAATGATTTTCCCGGTTTGACGGTTGTACTCCACCCACGCGACGTGTGGCAGGGCAATCCATACTGGACGCTCATCCACCAGAAACTTGATATCGACCGCGTCGGCATGCCGGGTAGCAATAGCGACAATTAAGGCCTGATAACGGCAGTGGACGGGCTTGCCGGTCCATCGGTCAATCGCCTGGTAGTCATCGTACATATTCAGGAATGATATCTGACAGTTCAGGGCAGGGGCAACGGGAACAAGCTCACCGCTTGCCCATTTGCCTGGGAAGCCTCAGGCCCGGTCGCGCGCCTCACCTAGGATGACCGGCACATTCATCTTTCGCCGGCCGCGATAGATGGTCACAAAGACCCTGTCGCCGGAACGGTGCTTGTTCATCACGTTGGCCAAATCCTGCTGATCGCCAATGGAGTCGTTATCAATCGCCACAATCAGGTCGCCGCCGATCATAATCGGAGTTGCCCCCAGATAAGCGCGCTCATTGCCGCCCTTCAGTCCAGCCTTGTCCGCTGCTCCGCCCGGCACCACTCGGATAACCAGCACACCGTAGTTGGCCGGCAGACCGATTTCCTGCGCCAGCTCCGGCCCGATAGGCAGTGAGACGATGCCCAGCGACGGCCGCCGCACCGTACCCAACGTGATCAAGTCGTTCAGGACCGCCTTGGCTGTGTTGATTGGAATGGCAAAACCAATTCCGGCACTTTGATTCGAGCCACCCGTGGCGATCATGCTGTTAATGCCGATGACTTCGCCATGAGAGTTCAGCAGCGGGCCGCCGGAGTTTCCGGGGTTGATGGCGGCGTCGGTCTGGATCGCCTCCTCGATGTAAGCGCCTTCCGGACTACGGATCGGCCTCATCGAGCTGATGATACCGCGCGTCATCGTTCCTGAAAGTCCGAAGGGATTGCCAATGGCAAACACTTTCTGCCCTACCTGCAGCCCCTTGGAGTCGCCAAGCGTCGCGGGTACGACCTCCGGCGCCTTGATCTGGATGACCGCCAGGTCGTGCGCCCGGTCTCTCCCGATCACGGTGGCGCGATAGGTTTTCTTGTTATGCAGGGTCACGTCCAGTTGTGACGAATCGCCCACCACGTGATAGTTGGTGAGGATGTGGCCTTCCTTATCGATGATGAAGCCTGACCCCTGACCCTCTTGCGGCACCGCACCGTAGAAGAAGTCGTACGCTACTGTCTTTGAGGTGATGTTAACCACCGAAGGAATCACGCGGTGATAAACCTCGATGTTGTTCTGCTCGTCGGAATCGAGCTTCTCCGGGCCCGCCGCCTCGCTGAGCTCAATGTGCGTCGGCCGCGAGATGATGTCGGCCACCGGGTTGGTCCCATGGTGATGCGTGGTGAACCAGTAGAAAGCGCTGGCTATGACTATGCCGAGAAAAAATGGTCGTATGAATTTCATGCGGTTGCGAGGACTACGGTCCATTCCGAGTTGCGGTATTTGGATTGACGCGTCCCAGCTAAAAGTGTAACGAAAGCGGCCGAATGCCGCATCCTGGCAGCTTGTGATTCTTCAGCCCGCATCCGTGCCGCTTTGCAAAGCCTTTTGCAGGCTGGCCCAAACGGCATCCACTTGGCGGCTGGTGTGTTCAATCGTTCCTGAGTTTTCGATCACATAATCCGCGTGACGGATCTTCTCCTCATCACTGAATTGCGCAGCGCTTCGTAGTTCCACTTCAGCGCGCGCCGCATCCAGCGACACTCCCGCACGCCGCGCGTACCGTTGAATCTTGCCGGGGAGATCGCAGGTGACCACGATGATCTTGTCGAAGTCCTTCTGCGCGCCTCCTTCCAGCAGCAGTGCCGCTTCCACCACGGCGATTCCTGTTGGATCGGACTGCTCAGCTTCTGCCATCCACCGTTGTTGCGCGGCAATGACAGCGGGATGCACGATCGCGTTCAGCTCCTGAATGCGGTCGGGGAATGCGAGGGCAGCCAGCTTCTTGCGGTTGATCGTGCCATCCTCGTTCAGGATCTGGCGGCCAAAGGTATGAATCACTGCTTCATAGGCGACCGCTCCGGGCGCATACAGTTGATGGGCGAGTTCGTCAGCGGAGAGATAACGGGCGCCGCGGTTGACCAGCATCTGGCCAACGGTGGACTTCCCGGTGGCGATGCCTCCGGTCAGGCCTATCCGCAGCATGATTGAACCCGGACGAATCGTGTTCGTGGCGAACGCTGCATCAAGATGCTCAAACCTCACGCAGTATATAAGGCGCGGCAACAGACAGCGATTACTGCGGTGGGGCGCCGGGAGCAATCGGTTGCTCCAACGGCCCAGTAACCGGGTAGCTTAACGTTCGCCAGGCTATATCTTCGATGCCTTGATTGGAGTTCGACAGCACGACCACTCCCACTTTGCGACGCAAATCGTATAGCAGGAAAGCGTGATACCCATTGGTTTGGCCGTTATGGAAGGCTACATCGCCGTTTTGGATGTGCCATCCCAGAGCGATCTGCAAGCCCGGGGACACGGGCCGATGCACGGTGAGCATCTTCTTCATCGCCGGTAGCAACGGAGACTTGATGATGCCCATGTTCGCCGCCAGAAAGATCAGTAAGTCGTTGGCGGTAGATCGAATTCCGCCGGCTCCAGCCAAAGCAGGCACCTCCCATGCGGGAGCTCTCCCCATCCCGTAGCCGTGTCCGGGGATGAAGTCGGCTTTCATCTCCGGCGTTAAATGTATCGCGGTGCGATTCATCTGTAAGGGTCCGGTGATGCGCGTGCGCAGTAGCGTCTCGTAATCCGTCCCGGCGCGCAGCGCCAGGATTTGTCCCAGCAGTCCAACCCCAAAGTTCGAATAGTCGAATTTCTGACCTGGGTCCCGGGTCAGCTGATAGTGGCTCAGGAAGTCGAACATCTGCTCGCGAGAGTAATCCCAGCTGAAGTTGCTGGGCATGGGTGGCAATCCGGAATAATGCGTCGCCAAATCCAGTAGCGTGATCTGTTTCCCATCCCGGGTAGGCGCGTGCACCGTGGCCGGCAGGTATTTTGAAATCGGGTCCGAAAGGCTGACTTCGCCTTTCACGACCATGTCTGCCAGCAACACAGACGTGAAGACTTTGCTGATGGAACCGATCTCAAACACCGTGTCGCCGTCCGGCACGCGGGGATCCTCCGGATCGAAGTGACCATAACTGATAATTTCTCTGGCCTTTTTGGTAATGACGCCGACCACAATGCCGCCGCTCTTGTGCTGCCCATCGATCCGCTCCACCAGCATGTCGTGAATTTCTTCCGGACGGGCCAACCTGAAGGGAACAAACTGCGCATTGGCGCGCGTCGTCAGAAAGCCAATCGCGATGAGAACGCCGACAATGCCGGGAAGAAGCTTGCGGAAGCCGGACAGCATGTCGGACTAGCGTAACCGATCACGACAAATCGCGCTGTCTGTCTTTGTAGGCGATGAATCGAATATCGGGCGCTCGGAACGGCTTATTGAATTACGGCAATGGAGTCTCGCCACACCGACCGGAACACCGCCAGGCAATTATTGTTCTGATCCTTTACCAGCCAGGCGTGTCCAACAAAGGTCTCCTGCGGCAGCCGGCCACCGGCAACGATCTGGGCGTAGAACTGTTCTCCACCATCGGTGTTGATCCAATAGATGCTGACAGGTGCGCTTGTTTTGTTCTCAAAGGTGACGAGGGTTTTATCTCCGCCATCCTGGGAGCGAATAGAGGAACGCTGTTTGCAATCCAAGGTCTCGGCGTCTTCGGTACCTTGTGGACGTGGATCATCAGGCTTCGGCTGGTCTTTGCCTTGGTCTTTTCCAGCCACCAGTTTCGGCGGATTGAACCAGAAAACCAATACCACCAACGCAAGCGCACCGCCGGCCCGGATCGAAGGAGCTACGGTTACATCCAGAGCGCCGGGCAGCACCGCTCCTACTCCACCGACGGCCAGTGCGAGAATCACTCGAAATGTGAACCACTGGCTATCCGTCGGATTAGGAACTTTCAGCGCGATGTACAGCATCACGCCAATGAAGACCAGCCCGAACGCGAATGCCACTATGCCTTGTTGCAAAGCTCAAGCTCCTGAGGATCGGAACGGCCACAAGTATACGGGACAGGGGCGGTCGACAAGTCAGCATGCCCGGATATGCTTTAACTTTACGTTGCAAAGTACTTGACTAGCACTCCGCTTCGTTCTAGCCTTTCTTCGATGCCTGATTCCCGTCCCTGCCGTCGCAAGAGCCCGCGGCTGCCGCTAACGCAAGAGCCGGCAGCCCTGGAACATCTGCGCGTTATCCGCCAGACCATGGAACGCAGTGCGGCTTTCACAGCCGTACCCGGCTGGGGCTTCTGTGTCACCGGCGTGACTGCCTTCATCGCGGGGCCCATTGCCTTTCATCAGAAAACCGCGGAAGGCTGGTTGGCTGCGTGGCTGATCGAAGCACTGACGGCTGCGACCATCGTCCTCGTCATGATGCATCGGAAGGCAACACGCCTGGGGACTGAGGTGCTGTCGATCTCGGGGCGGCGGTTATTCATCGGACTACTGCCCGCCCTGGCGGCCGGTGGACTGTTGACGGTTGCCTTGATGTGGAGCGGCCCGGTACATCTCATCCCCGGCGTCTGGCTGGTGCTTTACGGAGTCGCTGTCATGCAGGCAGGCGCGTTCTCGGTGCGGACGGTTCCCGCCATGGGCGCAGCGTTTGTCGGCTTTGGCGCTATCGCTTTGCCGCTCCCTTGGCTTTGGGCCAATGTCGTGCTCACCGCCGGATTCGGGCTGTTGCACATCATCTTCGGATTTGTGATCGCGAGGAGGCACGGTGGTTAGGCACGCAAGAAATGCCGAAGAACGGCCGCATGTCCGTGTGCCGCGTACCTCGTCAAGCCGGGCGGCTGGTCCGGAGGCGCTCAGCCTCGATCCGGTGATTCACGAGCGTGTCCGGTTGGGGATTATCAGTGCACTTGCCGTGAATGACGCTCTGAGCTTTAACGACCTGAAGACGCTGCTTGAGATCACCGACGGCAACCTCAGCGTGCATGCGCGCAAGTTGGAGGATGCCGGCTACGTTCGCTGCACAAAATCGTTCGTGGGTCGTCAGCCCCGTACGGAGTTCAAGCTGACGCCATCGGGGCGGCGGGCGCTGGAGATCTATCTGGAGCAGATGGAATCGGTTATTCGTTCGACCCGGGAGAGGTAACTGCTCGGCCGTCTCTTTTTTGGCTCAGAATCTGCTTTGTGACTCCCATCGCCACGTTTTGTTCCTTGAGTCGGAGCGCGCGGTAAACTGACCTGCGCCCTTTTAGGCTCAAATCCATCATGCTCTGGTTTGCAATCTTCTTTTTCCTCTCCGGCCTGTGCAGCATCGTTTATGAGCTGGTCTGGTTACGCCTTTCCATGGCAAGGTTCGGTGTCACCACCGCTCTGGTTTCCATCCTGCTGTCGGTATTTATGGCGGGACTGGGCGCGGGTTCGTGGGGAGCAGGTCGCTGGGTCCGCCGTTATGGGAGCCGCACCAACTTTCCTCCACTCCGGATGTATGCGATCTGCGAACTCCTGATCGGCATCTCTGCGCTGATAGTACCGTTGGAGTTGAACTGGGGCGCGCATCTGCTTCAGCGAATCGCCGGCGGCACAGCGGTGTCTTCGGGCGGGTTTTATCTGCTATCCGGAGCATGGCTGACCATTGCTCTCGTGCCATGGTGCGCCTGCATGGGCGCCACCATTCCGCTAGCAATGTTCGCCATCCAAGGCATGCCGCGCCAGTCGCAACGATCGTTCAGTTTTCTCTACATCGCCAACGTCCTGGGAGCCGTCGCCGGAGCCTGCCTTGCTCCCATCCTGATAGAGCTCTATGGCTTTCATGGCACGTTGCGCAGCTGCGCGATATTGAACGTTCTGATCTTCGTTTCGGCGTTTGCGCTGACGGTTACTAAACCCTGGCGTGCTTGTCAGCGCGCTGCCGTGTTAGTGCCTGCTCCGATGGATCACGGCGAAAGCGGCCGGTCGATCCTGGTGCTCCTGTTCACCACAGGCCTGGCAACCATGGCAGCCGAGGTGGTGTGGATACGCCTCTACACTTATTTCGTTGGACCCTTCGTTTATTCCTTCGCGAAGATTCTGGCCTCCTACCTTCTAGCAACGTTTTGCGGCTCGCAGGTCTACCGGTTCTGGAGCCGCCGCACCGTACGACAAGAATCCCGCCTGCTGTGGGTTTCGCTGGCGTTCTTCGGCCTGCTGCCGCTACTCACCGCGGATGCCCGCCTCGCGATGCGCAGCGACTTACGTATTTTTCTCGGCGTGTTTCCCTTCTCCGCAGTGATCGGTTTCCTGACGCCGATGCTGGTGGATCGCTGGTCGAAGGGAGATCCCGACCGCGCCGGTCGCGCTTATGCTGTCAACGTCGTCGGTTGCATTATCGGCCCGCTCCTGGCCGGATTTATCCTGCTGCCCTTGTTTGGTGAGCACCTCTCGATGCTGCTGCTGGTGTTGCCCTGGTTCGGGATGGCGTTGTTCGGACATAAACGCGAGCAGCGGGGACGGCAACTCGCCGCGACGGCAGCTTTAGTCATCGCGGCCGTCACCTTGTTCTTCTTCACCAAGGATTACGAAGCAGACTTTCCCGGCAGCGTGATTCTGCGGGACCGCACGGCCACCGTCCTCGCCACGGGCGATGGCATGGACAAGATGCTACTGGTCAACGGTGTCGGCATGACCAGCCTCACACCCATCACCAAAATGATGGCGCACTTCACGCTCTCTCATCTGCAGCAGCCGCCGCGGAATGCGCTGATCATCTGCTTTGGCATGGGTACGACATTTCGCTCCGCAATGTCTTGGGGCATTCCGGTAACCGTCGTTGAACTGGTGCCGAGCGTTCCCAAGCTCTTCCCGTACTACCATCCTGACGGCGCTCCGCTGCTGGCCTCATCGAGAGCTCACATCGTTATCGACGATGGACGCCGCTTTCTCGACCGATCGAATGAGAAGTTCGACGCCATCATCATTGATCCGCCACCGCCTCTGGAGGCCGCAGCTTCCAGCCTGCTCTACTCGCGCGATTTCTATTCACTGGCGAAGCTGCATATGACCTCCGGCGCGATTCTGCAACAGTGGCTATACGAGGGCGATGATGCGGACCGCGCCGCCGTGACCCGCGCGCTGACCGAGGTCTTTCCTTATGTTCGGGTCTATCAGTCGATGGAAGGCGGCCGAGACTACCATTACCTGGGAAGCATGAGCCCGATTCCGGAGCTCACTGCCGATGAACTCGTCGCGCGCACGCCGAAGGATGCACTTCAGGACATGATGGAATGGGGTCCAGCGAAGACGCCCGAGGAGCAATACGATTTGCTGGTCTCGCACGAACTTTCGCCGCAGAAACTGATTGCGCCTGCGCCGAATACGCCCGCTCTCCAGGATGACAGGCCGATCAACGAGTACTACTGGCTCCGTATGAACCAGCCGCGCCTGGCGAAGACTCTGCAGTGACCTTCGGGGGAATCACTCGGCCCGTAGCACTTCGATGGGATCCACCTTGCTTGCCCGGAACGCCGGAATGCACGCGGCTCCCAGCCCGGCGCCGATCAGAATAGCCAGCGTTGCGAGAGCGGCAACCGGGTCGGTCGGGGTGATTCCGAACAGGAGAGTGCTGAGCAATCGGCCGACGGCAATCGCGGCGAGAATTCCGACGCCCAGTCCTGCCGCGACCAGAGACACTCCCTCGCGAAAAAACAGTTGCACCACCTGCGCGCGCTGCGCTCCCAGGGCCATGCGGATTCCGATTTCGCGCACACGTTGCCGCGCGGCGAATGCCAGCACGCCGTAGACGCCCAGCGCCGCCAGTCCGACCGACAGAATTGCGAAGAAGGTCAGCAGCAGCGACGACAGCCGCGGCCTGGCCAGCGAATCGGCTAACACGTCATCGATGGTCTTCAATTCAGAGACGCCGAGGCTGGGATCGAGCGAAGCGACGGCCTGCCGCAATGCAGGTGCAACCGAGGACGGCTCGAGCGCTGTGCGCACCAGAAGAACCTGGCCATTGGGATATCCGGCGGTGTAGATGACAGGTGCGGTGGCCGCATCGACGCCAAGGTCCTTCGCGTCGGAAACCACGCCGATAATGGGAAGCGCACTTGGCTGGGTGGTCAGTACGTTCACAAGGATGCGGCTGCTGAGCGGATCGTGATCGTTGAGGTAACGCCGCGCGAAGGCTTCGTTCACGATGAAAGTCCCCACTGGGTCGTCGACGTCTTTCTGCGCAAACATGCGGCCCGAGCGCAGACCGATGCCAATGGTTCGGAAGTACGACGGGCTGACGGTGCGGATCTGCGTCACGGGGAAATTGCCGGCGTCAGGCGGCGGCGCTCCCTGAACGGCAAATCTCGTAAGCGATATAGACGGAGTCAGAGGCAGCGCGTTGGTGATGGCGGCCGACGTCACGCCTGGAATGCTTTCCACCTGCTCTTGCAGGCGCTTCGAAAAATTGTTCACCTGCTCGGGTTTGCTGTAGAGGTTCGCCGGCAGATCGATCTTGGCCGCTAGCAGATGATCGGTGCGGAAGCCGGGATCGACGGCCAGCAGCTTCTGAAAACTGTGCAGAAGCAGCGCCGCGCAGAACAGGACGACGACGGCGAACGCAATTTCCGCTGCGGCAAGAACATTGCGCAGGCGATTGCGTCCTCTGATGACGTTCGGCTGTGCGTCACGCAAGCTGCTGTTTATCGATGCACCGGCATGGAGCGCGGGGAACGTACTGAAGAGCACCGCGGTCAGCAGGGCGAGCGCGGCGGTGAAGGCCAGCACCTGCGCGTTCAGCGCAATCGGCTGCCGCAATGCGAAGCGCTCGTCGGCAACACGCGACAGTCCGTAATTCAACAGCGGCATGGCGGCGGCCGCGAGCAAAGTTCCGGCGATCGCTCCCAGGACGGAGAGCACGAGACTCTCTGCCAGAAACTGCCGCAGTAGACGCAAGCGGGTTGCACCCAGTGCCGTACGGACGGCAATCTCGCGCTGGCGGTTGCTGGCACGAACCAGCAGAAGGTTGGCTATGTTGACGCAAGCAATGAAGAGCACCAGTGCAACTGCGGCTAACAACGCCAGCAGGGTCGGACGAAGCTGCCCGACGAGCGCGTCACGCAGAGGAACAATGCGGACGCCAACATTGCGATTCGTCGCCGGATAGCTCCGCGCCAGACGGGCCGCGATGGTATTCAGCTCAACGCTCGCCTGCTCCAGCGTGACCCCATTTCGCAGACGCGCAACGGTGTCGGTGGCGTGATATTGCCGGCTGGTACGCTCGACCTGGTCCATTTGTGCCCACGGCAGCCACAGATCGCTTCGCAACGGATATTGCGCCGTGGCCGGCATCACTCCGACCACGGTGAAGTGTTGGCCGTTGATCTCGACAGCTTTGCCGATGACCGATGGGTCGCTGCCGAACCGGCTCTGCCAGATGCGATTGCTGATGACCGCGTCGTGAATGCCGGCGTCCTCATCGCCCGGCGCCAGGAAGCCGCGACCAAGTTGCGGCTCAATGCCCAAGGTCGGGAACAGATCGGAGCTCGCATAGGTCGCGCGCAGCGGCCAGGTCTCACCATTGATGGTCACTTGCGCGAAGGCCCGATGCACGTCGCTATAGGCCGCGATTTGCTCGAAGCTCTTGGATTGCGCGCGCCAGTCCTGCACGTCACTCGCGCCAGCCGCAACGATTCCAGCTTGCGGGTGCGTCTCCTTGATTAGCACGAGGCGGTCGGCGTTTTGGAACGGCAGAGAGCGAAGCAACACCGCGTAGACGGCGCTGGCGATGGCGGTGTTTGCGCCAATGCCGAGTGCGAGAGTCAGGATTGCGGTGAGGCTAAAAGCAGGTGCGTTACGCAGTTGGCGCACCGCATAGCGAACATCGTGGAGTAGCCCGTACATAGCGCTCCCAGCGAAGGGTAAGTCGAATATTGCACTTGCGTAGCCAACGCGTGGCTAATCAGAAATCATAGCAATACTGGAACTTAGCTTAACAATAGGGCTCCGCTCGAGATTCCGGGCTGTCCATTCGTGAACGGCCGAGGTTGAGATGGAACACTACGTTCGACCATCGACTGCTGCCGGGCAGCACCTGCCGGTAGAATGTCGAATCGTCGCATCTGGCGGTCGGGTTTAACTGTTCATCTACTCAAGGAGCGAACATCATGCCTCCAACCTACGGCAATGGCAAAATCTGTTACATCGAAATACCTGCAACCGACATTGCACGCTCGGCGGAGTTCTACCAGCGCAGCTTCGGTTGGACGATTCGTACACGCGGCGACGGAAGCACGGCGTTTGATGACGGCGTCGGCCAGGTGAGCGGCGCCTGGGTTCTGGATCGTCCGCCAGCCGTACAACCTGGGCTGATGGTGTACATCATGGTCGACAGTGTGTCGGCTACGATTGACGCTGTTGTTGCTGCCGGAGGCAAGATTGTGCAGCCGATCGGCGCCGATGCGCCCGAGATTACTGCGCGCTTCCGCGATCCTGCGGGAAATGTGATCGGCCTCTATCAGAACCCGGCATGAGGGCGCTCAGATCCGTCGAAAAGTGCTTGGAAATCATGTACAATAAGCGAGCAGGGGGCCTGTTCCGCGGGCCCGTCGCGCCGCCGTTTCATTGACATGGCGGGTGTCGATAGTCTATTCTTAGTTCTTTCGCAGTCCTGCGTTTGCCCGCCTGTAGGTCTTTAGCGCATCCAGCGCCAGAACCAAGCGGCTCTTTCGCGGTTTCAAATATCTGGGAGAGTTTAGAGATGTCAACCTATTTCCCCAAGGGGGAAATTGCGCGCAAGTGGTTTGTCATTGATGCTGACGGCGAAACTCTGGGTCGTCTGGCCTCTCGTGTGGCGCGCATCCTCTCTGGCAAAGACAGCCCGAAGTACACGCCATTCCTCGACTGTGGCGATCACGTTATCGTGGTCAATGCCGCCAAAATCCGCATTTCCGGACTGAAGGCCGACAGCAAGGTCTATCACCACTATTCAGGGTACCCGGGCGGAATGAAGTCTGAGGAATACAAGAAGCGGCTTGTGCGCAAGCCGGAGCAGATTGTGGAAGAAGCCATTGTCGGCATGCTGCCGCACACCAAGCTGGGTCGTGCGATGGCCGGCAAGCTAAAGGTCTATCGCGACGACAAGCACCCGCACATAGCGCAGAAGCCGGAAACCCTGGCTGCCGCCAAGCGGGCGTAACGCTGGTGTCGCGGGCTGAAGCCCGCTCGGATTTGGAAACAGCAATTTATCGGCGCGCGTGAAGGCGTGCCCCTTCAAAATTTTGGGAAGGATCAGGGAGCCCGGCTCCCGACAGACACAGATGGCAGAACTGGTTCAGTATTACGGCACGGGGCGTCGCAAGTCGAGCGTTGCCCGCGTGTTCCTTCGTCCCGGTAACGGCGAGTTCAAGGTTAACGGCAAAGCGTTCGATGAACACTTTGTGACCGAAGCGCAGCGCATTATGGCCAAGTCGTCTTTCGTTCTTACTGAGACGACGGGCAGCTTCAACATGACCTGCACGGTCAGCGGTGGCGGCGTGAACGGCCAGGCTGGCGCGGTCCGCATGGGCGTTGCCCGCGCGCTGCAGGAGTTTAATCCGGAGCTGCGTCCCAAGCTGAAGGCCGAAGGCTTCCTGCGCCGCGATGCGCGCGGCAAGGAACGCAAGAAGTACGGACAGAAGGGCGCTCGCAAGCGCTTCCAGTTCAGCAAGCGGTAAAGAAGTTGCCAGTGGTCAGTGGCTGGTGGTCAGTCACTGATCGCGAGTTCTAGCCACTGGCCGCTGATGACTAGCCACTCGCTCTTTGGTTCCGGGGGCGAGCGGTCAAAGCAGTTTCAACCGGAACGAATCTTTCCCGCACTCGCGTGCGGGTGACTGGGAAAAGCAATCCTGAGCGACTTGGCGACAGCCGCCGCAACGGATGCAAGCCAACCGAGGAGGTAGCTTGGCAAATATCACGATGAAGGAGCTGCTCGAAGCAGGCGTTCACTTCGGGCATCAGACCAAACGCTGGAACCCGAAGATGAAGGAATATATCTTCGGCGAGCGCAACGGAATTTACATCATCGACTTGCAGAAGACGCTGAAGATGTTCAAGGAAGCGTCCAAGTTTGTGCAGGACCAGACCGCGGAAGGCAAGCTGGTGCTGTTCGTCGGCACCAAGCGCCAGGCGCAGGACGCCATCGCCGAGGAAGCTACTCGCAGCGGCATGTTCTACGTCAACCAGCGCTGGCTGGGCGGGCTGCTCACGAACTGGGTGACCGTGCAGAAGTCGGTGAAGCGGCTGAAAGAGCTCGACGAGATGGCCACCGATGGCCGCTACGAGCTGCTGCCGAAGAAGGAAGTCGTCAAGCTGGAGCGCGAGCGCAAGCACCTGCAGGCGAACCTGGCCGGCATCAAGAACCTGAACCGGCTGCCCGACGTGCTGTTCGTCATCGACTCCAACAAGGAGCAGATTGCAGTCAAGGAAGCCCGCAAGCTAGGCATTCCGGTCGTTGCCGTTGTCGATACGAACTGCGATCCGAGCGAAGTGGATTACGTGATTCCGGGCAACGATGACGCGTTGCGTGCGATTCGCTTGTTCGCTTCGAAGATTGCGGACTCGGTGGTCGAAGGATCCCAGGCTGCCAATGATAAGCAGATGGCCGACGTCACGGCGGGTGTGCAGTACAGCGAAGCAGCGCAAGCTGCCGCCGCTACTCCTGAAGGTGCGGAAGCGGTGGAAGGCGCCGTCAGCACTGAGGCCTCGACGATTGACGACTCCGAAGAAGTCAGTATGGAAGAGGTGCTTGGCCGCGGAGGCCGTCGCGCCACAGAAAATACAAGCGCGTAAGCATCGACTCGAGTTTCACGAGTATCACTAGCCCGCGCCCGATTCAATGCGCGGGTTAATTTTTAGCTGCCACGTTGGCTCTTAGCCTTTAGCTCTTAGCTTCTAGCAAACGACGGCAGCACTTGAGTTCCTGGCTCTTGGCAGCCTGCATTGTGCAGTCGGCTTGCTAAGGGCTAACAGCTAAGAGCTAAAAGCCGAGGTTTTGCGAAAGATGAGTACCACGACCGTGAACAACATTTCCGCAGCACAGGTAAAAGAGCTTCGCGACAAGACGAACGCCCCCATGATGGATTGCAAGAATGCCCTGACCGAAGCCAAGGGCGACATCGAGGCGGCCATCGTCGTTCTCCGTAAGAAGGGCATTGCCACCGCCGCCAAGAAGGCGACGCGCACCACCAGCGAAGGCTCGGTGGCCAGCTACATCCATGCTGGTGGCAAGATCGGCGTGCTGGTGGAAGTCAATTGTGAGAGCGACTTTGTCGCCCGCACCGACGACTTCAAAGGCCTGGTGCACGACATCGCCATGCACATCGCCGCGACCGATCCGCGCTTCATCCGCAAGGAAGACGTAACCGCGGACGCGTTCGAGAAGGAAAAAGACATCTACCGCGCGCAGGCTGCGCAGACCGGCAAGCCCGCTCCGGTGGTCGAGAAGATCGTCGAGGGAAAGATGGCCAAGTTCTACGAAGAGGTTTGCCTTTATGAGCAGCCCTTCATCAAGGACCAGACCATAACTGTCTACCAGATGATTGCCACCGTTGTTGGCAAGCTGGGCGAGAACATTTCCGTTCGCCGCTTCGCGCGCTTCAAGGTGGGCGACGTGGGCGAGACCATCGCCATCAGCAAGGCCGCCGACCAGGCAGCCGAGTAACAAACTAACCGAACAAGAACTGTCAGGGCGGGAGAAATCCCGCCCTTATTCTTGTGTGCAGATCGGCAGCTCCGCCCTGCTGCTCACAACTTGAACTTACTGTTGCGGCTTAGTCAGCATGACTTTGGTGATGCGAATCGAGTTGTTGTCGCCCATCTCGTATCCGACTGTTATCGGCTGATTTGCGTAAGCCTTCACGGAGTTCGGGTTGCTGATGTTGTAGGTTGTTCCGTTGCTGTTGAAGGTCTTGCCGTCAGCGCTGATTGTTCCAGTCAACGTCTGACCCTGCTGAGGATCGGCGCTGGCACTGCTTCCCGCCGCCTGGTCTGATTGCGACTGTACGGCCTGGCTATTGTCGGCCTGCGGCATCGGCTGTGTGCTGTTCTGGTCGGGCGGCTGTCCCATGCTCGGGTTCGCCGGAGTTGACGGCTGTGTGGTGTCCTGGGCAACGGCCGGCATGGCTATTGCCAGAGCGAGAGCTAAAACGGCTAACATCATCTTGTTCATGGCACCCCTTGAAACGTCGGTAACGTTCTCCGCTAGATGGGAGGTACTAGTAAGACGACGTTTTCAAGGGTGGGGTTCGCTGGAATCGGGTGCTGCCGCCGAGAGCTCCAGGAAAAATCTAGCAGCCTTTCAGATCAATAACTTGTCGAAGAGATTCGCGTTCGTGTGCTGGAATATTTCGGAGTGAGGAAACCCGCGCGCCTTTCAGACGAGGGTCAGCCCCTTATTTTATTGCAGCGAGGAAAGCTGCTCCATACTTGTCGAGCTTTGCCGGGCCGATGCCTTTAATCTCCGAGAGCGCCAGCAAATCGGCGGGCGCCGCATGGGCAATGGCCTGAAGCACTGAGTCGTGAGCGACGCAGAATGCCGGGACATCCTGGGCCTGGGCCAACTTCAGCCGCAGCTTCTTCAGGCGCTCGAATCGGTCGAGACCGGAGTGATCGAGTTCGCGAGACCCGACGTTCGGCGATTTGCGGCTCCCGGAACGCCGCTCCGAAGAAACAGAGTTCACCTGCGGCAAGGGCTTCTGCATCCGGACCTGCCCGCGACAGACGTCGCAATTGCATTGTGCTGGCACACTGTCATCGCCGAAATACTGGAGAATGGCGCGCCGACGGCATCCCAGCCGGTAGGCGTACCCGAATATCTGTTCCAGCTTCTGCCGCGCATGAGCTTGCAACGTCATGATCTGCGCCGACGTAAGCGCGGAATTACCCTCGCCGATCTTAGCGATGAAGAACTCCTGGGTATGCCGGTCGCGCGGACTGCAATACAGAACGCACTGCGCCGGCAAGCCGTCGCGTCCGGCGCGGCCCGCCTCCTGGTAGTAAGCCTCCAGGCTGGCGGGAATGTTGTAGTGAATCACGAAACGGATGTCGGGCTTGTTGATTCCCATGCCGAAGGCGTTGGTCGCCACCACTACCGCGCCCGGCGCCGACATGAAGGCTTCCTGACTTTCTTTCCGCGACTCCGAGTCCATGCCCGCGTGATATGCCCGGATCGTGCGCCGGGGGAATTTCTCCTGAAACAACACCGCCAACTGTTCTGCCAGCCGCCGGGTAGCGCAGTAGACGATGCCGCTGCCCGCCTGTTTCGACAGACCGTGCAGGAGAGCCGCGTCCTTCTGGGCTTCGGTGTCCAGACGGCGGCAAGCGTACGTGAGATTAGGCCGATCGAAGCCGGTAACATGCACCCTGGGCTGGCGCAGCCCAAGCATTCGAATGATGTCGTCGCGAACCGCGGGCGTCGCAGTGGCTGTCAAAGCCATGGTTGTAGGTGAGCCTAGCTGCTCGCGTATCTCTGCCAGCCGCATGTATTCCGGCCGGAAATCGTGCCCCCAGAAGCTGAGGCAGTGCGCTTCGTCCACCACCAGCAACGATATCTTCAGCTGTGGCAGAAGCCGCTGAAAGGAGAGCGCCGCAAATCTCTCGGGCGCCAGATAAAGCAATCCTGTAAATCCGCCACTAAGTTTTCGAAAGACTTGCGACTGTTCAGCCGCCGACTGCGAGCTATTCAGCAGCAGGGCGGGAACGCCCAGGCTCTGCAGTTGCTGAACCTGATCTCCCATCAGCGAAATCAGAGGGGAGACAACGAGTGTCAGCTGTTTCTTCATCAGCGCCGGCAGCTGAAAGCAGAGGCTCTTGCCTGCGCCGGTCGGCATCACACACAGCACGTCGCTGCCGCTCACGACATCTTCGATAACCTCTCGCTGATGAGGACGGAATTGCGAAAGCCGGAAGACCCGTTGCAGAAGATCGTCGATGCCATTCATGTGAGCAGGTGCTTCTTCCACTCTAACCCAGCGGAGACTCGCGATCGGCTGCACCGCGCCCGTTATTTCTGAGGTGCGCTCCCGCAGTGGGAAGCCAGGCACACCGGTCTCAATCCGGCAGGTCCATGGAAGCGTCGCCCTTCCTGCTACACTAAAAGGGCCAGTTTCTTCGGAGTCTTTTCGCCAACCATGAGCGCTCCCGCTTACAAACGCATCCTCTTGAAAATTTCCGGCGAGGCCTTAGCCGCTGGACAGGGTTTTGGTGTCGACAACCAGCGGGTCCACGAGATCGCCGCCGAGCTCGCCGAAGTCCACAGTCTCGGTATCGAGATCGCCATCGTGGTCGGCGGCGGCAATTTTTTTCGCGGCGTCGCCGAGCAGGCCAAGAAGATGGACCGCGTCTCCGCTGATCACATGGGCATGCTGGCCACGGTGATCAATGCGCTGGCTTTGCAGGATGCGCTGGAGAAGCAGAACGTCTTCACCCGCGTCATGAGTGCCATCGAAATGAATCAGGTCGCCGAGCCCTTCATCCGCCGCCGCGCAATGCGGCATCTGGAAAAAGGCCGCATTGTGGTGTTCGCTGGCGGCACCGGCAATCCATACTTCTCGACAGATACCGCAGCCTCGCTACGAGCCATGGAAATCAAGGCTGACGCGATCCTGAAAGCCACTAAGGTCGACGGCATCTATACCGCCGATCCAGTGCTGGTGAAAGATGCCACCATGTTCGAGCAGATCAGCTACATGGACGTGCTCCGGCTGGGGCTGAAGGTAATGGATGCTACTGCTATTGCGATGTGTCGGGAAAACAATCTTCCTATCGTAATCTTCAACTTGAACCAACGCGGCAACATTCACCGCGTCGTGATGGGCGAGCGCGTGGGCTCAGTGGTGAATCAGGGCTGATCGTTGCGGTGCAACAATCTTGCTACTTAAACCAGCAGCTACCCTCGATTTCCTGAACGGCTGCTGACAATCGGGTTACAATCCTTTCACAGTTCCCCGCTGATCTATGGCTGAGCACGCTTACAAGCCTACAGAAGCGGTTCCGGTTTCGGGTGTCTATCGGGTGGAGCATCATGACCACCGGGACACCCACGACGCTACCTTGCTAAAAGGCGAGATCTTCCCTGCCTGTGCAACTTGTGATCGGAATGTTCGCTTCACCTTAAAGCACGAAGCGAACAATATTCATACCGACAAAGACTTTCCTGCGAGCAAGTGACTTTCAGCGGCACGCCCGTCTGCCGCTGCCTGCGGAATTGTGTAACTCACACTTCACAAACCAGTAAATTTAAGCTAAGTTTTAGCGAACAGTAAGCAAATGACAATCGGGGGTTTCCCCAATGAGTGTGCTCGCACGGTTGCGAAACACGGGTTCCAGTGTCACCGCATTCAAAATTGCGCCTAAAAGAAAGTTAGCCTTCCGCTCGCAAGCCGGCAATCTTAAGAATTCAGACCAGGGGGGATCTGCTCCCGGCAGCCGGCGTCATCGCGCGGGAGACGTCGTACGCCAATCTGGCATCTACGAGGTTGTTCATGACCGTGAGCACCGCGAGGCACACGAAGTCGTAATGATCAGCGGAGCACACTTTCCGGATTGCGAAACCTGCAAGGACAAAGTCCGCTTCCGCCTAATTCGAACCGCACCCTACATTTTTCAGGACTCCGACTTCGAAGAGGAAACATAGAGAAGTTATTGGCTCTCAGCTGTCGGCTCAATCATTCCCATTAACGCATGTTTCCAGCTTTCCATCTTCGGTATCCATATCCGATTTTCCCCTCAGAATCCTTGAGATGGCGGACTTCGTTGTTTTTGGCCCGACACCGATGGCCGACAGCTGAAAGCCGACGGCCGATGCCTTATAATCATGAGTTTGTGATCTCATACTGAGGCGAACCGTCATGGCGCAAGTGTCGATGGCTGCAATCCCCGCTCTTAAAGACAGCTTTGTGCAGCTCCGAACCCGCATGGACAAGGCAGTGGAGGCCTTCCGTCAGGAAATGACTTCCACCCGCACCGGGAGGGCTTCCGTGCATATGCTGGACGGCGTCACGGTCGACGCCTATGGTTCTCAGATGCCTCTGAACCAGCTTGCCAATGTCAGCGCTCCTGAGCCCCAACTGATCACTGTGCAGCCATGGGATGTCAGCCTGATCGGCGCTATCGAGAAGGCGATTCGCGGCGGCGATCTCGGCTTGAATCCTCAGAACGACGGCAAACTCGTCCGCGTTCCTGTGCCTGCGCTGACGGAAGAGCGGCGCAAGGACATGGTGAAGCATCTCCACAAGGTCCTGGAAGAGCATCGCACCGCCGTGCGTAACATCCGCCGGGACGGCAACGATCTCATCAAGAAAGCCATGAAGGACAAGAAGATTACCGAGGATGAAGAGCGCGGCGCCCTGGAGCAGATACAGAAGCTGACCGATGACGAGATCAAGAAAATGGAAGAGCTCGCCAAGGGCAAAGAAAAAGAAGTTATGTCCATCTAGTGGCGGCTGAACCCGCGCCGTCGGAAGCGCGCACTTGCGTCCTGCGGCCAGGTGCCGCAACATCGTAAGCATGCTGCTCGATCTCGGCGATCTACAGATTCGGCCGTGGCGCAGGAATGACTTGGACGCGCTGTTGCGCTACGCCAACAATCCCAAGATCGCCGCCAATCTGCGCGACCAGTTTCCCCATCCTTACACCCGCCGCGACGCCATCGACTATCTCAACTACGTCCGGATGTCCGACATTCCTATGTCGTTTGCGGTGGAGCACGGTGGCGAAGCCATCGGTGGGATCGGTTTCAAACTAGGGGTCGACATTGCGCGCCTGACCGTTGAGATGGGCTATTGGCTGGGGGAGCCCTTCTGGGGGCGGGGTTTTGCGACGCGGGCGGTCGCTGCCAGCTCAGATTGGGCCTTTGACAATTACAAGGTAGTGCGCATCTTCGCCACGGTTTTCTCGGAAAACAAGGCGTCGATACGCGTATTGGAAAAATGCGGGTATATCGCGGGAAGGGGTCTTGCGGCACAGCGCGATCAAGAACGGCATGATTCTGGATCAGATCATGTACGCCAAGCTGCGGTGAACCGGCACTCGATTTCCCCCGCCTGCTAGCATAGCTCTGTGCCCCCGCTTCTGGACATCCGGAACCTCACCATAGAATTCGCCACCGCTCAGGGATTGGTCTCGGCTGTCCGCGATGTCAGCTTCCACATCGATCCTGGCGAAGTGTTTGGGCTGGTGGGCGAATCCGGCTCTGGCAAGTCAGTCACATCGCTGGCAGTGTTGCGCTTGCTTCCGCCTCAGGCACGCATTCATGGTGCGATCAACTTTCGGGGAGAGGACATGCTTCCGCTCGCGCCTGAGGCCATGCGGCACATTCGCGGCGCCGGTATCAGCATGATCTTTCAGGAGCCCATGACCGCTTTGAATCCCGTCATGCGCGTGGGCGATCAGATTGCCGAGGCCGTACTGGCGCATTCCGGGAACGGCAATGGCCGCATCAGCAAATCCGAGGCCTGGAGCCGCGCCGTGGAAGCGATGCGCACCGTAGCCATCGCCGACTCCGACCGCCGGGCACGTGACTATCCCCACCAGCTTTCCGGCGGCCAGCGCCAGCGCGTGATGATCGCCATGGCTGTCGTGAATCGGCCATCGCTGCTGATCGCCGATGAGCCCACGACGGCGCTCGATGTCACCATCCAGGCGCAAGTACTGGAACTGCTTGCCGACCTGCGCGAGAAGTTCTCGCTGGGCATGCTGTTCATATCACACGATCTGGCTGTCGTCTCCCAGGTTTCGCACCGCATTGGCGTGATGTATGCGGGAAGCCTGGTCGAGATGGGAATGGCTGGGGAGGTTTTTCGCAACCCCATACACCCATATACGCGTGGCCTGTTAAACTCGGTGCCGACCTTGCGCTCCGATCGTGCCAAACCGCTGCAGACTATCGAAGGCACCGTGCCGGCAGTTTCCGCTATGCCGGCGGGCTGCGCCTTTGAGCCTCGTTGCGCGTGGCGCGAGCCGGCCTGCGCCGAAGCCTTGCCTCCGTTGATTGAGGTTGCTCCGGGCCATGTTGCACGTTGCCCGGTTATCGCGCGGGAGGTCCGCTGACCCGTGCGCCTGCTCATTCTTAGCGACATTCACGCCAATCTGGAAGCGCTCGAGGCTTGCCTGGCAGCCGCGCCCGCCTACGACAGCGTCACCAACTTAGGAGATGTAGTGGGCTACAACGCGTCTCCTAACGAAGTCTGTGACATCATCCGGGAGATGAACTGCCCTGTAGTGCGCGGTAATCATGATCGCGCCTGCTCTGGCTTGTCCGATCTGTCTGAGTTCAACCTGGTAGCTGCCATGTCGGCGCGCTGGACGCAGATGACGCTCCGGCCCGAGCATCAGGATTGGCTGCGCAGACTGCCCGAAGGCCCGTTGCGGCCGGAAACCGTCCCCGACATCGAGTTTGTACACGGGTCGCCACGTCACGAAGATGAATACGTGCTGAACGTTCCAACGGCCTCCCTCGACTTTCATCTGCCAGGGCACTCCGACCTCATCTTCTTCGGACACACACACCTTCAAGGCGGATTTTCGTACGACCTGAAAGAAGGCAAGACGCGATCGTTCGCCCCGAAGTATCCGAACGCGGATCAAGCGGTGAAAGCAGAGTTGCAACTGGAACCTGGAGAGCGCTACCTCATCAACCCCGGATCGGTAGGTCAGCCGCGTGATAACGACTGGCGGGCCGCCTTCGCCGTATTCGAAACCAACGACGATGGGCCAGCAATTGTTACCTTCTATCGCGTGCCGTACGACGTGAAGCAAACACAGGCTCGCATCGTCTCGTCGAACCTCCCTGAGCGTTTGGCGACCAGGTTGGCTCTGGGCAGATAACGGTGATCGTGGATTTACGGGGACTCCGCCCTGATGGAGGTACGCTCCTTGCGGGCGCGTCGCCGCATCAAAATTGTCAGGGGGTAGATTACGTCATGCCTATACGTCCTTTTCCGGGGAAATCCCGCTACCACTCGCAAGAATTCATCGGGAGCCCGATTACCAGCCTTGATCAGGGTTATCTCGTGGCGTTCATTGACGGCGGTGCCCGCGGCAATCCCGGTCCCGCTGGATACGGCGTCGTGATTGAGGATGAGGTTGGCCGGCCCGTCGCGGAGCTGAGCGAATATCTAGGTCGCCAGACCAACAATTATGCCGAATATTCCGGCCTGCTTGCGGCGTTGACTTACACCATCCGTCATGACCTGAAAGCCCTGAAGGTGGTCAGCGACTCCGAGTTAATGGTCAAACAGATCAATGGCGAGTACAAGGTAAGCAGTCCCACATTGAAAGAGCTGCATGAACGCGCCATGAAGCTGATCGATCAGCTGGATTGCTTTGAGATCAAGCACGTACTTCGCGAGAAGAACCGCGAGGCGGATCGTCTGGCCAATCTGGCGATGGACCGGGGAATTGCAAAGAAAGCGCCCGCCGTGAACGCCGCAGAGGTGGGCGGCGTCGCTTCGGTCGTACCGGAAATCAACGGAGTGGTACGCGACGGCGTTGTGCAGTTCATGGGCAGTCCGCTGCCGGAAGGAACGCTGGTAAAGATTCGCGCCGTGAAGCCTTAAGACCCGATACACGCTGCAAGTCAGCCGTATTCCGCACTTTGCCACCAAGGCAAGCTGGCCGCCCGTTAATGCTTTTTCTGGCCGCCCAAAATCGAGTTCAGCGCATCTCCCAGCGGATTGGCTTGTTGTTGCTGCTTTTGCGGTTGTTGACCAGGTTTTGCCGGTTGCTGCTGTCCGCCGCCCAAAAGACCGCCCAATGCTCCGAGGTTGCCGCCCTTGCCGTTCAACAATCCTCCAGCCGTTGGCAGCAGGTTGTTTAACTTCATCTTGGCGATCTGCTGCACGTCGGGCGCGACCATGGGGTGGTCCATGCTCCCCGTAATCAGCACCGGCAACACCAGTTCGCCGTTCTTGTTGGCGAGTGCCGTGTTGAGATAGCCGCCGACACCGGTCCCACCGACCGATTGGCTAAAGCCCTTGTTCAATACGGCCGTGACGTGCATGTTCAGCGCCTGGCTGACCAGGTTGATCGTGCCTTCTGCCGCCATGGTTCCGATATCGAGAGCGGCCTTGGTGTCGTTGGTCTGGGCAACGCCCTGGTGAATGTTGTAAGTACCGCTCATCTGCGATACCGCCGTGTAGCCCTTAGGGGCAACGCCACCAAACTTGCCGATCTTCGCCAGTTCGCCCGGCAGATCCAGCTTCATGATCTTTCCATTGGCCAGAGTCATGGCCACGGTACCATTCAGCGTCTGGGCAACATCTCCCGAAGCCGGCGTCGAGAAGGTGACATTGGTGGTCGCACCCAGGGTTCCGTACACCGTGTCCTTAACGGAAGAGGTAGCGGACAACATCTTGTTCGCGTCCGCACCGGTAAGTTTGACGTTAACGGCATAAGTCATCGGGATTCGGCCGGGTATCGACAGTAATGCTGCCGCTCTGCTGCCCACCATAGACCTGCGAGGTCAGCGGATTCAGCTGAATGACCCCGCGATTCAGGCTGACGTTGGAATGCACATTGGTCAGCACCGATTGTTCGTAGGTGATAGTGCCGACCGCGATAGTGCCGTTGCCGGTTGCAGTTTGCAGAAAGCCAGGCTGCGCGGCCGGTGCCGCATCGGCTATAGGAACCAGGCTCCACGAGGCGTCGGCCCGCTTCTTCGCCGGCGCTTTCTGCGGAGTCGACGAACCGCCCGTGATCTGCTCCAGTTCCGTGACGTTCAGTTTGTCGGCGTTCAAAGCGAAGGTCAGATGCGGAGCCTGGAAGTTGGTTACTCCCAAACTGCCGCTCGCATTGGTGGACCCCAGCGAGGCCGCCAGGTTGGTAATGTTCATCGAGTTTTGCGTGAATTGCAGGTTCGCATTGCGGATGTTCAACGGCTGCGTCAACGACGGCGTCTTCAGCGACGCATTCTGCAATGCGCCAGATCCGCTGAACTTCATGGCATCGGTGTTCTTGACCGGCCCGGTGGCGTGGACATCAAGTGTTATATTGCCGCTTCCCGTCATGCCTTCCGCAGCACTTACTCCATAAGCCTGCGCAATGTTGAGTACCTCATTGAGTTTTCCGTTGATCGTCTTGATCGCGGCATCGACGTTCGGCGAGACGCTCGCGTACTGGGTGAGCGTCATCTGTACGGCGAGCGATGTGCTGCCCGAGGTGGCCGTAAAGTTGTTGGACTGAATCTGCTGCGGGGTCATGGTCAAATCGATCGCGGGCACCTTGACCGGCTGTGGGATCTGCTTGCCTGTCATTTCCAGATTGCGCGCGTTCACGTTTCCGCTAAATGCCATGTTGCTGGTCGGCCCTTGCGCGTGCACGTTGGCGGTAATTTCTCCTGCGATGGTTGCGTTCGGACTGAAGGCCACTCCAAATGCCGCCGCCAGCCGTGCCGCATCCTGGATGGAGGCGTTTGACGTGCTCACATTCACATCGACGATCGCCGTGCTGGGATGGCTATTGACGGTGCCGTTCACCGACAGTGGAGTCGATCCAAGTTTCAGATCGCACTTCTTGACCTGGATGACGTCGGTATTGAGGTTATCCGAGACGTCGAAGTCCGCCGAGATGGGATAGCCCACCTGAACGCCACGAACCACAGCCTTTTCCAGTTTGAGCGAGCCGGAAGCGCTCATACTCCCGCCGGCGTTGTTCAAATCGGTCGTCCCCGAGATAACGGCATCGGTTCCCGCCAGTGCGCTGGAGTTCAAGAACTTCTGCGCGCTCCATAGCGAGACTTCATTGAACTTAGCCGTGCCTTTGAATGGCGTACTTGCCAGATCAGCATTATTGACTGGGCCGCCATCACCGGTGATGCTGAAGGTCTGCGTGCCATTTCCAGGAAGATGTGCCGTCAGGTCCAGCGAGAATGGCTTGCCGGGGGCGTAATCCTTCAAGGTCAGATCGATGTGGTCATAAACCGCGCGTGCCTGATGCTTCTGCTCGTCGGTGACGGCAATCTGGCCGTCGGTGATTTTTAAAGCTCCCAAGGTAAATCCGCCGCCCCCGGAAGCAGGCTGCGCTGGCGCCGGAGTAGGCGGTTGCTGTGGTTTCGAGGGGCGCGGTCGACGGTGCGGCTGGAGCGTTAGCGACGGTTGAAAAATTCCAGACGCCTTGCGCATTGCGAATCAGCTCGATAACCGGGCGCTTCAGATCCAGGCTATCGACCTGGATGTTCTTGGCGAGCAATGGCAGCAGCTTGATGCTGAGATCCAGCTGCGCCACCTGGGCGAAGGGTACCGTGCTGTGGAAGGTGGCATCATCACCGATGACCACGTTCTGAGCCTCGACTCGCAAAGGAAACACGGCCAGCGAAAGTGCGCCCAGCTGCACCGGCCGGTTGAGGCGCTGCTGTAGCTCGGTCTGGATTTGTCCGCGGTATTGATTCACGTCGACGATGTGAGGGAGGGCCAACAGCGCTCCCACCACAAGAACGATGAGAACAACGACAATGATGACAAGCTTTCGCATGACAGCTCCTGACGTCGCGCTGATTGCGCCTCAATCCTGCTCTTCGATAAACACGTCTGCCATAGATAGAAGCCAGGTGGCAAAGACCAGTTGCATTTATTTGCGAAGGGTTGTGATCGTTCAGGCACTTCGTTCGTGCCTCTTGCTGGTTTTTGAGCTGCGACGCTACCGCCAGTTTTCCAGTTATTCAAACCTTCATCGACAAGTAGCGCAAGGCGCGAGGACCACGACGGCGGGAAGCAGCAACTCCGGCGTAAACCTGCTGAGGGAATAGTGACACGATGTGGGAGATTTTGAAAGCTTCATTACCTTTTGGGATGGGCTTAGGTGGCCGCCGTTGACGGCTCATCTTCTTCGGCACGAATAAGGCCAAACTTTTTTAGCTTGTAACGCAGTGCGTCGCGGCTGATGTCCAGCAGCTTTGCGGCGTGGGTCTGGTTGCCGTTGGCCTGGGACATCGCGATCTCCACCAGTTCCCGCTCCACCTCTTCCAGCGAGGTACCGCCTTCCGGAATCTCCAGCTTGGGCAGGCTGCGTCCATCGTGCAACTGCTTTCCTGCCGCGTTTCCGTTGTGACCGGACGACAGCTCAAAAGCGGTATAAACCGACTGCTGTTGGGCGACGGCGAAGGGCAGGTAATCCGGCTGGAGTTGGTTATTCTCTTCCAAGATCATGGCGCGCTCGACGGCGTTCTTGAGCTCACGAACATTGCCCGGCCAGTCATATTTCAGCATCAATTTACGCGTTTCTTCGGTTATGCCGGTCACGTTCTTGCGAAACTTGCTGTTGTAGCGCTCGATAAAAAATTCAACCAGCGGCAGAATGTCTTCTTTGCGCTCGCGCAAAGTTGGAAGAAAGATTGAGATGATCGCAAGCCGGTAATACAAATCCTGGCGAAATTGATTATCCCGAACCGCCCGCTCCAGATCGCGATTCGACGCAGCGATCACGCGCACATTTACTTGCATATCGCGCACGCCGCCCACCCGGCGGATGATCTGGTCCTCCAGCACGCGTAGCAGCTTGGCTTGCAGCAAAGGCGAGAGCTCGCCGATTTCGTCTAGAAAGAGGGTTCCGCCGTCCGCCATTTCGAAGAGGCCCTTCTTCATGGCCTTGGCATCGGTAAAGGCGCCGCGCTCGTGGCCGAAGAGTTCCGCCTCCATCAGAGTTTCAGGAATGGCGGAACAGTTGATGGCGACGAACGGCTTATCTTGCCGGCGGCTCTGGTAGTGGATAGCTTTTGCGATCAGGTCCTTGCCGGTGCCGCTCTCCCCTTGGACCAGGATGGTCGTTGCTTCGCTGGTGGCAATTTTGCTGACGAAGCCCAGCAGTTCGGACATCTTTTGAGAGACGCCGATGACGTTGTGATAGCCGGTACGGCGGCGCATTTCGCCGCGCAGCGACTCAACTTCGGACCGTAAGCGAGTCGCTTCCAGCGCGTTCTTAACGGCTACCGCTAATTCATCGAAGTCCAGTGGCTTGCCGACGAAGTCGTACGCGCCCAGCTTCAACGCTGTCTTCACATCTTCCAGCTGCGGGTCTGCGGTAATCATGATCACCGCCGGGGCGTCATTGGACTTTCTCAGCTGTTCCAGGACTTCGATTCCGCTGGCATCGGGCAGACGCACGTCGAGCAAAACGAGATCAGGCGACTCGTTGTGGGCCACGCGCAGCGCAGCCGAGCCGTTGTCAGCCTCCAGGACGTGATAACCCCACTCTTCGCACTTCTGGCGTAGAGACCAACGAACAAGCTTCTCGTCGTCAACAATTAAGACTTTTTCCGAGAGCATTACGTGCCAATAGGGTACTACAGGATGGTGGCGCCGGACCCTCGATATCACACCAACGGGGTATGGTTCGATGTCTGTGCAAACGAGTCAATCCGGCCAAGACCGTCCCTCTTGGCCCGGCAGTACGAGGGCCGACTTGGGAAGGAAACTGCTAAGTTAACGAAGCTGGTGGATTTGGAGTTCGACTCGCCGGTCATCGGGAATAATTCTTTGTAAGCCGACACGGAGCAGCCAAATAGGGTTATGATGCCTCCAAATTCGTGGGTGGAGGTGGCACCGTGTGGGGACAACTTTCTGCGCCGGTGCATCTTGCGCGGGACGCCGTTGGCGCTCTTCTCGCCTACGGCAATTCGTTTCCCAGCGCGAGCCGATTAGCCGTCGTTCTCAAGCTGTGTAGCTGGATCGCCGATAAACTCTTTGTGCGACGATCGGCGCTGATCACCGGCTTATCTCTTGCCTTAACCGGGGCAACGCTTGCGGGCATTGGCGAGTGGGTTGCCGGACGCCTCGAAAGCAATATGCCTGAAGGCGGATCTTCCGCCACTCTCGCTCCTTCCAGCTATACGCCCGGCCGCATACTCATCCCACCGGGCCCCCTGCCGAACCTTCCAGAGACCACCGACCACCTCCCCGCCAGCTCGCCGGGATACACCGTCCGGCGCCAGGTACCTGAGGTCCGATTGCAATTCTCCGTAGCGGACGAGCGCGGAAGGCTAGTCAGCAATCTGTCGTCCGACGACGTCATGGTTTACGACAACCAATCGCAAGTCGGACATTTCAACGAATTCGAACGTGACGACAATCTACCGTTGGAACTTGGGCTGGTTCTGGACACTAGCGACTCGGTGAAACGCGTGCTGCCGCAGGAGAAGGCCGCGGCTACTGATTTCCTGAGCCGGGTTATGCGGCCGCAGACCGACGACGCGTTCGTCATGGCCTTCGCCGGAGAGATCAAAACCTGGCAGACCTCGACCGCAGACTTGCAAGAACTGTTAAACGCCATCGATCGCCTGAAGGAGCCGGGCTGGGGCACGCGCGCCTTTGACGCTCTGTACACCGCCTGCTCGGGAAACTTAGTCGTCGCCAGCGATGGCAAAAGTCTCCATCGCGCGATTATTGTGCTGACGGATGGCGACGATACCGACAGCCTCCATACCCTCGACGACGTGATTGCCGCAGCCCAGCGCAGCGAGATTCAGATCTATCCGCTAACCATTCATCCGAAGAGAGCGGCCGACCGGGGCGATCGCGTGCTCCAGCGCCTTGCCGATGCCACCGGGGGGCGTTTGTACATCGCTGCCTCTGCCAGGAATCTCGCAGCAGCCTTTGCGCAGATCGAGCAGGACCTGAGGACGCAGTACTACGTCTCATTCGCTCCTCAGCAGGACAAGCCAGGGTTTCACTCGCTACGCGTTCAGCTGCGCACCCCGGGAAACCTGGAAGTACGTGCCCGCCAAGGGTATTACGCGCTCCAGCCGTAGCTCACCATCCTACAATCGACGAAAAACAATCGGTTATACTCGTCGAGCGTAGGGGGTGTGGTGAGTTCGGTCGGCTTCGAACCCGGAGAACAAGTGAATTCGCACCCCACCGCTCCCGCCATGCCTTCAGGCGTGCGCCCTTATCTTTTCGCGTTGCTTCTGATCGTCCTCACCGTGGGCCTCTACTGGCCGGTGCGAACTCATCCTTTCGTTAATTACGACGACGACGTTTATGTCACTGGGAATTCTCACATTCAGGATGGGTTAACGAGGGACACCGTGACTTGGGCGTTCGTTACCTACGATGCCGGAAATTGGCACCCGGTAACGTGGGTCTCACACGCTCTGGACAGCCAGATCTACGATCAGGATCCGGCCGGGCATCACCAGACCAGCATGCTTATTCATGCGCTTAACGCCGCGTTGCTCTTCTGGGTCCTTTGGCGCGCGACCGGATATGCAGGCCGCAGCTTTGTCGTGGCTGCTTTGTTCGCCGTTCATCCCATCAATGTCGAGTCTGTGGTCTGGATCTCAGAACGCAAGACCCTGTTGAGCATGCTGTTCTTTCTACTCGCGTTAGGCGCCTACCGCTGGTACGCGAGCAAACCCAAGATTGGCCGCTACGCCGTGGTCGCGGTGCTCTTCGCACTGGGGCTGATGGCGAAGCCGCAGATCATAACTTTCCCTTTTGTGCTGCTGCTGTGGGATTACTGGCCGCTGCGGCGGATGGCCGTTTCAGGCCAACCTGCACCGGATTCCACCTTTCAGCGACGGAGTTTTCGCGAACTGGTCATGGAAAAGCTTCCATTGTTCGCAATTGCTGCCGCCAGCGCGGCCATGACGATGAAGGCGCAGCGTTCGAGCGGCGCTGTGCTGTCGCTCGCGTCCTCACCGTTGTCGATGCGCCTGTCCAACGCTGTCGTCTCGTATGTGAAATACATCGCGAAAGCGTTGTGGCCGATCAATCTCGCGCCGATGTATCCGCACCCGGGAGATTCGCTGCGGGCGTGGCAGGTTTATGGCGCGCTGCTGATCCTACTGACGATGACGGTGCTGATCGCGGAACGGAGTTCCCGACGTTATCTGCTGGTGGGATGGCTCTGGTTTCTCGGCACACTGGTTCCCATGATCGGTGTCGTGCAGGTAGGCCGGCAAGCCATGGCGGACCGTTACGCGTATCTTCCGCTTCTGGGCATTTTCATCATGATCTGCTGGGGTGTCGCCGACTGGTCGGAGGAAAAGCACCTTCCCTCCGCTTTGTTACCCGTCGCTAGCACGCTCGTGATCATAGCTCTGGCTTTTGTCGCGCACCGCCAGATCGGTTATTGGGCCGACAATGTCACCCTGTGGACGCATACCATCGAAGTGACGGCACCGAATTACATCGCTCAAGATGATCTCGGCGGCGCGCTTTTGGATCGCAAACAGCTGGAGGAAGCCATCGGACATTTCCGTCTGGCAGCAGAAATCCACCCAGTCGATCCGATCAGCAATTTCAACATCGGCTTCTACGATCAACAGCATGGAGATCTGTCCGAGGCGATCATTCAATACAAGAAGGCAATTATCTTGACGACCAGTCTCTCGCTGAAGAGCAAGGCCCTGACGAATATGGGGCTGGCGTATCGCAATCTGGGCGATCCCGACAAGGCGCGCGAGTGCTTCGATGCTGCCAAGGCAATGCAAGGCCCGTAATCTCTAATCAGTTCGAGGGATAGATTGAGTTCTGTAGGCGTTAAACCGGGGGAGACGATCCAGTCGCCATCGAACTCGTTACTCTCCGCGCCCGACTGGAAGCAGGCGCTCGCGCTCGGCTGCATTCTGATCATTGCGACGCTTGCGGTCTACGTTCGTGTCAACAACTTCCCGTTCGTCAATTACGACGACACGCTTTACGTCACGCAAAACTCCAAGGTGCAGGCCGGCCTCACGTGGGACACCGTTCACTGGGCCTTTACCAGCTATCACGTCGGTACCTGGCATCCGGTAACATGGCTTTCGCACGCGCTCGATTGCCAACTCTTCGACATCGATCCTGGCGGCCCGCACGACGTTAACCTCCTGCTGCATGTGCTGAATGTGTTGTTGCTGTTCTGGGTGCTTTGGCGGGCGACGGGATATGTCGGCCGCAGCTTTATGGTGGCGGCGCTGTTTGCCCTTCATCCCATCAACGTCGAATCGGTCGTTTGGATCGCCGAACGAAAAAATTCGCTGAGCTTGCTCTTCTTCCTTTTGGCGCTGGGCGCTTATCGCTGGTATGTTTCGAAGCCGAAGACTGAGCGCTATGCGATCGTGGCTGCGCTTTTCGCCTTAGGATTGATGGCGAAGCCGCAAGTCATCACGTTCCCTTTTGTGCTGTTGCTTTGGGACTATTGGCCGCTGCGGCGAATCTCATTTTCTGGCGAAGATCGCGCTTCCCTGCGGCCTAGGATTTCGCAACTGATTTGGGAAAAGGTTCCCTTGTTCGCTCTTGCTGCCGTCAGCGCCGCAATCACCATGGCAGCGCAAAGAGCAGACGGCAGTAAAATGTGGTATCCGCTGACGCTGCGGCTGGAATACGCCATTGTTTCGTACGGGCTGTATCTGCAGAAGGCCATCTGGCCAGCGAATCTCGCCGCATTCTATCCTCACCCGGAGACGGTGACTCTGTTGCAGGTATCCGCCGCGACCCTGGTCTTGGCGTTGATAACAATCGTCGCCGTCCGCTGCTGGCGGAGCCGGCCATATCTGCTGATTGGGTGGCTCTTCTTCCTTGGAACACTGGTGCCTATGCTCGGGTTGGAGGGCGTGGGCTACCAGGGAAAACAGGGCATAGCGGATCGATACGCCTATCTGCCGTTCATCGGACTCTTCATCATGATCTCCTGGGGAGTAGCGACTCTGGCGGAGGCAAAGCACGTACCGTTGGCCGCGGTGCGTGCGGTCTGCGCTGCCGTCCTCTTATGCCTCGGCATAGCTTCTTATCGCCAGGTTGGCTACTGGCAGGACAATGTCACGCTCTGGTCGCACGCCTTGGATGTGACAAGTGGCAATTTTCTCGCCGAGAATAACCTCGGGAAGGCTCTGTTGACGGAAGGAAAAGTGGAAGACGGTGTAGCACATTTCTACAAAGCCGCGGCTATCTACCCCGACGATCCCGTCAGCAATCTCAACATCGGAATTTACGAGCAGACGCGCGGCAACTTTTCTGTCGCAATCGCGCGCTATAAGAAGACCGTCGCCGTCACACGTGACAATCAACTCAAAGCAGCCGCATTCATGAACATGGCGACGTGCTACCGCCTACTAGGCGACTCTCTAGATGCGCAGCAAAGCGAAAAGGCCGCTGCGCAAACCCGCCAGCAGGGCGCATTATGACCTCGGTTGATTCGAAGCCGATTCAGCCGGTCCAACCCTCTTCCGCGAGTCACTGGCCGTCTCCTCAGGTCATCAACCTCCTTCTCAGCCTGGTGTTGGCCTTTGGCGTGGTAGCCATTTATTACCCTGTGCACTGGCAGCCGTTCGCCAACTACGACGATCCCGATTACGTCACCGACAACATTCACGTCAAAGCTGGGCTGCATTGGGAAACAGTGAAATGGGCGATGACCACGCGCGATGCGGCAAATTGGCATCCCGTAACCTGGATCTCGCATGCCTTCGACTATCAGATATTTGGCGGCTCTCCCGCCGGCCCGCATGACGTCAACGTTCTGTGGCATCTCATCAATGCACTGCTTTTGTTTTGGGTGTTACAAAGTGCTACCGGATTTATCGGCCGCAGTTGGATGGTCGCCGCACTGTTTGCCTTTCATCCCGTTAACGTCGAGTCCGTAGCGTGGATCGCTGAGCGCAAGAATCTGCTCAGCATGTTCTTCTTTCTCCTCGCGCTGGCAGCCTATCGCTGGTATGCGCAGAGACCGAAGGATACCCGCTACCTGCTTGTCGCTGCCCTCTTCTTCCTGGGACTGATGTCGAAGCCGCAGGTGATTACCTTGCCGTTCGTCCTGCTGCTGTGGGATTACTGGCCATTGCAGCGTTTTTCCTTCGGCACCACGCCGCCCTCGACGGCGTCCTCAGCCTTCCGCGATCCCGACCAAGACGCTCTCTGTTTTGCTATGGGAGAAAGTTCCGCTTCTGTTTTTGTGCGTCATTAGCGGAGTGATGACCATGCGCGCTCAGTCAGGTGGCGGCGCGACCAGCGGCTTTGCCCGAGCTCTACGCGTTGAGAACGCGATCATCTCTTACGTGCGCTATCTCGGAAAGGCCTTCTGGCCCTCGCGCCTGGCTCTTTTTTATCCGTACCCATTGAGCCTCTACCCCAGGTGGAAAGTCGCAGGCGCAGTAGTCTTGTTGCTTGCAATCACGGGTGCCGTCGCTCTTGCCTATCGCCGCCGTTATCTCACCGTCGGTTGGCTGTGGTTTCTGGGCACGCTGGTCCCGATGATCGGAGTCGTGCAAGTCGGCACGCAGGCCATGGCAGATCGTTACGGCTATCTATCGTTCATCGGCCTGTTCATCATGGTGTGCTGGCTGATCGCGGATTGGGCGGGAAGTCTTCGCCCGCGCTTGATTGTCGTTCGCGGCCTCGCCGTTGCTGGTCTTGGCGAGCATTTGGCGTGCTGGCATATCAGCAAGTGGGCTACTGGGAGGATCACGTTACCCTCTGGAGCCACACTCTGGACGTCACAACGAACAACTGGATTGCCGAAAACAATCTTGGCACCACGCTCCTGAAAATGGGACGGCCAGAAGAAGCGATTCCGCATTTCCGTGCCGCCGTGGCAGCTTACCCCTATGACCCCAATGCCGATCTCAACCTCGGCATCTACGAGCAGATGCACGGCAACTATACAGCCGCCATCGACTGGTACCAGAGAGCCGCGAATATGGCGCGTAACTACAAGACAAAAGCGCGCGCTTATAACAACCTCGGATACGCGTACAAAGAATCGGGAGACTACATCACGGCCAGAGAGAATCTGAAGAAAGCCGTAGCGGTTGACCCCGAGTTCGCGGGTGCCTGGATCAGCCTGGGGTTGATGGCTCAGAAAACAGGCGACATGGAATTGGCCGTCAGCGCCTATTCCCGCGGCGTGCAGCTCAATTCCATCGATTACGAGTATCTTCTGCTGGCGCAAGCGTTAGATCTCACCGGAGAAAAGCAGCAGGCCGCTGCGGCCCGACAAAAAGCCGAGCTCTTGTCCACGGACATCCGTAGCGCGCAACGCCGCGCCAATGATCTGCTAATTCGTTAAGCTAACCCCCTCGCCAAGAGATTTTGCTCGCTGTCTGTGAAGCACGTCACAGGCATTGGGCTTCTGGGCGCATATAATCCGGCGTTTAAAGGGGAAGCGATGACAGCCGTAGCTTCAGTTCCTGACCTGCTTGTGCAGCCGCGCCGGGCTGTGACAAGACGATACAAGCAGGCAGTGGGCATCAGCGTCGCGCTCCTTGTTGCTACCGTTGCGCTGTATTTCCCCGTAATTCACCATCCCTTTACCAACATCGACGACCAGGGCTATGTTTACGAAAACCTCCATGTGCAAGAGGGCTTGACGTGGAGCACGTTCACTTGGGCGATACGGACGTTCGACGACAGCAACTGGCATCCTCTGACCTGGTTTTCCCACGCCCTCGACTGCCAGATGTTCGGCATCGATCCTGCGGGACATCACGCCATGAACATGGCATGGCACGCGGTGGATGTGGTGGTGCTGTTCTGGGTATTGCTGCTCGCGACCGGCTGCATCGGACGCAGCTTTATGGTCGCGGCGCTGTTCGCCGTGCACCCGATCAATGTCGAGTCGGTAGCATGGATGGCCGAGCGGAAGACGATGTTGAGCACATTCTTTTTTCTGCTCGCATTGGGAGCTTACCGCTGGTACGTGGCCAGGCCCGGCCATGGCCGGTACTTCATGATGGCTTTACTCTTTGTCCTTGGATTGATGGCCAAGCCGCAGGTCATCACTCTGCCCTTCGTCCTCCTTTTGTGGGACTATTGGCCGTTACGCCGAGTGTTCGCAGCCACTCCGTCTATCTTCTCTCGATCAGACCTCCGCTTCTGCATTCCCTTCCCGCACGGTTTCTGAATTGATCCGGGAGAAGATCCCTCTTTTCGTGATCTGCCTGGCGAGTGCCTTGATCACCATGAAGGCGCAGCATGTTGGACGCCCCACAGGTTGGCCGTACTCGATCTGGATACGAATCGGAAACGCGATCGTCGCGTACGTTCGTTACCTTGGCAAGGCAATTTGGCCTTCCAATCTGGCGATTATGTATCTCCACCCGGGCAATCAGCTGAAGCTGTGGCAAGTGGCAACATCAGCGTTGCTGTTGCTCGTCGTTACGTCTCTGGTGTTGCTGGGACGACGATACCGCTATCTCCCCGTCGGTTGGTTCTGGTTCCTGGGAACTCTGGTGCCCACGATTGGGCTGCTGCAGGTGGGTCGGCAGGCATTGGCGGACCGCTACGCTTATCAATCATTTCTCGGATTGTTCATCCTTGTTTGCTGGGGGCTTGCGGAGTGGGCTGAGCAAAAGCACTTGCCTAAGATCGCGTTGCCTGCCCTCAGCTTGGTGGTACTGCTGGCGCTAGGTGCGGTGAGTCGCCGCCAGATCGGCTATTGGTCCGACAACCTGACGCTTTGGAGTCATACCCTACAGGTCACCGGCAACAACTGGGTTGCGCACGATATGGTTGCCGGAATTGTGGCGAAACAAGGGCATCGTGATGAGGCGCTGGCACATTATCGAGCGGTCATCGCTGCGAACCCGACCGATCCCGCGGCAAATCTCGCCCTGGCAATCGACGATCAGCACCAGGGGAAGCAGCAGGAAGCGATCTATCTCTACCAGAATGCGCTTGGCGAGATAAACGACCCCCTCGAACGGGCTAAGGCATACCAGAACATCGGCATCGCCTATCGCGCTCTAGGAGATACCACCCAGGCGGTAGAATTCTTCCACCTAGCCGCCCAACTTCGGCAGAGGGCGAAGT
This sequence comes from uncultured Acidobacteriaceae bacterium, assembly GCA_963823865.1. Taxonomy (GTDB): domain Bacteria; phylum Acidobacteriota; class Terriglobia; order Terriglobales; family Acidobacteriaceae; genus Bog-257. Next base: position 1,352,054 of record CAWGNC010000002.1, read on the forward strand.
AAGATATAAGCCTGTTGCTGCGCCGGACCAAGAACGAGTTGCGGCGCACACAAAGATCAAAAAGCCTCTTATTTTATAAGGTTCCGGACAATTTGGGACGGGATCTGAGAGTGTTGCACAAAACGTGCATTCGAGAGAAAATGCGTCAACTCCGCAGTCACCCGGTCGGGGAACACACGGGAAATCCTTACAGCAAGAGGGCCAGATGATACCGCAACTGCAAAAGGAAGCATCAGTCTCCGCTCCAGACGCGAACACGGAATGGTCGTCTTCGACCAAGGTTGCCTTTCGATTCGTGTTTTCCTACTTCCTGCTGTATATGTGCTCCGCGAGCGGTCGGTTCTCTCAGCCAATCTGCTAAAGCGAAACCATACTGGACACGATCTGGCATTCCGTCGTTCCCTGGTTCGGCCAGCACGTGCTGCGCATCAGCGGAGACTACAGCGAGGTCGCTAACGGAAGCGGCGATCAACTCTACGATTATGTCCTCTTGCTGCTGATCGTGATTGTCGCTGCTGTAGCCACAGGCGTGTGGTCATGGCTGGACCGCAAACGGCCGAATTATGAAGTTCTCTACCAGTGGCTCCGTATTGTGGTTCGCGTCGGCTCTGGCCATCATGCTCATGGGGTACGGCTGCAACAAAATTTTCAGAACACAATTTCTATGCGCCCTCTTTGATGCAGCTGCTACGAACCCTACGGGCGGTCCACGCCGATGGATCTGCTGTGGATCCAAATGGGATATTCGAGGCTATATAGCTTTTTTGGCGGAGTATGGCGAGATGGTTGGTGCGGTCCTTCTGCTCGTACCGCAGCTCACAACTTTGGGAGCACTGGTAGGTGGGGCGGTCATGACGAACGTTCTAATGCTGAACCTCGCTTACGACGTTCCGAGAAAGATTCTTAGTGTCCACATGATTTTGATGGCCTGTTTCTGTTGGCTCCGGACATGCGGCGGATCTTCGACTTCTTTGTCCTGAATCGGCAAACACAGCTCAGCAAGCCGGTTTACGCATTCAAGGACAAGTTTCTGGGTCGGGGACTCACGGTCCTGGTTCTGTTCATAGGCAGTCGGTACACTTATCGGTCATTCCATTTGGTCTCATCATGCTGCCACGATAGGGTGCGACCTGTCTGCCTGCCATTGTGCGAGGGGTATGGACGGCGGATGAGTTGGTAGTGGATGGAATTGTCCAGCCCCCCGTAATGCCGGACTCGCAGCGTTGGCGTCGTCTCATCCTCGATGGCACTACATGGACCTCAATCCAATACATGGATGATCACCACGCTGTATTTAGCAGTACCGTGGATACAGAAAAGAAAGTCCATTGCTCTGTGGCCACCGAGCTCAACCGGACAAGAAAGATACGCTCACATACGAACTACCGCAGCCGGACAAGATGATTCTGGAAGGCGAATTTGAAGGACATCAGGTGAGCGCCAAGCTCACGCGAATCCCGCTCTCGGACCCAAGTACATTTCCAGTTGTCCAATCGAGGGTTTCATTGGATCAATCCGTACTATGGATTGGCACCCGGAATAATTTAGACTCACGGTTCCGGCTCCTGCTGATCTCTACGCGGGCGCGTGCTGATGAGCCAGACCACATTCATCAGAAGCAAGGGCTCGAGAGGCTTACGATAACGCCCCTCGGTCGTAGCGACGTTCTGCAAGCACAGAAAGAGAGTGAAGAGAGTCACCGCAACCGGCAGCAAATCAAAACGGCCTTTGAAGAATCGAAAAACATTCCATCCTAGGACGATCGCAATCAAGGGAGCCCACATCCAGCGGGTATAAAGGGTAAGCTGACTGTCCCATTCGTCGGAATCGAATTCCGGCCATGACGGAGCGAATAGGAAGACCACAATATTTTCTCCCCATTGCGCGAACCACTCATCCCACGACGTGTGCAGTCCGGCATAGGCATTCTTCCAATCCCGCGCTCCGTTCTTCGCATTGGCTGTGATCGTGATGCTGGATTCAGACGTAGGCTCGGCGCATGCGCCACGAACTAAACGGCGCAAAGGCTGTATAGCGCAGGTAGGCGAGCTCAAAATAGTAGTTTCAATCCAGTCCGGGTGATTCGCCGGCCACGAAAATACAGGTACATCATCTTGTTCCCGAGCGATGCTGTATCTTCGTCAGCCAAGGATTCCCAAAGGGCGCGACAAACCCTAGTTCGAGTTGCTGCGGATCGCTGATGGCATCAACATGACAACGGCCAGCAAGGGCCGAATGCGACGGCACGCAGCGAAGGATGCTTCTTCCAGCAACTCCATATCACAAAAATTCCGGCCAGCGGAATGACGGTGGGTTTCGTGAGACATGCCAATGTCCAGCAGAAAATCGAAATACAAAACGATTATGTATCCCCCTTGCGAAGATACCTGCCCGGTGGACCAAATGGCGGCACCATCCAGCACCAGCAACAAAGTTTCCATCATAATGTAGTGATAGATGGTGAACAGTGATGGAGTCCAGGCGATGAGCGACCCAGACCCAGAGGGCTGGCCAGTCTTCTGCTAGCCCGAGGCTTCGGGCTGCACGATAGTAAGTCCAGGGCATGACGACGGACAGCGACCCACAAGCAAGAGCAACCAGAATCCGATTGTCCCTGGTGATCTGGCGCACCAGAAAAATGAAAACCTGATAGCCGATGGGATCGGATGCGCCCCAATAGCCGCCACGAGGGAACAGTTGCCGCCATTTTCCAGTGGCGCAAGGCATCGGACGACAGAAAATCCATCGGATTATGCTGCAGACACATCAGGAGCCGAACACAGGACGCCACCATGATTAAGACCGTGAGAACCAACTGCTGAGTGTTTCGTTTGGTGAGGGCTATTCATTCCGGATGTCCCGTGGATTGGCGGTGGTGAAACCTGAGTGCATTTGCATGGAGAGTGCAGAGATGTTATACCGCGTCGGATCTTCCAGAGCAGCATCGGATTCAAGCGTCTGGTCGCGGTAGCAATCGGAAAGCCATCTCGGTGAGGCAAGTACCCAAACCTCGGACAGATAGCCCTGAACGGCCAGGTCCTTCACGAAGCGCCTGTCCGAGATTCGACGGCAGCCACCTTCGCAACAACGAACAAGCCGGAGCATTAAGCTCCGGCTTGGAAATGACCTGGGGGAAGGGTCGATGTGAAAATTAGAACAGCTTGCGGCGCAGAAGGCCAGCCAGGCCAAGGACGCCAGAACCGAACAGCATGATGCTGCTGGGCTCAGGAGTCGAGGTGCTGGTGCTGCTGGCGGTGCTGGAGCTGCTGGGCTGCTGGTGCCGCGCCGAGCAGGGTGAAGGCCTCAGAAGGAATCGAGCCGACCGTGTTCTGCGAAGCAGACGACTGACCGGAGTTCTCATCCCAGTAGACCGGGTCGCCATCGTTGACAACCGCGTTCGACAGGTTCAGCCAATAGGTGCCGGCATTGAGGCTAGGACCAGAGAAGGTGCCAGACTCGGTGCAGACATTGTAGCCAAACTGGTTGGTGGAGCAGCCGCTGGCGGTCAAGTTAACGGAACCATCAAAGAAGCTGGTGCCGCCGAATTCGCCCGAGGTAATCGAAACTTCGGCCGACTCGAGGACGTCGCCAGGCAGAATCCAAACGCCAAAGTTCAGACCGCTGACGTTTGCCGCGCCGCCAAGGGTAAAGGAATCGCTAACTGCGAAACCGGAGTTGATGGTCCAGGCATCGACTGTGCCGTTGATCGGACCGTTGTCATAGATGTCAGTCTGGGCAACGGCAGGAATAACAGCCAAGCACAGTGCGAGCAGTGTCAGCGAAGCGATACGCATTTTCAAGGATCGAACCCTCCTTTAGGTTCAATTCACGTACGTACAGACCCAATTTGCCCCATAGCGAGAGAGGCTACTCTTCCAAGAGCAATCCTCGTGCCACGCTAAACCCATTAAAACCGTCATCTTCGGAGCTTGGGGAGTGCAGGTGTTTGCGACATTGTTCTAGGCAATTTCCCTTGCGCATCGCTCGTTTTTGTCGCTTTAGTGTCATAAAATTTAACACTTTAAGACCGGTACAGGCACGTTGTTCGGACCGTCCGGCGCTCTCGAACGCTCTTATCTCCCGTCACACCCTGAGGATCTCATTGCTTTTCGCCCAACTTGCGCCTTTAGGGGTTCGAAATATGTCGATTTCCAGGCCCCCGTTATGTGCTACAGAGTTCGAAATTGGGACTGGGGGAACCAGCGTGCGCCGAGGCCGCCTCACAATTTAAGGTCTAGAGCGCTCGGTCCGGGGTCGCCTCGGTCATTCGAGCGGTAAATAAGAAACCAGGAAGTGCCTGCCCTTCAGCGCCTCCTGGTTTGGGTTTTACAGCGCGGCTGAGTGCAGCCGAAGCTACGGTGTGATTTCCCAGACCACGCCACAGGAACCGACGCACGTCTGACGATTGCCAGTGCCGCCCGCCGAAGCAGTGCCATACATGTTGCCGTTCGCGTCGAAAGTCACATTGCTGCGCGGGTCGCCGCCATCCGCTCCCGCAGTGAAATCGTGCAACGAAGTATACGTGTAGCCGCTGCCGTTGGGGCTCAGTTTGAAGATGGACCCGAAGTTAAACAGGCCATCCAAGTGCGTGGTTCCGTAGATGTTGCCGCGACTGTCCAAGGCAAGATTGGCGGCAGGCCCTGGATTGAACCCGCCGTTCGGCCCGGCAAAATCGTAGATGGTAGTGAAATTCCAGTTGCTACCCGAGGGCGTGAGCTCGAAGACGGTGCCGCCATTGCCAGAGCCGAAGGATGTGGTAGCGCCCCACAGATTGCCAAGCTGGTCAAAAACCAATCCGGCGTAGGGAACTCCGCCATCCGCTTGCCCCTGGAAACTGTACAACGTACGGAACGTCCATCCGGAACCCGACGGGCTCAACTCGAACACCGTGCCGAAGCCGTTCGCACCTCCGGCGGAGCTTGTGCCATAAAGATTGCCGGCTTGATCGAGAGTTATCCCCCCCCAGGGATGAGACCCGTCGTTACTGTTGGTAAACGCGTAAACGACGCTCTCGGCCCAGCTATTGTTCGTCTTGGTCATCTTGTAAACGACTCCGCAGCCGGAATTGCAAGTCGCCGAACCTCCGTTGAAGGCTGTGCCGTAAATATTTCCGGCGGCGTCAAAAACCAGGTCAGCGCTGTAAGGATTCCCTCCATCAGCGCCTCCCGTGAACAAGTAGAAGGCGTCTTCTACCCACGGGGTAAGCGGAGTCGACGGAAACGTGGGAAGAGGTGTCATGCGCAGAAACACACCGCAACCAGTCGTGTTGTTGTAAGTGAAGCAAGGACCGACACCGCCAAAGGCAGTCGTGAAGTACAAGGCGCCATCGGGGCCAATAATCGGACGGTCGTAGGGAATCACGCCGGTAGGCATGTTGGTGAAGTAGTACAGCGGCACCAGCAACCAGCCTGCGCTCCGATGCGTCATCTTGTATGTGGTGCCGGTGGCCTGATCGCCAAAGAATGTGGTTCCGTAAAGGTTACCAGCGTGATCGATGGTTACTCCAGAGGTCGGCTCCGATCCATCGAGGCTGCCTACGAAGTTATGAATCACGGTATAGGTCTGGGCATGTAGCTGTGGAGTGAATGCGGCGTTCAATAAACACGCGAACGCAAGGGTCACAACACCTGTGACAACTCGAGACAACATTTTCCAACTCGCGACCGACACTTTGGCTGGCTTCCCCATATTTCTTCTCCGATTCTCATGGATACTCTGTCTGAAACCGTTCACCATCCGGTTCCGTTTCCAATAATGTTGGATTGGGACAAAGCTGTTGAATTGTTCGATTGTGCACGTGTTTCTGTTGCAAAGCAATCCGCCACTGAGCGACGTCTTGGAGGAGCGCCGTTTTGGAATAACGGGTACTCAGGGAAGTAGATTTCGCCCGCCGTACGCCATCATTATCTTAAGCTGTTTTGCGGGCAGTTCTGCGACTTCTAACGCTTGCTGAGAACTCGATGCGATTGGGCCGGGCTGATACGGCCGTCGCAAGGCGGGCAGCGTCGTCATTTGCTGTCTTGCGAAAGATTGGGCGTCACCAGGAAAGTAAAATCCCGGGACGAGCTCTGCGCCAGCATCGTCCCGGGGTGAGCGATCGCTTATGCAGGATTCAACCCGCATGCACGACTCCAACGGCGTTAACCTTTGGTCGTGTTGGTTCCGTGCATTTTCGCGCGCTCGATCAGCATCTGCACCTGGTCCTTTTGCGGATAATCCGGATTCGATTGGAGCAGCTTTTCCCAAGCCACCACGGCTCCCTTCGGATCCTTCTTCCCCTGCCATTTCACGATGCCAAGATTGAACAGAGTGCCCGGATGGTTCGGCCGAATTGCCAGCGCCTTCTCGAAACTTGCAATGGCCTTGTCTGGGTCACCGGTGTACCAATACGCGGTACCGGCGTCGGTCCGCACGTCGGCGTTGTTGGGCTGCAGGGCCAGCGCCTTCTCGTAATACTGAATGGCCTGGGGATACGCCTGGCTGTCGTAGTAAAGATTCCCGAGCTTGACAATCGTTTCCACATCGTTCGGATTGCTCTGGAGCTTGCCTACTAGCGGCTCCGCCGCTTTGGCGATCATCTCGGGTGAAGCCGCCTGCGGTTGTTGCGATGAGCCAATGCCAGGCAATTGTGCGGGAGCGATGCCAGCCCCGCCGGCATTCATTTCGGCAGGAGCCGTTGCTTGAGCACTCTCAGGACCTGTTGCTGGAGAGGCGGATCCACGGGCAAAGTACCCAACGGCGATTCCAATCACTAACGTGATGATCGCCAGTGTGTAGGCTTGAGTTGTGGTGAAGCCGACGCTGTTAACTTTGGTTTTGTCCTGCGCAGTTTGAGACATTTTCTACTCCTTGATACGTGGCACTTAGCTTTCAGCCAGCGTTTTTGCGGACCTTTCAGTCCTTATGACACATTGGTAACTGACAGTTCCTCGATGCTGCCCTTTCTCAGTTTTTGGTGCCGGCGGCAGCCACGATAGGCTGTTCAAGATGAAACAGGCGCCCGACCGCTGCGGTCAGATGGTCCTGTTCTTCTCTCTCTGGAAGTTCTTTCAATTCACGGGCCAGTGAACCGGCGATGCGTTGCGTAATATGGCTCGTCAAGGCCGTAAGTGCCTGGTCCTGGTCTTCCGTGAAAGGGCCAAATTCTTTGCGTAAGACTTCCAATTCCTGCCGGCAAAGTTCATCTAGGCGCTGACGCAGGGCAACGATGGTCGGCACCACTCGTTCCGCCATCAATTTGTGACGGAATCCCTGCATCTCCGCCGCTACAATTTTTTCTGCTTGTTCCGCAGCCGCTTGCCGCCCAACCGCGTTGCGCTGTACAACCTGCTCCAGGTCGTCCATGTCGAACAGCTGAATACCCTCAACTTCCCGAACCGCCGGATCGATATCGCGCGGTACGGCAATGTCGATAATGACCATGGGTTTGTGCTTCCGATCGCGTGCGATCCCCTCCGCCTCGGACCGGCTGAGGATTGGATTGGGAGAAGCCGTTGAGCTGACTACGATGTCTGCGGTCTTGAGGAGTGAGATTCTGTCCTCGAACGACACCGCAGTCGCGCCCAGCTTCTGCGCCAATTCCGCGCCATGCGATGGCGTCCGGTTCATGACCTTGACGTCCCTGGCTCCGGCCTTCATCAGGTAATGGGCAGCCAGCTCGCTCATCTTCCCTGCGCCGATCAGTAATACTTCGCGACCGGTTAAGTCACCCAGAACGGCTCGAGACAGTTCCACCGACGCGTACGGTATGGAGACTGCGGACGAACCGATCGCGGTTTCGGATCGGGTTCGTTTGGAAACGGTAAGCGCTTTCTGCATGACTGCATCCAGGAAGCGGCCAGTTGTTCCAGTTTCCTGCGCCAAAGCCCATGCTTCTTTCACTTGCCCGGTTATTTCAGGCTCACCCAGGACCATGGAATCCAGGCTGGAGATGACCCGGAAGACATGACTCAGGGCAACGTCGTCCATCAGTCGATAGAAATGCGACCACTCGCCCAGCTTTAGCTGGTATTCCTGGGTTAGGAATCGCAGCACGGAGTTAGCCGCGGTGGGAACATCGCTGGCCCACAGGATGAATTCTGTCCGGTTGCAGGTGGCCAGAACGATAACTTCCTCAATGCCCTCCGAACGAACCAAGTGGAGTAAGGTTTCGGACCGTCGTGCCGGGCTGACCCAGAAACGTTCGCGAACGGCCACCGGCGATGTTCGGAAATTTAGGCCAATTACTGCTAACGTCGGTTCCACCAGAAGCCTCTTTCAAGAAACGGTCTTGCAGTACAGATCGCACAGGGATGGCCAAACCCAAATTGTCGATTCGCCCCCTGTAATTGACTGATAAGTAGAACGTTACCGTCGCACGATTGTTCGCCAAGGCTCCGATTCTGCCCGCGGTTAGCGGAATATCACACGGTCGGAGTGTTTTTTGGCCCCCGCTCCGAAGGCCCAGCACCCTCATTCGTTAGGCAAGTTCTGTGGCCGGTCGAAGCCAAAACCGTGCTACGCGGAAGTTGTATGGTGCAGAACGGTACGAAAGCGTAAAGTGGACGCGTCCTCGCGATCGTTATAGCCTCAGAACGACGACCGCGAGCAGGAGAAGATAAACGATGACAATTAGACGGTTGCGACAAATCGCACTGTTTACCTTTATTCTCGCCCTCGCCCTTCCACAAATAGCCGCGGCTCAAACCGGCGGCGACACGTTCAAAGCGAAATGTGCCATGTGCCATGGAGCCGACGGCAGTGGAAAAGCTGCAATGGGTACAAAACCGCTGGGCAGCGCCGATATCCAAAAGATGTCCGACGCCGACCTCAATGCAGCCATTACGAATGGCAAAGGCAAGATGCCCGCTTATAAAGGCAAGCTGACCGATGCCCAGATCGGCGACTTGGTGAAGTTCATCCGGACGCTAAAGTAATGTCTCGTTCCATGTACACCGATGGCGGCCCTGCGGGTCGCCATTCTTGTTTGTCGTCAACGACTGGTTGCCCTTCCGTTGTCCACCCAGCGCCCGGATCAAGACGGAGTTATACTCGCTCCCTGTAAGGCTTTACTCCATCAGGAGGAAGGATGAAGGACGAGCGCGAGTCTCCGCCCGAACGCCCCTCAGGACTCACCCGGCGTGACTTCATAAAGATCTCCGGCATCAGCGCGGTGCCGCTGGTGCTTGGTCCAAAGCTGGTTCACGCCGCTGGTGAGGACATTGTCGTTCACGGCCCGGGTAAGACTCAGATTGTTTTGCTGATCAACGGCAAGAAACTAACGGCCGAGCTTGAGCCCCGCGTGACCTTACTTGAGGCCTTGCGAAACAACTTCGACCTGACTGGCGCGAAGAACGTTTGCGATCGCGGTACCTGTGGAGCTTGCACTGTATTGCTGGAAGGAAAGCCGGTTTACGCTTGCTCTGTTCTAGCCATCGATGCTCAAGGCAAGAACATCACGACGATTGAGGGCCTCTCCGAAGACGATGCTCTCACTCCATTGATGCAGGCATTCGTCGACCACGACGCGCAACAGTGTGGCTTCTGCACACCTGGTTTCATCGTAGCCACCACACATTTTCTTCAACAACATCCTGATCCGACGGCAGACGATATTCGTCGCGGTCTGAGCGGCAACTTCTGCCGTTGCGGGACATACGACGGAATTCGCGCGGTAGCACTTAGCAAGTCCGGCACGCTTGGCAAAGTCGGAGGCCCTGAATGAGCGACTACAAGTGGCCGAATCCGGCAACCCGCCCTCTGCTTGGCAAAAGAATCTCGCGCGTCGACGGTCCGGTAAAAGTGTCGGGCCGCGCGAAGTACACCTTCGACTACAACCCCGAAGGACTACTCGCAGGGAAGATCCTACGCTGTCCTCACGCGCACGCTCGCATCACCGCTATCGACACCAGCGCCGCTGAAAAGATTCGAGGAGTGAAGGCGATCCAGGTTATTCAGAAGCCCGGAACCGAAATCTTCTGGGCCGGCGATGAAGTGGTTGGCGTTGCTGCTGTTGATGAGTGCACCGCGGAAGATGCTCTGCGTGCGATCAAGGTGCAGTACGAAGTTCTTCCCCATTTTGTCTCGGACGCGGAGCCACCCAAGGACATCGCCGTAAACAACGGACCCATCAGCCAGGACGATTTTGAGGGCATGGAAGACAACCAGGTGCCCGATGAGCAGGTTGTCGCCGCGGTGCAGCATCAAGGCATCAGCTTTCATCCCGACCCGAAGTACCTGAAGGATCTGCAGGAGTCGGGCGCCGACCCCAGTGTTGTGCAGGCCTTGCGGACAGCCAAATATTTGCCATCCAAAGGGGCGCGGTCACCATACAAGCAGACCGCGGTGCAGAAGCAGGGCGAGCCCGACGAAGCGTTCTCGTCCGCAGCGGCAGTAGTTGAGGGCTTGTATGGCGTCTCGGCTATCACCCACTGTTGTCTCGAATCTCATGGCATGGCGGCCGAGTGGCCCGCCGATGATGAGCTGCTCGTCCATATCTCGACGCAGAACCTGTCGGGAATTGCGCCGCAGATTGCTGAGCCTGTAGGAATCCCCGCAGGAAACATCCAAGTGAAGCAGCAATACATCGGCGGCGGATTTGGCAGTAAATTCGCCCCTGATCGCTGGGGAATCACAGCCGTTCAGCTTTCAAAATCGGCTGGGGGCAAACCAGTAAAGATCATGTTGGATCGTGCTGCTGAGCAGGAAGTGGCAGGCATGCGTCCTTCATCGTTCGCGCGTGTGAAAATCGCCGCAGATAAAGATGGCAAACTCGTGGCGTGGGAGTCGCGTTCGTGGGGAACCGGCGGCGTCGGTGGCGGTGGCACTCCTCCGTTGCCCTACAACTTCGAAATTCCAAACCAACGTAAGCAGAACGTCGCCATCTCAACAAATCAGGGCAGCGCTCGCGCGTGGCGTGCTCCCAATCATCCGCAGGCGGCGCTCATCACCATGTCAGCGATGGAGGATCTCGCGGCCAGGCTGAATCTTGATCCAATGGATTTCGTAACCCGCAATCTCGATCTGACCGGCCCGCGCGCCGCCATCTATCGCGATGAGTTGCCCATTGCCGCAGAGTTGATGGAATGGAAGACCAAGTGGCACCCACGCGGCGACAAAACTACCAGTCCGATAAAACGTGGGCTCGGCCTATCCATGCACACGTGGGGGGGCCGCGGCCACAACAGCGACTGCGATCTTACGATTCATCCTGACGGATCCGTCGAAATCAAAATGGCGACTCAGGATCTCGGCACGGGCGCACGCACGATCATCATCATTGTCGCCGCCGACACGTTGGGCATTCCAATGGATGCTGTCAAGTTGCTGATCGGCGACAGCCGCTATCCCGTCTCGGGCGCAAGCGGCGGTAGCACCACCTCGGGAGGCGTCACCGCTTCCACGCGTCGCGCCGCCATCGACGCGCGTAATCAGCTATTCGCTAAGGTCGCTCCTGTCCTGAAGGCCAAGCCAGAGGAACTGGAAGCAGCGGAGGCAACGATACGTGTTAAATCCGATCCGAGCCGCAGTTTGTCGTGGAAGGATGCATGCTCGAAGATTGGCGCGATGCCGATGACCGTGCGGGGCAAGAATCCCGACAAGTTGAAGCCACCCGATCTCACGAATAGTGGCGTGGGTGGCGTGCAGATGGCTGATGTCTCCGTCGACACCGAGACCGGAATTGTGCGCGTGAACAAAATGGTCGCGGTCCAGGATTGCGGCCTCGTCGTCGATGTAAAAACTGCTGAGAGCCAGGTAATCGGCGCGCTCATCATGGGCATCAGCTACGCGCTTTACGAAGAGAAGATTCTCGACCCTGTCACCGGCCGCATGCTCAATCCAAACATGGATTTCTATCGTCTCGCCGGCATCGCCGATATTGGTGAACTCAAAGTGCACATGATGACCGGCAAAGGCTATGACGAGCGAGGAGTGATCGGACTGGCTGAGCCTCCCGTGGTGTCGCCCGGAGCAGCGATCTCAAACGCGGTCGCAAATGCAATCGGAGTGCGGGTGCCATTCCTGCCGCTAACCCCGGCACGCGTGCTCGAGGCGTTGGAGAACAGTCGGCAGACGTAAGCGGCTTTGCACTGCACTCCGAAGATCCGCGCTCGACGGCCTTCGTGTGGCGAAGTGCCCGAAGCGTTCGAGTGTGTTACCGCGCATGTTCTTTTCGCGATATCCTGACGGAACTCCGTTCCGCTTGCGCCAATCTGACGAGGCTATGACGCAAAACCTTCTTTCAATCGAATCGACAAGCTCATCTAAGGTCAACCTCTCTGCAACCTCGCTCTGTTTGAGCGATTCTATTCATCCGAAGAGAAGTAGACATCCGAACTTGGGAGTGACGATGGAGAGGGAACCAATCGATTCCAGTGTGATCGCCAGCATGGGCTACGACGCTGCATGGCGAGTGCTCGAGCTCGAATTCCGGCAATCCCGCGAAATCTACGCGTACTATGATGTTTCCCCTGAAGAGTACAGTGCCTTCCGAAGTGCCGAATCGAAGGGCATTTACTTGAACACGGTTTTCAAGCTGCGCGACTATCGCTGCATCCGCGTCGACCAGGACAAAACGTAGCAGGTGTCGGGAGTCCGGTATTTAGACCATCCTGAGAGCGTCAAGTAAGTGTCAGGTGCTTGTAAATCAGGCGGAGACAGGAACGAATAAGCGTCCTTGGAACGCATGGGTGCTTATTTCGGAGCGCATTGAGTGATCCGGTTCCGGCAAACCATAGGTCGAGGGAGCGAGCGGAGCGCGCTGAACTGTACTATCGCGCATGGAACACGGAGCGTTGGAAGAAAAGGTTAGAGTCAGTAACAGCGAAGGATGGCACAAAGCTGATCCGCTGATATAATCATCCTGCTCGCAAGAGCGGCGCGTTTGCGCACCCGCCCTAGCCGGAGAGGTGGCCGAGTGGCTGAAGGCGGCGGTTTGCTAAACCGTTATACGGTCAAAAGCTGTATCGGGGGTTCGAATCCCCCCCTCTCCGCCAGTTCCAACAACTTGCGTATTCTCTGATACTTCCGCCGCGTCGGCGGACGTGTGTACGTCGTCGTTTTGCGACGACGACGCTAGCTGGTGCACAACTGTTGCACGCTGCAGTTTTTCCATCGCCTGCACCGAATCTGGGTCCGAAGTCTTGATGTAGCAGCTCCGCGTCACACTGACATTCGAGTGACGCAGGATCCGCTGGATCACGACGTCGGGAACCCCCAGCTGATGAAGGTTGGTGGCTAAGCCGCGGCGGCACGCATGGTAGCCGTGCCACTTGAGGCCGGCACGGGTCAACGCCGGACGAATGATGCGCTGCGCAAACATCTGCAGGTCACGGTGAGTGCCCTTACCAGTCGCGAACATGAACCCCGTTTCTGCCCTGCCCTGCGACTGCCACAATGCATCCAGAGACCCGGCAAGAACTTCGATCACCGGCACCGGTGCTTTGCTGGCCTTGGTTTTAGGGTCCTTCACCGTGTTGTGCCACACGGAACGCGAGACAAAGATCTCATTCCTGCGATAATCCTCCCATCGCAGGCCTCGCAGCTCGGAGTGGCGTAACCCGGTAAATGCCGCGACTGCCACCACGGCCTTTGCCACGCCGTCGAGGACCCTCAACATTGCCAGGATCTCGTCCAGCGAATATGCGTACGTTTCCTTGGAGTCGCGCCCTTTAGGTACCCGCACGTAGCGCATTGGGTTTTCTCCGCTAAACGCATCCTGGCGGATGGCTTCGCTGAAGGCGCCCGACAAGAGACTTTTGATGTGCCGCAACGTGGTCGTTGCCAGGTCATGCTCGGCTGATATAGCGCGAAGCATTTTCTGCGCGACGCTGGTGCGAAACTCACGGAGTGGAAGTTCCCCATGCGGACGGATGTACCGGTTCCACTTGTTGTAGTAATCCGGGTACGTGCCGCCCAGTGCGTCGTCTTTGATCATCGGCAAATAGTGCTTCGTCATCCAGCGGTTAAGCGTCATTGCGCTCAACAATGGCGCGTTGTCGATGTTATAGGGCGCCAGGAACTCCTGGGCTAACGGCTGAACCGCTCGTTTCGAGCGATACTTACCACCGCATTCCACGAGTTTGCTGCATCGCTGCACGTTCCTGACGCTGCCGTCCGCCTGGATCTCAGGCACCCGGTAGCGTACGTACCACGCCCTACCGTGTCTGTAAACATATCCGTTTTGGTGTTGCCGAGCTTTCATCGTGTCTCCTCGATTTGAGCTCGTTCCACCGTGCTGTTACCGATCACCATACGCCCGCGTAGCCATTCCGCCAATTCCCGGCCGCCCCAAGCGAAACGGACATACTTGCCAAACTTCAAGTGCGGGATTATGTCCTTGCTCCTGGTTCGAGTTCGCTCTCTCACCCATGAAGGCGGGACGCCAATGCGCCGGGCTAGCTCCGCGGAGTCGATGACTTCAGCCTCACCGGGCACGGGGTATTGCGATGTGTGTTCTCTCATCGGTTTCTTTCACTAGCATTCCAGTTGCTACTTGCCAAATAAACTTTGGCCTACGAGTCGGCCAAGTACGCTGGCCGCGTGTCTCGACTTACGCGCTCGGGCTACCCGCATCTTTATAGCGTCTCCAAAATCCCCCTCCTCTATGTAGCGGACTAGACCTGAGGCATGGGCATAAGCAGAAAGCAACTTTATCGGGCACCGTGCAAACGGAGTTCCCGCCACGGCTTCTTTTATCTCACTGTATGTCAGTCTTAGGAGATGGGACTCGACCTCGGTACGGCCGGCCTTCAGCCACTCCGCATGCTGACGCAAGATCCTAGTTTGGCCCTTGAGTTGCCCGAGGATCTCTTCTAGGTGCCCGCCTAAGCTGTCCACCCATGCAGCAGTCCATTCGCTTAGGTGGGGAGGTATTTGAGCTTCCCTCGGCGCTAGGATATGCGATCGCATCATTTCCACTTTCTTGGTCTCTTGCACCATGAATGACAGGGTCTGTGCGAACTCATCGCTCTGCAGTCGTCGGCTATATTCACATACAGCATCCATAGACTGAACATCTTTACAAGCGCACTCGTATAGTTTGTCAATAAGTCCTTGAGGTACTGGCTGCCGCACTCCGAGCCTGCCAAGGCACCACAGCAGTTGATCAAAAAAGTGTTTCCTGACCACCCTGATCGGTTGATTGTTCGGAGAGCAGTAGAAGAAATTGGCGGTGTCCAATCTAGGACCATCATCCTCGAGTTGTTCGTACCAGTCCGGTGTACTACCTTCTTCTCCCTCTTCGTCGGCTCCCCAGTGCCGATCTTCACCTCCATCATTGTCTGTCGGATCAAAGTCGCTCATATCTTTCGGACCCCTTTCAACAAGCATACAGTCAGTGGGCTCTCATAGCAGTAACGCAAATACGTCTCTATCGTGGCAGGCAGCCCCCATTTGCCGTTACCTTTCGATAAGTAACGGCACTCCAGCCAAAATGTAAAGAAATCGCGAAATAGGAGTTACTGACCGCCACCTTTATTGCCGGATATAGTTGCAGACAGTCAGACCAGCAGCATGTGATCTGAATTCCAACTTACGCGGAGGAATGTCAAGTGAAAATCCATTATTGTGACGTACCGGCAAGAAATGGCAGCCAGTGCAATGGAGTCGCTCGCCGCTGTCTTGGGGAGCGATGGTTATGTGAGAGACACAAGATCTTATTTATTAGTGAGCTAATCCGCCAAGGCTGGACCCTTGAGTCCAACGGGCGAACTCTCCCACCACACGACAAACCAAGCTATATGAACACTGTCAGAGATGACGCGTCCTCAACAGACGCGAACGGAGGCAACTACCTGGGGAATTGCGATGGATACACAGGGCCGTGTGACGACGCAGTCGCTCAGATTGTTGTGATATCCGAAGAGGGCACGCTGATTCCTTTCTTATTCTGCATGTCGTGTAGTGAGGCATACCTAAGCGACGTCGCACAGCGCAAAAGAGAGCAATCAGAGGACGAGTAAGAAACCCCCGCTTACGCAGCGATCCGTAGGGCGAGCATCGAGGATAACAAATGGTGATTCATCACGATTTTGAAACACGTAGCTTCGCTGACTTGGCGCAGGTGGGGCTCGACAACTATGCATGTCACCCCACTACCCAAGTTCTCATGCTGAGCTTTGCCGTCGATGGCGGCTCCGTGCAGCTTTGGCGGCCGCACGTTGATGGTAGAGATATCCCGGAGCAAGTACGCGCGCTGCTATTGGATCCGACTGTGAGGAAATCGGCGTGGAACACCCAATTCGAGCGAGCGATCTGGCGGCACAAGTTTGGGATCGACTCTCCTGCAATCGAATGGGAAGACCCGATGATCCAGGCTCGTTACCTGTCCCTGCCCGGAAAGCTCGAGTTGGCAGGCCCTGCCGCTGGCCTACCTGTGGATAAAACGAAGCTTAAGGAAGGACGGGCACTGATAAAGCTGTTTTGCGAGCCAATCTCCAAGGGTAAAAACAAAGGTCAATTCAACGACTGGAACACGCACCCTGACGAGTGGGAGAAGTTCGGCCGGTATTGCATACAAGACGCCGAGGCTGAGCGGGCGTTTTACCAGAGGTTCATCCAGTGACCTTTAAGATGCCCCCAATCGTACGCGAGGCCTGGTTGCTTGATCAGCAAATCAACGAACGCGGCATACTCGTTGACCGCGAATTGCTGGTGAGCGCCATGGCGATGGCGGGCCGGGCAAAGCAAGAGTTGCATGAGGAGGTTCGACGGTTAACCTACGTCGAAAATCCCAACTCCAACGCGCAAATCATAGCCTGGCTGCGGATGCATAAGTATCCATTCCCCTCCCTGGAAAAGAGTTGGGTCGCACGGGCTCTAGCGGACGGCGTACCAGAGGAAGTGAAACGTGTGCTGGTCCTCCGCAGCGAGGCAGCAAGGACGTCGGACTCGAAACTAGAGGCAATACTCAACCGAGTTAGCTCAGATGGCAGGTTGCGGCAGCTTTTTAATTACATGGGGGCATCTCGAACAGGGCGGTGGACGAGTGGCAGTCCCCAGTTTCAAAACTTGGCGAAGCCGCTGTTCGAGGACAAGGACGGGAGTCGCCTTAAGCTCGCCCGCGAACTGATCCGGGCTGGTAACTATGAGGCAGTGCATAAGGAGTTCGGATCGGTCGTGGACGCGGTGGTAAGCATCATCCGCACAGTTTTCTGTGCTCCTGAAGGATCGCGGCTGCTGATCGTCGACCTCAACGCCATCGAGGCGCGCATGGTTGGTTGGCTAGCAGGTTGTGAAGCGATGCTGGACGCGTTCCGCGCAGGGCAGGACATCTATAAAGACTTCGCTGCCGAGGTAATGGGAGTGGCAGCCGAGCAACTGCCGGATGGATATCGCAATAAGTTCGGAAAACCCGGCATCCTGGGCAGCGGTTATGGTCAAGGGCCAGGCGCGCAGGTAGCGGACGGAAAAAGTGGCCAGTTAATAAAGACCGGGATGTGGGGTTTCGCTGAGCGGCAAGGCATCAAGCTGACGCAAGAAGAAGCGCAGAAGATCGTAACCACCTATAGGCAGAAGTATCCAGAGATACCTCAGCTGTGGTGTGACTATGAAGAAGCCATGCACTGGTGCATGGAAACCGGGGCCACGGTGGAGATGCACAAGGTGCTGCTTCGCAGGGCCGGCACGACCAAACCCACCATTCAGGTTGAGCTCCCATCGAGACGTTGCATTCACTATGTGAACTGTCGAATGGGGACTAAGACCAGGGATGACGGTCAAGGCAATGTGTGCCAGTCGCAAGCTATCCACTACGACGGCGTAAACCAGAAGACCCGCAAGTGGGAGGCTATCGACACCTGGGGCGGCAAGCTGACGGAGAATTTCGATCAAGCGATTTCGCGCGATGTTCTCGTTAGCGGCATGCTTGCTGCCGATCGCAGGGGTTTTCGAATTGTAGCTCACTGCCACGATGAAGTGATATGCGAAGTGGCATACGACTCACCTTTGGGCGAAAAGGAATTGAAGGATTGCATGGTAACACCACCGGATTGGGCGCCTGATCTGCCGCTGGCAGCGGAAGTGGAAAGCAGTCCGTTTTATAAGAAATAAGTTTTCGAGTTTGAGGTCAGAAACGAAAGGGTCTGATGAGCCTCTCCCGATGGCTCCCCTGAAAACAGGACTCAAGGACGGGCACGACAAAAGCAGTATCTCTCGTGAAATCAATGAAACGAAACAAGGAAGCAGAAACAGCTATGTCAATAGAACAAAGAACAAACGCAAATGAAGGAGCTGACAGCCGTGCGAAGGCGGATGTCAGTAAGTACACGATCAATTCATGGGATGACAGCCGGATCAAGCAGGCCGCAGCAGGACTGCAACGTCACTCCCCAACCACACCAGGGCAGGGCATCATGTTCGCGGTGATCCCGGGAGCCCCGATCGTCATGGCCCCCACACACTACGTCTCGGGTGGCGATGATGATGATCAACGCGGTACCTACATCTGCTTGCGTCATATCGGAGAGCAGCCGATCTGCTGCGAAGCGCTTGAGGAACCAACGATGCGGGTCAATGTGTTGGCGGTGATCTACAACAACACGAACAACGCCGGCCGACTACCCAAAGGCGTAGCACCTGAGGTAACCGTTGGTTACATCCGGCTCTCCGCCAGCAATCACCAGACGATCACGAACATGCTGCCCGATGGCGTTGAACCCTCGCAAATCGACATCATCATGAGCAAGGCAAAGCGTCTTGGGTACGAGTTCTCCCTGCCCAGTCCCGGTAGCACACCCCGATACGTCGAGGCTGGACTGCGGGAAGAAGTCATGCAGTCGGCTGCAAAGTGGATGGATGGCCAAGCACTAGTCAAGAGACTCGGCAAGGAGCTGAGCCGGTTGGGTTGGCGCATGCTGCTGAAACACCTCGGAGCTGGCGTGGCGGAAGAGGTGGACCTGAGTAACCTCGATGACGTTGACGAGTTTCCAAGCGCTATCAAAGGCATTGGCGAAACCGATGACGACGAGCTAAACGGAGTCAACGGCTAAGCCAACACACGGCCTCGTCCCTATCCGAGGCCGTGATTTTCTTTTTCATATGAATATCAAACAAATTTTGGCTAATGAAGGCGTGGTCTGGGCATCGCGAATGGACTGTCCCCGCTGTAAGTCTGAACATAAGGTGACGGCCAGCGAGTCCAAGGGCATTGCGAAGTGCTGGAAATGTAACGCATCCTGGTCTGACAAAGCTGGAGGCCCGAAACACACGTGGGCGAACACTTTAGTCCGTGGCATTGCAGAACGGTGCCAAGCACACCTCGAGAATTCCATGCCTGCGTTCACGTGGCTAGTGGAAAAACGCGTTCTACCTTCCTGCGCCGATTGGCTGCGAACTCACCAACTGGGTGCGATACCAAAGGACCTTGATGCGGCTGGATTCTCGGCCCAGGCGCTTGAAAACCTCAAAGCTGAGCGTGAGGCTGCACTCGAGACTTGCGAAGACGAGAAATCCACCAAGAAGATGGTAGCCGATTACGACGCGGAGGAGCGGCGTCTACAAACATTCACCGAAACCCTGATGAAACTCGACGACAAGATGTGGATCGATGCTGTGGTCTACGTCTACGACGATGCTTGTGGTCAACCCATCTCACTAAATGTCCGCCAACAGAAGCTTGAAGCCGGCGGCGGTGAGAAGCACTGCTTCCGAGTTCAGCCCAAGATTGGCCA
>CAWGNC010000003.1:0-1933058 GCA_963823865.1 uncultured Acidobacteriaceae bacterium
AACTGCTCCTTAGACGGCACCACTCGCCTACGCCGCAGTAGGTCGGATGGTCGAAGCCAACTACCTGAGCGAGAAGAAGAGATTCAGTATGATCCCCAACTGGTTCAATTGTTGATTGGGGCTCCTGCCCGTGTTTGTTCTGGTGTTCGTAGTAGGGATCGAACTCGATATGGTTGCCAATCGGAAACAGGCATCCGGCATACAAAGCCTTATCGCTCCATTTACTGTACTGGCTCTCGTAGAAAAACTCAGCGCTCACGTACGGTGCAGGATGGTAAGACCGAAAGCTAAGTGTTCGTTGAGCTTGAAAGAGATTGCGATAACGCCAGGAGAACCTTCCGCTTGGAAGTTGAAGTTTGTCAGGAGATTGCAATGAACACGTACCGCAACGCTTTAGTCGGCGTGCTCGCAATAGCGCTCACCCTGCTCCTTTCACTGCCCGCAATTGCGCAGGGTCCCGCCGATGTGGCTGCGGTAGCGCCGCCAACGACTGCGGACGGGAGCCCGACTCCGCCGACGCCCTTGCCACCCAATCCTCAGCCACAGACGTCGACGTCGGCAGACGATAGCGACGGCTGGCGCGGTCAGATCGCGATTTACGGCTGGTTCCCGGGAATACACGGAACCGTAGGCGTGCTCGGACACGATGCCGGCATCCATGTCCCGTTCTCCGATGTCTTTCATACCCTCAAAGGGATCATTCCAGTAGCAGTCGAGCTCGATAAGCGCCGCCTGGTCATTCCGGTTGACTTCTTCTGGGTGAAATTAGGCGACGACCGAGGCTTGCCCTTCAATGAACTCGGTCAGACTTCAGTGAATGTTCATCTGACAGAATCGATCTTGACTCCGAAGATCGGATATCGGCTAATCAATGCCGAGCACTTCAAGTTTGATGCTCTCGGCGGAATTCGCTACTGGTACGTGGGTCAAAACCTCACGGTTGAACCTGTTGGCGTTAGCCGCTCGCGGTCGGCCAACTGGGTCGACGGTCTGGGCGGCGTCAGAGCCATCCTGCCGCTTAACGAAAAGGCGTCCATCACGGTGTCGGGCGATGCCGGCGCAGGCGGAGCGAACCTGGATTACCAGGCTCTAGGTTTGCTGACCTACAACTTCACTCCCAAGTGGAGTGCGTCGGTGGGCTGGCGCTACTTGTATGTGAACTATCGTCCGACCGAATGACCTGTTCATCTTTAATACCGCCATGACTGGCGCGCTGGCGGGCTTCAGTTACAATTTCGGCGGCAAGCCGGCGATCCCCCCGACAGCCAGCTGCTCGGTTTCGCCAACAGAGGTTTATCCCGGCGATCCAGTCACAGCCACAATCAACGCGCAGAATTTCAATCCCAAGCACACCGTCACTTACAGCTGGACGAGTAACGGGGGAAAGATCTCCGGCACGAGCACCACCGCCAGCGTCGATACTACAGGCATCGCCGCAGGCAGCTACGCGGTCTCCGGGACTGCAACCGACGAAAAAGAGAAAAAGAACAATGTAGCAACTTGTAGCGCTAGCTTCACGGTCAAAGCCAGGCCGATGAATCCGCCGCAGGTCAGCTGCTCGGTTAACCCGAGCACGGTACAGGGTGGTAGCCCGTCGACGATTACGGCGATGGCCACCAGCCCCGACAACGCTCAGATCACTGGTTACTCGTACAGCTCAAGCGCAGGACGCGTGAGCGGCACGGGCACCACAGCAACTCTGGATACGGCCGGCGCAGGCGCTGGACCGATCACCGTAACGGTAACGGCAACGGACGCTCGCAACCTGAGCGGAACCGGTACTTGCACCGTGGGCGTCGAAGTACCGCCGCCACCGCCGACTTGCAGCAAGGCCAATTCGATCCAGTTCCCGGATCTGAAGAGACCGTGGCGTGTGGACAACACGGCGAAGGCCATCCTGGACGACGTAGCTAGCCGTCTGAAGTCTGACCCGAACGCCAAGATCGTCATCATCGGTTACGCCGATGGCGAGAAGGCACCGATGGTCGGCAGCGGCAAGAACCGTCATCCGATGAACCTGGCAGCGCAGCGCGCAGTGAACGCGAAGGCCTACCTGGTACAGCAGCAGGGTATCGACCCGAGCCGCGTCGAGGTCCGACAGGGCACCGGCCAGCAGAAGGTAGCCGATATCATCTGGGTACCGCAGGGAGCCGACGAGAACGCGTGTGCTGATCTGCAGAACACGACGCCGGTTGATGAGAGCGTAGTGAAGCCGAGCGAGAACGCCTATCCGAAAGCGGCAACGGCGCCCCGGTCACATCATGGCGCATCGGCTCCGGCTCAGTAACAAATGAATGCAGTGCGAAGGCCAACCGGAATCTCGGTTGGCTTTCTTTAGCATGTCAGCTTCAGGGGCATGGACACACGGCTCTGGAGCTGTAATCGGGTCGCATAACCCAACGCTGCTCGCCTTCTTATTGCGAATGTACGGTTCGCATCTGGGGACCGTCAGGTGTTCTGTCGTGAGCTGGATCCTGCTGACTGGCTTTGGCAGGTACAGCGATCAGCCTTCTGGAGCCCGCAGCCTCTTCAGTACTCCTGAATAAGTATGCCGCAGACGACAGACTCCCTGGGGACCCCCGACGGCCCGTAGACGTTCGAAGGGACAACATGTTTCTAAAACGAACCCCCGCAAGAGCTAGTGCATTAGACTGGACGTTGGAAGCCGGGATCCCATGAAAGCAACTGGGTTGAATGCGGTGCGGATACTTGGTCTTGTGGTCATGTGGTTCGTTCTGTCCTTGCTCAACCTGTGGGCCGTGGCAGCACTTTGGGTCGATTTTCGGGTGCCCGCCCTGCGCGTTCCGGTGACGGTAATCTACGTTCTCGCGATTCTCGCGATCCTGATCAAGGTCAAGGGCCGGCTTTGGGCGGCCGCACTATGTTTCGTAGGCTTCGGTATCGTGCTCGCATGGTGGCTCAGCCTAAGGCCGTCGAACGATGGTGATTGGCAAGCGGACACAGCTCACTTAGCATCGATCTCGATCGACGGGGATCAGGTCACCATCCATAATCTGCGTAACTGCGACTACATCACCAAGACCGACTACACGAACTGCTGGAGCGACCGGACAGTACATCTGTCGCAACTCCGTTACGCCGACTTATTTTTCACTACATGGGGACCGAAGTATATCGGGCACCCAATCGTCAGTTTCCAGTTCGGGGATCACGACCACATCGCTTTTTCCATTGAGGCACGTTATAAAGCCGGCCAGTCGTACTCGGCAATTCTTGGATTCTTTCGACAGTACGAGTTGATCTTCATCACTGCCGACGAACGCGATGTCATTCGATTGCGAACGAACTACCGCACGCACGAGCAAGTCTTCCTCTATCGCACCACCGTGTCAGCGGACAGGGCGCGAGAGATATTCCTTCTCTATGCCGCTTACCTGGACAAGTTGCGGGCTCATCCTGAGTGGTACAACGCGCTGACCCGAAATTGCACCACGACGCTCGACACTCAGATCGCTGCGGACGTCAAGAATCCCCAGCCCTGGAACTACCAGCTCCTGTTGAACGGCACGTTGGATGAGTTGCTATACGACCGAGGCCGTTTGGTCACAGGCGGGCTCCCCTTCCCTGAACTGAAGGAACGCGAACACATCAATGCTGCGGGGCAGGCGGCGGACGATTCTCCGGATTGGTCCGCGTTGGTTCGGGTGGGGCGGATCGGATTCTGAAGGTGTGCTTCCGAGCGGATTGCAACACCGCAGGCCGCCGGAAGAGGTGGACAACACAACAAACTAGAGATTGCTGGAGCCGATGATCAGCCTTGAATCGATGACTTGCCGATTAGGATTGGTGGGAGGTCGTTTTAGCAAAGGAATTCCTGCCGATACTTCGAGATTCGGGCTCGATACGACTTAGCGCGGGCGGGTAGAGAAGCCGTGCTGCTTCCAGAGTTTGTCCCACTGCCAGCTACCGTAGGCCGCTGGATCGGGAAGGCGATGGCCAAGTTGGTGCGCCAGCATGATGATCTGCCCGCGATGGTGCGCCTCGTGCGAAAACATGTAACCGAACATGGAAGCGCCCGCAGGCCATACTCGTGTCCAACTGCCGCGCGAAAATTTCGTGACTTTGCGCTTTGGGTCTGCCGACAGAGCGTCGGTAAGCATGCGTAGACACTGCGCGGCGCTCTTTTTGTGCGCCGACGCCGCTTGCTTCATCGTGCAGCGGTCAGGATCGAGCGGCGCAGGACATTTAAGATGCGGGGCGGAATTCCTGAGCCATACCAGGCGGCAGTTGTGAAGGTGCGCGAAAATCGCGGCTATCGTGCGTCCTTCACTCTGCTTCGTTCCGGGCAGTTTAGCGCGCCATGCTTGTGGGTCGAGGTGCTCGAGCAAGAGCTGATTCATCGCGTCATTGACGGCATAGGTTTCTAGCAGGACGTCGCGGATTTGGACTAACGCGTCGTCAGTTCGCGGTTTCACGGCATCTCCACGCATCCCGCCTACCCGATCGGCTCACCAATTCATATATCTCAGTTCGCAATTCACGGCGATGCGCCGACGTACCATCAGTCGATTTGAGCGAGGACGGCAACGTCGAACCTGGAATAATACTTTTTTACGTTGCCGGTCCCGTATTTATCGCGAAACTTCTCAACCACGGACGAAACCTGTTTGGCGTCCGTGATTGGAGTGGCCTTGAGTTCAGCCTCAGCGCCTCCGGCATCGATTCGAATCGCCGGATTGTGCAGAACATTCTTGTACCAAGCGGTCTGAGATCCCTGCACGGGCACGAGGTACAGCTTGTTGTCGTCCACGGCGAACCAGACAGGGATTGAGATCGAGCGTCCCGACTTTCTGCCGGTCACCGTAATCTTAATTTCTTCAACCTGGGAAAGGCGATCCTTGAAGGCCTGATTCTGCGCCGGCATGTGCACCTCCACTGACTCTTACCTTAAGACTCTGGCCGGGATGGTTTGCCAGCGCGATATTGTTCGTCGCTGACCTGCTCCATCCAGTCGACAACCTTCCCGCCGAGACTTTCCTGAACGGCGATATGCGTCATGGCGGTCGTCGGCGAAGCCCCATGCCAGTGCTTCTCGCCCGGCGAGAACCAGATCACATCTCCGGGCCGGATCTCTTCGACCGGTCCTTCCCAGCGTTGAGCCCGCCCGCATCCGGCGGTGACGATGAGCGTCTGGCCGAGAGGATGCGTGTGCCATGCGGTTCGCGCTCCCGGCTCGAAGGTCACGCTGGCACCCTGCACAAACGCCGGATCGGGTGCCTGAAAAAGCGGATCGATGCGTACCGTACCTGTGAACCATTCCGCCGGCCCTTTGCCGGAAGGCTGCGAGCCGGCTCTTTTGATTTCCATCTTCTGATCCTCTGCAGAGTACGATTTACCCGTCCTGACCAAGTGGTCGGAAGTTCCAGCCGAATTTTACGTGCCCTCGGCAAACCTCTCAACAGCGCTGACTGCATTGTTCCTGATTAGCGGTTTACCAGCTTTTGAAATTCCTCCGGATAGCGAGCGCCTTGCACCTCGACCTGCGATGCCGCAGTTTCGATCTCGCGGAGATCGGCGGGCGTGAGTTCGACCTCAACTGCTCCGATGTTTTCTTCCAGGCGATGCAGCTTGGTTGTGCCGGGGATGGGAACGATCCACGGTTTCTGTGCCAGTAGCCAGGCAAGCGCGATCTGGGCAGGTGTTGCCTTCTTTCGTACGGCAATCGACTGAATCCGATCAACCAAAACCTGATTCGCTTTCCGGTTTTCCGGCGTAAAGCGAGGAACGATGTTGCGGAAATCGTTCTGGTCGAACTTTGTGTCGTGGCTGATCTTGCCGGTGAGGAAGCCCTTGCCGAGTGGACTGAAGGGAACGAAGCCGATGCCGAGTTCCTCAAGGGTTGGCATAATCTCCGCTTCCGGCTCTCTCCACCACAACGAATATTCGCTCTGCAGCGCGGTGACCGGCTGGACCGCGTGTGCGCGCCGAATGGTCTGCACTCCGGCTTCCGACAGTCCGAAGTGCTTCACCTTTCCTTGCTGGATCAGGTCCTTCACCGCTCCCGCCACGTCTTCGATGGGTACATTCGGATCCACGCGGTGCTGATAGAACAGATCGATGACGTCGGTGTTCAGCCGCTTCAGCGAGGCCTCCGCGACTTCCTTGATGTGCTCCGGGCGGCTGTCCAGACCAGCCGGCTTGCCGGTGCTTGGATCAAACTTGAAAGCGAATTTGGTGGCAATCACCACCTGGCTGCGGAAGGGAGCCAGGGCCTCGCCAACCAGTTCTTCATTCTTGTAAGGACCGTACGCCTCCGCCGTGTCGAAGAAGGTGACGCCACGTTCGACGGCCGCCCGAATCAGCGCGATGCCTTGCTGCTTGTCGACGGCTGGGCCGAGGCCCCAACTCAGACCCATGCAGCCAAGCCCGAGCGCTGAGACTTCTAAATTGCTGTTTCCAAGTTTACGTTTTTGCATGATTGCTCCTTAAGTAGAAATGAAGCCGACGAGTACGCCCCTGCGACTGGGGCAGCTTCCATGTGTGCGTGCACTTAGTCTAGATGCCGGCCCCGTTTGCACGGATATGCGAAATCCGCCATTGTGCATGCAGAGCGCGCCAGTGCAGGCACAAGATGTGCCTGTCATGGGAAACCAGAAGGCAGGCCTGGACTTTGGAAGGAATTGGTCGGGAAAGAGCTGAACTTCCGAAGTGGAGCAGCCGAACTGAGCGCCGGAGC
The DNA here is from genome assembly GCA_963823865.1 of uncultured Acidobacteriaceae bacterium. Lineage (GTDB taxonomy): Bacteria > Acidobacteriota > Terriglobia > Terriglobales > Acidobacteriaceae > Bog-257. Next base: position 6,698 of record CAWGNC010000003.1, read on the forward strand.
AATGCGTGAAAGCTGGTTCGGTCCGAAGTCTAAAGTACCTCGACTGCCGTTCTTCGCCCACTGACGTCCGGCGCTAACGCTACGGCGTGATCTCGAACACAACCCCGCTGCCGTAAGTGCCTCCAAACGAGGTCGTGCCATAGAGATTGCCGTTGGCATCGAAAACAAGGTTGCTCATCGGACAGTTCCCGTCGTTACCGCCGGTAAAGCTGTGAAGCCAGCGCTCGTTCCACGTTCCGTTTGAAAGCACCAACTCGAAAACCCCACCCGAGCCAAAATCGCCGTCCTGGCAGGTTGTGCCGTAGAGATTACCAGCGGAATCCATGACGAGCTTGTCCATCGGGCCCTCCCCACTCCCCCCGAAGTCGTAAAGCTCATTGAATATCCAACCGTTGGTGTGTGTGAGTTCGAACACCCCGCCGCCAAAGCCGGGAACTGTTCCGTACAGATTGCCGGATGGATCCATGATCAGCCCCCCGAGTGGGTTCCATTCTTCGCCGCCGGGTCCGTAGAGGATCTGCTCTGTCCAACCCGACCCAGCCGGCGACAACTCGTAAACTGCACCGTCGCCGTGCGAGCCGCCGTCCTCGAATACACCATACAAGTTGCCAGATCCGTCGAAGACGACACCACCACTCGGAGTGCGATAACCTTGGTCCGAATATAGGACAGTCTCTGTCCAGTTGCCGGCCGAGAATGCCAACTCATAGATGACGCCGCCGCCCGCGCTGCCTCCCTGCTGTGTGGTGCCGTAGATATTGCCTGACTGGTCGAAGATGAGGTCACCTTGAGGACTCGCTCCGTCGCTCCCAGTGAAGCGGTGAAGCACAGTCTCATTCCATGGGGCCAGTGCTGACCTTGGAACTGCCGCTGACGGTTGTAATCGGTAAATCGTGCCACTTCCGCCCGATCCGCCCTCAGTGGTGGTGCCATACAGAGTTCCATCTCGGGCAATGGCCACCCTACCGTAAGGGTAAGCACCGTCAGCGCCTCCAACGAAGGTGTGGAGTGTAGTTAATATCCAGTTGGGACCCGAATGCTTGAGCCGGAAGACGGTGCCCAAGTCAGCGCCTCCAGCGCCACCGTAGGATGTCGTCCCATAGAGATTTCCTGCGGCGTCCATCGTGATGCCTGCCATTGGGAGTGCTCCATCCGCTCCGCCGGTGAAGTTGTGGAGTACCGTGAATGTCTGAGCTTGCACCTGTGTTGCGCCGAGCGTCAGTACAAACGCGATCAACGACAAAGTCGAGATGACAAACAAAGCAGTGAGGCGATGCATAGGATGCTCCTTGCGAGGCCGGGTGAGATGGTGGCGGGAGCGAGTGTAGGTGCCGAACCAGGGAAGCTTGCATCCGCGACGACGACCTGTCAATTACTATTTCGATAGTAGACCAGATCAATTCGGTGCTGAGGAACCTCCCAGGTTCCGGTCGAGCGGTAGATTTTCAAATCCGGTTCGGAACAACGTGGAGATTCCGTGAGCCTCATCCGTACTGCTCTGCAACATTGAAACGCCTTCGGGTGTGCAACTTAACTTTGATTTCAAACAGGAGTGGTTCATGCCCTCGATCGTGGCAGCTATGGGCAATACTAAAGAGGCGTGACGCTGATCAAGCGCCGCGTCTGGAGGCCGGTTCGGGCAAACCGGCCTCCAAGGGCTGTCAGGCTACGGCGGATTGCGGATTCTTACCCGAGGCTTGATCCTTCGACTGACTAAGCCAGGTTTCGAAACGCATCCGGCCAAGTCGCGCATCCTTGCCGGGAAGGAGCGTCTTCTCGCTCACGTGCACGCCGTAGTAGGTTGCGTGTGGGTCAGCGATGACCTCGCGCGGATCCTTCCAGGCGGCCAGGGCTCGCCGAATGAGTTCGTCGAGACCAAACTGTTCAGGTCCTCCGACTTCAACGGTGCGATTCACCGGCGAACCCATTGCGACCTGGGATACGGCGCTGGCGACATCGTCGGCCGCCATAGGCTGGATCAATGCAGTTGGCAGGTGCACCTGGGTCCCGTTCATCGAAAAGTCGGCGATGCCCTTGACGAATTCGAAGAACTGCGTCGCGCGGACAATTGATTGGGGAATAGATGAGCCCTTGATTAAGTTTTCCTGCGCCACTTTTGCGCGGAAGTAGCCGCTGGACAGCATTCGGTCCGATCCCACGACCGACAAGGCAACGTGATGTTTCACGCCGGCCGCCGCTTCCTGGGCGAGGAGGTTACGAGTTGATGTCTCGAAGAACGTCATCACCGCGTTGTCTTCCCACGAGGGAGCGTTTGATACGTCAACCACCACGGCTGCACCTTGTAGCGCTTCTTCCAGTCCCTCGCCGGTAACGGTGTTGACGCCAGAATTGGGTGACGCCGCAATCGCCTCGTGCCCGTGCTCACGCAGTTTTGGGACGAGCTTTGATCCGATGAGTCCTGTGCCGCCGATGACTACGATTTTCATGACTATCTCTCCTTTCATCTTCAATGGTTGGGTTTCTCGTGGGAGCAATAAGCTGGCTGAGTTGAATACGGGTACGCTCAATACCTAGCTGCCGCGCGCCTTTGTCGGTTGTGTGCCCGGAAGGCTGCGAACAACGGGTTGGGCCCGAACACTGTTAAACGAAGAATCGCTTTAGGCTCGACCAATGGTTCGAAATTCGGCGATTATCGAAAGCGATGCGACAACCCGTTGTGGGGTTGTCCTCAGATTCCACTTCGGCACGGCCCCGAATGCCAGGCCGGTTCTGTTCGTTGCGCGGGAGGCGAAGAGCAATTTCAATTCAATACGTTTACGACGTTGAGACGATGGTTCGGACAGAGAGGATTCTAACCGGAGACTATTGCTGGCATCAGCGAAGCTGGCATTACCGAGCCTATGCGAGGGACTTCTTTCGCGGCTAATAGAGTCTGAGTTGATTGGTCGGGGAGAGAGGATTTGAACCTCCGACCCCCTGGTCCCGAACCAGGTGCTCTACCAGGCTGAGCCACTCCCCGACGTGTACTGCGGATTCGGCGCGGCGATGTCGGGTGGACATCCGGGAAGCGCCGAAACACGATTATAACAGAGCAAACGCGGTCCGAACGGTGCGTTCCACGGCAACTCGGATCACTTCGACCAGCTCTGTCCGCGTCGTGTTGTCGTTCAAGACTCCATTGACCGACGCCATTCGCTCCCGACCATTCGTAACAGCGTCACCAACTTCTGACGAACACTTGATTTCGAGCCACGTGGCCGTAACCATCCAACCTCAAAACCGGTCTGGCAAGCCCCAACCTGGGGCTCAACTCCCCTCCACCAATCTGAACGCAAGGCAAAGCCCGCAACCGATGGACGCCAATCACCATGGCACGTGACGCGAATCACAGGCACAGCGGAGAGGCAGAGCTAGCCTGATATTGAAAATGATTTTCAATATCAACTTCGGACCTGGCGCCCCGGCTCGCGAAAGGCTTATCCCGTGACCTCCCATAGCTCCCCGTGGAGCTTTCCCGGCTTATCAAGAATCTTAATCGCGATCTTTTTTCTAACTTCCGTCACTTGTGCCGCCGCTGATAGCGGAAGCGTTTCCGGAACCGTCGCCGACCCTAGCGGCGCGGTGGTTCCCGGAGCGGCGGTGGTGCTGCGCAACCCGGCGACCGCCGAGCAGTTCTCGGCCACGGCAGGGGCGGATGGCTCGTACTCGTTTGCCGCCGTTCCCCCTGGACATTACGGGATGCAGGTGAGCGTTTCGGGCTTCAAGCCCTATGGCGAGGACGACATCGAGGTCGAAGCCGGCACGGTGTTCCGCGCCGATGTGACGCTCACCATCGCGTCGCAGGGCGAGGTGGTTGAAGTGACCTCCAGTTTGGTCTCGTTGGATTCGACCTCAACCCAATCGGGCGATCTGATCACGATGAAGAAGATGACGGCCGTCCCGCTGAACGGCCGCAGCTTTACCGACCTGCTCGCGATGCAGCCGGGCGTGGTGCCGGCCAGTTCCTCACAGCCCAATGCCGTGGTCATGTCGGGTTGCACCGCGACACCGCCGTCGGGCGATCTGAATGCTGGAAATCTTTCGGTGAGCGGGCAGCGCGAGACGGCCAACGGTTTCATGGTGAACGGGAGTGTGGTCGAGGAGGATTTCAACAACGGGACGGCCATCGTGCCGAACCTGGACGCCATTCAGGATTTACGGGTGCTGACCAACAATTTCGACGCGGAGTATGGAAACTACAGCGGCGGACAGGTGCTGGTGAATACGCGGTCGGGCTCAAACCAGATTCACGGCAACATCTTTGAGTTCCTGCGAAACACGAACCTGGACGCGCGGAACTACTTCGCGACGACCCGCGCGGCGTATGACCGCAACCAGTACGGAGCTACGCTGGGCGGTCCCATTCGCAAGGACAAAGCCTTCTTCTTTGTGGATTATCAGGGTACGCAAATGACGCAGGGACAGGAGACAGGCTACATCGTAGTGCCGAGCGTGGCCGACCGCGAAGGGGATCTCTCCGATCTTGGGAGCCAACTGACGGGGAAGGTCAGCAGCGCCTATTGGGCCCAGCAGCTAGCGCAGAAGCTCGGACACGCAGTGTATGCGGGCGAGCCTTATTACACGGCGGGATGCGTCAATGCCGCGCAATGTGTTTTTCCGAACGCCAAAATTCCAGCGTCCATGTGGTCGGCGCCAGCCAGGACGCTCATGCAATACATCCCGCAACCGAATGTCGGGCAGAACCTCTTCTCCAACTCAGCAGAAAATGAAACGCTCGGCGACAACAAAGCCGCGGCGCGTTTTGATCTGAACACGCAGCGCTTCGGCAGCTTCTTCGCCTATTACCTGGCCGACCAGTACTCCATGAACAATCCCTATCCCACGGAACAGGGCGGAGCCAATGTGCCGGGCTTCAACGCGCTCTCGGATGGCCGCGCGCAGTTGCTCAGTCTCGGCAATGTGAAGGCCCTGGGCGTCAATACCGTCAATGAGGCGCACTTCAGCTACATGCGGTTTGGCAATGTGATCGGCCAGCCGGTGGGAGGCGTGGGTCCGTCGCTGGCATCGCAGGGATTTGTTGAGGGCGAGGGAACGTTGGGAATTGTTCCTCTCAACAAGAGCATCGAGGGAATCGAAAACGTTGCGTTCAACGATTTCACCATCGGTGTCGACGTTACGGGCGAAACCCAGGTGAACAACACTTACAGCTGGAGCGACAGCCTGTCGCATGTCTTCGGCAAGCACACGATTAAGATTGGTGGCAGCTTTCACCTCGATCAGATCAACATCAACTCCAACTCCATCAACAATGGCTCCTTCGTTTTTCAAGGGACGGAGACGGGCTCTGATTTTGCCGATTACCTGCTGGGAGTTGCCACGACGTATGAGCAGGGAGACGCCCGGCCGTTTTATCTTCGAAACAAATACGTCGGTGCTTTCGGTCAGGACAGCTGGCAGGTTCGTCCGAACCTGGTACTCAACTACGGGCTGCGCTGGGACGTACTGCCGCCATGGCACGAGAAATACAATCAGCTGCAGACCTTCGTGCTCGGCGAGCAGTCGAAGGTTTATCCCAATGCCCCCGAAGGCATCGTGTTTCCTGGTGATGCGGGCATTCCCTCGACGTTGGCACCGACGAAGTGGACCAACTTTGCGCCGCGGATAGGGGTTTCCTATTCGCCCGAAATGAGCGATGGGCTGCTGGGGAAGGTCTTTGGCGGCGCGGGCAAAAGCACGGTCCGCGCGGGCTATGGGATGTTCTACAGCGCATTCGAGGGACTGTCGGCCGGCATCATGAGCGCGTGCGCTCCTTACGGCTACGACTATGACAGCACCGGCGGGCGCCCATCGTTCAGCGAGCCATTCGTTTCGGCGACGACGGGCCTGACGAATGGCCAGCCATTTCCTTCGCCGATGCCGCCATTTGGCGCGTCAGCCAGCAACCCGAATAGCTCCGTCGACTGGTCGCGATACGAACCTGTCACCGGCGACCCAGCGTTCTATTCCGGCAACACTTCGCCGTATACCGAAAGCTACACGTTGTCGTGGGAGCGCGAACTGCCCGACAGCACATTTCTGAAAGTTGGATATGTCGGTTCGCAGTCGCATCATCTTCTGGTCTTGACCTCGGCCAACCCGGGGAACGCAGCCGCCTGTTTAAGCGTAAGCGAAGCGAGTCAGGTTATGCCGGGCACGCCCACGTGTGGTCCGTTCAGCGAAGGCGGAGTATTCACCATGGCGAACGGCACCCAGATCCTGGCGCGCGGCCCGTTCGGCGCCGATTTCGATGGCATCACCTATCAAAAGACGGTTGGATTCTCCAACTACAATGCGTTGGAAGTTTCGCTGCGTCACAGCAGCCGCTCCTTCGACATCTCAGCCGGCTATACCTACAGCAAGTCGCTGGACGATTCCTCCAGTCTGTCGGAACCGGTTTATCCCTTCGACCCCGCGCTGACAAAAGCCATCTCGGCGTTCGATATGCGGCACAATTTCGTCGTCAGCTATCGCTATCAGCTTCCATTCGGCAGCCTGTTCAGCGGGCATAGCCGGTTGAGCGGCGGCTGGTGGCTCTCAGGCATCACCCACATCTCGAGCGGACTACCGGTCACGCTCTACAACAACACCGACAGCTCGCTGCTGGGATCCATGCCCAACGGCATCAACAACAATGGCGTGGACACGCCCGCCTACATGCCAGGCAATTTGGCGATCAATACCAATCCGCGCAACGGCCTGGCGGCGTTCAATACGTCGCTCTTCAGCATTCCGGCGCTGGGTACGCTGGGCAACGCTCCCCGGCGCTTCTTCTACGGCCCCGGGATGGCGAATTTCGATATGGCGCTACAGAAGGAGTTCGCTGTGGGTGAGAGAAAGATGCTGCAATTCCGGATGGAAGCCTTCAACGTTTTCAATCACGCGCAGTTTTTCGGCGCCGCCGCTGTGAACGGCAACATCAGCAGCACGGGATTCGGGCAGATCGTGAATGCCATGCCGCCGCGCGAGGTACAGCTGGCCCTCAAGTTCGCCTTCTGAGGAAGACGTTGTAGCGAATGTTGCTCTCCACTACAATTTCGGCTGCGTCTCGAGATGTCATTCGCTTATTTCCCAGGAGAGCAATTCATGTTTCGCACTCTGTGTGTGCTTCTGCTCACAATGTTTCTATCGCATGGCGGTCTTGCATGGGCCCAGAGTAACGATCAGATCGGACCTCCCTCCACCTGGCAGAGCAATACTCCCAAGCCCGCGGGGCCCGTGGTGACGGGCACGGTGGCCTACCGCGAGCGCATCGCTCTGCCGCCCGATGCGGCCATTGACGTCAAGGTGCAGGATGTTTCCCTGCAGGACGCTCCTGCGAAGACCATTGCAGAGACGGTATTTGCGGCCGAAGGGAAGCAGGTTCCGATACCGTTTCAGCTCTCCTACAATCCCACCGACATCAATATGGCGCACACGTATGTGGTCCGGGCGACCATCAATGTCAATGGAAAGCTGATGTTCACGACCACAACGCAGTATCCGGTGCTGACGCAGGGCGCACCTTCGCAAGTGACGGTGATGCTGCAGCAGGCGACGGAACCGGCAGCGGCCGCGACGGCTGCCTCAGGCACAAAACTGCGGGGAACGAAGTGGCTGTTGGCCGAAGTGAACGGCATCGCGGCTAAGCCTGGCGAGGGGCAGTCGGCTCATTTTGAACTGCACGACAAAGAGAAGCTCACGGGATCGACGGGTTGCAACAACTTCACTGGCAGCTACATCGCGTCGGAAGGCGCACTGCAGTTCATGCCGAGCGCCACAACCATGAAGATGTGCACCCCTGCGGTCGCCGGCCAGGAGCAGGCTTTCCTGGCTGCACTGAAAGCCACGACGAATTACAAAGTTGATGGGTCGACGCTTGAACTATTGAACGGCGAACAGGTGCTGGCGAAGTTTCAGGCCGAGTCGAAGTAGAGGCTACATCCTCACCTAGTGTCATCCTGAGCGCAGACGGCCCGCTATTGCTCGCCGGAGTCGAAGGATCCCTATAACCGAAACGATGATTTTCGACTAGAGGGGTCCTTCGACTGCGTTCGGACGCTGCGCGTCCTCACTTCGCTCAGGATGACAAAATCAACAATAGGGGTCGCTGCGCTCAGGACGGGGCACCCAAATTACTTCTTGCCAACGCCGGCCCACTTCTCCAGCAGCCCTAGCGTTGCCGCGTAGTCCAGATCGTCCCAGCCTTCTTCGCTCGACATCTCGTAAATCTCGTCTACCGTCTCCAGCGCGGGCAGTTTCACGCGATTTTCTTTCGCCATATCGAGCATGAGGTGGATGTCCTTATGCATGAGTCGCAGGGGAAAGTTGGGCGAGTAGTCGCGACGCAAGACGAATGGCGCTTTGTAGTCAACCACGCCGTTCTTGACCATCGATGCCTGAATCAGTTCGATCATCTTCTGCGGTTCAACGCCCAGCTTCTGGGTCAGCGTCAACGCCTCGGCAAAGCCCTCGTAGATGAGGGCGATCATCAGATTCATGCCCAGCTTTGCGGCCTGGCCTTTTCCGGTTGTGCCCACGTGGATGACCTGTTTGCCCATCGCCTTGAAGAGCGGGTCAAGGTACTGCACCGTTTCGGTTGCGCCGCCGACGATGAAAATGAGCTGTCCGTTTTCCGCGCCGATCTTCGAGCCTGTAACCGGAGCATCGACCCAGTGCACGCCCATCGCGTTCACTCGTTCGGCAAACTGCAAGGTGGCCGACGGCGAGATGGTGCTGGAATCGACTACGATCACGCCTTCCCGCAACGAATGCACGGCGCCATCATCGCCGAACATCACGCGTTCGACGGCAGCGGTATCGGCAACACAGCACCAGATGACCTCGGCGTCCTTGGCCGCGTCGGCCGGAGAGACCGCCGTGGTTGCGCCTTCTACGTGCTGGCGCGCGGTGCGGTTCCACACCGATACTTCATGTCCGGCTGCCACCAGCCGCGAGGCCATCGGACGTCCCATGATGCCTAAACCGAGAAAAGCAATACGCATGCGCCACTCCTTACGAAGTTGAGGAATTCGACACGCGCTAGACGAAGTAGCTGGCGTGTTCACCCCAAACTACTGATTTAAGCTGAGTGGCAGAGTAAGGTCAAGGAAGACATCGCCGCCTCAACCCACGCCGCATCGTATGCGCTGCCTACGGCGTCTAATAAGTAACTCCATGATTGGAATAACCATTCGGCGCAAGGCCAAGCAGTTTGGTAGCCTGGTGCGCCACTCAGCTCTGACGCCCCGAACCGGAGCGCCGCGCAAACCCGTACTCGCCGGACGTGGCCAGATGGGCGTGACGTTCATCGGACACTCCAGCTTCCTTCTTCAAATCGGTGGCAAGAACATCCTTGTCGACCCTAATTTCGCGCGCTGGATCTTCATCCTGAAGCGGCTGCGGCGGCCGGGATTGCGCCTGCGCGATCTGCCTCCGATCGATGCAGTTCTGGTTTCGCATGCGCACTTCGATCATCTCCATCGCCCCTCATTGCGCGCTATTGCCCGGCAGACGCGTTGGCGTACCGGCAAGCGGCCGGTGATCATCGTGCCGCGTCACGTGCGCGACCTGGTAAGCGACCTGGGATTCGGCCGCATCCTCGAGCTTGGTTGGTGGGAAAGCGTGCAACTCGGCGGCCTCGACATCACGCATGTGCCGGCGCGCCACTGGGGAGCGCGGATTGTGCGCGACATGCATCGCGGATATGGCGGGTATGTCCTGCGCTCGGGCAAACATTCCGTCTATCACGCTGGCGATACGGCCTACTTCAACGGATTTCGCGAGATTGGCGAACGCCTGAGGCCTGACCTGGCGCTGCTTCCGATCGGCGCCTACCGTCCCGACTCGTATCGCGCGGTCCATACCAGTCCGGAAGACGCGGTGCAAGCCTTCATGGATCTGGGTGCGCGCTGGATGGTGCCCATGCACTTCGGTACGTTCAAGCTTTCGCACGAACCCATCGACGAGCCGGTACAACGATTGGACGCCGAAGCCAAGCGGCTCGGCATTACGAAAAAAGTCTTCGTACTGGAAGAGGGCATTACGAAGTTCTTCGAGTGAAGAAGCCATCGGCTGTGAACTCTCGGCTGTCGGGCCAGCCGGGGGACCGTGCCGACCACCGTTCTTCACGCTGACTGCATTCTTGGAGTGTCGTGCTGACCGCAGCCCGCGGCCCAGTGGTATTTTGATGATTGAGTCCCGTAGGGACGGTACGTGCGCCAACCGGAGATCCTCTTTATGAAGAAGACCGCAATCCTCCTTCTGCTCACTATCCTCATGTCGGCATTTGCTTTTGCCGGCGACACTTATCTTCCCGGCAAGATCGTGAAGTGGGAGAACGGCACCTATCCCGACGGCAAGAAGGTGAAGACTTGGGTCGTCTACACTCTGCAGGCCGACAGCGCCAACTACTCCATCGCGCACAAAGGCGAGAACAAGCCGCAAATGCAGGCGGGAGAGTCTGTCCAGTACTTCGTTAAGAAGAGCACACAGATTTACGTGCTGGATGCGAAGAACAAAAAGCGCGAATACCAGATCATCGGACAAACGGCCGCGGCAACGGCTGCGCCCGTCCCCGCACAATAACCATTTATTGTCATCCTGAGCGGAGTGTGGACGCGCGGCGTCTGAACGCAGTCGAAGGACCCCTACAGCCGGAATCATCCTTTCAAGCTCTGGCGGTCCTTCGACTCCGGCGTCCAAGAGCTGCGCTCAGGATGACATTACCGCTTTGTCTTAAGCTTGCTGGCAATCCGGCGGGGCGGCCGGATGGGCGATGCCAGGATCCCGGACAGGTGCTCCACTTCGGTCACCACGCGATCCAGGTCGTCGATGAGCGGCTTCAGCCGGTGAGTGACGCCGCCGATGCGATATTCGCGCACCAGCGAACGGTAATACCATAACGTCTTGGCCTTCGGCGCCGAGAAGCGCGAGAAGGCGATGTCTCCCTCGTTGCGCAGATCGCGCAGCACGGCGCGGCAGTTGTAAAGCTTGTCGGCCGCAGAGACGAAACGCGTGTCGGCGTCTTCGTGACGCACGCGATGCAGGTAGCGGATCTTGCGCCGCTCCCAGTTTTCCTTCTTCTTGGGGTCCTCGACATAGGAGTCGGTGCAGCCGTCCACGATCTTCGAAACGCGTGGCCCGAAAATCTGCGCGATGATCTTCAACATGGGCCGGCCGCCGTGGTCTTCGACGGCGTCGTGCAGCAACGCTGCGATGGCCATGTCCTCGTCCCCGCCATAATCCAGCACAATCGACGCGACTCCCAACAAATGAGAGATGTAAGGGATGCCGCTTTTCTTGCGGTCCTGGTCGCGATGCACCTGGGCCGCGAACAGCAGCGCGTGATCAAAACGCGTGCTGAGCGGAATGAACTTGCGGTCGAGCGATCCACGTTGCCGGGTAGCCATAAGCGGTGCAGACAGGATAACGGAGCAGGTAGCCACTAGCAATTAGCAACTGGCAATCAGCAACTAGCAATTAGCTACGAAGCGGTCGGCGATAAGCGCTTAAGATTCAGTCGCGGTTGCCGACCACAGTAGCTGTCAGCTTTCGGCCAAACCGTAGTGGTTGCCATTCTGTACGGAGTCAGGCCGCGGAGCGAGCGAACGCAGTCGATGGACCTTCGGTTCGTTTACGCGGGAACGGTTGCTTCCATTCTCCATCGTTTGCCTGGATGCGCCTGAAGATACGAAGAACATTATTCATGGCCGCAGTCGCAGCTCTCCCCGCGGGTTCCTTGAAGGCCTTCACGCGCGATGATGGGCACCATGATCAGCGCGGCCACTGGATCGGCCCACCACCATCCGAATGCGGCGTGCAGTAACAGGCCGACCAGAAGAATCGCCGAGAGGTATGCGCAGAAATCTGCCTGGCGCGAATCAGAGTGCAGCGCGCCGCTATTGAGTTGTGAGGCGATGCGCCGTTTCGCCCGTCCGAGCAGCGGCATCACGATAACCGCCGCAATCGCAATCAGGATTCCCGCCAGACTGCGTTCTGGCTGGGCTTTTATCCACAGGGCGCGCATTGACTCGGCGGCGACATAGGCCGCCAGCAGAAGAAAGCAGGTCCCCACCGCGCGACGTGCGGTGCGTTCTGCATGCTCGCGATGGTCGACATTGTGATCGACGCGTAATCGCCACAACAGAATTGCCGCCGACGCGGTCTCGATGACAGAGTCCAATCCAAAGCCAACGAGAGCGACACTGCCGGCCAGCACTCCCGAGATCAACGCTACTGCGGCTTCAAAGCTGTTCCACGCGATCGTCAGATATTCCAGGCGGCGGCCACGCGCGACCAGCGCTTCGCGGTCAATCGTTCCGGGAATGTCGGCAGGGGGAAGTACTACCGGTTTCATTACGGGAATTAGTATAGGCGTGAAGATCTTGCAGATTTTCTTACTGGTAAGACTCTGGCAGAAATCTTGCCAGTAAGATCAGATGGAATTTCGATCCGGTTAACTACCGGCAGGGCAATCGTTTACCACCGACGACGAGAGCCTGTTTTAATCCAGCCGGACCAGGAACACGCCACCCTCTTTCACGTGCGTCTTGCTGGCAACTTCCTCCGCCTCGTGCTTGTCGTCGCCTTGCGGCCGGATGCGCACCCACTCGCCGGTCGGGCCGGTGAACTGGATGACGTTGGCATCCTCGTAGCGGTCCTGCAGCTTTTCTTTCAGCTTACGGGCTTCCTTCTCGCTCTGGAAGGCGCCGATCTGCACGCACCAGCGGCCGCCCTGGGCAATGGGCGCGGGCGCCGACAGCACTTCGATCTTGACCTCGGCGGTGCCCGGCCGCCACACGTCGACTGCTTTGGCTGCCGCCAGCGATAAATCGATGACGCGGTCTTCGACGAATGGTCCGCGGTCGGTGATCCGCACCATGGCGACGTGGCCGGTGCTCAGGTTGGTGACCCGCACCATGGAGTTCAGGGGCAGCGTGCGATGCGCGGCGGTCATCGCGTTCTGGTCATAGATCTCACCATTGGCGCCCTTACGATGGTTGTAAGGAGGCCCGTACCAGCTGGCCATTCCGGTTTCAACGTAAATGGGCTTGGCGTTGCGCGGGATTCTGTAAGCCGGGTTGTCGTTGTCGGCCACTTCCGGCGGCTGCGCGGGAGTGACGGCCGGCGGAGGCGGAACTTTCTGGTGCGCGGTCTTGTGTCCACCGCAGGCCGACAGTAGCAGGAGAGCAGCCGCGACGAGCAAAGCGAGCGCAGGACTCGACTTCGAACGAGCACTTGCGAATTGCCAACTGCCAACTGCCAAGTGCCGCCCTATTTCTTGCGCGAGTCCATGTGATCGGCGGCCTTTGCCAGTTTCTCGGCGGCTATACGCAGCGCCTTGGTCGAGTGCTGCCGGATCCCCGGCACCAGCTCGTCGTTGATGTAGCTGATCAACAGCTGGGTTTCTTCCTCGATGCGCGCCGAGGCATCGCCCAGCAGGTCGTCGAGCCTCTCCCCGGCCGTCCCGAACGGACGACGGGCGTTCTTGTTCTGCTCGTTCACAGCGTGCCACCTTGGGAGTAGCGAAGAATCGTCAGGCACAAAGATTATGAAATGGAAGGCGTCACAGGTCAATTGGCGAGAAGGGTGCCGGGAAGCGGCTGTCGGCTGTCGGTTTTCGGCTGTCAATGGCAGCGCCTTCCTGATCACTTTGTGATCCAGACCGCAGCCTCAACACTTTGTCATCCCGACTAACAATTTCACTTTGTCATCCCGACCGGAGCGAAGCGGAGTGGAGGGACCTGCTGTCGTGTGGAGTGGAAGGATCGGGTGCGCCGCATTCCACCTCCGGCGGACAACAGGTCCCCTAGCCTTCGCGCAGGGCAGGCTATTCGACTGCGGAGTGCAAAAGCAGCACGCCTCCGCTCAGGATGACAAAACTTAACGAGTTGAACTGACTACTGAAAGCCGGCAGCCCTTAAGGCGTAATCTCCCACACCACACCGTCGTTATTACTCCCACCCTCTGACGTTGTCCCGAACACGTCGCCTTCCGCATCGACGGCTACTCCGCCGTACGGAACATTGCCGTCGTTCGAACCGGTGAAGTCGTACAAATCCGTGAAGGTCCAGCCGCTGCCATTCGGTGTAAGTTTGAACACCGAGCCATCGTTGAATGTGCCGTCACGATTGGTCGCCCCGTACAGGGTTCCATTGGCGAGAGTCAGAGTGCTGTAGGGGCCACCGAAGCCGGGGAAGCTGTAGAGCAGCGTAAACGTATAGCTGCCGCCGGACGGAGACAGCTTGTATAGCGTGCCTCCGTTATTCGCGCCGCCGAGGAATGTTGCCCCGTAAAGATTGCCGGCCTGGTCCACGGTCACGCCAGCCACCGGATGCTGGCCGTCGTTCCCACCTTGAAAGGTGTACAGCACGGTCTCCGTCCAACTCGAGCCCGAGCGCGTCAGCTTGTACACCACGCCGACGCCGTTAGCTCCTCCGAACGACGTTGTGCCGTAGAGATTGCCCGCGGCATCGAGCGACACACTGGCCACCGGAGTGCCGCCATCATTGCCTCCCGTGAAGCTGTAGAGCAGGCTCTCGTTCCACGTCTGCCCAGACTTGGTCATCTCGAAAACCGCGCCATTGTTTCCAGCGCCGCCAATATTCAGGGTCCCGTAGAGATTGCCGGCGGAATCGAACACCACCCCGTTCACCGGTTGCGAGCCGTCTCCGCTACGACCGAAGGTGTGAATCACATTGTCGATCCAGGGACAGAGGAGGCTCGCGCAGGCTGTCGGGCGAGGTCCGAGATTGAAGGCCACGCCGAAGATTCCTCCGCCCTCAGTGGTGCCGAACAGCGTCCCGTCGGGGCCAATGGCCAGCGCGCCGAAGCCGGGCCCTGCGCCGTCCGCTTCGCCACTGAAGCTGTACAGCGGGCTCAGCAGCCAGGATGAGCCGTGTAAGGAAAGTTTGTAGACGCTGCCGGCGCCCTGCGATCCGCCGGCGTAAGTCGTTCCATAAACATGGCCGTTGCGGTCGAGGGTCGGCCCTGCGTAAGGGCTGCTACCGTCGTTGCCGGTGAAGTTGTGAATGACGCTGAAGCTCTGGCATTGAGCGGGATGAGACGTGCTGGCAAGGAAGAAGGACGCGGCTACGAGGGCAAAGCAAACCCCCATGAGACGGCGGGTCAAGTTCAAGCAGCCGGATTTAGGTTGCAGCATGATGGGCCTCCCGGGGCGGATATCGGTCGCCGCCGTGATGCAGCGACGCTCCACATTATCCGCTGCGCCGAAGCAATCTGGCCAATGATGCGCGACGGTGCATATCACCCCGCAGTGTCATCGTGAGTGGGGTGCGGGCGCGGGAGCGATCGAACGCAGTCGAAAAACCTCTATACCGGAAAGGTTCTTCCGCCTGTAGGGGTCCCTCGACTCCGGCGGCCAAAAGCATGCCGCCTCCGCTCAGGATGACAATTCATAAGCGGGGAGGAAGGTTTAGCCCATAGCCCACAGCTCATGGCTCACAGCTAAAGGCCGAACGTAGTCACGAGCCCCTATCCCCTTATCCCCTGCTAATCTATTCTCATGCCCCGTCATCTCTCAGGCTCCGAAGTTCGCTCCACGTTTTTGCGCTATTTTGAGCAGCATGGACACAAGATTGTCCACTCGTCCTCGCTCGTTCCGGCCAACGATCCGACGCTGCTGTTCACCAACGCCGGCATGAACCAGTTCAAGGATGTCTTCCTCGGCATCGAGAAGCGCGACTACAACCGCGCCACCTCGTCGCAGAAGTGCGTGCGCGCCGGCGGCAAGCACAACGACCTGGAGAACGTGGGCTTCACCAACCGTCACCACACGTTTTTCGAGATGCTGGGCAATTTCAGCTTCGGCGACTACTTCAAGAAGGACGCCATCGCCTACGCGTGGGAGCTGTGCACCTCGCCCGAATGGTTCGGCCTCGACAAGAACAAGCTATACGCAACGATCTTCAAGGGCGAGCAGGGCATCGCCCGCGACACGGAAGCCTACGACCTCTGGCGCGCGACCCTGGAAAAAGACGGTGTCCCCAAAGAGCGCATTTACGAGATGGGCATGAAGGACAACTTCTGGCAGATGGGCGACACCGGCCCCTGCGGCCCCTGCAGCGAGCTGCACTACGACATGGGCCCCGAGGCCAGCGATGCCGGGCACACCGATTGCGAGTTCGGCTGCGAGTGCGGGCGCTACGTCGAGATATGGAACCTGGTCTTCATGCAGTTCGACCGCCAGCCCGACGGCGAGATGCGTCCGTTGCCGAAGCCGGCAGTCGATACTGGCGCCGGCCTGGAACGCGTGACCGCCGTGATGCAGGGCGTGATCTCGAACTACGACACCGACTTGTTCATCCCGCTGATCAAGCGCGCGGCCGAGCTTACGGGCGTGAAGGTCGAGCAGGAAAAGAAGAAGGAAGACGTCGAGCAGAGCCACAAGCAGGCGGCCTCGCTGCGCGTCATCGCCGACCACGCGCGCGCGTCGACGTTCCTCATCTCCGATGGCGTGCTGCCTGCGAACGACGGCCGCGGCTACGTGCTGCGCAAGATCATCCGCCGCGCGATTCGCCATGGAAGATTGCTCGGACAGGAGAAGCCGTTTTTGTTCGAGATGGTGCTCGCCGTCCGAGATAATGAGGGATGCGTATCCGGAATTGATCGATAACGCGGATCGTGTTGCGGAGATGATCAAGGGCGAAGAGACGCGGTTTGCGCATACGCTTAGCGAGGGCCTGAAATTCCTAGAGAGCGACCTGATGGAAACCGTGCTTGCAGAGCTTACAGCGCTCCCCGACGCCGCAGCTATGACGTCGAAGGATGAGGAAGGACGCCTTAAGAAGTTCAGCCTCTCCAGAGGGGAAATTTTGGCGTCGCCGGGTGAAGGACCTTGAGGCTGCCGTGAACGCGCTCACAGCGATGGAAAGGTGCAACTATCCAGGCGAGAGTGCGTTTCGCCTGTATGACACGTTCGGGCTGCCCCGTGATTTCATCGAAGACGCTGCCGCGACGCTGGAATATTTTTCGGTTCCGCCGGCTTTGACGCCGCTATGGAAGAGCAGCGCAAGCGCGCGCAGGCTTCATGGAAAGGCGGCTCGAAGAAATCTGCCAGTCCCGCATATCAGTCACTTCCGCCGACGGTCTTCGAAGGCTATCACAAGACGCTCACCACCGGCAGCGCGAAGTTCTCGCCATCGTCAAAGTCGCACGACGGCACCGGACGTCGGCGTGCAGGAGCTGAAGCCCGGCGAGCGCGGCGAGATCGTGCTCGACCACACCTCTTTCTACGCCGATGCCGGCGGACAGGTTGGCGACGTTGGCTGGCTCTACTCCGACGACCACAACACCATCGTCGCCGAGGTCGAGGGCGTGACCTATCCCGTGCAGGGCGTGCGCGCGCATCGCGTCGTCGCCAAGCAGCCGATTCATGTTGGCGACAAAGTCGACGCGATGGTCAATGCCGACGTCCGCAACGCGACCATGCGCAACCATACCGGCACGCACCTGCTGCACGCCGCGCTGCGCAATGTGCTGGGCACGCACGTGAAGCAGGCGGGCTCGCTGGTCGATCCCGGCCACCTGCGCTTCGACTTCTCGCACTTTGCCGGCGTCGACGACGAGCAGCTGCAGGACATCGAAGACCTCGCCAACAAAGAGGTGCTGCGCAACGACACGCGTCGAGGTCATCGAGGACGTGCCCATCGATGTCGCCGTCAACGAGTACAAGGCGATGGCGCTCTTCGGCGAAAAGTACGGCGACCGTGTGCGGGTCATCCGCATCGGCGACTTCTCCACCGAGCTGTGCGGCGGCACGCACACCGGCGCGACCGGCGAGATCGGGCTGATCAAGATACTGAAAGAGGGAAGCGTCTCCAGCGGCGTGCGGCGGCTGGAAGCCGTGACCGGCGAAGGCTCGCTGCGCGAATTCCAGAAAGATCATCAGCTCGGAGAACGTGGTCGCGACCTTGGTGCGCGGCGATGACGACATCTCCTGCCGAGGCGCTGAAGCGCGAGCTGCGAACGTCGCGAGGAAGAGCTGAAGAAGCTGCGCAAGGAGCTGGAGCAGGTGCGCATGAAGTCGGCTTCGTCGTCGGTGTCGTCGGCGACGGAGAATGTGCGCGAAGTCAAAGGCGTAAAGGTCCTGGCTACACGTGCCGACAATCTGGAGCGCACGCAGCTGCGCACGCTGGTCGACAACCTGCGTAACAAGCTGGGCTCGGGCGTGGTGGTGATGGGATCGGTCGCTGACGGCAAGGTCGCGTTGATCGTTGGCGTCACCAAGGACCTGACGTCACGCGTGCAGGCGGGCAAGATTATCGCCGAGGTCGCGAAGAAGGTGGGCGGCTCCGGCGGCGGAAGGCCCGACATGGCTGAGGCCGGAGGGAAGGACCCGGCGGCGCTGGATGCGGCGCTGGCCGAGACTTACGCGGTGGTGGAAGCGCTGCTGAAGTAGCGTCAGCATCCTGCAACCGCAAGCGAACCGCAGATCCTTCGACTGCGTTCGTCGAGCTGCGCCTCCTCACTGTCGCTCAGGATGACAATTCGCCGCTTCTTCTCAGTGTTCTCGGCCCCTCTGCCGCAAAAAAACACTTTAACCGCAAGCCGCGGGCAGCCATCCGATTAGACTAGGTCCTATAGTGTTCTCAGACGGGCGGATGCGGCTGAATCGGCATTCAGTTTGCAACAAAAAGACTGCATCCTGCTATCTTGAATAACCCTCTAAAGTCTATAAGGTGGTTAGCTATGGCGATCGGAGATACGACCTACGTTTCCAGCGTCCGGGACCAGCTGCTGGCGGGACGCACCCGGCTGACGGAAGTTCTGGGACAGAGCGACAGTGACCACGTGGTCCGTCTGCTGGAGGAGGTGGACAGCGCGCTCGAACGCATCGATCACGGTTCGTTTGGGGTATGCGAGATATGCCTGGGCACGGTGGAAGACGAGCGGTTGCGCGAGAATCCTTTGGCCCGCGTTTGTCTGGACTGCCTGACGCCCAAACAGCAGCGCGCCCTGGAATACGACCTTGAGCTGGCAGCGCAAATTCAGAAAGGCCTGCTGCCGCCGAGCGATCTTGCGGTCCAGGGATGGGACATTTCGTATCACTACCAGCCTGCCGGGGTGGTGAGTGGCGATTACTGCGACGTCATTCACGGCAACGATGGCGATCTATATTTCGTGATGGCCGATGTTTCGGGAAAGGGTGTGGCGGCGGCGATGCTGTCGTCGAACTTACGAGCGATCTTTCGTTCGCTGATTCCGATTGGCCTGCACACCGAAGAGCTCATGGGCCGGGCCAACCAGCTGTTCCGTCAAAGCGCTTTGCCGAATCAGTACGCTACGCTGGTCTGCGGTAAGGCCACGTTGGGAGGCGATATCGAGATCGTCAACGCCGGGCATCTGCCCGTGCTGCTTGGTCACTCGTTGGGCATCACCATGTTCGAGAGCACGAGTCAGCCGTTGGGAATGTTCGATGGCCAGCGGTTCGTAGCGGCAAGACACAAGCTGCAGCCGGGAGAAACGCTGGTGCTTTATACGGATGGAATCTCGGAGGCGGAGAACGACGACGGCGAAGAATATGGCGTTGATCGTTTGCGGTCGGTGATCGATGGATACTGTTCAGGATGTCCGGTACAGCTGATCGATGCGTGCAAGAGTCACCTCAACAGCTTCCGCGGCCAGCGGGAGCGCTTCGACGATGAAACGCTGTTGGCGATTCAGTACGCGCCGATTGCCGGACACAGTCATACCGCCTTTGCTTGAGAAGCCTCGGAATTGGGGCGACCGGCTGCCTCAGTGGGAGTTCTGCTTTTCCACCTCGGCTGCGTGTTGACGGGCGCGGTTCGCGTCATCGATGCGTCCGGCCCGTTCGTACATCTTTGCCAGGCGCCGCCAGGGCGCAGGAACGTTGGGCTCAAGATTCGCAGCCTGTTCCTGGAAGGTGATAGCGCGTTCCGGATCGCCCAGCGCATCCGACGCAGCTGACTGACCCTGAGCTACCTTGAATTCGAAGAAGCCGTTGTCCGCCGCTTTCAAGGCTTTAGGCGTGCTGGCTGCCGCTTTGTCGAAGGCCCTCAAGGCGTTGTCCGGCTGATTCAGTTGCAGGTAGAGATATCCCAGGTCATTCCATGTGAGGTAGGGCCGGATTGAAAACTCGGCTTCGTGCTCCATCGCATCAGCAGCCGCCAGCATACGACCGCGATTCATGTAGGTGCGCGCCAGCGCACCCCAGGTGTCGGCGCTCGGCTCCAGCTTGATTGCGGTGAGATATTCTTGCTCCGATTCATCCATCTTGCCCATGGCGAACAGCAGGTCGGCATAGTGGCGATGTAAGAACGCCGCGTCGGAATCGATGGCCAGAGCCTTCTGAAATGCGGTCTGCGCCTCGGCGTTGCGCTCCAACGTGGCAAGCGTGATTCCGGTGTTGGACCAAAGGTTGAAGGCCGTGCCACTGTTACGATCGGGCGACGCGGGCAAGGGCACCGTAGCGCAGTTCACACTCAGTTGCTGAATCAGCGCGGCATTCTCCGGCGTTTGACGGACAAAGACTGCGGAGCGTTCGTCGAGGTACACGGGGTGCCACATCGAACTGCTGCACAGGTCGCGCAGTAAAGAAGACGGCAGACCGTCGTAGCGGGCCAGCGCGATCACGACGGTGTTGATGTTGTAGCGACTGATCTCTTTCTGCCACGCAGCCGAGTCGGGCGGGCTGAACATCAGCTGACTGTGCCGGCCCAGCATGTCAGGCCCATATAGGTTGTCGCGACCGTCGATGTAGACAGGGCGTTCAGGACCGAGAGTCCAAGTCAAATAGCCGCCGGCGGCGTATGTGTTGAGCACTTCTCGCGGCAGATCGTGTTTGCGAATGAATTCAGCGGCTCGAGTGGGGAACCAGGAGCACAAGCCAGCTCCGAATGTGGCTTCGTCACCGGAAGCGTAGTAGTGACGGTTGGTGACCAGGTCGAAACAGCGCAGAGCGGCCAATGCGACCAGGCAGGCGACCGCTACTCCCGCGATCGTTTGTAGCCGGAGCGGCTGGCGAATTCTTCGGGACGCGCTCGACAACAGTGCTGACCATTGCGGACCGCCGACGACTACCACCACGCAGGCGAATACCGCTCCCATGCGAACCGCATGTACCGCCGGATAGGTCGAGCCGAGCAGCAGGATTGCTGCCGCCCATTGACCCCGGAAGAAGGCTACTCCGCAGGCAATCAACGCAAGCGCCAGCATGAGATAAATGGCGCCGCCGGTCTGTCGCAGCAGGATAGCGCGGCTGAGGTTCGCCCAATTCACCGGCACGGGTGCCCATTCGCTGATCCACAATTGCTCCTGTCCGTTGATTTTCTGCTGCAGGGCGACAACCTGGTAGACGCGCCAGCCGAACGGACTGAGCAAGGTAGCCAGGGGCGTGCACACCAGCCAGATCCAGTCCCGCTGCAAGCGTTGTAGCGCAGCACGTCGCCGCTCGACACCGAATAAGGTTTCGAGCAGTTCCGCCAGAACATAAGCTGCGACCAGACCCAGGCCCGAGACAAAGCCGAAGTGAAGGTTCACCCAGGCCGCCATGAGGACCGGCAACAGCCACATACGCGCCTTGCCGGTCTGATAGTTCTCCCACAGCAACGAGAGGAATGCGGCGAAGAGCACGATGGTAAACATATCGGCGCGGGGTGTCGTACGAGCGGCGATCAGGGGTACGGCAAGAATCGCAATTGCTGCCGAAGCCGCAGTACCTTTGCGCAAGAGCAACGCGACGGTGGCCACGCAGGCGGCCGCGCCCATCCAGGAGATCAGCGCGAAGCCCCCCAGTCTATAGGCGAAGAGGAAGATGAGCTCCGAGCCTGCGGCGTACAGCCACGGTTGCCCCGCCACGGTGTAGGAAAGTACATCGACTTTTGGCACCTGATGGTGGGCGACCATCCAGCGAGCCGCCGCCATCTGCCATCCCAGATCAAAATCCTGGACCGTTCGCAGTCCGGCGCAGAACGCATACACCAACGCGACGCAAGCCAGAACACGGAACATGCGCCGTGCGAACAGGTCGCCGTTTCGTGAGGGGTTCAGTTGTTCAGAATTTACGGCTGGAACGGATGAGGTCATGCCGGGCTCGCGTGAATCCTAGCATAGTCGGAAGGCGGTTTTCGCGGAGCGTGGCAGCGCGAAGGGCGACGGTGTCACCCCGGAAGGGCTCGTGTCCTCTTGGGCAATGACCTACCCGGCCTTCCGCACTGGGCTGAGGAAGTTTCGTCCCTCCTCGGTCGGAATTTCCCGCGGAACGTATTGTCGCCGGCAAGAAGACCCGTTGCGTTCGTGATGACAATCTCAGAAATAAACCAACGGGATTCAGCCAAATAGCGGAGGCCGCCAGAAGGCGGCCTTGTGCTGAAACGGTTACGCAGCTCTTACCAGATGGTGAACTTCACCTGATCGAACCATTCGTGATAGCCGTGACCGGTGGCGTTGACGTCCAACTGATACTGCACGCCGATGTTGTCGCCCCAGTTCAGGTCTTTCGCGGTATACGTCTGGTTCACGGCATGGGGTATGCCATCGACCACCAGGGTCACATAATGATAAGTGTGATTGCTGTGGTTGGTGGTTACGTACCACTGGATGTGATGCCAGGTGCCGGCAGGGAAGCCATGGCAGGCGATGGTGGTGTGGATCCAGTGTCCATGGAGTTCATCCCATACGTCCCACACACCAGCGGCGATATTGCACTGGCTGCCGACCATGTAGTTGTACCCGCCTACGAATTGGAAGGAGTCATACTCCAGGCTCTGAGCGCCGGTGCCGGCATCGCTGTCGAGCTGCACGTAAAAATCCCACAGCATATTGGTCGCGTTGTCATTGGCTCCCAGCTTATTCCACCAGAGAGCGTCGTCCCATGCGCCAGAGTTATAAATTTCGGCGCTGGCGCCGGAAAGGGAAGGTTGAGTCTGGTTCTGCGCCATCCAGTATGTTCCGCCGCCGTCTCCGCCGGCGCAACTAGGCGCATTGCAGGAATTCCAGCCGGACATTTGCTCGATCTGGTTGAAGACGGTCGCGCCCGGTGGGGGCACGGGGAGCCCACTAAGATTTTGGGCGGCGGCAAAGCACGTGGCAAGGCACACAGCTAACAGCAGGGCAAGTTTCATGAAGCTCTCGGGGGCGGAGGTTCCGCGAGTCGCAGCTTGCGTGAAGTTGTTTTGCGACGGTAACGGAACTATGCGGCCTTAATCAGGTACTCACAATAGGAAGTACACCCTAGTGGTCCAACCTTAATCACCATAGGCGGAGGGTAAGGGTAACCACTTTGTTCTCCAACATCATTCGCTTCATAGCACCTGCCGGTGCAAAGTGTTTCAGAAACAGAAGAGGACGTCCCTAAGTCCGGCGTGATATTGTTTCCCCGTTTCTCCTCCAAAATTTTTTGTGCGGATGCCTGGTGCGTTCTTGCTCCGCTGAAGTTAGAACATCGGCAGAAGTGTTGCCTCAAGGAAGCGTGGATTATGCAGGTTCAGAATCGACTCTCCGCCGCATTCAAGTGCAAACACCCGATATCGATCGTGCTGGTATTTTTTCTTCTGACCGCAATTGCCTTTGCGCAAGATCCAGGATGGCCCCGGCAGATCACGAAACCAGGCGGAAAGCTGATTCTCTATCAGCCGCAGATTGACGACTGGAAAAATTTCCAGGAGGTCGACGCGCGCATGGCCTTCACGGTCACGCCAACGGGCGGCCAAAGCCATGTGGGTGTGGTTACGGTGAAGCTGGCGTCCGAGGTGAATATGGACGATCACACCGTGCTGCTCAGTAATCCTCAGGTGACAAGCATCAGCTTTCCTTCGCTTGACCCAGCCACGACAGCGCAGATGGAACAGCTGATGAAGACGTTCCTGAACCCGTCGGCTACGATGAACATTTCCCTCGAACGCCTGGCGGCAAGCGTGAAGAAGTCCAAAGCTCCGCCGGTCGCTCCGGTAAAGAACGACCCGCCAGAAATCATCATCAGCTTGCGGCCCGCGATCCTTTTGCTGGTCAACGGCCCGGCTACGATGGCGCCGATTGCCGGATCGAATTTGCAGTTCGTGGTGAATGCCAACTGGCCATTGTTCCTCGATCCGTCGAATTCCACGTATTACTTATTTACCGGCAAAGGTTGGGTCACGTCCAACAACCTGCAAGGTACTTGGACCCCGACTTCTCAACTGCCCAAGCAGATGTCGAAGGTTCCAGCGAATGAAAACTTCTCGGATCTGAAGCCGTTTATCCCCGCGCCGGCGGGCAGCGTTGCTACCGCGCCCATGGTGTACTACAGCGCGACTCCAGCCGAGATCGTCGTCTTCAAAGGCCGTCCGGAGTGGGCAGCGATTGCCGGTACGCAGTTGTCGTACGGTTCCAATACAGATAGCCCGGTGTTCAAGTACGGGCCGACCGGAGCTTTCTATTACCTCACGTCGGGACGCTGGTTCACGTCCACGACTCCACTGCGCGGGCCATGGACGTTCGCGACCTACAGCCTGCCTCCGGATTTCGCCAAAATTCCGCCGAGCAGTCCTGCGGGACGCGTGCTGGCGTCCGTGCCCGGAACACCGGAAGCGGAGGACGCCGTGCTGATAGCGCAGATACCCACGACGGTCACGGTGAATGCGGCGCAGGCCGCCCAGGAAGTGAAGGTGTCCTACGTTGGCGCGCCTCAGTTTGTGCCGATACCCGGCACGACGATGCTGTATGCCACCAACACACCTAACAAGATTGTTCAGGTGGGTCCGCAGTATTACCTGTGCTACCAGGGGGTGTGGTTTGTTTCGTCGACTCCTCAGGGCCCATGGCAGGTCGCGCAGACCGTGCCGCAAGTGATCTACACCATCCCGCCGAGCTCGCCCGTGTATAACGTCACGTACGTGACCCAGGTTCCAGCCTCGTCGGGCTACGTCCAGGCAAGCTACACCGCGGGATACATGGGGGCGTTCATCATGGGCGCTACGGTGGGGGCGATCGTGTGCAGCGGCACCGGGTATTACTATCCGCCCTACATTTATCACGGCTACTACTACCCCTACGCTTCCACCTACGGATATCACACCTATAACTCGTACACGGGAGCCTACGGATACGGCGGCGCAGCTTACGGTCCGTACGGCAGCGCGCACTGGGGAACGTCTTACAACCCGAACACCGGGACTTATGCCCGGGGCGCGTCTGCTTCTAATGCGTACGGTTATCGCGCGGCCGGCGAAGCCTACAACCCTTACACAGGCGCTTCTGGCGCAACCAGGCAAGGCGGAAATGCTTACGGATCGTGGGGTCAGTCGGTGGTCAGCAAGAACGGCAATACGGCTTACACCCAGCACGCCTCGAACGCGTATGGGTCTGTTGGAACGGTGCAGACCTCGCAAGGCGGAAAAGGCGCGGCGACCAGCACAGCCTATGGCAACACCGCGGCAGGTAAGACCTCCAACGGCGACATGTATGCCGGACACGACGGGAATGTGTACAAGAACACCGGTTCAGGCTGGCAGAAGTATGACAACGGCAGCTGGAACGATGTGAACAAGCCGACGCAGCAGCAGGTCCAGCAGAAGTCGCAGACTTACAGCCAGCAACATCCGACCTCAACGTCAGGCAATTACTCTGCGCAACCCAAGTCAATGGGATCGACAAGCGACTTAAACCAGGAAGCGCAATCACGACAACGTGGCGCGACCGAAAGCCAGCGCTATTCGCAGGCTGATCGTTCCGGATGGGGTGACCGAGGCGGTGGCGGGCGGAGTTGGGGAGGAAGACGCTGAAGCAAAGCCTTATAACCATCGAGAGACGACCGGCCACAATGCTACGACACGTTGCGGCGGGTCAGTTTGGAATTTGAGTCGCGTCTATGGACAATTCAGCTGCTTCGCAAGACTCAAGAACATTGGGAACCGAAATTTACATGGATCGGGTCCAGGCAGCGTGGGGAAACTATAACGGTCTGTCGGGGTCACGTCTTCGAGTTGTCTTTTTTGCGGGACTAGTCTTTCTTTGTGCAGCGACGGCCTTCGTCGGTGCAGTTCCTACCCGGGTCTTCGGGCACGACATCTTCGTTCCATTGGATGCGGGATGGCGCGTCATCAACGGTCAACGTCCCCATCTGGATTTCGTAAGTGGGTGGGGTCCTGTCTGGTTTCTAGTCGAGGGTCTCGGCCTGACGGTCTCGAGATATTCGGTTGATGGCATTGGTTACGCTAACGCAATAATGGCCCTGGTTGTTGGGACGTGGTGTTTTTTCCTGGGCAAGGACCGCCTGGCATCCATTCCGAGAATATTGCTGGGCTGGTTTCTGGCGGCGTTAGTGGCAGCACCTTATCCATTGGGAATCACTCCCTTCTGGCCCAGCCACGCCATGGCGTACAACCGATATGGTTACGCTTTGCTCGGGTTAATCCTATTGGAATGCGTGGGGCGGGTTCACAGCTCTCAGGAAAGCAGTAAAGAGGGATGGATTGGTGGTTTCTCAACCGGCGCAGCGCTCGGCCTGACGCTCTTTCTTAAGGCCAGCTATTTTTTTGTGGGGATCGTTCTGATCGGAGTTCTCGCGCTGCTCCTCGGGCGTCTGGTCCTGCGACGCCTTATCGCAGTCGTGGTGGGCTTCTCGCTCGTTTCAATCAGCATTCTTGGGTATTTACGCTTCGACGTGGTTGCGGCTTTGGGCGACTTGCGAATGGCTGGGGCCTCGAGAGCGGGAGCCTTGGAAGCTCAGACCGTGATCTCAAAGGCGTCGCCACATTGGCCGACTTTGCTGCTCATGATGGTTTTTGTCTTCGCCGCCACATCGCTTTCCGGCAACTGGATACCACGGTGGAGGGGTCTGAGGCTGGTTGGTGCTGGAGCACTCATTCTTCTAGCCGACATCGGGCTGATGTCAACCAATGCACAACAGGGAGGTTTTCCTTTATGCGCGGTTTTCGCAGTGCTGGTTATCAATGAAATCTTGTGGCAACAGCTCCCCCTGACCGCTACGCCAACTCGATCCTCCCGCCCGCTTTTTGCAGTGGCGCTTGGGCTGGGAGTGTTGTTGTTTTTCCCCCAGTTCATGTCGGATATCGTCGGTATATCTTACGGGGTGTGGAGCAAAGAGAAAGTGCGTAATGGGACCCAAGCGGCTCAGTTCACATCGCCTGACCTCAGACCGCTGCTCCTGTACGACTTCAGCAGCACGCCCCAAAGCAACGGCACGTTTTTCGTCAACTACGTGAACGATGGCGTGGCGCTACTCCAAAGCCAAACTCGGCCCGATGAAACCGTAATTACAATCGACATGACGAACCCGTTTTCTTACGCGCTACAGCGGCGACCGGCGCGGGCAGGCATTGAGTCCCCGACCTACCATTTCAATATCGACGATGATCACCGGCCTTCGGATGACCGTTTTTTCGGAAACGCCGACATTGTGATGGTTCCAAAACGGCCAGCACTCGACACCTACTATTTTTTAGATTTTTACAGAGCTTACGAGCCTGGACTGAAACAACGGTACTATCTCGCCGCGGAATCCCCCTTGTGGTGGATGTATCGGCGCAAATGATCGAGGAAACGCTGTAGCGGAGGAAATGTTACGTGCAACTGTCTTCGTCGAGTACTTCCGCTTCACAGTAGATCCAACACGCCGAGCTAATCCTGAAGCTTTATGAGTTGCGCCGGGAGGCCGTGATGCGCCAGGCACGTGGGTTTATCGGCGGGCGTTCATGCCTTTGTCGGCAGACGATCTCGTGGCGCAGGTGGGCGCTGGGCAATCAGCAGTCGGGATTCATTCTTCAGGTGTATGGGTATTGGGAAATGGTAGCGGCCTTTGTGATTCCCGGAGCGCTTGCGGAGGCATTGGTTTGCGACACTGTCAGGAGATGTATTTCCAGTACTCCCAAATTCAGCCGTACCTTGCGGGCTTTCGCGAAAGGATGAACTTGACGGAGTGGATGCGCAGCCTGCAATCCGTGGCCGAATGTTCCGAGGCTAGCCGCGCTCGACTGACGACCATGCGGGCAGATGTCGCACGGATCAAAGAGATTCGAATGCAGCAAGGGACAGCGAGATAGTACGCCTTACAGGATAGGCGTTTGACTCTTGATACGATCGCAAATGGCAGAGCCGGCTAATCGGGCTTCTGAGCGACATAGAGCCGGCGCAGCAGTCGTTTTTCGCTGGTGAGCTCGTGGACGCAGGCAAGAAAGCGCTGCACGCCTTCGAATGTTTCTGGACTTTCCATCGAGCGTAGAGCTTCTTCGCGCTTAGCGCGGGCGTCATGCCAGCGCTGGGCGATTACAGCCGCGTTCTCCGTTGTATCGGTAACGCTGAGCATCTGAAACCCCACCTGCTCCAGGATCCGTTCGTTCTCCCCTGGCGGACTAAACAAGTAGTAACCGATCGAACTCCGAGTGGCGATTTCGAGGTGTGTGACGGTGCCTCCGATGATAAGAGCATCGCTGAACAGCAGCCGCCCGCCCGGCTTTAGCACGCGAAACAGTTCGGCCAACAGTGTCGTGCGTCCGGGAATATGGCACAACACGTCGTTGGAGAAGATGGCGTCGTAGATTGCGTCGGGGAAGGGAAGTTTTTGCGAGACATCGCAAGCTTCAAATCGCACGCGATTCATGTTGCGCGAAGCGGCCAGTTGGTTGGCGGTGTTGATGGCGGCACTGTTGATGTCTACGCCCAGGATGCGACAGCCGACCATGTCGGCGACTTTCAGCGCGTAGCGCCCCGATCCGCATCCCACCTCGAAGACATAAGAGTTCGCCGTTAGGCCCAGCAGCTGCGGAATCTGGTTCGACTCCTGCGTCGTCGCCCAGCTGGTCTGGCCAAGATCTTCGCCGTACGTCTCCAGACGAACCTGGCGATAAACCTCCTCACCATAATGACCGTATGCGTTGTTGTAGAGGTCAACTTTCGCGACGCTTGTCATTCGGTTGGAAATTGTACCGCGAGCCTCGCACCCCAGCCACCCTGCTTGCAGGCGTCTGAATGCGGCAGCCGGAATCCTGGGCAAACCTGATGAATTTGAGATGGTGCCGAAGAAGGGACTCGAACCCCCACACCCTTGCGAGTACATGGACCTGAACCATGCGCGTCTGCCAATTCCGCCACTTCGGCACTTGAGGAAGCGAGTTGGAACTCACCGATCAAGAGGCAAGTTGATTCTACAGGCAGAGTGGCGGAGTCCGCAATTGCAAGTGACCGCTGTTCGCTTTTCGCCGCTCGCTCTTCGCTAGAGGTGGTCGACTAACTGATGGCCAAGAGCTTCTCTAGCTTGCTGCTTCGGCGGCTTCGCTTGCGCCTTGCGCGCCATATTCCTTCAGTTTGTTATGCAGTGTCTTCAGGCTGATGCCCAGGATCTCGGCGGCGCGCGTCTTGTTGTTGTTTGTCGCTTCCAGAGTTTTCAGGATCAACAGACGCTCGGCTTCATCCACGGTCGTGCCGACTCCCAGGCGCACGGCATTGGCCTCCTGCACCGGGGCACGCGGAACCACCTGGCCGAAGCCCGGCGGCAGGTGCTTCATCTCGACGGCAGCACCGTCGCACACGATCACTGCACGCTCTAAAGTGTTGCGTAATTCGCGAACATTGCCCGGCCACGCGTAAGCCTGGAATGCATTGGTCACCTGTTCGCTCATGCCGGCGACGGTGCGGCTGTGCTTTTCGTTCATGTCGGCCAGAATCGCTTCCGCCAGCGCGATCAGATCTTCCTTGTGCTCGCGCAGCGGGGGAAGCTGGATGTTAAACACGTTAAGCCGATAGAAAAGATCGTTGCGCAAGTGGCCTTTGGCCACGGCGTCTTCCGGTTCCTTGTTGGTCGCCGCCAGGACGCGGACGTCGACCGAGGTCTCGCTCTTACTGCCAAGCCGGCGGAGCTTGCGGTCTTCCAAAACGCGCAACAATTTCGCCTGCGTGGCAATCGGCATCTCGCCGATCTCGTCGAGCAACAGCGTGCCACCCTCAGCCAATTCGAAGCAACCGATGCGTCGTTCCAGCGCTCCCGTGAATGCGCCCTTTTCGTGGCCGAAGATTTCGCTTTCAATCAGCGTCTCGGGAATTGCGGCGCAATTGATAGCGACGAAGGGTTTCGTTTTTCTTGGGCTCATCGAATGAACCGTGCGCGCTACCAGTTCCTTGCCGGTGCCGCTTTCTCCCGTGATCAGGACCGAAGCAGTGCTGGGCGCAACCATCTCAATGAGGCGAAAGACCTCCTGCATGCGCTTGGAGGGGCCGACCAGGGCGCCAAGCACTCCGATATCGCGGAGCTTGCGGCGGTTGGCTTCCAACTCGCGTTCCGTGCCGCGGAGGCGCGAGGCATTCTGCAGGATGTTTCGCAACCGGGTGGGATTGACCGGCTTTTCGATGAAGTCGAATGCGCCGCCCTTCATGGCCAACACGGCGGAATCGACACTGCCCTGTGCTGTCAGAAGGATAACCGCGACTTGTTGCGGCTGGGCCGCTATGTGTTCCAACAACTGCATGCCATCCATGCGAGGCATACGCAGATCGGTGATGACGATGCCGGGATTCCAGACCTCAACTGCTTGCAGTCCTTCGACGCCGTCGCTGGCGGTTTCAGCCTCATAACCCCAGGCTCGAACCAGTTCAGCCAGACCGGTCCTTTCGTTTTCTTCATCCTCAACAATCAGAACTTTCTCTTGCGTCATGGGGGACCGTCTCGCGCGATATGGGTGCGACCAAAACCCGCTCGTTTAGATTTCGGTGATCAGCGGTTTAGATGCGAATTCGGGCTGGTTGGCGTTCGCATTCAGCAACTCTGGCGGGACCGGAGCGGGAGCGATGTCCGTCGGAGAGCTTTCCATAAGGTACCACTTCCGGACAAAAGTGCCGCCGGCAGGGATCCGATTTTCCGAAGATGGCACTAGAGTATTCGTTCGAGCCGGGGTTTGATGCCGTTTTCGTGCCGCAATATGCGGCGGCCGGGTTCGCGCCGGACCAATGGACCGATTGCTCAGGCTGGCCGGTTAGGGCGATATCACGGCCCCAATTCCGCCTTGGGGTTACCTTTATTCCGGAAGATAGTGGGAAAGTGCGCCCTGGTAGTCTACAATTGACTTCCGACACCTCTTCGACGCTCGGCGTCATCGTGAGCCGGAGGGTGGACCGGAGATCATCCCGAGCGTACAAGGTCAGTAAACAGCACAAGATACGAACCTAAGGCCTAAACGTGAAAGTTTTGTTAATCTTGACCGTTGCGGTACAATGACGTGCTGTTGAAAGCAGGATGTTTCCCTGCACTTGTACCATTAAAAATCTAGATTGAACCGAGCTAAGCCACTTTGCTTACGGTACTGCTGAGTTCCGGAGGATTAAGAATGTCTTCTAGCGTAGGAGTAGTCCCGACACGTCGTTTTGCGACAATCATCGCGCTTGCGCTGGCGTTGTGTTCTTGGGGCACCTTTGCCGCGGCCCAGGTCACTATTCAGCCTAAAGCCGAGATTTTCGCTGGTTATTCGTGGTTGCATCCCGCTGGTAACTACGTGGACGGTATCAAGACCACGGACCATACCGAGGGTGTGAACGAATCACTGGTTTATTACCTGCCACAGGCCCACAACCTTGGCATCATGGCTGACTTCAGCCAGCACTTCGGTGTTAGCAACGAGAACATCCAGTACGTACTGGGTGGGTTGCAGTACAAGTACCACACCGACTCGTTCTCGCCGTTTGTCCATGTTTTTGCCGGCGGCATTCACCAGAACTTCCCGTTCGACAATCAATGGAATGCCGCGCTGGGTGCGGGCGGCGGTTTCGACTACGCTATTGGGCATCACTTCTCCATCCGCGTAGTGCAGGCTGATTACATCTATAGCAACTTTTATCAGCGCATTCCGATCACCAGTCCGCAGTGGAACAGCGTACGTCTGTCCACCGGCGTCGTGTTCGGCTTGGGCAACTACTACATGCCGGTCCCGACGGCCGCTTGTACTGCCCAGCCAACCGAAGTGACGGAAGGCGAGCCGGTAACGGTGACCGCTACGGGTAGCAACTTCAACCCCAAGCACACCACAACCTATGCCTGGACGACCAACGGCGGCAAGCTGAACGCCACCGACAAGCAGTCGGCCCAGATCGATACCACGGGCGTGGCCGCTGGCAGCTATAGCGCCAACGCGACCATCACCGACCCCAAGCAGAAGAAGGGTGGATCGGCCACTTGCGCGGCGAACTACACCGTGAAGGCGAAGCCGATGAATCCGCCGCAGGTCAGCTGCTCGGTTAACCCGAGCACGGTACAGGGTGGTAGCCCGTCGACGATTACGGCGATGGCCACCAGCCCCGACAACGCTCAGATCACTGGTTACTCGTACAGCTCAAGCGCAGGACGCGTGAGCGGCACGGGCACCACAGCAACTCTGGATACGGCCGGCGCAGGCGCTGGACCGATCACTGTAACGGTAACGGCAACGGACGCTCGCAACCTGAGCGGAACCGGTACTTGCACCGTGGGCGTCGAAGTACCGCCGCCACCGCCGACTTGCAGCAAGGCCAATTCGATCCAGTTCCCGGATCTGAAGAGACCGTGGCGTGTGGACAACACGGCGAAGGCCATCCTGGACGACGTAGCTAGCCGTCTGAAGTCCGACCCGAATGCCAAGATCGTCATCATCGGTTACGCCGATGGCGAGAAGGCACCGATGGTCGGCAGCGGCAAGAACCGTCATCCGATGAACCTGGCAGCGCAGCGCGCAGTGAACGCGAAGGCCTACCTGGTACAGCAGCAGGGTATCGACCCGAGCCGCGTCGAGGTCCGACAGGGCACCGGCCAGCAGAAGGTAGCCGATATCATCTGGGTACCGCAGGGAGCCGACGAGAACGCTTGCGCCGACCTGCAGAACACGACGCCGGTCGATGAGAGCGTGGTGAAGCCGAGCGAGAACGCCTATCCGAAGCCTCGGAACGCGGCTCCTGCTCCGCGCCACCATAAGAAGGCCGCAGAAGCACCCGCGGCCGCTCCGCAACAGTAACCAGGTCCTAACGGACTTAACCACCGGTGAGAGCCAACGCTCTCACCGGTTTTTTCTTGCTAGTGGAAGACAAATGCACGACTGCAGGTGTGCGTTACTGAACCGCGGAAGGCTGCCCTCAATTTGTTTCGGTATCTAACCCACGTCACGTTGTCATCCTGGGCGCAGGGGCCGCTGTTGGCCACAGGAGTCGAAGAGCTTGCCCTGAGCGCAGTCGAAGGAACCGCTACCGCCGGAAGGGTTCTTCCGTCAAAGAGGTGCTTCGACTGTGTTCGTTCGCTTTACGCAATCACTCCGCTGAGGATGACAAGGGGAGAAGACCGAGGCACGGCACTTTATAGACCGGTTGCAACGCTGCGATGCATGCTCCGCATCATTAATTCTCGAATGCTTGCAAAGCTGCTCGTCTCTGGCACCCGAAGAGCCGCGCCCCCACACTTAATAAAGGTGGTTCGTTACGGCATTACGGGCGGGAGCGAGGCGCAACTTGGTTTATCATAGGCAGTGTAGATAGGGCCTTCTTGTTTTATGAACATGCATAAGATTAAAGCTTCTGCCCCATGGGCTGTTTTCTGTTCCGTTCTGCTCGTTCTTTTCAGCACAGTAGCCTTGGCTTCGGACTGGCGATTGATTGGTCCGGAGGGCGGCGACGTGCGCAGCCTGGCGTACGATCCGTCGAATCCTGAGCGCATTCTGTTAGGCACCAGTGCCGGACAGATGTTTAATTCTCAGGACGGTGGCAAGTCCTGGTCGCTGTTCGCCCACCTGGCGCCCGGCGACGATTATGTGCTGGATCACATCATCTTCGATCCGGTCCATCCGGCGACGATTTACGTGGCCGCCTGGAGTCTGTACAACGCCGACGAAGGCGATGTCTTCCGCTCCGATGACAGTGGCCACACCTGGCGCGCTCTTCCGGGCGTGCACGGCAAGTCGGTACGTGCGATGGCCATGGCCCCGAGCGATCCGAACCTGCTGGTGATTGGCGCGCTGGACGGCGTGTTCCGTTCGAACGACGGCGGAACGACGTGGAATCGCATCTCGCCGGAGAACAACGCCGAGATCAAGAACATCGAGTCGCTGGCGATCGATCCGCAGAATCCCGACATTCTCTATGCCGGAACCTGGCACCTGCCGTGGAAGACTGAGGACGGCGGCAAGAATTGGCACAGCATCAGCAAGGGTATCGCCTTTGACTCCGACATGTTCAGCATTATCGTCGATCCCCGGCACCCGGACGTCGTGTATGCCAGCGCCTGCTCGGGTATGTACAAGAGTGTGAACAAGGCCGAGTACTTCCATCGCATTTATATGTCGCTGCCGACGCCCGCGCACCGCACCCGCGTCATGAAACAGGATACGCAACGCTCGAATATTGTTTACGGCGGCACAGTCGCCGGATTGTGGAAGAGCGTGGATGGCGGCGATCATTGGAAGCTGGTCACAGATCCCGATGTGATCGTCAACGACGTGCTGGTCGATCCGGTGAACCCCGACCATGTGCTGGTGGCGACCGATCGCGGTGGCGTGCTAGCCAGCAACGATGGCTTCGCTCATTACGAGACCTCCAATCGCGGTTTCGCCCACCGGATCATCGGTGGCGTGGTGGCGGACAATAAAGATCCAAACCGGATTTATGTCGGCGTGGTTAACGACAAGAATCTCGGCGGCTTCTTCGTCTCCGACGACGGAGGTAGCAACTGGCGTCAGTCGAACGAGGGACTGGACGAGCGCGACATCCTGAGCCTGCAGCAGGCCCGCGATGGCGTGATGTTCGCCGGAACCAACCATGGCGTCTTCTATCTGAACTCCGTGGGTGGAACCTGGGAGCCGGCCAGTATGATTGCCGGTCCGGTGCCTCAACCCCAGCCTGAAGCAAAGCCAGTCACCAAGACAACGATCCGTAACGGCAAGAAGGTCGTAACCCACGTCGCGGCCAAGAAGCCTGTGGTGACCGAGCACCCCATTCCGCTGGACAAAACACCGCGCGTTCTGGCTTTCGATCTGGATGGTGACAAGTGGTACGCCGCCACCACCGATGGAGTTTTCGTTAGCTCCGATCAAGGCCATAAATGGTATGGATCGGGGGTGGAAGGAGAGCACGAGTTCGTCGCGGTTGTCAGCTTTGCCGATGGAAGCGTTGGACTGGTGGCTCCCACACACGCTTACATGTCGCGCGACGAGGGCAAGACCTGGAATCAGTTGCCGATTCCTAAGTACGTTACGGGAATCTACAACCTGACGCAAGCGGGCGACGGCTCTCTGTGGCTGGCGACTCGTGAAGGTGCGATCCACTCGCTCGACAACGGCGTGACCTGGGAGCATGTTCTTGGCGGGCTGCCGGAGCGAAACGTGTATGTAGTGCGGTATGACGCTCCGTCTAAGAAATTGTTGGCGACGGCTCAGCACACACATGGCGTTTTCGAGAGCAACGATGGCGGCCAGAGTTGGCATCGCTCCACCGATACAGGCGTCTCCATTAGGGCTGCGATCAACTTCCAGGGACGGTTGCTAGCGGCTTCCGCCTACAACGGTTTGCTCCTACAGCAAAGTGGAGGCGGATCCTCGGCGGAGACCGCAAATGCCGGCAGCGGAAGTTCCGGCGCCCAGCAGCAATAATTCACTGTCGTTCTGAACTGCGGAGGAGGCTGAAACCTCCTCCGCTTTCTTTTTTGCATAAGCGCAGTCCCGCGTTTCAATCGCGGAAATTCGCGGCGCGTCATTCCTTCAGTGGGAATCCTCTAAGCCCTGTACCGTCAATCCATTCGGCAATCCTCGCCAGACCGCCGTTCCAAACTGAAACTGTCACACGAATAGGCGATGCTAATTGCCTTGGTGATTTTCGTAAGTTCAGCCAAGTAAAGCCTAAATCCATCTCAGACGGTTTGGTGCGCCGCGTGCTTTATGTAACGGTGCACAGACAATCGAAGGAAGAGGCAGCGCATCATGGACCCGAACAACACTAGGGTGCAAAGCAAAATGGTTTATGCGGCGGGGGCGTTCGGTCGCCGAAACGCGAAGACGGCGGAGCTCCCAGTACTACCTCAGACGATTGCATCGGAGCCTGAGGTTTCCGAGCCGCAGCCGTTAGAGATTTCCAAAGAAAGTGAAGCGTGCCTGATTGGGTCCTCCTCCTGCGGTGACAGCGAGGGGCTTGCCGATGAAAAGGTGTGCCCCTCGCATTTTCGTTGTGGCGATTGCTCAGAGATGTTGCATGAGCTTTCGAATGTCATGACGGGAGTGCTGACGAATGCTCAGCTGCTCGGTTGGAAACTACCTCCCTACAGTCATCTGAAGCGCTCGGTACGGGAGGTTGAACGAGGAGCGCAGCGTAGTGGCGAGTTGCTGCGGCGCCTAAAGGAGCGGTGCACGGCCCAGCCGTGACCGGTCAGGGGAATGCTTCGGCAGCAAGGGTAGCCCCGAGGACCGGAAAGGAAGAGGCTCAGGACGAGCAACGTTTAATCAGGGCGGCCGTGCTCACAAGTGATTGTGACCTGTGTACTGGCAAGCTTTTCCCAAAAAGGGATGATGGTAGTAGCACTCAGAGATTCTGGGCGCGCACGGCGGTGCCACAGAGCCTCCGCCGTAAAGGGGCGAGCCAAGTGATTGCAACAGAAGTTCCGGTTTCCGAACAAGCGGTAGCGGCCAACCTGTTAAACCTTTTGATCGTTGAAGATGAACGGGTCGTGCGGGAGTGCTGCCGGGAGGTAGCGCGCACTCTGGGATTCAATTCGCAGATGGCTGAGTCTCGCGAGGAGGCATACCGGGCATTTGCAGCAAGCAGCCCCGACGTCGTGTTACTGGACCTGCGATTGCCGGGTTGCAATGGTCTCGACCTCCTGCGTGATCTGAAGCAACAGGCCCCCGAAGCAATCGTCATTGTAATGACCGGGTACGCGACCGTGCAGTCGGCAGTTCAGGCGATGAAGTTGGGAGCTTACGACTATGTGACCAAGCCGTTTAACTTCGAAGAACTTAAGCTGGCACTGGAGCGGGTAGCGGTCCACCTGAAGTTGACGGCGGAGAATCGGGTACTGCGCCAGCAACTCAAGTCCAAGCAGGGTTTTGGTCAAATGGTCGGCCACTCGCCGGAGATGGAGAAGCTCTATCGCATCATTGGCAAAGCGGCGCAGAGCACCCATCCAGTGCTGATTCTAGGCGAGAGCGGTACGGGCAAGGAACTGGTGGCACGCTCCATTCATTATGCCGGCCCGTACAAGGACAAACCGTTTATCCCGGTGGACTGCGGCTCACTGGTTCCAACCCTTATTGAGAGCGAACTGTTCGGATATGTTCGCGGCGCTTTCACCGGCGCTCTTCGGCATAAAGACGGGTTGCTGGCCACGGCCGAAGGCGGAACGGTTTTTCTGGACGAGGTTGGCGAGTTGCCGATCGACCTGCAATCCAAGTTGCTGCGAGCCATCCAGGAGAAAGAGATTCGTCCAGTGGGTGGGACGCGAACAGTGCCGATCAATGTGCGCATCCTGGCGGCCACGAACCGCGATCTCGAAACTGCCGTCAACCAGGGTACCTTTCGCCGCGACCTCTACTTCCGGCTCAATGTTCTCACGCTTCGCATACCGCCGCTGCGCGAACGTAAGACCGATATTCCTCTGCTGATCAGCAACGTCCTGGACCGGATCAACAATTCCACACAAGCACAGCATGCTATTGGAGAAGACGCGCTCCGGCTGATGCTTGAGTATGACTGGCCTGGGAATGTGCGGGAACTGGAAAACTGCATTGAGCGGGCTTGCACGACCTGTTCGCTGCCAACCCTCCATATAACCGATTTGCCCACGCAATTGCAGAACTTCAACGTCCCCGCACCACCGTCACAAACAGAAGCTATAGTGCCCACCATCACCCCTTTGGACGACCTGGAAAAACAGGCGATTTTAAACGCCATTCAGGTATTGAACGGCGACAAGCTTGAGGCAGCGCGGCGGTTAGGTATCGGCAAAACCACGCTCTATCGCAAATTGAAGGAGTACGGAACCGCGCTTTGATTGGCCTCAAACCCGGCCCGGTGGAATGTCTTGACAGCTTTCGGGCATTCGAAATCGCTGGGCGGAATACAAACCAGAAGACGAGTTGAAGATGGAGCGAACGTAGCTCACACTGACCGGCGCCGCCCGCGAGTCAGGGAGCAGAAGTGCGCCCGGAGCGGCAGAAAGGGAGCTTATGATTCTGTTGGTGACTACCTCCACACGAGCCAAGGATTGCGCCGCCGCTATGGAACAAGGCACGGGCCACAAAGTTCACGTATCGACCACTGTGCCGCTGGCCTCGAGCCGCTTGCAGGCCACGGAGTATGACGCCATCGCAATCGATCAGTCTTTGCTGGAAGCCGACCCGCGCGCCTTGGATGTGTTATTCAATCGCTGTGGGATGGCCATTCCGCTCTATGTCGACCTGGCGCTCCACGGTACGGAACGAATTGTCCGCGAGATCCAGGTTGGGTTGCGACGCATCGATAGCGAACGTTCGCGAGCCATGCGGTCGGCCGGACAGATACTCGCGAACCAATTGCGCGGCAACCTGACCGGCATCCTGCTTAATTCCGACCTTGCGCTTCGCCAGAAAACAATCTCCGCCGACGTTGCCGAGAAAGTGAAGTCGGTGCGGGACCTGGCGGAGAAGATGCGAACTGATCTGGGTATGGCCTGATGTGCGTCCCTACAGGCGAAGAGGCGATCATGCGTCAGTTGATTCTCTGGTGAATTGTCTCCGGCCACACAGGATTTCAGACGGGGATCTTCATTATGTCGCGGCTCAGGACTGGCCGGGAGCAGGGGAATCCTGCCCCGCAAACCGGACTCGGCTGTGGCTGCCGATCAAGGGGAAAGTGGTGCACAGCGCGTCCATCTCTCGTCATGAATTCAGAGCTGGCGTACAACTCTACAGTAGAAACACGACTCCTATCTCGTGACCGTTCTTGGTCGGAGGTAAGGACTCAATGTTGTGGACAATCTTTGCAATCCTGCTGATTCTGTGGCTATTGGGCTGGGGCTTTCATATTGCTGGTGGGCTGATCCACCTGTTGCTGGTGGTCGCCGTCATCGTGCTCATCATCAATCTGGTGACAGGGCGAAGAACGGTCTGAAAAACGCGGCAACTAACCGTTTGCGGCAAGTAGCTGTAGTCGCGATCAGCGGGCGCATTCGCGAGCAACCGGTACTGCATAAGTTAGACGGCTCAGCTCGGCCCAGGGCGAAGTCCTGGTAGCCGCCACGGGCTAGCCTCACAGTCCGCGGGCCGGGACCCGACTGATGAAGAGCCGCGTACTTTGGAAGACGCGCGTATATCATGCCGCGGCATCCGGCCCGCACCAGCGGGACCACTGAGCTAAAAGCCCAGAACGTACTCTGAGCGGCTTGGACGATAGCTCATGGTCCCCTCAGGGATCGGCTCACTCCGTGCGCAGCGCCTGCATCGGCTCGACCGACGCCGCCCGGCGCGCCGGAATCATGGCCGCCAGCAAGGCCACGACAGCGACCAACAAGGTTCCTCCGAAGAGCGTCAAGGGATCGCTGGCGCCGATGCCGTAGAGTTGTTGCTGCAGTAGCCGACCGAGCAACAATGCCACCGGAATCGTCACCACCACACTGACACCGCAAATCCAGAGAACATCCTCCAGCACCAGCTGCACCACGCTGGAACGGCGTGCTCCCATGGCCATGCGAATTCCAATTTCACGCGTACGTTGCGCCGTGGAGTACGCCAGCACTCCATAGAGGCCCATCGCTGCCAGTAGCACGGCGACAATTCCAAAACTGACCGATAGCAGCGCGATCAGCCTTTCGGTGGAAAGATCCATGGCGATCTGCTCGTCCTCCGTCTGCAAGTGGCTGAGAGCCAGCTTGGAATCCATCCCCTGCAGCGCGGAGCGCAAGTTCGCTTCTGCGGTTTTCGGCTCCTGCCATGTGCGCACCAGGTACGTGAGGGAATTCAGCTGAGGACTCTGCAAAAGCGGGCGATAGACGGTGCGCTTCGACGGATCGCGCAGGTTAGCATGTTTGGTGTCGCCCACAACGCCGACAATTTCGGTATCAAACTTGGTCTTGGCGTCGGCATCGGCGCCAATCATGCGGCCAAGCGCCTCCTGGGGGCTGCGGAAATAATGAGTGGCGAAACTGGCGTTCACGACGGCGACGTTGCGGCGACCGGCGATGTCTCCATCATCGAAGGCGCGTCCGGCGAGTATTGGAACCTGCATCGTCGAAAAGTACGTAGGAGTTATCCACGGCTGCTCGACATTCATGTCCTCGCCTTCATGGTGGTCGTAGCCCGCGATCGAAATATCTCCGGTTTCGTCGTCGCCGGTCAGATCGGGGTCGTCGGTTGCGGCGACCGCCCGCACTCCGGGCAAAGCCGCTAAGGCCTCAAGGATGCGGCGATTCAGCGGTAGCATCTGCTCTGCCTGATAGCCGGCGAGCCGGGGATTAACCTCGAAGCTTAACAGGTGATCGGTGGCGAATCCCACGCTAACTGACCGCAGATTGTGGAGTGTCCGCACGAACAGACCAGCGCCAATCAGAAGCAGCAGGCTGACGGCGATCTGGGCGCCGACTGAAATTCTCCGAAAGCGCAGCGGGCTCCCACCGGCAGTCCCGGTTTGCTGTTTCAGGGAAGTCACCAGATCAGGCCGCAGAAAGCGTAGCGCAGGTGCAAGGCTGAACAGGATACCGACGCCGCAAGCGACGATAGAAGTGAAGAACAGGACTCGCAAGTCCGGTTGCGAAGAGAACGGCACCTCGTTCACCGGATCACTGAACACCGTTCGCACCAGGAAACTGGTAAGGGCGGGCGCCAGGAACAAACCGATCGCGCCTCCGATTGCACCCAGCAGCACGCCTTCCAAAAGCAGTTGGCGTACGATCTGCCAGCGTCCTGCGCCCATGGCATAACGCACGGCCATCTCGCGCGTGCGCCCAGCCGCGCGAACCAGCAATAGGCTGGAGATGTTCACGCACGCCATCAAAACGAGCAACCCCACCATTCCCATCAGGATGAGCAGTGGCGTGCCGATCTGGTCGCGCAGTGGTGAGAATCCGCGGGCGCTGTCGAGCAATTGAATGTGAGATTCGTCCAGGAACAACCGTCGCGTGCGCTCCGAGTGATAAGCGAACTGCTTCAGTTCGTCGGCACGTATGGCGTGCCACAACGGTTCCAGTCCGGCCTGTGCCTGCGATAGCTTTTCGCCCGGCTTCAGACGGCCCACAATCGTCACCCAATGCGACTGGCGATCCTCCAGGTCCTGCCACCGGGGGGTAATGATGTTCTTATCGGACGCCGGCACGAACAGCCCGGGAGATTCGCCGGCTACGATGCTACGGAAGCCGGGCTGCGCGACTCCGACAATCGTGAACGGCTGAGCATTCAGCAGAAGCGGCTTGCCGATAACGCCGGGATCGGAGCCAAGCTTGGACTTCCAATAATTAAAACTCAACACCGCAACGGGATTGCTGCCGGGCGTGTCGTCGGCGGGGAGCAAAAGGCGGCCCAGCGCCGGTTTCAGCCCGAGCACCTGGAAGTAATTGCCCGATACCAGTTCGGCCTCGCTGATTTCGGAGCGATTGTTCCATTGCACGCCAACATACTTCTCGTCATTTGCCACCAGCCCGCTGAACACGCTGTTCTTGTCGCGCAGGTCGCGGTACATGGGATAGGAGAAGAAGTCCTGATCGTCGCCGCCGAAGACGCTGGAATGTCCGGGGCTCTCGCCGGTATAACGAAGACGCACCAGTTGCTCGGGATGGCTGACCGGCAACGAGCGGATGAGTGCCTGATCGAGAAGGGTGAAGATGGCCGTGCTGGCGCCGATCCCCACTGCTAACGTGATGACAGCGACCGCCGTAAACAGCGGTGACTTGCGAAACTGGCGGAAGGCATAACGAATATTGTTCATAGGAAGTAAGCAATTGGCTATTAGTGCTTAGCTATTAGCCTTCAACTGTTGCGTTCGCTTTTCAAAGCCAAGAGCCGCTTTCGTCATTCGCTCCTCAACGCTTGCATTGGCTCGATGGATGCGGCACGCCGGGCAGGCAAAAACGTCGCCAGTAGCACTACGGCAAGAAGAACGCCGATGGCGGCGATCCACGGCAAGGCGGCCAGCGCGCCGACATGAAACAACAGGCTGGCGAACACCCGTCCCATGGCGAGGCCGACAATCACGCCGCATGCAATGCCTATCGCTGCCAGGCGTACACCTTGCATCAGGACCAGTTGCAGTACCGAAGCGCGTTGCGCTCCCAGCGCCATGCGCACGCCGAGTTCGCGAGTCCGCAGGCTCACCGAATAGCTGATCACTCCATACAAACCAATAGCTGCCAGAAGCAATGCCAGAGCGGCGAAGCTGGTGAGCAAGATGACGACGAAACGACGGCCCACCAGCGAATCGTCGACCCGCTGCTGCAATGTCTTGACGTCGTATACAGGGATACCGGGATCCACCGCCTGTACCGCGGCGGCAACGGACCGCGTCAGGTTCTCGGCAGGCTCAGAGCTTCGCAGCATGATCGACGCGGAGACTTGCGGGACCTGAGAGAGTGGAAAGAAATAAAAACCCTCATTCCCATCGGCTTCGAGAGAGGCCGATTTGGCATGCTTCACAATTCCGACAATTTGATACCAAGGACCTTTCTCCGGGTCGAATCCGATGTACTGACCGATCGGAGTTTGTCCCGGCCAGTACTGGCGAGCGAGGTAGTCATCGACGACGGCGACCGGCTGTGTTTCCTTTCTATCCTGATCGGTAAAGGCTCTACCGAGAAGCAGAGGAATGCGAAGGGTCGAGAAATAATCTGCGGTTACAACCCGGACTCCGCCGTGCGGTCCGGGCTCGTTCGGCGCCACGGGCCGGCCTTTAATGACAAAGCTGGAAAATCCGCCGTTGTTGCTGAATGGTACGGAATCAGCGATCGCCGCGCTACTCACTCCCGGAATGGCGCGAAGACGTTCCTCCAGCGAGGAGTAGAAGGTCGCCTGCTTCTCGTCTTTGTCATAGACCGTTGGTGGCAGGGAAATGCTGCCCGAAAACAGATTGCTAGAGTCAAAGCCCAGTTCCACACGCTGCACTGCCTGCAGGCTGCTCAGCATGAGGCCGGCACCAGCCAGCAGAAGCAGGGACAGCGCCACCTGCGTTGCTACCAGCGAAGAGCGGGCGCGCTGGCTGCCTTTGCTTGTACCACCGGAGCGGCCGCCTTCCTGCAACGCGTTGAACCAACCCGCCTTGGTGCGCTGCCACGCGGGAACGACTCCGCAAAGTAACGAGCAGACCACCGCAACGATCAAGACAAACAGCAGCACTGGCCCGCGGAAAGAAGGATTGATCTGCGCGCTCAGGATGAGCGGAAGCGAATGCACAAGAAGGGGCACGATGATCGCCGCTGCGGCGAATCCAAGAACCAGTCCGGCGGTCGTCAGCAAGACACTTTCGACCAGGGCTTGTCGTATCAAACGTGCTTTCGAAGCTCCCAGCGCAACGCGTACCGCCAGGTCACGTTCGCGAGCGGAAGCCCGGGCAATCTGCAGCCCGGCGATATTGGCGCAGGCGATGAGCAACACCATGCCGACGGCGATAAGCAACATGGTCAGCGGCAGGCGCATGGGGCCCGCGGCAAATTCGTTCAGCGGGAGACAGAACATTCCCCAACGGGCGGCCTGGCCGTAACTTTTACTGCCCTCGGATTGGATAGTTTGTTGGGCCTTCATGCCCAGATAGGCATTCGCCCGGTCCACGGTCACATCGGGACGAAGCCGGGCATAGCCGCCCATATTTTCGTTGTAACGGTACTCGTGATCGTGGTAACGGCCGGGAGGCAAGGCCAAGGGAACATAGAGTTCGGCCTGGTTAGGCCAGTTGAACTCCGGGCCCATCACACCGACGACGCGATAGGGCTGCTGGTCCAGCATCAGGGCCCGGCCGACGATGTTCGGATCGGAGCCGAACTGAGCTTTCCAGGTGCGGTAGGCGAGGATCGCTTCATGCTCTGCGCCGGGCTGGTCTTCCGCCGAGGTGAACGCCCGGCCGATATACGGTCGGACCTGAAACACATCGAAGTAACCGGAACTGACCTTAGCTGCCGCCAGCAGGATGGGGCCGGCATTTTCGCGGCTGAGATTCATGTTTGTAACTTGCAGTGCGCCGGCCGACTGAAAAATGTCTTTGCCG
Source organism: uncultured Acidobacteriaceae bacterium (assembly GCA_963823865.1). Classification (GTDB taxonomy): domain Bacteria; phylum Acidobacteriota; class Terriglobia; order Terriglobales; family Acidobacteriaceae; genus Bog-257. Next base: position 50,798 of record CAWGNC010000003.1, read on the forward strand.
TCCTGTGCATCGCCAAAGTCAGGAGCCGATATGCCAATGTTGCTGAGATCAGCCAGAGCAAGATAGCGGGCGCGCAGGGCCACTAGTCCGTTGGCGTGCGGAATGCCGCTGGGGTTCAGGAGAATGGCATTGGTGACAGAAAAAACCGCGATATTCGCGCCAATGCCTAAGGCAAGCGTTAACACCGAGACCAGAGCGAATCCCGGCGACTTGCGGAGTTGCCGCAGGGCATAACGAAACTCGTGAAGAAGTGAGTGCATATCGCCTACTCCGTTCGCAAAGCCTGCATAGGGTCGACTGAGGCGGCGCGCCGCGCCGGCACGTACACCGCCAGGAGCACTACCGCCAGCATCAGTGCCGGGACCGTGATCAAGGTGGCTGGATCAAAACGGCTGACGTGGTACAAACTCGTTGTCAATAACCGTGAGCCTGCCAGCGAAAGCAGCAGTCCAATGCCGCACCCGATAACTCCGAGCCTCAAGCCTCGTTGCAGCAGCATGCGATGGATGTCGGCACGATCGGCGCCCAAGGCCATGCGCAAGGCCATCTCCCGCTGTTGTTGCGAGACAAGGTAAGAGATGACGCCGAACAGCCCGATCGCCGCCAGCAAGAGCGCCAGCGCGGCGAACGCCACCAGAACGATCATGGTGAAGCGCCGCTGAGCTACTGAATCCGAGACCAGCGTCTCCAGTGTCGTGCTGGCATACAGCGGGAGACCTTTGTCGACCGCCCAAACCTGCTGCTGCACCTCGGGGAACAGGTTTTCTCCGGGCCGGCTGGTGCGGACGATGAACGCGGTCCGGCTGCTGGCTCCGCTCTGCACCTGGAACATCGAGTTGTAGATCATTGGCTGGGAGTCGGCATCGAGCGCGGAAATATGGACGTCGTCGACCACTCCGACAATCGTAAACAACCCGCGGTTACCCCAATAGAATCGCTGCCCGACTGCATTGCCGGCTGGGAAGTACTCACGCGCGAAGGTGTTGTTGACGACAGCGGCAAATGGCGTGTTCGGGGTATCGTGCTCGGTGAAGTCGCGGCCCTGCAGCAGGGAAATGCCCATCACGCGAAAATAGCCGGGCGCGACCAGGGAGTTTTCCGCCCAGTGAGAATCGTCAGGGCTGGCATGTTCCAGACGAAATCCGATCTGGCGGGTATCGCTTAACGGCAGATGGCTGGCGGCGGAAACCGCGGTGATACCGGGAATATGGGAAAGTCGATTGATGATTTCCCGCTGCGCATTGGTGCGCTGCGCAGGTTGCGGATATCGCGTAGTGTCGAAAACCGTGCGGACAACGAAGGCTCCGTGAGGATCGAAGCCCAACGGCGTCTGCAGCAGCCGGGCGAAGCTGCGAAGCAGCAGGCTGCCGCCGATCAGCAGCACCAGGGCCAGAGCAATCTCGCTTATCGCTACCGCATTTTGTAGTCGGAGGCTACTGCGCGACGTGCCGGTCTGCGCGGTGTCCTTCAGAAACGCTTGCGGTGCGACATGCGAGAGGCGCCACGCGGGCATGAAGCCAAAGAGGATGGTGGTGACCATCGAGAGCCCGAGAGTAAACAGCAGCGCGGCCGGGTGGACGGTGATCTCGTGGAGGCGGGGAACTTCGGCGGGACCATAGCTGCGCAACCCGGCAACCAGGGCCTCCGCCAAAGCAATCCCCGCACATCCACCGAGCAGAGAAAGGACAGAACTTTCCACCAGACACTGACGCAGCAGCGTACCGCGCGCCGCGCCCACGGCGCTGCGGATGGCCATCTCGCGACCGCGTGCCGTGGCCCGGGCCAACAGAAGGTTGGCGACGTTCGCGCAGGCAATCAGCAACACACAAATGACTGCAGCCGACAGCAGCCAGAGAAGTGGCCGCGCCTTTTCCGTGAACTTGTTGACGTAGAGGGTAACGTGAGGAACAACCTTCACCGTGCCCGAGTAGGCGTCCGGAAGCTGCTGCTGGAATCGCTGCGCTATGTTGGTGACGTCCGCCTGCGCCTGCGCAACGCTTATTCCTGGCTTGAGCCTCCCGATTAGCCCGACGCCAAACTCCATCAGGCGATTCTCGGGCTTGAGGACTTCGGGCGAGAAGCCAATGGGCAGCCATAGATCAGCCATTTCAGAAGAAGGCTTGCCATCGAGCGGGAAGTGGAACGACGGCGGCATCACCCCTACGACGGTATACGGCTTCTCATCGAGATTGATGGTGCGGCCGAGGATCGAGGGATCGCCATGATACTGGTTTTGCCAAAGCGAGTAGGACAGCTCTACCACATTGTCGGACCCGCTGCGATCTTCAGCGTCGGTGAATGCCCGTCCCATGAGGGGCGACACGCCCAAGGTCGGGAACGCAGACGCGGACATGCGGACGGCCTGAACGCGTAAGGCGTCGCCCTCGCCGGTGAGATTAAATCCGGCGCTCTCAAAGGCGGCGACGTTAGAGAAAGAGCGGTTCTGATTGCGGTAATCGGAATATTCCTGTGCTGCCACCCCCACATAATCGCTGCTGGACGCCATCACCGTTTCAGAAACAAGTACCAGGCGGCCAGGCTCGAGATAAGGCAGAGGCCGCAAGAGGATGGCATCAACGACGCTAAACATGGCGGTGTTGGCGCCGATGCCGAGCGCCAGCGTGAGCACGGCCACCGCGGCAAACGCGGGCGATTTGCGAAGCTGACGTAACCCGTAACGAATGTCTTGATGGATCATGGGGAACTCTCAACTAGACTTCTGCCGCTTGACTGCTGTCGATCGGGTGCATGGCTGTTGCTTTCTTTCCGCAGCGACGAACAGCAGATTCCTCGCTGCGCTCGTGATGACAATTCCAAAAGCTCCTAGAGCAACTCGGCATTGACGATCCATCCGCATTGCGTATTGCTAACCGACAACCGAGCGCGGACTACTGACCACCGGCCACTGACAAGCGATCATTACTTCCTATTCCGTCCTAAGCGCCCGCATCGGTTCGATCGAGGCAGCGCGGCGCGCCGGAAGCATGGCAGCTCCTGCGACCACCAATACGATCACCAAAACCGCACCGCCAATCACCAGCGGGTCCGCCGGACCTACGTTGTAAAGTTGGCTACGCACGGCTCGCGAAAGGAACATGGATATTGGGATGGTCGCAACGATGCTGATCATGGCGAGCCATAGCACATCCGAGAGGACCAGTCGTACGACAGCCTGACGCTGTGCGCCCAGGGCCATGCGAATGCCGATCTCCTGCGTGCGCTGAGCGGTGCTGTAGGCCAACACTCCGTAAAGGCCGATGGCCGCCATTAATGTGGCCAGCAGGCCGAATGCCACGGCCAGCAAGGTGATCAGGCTGTCATTCGAGGTGTTCTGGGCGATCTGCTCGTCCATGGTGCGAAGTCCGTCGACCACCAGTTTGGAATCAATCTGATGCATCGCGGCACGAATGTCTGCCTTGGCAGTCTCGGGTGACTGCCAGGTGCGAACGTAGTACTGCAGGAACCCGGCGCCCGGCAACTGGCTGGCGGCACGAGCCATCATGGGCTTCACTTCCGTGCGCATGTCCTCGTGCCTGGCATCGCCGATCACCCCAACAATCTGCAGATCGCTGACACCTTGCTTATTTCCGTGCTGCAGAAGCTTGCCTACGGCGCTTTGCGGCGAACCGAAATACTGCTTCGCGAACCTGGCGTTGACGATGACGACTTTCGGCTTGTCGGGAAGATCCTGGTCACTGAAGTCGCGGCCGGCGAGCAGCGGAATGCCGATTGTCGAAAAATAACCCGGCGTGGTCCACGGACCTTCTACCAGGATTGGTTCGTTGGCCGAGCTTCCTGGCAACGTGACGCCCGTCATGCTCTCCATGCCCATCAGTTCCGGGTCGCTGGTCGCTCCAACGGAACGCACGCCCGGCAAGGCCGACAGCGAACGGACGATGCGCTGTTGAAGCGGTGTAGCCTGATCATTGCGGTATCCCGCGAGTTGCGGATCGATGCCGAAGCTAAGCAAATGGTCGGTGACGAAGCCCACGTCGACGTTTCGCAGGTTGCGAAGGGTTTGCACGAAAAGGCCGGCACCCATCAGCAGCAGAAGGCTCAAGCTAATTTGCAGCCCCACTGACAGACGGCGAAAACGCAAATTGCTGCCGGTGGCAGTCGCCGATTGTTGCTTCAGAGAATTGACGAGATCGGGACGGAGGAAGCGCAACGCCGGTGCCAAGCTAAACAACAAGCTCACCAGCAAAGCCAGGCTGAAGTTGAACAGCAGGACACGATGATCAGGTTGAGCGGAAAACGGAAGGTCGCCCGTCGTATCGGCGACCAGCCTGCGCGCCAGAACCGATGACACCGCTGGGGCGAGCAGCAAGCCCAAGCCACTGCCGATTGTTCCCAGGATCAAGCCTTCGGTAAGAAGCTGGCGGGCGATCTGCCAACGAGTGGCCCCCAACGAATAACGCACCGACATCTCGCGTACACGCCCGGAGGCACGCACCAGCATCAGGCTGGAGACGTTCACGCAGGCCATCAGCAGGACAAGACCGACCATCCCCATCACGATCAGAAGCGGAACCTGAATCTGGTCGCGCAGCGGCGAGAAACCTCGCGCATTGTCTAGCAACAACAATTTGGAATTCGCCAGGAAGCCGCGCCGAATCAGTTGTTCGGAGTTATCGATGTGCGACAACTCGTCCGCGCGTATCGCATGCCACAGCGGATTGATTCCAGCTTCGGCGATGGCACGGCTCTCCCCGGGCTTCAATCGCGCAACTACGGTCAACCACGCGGAGCGGATGTCATTCAGGTCATCCATGTTCGGATTGACCAGCGACGTCGTGGCGAGCGGGAAGAAAACTTTCGGAGCGTAGCCGGAGATAGCGCTCCGGAAGCCGGGCTGCACGACTCCCACGATGGTGAAGGGATGGCCATTCACCATCAGCGCTTTGCCGACGACGGTGGGATCGGAGTTGAAGCGTTCTTTCCAGTAGTCGAAGCTGAGAGCTACGACCGGACTGCCGTGCTCCGCGGTGTCATCGGAAGGAAGAAGCAATCGGCCAGCTGCCGGATTGCACTCCCAGCAAGTCAAAATAATTTCCGCTGACCAGCTCGGCCGATGCGAGTTCGGGCTGATTGTTCCACTGCACGCCCACTTGCTCTTCGGCATTCGCCAGCATCCCTGCGAAGACCGCATTTTTATCGCGAAGGTCGCGATACATCGGATAGGAGAAGTAGTCATTTTCCCCTCCTCCGAAAAACATGACGTTACCAGTGTGCATCCCGACGAACTGCAGACGCACAAGTTGCTCGGGTTGGCGTACCGGCAGCTTTCGCAGTATGGCTTGGTCGAGCAGCGTGAAAATCGCTGTGTTGGCGCCGATGCCAAGTGCCAGGGTCAGGACGGCAACGAGGGCGAACACGGGCGACTTGCGAAGCTGGCGTACCGCGAAGTGAAGGTCTTGCCACATGTGAAATAGAACCTGCGTGGAAATGGGCAGGCGGAAATCCGCCCTTTACGGTCAATGCAAGCAGTCAGCCACGGCTGGCGCTGCTGTATCAATCACTTATCGAGCTAGCGTACGAGCAGCTCTGTCCAACGGCGAACTTCTCGTCCGCTATTGGACAGGAATACGTCGCCAGCCAGGCTTTCGTTCCGCCAGATTCTGCCAAGTGCCCGTTTTCCAACTAGATGGGGCAACGTAAGTACATCCTTTGCTTTCTAACTCAGTTGCGGGAGGGCAGAACGGCCCGCCAGGACCGATGCAAACGTCGCCATTGCAATCCCAAACCCCTTCGACACGTCTGTCCGGCGTTGCTGACAGTAGTCTTTTGGAGCAGCAGGTCCGGCAGTTGGGCGAATGGTTCCACAACATCGACCTGTTTGGGATTGCGACAGCGCCCAGCCACTTTTTGGGCGACTTCCCGAACGTGAAGTGGAAGCACATCGCGCCAGTTATCCCGCAAGATCTGTCGGGCGCTGAAGTGCTCGACGTGGGCTGCAATGGAGGTTTTTATTCCCTGGAGATGAAACGGCGCGGCGCGAAGCGAGTCTTGGGCATCGACGTGGATGACCGGTATTTGAGTCAGGCGCGCTTTGCTGCCCAGACGCTAGGTCTTGAAATTGAGTTGGAGAAACGATCGGTCTACGACGTTGAGAATATCGCCGGTCAATTCGACTTTGTGCTTTTTATGGGCGTCTTTTACCACTTACGCTATCCGATGTTCGCCCTCGATCAGGTCGTGAAGAAGGTTCGGCTGGACGGGCAGCTTGTGTTTCAGTCGATGCTTCGCGGTTCCGAGGAACTTAAACAATGGGAGCAAGACTACCTGTTCTGGGAGACGAAGATGTTCGCCGACCCGGCGTATCCCGCGATGTACTTCGTCGAGCATAGTTACGCCAACGACCAGACGAACTGGTGGATACCCAATCGGGCGGCTGCTGAAGCTGTGCTAAGGAGTTCAGGGCTCGAAATCCTGGACCATCCCGAGTCGGAGACGTGGATCTGCACGCCTCGAAACGCGATGCGGGATGGCGAATACATCATCGATCTCGAACGGAAAGGCACGCTGTAGTAAGCGAGGAACGACTGCATGGTGGAAGCGGTAATGCTGTGGAATGAGCCGAACAATCTCTCGCACTGGGATTTCAAGATTGATCCTGAGTGGAAGATGTTCGCGGAGATGGCGAAGGCAGGAGCGCGGGCCATTCGCGCCATCAATCCGGAACTCAAGATTGTTCTCGGCGGTATCTCGCCGATCGATCCACACTTCGTCGAACTGTTGGCGTCGCATGGTCTGATCGACGAAGTCGACGTTGTCGCCGTGCATGGTTTTCCGCTGGACTGGAACCACTGGAAGATTGATGAATGGCCGAAAAAGGTTGCGGAAATCAGGGCCGTCACGCGCAAGCCTGTGTGGGTTTCAGAGGCGGGTGCATCTTCCTTTGGAGCGGATGAGGTGCAAGCCTTTGGCGTGAAGCGCACGGCCGAGTTGCTGCTGGGCGAAGTGGAGCGTGTGCATTGGTATAGCCTGCACGATCTGCCCGCAACCTGGACGGCAACTACCCGTCACAAGGAGGCTGAAGGCAGTGCGTACTACCGTCATTACTACATGGGATTACTGCGCGAAGACGGTTCGCCTAAGCCTGCTGCTGAGGAGTTTCCGCAAGGCATGGGTATTTGCCAGTGGTTTCACTACGAAGACCATCGGTTGGATGCGTCGGTGGAGTGGCTGCGACGACTGGGCGTCCGGCATCTGCGTACGGGTGTGAGCTGGGCTGACTGGTTCCGCGCCGATGCGGAAAAGTGGTTCGACCGGCAGATGAGTGCGGTCGATGAATTTGATGTGACGATGACGCTCTGCTTTACGCCTGAGCATCTGGGGGTCGAACGCCACTATGCCAGTCCGCCGAGGAACCCACAGGACTTCGCCGACTTCGCTTCCTGGGCGGTGGACCGCTACGCCCCGAGCCCACGATGCATTGCAGGCAACGACGAAAGAGCGGTGCAGAGGCCGCGGCCTTCCAGGCAAATGGTTGATCTTTCCGTGGGGGCAAAGTAGATGTCGAAACGAATTCTGATCACCGGAGGCGCTGGATTCGTCGGTTCGCACCTAGCAGACGCGCTTTTGTGTAAAGGCCACACGGTACGCGTTTTCGATAACCTCACTCCGCAAGTGCATCACGGTGACTGGCCCGACTACCTGGCTCCCGAGGTCGAACGCATGCACGGTGACATGCGCCAACTGGAACAGGTGAAACGTGCGGTCGCCGATGTCGACGCGATCATTCACCTGGCTGCAGCAGTAGGTGTGGGCCAGTCCATGTACGAGATTTCGCACTATATGGGCTCGAACACGCAGGGAACGGCGAATCTGTTGCAGGCGCTGCTCGATATGAACGTAAAGATCGAGAAGCTGGTAGTGGCGTCGTCGATGTCCATCTACGGCGAGGGTAAATATCTCTGCAGGGAATGCGGCGAAGTCGCTCCAGCACCGCGGAGCGCGGAGCAGCTTAAGGCGAAGCGGTGGGAGATGTTGTGTCCGGTCTGCGGACTGACGTTGAAGCCGATTGCGACCGATGAATCAAAGCCGCTGCAGTGTACTTCGGTTTATGCGTTGAGCAAAAAAGACCAGGAAGAGATGGCGTTGCTCTTCGGACGGACCTATGGTGTCCCCGTCGTGGCGCTGCGCTACTTCAACATCTACGGAACGCGGCAGGCGCTGTCGAACCCTTACACGGGTGTGGCAGCGATTTTCGCCTCGCGCCTGCTGAATCACCGGGCTCCCTTGATCTTCGAAGACGCCCGCCAGATGCGGGACTTCGTTAGTGTGCACGACGTGGTTCAGGCGAACCTGCTGGCGCTGGAACGGGCCGAAGGTGACGGCATGGCTTTGAATATCGGCTCAGGCGACCCGATTACAATCGGCGACGTTGCCCAGCAGATGACGCACTGCCTGGGGGCGTCCATTCCGGCCGAGATCACGGGAAAGTACCGGGCCGGCGACATCCGCCATTGTTTTGCGGACATCTCTGCCGCGCGCAAGGTTTTGGGCTACGCGCCGCGATATCGTTTTGCCGACGGAATTTCCGAGCTGGTCGAGTGGCTGCGATCGCAAACCGCCGAGGACATGGCGGCGCAGATGGTGCATGAACTAACGGCCTACGGGCTGACGGCATAAATACCTATGCTGCGAATTCTGCTCACGGCGGACACGGTTGGTGGCGTATGGACCTACGTCCGCGAACTGGTTACGGGATTGTCGCGGCGCGGCGTTCACGTCACCCTGGTGAGCTTTGGCCACATGCCGGAACCACGGCAGCTGGCGTGGACGGAAGGTCTGCGCAACTTAGATTTTCGTCCCACTGGCTTTCGCCTCGAGTGGATGCAGGATTCGGCGGAAGACATCGCTGCTTCCTCCGAGTACCTGCTGAACGTCATCCACGAAGTAGACCCTGATCTGCTGCACCTCAATCAGTTCTGCTATGGCGCGCTCAAGATCGATCTACCGAAGATCGTGGTCGCGCATAGCGATGTCGTGAGCTGGTGGGTTGCGGTTCATGGTCAGGAGCCGCAGGAAAACGGCTGGATTCATTGGTACCGCGAGCTTGTTCAGCGAGGGTTAGATGGCGCAACCATGGTGATGGCTCCCTCGCGCTGGATGCTGTCGCAGGTTGAGAGGTATTACGGCAAGAAGCACGGCGCACGCGTCATCTATAACGGAAGAAGCCCGCAATGGTTCAATCCGCATGGCGACAAGGAGAATCTAGTGTTGTCCGTGGGGCGCCTGTGGGATCCGGCGAAGCAAGTGTCCCTGCTGGCCAAATGCGATTGCGGATGGCCGGCCATCATCGCCGGCGAGACGCAACATCCGGATCAGGCGTATCGCGCCGAAACAAAACAAATTGTCTGCGAAGGCATGCTCGAACTTAAGGGGAAACAGACAGCCGAACAATTGCGTGCTTTGTTTGCCCGCGCGGCGATTTATGCGGCGACTTCGCGGTACGAGCCTTTCGGACTGGCCCTATTGGAAGCTGCTATGTCGCGTTGCGCAATTGTGGCGAATGACATTCCGGTATTTCGCGAGCTCTGGGGCGAGACGGCCTGTTACTTTCATAACGACGACGCCGACAACCTGCGGCAAACGATTGCGACACTACGCCATGACCGTACTCTGTTACGACATCACGCGGAGCTCGCCTATCAGCGGGCACGAAGGCAGTTCAGCGCCGAGCGTATGGTGGACGAATATCTGGAGATGTATCAGGCGTTGAGTGCGAAGAAAGTGATGGCCGCATGACGGGCAAGCTCCGCTTTCGTCTCTTCGCCCATTCCTGGCTCTCCGATTGGAACCACGGCAATGCGCACTTTCTGCGTGGCCTGGCGCGCGAGCTGTCGCAAATGGGACACGAAGTCCGCTGCTATGAGGAGATGGGTTGCTGGTCGCTGGTTAACCTGATGCAGGAAGGCGATGTAGCCGGCCGGGCGATCGAGCAGTTTCGCCGGGAATTTCCTGAGCTCGACGTGCGCTTTTATCAGCGCGATGCGACCTTGCAGGAAACGCTGGCGGAAGAATTGCGCGAAGCCGACATCGTCATTATTCACGAATGGACGGAGCCGGCCGTCGCCTCCGACATTCTTTCCTACAAGTCGAAATATGGATTCCGTGCGCTCTTTCACGACACACATCATCGCGCCTACACGAATGCAGGCGAGATACTACGATTCCCCCTGCACCAATTCGACGGCGTCCTGGCGTTTGGCGAGCCCATCCGGCGAATCTATCTCGACGGATTTGGCGTCCCACGAGCGTGGACGTTCCACGAGGGTGCCGACATTTCGCATTTTCATCCGCTGCCGCAGGAATACGACAGCGACTTATTGTGGATCGGCAACTGGGGAGACGAAGAGCGTTCCCGCGAACTCATGGAGTATCTCGTTACCCCGGTTGCAGAGTTGCGAAACTGTAAAACAGTAGCCTACGGCGTGCGTTATCCAGAGCAGGCAAAACAATCGTTGGCGAACGCCGGAATCGAATATCGTGGATACTTGCCTAGCCTCATGACGCCGCGTGCCTACGCGAGCAGCGCGCTCTCTTTGCACGTGCCTAGACGTCAATACAGTAACGGACTGAGCGGCATACCAACCATACGGGTGTTCGAGGCGCTAGCCTGCGGCGCCAGCCTGATTTGCTCGCCCTGGAGTGACGTGGAGGAGCTGTTTCGGTCGAATGAGGATTACGTAATTGCGAATTCCGGTGCTGCGATCGCAGACGCGGTTCAGCACCTGCTTCGCGACGAGACGGCACGCCGCCAGATCGGCGCCAACGGCAGACAAACCATTTTGCAGCGGCACACCTGCGCCCACCGCGCTCAGCAGCTGGTTGCGATCTGCGAGGAACTTGACCGATGAAATTGTTTGTATTTGGCTCCAGTTTAACCTCTTCTTATTGGAATGGTGCGGCAACTTATTACCGCGGTATTTATAAAAATCTGGCGCAGCTTGGATTTCAGATCACGTTTGCCGAGCCCGATGCTTATGGGCGGCAGCAGCATCGCGACAATGAGGACTTCAGCTATGCAGAGGTGATCGTCTACGATTCGCCGCGCGATATCCCCATGCTGCTTAAGCGGGCACGGGAAGCCGACCTGGTGATCAAGCACAGCGGTATTGGTGCGGCGGACGCATTGCTGGAACAGCGCGTCCTGGAGTGCAGGTCGAAGACGACACAGGTTGCATTCTGGGATGTCGATGCCCCGGCGACGCTGGCCAGCGTCGAGGAAAGCGTGCTGCACCCGTTTCGTTCCCTCATTCCCGAATACGATTACGTGTTTACTTACGGAGGCGGTCCGCCCGTGGTCGAGCACTATGAACGGCTCGGCGCGCGCGTTTGTCATCCGATCTACAACGCGCTGGAGCCTGAAACTCATCATCCCGTAGCGGCTGAGGACAGCAAGAGATGCGATTTAGTTTTTGTGGGAAACCGGCTGCCCGATCGTGAGAAGAGGGTCGAGCAATTCTTTCTGGAGGCAGCGGAACGGGCTCCTGAGTTCACGTTCGCCCTGGGTGGCGAAGGATGGGGAGGGAAGGCGCTGCCGCAGAACATCCGCTGGCTGGGTCATGTGGGCACGAATGACCACAACACGGTGAATTGTTCGGCGCGGATGGTGCTCAATCTGAATCGCGAATCAATGGCAAGCGTGGGTTTCTCACCGCCCACCCGTGTGTTTGAAGCTGCTGGCGCTGGCGCCTGCGTGATCACCGACTATTGGGAAGGTATAGACACTTTCTTTGAGCCGGGATGCGAAATTCTGGTGGCGCGTAACGCCGGTGAGATTGTCGATTTGCTGCGCACTGTGGATGCAAAACTGGCGCTCGAGATGGGCGACGCGATGCGGAAGCGGGCGTTGCTGGAGCACACCTATGCCTTGAGAGCGCTGCAGGTGCGCGAGATTCTTCGGCACTCTACCGGCGAAGTGCAGGCATGGCGTAGTCGCCAGATGCAGCAGCCGGCGTAGAAAGGCAGGAGATAGGGGCCAGGGATCAAGGCTTAGGTTGAACCTCTTGCGCCATGCGCAACGTGAAAGTCGCTCAGTTTGGATTGCTCAGTCCCTAACCCCTGACCTCCGCCCCGGATCTTTATGAAACTTGTCGTCTTCGGATTGTCGATAACGTCGACCTGGGGTAACGGGCATGGCACCACGTATCGTGCGCTGCTGCGCGCGCTGCGGAATCGCGGCCATCGGATCGTGTTTTTCGAGAAAGACGTCGAGTGGTATGCCTCGAACCGCGACCTGCCGCAGCCGGCTTTCTGCGAGGTATGTCTCTACGAAAAATGGCATGACATTCTTCCACGGGTTCGGCGGGAATTGAAGGACGCCGACGTGACGGTGGTGGGGTCTTATTTTCCTGATGGCATTGCTGCTTTGGACGAGGTCTGCGATGCCGGCGTTTCCATCAAGACGTTCTACGACATCGATACGCCGATTACGATGCGAGCGTTACGCGAACACCGGAAAGCCGACTACATCGAGAGCCGCCAGATTCCGGAGCTCGACATCTACTTCAGCTTCACCGGCGGCCGGATGCTGCGCGAAATCGAGAGCTGTTTTGGAGCGCCACGTGCCGTGCCGTTGTATTGTTCATTCGATCCCGAACAGTACCGCCGTTTGCCTACGAACCACACCTTTGCATGCGACCTGAGCTACATGGGGACGTACGCACCCGATCGCCAGCCGAAGCTGTCGGAGTTGCTGTGCGAGGCAGCGGAACGACTCACGGATAGAAAGTTTATTGTCGCCGGACCGCAATATCCGAAGGCGGTATGCTGGCCGGACAACGTTCGCCACATTCCACATCTCAGCCCGGTATGGCATCCCGAGTTCTATTCATCGTCGCGGTTCACGTTGAACGTCACCCGTCGGGATATGTCGATCGCGGGACATTCTCCTTCGGTCCGCCTGTTCGAGGCGGCTGCATGCGGGGCGGCAATTGTTTCCGACAATTGGCCGGGGCTGGATGACTTCTTTGTTCCTGGGAAAGAGATTCTATTGCCGACCGGTACCGATGACATGGTGCGCTACCTGACCGGAATGAGTGACTCGGAAATTCGCAGGATCGGCGAAGGTGCGCAGGCTCGGGTCCTGGCTCAACATACGAGCACGCGTCGTGCGATAGAGCTTGAGAGTGAAGTCGAGCGGTCCTGCGCGGCATCGATGGTGACGCCAGAAGATTCTTACAACATGGAAAATCAACCGACCGACATCGCCAGCCTCGATGCAGTGGGAGATTGATTACCGAGCACGTTAGAGGCCATCAATCAGCAGTCCTCGGTTGAATCCAGAATACGTCCTGGCAGACTTTTGTCGCCCCGTAGCATCCAATCCCTATACGAGTAAGCTCTCCAAACTCAGTACGAGAAAGTTCCTCCAACCGTCCGAAATCTATCAGAAGGATTTTGAATGAGAGTTGCTCTGGTTGCTCCGCCGTTCTTGCCCGTGCCTCCAAAGAAGTATGGTGGAACGGAGTTGTTTATCGCCCAACTCGCCGAGGGTCTGCAATCTGCGGGTATTGATGTGGTTGTGTACACCAATGGCGAGTCCACCGTAAGTGTTGAGAAGCGATGGCTCTATAAGAATCAGCAATGGCCGATTTCCGGAGAGGTGTTCGATAACCTGCAGGACTTCAATCATGCGTCCTGGGCGATCTCCGATGCTGCTTCCGACTGCGATGTCATTCATCTGAACAACGTGCCGGCGTTGATGTTCACGCGCTTCGTGCAAGCCGCGAAGTTTGTCTATACCATGCATCACGTTCACGAAGAAAATCTGAGCACGATCTATCGGTACTTCCCGCAGGTAGAGTTCGTGACCATCAGCGACTTTCAGAGGCGCCAGGAAGCGATGAGGCGCATGCGGACGATCCATCACGGTATCGATCTGGATCTGTATCGGGCATCCAGTGGGCCACGGGATTATTTCTGTTTCCTGGGCAGAATTGCGCCGATCAAAGGAACACATCTCGCGATTGAAGTAGCCAAGCGGAGCGGCATTCCCCTGAAGATCGCAGGAGAGGTTCAGCCCATTTTTCAGGATTATTTTGACGCAGAGATCAAGCCTCATATTGACGGCAAGTTCATCGAGTATGTGGGCGAAGTCGGGCTTGAGGGAAAGAATGAGCTGCTTGGCAATTCTCTTGCGATGCTTTTTCCGATTCAGTGGAACGAGCCGTTCGGCCTGGTGATGATCGAATCGATGGCGTGTGGAACGCCGGTGCTGGCGCTTCCTGGTGGAGCCGTGAGCGAGGTTGTCCGCGACGGGGTTTCCGGATTTGTATGCCAGTCGATCGATGAGATGGTGAAATGCACACGGGAGATCGCGAGCACGTTCAGCGCTGCGAATGTTCGCCAGTACTGTCAGCAATATTTCTCGGTCGATCGAATGGTGGCGAACTATCTCTCTTTGTATCAGGGCCTGGCCGATGAGGATAACCTATTGGGTAAATCCAGCAGCCAGATCACGCTGGTGGCCTAGAGGAGGAGCAAAAGGGCAGGCATGAACGTGCACCTGACGATTCCTTATGATGATTTAATCGAGATCCCTTCTCCCCATGTCGAGCCGCGACTCGCGTTCCAGACGGTTGAGCCACGCAAGGTGGATAATCTCACGCTGATCGATGGCAAGACCTTTAGCGCAACCAGTGTGTCTGGCGATATCTATCCGCCCGGTTCGCCTGATGTCGGATTCTTTCACGACGACACGCGTTTCCTCAGCCAGCTGGAATTGCGCATCGGCGGTCACCGCACGGTCGTGCTGTCGTCGGCAACGGAAAAAACGTTCTCTGCGCAAATTGAGTTGACCACCGGAAACATCACACTGCGCGATTCGTTCGATCTGCCCGAAAATACAGTTCACATTCGTCGCGAACAATTACTGGCTTCGGAGATCTTCTTCGACCGGATGACCTTTGAGAATTTCAACCTCACGCCCGTCGACTTTACTGTGGAAGTCATTCTGGACGCGGACTTCGTCGATGTATTCCAGGTCCGCGGCGTGGCACGCGAGAAGCACGGTCAGTATTACCAGCCTGTCGTCAGTGAGGACGGCATCGCGTTTTATTATCGCGGGCTCGATGGCGTGATGCGCGAGACGCTGGTAAGAGTGTCGCCTGTTCCCACCGAGATCCGGGAGCGGGTGGCGCGCTGGGAGCTGCGTCTGGAGCCACTGAAGCGAGTCGAACTTGACCTGAATGTCACTCCGTTCGTAGAGGGTCGCAAGTCGCGCGCTCAGGTCTACGAGATGGACCATCAGCTGCGGCAACGGCGTGCGAATTTTGCGCGCTGGGAAGCGGCGTCCACCAACTTCCAGAGCGATAACGATGTCCTTGACGCGTTGTTGAAAACGGCAGTCGGTGATTTTCACGCGCTGCAGATTCCGGATGGCGACCAGCACATTATTGCGGCCGGCATTCCGTGGTTCGCGACGATCTTCGGCCGCGATTCGATTATCGCGGCCTATCAGTCCCTGTCGCTGAATTCGCAGCTGGCAGTGGATACGCTGCGCGTGCTGGCGCGTTATCAAGGCAAAGAGAACAACGACTGGCGCGACGAGGAGCCCGGCAAGATTCTGCACGAGTATCGCGATGGCGAAATGACGCGCCACGGCGAAATGCCATTTGGCCCCTATTATGGATCGATCGATGCTACGCCCCTATTTCTCGTCCTGTTGAGCGAGACTTTCAATTGGACCGCCGACGAACAACTGGTGGAAGAGTTGTTACCCAACGCTTACGCGGCGCTGGAGTGGATCGACAAATACGGCGATTTGGACGACGACGGGTTCGTCGAGTATCAACGGCGGTCGCCCAAAGGACTGATCAACCAGGGATGGAAGGACTCCTGGGACGCCAACATGCATCGCGACGGCACGGTAGCGAAGACGCCAATCGCCCTGTGCGAGGTGCAGGGCTATGTTTACGACGCAAAGTACAGGATGTCGTCGCTGCTGCGAACATTTGGAGATGTGAAGACGGCCGACCGGCTGAAACGCGAATCTGTCGAACTGGCGAAAAAATTTGATCGCGCGTTCTGGGTGCCTAGCCGCGGCTTCTACGCCATGGCGCTGGACGCGGAAAAGAAGCCACTCGAGGTGATTTCGTCCAACCCGGGACATCTGCTGTTTACCCGCATCATCAACAAGGAACGGGCCCGAGTGGTGAGCAACCGCATGATGCGCGACGACATGTTCAGCGGTTGGGGTTGGCGCACCATGTCGCAGGAAGAACGCGTCTTCAATCCGCTCAGCTATCATCGCGGCTCGGTGTGGCCGCACGACAATTCGATCATCGCTCACGGAATGGCTCTAAACGACATGCGCGATGGGGCGCTGCGGATCCTGACGTCTCTGTATCAGGCGGCGTCGAACTTCCGAGACTATCGCTTGCCGGAGTTGTTTTGCGGCGTCCAGCGGCGCGAGTATGACGAGCCGGTGCACTATCCCGTATCGTGTTCGCCACAGGCGTGGGCGTCGGGAGCGATGTTCCTGATTCTGTCTTCGGTGCTGGGCATACACCCCAGCGCACCACGGAAGGAGCTGAACATTGTTAACCCACAGCTGCCTGACTGGATCGATCATCTACACATTCGCAATTTACGCATTGGTGCCAGCCGCGTCGGTCTCGACTTCAGCCGCCGTGGCGACCGGACGTTCTGCAATGTAGTCGATGTTGAGGGCGACAAGCTGTTGGTAAATGTGGCGTTCAAGAAGTAGCTGTCAGCTTTCGGCCGTCGGTAGATCAAGCCTGCTGAACGGCATTGTTTCGGCCAGCATCTTCCACGATTCATGATGCTCTGCACTACAATGGTTGGACGGCGCCCGGCGCCGAAGACATCTGGAGGATACATGGCGCAAGTGAAGATCACGGTCCGCAATAATGGGCCGTTTCGGGTGGAAGCTCCTGAGGGCAGTGTTGAACTGCTGGATGCGGACGGAAATGCCTACGACCTGACGGGAAAGCCAGCTTTCTCGCTATGCCGCTGCGGCGGTTCAACAAACAAGCCCTTCTGCGATGGAACCCACAGTCGCATTGGATTTGAAGCGGCGGAGAGGGCTGTAGCCGCGGCACTGAAGCAGGAAACGCCAGGACAGGAGCCGCCGAAGTAGTGGCGTGAAGATTTTGGCGATAGCATCGGGAATTCTATCCGCAAAAACGCCAAGCCGGGCCATGCTGCCCGGCTTTGTCGTTGCTACTCGGTCGTGGCGATGGGTGACAATTATTCGCCGCCTCCGCCAGGCTTGACTGCCCGCCGATCGTCGTCTGCGACCTGCCAGACGGTGTCGAGCACCGTTCCATCCACCCACTTCACCACCGCAACGGGGTTTTCCAGCAAGCGTGGCTTCGCTGGCTTGCCGCCGCAAATTTTCTCCACTTCCGACTTTATTTCTTCGATCTGCCGGATTGGCAGGCCTTTGCCCCTCACGGCGTCCAGAAGATCCTGACGCCTGGGATTAATCGCGATACCGCGTTCGGTAACGATGACATCAACCAGCTCGCCCGGACCGGTAACGGTGGTGACTTCGTCGACGATGACGGGGATGCGGTCGCGGAAGGATGGCACCGCGAGAATACTGCAGCCCGCGAACAGGCAGTTCTGCCAGCCCCCGATGCCGTGCAACAGGCGGCCATCGCTGTGCGTGACGACGTTAGCATTGAAGTGGACATCGACCTCAGTCGCGCCCAGCACGCAGGCGTCCACCATCGAGGCGAAGTTTCCCTTACTGTGAAAGTTATAGGAAGTGAACGGGCTGGTTGGCACGTGACGGGGATCGCTGGCGATCGAGCGCACGGCGTCCAGGTCGAAGGTCTGGCCGTCGAGAATGCAGCCAATCAAGCCCTCCCGCAGCATGTCGACCAGATACCTGGTCGAACCGCCGCGGACGAAGCTGGCCTTCACATTCGCCTGCTTCATCATGTGTGCGAGGTAATCGACGAAAGCCAGTGCGATGCCTCCCGCGCCAGCTTGAAACGAGAAGCCCTCGCGCATGATTCCGCTGTCGCGCAGGAAGCATGCAACCAGCTCCGAAATCCGCAGTCGGTCGGGGCTGCGCGTGATCTGAGTCGTGCCGCTGACGATCTTTGCGGGGTCGCCGATAGAGTCGACCTCCACGACGTAATCGACATTGTTGCCTTGAATCTGCGACGGGATGCAAGGGAAGGGGACCAGATTATCGGTGACGACAATGACGCGATCGGCGTAGACGGAGTCGGCGAGAGCGAAGCCCAGCGAGCCGCAGGCCGACTTGCCATGGGATCCGTTGGCATTGCCGAAGTAGTCAGCCGTGGGGGCGGCGATTACCGCGATGTCGACGTGGACCTCGCCGTCCTGCAGGGCCTGCCATCGCCCACCATGCGAACGCAACACCCCAAGACCGCGCATGTGACCGTGCGAACAGTAGTCGCCGAGCGGACCGTTCATGCTGCCTTCAATGTGGTGGACGGCGCCGGATTCCATGAGGTCGATGACCGGCTCGTGGCAGGGAAACGAGGCGCTGGGAAACCACACCAGATCTTTGGCGCCCAGGCGCGCGGCCGTCTGCAGTGCCGTGAGCGCGACGCGATCGCCATTTCGCAGATGATGATGGCTGCTGATGGTCATGCCATCGCACAACCCGCACAGCCGCAGCGCGGTTTCAAGGTCGGGAACCCGCTTGTCGCCGTTGGCTGGGTAATCGCTATTGGTGCGGATGGGTGGGCTAGCCTTCTTGCCGGTCGGCCGGTATCCGTTGACGCCTTGATAGGGCACGGTCTCTCTTCCGTTCACGTAGTTCGGAACGTGGCGGCCGATGGCGTTGTTGGCCAGATCGTTTGCAATGCCCGTGCTCATACTTGATCTCCTGACGCAGGCGGCTGTTCGAAAATCATGTCGATCTGCCGGGCACGGGCTACCAGCTGTAGCGCGCGTCGCACGACGGGTGCGTCGATCATCTTGGAGCCGAGGCTCACAACGCCCAAGCCGCGTGCTTGTGCGTCGTCGTAAGCAGCGACGATCTTCCGGGCTTTCTCCAACTCTGACGGTGTAGGAGCAAAAGCTCGATGAATGATTCCGATCTGAAGCGGATGGACGCATCCCATGCCTTCGAAACCCATGGCCCGAGATGCTTCGCCCCAATGCAGAAGCCCGTCCGAGTCGCCGACATCGCCGTAGACGGAGTCGATTGCCTGAACCCGTGCCGCGTGCGCGGCGTTGACTACGCGCATGCGGGCATAGAGCGATTCGGCTCCGCCGGACGTTTTGGCGACGCCGAGGTCGGCGGTGTAGTCCTCCAGGCCAATCGTGAGAGCGACGACGCGATCGGAAGCTGTCGCGATGGCGAAGGCGTTCTCGACGCCTAGAGCGGATTCGAGAATTGGCATTAACCAGATAGGGCGTGTGACATTGCTCCTTGCGGCGATCGACTCGATGGCTTCCACAACGTCGGACACGTGCTGGGGCGTTTCCACCTTGGGAATGAGGATCAGATCGGGCGACTGCGGGATAGTCTCTTCAAGATCGGCAAGGCCGAGGGGCAATTGATTGATGCGTACCATGCGCTCGGCCGCACCGAAGTCAACCCCACGAAGAGCGTTGCGCACCAGCAGTCGCGCAGCATCCTTCTCGGCAGGGTGAACGGAATCCTCGAGATCGAGGATGACCGCGTCGGGTGCGTGCAATCCGGCATTGATGAAGTATTTGGGCTCGTTGCCGGGAAGGTACAGACGCGAGCGTCGCGAGCGGTCGCGAGGCGAAGGAGCGGGCAGCGTGATTTGTTCCGGGAGTGCGATTGTCTTCTGAGCAAGGCCGGCCCGGCGGATGGCTGCTTCTACCCGCGCGGAAATAACGAAGGGCAGCGCACCTTCATCAGAAATGGTCAGACTCCCGCATGCTCGATACCAAGAGTGCGCAAAACGTCAGCGATCTGCCAACGGATACTGTCACCGTAGTACGCTTTCACCCGCGAATGCAGGTCGATCTGGATGCCGCCGGAGGAGTGCTCTTCGAACGCGACGTGCAGATCGGAACGAATGTCGCCTCCGGACCGTCCGGCCTCGCCGCATCGCGCCCGCTTAGCTTCTGCTAACGGCATAAGCCTGCTCCACTCCCGCTCCAAGTTTAGACAGGATGGCGTCGGTCATCTCGCTCGTCGACGCCGCGCCCTGGGCAATCGACTTGGCACCACCCGGGATGTGCATCATGTCGTAGGTACGCACTTCGCCTTGGGCGATGACGGAAGTAATGGCGGCGCGAATCTTCTCGGCCTTGTCGGATTCTCCGAGGTGATCGAGCATCATCGCTGCCGACAGAATCATCGCGATGGGATTGACGATCGGTGGATCGAGCTCAGCGTACTTAGGCGCAGAGCCGTGCGTCGGCTCAAACACGGCTACTTCGTCGCCGATGTTGCCCGAGGCAGCGAAGCCAAGCCCTCCGACGAGTCCAGCGAAGGCGTCGCTGATTACGTCGCCGAACAGATTGCTGGCGACGATCACGCCGTAGTCCTCAGGATTCTTGGTGAGCCACATCGTCTGAGCATCAATGTTGGTGGACCACAGTGTGATCTCCCTGTATTGCTTCTGGACTTCCTTGGCAGCCTCCTCCATCAGGCCCGAGGTCTCGCGCAACACGTTGGGCTTCTCGCAGATCGTGACCGACTTGTAGCCGAACCGGCGCGCATGGCGGAAAGCGGCCTCGCAGATGCGACGCGCGGCCGGACGAGTGATGACGCGCACCGATACGGCCAGGTCTTCGGCCGGAACACTCTCGAAGGGCTTGAACTTGGGGTGTGTTCGCAGCGCGTCGCGCACTGGCCGAGGAGGATTGGTCCATTCCACGCCCGCGTAGAGGCCTTCGGTGTTCTGGCGGAACACAACGACATCCACCTTCGGTTCTTCGAATCCGCCTGCCGGTTTCTTTCGAATGAAGTTCAGCGGATTGCCCGGGAATGACAGGCACGGCCGCATGCAGATATCGAGGTTGAACTTCTGGCGCATGGAGACGATCGGGCTGAAGTACTGATAGCCCGTGCCCTGCAACGCAGGACTCAGCTCGGCTTCTGCTTCCTTCTTCGGCTTGGACGTGATCGCGCCGAATAGGCCAACTTTGTGCTGCCGGAGAAGATCGAGGGTGCGCTCGGGTAGAGGGTTACCCTGTTTAACCCAGCAGTCCCAGCCGATATCGGCGTGAATGTAATCGGCCTGAAACTCCACGGCGTCAAGGACGCGGATCGCTTCGGGCAACACCTGATTGCCAATTCCATCTCCAGGCATTGTTACTACGGTGTGTTTTGCCATTAACCACTCCTAATCTATCCAACGGTGGTCAGACTGTTCTGGGCGGCCAGCTTTTGTCTGACCAGGTTTTCCACCCCGCCTGCAATTACCAACGATTGCGGCACACCGCCCATCGCGGAGAAAACGAACGTCTCGCCCGAGTAATGGATTGTGCTGGCCGCAAAATCGACCTCAATTAAATCGCCAGGAATGAAGGTCTTTTCTTTAATGGCTACGAATTGTGCGCGGAGGCGTTGCACCAACTCAGGTGAGGCGATGCAGAGGAAGCCATTATTGAAGGCGTTGCGCAGATAGGTCTGCGAGAAGCTGCCCGCGATCACCAATGAGATTCCCTTGCACTTCAGCGCCGTTACGGCTTGCTCGCGACTGGAGCCAGTACCAAAGTTGAAACCACTAACCACGACATCGCCGGCATCGGTTCGCGCGGCGAATTGCGGATCGTAGTTTCCCATGACTACCCGCGCCATCATCTCCGGCGTCATGTCTTCGCGGTAGGTGTAGTCCTTGCCGTAAATGCCATCGGTGTTCAGGTTGTCCTGCGACAGCCAGACCAAGCGTCCGGAAATGCTGGATGGAAACCCGGGAAGTATCGCAACGTGTTCGGCCGATGTGGACGCGGTTGCGACCTGTTCAAAGTGACGCGTCAACTTGCGGGAGGCGGGTTCGGCGGCGCCGCAGATGTAGCCGGCGATTGCCGAAGCCGCCACGACCTCGGGACTTCCGAGATAGCATTGCGCATCGCGCGAACCCATTCGGCCCTTGAAGTTGCGATTGGTCGCCGAGATGCCGACCTCACCGGGCTCAAGAAGCCCAGTGCCGAGTCCGATGCAGGGTCCGCAGCCAGACGGTAGAGGACGGGCACCTGCGTCGAGCAATATCTGCCAGATGCCTCCGCGTTCGGCTCGTTCCTGCACGGAGCGGCTAGCGGCGGCGATGTAAAACTGCACGCCGTTGGCGACCTGCTTACCGCGCAGAACATTGGCAGCTGCTTCCAGATCTTCCAGGCGTGAGTTCACGCAGGACACCAGGTAAGCCTTCTGAATGGCTATACGCTTTGGTGCGACGTCTGCGACCGACTGCATGACCTGCACGGTATCCGGGCCGGAAACATGCGGCGTTACCTCGGCAAGGTTGAGCACGATACGCCCCGCGTAGCTCGCATCGGGATCGGGCGTTGGAGGGTTGGCTCGCCATTCGGCCAGCTTTTCTTGCGGAATTCGAGTGATGCCGTGTGCGCGCAGCTCGCGGTCGCGAGCATCAAGATAGTCCAGTGTAATGTCGTCGACTGGAAACCAACCGACGAGTGCGCCCCATTCGGTGGTCATGTTGGCGATACTCAACCGGGCGCCTATACTCAGCGACGCGGCGCCGGGACCGCTGAATTCCAGGGCGGAGTTGAGCACCTCTTCCCGGTTATACAGTCCGCACAATGTGATGATGACGTCTTTTCCGGTGACGCCGGACGAAAGCTGACCTTCGAGCACGACCTGAATGCTGGGTGGGATCTGCCACCAGAATTCGCCGGTGGCCCAAATGGCCGCCGCGTCGGTGCGCACGATCGGCGTGCCAATCGCACCCAGGGCGCCGTACATGTTGGAGTGGGAATCCGAGGCCACGACGAACGTACCGGGCAGCGCGTAGCCCTGCTCCACCATGATTTGGTGGCCGATGCCGGTGCCCGGCGGGTAGAAGTCGATGCCATGCTCACGTGCGAAGGTTTCCATGCCGTGGTACTTGGCCAGGTTCGAGGCATCGATGTTCTGGATATCGTGATCGGCGGTGAAGACTGGCTGCTTGGGATCGTCCACATGGGAGGTGCCAAGCGCCTTGAACTTCTTCATGACCGCCGCCGTGTTGTCGTGGGTCATGACGTGGAAGGGCCGGACGGTAAGGAAGTCGCCGGCGCGTAGAGGGCGGGTGGGTCCCGCGGTCATGTGCGATTGCGCAATCTTTTCAACGACGGTTTGCGGCATTAGCGTGCTCCCGAGACGGCGCGATCGGCACGGAACAATTGCATCAACTTGGTCACATTCGACTGCTTCTCCAGGTTCCAGATGGCATCCATGGCCCGCCGTTGCGCTTCGCGTGACATGACTGGCCCAGCCAGAGCCTCAAACTTCTCCTCGATTTCCCGATCTGTAAGCGGGTTTCGCGGATCGCCCTTGGGATAGTCGAGCTGCTGCGTAAATTCGCGCCCGTCAATGGTGTGAATGCGTACGATGACGCGCTGCAGCTCCGGGAACAGTTCCTCGATGGCGGGATCGGCGGTGACGACAATCTTCTTGAGCTGTTCCCGAATCAGCGGGTCCATGATCTTGGCTGGTGTGAACTGCAAAGGTGTGACTTGCCGCTCGGCGATGGCAGCCGCGATAACGTAGGGCAACGAATGGTCCGCGGTTTCCTTGGTACGTGGATCGTACTTGCTGGGGTCGCTCAGGATGTCGGCGCCACGTGCTGTCGTCCGAATGTGGACGCGGGCGATGTCGTTGGGGCTCAGGCCGTGGTCCTTTACGAGCGCCAGTACTGCCGAGATCGGCGTATGCGTCAAGGCTTCTGTAGGGAATGCCTTCATCCCACATTGTGTGATACGCCAAGAGTCGCCAAGTCCGTCCGTAAGCAGATCGAGCGTCCACTCAGGACCGAGACAGTGCGCCAGACCTTCTTTACCGTCGATGACGTGCTCCGGGCCGGTGTAACCTTTCTCGGCCAGCAGGGCAGCCAGCATGCCGCTTTGCGTAGCCATTGGATCGACGGTGTTCTTCATCATGGTGAGTCTGCCGGCGGTAACCGCGCCCAAGGTGGCTCGCGCGCTGGCACTGATGCCGATGGCATGCTGAATCCGTTGCGGACTGAGTCGTAGCATGCGGCCGGCGACAATCGGCGAAACGAAAGCGGTCAGCGTGGCATGATGCCATCCGCGCTCACGAATACCGGGAAAAGCCGCTTCGCACAGCCGCATCTCAAATTCGTGGCCTAGCACGAGGCCGACTATGAGCTCGCGACCATCGCTGCCGGCTCGTTCACAAGCGGCGATGGCAGCGGGAAAGATGTCGGAGGGATGCGAAGGGTCTTGCTTCCAGTAGATGTCGTTGTAGTCCATGCACCGAATCATCAGTGCATTGGCCAGCGTGGCTGAGACTGGGTCCATCTGCTTTCCGCTGCCAATCAACGTTGCTTTGCCCGGACCCGCGATCTCATCCAGCACTTCGAGGGCTATGGCAACGTCGTGCTGCTGGTAGCCGCCTAAAGCACATCCGATGCTGTCGAGCAGGAAGCGCTTGGCCTGGTACACGGCATCGGGAGAGAGATCCGCGAATTCCAGGGCCGCGGCCCAGTCTGACATTGTGGCAGTAACGTTGCGTTGGATTGCTGCTTCTGTCGAGATCACTATTATCGGCATCAAATTTCCACTTCCAGGCACTGGGTCAAACCGGTGCCCTGGTCTGAAGGCCAGGTCCCCCGACTACCGTTCCAAATTCTTGAACGGCAGAAACGCCATAAAGTCAGCGTGATGAACGATGTAGGCCTCGGTCGTGCGCTTTACCAAATCGCCCTCCGCGGCGTGCGATGCGATGATATGGCAGACCGCGTCCGGTACGCCGCACTGCATGGCCAGGGCCACGCCGGTAAAGGGATGGCGCAGCATCGCTCCGCGCCTGCTCTGGCGCGTTTCGCCGTCCACCTTCTCGTATTCCAGTAGCTTGCCGACGTCGGCGAGAATCGCTCCGGCGATGACCGTGTCTTTATCGATCGTCAGGGCCGTGCCCATGAATTCGGTCATGCTCTCGGCCGCTTTGCGCGCAATGTGCACCACGCAGCGTTTGTGCTGCATGAAGGTCGTCGGGCAGTTCGGAACGAGCAGCGTAAACGGGATGCGATTCAGATCGTCGGGCGTAAGGGGACTCAACTCAAGTGCACGCTCCCAGGTATGCGTTACCTGCTCACGCAACGTGGTTGATTGGATCCACTCGATCTCAGGCCAAAGTTTCAGGACGACATCGCGCATAAACGTCTTTCGATAGGCCATACCCGCCGGTGACGACAGGGATTACGAGATCCAAGTCGCTTCTACTGGCGAGTGACCAAGAAATATTGGAACACCTCGATAAACTTGGAGCTATGACGCACGTCACAAGTGAGAGGTACAGGTAACGATTATCTGGGGGCCGCATACTCGAGTCTGAGGGGTGGTTGGTGACACTATTCGGGAGGCCGGGTCTCTTGTATCCTTCTCACTCTGTTCTTTAAGACGACAAAGGAGGTGCCCATGGGCGCCCACGATCCTCTCCTCGCACCCATTCCAGGAGCCGAACATCGGGACTTTGGCGGCGTGCAACTCGATGTGGTTCGCACAGGCGAGGCCCGTGTGAAGCGATCGATTTATCCCGTTGGCTTTCACTGGGCACGCGACATCAAGCCTCTGGTGGGAACCGAGCTCTGCACCCACGCTCACGTCGGCTTTCTGGCACGCGGGCGGATTCACATGACCTTTGCCGATGGATGCGTGCGCGATTTTGTCGCGCCGCAGGTGGTTGTCATCGAGGCAGGCCATGATGGCAAGGTGATCGGGGACGAGCCCGCTGTTCTCATTGAATTCGACTTCGAAGGAGACACAGCTGCGCGGCTGGGTTTGCCGGAGACGCACAAGCACGACAAGTGAGCTCCGGTGTGCGGTGGAATCAACCCGCCTACATGGTCCAGGTCACGTGCTCGACCTGGTTAGTAATCTCTTCAGGAGGGGTGTCGGGAGCGAAGTTCATGGGCTTGCCGATGACGACAGTCAGCTCTCCCGGGCGCGCGATTTTGCGGCCTGCGGTCTTCATTTCGTAGAGGCCGTCGATCCGCAACGGAAGCACGGGAATGTTCAACCGCGCCGCCAGCATGCCCAGGCCTGAGCGAAAGGGTGAAGGTTTTCCATCGGCAGTGCGGCGGCCTTCCGGATAGACGAGCACGCTGTACCCACGATCGACGGATTCTCCCGCATAGGCAAAACTCTCGCGTACTCCCGACTGCTGCGGCAGCGGGAAGACATTGAAGAGAGCGACCACAAGGTAGTATCCCACCCAGTAGGAGAGCCGCATGAACCAGTTCCAGCCCAGCGGCGGCCGCCACATCTCCCACAGCAGCTCGCCCCACATACCGACCGCGAGCTTGCGACGCAGTCGTGGGGGCAAAGCTTTCAGGGCGAAACCCAAGTCAATATATGTAACGTGATTGCAGCTGACAAGGAACGGGCCATCGAGACCGCGCAGGTTCTCGGCCCCGACGATCTTTGGATGGGCCATGATGATGGTGGCCGGCCAGGTCAGCAGGTAGTAGATGAATTCGCGAATCCAGGTGATGGGCCAGCGCTGTGCCCAGCGAGGATAGCGATATCCACTCTGGGGCGACTTCTGGGGCTGATGCAGCAGGCGCTCGAGATCGGCGACGGTCGCGGCATTGGCGAAGTTAGCTTCCTTTAAGTCGACTTGATAGCGATCTTCAAGGGCGCTCATCAACTCGACGCGATCCATGGAACTCAGATTCAGATCGCCTTCCAACTTCGCGCCGGGAGCAAGCAACCCGACGTCGCGACCGGTGATGCGCGCGATGAGATCGCCCAGCGCACTCGTAGAAACTGCGGGGCCAGAGCCGCCCGACGCGAACTGCTGCTGCACGGCCGCCTGAATGACGGCAGTCTTTGGCTTCTGAGTGGGCGTGCGCGGGAAGTCCTCGTCCGGCCACGCCATCCAGCGCCGCATTTGCTGGTATTCGGCGAGCTGCTGATTGGCCTTCTGTACGGCACTTTGCGGATCGGACGAGTCGCGCATCAATAACGCGGCGCACGGCTCGGCGTTGCCACCCTGTTGCAGGCCGACCACAACACAGTCGCGAACCTCAGGCTGCAGGCGCAGGGCGGCTTCCAGATCTTCGGGATAGACGTTCATCCCCTCGCGGGTAACGATGACGTTTTTCTTGCGCCCCTTAAAGTAGAGATTGCCTTCGGCGTCGAGTTCGCCAATGTCGCCGGTGCGAAACCAACCTTCCTCGTTCAGCACCGGCTTCAGCTCTTTGCCTTGCCAGTAGCCGGCGGCAACGTTCGCGCCACGCACCAGGATCTCGCCATTTTCGTCGAGCTTCATCTCCCGGCCTTCGAGCACCTTGCCAATCGAGCGCTTGCCGGTACGGAAGGGATGGTTCAGCGAGATGAGCGATGTGGTTTCGGTGAGACCATAGCCTTGAATGACGACGAAGCTGAGGCGCCGCCAGAATTCTTCGGTTTCGGCGTCCAGCGCCGCACCGCCGGAGATGAATGCCCAGAACTTCCAGCCGAAGCGGTTGTGAATCTTTCGGAAGCGCCACCAGCGGCCGAGGAAGTGCTGATCTTTCGCGGCGGCGAAGCTGCGTCGGAACCATTCTGGTTTCCCATCGGCCTCGACGTCGCGTTCGATCTTATCCTTCAGCGACTCCATCAGGCGCGGCACAGCCACAACGACCGATACGCGCTCTTTCTTGATAGTTTCGAGAACCTCGGAGGGGTTCAGCGAGTCCTGGAAGATGACCGTCGCCGCCAGCAACTGAGGCAGGAAGATACCGAGAAACTGGCCGAAGACGTGGCTGAGCGGCAGCAGGTTCAGGAAGCGTAGCGGATGGAAGATGCGCTCATACTTGAGATACTTGTTGATCTCGCGTTCGAGCGGCTCGAGGTTCGCCAGGATGTTGCCGTGTGAGATGACGACGCCTCGTGGCTCGGCCGTGGTGCCGGAGGTGAAGACAATCTGGACGATGTCGTCGCGCGTTAGTGATGGCGTTACAACCGGAGCATCCGAGAGCTGGAGAAGGTCTGCTCGAAGTGTTTCAAGATGCAAGGTGGCGATGCCGCCGATTTGATTGTGCGGTGAGCTAAGGCAAAGTTTGGCGTCGACCTGTTCGGCGATGCGCTGGGCAAAATCGGGGGCGGCGATTTTGTCGATGGGGACAACAATGGCGCCTCGCAGCAGGCATCCGAAGAAAGCGGCGACCCATTCGGCGCAGTTCTCGCCCCAGATGACGACCTTGTCCTTCTTGCCAATGCCGCGATTTTCAAGTTCGCGGGCGAAGCGATTGGCGGCGCTGAGGACATCGCCGTAGGTCCAGCGCTGGGTACGATATCCGCGTCGGTGGACGTAGGCGGCTTCGCTGGTGTGGCGGCGAAAGTTGTCGAGATACTCAAGAATGGTGGTGCGAGCCATCCATCAACAGTGTAAACGGTCGAACAGTGGTCAGTGGTCAGTGCCCATGTGCCCGCCCTAGTCAAAAGAGGGCTGGAACAGGACACCAAGAACCCTACCAGCGCTGGGCCACGGTTTGGTGCATCAGCTTGGGTTCCACGTATCCCTTCGGCTTTTGGCGCGCCGGCAGTTTGGGCGGCGTGTATGGAATCTCCTCGTACGGAACCCGGCTTAGCAAGTCCGAAATGCAGTTAAGGCGCGAACGCTTTTTGTCGTCGGAGGGCACCAGATACCACGGGGCCATCGCAGTGTCGGTCGCTGCTAGCATGGCATCGCGAGCGCGTGAGTAGTCGTACCAGCGGCGGTGCGACTCCAGATCCATTGGGCTCAACTTCCAGCGTTTGGAAGGGTCCTTGATGCGACCAACGAACCGGCGGTGCTGCTCCTTTTCCGAGACGTCCATCCAGTACTTCAGCAGAATGATGCCGTTGTACACCAGAGTGGCTTCGAACTGTGGGCAGCCCTGCAGAAAGCGGTTGTACTCATCCTTGCTACAGAATCCCATCACATGCTCGACGCCGGCACGGTTATACCAGCTGCGGTCGAAGATGACCACTTCGCCGGCCGCGGGCAGTTGCGCGATGTATCGCTGCCAGTAGAGCTGCGTCTTTTCGCGATCGGTGGGTGCGGGCAGGGCAACCAGGCGAAAGACGCGAGGGCTCACCCGTTCCAGGATGCGCTTGATCACGCCGCCCTTGCCGGCGGCATCGCGGCCTTCGAAGATGATGACGATGCGGGCCCCGGTTTCCTTCACCCAGCTTTGCATTTTGACCAGCTCGACCTGAAGTTTGAAGAGCTCGCGCTCATAATCTTTCTTAGCGAGCTTCGCGGGTGTGTCTTTGACGGCGGTTGCTACGGCGGGCTGCCTTGCGTGTTTCTTCTTGGAGTTCTTGCCCATGGGTGCTCCTGTCACAAAGCCTGGTTGTACTCTGAATGATGAAGTGATTCTACGCCGGATGTGCAAATGCGGGTTGCCGATGCCCGCACGCGATTCTTTCCGGCGAACGGGAGCATCCATCACACGTGAATCTTTTTGGCACTGATGTTCGAGTTTCCAATGCGATGTTTCAAAGCGCAGGACAGTCCATCACGGTGGAGCAGTTCCTGCCCGCGACGCCCGGCAAGCATCGCGCGGTCATCGCGCTTCACGGGTCAGGCGGCATTCGCGAAGGCTGGTCCACGCAGCCGGCAACGCTCATGGCCGGGCAGGGCTACTCCGTGTTCCTGCTGCACTTCTTCGATCGCACCGGCACGGTCCGGGCCGACTACGAAACCACGCACCGGTATTTCCCCGACTGGATGAGGACGATTGGCGATGCTATGACCTTTGTTTCGCAGCATCCGGCGGTCGATGCGAATCGCATAGGGCTGCTGGGCTTCTCTTTAGGAGCTTTCCTGGCGCTGGCAGTGGCATCCGTCGATCCGCGCGTCAAAGCCGTGGTTGAGTTCTTTGGAGGGTTGCCGGAGGAACTGCAGGGCGTGCCGAAGATGCCCCCGGTCCTGATTCTGCATGGCGCAGACGATCACGTGGTGCCGGTGAGCGAAGCGACCAAGCTGCAACAATTGCTGGAGCGCACGGGAACACCGTATGAAATAAAACTGTATGACGGAGCAGGGCACGTGCTGAACACGATGCAGTTCCTCGACGCCGGCCGGCGAGCGGTTCAGTTCCTGAACAAACATCTGTAGGGCGCCCAGGTGTCGTCGCCTGAAGCCGCCTCTGACCAGGAATATTTGGCCTGGACGCTGGCCTGAAGACTAGCTTTACCGACCAGCGTCCAGCGCGAAAGGACGAAGTATCAACTCCAACGCCCTGACTACTCGGCCAGAGCGGCGGCTTTTTCTTCAGCTTCGGCGACGGCGCGGATGGAAACATGCTCGTGGCGCGCGATCGCGAGGCCGGTCGGAATGACCGACATGAAAGTCACGGCCCATAACATCATGCCGCAACTTACCGCGAGCTCGTGTTCGATGTGGAAGCCCGCGCTGAGCATGCCGATGGTCGCGAGTTGCGAGCCTCCGCCGACGGCCGGCAATTGCAGCATGGAACCGACCATGCTGGAACCCATCAGCACGACTTCGTAGGGAAGGGTCAGCGCCTGCAACTCGCCGGGGTAAGCGTGGGTCACGGCATAATACGCGAAGGCAATCAACACCCACATGAAGAGCGACACACCAACCAGCTGCAGGGCCGAGGTGATGTCCTGGATTGTCTCCAAGCCGTGGCTGAACGACAGAATCTTGTCGCGCAGGTGGTGAGCGAGCTTGGGCGCGAACCTGACAAAGCGGTCATGCATGAACTGCGCTACCCGCTCGCCTGAGCGTCGCACGATAATCAATCCGACGATCATGACCACGATCAGGCCCATCAGGAAGAACGAGGCCTCGCGGAGCCGGCTGATAAAACGACAGTGCACGCAGATCGGGCGAGAGGAAGCTTGCCGCCAGCATCACTGCAAACGAGCCCATATCGAAGATGCGCTCGACGCCCCATACGGCGACCTGCGACGTAAACGTCAGACGCTCTTTCTTGGCGATGATGTAAGGGCGGATCATCTCGCCGGCGCGGCCCAGCATGGCCAGTGCGGCGAAGCCGACGAACTGTGGCGCCAGCAGACGTGCGGTTGTCGTCTTGTGAACCGGCTTCAGGAAGATCTGCCAGCGGACGGCGCGCAGAACGTAAGCGAGGTAGGTAAACGCAAGCCCGGCGAAAATGTAAAGCCAGTTGACGTGCTCGGTGCGGCTCCAGAACATGGCCCAGTCGAAGGTCTTCCACGCGCGGATCTGCAAATAGATCAGAAGGCAGAGGGCGAGCAGGATACCGCCGAAGACCAGGATGCGTTTTTTATTCATGAAGAAAGAGCAAGCTTCGCCCGCGCAGTCTACTGGTCAAGGTAAATGAGTGGAGGAGTGAGGTCAAACCTGGTTAGTGAGCGTCGTCTGCAGGTTGCGCTGCGGTTTGCGCCAGGGAGGGCCTGGTAGCTTGGGCGCGATGCCGCTGCGCCTTTGCTTCGGCCAACTGCTTCTGCTCAGCCAGTTTCTTGCGGTTGTAGTCCTTGATGATGCGCGCGACGTAGGCGTGGGTCTCGCGATAGGGAGGAACGCCCTTGTACTGGTCGACGCGCTTGCGGTCCAGCATTGTAGGCGGCCAGGGCCTTGGCTACGTCGAAGTGATAGAGCTCGAGGAGTTCCCGCAGATACCGGACTCCACCATCCACATTCGCTTCGGGATCGAAACTGTCCTTCACGCCCAGCTGGCTGGCGGTACCGGGCATCAACTGCATCAGGCCTTGCGCTCCCTTGGGCGAAACCGCGTGCGGATTGTTCGCGCTTTCGGCGGCAATCACGCTGGCGATGAAGTCGGCGTCAATCTTGTTTCGAGCACTGACCTCGGCGACGATAGCCTTCAGATCTGACGATTTCACGGGAGCCGAGAGCGCATCCTGGGGGTCGGGCGGCGCCGGTTCGTAGCTTTCAATCTGATCGCTGGGAACGTCGACGAATCCGCCGGCGGGATCGGTGCTCATGTATAGACGCGTCGTGGCACCGACTACTTCGTGATGATCGTGGCGGAGGCTGAAACCATTGCGCAGATTGGCGAGCTCGGCGGCGTGGAGCTGTGCCGCCATCAATCCGATCAAACCGATTTGGAGAGCTCTACGCATTTACGCTCGTCGGCTTTGCGTCCAGTACCTGCTCGACGGCTGCGGCGACGCCGCTTTCGTCGTTGTGCAGGGTGATGGTCCAGCCATTCTGCTTTAGATCATCAGACGCATTTCCCATGATTACCGGATGTCCGGCAAAGGTCAACATCTCAATGTCGTTATAGTTGTCGCCGATGGCCATCACCTGCGCGCGGCCGAGCCCGCGATGGGTAGCCCATCGCTCGAGCGCATGGCCCTTCGAGCAGCCGGCGTTCAGGATGTCGACGATGGTCAGGTTGCGGTAATCGTACTGTGTTCGCAGGACGGTGATCTCGTTGGCGAAGGCGGCGTCGAGCAGGCGTTGCTGCGCGGTCTGCATCAGGTCAACCGGGCCGCAAAACATTACCTGGATAGGGTCTTCGATCAGCGCCTTCTCGACCGGGCTGACGTATTCGATGAAAGGCGCATTCTTCTCCATCCAGCGTTGGATGACGCCGTAAAGCTGGTCATGATTCTCGCAGACGATGGCGCCCATACCTTCGCGGTCGAAGGTGATGACGGAGTAGTTTCGGAACTCGCGCATGTGACCGCAGAGCTTGAGGGCGGTGCCTTGCGGCAGGAGGTCGCGGTGGAAGCTCTCACCGCGGGTGGAGCGCGTAACCGCGCCATTGGAGCTGATGATCCAAAGATCGAACCCCAACTGCTCGGCGATTGGCAGAGCGAACCGATGACGACGGCCAGTAACCAGCACGGTCTCGACGCCGGCTTCGTGGGCACGCCGTAACACATCCAGATTGGCTTGGGAAATCTGGCCTTGGGAGTCCAGCAGGGTGCCGTCGATGTCGATGGCAATGAGGCGTACAGAGCTCAACATGGATCATTGTAACAGTGGTCCGAGGGTTAAAGGCGGCTGCGGCACACCGTCGCACTGACACTTTCTGGAGTTACGGCTCGCCGATGCAGCCGGGCGACTCTGCTCAAAATTGTGGGGCAGCAACCGGCAGGGCAGCAGAGTTGATGCCCTCGCATAAGTTGTTGTCTACACTGACATTACCGTTGTGATCGAGCTTGACGGTCCAGATGGAGTCGTAGTCGTTGCCGGGCCAGTTGGGGACGCTCTGACCGCCATGATAGGACGCCAGGAGGGCGTTGACAGTTGGTGGAATGTGATCGTGCTCCCATGCTACGAGCAACGTGTGATGCGAAAACCGGCCACCCTTAAAGATGTGATCGCTGGCAGTCGTCGCCAGCTCCGGCGGATTCTGTGCGAGCAACTCGAAATCCGTCGCGAGATAGAGCGGCAACCTGTTGGCAATAGCGTACGGTTCCACCGTCAAAGAGACCCTGACATAGGAATAAGCGTTGCCTTCAGAACTCTCAGCACCGGGAGTCACCTGAGCGGGATCGATCGAGTAGACCATGTCAGGACTGATTTTGCCCTGCAAGGCATTAGGAAGCTCCAGCGCGCGCCACTGTCCCGCGCCCACATAGTTGCCGTCTTCAAAGTACGGCACGGGGTGTGCCTCGGCATGCCTAATCAGGTAAACGGTTTCGTCAGTGTTGATTCCCGCAGGAACAACGGCGCCCGCAACGCCGCCGGTGACTTTCAGGCGGAAGGGCTTCGCCTGACAGGCCTGTCCGACGTCCCTAGGCAGGGCCGGAGCCGGATAGGTCGAGGGAGGGTTCAGCGCGGCATCGTACGTGATCAGGCTTGCGCTTCCCGTGGGCGTAATAGAAATGGCATAGACGTAGTTTGGCCCTGCGTAACTCGAAGGAAGCGTCAGATTGTAGCCTTCGAGCTTGTTGATACTGCTCAGCAGAGAGTCCGTGGTTTCCCACGGAGCAGAGAACACATAAAAGCCCGGCAGGTTCGCCGTCGCGATAGCATTCAGCAGTGCCTCGTTGTCGTTATTCGCGTCGCGAAAGTCCAAGCCTTGGCAGCTCCCGCAATCGATCAACGGTTGGGCGACGTTTTCGGGCAACGATGCCGCAGAAGAATACGAAACATTAACCGGAAAACTGTTGCCGGTATAGGGAGCGTTGTTCGCGGACGACATCGTAATCTGATTCAGAAGCGCGAACTGCTGAATCGTTTCCAGGCCGACCATGTCAGGATACTGGCCAGCGGCCTGCAGATGAGTACTCGGTTCGAGAGCGTAAATGGCAGTGACCGGCTTCGATCCCAACACATTCTGTTGCAGAAACGAGGCCATGAGCAGCGACCGCTGCAGGCCACGGTTGGTCAGATTTGCCGTCGTCAGGTTTATGTCATCGGTGGAGTGATACGCCAAATCCTCGCTGACGACAAAGACCATGTTGATATTAGCGGCGTTTAAAGCTGCAGGGTTGAGAGGGGCAGGCGGATCCGTTGGGGAAGCGTTGCCGCAGCCGCCGAGCAGAGTCATTCCAAGGACCACGGACAATAAGGAAATGAAGGAAATTTTGTTCGTCATCATGTCTCAGGGACATTTCACGCCGAGACCCACAAGTCGGCTGTGACGTTAGTCCACTTTGCAGTCGAAAAAGCCGGCATGAGTTCTGATGTGGACGGAGTCCGCATCTGGGCTAGTCAAGAGGAGCAGTCGATTTCTGCTGTTCCCGGTTTGCAACAAGGCCCGAAGCGGGAGTGAATTTTAGTGAAGGGGTTGCCTTGGGGGGAAGGCCCTTCCCACGGCAGCGCTCGCCGACGTAGAGTAAAGATGATGGAACTACGTAAAGATCCCATCACGCGATCGTGGGTCATCTGCGGCGACGAGCCAGAGCAGGCGCCGTCCGCTGGGTCGTTCTGCCCATTTTGTCCGGAATCCGGATTGCCCCTTCAGGTGGTTGCGACGTCGCCAACGGTGAATGGAAGTCCATGGTCGGCGCGCGCCGTGGTACATCCCCATCCGCTTTACGGTATCGACGGCGAACCGGGGCGTTCCGGCAATGGCCTGTATGACAAGATGCGGCCGGTGGGCGCGCACGAAGTCATTGTGGAGAACGCGCGCCACGACCGACACTTGTGGAATGCCGACGATCGCGAGATCGAAGAGTATCTGGCGCTGTGCGGTCAGAGGATTCAAGACCTGAAGGGCGATGTCCGCTTCAAGTATGTTTCGGTGTTCAAGAACTTACGGTTCGATGTCTGGGCAGGAGTTCGATCACCCAACGTCGGAGATTGTCGCGACGACATTTGTTCCGCGACGAGTGCTGTACGAACTGCGCTCGGCACGTCAGCACTATCAGGTGAAGGAACGTTGCGTGTTCTGCGATATCCTGCAACAGGAGCAGGAGCAGAAGCTGCGGATGATCGAAGTGCGTGGGGAGTACATGGCCGCGTGCCCTTACGCACCGCGGGTTCCGTACGAGACCTGGATTGCGCCGCGCAACCACGAAGCCTACTTCGAGCGCAGCGCTCTACGATCAGGAGCGATGCGCGATTTTGCCGCGTTGCTGCGCAGGACGCTGTTCCGCATCCGCACCATCGCTGACGGCTTTCACATGGTGCTGCACACCTCGCCGAACACCATCCATAAATCGGAGACGTTGGGATTCTGGAAGACCATCGAAGACGACTATCATTGGCATCTGGAGATTCTGCCGATCCTGGGAGCGAAGGCGAAGTCCTACACTTTTAAAGAGGTGTATTACTCGCCGGTGAGCTCGGAGACTTCAGCGGCGATTCTGCGCGAGCGGCCGACGGAATAAAGCGCCATTTGGAGCACTCGGTACCAGCGCACATGAACTGCATCGCGTTAGCCAAGTGTTTACTGCCGCCTTTATGCCCACACAGCTCAAAACCTATAGCGCGCCAGACCGGCTACGTTTACCAGTACTACTTCGTGGGACAGCGGCCGGCGCTGACGGACGATCCTGAATTTCCGTCCACCGAATACGTCTTCGACGTCACTTCTGATCGCAAGACAACATTCGCGGTCAGCATCTTTGTGCCGCCTCATGCGCTCGGACACTGGGCGGTACATCGCGGCCGCAAACTTACCGAACCCGAACAATATGCCGGGGTCAAGCTTCGACTGCTGCGAGGTTTCGACGAAATCACGGACATGTTGCGTGAGGGGCGCCGCCTGCGGCTGGACGGCGAACTCCTGATCGAATTACTGGACTCCATCGGCGTGGACTGACGAACCTAACTGCATTTGGAGAAATGCTAACCGCCCCTGTCCGGCCTCCGTCTAAACATAAACGATGGGTGCATGATCCGTGGGACGTGTACCAGGTTTCCTGCTGTGCAAACTGGGCGATTTCGGACCATAATTATGTAAGCGGGTGAGATGGCGATGTTCGAATCAGTTCCGCGGTCAGGACGAAGACGATGGAGCACCTCCATGATGCTCTCGCTTGCCGTCCACGTGGCTTTGCTTGCCGCTGCTGGTTTACCATGCCGCTCCCGTCTTTGTAACGCCCTCTGATGTTGGTCTCGGCATTCCACATTCGTTCGGTTCGCAATCGATCATCTATCTCGCACCGGTTGGCCCGGAGCGGGCAAAGGTTTTGCCGCAGCAACCTAAGTTGACGTTGCGTGCCAAGGTCACTCCCAAGCCCAAGCCGCCGGAGCCCGAAGTAAAGCGTCAGGAGACCGCTCAAGCCACCGCGAACGATGCTCCTTTACAGACAGCACGTGGGGGATCGCTGTTCGGTCACGTACCGGGTTCGCCGCTCACCGGCGATGAAGTGGTACCCGCGTTTCCCGATATCTATCCTGATCCGCCGATCTCGCGTTCGGATTTGCCTTCCGGCGTCCAGGGCGACGTGATTGTCGAAGTCACGATCGATCCTCAAGGCAATGTGGTAGAGACCAAATTGTTGAAGGGAATGGGCTACGGAATCGAGCAGAAAGTGCTGGATGTGTTGCAGCGCTGGCATTTCCATCCTGCCATGCGCGACGGCGTGACCATCGCCTCTCAGCACATCGTGCACTTCCACTATCCTGGGTAACCCGCTTTAGCCAAATTTGCGCGGTGACTCGCACCTGCCATCCTTTTGTGACGCATATCACAGGGGCACGTGATATCCACCCTCGGTCCTAATGGCCTTGCCGCTATACTTGATCTAGAAGAACGGGTGGGACTTAGCCGTTACCGTTATGGGGTTTATGCCGCTAATTTGGCTTCGAGTCGCGGTAGTTTGCTATGGCGTCGGTTTGCTGTACTCGCTGCTGCTGCTGAGTAAGAAAGGCGATTTGCTGGCGAAGGTCGTCGAGCCGGCCGTCGGGCTGGGACTGATTTTCCACTTCGTGTCGCTAGTCGAATCCACGGTCCTCATCGGCCATTTGTCGCTGGCCTCGATCCACTATTCGGAGTCGTTGCTGGCCTTCCTGGCGATGGTGGTTTTCTTCGCCTTCTTCGTCAGATATCGCACTACAACGTTAGGCATAGTCATTTTTCCCATCGTTTTCGTCCTGACGTTCTTCTCGGCCATCGGCCAGAATCCGGTCATCATTACTTCGCCAGTGCTCCGTACTCGCTGGATTTTCGTTCATATCGTCCTGATTTTTACCGGCTACGCCGGATTGTTCCTCAGCTTCGGCGCCAGCCTGCTGTACCTGGTGCAGGAACGCGCCCTGAAATCGAAGCGTCCAACACCGTTGCTGACCTGGCTGCCGCCGCTGCAAACCATCGACGACATCTGCTACAACGCGCTGCTGTTCGGCTTCCCGTTCATGACGTTCGGCATCGTGACCGGCTCGGTCTTGCTGGTTGAGAAGTACGGTCCGATGTTCTTCGTCGATCCCAAGATTGTGCTGTCGTTGCTGATGTGGGCCGTGTACCTGCTGTTGCTGTACACCCGGTGGAGTTCCGGATGGCGGGGTCGGCGCGCGGCGTTTCTGGCGACCTTTGCTTTCGTGATTGCGATTTGCGCGTGGATCGCGAACAATTTCAGCCGCGTCCACAGGTTCATTCCATCATGACCTACGTCCTCATCGGCGTGAATCATCGAACTGCCCCGGTGGAAGTGCGGGAGCAATTCGCGATTCCCGAGGCGCGTCTGCCGGAAGCAATCAAGGCGCTTACATCGTGTGCGGGCGTCGAAGAGGGAATGATCGTCTCCACCTGCAATCGGGTGGAGA
This sequence comes from uncultured Acidobacteriaceae bacterium, assembly GCA_963823865.1. GTDB lineage: Bacteria > Acidobacteriota > Terriglobia > Terriglobales > Acidobacteriaceae > Bog-257. Next base: position 89,040 of record CAWGNC010000003.1, read on the forward strand.
TACTGGCGCGCACGACCGATGAAGGTGCCCGGCTGGATGAATTCTTTCAAGAATTTTATGGCTTCGATGCCGACCGGTATCGCACCCATCTCTACGAACACCGCGACCGTGATGCCGTACGCCACGTGTTCCGCGTCGCCTCCAGCCTGGATTCGATGATCGTAGGTGAGCCGCAAATCCTGGGCCAGGTCAAAGAGGCTTATGCAACGGCGCGCGCGGTAGGTGCTGTCAATTCGCAACTGGACGCGTTGCTGACGCGGGCGTTCGCGGTCGCCAAGCGAGTACGCAATGAAACCGCGGTGGCGACCTCGGCTGTTTCGGTCGCGTCGGTCGCCGTCGATCTCGCCAAGAAGATCTTCGGGAACCTGCAAGGCAAGAGCATCTACCTGGTTGGCGCGGGCAAGATGTCGGAACTGGCAGCCCGCCATCTGCTGGCGCATGGTGCTGAGAAAATTTACGTTTCCAATCGCACGTACGATCGCGCCGTCGCGCTGGCGAGAAAATTCAATGGCGACGCAATTCCATTCGATCAACTCTACGAAACTGTTTCCCAGGCCGATATCGTCATCAGGTCGACCGGCGCGCCCCATGCGATCTTCCGCAAGGAACATGGCGAGCGCTTCCTGAGCCGTCGCCGCAATCGCCCCATGTTCTTCATCGATATCGCTGTCCCGCGCGACGTCGATCCGGAGATGAACAAGCTGGACGGCATCTTCGTCTACGATATCGACGATCTGCAGCAGGTGGTAACGTCGCACGTGGCGGATCGCCGCGTGGAAGCCGATCACGCGGAAGCTATCGTGCAGCTTGAGGTCGACAAATTCCAGGCGAGACTGCAAACGCTGGACGTTGTGCCGACAATCGTTTCTCTTGCAGGAACATCTGGAGACAGTTCGACAGGCGGAGATCGATCGCGTGCGCGGACGCCTGGGAGCGCTGAGCCCGGAGCAGGAACTGGCCGTCGAAGCGCTGACCCGCGGCATCGTTAACAAAATCATGCATACACCCATTACGACGCTCAAGAGCGCGGCCCGGGAGTCGTCGGAAGCCACCACGGTCATCGATTTGGTGCGCCGTCTGTTCGGATTGCGCGAGCTCAAAGCTGCGGTGAAGGAAGACGAAGCCGCCGTGGGCAGCGGAAAGACGAGGACGCGAGGCTGATGGCGAAGCTGAGAATTGGTTCTCGCGGATCGCAACTCGCGCTTTGGCAGGCCAATCACATCTCGGCGTTGTTGCGCGAACAGGGGCACGAAGTCGAGATCGAGATCATCAAGACCACCGGCGACAAAATCACGGATGTCGCGCTTGCGCAGGTCGGCACCAAGGGCATGTTCACCAAGGAGATTGAAGAAGCCCTGGCGGACGGCCGGGTCGATCTTGCGGTTCATAGCCTAAAGGATCTACCCACAGAGTTGCCGGCGGGATTTGAACTGGTCGCCATCACGACGCGCGTTAATCCGCACGACGTATTTCTGTCGGTGAAATACGACAGCGTGAAGGCACTGCCCAAAGGCGCCCGGGTCGGAACCAGCAGTCTTCGGCGACAGGCGCAGTTGAAAGTTTCGCGGCCTGATCTGATGATCCATCCTCTGCGCGGCAACGTCGACACGCGGGTACGCAAGCTGGAAGAAGGCGAGTACGATGCCATCATTCTTGCCGCTGCCGGACTGACGCGCCTGGGTAAGACTCAGTTAGTGAAGGAAGTCCTGTCGAAAGAGTTCATGTGCCCTGCCGCCGGTCAAGGCGCGCTGGGCATCGAAATCCGGGCAGACGACCTGGAGATGCGGAAGTATCTCGCGTTTCTTGACGACGCTGCGGCACGCGCGACGACAACTTGCGAGCGCGCGCTGCTGAACAAGCTGGGCGGCGGTTGCCAGGTGCCGATTGGGGCCTTCGCTGAAATACAGAACGAAATCTTGTCCTTGACGGCTGTAGTCGCCCAGCCCGACGGGTCTCTCATCTTGCGCGAGGAGCAGAGCGGTGCCGATCCGATTGCGCTGGGCGAAAAGGTTGGCGAAACCCTGTTGCACCGCGGGGCGACCAAGATTCTAGGCGATGTCTATGGTGGAGAGGCTGATCCACCGCAGCCGTAAACACCAATTGCAACCGCGTAGCCAATGCCTTTGTGCGGGAACGGGCGTCGTCCCGGGCAGTCGTAAGTTGGTCGCCGAGTCTACTGCCATGCTGAGCAGCCTGGGCTTTTTGTAGTCGAATCGGAAGGACCTCATTTCGTGAAATCTTCTCGTAGCGCAGGTTCGAAATCCCTTCCTCTCGCAGGATGTCGTGTCCTGGTATCTCGCGCCCGGAAGCAGGCTGGCGCACTCTCTTCCGCTTTGCGCGAACTTGGCTGTGAAGTCTTGGAGATTCCGTTCATCGAGATTCGCAGGCCGTCTTCCTACCGTCCTCTCGATGAGTCGTTACAGAATTTGGCAAATTACGACTGGCTGATTTTGACCAGCGTCAACGGAGTGGGAGCCCTCTTCGGACGTATGGATAAGTGCAAAGTCAGCGCAGCAGCTCTTGCCGGAAGGAACATTGCTGCCATCGGCCCTGCGACCAGGAAAGCAATTGAAGCGCGCGGAGTGGAGGTACACGTCACACCGAAGGAGTATGTTGCCGAATCGGTTGTACGTGCGCTGGCGCGCCGCGTAAAAGGGAAGCGAGTCTTGCTGGTTCGCGCGAAGGTTGCGCGCGACGTGATCCCTCGTGAGTTACGCAACGCCGGCGCGAGGGTGGATGTGATTGAAGCTTATGAAACAGTCGCCCCGGAATCGTCAAGGAAACGATTGCTGTCCGCGTTGGCAAACGGAGCGCGCAAGCCGCACGCTATCACCTTCACCAGTTCATCCACAGTCAAGAACTTCGTCCTTCTTCTGGGATTGCGCAGAGCCCGTGCCGCGCTAAAGAAGACAGTTCTTCGTAACGGAATTCACAGCGCTTCCATTGGCCCCGTGACTTCGGCCACGCTGCGGGAGTTTGGATTGCCGGTTGACATTGAGGCAAGAGAATACACTGTCCCCGGATTGGTAGCGGCCATTTTGAAATATAGGAGACTTACGCGAGGCCCGGAGACGCGATCAACAGGCTGACAGCTTTCTGGCGAAATTGCCATCGCAAGACCGTTGAGCCGGTTCAGCGGTGCCGTTCACTCGGGAACGAGGCTACTTTCTGCAAGCCGAGCAATAACCTCCAATTTCAAAGCGCGCAACCAGAATGTGAAAATGACAATCCCGTTCGACTTGTCCTTTCACGCGGTCAAACAGGTCGCTTTCGAACTCCTGCACTTTGCCGCAGCGCAAGCAGGTCATATGCATGTGGGCGCGCTGCGGGCGCCGCTCATAGAAATGTCCCTCACCTTTGACGTGCAGTAGATCAAGCTCATCCACCAGCCCGTGACGCTTCAATAGCCCCAGCGTGCGGTACACCGTCACGCGATTGATGTTGGGATCGACGCGGACAGCTTTCCGCAGAATCTGTGCTGCGTCCAGGTGCTGGGTCGCCGTCTCGATGATTTCCAGAATGACACGTCGCTGGCGCGTCATCCGAATTCCACGGCTCAACAAAGCAGTTTGCAGTGCGCCCGGAGCTTCTGTCTGTGGGAGCGGCATTCAAGTCCTACCTTTGTTGCACTCAGCTGCAACGTCGTTGCAACAAATTGTGGCGTCAGCAGTTGTGCTTGTTTTCTGAATAGCGTTTAATAAGGAATCAGTATATGCAACTCAGTTGCATCTGTAATGCTTTTGTAAGTATAGCGTCATTGTGGAAACCGTGGTCAATCGGATTCGTAAAGATTGGGAAATATCGATGGCAGCACGTGTCTCATTCCTACGGTCGCTGATAGTAATTGGGGTCTGGCTTGGACTGGCGCTTCTCTGCTTCTCGGTTCGATCCGCCGCGCAGGAACGGCCCTACTTCGTGACTTATTCGCAGGACATGGAAGAGCCCGGCAATCTGGATATCGAGTCGTTCAACGTAGTTGGCAATCCCAAGGGTGGCGACGCTTTTATGGGATCGGACGCTGAACTGGAATATGGTGTCACGGCCTGGTGGACGACTGAATTTTATTTGGACGGCCAAGCCACCTCAGACCAAAGCACAATCTTCACCGGATTCCGCTGGGAGAACCGGGTGAGGCCATGGATGGGGGAGCACTGGATCAACCCGGTGCTGTACGCGGAACTCGAAGACACCAGTGCCGACAAGACGCTCCGCGAAGTAGTGGGACATGACGGTAATCCTGACATGCTTGTCCCAAATGGGCTGGCTCGTTTAGACAAGGAACGTGAGATTGAACTGAAGTTGATCCTGGGCAGCAATGTCCGGGGCTGGAACATCAGCGAGAACTTCATTACCGAGAAGAATTTTCAGAATGGAGATCCCTGGGAGTTTGGTTACGCGCTCGGAGTCAGTCGGCCTTTAAAACTCGCGGCTAGTGCGCAAGAATGCATTTTCTGTGCCGAAAAGTTTCAGGCGGGAGCCGAATTGTATGGCGGTCTGGGCGATGCCAAAGGGTTCGGCACAAGTTTTACCTCGCAGTATTTTGGACCGACCATCAACTGGACTGCACCCAACGGGATGACGATAGGCATGTCTCCTCAGTTCGGACTCAACAGCTACAGCATCCCCTTCCTGTTTCGATTCTCTATTTCTTATGAGATCGAACAGGTGTTCAGCCGGTTTCATCGATAGTATTCACTATGATTAGGAAACAGAAATGATCCGTACTTCGAAGTCGCGATTGGCTTTTACACTGCTCTTGTTTTCGGCGCTTGCGGTTTCCGCGACCAGCAATGGAGCGTGGATGAATAAGGTTCCGGAACGCGATCGCGACAAGCAGAACCCGTACGGCGATCAGGCGGATGCCATTGCGGCGGGACAGCGGATCTTCCATGACCACTGCGCGCATTGCCACGGAGCGGACGCTGAAGGGACCAAGAAACGGCCCTCGCTAAGAACTGAACGGGTGCAGCAGCAGGCTACCGAAGGCGACCTGCATTGGCTTCTGGTCAACGGTAGTATGGGCGCGGGCATGCCTTCGTGGTCGAAGCTGGGCGATCCGCAGATCTGGCAAGTGATTGCCTACGTGCGGTCACTCAAGGTGGAGCAGGCGGCCAAGTGAGACGGTTCGGACTGTGGCTCAAGAGGATTGGCCTTGCCATGCTGGCGCTGCTGGTCATCGCCCAGTTCATACCGGTGAACCGCGTAATCCCAGCGTCGATCCGGCAAAGTCGATCTATGTCACAGAAAAAGTTCCCCTACCGGTGAGGGACGCCTTTGATCGCTCATGCGCGAACTGCCATACGGACCACACGGCGTGGCCTTGGTACAGCCGGGTGGCTCCTGCCTCATGGATCATCGCAGACGACGTTCATCACGCGCGGGCCAAGCTCAACTTCTCGGAGTGGGGCGACTACCCACCGAACAAGAGGGAAGAGCGGCTGGAGGAGATCTGCGAGCAGGTGACCAACGGCGATATGCCTGATCCCAAGTATCTGTTGATTCACCGCAGAGCCCGGCTGGCACCGGCCGAGCGCGACGCTGTTTGCCAGTGGACGGAAGACTCACGTCAGTACTGAGGACGATTCTCCTTAACCTCGAAGTCGAAACTCGCACCCTTGAGCGGCGACGCGTGCCCTCCCTGTAGAATGTCAAACGAAGGAGGGTCGATCTTGCGAATCACGGCCCCTGTCGCTTCGGCTTCTACCATCCTTTTCGTTCTTCTCTGCTGGGCTCCCTTCTATGCGCAGCAATTAACCTTTCGCAATGCCCCTCCATCGACGGGGTCGATGAAAAACCCGTATTCCCACAGCCCAGCTGCGGCCACCGCCGGTAAGGCCGTCTATGCGAAGACCTGCGCACAATGCCACGGAAAGAATCGCGAGGGCATGGGCCCGGCGCCACCACTCGATTCAGCCAGAGTTCGTACCGCGAATCCCGGTGAACTGTTCTGGTTCATCACTAACGGGAACCCGAGTTCCGGCATGCCAGCCTGGCCCAATCTTTCCAAGCAGGAGCGCTGGCAGGTCGTTACCTTTGTGCAGTCGCCCGCAAAATAATTGAGGATACGCAATTGGAACCCGACGAACCGACATGGGGGAAACTGTTCCCTCACTGCAGCGGACGCCGAGAATCCGCTATAAAAGAGAAGTGAGCGCAACGAATCCATTTTTTGCACCCAAGGCCGCTTTGATTACAGGCGCGTCCAGCGGGATTGGGCTTGAACTCGCGCATTTGTTCGCGCGTGACGGCTATAGGCTCGTCTTGGTGGCTCGCAATCGAGGCGCTCTGCGCACGCTCGCCAACGACTTACAGTCGCGCTACAACGCCGAGGTGTGGATCTCTCCGAAGGACTTGGCGCATCCTGCCGCACCGCTTGAGCTCTACCAGGAGCTGCAGGAATCCAGCGTGGTTCTTGACGTTCTGGTCAACAACGCGGGCTTCGGAGGACGAGGGGCATTTCTCGAAACCGACTGGAGTGTCGAAGCGGAGATGCTGCAGGTAAACATTGTCGCCCTCACGCATTTGACCAAACTCTTTCTACCGCAAATCCGGGCGCGCGAAGGCAAGTTGTTGAATGTCGCCAGTACCGCCGCGTTCCTCCCGGGCCCCTTCATGGCGGTGTACTACGCCAGCAAAGCCTTTGTGCTGCACTTTACGGAGGCCATCGCGGAAGAGCTTAGCGGAACCGGCGCGACGGTGACGTGCCTTTGTCCGGGCCCGGTCAAGACCAACTTTCAGAAGCGTGCCAACATTGGCGAAACCAATCTGCTGAACGGTCCTTTGCTGGTGGATGTCGGCGAAGTTGCGCGTCAGGCCTATGAGGGGATGAAGAAAGGGAAGCGGCTGGTCATTCCCGGTTGGAAGAACCGTGCTGTGATCGAATCACTTCGAGTCTCTCCGCGCGGCATGTTGCCCAAAGTCGTGCGGCGGCTGCACGAGAAGAAAAGCACCAGTTAGCATCCAACGTTTGGCCAAGGCTAAGTGTCGGCTGCCAAGTGCTGTTCTCACAGCCCAAACAGCTCCCGCAACCGCTTGGTTTGGGCACGGCTCACAGGAATTTCCGTCTGCTTCTTGTCTTCCATGCGGATCTGATAGGAGCTCTTGAACCACGGCACCACTTCTTTAATGCGGTTGATGTTTACCAGGTAAGAGCGGTGGGCTCGCCAGAACATGTTGGGATCGAGGGAATCCAGCAGCTCTTCGAGCGTGCGGCAGTTAGATTGTCCTTCCATGACGGTGGCGACCACCGTAATGATGCCGTCTTCAATCGACGCGTAACAGATGTCTTTCTGATCCACCAGGAACAGCCGTCCCGCTGCCTTCAGCAATACCTTTGCCGCCGGAGGCCGTTGCTGCTGTTCCAGCATTTTGACGATTGTGCCGAGTTGGTCGTCGGGTGAGCCTGCGGTCTCCAACTTGTGGCGAACCTTGTCGATGGCCTGCGACACCCGCTTACGATCGAATGGCTTCAGCAGATAGTCGACGGCGTTCACCTCAAATGCCTTCACAGCATACTGGTCGTAGGCAGTAGCGAAGACAATTTGCGGCAACGGCAGCTTGCGGTCCAGCAGTTTCTTGATCACGCCGAAACCGTCGAGACCGGGCATCTGCACATCCAGGAAAACAAGGTCGGGCGAAAATTCCTTCACCAAATTTACGGCTTCCACGCCGTTCTTGCCCTGTGCGACGACATCGATATCGAGGTCGCGCAGCAGATACGCCAGCTCATCGCGCGCCAGCTGCTCGTCATCCACTATGACTGCCGACAGTGCCATCCGATCTCCTGAAGCCAGAATACCGCAATCCCTTACTATACCCGCCGCCTTGCCTGCGACCAATACGTCATCGCTCATGCCAGCAAGCCCTTCCGCACGGCGAAAATATAGTCGACGGGTGCGGGAACGCCACCACTGCGGCGAATTTCCAGCGAGATCTGACCGCGGTGATGAGCGGCGTGCAGGATCAGCTGATTGAGGACCTCAAGGACACTGCTCGTCCATGCCTCGCCCCTGGAATTCGTGTAGCTGCACGGCTTCGAAAGGTCCTTCTCCGAGAGCGAAGAGAGATACGATTGCCAGGTCCCGTCCAACTCGAGCAACTGGGCGGCGCACTGCTCCAGCGAAGCCTCCGGCCATACCGCGGTGCGCGGCGAGTTTTCTAGAAGGCGGTCAAACCACAGCCATTGCGCGGCGATGATGTGAGTGAGCAGTTTAGTCGCCGGCTCGGGCGGAACCGGCAGCGACGAAAGCGCGCGCAGTTCTTCGCGATTCGCCCAGGAGTCATACCGAAACTGATGCTGTAGGAATTCCAGAACTGTCATGGGTGTTTGATTTCCAGAGTAGCTACCGGGATTCGTATTTAGCCGCACCGACAGCTAGCGTTGTCCGCAAGCTCAAGCCGGATGAATCCTGGTGTGCTGGACGATTTGCCTGAGGCTGACGGGCGCCAACCGCCAGCCGCATGTCGTACACTAATGCAAACATGGTTGTCATATACGGTATTCATGCGGTCAGCGAGGCGCTGAAGTCTGGCGGTCGCAGCTTCGATTACGTTGGTATCGCTCGCGAGCGGCATGACCAGCGAGTGCAGCGCATCATCGACGATTGCCGCGCCAGCGACGTCCAAGTGCGGTTTCTGACGCGCGAGGAACTAGATCGCACCGCGAACACGAACACTCATCAGGGTGTCATTGCTGTTACCACGGGCAAGAAATACGCCGACGTGGACACATTACTGGAACAGCGGCATGGAGAGCACAGCTTCCTCGTGGTGCTTGACGGCGTCGAAGATCCTCACAATCTGGGGGCGCTGATTCGCAGCGCAGACGGTGCAGGCGCGGATGGCATCATCATTCCCGATCGCCGGGCCGCCGGACTGACTGGCACCGCCGTGAAGGCTTCGGCCGGAGCCTCCGAGCACCTGCCGATCGCACGTGTCACCAATATTTCGCGGACGCTGGATGAGTTGAAGGAGCGCAACGTCTGGACGGTCGGCCTCGACGAACGGGGTACGCAGGTCTACGACGAACTTGATTACAAGATGCACTGCGCAATTGTTCTTGGCGCCGAAGGCAAGGGGCTGCACGATCTGGTGCGTCGTCGCTGCGATTTCCTGGTCTCCATTCCTATGCTCGGAGCGGTGGCGTCCCTCAACGTCTCTGTGGCGGGCGGAATCGTGATGTACGAAGTTGCGCGCCAGCGCAGGGCCGGGGTGGCGCCCCAAAAGACGAAGCGATCAAAATGAAGCGATGGTTTGTCCTTCTTCTGGTTGGCATGTGTGCCACTGCTGCTGCCGCAATTGATCGTCAAGCTTTTACTATCACTCGTTATCAACTGGAAGTGCAGGTGGATCGCACTTCACACGTGATGGCCGTTACCGGCAAGCTGACCCTGCGTAACGACGCAAAGACGCCGCAGAAGGTTGTGGCCCTGCAAGTCTCCTCATCGCTGCAGTGGAACAGCATCACCCTTGACGACAAGCCACTGCAGTGGCTCAGCGACGACTACACCACCGACATCGATCACACCGGCGCGGTATCGGAGGCGATCGTCAATTTGCCTGCGGAGGTGACGCATGGTGCTTCCGTCATCCTGGATATCCAGTACGGCGGGACGATTGTGCCGGACTCGAAGCGGCTGACCCGTATTGGCGCACCCGAGGAAGTTGCCGCTCGCAATGACTGGGACCAGATCAGCGATGTTTTCACCGCGGTCCGCGGCCTCGGTTATGTCGCGTGGTATCCGGTTGCCATTGAGGCCGTCAGCATGAGCGATGGCGATGCGGTCTTCGACGCCATTGCGGTCTGGAAATACCATCAGGCGAACAGCGAATTCAACGCGCGCATCATTGTCGTCGGAGCCGCTACCGAGGCGCTTTGTGTGGCAGTCAATGCCACTGTCACCAGTTGCGGCGAGTCGCGCGATCTTCCCGATTCCGAGAGTGGCGGCAAACTGAAAGAGTTCAGCAATACGTTGATCCTGTCCGGATTGGGAGACGCTGTTCCGACCTTCGCCATTGCCAGCTACCAATCGCTTGACCGCCCCACCATCTCGTTTCTGAATCTCCCCGAGCACGCTTCGATTGCGCGCGATTACGCGCTGGCCGCTGAAGCCAATGATCCCTTGTTGCGCGAGTGGCTGGGCGAACCGCATCAGCCCTCGCGGGTGGTGGAATTGAGCGATCCGAACGCCAATCCCTACCAGAGCGGGCCGATTCTCTTCACGCCCTTACGCGAAGCACAAACCGCTACCTTGCAGCTACTGCTGATGCCGTCGCAAGTGGCGGCACGCTTGCACTCGCCACATCTTTGGATCCAGGAAGGCATGGAACGCTTTATGCAGTGCGTTTCCGGTGGAGAGCCGTTCGGGCCGCAAGGCCGCGCTGGCGTTCCTGGACGAGTATCGCGAACCGCTGGTAAGAGCGGAAGAAGCAGCTATTCCGAAAGCAGAATCCGGGTCAAAGTCTGGCGACACAGCCGGCAGCGCAGACAACACCCTGCTCAACACCAATGACGAGCTTTATCTGCGCGGCAAAAGCAGCTTCGTCCTGTGGATGCTGCGCGACATGGTAGGTGAGACCGCCATGCAGTCCGCGTTGGGGAAGTATCATCCGGGCGCAGACAAGGACCCCAGCTATCTGCAACGTCTGTTACAGACGGCCTCAAAGCGCGACTTGGAGTGGTTTTTCGATGACTGGGTCTACCGCGACCGGGGCCTGCCGGATTTTCACGTGGCCTCGGTTTACACTCGGCCACTCTTAAGCGAAGCCAATGGCGCGTTCCTGGTCACAGCCACCATCGAGAATCGCGGCCGAGCCGGGGCTGAGGTTCCCGTGATGATCCAGACAACGTCTGGCGAAAAAGTGGTTCGCGTTCTGGTGAAAGCCGGCGAAAAAGAATCGGGGCGCATCGAGGTTGGTGTCGCTCCCGACAAGATTATGGTGAACGACGGGAGCGTGCCGGAGGCTAACCTCGGCAACAATGTTTATGACGTCCCGCCTCCGTCGAGTCATTGAGAACACTAGGATGGAGGGTCGCTTCAGCGATACCTGAGGAAGCGTTTTCACCCCCGCCCTAGCCATGCGGTAATGCCGCGTTGCCCAACTTAAACTTGCGCTTCTAGTGCCCCGGACGATACAACCGTGTGTTGTCTTACGCGTGAGGCAAACTTGAACTACATCCAATTTCTCGGCGCGGCGGGCGTCGTCACCGGTTCCAAACATCTCATCCACATCGACAACCCGGGCGCCAAGGCATTGCAGGTCTTGGTGGATTGCGGGCTTTTTCAGGGTCAAAAAGAATGGCGGGAGCGCAACTGGCAGGACCTGCCGACACCCGCCAACACCATCGACGCGGTCATTCTGACGCACGCCCACCTCGATCATTCTGGCTGGATCCCGCGGCTCGTCAAACAGGGTTTTCACGGACCTATCTACGCCACCCCGCCGACCATCGATCTTTGCGGCATCCTGCTACCCGACTCAGGACACCTGCAGGAAGAGGATGCGGCGTTCTACAACAAGACCAGCGCCTCCAAGCACCACCCGGCGCTGCCGCTGTACACGCTGGAAGAGGCACAGCAATGCTTGACGCTGTTCCGGCCGGTCAATTTCGGCGAAGTGAAACAGCTGCCAAGCGGGTTGTCCTTCCGCTTCGTCCGCGCTGCGCATATCCTGGGTTCGGCCATGGTGGAGATCACGGTCAGCTCCAGCGGCAAAGGAGAGAAGCTTCTGTTTACAGGCGATATCGGACGCGTGCGCAACAGTGAAATCGCGCCCGGCAAGGTCATCCATTCCGGCCCGACCGAAGGTGAGGACTGCGACCTGATGGTGATGGAAAGCACCTACGGCAACCGCGAGCACCCGCACGACGATCCCCGGCCGCAGATGGCCGCCCTCATCCGCACTGCAATACAACGCGGCGGCAGCGTGGTGGTGCCGTCATTCGCCGTAGAGCGCACGCAAAAATTCCTCTTCCTGTTGAAAGAGCTCATGGAATCGGGGCAGATTCCCAGCGTCCCTGTGCATGTCGACAGCCCAATGGCCATCAAGGCAGTGCAAGTTTTTCTGAAATACACGGAAGAGTTCACACCGCAGACGAAGGCGCTGATTGAAAAGTATGGATCGCCGCTAAAGTGGCCGAACTTCCACTTCGACCTGACGATGCAGGACTCGAAGAAGATCAACGCCTTGACCAGTCCGACGATTATCGTGTCGTCCAGCGGCATGGTGACCGGAGGCCGCGTGCTCCATCACTTGATGCAGCGGCTATCTGATCCGAAAAATTTGATTCTGTTCATCGGATTTCAGGCGCCGGGCACGCGCGGCTTCACCATTAAGAACGGCGCTCCGAGCGTGAAGATGTTTGGGCAGCAAGTCCCCATCCACGCTCAAGTTGCAAGTCTGGAAGAGTTCAGCGATCACGCCGACACGCCGGAGCTGCTCGAGTGGCTGCACACCTTCAAGCGTCCGCCAAAGCAGACATACCTGGTGCACGGCGAGCCTGCCGCGTCCACAGAGCTCCAGCACGCCATGACCGAAGCGCTGCGATGGAACGTTCAGATCGCGACGTATCGGGAGAAAGTGACGCTTTAGCTCTTAGCTCATGGCTATCAGCGCTTAGCGAAAGACAGAATGGGGTGTTGCAGTTTCTAAGAGCTAGTAGCTTACGGCCAGCTGCCGGGTTTGGAGTTTTATGGCAACCTACGGACTCATCGAATATGCGGATGCTAGCCCCGAAGTACGGGCGGTCTATGACGACATCATGGCCACCCGCAAGACCGACTGGATCAACAATTTCTGGAAGGCCCTAGCCAACGACCCGGTGTTGCTGAAGCGCACTTGGGAAGACATCAAGCAGATCATGGCCCCCGGCGCGCTCGACCCTCTAGTGAAGGAAATGATCTACGTCGCCGTCAGCGTCACCAATGGCTGCCAGTATTGCATTGCGTCCCACACGGCTGGCGCCCGCAACAAGGGGATGACGCCGGAGATGTTTCACGAACTGATGTCCGTGGTCGGAATGGCAAACGAGAGCAATCGGCTGGCGAACGGATATCAGATCGAGGTGGATGAGGCGTTTAAGTAGGCTGTCGGCACACTCTGACCGCTGAGAGTCGAAAGTCGACAGCCGAAAGCTGACGGCCTAGAGCCGGCAGCCTTATAATGATTCCTTCATGAAAGCCTACGTTTACGTCTCGCTCAAGAAAAGTGTGCTCGATCCTCAGGGTAAAACCATTCATGGCGCCCTCAAAAAGATGGGCTATCGCGGTATCGGCGACCTGCGCCAGGGCAAGTATTTCGAGATCGCGCTTGACGATACTGTCAGCCGGGAAGACGCCCAGGCCGAAGTGGAGCGGATTGCCCGCGAGGTGCTGACCAACCCGGTGATCGAGGAATACCGCTTTACGCTCGAGGGATAAGGCTGGCCGCAGCGGAAGGGCAGAGCTTTCGCATCAATAGCGCCCGCTGTAACATCCAATTGTTACCGTTTACAATGCAAGTATCCCCCTCCTTATTTCGTATCCGGTCAGCGCATTTCTACGGCTTTAAGAGGATCAATCTATGTGCGGTATCGTTGGCTATGTAGGTCAAAAACAGGTCGTTCCCGTCATCATTGATGGCTTGCGCAGGCTGGAATACCGTGGCTATGACTCGGCGGGAATCGCCGTAGGCGGCAATGGTGACGGCTTGCAAGTGCGCCGCGCTGAGGGTAAGTTGCGCAACCTGGAAGAGGTGATTCGTCTCAATCCCCTCGACGGCACCTACGGCATCGGCCACACCCGCTGGGCTACCCACGGTCGCCCGACGGAAGAGAATGCTCATCCGCATCGTGACTGTACCGGCAAGATTGTTGTCGTCCACAACGGCATCGTCGAGAACTATGTCACCCTCAAGCGGAAATTAATCGAGGAAGGCCACAAGTTCCGCACGGAAACCGACACCGAGGTCATCGCCCACCTGGTTGAAAAGAACCTGAAGGCAGTAGGCAATGGCCACCCGGTTCCTCTGGAAGAAGCTGTCCGCCGCACCGTTCAATTGCTGACCGGGGTCTTCGCCATCGCAGTTATCTCATCGGACGAGCCGAATAAGATTGTTGCCGCCCGCAACGGACCGCCGGCCGTCATCGGCCTGGGCAAGAACGAATACTTTGTGGCCAGCGATGTTCCAGCCATTCTCTATCACACGCGCGATCTGTTCTTTCTTGGCGACGGCGACCTGGCGGTCATCACGCCTGCCGGCGTTCAACTAAGCGATTTCGAAGGCCAGCCCATCACCCGCGAGGTGCAGCACATCACCTGGGACCCCATCATGGCGGAGAAGGGCGGCTTCAAGCATTTCATGCTCAAGGAGATCTACGAGCAGCCGCGCGCCGTTCGCGACACCACGCTGGGCCGCGTCTCGCTCGACTCCGGTAAGGTCTTTCTCGATGAGATGGACATAACCGAAGAGGATTTCCGCAAGCTCAAGAAGGTCTATATCGCGGCCTGTGGCACCAGCTGGCACGCTGGACTGGCCGGCAAGTTCATGATCGAACGGTTAGCCAAGCTGCCGGTTGAAGTCGACTATGCCAGCGAATTTCGCTATCGCGATCCGCTGACCGGCGAGGGCGATCTGACCATCCTGATTACCCAGTCCGGCGAGACTGCTGACACTATCGCTGCGCTGCGCGAGTCGCGCGCCAAGGGTGCGAAGACCCTCGGCATCTGCAACGTCGTCGGCTCCATGATCGCGCGCGAGTCCAACGGCACCATCTATACGCATGCCGGACCCGAGATCGGCGTTGCCTCGACCAAGGCATTCACTGCCCAGTTGACGGCGCTGTTCCTGTTCGCGGTCTATCTCGCGCAGGTTCGCGGCACCATCGACACGGATGAGTCTAAGAAGCTGCTGGAGGAGTTAACGCGCATTCCCGCCAAGCTGGAGGCACTGCTCACGCACGACGAGGAGACCGAAGATTTGGCGAAGCAGTATCACCGGGCCCACGACTTCCTCTTTCTGGGACGCGGCATCCACTACCCCATCGCGCTGGAAGGCGCGTTGAAGCTGAAGGAAATTTCCTACATTCACGCTGAGGGCTATCCTGCGGGCGAGATGAAGCACGGCCCCAACGCCCTCATCGACGAAGATCTGCCGGTGGTGATCCTGGCTACGCGCGACCTGGACGATCCGGGGTCGGTGCTGCGTTACGAGAAAACATTATCGAATCTGAAGGAAGTAAAAGCGCGCTCGGGCACGGTAATTGCGATTGCCACCGAAGGCGATGAAGACATTCGCGAGGCTGCCGATCACGTTCTTTACGTTCCGGCAGCCCCGGAGTTGCTGGCGCCGATCCTGGAAGTGGTTCCGTGCCAATTGCTGGCGTATCACATTGCCGTGCGTCGCGGCTGCGATGTCGACCAGCCAAGAAACCTGGCAAAATCAGTGACGGTGGAGTGACGGAGCCACGACTTCGCAAGCCTATTCCGGGAGTGCTTAATCGCACTCCCGTTTTCTTGCCCGCATTCTTTAGCCATGTTTATAGCCCGTTCCAGCCACTCCAAGAAGATTCTGCTTTGCATTTTCCCCACTGAAATGCGAATCTCTTGGGTGAGGGATCTTCTGGCAATATGTCTGAAATGACCACCCAGCCCCAGGAACAGACAAAGTTTCAGAAGAAGCTGCTGACAGCTGAGCTGACGAAATCCGTGGTGATTTCGCCCGACTCTAAGCATCTGGAGTTCAAGGTCAGCGACGTCGACCACTTTCCCTTCAAGGCCGGACAATTCGTCTCGATCCGGCAGCCCCGGCCCGATGGCAAGCTGCACACGCGTGCTTATTCCATTGCCTCGCCGCCTCGCGCGAATGGAACGTTTGACATCGTCCTCAACCGGGTGGAAGAGGGCTTCATGTCGAACTGGTTGTGCGACATCGAGGTGGGAACGCTCGTCACCTTTCACGGTCCCCATGGTTTATTCACCATGCGCGAGCCCAAGCACGACGCGGTATTTATTGCCACGGGCACGGGGATAGCGCCGTTCCGCAGCATGGTGCACTGGCTGTTCGCCGATCCTGAGCGCAATCAAGACCGTCAGATCTGGCTGGTTTTCGGCACCCGTTACGAGCATGGTATCTACTACCAGGAAGAGTTCGAGCAGGTCCAGCGCGAGCATCCTAATTTCCATTACGTGTGCACACTCAGCCGCTGCCAGCAGGACTGGAAGGGTTGTCGCGGCTACGTGCAGGACCATGTCCGGGAGATTGTCAGAGGGCGACCCGATATGATTGCCTACATCTGTGGACTGAATGACATGGTGGACGCGAATCGCAAGCTGCTGATGGAAGAGATGGGCTGGGACCGCAAGCAGATTGTCTTCGAGCGGTATGATTAGAACCGCAACCGGCAACTAGCTGTTAGTGCGAAAACGTTCAGTAGCGATCAATCCCATCACGATGGACAGCGATCGGCCCAGGCGCGCGAATCACCTTTGGCTGTGCCTGGTCCTCGCATGCTTCGCGTTGTTTGCCGGCCATAGCGCTTCTGCCCAGAACTGGAAGCGAGTCCATAAGGCTGACGAAGCGAAGTGGGCGAAGACGACAGGTCTCGATCCGTATGTGATCCACAAGATTTGGCGTTCCGCCTCCGATGCCACTGACGAAACGGACGATGACTCCCGCATAGCAACGATCGACCTGGAAGGACTCGCCGATCGCCATGACGTCTTGTTCGCTACCTATGCCGGCGAAAAAAACTGCCTGACCATTACCGTGTTCCGCCAGCTTACCCAAACGCAGTTCAAGAAAGAATGGTCCGTGCAGCAGCCTCCCGACGGCACCGGCTTCTGCGACACCGATTTCGGCAGTGCGGCCGTGGAGGCCACGAATGGAGTGGTTGTGGTGAGTGTCCCGCGCTCCAGCAAGGACGGCGGGGTGATCTACACCGTCTACGCCTACGAGTGGAACGGCATCACCTACCGCTTCGCCGGGCAGAAGGAAGTAGCAGGCAGACCGTAGCGGCAGTTTCTCGGGAATGAACTATTTCAGCGCGTTCGACAGGAATCCCGACACGTCCCGCTTTAGGTTGTCCAGAGAATCGCTCCGCAAGTACATCATGTGGCCCGCGTCATAATACCCCAGCGTGACCTTTCCATGCTGTTGCGGGTCAAGATTCATGTGGTTGAGAGTGTACTGGGTGGCGAAGTAAGGCGTCGCCAGGTCGTAATAACCCGAGGCCACGAACAACTTCATGTAGGGATTCTTAACGAACGCCTGCCGCAGGGAATCGCTGGTGTCGGGAAACCCTTCGCCCGCTGATCCCCAGTCCCATTGCAGGCCGCCGAGTACGTTGTATTCCAGATCCGACTTGTAACCGAGATCGGCTCGGACATAGTTATTGAAGGTCGCGGTGAACGGCGGCCGAATCACCGCCATCGTGGGATCATAAAAATCCCCCTGCGGACCGGTCGAGAGCGGCCCCGTGAATCGGCTGTCCAGGCGCCCTACAATCTCCCGCTGGTGGCGCAGCAGCTCGCCGCAAAAGATCCATTGCTTGATGCGAAGATCATTTTCGTCGATGACATTCCGGTCGAGCCCGGTGAATCGCGCAAGTTGATCGACAATGCCCTCGCGTTCCTGCACGCTCAGATTGTCACCTTTCCCCAACGCGCTTGCATAAGGCCCGGCGGCAAACTGTTCCGCGTCTCGCAACAGACCCGGAAGCTCGCGCTGCTGCAAGTCAGCCGGAAGCTTCTTGTGAAACCAAGCTGTAGCCGTGTAGCTGGGCAAATAGAGTTCGTACGGCAGATCGTTGCCGCGGGAAAATTCCAAAGTCTGGAAATTCAATACCGAGGAGACAAGCACAACGCCGCTCAGCGCGATGCCTTTGTCGATGAGATATCCGCTCAGGCCGGCAGCGCGCGTGGTTCCGTAGCTCTCGCCGACAAGAAACAACGGCGAGGTCCAGCGTTGGTACCGGCTCAGGTACAGGCGAATAAACTCGCCCACCGAGGAGATGTCGCCCTTCACGCCGTAGAACTTCTTTGCCAGATCCTTCTTCACCGCACGGCTATAGCCGGTGCCTACCGGGTCGATGAAGACCAGGTCGGTCTGATCGAGCCACGTCTGCTGATTGTCGATAAGCTCAAAAGGAGGCGGAGGCATGCTCCCGTCCGGCAGCATCTTCACCCGCCTCGGTCCGATCGCTCCTATATGCAGCCAAATCGACGCTGAGCCCGGACCACCGTTGAAGGAAAACATGAGCGGCCGGTTTGGACCAGAGTTATCCAGCGTATAAGCGGCGAAGAAGATGTTGGCTTCAATCTCGTCATTGTCGGTGTTGCGGATCGGCATCAACCCCGTGGTCGCGGTATAGCGAAGCACTCGCCCGCCCACATGGATCTCGTGGTGGGTCACGATCGGTGGAGTTTCTTTTTGCGCCTCGTTGTTTTTCGGCGCGTCCGAGGTCGGCTTAGGGTTCGACGGCTTCTCGGTGCTCACCTGGGCGTTGCCGCTGTTTGGCTGATCCGCCTCTTTTTCTTGAGCCGCCAAGCCGCACAAGAGCACTCCCATCGACACTGCGCACACCGCCAGGAATTGACGAAGCATCATCCCCTGGCCACCCTTCGGCGATCGCGCTCGGCCTTGGAGGCGTCACGGCGCCGCAGCGCCCCTTCATAGCGGCGCTTCTCTTCCTCGTTCTCCGGAATCACCGGGGCAACCTCCAGCTTGCGACCGTGACGGTCAACCGCCACGAACGTCAAGTAGGCCGTGGCGACCTTCTGGCGTGTGCCCGAGATATAGTTCTCCACCAATACCTTCACTCCCACTTCCATCGAAGTATGGAAGACACGGTTTACCGCCGATTGCAGAATCACCATGTCTCCTACGTGCACTGGCACCAGGAAATCGATGTGATCCATGGAAGCGGTGACCGCGTACGAGTGCGAATGGCGATGCGCGGCCAATGCTCCCGCCAAGTCGATCCAGTGCATCAGCCGTCCGCCCAGCAGGGCTCCCAAGGGGTTGGTGTCATTTGGCAAGACGAGCTCGATCATTTCTGATTTCGACTCACTCACCGGTCTCGGTCGCAAGTTTCCTTCGCTCTCGTTCATATCTTTCCTGGGCTTTACGAATTACAAGCTCATGACTGGCCGCGCCGCGCCAACTGCATTTCCACATAACACTCAGCCATGCGTTGCACACACGCGTTATCGTGCTTCTTGACCCACGTCGCAGTTATCTTTTCGTACAGGAGCTCTCCGTGGGCCGCCGGCAGGTACGCCAGCTCCGACGCAAAGCGCACGTGCAGCAGGCCCTCACGCTCCTCGCCCAAGGCAAACCGTACCGCATCGGCGTGACGATCTGCAGGAAGGCGGGAACAACTCTTCGCATAACCTAGGTTGCATCCTGACTTCAGCTCGTCCTCGCTGGGACGCGCACCTTCTTGTCCCGGCGCGGTGCACACGCCGGACCAGCCAGCTCCCAGCGGAAGGCGCTGCGGAAACGGCCAGTCGGATTCAAGTCGCCGCTCGGGCAGGAAAAATGGACAGGCCACCGGATCCTCACGAAGAAGTAAGTAACTGCCCATTGTAATGCCACTCTCTCTGCCAGCCACTACGGGACGACTTTAAAACGCCACTGACTCATGCGATCATCGATGTTTGGAGAAAACGAATGACTGACGACAGCCGAGTGGCGGCGCTGAAAGAACTGTTGGCTGCCAATCCTGACGACGCCTTCGCCCGTTATGCTCTGGGCCTGGAATATTCCGGTTCCGGGGACACCGAAGCCGCTCTGGCTGAATTTCAGCGCCTACTGGACTCTCATCCCGATTACACCAACGGATATTTTATGGCTGCCCAGACTCTGGCCCGCGCCGATCGCAACAACGAAGCTCGCGCGCTGTTGCAGCGAGGAATTGAATCCGCGCGTCGCACTCGCAATCAGCATGCGCAGGCTGAAATGGAAGGCATGCTGGATGAGCTGGACCGAGGCTGACTGCCGGCAACTGGTTTTCGGTCAAATCCCCCTGCCATGGGCGATAATGACGCCAGAATGTTCCCGTGCTTATGTCCGGCCGATTCCCGCGCTCAGTTTTGGCGACGAGCGGCTGGGTTGTGTCTCGCAATCCTGTGTCTCTGTACTGGGGCGATAGGCCAGGCGCCTTTTTCGATTAAGACACTCTTAGGCACGAGTCAGCAGAAGCCCGGTACATCCCCGCCCGCAACTCCAGCGCCGGCCGCCGGTACTCCCTCCGCCGCGCCTTCGGCCATTCCTTTGCCCGATGTGGCGTCCCGTTCGGAAGATCTGAAGCGGATGCTGCGCGAGCTTTCCGATCAGCTTCCCACTCAGGACCAACTGGATGCGGCCAAAGTCACTCTGGACGACCGCGACGAAAAATTGGTGTCCCGGCAGAAGGATGTTGACGCACTGCTGACCGGCACGCCCAGCACCCTGGAGTTGCGTGAAGAAGAGAATTATTGGCGAGCAAAGCAGAAGGAAACCGCAGACCTGCGGATTCAGCTGCTGTCGTGGGCCAACGCAGCACAGGCTGGTCTCCAGCAATTGCAGGCGCAGCAGCCGGTCTGGAACGCCACTCTGCAGCAAAACGAGTCCAGTCCGGATCTGGGGCCAACACTCGACGTCATTAAGAAGTCGGTCAGCAATCTACAGCGGATGACCGCCCAGGTACAGGACCAGCTGCGCGTCATCGTAAATCAGCAGATCCGGGCCGCGAATCAGGACCAGGCCGCTATCGACGTTCTTGACCGGCTCGAGAAGGAGCGTCAGTATCTCGACGGTCGCCTGTTTGAGCACGACAGTTTGCCGCTCTGGGAGGTGGGACAAAGGCGCGAGATTGGAGAGAACAAAGAGGCCTTCGCCAATGCCTCGAACCGGTTGTTGGGGATTCAGGCCTTTGCCTCGGAGTCCGCCGGCGGTATTGTGGCGCTTTTGATTTTCTTGGTCATCTCACTCGCCGGAGCTTACCGTCTTAACCGGACGCTGCGCGGGGTGCAGCCGGAGAATGAAGACCACGAGCAAATCTTTCGCATGGCGCGCCACTGGATCGCGCTGGGATCGCTGGCGCCTTTGCTTTGCGGATACCTGCTGGCGCCCCTTGCGCCGCTGCCGCTGATTGGGCTGGTGATCCTGGCCTCCTTCGTTCCCATCATCATCTTGCTTCCGCCCCTCATCAATCCGCGTTTCCGCGTTCTCCTGTACAGCATCGCGGCGGTTTATACCCTCAATGCGCTGGTCGCCTGGATTTCGTTTTCGCCCACGTTGAAACGCGAGATACAGTTCGTAACCAACCTGGCTGTGTTCGTCGTATTTGCATATTTAGTCCGACCAAAACGCATCTCCAGTCTGGGCGAAGCGGCTCGCTCCCATTGGTTGCGCATCCTGGGGATTCGGATTGCTGTACTTGTGCTGGGCTGTTCGCTGGTGGCAAATCTGTTCGGCTACTTCAAGCTGTCTCAGTTCTTGGGAATCCTTTGCCTCTACAGCACCTTTATCGCGATCAGCATGCTCACTGGCGTCCGCGTCTTTACCCGCTTGCTACTGGCAGGCATTGATACTCCGCAGGCGCAACAACTGGCGATTGTCCGTGCTTTTCGCGATGGCATCGCTCGCTGGGTTCCCCGGATATTTGAGATCGCCGGGGTTCTGATCTGGTTGTTCGCTACTGTGAATCTGCTGGGCCTGAGCAATTGGGTCGCGAATGTGTTTAGAGCTGTCTTCAACTTTCACATCGCCGGGGGATCCACGGGAATAACCTTGGGCGGCATTCTGGGATTCTTCCTCATTCTGTTGGTTGGATACGGATTGTCTAGCTCAATCCGGTTCATTTTCCGCGAGGAGCTGCTTAGCCGCTTCCATCTGTCGCGGGGCCTACCCGAGCTGTTCTCCTCGATGCTGCACTACTTGCTTCTGTTGTTGGTGTTTTTCTTTGCCATCAATGCGGGAGGCGTGGAGCTTAACAAGTTCACCGTTCTGACCGGCGCACTGGGCGTCGGTGTCGGTTTCGGATTACAGAACATTGTGAATAACTTCATTTCAGGACTGATTCTTCAGTTCGAAAGGCCGATTCACATCGGCGACGTTCTTGATATCGACGGCACAACGGGCAAGGTAACTCGCATTGGTATTCGCTCCAGCACGGTCAAAACGTTCCAAGGTGCCGAGGTCATTATTCCGAACGGCAATTTCATTTCGGGGAAGGTGATCAACTGGACGTTGTCCGAATCCATGCGGCGGGTGGAGCTGCCGGTAGGCGTCGCCTACGGCAGTGACGTCAAACTGGTATCGAAGCTGCTTGAACAGGCGGCCACCGCCCACGAGAGCGTGCTGACCTCGCCCCCCCCGGCCGTTTACTTCAAGGAGTTTGCCGATAGTTCGCTGAATTTCGAACTTCAGTTCTGGGTGATGCAAGAGAGCAACGCCATCAAAGTGAAGAGCGAGGTTGCGCTCTGCGCGATGGACCTTTTAGACAATGCCGGCATCGAGATTCCATTCCCGCAGCGAGACCTTCGTCTGCGGGCGGTAGATACGGACGCGGCAGCCACTCTGCTGGCGCCGACATCCGAACATCTTTCAAGTGCTCACAACGGCGATGAGCCGGAACCAAGGCTGATCACCGAGCCGGCGAACCCGAGACCGCTAGAGAAGGAATAACGAGTCTCACCGCCTTGTCCTTTATCCCTGACATCTTCGTCCTGCTTTCCGCATCGTTGCGCCTGCCAGCTGCTTCTAATGGTCAAGTCCTTATCTCCGCGCAACTGACGACCAAGCAGCGTGTACCTGCCATCACCCTCGGCTGTGATCTGCATAGGCGTAGAATACGGACATTCATAGTCGTCACATCCGCCGCCGCAAGAGTGCGGAAGTGACCGGGAGGTAATCCAGCCCTTGAGCAATCTTCCACAGACTCTGGCCGAGCTCCGTAGCAGCTCGCAATTTTCCGAGGAGCGCCTGCACCATCGTCGCGTCAAAGACGAGATGCGCGACAACCTCATGACACGTCTGCGCGGCAGCGGGCCGATTTTTCCTGGCATCGTCGGCTACGAAGACACTGTGGTGCCACAGATTATCAATGCAGTTCTCTCCCGGCATAACTTCATCCTGCTGGGTCTGCGCGGGCAGGCGAAAAGCCGCATCCTGCGCGCCCTGACGACGTTGCTTGATCCGCAGATGCCATATCTTCGCGGCTGCGAGATCCACGACAATCCGTACGAGCCCATCTGCCGGCGCTGCCGCGAGTTGCTGGCTGGCAATGCTGACGACGCTCCTATCGCCTATTTGACGCAGGAGGAGCGCTATGTGGAAAAGCTGGCGACGCCGGACGTCACCATCGCCGACCTGATCGGAGACATCGATCCCATCAAGGCCGCGAAAGGCGGTCACGAACTGGGCAGCGAGTACACCGTTCACTACGGGTTACTCCCTCGCGCCAACCGCGGCATCTTCGCCATCAACGAACTGCCTGATCTGGCCGGCAAAATCCAGGTCGGTCTGTTCAACATCATGCAGGAGGGCGACGTCCAAATTAAGGGCTACCCCGTGAGGTTGCCGCTGGACGTCGCTATGGTCTTCAGCGCCAATCCCGAGGACTACACGGCTCGCGGCAAAATCATTACGCCGCTGAAAGATCGCATCGGATCTGAAATCCGCACTCATTATCCTGCGACTATCGATGAGGCCATTTCAATCACGGCGCAGGAAGCTTGGACCGACCGCGACGGACATCAACTGCAAGTCCCCGATTTCGTCCGGCAGGTGATCGAACAGATTGCCTTCGTTGCGCGCGACGACAAGCGCATCGACAAGCGGTCCGGCGTAAGCCAGCGCCTGCCCATCAGCGTGATGGAGAATGTCATTTCCAACGCCGAGCGACGCTCTATTCGCTCGGGCGAGAAGCTGGTGGTGCCGCGTATCGGCGACATCTACGCTGCCATGCCGTCAATGACCGGCAAGCTCGAACTGGAATATGAGGGCGAGATGAAGGGCGCCGACAACGTGGTGCGCGAGATCATCCGCTCCGCCATTGCCCGCGCTTATGACAAATATTTCCACGGCAATAACAATATGAACCAGGTGGTGCAGTGGTTCGACCTGGGCGGCGAGATTCAGCTGCGCGACTCTTCCGGCGCTCAAGAGATGCTCCATAAGCTGCGCGGCATCCAGGGACTACTGGACAAGCTGAGCGGTCTGGGATTGAGCGGCAAGGAGCCGTCGGAGGTCCTGGTCTCAGGAGCGGAGTTCATCCTCGAAGGGCTGTACGCGCATAAACGCATCGGACGCAGCGAGGAACGGACGTTTACCGCCGGCGAAAAGCAGCCGAAGCGCGAAAAGCAGAACTTCCGCGAAGAAGACGAAGAGAAGGAGTTCCGCCGCCAGAGACGGCCGTTCAACTAAAGCTGTCGGCCGTCGGCTGTCAGCCAGTACGGCGGCCCTCGCTTGCGGCCCGAAGATGAAGATGATGTTGACTTTGTAGCCGACGGCTGAGAGCTGACAGCCGGTAGCCATGATTGAGAGCTAATGGCCAGATTCATCAAGTACAAGAAGTACGTTCCCGAGCCCGCCTCCGAGATGAGCATGGAGGACCTGCTCAACGCGCTCTCCGACTACCTGCTACAGAGCGGCTTCCAGCAGCAGTACATGGATTACTACGATCTGAACGACGCGGAGCAGACGCTGGACGATCTTCGCCAAGCCATCGCGGATGCGCTGCTGAACAGCGACCTGCTCGACGAACGGATGCGCGAGCAGATCGAAAACATGAGCGGCGAGCAACTCGAGCAATTGGTCGAACAGTTGATCGAAAAGATGGAACAGGAAGACTACATCACCGTCGACCAGCCGCACGATCCGTCGCGTTCCTCAACTGCTGGCGGGCAGGTGGGTGATGCGCAGTCGCAGGCGCGCTTCGAAATCACCGACAAAGGTCTGGATTTTCTCGGCTTTCGTGCCTTACGTGATTTGCTGGGCTCGCTGGGCAAGTCCAGCTTTGGACGTCATGACACGCGCGATACGGCCACTGGCATCGAAGCCAGCGGTGCGTCCAAGACCTACGAATTCGGCGACACCATCAACCTCGACATCACGGCTACGCTCTCCAATGCCATTCAACGTGAAGGTCTGGGACTGCCTCTCAACATCGAATACAGCGATTTGCAGGTGCATCAGTGCGAATATCAGTCGTCGTGCGCGACGGTACTCATGCTCGACTGCTCGCACTCGATGATTCTTTACGGGGAGGACCGCTTTACCCCGGCCAAGAAAGTCGCCATGGCGCTGTCGCATCTCATCCGCACGCAATATCCGGGAGATTCGCTTTCGCTAGTGCTCTTTCACGATTCGGCGGAGGAATTGCCGCTGTCGCAATTGGCACGAGTCAAGGTTGGCCCGTATTACACCAATACGCGCGAGGGCCTGCGCATGGCGCAGCGCATCCTGCAGCGCCAGCGCAAGGACATGAAGCAGATTGTCATGATTACCGACGGCAAGCCGTCAGCGCTGACGCTGGAAGACGGTCGCATCTACAAGAACGCTTTTGGTCTGGATCCGCTGGTGGTCAGCGAGACGCTGAAAGAAGTTTCGAAGTGTAAGCGCGCCGGCGTCCTCATCAACACCTTCATGCTCGCGTCCGACTATGGCTTGATTCAGTTTGTGCAGAAAGTAACGGAGATGTGCCGCGGCAAAGCCTACTTCACTACGCCCTACACGCTGGGGCAGTATCTGCTAATGGATTATATGTCGCGGAAGACGAAGACTGTGCATTGAGGCAGTTGTCGGGGGCTAGGGACCTCTAATCCCTGATCCCTGGTTTTTCACTGCCTTGGTGCGTAGTATCCCTTCCTGGCCCGCACGTGATACTTCTTGTTTTCGGCCAGAATCTCGATCTTGCGATACTTCCCATCCGCTAAAAAGTCTGCCGGCTTGTACGAGATGGCGTACTGGCTGCGCAGCTCATCGGAAATTTCGGTGAAGGCGTTGGCTACGTCTTCAATTTTGAAAGGGAAGAATGCCTTGCCGCCGGTCTCTTCGGCGAAGTGTTCCAGCACCTTGTCGCCGCGCAGCTTCAGGCCGCTGGTATTCGTGGAAATCGCGTAGATGATGACCTCAGCGCGCTGTGCCATCTCGACCGCTTCTTCGCGTGAGACCCGGCTCTGGTTGTCTTCGCCGTCGCTCAGCAGAATGATGGCTCTGCGAGTGGCGAGCACGCCTTTATCTTCCTTCATCAGCTTGTCACGGCACGCGAAGTAAATCGCGTCATACATTGCCGTGCCGCCGCCAGCCCGCAGCATCCGTACGCCCTTGGAGAGCTGTTCCGGGCTGTCGGTGAAGTCCTGGGTCACTTCGGGGGTGGTATCGAATCCGATCACGAAAGCCCGATCGTACTTTGGCCGAATAATCTGGTTCAGGAACTCGATCGCAGCCTCTTGCTCGAACTTGAAGCGGTCGCGAACCGAATTGCTGGCATCAATAAGAAGGCCGACACGGAGCGGCAGATTGGTTTGCCGGCTGAACGACTGAATGCTTAGGGCGGGCCGACTATCATCAATGACGCGGAAATCGTTTTCCGTCAGATCCTTCACGAAGTGATCGCGCTTGTCGGTCACCGTGAACACGACATTCACCTCGTCAACCCTTTTACGGATTACGGTGACGGTATCGTCAGGAATATCGGAAGCGGCTGCAGGAGTGCCCGTCGCAGCAGGGGAACTGGCATTGTTCTGCATTGAACCCGCGGGTGACGTAGTTGAGCCGCTCTGCGGTACCTCGGCGGGAGGCGAAGTTTGCTGACTGGCGCTCGGCGGCGGAGTCGCGGGCGCAGGAGCCGGCGGTGGATACTTGGACGTCGACGGCGCGTTGGGAAGCTGCTGTTGCGGCGAGGCTTGGGCGACCAGTCCCCACGGCAACGCGGCCGCCAACAACAGGATCAACCAGTTTCTCATTCGAGGCTTTATTATAGCTGCTGCCAGCTTATGTCCGGACCAGCCAACCCACCTTTAAAGGGTTGCTACGTCCATAACTAAGTAGATGCTCGGGTTGTCTGTGGTTTAGACGGACGAATGCGATTTTGCTACCCAAGAAACCCCTATAATTCATGAAAATGTTTCCGTCCCTTCGCCCCGCCATAATCTGCGGCATAGCCGCTGTGCTATTGAGCTTCCCGTTGCTAGCAAGTACCGGACGTGAGCACGAGATCACGGAAATCCACTTCGAAAACGTAACCCAAACCACGGTCGACGTGGTCTGGACAACGGCTCACCCAAGCACCTCCCAGGTTCTGATCGCACGCAGCACGGATTACGAGCCGGAGCGCTGGGCCCCCGAGACGGCCGACAAAACGCTGGTCACGTCGCATCGGGTTACGGTTGACCACCTGGTCCCGTATAACCCGCGAAACGGCGACGGTACGTACTACATCTACGTGGCCTCAGTGGACAGTAAGGGGGAAATGTCGACTGCGCCCGGCCCGGCGACTCCCGATGGCAAGAATCCTTTCATCACCATGCGGACGCGCCCGACCGACACCATGGGCGAGCCGAAGTGGACGTTTTACACGATGGGTCCGAATGAGGTTTTTGCCGGACACGATATGTATTTCCTGATCCAGGGAATACTGATCGCAGGGCCCGCCGATGATCTGTACGTGATGAACCAAGTCAGTCCCAATGGCGAAACGGACGGCGTCGTAAAGTCGCTCGACGCAGGGGCGGGAAATCCGGATACGATTGGCGTGCATTTCTCCTGCAATTGGAGTAATCCCAGCGGCGCTGACGCTAACGATCAGACCATCGATCGCAGCCGCAACCTCGGCTACTGTCAGGGGCAAAACAACAACATTCGCAATCTCACCTTCCGCCTGCGTACCAAGCCCAACACGGCTCCCGGCAAATACTCGGTGACCTTCCTCCTCGAAACCGGCGCAAAGAAGCAGACGGGAACCTACGAGTTCACCGTGCTGCCGCCCGCGGCTGCTCCGGCGCATCCGCAGCAGCAGGTTGAAAAATCGATACCGGGGCTCGGTACCTGGGAGAAGCAGATGGTCGAGCTCGGTAACAAATGGTGCCAATATCGCGACCAGCAGAATATCGCCGGCAACTTCGTCGACAACTGGGGATGGACGGGAGACGCGTGGTTCTACGATGGCGGCCGCAGCTTCGAGAACATCGACACTTACACCGCGGCGGCCGGACATCCCAACCACGCCTACTGGCAACACTGTGCCATCAACCTGCTCGACCCTTACGCTAATTGGCAAGTCGCCAACGACGCCAACATGCAGGGCTTCTCCACATTCACTTATGGCATGGCGATGAATTATCAGCGGACGCACGCCGAGGTCATGCGTAAGGCCATTTCCATGCTGGCGACTGTCGGACCGCAACACGTCAGCGTAGGCACTGTGGATCCCTGGGGCATGCGCGAGATGGCCTATCGGAGCAATGCCTGGATGACCGATGAGATGCTGGGAGCGCCGCGCTATCCCTTACTACAGCGCAACATCGATAAGCTCATGGGGACCGTCAACATGATCGGGCGTGGACAAGGCGGTGGCGCCGTGCATCCGTTCATGGTCGGTCTGGCGATGGAGACGCTGATCCACTGGTATGAGTTGAACCTGGCGGAAGGCCATCCGGATTATCGCGTCATTCCGGTGATCAAGGAAGGCCTGGACGGCCTGTGGACGTACAACTGGCTGCCCAAAGCAGCACATGTTCGACTACAACCGCTACCGGCTTCCGCCCAATCTGGGAACCGATTACGCGCGCTCAATAACCTGGTGTCCGTGGCGTATGCGTGGTATTGGCTGCAGACGGGCGACACCGAGCAGCGCGATCGCGGCGATCAGTTGTTCGAGCACGCCTTCGACAATCCCGCGGCTTCCAGTTGGAGCGGCAAGCAGTTCAGCCAGCAGTTTGAATTCAGCTTCGACTATGTCCGCTTTCGCAAGGGAATCGACGGTTCCACGGTTCTGCCGGCGAACAATCCCTATACTGGCCCGTATGCCGACACTGTCCCGCCGATCAGCGAGAAAGTGAATTGCGATCCCAATTACGGTTACTTGAAGGGCTGCAAAGCCGGTACCATCGGCAGCACGACGGCAACGATTTTCTGGACCACTTACAAGCCGTCGACAACGCAGCTGGTTTACGGCAAGTCGACCAATTACGGACAAGTTTCACCACTAGACAAGAACATGGTGCTGGATCACGTGGTCAATCTGACCGGCCTGCAGCCTGGGACGAGCTATCACTTCCGCACCAAGTCCGTGGACAGCGCCGGAAACGTGGGCTCCATGCACGACCTGACGTTTACTACAACCGCGCAATGACTGGACAGCGGTACGTGAGGATTGGAACGGCAGGTTGGAATGTTCCCCGAGATTCGGTTACCGATTTCGGTAGCGATGGCAGCCATCTGGTTCGCTACTCACGGGTCTTGCATTGCGTTGAGATTAATTCGTCGTTTTATCGTCCGCACAAAATATCCACGTGGGAGCGCTGGCGTGATTCTGTGCCGGCTGATTTTCAGTTTTCGGTAAAAGTGCCGCGAGCGATTACCCACGATGCGCAACTGAAGTGTGAGCCGGAAGTCTTACTCGCATTTTTGAATCAAGTTGCCGCACTACGGGAGAAGCTCGGACCGATCCTGATTCAACTTCCGCCGAGTTTGGAATTCAAACCCGATGTGGTTTCGAAATTCTTCCAGTCGTTACGCCGCAATTTCGCTGGAGACGTGGTCTGCGAGCCCCGTCACAGAAGCTGGTTCGACGACGTCGCGAGCGATTTGCTGAAGGAGTACGGCGTAGGACGCGTGGCTGCGGACCCGTCCTGTGTGCCTGCCGCGGCGCTCCCCGGAGGCGCAACCGAGATCGTCTACTTCCGACTGCATGGCTCGCCCCGGTTGTATTACTCGGCTTACGACGAACCATACCTGGCTAAGCTAGCAACTCGACTGGCTGACTATGCTCAACGGTCTAAGACCTGGTGCGTGTTCGACAACACCGCTTCAGGAGCGGCGATCCGCAACGCATTGGAGGTATCGCGCTTGCTCTCCGCTTAGAGCAGGAACGCTAACACACTTATTGAAGGCGCAACCGCCCGAGAAACGCAGTCAACTCTTCCGGCAAAGGCGCTTCCAGCGCCAGTGTCGTTCCGGTTCGCGGCTGCTTGAATTCCACTGCGGCGGCATGAAGAAAATTGCGACCCAGTTGAATCACTCCTGGCGAGCCAGGAGGAGCCTTCATGTTCCAGCGCTTCAGCTCTTTCGGCGCCCCATACAAGCTGTCCCCCACCACAGGGTGCCCGATGGACGCCATGTGCACGCGAATCTGATGCGTGCGTCCGGTTTCGATGCGCACATCCACCAGCGCAAACTTTCCGTAGATAGATGCGATTCGCTCGCGCACTTCGTAATGGCTGATGGCCGTCCGCCCACCGCTGCCTTTGGTTGTCATGCGCGTTCGTCGTATCGCGTCACGGCTGATGGGAGTGTTGATGCTGCCGCGATCCTTCTCCGGCCAGCCATGAACTAGCGCGGTGTAACGCTTCTTGATCTCGCGCTTCGAAAATTGCAGGGCAAGTTTGCGATGAGCAACGTCGTTCTTGGCCACGATGATCAGCCCGCTGGTCTCTTTGTCCAGTCGATGCACAATGCCCGGGCGCAACTCCCCTCCAACCTCGGACAGGTGGTTGAAGTGATGGAGCAGGGCGTTGACCAGCGTGCCTCGATTGCGCTCGTCCTCGGTGGCACCCGCGCCGACGTGGACCATCATGCCGGCAGGCTTGTTGATGACTGCAAGATCGTCGTCTTCGTAAACAATGTCGAGCGGAATGTCCTCAGCCAGAGCGCGTAATGGCGGTGGCTGAGGATCGCCGAGGACCGTAATCTGCTCGTCGCCACGCAGCTTCAGCGATGACTTCGCCGGCTCACCATTCACCAGGGCCTTCTGGTCGGCTAGCAACTGCTGAACGCGCGACCGGCTCACATCAGGAATCTGGCTGACCAGAAATTGATCCAGACGTTGGCCCGCGGCATCGGCGGGAACGGAAATTGTGTGAGGGAAGCGGTCAGCCATTCGCGGATGAGCATACAACAAAGCAAGGTTTCCACTCTTCGACGTGGTGAATTGAAACTTAACGCGTGGCTTTTAGCGCCGCTGGCACGCTCAGCGACGGCCGGCGCATCCACAGCAGCCCGCCGAAGATGACGAGGCATATCGCGATGGCTTGCGTGCCGCTCATCCAACCGATAAAGGTGCCGCGGCCCTCGTCGCCCCTGAAGAACTCGATGAAAAACCGTCCGATGCCGTAGATGATCATGTAGGTGCCGATGATCTCGCCTTCAAATTTCTTGCGCCGGATCAGCCAGACCAGGAAAATGCAGTTGCAGAGTTCGAGAACCATTTCGTACAGCTGGGTGGGATGTAACGGAACGTGCAGCGGGGTATCGCTGACCGAATGCGCAAGAGGATTCGTAAACGTCACCGCCCACGGTACGGTAGTTTCACGGCCATAGCAGCAGCCTGCGGCAAAACAGCCCACTCGGCCGAATGCGTGCCCCAACGCCAAGCCGGGGGCGAAGACGTCACAGGTGCGCAATACGGGCAGGCCATTCGCGCGCATGTACCAGACGCACATCACCAGAGCCAGCAGGAAGCCGCCAGACCATACGCCGCCGGCCTGCAACGTCGAAAGTGCGAATAGCTCGCGCGGATGAGAGCTGTAATAGCCGAAATCAACCAGGATCATCAGCAACTTGGCACCGAAGATGCCAGACAAAATCGCAATGATGCCAAGATTCCAGAGTTTGTCGGGATCGAGGCCCTGCTCGCGGCCTAGTTTGACGATGAGCAGGAGACCAAAAATCAGTCCCAGCGCGGCCATCGTGCCATAGGTAGGAATGCTGAAGCTGCCAAAATGAACTAAACGGGGAAGCACTGTTCTATTTTAGATGCAGAGAGGCCCACTTTGGCTCTTCGCTTCTCGCCTTTCGCTTTTGGCCAGAAACCGGAGTTGAGGCATGGGTTTGCCGAGGAAAGCCCAACACAACAGTACTTTGAACAAAAGGGCTGGATTTCGAGGGGAAGGTCCATCACTCCGAAGGTCCTAGCGAGGAGCGAAAAGCGAAGGACGAGCAGCGGCAATAAAAAACCGACCCGCGGGGCCGTGGACGGTGGGCCGTCAATGAACCCGCATTATACGGTGGGAACCCGCCGCAGCTCTTTAGGCATTTCCGCATGGCGGAACGTTGCACACCGAACCGAATACGAGTCGAGCTCCCTGTTCATTGAGCATTGGTTCAAAAAACGGTGACCACCAACACTAACTTTGCAGGCCGGCTTTCTGATTCAGATGCTATGGAAAACGTACGAAGATGACAAGTGGTAGGAGGCAAATATATGGCGAATAACGTGCAAAAAAGAGAGCGCCAGGCACGATAGCACAGGCGCTTTTCGGCGCTTTACAAAAGCGCCGCGCAGCCGCATTGCGGGGCTAACCCGCTCGTCGCGCTTCCTGCAGAACTTCGTCCAGCGCGCCCTCCAGGTGTCCGGCGCGCTCGTTGTAGTCGCTGGCGATGGAATCGTATTTACGCCGCAGCACATGCAACTCGTCGGCGATGTTGAGAGCAGCCAGTACGGCCACCCGCAATGAGTCCACGGTCGACGCCTGCTGAGCGATCAGCCGCATCTTGTTGTCCACGTACTCGCCCAGTTGCGCGATGTACTCGGTATCGGAACCGCGCAGATGGTACGTCTGGTCATAGATGTCCACGCGAACATTGCCGCTGCCATTTCCGTTGCCTTGGCTCACAAAACCTCCACGCGAGGGATTCGGGGCCAGCAATTAGAGTAATGCTTGGAATATTGCTCTAATGCCTGAACCTGACCTCTGGTCCCTGCTTTACTCTTCTTCCGTTAACGACTCGATCTGACCGAGCATCTTCTCGACCCGGGTACGCACTTCTTCGCGCTCACGTCGCAAAGCGACCAGTTCATGGCGCGTGCTCTCAATCTCCTCTTCGCGCTCATTCAGTTGCTCCCGCAGACGGGCAACGTCGCGCTCGGCGACTGCCTTGGCTTCGCGCGCCGATTTCAACAGCTCAATGGTGCGCAAAATCTTTTCTTCCAGGGACTTGAAGTCTGCGGTGGAGGGAGCGATTTCGACTGCGTTTGCCGACATGTTCACGCAACCTTTAAAGAAAGAGTTTTGATGTTTCGAGCGCAGTATAACGCAGAAGACCGTGTGCAAAACTGTGCAACTTACGATTGGGAAGCGATTTCTATGCGGGCCGAACCTGACTGTGCAACGCCCCGCCGCTTCCGCAACTAAACTGGTAGCAGGGGTTACTTCCGTCAGAAGCCTGATGATTCGAGTTTGGGTAAAACGTTTCTGGCCACACGCCGCCATGTTGGCGCTTCTCGTGCTGCGCGGAGCCGGCGCCGCGTCTGCCCAGGAGGAGCCGACCTTTCGCACGCAGTCGAACGTCGTGCTGGTTCCGGCCTTGGTGCGCAATAAGTCGGACGACGTGGTTTACGGATTGACTGCCAGCGACTTCATCATCGAAGACGATGGCGTGCCCCAGACGATTCACCTCGACGAGGCCGCTGAAGCCGAACCGGTGTACCTGGTGGTGGCCGTGCAATGCGGGCGGCGCGCCAACTTCGAACTGCCGCGGATGCGCGGGCTCGGTTCAATGCTGGATCCGCTGATCGAACAACCGGGAAGCAAGATTGCCGTGGTTGCCTTTGATAGCCAGGTGCATGGGATCCAAAACTTCACCAGCGACGCCGATACCGTTAGGCACGATTTAGGAAGCTTGCAGCCGGGAGACGGCGGCGCTGCGATCCTGGACGCGGTGAGCTATTCGGTGAAGATGCTGGAAGAAGTCCCTAAAGATCGCAAGCGCGTGCTGCTGCTGATCAGCGAAACCCGCGATCATGGCAGCCATTCCGCGACCATTGAGGACGTAATTCAAGCCATCGGCGACAGCAATACTGTTGTTTATACGCTGGCATTTTCGCCGTCAAAATCGAATGTGCTGGACACGTTGAAAGGCAACAACAATTGGGATCTCCACCCGGAAACGACCGAGGTGCATAACGATCCGAATCTGCTCGCGCCCCTTGTGCTGGCAGCGGAGGCAATGCGCAAGAATACTGCTAAGGCAATTGCAGCCCAGAGCGGGGGCGAATACGAGATGTTCGATTCGAGCAAGGGCTTTGAGGCGCGGCTGAACGATTTCTCCAATCACCTGCACAGTCGCTACCTGCTGAGCTTTCAGCCTTCACGGCCGCGTCCCGGATTGCACCAGCTGATGGTCAAGCTCAAGCAGCCTGGAACTTCGACCGTTCTGGCGCGCACCAGCTATTGGGCGCAGGGAAGCCAACCGTAGCCAGCCTTGGGTTGGATGATCGCTGTCGATTGGTCTGAAGGGCGCACCCGCAGGCGCGGCACGATCCAATAAACTTGTCATCACGAGGAGGACTTTAGTCCGACGAGGGATCTGCTTTTCGTCGATTCAGATTCAATCCTTGTCAGGTTTGCGGGCAAGAATATAAGCCCGCCGGCTGGGATACTCGAACTCGTAAGGTTCACGATCGCGGCTTTCTTCAATCTTAAATCCCGCGGCTTCCAGATACCGTTCGAATTCACCGATTCCGAAGAACGTCACATGCAGCGCGACCTTCGGGCCTTCCTGCTCACCTTGGCTGTGGTATCGATCGACGTGAACTTCGCCCTCGCCAGCATGGAACGCCAGCAAGATATGTCCGCCGTTGGATAACACGCGAAACAACTCGCCCAGCGCTTCAGGCACTCGCAAGCGTTCGATGTGGATCAGGGAATAGAAAGCTGTGATTCCGGCGAAGCTCGCGTCGCCAAACGGCAGGCTAAACATGTCGCATCGTTCGAACGAGAGGCCGGGATTAAGCCTGCGGGCAACTTCGATCATGGACTGCGAGATGTCGACACCCATCGCGTCAAGGCCAAGGCTCGAAAGATAACGCGCCACATGTCCCGGTCCGCATCCGATGTCGGCAATTCGGCAAGGGCCATGTCGCGGAATAAGACTGGCAAACTTTGCCAGCAACTCGCGATCGAACGGCTTGCGTGACAACTCGTCGTAGTAATCGGCAGCGTATTGTTCGGCCACTGTGTCGTAGCTCGCGACAATGTCGCGATACCAGTCAGCCAGGGCGTCGTCAGGCATCTCGACTCCTATTGCGCACGCAGCACGCCGCCCAGCGCCTCTAGCTTCGCAATGATCTCGGACGACCATTGCGCCACTTCATCGTCGCGCAGGGTCCGCTCCTTCGACTGGAACTCCGAATGAAGCAGGGCGGAATACTTGCCGGTTCCTACCTTGTCGCCACGATAGATCTCGCCGGGAGCAAACGCTGTCAGCTCGGCGATATGAATCTGAGCGACGGCCGACTTGATCGTCTCGAACGTGACTGCGTCGTCGAATACGAACGAGAAGTCGCGTCCTACGGCAGGAAACTTCGAGATGCGCTGGTAGCGTGGCTCGCGCATAGCGCGACGGTACAATCGGTCCAGCATCACCTCGGCCAGATAAACGTCCTGGCGCAGTTTGCGAAGAGCGGCCTGCTCCGGATGCAGTTGCCCAAAGTAAGCCACGCCCTCTCCATCCATCAGAACCCGGGCTGATCGCCCGGGATGAAAGTACCCAGGCACATTCGTATCGAAGGACAACGACTGGTGCTGGAACGCCGCCAGCAGCTCCTCAATGTCGCCCTTCATATGAAAAAACGTGTAAGGTTGCGCTGCGGAATGAACCGTCTTAGGCAAAACGTCGCCAGTTGCGACGAAGCCAAGATGCCGCCGCTCGTCGCGGCCGTCGCCCACCTTCTCGAAAATCTCGCCGGCTTCGAACAGCCGGACGTCGGTCGTACCGCGGTTCAAGTTGTAGCTGACCATGTTCAGCAGGCCCGGCAGCAGCGAAGTCCGCATGTAACCAGCCTCTTCACTCAGCGGATTGGCCAGCGCCAGCGGTTCGGATGCCCCGTTCAAGCCGTCTTTGCTTGAGTGGGATACAAACGTTCTCGCCTCGGTCTCGGAGACGAAGGTAATGGAGATCGTTTCGTCGTAGCCGAGCGCCAGCATCGTCTCGCGAACCTTGGCATTCTTGGGCTCGTCCGGCAGTTCGACCACGGCGCCCACGAACGCCGGCAGCGTGTTAGGAAACTTATTAAAGCCGTAGATGCGCGCCAGCTCTTCCAACAGGTCGATTTCGCGCTCGACATCGAGGCGCCAGGTCGGAATCTGGACCCGGAAAGCGGCCGACTCTTCTGCCGGTTCGACTCCGAAGCCTAGTCTGCCGAGGATTCGCTCGATCTCTGCCGGAGCGATCTCGATGCCCAGGTTGCGGCGCACCTCAGAACTGCGCAGAATGATCGGCTGGCGCGCCGGCGTGCGCGCGATGATGTCGAGCCGATCGCCATACAACTCGCCACCCGCGCTTTCCAGGATCAGTTCGGCGACACGGTCGCAAGCCAGCGGAGTAATGCCCCAGTCGGCGCCGCGCTCGAAGCGATGCGAAGCGTCCGTGTGCATGCCGTGACGCTTGGCCATGGCGCGAACAGTCGCCGGATCGAACCATGCCGACTCGATCAGCACGTTTCTGGTAGCGTCGGTGATCATGGTGTCAAAACCGCCCATGACGCCCGCGAGCGCTACCGGCTTATTCGCATCAGCGATGACGAGATCTTCCGTCGTGAGTTTGCGGCCGAGCCCGTCTAACGTCTTCAGTACTTCGCCCTCGCGAGCGCGGCGCACGATAATCGTGCCGCCCTCCAGCAAGTCGAGATCGAAAGCATGGGTCGGATGGCCAAGTTCGTTTAGCGCATAATTCGTCGCATCGGCCACGTTGTTGATCGAGCGCGAGCCCAGCAATTCCAGACGCTTGGCGACGCGTTCCGGCGAGGGACCGATTTTCACATTGCGAACGGCGCGCGCGGTGTATCGCGCACAGCCTTGAGCGTCTTCGATGACGATAGGGAATTGAGCTTCCCCTGATGTTGTCATCCTGAGCGGAGCCGACCCGCTGTTAGGCGGTGCAGTCGAGTGGCCCGTACTGCCAGAAGCCAGCTTCAGTTCGACCGGCTTCAACGCGACGTTATAGATAGCCGAAGCCTCGCGCGCCACACCATAGTGATTCATGGCGTCGACACGGTTCGTCGTCAGGTCCATCTCGTAGAACGTCGATCCGCGCTCTTCTTCGACAGATTCCACGGCGATGCCGGCCGAAGTCAGGTCCTCGGCAAGCTGACGGTCGTCGGCGGCGATGTTCACGAACTCACGCAACCATGCGGGTAGGATTCTCATGCGAACTGCTCCAGGAAGCGCACATCGCCCTCGTAGAACAACTGAATCTCTTCGACCTCATATTTCAGGATCGCGATGCGCTCCACGCCCATGCCGAAGGCGAAGCCAGAGATCTTCGACGAGTCATAGCCGTTCTGCTTTCACGAAGTCGAAGACGTTGGGGTCGACCATGCCGCAGCCCAGCAGCTCGATCCAGCCGCTGTTCTTGCATTTGCGGCAGCCTTTGCCCCCGCAGAAGATGCAGCTGACCTGCATGTCGGCGCTCGGCTCGGTGAAAGGGAAGAACGACGGATAGAAGCGTGTCTTCACCGACGAGCCGAACAGCGCCTTCATGGCGTGATCGAGCGTGCCCTTCAGATCGCAGAAGGTGATGTTCTCATCGACAGCCAGTCCTTCGACTTGGTGGAACACCGGCGAATGCGTCGCGTCCAGCGGATCATTGCGATGAACCTTGCCGGGAATCACGATCCGCACAGGAGGCGGTTGCTTCTCCATGGTGCGAATCTGCACCGGAGACGTGTGCGTGCGCAACAGCAGACGATCGCGGGCCGCCTTGTTGTCTTGTCCAGCGATGAATAGCGTGTCCTGCGTATCTCGCGCGGGATGGTTTGGCGGAAAGTTCAGCGACTCGAAGTTGTAGTAATCCGTCTCGACCTCAGGGCCTTCGCCGACGGAATAGCCCATCGCCTTGAAGACCGCGACAATCTCGTCCATCACGCGCAGAACAGGATGTTTGACGCCGATAGGACGCTGGATGCCGGGGAGGGTTATGTCGAGGCGCTCGGTGGCGAGCTTTGAGCCGGCAGAAGAGGCATGCAATTTGTTCTGAGCCTCTTCGATGGCAAGTTCGGCCCGTTTCTTCAGTTCGTTAACGCGCTGACCGACCTCGCGCTTCGCAGGGCCCGGAGCGGCCTTTAGCCAGGCATCATTCACCTGCGTCAGAACGCCGTTCTTGCGGGCGAGCCAACGATCGCGGAAGGTCTTCCAGTCAGCTTCGCTCTGCAATGCGGCCGTTTCGGCGTTGAGCGCCGCGAACAAATCGGCGACAGCACGGTCCAGCGATGCCGGGGAGTAGTCTTCGAGTTTGGGTACGGTGTACATGATGTCGAGAGACAAACACAACGGGCGGCCCTGCGGCCGCCCATGTTCTTACTGCGAATTTACCTTGAGCTCGGGGGCGACTATGCCGTGGCGGTTTGCGCCTGTTTGCACAACGCCGTAAACCCGGAGGGATCGTTGACCGCCAGATCGGCCAGGATCTTGCGATCCAGTTCGATGCCGGCCTTCTTCAATCCATTGATGAACTGGCTGTAGCTGATACCGTTCAGCTTGGCGGCGGCGCCGATGCGCACAATCCAGATAGAACGGAACTGGCGCTTCTTCTGCTTGCGGCCGCTGTAGGCGAACTTCAGTCCACGTTCTACGGACTCTTTTGCTGACCGGTAGAGTTTTGATTTTGTTAGGTAATAGCCACTTGCACGCTCAAGTATCTTTTTGCGGCGCGCGCGGCGCTTGGTACCACGTTTTACGCGAGGCATTGCTGCTCCTTTTCAGTATCGTTAAGCGGCTGGAGGCAAGAAGTTGACCACGCTCAATCACCCGTTTCTTGCTGGGCTGCTGAGGGGCCGGAAAAGCCTCTTCACACGCTGTTGCCCGTCATGGCCTGGTGGCCGTTGCCGGGTGCCGCACCATGCGGCGAACACTCCGTTCTAGTAAGGAATCATCCGTGCGATTTTCTTGTGATCCGCTTTATCCAGAATCGTATCGGTATCGAGCTGGCGCTTGCGCTTGGTTGCCTTGGAAGTCAGGATGTGACGCTTAAACGCGTGACCGCGCTTAATCTTGCCCGTACCCGTCTTCTTAAAGCGCTTAGCCGCTCCGCTATGTGTCTTCAGCTTCGGCATAATGTCTTTCTATTACAACACAAAACGCATGAATTCAGCTACTCGCGACGGCTATGCCGCCTCCTGAAGTGGCTCACGTTCAAACGTCGTGCCACCCCAGCGCTGAAGCGCTGGGCTAAGCTCTTCCGTCTCGCGAGACTTAATCCTGGTTATTCGGACTTCCTCATTGATCGCGAGGCACTCTCGAATGACCGCAAATATCTTCTTACCGCTGTTGTTGCGTTGGGGGCGCGGGCGCGGGTTGCTGCGGGCCAGCACTCTTTTCCGGCTTGGGCGCAGCCGGCTTGGCGCCCGGCTGAACTTTCGGCGGCGCCAGGATCAGGTGCAGCGTATTGCCTTCCTGCCGCGGTCGAAATTCCACCACTGCCTTGTCGCCGAGATCTTGAATTAGTCGATCCAGAATCCCGCGGCCCAGGCTTTGGCGCGTCATTTCGCGTCCACGGAAGAAGATGGTGGCCTTCACCTTGTCGCCTTCGCCCAAGAAGCGCAGCACGTGGTTCTTCTTGGTCTCGTAGTCGTGATCGTCCACATTGATGCGGAATTTCACTTCCTTGACCGTGATCTGGTGCTGATGTTTCTTGGCTTCGCGCTCACGCTTTTCTTGCTGATACAGGTATTTGCCGTAATCCATGATGCGGCAAACAGGAGGCTGAGCGGTGGGTGAAACTTCTACCAGGTCGAGGGTTTTTTCGCGGGCAATCTTGAGCGCTTCATACGGCGGCATGACGCCGAGCTGATTTCCCGCATCGTCGATGACGCGAATTTCGCGGGCACGAATGCGATCATTCGTACGGATAAAACGTTTATCGATACAGTCCTCCGCAGTAACTGCAGTTCTTTGAAAAGTATAGCATGGGTGTCCGTCGCAAAAGGTTGCTGGAGAAGCTAAACCGCTCGCCTGATTGTGCCGATTAGGGCATCATCTTCCACGCAATCAATGCTGCTCCCGATCAAGTGATTGGATTCGTGCTGGCCGCGCAGGCGCAATTTCAAATAATTATCCGTCAAAGCTTCGGTGAGACCATTCCGAAAGTGCGTGAGCGTGATCGCTTCGACGTCGCGGCCGACGAATGACTCCATGAACACCCGCTTCTTTTGCGCGATGAGGTCGCGCAGCACGCGATTGCGTTCGCGGGCAACTTGCACTGGCACCTGCTCCGCCATTTCTGCCGAGGGCGTTCCCGGGCGGGACGAATACGTGAATACGTGCAGGTAGGTGAAGGACAGGCGCTCGATCAGCGCGCGCGTCTGCTCGAACTCTTCGTCGGTCTCGCCGGGGAATCCGACCATGACGTCGGCACCGATGGCGGCGTCAGGCATGGCGCGTACGGATACGCTCGATGCGATCGGCGTAATGCCAGGGCCGATATTTACGGTGCATTTTGCGCAGGATCTTGTCGCTACCGGACTGCAACGGCACGTGCGCATGCTTGCAAATGCGCGGCGACGACGCGACGAGTTCGATCACCTCGTTCGTCCAGTCCATCGGCTCGACGGAGCTGATGCGCAGTTTCTCGATCTGAGTCTGCCCCAGGATCGCGCGTAACAGGGAAGCGAAGCTCGCGGGCGGCGTAAGTTCGCGCCCCCATCGTCCGAGGTTGATCCCCGATAGAACAATCTCGCGATAGCCGTTCGCAACCAGGGCATCGACTTCGCGCTAGCACATTTTCCAGCTTCAGCGAGCGGCTGCTGCCGCGGACATACGGAATGATGCAGAACGAACAGCGGTTATTGCAGCCATCCTGAACTTTCAGATTCGGACGCGTTTTATCGAAACCAGAACCATCGAAAACCGGTGCGGCGATTAGTTCAGTATGCGCAAAAATGTCACCGATGATGACGTTTGTTTCGGTCGCGCCAATCTCGTTAAGAGGAACGAATGCGGAGTCATGCGACGAAGCAACATAGTCGGCCAATTTGTGTTTATGAGAATTTCCGACGACCAGGCTGACACCCGGTAAAGCCGCTATTTCCTGTGGCGCGCGCTGGGCGTAGCACCCGGTCACAAGTATCTGGGCATCAGGGTTTTCGCGATGGATGCGGCGAATGGCGGCACGGGCATCCTGATCGGCGGAAGAGG
Organism: uncultured Acidobacteriaceae bacterium; assembly: GCA_963823865.1. Classification (GTDB taxonomy): domain Bacteria; phylum Acidobacteriota; class Terriglobia; order Terriglobales; family Acidobacteriaceae; genus Bog-257. Next base: position 130,355 of record CAWGNC010000003.1, read on the forward strand.
TAACGGTGCAGGTGTTAAGAACAACGACCTCAGCTTGTGTGGCGGAGTCGGCCCGCGCGAGTCCGTGATCCAGCAGTTGGCGTTCGATGGCTGCTCCATCGGCTTGGGTCGCGCGGCATCCGAAATTCTCCACATGATAGGTCGGCACAGTTTGATTATACTGAGCGCCAAGTTACGCCGGAGTTTTCCGGCTATGCCCCATGGGTGTAGCATCACCCTAACGAACATTGAGGATGCGCTGATTACGAAGCGGCAACCAAAAGCAGAGTAGCTGGCATCCCAACTACCCACCGAAAGCTTGGTGGTTTCTCCTGGAGTTCCCCATGAAGCGCCGAATTTTACTGGTCGATGATGAATTAGCTATCCTGCTCACGCTCCGCGCAATTCTGGAGATGAACGGCTTCGAGGTGGAGACGGCCGCGTCCGCCAAAGAGGCGCAGACCAAGCTGAAAAGTGGGGTCTATGAGATGGTCATCACCGACATGCGGATGGAGAATGAGACCTCTGGCTACGACGTCATTCGCGCCGCGCGCCAGCAGTCGTACGATCCAGCAACCGCGCTCCTGACCGCATATCCTTCGCTCGGGAACGAGTGGAAGAGTAAAGGCGCTCAATCTTTACTGGTGAAGCCGGTCAATACAGACGAGTTGCTGCGCCAACTTGAATCGTTGTTGATTACGCATCAGGACCACAAGATGGCGGCTCAGAAGAGTGCGAAGAAAGTGCCCCTCGGAGGCACCAAGGCGGAACGTCACGCAGCGGGAAAGCCAGCCGACTGAAGTAACTTCTGAAATCGCCCACCAAGAACCTGGCTTACTGAACGCTTGCGGTCGATTCTTTGCCTGCAGGGATTTTCGGAAGCGTCAGCGTCCATAGTTGCGCGGGATCCAGATAGGCGTCCTGCCACCGCACGGCGACGTGAAGATGCGGCCCAGTAGCGCGACCGGTGGCACCGGATAGTCCAATCTCCTGACCTTTTTGAACTTTGTCTCCCTCCTTCACGGACAAGTGAGAGAGGTGCATGTAAATCGTCAGGAACTGCTGACCGTGATTGATCATCACGCAGTTGCCCTCATAGAACAGTTCACGCGCCAGGACAACCTCGCCCGAATTTGCCGCCTTTACCGGCGACCCAACAGCTGCGTGATAGTCCATGCCACGATGAATGCTGGCGAGTTGGCCATTGAAGGTGCGGCGTGTTCCGAAGCCTTCTGAAGGCTTGGTGTCAATTGGGACTTCGAAGTCGCCTGACCACTCGACCGCCGCAACCTCGTGCGCGAACGCAGCTTTCTTCAATTGCTTGTCCGCTTCGATTCGAACCAGCGTTTCAGGATCGGGCTTCACATACTTCTGAGGCACGCGCAGGACCTCCGTCTTGTAGTTGGCATGACTCACCACCACATTTCGCTGTGCGCTTTCCGTCCGGCCGTCCGACAAGGTTGCCACTAGCGTGATCACGTATGTACCTGGCTTCGCTTCCACGTCGACGCCCGCCAATGTGTACCAGGTCCGGCGATCTGCTGAGGAAAATAAGGTAAGGGGATGTCCCTGCCACATGCCTTCCAGTTTGCTGATCGGCGCGGTCACACTGACTTCTAAAAGGAACGGAGAACCTGAGGCTATAGTCTCAGGCGTCCAACTAACGGTCTCGAAGACCGTCGCGTTGGTAGTGCCCGTGGTCCATCCGGAAAGTATGAGGAGAAGCGGAAAAATTCTGGCCGCGACGCGCAATCGTTTGTGATACCCCTTGGCCAGCATAGACCAACCGAGTACGGAAGACACAGATTTTCCTCCGAATCCCGGAGGATCGATGAGCGCTACGAGGTCAGTTGATTCCGCGGGTCAGGCAGTGGCAGCGCTGGTTCGACGTTGCTGGAAACACTCCCGACAAAAGACAGGCCGGCCTTGTGTGGGCTTGAAGGGAACGGTGGTTTCCTTGCCACACTCCGAGCAATTAGTCCGGGTTTCTACCTTGGGATAGTTTCCGGGTGTCGTGGCACCCATGTTGGCGGCCCGCTTGGCCTTGCAAGCTTTGCAGCGTTTGGGTTCGTTCTTGAACTGTTTGTCGTGGAAGAAAAGCTGTTCTCCCGCTGTGAAGACGAAGTCGGCGCCGCAGTCAATACACTTAAGAACCTTGTCCTGAAATTCCATGGAGAGTTGCTCCCTTCAGCCCGCGACTCCCAAGTACACAGAGGGGGTGAATTGCCACCGGCAGGAGAAACCGGACTGAACGTTTCAACCTGGTGGTCGCTAATTCCGGTACTCAGGTACATCTTCCTGGGTTCGGCCCACCATGCCTAACTGCATGGCACAACTGGAATAACTGCGCTGCGTCTAAGAAAAACTTCGACTTCGATGAAAAAGCAAAGGCCGCCATCGGAACGGCGGCCCTCGTGTGAATTAGTCCTGCTCTTTGCGAGCCTTTTTGCGACTGCGCTTTCGCGCCAGCGCTTCTTTTACGCGCTTCTTTTCGCCCGGCTTGAGGTAGAAGGAATGACGTTTCACTTCCTTGATAATGTCCTCTTGCTGGACCTTGCGTTTGAAGCGCCGCAGGGCGTTCTCTAGGGATTCACCCTCTTGAATGCGAACTTCCGCCAAACAGGAAACACCCCCAAACTCGTCCCATGTGGACAATAGTAGTTATCTCTATGTTACAGAGAGAAGTCAAGCGAAGACTTCGGCGCTAAACCAGTTTTAGACTGTCCTTAAAGCAACCCTTTCAGGTCTATCCCACCTAGAAACTTAGCCTTACCGAGAATTGCACCTGCCGAGGTGCATAAGCATTGGTGGGCGTCAGGAAATTCGAATTAACCAGGAACTGTCCCGGATAAGTCTTGCCGCCGACGGTAGTCGAGTACGCCACAAACTGTCCTGCCGAGTTGTAATAACCATCGCTGCTAATCTGAACCCGGCCATTCGTGCGATTAAATAAGTTGAACGATTCAGCCGTTAGATTCCAGACAACGCGTTCGCCGCAGCGGATGTTACGCGTAATTCGCATATCGGTGCTGAGATAGTCGGGGCCCATGAATGCGTTGCGGGTGTATCCGGGCAGCCGGTCGTTGTAAATATCGCCATCGCCATTTGGATCGCCAGCTATGGTTGCGTTGACCGGTCGTCCCGAGCCGGCAGTGAAGACGCTGGATAGCTTCCAATTGTTGAGCAGTTTGTTCAGCGTCCCTAGGTTGAAACGGAATTTCGGATCCGCCACCCAGGCAGCTATGAACCGGTTTCGCTCATCATTTGTGCTGGGACCCCATTCCAGCGATGTCGCATAAGAATTCTGCACGTTGCCCGGACGTCCTACGACCAACGCGTCAGGGCCGTCGTCTGTCGCTTTTGCCAATGTGTAGCCGACCAGGAAGTACATCCCGTGATCCATCTGCCGCTTCAGCGCGAAAGTCACGCCGTTGTAGATGCTGCTGGATTGACTCTGAAAGGAGTTGATTGCGCCCAGCCTGGGGTCGGGTCTTTGTAAGGGATTGAGGCAAGGAGGATATGGACACGTTGCCGATGGAGTGGTCTGCGTGGTGACGAAGGAAGCGACATCGTACATGCCCAGAAATACCGATCCTGTGTCGTTGTAGACAGGGTATTCGGTGATCGTTGGTTTCGGAAGATTGACGTCGAGCGAGCGAATTTCGTTCACGCCGCGCACATATTGATAGCTGACGCTGGCGGTGATGTTACGCCCAAGTTCACTCTGTAAGCCGACGTTAGCCTGCTCGGTATGCGGCGTCTGGAAATTCGGGTCGAAGGCCGAAACTTGAGTCGTGAGATAGGGCGCGAGCGCCGCCGGCGGTGTGCAGACGGTCGTTCCGGGCGGGCAGTTCACCAGCGCGGAGGGATATTTGGGAAACAGAGCAGCTTGTGCCGGCTGCGTCAGGTTGAGAAAGAGTTCGGTCTGCTGCAACCCATTGTCGGTTGCTACCTGAGACGCATACATAGCAGGAATTGGCATGTAGAAGATTCCCGCTCCACCCCGGATCACCAATGAATGGCGGTCATTTAACGAATAGGCAAACCCAATCCGAGGAGAGAAATTCGTGGTATTGCTCGGCAGTTTTCCCGAGGCAGGGTAAAGCGGGTTGCTGACCAACTTGCCCGGCTCAAAGGTCTGCAAATCGTAGCGCACGCCAAGATCGAGCGTTAAATTCGCCGTCGCTCGAAACGTGTTCTGTAGAAATGCGGCATAGAAGCGCGAGTCAGGATGGGAAACGGCATTTCCGAAATCCTGCATGTAATAACGCGGAACCCCATGCGCATAAGCCCGTAACGGCGTCAGGGGTTCACCGTATACCTGCGGCGCAAAGGTCCAAGGATTTACCTTGATGTCGTCGAAGTAGTATTCGCCGCCGAACAGGTACGGGTAGTAGTTGTAGATCCAGGCTTGCACGAAATCGCCGCCGAACTTCCAATGCATGCGGCCGTGCTCGTAGCTGACCGTCTCTGCAATTTGCAGCTTGTTCTCATTGGTGTTTCGCGGCAGGGTGCTGGATTCTCCAAACCCCGCGACCAAGTCATAGATCTTGGTCCAGGGCTGATCGGAGTTGGCCGTCGACGTCTGTGCGTCGCGGGAAAACTGCATCCGCAGGCTCGTCGCCAAGTTGGTTGTCCAGGCACTGGTCAGCGCGGCCGCCACACTTTCCGTATGAACATTTTCGGTTCCGTTGCCGGTAGCCGCATATCCGGTGATCGGGCTTGATGGATCGAAGAAAACATTGTTTGTTCCGGTCAGCATGGACGTGCTGATGCGCACAAATGCCAGCTGCTTGGATGAGAGATTGAAGTCGATCTTGGCGAAGCCGGCGTTCCCGTGCATCGTCGTGGGATAGCTTCCTCCCATGGCGTTCAGTTGAGCGGCAGAGGCCATCACCAGCGACTTATCCAGATAGTCGTAGTCAGCCGGCTGCGGAACGATGCTGCTTGCGCCATTGGCGAATTGCACGACCGAAGGGACGGTGAGCAGATGCTGGTCGAACCCGCCGTAGAAGAAGATGCGGTCTTTGCGAATAGGCCCGCCGATGGTGCCGCCGAACTGCTGCTGCCGGTCGTCCGGCTGTTCGGACGCGTACGGTTGGGCGGCGTCAAAAGCGCGATCGCGCAGAAAATAGAAGCCAGTGCCGTGCCATTGGTTCGTTCCGGATTTCGTCGCGACGTTGAACACGGCTCCTCCAGAACGTCCTAGCTCTGCGCTATATGAATTGGACGAGACCCGAAATTCCTTAATGACCTCATTGCTGAACTGGTAGGGTGCGCGATATCCGCCACGAGCCTGCGCGAAGAATGAGTTGTTGTCGTCCGTACCGTCGACTAGAAAGCTATTTTGAAATCCGCGAACCGCGCCCACCGAGAGGTCTCCATTGGAGTCTGACGTTTGACTTCGCGGATCCGGAATCACATCTGGGCTTAGCAACGCCAGATCGGTAAACCTGCGGCCGTTCAACGGTAGCTCTTCAATGGCTCGCTGCGTCACCACGTTCGAAACAGCGCCGGTCTGGGTTTCTATCGACGTCACATGAGCGGAGACGGTAATGGTCTGGGTCAAAGCAGCCGGAGCCAGGCGGAGTTGCACAACCGAAATGCCGCCGACCAGCAGTTCGATTCCGCGACTGGTACGGGAGACCATTCCCGGCGCCGCGGCGGTGACGTCGTAGCGGCCGGGGGGAAGCATGGCGAAGTTGAAGCCCCCTTGGCCATCCGTCGCCGTCTGCATGCGAAGGCCCCGCGATGCATCGGTCACCGTAATGGAGGCTCGCAACGATGCGCGCGCCGCTGGCATCTTCGATGACGCCTTGCAGCGAGGTCGACCCGTCCTGCGCGCTCAGATTGCACGAGATGACAAAGAGGAGCGCGAGGAGACTGCCCGCGCAGATAAGAACCATCAAACGGATACGAGAATGACCAGGAAGAACCGTACCGGGAAGAGTCCGCATCAGGGAATGACCTCGCACCTGCAACCACCTTTTATCTTGAAAAGGCAGTGGGGTTGTGGTCAGTGATGCGAGTGGCACGAAGGGCCAATAGGAAGCCGAAACGGATTGTACTTTCGTAACCGTCTAAGTTCTGGACGACGGAAAGGAAGTGATTGTTAGGCAAAATTTCCCAATGTGGCAGCCGCGTTTTGGCGCGTGTTTGGCCTTTCGTTGACCGCCTAAAATCGCACGTGTTACCGTTTAAGGTTGGACCAACCTCAAACGCGCGTTCTGTGCGCCAAAGGATCTCCGAATTGTCATCCGATACCCCGGTGGCCGCTCCGGTTCGTAAAACCGCGCTGAACGCCGTCCATCGCCAGATGGGCGCGAAGATGGTCGATTTCAACGGCTGGGACATGCCGGTGGAATACCCCTCCGTTGGCGGACTGATGAAGGAGCATCTGGCGGTTCGCAACGGCGTAGGCGTGTTCGACGTCAGCCACATGGGCGACATCCGCATTACAGGCCCGCAGGCGCTCGATGCGGTGCAACACATCACCATGAACGACGCGGCCGGGATGGGCATCGGTCAGTGCCGCTATTCGGCGATGTTGTATCCCGAAGGGACGTTTGTCGATGACGTCATCGTGCACCGGCTCGGCGAAGAGGATTACCTGCTGGTGATCAATGCCGGCACACGCGAGAAAGACGTCAACTGGGTCACGGACAACACCAGCCAGTTTGACTGCAAGGTCGAGAACCTAAGCGACAACTACACGCAGATTGCCATCCAGGGTCCCAAGGGTGTGGATACGCTGCAGAAGCTGACGGACGCGGACCTGTCGAAGGTGAAGTTTTACTGGTTCACGCACGGCACGGTGTGCGGACTGAAAAACATCATGATTGCCCGTACTGGATACACCGCCGAAGACGGCTTCGAGATCTATGTCCCTACGGACGAAGCGACTAGCACGCGGGTATGGAACGAAGTTCTGGAAGCCGGCAAGGAATTCGGCATCGTGCCAGCCGGATTGGGCTCTCGGAACACGCTGCGACTCGAAGGCAAACTTCCGCTCTACGGTCACGAGATCTCGGACACCATCAATGTCTGGGAGGCCGGGCTGGATCGCTTTCTGAAGATGGAGAAGGGCGAGTTCGTGGGCCGCGATGCGCTGGAGAAATCGAAGGCCAAGGGCATCACGCGCACGCTGGTCGGACTGGAGTCCGTCGATCGCGGTATCCCGCGTGACGGTTACAAAGTTCGCGATCTCGATGGAAATGAGATTGGATATGTGACCAGCGGATCGTACGCACCGTTTCTCAAGAAGAACATCGCTCTGGCTTATGTCCCGGTCGAAAATTCCGAGGTTGGCCATGAAGTGGCTGTGGAGATCAGGAACCAGCCAGTGAAGTGCAAAGTCATTCCAACACCGTTTTACAAGCGTCCCAAGAAGCAGTCGTAGTTCTTTTTCGTCTTGTCGTCATCCAATAATTTTTGCCGACGCACCGTCGGGTGCTGAGGAGGAAACTAAATGCCTTACCCTGCGGATTACAAATACACCAAAGAGCACGAATGGCTGAAGATTGACGGCGGCACCGGCGTCATCGGCATCACGGATTACGCGCAGAACTCACTTGGCGACATCGTGTTCGTCGAGCTCCCCAAAGTCGGATCGGAAATTTCCGCCGGCAAGACCTTCGGCTCGGTCGAGTCGGTGAAGGCCGTTTCCGACCTGTTCGCCCCCGTCACCGGCACGGTAACGGAAGTCAACGAGTCGCTGAATACTGCGCCCGAACAGGTGAACAAGGACGCCAACTCCACATGGATGGTCAAGGTGAAGCTGAAAGACCCGGGCGAGGCCAGCGGATTGCTTTCCACGGCCGACTACGAGAAGTTCATCGCCGAAGAGGGCGGACACTAAAAGAACCTGGCTTCAATGCTTTTGCCGGGAGGAACGCTGCCGCAGTTGGGTTTTGGTTTGTAGCAGGGTATGACTTCAGCCGTGCCAAGCGGGGGCCTGAAAAGGTCAGGGCTTCAGCCCCTGCAATACCTCGGCAGGGGCTGAAGCCCAGTTCATTTTGAGATGTTTTTCGGCACGGCTTAAAACGTGCCTGACACAACGCTGAAGCCTAAATATTCATTCTCATACGCCCAAGAAAGTTACAGGTATCCATGCGCTATCTTCCTAAATCGCCATCCGATCGCGAAGCCATGCTGAGCGAGATCGGTGCGAAATCGATTGACGACCTGTTTGGAGGCATTCCAGCCGAGTACCGCCTTAAGGGCGACCTCAAGATTCCGCGCCAGTACGCAGAGAGCGAGATCGTCGAGTTTTTTCGCGAGCGCGCGGCCAACAGTGCTCAAGGTTATGCCATGTTTCTTGGCGCCGGCGCCTACTCGCACTATAGGCCCGTTGTCATCGATTCGCTCATCTCGCGCGGAGAGTTCTTCACCTCCTACACGCCCTACCAGCCGGAGATCGCCCAGGGTACCCTGCAGTCGATCTTCGAGTTTCAAACCATGATCTGTGAGCTCACGGGCATGGATGTTGCCAATGCCTCCATGTACGACGGCTCGACGGGAGCAGCTGAAGCTCTGATGATGGCCTGCCGAGTGACCGGCAGGTCGAAAACGATCGTGGCGAAGACGGTTCATCCCGAGTATCGCGAGGTCATTACTACGTACTCACGGCACCAGGGCATGCCGGTATCAAATGTAGGCTACGGAAAGAACGGCCGGGTAGATCTAGCAGAACTGGACAAGGCGATCGACGATCAGACGGCCGGCGTGCTGATCCAGTCGCCGAATTTCTTTGGCACAATCGAAGACGTTGCCGCCATTGCCGAGATCGTGCACAGGAAGGGTGCACTGCTTATCGTGTCCATCGCCGAGGCCGTATCGCTAGGAATCGTGAAGCCGCCGACGGAAGCCGACATCGTCAGCATGGAGGCGCAATCCTTCGGTGTGCCGCTTGGATTTGGTGGCCCGTACTGCGGCGTACTCGCCACGCGCGACAAGTTCGTTCGGCAGATGCCGGGTCGCCTGGTCGGCGAAGCTCGCGACCGCAACGGCAAGCGCGGATTCGTCCTCACGTTATCAACCCGCGAGCAGCATATTCGCCGTGAGAAAGCGACGTCGAACATCTGCACCAACCAGGGATTGGTCGCGCTGATGTGCGGCATCTTCATGACGATCTACGGGCGCGAGGGAATGAAGGAGCTGGCGACGCAGAACCTGGCGAAGGCCCATTACGCTGCTGAGCAATTCAAGAAGAGCGGTGCGACACTTCTGTTTGAGGGTGCTCCACGGTTCAATGAGTTCGTCATCCAGACCAAAACCGACCCCTACGCGATTAACGACCATTTGCTGGGGCAGCGCATCATCGGAGGATTCCCGCTGAAGAAGTTTTATCCCGAGCTGGGGAATGCGGCACTGTGGTGCTGCACGGAGACAACAGCCAAGGCTTCGATTGACGCCGTTGCGAAGGAGGTGGCGCTGTGAACCTGAACGAGAAGATCAAGAAGGCGACCACCCACATCAGCCAGAATGAAGGCCTCATCTTCGAGAAGTCGTCGGCTGGAAAGAAAGCTTACAAGCTGCCGCCGCTCGACGTACCCGAGGTCGATCCCGCGAAGTTGCTGGGCTCGCAGACGCGCGAAGATCTTGGCAACATGCCGGAGGTGAGCGAGATCGAAATCATCCGCCACTACACGCGCATCTCGACATGGAATTACGCCGTCGATCATGGCATGTATCCGTTAGGCTCTTGCACCATGAAGTACAACGCGCGTGTAAACGAATACGTGGCGAGGTTGATGGGCCTAGCAGAAGCTCATCCGTATCAGCCGGAGCGCGTCAGCCAGGGCGCGCTGCGCATTCTTGCCATGCTGAGCGAGCAGCTCATTGAGATCACCGGCATGGACGCAATTACTTTGCAACCGGCTGCGGGCGCGCATGGTGAGTTCACTGGCATCTTGATGATTCGCGCTTATCTCGAGTCACAGGGCAATCCCCGAAAGAAGATCCTGATCCCAGATTCCGCTCACGGAACGAATCCGGCGACGGCAGCACTGTCCGGATACACGGTCGAGAATCTGAAGTCGAATGCTGCCGGTATGGTCGATATGGCGTCGCTGGAAGCTCAAGTCAACGAAGACGTGGCCGCGCTGATGCTAACCAATCCGAACACCCTAGGCGTCTTCGAGCAGGAGATTCACAAGATCGCCGACGTGCTGCACGCCAAAGGTGCTCTCCTTTACATGGACGGCGCTAACATGAATGCTCTGGTGGGCAAGGTCCGTCCCGGCGACTTCGGTGCCGACGTCATGCACCTGAACCTGCACAAGACCTTTTCGACGCCGCACGGTGGAGGCGGCCCGGGTTCCGGCCCAGTTGCCTGCAAGAAGATTCTGGAGCCGTTTCTGCCGACTCCAGTGGTTGTTACCAAGCCGGATGGCACGTTGGGCTTCGATTACAACCGTCCCCAGTCCGTCGGCCGGGTGCGCATGTTCTATGGCAACTTCGGCATGCACGTTCGCGCTTTGGCATACATCATGGCGAACGGCCCTGATGGTCTGCGGCAGACGACAGAAGACGCGGTGCTGAACGCCAACTACATTCGCAAGAAGCTGGAAGGGGTCTACGATCTGCCTTACAGCACGCCGACCATGCACGAGGTCGTCTTCAGCGACCGCAAGCAGACAGGCAAGGGCGTGAAGACCGGCGACATCGCTAAACGGCTGATCGACTATGGATTCCATCCCTACACCGTTAGTTTTCCGCTGGTGGTTCACGGGGCGTTGATGATTGAGCCGACCGAGAGCGAGTCGAAGGAAGAGCTCGACCAGTTCATCGACGCGATGAAATCGGTTGCCGAGGAAGCCGAGCAGAATCCGGAGATTCTTATCGAGGCGCCGCACAACACGCGGATCTCGCGCCTGGATGAAACCAGCGCTGCCAGAAAGCCCGTGCTGCGCTGGAAGCCGCAGGGTCAGGCGGCAGGGAAGTAACGCGGAAGGCTTATTCACACAGAGGGCACGGGGAAATCGGAATAATCTGTCTTTCTCCGTGCCTCCGTGGTGAAAGGGTATTGCCGGTTAACCCCACTCCCACAATCCTAAGACCACGTAATCTCTACCGCAGCCATGCTCTTGCAAAATCGTGTGATTTGGCCAGGGCCCCTTTTCCTCGGAACCAACCAGAGCTCGCCTTCGTCTATCACTCCAGCTTTTTCGTTGGGGAGCCCGCATGTATTCGATTCGCCAGGATTTTCGCTTTGCGCTGAGGCAGTTGCGCAAGTCTCCGGGATTTACCGTTATCGCTGTGCTGACGCTGGCGCTTGGCATTGGCGCCGCGACGGCAATGTTCAGCGTCATCTACGCGACCGTCCTTCGTCCGCTGCCATTTCACGATCCAGATCGGATCCTCTTTGTCGAGACGCATGCGGCTGCCAACTTCATCCAGCCGTCGTCGTGGCCCGGCTTCCTGGAGGAACGGGCCCAGAACCAGAGCTTCGAGGCACTGGCCGGGTTCAGCCAATTCGCGGGCGTCAATCTCGATACCGGATCGCAAGTCGTACATCTTCACAACACCTCGACTAGCGATCATTTCTTCGATGTTCTTGGCGTACAGCCCCTGCTGGGACGCACCTTCGTTCCGGGTGAGGAGCAGGACGGACGCAACAATGTCGCCGTGCTCAGTTATGAGGTATGGCAGCAGAATTTTGGCGGTAACCCGAGCGCCGTCGGCTCATCCGTCCACATCGACGGCTTCCCGTATACCGTCGTCGGCGTCATGCCGGCAGGTTTTCGCTTTCCTTTAGGCACGCCGAATCTGGTCTACACGCCGCTGCGGATTTCGAAGGAATTGCGCACCGCTCGAGGCGACCATTGGTTACAGGTAGTGGGACGTTTGAAGCCGGGATTGACGGTGCAACAGGCACAGGCCGACATGACCCACGTACTGGCCAACATCGGCCAAAATTATCCTGACACCGACAAGGGCCGCACGGCCCGCGTAATGCCGTTGAACATGCGCATTACCGGCCAGGAGCAGCGCCAGGCCTTGTGGATTATGGCGGCCGGTGTGCTATTCGTGCTGCTGATCGCCTGCGTCGACGTTGCCGTTATGCTGCTGGCACGCGGGGTTGGACGTCAGCGGGAAATGGCCATTCGGACCGCGCTGGGGGCCGGGCGGGTTCGGATCGTTCGGCAGATTCTCTTCGAAAATCTAGTTCTTGGATTGATCTCGGCCATCGCCGGGCTACTGCTGGCTTGGGCAATCACGATGGGAATGTCGCAGTTCCTGACCAAGTCGTTCCAGCGGGGCGGCAATATTCACCTGAACTGGGCGGTGTTCGTCGCAGCGTTCGCGATCGCTGTTCTGTCCAGCCTGATATTCGGCATGATCCCGGCGAAGAAAATGTCGTCGACCGACCCTAATCGCTCGCTGAAGTCGGGAGCGGCGGCTGGAACGGACCGCGGCGATTACCGCTTGCGTTCGGGGTTTGTGATTGCAGAGGTCGCGCTCTCGCTTATGTTATTGGTCTGTACCGGCCTGGTCCTCATGCAGCTGTGGAGCATGCAGCACCTGGATTTCGGCTATACCACCGACCACCTCCTTACGCTGGAGATCAACGTCTCGCCCGGAAACTATGCCGGCAAGGATCTGGATGCCACGCTTTATCGACCCCTGGCAGAGAAAGTGCGCGCCATCCCAGGAGTGACGGGTGCCGGTTACAACCGCCTTATTCCGTTGCTGGAGTGGGGATGGAACAGTGGGGTCAACATGGTTGGGAAACCCCCTGATCCTCTCGACCACGAGCGGCTGGCGGAAGTGCGGATGGTATCGCCGGGCTGGTATCAAGCGATGGGCTTACGGCTTCTTCGGGGGCGTCTGCCTGATCCCGCGATCGATAAGCCTGGCTCCCCGGATGTCGTCGTGGTCAATCAGAAATTCGTAGACACGTTTCTGCCGGGCGAAGAGCCGATCGGCCAACAGATCAAGCAGGATCCTACGAATCAAACCATCATCGGAGTTGTCAGTAACGGCCGGCAAGCGGTGGAGGAGTCCGTTCTCGCCGAGATGGATTACCCCATGTCGGAAGTGCCGCTGAAAGACAGCGCCGAGACGCTGACTCCCATGGCGTTGTTTGTTCGGACTTCGGTCCCACCGGAAGCGATTGTGTCCCAGCTTCGACAGGCGCTGCACGAGGTCGCGCCCACCGTTCCCTTTGAGACCCCGGAGACGATGGACGATGTGCTGGCCGATGCGCTGGTCTTCAATCGCATGCAAGGTTGGCTATTCAGCATCTTTGCCGTGCTGGCTTTGATACTGGCGCTAACCGGCATCTACGGCGTGCTGAGCCAGGAGGTAAGCCTGCAGACGCGAGACATCGGCTTGCGTATGGCGTTAGGTGCTTCCAGGCCCGATATTGTCTGGCTGGTGCTGCGCCGCGCGGCGCTGCTGATGTCGCTAGGAGTCGTGATTGGTGTGATCGGTAGCGTGGTATCGCGGCGACTTCTGGCCAGCGTCGTGCCAGTGGAAGTGAGCCGCGATGGGATGGCCATTCTGTTTCTGGCCTTGGGGCTGAGCTTGGTAGGGCTGGTCGCCAGCATGATTCCCGCGCGGCGGGCGGCCTCGATTGAGCCAATGCAGGCCTTGCGCAACGAGTGAGAGGGAGACATTCACCACGGAGGCACTGAGAGTACGGAGAAATTGAAGTAATCAAAGTCGGGACAAACGGATATCTCGAGGGAAAATCAAGCGTTTTAGACCCGAAACACTTTGATCGGAACCCCTCCGTACTCCGCGCCTCCGTGGAGAACACACCTGGCGGCAACAAAAAAAGGCGGGCTCAATGGCCCGCCTCTGGGAACTCGGGAATTGCCTACTTTGCTTTGACAGCCTTGACGCGCGCGCTAAGGCGAGACTTATACCGGCTGGCCGTATTCTTGTGCAGAACGCCCTTCTGGACGCCTTTGTCCACCACGGACACGGTAGCGCGATAGGCGGTCTGGGCGGCCTCTTTGTCGCCCTTGGCAATAGCCTCACGCAGGGAGCGCAGGGCTCCGCGGAGGCGGGACTTGCTGGCGCGGTTGCGCGTTGTCTTGGTCTCGGTTTGACGCGCACGCTTGAGCGCCGAAAAATGATTCGCCATACTTTCCTGTAGCCCTCAGTTAGAGATCTCGACGGATGCCGAATAGCTGATTCTACAGGAAATGGGAGCCGTCCGGCAAATCAACGCAGCCGGCCCGAAAGCAGCTCTGAGCGATGCTCCCTTTTGTTCAAAAAGAACATCAAAGTTATGGGAAGGGGATTTTGGCCGAATCGTCAACGAACGTACCTGAATCGACACCGAATTTACATCCTGCGGGATTGACTCCCGTCGGGTTCGGGAATACGCTAGCCGCCAATGAATGTAGTTTTTGGCTTGGACCAACTTCCGGCCGCCATCCCGCCTCCCGGTACACCGCGCTTGCATGCTTCCCTACGTCAGACCGAAGGACTTGGTACGCTATTGATGCGCCCTTTCGGAACCTTGTGTTTGAACCGGCCCGACCCGCCCGTGCCAGCTACGACGTTCGGGTTGCGATACAGTTGGAGGCTGTCTTCCGACCCTAGATGAAAAAGAACATTGAAATCAGCCCAAATATCGAAACCCTGTTTGGAACCCGGGATGAAAACCTGCGCCTGCTGGAAGACGGTCTGAAGGTTGCCATCAACCTCCGGGCGGATTCCATCGAGATCTCAGGGGCAGCGCCTGACGTGGCTCGGGCCGAGCGGGTGTTTACCGACTACCAGCACCTGCAGCGAAGCGGTCACGCGTTCGTGAACGGCGACCTAGGTGACATGATTCGCGTGCTGACTACCGACTCGACCGCGACCTTGCGTGGTCTGGCCGAGGCTGGCAAGCAGCGGTCCTTCGGGAAACGCAGCGTCCAGCCAAAGAGCATCAATCAGCGCCGCTACATGGAGGCCATTGAAAAGCATGACATGGTCTTCGGCGTCGGCCCGGCCGGTACAGGCAAGACCTACCTGGCTGTTGCCATGGCGATTTCCGCGCTGATGTCGAAGCGCGTCAATCGCATCGTGCTGGCGCGTCCCGCGGTGGAAGCCGGCGAGCGCCTGGGCTTCCTGCCCGGAACATTGCAGGAGAAGGTCGATCCGTACCTGCGTCCGCTCTACGACGCGTTGTATGACATGCTTGATCCCGACAAGGTCGATCGGCTTCTGGAAAAGAACGTCATCGAGATCGCGCCGATCGCGTTCATGCGTGGCCGAACTCTAAACGACGCATTTGTGATTCTGGACGAAGCTCAGAACACAACCTCCGAGCAGATGAAAATGTTCGTGACCCGCCTGGGATTCAACTCCAAGGCGGTCATCACGGGCGACATTACGCAGATCGACTTGCCGAACGCCAACCGCAGCGGCTTGGTTGAGGCTGTGGACATCCTGCGCAATGTCGAAGGCATTCACTTCTCTCACTTCGATGAGGGCGACGTGGTGCGGCATCACCTGGTGCAGCGCATCATTCGCGCCTATGACGACTACAAGGGCCGGAACGAACAGCTGTCCCTGTCTCTCGAACTGAAGAACGGCAGCGGGTACGCGACCGCGCGTACTAGCGACGGCCGGGTGTACACGACCAGCGTCGAGCGCGAGACGCCACTGACGGAAGTGCCTCCCGCCGCGGTGCTGCCGCCTCCGGATCGCATTTCCGAGTAATAACTTGGTACCATACTGTGGGAGGGCGTATTTGCCCTCCCATTTGTTCTTGAAACGAAAGTGATCATTCTGGAGCACGACAGTAACGAGATACACCAACGCGCCTTGACCTTGTTCGCCACAAAAGCAAAACGGGCGGTCGGCGCACGCGGGGAATTGAGCATCCGCATCACCTCAAGTGCGGAGATGCGCAAGTTGAATCTCCGCTTCCGCCGGAAAAACAACCCGACCGACGTTCTCTCTTTCCCTGCCGACGCGCTCGAACTTGCCGGCGACATCGCAATTTCAGCAGAGATTGCCGCGGCAAATGCTGACCAACTCGGTCATTCGGTCGATACCGAACTGAAGATTCTCATCTTGCATGGACTGCTCCACCTGGCGGGCTACGACCACGAGACCGATGCCGGCGAGATGCAGGCGCAGGAAGCCAGGCTTCGACGGCGGTTGAATCTACCAGTCGGATTGATTGAGCGAACCAACGGCGGGAATCTTCGTGCGCGGCGCCGCAAGGTCGCTTCGACTGCGCGCCAGGGTCGCCGACGATGAACCTCCCGTTATCCATCCTGCTGCTATTGCTGCTCGGCTTGCTGACGCTTGTCTCCTATGTGGATCGCCTGTATGCCGAGATGGGCAGGTTTCTCTCGCGCGAGTTTCAGGAAAACATTTCGGCTTACGAACAACGAGTCGAACCTCGTTTGCACGTCAGCCGTGACCGCGCCGCGATGTCGATGACGGTCTTGACGCAGTTGTCCATGGCCAGCATCGGCGTGCTCATTGGCTATGTGCTGTTTAAAGAGAACCGCTGGGTTGGTCTCGACCTGGTGCAGGCCGCGGTCAGCCTCATCTTCATCATCGTCATTTTCCATCAGCTGATCCCGCATCTGTTCTTCGTGCGCACCAAGGGTGAATGGCTGGTGCATTGGGTGGTCGTGCTGCGGGGACTGATTTACCTCGCCCTTCCGGCAACGCTCATTCTGGGCTTCGGACTTTCGGTGGCCTCCTTGACGCGCGATCATGGCGAGAAGCAGCCGGAGCATCCATCTGAAGCCGTGGACGCGCTCATCGAAGCCGGTCAGGAAGAGGGAATTCTGGAGGAAAGCGATCGCGATCTCATCCAGTCGGTGGTGGAGTTTGGGGACAAGCGGGTCCGCGAGGTGATGACGCCGCGCCCTGAAATCGTCGCGGTTCCGGTGACGATGACGGTTGCCGAGGTGACGGAGCTGCTGGACAAGTACCCTTACTCCCGTATCCCCGTTTTCGAAGGAGATATCGATCACATCAAGGGAATTCTGTACGCCAAAGATCTCTTGCAGGTCGCCGATGTTGAGGCGCACACGCGGACCGTAAGTGATTTGATGAGGCCCGAGGTCTACTTTGTGCCGGAGACGAAGTTGGGCAGCGATCTGCTACGCGAGATGCAGCGTGACAATGCCCGCCTGGCGGTGGTGATCGACGAATACGGCGGGGTCGCAGGATTGGTTACGATTGAGGACCTGGTGGAAGAAATCGTCGGCGAGATTCGCGATGAGCACGAGAAATCCGAGATCGTGAAGGAGAGCGACACGTCCTACATTTTCAACGGCAACACCGACGTCGACCTGCTGGAGAAGCTGCTCGGCGTCCGGCCGGATGAGAAAGAAGCCACCACTATCGCCGGTCTGGTCAGCGAGCTGGCTGGACACATACCCAAGGCAGGAGAAGTGTTCGAAGAGAATGGACTGCGCTTCGAAGTGCTGGAATCGACCGAGCGGCGCGTCGATCGCGTGCGCGTGAGCCTCCAGCCGAAGCAGGTCGGCGCCTGATGCCATTTCGCTCCGGATTCGTCTCCATCATCGGCCGTCCCAACGCAGGCAAGTCGACGCTGCTGAATGCACTCGTCGGCGAAAAGCTCGCCATTGTCACCCGCAAGCCACAAACCACCCGCAATCGCATTCAGGGCATCGTCAACGTTGAGCGAAAAGGGAAGCGTCCCAGCGGGCAGATCGTTCTAATCGACACCCCTGGCGTTCATAAGCCCATCAACTCGCTCAACCGCCGCATGATGAAAGAGGTTTATGACGCGCTGGAAGGCTGCGACCTCCTGCTGCTCATTGTCGATGCGACCGCGAAATTAGGTACTGGCGATGAATTCGTGCTCGACATCGTGAAGCGCGGTGGACAGAAGACGTTTCTGCTGCTGAACAAGGTCGACGCGCTCAATAAGCAGGATCTTCTGCCGCTGATTGCGAAGTACCAGGACCTGCACGACTTCGCCGAAGTGATTCCGATTTCTGCGCTAAAGGGCGAAGGACTGGACAAGCTGCTGGATGCGGTCATCAAGGCATTGCCGGAAGGCCCGCGCTACTTCCCGAAAGATCAGGTGACCGATCAGCCCGAACGGTTTCTGGTCGCGGAGTTGATTCGGGAGCAGGTGCTGCTGATTACCGAGCAGGAGGTCCCGTACGCAACCACCGTGCTCATTGAGCAGTATGAGGAGAGCGCTAAGCTGACCCGGATCGCTGCGACCATCTATTGCGAGCGCGACGGCCAGAAAGCCATTCTCATCGGTAAGCAGGGCGCCACACTGAAGAAGATCGGTACAGCGGCGCGTCTACAGATCGAGCGGCTGCTGAATACGAAGGTCTATCTTGAGCTGTTCATCAAGGTGAAGGCAGGCTGGCGCGATTCAAGACAGTTCGTGCAGGAGACGGACTGGCGAACGCAACTGGAGCGTATGTCCGGACTCGATGCTGGGGGCGACGTCGATAAAGAGCCGACAGAATAATCAGCGAGAGCCTGCGGCCGGAGTCTCGCCGAGCATCTGCCACACCTCATCAACGCTCCATTCTGGAGTCGCGCCCGGACGGCTAGCCACTAGCGCTCCTGCCGCATTGGCGAACGCGCCGCAGCGCTGGGCATCCCAGCCCTGATCGATTCCGTGAAGAAAAGCCGCGGCAAAGGCATCGCCCGCGCCCACAGTGTCGGCCACTTCGACCTTACAACCAGGAGAGGTGGTATAGGAACGGTCCTTGTAGATACCGCAACCACGCTCGCCGAAGGTCACGCAGATAATCTTGCAAGCATATTGATCGCTCCACCTGCGGCAGAAATGCTCAACCGATCCTTGAAGCCCGTCCGTATCTAGTGAGCCGTCCAGGAACTCGGCCTCGCTGTCGCTTAGCTTGATGACGCTCGCTTGCGCAGCGAGTTGCTCGACAGTTGCAAGGTTCCAGTTCCCCTCGCGCAGATTCACATCGTAAAACTTCCGCGCCGACGGCACTTCGTCCAGCAGGCGTAATGTCGAGGCCAAGGACTGATTGGAGATGTGGTAAAGCGTGCCAAAGTAAATCCAGTGCGGCTGAAACTCGGCGATGCGCTGCATAATGGGGGCGGTCAAGCGGACGCAGTCGTAAGCTGCTGGCCGAACGATCCGGAATATCGGCTTGCCGTCGCAATCCAGTTCAACGCCGGCAGTTCCTGTTTGCTTACCGGGGATAACCTGCACAAATTCGGCGGAAATTCCTCGCTCTTGCAGGGTGGAAAGGGCATGCCGGCCACGGTCGTCGTCCCCCACTCCGCTCACCAGGTAAACCTCGTGGCCGAGCCTGCGGATATGGGCCGCAAAGTTCAGCGGAGCGCCTCCCAGGTACTCTGAATGGCCGATCAAGTCCCATAAGATTTCCCCAATGCTGACGATGCGCACGCGCTGGTCTCCGCCAATCATCCTATCCCTGGCGCAAGATGGTGGCAAAGAAGTAAGAGAAAGCACTTAAGCCCAATAGGCAAGTTAGATTTCGTGAAAAGGTTGCATTCGGCAGGATTTCCGTTATGATAGCCAGCGCCCTTCGTTATGAAACTTTCCTTCCCGAATCTTCGTTCCGCAGCAGCAGTCGCTGCGCCCACCCGCGCCGAATTCCCACCACTATCCGGAGCTGACATTGCCGGCATGGTGCAAGGGGAGAAAGTCGGCGGAGATCTGTATCACTTTCTTCGTGCCAACCGTTGTCGCGTGATCTTTGGGATGCTCGATATTGCGGGCCGTCACGAAGAAAATCACGGCATCGTGGAAGCAGCTCAACGGACATTCCAGGAAGTGGGCATGCAGAAGTTCGCCTACGAGGAAATCAACGAGGCTGACGCCATGATGGAGTTATGCCTCGAGATGAACCTGAGCATCCGTCGGGCGGCCGCCGGAGTGCGCTCTTCCGCGGCATTTCTGGGCTGCTACAACGAAGAGTTGGGCACGATCTGTTATGCCAACGCGGGCCACACGCCTGGGTTGTTGCGCGATCCCTCCGGCATTACCGAGCTACCCGCGACCGGATTGCCGCTTGGACTCTTCTCGGCGTCCACTTACGAGGCCCCCACGGCCGCTATTCAGAAGGGAGCTTCTCTGCTTCTGGTTTCGCGCGGAGTCGTCGAGGCCGCGCACAAGCACAAGAAAGAAGAGTTCGGTCTAGGCCGGGTGAAAGAGCAATTCGAAAAGGCTTCACAGGATAACGCCACCGAAATCGCCACCATCATCGTTAATTCCGTGGCGCAGTTCCTGGGAGGAACGCCCGATCAGAACGATGTGACAGCGCTGGCCTTGGTGCGGGCTTCGGCAGCGAGGCAAGTGGCGACCGCTTAAGTTCACGGACACTCGGAACTGCACTCGCATCGATTTCCGAAGATCACAGCATCTGTGTGCCCCAAAGATCATGCAGATGCAGCACGCCCATAAGTTTTCCTGTCTCGTCGACGACCGGCAGCGACGTAATTTTCTTGCGCTCCATGATGTCCAGGGCAGCGATCGCAAACGTGTCGGGTTCCACCACTTTCGGCGAGCGTGTCATGCAGTCAGCAGCAGTCAGGTCGAAGAGTTCCTTCCCGTGATGTTCCAGGAGACGGCGTAGGTCGCCGTCGCTGATGAGGCCCACGAGCTTCTCGTCTTCGACCACGGTCGTCATGCCAAGGCCCTTTCGCGACATCTCGTAAATCACCTGCCCCATCGCGGTTGCTGGAGCGACCCTGGGAATTCGATCGCGATCGTGCATTAGCGTGGACACCTTGGCAAAACGCTTGCCCAGCTTGCCTCCTGGGTGAAGATTGGCGAAATCCTCTTCCTTGAAACCCCGGCGTTCCGAAAGCGCCACGGCGAGCGCGTCACCAAGCGCCAGCATGGTCGTGGTCGACGCTGTAGGTGCAAGTCCGAGGGAGCAAGCTTCGTTGGCGACCGAGCAATCGAGCGCAACATCCGCAGCTTGCGCCAAGGTCGATAGCGTGTTTGGGCTCAATTCGGCTGGGCGGATCTCGTCGCAGGTCATGGTGATCAGCGGTACACCAAGCCGTTTCACTGTCGCCAACAATTGCAGAATCTCCTCGGTTTCACCGCTGGCGGAAAGCGCCAGCACAACATCGCCGCGCACTACCATGCCAAGGTCACCGTGCATTGCCTCGGCGGGATGGAGAAACAACGCGGGACTTCCAGTCGAGGTGAGAGTAGCGGCGATCTTGCGTGCGATTAGTCCGCTTTTTCCCATGCCGCTGACTACGACGCGTCCGGTGCAGGCGTAAAGCAATTCGATGGCGCGGTTGAAGGGATCCGCCATGGCTCCGGCCAGACGGTCAGCCAACGCTCGCAATGCATCAGCCTCAATGCGAACAACATTTTCGCCGGTATGTTTCATGAGTTGAAAGATAAAGCTATAAGCCGAGCGGTCATTGTCCCGTCGCTTGTGGCTGAGCGCCTTTGGAATTGAAGACCACAGTTTGCTGTTGGTTCGCGCCTCCCTCGAGCGGAACACTTTTGCCGTTGAAGGCTACTTCGACCTCACCGGCATTGCCCGTAAAGAAGATCACCTCGCTGGTCGCGCGGATCGTCTTTACATCGGGAGGCTTGATGATCCCACGAACGACATACTTCCCATCCGACTTTACAGACACCCAAGCGCGGTCTTTCGGGCGAATTGTGATTTCAAACTCACCCTCGGTGGGTGTCGCATCCTGCGGGCTCGCGATCGACTGCCGCGCACTCCCTTCCACGGCGCTCACCGGCTTACTCGAAGGCATGATCTGTGAGGATGCTGCCGGCTGGGCCGACTGAGCCGACGATGAGGGTGCCGCGCTGCCTGCTAGGGGCGCACCCGATGTCTGCGACGGAGCGATCGAAGCCATCGTAGACGTCTCGTTAGACTTGATCGCTGCCATCTGCTGTTCGCGATCGCGCTGGTGTTCCTGGTATGCCTTCCAACCGCCCACAGCACCTATCGCTACAACCAGCAGGATGAGCACTGGCACAATCGGAAATTGGGTGCGCTCCAGCACTCGATCCGAATGAAAAGAATGCTGATGGGCGATTACCTTATTGTCTGGAGGTGGCTCTTGCGCCGCCTCGAGGTACTCGGCGACGGCCTGGTCTTCATCGATTCCGACGCACTTCGCATAAGCCCGAACGTAGGACTTGTTGAAAATGCCCCCTGGGAGCAAATCAAACTGTTCTTCTTCCAGAGCCAGAAGCAGGCGGCGCCCGATCTTGGTGGTGGCGACAATCTCGTCCAGCGAAACGCCTCGCATCTCTCGCTGCTGACGCAGATGCTCGCCGAATGAGCTCACTCCTCCCACCTCTTTCCAGTTCAGTTTACTCGGATTGTCTGCCGAATCATAAGGTTACGTTTTCAGAGGTGTCAAACTGGTGAAGGCCTGTCGACTACCCGAATGGATCCGCGTTTCCTGACGCGGGAATCCGCAACCCTGCCCATTGGTATTCGCGGAAAGGGTCTGAGCAGCTTTTCCAGTATGATAAAGCGGTCGCCTGACGCCTCTTCCTTCGGGAGTCTTGGGATTTCCTTCTGCCTGATACGACAGAGGAAGCACTTTGCCAGGGCCACTAGATTCGCATTTCGTTGTCTCCGCTCCAATGATCGACGACGATCGAAATCGATACTCCGACGAGCTGCAGATTTTTCACGAAGTCGCCAAAGCGCTGACCTCGTCGCTCGATCTCGACAACATTCTGCAAACCATCCTCGAGAAAATTGCAGCCTACTTTAAACCAGACAGTTGGTCCTTAATGATGCTGGATGAGCACACCCAGGAGCTGTACTACACAGCTGCCATCGGCCAGGACTGCGAGAGCGTCAACTCCTTGAAGCTGACCACAGGTGAAAGTCTGGCGCGATGGGTTGTGGAGCACGGAGAATCGCTGGTCATCGCTGACCTGAACCAGGATCCAAGGATTGACCGCAAGAGCAGGACGGCATTCTCGCCCCAATCGTGCTCCGTGATTTGTATGCCGGTGCGGGCCGGGGGCACGGTCCTGGGCCTCATGGAATTGGTGAACAGTGACATGAAGGTGTATAGACGTGGCGAGATGCTGCTGGAGGCCCTGGCCGATTACGCGGCTATCGCCATCGAGAATGCTCGCGCGGTTCAGCGTATTCAGGAGCTCAGCATCACCGACGATTGCACTGGGGTCTACAATTCGCGCCACATGTTTACCGTGCTGGCCGAAGAGGTAAGGCGGTCCGAGCGTTTCGGATATGAATTCAGCATGCTCTTCCTTGACCTGGATTATTTCAAGAGGATCAACGACGAGTACGGCCACCTTGCGGGCAGTAAGCTGCTTGGGGAGTTTGGGCGCTGTTTGCGAAGAAATCTGCGTCTGGTGGACGCGGCTTTTCGTTATGGCGGCGATGAATTTGCGGTACTGCTTCCGCAGACAGGCAAAGAGGCTGCTCTCCACGTCGCGCGGAGGCTGATGTCGATATTCCGCGGCATGCAGTGGCTGATGGGGGAAGGTTTGTCACTCACCCTACGCGTCAGCATCGGCATAGCAACCTACCCCGTCGACGGCGCCACCTCGCATGCCATCGTGCAAAAAGCGGACGACCTGATGTATCACGTAAAGCAGGCCGGACGAGACGGTATCGCCGTAGCAGGGATGGGGCTGGTACGCTCAGACGATCCGTCAGGAAGTAACGTGTAACCGGATGTTAGTGACTGGCCGCCGGCTGCCACGTGTTTGGATTGGCCGGCGCTTTAGGATTTACTCCGAAGTCCCAGACGTACAGGTTCATTTCTTCGGGCGTCAACATCTCAACTACCGCATATTCACCCGGTGGCAAGTCCTGCGCCGGGTCCAATCTGATCCACTCTCCGGTTCCCAGTTTCTCGACTTTCGCGGAAATAAAACTTGCGTGCTGAGAGACCTTTCCGCCGACACTGACCTTAACATTGCCCACGAGGCGGTTGTCTTTTTCCTCCGTCACGCGAATGAGTTTGAAGCGATCTCCCACGGCGCTGTTGATTGGCCCTTCATCGATGTCGATGTAGATGGCGGGCCGTCCGGAGTGGGACTGGATTTGCGCGTGTCCGCCTTTGATCAGGAGTGCCTGTTTGCTGGCGGAGAGAGGGTTGATCGCCGACCGGAGAACGCTCTTTTTTGCGTCCTGGTTCGGTTCGCTGCCGTTTTGCACAATTTCAGCCAGCTCAGGCTTGCCTTGAAACTGGTCAAAAAGGAAGACGCCGCCTGTTCCGGGAAGATTCAGTCCTGGCGCGATTTCAGGGGAATTCGCCTCCTCCTTCTCGCGCACCTCCTTTTCCTCAGGCGTCTCGACGATGTGGGTTCTGAGCTTACCGGCCGCTAGCTCCTCGTTATACTTCTTGGTCGCGTCCCAGTCGATCAGTGAACTGGGAATGTCTTCCCACTCGTAGCGTTCCGCACTCAGGTAATGAACACGATCTCCCTGCAACTCGTATTTTGCGACTGACTGAAAGCTGCCATCTTTCAGGATCAATCTCTGCGTGGCTTGCTGCGATTGGGCTGGGTTGGGAATCGATATAAGAAGTCCCATCAGAGCCGCCACCAGAACGAGGAAGCGATTGACTACATGGAGCTTGGGGTTCATTTCCTTCTAGTTTAGACCTGCTCCGGAGTCCCTGGTGAGCATCATCGAAGCGCCTGTCTCACCTCGCAACTTCAGGTTCGATCCCGAAGGAGAAACCGAGTAGTGAATGGTTCCGGAGGTGATGGTGACCTCGCAAGTAAAAGGCCCTTTTTTTTCTGTGTGGGAGGCGGAATTGAGGATCGTGAGCAGGTCTGCGCTTACGCGAATTTTGGCATCGACTTGGGAGGTCAGCGCGCTGTTACCTTTCCTGCAGATTGCAATCTCGCGAACCTTTCCCTCCACCGAGTCGGCGTCGTTATAAAATACCAGGCGCAGTTCTTTGCTTACGTCTCCCTCGTTCTTGCTCGGAAACAACCAAGTGCCGTAGAGGGTCGAGGGCAGTTGGGCGACGCCGGTGTCCTGACGGGCCAACTCGATGATGTCGGGAGTACCGCCAGGATTGGTGATGGTAAGGCGATCATGGTCGTCCGAGATTGTATAACTCCACAGGCCCGGATCAAGACTGGATTTGCATTCCGAGCCCATCTCGCCCTTTTCCGTGCTCGCGGCGTGTTTCAGGACGCGAATCGTGCTGGCCGTGATCTCGACGGGCGACGTCGCCTTGGCAATCGCGGCGCGATAGTCGCCCGGACATAGCCTCGTGACGACAATCTCATCCTTGTCAGTTGTGCGGTTGTGGCGGAACTCGTGGCGGATGGGGTCGGTCTGGGGATTGCCCGGTGGATATGAGTACCAAGTCCCGTACAAGTATTGGGCGGGCGACTCCGCCGGCTTCGCAGCCTGGGTAGCTTGGCCCTGCGAGATGGGGGAGCACATTAGAACGCAGGCAGCAATCCCCACCAGTCGGCTGGAAATCCGTCCTAAGGGGAGCGGCTTGTATTTTGGAGAACGAATTTGAGCGTGCGTGCTCAGAACGAAATCAAAAGCTATCGTAGTGACCTTCGTTAGTCGACGTAAAAGCCGTAACAATAGGGTCCAATCGGGGATTCTCATGCTCGGTTGTACAGCGTGCAGCACGCTTGGCAATGTACATGGCTTTGTCCGCCGCAGCGTGCAGTTGATCCGGGTCACTACCATCATCAGGATACAATGCTAACCCGATGCTGAGCCCGGTGCGCACCTGCAGTCCCTGAATATTTAACGGTTTGGCCAAGGCAGAGTCGAGCGCCGCTATCAAGGCAGACGCGCCATTGGCGTCCTGGACTTCGCTCACCACTGTGAATTCATCGCCTCCAGAGCGGGCCAGCGTGTCGCTGGCACGGATGCGTCCCGTAAGCTGGGTCACCACAGCCTGCAAAGTCATGTCCCCAACGCGGTGGCCGAAAGTATCGTTGACTTCCTTGAAATGATCCAAGTCGAGCAACAGCACCGCGACCTTGCAGCCTACGCGCCGGGCGTGGGCCAGCGCCTGATCAAGCCGGTCCTCCAACAATCGCCGATTGGGTATGCCGGTAAGTTCGTCGTGGTAAGCGAGGTAGTTGCTGCGCTCGATCTGGTCCTCCAGAAGCGTGAGGATCATGCCCACCGCGACCAGGTATTTCGGAATGTTCCAGACCTCCGACTCTACCTGTTGCGACGGGAGATAGATCTCAAACAGCATGGAGACTGGAAAGACCAATCCCCACAAACCGAATCCAACGACTGTGGTTGACACGCCGGCCGTGAGTCGCTTGTGATGCTTCCAGTAGAGCAGGCCGGCGACCAAGTAGAGCATCGCCAAAATGACGATGATGCCGAACTCGTCTTGCCGCTTGGCAACCGCCCAGACTGCCGCAGCGGCCGTGGCCGCAGTAGCCGACAGCACGGCAAACGTATACCAATTACTTCTGTTATAGAGACGCCAAAAGAGGATCATGGGCGCCAAAGCGCCAACTACGATAATGCCGTAATAATAGGGACGGCTTGCGATTTCCCACACAACGCCGTTCGTAAACGCGAGGCAGGGAACTGCAATCGTGGCCGTCATCACGAGCTGACGTTGCCAGGTCGTGGCCACCGTTGACACCGAAATAACGAAAGCGACACCCGCCAGGATCAGGCAGTCGATGCTGATGGCGTCGAGCAGTTTGTTTGCAGGCCCGTTTGCGGGACTGAGAAACTGCGCCGTGAAATGCAATAACACGAGGAACCAGCCCGCGAGCCAGAGATGAAGCCGCTCACTGGTGTCTTTGCTCGAGATGGCCCAGAACACTGCGACCAGAATAGCCAGTGCAATGAGGTTCGGAAGCGTAGCAAAATTCATGGCGCAAAAGTGGCTTAGTACCACAGAGTATGACACCAGTTTCAATCAAATTCGAGCAGAAACTAGCATGGCCGGCGCATTCCTGTTTGATTCTTAACATCTTTGGGGAAGTGGCTCCCACGGAAGTTGTATCCCGCTGAGCGTCGCTATCGCCGCTGTCTTGGTTTGAGCCGACGTCTCAAATGGAAAAGCCGGAGCTTTGCTCCGGCCTTCTTGTAACTCGTCTGGATGCGTTCTAGCGGACTTTTACGTCCGGTTCCACCGACATTCCCGGTCGCAACAGACCATCCTTGTTGAAGTCCGGCTTGTCGTTTCCGTCGAAATCGATTCGTACTGGAATACGTTGTACGACCTTAACGTAGTTGCCCGTGGCATTTTCGGGCGGCAGCAAACTGTACTTAGCTCCGGTAGCTCCGCCGACGTTAGACACGTGCCCATCCCACTTGCGACCACCGTAGGTATCAACGCTGACTTTTACCGGCTGCCCGGGGCGCATGTGGGCCAGTTGCGTCTCCTTGAAGTTGGCCGTGACCCACACATCCCGCAGGGGAACGATCGCCATCAGATCTTGGCCAATTGCTACATTCGACCCGACCTGTACCGAGCGTTTACCCACAATGCCATCCACCGGAGCCGTGATGGTGGTGTACGACAGATTGAGTTGTGCCTGATCCAGTGCGGACTTCGATCGCAGCGCCTGAGCATCCATGGAATCTGCTTTGGCTTTTGTGGCTGCCACGGTATTGGGGGTGGCCTGAGCATTTTTCACTTCGGCATTAGCCTGTTCGATCCGCGATTGTGCCATCTTCACCTGTGCTTGCGCTGCCAGTAGAGAAGCTTGCCGGGCTTGCACGGTGGCATTGGCGGCAGTGGCGGCGGCGGTGGCGGCATCAAACTGCTGCTGTGAGATCTCCCGTTTTCCCAGGAGCTGCCGATATCGCTCAACGTCGGTATTGAGCTTCAGTGCGTCGGCTTGTGCCTCCGCCACCTGGGAGTTTGCCGCCTCCATTTGCTTCTCTGCAGCTGCGACGCCTGCCCGGGCAGAATCCATATCGGCCGATGCCGAGCGAATCTGACTAAACGACCCGACACTGGACACGGGCACGCCGAACCGCGCTTCCTCGGCTTGTGCCTGAGCATCCTGGTAGTCTGCGCGCGCGTGCTCGAGTGCGACCGTGTAGTCGGTGGGATCGATCACCACCAGCACATCGCCCTGGTGGACAATCTGGCCGTCGTCAAAGTTCACCTTGATGACGTGTCCGTTGACGCGCGCGCTGATGGGATAGATGTGACCATCAATCTCGGCATCGTCCGTGTCTTCCCACTGCCGGCTCTCCCACCAGAACCAGCCCACCAGCACTACCGCAACGATTGCCACCAGAAACACGATGGGTTTCGCTGCGGGATGCTTCTGGAAGAAACCGCGACGGTCTTCCTCGGGTTGCCGTGCTTCCGGATCGTGATGCTCCTCGTGGAGTTCACCTTGCGGTGCAGTGCGTTCGACATCGTCTGGATTTGTCGTCGTCGGACTCATCTGTTCCTCATCTGCTTACGATTATTCATTATGATTACCAACTGCAAGAGTGCGACCTCCATCCTGATTCGCCGGCTTGGATGGCGCGGTCGCAGCTAGAGGGTTTTCGCCAAGCATCGGTTTCACGGATTGAACACCTCCGCTCAGTCCCGATGAGTTTGGCGGCGTATTTGGAGTTGTGCCCGGGGTCGTCGGTGGCGTGGAAGGAGCATTCGGAGTTGTTCCCGGATTGCCCGGCGCGCCCGGCGTCGCCGGAAGCACATTGCCCGGTTCCGACAAATACTGCTTTACGGCTTCTTCCGCGTTACCGATTGCTCGCGCCAGCAAAACCTTCGCAATGTTGTGAGCGTAGAGGCTGGTGATGTACTGCTCGTTGGCGGAGGCAAGCTGCTGTTGCGCCTGGATCACTTCAACGTTGTTGGTTACGCCCGCAGCGAACCTGTCCTGTGACTGCACCAGAGTCTGCTGCGCATAGTCCAGGCCAGTCTTCGCAACCTCCACTTGTTGGGCGGCCGCCTTCAGGTCCAGGAGGGCATTTTCGATGTCTTGCTCGATACTGCCCCGGAGATTGTCGACCTGCGCCTGACGCTCCTTAAGGACGGCCCGTGACTGTTGCACGTCCGCTTCGACTTTGCCGCCTTGAAAGATAGGAATCGCCAGAGTAGCGGCCGCCGTCCAGTTCGGCGCCATCGAACCCGGGGTGAAGCCGAGCACACCGTAGTCACCCGAGAATCCGATTGACGGCAAACGCTGCTGCCACGCCGACTGCTCGCTGTATTGCGCTGCGCGCAAGGTAGCCAAAGCCGCCTGATAATCCGGGCGGGTCTGCAAGGCGCGTTGGTAGGCGTTTTCCGCAGCCGCTTCCGGCAACGGCTCATACGGAACGCGGTTCACCAGGACGAATTTCTGACGGACCGGCAATCCGATAACGCGGGCCAGGGCAATCCGTTGCTTCTCCAAATCGTTCTGCGCCGTGATCAACAATGATTGCTGAGTCTGAAGCTGCACCCGCGCTCGCAAGGTGTCGATGTTGGGAGCGATTCCTGCATTCTCCTGATCGACGGCCAACTGATAAAGGGCCTGCGCCGCTTTCAGTTCGGCCTCTGCCGACTCGACACGGGATTCATTCGCAATGGTAAGCAGATAATTCGCGCCGACAGCCACCACCACGGTGTCCCGTGCATCTCGATAGCTGAACTGCGAGGCTTTCACATCCTGCGAGGCAGCATGAAGGCTGGTAATGTAATGCAGATCAATCGGGGTCCAGGTGCCGGAGGCCTGCAACTCCGTAAGGCCGAATGGGCCAACCGAAGTCGGAAATCCCGGAAAGTTGAAGCCGAAGGCCTTCAGATTAAGCCGCTGTTCTTCCTCAGTAAAGCCGCCATTGATGACCGGCATCAGCTTGCTCAGCGCGCGCAGCCTCTCTGCCCGCGTCTGGTCGGTAGCCCGTTCACTGAGATACAGCCCCAGGTTGTACTTAAGTCCTCTGTCCAAGGCATCGGCTACCGACAACTGGATCACCTCGTCGGTTACTTTGCCTTGGGGGATTGATCCGCTATAGGGGTCCTGCGATCGCTGAATCACTTGGTCTGCCGAAGGAAGAGAGGTGAGACCCGGCTGCTGTCCGAATGCCACACACGTATAGAGAACAACCATTACAGTGGAATTCAGTAAGACCCAACCAAATCCAGTCTTACGTCCTAACGAATTGCTTTTCGATCGTTCCATGTTGTAATTAGTACATACATGCACGTATCAAATTGAAATCAACGACTTTGATTTTCATCTTAGATGTAAAATCCCGCAATCGCGTTGCGTAAATTCCGCATCCAATGTGCCTGTCGTTCCGGCACTCTTGAGGATAAATGAAATCCCGCTCCGCCACATCACGCCACCGGGAACGGTCGGAAGCAACCCGCGCCAGGCTTATCCGCGCGGCGGAGAAAATCTTTGCTCGAGACGGGTTCGAGGCCGCCAAACTGGAAGAAATCGCGGCCGAGGCCGGATATACGCGGGGTGCCTTCTACGCGAATTTTGGGAGCAAAGAGGACTTGTTCTTCGCGTTGCTGGAAGGGGAAATCTCGTCGCGCATCAGCAGAGTCGAACAGATAACGCGAAACCTGCGCGATCCCAAGGATAAGCTGCGGGCCTTTCGCGATTTTTTTCTGACCCTCTGCGAAGACCGGCGCTGGAGCCTGATCGCACTGGAGTTTAAACTGTTTGCCGTCCGCCATCCTGAGGTGAAGGTGCGGCTGGCGGCCATGAATCGCCGGTTGGTAAGACCAAGGATCGGCATACTGCGCGACGTTATGGAAGGTTCAGGTCGAACGCTGCCCGTATCGCCGACAGCGATAGCGATGAGCCTCTCGGCCGTTACCAACGCCTTGGGGTTGGAACACATGCTGGATCGCAGCCTAATGCCGGAGACAGCTCTCAAGCAGATTCTTGGCAATTATTTCGATGGCCTGACCGCTACTCAGTTGCCCGCGCAAACGGAGGAGACGGTGACTCGAAACGTAAAGACCAAGAAGGTACGGTCTCGCGCGAAAATCCCGACATAGCACCTGTGTTGTCGAAGGCCGGACGTTCGCCTTTATCTTTCAACTGGCGGTGCGCTGGTTATCGAGAGGGTATTGGGTCAGCTTGGTGTATTTCGCTCCCGAAGGTGTCAATCGGCTTTCGTAGAGACAAAATTCGCGAGCAGTCATCCCGCCAAATTCTTCGGGCTCCAGACCGTCGAGCTTAATCGCTACAACACGCAATCCTCCCGCGATTTGCTCTCCGCGCTTGGGTCGCGGTCGACCACTGCCGGAGCGCGCCAAAGTCAGATGTGGCTTGAACGGGCCTGGCTCTTTCTTGAAGCCAAGTGGCTGCAACGCCTTTGCGACAGCATCCGCCAATTGTTGCAAATGTTCGTCCGAATCGATGCCAACCCAAAATACGCGCGGTGCTTTCGCGTTCGGAAAGAACCCGGTTCCGCGAAACGCAAGGGGAATCGCCCTTCCCCTTACCTGCTGCAGTGCCGATCGAACCTCGGCCAGCTGGTTGGTCTCGCCGATGAACTGAAGAGTTATGTGGAAGGTTTCGAGTCCGACCCAACGAATGCCAGGAGCGTACGGCCGCATCTTGTCGCGAAACTCGCCGATGCGCTGCCGGATTTCCGGGTCGATATCGAGGGCCACAAACAGTCGCATAACTCACATCAGCATGCGGCGCACCATGTCGAGCGCCATTTGGCTGGCCCAGCGGCGAATCCGTTCACGATCTCCGAAGAACCGTCGATGCATTACTTCGTGCTTGTGCGCTGTGGATACCGCGATGAAGACCAAGCCGACAGGCTTTTCTTCGGTGCCGCCTCCCGGCCCCGCAATTCCGGTCACCCCCACGCCGATGTCAGCCTTGCATATCTCGCGGATATTGTCCGCCAATGCCAGCGCAACTTCCTTGCTGACCGCGCCGTGGGCCTCGATCATCAGAGGTGGAATGTCGGCGAAGAGCGTCTTGAGATCGTTGGAGTAGACGACCGCCCCTCCCAGAAACGACCGCGAACTGCCCGCCACCGAGGTGATGCGCTCGGCGATCATGCCCCCCGTGCAGGATTCGGCGACAGCCAGCTTCGCGTTTCGCATTTGCAGGTAGTAGCTGACGATCTCCTCCAGCGACTCACCCTGGGCCGAGAACACTGCATCCTCGAACTCATCCTCCAATTCGCCCGCCAGACGATCGACTGCAGCCTGCGCAGCAGTATTCGTAGATGCGGTTGCGCGCAAGTGAAATTCAACCTGTCCTTGCCCGGCAAGGATAGTCGTTTCGACCTCGGGATGCTTGGTATAAATCGGAGCGGCGCGCTCGTCGACCGCAGACTCGCCCATCATCGCAACCTTTAGAACGCGGGAGGCCATCGCCGCCGGAGGAACTTTTTCTCGCAGTCGCGGCATACACTCCTGGTCCCACATGTCGCGCACTTCATGTGGCGGCCCCGGCAGCAGCGCGATGATTCGCGGCTTACCCTCGAATTCAGTTTCGAGCCACTGACCGGGCGCTGTGCCCTTGGCATTTGGCAGAACAATGGCATCGATAAGTATGTCCGCCTGCTGGGCATTGTTTTCCGGCATGGTAATGCGCCGATCGGCGAAGCGCTTGTACATCTCAGCAACCAGGGCATGGTCGCGCTTCAATTCGCTATTGAGCGCCGCTGCTACCGCTTCGCGAGTCAGATCGTCCTTGGTGGGGCCAAGTCCGCCCATGAAAATGGCGAGATTGGAGCGCCCGATCGCCGTTCGCGCGGCCGAGGTCAAGTCTTCCAGATAGTCACCGACGATGGTCTTGAACGCGACACGAATTCCCAGCTCGTTCAATCGTTCCGTCAAGAAAAGGGAATTGGTGTCCTGCCGGTACGGAGTCAGCATCTCCGAGCCAATGGCGATGATTTCCGCGATCACAGATTCAGTCTAGCACTGAGAATTCTTTTCACCACAGCGGCCCGGAAGCCCTTTCAGCCAATGATCGCGAGTCGGATCCGCATATTGCGGAATCGCCGAAAACGATAGCGCTCCAGCGTTTGGGAACGCGCGTAATCTTCGGCCCTTGAGCCGTTGGAGGTTGTGTCGGGAATCGCCGGCTCCTTGGGCATTCAGCTGTAGAGCAGTTCCAGCCAACGCCAGAAACGAAGACACGAACCACATTCGCGCGCCGCTAAACGTCCGGAAGTAGCGACCGGCCTTCAATATCCCATGAGAGGTAATGCACGCCGGTTGTGGTTGCCAGCACGGCTGAACGCGCGGGCCCAAACGCCAACCCGACGAGGTTATGGCCGGAAACGGCGAGAGTCGCCTTGCGCGCTTGTGTGATTTTCACGATGCCGCGGCGTCCGTTCAGCGAGGCGGCGACGTACAGATTATCGTCGACATCAAGAGCCATTCCCTGCGGACGGCCCAGCCCGCGATAAAACACGCTGACTTCGCCGTGCGGATCGATCTGATGAACCGCATCGAAGCTCGAGGTCGTCGGTCCCGTTACGTACAAATTGCCGTTATTGCCGAAGGCCAGGTGATAAGCGGCAACACTAGGTTCGATCGTAGCGAAAACGAAAATCTGCCGGTCGCGCCCGATCTTGAAGATGGTTCCGCTGCGATCGCCGACGTACAGGTTGCCCTCGCGATCGAAGGCAATGCCGGTTGCCACGCCCATACCTTCGGCATACGACGTCATCGTCCCATTCTGCGCGACGCGGTACACGGTGCCATCGTACCGCGATGAGACATAGAGGCTCCCGGCGCGGTCGAATGCCAGACCGGTCGCGTTCATCATCTCGTGCACGAACGGCTTTACGTTGTGGAGCGTATCGATTCGGTAGATCGCGATGGGAACTTTTTGCCCTCGTGGGCCAGAGAACGTTACGTAGATATTCCCCTCTTGATCGACCGCCGGGTTTGCCACGGGATTCAGGTCTTCTGTAACGGGAACGGCGATTCGCAGCTCACCGGGATTGCTGCGCGCGCCATTCGTAGCGACAATGACCCGCCCCGAGGCGGCGCCGTCGGGAACGCGGGCCACTATGAACTGATCGGAACTAATGACGACCGAGCCGTCCAACTCGCCGAAACTGACTTTGGGACGGCGCAGCTCGCGGGGCCCCAGGCCGGTTCCAATAATGCGGACCTCGCCTCCGGGCAGAGCACAAACGGGATCAATGGCCTCGATGTGAGGCTGGCCGTTCACGTTTTTTGCGCTCGTTTTGCGTTCCATCAATGGCCGTTCTTCGCTTTTAGTGAAGAAATCCGAAATGCAATATCACTTGTAGGACGATTAACCCGTAAACGCCCGCGCCCAGGTCATCCACCACGATACCGGTACCCTCAGGCAGCTTTTCCAGAGAGCGTATCGGCGGAGGTTTCAGAATGTCGAACACACGGAAAAGTATAAAGCCCGCGAGCAGCGCTGGCCACACGATGGGACACGCAATCAGCGTCACCAGTTGCCCCGCGACCTCATCGATAACGACATGCTGAGGATCCTTCTTGCCGCAACCCCTTGCTTCCAGTGTGGAAGCTGGAATTCCGGCCGCAGTCACGATGACGATCAAAACCAGAATGACGGGAATTCTTGAGGAAGCGCCAAGGTGCGATGCCAGCAACCACCACAACAAGGCGGTAAACAGCGCCCCCCAGGTTCCGGGGCCGGGTTTAAGCCGACCCGCACCAAAGAAAGTAGCAATCAGCGTTGCCCAACGCCGGTGCTGTCGAGGTGCGCGCCGCCGCTTCAGTTTGGCTTTTTGTCATCGTTGTCGGAGGAGCTGAAATCTTCGGCGTCCGGATCGTTCAATGGCGAGGAGATAACATAACCGCCGCTCGCCCACTTACCCAGATCGATTACACGACAGCGGTCGCTGCAGAACGGGAACTCCGGATCGGAGGCTAAAACGATCTTCCTGCAGGTGGGACAACGTAGGCTTCGAACTGATTTCTTTGGCATTGCGTCACTCAGCGGTCAGCTAAATGATTCGTGCGACCAGATCGTACTCGTGTGCTTCGGTTATCTCGCAGCGGTAGAACTCGCCCTCGCGGACATTTTCGTGATCCCCGAAATCGTTGATGTAGACCGTGCCATCGATCTCCGGGGCATGCATCGCGGTCCGGCCTTGCCATAGCAAATCGGTCTCTTCCGACGGGCCTTCGAGCAACACATCGAATTGCCCGCCGATCAAGCCCCGCTTTTTCTTGCGGCTGATCTGCTTCTGAATGGACATCAGCTTCTTGCGCCGGCGCTCGATTTCTCTCGAAGGAACTTTGTCGCCCAGCTCAAATGCCTTTGCGCCCTCTTCGTCGGAGTAGCCGAACACCCCGAGCCAATCGAACTGAGCTTCGCGAACAAAGTCGCATAGCAGGTCGAAATCCTGTTCCGACTCGCCGGGGAAGCCAACGATGAACGAGGTCCGGAGCGTCAGATTCGGAATTGTAAGCCGCATCTTCTCGATGGAGCGCAGAAAAATGTCCGCTCCCGCTCCACGCTTCATGCGCTTCAAGACATCGGGAGCGGCGTGCTGCAATGGAACGTCGATGTAGGAGCAGATCTTCTCGTGTCCCGCGATTGTGTGCAGAAGCTTGCCGGTGATCTTGTTGGGATAGGCGTACAGAAATCTTACCCAGCGCAGTTCGTCAATTTGCGCCAAACGCTCGAGCAGCGATGCGAGGCCGTCTTTCAGTCCAAGGTCTTCGCCATAGCACGTGGTGTCCTGCCCGATGAGCGTGACTTCGCGGACGCCTTGCTGCGCCAAACGTTGCGCTTCGGCAATGACGGACTCGAAGCGCCGCGAACGGAACTTGCCACGTAATTGCGGGATGATGCAAAACCCGCAGGGGTGATCGCAGCCTTCGGCAATCTTGATGTAAGCGGAACTCTTCGGCGTAGCCAGGATGCGCGGCGTATTGTCGTCGTAGAGATAGTTCGGCAGGTCAGCAACCGCGCCGTCCCACGCGTCTTTGGAGAAGCGCCCGGCAGCTTCGCGCGCAGCCCCTTCCGGCCGCGAGTTCAAAATTACAAACGCCGAATCGGTGGCGGAGGATGCCGGAGTCAATCCAGCCGCGCTCAAAATTTGCTCGAGTTCGCCGGTACCGACAACAGCGTCCACTTCCGGAATGTTTTTCTGGATCTCGTTGCGGTAACGCTCCACCAGGCAGCCGGCGACGATAAGCTTCTGCGCCCGTCCAGAGATCTTGTGCTGCGCCATTTCCAAGATGGTGTCGACCGATTCCTGCTTGGCCGTGTCGATGAACGAGCAGGTGTTCACGACGATGATGTCGGCATCTTCTGCGCGCGGTGTAATCTGAGCTCCGCCCTGCGAGAGCAGGCCCATCATGACCTCGCTGTCCACCAGGTTCTTGGGACAGCCCAGGCTTACAAATCCAATTTTCTTGGGAGTAGCGGCGGCTGGCGGCGTTTCTGGCGCGTCAAGGAGGGCTACAGGATCGTGTTTCGGCTGCATGTAATCTCTCTATTTTAGCATTGCTGTACGAGATAAAGAGGCCGCCGTACTAACTGGAGCTGCGCCGCGCACGGTCCGCCGCCATGATGCTATATTGGAATTCGTCGGGCGCTGGTCCCGCGCAACGCAATCTTGTGAAATCCGCCAGGTCCGGAAGGAAGCAACGGTAGCAGGCTAGTGTGTGTGCAGCGGTCAACTGGCGCCTGGCTTTTAGCCTATAGCTCTTAGCAATCAACCTTTAGCTTTCGATCTCCCATTCGAATCTGACACCTCCCTGTCATAAGTCTCGTCTGTAGTCTTCGAGAGACACGTTCCGTTTGCCAAGAGCTAAGAGCAAAGAGCCAGCGCTGCTCATAGACTTTCCGCCTCGTATCCTGCAAAATGAATGGTCATTCATTGCTGGAGAAATCGATTGCCTACTTCTCATCGCGCCAAGATTACTGCTTTAGGCACCTACCTGCCGCCCCGCCTTCTTACCAATCAAGACCTTGAAAAAATGGTGGACACGACCAACGAGTGGATTCTGGAGCGTACTGGGATTCGCGAGCGCCACTTGGTCGACAAGGGTGTTGCCGCCAGCGATCTCGCCGTCGAAGCAGTCAAGAACCTCGTGAAGTCACACCCATTCGACTTGCAGGAAGTTGATCTGATCGTGGTGGGCACCGTGACGCCAGACATGATGTACCCGTCAACCGCCTGCCTGGTCCAGCACAAGCTGGGAATTCATCAAACGTGGGGATACGACGTTTCCGCGGGCTGCTCAGGATTTTTGTATGCCTTAAATTCTGGTATGCAGTTCATCGAATCCGGCCGCTACAAGAAGGTGCTGGTCATCGGCTCCGACGTGAATTCCTCGATGACGGACTTCACCGATCGTGCGGTGTGCATTATCTTCGGCGACGGCGCCGGCGCGGTATTGTTGGAGCCCGCCGAGGAAGGTGAAGAAGGAATCATCGACAGTGTGGCGCAAATTGAAGGTGCCGGCGGTCAGTATCTCAACATGCCCGCCGGCGGGAGCCTGAATCCAGCCTCCCACGAAACCGTCGACAAGAAGATGCACTACATCCACCAGGATGGCCAGCAGGTGTTCAAGTACGCGGTGAAGAAAATGTCGGAGATGACCGAGCGCTTGCTGGAGAAAAATGGTCTAACCGGTCACGACGTGGATTGCTTTATCGCTCATCAGGCGAATAAGCGAATCATCCTGGCTACCGCCGACCGTTTGAAGATGCCGCTCGAGAAAGTCATCATCAATATCGACCGTTACGGCAACACCACCGCCGGAACAATTCCCATCGCCATGCAGACGGCGGTCAGTGAAGGCAAGTTGAAAAAGGGCGACAGGGTTCTACTGGCAGCCGTAGGTGCGGGTTTTACCTCAGGGGCAACCTTGCTGCGCTGGGCCTTTTAATCCTGAACCAAACCGAATCTTCGGACGTATCATGGGTCATGCTTGCGACGAGGCATGACCCTCCATTTTTTCGCCGCCCCTTAGTCCTGCTCCTAACCCTGCTAATTCTGGCTGGCACAATTGCGGCTGCCGACAAGAAAGGACCCTCCGACCTCGTGTTAATTGGGGCGAAGGTCTACCCGTCGCCTTCAGCGGCTCCCATCGAGAACGCCGTCATTGTCATCCGCGACGGCAAGATCGTGGACATCGGTCCCGACGGCCGCGTCAAAGCTCCCAAAGGTGTGCCGTTCATCGATTGCGGCGGCAAGGTGATCACTGCCGGCTTCTGGAACAGCCATGTGCACTTCACCGAGGATGTGTGGAATGGCGCGGCTTCTGCGCCTGTCGCCAAGCTCGAGCCGCACATGCAGACGATGCTGACCAGTTGGGGCTTCACTTCAGTGTTCGATATAGGCTCCGATCCGCGCAACACCGTGCCGCTTCGCGAGCGCGTTAACAGCGGAGAGATTCTGGGACCGAAGATCTACACCACCGCCGGCAATATCTTCCCCAAGAACGGAATTCCTGTTTACGTTCCCCCGGACATAGCCAAGCAGCTCACACAACTGGAAGCGGCAACGCCGGCGGACGCTGAACGCCTCGCCAGGCAATCGATCGGCATGGGCGCCGACGGTATCAAAGTCTTCACTGGCGCAATCATGGGACATGGCAAGATCACGCCGATGCCGGCGAATGTTGCTCGCGCCGCGGTCGACGTGGCCCATGCTTCCGGCAAGCCCGTGTTCGCTCATCCCTCCAATCACGAGGGAGTCGACAATGCCCTGGCCGCCGGCGTGGACGTCCTTGCTCATACCATCCCGATCGAGGACGGTTACACCAAGGATGAGCTGGCGACGATGAAGGCGCAGCACACGGCGTTGATTCCAACCCTGACATTGTGGGAGGTCGAACTGGAGAAGGACCATACGCCCGCCGAAGAGGAACAGAAATTCGTACAGAAAGGTGTGAACGAGCTGAAGACTTTCTTCGATCAAGGCAACACGGTCCTGTT
Source organism: uncultured Acidobacteriaceae bacterium (assembly GCA_963823865.1). Taxonomy (GTDB): domain Bacteria; phylum Acidobacteriota; class Terriglobia; order Terriglobales; family Acidobacteriaceae; genus Bog-257. The sequence goes on from CAWGNC010000003.1 coordinate 169,089, forward strand.
CGGCACCGACGTCGGCTACACCCAGCACTATGACACGACAGAAGAGTATGTCCTGATGGCGGAGAGCGGAATGAAGTGGCAGGACATTCTGGCCTCGCTCACTACCAACCCAGCGACGTTCTTCAAGGCCGGAAACGGCGAACTGGTGAAGGGAAGCGATGCCGATCTCGTCGTGCTGAGTGCCGATCCCGCAACTGACGTGCGCAATTTTGCGAAGGTGGATCACACAGTCCGCGCAGGCAAAGTCATTTATAAGAAATGAAGATGTCGACGATCAGCTCATAGCCATCGGCCAAGAAACGGCACATTGACGAGGTCGGAGCGACCAAATCCTTCAGCCGTTAGTCCTAGCCCCCGATTTCTACTTCTTGCTTTTGATCTTCTCCCGTTCTTTCGCTACGTCCAGCGGTGACGTGGGCTCCGTCATGCGCGCAGGATCGAGTATTTCTTTAATCTGGTCTTCAGTCAGATCGCCGCGTGATCGCGCGATTTCAATAATCGACTTGCCGGTTTTGACCGATTCCTTCGCGATCTCGGCAGCTTTGGCATAGCCGATATAGGGATTTAGCGCCGTAGCCAGCGAGACCGTGCTCTGCACGTAATAGTCGGTACGCTGCTGGTTGACGGTGATGCCCTTGATGCAGAATTCGGTGAACTGCCGCAGCATGTTGGTCATGATGGTCACCGACATCAGCACGCTGTAGGCCATGGTTGGCATCATGACGTTGAGTTCGAGCTGTCCGGCTTGAACCGCAAGCGCGACGGCAGTGTCGTAACCGATCACCTGAAACGAAACCATTGCGACCAGTTCGGGTATCACCGGATTGATCTTGCCGGGCATGATGGACGAACCTGGCTGCAATGCGGGCAAATTAATCTCCCCTAGCCCGGTGTTCGGCCCGGACGACAGCAGGCGCAGGTCGTTCGAAATGCGAATCATTTCCAACGCCAGGTTGCGCAACGCGGAACTCGCGCTCGACATGGCAAGGTTGGATTGCATCGCGTAACGCATGTCGTCGACAGCGTGCAACTTTTGCCCCGAAATGCGCGACAACTCGGCGACTGCTTTGTGCCGGTAGTCAGGATGGGTATTGATGCCTGTGCCCACGGCTGAGCCCCCGAGCCCGACCTCGTGTAGAAGTTCAGACTGTTGCTGGATCGATTTCTTCGCGCGCTCAACGGCCCCGGCGTAGGCCGTAAATTCCTGACCGAGCCGCATGGGCACCGCGTCCTGCATGTGCGTCCGGCCCGACTTCAGGATGGCGTGAAATTCCTTGCCCTTCGCGTTCAGTGCGGCGACGAGGCCGTCAAGCACGGGATAAAGCTTCTGCAATTCCAGCAGTGCCGCGACCCGCATTGCCGTTGGAAACACATCGTTCGTCGACTGTCCGTAATTAACATGATCGTTGGGATGGACGTGCTTGTATTCACCGCGTACACCGCCCAGCAGCTCTGAGGCGCGATTCGCGATAACCTCGTTGCTGTTCATGTGAAAGCTGACACCTGCGCCGGCCTGGAAAACGTCGACCGGAAAATGCTCGTCCCACTTACCTTCCTGAACCTCTTTGGCAGCGTCCACGATGGCGTTCGCGGTCTTCTGGTCGATGAGGCCAAGCTCGCGATTGGCAAGCGCCGCAGCTTCCTTGACCATCGCGATGGCGCGAATCAACGTCCGATGCGCACGCAGGCCGCTGATGGGATAGTTTTCCACCGCACGCGCCGTCTGGATGCCGTAGTAAACGTGGCCAGGAATGTCTTTCTGGCCGAGAGAGTCGCTTTCAGTGCGGGTCGTGGGCTTGCCGTCAGACATGAGTGCTCCTGTGGGATTGATGATGGAGCCAAGGCAGAGGGTTCGTCCAGCTTGTTCGCAGTCGGAGCTGGTCCCTTCGCTGGTTTGGAAGGAGGCAGACATTTCGGAGGGCGGTCGAACCCCTCAAAACTGTCATCACGACGAGGCCTTCAGGTCGGGGAGGGATCTGCTGTCATCTCCCCAACTGTTCCGCAACCCAGCTTTCAATCGTCATGCGCATCTCGCTGAGATGGCCTTCGAAGAAATGATCCCCAGGCACAAACACCAACTCCTTCGGTTCTGCCGCCTGCGCCACCACTTCCTCCAGCAACGCGTGAGGGCCATACTGATCGCGATCGCCGCTGACGAAGAGTTTCGGCTTAGCGCACTCGCGCAGAAACGAATACGAGTACAAGCGCCCTTCGGCTTCCACAGGAGTTCCAATGGAGATCAGCGCCTTGACGTCAGGATCGGGGCAGGCAGCACGCAATCCCGTAGCTGAGCCGAAAGAAAATCCAGCGAAGAAGATCGGCAGAGTGAACTCGCTCTTCAGCCACGCCAGCGCGGTCTGCACATCCTCAATCTCGCCGCGTCCCTCGTCGTGCTGTCCGGCACTCAAACCCGTTCCGCGAAAATTAAAGCGCAGCACAGGGAATCCGAACGAGTTCAGCGCCTTCATCGCGTGGAAGACAACCTTGTTGTGCATCGTTCCGCCGCCCAGAGGGATGCGGGTGGCACACCACCGCCGCGTAAGATGCGTCCGTGTGCCCGGCATTCAACAAGCGCTTCCAGTCGACCCGCCGGGCCATCCAGAAAAAATGAGCGAATTGCTGTTTGGGAAGCAGTCAAAAGACTTCACTCGGGAAGATGCAAGAGAACTTTATCGCAGCTGACATCAGGCGGTCGAGGAAGCTGGGCCGGAAAAACTTTAGCCCCGCAGGCTCGCTATTCACTGCGGGGCTTAAGCGTCTGCGGTATGATGACCGCATACCAGCCAATACTTTAACCCAAACTGAGCCGGAACAAATGATTTTTTCGTTAACTTGTTCGTGACCCTTGCAATTTAAGGGCACACATTGGACAACCACTACCGCGTCCGTTTATCGGTGGCGCGCCATATTGTGCCACACGTCAAGGTTTATTCGCCTCTCTCGTCAGGAGAGGTGTGATGTGGCAGCGCGTCCTTCATTTCAGAAACATTCCATGCCCACGCAGCCAGCAACGCGGCGCCCTCATTGATCTGGTCGGGAATCACTTTGTCGAACGTGTCGGTCTGGCTGTGATGCGCTTCGCGGTAATGTGCGGGCAGTTGCACACAAAAGTACGCGGGCACGCCCTTGTTAAGGAACGGCACGTGATCGGATGAGCCAAAGTAACGCGTGCTGAGCGGCCTCATATCGAATACCTCCTCCAGCGGAGCGTAAATTTCTTGCATGAGGGGCGCGGTCTCCCACAAATTTTCCAGCGCAATGCTGAATACTTTGCCCGTGCCAGTGTCGTGAATCAGAACCGCATCGATCTTTCCCAACTCCGCCGCATGATTTTTTACAAATGTGTCAGCGCCAACTCCGCCCTGCTCTTCACCGGTGAAGAGGATGAAGGTTATCGTACGTTTCGGCTTCCACCCGAGCGCCTGTAACGTGCGTGCCGCTTCCAACGTCGCCATCGCGCCCGTGCCGTTGTCGAGTGCACCCTGCCCAAGATCCCAGGAATCGAGGTGTCCGCCAATGATGACGCGCTCCTCGGGGTGTTCCGAGCCCTTGATCTCGGCAACCGTAATCGATGCCGGAACGGGCTTATCGCTGAATGTGTCTTGCAGGTTGAACTTCATCGACACCGGGCCCACCTGCGACAAGCGATACAGCAGGTCGTAATCCTCGTGCGTCAGAAATGCCATCGGGATCTTCGTTGGGGTATACGAAGGAGGAAAGCCGCTCATCGAGAACAAGCTGTCGGTCTTGCCGCTGTCCACCACGGCAAGCGCAGGCTCTTCCTCACCAATTTGTTTGAAGATCTTCAGGCCATCACGCCGGTTGATCCCGGGCTTGGGCACCCCACGACGCGGCGCGATCACGGCGTCATAAGCGTTCTCCGGATCCGGATCCAGCTTCGACATATCGGCTGGCTTGCGCAACATCACGATTTTGCCTTTAAGCTTGCCTTTGTACTGATCCATGTCCGAGAGCTTCTCAACATCCAGCAGCACCACCTGGCCGCTGACGTCCCCGCTGGTTGCCCTACTCCAACCGAAACCATGAATGCCGATCCGCTTCTGAATGGGGCTGGTGATCTCGGCGGTTTCCAATCCACGCGTCCAGCTATGCGCGATCTGCGCCGTTTCCAGATGTGCCTCGATGCCGTAATCCTTGAAGCGCTTCAACGTCCAATCGCTGGCAGCCTGCATTTGTGGCGAGCCAGTGAGACGGGCCCCGATCTGGGTGGTCAGATATTCCAGGTTCTTCATCAGTTCGGAGTGGGCTTTGACTTCGTCGGCAATCTTCTGGTCAGCCTCTTCCATGGCTTTGCGATACGATTCGCGTTCGGCGTCGGTACGTTGCGAAGCCTGAGTGGAGGTTTGAGACGGGGTCTGGGGGCTGGTCTGCCCCTCCTGGGCCAGGAGCGAACAGGTGAATAGAACTGAGGTAAGTGACGCCAGGATTTGGCGGCGACGAATGTGCATTGTGCCTTTCCTCGAGAAATCAGCTAAGGAAGATGATCATAGCGGCTCGGCGATGATCTGTGCCACCGAGGGGGATGAGACGCTGAGCCGGGAAGGCGAGAGGCTCAAGAACTGCGGGGCAAGTTGGACCCGGGTTGACGAAAATAGTCGTCACGAGCCGCAACCAGGGGCCGTCTACACCGCCCAGTTCCGACGATCGATGAAGGTTGGCGGTTCGTAGGTCTTGCCGTTGGCCAACTGGTGGTCTTCGCGCTTCGAAGTCCAAAGCAGGATGGGGCCGGTGAGCGCTCGCATCAGGCGGGTTGCCGCGCCGAACTCATGTTCGATTTCGTGGCGCAGTTCTCGGATACGCAAGGCGACGGCCGCATTGGTCTTTTTCAAACGCTTTTCCATCACCCAAAGCGAGGCATCGTATGTGGTGCGAAGTTTGGCGGCTTCATTGGCGATGCGTTGCCGGACTCGGGCGTCGGGATGATCCTTATAGCGCATCCAGCCTTGAAAGATGGTGTCGCAGATACGGAAAAGGCTCGGTCCATTGCGCTCGAAATCGAACCGAAAAGCCCAATCGAGCAGGCGTTTCGACTCTTCGCGAGAGATGGCGGCGTGCTGAAAATTGAATTTGAATTGGCCATGAATGTCAGCCAGATCGACGTCGTCGAGCATGCGGCCTTCGTTCTGCATCTGCTGGAACAACGGCGTTCCGGGGACGGGGGTGTACAGCATAAACTGATGAAAATCCGTGCCGTGGGCGACTGCATACTCGATCTCTTCGCGGATATTCTCTGGCGTGTGATGCTCCAGTCCCACAATCGTCGAGCCGAGCAACTTGATGCCGTGCTGACGGAGCCGCATTGTCAATTCCTGGGTATCGGTGTCGCGCAGCTTTGCGTAGGACGAATGCGGCGATTCCAAGCCTAGCCAGATCCAGGAGACTCCGAGTTGAACTAATTCTTCCATGCTGTACCGGCGAATCGCGTTCGCCGACGAGAATACGTACAGCGACCAGCTTTTTCCCGCCTGCTTCATGCGATCGAGAAGTTGCATTGCCCGCGGCCGGTTCAGCAGAAAATTTTCGTCCATCATGAAAAATGAGCTGACGTTCATGGTATTCGCCATCTGCTCCATGACCTCGAAGAGTTCGTCTCCTGTCCGATAGAAGTGAACGCTCTTTCCTTTGCCGCCAAAAAACGATGAAGTCGTGCAGAAATTGCAACCCAAGGGACATCCGACGGAGGGGATAATCGTGGCTGCGGTATCACGCGTGTCGTCGGGAACGCGCATTCCCAGCACCCGCATGCCGAATCCCGACAGGATTTCCGGATGGCTGATGGGGGCTCTCGGGTCTTCTCCCAAGTAGCTCCGCATCCAGGCGATGCCTTCGCCGCGGACGACACAATCTGCATCAATCAGTTTGTCGATACCGGGAATGGCAGCGACGTGTCCACCGACCACAATTTTCGACTTGGGCGACAGCTGGCGAATGCGCCGGCACATTTCGCGCACCTTGCCGAAATTCGGAATGATGCCGGAGATGCCTACGATGTCATATTCCTGCGAAGTCAACTCTTTCTCGAAGCGCTTCAGAGTGGGGAAATCGAGCAGCGTGCTGGGGGCAGAAATGTTACGCTGAATCATCATGAGGCCCCAGGAGCGATGGAACATGCGTAGCGAAAAGCTGCCTTGTTCGCGCGTCACCTGGTTGTGATACAGCTCCATGGGGTTGATGGCGCGGCTGCCGAACTCGTCGTCGCGGGCATAAGGTCCGAAAACAGACGTCAACAGCACACGGGCCTTGGTACCCAGGGGATGCGGCGCAATGACATCAGACGCGGTCGAAATCATGAGTCCATGCTAGGGACTGGTCACTTGTTTTTCGGTGATATATGACGTTCGCGAGAGCAAATGACAGAACTATTACATTGGACCGAATTCGGAATTATTGAACACTGACCACTGGGATGCCATTCACCGGAGATCAAGAACATCGCGACATTAATCCCTGGCTGATCGCGATCGCCGTTATGTCGAGCACCTTCATGGAGGTGTTGGACACGACCGTCGTCAACGTTTCTTTGCCGCACATTGCCGGCAGCCTGTCTTCCAGTAACGACGAAGCCACTTGGACGCTGACGTCCTACCTTGTGGCCAACGCCATCATTCTTCCTATGACCGGATGGCTGGCGGGCCGCTTCGGGCGTAAGCGGCTGCTGATGACTTCCGTTACGGGATTCACCATCGCCTCGTTTCTATGCGGACTTGCGCCAAGTCTCCCGTTCCTCATCTTCTGCCGCGTCATTCAAGGAGCTTGCGGTGGCGGATTGCAGCCGCTTTCCCAAGCCATCCTGATGGAATCGTTTCCATCGGAAAAGCGCGGGCAGGCGATGGCCTTTTGGGCGCTCGGCATCGTGGTCGCTCCCATGCTTGGGCCGGTCGCGGGAGGCTGGCTCACCGACAACTACAGTTGGCGCTGGGTCTTCTACATCAATATTCCTATCGGGGTGATCGCGATCATCCTGACGCAGATTTTCATCTTCGATCCGCCCTATCTGCGGCACCGCCAAAAAAGAGGGATTGATTTTTGGGGAATCGGATTGCTGGTCGTCGGCATTGGCAGCTTGCAGGTCATGCTCGACAAAGGACAGGAGGATGACTGGTTCGGCTCGCACTTCATTGTCACTCTCACGGTGCTTGCGGTCGTCGGTATTGGTGGTTTGATTATTCGCGAGCTGACGGCAGAACATCCGATACTGGATCTGACTGTCTTCAAATATCGGTCCTATGCCATTGGGACTTTGCTGATGACGGTGATCGGCTTCGTCCTCTATGGCAGTACCGTGCTGCTGCCGCTTTTCATGCAGGTGTTGCTGGGCTACACGGCGACCCACGCCGGTGTAACCAACCTGCCTCGCGGGCTGGCATCGTTTCTGATCATGCCGATTGTGGGCCGACTTACGGGGCTATTCGACAATCGCAAATTGCTCGCGATCGGCATGATCGCATCGGCTTATGCCATGTGGTTGCTCTCGCAGTTCAGCCTGGACGTAGCGTCAAAGACTTTCTGGATCCCCCTGGCGATTCAGGGCGCATCGCTGGGATTCGTCTTCGTGCCGCTCACAACCATCACGAACAACCCAATTCCCAATGAGCGCATGGGCAACGCCACCAGCATCTTCAACCTCATGCGCAACATAGGAGCGAGTATCGGCATCTCGATGGTGGAAACGGTGCAATTTCGGAAGGAACAGGTTCACATCAACTACCTGGGCGCTAACGTTTATTCCGAGAACCCGAACGCGCAACACATGATGAACAACATGAAGGGATATTTCATGAGCCAGGGGTCGAGCGCTGCCACGGCGACACAGCAGGCCTACGAGTCACTGTGGGGAACGGTGCAGCGGCAGGCCGCTATGCTGTCGTACAACGACACGTTCCTGTTCCTGGCGATAATGTTTCTCGTGATGATCCCGCTATTATTTCTACTGCGCAAGCCGAAGGTCGGAAAGTCCGGCGTGATGGTGCATTAGTTGACCGTTGAGGTCCGACCGCAAGGAGCTTTCTCAAATGGCTCGAAAATTCTGCTTCCTGTTATTTTGCGCTTTCCTCGCACTCTGTCAGAGACTGCCAGCGCAATCTACGGCGCCGGCGAAACCGGCAGCGACCAAACCAACGAAAAGCGTAGGTCAGGCGCCAGCGCCTCCGGTCGACGCTGAGGGTCACCAGTGGTGGCAGCACGCTGTCTTCTATGAGATTTATCCGCGCAGCTTTGCCGACAGCAACAATGATGGCGTGGGCGACCTGAACGGGATCGCTTCCAAGCTGGACTACCTGAAGAAGCTGGGTGTCGACGCCATCTGGATTACCCCGTGCTTTCCGTCGCCGCAGGTGGATTTTGGATACGACGTTTCCGACTACGAAGACATCGATTCGATGTACGGCACGCTGTCGGACTTCGATCAGCTCCAGAGCGGGGCGCAGGAACATGGCATTCGGATCATTCTCGACTTCGTGATGAACCACACCTCCGACCAGCACAAGTGGTTCATCGATTCCCGCTCATCCCGAACCTCGAAATACCGCGACTGGTACATCTGGCGCGATGGCAAGGGACCGAACCATCCGCCCAACAATTGGGTGGCTCTCTTCGGGGGATCGGCGTGGCAGTTCGATGGCAAGACCAAACAGTATTATTACCACTATTTCTATCCCCAGCAGCCAGACCTGAACTGGCGTAATCCGGCAGTCAAGAGCGCGATGTTCGACGTGACGAAGTTTTGGTATAGCCGTGGTGTAGCGGGTTTCCGTCTGGATGCGGTGGACACCTTGTTCGAGGACCCTGAGCTTCACGACAATCCCGTCCTGCCTGGCAAGAACTCTTACGGTGATCTGAATGAGAAGAACGAATACAACGACAAACTGCCGGAAGTGCACGACATCCTACAGGGGCTTCGCAAGGTTGCGGACAACTACAACGCGGTTCTAATTGGGGAGACGTGGACTTCGGATGTTCAAGAGCTCAACCAGTATTACGGACCACATGGGAACGAGCTACAGATGCCTATGGACTTCATGTTCACCAAGGTGGACAAACTGTCGCCGCCCGAATTCCGCAAACAGATTGCGGCGGTTGATGGCGCAGCCGGCTGGCCGGTATACGTTCTCAGCAATCATGACATCGAGCGCTCCTACAACCGCTATGGCGACGGCAAACACAATGACGAAATCGCCAAAGTGATGGCCGGGCTTTATCTGACGCTGCGCGGAACGCCGATCCTGTACTACGGCGAAGAGATCGGTATGCAGAACAACAATCCGAAAACGAAGAAGGACGTGAAAGATCCCATCGGCAGGCTAGGCTGGCCAAACGAGAAAGGCCGTGACGGCGAGCGCACGCCGATGCAATGGGACAACACGCCCAATGCAGGGTTTACCACGGGCATTCCCTGGTTGCCAATTCCGGTAAGCTATCGGACTCACAATGTTGATACCGAGCAGAAAGACCCCAACTCGATTCTGGTTTTTTACCAGCGATTGCTGGCTCTACGACACACCAACCCGTCGCTGCTGGAAGGAGACTACGTTGCGTTGAATGAAAATGATCCCAACGTGATGTCGTATCTTCGCCGCTACAAGGACAAGGCCGTGCTCGTGGTATTGAACATGTCGGCTGCACCGCAGAAGGTAAGATTTGATCTTGAAGCACAAGGATTTTCTTCCGACGAGGCGAGGACGTTGCTGACGACTATGCCAGGCGTGCGGGATAAGGCTTCTTTGTCAGATATGAACCTCGCGCCGTTCTCGGTCTATATTGGGGAAGCGACGAAGCCGGCCCGATCATCGAACGCGGGAAATTGATTAGGGGAATAACGTGCGGACGAATGCGCTCGAACGAAAACGGCTGTGCCTACGAGCGATTTTCTTCTTTCTCGGCATCGCCACGCCCCTTTTTGCCTTCGCGACTGACGTTCCCGTGCAGAAAGTTGACCAGCTGTTCGCTGCTTTCGACAAGCCGAACTCGCCGGGATGTTCGATAGGAGTGGTCCAGGAGGGAAAGTTTCTTTTCCGTAAGTCCTATGGTGAAGCGAGTCTTGAACTCGGCGTTCCACTTACCAGTCAGTCTGTTTTCTACCTTGCGTCGGTGTCGAAGCAGTTCACCGCGGCCAGCGTGGTCTTGGCGGCCGAGCAAGGATACCTCTCGCTCGACGACGATGTCCGCAAATACATTCCGGAAATCCCAAACTACGGCCATCCAATTACGTTGCGCCAGATGCTTCACCACACTAGCGGTCTCCGTGATTTCCTCACGCTGGTCTATCTCTCTGGCCGGGAGATCCCAGACCTCTCCTCGCCTGATGATGTCCTTCACCTCATCGCCCGGCAAAAGGGTCTCAACAATATTCCTGGCGATGAGTTCGTCTACAGCAACTCGAACTACTTTCTACTCGGCGTGGTGATTCAGCGTGCCACCCGGAAGTCGCTCGCCGAGTTCGCCACGAAGAATATTTTTCACCCGCTGGGGATGCAGCACACCCGCTACTATGACGACAACACGGCTGTGGTGCCGGGGCGCGTGGCGGCATACAGCCAGGGCAGCGATGGCAAATTTCTCGTCGATTGGTCCACTGCCTATGACATCGTCGGCGGTGGCGGGCTGATGAGCAATGTCGACGACCTTGCTCTATGGGTCGACAACTTCCACTCTGACAAACTTGGTAAAACCCTGGTTGAGGAGCTTCAGACTCGCGGCGTTCTAAACAACGGCCGTCAAATTAATTACGGCATGGGCCTCTGGCTCGGCAACTATCGTGGTTTACCGACCGTCGAGCACAGCGGCGGAACCTTTGGTTACCGGACGGAGCTCTTACGCTTTCCGCAACAACAGTTGAGCGTGATCGCTCTCTGCAATGTGGCGGGTGCCAATGTCGAAAATCTTGGTCGCCAAGTTGCGGCTGTCTTTCTGGGTGACAAGTTTCAGCCTGAAGTCAATGACGTGGCTCCGGGAACGTTTCCCGATCCAACACCATTCTCCGGCACCTATCTTGACCCGCGAACACACATGGTCTACACGTTCACGGTTGCGGACGGCAGCCTCATCGCGTGGGGCTCCGTTCTGCGCCGTTTCGGCGCAAACAAGTTCTATGACCTGGTAGGGAACCCCATTACCTTCGAAGAATCAAATGGCATGATGAAGGCACGGCTTGATCTGGAAGGAGAGACCTACTTCGACGGGGCAAAGGTCCATGATACCGCTCTCAGTCAGGCCAGCCTCGCGGTCTTTACCGGAGAGTATCGCAGCGACGAACTCGATGCGACCTACGTCTTGTCGCTTGAATCGGGAAGCCTGGTCCTCAGGAACCGTCACAATCCGGCAGAGGAATTGCATCCTTATGCGCCATCCGAATTCTACGCCGGCAATCTCGGAACCTTGGTCTTCCAACTGAGTTCCGATCATCGCGTGGCCGGTCTCACTTTGTTTTCCCAGGATGCACGAGGAATTGTCTTCAAAAAGGTGAATTAACCGGCAGCGCTGCTCTCCGCCCAGTGTGGAATGCCATTTCGCCATCACTACTCCCGCGCCGCGCTTCGTGTTACAACTGGAGCGTCCATGCCCATGAAGAGCAAGCGCAGCACGATCATCTTTCTTTCCGCGCTGGTCGGATTGGCGCTGCTGCTTTCTATCATCGTTACCCGACCCTTCCTGAAGCCTTTTGCGTTTGCGGTCATTCTGGCGGTCGTGTTCTATCCCCTGCACGAAAGAATCCGCCGCGCGGCCAAGGCTCCTGCAGGATGGGGCGCGCTGCTTTCCACTCTTACCGTCGCTCTCGTCTTTGGACTTCCGGGGTTCTTGATAGCGACCATCGGGGCCACGGAGGCCCTGAATGCCGCTCATTACCTGAGCAAGAGAAGCGCCGAGGAAGGTGGGTTTACAGCTTTCGCCACCAACATCCTTTCCCGTCCGCTGCATTTGATCGGACAGTGGGTTGATCTGTCCAAGTATGACCTGCACGCGATCGTCAACTCCAATGCTCAGAAGGTAAGCCTCGGTATGGTCGGCTTTGGAGCGGCCATCCTCAGCAACCTGGCGAGATTCACGGTCGACGCACTCATCACGTTCGTCATTCTGTTTTTCCTGTTCCGCGAAGGCAAAGATTGGGCTTATCGTACAGGCAAACTAATGCCGCTGTCGGATGCACAGGTAGCGAGGCTCTACCAAAACATCTCCGACACCATCATCGCAAACGTGTACGGCATTCTGACGGTGGGCGTAGCGCAGGGAATTCTGACGGGTATCGCGATGCGAATCGTCGGGATGCCTTCCTCGCTTCTGCTCGGACTTGGCGCTGGTTTTGCTTCCATCATTCCAGTAGTCGGCTCTGCATTGGTGTGGGCTCCGGTGGCAATCTACCTTCTGGTGGAGGGGGCGATCTGGAAGGGCGTTTTCCTGATTGTGTGGGGAACGGTTGTCGTCAGTTCGATCGACAATGTGATTCGGCCCTGGGTCGTGGGCGGACGTGTGGAACTGCATCCGATGGTGCTGGTCTTCTTTATTCTGGGAGGGGTTGAGGCCTTCGGATTCCTGGGATTGTTTCTCGGGCCGGTGATCGCGTCGGTGCTGGCGGCGCTGTTCTCAATGCTGCGGGAAGAAGTTGGAGATCTAGCCGCGTCGTCGCCTGGCAGCGAAATTCCGCACAGTTAGTCGCTCGTCAGAGGCGTGTACAGATCCCCCTGCTTGCGTACGCCAATGTCCTTCAGCGCCTTGACGGCGAACTCCTGGAAATGCGCCGAGTCGCGATGCGCCTGAAGGGCCGTCTGATCCCGGTACTGCTCATAGATGAAGAAGTGACGCGGATCGTCCTGATGCCGGTGGACGATGTACATCAAACATCCAGGCTCCCGTCGTGAGGCGGTTTGCAACTGCGTGAAGATCATGGCTACTTCATCTTCATGCCCGGCATTTGCGATCCAGGTTACAGCAAGAACGATCATGGGTGTGTTCCTGTGAAGCTTCCGCCGCTGACGCGGCTCAGATCCCAAATTTCCAACACATCAGGCGCTTACGTGCCGGGCTAAAGGCACCCCGCCGCATCCGCGGCTAGTCTGACCTACTTGCCGATGTCGTCCAGCATCTGCGAAAACTCAGGCATGAAGATGGTTTGTTCCCGGTCAGGGCCAGTGGAAATAATCGCGATCTTCGCGCCGGATTCCTTTTCGAGGAACTGCAAATACTGTTTGGCCTTCTCCGGCAGTTGATCGTAATCGTCGACGCCGTAGGTGTTCGACTTCCATCCCGGCAAGCGGTTATAGACAGGCTCGATTTTGTCGAAGCCGGAGATCTGCGCCGGAATCTGCTGCGTCTCTTTACCGTCGATCTTGTAGCTGACGCAAACCGGAATCTCGGCCGAATCGTCGAGCACATCGAGCTTGGTTACAACCAGCCAGCTGGTGCCATTGATCATGTTCGAGTAGCGGAGAAGCGGCATGTCCAGCCAGCCGGTGCGGCGCGGACGCCCAGTGACCGCGCCGAATTCGTTGCCTTTCTTGCGCAGCGCCTCGCCAATCTCGTCATTCGACTCGGTAGGAAATGGTCCTTCGCCGACGCGGGTGCAATAGGCTTTGGTGACTCCGATCACAGTATCAATCGATGTCGGAGGCACGCCCGTTCCAGTCGCTGCGCCGCCCGAGGTCGCGCTCGACGACGTCACGAACGGATAGGTGCCGTGATCGATGTCGAGCATGGTGCCCTGAGCGCCCTCGAACATGACCGATTCGCCGTCGGCGATCGCCTGATTGAGTAGAAGGGCCGTGTCAGCTACGAACGGAGCGACGCGGTCGGCCACTTCCGAGTAGTCGGCGAACATCTTGTCCGGGTCGAGCGGCTCGCTGTTGAAGAGAGCGTGCGCGATGGTGTTCTTTTCGCGGCAGGCGTTCTCGATGTGCTTTTTCAACAGCTTCTTGTCGAGCAGGTCTTGTACACGCAATCCACTGCGCGCCATCTTGTCCTCGTATGTGGGACCAATGCCGCGCGAGGTGGTGCCGATCTTCACTCGCCCGGGCGCATTTTCCGCGGCCAGCTCGATCATGCGGTGGTAGGGCAGAATCACGTGTGCGCGATTGCTGACGAACAGATTGCCGTCGACCTTGACGCCGGTCGCGCGCAGCGTATCGACTTCCTTCATGAAAGCAAACGGATCGAGCACTACGCCGTTACCAATAACACCGCGGCAGCCTTCGCGCAGCACGCCGCAGGGAATCAGCTGCAGGATGAACTTCTTGCCCTTGATGGTGACCGTGTGTCCCGCATTGTGGCCGCCGGAATAACGCGCGACCACCTTGAAGCGCTCGGAGAGCACGTCAACGATTTTGCCTTTGCCTTCGTCGCCCCACTGTGCGCCGACGACGACTGCTGTCTTGCCTGTTTTCAACTGGCTGCTCCGCTGGCGGTCGCAGGATTTGGACGCGCGACCGCACGATTTCGCACACGCTCGCCTCTTACTTCAGAGCACTGCATGAATTCTGGGAATGATGGTGAGGCGGACGGTGTAACTTTAGATTTTACAGGGTCGGGCAGCACACACGCAAACCTGACGCCGGACGAACGAAACTGGTTTGTCATCACGCGCGTAGTGAGGGATCTGCTGTTTCGTTGTTGAGGCAGAAAAGCAGATTCCTCGCGCCAACACGCGGCGCTGGTAATGACAATTTCGTTGGGCGGCGAGTCACCGCCGAAGCCCCTGGCCTGATGCCTTACACTAGTTCCCAATGCCTGAACTTCCTGAGGTAGAAACCATTGCCCGCGGTTTGCACAAGCGCATCGCGGGCGACATCATTGAGTCCGTCTGGCTGGGCGAGAAGCCGCAGCCGCTGAAGTCTTCGGCCGCCGAAATCGCTGCGGTGCTGGAGCACTCTCGCATCGTCCATGTCCGTCGCGTGGGCAAGCACATGGTCTTCGATCTGGAAAGCTCCCATGTCTCGAAAAGCGCGAGCCGTAACCCACAAACGCACTCGAAAATTCCGGAACGCGCACAGTGGATCGTGCATCTCGGCATGACTGGACAGCTTCTGATCGGCCCGCCGGAAGCTCCGCTGCTCAAGCACACCCACGCCGTTCTGAAGCTCAAGTCCGGACGTGAGTTGCGCTTCGTCGATATGCGTCGCTTCGGACGGCTGTCGGTTGTACGCCTCACTCCCGATGCCGGGACCGGTTTCGGTGCGGCAGGACTCGAACCGCTAGAAACCGATCTCGAAGGTTTCATTCCGCTCTTTCAGGGACGCAAAACGCCGATCAAGAGTGCGTTGCTGAACCAGAAGCTGCTGAGCGGTGTCGGCAACATATATGCCGATGAATCGCTGTTTCGCGCCAAGGTTCGGCCGCGCCGGCGAGCGTCGTCCCTGACCCGCGCGGAATTTCAGAAGCTTCACAAGGGGCTACAGCAGGTCTTGCGCGAGGCTATCAAGGCAGGTGGGTCGTCGGTCAGCGATTATGTCGATGCCGAAGGTCGCGAAGGATTCTTCCAATTGAAACATTACGTTTACGGAAGAGAAGGCAAGCCATGTTTGGTGTGCCGAACACCCATCAAGCGGGTTATCATCGCAGGACGCAGCAGCCACTATTGTCCGCATTGTCAGAAGTGAAAGAAGGGTGCTCTTAGACGTTAGCTCTTAGCTTTTCGCGAAAACATTCGCACGCTTGCCCATAGATAGAGGCTAAAAGCTAATAGTCGAACGTCCCGTACACGCACGAACTAAATACTCAGAGGCCATCATGAGCGTCTTTTCAATTGCAGTCGATCTCGGCGGTACCAACCTGCGCATCGCCGCCGTCAGCGAAGACGGCAAGATGCTAGAGAAAGTCACGACCGGCACTGAGGTCCAGAAGGGCCGCGACCACGTCATCACCGAGATGTGCGACGCGATTCAATCGCTGACTACCAAGCATAAGAGCTCGGGCACTCTAGCCGGCATCGGTATCGGAGTTCCCGGATTCATCGACATGGATACCGGGACGATCATGCGGTCGCCGAACCTTCAGGACTGGGCGAACTTCCCCGTGCGTCAGGAAATCGAGCGTCGCCTAAACACCAAGGTGATTCTCGAGAACGACGCGAACGCCGCTGCCATGGGCGAGAAGTGGCTGGGCGCAGGACGCAACACGGATCACATGGCGATGTACACGCTTGGCACTGGTGTCGGCGGCGGCATCGTTGTGAATGGCCGCTTGTGGCACGGCATCAACGGCATGGCCGGAGAACTGGGTCACTTTAACGTCGAATCCGAAGGGCATCCTTGCGGTTGCGGCAGCCGCGGATGTCTGGAGCAATATGCTTCGGCGACGGCCATCGTGCGCATGGCACACGAGGCCATCGACAGCGGCAGTGCGCCCGACCTCGACGACTTCGCCAAGGGCAACGTCGAGTTCACCTCGCGCGCTATTTATCAGCTCGCCATCCAGGGCCATCCGTCGGCAAAGAAGATCTATCAGCGCGTCGGCCGCGCACTGGCCATCGGCGTCGGCTCGATGATCAATGCCCTGAATCTCCCCATGTACGTGATCGGCGGCGGCGTTTCCAGCGCCTGGGACGCGTTTGCTCCTACCATGTTCGAAGAGTTAAAAGTTCGTTCCTTCATCTACTCCATCACCGCGCCCGATCGCGTTCAGCCGGGGCAGAAGCACACCGTTGTTACCATCGCGCTGATGGGCGGCGACGCCGGCTTGTATGGCGCCGCCCGTCTGCCGATGCTGCCGGAGAGCTCGCAGGTAGAGGCAGTGCGCTCGGGAAAGCCATAGAATCAGATTTTCAAAGAGCGAAACAGAGCCCGGCCTTGGCTGGGCTCGTTTTTTATTTTCCTTTCATCAGGGCAGGCATAAGAGCGATCAGTAAAATGCCGGCCAGCACAAACCAAGCCGCCTTGTTGGCGAAGTTCATGGTGTAGCCGATCCCGACGCGCTTCGGAACAAAAATGGCCGGATCGCCCGGGTTGTAATAGAACATTCCAGCTCTCCAATACGAATCGTTCTGCGGTTCCGGAGTCTCACCCGTCGCAACCGGCGCAGTGATCTTTTGGTACGCCCAAACGAACAGGCCGGCGGAGAAAGCTAGTATCACGGCCGGGACAATCCACAACGGGACTCGCACCAGTGGCATCAGAGATGCGGTCACGAAAGAGAGGGTGAGCGGATACAGCAGGACTTCCAACATACGGAGCGTGACCGGGAGCATGATGCTCTTCCGGGACATATGAACCAGCGTCCAGGCGAAGACCAAGAAGAGCAGGTTCATGACGGCGCCCATCAACAGCGCGCCGTACACACCCAGGAAGTCGCGATTGGCCCAGCGATTCGGCTGCTCCGTTCATGCCCCAGTGCATGGGAAACTGAGCGGGGATCTGGTCCCAATGCGCGTGCAGGTAAAACGCGGCTGCGGCAAGGGCAAGGAACGGCGGCACCACGACCCAGAAACGGATGCCTTCGCCCTCGGTTGCCGGCGAAAGGCTGGTCTCGCGTACTTCAGGGCGGCGCAGGCCATAGCGATCGTGAACCTCGCGAAACTTCAGCCAGTAGCTGTAAACAAGGCCCACCACCATCAGCAGCACGGGAAATGTCACGCCATACTGCGGAGACTGCGGAACCAGTAGCGCTGCTAACACGCACGCCAGGATCGTCCAGAGTGCCGCTTGCCAGCGATAGGAACGCAAAACCCGACGGCCATCCTCGCTCCTCGGAAACTCGGGATCGACGCTGGCGCTGAAGTAAATGCCCCGGCGGGTGATCAGCGGCATGTACTGGAAAAGCACACCAATCAAGAGTAGGGGGACCACGGCCAATAGAAATTCGGGCTTCATACTTCCAACTCACCTGCCAATTGGCGAAGCTCAACGCTTAGCTTCGCGGCAGATGCTCCTTGAGACTGCATTTCGGCCACCAGTGCACGCAGGCGTTGCCGGAACTCGGTCACCTTTTCCGCGTTCACCGTTGGAGCGTCGCGCCTGAGCACGGTCGCTCCGCGTCCGTGACGAAGGTCGATCCAGCCTTCTCCGGCCAGGGTTCGATAAGCCTCAGCCACGGTGTTGAAGTGGACACCTAAATCTACAGCGACTCGACGAACCGACGGCAGCTCCGATCCCGGCGCCAGCTTTCCGCCAACCAGCAAGATTCTCAGTCCATCGACAATCTGCCGGTAAGCCGGAACCGCGGAGTCGAGATCAATGCGCAATGTCATCGCGTCGGTCATTGTCTACTGTACATATACACTATACACCAGCTGTCAAGCCCATTTCGGGACGACCTAAAACAGAATCGCCAGCCTTCGTGGCTGGCGGCGAGTAGCGGATTTTGCTCAAGCTTCACTTTAGCTCTGGAACGCGATTGCGAACGTTTCTCAGTATCTCCAGGAACAACTGGTTCTGCTCGCGGGTCCCAATGCTGATACGGAAGGCATTCGGTGCTCCCCACGGACCGCTCATCGGCCGTACGATGATTCCGGCCTGCTCAAGGAGATGACAGAGCGCCGTCGAGTTCTCTCCCAAATCGCAGAACAGGAAGTTCGCCCAGGTGGGCACCACGCGAATCCCGAGCTCAGACATCGCCGGGATCAACATCTCGGCGCCGCTGGCATTGTTCTCGACGGTACGTTGCACATGAGCGACGTCGGCAAGACTGGCTAATGCCGCCGTCTCGCCCAACGAAGAAACCATGAACGCCGGACGCATGCGCGCGAAGTACGACATCAGCTCCGCCGGTCCCATGCCGTAACCGACGCGAATACCGGCCAAACCCTGCGCCTTCGAGAAGGTACGAAGCACCACCACAGGACGGCCCGCGTGTACGTAGTCGAGCGAGCGCGAATACTCCACCCTCCGCTCGGCCGCGAAGTAGTTGGCGAATTCGTAGTAGGCTTCGTCCAGGACGGTGACAACGTGGGCGGGCAGCCGGTCCAGGAAGTTGTCGATGGCGGCAGCATCCAGAATGGTGCCCGTGGGATTATTCGGGTTCGCCAGATAGACGACCCGGGTGTTGGCGTCGACGGCTGCGAGAATCGCCTCCAAGTCGTATCCGTCATTGAGCGTCGGCACTTCAATCAGGCGCGCCCCGGTGGCGTTGGTCACGATCGGGTAAACGATGAACGACAGCTTACTGGTTACGGCATTCAGGCCCGGGCCCAGCAATGTGCGGGCAATGATCTCAAGCAGAGTCGTCGAGCCGGCTGTGGCCATGATCTGGTTGGGCTCGAGCTCGTGTATCTCGGACAGTCGAGAGATGAGTTCGGCGACTCCCGTGTCAGGATAAAAATGAATGTCGGAAGTCGCGGCTTTGATCGCTTCAATGGCCAGTGGGGAGGGCCCGAACGGGTTCTCGTTCGAGGCCATCTTGATGCATCGCACCCCGGTTTCTAATTCCGCCTGGCGCAAATGCTTTCCGGGTTTGTAGCTGGCCAGCTTTTGTACATGCTTGGGAACCAGCTTTCCAAAATCTGTCATCCGATCTCCGCTCGTTTTCTTCCGCGTGCCGCCGCTTTCAAGTGCGCTACTTCCTTGGCGTTTAGATGCCTGAACTTTCCCGCCTCGACATCCAATTGCAGCGGCCCGTACATGACGCGCTTAATCTTCTCCACATGATGTCCGATTTCTTCGAACATGCGGCGGATTTGCCGGTTCCGTCCCTCAACCAGCGTTACTTCATACCACGGGTTAGCGGCTTCGCGTAACAATTTGATGCGTGAGGGCGCCGTTCGTACCGCTACCGACCGCCGGCGCGTCTCGGGTTTTGCCGTCGACCCTGCGGGAGCCTTTAGCGGCTTGCGTTCCGCCGGAAGCATAATTCCGCGCCGCAACTTGTCGATCTCATCTTCTGACGCCTTACCGCTGATCTTTACCAGATACGTTTTCGGGACATGCGTCGAAGCGTGCATCAGTTTCTGCGCCAGTTCGCCGTCATTGGTCAGCAGCAGCAACCCCTCGCTAAGATAATCGAGGCGCCCTACCGGATACACGCGCGATCCCACGCCCCGCACCAAATCTAATACCGTAGGGCGGCCTTCGGGATCCGTGACCGTAGTCACATATCCTTTCGGCTTGTGCACTAGCAGGTACACGTGGCGCTCGGGCCCACTCAGCACCTGCCCATTCACCTTGACTTGGTCATGCGCCAGGTCGGCCTTGCTGCCGAGTTCCGTCACGGTCTTCCCATTCACCGAAACCAGACCGCTCGTGATCAGGTCTTCGGCTTTGCGACGCGAGGCGAGTCCGGCAGCGGCAATGATCTTCTGCAGGCGCTCAGCAGGCATGGGAAACTCCGGTTTTCGCTATTCGCTTCTTGCTGTTCGCCACAATGTTGGGCCACAGCTGACTTCGCCGTGAGAGTTTGCCGGCGCTGCGCGGCCGGGGCGACGGTATTTGTCGAGTCCCGAGTGCCAAGATTCTGAGAGTAGTCACGCACCGCCTGCCGTGAGCCAGCGAGCCTCGGCTCCCGACTGCGGGCCAATGGCTACTTTCCACTAAGTCGCCACCCCCTCCCCCTTGTTCTCCGTAAATTCTTGAAAACACTAGCGTCCTCCCGCAAAATCTTGAGGTCCATCGACTTAACTTCAAAATCTTGAGCCACAGCGATTTAGCGTCGATTTCTTCGAGGTGAGCGGAGCTTGGATCGCCTGTGAGAAGGTGGGTCGGGCACTTCGGCCAGAGACGCGGGGCTTGCATCACTCGGTCACACTCTGGAGGACAATGGCTGAAATTGTGCCCGGACACAATTCCACCTCATCCTTCCTTTCACGATTTTATGTCACCGTCGAAGCGCTGGCTATGCAAGTTGTCACCTATCTTTGTGACGCAGCCCAGGAGCGGACACGACGCGTAAACAGTAGCTAGGGCTTCTCGGTGGGCAAGCCCGGCTCAGCTTCAGTTGCATATGTGCCATCTTCGCCGACCGTCCGCTCGCCGACGAGCGTGTGTTCGCGCGAAACCTCGGGCACAGCCTCGGTCACGGGTTCGGATGTGTCGCCGTCTGCCTGCATCGCGTCGTTTGCGATCTGGCTGGCGAGATCCTTTGCCATAACATTTTCGGCCTCGCTCTCGCGAAGGCCGACGGCAGGAACCTCTGTATCGCCAAGAAGCGGCGCATCCGAGCTTTGTTCCGGTACAGCCTCGGTCACAGGCTCACCATTTCCAGAGTCGCCCGCGTCAAACAGGTCCGTTTGCGGATCGCCCAGCTTCTCGAATTCTTCCATGCTGGGCAGCTCGCCGACATCTTTCAGACCAAAGCGCAGCAGGAATTCCTTCGTCGTCTTGTACAGAATTGGCCGGCCGATGACCTGTTTGCGTCCGCCGGTCGTAATCAATTTGCGATCGAGCAGCGTGGCGATCACGCCGGCGCTATCGACGCCGCGAATCTCGCTGATCTCCGGCACCGTGACGGGCTGCTTGTAGGCGATGACGGCGAGCGTCTCCAGCGCCTGCAGCGAGAGTCGCACCGGCGGCTTCAAACTCTTGGCAAAGCTGACGACCACATCGTGATGCTCGGGTTTGGTCGCCATGCGATAGCCGCCCGCGATTTGACGAATCTCCATACCGCGATCGGCTGAAGAATATTCCGTGATGAGCTCGTCAATGATGGTGCTGAGCCGCGCCTTGACCGCCTTCAGTTGTTCTTTTTCTTCCGCCTGCTTTTCTTCCTTGGTCGGTGCGGGAGCGGATTTCTCCGGCTCGCTGGTCAAAGCCGGAACGGCCATGGCTGGTTCGTCGGCTATCTCCGCCATAGCATCTTCGATGGCGAATGCCTCGTCCTGTTCGGTGTCCGCAGACTTGCCGTCGAAAACGGTTTCGTTGAGTGCCAGCCGCGCATTCTCTTCGGTATGCAAATCGGCGAGGACGGCGTCCCTCAACAGGGAAGAAAGCTCGTTCAGCGTGACGGGCTCTTCGGTCGCGTAAATGATGGCTTCGACTTTGGCTTTCAGGCTCATGAATTGGGTAGTTGCGTGGTAATGGTATCAGCGGGCTCTTAGCTGTTAGCTCTTAGCGTTTAGCAAGCGTCTCGGCGACGTTACGTCGATCCTGCTAATCGCTAATAGCTATTAGCTACTTACCGCCAATCATCCTTCACCGGCGGATTTTCCGCCATCAGCGAATCGAAGTTTGTGTGCTTTTTGAGCACCACCTCTCCGAAAACGCTGTCCTGCCGCGCCAGCACAGCCTGCAATCGTATCAATTCCAGGATCGCAAGAAACGCGCAGACCAGAGCCGAGCGCGAGTGCAACGTTCGCAGCATCTGTTTCAGACGGACGGGCCGGTCTTCCAGCGCCAGGCGCCGCCGCACGTAATCGATCATCTGGGAAACCGTGACTGCCTCTTCGTCCACATCGAACGACGGCCGGCTGCGTGCGCGGTCCAGGATCTGCTGAAAGGTTTTGACCAGGTCGACTACATCCGCCGCCATCTCCGGCTCGGTCCCCTCTGCGTCGCGGAATTCCTTCATCGCCGGATTCGACCAGACGTTTTCTTCGATCTGCTGCTTCTGCATGAGCATCTGCGCTGCCGTCTTGAAGCGCTCGTGCTCCAGCAGGCGGTTGACCAGCTCCATACGCGGGTCTTCCTCGGCTCCCGGCCCGGCGGGATCGCGCGGAAGCAGCATCTTCGATTTGATGTGGATCAGCAGCGACGCCGTGTAGATGAACTCGGCGGCGACATCCACGTCGAACCCCTTCATGGTCTCGACGTACTTCAGATACTGCGCGGTGATGTTGGCGATGGGAATGTCGTAGATATCGATGTCCTGCTTGCGGATGAGATCGAGCAGCAGGTCGAGCGGGCCCTCATAAACCTGTCCCACGAAAACCGAGAACGCCGAGTCATCAGCATTCTTGCGCTGCATGATCTGCGGCGCGCCGTTGGTCGGAGGTGCGGGTTGTGGGTTGTCAGGCATCAGTCAATCAACTTGCGCGCCAACGTGTCGCGTTAAGAATATCATTCCCCAAGCGATGATCTGCTCATTCCTCGCTGCGTCTCGTGATGACAATCCTTCTGTACCGCTGATATTCCCGATCAACGAAATGCGCCAACGGCAACCTATATACAGCTCAAAAACTCCGTGCCCTCGGTGCCTCCGTGGTGAATTCATCTCTTACGCCTACTTTCCTAGAACTCTGTCACCGGCGGCTCATATTCATGCGAAAGGTTAGCGGCGTCGCGCGCCTCGATCATGGTCGCTTCGGCTACTCCACGCGCCTTCTTCGATCCCTGCTTCGAGGATATCCCACGCCAGCTTGGGATTGGCCTCATATTTTCTGCGTCGCTCCTGCATCGGACCCAGCACAGTCCACAGGCTGTCTGCCGCCCAGCCCTTGCATTCGATGCAGCCGATGCCTGCGCTGCGGCAGCCTTCGTAAACCTTCGCCATCGTTTCTTTCGAGCTGAAGATCTTGTGCAAGTCGCCGACTGGGCACTTGTCGGGATCGCCGGGGTCGGTGCGCCGAATGCGCGCCGGATCGGTCACCATCGTCTTCAGCTTTTGCCGCATGGACGGCTTCGGGCTCGCTCATCATGATGGTGTTGCCGTACGACTTCGACATCTTGCGGCCATCGGTACCCGGCAGTTTCGCCGCCGGCGTCAGCAGAGGCTTCGGCTCGGGAAAGACGCTATCACGCTGAGGATCGCAGTCTCCTGCATGCACCTTGCGCGGATAGAACTGATGAAAGCGCCGAGCCACCTCGCGCGTCAGCTCAACATGCGGCACTTGGTCTTCGCCGACCGGAACGAAGTTCGCCTGGTAAATCAGAATATCGGCCGACTGCAGCAGCGGATATCCGAGAAACCCATACGTCCCGAGGTCCTTGTCCTTGAGGTTCTCCCGCTGCTCTTTGTAACTGGGCACACGCTCCAGCCAGCCCAGCGGCGTGATCATGCTGAACAGCAAGTGCAACTCGGCATGTTGCGGCACATGCGACTGGATGAACAGCGTGCTGCGCTCCGGATCGAGCCCGGCGGCAAGGTAATCAAGGATGACCTCCAGCGAGTTCTGCTTCACCATGCGGGTGTCGGCGTAGTCGGTGGTCAGCGCGTGCCAGTCGGCAATAAAGAAGAAGCAGTCGTACTCGTTCTGCAGGTTGACCCAGTTGCGCAGGGCGCCCACATAGTTGCCCAGATGCAGTTTGCCTGTCGGTCGCATGCCGCTCAGCACGCGGCCCTTTGTCGTTCGATTGGTATCGGTCATCGGAACCCTAGGAACAAACCCAGCAGCGCTTGGAAGAACGCCATGAACGGCATAATCAGTATGCCGATGATGTTGAGACCGATCATCGGCAGAATGAACACCAGCACAATCAGTCCCCAGTTGCCGATGCGGTCATAGACCTGCAGCGCATTGTAAGAAAGAAAGTGCCGCAGGACGTGACTGCCATCCAGCGGCGGCAAGGGAATCAGGTTGAATACGGCAAGGATCACGTTGATCCACATCGCATCGTAGAACAGCGTTGCGAGCGCTTCGGCCGTGCTTTCGGTGCGGGCGTACCGACTGATCGGCATGGTCGAGCCGTGCACGATGATCGCCAGAATAACGACCGATAGAAACGCCGTGAGAAAATTGCTGGCCGGCCCGGCAACAGCGGTCAAAATGTCGTCTTTGACGGGATTCTTGAAGTTCCGGCTATCAACCGGTGTCGGCTTGGCCCAGCCGAATGGGGGAAAGCCCAACACAATCAGAATCAGCGGCATCAGAATCGTGCCAAATGGATCGATATGCACGATGGGATTCAGCGAGACACGTCCCAGCATTTTTGCCGTGGGATCGCCCAGCCGGTTGGCCATCCAGGCATGCGCCGACTCGTGCACGCAGATCGCGAACAGCAGCACGATTATCTGGAAAAAGATGTCAACCGGATTAAACCCGTGAGAAAACATGTGTTTTGCTTCGATACTAACATGCCAAAAACGGCGCGTTTTCCGGCTAGGGGCATTCGAAGCGCTGTCAGAACGGCAGGTCGAGATCACTTGCTGCTGGAGGGTGGATTTCCCGATCAGGCGTTCGGAGGCGGAGGATGATGTCGGATTGGGTGCTGGGCCAACTATGCCACCAATCCGAAACCTATCGGATTCGAGGTGATGATTTTACCGACGTAACGAGAGTGGCCCCGGACAGGATTGCGTATACGCCTTACGCCGCGCGGCTGTCATCGTCGCTCATAATGCGGCTGAACTCCGAGCTGAGCGCGCTCTCCACCTCGGTTGAATGACGTTCTCCCCGCGCCACACGGCTGACGTAGGAGCGATCCACCTTCAGTTGCCGTGCAACACGGCTATACAGGCCGCATAATGACTGTACGTAGCGGTTCACCAGTGACATTTTGGCTCGAGGTTCTTCCAAACTCATTTCGTTAATGTTTTCCATCACACTCGTGAGATGCCTCTGCCGAGACTCGTGGTTGTTCGGGGATCTTGCGCGCCGCTGGACCGCACTTCGCTCCCCAAATTCGTGGCCGAAGAACCTTTTGGCCAATATGCTTTAGCGGCAACGACGGTGACAACCTGTGCGCGAGCGGCCGCATCCCAATTCCTAACAAGGGGCAGCAAGATTCCTCTGACGAATCCTTGTGCCAGCCAGCTCTAGACGCTTTTCCACGCGGGCCGCAGCACGCTTGTGAACATTAACGCCAGTGCTTGAATGAAACGAGAACGATTTCGCACCGTACGGCAGGCGCAGCGGCCGGCGGGAGATCACGCACGTGGTAGCGCTTAGAGAGGACAGGTCATTACATGGCCCCGCTGGTGGATCGAACCGAGTTTCGCAAAGTCTTGAAGCAGATAGTGGGATGTTTACGTGAGAATTTGGAGCGCCCTGGCCTTACACCGTTGACGCCAGAACAGATTGTGTTCTGGTTGCAGAACATCACGCTGGAGGATATTCAGGTCGTCGCCGCGGAGCTTGAGGCCGACGGCAAGAAGTAGTCACCGGCATAACGCAATGCTCATCGATGAGGGTCCCGTCGACGTGAAAATCGGCGAAACGGGATTTACCTCGGCAGGCTGCGAGTTCGTATGAAGTTAGCCGGAGATCATCCCCAACGAGCCTACAAACCCGGTGAAACGGCGCCAGCCTCCGGCATCTACACCGTAGTGCACGTCGATCATCGCCAGCCCCATGAAGCCATAGCCATCCAGGGCGAGGAGTTTCCACCATGCCGCCAGTGCAAGACGGAAGTCCGCTTTCACATCGCGCACCTCCTTCCGCATATGACCCACGATTTCGATCTGACCGGACCTAGCCTGATTCCGGTGAAGCGACGCGCCAAGGCCGCGAGTTAAGGAAAGGCGTGATGGCGAGGCAAGGCCAGAAGCTAAGAGCCAATGGCTAAAAGCCAATCTGCACCAACTCGGTGGTGTGCTTCAGTTGGCCGCAGGCGGCGTAGATGTCCCTTCCGCGGGGCCGCCTGACAAACGTCGGAATGCCCGCGCTGGTCAGTATTTTTTGGAAAGCCAGCACCCGGTCTTCGGAGGGCGTCGCAAACGGAATTTCGGGACCCGGATTCAGTGCAATGAGGTTCACCTTCGCCCGCAGGCCGCGGATGAGCTCAACCACCTCGCGCGCATGGTTCACTTCGTCATTCACGCCGCCCAGCAGAACATATTCAAAAGTCACGCGCTCGCGATTCCGCAGGGGGAACTCGCGCAACGCTGCCATCAGTTTCGCGATCGTCCACTTCCTGGTGATAGGCATGACCTGGGTGCGCAACTCTTCATTCGGAGCATTGAGGGAAATCGCCAGCTTTGGCCGAATCGGTTCGCCGCCGAATTCTTCAATGCGGGGAACGATGCCGGAAGTCGAAACCGTCATACGCGACTCGGGAATGCCCACGCCTTCCACCAGCAGCCGCACCGCCTTCATAAAGTTGTCGTAGTTCAGAAATGGCTCGCCTTGTCCCATGAAGACCAGGTTGATGCGATCGCGTTGCACCTCGGCCTGCTGATCGCTGAGCACCGTCAGGATTTGCCCGATGATTTCTCCAGCGCTCAGATTGCGCTTGAGGCCGAGCAGAGCCGTCATGCAGAAAGCGCAGTCAACGGCGCAGCCAACCTGGCTGGACACGCAAATCGTGGCTCGATGCCAGGGGCGTCCGCTCTCCAGCTCCTCATCGCCGCTTTGCGATCCATCTCCGGCTTCTCCACCATCGCCCTCCGGCATCCAGACCGTTTCCACGCTTTGACCATCGGCGAAGGCCAGGAGATAACGCACGGTGCCGTCGACGGATACGAACTTTCTCTCCACGCGGGGTGAGCCGACGGTGTAGGTCTCGTCAGTCAGCTTGCGTCGGAGGTCGAGAGACAGATTCGTGAACTGTTCCACGTTCTGCCACTTTTGCCGGTACAGACCGTCAAATAACTGGCGCGCCCGGTAGGAAGCTTCTCCCAGCCTCTCGGTAATTGCGGTAAGCTCTTGAATCGAAAGGCCTAATAGTTCGGTATGTTGCGGGTGGCTCATGCATCCAATATGCTGGAGTAGGTTCCTTTCGCCCGACATCGCTTCGGGGTACTCGTTAACAACGAATCAAGGCGCGTAGTCGACTGCGGTCTTCCTGCCCGTAGGTTACGCGAAACCGAGTCAGGTCTCATAACGATATTGATATGAGCGACGGTCATCCTGTCGCTCGCGGCAAAACATGGTAGAAAAACTGCGAAACATTCAGAAAGCTGTATTCACGAATGGGCTAACCGTCTTGACCGAGAAGATGGACCACATTCGCTCGGTCTCAATGGGTATCTGGATCAAGTCGGGCTCCCGCCACGAAGATCCCAACGTCAACGGCATCTCGCATTTCGTCGAGCACATGGTCTTTAAAGGCACCAGCAACCGCTCGGCAGAAGACATTGCCCGCCAGGTGGACTCCATCGGCGGCAATATGGACGCTTTCACCGGCAAGGAGACCATCTGCTTCAACGTAAAAGTTCTGGATGAGCATTTGCCGATAGCGGTCGACGTTCTTAGCGATATGGTGCTGCATCCGGTGTTCGATGGCAAGGAGATCATCCGCGAACGCGGCGTCATCCTGGAAGAAATCAAGATGGACGAGGACAATCCCGATTACCTGGTCCATGAAATCTTCACTCAGAACTTCTTTAAGGACCACCCGCTGGGCAAGCCGATCCTGGGAACGAAAGAGACGGTTCGCCGGTTCAACCAGGAAGCCATCCTCGATTATTATGGCGGGAAGTTTGCCCCCGGGAACATGATCATTTCGGCGGCTGGAAACCTGGAGCATCGCGAGTTTGTCGAGTTGCTGCGCGAACGCTTTGAGCAACTGCCACCGGGAACGAACGGCTGGCACGATACGCCGCCGAAGACGAATTCGCGGATCATCCTGCGCAATAAGAAATCGCTGGAGCAGGTGCAGATCTGCGTGGGCGTGCCGTCGTATTCCATCAGCCACGACCGCCGTTTCGTGACCTACGTGTTGAATACGCTGCTGGGCGGCGGCATGAGCTCCCGGCTCTTCCAGAACGTCCGCGAGAAGCAGGGCTTGGTGTATTCCATCTTCTCCGAGCTGAATCCGTTCCGCGATGCTGGAATGCTGTCTGTCTACGCCGGCACTTCGCGCGAATCCGCAGCCAAGGTTGTGAAAGCTATCGTCAACGAATTTCATCAGCTGAAAAGCTCGCCGATCTCGCAAGAAGAGCTGAATCGCGCTAAAGACCAGCTCAAGGGCAACTTGATGCTGAGCCTCGAGTCGAGTACGGCGCGCATGTCGAACCTGGCCCGGCAGGAGATGTATTACGACCACTTCATCGGCATGGACGAGATCATCAACCGCATCCAAGCCGTTACCGTGGAAGACCTGCTGAAGTCGGCCGGCGAATTGTTCCGTCCGGAACTGATTGCGGTGACAGTGCTGGGCAATTTGAACGGATTGAAGGTAACTCGCGATTCGCTAGCGTGTTGAGGGAAGACGTTCTTCAGATCTCGGTCCGATGAAGCGAACACAATCTCAAGGTCTCAGTTGATTGGGGATAGAAACACCCAGGTCTCGAACACCACGAGGCCCGGGGCACCCGGCTTAACCTATCGGAAACCCACACCTTTCCGTTCGCTCCACGTCCAAGTCTTTGACATCGTGAAGTGACTGACCAATAATCTACTTGTCAGCGTATGCTTACCGCGGTCATCCATTTGTTCACGCATTCATGCCAAGATATTAGGCCCTGCGGAAGATCGTAGGTGTTCAGCACGCCTGGGCTGACGAGAGAAGAGAGGTTTTCCATGCGCAGACGCAATCGCGAGCGGGGATTTACCCTGATCGAACTTTTGATCGTGGTCACGATCATTCTGATCATTGCAGCTTTTGCTATACCCCGGTTCACTGGCGCCACCATCCCGGCTCACGAAGCCTCGGCCATTGCCAGCATCAAAGCGATCAATGAATCGGAGATGATCTTTGCCAGCAGCCACCCCGACATAGGATTTTCGCCAGATCTGGCTACTCTCGGCGCGAGCACTCAAAGCGGAGGCGCAGCTGTGATTGACACCAATCTGGCGAGTGGCCGGAAGAGCGGCTATACCTTTACCTATACTCCCGGCGAAAAAGTAAATGGCGCCATTCGCTCCTACACGATTACGGCTGTTCCCGACCAGGTAGGTACCACCGGGACTCGTCGCCTTTATTCCGACGAGACGGGGGACGTTCACTACAACGGGTCAGGTCCGGCGGACGCCAGCAGCCCGACGCTACAATAACGGCTAACCACAGTGGTCCCCGCAGCTTGTTCAAGGCTCTGCTACATTCGCAATCTCCCGAGCGCTCCCTCAGTCCATGCCGGAGCGCTCTTCGTCTCTGTATGCTAATTCGGATAACGTTCACGAAGGCCGCAATCGTTCTGGCAATGGCAGCGAGCCTGCCCGCCCAGACGAATGTTCACGCCCTAGCGGACAAGGTCGACCAGCGTTACAACGCGATGCACACTCTGCAGGCCGAGTTCGTCGAAACCTACACCGGCGCTGGCATGTCGCGCACGGAAAGCGGCACTCTGGTTCTGAAAAAACCAGGACAGATGCGCTGGGACTACGATCAGCCTCATTCCAAGCTGTTTGTCACCGACGGCCACACGGCGTGGTTCTACGTGCCTGGAGAACGCCAGGCCCGGCGTACCTCGATCAAGCAGTTAGACGATCTGCGCTCTCCGTTGCGCTATTTGCTGGGCAAGACGAAGTTGGAAAAGGAACTGGATGGCCTGTCGCTGGCCTCAGATCAAAAGCCGATGAATGCCGGCGACCTTGTCCTCAGGGGAGTTCCGAAAGGCATGCGCGATCGCGTAGAGCAGACGCTGGTTGAAGTAGCGCCGGATGGTCTCATCGTCCGCATCGTGGTTGAGGAACTCGACGGCTCTCAGACCGAATTTCGCTTTCATCAGCAGAAGGAAAACGTCCAAGTACCAGATCAGCAATTTCACTTCGTTCCGCCGCCCGGGGTTGAGGTCGTGGCTGGAACAGAGTTCATGGAGTAGTCGTCCGCTAAGAACTAGGGACCGCACACCGTTCGGAGAGTGCTGACGTTGCGCGTATCTGGAACTCTGTCAGGATGGCTCACATCTGGTGTGATTTTGGTTTTAGGCAAATTGGAAATCGATAATTGCGTGTCTCGTTGCGGCTTCACGTCGGAGAGCAAGTCTCGCAAGGCGAGACGGAAGAAGATAGCCCAGCGCTTTAGCGCTGAGAAGGATTTGATAAGGAGAGTGTTGAGTGCCGTAGGTACGACAGCTTCCGCGCCGTCTGTCGTCCCTACGGGACTAGTCTCTTTGGGCAGCCGACCCCGCCCTGAAGGGCGGGGCTATCATCCTTCGCGCCGATGGCGCTGGGATGTTTGCGGATCGTGTTCAAATGCAAGCGCCGATGACGTAGCGATTTGCGGATGGTGCATGCATGGCAGCGATTCCTGATTTCGGCTGCGGAATGGCAAGACATCGTGCCCATCGCCGACCAGAAACACTCGACAGCTGACGCCGATAGTCGACAGCTCCAGTGTTAAACTAGTAGTCAACACCTTTCCCTGAGGATCACTCGCACTAAATGGCCGAATACACGATCAAAATGGCCGACGAGCGGGGCCGCGTTCTGGAGCAGACCGAGAGCGGCAGCTCCGAGGCGGAGCTTCGCGATCGCTTCTCGCAGCAGGGGTTCTACGTCTATTCGATCAAGGCCAAAGGGATACTCTCGGGCGACATCGGAATCGGTCGCCGCCGCAAGATAAAGCAGGAACAGTTCGTCATCTTCAATCAGCAATTCGTGACTCTGATCCATGCCGGCCTGCCCATCATTCAGTCGCTCGAGCTGCTGATCAAGCGCCAAAGGAACCTGTTCTTCCGCTCGGTGCTGCAGAGCGTGCGCGACCGGGTGCGCAGCGGCGAATTGCTCTCCGATGCCTTCGTGGCGCAGAAGGTTTTTCCCAAAGTTTATACGACCACCCTGCTGGCGGGTGAGAAGAGCGGCAACCTCGAGGAGGTACTAGGACGCTACATCGCGTTTCAGCGTCTGGCGGTCAGCTTTCGCAAGAAGCTTATTTCGTCGCTGGTCTACCCCGCGCTGCTGATTGCCATGCTGATCGTGATGATGACGTTTCTCATCACCTTTGTCGTCCCGCAGTTCGCTAACCTATATCACACCCTGGGCGCGGAACTGCCGCCGGTAACTTCGGTGATGTTGGCCATTGGCGTCAACGCGAAACACTACTTTCTCTATTTGTTGGTTGTGTTCGGCGTGATTGGCTCTTTTCTGTGGCGCTGGATGAAGAGTGAGAGTGGCTCGGCGCAGATGGATCGCATCAAGATCAAGACACCTATGCTCGGCGACATCTGGCTCAAATATCAGGTGGCAGTTTTTGCCCGCATGCTTTCCACGTTGTTATCGGGAGGATTGTCATTGGTGCCGTCTTTGGAAACGGCCGGCGAATCGATGCAAAGCCGTCTGATGGCGCAGGGAATCATAGCCTCGACACGCGGCGTTCGGGAAGGCCAGGGGTTAGCGAAAAGCCTGGAAGAGACCAAAGTGTTTCCGTCGATGTCGGTAGAAATGATTGAAGTCGGCGAGTCCACCGGCGCGCTTCCGGCGATGCTGAACTCGATTTCTGAATTTTACGAAGAGGACGTGCAGAACGCATTGGCCACAGCCATGGCGCTGATCGAGCCGGTAATCCTGATTGTTATGGGCGTGGTGGTGGCGTTTGTGCTGATCTCGCTGTACCTGCCGATCTTCAGCCTCGGTGCAGGCGGACTGCATTAAGCAGTGGCTAGTGGGCAGTGATTGGTAGCCAGAGAGTGGATCGTTGCTCGTGACTCATTGCTCGTAGACCGGGAGCGCATTCCAAGGATCAACGCAGGCTAGGAGCTAGCAGCTAAGAACGTAGGAGCCTTCGCGAAAGCGAAGAGCGAAAGGCAAAAGCGGTATTTCCATGTCAGAGCCTAAAGCGATTTTCGTAGGCGGTGGTTTAGCGACGGCGGACGAGGTCCAGCAGGGCCAGGACCTGGCGCGCCGTTACCGTTGCGAGTTCATCGATCTCAAGAACTTTCACATCCAGCACGAACTCTTCCGCAAGGTTCCGGTCGACTTGATGTTCCGTTACAACTTCGTGCCGCTGGAGGACAAACCCGACGGTCGCATGGTGATCGCCATGGCCGATCCCAGCCAGCTCATGATGATCGACGAGATCGGTCTGCTGCTGGGCCGGCGCATCGCGACCAAGGTTGCCACCCTTACCCAGATCAACGACATTCTGAAGAAGACCGAGCAGTCGCAGCGCGTTCTGGAAGAAGCCAGCGAAGGCTTCGCACTCGATGTTATCGCCGAGGATGAGAACTCCGACGAGACCATCTCTATCGAAAAGCTGACGGCGGAAGCCGACATCAGCCCGATTATCCGTCTGGTCGACACTACAATCTTTACCGCTTTGCAGCGGCGCTGCAGTGATATTCACATCGAGACCCGCGACGACTCGGTGGTCATCAAGTACCGCATCGACGGCGTGCTCCAGCAGGCTATGCAGCCGATCGCCAAGGAGCATCACTCCACCATCATTTCGCGTATCAAGGTCATGAGTGAGCTGGACATCTCCGAGCGCC
This sequence comes from uncultured Acidobacteriaceae bacterium, assembly GCA_963823865.1. Classification (GTDB taxonomy): domain Bacteria; phylum Acidobacteriota; class Terriglobia; order Terriglobales; family Acidobacteriaceae; genus Bog-257. The sequence continues at coordinate 202,140 of CAWGNC010000003.1, forward strand.
GCGTGCCGCAGGACGGCCGCTTCCGCGTCCGCTTCAATGGCCGATCGATCGATTTCCGCGTCTCGATTATGCCGTCGATTCACGGCGAAGACGCTGTGCTTCGCGTGCTCGACAAGGAGTCGATGAGCGAGAAGTTTCACAAGCTGACGCTCGACGTCGTCGGCTTCGGTGACGAAGACCTCAGAAAGTTCCGCCGCTACATTAAAGAGCCGTACGGGATGGTGCTGGTGACCGGGCCGACCGGTTCCGGCAAGACGACTACGCTGTACGCCGCGCTGAACGAAATCAAAACGGACGAAGACAAGCTGATCACGATTGAAGACCCGGTCGAATATCAGATTCGCGGTATCACGCAGATTCCGGTGAACGAGAAGAAAGGTCTGACCTTCGCCCGCGGACTGCGCTCGATTCTGCGTCACGATCCCGACAAGATCATGGTGGGCGAAATCCGCGACACCGAAACGGCGCAGATCGCGATTAACTCCGCGCTTACCGGACATCTGGTGTTCACCACCGTCCACGCTAACAACGTGGTCGATGTGCTGGGGCGTTTCCTCAACATGGGTGTTGAGGCATACAACTTTGTCTCGGCGTTGAACTGCATTCTGGCCCAGCGCCTGGTGCGATTGATATGTGAATTTTGCAAAAAAGAAGTGCACTACTCCATCGAGGAGCTTGAGGCCAGCGGCCTCGATCCGAAAGAATGGGCGAATGTTCCGTTCTACGAAGGAGAAGGCTGCATTGAGTGTGCGGGTACCGGGTTTCGTGGCCGAACCGCCATTCACGAGCTGCTGGAACTGACCGACAACGTGCGCGAGATGATTTTGGCGAAGAAGCCGAGTAGCGAGATCCGGCGCACCGCGAAGGATGAAGGCATGCATTTCCTTCGCGAGTCGGCAATTGATAGAGTGAAACGTGGCCTGACAACGTTGAAGGAAATCAATAAGGTCACCTTTATCGAGACGACAAGATAAGGCAGCCGTCAGTCATCGGCGCTCGGCTATCAGCTAATGCAGCGAGAAGGTAACTTTTGAAAACGTGTCATCCTGAGCGAGGAGCGTAGCGACGAGTCGAAGGACACCCACCGGCTATAGAGGTGCTTCGACTACGCTTGCCGCCTTCGGCTGGCGCGCTGGCCGCTCAGGATGACAACAACATTACGTCGACAACGATTACGAACAAACAGTGACAACGACCAATCACATTTCCCGTCCCCGCGTCGCTTGCGAGATCAGCGCCGAACGTGTTGTCGCGGCGCGCGCAGCCGAAGCTGGAAGCAGCCTCGAGGCGGCGACGACAGCGTCCCTGCCGCCCGGCTTGCTGACCCCTGGGCTTCTACAGGCGAATGTTACCGACCGCGCCAAACTTGTTCCCGCACTGCGGGACTCGCTGGTCGCGGTTTCCGGCCGTTCCCGCGATATCTGCCTCGTCCTGCCCGATTCGACCACGCGTGTCATGCTGCTCGATTTTGAGACTTTGCCCGACAAGCAGCAGGATGCCGACGCAGTTGTACGTTTTCGCCTGAAGAAGTCCCTGCCATTTGATGTCGATCAGGCGTCGCTTTCCTACGACCGGCAGAGCAGCAAGGACCAGATTCGAGTGGTGGCCGCGGTTACGCCGAACAGTGTCCTGGAGGAATACGAGTCACTGGTGCGCGAGGCCGGATACAACCCAGGTACGGTGCTGCCTTCCATGCTGGCCGCCTTGGGACTGGTGGACGCTTCCCGTCCGGCCATGCTGATCAAGGTCGAACGGGGTACTACCACATTTGCCATCGTCGATCAGCAGCAGTTGCTCCTCTATCGCTCGTTGGATAACGGAGGCTCGACCGTCACGGGTGAGTCGCTCGTGGACGACGTCAACACCTCCCTGGTTTATTTCGAGGACCGCTATGGCGTTAACGTCGAGCGGGTACTGGTAACCGGAGTTCAGTCGGCGCAGGCTTTGCAAGAGGCCCTGAGCGCTACCGGCAACATTCCAGTCGAAGAGCTAGTGTCCAGTGCCGGTGCAGGAGGCGCGGCCGGCAATACGAACCGGGCAGTCCTAGCCGGTGTGGCGGGGGCCCTGGCATCCTGATGCGTGTAGCGATCAATCTCGCGAGCCAGCCATATGAAGTCGCTCAGGAATACCAGCGCCGGATGACCATGGCGATCGCTGCGCTGGGAATTCTGGCGGTGTTGCTGGTCGGCTACATCGTTTATCAGCGAGCGCACACTCGGAGCATCAATCGCCAGATCGCCGAAGTGCAGCAGCAGATCGACGGACTCGATCACGAAGAGACGCAGGCCCGCAGCATTCTGAATAAGCCGGTAAACCGGGAAATCGCCGATCAATCGGATTTCCTGAACGAACTGTTTGCCCGCAAGGCTCTGTCGTGGACGCGCATTTTCACGGAAATGGAAAAGATCATGCCGGCCGACCTGCACGTGGTGTCCATGAAGCCGGAGTACACCAAGACAAATGACCTGGTGCTGCACATTGTAGTGGCCACCGACTCCCGCGATCGCGCGGTCGAACTGGTACGCCACATGGAGAAATCCAGCCACTTCCGGCAGGCGCAAGTGGTCGCCGAGACTGTTGTGGGAAATACAAGCGCGCAAACGTCCGGCGCATCCAGCGATATTCAATTCGATATCGCAGCCATTTATGTGCCCGCTGGACCAGACGCAGACGAAGCGGCCGAAGCTCCCGGAGTAAAAGCTGCTGATGCGGCACCGAAGTCCGCTGCACCGGCGCGCCAGGCTGGCGTTCCTGCTAACACTGCGCCGAACCCGAATGCGATGGCCCCACAGGCCGTGCCACCCGGCGTCCGGACCGCGCAAAGCCAGCAGCCGAATCCAGGATTGAGGGGGCACTGATGGCGAGTATCCGCGAAACTCGCAAGAAATTGATGCCGGGGGTAATCGCGCTTGCCGTCCTCGATCTGGTCTGCGTCGGATATTTGTTTTCGCCGGCCGGCCGTTCACGGCAGGCACGGCAGCGTGAGTTTCAGAGTTTGCATCAGAAACTGGTCGCGAAGCAGCAGGAAGTGTTGCCTACGCGCGGTATGGACAAAAAGCTGACGAAGGCTTCGACCGACATCACCGGATTTTATGACGGCCGATTTCCGGCCCAGTATTCGGCGGTACTGGAAGATTTAGGCAAAGTCGCTGCGGACAACGGAGTGCACCTCAGCGGCGTGAAGTATGACGAGAAAGATGCGCCCATCGAAGGCCTGCACCGGCTGAACATGGAGATCACACTCTCCGGTGACTATTTGCAGGAGGTCAAGTTCATCAATGCGCTGGAGCGCGACAAGATGTTCTTCCTCATCGATGGCATCGCACTGGGTGAACAGCAGGGGATTGTGCGATTGCAGCTGAAGCTGGAAACGTATCTGCGTGCGGGAGCGAGTTCGTAGTGAAGCTCGGAACGGAAAACAAAAAGAAGACGATCATCGCCGGCGTGCTGATGCTGGTGGCGATCGTTCTTCTGGTTCACGCCTTCTGGGGCGGAGGCGAGGAAGCACCTGCGCCGGCGCAAACCGCCGCGGCATCGGCCTCCACCGTAGCCAAGAACAAGGCCAAGAAACCTGCTCGCACGCTGTTAGCGCATTCTCTGGATCCCACGTTGCGCTTCGATCTCCTCAAGTCCAGCGAAGACATAACGTACAAGGGCAACGGGCGCAATATCTTCAGCTCGCAGGCGCCGCCCCCGCCGACGCCTATTCCGGATCCGGTTAAGAATCCGGTACAGGATGCCAACACTCCGCCACCCCCGCCGCCACCGCCTCCCAGCGGCTTGAAGTTTTATGGATTCGCTGGCCCGAAGAACGGTGGTAAGAAGGTTTTCCTGTTAAAGGGAGAAGACATCTTCCTGGCGAAGGAAGGCGATATCGTCGACCGGCGCTACAAAATTGTTCACGTGGGTACGAGCTCGGTGGAAGTGCAAGACGTGCTGACGAATCACACGGAAACCATTCCACTTGGCGCCGGATGATGTATTCCCCTCTCGCCGAAAGCGGGCGAGGAGGGTGGGGCACCCGCGATTAGCAGTAGTATGAAAGACCTCTCCAATACGCGATCAACCGAGCAGCCGCGCGGCGGTCAGGGACGTCGTCAGCGCGATGGCGGTTACTTGCTGCTGGCCATCATGCTGATGATGGCACTGATGGTGATTGCGGCTACGGTTGCTGCTCCGCGCTACGTGCAGCAGATCAAGCGCGATCGCGAAGAGGAGATGATTCATCGCGGCACCCAGTACGCTCGCGCCATCAAGAAGTTCTACAAGAAGAACGGCCGATATCCAGCCAGCCTAGATGATCTCGATAAAGGCCAGGTCAAGTATCTTCGCCAGCGGTACAAAGATCCGCTTACCAAGGATGGCAAGTGGAAGCTGCTGAACTATGGCGACATTCAGGGTTTGATTAACTCTTCGGCACCGGGAACACGGCCGCTGCCTATGGGCACACTGGGTGGAAACGGTGCGCCTGGCTCATCGCCGTTCTCCAACTCCGCATCGTCGACCGGCGTCTCGCAAGTCGTCGCTCCAGTCGCAGCAGCTCAGCTGCAACAGGGGCCCGGGGCGAGTTTCGGGCGGGTTTCCTTCGAATTCCGATCAGGGGGGCACGAATGGCGAAGGATCAAGCAATAATTTTGGGGGCAATGCTACGGGCAGCAGTCAGGGTTTCAGTCTCGGCTAGAATAGCAACCAGTCGGGCAACTCGGGAACAAACCAAGCCGGTGGCACGAATGGCAATCAGACGGGCGGCTCTTCCGCCTCGGGCTCCAACAATGGGCAGACGTTTGGCGGGGGTGCGATCGTCGGAGTTGCCAGCATGAGCAAGGATCCAACCATTCGCATTTACAACAAGAAGAAGACTTACAACGAATGGCAGTTCATTTATAACCCGATGATGGACCAGCAAAACGTCCTGCTGAAAGGGCCCTATCAACCTACGACAATTGGTGGAGCGCAGATTGGCACTCCCGCCAGTCAGATGAACGGCCAACAGCAGAATCAAAGTCCGTTCGGTCAGCAGAACAGCAGCTTCGGTCAGCAAAATAGCGGCTTCGGGCAGCAGAACGGTGTCGGCTCTCAGAATACGCCGCAAGCCAGCCCCTCTCCGCAATAGCGTTGATCGGTTTGCGAAACCGACGCTCCCGCCAATAAACTCAACTGCGCGGACCAACGCTGCCTTTCTTACGATTTCATTCCTTATGCGACTGGTTACTTTTCTCGACATATCCGCGCGTCAGCATGTCGGCGCAATTGCAAATGATGGACGCATCGTTGACTTGAGCGCTGCGTCACAACCTGCATCTGCGCGAACGGAAGAACGTCGCTGCTGCGGCCTCCGTCTCCTCTGACATGCGAGCACTCTTCGAAGGCGGCGATCGCAGCCTTGATGCCGCACGCTCTGCACTGGCCTATGTCGAGCAGCAGAGGCCGGATGCAGGCGCTGATGGTGAGCCGGTCTTATATCGCCGTGAGGATGTTCAGCTTAAAGCGCCAATCATCCCCAAAAAGTTCTTCCATACTGCGGGAAATTTCCGGGAGCATCATCACGAGGCAGAGAAGGCCGGCTTCTCTCATCCCGTGTTGCCGTGGATCATGTTCTTCCAGAATGTGGATGCCATCATCGGCCCGGACGAGCCCGTCATCTTTCCGCCCCACCTTACCGAAGAACTTGATTACGAACTCGAACTTGCGATCGTCCTGAAGAAAGCAGGAAGCACTTCACGGCGAAAGAGGCTGAAGCAATACGTCGGCGGCTTCGTGATCTTCAACGACATCACGGCGCGCGATATCCAGCGCAATGAGATGAAGTCAGGCGTCTTCAGCTTCTGCAAGGGGATCGATTCGTTCTGCCCGCTGGGGCCGCACATCGTGACCGCGGACGAAATCAAAGATCCGCACAATCTGGCGATGGAGCTGCGGGTCAACGGTGAATCGCGCCAGCGCTCGCACAGCAGCAAGATGTCGGTCACCATACCGGAGATCCTCGCGCACTATTCCGCCATGGGCTACAGCGCAGGAGATGTCGTGTCGACCGGCACGGTTTCCGGTGTCGCGGCCTTCAGCGCCGATCCCAAAGCGTGGTTCTTGAAGCCGGGCGATGTGATGGAATGCGAGATCGAGCAAATCGGCGTGCTGCGCAATCCGGTGATCTCGTGGGAGCAGGCTTATGGAGAGAAGCCTGCCGGCAAGGCGGAAAAGCAAGAGGTCGCGACGATGAGCGATCTTGCCGGCAAGGTGTGGACGAGCGAACTGAATTCGCGGCCCGACATTCGCCCTGACTTTCGACCGCTCGCGAACCATTCGCTTTTACGACACCACTCTGCGCGACGGCGAGCAGACGGTCGGCGTGATTTTCAGCCCGCAGCAGAAGCTGGAGATCGCGAAAAAGCTGGATGGACTTGGCGTCGGCCGGATCGAAGCGGGGTTTCCCAAGGTGTCCGCGGAGGATGGCGAAGCGATTTCCCTCATTTTGAAAGCAGGTTTGAAGCACTCGGAGGTATGGGGATTTGCGCGCGCCACCCGCGGCGATGTGGAGGAACTGGTTCGTCTCGGTTTGCAGGCGGCTGTCATCGAAGTTCCAACCAGCGAGATCAAGCTTAAGGCTTACGGAATTTCACGAGAAGAAGCCGTTCGCCGCGCTACAGATGCTGTCGGCTATGCGAGCCAGAACGGGATTCGCGTAGCGTTTTTCGGTGTGGACGGCAGCCGCGCTGATCTCGGATTCCTGCGCGAGATTTACTCTGCGGCGATCGACGCCGGTGCCAAGGAGATTGTGCTGGTCGACACCATCGGCGTTTGCACGCCTGAGTCGGCCGAATTTCTTGTGCGATGGGCACGCGATTGGACCGGCAACAGCATTCCGATTCACTGGCATGGTCACAACGATTTCGGCCTTGGTACAGCGATCGCTATTGCGGCGGTGCGTGGGGGCGCCGACTGGATTCAAGGCACGATCAATGGCATGGGCGAACGTGCCGGCAATGCCGACATCGCCGAAGTGGCTCTGGCGCTGCGGTGTCTCTACGATGTTCCCGTTGCAATGAACCTGGAACGTATTCGCAAGGTCTCGGAGTTTGTCCGCCATGCAGGAGGGTACGAACTGGAGGGCTGGAAGCCTCTCATTGGCGAAAACCTGTTTCTGCGCGAAAGCGGCGCGGTCGCCAGCCAGTTTCACATTCCCGAGGCCATTGAACCCTACTCGGCCGAACTGGTGGGAGCTACCGCGAGGAATTGTTCTGGGTAAGAAGAGCGGGCTGGATAGCATTCGCCTGAAAGCCGAAGAGCTTGGCATCGACGTGCCGGAGTCGCAACGCGCGGCTTGTTCTTCAGGAAGTGAAGCGAGCCGGCAATTGCCAAGGGCAGCCTGGTCGGCAACGAGGAATTCGCTGCCATTGTGGCCGGCTTGTTCCAGCTTGAGTCTTAGGCCATTCACTGGGAAAACATGCAGCGGGCGGCTTGGGGCCGCCGCTGTCACAAGAGCGACATTCTGCCGCGATTACTGAGCCAAAACGTGGGTTGCTTTGTCGCCTTGAAAGGTGATTCTCTGCAGGATGTGCTGGTCCTTGGCATTGGTTGAGTACTGTTGCTCGGTGTTTGATGCTTTCTCCTTCAATGGAACCAGATTGCAATTCGTCTGCGCTTCGGACGTTTCCCACCAATCTTTTTGAAGATCATAACGTGCGACTGACCGTTCATCTGATGAGTGACGTTGTAGCGTCCTGCGGGTAGAACGGTAGAGCCAACGATCGTGGGTGCGGTGAAGTTGATCGTCTGCTTTTCGGCAATGCCCATGGTATTGGTGGTGGCCATGATCACCGTGCAGGAAAACACCAGCACCATGGCGGTGAGCGCGCGATCGTCCATTTCTGAAACATACAACCTCCCTAAAGCCGGCATTTGCTGGCATAAAGACCATATCCAGAGTAGCGCGGATACCCGGCGCTGTGCCGTGCGGTGAATCACATGCCGATGTGCAGCGAAACACATGCCAGCGAATGGACAGCTGCGCCTCGTGACATTTCCGTTTTGGTCGCTCGTTCCAGTTTGCGCGTCAGCTTGGCAAAACCCTACTGCTGTTTCTGCCTTCAGCTGCCGATAGGAACTACCGAGAGTACTGAGTAGGCACACGAAGCCTGCGGGCAGAGAGTCTGTTTCGCGGCATTGCAGGGAGGAAGGTACACATGAACGTACGAGCGCTTCGCAATCTTCTGCGGGAAGAATCCGGTCAGGACCTGATCGAGTATGCGCTGGTGGCGGCAGTCATCGGTTTGGCTGCTGTAGCCGCGATGAGCAGTTTGGCCAACAACGTGAGCAATGCTTTCAGCGCGGTGGGAAGCAAACTGAGCAGCGCGGTGGCATAAGGCCGATGCGACTCTTGCCGGCCGGCAACGTCGCCCGGGGGCTGGCGGAGCAGGAGAAACAGAATCGAGTGTCGGTTGACCTCGAGGGCGGGTGACAAGCGGTACAGCGCCGGAAGTGGTTGCCAGATTGCCGCCGCTTCCGGAAGCGCTGACACCCAGCCTGTAGCGTCGCAGTGATTTGAGATGACCCATGAACTCCCGTCGCTTGTTGGTCGCTCTACTACTGGCGTTGCTGCTGTCGGGCGGCGCCACCTTCTTTATCAGCCGAAAACTTGCCGGCCACGGAGCTGCCGCAGTCCAATGTCGAACGTCTATGTTGCGACGAAGCGCAGCGGTGCAGGCCGGAGATGTATTAAAGCCGGAAGACCTTGACGCTGGTGGATTGGCCAACGTCGATCGCTTGCCCATGCGTTTACTAAGACCGGCGATCGTGGCTGGGGCGGGCGGTGATCTATCCCATAGCGGCGTCGCAGCCCATCGTCGGAGGGATATCTTGCTGCGCCCGGCTCGGGTATCGGCTTAACAACCAAGATTCCTGATGGCATGCGCGCCACCGCGGTGAAGTCGGACGAGATCGTCGGGGTTGCCGGATTTCTGTTTCCGGGATCGCACGTGGACGTGCTGGTGACGTTTCGTGCTGATGGCCTGCCCTCGCCCGCGACCCAGATCGTGCTGCAGGACGTGGAGGTTCTGACGATCGGACAGAAACTCGAGCCCGATCCGCAGGGCAAACCCGAAACCGTCAATGTGGTCACGCTGCTGCTGACTCCCGAGGATTCGCAGAAGCTGGTGCTGGCCAGTCGCCAGGGCAGCATCCAGTTTGTCCTGCGCAATGGCGGCGACCATACTCGCGTTCCGGTTACGCCCGTTCAGGTGGCGCAATTGGTGGGCTCCAGCCGCTTGCTGCGCGACCACGGTAACGCCCCGCCGGCATTTGCCGATGAAAGAAGCGGACACCGTCGAAACGATCCTGGGCGAGAAACGTTCGACCAAGAGCTTCGAGTGACGTGATGAAATCCCCTCTGCCTAAACAATCGTTTCGGCTTTAACTGCTAGTGGCGCTGCTGGCGGGCTGTCGCATGGGCGCAAGATGCGCCGGCGACGGCAACTCGCGACTGCAGGCACCGCGGCTGCGCCGATGTCATGCCGCCGCGCCGGCCGGCTTTCGCCTGGAGGTACGACGGCAACTGCCATCGCAGCAGCATCTGGCGCCGCTGGCGCTAGGTCGGGAGTCGCGGCGGCCGACTCAATGGCAATGGCGTATCGCCCTCAACCGGCCAGGTCGCCTTGACGCTCCATCTGATTGTTGGTCGGTCGTTGTTCCTGAATTCGGCGGAGAAGTTGCGCCGGGTTTATGTCAGCAACCCGCCGGTGCTGGATGCGATGACTGCCAGCCAATTCGAAGTGGTCATCAGCGCCAAGGCCGCGGGGACCAGCAGCCTGGTGCTATGGAGCAGTCAGCGGAGAGCCCAGGATGTACACCGTACTGGCCGATGTGGACGTGGCCGGCTTGCGCGATTCTGTGGCGCAGGCTTTGCCCGGCGACCAGGTCGACGTAGAGGCGCAGGAGGGCAAAATACATCTCAGCGGAGTAGTGGATAGTGATGCGGCTTCGGATGAGGCGGCCCGGCTGGCGGCGATCTATTCCAAGGATGTCGTTAACTCGCTGGTTGTCGATCCGCGCCACCTGCCGCAAGTTCAGCTGCAAGTGCGCATCGCCGAAATCGACCGGTCGAAATTGACCGAGTTCGGTATCAACCTCTTCAGCCTCGGGCAAAACAGCGGTGCGATCACGACCGGACAGTTCAGCCCGCCCAGCTACAACACTCAGAACGGCTCGAACACAGCCGTGATCAGCGATTTCCTCAACCTGTTTTACTTCAACTTTGGGCACGGACTAGGTGCCACCATCCGTGACCTTCAGAACAAAGGCATTCTGCAGATACTGGCTGAGCCGAACCTGACCACCATTCATGGTAGGACGGCGCGCTTTCTAGCCGGCGGACAATTTCCCTATCCCATCGTGCAGCCGGGCGGGGCGGGCAGCGTGCCCACGGTTACAGTTCAGTTCCAGCCCTACGGCGTGAAGCTCGAGTTCACTCCTTTTGTGAACTCTGATGGGACGATTCGACTCAAGGTGGCGCCGGAGGTCAGCGCGCTCGATTACACCAACCAGGTGGTCATCGCGGGATACGTTTTGCCGGCCCTGTCCACGCGCCGGGCCGAGACGGAGGTCGAGTTGAAAGACGGCGAAAGCTTCGGTATTTCCGGCATCCTCGACAATCGCACCACCGACAACCTCAGCAAGGTTCCTGGTATTGCCGACATCCCCATCCTGGGGCAGCTGTTTCGCTCGAAGAACCTGAACCGGTCCACGATGGAACTCATCGTGATCGTCACCCCCAAAATCATCGACACTCTGAATGGGACCTCGCCGCCGCCCTCGACCCCAGCAACGGCGGTGCCGTTTCTCCAGCAGCAGATGTTTGACCAGGAATCTGCCGAAGAACTAAGGAGTGGGTCCTTGTGGCGCCAACGGAGATCGGGAAGTGCAAAGTGAGAAGCGGGCAATCGCCGAACAGCGCAGCGGGTCTATGTGCTGCCACGTTATGCGTCGACCGGGAGACCGCCGAGGCCGTGAAACAGGCGGTCATTCGCAAGAACGGGACCTTCGCGGGCGAGCTGGAAGAGTACTCGCGTTACAAAAGCGATCCTCTGCTCCTGCAGAAGATGCAGCGCGCGGAGGTCCCGGTATGGGTCATAGGTTTCGATCGCGACCGTGCAGCGGCAGTTGAGGCGTCCAATGCTATCCAGCAGATCCTGCATGGCCGCGGCAACCTAATCGCGATATGCGGCAAGTCCGATCCAGCCTTCATCCTGGAGGCGATGCGAGCCGGTTGCGGCGAGTATCTCAGCCAGCCGGTGGCCATCGAACAGCTGGCCGAAGCGTTGAATCGCGTGCGGACGCGACTGAGCGTGCAGAAACCGCCATCTCCGAAACCGATGGGCCACATTCTGGCGCTGCTGGGTGCACGCGGCGGGGCAGGCGCGACTACCCTCGCCGTCCACCTTGGCTGCTTCCTGGTCAAGCAATATGGCAAGAAGACGCTGATTCTCGACGAACATCGCCGGCTCGGCCACGTATCGCTTTACCTGGGAGAGGATGAAGCTAACTATCACTTCTACGAGTTGGTGCAGAACATCGCCAGGCTGGACGAAACTCTGCTGCAGGGCTTCGTGATTCATCATTCCAGCTGTCTGGACATTTTGCCCTCGCCCGGACTGCTTCGACGATTCCGCCAACGTTTCCCTGGACGATATCCAGCGTGCTATCCGTTTTCTGGGTCAGAACTACGAGTTCGTCGTCATCGACTGTCCCCACGGGGTGCATAACCTCAGCCTGGCGACGATCGATTGCTGTGACGAACTCTACCTGATCGCGACGCCGGATGTTGCCGGCGTTGCGTGATCTGTCGCGCTGCATCGACCGTTTCTTGCAGAGCAACGTGCCGCCCGACAAGATGAAGGTTGTGATCAACCGCTATTCGTCGGCAGGAGCGCTCAGTCAGGAGCAGATCGAGAAGGCGATCCGTCAGCCGATTGCGATCACCATCCCCAATGCGTCCGTCGGACCTCATCCGCGCCATGAACACCGGCAGCCCCGTACTGCCTGACCGAAAGAGCGGATTTCGCGATCCAGATGAAAAAGTGGGCGGCCGCCCTGGTCCCGGATGAGGAGCAGGAAACGTCGGAGCCGAAGAGGAGGTTCGCGTTTTGGAGTTGACGCGAAGAGTTCCAGCATGGCTGAAATAGGGAGGATCTGTGGCTGAAGCGGCGTTGGTATATGCCCGAGGATCGATGCGGCCGCTGGATGCAAGCCGCGCCAGTAATCCTTTGTTGGCGCGCGCCCAGCAGGAGGTGAAGTCGGCGGTCCATCGCGAGCTGATCGACAAGGCCGACCTCGAAAAGCTGCTGTACATGCAGGACACACGCGGCCGCCAGCAATTGCAGGGGCTCATCCTGCAACTGGTCTCCGAACATGGCGTGCCGTTCAGCGCCAGCGAGCGTACCCGTCTGGCCAACGAAGTGATGGACGAGGTCTTCGGCCTGGGACCGCTCGAACCACTGCTGCAGGATCCGACAGTAACCGACATCCTGGTGAATACGGCGGATGTGGTTTACGTCGAGCGCGGCGGGGTACTGGAGGAGACCAACGTCGTCTTCAAGGACAACCACCACCTGATGCACATTATCGAGAAAATTGTCTCCGAGGTCGGCCGCCGCGTCGACGAATCGTCGCCCATGGTGGACGCACGGCTCAAGGACGGCTCGCGCGTAAATGCAATCATTCCGCCGCTGGCCATCGATGGCCCGATCCTCTCGATCCGCCGCTTCGGCACTGACCCGCTGACTGCCAGGACCTGCTCTCCTATCGCGAACTGACCCCGGGAATGATGGGTGTGCTGGAGAACGCCGTAAAGGCGAGGCTGAATGTCGTAGTCTCCGGAGGCACTGGAGCAGGGAAAACAACCCTGCTCAACGTGCTATCGGGTTTCATCTCGCCGCGCGAACGCATTGTCACCATCGAAGATTCTGCCGAACTGCGGCTGAAGCAGCGGCACGTGGTGAGGCTGGAGTGTCGCCCGCCGAACATCGAAGGCAAAGGCGGGGTGCGCCAGCGCGAGCTGTTGATCAACGCTTTACGTATGCGGCCGGACCGCATCATCGTTGGCGAGGTGCGCGGCGAGGAAGCCCTGGACATGCTGCAGGCGATGAATACCGGCCACGACGGCTCCATCACTACGGTGCACGCCAACAGCCCACGCGATGCCATTGCGCGCATTGAGACTATGTCGCTCATGGCTAACCTGAACCTGCCAGAGGGAGCTATGCGGCAACAAATTGCCGCCGCCATTCAGATCATCGTGCAGGTCTCGCGCATGAGCGACGGCTCGCGGCGGGTGACCCACATATCGGAAATCACCGGCACCAGCGAGCAGGTAGTCAGTATGCAGGACATCTTCCTGTTTCAGAAGCGCGGACTAGGACCTCATGGAAAGGTGCTGGGACGGTTTTATGCGACCGGCATCGTCCCCAAGTTTGCCGAGAAGCTGCAAGCGGCCGGCTTGTCGCTGGACACCAGCTTGTTGAGCTTGTCGGAGGATATCTGAGGAGCGCGCCATGTTCCTGAACGTCCTGATCTTCGTTGCGGTCCTGCTGCTTACCTTCGCGGTTATCTTCCTCGTCATTCGGCCGACCGCGTCGGAGCGCACCATCGAAGAGCGCATTAGCAAGTTTCGCGATACCGCAGAGGCAGGCCCCGCGCCCACCGAGGAAGGGACACCGCTCATCAAGCTCACGCGGCTCAGCCAGATTGCGTTTTTCGACAGCTTGCTGCAACGCTTCCGGCTTGCTCATCGGATGCAATTGCTGATCGAGCAGGCTGAAAGCCCGTGGAGCGTCCCAAAGATTTTGGGCGGAACGCTCGTTCTCGCCTTTGGTGGATACGCGATCGGATGTTACGAGTTGCCGGGCCTTTGGCTGCCTTTCTTGCCGGCGATCATTCTCGCTACAACACCCTTCCTGGTGCTGCGCTTTCAGAAGAAGCGCCGGCTGCGGGAATTCAGCCGACACTTGCCCGAGGCCATCGATCTGATGAGCCGCGCCTTGCGCGCCGGTCATTCGCTGACTGCGGCTATCGAGATTGTGGGAGAAGAGTGTCCGGACCCGGTACGCGCGGAGTTTCGCGAAGTCTATCGGCAGCAGAATTTCGGCCTGCCGGCACGCGACGCATTATTGCAACTGGCCCAGAGGATACCTCTGCCGGAGCTCGGATTTGTGGTGACGGCGATGCTGCTGCAGAGAGAAACGGGAGGAAATCTGGTCGAGGTTCTGGATCGAACTACTGTCGTGATCCGCGAACGCCTGCGAATCCAGGGCGAGATTCGAATCTACACCGCCCAGGGCCGGCTGACTGGATGGATTCTCTCCATCCTTCCCGTGGCGATGTTCTTCCTGCTGAGCATGGCAAATCGTGGCTACACCCGGGTGCTGCTCGAAGACCCCACGGGCCGTAAATTGGTCTACACCGGACTGGTCCTGATGGTCGTGGGAGCGTTGGCCATCCGAAAGATTGTGGATGTGAGGGTATGAACGCGCCGGGCCCTATGCTTGTGATCAGCGTGATGTTGATGGTGTTTTCCGCCCTGGCGGTGATTCCCGTGTACCTGGCGATGCGCTCTTCGGAGGAGAGCAAACGGTTGATGGAAGTTACGCGGTCGCCACTTCGCCTGGAGGTGAAAACGGCGGAGAGAGGGAATCGCGTGTCGCGGACCTTCCTGAGCGTTGTGCGTTTTGTGCGGACGCGGCTGGGGCTCGAGCAGGACGAACGACTCCGCCAGAAGTTAATTGCCGCCGGAATGCGGAACGCCACCGCGGTCGACACCTATTTTGCCATCCGGCTGATTGGCCCTGTCCTGGCTGTTCTGGCTGGAACCTTCATGCCTGAGAACACGATCTTTTGGATCATCGCTTTCATGGCGCTCGCCTACCTCGCGCCTGATACCTGGGTCAATCACCGCGCCCGAGCGCGCCGGGAGAACATTCGACTAGGGCTGCCGGATGCGCTGGACCTGATGGTGGTCTGTGTGGATGCAGGTTTAGGAGTCGATCAGGCGCTGCTGCGCGCCGGGCAAGAGCTGGCGCTTAGCCAACCAGAGATTTCCGAGGAATTCACTCAAATCAACTTCGAGCAACGCGCGGGTAAGCAGCGCATCGACGCGTGGCAGAGCATGGCCGAGAGGACCGACGTAGACACAGTTAGAAGCTTTGTCCACATGCTGGCCCAGACCGATCGTTTTGGTACGCCGCTGGTGCGGGCGCTGCGCGTGTTTGCCGACGGGGTGCGGCAGAAGCGGCGGCAACAGGCCGAGGAACTGGCCGCGAAAACGACCATCAAACTGATTTTCCCCTTGGTGTTGTTCATCTTTCCCAGCATCTTCATCGTGTTGCTGGGGCCGGCAATCATCCTGATATCCAAAAATTTGCAAGGCATATTCAAGTAACCGAAGTGGCGTTTGATGAGCAAGGAGGAGGAGAGCAATGGATACCATTACGTTGATTCGCGTTGTCGCCGCAGTGCTGGCTGCGGTCCTGCTGGGGGTGGTTGTCCTGCGGCGCAGAAAACACGCATAGCAGGTACGGCGGGCGCACGAGCTAGTGGCAGCCAGAATTCCGGAGGCGGATTGATGAGAATCCCGCCTCCGAATTCGGGTTGCTGACCGAGCACGGCTGGCCTTGTTCGGGAGTCCCGTCCTACGAACGAAAGGAGGCTTCGAAGCCTCTTGGATTCCAGCCTGGCTTAAAGGAACGGCGCTCAAGACGACAATGACGAAATGGGATGACGTAAATGCCGCCCGCAGAGCCAAACCTACCCGCGCTAATGGGTGCACATTCCTCGACGTACCGATCAACGCGCTACTTTTTCTCGATGAGTCTGGCGGTTAGCACTGCGCCGTCCTGATCGTCGTGTAGCTTGATGGGGAAGATCAGAACATTCCACGTCCAGTGCGGGCTCTCCTGCGGAAGGTGCGAGGCGCCGCGAAATCCGCGGCGATCGATGTAGGTTTCGCGCGTGTCGGCGACGGTGCGCAGGATCTCGCGCCACTCGTCACCCAGTCTGAGGAAACTGTTCGAACAGATTCTTGCCGGCGAACCAGGCGCGCTTGTGGCCGTTCATGGAAGCGAAGTAGTCGTTGACGAACTGCCAGTTGCCGTCGCGATCCAGAATCTCCAGCACGATGTCGTCGCCCATCGCCATCGAGATACGCGAGTAGTAAAAATCGCGCGCGTCCACCACCACGGGGCGTCCGCGCTTTTTTGCCTCGAACGAGCGCAGCGCATTGACCAGATCGTCGACGGAGCTGTAGCCCTTCAGCAGATGCATGTCGGCGATGCCGCCGAACTTTCGCTCCAACGTTGCGGACAAAATGATGATCGGCACTTGCGGCCGCTTGCGGCGCAGTGTCTCGGCTACGTCGGTTCCAAACTTGCCTGCGCCCAGATGATAATCCAGCACGGCAATGTCGATGCCTGGATCTTCGACTCGGCTTCCTCGATCGAACTGGAAGTCACCACGGAGTAGCCCTTCTGGCGCAGGATGGCTGAGCGCAGCACCAGGTTTTCTTCGCGGTCATCCAGCAGCAACACGCGAATCGGTTTGTCGGGTACAACCTGCGGACCCAGGGTTGCCGTTGACGGCGGATTGGAGACTTCTTCGCTCATTAAGCAATTAGAAGCAGCTCTGGGTTGCGCGGGTAACTTAAATTTGATGCGACTGCCGGGCGAAATGTATAGCTCGAACTCGTAATTTTCCGGGCCTCAAGGATCGTTTTTCGCAGGTTTGCCGCCGCCCGGCTGCTTGGCGCGCACGGCTTTCGCAAGTTCCGGAAGCTTACTGAAGATGCCCACGGCACGCAACCATTGTTTGTGATCGAACGCAGGCGAGCCGCTGACCATGGAGCCGGCTGGAATATCGCCGTGCGTGCCGCTCTGGGCGGTGACAATGACGCCATCGCCGATGTTGCAGTGTCCGGCGACGCCGACTTGTCCGGCGAGGATCACGTTCTTGCCGACTACGGTCGAGCCCGCCAGGCCGACTTGCGAGCACAGCAGCGTGTTCTCGCCAACGGCGGAGCCGTGGCCCACCTGTACCAGGTTATCGACTTTCGCGCCTCGTGCCGATGCGGGTTTCGCCAATGCTGGCGCGGTCGATGCAGGAGTTGGCCTGCACCTCGACGTTGTCTTCCAGAACCGTCGGACCGGATTGCGTGATCTTCTCCCAATGGTCGCCGTCGCGCGCAAAGCCGAAGCCGTCGCAGCCGACGATGACGCCATTCTGCAGAACGACGTTGTCGCCCAGCGTGCAGAACTCGCGTACCACCGCGTGGGCGTGGGCGAAGAAGTTGTTGCCGATGCGCACTCCGCGATAGATGACGACGTGCGGTAGCAGAACTGCGTTGTCGCCGATTACGACATCGTCGTCGATCACGACGTAGGCGCCAATGTGGGCGTTCTTGCCGACCTTCGCCGTCGGAGCGATGACTGCTGTGGGATGGATGCCGGCGGCGTACGCCGGAGTCTTGTAAAACAGGTTGATGGCGCGGGCGAAGGCCAGGTATGGATTTCTTGCTGCGCAACATGCCGCTGGGGATGGCAGGGAAGTCCTCGGAAACGATGACGGCCGACGCCGGCGTTGTCTTGGCCATGGCAGCGTACTTGGGATTGGCGACGAAGGTAATGTGCCCGGCAGCAGCCTCTTCGATGCCGGCGACGCCCGTGATTTCGGTGTTACCGTCCGCATTTTCCAGCGAGGCACCCAGGGCGGAGGCGATGTCGGAAAGTTTCATAGGAATGAAATCGAGTGTGAAAGTACTTGCGCGATTTGTATCAGAGCACGATCCCTTCGGCCGATGCCACCTCGCAATGCACAAGAAAACCTCGGCTTTCGCCGCGCAGGGGCTGAAGCCGCTCTTCCACGTCTCGGCACGACTGAAGTCGTGCTCTGATACAAGCTCTCGAACTCAAAACAGAATTGCGCCCGGTCACGCCCTGAGAATTGGAATGCCTGGCACGCTCAGGCCCGACCCAACGTTGATGCTCACTGAAACATCGGCACCTGGCGGGTGTCCTCCGGGCGGCGGCCGCGTCTGCCGGATTTCTCGCCGATCACGCCGATCACGGTCATCTCCGCCAGCGCCGAGCGCGGCACAAAGATTCGCTGCGTATTCGACTGTGCGTCCGGCGGAATGATGGAGAATCCTTCGCCGCCTTCCTGCAGCAGATCGTTGGGCATCATGCCCTCGATGACTTCGTTGTCGCGAAAGCGCAGTCGCACCCACAGTCCTTCCACTCGTGGCCGCGAAGTAAAGGTCTTTCGGGTCAGCGATTCGGTGTCGCCGAATTCGCGCACAAAGTAGACACCCTTGATGTCGCGCAGGTCCATGGTCACGACGTTGCCGGCGGTGTTCATCAACTCAAGCTTGCCCTCGGTGACGAAGGCATTGCTGACGTAGCCATTGACGGTGTCGCGGTCCATCTTGCGGACGATGACCTTTTTGTGGGTCGTGGCCATAGCTGGTTTGGCGGATCGGCTGAGCCTAAGCCCGATTGTCGCACTTTTGCTGAAAATGTGCCCCTCAGAAGCTACTCTGTAGCCAAATCGTCAACCTTGTGTTATTGTTCGCATTGCAGCGCCCTAGGTGCAGACCTTCCTTAAGTTCTGTCTTAAGAGCGAGTTGCAGATTTCCACAGCGACTCGCTGGCAGTTAAGATGTGGAGTGCGCCCACCCCAGTGGCGAGGAGCACGGGGTCGGGTTGACGGTCGAAACGTTTTCCTCCGGATCCGTTCATCTTCGGGTTTTACCTTTTAGAGTCATACATTTAGATGGCAGACTACATCTATAGCATGGAAACCCGGCTCACACCGGATCAGCAAAGTGGTGTGAACCTGGTACAAGAAATTGCCCGCCGCGCCGGCTTGAATCTGTATCTCACCGGCGGCACCATTCGCGACCTCATCACCGGATTTCCCATTCACGATATCGACCTCAGCATCCAGGGAAACCCCCTTAAGTTGCAGAAAGAATTGGAGAAAGCCGGCATTTCGGTGCAGGGCGTCGACGAGGATCTGCGGGTGCTGCAGCTGCTGATGCCGGGAAACGTCCGCGCCGAGCTCAACATGACGCGCTCCGAGGTCTATGACAAACCCGGGCAAGCCGCCTGCGATCACCCCAGCCACTATCAACGAAGACCTGCGCCGTCGCGACTTTACCGTCAACGCCATGGCGCTTTCGTTGAATCCCGGCTCGCGGGGGCTGTTGCTCGACCCGTTTAACGGCATCGCCGACATCGAAGCTAAGGTTCTGCGAATTTTGCACAACTACGCATTTCTGGAAGAGCCCGTCCGCCTGATTCGTGCCACGCGGCTCAGTGCACGGTTCCATTGGCCGCTGGAAGAGCGTACACAGGCGCGTTACGACGCCGCCAAAGAGAACAATTACATCGAGTACCTCAGCAAGCGGATGATCGGCTACGAGCTGGAGCAGGTGGCGCACGAGGATGATCCCGTGCACATCATGCGCGCGCTCGACAAAGAAGGCTGGCTCAAGCTGCTGCATCCGCATTGGACGATGGCCAAGATCGAGGCCAGCGACGTCGGCCAGGTGGTCAAGGTTCGCCAGCAGATGAACGAGCTAGGCTATCAGGTCGAGACCGGGCCTATCGCCATGTACTTCCTGACGAAGAAGATGGGCGATAAGGACATTTCCGATATTCAGCGCATGATTCCGCGGCGCGACTTCGTGGACAAGTGGAAGCACCTGGAGAGCGCAGCACACGATCTGGCCAAGAAGCTGACCGGCAAGGAAGCCGGCACGACTTCCGGTGCGTGGAAGATCCTGACGCAGGCAGCGCCGGAAAATATTCTGTTTCTTACGCTGACCACCCGCCAGCAGGCAGTCGATCAGAAGATCAAGAATTTCTTCGGAAAGTGGCGGCAGGTCAAAGAGAAGTTGCCGTTCCCCGAGATGGCGGAGATGCGCATTACGCCGCTGCTGCCGGAGTATCCCGAGCTGATGGAAAAGGCGTTCCTGCTGCTGCTCGATGGCAAGCTGCGGTCGCACACAGAAATTGTCAATTTCCTGAAGCCGTATGAGCCGCCTCCACCGCCTCCGCCACCGGCGCCAAAGCGCGGGCGCGGCAAGGCAGTTGCTGCTGCTCCGCCGGATGGAGCGGCACCTGTCCCGGCGAAGCGTGGCCGCAAGCCGAAGGGCGCAGCGGCACCTGCGGCGGCGCCAGCGGAAGCTCCGGCGCAGCCAGTTGCCGAAGCGGCGAAACCGGAAGTGAAGCACGCGGCGGCTGCGAAGTCGTCGCCGGCCAAAGCCGGGAAGAAAGCTGCAACCAAGGTGGAAAAGAAAGCAGCGCCTGCCGAAAAGAAAGTTGCCAGGAAGACCGTGCCAGCCAAAGCGGCGAAGAGACCGGTGAAAGTGGCAAAGCCGGCTGCGAAGAAAGCTGCTCCAGCGAAGAAGGCAGCCAAGAAAGCTCCGGCGAAGAAGGCTAAGAAGCGTTAGCCGCCTTTACTGTGGCGGCGAGTAAAGTAACGAGGGTTGGGACATTGCTCCCAACCCTCAGATTTTAGTTCTCACCCATTCTCCTTTGGAGTGAATCGATTTCAGGCTCTCCGCCTGCCTATTCCATCCGGGGCGGTGCGTATCAGAGTCGCTATTCCCGCGTCGCGTCGCCCATTCCATACTGAACTCGTGCAGAGTGCCGACCCCAATCTGCGGTTGTTGAACTCTTTTCTCGACTACCTGAAAGTCGAGAAAGGGTTGGCTCCGCTCAGCGTTTCGGCCTATCGCTCTGACCTGGAGCAATATTCGGAGTTCCTGCTGAAGCGCAAGCGGGGATTGAAAGACGCCCGGCGGCAGGAAGTGCGCGACTTCCTCAACGCACTGCTGAGCAACGGAGTCGACGGGCGTAGCGTGGCGCGCAAACTTTCGGCGTTGCGTCATCTCTACAAGTACCTGCTGCTTGATCGCTATATCACGGCCGATCCCACGTTGAACATCGACACACCGCGGCAATGGAAAGTTCTTCCCAAGTCACTGGCGAGCGACGAGGTCGAGAGTGTTCTGCAAGGACCACCTCGGGTAAAGGACAATTGTTTGTCTCAGGCGCTGGCATCGCGCGATCGCGCGATGCTGGAAGTGTTCTATGCGGGTGCGCTGCGCGTTTCGGAGGTCGTTAACCTGAAACTTGAGGACCTGAAGCTTGAACTGGGATACGTGCTGGTGCACGGCAAGGGGGACAAGGAACGCATCGTGCCGTTGGGACGGGCTGCACAGGACATTGTTCAAGAATATCTGCGAGGCGCGCGTACCGTGCTGGCGGCAGGGAAGTCGTCGCCGGTTCTGTTCATCGCCCGCGGAGCGCGGGGGATCACCCGCCAGCGGGTGTGGCAGATGGTGAACGCGGCATCGGCGCAGTCGCGGCACGCCAGCCCGCACATGCTGCGTCACAGTTGCGCGACACACATGGTGGAAAACGGCGCCGACCTGCGCACGGTGCAGACAATCCTGGGTCACGCCGACATTTCCACCACACAGGTGTACACGCACCTTGCCCTTGACCGCTTGAACCAGGTGCACAAACAACATCATCCACGCGGCAAGAAGAAAAGCGCATGACCAAAGCGGGCGCAACCATCGTGGAGAAAGCGGTCGCGAAGTTCATTCGCGCGCTGCAGGAGCGCAATGCTTCGCCACACACGATCAAGGCCTACCGCACGGACCTGGCGCAGTTCACTGAGTACGTCGGCCCACAAGGCTGGGGCGATATTGATCACGTCTTGATCCGCGGCTACCTGGCGAATCTCTACGAGCGTGGCCTAAGCAAGACGTCGGTGGCGCGCTCGCTGGCCGCGCTACGTTCGCTCTACCGATGGCTGGCGCAGGAGGGCGAGGTCGAACAGAATCCCGCAGCTCTGGTAGCCACGCCGAAGTTACCCAAAAAATTGCCGCGCGTGCCGACCATTGAAGAGGTCAATACCGTTCTCGACGCCGAGATGCCGGAGTGCTCGGCCTTCGGCGAGCGCGATCAGGTCATCCTGGAACTGCTCTACGGTTGCGGTATCCGCAACTCGGAACTCATCGGCATCAACCTCGATGACATTCGCTGGTCGAATGAGATGATCCTGGTGCGCGGCAAGGGCCGCAAGGAGCGATATGTTCCGTTCGGCGACTCGGCGAAGGCGGCGGTTCAGGCCTATCTTCCAACTCGCCAGCGGGTGCTCGGCGAAACCAAGCGCACTGCGGAACGGGCGCTGCTGGTGAATCTGCGAGGGTCACGGTTGAGCACGCGCAGCGTGGGAAGGATCGTCAAACAGATAGCGGTCGCGCGCGGTTTGTCCCCTGACGTTCACCCGCACACGCTCCGCCACGCCTTCGGCACCCACATGCTGGAGGAAGGCGCGGACTTGCGTGCCATCCAGGAGATGCTCGGTCACGAACGGCTTTCTACCACCCAGCGCTACACGCAGCTCACGGTCAAACACGTGATGGACGTGTACGACAAAACGCATCCCCATGCGAACAAAGGCAGCAGATAACGGCGAAGAGCAACAGGCACCGAGCAGACGCTGATGGACCAGAAGGCATTAGCAGGCAGAGTTCCGACGTGCGGAACCGCAGAATCCTCGACTCCGGGTCCAGAGGCAGGCCGCATGCGTTCGGGATGACCATGCAGGTGATCTGACCCGGCTGACCACTGACCGCCGATAACTGGCACACAGCTGCCGACTGAGCACTGACAGACAACTGGCGCGACTGACCACTGACAACTGACAACTGCCAACTGACAACTCCCGCTCGTTCCAACCGCACATCGCCCCCCGGCATCTCACTGCGCTCACAAGGGGGACCAAAACACATGCAAACCGCACACGAACTGTTCGTTCACGAACTACAGGACATGCTCGACGCCGAGCAGCAGCTTGTCGAGGCCTTAGGAAGCCAGGCTGAGGAGAGCTCCCGGCCAGACCTGCAGAAGGCGTTTCAATCACACCAGGCACAGACCGAGAAGCAGGTCGAACGTCTGCACCAGGTCTTCGAATCGATCGGCGAAGAAGCCGAGGAGGTCGAGTGCAAGGGCATTCGCGGACTTATCGAAGAGCACGATCACTTCAAAGAGGAAGAAGAGCCAGCCGCCGACATCATGGACATCTTCAACGTCGGCGCCGCCGAGAAAGTGGAGAGCTATGAGATCTGCGCGTACGAGTCGCTGATCCGGTTGGCCGATGAAATGGGCCACACCAAGGCGTCGCGGTTGTTGAACCAGAATCTGAAAGAAGAGCAGGCGACACTTAAGAAGATGCAGTCGTTTTCCAAGAAGCTGAAGCCCGAAAACATGGGTATGGACGAAGAAGAAGACGATCAGGAAGAGATGTCAGGAGAGAATGTCTCGCAGGACGAAACGTCTCGATCGAACAGAGGGAAATCTCCTAAGAAGGCCAACTCGCGCCGTGCAGGCTCTCGTCGCGTAGCTTGAAGTATGCTGCCGCCGTCCCACTCATTCGAACGACGCGAATGAGTGGGGCACCCCGGCACTCGGCTCGCGCTCGGCGCACAAAACCATCGTGCTACGAACATTTGTCGCGCCGGTTTTCACGACCCGTTCCCGCCTGATACACTGACTCCGCTCAAAATCCTTAAGTCTTTCTCATGAGTAACGCAGGCTCCCCTCGTTCCCCGAAAATTCGGCTGGTTCTGCTTTGGCATATGCACCAGCCTTTCTACAAAGACATGGTCACGGGCGAATATCGCCTCCCTTGGGTGCGGCTGCACGCGCTGAAGGATTACTACGGCATGGTGAAGCTGCTGGACGAGTTCCCCGAAGTCCATCAAAACTTCAATCTGGTGCCGTCGCTGGTGGCGCAGATCCAG
This sequence comes from uncultured Acidobacteriaceae bacterium, assembly GCA_963823865.1. Lineage (GTDB taxonomy): Bacteria > Acidobacteriota > Terriglobia > Terriglobales > Acidobacteriaceae > Bog-257. The sequence goes on from CAWGNC010000003.1 coordinate 225,997, forward strand.
GACTACGCTTCTGGCCAGGCGCATGACCCGTTTTTCAACGTTGTCTCCAAGCCTTCGACCGAGTTGACGCTGGCTGATCGGCGTTTCGCGTTGCAATATCTGTTTCAGGCCAATCCTGTGAACATGATCGGGCGCTACCCACGCTATCGAGAGTTGTGGGAGCGTTATCGGTCGACCTGCGATCGTCCCGAAGGCGCTGACTCCTACTTTGTCGCGCGAGATTACGCCGACTTGCAGGTGCTCTCCCAGCTTGCCTGGTTCGATGAATTCTTTCTTTCCGAACCCGACGTCGCCGCTCTTATCCAAAAAGGCGAAGACTTCAGCCGCGACGATCAGATGCTGGTCATCGGCCGCCAGCGCGAGATTCTGGCGAAGGTATTACCCGCTTATGCCGAGGCGGCGAAGCGCGGATCCATCGAGCTTTCGGCGACGCCGTACTACCATCCCATCCTGCCGCTGCTTTGCGATACGAACGCGGGTGCAGAGTCGTCGCCCGGCCTGAATCTGCCTACCCGCCACTTCCGTCATCCCGATGATGCGACGCTGCAGATACAGCGCGCGCTCGACTCGCACGAGGCACTGTTCGGCGTTCGCCCGAAGGGATTGTGGCCGTCGGAGGGCAGTGTTTCGGAAGAGACGATGAAGCTAGCTGGCCGCCAGGGTATCCAGTGGATGGCGACCGATGAAGGCGTGCTTGGCCGCACTTTGGACTACAATTTTGCACGCTACAATGGCGACCATCTTCAGGTGGATGGGGCTGAGCGTCTGTACAACATTTACCGGTACGAGAAGGACGACACGCGGATGCACATGGTGTTTCGCGACCATCGTTTGTCGGACCTGATCGGCTTTGTCTATTCGGGCATGCCCGCCCAGGACGCCGCTAATCACCTCATCCAAAACATTAAGGATTCGGCGCAGCCGCTTCTGGCGAAGGGTAAAAATGCTGTCGTTTCGATCATTCTTGATGGCGAGAATGCCTGGGAATATTATCCTCACTCCGGGCGTGAGTTCTTGCGCCGCTTCTACGACGCGGCTCAGCGGGACGAGCAGATCGAACCAGTGACAATTTCCGAAGCGATTGCACGGCATGATGAGGCTGATTTTGGCCACCTCAAGCGGCTGGTGCCCGGTTCCTGGATCGACGCCAACTTCAACGTCTGGATCGGCGCTCCTGAGGACAATCTGGCGTGGGATCTGTTGGCTGAGGCTCGCGATTATTACGACCGGCACGCGCATCGAGTCTCCGAAGAGCAGCGCAAGCTGGCGTGGGAAGAGTTGCTGATCGCAGAAGGCAGCGATTGGAATTGGTGGTACGGGCCCGAACATCACTCGGCCAACGATCGCGATTTCGATGAGCTCTACCGCAAACACCTGTCGAATGTGTATCACGCGCTGGAAGGCATTCCTCCCGAGGAGTTGAATTCGCCTATCATTCATGGCGCGGTACGGCCCAGCTACCTTCCGCAGACCGCCTATGTTCGAGCGCGCGTCGATGGACTGGTGAGCGGATACTTCGAGTGGATGGGCGCGGCCAGCTATACCTCAGACCAGCGCACCAGCGCCATGCACGGCAAGCAGTTCCTGCTGGACGCGGTTTACGCCGGACTGGACGCCGACTCGGTTTCCGGACGACTGGATTTTCATCACAGCATTCCTGAGGGCGCCTACCGCCTGGTGGTGAACTTCGAAGTGTGGGCCAGTGAAGGAAGCTCGAAGGCCGAGCCTACGCCCTACCGGCTTTCGGTGGACGCGCATGGGCGGGAGCTGCGGAAGTGGGTGCTCACCAACGGCGAGGAACGTCACAAGCTGGCTAGTTTTTCCAACGACGACGGCACAGCGAATGCGAACGGGGTCGAGGTGGCCTTGGGTGACATCTTTGAGATGCGTGTGCCCTTTGGCTTGCTCAACGCCCAGGAGGGAAGCCGGGTGCGTCTGCGCTTCGCCATCTGGCGCGAGCACTTGCCTGTGGACGCCCTCCCGCTGGAAGGCTGGATCGACCTTCACGCCGTGCCGGAAGAAGATCTGGAGACGAACCTGTATAGCTTCTCACCGCAAGATTAGAAACCCCTTGCCGATTGCGAGTGATCAGTTGTCGAGTTTGGAAATAGCACGAGTGCTTTCGCAGGATGCGTAATGAAATCCGCTCCTTCTATCGAGATCCATCGACCGAAGGGACTTTTCGTCGGGCTTGCGACGGTTGACCTGAGCTACCAGGTCGACCAGATTCCACGGCGCAACCAGAAGATCTCCGTTCCCGCACAACTCATCACTGCCGGCGGACCTGCTACGAATGCGGCGGCGACGTTTGCGTTTCTTGGCGGACGGACGACGCTGGTCACAGCTGTGGGCTCGCACGCTTTGGCGGCGGTTATACGGAGCGACTTGGCGCGCTTGTCGATTCGGCTGCACGATATGGCGCGTGGGCGGCGCGAGTCGCCTCCGGTTTCGTCGGTCACGGTGCATCGCGCGAGTGGTGATCGAACCGTGGTTTCGGCGAATGCTGCCGTTTTCTCGCCTGTGAATGCGGAGTTCGATCCGAAATGGCTGCGCGGCGTCTCCATTGTCGAGGTCGATGGCCAGTACATGCCGTTGTGCATTGCCGCGGCGCGTGCAGCATGCGAGCGCGGTATCCCGGTGGTGCTGGACAGCGGAAGCTGGAAGCCGGGCATGCCGAAGCTGCTGCCGTTTCTCGATACCGTGATTTGTTCGGGCGATTTTCGACCGCCCGAGTGCCGCAGCGAAAAGGATGTCTTCGAGTTTCTCGCCGAGCGGAGGATCCGGCGGATCGCGATCACCCACGGCGGTTCGTCGATACAGTTTGTCGAGGGCGGGCGTCGCGGAGAGGTCGTGGTTCGGAGGATTCGGCCGGTCGACACGCTGGGCGCCGGCGACATCCTCCACGGGGCCTACTGCTATTACGCCTGCCGGCCTGGTGCGAACTTTCGCGATACGCTGGTTGCGGCCGCGCGGGTAGCGACGTTTTCCTGCCGGTATGTGGGAACGCGTTCGTGGATGAGGAAATATCCACGCTGAGCATCGCGAAGCAACTGAACATCACAGGGGAAAAGGCCGTTAGGTCAGAGAGGCCCAGGACGCTGCTTGCCGGTTGAACCGCATCGGTGAGATTTCTCCCAGAGCTGCAATGATCCATCCCAGGTCGAACACCTTTTCTTTTGTCCACACTGCTGGCATGTGGAAATGATGATTGTTCGCTTTTTTAACTGCAGCAAACCGTGCGAAAAACCAGTCGTGACGGAATGGGGCACCAACGACATTGGTGGTACAACCTTCTGGGAGAAGAGGATTTATGCAAAGGTGCTGTAAAACCAGGGTGATGGCAAGCGCCACATTACGCCACCGGGGGTGAAACCGCGTGGAACGTTGGGCAGCCTAATCAGCTCTGCTGCGCATCACACCTCCTGACAACATGCGCGTTCCCCGTCTTGTTCTTTCCGCAATTGTGCTATGCACCTCGGTGCTGGCCACCGCCTCCGATCTTCGCCAGATTGGCATGGTCAACATTCCAGGCTCGCCCGGTTTCGGCGAACTGGCCTTCTGCAAAGGCATGCTCCTGATGACGCACCCCGGAGCGTCCGCTGTCGACGTATTTGACCCGGTCAAGCGAAGGATCGTGGCGCAAATTACCGGATTACAATCGCCGCGTGGCCTTGCCATAGACGAAGCAGGTGGCAAGGTTTACGTCGCCGATCATGGCAGCAATTCGATCGCGGTGATTGCGACCGACAGTTGGAAAGTTGTCGACTCCATTGGACTTCCGGGTTCGCCCGACGCGCTGCTGCTCGATGGCGAAGGCAAGATGTACTGGACGGACGCCGATGCGGGGGGCATCTCGCTGCTCGATGTGCATACTAAGCAAGACGTAGCGAGGACCGACGTTGGCGGCACACCGCGCGACCTGGAGTTCGATGGCACCCGCAAGCTGGTCTTTGCGACCTTGCAGGACATGCATCAGGTCATCGTCATCGACCCGCAATTGAAGATCGTGAACCGATTTACCCTGAATGCCTCGCAGCCCACCGGCCTGGTGTACGACCCGCAATATCATGAGCTGTATGTAGCCGTGCGCTTCGCCGTATTGGCCATCAGTGCCGACACCGGTACAGAGATCGATCGCGTAGCCGCGCCCTCGGGGGTTGACCGTTTGTGGCTCGATCCTGATTCACACACGCTCTACGCCGCCAGCGAAGGCTCGTTGCTGACGCTGAATGCGAAGGGCCGGCTCTCGCTGGCCGACGAAATCACCACGCAGGTCAAGGGACACGCCGTTGCCTACGACGCCGATAAGCGGCTACTACTGCTGCCCGGAGGCCGCGAAGGCAAGTCGAAGCTGGTGATCTATCGCCCGATGACAACGAATGGACAGCCGGGAAGCGAAGAGCCGGCAGAAGCCAAAGTCCGGTAGTCGTTCGGGTAATGTGGGTTGTCCGCGTTCTCTGACACCAATCTTCTGGCTCGTTATCCCGAGCGAAGCCGAGGGATCTGCGGTTGCGTGCAGGGAAGTAATTTCTTCGCGAGGGAAAACTGCCGTCCCCCGAAGGGGACTAGGAGTCCGTCTCGGCCGCTTGCCCAGCGCTTACGCGCTGGGCTAATTGCCCTCGGCTTCGTATTGTACGACCCGAAAACGCTATCCCAGGTACGCCCGCGCCATGGGACGCCACCACGGCCAGTCATGATAGCTCTGGTCGCCCCACACGTACATCTCGTGGCGAATACCGCGCGAGCCCATGATCGCTGCCATCTCAGTGTTGTCGTTCCAGCACATGTCCCACTCGCCGGTGGAGAGCACAGTGCGGATGTGGTTATAGCGCCAGCCGTCATTGCATTGCGCCAGGTAGTCCGGCGGATTGTTGAAGTAAACGTCTTCGCTGTACCAGCCATTCATGAAGCGCTTGATGTCGAACGAACCGCCCATGGTGACGCACTCGGTTACCTTGTCGGGATGGCGCATGGCGAAGTTCAAGGCGTGGTAGGCGCCGAAGCTGCAGCCGGTGACAATGGTCCGTGGGTTCCAATTTCTGTTCCACATCAGCGGCAGGACGTCGTTCAGGATGTAGTTTTCGTACTGCAAGTGCCGCTGCACACGCCAGTAAGGATGCGCCTGCTTGTTGTACCAGCTTTCGCTATCGACGCTGTCCACGCAGTAGATCTGCAGCTGGCCATACTCCAGCCGGTCGGCCAGAGCGGCGATCATTTTGTTGTCTTCGTACTCGAAGTAGCGGCCCATGGAAGTGGGAAAGACGAGGACCTTCGGTCCATCGTGCCCGAAAACGAGCAAGTCCATGTCGCGTTGCAGGTCCTTTGACCACCAACGGTGGAATTCACGATTCACTTTATATATGCCCCTGACGGAGAGATTTTTGAAATTGTATTTGGCACTCTATCGAGGTTTACGGAAACGGCGCGAACACCGAATGAGTTGTCATCACGAGGAGGCCTTAAAGCCGACGAGGGGTCTGCTTCTTATCAAGGTAAGAAGCAGATTCCCGGCGCCGACTGCAGGCGCTGGCAATGACAATTTCAGGTGACCCGCGGTGATCGGTCGCTGAGGCTTCCGCACCTCGACAGGAACATTAATTCTACAGGAAGGCGACCTAATTCCATGAATCTTCCCATCGCTCCCCTGGCCGAAGAAGGCTTCTACGTGACCCACTTCCTGACCGTGCAAGACCAGGAGCGGTCGAAAGAATTTTAAGTCGACATCCCTGGCGGCAGGGTGGTCAAACTGGAAAACCCCGCCTACATCAAGCCGTCGAACTCATGGATCATACGTAACTCCGGCGGCGGCCCACGCCCGACAAGCCGGAAGTAATCCTGAAGACGCCGGAAGACCGGGATACGGTCAGTAGCTTGGTTGGGCAGTACAGCCCAGGTGGCAATTGAGCGTTCTCCGGGAGTTCAATCGCTAAGGCCGTAAAGCGTTTTCCACTAGTGGCGCATCTAAGTTTCTATTGAGTCTCCACCCCGGCATACCTTACATTCATATCCAGTCCATGCCTATTTCAACCGAGATGAACGATGTCCCTGTCGCCGTGCCTGGCGATCTGAAATCGCGCCTGCGCATGCACGCACAATTTCCTTCGCAGGTAGAGGACGAGAAGCACGACTTCATCGTCTACCTGCCGCCCATGTACGACGAGCAGGCCGACCGCCGCTTTCCTGTGCTCTATATGCAGGACGGGCAAAATCTTTTTGACCCAGACACGTGTTTCTGTAAAGGCAATTACTGGCACATGGGCGAGACGGCCGACCATCTGATCGGTACCGGTGAGATCGAACCGCTCATCATCGTCGGCATCTACAACACCGGGCCGCATCGCATTGACGAATACACCCCGGTCGAAGACAAACGCCTTGGTGGCGGCCAAGCCGACGCCTACGGGCAAATGCTGGCGGAGGAACTCAAGCCGTTCGTCGATCACGCCTATCGCACCCTGCCCGGCATGGAAAACTGCGGACTGGGTGGTTCATCGCTGGGCGGCCTGGTGACGCTCTACCTCGGCCTGCGCTACACCTGGATGTTCAGCCGACTCGCCGTAATGTCGCCGTCGGTGTGGTGGCGCAATCGCGCAATCCTGAAAACAGTCCAGAAGATCAGGCACAAGCCTGAGCTCAAGATCTGGCTCGATATCGGGACAAAAGAAGGGCAGCGCGCCCTGCCGGATGCCCGCGAACTCAACCTCACGCTGGTGAAAAAAGGCTGGGTCGAAGGCCAGGATCTTTCTTACCTGGAAGTTGCCGATGCCGAGCACAACGAGAACGCCTGGGCAGCGCGCGTGGCGCCGATGCTGAAGTTCCTGTTTCCGGCAAAGTGACCAGAGAATTCACCACCAGAGACGCAGAGGCTCCCTGTTGTAGAACAGAGACTAGCGTCTCGCTGTATCAATTCAAGCTTTTACCCACTCGTTGTCTGGTTCGCGACCGGATGATGTATAGCGGCTTGCCTACTACGTCCTTCACATCGATCAGTCCAAATTCCGGAAATCGGCTATCCATACTTTCCTCGCGATTATCGCCCATCAGAAACAGCTTGCCCGCGGGAACTGTAACGGGACCGAAGGTATCGGCTCTCGAATAGGGGTGCGGAGGCTGGGAATGTTGGACAAAGGGTTCGTCCAGTATTTTGCAGTTCACTTTGATTTGGCGGTCTATTCCTTCGACCGTGTCTCCCGAAACAGCAATGACACGTTTTAGAATCCAATTGCCTTTCTGGAGGACGACCACCAAGTCGTCCGTTGCCGGAGCTCTGTCACGGTAATAGGTCCTATCAATGACAAGGTGGTCCTCGGCAAACACAGTGGGCTCCATCGACGCTGCCCGAAGATATACGTTACGAAAGCCCGCCGCTCGAAATATCGGATTGAAGAGCAATATCATGGCAGCAAGGATCAGTGGTGCTAAACCCAAAAGCCACAGTTTCGATGGTCGAGACGACATAGGAGACGGGCGACTGATCAACACGGCCCAGGTCGCATAGATCGCCAAACCCATCCAGGCGAGGATAATCAAGATTAGCCCCGGATAGAACCGCGGAAGCCGCAACGGCCAGACGCAGGCTATTAAGGCTAGAAACACGCTCATCAGCAAAACGCCTTTGCGGCGCCGTGCCATGGCGAGTTGTCCCGCTCCTGGCACGATCGCGGACAGCACCGCAGCCCAGAGTTGCTTATTGTTGTTGGCAGACGCCGGTCGTGACGGCTCCATTTCTCTCCAGTCGCGCTGAGATTGGTTCAGCTGCCGGGTCCGTCACTGTAACTTCCGCCGCACTACTCCAGCCACCGCGACAACGCCGCTGGCAAACAAGAGCAGACTAGTGGGCTCGGGAGTTGTTCCCGTGCCGGAATTGCTTCCGTTCAGGGTGAAGGCTTCGGAGAGGATTGTTCCTAAGCTGTTTTGTGAAGGCATCGACGGGCAATTATGTTGATTGCCGTCCGAACCTCCGCAATCTACTCCGGCGTTTTCGTCCCAATACACCGGATCGCCGTTGGAAACGATGGCGTTGCTCAGGTTCATCCAGTACGTCCCGGCATTCATGTTTGCGTTGAAGTTGCCTGTCTCGGTGCAGACGTTATATCCGTACTGATTCACCAGGCAACCGCCCGCCGTAAAGATTGACCTGTTGATCGAAGAAGGTGGTTCCTCCAAATTCTGCGGAAGTGAAAGAAACCTCGACCGACTGGAGCGTATCGCCCGGTGCCAACCATGCACCGAAGGAAAGGCTAGTGACATCGGAATTGTGCGATAGCGTGAAGGTATCGCTGACTACAAATCCAAAGTCGATCGTCCAGGCGTCGACCTGGCCGTTGATGGGGCCATTGTCGTAAAGGTCACCTGCCGCGGCGGGAACGGCTGCTAATGTCAAACAAACCAGAGCGAGCCAGGATAGACGCAGTTTCATCGCGGTAACCTCAGTGTGTCATTATGCGGTGATTCCTCGGAATTAAAACAAAATAATTTTCACCGTTTGCGAATCGCAACCTAGGAGTCAGATATGGCTGGAAGTTGGCATCTTTTGGATCCAAGCTTATACTCGGCTGCACGCTTGCCGCGCAAGAGGCGCTTTTATTCAGCCCGAGACTATTGGGAGATCGACGAAGAAAGAGGCCATCATGCCATCCATCATCCGCCTTCTAGTGGATCTGACGATCTATCACGAAAGATTCGACGCATTTAACGTTATTGCCAGAGAGATGACGGCCGGCAGCGAATTGGAGCCGGGCACTTTAAGCTACGAATGGTTTCTCAGCAGCGATCGCCGCCGCTGCCGACTGGTCGAAACCTACCTGGATGCGGACGCGCTGCTGGCGCACTTCAACGGTCCCGTCGTTCAGCAGATGGTGCCGAAACTTATTGAACAGTCGAGGCTCGAACGCTTCGAGGTCTACGGTGATCCGGGGCCGGAAGCGCAGGCGATGCTGGCAGGCTTCGGCGCCGAAGTTTTCCAGTCCTGGCATGCCCTGAGCCGCTGAAGGCCTCTGTGCGGCTGATATCCAGCCGGGTACTCAGCGCGAACGTCGCATAGATCGGAACGACTGCTCGGGCTAAAATCATTCGATACGTAATCAACCAGGGAGCGGTCGATGATCTGGAAGACCATCGTAGTAGTCATTGCCGTTCTTGTCGCCGGCGTTCTGCTCCTAGCCGCGACCAGGCCAAGCACGTTTCAGATTGAGCGCTCAATCACCATCCAGGCTCGCCCGGAGACGGTCTTTATGCTCATCAACGACCTGCATATCTGGCCGCGCTGGTCCCCGCAAGACCTTCTGAATCCCAAGATGAAGAGGACCTACAGTGGACGGGACACTGGAGCAGGTGCCGCGTCGGATTGGAGCGGCCCGCGCGGAGCCGGCCAGGGGCACATGGTGATCACGGAATCGACTGCGCCCAAGTTGATCGTGGTCAAGGTGGACTGGCAGAAGCCGTTCGCTTTGGAGAACATCAATCAGTTCACGCTCGAACCCGACGGCACCGGGACCAAACTCACCTGGAGCCTGCACGGCCAGAATGTCTACCTGATGAAGCTAATGGGACTGTTTATCAACATGGATCGCAAGATGGCGGATCACCTCGAGTTGGGTCTGTCGGACTTGAAGGCTATCGCGGAGAGCTCGGTCCTGCGGAAGATAGGAATGTGATGCAAACGGCGACGCGACTCAAGGCGCTGAGGGTTGCTCTGGTGGTGGCAGGCTTAATCTGCCTGGCCGTGTATCCCCTGACGGTGTGGTGGCCTTCGGGATGGGTATGGCACTCATCCGGCACTTCGTTTTACCTGCAGATGATCATCGGTATCTACGCCACGCTGGGCGTGTTCCTCATCTGGGCCGCTCGAAACCCTTTGGCTAATCTCAGCCTGATCTGGTTTGCCATTTGGTCCAGTGTGGTGCATGGCGGAATCATGAGCGCGCAGGCGCTCACCTATCCGGAACATCGGGGCCACTTTCTGGGAGATGTGCCGGCGCTTTTTATCGCGGCTGCAGTGCTTGCCTATCTGACGCCAAGACGTTCCCAAATCACGTGACCGTGTCCCGACTTACCAACCGACTCCCGGCAGCGAGCAATTGCCCCCGTTTTGCAGCCAACGTGCGCCTGAGCGATTGAGTTCGAGGATGTCGATGGGCGCGCCCACTTCGGCAGGGTGCGCCTTGATCTCCAGCCGTATCAGGCGATCGATAGAGGCTGCTGAACCGACGCTGCGCTCCTGGCCTGCGTTCGCCACGTACGGCCTGATCTGCTCCCAATAGCCCAGGTAGAAAATTCCACCGTCTTGCCGGCAATTACCCGGACAGATCGTGATCTTCACTGCCAAATCCGGCCGTCCGGCGGCGTGCTGCAACTCGATGACGCCGAGCATCGGATCACCCGCGACCATCTCGGTAATCGCCAGAGCAACGAAATCGGACTGGGTAGCCGTTCGTTGCATGATCGTCTGATACTCACTTGGGTTGTTGCGTTGAATCCCGGCCAGCAGGCCCTGCACCCGATGCTGCAGGGAGTACGCCGTGGCCGAGACGTGAGCCCGGAAATCTCCCGGGCGAGCGTAGCCGTCCCGGAGTGCGTCGGTGGCGCGATAGCTTGTGCCGTAGTGCGCCAGGCCGGCGACGGTCGCATAGATGCCGCCATACTGGAAAAGCTTGCACTCGGAGGCGTCGCGAGTTGCGCCGTACACGGCCCGGCTATCGGCTGCCAACACCACTCGATGACGGCTGCGCAGGGCGATCGCTGTCGTCGCCGTCGCATCTCCCATAAGGACAAGGCAGACCAGCGTCAACAGCAGGACTCGAGTCGTCGTGAATATCGGCTGATCCATCCACCTACTCTTAACCCCGAAATGCCACGGGAGACTCGCCTCGCGCTGCCCCGGTTCCCGGAAGGCATCAGAGACAAGGTTCACCCGCTGTGCCGAATATGCAGTACATCGCCATCCTTCACCAAGTACTCTTTGCCCTCTAGGCGGAGGGTTCCACGGGAGCGGGCTTCCGCTTCAGATCCGGCATCCAGCAACTGGTCCCAGTGAATGGTTTCGGCACGGATGAAGTGCTTTTCCAGGTCAGTGTGAATCGCGCCGGCAGCCTGCGCTGCCTTGGATCCGCGTTCCACCGTCCAGGCGCGACATTCATCTTCGCCGATGGTGAAAAACGAGATCAGCCCAAGCAGTTCGTAAGACTTGCGGATGAGCCGCACCAGTCCGCTCTCGGCGAGGCCGTAGCTGGAGAGAAATTCCGCGGCGTCTTCATCGTTCATCTCGGCGAGTTCCGCTTCCACTTTGGCACAAACAGCGAGCGCGCCCGTGTTGGGCCGCGAACTGACTTCGCCGATTTTGTATTTCTCGACTGCTGCTTCCAGGTCTTTGGCCAAAGTCGCGCTCTCGCCGATATTGAGGACATAGAGCATCGGCTTCTCACTCAAGAACATGAAGCCACGCACACGCTTCTTATCTTCCGCCGTCATCTCCATTTCGCGGAGCGGCGTCTCGGTCTCGATGTGCACCTTCACGCGCTTCAGCAGATCGAATTCGCGTTCGGTCTCCTGCGACTTCAACTTCTTCATGTCCTTCTCAACGCGTTCCAGGCGCTTTTCCACCTGTCCCAGATCGTTCACGATCAGGTCCAGGTCGATATTCTTGATGTCGCGGAGCGGGTCGATCCCACCCACGTGTGGAATGGAATCGTCCTCGAAGGCGCGTACCACATGTACCAATGCGTCGACATTACGAAGGTTGGCGGCGAACGCAGTCTCGTTCAGCGCCTCCTTGTTCAGCGCGGCGACGTCAGCGTATTCCACACTGGCGTGAGTCAGTTTCTTGGGGTTATAGAGCGCTGCCAGACGATCCAGGCGATCGTCGGGAACCTTGGTGACACCTAAATGTGCCTCGCGAGGATTGCCTGAGCGTTGCGTCACCTGCTGCTTTGTGAGCATGACGAAGAGAGAAGTCTTGCCTACCTGGGGCAGGCCAATAATGCCGGTTTTCATGAGTTAGCTTTTCGCCTTTCGCTATTCGCTTTTCGCCTTGATGTGTTGCGGGCCGGCTGGCTCTTAGCTCTTGGCCCTTAGCTCTTAGCGAGAATAAATTGTGGGACGCCACAGCTCTGCGTCATCTTGCAGCTTAAAACTCGAAACTTGAAACTGCTTCGCTATGATAACCGTCGGGCGGTGAGAAACAGCAGTGCCAGTCCAAGTATCAGGACGGTCCCTTCCAGCCGCGTCGACCAGACATGCAGTCGATTGAATTCGACGCGCCGCGCGTCATCCTTCGGGACATCGTCAATCATGGTCATTTCCTGCCGCAGTATCTGCATCCTCGCACCGACGCCAAACATGCTTATCAAGCGTGAGGAGAATCATCAGGTAGACGACAATGTGGCTCGAGAGCGAACGGCTGCGGGGAGCCGCTTGCGACCGCCCGATCGATCATGGAAGTGGCGGCAAAAACGACGCCGCAGACGATTGCCATAGCATGCAGGAGGCTGAGGCTGCGATTCACCACGTTACCCGCCAGTTGGTGGGAGGGAAGAATACCCGGTTTGAAGACGGTTGGCGCGACTACAAATGCGAAGAAAATAATGCCGCCAATCCAGACCACCAGCGAGAGCAGCATCAGGAACCGCACGAATGACATAAATGCCTCAGGGGAAACACTCTATTGTAAACGTGCGCCGGAGCTTGCCGCTTCCTTCCTTCTCGACCATGTCCGTTTCGCTTAGTTTTGAGCTGCTCTCGATTGGGTTGGCTGGAGGGCATCTCCGCGCAGTGTTATTCCCATCGGATAGTTAGCAGCCATTTCGACGATTTTCGCAAAGGGTCGGAGGGACAAGATGAAGCGGAAACTTATTCTTTTAGCAGGTACAGTTCTGTTGTGCGGATGCTGGGCCGTAGCTCAGGCTGGAGCGGAGCTGGCGCAGGAGCCGGCGCGGGCGCTGGCAGTATGGGAAGCCATAGCGGGAGCATGGGCACGCAAACCAATGCTCCTGGAGCCAACACGCAGAGTCCCGGGGCAACTTCCCAGAATCCCAGGGCAACAAGCCAAACTCCAAGCGCAACGACCACCACACCCGGAACGGCTACCAGCACCCCGGGTACAACAGAGCCCGGCACAGAGGTAACACCAAATTCGCCGACGACCGCGCCGGAAACGACTCCAACATCGCCGAGCGCGGAGCCGAATACGCCGACGGTTGCTCCGAATTCCACTTCAACGCCTCCAGATTCCACGTCGACTCCTCCGCCCAGTGGCGGCAGCATGGGCACCGGGGCCGGCAGTTCGACGTCAACTCCGCCACAGCTGTAATGCAGTGTCAGCTCGAAGCGAGGGAAATGGAGCCCAATGGGCTCCTTTTTCTTTTGCCTAATCCGCGGCAACCGCGCTACGCAGCGAATTGGGATGGCGGGATGCAAGCTCGATTGCCTGGCTTAAGTCGTCAATCAAATCCTGCACGTCTTCCGCGCCTACCGAAATCCTGACCAGATCGGCCGGAATGCTCTTCTGCTGCCGCACATTCGCCGGGATGCTGGCATGCGACATGTAGTTTGGCAGGCTGATGGTCGAGTTGACGCCCCCGAAACTGACCGTGATAGCGAAAAGCTTGGTCGCTTCAACAAATGTCCGCGAGAACTCCGGATCGCCGGTTACGAAACTCAACACAGCTCCATCTCCCGAAGCTTGTGCACGATGAATCGCCAGCTGGCGCGCATCAGCCAAGCCGGGATAGTACACCCGCTCGACGGCGGGATGTGCGTCGAGCAACCCGGCAATGGCCTTCGCACTCGCTTGCTGACGATCCAACCGCAGCGACAATGTTTTCGTGCCGCGTAATAGTAGAAAGCTGTCAAACGGCGACAGTCCTGCGCCCTCGCCGTTTTGAATGAGGTACAGCTCCTTCCCGAGTTCTTCGTCGGCGACCACGACTGCACCAGCCATTACGTCGCTGTGTCCGCACAGGAACTTGGTAGCGGAGTGCAAAACAATGTCCGCGCCCAATTCCAGCGGACGTTGCAGGTAGGGCGACATGGTGCTGTTGTCGACGCAGAGCAGTGCGCCGACACTATGAGCGATCTCCGAAACTGCCGCGATGTCGATGATTTGCAGCAGCGGATTAGTTGGAGTTTCTAGATAGACCAGCTTGGTATTGCTGCTAACGACCCTCGCCACCGCATCAAGATTGGCGAAGTCCACATAGCGCACGTTGATGCCGCGCTTGGCGAGAATGCGCGAGAACAGCCGGTAGGTCCCGCCGTACAAGTCGTCGCAGGCCAGAATCTCTTCGCCCGGCGACAACAAACGGGTCACCGCGGTAATCGCGGCCAGCCCGGTGGAAAAGCAAAAGCCGTGGGTGCCGCTCTCCAGAGCCGCAATCTGTTTTTCCACGACGGCCCGTGTGGGATTGCCGCTGCGGGAGTAGTCATACTCGCCGAACGCGGTCGCATCGTCCTGGCGAAAGGTCGCCGTCTGATAGATGGGCGTATTGGCGGGGGTGAAGCGATCGCCGGGAGCCGGGTCAAAGGTCAATAATCTGGTTGCGAACTTCACGCTGCACCTCCTGCTTTCAGAACATCAATAAATTGAGCTATGGCTGCCGGTGGCTTTGCGATCCGCCGCTCCCGGCTCAAGTCGAACAGATCGGCCATGACCGCAGCGGTCGTCGGCCAGCGTCCGGCGCCGCGTCCCGTCCACACGTGCTGCGAATTCGACTGACCGGTATGAATCAACAGGCAGTTTTCTTCGTTGCGTATCTGTGCGAAAGGATGCGAGGCATTGACCACGCCCGGCTCGACCTCGAGGTGAACCCGGCCGCCGAATAAATGAGCCGTGCCGACCAGGCGCACGCGTCCGCCATCACATGCGGCAGCCTGCACCCAATCTGGATCGATGGCGTCAATTCCGGTGGAGCTGACGTAGTACGCGTCTGCCTGCGGAAATGCGCAACGGGCCAGCAGTCGCAGCTTGCAAACTGTGTCCGAACCTGACAGATCGGCGCTCGGATCCTGCTCGGCGAAGCCATGGGCTTGCGCTTCCGCAAGGGCCTGCTCCCAGGAACATCCGGCGGCTATTCGATCCAGGATGTAGTTGCAGGTGCCGTTCAGTACGCCCGAAAGCGAAACGATGCCCCCGTCGGCGGCAAACGCACGCACCGCCTCCAGGGCGGGCACAGCGCCGCCCACCGCGGCTGAATAGCGAAGGTGGCGATGAGCTCCCAGCCGCGCATCGCCGGCCAGCAGCAGCTTGTTCGCTGTTACGACCGGCTTACCGGCAGCCAGCGCAGCCGCCACCAGCGCGCCTGCCGGATCGCTGCCACCAATCAACTCAACCACAACATCAACATCGTCAATCACATCCCAACAGTCGCGTGTCAGCAGATTGCCGGGAGCATGGTCCAGGTGCAACTCAGGCCGGCGCACGGCGATTCCTGTCACATCGAATAAATGCGGGTGCTTCCAAAGCTCCTGAAAGACGCCTAAGCCAACGGTGCCAAGGCCGAGTAACCCGACCTTCAATGGAGCCAGTGAGAAATTTCTCGGCGATCGCACCGAGCGATCGCTTCCCACCGTGGTCGCGTAGCCCTCGCCAAGAGCAGCTACTTCAAATGGCACTCTCGTCTTTTTACCGAAAGCGATGGCTTTGCGCTGGACCACTTTCCCCGCGATCGACAAGGCGTCGGCGAAGTTGATTTCGTCAAAACGCCGGGCATCGGCGCATTTGGCAGGATCGTTGTCGTAAATCCCGTCGACGTCTTTCACCAGCCGGCAACGCGCGCCGAGTTGCTTGGCCAGAAAGAGCGCTGATAAGTCAGAGCCTCCACGTCCAAAGAGCGCCACGCGGCCCTGGTCATCGCGCGCAATGAAGCCGGGAACAACCGCTACGCGCCCCTGCGCCAGAACGTTCTCGATTACGGTGATATCGGCGCTTACGGGCTCGGTGTCATTGGAGCTCGTGTCGGCGATGAGCCGGATCTGGCTGGGATCGAGCACCTGGGCGGGAATGCCGAAGCGATCGAGTTCGAGCGTCAGTAACGCCGTCGCCACCTCTTCGCCAGTGGCCACAATCCGCGCGATCGCTTCTGAGTTTCCATTGGGATACTCCTCCACGGTCCCAAGCAAACGGTCGGTCTCGCCGGCGAAGGCCGAAACCACCGCGACGACGCGGTACTGCCGGCGGATCCAGCGATAGATTTCGTGGACCGCTTGCGGGAGGTCGCTGCGTGACTGCAATACAGAGCTGCCGAACTTCAGCACGATTATTTTGCGAGACATGTCTCAACCTCCTTCGCTCGGTCACTTCAATTGCGGCCAGGGCGTTGTCGAGGTCGGCAATGATGTCGGCAGCATTCTCCAGGCCGACCGAAAGCCGCACCAGGCCATCGTGAATGCCGGTCCGCTCGCGAACTTCGCGAGGTACATCTGCGTGCGTCATCGAGACGGGATGCGTGATCAGCGTCTCGACCGCGCCGAGGTTTTCCGCCAACAGGCAGAGGCGGACCGTATTCATCAACTGAATGCCCGCTTTGGCTCCTCCCTTGAGCTCGAAAGCCAGCATGCCGCCGGGCAGCGCCTGCTGCGCCTGTGCGAGTGCGATTTGCGGGAAGCTGGAAAGACCGGGGAAGTGAACACGAGCGACCTTGGGATGCTGCTCCAGCCATTCGGCAACGCGTTGCGCATTGGCGGAGTGCTGTTGCAGACGCAAGGGGAGCGTCTTCAGTCCCCGCAGTGTCAGCCATGACTCCTGCGGAGACTGGATACAGCCCAGCGTCTTGCGGACCAGCCGCAGGCGATCGGTCAGGGCTTCGTCACGGGTTGCAATCGAGCCCCCTACAGTGGAGTTATGACCTTCGATGTACTTTGTGGTCGAGAGCAGCGCAATATCCGCTCCGAGGTCCAGGGGGCGTTGCAGTACCGGGGTCAGAAATGTGTTGTCGACCGCGAGCTGAATACCGGAGTTGTGGGCTACCTTCGCGATTGCCGCAATGTCTGTCAGCTTCAGCGTAGGGTTTGCCGGCGTCTCAATGAATATCAGCCTGGTATTCGCTCGAATCGCAGCAGCGACTGTCGAAGGATCCGCGGTATTGACGAACGAAGCTTCGATTCCGAAGTTCGTAAGGATCTGCTGAAATAGCCGCACCGTTCCGCCGTAGACCACGTCCGAAACGACCACGTGATCTCCCGACTTCAGGATTGCCAGAAACAGGGCCGAGATGGCGGCCATTCCGGTGGCAAAGCATATCGCAGGCGGCGTGTCTTCCAACGCGCCCAGAGCAGCCTCTAAGGCCGATACCGTAGGGTTGGCGGCACGAGAGTAGGTGAATCCCTTGTGAACGCCGACTGCTTCCTGATGGTAAGTAGTGGATTGATAAATAGGGGTGAGAACAGCGCCGGTTGCCGGGTCGGGCGTCAAACCTCCGCGCACTGCGGTTGTCGCAAACAGCTCAGCCGAAAAAGCCATGGAGCGCTCCAAATCGAGAATTGCCCAGAAACAGCAAGACCGCCTGATTCCTAGGCGGCCGGGTCACGATTGGAGTTTTTTCTGCTTGGGCTGTCAGACTCCGAATGCGAACCAGGCACCGCCTAGGGTGCACATGGCCATGGTCATTCGGTGAGTGATTGACAACATAGTGGTAAGCTACCCGATCCACTTCGAAGGTGTCAAGCGTCGCTCGCCAGCCATCTCGCTCGATGAGGATTGAGCGATGATCTCCAACTTTACTTTGCGGTTAAAAAAAGAGTAGGCCGCCGGAGCGAAACGGCGGCCTTTTCCTGACGTTATGCGGTGGTTACCGGAACGCCTGACTCAAACTTGGATGCCTTGTCTTGCAGAAAGCTTGCCTGTGGAAATTAAAAAAGCAGGGCTCGTTCCGAAAGATTACTGCAGTGGGAAATCTCGGCAAACGTGCAACTTGGACCAGAGCTGCTGAATGCGAAGGATGCTGTTTCCATGGGGCAACCCTGCGTGCTTGTGGTGAAAGTGAAACCGCCAATAGTAGAAACGCCCTCACGCGAGGTCGCGAAAGGGCGTTGGATTTTCGTTAGATCAGCCTGAGCTTACGTATCGCTTTATTTGGAGAAAGCGCCGATAGCGGTGGCTTCATCGTCTTTCACATCGAAGACGGTATACAGCTTCGTAATCTGAAGCAGGTCATGAACCTTCTTGGTCAGGTTTAACAGCTTCAACTCGCCGCCCTGGTTGCGGACGGAGGTGAAGGCGCTGACCAGTTCGCCGATGCCGGAGCTGTCGATATAGCTGACATCGCCAAGGTTCAGCAGGATCTTCTTCTGCCCTTTACCCAAGAGGTCTTTGATAGTGTCGCGCAAAACAACACTGCCTTCGCCCAGAGTAATTCGTCCGCTCAGGTCGACGATCGTAATGCCATCCACCTGCCGCGTGCTCGCTTTCATGCTCACGTAGAAGCCTCCTGGCGGTCCAGGTCGTTGTTCTGGAGCCGCTTGATCAAAATAATTTCAGTGCCGGGATTCATTTTACGAAATCGCACTTCATCCATGAATGCCCGCATTAAGAATATGCCACGACCCGATCCTTTTAGCAGGTTCTCCGGAGCCAGTGGGTCGGGAACTTCCTCCGGCACAAATCCCGGGCCTTCGTCGGTGATCGTGACGATTAACTCCTGCCCCTTGTGCTCCAGGGTAAGGTTGACACGCTTGTTCTTATCGTATTCGTTGCCGTGAAGGACGGCATTAATCATCGCTTCACGAACCGCCATGGAAACGCCACTGCGTGTATCTTCGTCCATTCCGGCTTGCGCCGCAATCCGGTCGGACATTTCTTCGGCCTTGTTCACGCTTTCCAGCGTGGACTCCATGCGGTACGAAACGCGTTGTGGCGCCGTCATCAATCGCTCGCTCAGCTGAATTTCTGCCTTCGTTCCTGCTCTCGAGGCAGAATCTTCAGGAATGTTGCAGTTTGCCTGTTCGCGGCACACTTGTCAACGCAAGTGTGATGTAAGAGCCAAATGTGGTGTCGACGCCGAAACTGGATGCGGCTTCTTGCTTGCATACCGGCCTGCAAGCTTTCAGAGCCTTCCTGTCGTCGGTAAGCTCAATCGCAAGGGGGAGAAATCAGCAGACGCTTCGCACATTGGCGGGTGACGAAGTTGCTGCCCGTTCGCAGGTACGCTAAAATTGAGACGAACGTTCGTACGAATCAGCCTTCTCCGCCATTGTAGACAGCGTACCGATATGGCAGCCCCGTCCACAAGTCGCGATTTGCAACGCCCCGCCGCCCAGGACACGCGTTTCGACCGCCGTTTCGCCGAGATCCTCGATTATGGTACCGAGGTTTTCGCCGAAAAGGGGTACGAAGGCGCGTCTATGCGCGATCTTTCGCGCCTGAGCGGTATCTCGCTGGCCGGACTTTATTATTACTTCGAATCCAAAGAGAAGCTGCTGTACTTCATTCAGAAGCATACGTTCAACACCATCATCGAGCGCCTGCGGCAGCGTCTGGCTACCAGCAGTGATCCGGAAACCAGGATTCGCATTTTTGTCAGCAATCACGTCGACTACTCCGTTGCCAAGCAGAAGGCGATGAAGGTGCTGTCGCACGAAGATGATGTGCTGAAGAACGGATACGGAGTCGAGCTATCCGCGATCAAGCGCGAGTACTACCGCATCTGCCTGGGGCTGGTGGACGATCTCGTCAGAGCAGAAGGTCTGCGATCCGTGGGCTCGGACCCGGCGGGAATCGATCCTCGCACGGCTGTCATGAGTCTGTTCGGCATGATGAACTGGCTCTATACCTGGTATCGGCCGCGTGTCGATCCTGAGGCCGAAGTTCTGGCGCGGCGTTTCAGCGATATCTTTCTCGGCGGTATCCGCGGCGGCAGCGATCCAGCGTACGCTGAACACAGTCCGAGCGAGAAAAAGAAGGTTGTTCCTCACAAGCCGGCAGGAGCTCGAGCGCGCTCGTAAGAGCCAGGCATCAATCCATGGAAGGGATGTTCAGGAATGAGTAGCAACAGCTCGACCACAGCCGAGAAAACATTGATTCGCTATCGCAACGACGCGGGCATTGCGGTGATCGAGCTCAGCGATCCGCCGGCAAATACCTACAGTTATGAGATGAACCGGCAACTGGACGATGCCATCCTTCAGGCGCGCATGGATGAGGGCGTTTACGTCATCGTGCTGACCGGCGCGGGTGAGAAGTTTTTTTCGGCGGGTGCCAATATCCAGATGCTGACTGAGGTCGATCCGACCTTCAAGTACTACTTCTGCCTGCACGCTAACGAAACGCTGTTGCGGCTGGAGAACACTCCCAAGCTGGTGATTGCCGCGTTGAATGGACACTGCGTCGGCGGCGGATTAGAGATCGCGATGGCGGCTGACCTGCGCATCGCGCGCAAAGACGGCGGCAAGATTGGGTTGCCGGAAGTGAACCTCGGCGTGTTGCCCGGAACCGGCGGAACTCAGCGCCTGTCGCGGCTTCTGGGCAAATCGAAGGCCATTGAGCTGATGGTGACCGGCAAGACATTTTCATTCGACGAGGCGAAGACAGATTGGCTTGGTGAATGAGGTCTTCGAGAGCGAAGGCTTCATGAATCGCGTGATGGAATATGCGCGCCAGTTCTGCCCCCCTAACAAAGCGGCCAAAGCCGTGGGTCGTATCAAGCGTGCTGTGCAGACGGGTTGGGAAATTCCCATTGAGGCTGGTCTGGCGCTGGAGCGCGAGAACCAGCAGTTACTGTTCGAAAGCGACGACGCGAAAGAAGGATTGGCAGCTTACATCGAAAAGCGTCCGGCAAAGTTCACGGGGAAGTAGCGAAGAGGTTCGGAAGGTGCGCAGCTTGAGCTGCGCCGAAGGCTGATTTAAGGAAGCTGAGCCGCAGAGCGGCGGCACGCGAGCACCTTGATGGGAATGAATTCCAATTCGATTTACACCCGCATTACCGTCGAGTTGCAGCCTCCGGTGGCGCGCGTGACGCTCAACAATCCGCCGCTGAACGTCATCGACATTCCGATGATGGAGGAACTGCGCGCGGCATTGGAACAGATTGAGGCGCGGCCGGAGATCAGCGTCATCGTATTTGCCGGGTCTGAGCGCGCTTTCTCCAGCGGCGTGAATGTCGCGGACCACACGCCCGACAATGTGCGGGGGATGCTCGCCGACTTCCATAGCGTCATTCGTTCCGTGGTCAGCAGCACCAAGCTGACCATCGCCAGCGTCAGGCGGCACTGTCTGGGCGGAGGCGCGGAGCTGGCCCTGATGTGTGACATTATTTATGCAGCTCACGACTCGGTTTGGGGATTTCCGGAGATCAAACTGGCCTGCTATGCGCCGGTTGCCAGCGTGGCGCTGCCGGCCGTTGTGGGACAGAAGCTTGCGGCGGAGTTGCTGCTGACCGACCGTACTTTGTCTGGCGACGAAGCGCTTGCGGCCGGGCTGGTAAACGGGCTGGCCGACGATCCTGAGACGCTGGTTGCAGAGTGCGTGCAGCGCGTCTCGCAGTTGAGTCCGGCGGCACTTCGCGTGGCCAAAAAAGCCTTCTACGCCTGGGATTCAATGCACTTCGACAAGGGTCTGGTACGGGCCGAGCAGATTTATAACGACGAGTTGATGAAGACGGATGATGCTCGGGAAGGCATCGCGGCTTTCCTGGAGCGGCGCCGGCCGAAGTGGGTGGGGAAGTGAACCGTGCGCAGAGTGTTGAAGCAGGTTTCATGGACTACGAGATCACGCCGGAAGAGTTGAAGGCGTTGTTGGAGAGCGGTGACTCCGACGTTATTGTGCTGGACGTTCGTGAACCGTGGGAGATCGAGACGGCCAGCCTTGCTGGCAGCACCAACATTCCCATGAATGACATTCCGACCCGGTTCAACGTGGAGCTGGATCTGGAGAAGCACATCATCGTGGTTTGTCATCATGGCGTGCGCTCGATGACTGTCACCGCGTGGCTACGGCAGCAGGGACTGGAGAGGGTGCAATCGTTGCGTGGGGGTATCGATCGCTGGTCAAGAGAGATCGATCCCAAAGTACCGTTGTACTGAATTGCTCCTAGCTATTAGCTCTTGGCAGACAGGTGAAAGCTGAGGTAGCGGTTTGCTGACGGCTGAGAAGCTAAGAGCTAAGAGCGGGTTTTCTTATGAAAAAAGAACTGATTGAACTGCGTGTCAATAAACGCTCGTACGAGCTTGCAGTTGAGCCCAGCAAGATTCTGCTGGATGTGCTGCGGCAGGACCTCGATCTGACTGGATCGAAACGCGGTTGCGACGATTCCTCGTGCGGCGCATGCACTATCCAGGTGGACGGTGTTCCGATGCTGTCGTGCACGATGTTGGCGGCAAGTTGCGAGGGCCAGGAGATCACTACCGTTGAAGGCCTGGCCGATCACGGAAGCCTGGCCGCGCTGCAAAAAGCCTACGGCGACTTCGGGGGAGCTCAATGTGGATTCTGTACGCCGGGCTTCATGATGACCGTCAAGGCGCTGCTGGTGGCCAATCCTGATCCGACCGAAGATGAGATTCGCGAAGCGCTTAGCAGCAATCTTTGTCGCTGCACTGGATACCTGCAGATGTTCCAGGCGATTCGCGCTGCCATCACTGCAGAGCAAAAGGGAATGCGGGAAGAGCAACTGGCAACTAGTCGCTAGCAACTAGTGAAAGCACGCTTCTCAGGTGAAACTCTCGACGCAAGGTATCTGTTGCCAACTGTTAATTGCTAAAGGCTGATTCTTAATGAGTGATTTTTCTGTAATCGGTAAGCCGATCGCCATGATCGACGCGGCGGGTAAGACCACCGGCGCGGGCAAGTACACTGACGACTTCACGCTGCCCGGGATGCTCGTGGGCAAGATCCTCCATTCGCCATATCCGCACGCCCGTATCGTGAGCATCGATACGTCGCGGGCCAAGGCCTTGGAGGGCGTAGTTGCTGTCGTTACCGGCGAGGATGCGCCCAATACGTACGGCATTCTGCCTGTGGGACACGATGAAACAGCGCTGGCCGTCGGAAAAGTGCGCTACGTTGGAGATCACGTTGCCTGTGTTGCTGCCGTCAGCGAAGAGATTGCCGAGCGCGCCTTGGAACTGATCGATGTCGAGTACGAGCCGCTGCCCGCGTACTTCGATCCTGAGCAGTCGATGAAGGCGGAGACCGATCTCATCCACGAGAACCGGCCGAACAACATCGAGAAGGATTATCACCACGTCTTTGGCGATCCGGAGAAGGGTTTCGCGGAAGCCGACTACGTCGCCGAGGCGCGTTACATCGCCAATGAAGTGACGCATGCGGCGATGGAGCCGCACGCCACGCTGGCGAATTTCGAACTCGATCCGCACACCGGCAAGCTGGGGCGTCTGACCATGTGGTCTTCGACGCAGGTGCCGTATTACCTGCAGCACAAGCTTTCTCTGGTGCTGGAGTTGCCGATGTCGCAAATCAGGGTGATCAAGCCACTGGTGGGTGGCGGCTTTGGCGGCAAGAGCGAGATCATTCCGCTGGAGATTATCGCGGCCGTTACCGCGCGCGCGGCCAAGGCTCCGGTGAAGATCACCTACACGCGCGAAGAGGTTTTCTGGGCGCATCGCGGACGGCCTCGCACGATCATCGATTTGAAGACAGGCGTCAAGAAAGACGGCCGGGTGACCGCAGTCGCCTGCAAGGTCATTCAGGACGGCGGCGCCTACTGTTCTTACGGTGTGGTAACCATCTTGTACTCTGGCGCGCTGCTGGGTGCTCTGTACGACATCCCGCACATCCGTTACGACGGGTTTCGCGTTCTGACCAACAAACCCGCCTGCGGGGCGATGCGTGGACACGGCACAGTCAACGTGCGCTTCGCCTTCGAGTCGCAGATGGACGAGATTTGCGCGAAGCTGAATCTTGATCCGGCGGCCGTTCGCCGCATCAACCTGCTGAAGCCACCAACGATCACCGTGAACGGGCTTCGCGTTTTGAGTTACGGCTTGCCGGAATGCATCGACAAAGTGATCGACAGCTCTGACTGGGCAGGCCGGAAAGGCAAGCTGCCTAAGGGACGTGGGCTCGGCATGGCTTGCAGCCACTACGTGAGCGGCGCAGCCAACAGCATCATCCGTTCCGACATGCCGCACTCGACCGTGAATATCAAAATCGATCGCGACGGCGGTGTGGTGGTCTACACCGGAGCATCGGAGATCGGTCAAGGCTCCGACACCATGACTGCGCAAGTTGTTGCCGAGGTTCTCGGCTGCAGCATTTCACGCGTTCGGGTGATCGCCGCCGATACCGATCTCACTCCAATCGACCTCGGATCCTATTCCAGCCGGGTCACGTTCATGGCCGGCAACGCGGCGTTGCGGGCCGCACAGGATGTGAAGAAGAACATCGTCAGCGCGGCGGCGAAACGCATGGACTGCGCCCCGGAAGATGTCATCATGCGCGGCGATCGCGTCTATAAGCGCGGAGCAATTCCAGCCGACGGCGATCTCAGTGCGGCGGAGATCTTGGAGAAGACGGACGCCCCTCGCGGCCACGTTGACGGACAGATCTTGCGCGGCTCGGTACTGCAGAAGCGCAAGGAAGAAGCTCCCAAGGAGCACATGAGCTTCGAAGAAGCGGTCGTTTCGGCCATCGATTTCCATAGCGGCTTGACGGGAACCGGTTCCTACCAGCCTCCCATAGAGGCTCGAGGTGGGCGGCATAAAGGCGGAGGCGTTGGCCCATCTCCGGCGTACTCCTATTCGGCGCAGGTAGCGGAAGTCAGCGTGGACGAAGAAACCGGACAAGTGACGGTCCATAAGATCTGGGCCGCCCACGACTGCGGACGCGCGCTGAATCCGGTGGCCGTTGAAGGGCAAGTGATCGGTTCCGTCTGGATGGGATTGGGGCAAGCGTTGGAAGAAGAGATGATTTGGAAAGATGGGCTGCTGATGAATCCGGGAATGCTGGAATACCGCAGTCCGTCTTCGGCGGAATCACCCGAGATCGAGTGCTTTATCGTGGAAAGCATCGATCCGGAAGGGCCATTCGGCGCGAAGGAAGCGGGAGAAGGCTCACTGGCAGCCACGATTCCGGCAATCTCAAACGCCATCTACGACGCTGTAGGAATCCGGTTGCGCGAGTCACCCTTCTCGCCGGAGCGTGTCCTGTCGGCGCTACGCGCCAAGAAGGGCTTGAAGCGAATTGAAATGACAGAACACGTCGATCCGACGGCACCCGTGACTTTCCGGGAGCATGGCGGTTCGCTGTGGTTCAAAGGCAAAGGTCCGACGCGACATCCGCTCGACCCATCACGCCAGACGGCGAGCTCCAGCAGGAGGTGAGCGGTGAGTCTGCCTACTTTCCAACTGCTGCGGCCCAAGACGCTCGATGACGCTGTCGACATGATGGCGAAATACGAAGGCGACGTGAAAGTGGTTGCGGGTGGCACCGACCTCCTGCCATCGATGAAGCAGAAGCTCTTCACTCCGGCCTACGTGTTGGATTTGCGTGGCATAGCTGCACTGCGAGGCATACGCGATGTTCCTGGCGAAGGGGTTGATATTGGCGCTCTGACCTCGCTCACTGCCGTCGAACATTCCGCCGCTGATTCGCCGCGAATTTCCCGGTTCTCTATGAAGCCGTTAAGACGGTCGCATCACCGGTCATTGCGCAATATGGGCACGCTGGGGGGCAATGTTTGCCTGGATACGCGTTGCCTCTGGTACAACCAGTCGCTGGCGTGGCGCAAGAGTTGCGGATTCTGTCTGAAGAAAGATGGCAACCTGTGCCACGTGGCACCCGGCGGAAAGTTCTGCTGGGCGGCCTTTTCAGGCGACACGGCTCCGGCATTGTTGTGCCTTGCCGCTGAAATTGAAGATTGCGGGTCCAAGCGGCGTTGCGCCGTACCCCATTGTCAGAGTTCTACGTGAACGATGGCATTGTGCGACTGCATCTCGCGAAGAATGAGATCGTTACTCGCATTCATCTTGCCGGAATCTGCGGCCGGATGGCGTGGCAGCTATCAGAAGCTGCGGGTGCGCGGCAGCATCGACTACCCGCTGGCTGGCGTTGCCGTTGCGTTGAAGATGAATTCCGGACGGGTCGAAGATGCGCGCGTCGCCATTACCGCCGTCAATCCGGCGCCGCATCTGTTGAAAGATGCGGATGCTCAGCTGATTGGAGTGGCACCGACGCGAAGAGATTGCAGAGCGGATTGGCGAATTGGCTGCTCGCACTGCCAAGCCGCTGACGACCTCGGTGCTCACTCCCGAATATCGCCGCGAGATGGTGCGCGTGTTCGCCAAGCGCGCGGTAATGCAGGCGGCAGCGAACTAAATGATCATCACGGACTGCCACGTACATATTCAGCCACTGGAGCTGTTCAAGCCGGAAGCGCTGGCGTTGATGAAGAAGTCACGCAAGGACTTCGACCGGGTGGCCGAGTATTGCGCCTCGCCAAAGGCATTCCTGAAGCATCTGGACGAAATCGGTATCGATCGCGCCGTACTGATCAATTATGTTGCTCCGGAAGTGATCGGCTTTACCCCGGCGGTGAATGAGTTCATTGCGAACTATGTGAAGGAAGATCCCAAGCGGCTGATACCCTGTGGCAGCGTCCATCCGCGTCATACGTCGAATGTGCTGGCGGACATGGAACAGATTGTCCGGCTGGGCATCAAGCTCATCAAGATTCATCCGCCGCATCAGCTGCTCTATCCCAACGATTACGTCAACGGCGTTAAGGAGCTGGAGATCATCTACCGCGCTGCCGAAGCCAACGGAATTCCGATCATGGTTCACACCGGCACCTCGATTTTTCCCGGCGCGCGCAACAAGTATGGCGACCCAATATATGTCGACGACGTCGCTGTCGATTTTCCTAGGCTGAAGATCCTGCTGGCGCACGGCGGGCGGCCGCTATGGATGGATACGGCTTTCTTCCTGATACGACGACATCGCAATGTTTATCTGGACATCAGCGGAATTCCTCCCAAGACGCTGTTGAAGTATTTCCCGCGACTGGAGGAAATCGCGCATAAGACACTGTTCGGCACGGATTGGCCCGGGCCAGGCGTGCCTGAGATTGCGAACAACCTGGCGGAATTTCGGGCGCTTCCGCTAAGCGACGCTACTAAGCAACAGATCCTGAGCAAGACTGCGTTGGAGATCTGGCCGTAAGGAAGCGATCAGGGATCAGTCAATGCTATTCGGGGCAGGGTGCTGCGGCTAGATGCTAATTGCCAAGAGGCGTTTTACCCCGTCTGCGCAATGTTCTGCGCTCCCGCTTCTTCTACTCTCGCGGCCGCTTTCATCGCCTTCCACAGCTCGTCATAGCCCACGCGAGCCTTTGCGGAATAGGGGATAATCTGGTCGAGCGGCACTCCCAATTCTTCGCCGAGCTTCTTGAGGGAAGTACGAAGTTGATTGCCGGAGATGCGGTCCGACTTTGTCGCGACCAGCAGAAACTTCCGGTCAACGT
Source organism: uncultured Acidobacteriaceae bacterium (assembly GCA_963823865.1). Lineage (GTDB taxonomy): Bacteria > Acidobacteriota > Terriglobia > Terriglobales > Acidobacteriaceae > Bog-257. Next base: position 253,398 of record CAWGNC010000003.1, read on the forward strand.
GCCGCAGCCATTTGATAAGCTGAAGATCAAGGTCTTGCGGGGGGATCGTAACGTCCACCAGCACGATGCAAGCCGCCAGGGATTCGCGCTTTTCCAGATATGGGTTGATGAACTTTGACCACTGCTCCGTGACTTCCTTCGGAACGCGGGCAAAGCCATAACCGGGCAGGTCGGCGAAAACCAGGTCTGGCTCCGGTTTGCCGGGGCGTCTCACTTGAAAAAAATTAATGGTCTGGGTGCGGCCAGGCGTGTTGCTGGTCTTAGCGATTTTGCTGCCAACCAGCGAATTGATGACGCTTGACTTGCCAACATTCGAGCGTCCAACGAAGGCGATCTCCGGCGCGCCCGCAGGAGGGAACTGCCGCGGGTCGGCAGCGGAAGTTACAAAGCGCGTCAGGACCTTCATATGTCCAATATCGCCGGAGCGGCGGGAAAGTGCAAGGGGCCGCTGAGAGCTGCTGTTTTTCGATATCAATGAAATAAGGCCCGCACCGGGCGGGCCTCTGATCAGAGTGAAAACTGACTACTGATGCGCTGTGGGCACTGTTTCCGATGCCGGAGGGATTGCCGGAAGAGTCGGAGCTTCTTCGTCCGGAACCTCAGGCAGTGGACGCTCCAACGCGAATGCCAGCACCTCGTCCATCGTATTCACGAAGTGCAACACCATCACGTTGCGCAGGTTTTCAGGCACATCGGCCAGGTCTTTCTTGTTATCCGCCGGAAGGATAATCTCGAAGATCCCTGCGCGATGAGCGGCCAGCAGTTTCTCTTTCAATCCGCCGATGGGTAGCACTTTGCCGCGCAGCGTGATCTCGCCGGTCATGGCGATATCGCGTCGCACTGGGATATGGCTAAGCGCGCTGGCGATGGCCGTTGCCATGGTGATACCCGCCGAGGGACCGTCCTTCGGAATTGCGCCTTCGGGGACGTGCACGTGGATGTCGAGGTTGCGGTAGAAATCGCGTGGTAGTCCCAGACGATGCGCGCGTGAGCGTACATACGACATGGCGGCTTGCGCCGACTCCTGCATCACGTCGCCCAATTTGCCGGTCAGCGTGAGCTTGCCTTTGCCGTCGACGGTGGCAACTTCAGTGGTGAGAATTGAACCGCCGACTTCCGTCCATGCCAGTCCGGTAACGAGGCCGACCTCACTGCGCTCGTTGGCTTCCGTGTCTCGGAACTTGAGCACACCAAGGTAGTCAGCGACATTTTCCGCCGTGATGGTAGCCGAAAGCGTGTTGCCTTCCTTGACCACTTTGCGAGCAACTTTACGGCAGATGTTGCCGATCTCGCGTTCGAGGTTACGGACGCCAGCTTCGCGCGTGTAATGGCGAATGACCGACGTGAGCGCATCGTCGCTGAAAGTAATGTTTTCTTCGGTTAATCCGGTCTGTTGACGCTGCTTGCGGACCAGGTATTGCTTCGCAATCTCGACCTTCTCAGGCTCCGTGTAGCCATGCAGCCGGAGTACCTCCATGCGGTCCTGCAGTGCCGCGGGAATCGTGTGCAATACGTTTGCGGTCGCGATGAAGAACACCTGCGACAGATCGTACTCAACGTCAAGGTAGTGATCCACAAACATGAAGTTCTGCTCGGGGTCGAGAACTTCGAGCAGCGCTGCTGACGGGTCGCCGCGGAAGTCCATCGACATCTTGTCGACTTCGTCGAGCATGAAGACGGGATTCTTGGTGCCGGCCTTCTTCATCATCTGGATGATCTGGCCAGGGAGAGCACCAATATAGGTCCGGCGATGGCCGCGGACTTCGGCTTCGTCACGCACGCCGCCCAGCGACATACGAACGAACTTGCGGCCGGTCGCCTTGGCGATGCTCATGCCCAGCGAAGTCTTGCCGACTCCCGGAGGTCCGACGAAACAAAGAATCGAGCCCTTCGGATTCTTGACCAGCTGACGAACGGCAAGAAATTCGAGGATGCGCTCCTTGATCTTCTCCAGACCGTAGTGATCTTCATTCAGCGTCTTTTCGGCAATGTCGATATTACGAATTTCCTTCGAGCGCTTCTTCCAGGGAACCGCGAGCAGCCAATCGAGATAATTGCGCGAGACCGTAGACTCAGCCGACATCGGCGGCATGGCTTCCAGCTTCTTTAGTTCCTGCAACGCTTTCTCGTGAACATCGCGCGACATGCCGGCGGCGTCGATCTTCTTCTTCAGATCATCGAACTCGCTCTTTTCGCCGCGGCCTAGTTCCTTCTGAATGGCCTTGATCTTCTCGTTGAGGTAATACTCTTTCTGGGCGCGTTCCATCTGGCGCTTGACGCGCGACTGGATGGTGCGGTCCATGTTCAATTTCTCGATTTCGACGTCGAGCACGTCGCCAATGCGATTCAGGCGCTCGGCCGGGTCGAAGATTTCGAGCAGTTCCTGCTTCTCTTCAATCGACAGTTGCAGATTGGCGGCGATGGTGTCGGTCAGCTTCGCAGGATCGTCGTTGCGGACCGCGGCAATCATTGTCTCGTAGTTCAGAGACTGGCAAAGCTTCACGTACTGCTCGAAGAGGCCGGTAACGCGCTGCATTGCGGTCTCAACTTGCGGCGTCGCTTCCGCTAGATACTTGGCCGTGCGCACGGTGGCTTCGAAGTAGCCGTCGGTGTCAACGACCTGGAGAATCTTGCCGCGCTCCAGACCCTCCACCAAGACTTTGATGTTGCCGTCGGGAAGTTTCAGGCTCTGCACGATGTTTACGATGGTGCCGACCTGGTAGATCTCGCTAGGCTTGGGCTCATCGATACTGGCATCGTGCTGAGTGGCGAGAAAAATCTTCTTGTCGCCTGCCAGCGCCTCTTCCAATGCACGTACGCTGGACTCCCGGCCCACCACGAATGGCGTCATCATGTACGGAAAAATGACAACGTCGCGGATGGGCATCATGGGGAGTTTCTTGGTTTCGAATTTCTCGCGCTGGGTCACTGAATAACCGCCTTGTCATGCAGAGCGAAGTAGCTGCTCTGGGAAAGAAAAGATGAATGTCGACGCGCCGCGTTCTGCGCTAACGCTGCCCCCTTGTAGCAGCTACATTTCTTCAAGAATATCATGCAGGCGAAGCCCGCAGAAGCAAACAAACTCCTGATGGGTGAGTAACTTCCCAAGCATGGTCAGGAAATCGAGGGCTGGTGGAGTGGGTCGCCAAAATGAGTGTTATGTCTCTTGGATGCCGTTGTTTGCGAATGGATTCCTGATCTACCGGGCGGGTTCGGAGCGCGCGGCTTGGACCACCCTCAGTATCGTATTGATAACTAGCTGCGGCTGATCAGATTGGATTTCGTGTCCTATGCCGGTTGCGACCGTTAGCGACGAGTTCGTTGAGCGTCGGGCCAAATCCTGCTGCCAGAGGGTCCAGGCGCTCTCGAAGGCGTCATCCCGTTGCCCGTTCAGCCCGATGGCTGGATCATGCGCCAGCACGGCTAGAGGCTTGTTCCCCAAATTCGTCGCCGCGGCAGCAGCCTGTTCGTGACTCTCAGGATACTCGTCGTATTCGGCAAGCACCGCGTTCGTGTACTTACCGCAGTCCGGGCAAGCCGCAGTTCTGTCGCACCAACCGAAGAAGCGTGGCAGTCCCAAGGGTTCCGTGAGCCGAAGGAATTTGGCGAGCACCGGGGAGCGGGGAAAGTTGTCGGGAAACTTCGTAACCTCCTCCGGATGAACCGAATCTTCGAATACAACGCCGGCAATCTCGTCGGGATAGAGGCTGACGAAGATCTGGGTGACCAGTCCACCGAAGGAATGGCCGACCACGACGTAGGGCGGCTGAATTCCGGCCTTCACCAGAGCGGTATGGAGTTCGGTTGCCATCTGGCGCGCTGAGCGTGGCATGGGGCTGGGATCGCTCCAGCCAAAGCCTGCGCGATCGTAGGAGCAGACCCGGGTGGCGTGGGAGACTTCCGGCTGCACCTTGGCCCACTGGCGCGACGAATCCAAAGCACCGCTTTCCAGAATGACCGTGGGAAAACCTTGTCCGGTGCAGTTCAGAATGAGTTGATAACCACCGACATCGACCCGAGTGCCGATCATAGGGCATAAGGCAGCGGCCCGGTGCTGCGCGATGACTTCGTAGATGCGGCCGAGCAAAGCAAGAACGACCAGGAAGGCGGCCAGACATAGCAGCGCCTTACGAATTCGGCCTATCCAGAGTTGCCGGCGATCCTCACGACCATCAGGCATTACTCATTATTAACGCAAAACAAATCGGCACGACCGAAGCCGTGCCGAAAAGATCGATCTGCGAGGTTACGAAGTTAGCCGGCCTTCTCCATCAAGCGGAAGGTTGACGTTGCGCTTCTCGACCATCTCGCGGGTGACTTCGAAGTCTTTCACGCGTTTCTGGCCGGGCAGGTTGTACATCACGTCGAGCATCAACTCTTCCAGAATCATGCGCAATCCGCGCGCGCCGACCTTGCGGGACATGGCTTCGCGCGAGATGGAGCGGAGCGCGTCATCGGCGAAGCGCAGCTTCACGTTCTCGAAGTCGAACAGCCGCTGATATTGCTTCACGATGGCGTTCTTAGGCTTGGTGAGGATCTCGACCAGCGCGTCTTCGTCCAGATCGTTCAGCACGCCGACGACGGGCAGGCGGCCGACGAATTCGGGTATCAGGCCGAACTTGATCAGGTCCTGAGGCTCGACCCGCGCCAGCAACTCGGTATCACGCTTGTTGCTTTCGGTGAAAGCCGCTTCTTTGTCGGCGTCGGTGCGGAAGCCCATGGAGCGTTTGCCCAGCCGACGGCCGATGATGCGCTCAAGTCCGACGAACGCGCCGCCGCAAATAAACAGAATGTTGGTGGTATCGACCGGCGTGAATTCCTGGTGAGGATGCTTGCGTCCGCCTTGCGGAGGAACGTTGGCGACTGTGCCTTCAAGAATCTTCAGCAGCGCCTGCTGCACGCCTTCGCCGGAGACATCGCGGGTGATGGACGGGTTCTCGTCCTTGCGGCCGATCTTGTCTACTTCGTCGATATAGATGATGCCGGTCTGAGCGCGGGCTACATCGCCGTCGGCAGCCTGTAAAAGCTTCAGGATGATGTTCTCGACATCCTCGCCGACATATCCGGCTTCGGTAAGCGTGGTGGCGTCAACAATGGCGAAGGGCACGTCGAGCATCTTGGCCAGCGTCTGGGCCAGCAACGTCTTGCCGGTACCGGTTGGGCCGATGAGCATGATGTTCGACTTGGCGAGTTCGACTTCGCTGCCGCGCTGCCGATTCATGTAGACGCGCTTGTAGTGGTTGTAGACCGCGACCGCCAGCTTCTTCTTGGTCTGCTGTTGCCCGATGACGTACTCATCGAGGAAGGACTTGACCTCGGCGGGCTTGGGAAGCTGATTGGGAGTCGCGCCCGGCTGCGCTTCGGTGCGGTCGTCTTCCAGAATGGAGTTGCAGACGGCAACGCATTCATCGCAAATGTAGGCGCGCGGATAATCGGTAGGAGACGAAATCAGCTTGGCGACGGCGTCCTGCGACTTGTGGCAAAACGAGCAACGAAGCACTTCTTCGGAACCGGTCCTGGTTCTCACGGATGAAGACTCCTTTTACAGCGCACGCCAGCAAACTGGATTCTTCCAACTTGCTTTTCCCGTCCGTTCAATCCGGGAGGAGCCGTGCTACCCCTATGAGAAGGTCACCGCTATCGGCCATCGGTGCCTCTCGTGAACCCTTCGGAACTGGTGCACTGTGAAACCTATTGAACCACAACTCCGGGTTCCACAACGTACTCAATACGTGCAATATCTCGTACAACTTTGGCTGCAACCGGGGAAAATTCTTCCTGGTATTTACGTCCGGCTATGTCGCATTCCTCACTTGTGTTTAAAAATGATGTCGTCGACTATGCCGTATTCCTTGGCCTGGTACGCATTCATGATGAAATCGCGTTCCACGTCGCGCTCGACCTTCTCCAGAGGCTGACCGCTGTGCTTGGACAAAAGCTGATTGGTGATCTCGCGCATACGCAGGATCTCGCGGGCATGGATGTCAATGTCGGTTGCCTGGCCGGAAAGTCCGGACATCAGCGGCTGGTGAATCAGAATCCGCGATGTGGGTAGCGCAAAGCGCTTCTTGGGCGCACCGCCGGACAACAACGTGGCAGCCATGCTGGCGGCCTGACCGATACAGATCGTGGTCACGTCGGGCCGGATGAATTGCATCGTGTCGTAAATGGCCATGCCGGCGGTGATCGAGCCGCCCGGCGAGTTGATGTACAGCGAGATGTCTTTCTCCGGATCTTCCGCTTCCAGGAAGAGCATCTGCGCGATGATCAGGTTCGCGACATTGTCATCTATAGGAGTGCCAAGAAAGATGATGTTGTCCCGTAACAGCCGGGAATAAATGTCGTAGGCCCGCTCGCCCCTGCTGGTTTGCTCAATCACCATGGGCACAAGCATTGTTTTCTGGCTCCTTTGCCTTTGCGGCCAGCGCTCGCCGATCCATCATCGGTTGCAGGTTTTGTGCTGCCCGCCGAACGCCTTAACCCAGCCCCGGGAGGCTGGGAAGTGAAACGCAGCCCGCCCTATGCGGATCTGCGGTAAAGAGAATCCAAGGTCTTCTCGTTGCGGATGCGATGCCGGATTCTGTCCAGCCCCCCATTTTCCGTCAAACGAGTGCGGACCTGCTCCAACGGCTGCTTTGATTGTGTCGCGAGAGCTTCCAGTTCATGCTCAATCTCTTCATCCGGGACTTCGATCTTTTCCTGATCGGCAATGCGGTCCAGGATCAACGCCGCTTTTACCTCGCGCAACGCAGCATCGCGCTGACCGGCGCGGAGCCGCTCGAAGTCCATACCCTTCATGTCTTCGGTGCGCATCCCTTGCGCCGCTAAAGCGCGCAAGCCGCGTTCCAGGCGAAGATCGATCTGATCGTTTACCAAGGCATCCGGAACCGGGAAGTCATTCCGCTGTACCAATTCTTCCACCACCTTGTCCTTGCCTTGGTGCTCGGCTTCGTGCTGCCGCTCGGCCTGCATATTTTCACGCAGCCGGGTACGCAGCTCGTCAATGGTGTTGAAATCGCCGCTCAACTCCTTAGCGAACTCATCGTTCAGTTCCGGAACGGTGCGAGTCTTAATACCCTTTACCGTAACCTCGTAGGTCAGCGTCTTTCCCGCCAGGCGTTTTTCGGCGAAATCGTCGGCGTACTTTACATCAAACGTCTTTTGGTCGCCCGGCTTTGCTCCGCGCAGGTTCTCTGTGAACTCCGGAATCGTGTTTTCGCCGCCGATCTCAACCATAATCTCGTCAACCTCCACCGGCTTGGAGTCGGCATCGGTTTCCTTCGGCGTTCCCTTGAAGCCGGCCACGGCGAAATCGCCGTCCTGCAGCGGGCGCTCTTCTTCGACCGGGGTGAACGTTGCCTGCTGGTCGCGCAGGTTGTTCAACGACGTTTCGACCTCTTCGTCGGTGACGTTCGTATCCAGCGTCGTGACCCGAATGTCTTCATAGGGCGCGACCTGAAAATCGGGCATGACCTCGAAGGAAGCCTTGAAGCGCAGCGGTTCGCCGTCATGCAGATGAAGATCGGTGATCCGGGGCTGCGATACTGGCGAGAGATTCTGCTTTTTCGCTTCATCCCGGAAATAGCGAGGAACCAAGGCGTCCACGACATCGCTTTTAATCTCTTCGGCGAAACGCTGGCGGACGATTGTGCCGGGGACTTTACCTTTGCGGAAGCCGGGAATGTTGGCCAGCTTTTGATAGCGGCTAACTAGGTTGTCCGTTTCGGCCTTCACGACGTCCGCCGGGATCTCGATGCTAAGTTCGCGACGGCAGGGGTTGGTTTCTTCGGTGGAACTGGTTTCAGTCGGTGTAGTTTCGGTCGTCAATGAATTGCCTTCAAAACTCTTTTAGATGTGGGAGTATTCGATGCGAACGCTCCTTAAGGTTGAGTGCACGGTATGAACGTCTGGGCGCGAAGGGCTCTGGTGATGCGAGCAAGGAAAAACCTGCACTCGGCCCAGCTTTAAGTTTATGAGAGCGCTGGCACGCGGTCAAACGCCTCAGACCAGACGGAACCTGTAGAAGCTCCGGCCACCGAGGGCTGCACCGGTATTGACTGGCCGACAAATCCGGAACTGCGGGCGCGGGCGAAACTGATTCGGGACTGAATTCGGTTATCGCCCGCGTGTTTTCTTGCGTGTCTGGGTGCGGCTTTGGATCGCTTCCCCCAACGGCTTCCTCTTTGCTCGAACTACCCTGCGTCCGTCTGGTTCCGTTACCGCGCCTTGCACTTCAAGCAGCGCGGCGGGCTTATCGAACAACTCAGCCAAGTACGAATCTTTGCACTCGATGGAACAGAAGTGCACGGCGAAGGGCAGCAAAGCGCGTTCCCGCCGCCAGGTTGGGTCGATGACAACTTCTCTCCGGGCGGCCTGGGTTCCGACATTTTCCGCGGCGACGCCAGTTATCCAGATCTCGTCCGGTCGCTTGAGGTTTTCACAATAGTCACAAACAAATTGCAGCATGAAGAATTGGAGTGTCCGAGGCAGACAGATGTTGTTCGCACCGGCGATTTTTGAGTCAATCGAAAGGCCCGCGGGGGCAGCCGCCCCAGTTGCTGGTGGGATTTCAGGCTGACAGGTCGAGCTGCTCCCGAAACTCCGGCCAGTCACTTCGAACTAGACTCTCTCCAAAATCATGGAGATACCTTGCCCCACTCCGATGCACATGGTGCACAGTGCATACCGGCCGCCCGTGCGCTGCAGCTGCAGCACTGCCGTAGTCACCAGACGCGCCCCGCTGGCGCCCAAGGGATGGCCGATGGAGATCGCGCCCCCGTTTGGATTTACGTGCGCGGCATCATCCGGAAGCCCCAGTTCCCGCAGGACAGCCAGCGCCTGGGAGGCGAAAGCTTCGTTCAACTCAATGACATTCATGTCCGCGATTTTGAGACCGGCGAGCGCTAGAACCTTGCGCGTTGCCGGCACCGGTCCGATACCCATGATGCGAGGAGCCACTCCGGCGACGGCAGACGCCACGACACGCGCCCTGGGCTTCAATCCGTGGCGCGTCACGGCTTCTTCCGACGCCATCAACACGGCGCACGCGCCGTCGTTGATCCCAGCAGCATTGCCCGCCGTGATGGTTCCGTTTGATCGGACAACCGGCTTCAATGCCGCCAGTGCCTCAAGCGTCGTGTCTGGACGGGGATGTTCGTCCTGATGGATGACGATAGGCGCGCCTTTGCGGGGCGTGATCGTCACTGGCGTGATCTCCTCTGCGAGTGCGCCGTTTTTTATGGCTGCTGCCGTTCGTTGCTGGCTGCGATAAGCAAACGCATCCTGGTCCTGGCGCGAGGCGCCGAATTCCTCGGCGACGTTTTCGCCTGTCTCCGGCATCGAGTCGGTACCGTAGAGTGTCTTCATTATCGGGTTGACGAACCGCCAACCGAGAGTGGTGTCTTCCAATTTCATGGAGCGCGAAAAAGCCGCGTCAGCTTTGCCCATGACGAAGGGCGACCGCGACATGCTTTCCACGCCTCCAGCGATCACGAAGGAGGCTTCGTTCGTCTTGATGGCGCGCGCTGCCGTCGCGATTGCGTCCAGACTGGACCCGCACAAGCCGATTTACCGTTGATCCGGGAACGGTTTGCGGCAATCCCGCCAGTAAGAGCGCCATGCGCGCAACGTTGCGATTGTCTTCACCAGACTGATTTGCACAACCGAAAATGACATCGTCGACCGCCGACCAGTCCACGGATGGATTGCGATCCAAGAGTGCCTTGATAGGGATGGCGGCAAGATCATCGGCCCGGACCGTCGCGAGTGAACCGCCGTAACGTCCGAAAGGAGTGCGAATAACATCGCAGATAAAGGCGTCCGACATGAGACGAGCATTACCCCACGGGAAAAATGAAAGCCAGAACTCCATCATACTTGAGCGAAAACTGAACCGACGGCCTGGAGCGGAGAGGAGGCTCTACTTGGTGATATGGTGTACGAAAAAACCAACTGCGGTCCAGAATGGCGTGGATAGGAAGACGGCGATCATAAGGCCCATGGGGAATTGCAGGCTTGCCGCAGCTTCTGCCGGAGCTCCACGTATTGTCGGAGGAATGGTACGCCTTGTTAAATTCCGGCAGCCGTATGAGGGTCCACATAGGCAGTCAACTATACAGTAAGAATGCCTGTGTCCGGACAGGGTTGGCTCGGGCGATTTGCGATTCCGGCAGCACCCGCCGGTTGTTACTCCAGCGACATCCGGCCCGTACCCGGTGCGATTTCAAACCGCCTCATTTTGTTGTAGAGAGAGCTGCGAGGAATCCCTAATCGGCGGGCGGTGCGTTCGATGGAGCCGCGTTCGTCGCGCAGTACGAGCTTGATGTAGGCTTTTTCCATCTCCTTCAACGTTCCGTTCAAAATTGCGGTCGGCTGCGCGCCGCCATTCGATGACCCCTGAAAGATGAGGTGTTCTGGTGTGATCACCGCATGCTCGACGACCATCGCTGCGCGCTCCAGCACATTCCGCAGTTCGCGAATATTACCCGGCCAAGGATAGCGTTCCAACTCCGTCATGGCCGGATCGGAAACTTGCAGCTCGGGACGAGTGTAGCGCGCGCGCAATGTTCTGTAAAAGCTGTTCGGAAAGCGGGGCTATATCTGCCACCCGTTCCCGCAAAGGAGGGAGCGAGATCAGAAAGATATTGACTCGAAAATAGTACAAATCGTATTCAAGGTTCTGATGAATCAGAAATCCTCGGTCGGCGCTGATTTGCCATAAGCCAGTGATGCCCGGTTTGACCGCAAGGCGTTGCTGCTGCAAAGGAGTGTACTGCTCAACGATAAACGGCATTTCCGGTCTCGGACCGACTAGAGACATCTGTCCCAGCACCACGTTGATGAGCTGCGGAATCTCATCCAGGCTGGTCCGGCGCAGCAGCCGCCCTACGGGAGTGATGCGGGGATCGCGTCCTGCGGTGGGCGAGTACCCGTATTCAGGTGCTTCCACATACATCGAGCGGAATTTGTACATCGTGAAGAGCTGTCCCTGCCTGCCGACGCGCTCCTGGCTAAAGAAAACTGGACCGCGAGAGGTAAACTTCACCAGCAACGCCAGCACGGCGGCCAAAGGCGCAAATAGCGTTACTGCGATCGTTGCCACCGCTAGATCAAGCAGGCGCTTTCCAAAGTCGTACAACAGGCGAGCAGCGCCGCGCGAAAGGTGAGCCAGCATGATGCCGTCCAGCTCCGCGTAATCGAGCCAGTAGCCCGGTTCAAGGATGTCGCCAGTTGCGACGTAACTGGCCACTCCAGCGCTGGAGGCCATCGACACTTTCTGCAGCATTGATTCGCGAATCAGAGACGAATCCGCGATCACCAGCACGGATGCGCGGAGCTGGCGGAACATCTCAGGGCAAAGGGGACCAGACAAAACCGGGGCTGAGTGCTCCCGACGATAACGCACATTCAAAAATCTCGCCGGAAGGGCTCTCATGATTCTCTTCCACGAAGGCAACCGGTTCGACGCCAAACCAGGGCGATCGGATCAATGCCGTGTATATCCGCCGGGCAGCGTTGCCCGTTCCCAGAATCACAGCCCGCCGGGTGCCATGGCCGTTGCTCTGCAGTTTTCGCAGCAGGTGACGTATTTCCCATTTTTCGAAAATGACAAACAGGGGAACAAGAACAAGAATCAACCCCAGCGCTGGGCGCAGAGATATGGGCCAGACTGAAGTAAGCGGCGATCATCGCAATCGCAAGGCTTTGCAGGGTCACGCGCAAAATCCGTTCGGTTTCGCGAATTGCCAGCAGGCTGACGCAAGGCCGATAACCGCCATGACGCTCCAGGAGAAAAACGAAGAGCAGCGCCAGCCCACTTGCGCATAGGAAAACGGAGTACGGCGGGTAGGACACAGCCGAGTTAGGCTCGAACGCACGATATAGGCGTCTGCCACCAGAACGGCGGCAACCACAGCGCTAACATCAACTACCCGCTCTGCCAGGGCAAACCACGTTACAGACTTGGCTGCTGCGTTCAGTTCGCGATGAACTGCGAGGCATCCACTGCGGAAAGGAAACGTGCTGGGCTGCTCATGAGAGATATTTAGGCGGTACGAAAATCGGGCTTTCCGGCAATTAGATTGGGGCGACGTCCGCGCTATGGATATTGATCGCAACCGACTTCATGATCTGCTCAACCGTAACCACCAGCCGACGGGAATTTTGTTTCTCGACTAGCGTTCCTTCCCATCCGGCGAAGGGCCCATGCATAACGCGAACCCGGCGTCCAAGTTTTAGATAGGGATGCGGTTCAACGTCGGCATCCCTACCGCAGCAGGAACGGATCTGCGCCACCTCTTCGTCGCTGAGAATACGCCGGGACGCCTGCCACCGAAACCAAGTGAACGATGCCGACTGTATCCAACAAAGGAAGCCGCTCACCTTCGGAGATGTGAACGAAAATGTAGCCCGGGAAGAGCGGCGTCCTGACATGCTTGATACGGTCGGACCAGCGCGTTAGACGATCATAGGTCGGCAGAAAATATTCCAGATTCTTTTGGCCCAGCTGGTGGGCGACCTGCTGCTCATGTCGCGAGCGGGTATAAGCGGCTAACCAGCAACGGCGATTGCGATCCAGTTTCATAGTGCAACGTGAGGCACGAGGCACAGCTTCGCCGTTCTCACTCCCATGCAGGGAGCGAGTGTCAGCACACTACCGGGTTGATCTACGAAGGCCTTGAGTGATGATTGCCATGTAGGTGCTGATTGCGAATGATTCGAACGTGCTAATTCAGATAGGCAGGTATGCAGCCATTGCCGAAGTGGAAAACTAAGCGCTTGAAAAGATGAGCCTAGGTAAGCCTCAAGCGTAGCGTGCGGTCGGCAACGAAGGAAAGAGTGTCCAAAGAATGGACAAAAGGACGATCAGCTCCTGGACACGGTGTTCTCTGCCAGAAGGTGCTCGCAACCCTCGATTTGCGATCAGAGTCCGGAAGACGACCTCACTGCGCCGCGGGCCTGCGCGCTTGCGCAGCGTCGAGTTCGATGTTGCTCTCCAGAACCATCTCCACGGAGTCGCCGGTGCCCAACGTGACTTCGGGACCACGCGTGAGCAGAACCGTTGCCAGGCCGAGAACTCCTCCCGCGGCTGCTCCGACCGCAGCGCCCTTTCCTCCATCGGCAAGAGCTCCAATACCGGCTCCCGGGAATGGTTGCCGCCACCACAGTTCCGACGTCCTTGCCTTTTGAGCTGTCGCCTTGGATCGTGCCTTCCTTGCCCTTCATGCTGTTGGTGGTAGAACCCGGGGTGTTCTGAACGGCGCCGGGCAACATCACGGTGTAGCCGTTGGGAAAGATCATGGAGGTAAAGCTCATCTGGAGTTCGGCTCGGCCTTTTACGCGGCCGGGGCGCACTACTTGCCGTACTTCGCCTTGCACATAAGTTCCAGCCGGAATGGCTATCTGGTTATCCGCCGTGATGGGAAAGGCGGTCTGCGCGTAGACCGGGTCACCGGGACGCGCGCTCTTGGTTGTAATGCCTTGCTTCAGAGTGAGCGGGATCTTAGTCCCAGACGCAAGCATGATCAGCTTTACCGGTGGAGGGTCGGCGGGCGGAGCAGGCGTTGCCACTCCGTTTCGCGGGGTCAGGTGCGGTTGCTCCTGGCTGGTTTGCGATGACGCCGGAATTACCATGGCCGCACCGAGGGTCGCGGTCAGCAGAGCGACGATGGCTCTCATTACTCCTCCGAGGAAAAACTGGCGATTACGACCTTGAACGCTGCCGGAATTTGAAAGTCGCGCCGGCATCCGGCAAACGCAACCAGCTGCCGCTATTTTAGGCTATACAGCGCGTTTACATGTGCGGTTACGGTGATCTTTTCCGCGCTGAAACCCGACGGGGGAGGGGGCGGCGGCGGAGCGACCGAATCGGCTGCGCCCATTGCCTTCATCATCATTGGACGAACTGGCTGCTGTTCAAAGGTATCCACCGACGCATACGACAAGTCGCCTAGATTTCGCCCACTGCCCTGCGCCACGGCGTTGGCTTCGTCATGTGTGCGCCGCAGTGCGTCCTGCACGGCCTTGATCTTGGCGGAGTCGATGTTCTCAAGCAGATAACTGATCGAGGTGTCGGTCACGTCCATATTGGACAGCCCCTGGGCGATAGGACCAATCTTGGAGAAGTCTTTGAGCTTAATGCTGATGTTGGCATCCACCCGATAGCCCACCAGCTTGCGCTTAGGATTCTTGTAATCGTAGACCGGCTGGGTAGTGAAGCGGCTGATCTGCGCTTCGCTGGGATCGATACCGTTGGAGCGCAGGAGTTGCCGCACTTGTTCCGCCGCCTGCGTGGCTTTCTGGGTGGCGTCCTGCAGCTTCTCCTCCTGGGCCGATATGCCGAATTGGACCAGCGCCGTGTCAGGATCGCTCTCGAACTTGCCGTCAGCGCCGACCCAGATAGTGTTCGGGACGATCTTGCTGCTCTGATCCTGGGCGACGGCGGGCGTGGAGTGAATGAGCGAGCCCGCCATGGCGATCATCAATGCGAGAAATATCGTATTCGTCTTCTGCATAACCCTATCTAGAAGCCTCATTTTCTGATCGGTAAGCCCCACCGGCTGGCCTTGAAGGGCAGCTTAAGCTTTCGTGCCGAATCATAACTGCAGCTTGGAGCTAACACCAGCCCGACAGCTCAGGATTTTCCCCTTTCCACAGGCACCTGTGCTATATACTGCGCCGATCATTAAAGGAACGTTTACAGGCCTTCATTCTTGCGCACAAATCGGACCTTGTAGAGGGATTTCGAACCACGTTCGCAGCTTCAAGTATTTCGGCTTCAGATTCAAATTTTGCCCCAGCGCCGCATCTCAAAGGTAAGCAAAAGCCGTAAGGACTCCTGGCCAGATTCTCGTAAAATGAGGTAGCGCCGTGATACCTAAGTTCGGCGTACGCAGTTTCAGGTTTGGGAACCATTTAATGGACAAGTTTGTCATTCGTGGCGGCAACCCCCTGGTGGGGACGGTGCGGATTAGTGGCGCAAAGAACGCCGCCCTGCCGGCGATGGCTGCAGCCCTGCTTACCGAAGAACCCGTCATCCTCGAAAACATTCCGCAGGTTCGCGACATTGAGACCGAGCGAAAGCTGCTGGCTGCCATGGGCGCCGAGGTCGAACTTGGCTACGGACGCGCACAGCACCGCACGACGATCTGTTGCCGCGACCTGGTGAATCCCGAAGCTTCCTACGAGTTAGTCAAAACCATGCGTGCCTCCACGCTGGTCCTGGGACCGCTCCTTGCCCGGATGAAGACCGCCCGCGTTTCCTTACCCGGCGGCTGTGCCATTGGCGCCCGTCCAATCGACCTGCACCTCAAAGGGCTGGAGAAGCTGGGCGCGAAGATCACCCAGGAACATGGATACATCGAAGCGCGTGCCGAACGGCTGAAGGGCGGCCGCATCGTCTTCGAGAAGATCACGGTGACCGGAACCGAAGACCTGCTGATGGCCGCCACTCTCGCCGACGGCGAAACGACGCTGGAGAACTGTGCGCGGGAGCCCGAAGTAGTTGATCTGGCGATGCTGCTGAATAAGATGGGCGCGCAGATCGAAGGGGCCGGAACTCATCGCATTCGCGTGCGCGGTGTGGACAAACTGCACGGCGCGCGGCATCGCATCATCCCCGATCGTATCGAGGCGGGCACGTTCATCATCGCAGGCGCATTAACTGGCGGCGACCTGATGGTGACGGCTTGCGATCCCGTTCACCTGGATGCGCTGCTGCTGAAGCTGGAAGACTGCGGCGTCACCGTGCAGAGAAATGGCGAATCCGTGCGTATTGTTGGCAACGGCCCGTTGCAGTGCTCCGACATTATGACCGAAGAATATCCCGGTTTTCCGACGGACATGCAGGCTCAGTACATGACGTTGGCGACGCAGGCTGAAGGCACCAGCATCATCACGGAAAATATCTTCGAAAACCGCTTCATGCATGCGCAAGAGTTAGTGCGCATGGGCGGAAATGTGAAGATCGAAGGCAGCCGCGCCGTGGTGCGGGGACGAACTCCGCTGAGCGGCGCAGCCGTGCAGGCCAGCGATCTGCGCGCCTCAGCATCGTTAGTGCTCGCGGCATTGGTGGCCGATGGCGAAACCATTATCGATCGCGTCTACCACATCGATCGCGGCTACGAGCACATTGAAGAGAAGCTGCGAAGCGTGGGCGCACAGATTCGCCGCATCGGCGAGCTGCTTCCGAAGCGGGTCGTCACGCCGGCCGTGGCCAGCTAGATTCAGATGGCAAGTGGAACTAAGACGCGGTGGAAACGTTATGGCAGTGCCGGGTTCTCCATCTGTCTCTTCCTATGGTTTATGACTTGGGCGGCAACGCTTCCGGCCCAGACCACCCAGGCTCCATCCGGCGAAAGCACGTCGCGTCCGGCAGAGCCGCCAACTCCTCCCGATGCGCCAAGTCCTGACCAGGGGACGATGACCACGCCTCCGGCCAAATCTGCCGCGAAACGCACTCTCAACAAACTGGATCCGCACTGCATCGACGTCATCTTCCACACCTGCTGGTCGTCACCGGCTGCAGACGCGGCCCACCCGGCTCCGGACGCCGAGAAGCAGGCTGCCGACGATATCAATGTCGGGTACTACTACTTGAAAGACAAGAACTATGTCGCAGCCGAGTCGCGCTTGAAGGAGGCGCTGGAGCTGAAGCCAGACTCTCCAGCGGCATTAATCGGGTTGGCACAGGCGCAGCAGAAGTTGGGTAAGCGTGATGCCGCGCGGCAGAACTACGAGGCATATCTGAAGCTCAGTCCCGACGGCCCCGACGCTGACAAGGTCAAGAAGGCGCTGGCGCAACTAAAGTGACGGCGCCGGCGCGACTGCACCCGCGTTTGCAACCTAAGGATTTGACAGCGAAAAACCCCGCCCTGGCCCAGCTGATGGGCTAGAACGGGGCACCCACGCTTTCCAATACGATAACTGCCCTCGTTATGCGGCAGCTTTTCCCTCAATTGCAGCTTCAATCTCCTTCATCTCCGTGTCGGAGAGTGAGATTTCGGCAGCCTTCATGTTTTCTTCCAGGTGAGCAACGCTCGACGTGCCGGGAATAGGCAGCATCACCGGACTGCGATGCAGAAGCCAGGCCACGGATAGCTGCGCCACCGTGACACCATGACGCTTAGCGATCGTGTCGAGGTTGCCGCCTGGCTTAGCCAAGGCCCCTGCCGCGACTGGGAACCACGGTATGAAGGCCAATCCATTTTTCTCGCAATACTGAACCACATCCTCGTGCTGCCGGTCCGAAACGTTGTACTGGTTTTGCACGCTGACGATGTTGATCACCTTGCGCGCCTGATCGATCTCTTTGGGTTTCACTTCGCTCAGCCCGACGTGCCGGATCTTCCCCTGCTTCTGTAGCTCGGCGATCGGCGCCAACGATTCCTCCACCGGAACCTTGGGATCGATGCGGTGCAACTGCCACAGGTCGATCGTGTCGGTTCGTAACCAGCGCAGGCTCATCTCGACTTGCTGTGCGAGGTATTCAGGACGCCCAACGGGCTGCCACTGATTCGGCCCTTGCCGCGTGAGGCCGCCTTTTGTGGCGATCACCAGTCCTTTGGGGAAGGGCGCCAGAGCTTCGCCGATCAAGGGTTCGCTCACCGCCGGGCCATAGCTATCGGCGGTATCGATGAAGTTGACGCCCAATTTAACCGCTCGCTGCAATACCCGCCTGGCTTCCGCGGGATCTTTCGGCGGACCCCAGATACCTTCGCCCGTGATCCGCATCGCGCCAAACCCCAGCCGATTGACCTCCAGATCTCCGCCGATCTTGAATGTTTTCGATATAGCCATAATTGCTCCTCTTGCCGGAGGTGGTCCCCCGTTGTCTCAGAGATGAGGGCTGGACGCTCCCGGATTCGATGCGATGTCGAAAAGTTGCGGATCTCTGTTTTGACGTCACTTACGTCTGTGACTCAACTCGCTGATTTTCCTGCTCCGTTCAGGGAAGTTAGAAGTGAGGAGATTTTGATGAAGGGAAACCAGAAAGTCATTTCACTGTTAAACAAGTCGCTTCACGACGAATTAACCGCCATCGTGCAGTACATGGTGCAGGCGGAGATTTGTGAGAACTGGGGCTACGGTCGGCTGGCAGGATTGACCAAAGGCCGGGCGATGCAGGAAATGCATCACGCCGAGCGGCTGATTGAGCGCATCATCTTCCTGGATGGGACGCCGAACGTGAATGTTCCGTTGAAACCTGACGTAGGGGCCACAGTGCAGCAGCAACTGGAAGCCGACCTGGCCTCTGAGAGCGAGGCCATTAAGGATTACAACCAGGCTGCCGCGATTTGCCGTGACGCCGGCGATGCCGGCAGCAAGGATCTCTTCGAAACGCTGCTTGGCGACGAAGAGAAGCACGCCGATTTTCTGGAAGCCCAGCTGCATTCCATCAAAGAGATGGGCATCGGGGTTTACCTGGGGCAGCAGATGGGGAAGTAGGGTTGTGCCAGAGCTGCAAGGCATGTGCCGAGCCGGTAGGCATTGATACATATCACGCGGGTTACAACGGCGGTCAGCCACCCGCTAGAGATTCGTATCAGGGCACACGACTGAAACCGGACGCTGGAAAACTCGAAGATGAGTGGGTTTGAAGGGGCGCACCTTCAGGTGCGCCGTTCTTCCTCGTTTAGATTTGTCATGCTTTTGCGTTTTTCCGCAGCGGGTGAGGTCCTGTTCTGATGCAGAACCAACCTACTTCTGGATCACCGCAATTACGTTATCGTCGGGATTGCGGTCGATCAACTTGTCCACAGGATCGATGCCCGCCTGGGCCGGCAACTTATCGACAGTGACCGTGATCTCGGTCTTCTCCTTGTCGATCTTCTGTTTCTCCAGGTAAAGATACTTCCCGTCGGCGTCCAGCACACCGATGTCCATCCAGTCATTCACCGGAATGGCCTGTTCCTGCCCCCGGCCATCCGCATGAAATTTCTTGGCTTCGACCGTAAGATTCACCTGATATTTGCCGTCCGCCTGCTTGACGTAATCCGCTGAAAGAGTCCGGTTATCGTAGAGCGTAATGCTCCGGAACAGATCGTCGAACAGGTACTGATACTGAGGCGGCGTGACCTTCTGGAAGTAACCCTCGAGGTCAAGCGAAGTCGGGTACGGCGGACCCTTGAAGGCATACTGCTTAAGAAATTCGCGGATCGCCTCGTTGACCTTGTCCTCGCCGATGTAGTCCTGCAGGGCGTACATGGCCATCGCGCCTTTGTTGTAGTGGATGTATCCCTGGTTCTGATCGACTTTGTACAGCGGGTTCTCTTCGTTGCGTTCACTGGCACGACCGCGAAGATACTGGTCGAGCTCAAAACGCAGGAATCGCTTCATCGCCTCCGGCCCGAAGTGATGCTTCATCACCATGAGCGCAGTGTATTGGGCCATGGTCTCGTCGATGGAGGTGTCGCCCTCGACGTACGCCGAAATCACTTGATGGGCCCACCACTGGTGTCCGGTTTCGTGCGCGGTCACGTAGAAGGGAAGATCCACCGCATCGGGTTTCTTGCTGACCATCGTCAGGAAACCGATCGATTCGGAAAAAGGAACTGTGTTGGCGAAGGACTCGGCAAACGTCCCATAGCGTGGGAACTCGATGATGCGGAGCTGGTGGAACTGGAAGGGACTGAAATTCTCCGTGCAGTAAGCGAGCGTCTCCTTCATGCTCAACATCATCGTGTCCAGATCGTATTCATGTCCGGGCTGATAATAGATTTCCAGATTCACGTTCTGCCAGCGGTCCCGCACCACCGAGTAACGCGCCGACTGCAGCGAATAAATATCGAGGATGGGCGCGTCCATCTTGTAATGGAAGTAGCGCCGGCCATTCTCAACCCACTCCTTCTGCAGATAGCCCGGCGCAATGGCAATTTGATCGGGACTGGTGCTGACCGTCGCCTCGAAGTTGATCCAGTCCGCGTCGAAGCTGACACTGTTGTATTCACGAGCGGCAACATCTTCGAGTTTCGGCATTCGCCGGGCCTTGTCCAGGCCATGGCGATGGCGCGTGCTGTCGTCGGTCAACTCGATTTCCTGCGCGTAGCCGATGTACGGAGCGTAGCGATCGTTGACGAACGTGCCGTTATGCACGATGTCGGTGTTCGGTTGCGAGTTCTCAAAGCCGGGATTGTCGTACCGCAAAGCGTAGGTGAGCTGAATGCGTCCGTGCGGCGGCAACGTCGCCGGCAGCTTGTACAGGTAGAAGCCAAGAGCCGAGTCTTCAATGATGGGCGACTGCCCGCCGGCAAAGCTAAGCTGCTCCACCTTGATGTGAGGCATGGGGACCGGTATCAGGTCTACCGGCCAAATCGTCAAAGCGACGCGATCGATGTCGGAAGAGGTCTTGTTCTCCAGCCACATGGTGCCGCGCACCACCAGCGAACGCTGCTCGGGATAGATGTCGATTTGAGTGTTGACGTCGGTAATTCTGGGTTGCGGGAGCGACCAGTACTGCCGGTACTTCTTCTCGTACTGCGCGCGGGACTCGTCGACGTTCGTAGTCGTGCGGTACGGATTGAGAATGTGCGTGTTGTAGAAAATGTAGCTGCCTGTACCGACCATCAGCACCAGACAAAGGCTGACACCTGCAATCGAAGTGCGTGAAAATCGAGCTGCGGCCAGGTTCATACGCACTCGCCAACTGCTCTCCGTACCGCGCACCCAAAAAAGGTTGGTCACAATCGCCAGCAAAATCGCTCCGATGATCCAGTACACACGGAACCAGATGAGCGGCTGCAGGAAGGGACCGTAACCATTGATGTCGGAGTAAGTAATCTGTGGTGTCTGGCCGAAACGGTAGAGGAAATCCTGGAAGCCCGCGGGCGGCAGAGCGATGGTCGCGATGACGTACAACACCATCACGAAATGGCCGAGATACTTGTTGTTGACAATGGTCTGCACGAACATCGCCAGCACGCATAAAATGCAGAGTCCCGGCAGCCGATCGAGGAAGAGCTCCCGCAAATACAGGCTGAACTGGAAGTGGTGGAAGCCTTGGGCTACTTGCACCACAACGCCTGAAGCCATGATCAGCAAAACGATGATGACCTGCACCAGCATGAGCGCCAGCAGCTTGGAACAGAACAGCACCCAGCGCTGCAAGGGAAACGCGTCAATTACCTGGTTGAGTTGCGCATCGCGCTCCCGCCACACGAGTTCACCGGAGTAAAAAATGATGATGGCGACGGCGAAGATGAAGAAGCCGGCGCTGGCAAACTCCAGCATCTGGTAGGTGACGGGATACGTTCTGGTGGCAAGGGGGTTATTGATGCCGGCAGCGCTCAGCGCAGCAAATAGAAAGCCCGCCAGCATCAGCACCACGAAGAAAACGTTCTTGGTAGTTTCCTTGAAATGAATCCGGGTGAGCGACAACAGATGCTGCAGAGATGCCGAGGCGGAAAAGCTGGGATGCGCCACCGGTAACGACTGTGCCGGGGAGACCGCTTCTCCCTCATCAATGGTCTTTCGCTGTCTGCTCTTCTCCGCCGGGTAGGCAAACTGAAACTTTGCATACGCGAAGCCAAGGAAGATCGCACCCACTCCCAGCCACAGAGCACGGTTTGCCAGAAGGATTCCCTGCAGCGGAATGAGCTGCGTGTTGCGCTGAAATGACGTCCAGTAGCGAGTGATGTGGTCGATAGCTGCGCCGCCCAGGGGATCGGCAAGGGCAGCACGCGTGCTGGCGGTCAACGTCGTGTTACTGAATTGACCAACCGTGAAGTATCCGATCAGCACCAGTACGCTGGCCACATACACAGGCAGCATTTTGCGCGTCATCGTTGCCAGCGCGAAAAAAATCGCTGTCAGGAAGAGCAGGTTCGGAAGAACGTTGATGAGATATGGCTGGAAGAGAGCCGAGGCTATCACCGGTCCGACGCGAGTCTTGTCGAGCCAGGGAGTCAGTATTCCCGCGAAAGCGCCCAGTCCGACGCTGCTGAAGATCAGTATTTGGAGTGCGAAAGCCGCGAGAAACCTGCCGCCCAGGTAATCGAACTTGGTGATTGGGGCGGTATAGAAAAAAACGGCGGAGTTGCTGTCAATGTCCTGGTAAGTCGCCTGGCCGGCAATTGCTGCCGTGATGACGATGCCGAAAAAGCAAATAAAAGTAATGACCGAATTCAGAGCGTAAGGTGAGGTGATCAGAACCTTGCCGCCGGTGCCGAAATCGACGCTGGCAGTTGCGAAGGCGCCGCCCGACATCAAGGTAAACAGCAACCCTAACCCAAAGAAGACCAGGAAGTAGACGTAAGTCGAAACCCGTCGCAGGCGTTGGCCAAGTTCGAAGGCAAAGATATTGGCGAGCATAGTTAGTTCGCCGTCCCGTTGTTGTACCCGCGAATGGTTGCGAAGTAAAGGTCCTCCAGGTCCGGCACCACCGCCTCGAATCCTGGCTCAGGAAGATCGTTTTGCAGGACGTGCAACATCGTCCGGCCCGCGAACAACCGCATGGAGATCACGCGGAAGCGCTCCTGATATTCGGCCACCTGTGGACGATCGATGGCTTTCTTCCATACAGTGCCATTCAGCGCCTGCACCAGCGCAGCGGGATCGCCTGCAGCGCGGACCCGCCCCTGGTGAATGATGGCCATGTTGCGGCACAGATCGCTTACGTCGGAGACGATGTGCGTGGAGAGAATGACGATGATGTTTTCGCCGATGGCGCTGAGCAGATTATGGAAGCGCACGCGCTCTTCCGGATCGAGGCCCGCCGTCGGTTCGTCAACGATGATGAGCCGCGGATTTCCCAGCAAAGCCTGCGCGATACCGAAGCGCTGCTTCATGCCGCCGGAGTAGCTTCCCAACGGCTTGTTGCGATGGTCCCACAAATTGGTTTGCCGCAACAGGTCGTGCACCACCTCACGCCGTTCCTTAGCATTCTCGATCCCCTTCAGCGCAGCGAAGTGGGACAGCAAAGTCTCCGCCGGAACCTTGGGATAGAGTCCAAACTCCTGGGGAAGGTATCCGAGCACTTTGCGCACATCATCTTTCTGACGCAACACGTCGATACCGTCCATACGCGCAGTGCCACTATCGGCTTCCTGTAACGTAGCCAGGGTTCGCATCAGGGTGGACTTGCCGGCGCCGTTCGGTCCGAGCAATCCAAACATGCCTTGAGGAATAGAGAGTGAGACGTCTTGCAACGCCTGCGTCCCATTGGGATAACGCTTGGAGAGACCTTCAATTTGTAATTCCATCGATGTACCCGTTGTTAGTACGAAAGCCAGGGGGATGTGGTTCCCACAGCTTACGCCGAATCATCGTACCCCGAACCAAGGTGAAAGCTGCCATTTACAAAACTTATGTTTTCTTAACAAATACTGGCGCTGCGATATGGTTTCGTAGTAGTTGGTTTGAAATGCGGACCAATCTACCATTTAAACGCGCAGTAACCACAGGCGCTTTCCTCTTCGTTCTGAGCGGCGTATTTATTGCGCAGAGTTGGGCGATGCAGCAAGCCGATGGCGCGCAGCAGACGGCGCCGCCGAAGAAGGCGAGGGCCGTTGGAGCGGTCAAGTCAGTCTCAGGAAATGTGATCACCCTTCAAACCGACAGCGGCACGGAGGTCGGCGTAACCATCGGGCCTGGCACGCGCCTGGTGCGTATGGAAGCTGGACAGACCGACCTGAAAACCGCTCCCGCAATTCAGCTGAGCGACGTTCAAGTCGGCGATCGCATGCTTGTCGGCGGAACGCCCTCGGACGATGGTAAGTCCCTGGCAGCTACGACTGCCGTCGTAATGAAGAAGGCCGATGTTGCCGAGAAGCAACAGCACGACCGCGAGGAGTGGCAGAAAAACGGCGTCGGCGGCGTGGTGAAAGCGGTCGATGCTGCTGCGGGAACCATAACGCTGTCGACCGGTGCCCTGGCCGCCAACACGCTGACAGTCCACGTCACCAAGGACACCGCCATCCGCCGCTACGCTCCCGATTCGGTGAAGTTCGACGACGCCAAGCCGGGCACTCTGGATCAAGTTAAACCAGGCGATCAACTTCGTGCGCGCGGCACCAAGAGCGAGGACGGGAAGGAGTTGACGGCAGCGGAGATCGTTTCTGGCACATTCCGCAGCATTCCCGCTACGCTGGTTTCTGCCGACGCCGCGAATAACACAATCACGGTCACAGACCTGGTGAGTAAGCGGCCAGTGACGCTGAAGATCGCTGCCGATTCCCAGATGCATCAGTTGCCGGCAATGTTTGCCCAGCGAATCGCCGCACGGCTGAAGGGCGGAGCCGCGGGCGAAGCTGAAACGCCAGCGGGGAACAGTGCACCGCCGGCACGTCCGGCGAACAGCGCAGGAACAGGGCAAGGCGGAGCAGGCATGGGTGCGCGTGCAGGTGGGTCGCCTGATTTTCAGCAGATGCTGAATCGCATGCCAGCCGTGAGTCTGAGTGAATTGCAGAAGGGAAGCGCCTTGATGATCGTGGCTACCGAGGGCACGGCAGAGGCGCCATCGAAAGTCATCATCCTGCTGAGTGGAGTCGAGCCTATCCTTACCGCTGCCTCGCCGCGGCAAGCCAGCACTATCCTTTCGCCCTGGAATCTCTCTGCTGGCGGAAATGCTGGAACGGGAGACGTTCCCTAACGGAATACTCATAGCTGCAACTTCGCTGATAAAGGTTTGATCAACGCAATGCGTTCGTGTGCATTTGTTCTTTTTCTGTTGTTGATGTTGGCTGTCGCCGCTTCCGCGCAAACTGCGACCGGAACGCTGCACGGCCGCGTTACCGATCCGTCGGGCGCGGTAGTTTTCCAGGCTAAAGTCACGGCCACCGGGCCAAATGGAAATTCGGTGACGGTGCAAACCGATCATCAGGGAAATTTCCAGTTCAATCAGCTAGTGCCCGGCTCTTATAACATCACGGCAGTGGCGAAAGGGTTTGCTGTCGACGTCGAAGCCGACGTCAAGGTGATTGCCGGTCAGCCGCAGGAACTCGACATCGCTCTCCAGATCGAAGTGGAACAGCAGCATGTCGAGGTGCAGGACGAAACGCCGACAGTTGGCGTAAGTTCTGAGAACAGCGCGAGCACAATCGTGCTGAAAGGAAAAGATCTCGACGCACTCTCCGACGATCCGGATGAACTGGAGTCGGAGTTACAGGCATTGGCTGGTCCCTCCGCCGGTCCCAACGGCGGACAGATCTACGTCGACGGATTCACTGCTGGACAGCTTCCGCCGAAATCCGCGATTCGTGAGATCCGCATCAACCAGAATCCCTTCTCCGCCGAGTACGACAAGCTCGGTTACGGCCGAATCGAGATCTTCACCAAGCCCGGCACCGACCAGTATCACGGCCAGTTCCTGCTGAACGGAAACTCTTCGGCCTTCAACTCGCTCAATCCTTTTGTGACGGAGACGCCGGGATACTACTCCGAGATTTTCAACGGCAACATCAGCGGGCCAATCAGCAAGAACGCGTCCTTCTTCTTTAGCGCGCAGCAGCGCGACATCGACAATGTGAGTGTGGTCGTAGCGCAGGTCCTGGGGCCCGGAAACATCATCACTCCCTACACGGCGAATGTCCCCAATCCATCCAAGCGGCTGAATATCAGCCCACGCGTTGATTTCCAGCTCTCGAAGAACAACACGCTCACCATTCGCTATCAGTACTCACGCAACACGCAGGACAATGCCGGCATCGGGCAGTTCTCGCTGCCCACGACCGGCTACAACTCGCAGAGCACTGAGCAGACGGTTCAGATCAGCGATACCCAGATCATCAGCCCGAACATCGTCAACGAGACACGCTTCCAGTACATCCGCGACAGCGACAATCAGTCGCCCCTAAGTCTTGATCCGACGCTGGTAGTGCAGGGAGCTTTCACCGGCGGCGGCAGCTCACAGGGATTCGTGGTCGGCAACCAAGACCATTACGAGCTTCAGAACTACACCTCGATTACCCACGGCAAGCACTTCATCAAGTTCGGCGGGCGCTTGCGCGGGACGTTGTACTCCAGCACGCAGAACTCCGGATTCAACGGCAGCTACAACTTTTCGTCATTGGACGCTTATCAGATTACGGAGAACGGCATCGCCGAAGGACTCACACCCGCGCAGATCCGAGCTCTGGGCGGCGGAGCCAGCCAGTTCTCGCTGGTGGCTGGACTGCCACTCTCGGATGTTTCGATGGTGGATGTCGGACTGTACGCCGAAGATGAGTGGAGAATTCGCCCCAACATTTCTCTCAGTTACGGCTTGCGGTATGAAACGCAGACCGGCATTCCGTACGAGGGCAATTGGGCGCCGCGGGTGAGCCTGGCGTGGGGGCTGGGACATTCCAAAACGCCGAAGACCGTGATCCGCACCGGCTTTGGCATCTTCTATGATCGCTTCTCGTACGATAACCTGCTGCAGGCCGAGCGCTATAACGGAATCACGCAGCAGCAATACATCGTCGCCAACCCCAACTTCTTTCCGCTGATTCCGACCCCGGCGCAACTGGCGCAGATCTCTACCACGTCGCCCACGATTTATCAGGTGCAGAGCAATCTGCATGTGCCTTACACCATGGAAGCGGCCATCAGCCTGGAACGGCAGGTGACGAAGAATGCCACGGTGTCGCTGACATATTTGAACTCGCACGGCGAGCACCAGCTGTTTATGCGTAACGCCAATGCGCCCTTGCCGGGCACGTACAACCCGGCTGATCCGAACAGCGGCATCCGGCCGGACGGGAATAACACGAACATTTATCAGTTCAATTCCGGCGGCGTCTTCGAAGAGAACCAGCTGATCGCGAATTTCAGGGTGAGCGTTGGGCAGAAGAGTTTCGCTGTTTGGTTTTTACTCGCTCGGCTACGCCAACAGCGATCTGGGATCAGGCGGACCGATTTCCATTGGCTCAAGCGGCGGGGGATTCGGAGGAGCGTTCGGAGGCGGCGGAACTTCAACCGCGGAGTTCGTGATGAACTCTTACGACCCAATGCAGGATTACGGACGGGCTGCTTTCGACGTTCGCAACAAGTTCCTGCTCGGCGGCACGCTTTCGCTGCCTTATGCATTCCGCCTCAGCCCGTTCATCATTGCGGATTCCGGATCGCCATTCAACATCACTGTAGGGCAAGACCTGAATGGCGACTCTATCTTTAACGACCGTCCAGCCCTGGCGTCCACTGCAGGGCCGGGCGGACAGGTGTACGTCACTCCTTTTGGAACGTTCAACAGCGTCCCCATCGCGGGACAGCCGATCGTGCCCGATCAATTACGGCAATAGCCCAGCGCTTTTCAGCCTGAACCTGCGGTTGAGCAAAACCATAGGACTCGGACCTAAGGTGCAGGCCCATCCCGGCTCCGGCGGGCGTGGTGGTGGAGGCGGTGGTGGTGGTCGTGGTGGCGGCGGTTTGGGGGGC
This sequence comes from uncultured Acidobacteriaceae bacterium, assembly GCA_963823865.1. Taxonomy (GTDB): domain Bacteria; phylum Acidobacteriota; class Terriglobia; order Terriglobales; family Acidobacteriaceae; genus Bog-257. The sequence goes on from CAWGNC010000003.1 coordinate 280,746, forward strand.
CGCGGATTGACTGGCGGCGGTGGCCCCGGAGGCGGACCGTTCGTCTACAGTGGAGAGACGAATCGCAAATACAATCTGACGTTCAGCGTGAGCGCAAGAAATCTGCTGAACAATGTGAACTATGCGCCACCGATCGGACTTCTCACCTCGCCATTATTCGGGACATCGAATGCCTTGGCGCCCGCGCCCTTCTCGTCCGGCTCGGCGGTGCGGCGTATCGATCTGCAAATGCTGTTCTCGTTCTAACGCACACTGAAATGAGCAGTAGCGATGCATTTCAGAAGATGAGCATTTCGGACTAGTTAACTCTCTGCATCCTAAACGGGCTTACGAAAACTGCGGCAGAGTGAGCGTTGTATCAGGGCACGACTTCAGTCGTGCCGCTAACGTGAGTTAGAGCGAGGGCTTCAGCCCCTGCATGCCGTGAGCGGCGGCTAAAGCCGTGCTTTTCGCAGCGAAACCGGCACGACCAAGGTCGCGACCTGATACAAGGCGCAGCCATGGCCGATGCTTTCAGCAATCTGCGGCGTTGCTCAATCCTGCGGCGCTCGGCTTTAATTGAGTAGAAAGGCTCAACGCATTTCGCTGAACAACTTCTGCTGCCCCGCGACAATCCGCTGCTTCGCCTGCAGGTCAGGCTCGAGCGACCACACGCCTACCTCGTGCGTTCCGCCCAGCGCGATGCCATCGCTGCGAGGAAACATGTAGAGGTCTTCGGCGAGAGCGCAATACTGGATCTCCGGCTGCGGCAACAAAAATGTCAGCTGACCCTTTATGGGTGTGAGTTCTTCGTCGCCGAACAGAGCTTTGGCGCCCAACCCCGTGCAATTCACAATCACCCGTTCCGGCAGGGTCTGCAGTTCAGCGACATTGTGAACTTCCCGCACTTCGATCCTTCCACCCGCGATCCGGAAATCCTGCAGCATCGCCGGCAAGTAAGTGTTGGGTTCGATCAGCATGGTCTGGAACTGCCGAACGTGTGGAAAAGGGAACGGATTCTCCGCGGCATCCAGGTCGCGCATCTCAGGCACCAAGTCGCGAATAGGGCTGTCGAAACTCCGCAAGCCACCTTCGGGAATGGGATCCGCTCCCATCTCGTAATTGGGCAGCCAGCGGATGCCGTATCGCGCGCCGACCATCAACTGGTATCGGCGATTCGCCAGGTGACAGGCCTCGATAAATCGCGGCATAAAGTCCGGTGCCGTCTGCCCTCGGCGAAACACGTAAACCGGAAACCACTGTGCTCCCGCGATGTTGGATGTCGTATTAGGCGGAAGATCCTTCGCGTAGATGGTGACGTTGCGGCCACGCTCCTGCAGCAAACGCGCAGTAGCCAACCCTACGGCGCCACAGCCCAGCACGGCGACGTTCTTTTCTTCGATGGCGTCAACTTTGCGGCAGGCCAACTCGCCGGTGCCCCACGACAACGTGACGCCAGCTCCTCCGTGACCGTAATTATGGACAACCAGCTTGTCATCGAATTTCTGATCGGCAAGCACAAATCCCGAAGGACGAAACGGCCGCAATCCAACGACAGTGCGGATCTCGCGGTCGGGCTGAACGTTGACCTTGGGAAGCTTCAGAAGTGGGGACGGTAATGGAGGTGCGGGCAGCGCTGCCTGTCCGACGTGTTTCGAGGCGCAGGCTTCCATCGCGGCTGTGCCGGCGAGAATCCCGATTGCCTTGATTGCCGAGCGGCGGTCCATGCGTCGCAAAGTATAACTTGCCATCGGATGTTTTCCGGCGCGATCGCGAGGGTTGAATCCGATTAGGTAACAGTCATTTAAACAATAACTTAGGGCTGATAGCTGAAGTTAAGGCTTGTACTGCCGCGCGGACCGACAGTAACCGTCTGTGTCTTCTCTCCCAATTTCTCCTGTACGGCCGCGATGGTGTAGGTGCCGGGCGGCAAATTTGGCAGCGTGAAGTTGCCGTCCTTGCCCGTGACGGCGAAATAGGGATTGCTGAATACGCTGAGGTACATGTGCATCCAGGGATGCTGGTTGCACTTGATCGGCATCATCAACTCGGGCTTGCTGAAGGCCTTCTCCAGCAGCGGTGTGTTGGGCATCTGCGATTGGTTCCACTCCGGATTGTTCTTCGGCGTGGGATGGATGTTGTGGAGTGTCTGATCGTCATCCTCGAACTGCACCGGCTGTCCGACCATGACCGCGGCCACGTGGGGAACGTAACGGCAGCCCTCCTGCTTGATGCTGACGGCCTGCTTCGGCGGGTCGTAGGCGCCAGGAGCCAGTCCGCTCTTCACGTAGACTAAGACGTTTGCCAGATGGCCGTCGTCAGCAACGATCTGCTCCGATTCGTTCTGTCCTTTGCACCCCGGATCGTTGGACATGTCGATGGCATGCGGCGGGGGCGGAGCGCCATCGAGCGTAACCGTGCCGCTGATCGTCGCGGCAGTGGCGGGATCCACTGCAGCCGCTTTGACCTGCGATTGAGTGGAGGCTGGACTCTCGTTGGTGCGATTTCCGCTGCACGACGTGATCGAGAGCCCGAGAACGACAGTGAGGATGCTGCAGGAGTACTTGTGAAGCACGGTTCAGCCCTTATCAGAGGAAAGAAAGAGTATGACGAAACTCTTCATTGTACTATTCGAAGCGGGAGCCGATGGAGAGCGCTGATCAATCACAAACGTCGCTTCGCCACGATGCCGTGAAGGCTGGCACGCCGGCTATGTCTGACGTCCGATCTACTCCAGCTGCGGAGGAGCACCGCAGTCCCAATGTGGCTCAGGCGGTGCTGCTGAGCAGCGCTTTCGGGCAGCTCGGGATAGCGCTCGTCATCACGATTTATCTGGCGCGCGTGCTATCGCCGGCGGCGTTCGGATTCTTCTCGCTGGTCGGAACCATCTTCATCCTCGCACGCAAGTTCCTGGACCTCGGTCTCAGCAACGTTGCGGCGCGCGACATCGCACAGGACCCGCGGCGCGAGCGTCCCATCCTGGAAGGCATGATGGCCTACCGGCGTGTGGCGGGGGTTGTCCTGGCGCTGGCGCTGTTTGGGTTTGCTTTCACGCAGAAGGGCGTGCCGGAACGCATCGTGCTGGTCATGGCTGGACTGGTTCTTCTGTGTTCCGCGCCGGCGGCGCTCGATCCCGTGTTCCAGGTACGGCAGGCGCAGGGTGGTCCGGCGCTGCTGAATCTGGCTGGCGGTCTGCTGGTGTTGGTCGGGAAGCATCGTCTTTAAGCGGTTTGCGATCGCGGGAGCTGCGTTTGCTTTGCTGCTGGTCTTGCGCGAGGCAGTGTCGCTTCTGTTTACGAAAATCCTGGCCGAGCGCTTGCTGGGTTTTCATCCTCACCCCGGATTTCGCGGCCGCGAACTGAAGGCGTTCGTCGGGCCCGCACTTATCTTTGGACTGGCAAGCCTCGTTTATACCGTGTATTTCAATTGCGATGTCTTCTTCGTTCTCGCCTTGCGCGGCCGCGACGAGTTGGGAGCCTATGCAGCAGCATTTCGCCCGATCAATCCTTTGCTGCTGCTGCCCTGGCTGCTGATGGTGCCATTGGTGCCGGTGCTGACAGCGACCGTCGCGAGAGACCGCGAGACATATGTGCGTCAGGTGCGGAGCGCCTGCGCTATTGCGTTGGGTATTGGCGCGACCGGAATGGTGGCTGGCGTCATGCTGGCGCCCGACCTGGTTGAGCTGCTTTATCGCGGCCGCTACCTTACCGGCGAGCTTTCCTGCGTAAGTGCTTTTCGCTGGTTATGCATCGCCCTGGGTCTGGTTTGCGCGACGACGGTGCTGACGGCATCGATGCTGGCGGATCGGCGGGAGAAGGCGTTGCTATCGATTGGCACCGCGGCTTTGATAGCCAATGTCGTCCTCAACGTTGTTCTGTTACGCCACTACAATTTCACTGCCGCAGGATTCGCCACGGCCATGACCGAGCTGCTGTTCTTCCTCGCCGCCTTGATCGCGTTCCAAGTGGTTTCCCGCCGAAGTGCGATGAGCTGGAACGCGCTTTTCTATTTGCTGCCGGCGATCGTAACCGGTCTGGTTCTGCAACTCATTCACGGCGCCGCTGTCTGGCGCGTCATCTGTGGAATCGTATTGGGATCGCTGTCGGTTGCGGCTATTCTGCTGTCCCCGCCGGCCCGCAGCTTTCGCGCAGAAATGGCAACCCGAGCCAAGCTGTTCTCGCCCGTGGTCGCTTCCTCGCCGCAGGTGGACGCGTGAGCAAGACGGACCCAATTGAGGCGGCGCTGAATGCGATCGCACAATTGCGTCTGGCCGATTCACCGGACGACGTAGCCACAGCAGCTGCGCCCGTTCTTCAGCAACCGTTCGAACCTGGTGGTAGCGAAAGCGGCCAAACTCGCGGGCGAACTGCGCCTTTCCGGGCTGATCCCTGACCTCGTGGCCGCGTTCGATCGCCTCTGGGTCAATCCCGCCAAACTGGACAAGCGTTGTGCTGCGACGACGGAGATCGTCAATGCTCTCTACGAGCTGGACTATACCGAGCCGGATATCTACCTGCGCGGCATTCGTCATGTGCAGAAGGAAGCTTCGTTCGGGCCTCCCGTCGACGTCGCCGCAAAACTGCGCGGAATGTGTGCTCAAGGATTGCTACGAACTCGCAGTGCTGACGGCATGGCTGCCGCGGTTGATCTTCTCGTCGATCCGGAACCTCCGGCGAGGTTGGGAGCAGTGCGGGCGCTCGGGTCAAACGGCGGGGAGGCGGGAGCGTTGTTGCTGCGGCTGAAGGTTCTCGCTGGAGACGAAGATCCCGAAATCATCGGCGAATGCTTTACAGCGCTGATCGCGGCTGGCAAGGAGCAAGCCGTTCCGTTTGTCGCCGGCTATATGGAAGCCGACGACGAAGTGATCGCCGAAGCTGCGATCTGGGCTCTTGGACAATCCCGGCAGACGGCGGCACTTGCTGTCTTGAAGGAAAAATGGGAGCGGACGGTGGAGCGCTCAGTCCGGAAGGTCTTGATCGCTGCGCTGGCCGCGTCGCGGCAGGAAGAAGCGGTCGATTATCTCGTCCTGCAATTGCGAAGCGCGGATATTCGGACTGCGGAAGATATCCTGACCGCCCTGTCAAACTATGCCGGCGCAGAGTCGCAGCGACAGTTGGTTGCCGCCGCGGTTCAAGAACGAGACGAGCCCGCGGTGACGAAACTATTCAAACAACACTTCGAAGGCAGGTGAGCCGGTCTGCGCCGCAAGCTCACTGCTTCAGCAGCGACTCGATCTTCTGCTGGATGATCCCAGTGTCGGTGAGTCCAACATACTTCGCCGCAATCTTCCCGTCGCGTCCGATCAGGAACGTGACCGGCAGTCCTAGAATTCCCCCATACGACTCGGCGAGTTGGGTTGTGCCCATCGCCACCGGATAGTTCATCTTGAACTGCTGGTAGAAGCCACGCACCGGGTCTGGCCCATCGTCCATGGAGATGCCGATCACCTGAAAGCCCTGGCTGGCGTAGTTGTTCTGGAACTCGACGAAGTGAGGAATTTCCGAGCGGCAGGGAACACACCACGTCGCCCAGTAATCGAGCAGCACGACTTTGCCGTGATAGTCCGCCAGATCGAGCGGCTTGCCATCAACGTCCTTCAATGCGAACGCCGGAGCGGTTGAACCGACCACGCCCGGAGGGCCGCCGGCGTGCGAATGCGCCGAGTTGTGGCGCGCATATTCGTAGAGGCAGAAGACAATCGCAATTACGACCAGAAAGAGGACAACTTTTCTCATTCGCTAATCACCCTTGACGGTGGGATATCCCTTGGAGACCCAGTCGGTACCGAAGTTGTCGGCAATGTACAGCACCTTAACATTGCTGAAGCCCATCGCGCTTAGCTCTTTGAACGCGGGACGCACATTGGGACAATGTTCCCATGGGCAGCAACCGCAATAGAGAACGATTGCCTGCGCATGCGGCAGGGACTTCACGCGCTTACGCAGCTGTTCCATCCCATTCTTTTCGGAGCCGGTGCCGACGTACTCTGAATCCGGAATGTGGGCCTGGCGGTACAGCAGCCAAGGTCCGACATTGAGGATGAGCGGCCTCTCCGTCTTGGGCGCCTGCAGGATCTCCACCAGCTCTTCGGGAGTGATGACTTGCGGGCTCCCGGGTGCAAGCTCTGCGTTGCCCGATTGAGCAAAGGCCGCACCTGACACCAGCATCACGAAGACGACAGATTGAAAGAAAGTTCGCATGAATCGAATTTTGCGCCTGAAGCCGGCTGCCCGGCGATGACGCGGTATTGCTCAACCAGATTAGCTGATCGGGGCTGTGATACCAAACCCACAGGCGATTAAGGTAAGCCCGGCGTCTGCAAGAACAATCGTCTTGCGCGTCTCGGACCAGCAGTCGATAATGTCGGTTCCCGTACGCTTAAGGAGTCGCACGCATGACTGCGTCTGAGCTGGCATCCTTTGTGAAAAGGCTGAGACCGCCCTTCCTGCAAGATCTTGGGGCGGAGGAGTTCAACGCTGTCCTGAGCGTCGCCCGCCAGCAGCGGTTTCTGGCCAAGTCAGTGATTACCAATCAGGGCCACCCGGCAAACCACGTCTACATGATTCTTACCGGCGCCGCGCGCAGTTTCTTCCTGACCCAGGGCGGCCATCGACTCCACGTATTTTCCTATCCGGCGGGAGAGATGTTCGGCGGCATGGCACTCGTTGCGCGCCCCTCCGAGTATCTGGTCAGCACCGAAGCAACCAGGGACACCTATGCCTTGATTTGGGACCACGCCAACATTCGGAGATTGATTCTTCGCTATCCGCAGCTGATGGACAATGCGTTGTCGATAGCGTCCGAATACCTGAACGCCAGCATCGCCAACCAGGTTGCGCTCAGTTGCCACTCGGCGCGGCAGCGGCTGGCGGAAGTTCTGGTCAGCATGGCAAGCGGCATCGGACGCAGGGCGTCCAGCGGGATTGAAGTGACGGTGCGTAATGAAGAGTTGGCCGCTGCGGCCAACGTTACGACCTTTACCGTTAGCCGAACCATGAGCGAGTGGCAGCGTGCCGGGCTGCTGTCCAAGACACGCGGCAAAGTTTTACTGCCTTTCCCGGAACGGCTCCTGCTCCAGGACCTCTAGCCGCAGGGCCAATTCCTCATTGCGCTTGGGCAAGCATCGAGGTGCCGAGCGGCAACGAAGCCAACGCCCTTCTCTGGAATGATGGATACAGTCTGTACCCCGTTCCTGTTCCTGATGTGGCGTTGGGTATGAGTTGCAGCAGCGCGATACGCAGCCGGAGGGCCACGCTCCCGTGGTCCTCCACCCAATCAATTGTTATCGGATTTGCCTACTGGTTTCCCCGATGCGGGCGAACAGCATCCGACGTTGGACTGGCCGGCTTTCGTCTTTGGGTCGCGAACCCGGATCGAATCCACCTGCGGATGTGGTGCAGCAATGCAAATTGTTTTGCACTGGCCCTGAAACCTTTCGGCAAGATACCGCCCGGAAAGCCATCCTTGTTGTCTGGCGAATAGCCCTGAGCGTGCTCAGCTGCGCTCGTATGGAGAAGTTTGTGTCCCAAGAAACATCGATTGTCGTTTTGTGCGTTGATGATGATGCTCGTGCCTTGATGGTGCGGAGTTTGATTCTTTCCGTCGCCGGTTACGAAGTCCAGACGGCGTCCGTGGGAGACGCGGCGTTGCGTATCTTTCATCACTCCCACATTGACCTGGTGATTGCCGACCAGGACCTTCCCGGAATCAACGGTTGGACGCTTGCAGCCGAAATGAAGAAGTTGAAACCGGAAGTGCCGGTGGTGTTGCTGACCGGCGCGACGGAACTGCCACCGGATAAAGGCGCCGCAGATCTAGCCTTGATTAAATGCATGGAGCCGCCACAGTTTCTTGCGACCATTGAGAAGCTGGTTGCGACCCGGGGACTCCATCTGTTGCATGATCTCCAAATCGATGGGAGAGTGCACTAAACACTCTCCCATCCGGAAAACTCACCAGCGGACCCAACTCGGCTGTCCGCCCGCTTGCTTTAGATCGATGGTCCGGCGTTCTTGACTTCCGGCGCCACCCCGTTTTCGTAAGTCTTGAAATTCTCCCGGAACAGGGTTGCCAACTTCTTGGCTGCCGCGTCGTAGGCTGCCTTGTCGGCCCAGGTGTTGCGCGGGCTCAGGATTTCCGAGGGCACGCCCGGACATTCGGTGAGGACTTCCAAGCCGAACACCGGATCGCGCTCCGTCTTTACATTCGCCAACGCGCCGCTGTGAATGGCGTTGACGATGGCGCGCGTGTGCGCCAGCTTGATGCGTTTGCCGACGCCGAACGCCCCGCCGCTCCAGCCGGTGTTTACCAGCCAGACGCGTGCTCCATGCTTCTTCATCTTTTCAGCCAGCAGCTCGGCGTATTTGCTAGGGTGCCAGACGATGAAGGGGCCGCTGAAGCACGGCGAGAAGGTCGCGGTCGGATCTTTTACCCCAACCTCAGTGCCGGCCACCTTGGCCGTGTAGCCGCTGATGAAGTGATACATCGCTTGAGCAGGAGTGAGCGCGCTTACCGGCGGCAGCACGCCAAACGCATCCGCGGTCAGGAAAATAATATCCGTGGGATGATCGGCAACGCAGGGGATTTTGGCATTCTGGATGAACTCGATCGGATAGGCTCCGCGCGTGTTCTCCGTGATCTTGGTGTCGGAGAAGGCCACATGCCGGTCCTCTTCGAGGACAACGTTCTCCAGAACCGCGCCATAACGCAGGGCCTGGAAGATATCGGGCTCGGACTCCGGCGTCAGGTTAATCGCCTTGGCATAGCAACCGCCCTCGATATTAAAAATGCCCGCGTCGCTCCAGCAGTGCTCGTCATCGCCGATGAGCAGCCGGTTCGGATCGGCGGACAACGTGGTCTTGCCGGTGCCACTCAAGCCGAAGAGCAGGGAAGAGCGCCCGGTCTGCTTATCGGCGGTAGCAGAGCAATGCATCGACAGCACCCCGCGCTTGGGCGCGAAGTAGTTCATCACCGTGAAGACACCCTTCTTCATTTCGCCGGCGTACTCGGTGCCCAGGATCACCAGCTCGCGGTCTTCCAGGTTCACGCAGATGCTGGTAGTCGAACCCATGCCCGCAGTGTATTTATTCGCCGGAAAGCGGCCGGCGTTGTAGATGACGAAGTCGGGCTTGCCGAAGCTGGCCAGCTCTTCGCGCGTCGGGCGGATGAGCATGGTGTGCATGAACAGGGCGTGATAAGGGCGTTCGCAGATGACGCGTACCTTGATGCGATAGTTGGGGTCCCATCCCGCGAAGCCGTCAAAACAATACAGGCGCTCGCAGATATTGAGATAGTCTTTGGCGCGCTCGCGAACGACATCGAAGGTGCGCGTGTCGACCGCCACGTTCACCGCCCCCCACCAGACGTCATTTTCCGACTGGGGATTCTTTACGATGCGCTTGTCCTTCGGTGAGCGGCCCGTCTTTGCACCCGAGTACGCCACCAGAGCGCCGTTGTCGGCGATGCTGGCGTCCTTGTCGTAGCGGATCGCGTGCTCGTACAAAGCGCTGGGCGGCAAGTTTCGATAAACCTCCGCCACGGTCAAATCAAAATCTTTCAGGTTGAATGCTTCCATATAACCCCTTTAAGAACCAGATAAGGAACCGTCAATCATAACGCCTAGCTTGTTCAGAACAGAAGCTGTCACCGCTGGCTGGGGGAACGGGAGGGAAAACCGCTTCGCCGCAGGCCTTCGGAAGGTACATGTACTTTCGTAATAACCCGCCGTCGCCGTTGTCACAGACTTTCGCTCGCCTCAATGGCTAGTTTGAGAATGGAGAGTCCTGCGGTTTTCGCCTATTGGAATGAAAGCGAAAATTCGCGGCGGCAGATTGACAACGGAGATGCTGATGAAGGGTTGCAGACTTTGCCATTACACCAGGAGCGATGGAAAGCTCTGCCGCGCGCCGGCTATGAGACGGCGGACATATTGCTACTTTCACTTGGAGAGCGTTCGACGCGAGAAACGCATGGCGAGGTGCAGGCTGAGGGCTCGACTCGCGTCCAATCCGGCCGTGCTCAAGAGTGCGGTGAGGGCGATGGAAATCAAGGATTTAATGTCTAAGGTATTTGATATGAAGATTTTGCGGGAGATTGCCCGTTTAAATCCTGAGTCGGGAAGATTTTACGAAGAATGGGGGAGGGGGGTGGCCGACCGAAGTCGGCTCCGCTGAGCGCGCACAGCGGTCTGCCTCGGTTTTATGACACGAGCGGAACGGCTGAAAGCTGAGAGCCGATAGCCGAAGCCCGATAGCTATTTGATATTCAGCGTGATGACCTGCGAGCCGGTTACGACGTAATCGACAGGTGTGGCGGCTTCATCGACCGCAGATTCGGCAACGACGATCATGTCCTGCGTTCCCCGCATGCCGTCCATAACGTTCATTACGGACAGTGGCAAGGTCGGCATCACTTTGTCTTCCACCATGGCCTGCGGGTTGGCTTCCAGCAGCGAAACGTAGACCTCGGAGTTGGAGTGCTCTTTATTAAGCAGGGCGATGGTCGAGCCGAGGTCGAGGTGACGCGTCATCGGACTGGAGACGCGATGCATCTTGTCCAAGGTGTCGCCGTCACTGACCAGGATATGCAATGTGCCACGCGGCGTCGACGTAGGAATCTTAACGGAGATCTGCTGCAGAATGCTGTCTCCGCGATAAGGACGCAGCATGGCTTCGATGGTGATCTCGTCGCCAGGACGTGCTTCGGTGACATCGGTTCGGGCAGTCTCCAGCCGCGCCGAGCGACGATCGGGAATCAGATCGAAGTTGAGCTCCACGCCCTCGATCTTTGGCGTCTCGTAGGGATTTTCGAAGATGCGGCTGAAGTTCTCGCCCAGCGCAAGCGCAATTCCGTAAGCCGTCGGTGTCGATCCGTCGGCGGGAGCGTACATGTCCTTCACCGTTAGTTTGGGATAACCGAGTACCGAGATGTTGCCGTCGAGACGATACGTCGTGTCCTCGCCGTACTCGTTCATGCCCTGAATAGCGTTGAATACGGTAGCCATCATCGCCGCGGGCGTGATCTTGGCGTTGTTCAGAACTTCGTAATGGAACTGTTTGGGATGCGAGACGCCATGAAACGTCAGGGTCACCGGAATCATGTGCGGTTCGCGATCGAAGCGGCCCATAATGCCGGCACGGCGGTCCTGCACAAATGCGCCAACCGGCTCTGTGGTGTTGACGATCTTGAAGGAGTTGTCGGGCGAGGGAAGCGTTGCCAGTACCGTCGCCTTGGTCATCGGCATGTCGATGCTGCCCGACTGCAGGAGCGGATGACCGCAGGCCAGCAGATGGCTGTCGTCGATATAGGTGACCGTGCAAGTGCCGGCGATGTTCATGTCGCCGCGGACGAGAATCGCACTGACGGCCGAGCCTGCCTGGAGCGGCTCAGGCTGCTTGTCGTTGCTGACGGAGCCGGCGCCCATTACGGGCACAACGCCCGCGGAAGCGAAATCCTTGGCGAACATCCGCAGCGACTCTGGGCTGAACCCGCTGAAGATGAGAGGAGTGTCAATCGGTTTCAGCAGATTGCCGTAGCCGGAGGCCGAATTCGTGTCAGGCAGCCCGGGACCGGAAGTCTGACTGGCTGCCTGCTTGGCACTGTCATTTCCAGCCTTCGCGAAGTCGCCGGCAGTCTTGTCCATGCCGTCGATCTCCAGCATGGAAGCCGCAGGCGTAACCCCGGCGATGGGCTCTTTGGAAAACGTGCCGATGCGGTAAGCGATAGCGCCGACCAGCTTGCCGTCAATGTAAACGGGGCTCCCGCTCATGCCGGCGACCACACCGGTGTACTCGACCTTCGCCCCATGCAGCCGCACCAGAATTACGTCGGCTTTCGGGCCAGCCATGTCCTTCAACACGCCGAGGATCTCAACCTCCATCGGCTCAGGCTTAACGCCCTCGAACACGGTGTAGGCGACGCCGCGCATGCCAGGCTTAACCTGGTCTTCCGGCATGATTTGAACTTTGGGTTGGGCGCAGAAAGCCGTGATGGAACCGAGGCAGATGACGAGAGACGCAATAGCGCGGTGGAGCATTCTTTCCTGTTCCTTGCCGTGTTTCCGGCTCCGCAACCGAAAAACCTAGCTTTGTCCATTCCAATATGGAGACACGACCGTCTAACCAGAAGCAGGATTCTGCTGTCCCCACACCGAAACAGAAAGGCTGAAATTGGATTTATACTACCAGACAGTCTGGCCCAAGAGGCACTCCGATGTATCCTGAGAAACACTTAGTTGTTCCCGGTAATTCACCTGTGTTATCCGATTCGCTACGCCTAGCCACCGTTTTGCTGGTAGCGACGCTTGTTTTCTTCGTGATACCCAGCTCCGCGCAGTCCAACGGCAGCAGTGCGGGCGACCAGCAGCAGGCCCAGCCGAACCAAAACCCGCAGAACGAAGTGCCTGCAGCCGGAGGACCTACCGGCGAATCAGGCCCCATCGCCGTGCCCAAGAAGCCAGACACGGAGGAGCCTCCTCCGCCGCCCAAGCCGCACCCCTCAGACGTTCCGCAGTTTTCTTTGCATGTGGATGTCCCGTTGGTCACGGTTGACGCTCAGGTCCTGATGAAGGACGGACGCGCGATGAAGTTACCGCTGGAGGAAGTGCAGGACCACTTCAGGGTTTGGGAGGACGGCGTACCCCAGAAAATCACGAACGTAACCATCAGCAAGGCGCCGATTACCGCGGTGCTGCTGGTGGAGTTTGCAGCCACGAACTACAACTTCATGTATGACGCGCTGAACTCATCGTACGTTTTCGCCTCGCAACTGCAGCCGCAGGATTGGGTGGCGATCGTCGAATTCGATATAAAGACGCATATCCTGGTCGACTTTACCCAGGACAAGCAGGCCATCTTCGGAGCCTTGAATTCGCTGCGCGTTCCTGGCTTTCAGGAAACCGATATCTTCGATGCGATGTACGACACCCTGGACCGCATCGATCGCATTCCTGGGCACAAGGAAATGGTGGTGGTTGCCAGCGGCCGCGATACCTTCAGCAAGATCAACCTCGATCAAATCCTGAAGAAGATCAAGGGCACACCGAATGTGACCATCTACACGATCTGTACCGGAGAGGCTTTTCTGGAACGGGTAGATGCGATGGGAAATCCCGGCCCGGCGATGAGTGCCTACCAGATTGAATATGCGCAGGCCAAGAATCAGATGAATGCCTTCGCCAGAATGACCGGCGGTCGTTCGTACGCTCCCCGGTTGATGGGCGAGTTGCCGGATATCTTTCGCGAGGTTGCGCAGTCAATCCGCGACCAGTACACGATTACCTACAAACCTACGAACACGAAACAGGATGGAACTTATCGAAAGCTGAAAGTGGCTCTGGTGGGACCTGACGACAAGCCGCTGGTCATCAAGGACGAGAAGAACAAGGACATCCACTACACCATTGTTGCTCGCGAAGGTTATACGGCGAAGCACGAAGTCGAGTAACTTGGGCTTTGCGGCAAGAAGAAGGGCGACCGCAGTCGCCCTGTTCCTTCGCGGCACGCAAACTTAGTGCATGTCGCTCATGCCGCTGCCGCTCCCGCCAGTCTGGGAGAGCATCTTTACCTTGTCGACGTGCATGGAACCGCCGCTGGTCATGCTGCCAGTGACCTGGACATGATGTCCGAGGTGGTCCTGAAGCACATCCGGATTATCGACCGGAACAACTTTCTGGTCTTTATCGGTAACGAATACGGGTTTTTCGCCAGCGCCCACGCACTTTTTAGCGCAAGCTTCGTGAGCAGCGTTGGCACCCTTGGCGCCACACTTGGAATCGCTGATCCATCCATCCCAGGTTTGGTCCTTGGCCACCGCGAGGGCGGTCATGCACAACAGATACAGGCCTACTACCAGCAGAACTCGTTTCTTCATGATTTCTTCTCCTCATCGGTTGGCCGGAGACGATCGCGGCCGGGTTCATGGGAACGGAGTCATTCAGACGAACAAGCGGTTGGCACATAAACGATGCGCTTCGTCTGCTTCCGTCGTACCGGGTCTTAGGATGCAACAACCCCACACATCAACTGGCGATAAGTGTAGTCCATATCACCGGGTTTTGTGCAAACAGCAGGAAAGCGGGCGGAAGGGAAGGAATTCGAGAGGCCGGCCAAGAAGTCTAGCCAGCCTATTTCTGTACTGTGTTCTCAGCAATCGCGGTCGGCAGCCGGAGGTCGGATTTAGACTTGGGCTCGAACAGAACAACTTCACCTGGCATCACGTAGCCAAGCTGCTCACGGGCTACTTTCTTGATAACGTTCGGGTCGCCCTGCTGTAAGGCATCGACGTTATGTTGGAGTTGCTGATGAGCGACTTGCTGGGCTTCGATTTCATGCTGCAGATGAACGACCTCTGCACGCTTGGCTTGCCAAACCTTCATGCCGTTCGCGCCAAAGACGACCTTGTATCCAATGAATACGGCCAGTACCGCGATGCAGATGGTAGCCAGGACGCGACGCATTTGGTACATCCAGCGTCCGGCAATTCGAATGGTGATTTGCATGTCAAAATATCCTAATTAGCGCGCTAGACTGCTTGGCCGACACTCTGGCGACGCTGGCCTTTGTCGCTGAGCCGCGTCCAGCTCTAGTGAACTTCGCCTCAGCAATGGAGTCAAGCACAGTTCCATCAATAACTTACGAGGGAACCCGGCTCGTTAAGCGATGAATAAGCGAAAGGTGCCTCTCCCGCTCGTTCTTCTTGTGAAAGTCAGATCCCCAGCGTCGTGGTAAAGTCTGAGCGAATTTGCAAGGAGCTGCCGATGACGAATGCCCGGCTCGTACTGACCACCGTTGGTCTGAAGGATGTGGCCGATAAGCTGGCAACGCAGCTGGTCGAACGGCGGTTGGCCGCCTGCGTGAACATCATCGGTCCCATCCGCTCGGTCTATCGCTGGCGGCACAAAATCCACAATGAGATGGAGTACCTGCTGTTAATTAAGACAACGGCGGAATACGCGTCGCGCCTGGAGTCGGCATTCAAGGAATTGCATCCCTACGAGCTGCCCGAGTGCGTACAACTCTCCATCGAACATGGCAACGAGGATTATCTGGCTTGGCTTGCGGCCGAGGTCAGCAGTGGAGAATAGGTCAGCGGTCGATGCCGTCGACCATGCAATTCTGCAGCGGCTTTAGGGTAAGTAGGCTCTGTTACAATACCGACACGAATGCCTTAGAGGATAAGGAGTTCGCCGCAGAGTTGAGCCGCAATTACTAACTGACTTCAATTGTCCGAAACCCATGTTGCAGGGAGCGGTTTCGGGATATATCGCCCCCACAAGCGACACAATCGCTTTGCGCGGACGCAACGTTATAGGAGCCCGTTCTGACGTCGCGATCTGATGTTATTGCATACAATCCGGGTCATCATCGGTTTGCTGTCATCGTTGCCTGGGCCACGTTCTTCCTGATCGTCGCGGGTGCGCTGGTGACCAGCAAAGACGCCGGACTGTCGGTTCCCGATTGGCCTACCTCGTTCGGATCGTTGTACAAGCTGCCTCCCATGGTTGGCGGCGTCAAGTATGAACACGGCCATCGCATGATTGCCGAGTTCATCGGCTTGCTCATTATTGTGCTGGCGGTTTGGACTCAGCGCGTCGAAAAGCGCAAGTGGATGCGCGTGCTGGGTTGGACGGCGCTCGCCGCCGTCATCGGCCAGGGAGTTCTAGGCGGCCTCACGGTTCTAGAGTTTCTTCCATGGTCCGTTTCTACCGCACATGCCACGCTGGCGCAGACCATCTTCTGCATTGTGGTCGCGATGGCATTATTCACCAGTCGCGGCTGGCTCCAGCCTTCCGAGCCGATCATCGAAACGGGCACGACGCTGAGCACTCCCGCGCTCGCAACGCTGGCCGCTGCTTGCGTGTGGGTGCAGTTGATTCTGGGAGCTGCGTTCCGCCACTCAGGAATTAAACTGCTGCCGCATCTCATTGGCGCATGCGTGGTGACCGCCGTCCTGTGCTGGACAATCGTTCGTGTTCTGACCCGTTACGGCAGTGTCGATCATCTGCGCAAGCCAGCCCAGCTGTTGCTGGCGCTTCTGATGATGCAATTGGGATTGGGCTTTTGCGCTTATCTGACGCGCATTGTCTGGGGGCATGATGCGGTGCAGCCCATGCAGATCATGGTGGTTAGCACCGTCGCTCACGTCGCTGGAGGAGCTCTGGTGCTGGCATCCAGCGTTGTTCTGATGATTCAATCGCGCCGCATGATCGCGGTTCATGCCGCTAGCCCGGCTGCTCAGCACGCTCATGGCAAGGCGGTGATCGCGTGAGCAGTGTGACCCAGCCGCTCGCCGTGCCGCGCACCGGAATTGCCTCGCTGGCGCGCGATTATGCGACGCTTACCAAGGCGCGTGTTACTACGTTGATCGTGATGACCGCCTGGACGGGAGCCTATTTTGCAGCCTCAAAATCGGGCGTGGCGCTGCTCTCCTGGACGCTGCTGAACGCGTTGCTCGGTATCGGCCTGGTCAGTGGTGGTACGGCAGCCATCAACGAGGTCGTGGAGCGTGACATCGATGCCCTGATGCGGCGTACCGCGCGGCGTCCCCTGGTCACCGGCACCATGAGCCTGCTGCACGCCTCTGTGGTTGCCTTCGGAATGACCATCGTCGGCGTGCTTTATCTATGGTTCACCACCAACTGGCTGACGGCTGCCTTGGCGGCGCTGACGTCGGTGAGCTATCTCACTGTCTACACGCCGATGAAACGGATCCATCCCATCTGCACGTTCCTGGGAGCGTTTCCGGGAGCCATGCCTCCGGTGTTGGGCTGGACCGCCATTCGCGGCCGCCTCGACGGCGAGGCGCTGGTGTTGTTCGCCATCGTGTTCTTCTGGCAGTTCCCGCACTTCCATTCCATCGCCTGGCTCTATCGCGAGGACTACGAGAACGCCCGCGTACGCATGTTGCCGGTGGTCGAGAGCGACGGCCGCTCGACCGCGTTCGCCATCGTGATGTACGCGCTGGCGCTGGTTCCGGTATCGCTTGCCCCGACCCTGATGGGCATGGCGGGCTGGACGTATTTCTGGGGCGCGCTTGTGCTCGGGCTGGGAATGCTCTGGTTCAGCCTTCGTATGTGGACCATGAAACTTACGCCGATTGCGCCGGAGTCCAAGCTGCGCGCTCGTCACGTCTTGCAGGCGTCGGTGATTTACCTGCCGCTGGTCTTCGGTCTAATGATGATCAATCGAGCGTAACTGCTGGGCACACGCACTTCGGTTGATTATGATGTGGCGTGTTGACCACGGCACTTCAAGCTTCGCCGTTGCATCCTCCAGCAGGAATGCCGACTTCGTTCGTCGTCTTCCTGGTCAGCTGGAGTCTGCTGGTGATCGCTTCGTGGATGTTCTACGCGAAGGCCAGTTATCAGACGAAGAAATCGGCTCACCCGTTCCTGATCGTGGCGTTCACGATTATTTTTCTGGGTTTCACGGAATGGATGATGCACGGCAACGTCCCGTTATTTTTTGTCGCTGCGGTGATTGTGATCATGTTTCTGAACTATCGCCTTACCCGATTTTGTCCGCGATGCGGCGCGACAATTTATTCCCGCGGTCTTATGCGTTCGAACTTCTGTCCAAAGTGCGGGGCGCCGCTGCAGCAGGATTTGTCCGGCGGCCAGAGTTGACATCGCAACAGGATTCGACCGCATTCGTAACAACGTAATAGACTGATCTGTGGCTTCACGAACAACAACTCCCGCTGCCGACAGCAATGCGTCCGGATTTTCGCCGGACGATGCTTCCTCTCCCGGCGTCATTCAACTCAAAGCACTCCGTCATCAGTACGGTGATCGCGTCGCGTTGGCCGGCGTGTCGTTCGATGTTCGCCCGGCGGAGATCTTCGGTCTGCTTGGACCGAACGGCAGCGGCAAGACAACCACGTTCCGTATTCTTTCGACGCTGATGGTTCCCTCGGGCGGCAGCGCTTCGATCCTGGGACATGACGTTGCACGTGAGCCCGCGTTAGTGCGACGCAACATCGGTGTGGTATTCCAGGCGAAGAGCATCGACGTGAAGTTGTCCGCCCAGGAGAACCTGATGGTCATCGGGCATATCTATGGGCTGCGCGGCGCTGGGTTGAAGAAGCGAGTGCAGGAGATGCTCAACCGCGTCGGACTCGCGGACCGCGCGAAAGAGAAAGCCGAAACGTTCTCCGGCGGGATGCAGCGGCGATTGGAGTTGGCCAAGGGCCTGCTGCATCACCCCTCGGTCTTGCTGCTGGATGAGCCGACCACCGGACTCGATCCGGGTGCGCGACGCGACCTGTGGCAATATCTGCAGATACTGCGTGATGAAGAGCGCGTCACAGTGCTGGTGACGACCCATCTGATGGAAGAAGCCGAGCGCTGCGACCGGCTGGCAATCTATGCCAACGGGAGCGTCGTGGCGCTGGGCACGCCGGCGGAGCTGAAGAGCGAAATCGGCGGCGACGTCATTCTGCTGGAAGCGAAGGAACCCGCTGCACTGGCCGCGCGTATCGAGCAACGCTTCGGGCTACAACCGACCGTTCTGGATCACCAGGTGCGCTTGGAAATTCAAAGCGGCCACCGCTTCGTCACTGACGTCGTGGAAGCTTTTCCCGGCGAGATCGAAGGCGTGTCGGTGCACAAGCCAAGCCTGGAAGATGTTTTCATTCGCCGGACCGGGCATCGCTTCTGGACCGAAGAGAGCGAGCCAGATTCCGTTAAATAGGTTCGCGCTGGGAATATCCACTAAGACAATTATTGAGGGTTAGACGGACCGTGTTTGGCTTCCGCCTCGGCTGCGCGTTGATCGGCGCGTGCCGCATCCTGGTCTCGTCCTGCACGGCGATAGAGCTTCGCCAAGCGGCGCCATGGCTCGGGCGCGTCAGGCTCAACCTGCGCCGCGTCTTCCTGGAACTGCATGGCTTGCGGCATGTCCCCAAGTTGGCTCCAAGCTACCGAGCGTCCCTGCGCCACCATGAAGTCGAACGTTCCGTTGTCTCCGGAGCGAAGATTCCTGGGTGCGTTGGCGACCGCTTTGTTGAAGGTGGCCAAGGCATCATCGGGTTGGCGCTGCTTGAGGTAGAAGTATGCAAGCTTAACTAGGATCGAGTGTGGCTTTGGCGAGAGCGCCGCCGCGCGTTGGTATGCCTCGATCGCTTCGGAAACCCGACCACGCTTTTCGTAGCTGTCGCCCAGTGCCAGCCAAGTCACATCGTTCGGATCGAGAGCGACGGCCGTCAGATACTCAGCTTCGGAGTCGGCCATTTTGCCTGTCGTAAACAGAATGTTCGCGCGCAGCCAGTGTACGAACGAGCTGTCGGGGAAAACCTCCAGCGCTTTATCGGTGGCTGATAGCGCTTCCTCGTTCCTTCCAAGTGCTGACAATACGGTGGCAGCGTTGGCCCACGCATTGAACGTTCCCGCACGATTGCCGGCCGACAGTTGCAGAGGAAGAGGAGCGCTGCCGCACGTGACCGGGAAATGTTGGCGCAACGCCTCGGTTTCTGGCGTACGTCGAACGAAGACGGCCGAAATTTCGTCGAAGTAAACCGGCTGCCACAATTGACTGCTGCAGTAGTCCAGCAGCTTCACCAGCTCGACCCCGTCATAGCGTCCCAGCGGCAGCAGGATCGTATTGATGTTGTAGCGGCTCGCTTCTTCTTGCCATGCCTGCGAGTCGGGCGAGAGTTGCAGCAGCTTATTGTTTCTCTCGATCAGTTCGACGCCGAAAGGAATGGCTCGTCCATCGATGCTGTCGCGCCGCTGCGGTCCCAGCCGCCAGGAGACGTAGCCGCCCACGTCATAGGTATTGAATACCTCTCCAGGAAGATTCTGATTTTGGATGAAGGCGGCAGCGCCCTCCGGAAACCACCAGCCCAAGCCAGCGCCGAATGTGCTCTCCGAGGTGCCGCTCAGGTAGAAGCGATTGCTCACCAGGTCGTAACAGCGAACGACGGCGATCACCGCCAGTACGAGCACGGCGGCACATGTGACGAAGGAGCGAATTCGGGCGGTACGCAATCTGGAACTGGCCTTCCGAAGTGCCCCGGACAGAACTGGCCCTCCCACCACAACCACCACGCAGGCAAACAGCGCTCCCATGCGCGCGTAGCGCATGCCAACATAGGTTGCGCCCAGCAGAAGAACGGCTGCGCCAAACGTGCCCTCCAGCAGCGCGATTGCCGCCGCAAGGATGGCAATGGCGAACAGCAGGTAGATGGTCGATTGCGTCTGCCGCAGCGATAGAGAGTTGGTAATGGCGGCGAAACTCAGCGGGACTTTAATCCACTCGGCAATCAGATATTCGTGTTGCGCCGCCACGCGCTGCTGCAGCAGGATTGCCCGATAGATATTCCATCCCCATGGGTTCACCAAAGTTGCGGCTACCGTAAGGCCGAGCCACGGACTTGCGGCACGGACTCTCTGCATTGTGGCGCTTCGAGTTTTTGCGTCGCTGACGTACGACAGCAATTCGACCACAACATAAGCGGCCACTAAGGCGAGACCGGAGACAAAGCCCAAGTGCAGATTGACCCAGGCAACCATCAGCAGCGGCAATGCCCATAAACGCGCGTCGCCAGTTTGGTGGTTTTGCCACAACAGCGAAAGGAACGCCGCAAACAGCACGACGGTGAACATGTCAGCACGCGGCGTGATGCGCATCGCGACCAGAGGCACCGCGAGGATGGCGAGTGCTGCGCCTGTGAGAGTGTTTTTGCGCAGGAGAAGAGCCGTCGTTCCTACGCAAGCCGCCGCTCCTAACCAGGAAAGCAGTCCATAGCCACCGAGGAGAAATGACAGGTAAAAAATTACTCCTGCCCCAACCGGGTAGATCCACGGCTGTCCGGCCGCGGTGAAGGAAAACACGTCGACAGTCGGAATTCGATGTTGCTGAATCACCCATCGGCCGGTGGCCAGCTGCCATCCCAAATCAAAGTCGGAGACGGTGCGCAGTCCCGCTAAGAACGCGTAGATAAGTGCAATGGCACTGAGAATCAGAAACAGGCTTCGGTTAGAGACGAAATCAGAGATTGGGGCGGAATTTGAAGTGGACGGATCTACGTCTGGGGGGGAGACATTCATGCCCAAAGGTAGCCATCATATCATGGCAATTCTGCGCCGATTTGTTCGCAAATGCTCCGACGCTGGCAAGCACGCCTCAGGGATTCAACGATTCAGTTTAAGGAGGCAACAGCACAGGCGTCCGTCGATGCTGCTAGAATCAAGAGTGCCTCTTCGATAACGATCATAGCTTCTCTGCGGATTTTGGAATCGTTGTGTCATGGTAGCCAGTCAAGCCACATCTTTCTCAGTAAAGTCGGCGCCTGCAAATGGCGGTACCTTATTGCCCGCGTTTTCGCTTTGGTGGCGCGAGGTGGTTCGGTTTTATCGCCAACGTGCCAGGGTGGTCGGCGTCATCGCCTCGCCGTTGCTCTTCTGGATCGTTATCGGTTCGGGTTTCGGCACATCGTTTCGCTCCAGCGGCGCTGGCGGCCAACATTACCTGGAGTTCTTTTTCCCCGGCGCAGTGATCATGATCGTGCTCTTCACCGCCATCTTCACCATGATGTCGGTGATTGAAGACCGCAAAGAAGGCTTCCTGCTTTCCGTGCTGGTCGCGCCGGTGAGCCGTTCTGTCATCGTGCTGGGAAAAGTGCTGGGCGGAGCGACACTCGCGACCCTGCAGGGAATGATCTTCCTGGTCTTTGCGCCTGCGGTGGGAGTTCGCTTTACGCTCGCCAGCTTTGCGCTGACGGTGTTGACCATTTTCCTGGTTTCGTTTTCGCTGACGGCGTTGGGCTTCATCATCGCGTGGCCCATGGACTCGACCCAGGCTTTTCACGCCATCATTAACCTGTTTCTGATTCCACTGTGGCTGCTATCGGGCTCGCTGTTTCCGCTTTCGGGCGCCTCGATGTGGATTCGCCTGCTCATGCGCATCAATCCTCTGACCTATGGAACTGAGGCGTTACGAGCCTTACTGTTTCCCGCGTCGGCGTCCACCGATCTCTCGCTGGGCCTCAACTTTGCGGTACTGGGATTGTTCACCCTCGTAATGTTTATCCTGTCGTTCCTGATCGCCAATCGTCGCACTACCAAACCGGCGGCGTAATGCAGATCACGCCCACATTTTTTCCGGCGCTTGATGCCGTATTAAATGGCTCCAGCGCTGTACTAATTGGCTCCGGGCTCTACTTCATCAAGCACGGCCGCGAAGAAGCGCACAAACGCGTGATGCTGGCCGCCTTCGCCACCTCGACGTTGTTCCTGATCTCGTACCTTTACTTCCACCTGGTGCTTCGCGCCGGAGTTACGCATTTTCAGGGTCAGGGAATTGCGCGTCCGCTGTATTTCACGTTGCTGATCTCGCACACCATCCTGGCAGCGGTTGTGGTGCCGTTCATCCTGATTACGCTGGCCCGTGCTCTAAAGGGACGGTTTGCCAGGCACAAAGCAATCGCGCCCTACACCTTCGCCATCTGGATGTATGTTTCGGTGACAGGTGTCATCATTTACATATTGCTGTATAAAGTTTTCGTACGATAAACACCATGACCGGTAGCAGAGCAGAGTCGTTCGTCAATCGTGATGCGGGCGAAGCGCCGGTGCAGGGATTTCTGCATCGCGCTGAGAAGGGTGCCGGAGATTTCCTGGTTCTTACGCACGGTGCCGGGGGGAACTGCAACACGCCGCTGTTGGTCGCGTTAGCGGAGCAGTTCGCCGCAGAGGGCGTTAATACCCTCCGCTGCAATCTGCCGTATCGCCAGCGCAAGCCCAACGGTCCGCCCTCGCCGTCTGATGCCAAGCACGATCAGGAGGGACTTCGCCGCGCCGTGCAGTTGATGCGCCAGGAGTTTACGGGTCGCGCGTTTCTGGGCGGATCATCGTATGGAGGCCGTCAAGCCAGTATGCTTGTCGCTGGGGACTCGAAACTGGTTGAAGGCTTGCTGTTGCTATCGTATCCACTGCATCCTCCGGGCCGTCCTACTCAGTTAAGGACGGCACATTTCCCCACGCTGCAGACGCGAAATCTTTTCGTCAGTGGTACGAAGGACAGCTTCGGCTCTATCGAGGAATTGGAATCGGCTATCAGGCTCATTCCCGCGCCGACGAAGCTGATGGCCGTCGAAGGGGCGGCGCACGGCTTGTCCAGCAAGTCCAAGCGCAATGACTGGCCGCAGAGGATTATTGCCGAGTTTGTTGACTTCTTCCTGCCGAAGTAAACAGCGCTGAGCGGAGGCCAAGCGGTCGGTAACGTCCTGGGTCGACGTTGGTAGGTCTTCAGCCATTCGATGACGACTGCGCGTGGGGGTCCGGCAAACCTTTACTGGATCCCGGGGAGAGCCTTCTTCGAAGGCATCAGATGTCGAGCCGCAGAAGTCTCGCATTCATCTTGGCGTCAGCGAGACGGCGCGCGCGCGCCTTCTCCTGCGCTAGGCGAGATCGCTCTCCCGACAGAATTACCGGAAGGAATATAGCTACAAATAAAGCCACAAATACCGCTACAAGAACGGCCGCTTGCATGTCGGTCTCCAGGGAACAGTATACTAAATCCTTGCCGGCACTTAACGGGACTGTCCAGTCCGAAAAAATACAATCCACGCAGATTTAGGACGCACCCAAGCGTCCGGAGTTCGAGCCGAAAGCCTGGCTAGGTGTAAGATTTGGCATTTGCCGGGAGGTGTCCTTGCTCGATCGTCGCCGCTTTCTTACTCACACTGCCGGATTCGCCGCCGCTCTCGCCTTTCGTAACGATCTGCTGGCTCAAGTGCAGAACGCCCCGGCGTCATTGCCTGACCCCACTCTTTATGTGAATAACGAGGAGGGCTACTGGAACGAACTGCGCAAACAGTTTCTGATTCCCGAAGATGAGGTTTACCTGAACAACGGCACGGTGGGTTCAAGTCCTGCGCCGGTGCTGCGCGCGGTCTTCGACGGCTACACTTCCACCGAGAAGCTGGACGAGACGGATCCCGAAGACTATCCCATCTGGGGCTACGGACCGTGGAACGAGTATCGTGACCCGCTGGCGGCCTTTGTCGGCTGCAATCGCGACGAGATCGCGCTGCTGCGCAATGCCACCGAGGCGAACAGCTACATCGCCAACGGCATCGACATGAAGCCGGGCGACGAAGTGCTGATGACCGACCAGGAACATCCCGGCGGAGAGCAGCCGTGGCAGCTGAAGGCCAAGCGCTACGGCATCCAGGTGAGGAAAGTCACGCTGCCGAAGCCGGTAAAGGATTCGGCGCAGGTCCTGAATCTCTTCAACGACGCCATCACTCCGCGCACACGCGTAATGTTCTTCAGCCATATCACGACGGTCACCGGAGTAGTGCTGCCGGCGAAAGAGCTTTGTGCCCTGGCGCGGTCGAAGCAAATTCTGTCGGCGGTGGACGGGGCGCACGTCACCGGGATGATGAAGCTGAACCTGCACGATATCGGGTGCGACATGTACAGCTCCAGTCCGCACAAGTGGCTGCAGGCGCCCAAAGGCTCCGGATATCTCTTCGTGCGGCCCGAGGTGGTGAACTTCTTGTGGAACACCATCGTGACCGAAGGCTGGCAGGACAGAGATCTGATGGCGGAGCGGTTGCAACGGATTGGATCGTCGAACGTGCCCTCGCTCGACGGTTTGCGGGCGGCGATTCAGTTGGCCAATAGCATCGGCATGGAGCGCATCGAAGCGCGGCATCGTGCGTCGGCCGATTTTATGCTCGCCGAGATGACGAAGCGCGGCGCGGAATCGTGGACCTCGCCTGACCCTAAACTGCGCTGCGCAATCGTAACCGTCAACGTTCCGCCGATTCAGCGAATGAAGCTGGAAGACTGGTTGTGGAAGACCAAGAAGATTCGCATCCGCGGCGGGGAGCCGTCGAAGTTGAGGCTATCAACTCCGTATTATCTGCGGAAGAAAGATATGGAGAGATTTCTGGAAGCCTTCGACGAGTACAAGACGCAGAAAGCGTGAGTCCCAGGGGTACTCCATTCATGGGCGGGGTTCTTGGTTTAGTATCGACATCTTGGTGGAAATTATGTCCAAATTTTCAAATCGGCGTTGAGACAGATGAACTCGTTACCAGGTTCGCCACAAGACATTGACAGATCGCAAGTTTTCGCTCGTTGCCCATCGGTCGAAGGGGCGGAGGCGATTTACACGGAGACGCCCGGCATTTTCCACGTCCGCATAAGTCATGTTTCCTACAATGCGTGGGGAGTGAAGGCCACGGGCGTTGATTTACTCACGCAGGGAATGCATCGGCTTCTTAAGAATCCTTTCGAAATCGGGGCTTGCTGGGGGATATTCTCTTTTTCCACTGATTACTGGCACGCACGCTATGTTCCCTGGCGGTTATTTTTTGATCCAGAAGTGGTTCGCCTCTGCATTGAACTCGGCGCTCGGGCAAATCAGAAGGGCTCAACGATTCATCGGCATGATGCCATGGGGGTATTTGCGGATTACTACCGAAAAAATGTCAGCCCGCTATAGCAGATGACCGCAACCCAAACAATGGCCGAGCAACATTGCTGTGTCAGTCAACCTTCTTACAGGCCTCGAGATTTGAGGTGTTGTCTATCCGAGATGCGGATCTCGATTTGGTTCAGCCCGAAGGGCGGGATGGGTTGAGCCCGGCGCGTTAGCGCCGGGTCGAAGGGCAAGAACGTCCTCCAGCCGCGTCAGCGGCGACACAGTGCCGCGTAATGACGCTCACCGGAGATCGCCGGAGCGCAGCCCAAAGTTAATTTGTGGCCACACCTACACCTTAAACCTGCTGCACGTCGTCTTCGGTACCAAGAACCGCGCTCCCCTGATTCGCAACCTGGACCGGCTGATCAACAATCTGCGCGGTTTGCGCGCAACAAGGGCATCGACGTGCTCGCGGCCGGTGGAACCCAGAACCACGTACACCTCCTGCTACGCCTTCCACCGGTGCGGCCTGTCAGTGAATCGATGCGTGACCTGAAGGCGAACTCCTCGCGATATAGGAACGAAACGTCAGGCAGATTTGCCTGGCAGGATGGATATGCCGCGATCAGCGTCAGTCCATCGCAGGCGCCGATGGTGCGCGCCTATATCGAGAACCAGGAGCGGCACCATGCGCTACGGAACTTCGAGGAGGAGTTGGTGGCGCTCCTCGACAAATCAGGGGTGGAATATGAGCGCGAGCATTTGACTAGACGCCGCTGACGCGGCTCACATCATTCCTCGCCGCTCACCCGGCGCTGACGCGCCGGGCTCAACCTCATCCCGCCCTTCGGGCTAAATCCTGCCGACATGGATTGCTTATGATAAGGCGATTTTACGTAAAGATTCCGGGTGCTGTTTGCTCAGGCGTGCGACCCAATCGCTACGTACCGGAGGCACATAGTTGGGGAGCAGTAGCCCGCCCTGCTCAAACCACTCGTTCACTGCTGGCCCGATGTACCCGCCCATCCATCCAACAGGATTCTTGCGCCAGTACCGCCGTATGTATCGAACGATGCGCTCATACCACCGCTCAAACTCAGCGGGTTTGCCTTCGAATCTGCCATAGATACGTCCCTGCGCAAGTGCGGGTCGTCCTTCCCACGTCGTGAAACGCGGAAGGTCAAGTTCGAGAACGGCCTGTGAGAATTCATCAACGCGGTGATATGGCTGTTCGGCGTTCGCAATATATTTTCGTTGTACCTCAGAGGCGAACCTGTTGCTCCAGAAAACGAAAGTGTGACCCATTTCGGGCAGGAACGCCAAACCCTGTGGAGTCGCCGGGTTTCCGTCTAGCGATCTCGTAATCGCCAGGGGTCAAAGCCACGCAATCGTTGTGCGATACATAGCACGTGAGGGCAGTGGAATCTTTGCCCAGATCGGCATGGAGGACCACGCGGTCGCCCGGCAGATATTGCACGGCTCTGAGAGAATCCAAATCTAAATTCGGATACTCGTGCGTTTGGGAGCTATTCTTGATCTTGATCTTCTCGTTTTGGGCAAAGAGCGGGGACGAAACGGCAACTAAACCGAGCAGGGCAAGAATCGTTTTGCGTTGCATCTCGCGTTCCGGCCTTAATCTCCGAGTGCTTTCAGGATAATCCCTTTGTCAATCCGCTTGGCGGCGGATTCGGCTTCCTGACTCACCGAGAGCATTGTTGTTCAGAACAGGCATTATCGTAAGCAATCCCGGCAGCCAATTGCCAAAATCGGCGACGCCAACCCAAGTTACTTATTGCTGAGCGCTTCCACGCCCGGCAGCTTCTTGCCTTCCAGGAACTCCAGCGAAGCGCCGCCGCCGGTCGAGATGTGCGTGATCTTGTCGGCAATGCCTGCCGCCTTGACCGCGGCCACGCTGTCGCCGCCTCCTACGATCGAGACGGCCGCGCCGTTGTCAGCCACCGCATGCGCGATCTTCTTCGTCCCTTTGGCGAACGCTTCAATCTCGAAGACGCCCATCGGTCCGTTCCACACGATGGTACGCGCGTCGGCAATTTCATCGGAAAACATCTCGATGGTCTTGGGGCCAATGTCGAGAGCCATCATGTCAGCGGGAATCGGCTGACCTTCGCCGATGTTCTGGATACGCGCTCCGGCTTCCACTTTGTCGGCGACGACGTGATCCACCGGCAGCAGGAATTTCACGTTGTGCGACTTGGCTTGGGCCAGTGTTTCCTTCGCCAGATCGATCTTGTCGGCTTCCAGCAGCGATTTGCCGATTTCATGTCCCTGGGCCTTCAGGAAGGTGTAGGCCATGCCGCCGCCGATGATGAAGGTGTCGACCTTGCCCATCAGGTTCTTGATAACGCCGATCTTGTCGCTGACCTTTGCGCCGCCAAGAATCGCGATGAACGGCTTCTGCGGATTGGTCAGGGCCTTCCCCAGATATTCGAGCTCTTTCTCCATGAGCAGTCCGGCGGCGCTTTTCTCGACAAAGTGAGTAATGCCTTCAGTCGAGGCGTGTGCGCGATGCGCGGAACCGAACGCGTCATTCACGTAGTAATCGCACAAGCGGCCCAGCTGCTTGGAGAAATTCGGGTCGTTAGCTTCTTCCTCGGGGTGGAAGCGCAGGTTCTCCAGCATCAGAGACTGCCCACGCTCCAGCTTCTCCGCCATTTCCTCGGCCTGCACGCCGATACAGTCGGGCGAAAAGCCGACGTTCTCGCCGCGGCGCAGCACATCGTCCAAAAGGATGCGCAGCCGCTCGGCGACCGGCTTCAGGCTCATCTTCGGGTTCGGCTTGCCCTTGGGACGGCCCAGATGCGACGCCAGAATCAAGCGAGCGCCGTGACGCAGGGCATATTCGATGGATGGCAAGGTTTCGCGAATGCGGGTGTCGTCCATCACGCGGCCATCGTCGAGCGGAACGTTGAAGTCAACGCGCATGAAGACGCGCTTATTGTTCAGCGGGAGATCGCGAATAGAGAGTTTAGGCATAGGGAACACCCGTTGTCGGTTGTCAGTTGCCGGTTGTCGGTAAGAGACGCGGCTAACATCAATCAATAACGCAATTGACGGAGTGGCTGGAGCAGGTGTCTAAACTGCGGTCCTGTCCGACGAGCGAACCACAAGTTCTGTAGCCCGAACTTACGCCGCTCTGGGCCTTTGGACAACTGAGAACTGACAACCGGCCACTGACAACTGCTTCTTACAGCCCCTTCTTCCCAAGATAGTGGATCAGATCACGCACGCGGCAGGAGTAACCCCACTCGTTGTCGTACCAGGCAATCACCTTCACGCAGTTACCGGCCACGACGCGGGTCATCGGGGCGTCCACAATGGAAGAACGATCGTCGCCACGATAGTCGATCGAAACCAGCTCCGCCGTTTCGTATCCCAAATAGCCCTTCAGCGGGCCGGCATCAGCGGCAGCCTTCAGCGCGGCGTTCACTTCCTCGACGCTCGTCTTCTTCTCGACGAACACCACCAGGTCGACAACCGAGACGTTGGGCGTCGGAACGCGCATGGAGAAGCCATCCAGCTTGCCCTTCAGCTCGGGAATCACCAGGGAGAGCGCTTTGGCTGCTCCGGTGGAAGTCGGGATCATGGACAGCCCGGCAGCACGCGCGCGGCGCAGGTCCTTGTGCGGGAAGTCCAGAATGACCTGATCGTTCGTATAAGAATGGATGGTGGTCATCGTCCCGCAGACGATGTTGAACTTATCCTGCAGAACCTTGGCCACCGGAGCCAGACAGTTTGTAGTGCAGGACGCGTTCGAGATGATGTTGTGCTTGGCCGGATCGTAGTTACCTTCGTTGACGCCCATCACGATGGTGATGTCTTCGTTCGTTGCGGGAGCCGAGATGATGACCTTCTTGACCGGGCCACGCAGATGCTTCTTCGCATCCTCCGCCTTGGTGAACTTGCCAGTAGATTCAATGACGACTTGCGCGCCAACCGATGCCCAATCCAGCTTGGCCGGATCTTTTTCGGCGAAAACCTTGATGGTCTTGCCATCGATGGTGATGGAATCGTCGGTGGCGGAAATCTGGTTCTGCAGGTTTCCCAGGATGGAGTCGTACTTCAGAAGATGAGCCAGCGTTTTCGGGCTGGTGAGATCGTTGACTGCCACGAACTCCAGACCCGGGTCTTTGAGGGCGGTACGAACAATGTTACGGCCGATGCGGCCAAATCCATTAATGCCAACTTTGATTGCCATATAACCTCGTTCTTTTGCGAAATGAAAAACTCGAACACGGTGTCCGAGAGGTCCTGCCTACAGCAGAACCCAGGGATCATTAACCAAACAAAAAGCGTAGCATCCGGATTGGGGCGAGGCAATGCTGAGGATCACAAAGTCGTCGAAAGCCTCCATAAACCGGGAATCGGTCCTAATTCGAGTTTGTGGCAGCTGTGGCTTCCGTGGTTAGCAGGTTCAGCGCGAACGCGCTACCGAGATTGCTCCAGCCTAGCTGGGCGTGTTACAAGAGCAACATGCGAAGATGGACACGCGACCGCAACAAGCGGCGCAAACAAGGCGAAAAGCCGGGGGACAAGCCGGCGGCAGACGCGTCCCGCGCCTTTGCAGCCAAGATTTCCCGACCCAAGTGGCGGCGAAGAGACGGAAAGCCGCCAACCTGAATTTGAAGCTCAGCCGGACGAGTCGGAAATGCAGGAATCGCAGCCGGTGGCCGAAAGTGGCGCCGGGGATGCGTCTCAGCCGCAAGGCAGGCGAGGCGATCGGAATCGGCGTCGCGGGCGCCGTGGACGAGGTAATCGCCCGCAGCCAGCGCGACCTCCCGCGTTACCGGGACCTGGCGGCCCGACAGGCGAAGGCGCTGAAGCAGAGTCGCCTGCCGAAATGGTTGAACCGGCAGCGCAGCCAGTGCCAGCCCCACGCTCAAAGCAGTCCAAAGGCGCCGTCGTCCTGTCCATCGGTTTGCCGGGCTCGGGCAAGAGCACATGGTTCAAGCGCCACAATATTCTTCCGCTATCGAGCGACATGGTGCGCATTCTGCTGTTCGATGACGTCACCGAGCAGCGATATCAGGATTTGGTGTTCTCGACCTTGCGGTCCATGTTGCGGGCGCGACTGCTGGCCCGGCGTCCCTGGAACTACCTTGACGCTACCAACCTGTCCGCTCACGAGCGTCGCAGCTGGATCAAGCTGGCGCATGATTTTGGTTACGAGACGCACGCGGTTTTCTTCGACGTGCCGCCCGAAGTGTGTATCGAGCGCAACCGGCGGCGCGAGCGCAACGTTCCGGAAGACGTGATGCAGCGCATGGCTGCGAAGCTGAGGGCGCCTAAGTTTGAAGAAGGCTTCGCCAAGATCACTGTCGTCCGGCTCAAGAGGAAAGAGACCGATGGGGTGGGTGCCGAGCCGCCGGCTGCGGAAGCTCAGCCCGATGACGTCGAGCCCACTAGCCCGGACGATTCCGAATATTAAGATTGAATCAATGCGAAAAGAGAGGCGGCCTGACAGGCCGCTTTTTTGCTGGGGACACAAATTCCAGCCTGCCACTCGTGCTCGTTTTCTGCTGAGTAGCCCGCCGAACCGTGATACCATCCCGCGCTAAGCAGCCTCACTTCGCCTTTCTCAAATGGAAATTTCGCCTACATGGGAGGGAAGATCGTGCAAACGAAACTGAATGATTTGGTGCAGTCCGGCTGGGCACTTACGATCGCACTCGGCATTAAGGTACTGGAAGCGATCGCGCTTTGGATCGTGGGCCGGTGGTTGATCGGTTTGGCACTGCGCATGATTGGCGGCGCGATGGCCAAGCAGAAGATTGATCCCACCGTCATCCGCTACATCCAGAATGCCGTTGCTGCCCTACTGAATATCATCCTGGTCATCAGCATCCTCGGCTTCTTCGGAGTGCAGACCACCAGTTTGGCAGCTCTGATTGCCGCGGGCGGCATCGCCATCGGTATGGCGTGGAGCGGACTGCTTTCCAACTTTGCAGCGGGCGTATTCCTGGTCATCCTCCAGCCAATCAAGGTAGGCGACTTCGTGAACGCCGGCGGAGTTTTGGGAACGGTGCACGAAATCGGCCTGTTCGCCAGCTCGATCGACACGCTGGATAACGTGCGCAATATCGTGGGCAATGGAAAGATCTTTGGCGACGTAATTCAGAATTTTTCCACCAACGCTTACCGCCGAGTCGACTTAACCGCGCAACTGGATCACAGCGTTGATGTGCACGCCGCCATGGCGATGCTGAAGAAGGCACTCGCTGCGATTCCGAATGTGATGACCGCTCCCGCGCCCGATGTCGAGATCCTGACCTTCACCCTGGCCGGCCCGGTGCTTGCGGTGCGTCCTTACTGCAATAACAAGGACTACTGGCAGGTGTACTTCGATACGAATCGCCTGATTAAGGAAACCTTCACCGCCGCCGAGTTTGCAGTTCCCGAGCAGCACTATGCTGTGCGGGGAGTTGCCGCCGGAGCGGGTGTTGGCATGTCCCGGTCCGCGTAGTACATTGAGAGTGCTCCAGACCGTCGGCGTCGTCAGCGCGTCGGTCTGGAGCATCAGCCCATACCGCCACGTGGGCCGGTAACTGCCTGTATTCCCGCCACTATCGTTCTGGCCTGTGTTTGCCCATGCTTGCACTATAGTTGTCTGGCCGACGAAGGATGGCCAATGGCCAGTGGATTAAAGTTCACTGCGGATTTCGGGAGCAATGGCTTTTTACGGGCGCTGGGATTTACCGCGGCGCTATTCCTTGTTCCGTCGGCAATCTCCGGATCGCAACCGGCGCAATCCACCGCAGCTCTCCCGCCCAATGCTCCGGCTGTTCCCACGACAATCAGGAATGCACCGTTCTCGGCTGCGGTGTCGACGCAATACGATCGCGTTCTGTCCAACGGCAATCATATTCATCGGGAGACTCGCGGAAAGGTGTTTCGCGACGCGCAGGGGCGAGTGCGTACCGAGACCGAGATCCAGTCGTCTGGAATCGGCGGCACTTGCGAGCATATCGCAATCCAGGATCCGGTTCTTCGCGAG
This sequence comes from uncultured Acidobacteriaceae bacterium, assembly GCA_963823865.1. Taxonomy (GTDB): domain Bacteria; phylum Acidobacteriota; class Terriglobia; order Terriglobales; family Acidobacteriaceae; genus Bog-257. The sequence continues at coordinate 313,110 of CAWGNC010000003.1, forward strand.
GTCATTCATCTCGACCCTAAAACCAGAACCGCCAATGTTCATCATCTGGCTGACGGGTTGGCTTCGTTAGCCACGGCGGGGAATGCCGGCGGATCCAATAAGCCGGCAAGCGTCGCGATTGCTGCTCCGGTAAGCCCGACGGAAGGCTCCATCGTCATTCCGTTGCATTCGGACCTGATCAAACCGCCGACGATTGAACTGTTGGGGACGAAGGTACTGGAGGGTGTGCAGGTTGTCGGTACCCGGACTACCCGCGTCATCGCCGACGGAGACAACGATCCAATTGTCGCGGTCACCGAGGAGTGGTACTCGCGCGACCTGCAGATGGTGATCTTGAGTGTCTCGGACGATGGGCAGTCTGGCCACAGCCTGATGCGAGTGACGAATATTGTCCGTAGCGCCCCGAATGAGCAGCTGTTTCAAGTGCCGCCGGATTATACTGTTAAGGACGGCAGTCCTGTCGCTGCCATCGTTAAGCATTAGGAGCAGGCGTAAAACTGGATGTCTGATCTCGATTTTTCCCCGCCCGAAGGGCTTACCGTTTCCCTCTGGCGCTCGTTACTCATCAATTTTGCCGACCGTTTTGCACCGGAGCGGCTGGCGCCCCTGCAGCTGACATCGAGGCCCGTACCCGTCGTGCTGCCAGGAGAGTTGTTTGAAGCGCCGTGGTATCGGACGGTGTTCACCAATATCGGTGACGTAATCTCGCCTGAGACCTTGCCGCCGCTGGATTTGACCTCGCAGCCGGTGGATGTGGGCGAATTGCTGGCCGATGACCTGAGTCATGGCTGGTGGGATTCCTTGTTGCAGAATCTGCGTGATCGGCTGTCGCCAGAGAAATTGCCTCCCCTGCAACTGACCTCGCAGCCGGTAGCAGCCTTCGGAGCCGACGCGAGCCTGCAGCTGTTGGATTGGTCCGCGCTGATTGCCGGCCCTAAGGTATTTCATCAGGATGCGCCCACTGAGTTTGAGCCTAATATGGCCTTGGATGAAGCCGCCGCCCCTGCCGTCGTGGCGTTGATTGCGGAGATTGCCCCGTCCAATCCGCTGTTGCTGGCGACTCGCACGCAGCTGGTTCGCGACATAGGACGAACGCGCTTCCGCCGCAAGATATGGATCGGCCTCGCGGCTGCCGAGGCGGTGTTCCTCCTGGTAGCCATGTTCAAATTTCAGTAGCCCTGCTACCCTCGAACCCGGCCCTTCCGGCACGCTTTTTATTTCCCCCCGGAATTGCCTGCGTTGTACGATGAGGCTGGTTGTCCAGCTCTGCCAGCCGGAGGCCCAGCCCGGCTGCGGCGGAAATCGAGGGCGAACCCGTGAGCATTAAGACCAGTACACGTCTGGTAAATAACGTCCTGATTGTGGACACCATCGGAGAGCTCAGGCTAGGCGAGGGAACCGATGTTCTGCGTACCGTGATTCACGATCAGTTGGAGCACGGTTACAAAAACATTCTGCTCAACCTGCGTGACGTCCGTCACATCGATAGCGCCGGAGTTGGTGAGCTAATGAGTTGTTACACCTCGGTCCGCAACCATGGGGGCCAACTCAAGCTGATGAACCTCAGCAAGAATGTTCACAATTTGCTCCAGATAACCAAGCTGTACACCATTTTTGAAGTGGCAGAAGACGAAGCAACGGCTGTGGCCTCGTATTAGTAAGACTGCGGCTGGGAACCAGGCAGCACACGATTTACGCGTACAACGCGTGAACGAAAACTACTCTGTAATTTTGCGAGGCGAAATGAAAGGCGATCCGAAGGTTATTGCATTCCTCAACCAGGTCTTAAAGGCAGAGCTCACCGCTATCAATCAATATTTTCTTCATGCCGAGATGTGCGAGAACTGGGGCTACGAGCGGTTGGGGAAGAAAGTCAAGAAAGAGTCGATCGAAGAGATGGTCCACGCGGAAAAGTGCATGGAGCGGATTCTGTATCTCGATGGCACGCCCAACATGACGGACTATTTCAAGATCAACATTGGCGCCACCGTCGAGCAGCAGTTCAAGAACGACCTTCAACTGGAGATGGAAGCCGTGAAGCGGCTGAACGACGGCATCAAATTGTGCGTGGCCCAGGGCGACAATGCTTCGCGAGATCTGGCGGAGCACATCCTTACCGATGAGGAGCACCACATTGACTGGCTGGAGGCGCAACTGCACGCCATCGGTGAAATGGGCATCGCGAATTATCTGGCGCAGCAACTGAAGCCAGACGGAGACTAAAACGAATCTGGCATCGCGATCAGGGTAAAGAAGGTTGGCGGGCGCCAAGCCCGCCATATTTTTTGTTCGCGCAAATTGCGGCGAGCTCTCAGCAGAGTCTTCCGATACGTTACAATGAACTAGCGTCGAAGTTCCGGCGCATCCACAACTAGCTGTGCCACGGAGAGATGGCCGAGTGGCTGAAGGCGCACGCTTGGAAAGCGTGTGTACTCGAAAGGGTACCCAGGGTTCGAATCCCTGTCTCTCCGCCATAATTCAACAACTTACGGCGACCTGCACTCCATTTAGCCGGAACGCAGTCACTGGATCACCCGCCTTACCACTTGCGAGTTGAACTCACGCATAGCTTCCACGACTGCAGTCCCGCTGGACGGCATTGAAATACAGCGGCATCTCACCGGCAGAAAACGGGGAAGCCCAAACCCAGTCCGAGTCCTTGTTGAACTGCGACGTCGAGCGCCAACGCAGCAGCAGGGTTACGAGGTCAGGATCGAGCGGAAGTTGGCTGAGCTACATGTTCGGTTCCTGACGTGAGAACCCACCAGAGATGTAAGAACTGATCTGTGTACTGCACGAATTCTCCCGATCCGAAAACTCATAGTTCAGGCAGATCAACGCCGCCCTAAGCCACTGCAAATGCAGAGTTTGAGTTTGGACCTTCAGTTGCGATGCGTCTCAGGGGAAGTAGAGTCCGCGGAGTGTCCCATGCTTCAGAACCATGTGGACGTTCCGATTTATTCAGAACCATGGAGCTCTTTGAGATGCTTAGAACAATTAGAACAGGAGCCATAGGGACAATCGTAGCGGGGACGTCTGGTGTGTTTGTTGAGTATGACTGTGAGCACGCGGGCACAGGAAGAAGAGAGGCCCTATCCGAAGATGCTGCCGCTCTCGGAGTATTTAATGGACCGAAATGCGGCAATCGCGCTGGCACGAAGCGCCGCTCCGGAGAGCATTTCAAAGGATGCATCTGTTTTGGTGCTCACGCCCAAAGGCTGGGAAACTGCGGTCAAAGGTACCAACGGTTTTGTATGCATGGCGGGGCCGTCATGGACGGCCAGCATTGATTTTTATGACGTTTGGAGTCCGAAGCAGAGAGGGGCGATTTGCCTCAATCCAGCGGCTGTGCGGTCAATCCTGCCGATTTATTACAAGATGACGGAAATGACGCTGGCTGGAGTAGTTTCTGTTAAAGAGCGCATCGCGGGCATTCAGGAAGCGTATGCGAAGAAGGAGATCCCGCCGCTGGAGCCGGGGGCAATGAGCTATATGATGTCCAAGGATGCATACCTTACCCATTTGGGCCATTCACACAATTTATGCCACGTGATGTTTTTCTTGCCGATGAAAGCTTCTGGTGAATTGGGCGACAATGATCCGAACTCGCCCATTTCGTCCACGTCTATGTGGTTCCCGGACCCTGACAAACCGGATAGTCCACTGAACAAAGAGCTCCCGCCGCTGCGGACCGTCCCAATCGCTGTGCCGTATTGGTCCGATGGGACTCTTGCGTTCAAATAGAGCCGTACAGCCACAGCAACGATCAAGGCACCGTGCCGCGGGCACTCATTGTCCCCGAAGCTGGTCGGGGGCCAACGAGTGTAATGGGGATTTATGGCCAGCTAACCGGCACGACCTGTTCCGGTGCGCCCGTAACGAGGAGCAGTAGCCTGACTGGAAGTAATCCACCGCGCCATTTTCCTGAGCAAGAGCCAAACAAGAACCGCGCCGCCGCCGATGACGATCGGGTTTTCATACCATGGGTAGTCTCACTTTAGAGTGGCGGCGATCATGCGCCGAGTCCTGCCAGAGGCAGAGTAGGTAATGCGAAATGCAACTAGTTTTATTTCACAACTAGTTGTATGATGGCGGGCGGACGGGTACGCTAGGATCGCGTCTCAAAAAAGCTTGGATCGAGGGTAGGCAATGCACATTCGTATTCTGGTTTTGGCAGGTGCCGTGATATTGAGTGGTGGTGTGCAGATGCGGGCGCAGATGGGTGGGCCCCCGCCGTCGCCGCCGGTTGGGACCAAGGAAGAGCCCGCGAAAGCGTTAGACGGCTTGCTGTCCCTGACGGAGTCCCAGGTAGTTGGCGCGGCAAAGGCCATGCCCGCCGATAAGTACAATTTCGCTCCGGCGCAGGGCATCTTTGCTCCGGGCCAGAGGACGCAGTTCGATACGGTCCGCACCTTTGTGGCACAGGTGACCCACGTGGCGCAGGCAAACTACTTCTTCTTCGGCTGGAGCGGCATTAAGCCTGACCGTGACTTAAAGGCAGTTGGCTCCATTACAACGAAGGACGAGGCGGTGGCTGCACTCGAAGCATCGTTCGTCTACGCGCATAAGGCGATTGCGACGATCACGCCAGAAAATGCGTTTGTCGCCATCAAACCGATCGACGGGTTCAGCACGCGGGTGACGATTGCCGCTTTTGCAGCGGCCCACGGAAATGATCACTACGGTCAAATGGTGGAGTACCTGCGGATGAACGGCATTGTTCCGCCGGCGAGTGCCAAGTAGCTGCCGGATTGCGCACAAAAAAACAGACACACCGATTGCGCGGAGAGTGTTGCGCGGAGAGTTACTGGCGATTCCGTAAGGCCCGTCGAACGCAGCGGAGGTAACGAATACGGGGCATGGAAGGCGGAAAGCAAACAACGCTTGCCGCCTTCCCCCATTACCGATTGCCGCTCCTGATCAGGGCAAGAAAACGGTCAGGTCAATTTTTCAGCATCTTCACGAGGTCCTCAAAGCTTCGGCGGTGGGATCGGGCCGGAGAGGACAAATTTCGTCGGATAGATCGCCTCGGTTGGTTCGCTTAACTTCCACACTCCATCTGCAGTCCATTAAGCCGTTTAATGGGTTCGAATCGGTGTTTTCGGTTGCCACCCGCGGCTGCTAAGTACCGCTCATTTCAATTGGGACTGAATTCGAATCCCTTCTCCGCCATGATTCCTCCGCCGGCGCATCCCCGAAGAACTCAAATCCGACTTCCCGATTGTGGTTGCGAAGACATTCGTCGACAGCTTCGTAAGTCCTTCCCAGATTGCCACTTGATTCGAACAGTCATGCCGCCAGGCTGCTATGGCCAACGCAGACCTGCTAGAGTTGAGGTTGGTGCAAGCCTCCGAAGAATACGCCCGCCGTCTCAGCGACCGTGAACAGCGCGTCGCGCATCACGAGAAGGTCCACATACAGCTCGGAAATGTTCGCCTCATGCTGGCGGTCGCTACCGTCGTGATGGGGTGGCTGGCTTTTGCGCGGCATTGGTTCTCGCCCTTGTGGTTAGTTGCGCCCGTGGCCGCGTTCATAGGGATTGCCGCTTATCACTCGCGGGTTCTCCGTGCTCGTGACCTCGCTGAGAGGGCTGTCACCTTTTATAAGAACGGGATCGCCCGAATGGAAGACCGCTGGACAGGGATGGGCGAAACCGGGGAGCGCTTTGACGATCCGCATCACGTTTATGCCGACGACCTCGACTTGTTCGGAGAGGGAAGCCTATTTCAGCTGGTGTCCACGGCGCGCACGCGTATCGGGGAAGAGGCGCTCGCTAACTGGTTGCGTTCGCCCGCGCCGGTCGAGGAAATTCGCCAGCGGCAGGCCTCGGTTACAGAACTTCGCGAAGAACTCGATCTTCGCGAGGACCTCGCAGTACTGGGCGAGGATGCCGGTGTCGGTGTTCATCCTGACGCACTGTTGAAGTGGGGCGAAGCGCCCAACCAACTGGAATCCTCATGGATTCCCCGGGTGGCGCCGGTTCTGGCTTTAGTCGCCATCTTCACTGCGTTTGTCTGGGGTTATTGGGGAATCGCTACTCCGTTCCTGGTCCTGGTGGTGATTGAGGGCGTGCTGACCTACCGTCTGCGAAAGCAGATGGAGTCGACGCTGGATGAAACTGAGCATGCCTTCCATGATTTGGATCTTCTCTCGGGAGTGCTGGCGCGCATGGAGGCGCACACGTTCCAGTCGTCGCGATTGCAATTGTTGCAGCGTGAACTGTCCGCCAGCGCGGTACGAAGCTCCCAGGCGATAGCCAGGCTCAGGACGGTGGTCGACCTGATCAACTCCCGCCACAACATGTTCCTGCGCATCATCGATGTGCCCCTGATGTACTCGGTGCAGGTAGCTTTTGCCGCCGAGCGTTGGCGGCAGACCCACGGTAAGGTGCTGCGACTGTGGCTTTTTGCAGTGGGTGAGATCGAGGCGTTGCTGTCGCTCGCCGCGTACAGCTTCGATCATCCCGCCGACCCGTTCCCGGAATTCTTGACCGGGCCGGCATCGTTCGAGGCGGAGGAGTTGGGACATCCGCTGATCCCGGCCGCGACCTGCGTTCGCAACTATGTCGCGATTGCGGGCGAGGATCGGGTGCTGCTGGTGAGCGGCTCCAACATGTCGGGGAAGAGCACCCTGTTGCGCGCGGTGGGGATGAACGTCGTGCTGGCGATGGCCGGGGCGCCGGTCCGGGCACGCTATCTTCGTCTCACGCCGCTGCATGTCGGCGCGAGCATCCGCATCAACGATTCTCTTCGCGAAGGCAGTTCGCGCTTCTACGCCGAGATTAAGCGACTGCGGAGCATCTTCGATTTTGCGGAAGGAGATCCGCCGCTGCTGTTCCTGCTGGATGAGTTACTGCAAGGCACGAACTCCAAAGACCGTCGCGTTGGCGCGGAGGGAGTGGTGCGCGCGCTGCTGAATCACGGCGCCATCGGGCTGATCAGCACCCACGATTTGTCCCTGACAGAAATTGGCGGCGCAATGGGCGGACGTCTGCACAACGTACATTTTCAAGACGAGATTGAGAACGGGAAAATGGTGTTCGACTATACCCTGCGCGAGGGTATCGTCACCAAAAGCAATGGTTTGGAGTTGATGCGCTTTATTGGACTGGAAGTCTAGGGTCTTAGCGTTACCGCTTCTGGTTTTGAGCGTCAATTTCGTTCCGTAAGTCCTGCCATAGATGCTCCGGCACTTCCAGAAAGACCTTAACGATTTCCGGATCGAACTGTTTGCCGGCATGCCTCTCGATTTCCCGGCGTCCCGAAGAAACCGATTGCGCTGCCCGATAAGGGCGGTCGGAAGTCATGGCATCGAAGGTGTCGGCGATCGCAAATATCCTGGCTCCCAGCGGGATCTGTTCACCCTTTAGACCGCGAGGATATCCGCTGCCGTCGTAACGTTCCTGGTGCGAGTGCACAATGTCAGCTGCCTCCTGCAAGTACGGTATGTTGCGCAGCAGCTGATATCCCTTGTAAGCGTGCTGCCGCATAATATCCTGCTCATCAGGGCTGAGGCGGCCCGGCTTACGCAAAATAGCATCGGGGATAGCCATCTTGCCGACGTCGTGGAGAAAAGCGCCGCGGGCTATGATGCGAATACGTTCCTGCGGCAGCTTCATTTGTCTTGCGATGGCGATCGTGAAGGCAGTCACGCGCTTGGAGTGACCTTCCGTCTCCGCATCTTTCAAATCCAGAGCCTCGCCGAGTACTTCGAGCGTGATGTCGTATGAGCGCTCCAACTCAGTCAGCGCCTTGCGCAGGGCTTCGGTGCGGGCTGAGACCAAAGACTCCAGCTTGGTCTGATACGCCAGGTTTTCCAGGCGCAAACGCCGGGTCTCCAGCGCGCGCCGCACCATGGCTAACAGCTGTTCTTTTTCAAATGGCTTCAGCAGGTAGTCATAGGCGCCGTTACGGATGGCGGCCAGGGCGACACTGATGTCGTGGACGGCCGTCACCATCACGACAGGGATCTCTGGAAAGTCCTGCCTCATCCGGGAGAGCAGAGTCAGGCCATCCATTCCTTCCATAATCAAATCGGACAGGACGATCGAGATACTCTCGTTGGAACGTAATACCGTGAGGGCGTCACCACCGGAGGTAACCGGGTAACATTCGAAGCCGGCGTGATTCAGGATGGAACAGACGGCTTCTCGGACCGGCGTCTCGTCATCGACAACTAATATGCGTTGGTCGGCCATAAGTCGGGAGCCCAAAATTGCGATGTAGCCACTGATTGTATCTACTCGCTGCGGAAATGCAGCCTGGCAAAATTGCGAGAGGCAATTTTACTCAACTTCAGTTCGCGAGACTGCGTAGGTTTCTTCACCTTGAGGCAAATTTACACGGCTGAATCGTTGAAGGTGGCACGAAAATACCACATCAAGGTATTTCTCGGCCAAGTTGTCCCCCGCTATGGTCAATTCCGGAAGCAGGGCATGCTGGGAGAAGTATAACGCCGAGTTCCACATCTGCGGGCAGTCCTCTATTTTCAGCTGCTTAGGGCGAGGTTGCCTCAAGAGTGATGAGTGGCTCCGGTTTGGGCACCTCGATTGCTTAGTACTAAGGTGTCGCGAAGATTACGCAAGCAAACGACTGAAATCCGAAGGAGATTCCAAATGAGCTTCAGCATCGGGGAAGTAAAGATGACCGGTTTCGCGCAGTACTTGCCTGCCATTCTCGATCGTCCCACCAACATCGAAAACTACAGCAAGGTCTACGAAAGCAACCGTCATCACGTCTACTCCCTGGCGTTCTGGATGACTGATAACGAATTGGCCGCGGAAGAGTTGATGACCCAGACCTTCTGCCGCGCCTTCGCCACCAGCCAGGAACCAACGACGGATGACATTGATCGTTCTCTGATTTCGGAATTACGCGAGTACATGGCACTGGGAGAGCTGACCCTTCAATGCGCGCCCTGCGACCGGGTTCTGTCGGTTCGGCGCAACACTATGCGCGTGGATTTGGAACGGGCTGTCGTTCAGCTGCCCAACACCGAAAAGATGATCTTCCTGATGCACGATGTCGAGCGCTATGACCACACACGCATCGCTCGCCTGCTCGGGATTTCTGAAACCGCATCTGTTCACGGCCTGCACCAGGCGCGCCTTCGCATGCGCGAGCTGCTGGTGAAATAACGGATTTTTGTCGTATCTCGACCCCTCTCTTACTGTTACATTTTCGCCCCTCAGTGATGAGGGGCGTTTTTTTGGGAGCGGTAAGGTCGCCTAGGATTTCTGAGCCGGCTTCAGCCGACGGCAGGGCTCTCGCCAACCATTCTTAGTTCGCCTCTTCGTCCACGCTCTCCAGCTCTTCTTCCTCTTCACGCTTCAGCGGACGTAACAAGGGGAAGAGAATCACGTCACGAATCGAACGTGAATCGGTAAGCAGCATGGTCAGGCGGTCGATGCCGATGCCTTCGCCGGCGGTCGGCGGTAGACCATAAGACAGCGCCCGGATGTAGTCTTCGTCCATCTGATGAGCTTCTTCGTCGCCGCGGGCCCGTTCACTCAACTGCCCCTCGAAGCGCCGGCGCTGTTCCTCCGGATCATTCAGCTCACTGAAGGCATTCCCAATCTCCAGACCGCCGACAAAGATCTCGAAACGCTCAACCCAATCCGCGTTTTCTTCCGGCTCACGCTTGTTCTTCGACAGCGGCGAGATGGCAAGCGGGAAGTCATAGATGAACGTCGGCTGGACGAGGTGCGGCTCGGCGACAAATTCGAAGATCTCGGCAATCGTCTTGCCGTCGGGCGCAGCCGGATCGTACGGGATATGCGGATTCGCCACGTTGTAGCGGCGTACCATGGCGGCTATCTGCTCGGAGCTGGAGAAGTCCTCCATCAACGGCGGCTCTCCGGCATTCTCCGGCCAGAACTTGATAATGGCTTCGCGCATGGAGAGTCGCTGAATGTTGCCGAAGTCGATCTCATGGCCATTGAAGTTAGCGATCGTGCTGCCGTTCACGTCGCGCGCGATCTGGGCCAGCATCTCCGCCGTGAAGTCCATCATGTCGCGATAGTCCGCGTAAGCCATGTAGAACTCCAGCATGGTGAACTCGGGATTGTGCTGAGTTGAGATACCCTCGTTGCGGAAGTTGCGATTGATTTCGTAAACCCGATCCATACCGCCGACCACCAGCCGCTTCAGATAAAGTTCGGGCGCGATGCGCAGGTAGAGATCGATGTCAAGCGCGTTGTGATGCGTGGTAAACGGCTTGGCCACAGCACCACCGGCAATCGCATGCATCATCGGGGTTTCGACCTCGACGAAGCCGTGCTCATCGAGGAAGCGCCGCATCGACTGTACGACCTTGGCGCGCTTCAGGAAGACCTCACGAACGTCGGGATTCATCGTGAGATCGACGTAGCGGCGGCGGTAACGGGTCTCGACGTCCTGCAGTCCGTGCCACTTCTCAGGCAAGGGAAGCAGGTCTTTTACCAGGAAAGTCAGCTCCTCGACATGCACGGTCAGCTCGTTCGTACGGGTGCGGAACAAGTAGCCCTTTACGCCGATGTAGTCGCCGGTGTCGAGCAACTTGTACAGCTGGAAGGCCTTCTCGCCTACGAAATCGAGCTTGACGTAGATTTGCAGACGGCGGCCGCCCTGCTGAAGATGCGCGAATCCGGCCTTGCCCTGCACACGGATCGACATTAATCGTCCGGCGACTTGGACCTCAATGCGCGGCGATTCCAACTCCGGCGCAGTCTTCGCCGAAAACCCGTCGAGTACCTGCGGGATGGTGTGGGTAGTCTCGTAGCGATAGGGATAGGCTTGCTGTCCCAGCGCTTCAATCTGCTTCAGCTTCTCTCGGCGCAGTTCGTAAATCTTCTGATCAAGTGCCACAGTTGTCCCTGGTGAGGAAGAGTGAGAAATATCGATTATAGAGGGTAAAGGAGGACTGCCGCTTCAGAGAGTCTTCTGCGCGTTCCGCATCAGGTCTTCCACGATGCGCTCCATCGTATCGAGAAGATTATCTCCGTCCGGGTGCATCTCGCGCGGGTCGTGGACCAGCAACGGTTGTGGGAGCCTCGCTCCGTACATCGCGTAGAGCAACCAGAGCACGCAAGAAGACAGATAGAACAAGCTGTTTATGCGCGTCACCATCAGCGACGATGCCAAGTGCATCAACGCGATGCTGTCCAGAGCCACTTTCGCCAGCATGTAAAGGGCATACCCCGTGGCTATCCCGAAGAGGATGCTGCGCCGCGAAATGTGCAGCTGGCGGGCTCCCAAGAGAAGAAGTAATGCGAGCAGGCAGAGCATGGCGCGCGCACTGCGGTCAGCCATGACAACGAGGCCGCTGAATCCGGCAAGGTGGTTGTCGTTGAGGAAGCTGAAAGCCGTAAGTACAGCCGCAATCAGAACCATCAAGGCCGCCCAACGAAAAATCGAGGTTCCCACGTTACGGATGGCAGCAAAGTCGCGGAAAGCCACGCGAAACAACTCGTCAATAATGGCGAACGTAAACGCGACGCTAAGGACGGTAACTGCCCAGTAAGAATAGAAGTAGGCGACGTAAGAAAGTCGTTCGGTGATCAACAGAGAAACATCTGTCACTGCCTGGAAGATGATGTATCCATAGAAAAAGGGCAGTTGAGCCGCAAGCCCGCGCCGGTGCATGAAGAACAACACGCCGGCCTCCAGGCAAGGAGCGCACACCCACAGCACATAATCGAGTGCGTGCAGGTGCACGACACCTCCAGAGCTGGAATTGTCGTCGCTGGCCTTAGGGTTACGACGACCGTGGCGCGAAGCCACTCATTCACAAATAACGCCTCTGGAGGCACCAGTCAATCAAGTGCGCGAAGAATGAGCTGCCTGACTTCCCGAAATTGTGCCTACGCGGCACTGGCCAATTCCGGGCGGCCATTTTCCCGAAGCAGGTTGTCGACTCGCTGCAGCAGCGACGACAGGTCAGCCGAAACTGCATAATTCCGATCGCTGCTTGTATTGTTGGACATCAGCAGCAATTGCTTTGGACACTGTGTCCGAATCGCGTCGCAGAACTCCTGCGCCTGCTCCAATTGGTCCCCAGCGTGGACCACGATCAAGTCGTAATTGCCCCGCGTGCAGCGGCTGCGGGCTTCTTCCATTTTGAGAGCCGGGAAGACACGGTAACCGTGTTCCGAAAGCGCCTTGATTCGCTCTTTACGGTCCGAAGCGTTATCGATCAGCAGAATCTTGCGTGTACCATCCATTGTTAAACCCTACCTCCGGAGTTAATACAACTCTCACTAACAGAGAAGCCAGGAAAGCAGAGCAGGTTGCCACAAGGATGCTGACATTATGCGAATTCGGGCGCACAAAACAAAGGGCATACCTCGAAGGCATGCCCCGTGTGGGTCCAAGCTCAAAAACCTTAGGCGCCGACCAGTTTTTCCAGCACCTGTTTGTTGTGGATGGTAAGAGTCGAGCCTTTGAGAATGGCGATCTGGCGCTTGCGGAAATCGGCCAGAACGCGGGTTACAGTCTCGCGCGAGGTTCCGATAATCTGCGCAATCTCTTCATGCGTGAGCGCCAGCTTGACCTTGGGTTCAGCCTGATTTTGGGTGGTCGCGGTCCATTCGAGCAACAGACGCGCCAGGCGCTCAGGCGCGGAGTGCGACAATCCCAAACTGCGAATCTGTTGATAGGCACTCTGGCAGTCTTTACTGAGATGTTGCGCTGCCTTCAGGCAAGCGTCGCCATGTTTTTGCAGGAAATTCAGGAAGTCTTCCCGCTTCACGAAATTCAGCTGGCACGGCTGCCCGGTTTCCGCCGTGATTTCGTACGGTGTCCCGGAAACGGTGGCGTGCATACCCAACACCTCGCCAGGCTGCGCGATCTTCAGGATCAGCGTCTTACCTTCGGCAGAGGTGGTGGACATCTTTACCCGGCCCTTGCACAGCATGTAGATCCCCCGGGGCGATTGGCCTTCCACGAAGAGCACCGCGCCCGCCGGATACGAAGCTGAATACTTGATTTTGTCGAATGCTTCCAGCGCTGCCTTAGGAAGAGAGCAGAAAAAGCTATCGCTTCTCAGTTTGCAGATTACGCAATTTTCAACAAGCTCAAAGCCGTAAGGTGATCCCACAGTACCTCCCCACTTACAGAGGATGTTAGTCTCCGGAGTGACTTTGCACATCCCCTTTTGGTAGGAGTGTCCATACCTACAATTAGGGAGGTCACAGGCGGCTTGGTGCGCTCAGGATCGTACCTTCAGGCCGTGTCCAACCCAGCAGCAAGACCCTCCCAATGCATCATTTGACCGCCCGTGACGCGTGTCACAGGAGCCAGTATCGGTTATCACAGACCTCGGCCCGCCCTGCGAACGAGAATCTGTTCCACAACGGCTCAATAAGGCGGGAAGCGAAGGTCTCATAACCTTCGTCCTGACGGGTCTGGTCTCGCATTGATTCGAGACGGAAAAATCGGAATCCCAAATTCTGGTTTGCGCAAGCACCGCCGGGAAGAAGACATGACCACTCTCCTCTACCCCACATCGCTTCCCGCCACGGTTTTAGCCCAACCGGACAACTGCAGCTGAGCGAGAGGTTCTTCGGCATGAGCAGTGCTACGAAACCGGCGAAAGCTTTGGATGGATCGCACTCGATGGGCGTCATTAAAATTTCGCGAAAAACGGGCGGGGATTAAACTACGGTTTCAGAAACCAGCCGTTCGCAATAAAATTGCACCACCACCACGACACGAGCTTTTGATTCGGAGGCGTTTTCATGTCCACCTCGCAGACGTCCGGCCCAAATATTGATTCCATACTTACTGAGAAGCGAAGCTTTCCGCCACCGGCGGAGTTCAGCAAGAATGCCATCATTCACAGTAAAGAAGAGTACGACAAGATTTGCGCCCGGGCGGCAGCCGATCCGGAGGCCTTCTGGGCCGATATCGCCCGCGAGCTGCATTGGTTCGAGCCGTGGACGAAGGTGCTGGAGTGGGATGCACCCTGGGCAAAGTGGTTTCTGGGCGGCAAGATCAACCTGTCCTATAACTGTCTCGACCGTCACGTGCAAACCTGGCGCAAGAACAAGGCTGCGATCATCTGGGAGGGCGAGCCGGGCGAAGTCCGCACCTACACCTATCAGCAGCTGCTGTCTGAGGTCTGCAAATTTGCGAATGTCCTGAAGTCACTGGGCATCAAGGCTGGAGATCGGGTTGCCATCTACATGGGCATGTGTCCGGAGCTTCCGGTTGCGATGTTGGCATGCGCGCGTATTGGCGCGGTGCACTCGGTCATCTTCGGGGGATTCTCGGCGAACGCTCTAGTCGATCGCATCACCGATCAGGAGGCCGTCGCCGTTGTCACGCAGGATGGCTCGTACCGACGTGGCAGCGAAGTGAAGTTAAAGCCAGCGGTAGACGAAGCCTTGGACCGCTGCCCTTCGGTGAAACACGTGGTGGTGTTGAAGCGAACGGCCACGGAAGTCGCGTGGAAAGAGGGCCGCGACCACTGGTGGCACGAGCTGATGGAGAAGGCCAGCGACGTATGTCCCGCCGAGCAGCTCGACTCCGAGCATCCGCTGTACATTCTGTATACCTCTGGCACGACCGGTAAACCGAAAGGCATTGTGCACACTACCGGCGGGTATTCCGTCGGCACATATATCACGACCAAGTGGGTTTTCGATCTGAAGGAAGAAGACACCTACTGGTGTACGGCCGATATCGGCTGGGTTACAGGGCACAGCTACATTGTCTACGGACCGCTGCAAAACGGCGCGACCTGCGTCATGTACGAAGGAGCGCCGAACTATCCGGCATTCGATCGCTTCTGGGCGATCATCGAGAAGCACAAGGTCAACATTCTTTACACTGCGCCAACCGCGATCCGCACCTTTATCAAATGGGGCGACGAGTGGCCGAAGAAGCACGACCTGAGCAGTCTCCGCCTTCTGGGCACGGTGGGCGAGCCCATCAATCCCGAGGCGTGGATGTGGTATCGCGAAGTCATTGGCGGCAATCGTTGCCCGATCGTCGACACCTGGTGGCAGACCGAGACGGGCGCCATCATGATCGCACCGGTTCCCGGAGCGGTGGCGACCAAGCCGGGCTCGGCGACCCGTCCACTGCCGGGCATCATCGCGGAGGTCGTTACCCGCAGCGGCGAGCGTGTGCCGCTGGGTTCGGGCGGATATCTGGTGATTAAGAAGCCCTGGCCATCGATGCTGCGCACGATTTATGGCGATCCCGAGCGTTACATTCAGCAATACTGGTCCGACATTCCCGGCATGTACTTCACCGGCGATGGAGCACGCGAGGACGCCGACGGATGCTTCTGGATCATGGGCCGCGTCGATGACGTGCTCAACGTTTCAGGACACAGGCTCAGCACCATGGAAATCGAATCGGCGTTGGTGGCACATCCAAAGGTTGCCGAAGCCGCCGTCGTGGGTCGTCCTGACGAGACCAAAGGTCAGGCGGTGGCGGCGTTCGTGACATTGGAGATGGGGAACGATCCCTCGCCGGCGTTGAAGGAAGAGCTGCGGGCGTGGGTGGCGAAGGAGATCGGATCGATGGCGAAGCCCGACGACATTCGCTTCACCGACCAGCTTCCTAAGACGCGCTCGGGTAAGATCATGCGGCGCCTGCTGCGCGAACTTGCTTCGAGCGGAGAAGTGAAGGGCGATGTTACAACGCTGGAAGATATGGGCGTGATCTCCCGCCTCCAGCAGGACGAAGAATAAATCTGCTCTAACATTTACGCATGAGTGCGGGGCATCCTCCACCTCGTGCTTTGCGCTGAACGTGTCGGGAGAGCCGTGCCGGTGGACGTTAAACCCTGTCTTTGTCGATGGGGAATCTACGGTGGATCTGGCTGGCACATAGAAACCACAGTCTTTTTAAGGGCGTTTTGTTATAGTTCTCGCCAACGGCTTAGTCCTATCTCTCTTACTGCAGCAGAGCCATAACGGTCCTGGGGTGCCGAAGAATGAGCGCGAGTATCTCGCGGTGGGCCCAATTGTCGAAGACTCTGCTGTTCCGATACGGGTTGGCGATACTCGTCACAGCGGTAGCTCTGCTGCTGCGCGAGATACTAGATCCCTATCTCGGCAACTACACCCCATTCATCACGATGTTTCCGACCGTTGCCTTGCTGGCCGCCTATGTTGGCCTTGGACCGTCGGCGCTGTCGGTCTTGCTGGGCTTGTTCGGCGTGACCTACTGGTTTATACAGCCTCGCCATTCCTTCGTTTTCTGGCATCGTCCTTCGGTACTCATCGCCACGGTCGTCTACCTGATATTCGGCGCGGTCATGGTGTTGGGCGGCGAGTGGAGCCGCCGCTCGCGGGTTAAATTGCGGCGCACTCGAGTGCTCTTTGAAACGTTTCTCGATAACAGTCCCGGTGCGGAGTATCTGAAAGACGAAAGCGGTACCTACGTCTATGCCAACAAGACTAACAAGACCCGCTTCACCTCCGATTTCATAGGGAAAACCGACTTCGACATCTTTCCCCAGGCGATTGCTCAGCAATTCCGCGATAACGATCTCGCGGTTCTACGCGACAATCGTCCCCGGGAGTTCACGGAAACGACCGACGAATCCGACGGCGTGCACACCTGGCTCACCGTCAAATTCCCGGTCATCGACGCAGATGGCAAGAAGCTGATCGGCGGCAAGTCGATCGACATCACCGAAAAGCAGCGGGCGGAAGATGCACTGCGAACCGCCTCGGCACAGTTTCGGCGTTTCCTGGAAACTGCCCCGGTGGGTCTGGTGCGTTTCAATCGCGACATGCTTTACCTTGACGCGAACCCTGCTTACGCCGAGATGGTCGGGCTTCCTTTAGAACAGGTCATTGGACGTCCGCTGCAGGAGGTCATTGGGGCCGAGGCTTGGCAGAAGATTAGCCCGCATATTGATCGCGTGCTGCGGGGCGAACGGGTTGAATACGAGGCAATCCTGCCGTACCCGTTTGGTTCTCGCCACGTTCACGTGGTTTGGACTCCCGATCTGGATGGCTCCAACCACATTGTCGGCTGGATCGCCTCGGTGATGGATGTGACCGAGGCCAAGCGCGCCGAGGAGCACTTGCACAAGGTGGAGAAACTGGCGGCCGCAGGCCAGCTCGCGGCTTCGCTCGCGCACGAGATCAACAATCCACTGTCCTCGGTGATTAATGCTCTGTATCTGCTGAAGCGCCATTCCGCAATGGACGAGCATGCCACGTATCTGGTGAACACTGCTGGAAGTGAGCTGGAACGCGTAGCACGCATTGTGAAGCAGAGCCTTTCGTACTATCGCGAGGGCTCAACCCAGCAGCCGGTAGACCTGGCGATGTTGATGGAGGATTCGCTGCAGGTATTCAGCGAAAAGATCCGGCACGCCGGCATCGAGATAACCAAGAAGCTCACGCCCGGCACCAGCATCCTAGGTTTCGCAGATGAACTTCGCCAGGTCATCGACAACCTCTTGCTCAATGCAATTGAAGCCACGCCCGATGGCGGACGTCTCATTGTCTGCGTGCGCCCATCGCTCGATTGGGCAAATCTGACTCAATTGGGAGTGCGCCTCACCATCGCTGATACCGGTGTCGGGATTCCCCGAGAGTCCATGGCGAGAGTTTTCGAGCCGTTCTTCACAACCAAGCCTGAGAGGGGGACGGGGCTGGGTTTGTGGGTGGTTCGCGGCATCCTGGCCAAGCACGGAGGCAAGATCAGAATCCGCAGCAGTTGGCACAAGCCTAAGTCCGGCACCATCATTTCCATCCTTTGGCCGAGTCAGGCGTCCACAAGCCAGGGAGACGCGCTCAGCCGCTCGGAAACGGCCAACTAGTCCGACAGGGGCACGAGATGTAAACGCGGCGGGACGTAATTGAGAAGACAATGGTGAGCGTGCGAAAAGCGCGTACAGCCTACTCTTCGCTTGCCTGCTTGACCGGGATGGCGATCTCAAGCATGGGACGTCCCATGCGCTCGGCTTCTTCGGGAGAGATGCCGGCCATCTGCATGCGACGGTTCTGGATCTCGCGGAGTTCGGCCAGGACCAGGCGTTCCTCTTCGACGTATTCGTCTTCGGTGATGGAGCCTTCCTCGAGCATGGTCTGTAGCTCCAGTAGGCGCTCTTTGATGGGCGTGTCGTCGGTGTATTGTTCTTCCGCGGCGCGCGCCAGCGTGCGCATGATGAACTGGAAGCCCGAGATGGGTGACAACAAAAGATCGTCGATCAGGAACATGGTCGAGTCTTTCGCCGGCTGAAGCCGGCTCGTGTTTTTTTGGGCGACCCATCGGCACGACTAAAGTCGTGCCCTGATACAAAGCTAAGAGCCGAGAGCCGACAGCGAATTGCCAACGGATAACTGGCACACTGACCACTGACAACCGACAACTGGACAACTGACAACCGACCACTGGCCACTGACTCACCCCGTGCTGCTGGGTTCCAGCTTCAGGCGAATGTTCACGAAGTTATAGGGCGGCCATGGGCCGGTGTACTTGAAGTTCAATCGGTCGCCAAACTTCTTGGCGATACGATTCACGGCTGCGTCGAACTCGGCTTCGCGCTCGCGCTCCAGCAGGAAAGCCGCATTCATGATCATCTTGTCGCCGATCGGCTTGTTGTCGCGCGATGCCACGCAGATAGCCCGCAGCGTTTCGTAAATCACACGAACGTATTCCACCGAGCGCTCTTCCAGCGCCTTATCGATCATGCGGCCCAGCTGCATACGAGCGAAGTAGGTGGATTGCAGATGCTTGCGGGTGATTTCCTGATGGAAGCGCCGGATCTCCTCATGCTCGCGTTGCAACTCATCCACAATGTGATCGCGGTCCCAGGTGACTTTCAGGCCGAACTCCACCTTGCCTGCCATCTGTTTCAACACGTCCTTCACCGACGGATAGATACTGCGCAGCACCTCGCGAATATCATCGTCGGTGCGGAACACGGTGCCGAAACTCATGGGGATGATGGTGTGCGTCTTCATCACCGTTTCGATGACGTGCTCATGCGCCAATGCGTTTTCGCGCGTCGGATCGAAGATGAATACGGGTGTGCGGCTGACGACTGCCGCGATATCGCCGTGGGTCACGACGTAAACCATCTCTCCCGTGCCGCCGATGCCCATGCGCCCAAACGAAATCGGGTCACGCGACTGAATGATGCCATAGACGTAGCGGCCTTCCTGGCGCACATCAGGCACGGCAACCGGCCCGTGACCGAATTCGGCAATGGATTCGGGATGGGGAGGCGGCGCTGCGGCAGGCGCCGGTACCATGGCAAGCGGCTGCCGCTTCGCCACGGTTTTCTTTTTCGCGGTCTTAGTCTTGGTGGCCGCTTGCGACTTAGTCGGTCGCCTCGTGGGGCTCATAGTTCTCCCTTAACAACATGGAAATGGATTCCAGCAACTCATTGATGTCAATCGGCTTGAACAGTACTGGTATGCCAAGATCCTGGGCGCGCTCGTTCGCTTCCGGAGTAGCGTATCCGGTCAACAGCAACGCGGGCATGCGCGGATCTTTCTGACGCGCAAACTCCACGACATCGAACCCGTTCTCCTGCTTTTCCAGAGACAAGTCGCACAACAGTAGATCGATTCCGTCCCGCGCCAGGATCGTCCGCGCCTCTTCGGACGAGACGGCCGCGCTCACTTCGTATCCCCGCTGCTGCAGAATCAGCCGATACGTCACCAGCACGTTGGGTTCGTCGTCGACCACCAGAATATGGGATTTCCGTTCCATGCTGCACTCACTTCTAAAGCACCGCAGGCAGCTCGATGGAGAAAACCGTTCCCCGATCCAACTGGCTGCGCACTCTCAATTTGCCGCCATGATTTTCAATAATGCCTTTGACGATCCAAAGGCCCAGTCCGGTGCCGCGCTCGCCTTTGGTTGTGACAAATGGCTCGAACATCGTGCGCAGCATCCCTTCGGAAATGCCGCAACCGGAGTCGGCCACCAGGATCCGAATCGCTTCGGTGAAATCGCTCTTGCGCGCTATCCGGGTCCGCACCCGCAGGATGCCGCCATGGTTCATGCTGTCCTTGGCATTCACCACCAAATTCGACAAGACTTGACGAATCTGGTCGGCCGATCCCAGCGCAGGTGGCAGATTGTTCAGTTCCTTCTCTACGCGAATGCCGGCGCGGTCCAGTTGACGCGCGAAGAGCATCAGCGTGTCTTCCACAACGCCGTTAACGTCGAAGTTTCCGACTTGCTCGGTGTTCCGGTACAGGCCAAGCATTTGCCGGACAATGCGCGCCACTCGCTCGGTTTCAGCCTTCAGGATTTCGTAAACCGGACCGGCGTCAGGCTTGATCTGGTCGGTCAGCAGGAAGATGCAGTTCTTGATCGCCTCCATCGGATTGTTTACTTCGTGGGCGATGGTTCCAGCCAGACGTCCGGCGGCGGCGAACTTCTCCATCTCGAGCATGCGCCGCTCCATCTTCAACTGCTCCAGGCGGCGAACGGAGGTCAGGTCGCGCAGCACGGTGACGGTGTAGGCTACCAGTCCACGCTCGTCATAGATCTTGCCGGAGCGGGCATCGTACTCCACTTCCTGGAGGCTTCCGGGGTGAGTCAACTGAATGGGCGCGCTCTCGCGATCAGAGAAGGAATACGTGAACTTTGTGATGTAAGCGTCTAATTTTGCCTGGTTTCGCATATGCAAAACCGAGCGGCCCGACTCCGAGCCCAGCAGCTCCAGCGCTAGCGGATCCAGCAGGGCGACCTTGGCATCGCGGTCGCAAACCACGATTGGATCGCCCACGTTTTCGATCACCAGATTCAGACGATCGCGGTCTTGCCGGACGACTTCTTCGGCTTGCCGCAGCTTTTCGTAGTTGGCCCGCAGCTCTTCGTCGGCACGACGGAGATCGGTGACGTCGCGGAGCACGGTGACCATGCCGGTGCGGCGGCCATCGGGAGCGAAGCTGGGAGCGGACACGGCCTCGAACAGGACTTCATCGCCTTCGATGGCGTCGACGAGAGTCATGTCGCGAGAGGAATCGTTGCCCGACACCGCCATCGAAGACAGCGCCGCCGAGAAGAGCAGGTTGTTCAGCTCAACGGCTCGCACTCGTCCTTCGCTCACATCCTCGGGCAGACGGAAATAACGCTCGGCTGCCTTGTTCTGGGTGATGACGCGATGCTGAGGATCGGTGAGAATGACCGGGTCGGTCATGCTCTCCATCACCGTCTGCATCTGGATGATGGTGGTCTCCATATCGAGCATGCGGTTCTGGTAGTGCTCGACCTTGAACAGCCGCGAGAGATACCGATTGGCGAGCTCGATCAGGGCACGCAGCTCGGCCAAGTCGCTTTCCGACGCTCCGCGCTTGATCTCAACTACCACCATCGCCGCATAAGCACGCATGTCGCAGATGCTGCAGACCTGCTGCTGCAATTGCAGTTTCAGCCGTGAATGGTAGTTTTCGACGGCAATGCATTTGCCGCTGCGGGCGCGCTCGGCTTCCCAGCAGGCGGTCCGGTTGCGATAGATAAGCGGGTGGTTGTAGAAGTCAACGCCGCGCTTGCCGCGGCCGGGAACGAGTTCCGGCTCGAGGGTATGCAGCACCCGAGCCAGCGGGTTTTCCATGGAGAACAATGTGGTTTGAAACCGCTGCTGCAGAGGCTTGGAACAGTTGAGCGAGACCACCGGGCTGATCTCCGAGGTCTCGAAATTGACCTTGGCGATGAGGGCGCGCGGATGTCCCAGGGCGACGATCTCCTCCAGCAGGACGGGGTAGATCTCGTCGGTCCGCTCAATATCAAGCAGGCGAAGGGCTGAACGACGGCTCTTGCCTGCTTGCGTTGGGGCATCGGAATGCACGCGCATCTGCGGCGAAGCCACTGCAACCTCTCTTCGCAATCAAACGCCTAGATTCGGGCAGGCCGCCGCTTGCGTGCCGGGCGCCTGGTGGTTTCAACAGTGGTGATCTCTTCTTCCTCCCCGGAGCCGAGCTGCGGCCGCGATACCAGTCCGGTGAGGCCCACCGCGTCAGCGTACTTCAAGTAGGTGTCGATGGAAGCCACCACGACACGCGCTTCGACGGTGATTAAATCGATGCCGACCAGGGAAATACGCACCCAGGCGTCAATGACGATGCCCTTGTCCAATACTCGATCCAGTACGTCAATCAGACTTGAGCCGCCTGATACTCGTTCAACCGCCATTGCAGATCCTCCTGCCGATCTTCGTTCCTGGGTTAATTATTTCTTCCTGGAAGCTTTTTTTACGGTCTTAACTGTCTTCGTCGGCGCCCGCTCCGCCCGAATCTCCGCTCCCGGACCCGCACGCGGCAATCTCGTGCGCGGTACCTCGGGAAGCCGGCCGGGATGGGTCAGGTTGGGATCGAACTTCCACCAATTCAGACCGATTTCTTCAGCCTTGTCCACGGAGCACACCAGAAGGCGGATCCGTATGGTCAGCAACTCGACGTTGGCCAGCGATATCCGGACGTCGCCGGCGATCACTAAGCCCTTGTCCAACACCCGGTCAAGGATGTCGAGCAGATTAGCCGTACCTGAGACGGTGGGTACTCGTTCCATGAATGATCTTCTGATGTACAGGGAGTGCGGAACCGCCGAAGCTCCTCACGGAGCCTCGACACAAGGGCGTATCCTAGCCGACACGACGAGGCAGTGTCAATTTCGGCTATGAAGAGCAGACACCGAAGTGGCGATGGCGACTAAAACCCCGAACTCTCATCGAACTTTGATGCAAAAAGGTTGCCTCGCGAAAAGCCAAAAATACGATTTCTGCTTTTTTTTAAGAAATAAGGGGATGTTCCGGTCCTGCCATCGTCACTTCTGTCCAGCAGGACTTATATTGGCACGTTCGAAATTTATGGTTCTGGAAAAATAGCGAGAGCGCATGCCAATTCACGCCAGCAAGCTTATCAAGGGGAATGACGGGCTTTCGTGCCGGTTGGCGACTGGTTACCATCTTCCTGCCCCTGGGTTACGGCGCCAGCCAACTTACTGACTGCTATATCGCACCCTGCACACGGATTTCCATACGCCTGGCATTTTGGGGAATGGGATTTTCGCTGTGGTTGCGCGGCGTAAGGTACCCGAATCCGTCAGCAATCCGCTACGATCGCTCGATCGGCAAGACCGGCTTCTCTGCTTCTCGGGCTATTCCGCAATCCTGAGTACCACTTAGTGGTACACGCTTTGGAACGTGTGACCGGCGTCACAGCCTCTTGGTACATCAATCGGCGAAGATATTAGGTCGAAAGCTGGAAGTAGCGGTTTTCGGCGTCGAGCTCTTGAAAAGCGACACGGATTCCCGGGCGTTCCCGCTGTTGCCGGCCCGGGATCGAGAGAAGGTTGCAGATGGGTTGGATTGAGAACAAGTTCGAAAAGAACTTCCTGGTGACCACCGTCGACTATGTTTTCAACTGGGCGCGTAAGTCGGCGATTTGGCCGATGACCTTTGGCCTGGCGTGTTGCGCCATCGAGATGATCGCAGCTTCTACCTCACGCTTCGACATCGCGCGCTTCGGCTCGGAAGTTTTTCGGCCCAGCCCGCGACAGAGCGACCTGATGATCGTGGCTGGTACGGTGAGCCTGAAAATGGCGCCGGTCGTGCAGCGTATCTACGACCAGATGCCTGACCCTAAGTGGGTGATCGCCATGGGTGCGTGCGCATCGGTCGGTGGCCCGTTCAATACGTATTCCGTGCTTCAGGGCGTCGACCGGATCGTTCCGGTGGATGTGTATGTGGTCGGCTGCCCGCCGCGGCCGGAGAACCTGTTCTATGCGCTGTTGCGCCTGCAGGACAAGATCGACCAGATGAGCATCGCAAAGAAGCCTACCGAGGTGCGCCTGAAAGCCGAGATGGTCGATAACTTCAAGGAGCAGATTCGGATCGCACAGGCCAATGTGGCGGCTCCGGTGAATCCCGAGCACCTGGTGCAGTTGGCGGACAATGCCATCAGCGTTCCGCGGTAGACCATTCCTTTTCACGGCAGCGGCACAGAGTTTTCTGGGAATCGGGTATCTGACCTGACATACATCGAAGGGCTGGCGATCGCCGGCCTTTTTTTTCTTGTCATGCCGACTAGCTCGTCAGGCTAACCGCTACCGCGAGTTTCGTACATGCTCAGAACTGTTGCTCGTTGGAAAACGATGGGGTCGAAAGAATGTCAGCTCCAAAACAGCCTAGCTGCGCAGCAGCGGAATTGCCGTTAGCCCCGGGCGGAAGCCCGGGGTAGGCGGAGAAAAAGAATTCCGAGTCCCTTCAGGGACGACAGGTCTTGGCCGGCTCCGTTCTATCGTGCCTACGGCAGTCGTGCTCTTGGTTGGCGGCTACCCAGCCGTGAACGGCTGGGCTAACCTGTGCCGCGCCTCCGGCGTTTGGAAGATTTCTTCGCCGCTTAAGGCACGACTGAAGTCGTGCCCTGATACGAAACTGCAGCCTTCAATAGTTCAGCCGGAAGTTCAGCGTGTGCCAGTTGATCAGGAAAAACGTATACCCGATGCAGGCCAGCATCAGCAGCGTGTTCCAGACCTTGGTCCAGAACCACAATCCCGCATCGCCCCACGACCGGAGACAATAGTTAATCGCCACCAGCGTTCCCAGTGCTCCCAGCAGGCCGACCACCTGCAGCACCCGAAGCCTCATATCGAAGCCGCTGCTCAGGTCCGCAATGTTATCGGTGACCGACGCCAACCACAGTCCGAGGCAACCCATAAAAATCAAATCGATGGCGCAGATCGCACGCATCCAGCGTCGCAGACGAAGATACTGGGGCGCCAGTTCAAGGCGATACCGGTAGTGCCCGCGCAGCATCGCATTTAACGGCCAGAACAATAAGGTCAGAAGGAAAACGACGACAGCGAAGATCAGCGTGCCCACGTTGAGGGTCTGGTTCTTGAGCGCCGGGACCGCCTCTCCCACGATGATCGGGAGGTCGGTCACCAGAATCTGCCGTCCGGCATAGTCCTTGATGAACGCGACCCGTCCCTGGCCGTACATCTCGCGGAACATCATCGGCGCGACTTCTTTCAGGTGCTTCGGATTTTCGGCGTAGTCCTTGGCGCCAGTCAGGCTGATGGTACCGTCCGAGTTGGCGGTGACATCAATCTGGGCGAAGGCGGACGTCATCGCGAAGATGTTGCCTTGTGAGCGCCGGCTCAACCAATATTTTCCAAGTACCGCCTTCGTATCCTGCGCGGCGTTGGCGATGTTCTGGGCAGGAGGCGGTGTGTAGGGGAAGTAGCGATCGAGGAAGCTGTGCCACAGTGCGGTGCGTCCCGGGAAGCCCGGCTTGCCCGCGCTGTTGTAGGAGATGAAGAAGCCGATGTGGTCATCCACCATCAGGTGCATGTCGCTGTGAAACCATTGCGTGTCGCCGCCATGCCCGATGATGCGATGACCGTTGCGCGACTCCTCATAAAAGCCATAAGCCATGCCATTCAAATCGGGGACCAGTCCGAAGGCGCGCGAGTGCATCAGCCGCGCCGTTTCCGGCTTCATGATTTGCACTCCGTTGTATTGCCCGTCCTGCAGATGAGCAATCATGAAGTGCGTCATATCTTCGGCGGTGGTCGATAAACTTCCGGCCGGCCATGCCTGTACGAGCTCGAAGTCCTTCGGCGGCTCCGATGCCAGCTTGTATCCGTCCGACATCAACGGCTTTAGACTGTCGGGCAGTGGCTGGGCGAAGGTCGTGTGCTTCATGCCCAGCGGCGTCAAAATGTTCTGGTTCACGTAGTCGTCAAAGGGCAGGCCGGAGACGCGCTGCACAATGTATCCCGCCAAGGTCGCGCCATAGTTCGAGTAGGCAGGCGTAGTCCCCGGAGGGAAAATCTCCTGCGGCTGATGGCGCTCCAGATATTCCTGGAGCGGACGCATATCAGCCGCTTTAGAGACGAACAGGTCTTTCACGGTCTCCTCGAAGCCGGGCGTATGCGTCATCAGATCTTTCATCGTGATCGGCTTGTCGAAGGTCGCCGGGATCTTGAAATCGAGATAGTCGTTTACGTCGCGATTCAAGTCGATCTTGCCTTGCTCGACCAGTTGCATGACCGCGGTCCAGGTGAAGGTCTTGGAGATGGAGCCGGGACGGAAAAGCGTTGCATCCACCGTGACCGGGTTACGTTTCTTCACGTCGGAAAATCCGTAACCTTTAGCGAAGACAACCTGGCCGTCTTTGACGACCGTAATGACGGCGCCCGCAATGTCGTCACGCTGCAACTGGATGGGCATGAACCCGTCGAAGAAGGCTTCCAGATCCGTCTGTGTCAGTTGCGGAGTAGCTTGCGGTGCCTGGGCGGCCACAGTGGATGCCGTATTTTTCTCCGGCGTGCGTTGCGGAAGGGTATGAGGCTTCTGGGCGAAAACAAGAGTGCATGAGCAGACGAGCACGGCAATCGATGCGCTGGCGCGCAGCCAATTCGGTCGTTCCATAATTGCCCGCAGGATACCAGAGAAGATGCGCAAATCCACTAGCTTAACGCCGGCGCACTCGCAGGGAGCCGTACTCGACACTGCAGAGGAGTCGCATCGGCGGCCATAGCTCGCTCGTTCGACGAATGGCCGCGGCGGCTTAAGCCGTCTACTGGGCTTGCTGCACCGTCTTGAGGACCATCGCCCAGGGATTCGGGCCGATGTGCATCATGAAAAACTTGTCCACTACAAGGCGCTCGCGGTCGACTGCCGCGGTCAGTTCGTATACGGTTTGCGGATAGAACAGCGTGCCATCCGGCATCTGCTGGAAGGGATCGCTGCCGTACAGCAGCTTATGCTCGGGGAAGTAGACCATCATCTGCCGCTCGCTGGTCTCGCCGTGGATGGGATACAGCTCAATCCGGTTCGGCCCGGCGCCGATCACCACTTTGCCGGAGACAGGACGCAGTTCCGGCGGGCGCGGGGCCTTGGCGAGCGCGTCCGGCGAGAGCGTCCGGGGAGCGGCGACGAAGCGCTGGATGAGAGGGACAGTGCGGTCGAGCACATAGACCGGCACACCCCGAGCGACATACTCGCGCACGCCACCAATGTGCGGCCACGAATCGGAGGTAGTGATCACTGCCTTAATCGGCACCCCTGGAAATTTCGCTTGTGCTATCTCAATCGTCTTCGCCGAGTAGCCCGACGACATGGGTGCTTCCAGCACGACCACTCCATCATCCTGTTTGATCAGCGTCGTGTTCCACGCGCCGGGAAGCAACAGGACGCCAGGCGCGAGTTCCTGCGCCGACGCAGCGTTCGGCGCACGATCCTCGATAGTTTTGGTGGCCGTGGCCGCGAACGCAGTCTTCGCCTCAGACGAAATCGCGAAGTCTCCGGCCGCCAACGTTGGATGGAAATCGATTTTCGTTATCGTCACCGTCTGGTCGGGCAGGCCGTTGCGAACGATGTCGGCCTGGAGAGGATAGTGAATTCCGTTCTGTAGCCACCAGAACGAGTAATACACGCGCGTTGTCACATCGCCCCAGATGCTCCAGAAGATGCCGAAAGGGTAGGCGGTTACCCACTCCACCGCCGTCGGCAAGTGCGTGTCGGCGTTCAGGTACACCCGGATTGGCCGATCGTTCCAGGTGAAGGCCACGACCTGGTGAGGCACGCTTTGCAGCGTAATGTCGGGCAAGCGGCGCAGGTCGGGGCTGGCGAGTCCGGTCAGCAACACTCGCGCGGGGCTGAGTGCCAAAGCTTCCCGCGCGTGCTGTAGCTGCTCACCGGATGCGGGAGCAGTTTGGCCGTCAAAGCTGAGTGCTGCGGCGTCGCCGGAGACGATTTCCATCATGGAGAACTCGGGCTGAAAGGCAACGCGCGCCTTTGTCGTGCGCTTCCAGTTGTTGTGGGAAAAGTCGATCGACTCTTCGATCTGCTGGCTCTCGACGATGTACGGTCCTTCCGGCCTCTCCGACTGCTCCAGCATATTGCGTTCCGCCATCGCTTCGATGTGCAGGCCGGACAGGCTGCGAATCTTTTCCTCGCCACCCATCGCGGCTAACCCTGTGTGAAGCAGGTCGGCAGCCGACGTTGTGTCTTGTGCGACCGAGACAAAAGAAGCCGCAAGCAGAACGCAAAGCAGATGAAGTGCCTTCAAGGGATATCCTCAACCGACGAAATTCGATTTGAATAAGAAGGTCAGAGTATGGGATCGGCAGCACGAACGCCACAGAAAGGAAGCCGATACCACCAGTTTGCCGCCGATGGCTAAGGCCGCAACTCGAACTGCACTGGCAACCGAGAGCTTTGCGGCCACATTCGACGCAAATAGGACAAGCGCTTTCTAGAGACGTGCGGTATGCTTGCCGCGTGAAAGTCGTCCGGCACACCGAGACGGAATTGGTGGTGCAAGAAAGCACCTTCTGGCTTGCCGCTTTGACGGGTGCCGCGGTGCCGTTTCTTGTCTATGGCACTATCGTCACCGGACAGAAAGGGACCCTCATTGCCGCGGGCGTGTTCCTGTTCTTCGCATTTCTAAGCCTGAGCAAGATCACGGTTGTCTTCGACTCGGTAAGAAGAATCGCCGACTGGAAGCGATTTCGCTATCTGAGAACGTGGACCGCCAGCATACCGTTCGACGAAATCAAAGACATCGTTCTGCAAAGCTCACTGAGCAACCAGGGAGGCCGCTCAACCTACCGCCTGGCGATTCTTACCGCGCAAGGCTCGCGTCCATTTTCGGAAGGTTACGGCAGCAATCGAGATATCTATACCTCTACGCGAACCGAGATCCTGCAATTCTTGAAGCCTGGCACCACGCCTGCGCCGGCGCAAGAGTAGTCCGTGAAGATCGTGGACTGGAATTTATCGACAAGCGCGTGCTGGCGCAGGGGTTGGACGATCAATATCGAAGCGAACTTCCGGCTTTACTCGGAAGCGCTCAGCCTCGCTTCTTGCCTTCGTTCTCCGCAACGCGGAACTTCACCATCTTCTTGATGAGGGCCACAGGCAGCGGCTTGTCGAGAGGGAACTGGACTGTGCCCTTCGAGGTTGAGAATCCCTTGAGTTCGTCGCGGAAGGCATCGATCACCGACGCAGTCGGAAACAGGCTGCAGTGGCTGGAGAATGCAGCGTACCAGACCAGAATTTTCTTGTGCTTGAACGCGGGAATTTTGTAGCTGATGACTTCGGTCGCTTCCGCGGGCACAACAGAACGGATCGCAATGCGCATTTTGTTCAGGGCGGCAAGCGCAGGCTGCGGGACGGTCGCAAAGTAGTCCTCAACGCTCGTGCCAATTGTGCCGCTTTTTACAGAACGCCGGGTAGGCGATTTCTTTTTCTTCACGCGAATACCGCTCCGTTAATTCCTCTTGATGCCGCTCACCGTAGCGATGGTATTTCAAGCATAATGCCGCAACCGTCACAGGTTTGCCTTTGAGAAGATTTTTCCCCGGTTGGCGAGAGTTAGAACGACCGACGAGGTGCTCGCCGCTCTCGACTGAGACTTGCCGGGAAGGGTCGACTCGCGCCGCTTACCAGGTGCTGTAGGCGGTGCCTTCGCTGGAGCCCTGATCGCTGCCGCTGTGCACGTCGATGATGCCGGGATCGGTCTGGTCGGGCGACATGATGCTCTCGTCGGTGACCGGGACCCAGGTCTCACGCGAGTTGGTGAAAGGGTCCTTCGGAAGCTGCTTCAGATATCCAGCCTGCACCAGGTCGTCCAGCGACTGCGGCGCTTTCTGCTTGTCGAGGGTGTACTGATCGATGAGCGAGCGCAACGTGTACAGATCGTCGTGTAGCGCCGTTTCCTTGGCGTGCAGGATGGACGAAGAATAATTCGGAATGGCAAGCGACAGCAGGATGACGATGATGCTGATGACCACCATCAGCTCAATCAGGGTGAAGCCACGCTGTCGCGAACGCTGTCTCATCGGATCCATCACCACGTCTTGTATTTCGAGCCGTCCAGGCCAGTGCCTTCGGATTTGCTGTACACGTCGAAGACGCTATCGCCGCTCCAGGAGTCCGAATCGATGTCATCCTTCATGGCGCGCATACCCCACTCGTCCTTGCCGGTCATGGGATCGATCGGAACGCGACGTAGAAAGCGCATCTTCTTGCCATTGGAATCGACGCCTTTGACCAGAGTGTCCAGATCGGGCGGATAACCCTGGCTGTCGACTTTAGTCTGGAAAGCGCCCCGGTCGGCCGCATCCTTGTAGCGATCGATGGCGTCGCGCATCTCCCACAGGTCGCGGCGCAACTCGCGTTCCCTGGCGCGCTGGATGCTGATCTTCACGATGGGCGCGGCCGTTGCCGTGAGGATCATAAGGATCGTCATGGCCACCAGCAACTCCACCATGGTGAAGCCGCGGGTTCGGAGCGCACGTTTGTGAGATAGGGGCAGCATGCCGGGCGTATCTGGCCCCGGAACGGCAAGGGCTGGGTTGAAGGTCCTCGAAAGCACTGTTTCTATTTTAACTCGTCAGGCCTCGGCGTTAATGGGGTGGCGTGTTCACCACGGAGGCCTCGAGTTTAATCGGGCACTCCCGGTATTCTCTCTGCCTCAGTGGTGAAAAGCCACACTTGATTAGACGGACTGCCTAGTGAACCGTCACGATCGCCTGCGAGCCGCTTGCGGGCGTGTTTTGCATCGCAGCGTTCTTCAGAACCGCCCGGTTGATTGCCAGAGTGGACTGTCCTGGCGCTCTCGCCTGGAAGGTCAGCGTAAATACCGAGCCGTCACCAGAGATGCCGCTGGTTCCCGGAGGACGCGACGCCGTCACTTGCAGAATTCCGGCCATGCTGTCATCGCGATTGACCAGGGCTACGGTCTGTCCGTCCTGGGAAAGCAACGTCCCGTTTGACACGTTGAGCAGCTGCAGCACGCGCGGGTTGTACATGATCTGCAGCGGCACCGACGCGACGTTCTGTCCGCCGGCAAGGTTGACGTTCACGCTGAAGGTCGTGCCCACCGCCTGGTCAAGCGTCGGGGGATCGAAGCTGACAATGGGGCTGCCCATCGGAGCCGAAGCAGGGGCGTTCATCTGCGCTCCCGCCGGAGGCACGGTTTGCGGCGGACGATTGGTCGTGGCTCCCTGTGGAGCGCCGGAGTCCGTTGGCGGAGGCGCGGGTTGTTGCGCCGTGCGCAGCGAAATGGAGTTGGCCGTTCCGACGTCGATGGCCTTGGTGTTACTAGCCGACAAATCCTGCGCGCGTACGATGTGCGGAATCAGAATGAAGACGATCTCGTTGTCGTTGACTTCCTTCTGCTCTTCCGCGAACAGATACTTAAACAGTGGAATCGAGGCGAGTCCCGGAATGCCGGAGAGCGAGTGAGTAACCGTCTGCTCCAGAATTCCGCCGAGGATGTTGACCTCGCCTTCCTTCATGCGAATTTCGTTTTCCAGCTTGCGCTGACCGATGACCGGCTGTTGAATGCCGCCGATGTTCTGGTACGAGTCGACCGCCGAGATGTCCATCGCCAGCTTCAGCGTGACCTCTTCGATGCCGTGGACGTGCGGCGTGATGTCGATGTTCACACCCACGTCGATGTAGTTGAACTGAGTGTTGACCAGCGGGTTGATGCCGACACCGCCGATGCCGGGCTGGAACGAACCAGTCGCCACGGGAACGCGTTCACCGATTTTCAGCGAAGCTTTCTGACCATCCGAAGCCCGAATCTCCGGCTGCTGGATCAGCTTGCTGCTGCTGTCAGTCATCAGGAAGTTCGCTGTGGCTGCAGGAATGGTGACAGAAAAGTTGGTGGCATTGAGATTGCCCAAGGTGTTCAGCGTGATCTGCCCGGTGGTGCTGCCGGTGGTAGCTGAAGCCGTATTTCCCGCCGTGCCGGTCACACTTGTAGTGGTTGGGCTGGTCGCGTTGGACTGCTGAAGAGCGACCGAGACACTGGTCGGGGGATTGATACCCAGGTTGCGCAGCTTGTCGCGCGTTACCTGCATGATGGCGACTTCCACCACCACCTCAGGCTTGGACTTGTCCAGATCCTCGATCAGCTTCTCTGCCATGGCAATCTGATCGGGGGTGCCACGAACCACGATAGCCTGCTGCGAAGGGAACTGCTGCAAGCGCTGCGTGTCCAGCAACGTGCGCAGGATGTTCACCAGGTCCTGCAGTTCGTTGGGCTGCGACAGATTATTCAGGTAAAAAGTGCGGATGACGCTCTGCTCCAACTCCTTGCGTTTGGCTGGAGTGTCGGCGGCGACGAAGATCGTGTTGGGCGTTACCGGCCGCCAAAAAGTCTTGGACTCCAGCGCCGTAATCTCCAGCGCCTCGTGCAGGGTCACGCCGTTCAGGTCCACGTGGATGCGACGCGAAGTGTAATCGGGATCGAACAGAACGTTGATGCCGGCCAGGCGTCCGATACTTTCGTAAACCGTCTTGGAATCCTGCGTCAGGTTCAGCGTGATGGGGGTATTTGAGATTGGCGCCAGCTCAACCGGACCGGTGGCCTCTTCCATGCGGCGCGTCAGCCCTGTTTCCGTGCTGGGCGGAGCGGCGGCGGTAGGATTCAGGCTCTGCTTGATCATCAGCCGGATCTTGTTCGACTGCTGCTGGGCGATAAAGCTTGAAGGATCAATGGCCAGGGCCTGCTCAAAATCGGTCAAAGCTTCCTGCAATTTGCCGGCGTTCATCAGCAATTCGCCCTGATGAACGTAGGAGGCCGCCGCCAGAAACCGGACGTATTCGTACGACGTACGGTAGGTCAGATCGGAAGGGTTGAGCTGGTAGGCCTGGTGATAGAAATTGTAGGCCGTTATGTAATCCTGACGAGCCTCGGCGATCTTGCCTTTCTCATACATCGCCTTCGCCTGCTTGGCATTGTTGGCAAACGCAGACAGCGCCAACACCAACAGCAGCGCCAGAGCAGCGGTAAAACGTTTCATCACGTTCCTTAAACCCAGGGATTAAACCGGACCTGCCCCACTTCAGGCGGACAAAGCTGTCAGGTTCCGGTTATCAGACTTGAATGTGCGACAAACGTGAGCGCACGCGTCCGTTCGATCACGCATCGCAGTTATGAGCAGACGCACAATATCGCCGCGATTATAACATTCCGTACTGTTGGAGATCTGCGGGGTACGCATACCCGGCAGAACAATTTCGCGGCGCGATAGGATCATATTTAAGCGGAGTACAATACCGACAACAAAGCGAGTTTTGAAGGGTAGGCTGGCTGGGGATTCAGCCTCTCCAGCCGCGCGGCGCTTGGCGCAAAGACCCCAAATCGGGAGTAGAAATGGTTTCTGCGGGAACAGAAGATTCTTTCGTCGGCAATCGTGGTGAATTCTCCTCTGGCGCCGGTGGACATCGACGGATGCGACTTCGCCAGAGCCCGGCTCTGATCGTAGCCATAGCGCTGTCGCTGTCGGCGTTCCTGACATCCTGCGGTGGTGGGTTCTTCATTCCTTCGTCTCTCAGCGCGACCTACATCAATCCGGCTTCGGCGGCGATAGCGACCAGCAAGACGGTGCAGCTAGCCGTACATGGCACGTACTCTGACGGCAGCCAGCAAGAGGTCAGCGGACATTCGGTAAGCTGGTCAAGCTCGGACCCCACGATAGCGACTGTCTCTTCGCCTGGCGGTTTGGTGACAGGCGTCTCGGCTGGCAGTGCGACCATCACCGCAACGACCACCGCCACGATCCCCGGCACGGGTTGTCAGGTTGTGGTTTCGATTAGCAACGGAAGCCCGCTCCTCTCGAAGGTTTGCTACGGCGCCAGCACCGAGACTCTTACCGCGACGGTCAACGTCAACGTAACGGCAAGTGATGTGAACAGGGCGGTCATCAATACTACCCAGGGAAGCACTTTGTCCCAAAACACGGCGACAATTCCGTCCGCGCCGGCGACCCTGCAGTTTTATGCCTACGCCAATGGCGATGCCTCCAACGATCTGACTCAATCGGTAACTTGGACTTCGTCGAACCCGGCGGCGGCGGCGATCAGCAACGGACTCCCTGGTGGCAATGGTCTGGCGACCAGTGTGGCTGCGGGCACCACCAACATCACCGCCACCACGACCAACGGCGCAGGGCAGGTGGTAAATAGCCAGACCGTTGTCCTGACCGTGCAATAATGCCGCTGGCCCAACGCCTAGAGTGATTTCAGAATGGCTGTGCCCTGTCTCGCAGGGGCGCCGCAAATCAGTCGACTACGCCTTGCTTCGCTCGGAATGATAATTCTTAGAAGGCACCTGTTCGCACGCGTCCGAAAAGGCTGACAAAAAGTAAAACGACCTGAGTTTTGTATCAGGGCGCGACTTCAGTCGTGCCGATGCGTCTTCGTTTTAGCGGGCTTCAGCCCCTGCCTGCCGCGTGCAGCGGCTAAAGCCGTGCACTCTTACGCTGCTAGCCGGCACGACCAAGGTCGTGCCCTGATACAAGTCGGCCGTGCCGAATGTTCAGCAACCTGTAAAGGCGTGCCCTTTCAAAACGAGACCCACGCCGGGCCGCCAGCTTCCAGTCGCGTGACGTTTATCGCGACACGGCTGCGAACAGGTCCGACTTCATGAGCGCGTGGAAACGCTGATCGTCGGTCGCAAAGTGCATCTGCACGATGTCTTCGGAGCTGTCGACGGTGGTGTTCTCCAGCGCCAGCTTTTCGCTGGATGAGCCGCTCATCTTCTTATACAAAACCCCGGCCTTCATCAGTCCCGAAAGGCTCGCGGCGGTGATGTTGTCGGAGGTCTTCACAGCGACATCGAAGGTTACACCGTTGGTGAAGTTCATGACGTAGTCGGAAGCCAGCAGGCGCTTCTTCACGGCGTCGAAGTTGGCAAGCGCGCCGGCTTGGCCAAGCGCGGAGCGCATCATGCCCTGCGTGCCTTTTTGGTCGAGCACGCTCCACACAGGCTCAGTCTCTATGCTGCCGATCAGGTCGTCCAGGGTGTCGTTCGAATCCAGCGATGCAGCTCCGTTATCTCGCACATCGATGGCGCCTTTGATGGCTGCGTTCTCACCAAACAGGATGGTGATGGGGTCCAGAAATACCATCTGAAAGCCCGAGCCCATGGAATAGATGTCTGCCAGCAGATATTTCTCCGGCTTGATCTTCTTCGCTTTTGCCCTGGCCAGGAAATCCTTCTGCTTGAAAGGCCCCTGTGCAATGCCTACACCGTAGGTAATATTCTTCGGCCCACGGTAACTGACAAAGGTGATCTGTTCGACGTCGCGATCGGGATCGATGCCGACGCCGCGCAGCGCCGACTCAAATTGCTTGACGTTGTCCGGGATGACCTGGCTTTTCAGGGCGCGGGCCATGGGCGAATCGCGTACTGCGCTGTAGTCCACTGAAATAATCTGCTGCACGGCCTGCGGGATCACCGTGCGTGCGTTGCCGCTCAGAGGCGCGGCTGCTGCCGGAAAGCAGAACGCAACGCTCCAAAAAAGGACGATTCCAAACTGCTTCATAAATTTCTTGCAACCTGGCCATTGTGACAGACGTGTGCTGGCCATAGACACTGTATTAGACGGACTGTGGACGATAAGAGCAACCGCTCGTTCGATCTTCGGTATTCGCCTTCAGCCATCCGGCCAATCGTCACCTGTCGAATTCGAGAACAAGCTGGCATTTGAGCAGCACCCTTTTTCGACATGAAGGAAACTTCCGCTTTCGTTTGGTAGAATAAGCGTCTAACCATCGAAGATACCGTCAAACGATAGTCGTTGTCACAGCTTCGGCGGTATTTTTAGCTTGGCCATCCAGTTGGCGCGTGCGATGCGGGCGCAAGGCGGGAAATTTCGTCGGGAGTAGAAATGGGTTTTGCAGAAACAGAAAGTTCGTTTGTTGACCGCCGTGCTGAATCTTCTCCGGGTACAGGTGGACATCGCCCCACGAGGCTTCGCTGGAGGCTGTTGCTGACCGTAGCCGTAGGCTTGGCACTGGCCCCATTTCTGACATCCTGCAGTGGCTTCTTCATTAGCCCTTCCATCAGCTCGATATTTGTCCAGCCCGCCTCGGTCACTCTCGGAGTCGGCCAGATGGCCTCGCTAGCTGCAACGGCGACATACTCCGACGGCAGCCAGAAACAGATCAGCGGAAATTCGGTAGGCTGGTCAAGCTCGGCCACCAACATCTCGACCGTAACTTCGCCCGGCGGCTCGGTAACGGGGGTCGCTATCGGCACGGCAACCATCACCGCCACTTCCCAGGGGATAAGCGGGACGGCCACTGTCAATGTGACGCTAAGCAACATTACGAGCCTGGTCATCAACACTACCCAGGGAAGCACTCAAAACCAAACCGTTGCGACAATCAACGGAGTGCCGGGAACGCTGCCGTTCTTTGCCTACGCCAATGGGAGTGCTCAGAACGACGTGACGCAATCGGTAACCTGGAGTTCGTCGAACAGCTCCACCGTGGCGTCGATCAGTAGCGGCTTGTCCAGCGGCAATGGAATCGCGACCGCTATAGCTGCGGGCACCACCAATATCACCGCCACCATCACGAACACCGCGACAGGTCAGCTGGTGAGCAGCCAGACCATCGTCCTGACCGTGACGCAATAAGGCGCGAACCTGGGTGCGCGAGCCGCACCCGGCGTGGGATGCAGCCGACCGGCATCGACATTGTTCAGTGCCTGCGTGACGGGTGTTTTCACTCCGCCCCCGACCGTTGTTACACTGATTAAGCGCCTCCCATGCCCCGTCAAACTCAAACCGCACCAGCCAAGAAGCCGGCAGGCCGCCGTGACCCGGTCGCCAGTGGTGAGCGCGATGCCTCGCAGAACCGCTCAGCGTCGCACAACTATTTTCTGCTGGACAAGTTCGAGGCGGGTATTGCCTTACGGGGCACGGAAGTGAAGTCGGCTCGAGCCGGCAGAGCGAATCTGAAAGACGCCTATGGCCTGGTGAAGGACGGCGAACTCTGGCTGATCAACGCCCACATCGGCCCCTATGAGCACGGCAACATCTTCAACCATGAGCCCTTGCGCACCCGGAAGCTGCTCATCCACAGAGCCGAGCTCAACAAACTGATTGGCAAGACCCTGCAAAAAGGTTTGACCCTGATTCCGACGCGCCTGTATTTCCGCAATGGAAGACTGAAAGTGGAGATGGCCGTCGCCAAGGGCAAACAGAACTGGGACAAGCGCGAGACCGAGCGGCGGAAGACGGCCGACAAGGAAGCGCGGGAAGCCGTAGCCCGGAGCCGGAAGAGCTGAGGGATATGAAGCGCAAGTTCGCGCCGATGTTTGTCCTGGCCCTTGCCGGCAACGTGCTGTTAGCGGGACAAACTCCAGCTTCCTCGTGGAAGGAATACGTGTACCCGGACGACGGCTTTGCCATCACGCTGCCCATGGCGCCCGATGTTCACAAGGACCCGAGTCATCCGAGTATGTTCTATACACTCCATCCAACCAGCGACATCGTCATGGGTGTGATGGTTGAGAGCCGGATCGACGATTGTCAGGCAGCGCTGGCGTCGTTTCGGAGCGGCATGAGCCCGGCGGCGGGTCCGTCGCGGCTAAAGGATTTTTCGGCCAACGGTCACAACGGCTTTGAATACGAAAATAATGGTCATCAGGGCGACGAGGTGTACGGACGATACTTCTGCGTGAACGGGAAGTTCTACACCCTCACCGCGACTTGGCCGGTTGACGATCCCAAGCCCGCCGTCGTGCCACGCATCATGGACTCGTTCCGGATACTGAATCCGGGTTCTCACAACTGACGCTCAGGGCCACACAGGACACTTCACAGAACGGACTCATTATGAAAACAATTCTGAATAACGCAGCAGCTTCGCAAATCGATACCGAATGTCTCGTCGTTACCGTGCTCGACACGGCCGAGAACACCAACGGCGACAAGGACGCTAAACCCAATCCGCAGATCCAGAGCGACGACAAGGCCGTTCTTGCCGCTGCGGCTGACCTGATCACCTCCGGCGAAGTCACCGGCAAGATGCTGGAGACCACGCTGTTGCACAAGCCGCAAGGGCTGAAGGCCAAGCGGCTCCTGTTAATCGGCGGTGGCAAGGCGAAGAAATTTAGCTCCTCCGAACTGCGCAAACTGGCGGGAGCTGCCGTGCGCGGGCTGAAATCGAAAGACCTGACCAGCTTCACCTTCATCGCTCCCGGCGGCGTGAACGACGCTGCCAAGGCCATCGTCGAAGGCGCCTTCGTCGGTAACTTCGATCCCGACTATTACAAGAGCGATCGCAAAGATCAGAAGATCGAGGAGTTGGTGATCGTCACTCCGAAAGGCGCGAACCAGCGGTCGTGGAGCACCTCGATGGAGCGCGGCCGCGTCATCGGCGAGTCGCAAAACTTCACCCGCGACCTGGTAAACGAGCCCGGCAATCGCATGACGCCAACCATCATGGCCAACCGCGCCCAGGCGATGTGCAAAGAGACCGGACTGGCCTGCGAGATCTACGGCCCCGACAAGATCAAGGCGCTGAAGATGGGCGCCTTCTGGAGCGTTGCCCAAGGTTCGGACGAAGAGCCACGGCTCATCGTGATGCGCTACGAGCCGGAGAAGGCGCCGAAGAAGCGCGTCCTCGGACTGGTAGGCAAGGGAATTACCTTCGATAGCGGCGGTATTTCGCTGAAGCCGGGCGAGGGCATGGAGAAGATGAAGTACGACATGGCTGGCGGAGCGGCGATGATCGGAGCCATGCGCGCCATCGCCCTGCTGAAGCCGAACCTGCGCGTGATCGGCATCGTCTGTGCGACCGAGAACATGCCGTCGGGCAAAGCGCAGAAGCCGGGCGACGTGCAGATTGCCATGTCGGGCAAGTCAATCGAAATCATCAACACGGACGCCGAAGGCCGCCTGGTATTGGCCGATGGCCTGCACTACGCGAAGGAGCTGGGCTGCACCCACCTGATCGACGCAGCCACGCTGACCGGCGCCGTTGTGGTGGCGCTCGGCATGGTGAACGTCGGCGTCTTCGCCAACAATGACGACTTCTACAACCGCTTCAACCAGTCGCTGGAAAAGTCGGGCGAGAAGATGTGGCGGCTGCCGGTCGACGAGGAATACCGCGAGATCATCAAGTCGAACATCGCCGACATCGTGAACAGCGGCGGACGCTGGGGCGGCGCGGTGACGGCTGCGATGTTCCTGAAGGAATTCGTCGGCGATACGCCCTGGATGCATCTCGACATCGCCGGCACAGCGTGGATGGAAGACAACAAGCCTTGGATCGCCAAGGGTCCGTCCGGCGTGCCAGTGCGCTCGCTGGTGGAATTCGCGCAGGATTTTGCAGGGAAGTAACGGCGCGCGCGTTTCCGGTTAACCCACATGAGGGAGAAGGTTTTCGGGTGCCCCATCCTAGCCCGCTTTTGGCTAGGGTGGGTTCTTTTCTGTGTGCAGGAGAGCACCGCGCGGTGCCATTCCCTCGACGTTTCTTACGAAACTTTGAACAACCCTCTGGCGTATACCTCCGCATGGGCAGGCCTGCCGATACCTGTGCCGCGCAAACGATGGAGGTGTAGCTCGTGTGGACAAGAATGGAAGGAATCAGACGACGAAGCCTGATTTTGTTGGTGTACTTGTTCTCAATTACAGCCCTTCCACTGATCGCGCAGCAATCCCCAATCCACCGTCTCGACGGCAGCACCATTACCGCTTCCGAGATTGACGCGACCGTCACCCGCCTGATGAAAGCTGCGGAGGTCCCCGGCGTCGGCATCGCCATCTTCAACAACAAAAAGATCGCTTACCTGAAGACGTACGGCCTTCGCGACACCGAAAAGAATCTGCCGCTGACGCCTGACTCGGTGATGACGGCGGCGTCGCTGACCAAATCCGCGTTTGCCACTGTGGTCATGCAACTGGTGCAGCAGGGCGTCCTCGATCTCGACAAACCTGTCTATCAATATCTGCCTAAGCCGCTGCCGGAATATTCGGCCTACGCCGACCTCGCCGGCGATCCACGCTACAAGCTGATTACGTTGCGTATGTGCCTGGACCACACCACGGGCTTTCCCAACCTGCGCTTCTTCAATGATGACCACAAGCTGAACATCAATTTCACGCCAGGATCACGCTTCGCTTACTCGGGTGAGGGAATTCTGCTGGCTCAAATGGTGGTCGAAACGGTCACCAAGAAGCCGCTGAACGACCTGATGCGTGAGCGTCTCTTCCTTCCCGACAACATGACCCGCACCAGCATGGTCTGGGAGGAACGCTTCGAGAGCGACTTCGCCAACGGCTACGACGAGTACGGTCGCACGCTTGGCCCGGAGCGGCGCACGACCGCGGACGCAGCCGGTTCCATGCAGACGACGTTGCATGACTACGCCAACTTCCTGCAGGCGCTGATGCAAGGGCGCGATCTCGACTCGAAGACACTTGCGCTGATGCTCAGTCCGCAGGTTCGGATCAAGTCGAAGCACGAGTTTCCCAGCCTCAACACCGAGACAACCGGCGACAACGATGCCATCCGGCTGAGCTATGGCCTCGGCTGGGGCTTGTATTTCAGTCCGTACGGGAAAGCGTTCTTCAAGGAAGGACATGACGAAGGCTGGCGCCATTACACGGTCTGTTTCGACAAATCGGGCATCGGCATCCTGATCATGACCAACAGCTCCAATGGTGAGGGTATTTACAAGGAGTTGCTGGAGACGTTGCTGCACAACCCGTACACGCCGATCGAGTGGGAGGCGTTCACACCCTACGACAAGCTGCCGCCCCGGCCGGCCCTGAAGCAGCATAAAGAGATCGCCGTCGATCCCAAGGTGCTGGATAAGTACGTAGGTCGCTACCGCTTCTCGCCCGAGGTGGTATTGACCATCACGCGCGAAGGAAACAAGATTTTTGTGAAGGAGAATGACGAGCCGAAGCAGGAGCTGGGCGCCGAGAGCGACACCCGCTTTTTCTCCAAATCGGCCGATGACGAGTACAGCTTCGAGATCGACAAGAATGGCCAGGTAACGGCGATGGTCCTGCACACCGACGGCAAGGACCTGCCGATGAAGCGCGTGGAGTGAGTTTCTTACTGAATAACATGGATAGCCCCGGCACATCTTTAGGGAGATGTGTCATCCCGAGCGAAGAGAGATTGCGCAGCAATCGATCGCAGCCGAGGGACCCCTACAGCTACAGACTGCTTTTAGCCGCTGGCGCCCGTAGTCGCCAAGACGGCACTCTAGCGCTCAAGATGACACCAATCTCATGTAAAATAGAACTGCTACCAGGCGAGTAGAGAAGACGCGCATACGCGTCACCTGCAGTCGAAGCCGCTCCGTAGGAGCGTGGGCTCAAGACATGTGCATCTCGCGCTAAGCGCGCCCATCCGCTTCGATCGACCGATTTACTTCAGCCCATGTAGACATTGCTCCGCAGCAGCCTGCGGGAAGAAACTGTAATTTTTCAGGAGAAGAGAATGGCTAAGATCGCAAAAACCGCAGACCGCAAGAAGGTGATGGACACCACCAAGAGCACTGATTGTCCCAAGTGCAGCAAGCCGACTCGCGTGGTGAAGCGTGTGAAAGACCGCGAACGCGACATCGCCGGCGGGATGTACATCTCGTGCTCGGCATGCGATTTCTACGAGAAGCTGTAAAGGGTGCCCCGTTCTGGCCGTCGAATTGGCCTGGGACGGTCCTACCAGCCCGCAACATCAAAAGCCGCTGCCGTCAGAAATGACGCGGCGGCTTACTTTTTCCACCCCGCAAAACATGAAGTGTCATCCTGAACGGAGTGAGATTGCGCAGCAATCGACCGCTGTCGAAGGATCTCTTTACCTGGATCGAGTACTGGCGACGGTAGCGGTCCCTCCACTCGAGCTGAAGCTCTCGGTCGGGATGACACCCCGATCTGGAATTGTCATCACGAGCGCAGCGAGGGATCTGCTTTTGCTCGCGTGGGAAAGATATGCCGGCTCTCCGGCTCTAGCAAAGGAAAGCTGGAACGGGGCCCTCGAAATTACAGAGCCGGTACCAGCGCTGTCGCCTTCTCGATCTCGGCCTGAATCCCCTGCTCGGTGTCTTTCTTCCAGCCGTCGTCCCACACATTGCGCTTCCGCATATAGTGCTCCATGTAAGCGAGTGGGTCGCGCTTGGAGTCGGTGCGGCAATCGATGAGCGTCGGTCCCGACCCTTGACGTGCGCGGTGAATCGACTCCTGCGCCACCCGCCAGACCGCAACCACATCCTGTCCGTCCACGATGATGCCGGGATATCCGTAGTCGCGCGCCATGAAGCTAAAGGGCTCGAGATGCGGAGCGTGCTCGGAGGACGATTGCTGGTCGGCTACGCCATTCTTGATGACATACAGGATGGGCAGCTTGTGCACCCCGGCGAACTTAAGCGCTTCGTGCCAGGTCTCGAGGGCCGGACGCTCTTGAGGACAGAAGGCGACAACCACGCGCCGCTTCATGCTCAGCTTGTGCGCCAGAGCGATGCCGGTACCGCGAGTGAACGCGTCTTCAGGCACCGAAGCCGGGGTAATGGAACTCGGCGAAACGCAATCATTTGGCTCGGAAAATAAACTATGCAGCGGCAGGCCACGCGCGACCAGCGCGGCCAGGTTTTTTGGGCTGGCGGCAATCGTGTCCTCGGCCGTCAGCTCTGCCGAAGTGGCGGCGATGACCGCTTCCTCACCGATCGCCAGCTCGTAATTCCCCGCGGACAGGGCTCGCGCATGTCCCTGCACCATCCGGCAACGCAGCAGCGAAGTGTACAGCCGGCGCAGCGTTTCTTGACTCGACGGCGGCGGGCTCGCCGGTGACGGTGCGGACGGCGATATGCGGGCTCCGTTGGCTGGCTGAGTTGGAGTGGCTGTCTGGGGCTTCCTCGTTGTACTTTTCTTCGGCGCAGCTGGCGTGGAGTGAGTTCTGCTCTTGGTTACCATTCAACCTCGTCCCTGGGAAGTCGTCATTGTATCGCACCGGTGCGTGCCGCAATTTTCAGCGCCACACCCGGTCCACCTACAACGTAGTGTCATCCCGAGGGAGCCAAGCGAGTCGAGGGACCCCTACCGCCGCGTGGGACCGTTGCAACGATAGCGGTCCTTCGACTCCGTTCGATTGCGGCGCAATCTCGCTTCGCTCAGGATGACTCGTAAGGGTTGATGGAAAAATCAAGGCCGCCATCCTATCCCACCGTTGATGAATGCCACATGAAAGTTTTCAACACAAATGTGCATAAGGTTGTGGAAAAGGGCGTCGGATGACCGCTAAGTTGTAGGGTTTCAAAATTTGTGACCTGTCTGCACCGAATCGAGTGCGGAATTGGAACTGGTCCCGTTCCGGCGCAGCCACGCAATTTCCTTTCCGGCGTCCTTGTGCTCCAGAGGCCTGTGGTGATCGTGCTAGTCTGACGCGGTGAAGGTGCGGCTCGACAAACTTCTGCTGGAGCGGGGACTGGCGACATCGCGCGAACGTGCGCAGGCGATCATTCTTGCAGGACGGGTACTCGTCGACGAGCAGAAAGTGGAGAAGGCCGGCGCCAGTGTCGACCAAAGTGCCGTCCTCCGAATTCTTGGAAACGATCTTCCGTATGTGAGCCGCGGCGGGCTGAAACTGGCGCGGGCGCTGGAGCACTGGCAGATCGACGTCAACGGCAAAACCTGCGTCGACATTGGCGCCTCAACCGGAGGCTTTACGGACTGTCTTCTGCAGGCCGGAGCCGCACAGGTGATTGCGGTCGATACCGGCTATGGCCAGATGGATGCCCGGCTGCGCGGCGATCCGAGGGTGCGGTTGCTGGAGAAGACGAATGCGCGTTACTTGAAGGCAGAGCAGCTGTGGGCTGGCGACACGCCGGCGCCTGTGAGCCTGGTCGCCATGGATGTGTCGTTCATCTCGGCGACCTTGGTGCTTCCAGCCGTCATGGCCAGCGTGCGACCCTCGTCCCCGGATGTGGAAATCATCGTGCTGGTGAAGCCGCAGTTTGAGGTCGGGCGAGCGCAGGTGGGTAAGGGTGGCATCGTCCGCGATCCCGACGCGCAACAGGGAGCGGCGGATAAAGTGCGGAGCGCGGTGGAGGCCCTCGGCGGTAATGCGATCGAGGTGATCGACTCGCCGATTCTTGGCACCGAGGGTAACCGCGAATTCCTGCTGCACGCACGATTCGGACCGGACGCTTAGTTTGCCGAGGCGGATGCAGAAATCTTTACCACGGAGATCACGGAGTTTTCCTTTTGTTACAGTTTCGCCGTGCGCTCGCTGCCTCCGTGGTGAAATTGCCTTTCTTTCGGTAAGCTGCTTACAGTCCAACCATCATGAAATCTGCCGCCATCATTTCCAAGCCCTC
Organism: uncultured Acidobacteriaceae bacterium; assembly: GCA_963823865.1. Classification (GTDB taxonomy): domain Bacteria; phylum Acidobacteriota; class Terriglobia; order Terriglobales; family Acidobacteriaceae; genus Bog-257. Next base: position 357,169 of record CAWGNC010000003.1, read on the forward strand.
GAAGCCGGAGCTTGCCGGTCTCCTGCCCGGGATCCTAGAGTGGTTCCGCAAACGCGACTACAAGATTTACCTCGACCAGGAAACCGCCAAGTACATCGACGGGGAAGAGGTGGTGATCCGGAAGCAGATGGGCGCCAAGCATCCGGACTTCGCGCTGGTGCTGGGCGGCGATGGGACGCTACTGTCGGCGGCGCGCGCCCTGGCGCACGAAGACATTCCAATTCTCGCCGTCAACCTGGGCTCACTCGGCTTCCTGACTGAAGTTCCCATCAGCGAGATGTTCACCACGCTGGAGGCCGTGGACGGCTGCACCTGTCCGCTGGAAGAGCGCTCGGTTCTGGATGCCACGGTGTTTCGAGACGGCGTGCAGCTGGCCCATCACTTCGCGTTGAACGACGTGGTGGTCAACAAGAGCGCCATCTCGCGGCTGGTCGATTTCGATCTGCTGATCGACGGCAACTTCGTCCTGCACTACAAGGCTGACGGCGTGATCATTGCGACGCCGACGGGCTCGACAGCGTACTCGCTCGCCGCGGGAGGTCCGGTGCTGATGCCAACGGTGGCGTCATTTGTGGTGACGCCAGTGTGCCCGCATGCGCTGACCCATCGCCCGCTGGTTGTCGCCGATAACGCGCAGATCGAGCTGAATGTCGAAACCGGCGCCGAAGAGGCTTTCCTCAGCATCGACGGCCAGGTCGGCATGCCGCTGCAGCAAGGCGACCGCGTCCTGTGCCGGAAGGCGGCACATACAGTGAAGCTGATGCGCGTCCGCCGCACGTTCTTCGATGTTCTGCGAAACAAGTTGAAGTGGGGACAGCGGTAATACCCGGCAGGAATTTCGCCCAGGTCCCGAACATCGTGAGACCTGGGTCGCTCGCAAGAATAACTACTTTGCCTTGCCCATCCAGTCGATGATGTTCGTAAGGTTCCAGGGATTCTGGAACAGGTCGAACTGGACCTCTCCCTCTTTGTTCAGGCTGATCTTCGCCATCGGGTACATGACGCCCGTGCTTTTCGTCTTGTCGGAATCGTTGATCTCGATTTCGCCGGTGGTGAGGTCATAGTCCGCGGAGCGGGCCATATTCCTTTGCTCACCGATGGATACCGGACGATTGGTGATGAAGCGAACTTTGTGCCCAGTCGGCGTGGGAATCGAAACCGCGTACGCAATGGTATAGCCCGTAGTGCTGGGCAGGCGGAGCCGGCCGACCGGCTTCATCTTCTCCAGCGCCTTCACTAATCCGTCGTGACCGCCTTTGTCGAAAGCAGCTTTTAGAGCCTGTTTTTCGGCCGGTGTCGAGAATCGGTCAAAGCTGACCTTGACGTTGAACTGTTTACCCATCTGTGTGCTGGTGCCGCGCACAATCGCATCGATGGTCTCGATCTGGGCGGCTGCAAAAACCGCCATCGTCAACATCATCAACAAAGTCGCACCCTGGGCAATTCTGCTTCGTGTCAGTCGTACTTTCATCATTGTCTCCTAGAGCGCAGTTATACAGGGGTTAGCAGCGTACGTACACACTTGAGTTGCGAAGCTGTTACGTTCCATGGCAAAGGCTCGAGTTGCCGGGTTGTCCACTCGTAAACTTCGGCTTTGAGCCAATCGTTTTACTACGCCGCAGACCTGACAACGGTTTCTGTTATTTTTCTTCACCTGGGGAATTTCGGGTCTAGAATATCTCCAAACCAGTTGCCGCCAGCTCACACGCAACTGCGGAGGACACGATGAATCGTCCTGGTATTTCGCGAACTCTTTTCCTCAGCTTGGTGTTAATGACAGTCGGATTCCTGACGCAGTCGGCCTTTGCCGCAGGGCGTGGCGGAGGCGGAGGCGGAGGATTTCACGGCGGTGGAGGCGGTGGTTTCCATGGTGGTGGTAGGAGGGTTCCACGGTGGCGGTGGCTACGGTGGAGGATTCCACGGCGGCGGGGGTGGCGGCTGGCATGGTGGCGGTTACGGCGGTTGGCATGGCGGCGGCTATAACGGATATCGTGGGGGCTATGGTGGCTGGCACGGCGGCTATGGCGGATGGCGTGGCGGCTATGGCTACGGCGGCTGGCGTGGCGGCTACGGCGGCTGGGGCTGCTGCGGATGGGGTTGGGGTTTCGGCGTCAGCTTGAATTTTGGCTGGCCGTATGGCGGATACTACGGATATCCCTATGGCTACGGCTACTATCCCTATTCCTATTACCCGTATCCTTACGCGTACAATCCCTACCCTTATTACTATGCTCCGGTTAACAACTCGACTTACGATTCTCCGGTGAACAATTCGACGGCCGCGGATTATTCAAACGCTCCTTACGATCAGGCCGGCGGCGATGTCCAGAACAGCGCTCCGGCTGCACAGTTCAGCGCTTCCGTTCCCCGGCCACCTACGCTCTCGAACTCCGTGGCCGTTCAGGACGCAATCTATCGTCCGGGAGCTTCCAGCTACACCACAGCTTCAGCGGCTCAAGGTGGGGCAATTCGGCGGCCTGTCTCGGCGCAGAGCGAATTTCCGGCGACGCGTCCGGAAGTGCAGAATGTCATTCGCGCGTTGCGCAGCATGCCACCGGCCGCCCGCCAACGGCAAATCGATTCTGGTCGCTACAGCAATCTCTCGCCGCAGGAGTTGCGGCTTGTGAGATCTGCGGCGGACGTGCCGCTCTAGAGAGTCGCAGGGGTCGGCGTCGCGGTGCGCGGCTTAAAACCTGATGTTGTTTTCGCCGACCACGGCGAGCACATCGATAAGATGGGTGACGCCAAGCAGCTGCCGCACTGACTTGCCGATATTCTTGAGCTCCAGAGGGCAGCCGGCGGATTTGGCGTGGACGTACAGTCGAACCAGCGTCCCGATTCCCATGCTGTCCATGTGCGTCAGCTCCGCCATGTCGAGCACGATGCGTTTGCTGCCCGGAATCAGTTCGCCGATCTGTCGATAAAAACGATCGCTCACGCCCGCGACCAGCTTGCCCGTGCAGCGCACCACGACGGTGTCGCCGCGGTGTTCCACAGCCAGCTCCAGTTGGGTTACGGCTGCCTTCTCCGTCATTAGAACCTCGCTTAAGAACCTCGCTTGCCGATACCCAATTCAGGAGCTTGTGGAGCGTCCATCCCGGCTGCAGTAATTAGTCCAACGCAACCCAGCTAGGGCGCAAGCTTCCACACAACACCCCAACCGAAGTCTCCCCCACCGCTTGCTGTGCCGTAAAGGGTTCCGTCAGGGTCGAGAACCATATTTCCAATGGGGCATTCGCCGTCACTACCGGCGAAGTCGTGCAGATCGGTTAGTGTCCATCCGCCTTGCGACGGCGACAACCTGAATATCGAGCCGCGAGCGAACGTTCCGTCTCCACAGGTTGTGCCGTACAGGTTGCCATCTGAATCACGCGTCAAGCCACTCCACGGTCCGTATGGTTCACTGCTTGGGAAAACATGGAGCACCTGGTAAGTCCAATTACCACCCGCCGATGACAGTTGATACACCGCATTGCCGAGCAGGCCGTCAGTGGCGAACGACGTTCCGACGAGATCGCCTGCCGCGTCGAAAATCACGCCCCCTTGGGGCCGCTGATCTATAGGAAATGTATGCAGCACCGTTTCGTTCCATCCGGTCCCGTCTGGGATCAACTCATAAGCCATAGGATCATCGACGCCGTCCGTCATGGTAGTGCCATAGAGAGTCCCCGAGCCATCCATAATCACGCCGCTATATGGAGTGGAGCCGCTGGCCCGTCCCAGGAACTGGAAGGCGCTGATTGTCCAGTCTCCCCCTGCATGTGTCAGCTTAAACACCGTCCCGCAGCCGTCGTCATCGGAACACTCACCGTCAAAATTGCCGCCCTCGGACGCAGTACCGTAAATGTTGCCCGCAGCGTCAAAGATAAGGCTTCCGTAGACAGGGTAGTACCCATAACTGTCCAGAGCGAATGCGTAGATGCGAGTGTAATTCCAACTCGCGAATAGGTTACCCGTAGCGTGCGAGGGAGGTTTGAGGTTGAAAACCGTTCCCAGAGAATTTGTGCCTCCCTGGAACGTCGTTCCATAGAGGCTGCCATCAGGACCGATGGTGACTCCGCCATAGGGCGTGATTCCGGAATTGCCGTGTGTAGGAAAGTCGAACAGCGGTGCAAACAGCCAGCTTCCGTTCTTGTTTTTCAACTGGAAGACTGCGCCACAACCTTGGCTGGGGCAACTACCACCGGTGTTACCGCCAGTCGAGGCTGTGCCATAGAGATTCCCCCGACCATCGCTCGCCAACCCGCCGGTGGGAAAAGCTCCATCTGGTCCGTTGGTGAAGCTGTGTAGGACCTGGTAGGTTTGTGCCTCCCCAACTTGCAATCCTCCGGTTGTCGCGGTAAATGCCAGAGAAACGAAAAACAGCCATCTGAGCAAGAACTCGCACGATACCAACGTGTCAGATTTCCCCAGCCACTTCATGGTGCTCACCTGACGGCCATTCTACTCAGAAGTTTCCACGGGATTATTGAGGTATGTGTGGCGATTGTCACACACCCAGGCTGGAAGAGGAATAGGGCATTCCGTGGCGAAGAGTGTTCGACTCACCGGCCAGCGTCCGTAGCATTGAGCCAAGGCACCCGGCGAGACTTGGGGCGCTTACCGGGGGCCTAATGTGCGGCATCTACCCTAGCGCCAAATCCATCCGCAGAAGCAGCGCAAGAGTTCCCACGGATTCGGCTTATGAAGTTTGCGTTTGCAGATCGGACATTCGCGTTGCCACATAAAAACCTCCCCGAAGAGCGAAATCAAGGCACCCTGCCAGTGATCACGTCTTCAAAGAAAGCGTAGCCCGTGGCGGTCAGGGGCAACATCCCACGGCGGTTGCAGCCAGGTGCAACGAAGGAAGCATCCGCTAAAGTCGCAGATTGCGGGGAGACACGGCGGTGCATCGGGTTTTCACAGGAACGATTTGAATTAGTGGCAGGTTGGTCGCAGGGTGAAGGCGCGGCGCGGGCCGCGCCGTGGGTTATTCGCCGGCCGACTTGACCGCTTCGTGCAGCCAGAAGCGCGCTTCATACTCGCACTTCTTGCAGCAGAAAGTGTGTCCATCACGGGCCCGGCTTGTGCTTGTTAGATATTGGGAATAACACCAGAGGCAAACACTCGTAGAAGTGGCTGCGTCAGATCGATTTGGTTGCATGGGCTCTCCCAGTGGATAGCGAGAATAGGACAAGTTGGGTGTAAAGGCAATCGGCAAAATTGCTGATTGTGGAGTTCTCAGGTTATTCAGGAAGGAACGTGGGTGGTTTTGGTGTCATCCCGAGGGAAGCGAAACGAGTCGAGGGACCGCTATCTCAGCCTAGATCACCGTCGTGGTAGAGGTCCTTCGACTCCGGCTGTCGCAAACACCGCGATACCTAAGCTCAGGATGACACCTTTTTACACTTGTTCCAGGCCAAGCAAATCCTCGACCTTTTCGCGCCGCCTAACCAACTTCGCCCGTTTTCCATCGACCAGCACTTCTGCCGCTCTTGGGCGGGAGTTGTAGTTCGACGCCAGCGACATGCCGTATGCACCGGCGTCGAGTATGGCGAGCAGATCGCCTTCCGCCAGCCCGGCTATTTTGCGGTCGCGTGCGAAGAAGTCCCCGCTCTCGCAAACCGGGCCGACGATGTCCAGCGGTTCGACGTTATCGCCGGTGTAAGGCCCGGGCACAACCGGCACGATCTCGTGATAAGCCTTGTAGAGTGCGGGCCGGATCAGGTCGTTCATCGCCGCATCAACCACCACGAATTGCTTGGCGTCGTTCCGCTTGCGATAGATCACGCGGGTGAGCAGCACGCCGGCGGTGGCGATGATGGCTCGCCCTGGCTCCAGCAGCAAATGGAGCCCCATGCCCTTGAGCGGAGTGGTCAGCGCTTTGGCATATTGGCGGACCTCGCTTGGGAAATCCACGCTGGCCGGTTCTTCGTAGGAGATGCCGAGGCCTCCTCCGGCATCCACGTAGCGAATATCGAAGCGTTCGGCGCGTAGCGACTGCACCAGCGCGATGACGCGTTCCATCGCTTCCTGAAAAGGCTCGGCGTCGGTGATCTGCGAGCCGATGTGAACGCTCACGCCCCGCGGCTGCATGAAATCTTTCTCGGCGCCGCAACGGTAAAGCTCGGCAGCATCGCGCCAGGGAACGCCAAACTTGTGCTGATGCAGCCCGGTGGAAATGTAGGGATGCGTGTTGGCCGCGACATCGGGATTGACGCGAATGGCGAAGTTTGCGGTCTTGCGAAGATGCGCGGCACGCGCGGCCAGCAGTTCCATCTCGCTTTCGCTCTCGATGTTAAACAGCAGGATGCCGGCCTGCAGCGCCGCGTCGATTTCGTCGGCCAGTTTGCCGACGCCGGAGAAAACCACATTCCGCACCGATTTACGTGCGGCGGTGATCACCCGTTGCAGCTCGCCTCCGCTGACGATGTCGAAACCCGCGCCCATCTGCGCCAGCAGCCGCAGGATCGACAGGTTGGAATTGGCCTTCACCGAATAACAGATGGTGTGCCCGGAGCCGCGGAAGGCCTTGTCGAACAGTTGATAACGCTGGCGGATAGTCGCTGCCGAGTAAACGTAAAGCGGCGTTCCGAAGCGCTCAGCCAGGCGGGTTAGCGCAATGTCCTCAGCATGCAGCTCGTTGTCGGGCTTGCCCAAGGACCGCGGGGTGCGCCGATAGCCAAAGCCGGGCAGGCGCTGCTGCGGGTCGTTGCGCTTGTTGGCCGGGCGCCTCACGTCGTTGCCATTCACTTCTTGGGAGAAGGTCCTTTCACCTTGATGGCTACGATCGTCTGATCGTCGAAGGCTTCGACGCCCTCGGCATGGCTGGAAACGGCGGTGAAGACGGCATCGACCAGTTCTTCGGCGCTGCCGTTGGCGTTGGCTTTCATAATCGCTTCCAGCTTGCGTCGGCCGAACATCTGCCCCTTGGAACTGGTAGCGTCCAGAATGCCGTCGCTGAAGAGCAGGAAGGCATCGCCGCGCTTCCCCTGGATGGTCAGCTCGTCGTAGGTCGCGTTGCTGAACAGACCGATGGGCAGGCCAGTCGCCTGAATCTCTTCGACCTTACCGTTACGGCAGAAAAGCGGCCGCGGCAGCCCGGAGTTGGCCAGCTGCAGTGTCTGCTGATTGTCGTCCCAGATGGCGTAAATCATCGAGACATACTGCCCTTCGATGGGCCGCTCTGACAACGAGAGATTGATTGCTTCCAGCATGCCTGCGGCGCTTGGCTCCTCAGCCGCATGCGAACGCGCGATGCCGCTGACTAGTGCGGCGTAGATTGCAGCCGGCGCACCCTTGCCGCTTACGTCACCCACCGCGACGCCGGTGACGCCGTGGCCGCTGTATTTCAGGAAGTCATAAAGGTCGCCGCCGATCTGGCGAGCCGGAGCGAAGCGCGACGCGAGTTCCGCATGCTTGAGTACCGGCAACTTCTGCGGCAGCAGACGGAATTGCAGTTCGCGGGCCAGCGCCAGGTCCTGCTCCAGACGTTTTTCCTGCCGGGCGATGCGTTCGTACAGCGTGGCGTTCTCGATAGCGATGGCCACCTGCGCGGCCATGGTCGTCATAATGCGAACGTGGTCTTCGTTGAAGTAGTTGCGGCGCGTGTGCTCGATGTCGAGTACGCCGATGACCTTGTCCTTGTAGATGAGCGGAATGCACAGCTCGGAACGGGTCTCGGGATTGGCCTGGATGTAGCGCGGATCCTTGCTGACATCGGGGACTAGCACGGCCTCTCCGTGCTCGGCCGCATAGCCGACAAGTCCTGTGCCTAGAGGTATTTCGTGCTTCAACTGCACGTTTTCCTTGAAGCGCAGCGAGAAGCGGTGCTGCAGCACGCTGCCGCTGGGATCGAGCAGCAGGATGGAGAACATCTGGTAGTCGATGATGCGCGTCACCAGGTCGGCAATGCGCTTCAGGAGCTGGTCGACATTCAGGATCGAGGTGAGCTCGCGGCTGATCTCGGTGAGCAGAGTCAACTGGCGGGCTTGCCGCGCCACCCGCGTGTACAACCGTGCGTTCTCGATGCCGACGGCGATGCGCGAGGCAAACAGCGTCAACAGGCGCTGGTGCTCTTCCGTGAAGGCGTTAGGCTGATTGGCCTCAACGTCGATAACGCCGATGACTTTGTTCTTGGCGATCAGCGGAACGGCCAGCTCGGAGCGCGCGCCCGGTGCCGAGTTGATGAAGTTTTCTTCGGCGGCGACATCGTTGACCAGCACAGCTTCGCGGCGCTGAACGGCCTGCCCGGTGACACCCTGGCCTACCGGGATGCGGATGCGGTCAGCGACCTCAGGCGGATGGCCGACCTGGAAGCGGATGCGCAGCTCCTGCGTCTTCTCGTTCAGCAGCAGGATGGCGAAGATCTCGTAATCGATGAACCGGCGGAGCATCTCGGCCACGCGTTGCAACAGCGTGTTCAAATCGAGCGTAGTGTTGACCGCATCTGCTACCTCAAGCAGATAGGAATCAATACTCGACGCGACTAGCGGTTCTTTGGCGGCAGGGGATGTCATTCGGCTCTTAGGTTCATGATACCAGCCGACTTGTTCAGGAAAAGGGCCGGGAAGTGTGCAATTCGCGAGTTTGCGAAACGATACGCGTTGACCGAAGGCGCTCAGTTGCGGGTGCGGCGGCCAGCTACTAGAATTCTTGCCTGCTCCTTGAGGTGCGCGATGCCTTTACCCGAGTTCAAACAACTGGTAGACGAAGCGAAGTCGCAGATCGACGAAATCACTCCTGCGGAGTTGAAGCGCATGGAGCAGGCGGGAAAAGATTTCACCCTGATTGACGTGCGCGAACCCGATGAGCAGGCGAAGGGAATCATTCCCGGAGCCGTGAAAATGCCGCGCGGTATTCTGGAAGTGAAGATTGACCAGATCACTACGGACAAAGACCGCAAAATCGTGCTGTATTGCGGCAGCGGAAACCGGTCGGCGCTGGCAGCCCTGAATCTGAAGAAAATGGGGTTTCGCAATGTGATCTCGCTGGCCGGCGGCTACAGCAGCTGGGGCCAGTCGGAAACCCGCTAGCGCTTCCTTCCCTCTAACTCCGTACAACCCCAATTCGTACGAGGCTTGCAATGAACCTGGCAGGAAACAAGCTGACGTGGCTTGGCCACGCGACCTTTCGCATCGAGACCCCCGATGGAACAACGGTGTACATCGACCCCTGGCTGAGCGGCCCAACGGTTCCGGAAGACGAGAAGAAACCGAAGAAGTGCGACGTTCTTCTCTGCACACACGGCCACAATGATCACATAGGCGACGCGGTGAAGCTCGTCAAGAAGCACAATCCCATCGTGGTCGGCATTTTTGAGCTTTGCATGTGGCTGGAGAAGAAAGGCGCCAAACAGATTTCGCCAATGAACAAGGGCGGTACGCAGACCGTCGCCGGCATCAAGGTCACGATGGTGCATGCGGTGCATTCCTGCGGGATTCAGGAGGACGACGGCACTATCGTCTACGGCGGCGAGGCTTGCGGTTATGTGCTGGAGTTGCCGGGCGGCGTAAAGCTTTACCACGCGGGCGATACCGCGGTCTTCGGCGACATGCAGATCATCCGCGAGCTCTATGCGCCGGAGATTGCCTGTCTGCCGATCGGAGACCATTACACCATGGGCCCGCGCGAAGCCGCTCATGCAGTCATGCTTCTTCAGCCCAAGACGGTGATCCCCATGCACTTCGGAACGTTTCCGCAGCTGACCGGTCAACCCGGCGAGTTGAAAAAGCTGCTCGGCCCGGCTGCGCCCGAGATCGTGGAGATGAAGCCGGGGCAGACGCTGTAAAAGCGGCATCTAAGCGGCGTATGAGCAATTGAGCACTTGGCCATGGAAGGCCGATGGAGCTGGTGGTCCTTAATGACCGCCCTCGAAGTTGTCTTACGAGCGCCCCGGCTACGCTCGTGATGACAATTTCGTTCTTACATCAGAATGGCACTTAGCAGTTGGCCAAGTAGGATATGCAAACGGTTAGCCTAAGTGCCAATGCTAAGTGCTAGGAGCTAGACCAACCACAAACCTATGCAAAGTTTCACGGACGAGTCAGTTGAAAACTACCTCTACGCCATGCTTCCGCCGCGCGAACCTGTCCTGCAGGAGATGGAGCGCCAGGCGAACGAGCGCGACATTCCCATCGTCGGCCCCGCCGTCGGACGCCTGTTCTATCAGTATGCCAAGTTGATTAATGCCAAGACTGTTTTCGAGATGGGCTCGGCCATCGGCTACTCGACCATCTGGTGGGCGAAGGCTGTTGGCGAAGGCGGCAAGGTGCACTACACCGACGGCAGCCGCAAGAACGCCGACGAAGCGCGCCGCTACTTCCAGCAGGCCGGAGTCGCTGATCGCATCGAAGTCCATACCGGCGATGCGCTGGAGCTGCTGTCCGAGCGCAAGGAGCAGTTCGACATTCTGTTCTGCGATGTGGACAAGCACGACTATCCGCGCGTGTTCAACATGGCGGCGCCAAGGGTTCGCAAAGGCGGGCTGTACATTACGGACAACACGCTGTGGAGCGGACAGGTCGCGTACGCTGCCGGCAATCCCGGCATGCCTAAGCCGGAGCCGGACAAATATACGGAAGGCGTGGTCGAGCTGAATCGGCTGCTCTACTCGTCGCCCAACTGGTTCACCACCATCATTCCTCTGCGCGATGGCGTGGCCGTGGCGTTGCGGCTGTAAGCGACATGTCCAACGACTACCAAGCCGACATCCTGGCCATCGCCGCGCATCGCGATGACGTGGAGCAGACCTGCGGCGGCACGCTGCTCAAGATGGCCGAGCGCGGATACCGCACCGCCATCCTGGACCTGACGCAGGGCGAGATGGGCACGCGCGGTACCGTCGAAGATCGGGCGCGCGAAGCCGATGACGCGGCGCGCATCCTCAAAGCCGGATGGCGGCAGGCGCTCGATATTCCCGACGGCCGCGTCGAGAACACATACGAGAACAAGCTGAAGGTCGCGCGCGTGATTCGCCAGCTGCGGCCGCGCGTGCTGATTTTGCCGTACTGGCAGGCGCGGCATCCCGATCACGCGACCGCCGGCGTGCTTGGCTACGAAGCGACGTTTCTGTCGGGATTGGCCAAGCTCGATCTCGGCGCTCCTCCGCACCGGCCCTTCAAGATCATCTACGCCAGCTTGTACGCCGACGTGCGGCCAACGTTCGTGGTCGACATCTCCGCGCAATTCGAGACGCGCTTCGCCTCGCTGATGGCCTATCGCTCGCAGTATCAGGACCAGGAGGCGGGCAGCGGGCTATTCCCAAGACAAGCCGAAATCCGCGAACGCATCGCCGCCATGGCCGGCTACTACGGTCTGCTTGCCGGGGTACAGTACGCCGAGCCCTTCGTGCAGAAGGAAGTCGGGCTGGTAGACGATCTGCTGATGCTGCCGGTGCAATCGATCTGAATCGCGGTCTAGCATCAATGCTTTAGAATGATGCATAATTTATAATATTTGCATCAACAATTGGCTTATGGCATCATAATGCCATGCGGACAACAATTAACCTCGATGATGAGGCAGCTAAAATCGCCGCTCAATACGCCAAAAGCCGCGATCTCACGCTGGGTAAAGCCATTGGAGAGCTGATTTTACGGAGCACACGCAAGTCTTCCCGGATCAAGTATGTCGATGGTCTGCCGGTTTTCGATATGCCAAAAGAAAAACAGCTCATCACGACCGAGCGAGTAAAAGAGTTTGAGGCAGAAGAACGGTGAGTGGCCTGCTTCTCGACGTGAACGTGCTGATAGCCCTGGTTCGCGAAGACCACAGCGCTCATCGGGTCGTGAAGCGATGGTTCCAGCACTTGAATGGGCGACATTGGGCAACCTGCGCGCTCACCGAGGCTGGCTTTGTCAGAATTATTGCCAATCCCCGATTCCTGCAGCGTCCACCCGAGGTCATCGAGGCGATCGATATGCTGCAGGCGCTGACGAATATCCCAGGGCACCAGTTCTGGACGATGGACCTTGCTTTTGGCGCAGCTGTGGAACAACTACAAGAGAGGTTATTTGGCCACCAGCAAGTGACCGACGCTTACTTGCTGGGATTAGCTGTCAGCAAAAAAGGAAAGCTGGGAACATTGGATCACGGGATCAGGAATCTTGCGGGCGCCGAATTTGAGCACTATCTCGAAATCATCGGGTAATGATGGGCTTAGTAGCGCAGGCCGTCATTTCTTCCGCTCCACCAGAAACTTCGCAATCTCGCGCATCGATCGCTGCGCTTTCGCCAAAGGTGTCCAGCGCCGCAGCCGCCTTCGCCGTCAGCTCGTCGGCCTTCTTGATCGATGCATCGATCCCAAACAGCGCCGGATACGTCGCCTTCTCGGTGGCCGTATCTTTGCCGGCGGTCTTGCCCAGTTGCTCCGACGTCTGCGTGACGTCGAGGATGTCGTCGACAATCTGAAACGCCAAGCCGATATTCATGCCGAAATCGCGCAGGCTATGAATCTGCTCCGGCGTACCCCTGGCGTACATGCCGCCGGTAACGACGCTGGCCGTCAGCAGCGCGCCGGTCTTCGAGCGGTGGATGTATTCCAGCGTCTTCGCGTCGGGATGCTGGTGCTCTGCTTCGAGGTCCATAACCTGGCCGCCGATCATTCCGTCAATGGTTCCGGTGGCGTGCGCGATTTCGCCGATGATGGCGACGCGCGCCTCGGCCGGACATTGCAGCTTTGCCAGCACTTCATAGGCATAGGTCTGCAGGGCATCGCCCGCCAGAATGGCGATCGCCTCGCCGTACACCTTGTGAGCGGTAGGCCGTCCGCGGCGCAGGTCGTCGTTGTCCAGCGCCGGCAGGTCATCGTGGATGAGCGAGTAGGTGTGCAGCATCTCCAGCGCCGCGCCAAGTTCCTCGACGCCCGGAGACACACACCCTTCGACCATCTGCGCCGCTTCAATGCACAAGATGGGACGCAGGCGCTTGCCTCCGGCGAAAACACTGTGGCGCATGGCCTGGTGGATGGACGACGGATATTGCTCAGCGGCGGGCAACAGACGTTCCAGCGCCTGGTCGGTGGCGATGCGGCCTTGTTCCAGAGTCTCTTTCAGCATGAAGAGGGAAGTATAACAACCGAAGGCCGCTCAGGATTACTGTCGCCGTTCCGGCTCATCCGGCGCATCTCAAGGCCGCACCGGAGACAGCAGGAGACCCGACTCCAACTGTTGCTGAGGAACAGCATTAAGCCCGCGCCCGCCTCGCCTCACTCGACACCGATCTCCACGTGCTCCAGCATGGCATCTCGCACTCGCGATATCTTGCTGGCGCGGATGCCGCGAATCTCCTGGGGCTTGTGCGCAACATAGTCTCCGATGAGGTAGCCGAGGACCGAGCCAACGAAAACGTCGGAAGGAAAGTGCTGACCTGCCAGCACGCGAGTGGTTGTCACCGTGCCGGCCATGCCGTACATCAGGATGTCGAGCGGGATGGAGTGATATTGGTGGGCGACGGCCGACGCGATCGTCCAGGTAAACATGGCGTGGCCCAGAGGGAAACGAGCCGTTCGTCCAGTTGCCGGCAAAGAATCTGCCTTCGCCGGGTCCACTGTAGGGACGCTGCCGCTGGAAGATGGCCTTCATGGCTCCGTACAAAATGACGCTGTCGACGGTGGCCTCGGCCGTGCGGATGCCGACCTCCTGCGAGTGCTCGTCCTTGGTGAACAGTCCCGTCAGGTAAATGCCCCCCGCAACCGCAACGCTCCCATAGAGTGCACCGTTCGAGATGTCGCGGTTGGTGGCGTGCCATTGGGACGGGATGGCGTACAGCACGCTCTCATCGTTGGCGATAAGGACGCCGGTTGCTCCCAAAAAGAGCGCGTCCCACACGATGGCTTTCTTGTGGAATGGAGCCTTGATGAAGTGCCACTCGTCCTGGCCGATGGTCTTGCCGGCCGCTCCCACCGCGCCGATGAACGACTCGGACTGCGGAGCCGAATTCGGGGAATCAGCCGGCAGCGTAGCCGTGGGAGTAGACTCCGCCGAATCAGGACTCGCCGGAACATCCGGCAAGACAACGTTAGTGGCGGCCTCGGCGTCCCTTGCAGGTTGGGTTGTCTGCGCCGTCAGGGGCGCGACACACAGCCAAACGAAGATCGCCAGCAATGCCCAGTTGCCGGTTCGCACTCGCACGGCCAACGACCGCCGGAGCGCGCAGTCGTGGTAAACCTGCATGGTCTTACTCCCAAAACTGTTGACTGAACACATTCTGCGGGTTGGATTCCTCTTTGGCGAGGCGTGTTCGGTCTCTGACAAATTTGTAATCAAGCGCTCAGGTGGGCTTGAAAAACAACGCCATAACGTTGAGAATTAAATTTCACGCAAAAATACTCTGGAGGGGAAAGAGAATGAAGAAGCTCGGACTTATGTTGCTCGCCGGCGCGCTTTCGGTCGGTGTAGCAGTAGCTCAGGATTCGGTTAAGCAGGACACCAAGGACGCGGGCCATGACACGAAACAAGCCGGCAAAGACGTTGGCCATGCTACGGCGACAGGCGCCAAAGACACCGGTCATGCCACCAAGGATGCCGGCAAGGATGTAGGCCACGCCACCGCGACTGGCGCGAAGGATACTGGACACGCGACCAAGACCGCTGCCAAGGATACCGGCCATGCCACGAAGGATGCCGGCAAGGATGTTGGTCATGCGACGGCGACGGGCGCAAAAGATGTGGGCAAGGGTACCGAGGACGCGGGTAAGGATGTAGGCCACGCGACCAAGAAGGTTTTCGGCGACGACAAGTCGAAGAGCACCGATACCAGCAAACCCACTCCTCAGTAATCCAAACGGGATTTCGCAGCGGTCGCCTACCCGAAGCCGGCCGCTGCGCCTCTTCTCGATTTCTTGCCCTGTGCGCTATGTCCGCCTAGCCTGTGACATACGCCACAGACTGTCGGTACATGCCCCCGCAGAATCAAAGCGGAGGGTACTGTGTTCGACATCGTGGAAGCGCGCCCCCTGGCGCAAAATATCAAACTATTTGTGATCCAGGCTCCCCGCATTGCCCGCAAGCAGAAACCCGGGCAATTCGTAATTTTGCGGCTGGATGATTGCGGCGAGCGCATTCCGCTGACCATCGCTGACGCCGACGCCCAGGCCGGAACAATCACCATCGTCGTCCAGGCGATCGGCAAGACCACCATGCTGCTCAGCATGTTGCAGGCAGGCGACAAGATTCTCGACGTCGTCGGGCCGCTCGGTAAACCCTCTGAGATTGAAAACTTCGGCACCGCCGTGGTCGTCAGCGGCAGCGTCGGTACTGCGATGGCCTACCCCACGGCGCGCGAGTTGAAGCGCGCTGGCAACAATGTCATCTCCATCGTGGGCGCTCGCAGCAAGGATTTGATGGTGCTGGAAGATGAGGTGCGTGAGGTCAGCAATCAGACCTATGTGGTGACCGACGATGGCAGCTACGGCGACAAAGGTCTGGTCACCGACAAGCTGAAACAGATTATGGCGACGCAGAAAGTCGATTACGTGCTGGCCGTCGGGCCGGTGCCGATGATGCGCGCGGTTGCCCGGATGACCGCGCCGGAGAAAATCAAGACCATCGTCAGCCTGAATTCCATCATGGTCGATGGAACCGGCATGTGCGGCGGCTGCCGAGTGCTGGTCGGCGACAAGAGCGAGTTTGCCTGCGTCGATGGTCCGGAGTTCGACGCCTCGCGGGTGAACTTTGAGGTCCTGATGCAGCGCAACAACATGTATCGCGAGCAGGAGCGGCAGAGCATCGAGCGCCTGCAGTCCGATCCGCAAGCGGAACTGGACCGGCTCCGCCGTCGAAATCACAAGACCGAGTGCGCTCTGAACGCGACAGGGGTGACCTGTGAGTGAGACTACGCCAACCAAAGTGAAGAACAATCCGCTGCCGAACAAAGAGCGCATCAAGCTGCCTCGGCAGCGCGTGCCCGAGCAGGAAGCGTCAGTACGAGCGCACAACTTCCAGGAAGTGAACCTGGGCTTCCCGGTCGATCAGGCGCGGCAGGAGTCGCTGCGATGCATTGAATGTCCCCAACCCGGTTGCGTCGAGAAATGCCCGGTGTCGGTGGACGTGCGCGCCGTCATCGACCTGATTCTAGCCAACGATTACCTGGGCGCGGCCGCGAAGGTTCGCGAAGACAACGCGCTGCCCGCCATCACCGGCCGCGTTTGCCCGGTAGAAGATCAGTGCGAGTCAGGATGTGTGCTGGGCAAAAAGGGAGAACCGGTCGGCATCGCATACCTGGAGCGGTTTGTCGCCGACTGGGAGCGGTCCACGGGACACTTTGGCATTCCGAAGGCGGCAACCCCAACCGGCAAGAAAGTCGGCATCATCGGCAGCGGTCCAGCCGGGCTGGCCTGCGCCGGCGACCTCATCCAGATGGGGCACAAGGTTCACGTGTTCGAGGCGCTGCATGAGTTGGGCGGCGTGCTGGTGTACGGCATTCCGGAATTCAGGTTGCCGAAAGAAATTGTGCGTCATGAGATCGATGTGCTGCGGCGTCGCGGCGTCGAGTTCGAAACCAATGTGGTTGTCGGCAAGACCGTCACCATCGACGAATTGATGCAGGACGAAGGCTTCGATGCGCTGTTCGTCGCGACGGGCGCGGGTCTGCCGCGGTTCCTCAACATTCCGGGCGAGCACCTCAACGGCATTTACTCTGCGAACGAATTCTTGACTCGCGTGAACCTGATGCGCGCTTATCAGTTCCCTGAGTACGACGAACCACTGTACCCTTGCAAAGACCGCGACGTCATCGTGGTGGGCGGCGGCAACACGGCCATGGACGCGGTTCGCAGCGCGCTGCGGCTGGGCGCGAAGAGTGCCAGCATCTTCTATCGCCGCACGTTGGTCGAGATGCCGGCGCGTGTGGAAGAGGTACATCACGCGAAGGACGAAGGCGTGAACTTTGAAATGCTCGTCAACCCGGTGGAGTTCCTCGGCGATGAGAAGGGAAACCTGACGGCGGTGAAGTGCATTCGGCAGGAGTTAGGCGAGCCCGACGATTCCGGACGCCGCAGCCCGGTAGCGATCAAAGGTTCGGAGTTCGTGACGCCGTGCTCGGTGGCAATCATTGCCGCCGGCACGACGGCCAATCCGCTGATCCAGTCGACGACGCCGGGGCTGGCGACGACCAAGCGAGGCTACATTTCCGCCAGCGACGACACGCTGGCAACCTCGAAGCCGGGCGTCTTTGCGGGAGGCGACATCGTGACCGGCGGCGCCACCGTGATCCTCGCAATGGGCGCCGGACGCAAGGCCGCGAAGTCGATTGATGCGTATTTGAAGGGGTTGAATATTCTTAGCAACTAGAAGCTGCAAGCTGGTAGCGGGTAGCTAGCAACTAGTGACTAGTAACCAGCGACTAGTAACTAGCGACTAGTAACTAGAGACGCATTGAGGGCGGTAGTTTTGTATCAGGGCACGACTGTTGTGTCATCCTGAGCGGAGGATCGCCGGTTTTGCGATCCGGAGTCGAAGGACCTCTATAGCCAGAAAATCGTGCGCGCGAGTGCTTTGTATCAGGGCATGTCTTTAGACGTGCCGTAAACGGTCTTAAGAATGATTTGGGCTTTAGCCCCTGCGAACTGTTGGCAGCGGCTAAAGCCGTTTGCTTTATTGACTGTTGTCGGCACGACTGAAGTCGTGCCCTGATACAAGGCAACCGAGCGAGGATAGGGTAGCCGAAGCGATAGCCGATAGCCGATAGCCGATAGCCGATAGCCGATAGCCGATAGCCGATTAGCTAAATCGCTCGTTGCTTCTTCTTTGCATTCGCCAACTCTCGCAACAATCCCAACGTCTCATCCCATCCAATACACGCATCCGTGATGCTCTGTCCGTAGATCAACGGTTTTCCGGGCGTCAGCTTTTGGGCGCCTGGGATCAGATTGCTCTCCAGCATCACGCCGACGATATTGCGGTTGCCGCCGGCAATCTGCGCGGCGATATCGCGGCAAACTCCCGCCTGCCGTTTGTAGTCCTTGCCGCTGTTGGCGTGGCTGCAATCGATCATCACGCGCGGCGGCAGCCCGGCGTCTTCCAGTTGCGCGCACGTTTCGGCAACCGCTTCCGCCGTGTAATTCACCAGTCCGCGTCCGCCGCGAAGGATGATGTGGCAGTCGGGATTGCCGGTGGTCACGAAGATTGCCGACTGGCCATGCTTGGTGTGTCCCAGGAACGTATGCGGGTGCGCCGCCGACAACACCGCCTCGATCGCGATCTGCACATCGCCTGAGGTTGCGTTCTTGAACCCCACCGGGCACGACAGCCCGGAGACGAGCTGGCGATGGACCTGGCTCTCGGTGGTGCGCGCGCCGATGGCTCCCCAGCTGACCAGGCCGGCGAGATATTGCGGCGTGATCATGTCGAGAAACTCGGTTCCGGCGGGAACGCCCATCTCTGCGAGATCGAGCAGCAGACGCCGTGCCAGCCGCAGTCCGTCGTTGATGTTGTACGACTGATCGAGATGCGGATCGTTGATGAGACCCTTCCAGCCAACCGTGGTGCGCGGCTTCTCGAAATACACGCGCATGACGATGCGCAGCTCGTCCGACAACTCGGCGCTGGCGTCTTTCAGCCGCAAAGCATAGTCGCGCGCCGCATCGATGTCGTGAACCGAGCAGGGGCCGGTTATCACAATCAAGCGCCGATCGCGGCCGGCAAGGATGGCAGAGATTTCTTCGCGCGCCTGCAGCACGGTCGCCGCGGCGGTCTCAGTGGTTGGCATCTCCTCCTCCAGAAATACCGGAGGGAGAACGACCTTCGTCCACTTGATGCGCAGATCGTCGATGGGGTGAATCATCTTCTTTGGCTGGTCTGTCACGGTGAATTTATTTTACGGGAAGAAGCGAGTTCACCTCGGGTGGGCCGAGGCTTTCGGGGAATCGTCATGCTGAGCAAGGCGAAGGATCTACGGTTCGTCGATATTGGCAGGGTGCCGCCGTTTCGCATCTCGCCGTGACCTCAGCGCCTCCGCGGTGAATCCGCCGTTACCCCAGCAAGGCCGCCGACCCGCCGACCCACTCCAGATTCTTGTTGTGGTCGACGCCCATCATGATGCCGCGGCCCATGCGCACCAGCGGAAGGACCGGCGTGAGTTGGCCGCCCTCCGGCCAGACGAACATCATGCGGATCTCCATCTGCGTCGGCCCGTGTGGGGTTTCAATCACCGGCTCAAAGTGCAGCCGCTCCTGCAGGATGTAGTTGTGGCGCTGATCCCCGGGGATTGCCTCGATGTCTGACGGTGTAGGAGCAAACTTGATACCCGCGCCGGCAAAGGAATACAGCGGCTTCAGCAGAAAGTTCTCGTGATCTTCGGGAAATGCGGGAAGCTGATCGAGAAACCACGTCCTCGGCACCGACGGGTGGTTGAGGTAGGGAATCGAAAACTTGCTGATGCGGAAGTACCAGTTGGGATGCCCGGCCCACTCGACATCGAGCTGGTCGCGGAAGTCGAAAGGCAGCGTGACGTCCTTGCGTTGCAGTTCGTCGACGATGCAGCGGTTGTAGATGCGGCGCACTTCGATCTCGCGGCCGTCCTTCTTGTAGAAAAGTTTGTTGCCGCGCTTGATGAGCTTCAGGATGTCGACGACGGCGATGCCCAGCTCGCGCTGCGTGATGTTGAAGTCCGGCAGCGTCTTCTGGTTCTCCGGGTCGATCTCCATCAGGATGACGTTCTCGGGATCGTGATCGGCGACGATGAGATGCTGCAGCAGCCGCCAGTAAGCGTCGCGATCGCAGCCGCTCAGGTAAATTCCAAGATTGCGCGACAAGCCGTAAGTCTCGGCATACTGGTGCGCGGCCGCCGGCTGATATCCGTAAAGCGAAGGGAAGGCCTGCAGCTCGACCAGCTTCGGCGCCAGCTCGCCTTCGGCATCACGTACCAGGCCGAAGTCTACCTGCACAAACATCGGCAGCGGCGCTTCGTTCGGAACGTTGTATTCGGCGGGGATGGTGATGTCGGAAATCTTGCGGTACTCAGCGATTGTCCACCAGCTGGGTGATCAGCTCACGGCCATACTGCGCCATCTGGTCGATGATCGCATAAGGAACGAAGCACGGCGTCTCGGAAACGCGAAAGCCGATGTGCGTGCCGCTGACGCGATCGAGCGCAGCGCAGCAACTCGCCGTATTTCTCCGGCGTGTAGTTACGGTTGAATTCCTCGCGGAGGGCGGGAATCATGGTCAGGCCTCGATGAGGAAGCGGCCTTTCTCCATAATCTGGCGACCGTCAACCCAGATGTCGAACTTCGTGCCCACTACATCGATGTGCGTCGAGGAGTACCAGTTCGCTCCCGTATGCTCGCCGTAAGGATTGCCGAACGCGATGTGGATGCCGGGAAACTTTTCGTCCTGCAGAATCTGCCCGATGACGTGGGTCAGCTCGATGTTGGTGCCGATGGCGAATTCGCCGACCAGGTCGCTGTTCTCGTCAGTATGGGTGTAGGCCCAGAACTCCTGCTCCAGCTCCTTGTTGTCGCTCGTGACCCTCGTGATGCGGTTGTTCTTCATCTCGATAGTCAGCGGCTGGCGCGCCAAATCCTGGTACTTCTCGCAAAGATAATCGCCGACCACGCCATCGACTACACAGACGCCATTCACTTCGCCAGGCGCAGTAAAGATTTCGCCGCCGGGAAGATTGCCCCACTTGTCGCGGCTGATGATGCCGCTGGTCTTGATCCAGTGATAGTTGGGATTGAGCTTGGCGGTGAAGTCGCTGCCGGCGGGATTGGTGCAGCGAATTCTTTCGCGTTACTGACGATCTCCATCGCCTTGCGGCTGATGGCGTCGACTTTGTTGTAATCCGCGCGCATGCCTTCCAGCATAATCTGCTTGTTGATGTTGACCATGTGCGCGTGGCGCATCTTGCGGCGGTTCACGATGTCGGTCATCTGCATGCGCGATTTCAATTCGTTGCGCTGCACCTTGACGGCGAAGATGGAGACGTCGCTCGTCTCCATGTCCTCGGCGATCTCGCGCGGCAGCTCCGTCAGCGGCCGCGGCGCCAGGTCTTCCAGCACGAACGCCTTGAAGGGCGCGCCCAGCTTCTGCAATTCAGCGGCGATGCTGGCGGCGATTTCACGGCTCTCGTTGTCGGTGATGATGGTGACTTTTTCCGACGGCTGGATGCGGAGGCAGGTGTAAACCGCGTTGTGGGCGCCCGGCGAGAGCTCGGGATCGAAAGATGTTTTGCTGAGATCGGTGAGAACTGGTTGAATCAAGTAAATACCTTTCGAGAGAGATATGTCGAAGGGCCCGCTTTTCTGCATCCCCGAAGGGACGCGGCTTCAGCCGCGTCGTTCCACCCGATTTCGCCGGCTGGCTTTAGCCACCGAGGAATCGCCTTTCCTGACTCGCCGATGCGCGGGCTAAAGTCCGCTTTTTTTCTAAGGATGCCTTAACGGCGCACCTAAAGGTACGCCCCTTCCAAGGCAGGCCAACGCCGGCATCTACTGAGCTCCAACTAAATCTACGCCACCCTTACTTCCGTGCTGCGGCCCCTTCGAACACGCCGACGCGGGTTTCCGCGACCATGAAGTCGACCACGTCTTTTAGTTCGCCGGTCTGCTCAAAAACCTTCAACTGACGGTCGGCCCCGGTGCCCATCTTTAACATCTCGTGAATGTAATTGATTTCCTGCCGCGAGCCAAGCTGTTCCACCGCATCGTCAATCAGATCCAGATATTCCAGCATCAAGTCGGTGACCGGGAGCTCTTCCTCTTTTCCGAAGTCGATCAGCTTGCCTTGGATGCCGTAACGCGATGCCCGGAACTTGTTCTCCATGATCAGCGAGCGCTCGTAGATGCGATAGCTCTTGTTGGATGCGTGCAGCTCGTACAACATTGCCATGGTCGCCTGAATTAATGCCGCGATGGCGATGGTCTCGTCCAGCCGCATGGGAATGTCGCAGACGCGCACTTCCAGCGTGCTGAAGAACGGATGCGGGCGGATGTCCCACCAGATTTTCTTGCCGTTGTCGATGCAGTTGGTCTTGACCAGCAGGGCGACAAAATTTTCGTACTCCGACCAGTTGGGAAACGTGTCGGGAATGCCGGTGCGCGGAAAGCGCTCGAAAACCTTGCAGCGATACGACTTGAAACCGGTATTCATGCCCATCCAGAACGGCGAGTTAGTGCTGAGCGCCAGAATGTGCGGCAAAAAATACCGCATGGAATTCATGATGTGGATGGCGGTGTTGCGATCTTCAATGCCGATGTGCACGTGCAAGCCGAAAACCAGATTGGCGCGCGCGATCAACTGCATGTCTTCGACGACTCGGGCATAGCGCTCGTCGGGATAGATTTCCTGGAGCTTCCAGTCGGAAAACGGATGGGTGCTGCCGGCCGCCAGCAGCATGCCGTGCTCACTGGCCAGCGTGATCACCTCGCGGCGCAACTCCAGGATGTTCTGCCGCGCTTCCTGGATGTTGTGGCAGACGCGCGGTCCCGACTTCAATGACGGACTGGTGCATCTCCGGCTTAACCGCCTCGTGCAGGGCGAGCTTGGCCTTGGACAGAATCTCAGACGCAATGTGCGAGCGGAGGTCGCGCGTTTCCGGATCGATGGTCTGGTATTCCTCTTCAATCCCAATGCTGAAGCTTGGCCGGTTCATAGAGGTTCACCCCTTGGTTGGTCGCTTACGCAATTGCTTAGATGCAGCCTCGAGCATCGCCCCAGGCTTCGAAGTGTCGGGGACAGGGGCTGAATCGGTTTTGCCGGATTGTCCGTCCGACGTTCCTTTGCCCGGGCGGGATTTTGCGGGTTTTTCTTCCGCGGGCGCCCCACCCAAGCCGCTTTTGCCTGAGAGGGTCTGTCCGTTCAGGAAGGCGCTCCAGCGATATTCAGCCGGCTTGCCGGTGTACTCCCTGGCCTTGCGCACCGCCAGTTCGGCAACGTTGTTGACGATCCAGTCGAAATTTTTCTGGCCGACGGAATTCACATCCGCGTCAGGCGCGGGATTCATGTAGTCGATGGCGTAGGGAATGCCGTCTTCGCAGGCAAATTCGACGGTGTTCAAATCGTAGCCGAGGGCGCGGCACAGCGTGAGGCAGTCGCGCTCGACGCGCTCCAGCAGCTTGGGATCGGTGGGCGGCGGATTCTTCACGTAGCGCTCATGCATGGGCAGCGAAGGATCGTAGTGCATGATGTGCACCTTTCTCCTGCCCGACAACGTAGCAGCGGAAATATTCCTTGAAGTTCACGCCCTTCTGCAGGGTCATGCACAAGATCGCGAGACTGATCGTAGGCGTTGAAGAATTCTTCCGGCGAGTTGACCTTGTACACGTCCTTCCAGCCGCCGCCATCGAAGGGTTTGAGAAATGCGGGGAAGCCGACATAGCTGAAGATGCTGTCCCACGGCATGGGGAACTGCATGTTGCGCATCGACTGGTCGGTAGTGCCGGCTGGATGCTGCTTGTGCGGGATGAGCACGGTGCGCGGTACAGCCACGCCGAGTTTCTCGCCGAGCGCATAGTTGAAGAACTTGTCGTCGGCACTCCACCAGAACGGATTGTTGATGACGTAGGTGCCGCTGAGGGCCGCGTTCTTGAGGTAGCCGCGATAAAACGGGATGTCGTGCGAGATGCGATCGACAATGACGTGATAGGGCGACGGTTCGGCCATGCGAACTTCGCCAACGACGGCAAGTTCGGCCTGAACACCGGGCTCGCCCATGGAGTTAATCTTGTCCACCAGCGCGGGAGGGAAAGTAGTCTCCATACCAAAGATAATTCCGATTTTCTTCACCATAGCTCCTTGGCGAACGACACAAATCCCAGAAGGGCGGTTCGCATAAATTAGTAGGAAAGCCCGGGAAACACGCGACAGGGCGTATTGCAGCCGAATTGTTTATTGTAGGCGAAACGGCGCGCGGTGAGTAGAGGGAAGGCGGGTTTCACCACCCCTCGACTGCGCTCGGGGCAGGCTCCGGCACAGAGGGCACGGAGAAGAGAGACAAAGTTAGCACTGGCTTGTTTAGGACTGGGTTGGGAAACATCTGATTAGCGTCGGGCGAGAGCGAAGCCGCGAGCGTATACGAGAGGAAGCTGGCATGAGTGGATTGTTCGATGGAACGCGATCACAGCCGCAGAGGCGGCGGAACTGCCGTTAGCCCCGGGCGGAAGCTCGGGGTACGCCCCGTCATATAGCCCGAGTCCCGTAGGGACGGCAGGTTTTGCCGGACGGCACAAGTAGACCGAATCGTGCCGGTGCAATTGAAAGCAGATCCCTCCTCGGCCTGAAGGCCTCCTCGTGATGACAATTCATAGGAACCGGAACAACGTGTGGGCAATCGTTGTAAAACAACAATCCTCTGTGTCTCCGTACCTCATGTGGTGACCCACACTTGAACTACTGCAGATAGTCAACCTGCACCGGGGTGAGAAGCGCGTGGTCACCGGAATGCCCGCCTGGCGCAAATCTCGCAGCGCCGTCTCGCCAGGTTGGATCAGTGCCGACTGGGAGCGGTGCCGCTCCAGATCGTCCACCGTCCATACCTGCATGGGGTAATACTGCGACAAATTGACTTCGAGCCGCTGGTGCAGGTACGGATCGGGCCCGGCCTCGGCCTGGCGGCTGAAGTCGGCGGGCAACAGCAGGACCACTTGCTCGGGATGCGCGGAATATTGCTGCGCTTCCAGGAAGAGCAGCGGCTCGGAGAAAACGTAGTAACTCTTGCCTTCCACGTGCAGCGAGCTTTCGACTTCCAGAAACGGCCGGATGCCGGTCGCTTCCACCTTGTCGGGATGGCGCACGATCGTCAGTTGCTGGCCTGATCCCCCACATCGCCAGCAGCAGGAAGACGCCCATCGAAATCTGTGTCACGCGGCGGAAGTGGCGCCACAACATGTACGCGAAGGCCACCGCGACTCCGGGCAGCACGCCGATGAAGTAGCGGCTGTAGAAGGCGTTCGTCTTCCACACGGCGACGACGAAGGCGGCCAGCGGAATCGCCAGGAAGAGCCAGCCCGTGGCCTCGGCAGGCTGCATCGGCTCGAGGACTTCGTTCTTCTGTTCGTCACTGCGCGAGAGCACGATCCAGATAGCGATCAGCGCCAGCAGGAAAAGTCCGTCGGGGAACAGCTGTGAATAAATAGCGCGCAGCTCGAGGAACGAAGGCCGGTTCCAGTAGCCGCCCGCGAACTTGCCCGAAAACGACAGAATCAGCGAAGAAAACAGAAGTACGGGGACCACGCAGCCGACGATGCCGGCAAGGATCTTCAACGACGGACGCTGCCCCTTTTTCCAGTGCAGGAACTCCCACAGCACGAACGGCAGCAGGCACATGCCGAAGTAATAGTGGAAACATTCGCCGGCGAAGAAGGCCGCGCCGAACAACACAGCCTGCCAGGTTCGGCTCAGGCTGTCGTTGGTCCATGCCCACAGAGCCAGCGCCGCCAGCATGAAGTAAATGGCGTACGAGCGCGCCTCGTATCCGTAGTAGGGAAGAAACGAGCAGGTCGCGACGGAGAGGGCTATCAGACCGTGAAGC
Organism: uncultured Acidobacteriaceae bacterium; assembly: GCA_963823865.1. Classification (GTDB taxonomy): domain Bacteria; phylum Acidobacteriota; class Terriglobia; order Terriglobales; family Acidobacteriaceae; genus Bog-257. Next base: position 382,618 of record CAWGNC010000003.1, read on the forward strand.
CCGTCGGTCAGGCGGCGGGCGCAGTCGAAGATGAGCAGCAGGCCGATGGCCATGGCGATCATCGAGGGAATGCGCGCCGCGACATCGCCGGGACCGAACAGCGAATCGAAGAGTCGCACCGTCACGTAATACGTCGGAGGCAGCGCGTCGACGCCGTTCGAGAGCGCAGTCCAGATGGTGCCGAGCTGCGGCAGGCGCGCGATGTGCAGGGTGAACAACTCGTCGAACCAGAAGACACGGTGCGCGGCGATTTCGTAGCTGGTGACGAAGTAAAAGATGGCCAGCCCTGCCGCTACGACGTAGGACCACAGAGGGCTTGAGCCTGCGCGACGGGTGCCGGGAGCGGTAGCGCGAGGCAAAGTTTCCTTGACCGAAGTCTGCATGTCCCCTCTCGTGCTGGAGTCGCGAAGCGTTCGCGCCGGTGTCATCGCCCGGCGGCGGCCGCGCCTCCAGCGCGCAGATGAAATCGATGGTGATCTCTGGCTTGTGAGTATGACAGGAGTGCGAGCAATCGCGAAAGTGAGCCCGCAGATTCCCTGATGGTCTGTTGCCAGCGTTTGCGCGCAAGGTAGAATGTCTCTCGTCTATGGAGAAGCTTGATGTCGCGTCATCCCAGCACGATTCGACTGTCCCGCCGCGCGCGCAGGCACCAGCTTCATTCTGGCGGAGGAATTGGGATTTTCTGGCGGTCATCCTGCTTCATATTGGGATCGTTTCCCACCGTCTGGCTGGCACAGCGCACCGTCACACTGGTCCCGAACCTCGGCCTGATCGACGACAACTGGCATCTCGACAGCCCCTACAAAGCTCTGCGCGGCATCTGGATTGGCCGCGACGTCGCCTTCACCCACGGGCCCATCTACCAGTGGCTTTCGTCAATTCCGGCGCGCACCCTGCCGCTCTCGGTCGGCGGCATCTACGCCACCTGGAACACCATCCCCTTCTGGTGTGCGGTTGTCTTCGCTTATCTTGCGCTACGGTTGTTCCTGCCCGAGCAGCCGCGGTGGAAGCGCTTTCTCTTGCTGCTGGTGCTCGCCTCCTTTTGGGAGACATCGCTGCGCAGCACGGTCCCAGTGCTGCTGTTCGCGGTATTTCTGCGGGGCTGGTATGCGGTGCAGGAGGACCGATTGCGCAGCGTCTTCGCGGGCGCCGGCGGAGCGGTGCTGGTGGCCATCGCGTTTCTGGTCGCGGGCGACACCGGCACGTACGCGACCGCAGCATGGGTTATCGGCTTGCTTGCCGTAGCTTTCGAGATGCGCCGCGACGGAGTGTTCCTTCGCAAGTTGCTTCTCGGACTCGCCTGCTTCCTGGTCACCTTCGCAGTGCTTGCGGTGGTCGTGAACGCCTTCATGGCGGTGCCCTTCGACTTTAAATTCTGGCGCGAATCGCTGGCCCAAATCTCGGTTTATCGCTGGGCCACGCCGGCGGCCATGACCAATCAAGGCGTGACCCATCTTTCCGCGGCGCTCGGCATCGCCCTGATCGTATTTATCTTTCGCGCGGCCACCCGTCGCCAGGCCAGCCTGATCATCACCGAACGTACTGGCTTTCTGCTGGGCGGTTTCCTCTTCGGTCTGGCCGTGATGCAGAGTGCGCTGGTGCGCTCCGACATTGGACACGTCATCATCGGCGAATCTGCGATGACCTTCTTCATCGTCGTGATCCTGTTCTCGCTGCAGAAAACGGCTTCGACTGTCGGCGTCCTGCTCGTCATTGCGGGGTCGATGTTGTTTTCCCATCCTGTCTTCCGGCCATCGAGTGTGATTCGGCTCTACGGAGAGCTGACGCATCCCCAGACCACCTGTCCCGCCGGCTACAACGAATTTCAGCAGGCCTGCTATGTTGAGCCGCTGACCCCGCAGATGCTGACGACGGCCAGCAATTTCCTGCAGCAACACAGCGGACCGAATGACTCGGTGTTTGTTTTCCCGTATCAGACGATGTTTGGCCTGGCGTCGCGGCGCAACGTTGCCGGCGGACTGATGCAGCCTTACACCGCCAGCGGGCCAGACCTGGTGCGCATCGAGATGTCCGGGCTGGAGGGCAGGAACGTTCCGGCAGCGCTCTACCTGCCCGACGCCGACGTGCACCAGTGGTCCCTGTCCGAGGTCCGTTCCTGGTCGCGCAATTACCTCAGCATTCCCGTGGATGGCATACCGAACTTCACGCGCATTCCCGAGGTCTGGTTCTGGATGGTCCGTCACTATCGCACGGGCGAGCCGCTGCTGCCGGGTGTCGTCGGCCTGGTCCGCGATGACTCGCGCGCCTCGCGCATCGCCATGCAGTCACAGCCACTCGGCCTGACGTTGAGAACTTACGACATTGCCGACCGAGAGGCGCTCGCGGACATGGGTGCGCCGAACTGGCCCTCAGGATACGACTTCATTCGCCTGCGGCTGACCGTGCGGTATCCCATCTGGTGGAAGGTGCGCAAGCCGGAGCGTCTGCAACTGGTCATCATGCGGGCCGACGAGTCGCGCGAGTTGCAGTGGGTCGTGTTGGAACCGAATGTTTCGACCGAGGTCTGGTTCTATCCCTGGCGAGCTCCCGATCTGGCTGCTTACTTCGACGCCGATCCGGGCCAATGGCGGCTCAACGCGCGTCCTGCGATCACTGGACTGCAATTCATCACGACGCCGCTGGACTGGGTTTCGCTGCAGCCGTTGTCCATCAAGGTCGAAGCTGCCGATGCAGTGCGGCTGGTGATGTCCCCCGACTCGGGAGCAACATCCCCTGCTGCGGCGCCACCGACGCCGGCGTCACCGAGCGCGCACAAGTGATTGCGGTAAGATTCAAAGTGCCTCCTGATGGGGAGAGATTCGCGACCTAATATCCAAACTGGCTCATGCTCATCATTCCTACCTACAACGAACGCGACAACATCGCCACGCTGGTTGGCCGCATCCGCAAAGCCGCCGGTAAAGAACCGATTCTGTTTGTCGATGACAACTCGCCGGACGGTACCGCGGACGAGATTCGCCGCATCCAGGCGACCGACGCCGATGTCCATCTGCTGCCCCGTCCGGGCAAAGGCGGCTATGGATCCGCGTGTCGCGACGGGATCAAGAAGGTGCTGGCGGAAAATCTTGCGCCATACGTGATTCAGTCGGATGCCGACCTGTCGCATCCTCCGGAGCTATTGCCGCAGATGATTGAGCTGCTCAAGTCCAATGACGTTGTCATCGGCTCGCGTTATGTGGCTGGAGGTGGCGCGGAAAATTGGGACATCCGCCGGCGCGCTCTCAGCTTCGGCGCGAATCTCTATGCGCGCACCTTTACCGGAGTGCCGGTGCACGACATGACTGCGGGGTTCGTCGGCTATCGCGCGGACGTGCTGCGCAAAATCGATCTCGACTCCATTCGCTCCGAGGGCTATGCCTTCCTGATGGAGATGAAATTCAGCCTGCACCGGCAGGGCACCAGCTTCCGCGAGTTTCCCATCATCTTCCACGAGCGCGAAGCCGGCAAGTCGAAGTTCAGCCGCAAAATTCTGTATGAGGGAATGCGCTTTCCGCTGCGCGCTATGGGAAAGCGGCTCGGTGGGAAGTAATGTCCCAGCGCACAGGTGTCATCCCGAGCGACTCTCTGGAAACACCAAAGCCCGAAGGGCGAGATTAAATTAGCCCCGGGCGCAAGCCCGGGGTTGTGCGAGAAGACAAACGGAGTCCCGCAGGGACGGCAGTCCCTTCCGAGATTCACTTTCGGAAAAAAGTAATCGCGCAAACAGTCGTCGTAACGGCCGGTGCGGAGACAACATTTCTTGAAAGCGATGTCCCGATCCACACGGACACAGGTCCTTGCGTCCGAGTTTCTCCAGCAATTCTTTTTCGCCGTGAACGACTCGGAATCCGCGCTTAACGCGAGTTTCGGATGGATATCCGCGGCGGCGTTTACTGCTGCGCGTGAAAGGAAGGTTGTTCGGTATATTCGTCTTTGCGGCTCATGGCGTCACCTCCTAAACGATTGTTAAGATAGCATGACCGCCGATCGATCCGAACCGAATCTCCTGCTTAGCGTGTCCGGTCTTCCCACTCCTCATGCCAGGCCAGCTGGATGGCTTCCAGTTTCGCTTCGTTCGAGGCTTTGGGATCGTCGACGAAGGTGGGCAATTCGGTGATGTAGCGGTGCAGGTCAGTGAAGCGCACTTCCATCGGGGCGACTCCGCGATACTTGTTTGCCAGTGCGATTGCGATGTCTTCCACGTCGTCCCATCTCAATTCAGCAGCCATGGTCTTCCTCCGCTAGTGTCCACCCTCAGAAACGTAGTTGCGATTCCATGCTGGAATTTCTACCACGACCTCACCCGCCTTCTCAATCACCGTCTGACATCCCAGCCGCGAATTCAATTGCAGGTCGGCCGCCAGGTCCAGACGGTCGGCTTCTTCTTCGTCCATTTCGTTTAGCAACTCCTGGCCTTTCTTCACCACGACATGACACGTCGTGCAGGCGCAATTGCCGCCGCAAGCGTGCTCCAGATGGAGGCCAAAGTTCAGCGCGATGTCGAGAATGGACTCGGGCCTGCCGTGATCCTGGTAGGGCAGCTTACCGTGTTCGAATTCAAAAGTCTTGTTGTCGGGGAGGAAGGTGATGCGCACGGTATTCGGCGGGAGCGTGTCGGCCATCGCCGTCGTGCCGCCGGGTTGGAGTTTGTCGTCAGCCATTTAGTTCTTACCAAAAAGTACGCTGTCATCCTGAGCGGAGCCGCTTCTTTTGCGGCGGAGTCGAAGGACCGCTACCCAGGTACGCTGCCGGTTGAGTTAGGGGTCCTTCGACTCCGGCGCAACACAGGCGCCTCCGCTCAGGATGACACCCGTTTAAATCTCTATACCCGTACAAACCTCGAGACGCAGCCGAATTCTCAGGCACTGACAACTAACCACCGACAACCGCTCTCACTCAATGTCGGCCGGCGCGATCGGATGCGGCGACGCTGGACCCTCACCCACATCGGCGGTCTCCATGCTCTTGCCCTTGAGTGCTGCGCCGACGGCCGAATCCATCATTAGCTCCGCCAGCCGCATAGTGCCCTGATTCAGCGTGGCCACAGCACCGCGGATGGCATGATAGTCGTTCTCGGCGCAGACTGCTCGCAGCGCGGTCTCCTGTTTCGCGATCACCGCGCGCTCCGGCGAAGACAACAACTGCCATGCCGGATTCTCTCGCCCCTTGTCCAGCGCCGACAGAATCGTATCCGCTTCGTTGCGCGCCTCGATCACCTGGCGCTCGCGGAAATCGTCTTCAGCGTTGTCGAACGACGAGAGGATCATGTTCTCGACCTGCTCGTCGCTCAATCCGTAGCTGGGTTGGACTTCGATCTCGGCTTCTTTACCGCTGCGCAACTCGCGCGCGGACACATGCAGGATGCCGTTGGCATCGATCAGAAACTTCACTTCGATGCGCGGCAGCCCCGCCGGCATCGGCGGAATGCCTTTCAGGTCGAAGCGTGCCAGCGAGCGGCAATCCTTTGCCAGCTCGCGCTCGCCCTGCAGCACGTGGATGGCGACATTCGTTTGGCCTTCGACGCCGGTGGTGAAGTGCTCGGTCGCCGACGCCGGAATGGTCGAGTTGCGATGAATGATCTTTGCCACCACGCCGCCGAGCGCCTCGATGCCTAGCGACAGCGGCGTCACGTCCAGCAGCAGCATCTCCTTCGTCGCTTCCGAGCGCCCGCCGAGAATGTTGGCCTGCACCGCCGCTCCCAGCGCAACCACTTCGTCGGGATTCAGATCGCAGTGCGGCTTGCGCTGGAAAAGTTCTTCCACCAGTTGACGCACGCGCGGAATGCGGGTCGAGCCGCCGACCAGGACCGCTTCGTCAATCTGCGCGGCAGTCAGACCGGCGTCCTTCATCGCCTGCTTCACTGGGCCGACCGTGCGCTCGATGACCGGCTGAATCAGCTGCTCGAATTGCGTGCGCGTGATCTCGCGCTGATATCGTCTGGCGCCGGGGAGTTCTACGTCCAGCGTGGTCACGTCGCTGGATGAAAGCGCGATCTTGGCTTCGATCACGGCTTTGCGAACCGCCTGCACGATTTCGGCGTTGTGCCGCACGTCCACGCCCAGGTCGCCGCGAATATCGTCGAGCGCGATGGCGATCAGCAGGTTGTCGATGTCGTCGCCGCCGAGATGAGTGTCGCCGTTGGTGGCGATGACCTCGAAGATGCCTTCATGCAGTTTGAGAATCGAAACGTCGAACGTTCCGCCGCCGAGATCGTAGACGGCGACCGTCGCCGTTTCTTTCTTGTCGAGACCGTAAGCGAGGGCCGCGGCCGTCGGCTCGTTTACCAGCCGCAGCACCTCGAGGCCGGCAATGCGACCGGCGTCCTTCGTCGCCTGCCGCTGCGCGTCGTTGAAGTACGCTGGCACGGTGATGACGGCTTTCGTTATGGGAGCGCTGAAAGCGCGTTCGGCGTTGCGCTTGAGCTGGCGAAGAATAAAGCCAGAAATTTCCGGCGGGGTGAATGCCTTGTCGCCCAGCTTGATGCGCATCACGTCGCCAGCAGCGATGCCGTCGGCGAGGCGGAAAGGGAAGAGCGGCAACTCATCGCGCACGTCTTCCACGCCGCGGCCCATCAGGCGTTTGACGCTGTAGACAGCGTGGTCGGGAGTTTGGATCAGGTATTTACGGGCAGCATTACCGACAACGATCTGGCCGCGCTCATCGAGTGCGACGACCGACGGCACAAGATTGGAACCATCTTCGCCCGGAATGACGATTGGGCGGTCGCCTTCCATGTAGGCGACGAGGGAGTTCGTGGTGCCAAGGTCGATGCCGATGATGGGGTCTGATGGCATGTTATTCGAGAGGGCTATTAGCTCTTAGCTCTGAGCTGGCGTCTGCGCGATTCGCTGGTATCGTCGCTTTTCGCTACTCGCTCTTCGCATTTCGCCAGATCGTAAATCTCAGTGTCATCCTGAGCGGAGGCGCGTGCTTTAGCGCCGGAGCCGAAGGACCGCTACCACTACCACTCCGCTGCCGTCCCTACGGGACTCGTACTCTTTTTGCACGCCCGCCAGCGCTGAAGCGCTGGGCTAAGTTCTTGCGTCCCTACGGGACTTCGTTCTTTCCGCTCGGCTATGGTTTGCGTCGCCGCGGTCTCTGAAAAGCGAACAGCGAACAGCAATCAGCAATCAGCTCAGCACTTCCTCGATATCGCGAAGCAAATTCCGCAAGTAGTTCCGCCGATTCAATACCGCAACCATCTTGTCGCGAACCGCTGCGTGGTCATCCTCCAACACATTGCCCCCCTGCTCGGATCGGTCCACCAGCGAATCCCACTCGTTCCACGCGGCGTGCAAGTCTTCCATCATCCCGTCATACTTTTCGCGCAGATGCTTCTGCGAATCGCGCAGCTCGCTCTCGAGGTTGCGGTCAGGCTCGCCCATTTTCTTATTCATGCGCGCTTCTTCCAGTTGCACGTTGAGCTCGAAGACTTCTTCCAGCAGATCGGGCGGCACTACCTGCCTCTTGGCTTTGCCGGTGCGCCGCGCGTCTTCCGTTGCGGCCGTCGATTGCTCTTCCAGCCGCACGCCCTGCAGGCGCAGCAGGTATTCGGTTCGCGAGATGGGGTCCTTCAGCGTGCGATACGCGTCATTGAGCGACGAGCTCTGCTGCAGGCTCCACTCCTGCTCTTGCGACGTGCGGACGGCGTTGCTGTCGGGATGAAGATGCCGGCTCAGGCTGTAGAATTCGCGCTCCAGTGCCGTCGTGTCCAGGTTGAGGCGATACGGCAATCCGAAAAATGTGAAGTAATCGACCGGGGCCGGCGGCTGGACTTTTCCGCACTGCCGGCAGAATTGCGCCGCACGCATATCGCCGCAAGACCAGCAATTGGTCTTGGTCGATTTGCGGGGACTGGCGACCAGGATGCCGTTGTCGTCGTGTTCGTGGTCGGGGTGGGGCATGGACTGTTGGTTACGGTTTCATCCCGGGGAAGCGTCCGCTCGGTGTTGATTTGTCATCCTGAGCGCAGGCGTGCCGATTTTGCACGCCGGAGTCGAAGGACCTCTACCGTCATCATCAGGCGATTGCGGTAACAGAGGCCCTTCGACTCCGCGTCCGCCCGAACCGCAAAACAGCGGCTCGGAAAAGCAAGCCGGACGCTCCGCTCAGGATGACAACTAACAACAAAAACTATGAGAACGAGGTTCCGCAGCCGCACGACTTCGTGGCATTCGGGTTGTTGAAGACGAAGCCCTGTCGCATCAAAGTGTTTTCGAAGTCGAGCGTCATGCCGCGCAGGTAGATGAACGATTTGGGATCGATGAAGACGCGCACGCCGCCAAACTCGAAGATCTTGTCGTGTTCGTCAGACTCGGTCTCAAAGCGCAGGACATAGCTCATGCCCGAGCAACCGCCGCCTTGCACGCCCAGTCGCAGCCCACCCACATCCGGCGAAATATTTTCCTTAGCCAGCACCCGTTGAATTTGGGCAGCAGCTGCCTCGGTCACTTCAATGCCCGTCGCGGGTGCGGGAGCCGTGGTCGTTGCGTCCTTGTCAATGTTTACGGTATCCATGATGCCTTTCTTGTTTCTAAGCTTTTTGTTCTGCCGCGGCCTCTTGCTGTTGCGGCGAAGCAGACTTCTTGCGCCAGTCGCTGATGGCGGCGCGTATCGCATCCTCGGCCAGCACCGAGCAGTGAATTTTCACCGGCGGCAGCGCCAGCTCCTTCACGATGTCGGTGTTGCGGATGGCGAGCGCCTGGTCGATGGTCTTGCCCTTCACCCACTCTGTCGCCAGCGACGACGATGCGATGGCCGAGCCGCAGCCGAAGGTCTTGAACTTCGCGTCCTCGATAATATTGGTCTCGGGGTTCACCTTGATCTGCAGCTTCATGACGTCGCCGCACTCGGGCGCGCCGACCAGCCCGGTTCCAACCTCGGTGCTGTTCTTGTCGAGCGAGCCGACGTTGCGCGGATTGGTGTAGTGGTCGAGGACCTTGTCGCTGTATGCCATCGTGTTCTCCCAGCGCCTGCGGCTTGAAAGCCGCGTCGCCGTGTGCCGTCCCTGATGGGACTCAGCACCTTTTCGAATGTGACACCCAGCGCTAAAAGCGCTGGGCTAACCTCTATCGCGCCTCCGGCGCTCTCGAGCCGCATTGTCTGAACTTCAATGCGTTGGCTCGGCGGCCCACTTCACCTTTGTCAGGTCGACGCCCTCTTTCGCCATCTCGTACAGAGGCGACAACTCGCGCAGGCGCTGCACCGTTTCCACCACTCGCTTGGCCACGTAGTCCACTTCGGCTTCGGTGTTGAAGCGCCCGATGCCAAAGCGAATCGAACTGTGTGCCAGATCGTCGCCCGCGCCCAGGGCCTTCAACACGTACGAAGGTTCCAGCGTCGCCGAGGTACACGCCGATCCGCTCGACACCGCAACGTCGCTGATGCCCATCAGCAGCGACTCGCCTTCGACATACGCAAAGCTGATGTTGATGTTGCCGGGCAGTCGATGCCACCATCGAGCCGTTGATGTAGCACTCATCGAGCTGGCTCATGATCGCGTCTTTCAGGCGATCGCGCAGCGCGGCGAGCCGCGGTGACTCTGCTGTCATTTCCGCGCCGGCAATTTCGCAGGCCTTGCCCAGCCCGACAATTCCAGGGACATTCAGGGTGCCGGAGCGCATACCGCGCTCGTGTCCGCCGCCGTCAATCTGAGCGACCAGTTGCACGCGAGGATTCTTTCGCCGCACATACAGCGCGCCCACACCTTTCGGCCCATAAATCTTGTGCGCGGAAATCGAGGCCAGATCAACGTTGTCGGTAATAACGCTGAATGGAACTTTACCCACCGACTGCACCGCGTCCGTGTGGAACAGCACGCCGCGCTCGTGACACAGATCGCCAATCTCGCGGATCGGCTGCAGCACGCCAATCTCGTTGTTGGCGACCATGATCGTCACCAGGATCGTCTGGTCGTCGATGGCGGCTTTCAGATCGTCGAGCGAGATGCGGCCGTCTTTCTGCACCGGCAGATAGGTCACCCGGTAGCCATGTTTCTCCAACCGCTTGCAGGTATCGAGCACCGCCTTGTGCTCGGTGGTCTGCGTGATGATGTGGTTGCCCTTCTCGCGGTACATTTCGGCGACGCCCTTGATGGCGAGGTTGTCGCTCTCGGTGGCGCCGGAGGTGAAGATGATTTCTTTCGACGTCGCGCCGATCAGCTTGGCGATGCGGCCGCGCGCTTCTTCGACTGCCTGCTCGGCCACCCAGCCGAATTCGTGATTGCGGCTGGCGGCGTTGCCGTAGCTTTCGGAGAAGTAGGGAAGCATCGCCTCCACGACGCGCGGATCGGTGCGCGTGGTGGCGTGGTTGTCCATGTAAATGGGCAGTTTCAAATTCGTTTCTGTGTTGTCACTCACTTCGAACTTCTCCTAATGGCACGGGCCACCGTCCCCCGGTGAAACACACTCTAATTCTACGCCGCGTGCGCCGAGAGGGAAGCTGCGATGAGGTATGCGGGGGTGACGCTTTGGTGGGAGTTGGTGAGGAAGTGGTCAGTGGCTAGTGGTCAGTGGCCCGTTATGAATTGTCATCCTGAGCGTAGGCGCGTCTTTTGCGGCGGAGTCGAAGGCTCCGCTCAGGATGACAAAGTTAAGACCAGAGGCATTTACGCCGTCGCGCTGGAATGCGCGGTAATCGTTTCCAGCCCGTGTCCCTTCGGGCCAGTCTCGCGTTGGCGCAGCAGGAAGGCCAGGGCGAATCCGATGAAGCCGAGCAAGGTCAGAATCTTCATCATGGCCAGGTAGCCTGCAGGATTGGTCGCGCTGGCTCCTGCCGAGTCATTCGCTCTGCCCAGGATTTCATTCATGCCCGTCATGCCGAGATTCTGGATCATGGTCATTACACCGAGCGCCGTGCCCAGCGTGCGCTGCGGGACCAGGTAAGCGACCGACGGCCAGATGATGGCGGGTACCAGGGTGAAGGCGAATCCCAGCATGGCCATGGGGACGTAGAGCGAAACGTTGGTATAGGCCATCAGCAGGAAGACTGGGATCAACAGTAGAGTGCCCAGCAACATGATGGTGGCGCGCCGTCCCACTTTGTCAGAGAACAAGCCGACGATGGGCGTGCCGATCATGGTGAACATGGTCAGCGTGCTCAGCATCCATCCGCCCAGCTGCAGCGACGTGTGCTTGGCGTCGACGAAGTAGGTGACGGCAAACGTCTCGAAGGGGAAGATCGCCGAGTAGAAGACCACACACAGCCCGACGAGGTACCAGTAGGACAGGTTGAAGGCTTTCACGTCGCCGAAGACGATCTTGTCCTGCTCGCCCTCGAGCGCCAGCGACGAGGTTTTCTCCGCGCGCACTTCCAGGATGTAGTAACCAATCGCTCCGACGACGCACAGCGCCACGAAGCCGACGCCGATGAGCCACGGATTCTGCCAGTAGTTGTAGGCGCCCTTAGCCCAGCTGGGTGAATTCTGTGCCAGGAAGGTGCCGCCGCGCGCGATCATCAGGTTGATCCCGAGAGCGAAGCTGAGTTCTTTCCCCTTAAACCATTTCGCCACACCGGTAGTGATGGCTACGATCAGCGACTCGGCACCCATGCCGAAGACAAAGCGGCCGGCGACCATCAGAGGGAACGCGGCGCCGAAGGCGGTGATGACGGCGCCAATCAGGCAGAGCACGCTGAAGATGAGCAAGGCCTTGCGGGTGCCGATGCGGTCAATCAGGATGCCGCCGAGCACCACGGTGAAGATGTTGGGAAAGCTATAGGCGGCCTGCAGGGTGCCGATGTTCTGCGCCGAGAAGTGCAGTTGCTCTTGCAGCAGTTTGGCCAGCGGTTCCAGCGCGTCGTAGAAGTAATAATTGCCGAACATCGCCAGGCTGAGGAAGATCAGCACCAGCCAGCGAAAAAACTTTGTGGGCTCCGGGCGGTCTTCGCGCGCGGTTTGGGCAACAGACATTCAGGCGGCCTCGTATAGGGTGAAGCAGCAACGATATCAGAAGCCGCAATTAGCGACTAGCAACTAGCACGGCTCGCGGCCCGCCCGGGTCACCACTCAGAATCAGCACCGGCGTCTCCCACACAACGAACATCGCGTTGTGTGGGGCACCCGTGGTCGGAAGTGCGGGCGAGCGCTGTGTAGGCACGTACAGTGAGAAGTGCCGACGCTTAGACGCGCGCCAGGACGACGGTGTGCGGACTCATGGGAATCGGATGCGCCGTCGCCGTGCCGAAGCCGGCCTGACGGTGCATCTCTGAGAGTTCGCGGAAGGTGTAAGCGTCGCCTGCAATCGTGGAGGTGAGCATCGTCATCGAGAAGGTTGCCGGCTGCGGCGGCGAGACGCGGTCGTCGTTGGGCACGAATTCCAAAGTCGCCACGCTGCCTCCCGGTTTCAGCACGCTGCGGATTTTCTTCAGCAGCCCGACGTTCGTGTCGGGATCGAAGTGGTGCAGGAAGTTGGTGAGCAGCACGATGTCGTACGGGCCGCCGAAGTCCACGTCGAAGGCGCTGCCGGGCAGCATGTCATAGCGGTCCTGCACGCCGGCCTTCTTCGCGTTGTCGAGCGCAACTTCCAGCACCGGAGCCCAGTCCAGGCCAGTGACGTGCGCCTGCGGATTTTGCTTCGCGATCTCGATGCCGAACAGGCCGTGGCCGGCAGCAATGTCCAGCACGCGCATCGGTCCCGTGCGCCCCTGTAACGCCAAGGCCGCGAGGGGTCCGGCGAGGCCTGCCATCATGGGAGCCATGCTTTGCGCGAACTCAACCCAGGCAGGATTTTCGGGGTCGACCGAACCCTCGCCGGGCAGCACAGTTCGTCCCGCGCGAACGATGTCGGCCAGGTGCTCATAGGGTCCGCGGATCATCGGGTTCGACAGGAAGCGAGACACGGACGCCAGGCAGTTCGGCGACGACGGATCGAGAAACGCTGCGCTCGACGGCGTGTGCCGATAGTGGCCGTTCTCTTTCTGGAGCAGACCGGCGACCACGAGAAAGTCGCAGAGAATACGGGTGCCGCGTTCGGATGCCTTAGCATGTCGCGCGATGGAGGAAACGTCGCCCGGCCCCTGACCAACGGCGCGAAAAATGTCCAGATCGATTGCCGCTTTCAGCGCGAAAGTCCGCTGGAAGGCCATGAGATTGTCAAAAACAACGGCTGGAGTTGCGGGGGCGGCATGTCCTTCGGCTTGCATAGATCCATCTCCGAGGTGAGGGTATATTTTGGAGGATGAGTATATCGCGTTTGTGCGGTTGGAAATGAACACGAGCTTCGCGGGAAGACCGAAATAACGGAGGTCGTTGGCTGGGATAGGGGAGCTTCGACTCTGGATTACAAAACCGGCGATTCTCCACTCAGGATGACACTCCGGCGGGAACAAAAGGCTTTGGCGGCGCTGATTCTCGATTTGGGAAAGTGTTGTCAAGCCCCACGATGGTGACAAAATCCCGCTAAATCGCTGCTCAAGCTCAAGATATAAACTCGCGAATTCGCCGCCAAATTACCCCCACAATGTGGTACACTCAGTTTAGAAAGTCAGGAAGGGAGCCATCTCCTTACCTGGCTTTTTTGCTTTTGCGGCGGGTAACGGCTAGGCTGCCGATGATCTGTCCAGCATGAACGAATTGCGATGGGGGCGTCCTCGATGAATCGATGGGCATTGGTTTTCGTGATTCTGATGGCTTCGCTCGCGCCGGCGCAGACTGCCGCGAAAAACCCATGGGCTGTGTGGGAGCCGTTCCTGGGGACGTGGGTCGGCAGCGGCAGCGGCCAACCCGGCGAGGGAGCAGGCGAGTTCAGCGTGAAGCCGGAACTTCAGGGAGCGGTGCTGGTACGACGCAATTATGCCGAGTATCCCGCGACCAAAGACAAGCCCGCTTATCGTCACGACGACCTGATGGTGATTTACGGCGACGGCGACAAAACGCGCGCCGATTATTGGGACAACGAGGGGCACGTGATTCACTATGGCGTCGAGGCCAGTGCGGGGAAGCTGGTGTTACTGAGTGATGCAGGCGCAGGCCGGGCCGCGGTATCGGCTGACGTATGTGAAGACAGGAGCGGACACGTTGAAGTTGACGTTCGAGATCGCGCCGCCGAACGATCGAAACGCGTTCAAGACGTACATCGCGGCCGAGGCGAAACGGAAGTAGGGTGTCGCCTCGGCGCTACGCCTTCGACAACTGTTTTCACGGACCCACCCTCTCGCCAAAAGCGGGCGAGGAGGATGGGGCACCCGGGTCCTTCCGGGTCGATTCGAGTGACAGATTCGTGTATGGGATAGGGGTCCTTCGACTCCGGATCGCAAAGGCAGCGATCCTCCGCTCAGGATGACACTCTCTATAACTGACAACCGGCCACCGACAACTGGTAACTGACAACCGGCAACTGTTTTTCAGGGACCCACCCTCTCGCCAAAAGAGGGCGAGGAGGATGGGGCACCCGGATTCTTCCGGATCGATTCGAACGACAGATTGTGGATGGGATAGGGGTCCTTCGACTCCGGATCGCAAAGGCAGCGATCCTCCGCTCAGGATGACACTCTCTGTGCCTGAACAACCCGCAACGCCAACTGACCACTGACCACACTGACAACTGACCACTGACAACTGTTTTTCACGATCCCACATACCGCGCATACAGACTCCGCGCGATTGCGGTGTCGTTTGTGCCCTTGATGATTGCCCGTCCGTCGGGGAACAGCGTCAGCTCGTACGGTTCGCGCCAGAATTTCAGGATGAACTCGTTGTGCCGCACTGCGCCGTGCGGCGACAGCCGGCGGGTCATGTCCTCGAAGTCGATAGGCCGCTGACGTTCGTGGATTTGCACGGAATTTCGTCCGCACAGCGAAATATGCGGGCGGCCTTCTCCGGCCAAGTGGACGAAGTCGCGTTGCTGGCAGGCGCGGCAATCGGCTCGCGGCTTGTCCGTCTTCACCGAGGCATAGTCGTTCGTCCACACGTCATACGAGAGCAGCGTGCGGCGAACCTTGTCGCGCGCACCGACGGCCAGCTTCATCGCCTCCGTGGCAGCGACGGACGCCACGAAGTTTACCGCCGAATTCAGAATGCCTGAGGTATCGCAGGTCTCGACAACGCCTCGCGGTGAGTCAGGGAAGACGCACGCCAGGCAGGCGGTCTCGCCCGGCAGGATATTCATGGTCACGGCGTAGCTGGCGACGCCGGCAGCATAAATCCACGGCAGGTTCCGGCTGATGGCGAAGTCGTTGATGAGGTAGCGCGTCTCGAAGTTATCGGTGCCGTCCAGAACAATTTCAACTTCCGCGAGCAGCTCTTCAACATTGTCGGGAGTCAGGTCAGCGGCGTGCGGCTCGACGGTGATCTCCGAGTTAAAGGCTGCGATCTTGCGCGCGGCGGCAATCGCCTTGGGTAACGATTCTGCTGCATCGGCTTCGTCGAACAGCACCTGCCGCTGCAGATTGCTGGGCTCCACATAGTCGCGGTCGATGATGCGGAGGTATCCGACGCCCGCGCGCGACAGCAGTGATGCCAGCGCCGACCCAGTGGCGCCGCAACCTACGATGGCGATACGGGTTTTCGCCAGTTGTGCCTGTCCGGCCTCGCCGACCGGACGCAAAAAGCACTTGCCGGGAATAACGTTCGGAAAATGGCAACCGCGATACCTCCGGACCCCTGCAAGCAATTGATGTTACTTAGGAGATTCCTACTTGGTTATTATAGGTATTCCACTTCAAGTCAGCCTTCCCAAGGCTAAGAATGATAAGAACTCCGCGGTAGCACGGCGCTTGGGTACGCATGTGCGTGGGGCAACGAGGACTTGGCAGACCCGGTCATGAGAGGTTGGCCGGGCAGCGGGTGCGCTGAAGGGCAAAGTTTGAGGACGCCGATCACGCCATCGTTATGCAAGCTTGCGATTATCTGCTGCCTTTTTGGCGGCTTGGCGCGCGCCCAAACGCCGGCGGAACCGGCGACTCCAACGCCGCAGACGGACCAGACGTACTCCACCGGCTCCCTTAACAAGTACGACGGCCGCGTGGTCGATTCCGTCGACTTCCGCGGCGTGAATGGCAGCGATCCGGCGCGGCTGCGCGCGTTGCTGGAGCAGCAACCTGACGAGCCGCTGGACCGCGAAAAACTACGCGCCAGCATCAGGACACTGTTCGCCACCGGGCGCTTTGCCACGCTCAGCGTCGAAGCCGAACCGGCTGCGGGCAATCGCGTCCGCCTGACCTTCGTGGTCAGCGAGAACTACTTCAACGGCGTTATCACGGTTGAGGGCACGCCGCAGAAAGGCAATCCCAAGCCACACCAACTGGTGGCGGCCAGCCAGCTCGACCTGGGCGACGTCTTTACCGAAGACAAGGTGGTCAGCTCGCTCGACCGCATGAAGAAAATCATGGCCGACAACGGATACTACGAGTCGGCCATTACGTACACGCTCAAGCCGAATCACACTTATAACCAGATGGGAATCGACTTTCACGTTGTGCCGGGCACGCTGGCGCGCGTGGGCGCGGTCACCATCCAGGGCGACGCGGGTATCCCGCCTGAACAGGTGCGCAGCCTGACGAAGTTGAAGGAGGGCGACAAGGTCAAATCCGATCGCGTGACGCGGGCGCTGGAGAGGTTGCGCAAGCATTATCAGAAAAACTCGCATCTCGAAGCGGAAGTGTCGCTCATCGATCGCCAGTATCACCGCGATACCGACCGTCTGGATTACGTTTTTAAGGTAGAGCAAGGACCGACCGTCAACATCGTTGCCGAGGGCGATGGGGTCAGCAAGGGCCAGCTCAAGAAGCTGATTCCGGTGTATCAGGAAAACTCGGTTGACGACGATTTGTTAAACGAAGGCCGTCGCAACTTGCGCGACTACCTCCAGACCAAGGGATACTTCGACGCTACGGTCGAAGTAACGCGGCAGCCCGCACCGGAAAAGAGTCACCTCGACATCATCTACAAAATCGATCCCGGGGTGCGGCACAAACTGGCCGCGGTGAAGATCGAAGGCAACAAATACTTCAACACAGCTGCGCTTCGCGAGCGCATGGCAGTCGAACCGTCAAGCTTCGTTCTGACCAACGGCCGCTTCAGCCAGCAGCTGCTGTCGGAGGACCTGAGCTCGATCAAGTACCTGTACCAGGCGAACGGATTTCTGGACGTCAAAGTCGTTGGCGAACTGGTGGACGATTTTGGCGGCAAGGCAAACGAGATGGAGGTGCTGGTCAAGATCGAAGAGGGCAAGCAGACCCTGGTGGGCGAGCTGAAGGTCGAAGGCGCCGAGAGTTTCCGCGACCGGCAGCTTGAGTCCAGCCTGAGCAACGCGCAGGGCCAGCCTTTCAGCGAGGCCAACGTTTCCACCGATCGCGACGTCATCACCTACTACTACTACAACAACGGTTTCCCGAACGTGGAGTTTGAGTCGGCAGTCACGCCGGACCCGGGCGCGCCGCAGCGCATGGATGTCACCTACAAGATCACCGAAGGCCAGCGCGTTTTCGTCGATCGCGTGCTGGTTACCGGCCTGAATTTCACCCGGCCTTACATCGTCAATCGCCAGATGCGCATTCGCGACGGCGATCCGCTGAGTCAGAACCGCATGGTGGACTCGCAGCGGCGGCTGTACAACCTCGGCTTGTTCAACGAAGTCGACATGGCGGTGCAAAATCCGGAGGGCCTGGAACCATCGAAGGACGTGCTGTTCAACATCCAGGAATCGCGGCGTTGGACGTTCCGCTACGGTGGGGGCATCGAGTTTGCGACCGGAAATATTCCCACCACCAGCAATCCGCAGGGCAAGACGGGCGTCAGCCCTAACGGGGTGCTGGAGATTACTCGCCTGAACTTGTTCGGCCGCGATCAGACATTCACCTTCCGCGGACGGCTCGGCTTGCTGACGCGAAGAGGACTGCTGAGCTACGATGCGCCGCGCCTGTTCCACCGCGAGAACTGGCGGATCATCGTCAGCGCGCTGTTCGACAACACCGCCGACGTGAATACGTTTGCCTCGGAGCGACTGGAAGGCAACGTTCAGGCCGAGCAGCGCTACAACCGCTTCACTACGTTTCTGTACGGGCTGACGTTCGAGCGCGTGTCGGTCGATCCCAACAGCCTGGTGATCGATCCGACTTTCATCGCGCTTTATTCCAAGCCCGTGTTTATCGCGATGCCGACGTTCACCGGCGTGCGCGACAAGCGCGACGATCCTATCAACCCGACCAAGGGCAGCTACAACGCGCTGAACCTGGGACTGGCGACCAGCGCTCTGGGCTCGCAGACGAACTTCGGCCGCGTGCTGCTCGACAACTCGACCTACTACACCTTCGCCCGGCACTGGGTGCTGGCGCGAAGAACGCAGATCGGCATCGAGAAGCCGTACGGCACAAACAATTTCATCTATTCTGCCGCCCGACAGCACGCTTCCCGTGGAGGCCACACAGATTCCGCTGCCCGAATTGTTTTTCTCCGGCGGCAGCAATTCGCTACGCGGCTTCTCCATCAACCAGGCGGGCCCGCGCGATACCCAGACCGGCTACGCTATCGGCGGGCAGGGTTTGTTCGTCAATAACGTCGAGATCCGTACTCCACCGGTATTGCTGCCGTACGTGGGAAACAACCTGGGTTTCGTTTTCTTCCACGATATGGGCAATGTATTCGATACGGCGAACCACATTATCAGCGGCATGCTGCGCATCCATCAGCAGTCGATTGCCGACTGCGCGACGGAGGGCGATAAAGCGCCGTGCAACTTTAACTACGATTCGCAGGCAATCGGTATGGGCATTCGCTATAGGACCCCAGTGGGGCCGGTGCGCTTCGATCTTGGCTACGCGTTGAACCCGACGCGATATCCCATACAGGAGACCGGCCAGACGCTGTCCCTGCGAAGGATCAACGTATTTTTCAGTATTGGACAAACTTTCTAATGAAACGAGTTTTACATTTCGCGTTGTTCTGTCTTGTGTTGTTAACCACGTCGGCATTCGCGGCGGAAGTAGTGGATGGCGTGGTGGCCACCGTGAACCGGCAACCCATTCTGCGCAGCGACTGGGACGAGGGCGTCCGCTTCGAGGCGTTCATGCAGCAGAAAAGCCTCGATCAGGTCACGGATTCCGACCACGTGCTGGCCTTGCAGCACCTTATCGATCGCCAGCTGCTGAAGGCGCAGATGGGCAATGCCGAATACATGCAGCCCAGCGACGAGGCTCTGCGCCAGGACGTCGACAAAGTTCGCGCACAGGTACCAAATGGCCATGAGGATCAGGCCTGGCAGCATCTGCTGGCCAGCTATGGATTGACCGAAGCCTCGCTGAAAGAGCATATGCGCGGCGAGTTCCAGGTGATGAACTTCATCGAAGTACGCCTTCGGCCTAACGTGCATGTGCCCGACGAGGAGATCGAGGCGTACTACCATAACCAGCTTCTTCCCGATCTGAGCAAGAACGGCGGAGCGGTAGTCGCCTTCACCGATGTAGCTCCGCGCATCCGCGAACTGCTGACGCAGCAGCGCATGGACGAGATGCTCGACGTGTGGCTGCACAATCTGCGCCAGCAGGCCGATATTCACAGCGACATTTCCATCCCCGGTATTAACGCTCCGGCGGAGGCGGCAGGAGCCTCCGGCTCGCACTAGACATGGCAGAAGAAGTCACAAAGCGGCGCTCGCACAAGCGGCTATGGATCGAGATCGCGGTCGGAGTGTGTCTGCTCGCGATTGTGATCGGTCTGGTCTGGTATGTGCGCAGCCCCGGCTTTGCTGACCTGGTACATCGCAAGGTGGTTCAGACGATCGAAGAAGCCACGGGCGGCCGCGTCGAGATGGCATCGTTTCACTGGAACCTTGCCAAGCTGGAATTCGAAGCGAACGACCTGACCATTCACGGTCTCGAGACGCAGGACCAATTGCCTTACGCACATGTGGATCGCGCGCGCATCAAGCTGCACATCATTTCGTTCTTGGAGCGTCAGGTCAGCCTGAAGCAAGTGGAGCTTCAGCATCCCGTCATTCACGTCATCGTCAATAAAGACGGCTCGACGAATGCGCCCGAGCCGAAGGTCAAGGTGCAACGTAACGAGAATGCGGTGCAACAGCTGCTGGACCTGGCGATTGGGCGCGCCGATATCCACGACGGCATGCTGGTAATTAACGACCGCAAGATGCCGATGGATTTCTCAGCCAACGATCTGCTGGCTTCCATGACGTACGCGTCCTTCGATAAGCGTTACGACGCCAGCATCAAAATCGGCAAGGTCGATTTGCAGTACGGCGACTTCCGCGATCTTCCTGCGAGCGCGGATTTCCAGTTCAGCCTGTGGCGCAACAGCATCGCCGTGAAATCACTGCGGCTGACCTCGCGACAGTCCACCGTGCAAGCCACCGGCAAGGTCAACGATTTCCAGAACCCGCAGCTTGAAGTCACCTACGAAAGCACGATCGATCTGGCGCAGATGGGCGCGGTGGTTCGCGAAAATCAGCTTCGTGCCGGCACTCTGCAGCTCAACGGCACCGCCAACTACTCCACGGCAGCCGGACCTGCATCGACAGGGAGAATCGCAGTTCGCGATCTGGATTATGTTGACGCCGGACTGGCTTTGCATCACGCCAACGCCAACTCGAACTTCTCGTTCGCCAACGATCGCCTGCAACTGACGCGCATTGCCACCCGCATGATGGGTGGCGAGATTACGGGCGACGCCGACATTCACAACCTGCTGCCCTCCATCGCTCCGAGGCCTCAGGCCGAGGTGGTCAACGTTGGCAAATCCAAGTTGAAGGCCAAGCGTTCGGAGGTTGTCCCCGCGGCCGGCAATCGCGAGCAAGATGGCTCAGGACGCTTTCACGTCAGTGGCGTGTCTCTCAGCGAAGTAGCGCGAGCTTTCTCCAGCCGGTCGATGCCGATCGACAAGCTGAACGCGGTGGGCCGCATCGGGGGCTCGGTGAACATAGCCTGGAAGCAGTCGCTCGCCAAAGCTGTCGCCGACCTCGCGCTCGACGTGTCCGCTCCGACTCAAGTTGCGGGCAATCAGTTGCCGGTGAACGGCAGTCTGCACGGCCGGTACAACGTGCTCAGCGGACGCACCGATCTGACCACGCTCACGTTAACGACTCCTCGTACGCGGCTGGATGCCAGCGGCTCGATTGGCGCGACGACTGTGGCGCTTACCCTGAAGGCCAATACTTCGAGCTTTGCCGAGTTCCAGCCATTGCTGGCGGGAATGGGTGCTGCGCCGCCGCCGCTTGAACTCGGCGGCAACCTGACCTTCGATGGGACGGTGAACGGGCGGTTGCGCGCCCCGCAGGTCGAGGGACATCTCCAGGCCACGAATTTCAACGTCGTCTACACGCCTACGCCGAAGCCGTCACCGGTGCAACCGGTCGCAGCGCCGCCGGGCACAAAGCATCGTTCTTGGCTGCACCCTATAGGCGCAGCGCCGCCTGCGCCGCCTCCGCTCGCCGGTCAGCCACGGCGCATTCACATCGATCAGTTCACCGGCGACGTGCAGTATTCGCAGACCGGACTTGCGCTTGCACAAGGCGGTGATTCAGGAAGGCTCGGCGCAACTGAATCTGGATGGCGCCGCCACGCTCGATAACGGCAACTTCACCGATAGCTCGCAGTTCCACGTTCAGGCCGTGGTGCACAACGCCGATGTGGCTTCACTGCAACATGCTGCTGGAACCGACTACCCCCTGAGCGGCACGTTGAACTTTACGCTGCAGGCGTCGGGGACCGTCGCCGATCCGCACGGGCAGGGACAGATTTCGCTCACCGGAGGCGAGGCGCATGGCCGCCCGATCCATACCTTTACGTCAAAGATTGTTTTCGCCAATCATCAGGCGGAGCTGGAAGACATTCATCTGGCGGCAGGACACGGCACGGTCGGCGGCTCGGCGGCGTACAACTTCAGCAACGAGGAAGGGAAGATCGACCTTAGCGGACGAAGCATCGATCTGGCCGACATTCCGGAAATTCAGCTGCCCCGGTTGCAGACCGCGGGCGTAGCCGACTTCACGGTGAAAGGCTCGGGCACGCTGCAGCATCCGGTAGTGAACGCCCACGTGGAGATCGGCAGCCTGACGCTCAACGGCGACAAAGTCGGCAATCTGGTTGCCGACGTGGTTACTCGCGGGCGGCAGGCGACGGTGACGGCGCGTTCGCAGTTTCCCAAGGCGGTCTTCACCCTTGATGGCAAGGTCGATCTCGAGGGTGACATGCCGGGCAGCGCCACGCTCAAGTTCACCAATCTCGACGTGAACCCGTTTCTGCCGGCCTCCGTCCGCAACGACGTAACCCAGCATGCTGCTCTGGACGGCGAAGCCGAGTTGTCAGGCCCGTTCAAGCAGCCCCGCATGCTGCGCGGAAGCCTGCACATCCGCCAGTTCTCGGTCGAGGTCGAACACATCGGCCTGAAGAGCGACGGCCCCATTGAGCTGACCTTCGCCGACGAAGTGATCAGCGTGCAACGTTTCACGATCATCAGCGAAGACACGCACTTCACGCTGACCGGAACGGCGAGTCTGCGCGACGACCGTCGTCTGAACCTCAACGCCGACGGATCGGTCAACCTGAAGCTGGCCGAGACGCTAGACCCGAATCTGACTTCGTACGGCGAGTCGAACCTCAACGTCAAGATCGAAGGCACCGTCGCGCAGCCTTCGATTTCCGGCAACGTCCAGATTCTTCATGCCGGCATGTCGATGATCGACCTGCCGGTCGGCTTTGGCGATGTGAACGGTACTCTGACCTTCAACCAGGACCGCCTGGAACTGGAGAACGTGACTGGACGCATGGGTGGCGGCCACGTCAAGCTGGGTGGCTTCGTTACCTACGGCCGCACGGTCGGCTTCAACCTTACCGCTGACGGAACCGACGTGCGGTTCCGCTACTCCGGCATCAGCGTTACCTCCGACCAGACCTTGCGCCTGACCGGCACGACCGATAGTTCGCAGCTCGCCGGCAACATCACGGTTACACGTTTCGCCCAGATTCCGTCCGCCGACCTGCAAGCGCTCTTTGCCGAGGCCGGCGCGCCGGCCCGCATCCCGAATCCGAAGTCGCCGCTGAACAATCTCCACCTGGAAGTTCGCATTCTCTCGACGCCAGAGCTCACGGTGCAGACTTCGCTGGCAAAGTTGTCCGGCGACGTCGATCTTCGCCTGCGCGGGACGGCTGCGCGTCCGGTGCTGCTGGGGCGCATCAACATTGCCGAAGGCGACGTAAAGCTGGCGGGAACGAAGTATCACCTGGAGCGCGGTGACGTCACCTTCCTTGACCCGGTGCGTATTGACCCGGTGCTCGACGTGGAGGCCACCACGCGTGTCCGCGACTACGACATCACCATCGGTCTACACGGTACTCTGGAGAGGCTGACCACCACCTACCGCTCCGACCCGCCGCTCACCAGCGACGACATCATCTCGCTGCTGGCCTTCGGCAAAACGCAGACGGAAAGCGGCCTGAGCGGAACGCCGGCGCAAGGCATGGGACAGGGCGCCTCAGGAGTGATGCTCAGCGCGGCCCTGAATCAGACGCTGACCAATCGCGTATCGAAACTCTTCGGATCCAGCTCCATCCGCATCAATCCATCAGTCGGCGGCGTCGATAACGATCCCAATGCGCGCCTGACCATCGAGCAGCAGGTCTCCAACGACGTCACCCTGACCTATGTCACCAACCTGTCGCGTTCGGCACAGGAGGTGATTCAGTTCGAATACAACATCAACAGCGAATACACGCTGGAAGGCATGCGCGATGAAAACGGCGTGGTCAGCTTTGATCTGCTGATTCGGAAGCGAAAGAAATAGGGTCAGGGGCTAGGGGTCAGGGGCAGGGAATAGGCAACAGTTACATCCAACCGCTTGCCGTCAAGAAGTAGCTTTCCGGTTAGCAATAGAGAAACGAAAAACCGCTTCCGACGGTGTCATTCGGCTTGTCCGCCCAGGGCTGCTCCTGACTGTGCCACCAAACTGTTTGCTCGCGTTTATCTTCAGGCGTTTTTTGGCTCTTTCAAAATTCCCAGTTGCTGCAGCATCCCCAACTCATCCGAGCTTCCCCAACGCTCCACCATCTTGCCGTTTTTGAACTTTGATATCTGCATACCGCGGATTTTTATCTTCTTGCCCGTTGGGGGGAATCCCATGAGGGGACCAGTCTGCGTCCCGGTCAAGGTGTAGGCGAACGCTATGGAATCTTCGTCGGCGACCAGAGTTTCCAACGTCACACTCATATCCGGGAATGCGGTCCGCAATCCCGTAAACAACATGCGATAGCCTTCTGGTCCTGGCACCTGGCCAACCGCCGGATCGTGGTCAATGTTTTCGGTGGAAACGACTTCTTTGAACACGTCGAAGTTGCCCGTCTGGACCGCTTCGGCAAACTTTCCCAAGGCCGCCTGATTGACTTCTTTGCTCATAACCTTAGTCTCCTTACCATGAGTCTTAATCGTTATCACTTCGCCTATCTGAGGTCACGCGCCAGTAACATTTTGGATCACTAGTGTAATGGGGATAATGAGATTGTCCGCCAGTATGCCAGCTGCCCGTGCGGCGCATCGACGATGGACTCCCGCCGCCTGCGGAGACGGCGGGGACAACACGGGTTTTACTCAATTATCAGCGCTTTGACCAGCATTCGTCAGTGTGCCCATGACCTGATCTAAGCTAAAACTGGCCGGCTTCTGACGCGGTGGAAATTGTTTGAAACTACTTAGCCACTGCCCCACGTAAACTTGCGCGGGCGTTAGTAAATAGATTCGGTCTATCCGCCAACGTGAGTAGTCGATGCCCTCGTATTCAGCCCGCTCAAAGGGATCGGCGTGTAAATCGAATAACTTGGGAACCCGCAATTGAATGAAAGGTGTTTCCCAAACGCCGAAGCCGTGGGCAGGTTGTTCCAGAAAAAGTAGTTTCCAGCGGTTGTAACGCAACGCCGCAAGTTCCCCGTCATCTGTCCAATAGAGGAATTCGTGCCGGGGGGACGCCTGCGCCTCGCCTTTCAGGTAAGGCAGCAGGTTGTAGCCGTCCAAATGAACCTTGAAGGTTTGATCGCCCGCTTGGTATCCCGATAGGAGCTTTTCTTTAACGTCGGGCACACCAGCCGCCGCCATTAGTGTGGTCACCCAATCCTCGTGCGACACAATGTCGTTAATCACAGTGCCAGGCTTGACCACTCCGGGCCAGCGAATGAGACATGGCACGCGATAACCACCTTCCCAACTTGTGTTCTTCTCCCCACGGAACGGCGTAGTTCCTCCATCGGGCCAACTCATTGCCTCGGCTCCGTTGTCGCTGCTGAAGATGACAATTGTGTTGTCCGCAATGCCGAGGTCCTTAATCTTTTGCAGGATGACGCCTATGTTGTCGTCGAGTTGGGTCATACCTGCGCCGTAGAGGCCCTTCTCGTTGATCATGTCTTGGTATTTCGGCGGTAAGTGAGTCCAAATATGCATTCGAGTCGTGTTGTGCCAAATGAAGAATGGCTTTCCCGCTTTCACCGAGCGATCCATATCATCCAGTGTCGCCGCAAGAAACTCGTCGTCAGCCGTTTCCATCCTCTTCTTCGTCAGCGGTCCGGTATCTTCGCAGGTCTGCTTGCCCCAGGCGCCAAAGCGCGGATCAGCAGGCGCGGGATTATCCGTCGCCGTGGCCTTGCACTTAAACACGCCACGCGGCCCGTACTCCGCCCTGAAGCTGGGGTCTTTCGGATAATCGATGTTTTCCGGCTCCTCCTCAGCGTTCAGGTGATAAAAGTTGCCGAAGAACTCGTCGAAGCCATGAACTGTCGGAAGGAACTCATTTCTGTCACCCAGATGGTTCTTGCCGTTCTGGAAGGTCATGTAACCGAGCGGCTTGAGCAATTCAGCCAGCGTGGGGTCCTGTTTCTGCAATCCGACGGGAGAGCCTGGCAATCCAACTTTGGTTAAACCCGTCCGAATAGGACTCTGCCCGGTAATAAATGCTGCCCGCCCCGCCGTGCAACTCTGCTGCGCATAGTAGTCGGTGAACAGCGCACCATCGTGCGCCAGGCTATCGATGTTGGGCGTCTTATAGCCCATCATGCCCTGGTTGTAGGCGCTGACATTCCAATACCCGATGTCATCCCCAAAAATGACAATGATGTTCGGCTTCTTCTGTTGCGCGTTAAGCTGTAGCGATGTGATCAACATGCATAGGCAAATCAGCCAGAGCACACGAAATCTTCTCATCTATTCCCCTTTAACCTGCCGCCAAACGGCGGGCGTCAGTTAGGTTTCTTGAATGCAAGCTCTTCCTCGGGCTTCGGCTGCGTGAAATGGGGTGAGGGCCCATAGCGGGAAACGGGAGGCAGGATCTTTATACCAACGGAGTAAACCACACTTCCGGTGTCGAGCGCTACTTGGTGAGGAGGTCGGAAGCCAGAAGCTCCGGGAACTCTTAGGTGTCGGCACCCCGGTTGTCAGACCACTTACACCAGGGAAGTCTCCTCAAGCTACCGAGCCATGCCAGACTGCACAAGCTTCCCTGGGTGCCCCATCCTAGCCCTCTTTCGGCTACAGCGGGAAGCATCAGGCAAGGAATCCCTCTGCGGAACAGCGAAAAGCGCAGAGCGAAAAGTGGTTTTTCTATGCCCGTCCCCCCGCCGCGATCCCGCCACTCTGAGGAAACGGCTCCCCAGCCGGGGGAATCTCCATCAGCGGAAATCCCAGCTTCTTCCATTCATGAAAGCCGCCCAGCAGCGGACGCACGCGGCGTATTCCGTGCTTGCGGAGTTGCAGCGCCACCCGGGCGCTGGTCGCTTCGTTTGGTCAAGTACAGAACAGCACAATCTCGCCATCACGCGAGATCTCGCTGTTCCGGGTCTCCAAATCCTCGGGGGAAATCTGCAGCGCACCGGGCAGGGTGCGCGGGTCGGTGAGCACGTCCAGCGGATGCCGCAAGTCGATGATGACCGGCTGCTCGCCCGCCTCCAGTTCATGCTTCAACTCGTCGGGCGTGATGCGGTCGCCCTTGACCTGCTGGATGAAACGTTCGCGCTCGCGCCAGCGGTAGAGCACATAGGCGATGACGCCGCCGATGAATACCAAAAGCAACCAGCCGCCGACCAGGTGAATGTCGGCTGCCACCCGGTCCAGCTGTTTGCTGAAGATGAATCCCAACAGTGTCCAGGCGATGGCCCAGAGCAGGCCGCCGGCGATATCGAACGCGGCGAAACGCGCATACGGAACGCCGACCATGCCGGCCAGTGCGGGCGCAGCGGTGTTCAGCCCGGGAACGAATTTGCAGATGAGCAGCGTGCGCGCGCCGAGCTTGCTGAATCGCGTTTCCGTGCGCCGTACGCAGGAGTCAGGCTCCAGTGCGATCCTGCAGAGCAGGTTCAGCACTATGGCGCCGCGTCGCTTGCCGAAGAAGTACCAGAACACGTCGGCGGCGACGCATCCGGCGGTCGCACACAGAATCACCAGGGGAAAGCTCATGCGCCCTTGTCCGGCCAACGCTCCTGCAGCCAGCACCAACGGCGTGGCGGGAATGGGCAAGCCGCCTTGCTCGACCAGCACCCAGAGAAAGAGCAGGGCATAGCCGTACTGCACCACGAATTGGAGCGTCTCGGTCACGCGATAGGTCGGGAGAACTGCCCAGAGTTACTGGATGCCTGCGCACCCCAGGAAGGTTCCGCTTGGGCGAAGTATATCGCAGAAGAGGATGACATTGCGGATTCGGCTACCCGGTCTCGTCAGGAACGATATGCGCTGCCGGTCTATTTCTTCTCGATCAATACGTGGGCTGCATTTTCTCCGGAGACGATCTTGACACGGGAAACCGGACGCGAACGGTGGCGCCGGGGGCTGGGGAGAAGGCACATCGGTGGTCATGTCTCGCGGCGTGCGAGCGATTCATTCGGGTGGGAAAAGGGGCCGAGGATCTTCTCCGGAGACACCCATCAGGATTTCACACCGGCAGTGCGAATCCTGTCAGTGACGTGTAGCGCACCTGCAGGTGACATGGGCGATGGCTAGTCGTGGGCCGGGACGATCGAACCGGAAGGGACAGTCGCCGGCTCTTCTTCTTCTTCGCATCCCAGGTCAAAATCTTCAGGTCGAGCACGAAGATCGAGTAGAGCACCGGGACCATCAGCAGGGTGATGAAGGTGGCGACGGTCAATCCACCGATCTGCGCGTAGCACAGAGGCTGCCACAGGGGACCACCGTGCATCGCCAGCGGGAACAACGCCAGCACGGTGGCGCTCACCGTGATCATCACCGGGCGCAAGCGGATGATGCCGGCATCGATTACCGCTTCTTCGAAGGGCTCGCCCTTGGCGTGCATCTCCTCGATGAAGTCGAAGAGCACAATGACGTGGCTGACGATAACGCCGATCAGGCTGGCAATTCCGAGGAATGCCATGAAGCCGAACGAGGTCTTCATCACCCACAGACCAAGGATGGCGCCGACCACGCCGTACGGGGCGGCCGCAAACACCAGCAGCGGTTTGATCGCATTGTTGAACTGGAACAGCAGTGCAAGATAGATCGCCAGTACGGAGATGACCAGCACCAACGCGAGATTGCGGAAGCCGTCCTGCTGCTTGTTGTACTCGCCGCCTATCTCGATCTTGTAGCCCGGCGGCATGGTCTTCTCAAAGTCACGCAGCTTCGGGAGTGCGACAGCCGTAATTTCTGACGCCAGGTGTCCCGGAGCAGGGAAGGCGAAGATCGACATCTCGCGGAAGTGATCGATGCGCACAATGCGGTTGGTCAACATGCTGTGATTGATGTCGGAGATCTGCACCAGCGGAATCTTGGTCGTGTCCTGCGACGAAGACGAATAAATATACAGATTCTGAATATCGGAGAGCTTCGAGCGCTCATCCATTTTCAGCCGGGCGACCACCGGAATGTTCTTGTCGCCGTCCTGCAAGGTCGTGACCGCGGAGCCGCTCAAGGCGCTGGTCGCGGAGTTCGCTACATCCAGATTCGTGATGCCGGCCAGATTGGCGCGATCGGGGTTGATGTCCAGCGTGACCTGGAAGCTTTCCTTCTGCCACTCATTGCGGACGCGGCGCGCCTCAGCCGCCGAACTCACAATGTCGACTACTTGCCCCGCGATCCGCCGCATCTCAGTAATGTCCTGCGCGCTCTGTGCCGAGCTGACGTCGGCCTCGCTCACTACGCGAATCTCGACTGGGTAATTGATCGGGTTGGTCTGGAGCTGGCGGAAGTCGCAGCGTACTCCGGGCAACTCCTTCGACAGGATAGGCTGCACCTGATCGACAAATGCGGGCGTGATCGCCTTATTCGTCACCTGCACCAGAACCTGCGCGTAGTTGAGCTGCTTGGCTTGGGGATTGGCAGAGAACCAGAACCGCGGGCTACCGCCGCCCACCCACGTGGTGATGTACTTCAGGATCTCAGACGGGGAACCGTCTTTCTGCGGATGCTGCTTCCCATAAACGACCGCTTGCTCGCGGATTATCTTTTCGACCCGTTGCGCTGCATCGTTGGTCGCGTCGAAGTTGGCGTCGTTCGGCAGCCAGACATCAATGTAGGACCAGTACTGCACGTCATCGGGGAAGAAGGAAGTCTTCAGCTGCGAGAACACCACTCCGCCGAGCAGCAGAAATACCAGCGAACCGATGGCGACCTTCCAGCGGTGTTCGATGGCAAACTTCGCGGTCGAGGCATAAAAGCCCGTGAAGCCTGTGGTGCGGCGCTCTTCGATCGACGCCTCCGGCTTCTTGTCCGGCCGCAGCAGGTAATAGCCAAGCAGCGGGATGAAAGTCATCGACGCCAGCCGCGACGATATCAGCGCAACCGTCATCACCACCGGCAGGCTGTAGATGAACTCGCCGGTCGTTCCGGTGATCATCAGGAACGGCAGATAGGCGACGATGTTGGTGATGGTCGCATAAAGGATGGCCGTCGCAATCTTCGTTGGACCGAGCCAGGGCGCGATGATGCGAGGCTGTCCTTCGGCCAGCATGCGCTTGATGGAATCGCCCGCTACTACGGGATCGTCCACCAGCAGTCCCAGCGCGATGATCAGGGAAGCCACCGACACCTGCTGGATGTCGATGCCGAGCATGTAGATGATGCCGAAGGTCATGGCCAGCGTGATGGGAATCGAGATAGCCATCAACACGGCCGAGCGCCACTCCCAGAAGCCGATCAGCGAGACGATGACGACCAGCGCGATCGCCTCGTACAGCGCGTCCATGAAGAGGTCGATCTGCTCTTTCACCTGCACCGGCTGGCTCGACGTCGGCTCAATCACCAGGTCGTCGGGCAGGTAAGGCGCCAGCCCCTTCAGCTTTTCGTTCACGTGCTGGCCGAACAGGTCGATCTGCTGGCCTGAGCGCATGTTGATGGCCAGCGAGATGGCGCGGCTGCGTATCCACCGCCCGTCGGCTTCTCGCCACGTCAGGTAATTGAGGAACGTTGGCGGGCTTTGATAGCTTCGCGAGATGTCGACCAGGTCGCGCAGGTAGACCGGGCTGTTCGACGCCGAGACGCCCACGATGACGTTGCCGATCGCGGGAGCGTCGGGGAAGAGTCCTGAAGGATTGATGTTCAGGTCTTGCGGGCCGACTTCGAGCGAGCCTCCCGGCAGCGTGATGTTCTGCGCGTTGAGAATGTCCTTCAGCTTCGAGGGATCGTAGCCATACTGCGCCAGCCGCTCCTGCGAATAGTCGAGATAAATCTGCTCTTGCAAGACGCCCGAACGGCTGACGGTCGAAGTCTCGGGCACACCTTGCATGGTGCGCTGGATCAGGTCGGTGTAGTTGTCCAGCTGGCGATAGGAATATTTCGCGCCCGCCACTTTCGCCAGCTCAGCTTCCGTGTTGGCGGGATTACGGATGATCGCCGGCTGCCACGCATCGGGATACAGCTCGGAGCGGTGGAGATTATTGCGGATGAGCTGTTCGCCCCGCTGCCGGATGGTTTCGTCGTCAAAGCCGGTGGTCGCATCCAGGCCGACATAGCCGGGGCCGTCGAAGAAGTGCAGATCCTTCAGCGTGCCATTGCGCTTGGCGATGTTGGCGATGGATTCGAATGTGCTGCGCACCGGGCCGGGCGCAACCGCGAGCGGGAACGCATAGATGACGCTGACGCGCGCCGCCGGATCGGCAACCGGGAACTGCGCCCGCGTCTGCACGATGGCCTTGCGGATGGCGATGGCACGCAGGGCGACTTCGGTCGGTGTGACCTGAGGGCTGGCCACCGTCAGCATCAGCGCAGCTGTGTCGCCAAAATTGCTGTTGAACTGAATCGGCCCGGCGCCCCGCGGCAGCTGGTTATTTAACTGATTCAGTTTCAGATTGATATCGCTGAATTCCTTCGATTTATCTTTAACGTTGTCGTCGAGCTGAATGTAGACCACCGACAGGCCTGGAAAGCTGAGCGAGCGGATGCCAAAATTCGATGGACTGTGTGGCCGGATGGTCGTGTTCTGGGCGGCTGCCTGCTCCATCGGCCGCGTCACCAGTTGCTCGACCTGTTCGGCCGTGGCGCCCGGCCACTGACATTGTGCCGCGGCGACGCGAACGGGAATGTCCGGGTCCTTGCGCTTCGGCATGTGGTGATAGCCGTACAATCCCCACAGGAATGTCGCGATCAGCAGGATCGTCGCCACCTGACGGTGCTCGGTAAAGAACCGGGCCACGTTATGCGTGCCAGCGATGATCTCGGCGTCCGATTTGTGATGCGTCGACATGGTTTCGTATTGAAGAAGTGCGCTTCGGGTGCAACCGTTGCGCCTGTTGACTCCTTGTTATGGCTGCAAAAAGCAGATCCCTCGTCGGACTAAAGTCCTCCTCGTGATGACAACAATGAGAACTGGCAGCGACGCGGGCCTGAAGGTCCGCTCTACCGCGGCTCACGGAATAATCTTCACCTCATCGCCATTCTTGATCATGTTTGTGCCTGACGTTACTACCCGCTGTCCCAGGGTCAATCCGGTCTCCACGGCGATCATGTTGCCGTAGGTATTGCCAAGGGTAACGTCCTGCGCGCGTACCTTGGTCAACTCGCCAGAGGTTTCGGTAAGAAATACGCCGAAGCCGTTCACGTTCGTGGGACTGCGCACGACCGCCGAAATCGGCACCACCATCACGCCTCCCGGCGGCGAAGGCGTGCCAATCGTAATCGAGGCAATCATCCCGCCCTTCAAAAGATTCTTGGGGTTATCGATCCTTACCTCGACCGAATAAACGCGGCTCTTAGGATCGGCGGCCGCCGAAATCGCGGTCACATGCCCGGAGAAGGGATTCGGCAACGCCTCGCTGGTCACCGTCTGCGGGCTCCCCAGCTTGATCCGTCCGATCGCAGTGTCGGGAACGCCAAAGACCGCTTTCACCGTTCGCGTATCGGCCAGGACAAATCCGTTGGTTGCGGGACCGACCAGCGTGCCCAGGTCGATATTTCGCTTGATCACCCACGAATCGAATGGGGCTCGCAGGTCGCAATAGCTGAGCGCCAGCTGGGCCTCGGCAATCTGGGCATTGGCATTATCGACTGCGGCCTGCGTGCTTTGCTCCTGCGCCCGCGTGTCGTCGTAATCGGGTTGGGTGGCAGCGCCGGCCTTGTAGAGAACGGTCATGCGGTCGAACGACAGCTTGGCGCGTTCGTGTTCGGCGTTGGCCTTCGCCAGAGAAGCTTTTGCCTGGTCAAGCTTCTGCTGATACTGGTCCTTCTGTACGACCGCGAGCACGGTGCCTTGCGTGATGTAATCGCCTTGATCGACATTGCGGATGTGCCCGTCGGCATCGCGCACCTGCTTGATGCTGACGATGTAGCCGTTCGACTGGAACGACAGATCGACCTGCTGGTACGGCTGGATGTTCGCCGAATAGACGTTGGTCGAGCCGGTATCGATGGTACTTACCACGGCCGTGCGGACAGGCACGATTGGATTGTCCGGCGCCGCCTTCTCGCAGCCAGCCTGCGTAATGGCGATGGCGGCCACACTCGCCAGAGCACCGGCGGTCATCCAGAACGTTCGGCTGCTACGCGTCTTCATCGTTTAATCCTCGCCAATCGCTTTATCGAAATTGGCCTTGGCCGTCCAATAGGTGGCAATCGCCTCGTTGTAATCGGAGTTGGCTTTCGACACCGCCGCCTGTTGCTGCAATACGTCACGCAGCAACGCGGTCTTCTGGCCGTACTTGTCGGTCACTTCGCGCAGCTTCATGTTGGCGGCGTCCTGCTGCGCGCTGGCGACATCCACAGCCATCCGCGCTTCTTGTAGCGCGCGGAATTCCTTGTTCACGTCTACCAGGACATTGGCTTTGGTCTGCGAAAGGTTCAGTTTGCTTTGTTCCACCTGAACCGTCTTCTCGTTGACCGTATCGCGACGCCTGCCCCAATCGAACGGCTCCCAGTTCAGCTCGATACCCACCGCCATGACGTTGGTGGGCACAAAGTTCACGCCGAAAGGAGACAGATAATGAAACGAGGCTCCAACGTCCGGCATGTACTCCGACTTTGCCAGCCGCCGCACGTTTTCCGCCTGGTCAATCTTGATCTCCGCTTCTTTCACCGTGGGATTCTTGGCCATCGCCGTGTCCTGGGCAGCTTTTAGGTCCTGTTCGATCGGCGATAGCGTCTTGTCCTCCGAGACGGTGAAGTCGATCTCAAGATCGCGTCCCAGCAGGTTGTTCAAGGTCTCTTTCGCCGTCTGCTCCTTGTCCTGCGCCTGCAACAGCTGCAGCTTCTGATCGGCCAGCTTGGCCTTCACTTCCAGCAGATCCGATTCCAGGGCGACCTTCTCGGTGATGTACTCCTGCGTGATGCGGTCCAGTTCCTCGTATTGCTTAATGCTCGCCTGGGTCGCGCTGATGACGTTGTCGATTTCCACGATGGAGTAATAGGCCTGCTTGACGTCGTCGACGATGGTATTGCGCTGCTCACGTACCTGTTGCACCGTCTGCTCCAGCGAGAGTTCTTCGCCGTGCACGTGCAGGTTGATTTTGTGCAGTGTCAGCAGCGGCTGCGAGATGGTGCCGAAGATGTAGGCGGTCGGCTGGCTGGGTGTCGTGATGTTGGTATTGACGGCGGGAATGGGGCCGATACCTGGATAGGTGCCGAATTGCCCTGCAGGAACCTGAAAGCTGATAGGTGAAAGCAGCTGCGATCCAAAGGTGTAGATGTTAAAGGCGGGCAGACGGTGCGTCTTGGCAGCCGCTACCTTGTCTTTTGACACGTCGAGGTCAAGGGTGACGATCTTCAGATATAGATTGTTGGCGAGGGCAGTCTTCACCGCCTGATCGATGGTCAACAGCTCCGGTTCCGGGGATGCTTCCTGGGCCCAGGAGATCGAAGAGCCCGCAAGAACCGCAACGCACGCGCCAAGGCAGGCAAACCGCAAGATTCTATTGTAGAAACGCGGAACGGTATCCATTTAGGAGAAGCGGCCCAGTTGCTTTGGATTCGGAGAGCCATTAAAT
This sequence comes from uncultured Acidobacteriaceae bacterium, assembly GCA_963823865.1. GTDB lineage: Bacteria > Acidobacteriota > Terriglobia > Terriglobales > Acidobacteriaceae > Bog-257. The sequence continues at coordinate 416,959 of CAWGNC010000003.1, forward strand.
CATTTTCAGGTCTGAATTGGGAGCAAATTATCCAGGCGTTGCGCCGCAATCAGCAGGGCGGATCGGCGTTTGGCGCGATTCATGGGCCGCAGCCAAAGCCCCCTGCGCGTGCACGATTGCCCCTCCCGGTGTAAAGTTTCAATACTCATAGGAGCCTTCATGCGGAAAATCTGCGCAGCAATCGCGGTCGCCGTCCTGGGTTGTCTGTTCGTGACAGGGATCATGGCCCAGTCGGCGCAGCCGCCTGCGGACCAGACGGTCACCACTCCTCAGCCCGCCGGGCAAGATCAAATGCAGAGCCAGGCGCTCTCGCCCGAGGCGGAGCAGGCCATCGCCAAGAAGGTCGTCCACGCGATCCTGATGCTGCCGTACTACGGGGTCTATGACAACCTCGGCTTCCGGCTTGCAAGGCCGGACCGTGATTCTGGAAGGGCAGGTACTCCGCCAGAGCCTGAAGCCGGATGCCGGAGCGGCGGTGAAGAAGATTGAAGGGGTGGACAAGGTCGTCAACAACATTGAAATCCTGCCGCCCGGGGGCATCGACATGCGGATTCGCGAGCAGGTTCGGCAGGCCATCTACGAGTATGGACCTCTGTTCAAGTATTCCAACATGCCGAACGCGCCGATTCGCATCATCGTCAAGAATGGCAGGGTGACACTGGTTGGTGTTGTCAACAATGAAACGGACAAAGGCCTCTGCGGTATGCGCGCCAACCAGGTAAGTGATGCGCTCTCCGTGACGAATAATCTTCAAGTCGCGAAGCCGTAGACAACAGAAGCGGAAACCCCGCCGGGTCCGGGTTCTCTCAACCGCAGAACCAGAATCGCTCGCACGGATTGGCGTTACCGAAACCCCGTGCTGCGCCTGCCGCTGTCATCCCTCGGCAAGAAGTACGCATCTATCGCTCAAGTGCAGGTTTATCTCTCTGCGCGACGAGTCCGGTAGATGACACAATCCAGCGGCAACATTCCTCTTCGCCAATTCGGAAAAACCGATGCCAAGATCTCAGCTCTGGGTCTTGGCGGCCATCACCTGGGCGACGCGGCTGACGAGCAGACCGCGGTGCGCATTGTGCAGGAAGCCATCGACGGCGGCGTTACGTTCTTCGACAACTGCTGGGAATACCACCGCGGCAAGTCGGAAATTTGGATGGGCGCCGGTCTGAAAGGGCGCCGCGACAAGGTTTTCCTGATGACGAAGGTCTGCACCCACGGGCGGGAATCAGCGCTCGCCATGCAGATGCTGGAACAATCGCTGCGCCGCCTGCAAACCGATCATCTCGACCTGTGGCAGATCCACGGTGTCTCCTTCGACAACGATCCTGACTTGTTCATTCGCCCTAACGGCGCAGCCGAAGCGTTGCGTAAAGCTAAAGAGCAGGGCAAGGTGCGGTTCGTCGGATTCACTGGCCACAAGGATCCACACATTCACCTCAAGATGCTGAACATCGGCTTCGAATTCGATTCGGTTCAGATGCCGCTCAATGCCTTCGACTCACAGTTTCACAGTTTCGAAACCCAGGTCTTGCCGGAGTTGAACAAGCGTGGCATTGCCGCGCTGGGAATGAAGCCTATCAACGGACATGGCGAGCCGGTGAAGGGAGGCGTCATCACCGCGCAGGAAGCGCTGCGCTACGCCATGAGCCTTCCGGTGACCACCACGATTACGGGAATGGAAAGTCTGGACGTTTTGCATCAGAACCTGGCGGTTGCCCAGGGATTTCAACCGATGTCGCCGCAGGAGATGCAGGTGCTGCGCGAGCGGGTGAAGCCCGAGGCCAGTGACGGCCGCTTCGAGCTGTACAAGCTCTCGCTGAAGTTCGACAACCCCGAGGCGCGGCTGGCCCACGAGTTTCCACTCGATATGCAGGCGGTCGAAGTGAAGGAAATGGTGCAGGCGACAAAGAATACGGGACATCCGTTCCCCAAGGTTTCGTGAGGGCAATGACTCCATGCAGCACAATCACGACTCGGGCCGCCGCAAGTTCTTGAAGGGGGCGGCGGTCCTGGGGGCTTCAACCGTCGCAGAACGTTTAGCTATGGCACAGGTACAGGCAAGCAGCGAGGGCGCAGCGGGTGGGAACAGCGAGCTGGTTCCTCATCGAACGCTGGGGCGCACAGGCATTCAGGTCTCCGCCATGGCGCTAGGTGGCTATCACCTGGGCTCGACGAGAGATCAGAAAGAGGCGAACGAGATTGTCTCCGTAGCGATGGATGCCGGGGTCAACTTCTTCGACAACGCCTGGGACTACCACGATGGACACAGTGAAGAGGTGGTGGGCACGGCGCTGAAAGGCAAGCGCGATAAGGCTGTCGTGATGTCGAAAGTTTGTACCCATGGGCGGGGCAAAGACGTCGCTATGCAACAGTTGGAGATGTCATTGCGCCGCCTGCAGACCGATCACCTTGATCTTTGGCAGATTCATGAAGTGATTTATGAGAACGATCCCGACATGATTTTTGCTTCCGGTGGCGCAGCCGAGGCGCTGGTAGAGGCCAAACAGCAGGGGAAGGTGCGGGCGATCGGTTTCACTGGACACAAAGATCCCAGCATCCACTTGCGAATGTTGTCTCACGGCTTCCCATTCGACACCGTACAGATGCCGCTCAATTGCCTGGATGCGACATTTCGCAGTTTCGAGAAGAACGTACTACCGGAGGCCCAGAAACAGGGTATCGCCGTGCTCGGCATGAAGAGCATGGGTGGCAGCGGCGAGATCATTATCAACGGCGCGGCGACGCCCAACGAGGCGCTTCGCTATGCCATGAGTCTGCCGGTCGCCGCCACCATTAGCGGCGTCGAGTCCATGGAAGTCTTACAGCAAAACCTGCAGATCGCACGCGGCTTCCAGCCGATGACTTCCGCGGAGATGCAGGCCCTGCGTGAGCGCTGCAAAGTGCTGGCCGCCGACGGCAGAATGGAATTGTTCAAGGTCACCAAGAAATACGATGGCACCGTAGGCCGGCAACAGCATCACTTCCCGTCGTCAGAGGAACTTCCAGCCTGAGAATTTCACCTATTCTTAATACAAAGAAACGAATCGGGTCGAGCTGGTTCGCCGTTTTGCTTTAAGCCCTCCTGTTTCGGTCCGCTCCGCACTTACGAAAAACTTACAGACTCTTTAGCCGGGGCTTACGCCCTCAATGCTCCAATGAACTACGGCGAGCACGCGCAGTGCTGCGCGCGAAAGGGAGTTATGACGGTCTTCTTTCTGCTGGTCTGCGCAATTAGCGTTGTGTTCTTCACGATCTTCTTTGTGGGGTGTTCACTTTCCATGAAAAAGCCGAATCGCAATCAGAAGCCGGTATCTGTTCGCAAGTTGCCGCAAGCACAGGTTGTTGACTCTGCGTGTGGCCGCCGCTTTTTCGTTCATCTGGAAAAGCAAATGGAGGACTTTCTCGCGGCGCATACACGTTCCGCAGCCATTCTGCTGGTCGCGCTTGCAGTCACATCGGGGATCGCCAAAGCACAATCGCCGGACACAACTTCCTCCACCCAGCAATCCGCTTCCTCTGATTCATCCATTCCGCCGGCCGTTGCCAAGCAGTTGGAGGCAATGCAGAAGAAGATCGATCAGTTGGAGCAGGAGCTTCAAAGCCGTGCGGCACAACCTCCGACAGCCGACGGAGCTATCTCTACGCCTCCGCATTCCGTCGTAGAACAAGGTCCAGCTCCTGTGGATCCGCAGTCAGCGCTGGCGGAAAAAGCGAAACCATCAAAGCCTGAGCCATTCGCTTTCGCTGATTTCTCCTGGCTGAACGGCAACAGTCGCGTTAAAGACATTCCGTTCCAAAATTCGTTCTTCACTCCAGAAATCCGCGCCGATGTGGACTACGTCTACGACTTCAATCATCCCCAGGACGACACGATCGGCGGCTCGAGTGAGATCTTCCGGGCCAACGAATTTCAAGTGACGCAGTTGGGCGTCGGCGGTGACTTTCACTATGGCAACGTGATCGCCCGTCTGATGACGCAGTTCGGCATGTACTCCACCACAACGCCTCGCAACGATGCCAGCCCGGCGCGCGGTCAGTGGCAACTCGCCGATGCCTACCGCTACGTTTCCGAGGCGTATGGCGGATATCACTTCAACGTTCTGGATGGAGTAAACGTCGAGGCCGGAATTTTCATGTCCTATATCGGCCTCTTTAGCTACTACAACTTCGACAATTGGGCCTATCAGCCTTCGTATGTATCGTCGAACACGCCATGGTTCTTCAATGGCATGCGCGCCCAGATCTACCTAAGCGAGCACCTGAAGATCGAACCTTGGCTCATCAATGGCTGGCAGTCCTATGGACGGTTCAACAATCGGCCCGGCGTCGGCGGTCAGATCCTGTGGCGCCCGAACGGCTGGTTTTCTTTCGTGGGCAATCAATACGCTCTGGGCGAGGACGCTCTGGGAATTCCCAATCGTGTTCGCTATCACACCGACGACAGCATCCAGGTGAAGTACTACCAGAACCCCGATCGCTTCATGGATATGGCCGCGTTCTCGCTGACAGGCGATATGGGCTGCGAGCACGGTGGCGGTGTCAGCTGCGCGGGCGATTCCGCCAAAGGACCCAAGCAGAGCTTCCTCGGCTACATGATTTACAACCGCCTGTGGTTCCACAAAGACCTTTATGCGCTGACGCTGGGCGGCGGGCAGATTAACAACCCGGGCCGTTATTTGGTGTTGTTACCGCCAATCAATGGCGCGACAGCGGCCTCAGGCACGCCGTACTTCACGGAAAATCCCGGCGATCCCTATAAAGCCTGGGACGTCTCGGCTACGGTCGATTACATGCCGAGCCAGTACATTACCTTCCGCATGGAGTACAACCACCGCGCCGCGAACGTACCGTACTTCTCCGGGCCGGGAGGCGTAACTCCGCCGGGAGGAAACACAGGAGCGCCCAGGATCGGTGGTGCCGGGATGGTCCCCGGACCTGGTAAAGAGTGAGAACCGTATGACCGGAGCGATTCTGGTGATGTTCTAGGTAACGGGAACTGGAGTAACGCAATGCAAGACGCTTTATTTGTCGCAATCACCATCGTTTTCTTCGCGCTGTCGCTGGCGTACGTACGCTTCTGCGACCGGATTAAGTAGGAGAGCCATGCAGACCGAATCCATCATCATGCTGGTTATCTGCGCGGGAACCATACTGTATCTCTTCTACGCGCTGCTGCGGCCGGAGAAATTCTGATGACACCCAATGGCTGGTTTCAAATCATATTCTTTCTCGCGCTGATCCTGGCGGTCACCAAACCGCTCGGTGTCTTCATGGCGCGCGTCTTCAGCCGGGAGCGGACGTTTCTTGATCCCGTGGTGCGTCCGGTCGAAAGGCTTATCTATCGCCTGACCGGTGTTGACGAGAGCCACGAGATGCGTTGGACGGAGTATGCGGTTGCGATGTTGCTGTTCAGCGTCGTCTCCATGCTCTTGCTGTACCTGATTCAGCGCATTCAGCTGCATTTGCCGTTCAATCCGCAGAAGTTCGCGGGAGTGATGCCGGAACACCTGGCATTCAACACCGCCGCGTCCTTCACCACCAATACCAATTGGCAGGCTTACTCGGGCGAGACGACCATGAGCTACTTCACCCAGATGGCCGGGCTCGCCTTTCATAACTTCATCTCGGCGGCGACAGGCATTGCGCTGGCCATCGCCTTTATCCGCGGCATCGCGCGCCGTCAGATGCAGACCATCGGCAATTTCTGGGTCGACATGGTGCGCTCCTGCCTGTGGGTGCTGCTCCCGTTTTCGATTGTCGGCGCCCTGCTGCTGGTGTCGCAGGGCGTGGTGCAGAATCTGAAGCCTTACGACACGGTGAAACTGGTCGAGCCCCAGCACGTGCAGCACGTCAATGCCGATGGCAAGCCCGCGGTGGATGCCGGCGGAAAGCCCGTGATGGACACCATCACCACGCAAACCATCGCGCAGGGCCCGGTTGCGTCGCAGGAGATTATCAAGGAGTGGGGTACCAACGGCGGTGGCTTCTTCAACGCAAATAGCTCCCATCCGTTCGAGAATCCCACGCCGCTGACCAACCTGATTGAACTGTTTTCCATTTTCGCCGTCTCGGCCGGCCTCACCTACACGCTGGGACGGATGACCGGCTCGCAGGCCCATGGCTGGGCAATATGGGGAGCGATGGCGACGCTGTTCCTTGTCGGCGTGCTGGTTGCGTATTCGGCGGAGGCCCGCGGTAATCCGCTGCTGCACGGCGTCGATCAACATGTGAGCGCGACGCAGGCAGGCGGCAACATGGAAGGCAAAGAGGTACGCTTCGGCATCGCCAACTCGGCGCTCTTCGCCACCGTGACCACGGATGCAAGCTGCGGCGCGATCAACGCCTGGCATGATTCGTTCACGCCGCTGGGAGGCATGGTGCCGCTGGTTAACATCATGCTCAGCGAAGTCATCTTCGGCGGCGTCGGCGCGGGCATGTACGGCATTCTCATTTATGTGGTGCTGGCAGTCTTCATCGCCGGACTCATGGTCGGTCGCACACCGGAATATCTGGGCAAGAAGATCGAAGCCTTCGACGTGAAGATGGCCATGCTGGTGGCGCTGGTGTTTCCGCTGGTCATCCTGGCGTTCACCGGCATCAGCGCAGTGCATCCCTTCGGGACTTCGGGTATCAGCAATCCCGGTCCGCACGGGCTTACACAGATGCTGTACGCGTACGTGTCCGGAGCGGGAAATAACGGATCGGCCTTTGCGGGCCTGACCGTCAACACGCCCTGGTACGACACCACCATCGCCTTCGACATGCTGATCGGGCGTTTCTTCATGATCATCCCGATGCTGGCGATTGCCGGAAATCTGGCGCAAAAAAAATACGTACCGCCGTCGCTAGGCACGTTTCCGGTTACCACGCCGCTGTTCAGCGTGCTTTTAATGGGCGTGATCATCATCGTCGGTGCGCTCACATTTTTCCCCGCACTCAGCCTGGGGCCCATTCTTGAGCACCTGCTGATGGCGGCGGGCAAGACGTTCTAGGAAAGCAGACATGGCAAGCAATAGCGGTAAGAAAGCGATATGGCAGGGAAAGATCGTCGGGCGAGCCGTACTGGACGCCTTCGTGAAACTCGATCCCCGCCACATGGCCGGCAACCCGGTCATGTTCGTGGTCGAAATTGGCAGCGTGATTACCACGGTGCTGCTTTTCCGCGGTGGCAGCGCGTTCCTGTTCAATCTCCAGATCACGCTTTGGCTGTGGTTTACCGTGTTGTTCGCGAATTTCGCCGAAGCCATGGCCGAGGGGCGCGGTAAGGCGCAGGCCGACACCTTGCGCAAAGCACGCTCGGAGACCATTGCGAGCCGCGAAGGTCAAGACGGTCGGATCGAAAAGATTGCCAGCTCAGAACTCCGTGCCGGCGATGTCGTCGTCGTTTCGGCCGGCGAACTTGTTCCGTCGGATGGCGAGATCATCGAAGGCGTCGCGTCCGTGGATGAGTCGGCGATCACGGGCGAGTCTGCGCCAGTGATTCGCGAAGCCGGAGGCGACCGCTCGGCGGTTACCGGGGGCACGCGCGTTCTTTCCGATGAGATCCGGGTGAAGGTCACGTCGAATCCGGGCGAGACATTCCTCGATCGCATGATCGCCCTGGTGGAAGGCGCCGAGCGGCAGAAAACCCCAAACGAGATTGCACTCAATATTCTTCTGGCGGGGCTGACCATCATCTTCTTATTGGCGGTGGTGACTCTGCAGCCGTTCGCCATCTACTCCGGTTCGCCACAGACCGTGTTCGTGCTGGTTTCGCTGCTGGTGTGCCTCATTCCGACGACGATCGGCGGCTTGCTGTCGGCCATCGGTATCGCCGGCATGGACCGCCTGATACAGCACAACGTGCTGGCGATGTCTGGCCGCGCGGTGGAAGCCGCAGGTGATGTCGACACTCTGCTGCTGGATAAAACTGGAACCATCACACTCGGCAATCGGCAGGCAGCATCGTTCATTCCAGCACCGGGCGTCAGTGAAAGCGAAATGGCGGACGCGGCTCAACTCTCTTCGCTGGCGGACGAAACTCCTGAGGGTCGCTCGATTGTCGTGCTGGCGAAAGAGAAGTACGGCCTGCGCGGCAGGGAGCTGAGCTCACACGACATGGAATTCGTTCCGTTCACCGCTCAGACGCGCATGTCCGGCGTGAACATGAACGGCCACCAGATTCGTAAGGGTGCGGTCGACGCGATCACTCGTTACCTGACAACCAACGGCAACGCGATGCCGGCGGAGGTTCAGGCTTCCGTCGAACAGATCGCACGTTCGGGTGGTACGCCTCTCGTTGTGGCTGACAAGAGTCGCGCCCTCGGAGTGATTCATCTGAAGGACATCGTCAAGGGCGGCATGCGCGATCGCTTTGATCAGCTGCGGGCCATCGGCATCAAGACGGTGATGATCACCGGAGACAACCCGCTGACCGCCGCGGCCATTGCGCACGAAGCAGGTGTTGATGACTTCCTGGCGGAAGCAACCCCGAAAGACAAGATGGACCTAATCCGCCGCGAACAGGCGCAAGGCAAGCTGGTCGCCATGACGGGCGACGGAACCAACGACGCTCCGGCGCTGGCGCAGGCCGACGTTGGTGTAGCCATGAACACCGGAACTCAGGCCGCCAAAGAGGCCGGTAACATGGTCGATCTCGATTCCAATCCGACCAAGCTGATTGAGGTAGTCGCCATCGGCAAGCAGTTGCTGATGACGCGCGGCTCGCTGACGACGTTCTCCATCGCCAACGATGTGGCGAAATACTTCGCCATCATTCCGGCAATGTTCGCGGGAACATTTCCGGTGCTGAACGCGCTCAACATCATGCACCTGAAGACGCCGCAGTCCGCGATTCTGTCGGCCGTCATCTTCAACGCGGTGATTATCATCGCGCTGATTCCGCTGGCTCTGCGCGGCGTGAAATATCGTCCTCTGAGCGCAGCCGCTCTGCTGCGCCGCAACTTGTGGGTATACGGCGCTGGAGGAATCATCGTGCCGTTCATCGGCATAAAGCTGATCGACATGCTAATTACGAGAGTGGGCCTGGCATAGGAAGCTATTGGCTTTTAGCTCTTAGCTTTTAGCAATCAAGATCTCGTTTCATACGCTGCTAAGGGCCAGAGGCTCAAAGCTAAAAGCCCTAGCGAATAGGAAGTTCGAACAGGTAACAACATGAAGCAAAATCTCAAAACCGCAATCCTCATGACGCTCGTGACCACGGTGTTGCTTGGCCTGGTTTATCCCCTGGTGGTGACCGGGCTGGCGCAACTCTTCTTTCGCGACAAGGCCAACGGGCAGCTGATCTCGCGTGGTAGCGACGTCATTGGCTCGCGGATCATTGGCCAGCAATTCAGCGGTCCGGGGTACCTGCATTCGCGACCTTCGGCCGCGGGCAACGGATACGATGCGCAGAATTCCGGCGGCACAAACCTTGCGTCAACGAACCAGAAGCTCGTCGACCGCGTCAATGGCGATGTCGCCCGGTTACAGGCTGAAAATCCAAATCAGCGCGTCCCCATCGATCTGGTGACCACTTCGGCGTCAGGCCTGGACCCGGAGATTACTCCGGCCGCTGCAGAATTTCAGGTACCCCGCATTGCCCACGAACGCGGAATGAGTCCCGAGCAGGTGCGAGCGGTCATCCAGCAGTACACTTCTCGCCGGCAGCTGGGCTTTCTGGGAGAGCCGCGGGTGAACGTGCTGGAGGTGAACCTGGCGCTGCAAGACGCCTCGGTCGCGCGCAATAGCGGATCAAAGCTCTTATCGCTTGCAACGGGCGGCAGCACTGCGGAGCGGTAGCGCATCATAACCATGCAGGTGCCGTCGGATGAAATGGATTGTCCTCGGAATTGCCGCTGGAGTTGTTGCCTGGTTTGAGTACGACTACCAGCAACGTCGCCACGCCGGATCGTGGCGCGGAGGCCGACTAGCCGCAGTACCGCCCGTTCCGGAGTCAGCCCACGTCGAGTGCGCCGGAGACGTCCCGTCGATCTCACCCGGCTCGGAGAACGATAAGAAGCTGAACACAATCGCGTAGTGCCGCCCTCACGGGCCCCCCGCATTTGCCAGAATTCATGGTCCTTTCACAATAATTGGGAGCTTGCGCGTTGTTCGTCGCCGCAAGTACACCTAGACTGGGTAAGCTAACTTAGGGAGAAAAGCTTGGCTGAGGCCATCATTCAGGCCCGCGCGGTTGAGAAGTACTACCCTCAACCGGACGGGAATCGTATCGAAGTTATCGCGCCCACCGACCTCGACGTGTGTCCGGGAAAAATCGTCGGATTGCTGGGACCTTCGGGGTCAGGCAAATCCACTCTGCTGCGCATGCTGACCGGTTTATCCAAACCCTCGTCGGGGCACGTGCTTTGGCACGGCAAGATGATGGACGGACAAATTCCGAATGTCTCCATTGTCTTTCAGAGCTTCGCGCTGTTTCCCTGGTTGACCGTTCTGGAGAACGTCGAGGCCCCGCTGGTGGCGCGCGGCGCCGGCGCCATCGAGCGGCACAAACGCGCTTTGAAGATGATCGACACGGTTGGTCTCGACGGCTTCGAGACGGCATATCCCAAAGAACTTTCCGGCGGCATGAAGCAGCGGGTTGGCTTCGCGCGAGCGCTGGTTGTCGAACCCGAAGTGCTGTTCATGGATGAGCCGTTCTCGGCGCTCGATGTGCTGACGGCCGAAAACCTGCGTTCCGAACTGCTGGAGCTGTGGATGAACAAGAAGATGCCGACGAAAGCCATCTTCATCGTGACCCACAATATTGAAGAGGCAGTGTTGCTGGCGGACCGGGTGATCGTGTTGGGCCGCAACCCGGCGCGAATCCGCTCCGACTTCGAGATCGACATTCCGCAATATCGCGATCGCAAGTCGCCGCGTTTCCTGGCCTACGTTGACTACATTTACAAGACATTGACCCGTCCCCAGGAAGAAGCTGCCGTTCCCGGCAAGGCGTCCGCAGCGTCGGCAGATGGTCGCACGCGTGAACGCAGCAAGTTTCAGATGCTGCCGCACGCGCGGCCGGGAGGCATTGCCGGCTTCCTGGAGTTGCTGTCCGACCGCAGCGGACGCGATGATCTTTACAAGTTGGCGGATGAGCTCTCGATGGATGTCGATGATTTGCTTCCCATCGTTGAGGCAGCGGAATTGCTTGGTTTTGCCGTCCTGCGCGAGGGCGATGTGGAAATCACACCCGAGGGCCGGAGCTTTGCCGAAGCCGACATCCAGACGCAGAAGTTGCTGTTCCGCGAGGCGGCACTGAAGAATATCGCGATTCTCCGGCTCATCGAGAACACGCTGCATGCCAAGCGCGATCACGCCATCGGCGAGGAGTTCTTCCGGGACATTCTGGACGAGCATTTCAGCGCGGATGAAGTCGAACGTCAGTTCCAGACCGCACTGAACTGGGGCCGCTACGCCGAGATCTTCGACTACGATTCGGAGAAGGGACGGCTGTTTCACCGCGAGGATGCCGACGTGCTGCCGGCCGTGGCAGAGGCCTGATGGCGCGCTCGAATTGGCAGCCAGTCCGCATTCTGGGCAAAGGTCCCTGGTCGCTGCTGCCGGCGCAGACCTGGTCGGTAGTCACAGACTTCTTTCTATTTGCCGCCGGCCTGTCGGTTTTCTACGCCATCCTGGTGCTGGCGCGCACCTGGTTCGGACCATTCAATCCCCACGTTGAGATTTCACGCGATCCTTCGCATCTTCCGCTCTACGCTGCCTATTCACTGCTGCGCATCATGATCGCCTACGTTCTCTCGCTGGCGTTTACGCTGGTTTACGGCTACGTTGCCGCTTATAACCCGCGAGCGGAACGGATCATGATTCCGTTGCTCGATATCCTGCAGTCGATTCCGGTGCTCAGCTTTTTGCCCGGCGTCATGCTGGCGATGGTGGCGCTCTTTCCACATCACCAGATCGGCGTTGAGATGGGCGCCATCCTGCTCATCTTTACCGGGCAGGTGTGGAATATGGCCTTCAGCTTTTACTCCTCGCTGAAGAGCATTCCGCGGGAGATGCGCGAGGCGGGGAAGATCTATCGCTTCAGCTGGTACCAGCGATTCACGCAATACGAGCTGCCCTACGCGGCCATCGGGCTAGTGTGGAACTCGATGATGTCCGTCGCGGGTGGCTGGTTCATGCTGATGGTCTGCGAGATGTTCGTGCTGGGGTCGAAAGATTTTCGGCTGCCCGGCCTGGGCTCTTATTTGCAGACGGCTGCCAATGCCGGCGACAGCCAGGCCATTCTCTGGGGCGTCGGCACCATGGTTGCCGTAATTGTGCTGGTCGATCAGATCGTATGGCGGCCGATCATTGCGTGGGCCGAGAAATTCAAGATGGAGCAGGTGGAAAGCACGGACGCGCCAACGTCGTGGTTTCTTAATCTGGTGCAGCATTCGCGGCTACTGGTTCGACTTCGTCAGCGCGTCTTTCGCCCACTACGCGAGCGGCTTAACCTGCGCTTTGCCCACGGGGCTGGCGAGGAGCATGCGGAAGCGGCTCCAGCGGCGTGGAAGGTCTGGTTGGGAAGAACAATCGCTGCATTGGCTGTGTTGGCGGTGTTCTATGCCATGGTGAGAACCGTCGGCATGCTGATGGAGCTGAACCGCAGCGACCTCCGGCAGATATTTGAGGGCGCGGGAGCGACCTTCGGCAGAGTAGTGGCCGCGCTACTCATCGGTGCGCTATGGACGATTCCCGTCGGTGTGGCCATCGGCTTCAGCCCCAAACTGGCTCGGATTGCGCAGCCGTTGGCGCAAATCGCTGCTTCGGTTCCCGCAACCGCGCTGTTCCCCATCGTACTGTTGATGCTGATTCGCGTTGGCGGGGGACTGGGCATCGGCTCCATCCTTCTCCTTCTGCTGGGGACACAGTGGTACATCTTGTTCAACGTGATTGCCGGGGCAATGGCAATTCCGACCGACCTGAAGGAAGCCTCCTCGCTCTTCAAGTTCACCAGCGCTCAGCGTTGGCGCACACTCATTCTGCCGGGCATCTTCCCCTACCTGGTCACGGGCATGGTGACGGCGTCCGGTGGAGCGTGGAATGCGACAATTCTGGCCGAGTACTTCCGCCTGAAGGACAAAACGTACTCGACGATCGGTTTGGGAGCGACGATATCGCGTGCTACCGAGTCGGGCAACTTCGCGCTGTTGCTCGGTTCGACCATTGTCATGGCGATGGTCGTGGTCACCATCAACCGCCTGGTGTGGCGGCGAATGTATCGCGTGGCCGCAGCACGCTACACTCTGGAAACGTAACCCGCCCGGACAGACTTCCTCAAGGGTGGCGCGTCTAACTCCACGTCAAAGCCCTGCGGGGTATGCAAGAAAAGTTTGCTCGAATGTCGATTTCGCGAAACTCATCCGTCGTACTGGTGCAAGAGCTATTGAACGGTAATTACAGCGGCCGCAAAGTCGGTTAACACCCCCGACACTACTAAGGAGAGTCACAATGCGCGTAATGGTCATCGTCAAGGCGAACAAGGAAAGCGAAGCGGGAGTTCTGCCCAGTCGGGAAATGCTCACAGCCATGGGCAAGTTCAACGAGGAATTGGCGGAGGCTGGAATCATGGTGGGTGGGGAAGGGTTGCGGGACAGTTCGAAAGGCGTCCGCGTTAAGTTTTCCGGCGACGAGCGCATCGTAACCGACGGTCCGTTCGCCGAGACCAAGGAACTGGTCGGTGGCTTCTGGTTGTGGAAGGTGACGTCGATGGATGAGGCGATTGCCTGGTTGAAGCGTGCCCCGTTTGAGAACGGTACGGAAGTAGAAATCCGGAGGGTCTTTGAAACCGAGGATTTCGGCGACAATCTCACCCCCGAACTTCGCGAACGGGAGGCGCGGCTTCGTAACGAAATTTCACACAGGAAATGACTGCGGAAGCCTGACAGGGCGGCAGGCACGATGTGGCGCAGAAAATAGGCTGTCCCCCCGTCGTATACTTGTTTGCGTCGGAAAACTTGTGGGTCGATTCGCGCGGCTAAATCTCATGCTGCGGAGGTGGTCGGAGACGCTGTTCTTGCCTTTGTCTCTTCCAGCTCGGGCAACGACAAGACGACCATGGTTCCATGCTCATCAGCATCGGTCCTGGATTCAATCCTGACGCTGCCGCTGCTGCCTTCCACGATCTGTTTCACCACCCACAATCCCAGCCCTGTACCGACATCTTTCTTGGTGGTAAAGAAGGGCTCAAAGATACGTTCCATATCTTCCGGTCGTATGCCGGCGCCATTGTCGATAACTGAAATCTCAACTTCGTGATCACCGTCGCTGGTGGAAGCCTCTCTAGCCTTGACGATGATGCGGCCACCGGGGCTGCAGGCGTCCATGGCGTTGGTAATCAGGTTTGACAGCACCTGATTCAACTCTCCACTGCGCGCTGTAATTTGCAAGTCTTCGTCAACCAGGGTATCGACCGTTATGTTCTTCGACTTCAGTTTGCCCTGATAAACCTGCAACAGGGTCTCGACTACGGAAGCGACCGGAATACGCGTCAAGTGCGACGTCTCGCGGTAGAAACCCAGGGTCTGTCGCGCGATGTGAGAGACGCGATTGATCTCGCGTTCAGCATAATCCAGGTATTGCTCCCGCTGTTCCGCCACCGTAGCTCGGCGAGCCAGGTACAACAGATTGACGACGGACTCCAGTGGATTGTTGATTTCGTGAGCGACCGTGCTGGCCAGGCGTCCGGCTGCCGCCAGCTTCTCCGAGACCAGCAATGCCTGACGCTGCCGCCGTTGCGCAGTCACATCGGACACAAACATGGCGAGACCGTCGGCGGTGGGATACAGATGCACGCGGAACCACGCATCCAGAGGTTCGTAATAGTCTTCGATCTCGGTTTCTTTCTGGTTCAGCATGGCGTCGCGATATTGCTCTCCAAATCGCGTGCCGGCGGTCTCGGGGAACTGCTCCCAGAGATTCTTTCCAATCAGGTCGCTCTTGCTGCTGCGCGCATAGGTTGCATAGACCGTGTTGCAATGCCGTATCGTCCAATCCGAGTCGACAAACAGGAATCCGTCCGAGATGCTTTCCAGGATTCGCTGGTATTGGGTCTCGGCTGCTTCCGCCCGCCGTTGTTCCTTTTGTTCCCGGTGCCGGAACTCCTCGCGCATCTTCTTCATCGATAGGTGAGCGCCCACGCGGGCCATCAGTTCGCGCGCCGTGAAGGGCTTTACCAGATAGTCGTCGGCGCCTGCCTCCAGGCCTTCCACCCGCGATTCCTCGCCAGCGCGCGCCGACAGCATGATCACCGGCAGCAATTGTGTTCGCGGGTCTTCGCGTAAGGCCTTCAGCAGCTGAAAGCCGTCCATGCGCGGCATCATCACGTCGGTCAGCACCAAGTCCGGAGGATTGGCGCGTGCCAGCTCCAGAGCTTCCTGCCCATCTCGCGCCGGAATCACCGTGTAGTTGCGCGCCAGCAGGCGCTGCACGTACTCCCGCATGTCGAGATTGTCGTCCACCAGCAGAACTCGCCCTGAGGGCGTCTGTTCGCCGGCAGGCTGGTCGGCGAATAAGCCGGTAAGATCCTCGTTGCCTGAGTCGCGCTCAACCGTCGCTTGCGAATCGACTCCGGAGTCCGGCAGCCAGCGTAGCGCCTCTTGCACGTAGGGAGAAGTTTGCGCCGTGATCGCTCGTGATGCGCGGCCATGCGCAATCCGCTCTGAGGGCAAGTGGGCGCTGCCGCGGGGAATGCAAACGGTGAATGTGGTGCCTTCGCCGACCCGACTCTTTACCTTCACCGTTCCGCCGTGCAGCCGAACTAACTCATCGACCAGCGCGAGGCCAATGCCGGTTCCTTCATGGGTGCGCCCGCGCTCTCCTTCCACCCGATGAAAGCGCTCGAATACCCGGGACAGTTCCGCCTCCGGAATGCCGGATCCCGTATCCCGCACAGTCAGTTCCGCATGCTCCGGGGAAGAATGCACGGCGACTTCAACCTCGCCGTGCAAGGTAAATTTCAGCGCATTGGATAACAGGTTCAGTACGACCTTCTCCCACATCTCGCGATCGACGTAGACCAGCTGCGAGACGTCGCCGCAAGTAACCGTGTAACGCAGGCCGGCTTTTTCCATGGCAGAGCGAAACACGCTTGCCAATTCCGTCGTATAGGCTGCCAGGTCAATGGGTTCATAACAGGCCTCTACTCGTCCTGCTTCAATGCGGGAGAAGTCGAGCAGGGCATTGACCAGCTTGAGAAGCCGCAGTCCGTTGCGGTGAACGACTTGTAACTCGGCGTGCGTCTGGTCCGCACTGATCGTGTCCGGGCGGGCGAGTAGGTCTTCGAGCGGGCCCAGCATCAGCGTGAGCGGAGTGCGGAATTCGTGACTGACATTGCTGAAGAAGGTTGTTTTCGCGCGATCGAGTTCAGCCAAGGCTTCGGCGCGCCGCCGCTCTTCCTCATAAGCGGCCGCATTCGCCATGCTGGCGGAAATCTGACCGGCCACCAGGGCCAGAAATCCCTTGTAGCTGTCGTCGAATTGCCGGAACGGATTCAGGCCGACCACCAGCACGCCAGCACGGCCGTTGGGACCGGAAGGCGCAAGGGGAAGCACCGCCACCGATTGCACCGGATGGTCCCACGCCCGGGCTGAGATGTCAGGGAAGTGTTGCGTGGTGTTGTTGACTACCCGAATCTTGTTCGTCAGCGCTTCGCGAAAAGGCCATACCGAGTGGTCGTCGAGTCCGCTGGTCTGCGGTGCAGCTGCCGAGCCCGCCTCGATTCCTGTATTACCGGCAAGTTGAAGTGAGGTCTTACCGGCATCAGCAACATAGATTAATGCGAAACAAAGGTCCTTGGGATTGGAAGCCAGACTCTCAGCGCTGAGGCGGCAGGCTTCATCACGGGTGCGAGCGTCAGCTGTGCGCGCAGCCAGATCGCGCAACAGCTGCATCTGTCGCTCGCCTATGATTTGCTGCGTATTGTCAGTGTTCGCGCAAATGATGCCGCCAGGCGTACCTTGGTCATTCGGAACCGGGCTATACGAAAACGTGTAGTAGGTTTCTTCGGGATAGCCGTAACGCTCCATGATGAGCAGGACGGATTCGTCGTAGGTACCCTCGTTGCCGCGCATAGCGGTTTCAGCTCGAGGGCTGATCTGCTCCCAGATTTCCCGCCACACCATTCGTGCAGGCTGACCCAGGGCAGTGGGATGCTTGCCTCCAACAATGCTTTTGTAGGCGTCGTTATAGAGGTTGATGAGCTCGTCGCCCCACCAGACAAACATTGGCTGGCGCGACGTCAGCACGATGCGCACGCAGGTACGAAGATTCTGCGGCCAGCTTTCGACTGGCCCCAGGGGCGTCTGCGACCAGTCTTTCGCGGCCATCAGGGCGCCCAGCTCGCCGCCGCCGCTGAATAGACCGCTTACGTCGGTAGATTGTTTTTCATGAGGCGCGGCGCCCGGCGTGGGCCGTCTTGCGTCCGAGCTCTTAGAGCCCATGGGTCGTCTCCGCGTAAGGAAGGTTATTGCAGCAAAGTTAACGGCAGACCGGAGCAGCTCAGAATTGGTTCGCCGGACAGAACTATGGAAGGTTGTGAGATGCTGAAACGCGAACTCACGTTGTCATATCCACGAAAACTGACTTTAAGGCTCATTCGCAATCCATTATGTTGCCATCGTAATTTTCCAGTATTTTATCGAGGTGCGCAGGCTGGGTAATCGGGCTAACAAAATTGTAATGGAATGACTTGCCGCAACGTCCATGAGACACCGAAATCTCGCGCCTCAAACGAAAGGCTCAGGGTCTTCTTTTTCGGCGCGTACGCCTATCACCAGTAACAAACCGACCCAGGCGGAGATAAGCAGGACATAAGCCAGGAAAAACCTTCCTCCGGCGCTCCAGGCTTGCCGGGCAAGCGTCGAAAGATTGGGAACCCACCAGATGAGTTTGCTTGGCAGATAGACGCCGAGCAACATCAGAACGACAAGCCATCCCCAATAGCCAGCGTGCCGTAGGACGCTTAACGACCGGCCCATTCGCAATGGCTTTAATCCCGCAGCCGCAACTGTGCTGGCCACTGGCAACCAGATGGCGAACAGCAGCGCCATGACGATCCACAGCCCCCAGTCTGCCGCGCGGTACATCTGCCGGGGATTGCCGAAGCGTAGCGCAGAGAACTTCTGCCAGAACCAGACGCCGAATTGTGGCGCGTATTGGCGCAGGCTGAATAGCCACCACTCGACGGCCGCCAGCGGAATCGCCCATAGCATCAGAGCAATCAGGTGCCGCAGGGAATGGCGGAAGGCCTGCCAAACCGCTGCGTGCTCGCGATACTCCGCCAGGCGAAAGTAAGAGAACGATCCTGCGCGCAGCCACACGCCGCAGAAGATGACGAAGAGCGCCAGCAAGCCCGAGGCGGCAACCTGCCATCCGTGCGCGTCCGGCAATATCAGCAGCAAGTAAATCGCAGCCAGCAGTGCGGCGTTGCCGAACAGGTTCAGCAGCCACAGCTTCGCCGCGCCTCTGTGCTTAGCGTTCATTTCACCGTCACCGTCAGCGACTCGCTGGTCGAGAGATATTCCGGCTGATACATCGGCAACACGCTGGTCGGACTCACGCGGAAGATGCCCGGATTGACCACCTTCAGCAGATAGACGTACTCATGCTGCCCCTGTGGGAAGTACATGTTGAAGAAGGTGGTGCGATCGTCGCGCAATTCGCGATCGCTGTACCAGCGGGCCCACCATGTCGGCTGGTCGTCGAGTTCATACAAATCGTCTCGCGCAATTGATTCGGTGCCCGACGGAATGGGATCTTCAATCATCAGATACTTCCACTCGTTGCCGCCAACCGTGATGCGGACCGCCAGTGTGTCGCCAACCTGCACTGGCCCGGACAACGGGTCGAGGTGATACACGATCTTGCCGTCCTTCTGCATCGAACTGAGCTTGTAATACTGGCGCGCCGTGCTCAGCTTAAAGCTGCCGGAGTTCACTACCTTGGCTTCGTTGGAGTAGTAATCGCCGCGCGTGGACCAGTACAGGCGGCCGTCACCCGTCTTCACGATGCGCACTTGATTGCCGGTCTGCGAAAGCTGCGCCTCGTTCAGCGTCACGGTCGTTGCCGGCGCCATGGCATCGGCAGGGGTGAACTTCTTGGTTGCGACGCTTTTGCCGTTCACTTGCACATCGACGCTGTAATTCGGCTTCAACTCCTGCGTGCGCTGCAGGTAATCGGTCAGGCCGTAGATGACCATCGCGGTCTGTTCGGTCGAATCCCAGAAATATCCCTGGCTGCGATGACTGACGAGATAGACGGCAGCCTTCGGTATCAGCGGACTGCTGGCGTCGGTATGGTTGATCAGCTTGAGCGCGTAGGCGGTCGACTCCGGCGTGGTGTTGCCGTAGTAGTCCATCAGGTAATTGTTCTCGCTCGGCCACCAGGCTTGTGAATCGTCCTGCTTCGCGTTGCCTTCCAATTGCGTCGTTAACTCTTTGGCACGGGCATCGTTGATCTGCAGCATTGCCAGTCCGAGCACTGCCTGACCGTACGCGGTAAGAGTTGAGCGCTGCGTCCAAACCGAATCGACCACCGCCTGATTCGAATCCGTGCCGCTCAGCACCAGCGCATACGCCATGTAGGCGCGCAAATCAGTGCGAACCCTGGTCGACTTGTTGAACTCCGGCAGCAACCAGGCCCGGCCTTTGTCGATGGCGTCCTGCTTGACGTCGAAGCCCGCGGCCTTTGCCTGGCTTAATCCCGCCAGCACATAAGCCGTCATGAAGGGATGGCTGTCATCGGTCTGCCACCAGCCCCAGCCACCGTCGTCATGCTGATAGGTGTAAAGGCGATCGAGTCCGGCCTGCACCTGCTTGTGCAGCGTGGTGGGATCGATGTTCGACTTGACCCCGAGCTTCTGCAGGGCATCGGCAACCAGGACGTCGGGAAGGAAGCTCGACATCGTCTGTTCAGTGCAGCCGTACGGATACGACGTCAGATAATCCAATGCCGCGAACACACTGCCTGCTATCGACGGCATGACGCTGATCGTCAGCTTGCGCGTGCCCGCTTCCGCGCCGGCAGGGAAGACCACGGACTGCGACGTGTCGCTGGTTCCCGCGCCGGCAATCGATCCTGAGTTCGAGATGGCCAGCTTCACGCCGAAAGGCACGACCGGCAGAGTAAGTTCCATGGCATCGCTTTCGACGTCCGTAAGCGCCTTGCCGAGAACCTTCGCCGAGTCTACGTCGAGCACCTTCACGCGATAGTCAACCTTCACCAGGCCACGCGTCGGGACATTGATGTTCTGCTGCGCTCCGTCGAGCACCTGCAGTCCTTCGAAGGTCATCGAGACTTGCGCGGTCTTGTCGGTAGGCAGATAGTTCTGCACGATCGTCGAGAGCGTGACCTCGTCGCCGCGGCGGAAGAAGCGCGGCACCACCAGCCTGACCATGATGTTCTTGCGCACGATGGCATTCGTCACCGCACTGCCGACCATGGTGTTCTCGGTGACACCCCGCGTGGTGGCGCGCCACGAGGTAATCGCGTCGGGATAGTCGAATTTCACCGTCGCCTGCCCGTTCGTGCCGGTGCGGACATCGGCAACCCAGTACGCCGTGTCCGGGAAGGCCTTGCGGATTTTCGGCTGCACCAGCCGCTCCGGCTTCATTTGCGCCATCGCCTTCGACGGACGCACGTTGGCCAGCTGCATCTTGCGCTTGCCCGCCTGCCCGTTGAAGTAGTACGTCAGCGAACTTTCGGTGCTGACCTGTGAGTACACCTTTCCGTAAAACGCATTGAGGATGGAGCCCGTTGTGTCGGGCTTGATGGCATAGATGGCTTCATCGACCACGCCCAGGCTGAAGTCGGCCACCATCGGCTTGCCGCTGACGTCGCTGGCCTTGATGGTGTAACTGGCGGCTTCGCCCGGCTGATACTGCGGCTTGGAAGGCACCAGCTGCACGTTGAGCTGATGGGCGGTCGGCGGCACGCTGAGGCTCTTCGAACCTTCATACATCTTGTTGTCGCGAATGAAGGCTGCGGCCACATAGAAGTTGGGCGCGTACTCAGGCTTGATGGGCACGTCGACGGCGATGCTGCCGCCGTTGCTCTTGTACACCTGTCCGGAGTACAAGCCGCTGCCTTCGGCAGTCACCAGCACCGAGGTCGGCTCCTTGCCGGTGACAATCAACACGTGCGCGGTATCGCCTGGCTGATAGACCTTCTTGTCGGCGACAATCTGTATGCGCTCCTGCGTCGTGCCGTTCCACCACGGGCTCACGCCGGGCGCCCACAAGTATGCCGTGCTCTCCACGTCCCGCTTCTCGGGAGTTGTGGCGACGACGCGCACCCGATACTCGCCGGAGTCGGGAATCGCTACCTTGACCTGTGCTTTTCCGGAGGCGTCGGTTTGTCCTTGCGATGTGATGACCGACTGGCCCGCGCCGGTGCGCCAGTTCCAGCGGTTCATCTCCACGCGGAAGGCGGTCTGGATCGGCTTCTTGTCATAGTCCTGCGCGGTGACGTTGATGGTTGCGGTATCGCCTTTGCTGTAGACGTAGGAGTTGGGGTCGGCCGTCAGGAAGAAGCTGCCATACGTGGCGAGCGCGAATCCGTGGCCAGCGATCTCGCGGTTTCCGGCATCGGTGACCCGCGCTTCGATGCGATAGACCAGGTCCTGCTTCTTGCTGTCGACCCGGGTCGGGACAACAATCTGGAGCTTGCCGTCGGCGTCGAGTGTGCCGCTCTTCTCCTCTTCCTGATCGCCGCCGTAGTCATCGCCTTCGTCGCCGTTGTCCCCGCTATCGGCGCTGTCGTCGCCGCCTTCACCACCGCCCGTGTCCGCCTGATCGTCATCCTCGCTGCGTCCCATCGGCCAGTACGTCGAGGTGTGCACCACCCACTTCACTTTGGCGTTCGCGACCGGTTCGCCGAAATAATAGCGCGCATCGATGGTCGCCTTGATGGGCTGGCCCTGCAGTACACGCGGCGTTTGCGGCGTGACCTTCACGGCATATTCCGGCTTCTTGTAATCCTCGACCGAAAAATTCGTGCCATCGATGTACTTCTCGCCCATCTGCATGTTGAGGTAGTACGCGCCCAGATGTGCGTCGGCGGGGATGGGGAAGTTCCAGGTCGCTGTGCCTAGTTGAGAGAGCGTTACCGTCTGTGTCCAGATAACGTCGTAGGTCTGCGGGTCGCGAAGTTCGAGACGAATATCCTGCCCTTGCGGCACGCTGTAGCCGCTGGCCGTCTGCGAGCGGACGATAGTCTTGAAGTGAACGGTGTCGCCGGGACGATACACGGGACGGTCGGTATAGGTGTAACCCTTCAGATTGCGATTGGGGTCGTCACCCAGGTTCCAGCCGCCGGGCGCGTTGATGGCGAACTGGGTCGCGCTGACAGCCAGCACCGCAACGTTCTCCGGCTTCGTTGCATGAATTGGCGTATCGACCAATCCCTGCGAATTCGTCGGCTGCGACGCAGCTTCCTTCTGATCGATCCAGACTTTGACCGGAATGTTCGCGACGGGATCGCCGGTGCGGCGATCGACCACATAGCTCATCAGGCGGCCTTGGCCGGCCTTGGTGATGATGGCGATATCGGTAATCACGACGATGGTGTAGGCGCGCAGCTTGCCGTCGGTTGCTTCCACCAGGTACACACCCCGGTCGGTGACTGGGACGGTGAGGCTGACGCTCTCCCATCTTTCGTGCGCTGGCACGGTCCACTTCCATACCGAAACGACCTGCTGCTGGTTCAGGACAGGGACCTGCGCGTAGGTTTCGACCTTCGGGCCGTTAGCCTTTGGTTGATCGGCGCCCATCTGCCACAGGCGAATCTCGTGACGCGAGTCCGGCGAAAACTGGGCACGCACGAAGTCGCGAATCATCGCCCAGATCCGGTGCTTCCAAGCGTGAAACTTTTCCAGCCAGCTGTGCGCTTGCTTCGGCAGGGCTGGAGCCGCACCGCCGAAGTTGTGCAGCTCCTGCATCTGGCCGAAGAATTTCACCGGATCGTTAACGCGATAGACGCGGAATTCCAGCTGCTTTACGTTGTGCGCGTTGACCGCGATTTCGGGCTTCTCGCCCGTGAGGAAGGTCTTCTGACTGGTCAGCGAAAACCACGACTCGGAATCGGAGTCCTCCTGCGCGAAACCCGGAGACACCAAGAACTGGCACAACAACAGGGTGACAAGAATCGAGCGCAGCGAAGGGAAGGGAGGCAGCGTCAGTCTGCGACAGGGTTGCGCCTGGAAGTCTCCGCAGCGCGCCCGCATCATTCGCCGCCTCGCAAAATGTTCCAGCGGTACACGCCCAGGAATGCCGGATTCGACGAGATCGGTCGCCAGCGGGCGTCGGGATAGTTCTCCAGCTCCGCCACCGACAACCGCTTGATGATGCCCGCCGTATTGCCCTCGGGCCCGGTGTCGTAGACGATGAGCTTTTCGCTGCCCGGCTCAACCTGGCTGTTGCCGAGGAAGATCATGGCGTGGTACGGCATGTGACTTCCTGCCTGCCGGAAGAACAGCAGATCGCCCGGACGCGCGCGTTCGAGGTTGCGTCCAATCGGAAACGTGTCGTATCGCCACAGGGTTTTGGCATCGGCAAACTGCGCGAACGCGCCGTTGCGCAGATCGTTGTTCGTAAAGCTTCCACCGCGAACGCGAAACACGTCCGCTCCCAGCGGAGTGTAGGGATATTGATACTGCTGGAGGTCTCCCGCCGAAACCGGGCCGGGGAGTGCTGCCGCATGAGCCCAGGCCGCGTCGTGCGCGCGCATGGCCTCCCGATAGGCGAAGCGCAACAAGGCGGCGCAGTCGTCCACCTCGGGCAGCGGCTTCCCGCGGTAGTACTGCGATTCGGCCAGCAGCGTGAACCAGTGGCGGAATGCCAGCCGATCAACGGGATCATGTAGCCGCAGGAAGTCGGGCGTGCCATCGCCAACCGTGTCACCGTAGTCGGGCGTGGTTCGCAGACTCACTTCCTGAGCAGCAAATCCGGGCGCCGTGATGCGGATCTTCGCGTCGCCGGGAATAACGCCGGATTGCAGGGAAGCCATTGCAAAATCAGCGCGTACGGTTAGAGATTGAAGTGTTACTTGATGGGCTGTTTCGACCTCGAGATGAAGGCCTCGCAGATTACGGCCACTTGCCGAGTGAATTGCCAGTTCGGAGGAGGAGAAGCCGTCGGCCGGAATCGCCGCATCCGACAGGTGCACGACCAGGGTCGCAGGCGCCATGACGTGATGAACGGTGAAGGCGCAAACCACCGCCACAACCGTCAGCACAGCCACCACTGCCAACCAGCGAGGCACGCCGCGCAATCTTGCTCTCTCCTCTAGAGGTCGCGCGGATTATAAGGCAGCAACTGACAACTAGCAATTAGCAACTGGCCACTACTTTCTGATCGCCGTCAGAAAATCCGCCAGGAGGCCGTAAGCCGTCGTTTCCAGCCCCGGGTCCTGCTCCGTAATGATGAGCTGGGGGAGCACATCGGTTTCAAAGCTGATGACCGAGGAGGTTCCGTGAACTTGCGCCAGAGGATCGCCAAGCGTTAGCGTCTCCGGCTGAACAGCCGCGTCGATGCCGCCGTCAGGCGTGCGTGTCGCACTACAGACCAGCTTCCAGACTTCGCCACTAGCGTGAGCGCTATGCAGTTGGTCGACGGTTATTGCGCGAATTCCTCGCCGCCTAACGTCGTCGATCTTCAGCCTCGCTCCCATCAGCACGTTGGCGAGCGCCACAACTTTCACCGCCGCATCCACACCCTCGATGTCGTCGGTGGGGTCGGATTCAGCGACTCCCAGTTCCTGTGCCTTGCGGACCGCTTCATCGAAGCTCATTCCGGATTCCATGCCTTCCAGGATCACGTTGGTCGTGGAATTCAGTACGCCGCGAAAGCCGCGAATCTCCACCGCCGGCATGGCCTCGCGAAAGAGCGAGAAGATGGGTACGCCGTCCATCACCGCCGACTCGAAGAGAAATCTGCGGTGCATCTTGGCTGCCAGTTCGGTCAATTCCTGGTAGGCGTGAACCACGGGCCCTTTGTTGGCGCTGATGGCGTGCGCGCCCATCTCAAGGGCCGTGCGGATGTAGTCCACCGCGGGCTGCCCGGTGGCCGCGTTGAGAGAGCTGGTCTCGAAGATGGCGTCCGCTGCGCCCAGTCGCAGCCATTCGCGGATGTCTGTGGCAGGTTGCGCGTCAGAAAAGTCGGAAGCCAAAAGCTTCTGTGGAGCGAAACCATCAGGAGCTACCAGCCAGCCGAGCCGGCGCGAGGCGACGCCAGTGATGCGGCACGATATCTCATAACGTGCTGCGAGCTCCTGCTGCTTTCGCTGCAACAGAGCGACGAAAGCTCTTCCTACGTTGCCAAAGCCGACGATGCACAAGTTAAACGTGCGGATGGGATTCTCCCGGGTGTCAGGTTGCGGTCACTCCATTGTAAAGTTCTGCCCGGAGAATGAAGAGTGCGCGCGAAATTGTCCGGCGTGATTCGGAGCACCTGGCCCAGGGGAACCGCCGGGACGCAATGTTGTCGGGAGGCTTCGGTCTATTTGCGAGTCCCTGCGTCGGGCTCAAGGCGGCACATAAAGCCCCAACCTCCAAAAAACTCCGTCACCGCCAGTACCAGTTCGTTGTCGCCTTTCCGCAACGGGAGATAGGCTACGTCATTGTCAGTGTCAATCAGGCCGAGAAATCCCTGTTCCCGTGCGTTGAAGGCGTTGTTGCCGGCGTAAATAGGATGGCCGTTCAGATACACCACAACTTCGTCACTGTAGCCGAAGTTCATTTTTCGCGTTTGATTCGTGTCCGAGTGAATACTGGTTTTGGCAAATACGAACTTGGAACCGGGGATTCGATCGGGGATCGATCGAGAAGCTGTTCCACCGGGCTGATCTTGTGGCGGAAGAACGTTGGGGTCGCGGCGGTAGCGCTGAATGACGACCATGCCCGGGTTTTCAGCTTTCACCTTCTCCCATTTCAAACTTGCGATATCCGGATAGGCGCCGGGATCTTTTTCACCGGCATCGAACGCGTCCGACAGTTCCCAGTCGGTAAGAGCGCCGGAGACGAACTCTTGTTTGGGCTGCGGGTCATAGGTCTTGTTGTCGAGCGTGTACGTGACATTGGAAACATAGCCCCCACCCGCTTGCCCCCAGAAACCGATACTGCCTTTGGAATAGCCTTGTTTCAAGTCCGGAATATCGAGCGCAGGCACGCTGGAATTATTTAAGAAAAGCTTGGCCTCCAGTCCGCTGACAACGACCTTGACGTGAAACCATTGCTCGGCCTGTGGAAGGTCGGCCGCTCCGGCATACGTTGGAACGTTATAGAGTTGCCAGGCGTTTGCGCCCATAAAACTGGGAGTGTATTGCGCTGCCTGGCTTGATCCCGAAGCGCCCTTGCGAAAGAAGAAAAGCTCGTAGTCGTCCTCGGATTGCACCCGGAAGGCGATGCCTACGAAGTCTCCTTCGGTGCCGAACGCCAAGTCCGCATCGATGGTGCCGTTTTGCAAGTCGAGGTCGCGAACATACGCAAATGCTTTTGCAAGCTTCAGGCTGCGTCGGCCAGCATGATCCACGATCTGACCGTTGTCCTGCAGACGACTTTGTGGGAGCTATCCGCTCGTTCTTCTCTCCGACAATCCAGTGGTCCGGAGTCATCGTCACTTCCACCGCCTGCGACCAACAAAGCCCGGGACCCTGAACGAAAATCACCCACACCCCGACACACGCCCAGATAGCCTGCGCCACGGTTTTGGACAGATGGCATTTCGCGATGCGCCGCATTGATCGTCCTTTCAATTCGCCGCCGCGAGCAAACACTTCGCTCAATTTGGCTTTCCAAGAGAAGCGTTCGGCTCCGACAGCCGCGCGCCATTGCTGTTCGTGATGGTCAGGTTGGAAAAATATGCTTCTGTACTCGGGTGCGCCCACAGCGCAATTTGACCTGCGCCATCTCCCAGCTTCAGGTCATTTACGATGAGGCAAGGCTGATCGGCGCCGTTTACATAGAGCTGGGCTTTCGTTCCCGCGACAACGATCTTCATCCGTGTCCATTCTCCCGCTTGCAAATCGACATAGGACTCGTAGACGCCCGGGTTTTCCTTCCGAAGACGGAACCAGGGAAAGTCGGGGATCGACTCGTACTGGGTCGAATGGTTGCGCCGTAGTTGATCCTCGGCCCGCCCATTCGTCGGCCGGAGATAGATGTTTTCGCCACGGTCTCCGTGGTCCTTCACCCGGAACATCACCCCAATAAAACCGCGCGAATCGGCCGGCGCGCCGGCACGGGGGACACCGGCAACATCGAGCTCAATCGTCCCGTTCCCGAAGTTGATGCCACTCACCAGCGCGATCATCGCTTCAATCGAGTTCTGAGACGTGGGGAGAGGAACCAGATGGAGGGCGCGCCGTCCTTTATAGGAAGTTATCTCGGCTTTCGTGTTGACGAGTTCCAGTCCGCTGATCGAATCAAGCCGAAACGCACTTGCGCTGGCGGTCTGTTGACCCCGCATACTGCCGGCGAAGAACATCGTCAACACAAACGATAGCGCGGCGAAAGACAGGAGCTTCGAATCATGTTGGAACAATCGTGGCTTGAGCATGCGAGTCGCTTTCCGGTTGCTTAGACTGACAGCCTAAAGCGGCGGTAGCCGGCTTGCACCAGCTCTGACTGCAACCACCACTTTCCTAAGACAGACATTGGATGGCAGGTGACCAACCGCGGCAGGATGCCCGCCTGGGACTCAGCTGGATATGGTTACATTGACGGCGACCACACTCCTTACGAAGCTTCGGCTGCCCGCAATTTCCTCCCGTTTTTTCACACCTAACCGGGGTTGTTGAGCATCCATTCTTGTGGGCTTGGTCACGGAAATGGGCTGATCGAAAAATCTCCGTCCGTGGAATCGAAGCCGTCGGATATAATCTGGAGTTAAGCTGAATCCCGGATGTCACAACTTCACCGATCGCCGCGGATTGCGTCAGTTTCCCAGCGCAACCTGCCTGCAGACTCTTCGGCCCGGCAGCATAACAACCTCAGTACAAATCTGCCTGTGAAGGAGCCTCGGAATGGCCATTAAAGCAAGTGAGTTCGTTTGGCACAACGGACACCTGGTTCCCTGGGATGACGCGAAGATCCACGTGATGGCCCACGTGGTTAATTACGGCTCCTCGGTTTTTGAGGGGATCCGCTGCTATCAGACGCCGAAGGGGCCGGCGATTTTCCGCCTGCGGGACCACACGCTCCGCCTGCTGCAGTCGTGCAAGATCTATCGCATTGACGTGGACTATTCGCTGGACGAACTGATCCAGGGCGCGGTCAGCGTCGTCGCGGCCAACAAGATTTCGCCCTGCTACATCCGCCCCATCGTGCTGCGCGGATACGGCCAGGTTGGCGTCAATCCCGTTCAACTCGCCCACCGAGGTCTACATCGCCAATTACGAGTGGGGCAAGTATCTGGGCAGCCCCGACTCCGACGACGGCGTCGATGTTTGCGTTTCGTCGTGGACGCGCCTGGCGCCCAACACCATGCCGACCATGGCGAAGGCCGGCGCGAACTACATGAACTCGCAGCTAATCAAGATGGAAGCCATCGTGAATGGCTATACCGAGGGCATCGCGCTCGACGTGAACGGCTACGTCAGCGAGGGTTCCGGCGAGAACATCTTCGTCGTTCACAAAGACCGCATCTACACGCCGCCGCTGGGCAACAGCGTGTTGCCGGGCATCACGCGCAACTCGGTCATCCACATCGCGCAGGAGCTTGGCATTCCCGTCATCGAGCAGATTATTCCACGCGAGATGCTGTACATCTGCGACGAGCTGTTCTTCAGCGGAACCGCCGCTGAGATCACGCCGATCCGCTCGGTCGACAAGATCACGGTCGGCCACGGCAGTCGCTGGGCCGATCACCAAGGCGATCCGCAAGGAGTTCTACAGCATCGTGAACGGTGCCGTGGAGGACCGTTTCGGATGGCTGACGCCGGTTCCGGTGGGGACCAAGCAGCCAGTCACCGTCTAAGACGAACTTCGGCTGAAAATGAGAAGGGCGCAGAGATTGCGCCCTTTTTATTTGTGCTTGCAAGAGTCGGCTTTGAGCAGCCCGCTAGAACTCCATCGTCTTCAGCTCAGGGCTGACGAGCAGCGGGGCGTCGGTCGCGCGCTGCACATCTTCCACCGTCAGGTGCGGCGCAATTTCATCCAGCACCAGGCCCGCTCTGCGTGACGCGCATATAAGCCATCTCGGTGACGATGGTGTCCACCACGCGCAGCCCGGTAATCGGCAGGGTACAGCGCTTCAGGATCTTGGGAGCAGCCGTCGCGGGTGGTGTGCTCCATGGCGACGATGACGCGCCGCGCGCTGGCTACCAGATCCATGGCGCCGCCCATGCCTTTGACCATCTTGCCGGGGATCATCCAGTTGGCCAGGTTGCCCTCTTCGTCGACTTCCATGGCGCCCAGCACGCTCAGGTCGATGTGGCCGCCGCGAATCATGGCGAACGACTCGGCACTGGAGAAGAAGGCCGTGCCCGGAATCTCGGTGACAGTCTCTTTGCCGGCGTTGATCAGGTCAGCGTCTTCCTCGCCCGCGAGCGGATAAGGGCCAACGCCCATCATGCCGTTCTCGCTTTGCAGCACGACTTCCATGCCCGGCGGCACGCAGTTGGCGACCAGTGTCGGCATGCCAATGCCGAGGTTGACGTAGAAGCCGTCGCGCAATTCGCGCGCCACGCGCCGGACGATGCGGTCGCGTTTTTCGGTGTCTTTCTGTTTGCCGATATTTGGAGATGTTGCCATCAACTCACCCGATTCGTTTCTTACCAATTCCGTCGTTTGAAGGGGCACAGCTTAAGCTGCGCCGAAACAATAGCAAAAGGAATAGGCAGACTTTAGTCTGCCACTGCCTCAGTTCTTTCGCACCGTCCTACGTTCGATGCGCTTCTCGTGGTCCGTTCCCTGGAAGATGCGCTGCACGTATACGCTGGGTGTGTGCACCTGATCGGGATCGATTTCGCCGGGCTCAACCAGATGCTCGACCTCGGCAATCGTGATTCTGCCGGCAGTCGCCATCATGGGATTGAAGTTTTGCGCCGTCTTGCGATACACAAGGTTGCCCCAGCGATCGCCCTTCCACGCCTTGACCAGCGCGAAGTCCGCGGTCATGCCGCGCTCCAGCACATACGGCCGGCCGTCGAACTCGCGCGTCTCCTTGCCCTCGGCGACAACCGTGCCGAAGCCGGTCGGTGTGTAGAAAGCCGGGAATTCCCGCGCCGCCCGCGCGAATGCGCTCGGCCAGCGTGCCTTGCGGCACCAGCTCCAGATCGATGCGGCCGGTCAGCACCATGTCTTCCAGCAGCTTGTTCTCGCCGACGTAGCTGCCCTTGTGCGAGGTGA
The DNA here is from genome assembly GCA_963823865.1 of uncultured Acidobacteriaceae bacterium. Classification (GTDB taxonomy): domain Bacteria; phylum Acidobacteriota; class Terriglobia; order Terriglobales; family Acidobacteriaceae; genus Bog-257. The sequence continues at coordinate 447,281 of CAWGNC010000003.1, forward strand.
TCTGCCCGGCGGCCAGCAGCAGGCCGAGGCCGAAATCGTCGACGCCGACGTTGTTGCTGATGGTGTGCAGGTTCTTGACACCCTTCTTGACCAGCGCGCGATCAGGTTCTCCGGAATGCCGCACAGCCCAAAGCCGCCGACCATAATGGTCGCGCCGTCGTGAATGTCGTGGACCGCCTCATCGGCGTTCGCAACTACCTTGTTCATTGGCATGATTTAGATCCGACGGGAGATTGTACCGGGGAGCAGAGGGCGCGGCGCAAAGCAGTCAGTCGGAAACGGCTTCACGCACTACGGGCTCAAGTGCGGCGGGTTGGCGTCAAATTTCAGCTCTTGCGAGGCGATCTGCTGTCGCTTTAATGACAAGCAGAACTCAAGCAGATCTCTCGCTTCGCTCGTGATGACAATCATCTGACTCAGCTAGACCGCTGACCACTGACCCCTGACCCCTAACCCCTGCCCTTACCAAACCTGTTCGCACTTTCAAACAACTCCCGCAACTCCGGCCCGCGCAGGTTTTCGCGCAGATGCGCCAGTTGCTGCTCGAAGCGCAGCAGGCTTCCTCAATGTTCTGTGAGTTCGTGAGCGCGATGTCGCGCCACATCGAATAGGGGCTATGCGCGATGCGCGTCATCTCACGCAGGGCACGTCCGCCGATCTGCGTGGCGGCTTCGTCGTCGCCGAGTTCTTCGCGCAGCGCCGATGCTAGCGCCGTGGCGATCATCTGCGGCAGGTGGCTGATCCAGGCGCACAACCGGTCGTGCCGCTCGGCGTCCATGGTCATCACGCGCGCCCCGATGGCTTGCAGCAGCTCCAGATATTCCAGCTGTCGAGAGGTTGACGGCCGATCGGGCATCCATCGGCGTGATCAGCCACACTGCATCGCGAAAAAGATTGGCGTCGGCATGCTCGATGCCGCCGACCTCCTTGCCGGCCATGGGATGTCCGGGGAGAAAACGCTCCGCCGCGTTGCCGCCGAATAAATCGCGCGCACGCTCGACCAACTGCTGCTTGGTGCTCCCGGCATCGGTGATGAGCGTGGTTGGCGGGACAAGCGCCGCGAGCGCTTCCAACTGCGACAAAATGCAGCCAACGGGAGTGGCGAGAACTAGGACGTCGCTGCCGACGATGGCGCGCTCCAGATCGGCTTCCGCGCGGTCGATGGCGCCGCGCGACTGCGCGATTTCCAGTACCGCACGTTTGTCGCAGCCGATGATGGTGCCCGCGAAACCGGATTGTTTCAGAGCAAGCCCCAGCGAGCCGCCGATCAGGCCAGTGCCGACAATCGTGATTTGCTGGATGGGCATGTGTTGAAGGGGCGCGGCTTCAGCTGTGCCGTCAAAGCTCATTGTTATGATCAGCGGCTTCAGCCCGCGACAGCGTGCATTCTCAGGCAAATGATAGACGAGGGACCGCCTCAGCGGCTGAAGCCGTGATCTATCGGAGCTATCTGCGGCGCAGCTGAAGCTGCGCCCCTTCACAACCCTTCTTCGCACAACTGAAAGCCCGCTCCGAAAGAGCTTCACCGGGTGTACCCGATACAAAGCTCGAGTCTCGGAATACGGCTCTGCTGATGAGGCACACATCCGCGCTCTGCCAGATCGTCCGTCCCACTGCCGGCGCAATCATGCGCAGCTGTTCCATCAACTCGGTGAACTGCTCAGGGAACAGCGACTGCGCCCCATCGGACAGCGCTTCGTCGGGCGAGGGATGCACCTCGATCAGCAGCGCGTCCGCTCCGGCGGCGACCGAGGCACGCGCCATGGGCGCAACCTTGTCGCGCAGCCCCGTTCCGTGCGACGGGTCGGCGGTAATCGGCAGGTGCGACAGCTTATGCACGATGGGAATCGCCGAGATGTCCAGGGTGTTGCGCGTGTAGGTCTCGAAGGTGCGAATGCCGCGCTCGCACAGGATCACGTCGTAGTTGCCGCCGGACATGATGTACTCGGCCGAGAGCAGCATCTCTTCGATGGTCGCCGCAATGCCGCGCTTCATCAGCACCGGCTTGCGGACCTTGCCCACCTCGCGCAGCAGGTTGAAGTTCTGCATGTTGCGCGCGCCCACCTGGAAGATGTCGACGTAGGGCATCATGAGCTCGATCTGCGAGATCTCCATGACCTCGCTGATCACCATCAGCCCGTAGGCGTCCGCCGGCTTCGCGCAGAAGCTTCAGCGCCTCCAGCGCCCAGCCCCTGAAAGGTGTACGGCGAACTGCGCGGCTTGAACGCGCCGCCGCGCAGGACCTTCGCTCCGGCTTTGCTGACCATTTCTGCCGCGGCGAAGATCTGCGTCGCGCGATTCGACCGAGCACGGGCCCGGCCATCACCACAATTTCTTTGCCGCCGATCTCCACGCCGTTGGCCAGGCGGACTATGGTGCCCTCGGGACGAAACGTTCGCCCCACCAACTTGTAGGGCGCGCTTATGCGGTGTACCGTCTGCACGCCGGGCAGGACTTCCAGCTCGCGAACATCGAAGTCGATGCGCTTGCCTACCGCCGCCAGCACGCTTTGACGCGCGCCCGTGGTGCGGTGCACGGCAAAGCCCATCTTGATCAGATGGTTGGTGACCTCCTGAATCTGGTCTTCGCTTGCCGTCTCCCACATCGCAACGATCATGATTTAGCCCTTAGCTCCTAGCCTTAAGCTCTTAGCTCTTCTTCAACGGTGTCATCCTGAGCGGAGGCGTGCTGCCTGTGCACGTCAGAGTCGAAGGACCTCTATATGCTCAATCGTCATCCTGACTTCTGCTAATCTTTCGGCTCCAGTTCCTTGCCGTGTACGCTCTACCTCCGGCGCCATTTCGTCTTTCTGGAGCTGGCGCATCACGTCGATCAATCTCTCGTACACTTGCCGCAACTGGATCTGCGAGAGCGGTCCCTGATTCAGCTTCGCGATGTTCTCGAAGATAATCTTTTCGCGGTCCGGCTCGTAAACCGGCATGTCAAGGTTCTGCTTGAGCCGTCCGATCTCCATAGCGCAATTGGCGCGTTCGTTTACCAGCTGCACCAACTGCCGATCCAGCTCATCGATTTTCTTACGCCAATCCGCGATGTCCATAACCTGGGCTCGTATTCTTGTCTCTTGCTGCGTTAAGCGTACGCTCCAGCGGGGCGCCCGGTGGCCACAAGAGAAGACAGAAATTCTGACACGGCAACGGCCTCGCGGCCCCGGTTTTGTTCAATGCGCTGAACAATCGCGCTACCGATGACGGCTGCGTCGGCGAAGCTGCCGACTTCGGCAAATTGTTCTGGGGTCGAGACGCCGAAACCGACGGCGATTGGCAGTTTGGTATACGTCCGGAGGCGCTCCACAAGTGATCTGGCATCGCCCGCTAATTCCTGGCGGGTTCCGGTAATTCCTGTGCGTGAGATGGCGTACACAAATCCGCGGGAGTGTTTGGCGATCTGCCGCAAGCGTTCGTCGGTGCTGGTGGGCGCAGCCAGGAAGATGGGAGCCAGTTTGTGCGCTTTCATCGCCCTTAGATAGTCGCCAGCCTCTTCCATCGGCAGATCGGTGACCAGCACTCCGTCGACGCCCGAGGCGGCAGCCGCCGAGCAAAATTCATCCAGCCCAAACTGCAGAATGGGATTCAGGTAAGAAAAGATGACTAGCCCGGCGCCGGACTGGCTGCGAATCTGCTTCGCGACATCGAGGACTCCGCCCAGGTTGGTTCCGTGCTGCAGCGCACGCTCGCTGGCTCGCTGGATGACCGGACCATCGGCGACAGGATCGCTAAAGGGCACGCCCAGCTCGATTACATCCGCGCCGGCAGCGAATGGCCGCTAAAGCTACCTCACGCGAAGTGTCGAGATCTGGATCACCGCAGGTGATGTAGGCCACCAGGCCGGGACGCTTTTTGAATCGAATTGCCAACGTATTCCTTTCCAAACCACCACTACAAAGTGAGATGTCATCCTGAGCGGAGTAAGCTCGCGTAGCGAGCGAGAAGTCGAAGGACCTCTACCGCTGAAGGCACCTCGGATACTGGCGTGGAGGTCCTTCGACTCCGGATCGCAAGATGCGCGATTCTACGCTCAGGATGACACCTTAAAAGCAGGGCCGATCACTGGGTATGCCTTCAAAACTGCAGATTCTCGCGCAGAATTCCGATGTCCTTGTCGCCGCGTCCGGAGATGTTGACGATGACAATGTCCGATGGCTGCATCTTGGGCGCACGCTTGATACATTCCGCGACGGCGTGCGACGACTCCAGCGCCGGGATAATGCCTTCGAGCCGCGCGAGCGTTCGACACCCCTCGAGTGCCTCTTGATCGCTCGCCGAAACATACTCGGCGCGGCCCTGATCGTGAAGCAACGCGTGCTCCGGTCCGATGGCCGGATAATCCAGGCCGGCGGAAACCGAATGCGTCGCCGCAATCTGTCCGGCCTGATCCTGCAACACGTAAGAGTAAGTTCCTTGCAGCACGCCCGGTCCGCCACCCTCGAAGCGAGCGGCATGCTCACCCAGCAAGTGACCGCGGCCGCCAGCCTCAACGCCAATCAGCTTTACTTCGGCATCCTTGATGAACTCGTAGAACACGCCAATGGCGTTTGAGCCGCCGCCAACGCAGGCAATGATGGCCGAGGGCAGGCGGCCTTCGGCTTTCAATATCTGCTTGCGCGCTTCCTGGCCGATGACGCGGTGGAAGTCGCGCACCATCGTCGGATAGGGATGCGCGCCCAGTACGCTGCCCAGCAGGTAATGCGTCGTGCGGACGTTGGTGACCCAGTCGCGCATGGCTTCGTTGATGGCATCCTTCAACGTACGCGAGCCGGACTCCACGCCGCGCACTTCAGCGCCCAGCAGCCGCATGCGAAAGACATTCAACTCCTGCCGCCGCATGTCTTCGGTGCCCATGTAGACCACGCACTCCATGCCGAACAGGGCACAGACCGTCGCGGTCGCAACTCCATGCTGTCCTGCCCCGGTCTCGGCGATGATTCGGTGTTTGCCCATGCGGCGGGCCAGCAGAGCTTGCCCGATGCAGTTGTTGATCTTGTGAGCGCCGGTGTGCAGCAGGTCTTCGCGCTTCAGGTAGATTTTCGCGCCGCCCAGTTGTTTGGTCAGGCGCTCGGCCAGGAAAAGAGGCGTGGGACGGCCGGCGAATTCCTCGAGCAGCCGGTGATACTCCTCGCGAAACGATTTATCCTTGCGCGCCACAGCGTAGGCGGCTTCTAACTCCTGCAGGGCCGCCATCAGCGTTTCAGGAACGTAGCGGCCGCCATAGGCTCCAAAACGTCCAGGTGTCGGGCGGGGAGCTTTTGTTCTTGGCGACCGGCTCGCTTGAAGGAATGTTTACGGGGTTGCTGATCTCTTCCATGGTCCCTTTATTGAACTATGTGTTGCCGCACCGCGGCCATGAAGTCGCGGAGTTTGCCTTCATCTTTTTTCCCCGGAGCGCTCTCCACGCCGGAGACTACATCGATACCCCAAGGCTGAAAGAGGTCGAGAGCCTGGGATACATTTCCGGAGTTCAAGCCGCCTGCGATGATCAGCGGCATCTGCTCGCGGATGCGGGAGGCTGTCGGTTGCGCGCTCTCCCAATCGAAAGGAGCGCCTGTGCCGCCACGGCGCTCTGCCGAGCCAGAGTCAAGAAGCATGGCATCAAGACTACTTCGAGCTCCCAGATATTTCTCAAGTATTAAATCATTGTCCTGTCGTAAATCATTGACAGACAATGCCTTGATGATTTTGGTTTGGCCCAGTTCACGACGAAATTCCGTCAACTGTTGGGCTGGCTCATCTCCATGTAACTGTACTCCTGACAGGCCAACCTGGCGGACGATCTCCGCGATCGTCGACGGCGATTCATTCACGAAGACGCCGATAGTCTCGACTTCACCCGAGACAGCCTTGACGATCTCGGCGGCTGCCTCCGCGTCAATCTGTCTGGGGCTGGCCGCAAAGATGAAGCCCAAAGCGTCGGCGCCGGCAGCTACACTCATCTGCGCATCGGCCAGGCTGGTGGTGCCGCAAATCTTGACCCAGGTCATTGCTCGGCGCGAGTTCATTAGCGCGCGACCGCCGACGGCGCCAGGAAATCTCGCAAGGCCTCACCGGGATGCTGCGCGCGCATGAGGGACTCGCCAATCAGGAAGGCATCGAATCCCGCCCGCCGCAATCGCGCAATGTCGTCTCGCGTTTCAATACCGCTCTCGGCCACTTTCACGATATGGGCTGGCATGAGGGCGGCAAGTTGCAGCGAAGTGTTGAGGTCAACCTGGAAGGTATGCAGATTTCGATTGTTGACGCCGATCAGGTCGAAGCCGCCGTCAACGGCGCGGTGCAACTCTTCCTCGTCGTGAACTTCACACAGCACATCGAGTTGCAGCTCCCGGGCGCGAGAATGCAGCCGCTTGAGTTCGATGTCGGAGAGCGCCGCGACGATCAGCAGGATGGCGTCAGCCCGGCAGGCTCGCGCTTCCAGGATCTGGAACTCGTCGACGATGAAATCTTTGCGCAGGCAGGGAAGACGAGTCGCGGCCGAGGCGATTTCCAGATTTTGCAGCGAGCCCTGAAAGTAATGCTCGTCGGTCAGGACGGAAAGTGCTGCCGCGCCGGAAATTTCGAGTTCGTGCGCCAGCTCCTGCACGGGAAAATCTTCACGAATAAGGCCCTTGGAGGGCGATGCTTTCTTGAGTTCGGCGATCACCGCGGTGCCTGAGGCTGAACGAAGCCGCAAGGCTTCACGGAATCCCCGGGGCTCATGACGTTCTGCCGAGGCCTGCAGGGCGTGCACGTCCGCCGAGGCTTTGGAAGCGGCGATCCGGCTGCGAGTTGTTGCTACAATCGCGTCCAGCTTGGTGGGCATGGGTGTAAAAAGTATACCTGCTGACGAGACCGCAGAGCTCCATTGCAAGATTCATAAACCGAATTCGGGAAGCGCCTAAGCGGTGCACTCCAGCGCGTCTCCCACAACGGGCCGGACCGGCGGCAGCCCGCACCGAAACGTTGTACGAAAATCAGGCAAAAACACTATTTCCAACTTGAGGGTCGTCGGGTACTCTGCCTCTATCCCGAAAACGCTGGCGGTACGGATTTGGCGCCAAACGTCGATAAGATGGGCCTGCGAGTCCATCGCAAAAGGATCTTTCTTGTTCCGGTAGTAGGGATCGCGGTCGCGATGGGCGGAGCCTTGTGCGCGCAGGAGCCAAGCCTTGCCCGCCTCAATCACGAGGCCGACGTCGGACATTCCGCGAGCCAGCATCGTAACCACCTGGAGCGCTCCGCGCAGCACACAGCCTCGGCGCTCGTCGGCCCTGCCGGAGTCGGCGATCGCTCGGCCCGCAGCTCAGGCGTTCTTTGTCGACTCCGATCTTGAACGGGCCCGCGCACTGGCTCTCGAAGTGTTACGACGCGATCCCAACAACGCGGAAGCGCTGTTCGTTCGCATGGAAGTGGCGGCCATGGAGGCCGACAGCGGCGTCCTGCTGGACACAGCTATTCATCTATGTGAAGTGGGCCGCGAGGCGAACTCCGATCCGCGCGTTCGATTGGCCGCGGCTCACATTCGCGAGGCAGCGGCCAATACACCTGAATTTCGCGCAACCGTTCCGCGGATCAAGTCGCTGCTGGCGAATTCGCAGGACGGCTGGCCGGATCTGCAGGCTGCGTTGCTGGCGGCTGCAATGGACGGCGCGCCCGGGCTGAATCCATATTCCATCTCGCACGCCGCCGGAATTCTTACGGACTGGCGCATTGTTGGCCCGGTGCGCAAGCGGCCGCTGGCGGATGACGAAGGCATTTCCCGCGCCGGAGACCTGTCGGCGGCGATGTATCAAAATCAGATGATCGAAGACTTCCGGTTTCCTGACGGGCAGGTCGTTTTGCCGGACTACCTCCCGCGTCGCGGCACGTTCTACGGGGCGGCGCACTTTTCGTCATTGACCGCAGCAACCTGGCGGCTGGATGTTCAGAGCGGCGGCGGGGCTGAAGTCTATGTAGATGGCCGGCGGGTTTCACGTGTAAACAACGCGCAAGGCCATTACGTCAGCACGTTTGAGGCGACAGCCGGGCCGCATAGGGTATTGGTGGCCTTTGGCGCACAGACTTCGCCCCTGCGGATTACGATCGCACCGGCAAACGAGGACATGCGTCCTCAGCTGCCGTCACGGGTCTCAGCGCAAGAGTTGACTTATCTCCTGGCGGCCGATCATTACGCTCGCGGGGAATTCGACTCGGCAGCAAAACAGATTGATGCCATCCCATTCTCGCAAAGCTCGGCGGCGCTGCAATTTCTATTGGCGCTGAGTGCGACGAGGAGGCACCAGTCCGGCGTCCGCCTTCAAGACGGGACTCGACGAGGAAACCCTTTGGGTCCGACGAATGGCTGAGCATCCTTCTTGCGCCACATTGGTCGAGGCGATGAATTTTTTCCAGAGCCAAGGCGAACCTGCCAAGGCAACCTCCGCGCAGCAGCAACTGAACGGCTGTGCACCGGAGTCCCTGGACTATGCACAGTCACTGTCCGAGGTAGGCCGGCATGCTGAGTCGGCCGAGGCATTACGAGCCTTGATTGCGGTCGCGCCCCTCAACCGCAAGGCGCGGCTGATGCTGGTGCGCGAGCTGCAGATGGCGGGCGAAGACGAACCGGCACAGCGCGCGGCCGCGGCGTGGCGGCACGTTGCCCCCAACGCTGAGAGCTATCACCGCCTGGCAGCAACGGTCGAACCCGAAGGCGGGACGCCGGAAGAGCAGGCGGATGAGGCGTTCTACGATCTCTATCGGCGAGATGCCTCCGAGATCATTCGTGAAGCCGCGCCCCAAGCTTCGGCTGGTATATCCCTGTTGATGGAGGACCACGTCGCCATCGCCAGGCCGGACGGTAGTGTTTCGCTTTACGTGCACACCGTTAAGCGGCTGCCTTCCGATCAGGCGGAGCAGGTGAAAATCGGTGCTGCGCCTCCTGGATCGCAGGTGCTCGCTCGCCGCATCCTTCATGCTGACGGAACCAGCGGCGCGCTCGACGATGTCGCGCAGGCACTCGCGGACACCACATCACGGGGCGATGCCATCGAGGAAGAATATGTTATCAACTACCCCGGCGACGGAGGAATTTCCGAACACTGCGAAGCCTTTCAGTTTGTCTTCGGAAGCGCGGGAGAGCAGGCTCTGCATGCCCGCTTCGTCGTGCTGACACCGGCAGAACGCGCCGATCGCGGTGTAGTGATTGCCACTGGAGGCGTTCCTCACATGACGGCGACTTTGCGAGACGGCATGGTAGAGCGCGTGTGGGAGGAAGAAGGGTCCGAAAACAATACTAGCCCAGCGGAAGCATCAGCCGGCTCACCCATTATCCGTGTCGTAGAAGAAGAGAATGGCTGGGCGACTCCCAGCAGTGCGGAGCACCAGCGCCGCATCGAAACGATTCATCCTGGGCCGCGACCGGAAGAGTCTTAGGCGGCGCGCCCTGAAAGCTCCAGCCGAGCTGGTTGGAATCGGGGGAATCGCAAGACCCGGCGAGCAAGTCATCCAGCGTTCGTGTTTACGAGCCGTATTCCGAGCGAATCGTCCGCCAGGTGTTGACGCTGCGCTTTTCCGCTTGCTCGGCGAAATTCTCGCCCAGTTTCTGCAGCGTGGAAAAAATCTGCATACCCTTTTGCAGATAGTCGGGCGCGTTCTCCCATACCGACTCAAAGCGCTCCGGATATTCCGACGCCAGTACGGCCAGGCCTGCGGCGGCACAAGCCATGCCCGCCGGGCGACGTCCGGTGATGATGAGCACGGCTCCTGCACCCAGCGATCCGTAAACCACTGCTTTCTTCCAATTCTGCATGATGACCTCAAACTTCGATTGATAGCGAAATAGATTAGAGCAGTTCTGGCTCGCTCCTGTTGTCTGTGGGCGTCAAATTGCCCGAGCCCGTTATTGTATGCGAAGAATGGAAGTCAACGCGATTCGGCCCTGCGAAGGCTATTTCTGATCGGCGGCAGCGGGCGCGTTGGTGACCAGCAGCCAGCCGCTTCCGCCTCGTATATCGATATCTTTCGCGGAACTGAAGGCGATCTGGTCGAGCGGCGGCGTGGCGCCGGACTGCTCGAGTTTAGTGTGCTCAAAGCCGTAGATTCCACATGCGGTAGTGGAGAAGATCCATAGAGCCTGTTGCGGATTGTCGCTGGCTGCCGGACAGTTGCCGGACTCCGGCAAACGTCCCAAAACGCCTCTGCCCGACCACACGCCGACTTTGCCCCTGTCGGAGGAGACGTAGCCTCGTCCGCGAAATACCACGTCACCACCGACCTGCTTGGTGACCCACTCGTCCGATGACTCGTCGGTGGATGCCGAATCGATGGGCAAGCCCGCCTGAAAGACATTTTGCGAACTCGCCATAGCCCGCAGGCTTACGTGGAGCGGGATGCTCTGATGGTCGTCCTGAAGCTGATCGAATTGCACCACAATCTGTGAATTCGAGCCCTTCGGGCGCGACACGGATACAACGTGACCAGTCACATGCGATCCCGACTGCAGTGTGCCGCCGTTGGGCAGGGGCACCTGCTGCATCAACTTACCTTCGATTTTCTGGTTCGGTTTCGCGCTCTTGGCGTTCAGGGTGCTGCTCAACATGACGGGGAGCGCCGTGCCCGGCGGGATAGTCTGGGCGGTCATCGCCGCCGCACAGCAGATAAGGACCACAGCCAGTCGAGTGATCGTCATTGGTGGGTGATAGGTCAATCCAGCAATCGATGAACAGTATAAGCAAGTTCGATGAATAATTCGTTACAGAAGTGTTTGAGCTAAGGACGAGCGCTGGCAGTTGGTGGCGAGGCGCCAGCCAAGGACCCCGGCAACCTGTTGCCGCAGGGAATACCGAAGACGTAGCCCGCTTTGAACGGAATGGGATTCGCTACTATTTTCTTTTAGCCAGCGCCTTTTCGTATGCCCCCCGAATCTTCTGCACTGCAAGAATACGGGTAGATTTCGTCGGGCGCCGCGTCTTTTTTGGAGAGCTTGACTTCCCAAGATGTGTTTCACGAAGTTCAGACATAAATTCTGCTCTCAGCTTCGGTCCTCCTTCTTGCAGGACCTGAGCCAGACCCCTTAGCCTGGAGGCCAGCAAACACTTTTGCCCCCATGCTGCCATCTCCATCAGGAGAGGGAGCAATTCGATGCCTCTTTCGGTGAGACTGTAAATGGCTTTCTGTTTATGGCTAGGGTCCTGAGACTTGACGATGATCCCTTGCTCGACAAGTCTTTGCAGACGATCGGCCAGAATATTCGACGCAATCCCTTCCACTGACTTGGTCAGGAGCTCGCGAAAATGTCTGCGGTTCATGAAAATGATGTCGCGGATGACGAGCAGACTCCACTGGTCGCCAAATATCTCGACCGTCAGGTTAATAACGCACTCTGACCTGTGATCTTTGTGCACTCTGCCTCTACTCCGGTGGGGCGTTGCTCGCCCAAAATAATTGTACAACTGCTTGCATATGATAACCAGTTGTATCTCAGGTGTGTGGAGCGTAGGCCCCGCCAGCTCCTTGCATTCTGGAGGCCGTTGCAGCCATAACCTGGAGGCTATTGGCCTTCTCTTCTAATTACGTATGGCAACTAGTTGTTATTAACAACCGGTTGCACAGTACCAGCATAATCCTTGTTTCCATAGAATCGCTGTTGCTGAAGTCCGGATTCTTGTAGATGTGCGCGGGCTTTTCGCAGTCGATTCTGCCCAACGGATGTGATTGCAAATCACCTTTTCGTGCAATCGCACTCCACTGCGAGTAGTCCATCTCCGATTTCATTCATGCCGTAACGAAGCTGAGATCAGGCGGCCGATAGCGGAAGTCGATGGCAGCCCACATGCCTTCGTACACGCCATGCACTGAACCGCAAGCTTCTGCTCTGAATTGCACATTAACGGTTGGACAACGGCGAGTAGGTTCCACCATGACCACTCACTTCAAACACATCAGGAGGAGTTATGAATCGATTGCAGCTTGGGAAGGTAGTAAGTGTCGTACTTCTAGCAGGTGGCTTAGCCACCGCTCAACACATCACTTCGTTTAGCGCCCCGGGCGGAGGCACAGGCTTCGACCAGGGCACCGGCGGCTTCGACATCAATCCGCAGGGGGCGGTCGTGGGATCGTTCCATGATGACAATAATGTCTTTCACGGATTCCAGTGCATTGCCCCGTGCAACACGTTCAGCGAATACAACGCTCCGGGCTCTGGCACCGGCGCCAACCAGGGCACAATCACGTTCGGCAATAACCTCTTCGGAGAGACGGTGGGGTTCTATGTTGACTCCAATAACGTGGCTCACGGCTTTGCCACGGAGTATCCGTTCAGGCGTTTCACCAACCTGAACGTTCCCGGCGCCGGGACAGGCGCCAACCAGGGCACCTTCGCGGCCAACGTCAACCCCGGCGGAGAGATTGCCGGATACTGGACCGACGCTAATAATGTAAATCACGGCTTCGTCTCTTATCCGCCTTACCGCAACTACACCTCATTCGATCCTCCGGGCTCGGTGAACACGTTCACCGCGGTGGCTACCTCCCTCAACCTGGAAGGAACGGTCGCGGGCACGTACTTTGACGCCAACGGCGTGGCCCATGGCTACCTGCGCTATGCCAACGGCAGCCATCACCGAGTTCAACGTCGCCGGCGCAGGCACGGGAGCGAACCAGGGCACGGAAAGCGACAGCATCAGCGACCTGGGCGTCGTCGCGGGAAACTACATTGATTCGAACAACGTGAATCACGGCTTCGTCCGGAGCGCGTCCGGCGAGATCACCACATTCGACGTTCCGGGCGCGGGCACCGGCGCGAATCAAGGCACCATAGCGGAAGGCATCAATTTGCTGGGTCTGGTTGCTGGAATGTGGGTCGACGCGAACGGCGCAAATCACGGCTTCGTGTGGACTCCCTGGAGCGGCATCACCAAGTTCGACGTGCCGGGAATCGGAACCGGCGCGAACCAGGGCACCGAGCCGGCGACCCCCAACGTGTTTGGGGTAATCACCGGACAGTGGGTCGACGAGAACAACGTGCATTACGGCTTCCTGCGGACCCCGTAGGACTCGTTTCGCCCGAGTATGTGCAGGGACCACGGCACCTCAGCGAGGTCGGCCCCAGAGGCCTGATCTACCGTACTAGCCTCGGGGCCGGCGCATTCAGTTAAGGTTCACGGCGAGTGATGGAATGCGGTGAGCGCGTGACCCTTGTAACACTTGTTAATGCTGTCGAAAACTTGAGCCGTCGGTCCAATCCGGCGGCTCTTTTTTGTGCCCACGCGCTTTGGGCTGAATATCCAAGTCTGCAACAGGTTCCTGGCAGCGAATAGCACATTCGCCGGGCAGAGCTCAATTGCGATATCCAGCCGTCAGGTTCACCTGTCTGAAACAGTCCAACATGCCATGCCGCGTTCGGGTGCGCACAGAATGGGAACAACGAGAAAACGTCGGGAAGCGGGTCGACGGAGAAGCCACGCAAGCTGCGGAGGGAAGGGGGAAAATCTGGTGCGCCCGGAGAGATTCGAACTCCCGACCTAACGCTCCGGAGGCGTTCGCTCTATCCAGCTGAGCTACGGGCGCACTGGCAAAATTATACACGCGGCCTCGCCAGGCCTGGCGCCTCCAACCTTTGGACGGCGTTGCGCCGCGCTTCGCATTTTTCGATCATCTGGGAACAAGCGTGCGCGAAATTGACCGCGTGGCTGGCTCGCCACAATCCGCAGGCTGCGGGACAAATAAGAAAGCCGCCGAGTCTGCCAACTCGACGGCTTAGGCCTTGATCGTGCTGCGTCACAAGATCAAGGTCAGTTTGCGGGGTTTACTAGAATCTTCGCCATCATGCCGCCGTCCTCGTGATCGAGAATGTGGCAGTGATAAACGAATTCGCCCGCAATGTTGGGATCGCGGAAATCCATGCGAACCGTAACGCTGGGATAGGGGCCCGTGCCCGACCAGTTGGGGATGATCACCGTATCCTGCATGTCCGGATTGGTAACCGGCACCCCGTCGATGGCCTCCACCAGGAAGTGAATCTGATGGATGTGGAAGGCGTGGACTTCTCCTGAGTGGTTGCTGATGGTCCAATCCTCCACGTTGCCCACCTGGGTCACGATTGCCGGCGGATCGTCCATGTGGAACTCGTGCGGCTGCTGGCCGGCGACCGTGATGTAGAACTGCGTGCCGCCATTCGTGCCGACGTTCTGCTCCGAGAAGTAGAGTGAGCGGGTGATGGACGGCGTAAGTTGCGCCAAGCCGGAGAAGCGCACCGGTTGCGTGGGCGGCTTCACCGTGTGAGCTACTTGCACCGGATGCTGCGCCTGGGCGCTGGTCGACAGCTTGGCCAGCAACTGCGCTCCGTTGTTGTCGCCAACCGGACCCGTGGTAAAGCCGTTGGTGACGAAGTTGCCGGTCTGGCCTGCCGGGAGACCCGGCACGATGAACTCCATGCGGCCGGCTGGAGGAATATTCAGAGTATCGGTGAAGATCGGCGTGTTCAGGGTTACGCCGTCAATCTCGATGACCTCGAACTGCTGCAAGTTTCCGCCGTAGGTCAGCTGCAGGGAAGTGAACTGCTTGGAAGTAGCATTCAGGAAGCGCCAGTATTCGCGGGCTCCCGGCTGCATCGTGATTGTGGGCGCCAGTCCACCCTCGGGATAAACCGCGGGCTGGAAGTTCATGGTGAGCTGTACGTTCGCGTCGGGATCGCGCGCCGGACCCTGTTTGTCCTGCTCACGCATAATCAGTACGCGCTCATTCAGTCCCTGGGTAAGAGGATTGCTCCCCTCGACGATGATCGCGCCTGAGGCTCCGCCCGTGACCTGCTGAGTGGTAATGCCATGAATGTGCGGATGGTACCAGTACATCCCCGGAGGTTCGTTGGCCGGGATCTGGATGGAGTACTGGAAGGCCGGATCGCCGGATTCGATGACCGTATTCAGGATGTCATCCTGATGACACACCGGCGGGACATTCAGCCCGTGGAAGTGCATGTTGGTCGACGACTCCACCGGATCGTTGCCGCTGCAATCGTCAGCCGGACCCTTGCCGTGCATGCCAGACATATGCATCGGCTTGATCTTATTGTTGTAGCGATCAAACGGAGAGGCAAGCTTGTTGGTCAGGTTCAGGACCAGGGTGTCGCCCGGATTGAGGCGCAGAGTAGGCGCTTCAATCTGCTGTCCCTGGTACATGTAGATGTAGCAATAGTGCATGAAGCCTTCGGGATCCGTCGCGTTCTGCATGAGCAGATTCACGGTAAGAGTGCCGTTCTGGCTGTAAAGGTCAAGAGGGTTGGTGAGAGGATTGCCCGGCAGAGGACGTTCCGGGCAGATTGGCGCTTGCGCCGAGGCGCTCACCAAAGAAATTCCGCATAACAACGCAATTGCTAGAACTCGGAGAATTGCACGCATTCCTGAACTCCCTGACTAGTTTCGCTCTTCGTGAAGCTGTGCCGCGCGGGCGGCGCTAATCAAAACTCAAAGCCGGCAAAGGCTACATGCGACGTGATCAGAACTGTCGCGGCGGATAGGTGGCGAGGGACAGCAGACCCTGGGTCAGCAGATCCTGCACCTGCGAGCCGGATGACTCGACCAACGAACACAGGTTGGTGCCGTTGCTGGTGATGGTCAGCACCCCAATCGACGATCCGGCATAACCATACTCAGCAACGTACAGGACGCCGCCGGTGCCCGTATTGTCGCGTGTGACCACCGAACCGGTGAACGCCCAGGGGTTGTAGTAGCCAGCCAGGCTGGGAGAACTACAGCCACCCGAGATGGTTCCCGTCTGGGGGTTGAAGAAAGCGGCCGCTACCGAGCCAACTTCATTGTTACCGATGAAGATCAGCGACTGATCTGGACTCAACCGAAGCGATCCCGAGTTAATACCCGAGATTCGCGAACGAATCGATGGACCGACCGCGCTGGCGCCGGCGCCCAGGTTGTACGGAATCGTGGGCGTAAGATGTCCGGACGAAATATCGGAGACCTCGAGGGTGATTCCTACGGAAGAGTCACCGAAGATGGCGAAATGGCCATCGGAGGTGATGTCGACGCCGTCAGGGAAGGTGATGTTGTTGCTGGTGTAGGAGGTCGAATTCTGTTCATCGCCATTGGACACCGGCAGTCCGTTGGCGACGTTGAAGGACTCAATCGAACCGTCGGCGTATGCCAGCACCAGGATGTTGCCGTGCAGCGCCATGCCGGAAACCGACCCGCCATTCAGACCAGCCGCTGCGACGTCGCCCAGAAACGACAACTGGCAGCCGGGAAGGACGGAGAAGGTTGCGATGGTGTTCGATGAGCTGTAACCGGCGTACAGATAGGTCGCGTTTTGCACCAGCCCGATGCCCATGGCATCGCCAATATCGGTGGGCGAAGCTCTGAAGTTTCCGGTTTGCAATTGACTCTGGATATTGATACCGGCGATGTCGGTGGTTCCCGCATCGGAGGCGAACAGGCATTGCGGAGCGCTGGTCGGCAACATAGCCAGTCGCGGCAGTCCGAAGTAGCCGCCTGCGATGCCCTTACCGATGGTGCCGACGGACGCGGCAAAATTCAGAGTGGGCGCATTCTGCGTCCCTCCCGGGGTATAGAAGCTAACGTAGCTATGCAGGATCCCATCATCATTGGTAAGCAAGTAAGTGGCAGGAGCCGGAGAATCCGAGGACTTATCGGCGGCTACCGCGGTCGCAAGCATGGAGATCGACAGCAATGCCGTCAGAAACAATCTCAACTGAGACTTCATATTGTTTGGGTTCCTCTACGGGGCAAGAACGACAACGAATGGCATCCTAAAGGGAAGCGCGAACGGGTACAAGAGCGCGTAAATCCGTTCTAGCTTGTTAATAAGGCTAGAGTTGCAAAGTTGCGCAACTGGTTGCAGTTAACTACTGTGCTACTAGTGCCGGTAGTAGAATTTGGCGCGCCTTGCGGGTGTCGATAAGCGGCCGACCGTTATGAACAACATCCGACAGATGTCTAACAGGCGTCCCGCGATTCCCGATTTACAGCCATGTTTGTGCGGTCTCAACCACTTTCGAGGCCATGCAGCCGATATTAGAGGCGACCGAGATCGCCTCTGTTTCGGTCCCGAGATAGGTAGTCTCGTCCGAAGTAATGGCGCAGCTTCGACGCAACCACTTGCAACACGTTGCAAGTTCGTTGAGACAAAATATTTCCCGCCGAGCCTCGGAGTGAGCTCGGCAGCGACAGATTAAGCCTTAGAGAGCGCTCCGGTGATCTCATCGATCTGCATCAGCTCATCAGTCTTGAGCTCCCAATCGCCAGCTTTGGCATTGGCTTCAATTTGCTCCGGCTTGGTAGCGCCGGCGATCACGCTGGCGACAGCTTGATGCGATAGCAGCCAGCTGAAAGCCAGTTTCAACAAAGTGTGACCGCGATCCTCTGCGAATTTCCGAAGTAGCTCGACTTTCTCCAGGTTCGCTTCGCTGTGGTACTTGTCGGCAAGCGCTTGCTTTTCCCCCAGACGTGTTCCTTTCGGTGCGGCATGACCCTTCTTGTATTTGCCCGTCAGCAGACCGCTGGCTAGTGGAAAGTAAGGCAGCTCGCTGAGCCCATATTTTTCGATGACCGGAAGCTGCTCGCGCTCCAGATCGCGCACGATCAGACTGTACTCATCCTGGCTGGAAATGAACGTCTTCAGGCTGTGCTCTGCTGCGGTGCTCTCGGCCTCCTGCAGCTGGCCGGCAGAGAAATTGGAGCAGCCAATGTAGCGCACCTTGCCGCTCTTCACCAGGTCGTCGAGGGCACGCAGAGTCTCCTCGATGGGCGTGTTGGGGTCGGGATAGTGGATCTGGTACAGATCGATGTAATCAGTGCGCAGGCGTCGCAGGCTTTCTTCGGCTTCCGCCAGGATATAGCCGCGTGACGCGCCGCTCTTTTCGCCGAGGGCATTTCGCTTCGAGCCGAACTTGGTCGCCAGAACGATCTTCTTACGCCGCTCGCCCAGGACCTCGCCGAGAATATCCTCGGAGGTGCCATAGCTGTCGGAAGTATCGAAGAAGTTGATGCCGGAATCGATTGCCTTGTCGATGACTTTGCGCGAGGCTTCGACACCCATGTCGGCGACAAATCCAAAATTGTTGCACCCCAGGCCAATCACTGAAACGTCCAGGTCAGACTTGCCAATTTTTCTGTGCTTCACCGTTGTCTCCTATCTGCGAAGCTTAGATTATCGATCTTGCGCCGTGGTTTCGGCTGTGACAGCGGTTTCCAGCGGCGGTTTTCCGATGAATCGCATCGGCCGGGACGCCTCTATGCAGAAAACTGGGCAATGTCCATAATCATCCTAATGGGGCAGATGGGTCATCTCGCCCTGTCAGAACGATGAAGATACGAAATGTGTTTGCACTTCTACTGGCGTGTTTTGCGCTGCCTTCGCTGGCGCAGGCGCCCGCCGAAACCATCACGATCGATGCGAAAGCTTCGGCGCATCCGTTTCCCCATTACTGGGAGCAGATGTTTGGCTCCGGGCGCGCAATCCTCAGCCTGCGCGACTCCTATCGCCGCGACCTGAACGCCGTCCACCAGATCACCGGAGTCCAGTACATTCGCTTCCACGGAATCCTGAACGACGATGTGGGTGTATATGGCGAGGACAAGCATGGCAATCCGATCTACAACTTCTCGTACGTCGACCAGATTTATGACGGACTGCTGGCCGCTCACGTAAAGCCGTTCGTCGAGCTTAGCTTCATGCCTTACAAGCTGGCCGGTTCCGAGTTCTTCCAGTCGTTCTGGTACCGCCCCAACATTTCACCGCCGAAGGACTACGCGATCTGGGATGACATGATCACGCAGCTAACCAGGCACCTGGTCGAGCGTTACGGTATTGACGAAGTGGCGAGCTGGTACTTCGAAGTGTGGAACGAGCCGAATCTCGACTTCTGGGCAGGAGCGCCGCGGCAGAAAACATATTTTGAGCTCTATGACCACACCGCGCGCGACATCAAGTCGGTAAGTTCGCGGTTGCGCGTCGGCGGACCGGCAACGGCACAGGCAGCCTGGGTTCCCGACATGATCAAACATGCGGAGCAGACACATGTGCCGCTCGACTTTGTCTCCACACATGTCTACGGCAACGACAAGGCCAGCGACGTATTCGGCACCGACGAGAACATCCCTCGCGACCAGATGGTGTGCCGCTCCGTGAAAAAAGTGCACGACGAGATCAAAGCGTCAGCGCGACCGAACCTGCCGCTGATCTGGAGCGAGTACAACGCCGCATACGACAACGAAGTGGCGGTCACCGATTCCATCTACATGGGGCCGTGGCTGGCGACGACGATTGCGCAGTGCGACGGCCTGACTGAGATGATGTCCTACTGGACGTTCTCGGATGTGTTCGAGGAGCAAGGCGTGGTTAAGACGCCGTTCTATGGCGGCTTTGGTCTGATTGCCGCCGGCAACCTGCCCAAGCCATCGTTTTATGCGATGGAGATCCTTCACAATCTGGGCGAACAACGCTTGGAGAACAGCAGTCCAGATGTGCTGGTGACGAAGGCGAATGACGGGGCGCTGGTGGTCGCGGTTTGGAACATCGTGAATCCCGGTTCAACCGGGTCGGCGAAGACCGTGACGCTTCAGCTCAAAGGCGTCAGTTCGAGTGCTCGCGCGTCCATCCAGCGCGTGGATGATCTCCACGGCAATACGTTGGGCTTGTGGGAGAAGCTGGGCAGCCCGCGCTATCCCACGCAGGCGCAACTGGAAAGTCTGCGGCAGAATTCCCAGCTGGCCGCGCCCGAGACGCAACAGCTCATAAACGGTAGTCTGACGCTACAGATGCCTGTGAATGGGCTGGCGGTGATCCAGATCAAATAAAAAGCCATCCTCCCTCGGAGGATGGCGGCGGTTAACGTCAGCGTCTACTTCGTATATTCCCAGCGATCGCCGGTCTGCACCAGAGTCGCCGTGTCCGCAGGATTGGAGGCCAGCGCATCGGCTAGGTTGGGATAGGCGGTCTTGATCGTTGCAGAGTTCGCCCACGCCGGAACGTTCGCGATCTTGTAGTGATAGGCGATCGCGGCCGTCTTGGCGCCGTTGCCGTTCGTGCCTGGTGTCGAGTTGTCGATGGAAGTGACTTCGCGATTGCCATAACAGAAGTTGCCATAGCCCGGCTGCGAAGTATCGGGCGTCCAGGTCGAGCGGCCCTTATCGGACAGGTCGTAATTGTTGACCTGCTTGGAAATGATGATGATCTTCTTTTCCGCCGTGGTGCGCGTCAGCAGGCCTTCCTGGGTCAACGCGTCGTAACCTTCAGTCTTGGCGTCGTCGGACGTCGCGGCCTGGACGGGGAACTTCTTGGGTTCGTGCCACAGACATGCGGGATAAGCCTTGAAGTGATCGTTGATCGCCGCCTTGTAGGCGAGATCGTCGTTCACAGCCTTGTTGCAGCCTGCCATCGACAGCGCGGCCAATGCCAGTACAACCGCGTAATAGTGAGTTTTACAAATCAAGAGATAACCTTCCTTTGTAGTGCGGCAGCCGGTGCTAGCGGCCAGACGGTCAAGTTCAAATTCAGAAAACTCTCCAAATGTAATGCCCCAGGAACAGCAGAAGCGCCATGCATCCAACGCCACAGAACCAGATGATGAAATTGGCGGTCATCCAAGGGGACCTGATTTCCTTCTTATTCATAGTTGCGGTGCTCCTTGAACTAGCGGGAAGGTAATTCGATGCAGGAAAGCAGCTCTGCAGCTGTATCAAGAATAGGTCTGCGGAATCTGGAACGATACGAGGCGGGGGTTAGGACACGTTTGAATGAAGATTCTCGTGGGTGGCTGTTTTAGGAATCGCGACGTCTAGGCTAGGAAAGGCTGCAGGCTTTCGCGGATGGCGCTTTCGTCGATTTGCTCGCCCCGGTTGAGGCGCTCGAGTATCTCGTCGACGACAGCCTTGGCCTGGTTGCGCTCGCGGTGGAGCAGGAAGCCGTCGAAGATGTGCTGGCCGCGCATGGCGTCGTCGATCTCCTTTTCCTTGTCGTGTTCGCCGAGCTCGGTGAAATAGACGACCTTGAACTTCCCGTTAAAGTCGGAGTCGCGGTAGATCTCGAACATCACTTTCTTCGTGTCGCTGGTCAGAGGCATGGGAAAAAGCAACTAGCTATTAAAGATTAGCGATTAGTTTAGCCTATCGGGCGCTCGGTTCGGATGAGAAATATGACGGGTCTTAACAGATACGAAACCCCTACTTCCTGTGTCGAATGGCAACACCCGTGACCTCGAAGTGCGCACCCAGCAAAAGGTTGTTGCACCCGATAAAGATGCGCGCCGGGTAGCCGTTGCGGAAGTAGGTCCGGTACACCGAGTTGAAGTCGCCAAACAGCGACAGGTCGGTGCCAAAGACTTCCACTTTAACGAGATCGTCCATCGTCATGCCGGTTGATTCGACCGTGTGTTTTAGGTCATCCAGCGCCAGCCGTGCTTCGTCCTTGGCTGATGCCGGCGGTTTCAGCGTCTTGGGATCAACTCCGATGTACCCCGACAGGTAGAGGGTGTCACCATCCAGGACGGCGTCGCTCCACGGAGCCGCGCTTCGTTCCGCAGACGGTTCGAGGACGATATGCTTGCGGTTGCTTTGCGCGAAGGCCGGGGCAAGGGAAGCACAAAGAAGGATAGTCGCAACAACGCGGCCGCGAAGAATCATTGTGGGCTCCTGAATGGACTTTGATTGAGCAGAGTGTGCGCGTCCACAGTGATTTCGACGCAGTGCGAACGAAATCGTTTGAAGACAAACTGTTCTCGTGGGTCGAGCGTGAGGCGCCGTGCGACGACTGCAGGGACTGAAGCCCAGGCTCCCAAAGGAAGCGGATGGGCACGACTGAAGTCGTGCCCTGATACAAAGCGACCGCGCCGTAAAGTTTTGAGCAGCCCCTAAGAGTCGTGCAGCGATACAGAGGGGATTGTTCTGCTCAGGGACAGAAAATGGCCAGTGGCTAATCATCAACAACTAGCCACTGGCCAAGTTTTTAGTCGTCTCCTTGCGCGCTGGCCGCTTGTGGCTCCGCCTCCATTGCTGCCGGGAAGGGAACCAGATTCGATTCCTGCGCCACCGACTTGTGCGTCAGGTTCATGCGCAGCGCGCGTTCGTACTCCGCCAACTGCGCTTCCAGGTCCTGCGCGCGCTCCGCCTTCTTCAGCAAGTCCTCACGATAGCGCTTCAGGAAGTAATCGATCGTCTCGACGCGAATCTTAATCGACCCGGTCGGCTTGTTCTCGTCCAAATCCTTGAACGAGAAGTACGGCGTGCCCGACTTCTCGATGATGTCTTCGATCACGCTATAAATCGGAGCGTCGTGGCCGCACTTAAAGTTGCTGATCTCCAGCGCCACCAGGTTGGGATGCCGCGCGGTAAACTTTGCCGCCCAAATCTTAATGTTGGTGCTGCCAGAGTAGGCGTTCTTCCAGACATCGCGAATATCGAGCGCGTGCGTGATCTTTCCTGACTGCACTTCTTCGCCGAACAGCCGGTCGAGGATGTCTTCGTCCATCGGCAACAGGCTCTGCGAGAACACCGGATAGCCCAGCTTCTGGAATTCTTCCATAATCTCGTGGTTCAAGCCGGGATCGTGATGGTAGACGCGGCCCAGCATGACGATGCCCAGGCGGTTCTCGCGCTCCAGCGTGTCCAGTACCTCGCGCGAACGCTTGCGCATCGTGCGATCGTAATCCTCGAAGGCCTTGAAGCCGGCTTCGAGAGCGCGATCGTTTTCTTCTTCAGACAGGCCAAGCAGCGGAGCAAACGTCTGAAACATCTGCAGGCCCAGCAGTTTCTTGTCGTCGATGTTCAGGATGGGATCGAGGTATTGGATCCCGTTGTCCTTGAAGACATCGCCTTCCTTGATGAACGCGGCCTTCACGGCGTTTGGGGTTGCCGTGACCGTGGGGCACGCGTTCGCGCCGCTGCAATTCTTCAGCGGCTGATTCATCGTGTCGATCATGGGGAAGAAGATCGCGTCGAGCGGCTTCTTCACATGCTTCTGGAAGATCAGGTTGTAAACGTGCGGTATGCCGATCTTCGACGGGAAGCAGGGATCGATTGCGCCACGGCCCGCGCCCTGGCGATACATCTCCTGGCCGGTGAACTCGGAGTAGATAAGGTTTTCAGGCTGCACGCCCAGGCTTTCCAGGTAGCCACTGAACAGGGGCGTGAACAGGTACATGTTCAGCACGCGCGGCATGCCGATACGGATGGTCTCGCGCTTCTTCATCAGCTCAGTACGTTGTTGCACTGCGGCTTTCGCCTTGCCGAAATCCCAGCGGCCGGGCGTAGGCAGAGGGTCAGCGACTTTTTCCGGATTACGCGAGCGCCAAACTTCGTTCGCTGCCAGGTCGACAAAGTTCGGATTCTGCTTCTTGATCGCATCCAGTCCGGCCTTGATACCGCGCATCGCGCTCACATCTTCGACCTGACCTTTTTCGCAGGTAGAGATGATCAGGCGCCTCTCACCAGCCTGCAGCGGGACCTTCGACTTGAAAACCGGCAATGGAGATGCGGGCTCAAACGCATCGTTCTTGCTATCGCCCACATTGACGTCGATGAAGGTACGGAGGCAGTTGTTCTTGCAGAAGTAGCAGCGCGTGTCTTCGTTACGCGTCGTTTTGTAGCCGATTTTCTGTACTGCTTCGAGTCCAATAAACGTTGTGCGATGTCCGTTCTTGTAAAGACGAATGGACTCGACGCCCGCGCCGATGGCGCCCGACTCGCCGCAATGTTCGTGGACGATGACCTCCGGCTCCATGCCCGCGCCGTGAAAGTGGGAGTGAATGAAATCGACTTCCGACTTCACCGCCGCCAGGTTCTTCTGCGTCCCACCTTGTAGGATGAAGCGCGACCCCAGCTTGGCGAGGTTCGGAATGCCGGCGACATACAGGAAGATGTTCTTCGGCAGGACGTTCGCCAATCCGGCAAGGATTTCTTCACCGCGCCATCCCTGGCGCTGGAAGTTCACGATGTCGGACTGCATAAAGACCGCGCAACCATAACCGAAGATGGGCATGGTGTTGGCGGCGAATGCGATGTCGGCGTAGTCCTCGACCTTATAGCCGAGTGACTCGGCGGTGCCCTGCAGGAAGTATCCATTGCCGGCCGAACACTGGGTGTTCAGCTTGAAGTCCTTGACCCGCCCGTCTTTCAGGATGATGAGCTTAATGTCCTGGCCGCCGACATCGACGATGACGTGCGGCTCCTTGTAGAACTTCATCGCCGATTCGGTGTGCGCGACGGTCTCGACCAGCGCCACATCGGCCTTCAGGACATCCTTCAGAACGTCTTTGGCGTAGCCCGTTGTGCCGACGCCCATCACTTCCAGCGTGCATCCCTGCGCCTCCACCTGCTGGCGCAGCGCGACGAACATATCAATCGTGTCCTGGATGGGATTGCCGCCCGAAAGCTGGTAGGCCTTGCACATCACGTCGCCGTCTTCGGAAAGCAGAACCGCCTTGGTAGACGTCGAACCGCCATCGAGGCCGACGAAGCCGCGAACCGTGTCACCCGGCGCGAACTTCGTGCCGATAAATTTCGGGACGCGATATTTTTCCTTGAACTCGGCGAGTTCCGCATCCGAAGTACTCAGGCCGGCAGCGCCGGACTTCGCCTTCTCGGCCTGGCGGCCGACCGTGATGTAATCCTCCAGGCACTCGGTGCCCATGTAGATGCCGACTTCGGCCTCTTCATCCTTGCCGAACTCGACTGCACCCAGCGCGGCGAAGTACTGCGCATTCTCGGGAACCTTGATCAATTCTTCCGGCTTTGCGCCCTCGGGCAGCTGTACCTTGCGCTCTTCCCAGGTGCGCGGAATGTTCTGCTGCCACGCTTCCTTCATGCCGCGAATGAAGCTGTTCGGGCCGCCCAGCAACAGCACATGCGGACGCAGTGTGTGGCCGCGCGTAAGCACCGTGAGATTCTGTAGCACGATGGCGTCGAAGAGCGAAGCCATGAGCTGATCCGGAGGGATGCCCTGCTTCTGCAGGCCGTTAATGTCGGTCTCGGCGAAGACGCCGCACTTGCCGGCCACGGGATGCAGCTTGATACCGGTGTAGCCCTGCTCGCACAGCTCGGCGGCGGGAATCTTCAGCTTGGCGTTGATTTTGTCGATGACCGCGCCCGTACCGCCGGCGCACTTGTCGTTCATCGAAGGAATCTTTTTCTTGCGGCCGGTGTTCTCGTCTTCTTTGAAGACGATGATTTTGGCATCCTGCCCACCGAGTTCGATGACGGAGTTGACCTCGGGATGAAGCTTCTCGACCGCCAGCGAAACCGCGGTGACTTCCTGCACAAACTTTGCGCCAACCAGGTTAGAGAGCGCGCCGCCGCCTGAGCCGGTGATGAAGATGCGGCAGTTATGTGGGGCGATGCCGACCTCTTCTTCCATGCGCTTCAGGAATTCCAGCAGCTTCTCGGGCTGCTTGGTCTCGTGGCGCTGGTAGTCCTGCCAGATCATCTGGTCGGTAGCCGTGTCGACGACGACAGCCTTCACGGTGGTTGAGCCGACATCCATGCCGACCGTGTACACGGCTTTGTGGCCGGACTGGGCTGCCACCTCGCGCGACTTGGCGAGGATGCGCGCGGGCAGGGAAGTTTCGGCGGGCGCAGAATTCGTTAGGGATTCAAGACGGACGTCGACCTTCTCTGGGCCGTGTTCACAGGATCCGGGTTGGTGAGAGTGACTCACTTAGCCTCCGTGATATTGCGGGTCAAAGTGCCCGCATGAAACCGAGCGTGAAAAGATTGGGTCGGACCCAAACGCTGATAAAGTGTCGCGGGCTAAAGCCCGCTTGTGCCGTCCCTAAAGGGACTCTGGTTCAATTTTGGTGCCTACCCAGCGCTGAAGCGCTGGGCTAACTTATGTCACGCCTACGGCGCTTACTTAATTCCAGATTTATGTTCAATCCTTCGCGTCCACCTGACGTTCAAATCTATGTTCAATCCTGTGGCACCCATTTAATCTCCGGATCTATGTTCAATCCGGAGATCACCTAATCTCCGAAATTGCCTTCAACTCTGCGGAAGCCGTGTTTCGCCTGCTTCAGCATCCAGTTGATCACCCGGCGGTCGTTGTAGCAAAACGCCAGGATGTGATTCAGGGTTGAGAAGCAGCTCTTCTGACACTCTTTCTTCATCTCCTTGAGCTGCTTCGTTTCAAATTTATGGTTCTCGATCGTTCCCCAGTCATATCCGGCTGAGTACATCGGGAAACATGGCGCCAGCGTTCCGTCCACGCGGACGATCAGTGAGTTGTGTCCGGCGCGGCAGCCCCAATCGTGCAGATCGCCCTGCATGAAATTCTTCATCTGCGCCAGGCGCTCGACCGAGTTCACCATGTGATATCCCGATTTCTGTTTTTCGATCAGCCAGTCGACCAGTTCAGCCGCCGCCGCGTGGTGCTCTTCGCGAATGAACGTCGGGTTCGTGTACAGATGCTTGAAGTGTGGCTGCTCGGTCATCGGCGACTCGCAAATGTGATAGTCGGTGGCGATGCCGTTGTCGTGTGCCAGCTCGGTCAGCTGACGCACGTCATCCATATTGTTGGCGCAGATATTGATGTTCAGAAACACCGAGTATCCGTACTTGTATTGCTTCTTCACCAGGTAGTCGAAATGGCTGCGGATCGGCACCATGGCTTTCGGCAGACCCTTGCCAGGAACGTCGTCCCAGGAATCTACCGCGAGATTGACCACGCCCACGCCTGCATCGGCGATCTTGTCGATCACTTTGGGCCACATCAGCCGGCCATTGGTCGGCAGATAAACCCAGAAGCCCTTCTTGACCGCGTAGTAGATGATTTTGTGCGCGAGGTCGGGACGCAGCAGCGGCTCGCCACCCATCAATGCCAGCACGCCGGCGCCAGAATCGCGCAGCCAGTCGATGGACCGCTTGGCTGTGTCCTCGGTCATGCCGCGAACGCTGTTGTCGAAGGCCCAGCAGTAGTGGCAATCAAGGTTGCATTTCCACTCGTTAAACAGGTACGCGATGATCGGGTGAAACTCGCCCGGCAGCACTCGCGAGCGAATCCAGGGGACCGCCCATCCGCGCATGGCTCGATAGATGTGCTTTGTGGACCAGGTGCGCCGGCCGTTAGCAGGGAAGTAATCCTCATCGGCCGCATTCAACAGCTCCGGATGCTGCGGAAACACCGGCTCCGGCAGCGTCTGCAGCTTGCCATCCGGCGGCGGCGGAAGCAGCCGTGGCTGCTCCGGAGGCTTCATCAACAGCTCGTGAAGTTCGACATCAAGACGATGAGTAGGGGCGGCATGCGTCCCCTCTGGTGTCTGCACTTCAGGCATGGAGGAGGGTCATCCTTTCTGGGCTGTCGGCGCCGAACAGCTGAAACCTTGAGTCAAACTGATGCGACTGTAACCGGCAGCGTGGTTAGTGCCCA
This sequence comes from uncultured Acidobacteriaceae bacterium, assembly GCA_963823865.1. Classification (GTDB taxonomy): domain Bacteria; phylum Acidobacteriota; class Terriglobia; order Terriglobales; family Acidobacteriaceae; genus Bog-257. Next base: position 474,634 of record CAWGNC010000003.1, read on the forward strand.
CGCCGGCGGCAATTGGCTGGTGCCTCCGGCGTGAGATCGTTTGTCTGCCTGTGCCTAGGCCGCAGCCGCAGCCAACCGCCGCCGGGCCGGAGCCGCCGGAACGCTCTTCAAACGCGCCTTGCCATTCATCAGATCGCTTACGTGCAAGACGAAGTTCGAAGCGACGCCCGCATATCCGTGACGATGCGGCACGGGATAGAAGACGTTCCGCAGCTCCGGATGCTCGGCGACATACTCCTTTATGTCATCGAGGCTCTTGCCGGTCGCCTTCAGCGCCTGTTCGAATTCCATGCGCGCCTTAACTTTGGCTTCGCCCAGCGCCATCTGCACGCGGCTGTGAGCGTTGATCTCGCCTTCGCCCGAGGTCTCGATGGGCAGGAAGATCATCTCCTTGAAGTGATTGGCCACGGCCGATTGCACGCCGTCCGACTGTGAGGAAGGCATACAGCCAAAGGGTTTCAGCGCCAGCACCATGTGGCACAGCTGGTTCTTGGTGTAGTACACGTTCTTGCCGACTTCGAGGTGTCCCTCGCCGCCGCGCGCGAACTCGTTGTAGAACGGATTTGCCAGGGCGGCCATCGTCTTTTGATCTACCAACTCATGGGCAACATTACCCAAGCCCTGCACAGCGCGATGGTACTGGCGCGCGTAAATGCGTTCGCCTACGCCGATCATCCACTGCTTCTGCTTGAATTTCAGCTGGTTCTTTGCCAGCTTCTGCAGTTCGTACCACTTCACATTCTTATAAGGAGCGTCGAGCGAACGGCGAGCGGCCGCGCGCGCCTTCACCTGGTACATCATGTACATGACCCAGGTTCCGATCGGTTCCACCAGCACCTGCGCGCCTTCGCGCTCCAGAAATTCGAACATGTGGAAGTTGCCGTCGCCCTCGGTGATCTGCGCCCAGAACTCGCCAATGATCTTCACCACCGGCTTCACCTTCAGGCGATCGACCTCGATGGTCGCCATTTCCTGACGCACGGCAGCCAGTGCATCTTTATAAGGCTCGCCGTATAAGTTCTCGCGAACTTTCAGCAGCGAGTTGACCCAGAGCTCCCACTTCTTGCCTTTGTTAGCGCGAACTTTCTTCGCCATCCACTCTGGCAGATCTTCGTGGTCCTCGAACGGCTTGCGCTCGCGCAGCATGGTGCAGAGCTTGTCCATCGAGGAGTGGAAGACCTCATCCGTCTTGCCCTTCTCGACTTCGTACGGACGGATGCGGTAGATCATCTCGTTCATGATGTCGCCGAGATTCAGCGCATTGAACATGCCCATGCCGAAGTCGACGGTGAACTTCAAGCCCGCTTCGCCAGAAGCTGCCTTCACGCCGTCGTTCTGCTGGAACAGCAGGACGCGGAAGCCGTCGAAGCCGGCATTCTGCAGGGCGAGCCGGTATTCGGCTTCGTACATTCCAAAGCGGCACGGACCACAGGATCCCGCGGTAAAGAAGATGTAGTTGTTGATGATCTCCTGCTTGCTGATCCCACGCTCCCGCTCGATCGTTTGCAGGTGCTGCACCAGGTTGCCCACGGTGAAGTACGTCGGATTGCACTGACCGTTGTTGCCGTACTCTTTGCCGAGCTGGAAGGCGGAGACGTTGGGCACCGGCATGATCTCGCAGCGGTAACCGCAACCTTCGAACACCGCCTGAATGACGCGTTCGTGCTTCCAGGTCAGTCCACCGAACAGGATGGTGACTTTGCCGCGTTCCTCGGCGGTAAAGGGGCGCTCCACGGGGCGCTGGAAGTGGCGCACCGGGCCGCTATCCAGTCCCATCATGCTTGCCAGTCGCGCGCGTTCGTGCGCCAGCTTGCGTTGGATCTCTTCCTCGCTTTGAGGACGCGTCAGTTCGTCAATAGGGAAGTCGATGCGAGTGACCGGCATAAGTCAGTTCCTCTTCCTCGAGTGGAATTGAATTTCTATTGTGTTGTCAGTGATTTGCTTGATGGCACTCGAATGGTGCGGCGCAGGCAGACGAAGAGTGTAGCGGTTGCAGAGACGGCCGATAACGGTGAAGGCTCTCACAGCGCAGTCGATCGTTGCAAAAGTTGAAACTTGTTAAAACACGCAGCGGGGAATATCTCTATCTGGCTCTCTCCCCACAACGTATCGCCTATTATTCGTTACGAGGTCGCAATGCGGCAAGCGCCAAGTGACGAAATTTTGGCAATTCAGTTGCTAAATCTTGACTTGCCCCTGCCCACACAGTTCGCAAGCCACCAGACACGGCAAAACTTCCAGCCATAGATGCGACGGTTGCGGAGAGGGTTCACCAAATTCCCTTATCGCTGCCGGTAATCCGGAAAGCTACTGCCGCGGCGGATGCCAGATAAGGGAGCAGCGACAGCCGCAGCGTCGCCGGCACATCGCCGCGCAGGGCTGTGTTGGTGACTTGGCGCGTGTAGAGATCGGCTCCGTTAGGCAGGACCGGAACTCGTAAGAACTTGCCGCGGGCGTGAATTACTTCGCCGCCAAAGCGCGCCGCCGAGAGTACTTCGTTCGGCAACTCCGGAGCCGTGCCCCGGTAATTACGCGTGTAATCGCAAACAATCTTGAGATAGGTCGCGACTCCGGGCCAGATAGCACCCATGTTGGCGGACTTCTTAAGCTCCGCGAAGTCGAGAGATCCTTCCTCCAGCAGTGCGGCGGTGTTCACGATGTCGCAGACGCGGAAGTAGAAATGCCGGTACATGCGCTGCAGTGTTGCTACGATGACGCGTTCCTCCGGTGCAGGGACAAGAAAAGTCATTCCGGCGACGCTTTTTGGCGTCCGTCGAGTTACAAAACGGCGTGCCATGGCAATATGCTCGCCAGTCTGACCGAGTCGCTGCGCGTGTACTTCCACGGACTCAGGCAGCCCGGGCACCGCGAAATTCCACTTGTTGGCCAGCCGGTCACCCCAGCTTCGCGGCTCGACGTGTGCGCCCATGCGGGTAGTCATGATCTCCACCACCTGGCGATCATCGGCTGTGGTGTACAGATCGAGATCGTTGCCCAGGTCCGGCCAGTGGTCGAGCGATTTCATGACCGTCGTCGGACAGCCGCCCTGCTCAAGGGCATCGCAAATGTGGTGCAGGAAGGTGAGGGCATTCTGGATACGCGCTCGCTCTTTGGCCAGCACTCCGTCGGCCCAGTTGTACAGATCGGAATTCTCTCCGGCCATCTGTGCGACGACCTGCAAAGCGCGGATGACGACGTGGTTCGAGTCCGCGAGAGAGACAAGTGCGTCGCGCTGCTCGTTGGTCAGTCCGGCTATGTAGGTCACGGCCGGCTCGGCGGTCGCCGGATTGAGCGTGAGCTGCGAGAGGACGTGGAGTTCCTGCGAATTTATTTTCTGCGAAGTAGGCATTGCAAACCTGGTCGATTGAGCTGTTAGTGGACAACTAAGGTTGGATGAAAGCGGCAGCTCCGGAGTTGGGTGAGGAGGGGAAGGAAGTGGAGTCTGGATCAATTGCTGCCTCAATAGCAGAAGTGTCATCCTGAGCGTAGGCGGCCCGTAGTTGGCCGCCGGAGTCGAAGGACCGCTACCTCAGGGGGAATTTTGCCGAGGGTAGGGGTCCCTCGGCTTCGCTCGGGATGACACCTGTTGATCCTCGGGATGGACACTGTGGATACGGATGCTGCGCGCTAGCGTCTACCCCGCGTAGTGCCCCATGTATCCCAGCAACAGCACGGCGATGCCGAAGAGGATGCGGTAAACGATAAAGACGGTCAGCGTTTTCGTCTTCAGGTACTTGATGAACCACGCGATCGTCACGTAGCCCACTACAGCGGAGACGATGATGCCGACGGCGAAGGCGGTCGCCATGCCCGGCGGTAAGCCTTCTTTCATCACGTGATGCAGTTTAAGCAACGCGGCGCCGGCGATGATCGGGGTTGACAGCAGGAAGCTGAAGCGTGCGGCGGCCTCGCGCGTGAAGTTGCGGAACAATCCGCCGGTGATGGTGATGCCCGAGCGAGAGACGCCGGGGATTACGGCGAAGGCCTGCAGCACGCCGACTGTCATGGCGTCGGTGGCATCAATCTGCGAAAGCGGCTTGGTGAACTTGCTTGCACGCTCGGCCAGCCACATGATGATGGCCACAATAATGAGCATGGAAGCGACCAACACCGGAGCGCGGAAGGTCGTCTCGATACGTTTTTCCAGCAGCGCGCCGGCGATGGCGGCAGGAATGGTCGCGGCGATCAGATACCACAGCAGTTGCCGTTCGCGACGCTGCTCTTCGGGCGTCAAGTCGACTTGGCTGTCGCTGGTCTCGGAGAAACGAACGACTTTTCCGCCCAGCGCTGCGCGGATGATCTGGATCCAGGTGCGCCAGAAGTAAAGCAGGATGGCAAACAACGTTCCTGCGTGCAGGGCCACGTCGAAAGTCAGTCCCGGGTCGCTCCAGTTGGCGAGGCCAAGCCGGGTGACCAGCCAGGGTGTGAGTGCCAGATGAGCGGTGCTGGATACAGGCAGAAATTCCGTTAGTCCCTGGATGATTCCGAGGACGATCGCTTCGGAGATGGGCAAGCTACTCCACCGTAGTCCCAAATGTGGGAATTTTATTCGTCACCATGTATATCAGACGCTCACCGCGACTGGACCAGTCAACGTCGCCGGGGTATTGCGCAACTAGCTTCTTCGCAACGCTCAACGCGCGGCCGGCTGAGTCGTCCGCCTTCTTGCCCTCGTTGTTCGTCTGATAAATCGTGATCAGCGTGGAGTAGCGCCACGCGGCTTTGTAAAGCGCCTCCGGAGCCTTTGGCGATTGCGGATGATCTTCGACGTACTTCATATACATCGCCGCTTCGCTTTCTGGACATTTCGCCTGCGCCTCCCATTCGCCGCACAGTTTGTTGTCGAGCAGATGGTAGGCGGCAAGATCAGCCCAGCGAGTGCCGGGATACTTCTTGATGACCTTGCGCATGTAGTCTTCGTCGATCTGGTGGTGAAGCTGCGGATCGCGCATCTTGGCGGAAGGACGCGATGCGGCATCGGAGGCCTCCAGTTGCCAGCGAATGTCGGCAGAGCGATAGGCGGCTTCAGCCGCCAGGGGAGATTGCGGAAAGTACTCAGCCAGTCGCGCGTACAGACGCATCGCATCGAGGTCGGCGCCCTGACGTCCGCCGCGATGGCTGGCTTCCTGCTCGCAATCGAAGGCCTCGCCGTAGATGATCTTGTCGCCGTCCGGCGTCAGCGTGGTGATCACGCCCTTGTCCATGATCCAGCCCGTTACGTTGCGGTCGCTCTCGTTGTCGGGATCGGGACTGACCGCGACCGTGCCGACGACGTTCACCCATCCCGGCGTCCGCTCCAGCACGGCGACTTCGCGACCGCGGCCGATGTTCGAGAGCTTGGCGGAGTCGGTGCTGGGAGTCACGTAGATAATGCCTTCCCGCACCATGATGCCGCGCTCCATGGTGAAGGCCGGAAGAGCAGCGAGCGAGACCAGTACGAAGATCAGTCCGCAGAAATGCATGCGTTTGTGAGACACGTTGATAGCTCCTGAGTGAGACAACGATAGCCGATTGCGATGCTTCGGGGAAGCGAGGGCACGCTCTTCGCGGTGTCATCCTAAGCGGCAGGCGGCCTGCCAGTTGACCGCCGGAGTCGAAGGACCGCTACCTCATGACTGACTATTGGTGGGAGAGCGATCCCTCGGCTTCGCTCGGGATGACACCTTGCGAGGTCATTGGCCGCGCTCGGAAGGACGCGCCGGCGCGAACGGTGGACGTCACGAAGTGCGCCGCATTCTCTCCAGAAACACAAAACCCAGCCGACTTTGGCTGGGACTTTTCTTTCACTGAAACTAACTCCAGCCTAGCACATCGGGAGGGCATTTTGGCGCTAACTTCGAGGGATTATATCTTTCGTAAAATCAGTCGATTACGAGTAACTGTTGCATTTTTAAGTATTGACACGTAAAAATTTCCCGCCAGCTCTTGATGGTAGTTGAACTACTTTCATATACCGGCGACCAAGGCTTTTCCGCAAAGATTTCCGTTGGCTCATCTCGGTAATCGGTGGGATGATGTGGACGTTTCATTCAGCCGGGGCATGTTTCGGGTGCGCTGCCCGTAATGATGTCCTGGGAGGGTTACGACATGAGAGCTCGAATAATGGCTTCGATCTTCACTCTGGTCCTGGTTCTCGCGGCCAGCTCAGCCTCCGCGCAGAGCGACCTGTACAACAACGGTCCGATCAACGGGGACTATGATGCCTGGACGATTAACGAAGGCTTCGCCGTCAGCGACAGCTTCACTCTTACCGCTGGATCGAGTTCGCTTAACGGATTGAGTTTTGGAGCATGGCTAGCTCAACCGGGAGATGTGCTCGAATCAGTTGATGTGTCGATCACTTCTTCCGAGTTCGGTGGTACCACGTACTTCGACCAAACAGTCAGTTTTACCCAGACGAACTGTCAGACCGGTTCGTTCGGGCTGCCGGTCTGCACCGAAACGGGAAGCTTCCCTGTGGTTCAGCTCGGACCGGGAACCTACTGGTTGAACCTGCAGAATGCCGTCGTCAACAACGGCGACCCGGTGTATTGGGATGAAAACAGCGGCGCCGGTTGCACATCGCCGGGCTGCCCCTCGCTAGCGTCGGAGAGCAGTGTTGGCAGCATTCCTTCGGAGTCGTTCACCATTCTGGGCTCTTCCAGTTCGGGGGGCTCGACACCGGAGCCCGGAAGTTTGCTGCTGTTCGGGTCGGGAATTGTCGGCGTGACCGGATGGCTGCGGCGCCGTGCATGACAGCCGAGTTGAGCTTTTGCCGGCGGTAAATGCAGAGCCGACGGCGGCTAAGAACGCCGCTTCGCACGTGAGCTGAGCTCCGCCGACGATTTTTCACCATGCAGGAGCATGATGCGTTCCGATCAGAGCATTCCACGTACGAAGTTCCGCTGGAGATTAGCATGATTGCTCGAACGATTCTGTTGCTGCTTGCACTCATCGCTGCGCTGCCACTCGCGGCGCAAAACGATCTCTACAATAACGGTCCGATCGTGGGCGACATCAACGCGTGGGACATTACGACATTCATCGTCAGCGATACCTTTACTCTGACGAGCAGCACGAACAGCGTGAACGGATTGAGCTTCGGAGCATGGCTGAACCCCGGCGACATCCTGCAATCGGCCGAGGTGTCAATCACCTCAAACCCTGAGGGCGGTACGACGTACTTCGCTCAAACCGTGGCCATCACACAAACGGGTTGCTTCATGAACCACTCCGGCTATGAACTGTGCCAGGAAACCGGCACCTTCAATTCCGTGGAGCTAGGTGCGGGAACGTATTGGATCAACCTCACGAATGCAATGGTCGGCAATGGTGACGAAGTCTACTGGGATGAGAACGACGGCCAGGGCTGCACATCGCCAGGATGTCCGTCGCAGGCGTTTCAGTCCATTAACGGCACCATCCCTTCGGAGTCGTTTACGATTTTCGGCACGGTCGGGGGCGGATCGACGCCGGAGCCCGGCAGTCTGCTGCTGTTCGGGTCAGGCGTTGCCGGCGTCGTGGCCTGGCTGCGACGCAGCAAGGCAAGATCTAACTGAGCTTTCCTTCTCGGCGGGTTGCGCCAGCAACGCTCGTCGGCAGCGGCTACAATGTCTGCTTCCGACTCCGATGAGCATCGCCGAAAATCTCTCTGCAATCCACCACCGAATTGCTCGCGCCTGCGCGCGCGCCGGGCGTGATCCCGAACACGTCGCCTTGATGGCCGTAACCAAGACGCAGCCGGCCGATCGCATCGTCGAGGCGTATAAGGCCGGGCATCGTCTGTTCGGCGAAAACCGCGTGCAGGAGTTTGAAGGGAAGATCGGCGGCCTGGCCCAGATGCCGGACGCCGAGTTTCACATGATCGGCCATCTGCAATCGAACAAAGCAGCGAAGGCTGCCGAAGTCTTTCACGCGATCGACTCTCTGGATTCGGCGAAGCTGGGCGAGCGTTTGAACGCAGCCGCTGCAAAGTTGGGGAAGACGCTCGCAGTGATGATCGAGATCAACATCGGCGGTGAAGATGCTAAGAGCGGTATCGCGCCGGATTCCCCGGAGCTGGAACAGATTCTGAGTTCGGCGGGTGCCCCATCCTTCTCGCCTTCGTCTGGCGAGAGGGTGGGCCTGCTGAAGTGGCCGCACTTGCGCGTCCAGGGTCTGATGACCGTGCCGCCCTTCACTGAAAATCCCGAAGGCGCTCGTATGTACTTTCGTCGACTCCGGGAGCTGCGCGACCGGCTGGCCGCACGTAGATCGCCGGCGATCGCACTCGAACAACTTTCCATGGGTATGTCGCACGACTTTGAAGTAGCGATCGAGGAAGGCTCAACCTGCGTGCGCGTGGGGACGGCGATCTTCGGCGAGCGGGCGAAGCGGTAGGCTTTCAGGGTGTCATCCTGAGCAGAGCGCCGCGCGTTTCCGCCGCTTATTTGCGGCGGGCGGACGCGGAGTCGAAGGACCCCTACAGTCGCATGATCCTTACAGCATAGGGGTCCTTCGACTTCGTTCGCGCTCCGCGCTCTCTTCGCTCAGGATGACACAGCGCTGAATTGTGATGACAAGTAAGAACGAGTGCCATAGGGATGGCATATGACCATTCCCATCCGCGACACACCGCAGGGCGCAACTTTTCAAGTCAAGGTCCATCCCCGCGCGAGAAAGAACGCCATCGCCGGTGAAGTGGGAGACGCCTTGAAACTAGCGTTGACCGCCCCTCCGCTGGAGGGCCGCGCGAATGAGGTGTGCATCGCCTTCTTCGCCGAGCTTTTGAATGTGCCGCGTTCGTCGGTTACTATAGCCGCCGGACAGAGAAGCCGTAACAAAGTGATTCGCGTCGTGGGCCTGACGGCCGCGCAGGTGCAGAATCGGATCGCCTCAGAGTTGTCATCCTGAGCAGAGCGTCCCCGCTCTTCCTTCCGCCGCGTGTTTGCGGCGGGCGGACGCGGAGCCGAAGGATCTGCGGTTCGTGGCACTGGAGTGCGGCGTGTGCTTGCTGGAAAGTTCCGTGCTCCGATACAAATCGTCAAGACGTCCGAAACTGGCAACCGGCCACTAGCCACTGACCACTAATTCATGACCCTCGCCCAGCGTTGGCACGACATTCGCACCGGCTTCGAGCGGCCCTTCTGGGTCGCCAACATCAGCGAGCTGTTTGAGCGGCTCTCCTACTACGCGGCCTTCGCTTCGCTGGCTCGATACCTGCACGAGGTCCTGCAGTTTCCCATCGAGCGCGCCAGCACGCTCACCGGATTTTTCGGCGGCCTGGTGTGGTTCCTCGCTGTCTTCGGAGGAACGCTCGCCGATCGCATGGGATTTCGCCGCGCGCTCTCGCTGGCGTACCTGATCCTGAGTTGCTCGTACTTCCTGCTGGGATCGCTGGGCGCGCCATGGCTGGCGCCGGTCCGCAACGCCGTGCCGCTGGTGGCTTTGGCAACCTTTGTCCTGGCGCTGCCGGCCCTGGGTATCGCGCTGGTGAAGCCAAGCGTTGTGGGAACGACGGCGCGTGCGTCGAAGGAAAACGTTCGCTCCATCGGGTACTCGATTTACTACACGCTGGTGAACATCGGCGGCGCCGCCGGACCACTGGTTGCGTCGTATGTCCATCAGCACTTGCGCGTGGAGAGCGTCTTCCGTGTCGCGGCCCTCAGCGTCTTCTTAATGTTTATCGGCGTGCTGCTGTTCTTCCGCGAACCGAAGAAGCACGATGAAGTCGAGACCGCCAGCCTCGCCCAAGCCGGGAAAAACTTCCTGACCGTCCTCAGTAATCCGCGCTTCATGCTCTTCCTGGCTATCTTCACCGGCTACTGGATCGTCTATTGGCAGATCTTTATCACGCTGCCACTGTATGTCCACGATTACATCAGTTCGACCGCGGATACCGAACGCATTCTGGTAACCGGGCCCCTGCTGGTCATCTTCCTGACCGTCGCGATCAACCTGCTGACGCAGAAGGTTCCGGCACTCACCGCGGTGATTCTCGGCACGCTCATCACTTCTCTGGGGCCGATCGTCATGATCCTGCATCCGACGGTAGTCGGCGTGGTGCTTACCTTGGTTGTCATCGCGCTCGGCGAGATCACGCAGTCGCCGCGATACTACGAGTACATTTCGCGGCTGGCGCCCTCGGGACAGCAGGGGACGTACATGGGCTTTGCGTTTCTGCCGCTCGGCGTTGGCTCGCTGATCGCCGGTCCATTCGGCGGATATCTGCTGCACCACTTCGGCGAAGTGAAACACCAGCCGCAAATGATGTGGTGGATCATCATCGCAGTCGGCTTGGTAACGACGATTTTGTTATGGGTGTACGACAAGACACTGCGGCCGAAGGAAGTGGCCAGCAGCTAGCTGCGTCTTTCAGATGGTGTCATCCTGAGCGAAGAGAGGTCGCGAAGCGAACCGAACGCAGTCGAAGGACCCCTCCAGCCGGAAGGGTCGTTCCAGTAATAGCGGTCCTTCGACCACGGCGCAAACAACGCGCCTCCACTCAGGATGACACCTTTGGTTGCTATAACTTCTCCCCAGCGGCCTTATCCGTCTCCGTGTCCACCGTGCCACCTGCGACGAACCCTTCCTCTCATTTACAATGAATTCGCAATGAATCTTCCAGAAATCCAGGCTGCGCTGCGCGACAGCGGGCAAGAGTGTTGGCTGTTCTACGATCACCATCATCGTGATCCGATTGCGTACCGCGTGCTCGGTCTTTCGCCGGCCATGCTGGTGACGCGCCGCTGGTTCTATCTCATCCCGGCCAATGGCGAGCCCGTCAAGCTGGTCCACCGCATCGAGAGCCATCATCTCGACTCGCTGCCCGGCAGCAAGATGGAATATTCGGCGTGGCAGGAGCTGTGGCAGAACCTGGAAGTCATGCTGAAGCCGTATCACACCGTGGTGATGCAGTATTCGCCGAACAACCAGATTCCCTACATTTCGCTGGTGGACGCCGGCATGCTGGAGCTGGTTCGCGGCTTCGGCAAGGAGATTGTCACCTCGGCGAACCTGGTGGCGCGTTTCGAAGCGACGCTGACCGACGCGCAGATTGCATCGCACTTCAAGGCGCGTGACGCGGTCGACAAAATCACCGCGGCGTTTTTTCAGGAAGTAGGCAAGCGCGTGCGCAACGGCGGCACGCATGAGTTCGAGATGCAGCAGTGGATCATGGAAGCCTTCGGGCGCGAAGGGATGGACACTTGCGACCCGCCGAATGTTAGCGTGAACGCGCACAGCGGCGATCCGCACTATGAGCCCTCGTCAGCGACGTCGGCGCCCATCAAGCAGGGCGACTTCGTGTTGCTGGACATCTGGGCCCGCTGCAAACAGCCGCAAGACTCTGTCTACTACGACATCACCTGGACCGGTTCGGTTGGCGCGCCCAGCGACAAGCAGCGCGAGGTCTTCGACATCGTCCGCGGCGCGCGCGATGCCGGGATCAACACCGTGAAAGAAGCCTTCGACGCCAAGCGTAAGATCTGCGGCTGGGAGGTCGACAAGGCGACACGCGCCTACATCGAGGCGAAGGGGTACGGCAAATACTTTATCCATCGCACCGGCCACTCCATCACCAGCGACATTCACGGTAACGGCGCGAATCTTGATAATCTGGAGACCAAGGACGACCGCGAGATCCTGCCCAATACCTGCTTTTCGGTTGAGCCCGGCATCTACCTTCCGGAGTTCGGCGTGCGCAGCGAGATCAACATGATGATCCGCGGTGGCAAAGGAGAAGTGACGGGCCGGATCCAGAACGAATTGGTGCTCATTTAATGGCAAACCCGCAGAATGCAGCTACGCTGTCGCGCAACGCCGATTCCGCACCGCAGACGAATCACATGACCATGATTGCGCCGGCGGCGGCCTGGCTGCTGCCCGGTCTGGGCCACCTGATCCAGCGCCGCTACATTCGCGGCCTGCTGCTGATGGCCTCCATCTTCACCATGTTCTTCGTCGGGCTGGGCATGCAAGGCAAGATTTATTCGTTCAACACCGGCGACCTGCTCGACATTCTTGGGTTTGTCGGCGATCTGGGTACCGGGCTCCTGTACTTCTCGGCGCGCATTATGGATTGGGGTGTCGGCAACATTCATCGCGCCGTGGCCGATTACGGTACCAAGTACATCGTGGTGGCGGGATTGCTGAATGTCATCGCCACGGTTGACGCCTACCACATCGCGATTGGCAAGAAACAATGACCATCGAACTCTCACACTTCAACGCCGCTCTGCTCTTCGCGCTTTGCGCCTCGGTCGTCTTCGGCATCACGCAGCGCAGCACTACTCGCGACATGCTGCGCTACGGCGCCTTCTGCTTTGCCATGTTCGTCGGCGGCGTGATCATCGCCAGCTGGGCCATGTGGATCATCAAGCACTAGACTGCAGTGGCCAGTGATCAGTGGCCAGCAAAATCTTCTCATTCACGGGTGTCATCCTGAGCGGAGGCGCGCTGCATTTGCGCGCCGGAGTCGAAGGACCGCTACCCGATTCCCTGGCTGACGAGGGTTACGCGTGTCCTCGGGCCTGGTTAGGGTGATGTCTCCAACAAAGTGAATAGCGGTCTTGTAGCCTCGCTCTGCATGGGATGACACAGCAACATTTTTTCCATTGCAAGATTCTGCTTTCGCGGCATTCTATGTTGCAGGAGGGCAGAATGCTCAAGCATTGCGCACTCGTCTGTACGCTCCTTTCCGCCGTAGGCTGGACGCAACAAACCTCAGCTCCATCACTCACCATCTACAACCAGGACTTCGCCGTCGTCCGGCAGACGATTCCACTCCAACTCAATTCCGGAGTGAACCAGGTCAGCTTCGACGACATAACTTCGTATGTTGAGCCGGATTCGGTCGTGCTGCGCGATCTGACTGGACGCGTGAATCTCAGCATCCTCGAGCAGAACTACCGCACCGATGTCGCCTCGCAGCAGAATCTACTGCGTGCCTTTGAAGGCAAGGAGTTGGAGTTTCAGGTCGCAAACAGCCAGACAATTCGCGGCCTTCTGATTCGCGCCGGCGCGAGCTACAACGGCCCCAACTGTTATTCCGGCAACTGCGGCTATTCCAGCGAGCCGATCGTGGAGGTCGATGGCAAGGTCGAATTCGGATTGCCGGGCAAGCCGGTTTTTCCAGCGATGCAGAACGAATCGCTGCTGAAGCCGTCGCTGAATTGGCTGCTGCAATCAGATCGCGCGGGCGCTGTTGAGGCCGAAATCGGCTACATCACCGGCGGCTTCACCTGGGAGGCCAGTTACAACGTAGTGGCGCCCGAAAGTGGCGACCTGCTGGACGTCGTCGGCTGGATTACGCTGCAAAATCGCAGCGGTCACACCTTCCAGGACGCGCACTTGCAGCTGATGGCGGGCGAGGTAAACAAGATCGCGCCGACGATGGAGTACAAAACCGCGGCAAACGGCGGCAACGACCTTTCCTATGCGGCAGGCTACGGGGGCGGGGTCGCGGTTACGGAGAAAGCTTTCGACGAGTATCACCTGTACACTCTGCCGCGGCCGTCGACTCTGGAGAACGGTGAGACTAAGCAGGTCGAGTTTCTCCGTGGCAGCCGCATTCCTTCGAAACGGATTTACGTTTACGAAGGCTATCTGTTGCCGCAAAACCAGCGGAGAAATCTGGAGTACCAGTTCACGCAGCAGGACATCGGGATGACCAGCAACAAGCAGGTTTATATCGAGCGTGAGTTTCGCAACTCGACGGCCGACCATCTCGGGATTCCGCTACCCAAGGGACGGCTGCGCTTCTACCGCCGCGACACCGACGGCAGCCTGCAGTTTACGGGCGAGAACATAATCTCGCATACGCCCAAAGATGAGACGGTCCGCGTTTACACCGGCAACGCCTTCGACATAACCGCCGAACGCAAGCGTACGAATTTCCATGTGGATCAGGGGCAGCACTATATCGACGAAGGCTACGAGATCAAGGTGCGCAACCACAAGAAAGAGCCGGTAACTGTTCAGGTGGTCGAGCACATGTATCGCCGCGACAACTGGACGCTGACGGAGAAGTCGATGGATTACGTTAAGAAAGACAGTGACACGATCGAGTTTCCGGTGAAAGTTGCGCCCGACGGCGAACAGGTCTTGACGTACAACGTGCACTACAGCTGGTAAAGCCGTGCGTAGGACGAATGGTTGGTGGGCAGCACAATCGCTTCAATGCATAGGTGTCATCCTGAGCGGAGGCGCGTTCTTGGCGCCGGAGTCGAAGGACCTCTACGCCCGGCATCTTCGCGGCTAGAGGGGTACCTCGGCTGCGCTCGGGATGACACATAAAACTCGCGCCCCCGCAATTCGAGTCCTGCAATTTTTCCTGGATTCAACCGCGGCTCGTCTATACTCTGTTCGCACTTCTGAGGAGGACAGGAATGAAGAAGCGTTGGGTTGCCGGGTTGTGTCTCATCACCATGATGGCGGTGCTGGCCATCGCGCAGGACGACGGCTATCAGCCGGGCATGATCGTCGCTTTCGAGCGTGCCCCTGCCGATGCGCAGCACATGGAGAACGAGGACTATTACAACGTCTCCATGAAATTCGGCGACACCGTCTACAAGTGCCGTACCAGCGGTCCGGCGTCCACGTTCATCGACTGGAGCATCAACAAGCAGTTTCCCGCCCAGCTCAATGAGAAGGCGAAGATCATCCTGGTGAAGAGTCCGAACGGCCAGACGGTCACGCTGAACATCAAGGGTAAGAAAGTCCAAAAGTAACTTTTTGCCGCCCTTGCCCGTATTAGTCGGGAGGAGGGCACAATGGCCTCAAGCGCCGCAGTTGCAATTGCCGACAACGCGACGGACCCCGTTGCGCCGTGGTGGCATACCATCCTGGTGCTTCTGATCATTGGTGGTGGTTCGCTCGCCAGCTACTACGAGCACGGGCTGCCCAACGCCAACTTGCCCGGGATGAGTACAAGGCTCTCTGGTTACCTGACCGTTTTGGTGGAAGAGTGGGTGCTGGTCCTTCTGGTGTGGCTCGCCCTGAAGCGTCGCGGGCTTTCGTTCGCCACTCTGGTTGTTGGCCGATGGCGGTCGCTGAAAGATTTTTTCCGGGACTTAGGTCTCGGTATCGGGCTGATCGCCGTGGTAGTGCCGACCGTCACTGGAGTGATCTATCTTCTTGGCGCCCAGAACAACAAGACTGCGGCAACCCTTACCCCCAGGACAATTCTCGAACTGGTCGTCTTCCTGGCGCTCTCATGGTCGGCAGCCTTCGGGGAAGAGCTGGTCTTCCGCGGTTATCTGATGCGACAGTTCGGTGCGTGGACGGGCAGTGTGGCGGCGGGTCTGATTCTGCAAGGCATCGTGTTCGGCCTGGCTCACGGATTTTACGGGAAGACCATGCTCGCCATCATGGTTCATGGATGTCTGCTGGGACTGCTGGCCCGCTGGCGCAAGAGCCTGCTGCCCGGAATGCTGGCTCACGGAGTGCAAGACAGCCTCGGCGGAATCGTTGCCTACTTCACGGGGGGATAGGCATGGCACACCGGGCTTAAATGTGGCGATACTAGCGCTCGACCCACGCCGTATCCGGGATTGTGAGAACGCACTTGCAAGTCGAAACTGGAGGCTGGAAACTAGGCTCGTGCGACTGAAGCGCATCCCCGATGTTCGCACGTCGCAGCCGTCGCAATCATTTTCGCGTCAAGCCGCTCTGCTTGTTCTGCTGCTGATCCTCGTTACGGCGGCGGTGTATCAACCTGTCCGGCATTTACCTTTCATCAACTATGACGACGATCTCTACGTCACCAACAACCTTCAGGTGCAGTCCGGGCTGGAGTGGGACACGGTGCAGTGGGCTTTTACCACTCACCAGGCGTCGAATTGGCATCCGCTGACGTGGCTGTCGCACGCCCTCGATTGGCAACTGTTCGGAGCCGACCCTGCCGGGCCGCACCTGGTCAACCTACTGTTGCACACCCTGAATGTTGTCGTGCTGTTCTGGGTGCTCTGGCGGGCCACGGGACGCATGTATCGCAGCGCCGTGGTGGCGATGCTGTTCGCGCTTCATCCTGTGAACGTACAGTCAGTGGCCTGGGTTGCGGAGCGCAAAAACCTGCTAAGCATGCTGTTCTTTCTGCTGGCCCTGGGCGCGTACCGCTGGTATGCAAGCGAACCGCGCATCAGTCGCTACCTTGTGGTTGCCGGGCTGTTTGCCTTGGGGTTGATGGCGAAGCCGCAGGTGATCACGCTCCCGCTCGTGCTTTTGCTCTGGGATGACTGGCCTCTGCGGAGAATGTCGCTGGGCACGTCGTCGCAAACGAAGGAGGAAAGCCTCAGCCGGCTGACCTGGGAGAAGCTGCCCTTGTTCGCGTTGGCGGCCATGAGCGCGATGATGACGCTGCTGGCTCATCGCGCCGGGCACGCGCTGCGCTGGTATCCGCTGTGGGTGCGCGGAGAGAACGCCATCGTGTCCTACGCACGTTACCTGGGCGTAGCGATATGGCCTGCGCATCTGGCACTGTTCTACCCACACCCGCTCGGCGCAAGCGGCCTGTTGCAGGTGCTGATCTCGCTGACATTGCTGGTGCTCGTGACCATCGTCGCTCTCCGGCACGGCGGATATTTGCGAGTTGGTTGGCTCTGGTACCTGATCACGCTGCTGCCGATGAGCGGCCTGGTGCAGGTGGGTACACAAGCCATGGCCGACCGCTACGCGTATCTGCCGTTCATCGGACTGTTTCTGATGGCGGTTTGGGGAATTGCGGACTGGGCGGAGAATCGGCATGTTCCGCGAGTTTTGCAAGCCGTGGTTGTCATGGCGGTGCTCATCGTGTTCGCTGTACTCACGCGTCAGCAGCTTACGTATTGGCATGACAGCGTTAGCCTCTGGACGCGCACGCTGCAAGTGACTCAGGCGAATTACATCGCAGAAGTCGACTTGGGCGCGGCGCTGATCGAACGCAGCAAGAGCGAGGAAGCCATGAAGCACTTCCGGGCGGCGGCCGCGATCGAGCCCAGGGACCCGCTGGCCAACATGTACATTGGGCGTTATGAGCAAACGCAAAATAACCTTG
The DNA here is from genome assembly GCA_963823865.1 of uncultured Acidobacteriaceae bacterium. Taxonomy (GTDB): domain Bacteria; phylum Acidobacteriota; class Terriglobia; order Terriglobales; family Acidobacteriaceae; genus Bog-257. The sequence continues at coordinate 491,624 of CAWGNC010000003.1, forward strand.
CCGCCGCCATCGAGGCGTACAAAATCGTTGTCGCCAACGCCGGCGATCCTCAACTGAAGGCACGAGCTCTCAGCAATATGGGTTATGCGTACCAGGCGATGGGCGACACCATCAACGCCGAGAAATGCTTACGCGCATCGACATTGTTGTCGCCATGAGTGGACCGTTCTGCGGTGTCATGCTCAGAAAGCGAAATCGAGTCAGATAAACAGCTGGCGGAGTCGGGTGTATTAGCCCGATCACTGTTTGATCGTCTCCCTGTTTCCATTAGGTGCTTGACGAGCTGGCTTGCAAACTTTGACACGTGCATGCTACATGACAGTACGCCTTGGTGGCGATAAATCCCCACGGCATAAGGCGACCGAAAAGGGGCAGGACAGGGACCCGATTCTTTACGCATACGAACTTGCCTTCACCGTCAAAGGACAAGGTGTTCCTCCACTTGCTTATCGAGTGAAATGATACAATCCGTGCATTGATCGATGGAGAGATTGCCGATGCGGCCCCATGCGACGCAATTCGGCCTCGATCGTTCTCATTCGGGGAGCCGCCGGAAGTCTCCTGCTGCTGGTGTTCTGCTGGCGTTTGCCAACCCGGCAGCGCAACCGTCAACGGTCGCACTTGTCTAGGAGGCCCTATGAAAACACTCGCCCGCCTGGTCTTATTCCTCGCGCTGTTTAGTGTACTTGGAATGCTCCCGCTGCAAACGGCTCACGCTCAGACCTTCACCGTTCTACATGCGTTCAGCGGCGGACTCGATGGAGGTGGTCCGTATACCGGGGCCGTCGATGCGGCGGGCAACTTCTACGGCACAGCCGGAGGGGGCATCCACCGCTCCGGAGTCGTTTTCAAACTGTCGGAAAAAAACGGCGCCTGGGTCCTTAGCACCTTGTACAACTTCACGGGAAGCGGCGACGGCGAAGGACCACAAAGTGGAGTCGTTTTTGGGCCGGACGGAGCGCTCTACGGCACGACCGTCTCTGGAGGCAGTACAGGCAATGGCATCGTGTTCAAATTGCAGCCTTCGGCGACCATCTGCCATAGCATTCTGTGTCCCTGGAATGAGACTGTTCTGCACAACTTCGCTGGAGGTACGGATGGCGCCGATCCCTCCAGTGGTCTTGGCCTGGCATCGGACGGCAACTTCTATGGCACAACCCAACAGGGCGGAGCGGGTATGTATTGCGGTCAGCCCGGATGCGGCGTCGTCTACAGACTTGCTCCCGCCAACGGTGGCGGCTGGACCGAGTCGATTGTGTATGCCTTCAACGGGGGCGCCGACGGCGAGAACCCCGCGGGCGGCGTGGTCATGAACGCCGGCGGTGATTTCTTTGGGACGTGCGACAACAACTGCCCCCTCCACGGATCGGTGTACGAGTTGACCCCGAATGGCTCTGGTTATAGCAAGAGTTGGCTCTACCGGTTCACCGACGGCTCGGACGGCGAGCAGCCCAACGGACTCATCATCGACTCATCCGGCAACCTCTATGGGACCACGAGTTTTGGTGGCGCCGGCGGCGGAGGTGTAGTTTTCGATCTGCTACCGCAAGGGAATAACTGGGTTTTCGGAGTGCTCTATCCTCTGCTTAACCGAAATCCAAATGACTATGGTCCGTTGGCAACTCTGACTATGGATGCTGCCGGCAACCTTTACGGGACGAGCTTCTCGGGCGGCCAGTACGGTGCCGGCTCGGTCTTCAAGCTGACGCGCTCCGGAGGCGGCTGGAATTACAGCTCGCTCTATGACTTCACCGGCGGCAACGATGGCGGCGGACCGACCGGCCCTGTGGTACTGGACTCGCACGGCAACGTGTATGGCACCACATACTTCTGCGGCTTTTACAACGAAGGCGTCGCGTTCAAGATCACGCAGTAGGCAGGAACTAGCCTGCGCCATCAGCCTCCTCAGTTAACTGGCATAACATCGCCATATGCAAGTGACGAACCCGGGCGTATCGTTTCGGGATAACTTGCGCTATTGCCTGATTACAACAATGACTTGTCAACGAGCATAAAATCGATGCGTATGCCTTTGTATTTGATTGGCTTTGGTGTCGGTACTGCTTTGTGTGCCGTCCTCGCCGCGATTCAGGTGACGATGAGGGGACAGGTGCATCGCGCCATGTACGGCGAGCAAGAAATCAAACCGACCGATGTGCGTTACGCGAATGACCTTCTTGGAGAATCGGGCGTTTGGAATCTGCATAGACGTGCTTACGAGCAGAGTCGGCTTCGTGGCCTGTTTTGGTGTGTGCTAGGTGCATGTCTGGTGTGTCTGACATTAGGCTTATTCGATCTATTGCTCGTTCGAGGCTAACTTAGCGATGCGCTACCTGTTGTGAAATCGCTTTATCGTAAGTGTCGAGCTGTCATCCACTGTCGGGATAAAAAGAATAGTCCTATGGGGTCAACTAAGACGCGCCGGACGAGACTGAGTGGAGACGACGGAGGAGTGCGAACAGCGCGGCCCCCCTTCTCTTTCATACGCTACTGGGGCAAGATATTCTTGGGTATCATGTTGCTGGCACTCTCCGCCGTCACTTTGCTCGTTTTCAGCAATCGCCTTAAGCCTGAGCACGGCGGGGCCGCTGACTTCATTAGGCTCATCGTTGTCGGTATGGCTGGAGTGATTGCGTTGCTGGGTATTTTGTTCATCAGATGGGCCTTTGCTGAAGAAGGCGGGGCAAAATAGTCACCACGCGCTCCGCCAACTGTTGAAAAATCCCCTTACACCCATTGACGACGGGGCGGGGTTTCGAGTGTAATCGCCTGATTGCAACAGTTATGATTGATTTTTCGGCGAACTGATTAACTATGATGGGTTTGTGCATCGCCCTCGCGGCGTTCGTCGCTGCACCTTCCACATTGGTTATCGGCTGGATGCGCGTTGCCAAGCACGCGCACCCGCGCACTGCTGTGTCCCTAGCTGGGTTTGTCCTCGGAACTTCTTCATTGACGCCGTTGATTTATTGCCTGACGTTCGAGGGCTTGCGCCTTCACACCTACGTTCCTTCGTTATTTCGCGTTTATCAGTGGGGAACAGTCTTCGCCGTCAGCGGATTGATCGTTTCAATCGGCGGCGTCCTTCAAAAAACTCTCTTCGCTGGATTGCTCCCCTTCTCCCCCTCAGCATGATTGTGCTCTGGCGTATTTGGACGGTTGACGTGACTTAAACCTGTAGGCCCTGCTTAGTTGTTCGGCAACAACGTAGCTGTCGTAACATCGCTATAGCACAAGTTACGGAGCGGGGTACTGTGGCGGCGTAACTGGCGTAATCGCCCGATTACAGCAGCAATCGAGCTAGGCTGCCAGGAACGCGCGCCGTCGCCTTGGGCCGATGTGCTTGTGCGTTCTGTCCAAGCCTGCGCGCCGCGGTCACGACCAGCGCAAAGACCGTGCACAACTCTGCAGTCGGGTGCCGGAACGTGCGACTTCACATCGGTATTGTGGTAGGCGACGATCTTCCACTCACCTCCGTCCTTCACTATGACCTCCAACAAACAGGTGCGGAGCCGCCCCTTGTCATCCGTACTCGTTCCGGGAGACAGCTTTTGAATCCCAGTGACCGACGTTAAGACCTCCACGACGGCAATATCGGGACGGACAAAACTCAGAGAAACAATGTCCTGCTTGAGTGTGCTTCCGTATGAGATGCGTGGCAGTCCATAGACAGGTGTCGTAAACTCCCCATAGCGCAAATAACGGCGCTGTCGCAGGATTGCTTGTGATAAGGCTGTTACCGGCAAAGATCCTAACGCCCTCCGGCAAGATACTCTGATGGCAAGCAGCGGAGGAACACTGACATGGCGGAAGAAAGAGTTTCGATGCCACAGCGGCGCAACCTGAAGGAGAGGGCCTTCGAAGAGTTCAAACGCTTTGTTGCTATCTTTCTGTACCTTTGGGTGGTCTTTGGACTGCTTTCGATCCACACGAGCTTAGTCCTGTCACAGCACCATTTGGATTACGAGGAGCACACCTTCGCGATCATTAATGCGCTCGTGTTCGCCAAGGTCCTGCTTCTAGGTGAGGAACTTCACCTGGGAAGGCGCTTCGAAAATAAGCCACTCATCTACCCGATTCTGTACAAATGCCTCGTCTTCAGTATTGTGCTCATCTGTTTCCACGTCGTGGAGAGCGTCGCGGTCGGTGTGTGGCACGGAAACACTGTCATAGATAGCGTTCCGCCCTTGCTTGGGTGGAATCCGAAGGGGCTTCTGAGTGTGGGCTTCACCTGCTTTGTCCTACTGCTACCGTTCTTCGGATTCAGAGAGATTGCAAGAGAGATGGGCCGCACGGAGATGCGGACTCTGCTTTTTGGAAAAACACGAACATAGACGTCCTACTTCGAAGTCCAATGGACTCAACTGGCGATAGCAGGTCCGCCAACTGTTGTGAAATCGCCTGATTCAACACCTGCCGGCCTCCGCTGGAATCCGTCGCAAACCACCGGTGATTAGCGGGCTCCCGCGGTTGGAGATTGTGCGTCCATCCGTTCCACATATTGAGCGCGAGCTGGGCTGGCCTCGAAGGGATCCGCAAAATACTGCGTTTCTCGCGCAACCTGGTCGTCCCTGAACTCCATGATGCTCACGGTGTAGGATGGCTTGCCGTCATAGGACAGGATGAATTCGGTGACCCAAAGATCACCGCCGCCAAGGATTCGCTGGACGGTAAAGCGCTTCCGGTTCGGCTGGATAGAGCGGGTGATCTGTATGTTGCGGCGGCCGCGTATTCGCTCGCCTGACTGCGGATATTCCAGCACCGCGTCCTCATGATAGATGCGGTGCTCCGTTTCAAAATCGTTGGCATCGGAAGCCGCCCAATGCTGGTCCAGTGCCGCACGTATCTGTTGATCCCGCATCTTTCCCTCCTGGCGCAAGGGAAAAGATTAGACTCCCGCAGGGCCTGGTTTCAAGGGGACCAAATTCGTATCTTGAAAATTGCTCGAAGCCCCGCTGGATTGAGAAACTGGCGGGATAACTGCCATGAAGAGGAACTCTTCAGCGTAAGGTTGCAGAAGTCAGCCATTGAGGTTTCGAGTCGCGGAGGCTACATGACACAGGCGGCTATTACCGGCATCTCACCGTTCTTCAGTGTGCGAAACGTCCCGGCGGCACTCTCGTTCTACTGCGGGATGCTCGGTTTTGACATCGTCCATCAGGAGCCGGATCATGAGCCGTTCTTTGCAATTGTGCAGCGCGATGGTGCGATGATCTTCCTCAAGGCCGTCGATGTAGAGCCGCTCCCCAACTGCAAACGCAACCCGGAAGCCCGATGGGATGCTTACGCCTCAGTGCCGGACCCTGATGCGCTGGCGGCCGAATTTAAGTCGCGCGGGGTCACTTTTTCAGAGCCTCTGCAGGATACCCACGATGGCCTGCGTGGTTTCGAACTCAAAGACGCCGATGGCTACGTCTTGTTTTTCGGCCGTCCTCGTTAACGCCTTGGGATGCCACAGGAGGTTTATCAGCACGGCTGTCTAGCAATGCAGTACTCGAGTTGAATGCAACCTCTCTGGTAAAGCGACGGGGAAGTGAGCAAGGCGGGAGCCTTCCGGAATTTCCCGTTAAACTCATGCTGAACCGATGTCTTGGCGGAACAGCCGAAAGCAATCCGGAATTACTTGTGGTAACGCCTGCCTGCAACACGCATCCCCGTTTTGTGCAGGGCCACGTCATAATGGATATAAGTGCTGAACTGAACTCGCGATCACGCCTGCTCTGATCGGCAAGGAGGTCGAGATGTCGTGCTCGGAGAAAAACTCCACATCGAGTTTTTGCAATGTTCTGTGGCAAGTCGTCTTAGCGCTCGCCGTGGGTTGTCTGCCGATAGTCGCGGCAATGCAACCGGCACAGGCGCAGACGTTCACCGTACTGCACAGTTTTACCGGTGAGAGCGACGGGTACTTTCCGACAGCTGGATTGACGATCGACGCGACAGGGAATCTCTACGGTACGACTGAAAGCGGGGGATACTTCGGTGGAAATTGCGCTGCCTACCATGGCTGCGGAACAGTGTTCCGATTGGCGCAGAAGAACTCCTCGTGGCTGCTTGCGCCAATTTACAGCTTCCAATTCGGCAGTGATGGTGCAACTCCCCTAGCGAGTGTCACCCTCGGCTCGGATGGCAACCTATATGGCACGACAGTAGCAGGAGGACTTTACGGTGGGGACTGCACTTCCGGCTGTGGCATAGTGTTCAAGCTGCAGCCCCCGGCGGTGGTTTGCAAAAGTGTCGTGTGCAATTGGACGGAAACGGTTCTTTATCGTTTTCAGCCGGTCTACGATGGGTTCTGGCCCTATGCTCCAGTCACCTTCGATCCTTCCGGTAACCTTTACGGAACGACCGAGGAGGGCGGTGTCCAGTATTCCTGCGGGTGTGGCACGATTTATGAACTGTCACCATCCGGCGGAAGATGGACTGAGAGCGTGATCGACTCCTTCGCTGGTTATTCGACTGGCGGAGCATATGAGCCCACGACCGGCGTGATCCTGGACCAGACTGGCAACCTGTACGGTACCGCAACAGGGGGCCCTCAGTATTCTGCATTTGGCGTAGTTTACGAACTGGTACATGGAGAGGGAGGGGAGCGGGACATTTACACGTTTCAAGGGTCGAACGATGGAGCTTATCCGTCGGGCGGCTTGATCTCCGACCGTGCCGGCAATTTCTATGGTGCTACTTCCTCCGGCCACACTCCCGACACTGGTGCCACAATCTATGAGTTGTCGCCTTCTAACCGCGACTGGATCTATACCGTCCTGTATACCTGGCCCGTGGGAGCAGGCGGAGGACGTGGCAGCCTGACCATGGACCAAGCCGGAAATCTTTACGGTGCAGTGGTTGGTGGCACCAATGGATTCGGATCGATCTTCAAGTTGACGCACTCCAACAGCGGTTGGAGCTACAGCTCCCTGCACGATTTCATCGGAAGGGATGGGTGGTATCCGAACGGCGGCCTGGCGTTCGACACAAACGGCAACCTCTTTGGCACCACCCTAAAAGGTGGGAGCTACGGGAATGGTGTCGTTTTCCGGATCGTACCGTAGGATGCTGTCTGGCTTCCGGTTTGTCGGATCTTCCAGTGGGGTAGGCACGACTGCAATAGCCCAGGCTCACCCGATCAGGGGGCGAACCTGGCTACCCACGTTGCTCTTACTTCGACGGCGCGAGAATATCGTCGAGCCGGTCCGGCGTGCCGTCTACCCGCTCCAGGTGCGGATAGCGCATGCCACCGTGATAATCCAACGATATGGTCAGGAAGTCATCGCCGCGTTTAAACAACAGCTTGATCGGGTCCTTACTTTTTTCTGCTGCGAGAACTGCCTCCCGCAGAACGGCCGGGGTGAACTTCTGATCGTTCACCGCCTGCAATTGCATGTCGGGTGAAATGCCCGCCTTGAAGGCGAGGCTATCCCACCAAACATCGCCGAGACCGCCGTCGGGCTTAACCGAGAAGCCCAGCGAGGTCGCAAAGCTGGTGGACCGCGTCGGGTCCATATGCTTCATCCAATCCGATTCGGTGTCGTTATAGACCAGCTTGTAGCCGCCCTGCGTGATCCCGTTCTCCGGAACCTGCGGCGCGACTTCGTAAACCCGGGTACGGAAGAACGTAGCCCAATCGTTGGGCTGCACTTTGTTCAACGCCTTCACCAGGTCGTCGAACGTGTAGGTGACCGTGATGTAGCTGCCGTTGTCGATTCCGTAGAAGGCCTTGGCGAAGTCATCGAGCGACTTCTTACCGCCGCTTAACTCGCGAATCTTGGTATCGGCGTCGAGCCAGACAAGATCGGACTCCGGATAGTAATCGTACGAGCGCTGCCAGCTGGGCCAGGCCTCTTGGGCGGCGCCGTGCGACGAGATAATCGGTTGGTTAGTGGTGTCGTCCAACGGGCGCCAGGTTCGTCCGGGGCTGATCTCGAAGCCGGCCGTGGTTTGCGCGATCAGGTCGTGAGCCTGCTCGATCGTGACCATCCCGGAGCGCGCCGTCAGCACGTTGCCGTAGTAGTCCGTCAGGCCTTCATAGACCCATAGCAGGTCGTTCTGCATGGGCACATTGAAGTTGGGTGTCCACAAATCCGCGGGACGGCGGAACTTGCCGTTCCACGAATGCGTGTATTCATGCGGAAGAAGCGCGCGTCCACCGACGCCGGAAGCCCAATCGGTAAAGTACTTCGCCCCCGCTCCGTCCTCGCTGGACTGATGATGCTCGAGCCCTTTGCCGCTTACGACGTCGCTGACCGAAAACAGGAAGTCATAGTGATCGTAGTGATGGGAGTTAAAGAGCTTTTGCGCTTCGACCACCAGGTTCTTGTGGAATTGCAACTCTTCCGGAGTGATCTCCAGGTCGGCCGGCTTGTCCGCGAAGACATCCAGGAAAACCTGATTGTCCGGGGCGCTGGAGAGATCAACCCGTTTGAAGATCGGGCCCGCGTAGAGCGGCGAGTCGACTAACGTGTTCAACGTGGTCTCGTTGAATTGCACCACGTTTCCATCCTGCGACTTCACGCCGAGGGCGCAAGCGAATTTCCAGCCGTCGGGCAGTCGCAGTGTGGTTGCGAACTTGATGTCGCGCGAGAAGTGTCCCGCGGGATAGAGCAGCACGCTCTGCCACGTAAGGTCGGCGAACTTCGAGGAGATGCGTCCGCGTTTGGGATCGATGGGCGCCAGATATTGGAAGTTGGCCTCCAGGCTGGTTGCGCCTTGCGGAATGTCGATGTGGAAGGCGTGCATGTCGACACGATCGCGCACCCAAGCAACCCGCGCTCCGTTGGACGTTACCACCAGGCCAGCCAATTCCAACACCGGGTTCGATGGCGAATGTGTTCCCGGCATCCATTCCGGATAAAGCAGAACGATCTTGCGGCCTTTTACCGGGATCGTCTCATGCACGTTGAGAATACGATCGCTGACGTTCGTGAGGTCAACGTTCAACGTGATCGTGCCGGGATAAGGGGTATCGACCGGCGCGACAATCGGAGGCGGCAGCGGCGCAGGCGTTGGGCCTGGGGTTTTCTGCGCGTAAGCGGCAATGGAAATACTCAGGAAAAAAGCTGAAAGAAGAATCGCAGCCGGTCTACGGCTGAGGAGCGAGCTTGCCACGTCATCCTCCAAAACTGCAGAGAATAATGTACATCAGAGCAAGCTCGACTAGCAGGGTTCGCCCACGAGTCTGTGCTTGACCGCTGCCCGCTTGGGGCCAGTTGTCGAAAAACAAAACCGGCTCAGTGAGGGGGACCCGCCGCAAATTGCTGTTTCGCTGAGCCCGTTCTCGATTGCAACGACTGAAAGCCGAAAAAAGACTTAAGGACAAAATCCGGAATCACGCCGTAGGCGAAGGTCGCGTGACGCCAACAGGAAAGACTTGCGCTAACACCAGAGCCCCTTGAGAATGGGTTTCACAAAGGGGCGGAGGGCGCGGTAGTGAACCAATACCATGGGCCGGGTATTCCGAAGGTATCGAAGCCGGGCATAATGCTTCTACTTTCGCTGGTCTTCTTGTTGCTGATTCATCCCTTGCTCGATCACAGCCTGACGTCGAGACTGATGTTGGGCGTATTGGTGTTCGTCCCGTTGGTTCTCGCAGCCGTTAAGCTTTGGATTAAGAGATTATGGCTGTGGATCCTGGCTTTTGTGGCAGCCGGCGTCTTATTGGTCGCCGGTAACGTTCTGGGAAATCAGATTCTACTGGCGGTTCATTGGTACACCCTGGCTCTGTTATTCGGGCTGGCTGTTGCCGGGCTGTTTAATGGTTTGCGGCGCGCTACAGCGGTTACCACCGATCACCTGTTTACGGCCGCGACCATTTATCTGCTGTTGGCGGCGATGTGGTTCACGCTCTATAGAGCGGTCGAAACGCTTCACCCGGGTTCGTTCGAACAAACCCTGTCGGGACCAGCCCGCCCTCCCATCGATCTGCTGTATTTCAGCCTGGCCACTCTGACCACGCTCGGCTATGGCGACATTGTGCCCGTTGGGGGCGAGGTTCGCATGCTCGCAGCCTTGGAGTCCGCAGTGGGCGTCTTGTATGTCGCAATTACCGTCGCGGTACTGGTGAGCGCCTATAAACTGGGCGGCGATTCGTAAGTCGCGCGGCTGCGAACAAACCGCCGTTCGTCGGCCATGAGCCTACGTGGACCAAAACCCAACGCCTCGCGTAGCTGCGAGGCCTTAATTCTTCCCGAAACATCTTTACTGTACCGAGGGAAGAATCTCGGCGCGAATCATGACTTGAGTGCCGCTGTCCAGCTTCAGGTCTTTTGCCGTGGTCACCAACACCGCGTCCTTGTCGAGTTCCAGATTACGAATGCCGAGGACGCCCGAGCCGTGGGGATCAAGCTTCGGACTGGCCGCCTGCTCAGGATCGGCGCCCAGGTTGCCGACTGTCGACACCGGACCGGGTACCGTCGCTCCCTGAGAAGTGCCGGTATCTTTGGCGAGTGTGCCCGAACCTGCCGCGCCGGTGTTCAGTTCGGGACGCGGATTGGCTCCCACTGCCTGGATCATGCCGTGGATCGGCAACGCCTTGCCGCCCGGCAACTCAATCTTGTCGAACGCGATACCAAGAGAAGATTGCGGGCCGCCCTGGGCACGCGTCTCCACGCTGGTCACGTGTCCCACGACCTTGCTTCCGCTGGGAATGAAGGTACCGTGCGTGTGTATACCGACCGTGGTGTTGGTCGTGACTTCATCGCCGACCTTCAGCTTCTTCGCATCCAGGGATTTCGCCAGCGAGGTGGGTATCGCGGCTTGTCCAGCCGCTGTCGCTGGTGCGGCGCTCGATGGAGGAGAAGACTCGGTCGATTGTGCACCGCAAATCGAAATTGCCAGAAGAACAAAACTCAGGAACCATACTGCGCGCGACATCACTACGCCTCCGAATGCCTTGACAGGGCGCCATACCGCGCAGGATTGTAACTCCGGTTCGCGCGCGGAAAGACAGCAAACTGCCAGCCGAGGAATAAATGTCGCAGCTTTCCACCAAAGCAGCGAAGCGGTGGTCAATACCGGCGATCACGCACACGATCCGGACAAACCGGTGAATCTGGAACAGCCTTCTCATCTCATGCGCGCTTTGGGAACAGACAGAGTCCTTTTCAGCTCGCGGAGCCGCGCTAGTGCGTGGATGCGATCTGCGAAAACGGCACGTTGAGAATTGGGTATCGCTTCCAGTCTTTGTAGTCGAAGTGCCACCACTCTTCCGGATGCACGGTGAAGCCTTCGGCTTCCATTGCGCTTCGTAGAAGCGCGCGGTCAGCCCGCTCCTGCGTCGTACCGCCCGTGTAGTCCGAATGGGCACGCTCCGACATTTCGTCATAGCTGCTGGGCATCGGTAGAATTGCGCCGGTGCGTAAGTCGAAAACAGTCAGGTCAACGGCGCAGCCGCGATTGTGGCGTGAGCCCTGCGCGGGGTCGGCGACGTAGGCGTGATCGGCTGGAGGTGTCGCGTCCCAGAAGATTTTCGTGACGTACCACGGCCGGTATCCGTCGAAGATGAGCAAGCCATAACCCTGTTGGTGAAGCTTGCGATTGACGCGCACCAAGGCCTCGGCGGCTGGGCGCTGCAAAAACGCGCGCGCTTCTTCATAGAGCGGCGTGCCCAGGAAGTTATTCGACGAGGCGTAGTGGATGTCGAGCTTGAATGTGGGATCGAGTGCAATTAGTTCGACCAGGTCGGGCTTGAGAAAGTCGCCCTGCTCGACGGGAGGCTGAGCCTTGAGCGCATCGGCACGCAGTTCAGAGATCGGACGAAGCGGCTGAACATGGAAACTCTGCTGGACCTGCTGCGCGGGTAGGGAAGACGTCCACAGCGCGCAGACGAGAAGAGCGCGAAGCACAATCATGCCGGCGATGATAACAGGCGATTCTCAGATGGGAGTGAATGAACCCACTCATTCGAAACCCCCGGATGGGGGCCTATTCGCTACGCAAAGCTTCCATGGGTTGAATAGACGCAGCGCGCAGGGCAGGCAGATACGCAGCCAGCAGTCCAGCGACCACCAGCGCGATCGACACCAGCGCCATCACCAGCGGATTGCGCGAGCCTGTGCCGTACAACATGCTCGACAAGATGGAACTGGACAACAGGGTGACGACAATTCCTATGCCGACACCGAGCGCCAGAAGGCGTCCAGCATCGCGCAGAATGAGGCCCAGAACTGCCACACGTTGAGCGCCTAGAGCCATGCGCACGCCGATCTCGCGAGTGCGCCGCGCGACGGCGTACATCATCACCCCATACAGTCCTACTACCGTAAGCATGATTGCCAGGCCCGCGAAGGTGCCCATCAACGTCATTGCGAAGCGAGGTTGCGCCAGCTGATGGAAGGTTAAATCCTGCATGGTGTGGACTTCGGTCACGGGAATATTTTTGTCGAGCGAACCGACAATCTGCCCGATACTGTGCTCCAGGCTAAGGGGGTCGACCGATGATCGAACTACGGTGTAGAGGCAACACCAGCTGGGGACCTGATCGGCCGGCATATACATTGCGGGTCGGACCTCGCGATCCGTTGGCGTAAACCGGATGTTCCCCACCACGCCTACAATTTCGCGCAATGGCCGCTTGCCGTCGGGACCGGTGCTCACTCCTGGGGCCAGCTTTTTGCCCAGGACGGTTTCGCCGGGGAAGAACTTGTCGACGAAGGCGCGGTTCACCGTCATTACCAGCGGCGATTTCATGTCGTCGCGCTCCGTGAAGTCACGGCCTTCGAGCAACGGAATGCTCATCGTGCTGAAATACTGCGGCGTCACCGGAGACGTGGCGGCCGACGATTCCTGTCCTTCGGGAACCGGATGCTCGGGATTCTCGAAGGAGACCGTTGCCATGTCATCGGTCATGGGGAGGAGCATGCTGCCGCCGGCTGATTTCACTCCGGGAAGCGCCCGGACGCGATTGAAGTACTCGCGATAGAACTGCTGACGTGTGTTGCGGTATTGCGCATCAGGCGTCTCGAAGAACAGCGTGAGCAGGTGTTCGGGATTGAATCCCAGCTCGCTGTGCCGCAGGTGCAGAAAGCTGGTGACCAGCAGTGCTGCTCCAGCGGTCAGGATCAAGCCGAGCGCTACCTGTCCGACAATGAGGGCTGAGCGGAGGCGGTCGCGGCCGGCGACGTCCATACGTCCGCTTTCCTTAAGGTCGCTGACCAAATCGGTACGAGAAGCGGTCAGGGCAGGCACGATGCCGAAGATAATTCCGGCAGCGAATGCAACCATCATGGCAAAGGCGAGGACCCGCAGATCAACCCCGGCATTTGCAGCGCGGGGAACGCTGTCGCCGATGAGGGAAAGCATCGCGGGCGTGCACAGATAGGCGAGGCCACAGCCAGCCAGGCCGCCGATGGCGCTCATCAACGTGCTCTCGATGAGCAACTGACGGACCAGTCGCAGCCGTCCGGCGCCCAGGGCGGCCCGCATGGCAAATTCACGCTGGCGTTCGCGCATGCGCGCCAGCAGTAGATTCGCGATGTTGCCACAGGCGATCAAGAGCACCAGGCCAACTGCACCCAGCACGATCAGCAGCGGAGTCTGACTTTCGCCAACAACAAACGCAAGCGCGCTCTCGGCCCGCGCCCCGTTGTGCCTGGTGTTGGTGGCGGGATATTGTTTCGTCAGGTTTGCCGCGATCGCATTCAGGTCGTGGTCAGCCTGCTGAACGGTAGACCCATCCTTCAGTCTGCCGATCATGCTCAGGAAATGCGATCCCCGATTGCCCGTCGTCGGATGAGGATCCGTTGGGTCGTCGTCGACCGGCAGCGTCGTCCAGATGCCGACTTTGGGCTCGGTTACCGGAAAGCGGAAACTTGGCGGCATCACGCCGATCACGGTGTAGAGTTCGCCGCTGAGATTGACGGAACGCCCGATGATGGAGTTGTCGCTCCCGAATTGCGACTGCCATAGGGCATGGCTGATCAGGACCACTCGCGAGCCGCGTTTCTCTTCAGCGCTGGTGAAGCCGCGGCCAAGTTCAGGGTTGACGCCAAGCGTCGGCAACAGGTCCCATGAAGTGATTTGGGCCTCGATGTGTTGAGGCGCAGCTCCACTGATGAGCGTGAAGTCAGTGCCGTGGAACGAAACCAGATGATCGAGCGTGCGATTCTGCGAGCGAAAGTCGAAGAAGTCGGGATAGGACATTCCGGTGACTTGGCCGGTTGACTTGATCAGCGATCCTGCCTCGACCAGACGTTCGGGACGATCGTAAGGCAGCGGGCGCAGCATGACCGCGTCGACGACACTGAAGACCGCTGTGTTGGCGCCAATGGCGAGTGCCAGCGTAACGATGGCAACCGCGGCAAATCCAGGCGACTTGAGCATCTGACGGATGCCATAGCGTAGGTCATCTCTTAGGCTGTTCAAAGGCGGCTCCAGAACCCAGACAGAGAAACGCAATCCGACTGCCAGACGGCAGCCTCCTAATGCGCTGATTCTGTGTGCGGGATTGCTGATGAGGACAAACTCCAGCAGAGAAGGTGTTCGCTGGCGGACGCTATCGTTCGGTCGCGAACAAGGCCCATTCGACTCGAATTCAAACCCTTGCTCAGGACTGCGGCCGCGAGTTCAGACGAAAAACCCCACTCAAGCAAAAAGCGCGCTTGAATGGGGCACCCAAAAGACCGTTATCAGTTGTCAGTGATCGGTTACAACAAACAAAAGGCCCCGCATCTCTGCGAGGCCTTTGTCGTTGCTTTTGGTCTTTAGCTAAGAGCTAACGGCTAATAGCTAAGAGCGGTGTTTAGTACATTCCGCCCATGCCGCCGCCGCCGTGAGGCATCGCCGGTTCCTTCTTCTCTTCCGGCAGCTCGGCCACCAGAGCTTCGGTGGTCAGCATCAGGGCTGCAATCGAACCTGCGTTCTGCAGGGCCGAGCGGGTCACCTTGGTCGGGTCGATGACGCCGGCCTTGACCAGGTCTTCGAACTTGCCGGTCAGGGCGTTGTAGCCGTAGTTGTTTTCCTTCGAGTCGCGGATCTTGCCGACAACGATGGCGCCTTCTTCACCGGCATTGCCAACGATCTGGCGCAGCGGCTCTTCGAGCGCGCGACGCACAATGTTGGCGCCGATCTTCTCATCGCCTTCCAGCTTCAGAGCTTCGATGGCGTCCGAGCAGCGGAGCAGAGCCACGCCGCCTCCGGGTACGATGCCTTCCTCCACCGCAGCGCGGGTGGCATGCATCGCGTCCTCGACGCGGGCTTTCTTCTCCTTCATTTCGGTCTCGGTCGCGGCGCCGACTTTAATGACGGCAACGCCACCCACCAGCTTCGCCAACCGCTCCTGCAACTTCTCGCGGTCGTAGTCGCTCGTGGTCTTCTCGACCTGTCCGCGAATTTCCTTCACGCGGCCTTCGATGTCGCCGGCCTTGCCCTTACCCTCGACGATGGTCGTGTTGTCCTTGTCGATGGTGACCTTCTTGGCCTGGCCGAGATCCGCCATCTGCACGTTCTCCAGCTTGATGCCGAGGTCTTCGGTGATGGCCTTGCCACCGGTCAGGATGGCGATGTCCTGCAGCATGGCTTTGCGGCGATCGCCGAAGCCAGGGGCCTTCACGGCCGCAACCTGCAAGGTTCCGCGCAGTTTGTTGACCACCAGGGTGGCCAGCGCTTCGCCTTCGACGTCTTCCGCAATGATGATCAGCGGACGGCCGCCCTTGGCGATCTGCTCGAGCAGCGGGAGCAGGTCCTTCATCGAGGAGATTTTCTTCTCGTGAATCAGGATGTAGGGATTCTCCAGAACCGCTTCCATGCGCTCCGGATCGGTCACGAAGTACGGGGACAGGTAGCCGCGGTCGAACTGCATGCCTTCGACGACTTCCAGCTGGGTCTCCATCGTCTTGGACTCTTCCACGGTGATGACGCCGTCCTTGCCAACCTTCTTCATCGCTTCCGCGATGATGCGGCCGATGGTCTCGTCATTGTTGGCGGAGATGGTGCCGACCTGCGCGATCATCTCGCCGGAAACCTTCTGCGACAGCTTGTCGAGAGCGGAACCCTTGCGGTTTCCGTCTTCGTCCTGAGTGCCGACAACCGCGGTCACGGCCTTCTCGATGCCGCGCTTGAGGGCCATCGGATTCGCACCGGCAGCAACCGTCTTCACGCCTTCGCGGTAGATGGCCTGCGCCAGAACGGTCGCGGTGGTGGTGCCGTCGCCGGCGACGTCGGACGTCTTGGAGGCGACTTCGCGCACCATCTGCGCGCCCATGTTCTCGAGCGGATCCTTCAGCTCAATTTCCTTGGCTACGGTAACGCCGTCCTTGGTGATAAGGGGCGAACCAAACTTTTTCTCGATCACGACGTTGCGGCCCTTGGGGCCCAGCGTGACTTTCACAGCGTCAGCCAGAACATTCACGCCGCGAAGAATCGACTGCCGTGACTCTTCTCCATGCAGAATCTGCTTTGCCATTTTTCAATTTCTCCTTGTTACGAATCTTTCAGCGAGCTGTCAGCTATGGGCCGTCAGCTCTGAGCTAAAACTTGAGGTCCCGGTCTCGCCAAACTCAGTAGACGGGGAGTGATCTGCCGCCGGAACTTCAAGCCCATGGCTCAAAGCTCATGGCTCACAGCTATTTCTTCGCGTGTTCCTTCGGCTTTGCGGCGCCTTCCAGGATGCCCAGAACTTCTTCTTCGCGCATGATCAGGAAGTCTTCGCCATCAATCTTGATTTCGGTGCCGGCATACTTGCCGAACAGGACGCGATCGCCGGCCTTCACAGCCAGAGGAAAGGTCTCGCCCTTATCGTTGCTCTTGCCACGGCCGACGGCGATGATCTCGCCTTCCTGCGGCTTGTCTTTGGCGCTATCGGGGATGATGATTCCACCACGGGTGGTCTCGGCCTCTTCTACACGGCGAACCACAACGCGGTCGTGCAGGGGAGTCAGCTTAGTTGACATTCTTTGAACTCCTTTCAACATCTTAAAGTCAGTTGGATTCCGTTATCGATTCGCTTTCCCGAACGCGAACGATGCGTCGCGGGTCGGCGATAATGCCTGAAGCTGGATACAGCGGATAATGCTCTAGGGAGAAGTTCAGAGTCTCTGCTAGCACTCACTCCCTACGAGTGCTAATCATAAGTGGTTTGCTGTTCTCTGTCAAGCCGTACATGAGTGAGATTCACTCATATTTTGGATGAGGCCCGCTACAATTAGATTCAAAACTTTCAGAATCAATAGTTTATGTTGATTTTCGGCGTTGACCAGCGCCCGTTCGATCCAAGGAGGCAACATTGAGGATCGTGGCGAAGCCGGCGCGCCGTGTTCGCCGTTGGGGAATGATGCGAAGCTCGATGCTCACGCTTCGCGTCGCGCGAGTCAAAGCTATCTCCAATCGCAACGCTAGCATCTATGCGGGTAGCTGGCTCTATTCGAAATCGTCATCGACTCGTAACACGCATCACTGCTTTCCTGGCGCGATGCAGTTTATAGTTCCCATAACCCCCGACTTGGCAGGATAATCGGGATACGTTCAGGTGCCACCGTGCCAGTCCTCCGTGGTATTCGAGACTCTTCGCTTTTCGCGCTCCCGCGGAAATGTTGGCTGGGAGTTCTGACTGCTGCGCTGTGCCTGAGCGGAATTGCCTCAGCTCAAGATCCATCAGCAGCGCCGGTCACGCCGGCTCCTTCCGCGACAACACAATCGACAAGCGCAGCGCCCGTGACGCAGGCCTCATCGCCTGCAAAGACGGATGAGTCGTCCGCGACGCCCGTCCAGTCTTCGCTTAAGCCCGATGCGCCGACAGGTACCCTCCCTACGGCTTCGCAGGTTGAAGCTGCTGGAGCGAAGGATGCGGCAGCGAATCCCGATTTGAAGTCGGCACCGGCTGGGTCGACGGCGGCGCACGGGGTCGATGCGAACCAGCCTGGTCTGGCGCCCAAATACAACATCGGCCTCATCGGCCAGCGCAACGTGGGAGCAGGTCTCGACTTTTATTCGCTCGATCGAGAGATGGCGCTCGGCCGAAGCCTGGCGGCTGAAGTTGAGGGAAGCGCGAGGCTGGTTACCGATCCCGTCGTCAATGAGTACATCAATAGGATTGGCCAAAACCTGGTGCGCAACTCCGATGCGCGGGTGCCCTTCACCATCAAGGTCCTCGACAATGAGGAGGTCAACGCCTTCGCGCTGCCTGGCGGATTCTTCTATGTCGATAGCGGTCTGATTCTCGCCGCTGACAACGAAGCCGAACTGGCGGGCGTGATGGCGCATGAGATTGCCCACGTCGCGGCCCGGCACGCTACCAAGAACATGACGCGGGCACAGATTTGGAATTTTGCGTCGGTGCCGCTGATCTTTGTCGGTGGCCCGGTCGCCTATGCCGTCGCTGAGGCGGCGGGACTTCTCGTGCCGCTGGGCTTCCTGAAGTTTTCGCGTGATGCCGAGCGTGAGGCCGACCTGCTTGGCCTGGAATACGATTACGCCTCCGGCTACGATCCCGAAGCCTTCGTGGAGTTCTTCGAGAAGCTGAACATCGAGAAGAAGAAGCCCAACATGGTGGCCAAGGCTTTCGCCACGCACCCGATGAATGTCGATCGTATCGAGGCGGCGCAGGATGAGATTCGCAAGTATCTGCCAGATCGTCCGGAATACGTTCTCGACACCAGCGAGTTTCAGACGGTGAAGGCTCGCATGGAGATGCTGGAGAACGGACGACGGCTGGGCGGTGTGAAGGCACAACCGGGACGTCCTGTGCTGTTGAAGCGTACCAGCACCTCGGGAGCGAATACTGGTGGCGACTCCGGCAGCTCCAGTGATCCGGCTGACAGTGGCCGTCCGACGTTGAAGCGGGCTCCGTCTTCGGCATCTGGTAGTCCGAGCGATTCCAGCACGACTGGCAATTCCACCGCGGCTAATAGTGGAGCGGGCGATTCGACGCAGGCCGCAAGCAGCGCTCCACAACCACAAGATCAAGCCCAACAAAATCCATCCGACGACGGGCGGCCCACGTTGAAGAGAAACCCTACGCCCGCGTCAGACTAACGTTCTGGAGTTTCCGATGACCATTGTTTCCTTGGCAATTGGCATGAATTACGGGGCTGGTCTGGTTCTGGCCGCAGTGGTGATCGGGGTTACGGCCAGGGTGGGCCTGCTGCTCAGCCAGGGAAAACGAATCTTTCCGCGCCATTGAAGTCCGGCGGCCGGATCCGGACAAGCTGTTGTACTCTCCACATTGCGGCGTCCCATCAACCTGCCTAAAATATCGGTATGAAACTCAGGCGCCCGTATTTCGCCGTTGCCGTTCTGCTTTTTCTCTCCGCCAGCCTGTTTGCCAGCGACAAGAAAGACTCAGGGCTTACCTCGTCGACGGACTTCATTGTTCTCAAGGACGATAGCGGCAAGCCAGTTCGCAATGCCGCTGTGGTACTGCATCCCGTGGGGAAGAACGAAAAGCAGATGAAGACCGGATTCGAATTGAAGACGGATGCGGAAGGCAAGACGCACTTCGACGGCATTCCCTTCGGCGTGCTGAGGATACAGGTCATCGCGCCCGGATTTCAGACCTTCGGCGACGATTTCCAGATCAATCAGGCGGAGCAGAAAATCACCATCCGGCTGAAACGCCCGCAGGGTCAGTATTCCATCTACGAAAATCATGATGGAGATAGTAAGGGAACGGCGACAACCACCGGATCGGGCGGCAGCGGAACTACTGGCACGACGAGCGGTTCCGGAACGACGACCAACGGCTCTGGGACGACGACGACCCCGCCGGATAAGTGAGGCAGCCAGCAACCGTCGGCTTCCGGCTAAGGCAAGACCCAGGTGAGGCGGCTGTTTGTTTTTCGATTGGTACGGTGTTTTGCCGTTCACGTTGGATTTTCAACAATTGCCGCCACTGTAAATGTTTGGATTCGGCTGCGCTTCTTGGCAGAAGCCGACCCAGTCCCACGTTGTGGGACGGAAGAACACAGCCTAGCACGCAGCGAAGCGGAGTGCTGGGTGAGGAGAGAGTCCCTTCAGCGACGGCAGGCTGTCGTGCCTGCGGCACTCGGTTCCGGGAATTGTGTGTTCACCCAGCCGTGAACGGCTGGGCTAACTTATGTCACGCCTCCGGCGCTTGGAAGCGAACACTGACCGGCCAAGAAGGACGACCGCTAGCAGAGGAAAATCTCCTCTCGGGAGCGATCCAGCGCGTTCTGCGAAGCAAATGCGAGGCTGTGCAGGTACCCGAATGGCGAACGGCGAATAACGTCTGGCAAGAGCGAGTAGCCAATAGCGAAAAGCGAGAGGCGCGACAAGCGTCTAGCAACAATATCTGGCAAAGAGCGAATAGCGTCTAGCCAAAAGCGAGGATTTCTTTGATCGAAGCCAACGCACTCTGGACGGACCAGGACCGTTTCATTTCCCAGGCCCTCAGTGGCCATGCCATCGTGGTTGATGCCGGCGCGCAGAAAACAGCCAACAGCCCTGTCGAACTGGTCTTGATCGCTTTGTGCGCGTGCACCGCAAGCGACGTGGTCAGCATCCTGCGCAAGAAGCGCGAGCCGTTTACCAAAGTCGAGGTGCGCGCCCACGGCGAACGCTCGGAAGAATTTCCTAAAATCTTCACGACCATCCGGGTTGTCTACCGCATTGGCGGAAATGTAGCGCACAAATCGGTAGAAGATGCGGTGCGGCTATCCGAAGAGAAGTATTGCTCAGTGTCGGCCATTCTGGAGAAGTCAGCCAAGATCGAATCTGAGATCGAGTATCTGGACGAGGCAGGAAAGTAGCGAGTGCTCCGCGGCGAAACGCTCTGTTGCGAAAAGCTAATAGCTAAGAGCTAAGAGCTGATAGCTAAGTAGAGCTGCAACTTAAAAAAGGAAGGGGCCGCTCTGCTGAAGCGACCCCCTTGGGTCTGTTTAACCTTCTGAGGAGAAGGCAGACTTATCCGGAATTGTGCACCTCTCGTCCTCGGTAATCAATATGAATCCGGCGCCAGCAACAACACCCCACCTAATAGCTGTCCGCATCGAACCTAAGTGCTCATCGGGTTATAATCGATAGGTTTGC
This sequence comes from uncultured Acidobacteriaceae bacterium, assembly GCA_963823865.1. Lineage (GTDB taxonomy): Bacteria > Acidobacteriota > Terriglobia > Terriglobales > Acidobacteriaceae > Bog-257. Next base: position 512,597 of record CAWGNC010000003.1, read on the forward strand.
CTATGACTACTACACAAGCTGAACTGCGCCTGGCCAAGCGGATGTCGCGCCTGGGAACGGAAACTGCCTTCGAAGTGCTGGTTCGCGCCCGCGCTCTGGAAAGGCAAGGAAAAAACATCATCCACCTCGAGATCGGCGAGCCTGACATGGACACGCCCGCCAATGTTGTCGAAGCTGGAGTGAATGCGCTGCGCGAGGGCTTTACCCACTACGGTCCCTCAGCCGGCTTGCCCGATCTGCGGGAGGCGATTGCGAACGATGTCGCCAAATCGCGCGGCATGAAAGTCGACGCCGACGAAGTCGTGGTAGTGCCCGGGGGGAAGCCGATCATCTTCTTCACCATGCTGGCGCTGGTGGAAGAGGGCGACGAAGTTATCTATCCGAATCCCGGATTTCCGATCTACGAGTCGATGATTAACTTTCTGGGCGCCAAGCCGGTGCCGATTCATCTGCGCGAAGAGCGCGACTTCCGGCTCGACGTCAACGAACTGAAGGACCGGATCACCGACCGCACCAAGCTCATCATCATCAACTCGCCGCAAAATCCCACAGGCGGCGTCATTCCCAAAGAAGATGTGCAGGATATCGCGGCCGCTATCGGCGATCGCGACATCATGATTCTGAGTGACGAAATCTATAGCCGCCTGCTCTTTGAGGGCGAGCCGTACAGCATCGCCGCCGTCGATGGTTTCAAGGACCGCACGATTATTCTGGACGGATTTTCGAAGACGTATTCCATGACCGGATGGCGCCTGGGTTACGGCGTGATGCGAAAGGACCTGGCAACGCATATCGCGCGCCTGGCGACGAACTCGACATCGTGCACCGCGACCTTCACGCAGATCGCCGGACTGGAAGCGGTGAGGGGCGATCAGAGCGAGCCGGAAAAGATGCGCCACGAGTTCAAAAAGCGCCGCGACGTGTTCGTGAAAGGCCTGAACGAGATCAAGGGATTCTCCTGCCGTCTGCCGAAGGGTGCGTTCTACACGTTCCCCAATATCAAGGAGACAGGCTGGCCGTCGAAGAAGCTGGCCGACGCGCTGCTGGATGAAGTTGGCGTGGCTGGATTGTCGGGCACAGCGTTTGGATCGGCCGGCGAAGGTTATCTGCGCTTCAGCACAGCCAACTCGATCGAGCACCTGAAGGAAGCGCTCAACCGCATCGATCAGTGGACAAAGAAGAATCTGTAGAGTGTGCAGCTCCCACTCATTCGAAAATCGCGAATGAGTGGGGCACCCGCGCGGTCCTACTTCTCGGCTGGGAACGGACGCACTGGTCCGGGCGTTCCATCGGCTGCATGGGCCGCATCGAGCGGCGTGACGTTGTAGGCGGCGCGAATCTCGTCCAGCGGCGTCTCCGCTAGTCCCCAGAAATCCCAGACCGGCCCGAAGGTATCGAGCGTCGTCTCTCGACCGCGCTCCCACGCGCGCCAGAATTTCTCGCCATCGAACGCGCCTTTGGCCGAACCGGCCAGAGGATTCAACGCAATGCCCAGATGCCAGCTGAAGATGACCGGCAGGATGTGTCCCGCCATGCCTTCGCTGCGATGCATGGCTGCCGTAAAGGTTGAGACCAGCACCTCGCCCTGCACTGACGTTCCGTAGGCGCTGACGACGTGTGCGCTGTCGTGCGGCACGCCGAAGAGAATCGACAGCCCATCCGGTTCGCCGGGAAACTTGTACCCGGCTTCGGTGTAGTGGTCGTAAAACGCGCGGCCGAAGGTCTCGTAGGGAAGCTTGGCGAGAGCGCGGAAGCGGTCAGCCAACGCGGGGTCGGGATTCTTATCGTACGGAAGAAACTGCGCCTCGAAATCCTCGCCTAGATTCATGCCGCGAATGCTCTCGGCGTTATTGCGCGACATGTCCGCCTTCACCCAGTCGCTATGACCTTTCGCCGTCTCCGCCAGGTCGCGCACGTAGTCGTCGCTGATGCCGAGCGCCGCCGCGTATTCCAACACCTTATCCAGTTTCTGGTTGTCGAGTTTGCCATCGACAAACGCCATTACCGCGATCAGTTGCAGAATGTAGCGACGGTAATCCTGGGTAGGGAAGGCCTTAGCGAGTGCATCAGGTGATGGCGCGGACATGGCGGCGAAATTCGAACCGCTGCCGGCGTACAAAATATGCCGGGCCGCGCCCTCCAGAGACTGCACGTCGGCGGGACGCAGTTCTCCATTGGCTGCGGCGACGGCCTTCATGGCCGCTAGCGTGATTTGCGCCTGCGATGCGGAGACAGGGAGAAATGCGACCAGAGAAGTGTCTGACATGGGGCCTCTATGGATTGGGTTTTCTTTCACCGGTCGAGCGGGTGGGCCTTGATCTTACATGGGAAGCGCGGATGCGGCCAAATCGCACCCGGCGATATGTGCGCGCGAGGTCCAAGGAGTGTCACTCCAGCCAACCCCTTGTATCTTCGACCTATTGCGTCGGCGGGAACCTTTTTCTATGCTGTTCGTATTACTGGTTGGGGGGAGATATGTACTGCAACTACTGCGGTAAGGTAATTCAGGATAATGCTAACCTCTGCGCCTATTGCGGCACGCGGGTCGGTTCGGTGGCAGGCCGACGCAAGTTGATGCGCTCGCGCACCAATCGCAAAATCGCCGGCGTCTGCGCCGGGTTCGCGGAGTATTTCGATGTCGATGTGACCATGGTGCGTGTGGTGTGGGTGCTGGTCGCGCTTTTCGGCGGCGGCGGCGTTCTCGCCTATGTCATCGCGTGGATCGTGATGCCCGAGGAGCCGGAGTTTGCTTCCACCAATGCAGTGGCGCCCGTAACGCCTCCTCAACCCTATCAGGGCAACTGAGCCTGGTGGATTAGGCGAAGAGTACATTTAAAATTCACTTCAGGGGCACAGAGAACGCAGAGGGTTTCTTCTCTGTGAACTCCGTGCCTCTGCGGTTTGTGTTCTGATGAAAGCATGCCCACCTTCCGCAGTTCAGACGCACAACTGTTCTACGAAATAATCGGCAGCGGGCCTGACGTTGTGCTGCTGCATCCTTTCCCGCTGAATCACACATTCTGGAGGCCGGTAGTGGACGCGTTGAGCACGCGCTATCGCGTCATCCTGCCTGATCTCCGGGGGCATGGCGCCTCCGAACTGGGCGAAGGAGCGGCGACGATGGAAAAGCTGGCTGCCGATCTCTTACAGCTCTGTCGCGAGGAGCGCATTAGCAAGGCCTTCTTCGCCGGCGTGTCGATCGGCGGATATACCCTGTTCGAATTCTGGCGGCGACATAGCGAGCACGTAGCCGCGCTGGTGTTGGCCAACACGCGTGCGGACTCGGAAACTCCCGAGAGCCGAAAGAATCGCCTGGCGCTGGCCGACAAAGTTTTGCGCGAAGGCACAGCCGGATTCATCGAAGACATGCTGCCGAAATTGCTCTCGCCGGTGACTGTAAGCAACCGCCCGGATATCGTCGATGAGGCTCGCGAGATGATGCGCAGGATGTCGCCACAAGACATTGCGGGCGTGCAGCAGGGAATCGCGGAGCGTCCCAACTCGATGGCCACGCTGAAGACGATGGATGTGCCAACGCTCATCATCACCGGAGCCGACGACAGCATTCCTTTGAGTGAAGCCGAATTGATGCGGCAGAACATCGCCGGAAGCAGATTGCAGGTTATCCCACGCGCCGGACACTATGCCGCGCTGGAGCAGCCTGCGGAGTTCGGCCGGCTGCTACGCGGATTCTTTGACGGGCTGCGATAAGGACGCGAATCGGCCCTTTTTGTGACTTCCATCACCAATTCCCCGTCATCCTCTTCGCTAGAATTATCTCGTTATGCTGGATGCATTTCTTGTACCTGCCAATACCGTCGTCAACACCAAGGGTGACAGCGAGGCGCTGGAACTCGGCGCTTCTGCCAGCCGCGTATTTCTCCTGACACTATCGATTACCTCCGTCGTGGAACAGGAAGCCGTCGACATATTTCTAACCACCTCCGCCGACGGCGCAACTTGGGACGCAAAGCCGGTCGCGTCGCTCGAGCAGAAGTTCTACATTGGCGAATATCCGCTGCTGATCAATCTGTCGGAAAAGCCGGAGGCGAAGTTCGTGCGCGCCCATTGGGATATTTATCGCTGGGGCCGCGGAGCAAATGCTCCGCGCTTTGAGATCGGCGTGCGCCTGAGGGAAGTATCGCAAGAAGCGTTACAGGAAGCCGAGGCCGAGGCGCTCCCATAGCCGGAGCTGCCGGCAATTCGCGATTAGCAATTAGCTCTTAGCAGTTAGCTTTTAACATCGTTGAGTCGTGCCGTCATCGAACTGCTTTGGCAGGTGAAAGGGTTCGACCTTACAGTTTGGACTACTGTCTGAAGCAAGTCGCTCTCAGCGCCGTAGGCGCGACGTAGGTTAGCCCAGCCGTTTACGGCTGGGTAGGAATAGATCGCAGAGACTGAGTGCCGGAGGCACGATACCTAGCGGGCTGCGGACAAATTCAAAAGCAGATCCCTCGTCGGCCTAAAGGCCTCCTCGTGATGACAAAATAAATGGCGCCTCAAGGCGCACCTAAAGGTGCGCCCCTTCAAAAAGCAAAAGCTCGAAGGAAAAGCCCCAAAGCAAGAGCAAAAGCTCAAAGCCAAGAGCTGGAGCCGAGAGCTAGAGCCAGAGCTAAGAGCTAGAGCTGAGAGCTAGAGTTAAGAGCTAGAGCTAAGAGCTGGAGCTAAGAGCTAAGAGCTAGAGCTAAAAGGCGAAAGCAACAGCCGAAAAGCTGAGAGCCGATGGCCGAAAGCCCGAAAGCCGAGACCTCGAAGCGCAGCAAAAAGCGGAGACCCCCATGGGCCTCCGCTTCTCGTTTGAGGGGAAGTACTTTTACGGCTTGGTCATGTACATCATGTCACCCTGCTTGCCGGTGACAACCTTGTAGTCAGAGGGAACCTGGAACAGCGACGCGCTCGGTTCGCCGCGCGTGACGCTCGTCACCTCAGTGCTCATCGTTCCCATCATCGGATCGTTGTGCTTCATCGACATCGGGATCTGCAGGTCGGTCGAAACCCAGCGTTCGGTGACCACTTCAATCGCCTTGGCATTGCCGATCTGTCCGGCCGGAATCGTGCGGGTCACGCGGGTTCCGGTGGCAGGCAGTCCGAGGATGGTCTTGGTTCCAAGATCCACCGTCGCGACGTTGGGATCAGCAGGCCGGGCGGGCGGTTCGCCTTCGGCTGCGCCATTGGGCGGCTTCGGCGGATGCAACGGCATCTGGTGAGCTGTCTTGTTCTCCGGATTCAGGACGTACCGGGTGCCGGCAACCGGATCCATGATGATGATCATGGTGCCCTTGGTGGAACCGGTGGTCGGCGTCATGAACTCGAAGGGAACCTCGCGGCGCACGCGGCCCTGCGAGTCACGGTAAACCGTGCTCTGGTTCTGGGTGTGGATGGTGTTGCCATCCTGCAGGGTGCTGTCGTGAGTGACCTCAACCACGGCAGTCATCGGGGCGCCGGTAACGACTTTCGGTCCGTCTCCGATTTCCTCGTGGAAGAAAGCTCCGCCTCCCGGGCCATGCATACTCAGCATGATTCCCGGACCAGGAGGTGGCGGCGGGGCGGGCTCGCTCTGCGCCATCGCCAGCGTCGACGCGCCCATGAATAATCCCAGCAGCAGGGACCCCGAAGTGGCACACACTTTCATTTCTTTCCCAAGACTCATAGCGTCATCCTCATTCTCGAATTGATTGCAACGGTTTGACTGATTTCGTTCGTTCGCTTTCATCAGAACTACTGAACCATGCGGACGGCCCGCACCACTCCGTCATAGCCGACTACCAGGTCCGCCATCTGCGGCTGGGATCCCTGGCCACTGGCAGTGGCTGGCAATTCCACTCGCACCACTTGCGTGTCGGCGGCGCAACTCAGCGGATCGCAGAACATCAGCGGGGTGTAATCGGCTTCGGCCAGGCTCTGCGAATCGTCGTTCGTAACTTGCGCTATGGCGACGGCGCCTTCGCTGGAACCCGCTGTCCGCACTCGCTTACGCGCTATCGTCACCGATTGCGGATGCTCGTCCGCTGCGATCGGCTCCCTGGCGGCGACGATGGGATGGGCCACAACGGGCGCTGCGCTACTGGGCACAACCTGGCTTTGCGTTTGCGGCAACGTTGAGCTGTGCGGCAGAAGGCGCAGCCCGAGGAAAACCCCTACCAGGATCGCCGCTGCCAGGGCGACGTATGCGCCTATCTCGAAGAATCGGCTCAGCCGCAAAGCAGCTGGCGTGGAAAGGGGCGTTACTGCGGGCCGCAATGGCCTGCTGCGTTCCTTCACTCCTCCGATCACGTGATCCGCGCTCTGATGAGTGTCCTGCCGGAATGCTCGCAGTAACGCCCGTTCCACATTTGCGCCGGCTTCCACACCGGCTGTTCTGGCCTGTAGCGTCTGCATGGAAACCGCCAGCGTGCGCTGTTTCCGCAGCCAGGTGCCACAGGGCTCACACTTTTCCGCATGACCCAGGATCTGCTCGTCCTCGGTCCGCGACAACTCCCACAAGCTGTGAGAGGACGCACTATGTTTGAACTCACGGCATGTCATGACATGCACCTCGCCGTAACACCTGATATCCCGGGGGCCACCGCCGCCGAATGTTGCAGCTTCTTGCCGAGCATGTCGTGCGCGCGATGCAGCCGCGAACGGACCGTCCCAATCGCGCAATGCACAGCCTCGGCCGCGTCGGCGTAACTCATATCCTGCAGATCGCAGAGGACCACCACTTCGCGATAATGCTCGGGCAACGACAAGACGGCTTTCCATACCGCGGTCGAGGTCTGATGACGAACCATGCCTTCGCTGGGATCGCTTTCGATGGTCAGCGCATCGGCTTCGTCTTCAATCGGGCTGCTCAAAACGCTCTCCGGATAACTCCGCTCCAAGGCCCGCCGCACGTAGTTGCGGGCAACGCCGAACAGGTACGCCGCCAGCACGCCACGTTCGGGATTGAACCCATCACCGCGCTGCAGCAGGAACATGAAAACATCCTGCGTTACCTCTTCTGCGATTTGCGTGGAGCCGCTCATGTGCAGTGCGAAACGGAAAATCGGTCCCTGCCGCCTGCGATACAGAGCGGTGAACGCTTCTTCATCTCCCGCTAGAGCCTGCCCCAGCAGTTGCTCGTCGGTACAATCGGTCAGCAACATCACCTCGGTGGTGAACCTGATCTCGTCTCTGCCTTTACTTCCTGTGGCGGATACGGCAAGTTCCCAAAAGTTGGACGCTCTCAAGGGTTTGAAACCCAGTTACGAGAGCCAATTCTCTTTAATGGTAGTCGTTTCAGCAGCTTTCCGACAAAACTGTCTCGTCCTGCTTGACTCATGGTTGCAACTAGGACAGAATCCCGTCACGCTCCACGCCTATCGGTTACCGACGGGGGCTTCGTTCGTACGTTAACAACAACTTGCAATTGGAACGGATAGCTCAGACGGAGTCTCCCATGCCTTCCCGCAGGTCCATTTTGCCGGCTCATACGTCTTGCAACGTTTTCCATGCAGTCATCCTGGCCGTCATTCTTGCTCTTGTGGCGAATATCCCGGTCCACGGCCAGACCTTCACCGTGTTGCACTCGTTCTCAGTCTTGCCCGCAGGGATGCGGAGCGGTCTGGAAGATCACGCCGTAATCTCCGTGCGAACAGATCCGGACCAACAGAGGAGGCTCGTATGAATGCTCGAGTTACATTTCCTCATTCGTGCAGCCGGCGAGCGACGCTCCTGTTCTTTGCGCTCGTCGCCGCTCTTCCTTGCCACGCGCAGACCTACACGGTGATTCATCAATTCAGCAATGGCGCGGATGGCGGTGCTCCCATTGCGGGGCTGACGGTTGCAGCCAACGACAAGTTTTACGGAGGCGCCAGCGATGGCGGTCAAGCTGGAGCCGGAACCACTTTCCAGCTTCAGCTCAAGAATTCCAGCTGGATTCTGACGCCGCTCTATACGTTCAGCTTCAATAACGAGGGCAGCATCGGCCCGAACAGCCGAGTGCTTATCGGCTCCGACAACAGCTTGTATGGCACAACCTACAGCCAGGGTGTGCACGGCTGCCAGAACAACCTGGGTTGTGGCCTGGTTTACAAGCTCAGACCGTTGCTCTCCGTGTGCCGCAGCGCACTCTGTTATTGGACTCCGACAGTTTTATATACCTTCAGCGGAAACGCCGACGGCGCTTATCCCGAAGGCGACCTGATCTTCGGCCGCTCGGGAGTCATGTACGGCACCACCTTCGGCGGCGGCAACAGCGGATGTCAGTTGGGCACAGGCGACAATTGCGGTGTCGTATATTCGCTGACAACGGCCGGCGGCTACACTTCGCTCTACACCTTTCAAGGCGGTTCCGATGGTTCTTCACCGGTTTCCGGCGTTATCGAAGATCAGGCCGGAAATCTTTACGGCACCACTTCGGAGGGTGGCGGTCAAGGCTGCTCCGGCCAGGGTTGCGGCACGGTATTTGAATTAAGTCCCAACGGATCGGGCTGGACGGAAAAAATTCTGTACCGATTTCAGGGCGGAACCGATGGCGCTGCGCCCATGGCGGGCTTGATCTTCGATGCGGCTGGAAATCTCTACGGCACCACAGGAAGGGGCGGCTCCGGAGAGGGCGGCACTGCCTTCGAACTTACGCCCTCAGGGGGACAATGGACCTTCCATCTCCTGTACAGCTTCAACGGGCCCGCCCAGGGGCATGACTTTCCCGGTCCGCACGCCAGCCTGGCCATGGATGCTGCGGGAAATCTTTATGGTACGACGATGTGGGACGGCGCAAATGCACAGGGGGCAATCTTCAAACTGACCCTTTCGGGCGGCAGCTACAGCTACACTTCGTTGCACGATTTCACCGCTGGAATCGATGGAGCACAACCGCGCAGCAACGTGGTCTTCGACGCAGCGGGGAACATGTATGGCACCGCTTCGGCCGGCGGAACGGCGGAAGGTGTGGCGTGGCAGATCATGCCTTGAACAAAAAACGCATATTCTTGACTAGCTTTCTCGAGGCATTGGGTGATGCAGATGAATAGCAGAAGTTCAAACCTTACCCGCGCATTCAGATTGATTGTCGGATTCCTGGTGCCCTCACTGTTTGTTGCCCTTGCAGTCGTTGTATCCACACCCAGCCAGGCACAGACTTTCCGTGTGATCCACAACTTTGCCGGGGCCGACGGCGCCAAGCCTTATGCGGGTCTCAGCATCGATCGCGGCGGCAACCTCTATGGGACTGCGTCCAGTGGGGGATACTTCAGCGGGTCGTGCCGTGCCTTACAGGGTTGCGGCACAGTATTTAAGTTAACTCGCGTGGCTTCCAGTTGGATCTTGCATCCCCTGTACACGTTCGCCGGTGGAGGCGACGGTGCGACTCCAACGGGCAGAGTAACGTTTGGGCCTGACGGCGCCCTGTACGGCACAACGGCGCAAGGCGGTGACGAAGGGGGCAACTGCACCTTTGGATGCGGCACAGTTTTCCGCCTGACTCCGCCAGCTTCCGTCTGTAAGGCCACTTTGTGTCCTTGGACGGAAACTCCTCTGTATGCCTTTCAAGGCGGGTCTGATGATGCGGCTGCCCCGGGATTTGGGGATGTGATGTTTGATCCCAGCGGAAACCTTTTCGGCACTACAACAGCAGGCGGCGGTGGTCTGTGCAATGACTCTACGTGTGGAACGGTGTACAAGCTAACCCATTCCGGTAGCGAATGGACGGAATCGGTGCTGTACCGATTTTCCAGCGACGAACTAGGTTACTGGCCGTATCCGGGAGTCATTCTGGACAACGCCGGAAACGTCTATGGCGCTTCAACGTGGAACTTTAGCACTGTGTTCGAGTTGACGCCCGCAGGCAGTGGATACTCGGCCAGCGCCATTTACCAGTTCTCCAATTATTCACGTGACGGATCCTCGGTTGCCGGCGGTCTCATTTTCGATCGGGCTGGGAATATTTATGGCTCGACTTCCGAGGGTGGACCGCAGGGCGGAGGTACGGTGTTCGAGTTATCTCCTTCCGGCGGAACCTGGACGTTGAATACCCTTTACGCGTTCGCCGGTAGCGGAGCTCCCCAGCAGTATGGACCGACGGCGACGTTAGCCATGGACCCGGCCGGCAACCTTTACGGCATCACCAATACGGAAGGACTTCATGGCAACGGAAACGTCTTCAAGCTGACTCACTCCGGCAGTTCCTGGACGTATACCTCACTCTACGATTTCACCGGCGGCGATGACGGGAGCGAGCCATATGGACAGGTAGTTTTGGATAGCAGCGGCAACATCTACGGCACAACAATTTACGGCGGAGCCAATGGCGGAGGTGTGGTCTTCGAGATCACTCCGTAGAGACGGCTTCGTACGGAACTTTGGTCATCTTCGAAAAAACCTGAAACGAACAGGCCCCCTTGCTTACATCGCCGGGGAAGGGGCTGGACCTGAGTCGGCGGTGTTCTGGCCGCTGGTCATCTCCTCGAAGCTGAACTGCTTGCTCAAACCTTCATAGGTCTTGCCATCGACTTCAACGTAGGGGTAGACAAAGTAATTCACGGGCGCGCCGTCCTGCTTTGGCGACAGCGTGATGTCGCGCCCGGTGGAGAGTTGCACGCGATTGGCGTCCACCGTGCCGAAGAAGTAGCCGGCTTTCTCTTTCGCCTTCCATGCTTCGGAGATATCGACGGGTACCCAGCCGATGTTGCGCGCAAAGAATTCGGCCCAGCAGTGATAGCCGGCGACATCGCCCTTTTCCTTGTTTTCGGGAATGGGAAAGCCGATATCGAAGCGCGCCGGGATATCATCCGCCCGCATCATGCCGATGAACGGTGAGTGGAAGTCCGTACAGTTGCCATGCTTGGCATCGCAGGCCCACACGGCGTCGCCGCGTCCCCAGCCGGTGCCGGTCTTGTCATACTTCATGGTGTCGAAAAGATAATCGTAGGCAGCCTTCGCCTTGGACACGGTGCCGGACTTGCTTCCGGTCACCTGGATGGCCAGCTCCTTGATTTTGCCGTCGGTCGGGATCAGTTTGTCCGGGTCAATGTACCGCTGCATCGAGGCGGGAACGATGCCGGGCTTGGTATCTTTCATCTCCAATTGGGCATAGTCGCCGCGGGAATACTCACGCCGCGTAACTTCGTACTCCAGCGAGAAGTCAGCTATCGGTTGAACCGGGTTGTTGATCTCGGCATAGAGCATTTGATTGCCGTATTCGGACTCCTCCGTCATCCTCGTCTGCACCGGAGATTTCACATTCACCAGGCGCACCGTCTGGTGCTCGTCGGTGTGCGCCACCGGCACCCATACGCGGACCATCTTCGTTCCGGCGGGGATATCTTTGACCGTGAAGGTGTAAGTAAAGCGAAACTTGCGCGAGGGCGGGCTGAACTTCTGCTTATCAGGAGCGGTTGTTTGTGCGCTTAAGGCGGAGACGGCGAGACAGGCCAGCAAGAAGATCGAAAGAAGACGAAACCTCATGGCGAAGCTCCTGCGAGCATTGGATGTAGCTGGATGGGCAAGGTTACGGAAATATTTGGCGAGGGTCAATGCCGTTTTCAAGGGGGCCAAGCCGGCCATCAGAAGGCCCACGACGGCGCTCGAAGGCGCGGTTCCGTCAGAAAAGGCGTGTCGTTCTTTGAAATTGTCGTCACGAGCGGAGCGAGGGGTGTTGTTCGTGAGGAGAAGCAGATCCCTCCTCGGGCTGAAGCCCTGGTCGTGATGACAAATAAAGGAGGCATGCCAGACGGCGCAGCTAAAGCTGTGCCCCTTCAAGAATGCGCACATGGAAAGTCTGCCGGCGCATTCTTTCCGGCGAACACGAACCGCCTATCGTACCGACTCCTTCGCCGACACTGGGACCTGTTCAACGATCTCGATACCGAAGCCTTCGAGGCCGGCGACCTTGCGCGGACGATTGGTCAGCAGCCGAATGCGCTTCAGGTTGAGGTCCGACAGAATCTGCGCGCCGATGCCGATTTCGCGTTGCGTCCTGCGCTGGCTTTCGGGCAGGGTCGGCAAACGCTGCTCGTGATGAAACTGGATGGTCATCCTCTCGCCGAGACGTTCGACGGAATACCCCTTGGAGGTGGAATGCAGATAGATCAGCGCGCCCCGGCCTTCTTCGGCGATGCGCCGCATGGCGGCGTCGATTACGTTGCGGCACTCGCAGCCGCTGGCGCCGAAGACGTCGCCCACCAGGCAGTGCGAGTGCATGCGTACCAGCACCGGCTCGTTGCCCACGTGCTCCACGTCCCCCTTGACGAGGGCGATGTGCGACTCGCCGGTGATCTCGGATTCGTAGGCGATCATGCGGAACTCGCCGTAAGCGGTCGGCACCATGGCTTCGGCCTGCCGCCGCACATAGCGCTCGTGCGCCATCCGATAGCGGATAAGCTCAGCCACAGTCAACATCTTCATGTCGTGCTGCAGGCAGAATTCCGTCAGCTCCGGCACGCGGGCCATCGTGCCATCGTCGTTCATGATTTCGCAGATGACTCCGGCGGGAACCATTCCAGCCATGCGCGCCAGGTCGACCGAAGCTTCCGTCTGGCCGGCACGAACCAGCACGCCGCCTTTGCGCGCTCGCAGAGGAAAGACGTGTCCCGGACGCGCCAGATCGTTGGGCCGGGTCGCCGGATCAATCGCCGCTTCTATGGTGCGCGACCGATCGTAGGCGGAGATGCCGGTGGTGACGCCGTCCTTGGCATCGATCGACTCGGTGAAGGCCGTGCCGAAGTTGGATGTATTCTCGGCCGACATCTGGCCGAGACGCAGGTAATCCAGTCGCTCCTCGGTCATTGCCAGGCACACCAGGCCGCGGCCGTACTTCGCCATGAAGTTGATGGCTTCCGGCGTAATCTTTTCGGCGGCCATGGTAAGGTCGCCTTCGTTCTCGCGGTCCTCGTCATCGATGACCACGATCATGCGTCCGGCGCGAATCTCCTCCAGCGCGGTATCGACATCGCAAAAGGCAGTCTTAACTGGCATAAATTCTGTCCAAATTCTAGCAGCAAGGCCCCCGAAGAAGTCTTCAGGTGCCCCATCCTAGCCCTGGTTTTGGGTTAGGGCGGGAGCTAACGAACCCTCACATTAACGTTTGGCAGCGGCTAAAGCCGTCGCGTTAGTGGCCGAAACGGCACGTCTGAAGACGTGCCCTGATCCAAAGCGCAAGGCGCAGGTTTTCGCTGCAGGAGCCGCCATTCGTGAAGATGCGAGATAACGGACCTTCACGCGGGTACGTCGCGTGTCCTGGTAAATAATCCACGAATTCCGCGAATCACCCAGCGCATGACAAACACTAAAATCACCAGCAGAACCAGAACGATGGTCCCGGCAACATACGGATGCTGCACCGCCGCCCAGGACAATGTGATCGCTCCCACATCTTCGCCAAAGCTTAGCGCCATATTTGAGAACGGCTCTGGCGATGGCGTCACCGCGGCGCGCAAGGCCGTCTTGCCGCCATGGGCAGCAAAGGCAATCGCTCCTCCCACCAGCGCCGACAGCAACTGCATGCCCGGCGATAGATGCGAACTCGCCACGTAGGCGATGAAGGCCGCCACGGGAATTCGCACAAACGTCTGCAAAGCGTTCCAGATCAGATCAAACGCCGGTACTTTATCGGCGAAAAACTCTAACGCGAACAAGGCCAGACAGACCCCAATGATCCACCACGACCTCATTGGGTCGAGCGCCGACGGAAGTGCAATCAGCCCCGTGCGCGACAACAGTCCGAGGGTCGCCACCGTGGCATACACATTCAATCCGGCGGCGAAGCTCGTGCCGGCCAGCATGGCCGCGGTCTGTTCCGGAGTGAAGTTCACAAGACTCCGATGCCCGTATTCATGTCAGGATTCAGTGAGTGATGCCTTACGGTAAGGTTCTTCACGGCAGCAATCAATCAAAGATCCGCCAACTCACTCGGCTTCATTGACTTGCCGGTTGGCCGCAACGTAAGATTCGCGCCAATGATCGGCCAAAGTATCTCGCATTACCGCATTGTCGAGAAGTTGGGCGGCGGCGGAATGGGCGTTGTGTACAAGGCCGAAGACCTGACCCTGCATCGCTTCGTCGCGCTGAAGTTTCTAGCGGACGAATCGGCGCACGATGCGCACGCTCTGGCGCGTTTCGAGCGGGAAGCGCAGGCTGCTTCCGCCCTGAACCACCCCAACATTTGCACCATTTATGAGATCGGCGTGGCGGATGGCCAAACCTTCATTGCCATGGAATTCCTTGAAGGTAAGAACCTGGAAGACTTCATTGCGGCGCGGCCCATGGACACGGAAGTGCTCCTGCCGCTCGCGATCGAAATCGCCGACGGTCTGGACGCAGCGCATGCAAGGGGCATCGTTCATCGTGATCTTAAGCCGGCGAACATCTTCGTTACCGGCCGCGGACACGCAAAGATACTGGACTTCGGGCTGGCGCAAGTGGTGCAACCAACGATCGTTGCGCCCAGCTCCAGCGACGCCTTAACGAAACCATCTTCGTTGACTCTGCCGGGCGTTCCGCTGGGAACGTTGCAGTACATGTCGCCTGAGCAAGCCAGGGGCAAAGAACTGGATGCGCGTACGGACATTTTCTCCTTAGGTGCAGTGCTATACGAAATGGCGACCGGGACAATGCCGTTTCGGGGCGACACTCCAGCCGCAATTTTCGACGCTATCCTCAATCGCGATCCCGCCCCCGCTCTCCGGTTGAATCCACAGCTGCCCATCAAACTGGACGACATCATTGTGAAGGCCCTGGAAAAAGACCCTGGGCTGCGCTACCAACACGCCTCCGAAATGAGGACAGATTTACAAAGGTTGCAGCGCGGATCGCAAACCAGTAGGGGTGTCCGGAGCAGCGACATCGGCCGCGGTGCAGACGCAGCGGTGATGAAAACGAATCTCGCTCGCAAGCTGGGGATTCTGGCCGTAGTTCTGCTGATGCTGGCTGCAGTAGGAGGCTACTTCTGGCGAAGTCGGCGTCACGTCGCCGCCACCGGAGGGAATACGGCCTCCATCGCGGTCCTTCCTTTCGCTGACATGAGTCCGGGCAAAGATCAGGAATATTTTTCCGATGGACTGGCCGAAGAACTGACAAACGAGCTCGCCAGAGTACCTGGATTAAAGGTTACGGGGCGATCTTCAGCCTTTCAGTTCAAAGGCAAGAATGAAGACTTACGAGCTGTGGGACAGAAGCTGAACGTCGCTAACATCCTGGAGGGAAGCGTACGGCAGGAAGGCAGTCATGTCCGGATTACCGCCGAGCTCACGAAAGTGAGCGATGGCTTTCAGCTTTGGTCAGAGGAATACAATGCCGAGCTCAAAGACATCTTCTCAGTACAGGATCAAATCGCCCGTGCTGTCACTCAGGCACTGCAAATCAAGCTGCTTGGCACCAACGGAACTCCTGCCCTTGCGGAGTCGAAGGTTACCAATCCCGCCGCCTACCAGGCTTATTTGCAGGCTGTGTATTTCTTGAATCGAGGATCAGACAAGACAAACTACGAGAAGGCCCTGGCTTACTCCGAACAGGCGATCAAGGTAGACGCGAATTACTCCGACGCCTGGGCGCTGCGGTCCAGCGTCGAGGCAAGCATGGCCACAGAGGGGTTCATGGACACCGCGTCGGGACTTCGCCGGGCTCGCGAAGATGCAGAACAGGCGATCGCTCTGAACCCGCATTCGGCCTTGGGATACCTTGCATTGGCGGAGATACGCCTGAACTATGACTTTGATTGGGACGGCGCCGAAGCTGCATTGAAGCAGGCAGCGGCGTTGCAACCAGGAAGCGTTGACCTACTTGCTTGTCAGGCAGACTTGGCGGAAACGCTGGGAGACCTGGACGAGGGTATCGAGTTACGAAAACGGACAATCGCGCTGGATCCTCTGTGTTCTTCCTGTTTTGTATTTCTGGGGAACGCTCTTTTTTATGCTGGACGGTACGACGAAGCCAACGCGGTATTGCAGAAGGTTCTGGAACTTGATCCCCAGCAGGGATTCGTGCACTTTATACGAGGGCAGATTCTACTCGCGCAAGGTCGGGCACAAGAAGCCCTGATAGAGATGCAGCAGGAGACCAGCGAATGGTTGAAGTTGTCCGGGGAGGCATTCGCTTATCACTCCCTGGGCCGTCACCAAGCCTCGGACGCGGCGTTGAAAGACCTTATCGCCCGCAGTGGTAGCGGGTCGGCATATCAGATTGCCGAAGTGTATGCCTATCGCGGGGAGGCGGACAAAGCAATCGAGTGGCTGGAGCGCGCCTACCAACAGCACGACTCCGGCCTGACGGGTCTCAAAAGCGATCCGCTGTTTAGGGCCCTGCACCAGAACCCGCGTTACATTCAGCTTTTGAAGAAGATGCAGCTGCCGCTGTAATTTGCCCGGCCAGGAACAGCGACTTTCGCCTTAAGATAGCGTTTCAAATAGTGGGTAAGAGCGCAGCGGCCACGGACAGCTCATTCGACGCGATAGGGTCGCAAGCACTTTTTCAACCGTCATTGTTCTGAGGACATGCTTATGCCTCGTCTTTCATCAACCATGCAATTTCGTTTACGGGTCGCAGTTGGCATCGTCATTGGCCTGCTCGTTTGTCTGAGTGCGGCGGCGGGTGGAATCGGCGCGATTGTTTTCGCCCGGGCTGCGCAAAACGCTCAGCACGTGACGGCCGCCGGCGATACGGGAAGTGGCGGCATGGCCCACATGGCAGGCCACATGTCGATGACCACACTGCGTCCCCCGCAGCCCGGCGATCAGCAGAAGGCTGATGCCATCGTGGCGGACGCCCGGAAAGCGATGGAGCCATACCAGGACTATCGTAAGGCGCTGGCCGACGGCTACGAAATCTTTCTGCCCAATCTTCCCCAGCCTCAATATCACTTCACCAACCATGACAACGGATTGGCGGCGCGCCTGCACTTCGATCCGCTTAAACCCACTTCGCTGCTCTACAAAAAGACGCCGGATGGAGGCTACAAGCTGGTCGGCGCCATGTACACGGACCGGTTTGATGCCAGCGAGGACGAGTTGAACGAGCGGATTCCGCTCAGTGTTGCGCAGTGGCATGAACACGTAAATTTCTGCAAGGCTCCCGCGGGACAGAAGGCAGGTTACTTCGGCCCCAACGCAAAGTTCGGTCTTCTGGGATCAATCCACACGAAGGAAGCGTGTGAGGCGGCCGGCGGCGAATTCTTTCCACACGTTTTTGGATGGATGGTGCACGTCTATCCGTATGAAACGGATCCAAAGAAAATCTGGGCGACCAACGATGACGACGAGGGGCACGACAACATGGACCGCTCCGAGATGCCTGGCATGAAGATGAATTAGCAGCACGCCGCGTTACGGCGCAATCTCCCACACGACTCCGCAACCGCAGCTGCACTCCGTGCGCCGTTCCGCCGCTGGAGACGCTGCCGGACGCGCTACTCAGTGCGCTAAGTGCAGTTGGTCACAGAAAAGCCGCATCGCAACCGAGATTTTTCTGCCCCGCCCGTCTATTGGCGAGAGTGCGGGTATATCTACTACTGTCGGGCTTTCCGTGTCGAAGGAGTGAAGATGGCATCACCCATGGTGGTTGGGATGTCGGTAGCCGGCGTGGTCTTCCTGACCATGGGCGGGATCGTCGCCGCTAGAGACGTGGCTGACGCCGAGGGTTTGGACAAGCTGATTGCACTGGCCTGCGTTTTCTTCGCGGCTCCCCTCGGCGTGTTTGGCATGGAGCACCTTACGGATGCCAGCGAAATCGCGCAGCTGGTGCCGTCCTGGATGCCGGGCCATATGTTCTGGGCCTACTTTGTGGGAGTAGCGCTGGTGGCTGCGGCGCTGAGTCTCAGCTTGAAGCGACACCTGCGCCTGACGGGCATGCTCGTCGCCCTGATGTTTTTTCTATTTGTATTGATGATGCACATTCCGGGAGTTGCGGAACATCCTCGAGACCGCTTCTTCTGGGCGATTGCTTTTCGAGACCTCACCTTCGGAAGCGGTGCGTTGGCGCTGGCCGCGGCGATGACGCCGGGTGCGTCCCGGACCCGCGACCAGGCAGCTGTCACGGTTGCCAGAGTTTTCATCGGAGTAGCGCTGGTCGTCTATGGTGTCGAGCATTTCCTGCATCCCGGATTTGCGCCCGGAGTTCCGCTGGCGAAAGTGATGCCCGCCTGGGTACCTCTTCCGCATCTTTGGGCGTACCTCACCGGCGCGGTTCTGCTGATCGCGGGCGTCGCCATCCTTATCAATCGGTATACCCGAGATGCCGCTGTGTGGGCCGGCTTGGTGATGGTGCTGTTGACGGTGTTTCTGTATGTTCCGATTCTCGCCACTGCCCGGAGCGCTGGCGACATCGTCGTAGGGCTGAACTACGTCTTCGACACGCTGATGTTCGGAGGAGCCATCTTGCTCCTGGCACTCAACTTTTCCCAGTATCGAATGACCATGGAGTCAGAACAGCCTGCGGAAATTAGAGTTTTACAGCGCGGCTGATGGAACGGCATTTCTTCCGGCGGCTATTGCAGATATTGACGGGTTGAATTCCTCTCGCTGCAGTGGCAAACTTGCCGCGGCCAAGTGCCGAGCCAATCGACACGCACGCTCGGCGGCGGCTAATTGTCAAAAGCGAGGGTATGGCAATGCGAACTGCGACGCATTCCTTTCTCTGGATTTTGCTGCTGGACACGCTCCTACTCTGTGGTACGACCGCTCGTAAGTGAGGACAGCTCGGTTCAGCCAACATTGAACCACTCCACCGCATTTGCGGCGGGAGCAGTCGGCTCGCAACCTTCCAGGCTGTACGGCCTTCCCGTTACCCAATCGATGCGCGGCGTCCAGAAGCAAAGGCTCGTTCCATCGGACGGCCGCGTGGCATCGAGCACGGATACGCCCAGCAATGAATTCAGCCTCGTCTATCACGTACTGGGCGTGGGAAACGACTTCCCGGGCTACGTGGTTTCCGGGGAGCCGCCGAATCCGACCCTAGCCGTCGGCGGTACCGAAGTCGTGCAATCGGCCAATGGCGTTTATGCCGATTTCGATAAGACCACGGGCAGCATCATTCCTCTGGATGGTTCGGATTTCACTGAGGGAAACCGATCTGGAGCCAACTTCTGCCCGGAACCTTGTGCGCAAACAACAACGGCAATGAGGTTCTGGTGAAGTTCGACCGCGCCGCGCAGCGCTGGATCGTCACCCAAAACGTGTCCAGATCTCCGTATGCAATATGCCTTGCCGTATCCCAAACCGCTACGTTTTCCGACAATCTTTGGAATGCCTACCAATTTCCGGTCGTGCAAGGCGGTCTGGCGGACTACCCGAAGTGGGGCGTGTGGGCCACAGGCGCTGCTAGCGATGGTTACTATCAAGCCTGGAACAACTTCGGCACCGGCGGCACCGGCTTCGTCGGCCCGGTGATCTGTGGATACGACAGGGCGAAGCTCCTGGTGGGCGATCGCACCGCGGAGCAGATTTGCTTTCAGTTAACAGCTAACGAAAGCAGCTTGTTACCCGCCGATCTTGACTCGCCCGTGGGACCCCCGGCCACTGAAGACGAGTTCTTCATCGGCGGTGTCGCAGACATCGACAACTCGCATCTGTCGCTGTACTCCATGCACATTAACGATTGGGAGAGCGGAAGTGCGACGATGACCGGCCTCAACAATTCGCAGCTCATCGCGGTGGCTCCGTATACCGGCTCCTGCGATGGCAATTATGGCGGCGACTGTGTTCCCCAGCAGGGCACCAGCGCCAGGCTGCAATCGCTAGGCGATCGGCTGATGTATCGCTTCGCTTATTGGAACGACCGGCCTTCGCCTACCGTCACCGCTGCGCCGCCCATACCTCCGCCATTGCAGCACTGGCTCGTCAACTTCGACGTGGAGACGTCAACCGGCCAGGTCGGAATACGCTGGTTCGAATTTGTCGCCAGCCACAGGACCGTCCCCGTCACTTCGCTCTTCGTTTTCCAGCAAGGCACATTCGCCGGATCTCCGCCGGACACAAACTATCGCTGGATGGGTTCGATCGCGCGGGACAATGTGCAGGACATTCTGTTGGGCTACAGCATCTCGAGCTCCGGTACGTTCCCGTCGATCGCGGTTGCGGGGCGCAAGTACAGCGATCCGCACGGGACACTCTCAGGCGAGCAATTCGCCGTTAATGGGGGCGGTTCGCAGGGCACGAGCGCCTGGGGCGGGTACAGCACCATGGAAATTGATCCATCCGATAACTGCACGTTCTTTTATACGACGGAGTTTTACCTGGTCCCGGCGTTCTCGAACGGCTGGAGCACGGACATCTCCAGTTGGCGGTTCCCAAATTGTCATTGATCGAACCTGTTGATAGCACGGAGTAGCTGTTGTAATCGGGTCTTAATCACTCGCGAGCACAACCTTTCGCAGAGCGTTACGGCTTTTTCTTCTCGGCTGCCTCCACTGCTTTTCTAAACTCCGCGACAGCTTCGATCTTTGGCGATTTGAGCGCGTCCTTTGCCGTATAGACCCACACCGGGGGTTCGTCGAGAGGATATTGAGTGGCGTTGCGGCTGCCGTCACCAGGTAATGGCTCATGCCCCCGATAAACTTCCAAAAGGTCGTCTTCGGAGCCGGCTTCGGCTCCGTGCAGGGGGCCCGAGCCTATCTGTGAGGACTCGCCTCGGCTAAGCGGTTGGTTTGGCCCGCGATGTATCCCAATGTTGACTCCGGAATCGAGAGGATCGATGGTGCCCGGACTCGCGCCGGTGGGACCCCCTACCGTGGCGGCTTGGGCGTGGCCCCTGCGAACCACGATGATCAGGTCGGTGACTCCGGGATCGGCTACCACCTGATATCTTCCCCATTGCCGCAAAGCATTTTGTACTTCTAGACGCGAGCGTTGGTTCTCCTGTGAGTCCGCAGCCGCCTGCGAAGGATAAGCGACCACGGCAATGGTTCGCGCATCCAGGATATCCATTCGGTAGGTCTGCGGGATGGGTTGCCGTTGCGCGTGCGCAACTGCCGCCAGAAGAACGAAAGTCACGAAGGCCACTGCTCGCTTCATAAATCCACCACGTTGCTATTTCGTCGCACCCAATGTAAGGCCGATGTTCTGCGTAGACCGTCTACCAAGTCACACGTTTCGCGCCGGATTGCTCTTGATGACGCGGTATCGCAAACGATCTTTCAAGGAGGATCACCAGCAATGCACCGATATTACGCCCGTTACTAAGAAATCTCTCTGATTACTTCATCGGCGCCGGTGGCGGACCGTCCCAAGAGTGGCGCGGTAGACTTTCTCATTCTGTGTGGATAGACCCTCGTTGCAGTCACACGGCGAAATCATGTGACGTGGCCAGCGATCTCGGCTACCCATTGATTGTTCGGCCACCGATGTCATCGGCTCGTAAATCGTCCCACAATAGAAAAGGGCCGCCGTAGGCGGCCCAGAGCCCGAAAGGGTTTGATTAAAGCGTGGATTCGATTTCGAAGCCCCAAGCTTCCAGAAGAGGTTCGGGGATGTACTTCGAATTCTTGTTCTTCCGCGCCCATTCACGCAGGCGGGTCGAGCGAATGTACTGGTCCGGAGCCAGCTTGAACTCTTTCACGACCTGCTCGAATTCGGTAATAGTAGGGACGATCGGGCCGATTGGCTCGGGCTTGCCCCAATTAGGATTGCCGCGTCGTTTTGCCATTTTTACGTTTATTTCCGTTTCGTAAGAGATGTAAGTCGGATGACGACTGTATTACGGGTGATGCCTGGAACCCGTTTTGCCTAACTAATTGGATTCATGCAGCTTCGACAACGATTCAAGGAGCGTTGCCGGACTTTTCCGCGAGCCCATTGCTTACAGGAAGGTGTTTAGCAGGCCCAAAGAACTGCTTACTATAGCTCGATTTCGACCTCAGATCAACCCCAATTCGAGCCAAGTGTCATCACCTGCGACTAAAATGGTATGATCCCGGTTGCCACTATCGTCTTATTTCTTGCGAACTTACCTCAGGGCATGGGAGAAAATAGGGCGAGGGGGCCCGCCAGCTGATCAGCGTGAGTAGCCGTGCTACTACTTACAGAACCCCGTAGATATCCAATTCGTCACGCGCTCCCACGAAAACCTGCCCGTTAGCGACGGTGGGTACGGTGAAGCGGAGTGCATGACCTGCACTGTCCCGCCCGGGGGACATTTCAGAGTTGTAGAGCTCGGTCGACAGGTCCGAGGCATCGAAAGCGCGAAGAATCAGGCTCGATGGCGGATCCGTCGTTGGGTTCTCCACCGCCCACAGAATTGCGTCGCTTCCGTTATTTGCCGACAGGCTGGGGAAGACTCCCGGATACCACAAACTTGTAGGAGAGGCAGATAGCGGAGTCGTGTTGATGGTCTGACTTGCTGGATCGTAGGCGAATGACTGCACCGGCAGAACCGTGAGCCCGTAATAGAGAGTGTTATTCCAGAAGACAGGGGTATTCATCACGCCGGTCGACTGAATCTGGAAGTCTGCACGACCTGGTCATCGTTGTCCGGATGCCATTGGCCCATATTGTCACGGTCCAGCAGGTAAAGATTGCCTTCTTTGTCGCCAGTGATCAACAAGTTGGGGTGCGCAGTTCCTGGTTGACTGGGAAGCAGAACGGGAGTTCCGGAGCCTACGTCAAGGTCGTCGTCGTATAGCTTTTCCCAGTCGTAAGGCATGAAGTAGTCGGCGACGGTAATGGTGTTGCCTGAGTCGCGGAGGCGCACGACCGAGTCTCCATAATCGGTGCCGCCCGACTGAGCATCGCTCCAGCCGTTGCCGACGGCCAGGAAGATATTGCCATAGGCGTCGGCCGAGGGACCACCGCCGCCCATCCAGATTCCCCCCAGCATGCCCGGAAGGATCCGGGGCCCAGGCGGATGACAAGCGCAAGGTCGTCGCATTGAAAGCCATCAGCCAGCCGGCGTGAGCTTCACAGTGCGAAGCCCAGGATACATAGACATTGCCGTTTGCCAGCAAGAGTGCGGCGCGCTGGAAATTCAGCAACGGGTCGAAGGTAGCCGTGCCGAAATGTGAACCCGAAGGCGTGGAGATGGTAGCGGGCGCCACGCTGTTTTGTCCGTCTTTGAGGCGCAGGGCGTACAGCGTCTGAGCAAACTGCGGCTGACCGCCGACCATGTCTTTGGTAACCGCGACCATGTACACGGTTTCGCTGGATGGATCGATTACCGGCGTGCCGGTGATGCCAATTTCGCTATTGAAAGTCTCGCCACAAAAAAGGTCCTGAGCCGTTTTGACTAATCCCTGCGAGCCCAGAAAATTCCGCTGCCACATAATCTGGTACGTGTCGGCGTCGATCGCATAGACCTGATTGTGTTCGGTGGCGACAACCACGAGGTCATGGGTTTTCCCGTCGGTCATGGTGACGCCGTCGATATAGAGTGGTTGCGCAAAGATCGCGCCTTCCACCGGCACCACCGCCTTGCGGCCAAACGAAACCAGATTCACACCCGCAGGCGTCAGCTTTGTTTCCTGCGTGTTCACCCCACTTCTGCTGTTGTCGTTGTGATAGGTCGGCACCACCATGCTGTGCTGATCGGGAGGCGGAGGTGTCGGATCGGAGTCGCCAACGTCTGCAATTTTGGCGGGGCTGCCGCCGCAGCCGGTGGAGAGCGCGATGAAGCACGCGATTCCCGCCGCCGCGAAGGGGAGCAGAGACGCCTTACGCTGTTTGGTATCAGCTAGCCAAGAGTAGGTAGAGAGGCAAATGTTCGGGACATTGCCCGCAATCGTCGAAAGAAAATGCACTATCACAACCCCGGAAACAGAGAGAGAGAGTTACCGTCTGCCCGAAAGGTTACGCGAAAATGACAGTCGAGACAAGGCATGATGCCGCTTGTCCATTGACAGTAACGGGTTTTCAGAAAGCCTCTATTTCGCTGTGACAGGGCTATGCGTCTGCCGGCGGTAGCTCCGGTCCAGGGTCTCCGGGCGGCAACGGTGCCGGCTCGATCGTTTCCGGCGTCGGAGGAATCACCTCGACCACTTCCACTACTCCAACCGGAATCGCATCCGGATGCCGCTGGTACCAGATCATCGCGCTGGACAACTGCCATAGCCGCGTCAGCAGTTGCGCGAACACGATGAACTCCAGCACGAGGAACGTTAGCGGAGTTACCGTGGGAGGGAGATGCGCCCAAATAACCAGCCCCAACGCTAACGTTACCCAGGCGACCAGACTGATGCAGAAGTAGGCCCGGTAGAGATGTCTCAGGCCGGCCCACGTGATGCGCCATGAGCGCCAGGTATTACGCCACATCCCGCGCTCATTCAGCACCACCGCCCGAGCCTGCGCGACATCGAACCAAAGCCGCACCCAAAGAGAGAGCAGCAAAAGGTAAATCACCGTGCCGATGTTGAGGAAAATGCCCACCTGGTCCGCGATGGATTGATCGCCGATCTTGTCGGCACCCTTGGAGAGTGCCTGGTGGCTCATCCAGACGATCACGAAGGGCACAATCGAGAGCAAAGCCAGCCGCACAAATCTCCAGAAGAACTCACCGGAAGCGGCGAAGAACTCTCCGGTGGTGAGCTTGCGGTCCTGTCTGTAGCTTTCCAGAATGCCGCCACTCACAAAAAGCATGAAGATCATAAACACAAACGCGAACATGTAAACAGAGCCGTAGGTCCGGTTCAGGTTGACGTCCGGCAGCCGCGTGAGATCATCGAAGACGCCCAAATCGAAGCCGCGGCTGAGCTTCTGGCTGGCCAGAGAGTTGCCAAGTGCGTGGCTCAAGGTCATGAACGCGGGCACCGCACCTAAGGCGCCGCACGCCAGGTTCACTACGAAGATCCACCACAACACTCCGCGCCGGCGCCATAAGAGGCCGAATCCGGCAGCTACTACACCTTTTTGCTCGTCTGCCATTCGTTCCTCCCTTACACCAGCCAGCTCAGCATCTGAGCCAGGAATTGAGTCATGAACATCCAGTAGCTGGCGATCTTATGCACCGCGCCGTGTTGCGATTCCGTGGTCTTACTGTTGTTGATCCAGTCGCGATCCATCGTCACCTGATACTCGGGATCGATCTGCACCGACTCAACCTGAGCTTTCTTGCGATACACGTACCGCACCCATCGGTCTTTGCCATCCCAGCGTTCGTACGTGGTCTCGCCGTTGTCGAACTTCACCACCGCCTCAACGGGAAACACAAAGTCACCCTTGCGATGCAGGATGACCTGCGTCTCGTACTCGGTCTCGCCCTTCTTCTCCTTCAGGTTCTGGTCCCACCAACTCACCGGGTTAGAATCGGCGCGCTCTACCTCATAATCCATGACCTGCGTGCCGTACACGGCCTGCTTCCAGTACCAACTCAAATCCTGTCCGGCAACTTCGCTCACCGTATTCACGAAGTCTTCCGAGTTCGGATGCTTGAACCGATAACGCATGAAGTAAGTGTGCAGTGCGCGCTGCATGGTCTGCTCGCCGACAATCTTTTCCAGAGTGATCAGCATAGTGGCTGTCTTGCCGTAGGTAATGTCGCCGTACTCGCCGACGCTCATGTCCTGATAGCTGAACTTCGAGAGGGGATCGATGTCGGGCGCGCCCAGGTAGCCAATGCGCTGAACCGCACGTTCACCCAGTTGCCCGCCCAGCCAGTTGATCACGCTGGCCTCCGGTCCGTAGAAGTTGTCCAGCACCTTCACTTCGGTGTAGCTGTTGATACCTTCGTCCAGCCAGCCGTTTTCGAATTCGTTGGTGGCCACCATGCCGTACCAGTACTGGTGTCCGAACTCATGCTCGGTGACCAGATCGATCAGGTGAACGCCCTTGGGAATGAACCAGCCACTGTCGCCGGTGATGAATGTCGGATACTCCATGCCTCCGGCTTCGCCCGCGCCGTGCGGCGGATCAACCACCGTTAGCTGTGCATAGGGATACGGTCCGTACCACTTATCAAAGCGATCCATGCTGTCGTTGACGCACCTGATGTAAGGCTGCCATTGGCTATCGTGACTGTCGTAGCTGAGCAGCCGGATGTGGACCGGCCCTACGCTTCCGTTGAACGTCGACTCGATGACCTTGAAGTTCGGATCGGCGGTCCAGGCGAAGTCGTGAACATCTTCGGCGTGATACGAAACCGTCTTGGTACCGTTGCCGTTATCTTTGTCCGCCACCTGCACGCCGGTTGCTCCAATGACGTAATCTTTTGGCAGCGTGATGTTGACGTCATACACCC
This sequence comes from uncultured Acidobacteriaceae bacterium, assembly GCA_963823865.1. Taxonomy (GTDB): domain Bacteria; phylum Acidobacteriota; class Terriglobia; order Terriglobales; family Acidobacteriaceae; genus Bog-257. The sequence goes on from CAWGNC010000003.1 coordinate 538,706, forward strand.
CGAAGTCGGCGAAGAACTCCGTCATAGCGTGAAACTGATGGCAGTTCCACTGTCCGTGCCACCACACTCCAACTTTTGGGAACCACTGTCCGGCCAGCAGAAACGTGCGCTTGTATCCCGTGCGCGCGATGACTTCAGGGAACGTCGCCTTGAATGAAATCTTGAACGTGACGTCGGCGCCCGGCGCGATGGGCCGCGGCAGCTTCACCTGCATCACCGTCTTGTCGTCAGGGTTGCCGTCGTCAGGCGAGATGAACTTCATCTGCTTGGTCAGGTCGCCCATACCGACTACTTCAAACGATGAGACCTCATTGGAGCCGTAATCCGACTCTTTCCATTCCGCCAGGCTGCTCGAGCGGAAATTGCCATCGCGATGCGCTTCGTGCATCCACGTGGACTTCGGCTGGAAAGCGTTCAGGTAAAGATGGAAAGGGAACGTATCCAGCGGCTGGCCGGTCAGATTCTTGTAGGTGAGCGTCTCCGTGGCTTGCACCACATGCTTTGGGGGATCGTACTTGGCGTCGATCTGGTAGGCGACAACGCGCTCTGATAGCGGACCGCTCACCTTGGGCGCGAACGGACTTTGCGCCGCAGCGGCTGCCGAAATCAGCATAAGAAGACAACCAAGCCGGAGAGCCAGCTTGCGTTTCATGGGCGTCCTCCGAGGACTGTTTACGTTGCTTGTGTACTCGCTATACAGATGAATAAATTGGAATAAGTCATGTAACGTTGGCAGCCAGTGTACACTCTCGTCGCTACAGTGACTACGACGGCTGACCCGCCAAAGTTCCATCCTGTCACGCGTTCCTTGCCTTCTGCCGGAAGCAGCATACGGACGGCAGCAACCTGCGCTAGTCAGGTCCGTTCAGCTCTTCCCAAAACCGTCACCGTTCCGGGACACGAGGGGCACAAGTGGTCAACCGTGGCTTCGAATGTTCAGCTGCGGAGCGTTCACTCTCCTGCTACACTCGCGGCAATGAGGGTTCTCGGCATCGATTGCGGCGGCGAATATACCGGCTACGGCGTGGTTGAGCAGGACGACAGCGGCGCGCTCCATCATCTGTGCAGCGGAGCCGTTCACCTCGTACCTCGCGAGGCTTTGGAATTGCGGCTGAAAAAAATTTGCGAAGGGCTGCACGCCATTATTGCTGAGTATTCACCAGAAGAAGTCGCCATCGAAGATGTTTTTTACGCGGTGAATGCCAAGTCGGCCCTCAAGTTGGGACATGTGCGCGGAGTTGCCATGCTGGTTGCCGCTCAGGCGGGCCTTGCGGTCGTAGCGTATGCGCCGCTGTCGATCAAGTCGGCGGTCGTGGGGTACGGCAGGGCGGAGAAGTCGCAGGTCCAGATGATGGTGGCCCGGCTGTTGAATCTGCCGGAGCCTCCGCAGCCGGCTGATGCCGCCGATGCGCTGGCCATTGCCATCTGCCATCTGCACACTGCCGGCACTCTGCTACGCCAGGCGGCCGGCCGCTGATAAAATTCCTCCTCAGCATGCGGCCTTTGATCCTCGCCCTCTACTTCCTGGCCACCTTCACTCTGGCAGCCCAAGAGGCTCCCGCGAATCCTGCGCTTTCTCCTGCGCAGGCCACGGTAACCTATATTTTCGACTGGCCTCAAGGTATCCCGTGGACGAAGTATTCGATCGAAGTTCGCTCCGACCGCAAGGCTCACTTCGACGGCGTCCCCCATCCAGAAGCAAACAACAATGACACCGACCCGGTAGCAGCAGGACTTCACCATGTCGGAAACGAATTGTCAGACTATTCTTGGGCTTGCGCAGAAGTTGAATTACTTCCAGGGCGATCTCGACGCGCACATCAAACACATTGCCCAGACCGGCCGGAAGACGCTGCGGTACGAATCACCGCAAGCGCGTGGGTCCGATACTTTCAACTGGTCGGAAAACCCCGACGTCAAAGAGTTGACGCAATTGTTTTCCGGCATTGCCAACACGATCGACTACGGGCGCAAACTGGAATTCCAGTATCGCTTCGACAAGCTTGGCATGGCGCAGCGTCTGAAAGAGCTGGAGGGGCTTCGTGCCGACCAGCAGATCGCGGAACTCCACTTGATCGAGCCTATCCTCCGCAAGATTGCCGACGATCCCAACGTGATGAACATCGCCCGGGAGAGCGCACGGCATCTATTGCAAAGCAAAATCGTGCCTCCCATAAACCTCACGCGGTGAAGGCACGAGCGGTGACAGCAAGCGTTGGGACGCTTCGCAGGAGCAACAAATTGTTCACAACTCCGGGCGGGCGATTTTCGGAACCGTGGCTGCAATCTGGTGTTTAATAGAAGTAAGCAGAGAGACCTCGACGAAGCTGGTCCACTTACCCTTCGCCGATACCGTCTCTCCACAAGGACACCGGGGCCCAAGGAGTACAAGTCATGAAAAGGCAGATCGGATTCGCGCCGGCAATCCTATCGCTGCTGATCGCCGCAGTCTCAGTTGCGGCTTTTGCCGATTCCCACGCCAGAATCGTCCGCCTCAGCTCGGTCGAAGGCCAGGTGCAGATCGATCGCGCCACCGGCCAGGGCTTGGAGCGCGCCATCTTGAATACGCCGATCGTTGAAGGCACTCGCATCGTTACCGGCAAAGATGGCCTGGCGGAAATTGAATTTGAAAACCAGACTGCCCTGCGGATGACCGAAGACTCCGAGGTCAAGTTCTCCCAGCTCCTGATGAATGATGCCGGCATTAAGACAAACCGGATGACGGTCGAGAAGGGAATTATCTATCTCGACACCGCGTCGAAAGGCGAAGACAGCTACCTCGTCGCCCTCGGCGATCAAAGCGTACTGGTGGGACGCGACAGCCTGGTGCGGCTGACTGCCAGCCCGGAACAGATTCAGGTTGCGGTTTTCAAGGGCGAAGCTCGGCTGCAGGGTGCGACGGCTCCCGTTGTGGTGCACAGGAAGGAAACGCTTACCGCCGACTTGAAAAGCGCGGCTCAGCCCACCGTTGCTAATGGAATCGAAGAAGTTCGCTTCGACGCCTGGAACAAGGAGCGTCAGGATTACAGCAAGACCTACGCCGACAATGAAGGCTACGGCGGCCCGAATCACGCGTATGGCATGCAGGACCTGAACTACTACGGCGATTTCTTCTACGCCAACGGATACGGCTACGTCTGGCAGCCTTACGGCTTCTCCAATTCAATGATCGGCTGGGACCCGTATAGCAACGGTGCCTGGATGTTCTATCCGGGCATGGGCTACTCGTTCACCTCCGCGTATCCCTGGGGATGGTTGCCATATCACTACGGCTCGTGGGCTTTCATCAATGGCACCGGCTGGGCATGGCTTCCCGGACGCTACTCCGGGCCATGGGTCATCAATGGTTATCAGACGATTCCTCGCGTGACGAAGGCTCCGACGGGCTGGACCGCTGCGACGCCTCCAGCTACCGCAGTGGCCGCAACCTCGGCTCCGACCGTGGTAGTTGGTAAAACCGGAACCACGCCGCTCTCAATTCCCGGCGGACGTATTCCTCCTAACTTCGCCAGCATGGTGCCGGGACGCGCGGTTGCCAATACCTCAACCCATGGATTTGTGAAGCCGAATTCTGCGGCTGCCAATCGCGCAGTGTTCGCGAGTCCACAGGCTGGCCTGACAGGTGCACATCACGGATCGACTGCGCATGTTTTCGCGGAACCTCTGTCCCGCTCCGTCTTCGCCGACGAGGGAGCGTTCCGCGACAGTTATGGTCGATCGAGTGGAGTCTCAGCCGGCATGCATGGTTCCACGAGCGTGGCGGCCACACACGCTGGCTCCGCCGGCGCCGCTTCTGGTGCCGCACACAAGTAGAAAAGAGCTTTTCCGTCTTGGGAAAGGGGCGGCCGCGAGCCGTCCTTTTTTCGCGGCTGCGATACGTTTTGGATCGCGCTGGCTTGAGCGCTTCGCGTGTTACCATCGATTTCATCGTCATCTAGCGCCCAAGGATTGCTACCCTTGCGAATTCTCTTCGTCGGAGACATCTTCGGCCGTCCCGGCCGGACCATCGTGCACGAACGCCTGCCTGAGCTGCAGAAGGAGCACTCAGTCGATCTCACGGTTGCCAACGGCGAGAATTCTGCCGGCGGTTTCGGCATCACCCCGCAAATCGCGGAAGAGCTGTTCGAGCTTGGCGTCGATGTCATCACCACAGGCAATCATGTCTGGGATAAGCGCGAGATTATCGACTACATGAACTCGGCCAACGGAAACGAAGGCTCGCTGGCGCGACGCGTGCTGCGTCCGGCGAACTATCCCGCCGGCTCTCCCGGCTATGGCTGGTATCAGGGACGCACTCGAGGTGGCGTGGCGTACGCCGTTATTAACCTGCAAGGCCGCGTCTTCATGACCAACAATGACGATCCTTTTCGCCTGGCAGACGAACTATTGAAGCAGATCACCGCCAAGGTGATACTGGTCGACTTCCACGCGGAGGCGACGTCGGAAAAGGTTTCGCTGGGCTGGCATCTCGAAGGGCGCGTCACTGCGGTTCTTGGGACGCACACCCACGTGCCCACGGCCGACGAGCAGGTACTGGCCGGCGGCACCGCAGTGCAAACCGATGTCGGTATGACTGGTCCTTACCACGGAGTAATCGGCGTGCAAAAGGAATTGATCCTGCAGCGCTTCCTCACCAACATGCCATCCCGCTTCGAGCCCGCAACTGAGGACGTCCGCCTCTGCGCCACGTTGATCGAGTGCAACGGCGAAACGGGCCGCGCCACGGCCGTCCAACGAATCATGCTGCGACAGGAGTAGTTGTCAGCTATCGGCTGCCAGCTCTCAGCTTGGAACAGTCGGCGGTCGATATCCAACCTGAGTGGATATTGATGTCTCGGGTGCCACGACGCGACTAAGTTCTTGGTAGCGCGATTCTCCTCCACTATAGTTCTGCTTGCGAGCTGTTGGTTGCAGCAAGGGGCCGGAAGCCGATAGCTAACAGCTGAAAGCCGACAGCCGATGTCCAAACCTGACGAACTCTGGATGGAAGAAGCCCTGCGCGAAGCGGCACGCGCACTCGCCCTTGGCGAGGTGCCGGTGGGGGCCGTTGTTGTTTATGAAGGCCGCGTCGTAGGGAGAGGATGCAATCGTCCAATCAGCGCTCACGATCCCACTGCGCACGCCGAGATACTCGCATTGCGCGAAGCCGGCCAGACCATCGGCAACTATCGCCTGCTGGATTGCGATCTCTACGTCACGGTCGAGCCGTGCGCTATGTGTGCCGGCGCTATTACCCACGCCCGCATTCGGCGACTGGTTTATGGATCGGAGGACGCCAAGGCCGGGGCAGTTCATTCAATGCTGCAAATCCTGAATCACCCCAAGCTCAATCACCGGGTGGAAGTCACCTCGGGAATTCTTGCGGCACGTTGCATGGATCTGATGCAAACCTTCTTCCGTGAACGTCGCAATGTACCGATTCAATCGTGAGCGACTGAGTTAGTTCAGCGTTACAGCAAGAGAAAAGGGAAGACACCGCACACGCCGTATTCTCGCAACCATATCGTTAACGTTAAGGACGGGCACCCACAGGAGAATGACGCCTTCCGCGACCTTTGCTAAACTGAAGGTGCTGGCAACTCCGGCCAGTGCAACCGCGCGCGGAGAGGTGCGTGAGTGGTTGAAACGAGCCGCCTCGAAAGCGGCCATACCTTAACGGGTATCGGGGGTTCAAATCCCTCCCTCTCCGCCATCATCACGACCGATCCTGCCTCTGAGGTCCCTCGCGTCGCTCGGGATTTCGCCTGCGGGCTCGGACGCCTGGAAAGCGGCTCAAGTTCGAATCCCTCTCCCTCCCCGCCATCATCCACGACGATTCATTTCATGATTTCCTCCCTCTCCGCGGCGGAGAAGCGAGATTGTTTAGCGTAAATCTAAAGCCACATTAGGTAACTCGGACAGTCACCAAAACTAGGTTACTTATGGTTAGTCGTGACACTTTCTGGCAACAATCAGGCCAGGCCTTGCTTGTGTAAGACGACAGACTTGCTGGCTTGCGACCCTCTTTGCGCCCTCGGGACCAGTGCGGCATCCTTCCTAGCAGTCCAGATCTAAGACATTTATATTATTTGGTTTAGGGTTTTGAATAAGCGCATACCGTGTGGCTTGCCCTTGACCTCCATCATCCAGTGATGGGGGCATTTCTAGGCCGTAGACCTCCGCCCAACTCCGCCTGGGGGCCGCTAAGTCACCATCAATTAGGTTACTTTCGTTTTAAGTTTGGTCACTTTCCCGTGGCTCAAGGATGCAGCGGCAACGATACTCGACCTATTCCAAGCAGCTTCAACAGATGGTCGGGAAACAATCTGCCGTAACAGCGGCGATCCCCCGATTGTTGTGTGCCGGAAACAGAAGGAGCGGGAAAAATGATATTTGGCCGCATCATCCAACATTGGTTTAACCGATCGACACCTCGCCAGTTGCAGTTGATTTTCTTGCTCGCCTTGCTAGTTACAGGAATGCTGGCGGCAACTCCGGTGTTCGCCACGCTCGATCCGAACGAGATTGTGCAGGGCAGTGTTACGGCGACCTTGAGCAGCACGTTCGATCCGGTTAACGGATACTCCGTCACCTTCCACTGGAACACGGTTCATCCTGGAAACTCCATCGTCGTCATTGAAAATTCCGTCGACTATGCGAGCAATAATAATTCTCCTACGCGTCAAGTAGCGCAGAACGACAACAGTACCAGTCACACCGTCGTGGTCGATCATTTTCCTGCATACAGCGCCTATGCCACCTGGGGTTACTACGTTGCCAGTTATGTGGGAGTTCCGCGCTGCGCCGTGCTTACTCCAATATGCCATGTATGGGCGACCTATCCGGGGCAGGGTACTTATCTGACGTTCAACTTGCCCACCCAGCCCACAGCGCCGAATGGTCCTTTGGCTTTCACCATGTGGCCCATCGGAGGCATCAACGTTTACCAGGGCGATCCGACACAGTCTCCCGTTTGCACCCCAACATCGAAGAGTTCCCGCGAGTGCAACGATCTGTATGTCATGTTGCAGGCGAACCTTTTGAGCGGACCTTCCAACTATATGGTCCAGATGCAAAATGTGGTGATCACCAATCTGGATACGGGTCAGCCGGTCACCGACAACAGCATCACAGCGCAATATCTGTGCGGATTTGATGCACCCTCAAATCCCCCGCCGTCAGGCTGGGATGGCCATTACGATCCCAACAATCAGGATTGCTCAAACGGGACGCTTTACAGCATCAACCAGTCTTTGAGGTTGAGGGCTAACTCGCAGGCGGTACCGGGTCACTATCAGTTTACCGGGTTGTTCCAGGCGGAATACAGCGGCACAAACTACGGTAACCCCGTTGCGATCACCTACAACTTCAACGTCTTGCCTACCGCCAGCTTCGTTGCCACGCCGCCAACGAACTTTCCAGCAATTGCCGGCCAAGCGACTTGGGAAAGCAACATGCAGAACGAGGTGCCTTACTCGAATCAGGGTCTACCCTATCGATCTGGCGCCTACTGGTGCACCAATAACAACGATACCAATCCCTGGTGGAGTCTGGATAACAGCAACTTTGCGGGTTACTTCCAACTGCCGTCTTCCAACTACTTCGAAGCCTGGAACTACGATGGCGGTCGCGTCTATCAGCAGATCCTTGACTACGACAGCGAAGTGCTAGGTCACGGCTATACACCCCAATGGCAGCGCTGCACCGAACTCGCGATGGATCCTTACAAGCAAATGATGATCGCGACCAACGGCAGCTTCGTCAGGGAGCCAAACCAGTTCGCATTCGGCATGGAGATGAATCAACTCCGGACGGGAGACACCACAAATCAGGCGGCCATTGACATTTTGCAGCACGTCCCCGGCTTCAACCTGTACTTCAGCGGCAGTGCTTATGCCATGAGCACTCGTCTCAGCGCTTACATGATGGACAACCGGCTGGCGGCAGAGCTCTTGGGTGAGCCGCGAGACAGTGCCTTCATCCTGCGTCAGGTCGACGTTATGCTGGGATATCTGGACCAGAGCTACAACTTCAGCCTCAGCAATCCCAACCAGCAGAGCTACGACATCCATCCCTTCCTGTTGGGCACGGCGATGGAAGCTCTGATGACCTACTACCAACTGGATCAGGCTGAGGGAAATACACCCGACGCACGCATCCCGCTGGAGATTAAGAAGACATTAGATTGGCTGGAGGCGACGCAATACATTCCTTCGACCCACACCTTCTCCTATCAGCCGTACGATGTCCCGGTAAATCCAAACCTGGTGTCTGGCTTGTACAGCGCCACGGAGCTGAATGACCTGGTGTCTCCGGCGTTCGCCTGGTACTGGTACTTGACCAACAATTCCACGTACCTGACCCAGGGCGACGATCTCTTCAACCACGTGTGGGACAGCGCCGGCGCCGCTGGCTCTCTGGTCGGCAATGGTTGGACCTGGTCGGTCAAGGAATTCAATCAGGTCTACAAGTGGAGCTTCGACTACGTGCGGTACAGAACCGGACATAACCCCGATGGCACCTCACCGGCGATCGGCGCTGTGATGGCGGCTGCGAATCCCTGCGGCAACCAGTCCAGTCCTTGCAGCGCTCCATGGACCGACCTTAGGACTCCAGTATCGTTTGCCTGGTGGCCAGGCAATGGCGGCAGCCCGCCGACCATCAATCCCAACACCATTAACCCGCCCTCGGTGACGGCGACATCGGCGACCTTCTTTTTCAACGTGTTCAAACCGAACACCACCGCCACCATCTACTACGGCACTACTGCTCCTGTGATCTGCGACATATACAATCCGCAGCCGCCACAGTGCATGCAGCCGTTCCCGAATTTCGGCTTCCTCAACATGTTGAACCAAAGCTACACCAACCAATCGGCCACCGTTACGGATGTGCAGGATCAGACGGCGGTCAGCTTGGGCATCTACAACGTGTATGACTTTGCGATGACCATCACCGGGTTACAACCCAACACCACTTATCACTGGCGGCCGTTGACCACCGATTCGTTGGGCAACATGGCAGCCTTCTACGATCAGACGTTCACCACAGCAGCGCAGTAATACGCACGCGGGATGAGTTCGCTCGGCTAACCGGCCGGCGAGCTCATCTCGTTTGTTCATGTCCCTCTCTCTTGGCGTGAAGAGTGAAAATGAATGCCTGCAGGCGAGCCATTTCAAAGTGGCTCGCCTTTTTATTGCTGGTATTCGCTGATTGTCCACGCGGAGGGGAACGATCGGTAGCTTACTTCGCAACCATAGCCGAAACCAGCGAGTGGAAGACTTTTGCGCCGTCCGTCATTCCTAACTCTGGCTCGGCGGCGCGCTCGGGATGCGGCATCATGCCGACCACATTGCGGCTTGCGCTGCAGATGCCAGCAATATTTTCGAGCGACCCATTGGGATTGGCCTCAGCCGTGACTTCGCCAGACGGCGAGGTATAGCGAAAGACGATGCGATCCTGATCTTTTAACTCGGCCAGCGTTTGCTCGTCGCAGAAGTAGTTGCCTTCCATGTGGCCGATGGGAATTTCCAGCACCTCACCCTGGGTGAGCCGCTGTGTGTAAGGCGTGTTTGTTGTCTCCACGCGAACGTGCACCGGTTTGCAGACGTACTTCAATCCGGCATTGCGCATGAGGGCGCCGGGAAGGAGTCCGGCCTCACATAAAATCTGGAATCCATTGCAGATGCCGAGCACCAGGCCGCCATCGGCGGCGAACTTCTTCACCGACTCCATCACCGGCGAGAACTTGGCGATCGCGCCGGTGCGCAGGTAGTCGCCGTAGGCGAAGCCGCCGGGCACGATGATCGCGTCGCAGCCCTGAAGGTCGGAGGAGTCGTGCCACAGGAAAGTTACGGGTTGCTTCGCGACCTTGGAGACGACCCAGAAGGCATCGTGGTCGCAATTGGATCCGGGGAAGATGATGACGCCGAATTTCATAAAGGCAGCTCTTAGCGATTAGCCGTTAGCACGTGGCTACGTCTGATCGCGCCGGCAGCAATAGCTAAGGTCGACATCGTTGCGAGGCAACAAAGACCAAAAGCTAAGTGCCAATGCCAAGTGCTAACTGCCTATTTTCGAGTGTAGCATGTGTTTTGTGCCCTCCCGGACGGGCGGGCATCCAATAAGTAATGCAGGTCTCACGTCACATTAACATCACCGGCGGCGCGTTGAAGCGCTGGTTCGTTGCCCAGTGCTACAACTCGCTGGCCATCGGAGCGTTGTGGTGGGCAGGACTCTGGTATCTGCATGTGCCGTTCGCGCCGTTCTGGGCGATCCTCGCTGCTGGTTTGCAGTTCATTCCACACTTCGGTCCAGTGCTGGCGTTCTTCGGCCCGGCGATCGCGGCGCTCATTGATAGCGGCTTCGAAGGGCTGCTTTACGTTCTGATCCTCTACGGCGTCGTGGTCGTCGTCGACGGCCTGGTGCTGCAACCGCTCATCATGCGCCGGACCGCGCGCGTGCCCATCTGGGCCTCGCTGATTGTGCCCATCCTGCTGAGCCTTGCCTTCGGATTCTGGGGACTGCTGCTGGCAGCGCCGCTGCTTGCCGTTGTGTTCGCCTATCGCGCCCACGGGAAAGGAAAGACCCAACCGCAGATCGGCCGGCAAACACCGCCAGGCCAAGTCATTACCGGCGGACAACTGATCTCGCCCGGCGGATCGAACGATATTCAGCAGGATGTGCGCTGAAGGTCCCGAGGTCGACTCCTTTTGGTGTCATCCCGAGCGAAGCCGAGGGACCGCTATAGCTCGTAAGGTTCTCGCGGCGATAGGGGTCCTTCGACTCCGGTTCGCAAAAGGCGCGAACCGCCGCTCAGGATGACACCTCTCAAGCGTGTATCGGCAGGGCGCTCTTACGCGCCGGGATGCACCAGCATCCAGATGCCCAGCGCCAGAACAATGCAAGCGACCATCAGGCGAAACACACTCTGTGGAATACGGCTCAGCATCCACTTGCCCGACAGCGTGCCGATCACCACGCCAACGGTCGCGACAGCCATGATGGGCCACTGCGTCGCCATCTGACCGAACTGCGAGACCGCATACACCGGCATGCGGAACACATCGACAAGCAGCGCAATCGCCGTCGCGGTCGCAACAAATTCATCGCGCTTGAGGTCGAATCCCAGCAGCGCCGCCGAACGAATCCCACCTTGATTGCCGACCAGTCCGCCAAACATTCCGGATAAGGCTCCTGCAACCCACGCGGTGCGCCGGCCGAATCGCAAGCGCGATGCGAGTCCCGTAACTCCAGTGATGCCAGCGAAGACCAGCAGCACTCCCAGCACGTAGCCAAGCACCACGCTGCGCAACCAGACGTGAAGCACAGCGCCGATCAAGCCTCCGGCGGCGCTGGTGATACCGAAACTCCAGAGCACGCTCCGGTTCACGTGTTGGCGAATCACGGCAAAACGAAGGGCCGTTCCGATGAAATGTGGAATGGAGACGAGCGCGACTGCCAGCTTCGTTCCAACCCATGCGGCAAGCAGAGGCGTGAGTATGCTGCCGATGCCAAAGCCGGAGATGGCAGCGATGGCGCCGGCGACGATACCCGAAAGCGTGAGGAGCACTGTGTGGTTCACGACAGCAGCCGCGATGATGTTAACTCAGTGCACTGCTCGACGTAACTCCCCAAGCGCGCGCCTTCCAGGTCTCGAAAACCGCCAAGACTTGAGCACCTCGTCCGGTTGTCCGTCCAAGGCTCGCGCTCACGAGTAACAACCGCCATCAACTCAATCCAGCGGCCTGCGCGGCCAGGGGCAGCTCGTTTGCGGTCGGCACAGACTCGGCCGGCTTGAGTTGGCCTGTGAAAACTATCCACGCGCTCAGGGCTCCTAAAGAAACCCACCCGAGTATTCCTGCCGGCGAAGAAATCAGGTGGTTGACCTTGTCACCAAACAGCAGGATCCAGATGCCGCCTCCGATGACGTTGTTAGCGGAATGTGCCAGGGAAGATGCCCAGATGCTGCCGCTACGGAGCCGAAGCCATCCGTAAACAATGGAAAGCAGAGTTGCGCCAACTGGAAATACCAGGAAACTTCCGATGTACGGATGGTCAGGATAGTTGAAGCCGCGCAGCGTCAGAGGGTAGTGCCAAATCGCCCAGATGATTCCTGTGCCCACGGCCGCAGCCAGCGGACGACCAGGGAACAGGCGCAATTGCAGGTAGCCGCGCCACCCGAACTCTTCGCCGAATAGAACGAACGATTTGGGCACAGCGCTTACGATCCAGTAGACGATCAACAGCTTGGGATAGCGGAGTAACGATGCCGGCATCCCCAGCTTCAGCAGATACTGAATGCCCGCATGAAACGAATAGTCAGGCTTCGCTCCCCCGCAAATTGGAGAGAGCACTGCGATGCAGCCCACTATGAATAGGGGAAGCAACCAGGCCACCAGGTAGTATCGCCATTTCGAGAGGTCGATTCGCAATCCCGCATCGCCGAATCCTTCGCGCGTGATCCATTTGCGGACGACGAAGGTAGCAAGCGCCGGGGCGAAGACGGCGGGCGCTGCGAGGATCATTCCATAGATCGGGTGATTCGTTCCCGCAAGCCTGTACGCAGCTTCCCAGTTCGCCCAGGCCAATCCAAACGCGATCAGCAAATACCACAAAATGCCTTTTGTGCGGGTGTTCATGAAGCCCCCTCGAAGAGATTCGAAAAGCGGGCCTGCGGCAGCAACTGGGCGTTGCGTTCCTGCTACCGAATGAGATGTCGCGGCATCTTATCACTAGGGCTCGCGATTTCCACCGGATAGTTGTAAAGCGCTAGTTTCAGCCCTCTTTTCCACATCTTCCTCAGGACGCAAGATCCGGACAGAGCGCATAAAATAGAAACACTGATGCCGCAACCAGAGTTCGTTCATCTCCATCTTCACACCGACTTCTCCATGCTCGACGGCGCGTGCGAAATCGAGCGCCTGGTCGGCCGCGTCAAGGAACTCAAGATGCCGGCGGTCGCCATGACCGATCACGGCAACATCTTTGGCGCCGTCTCATTCGTCAATGCCGCTAAGGAAGCTGGAGTGAAGCCGATCCTCGGTTGCGAGCTTTACATCAGCAAGAAAGAAGATCATCGGGCCGCGCCTGAGGGAGACACGTACAACCATCTCATCGTGCTGGCCGAGAACGATCAGGGCTATCGCAACCTGGTGAAGATCGTCTCGGAGGCGTCGCTGCATGGCTTCTACTACAAGCCGCGCATCAGCAAGAAGTTTCTCGCCGAACATTCACAGGGGCTGATCGGCCTGTCGGCCTGCTTGAAGGGCGAAGTGGCCGAGCGTTTGACAGAAGGGAAGTACGACGCCGCGAAACAGGCCGCTGCTTCCTATAACGACATCTTCGGAAAGGGCAATTTTTACCTTGAAATCCAAGACCAGGGTTTGGAGGAAGAGAAGCGGATTCAGACGAACTTGCTGAAGTTGGAGCAGGAGCTTGGACTGCCGCTGGTGGCGACCAACGACAGCCACTACCTTTGCGAAGACGACTCGCACGCGCAAGACGTGATGGTCTGCATCCAGACCGGCAAGTCGATCAACGACACCAACCGACTGAAGTTCACCGGCAATCAGTTCTTCGTGAAGAGTCCAGCGGAGATGGCGAAGGTTTTCTCCGGCTACGAGCGTGTATTGGCGCGAAGCATGGAGATCGCCGAGCGCTGCAATGTTCGCCTGGAAAAAGTGAAAGACCCGTTCCCGCAATTCGAAGTGCCTGCCGGATACTCCATACCGGACTATTTCGAGCACGTTACGCGCCAGGGCTTCGCCAAGCGCCTGGAAGTGCTGCGCGAATTACAGACCACTGGCCGGGTGAAGCATTCGCTCGAGGAGTACGAGAAGCGACTCTCGCGGGAGATCGAGATCATCCGCCAGATGCAGTTCCCCGGATACTTCCTTATCGTGTGGGACTTCATCCGCTACGCCAAAGAGCAGAACATTCCGGTCGGCCCCGGCCGTGGATCGGCTGCCGGGTCGCTCGTCGCCTACGCGCTCTCCATTACCGACATCGATCCGCTGCAGAACGAGTTGCTGTTCGAGCGCTTCCTTAATCCGGAACGCATCAGCATGCCCGATATCGACATCGACTTCTGCATGAACCGTCGCGGCCGGGTGATTGAATACGTCACCCAGAAATACGGACGCGACCAGGTAGCGCAGATCATCACCTTCGGCACCATGGCGACCAAGGCTGCGATGAAGGATTCCGGCCGCGCGATGGACATCCCGTACGCCGACGTCGACCGCATTGTGAAGATGGTTCCGCCGACGCTCAACATCACCATCGATCAGGCGTTGAAGGATTCACCCGCTCTGGCTGCGGCCTATGATAGCGAGCCGCAGACGAAGGAGTTGATCGACACCGCCAAGAAGCTCGAGGGCCTGGTGCGCAACTCGGGCGTGCACGCCGCCGGCGTGGTGATCTCGCCGCAACCGTTGACCGACCTGGTGCCGTTGCATCGCACCAAGAACGACGAAATCGTCACCGCCTACGACATGAAGGCGGTGGAGAAGCTGGGCCTGTTGAAGATGGACTTCCTCGGGCTTACCACGCTCACCATCATCGACGACGCACTTCGGCTCATCGAGCAGGTGCATAACGAAAAGCTCAACCTGCAGACCCTGGCGCTCGATGACCAGGTAACGTACGAGAAGGTCTTCCACACCGGACTGACCAGTGGCGTCTTCCAGTTTGAATCGCACGGCATGCGCGACGTGTTGCGCCGCTACAAGCCGACTGCCGTCGAAGATCTGACCGCCTTGAACGCGCTCTACCGCCCCGGGCCAATCCAGGGAGGCATGATTGAAGACTTTATCGAGCGCAAGTGGGGCCGCAAGAAAATTGAGTATGAGCTGCCCGAACTGGAAACGATTCTGAAAGAGACCCTGGGCGTCATCGTTTACCAGGAACAGGTGATGCAGATCGCCAACCGGCTGGCAGGCTACTCCCTGGGCGAAGCCGACCTGCTGCGCCGCGCCATGGGCAAGAAAGATCCCGAAGCCATGGCCAAGCAGCGCCAGCGCTTCCTTCAGGGCGCGGCTGAGCGCAACTTCCCGACGAAGAAGGTCGAAAAAATCTTCGACCTGATGGAGCAGTTCGCCGGATACGGCTTCAACAAGTCGCACTCGGCGGCTTACGCGCTGCTGGCTTATCACACTGCTTATCTCAAGACCCACTATCCGGTGGAATTCATGGCCGCGCTGCTGACCTCGGTGTCAGGCAGTACCGACGACGTGGTCAAGTACATCAACGAGTGCCGCGAGATGGGCATCGCCGTCGAGCCGCCCGATATCAACGTTAGCGACGCTTACTTCACGCCGCATGGCGAAGCCATCCGTTTCGGTCTGGCCGCGGTCAAGAACGTCGGCCATAACGCGATCGACTCGATCGTAAGAGCGCGGAAAGAGGGCGGCGACTTCAAGTCGTTCTACCAATTCTGCGAGAAGGTCGATCTGCACCTGCTCAACAAGCGCGTGGTCGAATCGCTGATCAAGAGTGGCGCCATGGATGCGCTGGGCCGGCGCGCGCAGTTGATGGCCGTCGCTGACAACGCCATGGAGCACGCCCAGAAGACGCAGAAAGACGCAGCTCTGGGGCAGCATGGTCTGTTCGGCGTCTTCCAGCAGGACGAAGAGAATCAGACGGCGGAGAAACCGCTGCCCAACACGCCGGACTGGGATGAGCACACGCGGCTGGGCTACGAAAAAGAGATTCTCGGGTTCTTCATCACCGGCCATCCGCTGGAGAAATACCAGGAGAAACTGGTCGACTTCCACGCCCTGACCACATCCGCAATCGGCGAACTGAAATCCTCAACCGGAAGAGGCGAGGTTACGGTCGGCGGAGTGTTGAAAGGCATTCGCGTGGCGAAGTCCAAGCGCGGCGATCTCTACGCACAGGGGCAGATCGAGGACATGAACGGCTCGGTCGATATCCTGTGCTTTGCCGACGCCTACAAGCGCCTGGCGGAAAAGTTGAAGCTGACGGTGCCAGTGCTTGTGAAAGGCGGGGTTCGCGTCGAAGAGGGATCGAACCCCAAGCTGATGATCGACGACATCACCCCACTCGAAGAAGCGAAGCCTAAACTACCCAGCCATCTGCGCATCAAGGTATCGCTGGAAACGGCTTCGGCCACCGTGATCGACGCGCTCCACACCATCTGTCAGGAGCGTAAAGGCGATGCGCGCGTGCTCTTCGATCTGGAGCGCAAGGGCGACTTTACCGTGGTGATGGAGGCGGAGGGCTATAATGTGTTGCCGGACCGTGCGTTCATCAATCGCGTGGAAGAGTTGTGTGGACGCGGCAGCGTGCGCGTTCTGGACTAAGCCCGATTCCCAATAGCCTTAACCACCGTGGCAGACGAGCAGAAGCTTACACCGAAGCAGACCGGATTGCTCTCCGCGTTAGATTTCTGGATGTACGCGGCCGAGGCAATGTACTGGGCCGCCAACAAACAAAACGATCCCGATATGGAAGCTGTCTCAAAAGCACAAGCCGAGCTGGAAAAAATCGAGCAACAGATTGAGCAACTGCAGGGCGCTGCCGGGAATAATCCCGAGGCGGTAAAACAGCTGCAGACTCTGCATGACCGCGTCGACGCACTGCGCCGCCAGATGTCCGGCCAATTGACCGCCTGGGAGCGCACCGAACTGGCGCGCCATCCCAACCGTCCGTATCCGCTCGACTACATCGAGCGCATGTTCACCGGCTTCAGCGAAATTCACGGCGACCGGGCCTTCGGCGATGATGCTGCGATGATCTGCGGCATGGCGAACTTTCGCGGCAGGGAAGTGCTGGTGCTGGGACCGCAAAAAGGCCGCGACACCAAGCAGCGCCTGCATCGCAACTTCGGTCAGCCGAATCCCGAGGGCTATCGCAAGGCCTTGAGAGCGATGAAATTTGCCGAGAAATGGAAGCGGCCGGTTATCTCCCTGGTCGATGTCGTAGGCGCCTATCCCGGACTGGGCGCGGAAGAGCGCGGACAGGCTGAGGCTATTGCCCACAATCTGCGCGAGATGGCGCGGCTAGCGGTTCCATTCATCGCCGTAATCACCGGCGAAGGCGGCAGTGGCGGCGCACTGGCGATTGCGGTCGCCGATCGCGTGCTGATGCTGGAGAACAGCATCTACTCGGTGATTTCGCCCGAGGGCTGCGCGTCGATCATGTGGCGCGACTCGACGAAGAAGGACGTAGCTGCACAGGCACTGCGCATCACGGCGAAAGACAATCTGGAGATGGGCATCTGCGACGAAGTGATCCCCGAGCCGCCGGGAGGCGCGCACAGCGACCACGATGGGATGGCAAAGATCCTCGGCGACGCTCTGGAGAAACATCTGTTGGTGTTGGAAAAAATGTCGACGCAGGAGTTGCTGGACGCGCGCTACAACAAGTTCCGCAACATGGCGCAGTTCTTCGAGGTAGTGGAAGCCCCGGCGTAAAGGCTGTGGGACATCGGCTATCGGCCGTCGTCGCAGAGAGTGCCATTAATCGAAGGTGTCATCCTGAGCGGAGCGTTCGCGTTGTTTGCGAACGCGGAGTCGAAGGACCCTATACCGGGTAAGCATTCTGTCCTCGTCCGCCAAGATAGCCGGCGCTCCGCCCCTGAATCTTAGCTGCCCCGACCGACTCCATTCGCCCTTCCTTTCGCGCCAATTAGTGCCTCTATCGTCACTCCGCTGCGCGGCTGTCCACCTATCTTCCCGACTGCCCTATAATGGAACGTTAACCTCTCCGTCCTCATCCACTTAGTAAGGGGTATTGATGGCCACAACTGAACTTGCCGTGCATGGCACCGACAATGGCGCCGTGCGCGAGCCCGTCGTTAACGATTTCAGCATCCAGATCGCTACCGTGAACGGATCGGGCTCACAGAGCGCGAACAACATTCTGCTGCGCACCATTTTTCAAATGGGAGTACCGGTCTCCGGCAAGAATATGTTCCCCTCGAACATTGCCGGACTGCCGACGTGGTACACCATCCGCGCCAGCAAGAAGGGCTACATCGCGCGCAAGAAGGAAATCGACTTCCTCATCGCCATGAATCCTGAGACGGCGAAGGAAGACGTTCTGGCGCTGGCTCCGGGCGCCGCCGCGCTCTACGATGAGCCGCTGAAGCTGAATGAACTGCGCTCTGACCTGACCTTCTACGCCGTCCCGTACGACAAAATTACCGCCGCTGTTTGCCCTGAGTCGAAGCTGCGCAAGCTGGTCCGCAACATGGTCTACGTCGGTGTCGTGGCGCAGTTGCTCGGCCTCGATATGGCTGAGGTGGAAAAAGCCCTGCGCCGGCAGTTTGCCAAGAAGGTGAAGGCTGCCGAACTGAACTGGAACGCCGCCAAGGCTGGCTACGACTACGCCGCGGCTTCGCTGCCCAAAGCCGATCCCTTCAAAGTCGAGCGCATGGACAAGACGGCCGGAATGATCATCGTCGACGGGAACTCCGCCGCCGCGATGGGAGCGATGTTTGCCGGCGTAACGGTCGTGACCTGGTACCCGATCACGCCTTCGTCATCACTCGTCGAAAGCCTCATCGATTACATGAAGGAATACCGAGTTGGCCCTGATGGCAAAGCGACCTTCGCCATCGTCCAAGCTGAGGATGAGCTGGCAGCAATCGGCATGGTTTTGGGCGCAGGATGGGCGGGCGCGCGTTCCATGACGGCCACTGCTGGACCGGGCATTTCACTGATGGCCGAGTTCGCCGGACTAGGCTACTACGTCGAGCTGCCAGGAGTGATTTGGGACGTCCAACGCGTTGGGCCTTCTACCGGATTGCCGACGCGCACCTCGCAGGGCGACATCAGCTTCGTTGCCCGGCTCTCGCACGGCGACACCAAGCACCCCATGCTATTCCCCAGCTCGCCCGCGGAGTGCTTCTCGATGGCGGGCGATGCATTTGACCTGGCGGAGCAGATGCAGACTCCGGTGTTCGTCATGTCCGATCTCGACCTGGGCATGAACAACTGGATGTCCGACCCATTTCAGTATCCCGAAAAGCCGTTGCAACGTGGCAAGGTACTGTCCAAAGAAGAGCTGGAGAAGGCCGGTGGTTTTGCGCGTTACAAAGACGTAGACGGCGACGCCATTCCGTATCGCACGCTTCCCGGCACCGATCATCCCAGCGCCGCGTGGTTTGCGCGTGGCAGCGGTCATAACGAAAGAGGCCAATACAGCGAGCGTTCGGACGACTACGCCAACAACATGGACCGTCTGGCGCGGAAGTTCGAGACCGCACGCACACTGGTTCCGCGGCCGGAGTTGGTGCGCAACGACGGCAATGAGATCGGCATTATCGCTTACGGAACTTCGCATCACGCGCTGGTGGAGACGCTCGACCAGCTGCAGAACGAATACGGCGTTCACGCCGACTATCTGCGACTGAGGGCATATCCGTTCACTCGCGAAACCCACGACTTCATCGCAGCGCATAAGCGCATTTACATCGTCGACCAGAACCGCGACGGCCAGATGCATGAACTGCTGAAGCTCGATGTGGCTGTCCCTGAGATCGTTAAATTACGCAGCGTCCGCCACTACAACGGGCTGCCGATTGACGCGCGCTCCATCACCGACGACATCATTTCCCAGGAGGGCAAGTAATGGCGACCACAACCACGCCGCCGGCCCAGCCCGCACCCAAGACGAATCGAGTCGGGCTTACCGTCCTCGACTATCGCGGCGGCAAGACCACACTGTGCGCCGGATGCGGCCACAACGCGATTTCCGAGCGCATCATTGACGCCTTTTATGAGATGGGCATCGAGCCCGAGCGTGTTCTCAAGATGTCCGGCATCGGTTGCTCTTCGAAGAGTCCTGCGTACTTCATGAGCCGCTCGCACAGCTTCAACTCGGTTCACGGACGGATGCCGTCGGTGACGACGGGCGCGGTGCTGGCCAACGCCAGGATGATCGCGCTGGGCGTCAGCGGCGATGGCGACTCCGCGTCCATCGGCATCGGACAATTCGTTCACCTGATGCGCCGCAATCTGCCGATGATCTACATCATCGAAGACAACGGCGTTTACGGCCTGACCAAGGGACAGTTCTCAGCCACTGCGGATATCGGCTCGAAACTGAAGACGGGAGTCATCAATGACCTTCCGCCAATTGATACTTGTGCGCTGGCCATCATGATGGGAGCGACCTTTGTTGGCCGTTCGTTCTCAGGCGACAAGCGCCAGCTGCAGACGATGTTGAAGGCGGCCTTGGCACATCGCGGCACCGTTATGCTCGATGTCGTCTCACCGTGCGTGACATTCAACGACCACGAAGGCTCGACCAAATCCTACAAGTTCATGAAGGACCATGAAGAGCCGGTGCACGACTTGGATTTCGTGCCTCACTTTGCCGAGATCAACGTCGAGTACGACGCAGGCAGCAGCGTCAATGTGACCATGCACGACGGTTCGACACTTCGGCTGCGTAAGCTGGAAAAGGAATACGATCCAAGCGACAAGATCGAAGCCATCCGGCGCATTATGGAGTCCCACAAAGCGGATGAAGTACTGACGGGAGTGCTTTACCTCGACACCAAGGCGCCGAACTTCGTCGACATGATCAACATGACTGAGCAGCCGCTGGCGAGCCTGCCGGAGAGCGTGACCCGTCCTTCGCGCAAGGTGCTGGAAGCCTGCATGGAAGAGCTGCGATAGGGGCAAGGCATCTCGCCATTTCCAGAAGCAGTAGGTCACGCATTGTCGTCGGGTGTTAAGGCTGTCGCTTGGTCGGCGGTGTTTGCTGCAGACTCCCGGTCAGTACATCCGCAACTACGGCGTCGCCCACCGCGTTGTAGTGAGTGTCACCGAAGACAAAATGACTTAGGTACCAGCAGCCCGGTTGCGTGGGCGGGCACGCATTCTTGATTGCGAAAAAGGCCGGGAACAGAGTCACAAAGCGTTTGCATTTACCGTCGCACCAGTCGCGCCAGATGCGCACTTCACGGGAATCCACATTATCGTGCGCCAACTGCGCCGGCCAGGGATAAACCACCACGCTGATCGGAATGTTGCGCTCCTTCAACTCACGGTACAGAGCGTCCATCTTCGCTTGTTCCCTGGCAATGCCACCCTCTAGTCCAAGCGGCGCGTAGCCGGTCTCGTAAGGCAGGCTATCGGAGACCTTGCGATACGTCCACGCCGAACGCTCCAGATCAAACTCATTGCCGCCGTGTCCCAACTCGAGGTGATACCATCCCAGACCGACGAGCCCCTTCTCGCAGAACTGGAACAGGTCGTTGGTGAGCAACAGGTTGTTGCTGATCCACAGCCGCAGATCGGAGTATGCACTGCTCTTTGACGTCTTGCCGGCTGCTAAACCTACGGCTCCGGATGAGTCTTTATCGTGGAAAAATGCAGCCTCGTCCTGGGCGTCGGAGATATCGATGAAGACAATGGCTTCGTCAAAGTCGATGCCCTGACGCACGACCATGCGTTCGGTATTGAGATAGTTGGACGGTGAATAGCCCTCAACACTGCCATTCAGGAAGTCATACTGCGGAAGATGAGTGGCGACCCGGCCGATAAAAGTGTCCTCCCACTTCGTCATTCCTTCCGGAGCGGAGTCGCCGAGAATGAGGATGCGAGGACGAGGATCCACTGCCGGCACCGTCCGAATCGTCTGGTCGCGAAAACCGAGGCTGTTGGTCTGGAACTCGTAGGAATCTCCCAACCAGCGACGAATGCAGGAACAGTCAGGCTTAAAGGCGAACGCGCGCACGGGATCGCGGCTGAAACAGAGTCCATTGGGATTGCCGGCCACGGACGAGCCGAGAAGCGCTCTGGAGTAGTAATAATCGAATCCGATGAAGGCGGCCGCACTGACAACCAATGATGCCAGGAACATCACCAACCGAATACGGAGTCGTCGTTTAGGATCCAACGCTTGCGCGATCACTGGCAGCGGTTTGGTTTGGGTCGCATTCAAGCTGATGATTGTGCCGAGGAGAAGTTGTACTGAAATTAGAATAGCAGCGCAGTTCACCTCCCGCTAGCTCGATAGGCCGGGTGTTCTCGCATGCTCCCGAAGCGTGCGTTTACGGTTAGCATCATGTTAGAATTTGCGCTCTACACGATGTCGAATCTGGCTGGGGTCTGATGGAAAGCAGCGAGGTCTATAGCAGGCTAAACGACTTATTTCGCAATGTTTTTGATAATGACGAAATGATCGTGACCCCCGAGTTGACGGCCAGTGACGTAGATGGATGGGATAGCCTGCGTCACGTGCGTTTGATGCTCACCATTGAGCGTGCGTTTGGCATCAAGTTCTCGGCCTACGAGGTCAATAAGCTCAGGAATGTAGGCCAATTGGCAAAACTGATACAAGACAAGGTTGGAGTAAAAGCGTGAATCGCGGCATGGACGCTGCGGGTGTCCGTCTGTATCAGTCACTGGCATGGCTGCCCCGTCCTCCCGCCGACTTTGTCGCGCGCTGCCGCGCTCTGGAGTCGGAGCCGGAACCCGGAGCGCAGTTGCAGTTGCTAGCCTCCCATGCGCTCGATGAAAACGATCTGCACCGACTGGCCAAGCTGATCACCTGTGCGCGGAATGCAGGGCATCCCCTGTCGCCACTCATCCCCTTTCGTCTGGGAATTCTGAGTAACGCCACCACCGACTTCATTGTCCCCGCCTTGATTGCCAGCGCTGCGCGGTACGGCATTGCGTTGGAATGTATCCCCGCCCCCTACGGACAGGTTGTGCAGGAGGCAATGTCAGCCGATTCAGAGATCAATCGCGCGCAGCTGGATGCAGTGCTGCTAGCGGTCGATTATCGCGGCTACGCCCTGTCTTCAACCCCCGGTGATGCTGATGCGGCCCGGGCAATCGTCGACAGCGCCTTGGCACAGCTGGACAGGATTCGCTCCGGCATCGGCGGTAATGGTCGGACGATTTGCATCGTGCAAGATCTGGCTCCCCCGGCAGAGAACTTATTCGGCAATCTCGACGGAGTGCTTCCTGGAACCCTGGTCAGCGGAATTCACGAATTCAACCGCGGTATCGCGGAGCGCCTGCGCGGAAGCCATGATGTCTTATTTGACGTAGCGGGACTGGCGGCGACGGTTGGGCTGGCGGAATGGTATTCCCCGGATCAATGGAACCTGGCCAAGCTTCCGTTCTCCGCTACGTATCTGCCGCTGTACGGCGAGCATGTCGCACGCATCGTCGCGGCGCTCCGGGGCAAGAGCCGGCGCTGCCTAGTATCGGACTTGGATAATACGTTGTGGGGCGGCGTGATCGGCGACGACGGTCTGGAAGGCATTCAGATCGCGCAGGGCGATGCCAGCGGAGAAGCTTATCTGAGTGTGCAGCGTTATCTGCTGGAACTGCGGCAACGCGGCGTCGTTCTGGCCGTATCGTCGAAGAACAATGACGAAACCGCGCGGTCGCCATTTCGGAAGCACCCCGAGATGCTGCTGCGTGAAGAACATTTTGCCGTGTTCCAGGCGAACTGGGACGACAAGGCCAGCAATATCAGAGCCATTGCCAATGAGCTCGAGCTGGGCCTGGACGCGATGGTGTTGCTCGATGACAACCCAGCCGAACGCGCGTTAGTGCGCGAGTTCCTGCCACAGGTCGGGGTGCCTGAACTGCCGGATGATCCCGCGTTTTACGTCCGCGTTCTTAACGCCGCGGGGTATTTCGAGGTGGTCACTTTTTCCGGCGAGGATTTGAAACGTGCCGACTTTTATCAGGACAATGCGCGGCGGGTTAATCTGCAAAAACAATCCACTGACATTGAGGACTACCTGGCTTCGTTGAAGATGGTCATCACCGTTCAGCCTTTCGACGACGCCGGCCGGCCCAGAATCACGCAATTGATCAACAAATCGAATCAATTCAACCTGACGACAAAACGTTACACCGAGCCGGAGGTTGCGGCCGCAGAGCGAGATCCGAAAGTCTTCACGTTGCAGGTGCGCGTGGCTGACATCTTCGGCGATAACGGAATGATCAGCGTCGTAATATGCCGCGAGCGCGACGCCGGCATCTGGGAGATCGATACCTGGTTGATGAGCTGCCGGGTGATTGGCCGGCGTATCGAGGACACGGTGTTGCAGGAGATCGTGGACCACGCCAAACGTGCCGGCATCCACAAACTGGCCGGAAAGTACATTCCCACCGAGCGCAATCAATTGGTGGTACGGCACTATGAGAAGCTGGGGTTTCAGCCCGTCGGAGAGATGCCCGACGGCACGACAGCGTGGGAGCTCGATGTCGACTCTGCGCAGATTAAAGGCGCCCCAGCCATCGTGCGACGATCAGGATTCGAAGTGACGGAAGCGGCCAACGTATAACTTGAGATCTCAACCTCTTCATGCAGGCTCACCCATTGACCATACGGTTTGAAGAGAAGCACCTGCGGCTGTTTGCCGCCGCGTCACTCGACTTCCATCCAATCCACTTGTCCGCGAAGTACGCCCACACCACTCCCTTTGGCCAACCTGTTGTTTACGGGATGCTGGGTTTTTCCGCGTGCCTGGGCGGGCTGACGCCGTTGTCCGGCAAAGCTGTGTCGAGTATGCGGGTGGAGTTCGACTCGCCGCTCTTCCTTGACGTGGACTATTCTCTCGTCGTTCAGCGACAAAGCGAACGCGAAATTGCCGCCGCTTTAATGGACGGCAGCGTGACCTGCATGACATTGCATTTGCGGTTTCGCGACGGCAATCCGGAATTGTGCGAACTTGGCGAAGAAGGTAGCGCGCCGCGCCCGGAGAGCCGGCAGATGCTACTTACCGAGCTGCAGCCGGGACTATCGCTCAGCGGACACTATGCTACTCCCCGCCAAGCCTACTTGAACCTTCTGGCTGCTCTGGGAATTGATCGTCAAGCCTGGGGTGACGCACTGCTGCTGGTGGCAATGTGCAGCAGCTATCTGGTTGGTATGGAGCTGCCGGGAGAAAACGCACTGTTCACCGCCATGAAGGCGAACCTTGAGGGCAGCCCTGGCGTTCCGACGAATTTTCAGATGACCGTAGAGTCGTATGACGAGCGCTATCAACTGGTGGAGTCCCGTTTCGCGCTCTCTGGAGGATCGAGCGTCTATGCCCGAGGAGAACTTTCGGCAGTCGCACGCTCCCCGCGTAACCGCAGCACCTATACCGCGCACCTGCAAGGCACTGGACAATTTGCCGGCAAGACTGCATTGGTCATCGGCGCCAGTCGGGGGCTGGGCGCCGCGTTGGCTCTGGAGTTGGCTGCCGAGGGATGTACCGTGGTGGCTACTTATGCGCAGAGCAACGAAGACATGCAGCAATTGCTGGAGTTGACCGACAAGCTTCCTGGCAGCTTGGTCCCAGAGCGAGGAGACGCCTCCGATTTACAGTGGTGCGTGGACCTGAAGCGACGCATCTGCGAGCGGTTCGGAGGGTTGGACATGCTGGTTTGCAATGCCGCTCCCGCAGTCCGGCCGATGCGCCTCGAAGAAGCTACCTACGACCGAATGCAGTCATTTCTGCAGCGCGGTTTTGCATTGGTAGGCGCGCCGCTCAGCAGCTTCCTGCCGGTCGTGTCGGCCGCGCAGGGAAAGGTGCTGCTTATTTCCTCGGCCTTTGTCGAAGAGCCGCCGAGAAATTGGCCGCACTATGTCGCGCTGAAAGCCGGCGCCGAGGGACTGGTTCGAACGGCCGCTGCGGCTCATCCGAAGGTGACGTTCTGGGTTGCTCGTCCCGGCAGACTTCGGACCGACATGTCCAATACACCGTTGGGTTGGTTCGAGGCAGAGGACCCGTCGGCAGTCGCCCATCAAATCGTGCAAGAAATAGCGGCGGCCTCGTCTCCCGGAGAGGTGCACTTTTGCGGCCTGGGCAAGACGGCTAGCTCCGCTCAAGGAATTTCATAAATGCTGGTTCGGGCGTTTCTTTACGTTCTAGCAATTGTCATCTCCGTCATTGTGCTGGCGCGAATTCGCTCTCGAAGCACGCGTCAAGGACTGCTTCTTGCCGTCAGTTACGCTCTCTACGTTACGTGGGGGTGGTGGTTTGTAATTGTCCTCCTCGCCTCTACGCTCATCAACTTCCTGATTGGACAGAGTCTGAGACGAAAGCGGTCTCCGCTGACACTGTGGACGGGGATAGCTCTTAATATCGCGCTGTTAAGTACGTTCAAGTACGTTCCGGAAATTGCGCATTCCTCGTCCATCGCATGGCTGCAATCGTTTTCGCGAGTTGCGCTACCGCTCGGCCTCTCCTTCTGGACCTTTCAGGCGATGAGCTACCTGTTTGACCTGTACGGCGGCGAGGACCTGGATCCCTCGTTGCTGGAGTTCGCGCTGTACATGACGTTCTTCCCGATTGTGATTTCAGGGCCGATCTGTCGCATGCCGAACATGCTTCCCCAATTTCGTTCGGGCAAGACTCCGTCAGGACATGACATTTGGGGTGGACTCTCCCGGGTCGCGACGGGCCTGATGATGATGCAGTTTGCCCAGTTGCTGGGGAGGGGAATCAATAGCGGTCAGGGACTCAATCGCGGTTTCGACCAGATGACCCAATGGACGGGGCTGGACGTCTGGTGCCTGGCGGTGGGCTATGGCTTGCAACTCTTCCTGGATTTCGCCGGCTACTCGCACATGGCGATCGGCGTCGCTCGGATGCTGGGTTTTACGGTGCCGGAGAATTTCGCTCTACCCTTCGCCTCTATCACTCCATCGATATTCTGGACTCGCTGGCACATGTCACTTTCATTTTGGATACGCGACTATGTGTTCATGCCACTGGCAATGCTGAGTCCGGCGCAATGGTGGTGGGAATTCTCGCTGCTGATGTCGATGGTTATCTTCGGAGTGTGGCATAAAGGCACTCTGCTGTACTTGTTGTTCGGGTGTTATCAGGGGATCCTGCTCATCGGGCATCGCCGAGTTCAGGCTACCCGAAAGCGGTTCAAGCCGCTCATGCGGAAGTTGGCATGGGGTCCGGCATTTTCATGGTTCTTAACCACGGCTCTTATTGCGCTAGGTTGGATCTTCTTCCGCGCCAACTCGCTTACCCAGGCGTTTGCGATGTTTCGAGCCGTACTAACGCCAGCCAGTTATGGGGATCGGTTTCTTCCTTCCAGTCTTTATTTGCTGGTCGGCGTGTTAGCGATAGGGTATGCACTCACCGTAATTGTGACGTCGGCTTTGGATCGATACTCTTCCAGCGACACAAACTCGCGCTCCGAGGCCATCACTGTATTGGCGCAAGATCGATGGATCTGGATTGCCCCGATTTACTTGTTCATGTCGCTTGCCGTCTTGCTGCTTATCTATCACCTTCCACAGAGCGGCCCTGGCCCATTTATGTATGCTGGCTACTAAAAACTTGGCAGTGAGATGCACGGGAGTGTGTGGATTCCATGTCTAGCGAATCGATTGGGAAGCCTGTCGCGTTTGAGCACCCGAACGACTCGCCGGGCACTGGAATCATCTCGTCGTGGCCAGTCAGATCGGCAAAAAAATACTGGGATTTTCTGGCAGTTGCTCTCTTGGTTCTGATTTCCTTGCCAGTAACGTGGCTCTCCCCCAAAACTGTCTTGGTCATCTCCCGTCCGGGCATGTTCGATGACCACTGGGACATTGACTCGGTTTTTAGAGCGGCCCACGGTAGTTGGTTCGGGCGGGATGTCGCTTTTGTATACGGGCCGCTGTTTCAGTGGCTCTTCAGCGCGCCATCACGCTGGGCGGGTCTTTCCTTCACGGCCATCTACGGTAGCTACAACACCCTTCTGCTCTGGTGTACGTTCCTCTTTGGATACTTCACTCTGCGGCTGTTGCTTCCCGAACAACCCAACTGGAAGCGCTTCCTGCTGCTGTTGCTGCTTTGTATCTATTGGGCGCCATGGGACGGACGAACTGCTTTTGCGATTTTCCTTTTCGCGCTGTTTCTTCGCGGTTGGTACAGCGTGCCGCAGGGACGCGTCAAACCTCTCTGGTTGGGCGCCGGAGCAGCCCTTCTCTGCGCAATAGCATTCTTGTATTCAGCCGATACCGGAGTCTACGGTGTTGCTGCCTGGCTGCTTTCGCTCGCCGCAGTTGCCTGGGAAAATCGGCGCGCAACGAAAGTCTGGCGGCAGTATTTTGCGGCTGTGGCGAGCTTCGCTCTCGCTCTTGCCGTGCTCGTATTCGCGATTAACACGCTTATGGCGAGGCCTCTGGACTTCCAGTTTTGGCGCAGTTCGTTGGCGCTGGTCGGTGTCCACCGTTGGAATGAGCCGTCGCCGATGGCGGAGAGCGAGGCGGCCCATTTGCTTTGGCCACTCGCCGTGGGCGCCATTCTTTTTCTGGTTCGGTATTTTGTGCCCGCCAGTCGCAAGGAAACGATCGCAGCGCGGCCGGGATTTCTGCTTAGCGCATTCGCGTTCGCCGTGCTTGCTATGCAGAGCGGACTGGTTCGCTCGGATCCGATGCATATTGTGTTTGCTATCTTCTGCATGGTGTTTTTCTGCGCGGTTGTGCTGTTTTCCTTTCAATCGCGCCTGGCATCCGTCGCCGTCGCGGTAGCCGCCATCGCATGTTCCTTTTCCTTCGGACTGCCGACCACAATGTTTCATCCGTCGAGCATCCGATATCGCCTGGCGCAACTTAGACACCCGACCACGGAATGCCCAACCGGCTACACGGAGTTCAGAAATGTCTGTTATCCGGTGCAGTTCGTTGGAATGCTTGACGCTGGTGACCACTACCTCGATGAGCGAAGTAAGAGCAACGACTCGATCCTGATTTTTCCTTACCAGTACATGTATGGGATGACGTCGGATCGTAACGTTGCCGGCGGAGTCATGCAGTCGTTTCTGGCAGGCGGACCCTATTTGTCGCAGTTATACATAGCCGGAATGGAGAAAGCTGCCGCCCCGGCGGGTCTTTATTTTCCCGACGGTGACCTCAGCCTGCGCATCGATGACGTGAGCAACTTTACTCGCTCACCTGAGATATGGTTTTGGATTCTCAGCCATTATGAGGCTGGCCCAGAACTCTTCCCGGGAGTGGTGGCGTTGCAACGATCCGATTTTCGCCCCAAGAGACTCTCGTTGGAAACTATGTCAATTGGGATCGCACCTCAAACGTTCCCCATCACTCAGCCCACTGCTGCCGTGAACCTCGGTGCGCCATCCTGGCCGGCCGGAGCGGATTTTCTCCGGCTGCGCCTGAACGTGCATTACGGTTTGTTGTGGAAGCTTCGCAAGCCAGGACGCTTGCAACTTGAGATTACACGCGCCGATGGCAGCCGCGATGTGCGAAGCTTCGTCGTGGAGCCCAATGTTTCGTCGGATGTATGGTTCTATCCATGGGATGAGAGTGCTTTGGCTCAGTATTTTGACAGCGATGCGAGCCACTGGCGCGCGACGCGGCGCTCGCCGATTACGCAGCTCCGCATCCTGACAACGCCCTTCGATTGGGTCTCGCAGCAGCCCGATGCTATCTCGATTGAGGCCGCCGATGCGGTGACAGTTAATATGAGCCGCTAGTAGTCGCGGGCGAATCAGTTGCAGGGCACCTAGATGATAAAGGGCTGCGAGCCGTCCGGGTTTTTGTGTCCCAAGGAGCCCGTCGTTGAACGTCAAATGCCTTCCGCTGCGGTCTTTATGCCGCCGCGTAGAGCCCTTCATTCTCAGAGAGTCGGGCGGGGCTGTTAACCGAAATTGACCGTCAAGGGCTGTCCGGAGTTGCCGTATCCACTACAATCTAATGTAAAATCAGCCGACGACCGTCGTCCGGGCATGCCCGGGGATGGCGGCGTCGCAGCCAGCTCGTTTGGGGAGAGATTCCATGGGCATCATCAAGACAACCGGTCAACGTGTAGGCACTGCTGGGCAGCTGTTTTCCTTCTTCTGGAACAACAAGCGCTGGTGGCTTACGCCCATCCTGGTCACGCTGGCGATCTTCGCCGTGCTGTTAATCCTGGCCCAGAGCTCCGCGATCGCGCCGTTCATCTACTCGTTCTTCTAAGGGAAAACGCACGATGCTGCTTCATTTCATAAAGGCACATTGGCGGACCGTGCTGGCCGTCGTGGCTCTGGCCGTTGCGCTTTGGTTCTGCTTGCCTGCTCCCTTGAGAGCGAAGGTGTCGGCGGGCTGGAAAAAGATTGGCCACGCCATCGGCAACTTCCAGGCACGCGTTCTTCTCACCGTGATTTATTCAATCCTCATCTTGCCGTTCGGGTTAGCGGTACGCTTCTTCTCCGACTCGATGCACATGAAAAAACGGCCGGAGAAATGGTTCGACCATCCTCCCATCCCCAATACGCTTGAAGAGGCCCGCCGCCAAGGCTGACATGAATATTTTGGGAATCTCGTGCTATTACCACGATGCCGCGGCCGCCATCCTGCAGGACGGCCAGCTCATTGCCGCTGCTGAAGAGGAACGTTTCAGCCGCGTCAAGCACGACTTCAACTGGCCGCATCTGGCCATCAATTTTTGCCTGGAGAGCGCTGGAATCAAGGCCGGCGATCTCGATTACGCGGTGTTCTACGAGAAGCCGTTCCGCAAGTTCGATCGCATCCTGATGAGCGTGCTGCAGACCTATCCCCAGTCGTACAAGGTCTTCCGCGAGTCGATGATCACCTGGATGATCGACAAGTTGTGGGTCGGATCGAAGATCTCGGCCGAGCTGGGTATTCCGACGGACAAGATTCTGTACGCCGAACATCATATGTCGCACGCGGCCAGTGCGTTCCTGTGTTCGCCCTTTGAAGAAGCGGCGATCATGACGGTGGACGGCGTTGGTGAATGGGTCACAGGGACTTGGGGCGTCGGTAAAGGCAATCAGGTCGACATCAAGAAGCAGATGATGTTCCCGCACTCGCTGGGACTGTTGTACTCGGCGTTCACAGCGTTCCTGGGATTCGAGGTCAATGAAGGCGAATACAAAGTGATGGGAATGGCTCCCTACGGCCAGCCCCGCTATGTCGACAAGGTATGGAAGCTGATCCGTCAGGAGGCTGACGGGTCCTTCTCGCTCGACATGGATTACTTTAGCTACCAGTATTCGACCACCCGCACGTTTAACAAGAAGTTCGTGCAGTTGTTTGGCGATCCGCGTCCTCCGAAGATGCTGTTCTTCACGGCCGACTCGGGCTTTCCCGCCTACTTCGGCGAGGCGCCGTCGAACTTCAACGAACTCTGCAAGATGAATCAGCACTACGCCGACATCGCCGCCAGCATTCAGCAGGTGACGGAGGAAGTGTTGATCTGCATGGCGCGCCAGCTCCAGAAAGAAACCGGGCAAAGCAAGCTTTGCATCGCTGGCGGTGTTGGCCTGAACAGCGTGGCCAACTATCGTATCCTGCGGGAGACCGGGTTTGACGATGTCTTCATCCAGCCGGCCGCTGGCGATGGTGGGGGCGCGCTCGGTGCCGCACTGTGGGCCGACAACATGCTGCTGGGCAACAAGCGCCGCTTCCGCATGGACCATGCCTACTGGGGCAGAGCGTACTCCGATGGCGAGACGCAGCAGTTTCTGCAGGAAAACGGCATCCCGTATCAGCGAATCGAAGATGATGACCGCTTGCTGGATCTGGCGGTCGACCGGCTGCAGCAGGGAAATGTGATTGGCTGGTATCAGGGGCGTTTCGAGTGGGGTCCGCGAGCGCTGGGCAACCGCAGCATCATCGCCGATGCGCGCAATCCCAACATGAAGGACATCGTCAACACCAAGATCAAGTTCCGCGAGCCGTATCGGCCGTTCGCGCCGTCGGTGCTGGCCGAGCGCACCGAGGAGTTCTTCGAGCTGCCGAATGCGATGGAACACTATCCTGCGCGCTACATGCTGTACGTCGTCCCGGTGCGGCCGGCGAAGCATGCTGCGTTGCCGGCCATCACCCACGTCGACGGCACGGGCCGCCTGCAGACCGTCTTCGAGGATGCCAATCCTCGCTATCACGCCCTGATCAAGCGCTTCTCCCAGGCCACCGGAATTCCGGCAATCCTGAACACCTCGTTCAACCTGAAAGGCGAGCCGATCGTGACCACTCCGGCGAACGCTTTCAGCACATTCTTCCGCAGCGAAATGGATATGCTGTTCCTGGGCAATTTCGTGGTGGAGAAAGAACGCCTGCAACAGAGCAAGCACCTGGTCCAGGCCGAGCCGGTAGCGGCGAAGTAGATGGAAGGAAGCAGCTTCAGCTGCGCCGTATTAGTCCCGCCAGCATACGATTGTCAATTGTCATCCTGAGCGTAGGCGCCCGCGGTTGGACGCCGGAGTCGAAAGACCTGCCCCGGGCGAAGCAAAGCAACTCCTATCGTCGCCAGTTCTCGCCGCTGGCAAGCAGTCGTGCCCTGCGGTAACATTCCTCCATGCCCAAGAATCCCGCACCGTTCGAGGTGGCGTGCCCGTGTTGCGGCGCCTCTCTGAAGATCGATCCTGAAGTGAAGGCGGTGATCGCCCACACTCCTAAAGCCGTGCCCAAGACGTTCGAGGACCTGGAGGCTGCGGCCCGCGCCATGAAAGATCAGGACACCCGCAAGGAGTCGCTGTTTCGTCAGTCGGTCGAGGCGCAGAAGCATCAGGGCGATCTTCTGGAAAAGAAATTTCAGGAAGCAGTCAAGCGCGCCAAGGAGACGCCGGACACAGGCAAGCCACTGCGCGATTTTGATTTGGACTGAGAAGAGCCACACTTAGCACTTGGCCTTAGCTCTTCCGATCCAACGACGCCTTTGAACGGATCTCTATGATATGAGGCAAAAACCCAAGCGCCGTAGGCACGAAAGAGTTTAGCCCAGCGCTTCAGCGCTGGGTAGGCGAATAAGCGAAGGCAGAGTCCCGTAGGGACGACACCTCCGCAAAGAGCTAAGAACTACCAGCTAAGAATCGGACGTTCCCCTTGCCGTACCGAAATCCACGTCCGCTCCTGTTAGGCCACCGCGGCGTTCGTCCGCTTCCATTCCTTGGCCAGCGGTGGCGAAAGCCCGATTTTCCTGCGGAAAACACGCTCCCAGCTTTTGAGTACGCGATGAGCCATGGCTGCGATGGCTTCGAATTCGATGTGCGTTATACGCGCGACCGTCGCGCAGTCTTATGCCACGATCCCAAAATCGGGCGCATGGAGGTGGCCACCACCGACTACACCGGACTGGAACGGCGTCGCGGATACACGCTCGCATGCCTGGAAGATGTGCTGTTCCGCTTCGGAGCGACAGCATGGCTTGATATCGAACTGAAAGTTTCAGGAGAGGAGGAGGTCGTTTCGTCGCTGCTCGGCGCACATCGGCCGCAATGTGGATACGTCGTATCGTCGTTCCTGCCGGACGTTCTGCTTCGCCTGCGCGAGATCGATCCGTCCCTGCCGCTGGGCTATATCTGTGAACGCCCGGAGGATGCCGAACGCTGGACCAGCCTGCCGATCAACATGTTTATCCCGCATTATTCGCTGGTTTCGCGGCATCTGGTGGATGACGTCCATGCGCGCGGGATGCAGGTTCTTACATGGACCGTCAACAGTCGAGAAGAGTTGTTGCTGCTTGCGGTGTGGGGAGTCGATGGCTTGATCTCCGACGATCCAAAGCTATTGGTTGAGACCTTTCCCCAGAAACTGACCGCTTCCGAGTAAGCCGGTAACCCGGGAAAAGCCAAGAGTAAACTGCAAAGACCAAGTAGAATCGTTCCGATGCCAACCACAGGCGAGCGATTCGAACGAGCTGTCTCCATCATGGCGCGGCTGCGAGCTCCTGGGGGATGTCCCTGGGACCGCGAGCAGACATTCGACACCATCAAGCCCTACACCCTGGAAGAAGCTTACGAGGTCATCGAGGCCATCGACGCGCGCGATTGGAACGAACTGACAGGCGAGCTCGGAGACCTGCTGCTGCAAGTGCTGTTCTACTCGGAGATGGCGCAGGAGGAGCACCGCTTCTCCATCGACGACGTGCTCGACCGCTTGTCCAATAAGCTGGTCGATCGTCATCCCCATGTGTTCGGCGAGGTGAAGGCCGATACCCCTGGCGAAGTATTGCGCAACTGGCAGGCGCTGAAAGCCGAAGAAAAAAAGAAGCGCCAGCAGGAATCGGGCGAGAAGGTCAAGAAGGAAGATCATCCTGAATCGGTTCTGGCCGGTGTTTCCTCTGCCATGCCGTCGATGATGGAGGCCCACAAGATCAGCTCACGTGTTGCTCATGTGGGTTTTGACTGGCCAAACATCGAAGAGCTTTTCGCCAAGCTGACAGAGGAGACGAACGAGCTGCGCAAAAATCTGGAAGAATATCCCGCGCCGGGTCCGCAACCGGAGTCGGCCACTGGAGTCGCCGGAGCACGCGGAGTGAAAGTTTCTCCGGAATTGCGCGAGCGCCTCGAAGACGAGGTCGGCGACCTTTTCTTTGTGCTGGTGAATATTGCGCGCTATCTCTCGCTTGATCCTGAGTCGGCGCTGCGCAAGACGAATCGCAAGTTTCGCCGCCGCTTTCAATATCTGGAGGAGCGGCTGCGCGAGCAGGGCCGCAAGCCGGCCGAGGCTTCGCTCGGCGAGATGGAGTCGTTGTGGCAGGAATCGAAGCGCCAGGAAAAACCGTGAGCGATCCGATCGAGTTGCGCAGCTGCACCGAGGTGGAGGAATTTCGCTCCTGCCTTGCGCTCCAGAAAGAAGTGTGGGGCTTCGCCGATAACGAACTCGTCCCAGTGCGCATCTTTTCACTTGCGCCCAAGATCGGCGGACAGGTCATTGGCGCATGGGACGGCGAAACCCTTGTCGGCTTTGCCTTTTCGATTCCGGGTATGCGCAATGGCCAGACTTACCTGCACTCGCACATGTTGGCGGTCAAGAGCGAATATCGCAACACCGGGCTGGGCCGGCGTCTGAAGCTGTTTCAGCGCGAAGACGCCATCCGGCAAGGCTATGAGCTGATGGAGTGGACCTTCGATCCGCTGGAGATCAAGAACGCCTACCTCAACCTCGAGCGGCTGGGGGC
This sequence comes from uncultured Acidobacteriaceae bacterium, assembly GCA_963823865.1. Classification (GTDB taxonomy): domain Bacteria; phylum Acidobacteriota; class Terriglobia; order Terriglobales; family Acidobacteriaceae; genus Bog-257. The sequence goes on from CAWGNC010000003.1 coordinate 573,552, forward strand.
GATCTCGCGGCGCTACAACATCAATCAGTACGGCATCACTTCGTCGCCACTGCAGGGCTTTCTTCCGACCGATCGCCTGGTGGCGGAGTGGTGGCTGAAATCAGAGCGCGTTACCGGGTTGTTGGAACGCGGCAGCCATCGCCCGTTCACCGAGGAGATGCGCATCGAAGTGCCTGCCGAGATTTACGCATGGAAGGCCCAGGCGGAGACGCGGCAGAAAGCCTCGGATGTGCAGTTGCGCAACCGGCAACAGTTTTTGAAGGCGTTTTCGACCGGGTTGGCATGCTTGCGTTACGAGCGCGAAGCGAGTGGCTCCGGAATTTTCGTGTTGGGGCGTTGGGATGAGGATTGGTCGTATGCGAGCTAACTGTATCGATTGTGAGTTGGATAGTTATTCGCTGCGACTGCTTTGTATCAGGCACGGCTTTAGTCGTGCCCTGGCAGCATTTAAGGAAGAATGGCTTAGCCGCTGCATGGAGCTTACAGGGGCTGAAGCCCGGTTCGATAGTTGAACTTTGTGGCACGTCTGAAGACGTGCCCTGATACAAGGCACGAGACGTCCGGCCTGATGCAAGCCGGGCGCTCGTAGTAGTTGCATGTTCGGCACAGTGGCACTGCGGCGTGGGTCGAAAGATTTCGTGTCCGTCACTAGTTGATTCGGGGTAAGCGAGAAGGCGTAAAGGGGCGTACCGGAAGCTCCCCCTCCATACTCATGAAAATCGAAGCCATTACCCTCCGCGAGTTGCAAATGCCTCTCGTCCAGTTCTTTGAGACGAGTTTTGGCCGCACCTACACCCGGCGCGTCATGCTGGTAACGCTGCATTGCGATGGACTGGAGGGATGGGGCGAGTGCGTCGCCGGCGAAGGTCCGTTCTACAGCGAGGAGTACATCGACGGTGCATGGGATGTCGTCGTGCGTTATCTCGCACCTGCGCTGCTCGGGAAGAAATTGAACTCCGGCAGGGAAGTGCCGGCGTTGTTGTCGCGGGTGCGGGAGCATCCGATGGCGAAGGCCGCTCTGGAAAATGCAGCGTGGGATGCCGAAGCTCAGGAGAAGCAGACCCCTCTGTGGAAACTGCTGGGCGGCACGCGGTCGGAAATCGCTTGCGGTGTCAGTATCGGCATTCAGGATTCACATGAGCAACTGCTGGAGAAGATCGAGACCGAGCTGACCGCCGGATACCAGCGCATCAAGGTCAAGGTAAAGCCCGGCTGGGACGTCGAGGTACTGGGGAAAATCCGCGACCGGTGGCCGGAGATCCTGCTCAGCTGCGACGCCAATTCTGCTTACACCCTCGCTGATGAGGGGCACCTGAAAAACTTCGATCAATTCAAACTGCTGATGATCGAACAACCGCTGTGGAGCGACGACTTCTACTTCCACGCGCGCCTGCAAAAGCAGCTGCGGACCTCGCTCTGCCTCGATGAGGCAATCCGCAGCCCACGCGACGCGGAAGCTGCACTGGAACTCGGCGCCTGCCGCATCATCAACATCAAGGTCGGCCGCGTCGGCGGATTCTCGAACGCGCTGGCGATTCACGATGTCGCCGAACGCTTTGGAATTCCCGTATGGTGCGGAGGAATGCTGGAATCGGGGATCGGGCGCGCGCACAATATCGCCCTTTCCACTCTGTCCAACTTCAAGCTTCCAGGCGACGTTTCGGCGTCGAAGCGCTACTGGAAGGAAGACATCATTGAACCGGAGGTCGAGGTTTCACCTGAAGGAACGATTGCTGTCACTGATAAGCCCGGACGTGGCTACGAGCTTCGTCATGATCTGATCGAGACGCTGACCGTGCGGAAAGAAACGGTACGAAGCTAGGATTCAACCTGCATCAGCGGGCGTGTTTCTTGGGGAAGTGCAAGCTGAGCATCACGCTGATGGCGGCGGCCCCGGCAAAGAAAACGACAAGCGCTGGCGACTCTCCGCTCGGAACCTTTCCCGCTCGGAACAACCAGTAGCCGATGATCACGTTCAGCAAACTCCACAGAACATTGACCAGAGGCGAAGATAGGCCTTTTCCGGGAGGATGGGCGAAAGGTGTTGGAAAAGGGTCGCCAGAGACACCATTCACAAAATGCGGCACCGCGTTGGCGAGGAATACTCCGGCAAAGAAACAAGCGACGTATTCGTACCACAGCATGGGCGTTGTTACTCCTCCGACTCGGGTTCATTGCACGGTGAGCTTTAGGGCTGGTCGCAATGCTCGTATTCTAGAGTGGTGTGGAAAAGGCGCAGCCTCGGCCGCGCCCGGTAAGATGTCAGATGGCAAGTTCTATTTGGTGGTGGTGTTCTGTGCTTCCTTTACCTCGCCGGAATTGCTCCCGGCCACCACTTCGGCGCTCTTATGCAATAGATCTAACGCCTGCGCGGTGGTCAGGTTGGACGGGATCGGACGAAAATCAGTCATGGTCTCGCTCGACCAGATGGTGAGCGACTTCACCAGCAGGATCTTTCCGTAGAAATTAAGCGTTTCCTCGACCTCTTCCCAATGTCCGCCGCCCACGTCTCGTTGCACGATGCGGAACTTTCCGCCTTTATACAGCTTGCCCAGAATTCCCCAGCCGAAGTCGACGTCTTTGAAAAGCGTTCCATCGATCTTGGCGATGCGCATAGCGTTGCGATCGATGATCATGTCGCCTTCCATGCCCTGATACACCGCAGTCTCATGGTTGGGAGGCTGGAACTTCGGATTGGCCGTGAATTTCAGATGCACTAACTGTTCGCCATTTGGGCCGCGATCGGTGCCCACATAAGTGTAGAGAAAAGCGTCAGGCAGGCTGGTCAGCATGAGCGACGCGCGCTGGTCGTCCTCTTTGTTGGAGTCGCGCCGCTTGCGCCGGGCGTCGGGATCATTCGCGAATTTGGTAAGCTTGGCGTCTTCTTTCTGACGTTCCTCGGAGGTGAGCGGCTTCCCGTTCAGCAGCAACGTTGTCTGCAGGCCGCCCTGCTTGGTGCGGACAATCTCTTTCGTGATGGAATGGTCTTTGTAATCCGTCGTGTCCTTGAACATGAAGTACTGTTCGACGTCGGAGGCCTTAATCTCATTCTTCGAGGCGCTGCGCACCAGTTCAATTGGGTCGACGTCGGACTTTTGCTGAGACCACACGGGCACTACTGTCAGAAGCGTCAGCGCCAGCAGAAAAGCCGCCGCCGCGACATGCTTGAAATTCGTGCAATCTCTGTCCATGTAAGACCCGTCAGAAAACTCGTCCATTCCAGATTAGACGAGCTACTGAATTGTGCAGTTGCTTTTTTGACCGAGAGCTGCCCATTTAGCTGGAAAAATACACGTAATATATTGAGCAGTCGTTACTTAGCAAGGGCCGGGGTAGATTGGAGTGTTGCCTGTAAAAACAGTGAAAGGAAGCTGGGAACCGAAATCGATAAGTGTCGGTCCGGCAGGAAAACATTCCCTGAGTATGCCGTTACCGCACGCGCAAGACCGCTGTTCCCCTGGTCTCGGTCCTGCCGTCCGGTCGGCAAGCCGCCGAACCGACTTGTCGTAACACAGAGCAACTAACTATCCAAAGACAGCGAGCGCTGCTTCCTAAGCGCGAGTCAGCGCCAGACGACATAAACTTGGCATCGCGGCGCTCGACATCGCATCTTTTGGCTTTACAGGTTTCCAATTGTGAAACTTCTGGTTCCATATCTGGGCAGCAACGTACACGCGCATCCTAAACTACGAGGACTGTAGTATTTGACGAGCAGCGCAAGCTGGGTTGATACGATCGATCGCTGGCCCCTGTCGACGCAGCCGTCATCAACATGCAACGCAAAATCATCTCCGAGTGGCTCGACGACGACATAGGAACTCCGTCTGAGATCTCCGCGAGCCTGGTCGACCTGCGCCACATTAACGACTGGTTCGGCGGAACCCACACAACAGCTGTTTTGCTGCGGCAAATCGCGAAGGGGAGTGCCCAGTCAAGTCTTTCGCTGTTGGAGGTAGGCGCCGGAGCTGGCGACGTACCAGCAGCCGCGCAACGCATCTTCAATAAGAATGGCTACAAGTTGCAGGTAACTCTGCTGGACCGAATGTGGACCCATCTTCCAGCCAATGGCTCAAGGGCGGTTGCCGGAGATGCATTGCGTTTGCCGTTTGGTGACGATGCCTTCGATGTCGTCGGTTGTTCGCTGTTCGCGCATCATCTGGAGGCTAAGGAGCTACGGGAATTCGCTCGCGAAGCTCTGCGAGTGTGCCGTCGGGCGGTGTTGATTAACGATCTGATTCGCAGTCCGCTGCATCTGGCTCTGGTCTATGCCGGGTTCCCACTTTTCCGCAGCCGTATTACACGGCACGACGCTCCAGCGTCGGTGAGACGGGCCTATACTCGGGCAGAGATGCTCGAGCTTTTGCAGGGGCTGCCGGCGAAGAGTGTCACGATATCAAGACACTACCTGTATCGGATGGGAGTGGTGATCTCGAAAGGCGGCACTTAGCCGCAGCATTAGCACCTGGTAATAGGCGCTTGCGTTGCCGGCAGGGTCAAGTTAGAAACACGCCAAAGCTGCAAAAAGACAGCGTTTTAAATCATTATTTGCCAAATGCCGATGTCTGACGAACATTTTGACATTGCCGTCATTGGCGGCGGCCCGGCGGGAACCTCGGCGGCGATCACCGCTGCCCGCTTCGGGGCCAGGGTGGTGATCTTCGAGGGCAGGGATTTTCCCCGGCACAAAGTTTGCGGAGAATTCATCTCCGCCGAGGCTCTGGGTGTCCTCGCCGTTTTACTGGATGGCTCCGAAAACGACAGCAGGTTAACAGACATTGCGCCGCCACTAAGCCGCGCCCGGCTTTTCCTGGGCAGGCGGGCGATCGAGGCGAAAATCCAACCGGCGGCGGTCAGCATCACCCGCTACGACCTGGATGCTGCGCTGTGGAGTGTGGCGAAGAGAGCGGGAGTGGACACGCGAGCAAATAGCGAGATTTTGTCTGTGTCCGGGGACGGCCCATTTCAAGTTGCGACCTCATCAGGACCTTGTATTGCGAAGGCGGTGGTGATCGCGGCGGGCAGGTGGTCACAATTTACGGCTGACAGAACGGTGCCGCCGGGCCCGAGATGGATCGGCCTGAAGGCACATTTTCGGGAAGCTAATCCATCCCTGTCCAGCGACCTGTACTTCTTCGAGGACGGATATTGCGGCGTCCAACCAGTTTCTGACCATGTAGTGAACGCCTGCGCCATGATCCGTTCCGATTGCGCAACGACCCTGCCGGAAGTGTTCGCACTACACACGAAGCTTTCGCAACGAGCAGACAAGTGGAGGCCAGTAACGCAGGTGGTCAGCACAGCGCCGTTGATCTATCGTCGCCCGCAGCCCACCAGAGACAACATGTTGTATGTGGGCGACGCCGCGGCGTTCATCGACCCATTTGTGGGCGATGGCATTTCTATCGCGTTGCGCAGCGGGCGGGTCGCTGCCGAGTGCCTCCAGCAGTATGTTTCCGGCGACGCGACGCTCTCGAGTTGCGTTGCACGATACGAGCGGGAATATTCCCAACAGTTTGCGCCGCTTCTGGTTGCCGCGGCGAAAGTGCGATCTTTGCTCTCGCTGCCTGCGGCAGCTCGGGCGCTGGCATTCGAGCTATTACGGTTGCCGGGGGTGATGCCGCTGGTGCTTCGTAAAACTCGCCGCGCTTCCTGAATCCTCTTCAGGCGGCTCATCTTTCCAGATAAAATGCCGATCGAGTCTCTGGCATCGCTATGAATCCCACAACTGCAAACTCTCCGCCAACTCCTGCGCAAGATCAAGTAGTTGTGCGCAACACCGAGTCACGTGACTTCGCCGGCATCACCGATCTTTGTCGCCGTACTTATCCCGACACGCCGCCGTGGAACGCCGAGCAGCTTTCGTCGCACCTGCGGCTGTTTCCCGAAGGTCAGTTTGTAGCCGTACACGGACCGGAAGAAAAAGTTGTTGGGATGTGCGCCAGCCTGATCGTCGATTGGGAGGACTACCACATGCTCGACAGCTGGGAGCAGTTCACTGCCGACGGCATGTTCACCAATCACGATCCGAAACGGGGACGCACGCTGTATGGTGCGGAGGTCATCGTCGACTGCACCTTGCAGCACCACGGCATAGGCGACAAGCTTTACCGTGCCCGGCGTGTCCTTACCGAATCTCATAAACTTCTGCGGATTCGGGCTGGATCCCGGCTGCGCGGCTATTCTCAACGCGCTGCGCGACTACAGCCTGACATCTACGTCGCGGAGGTGGTGGAAGGGGTGGAATACGATCCGACGCTGAGCTTTCAACTGAAAGAAGGCTTCCACGTGCTGGCGGTGGTCCCGCACTATCTCACGGACGATCCGGAAAGCATGGGCTATGCTGCCGTCATCGAGTGGCTGAATCCGGAGCTGATCCGGGCTGAGCACATCGCTGATCGCCCTACCAGGTTCCTGCGCAGAGCACTTAGGGAAGGTAATTCCGCTAAAGGCTAAGAGCTATCTCGTCACCAGGACTTCACGAATATTGTCGCGCCCCAGAAAGAACTTGATGGACGAGTAGTCGTGGAAGAGGTTTTCCACGTGCCGATTATTAAAGACGCGCTGTAGCCTGAAGCCGCGAACTTGCTGCAGCTCCAACGTGTCCCTGGTGGCAATGTTGTAGCGATAGAAGGGTGCCTCAGGTCCGGCGTCTTTGGTGTGGAAGAAGGCCAGCAGGATGCCGCCCGGCTTCATGGCTCCATGAATACGCTCGATCAGGGGCTTAACCAACGGCTCGGGCAAAAAATCTGCTAAGTCCCAAAACATCACTGCGTCGAATTCTTCGCGGCCGAAGCACAGGTTGTCGCGCAGGTAGCGATCTACATCCAGGTTCGTTCCGCCATCGCCGTTCGACACGAGCAGCGACTTGTCGCTGGCCAGGCGGAGCACGTCTTCCTGGTGAAAGCGGTGTCCAAGACCGGTCATGAACGTGATGTTGGCAGGTGACGTTGCACCCAGGTCGAGAATGGTCAAGCCCTCTTCGCGGGAGATGGCGCGAATGAACTCATTGAAGCCAGTCGAGCGACGGCTGATCTTGGGTCCCGAGGGGTAATCCCCCTCAGCGTCCTCGCGAGAGCCGCCGAATAATTTCCGAAAGATGCCGGGAGCCACAGGGCACCATTGTATGGGGAGAGTGGTAAAGGGGCAACGGCTTCAAAGCAGCGGAAAGGGAAGGAGGCGACAGCGACGGAAGGATGGGCGCACCTCGCGATGCGCCCGCAGGATTAGAACTTCTTAGGCTCGAGCAATGAACCTTGCCCGGGCATCGGACTGGGCGAAGGAGTTGCTGGGCTGGCCGGAGCAGCGGCGGCCGACGACTGCGGCTTCACTTCGGTCTTGGTGGCCGGCTCCGGTTTTTGGATATCGATACCGCCTTTGAAGAACGCGCCGTCGTCGATGGAAATGCGAGCGGTGGCGATGTCGCCCGCCAAAGACGAAGTCTTGCGCAGCTCCACTCGCTCGGTCGCGTGAATGTCGCCGTTCAACCGGCCATGCACAATCACGTTCCGGGCTTCGACGTTGGCCCGCACTCGGCCGTTCGGCCCGATGGTCAACGTTTGTCCTTTGAGCGAAATCGAGCCTTCCACTTCTCCATCCACAATCAGGTCTTCGCTGCCCGAGAGCTCGCCTTTCACAACCACGGACTTGCCGATGGTGGCGACATCACTGCCGCCGCGGAGCGGCTCGCTGCTGCGAACGACCGGCTCGGGTGGACGAGGTGGCGCAGGGGTGACCGGCATCGATGACGAACCCATGGGACTGGGCTCGGGAGTTGGGGTGTACTCGTCTTCCTTACGCTTCCACATGTCGATGAGCTCCGTCAGTCGGTCGCAGTTCGGGCCAGGGCGTCTACGACAAACCTCTGATTTGGCGTTTGAACTGCTGCGAAAGAGGATACTCAACCGGGGGCAGCGCCGCAAACGATTTTCTGCGGAAAGCACGAATTTACGATGACTTTCCGGGTCCTACGCCCGCTTGTTTTTGTGGTGTTCGACGGTCACATCCCGGCGCGCCGCCCTCCCGTATAATGGCTAGTTTCGTAGCGTGTCCGCCTCGCCTATGCGAATCTACAGGCGGACCAAGCAGGACTCATATGACTCAGATTGAACTAATCCTTGGCCGCGAAATTCTCGATTCCCGTGGCAATCCTACCGTGGAAGCCGATGTCATCCTCGAAAGTGGTGCGCGCGGACGTGCTGCCGTCCCCAGCGGAGCTTCTACGGGCGAACACGAAGCCCTGGAGCTGCGTGACGGCGACAAGGGCCGTTACGCAGGTAAAGGCGTTCTGAAGGCGGTCAACAACATCAATGAAGTGATCGCTACTGAACTGGAAGGAATGGATGCCAGCGATCAGCGTGAATTGGATAACGCTATGCTCGCGCTCGACGGAACTTCGACCAAGAGCAGTCTGGGTGCGAACGCGATCCTGGCAGTCTCCATGGCGACCGCACGCGCCATGGCCGACCACCTGGGCATCGAGCTGTATCAGTACCTCGGCGGATTTACCGCCGGCCTGCTGCCCACGCCGATGATGAACATTCTGAATGGCGGCGCTCATGCCGACAATAACGTGGACTTCCAGGAGTTCATGGTCATGCCCGTCGGCGCCAAGTCGTTCAGCGAAGGCCTGCGCTGGGGCGTCGAGACGTTCCACGTGCTGAAGGGCGTGCTGAAAAAACGGGGCTATAACACCGCGGTGGGCGACGAAGGTGGTTTCGCTCCGTCGGTGAAGTCGAATACGGAAGCGATCGAAGTTGTGCTGGAGGCCATCACCCAGGCCGGATACAAGCCGGGCGAGCAGATCGCGATTGCGCTTGACCCTGCGGCCAGCGAGTTCTACGACAGCGCCAAGAAAAAGTACGTCTTCAAGAAGTCGGACAAGAGCGAGCACTCGGCCGACGAGATGGTCAAGTTCTGGGCCGACTGGGTCCGGCAATACCCCATCGTGTCGCTGGAAGACGGATTTGCCGAGGACGATTGGGACGGCTGGAAGATGGTGACCGACGAGCTTGGCGGCAAGATCCAGCTGGTGGGCGACGACATCTTCGTGACCAATATCGAGCTGCTGCAGAAGGGAATTGACGCCGGCGTGGCAAACTCGATTCTCATCAAGCTGAACCAGATTGGCTCGGTCAGCGAGACCATCGATGCTATTAACCTGGCGCGCCAGAACGGCTACAGCGCAGTGATTTCGCATCGCTCGGGCGAGACGGAAGACACCTTCATTGCCGACCTCGCGGTGGCGACCGGAGCGGGTCAGATCAAGACGGGTTCGGCTTCGCGCACCGATCGCATCGCCAAGTACAACCAGTTGCTGCGGATTGAAGAAGAACTTGGCCCAGGGGCAAGGTTCCTGGGACTGAAGAGCCTGAACTATCACGGGGAGGTGGTGAAGAAGGCAAAGGCATAGAAGCGAGGAGCTAGGGGTCAGGGATCAGGGGTCAGAGGTTAGCGACTAAGTTTGGCGCGGTGCTCGCGAGCGGTATGTGTAAGCACCATTCGCCAATCCTATGGGCTCTTCCTGATTCTGATCCCGACCGAGAACATCAGTCCGGTTCGTCGAAGCCGCCGGCAAAATGCCAACTGCTAAGTGCTAAGTGTCAGCATGTCTAGAGCTAATTCTCAATGGCCATTCCTAAACCTCTCGTTCTGATCATCCTCGATGGCTGGGGCTATGCTCCGCCGTCTCCCGCCAACGCCATCTCGCTGGCGCGCAAACCCAACTACGATCGCCTACTCGCCGAGTTTCCCAACACGCTGATTCACACCAGCGGGCGCTACGTCGGGTCTGCCCACCGGACAGATGGGCAACAGCGAGGTCGGACACCTCAACATGGGTGCGGGACGTGTCGTTTACATGGACATCACCAAGATCGACCTCACGATCGAGAACGGTGAGTTCTTCGCGAACCCGGCGCTGCTCCAGGCGATGGAAGCTGCTCGCGTGGGCGAACGCCGACTGCATCTGTTCGGGCTGTTATCTGACGGCGGTGTTCATTCGCATCAGAATCATCTTTACGCGATCCTGCGCATGGCCAAGCAGAACGGCGTCGAGCGCGTCTTTGTGCACTGCTTCATGGATGGGCGCGACACCCTGCCGACCAACGGCGCAGGCTATATCGAGCAACTGCAGCAAAAGATGCGCGAGTACGGAATAGGAAAGATAGCGACAGTCAGCGGACGCTATTACGCCATGGACCGCGACAAGAAGTGGGATCGCGAGAAGAAGGCCTTTGACGCCATGGTCGACGGCATCGCGGAGGGCGGCCGCTTCACCGACCCCGTGAAGGGCGTGAAAGAGTCTTATAACCGAGACGTCACGGACGAGTTCATTATTCCGTTTGTAGTTACCGATGAGCATGGCGAGCCGCTGGGCAATATTCGTGATGGCGACGTTTGCATCAACTTCAATTTTCGTGCTGACCGTGCCCGGCAGATCACACGGTGTCTGGCGCGCAACAGCCATTTCACGGCGCAGGACGGCCGTGAGTTGGAAGGCGCCGACGATCTGGACGGGACAATCCCGCGGAGCCGCGCTCCCAAAGATCTGACGTACGTCTGCATGACGCAGTACGACAAGCATTTCACCTTGCCGGTGGTCTCTCCTCCGCAGTCTTTGGGGAATATCCTGGCCAACGTGATGGCCGATCGGAGCATGCGCAACCTGCGCGTGGCCGAGACGGAGAAGTACGCGCACGTAACCTACTTCTTTAATGGCGGTGTGGAGAAGCCGTTTCCTGGCGAAGATCGAGTGCTGGTGCAATCGCCCAAGGTCGCCACTTATGACTTGAAGCCGGAGATGTCAGCGCAGGGAATTGCGGACGCGGTCGTCAAGGCAATTGCCGATAACACCTTCGACGTGATGGTGGTGAACTTCGCCAACGCCGATATGGTGGGGCATTCAGGCAAGATCCCACCCACGATCACCGCTGTCGAAACCGTCGACGGCTGTCTGGGGCAGATACGAAGCGCCCTTAGGGAGCGCGGGGGAGCCATGATTGTCACCGCCGACCACGGGAATGCCGAGCAAATGATCGACCCCGCTACGGGTGGTCCGCAGACCGCACACACCACGAATCCGGTGCCGTTCATAGTGTGCGCGGAGAATGCGGTGACGATCCCGAACTTTAAGGGCGATCCGCGGCGGTTTACGCTTCGTCCGGACGGCGCTCTGCAGGACATAGCGCCGACCATGCTGGGAATCTTGAATTTGCCGCAGCCGAAAGAGATGACCGGCCACGATCTGCGGGTGGTTGCATCCGTCGACTAGCTGCTGCTGGGCACAGTGAAGTGAAACACTGACCCGCTGCCTACCTGCGAGGTCACTCCGATGGTGCCGCCGTGCGCTTCGACAATGGCCTTGGCGATGGCGAGACCCATGCCGGTGCCTTGCACGCGATAACGCTGATCTCTGCCACGGTAGAACTTCTCGAAGATCAGAGACTGCTCCAGATCCTCGATTCCCGGTCCCTGATCGGCCACGCTGATGGTGACCGTATTCCCTGAGGTTTCCGCTGTAATGGTGATTGGCGCCCCAGCTGGAGAGTATTTGGCCGCATTCTCTAGCAACTGGGCGAGCACTTCGACTATCCGCTGCAGATCCACGCGAACCAGCGGCAAGGATTCCGGCACCTGCAGCTTCACCTCACGCCCGGCCACGGTCTTCCTCGATCTCTCCAACGCGGCTTGGATCACATCATGAACAGAATGAGATTCTCGCCGCAGTTCGACCTGCTGCGCATCCAGTTGCGCCATCTCGGCCGCCTCGCCGATCAAATGATTCAGGCGGTCCGTTTCCTCGTTGATGACGGTGAGTAGATCCTGCTTCGCCTCGGGACCCATCGGATCCGGGGAAAGCAGCGTGGTCACGGACAGCTTAATCGCCGTCAGGGGGGTGCGAAATTCGTGGGTGACGCTGTCGAGGAGCGCAGATCGTAGCTTTTCACTCTCTCGAGCGGCTTCCGTGCGGGTGAGCGTCTCGACGGCTCCGGCGCGTTCGATCGAGATTGCGACTAGACTGCCCACGGCTTCCAGTGTTTCGCGGGACAGGATTGCGCCTTGTAATCCGAGACTGCCAACCGGACGCACGCCGATGCGCAAAGGGACGAAGCACAGCTGTCGCTCTTCGTCTACCACCAGTTCCCCCGGCCGCTCACCGCTTCCAGTTGCTCCTGGTTGAGTTCGGGGTGTCCCAAGCTGGTGCGGTATACCTCTTTGCGCTTGGGAAGAAACATCGCGGCGGCGTTCAGCCCGAAGGCGTCGCACACATAGCCGGGGATTGAACTCAACAATTCCACTACATTGTCCGTGGCCAGCAATTGCTGGCTGAGGAAATAGAGGCGCTCGACCTCTTTGCGCCGCCGGGTGGCATTTTCAGCCTCGCTGCGCGCACGTTCGGAGAGACGGCTGGCGACGATGGCGCTGATCAGAAAGGCGAAGAGTGCGATCCAGTTCTGCGGATCCGAGATCGTGAACGTCCGGACCGGGGGCAGAAAAAAGTAATTAAACGCTAGGGTCGCGACGATCGCGGTAGTAGTGGCCAGGCTCAAACCCCAGCGGCTGGCGACACCCAGAACGATCAGGAAAAAAGTCAGCGCTACGGTCGTAGGGTTCAAGTGAAGACGGCTAAACACAAGAACCACGAGCCCGATTGTTCCGATCGCTACGCTGTAGCGATAGATCCACGTTTGCAACCGCGGTCTGGAGATGGCCAGCCGCGCACCATGTGCCTGGGCGGCCGCCTGGTCGTCATTCACGCAACGATTGTACAGAATCGACTTTTTGCCGCCGCTGCAGCAGAATGATGATTCATGCAAAAGACACCCGAGCAATGGCTGGAGGAAACCGTTCCGGAGAAGAAACGGGGCGTCTTCAAGCTGTTTCTCGGCTATGCGCCTGGCGTGGGTAAAACCTATTCCATGCTGAGCGAGGCCATTCGCCGAAAAAGCAGAGGCGAAGACGTTGTTATTGGTGTCATAGAAACCCACGGTCGCGCAGCCACCAAGGAGCTGGCTGGCCGGCTCGAAGTGGTTCCCCGCAGGAAAATTGATTACAAAGGCACGCTGTTCGAAGAGATGGATGTGGATGCGATTCTCGCGCGTCGTCCGCAGGTAGCCTTAATTGACGAGCTGGCCCACACCAACATTGACGGTAGCAAACATCACAAACGCTATGAAGATGTCTTCGAGTTACTGGAAAACAACATCGATGTGCTCTCGACTATGAATGTGCAACACTTGGAGAGCGTGACTCCGATGGTGCAGAAAATCACCGGCATTGTCGTGCGTGAAACCGTTCCCGACTGGGTTTTGAAGAGAGTCGATGAAATTGTACTGGCGGACGTAACGCCTGAGGCGCTGCAGAAGCGGATGCGGCGCGGCGACATCTATTCCATGGAGCGTGTAGACCGGGCGTTGGGAAACTTTTTCCGGCCGAGTAATCTGATTGCGTTACGTGAGATTGCTCTCCGTCATGTTGCCACCGTGGTAGACCGCAGTCTGGAGCCGTACATCCAGAGCGAAACCGATCCGGGCCGCGAGCTTCAGGTGGGCGAGCGAATTGCCGTAGGCGTGAGCTCGAATCCCGCGGCGCAGTATCTGGTGGCTCGCGCTTCGCGCATGGCGCAAGCCGTAAACGGAGAACTCTACGTCGTCTATGTGGATATTGGTGGCGATGACGATCCCGACCGTCAGCGCTCATTGCAGGCGAATTTCCGGTTTGCGGAGAACCTGGGAGCCAAAGTCGTTCGGCTGAAAGCCAAGGATGTCGCGGCGGGTATGGCGGAGTTCGTTCGCGAGAAGCACATTACGCAGGTGATTTTTGGCCACTCCGCCACCAACGGTTGGCGGCGATATCTCTTTCTGTCGGCGGTCCATCGCTTCTTGCGTGACGCTCCGGCGGTCGATGTTCATATTGTGAAACAACAGTTGCACTAGAGATTGCAGTTCCAGTCTGATTGAAGCATGCAAGCACGCCCGCACATCCTGGTCGTCGACGACGAATCGCAAATCACCCGCGTACTGCGCACCACCCTCAGCGCCCAAGGTTATGAGATCCGTGTGGCCAATGACGGTGAGACGGCATTGGAGATTGTGAGAGATTTCGCACCCGACCTGGTCATCACCGATCTTGCGATGCCGAACATGAATGGCATCGAACTGTGCCGCAATTTGCGAAGGGCGTCGCAGGTTCCGATTCTGGTGCTCTCGGTGCGCGGCGAGGAACGCAGCAAAGTAGAGGCCCTGGATTCGGGCGCCGATGACTACATTACCAAGCCCTTCAGCACCGGGGAACTGCTGGCGAGGGTACGCGCCGCTTTGCGCCGGGCGCCTCCAACCTCTGAGCAGAAGACCAGGATCGAAGAAGGGGATTTCCGCATCGATCTCGATGCCCGGTCGGTGATGGTCGCCGGACGCGAGATTCGACTCACTCCTAAAGAATTCGAAGTGCTCTTCTACATGGCTCAACATCCACGTAAGGTGCTGACCCATCGCGCCATTCTCAACGCCGTTTGGGGCAGCAACAGCATGGAGCAGAACGAATATCTGCGTGTGTTTGTCGGCCAGTTGCGAAAGAAGCTGGAGGCCGACGCGAGTTCTCCAAAGTACATTCTCACCGAACCCTGGGTTGGATACCGCTTCGAGCCCGGAGATTGATCAGCGCACCGTTTTGCGCAAACGCCGGCGTCGGCTTTCTTTACCGCATTGCCTGCAGTCTGATACCTTCCCTCCAGCGCAATGAGCGATCCCCGGCAATCTCCCTCATCCGATTCCGCTCGTTGGCACGCAATGGGTGCTGGTTTTCTTGGCTGGACCCTCGACGCCTTCGATTTTTTCGTCGTCATCTTCCTCCTCGATACGCTGGCTGAACACTTCCGGGTCCCCAAGCGCGATTTAGTCCTGAGCATTACGGCAACCCTGGCGATGCGGCCAGTCGGCGCATTGGTCTTTGGCATGATGGCCGACCGCTATGGCCGGCGGCGCCCGTTGATGGTGAATGTGCTATTTTTCGCCACCATCGAGTTCTTGTGCGGCTTCGCGCCGAATTTCACGGTTTTTTTCATTCTGCGGATGCTGTTTGGTATCGGCATGGGAGGCGAGTGGGGCGTAGGCGCCTCGTTGACGATGGAGCACGCGCCGGTACGCTGGCGTGGAGTGCTCTCGGGGATCCTGCAGAGCGGATATTCGATTGGATATCTGCTGGCTGCCCTGGCCGCGCGATTCGTTCTTCCCAACTGGGGCTGGCGCGCCATGTTCTGGGTTGGCGGCATTCCCGCGTTGCTGGCCCTGTACATCCGAACCAAGGTGCCCGAGTCCGAAGCCTGGAAGCAGCATCGTTTGACGCGCACCGTCGACGGACCGCGGATCGCCTGGCAGCATAAGTGGCTTTCGCTGTACCTGATCGTCTTGATGTTTCTGATGAACTGCTTCTCGCACGGAACCCAAGATCTGTATCCAGACTTTCTGAAACATGGACACGGTGTGGCTCCCAACACCGTCGCCTATGTCACGATGTTTTACAACCTGGGAGCCGTTATCGGCGCTGTCATCTTCGGAATGCTTTCCGAGCGAATTGGACGGCGCTACAGCATGTTGACGGCTCTGGCGGTTGCGCTCGCTGTCATTCCCCCATGGGCGTTCGGAGGCACGCTGACCATGCTGGCAATCGGAGCGTTCCTGATGCAGGTGGGCGTCCAGGGAGCTTGGGGCATTATCCCAGTACACCTCAACGAACTCTCGCCCGATGCCGTGCGGGGATTGCTGCCGGGATTTACCTATCAGCTCGGAATACTTCTCGCAGCGCTTACACCGACGGTGGAATTCTCGTTACGCGATCATTTGGGGTACGCGTGGGCGCTAACCGCATTTGAATTGGTCGTGATTGCGGCACTCGCGCTCATGCTGGTATTTGGGCCCGAGAAACGCGGCCGCAGCTTTCTTCAGACAAGCAACGAAGTGAATGGAGTGACTCCGCCCGTTCTGTCTAGCGGCAGCTGATTTTTTCGATCAGGGGCAATCCGGCGAGCTGTTGTCGCGGATCGTAAGTCACTTCGCAAGCTGTCGTTTTCGGTGGAAGGGTTTTTGCGAGTTTCACCGACGTGCCGGAATAACTGCAGGAGATCCAAGTCTCTCGCGATGCTTCGGGACTGAAGCTCCATTTGGCGGTTTGCTTTGCGCCCGCCTTCGTCATGTTGTCATACGCCAGTGATGCCTTTTCCTGCGGCGGTCCATCGTAGAAACTGATCCCGGCAAGTTGGTGTGGCGTGTCGTCAAACATCGCGGTCCAGCCGGGAGCCGCGGCTACTAACTGCTGGCTCACGTCGATCTTTCGCGGACAGGTTACCGTGTCGGCGGCAAAGCCGGCGACGCATAGCAGCAGCGCCAAAAGAGGGCAGAGGAGTATTGCACGGCCGGTAATCATCGGGCGATCCTCTCAGGTCATTATTTTGTTCAAAACAGCCGACCAATCGAAGGCATGAAGGCTTTACAAGAAAAGTAGACCTTCCACGATCTGGAGCGTTTCAAAGAAGTGGAGCGGGAGACGGGGATCGAACCCGCGACCAACGGCTTGGGAAGCCGTGACTCTACCACTGAGTTACTCCCGCTCAGCGATGATGAGCCGAGTGTAACACCGCGGAATTTGCGTCGCAATTTCATGGCGCCCGATTCTTCGCTTGTGGCGTAGGGTTTTGAGTCACCGCTCTGGAGAATCCAACTCATCGATCCCAGTTTTCCTCCGGTGGTCATGAACGTACTCTCTTTTATCAGCGGTATTCGTCGCAGTTTCTGAACGCACGAAATCTGGCCGTGGGGAGCACAACGAATATGGTAGGAACTTCGTAGTGGCTTTTTGACACTGTTTCTTCGCGACTGCTACTATGAATTGTTCTTCCCGCCTCGCAAGCGTCCCCGTCGTCTAGCCCGGCCTAGGACATCGCCCTTTCACGGCGGTAACACGGGTTCAAATCCCGTCGGGGACGCCAAAACAATCAATCACTTACTGGACCGTTCGGCAGTTGCACCTTCGAAATCTACGCGCTGGACTTGGACTTGCCATAACATTTGCCAACTCACGGACCATCCTATCCTCCACGAAGCAACTGATGGGAACAAGCGGGCGGTTTTCCATTTTGGGAATCCTCAAGAAATACGCCTTGAACGCCCCAGCTATCACTGCGCTTCTTTGTTTAGCTTGTTGTAATAGCTTGCCGAGGTCAGCGTCGAGTCTCGGCGACACGGAGACGGCGTGATTTCCGCAACAGTTACCTTGAGTCATCCGGTCGGCACCCATAGGCAGTTCATTGCTACCAGTGGCACCGGACACCACATCATCCTCGATGATTCCAGCGGCAATACCGGCGCCAAGCCCATAGAACTGGTAGCCATTGCCTTGGCCGGTTGCACCGCCTTCGATGTCATCAATATCCTGCGCAAAAAGCGCGAGCAGGTTACCGGATACGAAGTTAGGGTCGAAGCCGATCAGTCCCCAACTCCGCCGCAAGTTTTTACGCAGGTTCGCATCCACCATCTTGTTACCGGAGTCGACGTCTCCCGCCAGGCGGTAGAAGACGCCGTCCGCCTGTCGGAAGAGAAATACTGCTCGGTAGGCGCGATGGTGAAGCTAAGCGCGGAACTGCGCACGACCGTCGAGGTGGTGCCGATCTCCCAAGCCGAGTTGATCCCAGTATGAGGCCGCCTCGCCGATAATTTTGTGCCGCAGCTCAGTCGCCACACTGGGCCGTCATTCACCGCTCATAATCTGGCAGCAGACTCGCCAATCTCCCGGGCAATCTTCGAGGCGAAAGACTAAGTGCTTCTTTCCTGCTTTGTGGGTAGAATTCCTGTACCCCTTTCGCTGCGGCAGAAACAGTCGTTGCCCTGGAATGCAGGACTCGCACGCTCTGTGCGGCGAAGTGGGTTGCTCTATCGAACAGCAGAGCCTGCGAAAGCAGAGACGTAGGCTCGAACAGAATCAGGTGTAGGTGGATTTTCTCGTGCTATCATCCACTGATTTTCAGGAATGGCCGCCGGTTCGGCGCTGTGACTAACGAATGTCTCGCTTGCGTGGATGGACACTTATCATGTTCTGCATGCTGGTTGGGGAAGGCATCGCTTGCGCTCAAAAGGCGCCTTCCGCCCCTGACCATCCCTGGGATTTGGGGCCGCCGGCGCAACAGCTGAAAGCGCCTCCCAGGCCAAATCCGCTCGTGACATTGGATAGCGCGAAGATTTATACGCTATCCGAGCTGGTGAACGTTGCCGAGCAGAATAATCCGCAGACCAGGGTTGCGTGGGAAAACGCGCGGGCCAGAGCCGCGGATCTCGGTATCAGCAAGTCCACTCTGTATCCCACCATGGCAGCGGCAGCGCTGGCAGGCAGTACCCGGAACGACATTTTCTTCGGACCCATCTTTCAACGGCAGACGGTGGAAACTTTTTCTCCCGTCTTCATTCTCGACTACATTGTGTTTGACTTCGGCCGCCGAACCCAGGAAATCGACATCAGTCGCAGCAATCTGCTGGCTGCCAATTTTCAATTCAACGACACGCACCGCAATGTAATTTTCCAGGTCATGCAGACTTATTACCGTTTGCTCGACACCAAAGGGTTGCAGGAAGCGGCCGACGCGAACTTGAAGAATGCGCAAACCGTGCTCGCCGCCGCCGAAGCCCGGCTTCAGAATGGACTGGCGACGCTGCCTGACGTGCTGGAATCCCGCAGCGCTGCCGCGCAAGCGGACTACGATCTGCAGGCGGCGATTGGCGCTGTCGAAATTGCGCACGGAGATCTGGCGAATGCCCTGGGCCTCTCACCCACAACACAGTTTGAAGTGGAAAGCATTCAGAACATTAAGATGCCCGACAGTATTGCTGACACGGTCGAGGCCTCGATCGATAAGGCGTTGGCGAAGCGCCCTGACCTGCTGCAGCGCGTGGCCGAACTGCGGGCCGCCGGTGCCGAGGTCAAGGCAGCCCACCGGGCCTACTTTCCGACCCTGAGTCTCGACGGCCAGGCTGGCTTGGCCCATTCGTATGGAGAGCAGGAACAACTGCCGGGTGTCTACTCACCGACGCAAGAGACCTGGAACGCTCAGCTCAGCTTGACGTGGACATTGTTCGACGGCTTGGCCAGAGAGAACCGAGTGGCCCGGGCTGAGGCGAACAAGAAACAGGCCGCCGCAAGTGTGGACACCATCCGCGATCAGGTGGAAAACCAAGTGTGGGCGGCATATTCGACTGCCCGAACAGCTCTGCGGCAACAGAAAGCGGCCGCGGCGCTGCTGGAGTCGGCAACCGAGTCGTACAATGCCGCGCTCGAGTCTTACAACTACGGCGTGCGCAGCCAGATCGATGTGGTTTCGGCGCAGAAGACGCTGGCGGACGCCCGCACCGCCGATGTCACCGCGCGCACCCAACTTCTGACAGGTTTGGCCGCTTTATCGTTCCAGACTGGCGATCTACTTTATGCTAAGACCCCATAAGGTCAAGACGAGATTGCGAGCGTCAACAAATCCGAGCATCAGGTTCGTGGCCAGTGGCGCCTGTGCGGCATTGGTGCTGACAGCTACGGGATGCTCGCGAGCGCCAACTTTCAACCTGCTGGGATCGTTTTTTCCCGCTTGGATCCTGTGCGGAGTGATCGGCATTGTGCTGACGGTCGCAGTGCGAATCTTCTTTATGCGTATTGATTTTGAGAAGGAGTTATCGCCGCTGATTGTGGTGTATCCCTGCATGGCAGCATTTTTTACATTCACGCTGTGGTTGCTGTTCTTCAGCTGAGTCGAGGAAACGATATCGATGCCTGAAACTGCCACTCCCGATCAGCGCAAACGCCTGGGAAGAATTGTGAGCATCGCGGTAATGGTTGCTGCGCTGGTCACCGGCCTCATCGTCGTCGAAATTACTACGCTTTATCCGCGTACCGACGATGCCGAAGTCTTCGCCAATTTCATCGGGATCGCTCCCCAGGTCGATGGCCCCATTACCACTCTTGCTGTGCAGGACAATGCATTCATCAAGCAGGGCGGCCTATTGTTTGAGATTGACCCCCGTCCGTACGAATATTCTTTGCAGCGGGCGAAGTCTGACTTGGGCACGCTGGAAGGCCAGATCGTAGACGAGACTCGCACCATCGCATCCCAGCAGAGCGCGGTAGGCGCCGCGCAAGCGAATACGGAAAGTGCTGCGGCGAATGTGGATCGCGCCGCGTCGGCCGTCAACGAGGCGCAGGCCAATGTTGCCAGCGCGCAGGCGGAACTGGATCGCGCGCAAGCCGAGCTGCTCTACACGACGAATAACTTCCATCGGATCGAGCCTCTGCTGGCCAAGCAATTCGTTACCGTCGATCAGGTAGATCAGGCACGCACCGCCGTGACCGCCCGGCAGCAAGCCGTCGATCAAGCGCGTTCGCAAGTGGCGTTAGCGCAGGCGCAGGTATTGTCGGCTCGGGCGCAATACGAACAGACAAAGGCAGCGCGCCTGCAGAGTCATGCCCAGTTGTCGCAGTCCCAGCATAGCGTTTTGACGCTGGAGCCGCTGACCGCGCAACGCGAAGGCAAAGCCGCGAACATTCGCACCGCCGAATACAACCTGAACAATACTCGCATCTATGCGCCGTTTGATGCCCGGGTCACCAACCTCACGATTTCGCAAGGTGCTTACGCGCACACCGGTCAGCAAGTGTTTACTCTCATCGACACGCGCGTCTGGTGGGCCGTGGCGAACTTTCGCGAGACCCAGCTTCGTCATGTGAAGCCGGGAATGCACGCTTACGTCTATGTGCTCTCGCGTCCCAACGTGCGCTATGAGGGCATTGTCGATAGCGTCGGATTCGGTGTTCAGCCTGATTCCACTCTGGTCGGAACCTTTGGACCGGGACTGCCCGACGTGCAGCGCTCGCTGAATTGGGTGCATTTGGCCACGCGTTATCCCGTGCGGGTCCGCATCCAGGCGCCGGAGACGGAGCCGTTCCGCCTCAGCGAGTCGGCGGTCGTCGTCATGCGGCCAGGTCAATAGCATGTCGTCCCAGGATCAAGCGCTGCCTGCTGTCGCCTCCGGCAATTCGCTGGACGAAGCCGGAGTGTGGTTCTGGCAATTCCTCAAGAACGAACTCACGCCATATCCCGGGCGCACCTGGGTGGTAGCTCGCATGACCATTGCAGCCACCATCGTCATGGTCATCGTGATGACCTTCCGCATTCCGTATGGATTTCTCGGCGCCATTTACACCATGTTACTTAGCCGGGAGAACCCGACAGTAACTTTGCGCTCCGGCATCCGAACGACGATCTCCTACGCCCTTGCCACCGTCTACACCATCATTAGCGTCATGATCATGATTGACGATCCTCTGACGCATTTTCTTTGGATTGCAATCTCGCTTTTGCTGGCCTTCTATCTCATTCGCATTGTTCCCGACTACGTCACTGCGATCGGTTTTGGCTTCACCCTTGCGGGCGCGATTCCGCTGTGGGATGAAACCTACCTAACTGTGAATCAGCGCACGGAAAACACGCTCTGGCTGGGTTTTTCAGTCGTCCTCGGAACCGCCGTAACCGTAGCCGTCGAGTACATCTTTCGGCGCGTGCATCCCGTTACCGATCTCACGGAGGGAATCGAGAGCCGGCTGGAGTCTGTCGCGATTCTCCTGCGCCAGATTGCCAAAGGGCAGGGAGATTTCAAATTCCAAAAGGAAATCGCGCTGTATTCGAGCGTAGGTACTTCGCGCCTGCGCCGCATTCTGGTGCGCTCCGGGTACGCGCCCGAGTTCGTCGTGCAGATGAACGCTGCGGTCGCGCTGCTGGGACGGCTGATGGACCTCGCGGCGAGCTTACAAATCGTTCGCTCAACTCATTATTCTCCAGCCAAACCGTCAGACTGCGAGCGCTGTGCGCGGCTGGCACAGCAGATCGAAGAACTCGAAAGCGATTTACGACGCCGACAACTCCCCAGAGCGCTTGCGATTTCGTCGGAGCTGGGACCGTCCGAGCTGCCCCTGCTGCCGGAGATGGAACGAACGGTTGCGCTCATTTCGCACGCTTTTGCCGGTTCTGACGGCATTTCGGATTTGCCGATTCCAGTACCCATTGAAGAGGAACATCAGCGCATTTTTGTTGCGGATGCATTTTCCAATCCCGACCATTTGAAGTTCGCCATCCGCGGCATGCTCGCGACTCTGCTCTCTTATGTGGTTTATACGGCGCTCGACTGGCCCGGGCTCAGTACCTCGATTGCGACCTGCATTATTACGGCGCTAACCACGATCGGAGCATCGCGGCAGAAGCAATTCCTCCGACTCGGTGGAGCGATTATCGGTGGCTTCGTCTTTGGCATGGGCGCCCAGGTGTTCGTGCTTCCTCATCTCGATTCGATTACGGGATTTGCGATCCTCTTCGCGGTAGTAACTGCCATATCGGCCTGGATCGGGACGTCCAGCGCCAAGCTCTCTTACCTCGGGCTGCAACTCGCTCTGGCTTTCTATCTAATCAACCTGCAGGAATTCGCCATCCAGTCTTCGTTGTCTATCGCACGCGATCGCGTGGTGGGAGTGCTGCTGGGCTTGCTGTGCATGTGGCTGGTGTTCGATCGCCTGTGGGTGAGAGACGCGTTACAGGAAATGGAAGACCAGTTCGCACGCAACCTGCGCTTACTGGGCGAATTGATCGAACTCTGCCGCCAACAGAACCCCAAAGATGCGTTGAGGTATGCCGCCGAACTGAAGGATCGGATCAACGAGGGGTTCAATGCGGTAAAGGCGCAGGCGGATGCCGTGGTCTTTGAGTTTGGGCCGACGCGGCAACGGAAACTGAAAATTCGCGACGACATCAGGCGTTGGCAGCCGACCCTTGGCATTCTGCTGCAGGTGCAAATTACTTACCTGCAATATCTGTTCCGCATGGGATCGACGGAGGTACTGCCGCCGCCTGTCGCGACGGCGCAGACCGCTTTCGAAGAAGATCTGGCCGCCATCACTCGGGCTATGTCCGATGAAGTTAGTGGGAAGGTGCCTCCGGCGGATGCTGACATTCAAAGCTCTGCCAATCATCTGCGGGAGGTCATCGAGCAGCAGTACGTTCAATCCGGGGGCGTGATTCCGCCGCCACTCGCAGACATGATTACTCTCACCCAGAATCTCGCGTCCATCGTCGCTCCGCTCTACGCCGACATACGCTCTACATTCGCGAACGCGGAGCAGGCTGCGCTACACCGGCCAGAAGTCCAGTTGGGAGAAGCATGAGTCTTAAGGGTTGCGGAGGTGGGCGGAGGCAGCCGCGCGCGTCTGTTACTTCGTCCAGACATGGGCCAATCCGGCCAACCATGCGATTACACAGGCCACAGCTACGGCAATCAGGATCCAAGCCGGCCTGCCGATACGGTCTTCCGTAGCACTCCTTTTTCGCCGCCATGGCTTGAGGATCCACGCCGTAAAACCAATGAACAGCGGTCCGCCCAGCAGCACCAGGGCGTTCTCGGCTTCCTCACCCAGATTCACATGCCGGGTGATGACGTCGATGATGCCGACGGCGAAGAATCCCACGATAAAAACTTCCAGCCATTCCAGCTTGCTTTGCACTCGAGCCACGGCATCGGACCGTGCCTCCATCTGGCTGGCCTGCTCCGCCAGTTGATGGCGACGCAGATGCTCCGCCGCGGCATGCGTCAGGTCACGCAAAGTTTCCAGCAACTGATCGACGTTGATAGCCTCATAGAAGCGGCGGAAGAGGTCGCGATCCGGCAAGGTGAGCGAGTGCTTGACCTGCGCCGCACGCCGCGCAAGCTCCTCGCCGTTGGTGGCGATCACTTGCAGTCCCCTTATGTCGATTTTGTGTTCGGGAAGGGAAGCCAAGTCCGCGCTTGCTGGCGGATTGTCGTTGAGCCGGTTCCAGTCTGCGGTCAAGCGATCGACATCGCGTGCCAACGACACCAGCGCCGCAAAGTCATCGCGAAGCTCGGATGCCTGACGGTCGGGCGCGCTGGCGCCGGCCGCGAAGTCGCGCTTCTGTGCGATGGCTATGCCGCGGTCTCCCCAAACTCCAACTGAGCCGGCACTCACGCAAAGATGGCGCTCAGCGAAATCTGATGGGATCGATCCCGGCATCTCGGGATACAGCACTTGCCAGAGCGTTTCGCCAATCTGCAACGTCAAGTTCGGGCTGGTCAGTGGTACGTCGGCGCGCAGTGGAATATTGGCGAATCGAAAATAAGTTTCAGGAGAAGCGGGAATATTTAATGGCGCGTTCAACGTATACTGCCGCGGCTCAATATCAACGCCTTCTTTCGATCCCGCGAAGTCGAAGACCGTGACCTGCGGACCAGCTACCAGCGACGCGGCGGAATAAATCGATCCCTCCAGCTCAGTGCGAACCGCCTCCGAGACAGGGTCGTCACGAAGGTCGCTGCGCGTACCGGGCGGCCCGATCAAGGTGCCGCGATGCGGGGTAGCGACTGTGGTGCCGAACTGGTTCTGCCCGCCGACCCATGGATCCGAAAGGAGGCTCTCCAGCGTGGCCGTGCCTCGGGCCGATCCACGCCGTGCCGACTCCGACGCTGCCATCACATCGCGCTGATGATCCTTCAGCGCCTCCACTTCTTCGGTTTGCAGCCTGGACCATACAGTGTAAAGATGACGGCCGTTCGCTCGCTCGGGATCGATGGAAAATCGATAATCCGTCTTGTTCGCTTCACCCTGGGGACGGCCATTCGAGACCGCAATCGCCGTGAACTCGAAACCCGCGCCTAGCGCAGAATTCTCCAGATCGAGGCGCGCCCACTCCTTGAACAAGAGGCACTCCGGATCGCGCAGGTAAATACCGTCAGTCGGAATGCGAAACGTATCGGCGAGCAGAAGATGCTCGGCATCAGCGTCGGACGCGCTACGCTGGTCGTGAAATCCGAGCTGTCTTGGGTGCTTGAAAAAGTCCGGCGTAGGCGCCTCGGATTCCGGCAAATAGACGGTCGAACGCCGCGCGCGCAGCATGTCGCGTTGATAGGCTTCCGTTTCGCGATCCAGCATCGCAAGCTCCGGGGCAAAGACTGCGTTGCCCTCCAGCACCGAATCGAAGACGGGATTGAGTTGCTGCTGTTCAAGCACGGCACGGACTTCGCCGAAAAACTCGGTGGCGCCGCTGGTCGAATCCAGATAGTTCCGGCCACGTTTCAGGGCCGCGTACAGGATCGAACGCAAGGAGCGTTCCCGCGGACAAGACACCCGATGACGCGTTTCAAGTACTGACGCGTAGCTGGCAAGGCGGAACGCCCAGCGATGTTCGGGCGGCATACAAGCGAGATCAGGGCTAAACCAATCGATCCTCCTGCGAGTCGGCAAGTCTAGCCAGCCTTCGGGATGCAGTCCGCAAGCTTCCCAATCGGCTGTCGCACTCGCATCCTCGATGATCCAACGCGCCAGAAACATGGAACAGAAAGCGTCAAAGTCGGGCTCGGTATGCGTGACTAGCCAGACCACGCCTTGTTGGCTTCCGAATCGCTGGCGAATCAGGCCGCTCTTGTGCAGCACTGCGGCTGCGGCGCAAGGGAACTGCGCGTCGCGAAGAAAATGATGATCGATGACCGCCAGCGGTTCGTTAATGCCCCAGCAAGTGCCCCCGACGTCGATTGACAGTTCATTAGCAAACAAGGTCCCCGGAGACTCAGTGGCGTTGCCGGCAGCGCGGTTCCGAGCGTCTCCTTTGAAAGACGTCCCAAAATCGACATACCGGTATCTGAACTCTGGGGCCATGTTTTAACTCATTGAGGTACGGGCGGGAGCGAACACCGCAATTCTAGCATGCAGTCAACACGCCCCTTTGGCCGGGCTCATCAGATGTTCATGAAGATGGAAAGGTTAACGATTGGTGTACGAAACCAGGTTGCGGTCCAGCGGAGGCTCGGAAATCAAGTGCGAGTTTGCGATAATGGTTGAGCGCGCGTCATCGTGCCTCTGGGCCCGTAGCTCAATTGGATAGAGCATCAGCCTTCTAAGCTGAGGGTTGCTGGTTCGATCCCAGCCGGGCCTACCATTTCTTCAATCAGTTAGCGCGCTTGCTACTGCTCGGATTCGATGTGCCCGCCAGTGCTGACGCAGCCACCCAAACCGAGTGGATGGCCTGCCGCGGTTCTTCCCGAGAGCGGGACGACCAGATAGGAAAAAGGGTCCGCGACGCAGAGGGAAGAGTCTCCGCTCCTGGAAGATGTCAGTGCTCCTGGGAGAGTGACGCTGATTCGATCCCAACCGACCTGCCATTTCTACCTGGTCTTCAGGGCACAGGTTGGAAGGTAACTTGTGGCGAGCGGCACTCCCGCACTCCTGAGCCGCATTGCCGGTATTGCAGATCTTTCGTCAGGCAAACTTCGACGGCCACAAATTCCGAGCCACTGCACGACACTCGAAACGATGAACTCGGCGCCTTGTTGGCCGCTGCAAATTGTTGTTCAATCTGCGACGGACTCGCGCTTACGGCCTGCGACGGATTGCGATACTCGGGCGGGACTTGCAGTTGCTTAAAAGCTTTTGTGATGTCGCCGAAATAGGTTTGGGTGTCCAGTCCGCTGCATGTTCCATGCGTGGCCCACTCGTGCTGAATCAGGCCGCGGTCGGGCATGAGAGGAAGCATTTGTCGCACCGTATCCTGCGATACTGGCTGGGCGGCAGCGCAATGCTGCGGATAGGAACCGTCATCGTTCTCCGGCCACAAGCCATGCACCACGAAGCCGAAGTGATGCGTTGGATCGCATTCGCTGGAAGACTTGCTGCTGCCATGCGTGGCGCAGAACTCCGGCGCCCAGGAAAGCGTCAATAAATAATAGTCGAATTGTCCAGGAGTGCTGTCCGCGGAATTGCTGCGGTGCTTGGCAAATGCATTTCCCGATAGAAGACAGCTAATGATGAGCAAGGAAGCAAGCGACAGTTTGCTGCGCCACATGTGGGACAGTGTAGCAGCGTTACCTCTACGTTAGACGACTCTTGTATCCGGCTATAGTCGCGCGAGGTGATCCAGCAGGAACAGCACCGCGACGCCGATGAAAACGACGATTGCCATCTTCACGCCAGGTTCGCGATTAACCTCCGGAATCAGATCCGAGGCCGCAACGTAGATCGTCACTCCGGCGGCTATGGGCAGACCATAGCTGACCGCGTGCTGGCCAATTGCCATCGTCAAGACACCGGCCAACGTGGCTATGCCGAGTAGGACCGAAGCGAACCACGAGCGACCCCGGCTCAGACCGCTGGCCAGCATCACCGACGTCACCGTGAAGCCTTCGGGAATCTTATGCAGAAAGACGGCAAGGAAGATGACCCATCCCAGCCACGGAGAAACCAGAAAGCCTGCCGTGATGGCGATGCCGTCGAAAAAAGTATGGATCATCAGGCCGAACAGGATCGAGACACGGCGGTGCGAATGCAGGTATTCGTCCGAGTGTGTCTCCTCGCCATAGTGGAAGTGGGGCGTGATGGTGTGCTCGAAGAAATGCACCAGCAGATAGCCGCCGAGCACCAGAAGCGCGCCTTTACGGCCGGCCAGCGACAGGCTCTCCGGCACCATCTCGACCAGCGCCGTGGCCAGCATAAATCCCGCGCCCAGCGCTACAAAGTAGCGCAGGTAGGCGCGTCCCCAGTCCTTCTGTACGATCACCGCACCGCCAAAGATGTTGGCGCCGGCCGCGGTCAATCCAAGCAGAATGCTGGTTAGGATGGGATGCATGCCCAGCGAGCAGAATAACAGAGGGATGCGGCACGACGTTGCGCTCTCGAATTCGCGGAGAGGCTTTCTACTGCATGTTTGCGAGTTCGTCCTTAGCCTGCGTTAGAACCGGAATGGCGGGATCGGCGTCCTTCCACAGTCGGAGAAAATCCTTGTAGGCCATCAGCGCCTTTAAGCGGATCTCGTCGACATCCTGGCCCTCGGCCTCTTGCGCTTGCAGAACATACGCCCGGGCCAGGCCGAGATGCGCCAGCGCTCCTGTCCAGCAATTCCAGACGACCCCATCGTGGTCGATGATCTTCTGAAATTCCGTTGCCGCCGCCGTCCCTTTCTCATCGGCCAGATAAGCCTGCCCGCGCAGATACGTCGAATAAAGGCAGGAAGGATTCGGTCCAAATGTGCTTTCTCCGAGTTCGAGTGCGACTGCAGGAGCCAAGTCGTTGATGGCTTTATCCGGATTTTTCTTAAGCAGCGCCAGTTCCGCTTGAACCGCCGGCAACCATACCGATTGCAATTGCGTATCGGCAGGGAATCGCTTGTTGACGTCCCGCGCCAGAGCTTCAGAGCGGCCAGCGTCGCCAATAAGAGCAAAAGTCAATGCCGCCTGAGCTTCGGCTTCCGGACCTGCATGCGCAAGCTTCAGGCCGGCTTGTGCCAGCTTGCGGGCGTCGTCGGTGTCGCCGAACGCTGCCTCGCGAAGCGCAGCGCTCTCGGCCCACGCACCCGGCAAGTCCGCCCGTTCGCCCTGGCTAGCCGTGTCCACCGCGCGCGCCGCCAGATCGCGCGCCCTCGCCACATGTCCACCGAAGGCCTCCGTGTTCGACGCCAGCATTAAACCGTAGCTCTCATATTTCGGACGTCGCGCGAACCATTGCAACTGGTCAGCCATCGCCGGCTTGTCAGGGCCAGCCGGCGAAAGGAACGCCAACGCGTACAAGGCGCTGTGGAAGCGCAGATTGTCCATGCCGCTGCTCATCGCCCGGCGAACCGTATCGTGCGCATCTTCAGGCTGCTGGCGTGCCATCAGGTCGATCGCGAGGTTCCCGTATGGACTGACGGAATCAGGAGCGAGCTTGACGGCCTCGCGCGCACACGCGATGGCCTTGTCATATCGGCCGAGACGAGCATAGACAACCCCGAGGTTGTCATTCACGCGATAGTCCTGTGAACCGCTGGCGACGAGCTGACGGTAAGCCTCAGCCGCTCCATTGAGATCGCCCGTCGCCAGCAGCTTCTGCTCGATGTCGTCAGTTCTGAGATCGGGTGGCCCGGATGCACGCTGTTTCTCTGCCGCGATGGCTGCGCCGCGATGACGAGAGTAGAGTACCGCCGTCACCAATCCCGGAAGGAGAATGATCACGCCGGCAACGATCAGCGCGATCTTCGTGCGGCGTGAAGCCGTCGGACGCTTCGTTTCGTTGTCGGTGACGGATGGCATCGGCGAAGTTAGGGTGACATGTCGCCCGACACCCCCGCAAGTCGGGGAGCAGCACTGGGTTTGACACTGCTGAAATCCGCGTCCTATACTCCGCTGCATTGAGACCTTCGATCGTTTCGGAGAGGATTATCATGTCGAAACGTTTCCCAGCCTGTTTTCTGCTCGTCATTGTCGCCTGCTCATCCCTTATGGCGCAGAAGCCCGCGCCGACGGGACCAACGCTCACCCCGCAAAATAGCAATACCACCGCTTTGCTGATTGCGGTCAGTCCGGTGGATGAGAATACCGTTTGGGCTGTTGGAACCGGCAGCACGTACGTCGTCACCACCGACGGCGGCAACACCTGGCGGTCCGGCGTAGTGCCGACCTCCAACGCCGGCGACATTCAGCTTCGCGACGTTCAGGGTGTGAGTGCACAGGTGGCGTACGTGCTCTCGATCGGAAATCTTCCCACCGACTTCGCCATTTACAAGACCACCGACGGCGGCTCGACCTGGACACAGCAATTTCAGAATCAGCTGGTGGGCGCTTTCTACGATTGCTTTGCCTTCTGGACGCCGACACGCGGCGTCGCGCACAGTGATTCGGTCAACGGCGTCTTTCCGGACGAGCGCACCACCGACGGCGTGACCTGGCAGAGCATCTCCAGCAACATGCCCCCGGCGCTGTCCGGCGAAGCATCGTTTTCTTCCAGCGGAACCTGCATCGCCACGCAAGGCCAGAACAACGCCTGGATTACCACCGGCGGTTCGTCGATTGCTCGCATCCTGGCTACCACCGACGGCGGCAACACCTGGACGGCCTACAACACGCCGTTGCACAGCTCGCCCAGCGCGGGAGGATTCTCCGTGGCGTTCCGTGACGCCTCAAATGGAATACTGGGAGGCGGCGACTTGGCTCCCGGCAACACTGCGACGGCTGCTCAATTTGCCAGCTCGCATGATGGCGGCCAGACCTGGGCGCTGACCAACCGTCCTCCCGTGACGGGCGCGATCTTCTGCGCGTCCTACCTGGCGAACACCACCGGCGTGGGAGGCCAGCAGAAGAGCCGCAGCAAGAAAGTCCGCGGCGAGGATTACACCCAGACCGTCGTGGTTGTCGCCAACACCGGCGGCGCTGCCTGGACTCCCGATGAAGGAGTTACCTGGAACGCACTGAGCGGCGTGAACGGATATTGGGGAGTGGCGTTCGCCAATGCGCAAAACGGCTGGGCCGTTGGCACAAATGGACAAATTCTGAAGATCAGCTTTCCGTAGACAATAGCTATCGGCTATCGGTCGTCGGCCAAGGTCAGACGGATGACATACTTCTCATTGAGGAAGCGTTGTCTTGAAGACAGAACTATGAAGATAGAACTAGAAGGATGGAACTAGAAGATCCCCTGCTTCTCCATGTCCTTCACCATCACGTCGACGACGGCGTTAATTGTCTTCTCCGCCTTCTTGGGGTTGGGGTTGAAGGTGTCGCTGATGCCCGTCCAGACGAATTCGCCATCGGGCGTTGATGTTCCGTAGATGTTTGTCTCGACGCGCGCCGTCTTGTCCTCCTGCAGATATCCGGGCGTATAGACCTGGCTATAAGCCTGCCCGTAGTAACCATAGAACGAGTTGTAGTACGGGTAGGGAACTACGTAGGCCTGGCCGGGAATGTAGGTGACATCGTTCTTCACGCTGACCAGCCGCGACACCACGATGGCGTCGATCTGGTGCTCCTTGATCTGCGCCTTCAGATAGTCGGGGTCCATCTTTGTCCCCTTGGGCCGCAGCAGGATATTGTGGCCGGGAATGGCATGTACGCCGTCCTGCTTCAGCCGCGCAGCCATGGCGTCCTCAAAGTCCAGGCGGATGCCCATGTGGTCGCTCATCCCGATGACCAGCACTCTCTTGAAGTGCTGTCCTGCGTAGGTGGGATTGGTAACGCTGGCCACCAGTTTGGTGTTCCCGCAATTGCCAACCGCGCATGCGGACAACAGGACCACCAACACCATCGCGAATCGTTTCAAGGTTGCTCCCCGAGATCGTGGGTTTGGAATGACAGAAGGATTGTACAGGGGGAGAGAAGATGCCCGATCAAATTGTGCTTAAACGGGGAGCACGGCACCACCTCCGCATTAACTTTCTGGCTCATCCGCTAATGCTTTTTTCCTCCGTTTGCACGTGAGATGGCTCTTCCTCTTTCTGGCGCATGGAGTCTTTGAAGCTACGGATACCGTCGCCCAGACCCTTGCCCAACTCCGGCAACTTCTTTGGTCCGAAGACCAGCAAAGCGATAAACAGAACGACCACGAGATGCATTGGCTGAAATAGACCTTCGAACATAAGAGCTCCTGGTAAGTCTCAAAGATTGATTTCGTAAGACGAGGACAGGGTTGCAGGTTGATCAGGTGTATGGCACCTGGCGCCTCCGCGAACCCTGTCGGCTCGCACCGCGTTCACCTCCGCGGAATTACAACTGACGAGTGGCAGCATCCGCAGCCGTCGCGAGTTGACTCAGCAAGCTGAGGAACTCCGGCGATTGGCCGATGAACAGTCCGTCCGCGGTGAAGCTCTGCACCGCCGCCTGGGCGCCCGCGAATTGATCGCTGCTCGGACGAATGGCTGCGCAGAGCGGCAAGTCCGGACTAATGAACTGTGCCGGTACCGGGAAGATTAGGCTGGGCTGAATTTGCGGGTTCAGCGGGTTAAAGAAGTTGGGGAACTTTAACTTGCTGATGGGATCAGTGAATGGCGCGACCGGAGACTGTACGCCGTTGCCGGCGAAATCCACCCACTCCAGGAAGTGTGCGACTTCATCTCCTCCGATGCCCAGCGTGATCTTCAGCACTTCCAGGCTGCTGACCTTTTGGCTCAGAGCGGCGTAGAGGCTCGAGCCGCCCTGCTCGATGAATCCGAAGTGAAAGGCCGCGACGTTGGCGATCGCTTGGATGTGCACGTTGCCGGGAACCCTGGTCGCGTTCGGGAACGGTGGGCCTTCGAAGTCTGCGTCAGTACGTGGGATGGCCGTCACATTGTTTAGCGTGATCGCCTGCGGAAAGGTTGCGCCAAAATCAGGATTAGTATTGCTGCGGTACCGGACGTACCAGCTTGTGTCTACATTGAGCTGTGTGAGGTTCGTGAGCCGGCCGCGATTGGTTGCCGGTCCGGCCTTGCTGCCCTGCAGCGTGCGGAACTTGTCCAGATTCACGGGATCGGCGCCCTTCGATTCCAGGTAGGCGTTCAGGAAGGTTGCGTGGCTGACTTCGTCTAGCGTGTTGCTGCTGATGTACTGCGGTGCATCGCTATCCAGGTTCGACAGCGCAATCTGGTAGTTGTTCAGCGACTGGTTGGGGTCGACCTCGATCGGGGGATTGTTGCCGATGCCGCCGAGTTCCGCATACTGTTGCCACAAATCGCTCTCGATGAGCTCGGCGGCGGCCAGAAATTGGAGAATCGAGATATCTCCCTGGTTGAGGCTGCCACTGCTTTCCTGACTAAAGGCGGCGAGCCCATGAGTCAGCAGGCCAGCACCTACGGTCGCTGCTCCGGCGAACATGGCGCTTTTCTTGATGAATGACCGGCGATCGACCGGACGCGTGAGAATGTTGTCTTCCCTATTCATGATTGCTCCTCCATTTGTCCAGATAGACTTGGCTGGCTGGACCGTAAGATCACAGTAGAGGCGCTGGAAACGCGATATGTGATGAGGATGTGGATGAGATGTCAGGTGTTTGTCAATGAGCTAGAAGGAGTGCGACGGTCACAGAAGGCCGAACGAGAATGGTGAAGTACTTCGTGGTTTCGGTGAGATGAACCGCAAAGCAGCGAATATCAAAAGCCAAATCTCGAAAGGAGCGAGACATGGGGCAGACGTACTCCTGATGGTCAGGCGCTGCTTGCGGCAACCGCTCTGACCATAGCCGCTTTAGAGTCAGCCGCAAACTTTTTCTGCGCCCGCCGGGTGAACGGATATCCCATGCGCGAGAGAAATTGGTTGGGCCGGGAAAAGGCCAGCAGGTCGTACCAGACCTCGTCGGTGTTGCGATTCCACTCGACCAGAAAGCGTTCTTCACCAGACTCCGCGTGGTCTTCGAGGGTGCCATAGGCGAAGCCGAAGCGTTTCACCGGACCGTCTTCATCGATGGTGTAGACGATGCGGCAGGCGTTCAGCCAATAGCAGTTAAAAAACCTCGCAAGTACCGCGACGTTCTCGCCGGGGATGATCGACGTCGACGGCCAGTAGAGATATACCCAATCCAGATTGAACATCTCCCACGTCCTGATCGCCTCCACCGCCGCAGTCCATGCGCGCGATCCTGTGCCGAGCAGCACGCGGTTGTGGTCCGTGGTGTAGAGCGGCGGGATCAGTCCCGAGGTCGCACCGGTCTCAGAATAGCTGTGCCGGGATTCACGGGCATCGACGAGAAATTGCTTGATCCGGGTCTCGGATGGAGGAACGAAAAAGAACACATCGCGATACTAGATGGCCGGGAGAGCGAGTGGAAGTGGACTTGTTGAGCTCGCCACACTCTAACGGATGAGGACGAAGAAGTCCGGTTCGAAATCGGAAATTTGATCGCTAGTTACGAAAGGGCAATCGCCGCAACTGCACTTTCGTAATCTTGACGGCTTCGGCCGAAAGAGTAGCCTGATAAGTTGGGCGACGTGTGTCCGACCCGCCTGGGTGAACTCTAAACGCGGTCGCTCTTTGAAAACTAGATTGGAAAGTTCAGTTGGTGGTGTAACCGCGCGCTCGCCCTGAATCGAGATCAGAACCAGCTAAGTGCCTACCGCTCAATGTTGTTTAATGTATCCCCTTACAAATCAATATTTTGCGGACGGTTTGCGGGGATTCTGCCTTTGCTTTCAATATTTTACGGGGAGCGGGGGGAGGGGGGTCTGCCCAAGTCCAAAGTCATTGCTGGGACGTCCGTATCCCACCCGCCCCCCAAAAAGCGGCGGGGAGGATGGGGCACCCGAGGTATGTGGTCAAGACCTGTGGCGAAGGCTGAAGGTCAGAACTCCCATGTCGCGAAAGTCCCGAGACACGGGGACCGGCCGTGCGGCAAATGCGCTGTCGTCGGCAGCGGTTCTCGGGCGATACTGAATCCGGCGTCGCCACGATGCTTCGCCGCCGGAGAACCGCCGATGAGATACGTCTTCGACGCCCTCTTTGCCATTGCTGTGCTGGGGCTCATTTTCAGCCTGGTCAAGAACGTTCGCCAATTCTTGATCCTGAGAGACCTTGAAGAGGACATCCAGCAATTGCAAACGCGGCTGGTAGGGCAGGGCGGCAAATTGAACGAGGCCGTCGAGAGCTGCATTCGCACGTTCACGAGTGAACTGGAAAGCTATCGCGGCGCGCTCGGCGACCAGGCGGCGATGGACGCGGTCGCGCTGCGCAATTTGGGCCAAGACTTGCCGGTGCTGTCGAAGATCGTCGGCTATGCCGAGGCGTCAGGCTGGCCGCAAGCCCTGTACGTGCTGGCCGGAATTCGTCCACGGCTGATCCTGGGGCAGTTTGTGCTGTCGCGTTCAACGGCGGTGCCACCGGAAGTCGAAGCGGGCATCGAGCCGCTGCTCCGGCGGATGCGAAGCTTCTCTGGGCTGCAAGGTATGTATTACGACTTCTATCAGGGCCACATCATGGCCGTTAAGCCGTCCCGGGAACAGGAACGGCAATGGCCCGACCGTCAGCTGGCCGAGTTGACCGCTGCCGACATGGAAGAGGAGGCAAAGCAGCTCATGGCGGTGCTTGGGAACAGGCAGTAGCGCCGCATCGCGACGCGATTTTACCCTCTCGCCAAAAAGGAGACCCGGCTAACTACTAACTACTAATTGCTAATTGCTGACTTTCGTAGTGCGATTCCACGTAGTCGTTGAGGATCTTGGTGAACTCCTCGACGATGTGATCGCCCTTGAGCGTCAGCATCAGACGGCCGTCGACATAGACTGGCGCCTTCGGCTCTTCAAACGTTCCCGGCAGCGAGATGCCGATGTTGGAGTGTTTCGATTCGCCCGGGCCGTTGACTACGCAGCCCATCACCGCGACTTTCATCTCTTCCACACCGGAGTAGCGCGTCTTCCAGACGGGCATCTGCTCGCGCAAGTAGGCTTGGATCTGTTCGGCCATCTCCTGAAAGAAGGTGCTGGTGGTGCGGCCGCAGCCGGGGCAGGCGGTGACTTGTGGTGTGAAGCTGCGAATGCCCATCGACTGCAGAATCTGCTGGCCGACGGTGACTTCTTCGGTACGATCGCCGTTCGGCGCGGGCGTCAGGGAGACGCGGATGGTGTCGCCAATGCCTTCCTGCAGCACGACTGCCAAGGCCGCAGCGCTGCCGACGATTCCTTTGGCTCCCATGCCCGCTTCGGTCAGCCCGAGGTGCAAGGGATACTCGCAGCGGCGTGCCAGCTCGCGGTAGACGTCGATCAGGTCCTGTACGCCGCTTACTTTTGCGCTCAGGATGATTTGCTCTTTGCGCATGCCGTAGCTGACGGCCAGTTCGGCAGAGCGCAGCGCGCTTTGCACCATGGCTTCCATGGTGACGTCGCGGGCGTCCTTCGGTTCGGCAAGCTTGGAGTTCTCGTCCATCAGGCGCGTGAGCAGTTGCTGATCGAGCGAGCCCCAGTTGACACCGATGCGCACCGGCTTGTCGTTCTCGATGGCGACTTCGATCATGGTGCGGAAGTTGTCGTCATCTTTCTTGCCGATGGAGACGTTGCCGGGATTAATGCGGTACTTGGCCAGTGTCTGGGCGCAGGCCGGGTACTTCTTCAGCAGCAGGTGTCCGTTGTAGTGAAAGTCGCCGATGATGGGTACTGGCGTTCCGAGTTTGGCCAGGCCATCGACAATATGCGGTACGGCTTGCGCGGCGGCATCGTTGTTGACGGTGACGCGAACCAACTGGGAACCGGCGCGAGCCAGGGCCATGCACTGACGGATGGTGCCGTCGATGTCGGCGGTATCGGTATTGGTCATGGATTGCACCACAATTGGTGCATCACTACCGACGCGAACGCCGCCAATGGTGGCAGTATAGGACTTCCTGCGTTGAATTTGAGCCATACAGAGGTCTAGGGAAAGTTTATCACTTCAGCCCGAAGGGCGGTATAAGCGTAGCCCAGGACGTCAGCCTGGGTCGCGAAGCGCAGCAACACCTAAGTCCCGTAGGGACGACAGAATTTTGTGTCGTCCTACCGGACTTGAAGATCGGAATGGCGTTTTCCCAGCACTGGCGTGCCGGGCTATGTTTATGCCGCCCTGCGGGCTTGGGATCGTCAGGCCAAACAAAAGGAACCCGGAACCCCGGATTTCCGGAAACCTTAGTGAATACGTGACATCTGAGTATATACAGCGTCCATATAGCGATGGACTTGGCGTCCAAACGGGACGACAATAAAGGCAGTAGCCTACAACAACTTATCCCGAACAGGGTTCATACTTGGGATAAGGGCGCGGGGACGGAGTCCGTCTTTCTGCTGGTGGGGTAAAAAAAGGTGTACATCATGCGTTCCGCAATCCGTTTTCTCAGTGTTGGCGCGTTGGCGCTGATGTTGGCTCAGTTGGGCGTCGCCCAGAGCCAAGGTTCGTCCACCCAGGGGTCGAGTACGCCGAGTGCTTCGGGCCAGGATACGTCCAGCCAGGGTTCGTCCACGCAGAGCGCGGGCTCCGACGGGCAGTACATGCCGGAGAAGCCGAGCAAGAATGCGCCGTCGCCCAGCACCATGGACAATATCGACGCGATCGGTAATCGCAACGTGGGCTGCAAAGAGGGCGTAGGGAACTGGTATTCGCTGGAAAAACAGGTGGCGATGGGCCGCTCCTACTCGCAGCAGGTGGAGCACGGCGCCAAGCTGGTAAGCGATCCTGTGGTCACGGAATATGTGAACCGCGTCGGCCAGAACCTGGTGCGGAACTCCGATGCCAAGGTGCCCTTCACGATTAAGGTCATCGATACCGACGAGATCAATGCATTCGCGCTTCCCGGCGGATTTTTCTATGTGAATTCCGGCCTGATTCTGGCGGCCGATAACGAAGCCGAACTCGCCGGGGTAATGGCGCACGAGATTGGACACGTTGCCGCCTGCCACGTAGCGCGCGAACAGACTCGCGGAAACATCGTCAACCTGGCCAGCATCCCGCTGATCTTTGTGCCAGGCGGCTGGGCCGTTTACGAAGGCACACAGGCGGCGATGGGTATTGGTGTGCCGCTCACGTTTATGAAGTTCTCTCGCACGTTTGAGTCGGAGGCCGATTTCCTGGGCATGGAATACATGTACAAGGCCGGCTACGATCCGCAATCGTTCATCTCGTTCTTCGAGAAGATTGAGGCGCAGGAGAAAAAGAAGCCTGGCACTTTGGCGAAGGCGTTTGCTTCCCACCCCATGACGCCGGACCGGGTTGCTGCTGCACAGAAGGAAATGCAGACTGTGCTGCCGGCGCGTCCGGAATACATCGTGGATACTTCGGAGTTCGAGCAGGTGAAATCGCGGCTGGCGTCTCTCGAGAACCGGCACAAAGTGCAGAACGACAACAGTAAGGACCGCCCGACACTGCGACGTGCGACTGCGGATAACCCGACAAATGGCACCGGCAGCGGTAGCGGTAGCCAGTCTGGATCCAGCAGCGGCTCTGGCGACGACGATCGCCCGACTCTGAAGCGTAGCGACGGATCACAATCGCTTCAATAGGGTAATCAGTAAGAGACAGCTTCAGGCTCCCGGCAACGGGAGCCTTTGCTTTGTCCGAAATCTTCGCTCTATCCCTGCACGAAAGCGCTGGGACGAAATGCTGATTTAGCGACAACCAGCGACATTTTTCTGGTATTGCCCGCACAACAGGACTACACTTGCGCCCAAAATTCGCCGACAGGATAGCGTCGGCGAGCAGCGACGAGGGCGAATATGTTTCGTCGATTTGGGCGGTCGTCGGTTGCAAATCTTGTCGGGATTCTGTGCGCGTTTGTCCTCCCGATGGCGCTTGCGGCTCATGCCGCCAGCACGGCCAAACAACAATTAAGCAAGCTGAGCGATAAGGATTTTCGCGGGCTCGAAACTCTGGCGCAACGCGGCGACGCCTCGGCGGCGGCCGTGTTGGGTGTCGCTTTCGAAGAGGGAATCCACGTCCAACGGGACATGACCGAAGCGGTAAAGTGGTATCGGGTTGCCGCTGCGCAGGGAAACGTCGAAGTGCAGCATCGTCTCGGAGTGCTGTATGAAGAGGGCAAGGATGTGACGAAAGATCTTGCCGGAGCCGCTGGCTGGTATGCGAAGGCCGCGTCTTTAGGCTACGCGCCGTCGCAATGTAACCTGGGTAATTTGTATCGCGATGGCCGCGGTGTCGGGCGCGATCCTGCAGCGGCAGCGAAGTGGTACGAGGTTGCCGCGCGCCAAGGGAACGCTCAGGCGCAGAGCAATATCGGATACATGTACAACCACGGTGAGGGCGTGGTCCACGACGATCGCCAGGCTGTGGAATGGTATCGCAAAGCCGCCGAGCAAGGTTTCGCCGTTGCCCAGCGCAATTTGGGGATCATGTACGTGCTAGGTCAGGGTGTCGAGGCGAATGAGACGGAAGCGATGCGATGGTTTTCGAAAGCCGCTGCGCAAGGCGCAACTCGTGCGCTGGTGAATCAGGCCATTCTCTACATGCAGGGAAGCCAGATTCCGCATAACTATGCCGCGGCGCAAAGCCTCCTGCTGCAAGCGCTCAGTTCGGGAGTCGATGAAGCTGCTCCACTGCTAAAGCGCTGCCAGGAATTCCTCGCACAGGGCCAGGCAGATGTCCCTGCGGGCACGACCACTGCCGACGCACATCCGCACTAAGTTGCGACGAGGGAGCAATGAAAAAGGGGCGCTATTGGCGCCCCTTTCTTTTCGCTTGCAACAATCCTTACGGTAGCCGCTGCGCCAAGCCAGGCAGTGCCTTCATCAGGTCGTTGTAGATGACAACCGCCGCAAAGAGCAGCAGGAACACAAATGCGGTCTGGTAGATCCTCTCCTTGATGCGAATACTGATATCACGTCGCAGCAGGGCCTCAATAACCAACAGCAAGATGATTCCGCCATCAAGAATCGGAATCGGAAGAAGATTGAAGATACCCAGATTCAGGCTGATCATCGCCATCAACTGCAGCAGCGGAGTCCAGCCCGGCTGACGGGCAGCGTCGCCTGATGCCCGCGCGATCCCGATCGGTCCTTCCATCTGCTTGATTGAGACTTTATGTTCAAGCATCTTTCGTACAAGATCCACGATCAGCAGGGAATAACGTTTGTTCTCCTGCAGCGACATGCTTAGCGCTTTGTCAAAAGGAAGTTTCTCGACCTTCACGTAGCCGGCAATTCCGAAGCCCAGGCGATACCCGGTCTGCCCGTTCTCTTCCTTCTTCGCCGGAGTCATGGTGAAGTGAAGCTCTTTTCCGTCGCGCCCCACCGTGACATCCACGGGCTTCTCGCCGTTCCCTTGCAGGTAGTGGATGATTGAGAACACCGACCGCATTGGACTGCCATTGATGGCCACGATATGGTCGTTGAGCCGAATACCGGCTTTGCCGGCAGGCATGTCCGGCATCAATTCGGTCACCGTGACGTTTTGCTCGGGCAACCAGCCTACGCTGCCGTAATCATCGCCGGTTTCGACATCAGGCTTGACTTGCTTCTCCAGGAAAGTATTGCCACGCTGTATGGCGATGCTGACCGGCTGCTTGGGGCTGATCATGACCTTCAGCAGCACATCTTCCCAAGTCGGGTTGTGCTCGCCATCGATGGTAACGATGCGATCGCCTTGCTCGATGCCCGCTTTTGCGGCGGGAGAGTTATCCAGTACCCAACCAACGACTGCCTGCTGGTCGAAGAACTCCGGTCGCTCGTAATGCACCATGTAGACGCCAGTGAGCAGGACGATGGCTAAGAGGA
Organism: uncultured Acidobacteriaceae bacterium; assembly: GCA_963823865.1. Classification (GTDB taxonomy): domain Bacteria; phylum Acidobacteriota; class Terriglobia; order Terriglobales; family Acidobacteriaceae; genus Bog-257. Next base: position 613,576 of record CAWGNC010000003.1, read on the forward strand.
TATTCATTACCGGTCCGGCAACGGCGATTACGAAGCGCTGCCAGCGCGGATGCGACATGAACTCGTCCGGCGCTCCGGTGCGCGATTCCAGCGGATTTTCGCCCGCCATCTTGACGTAGCCACCAAGGGGCAAGGCACTGATGCGGTAGTCGGTGACGCCGCGGCGGAAGCCGACCAGGCGTTTGCCGAAGCCGATCGAAAATACGTCCACGCGGACGCCGAAGCTCTTAGCGGCGGCATAGTGGCCAAACTCATGCACCAGAATCATGATGCCGAGGACAACGGCCATCGAAGCGACCGCAATCAGAAACGATTCCATATACCTCTTTACGAAAGAAAATCCGACTAAGATCTAGCCGGAGCAACCTTTCCACCGCTGCTTACTGACGCAACATACCGCTGGGCGCGTTGGCGAGCGTCTGCGTCCGCTAGTAGCACTTCCCTTATAGATTCTGGAACGTGCGCCGACGTTTCATCAACGACTTGCTTTATTGTAGCTGGAATATCCAGAAACCCAATACTACCTTCGAGGAATGCGGAGACGGCCACCTCGTCGGCGGCGTTCAGCGCAATGGTTTTTGCCCCTCCCGCTTCGACTGCCTGATATGCCAAACGTAAGCAGGGAAATTTATCAAAGTCAGGAGGAGCGAAATCGAGGCGCCGCAGCTCCTGGACCGGAAAACGCAGGTCCGATGCGATACGGTCGGGATACGTTAATGCGTACAAAATGGGCAGCCGCATATCGGTTACGGAGAGTTGAGCAAGTAGGCTGCCATCCACGAACTCGACCATCGAGTGGATTGTGCTTTGAGGATGAACCAACACACTAACCTGACCGGGCGGCATATCAAAGAGACGACATGCTTCGATCACTTCGAAGCCTTTGTTCATCAAAGTAGCTGAATCTATGGTTATCCGTTTTCCCATCTTCCAAGTGGGATGATTGAGCGCTTGTTCGACACTGATGTTGTCGAAATCCTTCAGTGGGGTATGAAGGAACGGACCGCCGGAGGCAGTCAGCCACACGCGGTGAACTTCGTCGCGCCGTCCGCCGCGCATGCATTGGTGGATGGCGTTGTGTTCGCTGTCGATCGGCAATAGAGGCTTGCCCTGTCGACGCGCCTCGGCGGTGATGAGATCGCCGGCCGCCACCAGACACTCCTTATTCGCCAGCCCCAAGGTCTTGCCGGCTTTCACGGCCTCATAAGTGGCTTCCAGCCCTGCGACTCCGACGATGGCGCTCACCACAAAGTCAGCGTCGGGATGGGTCGACACCTTCACAGTTCCGGATGAGCCGTGCAGCACCTCAATGTCGCCGCTCAGACCAGCCTGCTTTAGTTTTTCGAACAACTGGTCGGCGGCTTTGGCGGTAGCGACGGAGAGGATCTCCGGCCGCCAGCGCCGCGCCTGCTCAAAAGCCAGTTCAACGTTGTTCCCGGCCGCCATGCTGACGACGGAGAAACGGTCAGGAAAGCTTTCGACGATGCTTAAGGTGCTCTTGCCGATGGAACCGGTAGACCCGAGTATGGCAATCCGTTTCATGAAGGCTTACCGTAGTATCCCACGAACAGCGGATTTCACGGTCACGAATGAGCGTCAGTTTTGAGCGTTCCTTGCGATTTCGTCATCCAAGAGGGCTTCTAAGGGGCGTAAGTCGAAGAAGAAAAATACCGGCTCATGGCCGCGATGTAAAAAATCAGTCCGACCGGCAGCGCAAACAGAAGCGCGTCAATGCGATCGAGAACTCCTCCGTGCCCGGGCAGCAGCGTGCCGGAATCCTTCACTCCAGCTCCCCTCTTCAACGCCGATTCCACCAGATCTCCTATTTGCGCCGCGACATTCACGCAGACTGCAAATAAAAGGATCAGCTTGAACGGCGCCAGAGGCAGTGGAGGCGGAACGTAAGAATACGGATGCGCGAAGGCCGCGATCGAAGATTTCAGCAGATGGACGTTTCGCAACGCATTGGCGACCGGGTTGATGTAATGAAATAGCAACCAACCGACGATCACCGAACCCACGATAGAAGCGATTGAGCCCTCCCAGGTCTTTCCCGGGCTGACGCGTGGCGCCAGCTTGTGTTTGCCGATCGCGCGTCCAACATAATACGCAGCAATGTCACCGGACCAAACCAGGAGCATCAGGTAGATCAAGTACAGCGGGCCGTTTTGAGCGGTCCGCAGCAGAAGCATCACGCTCAGGGTAAAGGCCACATAAGGCAGAAGCATGAAAGATACAGCTGCGTCCGGAAGGGCGCGCGAGATAGGATCACGTCGCAGCGCACCCAGCAGGAAGATAAGTGGCAGAAACAACATGAACAGGGAAAAGTCTCCCAACAACATTGTAAAAATAGGTGCCGGCGCGCTGGTTGACGGGGGAGTGCTTACCGTCAAGGTGGTGGTGAGCTCCGAGACGCTCCAGAACCATAACACCACGAAGAAATATCCCAGGGACTTGAATGGCTTGAAGCCTTGCGCTGTCGCGATCCCCATGTACTCTTTCGCGGCTAGCAGGGCGACCGCCAGAACCAAGACCGCGAACAGCCACAGGGGAGCCCGGAAGAGGGCCAACACGACGATGGGAACTAGAAGAACCGCGGTGAGGACGCGCTTCACGGAAGATTTCCGTTGTCGGTAATCAAGCCTCCAAAGCGCCGCTCACGCTTTTGAAAAGCCTCAATCGCCTCCAGCAACTGCGTGCCCCGGAAGTCAGGCCACAACGTCTCTGTTACATAGATCTCAGCATAGGCCACCTGCCACAACAAGAAGTTACTGAGGCGCATTTCGCCGCTGGTGCGAATCACCAGATCGAGCTCCGGCAGACCATTGGTATAAAGATGCCGGGCGATGGAGCGCTCATCGACTTTTAGATGTTCAATTCCGCCATTATGCGAGGCTTCATTCGCCAGCGCGTTAAAGCAGTCCACCAGTTCGGTGCGCGAGCTGTAGTTCAGCGCCAGGGTAAGCACCATGCCGGTGTTGCGCTCGGTCATCTCGCGCGCCCATGACATGCGTTCCTGGACCTCCTGTGGAAGTTCGTGCTGCCGGCCGATGTACTGCAGACGGATGTTGTTCTCCATCAGGGTCGGCAACTCCATCTTCAGATAACGGCGCAGCAGGTTCATCAGGAAGGAAACTTCAGTCTTAGGACGCTTCCAGTTTTCGGCAGAGAAGGAATAGAGCGTTAGAGCAGGAATATTGAGGCGCGCAGCTGTCTCGACGGTGGAACGGACAGCGGCTACACCCGAGCGATGTCCCGCAATACGCGGCAGGTGGCGGCGCTTGGCCCAGCGGCCGTTGCCGTCCATAATGATTGCGATGTGGTGGGGCAGCCGCTCCGGATCGAGGCGGGAGTATATCTCGGCCTCTTTGCGGTTCAGCCCAGCGGGCACTTGTGCGCGCAAAGCGTACCTCGAATCATCCTTGAAATTAGCATAGGGCTCACTGGCTTGCAATGAAGCTGAGCAGCGATCGAAGTGGCCCGGCACATCGTGGTCCATTGCGGTAAATACCTCATTTCCACCGGATCGAAGGGTGCTTCCGGTTTACCCCGTCGCGGCTCACAGTCCGAGCTAGAGATCACGTAGTCGATGACTCCATAATCCGCCAGCTAGGACATTGGTGCCGGATCGAGTGCCTTCCCGATCGAGGCGGAACACTGAAGCATCTCAGGCGGACAGAATTGATATCGAAGCTCGGGGAATGCGGCTACGTGAGTGCTCGCCTGTCGGATACTCTATCATATAAAGTACTTTGTAAATGTCTAAAATTATGAGGTCGGCAGTCTATCGATGAGACGGGTGGCAAGGTTTGGCCCGTTGGACATAGCGATGAACCGTGCCGCCAGGGAAGTTGTTGGCGTTACGCTCGAGCGCGGTCTTCGGCGGTCTGGTGGCGATCCCTAACGCTTAGAGATCGATTTCGTTTTCGATCTTGATTTCGCTTTGGGCTTTGGTCGTGGGTGTTTGGGCGCTTCGCTTTTTACGGCTAGGGTGAATTTCTCAAAGTCCTTCTCGGTCTGGTCGGCATACGCCATGGCGAACTTGGCGATGGCGCGATCAAACTTGGGACTATTTCCCATGTAGCCGTACATGGCGCAGGGATCGCCGGCGCGCGCGTGTCCCTTGGCCAGCAGTTCGCCGCATACCTGGGCATACTCGGCCAAGCCGTTGCCCTTCAAGTCGGTGTCTTCGATGCTGGCTTTGTGATCTCGAAGTTGCCGTACCAGGTAGTCGCGGCCATCCATCGACGTCCAACCCAGAAAAATGTCCGACTGCATTTGCATAGCGCGCTGTCCTTCAGCGACGCGTTCTCCTTGGTTTTCAGGTACACGTGCATCGGGGAGATAGGAAGCGTACGCGGAACGCGTGGCCTCTTTGACCTGCAAAAACAGAGGGTCGTCGGCACCCCCACCCAGCATCAGTGCAACATAATCACGCATCCCGACGCTTCCACAGCCAACCACTCGAAAGCCGACGTGCTGAACATGGTATTGGGAAAAGAAATGACGGCGCTCCGGCAACAGGCACAGCGAATAGTCGTGAATGGATTGCTTGACTTTGGAACTTGCAGACGGCGGTGCGGGATACTGCAGCGGTTTCTGCTCTCGAAGATAAGCCTGGCCCTGCCGCACCACGGTCAGTTTCGCGAAGCTTGTCAGGTTGGTAACCCGCTCCGCTTTTTGAAGAACAGCAGCGACCGGGGAACCCTTCACAAATCGTGACACCTGAAAACGAGCTAGATCGAGTACCGGCATCTGGCAGAACTTTTTCATCCACATTCGGTATCGCTCTACAAATTGCAGAACGGCATCCCGGCATTGACGGTCATTGTCACCCGCCGTGCGTCCCGCCAGAACCAGGCTGGCCGCCATTCGCTTGACGTCCCATTCGAACGGTCCCTGAATGGTCTCGTCAAAGTCGTTGAGATCGAAAATCACGCGTCCGTCAGGCGCCGCATACGAGCCGAGATTATGGACATGGGCGTCCCCGCATAGCTGAGTGATCAACCCGCTTTGCGGTAGAAGTGCCAGGTCGGCAGCCATCAAAGGTACCGCGCCACGATAAAAGGAGAACGGCGAGAGCGACATTCGTGCGTGCTTAATAGGCAGCAAGTTCGGAACGCGGCCCTTCTCGGAGGAGAGTATGACCTCAACGAGGTTGTGCTTCCGGGCAGCCGGATTCCACTCCGCCTGCGCAATGCGGCTGACCTTCGACCGGGCATCCCGGCCTGCTTGCCGCCGGTCTTCCCGCGTGGGATAACGACTAGACTTGGTGGTCATAGGCTTTCTCGCTCGACAAGAAGCTTGTGGAGGAATCAGAAACTCTGATTCTGCCCCACTTTATACCCATTGGGCAGCTTTTAGTTGCGCTTCTTTAACAGGGGAAAAGCGGAGTGCGAGGAGTTTCTAATGGGAATCGAAGCGGGGAAGCTGAGGCAAGAAAAGCCGGGGCGCCGCCCCGGCCTAACCTGTTATCTCAACATCACAAAGAAGCCTATCATCCGCGTGTCGCGTCAATTGCAGCCCACAAAATGACAAGCTTCCAATCCCTAAGCGCCGCGCCGGGGATGCATGATCATGTCGCGCACTTGGGCGAGCACACTGGACAACTGCATGGTGTTCAGCTTTGAGGTGAACTCGACCAACTCGGCGACAAACGGGTCGGTCAGCAATTCCGTGATCTCGTCTTCACGCGAAGGACCGCACTCGTGCAGCAGATCAGGCACGGTGACTTCCAGAGCGTTCGCCAGGCGAGCGAGTGAGGACAGCGTGGGGGTGGCTTTCTCGTTCTCGATCTTTGAGACGTAGGTGCGCGGCACGCCCATGCGCAGTGCCAGTTGGCGTTGGCTTAAGCCGGAGCGCAGACGCAGACTGCGAATGGCTTTAGCCACCTGCACATCCGAGCGGTTGGTGTCTTCCACCTCCACTGCAGGCATCGCAGGCATGAGGATTGGCTCAGGCTCGTCCTCATCCAGTGAAGCGCGGCACCGACGGCAAAGATTATTGACGGTTTTGAACTGGACAAGATGGCAATCGTCGCATCTGACCACTTCCCGAGAATCGACGGGTGCGAGAGTGGTAGCCATTCAGGTTCGGGAGTGCCAGAGCAGGCACAAACAACTTATGCGTACTTTGCGGGATTCCTCTGCTAGAGTCAAGTAGGTTGTCGGTGGAAAAAGCGGGGAAAACTCGACGATTCCAGAGTTGTTTCCTGCCGGAACGGACGAAAACCCACAATTTCAGGAGAAACACGGGATGGATCGCGCTGCGGCGTGGTGTTTACTAACTGAGTTCACCCAGTCAGAAAGTTTACGCAAACATGGCTTGGCTGTGGAAGCGTGCATGCGCGCCTACGCTCGCAAGTTCGGCGAAGATCCGGAAAAGTGGAGCATTGTCGGGCTCATCCACGACTTCGACTACGAGAAATACCCCAGCGCCGAGGAGCATCCATACAAGGGTAATGAGATCTTGAAGGAACGGGGTTATCCCGATGAGGTGCGGCGCGCCATTATGTCGCATGCCGAGTACACCGGCGTGGCGCGCGTGTCGCAGATGGAAAAGGCGCTTTTTGCCTGCGATGAACTGGCGGGATTCATAACCGCGACGGCACTCATCAAGCCCAACAAGTCGCTGGCCGAGGTGGACGCCAAGTCGGTTCGAAAGAGGATGAAGGACAAAGCCTTCGCACGCTCGGTCAGCCGCGACGACATCGTCAACGGAGCTGCAGCCCTGGGCGTCGATCTGGACGAGCACATCAGCTTCTGCATTGAGGCGATGAAGAGCGTGGCGGCGGAGTTGGGGTTGGAGGGGAAGTAAGGTGACCGCTCTGCTCGTTGGCCGAGTTACCAGAACCGCAGGTCCCTCGGCTTCGCTCGGGATGACAATCCTGGAGTTGTGAACTGCGTTGGCGAAGAGTACGAGCGAGCAGCGAGCAGCGGACGTCGACCTCAAATAGCAAAAGCGGCCCGTTGCGGCGGACCGCTTCCTCACAAAGGCCTCCGACTCGGCTGGGAAGCCTTTCGAACTGCTTTCTCAGTTGCTTACTGCGCTTGGGGGGCAGACTCCGTAGGTGCCGACTCCGACAGCTTTTGCAGGCGCTCATTCATGCGGGTCAGCTGGTTCTGGCGCATCTGATCAGCTTTGGCTTTCTGATCGGGTGTGAGAACAGTGTTGTAGATCTGGCTGCGAAGCTGCTCTTTCAGCACCGTCATCTGCGATATAAGCTGAGCCTGCTGCGTGGCGATGGCCTGTACCTTAGCCTGATCGAATGCTCCGCCTGAAGTGGCCGTCAACATGGCTTCGCGATTCTGCGTCATCTGCTGCATCAGCGGACGCATTGTCGTGCGCTGTGACTGCATGATGGTCTTGATCTGGGCTTTCTGCGCGTCCGTCAGGTTCAGTTGCTTGGCCATGAAGCCCATGTGACCGTGACGGTGACCGCTCCAGGCTTGGGCGCCGCTCGCGTCATTCTGCTGCGCCGATGAGATTACAGCCGTGCCACAAAGCACCAACGCCAGCAGGGCAACGGCAACGCTCCAAAACTTGGTTTTCATATTTTTGTTTCTCCTTCTCGACAGTTCCTTCTGTCAAATACTCAAACCCAGTCGCCGACAAATTGTCGGTAAACTCTGGTAACGCTGGGTAAAGTTTTGTGACGGCCGGGGCGAATATGGGCCTCGCACCTTGGCTCTATCCTTTATTGCTGGCGCTCGGCTGAAAAGTTCCCAAAAGTATCTAGATCCTCTGAGATATTGCCGCCCGTTGCTCAAGAGCGGAAAGCGCTTCTCTTCAGTTACATCCGCATCGTGAAGCCGCCATCGATTTTCCATCTTGATGATTTGATGTTCCTTCGACGTCCTTTCCTCATCTAGACAGAGGGGCGGATTAACCGCTCGGTCATACTCTGTTCGCGATCGGGTCACGGACGGGAGGGAGACAGCATGAGTAAGGGCTATCTGCTCGGATTCCTTATGCTAGGCATACTCTCTGGCGTGCCATCGCTTTTTAGTCAGACGATTCCTCCTGGAACAGTCCTCCCAGTGTTGTTGGAGACGACGCTGGACACGCGACACGACCGGCCCGGCAAGAAGGTTACTGCAAAACTCATGCAGGACGTGCCATTAACGGGCGGGACGACGGTTCCCAAGGGAGCGCATGTCATCGGGCACGTGGCCAGCATTACCGCTGGTGGACCCAACTTGCCGTGGCGGCTCGCTATCACCTTCGATCAGCTGGCCATCGGTAAGAAACAAGTTTCGGTTACCACGCATTTGCGGGCGCTGGCTTCCATGAACGAAGTTTTCGAAGCTCGACTGCCCACCAACGCCATTGACGACTATGGAACCTCGAACAGCGATTGGAACACCGTCCAGGTTGGTGGAGCCGGAGTTTATCGGGGCAGCGGCCAGGTCGTGGACGGTGATCGCATCGTCGGGCACAGCACCGATTTCGGCGCCGTCACAGCCAGATTGATCTCGGCTCCGCAGAGAGGGTGTAACGGCAGCGATGAACGCGAACAAGCTTTTTGGCTGTTTTCTCCCTGGGCGTGCGGAGTATACGGATATCCTGAAGTGAAGGTCGCCCATCGCGGCGATACTGCCCCGACGGGTGAGATTGCATTCGAATCCAACCGTGATATCCGGATCAACGCTGGAAGTGGATTGTTGCTGCGCGTGGATTCCTCCTCTCAATAACCGGTCGTTAAGATTCCAGCTGCGTTTCAATAGCAGTTAAGTCGATTGCAAATTTCTTCCGCCGCATCTGGCAATAGAACCGGCAATTCCTTCCGAAGTGTCACTACATTCATTGCGCTGTGACCGGGTTGCAACCGAGGCGCAACATTCGCCTGCCAACATTACGCCTGGGCCCTGGACTGCTACCGGGTTCGGCTCCATCTATCAATCCGAAGGAGATTTTCTTGTGATAGGAAATATGCTGAGAAAACAAGGCCGTCTGCGTGCGCTCTTGTTGATTTCCGCCACCCTACCTGCCGGCGCGCTTGTTGCTTCCGCGCAAACCTATTTTTCACCCGGCAATCTGGTGGTCAGCCGCAGCGTGTACGACAACAATCCCAATAACGTTCAGGTCGGTCAGATCCTGCCTCCGAACTGCGCGCAGACTCAGGGCGGTTGTGCCGGGCCTGCAACGAACGATGGCACCTATCCCACCGTCTTCAACAATGATCTGGTCGACGGCAGCTTTGGCATTACGTCGAAAATCTATCTCGACCAGTACACGACGGCTGGAACATTGGTGAACTCACTGCAGGTTCCCAACAGCCACAGCATAGGTACCGCACTGCTGGGCGATCAAATGGTCACCAGCTTCTCCTCCAAGTCAGAGCTTGCGCTGAATCTCTCAACGGATGGTCAGTACCTCACATTCATGGGGTACGTCGATGGGATTGATGACATCGACGTTTCCAACTCCAATACCGTTCAGGATGTTGATCCAACGAATCCGGTGGGCCGCAACTACTGGCGTGCCGTGGCGCAGGTGGACGTGAACGGACAATTCAACTTCACGGAAACCAACGCCTACAGCGGCAACAATGGCCGTGCCGCCATTCTGAACAACACCAGCGGTGCGAACTTCTACTACACTGCTGGCAATGCCGGTAACGGCGGCAATCCGCAGCCGAACGGGATCATCATCGGGGCCGGCGCGCAGTTCATCAATCCGTTGTCGGAGCCGATCGTTGCGCAGCATCCCGGTCAGCCGACGCCGCTCGCCAGCTTCAATGTGACGCAGATTGGGGACCCGGCAGACAAAATCGGCAAGGACGATAACTTCCGCGGTCTCACCATATTCAACAACGTGCTATATCTCACTAAGGGCAGCGGCAGCAACGGCGTGAACACGGTTTACTTCGTCGACCCAACGCTGAGCGTATGCAACGACAACAACGGCATTGGAGTGCCTCCGGCGGGAGCTACTCTGCCAACCGCGCCGCTGGATTATGACCCGAGTCAGCTCCAAACCAAGGGTCTCGATCCGAACAATATGTGCATCTTGAACGGATTTCCCACGGCACTGAAGTCCAAGACAGCGTTCCCGTTCGGCGTCTGGTTCGCAAATGCCACTACGCTTTATGTTGCCGACGAAGGCAGTGGAGACACCACCTTCGCCAATGGCGTTTACACAAAAGCTGCGTCGTCCACGACGGCTGGTTTGCAGAAGTGGATCTTCGATCCTAACGCCGGCCAGTGGAACCTGGCTTACGTTCTGCAGGCGGGATTGCAATTGGGAATCCCGTACACGGTTGCAAACTATCCGACGGGAAATAACCCGGCGACCGGATTGCCCTGGTCTCCCGGAACCGATGGTCTCCGGAACGTTACCGGCGCGGTGAATGGCGACGGAACTGTGACCCTCTACGCCATCACCTCAACGGTGAGTGGCAATGGCGACCCTGGTGCAGATCCTAATCAGTTGGTTGTCATCAGCGATCAGCTGAGCGCGACCAGTCTGCCACCCGGAGAAAGCTTTACCATCTTCCAGTCGGCTAACTTTGGCGAGGTGCTGCGCGGAGTTTCGTTCACTCCCGCACCGAGCAGCCGCTAACTCTAAACTGGTAACGGTCCATTGCCCGTCTCGGTCTAACCCGGCCAGACGGGCTTTTTCGCACGCTCTTTGGCGGGTAACCACAAAAGCCTCTTTATCCAGGAGGCATTCTGGGCTAATGTGTAGCCAGAGCAATGCTGTGGGGCTGATGATCCGAAGAAATCACGTTCTGGTTTTCGCGTTGGCGATCGCAGGTGCAGTGCCGCCGTTAGCGGGTGCGCAGACTACGCCGACAAGACGGTCGACCGTCCAAGCGCCATTTACTGCACAGAACGTTCCTCTCCAACATCAAGCCGCGATTCTTTCCTCGCTTACACCGAAAATCAGCTGGCAGCTTTCGCCGCTCGTGGATTTCAAGAATTCCGAAATCAAGTTCAATCTTCAGACCTTGATGGATACGCTGCGCGACGCCCGCCATGAGGGATGGGTACTGGCCGCTTATCCGGATCCCAAGACGAGCCGGCCGTTGATCGGCGCCGGCTTCAGCCTGGACCTTGAGGCAAGGGAGCACGTCCAACGCGATCCTCTGAATCCCACGCCGTTCCTGGAGCCTTCGTCGGCGCAGTTGTGGCAGGCGGCTGGCTTGCCGCCGCAACAATTGGACAGCATGCTCGAACAGTATGATCGTCAACTCGATGCGTGGAAGAAGGCGAAGTTCCGCCGGAAAATAAAAACGCATTCGCTTTTCCCGGAGGTCAGCGAAGAGGATGCGACCAAGCTGCTACGCATCTCGGCCATTCAGGCGATCCATAATGCTCGTGCGTACTGCCGCGACTTCGATCAGCTCAGCGGCCCTCAGCAGATGGCGCTTACTCAGCTTGTCTTCCAGATGGGCGTTAACCTTGAGGAGTTCACACAATTTCTAGGCGCGATCAATACGCCACCTGTCTATTCGCCAGCTGCGGCGGGCAGCGCGGTTTATCCTGATCCAGAGTACTGGCACTCGGTGCAAACAACGCTTATCCAGAGCGATTGGGCTCGCCGTTACAGCACACGCGCCATTTCGGTAATTGCGATGTTTGACCCCAGCTACGATACCGACCCTTACGGAGCTGAGGCGAGAGTCCGAACCGAAGTTCACCCCCTGGTTCTGCACACCCACAGAAAGCGTCACGCAGCCGCCGTTCACACCGCTAGTGTTCACAAGAAGTCGTCCGCTAACCGCACCCGCAAGAGCTAAGATTCCACCTTCCTACTAAGAGATTGCGCTTCGTTTCTTGAATTTGCGTTCAGGAATTCATTCGCTTAATCTGGCCCTCCATGCTCAGCCGTAGAGTTTTGCCTGTCTTCCTGCTCCTCGCAATTTGTGCATCGACTAAGGCGGTACCCCCGGCCACCGATATCGCCGGATTTCAGATCGTTCATACCTATCCGCACGATCCCCGCGCTTTCACCCAGGGACTGTTGTACGTTGACGGCCATCTTTACGAAGGCACCGGGCTCAATGGTCGCTCTTCGATTCGAATGGTCGACCTGAACACCGGTCGAGTGCTTCAGAAGTACGATCTGCCGAAGGAGTATTTCGGGGAAGGCCTCACCGACTGGGGCAGTACTTTAGTTGAGCTGACGTGGCAGGCGCACCAGGGCTTTGTTTACGACCGCTTCACCTTCTCGTTGCTAAAGACATTTGCATACGAAGGTGAAGGCTGGGGACTGACCCACGATGACAAGCATCTCATCATGAGCGACGGAACTTCGTATCTCCGTTTTCTCGACCCCAATACATTTCGCGAGACTCGTCGAATCCACGTGGTGGCCGCCAACGGGCAGGGAATTGAAGACCTGAACGAGCTGGAATATGTTCGCGGGGAAATTTACGCCAACATCTGGCACAGCGATCGAATCGCCCGTATCTCTCCCAAGACGGGGAAAATTTTGGGCTGGATCGATTTGACCGGACTAATGGATAAGCAACAACTGCCGAACAGCGACGCGGTGTTAAATGGCATCGCCTACGACGCGAAAGATAATCGCTTGTTCGTTACGGGCAAGCTGTGGCCCAAGCTGTTTGAAATCAAAGTGGAGTCAAACGATAAAAAGTAGTGGGGCGCTGCCGGCCGGTTCCCGAAGGCGCTGCAATCTCGCCTTCAGGAACTCAGCCTATCAAAGGTAAAGCTTACGCAATCGAGCAGCGACACTACCTGTTTCGACTAGGGCAACGCCGGGGTATACATATCCCGCAGCCGGTAGGACCGATACGATCCGTCGCTGGCCTCGAGTTCGTACACGATGTTGCCGTTGAGGTCTACCTCGGTGGACTGGGCCTCACGATTGCCGACCAGACCATTGCCAAAACTGGCGTACAAGGCGTTCGGCGGCGAAGCCAGCAACTGAGCGCTACCCAATGCCGGCGAATAGCCGCCAAGATCGGCCGCCAGCTGGATGTAGACGGTATGCGTCTGTTCCACGACCGACAGCATCATCCCACGACTGTTTCCGCCGTTGCATTGCACGTGCCGCAAGTTGCCATCGTCGAAGACCGTCAGTATTTCGGCAAACCCAGTGGAAGTTTGGAAAGCCGCGTCATGCTGGTGGGTGAACCAGGGAAAGACGTTGGGATCGCCGCAGGTCTGATGAGGCGGATTGGTGATGGTGAAGTCGCCGTAGGGGCCCATTTTCCACATCACATGTCCATCGCCCTGGCCATTGTTGTAGGCAATCTTCAAGAGCCAATCCTGATTGCGCTCGGAAAGCAGGATATTTCCGTCCGCCGTAATCGATACGGCATTGGAATGCAGCCAATCATTGGCCTGCGAAAATTGCTGGCTGAAAGCCGGACAGCCGGCTGTGTCATGTACGCAAATCTCACCCAAGGTGGCTTCGCGGCTGAGATCCTGATGAGCGAACGTGTCCCACGCCCAAATCAGCTGCATGTTGTGGTCGAGGATCAGAATCATGTCGCCGAGGATGTCGACCGGGTCTTGCTGTGTGCCTCCCTGATACATGGTCGATGACTCGTCGCGGGCTCCCAGCAGCAAGATGTTGCCGTTTGGCAGGCGGCGGGTCTCATGGTCGTTGAACGACGACATGATCGGGTAGCCCTTCGCCGCAAGCTGCTCATTCAAAATTCCCACGTTGGTTTCCAGCGTTTCGTTTCCGGCGAGATCCCATTCCGACATCACCATCTGGGCCATCGTGAAGAAACTGCCACCCGCCTCGAAGCGCGTGATCAGGGTCTGCGAAGGGAAATACCACGCGATGTTTCCGGAAAGGTCGGTTACCGACGGCCAAAAGCTGAAGGGGCGTCCGATATTCGGAATCAGCTGAAAGTTCACCAGCGGGAAGGCGGCATCGTGCTGGGTTGCCGGCACAATGACACTGAACGGCTCGGGCGGGAAGTTGTTGGGAAGGTGCCCGGTCGTAAACGCCAAGTCCGTGCCGCTGTTCAGATAATTCGTGCCGAATTCCTCCCAGTGCATCTGATACTCGCTTGCCGGGAGCATGCCGGCGACCAGGAAATTGGCGCTGGAAGCAGAACAAGGTACGGCATTCGTCACACTCGTAGTCTGCGAACCGTTCGGGCGGAAACGCACGCGTATGGAGTGCCCAATCGTGCACGGTCCAGCGCTAAACAGCGCTACCAGAGGATGGTTGGTGATATTCACAGCCGATTGCCCGGACGTCGTAACGATCGGGCGGATCACGTACTGCAGCGATACGGGCGGATAAACCGTATAAGGCTGCTGGGTAATGTCCCGCGCCACGACCGTGACGACGTAAGTACCTTCTACCGTCCACGGCACCCAGACAAACGAATTGGGCGTATTGAAGTCGCGGACCACCTGATTCTGGCCTTGCAGAGCGGCACTGAATTGGTAATCGTAGGTGTGACCCTGTTGGCCACCGGAGATGGTTGCTGTCCAAGTTATGTTTGTGCCTAAGAGTTCAGGACTAGGGACGCTGGGATGAAGTGCGATGGATACGCTAGGAGGTCGAGTGGCTGCCGTCGCGAACCCGGTCAGCAAAATCAGCAGGATCAGCAGACATACTACCTTTGATACGAGGAGCGTGCGAGTACTCGTCATCTGTTTTCTCCGGACAAAAGTTTTTGACGCTGGCAGGCGGCGGCAATTCTGGAAAGCTGGCAAGTGCACGAAACTATACACCTTAACGGTGACAGGAGATAAGAAAATGTTCGCTAAAGTTCAATGCGAGAGGAATAACGCGGATGCTGCGGGTCCGCTTGGCTCGCAACGCGGCCGAGGGCTGATCTCTCGTTTCGGTTTAGGAGGAAGAGGGTTCGGCCGTCTTTTGCCGTTCTGCAGAATGCGTGTTATTCTTGATGGCGTAACAAGATACGATTAAGAAGAGTAGGAGCGCAGCCGATTCAGTGTTAGCCCGAGAGAAAAAAGCCGCTTTGATTGCCGACAACCGGAGAGCCGATAACGACACCGGTTCGCCGGAAGTTCAGATTGCCATCCTGAGTACCCGGATTGGTGAGCTGACAGAACATTTTAAAACCCATAAGAAGGATCATGCCTCCCGGCGCGGTCTTCTCATGATGGTGAGCAAGCGTCGCAGCCTGCTCGACTACCTCAGAAAATCCGACACCGAACGCTATAAGACCGTTATTCAGAAGCTTGGCATCCGCAAGTAAGCGGGTGTCCGAGCGCTGAGTTACCAACCTTTGGGCGTATTGCATCCATTCGGTTCAGATTGGTGTTCTTGAGGAGCCAGCCCAGGTGTTCTGGGCCCAGGCACGTTTTTCGGATCGACCTGATATCCGGGCGCGGGGTGCGCTCGCAACGTTCGTTCAGCTTCTCTCGGCTGACATCAACTTCACTCCACTTCCGTATCGCCGTTCGGGTCCGTTTGAGGGCTCACGCCAGCTTCTTGGGTACGGCGACCGAACTCCCAATATTATCGGTTGCGTTCAGACAGAAGGAACTAGGAAATGAAAGAAGAAATGACCGCCTCACTTCACGGCGTCCATAAGCACGAAATTACGGTTGACCTGGCGGGCGGCAAGTCCATCCACTTTGAGACCGGAAAACTGGCGAAGCAGGCACATGGTTCCTGCATTGTTCGCATGGGCGATAACGTTGTTCTCGCCACCGCTTGTGCCAATCCCGAACCTCGGGAGGGCATTGACTTCTTCCCGCTTACCGTTGACTACCGCGAGTACACCTATGCCGCCGGACGCATTCCGGGTGGCTTCATCAAGCGCGAGGGCCGTCCCAGCGAGCGCGAGATCCTGACCAGCCGCCAGATTGACCGTCCCATCCGGCCGCTGTTCCCCGAGGGCTTCCGCTGCGAGACCCAGGTCATCGCCATGGTGCTCTCCGCCGACACCGAAAATGATCCGGACGTCTCCGGCATCAACGGCGCGTCGGTCGCCCTGAGTGTCTCCGACATTCCGTTCCACGGCCCAATCGGCGCCGTGCGAGTCGGCCGTGTCGAGGGCAATTTCATCATCAATCCCACTTACGACGAGCAGCGCGCCGGCGACCTGAATCTGATGGTGGTTGGTACCTCCGAAGGCATCGTGATGATCGAGTCCGGTGCGCGCGAGGTTTCTGAATCCGTAGTGGTCGATGCCATTGAGTTTGGCCACGAGCAGATCAAGAAAATCTGTGCCGGCATTAACGAACTGGCGAAGAAGGTCGGTAAGGCAAAGCGCAAAGTAGAGCCGCCCATGCTCGACCAGGACTACATGGACGATCTCCGCACCAAGATGGGCGAGAGGCTTGCCGATGCGGCCAATACCGAAAAGTATCCCAAGAACGAAAGCTACGGACTCATCAAGAAGCTCAAAGACGAGCTGAAGGCCACCATCGACGACGAGGACATGGAAGGCCGCAAGAAGGCCACCGGTTACTTCGACCTCCTGCGCGAACAGATATTCCGTGAGCAGGTGATCAAAGAGAAGCGTCGTCCCGACGGCCGTAAGTTCGATCAGATCCGCGATATCTGGATTGAAGTCGGCGTGCTGCCCCGTACCCACGGTTCGGCAATCTTTACCCGCGGCGAAACCCAGGCTCTGGTCACGACCACGCTAGGTACCGGCGAAGACATGCAGCGGTTGGAAGCCTTCGAAGGCGAAGCCAAGAAACGCTTCATGCTTCACTATAACTTCCCGCCGTTCTCCGTTGGTGAAGTGGCATTTCTGCGTGGCGCTGGACGTCGTGAAATCGGCCACGGCGCACTCGCGGAACGGGCGTTGTTCGCCGTTCTGCCCAGTGACACGGATTGGCCCTACGCCATGCGCGTCGTCTCCGACATCTTGGAGTCGAATGGATCGTCCTCCATGGCGACCGTCTGCGGAGCTTCGCTCAGCATGATGGATGCCGGTGTTCCCTTGAAGGCTTCGGTTGCCGGCGTGGCGATGGGGCTGGTGAAGGAAGGCGATCAGTATGCCATCCTGACCGACATCGCGGGTGCTGAGGACCATTACGGCGACATGGACTTCAAAGTCGCCGGAACGCGTGACGGTATTACCGCGCTCCAGATGGACATCAAGGTCATGGGCATCACGCCGCAGATCATGCGTGAGGCCTTGGAGCAGGCGCGTGCAGGACGTCTCCATATTCTCGACAAGATGACCGGAGTGATCGGCGAGCATCGCACCACGCTGAGCGACTTCGCTCCGCGCTTCTACACCCTGCAAATTCCGACCGACAAGATCCGCGATCTGATCGGACCCGGCGGCAAGGTGATCCGCGGCATCGTTGAAGCGACGGGCGTCAAGATCGACGTCGAGGACAGTGGCAAGGTCAATGTGTCGTCGAGCGATCAGGTAGCAGCGGCCAAGGCACTGCAGATGATTGGAGACATCACCGCGACCGCGGAAGTAGGGAAGACCTACCTGGGCAAAGTGACGCGCCTGGCGGACTTCGGAGCGTTTGTCGAAATCATCCCCGGTACCGACGGCTTGCTGCACATCAGTGAAGTTGCGGAGCATCGCATCAACGATGTTCGCGACGAACTGAAGGAAGGCGACCAGGTGTTGGTGAAAGTCCTGGCCGTCGACGGCAACCGCATCAAATTGTCGCGCAAGGCGATTCTGAAAGAGCAGCGCGCCAAGATGGGCGGTGGCGAAGCGCCACCCGAAGGCGAAGGTGCGGAAGGCAGCTCGGGCGGCGGAGTGACATTTGAAGGTGGGCACGAGCGCGCCGACGAGCCGAGCTCTGAGCCGAACTTCAACCGCGACGGCGGTGCGCACCGCGAACGTAGCGGTGCAGGTGGTGGTGGCGGACGTCACGGCGGACGTGGTGGACGACCCGGTGGCGGCGGCGGACGTGGCGGTGATCGTGGACCGCGACGCGGCGGCGGCGGCGGCCGGTAGTTCGCTCGGTTAGCTAGAAGAGAAGGAAGGGCAGAGATGCCCTTCCCATTTCTTTGCCCATCGAATGGGCGGCTGTCCTCTCGATTTCGCAATAACAGGGGCGAGCTGTGGCATCCAGAACGGTCGTCATCACGGGGGGCGCCGGTTTCATCGGCGTAAATGCCGCGGAAGCCTTCCTTCGTTCCGGCTGGCACGTCATCCTCTTCGATAACCTCTCCCGCAAGGGCACAGACCTGAATCTGCGCTATCTGAACCAGAAATTTCCTGACAACTGTGAATTCGTAATGGGCGATGTGCGCTACGATTCCGTTGCCTTGCTCCACGCTATCGCGCGCGCCGATCTCGTTCTCCACCTGGCGGCGCAGGTCGCCGTTACCGCATCGATTCTTCGCCCCGCGGAAGATTTCGAGATTAACGCGCACGGCACTTTCAACGTGCTGGAAGCTGTGCGCGAATCGGGCAACAAGCCCATGGTCATCTACTCCTCCACCAACAAGGTGTATGGAGCGATGTCTGACATCGTTTGCCTGAAGAGCGCCACCCGCTGGACGTTCCGCGATTTTCCCAGCGGCATCGCCGAGACACACCCGCTCGACTTTCATTCACCCTACGGTTGCAGCAAGGGTGCAGCCGACCAGTATGTTCACGACTACGGCCGGATCTACGACATCCCAACGGTAGTCTTTCGTCAATCATGCATCTACGGACACCGCCAGTTCGGCGTGGAAGATCAGGGATGGGTAGCCTGGTTTGCGATCGCGGCTCTTCTCGATCGGCCAATCACCGTTTACGGCGACGGCTTTCAGGTTCGCGATCTGTTGCACGTTAACGATCTGGTAGCAGCCTACGAGGCGTCGGCCGGAAAGCCGGATCGCGCCGCTGGTAAGATCTTCAACCTGGGTGGTGGTCCCACTCGCACCTTGTCTTTGGTGGAACTGCTCGCGTTCTTGGAAAAGAAGCTGGATAAGAAGATTTCGGTAAGCCACGCAGAGCCGCGAGCCGGCGATCAGCCCATCTTTGTGGCCGACATCCGAAAAGCCGAGCGTGAGTTAGGCTGGCGGCCGCAGATCGATCCGTTGCCGGGAATCGAGATGCTCATCGATTGGATCGTTGCGAACCGCGCCGAGGTAGAGCAGGTCATTGCGACGTTCTGACCAGGTTTTTTCCTCGGTCACCGTCGTTTCCCATGCGGATTTCCTGAATACAACATCCAATCACCAGCCGACAACGACGGCTTTGTGCCTCTCTGCATGGGATCACACAGCGGAGTGATAGTGCAGCGGCGCATGTACAATTAACGTGTTGCGGTACCGGGTTGCCGGTAAATTGATGTTTTGGAGCCAGGAATGCGGCTTTCGGTGATTGGATCCGGATACGTGGGGCTGGTGACAGCGGTATGCTTTGCCGAGTTGGGGCACGATGTCACGCTGTATGACAGCGACCCCGAAAAGCAGCGGGCGTTACAGCAGGGGCAGTCGCCGATCCACGAGCGCTATGTTCCGGAGCTGCTGGAACGTCATCTGGGCCGCAAGTTGAAGCTGTCCGCATCTCTGCCGGATTCCGTAGATCATTCTGAGGGCATCTTCATCGCCGTCGGTACCCCACCAACGGAGAACGGCGAAGCTGATCTGTCCTATGTCGAGTCCGTCGCCCGCGAGATAGCTACCAGCATCAAGGACTACAAGATCGTGGTGGGCAAGAGCACTGTGCCGGTTTACACCAGCGAGTGGGTTCGCCGCGTCATGCTGCTGAATGGAGCACCGGACAATCTATTCGACGTGGCTTCCAATCCGGAGTTCCTGCGCGAGGGCACGGCTGTTACCGACTTTCTGTATCCGGACCGCATTGTGATTGGCACGGACCATCCTGCCTGCGAAGACCGGTTGCGAAAGATCTACGAGCCGCTGACTGACGGCAGCTATTACCAGCGACCGGATGCCATACCGTCGCCCGGCTCCGTAGTCGGCCCGGCGCGATTGATTGCCACCACCCCCAAGAGTGCCGAGCTCATCAAGTACGCGTCGAATGCCTTTCTGGCGATGAAGATCAGTTTCATTAACGCAGTTGCCACGGTATGCGAATCCGTGGGGGCGGACGTGGACCAGGTAAGAGAAGGCATCGGTTCCGATTCGCGTATCGGCACGCGTTTCTTGAATCCCGGTCTTGGCTATGGCGGATCGTGTTTTCCGAAGGATCTTTCCGCTTACCGCGCCGTTGCCCGCGAGTGCGGTTACGACTTCCGCCTGCTGGAAGAAGTGATGCGCATCAACAACGAGCAGCGCGAGCGATTCCTGCGCAAAGTGCGAAATGCACTCTGGACTCTCAAAGGCAAACATCTGGGCGTTCTTGGGCTGGCTTTCAAAGGCGGTACCGACGACGTCAGGGAGTCCCCCGCGATTTCGATTGTGAAATCTTTGATCGACGAGGGATGCAAGATACGGGCATATGATCCGGCAGCCGCTGCCAACGCGCGAGACATCCTGGGATCTGAAAATATCGAGTATGTAAGCTCAGCGATGGAAGCAGCTAAGCATGCCGACGCGTTGCTGGTGTTGACCGATTGGGATGAGTTCCGCACACTCGACTTGATTCAGCTGCGCGCGGCGTTGCACTACCCCATCGTCATCGACGGCCGAAACCTGTTCAGTCCGGACACCATGGCCGAACACGGATTTGTGTACACCAGTGTGGGACGGGCAGATGTGTCGCATGAGCTCCCGGGTGCGAAGAACGGTTCCGGAAAGACAGAAAAGCCAGGCCTTCGCACGGCAGAAACCATCAAGGTGCCCTGACTTCGCCCGCAGTTTCGCTGTCGTTCACTCTTTCCAACAATACCGTAAGCTCGTCCTGGTAGTTGGCCTTCCAGGCATGCGTGTTCATGAGCAGATACGCGACGGGGCTGTCCTTACGATCAAGCACATACCGAATTTGATACTTGTCCAGAATTCTAAGCGTGTTATTGACTCCAATGGCGTCAAGATAGTCCGCGAAGACGCCGTTGTATTCGTAAATGTCGATGCGCGAGTCGATGAAAACCGGGATATCGCGAGCATTCCATATTAAGTACCCGCCCCAAAGACAATCGTTAAACACACGTCCTTTTGGATGGAGTTGCCGTAGGTAGGGGAGCGCCTTCACGGGATAGTTGCGTGTCGTATCCCGCTGCAGAAAATCGCGCGACGGAAAGCGCCAGGCGCATCCGCCAATAATCACAAGGGTAAGGGCGGCATTTAGCCAGATCTTGTCGATTGCCGGCTGATAGGGAGGAAGGAAATCCAGTTCCTTTGCCAGGATCGGGGTCAGAACGATGGCCGCCAGGAAAAGGAAGCGGCTGTAGGTCATCGCTGCATAAAATCCGATCAGCAGGAATGCCAGCTCGTCCGGTCTCCAACGGCGCTGGCGAACCAAGGCAAGAACGAACGTCGCCGCCAACAACGCAAATAGGATTTTCCCCCGCAAGCTATGGAAATCCAGGCTCATCCATTCATCTACATGGCTGACGTTGAGCTTCTGCTGGAAGGCGAAGTTGAACGGGTAGAAGACGAGGTGATAGGTGTAAGGATTGAGAAACAATCCCGCAACGCTCAGACCGCCGACCATCGCAAGTTTGCGCATCTGTGGTGGGGTCCAGCGAACCGCCACCAATCGTCCCCATCGGCCATGCAGAAGGCCGCACGCGCAGAAGACTGCAAAGAGCACCATCCCAATTAACCAGGAGCCGTGCAGGTTTGCCCACAACACGAAAAGTGGCACCAGGCACCAGCTCCAGTCTTTGCCTTGCCGAAACAACTCCAGAAGGAACAGTTCCGCGACCAGACACATCCAACCGGCTAGAAGAGTGCGCGGACCGAAGGAAACCGTTGCCAGCCACACGGCCACCCACGACGCGGCGAAAGAAGCTTTGACGTTCCTGCTGCTCAGCTGAGCCAATCCGAATACTCCGAGCAGGATCGCTTCGACTTCCGCCAGCATTACGAGATAGATTCCGCGAATGCCGAGCCACCGCCAGCCGAAGTAGTAGGCGAGTTCACTGAGCCAAGCCTCATTGATCCAGCGCGAGCCTGCGGCGGTGAAGGAATAGAAGTCGTGAGTGACGACGGAATGTGTCTGTACCAATACTTCGGCATTCCGCAGATGCCACCAGATATCAGGGTCGGCCATGCTGCCGCTATCGAACACAAAGATCGATCCGAATAATGCCATCACCAGCAGGGTAGGAAACGAGAAGATCCTGGCCCAGCGCCCTTTCGCAGGTTGAGAGGCACTAGTGGGAACAGCCGATGCTGCTACTGCTCTCGCCGCGGGGAAGTACGATTCGCGCTGCACATTGCAGCCTAGCGCGGCTTCGTAGCCGGTACCAGAAATCCGTGCAAATGTTTGTCAGGATAATCAGCGCTTCAATCCCATTCTGAAATGCTTGCAGAACGGGAAAAGCAAATGTTCTTCGTTGACGTTCATTCTTGGTTTTGTTTCTCGAGTAGTCATAGGATTTTCTAGGAGAGCTTGGCCGGGATGAAGCAGCGATTCAGGACTCGGTGGCCGTTGCAGAGTCGCGATTGCGGATCGAGCATGGTGGAGACAGCGATGGTGCTGCCGGTGCTGATATTGATGCTTTGCTTCGCAATCGATATCGGGTACTTCTTCATCGTTGCCGCGAACCTGGTGTCATCGACGCGAATCGCGGTGCTGTACTCGGGACAGGGCTTCGTTTCTCCGGGTCAGCCCCAGTTGCCGTCGGCCGGAACCTCCGGCTCGTTGACCGATACTGCCGGCGTTGCTGGACTGGCTGGCGGCGATCTTTCGGGTCTTGGCAGCATGGCCTCGAAGACCAGCATTCAAGTTTGTTCGAAGAAGCTTGGAGTCACGCAGACATCGAACGGCTACATCACAAATTGCAGCACGTACCCTTCCGGCTCATTGAGTTTTGCGCCCGACCAGGACCCGGCGTCGAACTACGGCATGCTGACCCAGCGGGTCGATGTGGTGTACACGGTGACCCCGCCGATTCCCGTGGACTTCTTCACTTTCACCATGCCTCCGCTGACGGTGCACTGGCAGGCGGAGATGCGTGCGTTGGATTGACGATGATTGCCTGCGACAACTCGAAGGATCGCGGTCTGTTCCGCGACGAGCTTGGCTCCATGCTCATCGAGTTCGCGCTCTCGGTATGGACCTTGTTCCTGGTAACGTTCCTGATCTTCGAATTCTGCATGACCGTTTACACCTATAGCGTCTTGGGAAATGCAGCGCGCGAAGGAGTGCGTTATGCCGTTGTTCACGGCAGCGACAGCG
Source organism: uncultured Acidobacteriaceae bacterium (assembly GCA_963823865.1). Taxonomy (GTDB): domain Bacteria; phylum Acidobacteriota; class Terriglobia; order Terriglobales; family Acidobacteriaceae; genus Bog-257. Next base: position 636,716 of record CAWGNC010000003.1, read on the forward strand.
CCACCTGCAGCGGTCCAGGGTCGGGATGTGGAGACACCTTGGGCGGCAATGTGACGGCTGTCGTGAAAGGTTATACCGCCGTGACCTTTCACGATATGAGCGCCATGACGGTAACGCCATCCTGGCCGGACGGCAGCTCCACACCTGCCAGCCGCGTCATGGTGACGATTTCATATCCCTATGTTGCTTACCTGACGCTGCCAGGATTCAGTCCTCCCACAATGCAGGTAACTGCAGAGGGCCGAATCGTTTTTTGACGGGGGCGCGATGCGATCGAGCAGGCATGCAATTTCGATTGGGAAAAGACGCTGCAACACCGAAGCAGGGCAGGTCGTCATCATAGTGGTGCTCATGTTGAGCCTTTTTCTGCTCGCGGTGTTGGCCTTCGCCGTGGATTACACCAACATCTGGTTTCAGCGTCAGCAGGCGCAGACGGCGGCCGACGCGGCCTGTCAAGCCGGCGCAATGGACATGTACCAGCTCATCACCGGCGCGAGTTTTCCTGCCATCAACTTTGTTCCTGGGACCCCCGGAAGCTGCAGTGCGTTCGCTTCCGGCGGGCCCAGCATGTGCTGGTATGCCAGCAAGAACGGTTTCAACGGCTACACCGGTGGGACTTCCAGCGTTTCGTGGACCTTTCCCGGGTCGGTGCCGGGAGTAACGGCGCCGCCAAGTTCACTAGTGCCTTTTCCATACATGCAGGTGCAGGCCTCACTGTCGGTAAAGACCTATTTCAGCACGCTGCTTACCGGCAACCAGACGCAGCAGGTATCGGCGAATTCAACCTGTGGTCTGACCCAGATCATGCAGGGTGCCCCCATCATGATTCTCCATCCCACCATGTCGGGAGCGCTTTCTTACAGCGGCGGTGGTTCGCTCACCATCATCGGCGGTCCGCCGCGCAGTATTGTCGTGAATTCCAGCAGCACAACTGCCGTTCTTTGCGGATCCAGCGGAGTGATCGATACCAGAAAAGGAGGTCCGAACCTTACCGGCTCCGATGTTGGGAGCTACGGAGGTCCGCACGTCGCTCCCGGCAGCTCAACCGGCTGCTACGGCACCAACGGAAACACGGGTTTGCCTGCAGGATTTAGCGGAGGTACCACAGGCAACTGGGCATGGCCTTCGAGTCCGGTGGCAGACCCTTACGCCGCAGTGCCGGCCGCGAGCAGTGTCAAGAGCATTACGCCGGCAACCAAGGCGACACACAGCGATGGGATTAAGTACTACAATCTGGCGGCGCCGGGCATGGACGGCTGTCCCGACACGGCCCCGAGTAATTACGGCAGCTATAACGACAGTACCTACTGGACGTGCAATCTAGGCAAGTATGGGAGTAAACCGTGGTACTGCCGCGGATGTAAAGAGTATGCCCCTGGCTACTATCCCAACGGCATTTCGGAGGGAGGCGGCGATGTCGTTACCTTCCTGCCGGGCGTGTACTACCTGGATGGAGATCTCTCGATCGGGGGGAGTGATTCAATCCGCATGGCGAAAGCCTGTGCCAATTCGCAAGGCGTAGTGAACACCGATCCGAACACCGGCAACTGCAGCCCGCTAACGCAAACGGCGGGTCCCAATGGAAACGGCGGAGGCGGTGCATGGACCTGGCATCAGACAGACGGTGTCATGTTTTACTTTCATGGCAGCGCCAAGCCTGTCATTAGCGGCGCATCCGGTGAACCCACAAGCCCGCGCGTCGATAAGGTGCCGGTGACCGATCTCACCTGCGACGGCAGCACGCCGCCAGCCTACTTAAACCTGGCGAGCGCGCTGGATACCAACATCATGCTCGCCCAGTGCACGGCAAACGGGTCCTACTATGACAATGCCGGCGACACGACGGATTCGCCGGGAAGGATACGCGGCCTGCTTATGTTTATGGATCATTCCGATACGGCTTCGCCGCAACTCCAGGGCTCCGGAACGCTGGCATACAGCGGCACGCTCTATTTCCATTCGTCGAACTACGCCACCATCTTCCAGATTCCGGGTGGCACTACGAACGGCACGCTGATTTGGGGAAATGTAATCACCGATCAAATGCAGATCACAGGCAGTGGTGCGCTGACCATGGCATTGAATCCCGCAGCAACCACGCCTATCATCAAAGTTTCTTTGTTGCAGTAATAACCTGCCACATCCTCAACTATTGGTTGAAGGATACGCGCGGATTTTGTTAGGCCGCAGGCACGGGCTCTTCTGTAACAGGTTCTTCCGTAATGGAAGCTTCCGTCTCCTCTTGTTGCGCGAGGGCGGGCTGCTGCTGGAGGTCGGGTTGCTGCGTCTCAATCGTGGCTTCTTCGGTTTCGGGCTGCTTGGCCTCAGCCGCCGTTAATTCGCGCAGCACCGCGACGGACCTGCCGGACACATCCAGCGCCCCATCCAGTAGCTTTTCGCCGAAAGGCTCGTCCAAGTCGGCGGTATTCATCAACAGCTTCCATCCTCGATTGCGCGGAGACTGCGGTAAAGCGTAGGTGACACACTCGGCATAGGAGTTCAGCATCACCAGAAATGTATCGTCCGTGACCGGCTCGCCCATGTCGTCGATCTGTCCCAGTGTCGTGCCATTCAGCATCACAGCCATGCTGCGCATCCAGCCGGTGTTCCACTGCTCCTGAGTCATTTCCTGGCCATCGGTGCGATACCACGCGATGTCCCGGGATGAGGGGTGATAGACCTCGCGATCCTGAAAAAACTTACGTCGACGGAGGTTGGGGTGTATCTGACGGAAGCGGATCAGTTCCCGCGTGAACTCAAGCAGCTTGGTGCGCCGTTCATCCAGATTCCAGTCGTACCAGCTGATCTCGTTGTCCTGGCAATAGGCGTTGTTGTTGCCATGTTGCGTGCGGCCGATTTCGTCGCCACCACACAGCATTGGTACACCTTGCGATAAAAAGAGTGTCGCCAGGAAATTCCGTTTCTGGCGTTCGCGAGCGATGAGAATTTCGGGATTATCCGTGGGACCTTCTATTCCCATGTTCCAGGAGTTGTTATCGTTGGCGCCGTCCTGATTGTTCTCGCCGTTGGCTTCGTTGTGCTTATCGTTGTAGCTGACCAGATCTTCCAGCGAGAATCCGTCATGCGCGGTCACGAAGTTGATGCTGGCGTAGGGACGCCGCCCATCGTTCTGATACAGGTCGCTGCTACCGGTCAGACGATATCCCAAATCTGACAGCTGTCCTTCGTCCCCTTTCCAATAACGCCGCACCGTGTCGCGGTATTTTCCATTCCACTCGGCCCACAGGACAGGGAAGTTGCCGACCTGATAGCCGCCGCTTCCAACGTCCCAAGGCTCGGCAATCAGCTTCACCTGCGAGATGATCGGGTCCTGATGAATGATGTCGAAGAAGGCGGCGAGACGATCGACGTCGTGTAATTCGCGCGCCAGCGTGGCGGCGAGATCGAAGCGGAAGCCATCCACGTGCATTTCTGTCACCCAGTAACGCAGGCTATCCATGATCAGCTTCAACACTTGAGGATGACGGACGTTCAGGCTGTTTCCCGTTCCCGTGTAGTCCATGTAATAGCGTGGATTGTCGGGCACGAGCTTGTAGTACGTAGGATTGTCGATGCCTCGGAAGCTCAACATGGGTCCAAGCTGATTGCCTTCGGCGGTATGGTTGTACACCACGTCGAGGATGACTTCGATGCCTTCGCGGTGCAGTGCCTTGACCATGGCTTTGAATTCCGGGACCTGCGTACCGATGTCGCCTGAGGAACAATACTCAGACTCAGGACTGAAATAGTTGAGGGTGTTATAGCCCCAGTAATTGTGAAGACCGCGATCGACCAGCACCTTGTCGTGGACCAGCTGATGAACCGGCATCAGCTCAACTGCAGTGATGCCCAGGCTTTTCAGATATTTCAAAGATGGAGGCGACGCCAATCCCGCGTAGGTTCCGCGGAGGTCTGGACGGATCTGCTCGTTGAGCATGCTGAAGCCGCGGACATGCATTTCGTAGATGATGGAATCGCTGAGTGGCGTTCGCGGCGGGCGATCATGCTCCCAGTCAAAATATGGGCTCACGACAATACTCTTGGGCATACCCGAGGCGCTGTCGCGCCGGTCGATGACCATGTCGGCGTTCTCTCCGCCGAACCGGTACGGATAGATGGGCTTGCCCCAATCGACGCGACCGGTGATGGCCTTGGCGTAAGGGTCGATGAGCAGCTTGGCAGGATTGAAGCGCAGCCCTCGCGCCGGCTCCCAGGGCCCGTAGACGCGGTAGCCGTAAAGCTGGCCAGGTTGTAAGCCGGCGACATATCCATGCCACACGAAGGCGGTTTGCTCGGGCAGCTGAATACGCTCGCTTTCGCGGCGGCTACGCCCGTCGTACAGACAGAGTTCGACCTTGGTTGCGTTTTCTGAGTAAAGTGCAAAATTAACGCCGGTTCCGTCCCATGTGGCTCCTTGGGGAAACGGTTTACCCGACAAGCAGGGTCGTGCCATTCTTCCTCCACCTACAGTAGTAGAGCTTCAAATTTGATGCAAAATTCGGGCATCCGGAATTTGGATGCTGTTAAACCTCTGTCAACTAACCCGGTTACCGGAAGTTTGCATCTTACTCTTAGCCATGGCCGCCTCAGTGATTGGGAAGTGCGTCAATCCGGGTTGCGAAGCCGAGTTCAAACGCCTTGGTACCGGCAAAATCTACAGTTTTCACGTGGATAAGCCGCTGGCGTGGGGACTGCCTCCAAGCGTTAAGCAGAAGGTGGTGTGGCTATGCGCCAAATGCGCTACGACGAAACAAGTGCAGTTTGATCAGGGGCGATGCGAAGTACTGGTGACCACTCGCGCTCTGGTACACAAGCGCTCCGCCTAGTTCTTCCCAAGTCTCAGCAGGTATACTTCTGCAACGCCACCTCAGTGGCGGCATCGAACATCCATGGTTTCGCGACCGCAAGCAATCAGTGAGCAGGACCTCCGGGATCTGGGCTTTGGCGCTGTAGTATCGCGCGAGAGTCAGCAGCGCCTCTTGAACCGCGACGGCAGTTTCAATGTCGAGCGCAAGGGGCTAACCCTGATTGAATCGATCAGCCCCTATCATCTTTTGCTGACGATGCCCTGGTCTCACTTTTTTGCCTTGTGCTTTGGATGGTACGTGCTGGCCAATCTGGCTTTCGCACTGGCCTACTTGGCTTGCGGACCGGGAGCGCTAGTCACCACCACTCCGGGAATCGCCGAGGCTCCTTTCTGGCGGGCGTTTTTCTTCAGCGTAGAAACGATCTCGACGATCGGTTATGGAAACGTTGTACCCACCGGCCTTGCCGCCAACCTGGTCGTGAGTGTTGAGGCCCTCGCCGGACTGGCCGGGTTCGCCATCGTTACCGGTCTATTATTCGCGCGTATCTCGCGGCCAACGGCAAACGTACTGTTTAGCAGTCACGCCGTGGTGGCGCCCTACCAGAACATTATGGCCTTGGAGTTTCGCGTCGCCAATGCTCGCTCGAACGAGTTGATCGAAGTGTCGGCCAAGGTCATCGTCAGCCGCTTTGAGCAGGTGGATGGCGTCCACACCCGGCGCTATTACCCGCTAAAGCTGGAACGCGATGGCGTTGTTTTTCTCCCGTTAACCTGGACCGTGGTTCACCCCATCGACGAAGAGAGCATTTTGTACGGAGAAACGGCAGATTCGTTGCGTCAATCGAACATCGAAATCCTGGTTCTCTTGAAAGCTTTTGACGAGACCTTCTCAACCATTGTTCAGACGCGAACCTCGTACACGTTCGACGATGTGGTCTGGGGAGCGCGGTTCGCTAACGCTTTCATGGCAGACGCCGCCAAACGTTTCGTTCAGGGACGCGGGAAAAAGGGCAAGGTGGCTGTGGACATGCGTCTTTTCGATATTATCGAACCAGTCACCGAGCGATTAAATCATTGAATATCGCAGCTCACTCCCTGACAATAGTTCGCGAATCGAATCTTCCTGATTTTCTTTCGAATAGCGTGTGGTTCGGCTTCAGGGCCGGCAATTGTGTCTGCCGCCCACAAACACAATGGAGGAACTATGGCTGAAGCAGTTCTGAAGCGAGCTTCCGGGTTGTCGATCGTGCTTGGCATACTGATGATCATTGCTGGCATCATTGCCATGTTTGCACCCTGGGAGGCCGGTCTTGTTATTACGATTGTTGTCGGCTGGTCTGCCATCTTCAACGGCGTGGCGCAAATTATCTTCGGCTTCCGTACACACGGGGGCTGGCACGTCCTGCTGGAATTCGTGCTTGGGATCATCTACATCATCGCCGGCATTTACCTCCTTATGCATCCGATTGGCGGATTGCTGGCAATCACTCTGATCCTGGCCTCCTTCCTGATGGTTTATGGGATCTTCGCGCTGGTGCTCGCATTCCAGATTAAGCCGAGGAACGGGTGGGGATGGGTGCTTTTTGACGGCATCATTACCATCTTGCTCAGCGCTCTGATCTGGAAGCACTGGCCGCTGAATTCCGATTGGGTGGTAGGAACGTTATTCGGCATCAGCATTTTCATGTCCGGTATTACGCGGTTGATGATGTCGCTGGCGCTGCGCAGGGCCGTCACCGCGGCGTGATCTTTACGTTGTTAATGGCGTCAGTTGACGGACGCCTGGGAGAATTCCAAACCGTCGACATGGCATCGATCGAGGAGGCGCACAGCTTGTGGGCCTCCTTTCGAGCTAATGGACTTCTAGGCGCAGGACATCTCAACCGACAACTTCTCTCTTGATGCGAAGTACAATAGCCGTTTGATGAGCGTTCAGGCGTAAGCCTTTTCGGAATCCTGCGGTTCTGCAACTGCACAATCCACATTTGGCATCTCTGTAGCCATGCCGCGTCGAAGCGTTCAAGTTGATTCGTTGTCCGAAGCGCCACCGGCTTTTTCGTCGCTCAAGGCGGCGGCCGCAGCGGCGCAGAAATGCCGGGCTTGTGACTTGTGGCGCAACGCCACGCAGACGGTTTTCGGCGAAGGATCCGCCCGGGCGCGAGTAATGTTCGTCGGCGAACAGCCAGGAGACAAAGAGGACTTGGCAGGTCATCCGTTCGTAGGTCCGGCTGGAGCTTTATTCGACAAGGCTCTCGACGAAGCTGGCATCGACCGCAGACAGACCTACGTCACGAATGCGGTCAAACATTTTAAATGGGAGCCGCGCGGCAAGCGTCGCATTCACAAGAAGCCAAACTCGCTGGAAATCTCCGCCTGCCGGTCATGGCTCGATGCCGAGATTGCCCTGGTCCGGCCGGACGTGATCGTGTGTCTGGGAGCCACTGCGGCTCAGGCTCTTCTTGGACGGGCGTTTCGCGTCACCCGGCAACGCGGTGAGTTATTGCCGTTCGGGATGGCACCTCATGTATTGGCGACGGTGCACCCATCTTCAATTTTGCGGGCGCCGGACGAGGAAAGCCGTCGGCGGGATTTTGGGAGGTTTGTGCAAGACTTGTCGGTTGTTGCAAAATTGTTGCATCAAAGAGATGCTGCTTGAGAAATTGGTTATTGAACAAAGCCACAGAGTCTGATGAGATGTCTGCAATTGTGCCCTCCGGCAACGCTTCCAATTGGTCATTGGGGTAACCGTGACTCCAGAGCTTGAGCAAATTCGCCAAGAGGTGGAACGGGTGATCTCCGGCTCTTCGGAACTAAACTGGCGTCAGGCGCCGCCGGGAAAATGGACGAGTGCTCAGATCTTCGAGCATCTCCTTCTCACCTACACAGGAACAACGAAGGGTTTACGCCGTGTTCTGGAAAGCGGACATCCGCTGGGAAGCTCTGCAACATTGCCACACACCGTACGAAAATTCGTGGTGACGAAGCTCGGTTGGATGCCATCGGGTCGCACCGCCTTCAAGCAGATCTGGCCGGAGGACGGGTTGGATGCGCAATCGATGCGACGCTTTTACGATGCTCTGGTAGCGATGGATGCGACTCTGCTCGACGCCGAGCGACGTTTCGGGCAGCGTGCCAAACTCCTCGATCATCCCTTCCTCGGACCATTGAATGCTCAGGAATGGCGTCTCTTCCACCGCACTCATACCCGCCACCATCTGAAGCAAGTGACAGACCGAATGGCCAGCGCAAGTGTGCCATCGAAGCGAGCAATATCGGTCTAGAACATTCCCAGATACCACTGCCAAATCGCCTCGCCGGCGAAAACGGCAACCAGGGAACAGGATCCCAGGAACACTCCGAAGGGAATCTCGCGACCGAGAAAAGGCTTTGCCTGATGGCTCTCCCGCTCCAGTTGAGCTGCAGGTCGAAAGGCCTCGCGAACGAAGAGAAACATGACATAGAAAACGCTACTGATCGGTGCCAGCACGATGACCAGCACGACTAGCTTCAGCCCCAGGAATGCTCCCGACATACCCATCAGCGCGATATCACCGAATCCCAACCCGTGGGCCTTGCGCACCAGGTAGTAAATCGCCCATGCCAGGTAGAAGAAACCTGCCCCAACCAATCCTCCCAGCGTGGCATCCAGCAAAGAGAGCACGTGCTCGCCAGGTTTGGCCAGATTAAACAGACGCAATAGCAATTCAGTTCCCGCAGGGTCCGTAAAGGCGATCCAGGAGAAGCACAGGCCTAACACTATGCCAGGGTAGGTGTACTCGCGTGGTAGCAATCCGGCTTCCGCATCCGTGAAGATCAGTGCGATCAACAGAAAAGAGAAAACGCAAAATTTCAGCGTGAGCCAGGTAAAACCAAATGTGACAGCACAGGCAACAAAGAACGCCGCCGTCAGCAACTCAACTGCAGGATAGCGAAATGAGATGCGCTGGCCGCAGCTGCGGCACCGAGCGCGAAGCACAAGCCAACTCAGCAAAGGGATATTGTCGTACCAGCGAATGGGAACCGCGCACGAAGGACAATGCGAGGCTGGAGAAACCACGGACTGTCCGAGTGGTATCCGGCTTATGCAAACATTCAGAAAGCTTCCGAATGCCAGACCAACCATGAACAACACGCATTCCAGTAGTCGGTCCAAGTAGAGTTAAAAGTCCTTACCAGCGATTTCTTAAGGCTCGCGGAAGCTTAGAATGTCACCGCGAAGCACCTCACTGCAAGTTTGCGCCGGCGGCATCTCGCCCATCCAGTTCATCCGCTTGCGATTCACCAGACGCACCTCCGGCGATTGCTGCTCCCATCCCGATCCATTTTCCATGCGAATGGGCACACTATAGCAGGGAGGGCCTTCGTCGGGCTCATCCTCCTTCCACGCAACCAGCGCCGCCTCCAGTTCGTCTGACAGGGCTTCGTTGCAACGCAGGCAGAGAATCCATTCATGGGCGGCATCCATCGCGTAGGCACCCGCGGTCACTCCGGGAATCGCAGTTTTAAAGTTGGCACCGTGATCACGTGCGACTTTTTCGGTTTCGTCATCCGACGCTTGATCGATGATGAGCACCTCATCACAAGGACGCAGCGAGTCGAGCGCACGTCCCAGGCGGAGAGCGTCATTGTGAGTGTGGAGCAGAGCACTAATTTTAGGCATGAAGACTTCCTAGTGAGAGTATCGCAGCAACAGTCAGCTGTGTAGAAGGAAAGATGCAAAAAGGCGCAGCCGAGTCTAGTAGCTGCGCCCGGTCGGGCTATAAATTCATCAGGACAGGGGGGAGCGCCCCGCATCACGGCTGTTACTGCCTTGGGGGATAACCGTTAGCGTGTTAATCGTCTGGAAGTTCAATACCGCTTCCGGACTGAGTTTGATTTGCTCGCCCTTCTTGGCTGCGGAAACCCCGGTGCCGGCTCCGGCGCCACCGGCCGCCCCAATTGCCGCACCTTTGCCTCCGCCAATCAGTCCGCCGAGAATCGCGCCGGCAGCTGTTCCGATGCCAACCTTGGTTGCCGTGTTCTTTCCCTCGCCCTTCCCCTGACGGGACCACTGGTTGGTCTGAACGTTGTAAGTCTTGCCATTGACTGAGAGCGACGTCAGTTCCAGGGTCAGCAGCGAGCTACCGGCGAACCGGCCCGCACTTTGAACAGCAGCTACGCGTCCCACAACGTCCGCCCCCGAGGGAATGATGGTGTCGCCGCCGAGGACAATGGGAGTGCTAAGTGTGCCGTGGAAGCTGTCTCCGACATGGTTCTTCTCGGAGTCGAGCGGATCAGTCAGCCGCACCGACAACTGAGTTCCTGCCGGGATGGTAACTTTCTGTGGCGGAGGAGGTGGCGGAGGCGGCACCGGCGGTGCGGGTTGTGCCTCGGGTTGCGGAGTTTCGGGCGGTTGAGGAGGAATGCTATTGGTCAGCGTTGCATCGCTGGCCATTTGGTCGTCCTGGGCTTCACGATGATGGCGAGTCTTGGCTGCCCATTTTCTCTGTTGAGCAGCAGGTTTCTGTACAGGTTGCGGAGGAGCTTCCGAAGCCGGCGGAACCGCCTGTGCCTGCTGCACCTGCAGGTTATTGATGACGGTTCTCACTCCGTCGATCGCCCCGGCGTCGTTCGCAGCGGCATTACGCTCGACATCGCTGGTGACATCGCCGCTCAACGTCACCACGCCGGCTGCGGCTTGCACGCTAATCTGGCGGCTCTGGATACCCGCATCACTGTAAATCTTGTTTTGTACGTCGCTTGCCACCTGAGCGTCGGTGCGCTCCGGCTTCCGCGAGCATCCCGCCAGCATGGCGAGAGTCAAACCTAACGCCAACGTCAAGGCTACGCACAAAGGGCCTTTAATCCTCATTGCTACTCCTCTGGGAGAACTCCTAAATGATTGAACACTGGTGAGCCACAGTTGTCGCTCTACGCCCGCTGAACGGTTCTTAAGAAGTGACGTAACGATTGGCGGAACGAAAGCAGCGGCACGATAACAGCGCCGGCCGGGAAGATGGCCGCAAGCCTATTTTCGACCTGCGGACCACGGCAGGAAAAGGGCGCCGCTATTACACATCGTGGCGCACGTCGATAACGGCCGCAAAACCTGCCGCGGCCTCGACGAGGAATTTACGACGTTGGCGGCTCTGTGAGTCGGTTATTGATGGCAAACAGCGCCAGTTCCAGACGGCTGGCAACGCCAACTTTGTCAAAGATGTTGGTCAGATGATGCTTGACCGTGTCTTCGCTTAGCGAGAATTTCCGTGCGATTTCCTTGTTGCTCAAGCCGGCGACGATAGTCGTCAGAATATCCATCTCGCGCTTCGTGAGTCCGAAGTTTCGCGCGGGTTTTTCACCCGACGGGTTGGTGCGCATGAATTCGACGATATCGCCAACCGCTTCCCGGCCGATCCAGTACTGGCCAGCCATTACCGTACGAATGGCCTTCATGAGCAGCTGGGTAGCGGCTTCTTTCATCACTACTCCGCGCGCACCCAGTTGCAACGCCTGCACGATTTCCATGCGTTCCACAGCGGCGGTCAGCACGATAGTCTTGGTGTTCAGCTTTTCCCCGTCGGTGGAGAGGTCGCGCAAGACGTCCATTCCCGGAAGGCGAGGCATGGCGAGATCGAGCAGCAGAATGTCCGGACGCAACTCTCTCGTCTGGGCGATGGCTTCTGCACCGTCTCCGGCCTCTCCGGCTACTTCCAGTTCCGGTTCCGCCTCCAGCAGGCGACGCAGTCCATCGCGAAATATGGTGTGATCGTCCGCGATGACGATGCGCACTGACTCCTTTTTATCCATAGAGCTCGTATCCTTTCTGCGGAATGGTAATCTCCAGCCTCGATCCGTGCCCCGGAGTCGATTCGATGACCATGTCTCCTCCTATTGCACGGACCCTTTCCTTGATGACGGCCGGTCCTCGCCTCAGGGCGTCCAACTCCGCGAGGGTCAAGCGCCCATCGAAAGGGAAGCCATGCCCGTCATCATGTATTACCAGCTTCCACAGGCCATCCTGCGAGCCGAAGTGCGCTACTGCTGATTGCGCCCCACTGTGCTTGCGGATATTCACTAGGCTCTCCTGCACGATTCGCACCAACTCGCGACAGGTAGCAGCCGGAAGCGTAACTTCTTGTAACTCAGCGATAAATCGCACAGGGATGCCGGTATCTCTGGAAAAACGTTCCACGAGATCGGCAATGCAGTCAAGGAATTGATGAGGTCCAATCTCGACCGGGCGCATGGTCTGTATGAGTTCACGAAGATTGAGAACCTCATTGCGCAGCAAGCCTTGAATGCGTTCCAGTTCGGTAGCCAGCGCCGCATCGTCACTTCGTCGGCGCAGCACATCAAGCTGCATTTCGATGCCGATCAGCGATTGAATTGTCGTATCGTGAAGCTCGCATGCGATTGCGCGCGAGTCTTCGTAATGCTGTCCCGCGCCTTCCGGGCGGGGCAGCGAATGAAGAGCGGACGGCGGCCATACGTGCGTTCTTGTCACAGAGACTCTGAAAAGGTGCCATGATTATGACACGAAAGCGCTATATGGCAACTGGATTCCTGCGATTTGACGACATTTCTGTCCCAAAACAGCCGCCTGGGTCACCCCATTTGGTGACAAGGCTCACTGCTGGTCCGGTTATCGAGGACTAAGTTTGAGCTTGAAGTCAGGCCCGTTCGAAGCGCAATATTGGCGGCAGAACACCTCTACTTGAGCCTGGAAGCGAGCGCCAATTTGCTCGGCGCGGCCAACTGTGGGCAGGAGCGTTGCGCTCTTCGGTGCTCACCTATGGGTTTGGACTTGCCGGTCGATTATTGAGAGGTATCGATATGAGATCAAAATACTGCCGTCAGATCGTCATGGTCGCTTTTTTCTTAGGAGCAGTAGCAGCATGCGTTGCAGCATCGAATCAAAAAACCAGCAACGCGGGCCCGAAGTATGACACTGCCAATCAGGTAAAGATCAAAGGTGTCATCCAGGATGTAAAGGACACTCCTGGCGTATTGGCTGGCACTCATATAACGGTGAAGACCGAGACCGGCACGGTAGTGGTCTACGTGGGACCGGCCGACTTCCTTGCGGATATCGATACTTCCTTTAAGGCGGGAGATCAGGTTGAGGTTGTCGGTGCGAAGAATACTGGCCCGGAAGGTGAAGAAGTATTGGCCAAGGAAATTACCGTCGGGAGCAACACCACAACGTTGCGCGATGACAACGGTGTTCCCGTCTGGTCAGGGTGGAAATCGTCAAAAAAGTAGTCCGCTGCTGAAAGAAAATCAGTCAAACGGGCGTCTGTATTCGAATCTCCCCGCCCGAATAGACAATGCAAACGACGATAACCCGTCGCCTACTTCTCGACGCGCAAGAATTCCCCGGTAGAAGCGTTCACGGCAATCCGTAGCTTGGCATCATCTTGCGTCGTGCCGTAGATGACATGCCACACCAGTTGGTTCTTCTCGCCGTCCCAATCCAAAACGAAAAAGACCGGCTGCTTGGGATTTTTCTGCGTCAGTTTGCTGCCGCCGTTCTTCTCCGCAATCTCGTAGGCTTTGTCGCTGTCAGTCTTCAGGAATTCAAAGTTGAAGACGCGCGTCGAAGTATTGGTAGGACTCCACGAATCCTCGGCGGAGAAAGTTATGCCTTGCTCAGGAGCATCCGGGCCAACCAGGCCCGACCAAATGAACATTTTCATCATCCGCCGTGCCGGCGATCCGAATGAGGCTCGCCACAACCCGGCTTTCCCTTCGCCCGACGGTGCGTCAGCAGTGAACTGTGATTGCAAACGGAATGGCGTTGCGTCTCCCGCCCATCCGCGAGCTGACAGGTACATTTTCTGGAACGCGACGCGCCCGGTTACATACTCTGCCTGTTTGGGAGCCGACTTCGCAGGTTGGGATTCTCCCGGTGTATTGGACGAGCAGCCAACGAGAGACAACGCAGCGATACAAATCAAGAGAGCGAGCTTTCTCATGGGAACCAACTAGCAGCTAGCATTTAGCCGCTAGCCGAAACCTTTCTCAGTGATTGCGGGACATCCGCCGTCCCCGCACCCTGTAACCAAGAATCAATGTGACTTAAAGGAAGATGTCAATCCAGCTCTGACAGTTGCTAATACCCGCGATACCGTCTAAAGCTCATTTCGCCAGCAGCGCCACACCGCCGGCCACGAACAGAGCCGCCAGCCATCGCCTGTGATCGACCCGTTCCTTCAAGAAAAGGCGCGCCGCAAAGGCATTGGCGATGAAGGTCAGTGACGCGGAAGCCGGCCCAACCACGCTTACGTCAGCCCAGGAAAGGGTCACCAACAGACTGAAAAACGCTAATGCCATAAACAGCAAACCAAGCATGAACCGCGAGTTGGATAGCACCCGTCGCACCACGGCCAGGATCCCGTTTGCCTGACGAATCTCGCCGGGATCGCCGATCGCCTTCATGGCTCCCGCTTGCAACACGTCACCAACAGTAGCCGTGATCACGATTGCCGCAATGCCCGACCAGATGGCGACAGCGCTCATGCGTCGCTCCTGGAGGCACCAGTATCGAGAGAAACGTCAGAGCGAGTTCCAGCGGACTGTGCCTTTGCGTCCACCGTAAGCGCCGGGCCGCTGGCGACAAATCCAACACCGGCTGTGATCAGAGCTATTCCGAGCCAGTGGGCCAGGCTAACGTCCTCGTGCAGAAACACCTTTGCCAGCAGTGCCATCAGGATGTAGCTGATTGCCGTGGCCGGAAGGACATACGTGAGATCGGCCCAGGACAACGCGGTAATGTAGGTACAGAAAAATCCGACGAGGAAGCAGATCCCAAGAATAATCCAGGGATCCGTCAGTGCACCCAGGAGGAGGTGCCAGTTTGATGTGGTCACTGCGCCGAAATCCCTCATGCCGCGGCCTAAACAAACATCGCCGCAGGATCCGAAGATCACTACGGCGAGAAGGACCAGGTACTTGCGAGGCGTCAACGTCAACCTCTAGACGCTGACCGTTTCGGCGGTCTTGGATTCGCTAGCCGTCCCTGCACCAGAGGACGGTCCCTGAGATGGCGGGGTAACGCCGGCGTCGCGTTGCTGCTTCCGAGTCTCCTGCACCGAGCGGTTGCGTGCAGCACGAAGCTTCATAAACGACTTAGCTTCCGTATAAAGCCGCTTGCGATCAGTCGAATTGAAGGCAGCGCGCTTGACGATACGGAAGATCGCCTTCGGCCGGAAATAGTATTCATCGTAGAAGCGATGCACCATCTCCATGATGTAGTCGCGCGAGATGTTGGGATACTCGATCATCGCAACCTGATGGCCCATGTCATCCACCATCTGCGAGCCTTCATTCAGGATGAACCCGTTTGCTTTGGCGTAATCGTAGAGTTCGGTACCCGGATACGCATGCGCCAGCGACACCTGGATGGTTTCGCAATCCAACTCCTTCGCGAAATCGATGGTGCGGCGAATCGACTCTTTGGTTTCGCCGGGTAGCCCGAGGATGAAGTCGCCGTGAATCGTCAGGCCGAGTTTCTTGCAGTCGCGCGTGAAATCGCGAGCGCGCTCCACGGTTGCGCCCTTCTTGATGTTCTTGAGGATCTGTGGATCACCAGATTCGTAGCCTACGATCAATAGCCGGCAACCGGCTTCCTTCATCGCCTTCAGCGTTTCGTAGTCCGTAGTCACGCGGGAAGTGCAGGACCAGGTCAGGCCGAGCGGCTTCAGCTTTTCGCACAGCTCAATCGTGCGTGCCTTCTGGATGTTGAAAGTGTCGTCGTCAAAGAAGAATTCCTTCACCCACGGCCAATACTCTTTCGCCTTCTTCATCTCGGCCGCAACCGCGTCGGACGAGCGCTTGCGCCACGGATGCCCACTGAGCGTTTGCGGCCACAGGCAGAAGGTGCACTGCGCCGGGCAACCACGCGTAGTGTAGAGCGAGACAAAGGGATACAGCAGAAACGGCACGTTGTAGCGGCGCGGATCGAGATCACGCTTGTAGACGTCGACTACGTCGGGCATCGCGTCTAGATCGGCGACCGAGGGGCGATCGGGAGTGTGCACGATCTGCCCATTGGGCCCGCGATAAGAGATGCCGAGAATTTCGTTCAAGGGCTTTCCGTTGGCGTATTCCACCACCGCGTAGTCGAATTCGCGGCGCACCGTAAAGTCGATGGCTTCGCCTTCCTTCAGCGATGCTTCTGGCAAAGTGGTAACGTGCGGGCCGACAAAGGCGATCTTCAGTTTCGGATTGGCCGCCTTCATCGCAGCAGCCAGTTTGATGTCCCCTTGGAAGCCGGGAGTCGAGGTAAAGAGCACGAGGAACTCGAACTCTTTCCCGATCTGGATCGTCTCCTCGGCATTCACCTTATGCGGCGAAGCGTCGAGCAGACGCGAACCTTCCAGCATTCCTGCCGGATAGGCGAGCCAGACCGGATACCAGTAGGACTCGATCTCACGGGTGGCCGGCCAGCGCGAACTGGCGCCGCCGTCATAGTTCTCGAAAGAAGGGGGGTTCAGAAACAGCGTTTTCAAAGGCATAATGTAATCTTTATCGTATCATTGTTGGAGCCGCCCGGAACTACTTGAGACTCCTAAAGTTAGATGTGTTTCTTGGTTCGCAGCGAACGGCCGGTTATGGGGAGGGAATGGCCCAATTTTCCAGTTCTCCGGTAAGCCGCGGCAGCTGCAGTTCGGCCCGGCTCAGCTCAAATTCAGCGTCGAAGTAAGCGGCGTGCTTATCGTCGGCGTCCAGTTCGGCATTTTGCTGATCGCGGACGTTGGCCTACCCAATCTGCGCCCGCCCTTTGAACCGCGTCCAAGTCGCCCTGCGACACCTCCCACTCCACTTGCGACGTCGTGAGCGGTCGCTGGTTAGGAACATTGAGCCAGACGTATACTCGGTCTTCTCCACTGAAGAAAATTTTGGGAGGAATCCAATGGGGCTGTCATCGCGGTTGCTGTCGGCATTTCAGCTTATGCTCATGCTCTGCTTGTTGTCTCAATTCGGGCAATCGCAGGACTTTACTTTGCGGCGAGCCACGGATCTTGCACTTACGCACAGTTACAGCACAGGTGAAGCGGAAGCCGACATACTCAAGTCGCAGGCGAACTATCGGGAGGCACGTAGCTTCTATATCCCGCAGGTCAGCCTTGGGACGAGCATTGGCTATGCCTACGGCTTCCCGCTCAGCCTGGAGGGCTCGGCACCAACCATTTTTAACGTCAGTGCACAATCCGGTGTGTACAATCCCGCACAACGCGAATTCATCCGGGCTGCGATTGCTGATACGCAAGCATCCTCTTCACAGTCTCGGGACGTCCGCGGCAGAGTGATTTTGGATGTTATAAGCAGTTACATCGAGCTCAACAGGTGGGAGCGAGAACTGCCGGTCCTATACTCGGAGCAGAAGTTAACCAAAGACATGGTGCGCGTCATGAAAGAACGCGTGCAGGAGGGCGTCGATGCCCATGAGGAGGAAACCAGGACCAGACTGAAGGCGGCCCAGGCTGACTATCGGGTGGCCCAAGCCGAAGGTTCGGCGGACATCTTGCGTCATCATCTGGCGGAGTTAACCGGCGTGTCCCCGGCTTCTATCACAACCGTTGCGAGTTCCATTCCTCCGCTGCCCGAAATCGATAAGCAGGCACCCGACCCGGATACCACTGCAGAAAGTAACGATGCGGTCGAGGCAGCAGATCTCCGGGCGAAGTCCGCGGAGCTGCGCGCTCGTGGAGAGCATAAAGCGCTTTACCCCACGGCCGACTTCGCCGTACAGTACGGCTTAATCAGCACCACCTTCACCGACTACGCTCAGTTCTTCCGTCCCGGATCGTTTACGTCCCAAAACGTGACCTTCGGTTTGATATTGCGGCTGCCAATTCTCAACGACACGCAACGTGCCCGTGCCCAGGCTGCCGATGCTGACGCTCTTCGGGCACAAAAGCAGGCTCAAAGTGCGAAGGCTCAGGTTAGCCGTGAGACGTTGCGTCTGCGGGACGCCGTTCGCGAACTCCTGGCCGCTCGCGATGTGGCGCAAATACAGTATGAGTTGGCTCAAACGCAGTTACAGGCAGCGCAAGCCCGTACGCAGGCCAGAACGGCTACGCTTCGTGAGTTGCAGGATGCCTCCTTGCAAGCCGTCCAGAATTCCTCGGCCTTAATGGACTCGGATTTCGAAGCGGAGCGCTCGCAGCTTCAGCTCATGTATGAAACGGGTGAGCTGAACACTTGGTCGGCGGGAGCTAAGTAACATTATTAGGCTTTATTAGGCTTTGGCCATCCCCGGTGCGCAAGTGGCATTTGCGATCGATCTAGACCTAAACGCCGGGCCGGGGAGCGTGAGCCAACTGTCCTAATGCCCGTGTCGCCGGTGCAAAGCCCGAGGCCAGTGCCAGCGAGGCTTGATATTCCGTTGCCGCTGCCGCGTTGTGCCCCATCTTTTCCTGGAGCTGGCCCATCAGATAGTGCGCCCGAAACGCCGGCGCAGATTCCACCAGTTCGCCCGAGGCCAGATACTTTTGCAGATAATCCACTGCTGACGCGAAGTCGCGGCTACCCAGGTATAGCTGGTTGCCGGCGTCGAAATAGGATTCAGCGAATTTGTGCGGCTGCGCCATCGCTGACTGGACTGCATTCTGCATATCGTCAAGACGTCCGCGCTGCCGATAGAAATCCGCCAGTTGCAGCCACATGTCGGCCGGATTTTGGGATAGCCGAATCGCCGTCTGATATTCCGTTTCTGCGACCGAATAGCGCTTGTCTTTCTCAGCAACGCGAGCCTGGATGAGATGTGCCATGGCTGGATCGGCAGCTTGGACTTGAGCCGCCTGGGCGCGAGCTTTATCCAACCCTCCGCCCATGAAACTTGGGGCTTCCGTGTAGTACTGGGCCAAATCTACTCGTGCGGGAACATTCGAAGGGTCGAGCTGGACCGCACGCTCAAACTCCTTCTTAGCCTTCTTTGCGAGCCCTGCGGCACTCAAGGGATTCGAATCCCCGGCTTTGCGTCCGTATTCTCGTCCGAGCCAGAGATGATAGTTCGCGTTCTGTGGTTCAAGACTTACAGCCCGCTCGCCATACTTCACCGCTTCGTCCCAGCGGTCCATCGCAAAGTAGGCACGCGAAAGCAGATTGAGCGAGGCTGCGTCCTGCCGACTGGTCAGCGCGGTGACTGCGTCATTCACTCTCCCAGCAGACAACAGTTGGCTGGCCTCAGGATCGGCCAGACCGGCCGTCACCAGGACAAACAACAAGCCAAGCGCCGCTATTGATTTTGTGAAGAAAAATTTCATGGAGTAGCTGGTTTTACCGCCAAGCCGCTTTTCAAGGATTGCATATTCAGCGCTCCCAAAGCGAGCACTGCATTGTCGGAAAGGCCGCTGGTTACCTGGATCCTCGTCAAGTTGGACACCGACGTGGTTACGTTTCGTCGCTTAAGCTCACCGTTCACCACCTCGAACACATATTGGCCGTCCGCATCCTGGTGGATTGCCTCGCGCGGTACTGTCAATGCATTCTCTTGCCGCATGGTCACCACGGCGACGCTGACATTGGTGTTAGGCAACAGCTTCAGATCCTGATTTTCCACCACGCAAGTCACCTCGCCGACCATGCGTGTGCCATGCTGCACCACGGTGGTAGGCAACAACTCGATGGTACCTTTCCACACCCGGCCGGGCAGAGCATCCCAGGTGATCTCGACCAGCTGACCTGATTGCAGTTTGCCAATTTCCGGCTCGTCCACAAAAGCGCGCACGCGAATTTTGTGCAAGTCTGCCACCTGCACCAGCAGGTCGCCAGTATTCACGAAGGCTCCCTCGCGTACCGGCAGGGAATACACCATCCCCTCGTGCGGCGCGGACACGTTAGCATTCTTCAGAACGTTTTGTGCTGCTTGTAACGAGGTCCGGGCTTCCGTCTGTTGCGCCTGTACGTGGCCGATCTCCTGCTTCGAGTAACGGTCCTTCAGCTTCTGCTGGAGCAGCTGAACCTGCGAATCATCCACGCGGAGGCGGTTCTGCGCAGTGTCGACCTCGGCTTGTGACGCTGCTCCAGTTTGCAGCAGCTTTTGCATAGCCTGAAGATTGCGTTCGGCAGCGTCGCGATCCGTCTGAGCCTTGACCAGCGCATTGCGGGTTGTCAGCAGCTCTTCCTGGGTACCTCCGCCTTCGACCGCGGTCAAATCAGCCTCGGCGCCCTTCAGTTGAGCTTCGGACTTAGCCGCTTGCAGCCGGGCATCTGCGTCATCCAGCCGCAGCAGCATCTGTCCTGGTTTCACCCAATCGCCTTGTTGCACAAAAATCTTCTTTACTGTCGTCGGCATCGGGGCATATGCCTGGAAGTTGTTCAGCGCCTCGATCTTACCGTTGGTGGCGATGCTGGCGGTGATCGTTTCGCGTTCGGCTTGCCCCACTCGAATTGTCACCTGGGAGCGATGGAGGGAAATGAAAGCAGCAAGCACCACGACCGCCACAATCACGCCGATTATGACAAGTCCGGTTCGCTTTCCATTCACGGGCCGAAGGCCGTTGTCAGATGCAGCTGCCATTTTTGTTCGAAGCTATAAGTATAACGTAGGACAGTACTTCTCACGCATTACCGTTCGGTCATATTACGTTTTTTGCGGGACGAAGCGCGGCTCAAATAAGGCGGCTCGTATTGGCCTGTTATTTTCGTCCACCACTATCTGATGTTTTGCGTATCGGGAAGACGCAGAACTCCAGAACCGGCTCAACCCTCGGCTGGCGTTTATCATCCGAGTAGAAATAAGCACGCCACAAGTTCTCGCTGAGGTCGACGATGTCATTAGTGCGGGTAAAGCGGGTGATCGTCGGCACGGTGAATGACGTCAATCTGAATCATATTCTGGCGTTTGCAGCTGCTCTCTCTTACTACTTCGTAATGGCATTTTTCCCGGCTCTGATCACGCTGGCGGCTATCGTCGCGTACTTGCCGGTCCCGGATCTGTTCAACACCATCGTCAACACTATGGCGCGTGTAGTCCCTCCGGAAAGCATGGGGCTGATTCGGAGGATCGTAGCCGACGTGATCTCTCCCAGCCGCGGAGCGCTGCTCTCGTTTGGATTGATCGGGACGCTTTGGACTTGCTCCAGCGGTTTCTCGGCAATGATCGAAGCGCTAAACGTGGCCTACGACGTTCCAGAGACCCGTCCGTTCTGGAAGACGCGGCTGTTGGCGATCCAGATGACCTTCATCATCGGCACGCTGGTGACGTTCGCATTCACGTTCATGATTCTGGGTCCGCGATTCGGAGAGTTCCTCGCCAACCAGCTGCACCTAGGGCCCGTGTGGGCCGTCATCTGGCCGGTCTTGCGCTACGTGGTGGCGATCACCTTCACTGTGCTCGCGCTGGAAGGGCTGTATTATATGGGCCCGAACCTGAAGCAGCCCTTCAGTGCATTGCTGCCGGGCGCCGTGCTGGCCGTGGTGGGATGGATTCTGTTATCTGACGGCTTGAGCCTCTACTTCCACAAGTTTGCACATTTGAACCGAACTTACGGAGTGCTCGGCGGCGGAGTCGCGTTCTTGACGTGGCTGTACTGGTCGGGTTTTCTCATCCTGTTGGGCGCAGAGTTGAACTCCGAGATCCTTCAACAGGGAGGCGATGGAACTTTGCCGCTCAAGGAGCCGCCTCCCGATAAAGTGAAGCCAGTGGCAGCCACTACTGCGGATGCAGCGCAACCTGCGGATAAAGCCGACACGATGAATCGAACCTCCGCTTAAGCAAGGCCTCGCGACTGCCTTCGGCCCCAACTTGATGCCGCTACAATAGCGGTATGGCAAAGAGTCAACGCTACACGCCGGAGCACGCCGAAGCGGGCTTGGATTTCGACTTTCCCGAGATTGAAACCTGGCCAAACCAGTTTCCCAATTACGAGATCCTGATCGACGTTCCGGAGTTTACTTCCGTCTGCCCAAAGACCGGTTTACCGGATTTCGGCACAATTTGGATCCGCTATATGCCGGACAAAGAGTGCCTGGAACTGAAGTCGCTGAAGGAATACTTAACCAGCTATCGCAACCTCGGAATCTTCCAGGAAAACATCGTCAACCGGGTGCTGGAGGACGTGGTGCGTGCAACCAAGCCCAAGTGGGCTGAGATCAAAGGAGAATTCCGTCCGCGTGGGGGCATTGGGACGGTGGTAATCGCACACTATCCGCGACCGAAAAAATAACAAAAGCTGCTGCTTACTCCGCGGGCCTGCCTATGCGTCTCACCTGCCAACAGGAGGTCCCGATGAATCTTTCCCGTTCCGCGGTTGTCCTCTT
This sequence comes from uncultured Acidobacteriaceae bacterium, assembly GCA_963823865.1. GTDB lineage: Bacteria > Acidobacteriota > Terriglobia > Terriglobales > Acidobacteriaceae > Bog-257. The sequence continues at coordinate 658,770 of CAWGNC010000003.1, forward strand.
CGTCCTGGCTGGAGCCGGGGCAATGTTCCACGCACACTCAGCGCCCTCACCCGCCACTGCGGGTAGCGTCAGCTCCGGGGGCGCCCATGCTGGAGCCACGATCCGGCCACTCAGCGACGCTGCTTCTGAATGGCAAGGTGCTAATCGCCGGAGGCATGCGCCGCAACCAGGATTTCTATCGATCCGCCGAGTTGTTCGATCCCACAACCGGCAAGTTTCAGGCAACGGGCGAAATGAACCTGGCGCGCGTTGGACAGGCAGCAGTGCTGCTTCGGTCCGGCAAGGTGCTAATCGTTGGTGGATGGGTAGGACATGGGGGTACTGACTCGGCCGAGCTGTATGACCCCGGTACCGGGAAATTTAGTGTGCTGGGAAAGATGACGAGCCGGCGAGGGCGACCGAGTGCGACTCTGTTGAACAATGGCGATGTGCTAATCGCCGGGGGAGCGGATCATGACACGCCCGGCGGTATCGCTTCGGCGGAAGTTTTCCACGCTGACACATTGAAGTTCGAGGCGGTTGGGCCGATGCATTCCGCACGCATCGCGCAAACCGCGACCTTGCTTGCGCGATGGACGGGTCCTGGTTGCCGGAGGTCGAGGAGACAGTGTTACGGCCATCTGCCGAACTTTATGACCCGAAGACAAAGCAGTTCGTTCCCACAGGTTCGCTGCTGGTCGCGCGCTATAAGCACACCGCCGGATTGCTGCCGGATGGCCGCGTTTTGATCGCCGGCGGTTCCGACGAAAGAGACTGGAGCGGATCCCTCAGCAGTGCGGAGATTTACGATCCCCAGACTGGCCGATTCACTGCCGCAGCGTCTCTGAACGACAGTCGATTCAAACTGCCCGACTTGGCTGAGCAGATCGGATCCGGCGAACTGCTGGTGGCAGGCGGCAGCAAGCGAGTAGAAGTCTACGATCCGCATAGCGGCAAGTTTCTGGTCGCCTCCGGTCAATTAGACGAGGCCTGGCACTACATGACCGAAACCCGGTTGGAGGACGGGAGAGTCCTCCTCACGGGCGGTTATCCGAACAACGATCGCGCGACCGCGGAGACCTGGATTTACCGGCCGTAAGGGCTAGTCCGTACCCTCGCGGCGGGTACCGAAGTACTTGCGTATGCCGATCGCGTTGTACTGGCCCCAGGGACCGTTAGGACCGAGCCATGCCGGTCCCAGCGGCTGATCACGCGATCCAAAGCGCGCAATGTTCGGGTGCTGGGTGAAACGGAACTCGAAGCGCTTTGGCAGGTCGATGCCCACGCCCCATTTGTATTCCATGCCGATGGCATCCCACGACCAGGTGTACAGCGTCTGCGGAACGTTCTTGCCGAAGAGAAAATTCGGATCGAAGAAGAAGTTCAAACGCCGAGCAATGGTGCGGCCGATCGGCCGAATTTCAATGGTGCCGGAGAGCATGTAGCGGGCGAAGGCATTGCATTGCGCATTGACCCCGCCAAAGTTGCCGGCATTGGCCGCGCAGAGATTGGGATCGATCTCGTTGTGCGGCGGAGCGAGATCAAACTGCGCCCATCCCCAATACCAATCCTTGGGAAAGAAAAGCCGCTCCTGCTGGAGGCGTTGAAGGCGCCGGTTGAGTGGCAGGTGACGTTTGAGTGACCGTCGCCGTGGTGGACGGAGCCGTTTGGGATGTCTCGGACGTTTGCGATGTCTGGCCAAAGGCGCAGCAGGAACACAGGATCAGAAGAAACGACAGAACGCGCTTCATGAACTCTCCGCAAGAGAATTTGATTGCCGGGGAATGCTTCAGCTGAGAAGGTCGACAGTGTACCGCTCGGCAGATGGAACTACAGCATTGCCGCGCGCCTACGCGGACTAAGCTTCTGTCCTGATTGACCGGTTCTTCTCGCCGTAACACAGCATATTCGTTCATCTCCTGATTCGGAAGTATTTTTGCGGGAGCCTCCACCCCGATTCGGCGAAGGCATGTTATCCTCCGCCCACCGATGCCTGTCTAAGAAGAGTGCGAGAGCCGCCCTGCTCCTGCTCACGGCGCTGAACTTCCTAAACTACATCGACCGCAATGTGCTGTTCGCTGTGCAGCCGCTCATCCAAAAAGAGTTTCATGTCGACGATGCCAAGATCGGCTTCCTGACCTCGGCTTTCTTCGTCTGTTACATGGTGGCTGCGCCTCTGATCGCGACCGCTGGCGGATCGCTACTCCCGCAAATGGATCATGGCCGCGGGCGCTTTCGTGTGGAGCGCGGCAACCTTGCTGAGCGCGGTTACGCACACCTACGACGAATTGCTTCTGCGTCACGTCATCGTCGGCATCGGCGAAGCGACCTTCGTCGCGATATCTCCGGCATTCCTCGCCGATCTGTTTCCTGAGAACATTCGCGGTCGCGTGATGGGCTTCTTCTATCTGGCGACTCCGGTCGGCAGCGCGCTGGGATTTATCGTCGGCGGATATCTTGGCCACCATTACGGCTGGCGCGACGCCTTTCATGATCTGCGGCAGTCCCAGGCTTTCTCCTGGGATTGGCCGTGCTGGCACTGAAAGAGCCCGTGCGCGGCGCCAGCGATCTTCTGGCCGACAGCGTGGAACGCGGATCGATCGCGCGGCTTGCTCAGGAATAAGGCTTATTGGACGATCACCTTGGGCGCCGCCATGATGACCTTCGCCATCGGTGGCCTGCAAGTCTGGATGCCGACGTTCCTGGTGCGCATGCGGCACCTGCATCTCGATCGCGCCAACTTGATTTTCGGCGGAATGACGGTGGTCTCGGGTACCGTGGCTACACTGCTTGGGAGGGTGGCTCGGCGATCGTCTGCTGCGACGAACGCCCGCGGCCTATCAACTGGTTTCGGCCGTCGGCATGGCGCTGTCGATTCCCGCGATCATGGTCGCTATCTACTGGAAGGGAGCGGCGATGTATCCCGCGATCTTTCTCGGCGAATTCTTCCTGCTGCTGAATACCGCTCCGTTGAATGCCGCGCTGGTGAATTCGGTAAGCGCCCGTATCCGCGCGACCGCACTGGCGGTGAACGTATTCACGATTCACCTTCTCGGCGATGCTTTCTCGCCCACCCTGATCGGATATATCTCCGATCGCAGCAATCTGGAGATGGGATTGAGCTCAATGGTGGTGGCGGTGGCGCTGTCGGCGGCGGTGTTGTTCTACGGCATGCGCTTCGCGCCCAAACTCAATGGACAGCCGTCGGCGGCCAGTAACTAGCTAGGTTATTTCGTCGGCTCCATGTGGAGTGCGTTATTGAAGCGGTTGAAGTAGTTGAACAAGCCTATCGCTGCCAGGAATTCGATAATCTCGCCTTCGTCGTAATATTGGCGCAGTTCGTTCCAGAACGCATCGTCAACCGTATTGGAATCCCGGGTCGTGCGCTCGGCCAGTTCGATGGCAGCCTTTTCGGCGTCGGTAAAATCGGAGCGATTGCGGAAGTTCGCGAGGTCGTCGATCTGCTCTTCGCTCCAGCCGTGCCGCCTTGCCAAGGCGGTGTGAGAGGCGAGTCAATATTCGCAGCCGTTCAGCTGCGAGGTCCGCACGATCGCCAGTTCCTTCAGCTTTGCCGGGACAGTGCCGGTGTTCATCACCGCGCGAAAGTGCGCGATCATGGTGCGGAAGATCTCCGGCCGGTGCGCTGCCGTGCGGAACATGTTCGGCACATTGCCGCGTTCCTGCTGATATACGTCGTAGATTTTGGCGGTATCTTCGTCGACCTGGTGCTTTTCGAGGCGCGATATGCGAGGACTCATGTGCTTATTCTATTCCGTTGCGGCCTCGCTCAGCACCTGCGCCAGCAATTGGGGATCGACATTCCCCCCGCTGATCACCGCGACCGCTTTTTGCGACCCCGGCAGCTCCTTTGCGTGAAAAAGCCACGCTGCAAAGGTTACGGCTCCGCTAGGTTCGGCAACCATGCGGACATTCATTGCCATACGCCGCATTGCCGTGCGGATCTCGTCTTCGCTGACAGTGATGATGTCGTCGACGTAGCTGCGGATGTGCTCGAAGTTGATTGGCCCAATCGATTGCGTGCGCAGGCCGTCGGCCAGCGTACTGGAAACGCGCTCAGTGGAAAGCGTCACTACTTCACCCTTGCGGAAGCTCTGTTGTGCGTCGTTCGCGAGTTCCGGTTCAACGCCGATCACCTTAGCCTTGGAGCCGCTCAGCTTGAGTGCCGCCGACACTCCGCTGATGAGGCCACCACCACCTGAGGGCACCAGAACCAGGTCGACGTCGGGGCAGTCCTCCAGGATTTCTAATCCAGCGGTACCTTGCCCGGCAATGATCAACTCGTCGTTGTATGGGGGCACGATCACATAACCGTGCTGGCGCGCAAGCTCCTCGGCTTTCTGCAGACGTTCGGTGGAAGATGGGCCGACCGTAACGATCTCGGCACCCAAGGCGGCCGTGCTCTCCATCTTCAAACGAGGAGCATTCAGCGGCATGACGATAACCGCCTTCGCGCCGAGGGCACGCGCAGCGTAGGCGACTCCCTGCGCGTGGTTGCCGCTGGAATAACTGATGACGCCCCGCGCGCGCTCTTCGTCGGTAAGCGAAGCGATCTTGTTGTATGCGCCGCGTATCTTGAAGGCGCCGATCGGTTGCAGATTCTCCGGCTTAAGCCAGAGGCGGCCTCGCGTGGCTCCCGAATCATCACCCGCGGAAGGGAAGTAGGGTATGAGAGGCGTGTGCACGGCGATGCCGCGCAATCGTAGCCGAGCCTGCTGGATATCGGAAAGTGTAACCATCGCTCAGGAAATCTTCTGTCGGCCGAAGCCGACCGCTTCATCATACGGGGTAATCAGAAGCCCGTGAAAATGCCGGGCTCGCCACTCGCGGGAACCCAGGTACCGGCAGGCAATGTCGTCAACGTTTTGCCGCTTGCGGTGCCGCGCGCCGTGCGAATCATCAACGCCATCCAGTGTACAAGCGCGAGTCTTTCGCGCCAGCCGGCCTGCGCTCCCACGTCGACATGGCCGATGGCCGAACTCTGAAGTACATCCACCAAGAGATCTTGAGGTATGTCGCGCCGGAGCCAAAGCATCTCGGTTGAAGGAATAATGACGTCATCGGACCCGTGCAGCAAAAGAACTGGGGCCTGAAGGAATCGCAAACGGCCGGCCGGCGAGGCCGCGGCCAGCGCGTCGCTCCGCTTCTCGATCTCGGCGAGAATCGCCGGTGTCAACGACTCGCGATGCTTGTGATAGATGTCCTGCATGATGGTTTGCCCGGCGGGCGTCATCGTCCGCGTCAAAACTTCGGACCCTTTGCCATCGCCATGCAGCAGGAGTTTGAGCGCGTCGTGTGCTATTGGAGCGTCGTGCGCTGAGAAGAAATCCTGCGGCTCGTCGTAGACGACGATCAGCGCGCCGTATTCGTGCGGCTGCATGTGATCCACTGTGCCATCGGGACGCATGGCCTCCCCGGTTGCGAAAAAACGCAGTACATGCGCCAGATCGTAATAGCCGCCAATGGAAGCTACCCAGGCGATGACCGAGGCGTATTGTGGGTCGCTAGCGGCTACCAGTGCGAGGCTCCCTGAAAAGCTGATGGCGAAGATCCCCACCTTCGGCACTTCAAGTTGCCGGGCAAAATCGCTGGCCGCACTGCCAATCACATCCGCAGACTCGGCTTCCACCCGATAGTCGGCAATCCCAGGCACCAGCGGAGTCATGACGAAGAAGCCGCTCGCGGCGAGCGAACGAGCAAAGTTCATCAGGCGCGGTTCATCGATACCCAGCTCGTGCATGCCGTGGACCACGACGATACCCGGAGCAAACCCGACACCGCGGGGCAGATACACGCGCGCCGGAATCGCGTGGCCACGGAAATCGAAGGTCGTGTCTTGAACGTCCACGGGATGGACGTCGTAGTTGGCAATCCATCCGGATGCGTGTGGATCCGACACTCGCTCCAGCAAAGAAGCGGCCCTGAGATAGTTTTGCGCAATCGGATAAAGAATGGCGACCGCGACGGGAAGCACGAGCAGCAGCCACGCGAACGTGCGTGCCTTGTGTGACGCTTGACGCCCTTGCCAGGGTACAGTCGTCATGAGGAAAGCGAAATCTGGTTCAACTCAGGTTGCCTTGTGGCGACGGCTCCATCGAATCGTTCACCGCTGGTCCAGCAGTTCGATGGTTTCCATCACAACATTGGAACTGATGGATAACGACTGCGCGCTAAGCTTATCGATGGTGTCGTCCGGCGTGTGATGAAAGACGTTGTTATAGCCATAGGTGAAGTCGATCAGATCCACCACCGGCACGCCAATCTTGGCGAAAGGAATGTGATCGTCGTCCATCCCTACCGTTTGTTGGAAGAAATGGGACTGATATCCAAGGTTAGTAGCGGCCTGCAAGACCAGGTCGGTCAGCCATGGCGTCGAATTGCTGTCGCGCTGGATGTCCAGGTCCGCGTCGCCAATCATATCCACCAGGATGAAGGCCTTGATCTTGCTTGACGTTCCATCCGCTTTCCACCTCTGCGCCAGTTGCCTGGTCCCGTACAGGCTGTCGTTGTCAGTCCATTTGACGAAGGCTTCTTCGCCATCGGTCCAGACCAGCCAAACGCTGTAGCCGTCGCGCTCATTGCCGCGCAACTGATCGGCAAGAGCTAGCAGTAGCGCGGTAGAGGAGCCACCATCGTTGGCGCCGACATAAGACTTCGGCAGTGGATAGTTGGTGTCGTAATGTCCGGCAACGACGATAATTCCGTTCTTCTTGCCCGGAAACTTCGCGATGATGTTGTTGATAGGAAACTTACCCGCAGGCGTCTGCGCTGTGAATTTGTCCTGCTCGACGTCCACGCCTTTCAGCTTGGACAAGATGTATTGTTCCAGCTTTTCATGCGCGGGACTGCCAGCAGGTCGCGAACCAAACGCTACCACGTCTTTGGTATATTGCAGAACCTTTTGCCCGTCGATATTTGGCGCGGGCACGGCGGCTTGTGTCGCTGCTGTCGAAGTGGCGGAGGCCGCCGTCACAGCGGCGCTGGCTGATGCCGGCTGTATCGCAGCAGCGGAATCCGATGCCGAGGGCTGTGACTTGCTGCAACCTGCAACCAGCAGCAGTCCGACGAGAGCTAGACAGAACGAGAGGTAACGCGTCTTCATGCTCCAAATATTGTACTGGCAATCCGGCTTATCGGAATTCGATATGCACTTCTCGGCCCCAGAAGTCTCTGGCGCGGTTAGAATCGACGAACCAGTTCAGATGCAGCGATCTGGTTGAGGCAGCGATCATATCGCCAACCCTCCAGGCCCCCACAAAAGAGCGCGCTCTTTCGCGCCAGCCAAATCGAGAATGGAGACTCGTGTCATGCGGAAGACTCTTGCCAGTATCGCCCTGCTTTGCTGTTGCTGTGCAGCGTTGCATGCCGAACAAGTTACCTTAAAAAATGGCGACCGCCTGACCGGCGCCATTGTCAGTCTTACCGACAAAAAGCTCACCATAAAAACGGAGTACGCAGGCGAAATCACCATCGCCTGGGACGCTGTATCCCAGTTCACATCGGCAAACCCGATGGTGGTTACGCGTACGGACAAACAGGTGATCACCGGGCCGGTCACGGCGCAAGACGCGAATGTAGTGGTGAACGGAACCTCGGGCGCACAGACGATTCCACAAAGCGACGTTGTCTATATTCGCTCGATGGCTGATCAGGCTGCCTATGAGAAGTCACTGCATCCGGGATTTCTGCAAGGATGGGCGGGCGGCGGAAGCTTCGGCGTAGCCCTCGCTCGAGGCAACTCGGACACAACCAACATAGCGCTCGGCTTTAACGCCGACCGCAAGACCACTACGGACGAGTGGAATATCGTCGCTGCATCGTTGTATTCCACCAGCACATCCGACAACGTCACTACCACCAGCGCTAACTCTCTCGGCGGCGCGATTCGTTATGACCACAACCTGACCAAACGGCTGTTCGCTTACGGGCTCTTTGGCGGAATGTACGACCATGCCCAGGACCTCAATGCGCGCCTCAGCCCGAACGGAGGTCTTGGTTTCCACTTGATCGCCACCCCGATGACTACTCTCGATCTGCTTGGTGGTATCGGCTACACCTACGAGAACTACTCGACCGGCTTGGTCAATAATTTCATCAACGCCAATGTCGGTGAAGAACTCAACCACAAATTCACGGCGACCACATCGCTGTATGAGCGGTTGTACTTCTTCCCGTATCTGAATAATGCAGGAAATTATCGAGGGACATTTGATTTCGGCGTAGCCAGCAAGTTCTATCGGGCGTTCACTTGGAATCTTGCATTCGGCGATATCTATAACAGCCTTCCGGTGGCGGGAAAGCGGAATAATGACATTGTCTTGACGACTGGCCTCGGCCTGACGTTTGGACCGAAGGCGAAATAGAACAGGCAAACGGTTGCGTTGATGCCGGCCGGTGCTTGTCGGCGAACCCAGCGTGCTGCAGGCAAGAAGAAGGCGCCATGTCGTCCCATCTAAGGGAGCGGCATGGCGCCTTCGGTTAGTTAACTGACGAGCTTAGTTGATGCCGATCGTGTAGTTCGGCGAAGCAATGCCGTTCACCACAACCTGCAGGTTGGTCGCGCCAGTTTCGAGGGTCGACGGAATGTCAACCGTTGCGTAGCTGGGACCCTGATATCCCACGGGCATGGAACTGAAGCCGTGGGTGTGGGCATAGACCACGTGTCCGGAGGAGACGTTCGTGAAGCGCACGAGCGGATAGTTCGTGGCGTCCTGATAGTCATCACCGTAAGCGCCATCCTGCGAGGCTCCATTGAACTTGAAGCCGTTAATGCGGAACGACTGGCCACGCGACAATACCGCCGTGCCCAGAATGATAGTCGGCTGCCAACCGGTGTAGTTGCTGCCAGCCGAGTTGAAGAGCTCGACATCATTGCTGAAGTCGGTGAACAGAACCTGGCCGGTGGGCAACATCAGCAGGTGTCCGTAGTAGGAGGAGTCGCTGGGAGCGTTCGGCGGTCCAGTAACCTGACTCAGGGCGCTGCCATTCCACTCAAAGAACTCAGCACCAAAGCCGAAAATTCCGGGGCTGGTCATCATCAGAACGTTGCCGTTGGTTTCCAGGGCTGCCGGACCATCAGCGATATCCAGGGTGCCGGGGAAGTCCGGACCCGCGGTCCAGGAGCTGGTGCTGACATTGTAGATGGCAGTATGACCGGCGCCGCAGGAGTTGGCGCCTGTGGCGAACACGGTTCCGTTAGGCATCAGAACGGCAGGTCCCTCTTCGTAAGAAGCGCGACTGGAGCCTCCGCAATTGGCGGCCGAATCCCACAACTGAACCGGCGTGTTGCCTTCGCTCGTCCACGCGCCAGTGCTGGGGTTGTAGAGTTCCCAATTCATGCCGTTTGCCTGGTACTTAAATACGTAGGCATCGGCGTCGAGCAGATTTCCGCCTGGCAGTAGGGTAATGCCTTCTTCGTCATATACGTCGAACTTGCCGGTGCCGGTCGCGGTCCAGCCCAACGTGGTGGGGTTAAAGAGTGCACTGACTGGAGGATTGACGCAGCAGGAGCCGAGCATCCAGGTTCCATTCGAAAGCACGGAGCTCGAAGCGTCGCCAATCTGTGACCAACCGGCAGGCGGTGTGACCGACGTCCAGGTATTTGCAACTGGATCGTAAATCGCGCCCATGTTCGTAAAGGCGTCGTGGCCCAGGTTGTATTCGCCGCCTTCGACGACGTAACGGCCATCGGGCAGAACAGCGGAAGCAAAGTACAGCGGGCCGTATCCCGAAGGCATCGTGGCGACCTGCGCCCAGGTGCCGTGGGCATAGCTGCCGGTGTTGTCCGGAGTCAGCGTCCACCAGTTGCCCCAGGTTCCGGTGTTTCCGCTTTCGTCGTGAATCAGAACGCGACCGTCGGTCAGCAGCGCCGCTGCGCCCGCACCGATGTTGGGAACGTTATTTACAGGCGTCCAGGACTGAGCGCTCGCCGAACCGACAGCGAGGGCTGCGCCCAGAGCGATTCCAAGCATTCGAGAAAACTTCATATCTCTCCTCAAGTTTTTGTTTGTTTGAAAGGCGGGTTTCGATGCAGACCGTCGGCCTGGCAGGTTAGCCGCAGTTGTACATCTAACTCAGCAACAGCTCCGGAAATCTACTCTGAAACGCAGGTCCGAGTCAATGGAGAACGAAAATACTATCGCCTTCGTTTCCAAATCGGCACCGAACGCCGGATTTGAATATCATTTGCAGGCACTTAGGGCTCACTCGATGGCTCAAAAAGCCATCCCAAGAAGCCCGTTTAAAAGCGAAGCTGAGGCGAAACTGTCATGAAAAAGCAGTAGGCCGACCTTGCCGAAAGGGCTCTGTCCCTGACCCTCTCGATCAGCCCTCTCCACAAATATAGGACCTTTGCGGTACTATATACATCTAAGGGAGCCGAAAGACTTTTATCCATGATTCGACTGGCAAAGCTTACCGATTATGGGCTCGTCCTCATGACCGCCATGGCGCGCAACGGCACCGCCTCGGTGCATACGGCGCGCGACTTGGCGTCCGGCACACATTTGCCTTTGCCCACTGTCAGCAAGTTGCTCAAGCAGCTTTTGCAGAGCGGGCTGCTGATTTCGCATCGTGGCATCAATGGCGGCTACGGTTTGGCGAAGGATCCGGCAGAAATATCAGTCGCCGAGATTATTGCTGCGATCGAAGGTCCAATCGCTCTTACTGAGTGCATGACTGACGTCTCTGGCCTTTGCGACCTGGAACCATCTTGTCCGATCAAAACGAATCAGCGGGTACTCAGCGACGTTGTACGGGCAGCGTTGCAGAAGGTGACGTTGTCTGACTTGGCACAACCCACGCAGTTGACGGCAATTCGCGGGATGGACGGCAAGCTGGTGCCGACCGCGGGACATTTATCCGGGAGAGTTCAATGAGTTCTAACGTTGATACCATTCGCGATTTGGCGGAGCGCGAATACAAATGGGGATTCGTTACCGACATTGAAGAGGAGCGAGTTCCAAAGGGTCTGACGGAAGATACGATTCGTCTGATTTCGGCCAAGAAGAATGAGCCGGAATTCATGCTGGAATGGCGTCTGAAGGCGTTCCGGTATTGGATGTCTCTGGAACAGAAACAGGCCGAACCGACGTGGGCCAATGTGCATTATCCGCCGATTGATTATCAGGAAATTACGTATTACTCCGCGCCCAAACAGAAGCCCCAGTTGGAGAGCCTTGATCAACTCGATCCGGAGATCAAGCGCACTTATGACAAATTGGGCATTCCCCTGGTTGAACAGCAGATGCTGGCCGGCGTCGCTGTAGATGCGGTGTTCGACAGTGTCTCCGTCGCCACGACGTTCAAGGGCAAGCTGGCGGATGCGGGTGTGATCTTCTGTTCGTTCTCCGAAGCGGTGCAGAAGCATCCCGAGCTGGTGAAAAAGTACCTGGGCACGGTCGTTCCTTATACCGATAACTTCTTCGCTGCCCTGAATGCAGCTGTTTTCACCGACGGATCGTTTGTTTATGTCCCGAAGGGCGTCAAGTGCCCGATGGAGCTTTCAACCTATTTCCGTATCAATGCGGCAGAGACCGGTCAATTCGAGCGCACGCTGATTGTTGCGGAAGACAGCGCATCGGTCAGCTACCTCGAGGGCTGCACCGCGCCGATTCGCGATGAGAATCAGCTGCACGCCGCGGTTGTGGAACTGATTGCGATGGACAATGCGCAGATCAAATACTCCACCGTGCAGAACTGGTATCCCGGTGACAAGCAGGGCAAGGGCGGAATTTACAACTTTGTGACCAAGCGTGGTGCGTGCCGGGGCGTCAACTCGAAGATCTCGTGGACGCAGGTCGAAACCGGATCGTCGATTACGTGGAAATATCCCAGCTGCATCCTGCAGGGCGACAACTCTGTGGGTGAGTTCTATTCAGTTGCGCTGACCAATAATTATCAGCAGGCCGATACGGGAACGAAGATGATCCACATCGGCAAGAACACTCGCAGCACGATCGTCTCGAAGGGCATTTCTGCTGGACACGGTCAGAATACCTATCGTGGCCAGGTGAAGATCCAAAAGGGCGCGACCGGTGCTCGCAACTACACCCAGTGCGATTCGCTGCTGATCGGCGACAAGTGCGGCGCTCACACCTTCCCCTACATCGAGGTGAAAAACTCGACGGCCCAGATGGAACACGAGGCGTCGACCTCGAAGATTGGCGAAGACCAGCTTTTCTATTTGCGACAGCGCGGATTGAAGGCGGAGGACGCGGTCTCGATGATCGTGAACGGCTTCTGCAAGCGAGTGTTCCGCGAGCTTCCAATGGAATTTGCGGTCGAGGCGCAGAAACTGCTGAGCGTGAGCCTGGAAGGCAGCGTCGGATAACGAACGGCGAAAAACAGGTCTCGCTTCGCTTGTAATGACAAGAATTTTGTTTTGCGGCCAAGCCGCTGAGAAACAGGTTAGGAAAAACGGACGAATGAGCTTACTGGAAATTAAGAACCTGCACGCCAACATCGATAACAACGAGATCCTCAAGGGCATCGACCTCAAGGTGAACCCCGGTGAAGTCCACTCGATCATGGGCCCGAACGGCTCCGGCAAGAGCACGCTGGCGCAAGTTTTGGCGCGGCGCGAAAGCTACAACGTTACCGCCGGGTCGGTCACCCTCGACGGCAAAGACCTGCTGGAAATGAAGGCTGAAGATGCCGCCTGCGAAGGGCTGTTCATGGCATTTCAGTACCCGGTGGAAATTCCCGGCATCAGCAATGCGTATTTCCTGCGCTCGGCTGTGAACGCAGTCCGCAAGTATCACGGCAAGGACGAGATGGATGCGATGGACTTTCTGCCGCTGCTGCGCGAGAAGTTAAAGTTGCTGGAGATGGACGACCGGATGATGAACCGTTCGGTCAATGAAGGTTTTTCCGGCGGCGAGAAAAAGCGCAACGAGATCCTGCAGCTGGCAATGCTGGAGCCTAAGCTCGCGGTCCTCGACGAGACCGATTCCGGCCTCGACATTGACGCGCTCAAGACCGTAGCCAAAGGCGTGAATGCGATGCGCAGCAAGGAGCGCTCGTTTATCGTGGTCACGCACTATCAGCGGCTGCTCGACTACATCGTGCCCGACTTTGTGCACGTTCTTATGAATGGACGCATTGTTCGTTCTGGCGGTCCGGAGCTGGCTTTGGAATTGGAAGATACCGGTTACAGCTCAATCGAGGCGGAACCGCGGGAAACGGCGAAGGCGTAAGCAATGAGCGCGATCACCACGATTCCACATCTTGATACTTACCTGGAAAGTTTCAACGGCTTCCAGAAGAGCGCAGCCGGCCGCGACCTCGGATGGCTTCGCAAATTGCGTGAAGACGCTTTTGCCCGCTTCTGTGAAGTTGGCTTCCCGACGACGCACGACGAAGACTGGCGCTTTACGAATGTTTCAGAGATTGCCAAGGCCTCCTTCAAACTGGCTGCCTCTGGCGCTCACAATGTGAGTGCTCCAGACATCGCTGCCTATCGGCTGCCTGAGGCTGCGTGCGAACTGGTTTTCGTTGACGGAAACTTCGCGCCGGAACTGTCCGAAATCGGCAAACTGCCCCAGGGCGTTGAAGTGAACAGTCTGGCTGAGGCGATCAAGGCCAATCCGTCAGCGGTCGAGCCGCACTTTGGCCGATATCTCGATACCAAACGCGATGCGTTTGCCGCCTTGAACAGCGCATTTGCGAACGATGGCGGATTCGTCTGGGTGAAGAAGGGCGTGGTTCTGGAGCGTCCGATCCACCTCCTGTTCGTCTCTACGGCAGGTGAGACGCCGCTCATGGCGCATCCCCGCAACTTGATTGTGGCGGAGGATGAGAGCCAGGTCGCGGTTGTCGAAGACTATGTCTCTCTGAACGGCGGGATCGCTTTCAGCAATACGGCGACGGAGTTGGTTGCCGGAGGAAGCGCTGTGGTTTCGCACTACATGCTCGAGCGCGAGCACACCGACGCTTTCAACATCTCGACGCTGCGCATTCAGCAGGGAAGAAGTGCCAATGTGTCGAGCCATTCGATCTTATTGGGTGGAGCGCTGGTGCGTAACAATGTTCACCCTGTGCTCAACGGAGAAGGGGCGAACTGCCTGATCAACGGCCTGTTTCTTGGCGATGGTCAACAGCATCTGGATAACTACATGCTTGTGGAGCACGCCCAGCCGCACTGCGAGAGCCACCAGTTCTACAACGGCATTCTCGATGGCAAGTCTCATGGCGTGTTTCACGGGCGCATTATCGTCCACAAAGACGCGCAGAAGACGGATGCCAAGCAGACGAATCGCAACCTGCTGCTCTCCGATGATGCGCAAATCGACACCAAGCCGCAGCTGGAAATTTACGCCGACGATGTGAAGTGCACGCACGGTGCGACCATCGGTCAAATTGAAGAGAACGCGCTGTTTTACCTGCGTTCGCGCGGTATCGATGAGCGCTCGGCGCGCAAGCTTCTGCTGCTGGCGTTCGCCAGTGAGTGCCTGGACCGTATGAAGGAAGAGCCGGTTCGCAATTACGTAGAAGGACTCATCAACAGCCATCTGTTCGCGATGGCGAACGTCCGGCGTGCTGCTGAGATCGGCAGCGGCGAGGACAAGGGAAGAAACTGGGAGGAAGTAGGATGACAACGGCCGCAAACAGTCTTTCATGGGAACTGCGTCCACCAATGGAAAACGGTGATTTCGACGTCGAAGCGGCTCGTCGCGACTTTCCAATCCTGCAACAGCAGGTGTACGGTCATCCCCTGGTCTATCTCGACAATGCGGCAACGTCGCAGAAGCCGCGTGCGGTCATCGACGCTATCTCCCGCTACTACGAGAGCGGCAACGCCAACATCCATCGTGGAGTTCACTTCCTGTCAGAGCACGCCACGGAAGAGCACGAGGCGGCGCGCCGCACGGTACAGGCATTTCTCAATGCCGCCGATAAGCGCGAAATCATCTTCGTGCGTAGTGCCACCGAGGCCATTAATCTGGTCGCGCAGAGCTACGGCAGGAAGCATGTCGGCGCCGGCGATGAAGTGCTGATTACCGCCATGGAGCACCACTCCAACATCGTGCCCTGGCAGATTTTATGTGAAGAGAAAGACGCAACGTTGCGTGTTTTGCCGATCAACGAACGCGGCGAGCTTCGCCTGGAGGAGCTACCCAAGCTGCTTACGCCGAAGACCAAGCTGGTTGCGGTAACCCATGTCTCGAACGCGTTGGGCAGCATCAACCCGATCCGCAAGATCGTGGAGATGGCTCATAGCCTGAATATTCCGGTGTTGGTGGATGGTGCGCAGGCGGTGCCCCACCTCAAAGTGGACGTGCAGCAACTGGATGTCGATTTCTATGTCTTCTCCGGCCACAAGGTATACGGGCCAACGGGAATCGGCGTCTTGTACGGCAAGCGGGCCTTGCTCGAAGCCATGCCGCCTTATCAGGGTGGGGGCGACATGATCCGCTCTGTCACCTTCGAGAAGACGATTTACAACGATCTGCCCTATAAGTTCGAAGCGGGTACGCCAAACATCGGCGGCGCGATCGGCTTGGGCGTGGCCATCGATTACGTTACCCGGCTGGGCATCGATAACGTTGCCGCACACGAGCACGAGTTGCTGGTCTATGGGACGGAAGCGCTTACGGCTATTCCCGGGATTCGTTTGATCGGTACGGCTGCCGACAAGGCTGCGGTTATCTCATTCGTGATGGAAGGCATTCACCCGCACGATATTGGAACGATCCTCGATCGCGAAGGAATTGCCATTCGCACGGGACACCACTGCGCGCAGCCGGTTATGCAGTGTTTCGGGGTACCGGCGACGGCGCGCGCTTCGTTCGCGCTGTATAACACGCGGCAAGAGATCGATGTGCTGGTCAAGGGCATCCAAAAGGTGAAGGAGATTTTCGCCTGATGTCCGATCTGCGCGAGCTCTATCAGGACGTGATCCTGGAGCATAGCAAGGCCCCAAGAAATTTTCGCGAGTTGCCCGCGGCGAACCACAAAGCCGAAGGGTACAACCCGCTTTGCGGCGATCACTTCACCATCTATCTTGATTTGGAAGATGGCTCGATCCGCGATGTCACGTTTCAAGGCGCAGGCTGCGCCATCTCTAAGGCATCCGCGTCCATGATGACGCAGAGCGTAAAGGGTAAGAGCAAAGAGGAAGCGGCAAAGCTATTCGAGCGCTTTCACAGCCTGGTCACAGGACATGCGGAAGGCGATCCCGATGCTCTGGGTAAGCTGGCGGTGTTTGCCGGAGTATCCGAATTTCCGGTGCGCGTAAAGTGCGCAAGTTTGGCATGGCACACGCTGATGGCGGCCCTGGAAGGCAAACAGGATGCAGTTTCGACTGAGTAATTCTGCTCAGGAGAAAAAGTGGTCGCTTTGTTGAAGCCGCATGAACGCACCACGCGAGGTAAATGCTAGAGTTTCCGAAAATCTTAGCTTGACGCAAGGAGACGGGATGAGTGCTGCGCCGGGCGGTTCCTTTCATTATGAGATCGATGAATCGAAAGACGAACTTAACAATGCTGTCACAACCGTTAAATGTCGTGGCAGGATCGTAAACGAAACCTCGGGTCAACTGAAGGAAGCTGTTAGGCCATTGATAGCTGGTGGCGGCCGAATCCTTATCGACCTGACCGATGTCGATCATCTTGACAGCTCAGGATTGGGGATGCTGGTTGGGCTAAAGGTATCAGCCGTCAACGCCGGGTATTGCAGGCTCGAACTAGTAAACGCATCACCTCGGGTGCTCGACCTCCTTCGCATAACCAAACTTACTCAGCTGTTCGCATCGTAGAGAATTCGATCTGGATATCAGGCGGTCCTGAAAATGCACATGGGTGTAGCCATCACGTTGAGCCGCGACTGCGAGGTCATCGAGATCCCGAGCGGCAACATGAGCATCTTGCCGGCAGGAACGCCGGTGAGAATCAGCCAGTCGCTGGGCAGCAGTTATACGATCACCGGCGGGCAGTACGGCTACATGTATCGCATCGACGCCCGCAATGCCGATGCTCTCGGATTGCCGGCTGTTGAAGAGGTGCCGGCTTCCGAGCAAAAGCCATTCAGCGAACAACTCGTCTGGGATGAGCTAAAGACGATCTTCGATCCAGAAATCCCGGTCAATGTCGTCGACCTCGGGTTGATTTATGAGTGCAATATCAGTGATGACGCCGAGTTGGGTGGCCACAAGATCAACGTGAAAATGTCGATGACCGCTCCTGGTTGCGGCATGGGCAACGTGCTCAAGGCGGACGTCGAAAACAAGCTCAAGCGCCTGCCCGATGTGAAGAGCGTGGATGTAGAAATCGTCTTCGAGCCGGCTTGGGGACCGGGCCGGATGTCGGAAGCCGCCAAGCTGCAGCTAGGCTTCGACTTGGATTTTGGCTCGGAATCGTCGTCCGACTTTCCCGTCATGCGCTGATTGAATGGGCGAGCGCACTGCTTCTACAGCTCGCGGTAATTAAGCAAGCCTGCTCCGATGAGGATGAAGCAGATCGGCCATACCCAGGCTGTGATGCGGCGGTCATCCTGCTCTGGAAGTCGCAATTCGAGCCAGCGTGACCACCCAGCCATTACGCCCAGCACTGCCATCGGCGTGTGACTCAACTCAGCCAGCGTTTCTTCCCTCACATTCGATGTTCCGTGCGAGTGCGTGAGCAGCAGCGCGGCGCCTACCGCACAAATCAACGGAAAGATGAGCGGCAGCATCCCTTGTTGCGCCGGATTTCGTCGGACGCGGAGCTCGAAGATGGCGAAAGCTATACACAATAAGGCAGCCGCACGATGCTGAAAGATTTCGGGCGTGGCCCACGTCGACCAGAAACTCTTTGGGCCCAACGGCCAACATTCGGGATCCCCACGCAGGAAGATGAAGACGGCGATGCCGATCATTAACAGTGGCCAGTACTCCGCCCAGGGAGCTTTGCCGGTGCGCGCCAGAAAAGCCAGCATACCCATGCCCAAGACAATCAGGCCCATCCAGTGATGGTTGTACTCAGACCAGCGCATGTCGGCGATCTTCCGTATCGACAAGGCCAGGCCTTCGCTGGTATGAGCCACGATCTGTCGCGTGGGATCGGTCTTGGAGATGACCTGTCCCGGGATGCGAGTCGATAGGTCGGTGGTGTTGGGACTTTTCAGCAACGGCCATTCCGGCTTAAAGCGCTGGACGATGTGCGACAGCTGCACGGTATCGTCAGGCAGATCTACGGCCGGAGGCTGCGACGTCATCGATGCGGCGGTCAGAATAATGGTGAGTCCGATTCCGACCTCAGCTTCCACCAGCCTGCGCAGCCGCGGAATCGTCTCGCCTGGGCTGTACTTTCGGAGCATCAGGAAATTAATCCCACCCAAGGCCAGCATCGCCCCCAGCATCGCAATCTTTGCCAGCAACATCAGGCCATAAGACGTCCCAATTAGCGCGTGCCACGAGCCCACATACGACAGGCTCATGAAGAACCCGCTGAGCACCAGCACGATCACGCTAACCAGCGCCAGACGCGAGAATCGCTGGGTCAGATACCACTGCGTAGCGGTGTCGCGGTTAGCATAGAGGCCGAGCAGCAGGAACGGCAGTCCGCCTATCCAGAACCCCGTCGCCAGCTCATGGATCGCAGTCAGGCTAATAAGCCACGCGCGGCCATCGACACGTGAGGCAGCATGATCGGTCATGACCGAAGCAGCCAGAACGATCAGAACCAAAAGGCTGAGTGAGTAGAGCGTGACCGGCTTTTGATTGCGCGCCAGTATTGCGATCAATAGCGCGGCAACCAGCATGACCGAGCCGGAGATAAAAAAATTGGCGCCGATCGCGTCCTGGAAACCAATCTCGGCCGTGGCCATCAGTACCGATGCGTTGACGTAAAGATACAAAACTTGCACTACGGCAAGCCCTACAGCCGCATAGCGGAAGGCCCTCAAGCCGAACGAGCGGACACGGTCGAGCCCCTGCTCGGGGATTTCCGCACCGGGGCGCGCGACCCAGAACAAGAACAAAAGTCCGCCAAGCAGCAGCGACTGCCCCACGAGGGTCGCTGCGCTAAGGATTACGGCGAGATAACCAAAAATGTCGACTAACTTGAGCAAATGACTAATTCACCGTGAAATCGACTTCACCGCTGCTCATGTGACCATCCGAGGCGAGGACCTTCCACTGCAATTTGTACTCCCCCGGCTTCAATCCGGCGACGTGCGACTCGAGGATGTCGGGAGCAGTTTGTTTAGGAGCGTCGACCGCGATGGTAGAGCCATCGGAAGCGATCAACTGCAGGCGCGAGCGCTTGCCGTCTACGCGAACGTTATAACGAAGCCAGATCGGGATATCCGGACCCTTTACCGAAGAGTTGATCTTAGGCTTTGATTCCATCAGGACAGCGTGGGCCCAAACGGGCGTCGCCGCTGCGAGAACGATAAGAATGGCTAGAAGAGAATAAACAGGCCGGCACACAAAACGGCGCAAAATACCTACCTCCAGGGCGCTCAGGTTATTGAGGAGCTGCATTGAGGATACTATCTTCGCCCGCCCGGCTCAATGCGGCCTCGCCACCTGCCGGTCTCAAGATCAAGAAGATGCGTGACTTGCCAGGAATCATTCCTGGTCACGCTTGCTGCCATGTAGTCCGACCAGTCGGCCGATGAGTACAGCGGGATACATAATGCCGATCACCGACTCGATCATGGCAAAGGATCTGGCGTGGCCGTCCCAGGGAACGATGTCGCCGTAGCCAACTGTGGTCAGGGTGACGAAGCTGAAGAAGGTGAACTCGGATTGGCTCAAATGCCTGCCTGGTTCAATAGTGTCCCGGAACGCGCCCGGTACCAGGCGATCGATGAGCGTGTAACCCACGCCGAAGGTGATACCGATCAGCATGTAAGCTGACACGGCGCCGGCTAGCGTGTCCGTCGTCACGCTGGGGTCGGAGACAATCGACCAGACAAACACAGCTGGTCATGAATACGAGGAAGACCAGACCGAGGATTAACGACAGCGTATGCAGCCACTCCAGATAACCGATAACGTTGATAAGGTGAATAAGAATTGCCGGCACGCCCAGGACGAAGGCGATGACCGTAATGCGGCCCCGGCCGAGAACGGCATATAACGCCGCAGAGAATACCAGCACCGCCATCCCGCGCATCACCCCGTCGCGAAACGAACGTTCCGCTGAAGAAGGGATAAATCAGAATGAACGAGAGCTCCGCCATCAGCAAAACGGCGTAATGATGCAGCCGGATTTTCTGGGCAGCAGCAGCGGCCTGGGTCGCCGAGGTGAAGTTCTGCAACCGCACGGATGTTCCTCCCGGAGAATTCTTGGACGTACGGCAGGAGAACGCAAGGTTATTCTGAACGCACTGTCAATATCAAAAGAAAATGGGGCTGGAGAACCAGTCGGGTAGCGGGTTACCGCAACAGGGAAGCGGGATCCGGGTCGGCGGCAGTGGAATTGGGCGACGCAGCTTCGTCTTCTTCCACCGAGTCTCCTTCCCCAGGCGCGAGAAACAGGTTTTGCTCGATGCCATGCTGCCTGGTGTACAGATCGTAGTAGCGGCCGCCCAGTTCGAAGAGGGACTGATGTGTGCCCCGTTCGACGATGCGTCCGTCTTCGACCACCAGGATTTGATCGGCACGGCGAATGGTCGACAGACGATGGGCGATAACGAACGTGGTGCGACCTTGCATGAGGTAGCTCAGCCCATGTTGGATCATGGCCTCGGATTCGGAGTCGAGACTGGACGTAGCCTCGTCCAGAATCAAAATGCGAGGATTGGCGAGAATGGCGCGGGCAATCGAGACGCGCTGACGCTGACCGCCAGAGAGCTTTACACCGCGCTCGCCAATAATGGTGTCGTACTTCTGCTCGTACTTCTCGGCAAACTCGTCCACACGCGCAATCGAGCAGGCACGAAGGATTTCTTCCTCCGTAGCATCGGGCTTGGAAAAGGAAACGTTCTCGCGAATCGATCCGTCGAAGAGGAACGAATCCTGAAGAACCATGCCGAGCTGGGTGCGGTACGACTCGAGTTTGACTGTGGCCAGATCCACGCCGTCGACCAGTACTGCGCCGTCATTCGGTTTATGGAAGGCGGCGATCAACCCGATGATCGTCGATTTGCCTGAGCCGGATGAGCCAACCAGAGCCGTGACCGAGCCCGGTTGCGAGTGGAACGAGACATCGTGCAGCACGGTTTTCTGTAACTCATAGGCGAAGCTCACATCCTGAAATGCCAGGTCGCCGCGAATGGGGCCAAGAGTAATGGTGCGACCGGGGTCTTCATTCTCCGGCGTCTCGTCCAACACTTCGCGGGTGCGTTCCAGTCCGGCGAGGGCTTCCGTTATTTGCGTTCCAATGCCGACGACCTGGAAGAGCGGCGCCGCCAGATACCCAAGGAACATGGTGTAGGTGAAAAAGCCGCCGAGGGTGAGCTTGCCGGCCAGGATCTGGCGCGTGCCCATGAACATGACAATCGCGCCGATAAACCCCATCAGCGTGGACGACGAGAGACTCATCACCGAAGTCGCCGTCAGCGTCTTGAAGACGTTTTGGAGCAGCCGCTCGACGCCGGAGCTGAAGACGTCGTGCTCACGCGCTTCGGCGTGATAACCCTTCACCACGCGTACGCCGCCCAGCGACTCCGTGAGCCGGCCAGTGACTTCGGCATTAATTTTGGCACGTTCGCGGAAGATGGGGCGGATCACCCGGAAGGCCTTGCGCAAACCTAATCCGAAGACAAGCAGGAAAGTGAAGGCGATTGAGGTCATCACGGGGCTGATGCGGATGAGTACCGCAAAGGCGATCACCGCCGTGAGGAGCCCGCCGACGAAGTCGACCAGGCCGGTGCCGATCAGGTTGCGAACACCCTCGACATCGCTCATGATGCGCGAGACCAGCATGCCCGTCTTGTTGGAATCGTAGTAGGAAACCGGCAGGCGGCCGATGTGCTCCTGCACCCGGCGGCGCAGCTCAGCGATGAGCTTCTGGGCGGCCTTCGAGAGTGTCTGGGTGAGAGCGAATGACGTAAGCCCCTGAACCAGGGTCGCCGCCAACACAACTCCCACCAGCGGATAGAGCAGGCTGTAGTGTTTCTTGGTGATGACGTCGTCGACCAGATATTTGGTCGAAGCCGGCAGGACAAGGCCCGAGACACGGTTGATGACCATCAGCAGCATGCCGAGGGCGAGCAGGGCTCGGCGTGGCCGGATAAGGTCCCAGACCTCCGGTAGCGCCTTGAAAATTTCGGTTTTCTTTCCCGAGCTGGCGGGAACACTGCTCCGCATGTAGTGCAATCCCTGACTTAGATTCCCGGGAAGCGGCTTTGGGTTCGGACCAGGGTCACAAATCGCGCTTGTGACGGCATTTTCATCACGATAGACTGACACCCGTCTTTCAGGAGCATGCCATCACGCAATATCAAAAAGACTATCGACCGAAGCAGCCGCTTGCCATTACGACATGGAGCGTCTTCGCGTTTGTCTTGACCGCGGCAACCATCCTTGCTGGCCAGACGAATCAGCAGCTCCAGCCTGATCCCGGCCTGATGAATGAGATCAACCACATCAAAGCCGTGGATAATCACTCGCATCCTCCGGCGCTCGATGGCCCGCACGGAGAAAAAGACGAAGATTTCGACGCGCTCCCATGTGATCCGCTGGAGCCAACCGATGCCGGCCTGATGTTTCGGGAAGACAATCCGGTCTATATCAAGGCATGGCAGGCAATGTTCGGTTACAAATACGACGACATGGCGCCCGAGCACGTGAAGGAGTTGCTGGCGGCCAAGGCGCAGGTCAAGCAACGCGAAGGAGACAACTATCCCAACTGGGTTTTGGAGCAGCTGGGAATCGAGACCGAGCTGGCGAATCGCGTCGCTTTAGGTCGCGGGCTGCAGCCACCGCACTTCCAGTGGGTTCCGTTCGATGACATCCTCCTCTTTCCGCTGAACAATTCTTCGCTGGAAGCCCAGTCGCCGGACCGGAAAGATCTTCTTCAGCAGAGAAGACCTTCTGCGGCAGCGCTACCTGAAACAGCTGAACGTGAGCGGCTTGCCCGCGACGCTGCCGGAGTACACGGCGAAAATCGTCACCCCCTTGCTGGAAGCGCAGCGAAAGAACGGCGCGGTGGCGATTAAGTTCGAAGCTGCTTATCTACGTTCGCTGAATTTTGCAACACCCGTCGAGGCGGACGCCGTGGGAATTTACGCTCACTACGCTCAGGGCGGCGTGCCTGACGATGCGGAGTACAAGCGGCTGCAGGACTACCTCTTCCGCTACATCGCACGCGAGGCCGGGCGGCTGGGCCTGGTGGTGCACTTCCACACAGGAGGTGGCTGCGGCGGATACTTCCAGATGGAGGGCGCGAATCCGCTGTTGCTGGACTCGGTATTCAACGACCCAACCCTGCGCAAGACGAACTTCGTGATGTTGCATGGGGGAGCCGGCGGCTTTGAGCAACTGGTGCCGTACCTGCTGATGAAGCCCAACGTCTACGCCGACTTCTCGGAGCAGACCTGGATGACGTCGCCGCGTCACATCGCGGCCAGCATTCGATTCATGCTGGAGTTCTATCCCGACAAAGTGCTGTTCGGTACCGACCTGTATCCTCTGACGCCACAGGTGAATTGGGAGGAGACCGGCTACCAGACCGAGACGGCCGGAAGGACGGCGTTGGCAATCGCATTGACGGGGATGATGCAGGATGGAGAGATCACCCGGGCGCAGGCAAGCGAGATAGCGCGCAAGGTTATGCGTGACAACGCGATCAAGCTTTATGGACTCGGTGCAAAGCCGTGAACATCATTTCGTTTTCGCGGGCTTCAGACCGAGAAAGCCAGGCGCTGCGCGAACGGTCAATCCGGGCCGGTCGACGGTGATCTTGACGGGAATCCAGTCCAATTCTTTCGGCGTGGGAGCTTCCATGGCCAGCATGTAGTAGCTACCCAGATCACTCGTTGTCGCATCGACCGCCGCCAAAAGCGAGGTCTGCTGGCCGAGTCTGAAGGCTAAGCCTCCTGTTGATTCTGCAAGCTGTTTCAATCCCATCCACGAGTCCCACAAATATCCGTAGCTCTCGGGGTTAGCTTGCGTGAACAGAAGGGGATAGACGGACACGTGCGCGGAGTTGAGCTCTTCCACCATGGCCTCATACATTGGCAGGAGAGCGCGATCGGAGCGTACTTCCGTTGTTCCCCAGTAAGCCGGCAATTCGGTGGCTGACACCGGAGAAGCCACCGTCACCCAGACCAAGGCCTTGCGTCCTGGCGACTGCTGGACCAAGCGGGCAAATGCAAGCAGGCTCTTCATCTGATCTACATCCGCGTCCAGACGCGATCGGGTAACCCTGATTGCAGTGTTGAGGAATTCCAGATTCCTGGCTTCCTCTTCGACCTTCGGATCCGTGACTGGCACCGGAGGCTGGGTTGTCTTTCCTTTCGAAGTGGCGGAAAGTGCGGCTGACAAAATCTCTGGCGGTGTCCGGGCGTTGTGAATTAGCCGGAGTCCGGCTTCGGTATTGACGAGCAAAGTGACAGGCAGCTGACGGCTGGCGACTTGACCCAGAAAATCACGCAGGTCACGCACGTTAAGTCGGGAACTATCGGTAGGTATGTTCGCTGCGTCGTAGATCATGACGATGGGACTTCTTGAGTCGTCCTGCATCACCGTTTGCGGCGAAACCAGCGCCAGCTCAGCGACGCGGACGTTCTTCGGACCGCTAACCTTGAAGTCCGACTCCTTCAAGTCAGCGGCGGCCTTCCCGGCGGTATCCTTCACCACCACCGGCATCAGAATTTTGACTTGGGCGAAGAGCGACCATGGCAACAACAAGAGAAATAGCAGCAGGGTTCGCATAGGTAATGTTCGGCAGGAATATAGCAGCAGTCGTTCGCAGAGCCTAGCACTTAACAGCGTGCATTGGAGACTTGCCGCGTGCGGCTATTTCAAGCAACGTGCCCCATCTTCCGCGAGTGCGTCGACGATTTACACAATGCGGCCGAGTTTCCCACACCTTCTGCACAAACGAAAAGGCCACCCGGCAACAGGGTGGCCTTCTCTTCAAGGGAGAATAGTTCCAACGGAGGCTAGACCGTCAAAACTTTCTGGACAAATACTAGGGTTCAGGAAAGTACGTGTCAAGCGATTTCTAGGACTTAAATTGTTTTGTTATCAACAAGATACGATGAATTTTTGGGGTTGACAGGAAACGACCGAAAACATCCGTATTTCAGGAGTTTTCTCGTAAATACTTTAAATTCATCGACTTACAAGCAAAGCCTACTTCAAATGCAACTGGATGAAGTCGGCGTCTTCAGCCCGCGCATACGACTTGCGAGGGTTCAGGCGCTGCAACAGCACTCGAATGCCACCGAAGAAAATTCCAAAAATCAAGGAGATCAGGAGAAGGATTCCGATCAGCGCGAAGACGGCGACGATGAGATTGCCGATGTTGTCGCGTTTGCTGACGGATGTTGCCTCGTCCCACGTGACCTCAGCTTCGTAGTTCACCGAATTCAGCAGGTTCTTCGCGTCGCTACTGCCAATCGCACCAGTGACAACGGCAACCAGAGGACCGCTGCGTCGCGCGAGGAACGCGGTAGAGCCGGATGATTGGGCTGATTGCAGCGCACGCAAACGCTCGCCCGCGATTTGCGGCGTCGGATAATCGACGACGGTCAGCGTCAGCGGCCCATCCTCCGACTTGTAGTCCTGCGTGAGGACCTCGGGCTCGACCTTGAAGTCGATTTGCTCCGCAGTCAGCGGCGCTTTCACGACCAGCAATGCCTGCGGTCCAAGGATGTAGCGCGCGGAATTGTCGATGGCATCTTTCTTGGGCAGATATTGCGGAACGGTTGGCAAATTACCCGCAGAGCCGGCCGCGGACGGCAACATGCCCGCCAACTCGCGAAGCTCGCTTGCCGACATTTCCGTTACGCGATCAAAGTTGGCGTCAACCAGCACGTTACTGCGGAAAAACAGGATGCGATCGTTTGCCGAAGCGGCCTTGGTGCCGATCTCCTCAGTCTTCATCGGCTGCTGCCGATAGAAGGTGAAGGCGCCAAACGCTCCCGTGGCGTCTTTGAAGCGCGCCGCTTTGACGGTCAGCTTGCGCCCATCATCACGAGTGTAGGTCGCCGTCTCGGAATCCGCGAACCCGTACTCGGTCAGAACCGCGGGATAAGCGGCATCCGCTTTGGCAGGATCGCTCGTGATCCGTGGCGATGACGTCTGTGTCCAGCCGGCGAATGATTGGGGAAGAATTGGGTTATTGTCGGCACCCAGAACGGCGCCTGACAGCAAAACGCAGGCCAGGAGGACGGGGAAGAAACGGGTTAGGTGTCGACTGCGCAAACGGGCATCTGCCTCTTCTACTTAGACTACTGTGTCAGAGGCAAAGTTTCCAGAAACTGATGAAAGCCGTCGGCTATCAGCCCTTGGCTATGGGCTCTGAGCCTTGGGCTGTGATCCACAGCCGCGGGGGCCGCGAGCCACCCTTAGGATTTGTCATCCTGAGCGGAGTGAGGAGGCGGAGCCGACGAACGCAGTCGAAGGATCTGCGGTTCGCCGGAAGGGGAAGAATTTTGTTATCCGCGTGAACCTCAGATCCTTCGTCGGGCTGAAGCCCTCCTCAGGATGACGATTCGGGCGGATCGCGTGGAATCATAGCTCATAGCCCACAGCTGAGAGCTCACAGCCTTACTGCGACGCGTCTTTGTTGAACTTGGAAGCGACTTTTACGCCGCTCAGGCCTTCGGCGTACTTCGCGATACCTTTGTAGAGGGATTCGGCGATCTTCTCGCGATAGTCGGGCGTGTCCATCCTGGCTTCGTCGATGGGGTTGGAAACGAAGGAGATTTCGGCGAGAATGCTGGGCATGTTGGCGCCGATGAGCACCACGAACGGGGCCTTCTTGACACCGCGGTCCCGCAGAGTGGAGCGCCGCGACCCCAGCCCGCCATACAGTGACTCCTGAACGTCTATGGCCAGCTCCCGCGACTCTTCGATCTTGTCCTTCAGGGTGATCTTCTTCACCAGGTCCTGCAACTCGAAGATCGACTTCTGCGATACCGCGTTTTCGCGGGCTGCCACTTCCAGGGCGTCGGCGTTCGAGGTGAAATTCAAGTAGTAGGTCTCGACGCCACGTGCCGTGGGGTCGCTGCTGGAGTTGGCGTGAATGGAGACGAACAGGTCGGCCTGATGTTCGTTGGCGATGGCAGTCCGGGTCTCCAGCGGGATGAATGTATCGTCGTCGCGAGTGTAGATGACGTCGGCGCCCATCCGGGTTTCGAGCAGCCGTCCCAGGCGCAGCGCGACATCCAGCACCACATCTTTTTCCATCACGCCGTTCGGGCCGATGGTGCCAGTGTCATGGCCACCGTGCCCGGCGTCAACCACGATGCGGCCTAGCTTCAGACCCAATGTGCGAGTCAGGCTGCGATCGCCCATCGAAGTAGGTGCAGCTTCGTGCGCCGGCGGTGCCGTGGTGGCAGTCGTCTTCGTGGTCTTCTTGGAATTCTTCGCTCGAGGAGCCACAGCTACCGCCGTTGGAGCGGTGGTGGGCTGGGTCGTGGCTTTCAACTCGGGGCCGCTGGTATCGCGCGGTCCGGAGAACAGCGGGTCGGGAGGCTTATTCGCCGCCAGGGTATCGCTGTCGGTCGATCCAGATGCTGCGTGCGCATTCGAAGCCGCCGGCCCAGTCGTGTTGGCACCAGTGGACTTCGCCTTAGCTGCCGCTTCGATCGAGCCGGAAGGCTCGTCGTTGTCGACGACCGTGGTGTGACCAGAGACTTTGGACGGCGTTGCGGAAGACGCTGACCGCACCGGCGGGGACGTGCTGTCGTCGGAAATCGGCTTGGCCGAGCTCTTGGATTCGTTAGCCTTCTCCACCGAGCGGTACGACTTTTCCTTCTCGACGGCGGTGATTTCCCCTTGCTCATCGTCCCGGACGGCACTTTCCGAAGCATTGGCCTTGGCGATTAGCGTCTGCGATTGAGGCTGGCGGCCATGGACATCGATGATGAGGCGGTAGGGATTAGGCAGGATGAAGGCCGAATAGTCGGAAACGTCGGCGACCTCCAGCACCACACGGGTATAGCCCGGTTGGTATTGCGCTACCCGGATTTTCTTCAGGAACCCGTCTTGAACATCGAAGCTCTTACCGACCAGTACCGACGCCAACTTGGTGTTCGGCAGGTCGAAGAAGATGCGGTCAGGGTCGGGCACGCGGCCCGCTTCGTATTTCACTTCGCTATCGACATCAATGGCCACACGTGTGTAATCGGGAGTAGACCAGTGGCGAATCCCCGTCACCAAGGGAAGGCCCGACCTCCGCTTCGCCGTGACCGGAGCTACGGGTGCCGGAGGTTCGTCGCTGGAGGGCTGGGGCTTTTCAGCAGCATGCGCTTCCTCGACCGGTTTAGTCGCCGGAGCCGGCTGACTCAGTTCGGCAAGCGCCTGCCTGGCGTCGGGAGCGAGCGAGTTCCGCGGATAGCGGTGCAGGAATTCTTCAAAGGTCTGACGGGCGGCGTCGGCGTCCGCCAAGTCTTCCTTATAGATCTGTCCGATAGTGAAGAGCGCCTGGAAACGGTATTTGCTGCCGGGATATTCGCGCCTCAGGAACTCATATTCGCCGATGGCGGCCCGCAAGTCCTTCTCGCCCGGCTGGAACTGGCGGCCCATTTCGACCAGGATCTCGGCGACGGCCACTACGCTGGCGTCGGCTTTGCTCGACATCGGAGCGACGTAGTACACCTTGCGATAGGCGTCGGCAACGTGCTGATATTCTTTGCGCGTGCGTTCATTGGCCGGCTGCCCATTGAGGGCTTCCCGCATCTGTTCGGCCTTGTCGAATTGATCGCGAGCCTGCTGCTTACGGTTGGCGTAGCTGGGCGGCAACGCGCTCAGGCTCAGGCCGCCGAGAATAAGGATGAGGGCAATGCCGGCAAGAGTCCGGGGAAGGATATGCCTCACGATTTGAGGTCGTGAGGAAAGGGAGATCGCATCGAAGCTTCCACCGCGACAGACGGAGAAGGGAATCGTCATGCGAATCAGTTGCCGGGTGTCAGCGGCGCAGCGAGAGACAACTGGGCCGGGGCCACTTCGGCGGACACGGTATTCGTCCAGAGCACTTCGATTATAGGTTCGCCAAAAGGCGGTACAAGCAACTAAAGCGGCATGGAATCAGAGGAGTGACCCCGCCATAGACGAGCGGATCGCGAGCGAACTAAGCAGAGGCGCTTTTGCATCCAAGTTGTTGAAAGTTATGTCAAAAACCAGCAAGATCATTCAAATTGTTTTGCTTGTTGCCATTGTGGCGGCAGGCATCAACCTATACCTCAACTTCCGGGACCGTCGGATTCAAGTTGTGCAGTCGAAACCGACCGAAACTGCACTCGATCCGGACTACTACGTCACCCCGAAAAAATTACATCCTCAAGATTTAAAAGACGCGAAAGAGCTAACCAAGCAGCCCGTTTGGGTGAGGGACGGTTATCGCTATGCCTACTACCCCTACGCCGGGCGAAGCGACTACGACCATATTGCCGGCACGCTGACGCCGCTGGAGCAGCTCGACATAAAGGACGTTGCTCTGGATCGCACGCCGGGTTCAGCGACGCAAAAGCAGGTACTGGCCATTTTTGAAAAAGATGGAAAGCGATATTCGGTGCCGATCGGCCTCGACGAATCTGGCGATTTCAAGATCTACAGCGATGAGATGTTTTTCATCCAGGACCCTCATGACTTGTACAAGCACTGGTCGCCTGAAACCTGGAAGGCCATCGACAGTCACCAGGTGAAGCCGGGCATGAACGAGATCCAGGCGACATTTGCCATCGGTATGGGAGCGCCGGAAGGAACGGGGATGGAAAATCCTCGAATCGTGAATTTCCCCAACAACGGACATCCGGTACGGATTACCTTCACCAACGGGAAGGCAACCGATATCCAGCAGGGATCCTGAGTGCTGTTGGCGGACTACCGGCTTATTGAGCAACCGGCAAGGCAGGCGCTCCTCTTTGGAAGAGAGTTTTGATCTGCGGTTGTACCAGGTACCAGATGATCAGGATGCTGATAGCAATGCGAAACAGCCGGTAGGTTCCAAAGAACAGGTGAAGGTGCAAGCCCATCATCAAGAGACCGGGCAACGAGAAGATCAATGAGATGACGGCCAGGACGATGGAGAGGATGCGACCCCACTCGCGCATGGCCCAAATACCGTAGCCGGAGATAGCGGCAACCAGAGCGAAGGCGAAAAAGAAGATTCCGCCCAATACTCCCACCAGGAGACCCAGGCCGGCGCCACTGGCGGAGCCAAAACGCGAGGCGCCGAAAAGTCCGGCCAGTACGGTTCCTCCGACTGCCAGGAAAATGGCAAACATCACCAGGAACAGCGCACTCAGGAAGTGATAGAGCGCGATAAGGACAACCCCGGTTGGCCGCATGGCGATTCTCCTTAACAGTGGATTTAGGCGGACACTAAGCCAAGCAGAAGCTTAAGTCAAGACAACAGCTCTCCCCGTAGTGCCTCAGTGAACCCGAAATCTGATACGGTTTTTCTATAGGAGAAAGCCCCGTGAAGGCTATTCGTGTACATCAGTTCGGTGGCCCCGAAGTACTCAAGCTGGAAGAGGTTCCTGATCCGCAGCCGGGACCGGCGCAGGTCTTAATGCAGGTTCGCGCCGCCGGCGTCAATCCAGTGGACGCTTATATCCGCACCGGAACCTACGCCTCCAAGCCCAACCTTCCCTATACGCCAGGAAGCGACGCTGCGGGCGTTATTATTGCCGTTGGCTCCGATGTCAAAGGGTTCCACACAGGAGATCGGGTGTACGGCGTGGGTGCGAAAACCGGCAGCTACGCCGAGAAAGCGCTCTTCGACGAGGCTTCGGTCCATCCGCTGCCGGAACATGTCACTTTCGAACAGGGAGCGGCCATCGGAGTTCCGTATGGCACAGCCTATCGCGGACTATTGCTTCGCGCCGAAGCCAAGCCTGCGGAGACCGTGCTGGTTCACGGCGCCAGCGGAGGAGTAGGCACGGCGGCCGTGCAACTGGCGCGAGCCGCGGGAATGACGGTCATCGGCACCGCCGGCAGCGAAGCGGGAATGAAGCTGGTAAAGGAACAGGGCGCGCATCACGTGCTCAACCATTCCACCGAGGGCTATCTCGACGAGCTGATGAAGCTTACCAATGGTCGCGGCGTGGACGTGATCGTCGAACTGCTGGCTAACAAGAACCTGGCAAAGGACCTGACGGTGCTGGCAAAGAAGGGAAGAGTTGCGGTCATCGGCAACCGCGGCACCATCGAGATCAATCCGCGTGATGCGATGGCACGTGAAGCGGACATTCGCGGCGTAACCCTGATGGCATCGACGCCCGACGAGAGTCGGCTGACATATGCGGCGCTGGATGCGGGACTGGAGAATGGCACGCTTAAGCCAGTCATTGGCGAACGAATTCCACTGGCTGAGGCGGCGCGAGCGCACGAAGCCATCATGAAACACTCGGGGGCGCTGGGGAAGATCGTTCTCATACCCTGATGGCTGCCACACGGTAAGCCGAGCAGAACGGAATGCCGCCTTCGGGCGCGAAGTTCGTACCAACTCTGGTACACCATCTTCGCGCTGCCGTTTTCACTTGCGGGCTGCCGTTACAATCGAGCCATGCTCCGTGGATATCTGGCCGTATGGCGCTGTGCTCTCGCGCTAGTCTGTGCAGCCGTTCCGTTGAATGCGGAAGCGCAGGCGATCGATTCCACTTTGCAGAATGCGCTCACTCGCGCCATGGCCACCCAGCGTGGCGCAGCCGTCGTTCTCAATGTCCATTCGGGCCGCGTGCTGGCGTCATCGCATCTCGACGTGGCCGCCCGTCGCGTCGCCGCGCCCGGTTCCAGCATCAAGCCATTCACTTTGCTGGCATTATTGGAAGCGGGCAAGGTCAATCGGCAAACGGCTCTGGTCTGTAAGCGCTCACTCTCCATCAGCGGGCACAAGCTCGATTGTTCGCATCCCGAAACCTCACAGCCGCTCGATCCTGCTGCCGCCTTGGCGTACTCGTGCAACTCGTACTTCACTGCTGTCGCGTTGCGTCTCTCGCCCGACGAGCTCCGGAACAGCTTGGTGCGCGACGGATTTGCGTCCGTGAGCGGAATCGAGGCCAATGAAGTGGCGGGATCGGTTGCGTTGGCGCAGTCGCCGGAGCAGGTTCAGTTGCAGGCCATTGGCGAGTGGGGTGTCGTCGTCACGCCGCTGGAACT
Organism: uncultured Acidobacteriaceae bacterium; assembly: GCA_963823865.1. GTDB lineage: Bacteria > Acidobacteriota > Terriglobia > Terriglobales > Acidobacteriaceae > Bog-257. The sequence continues at coordinate 690,973 of CAWGNC010000003.1, forward strand.
GTTGAAAGGGTATCGGAGGCTCGCGCTGCTCCAGTCTAAGCATGATGCGAAGCTTGAACCACTGTTTGCAGGTCTTGAACAATCCGTGACTTACGGGATGGGTCATGAGGCACAACCAATCCAGCCGATGAAGGTTGCCGGCAAGACGGGAACCGCTCCTGCGGCCGACGGAGCCTGGACACACGCCTGGTTTGCCGGATACGCTCCGGCCGAAAAGCCGGAGATCGTGCTGGTCGTGTTCCTGGAAAAAGGACACGGTGGAAGCGAAGCGGCCAACGGTAGCGCGCCAAGTCTTCGGCGCATTTGCCGAGGAGCAGGCTCACAATGCTTTCGTGGCAGGCGGTGCCCAACCATGAAGCGACTATGGACACTGGCGGCGCTCTTGCTCATCGTATGGGCTCATGGTGATGCCCAGCCCGCATCGGGAGATACCCCCGCGCCGTCGGCGACGCGAAGTGGCTTTCCGCAGACCGTGCGAGTCCGGCTTTGGTATCTGCATCCGCCACGTGAGCTGAACGTGCGAGCCGAAACTGGCCAGGCAAGAATGCAGAAATGCGCGAGTTGCAAAGAAGTGCCGGTGTCCACACTTCGCCTGCGAGCGTCCGGCTCTTCCGTGGAAGCGGATGTCGACCGCACCGGGGCCTCCGCGCTGCGTGTGAATGGTACCTATCACATGAGCGTGACCGACGGGCCGCCGATCCGGTCGGATTTTCCCGTCGAGATCGGCGCCGAAGACAATCATCTGACGGTCACAGCCTTGATGCCGATGGAGGAATACATCGCTGGAGTGTTGGCCGGCGAGACTGGCAACTTCAAATCGGAGGAAGCTTTGAAGGCAATGTCGGTTGCAGCGCGCACCTATGCCGAGCATTTCGGTAGCCGCCATGCGCTCGCCGGCTTTGACTTCTGCGACACTACCCACTGCCAGGATTTGCGGATTGCTGGAATCGATGCGCACCTGCGACGAATTGCCGATTCCACTGCCGGAGAAGTTCTCTGGTATGACGGCGAGCCTGCTGCGACGTATTACTACGCGAATTGCGGCGGAACAACGGAAGACGGGCACTACATTCTAGGAAATGACGAAGCGCCTGCGCCTTATCTGAAGCAACATTCCGACCGTTACTGCATTCGTAATGGAGGCGCACAATGGAGCAGCGAGGTCTCGCGGCGCGACTTGCAGCGCGCGCTGGAGGCCGACGGAATCAGTGTTCCCGGGAGCCTGCGGTCGGTCAGCGTGCTCAATCGTACTGCCAGTGGCCGGGTGGAGTTTGTGCGTGTTACCGGAAGCAGCACGCTCACTGTGTCTGGTCTGCTGTTTCGTTCTGCTATCGGCCATCACATCGGATGGGACCGCCTGAAGAGCAACTGGTACGAGATCAACATCAGTGGCGATCGGGTCATTTTTCATGGCCGCGGATCGGGTCATGGCGTCGGGTTATGCCAGGTAGGCGCTGAAATTATGGGCGAAGAAGGTCATTCGTACCGCGAGATTCTCGCCTTCTATTATCCCGGTACGCATCTCGGCGTGGCAGCGCAAGGAATTCCCTGGCAGCAGTTGAACAACGCCGACATCGAATTGTTCACCACGCGTCCTGATCGCGACCGCTCGCTGCTGCCGATCGCCACGCGCTTCATGCATGAGTCGGAAGAGAGTACGGGTTTGGTTTACCGCGGTAAGCCCCGTTTGAAGGTCTATGGGACTGTCGCCGAATTTCGCAACTCGACGGGCGAGCCGGGATGGGTGGCCGCATCCACACGAGGCCGAACGATTCAGATGCAGCCTTCGGATTTGTTGCGCGATGCCGGCACGCTCGACAACACAATTCATCACGAGCTTCTGCACATGCTCATCGAGTCATACGCCCGTCCGGGTACTCCGCAGTGGTTTCGTGAGGGACTGGTGCTTTACCTGACGGCGCCGAATGCTTCTGTTTCGACGAATGCCGGAACGGACGATTTGCCGACACTGGAAAATTCGTTGCGGGCTCCACGGGACGAGCAGCAACTACGTCGAGCTTACGGCGAGGCGCGAGCCAGGGTGACGCTGCTCGCGCAGCAGCATGGCAAAGATACGTTGATTGACTGGATGCAGACCGGTTTGCCTCCGGAATTGACGGCCCGAGGCACTGCGGCGTCTGCTTCTGAAGGACGCTGACGGCTACATCGGAAGCGGTTCCGGCAAAGGATCCATTCCCGGCACCAAATCCGGATCGGATCCCGGCTCGGGTTCAGGATCGCGTTTCGGTTCGGGCTCAGGCGCCGGCGTTCCCGGGGGCGTCTTCATATCAAAAGTGTGGGAGTCTGGGCTCATGGCGATAGGATGCCGTTGCCACTGGCATTGTTTGCCCCGGTTTCGGCGACGGTGGCGGCGGCACGCCACGCACATTTCAGTCCGCCTCTTAACCTCCGCGGCGGATCCGAGCTGCTCTTGACTACGTCAGGACAGCAGAATACTTTCCCAGTACATGCCTGAGAGCCGGGTTGTCACTTTCACCACTGATTTTGGCTTGAGCGATGCATTCGTCGGCATCCTGCACGGCGTGGTTCTCAACATCCAGCCGGATACCAAAGTCGTCGATATCTGCCACTCCATCATGTCGTACGACATTCTGGACGGCGCGTGGACGATTGCTCAGGCGTATCGTTTCTTTCCGCCGCGAACGGTCCATGTCGTGATTGTCGATCCTGGAGTGGGCGGTGCTCGCCGCCCGATTGTGGTCGAAACGGAAGACTACATTTTTGTTGCCCCGGACAACGGGGTGCTTTCTTTGATCGAGGCGCGCGAATCGAAGTTTGTGGTTCGGCACGTTACTGCGGAACGATACTTCCTGCAGCCCGTGAGTCAGACCTTCCACGGTCGGGACATCTTCGCACCGGTGGCCGGATGGCTGAGTAAGGGCGTAGCCCCAAGTGAGTTCGGTCCGGAAATCTCCGATTACGTTCAGGCTCCGCTACCGCAGGTCGAGCGCGTAGGCGAGAACAGCCTTCGCGGCGTGATAGTCAAGGTGGATAAGTTCGGCAATCTGATTACCAACATTGCAGAATCCGATGTGTTTGAGATGTCCGCGAAGGGAAGTCCTGTCAGCATCCTGATCTCGGGTCAAACCCTGACTCGCATCTGCCGCTCCTACGCTGAGGGTGGCGAAGACGAGGTGTTCGCGATCGTCGGGAGTTCGGGTTACCTGGAACTGGCAGCGAAGCAAGCCTCGGCGGCGGAGAAACTGGCAGCGAGTGTGGGATCGCCTGTGGGGGTCGTGGCGGGGCAAAGCTAGATTGGTGATTACGGATTTTTCGGCTTCGCCCGGGCGTAGCGCTCCATCTCCGCGGTCCACTTCAGGAAGCGTCCCAGCTCCTGGCGCTCTCGCCACATGAATCCGCAGAACTCCAGGAAGCCGATGCTGTGCATTTTGATTCCCGTGTAGGTCTCGATGCGCCAGCGGATGTATGGGCTGCGCCACGGAGCCAGACGATGCCCGCGACTCGAGTTCCAGATGAAGCGAACGATATTGCGCATCCCTGTAGCTAGTATATCGAGAGAGCGGATGTCGCCCGGAATGGACCCAAGGTTTGTAAATAAGCCGGAAGTTGTAGTGAGCAGGATGTATCGCCTGCTGAGCCGCCATTGGGGACCTCAGCATTGGTGGCCGGCAGAAACCCCATTTGAAGTAATTGTTGGCGCGATTCTCACCCAGAACACATCGTGGACCAACGTCGAGCACGCCCTGAACAAACTCCGCCAGGCAAACGCTCTCAGCGTACGCGCAATACGGGCATTGCCCCTGGCTGAACTCGAGCAGCTTGTGCGGTCGTCAGGCTACTACCGTCAGAAGGCATCGCGACTGAAGGGATTTGTTACTTTCCTCGACGAGAAATACGGCGGTTCGTTGAAGAAGCTTTTCTCCTTACCAACCGAAGGCTTGCGATCACAGCTTTTGTCGCTGAAGGGCATTGGGCAAGAAACTGCCGATGCCATACTGCTCTATGCCGGAAAACACGAGATCTTTGTAGTGGATGCTTACGCCCGGCGAGTTCTCGAAAGACATAGGTTAGTTGATCCCGGGGCTAAGTATGACGAAATACGAGACCTGGTAGAACGGGCACTACGGCTGGAACGACCGGTGAAACGTCGAACAGGCGGCCAGAAACTGCAAACGATCCTTGTACACGAGCCTTCGCCGATGAGCCAGTTGCAAGGTACTGCCTTGGCTCAGATCTACAACGAAATGCACGGATTACTCGTACAGGTCGGCAAGCACTACTGCTACAAGACGAATCCAGATTGCCAGAATTGTCTATTGCGGAGCTTGTTGCCCGAGTAGAGGGCCGGCTGGCGCAAATTGGCATCTATGGTGAACGCCAGCCCTCAAATTTACAAACCACCTGTGCGGTACGTCACATAAGAAACTCTCCACAAATTGTTATACATAAGTATTAGAAGGTCCTTTGCGAGCCGCCCGCTCCCGTGCGGACAGCGTGAGGTCAGCGCTGATTGCGAAGCTACCACTCGACAGATGGTGATTACGCCCAGGCCCAAGAAATATCTGTCGGATTTTCATATGCGATTCGAGCGTGGTCGTGACCTTCCCGCATTGCTGGCTGGCGCGGGTTGAAAGCGTCACAGCTTGCGCTTGATCGCCGATGCGACACCGATCTGGATCTGGCCGATGCCGATTGCAAGCATACCCATCTTCGCCGTAGCCGCTGCCGTACTGACCGTTCTGATGAGCTTTCAGCTCGTCCGGCAATACCGGTCGATAGCGCGCCTGAAGTCTCAACTGGAAAAACAAGCGCTGGCTCTTAGCCACTACGAGCAGCAACGCGAATTGTTGTTCTCGACCCACCCTTTTCCCATGTGGATGTATGACCGCGCTACGTTGCGCTTTCGTGACGTGAATCGCGCTGCCGTCGAGGCCTACGGATATTCACGAGAAGAATTTCTGGCAATGAAGATTCTCGACATCCGCCCTCCTGAAGAGGTACCCAACCTGCTGAAAGTTGTAACCCAGGACACAACAGGCTTTGCGAGGTCAGGGGTATGGCGCCACCGGCGCAAGGACGGCAGCACCATTCTTGTCGCCATCACGGCTTGCCAGTACGAGCAGGAGGGAATCGCACAGGAACTTGTCGTGGCGGTCAATATAACGGAAAAGTGCCAGATGGAGGGAGCTCTACGGGCGTCGGAGTCCAGCCTGAAGGCCCTGGTGGATAATTCTCCCTTCGGCATCGCACAATTGTCATTGGGAGGCGACCGGCTGACCACTGTGAATCCGGCCCTGCTGGATCTTCTCGGTGGCTATAGCCCCCAAGAGGCAAAGGACCTTCACATCGCTACCCAGATCTACGCCGATCCCAGGGAGCGGGAACGACTGTTAGAGGTTGTACGAAGAAGCGGCAAGATCAAAGGATGGGAGACAAGTTTCCGGCGGCGAAACGGTACGCTGGTACCGGTTCGAATTACAGGTCTGCTCAACAGAGAGGGCAGCGGCTCTGGCCTTCTCTCGGCCTATGTCGAGGACCTCACTCAGCAAAGCGCCCTTGAGCAACAGGTACGTCAGGTACAGAAACTGGAGGCCGTAGGCCGCTTAGCCGGCGGCATGGCCCACGATTTTAATAACATTCTCCTGGTCATCAAGTTGTCCACCGACATGCTGTTGGCACAAGTCACGCCCGACAGCATTTGCAGCAAACCTCTGCTCCAGATTTCGCAAGCGGCTGACCGGGCCGCCGCGCTTACCAGGCAAATGCTGGCTTTCGGCCGGCAGCAGATCATGCAGCCGCGCGTCATCAATTTGAACGCGGTCATCACTGAGACGACCCACATGTTGAGGCGGGTCATCGGCGAAGACATCGAACTGGTCACTGACTTGGCGGAGACGGTAGAGAATTCAAAGCTCGATCCTGACCAGGTGACGCAGGTCATCATGAACCTGGCGGTCAATGCGCGCGATGCTATGCCCGACGGAGGCACGCTGCAGATTGAGACCAACTCAGTGACGCTGGACGACGCCTATGCCAAGGAGCATCCTCCGGTTCAGCCGGGGCGGTACGTGATGATGGCGGTCAGCGACACTGGAACCGGCATCGACCGTTCGATTCTGCCGCGGATTTTCGACCCATTCTTCACCACCAAAGAAGTCGGGAAGGGAACTGGGCTCGGCCTTTCTATCGTGTACGGCATCGTGAAGCAGTGTGGAGGATATATCTGGGTTTATAGCGAGCCTGCGCACGGTACAACGTTTAAGCTCTATTTTCCGGCGACCGCGGATACTCTCGATGTTTCGGCGGCTTCGCGTTCCGATGATGTTGCACATCACCCTGGAGCGCTCGTCTTGGTCGTCGATGATGAAGCCAACATACGAAGCAATGTCCGCGATTGCCTTCAACAACTGGGTTACAACGTCATCGTGGCCGACGGAGGAAAGTCGGCATCGGCAATTTGCGACGAACTGGAAGGCAAGGTCGATCTTGTTATCACGGATCTGGTGATGGCAGGACAAAACGGCCACGAGCTGGCGAGAGAACTGGCTGACCGATTTCCCTGCGTCCCCGTATTATTTATGTCCGGCTATACCGAGGACAATGCAGCGCGGCGGGAGATTCTGTTACGAGGCAGCTCATTCCTGCAAAAACCGTTTAGTGTTGCCGATCTTGCCAGCGCGGTTCACGATGCGATTACGCTGAAGGACACGATCAAGTAAATTCGCGAGACGTGGGCCGTAGCTTCAGTCAAGGCTGGCTAGGCATCGGACGCAGTCGTGTCGCCGGAGCAATAACACTTGCCATAGTCTTCGGAATCGAGTCCCTCAACGGCGCACGTCAAGCCAGGTGCGCTGCCAGCCGTCAGGTAAGCAGCTGAACTCGAGGTGTTGTAGAGCCGCAGCCAATCGTCACGCACGCTTTTATCCGACTGGATTCTTGAATAGAGAGCCGTCAGGCTCGCGGTGTCAATTCGCGAAGCGTTCCATTGCTTCGAAAAGGTATATTCCAACCGCCATTCTCCGGGCGTGGTACTGCTGGCGAAGGTGAGATTTGTCAGGTAGTAGACCGAGGCGTCGAGGAGCGAGCCGTCTTTCGCGTAGGTTGCGGTGCGGAAGGCGGGGTTTTGGTTGTAAACCGGTGAGATTGCCGGGCTGATTAAAATGTAGTTCGAGTCGGCGGCTGCCGGGTCGATAACGCGAAAGTCGTCGGTGTGAGTGTGACCGGCGAGCGCGACAATCACAGTCGATCGATATTGTTCCAGCAAGGCATCGAAACGCGTCGTCCACTCCGGTACCCACATGGGGACGATGGAGGAAACACAGAGCTGCGCTTTGTCGGCCGCGGAAGGCTTCTTGTTTGAGCTCTGGTATTGCTGAACACTCGAAAAGCCGTCGATACCCGGTGGAATATGAAACATCAGCCACACTTTTTCGTTCGCCGCTTTGGCGTGGCTCAATCTCGACTCCAGCCAGGCAAATGCTTCCGATGGGCCATTCGAGGGACCGTCGCGCAGTTTTCATTGAAGCTGGTGGCATGGTACTTCTGAGAGAAAAAGACGCTGTTAAGCGAGAGGATGCGAACGCCGCGCAGGGTCGGGTGTGGTACGTCGTAGCTGCCCAATGATTCCCACGAGGCACGCACCTCATCGTCGCCATGCGCCAGTTCCCGTACCAGGCTGGCGGTATCGTGAAGAAAGAGACCGTCGGCCGCGATGCTGTAATTTCCGCATTCCTCGTCGTTGTTGCCAGGCGTCATGAATACCTTGGTCGCGGGATATCGGCTGCGTAGTTGTAACGCCAGAAATTGCACTGTCCGCTGGACGAACTTCCGATAGTGCTCGCGATCTTCATCGTGCGTAATCTTGCGGAAGGTTTGCGGGAACTGATGCGCGAGGCTGTCGCCATTCACGATGATGAAGGCGGGGTGCGGTATGGTTACCCGCATTTGATTCAGAGCGGATTGCAGCAGCCACCAATTCGTGTCCTGCCCATACTGGCTGAACGCGGTGGGCTGGGAGCTGGCAAGAATCCTCGCCCACTGTGCTGGATCAGCGGCTTCGAGCCGGGGGACCAAGCTCGCGTCGGCCATGGGGTTGAAATGAATATCGGAAACGATGAGGAATCGATTGGGCGCCGGCTTTGGCGCGCCCTGCGCCACCGACGAGCCGAGCAACAAGGCAAGCAGTAGGCCTAAGATGAAAGTGGGCGCAGATAGTATGCGGTTAACGCTGCCGAAGCGAGCCTTGGTTCTTCCCATTGTGCTTGAGTCTCCCACAGAGATCGCTTGCGGAGTGCTTTAACCGTTGTAACCAATCGGCGAAAGACAGGCAACTTTCAAATTTCTGGTGTCAGCGGCACTTCACGACCCGGCCGGCCTGGTTGCGGGTTAGCGTCAGCGAGGGAAGTTGCTGCTTGTCGGCCAGTATGACTTCCAGATGCATGGTATCGCCGTGAATGGTTCCTTTGTAAGTAGCGGGGAGATCCTGTGGCGGCGCATCCTTCTTGACCGGGCCACCGCGCTGCGGTGTGTAGGTTCCCTCGGCGGTAAAATTTCCGTCGGCATCCGGCACGATCGGGTTCAGGATCACGCCTTCGGCGCAATCAAATTCAAGCGTGGCATTCTTCTCGCTCATCACCATCGAAACATGCTGGCCGCCCCAAACCTCGGGATTGCCGGGAGTGCCACCCGTCTGGCCCATCGCCAGAGATAGGCCAAGCCAAATCACGAACGCGGCACATGCAAAGGTTCGGGGCAAGCGCATTCTGGTATCAACTCTCGATGGACAAATCATATAACGGCAAACAGGCTGTTGGATGCCGCCTGCGCCTTGAGCGATAACAGATGCGCTTCGGCCCACGCGGTCAAATTTCTTTTGACAGCTGAAAGCAGTTGATCTAGAGTATTTCAATCTTATGGCGCTTTCCCGCCAATCCCGCAAGATGACGACAATAACAGCGGGCACACGTGTGTTCACAAGCACACGTGATGGCTTATCGGGCGGGAGGCGGATCGGCAATCGTTCTTAGATAGTTTCAAAGAACCGGATCAATCCAAACCCACCGCCTGAAAAGGTTGGTGGGTTTTTCATTTTGCAGCAAAAAGGACAGGCAATGAGCGCACAAGTAGACCACTCGATATCCGCTGAAAGATTCAAACCGTTCCCGGCTGACGAGGAATTCGAGATTAAGGTTCCCGCGTCGATCGCAAATCTTGGGCCGGGATTTGAGACCCTGGCCGTCGCCGTACAGCTTTATGTCAGCCTGCGGGTGAAAAGAATCCCAGGTAATGGTCGGCTGGAGTTTAGGCCGGCCGACGCCGGATCAGTCCGCGAAAGCCTGATCGAGCGAGCTTATCGCTATATCGCCGGAGCACGCGGATGCCAGTTGCCCTCGTTGTCCGTTGAAGTGAGCAGCGAGATTCCAGTGCACGCCGGACTCGGCGGCCGCGCGGCCGCGACGGTGGCTGGACTGCGCTTGTATGAGGCTGTCGCCGGGGCGCTGCCGATTCAAGACCTGTTGCAGGCGGCCTGCGCGTCGGGTTGCCATCCGGATAGTGCGGCAGCGGCTCTCCTCGGCGGGCTGACCTTGAGCTGTCGGTTGCCCGACGGATCGGTGCACGCCACCAAGTTCCCCTGGCCGGAAGCGCTAGGGCTGGTCGTGCTGACTCCGTCATTGCCGCGAGGCTCGGACCATTCACCGGCCGAGCTGCCGCGTTCTGTCTCGCGGGCAGACCTGGTGTTTAATCTGCAACGAGTCGCGCTTCTATTGCAGTCGCTGCGCAGCGGCGACTTCTCATTGCTGAAGCATGCAATGGACGATCGAGTGCGCCAGCCATTCCGCCAGGGCCTGGGTCCGGAACTCAACCAGGCGTTGCAGATACAGCATCCGGATCTGCTTGGTATTTGTGTGAGTGGGTCAGGGCCGTCGCTCGTGGCGCTGGCAGAGCGCAATCTCTGGGAAATTGGTGACCTGCTGGTGGGCGTGTACCAGCGTGCCGGCCTCGGCTGTCAGTTGCGGATTCTCGACGTCCATCAGGACGTCAGCTCGTACTCGAAGCTCTTCCGCTCCGGGCTACTATGCTGCTCATGAGTTGTCGCTCAGCCGCGGGCCGTCCCCATAGCGAGAGAGGGTAGCGACCTGCGGCGGCATCTTGCTCTACAATCGCGCTGAGAATCTTCGTCATGCAGCGCGTCGTCTTTCACGTCGATATGGACGCCTTCTTCGTCTCGGTCGAGGAGTTGTTCGACCCATCGCTGAAGGGCAAGCCGGTTGTCGTCGGAGGACGCGCCAACGAGCGTGGAGTGGTTTCCGCTGCCTCATACGCGGCAAGGAAGTTTGGCGTTCATTCGGCGATGCCGCTGCGCACCGCCGCCAAGCTGTGCCCCCAGGCCATCTTTGTCGAAGGACATCCTAACCGCTATCGCGATTACTCCGCCAAGGTCTACGAGGTGCTGGGCCGTTTCTCTCCTAAGCTGGAGATGGTGTCGATCGACGAAGCCTACGTCGACATGACCGGCACAGAGCGCCTGCACGGCCCGCCATTGCGTGCAGCGCACGCTTTGCATAACACCATGAAAGCCGAGACGCAGCTGAATTGCTCCATCGGCATCGGCACCTCCCGACTGATAGCGAAAGTCTGCTCCGACCAGGCCAAGCCGAATGGGGTGCTTTGGATTTTGCCTGGCAGGGAAGTGGAGTTCCTGGCGCCCCTGGATGTGCGCAAAATTCCCGGCGTCGGCAAGGTCATGGAGAAACGCCTGCAGGAGCGGGGCATTACAAAAGTTGGCGATCTGGCGTCGCACGAGGAACACTGGTTGAAGGAGAACTTCGGCGCCCTCGGAGTGGCGCTGGCTGGGAAATCGCGTGGCCTGGATGCCGGAGCCTGGTTCGACGCCGACATCGGCGAAGAGGAAGGTCCGAAGTCCATCAGCCATGAGCACACGTTTTCAGTGGATACAAATGACGCTCAGCAGTTGGAGTCGACGTTGGCCCACCTGACGGAGATGGTGTGCCGGCGTCTGCGGGAACAGAACCTGCACGCACGAACGCTGCAACTGAAGCTGCGCAACACTGCGTTCATCACCATCACCCGAGCGCACACGCTTACGCGACCGACGTCGGTTGATTCGGAAGTGCTGGCGGCGATCCGCGAGCTGTTCCGCGCGAATTGGAAGGGCGATGCCATCCGGCTGCTGGGAGTTCACGTCTCGCACTTTGAAGAAGAAAGCGAGCAGATTGGCTTGCTGGGACAACGCTCACACGAGAAGTGGAACCATGCGCTGTCGGCCGCGGACAAGCTGCGCGAAAAGTATGGTGAAAACGCAGTGTCGCTGGCGACCGGAATGAAGGGACGCTTCCGCGAGCGCGTGCATGAGAACCCGGCAGCTCTGCCGGGAAAGAAGAAGCCTCATGACGGTGGTCAATAGAAAATCGTGAGCTGACTTAGGATGCCAGGCTCTCCTGAGGCTCGATATAGCGCGCGATTTCGGAAGCGGCGCCTGATCGCCGGGCCTGTTCTAGATCAAAAAAGTTTTGCAGGTTCAGCCAAAACTCCGGATTGGTGTTGAAGTATCGAGCTAGGCGCAAGGCTGTGTCAGCGGTGATGCGGCGACGGCCATGAACGATCTCCCCCATTCGAGTGGCGGGTACCCGCAGATTGAGCGCCAGTTTGTTCGCCGACAGGCCGAGCGGTTTCATGAAGTCCTCGCGCAGAATTTCGCCCGGATGCACTGGAGCCTGCAGTTGTTTCTTCATCCTCACCCCTCACCGATGATAGTCGACGATCTCGACGTCATAGCAGTGACCGTTCCGCCACACAAAACAGATGCGCCATCGCTGGTTAATACGGATCGAGTGCTGACCGGATCGCCCTCCCCGCAGGGCCTCCAGATGATTCCCGGGCGGGGACGCAAGTACCTGAAGTTCGGTCGCGGCGTGCAGTTGGAGCAATTTTCGCAGAGCCATACGCTCGACTGCCCCGAAGCGCCTGCTGTGTTCGTACGCAAAAATCCGTTCGGTTTCTCTGCAACGAAAACTCTTAATCACGGTAATGATATAACGTAACGCGTTATACGTAAAGCAGTATATCTATTGCAAGGGCCGGTAGCTCACTAAAAGGTCAATGCCGTTCCCGGCTCGCGCCAGCTGTAGGAGCTCAGTGTCTTCAGATAGTTCCCGCGCAGGAACGCCGCCGGATTCTCAATATTCACCATGCTCATGGCGCCCCGCATCTGGCGGATGGAGACGTATTCGTGCTCTTCCATCCAACGCTCGATTCCGGCCAACGTCACGCCGATGTGCTCGATGCCGTATCGCAACAGCGCGGAGGTCATCATGCTTACGTGAGCGCCGGCCATCATGCACTTCAGCACGTCGGTGGAGTCGTGCACGCCGCCGGTGATGGCAATGTAGGTTTCCACCTGGTGGTAGAGGATGGCCGCCCAGTGCAGGCGCAGGCGCAACTCATGTGGGCTGCTGAGCACCAGGTTCGGCGTAACTTCCATCTCTTCCAGATCGAAATCGGGCTGATAGAAGCGGTTGAAGATGACCACGCCATCGGCGCCGGCGTCGGCCAGGCGCTTGGCGAAATTCGCGCACGAGGTGAAATACGGGCCCAGCTTTACCGCGATGGGGATGCGAACGCTTTTGCGAATGGCGCGCACGATGTTGCAGTAACGTGTCTCCAGATCGGTCGCCGAAAGAGTCGGATCGGAGGCGACATCGAAGATATTGAGTTCCAGCGCGTCGGCTCCGGCCTGCTCCATGAATTCGGAGTAGCGAACCCAGCCACCCGGAGAGCGGCCGTTCAGGCTGGCGATAACCGGAATGCTGACCGACTTCTTGCCCTGATGCAGCAGCTCCAGATAGCGGTCAGGCCCGACGTTGTACGTCTGCATGTCCGGCAGGTACGACGTGGACTCGGCGTAACTGTTGACCCCGTATTCGAGCGCGTTGTCGATGTTCTCGCTATCCGCTTCAATCTGCTCTTCCATCAACGAGTGCATGACAATGGCGGAGGCGCCGGCATCTTCCAGGCGGGCAAAATTCTCCAGCTTCTCCGTCAGCGGGGAGGCGGAGGCCACAATCGGGTTTCGCAGTTTCAATCCGAGGTAGTTGGTAGACAGATCGATCATGACGTCGCTTCTCCCTATTTCTTTTCAAAGCTCATTGCGGCCATGTGCTGGTATAGCTTCCAGCGCTCGTTGACGTTTTCCTGCGCGGCCTCGAGCAGCTTCTTAGCCTCGTCAGGATTGCTGTTGACCAGCATGGTGTAACGCGTCTCGTTGTAGATGTATTGCTGCAACGGAATGCTGGGCGCCCGCGATTCGAGCACGAATGGATTCTTGCCTTCCTTGGCGAGCGTGGGGTTGTAGCGGAACAGCGGCCAGTGACCGGAGTTGACCGCGGCCTTTTGCTGTTCGAGCCCGTGCACCATGTCATAGCCATGCGCGATGCAGTGGCTGTAAGCGATGATGAGCGACGGCCCGTCGTAGGCCTCGGCTTCCAGGAAGGCTTTCATGGTCTGGGCGTCGTTCCCGCCCATGGCGATGTGCGCGACGTAGGCGCGGCCATAATTGATGGCCATCATCGCGATGTCTTTCTTAGGCGTGTGCTTGCCGCCTGCCGCAAACTTGGCGACTGCGCCGATCGGCGTGGACTTCGACATCTGGCCGCCAGTGTTGGAGTAGACCTCGGTGTCGAGGAGCAGGACGTTAACGTTGGCCTCGGAAGCCAGCAGGTGATCGAGGCCGCCATACCCGATGTCGTAGCCCCAGCCGTCGCCGCCAATAACCCATACGCTCTTCTTGACCAGGGTGTCGGCAATCGCGAGCAGGTCGCACGCCGCGGACGAAGGGTTGTTCGCGAGCTTGTCCTTGAGCGCCTTGACGCGTTCCCGTTGGGCGAAGATACCTTCTTCGGTCGATTGGTCGGCGCTCAAAATCGCAGCCGCGAGATCGTCGCCGATTCTGCCCGCCAGTTGCTCAACCAGTTCCTTGGCGTACTGATTCTGCTTGTCGACGGCCAGCCGCATGCCCATGCCGAACTCGGCGTTGTCTTCGAACAGCGAGTTGGACCAGGCAGGTCCGCGACCGTCTTTATTCACGGTATAAGGCGTAGTCGGCAGGTTGCCGCCGTAGATGGAGGAGCAGCCGGTGGCGTTGGCGATCAAGGCGCGGTCGCCGAACAGACGCGTCATGGTCGAGATGTAAGGCGTCTCGCCGCACCCCGCGCAGGCGCCGGAGAACTCAAAGAGCGGTTCCAGCAGCTGTGCGTCTTTGACCTGGCCGTGAGAAATCTTCTCGCGCGACAGCTCCGGAATCGAGAGGAAGTAGTTCCAGTATTCGTTGTACTTTTCGCGCAGGGGAGGCTGCGGCGCCATATTGATGGCTCGGTGCTTGGCTTCGCTCTTGCTCTTTGCCGGGCAGATAGCGACACAGAGGCCGCAGCCGGTGCAATCTTCAGGAGCAACCTGCAGCGTGTACTTCATGCTCGGAGAACTCGCGCCACTTGGGAACCGCAGTCTGGAAGCCTTCGGGCGCATGATTGAATGTGCCGTCGTAGACCTTGGCGCGAATGACGGAGTGCGGGCAAACCATGACGCACTTGCCGCACTGGATACAGAGCTGCTCATCCCAGACGGGAATTTCGAGGGCGATGTTGCGCTTCTCCCACTTGGTTGTTCCGGTCGGGAAAGGTGCCATCGATCGGCATGGCGCTGACTGGAATCTCGTCGCCATCGCCGGTGATCATCAGGGCTTCTACGTTGCGAACAAAATCGGGGGCGTTGGCCGGGACTGCAGGACGAACATCGAAGGACGAAGTAATCGTCTGCGGAACCTTCACCTCATGCAGATTCTCCAAGGCCGAATCGACGGCTGCAAAGTTCTTGCGGACAACCGACTCGCCGCGCTTGCCATAGGTCTTCTCGATAGCGTGTTTGATGGCGGCAATGGCTTCTTCACGCGGCAGAACGCCGCTGATGGCGAAGAAGCAGGTCTGCATAACCGTATTGATGCGGCCGCCCATGCCGGCCTTGCGCGCAACATCGACCGCGTCGATCACGTAGAAGCGGAGCTTCTTTTTGAGGATAGTCTCCTGCGCGGCGCGGGGCAGATTGTCCCAAATCTCTTCCGGGCCGAACGGGCTGTTGAGCAGGAAGACCGCACCCGGGTCAGCGGCTTTCAGAACGTCGAGCCGCTCCATGAAGCTGAACTGATGACACGCCACGAAGTTGGCGCGCGAGATGAGATACGTGGCGCGAATGGGCTTCTTGCTGAAGCGCAAGTGCGAGGTCGTTACCGCGCCCGACTTCTTGGAGTCGTAGACGAAGTAGCCTTGCACATTCAGTGCAGTCTCCTCGCCGATGATCTTGATAGTGTTCTTGTTCGCGCCCACCGTGCCGTCGGAGCCCAGACCGAAGAACATGGCGCGAACGGTCTCGGCCGGCTCGGTTGAGAAGGTCGCGTCGTAGTTCAGACTGGTGTGAGTGACGTCGTCGTTGATGCCGATAGTGAAGTGGTTTTGCAGCGCCGGCTTCGCCAGTTCTTCGAAGATGCGGGCGACCATCGCGGGAGTAAATTCCTTCGACGACAGGCCGTAACGTCCGCCGATCACTTTGGGGAAGCTCGCCATGGGAGCTTTGCCGGCGGTGAAACCTTCGGTGAGGGCGATCACGACGTCCTGGTACAGAGGCTCGCCGATCGCGCCGGGCTCTTTGGTGCGGTCGAGGACGGCGATACTCTTCACGGTCTTCGGCAACGCTTCAAGGAAGTGCTCGAGCGAGAAGGGCCGCATGAGGCGAACCTTCAGAATGCCGACTCTCTTGCCTTGTGCCGTGAGGTAGTCGACTGTCTCGTGAACCGTTTCCGCGCCTGACCCCATGATGACGATCACGTGTTCGGCATCAGGTGCGCCTTCGTATTGGAAGAGCTTGTACTGGCGGCCAACCAGAGCGGCGAACTTGTCCATCACGTTCTGGACGATGGTGGGACATGCTACGTAGTACGGATTCACAGACTCGCGGCCCTGGAAGTAAACGTCCGGATTCTGTGCCGAGCCGCGCAGCACCGGATGATCGGGCGACAGAGCGCGGGCGCGATGGGCGCGCACCAGTTCGTCGTCAATCATGAAGCGCATGTCGTCCAGGCTGAGTTGTTCAATCTTGGCGACCTCGTGGGAAGTGCGGAAGCCATCGAAAAAATGCAGGAAGGGAATACGCGACTCCAGGGTCGCGGCGTGCGCGATGAGTGCCATGTCCATGGCTTCCTGCACTGAATTTGAGGACAGCAGCGCGAAGCCGGTCGGGCGAGCCGACATGGCGTCCTGGTGATCGCCAAAGATCGACAGCGCCTGCGCCGCAATGGCGCGGGCAGCGACGTGAATGACTGTGGGCGTCAACTCGCCGGCAATCTTAAACATGTTCGGAAGCATCAACAGCAAGCCCTGCGACGACGTAAACGTTGTGCCCAGCGCTCCGGCTTGCAGTGCTCCGTGCAGGGCGCCGGCGGCACCGGCCTCGCTTTGCATCTCGACGACCTTGGGAACGGTGCCCCAGATGTTCTTGTCGCCGATGGCCGCCCAGGCGTCCGAAGACTCACCCATGGGCGATGACGGCGTGATGGGATAAATGGCGGCGACTTCGCTGACATGGTAAGCCACATGGGCGACAGCCTCGTTGCCATCGACGGTGACTTCCGTTCTGGGTGTCACTCCTCCAGCGGATGGCTGCGGCGAGGAAGCCTCGTCGGCTGCCGATGAATCCGAATGAAGGGTGGCAGCCGGCGAAGCCGAGTATTCAGTTGTTTTCACGTCTCTTATCCCCCGGGACCAGACTGCTGCGCGGTCCTCTACGAACTTAGGAATTGATACTGTTCACGATAGGCGGGAACAGGCACCGAGGGCTGTGATGGGAGCACTTGCAGGCGTGTGACGCGGGTCACATACAGAGGTTTAAGGGTATGGGCCTCAATGAGTAACCGCCGGGGTTGGGGTAGGTACGGGCCGCCGCGGCGCAGCCAGGATCAGCGTCTTATCCTTGGACTCAAGCGCGATGAGCTTGTTGATTTGATCGAAGGTTACGGCGAAGTACTGCAACGGAGCGGCGCCGAAGTTGGCAAAGGGCAGCACGGGATTCGTTTCCACAAACGGATGCGAGAACGTGTAGCCGCCAATGCGGACGTCGCCGGCCAACTGCCCGCCTTTGATTTCGAATTCGTTGGAGACCGTGCGACCGCGGCCAATCACCACAGGATCGGAGACGAACTTCAGATCCTGAGCGAATTTCTCGGGAAAGCTAAGCCCTGCGCCGCGCGAGTCGAGGTGGGCGTCGACCTGCCGCGTCCCGACTGTGAGTTGAATGACCGGGACATCCCTGGGCATGGTGAAAGGAATGACGGTATTTCCGCCATCGGGCGTAAGTTTGCCCGACGCCAGACGCATCTGCTGCTGCGGATAATCGAGCGTCAGCAGATATTTGCGGAACAGCACGAATCCCAGAATGCCGTCGCATGGACCTTCGCGACGGCTTGGCTGGAACTGGACCGCGCGCACATCATGAAACTCCACTCCAGCTACTTTTAATGAGGCGATCTTCACCATCGACATTTTCTGCGGATTCAGGCCACTGGGATCGCCAACCTCCGTTTCGCCCATAACCGGCAGGTTGAGCTGCTTCATCAGGTCGGGTGTAACCAGTGCTTCGCCGCCCGTGCCGGTATCGATGCTGAAGGTAAACGGGCCTTTCCCATTCACCATCACCTGCACGAAGGGCAGGTTGTGGCGGAGTTCCATGGGTGTGCTGTGATCCTCGGCGCCCGCAGCGAACGGAAACATCACAGCCAACAGAAGAGCAACCAGCCAATACGGAATGTTGCGCGTCGACACGCGGGCACCTCCAACAGCAATCGAAGGCTTGGACGATGGCTCCGCCCGTTCGTCATCAACTCGCAATTCGCACCTCTACTACAATCGAAATGTGAAGACCTGGGACGTGATCGTAATTGGCGGAGGAGTGATTGGACTGTCGCTGGCCTGGCGTCTGCGCAAGGCCTCCGCTACGGTTCTGGTGGTGGAAAAGGGCGAGCCCGCCCGCGAAGCGACCTACGCGGCGGGAGGCATGCTGGCTGACTGCGACCCAGGCATCCCGCCAGAGCTGCGGCCTATCGCGACCGCCAGTGCGCGCCTGTATCCCGAATTCGTGAAGGAGTTGCAGGCGGAGGCGTTTCAGTCTCCAGACCTGCGCGAGCAGGGAACGATTGCGTTTTTCGACGGCGAGGAAGCCTCTGCCTGTCGCGAGGCGCGACAGCTTAACGGCGACGAGCTGACAGAGTTGGAGCCGCTGATCGCGCGGCGTGGGTCGGCGTTATTTCTTGCCGGAGCGCAGTATCGATCCGCGCAAGCTGGGTCGAGCTCTGGACAAAGCGGCCAGAACCATCGGCGTCGATCTAGTCAGCGGCGCACCGGCCACCGAAGTTGCTACGCTTGGCGGACGAGCGAGTGGCGTGCGAACAGCGAAGTCGTTTTATGCCTCGAATGCCGTGGTGAACTGCGCGGGAGCATGGGCTGCACAACTGAAGCCTCTGGGAGTGCCGACCCATCCAGTGAAGGGCCAGATGGTCTGTCTGATACCGCTAGCCGAGGATAAGCATGCCGGACCATTGGTTCAACATGTGATTCGCACGCCCGAGGTGTACATTGTTCCGCGCAGTGATGGCCGCATTCTGCTGGGTGCGACGGTCGAGGAGGTGGGCTTCGAAAAGCGCGTCGATCCGGAGACGGTGAAACGGTTTACCGAATCGGCGGCCGCAGTTGTGCCGGAGATCGGCCGGATGCGCCTGCACGATGCCTGGGCCGGATTGCGGCCCGGAACTCCCGACGGACTTCCGATCCTGGGTGCGACATCGCTGAAAGGTTATTTCGCGGCGACCGGACACTTTCGCGACGGCATTCTGCTGGCGCCAGTCACGGCATTGATCATGACGCAGTTATTAAAAGGCCGGGCAGCGGGCTTCGATCTGCAGAAATTTTCGCCCTTGCGCTTCTCATAGAGCGCAATAAGAGAAGCGGCTCCGCCGGGAAGCGAAGCCGCGGAATTCGTCAATGTTGTTAAGTGGTCAGGCGCGCTTGATCAATCGAGTGATTGCAACCAGGATTACAGCGCCGACAAAAGCCACGATGATGGAGCCGATCATTCCGCCCGCGGGCCAAATCCCCATCATGCCGAAGATCCAACCCCCTAACCAGCCACCGAGAATGCCGAGGATGATGTCCACCAGCACTCCGTAGCCGCCGCCCTTCATAACGACACCGGCGAGCCAACCTGCGATCATTCCTACGATGATCCAGATGATGAACCCCATAGTGTCCTCCTCAATCGATTTAATCGATTTGTGTCACCACAGAATGTAAACCTGTCCCGGAACAGTACAGAGTGGCCACCCTAATTGCAAGCGATATAGAGCAGCGAACAAAAGACGACTACACACACGGAAGAGTGGGTGCGGGAACCCCACTTGTGGGCAGAGCCGACATGGCCCGGTCAGTTATTCGAGAGCGTGCAGACCACGTCCATCTGTTTGCACACCCTCATCACGCCTTCCACGACCACTGAGGTAGCGTCGGGCTGCATGCCGGTAAGGTTGGAGGCGACAACCAGCTGCGTGAGCTTGTCTCCCAGTGGCGTGGCTTGAATGCTGGCAATCTGTTCGCCCTTGGAGAACTTGATCTCGCGCTTCTTGGCATCGCTGCTGTTGATGGTGACCTCAGGATGATTGGTCTTCAGCGACGTCAGCGCGGTTTGGTAAACCTTGTCAGCATTCGCCATCAGAACAACAGTAGCCACGTCATAGCCCATGCCGTTCGAGGATTTGTTGCTCATGCGCTGCACTTGACCGGAAACCGCCTTGGCTACCATCACCCATTGCGCCTGGGCTGCCATGGTGGTAAACAACATTGCTCCTGCAATCAAAATCAACATCCATCTTCGAGTACTCATGGAATCTCCCGTCAGCGAGTAGAGGGCTCGCTGTTACGAGTGTGTGGCGGAAATGTGTTTGGAACGGACGCCCCAGCAGCGTTGTGGTTGGCTGCTGGGGCATTCACGTCGCGTCAAGCCGAATACGGCGGCGCTATTTCTTCTGCTGATCTTTCGGCGGATAGTAGCTGAACATCTTGCTGATCGCCTTGTTCAGGTTGTTGATGTTCTTGTTGCTGTTGTCGCTGATGGTGTCGGTTGCGGAGCCGCGCCAGAGCAGCTCTTTGTCCTTCGCATCGGCGATCTCAACCACCAGCGTGCCCTGCTTGGTGACATAGGTGTTGTAGGTCACGTTCCCCGGTCCCCAGTAGCCCCAGCCCCACGCCGGCCCGAAGCCGTAGCCGGTGCCGATGACTTGCTTCTGATCGTGAATGCTGTTGCTGTACACCACCCACACATCGGGATTGGCGTCGACCTTGGTCAGACCCTTGGCCTGCAGTTCCTTATCCACGCCGTCCGTAATGCGCTGGTCCCAGAAGCCTCTGGCGGGATGAGGACTCTTCTCCCACATGTAGGTGTGATAGTTGGAAAAATTCGCGCTGCGGTCGTAGTCGGTATTGATCTTCTGCGCGAAAGCTGCTGTAGACAGCAGCAGGGTGAAAACCACAGCCGCGAAAACGCGTTTCTTCATGGATCAACGGCTCCTTGGATGGATGGCACGATGCACGCTGGTATCTGAGCGCAGCGCATGGTACGTCAAGATACTATTCCAGATTGCCGCAGTCCAGTTGATTCCTTGCTCGGGAAGACACATCCAAATCGGCTCTTCCGGAACCTTTTGTCTGGGTTATCGTATTCTGCACGGGAGATGCCCATGGATGCGATGCAAATTTGCTGAGGTTCTCTGGGTCGTGTTTTTTGTTGTGTGGCTGATCTGGGCTATTCGGACCAAGGCACGGTGCAGACGCACGAGAGGCGTTTCCTCGCGATTGTCGTACACCATCCTGACGGTCGCGGCCTTCTACCTGATGTTTGGCGGCGACGTCCCGCGCGCAATATCTGCGGGCCCGCCTCTTCCGCCCACTGGCTTTACCGACAGCCCTCGGAATCGCCATGACGTTGGCTGGAATCGCCTTCGCTGTGTGGGCCAGAGTTTTCCTGGGCGGCAACTGGAGCAGCAGCCGTGACCGTCAAAGTAGACCATCAACTGGTGAAGAGCGGCCCGTACCGCTGGGTTCGCCATCCTATCTATACGGGCTTGACTGTTTGCCATGGCTGGGAACGGCGATGGTGAGGCATCAGTTGCGCGGTGTGATAGCCCTCATATTGGCGTATATCGGCTTCAAGGTCAAAAGCATGATCGAGGAGCGCACCATGACGAACACCTTCGGCGCCGAATACGACGCCTACCGCAGCAGCACCGGCGCCATCATGCCGAAACTGCGCTTCTGACGGCTATTGGGTCCGGTTGCAGCACTCTGCAACAGAAAAACTTGCCACCAAAATCGACGCCACCGCGGTTCGCTGCTAGTCTCATCTCAGCAGCGGTATGAGCTTCAGCTCCCTCTTGCGCTTCACTTCCTCGCGATCTCGGCGGCCTCGCTCTCGTTGCCGTGTCCCCTTGCTGAAGGTCGGCGTCGTTCTTCTGTTATTTGATGCTCTTGTCGGCGGGTTCAGCTTTCGCTGCGACCGGAAGTCCTGGACGCGCGGACGAGGCTGTGCCCACGTCCGGCGGAAGGCGCGACTGTGCAATCCCCGCCAGAGCTGCGCAGTCACAATGGAGTGCTGGAAGTCTCGTTGCATTTCAAGTATCAGGTGACCTTCGCGGGACAAGGTCCACCGCGGTATTGCTATGTCACGGACGACGGCTTGGAGTCGCCGACGCTGCGGCTGCACCCGGGCGATCGGCTCATCATTCATTTCCATAATGACCTTGCACCCGCTGGCCCCGGTTTGCCTGCTGACCAGGGCACGGTCATGAACGATTGCGCCGCGATGGCCATGACCGCCTCAATGACCAATCTGCACTTCCACGGTCTGACCGTTCCGCCGACCTGCCACCAGGACGACGTTATCCGGACCGCTATTCTGCCGGTAAGGAGTTCGAGTATCGGCTCACGATACCGGCAGACGAGCCGCCTGGACTTTACTGGTATCATCCGCATCCGCACGGTTACACCGAGCGGCAGGTGCAAGGAGGAGCTGCTGGCGCGTTGATCGTTGAGGGAATCGAGCGTGCGGTACCCGCTGTTAGAACGCTTCCTCAGCGCGTGCTCGTGCTGCGCGATCAAAACCTGACGGACGTGCGCTTCCACAATCCCGACGACCCCCGCCTGGGATCTTTCGGTCAATTACGTGCCGATCACTTTATCCGCAATACCGTCCGGCCGATAATTCAGACCAAGCCATCGCAGCGTGAGCTGTGGCGGGTATTGAACGCCGGTGGCGACACCATCCTGAATCTTCAGCTGCTGGTGAAGGGAGCGCCGCAAACTGTGCAAATGGTGGCCATCGACGGCGTCCCGCTGGCGCGTGGAACGTCGGAGTCGCAAAGCACAACGAACATCGAATTACCGCCCGGTGCGCGCGTTGAATTCATGGTGACGACTCCGGCGGTTGGCGAACAGGCCGAGTTGGTCACGACCAAGTGGGACACCGGTATCGAAGGTGACAGCGACCCGGCGCGACCCATCGCGACCGTGGTGAGTAGCAACGATGCGCCCGAGCCTGCCGCACCGGCGAAGGAAAAAGTGCTTCCGTGGAGAGGCTCCGTCACTCGTGGAGGTACACAGCAACATGTCGAACGCCGGCTCTACTTCTCGCAGTTCTCACCCAATCCGGCGGAGGGCGATACTTCGGTTTTCTACTTCCTGACGGTTGCCGGCAACAAGCCACAGGCATATCGCATGGGGCAGGAGCCGAACATTGTGCTGCATCAGGGTGACCTCGAAGATTGGATCGTCGAGAACCGGGCGCAGGAAGACCACGTCTTCCACATGCATCAGCTGCACTTCCGGGTGCTGGAGGTGGACGGTAAGCCGGTGAATGATCCGGCGACGCGCGATACGTTCAACCTGCCGCACTGGGACGGATCGGGGCCGTATCCCAGCGTTAAATTGCGCATGGATTTCCGCGATCCGAACGCGATCGGAACGTCTCTTTATCACTGCCACATCTTGAAGCATGAAGACATGGGAATGATGGGAGTGATCCAGGTGTTGCCACCTGGGATCGCGACCGACACGTCGATTAGCGGGCCCTCGACCAGGGTGGACGTTGCGACAAAGATCAACATCGTGGCTTACGTCCGCGGACACGGGTCGCACGGCGCGACTCCCGGGCGGGACCGTACAGTTCATGATCGACGGCATTCCGGCCGGGAGGCCAATACGCGCTCTCCAAGGGAAAGCTGTCTTCACCACGTCATTCGACAGCGATGGCGCTCACCGCATAACGGCCACCTACTCCGGCGACCAGCATTACGACGAATCGATTGCCCGCCCGCTGCAAATCGGTGGTCTCGGGAGTGTAATCTGACGCGAAGAGTCGGAAATTTTTCCGTTAGATGAAGGACACGCACGGCCGTCAAGCTGTGCTAGTATCACACCGCCTGTTTCAATCCTTACAAACTAAGGAGTTCCATCGGATGCTTCGGCGTGCTTGCACTCTCTTGTTTTTCACAGTTGCAATTTCCCTTGCAGGATTCGCACAGCAGGGGAGTGGTCAGGCTGCCCTGCAGAATTATTTCGTGGGACGTCAGGTTACGTTGCAGATGGATATGCCCGGCACGCAACAGGGCGTCGACCTGCGGATGGACCGCGACGATCCCATGGACTGGAAGCAATATTCAAGCCGCCTGAAGCAGTTTGGCCCGGCCATCCGCAGCGGCGATCGCTCGACCATTACGACGCTGGTGGTGAAGAAAAACCTGATCGAATTCCAACTGGATGGCGGCGGATTCGGTACATTCTGGGACGACAGCAGTACCACCGTCACGCCCTACCACGTCGACAAAAGCAATTACGAAAAGCAGCTGGAGCGCGATATTCGCGATACCACAGACCCGCAGAAGAGGCGCGATCTGCAGCGCGAGCTCGACCGCGTCCGCAGCCGCCGTGAACGGGAACAACGATACGACGATCGCGCCGCCCAGGTGGCCAGTCAATTGAAGGCGCAGCAGGTGGCGGACCAACGCACGCGCGGCGGCTCACGGTTCAATTTGCGCTGGGCAGGAAGTATTCCTCAGGATCAGCTGACGCCCGATGCGGTGATGAAGCTGCTGGAAGGCTATGTTGATTTCGGCAATGTGCAGGCGGAGAAGCCGATTCTGCAAGCCACGGCACAGAACCCGACCGCGGGCGGAACTCCTGCGGCCAGCGGCGCAGGCTCTGCCCCGATTACTCAGATCAAGCGCGGCATGGCGATCGGCGAGGTCAGTCAGCTGATGGGGCTGGGACGGCAGGTATCGCAATCGACTTCGGAAGAAGGTCTGAAGACGCAGATCTTTGAATATCTGCCGAATGACTATCGCGTGGCAGTCACCTATGTCGACGGGATCGTCGTGCGGTACTCGATCGAATCGCGTTGAGGAGTATTGTGAACCCAGGTTAGCGTCCAAAAGCGGGACGCGAACCTGGGGCACCACGTGGCATGAGCTGCCCAACGATATACGCCTTACGGCGCAAAGTATCCGGAGATGTCGAGCACCAGTTGCGTCAACCCCGAGGCGTAAGCATCGATAGAGCCGTTGGTCGTGGGCACGACGGCCATGTTCGACGTGATGAAGCCGTCGGTGGCGTTCAACGTTGAAACCAGCGGCTTAAGCTGACCATCGGGCCACAACGTCAAGTAGCCCAGCGAGCCTGAAGGTACGACCGTTGCGTTGAACACATACGCCTGCGCCCCTACAGGTGGCGCGCACGGACTGCCGATCACGCTGACTGTCTTCTCACCGGTAAACGGTTGGCCATTGTGGTCGCGCGTGTCGAGCACGCGGCACGGCATCGTGGGATACAAAGACAATCCGCCCGGACCCGGCGCCGCGAAGTAGCCGTTGATATCGAGCACCAGGTCGGTGTCATTGGAGGCATAGGCCATGATGTCGTCATTGACCGTCGGCACGATCGCCGCATTCGCCACCAGGGTCGCGGTCAAATTGTTCAAAGTCGAGACCAGCGGCTGCGGACTGCTATAAGGCCACAGCGTCAGGTAAGCCAGTGACTGCCCCGCCGGATGGGGAATCACGGTCGCGTTAAACGAGTACGCGTGGATGGTGAGCCCACCCGGAATGCAGTTGCTGCTCTGCGGAGACAGCATGCGCGCCACGCCTCCCTGCAGATAAGAACCGCCCAGACCGATGCGTGTGTCGATGGCCCGGCACGGCGGCAGCGCGTAGAACTGATCGAGCAGCACCCCCGGCGAGCCGGTGGCAGGCGTGAAGTAGCCGTTGACGTCCACCACCAGGTTTGTGGTGTCGGTCGCGTAGAAACTCACACCGCTGTTGGTTCCCGCTGGAATGATCGCCGCGTTTGCCTTGATGCGGCCATCCGGCGAGTTCATCGTTGAGACCAGCGGTTGATTCTCACCCGTTGGCCATGCCGTCAGGTATCCCAGACTGCCGCTCGGCACCACGGTGATGTTGAGCGAGTACGCCTGAGCCGACGCCGGAATGTTGCAGGCGCTCTGCGCAATCGGGAAACTCCTCTGCGTTCGACCTTGCAACGGCGGGCCACCGAAGGTCCCATTCGGGTTGCGCGTGTCGGCGACGCGGCAGGGTTCTACAGCAACGAACTGTAGCGGCGGCGAGAAGATCGCATTCACCGTCTGCGCTTGTGACATGGTGACGGTGCAACTTCCCGTACCGCTGCAAGCCCCGCTCCATCCAACGAAAGTCGATCCCTGTCCGGGAGTCGCATTCAGCGTTACCTGCGCGTCGGGGGGATAGGTGTGAGTGCACACGCTGGGGCAATTGATAAACCCGTCAGTGCTGGCAACGGATCCGTTGCCGGTTACCGCAACCGTCAAAGGCTGATAGCCCGGGAGCACAGGCGTGAGGTTGAAGGTGATGGTCCAGTTAATGTCTTGATATCCGGCGTAAAGGCTCGAGGCGCTAAAAGGGAAGTTGTTGACGGTCAGCGGCCCCACCTGACTGGGCAGGGTGAAGTTGAGCGGCCAGTTGTTCCCCGGCCCCGTGCCCCACTGGATTTGCTGCGACTGCGAACCCTCGCAGTTGTAGACGGTATGTAACACGCTGTCGCTGGGAATGGGCTGGAAAGAAAACGTGCCGTCGGTGGCGTCAACCACGAGTTCGGAATTACTGGGGAAGCCTGCGTTGCCGACCAGCGTGTCACTCGTAAACCACTGCCCTTGCACGCAGCCGTTCAAAACCTGGGTGTTGTCATTCACCGACCCGGTGTTGTTCAAGTCCGGACCTTGCCAGCGTATTTGATTGCAGAGGCCGCCGGTCTGGCTATTCATGTTGACGGTCGCGCCAGAAGTCTCGTTGATGGTGTACTGGTCAATCATCCCGTGAATGAACTGCCCGTTCGACGTGAGCGTGTACGTCCCTTGCCAACCGGTGACGGCTTTCCAGTCATTGCAGGTTTGAGCGCGCGCGCCAACTGTGGTCACGGCCACGAGGAAGAAGAGGACAGCTGTGATCGTCAGCCGACGATGAAAAGGGAACCGCTGCAGAAGGCCCATCAAGCCGGATTTCTGTCGCATAACACCCCCACGTATTAAAAACGTGCGCATTAGCGACCGAAACATAGTGGCGCGCCAAGGCACGACGGTGGGCAGTAGCAAGATTTTGCGGAAATTATGGGTCGACAAACCTAGGGGCCGAATGGCGTACCGCCCAGTTAGGCAAAATACTACTATCAAAATCGATGGAGGGCCACTTTCTTTCAAGCCTTCCACAAGCGAAATAGGTCAAGTCTTTCGCTATGGTGCGAAAAAGCCCGAGAGATCCAGAATCAGCTGCGTGAGTTCATCAGCGTATGCGTCGATCGATCCGTTGGTCGTCGAGACAATGGCCATGTTCGACGTAATGAAACCGTCCAACGCATTCAGCGTGGAGACCAGCGGTCGGCCTTGCCCATTCGGCCATAAGGTCAGGTAACCCAAACCCGCCGAAGGAACAACGGTGGCGTTAAAGACATAAGCGCGCTCGACCGTGGGACTGGGGATAGGGCAGGAGCCGGTAGATACACTCACGGTTAGCTGGCCGACGAATGGTGGGCCGTTGTTGTTGCGCGTATCCAGTACACGGCAGGGAATCTCAGGGTAAAGCGAGAGCCCATTTTGTCCCGAAGGAGCAAAGTAGCCATTGATATCGATAACCAGGTCGGTGTCTTCATCTGGATAGACGGAAATACCACCGCCGGTTCCGGCCGGTACAATTGCCGCGTTCGCGACGATGGTTCCCGTGGGATTGTTCAACGTGGAGACGACTGGCTTAGCGCCACCCTCCGGCCAGACGGTGAGGTAGCCGAGCCCGCTGCCTGCCGTATGCGGCACCGCGGTGAAGTTGAAGGAGTAGGCCGTGATCCCTTGACCCTGAGGAATACAGGGACTTTCCGTCACCGGAAAATTGCGTTGCGTGCTGCCGGACAAATACGGTCCTCCGAGATCCCTGTTCGCTCCGCGCGTGTCCACGACGCGACAGGGTGCGATGGAATAGAACTCATCCGTCTGAGCATTGGAAGGTTCGAAGTAACCGTCGATGTCGAGAACCACATCCGTCGTGTTGCTGGCATAGATACTGATCTTCTGGTCTTCTCCGGTCATCACCAGCGCTGCATTCGCCTTGATACGGCCATCGAGTGAGTTCAGGGTCGAAGAGACAGTCTGATATTGCCCGGTTGGCCAAACGGTCAGATAGCCAAGACTTCCCTGCGGTACGACCGTGACGTTGAAGGAGTAGACGACCGCGGCTGTAGGAATGTTGCAGCCGCCCAGCTGCGGTATAGTGAAATCCTGAGACGTGCCTCCTAGAATTGGGTTATGAGTCTGCCGGGTATCCAACAGACGGCAGGGATTCACGCTGACGAACTGGAGCTTGCCGTCGCCGCTCACTACCGACGTGTTGCTGACGGCCCAGTTGGCCACATAGATCCGATTTGCCGTTGAATCTACAGCCATGGCGTCCGAACCACTACCCACCGCAACGGGGAACATCGACAAGGTCACAGCGTCGATGACATAGAAATAACCCTGTAAACAATTTTGGCAGTAGCTTTCTCCAGAGGCATAGATTTTATTGGTCACAGGATTGACGCCGACGGTGAAGGGATGGAATGGCAACGGAACATTCTGAGTTCCCAGCGTACTCCCGTCGATGATTGTCATCGTTCCATTGGTCTGACACTGATTGTCGTCCCCGCATTGATTTACCACGTAGATCTTATTGGTGACGTTGTTGACCGCCACGGCTTGCGTGGCAAAGCCCGCTGAAACTACTTGCGAGGAGAAGGCGTTGCCGTCGACGACCGTCACCCCGCCGGCGCTACACGGAAGTTCGGTCAGGCAATAGCTCGAGATATAAGCTTTGTTTGTCACGCTGTTAACGGCAATGAAATTCGGATTGGGAGCTGCCGATACGGTGTGGCTCGTGAGCGTCGCCCCATCGAAGACGGTCGCGGTGCTGTCCCCATTCGAGACAAAAATCTGGTTGGTCGACGAGTTTACTGCGATCAGATATGGACCGTGGGAATCGGGTACGCTTTGTGTCGAAAGCGTAGCTCCGTCGATCACGGTTATGGCGTCGTCTCGGCCGCCAACGTAAATCTTGTTTCTGACGGAGTCGACGCCTATAGCTTCGGGGTTTATACCAACGGTGACGCTTTGAGTTCCTAAAGTATTCCCGTCGATGACAGTGACCGTTCCAGGGCTTTCGCAGGTTGGGTCGTTCCCGCAACTATTAGCGACATAGACCTTGTTGGTCGTGGTGTTGATCGCCATCGCGACTGTCCCCACAGCAGCTACAACCCGCTGGGTCGCAAACGTGGAGCTATTGATAACCGTGACCGTTCCGATAGTGTCATCCCCGCATACGTCGCTGAGGCCGCAGCGGTCGAGCACATAGACCTGGTTCGTCGAAGCGTTGTTAACGACCTGAATTGGCTCAATGTCTGTGCCAACAGTCGCGATCGTAACTTGCGCCTGTAACGAGGAGAATCCCGCCAGCAGTGCGACCAGAACAATGGATTGAACAGAATGCCGTACCTTCATCGGTATCCTCCCCGTACAGGTTCAGGAAGCATGGCAGATTATGAGTTAGATATTTTGTGAGACGGGAAGAGGGTAGAGACAAAAGTCGAAAGTGTAAAGGGGCAGACTATTTATGGCAGTGAAGACGACGCGGAGCTAGGGACGACAACTCAAATTGGTTAGGGTTGCGTTGTCGCGTGCGCGACCAAGTGAATCCCACTTCGGAGCAATTGTGATAAGAGGTTACCGAAGTACAATCGTTTTTCATTGTACTTTCGTAATCTTGCGCTCTTCCCGCCTGCAGCGAATACTTGATGAGTGAGGGTAGGATTCGCCTGCGCAATTTGGCGTTCCTACCCATTTTTGTGCGCGAAGGATGAAAGGGTAGGCGGTTCCGACGACCGCCAAGTCCTTATTTCGCAAGATTTTGCCTGTAAGTACCATGGATGGAATATTTTGCCAGGCGCCCCGCAAAATATTCAAAACAAGCGACTTAGAGATCATGCTAAGTGCAGTAAGTTCAATATTTTACGGGCAAAATATTGAAAATACATATCTTAATTTCGAGGGGGCCCCCTATGAGCATTCCTATCTGTGAGCACCTTAAACCCGGTGGCCTGCGTTGCGGCTCACCGGCCCAACACAACGAGAAGTATTGCTTCTTCCATAACAGGACGCGGAAGATCGTTCCCAAGACCAACCTCTTCGTACTCGATCGCAGTATGAAACGTCTCGACGATCCCTACAACGCGTACGAATTCCCCCTGCTGGAAGACGCTGCTGCCGTACAAATGGGATTCATGCAGTTGATCCACGGGGTAGCACAAGACCGCTTCGATGCGTGGAAAGCCAAGGCGATTCTCTCGGCTTTGCACGGAGCTGCGGCCAACCTGCGGCAACTGGACAGCGCGATCGCACATTTGGAGAAAGAAGCCTCGCCGAAAAAACCGTCGGTCAGCGCCGGTTCGGTCGAGGCAACAAAGGAGGAGCTGGGATAACGGCCCGGCTATCATCGCCGGCTGTTCTGCGCGGCGTGTGTGAACGCTAACCTCAGAGCTGCACGGTTGCTATGATGACGAACGTGGCGAATCGAACGCAGCGCGGCAAGTTCATCACCTTTGAAGGCCTGGACGGTTGCGGCAAGAGCACGCAACTGGAGAGGCTGGCTGCCGCTTTGCGCGAGCAGGAGATCGACGTGGTGACGACGCGCGAGCCGGGTGGAACGGTGATCGGCGAACGTATTCGGGCGGTTCTGCTGGATTCGCGCACTGCGGGATTGGATTCGCATGCCGAGATGGCGCTGATGTTTGCCTCGCGCGCGCAGTTGATTGCCGAAGTGATTCTGCCGGCGCTGGCGGCAGGGAAGTGGGTGCTGTGCGACCGTTTCACCGATTCGACCGAAGCGTATCAGGGCGGAGGCCGTGAGTTGGGCTCAGCGCCGGTGCTGGAATTGCATAAAGTGCTATGTGGCGATGTCTGGCCGGACCTGACGATCCTCATGGATTCGGACGTGAACTCGAGCGTGAGCCGGGCGCGTCGGCGAAACAAGACCGCAGAGCACGATGAAAACCGCTTCGAGAAAGAGAGCCGGGCGTTCTTCAGCCGAGTGCATGAAAGCTTTCTGGCAATCGCCGCGAGAGAGCCCGAGCGCGTGGTGAAGATCGATGCGCGTCCTCCGATTGAGGTGGTGCATGAAGAGATTTTGCGAGTGGTCACGGAGAGATTGGCCGGCGAGGAAAGGCCGAACCGCAATGGCTAAAGCCACCGTTCGGGGAGGGAAGCCATCGGCGCAGCGCGCCCCTTCAAGATGCTGGTGCTGAAGCGGCAGCTGGAACGGTAAGTGATCAGCGCACCTGAATGTGCCCATCGAGATGCTGAGGTGTAGGAAGCAGCGCAGCTTCAGGCTGTGCCGTAGATGAGGATTAGGGGTAGGAAGGGGCGTACCTTCAGGTGCGCCGTAAGTGAGAATTTGGAAGGACGGCTTTAGCCGCCGAGGAGACGAACGTGAGACCGACGCGACAGCGAACAACTCCCGGAGAAACTTACTTCGTCACTTCCCAGACTTGGCAACGGCGGGCAGTCTTTCAGAACCCAAGATGGGCCGGCCTCTTTCTCCAGACGCTCGATTCCTATCGCGGTCGCGCTTATCTGCTCCACGAGTATGTGATCATGCCTGAACATTTCCATGTCATGATCACGCCGACTGTAACTTTGGAGCGCGCAGTGCAATTCATCAAGGGAGGGTTTTCCTTTCGGGTGAAGAAAGAACTGGGCTCAACAATGGAGATTTGGCAGTCCGGGTTTTCTGATCATCGAATTCGAGACGTTCAGGACTATGAGGTTCACGTCGAATATATTTGTCGAAACCCTGTCGGAAGGAGGTTGGTCGAACTGGCGCTTGATTATCCCTACTGCTCCGCTTTCCCTGGCAGCAAGAAAGACGACGTACCGCAGTGGCTAAAGCCACCCTTGGAGGAGGGAGCCATCGGCGCACCTGAAGGTGCGCCCCTTCAAGAAGCTGAGTCCGCTGATCCTTCAAGAAGCTGATCCGTTCAGAAGCTGACTTTCAAGAAGCTGAGTCCGTTCGAAATCCTAAATCTCTTCGAGATGCTAAGTCGCCGGAAGATGACAAGCTGTTGGTCCTGGTTTAGAGACGAGATTTCATGCCTTTTTCAGATTTTCACGGGAATACGGAGACGGTACACACGCTGCGGGAGATGCTGGCGCACGAGAAGTTTCCGCATGCGCTGATCCTGTCCGGCCCGGCGGGAGCGGGGAAGTTTACGCTCAGTCAAATGGTTGCGAAAGCGATGAACTGTCTGGAGCGGCCGATGACAGACGGCTTGCCGGATTTTTGTGGGCGTTGCGCCAACTGCATTCGCATCGCCGGGGCCGATGCTCTGGAAGATCGCTTTGCCGAAGCGGTAGAGGCGCGCGAGAATCTGCGCGAGACCGACAAGAAAGAGACCCGCATCTTCGTGCAGACCCATCCCGACGTAATGATTATCCCGCCGGACCCGCCGCAGATGCTGGTGAAGGTGGACCAGGTGCGCCATGTGATCCACGAGATTTACTACAAGCCGGTCGAGGGGCGTGAGCGGATTTACATCTTCAGCGATGCCGACTTCATGAAGGAGGCGGCGAACTCGCTGCTGAAGATTCTGGAAGAGCCGCCGGAGTTTGCGACGATTTTCCTGCTGACCGACAACCCCAGCGCGTTGCTGCCGACCATCCGCTCGCGGTGCATGCATTTGAGACTGGCGCCGGTACCGGCCGCCGAAGTCGAAAATTACCTGGCCGAGGTGCGTCCGGAGCTGAGTGTTCGAGAACGAACCCTGGTGGCGCGGGTATGCGGAGGAGGTTTGGGACGCGCGCGCAGTTTCGATCTGGCAGCATATCTGGCTGCTCGGCAGGACGCGCTGACGCTGCTGGGTCCGGCGATGGGAACCAAAGACCATAGCGAGCTTTTCCGCGCTACCGATGCCTACCGCTCGGGCGCCGAGGGAAAGGCTAAAACTGAGCGGCTGATTCGTACCCTGTACTCGCTGTTGGAAGACATGCTGTTCCTGAAGTCGGGAACCCCGGAACTGGTTCGAAACCGGGATATCCAGCCGGAACTGGCCAGGATGGCCGCAGGCGTGGAATTCGACTGGATCGTTGCGGCGACCCAGAGATTGGGGGAACTGGAGACGGGAATGCGCAGAAATTTATTGCGTTCTTTGGCGCTCGACACCTTCGCTACGGCTCTGGAACACTGATACCAAAGTAGTACTACAGAGCAGATTGTGTTGCGGTTTCGCCTGTGTTAGGGTATCGACAAGTTCACACCTGACAAGCCTCGGAGAGACCCACCGGAAAACTTGCACGACGTCAAACGATGTCTTCCGTCTCCGGGTTCATGATGGCCGAAAGGCCGGTGTGCTGGATCATCCAGGAGCAAACACCATGAAAGATTCTATGGACGCCACCGCCGTAGGAAGAGCTGTTGATCCGGAGGTGTTTGCCAACCGCAAGCTCATCCGTCCCGCCCTTAACCGCAACGAACACCCGCGCCAGGAGCCCGAACGGCGTGAACGCAGCGCTGATCGTGGTGAGCGCTCGAATGGTAAAAAGACTCCGCCGCCGGAACAGACACACGCCGAGAATTTCTATTATCAGAAGCAGATGCAGACCAAGACGCCGATGGTCCTGGTGCTGCAGGACGGCGAAGAAGTTCACGGCGTCATCGAGTGGTACGACAAATATTGCCTGAAGGTAAACCGCACCGGCGCTGCCAACCTGCTGATCTATAAGCCCAGCATCAAATACATGTATAAGGAAAGCGAAGCGGGGCAACGGAAGTAAGCGGAATCGCTCTTTGAAATTTCGTCAGCCCTAAGCAGCTTTCGCCGCTGCAGCCCTGTTTTGCGTTGGTCGGCCGCGCTTGAACTCCCGCCAGTTCAGGATGATGTCGGCTATTGGGACGGCGAAAATCACGCACATCCAAACGATGATTTCGCCGGCTTTGTCGTTCCCGTCAAGTCCGGTTAACCCTGAGATCACGCGGACCTCGAGAAACACCAGCGCGACCGCGTAGCTGCGGGTCATCCACTGGCGATGTTGCTGGATGTTGCCGCGCAGTACGAAGAACAGGGCGATCGCCGTCGTGAGCACCAGCATCGCAGCATCGGCTGCCGCGGCCATCGTGAAGGATCGCGGCCCGTTCATGCGTTCTTCGAAATACTGGATGTAGGTGCCGAGCGGGGCGACAATCAGCGCGCCGGCGACGTAAATCCATCCGATGGTCTTATGCAACCGTAGATAACGTTGCCGCAACCGGTCGGAAAACTGCATTGGGCCAAGGAAGATGGCACAGGCGCCCGCAAGTCCGTGCGGCAAGAGCCACCATTTGAAGGGCTGGTAATGCTCCCAGATGGGATCAGCGCGATTAACCAGGAATCGTTCGTTGTGGAAGAGCACGTAGACCATCATCAATCCGACGACGGTCCATAGAAACGTTCGAGACCAATTACGCGCCTGACCTGGAAGGCGCTGCGTGAGAGTGGCCATTCAACCCCACCTGAATGAAATGTTGCAGCACTATAACTCAGGTGAGGTCGAAAATGTTCAGAAGTTGTTTTTGTTGTCGAGTTTCTGGCATGAAAGGGGAGACCTGAGCACGACTTGATGGCCAGATTGACTTAGTTTGCTAGCGCATTCGTGCCGCTTAAAGTTTAGGGAGAACGATCCCTTTCTGCGATTGGTATTTACCTTTGCGATCCTTGTAGCTGACCTCGCACATTTCGTCGGACTGGAAGAACAGGATCTGGCAGAGACCTTCGTTGGCGTAGATGCGCGCGGGAAGTGGCGTGGTGTTAGAGATCTCGAGGGTGACGAAGCCTTCCCACTCGGGCTCGAATGGCGTGACGTTGACGATGATGCCGCAACGAGCGTACGTCGACTTGCCGACACAGATGGTCAGCACATCGCGCGGGATCTTGAAGTATTCGACCGAGCGCGCCAGCGCGAACGAGTTTGGCGGAACGATGCAGACATCGGATTCCAGGCTGACGAAGGAGCGTTCGTCGAACTTCTTGGGATCGACGATGGTGCTGTTGACGTTGGTGAAAATCTTGAACTCGTCGGCGACGCGCAGGTCGTAACCGTAGGAGGAGAGACCGAAGGAGATGACGCCTTCGCGGACCTGCTTCTCCGAGAAGGGATTGATCATATCGTGGTCGATCGCCATTTTGCGGATCCAGCGGTCGCTCTTGATGGCCATGAGACTCCTTGGGGCGAACCCCATTGTAGATTTGCAAGGGAAACGCAGGGCGTGAAGCGCTGCTCTGCCCGAAGCAGGTGATGAAGCGAATACGTCATATTACGGAATGGCGCTATTGGTTGACAATGGGCTTTGGGTTCAATACGATTCGCCCATCCTTTCGCGCGCTCGAATGCGAGAGGAGACTTACCGCCGCTCCCGAAGTCGGATAGAATCTAAACATCGCTTCCCGCGCGGGCCACTCGCGAGGGTGAGCGAACCCTGCGGAGCCACTTGTGATTAAGCTTGACCTGATCAACGAGGTTGTCACCAAGACTGGCGTCACCAAGACCAAGGCCGAGATGGCGGTCGAAACCGTTTTTGAGAGCATGAAGAAGTCGCTGGCGCGCGGAGACCGTATTGAATTGCGCGGCTTCGGCGTCTTCACCGTGCGGCCGCGGAAAACCGGAATCGGTCGCAATCCGCGAACCGGCGCTGAAGTTAACATTCCTCCGGGCAAAGCAGTCCGTTTCAAGCCCGGCAAGGAATTACAGTCCATCGAATAGCGGCTTGGTCAGCACTGGATCGCAGCACGGGCTCAACGCGATCTCGGGCGGTATGCTGCGGGTCGATAGCTGTGTTCGCGCCCCGTTGTTGATCGTCCAAACTGCTAGCGATGTCTGATCCCACGCCACCGATCTCTTACACCTTCGAGGTACCGGCTTATCCTCAGGTGCTCAACGCAGCAGTGCCAGCGCAGAAGCGGCGTTACTGGCTGCACTTGCTGCTGTTGCTGCTGACGATTTTCACGACGTTGGTCGTCGGCGCGCGTCTGCAATACAACTTCGTGCACGACTTGCCGGCATTCACAACCGATAACTTCTCGCTGCCGCTGTTTCCGATCCACTGGATTGCGCAAAAACCCTCTCGCCTGGCGATGGGACTTCCGTTTTCCCTCACACTGCTGGCAATTCTCCTGGCTCACGAATTCGGACACTTTGTTCTGGCGGAGAGGAACGGCGTTTACGCGACTCTGCCGTACTTCATTCCTGCGCCCACGCTGATCGGAACATTCGGCGCGCTGATTCGTATCAAGTCGCCGATTCGTTCGCGCAAGGCGCTTTTCGATATCGGAATTGCTGGGCCGATCGCCGGGTTTCTTGTTGCCCTGCCCGTCCTGCTCTGGGGATTAGCGCTGTCCAAGCCGATGCCCGCTGAAGGTCCGAGTTCGGCTTTGGAGTTCGGGTATCCGCTGATCTTTCACGTGTTTCATCATTTCCTGGCCCCGTTGGCCCACGGTAACGCGCCATTGAGCGCGCTTTATCTGCATCCTGTCGGTATCGCAGCGTGGGTAGGAATGTTTGCCACCGCGCTCAATCTCCTGCCTGGCGGGCAGTTCGATGGCGGACATATCATTTACGCGGTAGCGCCGCGAGCACACAAATGGATCACGCGGACGACCATCGGTTTGTTGATTCCGCTCGGCATCTTCTTCTGGATGGGCTGGTTGATTTGGGCCATCATCCTCGCATTCACCGGAATGCGCCATCCGAACGTGCCGCAATGGCCCGACATCGGACATACGCGCCGCTGGCTGGCCGTTGCTGCTGTGCTGATGCTCCTGTTGACGCTGGTACTAGCGCCCTTCCATGGAGCGGCTCTGTTCGGAAGCTGAGCCATATTGCGCCGGACCAGCCCGGCGCAGCACCGTGCTCTTTGACAACTTAGCTGTTGGCCTTCTGATGGCAATCCGCGCACTTGACGGGAGCGGCCTTGCCCGCAGCGTTCTCTCTCTTGTGGCAATCGATGCAGGTTCCCGCAGTTGCGGTGGGATTATGAAACGCGCCCTGCAGGTTCGTGGTCACGGGAGGCGTCGCCGGCCTGGTATGACAATCGGTGCAAGCCTCCTGCGGAGACTTTAACGGCTTTGCCGGCATCGACGCATGATGGCAGACAGCGCACTTGCCTGCGACCTTCAAGTGGGAAGTGTGGTCAAACTTCACGCCGCCCATCGGTGCGCCCTTCAAAATGACGGGAGCTTTGGGTACCTGCTGCGCGAAAGCGCTGCCGGTAATGGCGAACAGAAGAAAGAGTCCAGTTAGCATTTGAAGCAGTTTGCTAAGTTTCACGATGCCTCCATGCGATCTGCGAATATGCACGGCACTGCCGAGATTCCGCCAGCACTTTGGATTTTAGGCAGGATCTGCAGGGCAATTCAGTGATGCGGGTGCCACAAGCCTGTGACAACGAAGAAGCTTCCGTCTTGGCAGACTCTAGAAACTGACGCCCAATTCAAGCACCGTCGTCGGCTGTGATAGTTCGGGGTCGAACACGTAAGTCGTGAACTCCCACTTTTTATACGAGACGCCGACCAGCAAGCCGCGCTGCGTGTTGAGGCCTGTGTGATACGCCTTGGTGTGTTGCGCAACGACGCCAACCTTTAGCCAGTCCAGCAGGGAATAGGTCAGTTGCGGCCAGCTGTAGAAGAAGCTTCCGGCTTTGTGCGAGGTGTCGAAGACATATTCGCTGGTACTGGAAAATTCGAGCCGCTTATAGGTGAGCGAAAGCTCGAGGCCGGGCGCGATTCCGTTGGTGTCTCCGAAGACGCCGCCGATCATGGGAGTCACGCCGAGTTGCAGTTTCTTGCCGGCGGTGAAGTTGTAACCGCCCCAGAGAGAGCCGGTGCGCTGGTTTTCGTAGTTGTAGCGCGCCTCCAGGTGCAGCCACTGATGATCCGCGGTGAACACCGGACTCACGTACGATTGGCTGCCCGGCACGATGTAGCCATCCGTGGTCAGCGAGTACGCCCAGGAATTTTGCGCGGGTGCAGGCGGAGACGCTGGAGCCGGTGTTCCCTGTGCCCAAGCCAATCGGCTGAAGAGCAGCGTCAAACCGAGGCAGGCGAAATACAGTCCCGAGTTCATCCGCCGAGACCGATGGTCAAACTAACCATGAGGGCGCCGATGATCACCATGGAGAGCCCCCATCGCCAAGCTGTGTGGCCGGCGTAACGGCCGTAGGAATAGCCGGCAAAGAACAGCATGGTGATGGCAATCACGTCCGAGACTCGCGAAGCCAGCCGGATTCTGGGAATGACGATGAAGGGAAGCACGACCGGAAATGTCGACAGAAAGACGAGAGAGAAGACGCCAATAGCGCCGCGCCAGTCCTGCTTTTTTATGGGCGAGTGGTCGGGCGGTTCGGGCATTTCATACAGCTTCTCCCGCAGAGCGTCGAGCGCCGGCGAGGGCAGCACAGCGGCCACGACTGGAGGCAGTTCGTCGGAAATGATCTGGTTAGCTTTCGCCGGGTCGCGCGTCGCATGCACGCGCCGAAGAATGTCTAGGCTGTGCCCGCGTTCGCTGACGTTGGCCATGATGTACATCATGCCGTCAATCAATCCCCAGGCAAGGTTGCAACCGAGAGCTCCAATCAACATCTCGTGTACTTGCAACTTATCGGCGCGCGCTACCCGTAAAGACACGGTGAACGTAAGCACCATGATGACGCCGAACAGAATTTCCGAAAATCTTTCCAGCGGCTCGAGAACAGGCTGAAACAGTTGCTTCTTTTTCTTGGCCATGGGTCGGATGAAACAGCGCCGTCCGAGTTACGTCATCTGCGAGTTTGCCAGGATGGCAGGACACTCGCTGTGCAAGGTACCAGCCGCAGATGTTCGTTGACAGCGTTTTTTGGCTCCCGGACAATTGAGAGTAGCAGGAAAGGACCACCAATGTTCCCACAAGAAGGTTCGCCAGCGCCGCCGGAACCACCCGAGTCTACCTCGGATAAAGGCGCGATCCTGAAGTACGTATTGCTCGCCGCTGCCGCCATTTATGTGATCGCGTCGCTCTATCTTCTCTACGGTCTGAAGACGCGAATCACGGCCTTGGAAGGGAAGGAGCAGGCGCTGGAAGCTGAGCAGACCGACTTGGGGCAACGACTGCACGCCACATCCTCCGAGTTCAAGCAGCAGCTCTCTTCGGAAGTCGGCTCAACCAAGCAGGAGCTGGCTGCTCGCGCGGCTGAGCTGGAAGCCCAGCAGAAGGCTGCCGCTGCCAGGCTATCGGCTGCACAGAATCAGCAGAGCAAGCAGATCGCCGCTGTCAGTGGCGAGGTGACCGACGTAAAGACGGATGTCGGCGCGGCCAAGACCGACATTCAGAAGACGCAGACCGACCTGGCGACGACAAACCAGAAGCTGGAAAAGACGATTGGCGACTTAGGCGTGCAGAGTGGACTGGTCGCGCACAACGCCTCCGAACTTGAGATCCTCAAGCATAAGGGAGACCGAAATTACTACGACTTCACGCTGCAGAAAAATGCGAGGACGCCGATCTCGACGGTAAGTCTGCAGCTGAAGAAGGTTGATGCCAAGAAGAGCAAGTTCACGATCAATGTCATCGCGGACGATAAGACCATTGAGAAGAAAGATCGCACGGTCAACGAGCCGCTGCAGTTCTACACAGGCCGCGATCACATGCTCTACGAGCTTGTAGTGTTTACCGCGGACAAGAACAGCGTCACGGGATATCTCTCTACACCCAAGAACGCTCCGACGCCCGTCACGCCGTAAACGACGGCTCTAGACCGAAGCGGCGCAATGGAATCTGCGCCCCACGCTTCCCTGGTGGCCGAATTTCGCCTCCGCTTCCAGCTCGCTCGGTGAAAAGCTCTCCGACGCTGGAACGCCCTTCGAGTTGCATTCGCTCGGCTTGTACCCCATCTCCTTGATACCCCACTATTAGGCCTCTATGCTTGGGCCTGAAAGCGTCATATCTTAATGGCACTAGTTTCTGGCCGACCGTTTGTAACCGAAAGGAAGACCCATGTTTCGACAAGAGGTTCCTATCAGCATTGCTTCGCCCGACGCTGCGCCCTTCGACAGCAGGCGTCCGAGCAATCAGCCGAAGACCCCGCCAATCCCTCCGATTAGAAGGACCTACGTCGATCGAGGTTCGGTCTTGAAATACGTTCTGCTATTCATAGCGACGATTTATATGATTGGCTCCGCTTACTTCATGTACTACACCTACAGCGTGTACGAAGTGCGGCCTCGGGTCGCCGCACTGGAAGAACGGCAGAAGACTCTGGAAGCCAACCAGGCAGAACTCAACAAGAAAGTGCATGCCCGTCTGGCCGAGTTCAAGCAGAGTTTCGGGACCGAAGTGGGTGTGACCAAGCAGGAGCTGACCCTGCGCGCTGCCGAACTGGAGGCCGAACAGAAGGCTGCCTCGGCGAAATTGACCGCCGCCCAGACCCAGCAGAGCAAGCAACTGGCGGCCGTTAGCGGTGAGGTCAGCAGCGTGAAGACGGACGTTGGGACCGCCAAAGCCGACATCCAGAAAACGCAAACCGATCTGGCGGCAACCAGCGCCAAACTAGCTGGCGCTATGGGCGACCTCGGCGTGCAGAGCGGACTGATCGCTCACAATGCCGGCGAATTGGAAGAGCTGAAACACCGGGGCGACCGCAGTTACTATGACTTCACGCTGCAGAAGAACGCGCGCACTCGCATCGCGAATATCAGCCTGATACTGAAGAAGGTCGACCCGAAGAAGAGCACATTCACTCTGACCGTCCTGGCGGACGACAAGACCATCGAGAAGAAAGACCGCACGCTGAGCGAGCCGTTACAGTTCTACACCGGCGCGGATCATGTGCTGTATGAACTGGTCGTCTTCACCGCGCAGAAGAACGGCGTCACCGGATATTTGTCGACACCTAAGAACAGTGCTCCTCCTCCTCCGGTGAAGGAATAGGCGGGTTGCCGGTCACTTCGTGGTGGCCGGCTTTTCATGCAGTTCGATCGGCCGCTGGTCGTAAGGTTCGATAATCACGGTCGTGTCTTTGCGCGCGTCGAACTGTTCCTTGGTAACGGCCGGCGAGATCAACACGGCGCCCTTCTGCTCGCCGCCGGGCGGAATCTTGGTCTCAACCTGCAGCGGACGCGCGTGTCCCGCCAGCTCGGGATACGCTGCGATGTACCGGTCGTAATCGCGTGCGGCTGCGGCATCGTCCGATTGTTCCCCTTGCAGGGTCGTCACCGAACCCTTAATGCTCTTGATGTAGAGCGTCTTGTCGCTGATATTGCGCAGCGTCACCTCGATCAGAATCATCGGGCTCGGCAGGTTGGCAGGCTGGCTGAAGTACACCGCATCGACGCCGCCCTGCGCAATCGGCTTAGCGCGGTTCACGTACATCAGGATTCCGACTACGACGGCAACCAGGAGAATCGCAATCGCCAACGGAGCGGCCGGAGGCAGGTTCCGTTTGGCGCTGCCGAATTCCTGGTAGGCGTCTGACGCAACCGGCGCAGGTGAGGGTACGGGCGAGGGCGGGGATGGCGGCGGCGGAATTGGATTATCAGCCATAAACTTTCTCCAGCAGCGACAGGATTAATTCCACTGATGCTTCATCGCCTGGCGGAATGCCTTCTCGGGCAACGTATTCAAAACATCGGAAGCGGTCAGCCACGCTCTTCGCGCCTGCAGGACGCCGTACTTGATCTTCTCGAAATGCGAGGTGTGATGGGCGTCGGTGTTGATGACGATCTTCACCCCGCGCTCCCGCGCCATACGTAAATGTACGTCATTCAAGTCCAAGCGATCGGGATAGGCGTTCAACTCCATCGCAACTTTGTTCTTCAGCGCAGTCTTCAGGATTGCATCCATGTCGAAGCGGTAAGCGTCGCGGCGCAACAGCAGCCGCCCGGTTGGATGGCCGAGGATCGACACGTTCTTGTTCTCCAGAGCGCGCAACAGGCGGTCGGTCATTTGCTGAGGCTCCTGATTGAAGGCTGAGTGTACGCTGGCTACCACCACGTCCATCTGTTCCAGCACCGAATCCGACAGGTCCAATTCGCCGTCGGCGAGGATGTCCACTTCAATTCCAGCCATGATCGTAAGGCCGTTGCTCTGCTCACTGGCTGCCCTGATCCGAGCGATGTGCTCGATGGCACGCTTATCATCGAGCCCGTTGGCGAAGGCGAGATTCTTCGAGTGATCGGTGATGGCGATGTACTTGTAGCCGCGCTCCTTCGCCGCTCCCGCCATCTCTTCGATGGTGCAACGGCCGTCGGTTTCGACCGTGTGCATGTGGACTTCGCCGCGCAGATCCTTCACGGTGACCAGTTTCGGCAGCTCGTGTTTAGCGGCTAAATCGATTTCGCCACAATTCTCCCGCATCTCGGGAGGAATGCAGTCGAGCTTGAGCGCGCCGTAGATTTCGTCCTCCGTGACACCCGCCACGCGCTTGTTGTCCTCGAGGCGGAACAGTCCATATTCATTCAGCGTTAAACCCATTTTCAAAGCGCGCTGCCGCAGGGTGACGTTGTGGCTCTTCGAGCCCGTGAAGTACTGCATGGCAGCGCCATACGACTCCGGCGGAAGGGTGCGAACATCCACTTGCATCCCGCTGCGCAGCTTGAAACTCACTTTGTTGTCGCCCTTGGCCAGGACATCGACGATACCGGGAAAGCGCAGCACTTCCTCGATGAGCGCCGCCCGCTGCTCGTCGTTCACGCAGCAGGAGCCGGTAATCAGCATGTCGAGGTCGCCGACCGTTTCCCGGCCCCGCCGCAAGGATCCGGCAGGCGTGATCTTCTCAATCCCTTTGATGTGCTTCAGATGTTCGGTCAGCTTTTCCGCCGTGCGGTCGGCTTCGTCGATAAGGAAGCGCCCCGAGATGCGGCGATAATCCTCAATCGCTTTCAGGATCTTCTGCTCGCTTTTTTCACTCAGGCGCGGCAACTCGCGTAGTTTGCCTTCGCGCGCCAGTTGCTCTACACCAGCAACGTCGCTGACCTGGAAGGCACTCCATAAGAGCGCAATCGTCTTTGGGCCGAGGCCTTGAATCTTCAGCAACTCCAGCATGCTGGGGCGATATTTGGTCAGCAGCTCCTGATGCTGCTTGAGCTTGCCTTCGCGGCAGAGTTCCTGAATGTTCGCCGCCATGCCCTTGCCGATGCCGGGAATCGCCAGCAGCTTCTTGGGCTCATCCAGCAGAGCGGAGACAGGCGCCGGATATCCTTCCAATGCTTCAGCGGCATTGCGGTACGAGCGGATGCGAAACGAGTCATCGCCATTGACCTCCATCAGGTCGGCGGTCTCGTAGAAAATGTGCGCGATAGCTTTATTGTCCAAGCAGCGATACCCGTGCGAGATTGTAACCCTTCGAGCGCGTCCGATGCGCGGACACAAATTAGCCCAGCTCAGGGCTGGGCTGGCGATCGGTTTCGGCGTTCTTCTCTAGTGGGATGGGGCAGCGGTTGCGGGCATGGAGTCGATCTCTGCCAGCAGCATCTGTGCCTGTCGGGCGTTGCTGCTATTGGGTTCGCGCGCCAGAAAGGCGCGCAACTCGTACCGGGCATCCTTGTAGAACCGCATGGGCAGCAGAGCGTAGGCCTTGATGAGGTGAATTGCGGCAAAGCTGTTGCCGCTAAGCCGCTGTGCGCGGGCGGCGAGCTGGAGTCCCTTTTCGTACATTCCTTTGCCGATAGCCGCCTTCGCCATCTCGAAGTACCCTTGCCACGATCGCGGCGAAAGTGTCAGGCTGCGCTCGGAAACCCGGGCAGCGTCGTCGAACCGACCCTGATGGTTGTAGATCGCGCCCAATTCCGCATACGCACCGCTGTAGTTGGGATCGACTTGGACGGCGCGTTCCAGGTCCTGCTGCGCCCCGGAAAGATCGCCCTGCGACATTTCGATCGATCCACGTAATGTCAGCGCCTCGGCGTACTGCGGATCGATCTGCAGAGCAGAGTCGAGCAGGCTCTTCGATTTGTCATACCTGCCATGCTCGAATGCCGCCAGCGCTTTTTGCAGTAACTTCTGAGCGCTCTCGGGCACCATCATCTGCACCACGGAAACCGTTGGAGCCATATTTGGGGTTGGGCTGGTGTTGCGCGGCAGACGCAGCTGAACTTCCGACTCCCCAGACTGAAATTGCACGTGCTGGTCGACGCGCGCGTCCTTGGACTCAGCCACCAGTTCGTAGCTGCCTCCCGGAATATTGTAGAGTTCAAAAGCGCCATCAGGTTGGGTATAGGTAGAGCCCACCGGAATGGCTGTGCCGTCCTGATCGAGTTCGACATGGACATCCGAAGCGGGTCGTCCATCAGGCCTCAGTACCGTGCCTCGAACAATGTTGGAGATTGGATGTACCGTGATTGGGCTCGAGCTCGAGAACGCCTGATTGAGTTGTGCGCTGGCGGAAAGGGTTAGGAGCGAGAGGGTGAACAACGTCACGAGGGAGGCTAGGAGGTGCATACGAGCCGCCTGTCCACTGAATCACGAGGTGCTTGTCCACTGAACACTGCCGACTGGCAGCAGCTTCAGAGATCGTTACGCTCGGCGCAGTATGCTTCACCGCGCTATATTCGTGAGATGAACTTTCCGGAACTTAGTTGGCCGCGCTCGACGACAGCATGGAGAAATTTATTGTTGAGCAGGTGGGCAACTCTGGACCGGCGTACCTTCCTCGAGATTCAATGACAGAACCAAAATCCATTACGATTCGACCGGCAAGGAATGTCCTGGGCAGTCTGCGCGTGCCCGGGGATAAATCAATCTCGCATCGCTATGCCATGTTGGCTGCCCTGGCCGCCGGCACGTCGCGTTTCGACAACTTCGCGCCCGGCGCCGATTGCGCCAGTACGCTGGCGTGCGTGCATGAGCTGGGTTGTGCGGTGCAGCGGGACGAAAAGGGAATAGTTACGGTAGATGGACTCGGTCCCGAACTGCGACAGCCGATTGCGCCGCTCGATTGCGGCAATTCCGGCTCGACCATGCGCATGCTCTCCGGAATTCTGGCCGCTCAGCCTTTCCCCAGTGAGTTGATCGGCGACGCCTCTCTCTCACGCCGTCCGATGAAGCGCATCATCGAGCCTCTGACCCAGATGGGTGCGCAGATTACGGCAGCCGACGGCGATCGCGCTCCGCTGCGGATTCAAGGTGCCAAGCTGCACTCCATCGATTACCGGCCCGCCGTTGCCAGCGCACAGGTGAAGA
Source organism: uncultured Acidobacteriaceae bacterium (assembly GCA_963823865.1). GTDB lineage: Bacteria > Acidobacteriota > Terriglobia > Terriglobales > Acidobacteriaceae > Bog-257. Next base: position 735,886 of record CAWGNC010000003.1, read on the forward strand.
CCTCCGTCCTCTTTGCCGGATTGCTTGCCGAAGGAAAGACCAGCGTCGCAGAGCCGGCACGCACCCGCGATCATGGCGAGCTTGCGTTACGTGCTTTCGGAGCTGAAGTGGAGCGGGACGGTAATGCGGTCAGCATCCAGGGTGGTCAGAAGCTGAGCCCTCTGGAAGCCTACGTTCCGGGAGATATGTCGTCAGCCGCCTTCTTCCTCTGTGCAGCTTCGCTGTTTCCGGAGTCCAATCTCGTAATCGACGGCGTGCTGTTGAATCCCACCCGCTCGGCATTGCTGGATATTTTGTCTGCCATGGGGAGCCGCATCTCGATGGTGCGGGTGGAAGAGAGTCATGGAGAACTGGTCGGCACGATCACGCTGATCCCCGGGAAGGGAAGGCCGGTGCGCATCGAGGGCGCCGTGACCGCCTTGTTGATCGACGAACTGCCGGTGCTGGCGGCGATCGCTCCGTTCACCCCTGGAGGGTTAGAGGTCCGTGACGCCGGGGAGCTGCGGGTGAAGGAGTCCGACCGGCTCACGGCGGTGACGCGTAATCTGCAGGCGATGGGAGCCGAGGTCGAGCAGACTCCGGATGGCTGGCGAATTCCCGGAGGCCAGCAGTTGCATGGCGCAGAGATTGAAAGCCACGATGACCACCGTATCGCGATGGCATTTGCGATTGCCGCTCTCAAGGCTACCGGGGATAGCGTGATTCACAACGCCGACTGCGTTGCGATTTCGTATCCGGCGTTCTTTGAAGATCTGGAAAGGCTGCTGGAGCGGTAGGACCGGAGCCGCGCGAAGATCGGCGCTAAGCGGCCCGGGTTCCTCACTAGGAAGGTTGTCATCACGAGGGCCGCGTGTTGGCGCGAGAGGTCAGCTGTTCCGCCGCGAAAAGCAGATCCCTCACGGGCTGAAGCCGGTTTGTGATGACAGTTGATGTGGATCGCCAACGGCGCAGCTGAAGCTGTGCCCCTTCCTTCACTCTGACATCAGATATTCGACCTCACGTTCGAGTTCCGAAATCTGGATCGGTGCCAGCCCTGACTGTTGCAGCAGTTGATTCAACTTCGTCAGCTGATCGCTCTTCAGTCGCGTCCAGTCGGCTATGCCGGCCTTCGCGGCGTGATCGGCTTCCGCGTACAAGTCCATGGCCTGCGATGGAATGGCGCGATTGCTGCCCTCCACCACGCGCAAGGCTCCCGACAAGCCGGTTGAGGCCGAATCGAGCCCGGAGATGGCGCCGGGCGCCGGTCTGTCACCTCGCTGGATGCGCTCGATCTGAGCATTCAAGTTCGTAAGAGCAGCCAGAGCCTCCTGATGCTTGGCGAGAGATTGCGCCGGGAGTTCGGCGATGTGCTTCTTGACGGCGCCAATCTCCGCGAGTGCCTTTCGAGCTTCGCGCACTTCATCGAAGATTTGTAATGCAACCCGCTGCTGGTCGGTCAACTCCGCGGGCGTAACCTGCGCGCGCGGATCCATGGTTATGGTCAGCGGCTGCGTCAACATGTTGCCGTCGATCGAGAGTTTGAGTTGATAACTACCGGGCACAACCCGCGGGCCGCGCGGGGCTCCAAATCCTTCTTCGTCCTCGGTTTCTGCATTCGCACCCGAGCTGCCCCAGCGAAGATCCCACACAAAGCGGTGCGACCCTGAGGTGGCTTCCAGAAGAATCGGCTTCGGGATCCAGCGCTCAGCGATTGCCATTGGAGGATGTGGCGGCTCTTTTTTCTGAGTGCTGCTGAAGTGGCGAACTATCTTTCCGTTGGAGTCAAGGATGTCCAGTGTGACGCTCTTAGCCGCTGCAGGCAGGTAGTAGTCGATGATGGCGCCGTCAGGAGGGTTCTTGGCGACTGGTTCTTCCGGTGGAAGCGGCGATCCGAGGAAAACATCGTTGTCGATTCGTACCGCCTTCGCCGGCTGATACAGGCGGGGCGCGGACGATCGCGCTCATCTGCCGCAAGGACGTGATGTCATCCAGGATCCAGAACGAACGGCCGTAGGTAGCGATCACCAGGTCATCATCGTGAGTCGTGATGTCACGCACGGAGGTTACAGGCAAGTTCAATTGCAGCGGTTGCCACTGATCGCCATCGTTAAACGAGACGTAGATGCCAAGCTCGGTACCGGCGTAGAGAAGTCCTTTGACTTTCGTGTCTTCGCGAACCGCATTCACGAACGAAGTCCCGGCAATACCATTCACGACCGGCTGCCACGTCTTTCCATAATTGCGAGTGCGATAGAGATAGGGCTTCTGGTCGTCCAAGCGATGGCGATCGACGGCGACATAGGCAACCGCCGGGTCGAAGCGCGAGGCTTCGATCATCGCGATCTTGCTCCAGGCGCTCAGGCCCGGCGGCGTAACGTTTTCCCATGTGGCGCCGCCGTCACGCGTCAGGTGGAGTAAGCCGGTATCGGTGCCTGCCCAGATTTGGTTGCTCCTCAGCTGGGGATGGCGCGATGCTGAAGACCACGCCGTATCCCTGATCCCTGGCGGCCTCAATCGTGGGCGTTCCGGCGTGCGTTCCTCCGCTGGACGGAGTCGTGGCCAGCGTCCCGGTGAGGTCTTGGCTGATTGTCTGCCAATGAAGTCCCCCATCCGTGGTCTTCATCACGTACTGCGTGCCGAAATACAGAACATTCTTATCGGTTGGAGAAAGCACCAGTACCGGCGTCCAGGTTGCGCGATACTTGCGCTGATTGATCTCGCTACCGAAATTCGGCATTGGCCACGGCGTGATGTCCTGACTCAAGGACGTGCGCCGGTCCCATCGAATCACGCTGCCGTACACGCCGCTGGCATACAGAATGTTCGGATCGGTGGGATCAGGCACCAGCCATCCGCTCTCGCCGCCGCCCACCATGTACCAGTCGCGGCCGGTGATCTGCCCGTGGTCCGTGCGGTTGGGCACGGCAATCGAGCCCGTGTCCTGTTGCGCGCCGTACACGTGATAGGGAAATTCGTTGTCGGTGATGACGTGATAGAACTGTGCGGTTGGCTGGTTGTACCACGACGACCAGGTCTGGCCGCGGTTCAGGCTCACTGTCGTACCCTGATCAGTACCGAGGATGAGGTGCGCGGAGTTCTTAGGATCGACCCATAACTGGTGATAGTCGTCGCCGCCGGGAGCGCCGCGGACGATAGAGACCGTCTTACCACCGTCTTCCGAGCGGTACAGCGCGATGTTCGGCATGTAGATGACGTCGGGATTGTTCGGATCGATCGCGATCCCCATGAAGTACCAGCCCCGGCTGGTGATGCGAGGATCGCCATTGGCCAGTGTCCAGGTGTTGCCGCCATCGTCGGAACGATACAGCCCGGATTTTTTTCCCGCTTCCAACAGCGCATAGACGCGTTTGCCATCGGGCGCGACGGCTACGCCGACGCGTCCCCAGTCGCCCTCGGGAAGCCCATTGCCGGTCAACTGCGTCCAGGTTGCACCGCTGTCGGTGGAGCGATAAAGTCCGCCGCCTGGACCGATGAGCGGCGCGTAAGTGCTCCAGGGAGGACGATGCGCATTCCAGGTGCCGGCAAACAGCACACTCGGATTCGCCGCCGCAATCGCAAGATCGGAGACCCCGACGGAGGGACCTTTGGCCAGAACGTGCGTCCAGGTCGCGCCGCCGTCGGTCGACTTGAACACTCCTCGCTCATCATTGGGGCCGTAGGCATGGCCTAACGCTCCTACGTAGACGACATCTGGATTGCGAGGATCGATAACAATGCGGCTGATCTGTCGTGAGTCGTGCAGGCCGATATTTCGCCAGGTCTTTCCACGCGTCCGACGGATTTATAGACGCCGTCGCCGGAGCTCAAGGCTGAGCGGATATCCGATTCTCCGTGTCCCGACGTAAACGACATTAGGATTGGAAGGTGCGACTTCAACCGCGCCGATCGACGCGATGGGTTGACCGTCGAATACCGGATTCCATGTCAGGCCCGCGTCGGCCGTCTTCCATACGCCACCGTCAACCGCTCCGAAGTAGAACGTCACCCCATCGCTGGCGCCGGTAACTGAGGCGACCCGGCCTCCGCGGAACGGGCCGATCAGACGCCACTGCAAAGCGCTCAGGTGATCCGGGGAAACCGTCTGAGCAGCAACCGGAATATTTGAGAAGAAAGAAGCGAAGATAATGACGGCACAGCCGGCAATACGTCGAACGAGATGGCTCAAGTCGTAAGTCCTCTACCCTGCAAAGATGTTGCGAATAGATTACACTTTCGCCCTGTAACCCTACGACTTGCCCAACCGCATGGTGACCGATTGATATCCATAAAGCGAAGCAGCATTTTTCTTTTTGCCCTCGTTCTGATTAGTTGTCTCAGCGTTCCTCTGGCGATCGCCCAGCAGATCGACACATCGATTCTTACTGAAATGCGCTGGCGGAACGTCGGACCCTTCCGCGGTGGACGGACGCGCGCCATCGCCGGCGTGCCCAGCCAGCCAAATGTTTTTTACATCGGCGCGGTAAACGGTGGGGTGTGGAAGACCAACGATTACGGCCGAACCTGGTTACCGATTTTCGATAAAGAGCCGACCGCATCGATAGGCGCCATCGTGGTTGCGCCGTCCGATCCCAACATCGTGTACGTGGGCAGCGGGGAAGGGCTGCACCGCCCCGATCTCTCCGTGGGCGACGGTATCTACAAATCGACGGATGCCGGTGCGACCTGGACGCATCTGGGTCTGCGCGATGGGCAGCAAATTTCGACCATGGCAATTGACCAGCACGATCCGAACCGGCTGTTTGTTGCCGTAGCTGGACATCCGTACGGCCCCAATTCGGAGCGTGGCATTTATCGCTCGACGGACGGCGGCCAGAGCTTCCAGCAGGTTTTGTTCAAGGACGAGAACATCGGCGGCAACGACGTCGAGATCGATCCCTCCGACCCGAATACGGTCTATGCGACGCTGTGGGATAGCCGGGAAGGACCGTGGGAGAACGCACAGTTCAACGGCTTCGGGGCTGGCATCTACAAGTCGACGGACGGCGGCCAGACATGGAAGCAACTGGCGGGCGGACTTCCGGCGGCGATTGTCCAGGCGTACGTTACCGTCGCCCCCAGCAATCCACGGAAGACTCTTTGCTGTGGTTGCGCTGAAAGATAGCGTCGAGTTCTATCGCTCCGACGACGCGGGCGCGACTTGGTCGACGGTGACAACGGACTCTCGCCCGAAGACGCGCATCGGCGGCGGCGATCTTTCCATTGCCAGGTTCGATCCCAAAGACCCCGACATCGTCTACGTCGTGAGCATCGTGACGTGGAGGTCGATGGATGGAGGGAAGACGTGGACCGGCATCCGCGGCGCCCCGGGCGGTGACGACTACCAGAACATCTGGATTAATCCCGACAATCCCAGCATCCTAGGCATCGCCAGCGATCAGGGCGCGATCATCAGCGTGAATGGCGGGCAGACGTGGAGTTCGTGGTACAACCAGCCCACGGCTCAGCTCTACCACGTGAATGCCGATAACGCGTTTCCCTATCGGCTGTGCAGTGGCCAGCAGGAAAGCGGTTCTGTTTGCATCGCCAGCCGCGGCAATGATGGCGAAATCAACTTCCGCGACTGGCATCCGGTGGCAGCGGAAGAATACGGTTACGTGGTTCCTGATCCCATCGATCCCGATATCATTTTTGGCGGCAAGCTCTCGCGCTACGACCGGCGAACCGCGCAGGCGCAAAACATTATTCCGCTGCCGTTGGGCGCGCCAGACTTTCGCGTGATACGCACCGAGCCGATTGTTTTTTCCCCATTCGATCCGCACCAGATGTACTTCGCCGCGAATACATTGTGGCTGACCAGCGACGGCGGCCGCAGCTGGAAGCAGGTGAGTCCTGACCTCACCCGCAAGACGTATGACGTGCCGGCTTCCATTGGCGTCTACAAAACGGATACGACAGCGCAGCCGAAACAGCGCGGTGTGATTTATGCGCTGGCTTTGTCACCGGTCGAGCGCGGCCGCATGTGGGCCGGAACCGATGACGGACTCATCTGGTTGACCACCGACGACGGCGCGCACTGGAACAACATCACGCCTCCGCAGCTTCGGCATGGCAGAAGGTTTCCGTGCTGGAGGCAAGCCACACCGATCCGCAGACGGCTTACGCGGCGGTTAACACGCTTCGTCTGGACGAGCTAACGCCGCACATCTATCGCACACATGATTCCGGCAAAACCTGGACGGAGATCACGAATGGTATTGCCGCGCACCAGAACGTCAACTCAGTGCGCGAGGATCCCAAGCGCAAAGGACTGCTCTTCGCCGGCACCGAGGGCGGAGTGTATGTGTCCTTCGACGACGGCGATCACTGGGCGTCGCTGCGCCTGAATCTGCCGGCGACTTCGGTGCGCGATCTCCTCATCAAAGAAAACGATCTTGCCATTGCCACGCACGGCCGCGGTTTCTGGATCCTGGATGACATCACTCCTTTGCGCGAGCTGAGCGCAAAAGTTCTCGGCGATCAGGCCTACCTGTTTGCTCCTGAACTCGCTTATCGCGTGCGCTGGAACACGAATCCCGACACGCCGTTGCCGCCCGACGAGCCGGCCGGACAGAATCCGCCGGATGGCGCAATCCTCAACTATTACTTGAAGTCTGGCGCGTCAGGTCCGATTAAACTGGAGATTATGGACGGAGACGGCAAGCTCGTTCGGAGCTTCTCCAGCACCGATCCGGCGCCCGCGCAGGATCCCGACCTGGGCATTCCTGAGTACTGGGTGCGTCCTGCACAAACGTTATCCGCTGCCGAAGGGTCTCACCGCTTCGCGTGGGACATGCATTACACGCCGGTCGCGGGAGTCAAGCCGGACTATCCGATCTCCGCTGTGGAGGAGAATACGGCTCCGGTGCCTACCTCGCCGTGGATCATGCCGGGCAAGTACACGGTCGTGCTGACAGCCGGCGGACAGAGGTACACGCAACCGCTGACCGTCGAGATGGATCCGCGGGTCAAGACCTCGAGGGCTGACTTGCAAAAGCAATTCGATCTTTCGAATGAGCTGTACCATGACTTCCTCGCATTACAGCCGGTCGTGGAGCAGGCCGAGGCCGCTCACAGTCAGCTCAAGGCGATGCGGGAAAAGGCGACCGGCCCGGATGCGGCCAAACTCGACGCGACATTGAAGGCGTTGGCGGCGCTGCAAGGTGGTGGAGGCCGGCGTCGCCGCGGCGTTCAGCCCGAGAATCTGAATGGGGTAATGGGCCAGATTGGCCAGATCTTCGGTGCATTGCAGGAGGTTGACGCTGCTCCGACCACGCAAGTTGCAGCCGCTGTGCCGAAAGTGCATCAATCCACCCAGAAGGTCATGCAACAGTGGAAGGAGTTCCAAGCCAAGGAGCTGGCGCCTCTGAACGTCAAGCCGTAAGAGAACGGTGTTCGCCTCCGACTCTTCGCCGGATGGGAAACGAGCTTACTCGAGGCTTTCGAAGGCTAGACGCAGCCACAAGTGTGGTGTCGGATTTCGCAGTGCTCCTGTTGTCGATTCCTGATCGGAAAACGAAGAGTAACAGCCAATAGCGGCTACCCGCCGGAATCAAGCTCGACACGACTTTTCTGAGTGTCGGGTCATCCAATGATTGAACTTATGACTCAAATCAAGGTAAGTTGCTGGTTGGCGCCACTTCGTACTTTGGGCGTCGGACAGGAGGCTCCGATGCGCCGTTGGTTTTTACCGCTCACTGTCTTGGGACTTGGCAGTATTGGCGCGTTCTTGCTGAGCGAGCGAGGACGCACAACTGTTCGAGCTCTCTGGGATAGATTTCAAAATTCACCAGAAGGCTGGCGGGATTTGAACGACGGCATAGAAGCCGAACTCGATCGAATTCAGGCAGCGCTAGACCGGATCGCTCAATCCATCGACCCTCATCCGGAGTTAGGGCAGTAAGCGCGGAGCAGACCCTCACCGCGCTTTGCAGTGTTCCTCCCATCATCGTAGGAAATCTCTCTCATCTTGATCTGCGGCTCGGGCTGGAAAGCAGATCCCTCCTCGCGCTAAAGCGCTCGTCGTGATGACAATTCACTGCGACGAAGCGGCGTGCTACTCATCCACAACATCTTCGAACAGATCCGATTCCAGCTTCGCCTTACGCGAACTGCTGGTTGCGGCGAGATGAAACATCTCGACTCCTCCCAAGGTTTCGCCAAGGTTCTTTCTTACCTTCTCGAACAGCGGGGCTTGCGTCCTGTGCTGCTGAAAGGCCTTGGCCTTGATCTCGAACCGAGCGCTTCCGATCTCGATAGTGGTCGTCACCGTGGGCTGCGAAATGGGTTGACGATCGGGCAGGCTGAAATCGGCAGTGTGGTAATAGAGCTTTTGCGTCCGATGTGGGGTTAGTCTCTGCTCGAGTTGCTCAGGAAAGCGGTCCGGGCGTCCCGCCCATTCGAACGCCAGCGTAGCGTAGGTGCCCGCCATCGCATGATCGATATGCCCAGTGAGGCCGCCGTCGGGGCCGAAGGTGATCATCACCTGCGGACGCAGGCGGCGAATCCGGAGCACGAGATCGCCCACGACTTGGAACAGGTCGGCGCGATCGAGCTTGCCATCGGAATAGGCGAGTACTTCGCCGTGGGCAATGCCGAGAGTCTTGCAGGACGCTGCAAATTCGGCGCGCCGCAGTTTGGCCAGTTCCTCGTTTGTCGTCGCAGTTCCGCGATTGCGTGCCGCGGTGCCTTCGGTCAGGCAAATGACCGACGTCTCGACACCACGCTCGGCATAGAGCAGCAGCGTGCCGCCGAAGGCTCCGGCCTCGTCGTCAGGATGAGCGGTAACGCAGAGCAGTTTGCGCATGGGCTTGTAGGCGAATCGTTACTTAGGTGATTATTCTATCGAGGGCCAGGAATCGCTGCTCGCTTTGGTAAGAGTCATTGCTCGCTTGGCGTTAAGAAGAGGCGCGGTTCCCGTAACGGCTGCTCTCCAGAATTGTCATCACGAGCGCCGGATTCTGGCGCGAGGGATCGGCTGTTCGGCGAAGAGAAGCAGATCCCTCCTCGCGCTGAAGCGCTCGTCGTGATGACAAATCATTCCAAAGGTGAGGGTTTGCCCGGCTCGCCTTGCCAAAACCCTCCAAATCCGCAATAATAATCAAGTTGTTGCCTCAAGCAATGTGAGGTCCGATGAGCGCCTTAAGCTGCGTTCATTGGGGTGTGGTAGCGACGCCTAGCCGGCGATCGCTGGAGCACCCGAGTAGCCGGTCATCTCGCCTGAGGAAATGTTGTCGCCGGAGCCCAGCGCTCAGCCCTGAATTTCGTTCAACGGCATCGCGGTCTCGCGTGGCAACGCAATAGCAGGAAAGGAAACCATTCTCTTGTTAATGATTCGTCTGTCGCGCCGTGGTGCGCGCAAGCAGCCGTTCTACCGCATCGTGGTAATCGAGAAGGACCGGGCACGCGATGGCCGCTCGGTGGAAGTGGTAGGCACCTACAACCCGCGGACCAATCCCGCGACCGTCAACCTCAAGCGCGAGCGCATTGACTACTGGACCGGCAAGGGCGCCCAGTTGTCGGATCGCGTGCGGAAACTGGTTGAGAAGGCTCCGGCCGTGACTGCGCCGGAACCGACCGCCGCTGCCTAAGCTTTAGGAATTCGAGGAGAGCCCACAATGTCGGACGGCAAGCCGGACCTGGTTGCGTTGATGACACACCTCGCCAAGGCGATCGTCGAAACGCCGGATGAGGTCACAGTCGAGCCCTTCGAAGAGAACGGGCAGACGGTGCTCGAGCTGGTCGTCGCCGAAGAGGATCTTGGCCGCGTCATTGGACGCAATGGCCGCACGGCACGCAGTCTGCGGACGATTCTGCATTCGGCCAGCCTGCGGACGCATAAGCGCTACCAGCTGGAGATCGTGGAATAAGCGGCGAATTCATTACCGTCGCGCGCGTGCTGGGACCGCAAGGGCGGCGAGGCGAAGTTCTGGCGGAGTTGCACACGGATTTTCCGCAGCGCTTCGAAGAGCGGCGTCAGTTGTGGGGATTGGCTGCCGACGGTAATCGTCGTGAGCTGCAACTGGAAGAGCACTGGTTCCACAAGGGCGGCGTAGTCCTGAAGTTCGCCGGTGTCGACAGCATCAGCGATGCTGAGCGGCTCAAGGGATGGGAAGTGCAGGTCCCCAGCGAGCAGCGAACGGAGTTGGAAGCCGGTTCCGCTTACGTCAGCGAGATTGTTGGCTCCGACGTCTGGATCGATGAGGGACGCCGCTTCCTGGGACGGGTGAGTGAGGTGCAGTTCGGAGCAGGTGAGGCGCCGCTGCTGATCGTGAAGTTGAATGTGTGCGCGGTGCAGAGCGAAGTGCTGGTGCCTTTCGCCGAAGAGTTTGTGAAGAAGTTTGACCTGCCCGGCAAGCGAATCGATATGGAATTGCCGGAGGGTCTGCTGGAACTGGACATGCCGCTGAGCGCTGACGAGAAGCAACGGCAGAAGTCGGAAGCGGACGAAGCCAGAGCGGCTGGCGAGCGTCGAAAAGGAAAGTAGCGGCTGGCCGGGATTGGGGTTCTTCGGGTACGGCGCGAAAGATGCGGCTCCGCTCAGGATGACAGATGAAGTTCGAGATCCTGACGATTTTTCCGGATTTTTTTCGCGGGCCGCTGGATTACGGTATCGTGCGCAGGGCGCGCGAAACTGAGCTCATTGAAATCCTGATTCAAGACCTGCGGGCGTTTACGCATGACCGCCATCGCACGGTGGATGACCGGCCGTTCGGTGGTGGCGAAGGAATGGTGCTGAAGCCGGAGCCTATCTTTGAATGCCTGGAGTCGCTGGGCGTCGCGCCTCGGGAAGACAGATTAGGTCGGGACACGGCAGAGTCAGTTATTTTGTTATCGCCACAGGGTCGCTTGTTCACCCAGGCGGTGGCGCAGGAAATGATGAGCCTGGAGCGCATCGTTCTGATCTGCGGGCGTTACGAGGGGGTAGATGAGCGCGTAAGCGAGCATCTTGCCGATCGCGAAATATCGATAGGCGACTTCGTGCTGAGCGGCGGCGAATTAGGTGCGGCGATCATTGTGGATACGCTGACCAGGCTGATTCCGGGAGCGCTGGGAAATGCAGCTTCGTCGCAGCAGGAGTCCTTCACTGCGAACGCCGCTGAGTCGCCGGTGAGGCAGGAAGGTGAGCCGCCAAGTTCGACTTGCGGTTCGGGCGGGTTGCTGGATTACCCGCATTACACGCGTCCGGCAGAGTTTCACGGGATGCCGGTTCCCGAGGTGCTGGTAAACGGGAACCATGATGAGATACGGAAGTGGCGGCGCCGTTGCGCGTTGCGCAAGACGCTGCGAAATCGTCCCGATTTGTTACGGGCAGCAGTGCTGAGCGAAGAAGATCGCAAGCTGCTGAAAGAGATTCAACGGGATGATCCCGCCCTGGCCCAAAAGAAGGGCTAGAACGGGGCACCCGCGAAAGGGGCTCTTAGCCTTTAGCTATTAGCTCTTAGAAATCGACCAAATGCGAAGTTTACTAAGAGCCAAAAGCTAGCAGCTAAAAGCTATTTATTTTTGCCGCCGCGAGGCGTGCCACACGGAAGGAAAAGAACATGTCGAATTCTCTAATTATTGACCGGCTACTCGCCAAGACGCGGCGCACGGATCTTCCTAACTTTCAGCCTGGCGACACGGTTCGCGTACACGTGAAGATCAAGGAAGGCGACAAAGAGCGCCTGCAGGCGTTCGAGGGCGTAGTGATCTCGAAGAGCAAAGGCTCGCAGCCCAGCTTCACCGTCCGTAAGATGAGCTTCGGCCAGGGCGTCGAGCGTATCTTCCCGTCTAACTCCAAAGTCATCGACAAGGTCGAAGTATTGCGTTCCGCGCACGTACGCCGCGCCAAGCTGTATTACCTGCGCGCGCTGCGTGGCAAGGCTGCCCGTCTGCGCGAAGTCGAAACCAATCGCGCCTAGTTCGCCGCTGCTGTCGTTGCATACGAAGAGTTCACGCCCGACGTGTCGAAAGATGCGGCGGGCGTTTTGCTTTTGGCCGCACGAACTTCAGGGCGGTGTGGGTCGGTCTCGGGCTGACGTCAATGAAAATTGCTCGCCACAAAAAGCAAAACCCTGCAGGGGAGTGCAGGGTTTGCTTCGGCTACACAGCTTACGCTGCCAAGGCCGTCAATATGTCGTTATCGTTCGTTGCAGATTGAGCTACAGCTTTGCAGCCAGCTCCATAATTCCAACCGCCATGACAATCCAAAGCGCAAACGCCGCGGTGTTCAGGGTGACGCGGATTGCCGGGCTGTCGATCATCCAGTTGTATTTCGCGTCCATGATACTTCTCCTTAACAGTGGCCTAAAGGCCCGAGCGCTCAAAAGCGCTCTCTGGAAACTCCGGGGGTTGCGCCGGAAGGGTTTGTTGGTTCAAGAGATCAACGTCTGCACCTATATACGGCCCAAGAGGAGAAAGGTTCCGTTAACAGAATGTGAAAAGGTGCCAAATAGCAGATACAGGACTCCAACTGCACACCTGACTCGATTTGGGCGAAGAAAGCCCTTGGCCGGCATTAAGATACAACAGCTTAGCCGGCACGTAACACGTCGCGAGAATCGGCTTGTTCGGCTGGAGTGGGGGGCGATTCGACGTGGCCGGGAAGCACTTCCCGCAGCGCCCACTCGATGCGTTCGACGGAGGTGCGTATCATCTCGACCGATTCCGCGTCCTGACGGGTGGCGCTGGCGTAGGTGATTACCTGTAGCGAATTGCGAATGTGGTGATTCATCTCCGCGATGGTGCGCAGCCGTTCACGCATTACGTTGCGGCGAAGGCGTTCGATGTTGGTGAGGCTGTAGAACAGGAAGCCGGCAACGATGCCAGTCAACGCATTGGATGCCACGAGAATATCGGTGCGAGTAGCCCCGTCACGTGCCAGCAGGCGATCAAAGCCAAAACCGGCGACCCAAACCAGCAGTACCACGAAGAAACACAAAAGAATCAGGCGCGCCTTTGAATCCTTGCTGAACTCCATGGTTCACTCTCTACTTCGCCCCTATTTCTATTCAGCCCTGATGTCTAAGACGTTTCAAGGATTGATTCGTCCTTGTGAAAATGCTGCAGTACCGCATTAACCTGCGTCCTGTTAAGAACGGATGCGAGCGCCGCCGCATCGGCATCCTTCACCGCCTGCAAACTTCCGAAGTGCTGCAGAAGCCGTTTCGTCGTACGGTCGCCGATGCCGGGAATCTCCAGCAATTCCGTCTTGCGATCGCGAATCTGGCGGCGCTTGCGGTGGAACGTAACCGCAAAGCGGTGCGCCTCATCGCGAATTAACTGCACCAAGTGCAACACAGGAGAATGGCGATCAAGGATCAGCGGCTCGTCTTCCTGCCCCTGGATATAGATGATCTCTTCGCGCTTAGCGATGGACGCCAGCGGCTGGGTGACGATGCCGAGCGCCTCCAAAGCCTCGGCGGCCGCATGCAGCTGTCCAATGCCGCCGTCGATGAGGATCACACTGGGCATCTTCTGGCCTTCCTTCTGCAGCCGGCCGTAACGTCGCGTAACAACTTCACGCATGGAAGCGAAATCGTCCACTCCCTGAACCGTGTTGATGATGAATTTGCGGTAGTCGGACTTCTTCATTTTGCCGTCTTCCCAAACCACCATCGAAGCGACGGTTTCTGCGCCCTGAATATGTGAGATGTCGAAACACTCAATACGCTTCGGCAATTCCGGCAACATCAGAGCGTCCTGCACCGCTTCCTGAATCGCTTTGGCAGCAGGCTTCAGCACCCGGAAGCGCTGATCAAATGCCTGCTTCGCATTTTGACCAACCAGATCGACCAGCGAACGCTTTTCGCCGCGCTGCGGGACGTGAATCTGTACCTTCCGTTTCTGGCCCTCGGACAACACTTCTTCCAGCGTCGCGCGATCCTCGAAGTCGACTGGCACGTAGATTGTGTGCGGCACATATTGCTGGTCCAGGTAAACCTGTTTCAGCAGGGAAGAGAAGAACTCGCCTGGATCGAAAACCGGACCCACGGTTTCCGCCATGTCTTCCCAAAAAAACTCGCGCTTATCGACGATCTTTCCGCCACGCATGTGGAACAGGTTTACGGCTAACATCTCGTTCTCAGAGTGATAACCGAATACGTCTGCGTCGTCTCCCTCGACGGCAGCAATGCGCTGTTTCTGCTCCAACAGTTGAACGGTGGAGATCAGATCGCGATACTTCGCGGCCAGCTCGTACTGTTCCCGTTCCGCCGCGGCGTTCATGCGCTGCTGGAGCGAACGCGACAGATCGGCACCGCGGCCCTCGAGAAACAACTTCACATCGTGCACCGCCTCGGCGTAGCGCTCCGGCGTGGTGAGACCTTCCACGCAGGGACCAAGGCACCGCCCGATGAAGTATTGCAGGCAAGGACGGGGATAATACCGGTTCAAATCGAGCTTGCACGAAGGAATCAGGAAATGCCGGTGAATCAGATCGACCAGCCGATAGGCCAGACTCGTGGGAAAGTACGGTCCGAAATAAAGCGACCCATCCTTGCGTAGACGGCGCGTCGGAAAGACGCGCGGATAGCGCTCGGTGATAGTGAGCTTGATATAAGGATAAGTTTTATCGTCACGCAGAAGGATGTTGTAGCGCGGCTTCTTCTGCTTGATGAGGTTGTTCTCGAGCGCCAGCGCTTCCTTTTCGTTGTCGACGACGACGTAATCAATGTCGACAGCCTCGCGCAACAGGGATCCGGTCTTGGCATTGACCGCAGCGCCCTCGAGGAAATACGAGCGCACTCGCGAACGAAGGTTGATGGCCTTGCCAACGTAAATGATCTGCCCATCGGCGTTCTTGTACAGGTACACGCCGGGCGAGGTCGGGAGGGTTCGGATTTTCTGGAGCAGATCCATTTACTTCAAAGAGAGTTGATGCGTGAGCGGGGCACTTGGAGTGCAAGCTGGCTATGCAACACCTTGAGGCTAAACCCACTTGGTAAAAATTCTACTCCCCGCGTCAGGATTATCCGGACGTGAAGCCTGAAGTTCGAGGAGTCGGAATCGGAAACCTTACAACTCGCTGAAAACATGGGGTAAGCCGCACGAATCACGTGCGTCCGAGGTTGGCAGCCGGGTTGCACCATCCAACGCAGGCCGGAACGGCTGAACGCTCGCCGAGGCCGATGTTTCCGTAAGGAGCCATTTCGATGAACCGTTATTCCGTACTTGCGGTGCTGGTGGCCGGCAGCCTGACATTTACCGTTGGCTGCTCCACTAAGAACTATGTCCGCAATCAGACGACACCGATTATCAACAACGTTAATGAATTAGATGATCAAACCGCGAAAAATACTCGCGACATTCGCGATGTCAATACCCGCTCCCAGCAGGGCATAGCGCAGGTCAATTCCAAGGCCGACGCAGCTGACCAGAAGGCGCTGGCGGCCGGTCAGAGCGCCGACACGGCAAATCAGAATGCCACCCAGGCCTCGAATCGGGTGACCAGTCTGGCTGGAACCGTTGAGAACCTGGATAACTACAAGTCCGTATCGCAAACGACCATCAACTTCGCCTTCGACAAGGCCCAGTTGACGAAGAAAGATAAGCAGACGCTCGACGATTTCGCGTCCCAGCTGCAGAGCCAGAAGCACTATATCGTGCAGGTCGAAGGTTACACCGATTCAACCGGCCCGGCCGATTACAACTATCAGCTCAGCCAGCGGCGCGCGGATGCGGTCATTCAATATCTGGCGCAGAAGTACAGTGTGCCTGCGTACAAGATTTTCCTGATCGGCTTGGGTAAGGATAATCCGGTTGCGCAAAACACCAGCGCTTCCGGGCGCGCACAGAATCGCCGAGTCGATGTCCGCCTGATGGCAAACAGCCTGACGGAATCGGCACAGGCAGGGGCGTCCAGCCAAAATCAGACGCAAGTGCAGCAGCAGTAGACAAGTTTCTCGATCTCTCCTCAGCCCGGAGCCAATGGCCCCTACTCAGGCCATCGGAAAGAAGGCCGTTCACCACAAGTGGGCGGCCTTCTTTAGTTGTGCCTGGGACACCTGAGTGACCGTCATTGTTCTATGATCAACTCGTTCGATCATGAACCGACGGGTCCAGCTCTTCATGCTGCGTCACATCAACTGGTGGCCTCCGCTTCTGGCGGCGGGCATCAGCGTTCGATGGGGACGGGATTATCGTTCGGCCGACGTCACCATGAGGCTTCGCTTCTGGAACCGAAACTACGTCGGCACGCACTATGGCGGCTCACTTTACTCGATGACTGACCCTTTTTACATGCTCATGCTGATGGAGAATCTTGGGCCGCGATTACATCGTGTGGGATAAGGCAGCCTCAATTCGATTTCGCAAGCCAGGGAAGGGAACGGTACGAGCCGAGTTCAGGTTGACGGAGCAGCAACTCGAAGAGATTCGCGGCAAACTTACGAGCCAGGAAAAATATGAGCCGATCTTTGTGATCGACGTGCGAGACGAAGCGGGCAATGTGATTGCCGAGGTCCAGAAAACCATCCACATCAAACGCAAGACGAGCGCCTAGAGAACACGCAGCAGCTTGGGGCAACGTTACCTCAAACCACCGAAACCGGCGTCCCATCAGCATTTGAGGAGGCTTCTGTTTTTCCATCCTCCAGCCGGATGCGAAGGATCTCGTCGCGGTCGCCGTCGAAGTCCTCGCGGAGGTGCAGGCGAAAGCCCTCAGGATGTTGCGCCGCTCCGATGGTGACGAGCAGTTTTGCCAGCGCTAGAATGCCTTGTTTGTTTGCGACGATATAAGGAATACCGTCTACCACTTCGAACCGGAACTGCTCGTTGGAGTGCTCCGAATACTCGAAAACGACTTGCTTCCTGCGTGTTAGCTTTTCCACTTCGAACTGAAAAGCCTGTCCAATACTGACCTCGCCGTTGCTCACGGAAACCTCCAAACAAGTTGCTCGCAATTCGCCCACCAGGCTGCGTCAAAGCCTGTGAAAAACTAAAATGCCGGCGTGCGAAGCGAGTCTTAGTGCACGAACTGCGTCCAGAAAAAGACGAGGTTGGCGACGATCATTCCGGCTATGGCGCCGCCAAGCCAGAAATTCTCCGAGGCAGTGTTCCTGCGGCCAGTCAGACGAGGGTTATTGCCTAACAGTACGATAAAGGCCAGCACCGGCACAACCAGAAATCCGGCAAAGACCTGTGACCAATAGAGCACCGTCACGGTGTTGATACTACCAAAATCGATGAGGGTTGCAATCAGCACGCAGACCGAGATCAGTATGTAAAATCTGCGGGCCTCCCAGGCTGGAATGGTCAGGCCGGCTTTCCAGTCGGCCGCCTCGGCAATGCTGAAGCACATGGACGCCACCAGGATGGGCAGGGCGATCAATCCCGACCCGATAATGCCCAGAGAGAATATGACCGGAGCCAGCACGCCAAGCGGACCGAGTGCCCGGGCCGCATCCAGCGTGGACATGTGCGAGGGGTCAGCAACGTGCAGCGACGATGCAGCGACTATGACGGAAAGCGAGATGGCAGCCGCCACCATGGTTCCCGCCTTCGACTCGCTTGCGTGAAGTCCGCCTCCAGTCTCTTTTACGTCACGGCGTGAGCTTGTCTGCCAGACAAGGACATCGGGCGTGAGCAAGGAACCAAATACCGCGATGATGCCGATGACGAACGCTGAGTTCAACGTAATGTGCGGCAGAAAGATTCCTTTGAGCAGTCCAGTCCAGGACTTTACGGCCATGACGGCTGCGACCAGGTAAGCCACCTGAAATAGGGCAAACCAGATCAGGGCCCGGCTCGACTTCCGGTAGTCGCCTACCACCAGCAGATACCAGATGGCGAAGGCGACGATAGGCAGGAAGAATACCCGGTGCTGTTGCAGGATCAGCGAGAATGCGTCACACACGGCGATGAGATCGGCGATGATCATGGTCATGTTGACCGAGATCATGGCGGCAGCGACCCCCCATCCGGCGGTTCGCCCATAGGTCATGCGGATGAGTTCGACCAAGCCGCGACTGCTATGGTGACCGATTCTGGCGGCAACGTTGAAGACGGCCCAAAGAACCGGAATGGCCAGCAAGACCACCCATCCGATGGAATAGCCGAAGGAGGCGCCCGCGACGGTGGCGGTTAGGACAGCGGCAGGATCAAGGTCGGCCGCTCCGGCAACAATGCCAGGAGTCAATCTTCGCAGCCAAGCCAGGACGCCTGGGGGCTCCATGGAACCGTCCAGTTGCAGCTGCGGGTCTTCTTCGCTCAGAGCGCGAAGTGAATACAAAACGGGCCTCGTAATTTGGAATCATGCTGGTGAATCAAAAGGACACAACAGAGAAGAAGCGAGCTGCTGCTTTTGGGTTGCCAAGCCGCGGGAATAACCGATGCAGCCCGAGTGTTACAACAGATTCCCGGGTTCCCTTTACAATATGAGGGTGCGTTTTCATTACTTTGCAATCGTAGTTTTGTGTCTCTGTTTTACAGGAGTAGTTGCAGCGCAGGATTCTCCTCCAGTCGAACAGGTGCCGACCGACAAGTCCTCACCTCCGCCGAAGGACAATGCCAAGGCGCCTCCGCGCTCCGACAATGTGCCGGTCGGCGAAAGTTCCAGTACGCAGACTCGAATCGATGTCGATCCGCCAGCCGGCGACACCAAGGCCCATCCCGAAGCTGGACTCGAAACCGGAGCAGATTCCGATGTCGACGAGTTCACGCCTTACAATCCAATGAAGGCGATGAAGGCCGTCGAAGTCGGCGACTGGTATCTGAAGCAGGGAAACACACGGGCGGCCATCAGCCGCTATCGCGAGGCCCTGGAGTTCAAACCACATGACGCCGAAGCCACCTTTAAGCTGGCCGAAGTGCTGAATAAGACGGGCGACCTGGCTGGCGCAGCCACGAATTACGAGGATTATCTGAAGACCTTACCGGATGGGCCACACGCGAAGAAGGCCAAGGAGGCGCTGGAAAAGGTGAAGGCAAAGATTGCTAAAGAATAAGGCGAAGGGACTCGGAGGTCAGGGGCCAGTGTTCGATGTCCGAGGTTGTTGCTGATTGCCGGATTCCAGGATACGAAAAGTTAAGTCCTGCCTGGTATTGACCCGTATCCCCCACACCTAATCTCTGACCCCTAGCCCCTGATCCCTACTTCTGCTTCTTCACGATGATCGAATGCCGCAAAGGAACAATCGCTCCCCGCGAAGGGTCGGCGGTTGCGTTTTGTGCGCGCGTCATAACCTCGCTGCGGACGTAGTTCACGAATTCGCCCATCTGACGCTGCATTTCATCCATGCGCTCGCGCATTTGAAGAATGATCGCAATGCCCGAGATGTTTACCCCCAGGTCGCGGGCCAGCGACAAAATCAATTCCAGCCGCTCCAGGTCTTCATCCGTGTAGAGACGGGTATTTCCCTCGGTACGTGACGGCTTCAGCAGGCCTTCACGCTCATAGAGGCGCAGCGTCTGCGGATGGATGTCGTACATCTCCGCTACCGAGCTGATCATGTACGCGCCTTGTTTTTTTCGTTTAGCCATAGCTCTCTCGTTTCATGACATACAGCAGGTGTGGCGATCCTTCATATGTCACCTCAACCTGAGCTCGCATTCCGTTACGCTCGGCAACCCGGCGTGAAGGCATGTTCTCCGGCCGTATCAGCGAGACCACTTCCGGCGCGTGCAAATGGTTGAATGCCATGTCCATCCACGCTCTCGCCGCTTCGGTGGCATAGCCTTGGCCCCAGTAATCGCGACGGAGGTGGTAACCCACTTCCAGCCGTTGCTCACCTTCGACCGGTTGCCAGGATAAGCCACAATCTCCGATCAGTTCGCCAGTGCTCTTGAGCACAATTGCCCACAGGCCATGCGCGTCCTGCTCATACCGTCGCAGGTTGCGTTCCACCCACTCCACCGCGTCGTCGCGCGTGAAAGCTCGCGGGTAGTACTGCATGGCGATGGCGTCGCCAATCACTGCAAAGATCGCATCCACATCCTCGTGCGTGAGCGGACGCAGAATCAAGCGCGCGGTTTCCATTGGGAATGTCACCATTTGATCTCAACTCAAGAGCCGTGTCCTCCTGCGTCGAATGTGTTCGCCGCTAAACTTGTTTCCAAAGCTGTTCGCGCGGATCCTCAGGGTTCAACTTTGCCAGCTCGCGGAGTATCTCTTTCGACTTCTCGTCACTCACCTTTGGCGTCACCGTCTGAATTTCCACAATCTCATCGCCCCGCTGGCCATCGGTCACTGCCGACGGAACGCCTTTCTCGCGCAGCCGCAGTTTCTGACCGCTCTGCGTGCCTGGAGGAATGCGCAGCAGCGCCTTTCCGTCGATGGTCGGCACTTCCACCTTGGAGCCCAAAGCCGCCTCGCTGAGCGTCACGGGCACCGTGAGATGTATGTCGTCGCCCTCGCGTTTGAATACCGGATGCTCGCCTATCCGCACAATGATGTAGAGATCGCCCGCCGGTCCGCCCATCGTTCCGGCATTTCCGCGCCCCTGCAAACGGATGCGCTGGCCGTCGCGGGTACCCGGCTTGATGCGAACCTTGAGCGACTCGCTTCTCTGCACCCGGCCTTCACCGTGGCACACCGGGCAAACGGTGCGATTCTTGCCCGTCCCGCCGCACCGTGGGCAGGTTACGTTGAACTTCATGCTGCCGCTCTTCTGCGTGATCTGCCCCTTGCCATGACATTGCGGACACTCACCTGGGGCTTCGATATAGCCCTCGCCATGACAGTTCGCGCAAACCTCGAGGCGGGGAATCGTCAGCTGCATTTCGGCGCCGCGGATTGCCTGCCAGAAGCCGACATCGACGCGGTACTCCAAGTCCGAGCCGCGTTCCGGCTGTTGCGTGGGCTCCGCTCGTCCGCCGCCGCCAAAAATATTAGAGAAGATATCGCGGAAGCCGCCGCTTCCACCTGCGCCCGCACGGCGTCCGGCGGCGCCGGCGCCTTCGGCGAAGTCGTTGAAGTCGAAGCCGCTGAAATCGAACGGTACTTCCTGCGTATAGGTGTGAGCCCCGCCGGCGCTCTGACCTGGTCCCGCACTCCCGAATCCACCGGCACCAAAACCGCCTCCGCGCGCATAAGCCTCGGCAGCAGCCGGATCGATGTTGTCTGAGTAGAACCCGAGCTGGTCGTAGACCTTGCGTTTCTTGGGATCGCTCAGGACATCGTTGGCCTCAGACAGCTGCTTGAATTTCTCTTCGGCGGACTTGTCGCCCGGATTGACGTCCGGATGATATTTACGCGCAAGCTTGCGAAAAGCCTTGCGGATGTCCTCCGCCGACGCGGTCTTCTTGACCCCGAGAATGCCGTAATAATCTTTATCTTTGTTGGTGGTTGTGGCCATTGTTGTGATCGCTATTAGCTCTTAGCCTTTAGCTAGCTCTAGCAATCTCGCTGACCTGAGATTGCTGGCGCGCCATACTGGCCTTCTTGGCCGAAACGCGCGCCGATTAATTAATGCCCGCCTGTTCTTCGTCGCCTATCGGGATGACCATGTTCGGCATAAAGCCGATGTCGTCATCGGTGATCACCGGGATCGCCTTCATGCGGCCTCCAATGCCGGCGGTCACCAGATACCAGCGGCTATGGTCGCGATCAAAATGCAACATGTACGACTGGTTGTTCACTTCAAATCTCAAATTACCTTCTAACCGGGGAGTTCCTGTTGTTTGTACAACGCGGGCTGAAACCCGCTACATCATCTGTCGTCCCTAAAGGGACACTAGCCTATTTGAAACCGCCTACCCCAGCGCTGAAGCGCTGGGCTAAGCTCTGCCGTCTCGCTTCGCGAGACTGGGTTAAACGCCATGCGAACCTTCATGGGTCGACCCCGTGTCGCAATTTTCACCTGCACCTAGAGTGCGCTTAGTGAGCAGGGGCGCTTGCGCGCCCCCGCTTTAGCCGATAGCTGACAGCCGAAAGCTGACAGCTTATTTCTTCTCGTCCACGTCCACGTACTCGGCGTCGATCACGCCTTCGTCTTTCTTGGGCTCGGCGCCGCCGGTGGCCTGTCCGTCTCCGCCCGGAGCCGGCCCGCCCTGCGGGGGTGTCTGCGCCTTATACATGGCTTCGGCCAGCTTGTGCGAAGCCGAAGTCAGATTCTCGCGAGCCTTGTTCATAGCAGCCGCGTCAGTGCCTTCCAACGACTTCTTGGCATCGGCCAGGGCGTTCTCAACATCCGAGCGTTCCTGCCCGGAGATCTTGTCGCCATGCTCGCGCAACATCTTCTCGATGTTGTAGACCATGCCGTCGAGCTGGTTGCGGGCCTCGACTTCTTCGCGCTTGGCCTTGTCCTCCGAGGCGTGAGCGTCGGCATCCTTTGCCATGCGCTCGACCTCTTCCTTGCTCAGGCCCGAAGACGACGTAATCGTGATCTTCTGGTCCTTGCCGGTGGCCATGTCCTTCGCGTTCACGTTCAGGATGCCGTTGGCATCAATGTCGAACGTGACCTCGATCTGGGGCACGCCACGTGGAGCTGGCGGAAGGCCGGTCAGGTGGAACTTGCCCAGCGTGCGGTTGTCGCGCGCCATCGGGCGCTCGCCCTGCATGACGTGAACTTCAACCGACGTCTGATTGTCCGCTGCCGTCGAGAACATCTCCGACTTCTTGGTCGGGATGGTCGTGTTGCGCGGAATCATCTGCGTCGCTACGCCACCCATCGTCTCGATCGACAGGGTCAGGGGCGTCACGTCGAGCAGCAGCAGGTCTTTCACCTCGCCACCGAGCACGCCGCCCTGAATGGCAGCACCGATCGCGACCACTTCGTCAGGATTCACGCCCTTGTGGGGTTCCTTGCCGAAGATCTCTTTGACCAGCTGCTGTATGCGAGGCATACGCGTCTGGCCGCCGACCAGCACGACTTCGTTGATCTTGTCAGGCGAAATGCCGGCATCCTTGATCGCCGCCTTACAGGGGCCGATGGAGCGATCGATGATGTCCTTCACCATCTCTTCCAACTTGCCGCGGGTCAGCGTCTTCACCAGGTGCTTCGGACCGCTTGCATCGGCCGTAATGAACGGCAGATTGATTTCGGTCTGCATCGTGGTGGACAGTTCGATCTTGGCGCGCTCGGCTGCATCACGCAGACGCTGCAGGGCCATCTCGTTGCCCTTGTCGCGCAGGTTCAGGCCTTCGTCCTTCTTGAATTCGTCGATGAGCCAATCAACGATCCGCTGGTCGATGTTGTCGCCGCCCAGGTGCGTATCGCCATTGGTGGACTTCACCTCGATGACGCCTTCGCCGACTTCCAGGATCGAAATATCGAAGGTGCCGCCGCCGAAGTCATACACGGCGATGGTCTCGTCCTTCTTCTTGTCGAGTCCGTAGGCCAGCGCGGCCGCGGTCGGCTCGTTGATGATGCGCTTGACGTCGAGACCAGCAATCTGCCCGGCATCTTTCGTTGCCTGGCGCTGCGCGTCGTTGAAGTACGCCGGAACGGTAATGACGGCTTCCGTTACCTTCTCGCCGAGGTAGTCTTCCGCAGCCTTCTTCAGCTTCTGAAGAATCATGGCCGAAATCTGGGGCGGGGTATACTCCTTGCCCTGCGCCAGCACGGCAACGTGGTCGCCCGACTGAACGACCTTGTAGGGCACCATCTTCATCTCTTCGTTCACTTCGTCGAAGCGGCGGCCCATGAAGCGCTTGATCGAGTAAACGGTGTTTTCGGGATTGGTGATGGCCTGGCGCTTGGCGACCTGGCCGACCAGCCGCTCCCCGTTCTTGGTAAATCCAACTACTGAGGGCGTCGTCCGCCCACCTTCTTCGTTAGGGATGACTTTGGGCTCGCCGCCTTCCATGACGGCGACCACAGAGTTGGTCGTGCCCAAGTCAATTCCGATAATCTTTCCCATTGCAGGCACCCTCCTTAGGGGCTTAAGTCTTCTAAGTTGCTGAAAATATGATGTAAAGTCAGCAATATAGTCCTTGTAGCAGAGCTACTATAGAACCTTGAGTGTATTACTGTCAAGGTGTTAGATGTGATGGCAGGGCCTAGAGTTGCAGGATTTCAAGGCTTTCGCCCGCGGGCGGCAGGCAGAGACAGGACGAACAACCTGGTTGCGCCTGGTCTCAGACACGAACTTACCGCTGCTCCAGTCGAACCTTTCCGGCTTCAACCGTCGCGGTCTGAACTCGCAGAGGCATTGGGAAGGTGCTGGTCATGCCGACGTTGTGGTATTTCGGCGTGATGTAGTGCTGGAGGAAGAACTCCAGCGCCCACTGCGGAATCGCGACATCATCCATCTCGACGGTCTGGACCTTGATGGTGGCGACGCCGTTTGTTCCCTCTCCATCCGCGACGACGTGGACCTCGTGTTGGCCGCTGAACAGACTGTAGAGAGGATTGTTCTGGTTACGCCCCTGCATGATCGGTTCGAAGTCGACGTGAGCGCGGCCGTCGATGACTCCCGGACGGGAAGTAAGGCGAACTCCGCTGACGCCATTGGGCAGCTTCACTCCGCCTTCGTTGAAGTAGGCATTGACCTCCGCCTCGGTTAGTTCGGCCGGCTTCGGGTCGGGATGCGCTCTGGACGCATTCAGCTTCAGGTAAGCAAGCTTTTGCTGGATCGAACGATAGGCAGCGCTGTGGGCATCGCTTACGGGAACGGTACGCTGCGCCGCAGCGACCAGCCCCAAAGCCACAATTAGAAACGTCCCGAGCGAGCTCCGTAATCTCATCGCAATGCTGCCTCGGAGGCTGGAGTCGTCAACGGCTGCACCGAGGGCTTGTCGAGCGTCCCTGAGATGACGTAGGACTTTCCGCCAGCATGGTCCAGCTTGACGTTGAGTGCACCGTCGGCGGCGGCTGTTCCAGTTACGGCGTACTTGCTGCCTGCGGACTGCATATTGCCATTCGCGACCGTGAACGTTCCATCCTGCAGCACTAGCTTGCCAGCGAAAGTCGAGAATGTCATGGGCGCGCCCCGACCTTCCAGTATGACGTGACGCAGGGCGCCGTTGTTCCAGCGGAAGTCGGCAGTGCCGCTCGCGGTGCCGAGAATCTTCGCAGCCGCTACTCCCGAAAACGAGAGACTATATTCCGCATCCAGGCCGCCGGTGGCCCAGCTGTCGTGCATCAGCGTGGCGAGTTGTGACATGGAGATCTTGCTCACCAGGCCGTTTCCCATAAAGCGCGGCGGCGAGTTGGTGAAGTCGGCCATCCAGGAGCCGTCTTCGTGGCCGCCAAGCAAGTCGGCGCGGAGCTCATGAATGCGCAACTTGCCGGACGACAGCTCGAGCGAACCATTTACATTGCTGGCAACCAAGGCGCCGAGATCGAAGTGAGGAAGCGCGAAGCGGCCCTCGGCGCGCAGCTTCGATAACGCATCTTCATGGCGACGGCCAATATCGAGCAGGTGATACCAAGGTTGGCGGCTGAACGCCGGATTCAGAAGCTGGTTGAGCCGCGCCACCGAGGCATCCTGAGCGCGCACATCGAACTGCAACACGCAATTCTCCGGGCTGGTGCAATGGGCCGGGAAGCTGGCCACGCCGCTGAGCTGTCCGCCCTTGCTGAAGCTGGAGGAAAAGGACGTGATCTTAATCTGGTCGTTCTCCAGCACCACCGACGCAGTGTCGATGAGCAGCGGCTCGGAGACACCCTGAAGTTCGGCCGTTGCGCTGCTGATCTGCAGCTTGCCGGTAGGAGTGGGTTGGGCGAAACCCATCCACTCGCCGGCAACTTCCAAGTCGAGTTGAGTCGAGCCTTCCAGGCCAATGCCTGGGGTCCGAACGCCCAGGGTTTGCGCGACCGTAAGCAGCCGGCCTAGTTCGGCTGCTCCACTCAGATGCAGGTCGTAGCGGCCTTGCGAGAATTCCGCGCTGGCGGTCGCCGGCGAGACCGCTCCCAGCGCAATGGGGAAGGGCTTGATGGCGAGCTGAAATCCCCCGGCTTGTGACGGCGCGGTCACCGGCGTATGCGAATGACGAGCCAGTCGCTTGTTCTTGGTTTCCGTTGGCTTTTCACTGGGAACAGCGAATTGCACTTCGCCCAACTCTAAATCGCGCTTCAGCGAACCAGAGCGGAGTATCAGCGAAGTCGTCTGCCCGCCTCCCGACCACTGTGGCGCTTGCGTGTCGGCCGACTTTCGGACAGTGAATGCACCTTGAATTTCCCCAGTGGCGGTCAGATCAGGGGGCAAGTCCTTTTTAGCGTGACGGGCGAACGCAGCCATACGGTCGGCGGGAATATGCTCGCCCGAAATATCCAGTTCATAGCCGCCTGCTCCCCAGCTTTGAGCATCGCCGCGCACTCGCAGAATTCCGGTTCCGATCGGCGATTCGCAGCGCACGTCATACAGTGAGTCGCCGATGGAAGAGTACGTTCCGGTACAGTGGGTCCGCAGACGCAGCGCCTCGCCAGGAGAAATATCGTACCGGCGAAAATCTGCAACTTGTCCGTCGAGCGTGAGCGCTGCGGAGGCCGGGGTTCCGGTCAAAACCGCACTGGCACGAACCGTACCGCGCCAACCCCGATCTCGGCCGTACATCAGCTTGGTAAGTTGGCCGAGCGGGCCGTCGACATAGTTCAGCTTCAGGTAAAGGGGAGTGTCCCGCACGTTAGAAGCGCGCTGGAAACGTCCATCCAGCGTCAGCGTTCCAGTGTCATTGATGTTGACGTCGGTTCGTACCGGACGCGCTTCGACTCGGATGCCCCATTGATTTTCCGATTCCAGCCAGAGCGCGAAGTCGGCGTCGGTGAAGGCGAAGGCTTTCTTGACCTCGCCAAACTTGAAGTTGATGCGTCCGGTTGATGCCTCGACGTATGGAAAGCGAGGACGCGCTTCAGGCCGAACTCTGCCGGTCGGCGCGGGGCTCACCTGCGACGCGCGCTCGACCAACTCCTCGATGTTCCAATGGCCGTCGCTGCGGCGAACCAGGTTCAAGCTGGCGTTGTCCAGATCAAGGGTGCCGATTTCCAGGCGGCCTCGCCACAGAGATGTCAATCGCAGATACGCTGTGACCGTGTCGGCACGCAGCATGGGCTCTGCGCCATAGGCTGGATCTTCAGCAGCGACGAAGTTATGAAGCACCAAGCCCGGCCGCGGCAATAGCTTGAATTCCAGGTGGGAGACGGTGACCTCGCGACCCAGCGCGCGGCTGATCGCGCCTGCCACGCGGCCGCGATAACGATTGACATTAACGAAGGGTGGGAGCAGCAAAGCCAGCACGATCGCCAGCATGACTGCCCACATCAACCGCCGCGAGGTACGGCGCCGCATCAATGCACCACGTGGAACATCCGGGACCAGCGGGTCTGGTCGAAGAAATGAATAATGATGTTGAACAGCCAGCCGATGCGATCGCCGATGGTCTGGCGCTCGTACTCGTCGCGTGGGGTAATGAACGACCAGTAGATAAACATTGGCCGGCCAATAATGTTTTCGAAGGGAACAAAGCCCCAGTAACGGCTGTCGAGGCTGACGTCACGGTGGTCGCCCATGGCAAAAACGCTATTGGGCGGCACGACCAGGTCGCCGTTCTTCACGAACTGAGGAAGTTCAGCACGCCATTCCGGCGTCACTTCCTCATAAGGGCTGGGCGGAACACTCGGG
Organism: uncultured Acidobacteriaceae bacterium; assembly: GCA_963823865.1. GTDB lineage: Bacteria > Acidobacteriota > Terriglobia > Terriglobales > Acidobacteriaceae > Bog-257. The sequence continues at coordinate 763,345 of CAWGNC010000003.1, forward strand.
AAGGCATCACGGTAGCCGTTATACTGACCGGCGGTTAAGACGTAAGGCTCATCCAGTTTTTCGCCATTGCGATAGACTGCGCCGTCCTGCAGATGAATACGATCGCCGGGCAAACCGATGATGCGTTTGACGACATAAAGCCCGGGCTCGGCGGGATGCAGAAAAACGAAGACATCGCCGTGCCGCGGAGCACGGTAGGGAATCAGCTTGCTGATCCACTTGGTTGCTGGTGCCAGCAGAATGCGGTCGACGAAGACGTGGTCGCCGATCAGCAGCGTGTTCTCCATGGAACTCGACGGAATGGTGAATGCCTGCAGCGTAAATGTGATGATGAACAGGCCGGTCACCAGCACAATAGCGATGGAAGCAATAAATTCGGGAGTCGTCTCCTTAGGCTTTTCAGGCTTTGGCGGAGGTGCCACAGTCGCCTTTTCCGGAGCACTCTTCACAATTTTCTTGCTAGCAGGCAAATTTGTTTTTCCTCGAAATCCTGGGCGACAGCGTCGCGGCAACGGCCCTCGGCTCACGCTTTGGCACTGAAGCCGGCAAATCGGCCGGGAGTGTTAATTACTGTGGAATCCGCAACATACGGTTCCAGCGCAAGTTGTTGAGCAGTTGACTCACGCTAAGTGTCAGACTGGCAAGTTTACCAGACGGCGGAGCGCTGCTGGTGACCTGCTCAGGACGATCCACGGACCAGTAGATTACCAACGGTCGTCCTTCAATATTTTCCTGCGGCACAAAACCCCAATATCGCGAATCGTAGCTATCGTCACGATTGTCGCCGAGAACGAAATACGAGTGCTCAGGCACGATCAACTGATTATTTTCGGTCAGCTTCTCGACCTCCATAGCCCATTTGCCCGTGTCCGAGCCTCGGTCTCCTTCAAAGTGAACGGCCGGGAAGTTGTCGCGATAGGAATTCGGCCAGCCGGCGTTGAAGCTGGCATAGGAATCCTCCTGACGCACTCCGTTCACATAAACGTGCTTATCTTTCAAGCGCAGACGGTCACCAGGCACGGCGACTACGCGTTTTACGAAATGCTGGTGAGGGTTTACCGGATAGCGGAAAACAATGATGTCCTGGTGTTGGATAGGCCGGTACGGCATAAGCCAGTCCCAGACGCCGGAATGTCCGAAATGCGCCTTGTCCACCAGCAGGTAATCGCCTACCAGCAAGGTTTTCTCCATGGATTCGGACGGAATTTGAAAGGCTTGCAGAATGAAGGTGATGACGAAGACTGCGATGACCACCGTACCCGCCACGGACTGTATTGCGGAGAGTCCGTTCCGGTCGCGAGGGGGTGCCGGCGCGTATTGCTCGTAGGTTATGGTTCGGGGACGCTCCGGGGCACGTACTTCGCTCATGGTGATTGGAGGCACCTAAACGTCCGCTGGAACGTTTTCCGCAGGCGATGGGCTCTCCACCGATTGTAGACGTTCCCACGCCAGTCGCGCAGCAGCCTGTTCGGCGGCTTTCTTGGTACTCCCTTGGCTGCGGCAGACGAAAGCCGGCTCCCCCGCGGGAGAGGCCGGCACATGAGCCTCGATGGTGAACATCTTCCGGTGGTCCGGTCCCTCCTCTTTAACCATGACGTAACGGGCCTGCAAACGTCCGCTGGCGTGAACTGCCTCCTGCAGGGCAGACTTGTAGTCCATCACCGGTAGCTTCTTGCTGCCGTGCTGATGCACTTCGACGAGTTCGGGTTCGAGAATGTAACGCAGGATGAAGGCGTGTGCGGTCGTCAGGCCGGCATCCAGATAAAGCGCTGCAATCACCGCTTCCAGAGCGTTTACCAGAAGAGCACTCTTGCTGCGGCCACCGCTGCGCTCCTCGCCTTTCCCCAGATGAAGATATTCGCCGAGTTTCAATTCGCGGGCTGGACGCAGCAGTCTGCGTGCGCTGACGATGTGTGCTCTCAGTTTGGAAAGTTCGCCCTCCTCGTATTCGGGAAAGCGCCGAAAAAGTTCCTGGCTGACAACAAAAGACAAGACGGCGTCGCCCAGGAATTCCAGCTGCTCATTGTCGTGCTCGAGAGCGGGGACGCCCACAGCGGCGTTCTGCGATTCGGCCTCACGCGCGTAAGAGGAATGAGTAAGGGCTTTGTCCAGAAGAGCACGATCTTGAAACACATGTCCCAGAGAATTCTCCAGGACACCGGGATCGTGGTTGGCCGATTTCATTCGTGGTGCATTATTGCGCTTTGTGGAAGGTTCGCCAAGTACCGTTCACACAATTCCCATACCACTTAAGGTTAGTGCGGAGGGTTAGGCGTTGCCGGCGCCGGAGTTGGGCTCGACTGCGTTCCGGAACTTGGCGGTGCGGCCGGGGCCGGAGTGGCAGTGCCAGCCGGGGTCCCTGCGCTGATCAACTTCTGCAGCCTGGCCTGTTGCTGCTTGGCAAGGTTCTGCGCCGCACTTCCGTCCTGGGCATACTGCACTGCTTTATTGGCTGAATCGAGGGCTTGGGGATATTGCTGCAACTTGTCTTGCGCGACGGAGAGCCTCAGGTAGAGCACTCCTTCCGGGCTGTCCTTGCTCTCGTCCAGCGCTTTCTGAAGACTGGTTTCCGCCGCGGCGTAATCGTTGCGATCCAGGTCCACCATGCCGATGGTGTCATAAGCCATGGTCAGAATGCTGTGCTTCGCCGCCGCAACCCTCGCTGGATCGGCGTTGGGGGGAGCCAGCAGGCCTGTATCGATGTTGTCGATAGCAGCCTGGGCGTCTTTCACGGCTTCCGCCAGCCGCTGTTCGCGGTCTAAATCGTTATCGCGCGTTGACTCTGCCAGAGCGGAAGCAACCTGCACCAACGGAACGGGATTGGTAGGATCGGCGGCAATTGCCTGACGGCCGGTAGCAATGACCTTTTCGGAGTTGTTGGCTTGAGCGAACAGGTTCATCACGCGCATGTACAAAGAGGCCCGTAACTCGCTGTCGGGATACTTGGCGGCGAAGTCGTCAGCCGCCGCTTGGGCCTGCGCGGCATCCGGCTTGGCGAAGGCATCCTGGTAAGCTTTCAGTTCTTCCTGAGACTTGGCCTGAAGAACGCGATGATTGCCGGTCGCTGGAGCAGTCGCCGTGCCAGTCGTCTGCGGGGGCGCTGCCGGCGTTTGCTGGCTCGCAGCCGGTTGATTCGCAGCCGGCGCTGGGGGTGTGGCTGGGTTTGTCTGGGCCTGGACGACTACGACTGCCAATAACGCTGTCGCTGATATCGCTAGAAGCCTGTTCATTCCAATCCTCTCTTCAACGTCCGCTTAAAGGCAGCATATGTCTACTGCTCGTCCTGCTTGGATCGGGGAGTTTGATAAGGCTGCTGGAGCCCATGTTCCGCAGCGGTTTTCGCGTCGGCCGGTAAATCGCTGACGGCGAGGGCTGCTTTATATTCGGCGACCGCACTGTCACGCTCTTCCTGAATATCGAGAATCCGCCCCAGGTAAATGTGACTCCACGCCTGCACATGCGGATCTTTTCCCGCATCGATCGCCTTTTGGAAATCGGCCTGCGCCCCTTCCATATCGCCTTTGAAACTCGCGACCTTAGCGAGCACAAAGTAGGACCGTGCTGAGTCCTCGTTGGCTTTCAAACTAGCTTCCGCCAACTGCGCGGCCTCCGCAGGATTGCCGCTGGCAAGTGCCTGCTCGGCCATGTCGATTCTTCGCTGGGACGCATGATTGGAAGCTTGAACCACCTCCGGCTCGGCCCGGGCTGAGAACGAGATCTGGCTGGCTCGTTTCTTCTGGTCCTGCACATCCACGTTGTGAAGCCAGTTGGGAAATGCCGTCTGCAGGCCCACGCCACCTTTCTCGAAGTCTCGCAACTGGTCGTAGAAATATCCAGTCAGAACGAACCCCTCCGACTCGTCGCGATGCACAAGCGCTAAGCGATCTTTTTCCGGTAGCTTTGGATCGAAAGGCGTGCGTGCCTCGATGGCGCGAATCAGGCACTCCAGAACCAGCAGCCCGGTGTCCCGCTTGTACTCCTCCGCCATCGGGGCTTTCAGCAACGGACCCTGGATCGGGGACAGGCGGTCCAGAGACGTGGCCCGCTTAGCAATCAGCGGATCCAGCACAAAGTGCAAATACGTGTGGCGCAGCGCATCCATGTGGATGCTGTCGCCCGCTGGCGACACCACCAGGTAATAGAAATCCTGCAGATAATTACGGGAATTCACCTGGCCCGGGGCAGCCATCGGTTCGAAATAGACCGTAAAACTGCGTCCCGCATAGCCTGATAGCGGCATACGCAGATAGTTGTCGGTCGAGCTGATCATCTGGCCGATCGGATCGTGGAAGTGGTCGATGAGGCCCAGATACTCCGGCTGATGCTTGAGCCAGATGGAATGCAGCTTTGCCGCCGAAGAGTACTGCTTCAACAATGGCACGAAGCCCAAAACGTAAGTCGAGTCAGGCGGCAGGTCAGCTTCCTTCACCTTGGGAAGGAAATCAGGAGCAGGCCCGAGGTTGAGAGCCAGGGACACATACTGCGCCAGATCATGAGCCGCGTCCCCCTGCCGGTGATCGCGATAGAACCGGCACATCTCGTCAGCGGCAGCGGCCGCACCGGGCAGCTTGCTGGCCTCTACCAGATCGGCGCGCACTTGTCCGCGAATAGGAGAAGACGCCGGCAACTCCTGGTCATAACCGCAAACGTTCATCGCCGCGACGACGCTAAAGAGGGTTTCGTTAACGTCGATGGTCGCCTTGGTTTGAGCAGTTGCAACGACACTGAGTAAGGCCAGGAAAGCGGAGATAGCGAAATTGCGGAGGCGAGTGTTCAGTGCATACTCCCTGGTGATGCTAGCAACTAGCCGCCGGCCTTGGTACTTGCCAGTCGACCGCATGATGACACTTCAGTCTACGGGGTCATGCAAGCGGGGTGCAAACAGCGGCAGCTCACACCGATACTTGACGTCCATGATCTGCCGAAGGAAGCAAGTCAGCTGTGACTATCCCTTCACTTGCACCTTGGAGAACGTAAGAATGACGCGGCTCGAGGTGGGCTGACCGAAGGCGGTCGCCGGCTGAAACGTCGTGAAGATCAGCATGTTCTTCAGTTGAGGAAGAACCGTGGCTTCATCTTCGGGACCGGACAGGATGCGGTAATCCTGCACGCGGCCATCGGCGCCAACATAGGCTTCGACGATGAGTGAATCCGCGTTGACTCCGCCCATGGAAAGTTCAAAGGGAGTAGAGCGCAATTGCGCCGGCGTATAAAGCATGGTCGGCACGTCGTTGGAGGCCCGCACCTGAGACGGGTAGTACAGGAAACTAATCAGCACACCAAAAATGATTAGAGTTGTAATCAGCCCGGCTGTAGCCGGAACCATGGTGGCGTTGAAAGCGTTCTCCCAGCGGACCCGTAGCCCTTCCCATCGCGAACGACGGGCATTGGCCATCTCCTGCGAGAGAGCCACCCGCAGCTTGAGAGTGAGATCCGGCGGAGCTGTTTTCCGCCCCAGTGCTCCAACCAGGCTCTGGGTTTGTTGCATGGACGCAAACAGAGCAGAACACTCCGGACAGGCTTGCAGATGTTCATTCACCTGCGTCATCTGGTTGCGGGCGATGGCACCGTCCAAATAGGACGACATGAGCCTCTTTGCAGCTGAGCACTTCATGGTAGGACCTCGATCCCGTGACCAACCGGGCCACTGCGGCGCTTGTTCTCGCGTGAATCCGCCGGAGCCATTCCGAATGCCGGCAGATGCTTTTCCAGGCGCTTACGTAGTGCTTCGCGTCCTCTTACAAGTCTCGACTTCACGGTTCCCAGCGAGGTCTGCATAACCTCAGCAATCTGCTCGTAGGAAAGCTCTTCAATGTCACGTAGGATCACCGTAGTGCGATAGGGTTCCGTGAGCGCCTTCAGCTCCGTCTCAATCCTGGCTTTGAGCTCCTCGTCATGCACGTTCTGCAGAGGAGATTTTCCCTCATCCACCAACGTGTCCTTCATACCGAAGTTGCCCGAATAATCTTCCCGCTCGGTCGCCGGCTCGATCGACATCTCCTGCGCTTTGTGCCGGAACCACCAGCGGCGGCGGTTGGAGGCTTCGTGCACCGCGATACGGTAAATCCAGGTCTTCAGGCTGGAATCTGCCTTGAAGTTCTTAATGCCTCGGAAGACCTTAATAAACACTTCCTGGGTGGTATCGGCGGCGTCGGAGGGATCGTCGAGAATCCGATGCACCAGGCTGTAGACCGGCTGGTTGTAATGAGCGATCAGCCAATAGAAAGCCTCCTCCGATCCGGCCTTCAGTTCGGCCACGACGGAGACTTCTTCGGTGCGGACTGCTATCGCACTTGCGAGTTCACTCAAGGTTGTTGCTCCCGCCACGGGCGGCACCTCAATGATAAATAGTTTCTGAACCCGCAACAACTAGTTAAAACGGACAAGATTGACTGCCGAATCACCCAAACTGATTAACTGCCAAGCAGATAGGTGACAGGTCGCTCTCCAATCGGGGCAGACTGTTGGAATAGACACCGCGGGTTGCAGAAAGGTTCCCTAATACGGCGCGGACGCCAGAACCCCCCGTTTGGAGGACTATTGCGCCTTCGTAGTGGCCGCCGGAGACGACGTCGAGCTTCCGGAGTTGGGTTCCGAAGCCGCGTCCGCAGCTGGCTTCTTCTTGTGAGCCGGTTTCTTGCCGGTGTCAGCATTATCGACAACGACCTTCTTCGGGGGCGGAGGGGGCACAGCCGCTTGCTGGAGCGTGCGAACCTGGGCGCGCAGTTGATTGAGCTCAACCTGGGTCTGGGCTGTCTGACTTTCCAGCCGGTCGCCGAGCTCGCGACGCGCGGTATCGATTGTGTTCAGTTGCTGCGCCAGGGCGTCGTAGTCGCTTTTCGGACCGAACGCACCTGCTGTCTCGGTGAAGGAGGTCAGCACATCGTATAAGGCGTTCAGATTACGATAGAGCTTGAATCCCGCCGTCAAATCCTGCGGCGCGGTGCGGACGGCGGAGATCAATACCGGCAGGGCAGACGTCAGATTACGCTGCAAAGAGCCGGCATTCGTCTGCGACTCTTGCTTGGTTTCATTGTCTGCCTTCCACTTGTCAATGTGCATGCGTGCGATGTCGGCATTGGCTTGCGAGGCGGCCGATTGCAAGCGATCGAGATTAGAAAAGAGAGCAGAGTTGTCAGCAGCAACACTTTGCGTTGGGGCTGTCGATTGCGTTTGTGCCGAGGTGGCAATTGCGGTCAAGGCTAATAGTGTCAGGGTTGCGAAACTTCTCATAGGAGTAGTCCAATCGGGCAATGTTATGGATTGCAGACGTCTGACGAGGTGGGTTTCCAGTCTAACAAATTGCACGACTCAGGTTGGATGCAGAACGCACGACACGGGCAGCACTATTCATCCCATCCGGACAACAAGCAGAGTCATTCGTTGCTGCTGGTGGCATTCAGAATGATATTCAGCGGCGGGACTTGCGCCGGCTTGACATAGCGATCGACCAAAAAGCGCTTGCCATCCGGCGTAACGTCGTAGCTGAACAAGTCGCTGGAGGAAACACTCGCGCGAACGCGGCTGGGAAACAGCAGGGTAGGAGAAGTGGTGGAAAGACTCTCCTCGCTGCCCAACACGACGGACATAAGATTGCCTTTTGGATCGAGATAAAAAATCTCTTTTCCGTCTCCCCGCCAACGAGGTTCCTTACCGCCGCCGCGTGAGACTTGAAGCTTTCCACCTCCGCCAGAAGCCGGGGAAATATAGACCTCCCACTCGCCAGTTTCGTCGGACTGATACGCCACCCACTTGCCGTCGGGCGAAAACTGTCCGTCGGCTTTATTGCCCCCACCGGAAAGAAACGGAACTACCTTCTTATCCTTAACTGAAACCATTTGCATGGACATGCCACCTGTGGTGAGGATGGCGGTGGTAAGCAGTTTTTCGTCTCCAGGGCTGAAAGAACTGGGTATGATGTCGATCACCCCCGGCGGCGGCGCCGCCAGGCCTTGATCCGTATCGAACCCGTTGGAGTTCTTCAGCCTGAGTATTTCTTGCTTGGCAGCCGACCGATAGACAATCGTCTTCCCGTCGCGCGACCAGACGCCAGTAGTTTCTTCCGCCGGATCGAAGGTGAAGCGCGTACCGGTATTGTGTTGAAGGTCGTGTAGCCAGACGTCGATGTTCTTCGCCTTGGGATCGGCGACATCGAAGGCGACGCGCTCCTGATCGGGCGAAATGCTGGGATTGGCCAGCAGACCGACATCGCCCACGCGCCCCAGTTCTTTGCCTGAACGGTCATACCAGGTCAGTTGCGACTGCGATGCGCCCGTGCCTTGATGGAACACGACGGTGCCATTAAGTGAAACGGTAAAGGCGCTCCAATACGTCGAGGGGTGCCGCCCGACCTGAGATGAGACGATCTGGAGCTTTCCGCGCAGCTTCCCGCTTTCGGGGTCCATCGCAACTTCCACTAGCGCGCTCTTGTCGACATAGAACAAGTGGTCTTTCGAGTAACCCAGGCTGGACCGTGCGAGCGTGATGAGTTGTTTATGCTGCCGGTCGGAGAGGGAACTGAGGTAGATGCCGCTTGTCTGGTCGTCGGCGAGCTCGCTGAATTGGCCCAGCCAGAATATGAAGTGATCGCCGTCCGGGAGGAATACCGGCCAGCGGTGCGAGGAGCCTCCATTCGGAGCGGTAAAGATCTTGTCGGTCAGCGGCGCTGAATCGGTGCCATCGGCGTCAACCCGCCACAGGGGGCCACCCGAGTCAGGAGCGTAGATGATGACGCCTTTCTTGCTCCAGCTTCCACCGCGTGCCTGAGCAGCGCTTGCCAGGATCTGCGGCGTGCCGCCACTAGCGGAGATCTTCTTCAGCTTGCCTTGGGCGAAGAAGCCGACATAATCGTCATTCGGCGACCAGAATGGATAGGTGGCGCCTTCGGTTCCGCTAAGTCGCGTCGCATCCATTGAGCCCACCGCCTGAACAAAGATCACACCATCGCCGGAATCCTCGTCGACGGCGACATAGGCTAGCTCCGTGCCGTCGGGCGACAAAGCGATATGGTCAACTTCTCCATGAACCGGGATCGCGAAATCCATGCGATCGGCTACCGTGGTCCTGGTGGCGAGGTAAACCGCGGTCGCAGCCAATGCCAGGAGCAATACTCCTGCACAAATAGGAATCCACATCGGTATCCGACGCTGCTTCGCCATCTGTGCCCGCAAGGCGGAAGTGGACTCCGAGCCCGACAAAGCTCCCAGGGCGAAAGTCAGATCGCGCACGGATTGGAAGCGATCAGCCGGATTCTTTTCCAAACAGTGACGCACGATTCGATCCAGGGAAGGCGAAACCCTCAACTGCTCCAGATCAAGCTCCGGAGGCTCGGACTTCAGAATCGCCGTCATGACTTCAACGGTCGTGTCGCCGGCGAATGCTCGCTTGCCCGAGAGCATCTCGTAGAGCACCGCCCCAAAGCTGAAAATGTCTGCGCGATGGTCGACCGGCTCGCCGCGCACTTGCTCCGGCGCCATATACGGGGCTGTGCCCATCACGACTCCAGGCTCGGTCTGCAAGGGTTGCACCGTTTGCATCGTGAAGTCGGACATATACCCTGCGGTTTTGGCCGCGGAGGCGGTTGCAACAGCTGTGGCTTTCGCCAGTCCGAAATCCAACAGCTTGGTATGGCCATCGCGAGTGATGAAGATGTTTTCCGGCTTCAAGTCACGATGAATGATGCCGCGCTCATGCGCCGCGGAAAGTCCGTGCGCGATTTGCAAAGCGATTTCGACGGACTTTCGCACCGGGATCGGGCCATGATTCAGGCGCTCGCGCAGGGTCTCCCCCTCGAGCAACTCCATGACCAGGTAGGGCGTGCCGTTGGTTACGCCAACGTCGTAAACCGAAAGAATGTTGGGGTGATTCAGGGCGGCGACTGTGCGAGCTTCCTGCTCGAAGCGCTGCATGCGGGTCGCATCGGCGGCCATGGATTCCGGCAGGATTTTCACAGCCACGAAACGATTCAGGCGCGTATCACGGGCGCGATACACCTCTCCCATGCCACCCTCGCCTACATGGGCCTGAACCTCATACGGTCCGAACTTGTCGCCGGCTGTAACCGCCATCGTAACTGCGCGGAATTATAGCGGAAGGCCGATTCGCCGGTGGCCGAGATGCGCTTGAACGATTCGCGATACATTTGCCGTCGCGGCGAAATCCGGACCCAGGTCGATTATGTTATCCATTGAAGTAACGGCCGCGAAATCGTTTGGTCGAATAGTCAGGCGAACGATAAGATTCCCGTTCTGCCAAATTCGTAAGAAGCTAACGACTCCCGACTGACATGTCACGTGAAGTGCGACTGAAAAAATGACAAATTGGAAACCCTGGCTAGCTGCCGGAGCGGACTCCTCCGGCGGGCGCAAGTACTCGGCCCCTGTAGTGGCACTTCTTTTGACTGCAGGGCTGCGCGTGCTGTACACAGCCTTCGCGGCACTACTGTCGCCTTACCTCTCGGCTCTGCCGGTCTTGATCCGTTCGAATTCTTACACCGAACATCTCATGAATCCCGCCGAGGGAGCCGCCTACTCGTTGCTGGGAGTGTGGGAACGGTTTGACACCCTGAATTATCTGCATATCGCACAGTTTGGGTATGACAAATCTTCTCTGGTTGTCTTTTTTCCGCTGTACCCCCTGATGATCAGGTTGCTCACGCCGGTGATGAGAAGCGCATTGCTGGCCTCGCTGGCGATCGCCACCGTGTCGGCGTTTTTTGTGTTCTGGGGGTTGTTCGAACTCATCCGCCTGGACTTTTCGGATGAGATAGCGTTCCGGGCTGTTGTGTTCTACGCCCTTTGGCCGGCGAGTTTCATTTGGTTTTGTGGATATGCCGAGCCTGTTGTTATGGCGCTGATGATCTGGAGTATCTACTTCGCACGGACTGGCAAATGGTGGCTATCGGCTTTGCTCGGATTCATGGCGCCACTGGCAAAGGCGGTTGGAATACTCCTTCTGGCGCCTTTGGGCATCCTGGCACTGCGTGAGCGCGGCTGGAAACGCATGTGGGCGATTGCGCCGCTGGTGGGTGGCGCAGCGTATCCTCTGTGGCTCGCGTTTTCCGGGCGGCTGCTGCCGTGGGATTCCTATGGCGTTTACTGGGGTACGCAGACGACGTGGCCGTGGATAACGGTCTTTCATTGCGCTCAGACGGCGCTACGGTTTCTTTATCTGGGCGACGCGCGCAATACCGTCGACGTGATGTTGAAGGTAGGCTCCGCTTTGTTTTACTTGTCGGAGCTCGCTTGGGTGTTGATCGTGTTTGTCCTCGCGCTCTCGAAAAAAATTCGTCTCGAGTATCTTCTCTTTACTCTCGCCGCGATCTACCTGTTTCTGATGAAGGACAGTACCGTCGTACAACAGCAATGGACGCGGTACGTTTTGATCCTGTTTCCCGCCGCTATCGCTTTCGCGCTGCGTGAAAAAGACCGGGTCATTTTCGCCGGCTTTACCACGTTAGGATTCGCCTTCAACCTGTTACTGCTGTGGTTCTTTCTGCAATGGATGTTGGTGGTTTGAAGAGTTACGGCGCAGCCGCCATACGTCAGTTGGGGAGAAAACGACGCCGGTGAGGCAGCGACTCTCGACACGAATATCGCGAAGAGCAGCTGTTCAATTGCAACTGAAGATTTGGGAATTTTGGTGGACCTGGTCGGGATCGAACCGACGACCTCTTCCATGCCATGGAAGCGCGCTCCCAGCTGCGCCACAGGCCCACTCTCTGAAGGGACAGCGCCCGGTCTTTGAGCGCTTCAACCATTTTCTCGCAGTGGTTACAGGTTCGTCAAACCAGAGCCTGTCGGACAGCTGTGCAACATGCTGGAAAGATATGGAAATCACACCTGCAGTACGTCGCCTTCGCGAGCTACCATTTGGTAGAGCACGGGATTTACGAAGAAGCCGATGAACAGCCGCGAAATGAGGCCGGCGACGATTACGATCGCAAACGGCTTCTGCGTGTCGGAACCGATCCCTGTCGCCAGCGCAGCTGGTAGCAATCCGAGACAGGCCACGAGGGCCGTCATCATGATGGGACGGAGCCGGAGCAGGGAAGCCTCGCGGGTTGCCGTAGGAATATCCATGCCTTCCTGGCGAAGCTTGTTGATGTAAGAAACCAGAATGACGGCTGTCTCCACCGACACGCCCAACAATGCCAGTAACCCCAGGACAGAAGAAACACTGAAGGGAGTCTTTGTCAGCTTCAGCGCCAGCAGCGCTCCGACTGGCTCAGTCAGAATCACGCCCAGTGCAATCGTGACCGGGAACTTGAAGTTTCCGTACAGCGCGAACAAGATGACGAAAATAAGAACCACGGCCAGCGGTCCGATCAGCATGAACTGCGACTTCGCCTCCAGAAACTGGCTGTACTCTCCTCCCCAACTCAGCCAGTAGCCTTGGGGAAGAGCGACGGCTTGATCGACCGCCTTCTGACCATCGCGCACGGCACGCTCAAGGTCGCGTCCTTCGATGCTGTACTGCACTCCGATATAGCGTGAGTTGTTCTCACGGTAGATGAACGATGCGCCGTTACCCTGGCGTATGTTTGCCAGTTCGCTTAGGGGGATCTGCTTGCCGTCGGGAGTTCCAACCAAGAGTTCGCCAATCTCGTGGGCGCTGCTGCGGAACTGCGGCTGCATGCGCACGACAAGATCGAATAGTTTCTCTCCCTGGATCACCTGGGTCGCTGCCTGTCCGCCCACGGCAGCCGAGACCACAGCCTCAACATCGGCGACGTTAATTCCGTAGCGCGCGATTTTGTCCCGATCGACGTCGATCAGCAAACTCGGCTGACCGAGCTCACGCACAACCGTAAGGTCGGTAAAGCCCGGAACTTTGGCCAGGGTGTTCTTGATCTGAATGGCCTTGTCCTGAAGTACATTGAGGTCGCTGCCATAAATTTTTACAGCAAGCGAACTCTTCAGGCCCGTCAAAGCCTCATCCACCGCGTCTTCGGCAGGCTGCGTGTAGTTGAAAACAATTCCCGGGTACGCGGTCAACTTCTTATTAATCGCCTCAACAAGCTTTGCCTTGGTATTGGCATCTCCGTCCCACGCCTTGTCCTTGTAAGGCTTCAGACCTACATAAAACTCGCAGTTGAAAAAGCCGGTAGGATCGGTTCCATCGTCGGGCCGTCCCAACTCCGAGGCGACGACAGTGACCTGGGGATATGACGCCAGGATTGCCCGGACCTGGGGCGCAATCTTGCTCGCCTCTTCAAACGAGATGGTATACGGCATGGTGGCGCGCACCCAGAGCGCACCTTCATCGAGGTGCGGCATAAACTCGCCGCCTATGAACGGGACCAGCAGAAGAGTCGCTCCGAAGATGAGGCAAGCGATCACCATGGTCAGCTTCGGACGCCCGAGCGCCCAATCCAGCTGAGTGGCATAGATGCGCTTCATCCATTCGAATGCGCGGTTCGTATGCTCCTTGACGCCCGACTTGAACCAATACGATGCCAGCACCGGAACCAGCGTCAGCGTTAGGATCAACGCGCCGATGAGGGCGAACGACATGGTCTCGGCCATGGGATGGAACAGTTTCGCCGACGGTCCGCTGAGCGCATAGATCGGAAGATAACCGGCCAGGATCACGGCCACGGAGTAAAAGATGGGGCGATCGACGTCTTTAGAGGCCGACAGAATGATCTCGTGGAGTTTGTAGGCTTGACCTTCGCGCAGCGCCAGCTCGCGATAGATGTTTTCCACCATGACGACCGTGCCGTCGATGATGATGCCGAAATCAATAGCTCCTATGGAAAGCAGGTTGGCTGCGCCATCATGCGCGTGCAGAACAATAAAGGCGAATAGCAGCGAAAGCGGAATCGTGAGGGCGACGATGACGGCGGCGCGAAAGCTGACCAGGAAAAAGATCAGGACGACGAGAACCAAAACCATGCCGCGAAGCAGGTTTGCTTCGACCGTATCGGTCGTGAGCGTTACCAGCTCGCTGCGATCGTAGTAAGGGTGGATCTTCACGTCCGGGGGAAGAATGTTTTTGTTCAGCTCCTCGGTCTTCGCCTCCACACCTTTCAGAACATTCTGGGTCTGCTCGCCGCGCAGCATCAGAATGACACCTTCTACTGCGTCGTCGTTCTTCTGGTAGCCGAACTCACCAAGTCGAGGAGCATAACCAATCTCGACATTTCCGACGTCCTTGATACGAATCGGAACGCCGTTGTTACTGCCCACGACGATGTTGCCGATGTCGCTGGTATCGCGCACCAAGCCGATGCCGCGCACATAATAGAACTGGCCGCCCTGCGAATAGAATCCACCTCCCGCGTTCGAGTTATTCGCGGTCAAGGCGTTCACCACCTGGGGAACGGTGAGGTGATACCCGTAGATCCGGGCGGGGTCCAGCAGCACCTGATACTGCATAGTCGTCCCGCCAAATCCAGAGTCGTCGGCGACACCGTGAACGGAGCGGTAGGCGCGCTCTACCGTCCAGTCTTCAATCGTCTTCAACTCTTGCGGGCTTCGATCGGGGCTCTGCAGGACGTAGCGATACACCAGTCCGCTAGGGCTGAACAGCGGCGCCATGTCGGGAGTCACACCTGCCGGCAAAGCGGCTTGCGACATTCGCTGGAAAACGATCTGCCGGGCGAAGTAGTCGTCGGTGGCGTCATCGAATGTCAGGATGATGTCAGAAAGGCCGTAAAGCGAGATCGATCGCATCACCTCAACGCGAGGGACGCCGTTGAGTTCCAACTCCAACGGAAGAGTAACCAGCCGCTCCACCTCTTCCGAGGCGTGCCCGGGCCACTGGGTGATGAGTTCAACTTGGGGCGGAGCAAGGTCGGGATAAGCGTCGACCGGCATGCGCCGGAAGGAAATGATTCCAGCGACCATCATCGCGAGGGTCAGAACCAGCACCAGAAAGCGCTGACGAAGCGCCGCTTGTACGATTCGGTGGATCATTCCGCTGGTGGCGCCTTAATCTTCATCACAATTCCAATCAATCAATACCTATCGCTGTAGCGAATTAGCGAACTGCAGGAACAAGCTGCCGTCTCCGATGACTCGATCTCCGGCTTTAAGTCCACTGGTAATCGAAGTCTGCCCCTTGATGCTCTCTCCCAGGGTCACGGAGCGTCGGCCAAACTGGTTACCGTTCTGTTCGACGTAAACGAAGGGCTGGTTTTCGGTGTCGCGCAACACCGCCGCATCGGGAAGAGCGATCGCGTTCTGTATCTTGCCGGCATCTACCGTTGCGGTGACGTACATCGCATTCTTCAGCTTCCCACCAGGATTCGGCGTCTCAATGCGGGCCTGCAGTGTGCGCGTGGTTGGATCCAGCGTTGCCGCCACGTACGAGATCCGGCCGTGGAACGTGTCGGGATAAGAATCGGTCTGAATGTCGACGGTATCCCCGGCCCGAACGTAAGGCAGATCCTTTTGGTAGACGTTCACCAGCACCCAAACTGTACTCATATCGGAAATAACGAAACACTGGGTTGAGCCAGGCTGGATCAGTTGTCCAACGGCAACATCCTGCTCGACGACTTGCCCGCCGATCGGCGCCCTCACCGTCGCTTCAAACGAGGGCGGAGCTGTAAGAAGCGCATTGGGGTCAGAAATTCCCAACACCCGGAGAGCGGCTTCCGCGGAGGTTAAATCACCCTGGGCCTGGACTTCGGCTGATTCAGCTTGCTCAACGTTCTGTTCGGCAATGGCGTGATGGTCGTAGAGGTCCTTTGCTCGTGCGTACGCCTTCTGAGCAAGCGAGTATGCGTCTTTCGCCTTCAGATAATTGGAACGCAATTGCGAGTAATCGGGACTGGCGACATACAGCATGGGCTGTCCCCGCTCCACTCTTTGACCGGGAACAACGGCGATCCGGCTGACCGGCCCACTGACTTGCGTGATCACCGGCGTGGTGTGGAAACTGTCATAAGCGACCACTCCCGTCAGTCGCAAGGTACGAGTCAGGGTGGAGGGTTCGACAGTGAGCACCTGGACGTGCGCCATCTGGTCGGCTGGAATCGTAAACAGCTCAGCCGTATTTCCATTGTTGGCGGAGCCGCTATTCTCGGCTGGCTTGTCGTTGCACCCGGCGAGTGTCAGCGCCAACGCACACGAGGCTGTCAGCGCAATCAAGCGAACCATAAGATCGACGCGCATCTTCACGGAAGAGTCCTCGTTCCCACGGCTTCTTTCAGCTGTTCGAGCGCCGTCATATAGGCTGCCAACGCCTGACGATAGGCCAGTTGGGTCGCGCGGTTGCTGCGCTCGGCGTCGAGAAAGTCCAGCAAACTGGTCGCACCGCGTTTGTAAGCATATTCGCTAATGTCCCGCGAATCCTGAGCCTGCTTTAAATATCCTGAGGTATAAAGCTGCACAATCTCTTCGTTGCTGCGCAGCGTTTCATACGCATTCGTCACATCCGACATAACCGTGTCACTGGCGGACGACTGCAGTTCCTGTGCCTGTACCAGAGCGTATTTCGTGCGAGCAATCTCGCCTTGATTGCGATTGAAAAACGGCATTTCGAAGTTGAGGAAGAACGAGGCGCTGTTCTCGCCGGCGGTGTGGGTGTAGTCGAGGATGGTATTCACGTCCACTTTGCCATTGGCCTGAGCCAAGCTTATCTGGCTCTGAGCGGCTGTCACGCCCAAGACTGACGCTCGATAGTCGGGACGAAGTTGCAAGGCTTTCGCCTGCAAGTCGTCGATGGTGGCAGGCATTGACTCATAAGCCAAGTCGCCCACGACATCGAAGTTCGCCGGGACGGCGTCGTATCCCAGAAATACCCGGAGAGCGACCAGGGCTTGTACTCTGGCAAGCTTGGCGGAAGACACATCGGTCTGAAACTGCAAAAGCTGCAGCTTGATCTTCAGGTAATCGCCTTCGCTGATATAGCCCGCCTTGTATTGGGTCTCGGCAATATCGACCGTATTGCTGAAACTCTTCAGATCCAGCTCGGCGAAACGTAGTGTCGATTCGGCCAACAAAACCGCAACGAACTGCTGGCTTACGTTGAAGATAAGAGTTCGTTCCTCATCTGTAACCTGAGCTTTTGTGACGTTGGTCTGGTCGACCGCTGCCTGAAGCCGGTGCTGCCGTTTGCGGCCGCGTTCAAACAGATAACCTACGCCTAGATCGAACTGTTGCACCTGGTCAAGATTGTCATTGGAGAATTCATTGGGCGAGAAGACAGGCAAAAACTGCGAATCGAAATTGAGCGTCGGATTAGGCCGCAGATTCGCGGTAATTTCCTGAGCCTGGTTTTGCAGAATCAGGGTGCGAGCTGCCTTCAGCGAGTGATTGTGGGCCAAAGCCAAATCGACGGCCTGGTCGAGGGTGACCAATGTCGTGGTTTGTCCTAGTACCGAAGGCACTAGCAGCAGAAAGCTGAGTGCCCCCAGAACCTTTAGCCGGAAGTGCATCGAACGCATAAGGCTCAAGTCTGCAGTGCAAGAAATCAGGGGAACACAGGCCGGAAATATCGGCAGTAGCCCGTAACCGGTCGCTCTCCCGTACTACTCGCCCCACGGACGCAGCAAGATCCTTGGAGGGAAGTTGTCCTTTTCACTGAAAACACATTGTAAAGGAAGAAGTTGCAGGGAAGCTTAGATTTCCGGCATTGGCGAGGGTGGCCTGGTTGACGGGATCAATCGGTAGAAATACCTGGAACGAAGTTCCGCTGCCGCAGTCGCGGGTCGAGGTGCGGAAGCGAATTGTTCCCTGGTGCTTGATCACCAGGGTCTTGGATACCCACAGCCCGAGGCCCGAACCCTTGAGCTCTTTGGTTGTAAAGAATGGATCGAACATCTGCTCCCGCACGAACTTAGGAATTCCCGAGCCGTGGTCATGGATGGTCACCAGAGTACCGTCCCGTCCCGCGCGGTGGGAGGAGCGAACCCGAACGTGCACATCGCTACCAGCGGGCGCAGCCTCGGCCGCGTTGCGTATCAGGTTGCCGAAGACCTGGCTGAGCTGTCCCGGGAAGCCGTGGATCGTTAAGGTTGGTTTGCGCTCGTAAATCAGCCGCACTTGCCGCGTATCGGCCAACTTTCGGTAGAGCGCGACAACTTCTTCCACCAGCGTTCCCACGTCCAGAGGCACGGCGTACTGCGTGTCGCGATGGAAGGAAAGCGATTGCTTGGTAATGCGCGAGATTCTGGCAACTTCGGTGTTCGCTTGCTGCAAGAACTGTTGAACGTCGTCCAGGCGATTGGCGGATGAGGCCAGGTAGATCAGGTTCACCAAAGCCTCGAGCGGGTTATTGATTTCGTGCGCGATGGCGTGCGCCAGTTTGCCGGTGGCCGCCAGTTTTTCAGCCGTTCGCATGGCGTACTCCGCCAGCTTCGTATCCGTGATGTCGGTTAGCACCAGGATCTTTCCAAAATCTGTGGCACCGACTCTAACGCGATCCACGGTAGCTCGGAAGGTTCTGGCATCTACCAGGAATTCCCCGCTATAGCGCTCGTGGCCGACGTGATGCAATGGGGCATCCGACCCGAGCAGGTTCCGCAGCACTGTTGAGGCATCTCCTCCGACTTCGCAGTGCGTATGGGATCCGCAGAGCTGGGCGAAGGCCTGGTTGAAGCGGGCGAGTTCCCCGTGCGAATTTATCAGCGCCAAGCCTTCGGAAAGGGCGTCGAAAGTCGACTGCCACTGCACCGAGGATTCTTTCGCTACTGCTTCCGCCGTACGAAGCCGTAAGAGCGAACGCACGGTCGCAACCAGCACAACTCCATCGATGGGATGGGTGAGGTAGCTATCGGCGCCTGCCTCTAAAGCCTTGGCTTTGTCCTCGCCGGAAACGAAAGATGCAGAAATCTGAAGAACGGGGATATGTGCAGTACGAGGATCTTTCTTGATTTGCTGGCAGACCTCGAAACCGGAGGCATCGGGAAGGTGCACGTCCAAGATGACCAGGGAAGGGAGCAATCGCGCTTTTTCCATCGCCACTCGCCCGCTGCCGGCATGCTCCGATTCGTATCCTGCCTGCTGCAGAATGCGGCTGAGGATGTAGCGGTTCTGTTCCCGGTCGTCGACGATCAGGATGCGAGGGGTATGATTTTCAGCCATGAAGTTGCGAGATCCCAGGTTCCGGAGAAACGCCGGCACTGGTCAGCCAATCGAAGAAGGGTTGAGCCGACAGCCGCGTAGAAATGTCTTCCTTCCGTACGATCTTGGCTCGTAACGCCTCAATCTGCGAGCGCTCGTCTTCGGTCAACACCTTGGAGGTGTAGATCAGCACCGGAAGAGTCTCAGTTTCCGATCGCGATCGTAAAGTTCGCAATACTTCCATACCACTCATGTCCGGCATCAGCAGGTCGAGGATGACAGCGTGTGGCGCGTTTCCTCGAATCAGGGCGAGCGCCTCAGTTCCATTCTTTGCCTCGCTCAAATCCAGCCAGGGACGGTCAAGCAACTCGCGCAGGATGTAACGGGAAACCTCATTGTCGTCCACCAGCAGGAGGCGTCGGGTTCCGGTTTGCGAGGTCAAGCGGCGCAGTTCCTGTAATACCTGATCCTGCTCTACCGGCTTTAATAAAAAAAGGTTTGCTCCTTCCGCTAAGGCGCGCTGCCCCAAATCGTAGGCGCTTGTCAAAATCAGCGGCAGGTGAGGGAGATTTCGCCGAACCTGACGTATGAATTCCCACGCCGTATCTTCTCCAAAATAGATGTCGGACAACAGCACGGCGGGCGTATGCCTCGCCATCCAGGCTTCCGCCTGTTGGAGGTCGTTAGCGATAATCGGTTGGAACTCAGAGTTACGCAAATATGATTCGAAGAGAGAAGCGGTTTCCGGGTTGTCTTCGACAATCAGAACGGGTGTGCGGTGAAACTCCGGCGATGGTAGTAGATCGGCGCCTTCGGTCTGGGCCGCCTCGCCGACATAGACCATGGGAATTTCGACAAAGAACTTGGATCCTTTGCCCAACTCGCTCTCGAGCCACAGACGTCCGCCCAGGAGCAGGGCGAGATTCCGGCATAGCGGCAGTCCCAAGCCGGTTCCGCGATGACGCTCTTGCAGCGGATTTTCAACCTGGCTGAATTCCTGGAAGATGGTTTCGTGATATTCCGGTGGGATTCCTATGCCCGTGTCGGCTACTTCGAAAATCACTCGATTGTTGGGAGCCGGTTTTGCGCAAACCGTCACTCGCCCATCAGGAGTAAATTTCAGGGCATTGGAGATAAGATTTCGAACAATCTGCGAGACCTTGCCTTCGTCGGTCCGCAACGGCGCGATACCGGTCGGCTCATCGAAATTTAATTCCACGGCGGTGTTGTCGGCCAACAGCGGCTTCAACATGCCCTTCAGCGCGCTGAACAGGTCCTGAACTTCAAATACTTTGGTTCGGATCCGAATCTTGCCGGCTTCCACCTTGGCGAGGTCAAGCAGGTCGTTCACCATCTCCTGCAGATCGCGAGCGGAAGACTCAATGTATTGGACCTGTTTCTCCTGCTCGCGTGTAAGATCGCCGTCCATCTTGTCCATCAGCATGCGGGCGAGCGAAATGATGGAATTCAGGGGGGTGCGGAACTCATGCGATACGTTGGATAAGAACTTGGTCTTGAGATCGGAGGCTCGCCGTAGATAATCGGCGCGCTCGTCGAGTTCGGCATAGAGCGCAACCACCCCGCGGTTAGTGTCCTCCAGTTCGCGGTTCAGCAGGGTCAGCTCTTCCTGTCTCGCCCGCAGCTCTTGCAGGGTCTTGAGCAGTTCCTGATTCTGCCGTTCAATTTCGTCGTAGGGACCTTCCGATTCACGTTGCCGTAACTGCTCGGCGATTTCCAGAAGCCCACGCGCACTGAGCGGCCGGGCGTACCGGGGAATTCGCTTCCGCAATCGCGCCCGGGTGCCATCCGAATCGGAGAGGAGTTCGAAGTCGTCCATCAAACGCTTCGTTCCGAGAATCCCCATCCCCATTCCGGTCTCTGATCTGTAGCGCCCTTCCAGAATCGTCTCCAGATTCTTGATTCCCGGTCCCGAATCGCTAATGAGTACCTCGACCTGCTGGGGTGGTTCCAGTTGAATGAAGAATTGAACGCTGCCGTTGCGGGCGTAGCGAAAAGCATTGCGCGCAATTTCGGAGGTCGCAGTGGCTAATCGAATCTGGTCCTGATTATCGAAACCGAGCAGAGCAGCGAGGTCGCGCGCGCGTTGCCGAGCTTGCACGACATCGCGCTCGGTACGTAAGACGATATGGAGAATCGGCTCGGACATCAGGCAGCCGCTTTAACTACGACAACGCTGGCATCGTCGCGCTGTCGGCGAAAATCCTTCAGGATTGCAGCCCCGATCAGAGCCGGATGACGTGCCAGCAACCCCGAATAGGACGAGAGGTCCCAGCGGCTTTGGACGCCATCGGAGTGCATCACCAGGATCGCATCAGCGGGCCAATCAATTTGGAATTCCTGAATCTTGGCCGCAGCCAGTCCCAACGTACCGCTATGGGACACTAAACTCCGGGAAGTTTGTTTACTCAGGAGCGAAGCCGAAGTGTTTCCGACTGCGGCGTAGTTCAGGACTTTCCTTCCTGGAAGAATCTCGGTTACTGCTGCAACCGCCCCCCGCGTTTTTCTAAGGCCTTCGTGCACGAACGACAATATTTCGGCGGGCGGGTATTCCAAGCGTTTGCGAAAGATTTCCAGCGCTTCGTCCGCTGCCTCTGCTGCCGCAGCCCCATGTCCCAAACCGTCGACCAGCAGAATCATGGTGCGTTCCGGAGTCTGGTGATAGGCCCAGCCATCGCCGCATAGACGTTCGCCCGGGTAGGGAATTGCCATCCCTGCCACCAGCATGCCGCCCTGCTTCGACTCAGATCCAAGTTCCAGCAGGACGATCGTTCCGGTGCGGCCGGTAAAGATTTCCAGCGAGGAGGCGATTCGCTTCATCGCGCCCATTCCATTGCCCATGGTTCCGGCGGTCGAGTAGCCGTCGCCCATCGCTTTTGCCATGTCAAGTATTCCGGGCCCGTTGTCCATCGCCAGGATGCGTCCCACAGGGTTATGCCCGTTCTTCGTGCCTAAAAGAATGGCTTGTCCGCCACCGCCATGGATCAACACATTGCGGGCCGCTTCTGTAATCAGAAGGCCAAACTCTCCACTGCGCACGGCATCGAAGCCGAGGCGATCAGCCAGCAGTAACCCACGCCGCCGCGCCTCGCCCACGGACGAGGCATCGGTGATGGGAATGTACTCGGTGAGGGCTATTTCCATCGCACAACCGTGATCTTTGTACCTTTGCCGGTCTCCGACTCGATGGAAAAATCGTTAACCAGACGTTTACTGCCTCCCAGGCCCAGACCCATACCCGCTCCGGTTGTGTAGCCGTCCTTGAGCGCCATTTCAATGTCAGGAATTCCCGGACCATGATCCTCGAAGGTCAATCTCAATCCACTGCGGGCCGCACCGTTGACGACCTCGATGGTCATCTGGCCGCCCTGACCGTGATCGAGCGCATTACGCGCCAGTTCACTGGCCGCGGTCACCAGCTTGGTCTGGTCGATCAGACTGAATCGCAGCTCAATCGCCCATTGGCGCACCTTTTGTCGAGCCACCACTACGTCGCTGGAGGTCTGCAGCGGCAGCAGCTCACGCTTCGCTACTGTCATGCATTGTCCCTATTTGTGATCTGCCAAAGCTGGCATTCAGAAGTTCCATTCCCGATTCGACGTTCAGAGCCGTTCGCACCCCGGGTAGAGACATGCCGAGCTCGACCAGAGTTATGGCTACGGCGGGCTGCATCCCGACTACTACCGTTTCCGCCCCCAGAACTCTCGACATAGCTGCGATATTGGCCAACATTCGCCCGATGAAGGAGTCCACAATTTCAAGGGATGAAATATCGATCAGGACCCCGGAAGATCCCCAATCTGAGATGCGCTCAGTGACGTCATCCTGTAGCTGCATCGCTAATTTATCGTGCATGTCGACCTGAATCGTAATCAGGAGGAAAGGTCCCATGCGAAGGATTGGAATACGTTCCATCTCAGTCGTCCCTTCGTGTTGACGAGCCACCCGATCCCTGTGCTGCGCCCGGCGCCAGTCTTACGACACCACGGCCACTCCGGTGAAGTGCCAGGGCGAATGCATCCGACAACTTCGCCTTGGTGATCACGTCTTCCAGATTGATGCCTAGATGGACGATGGTCTGGGCGATTTGAGGCCGAACGCCGCTGATGATGCATTCGGCGCCCATCAGACGGGCGGCGGTGATGGTCTTGAGCAGATGCTGCGCCACCAGCGTGTCCACCGTTGGAACGCCGGTTATGTCGATGATGGCGAACTTGGAATTGGTCGCCACGACAGTTTGCAGCAGCTCTTCCATTACGACCTGTGTCCGTGCACTGTCCAGCGTGCCAATGATCGGCAAGGCAAGGATGCCGTCCCACAGTTTCACGACCGGCGTGGAAAGCTCCAACAATTCCTGCTGCTGCCGTGAAATCAGCTCTTCCCGTGTTGCCGTGTATGACTCAGTAGTTAGCAGCGCCAGCTTGTCGAGAAGTTGGGTGGCCGTCCAGACAACTGCGAACATCTCTTCCTGGTTCTTGGACAATTCCTGGCGGATTGCCATAAAAAGCGGCTGTTTGAGAGAAAGGACAAAGGTCGCGGTTTCAGAAGGTGTAAATCCCTGGCGAGCGCGCGATGACGAAATGTCTTGCAGTAATTCGCGGGCGGCATTCCATTGCGGACCGGTAATATCGTCGGACTGGTCTGAAGAAGCCCCTTTTGCGATGGCGGACAAGAGGCTGCGCGTCTGCTCTTCCAACTCCACCTTGCTGATGAGGTCAGCGCGTTGGATAGACTTCCCCATGTCGTTAATCCAATCGGCGCGAATGCGCTCCTCATTGCGGGAGATGATCTCCCCAAGCTTGCTCATGTAATTTCCTCCAGAAAGCGTCGGATCAAAATAGTCCGAACCGGTTAGCCCGGACGCTCGATGTGCGCGGTTCAAAATGAGTCGGCACGAGCCCTCAATTAACGGCGTTTAAAGATAATTTTGAATACTGTTAGGATGCAGCCGCGGCAAGCGATTCAATTGCGCGCTTTAGAGCGCCGGCTCCTTCGGACTTCGAGACGATCGCGTTTACCTTGAACATGCGGCAAATCTCCCGCTGCTCCTCGCCCATGATCGTCCACACGATTAGATGAATATTTGAGAGCTTCGGGTTGCCATGCCAGAAGCGTAATAGTTCGAAGCCGCTTTCGTAGCCCAGATCGAGATCGACTATGATCAGGTCGGGTACGGGATCCTCTCCGTCCAAGGCAGATTCCAGATAGGCTTTCGCTGCGGTGATCGAGGTTCGTGCTTCGACGAACGATACTCCGAGGGACTTTACTACATCGACTGCCACCCGGAGATCGGCCGACTGATCTTCCACAATAAGCAGCCGTTTCATGTCACCCCCTCGAAATCATCATAAATTACGGATTTTTAAACCTCAACCGCAACCCGCAGCGCCGCCTTTACGCGCTTGCGGCGAACTTGATTTAGCCTCTCAAAGAGACGAAGTAACGATCCACAAGCTCTGACAGTGACCGAGCTGAGACTTGGGCGAGGGCTGCAGCGCGATCGTCTTCAGCCGTCGGCTCGCCGTCGTCGCTTAGGATCATCGCAGTAGCCATTCCGACACGCAGCCCAGCTTCGATGTCGCGCAGGGAATCGCCCACCATAATGCTGCGCTGGGGCGTCGCCTCCGGAAAATCGCGAAACGCCTGTTCGAACAGCCCCGTGAGCGGTTTGCGGCAGTCGCACTGACCCGCATCATGAGGGCAAACGTAAATCGCGTCCAGATGTCCGCCGCGCACAGCCAACTGTGCTTGCAAGTGCGCGTGTATCCGATCCAGCTCGGCTTGGGTGTACAGGCCTAACGCAATGCCTCGCTGGTTGGTTAAGACAACCACTTTGCGTCCGGAACGATTGAGCGCGGCTATTGCGTCCTCGACACCGGGAAGCAGAGCGAGCTCTTCCATACGAGTTATGTATTTCCCGCGGGAGGGCTTCTGATTCAGAACGCCATCCCGATCTAGGAAAACGTATTCAATATTGCTGAGGTCAATCGCAGGTTTCTGATTCACGAGATTTATAATTTTTGAAACAAGCCTCACTCCAGGTTTTGAGAAAACCCTCAGACTAATTGCGCCACGAGGGGCGAATGCCTTCTTCTTTGAATCTGGCCGGCGTCTTCACAGATGCTCTCAACGAACACGTCTCTATTATCCGCCAGCTTGAGGCCCAGCAGGATTCCTTTGAGCGCGCGGCCATTCTTATCACGGACTCCCTATTAGCCGGTAACAAGGTTTTTTGGTGCGGCAACGGAGGAAGCGCGGCTGACTCACAGCATCTGGCCGCCGAACTGGTCGGGCGCTTTCATCGTCCGCGTGCTGCTCTGGCTTCGATCGCCTTAACCGCCAATACCTCGGTCTTGACCGCCGTAGCCAACGACTTCGGCTATGACGAGGTTTTTGAACGCCAGGTGGAGGCTCTATGCCAGCCCGGCGATGTCCTGGTGGGGATTTCGACCTCCGGCACAAGCCGCAACGTATGTGCGGCGCTGGAAAGGGCCCGACGGATCAAAGCGTCCACGGTAGTCCTGACCGGCAGGAACGGCGGTCGCATGACCGCGCTGGCGGATGTCTGCATTCGTGTGCCGTCCGTGGATACCGCGCGTATTCAGGAAGCGCACATTCTGTGCGGGCACATCCTTTGTGAGTGGGTTGAGCTCGCCAGTTGCATCAGCCATGCCGTTTCAACCCGCAGGAATGCTCTATGACGGCGGAATCGGGCGATCTGATTGCGCTGCTCGAATCCGGTTGGCGACATGTTCCTGTGCTGGTTGTCGGGGACGTGATGCTCGACCAGTACGTCTGGGGCGAAGTGGATCGCGTTTCGCCGGAGGCGCCTGTGCCTGTGGTCCGAGCGCTGCTGCGGGACGAAAAACCTGGAGGCGCGGCCAACGTCGCCATGAATCTGGCGATGCTGGGAGCCTCAGTTACGTTGATAGGTTTTGCCGGAAACGACCGCGAAGCAGCGGCTTTGCGAGCACAACTCGCTGAGCAAGGAATTAAGCCGCATCTGATCAGCGTTCCGCGGGCGTCCACCACCACAAAGCTGCGCATTCTGTCCGGCCATCAGCAGATGATGCGCCTCGACAGCGAGTCATCCGAGAGCATTTCTTCCGACGAGTACTGCCAGCTGATTAGTCGAGCACTTGCCGAGCTTGGCGATTGTGCGGTCGTGATTCTTTCGGACTATGCGAAAGGAGCCCTGACGGAAGAAGTCTGCCAAACAGTCATCGGCGAAGCTCGCCTTAGAAAGATCCCGGTGATGGTCGACCCAAAAAACCGTAACTTTGTGCGCTATCGCGGTGCGACCGCGATCTGCCCAAACCGAAAAGAGCTGGCCGCAGCCGTAGGCGAGACTGTCGCGGATACAGACCGCCTGTTGAAGAAAGGTCAAAAGTTGATCTCCGAGCTTGGTGTGGAGTTTATGGCGGTGACACTCGGCGAGAAGGGAATTGCCGTCCTGAGAGAAGACTCATGGCAGCACGCCCCGGCGGTGACTCGGCAGGTGTTCGATGTCTCCGGTGCGGGCGATACCGTCATTGCGGTCCTCGCCCTGGCATTAGCGTGCGGTTTGTCGGCTGAAACCGCGGCGCGAGTTGCCAACGTGGCTGCGGGAATCGTCGTCGCTAAAGTCGGCACTGTACCAGTGTCCAAGGAAGAACTGCTGGGGGCCCTGTCCGAAAATCTGCCGCCACAGCTCGACGGCAAGGTCTTGCAGCTCGATCAGCTCATAACGAGTGTGGCTGCGTGGAGGTTTCTGGGACACAGCATCGTTTTCACGAACGGATGCTTTGACCTTCTCCACGTCGGGCACATCCGTCTGCTGGAAGAAGCGCGGCGGAAGGGAGATCACCTGATCGTAGCTTTAAACAGCGATGCTTCTGTGCGCGGATTGAAAGGATCTGGGCGTCCCATCGTAGGCGAGTGTGAGCGAGCGCAGGTGCTGGCCGCGCTGACCGCCGTTGACGCTGTCGTGATATTTGCGGAACACACGCCGTTGCGATTAATCGAGGCGATCCGTCCCGACGTTCTGGTGAAGGGAGGCGATTACACCGAAGATACGGTGGTGGGTGCGCAAGAAGTGCGTGCGTGGGGAGGAAGGTTGGAGCTGATTCCGCTTGTGAAAGGAGTCAGCAGCACGCGCCTGATCGTGTCGTCCGAGCGAAACCTGAGGGCGGTTCCAGTGGGCGTCTGAGATCATTATGCCATCGCCTTTATTCCTATCGGTCCGCGTGCCAACCTTGCTAGCGATGTTCTGGCGGCGCCACATTAACAGGCAGTCGACTCCTGCAAGCGCTCATCGCGAGTCGTCTTCCTACATTGTGTTTCGGCTGGACGCGCTGGGTGATGTGGTCCTGACGACACCTCTGTTCCGTGCCCTGAAAAATGCTCATCCCAAGTCAAGGCTGACCGTAGTCGTACAGCGGAGTTATAAAACCCTGCTGGCCACCAATCCATACATCGACGAGATTCTGACGCCGCCGAAGATTCAACCGCGGTGGCTGCCGAAGCAGCTGCAAAGGCTGACTGCAGCCGTCTTACTTTATTGGAGAGACTTGCGAGGCCGTCGCTTTGACTTTGCTGTCTCGCCCCGATGGGACGTAGACGAGCACCTGGCAACATTCCTCTGCGCCCTGACGAATGCAACGCATCGTGCCGGTTTTACCTGCGCCACGACTGACGCTAAACGGAAGATCAACCGAGGATTCGACCTGACGTATGACATCTGCTTGCCGCCGGGGCCCATCTGTCATGAGGTCGATCGAAATCTGGCGGTGGCAGAGTGGCTAGGCGCAGCGGTACTCGATGGCGCCATCGAGATCCGTCTAACAGACCGGGACCGCCGCGGAGCCGCGAAGCTTCTTGCCCATGTGCGAGCGGGAACAACGTTGATTGCTCTCGGCATCGGCGCGCAGAGCCCGGGCCGACGATGGCCGCTCCAGCGTTTCGCCGATACTGTCAACCAGATAGGAAAGGGCAGGCAGGTCCAAGCCGTAATCGTATGCTCCGACAACGAGATCGCAGGAGCCTCGCAACTTAGCGCCCTACTGCAAGTGACGCCAATTGTGGTTGCGGGAGCTATGCTGCGCGAAGTGTGCGCCGTGCTGGAGTGCTGCGATATTTTCATCGGCAACGACAGCGGGTGCGCTCACCTGGCGGCAGCTGTCGGCTGCAGCACCATCGTTGTCTCACGTCATCCGAGCGATGGCGATCCAAACCACTACAACAGTCCTGTGCGCTTCGCTCCGTACGCGAACAATGCGAGGGTCTTACAGCCTGCAACCGGACGCGACGAGTGCCGCTGGGCGTGCATTGAGCCCGGGCCGCACTGCATCCTCAATGTCAGCATAAATGACGTCGCGTCGGCTGCGCTGCAGATGCTAGCCGCTCAACCGAAAGCCACGGTAACTCAGCCGAGGCTCGCGAATGCCGTTGCTTCCAGGCCGCCTGCTGCAAACGCATTCCGCGGACGCAATACAGCGGGCCGTCGAAGCGCTGCGGGCCGACGCGAGCAGGCCATCCTTGTGAGCACCCGGGCAGTTCGGCTGAGCGATTCGCGCACCGGGCGACTCTTCCAGGCAGTATCATCCGGCGCGGCCGCCCGGGTTTTCACGGGTGTTATTAGCTTGCTGACTCTACCCCTGGGCGTCAGGTATCTGGGTGCAGAACGATACGGAGTGTGGGCGACCATCACGACCACGGCCGTCTGGATCAATCTGCTTGATCTCGGAATTGCCAACACGTTGACGAACGAAATTTCGCGCGCATTCGCTCTGGGTGACGAGGAGACAGCGCGACGCTATTTTACAAATGCACTGTTTCTGACCGGCGTTTTTGCGGTATCGGTTGGGCTGCTGTTTGCCCGCTTCGGGCGGCAGGTCAGTTGGGCTAGAGTTCTCAACGTAAGCGCCGACGTTAGCCCGATTGAGGTTGAGCGGACCGTCTTCACGGCTGTTGCGCTGATGCTATTGGCGCTGCCTTGCAATCTTGTTAATAAATTACTGGCCGGATATCAGGAGCTTCCTCGCTGTTTCCTGGCCAACGCTCTGGGAGCCTTAGCCAGCCTCGCAGGACTTTCACTTGGTATTGCACTGCACGTCCGGATGCCCCTCCTTTATGCGATGTCGCTGGGCTGCGTAACCTTTGCGACTCTGGTTATGCTGCTGGTTGTCCTTTGTCAAAAACCGTGGCTGTTGCCGAAGCTTTCCGTCATCGATTTTCATTCCATGAAGAGGTTGCTCGACTCAGGCTCTTCGTTTTTCTTGATTCAGGTTGCGGCCGTAGTTGTCTTCAGCAGCGACAACGTGATCGTAAGTCACTACCTGGGTGCATCGCAGGTCACACCTTATAGCGTGACATGGCGCATCGCAGGACTGGCCGCTGTGCTGCAGTCTCTGATGTTTCCGGCGTTGTGGCCGGCTTATGCGGAAGCCTATGCGAAGCGCGAGTTTCGGTGGATTCGGCAAACATTCGCGTCAACGCTGAAGGGAATCGTTGCTCTGAACATCTTCTGCGCGTTAGGCCTGCTGTTCTTCGGAAAGAGTGTGATTCGAATTTGGGCTGGCAAAGCGGCGGTCCCGGGCACTTACCTGCTGATTGCGATGGGGGTCTGGATCATTGTGAGCGGCTTTATGAGCGTCGAGTCATGCCTGCTTGCGGCGCTGAATCGCACCCGCGCACAGGCTGCGCTGTCGATGATTGCCGCGTTTGTAAACATCGTGCTGTCTGTGGTGCTCGTGCGTCACCTCGGCGCGATCGGCGTAATCGGAGGCACAATCCTTTCGTATCTGCTAGTACTGGTCGTGCCGCAAAGCTTAATTGTGCGCAGTGTATGGAGAAGGGAATTGCAGATTGTAGGGGAGCCATCTCATCCCACCAGGAAAGGATTATTTTCGCGCTCCTCGCCAATCGTTGTCAGTGGGCCATGCCCGGGGACGACCACGGTCTCATCCGGCAGCGCCAGCACCGGGCCCCGCAGCGACCGCATAATCTTTTCATAAGAGCCACCAGGCAGATCGGTACGTCCGATTGAGCCGGCAAACAGCGTGTCTCCAGCCAGCAGCTTTTTTTCCGCGGCGAAATACAGGCAGATGCTCCCTTCGGTGTGTCCGGGGGTATGCAACACATCTGCCTCCAGGCTGCCCGCGCGCACCTTATCTCCCGTTTCCAGGCTGGCATCAATGGTCACGGTTTCTGGTTCGGGCACGCCAATCCATGAGGCTTGCACGTCCAGCATTTTAAGCAAGGCATAGTCATTCTGGTTGAGTAGAACAGGTGCCCCGGTCAACCTCTTCAACTTCATCGCACCCCCCACGTGATCGATGTGGGCATGGGTCACGACGATTTGCTTTACTGTCAGGCCGTGACGCTGCACGATTGACAACACGTCTTCGATATCGTCGCCAGGATCAATGACGATGGCTTCTCGGGTTTGCTCATCGCCGACGACGGAGCAATTGCATTGCAGCGGACCCACCGGGAAAATCTCGTGAATCATGGCTCCAAATTATCACGGCGAACGCAATCTCGCCGGCAACTCGGCTTGAGCCACAGGGTTTTATGCAGTAAACTGGCGAACCCGTGACCGACAGGTCTCGCTCACCAGATGGCTGCCGGACAGGAGAGATTCGTGGAACGCATACAGTTTGTCACCCATCAGAAGCAGCGAATTCTATTGTTGGATTTTACGGGCTGTAGTTCTGATGAGGTGGCGGCCATTTCAGACCAGGTTCCGGCCATTGTGACCAAGGAGCCGAGTGGCTCCGTGCTGGTGGTGGCAGATTTCAGCGGGGCGGAGTTCAGCCGAGAGGCGGTTGAACACATTAAGATCGCAACCGCTTTCGACCGGGCGTTTGTGAAGCGCGCGGCGTGGGTACTTACGCACAACCTTCCCAAAACGTTATATGACTCAGTAAGAAGTTTTTCTGCGCGTGAGTTTCCGATTTTCGCCACTCGCAAAGAAGCGCTCGACTACCTCGTAAGCTAAGCCGATTCCCGCAAAAAAGCCTCTGCAACCGCAGAGGCTGATTTCTGAAACTATCTTCCAAACTTACCGGCTGGGAGTCATGGGCTGTGGCTCGGGAGCAGGCGCCTTCTGCGGAGGCGGCAGCGTCTTCACGGGAGCCGATTTGGTTCCTTCCAGCACCGATCCGGAGCTGTGCGAACGGCGTGCCGCAAATATCGACAGCGAGATGGAAGTGACCATGAACAGAATTGCGGCCCAGGTCGTAGCTTTGGTCAGCACGGTGGCGGCGGTACGGGTGCCGAAGGCGGTCTGGCTTCCCATGCCGCCGAATGCGGCGGCTACATCGCCACTCTGACCGCTCTGCAGCAGCACGACGATGATGAGGAACGCGCAAACAATAACGTGAACGATGGTGATCAGCACAACCATGGGACTTTCAATCTCTTTCGTGGCGAGCGCGCTTCCACCCGCAATTTTGGATCTCTAAACGTCGCTGGCAACTTACAGTAAGGTATGGTGCGGAAGGGGGGACTTGAACCCCCATGCCTTTCGGCGCCACCCCCTCAAGATGGTGTGTCTGCCAATTTCACCACTTCCGCACACACGTCCGGATGCAAAGGCATCACGGGTTCCAAGCAGAAACGTAGAGGCACCATAAGTATAGCAAAGACAATGGAATCAGCGAAGCCGGCGAGCCCATGTCCCCACTGGGTGGAACCTGATCTAGTACTTCACCAGGCTCGCGAAACACGCCGGGTCCAAACTGGCGCCACCGACCAGCGCTCCGTCGATCTCGGTTTCTGACATTAGAGGCGTGCAATTGTCCGGTTTCACACTGCCACCGTAGAGGATACGCAGAGCGGCGGCAAAATCGTCGCCGAAAGCTTTACCGACCTCGTGGCGAATGACCATGTGAGCATCCGCCGCCATTTGAGGCGTGGCGGTTTTGCCGGTCCCGATCGCCCATACCGGCTCGTAGGCGACTACCAGTTTGGCAGCTTTCTTGGCCGAGATCCCGCTGAACGCTCGAGCGCATTGCCGGCGCAACACATCCTCAGTCAGGCCCGCGTCACGCTCTTCGAGAACTTCACCTACGCACACGATGGGGATCAAACCGTTTTCCAGAGCAGTTTCCAATTTACGGTTCACCGTGTCATCAGTTTCGTTGAAATACTGCCGGCGCTCCGAGTGGCCGATGATGACGTGTGTTACCTGGATCGCCGTGAGCATGGGAGCGGAAATTTCGCCGGTGAAAGCGCCTTCCTTTGCCCAATGAAGATTTTGAGCTCCAACGGCAACATTCGAGCCGCGGGCGGCGTGGACCGCTGTATGCAAATCCACGAACGGCGGGCAGATCAGAATTTCATCACGGTTATGTCCCTGAACAAGCGGAAGGAATTCCTGGAAGAATGCGGCTGTCTGATCCGGGGTCTTGTACATCTTCCAATTGCCGGCAATAATTTTTTTTCTCACGCGTATAAGTCCTGTATGACTCGTCAGCCGACGAGAAATTAGTTTGGAAAATCTCGATTATAGGCCTACATGAGAAACCGGGGCTGTGAGCGTGCCCATCCTCAGGGCTTTACGGTTGGCCGTATCAGAACCTCACTGATGAACGATTGCGGCTCCTGCGTGACTAACGATGCGATTACGTGGGCCACATCTTCCGGCTTGAGCATTTTCTCGGTATCTTTTCCGCCGCGGCGGGGACTGAAGTCTGTGTTAACGGAGCCCGGACAGACCAGGCTGACACGAATATTGTGCCCGCGTAATTCCTCTGCGACTCCGTAGGTCAGCCCGTTCAAGCCCCATTTCGAAGCCGAATAGGCGGCGCCGCGAGGCAGCGGATTCTTTCCCGCAAGCGAGGAAATATTAATGATGTGACCGGCACCGGCAGCAATCATCAAGGGAACAACAGCCCTCATCATGTAGAAAACTCCACGAAGATTGGTGTTGAAGATCGCCTCCCAATCACTGGGCGCCAGTTCGTGCAGCAATCCGGAGGGCCCGCCGATTCCCGCATTGTTTACGAGGATGTCCACTCGCCCATAGCTGTTGCGAAGATGTTCGGCAAAGGCTTCGACGCTGGCCAGGTCGGTCAGGTCACATTGCACTCCTTCCGCTCGATGTCCCTGGCTGGCCAAGTCGTTTGCGACCTGATGGAGCAGGGCCTCGTCCCGGCCGGTGAGAACTACCGTCGCCTCCATCTCACACAGCCTGTTTACAATTGCCCGGCCGATGCCGCGCCCACCGCCGGTCACGACCGCTACCGCACCGGAAAGAGTAAGGAACTTGTCGCGATTCATGGACTACCTCTCAGTTGCTAGAATGCCTGCTCTTGATTATCTGCCAATCGGGAGACCTCGCGGTCGGTTCAAGCCACGTGATGCTGGGGAATGCAACCATGGAGCGGTGGACCGACGCCGCATTCGGAATGTGACTGGCCGCATCTTGCGCAGCGCGGGAATTGTGTATAGTGCTTAAGCAACTTGCCTTACAGTGAGTCGGCTCCTTATAATCCCGGTTTCCGCACTTTGTATTTCCAAGTCAACAGTGAGGGACCGGACGCGGAGCACTTCCTTTAAGTGCAGCGCTGAAAAACATGGAACAGATTGGCGCTTGCCAGTGTCCGTAGGTAAGAAAAGATTTTTCGCAGTTCTCCATATTCGAGGAGCCAACAGAATGAAGAAGTCGCTAGTCCTGATGTTGCTGGCTTTCGCCAGCGCCGCGACGATCCAGCAGGCAGTGGGACAGGCGGCGCAATCAGCGCCCGCCGGTCAGGCAGCCTCATCCGCTCAGAAGCCTGAGATCAAGAACCCCGCTGAATACAACGCGTACATCAACGCGATTCAGCAGCAGAATCCCGTCCAGAAGGCGCAGTCGCTGGAAGCTTTTCTGCAGACGTATCCCAGCAGCGTGATGAAGATCGACGCGCTTGAACTGCTGATGGTTGCATATCAGCAGGCTGGCGACTCGCAAAAGAGCCTTGACGCCGCCACCCGCGTCTTACAGGCAGATCCCAACAGTGTTCGCGCGCTTGCGCTTCTGTCTTACAACTATCGCGCCGCAGCCTCCCAGGGCGGTCCGCAGATGCAGGACAACCTGGCGAAGGCCAAGCAGTATGGAGAGCAGGGATTACAGGCTCTGCCGAAATTGCAGAAGCCTACGGGTATGAGCGACCCCGATTTCACCAAGCTGCATAACGAAATGGGCGCGATCTTCGATGGCGCCGTAGGTTTTGCCGCTCTGCAGGCGAAGGACCTGGCAACGGCGCAGAAGGATCTGGAAGAAGCCGTGTCGTGGGAGTCACAGCCGAATATCGCTGATATTTACCCGCTGGCCACCGCCGACCTCGAATCGAAGCCAATGAATCCGGCTGGATTCTGGTTCATTGTCAAGGCGGCCATGTTGGCGCAGGGCGGAACGCAGCAGCAGATTCTCGACTATGGAAAGAAGAAGTACATTCGCTTCCACGGCTCGGATCAAGGCTGGGACCAGGTGGTCAGCGACGCGAAGGCGTCTTCCAGCGTAATGCCTCCGGCCAACTTCACGGTTGCCGCTGCTCCTCCTCCGCCGTCTCCGGCCGAGCAGGCCGCGGATCTGGTGAAGAGCAAGACGCCCGTGCAGATGAGCTTTGCCGAATGGGAACTGGTTTTGTCGTCCGGCAATCAACAAGCGGCTGACACGGTCTGGAATGCCATCAAGTCGAAAGCCGTCAAGCTGCAAGCCAGCGTTATCAGCGCCACGGCAAACAGCGTTCAGCTAGCCGGCAGCGACGACGATATCGAAGCGAAGAAGGCCGATATCACCTTGACGATGGCGAAGCCGATTCCCACCAAACTGATTCCGGCGGTTGGCTCGATGATGGCCTTCCAGGGAACCTTGGATAGCTACACGCCGAGCCCATTCATGATGACCATGACGGACGGCGTCCTGCTTGACAGCAAAGGCAACCCGGTCTCTTCGTCGCCGACGACACACCACACGACGACAACGCATCACACCCACTAATTCGAATGCAGAGGATGTGCTGGGGAGCAGCGAACGCTGCTCCCTTTTCTTATTGGAATTTGACATTTAAAGATGCGGTACGCCGAACCTGAGGGGGACCGTCTGACGCTGAGATTGCGCCGGACGAAGATTGGCAGATCAAGCAGCTCGCTTAGCGAGCGGCTTTTCGCTCAATGGGAGCATTATGCGCGCTACGGGGCGGGCGGCGCGTTCCGCCACGCAGTCCCTTGGCATCAAGCTTGAGCTCTGTAATGGTGCGGCTGAGAGTATTACGGTGCATACCAAGCTGGCGAGCAGCTTTGCACTGATTTCCATTACTGTCCTGCAGGACCGTCAGTATGAATTTCTTCTTGAATTCGCAAACCGCTTCCGAGTAGGTAATGCCGCTGCGATACATCTGCACCACTAGGGCTTCCAGTTGATCTTTCACGACGCCTCTCTCTCCGCAATGAGTTTCTTATGGCGTTGAGTTATGTTGGCTACTCTCATCTTGCTGCACTTTCATCGGAATATGTTCCGGCACCGTACGCAACAGGTTCCAACCCTGCCAAAAACGCTCCCGGAACTCCGCCGGCGCTGCCCAAATTATGGTGCGTCCGGCGGCCAGCATGTAGGGCGCGGTCTTCGATTGCGAAAGCCCCCAATGCGGCGCCAACGCAACCAGTCCGAGAGCGATGATCGCACTGACGACGACGCCTCGAAAGAAACCGAACACAGCGCCAAACAGACGATCAAACCAGCTCAGGCCTATCCCGCGCACCAGCCGGCTAAAAACGCAGCCAACAACGCCTACCAGCACGACTACGACAACAAAGATCGTAAAAAATGCGGCGATCTGGGCTGGCCACGGGGTATTCATGAAGCGCGCGTAAAACGTGGCTACCTTGGGATACTCCCAGGCTGCCGTCAAATACGCAACGATCACACCCACAAAGGCAAAAAACTCGCGTACAAACCCACTGGAGATCGCTTGTATGACGGAAAACAAAATGATGAGCACGAATATCCAGTCGAGGATCGACATGCTCATCATAAACTCAGCTTACCAAGGCAACGGACGCCCGGTGAGCTGGGTATACGCTTCAATGTACTTCTCGCTCGTTTGCGCAGCCACTTCCGGCGGCAAGGCCGGCGCTGGCGGCTGCTTGTTCCATTTAATGGCTTCCAGGTAGTCGCGCACGTACTGCTTGTCGAAAGACTCCTGTGCGCCGCCAGCTTTGTATTTATCCTTCGGCCAGAAACGCGAAGAATCCGGTGTCAACACTTCGTCAGCGAGTACCAATCCGCGTGGCGTGCGCCCAAATTCGAATTTGGTATCGGCAATGATGATGCCGCGGGTTTCCGCGTAGTCGGCAGCCGTCTGATAGATCTTGATGCTGAGATCCCGCAGTTGCTCGCTCAATTCGCGGCCGGCCAACTCCACCATGCGGTCGAAGGGAATATTCTCATCGTGCCCGCTGCTGGCCTTGATAGCGGGGGTAAAGATCGGCTC
This sequence comes from uncultured Acidobacteriaceae bacterium, assembly GCA_963823865.1. Classification (GTDB taxonomy): domain Bacteria; phylum Acidobacteriota; class Terriglobia; order Terriglobales; family Acidobacteriaceae; genus Bog-257. Next base: position 799,838 of record CAWGNC010000003.1, read on the forward strand.
CGGCAACTTATCGGATTCGCGCAAACCTTTGGGCAGAGGAATCCCGCACACTTCGCCGTTCGCTTTGTATTCCTTCCAGCCCGAACCCGAAAGGTAGCCGCGAACGACGCATTCGATTGTGACCATATCGGCGCGCACCACCATCATCGAGCGGCCACGCAGCTGCGGGGTGTATTTCTGCAGTTCGTGCGGATACTGCCGCACGTCCGCGGTTGCCAGGTGGTTCGGGACAATGTCCTTGAGAAAGTCGAACCAGAAGAGCGAAAGCTGCGTAAGGACACGTCCCTTTTGTGGGATGCCCGTGGCCAGTACGTAGTCGAATGCCGAAATACGGTCGGTGGCGATGAAGAGCAAGTGATCGTTGTCGATCCGGTAAATGTCGCGAACCTTCCCGCTGGCATACAAATCCAAGCCGGGAAGATCGGTATTCAGGAGAACATCATTCGTTGAAGTTGAAATAGTCACTGTGCAAACCGTTCCAGAGAGTCGTCGCGTATTTTAATTTTCCCGACCGGTTTGTCAATGTGGTCGGGGAATCCCGTTTCGTTCGAGTGAAAATTGTTGCGCAAAATCTCTTGACAACATAGCGGGTCTCGCGAAACCCACGTCATTGCTAATGTTTCGAACGTTAGCTGAAATCAACAGCGAAAGAAAATCAGAAGCCGAAAAAGGTTCAACGTAAAACGTACGGACCGGTGAGCTGTCAAGAGATCTGGGAAATTTTTATTGAAGCGCGGCGCGCTAGTCCGCCGAAGAGCGATGCACGGCGCGCACATCCTCCAGATATTCGATGCGGGGCGTACCCTGCACCCCCGCTTGCCGCATTCGATCCTGCAGTTGGGTTGAGTTCATGAATTTCTTCGCCTGATCGGCGCTCTCCCAATCCAACAGAAGAAATATCTCATGCGCATCGTCGAGGTTGTGAAAGAGTCGAAACCCGGTCTCCCCGGCGCGCTTTCTGGCACTCAGATCGGAGTCGAACACGGTTTTCCAATGCCCGAAATCGGCAACTTTATGACGGAGCAGAACGTGAACCACAGGAACCTCCTCCGCATTCCATGCGTTTATTCAAGATACGAAATCCGCCTCCGAATGTGAATCCCCATCGACCAGCGAATTTCGCTGAAACCGCTCACTAGCGTCTGACGGGTCTTTCCTAGGAAGACCAGCGTCACAAGTCATAAGGCGATGGAGATACGTTATACTTTTGTTCAAACCAAAGGGAGATCTACTCTTGCCCCGCCTCATTATTCGCTCCTCTGACATTCACGCCGCCGGCTGTTTCGCACTGGAAAATATACCGAAGGGCACTCGTGTGCTGGAATACACCGGGGAACGCATCACCAAAGCGGAGGGGGACGATCGCTACGATGGCCGCCTTTTCACCTACCTCTTTGGTGTAGGCGACGGCGAGGTTGTCATCGACGGTCACGGCATGGCGATGTTCGTCAACCATTCCTGCGATCCCAACTGCGAGACTGACGAGGAGGGCGACCGCGTCTACATTGCAAGCATTCAAGACATCGCGGCTGGTGACGAACTTACCTACGATTACTGCCTTTATGACGGGGACGACGAAGCTCCCTGCTACTGCGGCAGCAAGGAGTGCCGCGGGAGCATGTATTCGCCGGAAGAGTTGAAACGCAAGGCCCGGGCCGAGGCACGCAAGAAGAAGCAAGCCGAGCTGGCAGCCAAGAAAAGCGCCCAGGCGCCGTTGCCAGATGCCAGGAGAAACGGTACTGGCAAGAAGCGCTAGCATCTCTGAAACCCCGTCGGCCCCGAGTGCCAGCAGCACGTATAATCAAGACTCCCTTCCATGAGTTATCAGGTTCTCGCGCGCAAATACCGGCCACAGAAATTTTCCGAGGTGATCGGACAGGACCACGTCACCCGCACGTTGAAGAATGCCATCGAGCAAGGCCGCATCGCCCACGGCTATATCTTCAGCGGTCACCGGGGGATCGGGAAGACGACAATCGCCCGCATCCTGGCCATGGCGCTGAACTGCCAATCGCAAGACCACCCTGTGCCGGAGCCCTGCGGTGTTTGCGATTCCTGTCTCGAAATTCGGGCCGGCAATGCGGTGGACGTCATTGAGATTGACGCGGCCACCAACCGCGGTATCGACGAGATCCGCGAGCTCCGCGAGGCTGCGCGTTATCGTCCGGCACGCGATCGTTTCAAGATTTACATCCTCGACGAAGCGCACCAGATCACCGACGCAGCCTTCAACGCGTTGCTGAAGACGCTGGAGGAGCCACCGGGGCACATCGTATTCATGATGGCCACCACCCAGCCGGAAGATATTCCGCAGACGATTCGCTCGCGTTGCCAGCACTTCAGCTTTCATGCCGTGCGCTTCGACGATATCGTCCAGCAATTGCGCGATATCGCAAAGCAGGAGGGAATTGTCGCCGACGACAATGCCTTAGCCATGCTGGCCGAGGTGGGCGACGGATCGATGCGCGACGCGCTGAGCATCATGGACCAGGCAATCGCCTGCTGCGGGACCACGCTGAGCGGCGATGTTGTTCGCGGCCTGGTGGGGACCGTGTCCTCGGATGTTCTGGAAGACTTGATGGATGCGGTGGCACGGAATTCGAGCGAGGACGTCCTGCGCACGGTCGACCGCTTACTGGTGGAAGGGCAGAGTGCGCAACACTTCGCCAGGCAAACGCTGCGTTTTCTGCGAAACGCCTTGGTAGCGAAAGTTGCCGGCCCGGATTCGCAGGTGCTGCAGATCAGTTCCGATGAACGGGCGCGGGTAGGACGCGTGGCCGAGCGTTTCAGCGAAGAAGACCTGACGCGCTTCATGCAGATCATGCTGCGCACCCACAATGACCTGGGTTACAAGCAGGAGCAGCGTTTCCACCTCGAACTGGGATTACTGAAGCTGGTGCACGCCCAACGCCTGTTACCGTTGGAAGCGCTGCTGAGCGGGCAAGCTTCGCAGCCGATCTCGTCGGGCTCCTCGGGAGGCTCGACGAAGCCTGCGGCAACTCCGGCTCGAGCGAGTGTGTCAGCGGGGCGGGTAAGCGCTCCTTCGCAAGTTACCGAACGCGATTCACGTGCGCCAGCAGACTCGCCTTTCGCTCGGCCATCGCCTTTCGAGGCGGACCGCAGTAGGAAGAGTGAGCCGAAAGCCGAAACTAAGTTGGAGTCCGCGAGTGCGACACCTGCCTCGCCGACAAGTCAGCCGTTTGCGGGCGATGCTGCTTTTGAGGCCAGCGCGTCGAGTCGCAGCGCCGTGGCGACTGCTGTTGCCATCGAGGTCGAAACGGCAGCAGAACCGCTTGAAGAGGAGATCACTGCCGATACCGCACGCAATGCGATCCTGGCCGCGCTCGAAGATGCTGGGCAGAACATGCTGGCTCACAACCTGGAAGAAGCCGAATGGTCCGTGCGCGGGCTTGAGGTTTCGGCGAAGGTAGCAATGTCCGAGGTGTTGATCGATATCGCGTTGGGGCCCGAACCAAAGCGGATCATCCAGGCATCTTTGAACAAGCTGGCCAGCAAGCCGTTGAAGTTCAAGATGGCGAGCGGCGGCGTGGCGACTGCGGCGAAGCCGGCATCCCATGTGCCGCCACGGCCGGCGAACGGAGCCGGTGCGCGCAGTCGCGCGATGAACGATCCCGTCGTGCAACGGATGCAGGAGAAGTTCGGCGCAGAGATTCGTACCGTGATCGATCAGAAGGATCGCGGCTGAAGGGCGGTAAGGCTTCATGGACGGATTCAATTTGCAGGACATGCTTTCGCAGGCGCGCCAGCAGGCCGAAAAGCTGCAGGAAAAGATGCAGCAGATCACCATTGAGGCGTCATCCGGCGGCGGCAGCGTCACGGTTCGCATGAGCGGGCAAAAGCAATTGCAGAGTATCGTCATCGAACCCGAAGTCGTGAAATCGGGCGACATCGAGATGCTGCAGGACCTGGTGGTCGCAGCCGTCAATGAAGCCTCGCGGAAAGTCGATGAAGCGCTGAAGTCCAGCCTGGGCGGCATGCTTGGGGGGATGGGAATGCCGGGGCTGTAAGAAAAATTCACCTAAAAAGGATTTCACCACAGAGGCACGGAGGGTCTTTAGGGTTCTCCTGCCGGCATGTTGCGAATCGAAGATCGCGCGCTCAACGACAGACTTAAGTAATCTGTGTGACTTCGGTGCCTCAGTCGTGAACACGTTCTTAATTAAGGAATAGCCAAGTGTCCAGGTTTGCCGAGCCGATGGCTCGACTGATTGAAGAACTAAAGAAACTTCCCGGCGTGGGCAGTAAGACTGCGCAGCGCTTCGCGTTTTACATCCTGCGTGCCAGCGATGAAGACGCCGAGCTGCTGTCGGAAGCCATACGCGATGTGAAGGCCAGCCTCCGCCTGTGCTCGATGTGCAACAACATCACCGACATCGATCCTTGTGTCTATTGCGCCAGCGCCACCCGCAACCAGCGGCAGGTATGCGTGGTTGAGGAGCCGACGAATATTGCCGCCGTCGAAAAGACCCGCCACTACAACGGCGTTTATCACGTTCTGCACGGGGCGCTCTCTCCGCTTCATGGCGTCGGACCGGAGCAGTTGCGCATCGGCAACCTCGCGCGCAGAGTCGAATCAGGCGGCGTGGACGAGTTGATCCTGGCGACGAATCCCACGATTGAGGGTGAAGCCACGGCGACTTACTTGTCGCGCCTGTTCAAATCTTCGTCAGTGAAAGTTACCCGCATCGCCACTGGCGTGCCCGTTGGCAGCGACATCGAATACGCCGACGAAGTCACCATGCAGAAGGCGATGGAAGGCAGAAGGGAACTGTAGGAAGTCCGCTCTTTGCTATTCCGCCGCCTGTCGCTACCCGCAATGCAAACTGGCTACGTCCGGCCTGAAGACGCCGATCATTTCTGTACTAATTGCTTTGCAAAATAGCCGTTGATGGCTTCCTCCCACTCCTTCCCGGCCTTTTCGTCTCCCTTGGCGAAATGCTGGACATGCTCGTTCGCTTCTGGCATCAGGGCGGTTCGTTCATAAACGACGCTCACTCCGGTCTTCTGTGCGCCCTCGCGGGTCAGGTGGATGTCGATTACGGTCGCCATGGCGTCGCTCAACACATAGGCGTACTGGATATGCCCGGCAGCAAGATCGAACGCTGTATTCACCCATACGCTCGAGTGCTCACCATGGTTGACCCGGAATACCATGCCCTGCTGGTCGTGCGCGGGAGTGGGATAGACAAAGGTCGGGTTCCAGTCGGCTGCCCACTTGCGTTCTTGCTCGGCGCCAAACAGAGGAGCCGCCTGCTCGAAACCGGCATTGACGACAAAGTGAAATTCGGTTCGAGTGTGCGCTAGTGGCTGAGGAGTAGCATCCTGAGCGGCCGCTGGGGCGATCACGCTGACGCATAAAGCCCCCGAGGCAACGACGGCTAACAGAGGGTTCATTTGCGGTGCTCCTTTAGCTGGTGACTGTCGGTGGCCTTCAGGCTGAGGCCGTAGATGCCACGAAGTTTTTCGATGTCTTTCAGAGTTTCGGGGGAGAAGGGAGCCTTGCCCTCAAAAGCGTGGAGAACGATCCCTTCCAGCAGATCGCCCAGAGTCATATCTTTCAGCTCAGCAAGGCCCTTCAGAACTTTTAGGAGCCGTTTTTCCATGCGAACGCCGGTCTGAACGCGTTCAATGACGATCGAATGCTTGTCTGTGTCTACCATGACAATAATATACCATGGTACATACATAACAACAGCTGACAAGTTGATGCATCAACGGGAATGGCAGCGATACCCAGTTAATTGGCAGGTTGCGGCAGAAAGAGAAATGCGGTCGCCCGAGGAGACGACCGCAACCAGCAAACCTATAAACTAAGCCTTTAACTTCGCCAGTAGATCCGAAGGGTGGACTGGCTTTGCCAGGATCTCAAACTCGTGTCCTTGAGCTCTTGCATTTTCCAGCAGGTCGGCCGTGGCAGCCTGGCCGGAGAATAGAAGAATCTTGCAGCCGGGCAGGAAGCCGCGGATGCTGATGGCGGCTTCAATGCCGTTCATGTCCGGCATAATGACATCGCTGATCACGAGATCAGGTTTCAGAGAACGTGCGCTTTCCACTGCTGCCGTCCCGGTGTAGACCGCCGAAGCGTCATAACCGTTCAGATCGAGGATTTTGGCCAGAGTGTCGGCAATGACCTGCTCATCATCCACCACTAAAACTCTGGGTTTTTTACCCGCTTGCATTCAACTGCTCCTTCCGAATTAGCGAAGCCGAACTGCCGATTATAGCGGAGAGCCGCGGACCAGGAATTCGGTCCGGGAACTTACCTCTAAGATGCAGAATTTACCCAATGCGTCACTAGAACGCGTTAAATCTCCACAGAATGGGTGGCTATTTGCTGTTTACTAATGAGTATGCAACCTGAGGGCCACGGCGCGAGGGTGCGATATCCCAGGCTCTGTGCTCAGGCTCACAACAGTACGGTGATTCAAATCACCGCCCGATGGGTCGCCACATTTGTACATTGGGGATGGCGGGCGAGCCGCGATTGCACCAATCACGGTGCACCGGTCGAATCGCCCCAACTGTTGCCATATCCATACCGAAGTGCTCGGCCGGCGTTTGCGGGCTGAAGGTGGGATGGCAATAAGAAACGAATGGAGATCGCACTCATGGCATACGTCATCACCGACACTTGCACCAAAGACGAACTTTGCGTCGAGGCCTGTCCGACAGACTGCATTCATCCCAAGAAAGATGAGGATGGCTTCGAGGCTGCGACCCAGCTTTACGTAGATCCGGACGGCTGTATCGACTGCGGCGCCTGCGTCCCGGTCTGCCCCACCAATTCGATTTTTGTTGCGGATGAGGTGCCCGAGGACAAGCAGGAATTCATTGCGAAGAATTCTGAGCATTTCGCCACGGCGTAAAGTCGAGTTTGAGCGGGCCGGGCTTAAAGGGCGGTCGTCTTAAACCTTCGGGATAAGCGCCGCGCCACATTCTGGTTGTTCCACAGGAACGTGGTCAGTCGCGCTAGCGAATGCGCCGACGCTAAACTTATGAGCAGAAGGCACGGTTCGCCGTGCCTTTTCCTGCTGTCGCGAGATATACCACGGTCATCAACCCGAGACTCTCGATTTGCATCCCACAGACATGCGTGTACGAACGATTTGCCTGGCAATTGCGATAAGTGCCGTGCCGCTTTTCTACACTGGCTGTACGACGAAGCCTCAGAGTCCCGAGCAAGTCCGTGAGAAGACTGCGCAGGCGACCGCTGAACTCAAAGACAATGCCAAAGCTGTGGCGGAGGGAGTACGCGATGGCTTGACGCGTCCCAGTCCGGACAAACCGCTGGACTTGAACTCGGCGTCCAAGTCGCAACTGATGGGGTTGCCTGGCGTGGATGATGCGACGGCTGACCGGATCATTGGCGGTCGTCCCTACGCCAGCGAACACCAAATACTAGAGCGGCACATCGTTTCGCGAGAGGAATACAACAAAATCGCCGACAGCATCACGGTCAAGAATTAGAGCGCAACACGCACTGCCTCGACCCATCTCTTAGCGTGATCAATTCTAGAGGGCGCACGGTGACGGTGCGCCCTTGATGTTTAACAGCTAGCGACGGAAACCGCCGCCCCGGAAGCCACCGCCTCCAAAGCTGCGTCCGCCACCGCCCCAGCCTCCGCCAGCACGATCGGCCCAACCGCCGCCGCCTGAGCGGCCGCCCCATCCACCAGAGCTGAAGTTGCTCCAGCGCGAGGAACCTTCGCTGCGTGCCGCGGCTGTGCTGTCCATCGACGACCTGTCAAAGCCGGAGGACGGGGAACCCCATCCGCTATCCGAGTGCTGTTGCCAGCCCGACGACGGATTGTATTTGTAGACATTTCCATCGTGCGAAGCATAGGTGTTATTCGCCGTATGTGCGACCCCGTTTCCGGTATTGGTGTTGTACGTAAAGCCACGAGCGCCAGCGGTGGACTGCCCCGTGTAAGCGTTACCGGCCACTCCAGCCGCACCGCCCTTTACCACACCCGTGCTTTGGTTGTAGTCCATGCCGTGCGCCCCGGCTGCGTAATTGCCCGTGTAGGCGTTGCTAACGGTTCCGCCGCCGGCCGCGTAACGATTTCCAGTGGAGGGGTTGTAGCCGTTCACTCGCGAACCGGTCGTGTAGTTGCCGGTGTAAGCGTTGTAGTTTTCGCCGTGCGCAGCGTATCCACTGTTACCGGTGACGGAGTTGTAATAGGAGCCGCGGGCACCGGTGCCGACATTACCCGTCCAGGGATTCGCCCATGCGGCCCGGGTTCCGGCGTACGTCGTGTTTCCCCAGCGTCCGTAGACGTTGGCTGCGGCTGCGCCGCCCCATCCGCCCCAGCCCCAGGCCGGAGCTCCCCAGCCCCAACCCCAATAGCCGACCGGGCCCCACCACGGACTGCACCAGGATCCGATGGCCATACCCATTCCGAATCCCAACGCCCATCCCGCAGTGGTGCTCCAGGCGAAAGTGGCGCCGACGCCGTAGGTGTACGGTGCGGGAACCCAAACGGTGGGGCCGATGTACGGCGGATAGTAATAGCCGGTGCCATACACGACCACTCCGTCAGTGGACACGACTGTGCCGTAATATCCCGGGGTATAGCCCACATAGACAACGCTGGGCGTATATCCATAAACCTGCACATAGGTCACGTAGTGCACGGGCGAACTTGGCGGAATCGTATAGATTACCGGCGGAACGGAAGTGGCCACGACCCATGGTCCGGTTGCGACCGCAGAGGAGAACCATACCCCGTTATTCACCGCGTAGTACGTGTTGCCCGGAACGTAGATCACAGGGATGGCGGAGTTGACCGCATAAGTCATGCTTGTGCCCGGGATGGGCTGGAAGACCGGAGCGCCCTCATACGTTATCGTGAGCTTCGCCGACGAGCGCGTGATTGCGGCTGTCTGCGGAATAGAGTTTGCGATCACAGCTTCCTTAGCCTGCGGGGTTCCCGGGACCGAAACCAGTACGTCGGCCTTCGGGCTGTAGACGGGAATCTTGGCGAAGTCGGCTGGAAGACTGGCGCCGGGAACATAAGTCCAAGGGCCGTTCTGCAAAGACAGCGTTGAGAACCAGCGTCCCGAGAGCAGAACGTAATACGTATTGTTGACGGAATTTTGGAAGATGTCGCATCCCGTATTGGAGACATACGACAGAGTTGTGCCGGGAAGCGAAGCGAACTGCGGCTCGCCTTCCACCACTAGCAGTTCAGCAGGAGCTGTGCTGACGTAAATGCCGGGTGCTTCGCCGTCCTTGTAAGCGTCCTCGAGAGACTGCTGTGGATTGCCGAGGGGCTGATTCTGATTATCGGCCTCGGCTGCCTGGCGGATCTTGTCGAGCGTCTTGGTCGGGGCGTGCTTGGCGGGATTCCACGGCCCGTCGACGGTCGGCGCCTCTACCCACCCGTCCATCAGAGCCATGTAGTACATGTTCTTGGATGGATCGAACAAAATCAGGGCTCGGGTATTAATGACCTTTTGTAGATTGTCCGTCGAAGGCCGCAGCACCGGTGCACCGTCGATGAGTGCCAGAACCGCCGGGGTAATGCTGTAAAGGATGCGCGGAGGATCGTTCATCAGTTCGTATTTTTTCTGTGCGTCGGCGGCATTCGTTACGGCCAGGGACGATTCGAGCAGGTCGAGTGGAATGGTCTTGCTCCACGGAAGATTCTCGATGAATGCCGAAGCGTATGCCGAACCGTTATTGGCAAGGGTTGGGAAACTCTGTTTGGTCAGCACGAAACTGTCGAGGGTCACCATGCGGTTCACCTTGTCGACTTCAGTGCGGGCGCTGAACCAGATGACACCGTAATCGGTGTCCTGCTTGGTCGCAGTCTTGACGCGTACTGCGGCATACGCTTTCAACTGGTTGCCGGCCCAGCTGTCTACCTGAGGCTGAAAGATTGAGATTGTTGCGCCGTTCGAGGTAACGACGCGAGGCCATGGATCTCCAGGCGCGGTAGGAGCTGAGGACGCTGCGCCGGCGGGCTTGGCTGCCGCTGCCGGAGCAGTCGTCGAGGGCGCCGCAGTTTGCGGTGCTTGTGCGGCGGCCGCCGCCGGCGAAGCAAACGCAATCGTAAGCGCCAGCACACAAGAGATCAGTCGATTCAAGAAGCCGATCATGGCGGTAGCAATCCTCCATTTGTTCCGAACTTAAAGATACTGCGGAAGAATAAATCGTCGCTTACGGAAACGAACATCGGTTGTTACGGCACCGCACGTACCCAGTCTTATGCATAGCCTCAAGGCGAAGGTTCCCGGCGGTCAAACTCTTGTTAATTGGCTGAAATACTAGAGCCTAAAAACCCATGGGGCAACAGCCACTTCGGCGCTATGGCGGTTACTTGTCGCTTTCCGCATCGTCGTACAGCTTCAGTAATTCCTTTTCGCGGATGGCGATCCACTTTGAGTAAATGGCCGCTTCGCGCAGCAATTTCTTAACTGCCCGGATGTCACTCTTATCCGCTTCGCCTGCTTCCTCGTTGAATTCCGCCATCTGCAACCAGACGTCTTCGTTTTCGTGGCTGAGCTTGTTCAGCTCCAGTTCGTTGGTGTGAATCTGCGAATATTTGCGTACGCGTCCGATGGTCATGTAGTTGAAGGCGCCGGTGGCAACCGCCGGCTCCCAGCTACCGGTATCGAGATCGAGAAACTCGTGTGGCGCCGCGCGAAGGGAGTGCTTGGCCCCCAGGAAATCCGTGTCGACCAATTGGATTGCGCGGCCCAGGCTGGCGTCAGACTGTGCCGTTGCCAGGTTGTAGGCAGAGATTGTCTTGCGGTTATCGTCGATCTGGCTGGTGAATGCACTCTTCGTTTCCTCAACCAATTCGTGGCGATGCATGCGTTCCACCCCGGCGTCGGCGGCCAACGCCACCAGGACTCCCATCGAGATCGTAAGTATGTGAAAGAGAAATTCCTTTAGCGAAGTAAAGGGATGTTCCGGCGCGTGAGCTTCGTGCATTTGCACTCCTGATCGCAAGTTTAGTGGCGTGATGATTGGACGGTCTCGCTAGCTTACCGCCGATATCCGCGCACGGAAACGCTAAAACTAGTAGACGAAAGCTTGAAATTTACAAGGCGCAACTCGACGGCAACTGCTGGAGGACGCTGTAGACGGAAAGTCCTACCCTGTGGCATACGATTTTGCTTCGTAAGCCGCTGCGGGAAGCCATATACTTCGCCTATCCCGTACTACGACTGGATTCCAGCCAATGCCGCAGCTAACCGATGAACGCCTTTCGACGTTGCGCGAGCAAGAAGCCTTCCGCGCTGTATTCGAGCAAGCCGGATTTGGCGTGGCCCAGTTATCGCTCGAAGGTGATTGGCTGGCGGTTAACCAGGCCTTGTGCAACATTCTGGGGTATCCGCGCGAAAAACTGCTTCGCGAACCATTGCCGGTGATCACCCGGTTCGACGACCTGCGCGCCGAGCGCACGGAATGCTTCAAGCTGCTGAGCGGCGAAATCCAGAGCTTTTCCAGCCAGAAAAGGCATTTGCGCCGCGATGGACGCGTCCTTTGGTTGAAAGCTACAGTGACACTGATTCGCCAGGATGTCACCGGACGTCCTGAGAGCTTCCTGGCAATCATCGAAGATCGTACCGTGCAGCGCCAAGCTATTCTGCAGGCGTTGTCGGAGAGTGACGAGAATTTTCGCGTCCTTACCGACAACATTAGCGATCTATTTTTCAATGTCGATCTGGACTTGCGGTGCAGCTTCTGGAACCGCGCGGCTGAGAGTCTGACCGGAATTCTTGCCAGCGCAGTTCTGGGCAAGAGGGTGCGGGATGCTTTTTCCGAAGAGGAAGGGGCGAGCAGGTTAGAAGATGTTTTCCGGGAGGTCCTGGCGACTCGTCTGGCGCGCAGCTTCGTTTTTCCATGCCGCATCGGCGGCAAAGATTTCTTATTCGAGGTGACAGCTTATCCCTCGAAGGACGGCCTGTCGGTGGTAGCGCGCGACATTGCTCCGCGCCGGCGTGCTGAAGAAGCCTTACGAAAATCGGAGGAGAAGTTCGCCAAAGCGTTCCAGGCCAGCCCGGCCATCATCACCATCGTACGAATCAGCGACCAGCAATACATCGAGGTGAATCACGCCTTCGAGAAGCAGATCGGTCTTCGACACGCACAGGTCGTGGGGCGCTCGATTTCAGAGGTAGGAGGAAACGATCTGCAAAAGCTGCATCACGCTTTCAGCGAGGCGGTAGCCCACGGCCGTCTCCGGAACATGGAAGCGCAGGTCCGGCGTAGCGGCGGCGGAATGCTAACCGTTCTGCTTTCCGCCGATGTTGTCGACTTCGATGGGCAGGCATGTGTCTTGACTGTGGCCGAAGATATTTCAGAGCGGAAGCAGGCGGAACTGGCTCGCCGGGAATTATCGCGTCGGCTGATGACGGCACAAGAAGCGGAACGCCGCCGCATCGCCCGCGAACTGCACGATGGAATCGGCCAATCCCTCGCGCTGCTGGGCATTCAGCTGCAACGAGCAGGGCAACCGCCTCAACCGGACAAAAAGACTGTAAGCGTAAAGGAACTGTGCGCGAAAGTGACAGAGATTGGGATCCAGGTCAGCCGGCTATCGCATCAACTACATTCCTCGGAACTCGAATTTCTCGGTTTAGCGGTGGCCGTCAAAGGAGTATGCCGCGAGTTTTCGGAACAATATAGCGTTCGAGTCGACTGTGTCTGCAGAGAGTTACCTGAGCGGCTCGATGACGAGATTGCCTTGTGCATGTTGAGGCTGGTACAGGAAGGCCTCCACAATGTCGCGAAGCACAGTCGAGCACGGAAGGTGGGCGTGGATCTGGTAGCTCACGATGGTGAGCTGGCCCTGGTAATTTCGGACGATGGCATCGGTTTTGATACCGGCAAGATCCGGACGACGGGCGGCCTGGGATTAGTTAGTATGCGGGAGCGGATGCAGCTGGTCGGCGGGCAGTTTGAGATCAAGTCGACGCCGGGCACCGGTACTACGATCCGGGCGAGAGTCCCACTGGCCTCCACGGACCGATGAGACTCTCAACCGCGGTTTCGCTCGCTGCTATTTGATTACGATGGCTTCAGCGGCTCCCGAGCCGCACATACCGTAGGTGGCTCCCGAATAACAAGCGCCGACGGAATACTTAAAGCATCCGAGCCTCTTCGCGGTTACCTGGACCGGCTTCTGCGCTCCGCCGATAATCGTGTCCGGAGGATCGAAGGGCGAAGACGGACCGAAATCCACGATAAATCCAGTGCCCTTGGAAGAGGACTGGAACGTCACCGCCGTTCCTTCCTTAACACAGAACAGGGAATTACCTTTTGCTTTAGGAAAGCCGGGCGTCGCCGTCGCCGCGCTCATGCCGTCACGTTTGATGTCGACGGAGCATTGACCGGAGGCGGAGCAAGTGTTGTCGGCGGTACAGAGGCTTGCAGGGTTAGGCTCGGCGCAGACGTACTTGCCCTTGCCCTTCGATTGGGCGATGGACAGGCTGGCGAGCAGGAATAGCAGGACAGGAACAGCAATCTGGCGCTGAATTTTCATAAGCTCCTCGCGCAATTTTCAACGTCAATCGGATCAGCGGGTTGACAGCGGAGCCGGCACGTTTCAAGCGGGTTCGCGACTGCAAATAGTAGAGTCGATTGTTCGGCTGAACTCAGTTCTCGCCCGGGGTGCCCGCCCAATCGATAATGTTGCCCAGGCGCCAGGGATTCTTGTTGAGTTCGAGAGTCATCTGACCGTCTGAACCGATCGCTAGCTGCGCGGCCGGATAGAGCACACCGGCACTCTTACTCTTGTCCTGGTTGTCGATGTTAATCTCGCCCGCAGTCAGGTTGTAGTACTGGCTCTGGGTATCCCAATATGCCTCGCCGAAGTGGATAGGCCGGTTGGTCGCGAAGCGAATGGTCCTGCCTGTCGGCGTTTGGATCAGCTTGATGAAGCTGAGATCGTAGCCGAGAGTTCCGGTGATGGAGATATGACCGACCGCCTTCATCTTCTCCAGCGTGTTGACCAGACCTTGATTCTGACCCTTCTGAAATGCCTCTACCAAAAGATCCTGGTCTGCCGGCGTGGAGTACTGATAAATGATGATCGTTATGCCAATGTTTCTGCCCATTTGAGTACTGGTGCCCCAGGCGGTGGCGTCAATCGTCTCGTTCTTGTCGCGGGCAAGGCCCGGAATGCTGCTTAGCAGCAGAAGGCTAGCTACCAGTAAAACAGTTTTCGTAACATTCGATCTTTTTTGCACAACCCCTCCTCATCGCAGAAAGCCTAGTCAAAGGCGCTGGAAATGCGCTGCTGAATCGTATTCGTGAACATCCGGCTGCATAACTAGCAGAAATACATGTGCGATGCAATAAAAAGAGTTGTTATCCAGAGAGTACACAATTAGCTTTGGCGCCAAGAAAAAAGCACATGGCTTCTGCGCTGCAGTTGAGTAGAGCGATCGGCGAAGCGACGAAATTCGGAGATTGCCTTCGCAAGGATCCGTCGACTCCTTCAGCCGTCACTTGTTCGCGTCCAAGCAACGAACGCGCCAGCTCAGACGTTGCGCACCGAGGTGGCCGCTTTTTGCTGTAAATCATGCATGTCGAGCGCTACACTGTTGTCGGGCAGCACGACGTGGCGTTTGTCATAGCTTTACGCAGCAGGGTCAACCCTCCAAAGCATGGAACGCAAACCAGCAGCACGGCTTCTTATAGCGGACGACCACAAACTGCTGGCCGATGCCTGCAAGGCGCTTCTCCAACCGGAATTCCAGGTTCTCGATGTGGTAACCGATGGCCGCAGCCTGGTGAAATCGGCCCTGACCCATCGGCCGGACGTCGTGGTTCTCGACATTTCCATGCCACGACTGAACGGTCTGGACGCCGGCGAACAGATTAAGCAAAAGCTGCCTTCAACCAAACTGGTCTTTATGACGATGAATTCGGCAGCCGACGTGGCCGCCGAAGCTTTTCGCCGTGGCGCGTCCGCCTATGTGTTGAAGCATTCAGCTGCTGAGGAACTGGTAATCGCGATCCGGAAGGTGGTTCAGGGAGAATCCTATCTCTCGCCCCTGATCGCGCGTGAGACGGTAACGTTTCTGCTGAACCAAGGCAAGTCGCGAACCGATGAGAAGCGCATCACCAAGCGTCAAAGCGAGATCTTACAACTGCTGGCGGAAGGCATGTCGATGAAGGAAGTGGCCGGCGTGCTGGAACTGAAGCCGGGCACGGTTGCCTTCCATAAATACCGCATGATGGAAACCTTGGGAGTGAAGACGAATGCGGAACTGCTGGAGTATGCCATCAAGCGTCAAATGACTCCGGTCTAGCATTTCATTGTTTTTTTACATCCGGAAAATAGTACTTTTGCCAGTAGGCAGTCCCACGCCACGTTGATACGTTTTGATCTGCAGTGTTCCCCCACGCTCCGCAAATCCCTGCCGCCAGTGGAGTAGGCCAGTGCGTCCCATACGACTCGTCTTAGCGGATGACAATCCGGAAGTGCTGGAGACGCTACTCGACCTATTGCAGCCGCGGTACGAGGTGGTGGGCGCGCTGTCGGACGGAACATCTCTGCTTGAGCAGGTTTCTGCGCTGCAGCCCGACATTATCCTGCTCGACATCTCACTGCCCGACATGACCGGCTTCGACGTGCTCCGCCGGCTAAGGAAGAGCAACAGCAGCGCAAAGATCATCTTCCTGACAGTGCATGAAAACATTGACTTCGTGCACGCGGCATTCGATCTTGATGCTGCCGGGTACGTTTTCAAATCGCGGATATCCTCCGACCTGATCGAGGCCATCGATGCCACCAGTAACGGGGGCCGTTTTAGCTCGGCTGAGTTATCGCTGCCGCGGTAGCCTCCGCCGCAAGGCACTGGCAGCTTTTCATCCCATCCCTAACAAACTTAGTAGTTTCTTCTTGTCTCCGCTTCGGTTAGCGTGAACCTGCAGATGTCTGTTTTCAGGTTGAAGACGGACGTGCGGGTACCAGTCCGACACGGATCAAGCCCGGAGGCATTCATGAAATTCAGATTCGTAATCGTGGCCGCTTTGTTAGCCATCGTCACACCGATGTGGGCACAGAAAGTTCGTGTCACCTACGACAAACAAATGAATTTCGCCCAGTTCAAGACGTTTGCCTGGGCGCCTCACGGAGCTGTGGCCCACCCGATGCTCGCGGCGAACGTGGTCGGAGCTATCGAACAGGAGCTGAAGGCTCGCGGTTTGCAGAAGGTAACGATCGACGAGAATCCTGGGCTTATCATCCAGGTTTACGGCTCCATCGATCAGGAGACGTCGTTTAACTCGACCGATCCGCTCTACAACGGCACCGGCGGCATTCCTCCTTTTGATCCCAGCTTTTCAGGTCCCATCACTTATGGAAATTTCGGTGCTACGTCGGTGACTGTCCACAAGGGGCAGTTGGTCGTCGACTTGATTGATGGATCCGATAAGAAACTGGCTTGGCGTGGCATGTCGCAGCAGAACCTTTCGCATAACCCAAACAAATTGGTCACGCAGGTTAACGACGCCGTCGCGAAAATGTTCAAAGAGTACCCCGTGAAGAGCTAAAGAATAGAGTTGGATGTCTCTCTGGGAATCGCCGACGCGGTGAGTCACGTACGGCCCGAAGGTGGTTCCCGGGGATAACCGCTGACAGACTTCTTCACCGGCCTGGGATTTACCTGTCGTTGATTACGACGGCACCACGCCCACGCCGAACACGACAGATGTGCGCACGCGAGGTGAACCCATGCACCTTCGAATCAAGAATTGGCTTACTTTTCTTTTGCTTCCAACAATTGCTTTCTGTGGAACGGTGTTCGGACAGGCTGCGAATTCCCAAACCGCCGCCCCCACCCCAACGACGAACCGTCCCAGCATTGGCCTGGTGCTTCAGGGCGGCGGAGCTCTCGGCCTGGCGCACGTCGGTGTCATCACCTGGCTGGAGGAGCACCACATTCCCGTGAGCTACATCGCTGGAACCAGCATGGGCGGACTGGTAGGCGGCGTTTATTCCACGGGACGCAATGCCGCTGAGCTACGTGACGTGGTGAATGGCATTAACTGGGATGAAGTCATGGCCGGACAGACGCCGTTCGACGATCTCTCGTACCGCCGAAAAGAAGATGCCCGCGCTTATCCCAACAGCCTCGAATTCGGGTTGCGCAAGGGAGTGCAGTTTCCCGAGGGATTCAACTCGGGCCAACAGGTTTCGCTGATTCTCGACCAGGTCGCGTTGCCCTACTCGGAGATCAAGAGTTTCAATGACCTGCCTATTCCGTTTGCCTGCGTGGCCACCGATCTGGTGAGCGGCAAGCCCAAAGTCTTTCGCAGCGGGTCTTTATCGCTGGCACTGCGTTCCACGATGTCGCTGCCGGGAATTTTCACGCCGGTGCGGACCAAGGATGCTATCTACGCCGACGGCGGGTTGCTACAAAACATTCCCGTCGAAGTGGCCAAGCAGATGGGCGCTGACATTACGCTGGCGGTTCACCTGGCCGAGGCGCCATTGGAGCCGAATGCCAACCTCTCTTCGTTCGGCGTTCTTGGCCAATCCATCTCGGTCATGATCTCCGCGAACGAACTCAAGAGCATGGAGAGCGCGGACCTGTTGATCTCGGTGCCTCTGCAGAAATACAACGCTCTCAGCTTCGACAAAGCCGACGAGATTATCAAGCTGGGATACGAAGCGGCCGCCGCCAAGGCCAAAATACTCTTGCCACTCGCGGTGGATGATGCCACATGGAATCAATACATCGCCGAGCGTTCGGCGCGCCGCATCAAGACGCCCCCAATTCCGACTTTTGTCGCCGTAGATGGGGTGAACGGACACCTTTCAGCGCGCGTTCAGCAGCAGTTCGCGCCGGTTATCGGCAAGCCCGTTGACTACTCCGAACTGGACCAGGAGATCATGCACCTGAAGGGAATGGGGAGATTCTCGACGCTGAGCTACGAGATGGTGGATCGAGATGGCCAGCAGGGCCTGCTGATCAAGACGGAAGAAAATGCCTATGGCCCGCCGATCGTCCGGCCGCTCATTCTGGTGGATGGTGCAAGTTTGAGCAATGTAACGTTCAACTTGGGGGCCCGCGTCACATTTCTGGATGTAGGAGGCTTTCGCTCCGAATGGCGAAACGATTTCATCGTCTTTTCGGAATACGGGCTGAGATCCGAGTACTACCATCCCTTCACTCCCCTAACTCACTGGTTTATCGCGCCGCGAGCGTTGATCGACGACAAACCTTTCTACGTATACAACGAGAACAAACTGATCTCCATCTACCGCCGCGATGAAGGTGGTGGCGCAGTAGATGTGGGATATCAGTTCGGAACTACCGGAGAGCTGCGAATCGGATACCAAGGCGGCTGGCAGAGGTTTGATCCCGAGATCGGAAACCGTAGCGAACTACCGACGCTCTCCGGCGGATACGGCGCGACCAGTGTGAGATACAGGCTGGATCGTCTGGACGACGCGGTCATCCCTCGGGCCGGACAAGCTCTTGACGCACAATTCCTGTGGACGAACGCAAGTCCGGAGGCCCCTACTCAGTTCCCCTCGCTGCAAGTCGCTTCTCGGAACTTCTTCCGGATCAGCGAGCCGTCGTCGGTATTTCTGAGCGCCTTCGCAGGCTCAACTCTCAATTACGGAACCGGCCTGCCGCAATTCTCATTGGGCGGGTCGCAGGAACTCGTCGCCTATGGCACGAACGAATTGCTGATGAACCAGTACTTCCTGTTCCAACTGGGATACATCCGGCAGTTGGCCAAACTGCCGCCTCTGCTGGGCAGTGGCATTTACTTCCTCGGACTCTACGAAGCGGCCCAGGTGTACGACCAGTCCCCACTGGTCAATCACGCTTCCGGGTTCCCGACAGACGGAGCGGCGGGCATAGTGGTCAATACCATCTTTGGCCCCGTCGAAGCTGCCTACGCTTACGGCGATACCGGGCATCACAAGTTCTTTTTCAGGATCGGACGTCTATTCTGAGTACTCGGAGGGGCGGAGCCAGGTCCATAGCGGCCGCCGGTTGCCGGCGCCGCCTGCAAGGGCGAGCCCTACGGCGGATGATCCAGTCGTTTACCTATTTGCAAAGAAGCGATTTCGGGCGAAAATGCAACCACAGCTGAAGTCGCGACTGATCCAATCGACCCCGGGAGCGCCACATGATCCGCTTGATTCGTGAGCTAATCCGCCCGTACCGCGGCAAGCTCCTAATCATCCTGGCAGCCATGCTGGTCGAGACTGCCATGAGCCTGGCCAGCCCGTGGCCGCTCAAGATCATCATCGATAACGTCATCGACCACAAGAAACTTCCACACCTATTAGACGAGTTGGTCAGGCCGCTTTTGGACGGCGGACATAAGCTGCAGGTAGCGGGGCTGGCTGCGCTTGCGTTCATCGGCATTGCCCTGATT
This sequence comes from uncultured Acidobacteriaceae bacterium, assembly GCA_963823865.1. GTDB lineage: Bacteria > Acidobacteriota > Terriglobia > Terriglobales > Acidobacteriaceae > Bog-257. The sequence continues at coordinate 819,222 of CAWGNC010000003.1, forward strand.
GGCGCTCTGGCTAGCTACATCGACAACTACTACACCGAGAGCGTGGGGCAATGGGTGGCGCACGATCTCCGCATGCGGACCTATCATCACCTGCAGCGGCTGTCGCTTGGTTACTATGACACGCACCAAACGGGCACGCTCCTCAGCACCATAACCACTGACATTGAGACAATCCAGGACTTTGCCTCCTCCTCCACCCTCGACATCCTGATCGACCTGCTGACCATCGTGTCGATGTTGGGCCTGATGTTCTGGCTGAACTGGGACTTCACGCTGATCGCGGTAGCCGTCACGCCGTTCATGCTGTTCTTCATCTCGCGTTTCAAGAAGGCGGTGAAGACGGCAACCCACCAGGTTCGCAAAGAAGAATCTCAGATTGTCGCGGTAGTGCAGCAGGGGCTGGAGTCGATGCAGGTCATCAAGGCGTTCGGACGTCAGGACATGGAACAAAACGCCTTGGCCGAGGTCAGCCATGCCACCGTGAACGCAGCTTTGAAGGCGCGCAAGGTGAAGTCGCTGCTGTCGCCCATTGTGACCATCACCGTTGCCTTCTGCACCGCCATCGTCTTGTGGCGCGGGGCGGCGCTCATATTGAAAGAGGCGATGACGGTAGGTGCGTTAACGGTTTACCTTGCCTACCTCAACAAGTTTTTCAAGCCGGTGAAAGATCTAGCCACCACCACGAATGCCATTGCACAGGCTGCGGTGGGAGTCGATCGAGTGCGGGCCATCCTCGATACGGACACGATTCTTCCCGAGCGCGAGGATGCATTTGAGCCGCGCTTCCTGAAAGGCGAGATCGCCTTTGAGCACGTCGCCTTCGGCTACAACCCGGACACGCCGGTGCTGAAGGATGTCAGCTTCAACATTCAGCCGGGGCAGATGGTCGGCATCGTCGGACCCACCGGCAGTGGAAAATCTACGGTCGTCAGCCTGATTCCGCGGTTCTACGATCCCACAGCCGGGGTCGTGAAGATCGACGGACGCGACGTCAAGGACTACGCGGTCAACCCCTTGCGCGAACAGATTGGATACGTGTTACAGGATACGGTGCTGTTCCGGGGAACGATTCTGGAGAACATCGCATTTGGCCGCCCTAACGCTACGCGCGAGGAAATTGTTGACGCCGCGCGATTGGCGAATGCCGACGAATTTATCGCGCGCATGCCCAAGGGCTACGAGACCATGGTAGGGGAGCGCGGCTCTACTCTCTCGGGCGGGCAGCGGCAGAGGCTGGGTATCGCCCGGGTAATGGTCCGTAATAGCCCGATCCTATTGCTCGACGAGCCAACGGCAGCCTTGGACAGTGAATCGGAGAAGCTGGTCATAGAGGCGCTGGAGCGGCTCATGAAGGGCCGCACCGTGGTCACCATTGCACATCGGTTGGCGACGATCCGCGATGCCGACAAGATCATCGTGATTAGTGATGGTGTGGTCGCTGAGAGCGGCAATCACGATGAACTCATGGCTCTAAATCGCATCTACGCCGGCCTGCACCACGCCCAGTTTGACTCTGCCTCGGCGAAGGCTTGATGATGGCAACACTGTGACGGGCCTGCTCGGCATAAAACCGGAATGGTTCTGTCATTTTCTCAGAGGGTCCCATGTCTCGTTATCTCGTTGTTTTGCCCGACGATTCTGCCCGGCCGATTCTCGACGCCATTAATCATGCCCACGAGTCGCTGCGTATCAAGATGTTCCTCTTCTCCGATCCGCAACTGCTGCACGCCACCATCTCGGCACACCGGCGTGGGGTGAAGGTCAAGATCATGCTGAATCCGGCACGGCGCAGTGGCGAGAAAGAAAACCACGAAGCACGAAAGCTGCTGACGGAAGCAGGTATCGATGTCATCGACAGCAATCCCGCCTTCGAGGTAACCCACGAGAAATCGATGGTCGTTGACGACCGCTGTGCTTTTATCCAATCGCTGAATTGGGAGACCAAGAACCTTACCGAGACACGCGATTATGCCGTCGTGACAGCACATGAGCATGAGGTATGCGAAGTGTCAGAGTGCTTCGACGCCGATTGGGAGCGAAAGGCATTTGCTCCGGGCGAACATTCTCACATGATCTGGTGCATCGGCAACGGCCGGCAGCGGATCGGGCAGTTCATCGACGAAGCGAAACACACGCTGTGGGTGCAGAACGAACGCTATCAGGATCCGGTGATCATTGAGCATCTTGTGCGCGCCCGGGAACGCGGCGTTAAGGTTCATGTGCTGGCTCGTCCGCCACACAAATTAAAAAAAGAGAAGCTGGTGGAAGCCGTCGGCGGCATGCGGATTATGGACGACGTCGGCATCAAGGTGCATAAGCTGAAAGGCATGAAGCTCCATGCCAAGCTGCTGTTCGCTGACGGCGTCCGCGCCATCATCGGTTCCATCAACCTGGCTCCCGGCAGCTTCGACAGCAGGCGAGAGTTAGGTATCGAAGTGCGCGACCAGGAAGTTATGGACCGCCTCCATACCATCGTCCATCGCGATTGGAAGAATTCCCGGCCGTTAGACTTGACGGACGACGGGTTGATGGCGGAGTTAGGAAAGAGCGACGAGAACGTTGCAGAAGATCTCGCGCTGGACGCCGGAACTAATAATCACTGATGGATTCTTCGTCACCGGAATTCTGTACGATCCTTGCGCGGGCCGCGGATCTGCCTCTGCCACGCTATCGACTTACTTGCACGTTCCAGCTATCGTGATCAAGAGAGATCCTCTGGATGGCGGCCACTCCAACTACAACTAATCAGCCTCCTCGTCTGGCAGTTCAGGCGTTCTGGCTGACGGCGTCGAAATTCGTCGCCGCGATGCTGAATATCGGTCTGCCTGTGCTGCTGGTGCGCCTGATGGCACAGACGGAGTACGGCATCTTCAAAGAAGCTTTCCTGTTCGTGGCTACTGCCACCAACGTTGCCACCTTTGGCGTCGGCATGAGTGCCTTCTACTTTATGCCGCGGCATCCGGAGCGCGGCGGCCAGATCGCACTCAACATCATCGTCTACAACTTCATCGCCGGCTGGATCCCGCTGGCTGTCATCCTGGCCTACCCGCAAGTACTCGAGAAGCTGTTTCGCACAAATGCGCTCGAACCGATGGGAGTGCTGCTGGGGTTCCTGGTGCTGGTCACCCTTACCTCCAGCCTGGTGCAGCAGATTCCCACCGCGATGCAGGACGTAAAGTATTCCACGATCTTCATCGTTGGCACCCAGACGGCTCGCGCGATTTTGATCGCCGCCGCGGCTCTGGCGTTCCGCTCGGTGAGGAGCATCGTTGTCGCTGCGTTGATCACACAACTGCTATCCGTCGCAACGCTGTTTTGGTACTTGGATGAGAGGTTTCCGCGATTTTGGACGCACTTCGACTGGGCCTTCTTCAAAGAGCAACTTGCCTATGCGCTGCCGTATGGCGCCTTCGGCATGCTTTGGGTAATTCAGAAAGACTTGGACAACTACTTCGTCAGCGCATCGCTTGGGCCTAAGGACTATGCGATTTATGCGGTCGGTTGGGTGGACGTGCCGCTGCTTACCCTGGTGCTGGAATCCGTGGTCTCAGTAATGATCGTGCGCATCAGCGCCCTGCAGAAGGAAGGTCGCAAGGCGGATATTCGATATCTGACCGCTTCGGCCAGCACGCGGCTGGGCACGTTTCAGTTTCCGCTGTTCGCGATTCTCCTACTGGCTGGACACGATCTTATCGTGCTGCTTTATACCCGAACTTACGAACGCAGCGCGAATATCTTCTTCGTCACACTGCTGCTGTTACCGACGACCGTACTGCTTCTTGATCCAGTGGTCCGCGCGTATCAGGAGTTGCGTAACTTCCTCCTCGGCACGCGCATTGTATTCTTTGGAGGACTTTTCCTGGTTTTGTTCCCGGTGGTGCGCCATTACGGCATGATGGGCGCGGCCATCGCAGCAGTGGCGGCCCAGATTATCGAGCGCATGCTGATTGCGTGGAAGGCGACCCGGGTGGTCGAAGCGACATTCGCCGACCTGCGTTTGTACTACGACCTGTTTAAGGTGATCGGGATTACTGCCGTGGCAGCATTGGTTGCGTACGTCTTGCGAAACCTGATTAGTCCCCATTGGTTGATCCCGCGCATTATCGTTGTCGGATTAACGATTGTCGGAATTTGTGCCGCCGGTGTGATGTGGTTGCGGCTGCCGGGTTCGGAGATGCTGACGAAAGAAAAGATCACGTCGGTCGTGCGCACATCGTGGGCGCGTATGAGGAGCGCCTGACGACGGAAGGTCTAAGCCGGAACGCACAGCCAGTTTCGAAACTCGTGCACGGGGTCGACGGCGGGGCGCTGCACCGGACCACTGTCGGTAATGTTGTAGAAATTGTAGCCAGCCGCGGAAAGCACTTCTGTCACTACGTCCGCCGGGTCGGTCGGATTCGCCTCCAGCACGATACGCGGCCGAAAGCGTTTGAGAACCTCTACAGCTCCTTTGACGACGGCGTGCTCGAAACCTTCAACGTCGATCTTCAGGAAGTCAGGCTCGATCTTCAACTCGTCAACGAGAGCGTCAAGAGTGGTGCATCTCACCTGAATCAGCTTGCCCTTTTGGCCGGCGTAACCTTGCTCGGCAAGACTGCCCTGGGTTGCGTCTTCGGCTTCGTGAAAGGGGACAACGCCGTTGCGATCGCCTACCGCAAGGTTCAGGACTTGCACCCTGGGAGAGTATCCGTTTCGCTCAACATTGTTCTTCAACGCAGCATAGATCTTGGGGACGGGCTCGATCGACACAGCTTTAAGTTGTGGATTCAATGTGCAGCCTAAAACTGTATAAATGCCGCAGTTAGCTCCAATGTCCATGAAGCATCGCGCACTGCGAAGATTTTCAAGAATGACGGGTACGGTTTCCTTCTCCCATTGATGAAAGCCCGACCAGAAAATGCGGTGGCCGACGGTATCGAAGTCGGTTGGGAACCAGCGGCAGCTCCAACCGTCGCCGTGGATGGTGAACGGCTCCGTTACCCAGCCCCAGGGAAAGAAGCGGCGCGCCCTGGATGACAAAATGCCCCGCTGGCACGCCCACGTCACCGAACCGCGAAACGGATGCACAAGGGGAGTGACAATTGGTTTTAACAGCTGGCGCAAGGCTGCCATGTAGCTCCTGAGGGCTCGTTCATCAAAGATAGTTGTGGATGGGTCAGTCTCAATGGTGAACCAATGATCTGTCTGCAATGCGCCGGGTAAGGGTGCGTACGCCGCCGCAGCGAAAGCCGCTTTCCAGAGATAAGAATACAACAAGAATTATCTGGAACGCCGACGCGGAAAAAGAGAGTTAACCCGCGCGCTTCGCAGCGTTCGCCTTAGTGACGAGCAGTGTAGAATAAGCGTCGCGACCTCCTCTTCCGTTGGAACAAACACATGAGCACAAGCTTGAAGGACACAATTCGGCCCCTGGTACCCAAGTCCGTGCTGGACGCTAAGCGCAAGTTTCATTACTACTTCGTGGACGAAGAGCGCAGCGTTCCGCTGGATGTGCTCCGGTTTGATCCGCGTCTGCCATTTTCGCGCGTGGTTCGCAAACAACTGGCCGATCAGATGGAAGTGGCGCACAAGGAACTTCGCTGCGCGCATACCCATTCGGAAGCAGTCGCCATTGTTAGCGAGATTTTGCGCGTGCCTGCGAGCACGCCAGGTGTGGTGCTGGAAGCAGGATGCTTTAAAGGTGGCAGTACGGCGAAGCTGAGCCTCGCAACCAAACTGATCAACCGAAAGCTGCTGGTGTACGACTCGTTCGAAGGTCTGCCCGATGTCGACGAAGCGGAGAAGGCTCGCTTCTCGCAGGGCGAATATAGCGGCGCGCTCGACGAAGTGAAGAAGAACGTCGGCGCCTACGGTGCGCTGGAAGTGTGTGAGTTTATTCGTGGCTGGTTCGATCAGACGATGCCGAGCCTGGCTGAGCCGGTCGTGGTCGCGTTCGTTGACGTGGATCTCCGCGATTCGCTGGAAACGTGCCTGACGTATATCTATCCGAGGCTTGTGCCAGGAGGAGCCATCTTCTCGCACGACGGACACCTGCCTATCTGCGTGGAACTGATGAAAGATACCAATTTCTGGAAGCGCTTCAACGAGCCACCTCCGGAGTTTGAAGGGTTGGGGACGCGCAAGCTGGTACGAATGCGGAAGCCCAAGAACAATTGATACTGTCCTGCTCAGATAAACTTTGATTGCTTGTGCGATGGTAATTCGTGGCGAGCCGATTTGAGCGGCATGTAGTCCCAGTCGCGCCTGGCGGCACGCCAATGTCGTTATACAACCCTCGCGCTGTCAGACTGTTAGATCGTAAGCTGCAATTAAGTTGACCGGCTCCGAAGAGCGGCGCAGAATCACCGCGCTTTTCAGGAGGACCGCGATGGAAGCCTACGACCACTCTCCAATTTCACTTTTCCGCATCGGCTTAAACCCCCTGTCAGTTGGGCTTTTCCTCGTCATCCTGTGCTTGGCGACGCCCCCTGCTGCCCAGACGCAAACGTTGAATGTCCTCGCCGCTTTCAACCAGACCGGAAGTCTCGGATGGAGCCCCGCATCGGGGCTGGTCACGGACCAGGCGGGGAGACTCTACGGTACGAACAGTAGCGGAGGAAACTTCGGATGTGGCACGGCATACCGATTGTCTCGTGCCGGCTCGGGTTGGATTGCGACTGAACTTTACGACTTCCAGGGAGGTTCGGATGGATGCTATCCCGCCTCGAATCTCACCTTCGGTCCTGATGGGACCCTCTACGGCATCACCACGACGACCAACCATGGAGACGGGTACGGAACTGTCTATAATCTGCGACCGCCGGCCGTGGTCTGCAGGGCGGTGCAGTGTCCATGGGTAGAAACTACGCTGTACACCTTCACCGGTGGCAGCGGTGGGGGCATTGGGGACAGCGGTCCCGACGCAGACGTTCTGGTGTTCGACAATGCTGGCAATATTTACGGAACAACGCCGTTCCAAGGCGCTTTCGGATGCGGTGTGGTCTTCAAACTCAGTCGCTCAGGCGGAGGGTGGACGGAAAGCGTGCTTTGGAACTTCACCTGCGACAACGACGGAGGCTTTCCATTTAGCGGCGTGGCCTTTGATAATGACGGTAATCTCTACGGTACTACTCAAATCGGTGGTAGGGATGGCGGCGGAGTGGTCTACAAACTTTCACCATCAGGCTCGGACTGGACGCAATCCACGCTGTATAGTTTCGGCGAGGCAGATAACGGTGATCCCGTCGGCGGGGTTATTTTGGACGCACAGGGAAATATTTATGGCACGACGGGTTGTGAAGGCGACGGCGGTGAAGCCTACGAACTCTCACCTTCGAGTGACGGCTGGGAGATCAGTAAGCGGCAAGTTCTAACGAGCAGCCCTTGCGACACGCCAACTCTCGACGCAGAGGGAAACCTGTGGGGTACAGGCAGCGTAGGAGGCCAGGGGTTTGGTGAAGTGTTCAAGCTGAGTCCGTCGGGTAACGGATGGACCTACACCCGTTTCTATGAGTTTACGCGTGAGCAAGCTCTTCCAATCGCCGGAGTCACCTTCGACTCGAGCGGCAACTTGTACGGAACCAGCACCGACGGCGGATCACACGCAGCAGGCATAGCCTGGCAGATCATCCCATAATGCATTCTGCCCGGTTCATGGTGACTAATAGAGCATTAAGGCGTCGCTACTTGGCCGATAATTTAGATCTATCATCCTAAGAATCGGAGGAACCCGCGACTTCGGTAATCTGCGGCGCGGAGTAGGCCTTGCTTCGCGACACCAAGTCGTACCACTGAGCAACGCCAACGATGGTCAGTAGCGGCTCGAAGGGGCGGTCGTTGCCCTGCGAAAAGTCGCGGAAGGCGCGCTCCAACGCAGCCGCGTCGAATAAAGGATTTGTTCGCAGCGTCTCGATACCGAATTCCATCAGCTGACGGCCTTCGGGACTGCGGAATCTTGCGCAGCGTTTATCTGTGTATGGCGGCTGACGATCCTTACGCACGCCTCGCCAGATCTTTCGCGCCGCCCGATACCAAAGCCGATCCTGTGCGGTATCTGTCCAGCGTTCTTTAGGAAGGCTGATCGGCGCACCGGTGTTTGCGTCGGGAATCGCGAAGACCGGATGTTGCAAGGCTACTAACGCGCGCCGATAAGCCCGGCCAAGATAGCGATCTTCGGCGCTGCTGTGGCGATACCAGCTCCACAACGCCGGATGAAAGACTGGGGACGACAGCTCGAAAGCTTCCATCCACGATAGATAACAGCCGTAATGGACCTGCTTGGAAACCCATCCCAGAATGTGGCGCTCGAAGGTGATGTCGAAGCGGCCGTCGCTGACTGGCTTCAGCGACTCAGCCGTGTCGCGCAGATGTGTGATCGCCTGACGGGCACCGTCCTTGCTGAGAAGCCCCAGAACATCCTGATCGGCATTGAACGATGCGCGAGAGGTGGTGTCACGGAAGTGCACACCTGCCGGTCCCATCTTGCCCAACACCGTGAGCGAAAGGTCGACGTGCTGATGCAGTGGACGAATCAGCCAGCCTTTGAGGATGGTGTCGAATAGGTAGCCGTGCGCGATGGCCTGAATGCCGTACGGAGCGAGACGCTTGCCCAGGCCGATGTCGTTCACGAACTCGATATCGCGAGTGGCGTTGGCGATCCAAAAGCCCTGCTGCGCGCGGCGCAGCCACTCGTCGGCCGGAAAGGGAAGTGCGATGAATTTCGCGCCACAGGCTTCGGCGATTTGCTTGGCAATTTCCGTTTCCCGCGCGCTCATCTCGAGCGTGACCGCTTTTCGGCTAGCCCCTGCGAGCGCAAGGATGGCACGGGAGTCGAGGCCTCCGCTGAGGAGCAAAGCGGCCTTGTTATCGGCCCAGCATTCGCCGACACTCCGCTGTAGCGCGCGGGTTAGAGCGCCTTCAGGGTCGGCGCGTACTTCCGATGCGGATGTGGCATCGTCTTCCGGCATCTGGTTGGTGTGGCGGGCAACCACTCTATTACCGCGGAAGACGATGCTTTCGCCGGGAGCCAATTCTTCGGCGCCCGCCAGAGTGGTCAGGTTATAGCGATAGACCGAGCCCAGCAACATGGCTTCGAGAACCGCGTCCCAGTTGAGTCCAGCTTGATCCGAAGTATTAAGCGCTATGGTGGCGAGCTTGTCCGCGATGATGAGTTCATCGTCCGTCGCGCGATAGAAAATTGGCCGGGTGCAGACAGCGTCCACGAATGCAGTGATCTGCGGCGGCTGTTGCGCTGTGCCGCTGATCTCGAAACCGCGAAAGCTGCCCCACCGGCCGGGCAGCCATTCTGAGAGTGATTCGGATTCGCGCGGCAGACGGTCTGGTGCGCCTTCGATGAACAGCAGACTCTGTGGCGTTCGACGTACCCAGTGGTGAGTGTTATCTGGAGGGCGAATCCAGGCGGCGGTTAGGTTGTCGAGCTGAAACGTATCGGATTGGGTCGATTCGCCGAGATCGACTAGTCGCAGACCGCGCGCGCCGGCTTCGACACCTCGGTTCACCCTGATGCAGAATCCGGCCACAGCTCTCCCTTGGGATAATTCTTCAACGCCGAAACAATGTTTGGCAGTCGGGAAATTATACGATGCGCGAGGTGACGAGGCGCTGAGTGAGCTTAGTGTGTCTGCATTACTTCTCCCATGCGAAGATCTGCTTCCAGTCATGCTTCATGCTGATCACGATCCAGCCCTTTGACTTGGCCTCGTCGTACAGTGCCTGAGTGAATGTGCCGACATCGCTCGGAGGAAGGCCGTCGGCCGGACCATAGGCGTACTCCCGTTGCGCGTCGTCGTGCAGGACGATCATCATGAGGTGTGCATCCGGGCCTGCCTGGGTATATTCCAGCATCTGTTGATCGCCGGTCGAGTTACCGAAGGCTGCTTGCGGATGGCTGCCGGTGAACAGGTAGATATCCTCGGGCTTGCCGGAAAAATTGTTGTTCAGCAACAACTCCGGTGGGCGCATCAGGATGCCCGCTCCAGCATTGTCATAGGTGTATTTGGTGGCAACCGCTGAACCAATGACCTGCTCCGGTACAACGCCGTACACTTGCTCGGAATAGACGCGCACGAAGTCCTGCCCGCCGCCAGTCACAATGTAGGTCCGATAGCCGTTGGCGCGCAGATACTTCATCACCTCCAGCATCGGCTCGTAGATTAATTCCGTATAGGGGCGATGCCAGCGGGAATCCTTGGCCGTGCGCAGCCAGTCACGCGCTGTCTGCTGAAACGCGTCGACGCTCATGCCCGTGTGCGTCGCTACAAAGATGGCCAAGAAATCCTTGGAAGTGAACTTGGACATCGCTGCCTTATCGTCCGCCAGCACACTTTTAAACGGCTCCGTCGTCTTCCACTCAGGATGCTGCGGAGCGAGAGCGGCGACCCGATCGAAGGCAAACACCATTTGCGTGTACATGGGATGTTCGACCCAGATGGTCCCATCCTGATCGAAGGTGGCGAAACGCTTGCCGGGCGGCACGAAACTTGGGCTTGAGGAATCGGTGGTGGTGCGAACCAGAGTAAGAATCGCTTGCTTGGCTGGACCGTCATTCCAACCCGGCAAGGGATCGGTCTGGGCACGCGCTGGGAAGGCCGTAAGAAGAATCGCAAGAGAAGCCACTGCGGACAGCAAGCGAGACGTGAGACGGCGAGTCATCGTCATCCTCCAGAAGCTGGTGGGACCATCCATCACGGAGACGGGAAGCAATACGACATCTCTGTTCGACCGTGGTCGTTTCGTCAAAAGGACGCTTCCACTCCAGCCAGCGCGCCCTGTTGGATTAAATGAATGCCGATGCGGTCGGCAGAGTTGTTGTTAACCACCAGCCGCGAGCCGAGCGAGTAGCCGGCGTTAACACTGAAATGCTTGTTGAGCGTCAAACCCAGAGCGTTCGCCGTCGAGATGAAGTTGCCGTAACCGAACAAGTACATACCGTAAAGATTGCCTTCGACAAAAAGTCGCGGCGAGTTGGTCAGGTACAGCCGGTATTGCGGACCGGCTACGGGTATGGGCGCCAGCAGAGACGCGCTGCCGTAAGCAGCGTCCTGGTTGGTCCCTCCATTTGTTACCTGTGCCTTTGCCGCGAGCGTAGCTTTGGTGTCGAACAGGTCCAGCTGCACGCCAACTCCAATGTGACCACGGCGGCGGCGGATGATGTCGTATTCGTACCCCGGGGCGTAGAGATTGGCCTTGAGATTGGCGTTGACCGTGGCTCCCACATTGTAGGTCTGGCCCTGATACGTGACCGTGCGATCAAGCACCACATTGCGCGACTGCTGGAACGGACTTATCGCCAGCGTCAGGTGGTTCTTATGCGTGAATTTCCAGTCCAGTAATCCGCTAAACGTGGAATAGCTGTTGAACTGCAGGTCTTTGTCGATGTCGATAACATCGCTAGCGCCCGTGCCCTGAAAATTGCCGGACGGATTCGAATAGAACCAGAACAGATCGGCCCTTATCTTGTAGTTATCGAACTCTTGCTTGTCGTCGGCGGCGCGCAGCACCGGCGCAATCGCAAGGAAAGCAAAGACTGCTATAGCAGCCAGTAACACGACGCGCACAGAACGACAAAAACGCAGCCAGATAAACACTTCGAGCCTCCTGACAGAGTGTGGGGTTTCGGTGAGCAACAGAATAACTCGTCCTGCCAAACTTCCAACAAGGAAGGATGGCCGAACCTGCTTATGTAACCCAAAAGTGGAAAGCTATCGGTCCTGCGGACAAATGGGTGCCGGTAGATTCGCCAGGAGATACGCATCGAAGCGTTTTCCGATCTTCAAGTTCACCGACTGGTTACTACCGTATCGGTGCTGCTCCAGCGTAATCTAGGGCGACCCTTAAATCTTCCGCGCTCGCATTCCTGCGCCCAATGCAGAAGGGAAGTCATGAACCAATCGATTCTTGCTGTCTTTGCCGCTTTGTTGTTATCCGTAGCCGGAATGGCACAGACTCAGTCGCCGCAACAGCTGGCCTGGAGCATCTTGCAGGACGGCCTGAACAACACGAACAGTCAGCAACGAGTGTCCGCCGTTACCGTTCTGGCTTTGATCACCGCCGATCCAAAGGCCATCACCATGGCCGAGCACGCACTCCAGGACCAGAACGCCGACGTCCGTGCCGCTGCTGCCACTTCACTGGGAACGCTGAAAGCGCCTGGCTCGATTCCCGCCCTGCAACAGGCACTGAAGGACAAGGAGCCGGCGGTCATCATGGCGGCCGCAAAGTCGCTGGTAGAGATGAACAATGAGGAAGGTTACGACACCTACTATGCGGTCGCGACCGGCAAGGAAAAGTCGGGCCAGGGTCTGGTGGCTTCCGAGCAGGCCAAGCTGAATCAACTTATGCATAATCCCAAGGACCTGGCGGAAACGGCGTTTGAACAGGGCATCGGCTTTGTGCCGTTTGGCGGTATCGGTTTTGGAGCGTTTAAGGCGATTCACGACAGCGGAGCGAACGCCACCGTGGTTGAGGCCACTGCTCTGAAGATGCTGGCCAAGGATCCCGATCCCAGGTCGGGTAAAGCGCTGATCGCGGCGACGGGCAACAATCAATGGGTGATTCGCTCTGCGGCTTACGACGCACTGGCCCATCGTGGTGATCGTTCCCTGATAACGGACATGGCCCTGGGACTTACCGACCAGCAAGCTGTTGTGAAGCTCACGGCAGCAGCGGCCATCGCACAGCTTTCGGCTTTACGGTAAAGAGGGAATCAATTTGCAGTCAGCGTTGTGCGGGAAAGTCTCTTACAAGTGTTGAAGCTTCTCTGGAAGCGCGGCGGTAAATGATGAGTCCGCTTTGGCGTAGTGCAAGGCAAGCCAGATTAAAGGGACTTGCAGCGGTAGCCTCAGCCACTGAAGCCAGCGGTTTCCCAGCACGCCCGGAAACGTCACGTGGGCAACAGCCATGTAGAGGTTAGCCGGAAACACCGCGACGAGCAGAAGCGCCAGCCCATAGCCTGCCACACGGCGGGTTCGCGGGATAAGCAGACCGATGCCGCCAAGGATTTCTGCAACGCCGCTGATCATGACGAGTTCTCCTGGACGCGGCAACATGGGCGGCACGATACGGACGAAGGGCTCGGGCTTGGCAAAGTGCAAGATGCCGCTAACCAGAAACAGTCCCGCAAAGCCCCAGCGACCCAGGCGTGAGAGCATTTGGGAATGGTAGCGCGAATCGGAGAGTAGCGCGGCGCAATACCTCACCCTCAACGTCCATTCCCGACACGACTCTTAAACCAAACCCACTTTGCTACAGGCATAGCTCCGGAAGTTGCACTGTTCCCACGCACCGGCCGCTGTTACAAACCGCACTCCAGCGTGCTGGCGGGCGGCTTCCGCCCGGCCGCCGATTGCATCTCATCACTGTTTCGCGGGGATAGAAAACACATCCGGAGGCAGCGCGCATGGCTCACACATCGTCGAGCATAGTTAATACCGTAGTGGACGGAACGTATCGCCAAACCAACTTGACCAACGAATCCCCCGAGTATCTGGCCCGGCGTGAGGAGCTTCGCCTTGCCGAAATCGAGCTCATGCTGCGGCGCGAACGCGTCGCTGAGCTACGGCGTAATCTTCCCGAGGGAGCTCCGCTTCAGGATTATTCATTTGAAGAAGGTCCACGCGACCTCAACGCCGGCGATGCGCCTGTGCGCTCCGTTCGCCTCAGCGAACTGTTCACCCAGCCCAACCGCTCGCTGGTCATCTATCACTTTATGTTCGGAAAGAAGCAGACCAAGGCTTGCCCCATGTGTACTGCGTGGCTCGACGGTGCGAATGGTGTCGCCCACCATCTTGCTCAGAATCTTGACTTCGCCGTGGTGGCTGCCGCCGATCTCCCGACGTTGCGCGCGTACGCTCGCGAGCGGGGCTGGGACAGGCTGCGGCTCCTCAGCGCCGGCAACAACACGTTCAAATACGATTTAGGCAGCGAAGACCGCGACGGCGCTCAGGACTCGACAATTTCCGTTTTCACTCGTGACCCTAAGGGTGTCGTGCGGCACTTCTACAGCGCGCATCCCAGAATGGCGGCCGACATTCAGGAGCGTGGCATTGATTTGCTCACTCCTATGTGGCACTTCCTGGACCTCACGCCGCAGGGGCGGGGTAGTTGGTATGCCAGCCTGGACTACGGGACAAAAATCCGCACCTAGAATCGTTCAACGGTGGGACGGCGCTTTGTCGGGACAAGGGGCGGGTATCCTTCCGTTGCGTAAAGCATGTCCCTCCGCTCTGGTTGGGATGACACAGTGTTGCATAGGTACGGCACACGCCAGCGGCTCCTGCCTTGAGGACCGCCGACCCGGCCCACCTGTCGTGAACTCGGCTGCCCGTTCAGCCTGTGCGTCGTCCTGCGCCACTTGCCGGCGTACGGCAGCACAAACAAATACAGACCGCTGAGCAGGAGTAAGGCAAGTATGGCCACCGCCGATAGACCCAGCCGGTTGTTGTACTTCCCCTGAACCACGGTAACGCCGTTGATGATGACGGCCACTGTGAAGACTACGGACAGCCAGCGGTGGCTCTGCCGAATCCATTTGTTCCAGTTCAACTGGACCTCCTTACTACTTTCGGTCTGGCTTGGCCGACCAGTTGGGGGCTTCAACCTCGAACTGCCGTGCGTACTCGGAGGTCAATCGCTGCCAAGCGTTGACTTTCATGGCATCGCCACCGGCCATGCGGCCGATGGGCGCACCGCCGAGCAGCCGATCCAGAACGTCGAAAGAGATGTGCCAGCCAGCAGCCCCCCACGAGATGAAGCGGCGATCGATGCTGTGCCACAGCGTCAGGCGCGTGCCATCGCCCGTGGCTTCGAGTTCCCAGCGAATATCGCCGTACTCAAGCACCTCGGGAGCGTCGGCTTGTGTTACCCGGGTTTCGATCGTCGCCCCGGTTCCCACCCAGGTGAGCTTTACCGTGCTTCCAACCGTGCCCAGGTTGCCATCGGCGTCGAAAGGCGCCCACTCGCGCAGATGCACCGGATCGGTTATCGCCTGCCAGACTTTTTCGGGCGAGTGCCGCAGGTGGCGGACGAGAATCAGTGTCCACTTGTCCCCGTCCTTTCGTATTTGCGCCCCGCTGGCCGGGCCTGGTTCGTACTGCGCGAGATCGGTCACCGTCTTCTCCTAGCGTGAAGAGTGCGTAGCTGCATGAGCGCGGAAACCATCCTTGGCCGCATCGACTGTTTGATGAGCCGGCGGGTCAAAACTCACACCCTTAGCGAGCCACGAAAGCCCCTGGCGGCATAGTAAGATTCCGCACCATTGTGATACACGAAAACCGTGTCGTAGCGGCGATCGCAAAAAATCGCGCCGCCGAGTTTTCTGATATCGGAAGGAGTCTTCACCCAACTCGACGTTTTTATGTCGAAAGCTCCAAGCTTCTGCAACTCTCGATACTGCTCCTCCGTCAGAAGCTCAATGCCGATGGCGGCCGCCATATTCATAGCGCTATCTTTTGGCTTATTTTCTTTCCTCGACTCCAGCGCTTCACGGTCGTAGCAAAGGCTTCTGCGCCCATTCGGGCTTTCCGCTGAACAATCATAAAAAATGTATTCGCCCGTCTGTTTGTCCTGGCCGACAACATCCGGTTCACCGCCAGTTCTTTCCATTTCGCTGAGAGACCACAGGCTCTCAGCATTAGCTGCCAGCTTCGCCTGCACTTTGGTCCACTCAAGTCCTTTATGGCGGTTCATGTTTTTCTCAAAGCGGGCTTTCAATGCTGCGAGCAGCTCGCTCCGTAGGGCTGGTGACAATTCCTTCTTATGGTTGCTCATACTTTCGTCTTGCCTTTGCTGCAGTGGAGCCTCTGTTGGAGGCCTGGCGGTCAAAGCCGCCATCGAAAATGGTGCGAATTTAAGGACGGTAGGAAGCCGTCGCCCTCAAGACCACATGCTTAGCCTGACCAGCGTGCCAGCTGGGTGAGCTGAATGAGGTTGCCGCAGGTGTCTTTCAGCATCGCGATGGTCGACCCGGTCACATCGGTGGGCGGCATCGTGAACTCTCCGCCGCGAGCCTTGATCCGCTCGTGGTCGCCCTTCACGTCGTCGGTGAAGAACATGACCGCAGGCTGATTCTGTTGAAAGAGCGCCTGCTGATAAGTCTTGGCAGCGGGGTTGTTGTTGAGCGCCAGCTGCAACTCGGTGCCGTCCGGGTCTTCGGCCGAGGCCACGGTCAGCCAGCGATACGGGCCTTGACTGAAATCGCCCTTCTTCACGAAGCCCAGGACTTCGGTATAGAAGCGCAGTGCCTTTTCCTGGTCGTCCACATATACGCTGGTCAGCTTGATCTTCATTTCTTGTCTCCTTTGCTACGTTCGCGGTTGGTGCCGCGTCGTCCTTTCGTTGGTTTTGCTTTCGTTGATTTTGGTTGATCCATGCGGTCGAGGTGGCGCTCAAGAGCATCCACGTGAGCGGACCAGAACCGCCGGAAGGGAGCCAGCCACGCCTCCAGCTCCTGAAGTGGTTCAGGTCGCAGCCGGTAGAGACGCCGCTGTGCGTCCACCGTGGATTCCACGAAACCCGCATCGCGCAGCACGCGCAGGTGCTTGGACACGGTCGGCTGCGACATGCGAAGTTGACGCTCGATCTCTCCTACCGACTGCTGGGACGAGACCAGCAGACTCAAGATCGCGCGGCGATTCGGTTCGGCAATGATTTCGAATATGGATTCCACAATCTGTATATACGTCAAGACGTATATACGTGTCAAGGGATATTACCTTGGAGGGCAAGATTTTCGCTGTGTCATCCCGAGCGGGATGAGAATGTGTTTGCAATCGAATGCGGCCGAGCGACCGCTATGGCTGCAGATCTTTCCAGCCGCAGGGATCCCTTCGGCTGCGCTCAGGCAGGCTCTTCGGCTCGCGCGCGCAAAAGCGGCGCGCCTACGCCCAGGATGGCAACTGCGAATGGGGGATTCATGACAGGCGGTGGGCGTGGTGAATCAACTGTTTCCCAATTTCGGACCTGTCCTCGTTCAGCGTTTCCCATCGCACCCACCGCTCATTTATACTTGCGGGTTTCGTACTGTAAATCAGCACACATAGAACCTGGAACGAGGAGTACTGGTGAAGATCCTGGTCTGCATGAAGCAGGTCCCGCAGAAAGATGCCCCACTCAAGCTGAACGAGAGCGGCACGTGGATTCGCGAGGATGTTTCCTACGAAGTAAACGAGCCCGACGCCTACGCCCTGGAAGAGGCCTTGCGCCAGAAAGAAAAACACGGCGGGGAAGTCGTGGTCATTACCAGCGGTCCGGCGCGTTCGCAGCAGGTTTTGCGCGAGGCGCTCGCCAAGGGCGCTGATCGGGCCATCCACCTGGAGGGGGACGGCTTCGTTACACTCGATGCTTTCAATACAGCTAAAGCCTTTGCTGCTGCCATTAAGGAAGAGAACTTCGACCTTATCTTTACCGGATTGCAGTCCGACGACTTCGGATTCGCCCAGACCGGCGTTATCCTGGCCGAGCTGCTGGGCTGGCCGCACGCCACCATCATCATGCAAATCGAAAAGGGCGACAGCGGCATCCGGGTGAAGCGTGAACTTGAGGCGGGCTTCTTCCAGTTTGTCGACATGCCGCTGCCGGCGGTGCTGACCATCCAGTCGGGCATCAACAAACTGCGTTACGCGACGCTCATCGGCATCAAGCAGGCCAAAAACAAGCCGCTGAAGAAGGTGAGCTTCGACGAGGTGAAGGCCGCCCTCGGCGACAACCTGCAGAAGATTGAGAAGCTGTATATTCCGCAGAAGACGAAGAAGACGGAAGTAATCGAAGGGCCGCCGGCGGAGGTAGCGAAGAAGCTGGTGGAGAAGCTGAAGAACGAAGTGCGGGTGTTGTAAGGCAGCAGCTAGCGGCTAGCAACTAGGACGTGCAGAGAACGGTGTGCCACGTTTCGCAATTGTTGAAATGAGTTTTCTGATGTTGCCGTGCAAAACGATCTCAGAGCAGACGATTCAGCGGTTTTCGCTAATTGCTAGCTGCTAGTTACTAGTTGCTGGCTGTTCATACGGCATCAAACTGGGTAAGACCATTTCTGAAAAGGAGTCTGCTCTTTATGCCAGGATTCGATCGCGATCAGGTTGCCATTGACAACACCGTTGAGAACCGTCAGCTGGGCACGATCATGCTGACCGTGGGCTGGATCCTGCTGTGGATGGATTCCATGCTGGGCATCTTCTTCTTCAGCAGCCTGCGGGACGGCTCCATGTTCTGGCCGGTGTGGCTGACCATCCAGGGCGTGATTGGATTGGTTCTGATTTTCATGGGAACGCGCTATCGCCATGCGGTTGGCGCAACCCGGCTGGGGCAGCGCGATATCGCGCGAACCGCGCGCCAGGAAGCCCAGGTCGAGTCCGAGAACAACCGGGTGGCCTGAGCGAAAAGCGGTACTTGGCAATTAGCATTTAGCGCTGAGCCAAGGCTCGTGGCTCTCGGTTTGATGTTCGCGACTGGCGTCTTAGCAGTCGAAGCGCGTGATGCGTGTGTACGTTGTCGGCAGAAATTTGCTGAGTGCCAAATGCCAAGTGCGGTTTTAGCTAATTACTGAAAGAACGGACTCTTAATGGCAGATACCATCCTGGTTGTCGTTGAGCAACGAGAAGGCAAACTAAATCGTGTATCAATGGAGACATTGGCCGGAGCTCAGGCTCTGGCCGCCGAGACCGGCTGGACGCTTGGAAGCGGCGGTTGCCGGCGCTGGCGTCGGCGAAATCGCGAACGAGATTGCCAAGACGAAGGTCGCCAAGGTGTACGACCTGGAATCGTCGCAGCTGGAGCCGTATACGCCGGATGGCTTCGTGGCGGCGTTGAAGCAGTTCATCGAACAGAAACAGCCGAAGCTGATGCTGATGCCGCATACCTACCAGGTGCGCGACTTCGCTCCCAAGCTGGCGGCGGCTTTGAATCGTGCGCTCATCAGCGATTCAGTGGGCTACAAGTATGAAGGCGGAAAGTTGCTGTTCACCCGCCAGATGTTTCAGGGCAAGTTTGCGGCGGACGTTTCGTTCGTGGGCGATGCTCCGTACTTCGCGACCTTCCAGAATGGCGCTTTCCGGGGCGATCAGGTTCAGGCGGGCGATGCCGCTGCACCGGTCGAGACCGTGAACGTCGAAGTTGCCGATGGAGTTGTACGTAACAAGCCTGAAGCGCCTTTCAAGGAAGCCAAGCAGGCAGTCGACCTGACGCAGGCGGAGATCATTGTGGCCGTTGGCCGCGGGATCAAGGAGCAGAAGAATATTGAGATCGCCAAGCAGTTAGCCGAGGCTCTGGGCGGCGAGATTGCGGCGTCGCGTCCCATCTGCGACTCGGGATGGCTGCCCATGGACCGGCAGGTAGGGTCGTCGGGCCAGACGGTGGCGCCAAAACTTTATCTTGCCCTAGGCATCAGTGGCGCGATTCAGCACGTAGTGGGAATGAAAGGGGCGCGTACCATCATTGCGGTGAATAAAGATTCCGAGGCTCCGATTTTTGAGATCGCGGACATCGCCGTGGTGGGAAATTTATTTGACATTGTTCCACCGTTAATCGAAGAGGTGAAGAAAGCGAAGGGCGCTTAGCGGAAGCTGGAACCCTTATCCATCCTGTAGTTTGTCAATGTTGTCCTCGGGGACCTGATGTTCTGCACGGTTGTGGCCGGCTAAGAAGCTTTCATCGCCTCAAAGTGAAATGCTCAGGGTGCTGCTTTGCGTGGACGCAGGAACTTGCTTCCTTCGGCCTGCGTATCTAAGTGTGTGCCGCGAACAGAACTCTGACAATGTGGCATACTTTCCTAAATGCTGTGTAGGTAATTAATCGTTGCAAGCTCCCTTCTTCTGGAATAGGCCTGATGATTGTTTTTCGTAAGACGCTCCCGGGTGTAGAACGCCCCGTGATGGAAGCCGACGTTGTCATTGTTGGCGGTGGCCCGGCAGGAATGGCCTGTGCGCTGCGCTTGTCGCAGCTCATTGATCAGCACAATGCCAGTCATCCCGACAGCCAGCTCAGCAAAGAAAACATTTACCTGCTGGAAAAGGCGCGTGACGTGGGCGCCCACTGCCTTTCGGGCGCGCTGCTCGATCCGCGTTCCATGCTCGAGCTGCTGCCGGATTTCGAGAAAGAAGCGCCGCTCGACGCCAAGGTGGTCAAAGAAGCGGTCTATTTCCTGACCCGCGGCGGCAAGTTTAAGTTTCCGATCACGCCGCCGCCCATGCGCGATCACGGCAACTACGTCATCTCGATTAACAAATTCGTGAAGTGGCTGGGCGCCAAGGTGGAAGAGGCAGGAATCACGGTCTTCACCGGATTCGCCGGTTCCGAACTGCTGTTTGAAGCTGGACGGGTGTGCGGGGTTCGCACCGACGACAAAGGCGTCGACAAAAGTGGCGAGCAGAAATCCAACTTCGAGCCCGGCTACGATTTGAAATCGAAGGTCGTCATTCTGGCGGAAGGTACGCGCGGCTCGCTGACCAAGCAGCTGGTCGGCCGCTTCCAGCTCGACCGGGAACGCAATCCCCAGACCTACGGCGTCGGCGTGAAGGAACTGTGGGAACTGCCCGCGGGACGCGTCGCTCCGGGCGAAGTCATTTACACCATGGGCTTTCCGCTGACCTTCAACGAGTACGGAGGGGCCTGGATTTACGGTTCGAAGGACAACCTCGTCTCGCTGGGATTCGTGACCGGGCTGGACTACAAAGATCCGCGCATCGATCCCCAACACGTGTTGCAGGAGTTCAAGAAGCATCCTTTTGTGGCGAAGCTGCTGGAAGGCGGCAAGATGGTGCGTTACGGCGCGAAGTCGCTGCCCTACGGGGGATGGTGGGCGGTCCCGCCGTTGGCGGGCGATGGCTGGATGATCGTCGGCGATTCAGCGGGCTTCCTGAATTCGCAGCGCCTGAAGGGAATTCATCTGGCCATCAAGAGCGGCATGCTGGCGGCCGAGACCGCATTCGATGCCTTGGCTAAGGGCGATTTCTCGCTGCCCATGCTGGAGACGTTTCAGGCGCGCGTGGACAACAGCTGGATCAAGCAGGAGCTTTGGCCGGTGCGCAACTTCCACCAGGGATTCGAGCACGGGTTCCTGTCGGGCATGTTGAACGCCGGCATTCAGCAGTTCACCGGCGGACGCGGGTTGCGTGCGCGTTACACCAACGAAGCCGGACACCGGCGCATGGAGAAGTTGCGGCAGCTCCCAGAGAACGGCGGTGCGGAAAAGCACATCATCGGTCCGGCCAAGGGCGACGGCAAGATTACCTTCGACAAGCTGACCGATCTCTATCACTCGGGAACCAAGCACGAGGAAGATCAGCCGGCGCACCTGGTGATTCACGACACGACGATCTGCAACGAGCGTTGCGTGAAGGAATTCGGCAACCCCTGCAAGAATTTCTGTCCGGCGAATGTGTACGAGATGGTGGAGGCGAAGGATACGCCCAGCGGATTGGAGATTCACCTGAACCCGTCGAACTGCGTGCACTGCAAGACCTGCGACATCATGGATCCGTACGAGATCATCACCTGGGTCCCCCCGAGGGCGGCGGCGGCCCGAATTACGAAGGGATGTAAGGAGGGCTGAAGCCCTCCGGCTCTTGGCCGTTAGCTCTTAGCTTTTAGCAGGCGAGTGGTCACAGTCGCCAAGACATAATCCGGGTGCCCCGTTCTAGCCCGATTTCGGCTAGGGCGGGCTGTTGTTACGCACGGTCTGACCGCCCTTTCTATCCACCAGCGACTATCGACGATCCATTTGTTTCCTGCTGCGGCTTTCTCACCGCCAGCGCATCATATAATCAAAGTTCAATGTTTCCGACCTCCGCGGCCTAACGGCATACCGATGGCTGCGGCGGCGGTGTCCCGAGTGACGAGAGTCTCCCGGGGCCGAGGGTGTGGAGGGAAACGTCCATGCCTCCCGTGCTTGGAAAGGAAACAACCACAGCGTGCGTCCGCATGGCTGTGTCCATTCCTTTCCCCGCACAAATGAAATATCGCTTTTCGCTGCTCGCCTTTCGCTCTTTGCCAGACAAGGAGCTAACGGAGGCTGTGGCGAAAAGCAGAGAGCGAAGAGCGATCACCGAAAAGCGATGTTCCTACACGACAAGCACGGGCGGCGCATTAGCGATCTGCGGATCTCCATCACCGATCGCTGTAACTACAAGTGCGTCTACTGCCGCTCGGGCAGCGATGGGCCGCAGTTTCCGGAGATGCCGATTGCAGACTACCTGCGCATGGCGCGCGTCTTCGCCGGTCTCGGCATCACGAAAATTCGGCTTACGGGTGGCGAGCCGCTGTTGCGGCAAGGTCTGGTCGAGATGGTGCGCGAACTCGCGAGCCTGCGGACTGTCGACGGCAATCCGCTCGACATTGCGCTCACCACCAACGGACATCTGCTTGCCGACCTGGCGCAGCCGCTAGCCGACGCCGGCTTGTCGCGCGTCACGGTTTCCATGGACGCAGTCGATGCCGAACGCTTTGCGCGCATTACCCGCGTGCCCAACGGCTACCAGCGGGTGCTTGCCGGGGTGCGCGCCGCACAGCGCGCCGGGCTCGATCCGGTGAAGATCAATTGCGTTCTCCTGCGCGGCTTCAATGACGATCAGATTCCGGCGTTCGGTCGCTTCGCGCGCGAGGAAGGCGTGTCCGTGCGCTTCATCGAGTTCATGCCGCTGGAAGAAGACCGGGTGTGGACGCCGGAGATCGTGGTCCCGCTGGAAGAAATCCTCGAGCGCATGGCTGAGTTCATGCCGCTCCGCGAAGTCGGACAGATGGGCAGCGAGACAGCGCGACGTTATGTTTTCGAAGACGGCGTCGGCGAGATCGGGATTATCGCCCCGGTATCGCACCCCTTCTGTGGACATTGCAGCCGCGTGCGCGTTACCTCGGATGGCAAGATCCGCACCTGCCTCTTCTCGGTTCGCGAGCACGACCTGGCGGCGCTGATGCAGCGCGGCGGAAGCGACGACGACATGGCCGAGTTCATCCGCGGAGTGGTTGACCAGAAGGAAGCCCGCCACCACATCGGCGAGCCGGGATTCATTCCGGCGTCGAGAACGATGGTGCATATCGGGGGATGAGCTCAGTGGTCAGGTCAGCCGCGATGCAGAATCCATCATTCGCTATCACTCCCATTCCATCATTTCCTGATGTCGCGCCCTCGGCTACAGGTGTCATCCGAGCCTCATGCCGCGCCCGTTTCACTTTGTCATCCTGAGCGGAGCCGCGTTTTTTGCGGCGGAGTCGAAGGACCCTAAAGCTACAAGAACCTACACGGTCGAACAAATCCGACATCCGGTTACGCTTTGTCATTGCTGAGCGGAGCCTCGTTCCTGCTTTGGCAACCTGAGCGGAGCCGCGTTTTGTGCGGCAAAGCGGACGCTTCGCTCAGGATCACAAAGTGGAATGAGAGTTGAAATTGTCGAATATTAGTCAAGCATTGCAGCTATAGGGGTCCTTCGGCTGCGGTGTGCAGAAAGACGCACACCTCCGCTCAGGATGACACCCAAATGGGTGAGAGCATGATGACAACAACAAGAGCATGATGACAACAAGTTGCCAAGGGCTAAAGGCCAAGAGCTAAGAGCCGATAACTGACAACCGACAACCGACAACTGCTCACTACCCCTTGCGTAATCTTCATCAACGCGTAACAATTAGCTATTCGACGCCTGTCACAGGACCTTGTGAGGACGTGAGCTGCTTCGAGCAATCGAGCCATTCGCGTTTTTGTAACGTTTTGTAAGCCGGGTCATCGAATGAAGTGAAGTAAGAAGCGTCAACTGGCAGCTTCAACATCCCCGTAGGTCGGGCGCGCAAGCGTGTGTGGATCTACTGGAGCCGCGAGTCAGCTTTCAACATCCCCGTTCCGGGTCGCCTCTTCCGATTCAACGGAACCGCGTCGCCGGGACTGAAGGCAGAGACAAAAAGAATGGCTACAGCACCGATTACGGAAGCGGCGTCATGCTCGCTTGAAAACTATCTTGTACTCCCCGATCATTCGATGGACGAGCGCATAGCCGCGGCCAGGGAAGCCCTGGGCAGCGAGTGCGTGATCCTCGGACATCACTATCAGCGCGACGAGGTTGTGCGTTACGCCGACTATCGTGGCGACTCCTACCGGCTGTCGCAAATGGCCGCGCAGGCCAACGGCAGCTACATCGTTTTCTGCGGCGTTCATTTCATGGCGGAGAGCGCCGACGTCCTGGCGCGCCCCGGACAGGCCGTCGTGTTGCCCGATCTCAATGCCGGCTGCTCTATGGCCGACATGGCCGAAATTGGCCAGGTCGAGGATGCCTGGGAGCAGTTCGTGCGGCTCGGCCTCACCGACGACGATGGCAACGGCATCACGCCCATCACCTACATGAATTCGACTGCGGCGATCAAGGCCTTCTGCGGGGAGCGCGGCGGGCTGGTCTGCACCTCATCGAACGCCAAGGGAGCATTCGACTGGGCCTTCAGCCGGAATCAGAAACTGTTCTTCCTGCCCGACCAGCACCTGGGCCGCAACACCGGATTCGCGCGTGGCATTCCGCTGGACGAGATGGTGGTATGGGACCCGTATCAAATTCAGGGCGGCCTGACAGCCGAGCGGTTGCGGCAGGCGAAGGTGATCCTGTGGAAGGGTCATTGCTCGGTGCACCAACGTTTCCTGCCGGAACATGTCGACAAGGTGCGTGCTGCCTATCCCGGAATTCAGGTTATCGTTCATCCTGAGTGCCGCTGGGAGGTCTGCCAGAAAGCCGACGGAATCGGTTCGACCGACCACATCATCAAACGAGTGAAGGAAGCGCCCGCGGGATCGGCCTTCGCCATCGGTACCGAAATTCACCTGATAAATCGCCTGGCAAAGGAGAATCCGGACAAGCGGGTGATCACGCTGGACGACTCGGGCTGCCTGTGTACGACCATGTTCCGCATCTCGCCGCAGCACCTGTGCTGGGCGCTGGAGAACCTGGTCGACGGAAACATAGTGAATCAAATTAAAGTAAAAGCGAACGTAAAGCGCTGGGCGCGCGTGGCACTTGATAGGATGTTAGAGATCCAGTGATTATTCGTAAGCGTCCTCGAGAGAAATTTCTGCGGCGGGTTCCCCGGTATTGGTCCGATGTCCGGGAGCACCGCCGTCGTGTTGTTGAACGTCAAACCGCGCGAACCCTGGCGAAGCTGGAATTGGATATGGCACGAACCTTTACCATTGCGGAAGCTGAGACTCTGTTGCCCGTGCTGGAGTCGCTGCTGCGCTCCGCGATCGAAGCCAAAACCCTGATTGAAGAAGTCGAAGCTGAACAGCAGGCGCTGGCCAGCCGCATCTTCTTGAACGGCGGGACCGCGGTGAACGTCGTCGCCATAGCGCGCCGCAAAGCCGAGCGCGATAAAGCCCTGCAGCGCGCCAAGGATGCTGTGGCCGAAATCGACGCGACGGGCGTACAGGTAAAGGACCTCGACATCGGGCTGCTGGATTTTCCCTGCATCGTCGGCGAAGAGGTGATCCTGCTGTGCTGGAAGCTGGGCGAGAAGGGCATCACGCATTGGCACGGCATGGAAGAAGGCTTCGCGGGAAGAAAGCCGATCGACGAGCGCATTCTGCGGGACCAGCGGAAAAGCAATTAGGACAGTGGCTAGCAACTAGCATGCTCGGGCGAACCAAGTCTTGAAGGGCACACCTTCAGGTGCGCCGAAAACACATTCCCATCATTGTCATCCCGACCGGAGGCGGGCGCATTTGCCCGCCGGAGTGGAGGGGCCTGCGGTTCGTCGCGCATCGGAACAGGTTTTCAGTGCAGGCAAACAGCAGATTCCTCCCTTCGCTCTTAATGACAACCCCGTACACAGTGTCCTCACGTCGCGTCGCCCCCTCAAACGTGGCATGATAAATAGAGCGCCCCATTGGCGCCTTCGCCAACCATGATCCAGCTTTCCTCTGCCGGCAAACGGTTCGGCCCCAAACTTCTTTTCGAAGGCCTTGACTGGCTGCTCACGCCCAATGAGCGCGTCGGCCTGGTGGGCGCCAATGGCACCGGCAAATCCACTTTGCTGAAAGTTCTGGGCGGCATCGAGTCGCTCGACTACGGCACCATCGTCTCCGCCAGGAACACTACGTTTGGCTACCTGCCGCAGGATGGCCTGCAACTCTCCGGCCGCACCGTCTTCGACGAGTGTATGTCCGTCTTCTCCAACCTGCAGGCGCTGGAGCAGGAGATGGAAGACCTGGCGCACAAGATGGGCGAACTCGATCCGGCGTCGGCGGAGTACTCGCAGGTCGCGGACCGTTATCAGAGAATCTCCGGGCACTTCCACATGAATGATGGCTACGCGCTCGATTCGCAGGTTGGCACCGTGCTCGACGGTCTCGGTTTCAAGAAGGAAGACTGGACGCGCTACACGGAAGAGTTTTCCGGCGGATGGCAGATGCGCATCGCCCTGGGCAAGCTGCTGCTATCGAAGCCGAACCTGCTGTTGCTCGACGAGCCCACCAACCATCTCGACCTGGAAACGCGCAACTGGCTCGAGCAGTACCTGCTGCAATACCCGTACGCGTATGTGCTCATCTCGCACGACCGCTACTTCCTCGACGTCACCGTCGATCGCATCGCCGAAATCTGGAACAAGGAAGTCCACTTCTACAGCGGCAACTACGAAAAATATCTGGCGCAAAAGCAGGAGCGCCGCGACTCGCTGGTTGCCGCCTACAAGAACCAGCGCGACCGCATTGAGCAACTGGAGGCGTTCATCAATCGCTTCCGCGCGCAGGCGACCAAGGCGAAGCAGGTCCAGAGCCGCATCAAGGAGCTGGAGAAGATCGAGCGCATCGAGGTTCCGCAGGACGAGCGGACCATCCACTTCACGTTTCCGCAGCCAAAGCCAAGTGGGCGGCTGGTGGTCGAGTGCATCGATGTCGCCAAGAGCTATGGGCCAAAGCATGTCTTCGGCAATGTGAACTTCACCATCCAGCGCGGCGACCGCATCGCGCTGGTCGGCGTTAATGGAGCTGGGAAGTCGACGCTGATCAAACTGCTCACCGGTTTGGAGCCGCTGACCGCAGGGACAATGAACCTGGGCCATAACGTCGAGCCCGACTATTTCGCGCAGGACCAGTACAAGGAGCTCGACCCCGCGCGGCGGATGCTGGACGATCTTGTCCGACGTGTCGCCACTGAAGTCGATGACGGAACTGCGCGGCGTGCTTGGATCGTTTCTGTTTTCCGAGGACGATGTGTTCAAGCCGATCGGTGTGTTGTCAGGCGGCGAGCGTAATCGCTACGCGCTCGCTAGGATGCTGCTGCACCCTTCGAACTTCCTGCTGCTCGACGAGCCGACGAACCACCTGGATATGCGGGCGAAAGACGTCTTGCTGGAAGCGTTGGAAAAGTTTACCGGCACGGTTGTCTTCGTATCGCACGACCGCTACTTCATCGACAAGCTGGCGACGCGCGTTTTCGAGATCGGCGACGGGCGGGTCGAAGTGTTTCCCGGCAACTACGAAGACTACCAGTGGCGAAAGCAGCGTGGCAGCTCACCCGAGGGTGAGGCCGAACAGGTCGCGTGGGCGCCTACGCTGTCCGACGTACCAGGATATGAGCAGAAGTCGCAAGGCCAGTCGAAGAAGCGCATCAATCCCATCAAGCTGAAACAGATGCAGGAGCGGCATCAACGGGTTGAGCAGGGAATTGCCACCCTGGAAGATGGCGTTGCCGAATGCGAGCGCGAGTTGCAGAGCTTCGTCAGTGCGGAAGAAACGCAGCGGTGGACGGATTTGCTGGCGAACCAGGCGTGGGGAGCTGGAAGCGTTGATGTCGGAGTGGGAGAGCCTGTCGCAGGAGTTGGAAGAGGCCAAGACCTAGTTGGCTTCGGGAGGGCAATCCATCATGAAACGATGCGGCTGGGTCAGTTTGGACGATCCCCTGATGCTTGCGTACCACGATCGCGAGTGGGGTGTTCCCGTCCACGATGACCGCACTCATTTCGAGTTTCTGATCCTGGAGGCGGCACAGGCTGGATTGAGCTGGTCGATCGTCCTGCGAAAGCGCGAAGGTTATCGCAGGGCGTTCAGCAACTTCGATCCTGAGAAGGTCGCCCGTTACAGCGATCTGAAAATTCAGAAGCTCACGTTGGACGCGGCCATCGTTCGAAACCGGATGAAGATCGCGGCGGCGGTTCGCAGCGCGAGTGCGTTTCTCGCCATTCAGCGGGAATTCGGCAGTTTCGACGCATATTGCTGGCGTTTCGTCGATGGACGCCCGAAGCTGAATCGCCGTAAGAGCATGGCCGAGATGCCAGCCACCTCAGCCGAGTCCGACGCATTCAGCAAGGATTTGAAACGCCGAGGATTCAATTTCGTCGGATCGACCATCATCTATGCGTACATGCAGGCGGTCGGAATGGTGAACGATCACCTCGTCAATTGTTTCCGATATCGAGAGACGCGGAGACTGGATTCCGAGGTCGCCAAGGCACAACGCAAGACTTCGTGACCGTGGGCTGCTGCTGCGTTCAGGATGACGCGCGATCACGATTCTGTCCGCTGCCGGCGAACCGCAGATCCTTCGACTGCGCTCCAGCTATGCCGGCGCTGAGCTCAGGATGACAGACTCATGTGCTGACGACATTGTACTGACCACTGACCACTAGCCTTTACGGCTTGCCTCCGGCATTCCATTGCGGACTGAAGTCGCTGTTGGCCAGCCAGCTGACGGGCGCGATCATCGAACCAATCGCGCTGTCCAGATGCTTCCAGTCGATGTTTTGCGCCGTGTCGGTGGGCTGGTGATAGTCCTTGTGCAAACCGTAACTCGACACTGTCTGGGCAACGATGCCTTGCTTGGCCAGCGCGTAGTTGTCCGAGCGCGCAAAGAAGTTGTTCTCCGGATGCGGGTCGCCTACCAGCTGCGCTCCGTGTTTCGCGAGCTCGGGGCCAAGGTTGGTGCGCTCCCATCCCGTCAGCCACAGGTCGCCAGGCTTCACTTTGGGGTCGGCGCGTCCGATCATCTCGAACTCGAGATTCGCGATGACATCCTGCAGTGGAAACGTCGCGTGCTTCAGGAAGAATCGCGCGCCAATCAGCCCGGCTTCTTCGCTCCCCCACAAGGCGAAGACCACGGTCCTCTGCGGCGGCGGTTCCTTGCCCAGGGCTCGCGCCAGCTCCATCACGGCGACGGTGCCCGGAGCCGTCGTCATCCGCGCCGGGATACGTCGTGCCGTTCTTTACTCCCAGATGATCCAGGTGCGCACTGAGCAGGATGACCTGTTGCTTATTTTTTGTGCCGTCAAGCTTGGCCAAAACGTTCCAGGTGTGCGAGGTCTGCCACGGCGTCACGTCGGCGTGCAACTTGACGGTCGTGCCGTCGGCCATCGACCACAGCTGCGCTGACGTAGCGGCGTCGACCAGCATCGCGTCGGGTCGCGCCGGTTCATCGGCGATTTTCTTTTCCGGCCGTGGGCCGCTCTGCAACACACGCTGGAACATAGCCTGGTTTTCCGCCGCGACCGGCACCAGCACTAGGGCAGCCTTGCTCCCCAGGAATTGCGTAAAGATCCCCTCCAAGCCTCGACCGGCGTTACCTGGCTTCAATTTGAGCAGCACGGCCGCTCCACTCTTCACCGATGCCACAGAAACGGACGGATCGTTCAGGTCGAGCTTCTGCAGAGGCGCGGACACCGCCGGCTGCGGCACCATGAAGATCGCGATCTGCTTGCCCTGGGTCAGAGTGACAGCTTTAGCCCCCTGACCAATTGTCAGCAGCGGCGTGCCGGTAACGCTTCGCGCGTTCACGCTGGCGGTTTGGATGTACTCGCCATTCTCGGCTGCCGGTTTTAGCCCGTACGACTTCAGCTGCTCGGCGATGTACTGCGCGGCCCGATGTTCGTCCTCGGTGCCGCTGCCTCGGCCATGCAGCTCGGGGCCGGCGAGGTATTCAAGGTTTTTCTGGATGCAAGGTGCGCATACCGGTGAAGGGGTGTTGCTGTCGGTTGCGGCATTCAGCGACAAGGTCAACAGCAGGATTGTGAGCAGTTGGGCGCGAAGATGTGTAAGTTTCAAGAATTTTATTGTCGCGGTAATGCGGAGGTGCGGTCAAGTCGGAGTGAGCGGCGCAGGTCGTCTGAGCCGGGGCCTCGACAATGAAATCGACTGCCTCGAATATTGGCCATCTGTACCAAAATGTTGACATCACGAGCGCGGCGAGGGATCTGCTTTCCCCTCGCGGCGGTAACTTTTTCTGCAAAGTAATGAATCAGGATTACTTTCGTCACGGAGAACTTCTTACATGTCAATATTGCGAATCGCAACAATAAGCCGTAATCGCTGCATTCCGCGGGAAATATAAACTTCCGAAATTGCCGCCAAATACCCCTCTCGATTTGCTACAGTGGAGTCAGAGTTGAGTTTGGAAATCACCCAGCCCACGCGGCTGGGTTTCCTGTTTCAGTCGTAAGAAGTTTTGCCGATTCGCGACTTTCTGTTGGTGCGCCAGAGTCTGCCCTGAGCTTGCCGAAAGGGTTCGCGTCTCGCAGTTGGACGCTCACCTGGGATTTGGGTTCGATTCCACACACCCCAGGTTTCGGCCAAAAGAGGGCCGAACCTGGGGCACTGACGACAAAGCCGCCGTCGCACCGGCCTCAACCGTTTCACAATTCCTGAAACAACTTACGCGGTTTTCCTCCTTCAGCAGGCCTTCCCGGGTCGGCGTTTGGGCAGGAATTCGCATCCAAGTTTCTGGGTTCAAGTATCAGAAAGCAAAGGTCTCCTGGTCCGTCTTATGGCGATTCGTGGCTCTTCCTGGTGGATGGCGTGCACAATGGCCACCGCAGTCGTGGTGTTCTTGCTGATGCCGGGCGCCGCGTTCGCGCAGGGAGTGCCTGACCTACCGGTCTCTTCGTACGTTGGGCAGAACGTTTCGTCGGTCGACATCGCCGGGCGGCCGGACGTCACGCTCGACAGTGTGAAGGGCCTGATCGCGGTCAAGCCGAACCAGCCTCTCACCGTGGAGGAAGTCAACGCCAGCGTTACCGCCCTGAAAGACAGTCCGGGCGTTACCGACGTACGTGTCGATCTTCAGCCCTCGGCGGACGGCGTCCAAGTCGAGTTCATTCTGCGCCCGGCCATGTATATCGCCATGTATCAGTTTCCCGGTGCGCTCAATGAGTTCAGCTATACGCGTCTGCTCCAAGTCGCCAACTACAACGCGCAGACGCCGTACTCTGCCGGCGACGTTGCCGCGTCGGAGGACCTGCTGGTGCAATTCTTCCGCCAGCACGGTTACTTCCATGTCGAAGTGCAGTCCAAGCTCGTACGCGACAACGAACACGGACTGATCAACGTCGTATTCCAGATCGACCTGGGCAAGCGCGCCAAGTTCGGCAAGATCGATCTGCAGGGAACCACGCCGGAAGAAACCGCATTCCTCCAGAAGAAACTGCGCTCGGTGATGGCGAGGATCAAAACCGACTCGCTTAAGACGGGCATGACGTTCTCCTACGACCGGTTGCAGAAGGCAGCCGCTTACATGCAGTCGCAGCTGACCAAGCAGACTTACGTTGCCGGAAACGTCAAACTGGTGGGAGCCGAATACGATCCCAACACCAACCGGGCCGACATCACCTTCAACATCACGACAGGCCCGACGGTGAAGATCGCGGCGACGGGCGCGCACATCTGGGGGCACACCATGCGAACGCTTGTCCCGATGTATGCCGCCAACGCGGTCGACGACGAACTGATTAAAGAAGGCCAGCAGAACATCCTGTCGTACTTCCAGAAGAAGGGCTATTTCGACGCCAAGGTCGATGTGAAGGTGGATCAGACGGCGACGGGCACATCGATTGTCTACAACATCCAGAAGGACGGCCGCTTCAAGGTCACGCAAATCGCTATCAATGGGAACCACCGCTTCAGCGACAAGGAACTGCAATCGCATCTCAGCGTGCAGAAGGCCAGCAAGCTGTGGTTCTCGCACGGCGCCTACAATCAGAAACTGGTTCAGGCCAGCGCTAAGAATCTCCAGCAGACCTATCGCGCGGCAGGATACAGCCAGGCGCAGGTGGTGCCCACGGTCAAGCGTGACAACGGTAACGTCAACATCGTCTTTCAGGTAACAGAGGGCCCGGTCACGCTGGTGCGCAACTTGCAGATCGAAGGAAACGGCACGTTGCCGGAATCGGAGTTCGCGCCGAAAGGCCTGAATCTCGGGCCCGGTAAGCCTTATTCGCAGGACCTGGTGGCGAAGGACCGCGGCCTGATCATGGCGCGGTATCTGACGCTGGGCTACTTGAATGCCGGCTTCCACGCCGTTGCCAAGACAGTCCCGGGCGATCCTAATCGGCTCGACGTCACCTACCAGATCAGCGAGGGCCCGCAGGTGAAGACGGCGACCGTAGTCACCGATGGCCGTCAGCATACCCGGCAATCGTTCATCGATCAGCGGGTGCGGATGAAGTCCGGCGAGCCGCTCAGCGCAAACGCCATGCTGAGCGCGGAGAGCCGTCTCTACGGCCCGGAGATCTTCGACTGGGCCGAAGTCGATCCCAAGCGGACGATCACCGACCAGACCACCGAGGACGTGGTGGTAAAGGTCCACGAAGCCAAGCGAAACTCGGTCGTCTATGGCTTCGGCTTCCAGGTGTTGAATCGCGGCGGAGCCATCCCCAGCGGCACAGTTGCCGTACCGGGATTGCCAGTCGTGGGATTGCCCAACAACTTTGTCACAAGCCAGAAGACGTATTGGGGACCTGACGGAACGTTCGAGTACACGCGCCGCAATATGCGTGGGCTGGCGGAGACGCTGAACTTCAGCGCTTTCGCCGGGCGTCTGGACCAGCGGGCCAGTCTCAGTTACACGGAGCCGTCATTTTTCGGAACGAAATATTCCGGCAGCGCAATTCTCTCCGGAGAGCACGACGCAGAAAATCCGATCTTTACCGATCGCGTCGGCAGCATCGGTTATCAGTTGCAGCGTCCGCTGAATCAGAAGAAGACGACGAACCTGTTTTTCCGCTACAACTTTCAGCTGACGCGCATCAGCAACCTGCTCATTCCGGACCTGGTTCCGGCCAACCAGTTGAACGTGCACCTGTCGACCGTGTCCGCCAGCTGGGTACACGACACGCGCGACAACGTGCTCGACGCCCATCGTGGCATTTACATGAACTACCAGGTGGGAGTCAGCCCATATTGGCTGGGCTCGAACTTTAGCTTCGGGCAGGTTATTTTGCAGACGGCGTACTACAAAGACATCGGGAAGGGAATCATCTGGGCCAATAACTTGCGCATCGGACTGGAGCAGCCGTTCGCCGGCAGCGAAGTGCCGCTGAGCTCGGCATTCTTCGCCGGCGGCGGCAGTACGCTTGCGCGGCTTCCCGCTGGACGGCGCAGGTCCGCAGGAAACGATTCCGGCTTGCGGCAATCCCAACGATCCGGCGACGTGCTCGAAGATCACCGTACCGCGCGGCGGCAACGAGCTGCTCATCATCAACGAAGAGCTGCGCTGGCCGCTCAACATGATCAAGCAGGGCCTGGGCATCGTGACGTTCTACGATGGCGGCAATGTTTTTCCCACCATCGGCTTTCACGATTTCACCGAACTTTATAGCAACAACGTGGGCATCGGATTCCGTTACGCCACCCCGGTTGGGCCGTTGCGCATCGATATTGGCCACAACTTGAATCCGGTTCCCGGAATCAAATCAACTCAGTACTTCATAACCTTAGGTCAGGCATTCTGATTATGGCGATTCGGGACACTGGACTTCCTCCGCGCGAGCCGGGCAGGCCGCATCTGGTTCCTCCGCGGCAACATTCCGGATGGAGAAAGATTGCCGGCTGGGCCGTAGGCATTTTCTGGCTGCTCAATATCCTCAGCGTCATCGCCGTTTACATTGCGCTGCACAGCACCGCGTTTCACAACTACGTGATACGCACCGCCGAACAGAAGGCCAGCACGGCGCTGAACACCCGCGTCGAGGTGCAGAACTATGCGCTGCGGTTCTCGAATCTCGGGCTCGATCTTTATGGAGTGAAAGTCTATGGCGTCGGCCCGGGCGCCAATCTTCCGCTGCTGTCGACCGATCACGTCGCCGTGGGAGTGCGAATCATTTCACTGGCGCGCCACGAGTGGGATCTCGATAACGTCACAATTCATCATCCGGTTGTCAACCTGATCGTCGATGCGAATGGGCAGACGAACATTCCAACGCCGCAATCCAGTGGCAGCAGCTCCAATACGAATCTTTTTGACTTGGCTGTCCAGCATGTACTGCTCGACCAGGGCACGGTGTACTACAACGATCGCAAGATGCCCTTGTACGCGGACCTTCACGATCTGACCTTCCGGTCGAGTTACGATTCGACGAACGGCGGCCGGTATTACGGCTCGTTGTCTTATCGCGACGGCCATGTGCAATACGGAAACTACGCCCCGGTCGCGCACGATCTGGAGGGGCAATTCGACGCGCAGCGCTCTGGGATGACGCTGAGCAAGGTCACTCTGAAGCTGGGGCAGTCGCAGTTGCTGCTGAACGCCACGCTACAGAACTACGCCAGTCCTCGGGTTCACGCCGACTACGTCGCCATGCTGGCGCTGGGCGAGTTGCGCGGCATCATGAAGGATCCGTCGCTGCCTTCCGGCATCGTGCTGGTGAAGGGCAATGGCGAATACGTCACTTCAAACGCGCCCGCGCTCCAGTCAACCACTCTGGTCGGCACTATACAGAGCCAGGTTCTGCAGGTTCGCAGTCCATCGCTCAGGACCGACATTCGCGATATCGGAGCGAACTACAGCTTAACCAACGGCAATGCGGAGTTGCGTAACGTGACTGCGCGGCTCCTGGGCGGTCAGCTGAAGGCCAACGCGACAGTTCGCGACGTTACGGGCAAGCAGCAGGGCCACGTCGTCGCCGCGTTGCGCGGAATTTCACTGGCCGACCTGAAGCGCATTGCCAATTCCGCCGGACTGAGGTCGGTGGCCATCTCCGGTTACGTCAATGCGAACTCGGACGCGACCTGGGCCGGCAACATCAACAACATTCAGGTTAAGGCTGACGCAATCGCCGACGGCAAGCTCGCCTCGGCGCAGAAAGGTGCGAACAACAGCGCTGTTCCGCTGAAAGCCGAGGTGCACGCGCGTTACAACGGCCAAACGCAGGAAATCGCGTTGAACAAGAGCTACGTGCGCATGCCGCACACATCGCTCGATGCGAACGGAACCGTGAGCCGCCGTTCGGCTCTGCAGGTCAATCTGCAATCCGACGATCTGCACGAGGTTGAGAGCATCGGCGACATGTTCAGCCAGCCCGGCACGCAGCCGCTGAATCTCTCCGGGCAGGCAGCCTTCAACGGAACCGTACGCGGCTCAACCGCCGCGCCGCAGATTGCCGGCCAGCTCAACGCCAAGAACGTTCAGGTCCGCGGGAGTTCGTTCCGCCTGCTGCATACCAATGTTCAGGCCAGCCCGTCGCAAGTGAGCTTGCAGGACGGCACTCTCGATCTGGCGAAAGGCCAAGGTCATGTGACCTTCAACGTGCAGACCGGCCTACGCGACTGGACGCACACGCCCAACAGCCCTTTCACGGTGAACCTTAACGCATCGCAAGTAGCCATCGCGGAACTGGCGCGCGCCGCCGACGTTACGACTCCAGTGACGGGCACGCTGAATGCGAACATCGCGGCGCATGGCACGCAGCTCAATCCCATCGGTCAGGGCGAGATCAACCTGCGTAACGCCAATGTCTCTGGCGAGCCGGTAAAGACCGCGCAGGTTAAGTTCCAGGGAACGGGTAACGAAGTTCACGCGAATTTGCTGGTGCAGATCAGCGCCGGCAATGCTCAGGGTCAGCTAACCTACTATCCCAAGCAGGAAGGTTACGACGCGGTCCTGCAAGCGACGAATATCCAGCTCGCCAAAATCCAGGCGCTGCGCGAGCGCAATATGGATGTCGCGGGCGTCCTGAATCTGAAGGCCAGTGGCCGCGGTACGCTGAACGATCCGCAAGGTACCGTGTCGTTGACCATCCCCGCGCTCGATATTCAGAAGCAGCAGATCCGTAACGTAAACTTCCAAGGCAACGTCGCCAATCACGAAGCGACATTCAAACTCGCCTCGGAAGTGGTATCCACTCCGCTGCGCGCGCAGGGCAAGATCGCACTGGTCGGCGACTACAACGCCGATGTGAGCCTGGATACTCCGGTCGTTCCGTTACAGCCGTTGCTGGCGGCGTACGCTCCGGCGCAAGCGGCGCAGATCTCCGGCCAAACCGAGATTCACGCCACGGTACACGGTCCACTCAAGAACAAGCAGTTGCTGGAGGCGCACCTCAACGTGCCGACGCTTGGCATGACTTATCGCACCACGGGTACGGCAACTTCGCAGGCGGCAACGTTGCAAATTGCCGCAGTGACGCCTATCCGCGCCGACTACGTCAACGGCGTATTGAATCTTCAGCCCGGCGAGATCAAGGGCACAGATACCGATGTCCATTTCCAGGGCCGGGTGCCGCTGAACAGCAATGCGCCATCGACATTGAGCGTGCAGGGTGGCGTCGACCTGGTCATCGCCCAGGTCTTCGATCCGACGCTGACCACCGGCGGCAAGCTGGTCTTCGACATCAAGGCCGGCGGTGACCGCTCGCAGCCCGACGTTGAGGGCCGGATCAAAATCGTTAACGCCAGCTTCGCCACGCCTGATGCCCCAGTTGGTTTGACGAACGGCAACGGCGTGCTGACGCTGCGGCGCGATCGGCTAGACATCAGCAGCTTCACCGGCAATGTTGGCGGAGGCACGGTGAGCGCCTCCGGCGGTGTGACCTATCAGCCGAAAATCCAGTTTGCCATCGGACTGAAAGGCAACGACCTGCGCCTGCTTTACCCGACCAGCGTGCGTACCGATCTCGGCCTGAACCTCGCCATGACGGGCAATATGGATGCAGCCGTGCTACAGGGACAGATCAACATCAACCAGATTTACTTCACCCCCGACTTCGACCTGACCAGTTTCATGAACGAGTTTGGCGGCGTGACGACGCCTCCGCCGACGCAGGGCTTTGCCGACAATGTCAGGCTGAATATCGCCGTGCGTTCCGCATCTGAATTGAACGCCGTCAGCCCAACCGTCAGCATTCAAGGCGCAGCGAATTTACGCGTCATCGGAACCGCGTCCGATCCGGTTATCGTGGGGCGGGCGAACCTCACTGGCGGCGACGTGATCTTTATGGGCAACCGCTATGTCGTCCAGGGCGGATCCATCGCATTCGTCAACAGCATCGAGACGCATCCGGTAGTGAACCTGCAGGCCACCACGACCATCCAGCAGTACAACATCTCCATGCGTTTCCGTGGGCCGATCGATCGTCTGCAGACCAACTACACTTCCGATCCCGCGCTGCCTTCCGCCGACATCATCCACCTGCTGGCCTTCGGCAACACGGAAGAGGCTGCCAACGCCGCTCCATCGCAATCCACCACGCAGAGCGCGGAGTCGCTGGTCGCCTCGCAGGTCAGCAGCCAGGTCACCAGCCGGTTGCAGAAGGCTCTGGGCGTCTCCCAGATCTCGCTCGATCCACAGCTAGGCGCGACCACGGGGAATCAGCAGCAAGGCGCGCGCTTGACGGTTCGCCAGCGCGTCAGCGGCAAGATGTATGTGACGTTTTCGACCGACGTGACGACGACGCAGTTCTCGGCCATCCAGCTGCAATACCAGCTGAACCGCAAGTGGTCGTTGAGCGGAGTGCGTAACGAGAATGGTGGGTTCGGCCTGGACGGCCGGTATCACAAGGACTTCTAGCTCAACCTGCCTGCGACGAGGATGCTTTCGTGGGCATGGCAGCGGTGCCATGTTCGTCCTCGTTCTTCGCCGCCCGATGATTGGCAGGAAGAAAAATCGAAAAGCACGTTCCCGTCTCACCCGTCGTCGAGCTTTCCACCTGGACTTTGCCTCCCAGCTTGTCGACGATGCCCTTGATGACCCACAATCCGATGCCGGTTCCTTGCTCGCCTTTGGTGCTGAAGAACGGCTCGAAAATCACCTTTAGATTTTCCTGAGGGATGCCGCAACCCGTGTCGCGCACCTTGACGACAACCTGATGATCGGGCGCCTCCTCGATGGCAATCGACAACCTTCCTTTTTGCCCGATGGCGTCGATGGCGTTGGTGATCAGATTGGTGAACACCTGGCGCAACTCGCTGGGATAGATGGTCACCTCGCCCGCGATTGCGTAGTTGCGCACCAACTCAATCTTTCCCGCTTGCAACCGTGGCTTATACATGGCGCAAACGTCGTCGAGCAGTTCGGAGAGCTTAGTCACGACCGGCAGCTTGGTCTCGCGATGCGGCGCCAGCGTTTGCCGGCTCAGGTTGGAGAGCCGCCGCACTTCGCGCTCCGCCATGTCCACCAGGTCCGCGGCTTCGCTATCGAGTGACGAACTCTTCTTCAGCAAGTGCATCAGGTTGGTCAACGCATCGAGCGGATTGTTGATTTCATGCGCGATCGTCGCGACCATCCGGCCCGTCGCTGCCAACTTCTCGGATCGGCGCAAGGCGTCTTCCAGCTCGGTATGCAGTTTGCGAATTTGCTCTTCCGCCAGCTTACGCTCGGAGACGTCGCGGATGGCGCCGGTCACGAACGTTCCGTTCTCCGTAGTCAGTGGGCTCAAGCTGATTTCGACGGGGAACTCGCTGCCGTCTTTGCGCAGGCCGAAGAGCTCCAGCCCAACTCCCATTGGCCGAATGTGGGGCTCGGCAAAGAAATCGCCACGATGCCGCGGGTGTTGGCCGCGATAGCGCTCCGGAATCAGCATCTCGACAGGCTGTCCGATCAGCTCGGAGCGGGCGTATCCGAAGATCGTCTGCGTCTGCGCGTTGACCAGCGTGATCTTTCCGCTCTCGTCCACAATGACCATGGCGTCGGGAGCGGCCTCCAACAGCGAACGGAATTTGTCTTCGGCTTGTTTTCGCACGGTAATATCTCGTATAGCGCTGGCCACCAGCAGCCCATCCGGAGTCTTGATCGGGCTCAGACTTATTTCGAGGGGGAACTCCGAACCATCTTTCCGCAACCCAAACAGCTCGAGCTCTTCTCCCATGGCACGCGGCCGCGGATCGTGAAAGAAGCCCGAGCGATGAATCAGATGCCGGTCGTGGAAGCGCTCCGGGATCAGGACCTCGACCGAGTACCCCAGCAACTCACGACGGGCATAGCCAAACAATTCTTCCGTGCGCGAATTCACCAAGACAATGCGGCCGCCCTGGTCGACAATGACCATGGCATCGGGAGCCGACTCCAGCAACGCACGGAACTTGTCTTCCGATCCCTTGCGCGCGGTGACGTCGCGGATGGCGCTGATGACCATGGGCCCTTGCGGCGTCTCCAATGGACTGAGGCTGATTTCGACAGGGAACTCCGACCCGTTCTTGCGCAGTCCGTAGAGCTCAAGACCGACGCCCATGGGGCGCACGTGAGGGTCGCCCGAGAAATAGCCGGAGCGATGTCCTGGATGCTTGGCGCGGAAACGCGATGGAACCAGGACTTCGATCTTCTGTCCCGTTAGTTCGGCGCGCGAGTACCCGAAGACCTGCTCACACTGAATGTTGGCGAGCACGATGCGTCCCTGCTGGTCGACGACAAGCATCGCGTCCGGAGCGGCGTCTAGAATCGCCCCAAAGTTCGCTTCAACTGGAATTTGCATGAACGGTTTTACCCGGTTGGGGCGATTGTATAACGACTTTGGTGCGGAGAAGGTTTATTTCCCGCGAAGTGCAATATTGCAAGAAGAGTTCTTCAGCCCGCATCGAGCTGAAAACGCGCGAGAGCAGGTGCACTCAGCTGTCTAGAGTGAGGAAGATCCGTCGTATCGGGCGCCGGGCGGCAGGGTCGGCTGCCATGGCTAAGTCTGCAGGTTTACATCCCGGTGCAATCGGAAGGTGAGGCGACGTTCTGCACCGAACCCAACGTCCTTCTTCCCGGTCAGCAGGGCCGTGGTTGTGCCCGCCGCCGCGCCGATGCCGCCGCCGATCAGCGCGCCCTTGCCCCCCGCAGCCAGCGCACCAATCAGCGCTCCGCCGCCGGTGCCCCCGCCGATCAGGCCCCAGTTGCGCTTCTTGTGCGATCCGCCACGGGCGATCACGTTCGAGGTCTTCAGCGGAACGCTCTGTTGTCCTAGGATGACGGTATCGAGTGTGAGGCCGATCTCACCCGGATGATGAAAGCGGCCGGATCGTCGTGCCACCACGACGTGACCGGTGACCACAGTTCCGACCGGCGCAATGATCTGGTTCTGATTCTCGGCAAAAAGTGGTTGATCGAGCACTGCCTCAAAGCGTTGGCCCGGCACAGACGATGCGCTGGAGAGCGACTGCTGTAATCGCACTACCACCGGAGTTCCAGCAGCAATGATCAAAGGCTGCGCTGCAGCGTTGTTAGCGCCGGAGCCGGCGCCATTTTGTGGGGGATAGTTCTGTGGGGGATAGTTCGTGCCCCCGTTCGCAGCCGCGTTACCGCCCTGTGCCGCCACCGGATTCGACTGAGTCGAATTGGCTAGAGTAGGAGCGCTGTTAGCTCCGGCATCGGATCGGTTGTCCGCGTTCGCCTGATCCTGCGCCGGCTGACCATTGGCTGACGTCTGATCGGCCGTATTCACAGCCTGAACGGGTTGTGCTGGATGGCGCGAGCATCCTGACAGCACAAACAGAGATATCACCAGGAATGCCACAACCGAAGAGTAGCGAATCTTTGCGGGCATAAATGCTCCTCACGAACGTACATGTTCATAGATGCAAGGAGCTCTCCATTCGGAACGTCCGACTCATCAGAGACTTACAGCGGGGCAGGCGGCCAGGCCCGGGAATTTCTACATAGCTTAGGAACTCCCGTCAGTCGCCTCGCCGCCGAATCGACAGGTCTCAAGAACCCAGCCGCACGTCACGGTTCTGCGGTCGCAGCGCTGCACTCCCGCATCTCTGGCGTACACTCGAGGTTTTGGAGCTGGAACGAATGCGAGATCGTTTTGTTGTCCTTGTTATAACAAGCATATTGTTGGGGCTGTCCGGACACGCGCAGGAACAGTCTTCCGCGGTTGTCGCCAGTCAACTTCCACCCATGCCAGGCAGCGTGTTCACGGTTACGCCGGAGCCCGGTTTCCACAACGAGCCTGCCATCGCCGTAAACGCAGCCAACGCTTCTCAGGTGTTTGCTGCCTACCAGGCGCATGCCAGCGTGGTCTTCTCGCAGGATGGAGGTGCTACCTGGAAACCAGCGACCGGCACCGCTTCCACCAGCTACAAGGTTTCCGGCGATGTTACCGCCACCTACGATAAACACGGCGCGGCGATCCTCTGCTACATTGCCTTCGACAAACTTGGTACAGAGAACTATTGGGCGCGCGGCGCGACGCGCAATGGTATCTTCGTGCGCCGATCTCCCGACGGAGGCGCCACCTGGGACGCGCAGGACCATGCCGTTATCGCGCAGCCCACGCAGCCCGGCATCCCGTTTGAAGACAAACCCGGCATCGCCGCCGACGTTACCGACAGCCCATACGCAGGCAACGTGTATGTCGGATGGACCGAGTTTCGCCTCGACGAGAGCGTGATCCTGCTCTCTCGCTCGACCGACGGCGGTGTCACCTGGTCAGCACCGATGGACATCAGCGCACATCACGGCCTGCCTCGCGACGACAATGGCGCCGTGGAAGGCTTCTCTGCTGCGGTCGGCGCCGATGGAACCGTCTACACGGTGTGGGCTGACGGCGACTCGCTGGCGTTCACTTCATCCAGCGATGGCGGCAAGACGTTTGCCCGGAGCCGCGCCATCCTCGCGACTGCGCCACTCTACTTCGATGTGGAGGGCCTCGACCGCGCCAATGGATTTCCCCAGATCGGCATCGACCCTCACCATGGCAAGCAGGGAAGACTCTACGTTACCTGGAGCGACTACCGCTCCGGCGACATCGGCGTGTATTGTGCGACCTCGGACGACGGCGGAGCGACGTGGAGCAGCGCGGTGCGCGTGAACTCCAATGCCGCGCACGACGGAACCGATCAGTTCTTTCAGTGGTTGTCGGTGGATCCGGCGACCGGCGCAGCCAACATCATCTTCTACGACCGGCGCATGGACACCGACAATCGCAAGACCACGGTGACGCTGGCGCGCTCCACCGACGGCGGTGCAACGTTTACGAACTACGCCTGGACGCGCGATCCGTTTGTTTCGACGCGAGACGAATTTCTCGGAGACTACATTGGCGTGGCCGCGCTGAACAATAAGGTGTACGGAGTCTGGACCGAGGTGGTGCCCCTGGAAATTCCGAAGGATAAGAATGCTCCGCCGCCCAACCGCTACCGGCCGCATACGATTGTGAAAGTGGGTGTGGCGGACTTTGGGAGCGTGAAATAGCGAGGGAAGGGGCGCACCTTCAGGTGCACCATCACGAGCACTTTGTTTTTCTATCCGAGGCGGCCTTCAGGCGGACGAGAATCCTGTCGCCGGCTGAAGCCGGCTTTGGATCATGACTCCGGCAGAAAAGGCGCACCTAAAGGTGCGCCCCTTCAAAACCTCACAAGTCGAGTTTCCTGCACACTGTTGACGCTGTGCCCTGACACCAACCTTACGCCAGCTTCACGAAGTCCAGCGAAGCCGAGTTCATGCAATACCGCAATCCCGTGGGACGCGGCCCGTCGTCGAACACGTGTCCCAGGTGCGCGTCGCATTCGGTGCACAGGACTTCCGAACGCGTCATCCCAAGAGTTGCATCCATCGATGTCTTCACGTTCTGCTTCGCAATCGGCTCCCAGAAGCTCGGCCAGCCGGTGCCCGAGTCAAACTTGGTCGCGGAACTGAACAGGGCGTTCTTGCAGCAAACGCAGCGAAACATGCCTTTCGCGTGCAGGTCCCAGTACTGGCCGGTGAAGGCGCGCTCCGTGCCGGCGTGGCGCGTCACCTGGTATTGCTCGGGCGTCAGCTGCGCCTTCCACTCGGCGTCGGTCTTCACGACTTTGGGAACGCGCTTCGGGCCGATCTTTTCACCCTTATCGTTGAACTCCACAATCTCCACGTCGCCGGTCTTGGACGGAGTCGCCGCGGCTTCCGTGCTCTTGAAAATGCTCATCAACGCTGCTCCTGACAAGGTTAGGAAACTGTTTCGTAGAAAACTTCTTCGGTCGCTCATAGTGTATTCACTCAATCGTTAAAGAGATGCGCGGTCCACCCGCTGATTACTTGCTTCCGGTGTAAAGCTGGGGATACAGCTGCTGCAGGTTTGCCACCTTGGGCAGATCGTAGTGCGCGATGTACGGATTGTCCGGATGACGCGCCGCGTAATTCTGGTGATAGCCCTCGGCCGG
Source organism: uncultured Acidobacteriaceae bacterium (assembly GCA_963823865.1). Lineage (GTDB taxonomy): Bacteria > Acidobacteriota > Terriglobia > Terriglobales > Acidobacteriaceae > Bog-257. The sequence goes on from CAWGNC010000003.1 coordinate 862,495, forward strand.
ATAAAACGCCTTCAACGGAACTACCTGGGTCACAATCTTGTGCTTGTATATTTTCGCTCCGGTTAGTTGCGCGATATACGCATCCACGACGCGCTTCTGCTCATCGTTCGCGTAGAACACAACCGAGCGGTACTGCGTGCCTTCGTCCGGATACTGCTGGTTGAGCTGCGTCGGATCGTGTGCCACCGAGAAGAACACCTGCAGCAGTTCGCCGTAGGTCACCTTCGACGGGTCGAAGACCACTTCCACCGACTCGGCGTGCCCGGTCATGCCCGTGCTGACTGTCTCGTATTCGGCCGTGCCTTTGGAGCCTCCCGAGTAGCCCGAGGTCGCGCTGTCCACACCCTTCACGTGCTGAAACACAGCCTGGATACCCCAGAAGCACCCGCCGGCAAACACCGCCGTTTCCTTGGCCGGTGTGCTGGCCTGCTTCTCATCGACCGCCGGCGCCGGAAGCGTCGTCGGCTTTTCACTGGCAGAAACCGAGCCGCGAAACGCAAAACCAATCATCGCCGTCACCAGCACTGCCGCTAAACTAGAACGCAATAACAATGTGCGCATAAACTTTCCTCTCTGAAATCATCCCCTTGTATTCCATTAGAGTCCTAATTCGCCGGAAGGTTACAGGCCGTCCGGAAGGGGTAAATGGCCGTAACAGGCGGCGTACCCGTTGCGCCAACCAGGCTCCTACATACGGAATCGCATGCCACTTTGAGCCTACGAAAGTTGGCTTTCCCTATAAGCTTTCGCTTCGGGTAAACTGCGGGACGTCCCGTCGCATCATTGTAAGGAGTACGCAGCAGTGCCTCCATCGGATTTCACACCACAGACGAGCGGTTCCAAGCCCGCCGGCCTTCTTTTGAGCTGGGGCGCGCTGGTTCTGGCAGCGGCGGAAAGTCTCTGCGTGGCCGCCGTCGGATTGAGCGGCGTTCGGGTTGCGCTCGGCCTCAGCTCGCTGCTGGCGGCAGGAGCCAGCGGTCCGGCTCATGGATTTCATCGCGAGGCCATCCGGGTGCCGCTGCTTACCATTGGAGCGATCGGCGCGCTGCTGAGCCTGCTGCTCTTATGGAATGAAGAGAAGCTGCGGAGAAATCCGTCGGCCGCGTGGAGGATGAAGCCGCTGACTCCCAAACAGCGCCGCGTACGGAGGTTCCAGCTCATCGCCGCGATCGTGACGCTGTTGCTGGTGGCGGCAGAGGTCGTCACCCACCCCTGGTTCCACAAGGAGTTCTAAAGGCGTGGTCGTTGATCGTGAGTCGTGAACCGTTTCATCCTCAGATCATTCCCGGTGCATCAACCCGATCTACAAGTCACGATTCACGATTCACGACCAACCAAAAGGTGTCATCCTGAGCGGAGCATCGCTCAATCTGCGGTGCGGAGTCTAAGGATCTCTATGGCTGGAAGAGCTTGCAACGGTGGGGTTCTTCGACTCCGTTACGCGCCGCGTCCCGCGCTCAGGATGACACAATACTAATTTTGCTCATCGATCTAAAGTCGCTTATTCCCCGTTCCCAATCTCCTCCTGCAACCGCGCATGCAGCCTGTCGCTGAAGCCGACAGGCAACGCAAACGTGCGATCGTCGGCAATCAGATACAGGATGTTCCGCGTGGAATCCAGCACGGCGGCACAGTGCCGGCAGTGGGCCAGGTGCTCTTCGATGGCTTCGCGCATCTCCGGGGGCACTTCACCGTCGATGTAATTCGAAATTTGATCCCACACATGCTGGCAATTCAGAACCATGCGCCACCTGCCTTGCTCCGGAATAATCCAAAAAGACCGCCGCTTCCCGCCTTCGATTTCAGTTGCGGAGCCAGAATCTTCTGCATCATCAGCCGCGCCCGCAGCAGCCGTGTCTTCACCACACCTTCACTCACACCCAATGCCTTCGCGGTGTCGGCGATGTTCATGTCCTCCACATCGCGCAACAGGAGCACCTCGCGATAGATCTCCGGTAGATGGGCAATCGCGCTTTGCAGCATCTCGCGGAGCTCTTTGCGCTCCAGCGCCTGCAGCGGCACCTCGCGCCAGTCACTGATGACAGCCGGCGTGAAGCTGCCATCCTCATCGTCGGCGGGCTGGTCGACCGACTCGAACTTCAGCACGCGCGCATGCCGCAGCCGCGCCCGAGCCTCGTTGATGGCGATGGAAATCAGCCAGGTGCTGAATTTCGATTCGGCCCGAAAGCTGGGCAGATTTTTCAGCGCCTTCAGAACGGATTCCTGCGCTGCGTCCTCGGCATCCTGCTCGTTCTGCAAAATGGAGAAGGCCGCAAAGTAGATGCTCTTCTCGTACGGTCGTACCAGTGCATGAAATAGCTCGCGCTCGCCCGCCAGAATGCGTGCGATCAGCCCGGCATCGCGGGTTGCCGGCGAGTCATCGGGCATCGAACTGGGGCTGGGAACTTGGGTCACGATACCGGGAGCTGCGGCTACAGCAGCGAAAATTCTACATAACAAGTTTTCGATACGCGACGCCGGCAAAAGTTACAACCTAAATTACCTGCAACAATTTTGCTGCTCGCGAGTCCTATGCTCATCATGGGAAGAATAAGTCTGATTGCCCTGGCAATTGTCACCGCCGTGCTGGTGGTGCAGCTTCCGGCCGCGGCGCAGAACCCTGTTGTCGTCGAACTATTCACTTCAGAGGGCTGTTCCAGCTGCCCGCCTGCCGATGCCATCCTGTTGCAGTTGAGCCAGCAGAAGCCCAGTGACGGCACCCAGCTCATCCTGCTGGGCGAGCATGTCGACTACTGGGACAACATCGGCTGGGTCGATCGCTTTTCGTCCCGGCAACTCAGCGCCCGCCAGAGCGAGTATGCGCATGCGCTTCACGCCACGGTTTATACGCCCCAAATGGTGATCGATGGGGAGGAGCAATTTGTCGGCAACGGCGCGGCCGAGGTACACAGCCGCATTGCTGCCGCTGCAAAGCAGCCGAAGCCGGCCCAAGTGTCGTTAGCCTGGGAAGGGAGGGCCGGCTTGCGTGTCAACGTACATTCGGCACAGCCATTGAAGGCTGACGTGCTGCTGGCGATAACGGAAGACGGTCTGAGTACGCAGGTGCCGAAGGGCGAGAATGCCGGCAAGACCTTGCATCACGCTGCCGTGGTTCGTCAGCTGCGCGAGATCGGCAAATTGGATGATGGAACCTTCGAGAAGACGATCGATGTCGCCCGAGATCCGCAGTGGCAGCCCGCTAACTTGAAGGCCGCCGTCCTGGTGCAGGACCCCTCCAGCAAAAAGATTCTCGGCGCCGGAGTGGTCGCCTTTCCGCAATAAAAGCGACTTTTCCTGTAACTTCGAGCGCGGCTGCGGTTCTCATGTGTGGCGAAGTTGTGAGCGCCCAATCAAAACGTTGAGGGAAAATATGAAGAAGAAAATCATGAGCATTATGGCCATGTGCATGCTGGCCGGTTCCATGTCGGTATTCGCCCAGGACAACATGAAGCAGGACAGCAGCAAGGATCAAATGCAGTCCGGCGATACCATGAAGAACGACAATATGTCGAACAGCAACAAGAAGTCGACCTCCAGTAAGAAGAAAACCAGCAGCAAGAAGAGCACCACGTCCAGCGACAGCATGAAGAATGACAATATGTCGAACGACAAATGAAGAACGACAACATGAAGAACGACAACATGAAGAACGACAGCGCTAAGTCGCAGGACCAGATGAAGCAGCAATAATCCAGCGGCGAGCCCGGACCAGGGCAGCCATGCGCTGCCCTTTTGTTGCTGCCGGCGTTACCGGCACTCACCGCAATTCCACCACCCCGCAGGTTCCCGACGCACTTCCATCCGCATCGCGCGGGCCCTTGGGACCGCCCTCACGCATCTTGGCGCTCATTTCTTCAATCGCGATCTCCACCACCGGGGTCGCGTCCAGATGCGACTTCGGCGCAATCGCATAGTCGGTTCCTGCTGTGCGCCCGGGAAAATACCGAGAGGTCATTGCCATGAAGACGGACTGCTTCAGATCGTCGTCTTCGACCAGCCGGCCGCGCCCAAAGCACATGACGCAGCGATAATTCGCCGAGTGATACCGCGCGTCCCGTGAATACACCAGCCCGTCGAGCTCCGTTACCGTGGCGCATACCGGCACGCCCGACGCCAGGTGCCGGATCATCCGGCTGGACAGCCCGCCGTGCAGATAGAGCCGGTCAGGTCGATCCGCCGCATACTGATAAAGCATCGGTATGACGTAAGGCCGCCCATCTTGCTCGAATCCCACGTGAGCCACGTAGCCGCTCGCCAGAATTTCCTCCGCGCGCTGCGGTACCGCCCGCTCGGCATGCTGGCGAATGGTGGTTGTCCAACCGGTCGGGGCCGCGATCTCGCTCATCTGGTTTTCTCCTTCTATGCCCGATCCTCGCCTATAATCTGTCCCATGAAAAGTGCCAGCAGCGGGGCAGTGAATAGGGCCACTTCCCGCCAGCCCAGGGGACCTTCGATTGGTCCGTCGGAGTTGCCGCTCGATCCGTCGTCTACGGTCTCGCTCTATCGCCAGCTTTATGAGAAGCTCCGCAATTCGATTCTTGACGGCCGTCTGCAACCCGGCGCCAAGCTCCCCTCGACGCGGACCCTGGCCGGTGATCTCGCGGTCGCTCGCAACACTGTGATGGGAGCGTACGAGCAACTTCTGGCCGAAGGTTATCTGGAAGGCGAGGCGGGTTCCGGCACGTATGTCGCGCGCGCTTTGCCCGACAAGATCCTGCACGCTCCGGCGGTTAAACGCGACGCGCCTCCTAAGCGGACTGTCTCCCGCCTGTCGCAACGCGGATACGCGCTAACCTCGAATCCGCAAGGCGCCCGTCATGAAGGCCCACCGCGCGCATTTCGTCCGGGCATTCCCGCGCTCAGGGAATTTCCCTTCAGCGTCTGGAACCGGCTCCTGATCAAGCATTGGCGAGGCGAGCCCATCGATCTGCTGCCGTACTCCACGCCTGCGGGTTACCGTCCGTTGCGCGAAGCAATCGCCCAGTACGTGGCCGCCGCGCGCGCGGTGAAGTGCGATGCCGAGCAGATCGTGATCGTCTCCGGAGCACAGCAGGCCCTCGATCTGGCTGCGCGGCTGTTGCTCGATCCCGGCGAGGAAGCCTGGATGGAAGAGCCAGGCTACAACGGTTCGCGGGCTGCACTGCTGGCCGCGGGAGTAAAGCCGGTTGCCGTCCCTGTCGATGATGCCGGGCTCAATGTAGTTGCCGGCAGGAAACTCTCGCCCAAGGCGCGGCTGGCCTACGTCACGCCGTCTCATCAGTATCCGACCGGGGCGGTGATGACGCTGACCCGCCGGCTTGAACTCCTAGGTTGGGCCGAGCGTTCGCATGGCTGGATTGTCGAGGACGATTACGACAGCGAATACCGTTATGCGAGCCGCCCGGTTGCGTCGCTGCAGGGGCTCGACGTCAACGGCTGCGTCATCTATTGCGGAACGTTCAGCAAGGTGCTGTTTCCGTCACTGCGTTTGGGATACGTCATCGTGCCGCCGCAGCTGGTGGATGCATTCAGCCGGGCCAAGGCCGTGGTCGATCGCCACAGCCCAACGGTGGAGCAGGCGGTACTGGCCGAGTTTATCGCGGCAGGGCACCTGGCGCGCCACGTACGCCGCATGCGAGTGCTCTATCTGGAGCGTCAGAACGTCCTGCTGGACGCGCTGCATCGCGAACTGGCAGGAGCGGTGGAAGTGCAGTCGCACGAGGCTGGCATGCACGTGCTGGCGTGGCTGGCGAAAGGGAAGCGCGACTCGGTGGTGTCACGGCGAGCGCGAGAGTTGGGGGTAGAGGCCCCTGCGTTAACGACGTACCGCGCCAAGCCCGGCGGCCGCGGAGGGTTGGTGCTAGGGTATGCGGCTTATACGGAGCAGGAAATCAGAGCGGCGGTAAAGAAATTGGCGATGGCGATGGATTAAGAAACGGTTGTCGGTTGTCAGAGGGTGGTCCGTTGTCAGCGAGTGGTCGTTCTTTCCGCCCACCCTGTCCGCAAAAAGCGCGGACGAGGATGGGGCACCCGTGAGTCGTTGTCAGTTCTCGGTTGTCGGATGAAACTTGGTGACTGACAACTGGCAAGCGACAACTGACCACTGGCTACTGCTCGTCGACGTACTCCGGATCGCGCTTCCAGCCGGTAATCATGGAATAGAAATTGTTCCACCCGTGCAGGGCCACCATGATCAGGTGACCGGGAATGAAGGCGACAAACCCCACCATCGACACGAAGTGCCAGATACGCACATAGTGGTAGCCGCCCATCGGCCATGCCAGCCACCAGAACTGTACCGGCTTGTAGAGCACTAAACCTGTCAGCGTCGACAGCACGCCAAAGAAAAGCGTCGAGGTGTAAGCCAGCTTTTGCAGCGGATTGTAGGCGGCGTCGACCGGCGGCTTCTTGCCCAACAAGAAATAATGCCGCGCCATCGGCCACACGCCTTTGATGTCGCGCGGCATAAAAAGTACCTGGCGCCAATGGCCGCTGACGATCTGGTAGACCACGTAGAGCAGTCCGCTGCCGATGAAAATCCACATAAAGGTGAAGTGCCATTGCAGCGCGCCGCCCAGCCAGCCTCCGATGGTCACGGCTTTTGGCGGGATGAAGAAATTTTCCTGTGGAAGTCTTCGGCCCAAAGCTGGGGAAGGCGCGGAAGATTTGCAGTCCGCTGCCGATCATCACGAACAACGCCACGGCATTCAGCCAATGCGCGAGGCGCACAATCAGCGGATGCTCGTAGGAAACCGTGATGGTCTCGGGCTTCACCTCAGCGACATTTGCAGCAGTGGCCATGGCTCACAGTCCTCCGTACCAGCTGTAGCCCTGGTCTTCCCAGTAGCCGCGCATGCCGCCCTTCAACACATTGGTCACGCGGATGGTGTCGAGATACTTGGCCTGCTTGTAGCCGAGCTTGGTCGGCATCTGCAGGCGCAAGGGCGCGCCGTGCCCGCGGTCGAGCGGCTGGCCGTACATCTCGTAACAGAACAGCGTCTGGGGATGCAGCACCGTCGCCATGTCAATCGATTCGTAATAGCTGTCTACACAGGTGACTTCCAGATACTTGCGCTGAAAGATCGGCGCCTACTGCGCGCAGAAAATCGGAGGCGCGCGTGCCGCCGAAGTTGCCGATGACGTCCCAGCCTTCCACGCAGACGTGACGCGTGTTCTGCACGACTTTGGGGAACGCCTGAATCTGCGACAGCTTGTAATCGCCAGGCCGCTGTACCAAGCCTTCCACGGTCAGCGTCCACTTGTCGAGATCGACGTCGGGGTCGGCAACGTCGTAGTAGTTGTAGGGAAACTTGGCAAAGGGCGCGACCTGGTTGTTGCTGAACGTCTGCGCCAGGCGATGACGTCCGAACAATTCGCCGGAAGCCCAGTCGCTGAATTGAAGGCCCTTGGTCAGCAGCGGCTCTTGCAACTTTGGAATGGCGAAGGCGCCAACTGCGATGAGCGGAACCAGCTTCAGCAGTTCGCGGCGATTCATGCCACGTCGTTCGCGCGGAGAAACGTTCCGTATCTCTTCGCCTGCAGGACCAAGCCTCGGCCCGGCACTCGCGGCAGCTGCCTCCTTCTCGTCGCTCTGCTTCTGTTCCTCGAGAGGTAAGCTGAGGCCTTCCGCTACATTGGTATCGGCAGCTTTGTCTTCTCTCGGTTGTTCTTGCTCGTCTGGCATCGTTACCTTAAAATCCCCGCTCCCGATAAGATCAGTTCCACCGCAAAAAGTTACAAGAGAATTCCCGGCAAGAATCGGATATCGTGCCCAAATGTCTCTTTCCTTAAGACATACGTTATATGCCTGCAATCGGATTTAGCGGATTTCGGAAAATGATGGGCTTCACATGTTTCAAGAAAAGGCTGCAGGTAAGCTGACTGGTTGCCGATCGCAATCGAATGTCGACTGAGGGACGAGCCGGAATAATCTGAGCAGTCGAAGTCAATGTGCACACGGGTCCTCCTATGGTGAGTAGGGAAATGTCTGAATCACGGAGCAGGGAATCGGGGCTGGCGCGCTTTGGGTTGGCGCTCGCTGCCTGGAGCGAACGCTGGTTTCCCGATCCGCTGGTGTTCGCCCTGCTGGGCATTCTCATCGTCTTCCTCACCGGACTCTGCCTGCATGAGTCGGCCGGTACGCTGGCCATCCAGGGAGTAAAGAACTTCTGGACCCTGGTTCCATTCACCATGCAGATGGTGATGATCATCATCGGCGGGTACGTGGTGGCGACTACGCCGGCCGTTCATCGTCTGATCGTGGCGCTGGCCCGAGTGCCGAAGAGCGGACGCTCGGCGATTGCCATGATCGCGCTGTTCTCCATGCTGACGTCGCTCATCTCGTGGGGACTTAGCCTCATCTTCAGCGGTTTACTTACCCGCGAGCTGGCACGGCAGGTCAAGGGCATGGACTACCGTGCTGCCGGAGCGGCAGCGTATCTGGGACTAGGGGCGACCTGGGCGCTGGGCTTGTCCTCGTCGGCTGCGATGCTGATGGCCACAAAGAGCGCGATTCCGCCGGCGTTACTTGCGGTTTCAGGCGTTATCCCACTCCGTCAGACATTGTTCCTGTGGCAGAGCATTGCCATGGCGTTGGTGGTGATCGCGGTGTCGGTTGCGGTGGCGTATTATTCGGCTCCGTCGGAGGCGAATGCCAGAACCGCAGAAGATTTCGGCATCACCGGCGAAACCCTCGACCGGCACGACGAACCGCGCACCAAGCCAGGCGAGTGGCTGGAGTACAGCCCGTTGCTCACGATCTTCGTCAGTGCGCTGGTCGTCTGGTACCTGATCGACTTCTTTCGCAGTTCTCCGCAGGGAGCACTGGCAGCGCTAGACCTCAACACTTACAACCTGATCTTCATCACCGCCGGACTGCTGCTGCATTGGCGGCCGCGCCGCTTTGTGCGCGCAGTGGCTGAGTCCGTGCCTGCCACCGGCGGCGTGCTCATCCAGTTTCCGTTCTATGCCGTCATCTTCGGAATGATTGTGGGTACGGGTATTTCGCCCTGGCTCGCTGACTTGTTCGCGCGGGTCACGACGCATGGAACCTATCCGCTGCTGGTTGCGCTGTACTCGGCTGTCCTGGGGACATTCGTTCCCTCTGGCGGCAGCAAGTGGATCATCGAAGCTCCGTATGTTTTGCAGGCGGCAAACCTGCATCAGGTTCACCTGGGGTGGGTGGTGCAAATCTACAACGCGGCCGAGGCGCTGCCGAACCTGGTCAATCCCTTCTGGATGCTGCCGCTGCTCGGGCTGCTGCGATTGAAGGCGCGCGACCTGGTCGGGTACACCGTCCTCCAGATGATGCTGCACGTCCCCATCGTGTTCTTCTTGTGCTGGCTCTTCGCGCGCTACATCGCCTACGTGCCGCCGATGAAGTGAGATCGCGTCTGCTCGCTGCTATGATGTCCAGCACCACGAATAAGCTGATGAACCGAATTAACTGGGACAAACGGATACGGCGGGCGGCGGAATTAAGGCAGCGACCAAGCTCGCCGCATCAGGTCTTAGGCTTCTACGAGCACATCCTCGGTGTCCAGCAGCGGATATTCCAGGACCTTGCCGGCGCAGATCCCGTTCCGCAGCCCTCGGAGGCCTTCCGCGAAAACATCGAGATCGACCGGGCGATGACGTGGCTTCCAGTCGTGTTTGAGCTTGTGCGTTCTAAAGGCCCCGCAAAGTTGGCGGCTGAAGCGGAGCGGCTCGCGGCATCCACGGTGGAGTATCGGCGGCAATTGCTCCGCGACTCTCTGAACAGCCCGCAGGGTGATGGTGACGAAGCGAGTTCGTTTTTCGCGCGAGTCGTACTGCAACCGGCGGCCGAATTTCTGGCGGCTCAGATGACCGTTCCACTGACAACTTCGGAGACGGTGTGCCCGCTGTGTGGCAGCAAACCACAACTGGCAATCCTGCGACCCGAGGGCGATGGCGGCAAACGCCACCTGGTTTGTTCATTTTGTGCTGCCGAATGGGAGTTCCGGCGCGTGCTATGTCCGGTTTGTGGGGAAACGGACTATACCAAGTTGCCGCGATACCTGCCGGAAGAGCCGATGGCGGTTCGCGTCGAAGCTTGCGATACCTGTAAGTTCTACCTGAAATCGTTCGATATGACCGAGGACGGGATGCTGGTTCCGGAGGTGGATGAAGTCGCTACCATTGCGCTGGATCTCTGGGCGTCGGAGCACGGCTACCAAAAGATTCGCGCGAATGTCATGGGATTTTAACAATCCGTCACCAGCGCAATAGCATCTTGCTATCGGATTGACCCAGCTGTATGCCGGGTGTAGTCTGCTACGAATTAGTGAATTCTGGCTCGCCGCCGTATCTCCGACGGTTGTCGAATGACAAAGCGATACCCAGTTTCCGTAGGCGTTCTTTCCCGCGGGTGCACCTTTCGCACCGATGTCTTCCATCTTAGTTTTCAACGGTTGTCCCGGTGTTCACACTGGAGGCCAGACTGATGGATGTCTCTCGACGAACTTTCTTCAAGACAGGCATTGCCGGCGCTGTGGGCTTCACGGTGTTCGGCTTCGATGCGCAGCCGCTGCTGGCGCAGGCTGGCAGCCTGAAGATTTCACGCACCACGGAAACGCGCAGCACCTGTCCTTATTGCGCGGTGAGCTGCGGCGTCATCATCCACACCATTGGCGACAAGGCGAAGAACGTCACGCCGCAAGTGGTGCACGTCGAGGGCGATCCCGATCACCCGATCAACCGCGGCACGCTGTGTCCCAAGGGCTCGTCGCTGCAGCAGGACATCCAGAACGACCGCCGCATCCTGTATCCGCAAGGTACGCCGTCCGGGATCGGACCACTGGGAAGACATCACCTGGGACCAGGCCATCGAAGAGATCGCGGTCTGGACCAAGAAGACGCGCGACGCCGGCTTCATGGAGACGGACGCGAAGGGCAATACCGTCAATCGCTGCGAATCGCTGTTCTTCAGCGGCGGCTGCACCGATACCAATGAGTTCAATTACCTGGTCGTGAAAGCGATGCGGGCTATGGGGGTGGTGCGCCTGGAAAATCAGGCGCGGGTTTGACACGGCCCCACGGTCTCAAGTTTGGGACCAACTTTCGGGCGCGGGGCCATGACCAATGGCTGGGTCGACATGAAGAACACCGACATGATGTTGATCATGGGCGGTAATCCAGCCGAGAACCATCCCTGCGGATTCAAGTGGCCAGTGGAGGCCAAGCGCAATCGCGACGCGAAGATGATCGTGGTCGATCCGCGCTTCACGCGCACCGCGTCGCAGGCCGATGTTTTTTGCCAGATTCGCGCCGGCAGCGACCTCGCGTTCCTCGGCGGCCTCATCTATTACGCCATCCAGAACAACCGCGTCGCGCACGAGTATCTGGTCAACTACACCAACGCTGCGTTCGTCGTCAAAGACGGATTCAAGCTGCCGGAAGACGGTTTGTTCTCCGGCTTCGATGAAGCGACGAAGACGCTACAACAAGGCGACCTGGAATTACGAAGAGGGCGGCAACGAAACGGGCAAAGCGGCCGCAGTGCCGCGATTGCGGAAGCTGCCGGCGACACAGGGTGAGCCCACAGGGCATCAGCCTCAGGCGACCGACTCTGCTGCCGGACAGCAGCAGGGCAGCAACGCGCAAAGTCCTGCTGAAGGCCAGGGCTCATCAGGCCGGAGGACCGGCGGGTGCGAAGGCCATGGCCGGCGCTCCCGCTCCGCCGTCGCTGCCGCCGAATGTCGCCTACGATCTCTCGCTGCAACATCCGCGCTGCGTCTATCAGCTATTGAAGCAGCAGTACTCGCGCTACACGCCGGAGATGGTAGCGAACATCACCGGCATCCCGCAGGACGCAACTGCTCAAAGCGTGGGATATGTACACCTCCGTCCGCAAAGACGGCGACATGAAGAAGGTGTCGACCGTGATCTACGCGGTCGGCTGGACCCAGCACAGCAACGGCACGCAGGTCATTCGCGCCGCGTGCGTGCTGCAGCTGCTGATGGGAAATGTTGGCCGCGCCGGCGGCGGCGTGAACGCCTTGCGCGGACACTCCAATATTCAGGGCGCGACCGACATGGCCGGCATCTTCGACATCCTGCCCGGCTATCTTGAAGATGCCCGGCCCCGCGGACAAGGACCTGAAGACGTTTCTGGACCGCATCACGCCGAAGCCCTCGAAGCCGGGCGACTGGGAGTCGTTCAACTACTGGTCGAACACGCCCAAGTTCATGGTCTCGTTCTTGAAGGCGATGTATGGTCCGGCGGCGACGAAGGACAACGATTTCGGCTTTGACTGGCTGCCGAAGATCGACCGCAACTATTCCTGGGTCCAAAACTGGAACGACATGTACGAAGGCAAAGTCAAAGGCGTCTTCGCCTTCGGCATGAACGGCGTGATGATCGGTCCGGACTCGAAGAAGAACATCGACGCGCTGAAGAAGGCCGACTTCCTGGTGGTGTGCGAAATCTATCCCGACGAGACCAGCGCCTTCTGGCAGGCGCCGGGCACGACACCGGAGGAAATGAAGCAGATCAACACCACGGTGTATCAGCTGCCGGGCGCGGGATTCGCCGAGAAGGATGGGACGTTCGTGAATTCGGCGCGCTGGCTGCAATGGAAGTACGCAGCGCTGCCCACTCCAGCCGAGTGCCGTCTGGATCAGGACATCCTGTCGCAAATCTTCCTGCGCGTCCGCGAGCTGTACAAGAAGGAAGGCGGCAAGTTCCCCGATCCCATCGTGAACGTGACGTGGAACTACACGATCCCGACCAGTCCGTCGCTGGCCGAGGTGGCGAAGGAGATCAACGGCAAGGCGATAACCGACATCAGCGACGAGAAGACCAATCTCTCCCTGAAGGCCGGACAGCAATTGCCGGGCTTCGCCGCGTTGCGCGACGACGGTTCAACCTCTTCGGGCAACTGGCTGTATTGCGGCTCGTGGACCGAAGCAGGGCCGATGATGCAGCGCCGTGGCACCGACGATCCTTCCGGCCTGGGGATCTATCCGAACTGGGGATGGTCGTGGCCGGCGAATCGGCGGGTGCTGTACAACCGCGCCTCGTGCGATCTCACCGGCAAACCCTACGATCCCTCACGCCGGCAGGTGTGGTGGAACGCGGCCACGGACAAGTGGGTGGGCAACGACGTTCCCGACTTCAAGCCCGACTCCAAGCCGGAAGAGCACATGGGGCCATTCATCATGAACCCGGAGGGCGTGGGACGCCTTTTTGTTCCACTGGGCGCGATGGCCGATGGTCCGATTCCCGGAGTTTTACGAGCCGATTGAAAGCCCCATTGCGAATCTGCTGCATCCGCAACAGTCGACGAATCCGCTGGCGAAGACCTTCAAGACGGATATGGACAAGTACGCCAAACCCAACGAGGGCTACAACATCGTCTGCACAACCTACCGGCTGACCGAGCACTATCACTACTGGACGAAGAACAATCCCATGAATGTGGAGCTGGTGCCGGAGCCGTTCGTGGAGATTCCCGCGGAACTGGCCGACCAGATGGGAATCCGCGGCGGCGAGAAAGTGAAGGTCAGCAGCATTCGCGCCGACTACATCGCCAAGGCGATGGTGACCAAGCGCATCAAGGCCATGATGGTGGACGGCAAGAAAACGTACCAGATCGGCATTCCCATCCACTGGGGCTACAAGGGGATCTCCGAGAGCGAGGGCAGGACTTCGCTGATGCCCACAAATCGGTTGACGCCGACGGCCATCGATCCGAACGCATACACGCCGGAGTTCAAGGGGTTTCTGGTGAAGCTGGAGAAAGTCTAGAGGAGGGTGGAGATGAGTGATCGCGGCACATTACGAATCCAAAGAATCTCGGCCCATCCTGGACCGATCGCCGGCGCCGGAACCCAGCGCGAGGACAAGGTCTGCAAGCTGATCGACACCACCACCTGCATCGGCTGCAAGGCCTGCGAAGTAGCGTGCGTGGAGTGGAACGACATGCCATTCCGCGAGACCTATTTCGACAACACTTACCAGACCATGCCGGACACGGAATGGAATTTCTGGAACCTGATCAAGTTCAACGAGGATGAGCACGCCGACGGCAGCTTTGCCTGGCTGATGCGCAAGCATCAGTGCATGCACTGCGCCGATCCCGGCTGCCTGCATGCTTGTCCTGCCGACGGCGCCATCGTGCAATACGAAAACGGCATCGTCGACTTCCAGCAGGAGAACTGTATCGGCTGCCAGTTCTGCGTCTCCGGCTGCCCGTTCAATATCCCGAAGTACGATCCCAACACCAAGAAGGTTTACAAGTGCACGCTGTGCTCGGACCGCGTGGGAGCCGGACTGGAGCCCGCCTGCATCAAGGCGTGTCCGACGGGCTGCCTGCACTTCGGCACCAAGGACGACATGAAATTCCTGGCCGAAAAGCGAGCCACGCAGCTGCGCGAAGTTTCGGGCTTCAAAGAAGCCGGCGTCTACGATCCTGCCCACCATTGGCGGCACCAGCGTCATCTACGTTCTGCACAACATCAACCGGACCGAGGCCTACGGCGGCCTTCCCCGGGAGCCGCGTATTTCGCAGGCCTTTACCATCTGGAAGGAATGGTTTAAGCCTATCGGCCTATTTGGTGCAATGCTTGGGTTTGTGGGCGTAGTGATGCACTACGTTTTCGAGGGCCCGCTGCGCACGCAGCCGACTCCGCCGGTGAAAGAAATCGTACCGCCGGACACAGGAAGGGAGAACTAGGATGGCGACTTCCGCCGATCGTTTCGTTCATCGTCCCAACGCCATCGATCGCCTGGGTAAGACCGTGGTTTACGTGGGTGAGTTGCTGCGTCATCCGGTGTACACGCGCTTCCTGCATTGGATGGTCGGCATCTTTTTCTTCCTCGCACTGCTATCGGGCTTCGGTATTTACCTGCCCTGGATCTTTCGTTTCTTTACTCCGCTGTTCGGCGGCGGAGCGATGACGCGTTTCCTGCATCCCTGGTTCGGGCTCGGCTTCGTCTTCTTCTTTGCGCTGCAGGCGATCAATTGGCTGCAGGTGATGAAATGGACGCCCGCCGATTCGCGCTGGATGAAGAACATCAGGGAGTACGTTATTCGCAGCGATTCGACGGAATCGCCGGAGACCGGCTTCTTTAACGGCGGCCAGAAGTTGATGTTCTGGGAGATCGTCTGCGGTTCCATCGCTTACCTGATCACCGGCGTGATGATGTGGTTTCCAGAGACCTTCGGGCGGATTCTAGTCTCGCTGGCGTACGTGATTCATGATGTCTCTGCGCTGATCATGCTCTTCGGCATCTTCTTTCATATTTACCTCAGCACATTCGGAGAACCCGGCACCATCCAGGCGATGACTCGCGGCACAGTGAGCGAAGCCTGGGCTTGGACGCATCATCCCGCCTGGTACAAAGCCGTAACCGGGCGCGATGCCCGGCAGGCCATCGAGGAGGCCAGCAAGAATCCCAGCGTTGTTCGGGAGCCTCCGGTGCTATAACCGTACTGCCTCGGGCAGCGGCAGAGCGCGCTGCAGTCAGAGTTCCTGATTCTGCGATTCGCGTTGCCACGATCGTGCATCCAATCTGAAAAGGCCTCGCCGTATCTGTTTTCCCGCAGCAGCGATGAGATCCGACTTTGTTCGAAGGCCGTTGAACCGGCGGGCATTTTCATTTATCCCGGCAATCGCGTACAGTAATAAAACTCAAAAAGTGGCCAGGAACAACTTACGCTCTCGGAAATGGCTGGAAGATGGCATGGCGACGGAATTTCTGAGCACCAATCAGTACGGCACGAGCCACTACGCACACCGCCGTAACTACGACGGTACCCTCGATTCGGTCTGCAAGCTGTGCTACCTGACCGTGGCACGCGCTTATCGAGAGACGGACCTCAGTCATCTGGAAGTGCGTCACATTTGTCAGCCGGTGGAACGGCGGCGGTCCACTCGCATCGCACATCGCGTCTTCGACCCTGTGGAGCAGCGGGGAAGCGAATAGCTGCCGGCGCTTTGTAGGAATGACTTCGCAGAAAGAAATTGGGCATCCTCATGGAGGATGCCCAATGTTTTTGCAGCTACAACCGTTCAGTCGAAACTGACGTTAGTTGCAGTTGGAGAACTTCGCCGAAGCTACCTGCGTGCTCCAGTCGAAGGTCTGGGTGACCATGTAGTACTCCTGGGTGTACCAGAAGGTGCAGCCGTTCATGCCATCGTTGGTGTCGATACGCATGGAGCTGTAATCACCCCAGCGGCTCGACGTATCAGGCTGCGAGCCCGAACCGGCGACGACCGGAACTTCCGCTTCCAACATACCGAGGCCCAGAGGGTCGTTGACCTGACGGCCAGCGATCGCGATGGACGGGAAGGTTGGGGCGCCACCTGGACAGGTGTTGCCGCAAGACTTGCTGAAGCCAACCAGGATGTCGCCGACTTTGTCGCGGGCAACGGATCCCATCCAGCGCCAGACGCCATCAGGAGCATAGGTGCCCTGCTGGAAGACGGTAAGGTCGGCAGGCGTCTGGTCGCGCAAGCGGCCAGTGATTTCCATCCAACGTACGCCGTTCTGACCAGCGGAGGCGGTAACGTCAAAGTTGACGAACCAGTGCTGTGCCGGCGCCGGCATCGGTGGCGTGGCAGTAGCGTTTGCGGAAGCCTGATCGGACCAATAGGCGAAGCGATACATCAGGCGATCGCCCAACGAGTCGAGCAGGTCGGTGATGCCTTGCTGCGGAACGCAATCGCCGCCGTAGTTGCCGTTGCAAGCCGGGTTGTAGGTAGCGACGGCCAGAAGCTGGGAGTTGTTGTCACCGGTGAAGGTGGCGCCCTGCGTCCAGTCGTTGATGTTGTTGATGTGCACCGAATACAGCGAGAGGTGAGAGTTGTCCACGTCACCCACGCTGCCGATGGCGAACTGATCTTCGTTGGCAGGAGGGGCAATTATGGAATCGCGATCGGCGGGCAACAAGCTGTCTTCGTGAGAGGTGTACTGATGGCAAATCTGCTCGGCGGTATGATCGCCCGCCAGCAGCTTGGTGCGGTTATAGGCGCAGAGTACTGGGCCTACGAAGCCGCTGCCGCCAACACCAAAGTTGTTCCAGGCTTCGGCGTAGTTGTTGCTCCAGACGCCCCACTTCGGATAATCGGGGAATCCGCCGGCAACGACCGGGAACTCATACAGGAAGTAGGTGCCGTTCGCGTCGTTGGTGGTGGAAATGGCAACGCAAACGCCATACGTACCAGTGAAAACGTTCTGCGTCAGCAGCCAGCGATGAGCGGCAAGATCCCACTGGGCGATGATGTCACCGTCGTTGTTGGCGGCGCAGATGCCTCCGAGGGAAGTCCACAAGGTGTTGCCCTCAATGGCTGGGCCGCAGGTGTAAGGAGACGTCTTCTGACAGACGGTGTAAGAGGTGTTGACCCACTGAACGACCTCGGTGTCGCCGACAGCCATGGTGGTGTCAGGCGGCGCGTCCGGAACGCTGTAACCGGGGAATCCGTGTCCGACGCCTAGGAAGTTGGCGCCTACCGTGTAGGCTGCCGACGGAGCAGCTGAGCTTTGCTCAACCGTGTCGACCGCTCCCGATCCGACGGGGCGCTTGGGAATCCGGCGTACCGGTTCCGCCAAGTGAAGGCCGTATACGGGCTTCTGCGGCATCTTGGCCAGTTCGCTGAGTGGCGGCGAAATGGCGAATCGCGTAGCGTGTTGAATGACGGTGTTATTTTCTTGAGCGGCGAGCGGCAGGGCGCACGCCATCAGCGAACCCACAGCGAGCAGAGCTAGCCCCGCAATCTTACTTCTTGTCATTGTGCCCATTCTCCTTTTGCATCCTTCTTCCGCAACACTTCAAGTCTAGGCAGCGTGCTGCAGACATCTTCGCGAACAGCAGGTTGTTGGTTAAAACGATTGAGAGGAACGGTCCGTAAACAAATCCCTTATCCCCGACGTTGACGCAGTGCCTTTGGCAGGTGTTAGAACTTTTACCATAGGGTCTAGCAGCACGCAACTATTAATTGCGTAGTAAATAACGTATTGCCGAGTTTTTGACGAAAACAGCCTCCAATTCGACATCACCAATGTGCCATGGACGGCATTCTTGCCCAAGTTTGCCCGTCAAGTCGCTCTGAGCGTCAGGAGTGCCTGTTACGGAAGCAGCAGTACGAGCGAAAATCGTCTTGGCGCCCCAGAACCCCAGAAAGGACACGACAATGAGGGCTGATCCTGATTGACAAACCTGGAGGTGGGACTTAGCCTGTTGCCACGAGGTTTCGATTTGATTAGGACTTCATCAGCCCGTGTGAGCCAGCATCTGATGCTGGGTCCACTTGAAATTCAAGTAATGGAAGTGGTGTGGAATTTCGGGGAAAGCAGTGTTCGCGACGTAGTTGAAAAGCTGGAAAGCAAGCTCGCCTACACCACCGTAATGACCACACTCGACCGTCTCTTTAAGAAGGGGCTTCTCGACCGCCATAAGTCGGAGCGGGCTTTTCTTTATTCGCCAAAGTTGTCCAGCCAGGATTGGGAACGCAGACGCGCCGGAGATTTGGTTGCCGGCTTTCTCGCCGGTCCGGAGCCATCGCGCGATCTCCTCCTGTCCTCTTTAGTCGACGCTGTGGGACAGCACGACGCGTTGCTGCTGGATGAGTTGGAAGAAAAGATCCGCAACAAACGCCGCGAGCTGTCGAGGACCTCAGAGAAATGAACCTCCCTTACACCATGCGGCTGTTGTGCCTGTGCTGCGCCTCGTTTTTCGTGATTCACCTGGCGCTGGCGTTAGTTGCCCGTTTGGGCGCAGGTACTGCGGTGCGGATCGCGGAGCATTTGAAGCCGAGGTCTGCCGCGCGTCTGCTCTTCTTTTTGCGGATGTCGCCGCTGGTGTTCAGCCTGTTTGCCGTCCTGGCGTTCTGTATCCCGAGCTACTTGTGGCTGGAGCCGGAAGCCACTGCCGAGAAGGTCGGCTTCTTCTGCGTGCTGACTGCCTTGATGGGAATCACGGTGTGGGTGTCGTCGCTGAAGCGCGTGGCGGATGCCGTACGCGGCACCAGCCGCTATCTGCATGAGTGCGAGCGCCACGGACGCAGAATCAACGTTCCCGGTGACAATGCTCCTGCGCTTCTGCTGGCCGATAAGACAGCCGTCATGGCGGTTGCCGGAGTTTTTCGTCCTCAGCTGGTGATCTCGAAGAGGGTGATGCATGGATTGTCTGCCGAACAGCGCGACGCCGCGTTGAGTCATGAACGGGCGCACTGCAATTCGGGCGACAACCTTAAGCGCTTCTTGATTCTCCTGGCCCCCGATGCGGTACCGATGTGGGGAACGTTCCATGGTCTGGAGCGCGCCTGGTCGAAGTTTACCGAATGGGCCGCCGACGACGAGGCTAGCGCTGGAGATCCGCAACGCGCGCTGTCACTGGCGTCGGCCCTGGTCCGCGTGGCCAAGATGGGATCAAAACCTCGCCTCAATTACCTGTCGTGCTCACTGGTAGGCGGAGATCGAGAGCTCTCCGAACGTGTCGATCGCCTGCTGCGTCCCCAGCCCAAGCCCGGTAAGCCGGTAAGGGAAGTGGTAGCCATCCTTGGCAGCGCGAGCGCTCTGGCGGCTTCTGCGGTGGCTGTTCTGACCATCTGGCCGGGTAGCCTGTCGCTGGTCCACCAGGCGCTGGAACGCCTGGTCCACTAATCCACGTCGAACTAACCTCACACTCTCTTCATTGCGCCGGGATGGTTCTGCGCGTGCGTCGTATTCGTGCGTCCGACCTGGGTTCTTATTTCGCTTCACCCAGTCGCGTGTTTTAACAGTTCGTAGAAATCTTCCAGCCCGTTGAACATAATCTGGATACCGATGCACAGCACCAGAAACGCCGACAACCTGATCAGGATGCTGGTGCCGTTTTCCCCAAGAAATTGCTGCAGGCGCTCGGAAAACCAGTAGCACAGGAAGATGGTTATTCCGATCAGGAGAATCCCAATCACCGCCGTCAGCGCGCTGAAGATGAGTTGCATGTGCCGCTCTTCGTGCAGGTTGCTACCCAGGGTCAAGGCTACGGCGATCGAGCCCGGCCCCACCGTTAGCGGCATAGTGAGCGGATAAAAGGCCTGTGAGAGGATGGCCTGGTTGTTATGAGGAGAATCCGTCATCCGGTCGCTCATATCGCTCTTGCGGTTCAGAATCTGCCAGCCGGCGAACGTGACTACGATGCCTCCGCCTACCTGCACCGCAGCCAGGCTGATCCCGAAGAACTGCAGGATATAGCCACCGATAAACAGCGACGCCACGAGCAAGGCGACGCCGTTCACCGCAACGCGCAGAGCAACCGTGCGCCGAACCTTCTCCGGATAACCCAGAGTGATCGCGGCAAAAATGGGAGCCATGCCCAGCGGGTTCACGATGGGCAGCAACGCAGCGAAAATTAACAGAACATTGCGAATGGCGGCGTACATGAGGAGCTCTCAGCATAGTCGAGCAGTTCGCGATTGCCAATTGTGCTCTCGTCTATCATTGACGATCGCCCGTTACACGGGTTCAATGAAGAATGCGGTCTTGAGATAAGCGAGCGCCGCCGAACAATCTATGGGCATTCCGCCACGAACCTACGGAGCACTTCAGGTTAAACTTCGCGAGTCCCTCGTCACGCGCGCGCTGGTGCTGCCGATTCAGCAGTTCATTCACATTCAGGGCATCAGCAGCTTCTTTCTGCTAGCGGCTGCCATCCTCGCATTGCTCTGGGCGAACTCGCCATGGCAGGAGTCTTACCACCACGTGTGGGAAATGCAGTTGACGCTGTCACGGCTCGATCTGCCCGTGCACGCCTGGATTAACGACGCACTCATGGCGATTTTCTTTTTCCTGGTGGGCATGGAGATCAAGCATGAGATCGTCCACGGGGAACTAGCCGATATACGACGAGCCGCGCTGCCGATCTTTGGTGCTCTTGGGGGCATGATCGTTCCGGCGCTCCTGTTCTTTGCCATCAATTACGGCAAGCCAGGGCAGCACGGATGGGGCGTCCCCATGGCAACCGACATCGCGTTCTCCCTCGGCGTGTTGGGGATGGTGAAGGGAATACCGTCGGATCTGAAGGTGTTTCTGCTGACACTGGCAATTGCGGACGATATCGGCGCCATCATCGTGATCGCGGTGTTCTATAGTGGCTCGCTGGATCGCGCGGCTCTTTTCTCGGGAATCGTTATCCTGGCCGTAATGTTCGCGACTCTTGAAGATTGGCATTTCGCGTCCCATTCTCTATTTCGTTTTGGGAGTCGGTTTCTGGGTGGCGATTCTGCGCTCGGGAATTCACGCGACGATTGCGGGCGTGATCCTGGGCTTTATGGTTCCAACAACTGCCGCCCTTTCGCTGGAACGACTTTCGCGACATCGCCAGCGGCATGGCTAACGATTTTCGTGACGCCATGGCGAAACATGATCTGCAAAGCGCCAAGAACATTCTCGGCGGTTTCGATGCTCTGCTGAGCAATACCGAGTCCACATCAGAGCGCCTGACCCGTCAATTGAATGATTGGGTTTCGTTTCTCGTGCTGCCGTTGTTTGCGCTGGCTAATGCCGGCGTCACTTTCTCAGGCGGCGCGTGGCGAGACTTGGCGACCAGCCGTATCGCCTGGGGTATCGTCGTTGGCCTGGTGATCGGAAAGCCGCTGGGCATCATCGGCTTCGCTAAGGCAGCGGTAAAAAGCGGATGGCACAAATGCCGGATCACGTCAGCTGGAAGAAACTCAGCGCGGTGGGGCTCTTGGCAGGTATCGGGTTTACGGTTTCTATCTTCATCAGCTCCTTAGCCTTTGATGACGCCGCGTTCAATTGATGGAAGCCAAAACGGCGGTTCTGGTCGCCTCGGTCATCGCCGGTGTCTTGGGCTATTTGATCTTGCGAGCGGCTACTTGACCGTCGGGCGATGTGCCGATCGAAAGTATCGATTTGGATTCAACGGGCACTGCTCATTCCGACTAACAGCAGCCAGATACCGCCAAAACGGGTTACAATTTCTCTCTGGCTACTGAGTCGCCCTACGCATTTCTCTTGGCTTGTCGAGTATTTGTTTGCCGGGAACACGACTTCCGGCCCAAGTAAATTGATCTTTGCAGGATTGGCTGGATGCCTTCCCGGTCCACCATCACAATGAAAGGGGAGTACATGCGTTCCCGGTTATCAGCTCTCGCGTTCACTCTAGTTCTAACCTTGTCGATTGCAGGTTGCAGTAAGAAGGAAGCTCAGGCGCCGCCGGCGACCAGCGACAATATGTCGCAGAGCAGTCAGACTGCGTCGACTTCGGCCCCCGGACAGACAGCTCCGATGCAGCAACAGCAGCAGGCGCCTCAGCAACAGATGGCTCCCGCTCCCACGCAGCAGGCGCAAGCGCCGCCACCGCCGCCGCCTCCTCCGCCACCGATCGTGGTACCGGCCGGGACAAGCCTGGTGGTTCGCATGGGTAACACCATTAACACCAAGACAGCGAATGTCGGAGATTCGTTTACCGGCACTCTGGCCCAGTCGGTTGCGGTTGACGGCGCAGTGGCCATCCCCTCCGGCGCAGGTGTCGCGGGAACAGTGGTTGCCGCCAAGTCTCCGGGCAGGTTCAAGGGCGAGGGCACGCTATCTGTCTCGTTGACGTCGCTCAATGTTCGCGGAGTGCCGACCACGATCTCTAGCTCCACTTACACGCAGACCGTGAAAGGTAAGGGCAAGCGTACGGCCGTGATGGCCGGAGGCGGTACGGGTGCAGGCGCGCTCATTGGCGGACTCGCCGGCGGCGGTAAGGGCGCACTGATTGGTGGTCTGGTCGGCGCAGGCGCAGGTACCGCAGGGGCGGCGTTCACCGGCAATAAGGAACTCCAGATTCCCGCGGAATCCGTGGTCACGTTTAAACTTGGCAATTCCATTACGGTGAAGCGCTCGGAGAGGAACTCCCAACAGGAGCAGGCACCACCACCGGCCAATCAGTAAACAGCGTCGGTTTCTGACCCAAATAGACGGGAGGCTTCACGCCTCCCGTTCTTATTGGTACAGCGGATCTGGAGCGGGCTGGCTACAGCCACAACCGCTCGACAGGCACCTCATTGTTCCTGCGAGACCGCCCTCAGGCGGCTTTGCGGTGCCGGATGGCGTGGCGAACGCGGTCGTGCATGGCGTCGCTCCAGTCGGTCATGCCGTGATCTTCACGAGCATGCTCGACAACTTTCTCCATGACCTCATCCTCAGTTCGGCCGCTGGTTTCCCAGTTGCAATCGCTATTGCCGGCATCGGCACAGCGGAACGTGTGCTCGGCTGTGTTTCATGGAGTGCGCGCTTCCGCTGGTGCGACGCGAGAGGTCGTATTGAGCTGACTCATTGGGACGCCGGTTGGTCGTTGCTTTGTCGCTGGCGCGCTGGGACGCCGCGCTCATGTGGTCGCCCGGGTTGCCCTTCATCTGGCCGGCGCGTGTGTGCTGAGGATCGTTTGAGGTAAGAACGCGCCGTTCGTCGCTGGTCATGCCCCAACCTTCCGTGCCCGCCGAGGGCGCAGAAGGATTGATGTGTCCGTCTTGCGAATTGACATCGGGATTGGTTCCCGAACCGATAGGAGTGCCTGGATTCTTTGCCATAAATAGGCTCCTTCACCACAATTTTTATGATGGCGTGAATCAGCGAAGTGGTGGGCTAAATCAAAAGCGGGCTATGAATTTTTCGGCGGTGTCTGGAATGCTTTCAGCAGCACGGAATTTCAGAGCAGAAGGCAGTTCGGCTATTTCTTTTTTTCCTTCAACTTAGTTCGGCGCTGTTCGGCCCAGCCTTCCTTGTTGATCTGGCGTCCGCGGGCGACGGCCAGGGCATCATCAGGAACATCTTCCGTGATGCACGAAGCTGCTCCGACGTAAGCACCTGACCGACACGCACCGGCGCGACCAGCGTGCTGTCGCTGCCAATGAATGCCCCGTCTTCGATGGTGGTCGTGCTCTTATTCACGCCATCATAGTTACAGGTGATGGTTCCAGCGCCGATGTTGACGCCTTCGCCGATCTCCGCGTCGCCCAGGTAGGAGAGGTGATTGGCTTTCGAGCCTTTGCCCAGGCGCGTCTTTTTGGTCTCGACGAAGTTGCCGACGTGCGCGTTCTTCACCGATATCGCTGCCCGGGCGCAGATGCGAGTAGGGACCTAACTGCGCGCCGCTGCGAACCACGGCGTCCTCCATGATGCAGCCCGGGCGGATCAGGACTTTGTCGCCAATCTCGCAGTTCGTGATGACGGAGTAGGAGCGGATGCGGCAGTTAGCGCCGATCTTCGTTCTGCCGATGAGCTGCACAAACGGCTCGATGACACTGTCCTCTCCAACTTCGACGTCGGCGTCGATGTCGCAGGTTTCGGGTCGAAAGATGGTCGTGCCCGCCAGCATCAACTCGTTAGCTTTTTTCGCCCGCAGTTGTGCATCGAGTGCGGCAAGCTCCACGCGAGTGTTCACGCCCAGCACTTCGTTGGAGTCTTTCGCGCGCAGCGCTAGAACTTTGTCGCCCGCTTTTCCCATGAGCGCCGCGACGTCAGTGAGGTAATACTCGTGGTGAGCGTTGTCGGTGCCGATTTTTCCAATCTGCGCATACAGCGGGCCGGTGGAGAAGGCGTAAATTCCGGAGTTGATCTCTCGCTGCTCAGCCTGAGCGCCTTTCAACGCTTTCTGCTCAACAATCCGTTCCACTTCGTCGGTCTCGGATCCGTTGACCGTCTTGCGGAAGACACGGCCGTAGCCGGTGGGGTCAGGGGGCTCGGCTGTCAGGATTGTCATGGCAGCGCCACCGGCAATATGGAAGTCGCGCACACCGGCGATCGTCTCCTGCAGTAATCAGCGGGACATCGCCTGAGAGCACCAGCACGTGGTCGAAGCCCTTCAGCGCGCCGGCGGCTTCCATCATGGCGTGCCCCGTCCCGCGCTGCTCGCGCTGCAGCACGAAGCCGATTCCGGTCGACTCCAGCGCCGCGCGCACTTTGTCGGCCTCGTGACCGATGATGGCGAAGATGTTCTGCGCCGGCACAACTTTGGACGCTGCCGCTACAACGTGCGCCAGCAGCGGCTTTCCGCCGATCTGATGCAGAACTTTAGGCTGCCGCGATTTCAACCGGGTGCCTTTACCCGCAGCCAGAATCGCGATGGCAAACGACGTTGCGGTGCTCTGAGTCTTGTTGGAAGAGGAAGATTTTTTCGCCATGTCGGTTCAGATCGGGTGAGCTAGGGTCGTTGCTGTAACACAGGCACGGGTGAATCGTGCAGCTCCATCATAAGCCGTAACACATCCTGCGCAACCCGGTGCGTGTCGTGGCGGGCGATCAGACCTTCGGTGGGATGTACCTCTTCCAACAGGTACGGGCCCAGTACCGGTTTCACGCCCAGCGCCTTAATCTGCTCCACGTCCGGCTCGATCTGCGACTGGCGTTTTTCGGCATACTTCGCCGCCAGCTCCGGCGATGCCGGAGTGCGATTCACCAGCGCGTAGTCGAAGAACTCGTGCCGGGCATGTTTGTAGAGCGCGCGGATATGGTCGGAGGCGGTGAGGTCCAGGCTCTCGTTGGCCTGCGTCATCAGGTTGCAGACAAAAACCTTCACGGCCCGGGAGTGTGCGATCGCCTTGGAAACGTCGCGGACCAGCAGATTCGGCACCAGGCTGGTGAAGAGGGAACCGGGTCCGATGGTGATCAGGTCGGCGTTCTCGATGGCATCGAGTGCTTTGGGCAATGCCTTGGCATTCGCCGGCGCCATGCGCAACTCTTTGATGCGGCGGTCGCTGGCGGTGATGTTGGTCTCGCCGCGCACAAACGATCCGTCATCCATGATCGCGTACAACTGGGCGTTACTGGTGGTCGCGGGATAGATGCAGCCGCGCGTCGCCAGAATTGCCGAAGACTGCTCCACGGCCTGGCTGAAATCCTTGGTGATGGCGCTCATAGCCGACAGAAACAGATTGCCGAAGCTGTGGCCGCCCAGCCCTTCGCCGGGAGGAAACCGATATTGGAAGAGTCGCGACAGAGTCGCCTCTTCTTCAGAAAGCGCCACGATGCAATTGCGGATATCGCCGGGAGCGGGAAGATTGAGCTCCTTGCGAAGCCTTCCGCTTGAGCCACCATCATCGCTGACGGTCACGATGGCCGAGAGTTCGGATACACGCGGCAGGCCATGCGGAGGAACTTCGGCGGTCGGCGCCGAAACGTAGTGCTTGAGGCCGTGCAGAAGTGTCGATAATCCGGTTCCGCCGCCCATGGCGACAGCTTTAATCGCCGGCATGTCGGTGGAGTGAAGATAGCCTGACATGATCAACTCGACGGGCGATTGCTAATACCGCCATTTATCCGGCTCGACTGCGGCTTCTCCACTGGTATCCGGGTAGAGTAGCTCGGTGAAGCGGGGATCATCGGCCAGGTTCCTGAAGTCGGAATCGTTCCGGGCCTGATAACGATTGGACGGATTCAGCCGTATAGCCTCGTTGAGATCACTGATCGCCTCTGGAAAGCGTCCGGTGAGGCAGTTCAGAGCAGCCGTTCCGTACCAGATGAAGTCGAGCTTGGGAAATTTCTGGGTCAGGGTCTCGAAGTTCTCTCGTGCCGTCACATAGTCGCCCATGTTCATCAGAGAGACGGCGTAGTCGAATTGTTCTTCGGGGTTCTTGAAAGTCGTCGAAACCCGGCTCATCTGCTGATTGCAGGTATTCAGGTGAACAGATGCGCGGTCGGCCAACTCCGGACTTGGGCCGGCCAGCACCTTCTCAAAGCAAGCCTTTGCCTTGTCGTATTTATGGATCTGCAAGGCCTTCAATCCGGCTTCATAGCTCTGCACCGTCTGGGCAAAGCGCGGATCATCGCCGACCTTCAACGGTTTGGCGCTGCGACCCTTGCCATCCGAAGCCGTCGCAGAGGCGCGTAACCCCTTGGCCTTGTTAGCTTTCGAGTCACTCTCTTTATGGTTTTCCGTGACTTTTTTATTCATCGGGCAAAGGTTCCCTTGGCTCCCTCTTGATGCCGGACCGTAGCGTGCTGTGGAAGAACCGAAATCGCGTGCAGGCTAATTCGCTGAGTTATACCCGCAACTCAGCAACTCGTCAACCCACCCTCAATGTGGTTGCAAAGCAAGGCGCTAATCGCTTTTGGCGGACTTCTCCAAGTCGATCGACTGCCACTCTCCCTTAATCATGGCCGCCCGGATCTCCGCTGGAGACTTCTTCAGCTTCGTCTGCTCGTAGGCGAAGAAAACCTCTTTCATACAGATTCCGCATTTCGCGCCGTGCGTCGACTCGAAGCAGGTGTGCAGGCTCTTATGTCCCATGCGCTCGCAATAGCAGTAGCACGGCATCTGGTTGAGGACGTTGGGAATCTTCGCCGCCAGTTCGTAGGCCTTGGCTTGATACGGATACTGGAAGGCCTCGCCCCATTGCTGGTCTTTGGGGAGAATCTGCGCCTCACCCGGTTTCACGTTTCCGTTATTAAAGGCGGGGACGTGATCGCTTTGGGCGAAGCACACGACCGCAACCAAGCCGACAACCATCAGCAGAGCTGGTTTGTTCATGAAGGAAAGTCCTTGGCTTGCATTGTAAAGCAGAATTGAAGCGGCCCCAAGCCGGGGCTGGTAACTGTCCCGGCCGCAACTTGCGCTTGATTCCGGCGCAGGTGCAGGGGATAATGACGCGGAAATCGAGTTGGGAACTCGGAAAGAACGCTCCATCTTTCATTTACCGCACAATTCAGCGAGCCATCCCACTTTCCCGCCAAGATTGCACGACTTAGTGTCCAGGAGGCAGCGACATGGCTGAACAACATAAACAGTTGGGCGACTATGAAATCGTCCGTGAGTTGGGCAAGGGGGGCATGGGACAGGTTTACCTGGTGCGGAACCTGATCTCCGATCGCATTGAAGCCATGAAGGTTTTGCTGCCCGACCTGGCGCAGCAGGGTGACCTGGCCAGCCGCTTCATGCGTGAGATCAAGCTTTTGGCCAGCCTCGACCACCCGAACATCGCCGCGCTGCGCACTGCCTTCACCGCCGACAATCAGCTCGTCATGATCATGGAGTACGTCGAGGGCGACACCCTGGCCCATCGCCTGGAATTTGGCGCCTTCTCGACCGCCGACACGTTGAACTACATTACCCAGGTTCTGAACGCCCTCAGCTACGCTCACGGAAAGGGCATCATCCATCGCGACATTAAGCCCTCGAACATGATGCTGACGCCGCAGGGTGTGGTTAAGCTGATGGATTTCGGCATCGCTCGCTCCACCACCGACCTGGGCATGACCGTTACCGGAACCACCATGGGCTCGCTGGACTATATGTCGCCTGAGCAGGTGAAGTCCGAGCCTACCGACGCGCGCTCGGACCTGTATTCCGTGGGCGTGTCGATCTACGAGATGGTGACTGGCCACCGGATGTTCGGCGCCACCAGCAGCTTTTCGGTCATGGAAGCCCATGTGAAGGAGACGCCGCGGGCTCCCATTGAAGTGCAGCCCTCCATTCCCAAGGGATTGAGCGACATCATCATGATGGCCGTGGCGAAGGATCCGGCACAGCGTTTCCAGACTGCGGACGCCTTCCGCAATGCGCTGTCCCAGGTAAGTGGCTCGAGCGTCGCGCCCGCGCCGACGCCTCCTGCGGTTGTGGTGACGCCGCCACCGTTCACGCCAACACCGTCCCCGGCTCCTGTGGTGACGCCGCCGCCCGCTCCACCGGCGCCTTACACTCCGGCCCCACAGCCTTCTGGTGGAGGCCGCCATGTTGGGTGGTTAGTGGTAGCTGCCATCGTCGTGCTGGTAGCGCTTTTCGGAGGAACGCAGGTCTATCGCTCGCACAAGCAGAACGCTGCTGTCGATTCGGCGATGCCACCTTCAACCACTACGACAACGCCGGCGAATCCAACAGAACCTGCTCCGCAACCAACGCCGCCGCAGCCTTCGCCGAGCGCCACGGCGCCTGATGCCATGACGCCATCATCTCCGGCACCGGAACCAACCCACAGAATCGTGCCGCCACGGGCGCAAGTGAATACACCGCCGGTTAATACCGGTCCCACGCCGGAAGAGATTGCGGCCCAGAAGAAGTTGATGGACGACCTGGAGCACCAGAGCGATCAACTGGACAGTCGGGCGGCTGCGGTCGAAAGTAGCGTCGGAACGCTCGAACAGCAGATGCACCAGAGCGGCCTGGGACTACGCGGCGACATCGTGGAAGCACGCGCGAACCTGCGTAACGACATGGCGAAGGCGAAACAGGCGCTGGACAACGCCGATACCGATCGTGCTCAGAAGTTCATGCAGCAGGCGGATCGTGAACTTGACAAGCTGGAAGCTTTCACCGGCCACCGATAGCATAAATCGGTACCCCTTTGCTGGAAGTTGTTCATGATTCGGCAGTTCGAAACTATAATGCGAAACAGCCGTCTAAATAATTAATGAATTCCACTCCCGGCAAGCCAGATGCTGGCGATTTCACCCAGCTAAACGACGCAGATTCTCCCAAAAAGCTGGGAAGGGCTGCGCCACCTTCCGGGAAAGGCCCCGCCGTCGGCGGCTGGGTTCGAGACGTAGTCATTTCCCTCGCTGTCTCTGCCTTCTTCATCGTGTTCCTTTATCAACCGGTAAAAGTGGAAGGCACCAGCATGATGCCGACGCTCCAGGACCAGGAGCGGGTCTTCATCAACAAGTTCGTCTACAAACTGGAGCCGATCGAAGCCGGCGATGTGATCGTATTCCGTTATCCGCGAGATCCCGCCAAAAGCTACATCAAACGCGTCATTGCCGTGGCGGGTGACCGGGTAAGAATCGATGCCGGCGTTGTCTATGTGAATGGGCATCGGCTGGCGGAAGATTACGTTCCGCGCATGTACGAAGATGTGCGCTCCTATCCGGACACCATCGTCCCACCGCACAGCTACTTTGTTCTCGGCGACCACCGGAACCTCTCCAACGACAGCCGCGACTTCGGCCCCGTGGATGAAGACTTTATCTACGGCAAGGCTGTGTTCGGATACTGGCCGGTCGCGAAGCTGGGGACGCTGCGGTAAAGACGTTTTCGCTCTTCGCCAGAAACTCACCCGCTGAAGTCCGTTACCATATGCATTGCATGACAGGGTTTGTATCAGGGCACGACTTTAGTCGTGCCAATTGAGCTGTCACGAGAGCCGGCTTCAGCCGCTGCAAAGGGTATGCAGGGGCTAAAGCCCAAGTTAAATAGAGGTCTTATACGGCACGACGGAAGTCGTGCCCTGATACAAAACATTACCCTGATACAAAACATTGCGAGGATCGATCCGCCGAGTGACCTGTTTCGTGCAAGATAATTCGCGCGTGAACTCTGGCGAAGAGCGAACACGCGAAGAGCGTTAGTTCAGGAAGAACTTCGTATACAGCGTGTCCCGCTGTGCCGGACGGAATCCGGCGTCGCGAATGATGCGGCGCAACTCTTCTTCCGTGGTGCAATTCTTCACGCCCGCGGCGCGGACAACGTTTTCCTCGATCATGACCGAGCCCACGTCGTTGCCGCCGAAGCGCAGCCCGGTCTGGCAGACCTTCAGGCCTTGCGTCACCCAGCTCGATTGCACGTTCTCAAAATTCGTAAGGAAGAGGCGCGCGATGGCCAGCGTCTTCAGATACTCAACCGCCGTCGCCTCTTCCCATCCGCGGCCGCCCAACGCGGTGTTCTGCGGCTGGAAGGACCATGGGATGAATGCCGTAAAGCCGCCAGTCTCTTCCTGCAGATCATAGATGGCCTGGAAGTGATTGATGCGGTTCTCATAATTCTCGCCGACGCCGAACATCATGGTCGCGGTCGTGCGCATGCCAAGCTTGTGCGCCGTGCGATGCACGTTCAACCAGTCTTCCGTCAGGCACTTCAGGCGGGCAATCTTGTAACGCACTTCGTCGTCGAGAATTTCGGCGCCACCACCGGGGATGGAGTCGAGACCGGCCGCACGCAGGCGGCGGATGGTCTCTTCAATACTCAGGGCGCTGACCTCGGCGATGCAGATGATCTCCGACGCGGAGAAGCAGTGCAGGTGCACCTGGGGAAAACGCTGTTTCAGGCCACCCAGCATTGACTCGTACCAGTCGATCTTCAGATCGGGATGCAAGCCGCCCTGCAACAGAACACCTGTGCCGCCCAGCTCTACCGTCTCGCGTACCTTATCGTAAATCGTGTCGAAATCGAGGATGTAGCCTTCGCTCGCCATCTTTCCTTTTAAAGGACGGTAAAACGCGCAGAAGGTGCAATACTCGGTGCAGAAGTTGGTGTAGTTGATATTACGATCGATGATGTAGGTGACCACTCCGTCGGGGTGCAGACGGCGGCGCACCGCATCGGCTTCCATGCCAATGCCGATCAGATCGTCGGAACGGTACATGTCCAGAGCCTGGGCTTTTGTCAGTGACATAGAAGAGCGGGTATTTGCAACCCAAATAACATTTTATCGTTCTGATCAAGAATAGGGAACCGGACAGCCATTCGTTGCTGAAAACAAAGGTTAATGCAAAAAGTAAAGCGCAACAATGTTGTTGCTGACGAGTTTATAGCTTGCGACTCTTGCTGCACTTTTGGGAACCGCTGACGCAGCTGTGCAGAATTACGGAGTAGCCAGCCATCTCGAGACGAGGACGGTGCGAAATGAAATTACCAGATACGGCACCAGCACAGAAACAGAAGTGGATGCTGGCCGGGGCGCTCGTGCTCGCGCTGTGTGCTCCCGCTTTCGCTGCCTTGGGCGATAACGCCTCCTCGGTGCTTACCGACCAGGCAAGGATGAAGGGCACGCTGCGCCAGACGGACAAGCAGGGATATGTGCTGCACGAGATCGCCGCGCCCACTGGCGCTAAGGTGCGAGAATACGCGAGTCCTTCGGGCGTTATCTTCGGCGTAGCCTGGGAGGGCCAATTCCCGCCAAACTTCCAGGAACTGCTCGGCCCCTATTATCAGCAGCTCCAGAACGCGATTGCACAGCAGAAATCCGCCGCCGAAGCGAGCGGGCAAGCACCGCGCAGACGCGGGCCTGCCTATGTCGAGACTCCAGGTCTGGTGCTCGTTCAGACGGGCCACATGCACAGCTTTCACGGGCAAGCCTATATTCCACAACTGGTGCCAACCGGCGTTCAACCCAGCGATATCCGCTAGAGGAGAGACGGTCGTGATCGTACGCAAAATTGCGCTGTTGCTAGCGACGGGAAGCATTTTCGTTTTGGGTGCCTGCGGCGGAAGTGGGGGAGGCGGCTCGAATTCGCCAACCATCACGTCTGTCAACGTGAGTTGCACTCCTAACCTGGTTGGCTCCGGCGGTAGCGCTCAATGCTCGGCGGCCGTAAGTGGGACTGGGAGCTTCAGCACGGCGGTCACGTGGACCGCAAGCGCCGGCTCGATCTCCTCCTCTGGTGTGCTGACCGCTCCCGCTGTCGCTGGGACGGGGACGCCAGGAGGCGGCGGCACGTCCAACGTTCAGCCGATCGTGGTGGACTCCGGCCCTCAGCCTCAGACATTCGGCGCTGTCAATGTGGCCTACACCACGGTGACCGTCTGTGCGCCCGGCACGAACAACTGCCAAAACATCGACCACGTTCAGGTTGATACAGGTTCAGAGGGACTGCGCCTGATAGCCGGTGTTCTGGATAGCGCCTCGGTGACCGTGACGGCAACTTCGACCCAAGACATGACCAAGTCGGGCACGGCCAGCGTAACGGCTACGCTGCTGCCACTGAGCAGCGTCAACGAGTGCCTGGTCTTCGCCGACGGCTATGTCTGGGGGCCTGTAGGGGCAGCCGATATCAGTTTTGCGGGTGCGACGGGCGAAACTTCGCCATCGACGCCTGTGCAGATTATCATTCCGTCGTCGGTTGCACCGGCTGTCCCAAGCAGTTGCTCTAGCCAGAATCCCTCTGGAGGCGCGGGCAACGAGGGCGGCAGCGTGATGGCATTCGGCGCTAATGGCATCTTGGGCGTGGGTCCTTTCCAAACTGATTGCGGAGGCTACTGCGTGCAGGAGGGGATGAGCTGCGGTTCCAGCAATCAACCTTGTGTGTACTACACCTGCTCGGGATCCACTTGCAGCGGGACTAACGTTGCGTTGAACCAGCAGGTGTTCAACCCGGTCATTGCCTTTGGCATCGATAACAATGGAGTGTTGATCCAGTTACCTTCGGTTCCGAACGGCGGCTCCCAGAATCCCACTGGTTCGCTCATCTTTGGGATCAGCACGCAATCGAACAACAAACTAACTCTGGCAAATAACCTTTATCAGATTCCTGACACCGGCAACAATGCTGGGGATTTCATCACTACCTTTAACGGACAATCGTATTCCCAGAGCTTTATCGACAGCGGCTCCAACGGGCTCTTCTTCCTGGACACCAGCACCACCGGGATCCCGACATGCGCAAGTCCGAACCAGCCGTGGTATTGCCCAAACACTTCGCCTGATAGCCTGACAGCCACCAATCAAGGTCAGAATAGCTCTGGGCAGGGAGTTGGGCCGGCTGTACCGGTTAGCTTCACGGTGGAGGATGCGACGACTCTGTTTAGCACCAACAACACTGCTTTCAGCACGCTGGCCGGGCCGAACGCGGGCGCTTTTGACTGGGGGCTCTCGTTCTTCTACGGACGCAACATGTTCACCGCAATTGACGGCGCGATTGTGTCGGGAGCGCCGAACGGACCGTTCTTCGCCTATTGATCTTGCGGTTGGCGATCGGCATAGGGGGACGCCTCTTCTCGCCGCCCACCCTGCCCTCTTCTTAGCCACGCTTTTCTTTGTGCCGAGCGATTCCTAGCTGCTTCGCAGTCACCGGTCGTAGTAGATTCACCAGCATTTCATTCTTCCGCAATCACCCCGCAATCATTTCTCCCGACAATGCTGGGCAAGCCGAAATTCGCGTTTCGGACTCGCGCAAGCGAAAGGAAAACATCATGTCGAAGGAAGCAGCCCATCATCATTCCCAGGCAGCCGAGCATCATGAGCATGCCGCCAACCACCACAAAGAAGCTGCCAAACATCATGAAGCGGGCGACCATGAAGCCGCCGCCCACCACGCTCATGTAGCCCAGGGACATCACGCTCACGCGACCCACCACGCCACGGAAGCTGCCAAGCATCACGTCCAGGCCCACGGGGACAAGTAGAAGTTCCGCAAATCGGCGCTCGCAGCGGCCGTCCTGGCCGCTGTTTCAGTTTGTGTTTTCTGAAATTCGGACTTCTCACGCAGCGTCATGTACTGCGCTTCGGGGCGGACCATCCTTCGGCGACCGATAGCGACGCCAGTAGTACAGGGCGACGAGCGAGCCGATTACTGCCAGTCCAATGAGTACGTAAAGCAGCGGCCGATAGTATTCGCCCAGCCAGCGCAGGATCTGGCGACCATAGATGTGTCCCAGGTAAGCCAGCAGGAGATAGCGCACGGCTCGTCCCAACGCCAGAGCTGCCACGAACCTGTTCCGGGGATAGTGCAGAGCGCCGGCGGCAAGCAGCACCGGCACAATCGGCACGGGAGGAGGCGATATCGCACTGACGGCGATCGACCAGAAGCCATAGCGCCGGAAGATTTTGAAAGCTTGGTTCGCCCGCTTCTTCGAAAGTCTCCGCTCCAGCGTTTCCTGACCACCTTTTATTCCCAGCCGGTAGGTCAGATATCCGCCAATGACGCCGCCGATGGTCGCCATAATCGAGTAGTACCACCAGGGCTCATGCTGCGCGGCAGCCAGCAAGACGGTGGACGCGTCCATGCTTCCGGGGAGAGGAATCAGAGAGTTGTCCAGCAATCCCAGCGCGATCAGACCCGGCCCTCCCAGGCGCCTGACGAGGTGGAACAGCGTCCTTCTCAACGTGATGGCTGCGATTACATACATGCGCGTTCTTGAGGGACCGGGAAAAGCTTTAGCCTTAAGCTCTACTACGCGGGGTGCCGATGAAATCGAATTCGCTACTTGCGCGCGCCACCGAAGGCTACAGGACCAAGAAAGCGTAACTCGGGAAGCGCCGGAATCAGTCCTATTTCGTGAGCGTACTGCAAGAATAGCCTCAATCCCGCATGGTTTTCGCGATCGAGATAGTAATGAATATTGTTGGTGAGATAGCTGCGCACGTCGTCCTCGGACAGCCCGATCCGGGGCGCCCACTCGCGGGCGATGACATCAAGGTTCCGCGGTTCGAGGCCGTGATCGCGCGAAGCTTGAAAAATCTTCGTCAAAGTCAGGCCTTCCGGCTTTCGAGCTAACGCATCCAGGCGCACGGCCCAGAAGGCGAACACGAACGGCAAGCCTGTCTTCTCGCGCCAGATGTGGGCGAGATCGTAGGTGCGGTAACCAGCCTCCAGCGGCACCTGCAAGGCGGTATCGCCGATCAGCAGCGCCGCGTCGTGATCCCGAAGCATGGCCTCCAGTTGCGGAGGATGAGGCGTCAGCTGACGCGCGCCGCCAAAAAACTTGGTGAACAGTACCTGCGTCAAGGCGACCGAGGTTCGGGAGGAAGTGTCGGCAGCGACGGTCTGTACTTCTTCTATCGGCTTTTTGCTGACCAGCAGGATCGACCGCACCCAGTCTTTCGAGGCGATCGCAATATTCGGCAGGATGACCAACCCCGGAATTTCGGCGTAGGTGAACGTCGGGATGATGCCGATGTCAGCTTGATTGGCGGCTAAGGCGGCAGCACATGCCGATGGGATGGTGTACTCGATGGAGAAGTCTTTCCCGGCGTCGCCGTGCTCAAAATCCCACATCAGCGGAGCAGTGTTTAAGAAGGAGATGGCAGAGATGCGCAAGCCGGGCATGAAACATCGAGTCTAACAAAGTTGGCGGTTATTTCTGATTGGCGAGCATGTTGCTCTCTCTTGTTACTCCTGAGCGCAGGATCGCGCTGTTTCGCTGCGCTCTCTCGGGACAACACATTCAAACTTGACTGAACACCCCCTGCACCTGCGCTTCGTGATGCACGTCCTTGACGGTAATCCTGTGCTTGGTTAGGCTGCGTTTTTGTCCGGGCCCAGACGGAGAAAGGCTTTGCCATGCAAGGCGAAGTGCCTGTCCGGGCCGAGGACTATGCTCTCACCCGTAAGCTGCAGTGGCTAGCGCTGTCACAGACGCCAGGGATCGGCGCCGGGCGAGCCCGCAAACTCATCGACCACTTCGGGACAGTTGACCGGCTGTTCGCTGCGTCGCTGACCGAACTGGAAGCCTGCGGCCTGCCTGCTGCATCCGCCCAGAGTCTAGCCTTAGGCAAGTCGTTAGAGCTGGCGGCTGCCGAGTACGATCGCGTCCGCGAGATGGGCGCCACCATTATTGTCAGGGGAGACGCCGAGTATCCCAGTCGGTTGCTCGAGATCTACGATCCACCGCTTGTCCTTTACATTAGAGGATCCGGTGAAATAATTGATTCAATTGGTATTGCCATGGTCGGCACCAGACATCCCACGCCTTATGGTGTGGGCATGGCCGAGCGGCTGGCCTGCGATCTGGCGGCCCGCGGGATCGTCATTATCAGCGGAATGGCTCGCGGCATTGATACCGCGGCTCACAGAGGAGCCCTGAACGCCCACGGACGCACCCTGGCGGTCTGGGGGACCGGGCTGGACGAGGTATATCCCAAAGAGAACCGGAAGCTCAGCGACCAGATTCTGGCTTCCGGAGGGGCCATCATCACGGAGTTCCCTCTGGGTACGTTTCCGGCTGAGCAGAATTTCCCGCTGCGCAATCGCATTATCAGCGGATTGTCCTTCGGCGTGCTGGTGGTTGAGGGCGGCGAATTCAGTGGGACCCGGATTACCGCCCGGTGCGCTTTGGAGCAAGGACGCGAGGTTTTCGGCGTTCCGGGTAACGCTACGAACAAGCAAGCTTGGAGCCCTAACACACTGATAAAACAGGGTGCTGCGCTGGTTGCGACTTGGGAAGACGTATGGGAGGAGCTGCCAGCGGACATCCGGATGGCCCTCAAGCCTCTGGAGCAGCCTGCATCGGCGGAGGGGGTTACAGCATCATTATTTCAGGCGGCGGAATTGCCGCCGGCCGAAAAGCGGGTTTTGGCGCTGTTGCGAGCAGACGAATCGACCCACCTTGATTCGATTATCGAGCGCCTGGCATCTCATCTGACCTCCTCCGAGATCTTCACCGCGTTATTCGAGCTGGAGTTGAACGGCCGCATCCGGCAGCTGCCCGGGAAATATTACGTGAAGGCGATGTGACGCGCTGCAGGGCTGGCGGCTGTTAGCTCTGAGCTTTTAGCGCCAGAGCTTAAGATTTTGGAGGGAAGCTCGTGCAGAAATTTCAGAAACTGGAAGTGTGGAAACGTGCGCACGAGCTTATGCTGATCGACCTATCGTGATGACCGAGAACTTCCCGCGATCTGAAATATTTGGACTTAGCGAAGCCAGATCCGCCGGGCTGCCGCTTCATCGGCGCCAATCTCGCTGAAGGTTGTGGTCGGATGGAGTGACGCAGAGTTCGGCCAGATACGTTCAAATTGCTATGGGCTCCGCTAGTGAATTGCGAAAATCGAGTTACGTCTGGCAAAGGACTTGGGTTTCTTGGTAAGAAGACGAGTACATCAATTACTTAAAACTGAATAGTACTCGCCAGATGTGAACGGCATTGCTCCAGAGCGCTGTTGCGTGCGTGTGCGACGTGACGATAGAAACATGCAGACAATTTCTCGCCGCGCGAATAAGGCCTGAATTAGAACGCGAAAGCGCAGCGTAAAAGCCCATAGCCATAGCCGGGTTTGCCGCTGGCAGGCGGCACGTGCTAGCTTCATAACGTAATTCCGCAAGATTGAGGTTCCATTGGCAAAAGGTTTAGTTATCGTCGAATCGCCTGCAAAAGCGAAGACGATCCAAAAATATCTAGGCTCGGGCTACGAGGTCGAAGCCTCGCTCGGCCATATCAAAGACTTGCCGAAGAAGTCTCTCGGTGTCGACCTGGACAACGACTTCTCGACCGAGTACGTCGTCATTCCCGGCAAGGAGAAGGTTGTCGCCAGGCTGAAGAAGCTGGCGAAAGGCGCCAACGCCATCTATCTGGCTCCCGATCCGGATCGCGAAGGCGAGGCCATTGCCGCTCACCTGGCCGAAGAACTAGGCGGCGACAGCGTCGACGGCAAGACCAAGCGCAAGAAGGGTGGCGTGGCGATTCATCGCGTCACTTTCAACGAGATCACCAAGCGCGCGGTGCAGGAGGCGTTCCTCCATCCGCGCGAGATCGACACCAACCTGGTCGATGCCCAACAGACCCGGCGCGTTCTGGACCGCCTGGTGGGCTACCAGATTTCTCCGCTCCTGTGGGATAAGGTGCGCCGGGGTATCTCCGCCGGCCGCGTCCAGACCGTCGCCCTGCGGCTGATTGTCGAACGCGAGCGCGACATCAAAGCGTTCGTTAAGGAAGAGTATTGGACCATCGACGCCAACCTTCAGGGAGCGAAACCGCCAGCCTTTGACGCGCGCTTCATTGGCATTGGCGAGGAGAAAACGGCGGTCACCAACGCCGACGATGCTGAGAAGATTCGCAGCGCGGTCGAAAATGCCGATTGGAACGTGCGCTCGGTCGACAAGCGCGAACGCCGCCGTAGTCCGGCTGCTCCGTTTACCACCAGCAAGTTCCAGCAGGATGCCTCGCGTAAGCTGCGCTTCAGCGTGAAGCGCGCCATGATGATCGCCCAGCGCTTGTATGAAGGCATAGATCTGGGCGGCGAAGAAGGCACCGTCGGCCTCATCACCTACATGCGTACCGACTCGCCTCAGGTGTCAAATGACGCCCTGGCGGAAGTACGTGAATACATCGGCAAAGATTTCGGCAAAGAGTTTCTGCCGGAATCGCCCAACACTTATAAGTCGAAGAAGGCCGCGCAGGAAGCACACGAGGCCATTCGTCCGACGTCGGTAGCACGCCATCCTGACGCGATGAAGCAATTCCTGCAGGAAGATGAGTACAAGGTTTACAAGCTCATCTGGCAGCGTTTTGTTGCCTCGCAGATGAATCCCGCTGTCTTCGATCAGACGACGGTAGAAATCGACGCCAAGCCAAAGACGGGCGACATTAGTTACCGATTCCGCGTGACCGGTTCTGTCCTGAAGTTCGAAGGCTTCCTCAAGGTCTACGAAGAGTCGAAGGACAATAAGGACGAAGAGGACGAGGAGCTCAAGCACAAGCTTCCCGTGCTGGTGGAAGGGCAGAAGCTTACGTTAAAGGGGCTGAACCCCGAGCAGCACTTCACCGAGCCGCCTCCGCGTTACAACGAAGCTTCGCTGGTGAAGGAGCTGGAAGAGCGTGGCATCGGCCGTCCGTCGACCTACGCGGCCATCATCGGCACCATCCAGGAGCGCCAGTACGTGCAGAAGATTGGCGGAAAGTTCATTCCCACCGAGATCGGCTTTGTGGTTACCGATCTGCTGGTGGCGAACTTCAAGGACATCTTCGATCCCCAATACACAGCACGGCTGGAAGAAGAGCTCGACGAGATCGAGGAAGGCAAAGAAACCTGGACCGATGCGCTGAAGGACTTCTACAAGAAATTCTCCAAGGAACTCCACTATGCCGAGAAGCATATGGAGAACGTCAAGCGGATGGAGAAGCCCACCGACGAGAAGTGCGAGCGTTGCGGATCGCCACTGGTCATCAAGTGGGGCAAGCACGGATCGTTTTACGCGTGCAGCTCCTACGACAAGAACGATCCGGAAAGCTGCACTTTCACCAAAGAGAATCCAATTGACCTTCCGGACCTGGATTCGGCTGACGTGCAGGAGACGACGCAGGAGGAATATTGCGAAAACTGCGGACGTCCCATGGTCCTGAAGCGCGGCCGTTTCGGGCAGTTCATGGCCTGCACCGGCTATCCGGATTGCAAGACGACGCGGCGGCTGGATCAGGCGAAGAAGGTCCCCGACATTCCGCTCGACGAGAAGTGCCCGCAGTGTGGCCGCAATCTTTTGCTGCGGCACGGTCGCTTTGGAGAGTTCATCTCCTGCAGCGGGTATCCCGAGTGCAAGTGGGTCAAGCAGAACTACATTGGGATGAAGTGTCCGGAGTGCAAAGATGGGGAGCTTGCCGAGAAGAAGGCGCGTCGCGGCAATTTCTTCTACGGATGTTCCAACTATCCCAAGTGCAAGTTCACTCTGGCCTACAAACCGGTGCAGGAGCCTTGTCCCTCGTGCGGTAGTCCTTACCTTCTGGAGAAGACGCT
The DNA here is from genome assembly GCA_963823865.1 of uncultured Acidobacteriaceae bacterium. GTDB lineage: Bacteria > Acidobacteriota > Terriglobia > Terriglobales > Acidobacteriaceae > Bog-257. The sequence continues at coordinate 902,578 of CAWGNC010000003.1, forward strand.
GAAATCGGGAACCTTCCTGGTCTGCCCGAACAACAAGCGCACCGAGAGCAGCGAGGAGCCCAAGCGCCGCGGAAAGAAAAAAGCCGAGGATGAAGGCCCGGTTAAATGTGACTACTCGCGGGAAATCAAGCCCGAAGCCGTAGCATAATAGAGCGTTGGTCATCACCCGCCCGGCGGCCACCTGCCGGGCATTCTTTTGAAGAGAGGCAAACGATGGCGGGAAAAGTGAAGGGCGTTCCGGAAGGCACTCATGCCATTACCGCGCACCTGATCGTAAATAACGGTGCCGAAGCAGTGGCGTTCTACAAAAATGCTTTCGGGGCCAATGTTTTGGGAGTGCACTACACACCGGATGGGAAAGTGATGCATGCCGAGCTAAGAATCGGCGACTCACGCCTGATGCTGGCCGACGAATTTCCCAGCTTCGGCTCCGTGTCGGCTAAGACCCTGGGCGGCAGCCCGGTGGTTTTGAACCTGTACTCGGAAGATGTCGACAAGATGTTCGATCAGGCCGTCCGCGCCGGCGCCGTGGTTACCATGCCGTTGGCCAATCAGTTCTGGGGCGACCGCTATGGCCAGATTCAAGACCCCTTCGGCCATCGCTGGGCGCTAGGGCAGCACGTGGAAGATGTTGCTCCGGAAGAAATGGAACGCCGCGCGAAAGAAGCGTTCTCGCAGATGCCACAGGAGTAGTGTCAGAGTCAGATCCTGCGCTGCAACCTAAATCGTAAATCCAGGGAGCCGGTGTGAACGGCTCCCCTACTGAACTCTTGCCTGGAGAAATCAAAATGAGCAACTCAACACCTACCTACCAAGATGCTGAACTGGTTCTGAAGCTTTACGAATTACGCCGCGAGTCCGTTATGCGCGAGGCGCGTAACTGGATGGCCACCTTCAATCCAAAATCGATCGATGACGTGATGGCCGTGATGGGGAATTTCGGCTCGAAGGAGAATGCTTACCTCCGCCAGGTGTGCGGTTATTGGGAGATGGTTGCCGCTTTCATCGTGCATGGCACGTTGAACCGCGAGCTCGCGTTCGACACATTGGGCGAAATGTATTTTGTGTACGCCATCCTGCAGCCCGTCATTGGAGAGTTCCGCACGAAATTCAATGCGCCTGAGTTCTTCAAGAACGTGCAGCAAGTAGTCGAGGCGACTGAGAAGGGACGTGAACGCGTCGCTCAGGTCCAGCAACGCCGGGCGGAGATGATGTCCCGCATGGCGGCGGCTGCGAAGCACAACTAAGCGGCGCTCGAGTGGTCCGCTGCTCCTGGCCGGAGAATACCGACGCCTTGTATCAGGGCACGACCAAAGTCGTGTCCTGATACAAATCCCTTCAGTTATCTGTATCAGAGCTGCCTAGCTCAGATATTCCCGTATATACGGATCCTTGTTCCTCAGCAGCTCTGGCGCGGTACCTTCGAAAATGATTTTTCCGTCCCGCAAAATCAGAAATGTCGTATTGACATTGCGAGTGGCGCCATCGCTGATCGGTACCATTTTGTTTTGCTCGCGATCGAAGTAGTGGCTGGCCATGGTGAAAGCGTCCTGCAGACGATGCGTCACCATCAGAGAGCTGGTCTGATATAAATCCCGCTGCTTCACGATCAACTCGATGATCGTGTTCGAGGTCACCGGATCCAGTCCGCCTGTGGGCGAGTCGTACAGCAGCACCTGGGGTTGGGTGATGATGGCGCGGGCGATACCGACACGACGCCGCATGCCGCCGGAAAGCTCAGAGGGAAACAGAAAGACGGTGTGCTCCAGTTCCACGAACCTCAGCGCCTCAAGCACCCGCGCATGAATCTCGTCCGTGACTTCGCCGGTTTCCTCAATCAGCCGGTAGGCGACGTTCTCCTCGACATTCAGCGAGTCAAACAGGGCGCTTTCCTGGAAGACCATGCCGATGCTGCGGCGCAGCTCGAACAGATCCTGTTCCCGCATGCTGCTCACTTCTTCGCCGCAAACGATAATCCGGCCTGAGTCGGGTTTCAGCAGGCCGAGCGCCATTTTCAAAATCAGCGTCTTGCCCGTGCCCGACACTCCCATCAGGATCTTGGTTTCACCACGCCGCAGCGAGAAGGAAACTCCTTCCAGAACCGGATGGTCGAAGGCGATGGCCACATCGTCGAAGCGGATGGCCATTGCTGGATCGTTCGACAGCGACGGCTTGCTCTCGGCGACGGGTAGATCGATGCTTGGCATACTCAGTACTGGAAAAAGCCCATGAGCAGTCGGGTGAGAAAGAAATCGCTAACCAATATCAGAACCGACGCGGCAACCACAGCCTGGGTGGTGGCACGGCCCACACCCTGCGTTCCGCCCTTCGCGGAGAGCCCGTAATAGCAGCCGATGGTGGCGATGATGAACCCGAAGATGGCGGGCTTGGCGAGTCCCATCACCACATCCCCAAAGCGCAACGACTGATATGCCGTCGTCCAATACTGATTGGCATCGAGCCCAAGCAGCAGGTACGAGATCATGAAGCCGCCGGTAAGTCCCACCAGGTCGGAGATGATGCTGAGAAAGAACAGCATCACCACGGCTGCGACCACGCGCGGCGTTACCAGCTTCTTGGATGGATCGACACCCATCGCACGCATGGCATCGATCTGCTCGGTGACCTTCATGGAACCCAGTTCGCTGGCCATGCCGCTGGAGTTACGGCCGGCGACCATCAATCCGGTCAGCACCGGTCCCAACTCGCGCACCATGGAAAGCGAGACCAGTTGGCCGGTGAGAGACAACGAACCGAATTGTTGTAGCGTGCTGGACGTCTGCAGCGCGAGCACGGCACCGGTGAAAAAGCCGGTAAGCACGACGATGGGCAGTGAGCCCACACCGACCATGTCTGCTTGCAGCAGCGTGTCGGAGAAGTATCGGGGCTGCTTAAAGAGATTGCTAATGGAGCGCCCGGCGAGCAGGGAATAGTCCTGCACCGCCATTACCTGCTCTTTCGCAAAGTCGGTAAGCGAGAAAATGGGCATGCTCGAGTCGAGACAGCTATCCACGCAATATATCAGAGCGGCACTTCAGCTCCCGATTCGGCCCGAAGGTTTCAGCCAAATGTACGAGAACCGTTCCAATCTAAGGTAACAAATCGGTGGACATCGAATTATCGGCTAGGCGCAGCGCCAGCGGGTGATTTACCATCGAGTCTCCAGGTGATGTGGCGCTCTGGGAGGGCGCTTATGGCATTCCAAGTCGATCGAAGCCCGTTTGATCCCGAATCGGGGTTCGAGTATTACATCTGCTTTAAGCCTCCGGTGGAGGTAGAAGGAGATGAGGTGCAGTCGCGAATATCCGTCGAAGCGGCTGTCTCGGTATCGGAAACAGGTGATGTTGCCGACCTTTGCTTCATGCTGCCTAAAGCATGCCGTAGCGATCACGCGCTTTCCTTTCTCAAACGCGATCCGACCGTGAGTTGCGTGGAGAACCGCGTGTTCATCGCCCTTCCGGGCCTGAACGGCGACGCCGTTTTCAATGCGCCGGCGACCCTGGAGATCGACCATTCCGGACGAATCGTCGCCATTGAAATTAACGGTTGTATCCCAAAGACCGACACATTCACGCCGGCGCACGCGTAGAGCCCCCTGTTCGCTCTTCGCCAGAGGAAGCCGGGCTATCGGATGTCGGTCGGGCCCATGCCGTGCATCCTGTTCCTCTCAAATAAGAATTTTCTTCCGACAAAGGTATTCGCCGGTACTAACCGGCGGCTCACAGCCGACAGCTTCACCTGCGGCGAAAAAGCTAGCAGCAAAAAGCGGCCTCTGCGCGCTATCATGTCCGCGTGGAAAACGTAACCGCATTCGTCCTGGCAGGCGGGCGCAGCTCGCGGATGGGGTTCGACAAGGCGCTGCTTTCGCTGGGCGAGCAGACTATGCTGCAGCGTGCCCTGCGAACGGCTGCTGCCGCTGCGGACGCCGTCTGCATTGTCGGTCCTAAGGAAAAGTATGCGGCGTTTGGAGATGTAGTGGCCGACATCTATCAGGGATGTGGCCCGTTGGGTGGCATTCACGCAGCATTGAGCGCGACCCGTACCGACTTGAACCTGATACTCTCGGTGGACATGCCTTTGATGAGTGCGGAATTCCTGCGCTGGCTGCTGCGACGGGCAGGTGAGGCGCCGGAGCTCATCACCGTTCCAGACGCAGCCGGCGGTCCGCAGCCGCTTTGCGCCGTTTATCGCCCGGCGGTGCTGGAGGCCGTTAACCAGGCTTTGCAAACGGGCGATTACAAGATCGGGCGCCTGTTTTCGCAGGTGCCGACCTGCATCGTCAGCGAGCGGGAGATGGCAGAGAACGGATTCCCGGCGACTATTTTTCAGAATGTGAATACGCCCCAGGATTATGATCAAATATCTCGCCAGCCGTTGGAGAAGGCCGACCGGCGATAGAGGAACCGAATTCAAGTGAGCGACGACGAGAAACCGTATATCGAGTTTGAGGACGTTCACAAGGCATTCGGCAGCAATGTCGTGCTGGATGGCGTCAGCTTCACCGTCATGCCGGGCGAGACCGTCTGCATCCTTGGCCGCAGCGGTGTCGGCAAATCGGTGTCGCTGCACCAGATCATGGGGTTCCTGAAGCCTGACAGCGGACGTATCTGGGTCGCTCACGAAGACATCACCGATTATCCGGAAAAAGAGCTGGAACGCATTCGCAAGAAGGTCACCATGGTCTTCCAGAATGGCGCACTCTTTGACTCGCTGACGGTTGGCGAGAATGTAGCGTTTCCGCTGCGCGAACGCGGGGGGCTGGAAGAAGAGCAGATTTATCAGATCGTCGACGGTCTGCTCGACATGGTGGGCGTGCGCGAGTTCCGCGACCTGTTGCCGTCTGATCTATCTACCGGAATGAAGCGGTCGGTAGCCATTGCCCGGGCGCTGGCTGCCCAGCCCGACGCCGTGCTCTACGATGAACCCACGACTATGGTCGATCCGCTGATGGCGCACCTGCTGGGCGACCTGATCAAGAAGCTGAAGAAACAGTTGAGGCTGACCAGTATCGTGGTGACTCACGATATGGCGCTGGCAAAGAAACTTGCCGACCGCCTCTTGTTTCTGCATGAAGCCAAGGCAATATTTTTCGGTACGTTTGCGGAAATGGCGCTGCAAAGAACCGATCGTGCAGGAGTTTCTCGATCTCGACTCCCTGGACTTCGAACGCTACTTTGGAGCCCAGAGACCGCAGCACCAGCCTCGCTTCGAAACACCGTAAGGAAGGCTACGATTGTACCGTTGGTATTCCGGGTGCCCCGCCCGGCATTTCGTTGAACCACCGTCCTTCTCTCCTCTGGTAGGCGGATAACGTGCCCCGCCCTAAGCGTAAATTTCAACCGATGCTTTGGTATTGGTCGATACGTTCGTCCAATTGCCTCGTCGTCGATCTTCTGCCAATGTTGCCTTGAACAGTCGCTCGGCTCTGACATCGAAAGGACGACCGAATGGCCGGCAATAATGGACCGCAAGAGGCCACGGGCGTGGTTGCGCCTGTCGCTTCGAACACGCTCAGTGTGAACGTTTTTACCGCCCCGGGAAAGGCCATGGTCGGAGAACGGCCAAGGCCCTTCGGCGAAGCGCTCGCCTTTGACCCGATCACGTCGACTTTAATCTTCGGCGAGCACGACGCGGTGCTGGTAGACGCAATGATGACGGTGGCTGAGGCCGAGGCTCTCGCGGATTGGGTTGCTCTGCACAACCGCAACTTGGAGACCATCTACATAACGCACGCCCATTTCGACCACTTCTACGGTCTGGGCATTCTGCTCGACCGTTTCCCGGGCGCCCGGGCGATAGCTACCCCGAAGACGGTGAACGCCATGAAGATGTCTTTCACTCCCCCGGTGGAGCGGTTAGCCCGCCGCTGCTTTCCTGGGCAAATACCCACCAAGTTGGTTGCCCCTCAGCCCTATGATCACGATACGTTCACCCTCGAGGGCCACGAATTGCGCATCATCGAGCAGGGCCACACCGATAGCGCCGATACGACGTCTCTACACGTTCCATCGATCGGGCTGATCGTCGCTGGCGACGTTGTGTACAACCAATGCCGCATGTACGTCGGCGACACCACCTCCGAGAGCCGAAACAATTGGATCGCAGCGCTAGACCGGTTAGCGGCGCTGAACCCGGCGATTGTTGTCGCCGGTCACAAGAAACCTGGCGCGCCCGACTCTCCCTCGGCGATCCAAGAAACCAAGCGTTACCTGCAGGACTTCGATCGGGTGAAAAAAACCGCGACGTCCGACCAGGAGCTGTTCGATCAGATGACGGAGCTATATCCGCATTGGGTGGCCAATCAGTCTTGGTTGATGTTCGGATTCCCGCAGACATAACCCATCAATGCAGACGGCCGGCACTTCGCGCTTTGGGAAACAGTGGGGACAGGCGTAGCGTTCCCAATTTCAATGAATGGGACGTCCCGCTTGTCCCCGGCCTTAGTTGCGATTTCAGAGAGGAGAGCAATATGGCAATAAAAGGAAAAGTGTTGGTTCTAGTCTCGAGCGGTCGCGGTTTGCCATTGAAAGATGGCAAGGTTTATACCGGCGCCGGCTACTACCTCAACGAGCTGACGGTTGTGGTTCGCGGCCTGATGACTGAGGGCTACGAAATCACCTTCGCCAACCCCAAAGGCAACGCGCCTCAAGTGGATGTGCATTCAGAGGTCGCCGATTTCTTCGGTGGGGACGCGGCCAAGCTTCAGGACTATATGTTATTCCGCGACGGCCTGACTGGGCTCAGAGATCCAACCCGCATCGCGGATGTCATCGCATCGGGTCTGGATCAATATGACGCTGTTTTCGTCCCCGGCGGTCATGGTCCGATGATCGATCTTCTCGATGATCCCAATGCCGGCATAGTGATGAGACACTTTCACGAAACATCGAAACCTACGGCGGTGCTCTGCCATGGTCCGATCTCACTACTCTCGGCTCTTCCGAACTCGATAGAGTTCGTCGCCGCGCTGACGGCGGGCGATGACGCTGGAGCACGCGCAATGGCTCAAGGTTGGATCTATTCTGGATATAAGATGACTATCTTTTCGACAGCGGAAGAGCAGCAGCGGGAGCCGCTTGAGATTGGTGGTAAGGTTCTCTTCTACCCGGACTTCGCCTTACAGACGGCGGGCGGGGACGTAAGTGTGCTCGCTCCCTGGACGAGCTACGTCCTTCAGGATCGCGAGTTGATCTCAGGTCAGAACCCGTTCTCTGATGAAGCGCTTCTGAAACTTCTTCTACCGGCACTCAACAGGAGATCTCAATGAACAGCGTACAAATCGATCAAAAGAGCTATGAGATGCCCCCGCGAGAGGGGATCAGCATCGCGCATTTTCTCACTGTTGCCGACGTCGAGCGATCGGCTCGCTACTACGAAAAGGTCTTCGGCGCTCGCATTCTGACCATGGGTGACGGCAACGCGCCTCCGTACCTTCAACTTGCGAATATCTGGATGATTCTGAACGTTGGAGGCGGGCCGACGCCAGACAAGCCGACAGTAACGCTCAGCGTCCCCGACCCGAATCATCTCAACAGCTTTATGAATTTCCGCGTGGCGGATATTCAAGCGTGCTACGAATTGTGGAAAAGTCGAGGAGCAGAGTTCATCACGGAGCCGATCCCCAAGTACGGGGAGATCCGCTGCTACATCCGCGATCCTGACGGATACATCATCGAGGTTGGGCAGAGCACCGATCTTACCTATGGTTAGCGCTCCCGGCCCGGCTGAAGAGCGGATCTAAGCGCTTACGGATGTCCGCTTACTGCCGGGCCATTGGCGCGACAACGAGCAAAATCGTATTAGTGATTGTCGATTGTTGAGAACAGGCGAGCGCGCAAGTTACGCAATGTCCCGCTAGAATCCCTGAGCTACCAGTCGATCTACGGTCAACGCACTCCCGTCTTCGCGCTTGGTCCACTTCTCCAGATACTTGGCCACGATATCGGTCTCAATGTTCACGGGATCGCCAGGCTTCAATGAGCCTAGATTCGTCATCCTGACGGTGTGAGGAATGATGGCGATGGTCAGGCGTAGGCCCTCAAGTTTGGCGACAGTCAGGCTGATGCCTTCGATACTGATGGATCCCTTGAAGACGACGTACTTCTCGAGCTCTTCGGGAATGTCGAGATGTAGCCAGAAGTCGTCGGCCTGGGGAATGGGTTCGAGTCCAACAAATCGAGCGACGCCGTCGACGTGCCCTTGAACAATGTGGCCACCGAGGCGGCCATCGGCTCTTAGCGGCAGCTCAAGATTTACTTGCGCCCCTTGCGTAATGCGCGATAGGGAAGTACGCGCCCAGGTTTCCGCCGCCAGGTCGGCGCAGAAGGTTGCCGGCGTTATGTCGAGGGCTGTCAGGCAGACACCGTTCACGGCGACGCTGTTGCCTTCCTTCAACTCTTTCGCGGTTGTCGGAGCAGAAATCGTGATGCGATGGTTTCCGCCGTTTTCCTCGATACTCTTTATGGTTCCAACTTCTTCCACTAGTCCGGTAAACATGATGACCTCGTAGAGGCAGTTACTAGCAATTCGCAGCTAGCACCTAGCTAGATTCTTCCGCAATAAACACCGCTTCGGCTGAGTCGCACCACTGTTGACTGAGGCGCAAGTCACGATGACTGACAAGTACTAGCTGCTAGTAGCTAATTGCTAGTCGCTGCTTCTTACCAGCCGAATCTCATCTCGATACGGATCGCGTAAATAGCCCTCCACCGCGAAATCTTCACCAAAGCGATGCAGCGTGAGCGAATGCACCGAGGCGGCCTCGCTGATTCGCCGGTAGCCAGCGCCCAGCGCGAAGGGAATTGAGCCCGTCCCCGCCAGTATCTTCGGCGCGTAATAGAAAAAAATCTTGTCGACGATCCCTGCCGCAAGCGCCGCCCAGTTAACCAGAGCTCCACCTTCAATGATAAGGCTGGTGATCTCCCGTTTGCCAAGTTCAGCCATCACACGGTCGAGGTCAGGACGACCGTCTATGGGCGGCGATCCCGCCGGGAAAACGATAGTGTTGTCGCCGGGCGGCCGCTGCATAGGAACCTGCTCCACAATCACCCCACGAGACTCGAGTGCACGGCGCTTGTTCTCTTCGGCGAAACAGCAGAACACGATGAGATCATGGTGCGCGGTCTTGACCACGCGTGAGTCCAACGGAAGTCTGAGGCGCGAATCGAGAATGACTCGTTGCAGCGGCCTGCGCCTTGGCAGTCCGGTGCGGTCGGTCAGCAGCGGATCGTCGGCAATCACCGTACCGACGCCGACCATGATGGCGTCGTTGGAGTGGCGCATCTGGTGGACATGTTCGCGGGCGACTTCACTGGTGATCCAGCCGCCGGTCGAGCCGAGCGATCCCAGGGCCGACGGCGACGTGGACTCTCCTGGCGGCGGTGCGATCTTGCCGTCCAGAGTCATTGCGGTCTTCAAGGTGACGAACGGAAGCTTGTAGCGAATATAGCGGGCGAAGGCCTCGTTCAGCTTCTTGGCTTCGGCCTGGCCCAGGCCTTCGACGACCTCAATGCCAGCTGCCTGCAATCTGGCGATGCCACGGCCGCCGACCAGCGGATTAGGATCGCGCATGGCGACAAACACCCGCCGAATTCCCGCGGCGATCACCTCGTCGGCGCAGGGTCCAGTGCGTCCAGTGTGGGAACAGGGCTCCAGGTTGAGGTAGAGAGTGGCTCCGCGAGCGCGCTTGCCGGCCTCTTGCATGGCCAATACCTCGGCGTGAGTCTTGCGTTCATAGGTGTGGGCGCCACGACCGACCACTTCGCCATCGGCGGCGACGATGATCGCGCCGACACACGGATTCGGAGAAGCCAGCGCCACGCCCGATTGGGCCAACGCCAAAGCCTGCTGCATCCACTGGTCGTCGCTCAGGCGCTCGGTCATTTAGTTGAAGAGGGCGTTCACGAAGTCCTGGGGATTGAAGGGCAACAGGTCGCCCGCTTTTTCTCCGACGCCGACATAGCGCACCGGCAACCCTAGTTCTTTGCAGATTGCGACGACGACCCCACCCTTCGCGGTCCCATCCAGCTTGGTCAGGACGATGCCGGTGACGCCGGCCGATTGCGTAAACAGCCGCGCTTGCTGCAGGCCGTTCTGCCCGGTGGTGGCGTCCATCACCAGCAACGTCTCATGCGGCGCCGTCGAACTGAAGCGCTGTGCGGTACGACGCATCTTCTCCAACTCCGCCATCAGGCTTGCCTTGGTATGCAGACGCCCGGCTGTGTCGACGATAACGTAATCCGTTTTGCGGGCTTTGGCCGCTTGCAGCGCATCGAACAGAACGGCCGCGGGATCGCCACCCGGCTTGTTCTTGATAACTTCGGCGCCGGTGCGATCGCCCCATATCTCGAGTTGTTCGATGGCTGCAGCGCGAAAGGTATCGGCGGCAGCAAGCAACACGGTCTTGCCCTGTCCACGCAGCAGGTGCGTCAGCTTGCCGATTGAGGTCGTCTTGCCGGTACCGTTGACACCAACCACGAGAATTACTTCAGGTTCGCCATCCACCTTCTGCACCGGCTTCTGTTCGGCAGCGTTCAGGATGGCCAGGATCTCTTCCTTCAATAGCCGTTTGAGCTCCTCGACGTTCTCTACTTGCTTGCGATCGACTTTCTCACGCAGGGCGTCGAGGATGGTGGCGGTGGTCGCAGTTCCCAGGTCCGCAGAGATGAGCGTCGCTTCCAGGTCATCCAGCGTGTCGCCGTCGATTTCCTTACGTAACGCCACAGCTTCTTCAATGCGTTCGCTGAGGGTCTCGCGGGTGCGCGTGACCGCCTCTTTCATGCGTTGCAGGAAACTGGGCTTCTCTTCGGTGCTGCCAAACAGGGTTTGAATCATGTCTTGATTTCGTCGCGAGGGGAAAATCGTGCGGCAACAAACCGCAATAATCGTGAGCTCATCGCGAAACTTCATTATAGACAAGCGATTGGCGCAGCGCCTTACGACGGCAGGGGCGTGCGTTTCCTAACGCATACCCGAATCCGGCACATAGGACATCTCATCCAAAGGACTTACTCAACAGGAGGACAAATGGCGAGCTGCGAACATGTAAAGCAGGCGAAGGTGGATGTTGCGCCCAGCGACCAGGGATGTACGGAATGCCTTCAAATGGGCCAGCGCTGGGTACAGTTGCGGAAGTGCCTGATCTGCGGTCACGTCGGCTGCTGCGATTCATCACCCGGACAGCATGCCAATCAGCACTTCAAGGAAACCGGACACCCGGTGATGCAGGCTTTTCAAGTGGGTGACTGGAAGTGGTGCTATGTCCACGAGGCTTATGTGTGAGGACGCGATTGGCTTTTCGCTTTTCGCCAGAGGCAACGAAGCTTTGAGCTCTTAGCCCTCAGCTTTTAGCCAAACCAGGAGCGCGTCCTGGAAATAATGTTGATAGGAATGGGACCTGACGCGCAGCGGTTTGAGCGCGAGCCCGGGCGTCAGCCCCGGGTAGCGTGACACGAGGCTTGAGCCGCTTCAGCGGCGACACGGTTTTTCTCAAGCGAGAGGTTCGAGATCGCCGCCGCCAATCCGGCTTATAGCTCGTGCTGTAGCCTGGAGGAGCGAACGATTTGTCTAAAAGCTAAAAGCCAAGAGCTTTTGAGACCATCTCCTCTGGCGAAGAGCGAAAGGCAAATAGCGAGAAGCGTCTTTTCCTATACTCTGTATTGGCAACAACCTGAACACGATGACCTTCTCACCCCCGCACCACATCCCCGACACGTCGTATACCCATACTCGCCCTTTCCATTTTCCTGCTTGCATTCGTGTGCGCCGCCTGCGCGCAAGTTCCATCGCCCTGGGTCGACACCAAGCCTCTAACAATTGACACCGGAACTACCGGACTCAAGCTCACGCTGCGCCGCCTGCACACCACAGCACGCCTGATGCATACCGTGGCGCATCCGGACGATGAAGACGGAGGCATGCTTACCCTGGAGTCGCGTGGTCACGGCGACAGCGTGCTCCAGTTGACCCTCAACCGCGGTGAGGGTGGCCAGAATATGGTGGGCAGCGATCTGGGCGATGAGTTGGGAATTATTCGTACCCTCGAGTTGCTTTCCGCTGACCGCTATTACGGAGTGGAGCAGCGCTTCACCCGCGTCGCCGACTTTGGATTCTCGAAAACTCCCGAAGAGACCTTCCAAAAGTGGGGTGGCCACGATGTGGCACTCGCGGACATGGTGCGGGTAATCCGCACCTTTCGCCCGGATGTGATTTGCACGCGTTTCCAGGGCGCTGCCCGCGATGGTCATGGAAATCATCAGGCATCCGGCATTCTGACGCGCGAAGCCTTCCATGCGGCCGCCGATCCAACGCGCTTTCCCGACCAGATACGCGAGGGTCTCCAACCCTGGCAGGCAAAGAAGCTGTACATGGACAACGTCCGCTCCAGCGAGGACTGGACGATCAAGCTGGAGACCTCGCAGAAAGACCCGCTCCTGGGCGAGACCTACGTGCAGTTCGCGTGGAAGGGCCTGAAGCATCAGTTGTCACAGGGCGCAGGCGGCTGGAGTCTGACGGATGGTCCGCGCTTTAGCTACTACAAGCTGATCGACACGGCTTCGGGCAAGGCAATTCCAGCCAACGAACATGAAAGCGATTTCCTGGATGGCATCGATACGTCGCTGCCCGGGCTGGCGGCGCGCCTTGGGGCGGATCAGTCGAAGACGCCCTGGCTGCGGCCGCAATTGCTGGCTATCGCCAAAACCGTCGACGACGCGACTGCCGCTGCCGACAGCAATCCTCAAGCGGCCGGCGCGCCCCTACTGCATGGGTTAAACCTTACGCGCGCGTTAATCGGCAAGGTCAACGCTTCCGCATTAACGGGAGCAGAGAAAGCCGATCTGCTGGCCAGCTTGTACACGAAAGAGCACCAGTTCGAGCAGGCGGCGAACCTGGCTTTTGGAATGGATCTGCAACTTAGTCCGGGAACACCGGACGGACGGCCGATGGCGGCCGAGTTTCCCAGCGACGAGGGAGATGTGCTGGCTGCCGTAATCACGGCAGGGAAGACGTTTCTACTGCGGGCGACGCTGCACAATGGCGCTACCACGCCGATGACGATTGGCCAGTTTGCGCTCGATGTTCCACCGGGATGGAAATCCGAGCTGTTCATGGACAAAATGCCCAAGCAGATCGCTCCCGGCGATGGCTGCGCGCTGACCTTCAGGGTGACCCCTCCCATCGACGCCCCGCCCACAAAAGCCTACTTCCATCGCGACAATCCGGAGACCGATGCGATCTACAAGATCGACGATCAGAAGTATCTGACGCTAGCCCTGCCGCCACCGCCGGTCTCGGTGCACGTGGCGTACAGCATCAATGGCGCGGAAGGCGTAATCCACAGCTTCGCGCGGACGCCCATGCACGATGTCAAAGGCGATGCCTGGTCGATGCCTCTGGCGGTCGTACCGCCGTTCTCGGTGGAGGCCGCTCCGGCTACGCAGATTATTCTGGCAGGCAACAATCCTTCGGCGAGCCTTAGCGTTGTAGTTCGCACCACCGCCGACCGCGGCGATGGCACGGTACATCCGGAGGCGCCAAGTGGGTGGGCGATCGAGCCTAAGACGTCGAGTGTCGCATTCAAAGCTCCCGGACAGCAGTCGACGCAATTCAAGGAGCTGCCCGACGGCGCCAAGGAAGGACGCTACCAGGTCCACGCGCTCCTCGACGCCGATCATCGCGATTATGGTGATGGCTACAACCTGGTGACGCGTCCCGATATCGGCGGCTTCTTCTACTACGAACCAGCGCGGCAGCGCGCCAGCGTTGTCGAGGTAAAGATCCCGCAGGGCCTGAAGGTCGGCTACATCATGGGCGCGGGCGATGACATTCCCGACGTGCTGCGAGAGCTTGGCCTCAACGTGAAACTGCTGACCGCTGATGAGTTGGAGCACGGCGACCTGAGCCAGTTCGGAACGATTGTGCTGGGGATTCGCGCGTACGATGCGCAGGACGTCGTCAAGAAAAACAATCAGCGGCTACTCGATTACGCTAAGAGCGGAGGCACGCTGCTGGTGCAGTACAACACCTCGCCCAGCGACTTTAATGAAGGAAAATATACTCCGTATGCGGCGCAGTTAAGCCGCGAGCGCGTCACCGTCGAGGAGGCGCCGGTAACGGTGCTTGAGCCGCAGAGTCCTGTCTTCCGCTATCCCAACCCGATTACGCAATCCGACTTCGAGGGCTGGGTGCAGGAGCGCGGACTATACTTCATGGATCAGTGGGATTCGCACTTCACGCCGCTTCTGGCGTCGAATGACCCCGGCGAGCAGCCCCAGAAGGGCGGCTTATTGCTGGCGCAGTATGGAAAAGGCTATTACATCTACACTGGGTACGCGTTCTTCCGGCAACTGCCGTTTGGCGTGCCGGGAGCGATTCGCTTGTACGTGAATCTGCTGAGTGTAGGTCATGAGCCCAAATAGTCCGACGGATCAGCCTCCGAGGTCGCCATCGCGCATCGATGTTGCGCGTGGTGGGGAAGAGCAAGGACTGATTCGCGGCATCGGGCTGGCGCAAGCCACCACGCTGAACATGATCGACATGATCGGCGTTGGCCCGTTCATCACCATCCCTCTCATCCTTGCGGCCGCGGGCGGCCCACAAGCCATGCTGGGATGGATTCTTGGCGCAGTATTCGCTCTCTGCGATGGCTTGGTATGGGCGGAACTAGGCGCGGCGATGCCGAATGCCGGCGGTTCCTACGAGTACCTCAAGGAGTGCTACGGCCCGAGATCCTTGGGCCGGTTGCTGTCGTTCCTGTTCATCTGGCAGCTGTCGTTCAGCGCGCCACTGTCCATCGCATCGGGCTGTATCGGCCTGTCCCACTATGCGGGATACCTCTGGCCGAGCCTCGAACGCACGCTCGTCGAGCATACATTTCACATAGGGCTTCCGCTGATCGGTGCGTTGGAAGCGCGCGTGCTTGTTATGCCCGCAACCTGGGTGGCCATCGCCACCTGTGCCATCGTGGTGCTGCTGCTTTATCGCCGGATTACCGTTGTCGGCAGGCTTGCGCAGTTTTTATGGGTGGGCGTTGCGCTGGCAGTTGGATGGGTAATCTTCGCCGGACTGACACACTTCAGTGCGGCTCGGGCGTTCGATTTTCCAGCCGGCGCATTCACACTGTCGCCGGGCTTCTTCATGGGGCTCGGCTCGGCGATGCTGATTGCGACTTACGATTACTGGGGCTACTACAACGTGTGCTTTCTCGGTGGAGAAGTGAAGGACCCGGGCCGGACCATTCCGCGGGCGCTGATTATCTCCATCTTTGCAGTCGCGGCGATTTACATCGTGATGAACATCTCCGTGCTAGGCGTGATCTCATGGCGCGAGTTGGCGTCGCATGCTGCGGACCAGAACAATTACGTCATCGCAATCGTCATGCAGCGAATTTACGGCACTTGGGCAGGACGGGCGATCGCTGCGTTGATCATTTGGACGGCGTTCGCTTCGGTCTTCTCGCTGCTGTTGGGATACTCGCGCGTTCCCTATGCGGCGGCACTCGACGGCAATTACTTCCGCGCCTTCGCTCGCGTCGATCCCGAGCGTCGCTTTCCCACGGTATCGCTGCTGGCGTTGGGCGGCGTGGCCATGCTGTTCTGCTTCTTGCGGCTCGCTGACGTGATCGCTGCGCTGGTCGTTATCCGCATTTTGCTCCAGTTCATCGTGCAGGCAGTTGGCGTGATGGTTTTGCGGAAGCGACGACCCGATATGCCGCGTCCGTTTCGCATGTGGCTGTATCCCGTGCCCGCGCTGCTGGCGATTGGCGGCTTTCTCTTCGTTCTGCTTTCGCGAAAGAACTTCTTGCGCGAAATTCAATATGCGATTGCCATCCTGATCGCGGGCCTGATCATTTACTTCATTCGCTCGTGGCGGAGAAGAGAATGGCCATTTCATCCTTCAACGGCGTCATCCTGAGCGCAGGTTCGCGTCCTTTGCGAACCGGAGTCGAAGGACCGCTACCCGTCAAGACAGATCTCGCTGCAAGTAGAGGCCCTCGACTGCGTTTATTGCGGAGCAATCTTCACTTCGCTCGGTATGGCGACTGAGGAACGCCAAGGTGGAGCGGGCGTGAACAGCTTGCCGGGGCGTCGACAGCAGATCCCTTCTCGGCCTGAAGGCCTCGTCGGGATGACAAAACGCAGCATCTTCAACGGCGCAGCTAAAGCTACGCCCCTTCAAAGCAGCTAGTCACGCCTCGCCAGCCATTCGCAGCGTCTTCTCGAATATCGCACCTGCCAAGCTCACCTTCCGGTACAACCAAAGTCTGATAATCGATGGCCACGAGCGGAGCATGGCGGGATCGAATCTCTCCTCAAGATCGCCATCAACTCCGCGTGGCCAACTATTCTGCCGGCTCTTCACAGCCGGGAATGCCTGACTTCGGAACGATACCCGAGTTGCCGATGGCGCCGTCCTCGCCCGGCATTATGGGGCCGCTGCACGAACCGCTCTTCCGCACTCTCTGGATCGCCTCCGTCATCAGCTACACCGGAACCTGGATGCAGAACGTCGGCGCCGCTTGGTTGATGACCTCGCTTACGATGTCGCCGCTGATGGTGGGATTGGTGCAGGCCGCCGGAAGCATCGCGGTGTTTCTGGTGGTGTTGCCGGCGGGAGCCCTGGCCGATATGGTCGACCGCCGCAAGCTGCTGCTCTTCACCCAGAGCTGGATGGTGATGGCCGCCGTAGCGTTAGGGACGCTAACGCTGGCAGGAAAAATCACGCCGGTGTGGCTGCTCGCCCTGACCTTTCTGATGGGCTTTGGCGCGGTGCTGAACGATCCGGCTTGGCAGGCGATTACGCCCGAGGTGGTCTCGCAGCGCAACTTCGCTGCGGGCGTGGCCTGGAACTCCGCTGGCTTCAACGTGGCCCGAGCCATCGGGCCCGCATTTGGCGGACTGGTCATTGCCGCGGCGGGATCGGGGGTAGCCTTCCTGATTAATGCGGTCTCGTTCTTCGGCGTCATCTACTTCCTGTATCGCTGGAAGGGACAGGCAGCCAAGGGCCCGCTCAGCGTGCCACATATGTTCAGCGCGATGTCCGATGGCGTTCGCCACATGCGCGGCTCGTATTCGGTGAAGTCGGTTCTGGTCCGCTGCGCCGTGTTCAGCATCTCGGCCAGCGCCTTGCCGGCGCTGTTGCCGCTGCTGGCGCATCCGTTTGGCTCGCAGGGTTACGGGCTGCTGCTCGGCTTCTTCGGTGTGGGCGCACTCGCTGGGGCAGCGTTGCTCCCCCTGTTGCGGCAGTTCATTTCCGCCGACGTTCTTGTCTCTGCCTCGACTGCGATCTTCGCTTTCACCACCTACGCCGCACCCGAGTGGTGTACTTTCTCGCTGCTCTCGCTCACCATGTTTGTTGCCGGTCTGGCCTGGATCCAGATTCTTGCCAGCCTCAACGTTGCCGCCCAGATGATGTGTCCCGCGCATATGCGGGCGCGCGCCATCTCGATGTATCTGCTGGTCCTGCAAGGCGGACTTGCCGGCGGAGCCGCGTTGTGGGGCGAGATCGCCGAGCGCGTCGGGACGCAACGTTCATTGTCTTATGCGGCTATCGGTTTGCTGCTCGGTATTCCGGCTGCAACGTGGTTCAGGCTGCATTCCGCCGACATTCAACCCAGCACCGCAGGAATGGATTAACCCAGCTGGTTCTATCCGGATTCAGGCTTCGAAATTCGTATAGAATTGCAAATGCTCCCCGGTCCCAACTTTTCCATGACTACTTTCAGTGGAGGCGTCTGTGAAAAAAGAAGTAATGATGGCAATCCTGCTATTGGCTCTCGGTAGCTCGATCTGTTCAACAGTTGCGAGCGCGCAAGGCATGAGCGACAAGCAACCCACGTTTTCAGCCGTCCTGAACAAGTCGCTGTCCAGCGGAGAGGGTGAAGTGGTTTCGGCGGCCGAGGCCATGCCGGAAGACAAGTTCAACTTCGCTCCTACCCAGGGCGAGTTCAAGGGCGTGCGCACTTTCGCACAGCAGGTGAAGCACATCGCTGCCGTCAATTACATGATCGGTGCGGCGATTCTGTCCGAGAAGCCGCCCGTCGATATCGGTAAGGAAAGCGGCCCCGAAAACATCACCTCCAAGGCCGACGTTGTGAAGTTCCTGAAGGATTCTTTCGCCTATCTGCATAAGGCGTTGGACACAATCAACGAAGGCAACGTGCTTGGCCAGGTGACGCCGCCCTGGGGCACCAACAAGGTTTCCCGACTGGGTCTGGCGACCATCGCCATCGCCCATCCCTTCGATCACTACGGCCAGATGGTCGAGTACCTGCGCATGAACAACATCATCCCCCCGGCCAGCCGTGGCGGCAGTAACTGATTCGACGTTTCTGATTTCGACAAGGGCGTGAGCAATCGCGCCCTTTTTCTTTGTGAGCAAACGGTTCCTTGTAAATTGGGCATCAGTTCCAAAAGTTGATTCGCTCCGAGGCGCTGGAAACTAATCGTCGGCCACCGGGTTTTCAGGAAGCAGATTGAATTCAAAACTCGGTTGCCCGAATGATGAATAACTCGCGCATGTTGCGAAGACTGAACGCAGTGGTCGTACTGATGACTACCTCGAACTCCCCGTTCTCGACGGCTGCGGTTTTCGTGGCCGCGGGCGCGTGGCAGCGAGTT
Organism: uncultured Acidobacteriaceae bacterium; assembly: GCA_963823865.1. Classification (GTDB taxonomy): domain Bacteria; phylum Acidobacteriota; class Terriglobia; order Terriglobales; family Acidobacteriaceae; genus Bog-257. Next base: position 921,195 of record CAWGNC010000003.1, read on the forward strand.
TCCAAGGAGTTTCACCGAATGAAGAAAGCTATGATTTGCGCCCTGCTGACAGTAGCCATGGCTTGCTGCGGCACGGCGCTTTACGCCCAGATGCAGGACTCGGGGCAGGGCGGCGGCCAGCAGCAGCGTCGTGGACCGATGTCCACTGACGATCGACTGCAGCACTTGACCCAGATGCTTAACCTGACCAGCGATCAGCAAACCAAGATCCGGCCCATCCTGGAAAACGAATCGACGCAAATGCAGGCGCTGCGCGGCGACACCTCAATGTCGCGCGACGACAAGATGACGAAGATGAAGTCGATCCGCGAAAGCACCAACAGCCAGATCTCACCGATCCTTACCTCCGACCAGCAGCAGAAGTGGCAGCAGATGCAGACACAGCACATGAGGCCGCAGGGCGCACCTATGGGCGCGCCGGGTGGAGATCAGGGCGCACCGCCGCCAACTCCGCCGCAGCAGTAGCATTTCCTTATCAGCAGTCCCACTCATTCGAAAGCCGCGAATGAGTGGGGCCCCCTGAGTTCCTCCGCTCTGGCTGAAGCCGTCGGTCGGGATGACACTTCATCAGGGATACGTGCGTCTTGGCCGAGAGCTGACGACTGACAGCTGTAGCTGCCCCCAACTCCATTACAATGTCCCGATGCGTTTCTTTCGCTGCCTCGCGCTAATCTGCCTTGCACTCTCGCTTTCCGCCCAGGTAAAGCCTTCGCAAATTCCGGTTCCTTCGGACGTAGCAGCGCCGCCCGCCGATGCTGCCAAGACGAAGTCTGGCGTGGCGAGCGAAGTCATCAAGCCCGGGACCGGTGAAGCTCGTCCGGGAAAAGCCGACGTGGTCACCATCGACTACAGTGCGTGGACGACGGATGGCAAGATGTTCGACAGCTCCGTAGTGCGCGGCCGGCCCGCGACCATGCCGGTGAAAGGCATGCTGCCCGGACTCGCCGATGGCATCGAGCTGATGCAGGTGGGCGAGAGCCGGCGCCTCTGGATTCCCGAAAAGCTGGCGTACAAAGGCCAGTCGGGCAAGCCGAAGGGGACTTTAGTCTTCGATGTAACGCTGTTGGAGATTCCCACGCATGCGCCGGCGGATGTAAAGACGCCTCCCGCGGACGCGCAGCAGACAGGCAGCGGCCTGGTCTACGAGGTGCTTCGCCCAGGTACGGGGACGCATCATCCCACCAAGGCAGACATGGTCACCGTGAACTACACCGGCTGGACTCCCGATGGACACATGTTTGACAGTTCGCTGACGCGCGGCGCGCCGTCCACGTTTCCGCTGGACCGCGTCATCCCGGGATGGACGGAAGGCATGAAGCTGATGGTCGAAGGCGAAAAGGCGCGCTTCTGGATTCCCGAGCGGCTCGCCTATCAGGGAAGCTCGGCACCTTACGGCCCGCTGGTGTTCGACATCGAACTAGTCAAGATTCAGTAACTATGGATGGCCAGGCTACAAACCAAAGTATCCGATAAAGATGCCTTGGGCGCGCTGCAGATAGATCGATACATGACGCATTTGCCCGCGACAGGCGCTTATTGCGGCGCCGCCCAATGACCTGCTGACCACCGCCAGAAGCTGTGCCAACCCGCAATGATGCAGTCGAAGCAGGTAGCCGGCTCCCACCGAATAGGGGTAAGTCGATTTCGCCTGCCGTTCCGGAGTTCTCAGCTCCACATGAAAAACCTTGATCGAGGGCTCGAACCACATCGAGGATCCCGCCTGCATAGCGCGCAGAAAGTAGTCAGTCTCCTCGCCGGATTGGTACTTGGTATCGGATCCTACGCCCAGCGATTCGTTCAAGAGCCCGATAGCGTCGCGCACCTTGCGCCGCATGAATACCATGGAGGACTGCGCCCACCACGCACTCCTCTTCATGCGGAATCCCAGCGGCTGATCGGTGAAGAACCCCGCCGGCGGGGGATTCTGAGGCACCATCGGCTCGCCTTCTGGATTGCACTCCAGAATGCACAGCATGTCGATCTCAGGATGGTCGTCGAACCACTTGGCAATTGTTTCCAGAAGATTGGGCGGATACCAGCAATCGTCGTCGGGGATAGCGAGGATATCGCCTTGCGCGATTTGCAGCGCGATGTTCCTGCCCCGCGCGGCTCCGCGCTGCTGGGAACGGAAGTATTGTTGCGGGAAAGAATGCCGAGCCAGCAGTTCGGGAACACCAGGGCCGGAGTTCTGATCGACCACCAGGACCTCGAAGTCGAGAAAGGTCTGGCCGTCAAGGTGAACCAGAAAGTTATCGAGCTCCGCCATTCGGTTCCTCGTAGTGAGGATGAGAGACATAGCGGGCGTACTCGCCGGTCGGTTGTCGAGGTCAGGCATTGAGATCGAAGGGTAAGAAGAGCCTATAAGACTATTCGGGTTTCCTTTGCCGGGGTTCCATGAAACATTACCGAGAACGCATCCAAGCCATTATGCCTACCGGTAAGAAACAAAGCTCCTCGAAACGCCGTCCGGAAACCGTTACCAAGGGCGCCGTTGCCGCCGATGCATTAAAGCAGGACTTCCCTCGAATCAGCCTTCCTATTCGTCCGCCCTATCCGCCAATGGAGGCGAAGCTGGTGGAGGAGGTTCCTCGGGGCGACCGCTGGCAGTACGAACCCAAGTGGGACGGCTTTCGTTGCGTGGCATTTCGCAAAAATGACAAAGTTTTGCTGCAGTCGAAGGCAGGTCAACCGCTCGGACGCTATTTTCCGGAGATCGTAGCCGCGCTGCTCGATCTGAAGCCAACGCAGTTCGTGTTGGATGGCGAGATTGTGATCCTGAAGGGCGGCCACCTGTCTTTCGACGACTTGCTGATGCGGATTCATCCGGCAGCCAGCCGCGTACAGAGGTTGTCGAAGGAAACTCCCGCGACGTATCTGCTTTTTGATCTGCTGGTCGATGAGAAAGGGAAATCGCTTGTCGGAGATCCTCTGTCCGCGCGGCGCGAACGTTTAGAGCGGTTCATTAAGAGCTTGGGCAAGCAGGAGTCGATACGGCTCTCGCCAGCCACCCGCAGCTACCAGAAAGCCCAGCAGTGGATGACAGAGCTGGCGGCCAGCGGCTTCGATGGAGTTGTGGCCAAGGAGCTGGATTGCTCTTACGCTTCGGGCGAGCGAACTGCCATGCGTAAGATCAAACGCATCCGCACGGCCGATTGCGTAGTGGGTGGATTTCGTTACGCGAGCAAGGGTGGGGAAGTGGGCTCGCTGCTGCTGGGACTCTACGACGACGATGGAAAGCTGAACCATATTGGCTTCAGCTCGAGCTTTGCCGCTCCTGAACGCAAGAAGCTTAAAGCGCTGCTTAGGCCGTATATGGGAGGATCAGGTTTTACCGGACATGCGCCGGGCGGTCCAAGCCGCTGGAGTACAGAGCGCAGTGGTGAGTGGGAGCCGCTGAAGCCGAAGCTGGTCTGCGAGGTCCGCTACGATCATTTCTCCGGCGACCGCTTCCGGCATGGCACGAAGTTTTTGCGCTGGCGTCCGGAGAAAGCGCCGAAAAGCTGCACGTATGAACAGGTGAAAGGGAAAGCGGCTGTCGGCCATCAGCTCTCGGATGTCAGCTAGTGCAGAGCCTGTTTGCGTTGATCGCCCAAGAGCTCTTACACCGGATTCCGCTCCCCCCATCCTGTCGCGCAATGCGCGGTCAATACAGACCATCAATTTGCGGGCAAAGGCCTGATACTGAAAGGATATGTCCAGCCCCAGCAGGCCCGTAATCGTGAAGAGGGTTCCAGAGACGATGAATAGTAGCGAAGCCCGCGCCTTCCATAAAGGAATATCGGCGGTACTATCATCCGACCGTCCGCAGATCGTCTTTGATATGTCGAAGACGAAGCACGTCGATTCGGTCGGTATATCCGTACTTGTGCGGTGTATCCGTCAAGCCATGAGGCACGACGGGGACATCCGAATGTCGGGGGTATTACCTCAGATAGCCGTGATATTTGAGCTGACCAGGATCGGAAGGCTATTCGAAATGTATGAGAGTTCGACCGCCGCGGCCAAGAGCTTCAGCAGCTTCCTGCCCAACGCTCCCTCAACATTCCATCCACATCAGGCTCAACCTGCGGTCACTCGGGCAGGGTATCTAGCGGACGAAGGCGACGTTGATGAGGCCAACTTTGCGGCGTAATCGCGGCCTTAGTTGGCTGAAAAGTTTTTCGCTGTACGGGCCAGCAATCGGCTGAAGGAAGACTCGCCGAAGCAACTCAGGTGGGATGGAGTGGGCTTGCAAATATGGTTTAGATAATGCTCGGCGTCACGACATACCAACTGGCATTTGTGACACCGAATCGGACCTTTGACCTTGGAAGGGTTCTTGCTGTACTCGGTTTTCGTCGTGTTAATTTTGCTCACTCACCATCATACTCTTCGTCGCAATCAGCCAAAGTATTCAAGCTATTGAGCCGCAACTTCTTAGCCAGGCGCCCACCTGATCGTATGTCGACCATGGTCCGCCCCTAGTTTGCGCGTGCGATGCGAGCCTTGTCAGGGGAAATAACATCGATGGAAAAATCGATGACGTATCTCACTGGGCTGGAGCAGAAGAGGCAAGATGTTTCCTGGATCTCCTGTACTTTTTCCTCAAGGACGCTCAGAGGAAAAGAGCGAAGACATTGCGTGCACGTGAGCACGATGAATGGCACTCCGTTGGAGTCTTTTCCGTTTCGTGGAATCCAGACCGGAGCCGACTGGCGGTGATGGCTCACTACCCGTGCTTCCTTGGTGCTCAACAATTCTGCGATCGTGTGCAATAGATCTTCGGGGTGATGGTGTCCCTTGGTATAGAAGGCATCTGCGATCACGCCGCCGGGAACCTGATCGCCCGAGTCGTAGGCGCCGCTAATAGCGATCACCACAATTTCAGGGAAACGACGGCGGATTACAGACATGAACTCAAAACCGGACATCTGAGGCATGTTGAGGTCCGAGATGACGACGTCAGAGGCGGCATTTGCGAGCTGTAAAAGGGCATCGAAGCCATGTTCCGCGGTGCGCACCTTGTATCCTGCCGCCTTCAGCAGCATTGACATGCTGTCGCGGATGCTGGCCTCGTCATCGACAACAAGAATGTGGCCCCCTTTTGTAGTAGCGTTCATGAGTAGTTCGTCTCCATACAACAGAGTAGAGCATTGAGAAACTCTCGTCTGAGCAAATCCGCACACTAGTCATGGAAAGGGCAGCAGAAACCTGGTGGGTATCAGCTTCGGGGTCGTAAGGCCAACTGTCGTACCGTTTCGCGCAAAGCGTCGAGCTCCCGTTGAAGATCCTTCATACGTTGAATGTGGGTTCCATTTCGTTGTAATGTTTTCGATGCTGCGCTCAATGTACGCAACTTGCTGTGCTACGTCCGCACAATTCTCGGTCCGTCCAGCAGGCCCTACGACTCCTTGCAGGCCCTTCAAACCTCTATTCCTCGGGAGCCACTCTCGCCTTGTGGTCCCTCGTTGCCGGACTTCTCAGGGGGTCCAGGCGGTCCAGGAAGCCCACGTTCTCCGCGCGAAGTTTTTCACGCTCTGCCATATCAACTCGAATTCGAAATCTCCTTAGGGATAAAGCAGCCAGTCTAGCTACTCTTCCGCTTAGCCAGCGAGATCAACCGCTATTGCTCGCAACCGGAGAACGGTACGCGGCCCTGGTTACTTGTGATACTTGGGAATTATCGCAAGCTGTCGCCAAAGCATCACATACTTGGCTAACGTGTGAGCTCGAATATTACCCCGCCGCCTCCGCCAAACGTTGTGCCGAAAATATTGCCATTCGAATCGAGCACGAGATCGCCATTCGGATAACCGCCGTCGCTTCCGTTTGTGAAGTCGTGGAGATCAGTGAAGGTATAGCTCCCATCCGAAGGCATCAGCTCAAAAATCGAGCCGAACCCGTAGGCGCCGTCGCAATAGGTAACGCCATACAAATTGCCGGCGCTATCCAGGGTCAACCTGCCGGTGACGCCGCAGGGACCGCTGCCAGCGATGTTGTACAGGGTCGTCAGTGTCCAGCCTCCGCTGCCGTGTGTAAGTTTAAAGATGGTGCCTCCGTGACCGGTGCCGCCTGAAGTCGTAGCTCCGAACAGGTTGCCGGAAGCGTCCATGATCACACTCACCGGCCCCCCGCCGTCACTGCCCGAGGTGAAGCCGTAAACGATCTGCTCCGTCCAACCGCTGCCTGAGTGCGACAACTCGTAAACGGCGCCCGGGCCGTGCGGACCTCCGCGTTGAAACACACCGTACAGATTGCCTGCCCCGTCCGACACCACGCCATTCAGGGGCAGTACTCCATCCGTTTCGTTGGATGGAGAATAGACGAGGGTTGTGGTCCCATTGGCAATCTGGTAGATCGCACCTAATCCGGCAGCGCCGCCGTATTCCGTAGTGCCATAGAGGGTTCCAGCCTGGTCCATCAGCAGAGCGCCGCTGGGACCGCCGCCATCGCTGCCTCCGGTGAAATTGTGCAGCAATTCGCCATTCCACAGGTCGAGTGCGTTGCGTGGCACCGTCGGCGAAGGATACAAACGAAACGCGCCACCACAATTATCACAACCGTAGTTATAGAAGAGCGTGCCGTAAAGGGTGCCATCAGGTCCGATGAGCAGTGGACTTCGAGGATCGATATTACCGAAAATCGGAAAGGTGAAAAGCGGAGAGAACATCCAATCTGCACCATGCAGCTTCATTTTGAAGGCTTCACCATCCCGTCCGGCCGCATTGGTGTAGGTCGTCGTGCCATACAAAGCTCCGTTACGGTCCATAGCCAAGCCGGCATTGGGCTGGTCTGACTGTTCAGCATTGAAGGTGTGCAGAATGGTGAATGTCTGCGCCGGCGCTCCGGAAATCGCGCAGTAAGCGAAACCAACCAGGATTAGGCAGAATCGGAGGCGATTCGAGCATGGACGCAGCATCGGAAACTCCTTGGCAGACTAGGTAACCGAGTCTCACTGCCGCACATTATGCCGCCGAACGGCATGGTGGTCAACGCCCGCGCCGCTCGGGTCAAACAAAAGCCAAGGGCACGCGAGGTCGTTCCTGGGCTGGCTTTTGGTTCTTGCTTTAGCCGAGGGCCGATAGCCCTTATGCGGCAGCCGAGCGTCCCCGGCCTCGGCTTAGGACCACGTAGCGTTCGGAGGCAAGCAGGATGCCCGCCAGGTCGTCGCAATGGCAGCAATCGACGGCGCCTCGGGCAAGCGCTTCCGACCACATACTGTCATCGGCGAGCCGGTGAATGCACACGAACGCGGTCGCGGGAAAGTCGTGACACATTGCTTTCAATTCTTCCAACTGGATCAACTCCAGGTCGACGACCGCAAAAGGAGCGCGATAACGCGCCACGGCAGAGCGCATCTCTCCGGTTGACTTGGCGACGACAAGATTGCGGAATTCTTTCCGCAGCAATTCGCTTAAGCGCTCGGCCGAAGCCGCATCGCGGTGCGCGAGAACAGCGTTGATAGGACGCATGGCAAGTTCCTCAAGAATGATGGAGGATGACGGCTGCCATCCATTCGGATGTCTGACTGACGAACTCCGCACCCCACGGCACGGTCACATTAGGGAGGCCGCCGGATTCGTAGCGTCTACTTCGCTTCGCCGGACTGGTTCGCGGATTCGAAGGCTTCGGGTTGGAGTTTCCCGTTTCGCTTTAGAAGCACTTCAACCTTGCCTTCGGCTTCTTCCAGTTCTTTTCGGCAGGAACCTGAGAGCTTCATCCCTTCATCGAAAAGCTCCAGTGCCCGGTCCAGTGAAACATCGCCTTTCTCTAACTCACCGACGATTTTCTCCAGCCGATCCAGACACTCTTCAAACTTGGGCAAGCTCGAACTCCTTAGGCAGATTGTAGTGCAAACCGCGTCGTCCAGAGATGAAAATTCCGAGCCGAATGTGTCAATTTATGCCGCAGTTTGGTGCAGACCGGAGGGCCCAACGCGCGAGATGCCTGACAATGAGCGTTGTCTAAACCGTCGCACCTTTGCTGGTTCCCAGAGCCTCCAGTACATCCACCGCGCAGGAGTACCGGCCGAACGGGGCGCTGATCTGGGCGCCTTGCACCATGTCCTTGACCGCTGAGAGCATGTCGCGGGCAATGGCGACGCCTTCCGCACGGGCGGCATCGGCGGTGGTGGCTTGGGCCATGCGGGCGAAGATCTCGTCGGGAATCGAGACTCGCAGCTCGTTCTTCATAAACTCGGCATTACGAGTGCTGGTAAGCGGCCAGATGCCGGCGACCACAGGCACCCTAAAAGGCTCGATCTTCTTCATGAACTCTTCCAGCAAGCGGATATCGAAAACCGGCTGCGTCACCGCCAGCTCGGCACCCGCTTCCACCTTGTACTCGAAGCGGCGAATTTCCTCGTCGATGTTCGGGCTGCCAGGATTGGCGCCTACGGCAATTACGAACGCCGTAGAGTTCCCGGTGGGATTGCCGCCGATATCGAGACCCCGGTTCAGGTTGCGCACAATGTTGACCAGGCCGATGGAGTCCACGTCGAAGACCGCGGTTGCGTCGGGATAATCGCCCATTTTCGGCGGATCGCCGGTGATGCAAATCAGATTGCGAATGCCGATGGCGCTGGCTCCCAGTAGGTCCGACTGAATGCCCAGCACGTTGCGGTCGCGACAGGTGTAGTGCAGGATGGGCTCGATGCCGATCGTCTGTTTGACCAGCAGGCAAAGCGCCTGATTGCTCATGCGGGCCGAGGCGCGCGGGCTGTCGGGAATGTTGACCGCGTCCACCCCAACCGATTTCAGGAACTTGGCGCCTTCGAGTTCACGCTTGGCGTCGATGCCGCGTGGCGGCACGATCTCAACCATGGTTACGAATTCGCCGGCCGCGACTTTGCGGCCCAGTTCAGAGCGCTCGGCCAAAGGTGGAGGCTCGACCGGCTTGGTCTGGGTCGCGGGAGTGACTTTGTGCGAGGCTGCGCGAGCCGCTCCCACCTTCAAGAAAACCTTCATCTGGTGCGTGTGCTCGGGCGTGGTGCCGCAGCAACCGCCGATCAGGCGCACGCCGCCATTCACGAAGTTGTCCATAAAGTTCGCCATATACTCCGGCGAACACAGGTAGATGTTGCGGCCTTCGACCGAGCGGGGAATGCCGGCATTCGGTTGCGCCGCCAGTGGGGCTGTAGTTACGGCGCGAACGCGTTCCAGGGCGTCCAGCATGGCCACCGGACCTACACTGCAATTGCAGCCAATGACATCGGCTCCCCAGGCCTCCAATTGCGGGCCGTAGTGCTCAGGACTCGATCCGTCGAGGCAATTGCCGTCCTCGTCGATGGTGACCTGGGCCACGACCGGCAGCTCAGGATTGACGTCCCGCGCCGCCAGGATCGCCTGATGCAACTCCTCGAGATAGCCGAACGTCTCCAGGATCACCAGGTCGACGCCCTCTTCATTCAGCGCCGCAATCTGCTGGCGGAAGGCCTCGCGGGCTTCGGCCAGGGCGATCTTGCCCAGCGGCTCGATGCGCACACCAAGCGGTCCGACGGCGCCGGCCACGTAGGCGTCAAAGTTCTTGGCCGCCTCCCGGGCCAGGCGAGCGCCATGGCGATTGATCTCGATTAATTTGTCGACACATCCGTGCCGCGACAAGCGAAACGAATTCGCGCCGAAGGTGTTTGTTTCTATAACCTCGGCTCCCGCTTTCAGATAGTCCTGATGGATGCCGCGGATAAGGTCGGGCGCCGACAAGTTCAGCTCGTCGTAGCAACGATTGATGAATATGCCCTTGGAATACAGCAGGGTACCCATGGCTCCGTCGCATAAAACGGCGCCCTTCTGCAACCGGGAAAGAAATCCTGTTGACATGGTTTTTGTAAGTACGTGCAGCTAATGCAGCTTTTTTGAAACTTTACACCCAAAGTCGTGCCGAGCACCACGGACCGATCAAGGCAGGCCCGAAACGAAAGAAGTGGCTCATCGGAAAGACCGTCCGCAGGCCATTAGAGCGCTATGTACTCTGTTATAATCCAACGGTCTACCGCCTCTCATGTCTAATCATATTGTCTCATCCGGCGACCCTGTGAAGCGGATTGCCAAGCTTCTTCCGGCCCTCCTGGCACTTCTCGTATGGTCGGCTTGCGGTGGCTCGCCCACCACTCCCACCAGCAATGCCAAGAACCGTGCGTTCGTCAGCAACGTTTTTTCCGGAAACCTGCAGATCGTCGATTCGCAAAACGATACGACGCCGCTTACCGCCCAGACCACTAACAGTAATGGGCAAGTCATTCCCGGTCAGCCAGTGACGATACCGGTCGCCACTTCCGTAACCTTTGAGGTTGAAACGCCAGACCATACGACCACGCTGGCTTACGACCCTGACACATTCGGCCTGTATTTCATTACTAATTCGACGGAGGCTGTTAGCGGTAGCGTAGCTTTAGCCAACAGCACGGGCATGGCTGTGGTTTCGTCGGACAGCAGCACGGTATACGTCCCCGAGCCAAATCTGCCATTTTCCGGCCTTCCTTCCGGAGGAGTGCAAGTGGTCGGCGTCACGACCCTTTTGACCACGGCCAGCTATCCGGTTCCGTCGGCGCGCTACGTAGCGCTCAGCCCCAACGGACAGTATTTACTTGTCTTCGCCGACAATTCGGACTCCCTGTTTCTGATCAACCTGAGCGCCTCGACCGTAGCGGCGGTAGCCGTTCCCGGGTTCGCACGGCCTATCAATGCTTTCTTCAGCGCCGACGGGAACACGGCCTATGTTTTGAATTGCGGACCGGAGTGTGGTTCGTCGAATCCGGCGTCGGTAGCCTCGTTCGATATACCGTCTTCAACGATCACGGCTACGGTGCCGGTGGGCGGTGCCAGCGTAGGCTACATGAACGGCACCACTCTCTATGTGGCCGGCAGCCCGGTGCCTCCGGGAACGACATCGACTTACGACGCGGTGAATCTCAGTAACATGACCCGAATTACCGCGAATTCGGTTTCCATCGGCGACGGCTTCCACACCACAATGGCGCTGGCGACCAATAACAAGCTCTATATCGGTGCCATTACCTGCAACAACACCACGACCGGTTGCTTATCGGTGGTTGATGTCGGTACGAATACAGCCGATCCTCCGCTCCCGCCGCGGGGTGCGATCACCAGTCTGATGTCTGTGGCCAACCGCAATGTGATGTATACCGTGGAAGGCGGCGCGCTACATATTTACAACACCACCGACGATCAATTGCAGAACCAGCAGGTCCTGTTCACGGGAGCGGTTTATTCCGTCGTACAGGTTGACCCATTCCAATAGCAGAATGACGGACTTCAACGCATCACGGGCGGCCCTGCGGCCGCCTTTCTTATTGCGGTTCGAGCCTGAGATGATGCGCCGCGGCCTTTTGCACGGCGTCCGTCGAGAAGGGCAGCGGAAAAGTTCGCCCATGGTAGTACGCATCCCACTGATCATCGTAGTGGTCGTCAAAGATATTGCCTGACTGGCCGTTGACGATGTCGAGGGTCGACCCATCGAGGTTCGCGAAGTCGACCGTCAGTCGCTCGGAGGGCCCAAATTTTTCCGTTACCTGTTTTATGGTCTGCTTGTCGCCCGACCACGGTAGACTGCCGGGCCCGGCGTTCTTCTTCAGGATGGGAAAGTGGCTCCAGAAGGGATGTTTGATGTCGATACGATGGACGCGTCCCCATTTCCAGACGGACAGCGCGTGGGTTGCACTCGGATCCGACACCGCGGCCTCCACCGCCGCGGTCAGGAGCTGGTCGTAGCTCGAGTAGCCCTGCGGCAGCCAGCGCGGTGGCTCGTGCGTCAGCACCTCCTCCAGCCACACTGGCTCGGGAAACCATTTGTAATCGGTCCATGCCTCGCCCAACTTCGCTTTCAGCAGCATCTCCTTCAGCTTCTGGCTGGAGTAAACGGAAATGGTGGCGGCGGCTGAGTCCACATCCATAGCGCCATCCCAGTTCCGCATGAGCTCAGCAGCCTGTTTGGCTCGGGCCGATGCCTTCGGGGTGTGGTCGATGGAATAGACAAAGCGTTCCGCACAGAAGCGGTCGAAGGGCGAGATCACGTCGGTCTGGATGGCCAGCATGTCGGCGGGAGTAAACTTTTTCGGCTCCCCCAGCAGCTTGTAGAGCCGCTGCGTGCGGTAAGGCGACATCCACTCGTCGCTCAGCTGATACGGGTAATCGTCCGGCGTAATGCGGCCATTGGCGGTAGCAACAATCCCGGATGGCGGATCATAGATGCTCGGCAGCTTATCGTAGGGAACATATCCGGTCCACTCGTGAGCATCATCTTCGCCGGGAACGGGCACCGAGCCGTCGCCACCGGCACGAATCGGAATGACCCCTGTCGCCTGATATCCAATGTGCCCATCGACGTCGGCATATACAACGTTTTGGGCAGGCGCTCCAAAGCGCGAAAACGCCGCCTGAAAGTCTTGCCAGTTCTTGGCTGAGTCAATCGCAAAGAACGGGATGCGCGTGGCTTGCGGGTCGTACACCGTCCACTTCAGCGCAAGCTTTCGTGTCTCGCCGTCGATGACATCGCTGATGATAGGGCCGTGACGCGTGATCACGACGTCGAACGTGACCTCGGGCTTGCCCTTCACCTGGATGATCTCTTGCCGGTGTTGCGGTTGCGCCCAGCCTTGCGGCGTCAGGTACTCGCCTTTTTCGTTGAACTTCTCGATGTACAGGTCCTCGACATTCGGGCCGAGGTTGGTAAAGCCCCACGCGATGCGCCGATTGTGCCCAACAATGACGTACGGCACTCCGGGCAAGGTGACGCCGGCAACGTCAAAATCTCCGGCAGTCAGGTGCGCCTCATACCAGATATTCGGCAGCGCCAGTTCCAGATGCATGTCATTCGATAGCAGCGGCTTTCCCGACGTGGTGTGCGCGCCGGAAACTGCCCAGTTATTCGACCCGGGACGAATATCGTCGTCGCCCAACTGCTTCAGCCATTCCAGGGGCAGCAGTTCGCTGCGACGCTTCCCGTCCGGGGACGGTTTCGCGTCGCCACCTTTGGCGGGAGGTCCCGACGGGGACTGCTCTTCGTCTTCACTGGGAGTGGCGTCGCTGGGCGGCTCGTTCTCGATAGACGTAGGCGGAATGGGCGGATGATCGCGCCAAGAAGTGTTGATGAACAAGTCCGCGGTCAGCTCCGGACCGAGTTTGGCCAGGATCTTCTCTTTTTCCAGTTTGTGTGCGTATTGCCAATGATTCAGAAACTCCGTCATCGACAGGCCTACCAGGACGGAATCTTCCACGGTCCAGACCCGGGGAGCGTAGCCGAGAAAACGAAATTCCATGGGCAGCGTCTTGCGGTGCTGGTCGATGTAAGCGTTCACCCCGGCGGCGTAGGCCTCGAACTGCGCGCGAGTCTGCTGATCCATGGCGGCCGCTGCACTCTCCGCCACCTGGCGCAGCCCAAGAATGCGGTTCTCGCGGTCATACTTGACGTACTCCGGTCCCAGAATCGCAGCCAGATCGCCGGAGGTGTAACGGCGCAGCATGTCCATCTGCCACAAGCGGTCCTGGGCGGTGACATACCCCTGCGCAAAGAACAGGTCGGAAAGGTTGGCAGCGGAAATGTTGGGCACGGCCAGGGAGTCATACGTCACAATAACCGGCGCGGTTAGACCAGCCAGCCGTACAACGCCATCGCGGACGGTGGCAGAGTTGCGAACCGCCCGATAGAACCAGAAATCGAAGCCGAGAAATGCTACGAGCAGAAGTGCAAGAATCAGGATGACAACGCGCAGTGCGAAACGGGAGCGAGGAACCGCAGGGGCAGTGACATGCATGGGAAACTTCGATTATAGAAGGGAAGAAGAAAGTGCGTGCGCGCCGCTGGTAGAGCGTCAGGCAGTGGCACAAATGCGCTGACAAGAATAATGAATTGTCATCACGACGACCGCCTTAGCGGGAGGAGGGATCTGCTTTCCGCGCCAAACAGCAGATCCCTCGTCGGACTGAAGTGCTCCTCGTAACGGCAATTCAGAAAGGGTGACATTTAGAAATGTGACAATTTTAAGAAAAGTGACGATTCGGAAAAGGTGGCAACCTGAAAGAAATTGCGATGGCTCACCCGACGTGCCCCTGCCTGAGTTCAGAAGAGATGTTGGCAGCCGAAGGGTCTACAGGCGTTTGCGCAACTCGCGCCGCAGAATTTTTCCTGACGCGGTACGCGGCAGCGTGTTCACAAAATAAATCTCGCGCGGCATCTTATAGTGGGTCAGCCGCTCGGCCACGAAGCTTTGAAGCGTTTGCGCCATGGCCTCGTTCGAGAGCTCGCCTTCCCGCATAACCACGAAGGCGCACGGAATTTCATTGCCGGCGATGTCTGTCCTCGACACAACGCCACAGTCGCGCACCCCGGGATGCTCAAGCATGACAGCCTCAACTTCGGCCGGCGCGATGGAAAATCCCTTGTACTTGATCATCTCCTTGCGCCGGTCGACAACGTAATAAAGCCCGTTCTCGTCAACCCGGACAATGTCTCCACTCCAATACCAGCCGTCACGCAGCACGGCATCGGTGGCGTCAGGAGACTTCCAGTAGCCCTGCATGAATTGCGGTCCCCGCATGACCAGTTCACCCGGTTCGCCTTGGGCCACGTCGTTGCCGTTCTCATCCACCACGCGGCACTCGGTCCCGGCGACCGGCGCACCGACAGCATCTGGCCGGTACAGCTCCGGCGTCAGCAACCCCAGGTGAGTAACCGGAGAGGCCTCAGTCATTCCATAACCCTGACGAATCGGTACTCCCGTGGCGGCCGTGAAACGCCGCGCCAGCTCGGGCGCCAGCGGCGCCGCACCCGATTTGACCCAGCGCAGGCTATGGTCAGCCGGAAACTTACCTTCTTCTGCGATCTGGCAGTAAGCCAGCAGCGTAGGCGGAACACACAGCGTGATGGTGACTTTATCTTCCACCATCAATTCCAGCGACCGCGCACAATCGAAGCGCGGCATCAGGACCAGGGTCATCCCGCTCATCAAGGCAACATTCAGTCCGACCGTCAATCCGTAGATGTGATACAGCGGCAGGAAGCAAAGGATGACATCGTCAGGAACCAGTGCGCCGTATTCCCCTGGGGTAAGCGTCTGATAGACGTTCGCCACCAGGTTGCCATGCGTTAGCATCACCCCTTTGGGCATGCCGGTAGTGCCGCTGGAAAAGGGAAGAGTTGCCAGCGTGTCCTTCGGGTCGCGGGTTGGAGCCGGCAGCGGTATTCCGCGGGTCGCTTCGAAAAGCGTGTCGAACGGTTCCGAGCCGCTGGGGCCTGGCGTGCGAATCGTATAGATCTTGCGCAGAGCAGGCAGCCCATTCAGATCGATACCGGTCAGCAGCGAGCCGTCGGTAATGAGCGCGACCGCCTCCGATGTTTCCAACTGGTAGCGGACTTCGCGCTCGCGATAGCTCGGATTCAACGTGGTCGGCACAGCGCCTGCAAGCATCGCCGCATGAAAGGCGACGCCAAACTCCCAACAGTTCGGCAGAAAGATGGCGACCTGTTCTCCGGGCTTGATATCGGCGGCAACCATGCCCTGCGCAGCCATCTCCACCATTTCCCCATAAGCAGCATAGGTAATCCTGCGCGGAGGATCCTCGGATGCATCGACGATGGCGAGCTTGGGACCGAAGCGTATGCACGATCCCAGCACAACGTTATGCAGAAATTTGCCTTCGGGATCGGCGAAAAGCCGCGTGCGCGGAAGCTGGACTGGACTTGCCATACCTGGTGCGCAAAAGTGTATCAGTTCAAGCTGGTGGCAAGTGCTTTCTCGTGGCGGGAGCAACCCTTACGCTGTATAAGACGAACAAGCGTCGCTTTTGTCACACAAAACTGCTCCCGAGGTTTGCATGCGAGGCCTGGAAAACAAGCGGGTTTTGATTACCGGCGGCGCCAGTGGCATTGGAGCGGCGACTGCAGCACGTTTTGTCGAAGAAGGTTGCCGGGTAGCGGTTCTCGATCACGATTCGGCCGGCTGCGAGAAGCTTCAGCACGAACTCCCCGGCATCGTCGGGACTTTCCAGGCTGACGTCAGCGACGCTAGCCGGGTACGGCATGCGATCGGTAATGTGATCGTCGGTTTGGGCGGCCTCGACATCGTCATCAACAATGCCGGCATCAGCATTCGTCACAACTTTCTCGAAATTACCACCGAGGAATGGAACCGGGTGCTGGCAGTGAACTTGGGCGGCGTCTTCCACGTGGCGCAAGCGGCCGCGCGCCACATGATGGCGAACCACGGCGGCGTCATCCTCAACATGGCATCCACCAACGGCTTCGTCGGCCACCCTTACTATGCCGACTACAACGCGACGAAAGCCGCGGTGATCGAGCTGACTAAGTCCATGGCGCTGGAACTGGCCCCCAAAGTCAGGGTGAATGCCGTGGCTCCGGGCTACGTTCTGACGCCGATGCAGCGCGCCGAATACTCCGAGGAAATGCTGGAGGCGGTGAATCAGAAAATTCCGCTGCGCCGTCACGCCAAGCCCGAAGAGGTGGCCGGGCTGTTCGCGTTCCTGGCATCCGAGGATGCCGCATACCTGACTGGTAGCGTGTTTGTTATCGACGGAGGAGAAACGGCGGGCGGTTTGGCCAGCCGATAGTTTCGCCGGTTTCCTTACTGTGAATTTGGGAAGGATGACACAGCTGATCAGCGAGATGACGTGAACAATGTTGGTTCGAGCGAGCATTCGTAACTGACAACTGACAACCGGCCACTGACAACTGCCTTTAGATTCCGAGCCCGGTCACGCGCCATCCGGCGCCATGCACCTTGTGCCGAATATTGAGCGTGATGAGCAACGCGGTCATGGATTCCACGATGCGCGCGTTCTCCAGCTTGCCGCCATCGATGGCCCTCACCCCGGGAATCTTCAAAGCCAGATCGGACGCCGCCTGGCGTGCCCGATCATCGTCGCTGCACACAATCACATCGCAGTCGACCTCTCCGTCGCCTTCCAGCACTGTCGCCGACAGGCTGTGAAACGCAGCTGCGACCACGACGTTCTTGCCTACGACTTCCTGCGCCTGC
Organism: uncultured Acidobacteriaceae bacterium; assembly: GCA_963823865.1. Classification (GTDB taxonomy): domain Bacteria; phylum Acidobacteriota; class Terriglobia; order Terriglobales; family Acidobacteriaceae; genus Bog-257. Next base: position 938,185 of record CAWGNC010000003.1, read on the forward strand.
TCGGCAGCCGAGCCCTGCCAAACCCCAAGAACCCGTGTGGCGCGTCCGCCCACCGCCGCCGCCAGCGGCACGGTCGCATCGATGAGGATCGTCCCCGCACGGAAGGACGGCTTGAGCTGCTTGAGCAGATCGGCTTGCCCAGAGAAGGGTACCGTGAGCACGACGATGTCGCACATCTTCACGGCGACAGCGTTATCGACGCCTTCGACGCTGCCTAGCGCTCCGGACTTCTCGGCGATCTGCGCGGCGGTTGTACGGGCGCGTTCGGCGTCGCGAGAGCCAATCACAACCGATTCACCGGCACGCGCCCAGCGTAACGCCAGACCAGAGCCTTCCGGACCGGTACCGCCCACGATTGCGATCATGCGTTTCCGCCCGCTGTCGCCGGCTCACCAGGAGCACCGGCCATGGGATAGTCGTAGCGTGTGTAAAGCGTGTTTCGTTGCGCGGGAACTCGCCCTAACTCCAGGATGCGCTCCTGGAACTCCGCCGTCGAGGTGTACTGTCCCGCGGTCGCTCCCGCCAGCCGCGAAATGTTCTCCTCAAACAGCGTGCCGCCGTAATCGTCAGCTCCCGCCAGAAGCACCAACTGCGAAAGCTCGCGGCCTAACTTCACCCACGACACCTGGATGTGATTGATCGATCCGGCCAGCAGGAACCTCGCCAGCGCATGCACCTTCATGTGCTCGGCCAGTGTTCCACCTTGCCGCGCCAACCCCTGCGCGAACAACAGTGTGTTGTCGTGAATGAATCCCAGCGGCACAAACTCAGTGAAGCCGCCGGTACGCGCCTGGATCTCGCGGAACAAAAGCATCTGGTTGACCCAATGCTCCGGGGTCTCCGAATGGCCGTACATCATGGTCGAGGTGCTGCGGATGCCGCACTGGTGCGCGCTTTCAATCACTTCGCGCCATTGCGCCGAGCTGAGCTTATTGCGCGAGAGCACGTGCCGCACGCTGTCGTCGAGAATCTCGGCCGCCGTACCCGGAAGCGTATCCAATCCGTTCGCCTTCAGCATCAGCAGATATTCACGGATGGGCATGCCAGTCAGCTCCACGCCGTACGCCATCTCCATCGGCGAGAAGGCATGGGCATGCATCTGCGGAGTCGCTGACTTCACGGCGCGCAGAATGTCCCGGTAGTAGAAGGGCGGCAGGTTTCGCGGCAGGCCACCCTGAATGCAAACCTCGGTCGCGCCCCACTCCTCGGCCTCGCGACATTTGTGTGCCATCTCTTCGAGCGAAAGGAAGTAGGCGGTTTCGTCCCGAGGGCCAACGCTAAACGCGCAGAACTTGCAGCCGACAAAACAGACATTGGTGAAATTGATGTTGCGGGTAACGACGTAGCTGATGACGTCGCCAACCAGCCGTTGCCGCAATTCATTTGCAGCGACAACCATCCCATGCAGGTCGTCGCCGTCGGCGTTCGCCAGAAGCAGACATTCCTCGCGCGACAGAATTCCACCGTCAAGCGACGTCAGTACTTTATCGATTGCGGCTCGCAGCGGACTCGAGACCCGCCGCTCGACATCACTCCAGGCTGTGCCTTGCAGCTTCTGCCGATTGCACCAACTGAGCCCTTGCATTACATCCTCTCAACCAAAACGCGGGTGTTATCCAGCGCGTAGGTGTCGCGGTTTTGCGACACTGAAAACAATTTTCATTCTGAGCGAAGGTCGCGACTTTTGCGACCGGAGTCGAAGGACCTCCATACCCGCAAGCCTCGCTCCGGCGGCACTCTATTTAACGAAACAAATCTTTCTCCGCCGGCCGCACCAACTGTCGCGCACTGCCGTTGCCGCGACGGTACCGATAACCTCGAATTATACAAGCGGGAATGCGAGAGTCCTTGCCGCAAACCAGACCAGCTACACACGCCAACTCATCGGCAACGGCCTCTTCGGTCGCGTGCATTTGGTACCCGTAGTCGTCCTTGCGCCCGCGATAATCGTGGACCACCTTCATTCCCGCTACGCCGATCGCAACTTCACACAGTCCCTCCCGCCACGCTCGCCCAAAGCTGTCTGCAATGATGACGGGAACGTGCAGCCCAGTCCGCTTTTTCAATTGTCGATGAATGCGCTTGGCGGAGCCGTCGGGATCCTCAGGCAGCAAGACAGCGGTCTTGCCACCGTCAACGTTCGACACATCAACACCGCTATTGGCGCAGACCAGGCCGTGTTCCGTCTCGGTGATCAGAATGTGTTTTTTGCGCACGACTCGCTTGGCCTCGCGCAACGCTAATTCAACAACACGTGCGTCAAGGTGATTGTTGGCCGCAAACTGTCGCGCCGCAGCAGAGGGTCTTACGGAATCGAGCTCGACCTTGCGGCCCTCGGCTTTGGACACGATTTTGTGCTTCACCACCAGGATGTCGCCGTCATGCAACCGCAAGCCGCCCAAGGCTAGCGTGTCGACGACCATGTCGGCAATCGAGTCGCCGGTGAAGATGTCACGGAGGCCGCGCACTGGAACGGCGCGAAGTTCACCCGTGTTGAAGGCGGGAGCGGATGCCGAACGCGCTTTCACACCGCCGCTTCCCAGGCGTCGAAGTCACGGCGTCCGAAGCCCCACGAGCGCAGCAGGCGTTGCGAGGCCGTGTCACCCTCACGCTGCACCAGGAGTTCAAGCTCATGTGGGTTATCAATATCGAGCCCGATGCCGGGCATTTCCAGAACGACCAGTTCTTTGCCGGTCTTGCGCATGGCTTCGCAGTGGGGCAGAAAGCTGTCGTTGCCGAAGCGAAGCGGGATGATCGACGCTGGCCGCCGCAGGATACAGTTGCTGCCGCGACGGTCGTAGGCAGGCACGAAGACGGCGCCTTCCGCTGGAGCGGCATCCAGCACGCGATGCAATTCGTGGGGGGCAATCAGCGGAATATCTGCAGGAACGACAATCGTCGTGTCGTAACCGCGTTCTTCGCACCAGGCTGTCGCCATCTCGATGGCAGCCGTCTCACTTTCGTTTCGCGTGTCTTCAATCACGAGGAATCCTAGCTCTTTCGCGACGGCTTGTGCGCTCGCGTCGCCCGTCACTAGCGCCACATCGATTCGCTCTTTCACGGCGGCGGCGGCCACCATCACGTCCCGCAACATTGCCTCCGCAAGCTGCGAGCGTTGCGCGGCATTCAACGCGGCCTCCAGCCGCTGCTTCGCCGAGGCAAGGCTCTTAAAGGGAATAAGAAGGATTCCGCGCATCGTCATGCCTTGGCGCTCTGCGGCGTGGAACAAGAGTTGAGAACGAACGAAGCCAACGCCCGCTTGTCGTCCATTGAGTGCATCATGGTGTTGGTGGCAACGAAGCGAACGGTATCAGATCCTGAATCGACCGCCCGGTGCTGACTGCCGATGGCGGCTTCGTCAGCGTTATCGACTACGAGGGTATCGAGAAAATCCTGGTACGCCGCCGCCACGCCAGCGATTGTGCTGGGCCAGCCCTTCATCTCCATCAACTGCCCCGCCGGACCGGATACCGCCGCACCGCCGACGATGGGGCTCACCGCGGCAACCTGGGCGGAAGTGTTCCTCAGGGCATCGCGAATCCCGGGCACCGCCAGAATCGGTCCGATGCTGGTGACCGGATTACTGGGCGCGAAAACCACCACATCTGCTGCCTGAATGCTCTCGATCACACCCGGCGCCGCATGCGCCCGCTCGGCGCCTTCGAATCGCACGGCCTGCACCTCGACCTGGTGCCGCTCCCGCACAAAATATTCCTGAAACGTTAGCGTGCTTTTCGCCGTGTCGAGCATGGTGGAAACCTTCTGGTCCGACATCGGCAGCACACGCGCGCGAATGCCGAGCTTCGTCGCCAGTTCCGCCGTCGCTTCGCTGAGAGTCTTACCGCTCCGCAGCATCGCCGTCCGAGTGAGGTGCGTCGCCAGGTCCAGATCGCCGAGACTGAACCATCCCGCCTGTCCCAGTTGTTTCATGCGATCGAGACAACGGAAGCTGTCGTCTTCGACGCCCCATCCGCGATCTTTACTCAACAGGTCAGCCAGTCCGTAAAGAACGGAATCGATATCGGGAGAAACGTGCAAGCCCCACCACTCGATGTCGTCGCCGGTGTTCACGATGACGGTCAATTCCTGCGGCGCAACCACCTGCTGCAATCCCTGTACCAGCTTGGTGCCGCCGGTTCCGCCTGTGAACACCACGATCATCTACGGCATCCTCGCATCATTTCAGATAACTCAGCTGTGTCATCTCACGTACAGCAGCCGTGCATCTCAGTCTAAATTCGCCGTGTCATCCTGAGCGGGTGAGGCGAAGCCGAACGAAGTCGAAGGACCTCTACAGCTACAACGTCGCTTTCTTCCGCGCCATAAAGTAAATCACTCCGATGGCGACCCCGTTCTATTCACCGGCCCGGCGCAATCGCTGACAACTCCAGCACTCGTTCGCCCAGCAACCCACCCCGCTGCACGACCCGGTCGACGTATTCCGGATACACCGGCAACCGCTGTAACAGCTTTTGTCCAGCAGCCTCGGTACGTTGCTGCAAGTCGAGAAGATGCGGCCAGGGGGCTTCAGGATTTATGAAATCCGGCGTCAACGGCGAGACACCGCCCCAATCGTTGATGCCGCCCTGCAGAAGCCGCTCGTATCCGTTTTCAGTGAGGTTTGGGGGCGCCTGGATATTCATGTCGCCCAGAATCAAGCGCGCCACCGCGAGTGTGCGCAGCATATCTCCATGGTCTGGCTCGGGCCACGCCGCCATAGGAATCCGCGGCTTGGCGCGGAAATTCTGCACAATGACTTCCTGCACGTAGCCGTACTGCAGATGCAGCTTCTTAATAGCCATCAGCGAGTCGACGCGGTCCTCCAAGGTTTCGCCGATGCCGATCAGAATCCCCGTGGTGAAGGGAACGCCGAGCCTTCCCGCCTCTTCGATCGTCTTCAGACGCAGCGCGGGCAGTTTGTCAGGAGCTTTTTCCGCGGGATGCGCCATTGTGAGATTCGTACTCGTGCTTTCCAGCATCAGTCCGAGGCTGGGATTGCTGACCCGTAACCGTTCAACCCAGTTGGCGCTGAGCAAGCCGGGATTCGCGTGCGGCAGCAAGCGCGTTTCGCGCAGCACCAACTCGCACATGGCTTCCAGGTAATGCAGCGTGCTGCGATATCCGAGCCGGCGGAGTGTCTCACGCATTTCGGGAAACAGCGCCTCCGGACGATCTCCCAGCGAAAACAGCGCCTCGGTGCAGCCAAGTTTCTCGCCCTGCTTCGCCACTGACAACACTTCTTCCACTGTCATGGTGTACGCGCCGGGCTCACCCGGATCGCGGCGGAAGGTGCAATAGCCGCAGTAGTCGCGGCACAAATTCGTCAGGGGCAGAAACACCTTGCGCGAGTAAGTAATCACACCGGGCCGGTACTTTTCCTTCAGAGCCCGCGCTGCACTCAGCAGCTCAGGGAGCAGCTCGTCGTCGCAGCGCAATAGTTGGCACGCCACGTTTCGTGACAGCGTCTCTCCATCCAGCAGCTCGCGCAGGCGCACGGATAACGCGTCTTCAGTGATCTGTGTGGGTCGTGGATACCGCACGTAAGAAGTTGAGGAAGCCATAACGCAATGGGACGCCGGCTTTGGCGTCTTGTCGAGAATACCGCATGGTGCGGGAACGCCGTATCTCTTCGTCCGGGCGGCTAGGGAAGCTCTCGGTCGACGCCGTACCGTCCGCGAAAGTACATCAGCGGCGCGCCTTCACTCAGTGCGACTTCCAGCACCTCCGCCACAAAAATCGTGTGATCGCCCGCGGGATAGGCGGCAGTGACTCGGCAGTCAAGATTAGCCAGCGCGTCCTCCAGTACCGGGGTCCCGCTTGCCAGCTTGCAGTACTGAATACCCAATCGGTACGCCGCGTCGGGATTGCGCTCGGGATCGGCAAAGAACTCCGACAGCGCTTCCTGGGCTTCTTTCAGGACGCTGACGCCGAATTGACCACTCTCGTGCAGGTGCAGATAGGTTTCCGCCAGCTGATCGATGCATACCAGCACCAGCGGCGGCCGCAGCGATACCGAGCAAAAGGAGTTGGCAGTCATGCCATGAACTTCGCCTTCTACGGTGTCGACCGTGATGACGGTGACGCCGGTGGCGAAACGGCCGAGGGCAGCCCGGAACTGGTCTGGTGTAACTAGATCACTCATCGTTCGCTTGAAGGTAATGGTAACCGATTGTCGCGCCAAACTGCGGCCATCGGCCGGTCCCTTCACGCCGGCCCCGATTGTGCGGTAATCTTCCACGTCAGACAAATTCCACGGATGAGATTCGCTTTCGGCGCAAACCAGTGCGTCATAGACGAATCCTGAGGCTGGGATGTATCCTCGTGCGTTTACTTATCACCGCGCAAAATCGTATCTGGAAGCGGTGGCGATGCTGAGAGAACTCGGCGACGATGCCAAGTTTCTTGCAGGTGGGCAGAGCCTCATCCCGCTCATGAAGCTTCGCCTCTCCACTCCCGCGCATCTCGTCGACCTGAATTTCATTCCCCAGACAGCTTACGTACACGGGAATGGATTACTTCGCCTGGGCGCCATGACTCGACACGCCGAGATCGCCTCATCCGTCGAGGCTAGCCGCCTCCCCATCCTGCATGACTGTGCCGCCGGCATCGCCGATCCGCAGATTCGCCACATGGGAACCATTGGCGGCTCGATTGCCGAAGCCGACCCCACGGGAGATTGGGCTCCCGTCCTGCTGGCAACCGGTGCGACCGTGAAGACACTTGGGCCAAACGGCGAGCGCAGTATTGATATTGCCGACTTCATCCTGGACGCTTACACCACGGCGTTGCAGCCCGCCGAACTCATTACCGACATCATGGTTCCACGGGCGCCGCAGCGCTCGGGCGGAGCCTACATTGCTCTGAAGCGCTGTGCCCCGGTCTATGCCAGCGCCAGCGTCGCCGTGCAACTGACACTCAATGAAGATCACACCTGTCAGGAAGCACGCGTCTACCTTGGTGTGCTGGGATTGACGGCAACCCGCGTAACGGCCGCAGAAGCACTATTGCGCGGTCAGGCCATCACGGCAACCATGATCGAAGGCGTTCGCGAAGCGGTGATGGATATCGCCGAGCCTGCCACCGACATGCGCGGATCGGCGGAGTACAAGCGTCATGCGGCCGGCTCGCTGGCCACACTCGCTCTCGATGCGGCCGTCCGGCGCGCCCGGGGAGAACACGTGGAGGTCTCGCATCTTTATGCATGACAATATTGAGCGTGTGCGGATCGGCGTGAAGGTGAATGGCAAGACCTATGTGAGGGAAGTCGAGTCACGTACGTTGCTGGTACAGTTTCTTCGCGAAGAGCTCAGCCTGACCGGAACCCACATTGGCTGTGACACCAGCTATTGCGGGGCCTGCACGGTGCTCCTGAACGGCAAGAGCGTCAAATCATGCACGGTGTTTGCCTTTCAGGCCGATGAAGGGGAAGTAGTCACGGTCGAGGGTCTGGCAAAGGACAATCAGTTGCATCCGGTACAGCAGGCCTTCAGCGACTGTCACGGGTTTCAGTGCGGTTACTGCACGCCCGGCTTTCTGATGAGCACTCTGCAATTGTTGCGCGAGCATCCGCATCCCACAGAGTCGGAGATTCGCAAAGGCATCGCCGGTAATACCTGCCGCTGCACCGGGTATCAGAATATCTTTAAGGCGATTCAACAGGCAGGCGGAACCACAACGTCAGACCTTGCAGCTACCGCAGCCTCTTCGGTTTTATCCTCACAGGAGTTGGAAGTTGGCCATTAATTTCTCCGGCGAATTCATCGCCCCACGCAGTCCGGACGAGGTCTTTGACTTCCTGTCCGATCCCAATCAGTTCGCCCCACTGCTCCCGGATTTTCAGAGCATGAGCATGCAGGATCCGACGCACTTCAGCGTGAAGGTCAAAGTCGGTGTCGGCAACATTCGCGGAACGGCCGAGCTGAAGATGGAACTCGCCGAGGCCGTCAAGCCAGTGCGCGCCCAGTACAAAGGGCAGGGAACCGCAGTCGGCAGCCAGGTGACCGTAACCGCCGGCTTCGATCTCCAGCCGGAGGGCGAGAATACAAAAGTGTTGTGGAAGGGGGAGACTAGCGTCTTCGGCAAACTGGCCTCCATGGCGGGCGGTATGCTCGAACCGCTCGGGCGCAAGAACATCCAGAAACTGATTGACGGGCTGCAGAGCGCGTTGTCGGCGCCGTCCACTGTCGCTCCTTCGACGTCTGCAGGATCGCCTGTCGGGGAAACGCAAGGCTCACCAACTGCCGGAACCGCTCCCGACGAGACGATCACGGCTTCGACATCTGCCGAAGGAACTCATGGCAACGACGACACATCCGCAATCCGCTGATTGGGTCGGACAATCTCTGAAGCGCAAGGAAGATGCGCGCCTGGTCCGCGGCCGAGGTAAGTTTGTCGACGACATCAAGCTGCTTGGCATGCTGCACCTGGTGTTCGTGCGCTCGCCCTATGCACACGCGAACATCACCAGCGTGGATGTGGGTGAGGCTGAGGCAGTGCCGGGAGTGGTGTGTACCCTGACCGGGCAGGAAATTTCGAAGCTGGTCGATCCGTTCTTTGAGATCGGGCCTGCGCCCAGCAACCGCATTCTGGATTATCCGATGGCGGTGGGCCGCGTCCGCTATCAGGGCGAGCCGGTCGCCGCAATCGTCGCTACCACTCCGGCCATAGCCGAGGACGCCGCCGAATTGGTGCGCGTCGAGTATGAGCCGCTGGAAGCTGTCATCGACGGCGAGGTCGCTGCCCGCGACAAGACTATCTTGCATGAGGCCATGGGGACCAACGTGGTCTGGCGCGGCGTCTTCGAGTATGGCGACATCGAGCAGGCTTTCGCCGCGGCCTCGCACGTCATCCACATCGATCATCTGCACATGCATCGCTTTTCCAGCACACCGCTGGAGAACAATGCCGTCATCGCGCAGTGGGACCTTAATGACGAGCGCCTCTATTTCTGGAGTAATAATTCGTTTCCGACGATCGGCATTCAATTGCTGGCACCCGCCTTGCACCTGCGCATGGACCAGGTGCGCGTGCAAACCCACGACATTGGTGGCAGCTTCGGCATCAAGATCACCAACTACCCACAGATGGCCGTTTGTGCCTTAGCGTCGCGCAAGGCAGAAGGCGCTCCCGTCAAATGGACCGAGACGCGCTCGGAACATATGACCTCGAGCGCGCACGGCAACGAGCGTACATTCCGGGACACCCGGGTTGCGCTCGACAAGGATGGCGTGATCCTGGCGGTCGATTCCCGGCACATTGACGATTGCGGCGCTTATCCACGCTACGAGCCATTGGGTTGCGTCATCTGGTCGCAGGTGGCGCCAGCCACGTATCGCCTGAAGAACCTGCGCATCGATTTCAGCCAGGCGGTGACAAACAAGTGTCCCGTTGGGCCGAACCGCGGCTACTCGCGTATGCAGCATTTGTGGTTTCTGGAACGAGTGCTCGACATCTGCGCCCATCAACTCAATATTCCGGGCGACCAGATACGCCTGCGAAACTATATTCAGCCGGAGGAATTTCCATACACCACGCCTAACGGCTGCGTCTACGACTCAGGCAACTACCCTGGGATGCTGAAGGTTGCGAAAGAGCTGATTGGGTGGGACAAATGGCAGGCGGAACGCACCAAAGCGCACGCTGAAGGACGCTGGCTGGGCATCGGCATCGGAACTACCCTCGACTCGGGTACCAACAACTTCGGGCAATCGCAGATTGTGAATCCCCAAGCGCCGTTCTCCGGCAACTCGCAGGCTGCCAGCGCAAAGCTCGATATCTACGGCGAGGTCATCGTCGCGGTTGGCTCTGTCCCACAGGGTCAGGGTCACGAAACCACGGTTTCGCAGGTCGTCGCCGACATCCTGAACATTAGCCCGGAACTGGTCAATGTGCGCGTCGGCTTCGACACCGAGCGCAACGTTCATACGGGTCACAGCGGCACCTACGCCAGTCAGTTCGCGGTCTCCGGACTCTCAGCTGTCAACGGCGCAGCTCGACTTCTCAAGGCGGAGATTTTGAAATTGGCTGCATTTGCGCTTCAGGCGGACGAAGCCGACCTGGAGATGGGGATCGGCCAGCAGGGTGCCGAAGTACGCGTACGTGGAACGGCGAAGGCGATTCCGTACATCGGCCTGGCGAACCTGGCCAACGTGAATACCGCCGTTGTGCCAGAGGAACTGCGATCGCTCACGCTGAACTGCCGCTACACCTGGCGCGCGCCTTTTCAGGTACCCGACGTCGCGCGGAAGTACGGCAACCTGACGCTCACCTACTCGTCGCAACTGCACATTGCGGTGATCGAGATCGATCGCGAGACGTACATCCCCAAGATCCTCGACTACGCAGCCGTCGATGACTGCGGCACAGTGATTAACCCCATGATTGTCGAAGGCCAGGTGCACGGCGCGACGGCCCATGGTATCGGTGCGGCACTGATGGAAAACTGCGCCTACGACGAAAACGGTAATATGCTGGCTTCGACATTCAGCGACTACACACCCATCACTTCGGTAAGTATGCCGAAAATCAAGTACGCGCACACCGTGACGCCGTCGCCGCACAGCTACAGTGGCGCGAAGGGGATGGGCGAGGGGGGCGGCGCTCCGCTGCACGCCATCAGTGCTGCGCTTCAGGATGCGCTATGGAAAGATGGCATCATCATCGATGACTCCTACAACAACGCGAGCACCTTGTATGAGCAGATTCAGAAGCAGCGGCGGGGCGAGACCAAGCCAAATGTTAAGGTGCAGCGAGGATGAAGGAACTGTCGGCCATGGGCCGCGATAACCACTTGTGAAGAGAATCCTCATCATCGGGGCGGGAGCCATCGGCAGCCTGTACGCCGCGCATCTGGCGCGTGTCGCCGAGGTGTGGGTGCTGACCCGCCGTCCGGAACATGCGAGCATATTGAACGAGCGTGGTATTCGGGTCACGGGACGCAATGAGTTCGAATCGCGATTGCAGGCACGAGCCGATGCTCACGAGCTAACTGAGTTTGACTTCGGCATCGTCGCCACCAAAGCCAGCCAGACGTGGGAAGCCTTCGCTCCGGCGGCGCATTTGTTTCCGCACGGCGCCGTGTTGTCGGCGCAGAACGGCTTGGGCAGCGAAGAAGTGATGGCCCAGGTGATGCCATCGGGCTACGTGATTCGCGGTACGACCTTCATGAGCGGCACGCGCTTTGCTGACGATCACGTGCATTACGAACTCGATACCGCAACCTGGATGGGTCCATTCGAGCCGACCGATACGCCGTTCGAACTGGTAGATGAGCTCGCGCAGCTGATGATCGCCGGCGGCCTCAAAGCGGAAGCGCTCGGAGACGCGCGTCCAGCGCAGTGGTCGAAGCTGATTTTTAATGCATCGGTGAACAGCGTTGCAGCCCTGACCGAGTTGCCGCACTCCCCCCATTTTGCCGCCGAGGAGCAGTTCAAAGACTTAGGACACTTGCTGCGCGCGCTGATGGAAGAAGGCATGATAGTGGCCGAGGCGCTGGGAATCCGGCTTCATGAAGATCCCTGGGAGATGAACCGTATTGGCGCTCAGACCAACCATCCGCCGTCGATGCTGTCAGACATTCGTAACCGGCAGCTGACGGAGGTCGATTATCTTGGCGGCGCCATTGCGCGCGAGGCCGAGAAAGCGGGCGTTTTAGCGCCGCTGCACACGGCGTTGTATCGTTTAATCAAGGCGAAAGAGGCGAGTTGGACGTGGAAGAATGAGAATGTGTTGGAGAGTGTGAACTGATGCCGTACTCCATTGACACTGCCAAGCTCGATCGCGTTCGCGCCGTCATGAAAGAGCATGATCTTGACGTCTTGGTCGTGCGTGCGCCCGATAACATCGTCTATCTGACGAACTACTGGTGCATGAAAGGTTACGACATCGCGATCTTTCCTCGCGAGGGCCAGCCGACACTGATCGCTCTCGAGCCGCAAGAAGAAGACGCGCGTCGAACATCGTGGACGCAGGACATTCGCTTCTTCAAGGGCTATCATCCCACCGATCCGCGACCGCCTGGCGCGCGCTCGCTCGACATCGCCGTGCAAGTTCTGAAGGAACGCGATCTGACCGGCCGCGTCGGCCTCGAACTTTCGCAGGGGACGCAGAGCGCGGACCGCATGGTCGGCGAACCTAGCACATGGACTCAGCCGTGGTTCGATGCCTTTAAGCCTGTCGCCCGCGAAATCGTCGACACTTACCTGGTATTGAATCATTGCCGCGCCATCAAGACCCCGCAGGAGATCGACCGCATGAAGCTGGCCAACGAGCTGGCGGCTCTGGCGATGGAACACACTTGGGAGCGCATTCGGCCGGGGATGAAGGAAGGTGAGGTCGCGGCGATCTTCGAAGGCTTCGTGCATTCCCATGGCATCGGATTTAAGGGCCAGGTCGAGATGGCTCGCGCTTTCACGCTGGTGTGGTCGGGCAAGGGCATCCGAACGTTCACGGCTACCGGCGACCGTCCGGTGCAGGAGCATGAGCCGACGCTGCTCGAGATCTGGGTGTGCGTCGACGGCTACTGGAACGACCTGACGAAGAACCTTTGTCCCGGAGAACTGACACCGGAGTATCACAAGCTGCTTGACCTGCTGCTGAAGGTCTTCAACGAGGCAGTCGCCTTCGCCAAACACGGAGCGAGCCTGCCGGAGCTGGATCGAATGATTCGCGCGCGCATTGCCGAGGGGGGCTATCCCGGACAACCGTCGCATCCCATATGCCACGGTGTGGGAGCCCGCGCGCACGAGCCTCCCGTGGCCCATCAGGCGAGCACCGGAACTATTCACGATGGCATGGTCTTAGCGATTGAGCCGGGAATCTATTGGCCCGGAGGCGGCGGGCTGCGGCTGGAAGACAATTTCTGGATCACCGGTGGCGGCAACGAGAAACTGTGCTCGTTTCCGGACGATTTCAGAGTGCTGACGCGAAACCATGCAGGGAGGGCTGTGTCCTGATGGCGACTCCCGGTAAGGCCGCGCTGTCTGACAACGTGAGAGACGCAATCGTCAGCCGCATCCGCGAAGACGAGATCGTCGCCATGTGCAGCGATGTGATCAATATCCCCAGTCCCACAGGTGGGGAGCTGGCGATGGCCGAGTATATGCGCGCCGCATTCCAGCGTCTTGGCCTGAAGATCACGTGGCAGCAGGTGGAAGATGCACGCGCCAACGTTATCGGCCGGCTGGAAGGCGGCTGCAATGGCCAATGCCTGATGTTCAACGGACACATGGACACTTCGAACACCGGCGATGAAGACTTCCTGACCGGTATCGGCTACAAGCCTCACGCCGTCGTTAAGGATGGAATGATCTACGGCCTGGGTATTTACAACATGAAGGGAGCGCTGGTCTGCTACGTGCACGCAGTGAAGGCGCTGCTGGAGGCCGGAGTCCAGCTGGATGGCGATATTATCCTGGGCGCGGTATGCGGCGAGATCGAGAAGACGCAGTGGGGCGAGTTCCAAGGTAAAGAGTATCGCGGATACGGCGCAGGCACGCATTACCTGGTGAATCACGGAGTCCTGCCGGACATGTGCATCCTGGGCGAGCCGACCGACATGCAACTGGTGCTGGAACACGCCGGATCGATGTGGGTTCGATTCGGACTGACTGGGAACTACGTGCACTCGGCGTTTGCGCCGGGCAAGGAAGATCAGAACGCGATCCGGCGGATGCATGGCGTGCTGGCAGAAGTGATGCGCTGGATTCCGGAGTGGCAGGTGCAAGCGCATTGGGCCGGCCGTCCTGGCTTCGTCAATATAGGCTGTGTGCAGGCGGGACATCCGTGGCGCGCCAGCCGAACGCCGGAGCGGGCCGACGTTTTTCTGGATGTGCGCGTACCGCCAACCATCAGCATGACCGACGCAAGGCGCGCTGCCAAAGAACTTTTTCTGGCGATGAAGGCGAAGCACCCGGAGTACGGGTTGGAATTCGAGACGTACGTTTCCGTACCCGGCGCAGCCATCGATGAGAACCACGCCATGGTGAAGGCCATTGAACGAAACCATCAGCTTGTTGTGGGAAAGCCCGCGGTACACGACACGGTGCTGTGGTGCTCAGATGCATCGGCGCTGTCGCGCTTTGGTTGTCCGACTGTGAATTATGGACCGTCGAGCGGCCCACGCGATCATGAAGGTGAAAAGGTGGCGATTCAGACGCTGGTGGACATTACGAAGGTATATGCACTGACAGCGGCGGAGATATGCGGGTGAAACAGCTTTCAGCTGTGGACGAAAAGCAGATCCCTCGTCGGGCTGAAGCCCTCCTCAGGATGACAAATTTATGAAATGGCTGCGGCGCACCTTAAGGTGCGCCTCTTCAAAACCAGTTATCGGCTGCTAGCTTCAACGGCAAATACTCAATGCCAGCTGTCAGCCGTCAAGGAAAAACATTGCCGAGTTCACCCGAGATACAACGCCGCTACGACAACATCCGCGCTACCATGCGCGAACAGGGAGTCGACGCACTCATCGTTTGCGGCAATCAGTACGCCGGATTCGAAGGCGCCGTCTTCTATGCCTCCGGTTTCGAAATCGTGCATCGCTACGTCTACGTGCTCATACCTCTGAAAGGCGAGCCGGTTCTAGTATTCCCGCAAGAGGCGCGCTGGATCGGCGATAAGAAGAAACCGTTCGTGAAAGAGAAGGTATGGGCTGAAGTTCCGGGACGGTGGTTGCGCGAACGAGCGCACGAAGAAACCTGGAAACGAGTCGCGGTGTTTGGACTCGACTATGTGATGGCTGTCCGTGATTATCGCGAGCTGCAGCAGGGTGAGTTCGAACTGGTTCCGTTTGACTTTCACTTCGATATGGTGCGCGCGGTTAAGAGCGAAGAAGAGCTGGTTGAGGTCCGCGATTCGATGGACATCATCCACGAAGGGTTCTGGGCACTGCTGGAAGGCTTCGAACCGGGCAAGACCGAGGCCGAAATCATGGCTCCCGCCGTGGAAGTGTTCTTCGCCCGCGGCGCAGGTCCGCGCATGATGAACATTGTGTTATCGGGTGAGAATGGCGAGGCTGAGGCGCACTTCAAAGTTCCCGGCAAACGCAAGGTCGGCTCGCGCGACCTGATGCTCTATTCGCTCGAGATCGCCGGCACAGGCGGCTACTGGGTCGAGTTCTCGCGTGCCCTCATCGAAGGCGAACCGAGCGAGCGAATCTTAAAAATGGCAGAAGTTTACCCGGAAGCCATGGAGGCGGCGCGGAAGCTTATGCATGAAGGGGTGCTCGCCTGCGATGTGCACAAGGTGGTCGCCGACACGTTCGCTCGCAGCGGCTTTGCGCTCGGACATCTTTCAGGACACTCCATTGGTACGACCATGCTGGAGCATCCGGCTATCGGCGCAAAGAGTCAGGTCGCACTCAAGGAAAACATGATATTTTCGCTGCATCCTCAGGTAATAAATAAAGATGGAAGCGTATGTCTCTATACACAAGACACCTTCCGAGTAGGCCGGAGCGAGGGCGAAAACCTGAGCATAATTCCCTGGAAATTTTATTCGCACGCCGATGCAAGGAAGCATGCCCCTGTTAAGTCGATTTCCGACCGATGGATTGATGCATGAAGAAAGTGCTGGTCGTGGGATGCGGTGCAATCGGCAGCCTGTTCGCTGCGCATCTAGCCAAGGGCGGCGAGGTCGAAGTGTATGCCTTCGATGTCGCGCAGCCACACATTGAGGCCATCCATCGCAACGGCCTGCGGCTGTCGGGGGCCGGCGAGATGCACGTGCGGCTGGCGAAGGCGAGCACCAACCCAGCAGAACTGCCGGTCTGCGACTACGGTGTGGTAGCGACCAAGGCGATTCATACCTCCGGTGCGATGAAAGCTGCGGCCGGATGCTTCGACGAGAACAGCGCGGTCTGCTCCGTACAGAACGGCGTCGGCAACGAAGAGCTGATCGCCGAGCACGTGAAGTACGTCATTCGCGGCACCACGTTTCCCGCGGGACACATCGTTGAGCCGGGGCACGTAGGCTTCGACATCAAAGGCGACACGTGGATTGGACCCTTTGAGCCCACGAACACTCCCATGGATCGCGTAAACGAGCTGGCGGGATACATCACGCGCGGGGGCATGAATACGATTCCGCTGGCCGACGCGCGCGGCGCGCAATGGACGAAGCTGATCTTCAACGCAGCCACCAATCCGGTGGGTGCGCTGACGCGGTTACATCATGGCGCGGCTACCCGCTTCGGTCCGACCGGAGAGCTGTTTGAAACGCTGATCCAGGAGGGCGAGGCAGTTGCGAAGGCGATGGGCGTCGAGTTGCACGGCGATCCGCGGGCGCTGGTGGCGAAGGGCGCGAACGCTCCAGGCAAGCACAAGGCCAGCATGCTACAGGATGTAATTGCGTCGCGCGTGACCGAGGTCGACTTCATGAATGGTGCGATCGTGAAGTGGGGCGAGAAGTACGGCGTGCCAACTCCCATGAACCGAGCGATGTGGGCGCTGATGAAGGGCTGGGAGCACGGGTTGAGCGATCCGTAGGCTCGAGCTGTCAGCTATCAGCCGTCAGCTAAGACGCGGCATTCCCGGAGCAAGCATCAACTTCTTCCCGCGTAATGATTCATAGCCACTACCATAATAAAAAGCTGAGAGCTGACGGCCGGTAGCCGACAGCCCTGAAAGGCACTCATGTCCGTCCCATTCCGTATTGGTGTTTTGCAATTAAGCATGGAGCCCTTGCAGCAGACGGTCAGCATGGCCCAGGCTTGCGACCGCGCCGGCTTCGACATTTTCTGGCTGGCCGAAGCCTATCCATGGTGGCGCAAGCACGGCTTTGAGGCGCGCTCCTCGACCGCCATCACAGCCGTGGTTGCGACCCAGACCAGGCGCATCACCATCGGTTGGGGGATCATTTCGCCTTACACGCGTCATCCGGTGCAGATTGCCATGGAAGCGCGCGTGATGCAGGATGCCGCCGGAGATGGACGATTTCTCCTCGGACTGGGCGCCTCCAAGATCTTCATGAAGGAGATTGGTGAAGGCGAGAAGGGCAAAGAGGTCGGCCCGGCGGTAGTGATGCGCGAGAGCATCGAGATCATCGAGGCCATGCTGGCCGGAGAGGCGGTCGAGTATCACGGCAAAGCGTTCGATGCTTCGGCCCCCGCGCTGAGGAGCGATGCGCATGTCTCCCGAACGCGCGTGCCAATCTATGTCGGCGCGACCGGCCCGGTGCTGCAGCGACTGGCGGGCTCGCACTCCGACGGCTTGTTAACCGCAAGCATTACCACGCCAGATTTCCTTCGCTACGCGCGCGGCAATATGGAAGAGGGCGCAAAGAAAGCCGGAAAAGATCCGGCATCGCTCGACCTGGGTGGAGTGATCGTCGGCAGCATCAACAAGGATTCGAAGAAGGGCAGGGAAGGCGCGCGCGAGATGGCGGCAATGTATCTGGCCAACAAGGTGCAGAACATTCGCGGGTCGGCTGACGTGCTGCTGCAAACGGCCGGGCTGACATTTGAGGAGATCGCTCCCATCGCCGACGGCATGGAGAAGGGCGGACGCAAGGCTGCGGCCCAGGCAGTCACCGACGACATCCTGCGCAAGACATGCGCGATTGCCGGATCGCCCGACGAATGTTGTGAGCGGATCAAAGAGTACCGCGACGCCGGCTGTACCAGCATCATGCTGGAAATTTGGGGCGACGATCGCGAGGAGCAGGCAAAGTTGTTTGGGGAGGCTGTGTTACCTCAGTTCCGGTAGGGAAGACCCACCCTCTCGCCAAAGCGGGCGAAGAGGATGGGGCAGCCGTGGTTACGTTAGTTGAGCAATCCGTACATCGCGACCTGGTTTTGTGCGCCGACAAAAACAGCACATTGACATTGGCAGTGGTCAACGTGCTCTCGTGAGTGTTTGCACCCGAACGATAATTGTCATTCTGGTAAGTGGTGACGGCGACTTGCGCGGTCAGCATCGAACCGCACAAAAGAAACAGGCTGGCAAAACGTGTGCACGCCTTCGAATTGAGCAAGAGTCTCCTGAGAGTTGAATCGCAAGGGGTGTGATAAAAGCTGAGAAATTATCTGACAGCAGGAGCTACTCACAAAGAGATAACGTGTTGCAACTAAGATTTTTTGTTGCAACTGAAGCAGGCAAGGTCTTGGCCTCTTCGCCGCCAATACGGCCGGCTGCCCCGTTCAACCGCAATCTTGGCGGCTTGAGTGGAAGCTGTCAGTGCTCATGTTCGTGTTCGGCGTGTGAATGAAGATGCGGATGGGAGTGGCTGACGGATCCGTGGCTGTGCCGGTGCGCATGCACCAAATTCGCGCGAAGAAGTAAGGCGTGATCGTTGAGTATCTCCGGCACGATTCCGTCCGCTGCCACGCGACCCTCCTGCAACACGACAATGCGGTCGGCAATATCCTCGACGATTTCCAGCTGATGGGTAGCCGTAATGACCGTCCTGGTCGACCCCTTCCACTGCTGAATGAGGTCAATCACCTGGCTCTGACTGCGCGGATCGAGCGTGGCTGTCGGCTCGTCCAGCAGAATTACGTCGGGATTCAAGACGAACACCGACGCCAGCGCCACGCGTTTCTTCTCTCCGCCGGAAAGCCGATACGGTGGGCGATCCCGCAGGTTAGCGATGCCCATCCACTCCATCGTCTCGGTAACTCTGGCTATTAACTCGTCCTTCGGCCATTGCAGTTGCAGGGGCGCGAAGGCGACTTCATCGAATACAGTCGGATTGAAAAGCTGCACATCGGGGTTCTGAAAGACGAGCCCGACGCGCCGGCGGAATGGCAGCGCAAACTTGTCATCGTGCAGACGCCCTTGGGTGAGAGCCTGGCCATCGAAGTTGACTGCACCACTCGATGGAAAACACAGAGCGTCCAGCAAGCGCAGCAGCGTGGATTTGCCGGAGCCGTTCGCTCCCAACAGCACCAGTCGCTCGCCTTGCGCGATAGACAGCGAGAGTTGGCGCAGTGCAGCGATGCCATCGTATTCGAAGGAGACGTCGCGCAGTTCGAAGAGTACGGGCATGCGGCTTTATCTTCCCATCCACACAACTACAGCAGCGGCGAGGACAAATGCCGGCAGAGCGAAGCAATCCCGCACCGTCATACGGAAGTTGGAGAGGATCTGCACGTCGCCTCGGAAGCCGCGAGCCTGCATGGCCAGGTAGACATCGTTACTCAGCGCGACACTCTTGCTCAGTAAAACGCCCGCGGTGCGCGCCGCCATGTGCCGCTGATCGCTTGGCTTGAGGGTTCCCACCGTGCGGCTGCGGCGCGACTCGAACATCTGAACCGCCGTTTCGACAAAAAGAAACACGTAGCGGTAGGTCATGGCCAGCATGGTAACGGCTTCTTTGGGCAGGCCGAGGGCGCGCAGGGCTTTCAGCACATGGGCCCAAGGGGTGCACAGGACGAGTAAGGTCGTGAGCGTTACCGCGGTCTCGACGCGCAGAATGAGTAGCGAAGCTGTACGCAGGCCCTGCTCGGTAATGGCCAACCCCGCGAAGCTGGCAACGGTGCGCCCGGGAGTGCTGAAGATTGCCGGCAGGGCGATGACGCCGGTGAATCCCAGCACGATGAGCCATACGCGTTTGGCCAGCGTAGACAGGCTCACCCGCGACAGGAGCGCGATCAAGATAGCCAACGCAAACAGAGCCGCGACCGCCTCGATTTTGCGCGAGAGTGTCACAGCCAGCACGAGGGCCAGCAGGCCCACCACACGAACGCGAGGATCGAGGGACTGCAGAAGGCCGCGCTGGCGGGCAGTTTGCTCCGAGAGCATGGCGCGGGTGAGAGCATGGCCAAATCCAACTGTGGTGGACTCGATGAAGCCGCGGCTCATGATGGACATTCCTTGCCACGATTTCGGTCCAGCAGCCGGCGCATCAGTAGCGACAGGATCAGCAGCAACCCCACGCCGAACATGGCCGACAGGAGATAGCCGAGGCCGCGGCTCCTGACGAAAGTCGGCGCATAAGCCGGGAAGGGCGCGGTCCAAACATTGGAAAGCTTTTGCAACCCAGCCGGTGCTGATGCGGATGACTCGGGGGAGCTCGCGGCCACCGCAGCAGGTGTGCTCCTGGCCAACTCCGATGGCGACCATTCGCCCCACGCCGTTCCGGCGGCGAGAATGCCGAGCGGCGTCAGGAGCATGAGCGCGGCGATTGCCAGCCACAGCCGCTGCAAAAGATCGCGCCTCCGGTCGCAGAGCAGTGCCGACTGATTCCGCTGGCAGCCCCGACGTCGCGCGTAGGAGTCCGGGATCCGCAGCCTGAAGATAGGCAACCAGCCCCGCGCTGATGACCGCTTCCGCCAGCCCGGCGAAGGTGAGGTGGCCGATCATCATCGCAGGAATGGCGATGCTCAGCGGATATGGTGCATAAAGCGGCGTTCCGGCGGCGTCATGAAAGAGCGCGGGCTGAATTCCGAACTCGACGGCGGCCAGCAGAGCGGAGACGTTGATGGCGAGATATCCGGCAACAGCGGCTGCGATGACTCTTCGCCTGGCATCGATCGCGGCTCGTGCGGCAATGAGCCGATAGCTGCCGTACGCGACCAGCGAGCCCACAATCGCCATGTTGAAGCAGTTCGCGCCTAGCGTGCTGATTCCGCCGTCGCCGAAGAAAAGCGCTTGAATTGCAATTGCGATTGAGAGTGCAAGGATGGCGCCCGATGGGCCAAGCACAATGGCCGCGATGGTCACACCCAGCGCATGACCGGTTGTTCCTCCCGGCAGCGGCAGGTTGAACATCATCACCACAAACGAAAAGGCCGCGAAAACGGAGATGAGGGGAATGACGCGGGTGAGCAGCACCCGCTTGATTCGCCGCAGGGCTGAGTACCATCCGGCGGCCGCGGCGGCGTAGAGCGTCGCGCAAGTCGAAGGACTCAGGTAGCCGTCAGGAATATGCATGCGGGATCGCCGGGCGTGGCCATGCCCATCGTAAACCATGGGAAGCCAGTGAGTGTGGTGTTCAAGCCCGCCAACGGATTACCGGAAGGTCGGCAGGATCAGGAGTTGCTATTGACGGTTTCGCTTGCTGATTTGGCGAAGAAGATTTCGGAGATGAGCAGCGCCGCACCGATGACGATGGCGCTGTCGGCTACATTGAAAGCCGGCCAATGATAGCTGCCGACGTAGAAGTCGAGGAAGTCGACCACCCGGCCGTACATCATTCGATCCCAGAGATTGCCCATGGCGCCACCCAGAATGAGTGACAAGCCGATGGTCGTCGTGCTCAACGAGTGGCTGTTCTTCCACAGCAGGGCGGACACGACGATGAGCGCGAGGATGGAGAAGCTGACCAACGCGCCGATCTTCCAACTGGCGGCGGAATCGGCGAATAGTCCGAAAGCTGCGCCCGTGTTCTGGACATGCGTGAGCTGGAAGAAGCCGGGAATCACCGCCACGCTGTGACCCAACGCAATGTTGCTGGCGACGGCACGCTTGGCCAGCCTGTCCAGAAACAAAACTACAATCGCAATCACGAAAAAGTACTTGCGCATGAAAAACTCTACTGCCGCTCACCACTTAGACGCTGCTGCCCCTGCGAAAGAAGCAAGGGACTTCAGCGATGTTCAAACCGCCATCAACGCGGGGCTGCCGTGGCCTCAATCTCCGCCAGCACGGCGCTGCAGCGCTCGCACACTGTGGGATACGACGTATCCTCTCCCACGTGTGTCGAATAATTCCAGCAGCGCTCGCACTTCTCGCCAGGAGCTTTGGTCACTTCAATCTTAAGACCTTGCGCCATTGCCCCTGGTGATCTCTCCAAAACGACGTCCGAAACGATGAAGAGATATCGCAACTGATCACGATAACCCTCCAACGTCGGATACAAGTAGTTGCCAAGATAGTTCTCGTAATTTTGGAGACTTTCGGTCTGTTCTGGAACGATAATCCGAATTTGCGCTTCCAAGCCGCCGCCGATGCGCTTCTCGTTTCGTGCAGATTCCAAAGCCTTCAGTACTTCTGTCGCGGACCCCCAACAATGCTTCCCAGCTTCGTATCATGCCAGCGACATCGAAGCCGACCGGCAATTTGCCTGTCAGGTCCTCTGGAGAAGGGAAGAGCTCGAGGTGAACACTCTCGGATCGTCCGGCCGCAGGCAGGTGACTCCAGATTTCATCGGAGGTAAAGCTCATCACCGGAGCCAGCAAACGAACCAGCGCTTCGCCCAGCTTCCACAGCGCCGTTTGCGCGGAACGCCTCGCCGGTGACTTCGGGAGCCGAGGTATACAGCCGATCCTTCAGCACATCGAAGTAGATCGCGCTCAGATCAACGATGCAAAAGTCCTTCAGCCGGTGATACAGCCGGTGAAAGACGAAGGCGTCATAGTGCTCGCGCACGTCCTTCGTCACTTCGGCAGCGCGCAGCAGGATGTACTGGTCAAGCGGATGCATCTCGGCGAAGGGCACTGCATCCGTCGCCGGATCGAAGTTCGCCAAATTGCCAAGAATGTATCGGAACGTATTGCGAATCTTGCGATAGCTGTCCGCGACGCGTTGCATCAACTCGTCGGAGGCAATGACATCCTCGCGAAAGTCCACCGAAGCGACCCACAGGCGCACAATCTCTGCGCCCATCTTGTCCGCGATCTCGACCGGATCGACCGTGTTGCCCAGCGACTTGTGCATGGCGCGACCTTGCGGATCGAGCGTCCATCCCGCGGTGGCGGCGCTGCGGTAGGGTGCAATGCCTTTTGTGGCAACCGCGCACAACAGGGAAGACTGAAACCACCCGCGATGCTGATCGCCGCCTTCGAGGTAGAGATCGGCTGGCCAAGGCAGGCCGGGTTCGTGGCCCAGCACCGCTGCCTGACTGTTCCCCGACTCGAACCACACATCGACGATGTCCATCTCTTTGCGGAATTTTGTATCGCCGCACTTGGCGCACTTGTAGCCCGCCGGCAGAATCTGCTCGGCGGAGTACTTGTACCAGGCGTCGGCACCCTCGCGAGCGAACAGATCGACCACAAGCCGATGCACCGCCGGATCGCCGACAAACTCCTTGCAACCTTCGCACTGGAACATCGCGATGGGCACGCCCCACACGCGCTGGCGGGAAATGCACCAGTCAGGCCGTCCGGCGACCATGTTCGAGATGCGCTCCTCGCCCCACGCCGGATCCCACTTCACTTTCTTAACTTCGTCCAACGCGCGACCGCGCAGCGTTCCACCCTGGGGTAGCTTTCCTTCCATCGAGATGAACCACTGTTCAGTGGCCCGAAAGATGATGGGGTTGTGGCAGCGCCAGCAATGCGGATACGAGTGCTCGATTTTTTCGTACGCCAGCAGCACGCCGCGGCTCTTCAAGAGCTCGACGATGAGCGGATTCGCTTTGAAGACTTGCTGGCCTTCGTATTCCGGCAAGCCGTTGCGCAGTATGCCGCCGGCGTCCACGTTGGAATGCAGGTCCAAGCCGTACTTGACGCCGGTATTGAAGTCGTCGGCGCCATGGGCAGGCGCGGTGTGGACCGCCCCCGTGCCGGTGTCCATGGTGACGTAGTCGCCGAGCACGCCCAGAATCTGGCGATCGAGGAAGGGATGCGCGAAGGTCGCGTGCTCCAGCTTCGAGCCCAGGAACGTGACAACTTCCTTGGGCTGTCCGAGACTGCACTTCTCGATAGTCTGTTGGGCCAGCGCCTTGGCGACGATGTAAACCCACTCACCGGCGTCGAGCGCGACATACTCGGCGTCGGGCGCGAAGGTCACCGCCATCGACGCTGGCAGCGTCCAGGGAGTTGTCGTCCAGATGATGGTCGCGACATTCTTTTTGCCGGCAAGCGCCCCGTCGATTTTGCCGGGATCGCTGGTCAGGGCATAGCGCACCCAGACGCTGGGGCTGGTGTGCATTTCATATTCGACTTCGGCCTCGGCCAGCGCCGTCTTATCGACCACACACCAGTACACCGACTTCAGGCCCTTATAGACCAGGCCTTCCTGGTAGCACTTGTAAAACGTTTCCAGGACGACGCTCTCGTACTGGGGATCCATCGTCGAATAAGGCTTTTCCCAGCGGCCCAGTCCACCCAGTCGCTTGAACTGCGAGCGCTGCAGATCCAGATACTTTGTCGCATACTTGCGGCACTCTTCGCGTACCGCCAGCGGATCCATGTCGAGCTTCTTCCGGCCCAGCTGATTGTCAACCTTGATCTCGATAGGCAGGCCGTGGCAGTCCCAACCCGGGACATAGGGTGCGTCGAAGCCGCTCATGTTCCGCGACTTCACCACGAAGTCCTTCAGAGTCTTGTTGAGAGCCGTACCCAGGTGAATCGGCCCGTTGGCATAGGGAGGCCCGTCGTGCAATACGTAGATCGGCTGGCCCGCGTGTACCTCGCGAATGCGATCGTAAATCCGCATCTTCTCCCAACGTTCGAGCATTTTCGGCTCGTTATTGGGCAGGTTCGCCTTCATCGAGAAGTCGGTCTTGGGCAGGTTCAGCGTTGATTTCAGGTCGAGCGGCAATCCAGGGTTCTCCGGCCTAGGTGATTACTGGGGCATGACCGATAAGCCAATAATGCTCGTCATGCCAGCTATTTTTCATTATAGGGAGCGGGAAAATGCGCGTCCAACCGCGAGCCGCCCGTCGAAGACACTAACGCTTTGTTTTTCTGATGGCTACAGGCTTACGAGACGGTTTTTTGCGCTCGCCTTTACCGGGCGGGAACGTCTCAACTATTGTCTCGAAAATCGAACAACGATGTGGGTAGCTGCGCATCTAAGCTTAGGAACGGCGACTCTCACTGTGACCGTCTCAGTGTGGGTCGGCCCGTAACCTCATCAGAAACTGCAGGTTTCGCCGATGAGCGACCCCGGCCCTGGAAGTGCTTGTCGATGAATTGCGGTTCGGCGTAAGCAGCCGGTGCAGAGCGAAGGACTTAGGACGAGTATGGCTACTAATCAGACGCTGATTCCCCCGCCTCCGCAGCAGGACGAAGAGTTGCACCTTCTCCCTCAGACCACGATGGATGAATCGTTGTGGGCGTCGCTGCGAGACAATATCCGCGCTGCTTTCTTTCCCGAGAAGTTGCCCCCGCTGGAATTGACGTCGCGTCCGGTGAAAGTTCGCGAGATTTGGGACCGCGACGCCTACAAAAAAGAAAGCGCCGGCGTTTCGCTGGTGGTCCACGTGGCCATGATCGCCGGACTGATTGCGATTTCCATCATGGGCGCCAAGGTGGTCAAGGAGGCGCCGAAACAGATTGTTACCCTGATCGCTCCCGACCTTACGCCGCAATTGCCCATGACCAAGAAGAGCGCACAGACCTCGGGCGGCGGTGGTGGCGGCGGCGATCGCGACAAGCTACAAGCTCCAAAAGGCAAACTACCCAAGGCCGCAATGGAGCAGATCACTCCTCCGGCTATGGTGATTCGCAACGATAAGCCAAAGCTTCCGGTTGAGCCGACGGTCGTGCTTCCCCCGCAGATCAAGATGTCGTCGAGCATGCCGGACATCGGCAATCCGATGTCGGCTGTGCCTTCCGGCCCTCCCTCAAACGGAACGGGTAGCGGCGGCGGTATCGGCTCAGGAGCCGGCGGCGGCGTTGGATCCGGCAGCGGACCCGGCGTTGGTCCCGGACATGGCGGCGGCATCGGCGGCGGCGCATTCCGCGTAGGTGGCGGAGTCTCGGCGCCCAAGGCATTGGACACGCCTGACCCCGAATATTCCGAGGAGGCTCGCAAGGCCAAGTATCAGGGCACCTGCGTTCTGTGGCTGATCGTTGGCCCGGACGGTAAGCCGCGCGATATTAAAGTCGCCCGTGCCCTGGGTATGGGCCTGGATCAGAAAGCGATTGAAGCGGTGCGCAACTGGAAGTTCGAGCCGGCAATGCTCAATGGAAAGCCGGTGGCCGTGCAGATCAATGTTGAGGTGAACTTCCGGCTCTACTAACACAGGAGAGCCGAAAGGAAAGGGAGAGGCGATGAGCCTCTCCTTTTTGTTTGTCTGGACAAGGAGAAGTCTGCGCGTCCGAACCATTGCGGCAGCGCGTCTGGGAGAAATCTAATCCGGCTTTGGCGGGGAACTACCCACGAAAACAAGCCCTTCAGCGCGTATCGGCGGCCCGGCTGCAGCTTTTCCGCTACTATAGTGCCCACAAACGCTTTCAAGGTATGCATCTCAGGAGCAAACCTATGTTCGCTGGCGCTCGCCACAAGATTCTCTTTGCTGTACTCCTTCTCGTATCCGTCGCCGCAGCGCAAGAGCTGAAAAACCAGCCCGCCGTTTGGGCGAACAAACCAGACATTGCCGCCTTCGAAAAGATGGAGAACGATCACCTGACCGCTGCACAGGCATCCATCGATCAGTTGCTTGCGGTCAAGGGTGCCCGAACCATCGATAACACGCTCGCGCCCTACGACGAAGCGACGCGGCAGCTGAACACGGCGATTTACTTTTCGACTCTCATGCAGCAGGTGAATCCCGACGCTTCCTATCGTGATCATGCGACCGCGATGACCACCAAGGTCAGCAGCGCGCAATCGGCATTGTCGCTCAATCGGGGCGTCTACGACGCGCTCAGCAGCCTGGATATGTCGCAAGCCGATCCGGCAACCCGCTACTACGTGAAGCGGCAGCTGCTGGAGTTTCGCCTGGCCGGCGTCGATAAAGACGAAGCGACCCGCAAGAAACTTAACCAGCTGAACGATCGGCTCACGGAAGACCAGTCGATGTTCGACCGGAATATCTCCGACGATGTTCGGACCGTCACGGTTAACGATGCCTCAGAACTCGAAGGCTTGCCCAAGGACTTCATCGACAAGCAGAAGCACGGTCCGGACGGCAAAGTCCAAATACCAGCCGACGAGCCCAACACGTTTCCGGTTCTGGAGCTGGCGAAGAGCGATGCCCTGCGGAGGAGGATCTGGGAAGCCTGGAACACGCGGGCGTATCCCAAGAACCGCCAGGTTCTGCTCGACATGATGCAGGCCCGGTACGAAATCGCGAATATCATTGGCTACCCATCGTGGGCGGACTATAACGCCGCCGACAAGATGATCGGGAAGGGAAGCAACATCGCGAAGTTCGTGAGCGACCTGGATGCAGCGGCCCGTCCCATCGCGCAGCGCGAGTTTGCCATGCTGCTCGCCGAGAAGCGTAAGACGGATCCGCAGGTAACGGAAATATTCGACTATCAGTACTGGTATCTGCAGGAGCTGGTGAGGCGTTCGCAGTACGATTTCGATTCGCAGACCGTCCGGCCGTATTTTCCCTTCGAACAGGTGAAACGCGGCGTTATGGACACAGCGGCGTCGCTCTTTCACGTCACGTTCCAGCAGGAGCAGCATGTGCCCGCGTGGGACCCGGCAGTTGAGACCTGGGACGTGCTGGACAACGGCAAGGTTATCGGCCGCTTTTATCTCGACATGTTTCCCCGGGAAGGCAAGTACAGCCACCAGCAGATGTCACCTGTGCTGGACGGCGTTCGCGGCAAGCAGTTGCCGGAGGCGATCCTGGTGTGTAACTTCCTGCCGCCAACCGCCAAAGATCCGGGCCTGATGGACTACGGCGATGTCATCGTCTTTTTCCACGAGTTCGGCCACCTGATGCACCACATTCTTGGCGGACAGCAACAGTGGGCAGGAATCAGCGGTATCAGCATGGAAGCGGATTTCGGCGAGGCGCCGTCGCAGATGCTTGAGGAGTGGATGCGCAGCCCACAAGTACTGTCTACCTTCGCGAAGAACTACAAGACCGGTGAACCCATTCCCGCCGACCTGGTGGCGCGCATGAATCGGGCGGCCGCGTTTGGCAGGGGCAGCAGTATCAGCTTGCAGAATTCCCTCGCAGCCATCTCCTACGATTTTTATAAAGGCGTTCCGGCGCAGACCGAGATGGACGCGATTGCCCCTTACAACTTTCAGAAATACACGCTGCTGAAGGACGTGGAGTCTGACGCCCACATGTACGCTTCGTTCACTCACCTGGCGGGCTACTCGTCCGCGTACTACACGTATATGTGGGACAAGGTGATTTCGGAGGATTTCTTCGGGCAGTTCGATCAGAAGAATCTGCTGGCCGGTGAAGCGCCCATGCGCTACCGGCGGGTGGTGCTGGAGCCGGGAGGTTCGGTTTCAGCAAACGATCTGGTAAAGAATTTCCTGGGACGTCCGCAGAATATGACGGCGTTTCAGGAATGGATGGGGGAAGAATTCAAGACGTCGCCGTCGCCTGCAAGCGGTACCGGATCGTCTGGAAACTAGGTTGCGGCCAACTACGGCTGCTGCGCGGCGTCTTTCTTATTAACGTGCGGCGTCAGTCTCTTGACCACGTACTCCTGGAAGATGCCGGCGACGCTGCCTTCGGCGATGCGGATCAATGCCGTCTGAAAATACAGCTCCGTACCACGATCGCTGCTCGGATAGTAGGTCTGCGAGATAGCGCTGGTGATAAACGATCCCAGGATGGCAGAGTAGTTGGGCTGATACTTCTTGTTATCGCCCTTACACATGACGGAATTGCCGATGGCATACATGAAGCGCGAGCCGCTTGAGTCAGGGCCGCGATAGAAGTAACGCGGGTCCTGATGGAAGAGAGAGGTCAGGATGGCGCTATCGATAAACGTTCCGATGAAGACATCGCCGTAGACTGCCCCGAAGCGCTTGCCATATCCCGCCGCGCCCTGCCCATATCCGTTAAGCTGGTCGCTGGCCTGGTAAACCCCAGCCAGCACACCGGCGCCGACGATGGAAATCGGATCGGACACGGACTTCCAGGCCAGTTGAAACTTAAGCTTCGAGGGAAGCGGAGCAGCGTCGGGAACGTAGCTGGCATAGAAGTTCGGGATGAAGCCAAGAACGCGTTGCTTCTCCTGCTCCTTAACTTCTGCCAAGGCGATTTCTTCGGTATCGACTCCGACCTTCACGTCTGTGGTGGTCGGGGCGACAGTTATCGTGATCTCGGGAACGATATATACCTGACCCGCCTGTATCGTTCCAGTAGCAATTTTGCTTTGGAAGCCTGCCGCCGTGATGGTCAGCTGAAACGGGCCACTGGGCTGGTTGGTGAAAGTAAACTGTCCGTTGTCGCCCGACTGTGTTTGCTGTGATCCAGGCTTTCCGGGACGGGTAATTCGAACCTGAGCTCCGACTGCCAAAGCGCCGTCCTGGTCGACAATGGTGCCTTCTATCGTGCCAGTAGATTGGGCTTCCGACGATGGACTGGCGGTTTGAGGCGCCATGGCTGCGTCCGCCGTTTCTTGCTCGGACGAAGGCTGCGCGGATTGGGCTCGCGCAGGGGAAGAAAACCCGGACAACAGGCTCACGGTTAAAGCCAGAAAGATCAGGCCTCTAACGGCAAGAGCTGACCCTCGTATACCTTGGCGCAGTGACATCCTACAGCTCTCTCCTATCGCAGTAGCCACAAACCTTCTTGCATAAGATGCAATCGAGCGACTTTGGCTCCAATTTCTGATGGGTCGTTACAGAATACGCGAATCGAGTCACTGCGAAAAGACGAACTGCGCAGGAAGCGAATGCCACTTTGCGTCAAGCCGACCCTGTTTTCTATTCGTTTTCGAGGGTGTAAAAGTTTCACAAAATGCAACAGCCGCCGGAATCCTGCGATTTCGGCGGCCGTCCCGGTTTCTTCCACCAGGTGGCTTTGCTGCCGCCCTGGTCGAAAGTGCTAAGTGCCATTTCTGCCCAGCTCCAAGGGACTTACCCTAGAAAGGCGAGCGAGGTTTGAGCTCGGCGCTATTTGCCGACGAGCCCGCTATCCACTCTGACACCGATGCAGAAGTCCCACCCCGTGGTGGCGTTTGGGCGTTACCGCAACTGCCGGACGTAATGTCGGTGAAGTAGGAGGCAAATCCCAGGGTGCTGTAGATCTCGGTATTCGGCGTTGCTGCTGGAGGTACGCAGGTCAACCGCAACCGCGGCGGATCCTGGACCAGGAAAATTTGCTGGCAAGGTAGTGATGCTCGACGGCGGTCAGAGCTTCTTGAGGTAATCGACGATATCGGGCGAGGTCCAGTCGGTGGCGCCGATAAATTTCCGCACGATTTTTCCGTTGCTGTCGATCACAAACGTCTCAGGGTACTTGAAGGTGCCGTAAATTTCGTTCGTTCTCTGGCTGCCGGTATCGCGTACGGTGAGCAGATCGACATTGTGGTCGCGGATGAATTGCTTGTATGCGGCTTCATCAGCATCTTCGCTGACCGCGATGACCGTCACTTTGCTGCCGAGTTGTTTTTGCAACTCGACCAGCGAAGGCGTTTCTTCAATGCATGGCCCACACCAGCTCGCCCAGAAGTTCAACAGCACCGGCTTCCCGCGAAATTGGCTGAGCGAGACGGTACGATCGGTGTTGGTAATCGTGAAATCAGGCGCGGCACTGCCGATGCGGGGAGGATGCGAACTGTTGCAGCCCGCCATCAGGACGATGCAGGCCAGAACGATCGACGTGGCAAAGCGCTTCACGCTCTTATAATAATCGATGGGCGCGGCTCTCAACGGTGTCTCTCGCCTTGCCACATGCGACATTCGTGGGAGCCTGGGCACGGCAATCGCGGTTGAATGGCGACCAGCGAATCGAGGCCGCAGCGCGAGTCGAGCCGCACTCTTTTGACAGATAAGACACAGCCCGAGCTTTCCGTCATCGTCCCGGCGCGGGATGAAGAGGCGTGCCTCGCGGATTGCCTGCAGAGTCTGGTGGGACAATCCGGACTTGCTTACGAGATCATCGTAGTGGACGATCACTCGAGCGACCGGACACGCGATATCGCTGCGAGCTTTCCGGTCCAGTTGATCGCCGCCGATCCCTTGCCCACGGGCTGGAGCGGCAAATGCAATGCCGTCTGGACTGGCGCGAAAGCGGCAAAAGGGAAGTGGCTGCTCTTTACCGACGCCGACACCCAACACGAGCCGAATTCGATCGCGTCCGGATTGGCCGAAGCGATCGACTGTGGCGCGGCGCTGCTGTCTTACTCGCCGAAACAGCAAGTCCACAGCTTTGCCGAGCGTGCGCTGATGCCGGTGATTTTCGCGGAGCTGGCCGCAACTTATCGCCCGAAGGAAGTTTCCGATCCGCGGTCTCCAACGGCGGCTGCGAACGGCCAGTATCTTCTCGTACGGCGCGATGCCTACGACGGGATTGGCGGCCATGCGGCCGTCGCCACTGCCATCCTGGAAGATGTGGCGCTGGCCAGGCTTGTAAAGCAGGCTGGCTACCGATTGCAGTTTCGCGTGTCGGATGTGGTGAAAACGCGCATGTATCGCACCTTCCCGCAGATGTGGGAAGGCTGGACCAAGAATCTGGCGCTGCTGTTTCCGCATCCGCGCCGTCTGGCCGTGTTGCGGATGGCAGAATTCGCCATCATCGTGCTCGGCGCCGCGCTCGCCGTACTCATGGCGATGAACGGCGTAATCGCCGGCGCAGTGGCTCCCGCGGCGGTGGCAGCGCTCTTCCTGGTTTTCTTTCTATTACGTATTCGACGTGCGCATTTTGATTGGCTGTCAAATGCAGTGGCGATTGTCGGGCTGCCGCTCTTCGCGATCCTTTTACTGAACTCCGACATCTCACTTAATCGAGGCAGGGTGCGGTGGAAGGGCCGCGAGTACAGGGGAGGCGCGGCCGGCGCAATGCCGGAAAAGGCTGCGGAGCCGTCCAACAGCCACCGTGCGTGAGTATGCGATTAGAATCGATTTACGGCGGGAGCCGTGCCTCGATGCAAGATATTCCCAGGAACCTATGGTCTATCTAACCCGCAAGTGCGAATTTTCTGCTTCGCATTACTACCACAATCCCGACTTCACCGAAGCGGAGAACCAACGCGTCTTCGGCAAGTGCGCCAACCTGAACGGGCACGGCCACAACTACACGCTGGAAGTCACGGTGAAGGGAGAGATCGACCCCACGACGGGATTTGTGGTCGACTTGAAAGACCTGAAAGAAATTCTGAACCGCGAAGTGCTCGAGGCGCTGGATCATCGGCATCTGAATAAAGAGGTGCCCGAGTTCGCCCGCCAGATTCCGACGACCGAGAACATCGCGATCGCCATCTGGCAACGGCTGGAAAGCAAGCTGCAGGTGGCGCGATTGCATCGCGTGCGCCTGTACGAAATGCCCGATCTGTTTGTGGATTTTTACGGAGAAGCATGAAGGCCCATCTCACGCGTCGATACATTTTTTCCGCCTCGCACCGGCTGCATACCGATCGCCTGACGCCGGAACAGAATCGTGCGGTCTATGGCAAATGCAACAACCCCTATGGGCACGGCCACAACTACGCACTTGAGGTGACAGTCAGCGGGCAGGTAGACGCAGGGACCGGTATGGTCTGCAATCTGGTCGATCTAGATGCCGCGGTGCGGCAGCAAGTGATTGAGCGATTCGATCACGTGAACCTGAATCTGCTCCCGGATTTCGCCGCGCAGGTTCCCACGACGGAGAATCTGACCGAAGGGATATACCAGATTTTGAAGCAAAGTTTCACCCAGGCACATCTGGAAAAGGTGAGGCTGGAAGAAACTGGCAAGAATAGCTTTGAGTACGACGGCAGTTAAGAACGGGCATTCAGCAGTTTGCACTTAGCAGTTGGTAAGGATCCTTCGACCCATGAGTTTTGCCAAGTGCTAAATGCCAAGCGCCAATGCCACGTACAGCTTTTATGAAAGAAGCCACCGACATCCCGACCCTTACCGCTGCGAGTTTCGAAGAGCTCGCCCGCGAGATGCTCGTGCGCCTGGGCGAAGATCCCGAGCGTGAAGGACTGCTGCGCACCCCCGAGCGTTACGCCAAGGCGCTGCAGCATCTGACCAAGGGTTATCACGAAGACCCCGAAGAAATCCTCAACGACGCGCTGTTCACGGTCGATTACGACGAGATGGTCATCGTCAAAGACATCGAGATGTTCAGCCTGTGCGAGCACCATGTCCTGCCGTTCTTCGGCAAGGTGCATATCGCCTACATTCCCAAGGGAAAAGTAATCGGCCTTAGCAAGACCGCACGTCTGGTTGAAGTCTTCGCCCGGCGCCTGCAGGTGCAAGAGCGGCTCACGGTCCAGATCGCCGAAACCATCCAGAAGGTCATTCAGCCATTAGGCGTAGGCGTCGTCGTCGAAGCTCGTCATCTCTGCATGATGATGCGGGGCGTGGAGAAACAACATTCCGCTACCGTCACTTCGTCGATGCTGGGCGCCTTCCGCGCGCAGCAGACACGCCAGGAATTCCTCTCGCTGATTCACACCAAGAACGGTAACGGCATTTAGTCATGCCGGCGAACAAAGCGCAGGCGAATCCGGCACAACGATTGCATGGGAAAGTCGCCGTGATTACCGGCGGCGGCAGCGGCATTGGATATGCTATCGCTCGCTCGTTTGCCTACGAAAGCTGCAATCTCGTCATCACCGGCCGTAACGAAAAGAAGCTGCTCGCGGCCTCGAAGGAACTTGTTGCGCTCGCCACGAACGATCCCATCAAAGTTGTCGCCGAGGTTTGCGATGTCCGCGAGCCTTATTCGGTGGATGCTCTGTTTGACATGGTGCAGACACG
Source organism: uncultured Acidobacteriaceae bacterium (assembly GCA_963823865.1). Classification (GTDB taxonomy): domain Bacteria; phylum Acidobacteriota; class Terriglobia; order Terriglobales; family Acidobacteriaceae; genus Bog-257. The sequence continues at coordinate 971,637 of CAWGNC010000003.1, forward strand.
CTTTGGCCGCATCGACATCCTGATTAACAATGCCGGTATCAGCCAGCGGCCTACAGCAATCGAGCAGACTTCCGTCGAGATGTGGCGCGAGATGATCGACATCAATCTCAACGGCATGTTTCTTTGCACTCGCGCGGCATTGCCGCTCATGTCGGCCGGGGGCACGATTATCAACAACCTGTCCGCGGCGGCGAAGCAAGTCTTTCCGCAGTTCGGCGCCTATACGGCATCGAAAACCGGCGCTTATGGATTTACCTTGTCGCTGCGCGAAGAAATGATGGCGCGCGGTATTCGCGTGACCGCGCTGATGACGGGCGCAACCTCAACCGATATGTGGCAAACCATCCTGCCGGACGTATCGCGTGACGGCATGATGGACGTGGACACTGTCGCGCAAGCCGTGCTGTACACGGTACTGTTGCCGCCGGAAGCGAACGTGTCAGAGTTGCTGATTACCCCCACCGCCGGCGCGATCTCGGCCGACGCAAATCCCAAAAGCTAAAAGCCGTTGGCGAAGGAGCGTCTTCTCACAGTCCGTAGTGATATCGTCGCGTCCGCGCAGGGAAGAGCTTGATCAGAAGGACACCTGCGATGAAGCCACCGACGTGGGCCCAGAAGGCAATGCCGCTGGCGTTCGCGCCGTGCTGGATCGAAGTTGCCGCCCCGCTAAGGAACTGTACGATGAACCAGTAACCCAGCACGATCCAGGCCGGCAGCCACATGAAAAAGATGAAGAAGAACGGCACCAGCGTCAGCACCCGCGCGCGGGGATAGAGCACGAAGAACGCGCCCATCACGCCGGCGATTGCACCGCTGGCTCCCACGCTCGGCACGGTCGACCCCAGGTTGAACAGCGTGTGTAACAGCGCCGCAGCAATCCCGCAGGCCAGATACAGCGCCAGATACAGCGTGTGGCCCAGATAGTCTTCCACGTTGTCGCCGAAGATCCACAGCGCCCACATGTTGAAGATGATATGCATCCATCCCCCATGCAGGAACATGGAGGTGAAGTACGGCACGATGGCGGCGACGGTGGGAACGAATCGCGTGCCCAGCCCGGAGATCAGGTCCCAGGGCACATACCCGTGGTTGAACAGAACCACGGAGAGCCGCGCGGGCACTACGCCAAAGTAGATCAGGATTTCTGGCCGGGGCTCGGGTAGACGCAGACGCCAGTCGAGCGACAGCAGAAAGGCCGCCACATTCATCAGAATCAACACATAGTTGATGAAGGGTGTGCTGAGTCGGGGCGCGTCGTCTTTCAGAGGAATCATATCGGCGCTACGGCTGGTGCAGGGAAGCAGCTTCCCTTCGATGGCCGGCGGTCAGAACGCTTACGCGATTTGACCAACCAGCCTCGCTCCCTCCACGATAGCAGAAGGATGCCAATGAACGGAGTGATGGTAGTGGATAAACCCGCGGGCTGGACGTCGCACGACGTCGTCGCCAGGACCCGCCGCCTGGTGGGTGAGCGGTCCGTCGGGCATTTGGGAACGTTGGACCCTATGGCGACCGGCGTTCTGCCTCTGGTCCTGGGACGCATGACCCGCCTTTGCCAGTTTTACAGCGACTCCGAGAAGGCGTACGAGGGTTCGATTCGTTTGGGATTTGCCACCGATACCTATGACGCTGACGGCGATCCGGCGGGGCCACCAGAAGAAGTTAAAGTAACACTTGAAGAAATTCTGGGCATAGTTTCAGGCTTTGTCGGCACCCTGCAGCAGGTCCCACCCCCATTTTCGGCCAAGAAGGTACAGGGAGTTCCGGCTTACAAGCTCGCCCGGCGGAAGCAGGAAGTGGAGTTGAAGCCGGTCGAAGTCGAGGTTCGACAGTTCGCCGTGACCAACTTCGACGGGGAAGTTGCACATTTTCATTGCCGGGTCTCGTCGGGAACCTACGTGCGCAGCCTGGCGCACGAGTTGGGACAGAAGCTGGGCTGCGGAGCACATCTGGCATCGTTGCGCCGCACCGCCGTGGCCGAGTTCACCGTCGAAAACAGTCACACGCTGGAGGAAATTGCCGAGGCTGCAGCTGAATCCCGCATCGATGACTTACTGATTCACCCACGCCGGGTGCTGCCGGCGATTCCGTGCGTCACTGCCACAGATGAAGACGTCGCCAAGATCCGCAACGGCCGTACCGTCAACCTGCCGGAGATGTCGCGTTCGCGCTGGGTGAAGGTTTTCGCCGGTCAAGCGAACCTGATCTGCCTGGCGAGCCGCGTCGCAGGCACTCTTTTTCATCCCAAGGTTGTACTCTTGTAGGCTCGGGATTCGCACAACTACTGTGAGACGCCATCCGTACGGCATGGCGGCTATCCGAGCGCGGGTGCGACACGTTGCTGCGCAGGCGCGAGCGCGAGCAAGGTCGCTCCGATAACGATGAGCACAGCCACACCAACCAATTCGCCCCGCGAAACTATATTTCGCATCGCCTGAGTGCCCATGACAGCGGCATGAACGAAGCTCGACCACGCCGTAAAGGCGATCAGACTGCGGCTTGCCAAGGGGTTGCGGATGGCAATGAGCAAGAAAATGCCGAGCGTGACATAAATGCTGAACATCATGGACAACGCAGGGTCTTGCCGAGCGAACATGATCGCGGGGTAACCTAGCAGCAAAAAGAGCACTCCGACCAACGCCAGCACAATCTTCAGAGCAACTGCTCGTTTCATTTCTGCCCTCCCAAACCGTTTCGCGTGCTGAATCATCTTGACACAGAACGCCCTCGGTTTCCGTTCGGAATGGCATGTCAGAAACCCTGTCGGTTCTTCCTGCACGCCTGAGGGCCGGTGACGGATGAGGTTGAAATGCTTGCGCTCGCGCAATAACCTTTCTTGCGGGCCCGCTTCACTGCGCTTATCATCATTCTGCGATTCGGCGCCCTTCGTTCACAGCTGTTCAATTCGCGCCCGAGTGCCGCACAGAGTGATGCTATGGCCGCATCCAAGGGCAGTGCACTGACGGTTGGCGATCAGGTCGGAGCAACCTACGAGGTTGTCGACCGGGTCGGTGCTGGCGGCATGGGTGTGGTCTACAAGGCCCGCGACCTCAAGCTGGAGCGCTTCGTCGCCCTCAAGTTTCTTCCTCCCGGACTCAACGCCAGCAAGCTCGATAAGGAACGCTTCCTCAAAGAGGCGCGCATTGCCTCATCGCTCGATCATCCCAACACCGGCGTCATCTACGGAATTGAAGAGACGGACGATGGCCACACCTTCATCGTCATGGCCTACTACGAAGGCCAGTCGCTGGCGCACCGCATTCAGGACGGCCCGCTGCCGGCGGCCGAAGTGGTGGAAATAGCAACGCAGATTGCGCGCGGTCTAGCCGAAGCCCACTCCCACAACATCATCCATCGCGACATCAAGCCCTCGAACGTGATGTTGACCCCGAACGGGACGGTGAAGATTGTCGACTTCGGCCTGGCGCATGTCAGCGAAGCCACAGCCACGCTCACCCACGGCACGGTCGGCACGCTTACGTACATCTCACCGGAGCAAGCCACCGGCAGGACGGCCGACCAGCGCAGCGATATCTGGGCACTGGGCGTGACGTTGACGGAAGCACTCACCGGCAACAATCCCTTTCAACGGGAGAACATGGCCGCGACGTTCATGGCCATCCTCAACGATCCGCCCCCGGCGCTCGACAATATTCCGGTCGAAGTGCAGCAGGTCGTCTATCGCTGCCTCTCCAAAGATCCCGACAAGCGCTATCAGTCCTGCGAGGAAATGCTCCTCGATCTGGAGACGGCAAAAGCGGCGCTGGTCGATGCCGGGATGGGTCTGCCTTCCAGCAACCAGAAGCTGACTTCGCAGATTAAAGCCCTGCGCGAATCCCGGCAGGAGGCTTCGCGCTCGGCGTGGCCGTTGCCGGCGAAGCCTCGCACCTTATCTACCCGGGTCTTAGCAATCGCCGTCGCTGTCCTGGTCGTGTTGTCTATTGCGCTGCTCGTGCCTTCCGTGCGTGAACGTTTTCAGGGCGCACTCTTTGGACCGCGCCTGAAGCACATCGCGGTGCTGCCGTTCGACAATGTCGGCAACAATGCACAGGACCAGGCGTTGACGGAAGGACTTGTCGACTCGCTCTCCGGGCGATTGTCGAATCTGGAAGTCGGCAAGCAGACGTTGTGGGTGATTCCCAGCAGCGAGGTACGCCGCCTGAAAGTCACCGATCCCGCGGCAGCTCTACGGCAACTCGGCGCAACGCTGGTAGTGAAGGGAACTGTTACCCGTGAAGGCCAGCAGGTCCGGGTCAACATGGACCTGATCGACACCCAAGACCTGCGCCAGATTGGTTCGGTCGATCTAGAGGACCAGGCCGGCGATCTGGCGACCCTGCAGGACGAAGCTGTCTCGAAGCTGGCTCATCTGATGAACGTCTCGGTAACAGCCGACATGCTGCAAAGCACGGGCGGCTCGGTCAATCCAGCGGCGTATGAAAACTATTTGACCGCGCTCGGCTACATGCAGCGTTACGACAAGCCGGGCAATCTCGATCTGGCGATCCAGGCTCTGCAGGAATCCGTCAAAACCGACCCGCGCTTTGCCTTGGGTTACGCCCAGCTGGGTGAGGCCTACCGGATGAAGAGCCGTCTCGAACAGAATCCCGTATGGCTTCAGGAAGCGCTGGCGAATTGCAAGAAGGCGGCTGAGATCGACAATCGCATTCCCGCCGTGCACGTCACGCTCGCGCGCATTCACGATCTAATGGGGCACCACGACCTGGCTTTGCAGGAATTCCAGCGCGCTCTGGACATCAACCCGCGGGATGCCGCCGCGCTCGATGGACTTGCCCGCGCCTACGAAGCTTCCGGCCGGATCGCCGATGCCGAGGCCGGCTTCCAGAAGTCTGCCGCCTTGCGACCCGATTCCTGGGATGCGTTTGACGAACTGGGCAATTTCTACCTGCGGCAAAACAAGTTTCAGCAGGCCATTCAGCAGTATCAACATGCCTTGCATCTGACTCCCGATAACGCTCAGGTCTATCTGAATCTGGGAGCGGCTTATTTGGATGAAGGCGATCCCAAGCTGCAGAAGGATGCGGAGCAGGCGTTACAAAAATCCATCCAGTTAAACCCTAGCTATGGGGCCTACGCCAACCTGGCCAACCTGTATTTGACGGAGCAGCGCTACGCCGAGTCAGCCGACCTGACCGAAAAAGCGCTCAAATTGAATGATCACGATTACATGGTGTGGAATAATCTTGTGCTTGCATACGAGTGGCTGAAGGAGAAAGATAAGGCGGAAGCGGCCCGGCGCCGAATGCGGTCGTTGCTGGAGGAGGCCGTGAAAGTCAGCCCCAACGACGCCACGGCGCAAGCCACGCTAGCCGCCGTCTACGCGCATTATCAGATGGACGCTGAAGCCGAATCGCGAATTCAGACAGCACTGGCACTCGCCCCGGATGACTCCGGCGTCTTGTCAGATGTAGCCTCGGCCTACGAGCTGATGGGCAAACGTGACCAGGCCATCGCAGAAATGCAGAAGGCGATACAGAAAGGCTTTGCTCTTGACCAGGTCAAGGTCGATCCCGAAATGAGTGGACTTATCTCCGATCCCAGGTTTCACCAGTAGTTGTAAGAAGCTCGCGCAGCAACTGCGCCAGAACGAGGAGACTTGCACATGCCACCACAAATCATCAACATTCCACCGGCAGCAGGTAGCACAATTAAACCGGCCGGGGGAGAGTTCGCTTTTTACGTGACCGCGACTACCAACGTGTGTTTCGGAACCGCCAGCCCCGCGGGAAGCTTTCCCGACCTCGAAGACGAGACCTTCGAGTGGCTGATCGGATCGACTCATACGTTTCCCATACCGGCGGACGTAGGAGCGGAGCTGCCGTATAACACGTCCAGTCCGGGCAACATTTGCACGGCGGTCGATCCGGCAGCTAACGGCAAGGTCATCATCGTGGGCTCCAGCATGCAACCGAAGCCGCAGACGAAGACGAAGTCGAAGTCGAAGCCCAAACCGAAGAAGAAGGCAGCCGTAAAGAAGGCATCCAAGAAGGCCGGCTCCAAGGCAGCGGCCAAGCGGAAGGCTGCTCCAAAGAAAGCGGCGAAGAAGTCCAAAGCCAAGCCCAAGGCCAAAGCTAAGGCCAAAGCGAAACCGAAGGCCAAGAAGAAGACCGCCAAGAAGTCCAGACGGTAGCAGCAGCCTTCAGCTCAATCAATTCAGGATTCCGCCGGCGTTCGTGGAAAGCAGGGCGCCGGCGGGGACCTTTCCAACCGTAGACGCCCGCCCTAACTGCAAATCCATCCTTAAGGGCTTGTCGGCAGCTGCCAACAGAACGAGAGCAAGGACATTATTTGACATGTTATGAATGTCCGATAACAGATATTATGTAAACTACTTGAAACCGCCCTGGAAACGAGGGTCCTAATCGTCTTATTCCGCTAAATCCCCGCAAATCGAGAATTGTCAGGCAATGCTTTAAGCTTCCCCAGTCGCGCTATGCTGCCGCCTGATGATGGCTCTGGGCTTCGATCCCGCAGCAGTTCGGCGGCATATTCGCTCGACCCAATTCGAGCTCTCAGTTAAGGCCGGCATGGCTCCTGACGTTCACGTCCGGCATATCCCGGTTTACAGACACACGCTGGAGAGTTGAGAGGTGGTAAATCGATGCGGCTGGGTCAAGCTGCGGGGGTCATCAGCTGGTCCAGGTCGGCCTTGAACTTCTGCAGCGCGTTCAGGCGGTCTGGCGTGGCTTCCACGAACTCCGACTTTGCCTGGAAGACCTGCTTCCCGTCTTTCTCCACCAGCACGCCGAGCACTTCACCCATGCGCCAGCCCGGCGCTCCGATCAGTTGCAGGCCAACCGGCGTGGAACGCAACAATGCGACACAACCATCGCGAAGGACGCCAACGGAATTGGGATACCGATCGAAGACGTGCAGCTCAAAGCCCGCAAGGTAGATCCGTTGCAGCTGTTCAGCAGGATCGGGCATGGGAAGGCTGTGACTACCTTTTAGCGTTTAGCTCTTAGCCTGCAGCTCTCAGCCAAGCGGAAGAACCGACCTATGTCATCCATCGGGTGACTCTTGCGAAGAGCCAGGAGCTAACAGCTAAAAGCTCCTCACATCTTGTAGCGTCCCAGGTCGTCTTCGCCAAGGTTCTCCAGCCACTTCAGCATCTCTTCGGCGGAGGCCGGTTCGGCCGGAGTGCTCATTGCCTTGCTATTCTTCAACACTTCTTCTTCGACAAAGATCGGGCAATCGGCACGCAATGCCAGGGCCAGCGCATCCGACGGCCGCGAATCGATGCTGATGATCTGTCCGTCGCGCTCCAGCCAGATGACGGCATAAAAAATGTCGTCGCGCAGCTCGGTCACCACCACCTTGCGCACAACCGCTTCCAGACCAACCAGCAAGTTCTTCAGCAGGTCGTGGGTCATCGGTCGCGGCGGGGAAAACTTCTCAATCTCGGTGGCGATGGCGCTCGCCTCGGGTACGCCCACCCAGATCGGCAGAACGGTATCGCTACCCTGATCCTTCAGCACCACGATGGGCATGTTCGTCACGGGATCCAGAATCAACCCGCGTATTTTCATCTCAACTTCCATCGTGGCCCTCCCTGGTATAAACGCTTTTGGCTCTTAGCTCGTAGCATTTCCCGCTCTCTAACCATTCGGCTTCGCGATTGCCAATAGCGAAAAGCCAACAGCTAAAGGCCATAAAAGCTGCCTCTGTCATACTCCCTCTGAGTACGCGGCGCAACCTGCAACCGGATTTCTATTCGACCATGGTTCCCAGAAGGCTATTAGGGAACGTTTGTGTCACCCGAACTTGCACGTAATCTCCGGGACGTGGCTCGGCACCCCCTCCGATCGTGAAATTCAGCGTCTTATTCTGCGAGGTCCGCCCAATCATCTGGCCGCGCGCGCTATTCGAGCCCTCGACCATTACTTCAAGCATCTGGCCTAAATGTCTCTGATAACTGATCCTTTGAAGCTCCCGCTGATGGGCCTGCAGGATCTGGAGGCGGCGCGATTTCTCCTCCTCGGGAATCGAGTCGGAGTATTGCAGCGCCGGGGTATTCGGCCGCGGCGAGTATTTGAACGAAAACACTCCATCGTAGCCGACCTCATCCAGCAGGCTCAGGCTCTCGCCGAACTCGGCTTCCGTCTCGCCCGGGAATCCGGCAATCACGTCAGTAGTGATGCTGATCTCTTTGTTGCGCGCTGCTTTCATCCAGGCGATACGCTCCAGATACTGCTCGCGAGTGTATTCGCGGAACATCGATTCCAGTACCCGCGAGGAGCCGCTCTGCACCGGCAGGTGGACGTGATCGCACAGCGCGGGCACGGCGTCGATGGCGTCAATGATGTCTTTGGTGAAGTCCCGCGGATGCGAGGTGGTGAAGCGCACCCGGCGGATGCCCGTCAGCTCACCCACCGCCGCCAGTACCTCCGCGAACGACATCTTCCCTGCCGGATCGCGGTAGGAATTCACATTCTGTCCCAGCAACTGGATGTCGGTATAACCGGCGTCCGCCATGCGTCTGGCTTCGTCCAGCACCGAATGCGAGGTCCGGCTGCGCTCCTTGCCGCGGGTGTACGGGACGACGCAGTAAGCGCAGAACTTGTCGCAGCCCTCGATGATGGTGATGTAGCCGCGGTGAGGATTGCCGCGCGCGGTGAACTCGGTTTCGAAAGTCTGATCGGTCTCGCGGTCGTCCAGCCCGGTGACCCGTGTTGCTCCGGCCTCAATCTGCACCAGCATCTCGGGCAGGTTGCGGTACGACGCCGATCCGGCGACTAGCGAAACGTAGGGTGCGCGCTCGAAGATTTTCTCGCCTTCCTGCTGGGCAACGCAGCCCAGAACGGCAAAGCGCTTCCCTTGCTTGTGCAGCTTCTTGAAGTCGTTCAGGCGGTGGAACACCTTCTGCTCGGCCTTATCGCGGATCGAGCAGGTGTTATAGAAGATCAGGTCCGCATCTTCTTCGCGCTCGACCTGCGTGTAGCCTTCGGAGACCAGCGAGCCCACGACTTTTTCCGAGTCGTGGAAATTCATCTGACAGCCAAAAGTCTCGATGTAAAAGGTTTTCTGCTGGGAACTCACGCACACCCTCGATACGTAAGTATAGCGCGCAGCTACGGGGAGAATTGTTCCGTACTGAAATCAGGCGATTACAAACGCTCGGGTGCCCCATTCAAGCCCTTCTTTTGGGCTTGAGTGGGTCTTTGTTTCGTTCCTCTCGAGTTCCCTTCCAGTTCTGATACAACGATACGCATGCGTGTACCGATATTTCAGGTCGACGCGTTCACTCGCGTCCGATTCGCTGGAAACCCTGCGGCGGTGATGCTTCTGCCGAGCTTCCTTCCCGATGAACGTTTGCAGGCCATCGCTGCCGAGAACAACCTTGCCGAGACGGCGTTCCTGGTTCGGCGCGACGTTTCGCGCGACGGCGACTATGATCTTCGCTGGTTCACGCCGCGCGTTGAGGTGCCCTTGTGTGGCCACGCTACCCTGGCCAGCGCCGCCGTGATCATGGAACGGTTTGAGCCCGGCTGCAGCCGCGTGGTCTTCCATTCCGCCAGCGGGCCGCTCACGGTCAAGCGCGAGGGTGACGGCTACCTCATGGATTTCCCCGCGCGTCCATCGCACACCGTCGCGCCGCCATCGGGGCTCGCCGAAGCCCTGGGCGCCGAGCCGCTTGAGGTTCGCGTCAACGAGTTCAACTACATGGTTCTGCTCGAAAGCGAACGGCGGTTGCGTGAACTCGCGCCCGACATGACCGCGCTGGCCGGCATCGGACGTCCCGGTGTAATTGTCACCGCTGCCAGTGATGGGGATTACGATTTCGTAAGCCGCTACTTCGCTCCCGCGAAAGGAATTCCGGAAGATCCCGTTACCGGCGCAGCGCACTGCATGCTCGCCCCATACTGGGCGGAGCGTCTGGGCAAGAAAGAATTTCGCGCCTATCAGGCATCGGCCCGCGGAGGCGAGGTCGTCTGCCGGCTGGTGAACGGCCGCGTAGAACTGCAAGGCGGATGTGCCTTCTATCTGGAGGGCGAAGCGGAAGTGTGATGTAAGCGGGATGTCACGCTGGGTGGCTGCTGCCCCGTTCAAGCCGGGTGCTCATTCAAGCCCTTCCTTTTGGCTTGAGCGGATCCTTTCCGTCATGCGCAAGAGACTCGCCATTCAAGAGCGGAATAGGCCTTGAAAATGGTCCACCCACCTGAGGCCAAGGTAAATTTCCGCTCGGGATCGCTTATGATATGGCCTGATTTCGACAGTCAGCTTCTGGTCGTAGCTACCCTCTCTTCTAACTTCGCTATGATGACACCGTGCAAGTAGCAGGAAACCGCGCCTTCATGCTGTTGATGCTCCTCTGGAGTTGCTTCATTGTTCGGGGGGCCTTCTACAGCGCGATGCTCCCAATGTGGGAGGGCTACGATGAACCTTATCACTTCTCGTTTATCCAATATTTGGCAGCGAATCATAAATTGCCCCGTTCAGCAACGCCGGTATCCCGAGAAGTCGAATCTTCGCTGCATACAGTGCCGTTATCCTGGGAGCAGCGTCTTCAGACGATTCGCCCCCCGATATTCACGGAGGACTCCTACTGGCTGTTGACTGAAGCTCAACGTGACCGACTGCAAAAAGAGACCCGTTCGATTCCGCCAGAATGGGGAGCACAGCAGGGCAGCGGTCCAGCCATGTATGAAGCTCAACAAGCACCGCTCTTCTACTGGCTCATGTGGATTCCGATTGAATGGACGATGCACTGGGAACTTGCTTCTCGCGTGATGCTGATTCGGATTCTCAGTGTGTTGGTCGCATCGTTACTGGTTCCTATTGCTTATCGCACAGCGAATCTCTTTTTGGGGAGTCGAGAGCAAGCACTCGCGTTAACCGCCGTCATTGTATGTATGCCTGAACTTATGATTGACGTCGCCCGCGTTGGGAACGAGAGCCTTGCGATTGTGGTGTTCTCGGCACTTACCATGCTTCTGCTTTTGGCGGTTGAGGCGCGAAACGAAAGATGGTTCGTCGCTGCGGGAGTGGTATTGGGTGTGGGCTTATTGACCAAGGCATATTTTCTAGCTGCCATACCGGCATACCTCGCAATCGCGGCTTACTCGGTTTGGCGTCGGCCGAATCCCCGCAAGACCTGTTTCGGTGCCGCTCTGGGATTATGTGCTGCACTAATTGTCTGCTTTCCGTGGTACTGGCGTGCTCACGCCCTTACGAACTCCTGGTCCGGGGAAGAAAACGATGCCGCCGCTGCTAACCAGGGCATAGCGCACGTCATGCACAGCGTTGCGCACGTGAACTGGATTGGAGGTCTCACCTCCATACTTGTATCTCATGTTTGGTTTGGAGGATGGAGCTTTCTAAAACTGCCCAAGGCCGTTTATTTGCTATTCGCGCTAGGAATGGCAGCATCGGCCGCCGGGCTTATCAAGGTGCTCTCACAGAGTAGATTGCGGTCTGATCGCTTGTTCGTCTTACTGGCACTCTACGGTTTTTTCTGGGCCGGACTACTCTATGACATTCTGGTCGTGTTCATAGGAACCGGAGTTTCAGCATCGGATGGATGGTACATGTATGCGGTGATACTGCCCGAGATGCTGCTGGTGGCTGTGTCGCTGCATGCTGTCTTTCCTAAGCACTGGCGTTGGGCTGTCTTGCCGCTCCTCGCCACAGGCTTTGCGGCTATCGACCTGTATGGCGTCCACGCTCTGTTGATGCCGTATTACACGGGTTTGATCCGACACGCACCGGGCATGGACACCGTGAGTCCGGTGAGCTTGCGAGCGTCGGCAGGTATTCCTCAATTGATGTTTGGTCGCCTCACTGCTAATCGACCGCTTTGGCTCGTTCGGACTGTCATCGAAACACTGACGATGCTGTATTGGGTGGCGACCGTAATGACAGTGGGGGTTGCGTTCAAGACGATGTATCGGATGGAAGCATCACCCCTCGCCCGTCGATTTACGTCCTAACTGTTGATATATCCCCATTTGATAAGTGACCGGCCGAATCGGGTTGGATCGTTTACGCTAAGGCCTGATCACGCCAACAATCCCTGTGGCGCATAATGGGCTCGCCACAACTCCAAATGACTCAGCATTTTATTCCGCGAGACGCAACTGTTGATGAACTCGAAAAGAAGGCGACTGGATGCGAGCAACAGGCCGCCGGCGAGCAAGGCCCTCGCGCAAGTGAATTGCGGGATGAAGCTAAACTCTATCGTCAATGGGCGGCGACACTTCGGAAAGGGCTCTGGACATCATAGTCATGTCCGCAGCCCCATACTTGTGTAATCGCCCCGGTTATCACTATTTGATCGCAGCGGAGTGAAGCGCAAGTTCCATATAATCTCCTGATGGCCCCTCCAAGGCTTCTTTTCGTCGATGATGAAAGCGGAATTAGGCTAACCTTGTCCGCCATACTCCATCAAAACGGCTTTGATGTGACAGTGGCGGCGTCTGTGCCTGAAGCGCTGGCCCTGATTGGAAAGAATCGATACGAAGTATTACTCTCTGATCTCAACATCGGAGAACCGGGAGACGGATTTACCGTCGTCAGCGCAATGCGAAGATCGCAGCCCCAAGCTGCAACTTTCATCCTGACTGGTTATCCCGATTTCGAATCCGCGCTTCTGGCGATTCGTAATCAGGTGGATGACTACTTTACCAAGCCGGCGGACGTCAAGACTCTCGTAAGTACCATCACAAAACGATTGGCGCAAGACACAGGGAGTCCGGAGGCGGTTCCGCTCAGACGCGTGTCTGACATTCTAAGAGAGCATGCTGAATCGATTTGTGATGAATGGCTCCGGGCTGTCGGCGAGAATGGCGACCTATCGCGAGTCCAGCTTACGACTGAAGAACGCACAGACCACGTCCCTGCCGTACTTCAAGAACTCATCGGGCGTGTGGAACGAGATTCTGCCGACACCAGTCAGCAAGCGGTAAGCGCGGCGGAGGAGCACGGACGGGTTCGTTTCCGACAGGGTTATACGGTTGCTCAAGTTGTGCTCGAAGCTCGGCTACTGCAGCGCTCCGTCACCTCAAATGTGCAAGCCAACCTACTTGGAGTCGACCTCAGCACTCTCATCGTCGATCTCGTTGAGATCGGCGAAAGTCTCGCATCGCTTTTAGAGATTTCGATTCGAGCGTTCCAGGAAGAATCTCAGGCGCGTCCAAGGAACAGCTCTGGTCGCCCTGAATAAGCGTAGAATCCGTTCTTGGAAGCTGGATTACGCATCCGCCCGCATTCAGCGGTTCTCTTGCGTCACCCTAACAGGGGAAGAGATATGCAGGAGAACCTTGGCACTTCAGCCGTTAAGTGTCCCGTCTGTGGAAACCCCAATATTGTGGCCGTTTATCCTCAGCATCTGGGAATGCCGAACGCAGAACAAGCACTGATCGCGTATCGTTGCTCTGACGGCCACGTCTTCCTCCCTCCCCAGAGACGTGACTAACGCAATCGTGGGTGGTTGCTTCGAAGCCTTTGGCTGACTGGCGTAGGAATGGCGGCAAAGACTTCCTTCATCGCCTTCGGAGTCGTGCCCAGCTTCTGCTCCCTAATAACTTCGCCAGCTTCGTCCAGTACGCAATACCAGCTGGAGCGATCCCCCAGGTCCAAACCGATGGTCAGCTTCCGCTTGAAATTCTTGTTGATCGCCGCCGCCACAGTGCTACTCTTTTTCATCGCCGGTCTCCTTTATCTCTTGCGCTTCGAGCGCGTCGATAACTTGGGAGCGTATAGCATCCCGTCCGGAGACCGGCCTTCTCATCCCATCTGATTGCAACACTCAACCTCTTCTTGCGTCCAGCGTGTCTGAATCGACCTGTTTGTTTTTTGTTGCAGGCTTTGTCGAAGCAACGGGATATATACTGGGTTCCCCCCACAGTACAAAGTAGTTCCATCGCCCCGATTCGAAGAGAATGTCAATGCACTTCTTACTAGACTGGGAGAGTAACTTGGCCAGGATCCTTTGCACAGTTGTCCTGTTTTGCGCTGCGGCGATTGTATCGGCTGCTCAAAGCTTGACCACGCTGGCACACTTTGAGTTGAGCGATGGCTTGCAACCCGGCCCTCTGACGCTGGGCGCCGACGGGAACTTTTACGGGACAACATCCAATGGCGGCAATCTGAACGCATGCGATGGCGTTGGGTGCGGCACAATCTTTAAGGTTACCCCCGGCGGTGCGCTCACCACGCTTTACAGCTTCAACGGGGTAGACGGTATCTTTCCGCAAACCCTGGTGCTCGGAAGCGACGGCAATTTCTACGGCATGACCGTCTGCAGCTTTCCGACTGGGGGGCGACCGTCGCTGCCGCAGCCGAGCTTCGGTCCGCCGAGCTTATTACGACGCATGTCCGCAATTTTCTGTACTGGTCCCGGATCAATTTTCAGGATTTCTCCCAACGGCACTCTGGTCTTCCTGCACACCTTCTCCGGACCGGACGGCTCCTCGGGCTCAGGCGCGTTAGTCGAGGCTAGCGACGGCAATTTCTATGGTGCGAGCGGTGACGGCGGAGCCAACAACGACGGTACGGTTTTCAAGATGACGCCGAGTGGCATGCTGACCGTGCTCCACACCTTTAGCGGCGCCGCTGACGGCGCGTTCCCGGAGGGCGGGTTGGTGCAGGCTACCGACGGGAACTTCTACGGTACGACGGGAGGTGGCGGCTCTAGCAACAACTGCAATCCCGAGTACGACTGTGGCACGGTCTTCACCATGACTCCGGGTGGTACGCTGACTACCCTGCACACCTTCTCCGGCGTGGATGGCGCACAGCCTAACGGCAACCTGGTGCAGGGCATTGACGGAAACTTTTATGGTACGACCTTCCTCGGAGGGGTCAATAACAACTGTAACCCTGAGAACGCTTGTGGCACGATTTTCGAAATGACCCCAGGTGGCACGCTGGCAACTGTGTACAACTTCTCCGGCATGGACGGTGCCAATCCCAACGCAGGACTGATGCAAGCCAGCGACGGGAACTTCTATGGGTCGACCGCCTGGGGCGGCGAGGGTTATTCGGGTGTGGCCTTCCGCTTCTTCGCTCCATTGAGAATACTGAACACGCTCCACAGTTTTTGCACCTCGTTCAACTGCACGGACGGCGAGGTACCAAGCAGGCTGGTGCAAGGCCCCTCTGGGGTCTTCTATGGCGCAACGTCACTGGGAGGCGACTTAAACTGCAACAACGGCGGCGGCTGTGGGACTGTATTCAGTTTGTCCGCAGCTACTCCCACCCCGAACAAATTCGTGCCCGTGCCGCCGTGCCGTTTGGTCGATACTAGGCAGCGCAGTCCGATTCAGGGCGCTACTTTTAGCATTTTTGATGTTCGTGGACTCGCGCAGACCCAGGGTTGTGGCGACTTGAGTTCTGCGACGAGTTACTCGCTGAACGTGACGGCAGTCCCGCACGGGCGGCTTAGCTACCTTACGATTTGGCCGACGGGGCAGCCGCAGCCTTACGTGTCGACGCTGAACTCTCCTGACGGACGCACTAAAGCAAGCGCAGCGATTGTTCCGGCGGGAGGCAGTGGAGCGGTGAGCATTTACGCCACGGATACCACCGACGTCATTCTCGATATCGACGGATATTTCACCTCATTTGGCTCGCAGGCGTTACAGTTTTATCCGTTGCCGCCGTGCCGCGTGGTTGATACGCGAGGCGTGGATGGGCCGTTGGGAGGACCGCGTTTAGCGCACCAGCAGGAACGCGATTTCCCGCTGCTGATGAGCAGTTGCATTCCGCTGGGCCTAAATCCTGTGGCTTATTCGTTGAATTTCACGGCCGTGCCGAATCCTTCAGGCCAGCAACTGGGATATCTGACAGTGTGGCCGATTCGGCGAAACGCAGCCGACCGTTTCGACGCTGAACAATCCGACCGGAACGGTTGTTGCGAATGCTGCGATCGTATCTGCTGGCAAAGGCGGCGAGATTGCCATGTACCCGGACAACACCACCGATTTACTGATCGACATCAATGGCTACTTCGCGGCGGCGGGACAGGGAGGGTACTCGTTCTATCCGGTGACGCCGTGTCGCGCGTATGACAGCCGCGGTCACAACGGCCAGCCGTTCTCGGGTGAGCAGACGGTGGATATCGTGGATAGTGCCTGCGCGCCGTCGGGCACTGCCGCAGCCTACGTCTTCAATGCAACCGTCGTGCCGAACGGCTGGCTGGGATACCTTACGCTCTGGGCGGATGGGGAGATGCAGCCACTGGCCTCGACGCTGAACGCCTATGACGGGTTCGTGACTTCGAATATGGCGATTGTGCCCAACATAAATGGCTTGACCGATGCATATGCCAGCGGGTCGACGCAGCTGATCCTCGACATCGCCGGCTACTTCGCGCCGTAGTCGATAATTCGCGGTGGGAACGAGTAACGGTTGTTATATCGACATTGCACAAGCGACGAGCCCCCGAACTCCTTGAGCTACCAATGAAGCAAATGACGCTATACGGTTGGAATCGTGGAATGCGCAAGATTTCAGTGACAAAGTTGCTTCAGGAGCAGCTTGGTTACTCGTTGTCTGAGGCGAAATCGGTAACGGACACGATTCTTGGCGACCGAGAAATCAGCCTCTCTTGCGACGATGATAAATGCGAGCCTTTAGCGGAGAGTTTGCGTGGGTTGGGTGTGCGAGTCTCCGTGATTCGATAACTGCCGTAATATCGCTTTATCACAAGTGACCCGGGCAACGAGGGATGGAACACACGGCTAGTTTGGCGAAGGTGCTTTTGGTCCAGCAAACAGTTCGCGGGAGAACCCGTAGGCCATGCGAAATTTTTCGTCCTCGCTGTACAAGCTATAGACCGCATGACTCTTTGTTTCTTGCAGGATCCCTTCGAATCGCAACTTCTTCCCTCCGACGATTCCTTCCGCACCAAGCAGGTCTTGCGCACAGGTGAGCGATCGTTGCGCTAAGCCCGTCTTCGGATCATCCGTCCAGCGCAGGCGCGCGATGGATGGGTCGGGAAAAGCAAGCTTGATCGGCGAGCCCCAACGGACAACAGGTGGTGTAGTGCCCAAATCGTTAATCGCCTGCTTGGGATAGCCGAGATAAGTCACCCCATTCAGGATGATCTCGATGAAGAAGTCGAAAAAATAGTAATTGCCGGGTACGAGCTTTGGAGGAGCGGCATTGACCGGAGCAGGCTTCGCGGGCGTTGGTTTGATATCGAGCTGAATGAGACCTGGCCGCGAACGGCGAACCAGCTTTCGTAACCACTCTACGATGCCTGGATGGGTTGAGACTGGATCGTCCATGTTCACCGCCGTGGTGGATTATCGCAAAATTTGAGACCCGCAACACCGGCGTCCATCTCGTGAGCAACTCTTGCACCAGGATCCACCCGCATTTCCAGGTTACGAAAGTACAATTACTCGCACTTGTACTTTCGTAATCTTGACCAATTTTCACAAGCGACTACGATCGAAATGTTAGGGTAGGGTTCGCCTTTGCCCCGGCGCTCCTGCCCTGTTTGTGTCTGGGGGTAGCACGTTGTCGGTCGTCCGTTGGCTGCTGTCAAGAGGCCCTTGCCGGTTGTGGCCAGTTCCCTTCTGCTTCGTACCTCCTCATCTCTTCGATTTTTCCCGTAACTTCCTGCGGCTCAAGATTTTCGGCTCAACTGTAGTGGGCCGAAGATTTTGCGGAGACGCTCTAGTGTTTTCAAGAATTTACGGGCGTGGAGGGGAGGGGGTGGGCGTCTTAAGCGAGAACGGACAACGGACAACCAACAACCGCAAACCCGGTCAACCAGCCATCCTTAAGGAGAACGCATAGCAATGTCTTTACCTGATGTTTGTGACATGACTGAAGAGCAACGCCGCCGTCTGATCGGCGACATGAAGATCTTCCACGCCCGCAAGGCGCGGCAATGTGAGCACATTAAAACCAATGGCGAATTCTGCGGCTCGCCCGCGCTACGCCGCCGCAACTACTGCTACTTCCACCTGACGGCCGTTGGACGGAGGTTGCGTATCGAGCGCGCCCACGCCTCGATGCGGGCGCGCGCGGCGGAGACCTTCGACGTAGCCATCGCGCCGGTGGAGCTGGAGCTGCCGCTGTTGGAGGACGCCAACTCCATCCAGATAGCTCTGATGCAGGTGATCGATGCCGTCCTGCATAACCGCATCGACAGCAAGCGCGCCGGACTGGTGCTGTACGGACTGCAGACCGCGAGTTCGAACGTGGCTCGTGGCGCCGATTTCCAGCCCGCAACCGGTGCGACCGTGGCCGGCGGCTATGAGGAGTTTGAGAACGATTTTGAACTCGGCGACGATGTCCTCGCTCTGAAGGCACCCGAAGACGAGCCGGAAGGCGATCACGCTGCGACCATCGACCGGATCGAAGAGATGGCGGCCGGCTACGCGAAGATGGACGCCGACGAAACCGAAGCCGATGCCCACCGCACCCCGTCTCCCGGCGACGCGGACTGCGACAACGTGCAGCGGGCGTCGTATCCCTGCGGGCAACTGAGCCAGTTCTTCTGTCGCCTCGATGGGCCGCTGTCGCAGTCGCGAGCAGCTGCCGCTCCTATCCAACGGGTCGAGCGTGAGGCAGCGAGTCAGCGCATCGAACTTTCGCCTGGGGCGCGACCCGGAGCGGCGAAATCGAAAGAAGAGGTGGCAGCCTGAGGGTAACCAGGCGGCCACGACTATCGCTCACCAGCGTCAGCGGCTGTCGCGAAGAAACTGCATTTTAGTGGCGGAAAAAGCTTCCTGGGCGCGGCGATTTTCGGTCAGCTTGGACTTTCAGCATGAGTCCTGATGAGCAATCCCATCATGCGGAAGGCGGCACATTAGGGGGAATCGCGGACAGGTTTGAACTTTTACCTTGCCGCAATTGCAAACAGGCACCAAAGGCCGTTGCGTGAACGGTTCTTGCTGTGTATATTCCACACACTGTCAGACTCCGACAATGTGGGGGTCATAACTTTGCAGTGTTTCGCGCTCCCTTGTGACCGAATCGGGTGACGTAACCGGCGCCCGACCGATCCAACGACGATTCGGCTAAGGGTTGTCCAGCGCCTATTCAAACCTCGGCTGGACCACCATCGCAGATCCTGGAACCGATGCAGACCTTTGTGGTGGTCATGCCGCAAGCAACATCTGCAGTTCCGGCATAAAACGTTGGACTCCATGCAAATGGAGGCGAGGTTACTTGCGTTTGAATCGAGCAATTCCGTTCGCTCTTGGCTGCGCTCAGCGCCGGCTGATTCTGCCGGGCACGGATTCCATCTCCAAGTTCCACCAACAACCCTCATTCCTCAGGCACTCGCTGTCGCGGCTCGCCAAGCGCCATCTTCGTTGCGAGTTGGATACGCGTGCTGAGTTGAGGCTGGCCCCAATCAACATCAAAGAGGAGACATTTATGCTGTACACAAAGAATGCTGCATCGGAACAGCCGGCGAGGCTTGCGCGTTTGCTGGCAATCGGCCTCTTGCTGCTGCTGACTATCGCAATTGCGCCCGTCAACAGTCTTGCTCAAATCGGCACCCAATCCTATTCACCGACTGCCTACGGAACCTATGCATTCGTCGGCAATACCGTTCTGGTAGGACAAACCGCTCCCTCATCTCTGGCCGGGATGTGCGGAACATCGCAGTATCTGACGCAGACAGCCACTGCGGCTGGCGTAACCCTGTTGCCGCTGGTCAGCGGCGGCGCGGTCAACACCAGTGTCTCCAGTTCCAGCGAGCAAGCTCAGGCACAGGCAAATATCACCAGCATCAACTTGCTTGGAGGCCTGATTTCGGCCCAGGCGATCACCGCCTTCAGCACTACCACTGTCGATAACAACGGCAACTTCCAAACCAGTACCGCTGGATCAAACTTCAGCAACCTGGTGGTCCTGGGACGCGTATACAACGGGACGGTTCCGGCAAACACACGGATTAACCTGCCGTTGCTGGGATACGTCGTGTTGAACGAGCAAATTGCAAACGTCACCAGTTACAGCTCCACCATGACGGTGAATATGGTGCACGTTTACGTGACTGTGGGCAATCTGCTCGGATTGCAATTGGGCACGCAGGTCATCGTTTCCAACGCCAGCAGCACCATCTACAACGTCTTCGCACCGGGAATCATCTCGGGCGGCTCCTACGGCACACAGGTTGCGGGCACCGTTCTTGCTTCTCTGGCTTCGTCGCCCACTGCACCGGAAGCGCTTCCCTGCAATGGCACCGGCGGCTCGGTGTTGACCAATTCGCAAGTCGGAGTCAATTTGCCCAGCATCCTTACGTCCGGGACGCTGACCGACACGGCGGAATCCAATCTGACGTTCACCAACTCCAGCGGAGAGAATACGTCGACGATCCAGGCACTGAATCTGCTGAGCGGTCTGGTCACCGCGAGCGTGATGCGGGCGCAGGTCGATGCCTCCATCGACCAGTACGGCAACGCATATGTAAGTGGCGAAGATTCGTACCTCGGGATCTCGGTCGCAGGCCATCCCGAAATTACCGACAGCATTCCGCAAAACACGAGCGTACCGCTTGCCGGGCTGGGGACTTTGTATCTGAAGCGGATTCTCTATAACGGGTTTCCGCCCAGCATCGAGGTGCGCAGTCTGGAATTAGTGGTGAACCAGACCAACATCTTCGGCCTGCCCGTTGGATTGGATGTGATCGTGGGCGATGCCTATATTTCGGTTATCCCACAGAACATCCCCATGTAACGGGAGGTTTGTCTGGCTCGGCTCGCG
Source organism: uncultured Acidobacteriaceae bacterium (assembly GCA_963823865.1). GTDB lineage: Bacteria > Acidobacteriota > Terriglobia > Terriglobales > Acidobacteriaceae > Bog-257. Next base: position 992,331 of record CAWGNC010000003.1, read on the forward strand.
TGCCGTTGCGGACGCCAGCCAGCCTGGTTCCATCAACCGTGTCCGGGTCACGTCTGGTATTTCCGACGCTGGCCCGGGTTCACCCTCGGTTCTTCGATGTCGATTTACGCGCTATCCAGACCGTTGCTGTGCGAATACCCACTTCACCAATTCCGGTTCGGTGTAGGCCCACTGCCAGACATTGTGGTCGACACCGGCGTATTCGGTGTAAAGAGGATGACCGCCAGCTTTCCGTATCGCCGCAATGCGGTCGCGGGAGTAACTCACGGGAACGGTTTGATCAGCGGCACCATGAAAGTTCCACAAAGGCGTGCCCATCGAAGCCACCGCATCCTCCATTGTGGGACTGCCACAGCATGGGACTGCAGCTGCAAACAGCTTCGGCCGTTGGGCGGTTATGTGCCATGTTCCGGCTCCGCCCATCGATTGACCGGTTACATAGATACGGCGCTCATCAATGGCAAACTCACGGCACAAGGCATTAATGATATCCAGCGCCACGCGAGCTCCATCGCCCAGGCCGGCAATCTGCTGAGGTGGGTCTTTCTTGAAGTCATATCGCGCCCATCCGCGATCCGTCTGCGGCACGACGACGTAACACGGAAACTTTTTCTGATTTTCCGGAAGCAGCCACACCCGGGTTCCATAAACATTGCCCAGACCGAGTTGCTTTTCGTTGTCGTCGCCCAATCCGCCGCTGCCGTGGAGATACACAACCAACGGCAGCTTTGCGCTCGCTGCCGCCGGACGAAACAGCCGATACGGCATCGTCCAGTCGCTCTTGTAAGAGCGTGCTTCGTAACGTTTCTCCAGGCCGGCGGATTTCTCATCGAAGGTATTGATCAGGGCGATGCGCTCCGGCGAGGTCGGAGCACCAGGCGCAAGCGGCGGGGTTGCATCATCCTTCGCCCAGGCCGTCGAGGCCAACGACAAATCGAAGCCTGCCTGCGTCGCAAGCCATATTGCGGCCGAGGCCGATCCCAACAAGCGAACAGCTTCCCGCCTGGAAATGGTTTGCATCATGCCCCCTGTCATCGGCTGCGGTCGCTGCATTGGCCAGCCGAATCTCTTAGCCAGCAGATACCGCAGCCGAACAATAGAGCCCTTTCTTCAATGTGCCTTTGCCGTGGTACCGCTCACGCGTGTCTGGTCGGTGATCCAGTTCACCTCCCACGTCTTGCCGCCATCGTCCGAGAACGATTGCTCGAAGTGAGCAGAGTTCGGGGTGATCTCCGACCAGATAAATCGAACCAGGATCATCCTGCCGTTCAGCGGTTCCTGGTTAACAAACACGCCGACTCCATTCTTGAACTCGCCGACCATCGGATAGTCCAGGATGCCGTCTTTGCGGTTGACCCAGTAGATGTACCACTGATGAGACTCGGGACGATAAAGCCTGTAGGTGAGTCCTTCGAGATGGCCGGTTGTGCCGACGGTCTCAAACTGCTCCAGATGAGCGGCACCATCCCACAATCTTTGGGTCGTCGATGTGCCATCGAATTCAATCCAAGTGTTCGAGCCGGTCAATGCGTGATCGAGTTTCTTCAAGTGGATTTTCCAGGTTCCATCCTCAAAATCAAAATCATGCTGCCCGTCGTGTGCGACCGTCGCAGAGGAAGCTTTCATTCCTCCAGAATCCGTCTGCGCCGGCATGCACGGCGCGTAGAAAAACAAAATCAAGGCAAAGAACAAGCAGGTTCTGCGCATATCTCTATCTCCAGGGAAGAAGATGATGTCGGGAAACATTCCAGTTGCGGGCGTCGTAGCGTCCTACAAGTCCAGAGACCTGCTTTCCACTGGCCTGGAAAACAGGTCCCCGACTTCGCGTCCGCACGCTGGGAGAATGGACATACCAAAACGGCGGACGCTGAATTCGAGACGGCAAGCAGCCGCCTACTGGTTGATGTTCTGTTGCGCCTGCAACTTCTTGATCAGGCTCTGCACGCCCGCCTTGGCTCCGTCAGGAGCGCCAGCCAGCGCCATCTCCATCTGTTTGGTGGCCTCGGTGTAGTTCCCGGAGCCGCATGCTACTCGTGCCAGTCCCGCGTGCGAGAGCCAGTAGTCAGGAAACTTCTTCGCCATCGATTGGTAGATAGCAAAGGCCTGGTCGTCTTTTTTCTCTTTCTGCAGTTGCCGTGCGTAGCCGTAGAGCTGCCCGGCATTCGCCAGAGACAACGCTTTGTCTTTCGCCTGCTGGGCTTCTGCGGCCTTGCCGAGCGCCGCCAGGATCCGCGACTTGGTCATCTCGTTTTCGTAACGGTCTTCGTTCTGGATGGATTTATCTTCGTAGCTCAGTGCCTCGTCCAGATCGACTTTGTTGTCCACCAGGTAAGTCGCGGCGTCGTCCCAGCCGTCCCACGTGTACTGCGACAGGCCACGCAGTTGGTTGTGCAGACTTGCCTCCACCACTTTGTTTACGTCGACCGAAACCTTAAACGGCACCGCGACCTTGTCCCAGCTCATCACCACCACAGCGGAATCGGGCGTCAGTTGATCGAAGTCGTAGGTCAGCGCGTTGTGCATGTCAGCGGTCTGCGGCTTCACGGTGACGCGAAGTGCGTCTTCGCCTTCTTTGTAGCTGAAGCTTCCCCACGCGGTGTGCATGTTGGAGAAGATGATGGTCCACTCATCCTGATTGGGAATCATGTGCAGACCATAGGTTCCGGCCGCCAGCGATTTGCCCTCGATGGTCACATCGTTGGGGAACGTGATGGTCGTATTCTCATTCGCACCCGCGCGCCAAACTTCTCCATAGGGGACGAGTCCGCCCCAGATTTTGCGGCCATCTACCAGCGGGCGATGGTAAACGATGGTGACGTCGGTGATGCCGATACGCTGCATGACCGTCGCCTTCTGGCTCTGTCGCGGCAGATTCATTTGCGTCGATTGTGCGCTGCAGAGCGCGGCGAGTAACAAGATGCACGGCATTATCAGGAAGCGAAGCGTTTTCATGGGCAATACCTCTCTTGTGCAGGAATTCAGTGCCTGAGGGTTTTGGAGTCCGCATTTCATATACGGCATCTTTCGGGGTGCTTGGACGCCCTTACGGCCTACGCCGTGAGCACCAGAGTGACGAACTCATTTTCAGAGTACATGTACGCAAGGTTTCGGGGGATGGAAGGAGCTCGATGGACCTACCGAATCAGGACCGCGGAATCCGTTCAAGCGTAGCTTTAGTTCGAACTACTGGCCAAATCAGTACAGAACTCGGGCCTGCAGAATTCCAACTCAACACCAAAGAAGGCCTTGAATCAGCCACCTCCCAGTTCCCTGCCACAGCGAGCAAAGGCCACTCTATCACCCTGAGGTGTGATGGACTCGCCCCAAACTGAAAGCGTATAAATAGAAGTTGCACCTCCAGCGCGACACTTCTCCCGCAGCGTGCAACCAGCCCTCATTTTGACTGCGGTTCACGGCCGCGCGAGGTATTCATGTCTACGACGGTGCAGGGGCCCAAGGGCCTGGAAGGCATTACTGCAGCCAACTCCGGTATCTGCTACATCGACGGCGATCAAGGTGTACTCGCCTATCGCGGCATCGACATTCACGAACTGGCCGACCATTCGACCTTTGAAGAAGTTTGCTACCTGCTCTGGTTCGGCCGGTTGCCGAATCGCTCCGAGCTCCAGGAACTCAAGCTGAACCTGGCGCGTGAGCGCAAACTCGACGCGTCCATCATCAGCCTGCTGCACCAGGCGCCGAAGCACGCCCTGCCGATGGATGTTTTGCGCACCATCATCTCGGCACTGGCATTTTACGATCCCGAAGAGAAGGTCAACGATCACGAAGCCAACGTGCGCAAGGCCATTCGTTTGACCGCACAGCTGGCCTATGTCGTGGCGGCCTATGATCGCATCCGCAAGGGCAAGCCTTTGGTTGAGCCTGATCGTTCGCTCTCGCATGCGGGAAACTTCCTCCACATGCTCAACGGCGAAATTCCGAGCGATACCGCTGAACGCGCTTTCGACATTGCTCTGATCCTGCACGCCGACCACGAACTTAACGCCTCAACTTTCGCGGCGCGGGTGGTTGCGGCGACCCTCAGTGACATGCACTCGGCCGTTACCGCCGCGATTGGCGCGCTTAAGGGGCCTCTGCATGGCGGCGCCAATGAAGCTGTGTTTCGCATCCTCGAGGCAATTGAGACTTCCGGCGCCGATCCGGTGGACTACATCAAAGGCATGCTGGCGCAGAAGAAGAAGATCCCCGGTTTCGGACATCGCGTTTATCACACCGAAGATCCCCGGGCGACGCACCTGCGCCGCATGTCGCAGGACCTCGGCAGGTCGAGCGGCAATGCCAAGTGGTTCGAGATTTCGCGCAAGATCGAAGAGTTTATCGTCGCAGACCGCAAGTTGAACGCGAATGTCGACTTCTATTCCGCGTCTACGTATCACACGCTGGGGATCGACATCGACCTGTTCACACCGGTCTTCGCGGTCTCGCGCGTCGGAGGCTGGACAGCCCATGTGATCGAGCAACTCAACGACAATCGCTTGATCCGACCGCGGGCGGACTACCACGGTCCGGCGTATCCAAATCACTACGTGGCGATGGACAGGAGGTAGGAAGCTGCGGGTTCTGGCCCTCGGGCGTGGGCGCGCAAGCTGACCGCGGTTGTTTATGAGACCGGATGCGCCAGTCTCGGGGCAACGTACCTGGCAGAGGTCTCAGCTACGGCGTGATCTCGAACACTAGGCCGCAACCATAGCCATCACATCCCGTACCTCCGGCGCTGGCTGTCCCGTAGACATTCCCGTTTGCATCGACGATCACCCCTCCATAAGGAGAGATGCCGTCCGAGCCGGAGAAGCCCGTGACCGTCCACTGGCCGTTGGCAGGAGTGAGTTTGAAGACCTCGGGTCCGTCGCCGAGCAGCGTGCCGTAAAGGTTTCCAGCTTGATCAAAAGTAAGACTGGCAAGCGATCCAAAATACGAACTGAAGTTATATAGCGTGTTAGAGGTCCATGTGGGTTCATGTGGGGTGAGTTCGTAAACCCATCCACCCTGCTGATTAACGCCGTATAGGTTACCCGCACTGTCGAAAATGACGCCGCCATAGGGGTAAGACACACCAGAGATAATTTCTACCTGCCAGCCATTCTGGGCAGAACGCATTTCGTATACTCCTCCCACATAGTTCGTGCCATACATGTTCCCCGCTGCATCGGATACCAACCCAGAGTAGGGAATGGCGCCGTCTACACTGTTCGTAAAGCGATGAAGAACAGTTTCCGTCCAGCCGTGGCTTGAGGGCGTGAGTTGGAATACGATCCCGCAGCCGAATGGACAGTTGGTGCCGCCGCCATACGGTGTTGTGCCATAGATGTTCCCTCGGGAGTCGAACATTAGATCCGCGTTCTGCGGCTGCTCTCCGTCATCGACGCCCTGAAATGAATACAGTACCTCCTCCGACCACGGGCATGAGACGGCGCGGCAGATCGTCGCGGGGGGAGTGAGCTTGAAGACGGTGCCTTGGCCGTAGGCGCCTCCTGTAACGGTTGTGCCGTAAAGATTGCCGTCAGGTCCGATGATTACCCTGGCTTCGGGGTTCGCCCCGTCGGAACCGCTAAAGGAATAAAGGGTGGTGAGTATCCAGCCGTCATTCTTGTGCGTCAGTTTAATAACGGTGCCGCAGCCATCGGTACAAGCGGTGTTGCCGCCTTCGCTGGTTGTGCCGTATAAGTTGCCCGCGCGGTCCATCGAGAGGCCGGCTTCGGGCACGGCGCCATCGGGACCGCTAAAGCTGTGAATCGTAACAAAGCTCTGCGCTCGCGCTGTCGGGATCATCGGGAGAATGGTCACGGCTATCGCGACCGTCACCACTCTTGCCCATAGGTGTACGCCGAAGATCGACGGTGCGAGCCGTTGCCTTACTTTCATGATGATCCTCCCATTCGCGTCTTCGGCGTGAAGTACATATCAGTTAGCATTAGCCGACAACTTAATTCTGCATAACGGTGCAACAAACTGATGAGGAAAGTCTTAGCTTGTTACCGAAAAGGTAATCCGACGAAACCATGCGGCAACCAATAATCCGACACACCTTCAGGTACCAAGGCCCTATGCAATTCCCCAATATGCCAGCTCTGGATGTTTACTGGAATGTATATTGGCCCGCTAATATACTGGCTTGCCCTATGGCCGACCACTACTTCGACATCGCATTTTCGTCTGTCGAAGAGGTATGGTCCGATCGTTCTTCCCTTTCCGCCAATGCGCCGGATATCGTGCAGGAGGTGAGCGAGGCCGCCGCGCAGGTCGATCCTATCGCCGCCCTGCAACGCTCCGAACGTCTCCAGGATCCCTCGGCAGAGGCGATCAGCATGCTGGCTGTCGCAAGAGTAGTGGTCGGCCAGCCTTAGGGCGCGAAAATCCCCACACCAGCAGCGTTTCCCGCTGACACCTGCGGACGCGTCGAGCGTCGCGACCCTTCCTGCGGATGACTTACTGCGAGCGTTTGCCTCGAGAGATTGTTTTTAGTCACTGACAAACGGGCGCTGCTGTGTAAAGCTTGCCTCAGACTCCCGGAATTAGAATGGTTAAAGGATTAGTCCGGTCATCGGAGTCGCTTCGGGTATGCGTCCGGGCGTTTTGGAGGAATCAACGTGGGGATGAAGGCAAGCACTCGTATATCGGGCAACATCACGGTGGTTGACCTGAGTGGCCGTATTGAACTCGGCGAGGGCAGCTCGGTTTTGCGCGATACAGTCAAAGACCTGCTCGCCAAGGGTCAGAAGAAGATTCTGCTCAACATGGGCGGGGTCAATTACATCGATAGCTCTGGGGTAGGCGAACTGGTGAGTGCCTTTACCTCCGTGCGCAAGCAGGACGGCGAGTTGAAGCTGCTGAAACTGACCAGGAAGATTCGCGATCTGCTGCAAATCACCAAGCTGTACACCGTATTCGAGGTGCTGGACGATGAGGCAGCGGCGGTTGCTGCGTTTGACCGCTAGCCAGCTCTACCTTGTTGAATCCGGCGATCCGAACCACCTGACGCCGCCGGGCCAAGATCGCCCTTGAGCGAGATACCGCCGCCGATCGCGCCGCCGTGAACGTGCCCGGACTTCCAACCTCTGCCCTCTGCAACGAGGACGAAATATGCTCGCCCGGTGTGCTACGTTGATGTTTCAACCGTATGTCTCTACAGACCATCGCCGATGTAGTCACAGCGCTGAATGCAATTGTTCAGCAGGCCTACGACAGGCAAAGCCGGCTGGGCTATTTCGCGGTGCTCTATCGACGCGTGACTCTTGCGGTTCGTGACGGCATTTCGAACGGCAGCTTTCAGAATGGCCCATTGATGGAGCGGCTTGATGTAGTCTTCGCGTCACGATATCTTGACGCCCTGGCTGCCTATCAGGCGGATGGAACGGCAAGCCGGAGCTGGATGCTTGCGTTTCATGGCTGCGACGACGCCAGCCTTCTCATTCTGCAGCAGCTGCTATCGGGGATGAACGCGCATATCAACCTCGATCTCGGTATCGCCGCAGCGCAGGTCAGTCCCGGAGCTCAACTTCCCCAGCTCAAGGCCGACTTCGATCAGATCAATGCGATTTTGGCAGCCCAGATAGGCACGGTGGCCTCCGAGATTGCCGCCGTCTCTCCATTGATTGGCGACTTAGAAAAGATCGGCTTACGTACCGAAACCTCGATTGTGAACTTCGATCTCGTTGCTGCACGTGATGCTGCGTGGTTGAACGCCGAGCGACTGGCGATCGAACCGTCACTTCTACAGCCTGCCACGATCGACGGACTTGATCTCGCGGTATCAATCGAGGGCCGCGCGATTCTGCATCCCGTCGTAGGCGGCGAAGGCCTGAAGCTTATTCAGCAAGCTGAAAGCAAGGATGTCCGCCACGTGATCGAAGTCCTGTCGAGCACTAACTCAGGCGCGAACGCTCAAGCGGTTTCCTAGCTCGGATGAATGCGCTCATAAACTTGCCGTCCACCTGGGGAGCAATCGCGTCCACATCAATGCCCTCCCCGGTGAGGAAAGCGCGTGCGTCTTCCATCTTGTAGATCCGTGTTGGCTCGATCTCGATCGCTTCGAACCCTGCATCCATGAGTTTCGAGCTGTAGTCGGAATCCTGCAACGCGCCCGCGATGCAACCGACCCACAACAGCACGCTCTCTCGCACTTCATCCGGTACCTCGCCGCGCAAGACCACGTCAGAGACGGCGAATCGGCCGCCGGGCTTCAATACGCGAAAAGCCTCTCTCAATACCTGGCTCTTGTCGGCGGATAGATTGATGACGCAATTTGAAATAACCACGTCAACCGAGTTATCAGGCAATGGGATGTTTTCGATCTCGCCCTTCAGAAACTCAACATTTGTTACGCCCGCCTTTCGCTGGTTTTCCCGGGCAAGCGCCAGCATCTCATCGGTCATGTCAAGGCCATAAGCTTTACCGCCAGCTCCGACCCGCTTCGCCGACAACAGAACATCGATTCCTCCGCCCGATCCCAGATCCAGAACGGTTTCTCCCTGGTTAAGCTGAGCCAACGCCGTGGGATTACCGCAGCCGAGCGATGCCCTAAGAGCTTCTTCCGGTATCTGCTGCGATTGAGAGTCGTCGTAGAGGCCGGTCGTAATTGGATCGCAGCAGCCGTCCAGAGCCGCTGCCGCGCCGCAACAGGAACTGCCGCCGGTTTGAACACGTAAGGCAGCTTGCCCATACTTCTCCCGAACCACTTCCTTGATGTTTTCCGTACTCATCCGACTTCTCCTTACTTACAAAGCTTTATGATCCGTTCAGGTTTGACAGCCTTGTTGCGCGTGCAACATTCGGCGTAGAGAAAGCCGAGCAGCTCCTCAAGAGCATCTGTGCTCGCTTTGTACCAGAGGAAGGTTCCCTCGCGACGCACCTTGATGAGTTCCTCGTTCTTGAGTTTTTCCAGATGATGGGAGAGTGTCGAACTGGGAATATCCAGCTCGCTCCCGATGTCCCCGACTACCATCCCGTTGGGGTGAGCCGAAAGAAGTAGCCGCATGATGCGCAACCGAGGTTCGGTGCCCATCGCCGACAACATATCGGCATAACGAGTGACTTGCGCAGAGTCGCTTTGCCCTGTCATCCTTTTTCCTGCTTTCTATATTTCTACTATTATCGAAATAACAGAGCGATGTCAAGCTCTGTTCTGATCGACGTGTTTCGGAAGGGGGAAACCGAGTAGCCGGCAGCTCCCAGCCTGCCGGCTCACAAATAACTGATGCCTGCGCTAATCGGGGCGAGGCTCCACGCCGTCGGGCACACCCTCAATGCATGATTCTTATTTTGACCATGGGGGTACCACGCCGGTCATGCGTGCGTACGCGACTAGTTGACCCATGTGCTCATTGTCATGGACGAGGATGCGTAGATACACCCCATCTACCGTCGCGTCCAGGTTGTTCGCCTTGACCCTTCGTGCAAAGTCTTTCGCGGTCTCAGCTTGATGGGCTTCTTTTACCGTTTCCAACGATCGCTTCAGCCATTTGATCACTTCCGGCTTCGAGGTCACTGTCGTCGTCATGTTGTGGTTAAAATCGGCAGGCATCTTCGGTCCGGTCAAGCTCAGCAGATAGAAGTTCGCGAACACGATGTGCATGTAGACTTCGCTGGTCGAGCGAACTCCCGGCGCCGGCCTCCACGCGAACTTGTCTGCCGGAGTCGCCTCCGCCAATGCCACAAGCTGCTGGGAAACATGCATCCACTCTCCGTCGTACCCCTGAAATAGGCCGTCGTCGGACGCGGCCTGCGCCATCAGCGCCGGTGTACTCAATAAAACCAATAGCAAGATTTGTATGGACCACTTGTTCACGAAGCCCTCCTATGTTTTCAGTAATGCTTGCTCCGAAGATCGCACTGGGATAAGCCGTAACCCGCTGTTATCAAGAAACGGCAAGCCGCCCTGCGTTCGTGTTCTCCCTTTGGACGTCAACCCGGCACAGAGGAAAGCCAGACCTATCTCTCTTGGAAGCCCGTACAAACGGTTTCTGATTCCTTTTCTCTATTGGCTGGTTGAGTTGGTTTCCGCTTTTCGACGAGGCTCCAAATCGCTTCCCTAACCTGCCGTAAGTCAGGTATTACCGAAAATCTAACCTTTGATGAATTCGAGATGAACATTGCAATAAAGTTGTAATGCTACTGGTATTTTTGCCAGTAGTTCTCAAGTAGCAGTTCTGGCGCTTTGTGTATGTTCAGCAGGAAGTGGGAAAACTCGCCCAGAGCGCACTCGAGTTCCCGCCGATGCAGAAGGGCGCCAGCTTCAACCTGGAGGTCATCAAGCAGCAACTCGACAAGAAGATGGCCGCGCAGAACCAGTAGACGATCGCCTACGGAACCATCAGACGAGTGGGGCGTGGCAGCGGCATGCCCCACTCGCTAGATGCATGATCAGCCCACATTTTGTGACGTCGCCCGCGAGTGCGAGGTCTCGGTCCTGCCGCGCCGGAGTGCATTGTCCTCACGCGGCCGGACGCTCCTTAAAATGGAGCCCCTTGCGATATAACCCGTCACTTCCGACGTCGAATACCCGGTTGAAACGCGCCCGAAAGTTTTCCTGCGCCGCACTGGCTGCGAGTTCGATCAGTTGCTCCTCGGAATAATGACGGCGCAGCTCGTCGTAGAGTTCGTCGCTCACATTCGACGGCGTATCCGCCATAGCATCCGCCATGCGCAGCAACGCAAGCTCTGGCGGCGCAAACCCTTCGAGCCTGCCTTCGCGGATCGCGCTAATCTCCTCGTCGCTGAATCCGAACATTCTGCCGCCGGCAGAATTAGCGTCGATTCAAAACGGACAGCCCACTCGCACCGCCGTTCGGAGCAACACCAGTGACCGCAGCCGTTGCGGAACCCGTGCCTTCTGGCCCAGCAGCCATTCGGGAAGTGTAAAGGCCCAGAACACCCGCGGTACTCGAGCCGTGATCTTCTGTGGGGTCAGGTCGCGGCCCAGCATCTTGCGCACTTTCTTGAACACCTCTCGCATCAAGAACGAGGTTTGCTCCGGATTGACGCCTTCGACTCTCGCCATATTCACCCCCAATCGCGTGGTGCACTCATCGCGGCTCAGGCCCTCCTTACGTCCTGGCTAGGAGAGCGCTTTGCCCTGCCGCTCGCGAATGTTATCGCGACGCAGATGCTCCATTCATTATGGATGCCCACCGGTGGCGCAGGATGCCGCTCATGGGACGAACGCGAGTGCAACGTAAATGGAGGTGATTGGAAAATGCGGCCTGTAAATTGCTGAAGGATTTGGTGGAGCTAGTCGGGATCGAACCGACGACCTCATCGTTGCGAACGATGCGCTCTCCCAGCTGAGCTATAGCCCCACAGAGGCAGGTGGAAACGCGTTGGCTACAGGTTGAGCCAACCAACCTCATCATTATACAAAGAACGGCGCGGCTGCGAAAACGGGCACCGTTCATCCTGGCTCAGCATTCGCTTAGGGATCGCCGACTCAGAGCGTCTTCATCTCATCAAGCCCTGCGGCCAACCGCTCCAGCGCCACTCGGGTCATCTCCGGTTCGCCGCCTATTCCGATGCGGAAGTGCCGGGACATGTCGAAGTAGCTGCCAGGAACAATCGCTGTCTGGTATTTCTCGCGCAACAACCGATCCAGCACTTCTACACTCCCGCGAAGCAGCTTGGGGAATACGATGGTTCCGAACTCCGGTCGGAAACATTCGAGGTCGCTCCTCGATTCCAGGAATGCGTCAAGCGCGGGCCGATTCGCCTCCAGCAACTTCTTCGCCCGCATCGAAACGCGATCCAGATTGTCCAGCGCGATCACGCTCAGCAAGTCCGCCGGAAATGCAGCATTCACGCCATACAAATCGTTGATGTGCCACATGCGCCGGGTCAGCTCCGGATTTGCCAAGATCCATCCGCAACGCAGTCCGCTTAGTCCGAACGCCTTCGTCAAACTGCTGGTCACCACGAACTGCTCGCCCAGATGGATCGCCGGCTGCGGCCGCTGCTCGTACATCGCCTCCAGATATACCTCGTCCACTAGTACGTAGGCTTTGTGGTTTCTGGCAAGGTTCCCGACCGCCCGCAACGTGGCCTCGTCGAGATACGCTCCGGTGGGATTGTGGAGGTTGGTCAGGATGATGAGCCGAGTCTTCGGTGTCATCTTGCGCTCTATCTCTTCCAGATCGACGCGGAAGCTATTCTCCATGCGCCGTTCGAAGTAACGCACTCCGGCTCCGAGATACTGCAGCGTATTCACCAGCAGCTCATACGTAGGATGTTCGACCAGCGCCTCGTCTCCCGGCTCGAGTGTGGCCGCCAGTGCCAGATGATTGGCCATTGACGTTCCTGCCGCGGTAGTCACGCAGTCTGTCGACACTCCGTTCCGCGCGGCCAGCCGCTCCAGCAATGGAGCATAGCCGTACAAGGTTGGTCCATTGATCTCCAGGTCTTCCAGCTTCGCCGGAAGCTCCGCCAGCGGATAGCTCATGATGCCGCTGGTGGCCAGGTTGTATTCAGCGGCCGATCGGAGCTTGGCGAATTCCATGTAAGCCGAGCCGGCATGGGTACGCGATGCCATCAGATCTTTTCTTCTCCAGTCTTCTTCTTTGCTGCCCAGAACGCATAGACGGGCAGCCCCAGCAGCATAACAAGCATTCCAAGCAGGCTGTTCTTAGGATATTTGTAGATGGTGTTGATGACCACCAGCCATGCTGCCAACACAAACACAGCGGTGGTGAACGGATGTCCAGGCACGCGGTAACCATCCGGCGCATCTCCAGCCTTGGTTCCCCTCCTGCGAAAGACAAACAGGCTCAACCCCGTTAGCCCGAAGAACAAGAAGTCCATCGACACAACGTAATTCAGGATCTGGTCATAGCGGCCAGAGAGTGCGACCACGATGGTCCAGATGCTTTGCAGCACAATTGCCAGCGCCGGCACATGAGTACGCTTCGTGACCTCGGCGACACTACGAAAGAACAGGCCGTCACGCGCCATCGCAAAATAAACGCGTGGGGCGGTCAGGACCGATTGGCTCAGAAATCCCAGTGTCGACACCGTGATTCCCAGCGCAATCAGCCGCGCACCTGAATCGCCCATTGCGACCCGCATTACAGCGGTCGCCGGCACCCGCGTGTCGGCCAGCCCCTGCGCCCCTAGCGTTCGCACGCAAACAAAATTAACCCCGACATACAAAACAATCACGCCGGCCACGCCCAGCACCAGCGCTCGTGACAGATTTCTGCGCGGATCTTTAATTTCTTCCGCAATAAAGTTCGTTGTCTGCCAGCCACCAAAGGCAAACAGCACTGGAACCATCGCCGCCCCGACCGCTGTCAGCAAGTCGAAGGACGGAGCGCGATCCAGCACCGGATGCAACATCGGCTGCGGAGATCGCACCAGAAACAATCCTGCGCCGATCAATCCGGCGATGGCCGCAATCTTCAGAAGCATCAGCACGCTCTGCATACGGCTTCCCAGCTTTACGCCCAGGCAGTTGACCACGGTCAGCAGCACGATCGTCACCACGACGATCAGCCGTTCAGAGATTTGCCAGCCGGTTAGTTCCAGCAGGTAGCGCGCGAACGTCACCGTTACCGCCGCCATGCCGCCTGTTTGGATCACCAGTAACAGCACCCATCCATACAGAAATCCGACCACGGGATGAAACGCTTCGCGCAGGTACGCGTATTGCCCGCCGACTTCGGGTCTTCGCGCCGCCAGTTCCGCATAGACAAACGCACCCAGCATGGCGATGACGCCGCCAATGATCCAGACGCCCAGGATCATGACCGGCGTGTGCACCTGTTGCGCGACGACATACGGATTGATGAAGATGCCCGCGCCGACAATGCCGCCCATCACGATCATGGTGGCGTCGAACAGGCCGACCTGCCGTAATAGGCCGGTGGATGTCGGTTTCTGCCGCGGATTGGATGGAGGTGAAGTCAATGCGGTAATTAGAGATCGACGTTCAGCGTGGCATTGCAGTTCCGGAAGAAGCGGCTCGTCTCAGCCGATCACGAATCGCATCCCACTCGGGATCTTCGTCAGGGCTATCAACTGCGATCCAGTCAAACGCCTCCAAGTCGAGCTCGTGCAGCTCGCCGTAAAGCTGCGCCGCATATTTCTCGGCATCGGCGGGCATCAGTACGATCTTCCGCACCTCTGATTTCGGTGGCAAATATAACTGCAAATAGGCTCCGCTTCCCTCTTGCGGAACCTCGCCCTCACGCACCAGCAGCAGCTTCGTGCGAGGGCTGTAATGCCGCGGATGCATTCCCGGCGACGGATGCGCGGTGGTCGCCGGCTCAAGCTGCTGCACGACGCGCCCAATTACCGCTTCCATCTGTGCGCGTGAGACGCCTCCTGGCCGCAGCAGCACGGGCATCGCACCGGCCAGCGACAGCACCGTCGACTCGATTCCGACCGTGCAAGCGCCGCCGTCCAGGATGTAATCCACGCGGTCGCCAAGGCCCTGCCTCACATGGTCCGCAGTGGTCGGCGAAAGTTGCGTGAAGCGGTTAGCACTCGGGGCGGCCACGGGAAGATCTGCGGCTTCGATGAGTGCCAGCGCAACCGGATGCGACGGCATACGCACACCGACAGTCTCAAGACCGGCAGTCACCAGCGCCGGCACCGCAGGCTGCTTTCTTAGCACCAGAGTCAACGGTCCCGGCCAAAACTTTTGAGCCAGGTCCTGCGCTGCCTGCGGCCACTCTGCCACCACCGAGCGCAGCATGTCGTAGTTGCTTACATGAACGATGATCGGGCTTGTCGTCGGCCGTCCTTTTGCTTCAAAGATCCGCGCCACGGCCAGAGCATCCAGCGCGTTGGCCCCCAGGCCGTACACCGTCTCCGTGGGAAATGCGACCAGCTTGCCGGCACGCAAGAGTGCAGCAGCCTGGTCAATCCCGGTCGAACTTGGGTGCTGTTTTCTTGTCAACGCTGACGTGTCCTCGCGTGCGACGGATCGGCCGAGGTTGCGGTATCCACGTCGACGTGAACTCCCGACGCCGGCACAATGCCGGGCGGGTAGCATTCGTTATCCTTCGCATAGGTCTGCCGGCACGCAGCGGTCATCTCCGGACGCCGCGGCGATTGCGCGAACTGCCACGCGTCCGCAAACTTCACTCCGCTTTGGCCGGGATTCGGCGACGGCTTGGGAAAAACGCAGCCGCCCGCTGGAGGGCACTTGTCGTTGCTGACGAAGAACTGGATGGCGCGCCCTCCGGCGTGTTCCCGGATATCACTTGCCGTCACCACTGACACGCTGCTCGACTCCTGAAACGGAATCCCCGAACAATAAATTCCTGCCCGATACCCGCCGTGAACCACGCCGTCTACCCATGCCAGAATGTAAGCCAGTTGTTCGGGCAACATGCGGCCGCCCTGTTCCTGATCGAGAAAAATAACAGACTCTCTGGGAAAGCCCTCTCGTTGGGCAGCCTGCACCGCCGCCGCAGCGTCGCCCGTACCCACACGTGCGGCATTGCCGGAAGCTTTCAGATGGGCGTATTCGCGGCCATTGAACAAAACGAGGAAGCCGTATCCCATGGCTTCGATTCTCGCCCGATTGCCGTGCCAGTTGTTGCGGTCTTCGCCTGGCGGATTGTTGAGCCAATATCCCGTAAAAGCGAACGTCCCGCGCATGGTCTTCATCGCGGCATCGCCGGGATAGTCGTTTCGATCGATGCCCAGATACGCACTCTGCGCCTCGCCACCAACCGAACACAGACTCAGGACTAGTATTCCGCCGAAAATAGCAGTGGCTAACTTCACCCTAGTAATATCGCACGTTCCCGGTCTCCTGCCTCCGTTAACCTTTCAAGGCTCCACCGAATGCTAATCTAGCTGGGCAGACGGTTCGCAGCTCCATGATCCTCGACGCGCTCCATAAAGTCGCTAATCGGTGTTCTTCTCTTAGCCGCGAAGAAGCGCGCGCGGTCATGTCGGAAATCCTGCGCGGCGAAGCCACTCATGCTCAGATCGGAGCACTCCTGGTTGCTCTCCACATGAAGGGCGAAACCGTCGAAGAAATTGTTGGTTTCGCCCAGGCAATCCGCGCCGAGGCGACTCCTCTCACCTCCGAGGACGGCGAGGCGCTCGACCTGAGCGGCACCGGACGCGACGCTCTCGTCGATACCTGCGGAACCGGCGGCGATACCAGCGGAACCTTCAACATCTCGACCGCGACCGCTCTGACAATCGCCGGCGCCGGCGTCAGGGTCGCGAAACATGGCAACCGAAGCATCAGCTCCAAGTGCGGCTCAGCCGACGTCATAGAAGCGCTCGGCGTAAAGATCGACTTGCCGCCGTCGCGAATTGCTTCTTGCCTCGATCAAACCGGAATCGCATTTTTATACGCTCCCGCGATGCACTCGGCCATGAAGTACGTCCAGCCGGTTCGGCGCGAGCTGCGCTTGCGCACCGTCTTCAATCTGCTCGGACCTCTGACCAACCCGGCGCAGGCCTCTGCGCAAGTCGTTGGCGTCTATTCGGCTGACCTGGTCGAGAAGCTTGCCGCTGCGCTCAACGAACTCGGTCTGCAGCGCGCTCTGGTGGTTCACGGGCATGACGGCCTGGATGAAATCACCATCACCGGACCGAGCAAAGTTGCCGAAGTTCGCAACGGGCAGGTGCGCGTCTACGAAGTTTCTCCAGATGATTTTGGATTGCAACGCGCGACACTCGATCAACTCGCCGGCGGCGATGCCCAGGAGAATGCTGCCATCATCCGCGCCATTCTCGGCGGAGAGCGCTCTTGCCGGCGGGATGTCGTGCTCTTAAACGCCGCCGCCGCACTGGTTGCCGCCGGTCTGGCTGACCGAATTGGCGAGGCCGTTCCCCTGGCAGCCTACGCCATTGACAGCGGCCACGCGCTTCAGCGCTTGCAGTTACTGGTTGAATTCACGCAGCGCGCATGACCTCTGCGTTTGCTCGACGAAATTCGCTCATGTAAACTCGAGAGACGTTGCCAGGCGCGGACAAGGCGCTGCGCGGGCGGTTAGCTCAGTTGGTTAGAGCGCCTGCCTTACAAGCAGGAGGTCGCAGGTTCGAGCCCTGCACTGCCCACCATCTTACAAGTCAGCTGCTTACGCGGAATTTCTTCCACGCCGAAATTCTGGGGCAGAGGCTCAGCCCCGCAACCCATGCCCCCAGCAAGAGATTTAAGTCAGACACCTTGAACACAGATCCACGGCAGATTATGTTCCTTTCAAGCTTATCTAAACAAACTGAGGCGACATCCCCCTCAAGACGCAAAGCGGGGAGCGATGCTTGGTTCTGCTGTGCCTGCGGTGGATTGCAGTAATTTCTTCGACGCACCCTCGCTCCGGCATCTGACGGCCTTCGCTGTATCTGTTACAATCAAAATCGTTCGCTGCAACGGCGAGCGTGCAAGAAGCGGGTACCGCTACCGCAGAGTAGCGGGGTCGTAGTTCAGTTGGTTAGAACGCTGCCCTGTCACGGCAGAGGCCGCGGGTTCGAGTCCCGTCGACCCCGCCATAAAAATCAATGGCTTACATGACGCCCCCAGTGGGCGTTTTGTATTTCTGCCATATAGAACTCTACAAATATGAGACGCCCGTTGAGTTATTACGATTCCCTGGAAACCCACTCATCCATAGCTCCTTCGGACATGTACCTTCGTAATCCCCGATTTTCGTCGTCGTCACAGACTTCTCCTCGACAACTTCGCTAGCTTGAGAGAGGGCCGCTCTTCGTTTGCGGTCATTCGAAGTCCCAAGGATCGCTGCTCTCGCGATTGTTGGGGTCGCATGGGACTATGCGCCTCTTCAGATTTTGTCAGCACACGAAGGACAACGGCGAGCTTTGCGGCTCGCCCGCGATGCGGAAGAAGAGCTATTGCTACTTCCATCTGGAGGTGGTTCGCCGACGGCGGCGCCTGGCGCAATTGGCCAGAACACGGCAGCTCCTGGCTGAAGCTAAGGCCTACGAGGACAGGATTTTGGGCCTTAACTCATATGCTGCGAATACTTTGGGCCCTTACTCACACGCAAATTCCCGGCCAACTGGAATTTGCACGCAGGAGGGGGAGGGGGGTGAGTCGGGCAAGGTTGCAGGTTAATGCGAGCCGGGCGACTACATGAGCACCGGAGAAACGGTTTAGTTGTCCCGCCACAGAATCGCCGACACGGTTCCCTGATCCTGGAAGATCTGCAACAGGTCCATCAATTGCTTCACGGGAACATTGTTGACCACCACTTCGTAGATCAGCCGCTTCCCGCTCTTGGCGTCGATGTATCCGCCGAAGGCCTGGCCTTTGATCATAAGCCCCGCCTCCGAACCTTGGGCATAGGTTCCGGGCTTGGCTCGGACATGGCCCTTCGCGCCCGCGAGCGTCGGATCGGACTCAAACTGGTTTACGAAACCAAGTGAGCCATCAATGCCCATATTCGGCAGCGCGTCGAGAAGCACCGGGAACGTCTGGGTTCGCTTGCTCAGTGCCATGAGCATCTGGGTTACCGCAACCGTGGTGGCCGTGGAAGGTCCGCCGCCGCTGCCATCGACGAAGTGGTACTGCTCGGGCGGCACCACGTAGTTCCTGGTCAGGTTCTTCTGTTCGACGGCGAGTGCGTCGGTCATGTTGTCCACTTTCTGGGTCAGGCCCCACAGCACCAGGCTGGTGTCAGCGCCGATGTTGTAGCTGACCTTCAGAATGAATTTCGCGTAATCGGCGTACGGCAAGCCTTTGAGCTCGGCAACCCGGGTGTCGGCGGCATAGGAATTTCGCGCCGGCAGCAGTGTGGCTGCATTTTGCGTCACTGCGGGAGTATCGACCGAAACACCCGCCGTCTGCAGCTTCTCGATGAAGATGGTGCGCGCGTAGTTGGTGGGGTTGACGATCCGGAAGACCTGTACCAGCGGAAACTTGTTAGTGAAAGGCGGCTTGAAGTCGACAGGCAGGTTGCCAGTCACCGCGGCAGCACAACCGGACGTTCCGATGCACTGCGGAAGCTCCGGCGCCAGCTTCAGGTTGAACGCCGAACCGGCTGCGGAGGTGACCAATGCATTGTTGACGTCGAACGCGGCGGAGGTCGGTCTCCAGGTGATCGACGCCGGAGTTCCCGCCTTGCTGGGATTGATGGTCAGGTCGACCACGTCGTCGTTCACGAAGATCGGCGAGACTTTGAATTCTCCGCGGAAATCCCACGGCTGGAACAGTCTGTCGTCGACGATGACATCGCCCGCAACCTTCTTGATTCCGGCGGCCGCGATCTGTTGCGCCAGCTGCGCATAGCCCGCCGTAGGATCGGGCGCCGTGAGCTCGGCATTTCCCAGCGAGTCGGCTTCGTTGTGATCGAAGTCGGTGACGGCGATGCTGCCATCAGGATTGGTGCGACCGCCCATGGTCAGGTCGCCCGATGCCACCAGCACCAGATTGCCGTGCAGGACGCCAGCGCTGTCGACGTTGCCGGTGCGGTAAACGGGCGTGTCGTAGGTATGGTCCGCGCCGATCTCGTTCAACAGCTCGCCGACCGAGAAGACCTTACGCACCGAGCCCAGGAAGAAATTGTGCCGCGGGTTGTAATCGATCAGCACTGTGCCGTCGGCCGAGACGACGCGCAGTCCCCAAGTCGCGTTCTCGTAGATCGGCTTGTCGAAGATGGCCTGGATTGCGCTGGGAAGCGGGCCTCCGGCGGCGGGGCTGAACTGGCAAAAAGCAGTCGTCGCCGCACAGATGATGGCAGCTAAAAAGAAAAAAGTCCGCACGATTCTCATGCCCACCCGCCTTTTCGTTGCGCGGGCATGTTATCACGAAGCTTGAGCTTCCTCCCACATTGTGAGACTGGGGAGCATAACCGATGCTAGCTATAGGCCGGCCGGAAAGCGAAAGATCGACCGCTGCCTCGAAACAGTTGTCATCACGAGCGAAGCGAGGGATCTGTTGTTATCGGCGCAGGAAGAAACCTGGGCCTGCGACTGCTTCCCACTCATTCGAACGGCGCGAATGAGTGGGGCACCCGACAGTTGGGAGTAAGAGGGCTATTTAGCCGCGCGTCTTTCGTCCCAGCTTGCGCTTGTGCTTGGCTCGTTTTGCCTTCTTCTGTGCCAGAGCTTTCTCTTTCGAACTGCTGGTCGCCTTCCTGGGAGCTGTTTTTTGGGCCGTCGACTTCACGGCCGCTTTGGTTTCTTTCGGACTTGCCTTGGACGACTTCGCATGGTCGTCGATGGACTCTTCCGGCTTCGCTCCCACCGCGTCGGTCACCTTCGACGCCACAGTCCCCAGAGCCGATCCCACGCTGCGGGCCACCTTGGTTAACGTGCTGTCCTGATCTGCTTCTTCGCCAGCCATCATTCCGCCTTCTGCCGGACCTCGTTTCAATGTTGAGTATCGGAAGCACAATTTGAGGACGGCAATGGGTTGGAAGCACTCCGCAGCAGAGAAGCTGCCCGACGGCTAAAAAGACTGCTATCTTTAGATTCCGCGCCCGGAGGGACGTCCTGGTTCCCAGCCGCTGCGCGAGGCTGGCGCGCCTCCGCGTTTGCGCGCCACTGCAGCGAGCCTTAAATTAGGGTATTGTTGAGATGCTTCAGTCCACCAGTAATTTCTTCCTCTCCACGCTTATGGAGCCGAGAAGATCTATGACCGGAGAAGATTGATGTGGACCAACCTACCTGTTACCCAACGGGCACCGCGGTTCATCCTCTTCCTCAATGTGATCGATGCGCTTCTGCTGCTCGTCGCCATCCTGAAAGGGGCGCGCGGCGCGATGATCGCCTTCATGGTGGCCGTCGTGGTCACTACGGGATTATTTCTGGCGTCCTTGTCCGCTGCGCGTAATTACGAACTGGACCGCCTCAAATTGTTCGTGCAAATCGCCGCTGTCCTCTCCGTAGTTGCCTCGCTCACCTTCCTGGCCGCCCGATAACAAGCCTGTCAATTCGAAGCCGATCGCTCTCTTTCGAGCAGCTTCTTCTTGCGCGCAATCCCCCAGCGGTATCCGGCCAGTTCCCCGTCGCTGCGCACTACCCGGTGACACGGCACTGCGACGGCAACTGGATTGGAAGCGCAGGCGCGAGCTACAGCCCGTACCGCGCTTGGCTCGCCGATCTCGCGTGCCACGTCGGTGTAGCTGCGGGTCTCGCCGCTGGGAATCTTCTGGAGCGTCTCCCATACCTTGCGCTGGAAGGCTGTGGCGCGAATGTCGAGCGGCAAGTCGATGGTCGTGTTTTCGCCGCGAATGGCCGCCAGCAGCGGCTCGACGTATTCGCGCAACGCTTTATCGT
Organism: uncultured Acidobacteriaceae bacterium; assembly: GCA_963823865.1. GTDB lineage: Bacteria > Acidobacteriota > Terriglobia > Terriglobales > Acidobacteriaceae > Bog-257. The sequence continues at coordinate 1,013,541 of CAWGNC010000003.1, forward strand.
CGCGATGAATTTCGGCGGCGTGAAACTCGGTGCGCAGATCGCGCTCCAGCACGGCAGCCGTCTCGCCAAACCGCACGGCGCAGAGCCCGCGCTCGGTCGCGGCCACCAAGCATCCGGCCCAGCGGGGTCGTAGCAATCGCGTAACGAATGTTCGCTCCCGCTCCTCCGCGCCGGTATTCTCCCGGCGTCATGCCGAGCTGCTGGGGCGCCTGTTCGTAAAGGCGGCTGGACGAACCGAAGCCGGCATCGTAAAGCGCGGTCGTTACGTCGTCGCCCTTGCGCAGCCCGCTCTTCACCTGCTGCACCCGGCGTGCCGATTGATACTCGCGCGGGCTCAATCCGGTTGCCCGTTTGAACAAGCGCTGCAGATGAAATGGACTGAGTCCGACGCCTTTGCTGAGTTCAGCCAGGGTCACGACGCTCTCCGCACCGTCCAGAATCTTCCTGGCATTGGCGACATACCGAGCCTGCTCGGAAACCTGGGTAGGCTTGCAGCGCAGGCAGGCGCGATACCCGGCACGCTCCGCCTCATTCGGGTTGGGGAAGAACTCCACCGAATCGCGCCGCGGACGACGGCTAGGGCATGACGGGCGGCAATAGATTCCGGTGGTACGCACGGCGAACACGAAGCGCCCGTCCTGGCGGGCGTCGCGCGCCACTACATGCTGCCATTTGTTCTGAAGTTCGGTTTGCATGCTCATACGTTAGTCCCGGCGTTCAGAAGCAGCTATCCGCACCTTGCGGGCAAAAGGAAATCGGCCGTCGGCTTTCAGTTGGTCGGCCATAAGCTAGAGCATTTGGCGCGATCGATTGATGGCCGGGGCTTCAGCGCTGCCCGTAAGTATGCAGAGGGTAAAACCCTGCTAACTTGGCGGTGTTCGGCACGACTAAAGGTCGTGCCCTGATACAAGGCAAAACACGATTCACGATCAACGACCCACAATCAACGATCGACGATCAACGATTCCCTAGACCCTGGCCCCTAACCCCTAGCCCCTGCCTTTTCAGCGCCACCGCTTGACCTCTCCCCACACATCCGCCAGCTTCCACTTCAATCCTTGGCCCCAATAGATGTCGGTCTCCTCCAGCGCAAGCGGATATTCGAAATGGCCCACTTTCTCCACGTGAGCGAAATATTGCGGCAAGTGTTCCGGCCGGCCTTCGCCGACCAGCAACATGCTCTCGCCGGTGTAGCCGCGCGGCCCCCAAAGCCAGTAATTCTGATGCCCGGAGATTGCCGGAGGCAGGCCATACTTCGGGCCGAACAGGTCCACTGCGCCTGCCTCGCCAAAGTTGTCGACGCGGATCGCGGTCTTCGCCTGAACCTCGGGCGGCAAGTTGTGATACGCGCGCGCAACCTCCACTACCAGCTGCTCCCAGCCCAATTCGTCTGAATAATATTGCGGCAGCGGCGAAGCCTCGTGTCCGTGCTCGCTCACGGGCGGCGAGAAGTGAAGGGCATCCTGATAACGCAAGTAGGTGTCAACCGGAAGCACCGGTGCAATGAACGGCAAAAATGGCAGCGATAAGACAAGAAATACGACGATGATTGCCGGCTTCAGCCACTCGCGCCGCGTGCGCTCAATCCACTGTTCGGCTGCCACACCGCCAGCCGCAAACAGAATGGGATACGCAGGCGCCGCGTAATAATCTTTTCCGCCCAGCGCTATCCATACACCCAGCTCAACCACGTACGCCCAACCTAACAGCCGATAGCGGTTCCCTTCCCGCCCAAAGAAAAGCCACGCCAGCCCACCCAACCACAGCGGCAGCGCAAAGGGGTTCACCATCAGCGTCTGCTCCAGCATGAAGGACAGCGGTCCGCGCACTACGTCGCGCCCCTCGGCTTTGATGTTGTGCATCAGCTCGACGAATGGCCAATGGTAATGAATGTTCCACAGCAGGTTCGGCAGGAAGATCAGGAAAGCAACGAAGCCCGCCAGCCAGATCCAGCGTTGCGTCAGCGCACGCCGCTCCCGCGTCAGCAGTACGCCGACCAAGATGCCCAGCCCGTACACCGCCATCGAGTATTTGGTTTCCAGGCCGATGCCCGCCAGCACGCCGAACCACAGCCACAACTTCTGATTGCCGGTCTGAATAATGCGGATGACGACCGAGGCGCAACCCATCCAGATAAGCGGCTCGAAGACGTTCATGGTGAGCAGATGTCCGTTGATGACGAATACGGCCGACAGCGCCGCGACCACCGCTGCCAAGCCCATGGCGTAGCGCTTTCCTCCAAGCTGGTGAGCGATGTATCCGGTGAACGCGACGGTACCGGCGCCAGCAAGAGCGGGCAGCAGTCGGATAGCAAGCAGAGATGTTCCGAAAACATGCCGCGTGAACCATGCGATCAAGGCGATTACAGGCGGCTGGTCGACATAGCCCCAGTCCAGATGCTGCGCGCAATCCAGGTAGTACATTTCATCGCGAAAGACGCCGTAACGGTTCGCGGTTAGAAGATGCAGCAGAAGGCGCAGTCCCGCGATGAACAGCACGATGCCGAAACCAGTGGCGTACCACGGCGCAACGGGTTTCTGAATGTCTGAGCTGCGAGGGTTCGAGGAGGTGGAAACCATTGCGTCTTCCGGCAAGCAGGGTCCGACTCAGGATAGTACGGATTGGTGACGGCGTTTGTTTCTGATTGTTAGCCTCCGGCTGGAGTTCCCTCGCTTGAATTTCTGGTCAGTTCTCGCCGGACAATTGCCGCCAAATACCTAACACCTTGAAATTGTCATCACGACGAACCCTTCAGGGCAAGGAGGGATCTGCTTTCCTACCTTCCGGAAAACTTCCCACGACGCGGACGTACACAGATCCCTTGCTTCTCCAACCCCAGCGAGTGCAAACTCGATCCTCGTTGGGGACACCGAATACGCCCGTGATGACAATCTTCCGAGAAGGCTTGAGCGTTGAGTTTTATACCTAAGTCCCGACATCTGCTTGCACACCCGCCCGCACAATTTCCCGCGCATGCTCCGCGGACTCGAACACGTGCGCTTCCATTCCCACCGCTCGCGCGCCCTCCACATTTCGCGGACGATCGTCGAAGAACAGCGCCCGCTGCGGCTCACAGCCAAGCGCATCCAGGCATCGGCGGTAAATCTCGGCGTCCGGCTTGATGACGCCATGCTCGCAGGACCAGATCTGAGTCTCGAATTCATCCAGCCAAGCGAACGCGCCACGCAATTCCCCGAGCAGATCGGCCGGCATATTGGAAAGAATCGCCGTACGCATGCCCAGCAACTGGATCTCGCGAGCCAGCTTTAGTGTCGCCGCATCCTCACGCACCCACAGGCGATTCTCGAACTCGACAATTCGGGTAACATGCTCGCGGGCCAGCGAAATACCGGCCGTGCGGGCGAAGTGCTGCCAGTGCTGATGGCAATCGAACCGGCCGCAGTCATATTCGTCTCGCGTGTCGGAATAAACTTGAAAGAATGGCGGTTCGTCCACGCCCACCAGGCGCGCAAACTCGTGTAATTCCGCAGGCGTCGGCGACTGGCTCAAGACGCGGCCGTAATCGAAAATCACAACATCCCAGGGTGTTTGTCCCATCTCTGTTATTTTCACACAAGGAGTTGGAGCCGCAGACGTGACCGTGGCATCGGAATAGGCGTCTGTTTCCAGAAAGGGACATCATGAGCACGGACACCGCGCACGGCCTCATCAATCTGCCGAGCAAGCATTCGGTCGAGGAAACGCTGCGGAAGCTGGAGTCGCTCCTGCAGGAAAAGAACATCATGGTCTTCGCGCGCGTGGACCACAGCGGCGAGGCCGCAAAACTGGGCATGGAGATGCGCCCAACCAAGCTGCTCATCTTCGGTAATCCCAAGGGCGGGACGCCCCTGATGCAGGCCACGCCGACCATCGGCATCGACCTGCCGCTGAAAGCCCTTGTCTGGCAGGACGCCTACGGAAAAGTGTGGCTGACCTACAACGATCCGGCGTATCTGCAGAAGCGCCATAACGTCCCTGCGGAACTGATTCCGAATATTGCGGGAGTGAGTGGGCTGCTGGAAAAAGCTGCGGGATAATTTTTAATTCGATGGTCGGAGCACGCCTTCAGCTGTGCACTCCTAAGCCCTTTTTGAAGGTGTCATCCTGAGCGCAGGCGCGCCGCATTTGCGCGCCGGAGTCGAAGGACCTCTATCTGCGGCGAAGACTAACGATGAAGCAGCGGTCCCTCGACCGCTTCGCTCGCCCGGGATGACACCGATTTAGAATGAGTTTGTACGCCGGTGCCCCACAACCTACCCTGAACTTGTTGAAGGGTTCGCCTTCTTTTGGCTAACGTGGGCCACGAATCATCGAGCTTCACACGGCCTTCAGCAGCATCAACGTCACATCATCGTGTTGCGGCGCGCCGCCGGCGAAGCGGTCTACATCAACCATGATGGTGTTCAACATCATCTCCGGCGAGAGGGCGACACCTGCATTCAGCATCGTCATGAAGCGAATCTCGCCGTACTCTTCTTGCGCGTTATTCTCGGCTTCGACAACGCCATCGGTAAAGATGACCAGCCAGTCGCCTGCGTCCAGCGTGACCGTACCTGACGCGTATGGCGCGTCGTCCATGATGCCGAGCGGCATGCCGCCGATCTCCAGTCGCTCCATCGCTCCTGTCTTACGCCGCACAATGGGATTGTTATGCCCGGCATTGACGTAGGTCAGCAGCCGCGTCGCGGGTTCGTACTGGGCAATGAACGCGGTGGTAAAGCGGCGTCCATTCTGGCTGTTGGTGCAAGCATAACGATTCATACGGCCGACCAACTCGGGAAGGCTACCCGGTGTCGCCGACAATGTCCTCAGGCTGGCCTGAAAGGTCGCCATCAGCATGGCCGCAGGTATGCTCTTGCCGGCCACGTCGGCGATCGCGATCAGAAACTCTTCGCTTTGTCCGTCAAAGCGCGGACGAGCGAAAACATCGTAATAGTCGCCGGCTACGGTGTTGGCCGGACGCGTCGCAAATGCAATCTCTAGCCCCGGTATCTGCGGCGGCGTCGCGGGCAGCAGCCATTGCTGAATTTCTTTCGCGATCTGCAGGTCGCGCTTCATGACCACTCGGTCAGCCACCTCCAGGATCAGCAGCGCGAACATCAGCAGGCCGCCGTAGAAGTGGAAGTCCATGGCGAAGACCTTCACTTCGCCCGAGGCGGTCGTCCATGACCACTCGCCGCCGGGGATGATGATGAGCGCCAGAGCCACCAGCAGCAGCACCCGGCGCGCTGGCGACAACTTCTCGATGATGGCCCAGAAGAACTGGCCGAAGACATTCAGGGCATGATGGCTGCGCGGCGTTCCCTCTTCCCGCTTCGAGTCCACTTCCTTCGAATACAGCCGGTAACTCGAGCGCGCGTCGGTGCGGAACTGCTTCCACAGTTCGCTCAGCTCCAGACCTTCGGTGACGCGCTGCCAGAAACGTTCGAGGCGCTTCATGAAGCTGTCAACGTTGGTTTCGAAACCCTGCTGTTGCCGCTGAGGTGATGGAGAAGATGAGGCCATGAAGGGTCGAACGAATTATAGAGGTGACCGCAGATAGTCTTAACGTGATAGTTTATGGTTTAAGCTTAATCACAACAATTGATTGGCGAAGTTGGTGTTCGTCAGTCACTCGCTCAAGAGCTGCCCCGACTCCGGGACCTAAAAACCGCCCTGCTGCTCAACCTCTCCGGACAACAAAATTTAGGGCGAAAGCGGCCTCCCTTATTGCAAACGCTCGGGACGCACCTCTTCATCCAAGAACGCCACCGACTGAACGCCGGAAACCTCGAACCGCTTCCGACAGCGGGGATTCTTGCAAGCCACCTGATCGTCGCGCCGAACCATGTAGGAGCGGGCCTTCGCGAAACGGGCACGATCGCGATCATCGGCGCGAGGCGGCAAGCTGCGCCGCTTGGTGCGCACAAACCAGCCTAAGTCGTACTCGCCGGCTTCGTGGCAATGAGGACAGTTCAGGGTCGCCTTCTTGGTTTCCTGCTTCTCATCGTAAAAGTCGCGCTCTTCCATCCTGCCTCCGTGGCCTGACAAACCTGTAATGTTGCATTTTAGGCGCATTAAAGCAGATTTGCACTGCCGTTAACGCGGGAGCGTCACGCTCGCCAACTCGTGGCTGCTACAGAAGTTGACTGCTCGGGCGGCTGCCCGGCAAACTTCGGCGCCGCCCGTGCATCTACTTACCTTTCAGCGCAGATGATCCGCCTCGTGCCGCCGTATGCCCCGGTGGTCGCGAACCGTGGAATGTCGAATGAAGTTTGCTCTCGTCAATCCCGCGTGGACCTTTGAAGGTTCAACCTACTTTGGGTGCCGCGATCCGCACTACCCTCTGGAGCTGCTTTTCGCCCACGATCAGATCGTCGGCGCGGGCCACGAAGCCCTGCTCGTCGACGCACAGACGGATGGCCTCACTCTCGACGACGTTCGCCATCAGGTCGACCGTTTCACCCCCGACTTCCTGGTAATTCCGACCGCGCCGTCTTACTTGTTCTGGCGCTGCCCGCCGCCGGAGCTGCGTGTGCCGATGGAATGGTTCGCCGCTTTAGGTGACGGTCGCATGACTGTCGCGATCGGCCCGCACAGTTCAGCCACTCCAGCAGCCACGTTGCGCAAGACTGGCTGCGACATCGCGCTGCGCGGCGAGCCTGATCAAGCGATAGGGCGGCTGGCAAGCGAGCAGTGGGAGCAAATTCCCGGCTGCTGCTTCCGCCGCGATGACGGCACATTCCACATCAGCTCAGAGTTCGGCGTCACTGACATGCAGGCGCTCGGCCCACTCGATTTTGCGAACTACAACGTGGAAGCTCACACCCATCGGCATCACGTTTTCACCGGCGAGGGCCGCGGCGCAGAACTGGAGTTCGCGCGCGGCTGTCCGTGGTCTTGCAGCTTCTGCAACAAGACACTCTTCCGGAACAAATTTCGCGAGCGCAGCGTGGATGCCGTTCTCGCCGAAGTCGATCGGCTTATGGCTCGCGGCGTTGACTATATTTACTTCATCGACGAGATCTTTGGCGTGGGCAAAAACGTTCTCAAGCTGCTGGAGGCCCTTGCCGAGCGTGACGTGAAGATTGGCCTCCAGACACGCATCGATCTGTGGGCAGAAGAAACGCTTGACCTGCTGGGCCGCGCCGGCTGCATCTCCATGGAGGTCGGCATCGAGTCCATCACCGACGCCGGCCGCGACCAGCTCAACAAGAACTGCCGCATCTCGACTGAGCGCATCAGCGAGCTGCTGATTTATGCGCGCACCAAGATCCCCTGGGTGCAGGCGAATCTCATCCTGACTGACAGAGACGACCGCGCTGACATCCGCCGCTGGCAGGACCACCTGAAAGCGCGCGGCGTCTGGGTGAGCGAGCCTGTGCCGATGTTTCCCTTCCCCGGCAGCCCCAGCTACGTTGAAATCTTCAAGCAGCCGCCTGACGACCACGCGTGGGAGCGCGCGCACGAGTACTACACATCTTTATTTAGGAATAAGGGGTTCAGCGACATTCAGGAGCAGGAGCCACTGCCGCTCGAAGAACTCGAATCGGCACGATCCCCGGTCTAAGAGTCGCACGCCATGCGAGCAATACAAAGGCCCAGCGAGGAGAACGCTGGGCCAGCCTGTGTCTGCACGTGAATCGCAGGAGCGGTTTGAGGAGGAGTACCTGCTCCGCGTGGCCTGGCCGCCCTCACTGCCCGTTCGTGCGGCCGGCTTCACTGCTTTCAATGTCAGCAGGATGCCATGGTCCCACACCAGCGACAATCCCCCGAATGCCGTAGACCGCTGCTCCTTTCGTCGCAGAGGGATTAACGTTTTCTGCCGCCCAGGGCGACTAGCGTCGTCAGCTCCTGCTCCAAGACCTGCGCCACATCGACAGGATCGCTGCCCGGCGCGATTGGGACCGTCATCACCACGACACTACCGCCGAGCGGGCGGGGGAACACTCGGGCATACGCGCCTGCACGCTTGCCGTCGGCCATCTCGCGCAGAAAATCCACCGTGCCGGCGACGGTCGACACATTGACCTGCACATTGAAACTCTCGTTGTTCTTGATTACGCGCCAGCCGTCCTGCGCGTGCTCGACCTTGTCGGCGAACACGGGTGCCCACTCGGGAAGGCGGGCCGGATCGTTCATTACGCTAAGGAGTTTTTCGGGATCAAGGTCGGCTTCTACACTGCGGGTCACGGTTCGATTGCTCATACGAAATCGGATGAGCGCCGGGGCAATGCGGATTCGCGGCTGGTCACGCTGACAGAGCATAGCGCGGCAGGGTTTCTACTGACAGAAATCGGCTATCTTCTTGATCTTCGAAATGTGCAGAACGACGGGAACGTCCTGTGCCTTGGACTGAGGAGCGTCTTCTGTTCCGGTAATCTGAACCAGTTTACCGTTGTATCCGAAGAGCTCATCATTGTGGCCCTTCAGAATATAGGTGTGTGTTTTGGTGAGCAGGCGGAAGCTGCCGTTGGCGCTCAGCACACAGCCGGAGACAGTGACGCTATGACTGCTCTGCGCCGCGCCAAACTGCGGTGCGAGAAGTAGCAAAACAACTAGAGCGATGGAAGTTTTGCGCATACCGAGTCCTCCGCACCTGAATTTGACGCATACCACAATTTGTTACGCCATCTGCGGCCGCATCTTCGACCACACCACCCATCCAATGGCCAACAAGGTCAGGATCACGATGATGCCCTGCGAGATCACGCAATACAGACACCAGACTCCCAGCACCGTCTTCTCGACATTCGTAAGGTACAGGGTGAACGCCAGCGCAATCAGAACAGAGATTAACAGCCAGGTCTTCTGGCGCATCACGCCCAGAGCGGCGATGAGCAGGTAGCCGGCAATCCCGATCGCAGCTACCGGCACGCCGAACATGACGGCGTAGGGGCTGTGATTTACCACCCCGCAGTCCCACTTGTCATTGATGCTGCACGGCTCTTTGCCGGGGTCGTCGTAATGAACCTTCAGGGCAAGTCCCGAAACAAGCATTCCGGCGATCGCAAGCACAAGGATCAAATAGCGCAAGTGTGTTCTCCAATAGATAGTTCGGCCGTCAAAGCCGCACCACAGGGCAATTGTACTGGTGGAATGGATTCCACTGCCCTCTATCAGACGGAGATGTTCTTCAAACATCACCGTATCACCAAACAACAGTGTCGTCCTGAGCGGAGGGATGCCTGCCGCCGTGGTCTTCTATGCCCGTCTTTATGATTCAGCTACTGCGAGCAAACAGTAGATCCTTCGGCTCCGGACCGCAACGAAAGCGATCCTCCGCACAGAATGACACGCGGCCGGGAGGCTCTTCTATCGTGTCGCCTGCTTACGATTTTGTTGCAAGTACGCAGCACGGCGTTCGCATCACACCTGAATGTGATGTAATAGACTCCTTTCATCATGCGGCGCCCAGTTGCCAGTTTCCTGCTTGTGCTTTTCTTTGCGTGGTTTGCTCTGCCGCTCGTGCAGGCGCAAACCACTGCACCGGCATGCTGCCGCCGCGGCGGGCAACATCATTGCACTGCACCGTCCACCACCGACGGATTTCGTTCGCTCGCCGACTGTTGCTCATACCGTCACCTCGGGGCAGTGGCTACGCATGGCAATCCTGCTCTCGGTCAGTCCTCTGGCGATTCCTTCAATGTAGTCAGTGCGCCGAATCCTGGAACCGCGTTTTCCGCGCCAGTTGTAAAACTCTTCGCCCGCAGTAATTCGCAGCGCGGACCTCCTCTCTCCTAATCGCCAAGGCTTACCGCCCATCCGTACTTGAGTCTGTTTCTCCGCGCGTTTGATGCCGCGTATTGCTTCGCGCGGAACCAGTCTCTTCTGCGATGGGCGAACTACCCGTGAACTGCCAGGTGGCGTAACCCGTCGAGCCACTGGAGAGAGAGAATGCACGAACGTATCTCCTGGTTAAGTCGTAACCGCACGCATGCGCTCGTCTTCGCCGTGCTGCTTTCGTGGGCGGCCTTGCCGGCCAGGGCAACTGTCTATGGCAATGTGCGCGGCATCGTCCACGATCCCACCCACCACCCGGTCGGCGGCGCGCAGGTTGTGCTGCAAGCCAGCGACTCGGCTTTCAAAATGGATAGCAAGACCAACGCCGACGGCGAGTTCTCGTTCAGCGCCGTGCCGCTGGGCAAGTACTCGGTCACGGTGCAGGCCTCGGGCTTTGCCGAGCAGTCCCAGATCTTCACCGTGGTCTCGGGACAGGCGCCCATCCTTCACTACCAGTTGGCGGTGGCCAGCAACGAGGAACAGGTCACGGTCACCGCTGCGCCCGAAGACTTGAACCCCGATTCGCCGCGCCGCGACATCGGCATCTCGCAGAAGCAGATCTTCGAATACGCCGGTGTCAATTCCAGCACCAGCTTCAAGATGATCACCGACTTCGTGCCCGGCGCGTACATGGTGCACGACCAGTTGCACGTGCGCGGCGGCCACCAGGTGACGTGGGCCATCGACGGCGTGCCCATCCCCAACACCAACATCGCCTGCCACCGTCGGTCCGCAATTCAATCCCAAAGATGTTTCCTACATGCAGGCCGAAACCGGCAGCTATGGCGCCGAGTATGGCGACCGCACCTACGGCGTCTTCAACGTGGCGCCCAACAGCGGTTTCGAGCGCAATCGCGAAGCCGAGTTCATCGGCGGCTACGGCAACTACAATCAGACCGACGACTGGCTCAGCTTCGGCGATCACACCCAGAAGTTTGCGTATTACGTCAGCGGCAGCGGCAATAGCAGCGAACTACGGACTGGAGCCACCCACCGCGGTGAACCTCACAACCAGGCCGAGGGCGGCGGAGCATTCATTTCCCTGCTCTACAACCGCGACTCGACCGACCAGTTGCGCTTAGTCGGTTGACTGCGGCTGGACTATTACCAGATCCCCAACGATCCCGATCCCAGTTCCGGCGGCAATCGGATCCTGGAATCATCTGGCGAAGTTCCGAGTTACGGGCTGCACGATCCCGAACGTGAACCGGACGTGTTACGCCATCTTCTACCTGGGCTCACTCCTCAATCGCCTGCGCTGATGCTGACGGTCTCGCCTTCTATCACTTCAATCGCGGCAAATATCAAGGCGGGCCGAACGATTATCCGTGATCACCACCGATAAATCGAAGGCTCAAATTACGCGGGTTACAAGGGTATCTTGAACAAGAGCTTCTGGAGGAATGATCTGGAAGCCGGCATTGTACGGCTATCTTTCGCACACCAGGACAACTACTTCGCCAACGTGTTCACGGACGGAACTCAGAATTTCCTGCCTCTTCGATCGGCGTGACATGGAAGAGTTGCCGAAGATTTCATCGGAAGATCGGTTCAAGGCGACGAAATGGTTGACCTTCAGCGCAGGCATACGCGGCACCGAATTCCGGTCGTCGATCGGGGAGAATCAGGCTGACCCGCGGGTGGGCGTTTCGCTCAGGGTTCCGCGGTTGAATTGGGTCTTGCGGGCCTTTATGGTCATTACTATCAGCCGCCTCCGCTGGTTACGTCTACCGGCCCACTGCTGCGATTCGCCGGCCAGCCAGGATTTTACTTTCCTCCCCTCAAGGGCGAGCGGGACAACCAGCGGGAAACGAGTCGTCATCATCCCGATCAAGGGCTGGAATCTTCAGGTCGATAACTACTTCCAGACCAGCGCCAGAACTGGCTTCGACCACAACAACATTGGGCAACTCCAACATCTTTCTGCCCACTGACCATTCAGGCGGCGCGCATCGAAGGCTTCGGGACGACGCTGCGCTCTCCGCTGCTGATGAATCGCGATACAAGCGCACCTGGCTTACTCGAACCAGACTGCGCAGGCGACTTCGCCGGTCAATGGCGGCCTAAGCTGCCCGAATCCCAACGACCAGACCTGCCCTCTGTAGTACCGCTGGGCTTTTCCCCGTGGACCACGATCAGAGCAATACATTAATCGGCCGGCATACGGCCATTTACCCTGGCAAAGCTATGCTTCCGCAACTTGAACTACGGCTCGGGATTTCTGAACGGCGATGGGACCCGGACTCGCAGTATCCCGGGCCCTATCTGCCCAGCTATTACACCTTTGATCTGTCGGTGGGAAAGAACTTCGGCGAGAACTTCACCGCGCGGCTGGTCAGTACAAACATCGGCGATTACAGCTACCAACTCGACAACAGCAACACCTTCGGCGGCACGCATTACGGCGATCCGCGCATGATCGGCGTGCAGATCCGCTACAAATTCCATTACTGAGCACTACGCGGCGATGGTAAAATCCAGCGCTGCCCGGCGGTCGCCTCCCGAAATTCTTACCACGAGAGGCCGGAAGCAGGGCTCCCCGTCGCAACGCGTAAAAAGGAGTTCCATGCGCACTGTTCTTTCTTCGGCTCTCGCCCTGCTTCTTGCCACATCCATCGCCTTCTCGCAGACCACAACTCCGCCGTCCGCATCGCCAGCAACGAAAGGCATGATCGTTCCACTTGCGCTAGATATCCCCGTCCCGCCCACCGCCTTTCGCGGCGACGGCCTGTGGCATCTCTGTTACGAGATCCACATCACGAACCTCAGCTCCACTGCCTGGATCGTGCAGAACATTCAGGCAAAGAGCGACTCCGGCGCGGCGCTGCTGACGGTGGAAGGCAAGACCCTCGACACAGTGCTGTTTCATCCGGCGCGTCCGCGCGACGCCAAGCCTGCGCCCGCTGCCGACATCGCTCCCGGGGAAGCGGTGGTCGCGTACATGTGGATCGACCTGGCGAAGGACTCCGCTACTCCTGCTCGTCTGCAGCACCAGCTCAGCGTGAAGAAAGCCGACGGCGGGCTGGTTCTCGAAGCCGATGTTCCTCCCGTGAAAGTTCTAACTGGTTTGCCAGAAATTATGTCGCCGCTCCGCGGAAAGAACTGGCTCGCTACCAACGGCCCCTCCAACACTTCGCAGCATCGCCGGGCCATGATCGTAGTGGACGCGACGCCGCACATCTCGCAGCGGTATGCCATTGACTGGGTACAGATCGGGCCGGACAACAAGACCTATCACGGCGATTCCAAGGACAATCGCAACTACCACTGCTTCGGGTTGGAGGCTCACGCCATCGCCGACGCGACCGTGGTTGAAGTGAAAGACGGCATTCCCGAAAACGTGCCCAACGAAAAACCGATTGTGCCGATTACGTTTGAGACGGTAGCCGGCAATCACGTCAATCTCGACCTCGGCGGCGGCGTCTATGCCATGTACGCTCACCTGCAGCCCGGTTCGATTCGTGTGAAGGTCGGCGACAAGGTCACTACCGGCCAGGTGCTCGGACTGGTCGGCAATACAGGAAACTCCAGCGAGGCGCATCTGCACTTTCAACTGATGAATGCCAACTCGCCGCTGGGCAGCGAAGGCCTGCCCTACACATTCCCCGGCTATCAGTTTGATGGAAAGGTATCGGGTGACTCGCCCGAAACGGTGAAGGTCGACCGACCGGCCACTCCGGAGAAACGACATGGCGAACTGCCAATGGAAGATGAGTTGGTGGATTTCGACCAGTAGCCGTACCAGGAATGAACCCACGGGTGCGGGTGCCCCACTCATTCGCGATGTTCGAATGAGTGGGCGGTACAACAACTCCCAAGACCGCAGGGGCACCGATCCACATTAACCGGTTGCCCCATCCAAGCTTCTGTTGCTTGGGTGGGTATTTTTGAAACAGTATCTGCCGAACAGTACCTAAGCCGAAGCTTTAGGCTCTCCTCGGTCCGTCTCTCGCGCACCCCGTTGCAGGAAACTCATCGACAACCACGCGCCAATCCACGAACCAATCGCGGCGAAGCACACGTACACCCAGTTGCGCGTGTAGCTGATGACCGCGAAGGCCGACAACAAATACCAGACACTGCTCCAGGTTGCAGCCGGCAGCCGCCGTCGCGAAGCCACCGCCGCGCTGAACATAACGTACACGGCGTCCGTCGCCGCAGTGGACAACACGACTCCCAGAGCCAACCATGCATGAATCTGCCCCACGGCGCACCTCGCGAAGAAATTGTTAGAGACGATGATTATCGCTTGCCACGAGCCGAACGAAACTGCACCCCAAACCCATCGTGCACCTCACAACAAAGCTCCTTCACGCGCACGGGCGGCTTCCTCCGTTTGACCGGACGTTCACATGAAGATATTATCGAAGTGCGGGGTGGAGCAGTCTGGTAGCTCGTTGGGCTCATAACCCAAAGGTCGAAGGTTCAAATCCTTCCCCCGCAACCAATTAGAGACTGCCGATCCCACAAAACCCCACGCGAGGGTTTAGCAAGGTCGAAGAAGGGCTGTTACCAGACAGCTCTTTTCCTTTTGTCTCTATGATTGCGGAGATCATCCTGCGCGCCTGAGTGCCATCCGAACAACTTTGCTGTTTGCTTCTCGTTTGCTTTCCATCAGCGCATTGCCGTAGCAGTCCATCGTGGTTGACACGTTGGCGTGTCGCATCAGCTTTTGTTGGACGCCAACCGGAGTCCCAGTCGAATCCAGCCAAGAACGATACGTGTGCCTGAACGTGTGCCAACCGAGGTTTACCGGCTGTCCGCGATCCTGCAACTTTGCCTCTTTGCCAGCGGATTTCAGGTGTCGCTTCTGAATCTCGCTCGCGTAGTACGGAGAGCCGGTTGCACCATTTGGAAAAACCCAGCCTTGCTCTGACGGAGGGCAGACAGCTTTCCATCGAAGCAATTCCGTCGCGAAGTCGGCGTCCAATGGGAGATCGTCTTCCGAGTACTCTGTCTTCACTCGGCTGATTCGGCCATTCACCGTCTTGCGGGTCACTCGCATTGAGAAATCGCCAAAGTTGATATCTTCCCATCCGAGGCACCAACTGACATCCAGTCTGGTTTGGTGGCCACTCCTCAGTAGACGTTGGCCGACTCTTACTTCGCTAGCACGCGTCCTCGGACAAGACGCTTCCCAGATACAACGTCAACACCTTTTTGAACTCAGCCACAACCAGGGCTTTCCCTTTGGAATCTTCTTCCCCATAGAGCGTCATCATGCCCCTGACTATCTGCAGAGATACGTTTGCAGCAAGTAGAGACTGCTCCTTCGAAAGCGACGGATTCTTTGCCTGAAAGGCATTTGCGATTGCGATTCGGGAAGCCTTTCGGGCAGCAGGGTCTCGGCGAAAGCGGATTGGCGCTGCCAGCAGGCTCAGATAAGGGGGACGCTCCTGGACGAACTGGGTGATCCGCTCGATGAACAGCTCGGCGAACTCCGCATGGGTCATTGTCTTTGCCCGCTCCATCAATGGCTTCCAAAGCGCCTCCAGCTCCTGGGAGTACTGTTTCACCAGCGTGAAGGCCATGGACTGTTTATCCGGGAAATAGTTATAGAGCGCGCCGATGGAAGACCCGCTCCGCTCCGCAACCGCCGTCATAGTCGCAGCTTCGTAGCCGACCTCGGCGAAGAGCTCCGCAGCTGCCTCCAGAAAGCCTGCCAGCCTGCGCATCGATCGCTCCTGCTGTGGAGCAACACGGACGGAATTTGACGAAATCGAGGACATCCTCGTATTATAAAGCTAGAATAAGTCGAGGGTACCCTCGATTTATCTAAACAGCTTTGAACTCAGAGGAAACCCATGGCAGAACTTCAGCTTGACCCCAAAAAGACCGCACTAGTCCTCATCGACCTGCAGAACGCCATTGTCGGCATGAACCCCGTGCCGCATACCGCAGCACAGGTCGTCGAAAACTCCAGAAAGCTCGCCGAAGCCTTCCGCGCCCAGGGCGCTCCCGTCGTCTATGTCCGCGTCGACCTCAACGACTTCCTGAAGCTTCCGGTCGACCAACCGCATAACCTGGGCGACAAGCCGCTACCCGCCGCAGCGTCGGAGATCGCTCCTTCCGCTGGTTTCCAGCCCGGCGATATCCTCCTCACCAAGCGCCACTGGGGCGCCTTCGCCGGCACCGACCTCGAGCAGCAGCTCAAAACACGAGGCATCGACACAGTCGTCCTAACCGGCATCTCCACCAACGTAGGTGTCGAGTCCACCGCCCGACAGGGGGCCGGCCTCGGCTTTGCCTTTGTACTTGTGGAAGACGCCTGCTCCGGCCAAAACGCTGAACATCACCGCTTCGCCTTTGAAAACATCTTTCCGCGTCTCGCCCGCGTCCGCACTACCGATGAGGTTCTAGCCTCGCTTGCCTAAGGTCTCCAGCAAATCCGAAGGGCTCGACCCATTGGTCTGGAAGATCACGACTGTCGCGGTGCTCGGCTCTTTTCTCTCGCAGCTCGACGCGACCATCGTCAATGTGTCGCTCTCCAGCCTCGCCGTGGATCTGCATAGCAGCCTCACGGCGATCCAATGGGTCACAAGCGGCTATCTTCTCGCGCTCGCTCTCATGCTCCCGCTGAACGGCTGGCTGGTGGAGCGCATCGGAGCCAAATCTCTCTACCTCTGGTGCTTCTCCACCTTCACGCTCTCCTCAGCTCTCTGCGGCATGGCCTGGTCGGCGAGCTCGCTGATTGCATTTCGCATTCTCCAAGGCATGAGCGGCGGTCTGATGGCGCCGATGGCACAGATGATGATGGCGCGTGCCGCGGGAAAACACATGGCCCGCATCATCGGCTACGCCGCAGTGCCCGTGATGCTGGGACCAATCCTCGGCCCGGTCATCGCCGGGGCCATTCTGCAACACGCATCCTGGCGCTGGCTCTTCCTGGTCAACCTGCCGGTCGGTGCATTGGCAATCCTACTGGCGATTCTCTTTCTGCCCAATGAACGTGAAGAGATCAGGTCAAGAGAACTCGATCTGTCCGGCCTGGCGCTGCTCTCTCCCGGACTTGTGCTCTTCCTGTATGGATCGGATCATCTCGGCGAACGCATCGGTCTTGCGGCTCTGCTTGTCTCCGTGGCTCTGATTGCGTTCTTCTTTAGAATGGCAGGACGCAAAGGAGATCGAGCGCTCATCGATCTCCGGCTATTCAGGAGCAGGACTTTTTCGGCGTCCGCCACCACGCAGTTCATGTCGAACGGAATCTCGTTCGCGGGGCAGATGCTAATTCCGATCTATCTGATTCGCGGCGGGGGCCAATCTCCGAGTGCGACCGGCTGGCTCCTTGCTCCGCTCGGACTGGGGATGATCTGCTCCTATCCGTGGATGGGAGCCCTGACGCAGCGGTTTGGTGTTCGCACGGTATCTGCTGGAGGTGCGCTCCTGGCCTTCGTCGCCACGCTGCCGTTTATCTGGCTCGCCAGTCACGGGTTGAGTGTCGCAGTACTCGCATGTGCTCTTTTCGTGCGGGGCGCAGGGCTGAGCGGGGTGGGTATCCCTTCCATCTCGGCTGCATATGCTTCTGTGAGGAAACAGGACCTGCCAATGGCGACAACCTCGCTCAACATTGTGCAACGTCTCGGCGGACCGACTTTGACTACGCTCTGCGCGACCTTCCTGGGATGGAGGTTGGGAATGGCGCAGTCCAGCGCCAGCCTCTCCAGCGCATTTACCGCTGCCTTTCTTCTACTCTGCGGATTACACGCTTTCCTGTTTGCTGCGGCCCTGAGACTACCTCTTTCCCTGAACAAGGAGCTAGAGCCTCTTCCAGAAGAATCGCCTGCCTTATTGGAGATGATGTCCGACTAATTGAACTTGCGGATGCCATTTACTAATTCGACGAGTCCAGGCAACGTCGATGGGTCAATCAAAATTGCGTGAGACGGCTCGATTGTTGCAAAACAGCCGATTCAATCACCGAGTGCTTCAGGCGCGCCGAATAACCTAAACTTCCGGACTCCAGGCGGATCACGAGCCATCCGGAAGTTATCGCACTTGGACGTATAACGCTCAACCCGTACTGTTGAAGAAATCCACCAGTCGCGACCAAAAGGACGGAATGCCGACTATTCGGCCGAGTGGATTCTGGGACCCATTTGCATTTCATGTTCCTAATCGGACCAGATCTCCCAAAAGCAGACTTTGGACAAGCGCGGAGTAAACGGTGTTTCGACGAGCGTTGCGTAATCTTCCGGCACTTACGTCCGCACACTCCCTCCCGCCGCACACTAGGACGGTGAGAGCAGAGCGCAACAAAACGATGCCCTTCGGGTTACCACTCCTGCTTGCAGAGGAAGCCACAAGCCGCGCCCGTCTGCCTGATGGACGTCGGCTATGAGACACTAATCATCGCCATATGAAATTTCCCGCACTCTTCGCACCCCCACTTCGTCTATCCATCTAAGGCGTAACTGATGGCGTCTTCTACCCTGCTCACCCATAGTTCCGGGCATTCCAGATTCAAAACTGTTCTCTGGCTCTCCCTTGGTCTCACTGCGCTCTTCGTCTTCATCACTTCAGAAGCTCTTCTCGTCACCGATTACCCGATGTACCACGCCTACCGTCTACAGGTCATTGCCGACCGCCATCTCCTTATTCCCCATGCGCTTTCCGGCGTCATCGCTCTCCTGGCTGGTCCCATACAGTTCTCGTCGCGTCTTCGCCAGCGCCACTTGAAATTTCACCGAGTTCTCGGCCGCAGCTACGTCGTCTCCGTCTTTATCGGCGCCTTCACAGGGATTGCGCTTGCCGCCGGCCGCCCGGGCTTGCCAGGAACCTCCATGCAGGCCGCCGCGTGGCTCATCTGCACAACCGCCGCCGTGGTCACCGCGCGTAATCGTCAAATCGTCCAGCATCGCCAATGGATGGCTCGTTCCTATGCAGTCACGTTTACTTTCGTCTCCAGCCGCGTACTCAATCTCTGGCCCCGCTACTGGAGCCATCTTGGCGACACGTTTGCGGCCGTTGGCGTCATCGCCTTTACGCTCGTTTCCCTGCTTGTCGTCGATCTCGGCCTCAACTGGCGCGAGCTCACCACCCGTCGTGCCTGATGGTCGAGGCCTTTGCGAGCTATTCAGATGAGATCATTCGCGCCAACCGCCATTATCTGTCCATTGGGGAAAGTTCGAAGTTAATGAACATCTCATCATCCAAGGGTTTTCCAAGCGTCATCTTCCGCCGATATATAACGAAATGACGAACCATTTCCAAGCTGGCCGCGTGAATTACATGAACAAATCGTCATGAACGAAAGTGCCTTGCAAGCGTCAAAACAGATGAATACCTGTTCCCAACGAACGCGACACCGAAGAGTGCGATTCCTGACAAAGACAGCCCGTTGCGGAGCCGGCGGGTGCGTCTCCGGAGTTGCGGTTCGAAGAGATATCCGAGAGTCGTTTTGCCGATGAGCTTGCTTTCGTGCCCGGCGTTTTGTCAACAAACGGAACCTGCGAATAGCGCGCCGCCGGAGCCCGAGGCTAAACGCATTCTCTGGATCATCCCGAATTTTCAGTACTTCCAGCCTGGCGCAGTACAAACCGCTCACGCCGCGCGAGAGGTTCCGGCGGCCGTTGCACACGTTCCGTTCGTGCTCCTGGCCGCTCAGAAAATCTGTGCGGTTCCGCATTCAACAAGTTCGGCAACGTAAACCTAAATGGAATGAACCAGCATAAATTTAATATCGGCATCATCGGGGGCGGAATCGGCGGCGTTGCAGCGGCGGTAGCGCTCCACCGCGCGGGCATTGAAGCGACGGTCTACGAGAGGGCTTCCGAATTCCGCGAAGTCGGCGCGGGCATGATGCTCTGGCCCAACGCCACGCGCATTTTAAAGGAATTCGGCCTGCTTGAAAGGGTGGCTGCATCGAGCGGTTCAACCCAGAATTTTCTGGTTCGCTCCCGTGCGGGTACGATCCTGATGGATATTGGACTGGGCCAGTTTGAGGTGCCCGCGCTTTGCACACGCCGCTCGGACCTGCTGGATGCGTTGCTATCAGCACTCCCGCCCGACCGGATCCGCCTTGGCCATGATTTCGAATCCTTCGAGCAGCGCAAGGCCAGCGTCAGAGTTAACTTCTCCGGAAGTGTGTCCGGAGGAGGTGTCTCCGCGGAACACGACTTCGTTATCGGTGCCGATGGTGTCCGCTCGCGCGTCCGTTTCCAGGTTTTTGGAGTCCACGAGCCCATCTACCGGGGCTACACCATCTGGCGCGGACAGGCGCGTCTTACAGGCACTGTTCCGTCCGGCTCGAACAGCGAAACCTGGGGACGAGGAAAACGCTTCGGCATCCTCAATACCGGTGGCGACCGGTTCACCTGGTACGCCACGGCAAACACCGATGCGGGCCACATCGACTCTCCCGAAGGGCGCCAACGTGAACTCCTGCGAATGTTCGCGGGCTGGCACAAACCGATAGAGCGTCTGATCAGCGCGACGGACGAGGGCAGCATTCTGAAAAATGGCGCTTACGATCTCGCACCGTTGAAGCGCTGGGGACATGGACGAATCACGTTGCTCGGCGATGCTGCCCATCCGTGTACGCCAAATCTCGGATTGGGGGGTTGCATGGCTCTCGAAGACGCGCTGGTTCTTACGAAATCGTTTTGCAGAGAGGCATCTCCCGAATCAGCTCTGCGCCGCTATGAATCGCTGCGCCGCGTGCGAACCCGCCATGTACAGCAACGCTCGCTTCTGATGGGCCAAATCGGGCAATGGGAGAATCGGCTCGTTGCGGGCGGGCGCCAAATAGTGACCAGTATGCTTCCGCCCGAGTTTTTTGAACGTAATTTAAGGAGGGTCTATTCCTATGCGACGTAGAGTCCTGGCCCGCCTTCTTTATGGTGACCGCAGTCTGACTTCTACGACGGCGCTGGAAGCCTACACTCAACGTGCCTCGCTGCGCTTCATTAATCAACCGCCCCGACGAGGAGTAATGAATCGAAAACAGCCAAGTCTTCGTGCACTGTACCTGACGGTTCTCGTGTCTGCCTTGTTTGCTTTGATTTCGCCTCTGTCGGCACAGCAAACCGAACTGAAGTTGGATCCAGCGAAAACGAGAATCAGCTGGACCCTCGGCACGACAATGCATGAGGTAGAAGGCACTTTCCGGCTGAAGTCGGGCGATATAATGTTCAACCCCAAGACCGGAGAAGCCAGCGGACAATTGATCGTTGATGCTTCGAGTGGCGCCAGCGGGAACAAAAAGCGCGACGCTGATATGAACAAAAACGTCCTGGAGAGCGCGAAATATCCGGAGATCGTTTTTTCCCCTAAGCACGTTACCGGATTCGTGCCTAATCAGGCATCGTCAACAGTTCAACTGGACGGGACCTTCACGATCCACGGCGCGTCCCACGAACTCACCCTTACAGTCCCCTTCACGGCGAACAATACATCGGTCGAGGCTCACACGAAGTTTTCGATTCCCTTCGAAGAATGGGGCATGAAAAATCCGAGCCTCATGTTTTTAAAGGTCGATAAAGTAGTGCAACTCAACATTACCGCGGTCGGCGAACTGCAACCCAACGCGCAACCATCCGCGGGCCGTTAATCATTGCGGTTCCACAGCATCCATTCAGGAGGCAGCGAATTGGAGACGAATGCTGTTGCTTCATCTGGCCGTCTAACGCCCTTCTCGTAGATCTGAATGCCGCTGGTTAACCCAAAGAACTGTCCGTGCCAGATGTTATATCGCTAGCCGAACGTTCAAAAGTAATTCACCAACGCCATTCCGCATAGTTTGCTACCGCAGCCCTAGCGCACAGCCATCAAATACCCGTCGTGCGAGCGCCGCGAAACTGCCCACTATCGGCCTTTTTTCGTTGTCGCGATAGGCCAGTTCAAGGCTGGTCACGTGTCGCCTGCCCCGGAGCCGCAAGCACACCGTGTTCCCACAGTGTAGTCGCGCCACGCACGCTGGCGCGATCGTGACTCCGAGCCCAGCGCCCACCAGGCTTAGAATCGTGAGCCATTGCGGAGCCTCCTGCACGACGTTAGGCAGGTACCCGTGTTCTTCGCACACTGCCACTGTGCGCCGCCACGCCACGTCGCCATACGATCGCGCAAAGAGCACGAACGGTTCATCGCGGAGGCTCCGGGCCGAGATCGACCTCTGCGCCGCCAGCGGATGTCCCTTCGACACCACCGCTACGAACGGCTCCGTAATCACCGGCTCGACGTGCAGGCCATCCACCGGTCCCACATCGCGCAAAAACCCCACATCGATCGTGCCGTTGCGTAAATCCTGCACCAGTCCTTCCGTGAACCGCTCGCGCAGTTGCAGATCAACTTCCGGAAAGCGACGCCGATAACGTCCCAGCATGCGCGGCAACGGCGTCAGCACGCTCGATCCGGTGAAGCCCACGCGCAGCGTACCCGCCTCGCCGCGCCCGATGCGCCCTACCGCTATACAGTCGTCGCCGATCTTACGCAGTGTCTGCCGGCTGCTCTCCAGCAGCTCGACACCCGCTGCCGTCAGCCGTACCTGGCGCGAAGTCCGCAGGAACAGCGTGCAGTTCAGCATGCCTTCCAGGCGGCGGATCTGCTGCGAGAGCGGCGGCTGCGCCATATTCAGCCGCAGTGCCGCTCGCCCAAAATGCAGTTCTTCGGCTACCGCCACAAAGTAACGCAGGTGCCGTAGTTCAATGGAAGAAACATCCATATTCAAGGCGTCTTGATCCTCTTGAATAAGATATTGGACATGACCCTGCTTGAGAACTAGATTCTATCGATGCACACGGAGTGGGGTCATTTCGGACCCTCGGCTGCCAGCGTGCCATGCGCGTCAATCCAATCACTACACTCCACTTCGAATGACTGTTGGGCAGAAAAAGGAGCTTTCATGAACCGTCGCAATTGGACTCTCGTCCTTGTGCTGGGCCTCACTTCGCTCTTCACCGTCAGTGGCGCAGGCGCGCGGACAAACTCCTCGACAGCTTCAGCGCAAAACACACAACGAATTCCATTGCCGGCCAGCCAAAACCCCTCGAACTCCGACCTTCCAATTTCGGGAGCAGTATGGGCGGGAGACACGCTCTATGTGAGTGGATGGCTCGACCCGGACCTGAAAACACACACAGACACCACGTCACAAACGGTGGGTATACTCAAGGACCTCCAGAAGTTCCTCGAATCGCAGAAGCTGACGATGCGTGATGTGGTGATGATGCGTGTATACCTCGGGGCCGATCCTGCGAAAGATGGCAAGGGGGACTTTGCCGGAATGACGGCTGGATATTCCCAGTTCTTCGGCACTCGCGACCAGCCGTACAAGCCCGCACGTACCACGCTGCAGGTGGTTCTGCCCGCCGCTACGCGCGGCGCTCTGGTAGAAATCGATCTGATCGCCGTGCGTCCAAAGTAGCATCGATCTCGCCTATGACGATTGAGTCGACGATCATTCTCCGCCTCGCCACGGATGCTGACATCCACGCTTTGCACCTTCTAATTGAAGCCTTCGACACACAGCTCATCGCAGATCGCAGCTATTTTGCCGCCGAATCCGTCGACGAAAGCGGCTTGTAGGGTGTGGCGGATGGTCCAAACGCAAAACTCTCTTCGGTGCACACCGAGGCGCTGGTCGTGAACCCGAACTGCTCGACCCAGCAACCGACGCCGCTAAGGTGCATGCCATATTTGTTCATCCTCACGCCGCCCGACATAAGCCAGAGGCCGCCAAAAGCCGCCTTTTTGCTTGCTCTGCGGCCGGCAAAGCCATACGCCGACTTTTCCGTTGGCTTCATGCTCGGAACCCAAGACAACCTGGACTGTGGATGTTCGTGGTGGTCTGGATGTCGGCGTGACGCAATAGTTCCTGCTGCACTTCACATGACCGCCCAATTGGCGCCAGTCCACGAAGAATGTGCTGACTTCGTCTACTACGCCAATCAATTGTCCAGGCCGACGCGCTGAAGCAACTCCTGGAAACGCGGATCGCTGCGTACGGGATCGTAAACAGGATCAACTCTGAGGCTTGTCAGAACGTTGGGTTGTTCTTTGTACGCCCGTTCCAGCCATGTCAGGGCTCGCTCTTTGTCTCCGACCGAAAGGTATGCGACGACAAAGCACACCATGTTCACGGATTGATGGGGTGACTGGCGCTGCTGCAATTGCAGCATTCCGTTCAGCGCGTTTTGCGCGTCGGCGCGGCGACCGGCGAGCCCATACAATTCAGCACGATCTGTCCATGACCACGAAGTATCCAAAGTGGGGCCGCTCTCGGCGAATGCCTTGTCGAAGCTGCCGTTATGCGCATATGCCAATGCAATCAACCCGCTGCGCGGGAAGTTCGGGTCCATCTCGCGCACGCGAAGTAATTCCTGGATCGCGCGGTCATATTGCCGCCAATAGTAGAAGATCGCTCCGCGATCAGTGGCGATGATGAGTGAGAGGGGATCGAGTTGCCGGGCTCGGTCGCTTTCTTTCAGAGCCTCGTCGAAGCGGCCCTGCCACATAAGGCATTCGGCATACCACTGATGGGCTGTGGAGTAGCTCGGATTCAAAGCAATTGCTTTCTGGTACTCCTCTTCGGCCGTCTGCCAGTCCCAATGATAGTTTTCCCGAATGAGGGCGAAGGCGGTGTGCGCCTCTGCCAGGCTGGAATCGAGTTGCAGAGCGCGCAAGGCTGCGCTTTCCGCCTTGGAAGCATACTCTGGCGACTCGACTCCGCTGTAGCCGCCCAGCAGTGCATAACCGTCGGCCAAGCCGGCATAGGCGCGCGCATTCTGCGGATCTTTGTCAATCGCCTGTTGAAAGTAGTCGATCGCTGGCTCAATTTTTCGCTGATTCCAAAAATACAAGCCCTGCAGGTAACGTTCATGAGATTCGTATTGCTGGGCTGTAGCGAAAGGCACGGCGTTGGGAACTCCTGGTGCATGCTCGCCCAACGCCGACGCAATTTCGTTGGCGGTGGCGCGAGCGATTTCGCTTTGCAGTACTAGAAGGTCTTTCCGTTCGCGGTCATACTCCCGTGCCCAGAGATGCGTCTGGTCCTCGACGCGAATGAGCTGGGCGGTAACTCGAACCTTGTTTCCGTCGCGGCGCACGCTGCCTTCCAGCACGTATTGTGCACCCAGTTCGCGTCCGATCTGTGTTACCGGTTTCGGGTTGCGCTGATACGTCATCACCGAAGTGCGGGCGATCACCGCCAAATGCCCGGGATTGAGAGTCGCGATTTCCGTGATCATCTCCTCGGTCATGCCGTCACTGAAGTAGTCCTGCGACGGATCGCCGGTGAGGTTTTGAAACGGGAGGACCGCCAGGACGACGCGCCCTCCTGCCGGCTTTACCCGAGGGGATGACCAAGGCCGAAATATCCATGCTGCCGTAACCGCACCGCCAATCAGGACACCGGCGATTGCCGCGACCACTAGCCAGTGAGCTTTACGCGACTTCATTACCGGCAGAGGCAACGCTTTGCCGTCATCTGCCGGCAGTGCGGGCACAGAAACGACCTCAGCAGGGGTGGGGCTAGCCGTTTCCGGTGACGTGATCGCTAAGGGCCGAAGTTTCTTCGGAAGCGGGAGCAATGAAGCGGTATCCGCGGCCGGAGATTGTTTGTATATAGCGTGGACGCTCGGGATCGTCCTTCAGGGCCTGGCGAATCTTGCGGATAGCACCGTTGATGCTGTTGTCCGTATCAAGGAAGACGTCTTTGCCCCAGACGCGCTCCGCGATTTCGTCACGGGTGACCAGTTGACCACGACGCTCCACGAGGAACAGAAGGATCTCGGTAGGGATGCGCTCGAGTTTGAGCACACGACCGGACCGGCGTAGCTCATAACTGTTGGGATCGAGCTCGCAGTCCGCACCAAATTTGATAGGTCGCTCGGCTGGCGGCGGCCCGGAGTTCACGGTTTTCCCCCTGGTGGGCAGGTTCTCGATTCTACAACGACTGCTCTCTTGATGACATCCCGCTTGTTTCCAGGAACTTAGCGCGACAGGAAAATTAAGGAATCCGACAGCCTTGAGATATTGAGCAGCCCGGGCGCGGTGCTGCACGATGCTCGCCAATTCTGTCGGAGGTGTGGATGAAGTTCGTCAGGTCTTTCATTTTACTGACAATGCTCGGAGCGTTACCAGGTTTCGTGTTGCCAAGCGTGGGGCAGCAGGAGATTGACCCGGATCACTTCGACCAGGCTGAGATAGCCAAGACTGCCAAACCGCCACTCAAGTCAAAAGCGGATCACAGAGCGGCGCCTGTCAAGAATCGGCAGAGGCCTGGCGCCGGCGCGACTACTGCCTCGCGCGCTACCGCGAGATCTCGCCCAGCTAAGACAGAAAACCAACGGATCGCCGCCGTCCACTCCACCGGCGAATAACGTACCCACGGGAGAGTAGAAGCGTGAACCCAGGAATACGAACGATGTGCGCTTGCATCCTTGTGCTGTCGGTGACCGTTCTGCGCGCCCTATGAAGCCCATTTACCAAGAACGTGATAGTTCACATACCAGCCACTTACGATCCGGTGCCTGCGCACCTGAAAGTTTAGAAGGCCACTAAAAAGGAGTACGGCAATGACGCGGTTCCGGCGTTTCTCTTCTTTCCTGTTCACGAATCGTTTGCGGGCCAGCGCGATTGGTTTGGCGCTGCTTCTGTTGACTGGCGCTGCGGTGCAAGCCGATTACCGCCTGCCTAATCTGTTTCCATTTCTCGACGGCACGGGGTTTTCTGCCACGAACAGCACTACCGGCTCTCTGGATCTCAGCGGCCCGTTCTTTCAGCAACTGGGAACGAATGGCCGTACTTGTGAGACCTGCCACAGTCCAAGCGACGGCTTCGGCCTGAGCGCCGCCGACGCCCAGCTCCGCTACCACGTGACGCACGGCAGAGATCCACTCTTTGACCAAGTCGACGGTTCGACTTGTCCCACCGGTCGGGTGAACAACAGCCTGGTCGTGAACAACGGGCTTATCCGAATACCAGTACAGGTGCCGCCAAACGAGTATGATTCCAGCCCGCCGCAGTTCACCATTACGGCGGTCGTGGATCCTTACGGCTGCGCACTGACCACGAATGCGCAGGGCCAACAGATTGTCTCCGTTTACCGCCGGCCGTTGCCGACCACGAACCTCGGTTTCTTGAGCGCCGTCATGTTCGATGGGCGCGAGTCGTTTTTCTACCCGCTAAACAACGAACAAACGTTTGCCGCGAACCTCAACACCGACTTGACACAGCAAGCGATTGACGCAACCCTGACGCATGCGCAGGCCAACCAGCCGCCCACCCAAGAGCAGCTTCAGCAGATCATCGGCTTCGAGCTGGCGCTGAACTCGGCGCAACTATTCGATTTCTTTGCTGGGAATCTATATGGGCAGAATGGTTCGTATGGCGGACCCCAGTACTTGCCCAATCAGCAGTATTACCCAGGAATCAACGACTCGCTGGGGGGTGATCCGCACGGCAATCAGTTCAACCCCAACGCATTCACGATTTACACGTCATGGCAGAACTCGCATAACAGGCAGCAGGCGTCGATTGCCCGTGGTGAACAAATCTTCAACACTCAGCCGCTGACGATCAGTGATGTGCCCGGCCTGACGACCGGAACACAGCAGATCATGGGGACCTGCACCACCTGCCATGACACGCCAAACGTCGGCAACCACTCTTTCCCACTGCCGCTCGACATCGGCACCGTGCACTCACCACAGTATGAGACCGATCCGAACATTCTGGCGGGGTTACGGCAGCTCTCGCTCCCAACACTGCCGGTATTCCAGTTGGTTTGCACCCAGGGATCGCTCTCGGGGCAAACATTCTATACGACCGATCCAGGCAAGGCGCTGATCAGCGGGCAGTGCACCGATATCGCGCGCGGCAAAGGTCTCATCCTGCGTGGATTGGCATCGCGCGCGCCCTACTTCCACAACGGCGCGGCTGCGAATCTGTCGCAGGTCGTGAACTTCTACAATCAGCGCTTCCAGATGGGGCTCTCGTCGCAGCAGATGCAGGATCTAATCAACTTCTTACAAACGCTGTAATGGAAGGGCTCGTTCAATTTGGCACCTCGCGCCATCTGGGTTACAACACGGCAAACTCGCAGTCCGTAACTGCAGCGTCGGTCCATCCTGCCCTAAGGACAGTGTTTTCGCCCTATAATCGGGAGTGCTCGCGAGGACATCCATCGATTTTTTCCGGAGGATCACTCCTGGAATTGAAACGATCCAATCCAGTTTTAGCTTGCCACGCCATCGTCACATGCGGGCGTATGCCAGCGTTGTAGTGGCTGGAACCTTTATTGAGTCCGGCTACATCGGGCGCATTCATGCAATCGAAGGCGATGTACTCATCCACCCTGAACTGGACTGCCACGCCAATCGAAAAGTGTCTGCAGGCCTCCGGTTGATTCGCCTGGACTGGTCACACAGCAGTCCCTCAAGCGGCTTTTATCACTTGCGGAACGAATTGGACGATTTGGTGAAAACTGCAGAAAAGGACCCACGAGACGCCGCGCACCTACTGGAGAATGCTCTCAGTCAGGCTCAAGCCAGTCCAAGCGGCGTGAAGAATGACTGGCCTGATCTCCTGGCCGAGGCGTTGGCTCAGGATAGCAGCCTGGCCATCGGCGAGTGGGCGCAGTCGAACCAACTCGCGCAGCAGACCATATCGCGAGGTTTCTCCTCCGCATACGGCGTGGTTCCGGAGGTCTTTCGCGCTGAGTCTCGCGCTCGCACGGCGTGGCTGCGCGTGACCCGTGGGTCCGATTGCCTGTGCCAGATCGCGGCGGAGAGCGGCTTCGCTGACCAGGCACATATGACGCGATGGATTCACCGGATCACAGGCGCGCCGCCGGGAGCGTGGCGGAGAGGGCGTGTGCCCACCGCTCGCTAGCCTGCTGCTCGCTGCCGGTCCATAGAAGATCCAGGCCGTGAAGATCACGTCCGTGAAGAGCCGCTGATAAGTACCCGACGCAGCCACTACATCGTCGAAGAGGTTTGAATCTTTGCGCAAGCTGGTCCGAGAGACAATACAACTTGTTTCGCCGGTCGCAGGACTTCCCCGATAGCGAGCCTGATTTACGGTCAGCTAGCCACCTCGAGACCTGGTCGACGACTTATATCAGCGTCGCGTACTGTTTTACGGAATGATTTTTGAGTCTTCGTCCAGTCGTATCCATTCTTCTCATAGAAGCGGTGAGCGTCGTGCCGCTTGACGTTGGAATGCACGGTGATCGTCCCACAATTGCAGCTTAGGGCCCACCGTTCGGCAGCTTCCAGCAATAACTTTCCTATCCCGCGGTAACGGACCGCCTTGTCTACAACCAGGCCGCTTATCTCCACAAATGAATCGAGTTCGACGCTCCGAAACACGTACACTCCGATCCAGCCTGCGATCCCACTTTTCCTCAGCTCAGCCACATAAACGGCGTACTGTTTGTCATCCTGCATCCCGGCCAGTCGCCTTTTTATTTCCTGTGGCGTGCAAGGATATCCGAGTTGCCCTGCCAGGTTGGCCATCTTCTCGAAGTCCCCCTGCTGGGGTGCGCGAATCGTGCAGTCAAGGCGATCCTGCTGTAGTCTCATTGCCGATAACTCGTTGGGTTTAGTGCGATAAAAGATTTAGTTGATCCAGCACCTGCTGCGCCGGTTCCCGTTCAATGACCGACGGTGCGCTTTGCACGGCCTTCTCAATGTCTGGTTTGAACTGAACCAAGCCGAAGTTTCCGACCAGTTCTTCTCCAGCTTCCTGAATAAGAAAAAATGGATCGTGGAGTGCGGCACCAACGACTTCTGCCAGTTGTGGCGGCTGGTCTTGTCCAATCACCCCCTTCAGACCGGCGATGGCGGCTAGGGCGTTTATCCGCACTCGCTCCGGGACGCCAGGGCGTGCATAGGCGAACAGGATCTCCGCCGCTCTTGGGTCTTTTGTGGCGGCGAGCGCATTCAATACCGCCCCCATGACGTGCACCTCGGGATTCGTCGACGCCTTTGCCTTCAGCGCCCCGAATGCCTGCGGATTCCCCGACTTTCCCAACTGCGCAGCCGCAGCCGCTTCTACTGCATAACTGGAATCAGCGTTCAAGGCTTGGATGAATGCCGCATAGACTGATGCATCATCGTGAAAATGACCTAACGCGGTGATGGCCGCGCTGCGCACGCGGCTGTCCGGCTGCCGCAAGGCAGCAACGAGAGCGGTTTTGGCCTGATCTGTTCCCACGTTCCCCAGGCTGGTCGCGGCCGCCGCACGTACAGCGTAGAACTTGTCGGTCTCGAGCACGTGTGCAAGGGCAGCGGCGCGGATACTGGATTCGGAGTTTGTCGTCGCCCCAATCTGTTGGACCGCCCATAGGCGACTCAGCATTGCTGGATCCTTCTCGGCTTGAGCGATCAGCGCATCGACGGGCTCTTCGAACTGCAGTGTCTTGTCGATAAAACCGTTGGGATCGAAGTCCACCCACAGCGGTTCGAAGTCCAGTGGAATCTCGAACTCCTGCCGCGCCTGATTGTCGCGAATCTGTACTTGCTGTCGCTCCCCATGCGCGCCGTAGAGGGCTATTTCGATGGGCATATCGAAGATCGGCGTCATCGCGTCGGTTTTCTGAGTTTGCGAGACGATCAGTTTTTCGACCTTGCGTTCAGGCGCATAGCTGACCTCAACCCGATAGTCGGGGTGCCCGGCCATAAATACCCACTCGCGAAAGAACCAACCCAGTTCTTGACCGCTGCTTGCGCGAATCGCACTAATCAGGTCGGGGGTGTCGGCGGTCTGTGTTTGATGGCTCACCAGGTAACTGCGCAGTGCGCGAAATAACGGCTCGTCTTGCGAGGCTGGCTTGGAAGCAGCTTCACTGCCGTCGACAACATATCGCAGCATGTCGAGGATAGCCGCGCCTTTCACGTGGGTGATCGCGTCGAACATCTGCATAGGATCGGTGTAATGACGATCGACGATTGGCCGCCGATAGTCATTGCGCTCCTGTGCCTGCTCGTCCAACTGGTCGTCGTGAATCGCCAGCCGATAGGCATCGTAACTGCTATGGTGCTGGGTATAGAGCGCCTCCAGATAGGTCGCGAATCCTTCGTTGAGCCAGATGTTCGCCCAGTCGCGGCCTTGCACATAGTCGCCAAACCAGTGCTGTCCTAATTCATGCGAGACAAGGTAGGTGCTGGGGTAATCCTGATCGGCGCGCTCATCGTGCAGCGTCCAGTCCGTCAACGTAGTTGCACTGACATTCTCCTGGCCGCCGAAAATGAAGTTGTGCACAGTCGTCTGCGCGTATTTTTCGTAAGGATACTCAACCCCGCTGGCACGCGAAAAAAAGTCGATCATGTCAGGGGTCAGATGAAACGATCGTCGCGCGGTGGCCTCGTCGATATAGTCGGGAACGTAGTAGTCGACCGGTTTGTCGCGGTAGTGGTCGGTTATCTTTCGCCAGGGACCGACAGCAAGGGAGATCAGATAGGAGCTGTGCGGAAGGTCTTCTATCCAATCGTAGGTCGCTTGCCCGCCGCTGTGAGTGACGCTCACCAGCTTGCCGTTGGAAACCACACTTTGCCCTTCCGGAACCGTAGTCACCGTCTCGCTGGTTGCCATGTCGTTCGGGTAATCCCAGCACGGAAACCAATAGTGGTTGAACTCGGCCTCGCCCTGCGAATACACCTCCTGCGGTCGCTTTGGATAATCTGGCGAGGGGTTGATGAAGAATAACCCTGTCCGCGGAAAGCCGTGATACACGATGTGCACCTGCAATGTGCTGGCGGGATCGTAGTCGCGATTCAGGGTGATCCAGAGGCGAGGATCCTCGCGAACGTATGCGAGGGCGATCGGCGTATCGCCATGCTGTTCTAAAGTGACGTCATCGATCGTCAGCTCAGAGCTATTGAGATAGAACTTGCGGAAGGGCGCTTCAAACGGCCGGAGGGTGATCACTTCGTCGCCGAAGACCTCGCCTTTCGGCTGGTCAAAATGCAAGGACAGCTTATAGTTTTCGACGTGGTAGCTCCTGCTGGGGGGCCACTGCCAAACATTCGGATTGCCGAAAACGTGTGCTCCTCCCTGCCCCGCTGCGTTGACCTGAGTACCAAGCGCAGCGCAGAACAGGAAAACGGCTGGCCTAAGTCGGCGACTCAATTTCTGGCATGACATCATAGATCTCTTGAAGCGCCTGTGCCAGGCGACACCATGGCACGATCCAGCGCGCGAACGACTACGATCCCACGCCGCCACGGACCGCGTCTTGAACGCATTTGATGTGTTGGGGAGCCTTCGAGAGACATCGCGAGCGAGAGCGTCAGAGCTGTCTAACTAAGGCGAGAAGTGGAAGAGCTCTTGTGGCGTCTTTGGGGCTCAGGTTTATGGCATTGATCGGGTCATTCACTGCGTTGATCCGCCACTAGACGATATGCGTGTGGGCACTGGAGATCGCGGCCAAATCTCCGTCAGTGAGGATGGCTTGCGGATATGCGCAGTGCATGTGGAATGCGCGGTCGTTCAGCGCGTCATTCCACAAATCTTCCAACTGAAGGGCCGCATCCTTCTTCCCTTCCTCCCAAAGAACAGCGACCATTTCCCCAAAGACGGTCAATCGCTTGCCATTCGCTAAGGCTGAATTGTGTGCATTATCCAACATGTCACCGACTGCACCGGTGAACAGTTTGCCGTCGGGCACGCCCTCCCGCATGAACATTGCCAAGGTCTGCTGAGCATCGAGCATCGTGTAACGTCCATCCCTCGCATGGGTACGAACGTCTAAGCCGCAGCTCTGTAAGTCTTTCAACAACTGCTGGCGATGCGCTGAAGTCGCGATAATTACTACAGAGTCGCCGCTCCTTAGGCTTGAGGACACGATTGCACAAAGGCGCGAAAGCAGGGCCTCGGAATCCCCGTAGATATGAACGGAATGGATAGCGGCGGACGTGGCCATTGGATAACCTCAGCTCCCAGCATACTCTTCAACGAAACAGAGAAGCACCGAGTGTCGCAAGAGCATAGTTCCCTCGCCCGCTTTGGTAGGAGCCGGCCGAACGGCCAATTGAGCTTCTTATGATTGGTCATTGAGAAGCACAGGCCAACTCACGGTGCGAAGTAGCCGTTAATATCCAGGATCAACTGTGTGACGCCGGAGGCGTAGGCGTCGGTTTTACCGTTCACGTTCGGCACGATCGCCATGTTTGACGTGATCGCACCGTCAAGAGCGTTCAGCGTTGACACTACGGGCTGGTTCTCGCTATCCGGCCACAGGGTCAGATACCCGAGTACTCCGGTAGGTACCACGGTTGCGTTGAACACATAGCCTTCGGCCGTCGCCGGCGGACCGCATGAGCTATTCACCACATTGACTGTAAGCTCTCCCGAAAAGGGTTGGCCGTTGCCGACCTTGCGTGTATCGATCACGCGGCACGGCGTGAGCGCGTAGAACGACAGACCGCCCGTACCCGGCGGAGCAAAGTAACCGTTCACGTCGATCACCAGATTCGTGTCGTTGCTGGCAAAGGTAGCTACACCACCCTCACCGCCGGTGCCGGCAGGAACAATCGCGGCGTTGGCGACGATCGTGTCCGTCAGATCATTCAGCGTCGAGACGAGCGGCTTGCTCGATCCTTGCGGCCAGACGGTCAGATACGCCACCCCTCCTGAGGTCTTCGGTACGACGGTAAAGTTCAGCGAATACGCCTGAATGTTTACGCCCGACGGGATGCAAGAGCTTTCCAGTAACGGGAAGTCGCGCTCCACACCGTGCGTCAGGTACGGGCCACCGAGCGGACCGTTGGCGTTACGCGTGTCGACCAGTCGGCAGGGCGTGATCGGATAGAACGCCAGCGTCGAGCTGCTGCTGGGAATGAAGTATCCGTTGATGTCGAGCACGACGTTGGTCGTGTTGGTGACGAAGACGCTGACCGAGCCACTGGAGGTTCCCGCAGGAATGATCACCGCGTTAGCTTTGATGCGCCCGTCGAGCGAATTGAGCGTCGAGACGGTGGGCTGACCTTCGCCGGTTGGCCAGATAGTCAGATACGACAGTGTCGTGATTGGAACGACTGTGACGTTCAGTGAATAGGCCACGGCATCGGACGGAATGTTGCACGGATTGCCGCTCTGCGCTAGTGGAAACGCGCGCGCCGTGTTGCCGGAAATCGGCGGACCGCCGAAGGTGCCGTTGGTGTTGCGCGTATCGACAATGCGGCACGGCGGTAAGGTCACGAACTGCCACGCCACGGGAATCGGATTTACGATCTGAATGTCGGTACCGCTGCTAGGTCCATAGTCGCCGTCGCCAGAATAGGTGGCGACGATCGTGTCGGTCCCAACCGGCAGACTTGAGGTTGCACAGATCGCCGTACGCGATGAGGACAGCGTAACCGATGTGCAGCCGGAGATCGCCGAGCCATTGGAAGTGAAGCCAACGGTGCCAGTAGGAGTCGGCGGCCCAGCGGGGCCAACCGTCGCGGTGATAGTGACGTTTTGGCCGGGTGCAGAAGGATTCGGGGAGCTAGTCACGGTCGTGGTGCTGCCGGGATGGACTACCTGCGTCACCGTGTTCGAGGTGCTGCTTTCCAGCGGCGGCAGGCCCTGGTAGACGGCGGTCAAGCTGTCGCTGCCAACGGCCAATCCTGTGAAATTCAGCACGGCAACGCCGGAGCTGTTCAGAGAAGCCGATCCGATCTGTGAACCGTTGCTCTTGAAGATCACCGTTCCCGCCGGCGTCGAGCCGTTCTGCGCCGTGACGGTTGCAGTCATGGTGACGCTCTCTCCCTGGTACGACGGATTTGGCGTACTGGTGAGCGCCGTGGTCGTGGGCACAGTCTCGACGGCTATCTGGAAGACGGTGCCGAGATTGTCCGTGCCTCCATGAGTGGTCACGCCGTCGAAGACGCCGTTTCCAACTTGAAGTAGGGCGGCGAGAGGAACGGAGCCATCGGTTCCGGAGAAGTCATGGAGCGACGTAAATGCTCCCCCCGGACTGAGGACGAAGATCGTGCCGTTGTTGCTCGATCCCCCGTTACCCGTAACACCATAGAAATTCCCATCGCTCCCCGCAATGAGACCTGCCTGGACAATCGAGCCGTCGCCCCCGTCGAAGCTATGCAGTGTGGTCAGCGTACCGCTGGGCGTCATTTTGAATACCGTGCCGGAGGCGCCCGCTCCGCCAACGTCCGTTGTGCCATAGAAGTTGCCGTCGGTCCATTGCAGCAGTGGCGCAACAGGGAGGGCGCCATCGGTACATGAGGGCTGGGAGCAGAAGTTGTACAGCACCGTCACGCTTCCACTTAGCGTCGACCTGAAAACCGTGCCGTTTCCGTTGGCGCCCGCCTGGTAGGTCACCCCGTAGAGATTGCCGTCGGTGGCCTGAATCAGCCCGCCCGGGTTCTGGCCGGAATTCTGATTGAAGCTGTACAGGCTCGTGTAGCTGCCGCTTGGCGTAATACGGAAGATGTTCCCCATATTGCTGGTGCCGCCGCCATAGGTCGTACCATACAAGTTGCCGTCCGAGGCCAGGGTCAGAGGCACCATGGGATTGAAGCCGTCCGCGCAATTGGATTGCTGGCAGAATTTGTACAGGACGGTGTATCCGCCGCTGGGGGTGATCTTGAACACCACACCGGCGTCATACTGGGGCCCGTTGCCGCCGAAGGTCGTCGTTCCGTAGAGGTTTCCGTCGTTACCCAACGTTAAGCCGGCATAGGGGACGGAGCCGTCAGTGCATAAAGGCTGCGAGCAAAAGCTGTACAGATTGGTGACAGTGCCACTGGGCGTCATTTTGAAGACGTTGCCACTACTATTGGCGCCCCCGAGGTAGGTCGTTCCGTAGTAATTGCCGTCGCGCCCCAGCACCAGCGGTGCGTAGTATGGACCGTCGCCCTCAGGACCGGTGAAGTTGTGCAGGGTGGTCAACGTCTGTGCGGATGAAGGGATGGCATTCCCTGCAAACAAAATGATCGTAACCAGCAGCAGTGTCGATACGTTGAGCTTTCTCACACACCCTCTCTCGATAGTCCTGCGCGTCTGGGCTTTACCTCTTAACATCAAAGTTGCGCGGGCAGAGCTGTTTCTTTTCGATTCTGCTATCGCAGCTTTCGCTTTCACTGCGACCCCGACTTAATGTGGCTCTCTGATCCGCCTCATGCTTACCGAAGAGCGCCATTCCGTATCACCCAGGCGCTATGATCGCCGCTCATCTTTGTGTTTCCTGCCGACGCCTTCGTGGCAGTTGTCCCATAGCTATCGAGTGCGGTCCTCTCCAGCGAGGTTTAGTGGGTAGCCGCACCTCCGCCATCTCAAGCTGTAGAGAGTCAGGTTGCGTGGCTGGCAATCAACGCGCCGTCGACCGGCCTTTCGGGGCCGAAGCGTCGAAGTGACACTAATACTTGACCATCAAGTGTTTGCAGGCAAGGGACATCACAGGACAATTCGGGACATTAGGAGTGCAGAAT
This sequence comes from uncultured Acidobacteriaceae bacterium, assembly GCA_963823865.1. Lineage (GTDB taxonomy): Bacteria > Acidobacteriota > Terriglobia > Terriglobales > Acidobacteriaceae > Bog-257. The sequence continues at coordinate 1,049,672 of CAWGNC010000003.1, forward strand.
CTCAGCTGCACGACGGGCAACGCAGCAGCTGCCGAGTTTCAAAGATTTATTGGGCACCGGGGACTGGTCGTCAACTTTCCATGGGAGCGCTCGCACGCTTGTAACTTGCTCGAGCCTATGTACTCTCCGGCAATGTATGCGGCGTGTATCCGGCGCCATAGGCATTCCGTCCCTTCCTTCCCACAGGCCCAAAAACCTGGCAGCGGGGGTTGATGGCTTGTGAGGCAACATTCCTTTGGATAAAGCACGCGAAAGGATTGCCAATAAACAGAGAGCCGCGAAGAGCTACTGAGTAGTCCGCAAAGCCCGGACACGTCTGCCCATTTGTGAACAGTCCTGCTGGGACGGCGGACATTACAATTTACGCCCAACCCTTTTTCGGCGAACTTGAACCCTCCCCAGAAGCGATTTGCCTCACCGACACACCGGCGAAGGAATTGCATTCGTCTCTATTGAATCTCCTGGCTACACGACTACTTCTTAGCCGTGTCCAGGGATGTAGTTCGGGGTTGCCGCGCAAGCGCAGGAGTGAGGTGAGGGATGGCTGCTTTGCTGCAAGACATTCGGTATGGACTCCGGATGCTCGGCAGGAGTCCGGGATTCACGGCCGTGATCGTCATTACGCTCGCCTTGGGTATTGGCGCTAATACCGCGCTGTTTTCAGTGGTGGATGCGGTGTTACTGAAGCCACTTCCCTATCAGCAACCCAACCAACTGGTCGCGGTAAAGGTCGACATGCCAGGCGCCAACCTCATTGACTTGGGGATGTCGCAGCCTGAACTCGAGGACTTCCAGAAGAGCTCCGGGGTATTCGAGAACATATCGGCGGTCTGGCCGATTAGCGCGAACATCACCGGCCGTGAAAAGCCGGAGCGGGTTGAAGCCAATGCGGTGAGCACGAACTTTTTCACGCTCCTCGGGGCTAAGCCAGCGTTGGGACGGGTCTTCAATGCCGGAGACTCGCGGGAAGGATTCTCCGAGGGAGCAGTCATCAGCGACAGCCTATGGCACAAGATGTTCGGCGGCGATCCCCATGTGCTCGGAACAGCATTCCGCCTCGACACTGACCTATATACGATCATAGGCATCATGCCGCCTGACTTCCACCATCCCGCTCGCACACTGGGGCAAGACGTCGAGGTCTGGGTGGCTGCCGGATTTGCCGCAGCTCCCTTCCCCAAGCCTCCAGTTCGTATTCAGAGGTTTATACCTGGCGCCGTTGCGCGCCTGAATCCGGGATTGAGCGTGGCTCAGGCGCAAGCCAAACTGGATGCCTACGCCGCCAACTTACGAGAGCAATATCCGACAGACTATCCCGTTACCGCGCAGTGGAAACCGCACCTGGTTCCGCTTCAGCAGGAGATTGTCGGCAACTCCAATCTGATGCTCATTCTGCTTTTGACGGCGGTCTCGGCGGTGCTGCTCATCGCCTGTGTCAACATCGCCAGCCTGCTGCTTGCTCGCTCCTCCACGCGCTATCGGGAGATTGCAATTCGCCAGGCGTTGGGCGCGAGCAGTTGGAGACTAATTCGGCAGACGCTAACGGAGAGCCTGGTACTCGCGCTCGCTGGCGGTGTGTTGGCGGTTCCGGTCAGCTTCGGATTGAAGAATCTGCTCCTGACGTTGGTTCCCTCCAATCTTCCGAGGTTGTCGGAAATTGCTTTGAACGGACGCGCCTTGCTGTTTGCGTTTCTGGTTTCTCTGCTGACCGGAGTGCTTTTTGGAATCGCGCCGGCCGTTCAAATGTCGGATCAGCGACTCATGGACAAACTGAATCAGGGATCGCGAGGGGTAGGCATTGGCTCCCGCCAACATCGCTTCCTCGGTGCCCTGATCGTCTCCGAATTTGCCCTATCGCTGGTTCTCTTGATCGGTGCGGGACTGTTGCTGCGCAGCTTTTGGAAGGTGCTCGAGGTGCAACCCGGCTTCAACTCTGACCATATCGTGACGGCGAAGGTTTGGCTGCCAGTACCGAATGATCCGAAAAACAATCCGTATCCAACCCAAGAAAAACGAAATGTTTTTCTGGCCAGCGTCATTCAACGGCTGAGCGCACTACCTGGAGTTCGCGAAGTTGCAATCGGCGGAGGTAATACGCCCTTCGCCGGGCTCCGTAACGCCAACGCCTTCGACATCCAGGGCCGGGCCGTTGCTGCCGGAGAAGTGCCTACCGCTGAACTGGGGGTGACCACCGCGAATACTTTCCAAGCCCTGGGAATCCCATTAGTGCGAGGCCGAATGTTAGCGGACAATGACGACCCGAAAGGAGAGCCAGTCGTGGTGATCGACGAAACCGCCGCGGAGCGATTCTGGCCGAACAGCGATCCTGTCGGGAAACAGATCAGGCTTCAGTTTGGAATAAAGCAGCCTTGGCGCCGAATTGTTGGAGTTGTGGGACGAAGTCGAAGTGATGGCCTGGATGCGCCGTATACGCCCCACATCTTCCTTCCCGCTCGACAGCTTCCCATCAACTCTATGACTGTCTACATCCAGACGGAGGCTACACCGGAAGCTTTAGAGGGCGTGATCCGGCGCGAGATCCAGGCGGTTGACCCAGACCTTCCCGTATTTGGCGTACGTTCGCTCCGCAGCAGCATTGCCGCCTCGCTAGCGGCGCGGCGTTTTGCCATGCAATTGCTCGGATTTTTTGCAGCCACTGCTCTCTTACTGGCAGCCATCGGAATTTACGGCGTGATGGCGTATTTTGTGAGCCAGAGGACGGGAGAGATCGGTGTCCGCATGGCGCTGGGCGCACAACGCCGCGATGTCTTGAAGCTGGTCGTGCGTCAAGGCATGAGCTTTGCTCTGGCCGGAGTAGCGATCGGTTTTATCGTGTCTCTGGCTCTGGCGCGGCTTATTTCCGGAATGCTGTTCGGAGTTAGCCCGAACGATCCGATCACCTTAGCTCTCTTTACGTTGTTGTTGGCGGGAGTGGCGCTGCTGGCGAATTATGTTCCGGCACGTCGCGCCGCAATGGTCGACCCGATGACGGCATTACGTAACGATTGACGAAGCAGTTCCGATTTCAGTCTAAGAAACAGCGAGGTTTACTCACTCAAGTAAGCCTCGCTTTTGTTTTTGGGAAGGGGAATACCGATGTTGCGGGCCTGCATAGCAGTTCTCCAGGCGGGCTGACCGTCGCGTCGGTAAATCTTTGGTATGAAAGATTCAAGCTCGTAAGGCGCGACGGCTTAAAATGAGGGCCGCGTGCTAAAAACGCCATTCTGATATTTTGGCGGAAGAACACTTACATGTCCCGGCAGCCGCGGAGACTCTCCAAAGACCCATGGCTACCGGGAATATGTCACGGCGCATTCAAACTTTCTGCCGCTTATCGCCAGCATCAAGATGCCGCCTGACTACCAGCCGAACAGCAATCCCCCGATATGCTGCTTGGCTACCCCGTCGGAATGACGACACTGGCCTCTATTCATGTATGCGAAAACGCTGGGCGAATTTTGCACCGAATGACAAATTTTTTTTGATTTCGCAAAACAACGCGGTCGTGCTGCAACGGGAAAGCACATAAGTGCTTGTAAACCAGCTAGATACCCGTATCCGCCGCTTCGGCAACTTCGCTTTATCTTGCGTCAAGCGAGAACTTATGAAAACTTGTAGCAAAGCTCCCTATCGTTGAAATCATTCGTTGCACAAGAAGCCGTAGGTAAACCCGCACCTGATCTCGCGGGGAACGAAGTGCGCTTCATTGCACGCGCGGTGTTCATGTGCCGAACCTATGTGCCAATCGACGGGCCGGTTCGGTTTCGCTATAAGGATACTCACCGATGGCTGTGACTACTCCGATTTCGGTACTAGTTCATAGGTACGCGAACGGCGACAAAGACTCACTGGATCGCCTGCTTCCATTGGTCTACGCCCAGTTGCGTCGCATCGCGCAAAAACATCTGCGAGACGAGAATTCCGGGCACACCCTCCAGCCGACCGCCCTGGTCCACGAAGTTTACGTTCGACTCGCGGGCCATAATCCGCCCAACCTTCGCGACCGAGTACATTTCTTGAGCCTGGCGGCACAGGTCATGCGGCAAGTTCTGATTGATCATGCCCGTGTCAAGTTTGCACAGAAGCGCGGCGGTCGGCAGGAAAAATTGTCCCTGGATGAAGCTCAAGAAGCGTGTATAGATGACTCCGCCATCATGGTTCGGGTTGACGATGCGTTGAACGAATTGGAGCGGCAGGACGCGCGCAAGGCCCGCCTCATTGAAATGCGATTCTTCGGTGGATTGACTGCTGAGGAATCGGCTGCGGTGCTGGATTTGCCGGTTAATGTCGTGAGACGCGACCTGCGAGTGGCCCAGGCATGGCTCCAACGTGAGTTGAGTAATGCTTCGAACGGAGACCTGTAAGGCAAAAACGGGGCCCCATCGACGAGGGCGCCCAAACCGCCATGAATAGAAATTGGGAGCGCGTTGAGAGTCTTTTCTTGCAGGCTCTAGATCTGCAACCCGAAGACCGTGCGCGATTTCTGGATACGGCGTGCGATCAGGACGAAGAGCTGCGGCGTGAAGTCGAATCCTTGATAGCGCACGACAGCGCGAGCCAGCAGCGCATTTCAGAAGCACTGGAAGGCACCGCCCGATCGCTGGTCGAATCCGTGGTGATCAAACCCGGGACACGAATCGGGGACTACGAAATACAAAGCCTTATCGGGTCCGGTGGCATGGGCGAGGTGTATCAGGCCCGGGACGCACGATTGTCGCGGGATGTTGCCATTAAAGTCTTGCCTGCCTATCTTGCCGACGATCGTGAACGGTTGCGAAGGTTTGAGCAAGAGGCGCAGGCCGCAGCTGCGCTGAATCATCCCAACATTCTTTCCATATATCAGATGGGTACGTACCAGGGAGAACCCTATCTGGTGTCGGAATTGCTTGAGGGCGCGACTCTACGCGAGCAGATGCGGCGAGCACCGATACCCCCGCGCAAGGCAATCGAATACGGAGTACAGATTGCGCGCGGCCTGGCCGCTGCTCACGAAAAAGGAATCGTCCATCGCGACCTGAAGCCCGAAAATCTGTTCGTACAGAAAGACGGGCACGTCAAGATTCTCGATTTCGGATTGGCGAAGTTGGCCAGCGGTTCCGCCAACTACATCGAGGGGAATACAGAAGAAGGGATTGTGATGGGGACCGCCGGCTACATGTCGCCGGAGCAGGTGCTGGGTGAACCGGTCGACCATCGCGCCGACATCTTCGCCTTTGGCGCAGTACTTTTTGAGATGCTCACCGGCCAGCGAGCCTTCAAGAAAGCGACGGCAGCGGAGACGATGAATGCAATTCTGACGGAAGATCGGGTCGATACTTCGCAGCTCACTCCGAACGCTCCTCCCGCGTTGCAGCGAATTGTGCGCCGCTGCCTTGAGAAGAACCGCGAGCAAAGATTCCAGTCCGCATCCGATCTGGCCTTCGCGCTTGAGGCCCTGTCAGATTCAGGCATAGGAGGAACCTATGCCGTCGATTCAAAGCAGGGACCAGGGCGACGCCTCGCGGTGGGGATGGGAGGGAAAGTCAGCTCCCGCCGTTGGAGCTGGATCGTTGCTATCGCCGCGTGCGCCGTTTCGGCAGCGCTAGCCTATCAATTCCGACCGATGATGCCGTCGCCACAAGTCAGCAGCATTGTGCAACTGACAAAGTCTGGCGGAGTTCGCTCTCGCGACCCGATTTTGACCGATGGTCCCCGCGTTTACTATCAGTCGGTCGGGCCTCTGGTAACGGGCCGGCAACTCCGGCAAGTACTGTTGAATGGCCGCGAAGATACAGCAGTGGGCATACCCCCTGGAAAGTTCCACATCCGCGGTCTCTCGCCGGACAACGGTGAGTTCGTGGCGATTTCCGGCGATGATGAGCAATCGCCGGTCTGGCGGTTGCCGGTCACGGGTGGTTCGCCACGCCGGGTAGGCGATCTGATGGCGGACGATGTCTCGTGGTCCCACGATGGCAACCGGCTCGCCTATTCTCACGGCAATCAATTGTCGCTAGCGAAGTCTGACGGCACATCTCCGCGGATTCTGGCCGCAATGTCGGACGCCTCAATCGAGATCGACCACGTGCGCTGGTCTCCGGACGACCGAAAACTTCGGTTTACCGTGAGCAGCGCTGGGCCTGGGGGATCTGTAAACGATCCGATAAAAGAAGCGATTTGGGAGGTCGACGCGGACGGCCGCAACCTCCATGAGATGCGTTTTAACTGGCCGGGAAATCCGATGGAGCGCAGCGGCGACTGGACGGCCGACGGCCGGTATTTCATCTTCACCTCGCAGCGTGACGGTCTCTCGAATGTTTGGGCGCTGCAGGAGAAGGCGGACTGGTGGCACCGCATCGACCCCTCGCCAATACAGTTGACGCACGGTCCCGTCGACTACTACCAACCGGTGCCCAGTCGGGACGGCCGCAGCATCTTCGCTATCGGTGTTCAGCCATTCGGGGAGCTTGTCCGCTACGATGCCGACCGAAAGGATTTCGTTCCGTTTCTTGACGGTCGGTCCTTCGACCACATTTCCTTCAGCCGGGATGGCCAATGGCTCGCTTACGTGACCTACCCGGAAGGTGCATTGTGGCGCTCCCGGGCCGACGGAAGCGAGCCGCTACAACTTACGTTTGCTCCTCTGCAGGCAGCGGCTCCGCGCTGGTCCGCCGACGACAAACTTATTGCTTTTCACGCCATCCAACCGGGGCGACCGTGGAAGAGCTTTGTGATTTCCGCCGAAGGTGGCAATCCGGAACCGTTTCCTTCGGAACCGATGTCGGAGGCGATTCCGGACTGGGTACCCGGCCGCGACGCGCTGACTTACAGCCGTTCCTACGGTGCGGAGAATCCAGCGCTTTACCTCTTTGATCGCCGGACGGGACGCAGCGAAAAGATACCTGGAACAGATGGCCTGTATGCGGGGATTTGGTCGCCGGATGGTCGTTACCTGGCTGCCACGGATGCTCCAACCGACGACCTTATGCTGGTCGACCTCAAATCTGGTGAGCGTACTCGGATAGCCGGCCGGATGGCTTGGCCAACCTGGTCGGCGGACTCTCAATACATCTATTTCGTGAGATGGGGGGTCAATTGGATCTATCGAGTGCATGTACCTGACGGACACGAGGAAAAGGTTTTGGAAGTGCCGTTCCGCGTCGCTCCCTGGCCCTTTAAGGTAGCGCCGGATGGGTCTTTGATTCTGCTTCGCGAGCATGGCCGCTTCGACATTTACGCACTTTCGCTGTCATTTCGCTAATTACGAGATCAGCGCAGTGGCCCTAAATCTGCCCAAGCTCGACTGGATGGTTATAACCACAGGTCACACAGGCGTTAGGCCAATCTGCTTACCTTTATCTGATCTCCTCGTCCAACAGGGCGTAGCAACTCCCCAGTAGCATCGGGCCACGACCGGGAATTAGAGATATCGTCGCTCCTTGGCCGACCCGATCCAGAACAGTTTATGTACTTGTGTATTTCGGAAAGGCCATTGCCACCGGAAGCGCGCAGAAGTGTCGGTTTTACGCAATCTCTTGGATAGGAGAAAGAACGAAATATGAAAGCTTGGATCACCCGTGAATGGAAAGCTCGCCGCAAGCAAGCCGCGATCGTGGCGTTTGCGCTGGCGCTAGCCGCCTCCTGCCTGACGTACACTTCGCTGCGTCCGGTGGGAGCCGGGGTTTCGTCGACCACCGCGCCGCTGGACAATAACCAGGTTGGCGCGTTGCTCTCGCTCGATCAGGCGATGGAAGCCGTCGCCGCTCGCGTGACGCCGGCGATCGTCAATGTCGCCGTTACTTCGCGCGTCAAAGCGCAGCCTGCGGCCGAAGGCGCGCCTGACGACATGCAGCGCTTCTTTGGCCAACAGTTTGGTCAGGAGATGCCTTCGCAACCTCGCATCGAGCATGGTATTGGCAGCGGCGTAATCATTTCTCCTGATGGCTATATCGTCACCAACAATCACGTCGTTGACGGCGCCACCGATGTCAAAGTCACGCTGAGCGACCGTCGAATTCTGCCGGCAAAGGTCGTAGGAACCGATCCCCTTACCGATTTGGCCGTGATCAAGGTGGATGGCACGAACCTTCCCAACATTCCGATCGGTGACTCTTCCGCATTGCATCCGGGACAGACTGTCCTCGCCTTCGGAAACCCCTTCGGATTCCGGTTCACTGTGACTCGCGGAATTGTGAGCGCGCTGAACCGTCCCAATCCTTACTCTGACGATGCCCGCAAGCCCGGACAGTTTATCCAGACGGACGCTGCCATTAACCCCGGCAATTCCGGCGGTCCGCTGGTCAATGCCCGCGGCGAAGTGGTTGGCATCAACACCTTCCTGATCTCGCCGTCGGGATCGTTCTCTGGCATGGGCTTTGCTATTCCGACTCAGATCGTGAATCCCGTGGTTCAGTCATTGGTCCGTTATGGCAAAGTGAGCCACGCACGTATGGGCGTCGGCATTACCGACGTGACTCCGGAGAACGCGAAGTTCTTTGACGTTCACGACAGCAACGGCGCTGTCATCACCCAGGTCGAGCCGGAATCGGCAGGCGCAAAAGCTGGTCTGCGCGTCGGCGACGTGATCACGGAAATCAACAGCAAGAAGATCACGGACGCCGGTCAGTTGCAGATGGAAATCGGCGAGATGACTCCCGGAACGCAGGTTGCACTCGAGGTCGTGCGCGATGGCAAATCGATGCCAATGCCGGTCACGCTGGAAGAGATGACTGGGGGCGACCACAATACTAAGGTTGCCGAGAACACCAACGACAAGCCGCGCTGGGGAATCGGAATCGCCGATATCACCCCGGACTTGCGCGAGCAATTGCGAGCGCCGGATGACCTGCACGGTGCGGTCATCGAACGGGTGCAGCCGGGTAGTCCCTCTGATGATGCAGGTTTACAGCCGGGACAAGTCATCGTGGGCGTGAACCGTCATGAAACCAGGAACGCGTCTGATGTACAGAAGGCGCTGGCTAGTGTTCCCAAAGGCCAGGACGCCCTGGTGCTGATCTGGGCGAATGGCGGCAACACCTTCCGCGTGCTGCATTCTTCGAACGGAGCGTAAACTCTCGCGGCCCTCTCCTACCGTGGCGGGGCCGACAGATCATCGTCGGTCCCGCGAACACGATCTCCAGAATTCACGGCCTGAGCGTCGAAAGCGTTCAGGTCATTTTTCTGGATCGGACGCCGTTCGCGCTCGCCCTGATACCGCGTCTAGTCTGCAGCTAACAACACTCTCGGCGCTCCAGGTTCGCGTCTTTCCGTTCGATCAGCTCCCCCAAGCCGATCCAACAGAACCGCGAACCTGGGGCACCGAGCTTGCCTGCCCGATGTCTGCACAGCAAGCGGCCGGACTTTTACCGCGTCTTGTTGTTGTGCTTGTCCTGGTAGATCGTCTTGGACGTCTTGTTGTACTGATGATTGAGCTGCTGCTTGTCGGCACCGGTCAGTTTGCCGCCGTTGGCACCTTTCATCGCCGCTTCAGTTTGGTTGGTGTGCACTTCGCGATTCTCGACCTTCGCGGTTTCGCCCGCGGTCATCTGGCCGCTCTTGATGCCCTGCGCTATGCGGTCGCGTTGATCCACGCGGCGGTCATTCAATTCGCTGCCGGGCTGTGCAGCCTTCGCAGAGTTATGCTTGTCCTGATAAATCTGTTTGGAAAGTCCGTTCTGCTGCTTATTCAGGGTTTGGCGATCACTGTAGGTCAGGTGACCGTCGTCCTGCTTTCGCATGTTGTTTTCTTCCTTGTTCACGCCCGCTTCTTTGGTTTCAATGTTGCGGGTCTCGCGCGCATCGAGCTGTCCGGACTGCAATCCCTGGGCTACGCGATCCTGCTGGTCGGTCTTCCGCTGGTTGATGCTGTTCTTGGGCTGGGGCGCCGTCGGTGGGACAGTAGTGTTAGGACTGGTGGTGGTGGTGGTTGTCTGCGCCCAGGATGCCATCGCAAATCCCAGGAGAATTACTGCGAGCGAAAAACCCTCGATCTTCTTCATGGTTCCACTCCAAAAAGATTTGTAACTCGCGGCGCCGATGGTAGAGACCAATTTACGAACCATTTGTTTCGTTCGTGGAACAAAATATAGGTGCGAGTCTTTTCCGTGAAAGCTGTGTTGCCCAGCTCGGCTGAACTGGGAGGAGTGCGGGAGTCTCACGTTGATGGAAGCACAGTCGTGCTTCTGACTCATGACGCAACCGCACTGCGAGGCATGGTAGGCTTATTTTTCTGCTGCTTTCGCTCATTCAGGACTCAAGATGAAACTGCTTCGACTGGCGCTTGTTTGCCCGCTGCTATTAGCAGCCGGATGGGCGCAGACCACCCGTACCTGGGAACAGACCAAGTATGAGGACTTCGAAAAAGGTACGGCGAAAGGAATCGCGATCAGCAGCGACGGCCTGCTGACCTTGGCTCCCGCCTTCACTGCGCTGTACACATCGCCCTCCACCTATATTTGGGACGTCGCTGCCGACAATGACGGCAATGTGTACGCAGCGGCCGGTTCTCCGGCTCGCGTCTACCGGATCACGCCCGACGGCAAAGCCAGCATCATCTTTGCGCCGCAGGAGCTTCAGGTGCAGGCTCTGGTGGTCGACAACAGTGGCGCGATCTATGCCGCCACGTCGCCCGATGGCAGGGTTTATAAGCTAATTCGTGGAGGCCCCGCGCCCGGACAGGCTCCCGAGACAACGCACACCACGGCTGAAGTCGCCGCGGCTCAGGAGGGAGCAAAGCCTGCGCCTCCCGGCGAGAAGCCAAGGACGTCCGTCGCCGTCGACTCCAATTACAGCGCCAGCATTTACTTTGAACCGAGGACAAAATACATCTGGGCGCTCGCGCTCGATCGCGGTGGCCGACTCTATGTAGGCACCGGTGATCGCGGTGAAATCTATTGCATCGATTCCAATAGCAGCGGCCGCCTCTTCTTTAAGACCGATGAAGCTCAGATCCGTGTGCTCACATTCGACAATGAGGGGAATCTGCTTGCCGGTACTGACGGGAGCGGGCTCATTTATCGCATCTCGCACTCCGGCCAAGCGTTCGTCCTGTACAGCGCCCCCAAGAAAGAGATCACCGCGCTTGCCGTGGATACACAAGGGAACATTTATGCCGCCGGAGCCGGCGAGAAGCGCGGGACGGCGCCGCCCGCTGGTGCTCCCTCAGGCGGAGTGATCGTTATCGCCCCCTCATCTTCCCCGGCCAGTGGGATCCAGATTTCGCCATCCGGCGGTGTCGGCGCACCGGCACCTCAACCGGGGGTTCCCGCAGTGCCCAGCGTTGCTGCTTTGGGCGGATCGGAGATCTATCGCCTCGCGCCTGATGGCTCGCCAACAACATTGTGGTCGTCACGTGAGGACCTGATCTATGCACTAGCCTTCGACAACACCGGGCATTTGCTTGCCGGCTCCGGCAATCGAGGCAAGGTTTTTGCCATCGGGAAGAAGGTTCACACTGATCTGGCAGAGGCCAGCGCCAGCCAGGTGACTGCATTCGCGCACAATCCCAAGGGCGGCCTGTACGTCGCTACCAGCAATGTTGGAAAGGTGTTTCTGCTCGGTCCGGACCCGGTGAAGGAGGGTACGTTCGAGAGCGATGTCTTCGACGCAAAGAATTTCTCCCGATGGGGTCGGCTTCAGGTGCGCGGTGTGGGCAACTTCGAGCTATTCGCACGCAGCGGTAATGTCGATAACCCCGACCGGAACTGGAGTCCGTGGATGCACGTCAATCTGCGAGAGAACTTGCCGATTGATGCTCCTCCCGCCCGGTATCTACAGTGGGAAGTGCTTCTGCGGCCGGCAAAGCAAATGCCTGTCGTCGACAGTGTCGTGGTCAACTACCTGCCCAAGAATATCGCGCCCGAAGTCGACGAAGTTACCGTGGTGACCGACGCGCGTGTGCCAGCCGGCGTTCGCAGCGAGTCGGTGAACTCGGCGCCGGGCTACGAGCCGGCGATTCCGACCGTCAAGGACCATGATTCCATCGCGGTGAAGTGGAAGGCACACGACGACAACGATGACACCCTCGTCTACGACGTCTATTACCGCGGTGATGGCGAGACCCGATGGAAGCTGCTGCGCGAGGACGTGTCCGAGCGCTATGTCAATCTCGATACAGACCTGTTCCCCGACGGCGGCTATGTCATTCGAGTGGTAGCCTCCGACTCCCCGTCTCACGCAGCTGAAGATTCGCTGACCGGGGATGCTACCAGCGCCCGCTTCGAAGTCGACAACACACCACCCCGCATCGAGTCGCTGGTTGCGAAGGTCGAGGGGGACAAGATCCATGTCACCTTCCGCGCACAGGATACTTTCGCGATCATCGATCAGGCCGAATATTCCATCGATGCGGGTAGCTGGCAGTCTGTCGAGCCGGTAGGGAAAATCTCGGACTCGAAGACGGAGAGTTACGACTTCACCATTCCCCAGCCGTTCAATACCGTGACTGACACCAAGCAGGACGTGAAGCCAGACGATCCTGCGACTCCTTCTGCCGGCGAGCACACGATTATCGTCCGCGTCTACGATCGCTTCGACAATATGGAGACAGGCAAAGTGGTGGTGAACGTGCCGCCGGGAAAGTAGCTCCGTGGGCGCCGGCCTTCCGCTCTTGACCCTTCGCTCCGTCATCGACATTCTCGCCATCGCCGCGTGCTCCGTATATTGCACTATTCCTCTGTTTTGGCTGGTGGTGCATCCCTTCATCGACAGCTGGAGAAAGAAGGGCCGCCACGCCTATAGGCTGATCCTGCCGATCTGGGCCGTCTTCATCGTCGCTACTTCTTCTGGTCGTCTGGCCGTTCCGTTTCTCGCGGTTCTACACGAACTGGTGGAGCTGGATACCGGCAGCTTTCCTGTTCTACATCGGCTTTTCCGTCTACTCGCAGGCGTTCCAGGGCTTCCGGCGCGAACAAGTATCCGGGCTGGCGGAGCTGGAGCCCGACCGTCACCGTCAGGAACTGGTTACCACGGGAATTCGCGCGCGCGTGCGCCATCCAATCTATCTCGGTCACCTGTGTGAGATTTTAGGATGGTGCGTCGGTAGTGGCTTAATGCCAGTTTTTGCTTTAGCAGGCTTTGCGATTGTTACTGGCGCCGTGATGATCAGGATCGAAGACCGAGAGTTAGGAGTGCGCTTTGGAGCGGCCTATCGCGCTTATCGCTGCGCGGTTCCGGCGGTGATCCCGAGGCTTCGCCAGCGAACTTCGCTACAATGAACCTTCGCTGACCTCTTCATGCAGTTTGAACTCTTCATCGCGTCGCGTTATCTGCGGGCCAAGCGCCGGCAGGCCGTCATCGGCGTCATTACCGTCATCTCCATCATTGGAGTGGCGGCGGGAGTCGCCTCGCTCATCGTCGCGCTGGCCATCAACAATGGCTTTCGCCAGGACCTGCAAGACCGCCTGTTGAGCTCAACCTCGCACATTAATTTGCTGCGCGTGCAAAGCGACGGCATCCGCGACTGGGAATCTCTCCTGGCGCGCCTGGACAAGCAGCCCCACGTGGTCGCAGGAGCACCCGCTATCTACGAGCAGGTATTGCTCTCGCGTGGCGCGCGGGCGCAGGGCGGCATCCTGAAGGGCATCATCCCGCAGGAGGAGCAGAAAGTCAGTTCCATCCTGAATACGGTCTCGCAGGGCTCAGCCGCGGCCCTCGACCAGCCTCCGACGCGAACCACGGACAACCAGTCGACCGACACTTCCCTGCCGCCCATCGTCCTCGGCAAAGACATGTCTGACGAACTGGGAGCGGCGGTTGGCTCCGTAATTACCGTCACCAGTCCGCAGGGCGAGTTGACTCCGTTCGGTGTCGTTCCCAAGTACAAGCGCTTTAAAGTGGTCGGCATCTTCTCTTCAGGGTTTTACGACTACGACAGCAATTGGGCCTTCATCGGGCTAGCAGACGCGCAACGCCTCTTCGATCTCACCGATGTGGTGTCGGTTCTGGAGTTCAAGGTTGACGACATCTATAAGGCCGGTGAGATCGGACGCCAATTGGAGGCGGAAGCGGGTAAAGGCTTCATGTCCACCAACTGGATGGAGCAGAATCATGCGCTTTTCCACGCGCTGCGGCTGGAGCGTGTGGTTACGTTCATCACCATCGGACTGATTGTCTTTGTGGCCGCGCTGAATATCCTTATTTCGCTCATCATGATGGTGATGGAGAAGACGCGCGACATCGCCGTGCTGGTCTCGATGGGCGCCAAGCGCCGGCAGATCCGTCGCATCTTCATATATCAGGGTGTATTGATCGGCGTGCTCGGAACCATATTCGGCCTCATCGCCGGCTATGGCATTTCCTGGACAGCCGGACATTATCATCTGGTTTCGTTGTCCGCGGAGGTGTATTCCATCGACTACGTACCCTTCGTCACGCGAGCACAAGACGGTATTCTGGTTGCGATCGTCGCGATTGGCGTGTCGTTTATCGCGACGCTGTATCCGTCGTGGTCGGCGGCGAGCGTGCTACCTGCCGAGGCGTTGCGATACGAGTAGGGTCCTCTCGCCAAGAGGATTGTCATCACGAACGCCGGATTTTGGCGCGAGGGATCTGTTTTCCGTCCACCCAAGCAAAACCTTCCTCCGCCTTATGGCCTCGTCGTGATGGCAAAATTGGCAATTCTGGCGGGGCAGCTTTACGGGAACCGGGATTCTATTGTCCATCTCCGGGCAATCCGGACACCCTGTGATGAATCGCAGCCCCAACCCATACGAAAACCGAGCCATCGTGCTACCCTCATTTGTTTGCCGTCTATTTCTGGTTCTTCCTACACTGTAGGGACGTACCTCTGGAGCCAATTATGAAATTCCTACCTGAGCCGCTTAGCTCGATACTTAAATCCGCCGCACTTTGTTCTCTCACTCTGTCGCTGCTTCCTGCCTCAGCGCAGGATGCCGCCAAGCCCGACACGCACGGCATTAACGTCGCCAACATGGACAAGTCCATCAAACCCGGCGACAACTTTTATCTCTACTGCAATGGTGATTGGATCAAGAACACGCCGATGCCGGCTGATCGCGCTCGTTTGAGTGTGTTCTCCGCCCTCGACGACATTGCCAATAAGAACACTGCCGCCATCATCGAAGAGACCTCCAAGAGCGACGCTCCGGCTGGGTCCAGTCAGCGCAAGATCGCCGACCTCTACAACTCCTACATGGATGAGAAGGCTATTGACGCAAAGGGTGGCGAGCCTCTGCAGCCGCATTTGAAGGCGATTGCCGGCATCAGCAACAAGAAAGAGTTGGCGTACGCCATGGGTGAGACGCTGCGTGCCGACGTCGATGCCCTGAACAACACGAACTTCCACACCAACCACCTCTTCGGCCTGTGGGTCGCGGGAGGCTTCAACGATCCCGATCACTACGCTCCGTACCTGTTGCAGGGCGGCGTGCAGCTTCCTGACCGCGAATACTACCTCTCTACCAGCGAGCACATGAAGGAAGTGCGTACCAAGTATCAGGCGCACGTCTCGGCCATGTTGAAGCTGGCCGGCTTCACGGACACCGACGCCCGCGCCGAAAAGATCATCGCGCTGGAACACGCCATCGCCGAAAAGCACATCAGCCTGGCAGACAATGACGACATCCATAAGGCTAACAACGTATGGACGCCTGCCGACTTCGCCAAGAATGCTCCCGGCCTCGATTGGACGGAGTATTTCCGCGGCGCCGGTCTCTCCAAACAGGCCAGCTTCATCGTCTGGCAGCCGACAGCCTTCGCAGGCGAGTCCGCGCTGGTCGCCTCCGAGTCCCTCGATACCTGGAAGGACTGGCTTGCCTATCACATGATCGAAGATTATGCGCCTGTTCTTTCGAGCAGCTTCGCGGATGAGCGCTTCGACTTCTTTGGCAAGACGCTCCAGGGCGCACCTCAGCAGCGTCCCCGCTGGCAACGTGGCGTCGCTCTGGTCAATCGTGAACTCGGCGACGATGTAGGCCAGATTTATGCGCAGCGCTACTTCCCGCCCGAAGCCAAAGCCCAGGCGCAGGCCATGGTAAGCAACATCATCGCGGCCTTCCGCAAGCGCATTGAAGCGCTCGACTGGATGGATCCCAAAACTAAGGCCGAGGCCCAGGAAAAACTGACCACTCTGTACGTCGGCATCGGCTATCCCGAGACGTGGATTGATTACTCAGCTTACGAAGTGAAGCCCGACGACATCTTCGGCAACGTGTGGCGCGGTAGCTTGTTCGAGTATCACCGCCAGGTCTCACGTCTGGGAGCGCCGGTGGATCGCAAAGAGTGGTCCATGGATCCGCAGACCGTGAACGCCGTGAATCTGCCGCTGCAGAACGCGCTCAACTTCCCGGCTGCCATCCTGCAGCCTCCGTTCTTCGATCCCAAGGCGCCCGCTGCGCACAACTACGGTGCTATCGGATCGGTGATCGGCCATGAGATCAGCCACACCTTCGACACCGAGGGCAGCACCTTCGATTCGAAGGGACGGCTGCGTGACTGGTGGACGCCGGCCGACCTCGCCCATTTCGAGGCGGCAACCGCAAAACTGGCGGCCCAGTACGACGCCTACCAGCCCTTCCCTGATCTACACGTGAACGGCAAGCAGACGCTAGCGGAGAATATCGCCGACGTCGCCGGCATTGCTGCCTCCTATGATGGCTACAAGGCGTCGCTGGAGGGCAAGTCGGCTCCGGAGCAGGAGGGATTCTCCGGCGATCAGCAGTTCTTCATCTCCTTCGGTCAGAACTACGCTTCGAAGTCGCGGGACGCGGCCCTGCGCCAGCAAGTCATGACAGACCCCCACTCGCCCGCGGAGTACCGTGCCGACACGGTTCGCAACATCGATGCCTGGTATGGAGCCTTTGAGGTTAAGCCGGGCGAGACTCTCTATCTCGCTCCGGATGCGCGCGTCCGTATCTGGTAACTCCCCAGCGCACTGCGGACGGCCGACCTTAAGCCGTCCGCGGACGCTTCTCTCCCTTTCTGGTCGGCAGAGGACCTACCGTCGCCCGCGTTTGCCCCCAGAATCACGTCCGCAATCCTTTTCCTGCGCCTTCGGCGGCAAAATCACTGACTTACTGGCCCGAACATGTTCTAATTTGGTAGGCCCTTACGGTTGGAATTGGGAACGCTTCCAGCGAGTTAGGCCGGAATTGTGTCGCCAGGGAGCGCTCCTGCATCAAACTATTCAAGACGTGCTCTTACGAGCGCAGAACCTTAAGAAAGTGTTCCGCTCGGGTGATTCGGATCTAGTGCTCTTTGAGAAGTTGTCCTTGCAGGTGCAGACCGGGGAGATGCTGGCCATTGTTGGCGAGTCTGGTACGGGCAAAAGTACCTTGCTTCACATACTCGGAGCGCTTGATAGCGCTTCCGAAGGTGACGTATACTTCGCCCAACTTGAACTGGGTCATCTTTCTGAAGAAGATGCAGCGGAATTCCGCAGCCGGGAGCTTGGATTTGTCTGGCAGTTCCATTATTTGCTGCCCGAGTTTACCGCTCTTGAGAATGTCGCCATGCCATTGTTGATGCGTGGCACAAAGCGACGCGACGCCGAGCAGCAAGGCCTGCATTGGTTGCAGGAGGTTGGTTTAACGGATCGTGCCAGTCATCGGTCCGGAGAGTTGTCTGGCGGAGAGCAGCAGCGGGTAGCGCTGGCCCGCGCCCTGATCACCAGACCGAAAATCCTGATGGCTGATGAGCCTACAGGGGATCTCGACAACCGGACAGCGGAAGCGGTTTTTGAATTGATCGCCAGGTTACATTGCGACTACCGTCTAACCTCGCTCATTGTCACTCACAATCTTGGCTTTGCGCGTCGTTGCGACCGCGTTTTGCGTCTGGAACGCGGGCGGGTAGACGAAGTGTCTCCGCAATCGTTGCCGTCCTAGGGACAGCAACCGAATTGCGCTTGACGGGTTTGTAGTAGTAAGGGGCCTACGAGGCCTCCATTCGGTTCTGCTGTTGAGGGCCGGCGGGCACGGGGAGAGTCAGGAAACAGAAATCGGCAGGAGCAAAAATTCCAGCCGAGCTTCTTGGAGAGGTTTCATGTTTGAACGGTACACGGAAAAGGCGCGGCGCGTAATCTTCTTCGCACGTTACGAGGCCAGCCAGTTTGGTTCTCCTTATATAGAGACGGAGCACCTGCTGCTTGGCTTGCTGCGGGAAGACAAAGCGCTCACCAATCGGTTCCTTCGGTCCCATGCTTCAGTTGAGTCGATCCGGAAACAGATCGAGGGCCACACCACTATCCGGGAGAAAGTCTCCACGTCCGTGGACCTGCCCCTGAGCAACGAATGCAAACGTGTGCTGGCGTATGCCGCCGAGGAAGCTGAGCGGTTGTCGCACAAACACATCGGCACTGAGCACCTGTTGCTGGGGCTGCTCCGCGAGGAAAAGTGCTTCGCTGCTGAAATTCTGCATGAGCGCGGACTGCGTCTGTCTACGATCCGCGAAGAACTCGCACGCACCTCGCAAGAGAAGGCTGCCCCGTCGCAGCGCTCACGCGAGTCGTCCTTGCTGTCTGAGTTCTCGCGCGACCTTACCCAGGCCGCGATGGACAACCAACTCGACCCGTTAGTGGGCCGTGATGGCGAGCTTGAGCGGGTCATCCAGATTCTGTGCCGCCGCACCAAGAATAATCCGGTGCTGATCGGCGAGCCCGGCGTCGGCAAGACCGCTATCGTGGAAGGCCTGGCGCAGCGTATCGCTGACGGCGAAGTACCGTCGTTCCTGGCGGACAAGCGCATCCTCGCTTTGGATCTGTCGCTCATCGTTGCCGGCACCAAATATCGTGGCCAGTTCGAAGAGCGCCTGAAGACCATCATGAAGGAACTGATGGAGTCGCAGAATTCCATCATCTTCATCGACGAGCTTCACACGCTGGTCGGCGCTGGTTCCGCGGAAGGCTCACTCGATGCCGCCAACATTCTGAAGCCTGCTCTCTCGCGCGGCGAAATTCAGTGCATCGGCGCAACCACGCCGGCTGAATACCGCAAGTCGATCGAAAAAGATCGCTCGCTCGAGCGCCGCTTTCAAGCGGTAAAGGTTCCGCCTCCGAACGAAGCCGATGCGGTCAAAATCCTCTTCGGCATCAAGGAACGCTACGAGAAGTTCCACGCCGTTAGCTATACCGACGAGGCCATCACTTTCTCTGTGTCGCACTCGAATCGCTATCTGCCTGACCGCTTCCTGCCTGACAAGGCAATCGATCTGGTGGACGAAGCGGGTGCGCGCGTGAAGCTTCGCCAGACTTCCCTGCCTGAGGACATCACCGAGGTGCAGAAGCGGATCAAGTTCATCGTGCATCGCATGGAGAACGCCATCGCGAACCACGAGTTCGAAAAGGCCCGCTTCTACTCTGACGAGGAGCGCAAAGAGCGCGAGAACCTGCGCGCCCTGCGCGAAAAGTACCACCTCGATGAGTCCTCGACTGGCGTCGTCGGCCGCGAAGACATCGAAGACGTTGTCTCTCGCTGGACTGGCGTGCCTATTGCTTCCATCAAGGAAGAAGAGAGCCAGAAGCTGCTTCGCATTGAAGAAGAGCTGCACCGCCGGGTGATCTCGCAGGACCGTGCCATCTCGGCCCTGGCCCGTGCGATTCGGCGCTCGCGTGCCGGCCTAAAGAGCCCGAATCGTCCGATCGGTTCGTTCCTCTTCCTGGGTCCGACCGGCGTCGGCAAGACCGAAGTCGCCCGCACCCTGGCGCAGTTCATGTTCGGCAGCGAAAAATCTCTCGTCCGCTTCGATATGTCGGAGTTCATGGAGAAGCATTCGGTCTCCAAGCTGATAGGCTCGCCTCCGGGATACGTCGGCTACGAAGAAGGCGGTCAGCTGACCGAGCGCGTGAAGCGCGCGCCCTACTCAGTCGTCCTGCTGGACGAAGTCGAGAAAGCGCATCCCGACCTCTTCAACATCCTGTTGCAGGTGTTCGAGGACGGTCAGCTTACCGACGGCCTCGGCAATACGGTGGACTTCAAGAACGCCATCATCATCATGACCTCGAACATCGGCGCGCGACACTTGCAGAAGCGCACCGGGCTGGGCTTCCAGGCAGAGCTCGACGAGAACACGTCGACCAAGGTCGAGGACATGGTGCGCAACGAGGTGAAGCGCACCTTCAATCCCGAATTCCTCAACCGCTTGGACGAGGTCATCATCTTCGGTGCTCTGACTGAAGTCGACTTGATCCAGATTGTCGAATTGATGGTGCAGCAGCTGAACACCAACCTGGCGCAGCGTTCGATCACCGTGACTGTGACCGAAGACGCTCGCAAGTGGATCCTCGACAAAACGGTTGTCGATCGCACCTATGGCGCTCGTCCTCTGCGGCGCGCGCTGCAGAAGTACATCGAAGACCCGCTGTCGGAGGCGCTGATCCAAGGTACCTTCGCCCAGCGCCCGGCGTTCATCGAGGTCTACCTCGATAACGATCAGCTCTTCTACCGCCCCGTCGGCGAAGAGAAGACCGAAGGCGTGCTGCTGTATAGCAGCTAAGCTTGGATCGAGTCTCAAGAAACAACAAAGGGGAGCGACAGAAGCTCCCCTTTTGTGTTGATGCCAGAGGCGGCTTGCGTCACCGTGTGAAAACACGCATCATAGAATTAGCCTATGGAGCTACTGGTCTACACCGCGTTCTGGTGCCCCGATTGCCGCACCGCCAAGCGTTTTCTTCAGAAGAACAACATTCCGTACACCGAAGTCGACATCGAATCCACGCCCGGTGCTGCCGACGAAGTTATCCGCCACACCGGCAAGCGAGCCATCCCACAGTTCGTAATCGACGGCAAATGGGTTCAGCCCTATCGCGCGGGCGAAGGGTTTCTTTACGAGGAAATGTCCGAATTGCTTGGCGTTGTCGACGATGGCTAGGTGGCGACGAATGAATGAGCGGACGCAGCTTTCACTGCGCCGTTTTTTGACGTCTGAATGATTGGATGTCGCTTCAGCCGGCCACAGGCTTCTGCTTCCGGCCCTTCATCCAACCGGGTTCGCGCACAAATTCCTCTTCCAACCTCCGCATACGTGCAGCCATGATCTGCGACCGCCCCAAATACCCGACCGGCCGGCCGGGTTCCTCCCAACTGGCCACCGGCAACCTTCCCACATTGGAGCGCAGCATTTTGGCCGCCGCGTCGTACAACACCTCATTGGGGTAAGTGACAACCGGATTGCGCGAGCCCGCTTCGAACACGCTCATATTGCCAGAAGGGTCTTTTTCCAGAGCGCGCATAATATCCGCCCTGGTAATGATGCCGGCAAGTTTTCCATCGGGGTTGACGATAAACACGCCTTGATGATGCGTCACCGACGGGTCACGCTTGGTAATGCGCTCAGCCAGTTCGGCCACCCGCATGGTCAACGGCACGACATCGAAGTCTTTCGCCATCGTTTCGCCCACGGTTACCTGCTGAAGGACATCCGGCTCGTAGTCCTGATGGATATGCAACCCGCGCCGTGCCAGCTTTTCCGTCATGATGGAATTCTTCGCGTAGCGGACGGCAATGGCATCGGCAATTACCGTCACCAGCATCAACGGCAATACCGAGTTGTAGTCGCGGGTGATCTCGAACGCGAAGATGATAAACGTAAACGCAGCCCGCGATGCCGCTCCAAAGACCGCGCCCATCGCCACCAGTGCAAATGCTCCAGGCGATAAATTCGCCGCCGGCCAAATCTTATCAACGACCATGGCAAAGACCGAACCCATCGCTGCACTGGCCATGAACATCGGCGCCAGTAGGCCGCCGGAGGTTCCCGATCCCAGCGAAATCACCAGGGCCGCAGACTTGAAAATCATGACCGCCAGCAGGCCGCCAAGCAGCATCCTCGCATTCAGGATGTCGGAAATCGTGTCGTAACCGACACCCAAAACGCGCGGCACAAAGTAGCCAATAATGCCCAGGCCTAACGCCCCGATCGCCGGCCACCACATGCTATGAATCGGCAGCTTCTCAAACTGGTCCTCAACCCAATACAGTGTCTTGCTGAACCCTAACGCGGCCAGCCCGCAAAGCACACCTAGCACCAGATAGAACGGCAACGCATGCGGCAAGCCAAAATCGAGCGCGCCGACCTGGAACATCGGCCCTGGCCCCATCAACCGGAAATGTACGCTGGTCGCCAGAGTGCTCGCGATGACCAGCGGAATAAACGATCGCGACTTGAATTCGAAGAGCAACAACTCGATAGCTAGGATCACGCCCGCGATCGGCGTGCTGAATGTCGCCGCCATGCCCGCTGCGGCGCCAGACGCCAACAGTACCTTGCGTTCCGCCGCGGTCGTATGCATCAACTGCCCGACCAGGGATCCGATTGCGCCGCCCGTCTGAATGATCGGGCCTTCGGCGCCGAACGGCCCACCAGTGCCGATGGCAATCGCCGCCGAAATCGGCTTCAGTATCGCGACCCTCGGCTCAATGCGGCTGCGATTGATCAGCACCGCTTCCATCGCCTCGGGAATACCATGGCCCCGGATCTTGTCGGAGCCGTAACGCGCCATGACGCCCACAATGACTCCGCCGATGACCGGGATCACAATCACTAGTGGGCCCAGGTGATTTTCGCGCGCGCTGCGGAAGACGAACGAGACGTGATGATAGAACGCGATGTTGGTGAACAAGCCGATGAGGTTGTAGAGCAAGTAGGCGATGATGCCGGCAGCGATGCCAATTCCGGCCGCCAGCAGAGACACTATTCCGGTACGAAACCTGGCTTCTTGTCCAAGGGGCGCAGAACTCACCCGCTCCGCGCTCAGCGGGTTCAGCCCATCCACTCCTAGCGTTTCTGTGCGATTGGTCATAACTATGCCACTGCTCCCTTCCGTACCGTCGCTCTCCCCTTGACAGTCCGGGATGAGCGCGCGGTAAGCCGGCGCAAAGTGGCTACCAGCGCGGGCGCTGCCGTTCGCAGCTCAGCTTTCATATGTTTGGTCAACTCGGCGAGCACACGCTCACCGCGAGTGGTCAGCTGGACATGAACTTCGCGCCGGTCGCTTTCGGCGCGCATGCGAATGATCAGGCTCTTCTTTTCCATGCGGTCCGCCAGCTCAACTGCACTGTGGTGTTGAATTTGCAAGCGTTCAGCCAAGTAGGCAATCCGAGGTTCTTCGCCGTCCGGGATCCCTTTGACGGCCAGCATGAGCTGGTGTTGTTGCGGCTCGATGCCGGCGGCGCGCGCGGTCTCTTCGCTGAGATGCAGAAAACGGCGCATCTGGTAGCGAAATTCTGCAAGGGCTTGATAGTCGGGGTACTCGGTCGAGGTAACCATAATTTGTGTGTATACGATTATATCGTATTACGATGTTTATAAGATGCAGCGGCAGAACAAGAAGTCGCAAGATGCTGTCTTTCCTGCGGGAAAAGGCCAACATACAGGCCGCCCGCACTTGTGCCGCCCGGAGCGTCAGGCGAACTGGCGTTGATCAAGAACCGCAGGGTGGTGTTCCGGTACAATAAAGAGTTTCGCACTCATTCCCAACCCCCATTTATGGCAAGGAGTTTCCTGTGATCGCACGGTATACGCGCCCGGAGATGGGCCGCATCTGGAGTGACCAGAATAAGTTTCAAACTTGGCTGGAGGTAGAACTTGCCGCCACTGAGACTCTCGCCGAAGCCGGCATCGTGCCACAGTCGGCCGCAAAAGCCATGCGCGAGAAGGGCGGCTTTGACCTTGATCGCATCAACCAGATTGAAGCCGAGGTAAGGCACGACGTCATCGCCTTCACTACGGCGGTCGCCGAGAAGGTGGGCCCGGAGTCGCGCTGGCTACACTACGGCCTGACCTCGAACGATGTGGTCGACACCGCGCAGGCATTGCTGGTCAAGCAGGCCTCAGCCATCATTCGCCACGACCTGACAAAGTTGCGCGATGTGTTGAAGCGACGCGCTCTAGAGTTCAAAGACACACCGGCCATCGGCCGCACCCACGGCATTCATGCCGAGCCGATTACTTTTGGTCTGAAGTTGGCCAACTGGTACTCCGAAGTACAGCGCGACATCGAACGCTTCGAGATGGCGTCAGAGCAGATGCGCGTAGGCAAGCTTTCCGGCGCCGTCGGCAACGCTGCACATCTGGAGCCGGAATATGAAGAGGCCATCTGCAAGCGGCTCGGTTTGAACGTCGCAGCCGTGTCTTCGCAGGTGATCCAGCGGGACCGGCATGCGTTCTACGTTGCAACCCTGGCGGTCATTGCCTCAACGCTCGACAAAATCGCCACTGAAATCCGCCACTTACAGCGCACCGAGGTTCGCGAGGCGGAAGAGTTTTTCAGCGAAAAACAGAAGGGCTCGTCCGCGATGCCGCACAAGCGCAATCCGGTGACCTGCGAACAGATCAGCGGACTAGCGCGGATTGTGCGCTCGAACGCTCAGGCTGCGCTGGAAAATGTCGCTCTCTGGCATGAACGCGACATCTCACATTCGTCGGCGGAACGCATCATCCTGCCCGACTCAACCACGCTGGTCGATTACCTGCTCAATAAGACGACGAACCTCATTGACACGCTGCTGGTCTATCCCAAGCGCATGCTGCGGAATCTCGAGTCGACGGGCGGCCTTGTCTTCAGTGGACAGCTGCTACTCGATTTGGTGGAGGCAGGAGTGCTGCGGGAAGACGCTTACCGGCTGGTACAGTCTAACGCCATGCGTGCGTGGAAGGACGAACTCAACTTCCGCGACCTGATCATGAGCGACCCCGAGATCACAGCCAAGGTGAAGAAGGAGACGCTGGAGCACGCATTCGATCTCAAGCGGCCCTTGCGCAATGTGGACAAGATCTTCGCGAGAGTATTTGGTCAGCTCCCGGAGTGAACGCTTCGAGTCTCAGGAGCTAAGCTACAAGCTCATCCGACGCCATCACTGTTGGAAGACTCCGCTCCGGCGAGAGCAGGGCCGCAGCCAATCCAATCGCTGCCGTGATCGCAACGTAATACGCCGGAGTGAAGCGGTTCCAATGGGACAAAGTTGAAACCAGTAGAGGAGTAATTCCGCCCATCACAGCTGTTGCCACGTTGTACGAGAAGGAAACGCCGGTAAAGCGTATTTCAGGTGGAAACGCGGCCACCATGAGAATCGGCGCGATCACCGAGGCTCCCGCTCCCAGGCCGGCCAGCAGATACAGCGGCACAACCAACGCTGGCCGGAACGCGGCGCTCAGGTACAGCGCGTACGTTGCTGTTGTCAGCAGACCGAAAACCGCGATAGCGACACGCCGTATCCCGAATCGGTCTGAGGCGGCACCGGTCGCTATATTGCCGATGCAGAGTCCGGCCGCGCCGGCCAGGTTTGCCGCTTGCGCCAGGTGCGGAGGCAAGCCGAAGGAATGTTGCAGAAGCGCAGGCGTCATCAGGATGACGACAACAATCATCGCGATCAGCGAACAAGTGCCCAGCATCGATGTGACCACGGCAGAGCGATGGCTTCGCAGCAGCCTGCGCAGCGGAAGCTCCCGGCAAAGCGCGGCTTGCCGGCGCATCTGTTCAAAAACGGGAGTTTCGTCAAGCCACCGGCGTAGGAACATTGCCGTAAGACCGAACACGCCGCCCAGGAAAAACGGCACGCGCCACATGCCATCGGCTATCTGCGATGCCGAATAAGAGAAGGTGAGGGTTGCTGCGACGACAGAGCCGAGCAGAATTCCGAGACTCAAGCCTCCAGTCAACAATCCGACGGCGGCTCCGACATGGCCTTGCTTGGCGTGCTCGGCGCCAAATACCCAGCCTCCAGGTGCTTCGGCGCCAAGAGCAGTCCCTTGGAGGAGGCGCATCGCAAGCAGCAGCAACGGAGCAGCGACTCCAATCTTCGTGTACGTAGGCAGTACGGCGATGACAAAGGTAGCTATCGCCATCAGCAGTACGCTGAAGGTGAACATGCGCTTCCGGCCGCGGGTATCGCCGAAATGCGCCATGACGATTCCGCCGATCGGGCGAACAATATATCCAGCGGCGAAGATGCCAAACGTCTGGGTCTCGCGCACCCACTCTGGACTATTCGAAGCGAAGAAGAGCTTGCCGATGACCGGCGTCAGAAAGACGAAGACTACGAAGTCGTAGTATTCGAGGGCGCCTCCCAGGGAAGCGAGCGCGAGGATTCTATACCGTGGTGACGTGTTCTCCATTTGCGATAGGGCGTCGGCGGACGGTTGCGCTATGAAGATAGCAGGAGCCGCATACCGGCTTATATCACGACAGTTTCCTGGTACTCCCCATACACATGCCTCATGGCGTCGGAGATTTCGCCCACGGTGGCGTTCGCTTCAACCGCTTCGACGATCACCGGCATCAGGTTGCTGGTGTTGCGTGCTGTCTCTTCCACGCGATTGATAGCCGCTTGCCACTTTGCCTGGTCACGTTTGGCCCGCACCGATTTGAGGCGCTCAACCTGCTTGCGTTCCAGTGATTCGTCGATGTGCTGCAGCGGTATCGATTTTTCATGGTCCAATGCAAAGGAATTCACGCCGACTACCAGCGCTTCCTTGTGGTCAACGGCCCGCTGATACTCGTACGCAGCGTTCTGAATCTCCTGCTGGACGAAACCACGCTCGATGGCCTTCAACATGCCGCCCATCGCGTCGATCTTTTCCACGTATCCCAATGCATTGCTCTCGATTTGGTTGGTCAGCGATTCTACATAGTACGAACCAGCCAGCGGATCGATCGTCTGCGCAGCGCCGGACTCGTAAGCCACAATCTGCTGGGTGCGCAGCGCAATGCGCGCGGACTGCTCGGTTGGCAGCGCCAGCGCCTCGTCGAATGAGTTGGTGTGTAACGACTGCGTCCCACCCAATACCGCTGCCATCGCCTGTAGAGCAGTGCGAACAATGTTATTTTCCGGCTGCTGGGCGGTAAGCGTGGAGCCCGCTGTTTGTGTATGGAAGCGCAGCATCTGCGATTTGGGATTCTTGGCGTTAAAGCGGTCGCGCATGATGCGGGCCCACATGCGACGAGCGGCCCGGAACTTCGCGACTTCTTCCAGGAAATTGTTGTGGGCGTTGAAGAAGAACGAAAGGCGCGGCGCAAACTTGTCGACGTCCAGTCCAGCGTCGATTGCGGCCTGCACGTAGGTAATGCCGTTGGCCAGCGTGAAAGCCACTTCCTGCACAGCGGTCGATCCCGCCTCGCGCATGTGGTAGCCGGAAATGGAAATCGTGTTCCACTCGGGCACATGCTCGTTGGTGTAGGCGAAGATGTCCGTGATGATGCGCATAGCCTGCGCCGGCGGATAGATATACGTCCCACGCGCGATGTACTCCTTGAGCACATCGTTCTGGATCGTGCCGGAAAGCTTGCGCACTTCCCTTCCGGTGCGCCGCGCAGTCACGATGTAGAGCGCCAACAGGATCGACGCCGTCGCGTTGATGGTCATTGAGGTGGAGATTTTTTCCAGGTTGATGCCATCGAACAGCCTCATCATGTCCTCGACGGAATCAATGGCGACGCCAACTTTGCCGACCTCACCCATCGAAAGCGGATTGTCGGAGTCCAGTCCAATTTGCGTGGGCAGATCGAACGCGACGCTTAGCCCGGTCGTACCCTGGCTCAATAGATACTTGTAGCGGCGGTTAGACTCGTCAGCGTCGCCCATGCCGGCGTACTGCCGCATCGTCCACAGGCGACCGCGGTACATGGTGGTCTGAACTCCACGCGTATAGGGAAATTGCCCGGGATAGCCGACTTCGTGGTCGTAGTCCCATCCTTCAAGATCGGATGCTGTGTAGAGGGGATTCACCGCGATGTGCGACGACGTTTCTTGTGTAGGCGCAGGCTTGCCGGGTGCCGTTTTTTCTTTTAGATCAGCCATTCGTTTGACCTCGATCGGTACCCTCTATTCTGCGCGGAACGTACAGAAGCCTGCTATGACGTGCGTCACAAGAACTTGGCACACTTAGAAACTGGTCATTCACTTTCGTTGTCGCGATCTCCAAAAGGAGCTTACTCCAAAGTACGCGAAGATGGCCGCGAAGAACGCCGCCAGCATTATTTTGCCGGCCGAGCCGGAACCTGCCGTGTGCAGGTGGTACTCCCGAACAGCAGCCCCGCCGCCGACCAGCGCCAGGAGCAGGAATAACAAGCCCGTTACTTCCAGCCAGAGCACATGCATTACCCGACCTATATTGCGGCCGGTAACGCCGACGGCGTTGTACACCGCTCTGACCCAGCGATTCTGTCCTGTTCGTCTTCCTGCAACACGCAAGACAGCGCGGCTTTGCGTTCCGAAATCGCGGGATGGAGACGGCTTTCTCTCGTCCATTGTGCGCAGGGCTCCGTTACCGCCCTGAAGCTTGATTCTAACAGCCTGAAATCGGGACTTCTTTTGGTTAACAACGCCGCTCATCCGGCAAAACTCCAGTTCCTGCGATCGCATCTAAACTTAGTACCAGCGGGGGTTCGTCGTTGAGAACATCGGTTTCGTGACCAGCTTAGCTGTGCGAAGATTTGCATATCGAAAAACCCGCAACGCTCAGGTGGAGATTGTGGACAAGCGACTGAAAATCATGATGAAAGAGTTGGGGGATGCCATCAACAACTCGCTGTCTGACTCGGAGCAGATCGCCGACGTCATGTCGCGCATCAAGGATGGCGGCTACGACGTGTTCGTGGTGCTGGAGGCCACGATTGGCTTCAACCAGCACGACGAGGACGACGCAGGTGAAGAGTTAATGGAAACTTCACAATCGTCTGCCAGGTTGAATGTGACCTCGCAGGACTTGAAGTTTCTGAAGTCTCTGCGGATTAGTGTCGGCGAAGATCAATGAGCTCACCGACTGTAGAGGTTATCGGTCACTAACCTCGTAATGCCGTATGCTAAGATTCGTTCGTTTGGGGTGGCATGTTCGGTTCCAACGTGTGTCCCACAATCGCCGGGCGGTTCAACAGATTACCTAAGAACATTTGCGTGCGGGGAATTACCGGATGAGAGACACCCTGGGAGTCTTGTTGGCGGGCGGAGCGGGGGAGCGTCTTTACCCCCTGACGCGCGATCGCGCTAAGCCGGCAGTAACCTTCGGCGGCATTTACCGCATCATCGACATCACGCTGTCCAACTGCATCAACTCCGACCTGCGCCGGATTTACATTCTGACGCAGTACAAGGCACTATCGCTGAATCGTCATATTCGCGAAGGCTGGGGCAATATCGTCGGTCGCGAACTTGGCGAATTTATCGAGATCCTGCCGCCGATGAAGCGGGTTAGCGAAAACTGGTACATGGGGACCGCCGACGCCGTCTATCAGAACATATACTCCATCGGCTCCGAGCAGCCCAGGCACGTTCTGATTCTCTCCGGCGACCATATTTACAAGATGAACTACGACCTTATGCTTCGCCAGCATAGGGATTCCGGCGCTGACGTCACCATCGCAACCATCCTGATCGAGCCCAGCGAGACCAAACATTTCGGCGTTGTCGAGATCGACCGCACCGGCCGCGTTGTGGGTTTCCAGGAGAAGCCGGAACATACCGAGCTGCGTTCGCCTTATAACCCGCGGCTGGTCTCCGGCTCCATGGGCATTTATCTGTTTAATACGGACGTGCTCATCCCGGTGCTGCTGAAGGATGCCGAAGACCCAAACTCGCGTCATGATTTCGGCCACAACGTTCTGCCCAGGATGCTGGAGGACTACAAGGTCTACTCCTTCAACTTCATCGACGAGAACAAGAAGGAAGCGCTCTACTGGCGCGATGTGGGAACGCTGGAAGCCTATTACGAAGCCAACATGGACCTCGTCTCGGTGGCTCCGGTATTCAATCTGTACGACTCCGCCTGGCCGATCCGGACGCATATGCGGCAGTATCCGCCTGCCAAGTTCGTCTTCAACGATCCGGGCCGCATGGGCGAGTCGCTGGACTCGATGGTCTCGATGGGCTGCATCATCTCCGGCGGGATGGTGCGCAACAGCGTGCTGTCTCCCGACGTACGCGTCAACTCGTACGCTCACGTCGAAAACAGCATCCTCTGCTCGCACGTGAATGTCGGCCGCCATTGCCGCATTCGCAAGGCCATCATCGACCGCGACGTCCATCTGCCGGAAGGTACTGTCGTTGGTTACGATACCGAAGCCGACCGGCAGAAATATCACGTCACCGACAGCGGCATCACCGTGGTCACGCGCGACTATTCCCTGTTCGAAAACCCGATAACGGTGGACTACTTCACGTCGGAATAGATCATCGCATCTTCGCTGGTTGGATGGTTGCGATTTCGCAGGCTTCCGGCGGATTGCTCTTAATCACCGCATAAATCTCAAGCGGCGCTGGCCCGCGTTTCGCGTACAAAGTAAAGCCGACAAAACTGGTAGTGATCTCCGGATGGTCGGCACGGACAGTTGAGATGGAGTCGCCCATAGCTCCAAGACCGACGACTTTTCCGTTGGATGCGGCAATAATCTCCTCCGCCGGCCGGCTAGCGTTCCTATCCCAGGCCCATCCACTGATGCGGAGATACCACGCGGCGGCAGTGTTGATCGAATCGACAGACTGAACCTCGCCCTGACAAGCGCCACTATTCGCAACCTGAAAAAGATCTTCCATGAAGGCGTTTTGGTCCACCGGATTCGGCTCGCTGAAGATTGAGAGGCGGTGGCCGCGCATATAGGGGACCACGCTGAGGACGTAGCTGGCATCCGGGAAGGTGTGCTCGATTTGCTGACGGTCGTCCACACTGGTCATCAAAGCAGCAGCGGTCGAACGCTGCTCAAATGCATGTTCCCGGGCTTCGTGCAGTGGATAACGCACTAGAAGCGCCCCACGCAGCAGTACGGCGACGATCAGCACTTGGGCGAGGGTCAGTAATAATTGCTTTCCCGACTGTTTTGCCGCGCTAAGTACGAAACATCCCACGCACCACCAGAACAGCAATGAGATCGTCTGGTATCGAGACGCGAAGGCTTGGCTGTTGCCATCAGCGACCCGGCCCAAAGCGGTAAGGAAGGCAGTTCCGACACAAAAAAGGATGAGGAGGAGCAGCAGCGTGTGGAACGGCCGAGCCTCTTTTTCGGGCCGGCAAAATCTCCACAGAAAAACAGCTGCGATGGCGAGTCCGACAAAACCTATGCACGGAGCTAGCGCAAGACTGTGGTGTGTCCAACTGTTGCCGTATGTCCAACTGCTCCCGAAGTACGTTGCCACATACTCGATGAGCTTGAGCGGCGAGCGCGCAGAAGCAATCGGGTTAGAGCTTTGCGGAGGTCGGGCGTAATTATGAAAGTAGAGCGCAATGCTGATCAATGCTGTTGTCGCATACGTCAGCAAGAACGGAATATCGCAAACGCAGCACAGCTGCTGCTAGCAACAGCATTGGGAGGAGCAGCAGACCATTCGCCAGCGAACAAATGCCGGCAATCGCAGCGATCACGGATAGGATGACGAACTTCCCTGCGCCAGCAATGTGCCGCTGCGAACGGTCCCAATACAACAGCAGCGACACAAACGACAGCGTAGCGAACAGGCCCGGCAATACGAAGCAGGTTTGGAAGCCCCACGTCAGGTTTTCCCATTGCGAGGGACAAAACAGGCAGAATGCCGCCAAGCCTGCGCCGGTGCGCCACTGCGCTCCGCGCCAGCCACCGAGGCTCCGCATACTCCAGCACAGCAGCCACCACTCCAGGAGTTGAATGCCGAATATTGCGGCTAATAGCAGCTTTTGCTTGGCCGCGAAGAAACGCAAATCGAGCGCCAAAAACAATTTAGGGATCAGCAGACGGTGCTCGTTATGCTGCTGCCAAAGCCAGTGGAGTGAAAAGGGGTTCTCGTCTCGGGCAGCGACAAAGATCTGCGTCCACCCGTCCGACCAAGGGAGACTGGTGTAGCAGACCATAACTGTGTAGGCCGCCACACCGATTGTCGTGACCCCTCCGGCGAGGACGAGGTAAGACAGGAGGGACGTCGCGCGATACTGAGAATTCCGGGTGTCGGTTAACTGGTCCGCTGAAGCGCTCACTCGGTGATAATCCGCGACTTCACCGTGATCGCGCCGACACACCATAACAAAGCGTCTTCCACATGCTCGCGTAGTGCGCGGTTGCTGAAGACTTTACCCAAAGGCGTTCCCTCCGTCAGGCGCGCCGCCAGCTCGGTCAGCAGGCCCTGATAACGGTCAGGCATGTGCAATCGGGTCGCCCGTACCAGGTCATCGAAGATCAGCAGACAATCCAGTACCACTCCGTCCGGGTCGGCATTTTGCGAGTTGATCAGGTGCAAAGCTTCGGCAACATCGCAAAAGCTCTCGATGTCATTCGGTAGTGGCCCAAGCTTGGCGAACGTCGTATCGAGCGCCAGGGCTTTTTCAGCCAGGTTCGGATGCGAGAAGAAGAGAACACGTCCATCGGCAACAAGCGGGCGTTCATTCTCTCCGCCAACTGCCAGCAAGGTGTAGAGCTGCGGGCCCTCGTGCTGAGCATCGACACGGACCCCGAGCAGTACCAGCTCTTCATGCGCATGACGGGAATGCGACGAGATTATCGGCAGCTCAGACATGAAGGAATATTACATCCCGAAACGGCAGGCGAGAACCCCGCATTCCCGCGATGTTGCGCGCAACCTCCAGATATTTCTTGCGTTATTACGTGCAAGGCGGTTTCGGAGGTGATCCAGGTGAGAAAAGTCTTGTTGGCACTTGCATTTGGTTTCCTGCTGTCTTTACAGGCAGCGGTGGGGCAAACGGTGGTTCGCGTTGCTCCGCCGCCACCACGGCGTGAAATGGTTGCCGTCGCTCCAGGCCCGCGTTACGTCTGGACCGGTGGGTATTACCGCTGGCATCGCGGCGCGTACGCATGGGTACCGGGCCGCTACGTCGTTCCACCGCGTGCGCACGTTGTCTGGGTACCCGGATACTGGGCACCCCGCCACGGCGGCTACGTTTGGATTGCAGGATATTGGAGATAACCGAGAAAACGGTCCTGCGGGGCCGTTTCCTTTTGCAGGGCCTCCGATTTCACGCATCCGCAGACTGCGCTTATCATCTACTTAGCAGGTATGGGAAACACCTTTAAGACAGCGTTATTGTTGACTGCTCTAACTTTGTTTCTGCTCTTCATGGGGCAGATTTTCGGAGGTCAGCGCGGGTTGGTGATGGCCTTTGGACTGGCCATCGTCATGAACTTTGTGTCCTACTTTTTCAGCGACAAGATTGCGCTGAAGATGTATCGGGCCCAACCGGTTACTCGCGAGCAACTGCCGCGCGCTTATTCCGTCGTGGAGCGCCTGACGCAGAAGATGGGCATCCCCATGCCCAAGATGTACGTGATACCAACCGATTCCCCGAACGCCTTCGCCACCGGCCGCAACCCAAAACATGCATCGGTCGCTGTTACTGAGGGCATTCTGAATCTTTTGAATGACGAGGAGCTTGAAGGTGTGCTGGCCCACGAACTCGGCCACGTCAGAAATCGCGACATCCTCATCAGCTCGGTCGCTGCCACGCTGGCCGGCGCTATCACCCTGGTGGCGCGCATGGGCTATTGGGCGTCGCTGTTTGGAGGCATGGGCGACCGCGACGATCGCGACCGCGGAGGAGGCTTTGTTGCTCTCCTGATGCTGATCCTGGCGCCAATTGCCGCCACGTTGATCCAGTTGGCGGTTTCGCGCTCGCGCGAATATCAGGCGGATGCAACCGGTGCGGCGCTCACCGGCAACCCCTACGCTCTGGCAAACGCGCTAAAGAAGCTGGACGCGTATTCGAAACAAATCCCTATGCAGGCGTCGCCTTCTACAGCGCATTTGTTCATCGTTGCGCCGTTGCTGGGAGGCGTCAATTTCGCGAATCTGTTTTCCACCCATCCGCCCATAGCCAAGCGAATCGAGCGGCTGACTGGACGACCCGCAGAACTAGACTATTAAGCGATGAGATCGCGGCTGGCTTAAAGCCTGTCCTGAGGCTTTTCTTAGGCGTGACGTTTACTCACCGTTTTCCTCGCCCATCTAGCCTGGTGAAGTGACTGTCCCAAATAGTGCAAGTCTTTTCACACTTCAACACCCTTTTCTGCCATATCTTGTTGGTAAAATTGAATTTAACTGGTATTGTCTTTGGTGATGCGCGTGCACCTTATATGTTTGGATTTCCAGCCGTAGCCCTAGGAGGCCACTTCTCTTGATCAGCAAACTGGTTCGCTTTGCGCTTGCCGTATCGATTCTCTCTCTGGCTACCGCAGGTTTGGCCAACGCCGGCGACAACTTGGTCACCAACGGGAGTTTTGAGACAGGCGATTTCACAGGCTGGACCCTTTCCGGCGACACAGGTTTCACCGGCGTATGCAACGTTTCGAATTGTCCGGGGGCCTTCGCTCCTGAGGACGGAACTTTTGCTGCCTATTTTGGCCCCGTAGGCGACACAGCGACCATTTCGCAGACTATCGCTACCACGCCCGGCGACGAGTATTCGCTGTCGTTCTACCTGGCAAACCCCGTGGGCGGCACACCGAACTACTTTAACGTCACCTTCGGCAACTCCAGCTTCAGCTTTACGAACTTCGGAACAGCCTTTACCTGGCAGCAGTTCACGCTGACAACCCTGGCCACCACGGATCAGACGCAGCTATCCTTCACCTTCCGCAACGACCCATCCTATTGGTTCCTGGACAACGTCACGGTCCAGCAGTCGGGAGGGACAGTTCCGGAGCCAGGCACGTTTGCCCTGTTCGGCAGTGGCGTTCTTGGCTTGGCGGGCTTCGCTCGCCGGAAGTTCGGTCGGTAACACACCCTCCCGACGTCTGACTCGGTACTTCGCTTCGAGCTTCAAACTTAGGCTCCGCGCCACAGGACGCGGAGCCTTTTCACTTCTCCAGAAGCACTGATCCGCGGGTCGTCCGGCGGCGGTTATCCGAGTCTGGAAGCCGACTCCATGTGGGAAGTCCCATTCATGCCACGTGCAGTGGCTTGCACATCACCACCTAAATGGCGGCCTTGTAACGCTATGAATTTACTGCGAATCCCGTAATTTTACAACGGAAGCACAATTGCGACATTGATGTCAGCCCGTCTGGCTGCAAGACCAAATGAGGGGCTCTAAATCATGACCAAA
This sequence comes from uncultured Acidobacteriaceae bacterium, assembly GCA_963823865.1. Lineage (GTDB taxonomy): Bacteria > Acidobacteriota > Terriglobia > Terriglobales > Acidobacteriaceae > Bog-257. The sequence goes on from CAWGNC010000003.1 coordinate 1,084,613, forward strand.
CCACTTCGCATTCTGCTCGTAGTTTGTCTTGTTGCCTTTGGGACCGGATTGCTGGCTCATGCCGACAACAATCTGGTGACCAATGGTGGCTTCGAAACTGGGGACTTCACGGGCTGGACTCTGTCCGGCGACACAAGCTTCACTGGTGTATGCAACGTCTCGAACTGTCCGGGATCCTTCGCCCCCGAAGAAGGTACGTATGCTGCTTACTTTGGTCCAGTAGGCGATACAGCCACCATCTCACAGACAATTGCGACCACGCCGGGCGACGAATACGCATTGTCGTTCTACCTGGCTAATCCGGTAGGTGGCACGCCGAACTACTTTAACGTCACCTTCGGAAACTCGAGCTTCAGTTTTACAAACTTCGGCACTGCGTTCGGATGGCAGCAATTCACACTGACAACCCTGGCCACCAGCGACCAGACTCAGCTGTCCTTCACGTTCCGCAATGATCCGTCCTACTGGTTCCTGGATAACGTTAAGGTCCAGCAGTCGGGAGGCACGGTTCCAGAGCCGGGCACGCTTCTACTGTTTGGTAGCGGAGTCCTTGGAATCGCGGGTATCGCGCGCCGGAAGTTTCGTCTGTAGGCTCTCTACGCGTCCAGAACAGAGCGCACAGTTTTAGCCGCCATGCACAATGGCGGCTTTTGTTTTCTCGCTACACGTCGCCACCTACCCCTTCTTGAATCGTACATAATTCAGTTGCCGGACGAGCTCTGACAATGTGAGAGATATTGAAGGTCAACCACATAGGGCGCTGATCCCTGTTTGTGACAGATCATTTTTCGGAGTGTTGGATTGAGTACCGGATTGGGGAACAGCATCCGTGTGAAGCAACATCACGACGAGGCTTTAGTTTGTTGAGCTTAGCTTTTCACCTGCAACGACTGTGCGCCACTGTTTACAATGCGACAACAGGGCGTTCATAATTGAGGTGTGATTCCCTTGTTTTCCGATTCAAGAGTTCCCATTTCGTAATCTTTAGCTGTATCCCACAATGTGGGAGGAGTGTTATGTCATCCCTGTCCGACGGTTCTGCGCAACCTGATCATCGCAATCGCATCTGGTTTTTTCCTGACAAGTTCTGGAGGGCCACAAGGAACATGCCCGAGAACGAGGCTTCCAAGCTCATGGAAGAGGTGGAGCGTTACGCCGCGGCTGGCGATGTCCAGGCTCTAAGCAAGTATCCCTTTGTCTTTGTCGGTGATCCATACAAAAAGAAAAAGCCGGGTACGCAAGAGTAGGCTCACGGCTTCCCTTTTAGTCTCCCACTGCGGCAGCCTTGGGGTTCGTCCGCACCCGTCGGACCGCTGGAGACGCCTTCTTTGTCTGAGGGCGAACCATGATGGCACACTGGCAAAGCGACTCCAGCAGATAGCGCGCCCGCGCAATTCGTTCGGCTGTGACGCTCAGAGCCTGCAATCCCTCCGCCAACACCACCAGAGAGCCCTTATGCTCTTCGACCTTGATTCCGGTAACGCGGTTTTCATGGTTCTCATCGAACGCATTCGCCAGTCTCAGAATTCCCAGCAACGGCATGAGCTGTGCCCGTCTGCTCGCATCGAGTCCCACGAATGAGGAGTCTGTCGATTTCGGCAAAGCTCCGCGATGGTGTCTCACGAGCGCAGCGACGCAAAGCATGTCTTCCTCACTCCAGCCCAGCGGCGGCTTCAGCTTGATAGTCCTACGATAGCCGCGCTTTTGGTGACCGCCACCGTGCCCACTCCCAGACTTGTCTCGTCCTATCTCGTGCAGAACCGCAGCGCCCTCCAGAATCTCTCGTTGTCCGGGCGCTCAACTGCAATATCCCACATTGTGAGATACCATCGAACAGCTGCAACGCGATTCGGGCAACTAGCGAAGAATGCGCGGTATCAGGATCCAGAAAAGAGGCCCAGGTTCGCAGTTTTTCCAGTCCGGCCTGCTCCAACTGCTTGCCTGCCGGCAAGTCGACTCGCCAGACATTCCACAGCGATCCATTTCCCAGCATCTTCTGGCGGTAAAGATCCAACCGCTTCTGCCGTTCTTCGGAGATTCGCTTTTGCCAACGCGCGCGATCCTCGGGTTGAATCTCTGGATGCGCTCGCATGATCCCGCGCAGTACATCGAAATCGTGGACGTCGCCTAACGCGTCCTGCAGTTCGCGCAGATCTTTCGACCACTTCGAATGCCGGGCCGGCAAGAAATTCTCCACCGTGTAACGAAAGCGCTTGATGCCCACCCTCAGCTGGTGATAGGCAACTCCGCTGCGATTTTTCAGCGCATGGCGGTGGAGCTCACGCGCGTCCACCCAACGCTCCAAGGCGACATGCTGAAAAACCAGCCCCTCCGTGGGGACAGTGCTGGTACGCTTCGCCAGATGATCATTCAGCGCGGTCCATTCGTTACGATCAAAGGTAGCGAGAGACTCCTGCGCCGCCAGCTTCAGGTTTGCCTCTTTCTCAGTTAGGGCCGCCATCAAACTGGCGGCTACCGCATCTCCAGGGTCCGCCAGCTTGGTTACCCACTCCATCATCACCTGTGTGTCCCGCAGATCGCCCAAGCTGCTGAAGAGCGGCTTCCCCAGTCGCTTCATCTGCCTCCACGCGGGATCCGGATCTACCGAAAGAAACCCGTCGGCCATGGAACGGCATCGCCGAATCGCCACCCGCAGGTCGTGCACTGGATCGGCAGCAAAGCCGTCACTGGCTTTGTCGCATTCCTCCAATACACGTTGAGCCCAATACCCGAGCCCAGCCTTTTTTTCTTGGAATTGTGAGCCTGGCAGCATCAAAAAGGGACCTATTAAAGTTTATACCCCGAGTAGCAGACACCGGCCCAGCAGATTCGACTGCGTCCCGGATACTCAAGAGTTTGTGCAATCGTTACAGGTAGGCGCGTTCGGCGCTTCGGATCGCGCAATAACGTTCGAATACCTTGCGGTCGCTCTCCAGACCAAGCATCGACCGAAGGCTGCTGCCGCGGAAGGTATGTCTGAGCATCTTCCACCAGTTTTGCAGCACGAAAGTCGGATCGTGGGCAATCACGGCCGGCATGTGGCGCGTCTTCATCCAACGTTCCGCGCGCCAGCGCTGGTATTCGATCTCCCGCGGCTGAAGATGCTCCGTGGCAACGATCGCAGTGGTGCCATCGTACTCTTCCATGCGATCGATCTTGACCAGGTTACGAGCGAGAAAGTCCTTCGTCATCGGCGTGCCGGGATAAGGCGTTGGATGCTGGATATAAGGCCAATCCACATATTGGCGGGCAAACTCCAGGTTGGCCTGGATCGATTCGCTGGTATCGTCCGGGTTGCCGACGATCAGACCGCCCACGACATACATTTTGTTGTTGTGCAGATGTTCGATGGCGCGCAGCGTTGCGTTCCCTGCTTTGCGGCCAGCTTCGCGGAATTCGTTCTTGGCAGACGCCTTTAGAAACACCAGGTCATCCTGAAGGATGTTCTCGATTCCGAGGAACACGTAGCGAAAACCGGCCTTGCGCATCAGCGGAGCGAGCGTTCCTCCATGCATCGCGATGGGCGAAGTCATCGCCTGAACTGTATAAGCGATGTCGTTCAAGCCGGCATCAATAATCGCCTGGCAGAGCGCTTCGAAGCGCTTGATATTCAGGCTGATATTGTCGTCGACGATAAAGATCGCTCGCGTACCGCGGTTATAAGCGTCGCGTATGTCGGCGATTACCCGGTCGAAGGAATATGTATGGAAGTTGCGGCCGCGCATCTCAATGATGGAGCAGAATCCGCAATCAAAGGTGCAACCGCGTGATGTTTCCACCACGTCGACCTGGCGGCCGAGCATTGTATATCCGCTCAACACCCGGGCGTCACGCTTAGGCAGTCTTATCTCGTCACCATCCAGACTATGAACGGGCCGCGGCAAGTTTTCACGCCAGCCCTCAGACGTCCGATACGACAGGCCGAGTATGTTGTTGAACGGCTGATTCCCTTCGATCGCCCGCAGTAACTCGCGTAAGGTCACTTCCCCTTCGCTACGGACAATGAACTCGATGCCGCTGTCGTCCCCCATGTAGGCTTGCGGCGCCAGGCTGGGATCATAGCCGCCTACTACCACTCGAACCTTCGGCTGCAGAGAGCGCACCAGCTTGACGATTTGTAGCGCAGTCTTGCGCTGAAAGGTCATTACAGACAGGCCCACGACATCTGGATTGTGCTCGCACACCAACTGCTCAACCGTCGCCCGAACCTTGCTCTGCACCAGAATCAGATCGGCAACGGCAACCTTGTGATGGGGATCAATATTGCCGGCGAGCGAGGTCAGGGCCCCATTGGGCATTCGCACCGCGACCGTCGGCATGTGCTCGAACGAGTCGGGCATCGACAGCAGCAGAATATTCATCTCAGAACCCCCGAGGACCGGTTGTCGCCCGATATACAGGCAGCACGTCGTTGGGATACATGCTACACCGAATTCGGCCCTGGACCTTCACTGGGGACGAGAAATCATTCAGTAGTAAACAGCTTAGGCTGGCCGACCCACACTCGATTGCTCAAGCGCACGGATACTCCGGGTGCTTTTCCAGCCATCCTGATTCGTGCCTCGTTGTACGGCCCGACATATCGCATTGCCGATGGCAGCTTTGGATAAATCCGTTTCAGCCATCGCAACCCTCGCTCGGCAGCATTCCGCTCGCGCTCACCATAAGTCAGCTCAAATTGCTCGCGCACTCGGGGCGGCAGCAGCTGAACGGTAAGGGCTTGATACCAGACTGGTGGCTTCAGCAACCCCACTCCAGCTTGTAGCTGCTGGGCAAGCCGCCGCGTCGAGACGCTAACGCCCAAAACATCGGACTGCAAGATCGATTCCAGGTATGTGTTGAACTCCAGCCAACTGGCCGGCAAATACTGTGGCGCTATCCCAAAAAGCGCCGCCATCTTCAGGCTATCCTGGAAGTATTGTTCGCGTTCCGCATCGGTCAGCGGCGGCAAGACCAACTCATAGGCAACCAACGCGCTGTCCACAAGCGTCGCGTAAACCCAGCGTAAAGCCCCAACCTCATTGGCGTCATACGCGGTTCCTTGTCCGAAGGGTCCAACGGTGTCAGGCAGAACGCCTTTGATGCCCTGGTGAAGCCGATGAAGTTGTCTGGAAGCCGAAAGAGCTTGCTCCAAAGACCCAAAAACCATGGTGAAGATCACGCGAAAAGTTCGGTGAAATCTGGCAGCCGGGTCGTTGAGGGTGCGGGAGTGCTCGGTGATAGCCGCAGCTACCCAGGGATGGGCCAACTGAAGCAGTGCTGCTCGGCCGGCGGCAAGGAAAAGCGCGGATTCCCGGTTGATTTTCCAGCTGATGGACCTGGGGCCGAAGAGGCCTTCGCTGGGGCGCCGCCGACCTGCTCAGGCCGGCCAATAGAGTTTCGAGATCGGGCGCCGAAACGAGCTGGCTGAACATCCCTCCATCCTATTACCTGTCCTCACGGCGAGAAAGGCCAGCCAACCGCACGGATGGTTGGCTCGAACGAACTGCAGAAACGCCTCTCATGGAGATCGATCGTTTCACCAATAACACTATCAACCAATGACCAGAAGAGCTTTACAGGCAACCTGGAACGCGGCCCACTTCTACCGAGCCGCTGACTCGCACTCAAGCACCCGTCGTCCCACCGCCAACTGGTACGCTCGCCCCATTAACTCTCCAGTTAGCACCAATTTGGGGTATGTACCCCCTCACTTCAGGGTGATACTTTCAAAGTTGCAAGACAGCTAAACTGTCAGGCAAGAGAAGTACAAGGCGTTTTGATCTCTGTAAGGCTTATTTGCGCAGCAACCGCCTGTGGCCGCGGGCGCTTATAAGCGAACAGTTAAGTCTTCGGGGGCGAAATGAGGAAAACTTCCGGCAACAACTACGCCGATTACGAACGCCAGGCGTCGATCTTTAAAGCTCTGGCCAACCCTACTCGGGTGCATCTAGTGGAGCTCTTGCTGAAAAAAGAGCGCTGGTCGTCTGAATTGCAGGAAGGCTTAGGAGTTTCCAAGGCCAACCTTTCCCAGCACCTCTCCATCCTGAAAGCCGCCGGTGTGGTGGCGACCCAGCGCGAAGGCAAACAATTGTATTGTGGTATCGCGTTGCCTGAGGTGAAGGAGGCCACGCTGACGTTGCGCAATATGACCAAAGCGGTTTCGCGCGCAAGCCGACGCCAAAGCTTCTAATTCAGGCAAAAGAAAACCGGCCGCTTTCGCGGCCGGTTCCTGTCCTTACGCAGCTGGCTGATTAGTCGCCGTAAACCGCTTCCTTCTCTTCCACTGCCGGAGCCGGCTTGATGCCGCCCAGGCTGGTTAAAGGAACGAAGCCGTCCTGCGAAACCGGCTTCTCGCCCAGCACGTGCTCCTTGTAGAGCGCCATCATGCGGGCCTTCTCGGCTTCAGCCTTTACCTTCTCATCGCGCGCCTTGAACTTCTCCTGACGCGCATTCTTGGCGATGCCCAGCTTGTCGAGCGTGTCATTGGCCTTGGCCTGCACGTGCTCGTCAACCAGGTTGAGAGTGTGCGAGGTGGTCTCCAGACCGACTTTCTTACCGCCGGCGAAGATCTCGTGACGCCCGTGCTCCTCGTACCACTTGGTGAGCGTGGCCGTCATGTGCATCTTCTCGACGATATTCCGCCAGCCTACGCCGGTGTTGTATGCGCAGAAGCTGATCTCGCCTTCCTGCGTGGCGTAAGGGATGATGCATTGCTCGGTGCGGCGGAAGTCGTAGTTAAACAGGTCCTGGAACCACATTCCCGCAACGAACAGGAAGTTCCAGCGATCTCGCCGACGCTTCTGGATGTCCGTTTCGGTACGGTCGCCGCTGACCTTGCCATAGTCCTTACCGGTCGCGCCGAAAGTCTTGTCGAACTTCTTAAGCAGATCGGTGAATTTGAAATGCGTTGGCGACTTGAAGGGATCGTAATTCTTCAACAGCGCCAGGGTCATGCCGGCAATCGACATCCACTTGCCGCGAGCGGCATCGTTCACCTTCGCAATGTCTTTCGCGATGGTGTCGCCGTTCAGGAAGGCCGTAACCGGAACTGCTTCCTTGGTTTCCTTGTCGATCATCACGGCCATGCCCACACCGCAATTCGGGTGGCAGCCGCAGCTCAGTGAACCCCAATCCTTGTCAGGTCCGTGAACCAGGTCCGCCCAATCAGAGAAGGTGCTCATGAACGAGATCGGGAACCAGTCGCGGGTGGGCTCGCCCAGTCCGGTCTGGTTCTTCACGTCGTGCGCCAGATGAGACAGCGTGTAGCGCTGCGCCTGCGCGGCGCTCGTCAGTAATGGCCTCGTCACGTCCAGTAAACGAAACCGGCTGGAACGACAGGAACGAAATGCGCTTCGGATTATCAAGCGCGAACTGAATGATGCGACCGACCTGCTCGTTGTTCAGGTCGTTGACGATGGTCACGACCGGAACAATCTCGACGCCAGCCTTGTGCAGGTTTTCGATGGCCTGCAGCTTTACGTCGAACAGGTTGCCGACCAGGCGGTGCGAGTTGGCAGCGTTGCCGATACCGTCGAACTGCAGGTAGGCGTAACGCAGACCCGCTTCCGCAGCCTGCTTGGCAAACTCAAAGCTCTTGGCGAACTCGATGCCGTTGGTCGCTGCCTGCACGCTGTTGTAGCCGACCTTGCGGGCGTAAGCCACTGCGTCCAGGAAGTACGGCGACAGCGTGGGCTCGCCACCGGAGAACTGCACCGACATCTGGCGGCGCGGCTTGATGGTGATGGCATTGTCGAGCATCGTCTTGATCTCGTCCCACGTCAATTCGTGGACAAAACCAACCTGGTTGGCGTCCATGAAGCAGGGATCGCACATCATGTTGCAGCGATTCGTAAGATCGATGGTCAGCACCGATCCGCGGCCGTGCAGCACCGTGCTGCTGCCGTGGTGATGCAGCTTCTCATCGTTGTGGGCGCGGATGTCGCGGCCCGGGAAAACCTCTTCCAAATGCTTGAAGAAATCGGTGTCCATGGCCATCACGTCTTCGAAGTGGCCGTGGATGGGGCAGTCCTTCACCATCAGGATCTTGCCGTCGCGCTCGATGATCTGCGCTTTGATTTCGCCGGCCTTCTCGTTCATCAACACTTCGACCGGCAGCTTGCCGTCGATGATCTGCTGACGAATTTCTGGAACACACTTGGGGCAGAGCGAGTCAGTGGCACGAGGCCAGCCCAACGGGGGCTTCGACTTCTGATACGACTTGAGCAGTGGCTTGTCCGACCACTTCGGCGTAAACGACGGATTAGGATTGATGCTGTTCAGTTTGTCGAAAACGGTCCATGCGCCTTTAGCAGCAACGGTGACAGCCTTTTCAACATACTTAATCGGTTTGTGCATTTACGCCTCTCGAAGTTGAATGGTGGTGTCCCAAGGGGACCAGACCCACACTTCCCTACAGTTATAAGGTAATAACCCCACCCCGAAAGCGCCAAGCAGGATGGGCCGAATGGCCGGATTTAGCCCTTCAGCGGGACAATCGCACATTGAATGGTGACGCTGCATCACAGGGCTATGTTATTGAAACTGAAAGCCCAGCTGAAAGCCCCAGGCCGATTTCGTGGGACGCGTTGTCAGCGGGAAGCATCGTCTTTCCAGCGATAGGCACCCGTCTGTGGCAGACCGATATGTGCCAGCACGCGGTTTACGAACTCACGCGCAATTTCGTCGGTCGACTGCGGCTGGAAGTAAAACGCCGGAATTAACGGAAAGATGGTCGCGCCAGCTTCAGCGGCCAAAGTCATGTTCCGCAGATGGATACGATTGAAAGGCGTCTCGCGCACGCACAGAATCAACGGACGCCGCTCTTTCAGGCAGACATCGGCGGCACGTTCGATCAGGTGACTGGCCATGCCATTCGCGATGCGGGCCAGCGTACCCATACTGCAGGGCAACACGATCATGGCATCCGTCGCGTAGGAGCCGCTGGCGACATTGGCGCCGATATCATCGTTGTTCTGTTGCTGGATCTTCGAAGCAGAGCGTCCCAATAGCTTGCCGACAACCTCGTTGCGGCCCGAGATGCCAAGTTCCTCCGCCATCACCCGCAAACCACTGTCAGAGATGACAAGATTGATGGTCCCCACACGCTCGTCGCGCTCGAGAGCGTCCAAGAGATGCTTGGGCACGATAGAGCCACTGGCCCCGGTAATGGCCACCGTCAGGTTCCGAGGTGTCACGTTCGGCAAAGTCATCATCTAAGGTTTCTGTGCTGCAAGTTCCCATCGTATCACTCGATTTTGGCTCATTCGCAGCGGCTGCTGTCCTTGCTTCTGTAGGGCGGAAGATATACTGCCGTTGGCTTGATTGAGTGCCGTCCTGCGAAGACTAACGATGGCGGATTTCTCTCCGGTCCGTCCGCAAGTTGGACCAACGTGCAGCTACAGGACTCTTCTTGAATGTTAGATAAAAGTACATGAACGCCAAATCCCTCAAGACAATTTTCGACGACGTGCGCAGCGGCAAGCTGTCATCCGACGAGGCCGTCGAGAAGGTCAAGCATCTTCCCTTCGAGGATCTCGGCTTCGCCAACGTCGATCATCATCGGGCGCTGCGCGTTGGCATGCCCGAAGTCATCTTCGGTCCGGGAAAAGATCCGGAACATCTGGCAGAGATTTTCAGCCGGCTCGCAAAGCACGGTAAGAATGTGCTCGCGACGCGGGTTTCGCCGGAACAGGTCCGCGCAGTCAAACGCAAACTCCGCAAGGTCGAGGTCCACGAACTGGCCCGCGCCATCACCCTGACGCGCGATAAGACCATTCACGGCAAAGGAAAGATCGTCGTCGTGTCGGCCGGCACCAGCGACATCCCTGTTGCCGAGGAGGCCGTAGTGACGGCACAGATCATGGGCAACGAAGTGCAGCATGTCTACGACGTAGGAGTCGCCGGCATCCATCGTCTGCTGGCGCGCCGCGATGTGTTGACCGAAGCGCGAGTGATCATCGTTTGCGCCGGAATGGAAGGTGCGCTGCCCAGCGTTGTGGGTGGATTGGTCGGTGTGCCGGTGATTGCGGTGCCGACCAGCGTGGGATACGGAGCTTCGTATCAAGGGATTGCCGCGTTGCTGGGGATGCTGAACTCGTGCGCGTCGAACGTTACGGTCGTGAACATCGATAACGGGTTTCGGCGCGGGGTATGTGGCGTCGATTATTAACCGGCTGGAGTAGCAGAGCGCGATAGATTAACTCTCGCGAAGCACTCTTCGGCTGTCGGCGAACAGCAGATCCCTCGGCTCCGCTCGGGATGACAATCTAGAGAGCGACGAGCGTCATTCGCGGAAAAGAAAAAGCGGCAGGACCTGAATCCTGCCGCTTTATATTTCCCGCTGAGAGCTGATAGCTGACAGCCTTCTTACAACAGCGCCTCATTCCAGTTCTGCAGGAACTTCTTCACTTCGTCCATGAACTGGTCGGCGACGGCGCCGTCGATCACGCGGTGATCGTAGCCGATGCTCAGGTGCATCATCGAGCGGATGGCGATGGTGTCATTGCCTTCCTTGTCGGTCAAGACAACCGGCTTCTTCTTGATGCCGCCGACGCCCAAGATCGCCACCTGCGGCTGGTTGATGATCGGCAAGCCAAACTCCGCGCCGAAGATGCCCGGGTTGGTGATGGTGAACGTGCCGCCCTGGACCTCATCCGGTTTCAGCTTCTTGGTGCGAGCGCGCTCGCCAAGGTCGCTGATGGCGCGCTGCAATCCGACGAAGCTGCGCTCCTCGGCATTCTTCACCACCGGCACAATCAATCCCCAATCCAGCGCCACGGCGATGCCGAGATTGATGGTCGGGTGGTAGTGGATGTTGTCGCCCTTCCACCGATGAGTTGATGATGGGCCACTTGCGAATGGCGTGGATGACGGCACGCGCGAAGAATGGCGTATACGTCAGCTTGTTGCCGGTCGCCTGCTCGAACTTGCCCTTCATGCTCTCGCGCAACTTGACGATGCGGGTGACATCGACTTCGAAGATGCCATGCACATGCGCACTGGTGCGCTTCGACATGATCATGTGCTCGGCAATCTTCTTGCGCATGGTCGTCATGGGCACGACTTCGCCTGGGGTAACGCCGCCGACCGGCTGCAAAGGAACGATGACTGCCGGCGCAGCCTGTGCCTCGGCTGCAGGGGCAGGCTGAGCAGCCGGAGGTGCTTGTAACGGGGCTGCCGCCGGAGCACCTGCTCCATGACGCGAGATGAATGCTTCGATGTCTTCCTTGGTAATGCGGCCGCCGAGACCAGTACCGGAGACCTTGGTCAAATCGACGTTATTGTCTTTCGCGATGCGGCGAACCAGCGGGCTGGAGCGCACGCGATCCTGATCGCCGCTTTCCGAGGACTCCTGCACCGTTCCCTGCTGCTGTCGCTCCAGACCTTCCTTCTCATCTGTGGAAAGATCGGCAGGAATGTTCTGTGCGGCTTTGGGAGCTTCGGCCTTCGACGGTGGAGGGACGGAAGCCTGTTTTGATCCGGCGCCGTCGCCTCCAGCCGCGGGCTTTGCGGGCTGGGCGGCCGCAGGCGCGCTGGCCGCTGCCGCTCCTTCTTCGGCAATGGTACCGACGACGGTATTCACCTGTACCGTGGCTCCGGCCTGGACCTTGATGTCCTGCAAAGTGCCGGAGGCAGGCGCGGGAATCTCGGCATCCACCTTGTCGGTTGAGATCTCGAAGAGAGGCTCGTCGCGCTGGACTTTCTCGCCCGGCTGCTTCAGCCACTTGGTAATGGTTCCTTCAAAAATCGATTCCCCCATCTGGGGCATGATGACATCTGTCGGCATAGTTTCCTTCCGCGGGATTTCTGAAACTAACTGGGCACTGCAGTAAACCCCTGATTATATCGCGTAATCGGCGTGAGCCGTTTGGTTCACCCGCCATTCGTCTCGTGAGGATCACCCGCATCGCTGGAAGAGATTTCCAGTTGCCCGGAGACGATTTATTGGATGAACGAGCCTGCCTAAAAGGCACATGACGACGCCTACAGAGCGGTTCGGATTCCGCAAAGCTAACCGCGCGCGCCAGGAAACCGGCACCCTCTCCGGTTTCAGCGGCGTGAAGAGCGGTGGACCAGAGAATCAGTGCGGCAAAGAAGGAGTTGACACCATGATCTGCCGGTCGGGAATGTCGACAGTAAGCGCCTTGCCGGACCAGAAATCTACGCCGACTACGCAGTCGTAGATAACGTCGACGAAAGAGATCTGCGGATGCAGGATGTCTACTTTGGGCGAAGTGGCCAGCGCGATCTCAGGCAATCTGGTGTCGTAACGAATCTCCGGAGCTCCCGCAATGGTTTTTCGTTCGACTTTGCGGACATCCTTGCTATCCGGATCGACTCCCAGCAACTTCATATAACGGATGTTGACGGTGGAGATTGGACTACCCGTATCAATATCGCACTGGCCAGGACGCCCGGCGAGCAGAAACTGCGAAAACATGTCGAGGGAGACGCCGCGAAAATCATCCAACTGAATCGGCGAGACCACAGCGTTTGCTCGTCGTTGCGCCAGCGTCTTCGCATTTTCGAAGATCAGCAGCTTGTTACCAAAATCGAGCGTGAAGGGCTGATCCTTAAATTGGCTGAGCGAGACGATGCCGTCGAGATGAAGTTTATCCAGGACGTCCCAACTTCCCACCAAAACATTCTTCTTCTCCATCGGCCCAATCACCAGACGCGGAATCGTAAACAGCGGAATATCGAGCCGCTCGCCCGTCATGCGAAATCCCGTGAACTGTCCTGCCGGGATGCCATGTATCTTTTCGATAACGCTAGGCGCAAGCACGGCCAGCCCTGCGCCTGTGTCCAGGATGAGAGTTAACGGCGTCGCTTCGCCAGCCGTAACCGGAATGATTGGCATGCCGTCGGAATTGGTCGTAAAGGCAACGGCCCGTGCGGGCGGCTGGGCCACGATTGGCAAGGTTAGAGTGCAGAGGAACAATCCGAAAAGAAGCTTTTGCAGCACGAGCGGGCAGGGCTTACCATTCGACATACTCTTCCAGCAACCTCACTTTATGTTTGTTGTAGGAGTGTTACGAATTCGGCTTCTGTATTGTTCCCTGGACGTCAACCGGGAGAGACACAAGCTGTTTGACTCAGTCCAATGCCTGTTCTACTCTCGACGGGAGCAAGCATGCGCCTTTCGCCTCATGCGAAGGGCGGTGTACAGGTTTTTCCCGCCACCGCGCAGCCGGGCACATGAGAGTTATGGCATTCGATCCAAGGAGCATTGTCGCGTTCGCCGCCGCCATAACTTTCTCTGACCTGCAAATTGTCTGTATTGTGGTTTTCCTTTTCGCTTGCCTAATCATGTTCTACGCGCTGTTCGGCTATCCTCTCCTTCTCGACTGGCTGGCGCGACGCTCCCACAACCCCGTTCACAAAGACGACACGCTGCGCAGTGTCTCGTTCGTTATCGCTGTTTATAACGGCGAGAAATTTCTTGAGCGCAAGTTGAGGACGATCTTCGCGCAGAACTATCCGCGTGAGCTCATGGAAATCCTCGTCGTCTCTGACGGATCAGCCGATCGGACCGATGAAATCGCCCGTAGCTTTGCGACCGAGGGTGTGAAATTCCTGCGCGTGCCTCGAGGCGGAAAGGCCGCCGCCCTGAACGCCGGAGTTCCACTGGTTTCTGGCGAGATTCTGGTGTTGAATGATGTCCGGCAGACGCTCGACCCCAACTGCCTGCGCAACGTCATCGCATGTTTCGGAGATCCTAAAGTCGGCGCCGTCAGCCCGGAGACCATCATCGTTCAGGGCGAAACCCACGAGGAAACGACGACGAGTCTCTACTGGCGCTACGAATCGTGGATCCGGCAGAGACTAACCCGCATCGACTCAACCTTCGGCTACAGCGGCGCCTTTGCTGCGATCCGTCGCTCGCTGTGGACACCCCTCCCGCCGGGCACGCTGCTCGACGACGTTTATGAGCCCCTCGTCGCTTTCTTTAAGGGCTATCGGATCCTAATGGAACCTACTGCGACAATGTATGACTTCCCCACCGTTCTGCACTCGGAGTTCCGGCGGAAGGTGCGGTTGCAGGCAGGACTCTACCAGATGCTGAAGATCATGCCGGAGCTCCTGAGCTCGCGAAATCGCATGCGTCTGCACTTCTTATCCGCGAAGTATGGGCGCATCGTGATTCCCTATTGCATGATCGCGATAGCTCTGACCACGCTGGGCTTGCCACCTTATTGGCGTGCAGCCGCGGCGCTGGGCCAATTAGCGTTTTATGGACTGGCGCTACTGGATGCCGCGGTGCCGGATGGAACCGCACTCAAGCAACTGACTTCACCAATTCGGACATTTGTTGTGCTTATGGCCGCCTCTCTGGCTGCGGTTAGGGTCTTTTTTGTGCAGCCCACCAGCCTGTGGAAAGAGGCTTCCTACCGGTCTTCGATTGCCGAGGCGCCGGCAAGCGGGCCCAAACTGCCCACTGGCAGCAACGTCTAACGGCTTCGCGCCGCCGCATGATCCTTCCGCTGATTACTTCCCTTCTTTGGCTTCTCGAGCGCGATTCGCTTGGCCAACAGTTTTTTCGCTTTCTCGAGCTGCACCCTGCGGGTCGCGCTTAAGTTGTGGCCCGCGCGGTTGATGTAGAAGGTCAGCATTCGCATTCCGGAACCCGGACCCTTGGGCGAGACTTTCTTCGAAGCCAGCGTCCTGGCAATTACTGCAGCGCCTTTGTTAAAGAGTCCTTCAGGAGGATGAGTCGAATCAGTGGTAACCGAAGCGGACCATCGTCGGGAGCTTGCGCGTTTCTTCTTCTGGACAGGCATAGAAACCTCGGGTCTTCCTTAGGATGAGGCATGGAGAGGTAAAGATTGCCCGAAGCTTCATTCCTCTATTTCTGCCAGCGATCCACCAGCTGCCACCAGAGCAGCTTCTCCCACTCTGTGAGATACGTCTTGGCCCACTCCCGGTTCTTCCACCAGGGCAGTCCAAACAGATAGTCATCCTGTGCCGCGGCGGCGGTCCATTGATACTGTGGCATTTCTTTGCGAAAGATCGAGAGTGCTCGGCGCGTGTGATAGTCGTCGGTCGCAATAATGACGGAATGAGGAGGCGGCTGAAGCGATTGCAGGCACGCATCCACTTGCGTGGCTTCGATCTTTGTCGAGTCGCCGACGATTGGGCAAACGCTCACTTGCGCAGCACTTGCACCCGCGGTATGCGCAATGTAGTCCTTCGCCAGGTCTACGTAGGAATGCCCGTACGTAATGCCGGTGGTTGCATCGACCAGCATGTGGGTTGCGTAGCCATCGCGCAGAAGACCCATACCGCGCCAATACCGCTGATCAGCCGCATCTCCCCCCAATACGACGATTGCATCCGACTTCTCCGGATTGTTGACGATCAGATATCCGCCAGGCTGACAGAAGATAAAGGCAGCCACAGCCAGAAAGATGATCAGTGGAACGAGCAGAAGTTTCATGATGACGGGAGTCTTGCCACGACTGATAAACGTAGCACAGTCAAAAACTCTGCACAGTCATTGTCGAGGAAGCGAGGGCTGAGGATATTCAACAACGACCACCGTCCCGTCGGCTTCACGCTCCAGTACCGGTGCGTACAGTCCAATTAATTCACGGCGCCACCAAAGCCCGGTTGCATGCTTCTCCGCCATACTGGTGAACCAATACTGCCAGATCATGGCTCGCAATTGTTTCGGCGGATGCTGAGGAAACGGGTTTCCGGCGAACAATGCCAGTACGTCCGGAGCTCCGGCGAGCAGCCGCTCCTCGGTGCTGGGAACGATTATGTTTTCACGCCATGAACCCAGCGACGCAAACCAGAGGTTCCAGTCGAAGCGTGGCTGATATGGGGCATAAATGCGCGGCCTGTCTTCAGGATTTTGCGGTTTGTAGAGAAAGGGGTATGTCGTCCAGTGCTCGCCGTCGTTCGAGCCTTGGAACTCGATCTCGTATCGGCCCCGAGTCATCACTGCAAACAGGCCGTAGCGGTTTGCGATGCGAAAGGGCTCCAACGCTGCCACCGGCGAAACCGGCAGGGGCAAATGGGGTAACAGCATCCATACCATCTGCACCGTGGTGACGTAGAAAATCCAGAGAAGCATCACGCTAGTCAGTGCCAGCTTCAGGGCCTTCAGCGGGCTTGTGGTTCGCGCCGCTGGGACAGGGGTGGTCGTGTCGCTCGGCGGCGAGGATGAACTAGAGGGGCTTGGAGCAGGTTGAGCCGGTAGCAAATGCTTCCAGCGCTCAGGAACCAAAGTTGCGAAGAAGCGATCATCCAGCAGCAGAAATCCCAGAACCAGCACGAGGTAATTCAGGAACGTGTAGTTGGCGGTCAGGATCACAGGAATCTGCCAAGCGGTCACGATAAAGAAACAGGCGATACGCCAGCGTCTTGGCAAGAACATCATGAACACGAGTCCGAGTTCGAGAACCAGCGTCGCGCCGGTCGCAAACGCGTGGAAGCCGTGCGGCAAATGCTGAACATACCAGCCGATCCAGGTCGGCAACGGGCCGTTCTGGTAGTACTCGTCCATGGCTGTGAAGTTTCGCCATTGGGGATCGCCGCTTAACAACTTCACTACTCCGGACTCGAAGTAGATGCGAAACCATTCCCATTGCAACAAAAAGAGGCTGGCGCGCGACGGTGGACTGTTTCGTCCGAGTCCAGGAAGAAAGCTTCCAGGGGCAAAGAACATTGCGATGAAGCCGGCTTCCAGCAACATGCCGTCTGACTGATAGCCGGAAAAATCCTGGGCTGCTGAAACGAACGAGAGAAAACAAACAAAGCAGACCAGAAGATTGGCGCGTGGCCACAGGTTTAAGACAAGCAGAACAGACGCGATCATGCCGAACCAGCAGATCGTCATCAGCATGTGATTGCTAGCTGGAGAACCACAGCAGAGTCGGAGCGAACCAGATGCGCTGAGATCCAAGCTGGCGGGTTACTGCGTCAAGGTATTCGCGAGCAGGCAGGATCCCTTCCGGCCCGATGAGGCCATTGATTTGAAAAGCCAGCGCGTAAAATGCGGAGAAATAGATGAGGCCGAGGGCGCGCAGCAAGATCCAGCGAGGAATCAGCCGATCGGAAGCGCCAAACTGAGAATCGAACAACCGGCGCACAACATTGGCGGGAGTCCAATTCATGGCGGCATTATATCGTCGGGCGTCGCCCCGGAACCGACACCACTGGGTGCGCCAGTTTGCAAGATGTTTACAAGAGTCTTGAAATTTTTTGGCTGCCTGAGGACAGACCTGCGCGTCTCACACATGGTGAGATATCGAACATTGCTGGCCGTTGTGCTGCTCGCCCTCTGTGTTTCCCTCGCAGCTGCGGCGCAGCAGCGGGAAGTCACTTTCGATCCTTCACAGGCCAGCATCGAATGGAGCTTGGGCGCCAGTCTCCACACCGTTCATGGCACATTCAAACTGAGAAGCGGCGCCATTTCGTTTGATCCCGTCTCCGGCAATGCGAGTGGCGAGTTCGTGGTGGATGCCACGAGCGGAGATAGTGGTAACCGTACGCGCGACGGAAAAATGGACAAGGAAGTTTTGGAAAGCAAGCGTTATCCGGAGATCACCTTTCTCCCCAAGAAGCTGCTGGGCAAGATGTCGGCGCAAGGCAGCTCTACGGTTCAGGTGCAGGGCGTATTTCACATCCACGGCGCAGACCACGATCTGACTCTATCCGTTCCTGTGCAAGTCGATGGAACCACGGTGAAGAGCTAAAACAAGCTTCGTCGTTCCGTATCAGGCTTGGGGAATGAAGAATCCCAGCACCCTGTTCCTGCATGTGGACGACAAAGTACAGGTCAGCATCAACGCAGTGGGCAAGTTGACGACGGCAGGGCCTGCGCAGGTCAGGCACTAAGGCTTCGGGAACGCGCCTCGACTCACTGGATACGTGCGAGTTCTGTGACGTAGAGCTGATTGCCAGGAAACTCCTTGGCAAGGCCGGCCAGTAGGACGCGCGCAGTTTGCCGATCCTTATCGCGCAATGCGGCTACCGCCAGCAGCAACCGGGCAAACGGCGCCAAGTAATGCCCCTTTTCGGCAGTGAGACGCAGGCGCTGTAGACCTTGTTCCTTATCGGTTTCGGAACCAGTCATGCGGAGAATCCAGCGAACCGGGGCTGCGTTTACTCCCAGCAGGTAGTTCTCGGCACCGACCGCGAGATACGCGTCATAGCACGTAGGGTCGCTCGCCAGCAGCTTCTGAGCGATCAGGCGGGAATTCTTCATGTACCCAAGGCTCGCGATGTTTCGCTTCTCGATCAGCGCGGTGTAGTCACCGCGCAATCCGTTCGACAACACCTGAGCAAACAGCGCGTTGACGTCCTCGGGATTTTGCGCCAGGATCTTGCCGGCCGCAGCGTCGCTCTTGGACAGCTCTTTCTCAAACTCGACTTTCACCGTCGGATCGGGCGACTGTTTATCGCGATGCTCGAACTTCGTGTCGTCGGTGAATAAGTCCGATTCCAGAATGTGCAGGCGGTTGAATTCAGAGAAGAGATACGCTGCGGCATTCGAAACATAGCCCATGGGGTCGTCCGGGTGCTCGTTCTGATAATCTCGAAAGGTTTTGTGCGCAGCCGAGAAGTCCAGGTTGTACATATTCTGGTAGCCGCGCTCTAACACAGGCGAATACACCATCGCTGTGGAAGGCAATGCCAGACCGACCCCGGCGAATGCGAGCACGCTCGCAAGCAGTAAAACAGTTTCGCGACACCGCAATTTGATTTGCACTCGTTACGCTTTCTTAGCGGCGACCGCCGCTTCGGGAAGCCGCAATACAATCATCGCGCCTCCGCCACTCCCTTCCCTCACTTCTGCATAGCCGCCGTGCGCCTGAATCGCTGCCCCCACAAAAGCCAGACCCAGTCCGTGTCCGGTGGAATGTTCGCCTTTCACAAATCTCTCAAAGGCCCGCTCCCGCAATTCCGGAGAAAAACCGGGACCGTTATCGGCAACAATCAATTCGGCTGCACCCTCCTTTGGATGCACTGAGATCCTGATTCTGCGGCCTGTCGGCAGATGACTTATCTCATTATCGAGCAGATTAGCTATGGTGCGATGTAAAAGTGATGTGTCCGCTTCCACCAGTACGGGCTGTAATTCCGTAACAACTTCGTGATGATGCTCCGCCATGGCAGGCTGGTACAGATCGACAAGCTGACGTACCAATTCTGAAAGATCGATGGTTTCTTTGCGGAGTTGCAGGGCCCCCGCGTCCGCCTCTGCGACATCGAGCGTGGTGTTCAGCAGCTGCGAAAGTCGATCTAAACCTTCGATCGCCTCAGCTATCGATTCGCGCAATTGTCCCTGGGTACCACTGGAAAGGGCGACCTCCAGACTACCCCGAATAGAAGTAACCGGACTCTTCAAATCGTGGGCTACCGAGTCAGTCAAAACGCGCATTTGATCAACCGAGGCTTGAATGCGATCCAGCATGCGATTGAATGTACTCGAGAGGCGCGTGATCTCATCGGGATGTGGGCCTTCCTGCAGGCGGCTGCTTAAGTCCTCGCTGCCCATGCGGGAGACGGTATCGCTAATACGATCTACACGTGCCAGAGTCCGGAACGCCGCCAGCCATGTAATCAGAAAACCCAGCACAACCGTGATTGCCCACACCAGCAGGCAGCGCTCGGTCAGACGATCGAGCATTTGCGAACCGCTTACATCAGCAAATCCTAGATAAAGACCGCTGGCATCTCCGCGGTTCTTGTACACCACGCGAAAGCTCTTCTCCCAGCCGGGTACCTGCACATTCCCCGGCACTCCGGGGGCCAGGTCTGCGTGCTGAATCGCCGCGATAAACTTTTCCTTGGGGGCTGGTCCTACCCAGATGGGATCCTGAGTCGGCTGTGTTTGCAGGAAAAACACAGAAGTCTGATGCCGGCCGTTGGAATCATCCGCGTCCGGCACTTCACGTGAGGCGAGCTCGGCCACCTCTCCGACCAGCCGGTCGTACAAAGCGTCGCGCGGCGTATTGGCGGAAACGTCGGCGAGCGTTTCCGCTTCGCCGCTCAGCCACGCGTCGCTCCGCTGGTTAATGTCGCCAGCGATCAGGAAATACATGATCGTGAATGCTACCGCGCTGCCCACGGCGAAGGCGACGGTCGGCCAGATTGCTATGCGCCAGGCAGCTGAGCGTCCTTGCGATTTATGTTTCTTTGAGAACATACCCCACGCCCCGAATAGTATGGATGAGGGGCCGGTTGCCTTCAGTGTCCACTTTATTACGAAGGCGATAGATTTGGACGTCGACTACATTGGTCGCCGGATCGATGCGCATGCGCCACACCCGATCCAGAATCATGGTGCGGGTCACGACCCGGCCCGCGTTGCGAACCAGATATTCCAACAACGAGAATTCCTGGGTCGTGAGCTGTAGCAGGTCAGCTCCGCGACGGGCTTCGCGTCGCACCAGGTCCAGCTCTAGGTCGGCAACCCGCAACCGTACCGCTTCCGGCTGACCCGGGCTGCTTCGCCGCAGCAGGTTACGCACCCGCGCCAGCAATTCGGCAAGAGCGAACGGCTTAGTAAGGTAGTCATCTCCTCCCTGCTCCAGTCCGCGAACACGTTCATCTACCGATCTTCGGGCCGAAAGGATCAACACGGGTGCGGCATGACCTTGTGCCCGGCAACGACCGATTAGATCCAGACCATCCATGTCCGGTAGACCCAAGTCGATGATGAAGCCGTCGTAGATTTCCTCACCGGCGAGCGCCAGCGCAGACTTGGCATCCTGAGCATTATCCACCTGATAGCCAGCTTCGCTCAGGCCACGATGCAAGAAATCTCGAATTGCGGAATCATCTTCAACTACCAGAAGTCGCACATTTTCCTCGTGCAACAGCCTTGGCCGCACAGAAGTGTAAGACTGCGTTTGTTTTACGCCGTATATCAAATATCTATCCTTCCAAGCACAAGGGCAAGGGGTAGCGACCCGACTAAGATGACATTCTGTTCATAATCGCTGAGCCGAATAGTCGCTCTCTGTTGGTTACGGTTCGAAATGATCGCCGCCAACCGGGACTGCACCGATGTCGGGAAATCCGTCGGCCGGGGAGCCTGCGCCTTTATAAATCATATTTTGCGGGGTGAAACCGGCATAAACATATTGCATGGCGTTGGGAACCGTCGCCCATCCCAGGGGCACGACGGGGTTGCCGCTCCAATCAAATCCAGCGGACTGCACTAATGCCCTGCCAATGCCTTGGGTTGCAGTAATGAAGTCGAACGCGTCGTTCGGCGACAATCCGGGAACGGCGAATGACAGAGTAAGCGTAGTCGAAGTCACAGAGGAAATGTTCGACCAGCCGCGAGTCGTGATGCCCGTACCGGCGAATACCCGCACCACATCGGCTGTCGTTATGCCGTTCGCTGAAAAATTGCACGTTGCACAGACAAGCGTCGTCCCCCCGGTTCCACCAGTCGCTATCAGGATGCTCGCCCCGTTCATTACGCTTCCGTAGGTCGGACAGGAAAGCGGCGTCCCGCTATTCAGCCGATACCATGTGCACAACGTCCGACTTGGATCCACAAAGATAGGGCTGGCATGAATGTCGTGCGAGCCGTTGTTGGCGTCGCCATAAAACCACCCGGAATGGTTCCAATAGTTGGTGGTGAGCGTCAGTGTATCCACGCCCTGCCGCATCCCGCTGATACCCGTACCGCTTAGAACCAGGTGCGTCGAGTCGGTCACGCCAGCAACCGTCACCACCTGGTGCAGAGCGTTGTCTTCGAAATAGTCACCCGGCATGACCGCTGCGGAGCCGGATTGTTTGAAATTGCAACTGGCACAGCCAATGTGTGTTGGGTCGGTCACCGTCGTAATTACTTTGCTCTGCAGCCCACCGACCAGTGAAGCAGGAATGTTGACATAGCTGACGACGCCTCCCAGCGCTGGGTTGGGCAGCAGTGACGGGACGTTAGGTGGCTGCGGCTCAGCTCCAGGATCTCCGCTGCCTGGCATCTGGTAAAAGCCGTTGTAGTCCATCGAAAAGTTTGTCTGCCGCTGGAAACCGGTGGCGGCATGGACGCCATCATCTCCACGAATGCCCCGGTTATTCACGTCGGCAGGCTTCACGATGAGATTGTCGCGATACACCGGGTGAATCCCGTCGTAGCAGGTTGATTCACAATAGGTTTCGCCGAAGTTGTTGTAGTTGGTATTTTCGATGACGGTAGCCACTTCGCTCGAGGTGTTACTGACGGTCGTCATCGTGCCGCAGAAGTTCAGGCCTATACTGTTCTTCAGGGTGTACGTGCCCCAATCCTGAATCAGATCTCCTGTATCACTGTTATAGAAGCCGTCTCCATCGCACAGATATCGCTGATACAGGTTGGCCGCGCCACCCGTTGCAGGAACGGTGGATACAATTTCGTGCTGGTTCGGTACGCGATCCAGACAAAAGCTGTCCTGAAATTTGAGCGTTGCATTCGTGCGCGGTTCGTAACAGTACGAGGCCGTGCCCCCCATGTCCACGATCACACCACTGCTCCGAACGACCTGCGAGAGTGCACTGCTGCTGGTTTGCAGCAGACCCACGTTGTATCCGATGAAACCGTTCGTGTTGACCCGATCGCCGCCGAGAATGCTCTGTCCGATTTGCGAACCGGTTATCGAGATGTTCGCAAAGTAGTGAGTTGTCTGATTGCGATTTGCCGCTGTTACGTTCAGGATCGAGCGTGTGCCACCGGTAGGTGTTCCGACGCTATAAAAGTCGAAGACGAGGTAATGGCTGACAATATCGGTGGGATTCGTGAAGCTTACGTTTTGGACGATGAAATTACAGTTCGAGCAGACTCCGGTTATCAAGCGAACGTTGCCATCATTGTTGAAAAGGCCGTTCTGCAGACTGACGGAGTTGACGGAAAATGTGCGGAACGCCAATTGGTTTGCATTGCCAAAGCCAGTCACCTTGAAGTAGTTGAAATTCAAGTTGACGTTTGTACCGCCAGTCTCGGGCGTCGCGACGCATGCCGCTCCGCCATTCAATGCCGTATTGCAGGTCAGAACCGCGTAATAATTGTGACCGGGACTTCCCGCGGCGCCCGAAAGATTCAGGTTCGGAGCGCCTTGACCCACATTCGTGAAGGCAAGGTCGCAGATGGCGCCACGGCCGGGAGCTATCGCCAAGGTTCCCGAGCCGGCGGTTGCACTAGCGAACACATTGATCGTCCCGGCATGCTGAACGTCGAGCTCTCCACCGTGGGTCAACGTTGCGCCAGCCGAGATCGAAAGCGTGCCTCCGGATTTGACGGTGCCATCGACGGTGCAGCTCGAGGACGCGGCCAGCCCTGATGCACACGCTCCAGAGCAAGAGACTGTTGTGCCGCTGGAGATCGCCCAGGTGTCACCCGATTGTGGATGGCCATGACCACCCCACGTGGAGTTTGTGTTGAAGTCTCCACTCTGCGTCGAAGTATAGGAAGTAGCAAAAAGTCCTTGGGCAAACAAAAGAATCAGGCATAACAGCCAAGACCTCATGATCGTCTCCATGTCGCCCCATCGTGTTGCGCGAAGGTTGGCTCCCAAGGGATGGGAAACGTTGCCGGACGTCGTTCGCAAACTGCCGGATACCCCACGTAATATGGCGAAGTGAGGCAAAAGGCGATCCGATCCCGAACCGCTGCGGGTGCCCCTAACGGGTATCGGGTTCGTGAGGCGAACCAGCATCAGGTGCCGAAGTTGGCGCATCGGAAAACTAGGGGAAGTCTAGCACTGAGACATTTGTCCCTTGTCAACAAACCGAGCCGATGTACCTAGTGAGTATCGTAGGTTTGTCTCATTCCGCAGCAAACTAGCCGACATAGCCAGATGGTCGGCGTTTGACTTACTCCTCACCCACTGCGTAACGTTTTTAACAGTTACTCGTCCTACGTCTTCCCGCCTTTGGAGGCATAGTGAAACGCTGGTTTCTAAGATTTTCCACATTGCTCCTGTTAATGGCGGTCCTGCCGCTCGCCGCCCAGGATTTGGCCTCGTACGAAAAACGCGTCACCGTCAAGACGCTGCCCAACGGACTAACCGTGGTCTTATGGCAGCGCCCGGAAGCGCCAGTTTTCTCTTTCTTCACCATGGTGGACGCCGGATCGGCACAGGATCCCAGAAACGAGACCGGTCTGGCTCACATGATGGAGCACATGGCCTTCAAGGGCACGCCCGATATCGGCACGACGGATTACGCTGCTGAGAAGGTAGCGCTCGAGAAGGTTGAGGAGGCCTATGCAGCGTACGAAGCCGAGCGCATCAAGCGCGTCGGCCAAGACCCGCAAAAACTGGCCCAACTGAAGCAAAGTTGGCAGGAGGCCACTAAAACGGCCGATCAATACGTTATCAAGAACGAGTTCGGCAAGATTCTGGAGAGTCACGGCGGCGTCGGAGTGAATGCTTTCACCAACTACGACGAGACCGCCTACATGTATTCCCTGCCGTCCAACCAGATTGAACTGTGGGCGGCGCTGGAATCGGACCGGATGCAGCATCCCGTGATGCGCGAGTTTTATAAGGAGCGCGGCGTTGTAATGGAAGAGCGCCGCATGCGCACGGACAGCCAACCAACCGGGCGCCTGGTCGAGCAGTTCCTGGGTACGGCCTTCATGGCTAACCCTTACCACCGCCCGACCATCGGATACGCTTCCGACCTCGAGTCCTTCTCTGCCACCGATGCCGCAGAGTTCTTTCAGCGCTACTACGTCCCCAGCAACATGGTAATCGCGCTGGTAGGCGATCTTGGATCCGAACACGGTTCTTCCGATGGTCGAACGCTACTTCGACCAAATGCCGAGCAAGCCTAAGCCTGTTGAACTTCACACAGTCGAAGCTCCGCAGAACTCGGTTCGCCAGGTCACGCTGCAAGATCCGTCGCAGCCTTTTTATCTCGAGGGCTACCACCGTCCCAGCTATCTGGCGCCGGACGATGTGGTGTACGACGCTATCTCAGACATTCTGTCGAACGGACGCACGTCGCGCCTCTACCGCTCTCTGGTGCGGGACAAACAGATTTCCGCTTACGCTGCAGGGTTCACTGGGTTTCCTGGAAGCAAATACGCTCATCTGTTCGCGTTTTATTCCGTGCCCGTCCCCGGCCACACCATCGATGAGCAACAGAAAGCCTTCGCCGAGCAGATCCAAAAGCTGAAAACCGAGGATGTGACCGACGAAGAGCTGCAGATGTTCAAGACCCGCACCAAGGCTGACTTGATCCGCGGACTAGCCAGCAATGAAGGATTGGCGCAGCAGCTTGCGTTTTATCAAACTCGCTATGGCGATTGGCGCGAGCTCTTCCACTATCTCGATCGGGTAGACAAGGTGACCAAAGCGGACATTCGCCGCGTTGCGAATCAGGCGTTCCAGGAAAACAACAAGACGATCGGCATTATTGAGACGCAAACTGCAGCCAACCATGCTGAACCGGGCGTGGCTCCCGGTAAAGGAGCGGAACAGCAATGAGCGTTCGCAAAGGTATCCTCACTGCTACCCTCCCAAGCCTTGTCCGGGTCACCGTTTATTCGCTAACAGTGTTCGCGTGCCTGGCGCTGCTTGCAGGGGTCGGCGTAGCTCAGCAGCCAACTCCTTGGAACAAGGTACAAGCTCCCCCTCTGCCGGCGTTCACTCCGCCCCAGCCCACTCGTGTTCAGCTTACGAATGGGATGGTGATTTTTCTTCAACCAGATCATGAGTTGCCGCTGATTAGCGCGACGGCCCGAATTCGTGGCGGATCCATCTCTGAGCCCGCCGCGAAAACCGGCTTGACCGATCTTTACGGCGATGTCTGGAGAACCGGCGGAACAAAGACGAAGACGGGCGATCAAATGGATGATTTTCTCGAAGCCCGCGCGGCGAAGATCGAAACTGACAATCAGTCGGACTCGACAACCATTTCGCTGAGCTGTCTGAAGGGCGACTTCGATGCCGTCTTCGACATGTACCTCGATCTACTGCACAACCCCGAGTTTCGCCCCGACAAGCTGGAGCTGTCCAAACGGCAAATGTACACGTCGATTTCCCGGCGCAACGATGACGTTAGCTCGATCGTTCATCGCGAAAGCCTCATCATCGCTTATGGCAAAGACAACCCCTACGCGCGCGTTCCGGAATATGCCACGGTAGCCAGTGTGACGCGCCAAGATTTGGTCAACTGGCATCAGCAGTATGTTCTTCCGAACAACGTCATCTTCGGGATTACCGGCGACTTTGATCCCGCGGCAATGGAAGCCAAACTTCGGAAAGCCTTCGAATCATGGGCAAAGGGGCAGGCAGCGCATACTCCCGAGGTGAAGTTCACAGAGCCCAAGCCGGGCCTGTATCTGGTCAGCAAGACGGATGTGAACCAGAGCACGATCGCGATGCTCGATCTTGGCATCTTGCGGAGTAATCCCGATTATTACGCCGTGACAGTGATGAACGAGATTTTCGGTGGCGGGTTCTCCTCGCGCTTGTTCAACAATCTTCGTACCGGCAAGGGGCTGGCATACTCGGTGGGGGGCGGCATCGGTTATGGATGGGACCGTCCGGGCTTGACCAACATTGAGATGCAGACCAAGAGTTCCAGCACGGTGGAAGGCATCGATGGCATCGATGGAGAAATCGACGATCTATTGAAGACGCCTCCGAGCGCGGAAGAACTCAAGCGCGCAAAGGACAACATCCTGAACTCCTTCATCTTCGAATTCGACACTCCTGAAAAAGTGCTGCGCGAAAAAATGTCATACGAGTTCTATCACTATCCACTAGACTTCCTGGAGCGCTACCGTAGTGCCGTAGAGAAGGTCAACGCCGACGACGTCGAGCGGGTGGCCCGCAAATATCTTCACAAGAATCAGATGGCCGTCCTGATTGTTGGTAATGATCCCGAATTCGGCAAGCCGCTCAGCTCTCTCGGGTCAGTCCAGAAAGTTGACATCGCGATTCCGCCCCCGCCTGCCAGCCTGATGGGAAGCCAGGGACCTGGCGCAGAACAGTAGTTCGAGGTTGATTCGGTTGAGCGTCGTACAATGGCGTGCGCGGGCCTTTTTAACGTGCGAGGGGAGAGTTCGATGCGCCACTGTAAATGGATTTCTCTAGCTTTATTACTGGTCATGCTGGGCTGTACTCCACGAGCAGAGGTCGGCGGCACATGGAATGGCAGCATGAACGGCCAGAACGCCGACAAAAACGGAACCACCAATCTAGAGGTGACGCTTCTCGAGTCAAGGCGCGGCCTTTCCGGGAGCGTAGTCTGGCATAACGCAACCGGTCCATGGGGACTTGATGGAGGGAGAAAGCTTAAACGTGACTTCCGGCAACGTTTCTGGCAAACAAGTGTCATTCGTAGCTGAGAAGAACCTACCCGGCGGTACGGTAACGGCAAACTTCAAGGGCGCCGTGGAAGGAACTACCATCAAGGGAACAGCGAGCTTCACCGTTGGTTCCGTGATGGGCGGAGATACCTATCTGGGCAACTTCGAATTGACGAAGAAATAGATTGCAAACGGAATACCCGGCACGGCATGGATGCGACACGTTCTCGTCTCCGGCAAGCGCCGCCGCCATCCCAGCCCACGTTAGTATGTACGTATGGTTTCAGCTCCCCATCGCTTCCCTCCCGGCCAGAATCTGCTCATCGACGCCGACGATACGCTGTGGGAAAACAACATCTACTTCGAGCGTGCCATCGCAAACTTTATTTCCTTCCTGAACCATCGTGAGTTCACTCCCGACCAGGTGCGCGAGGTGCTTTATGATGTGGAGCGCGAAAACATCCGCCATCACGGCTACGGCATGCACAGCTTTGCTATTTCGCTGGTGAAGTGCTTCGAGCAACTCTCCGTCGAGCCCCTCACGCCGGCCCTGCACGATACCATCCGCGGCTTCGCCTACGCGATCGCAGAACATCCCATCGAGATCCTGCCTGAAGTCGCCGAAACGCTGCCCGAACTAGCACAGCGCCACCATCTGTTTCTGATGACCAAGGGCAACTTTCTGGAGCAAACCGGCAAGTTCGAACGCTCGGGTCTAAAGCAGCATTTCACAGCGGTCGAAGTGGTTGCCGAAAAGAATGCAACGACCTACAGCGCAGTGGTGGAAAAGTACGGGCTGACCCGGGAACGGACATGGATGATCGGCAATAGTCCGAATTCCGACATCAACCCCGCACTGGAGGCCGGTTTGCACGCCATCTTCGTCCCGCACACCAATACCTGGATGCTGGAGCGCGGCGAGGTTCGCCCCGAGATTGGAAACGGGCGAGTGTTGCAGGTCGCTAGCTTCGGTCATCTACGCGATTTGTTCTAGGGCTGCGACTAAGGACGTCGGATTGAGAGAACGTTGAAGGCTCGACCTAATTGTCAGGGTCAAAACTCCCCTTTTAAGAAAAATCCCACCCAAGCCGAAACAGCCTGGATGGGACGTAGAACAAGCGAGAGCCTTTAGTGTTCGTAAACGTCGTCTTGCGGCTTCTTCTGGGCGGGCGGCGCGAAGGGCACCACGACCACTTCCTGGAATTGCACTGGCTGGCCGCAACGCATATAAGGCGAGTACTTATATCCCTGTACGGCGTCGGTAGCAGCGGTAGCCAAGTCGGGATCCCCGCCGATCAGGGTCGCTTTGGTCACTGAGCCGTCCTTGCCAACACTGGCCAGCACCCACACCAACCCAAACTTCTTGGCCTTAAGAGCAGCGTCCGGCTCCTTAGCCGGCACCGACTTCGTCACGTGCGGCGCAGCAAAGTTCTTATCGACGTCAGCACACGATGGCCAGTCCACGGAGGTGCTTTTGTCGGGAGGAGCAAATGTCTTGTCGTCAAACTTTTCGGTACGGCTAACTGTGATCTTGGCTTCCTCAAGCAGCGTCTTGGCGTAGTTCACCTTAATAGACTGAGGGTAAGCGGTGGTTCCGACCGTTGCGTAATCGTTGTATTCAAAAGAACCGATTTCAGCCGTAGCGACTGTGCTACTCACGGTCAACACATGATACGTGGCCGGATCGATACAGTAGGTCTGCATAGGATCGCCGAAAGCTAAACACTTAGCATCAATGGTTCCGACTTTTTTCTTCGTGCTTTCGATCTTGGCTTTTTCCCAATCGAGCGGCGGAACTGCATAGGGCCCGGCCGGATTGCCCGCATCCAAAGCCGCTACCGCCATTTCAAGCTGTATCAGTTGGACCAGCTGTCTTGGTTGATTGCTCACATACGACATCTTGCCATTGTTCAGAACGGTCACCTGATCGAAGCCGTTTGCCGTCCACTCCGCGCGCCACTTGTCCGGACCAACCCATGAGAGCGCGTACTCCAGGTTAATGTCAGTTCCGTCCCCCTTCGGAAGACGTACTTTGGCTGTCAATTTGACCGGACCCTGATTCCAGAGATTGGCCTGCTGAAAAGATTTCGCCAGCATATCGTGCGGGCTTTCCTTGCTGGCTGCGAATGCGGCGGGAAGCAACATGCCCGCGACGAGGAGATGATAGAAAACCTGCTTGCAGAATCGTGTCATGATTGCCTCCGTAACTTTCAAAAATATCTGAATTTCGACACACTGACGGTGCGGTACATCACTAGCGTTTTGGTTATCTGGCCCGAGACGGAGATCGGATCGGTCGTGGCAGCCGCCTGTCCACCCACCTCTTAACGCAAACAAACAGTTTACATTGCGCAGCCGGTTCTGGTAAGCCGTGCCCTTGGCTGGCGGCGCATCAATGGCGTGATATGGCAAATAGCTACCGGGGTTCCTTGGGAAAGTTCGGCATCCTTGGCGCCTTGCGCCCCGTCTGGAGCTCCAGAGTGCGCTGGCCAAGGTAGGCCGGAAGCAGGCCGCATAGAGACTCGATCGATTCCGGCATCCCTATCAACCGGTCTGCGGTAAGAGCGAGACGTTTGGCCGGAGATTTCGGTGGCCCTGGTCAGCTTGTCCCCGCCGCCAGGGCTTTGGTACTAACCTTTCGTGGAATTTCTTAAGGGGTTTTGTAGGCCTGCTTCATGTAGTGACGTGCCAGATCTGCCGAATTGGAGGTCGAATTCTCGGCGATCACTGCTTTGTACTTTTCCAGCGCCGTGTCGCGCTTCTGCATAACGTCATACATCTCTCCGGCCGCCAATGTCGCTTTTTGCCGGATATCGGGATCTTTGCCGCTTTCGGCCGCCAGTTCGTAGGCCTCAGCGGCTTGGGCATATTCCCGTTGACCTCGCGAAGCCTCTCCCAGACCGTAGGCCGCGATTTCCATTCGGCAGCTGCTGTAGACATTGTTTTTACAATTAGCCACTACCTTGCGGTAGGCGGCGATGGCTTCCTGGCCGTGTCCTGCGGCGTTTAAGAGGTTGGCGTACTCGGCGCCCATAAGGAAGTTCCGCGGGAATTCGTTTTGCATCCCGTTCACCACCTGGAGAGCCTCGGCGTACCTCTGCTCGCGACGCAAGAAAAGCGCCAGAATGATTTTGGCGTCAGTGGCGACTTCGATGTGAGGACTACCGGTGGCTTGTCGCAGGTAATCAAGCCCCTTCTGCTTATTGCCGCTTAGCCCGGCAACCGAAGCCGCGACTTTTACCGGCCAGCTCAAGGATCCGACTATGTAGAGATGGGTTCCCACCGCCAGCTTGGCGTCGACGTAATTGGGATCCAACTCCAGCACGCGCTCTTCGTCGTGCCGGGCCGCTACTGCACTTCTAAGTGCAGCAAACCAAGCCTTATTGGCGACGCCAATATAAGTGGCATTCATCGCCCGAGTGGCCCCGCGCGCGTACAGGGCATTAATGTCGTTCGGATTCTTTTCCAGTTGCGCTTGGGAGAGGGCCAGCGCCTGATCCGTCAACTGCTTTACGCGATCCCGGGTCGCAGGATCAAGTGGCTGTGCCGGCCTCTTGTCGATGAACGAATCGCTGGCGTACGCCTCAGTGTCGAGAGCGCCAATGCGGAAAAGCTCCCGAAAGACAACGGCAGCCAGAAGGTGATTGACGGCAAAAGGATCATTGGGGTGGGCGGCCTGCGCCAGCTCAAAT
Organism: uncultured Acidobacteriaceae bacterium; assembly: GCA_963823865.1. GTDB lineage: Bacteria > Acidobacteriota > Terriglobia > Terriglobales > Acidobacteriaceae > Bog-257. The sequence goes on from CAWGNC010000003.1 coordinate 1,115,552, forward strand.
TCGTGAATGGCCTTGTCGTATTCGAGATTGTAGAAGTGCTCGTAGCCTTTGCGGGTATTGGCGTCGTTATCTACGCGGGTCGGCACCGGAGGCCCGCTGGCGTCCACCAGCGTCATCGCCGGCAGGCTCAACCAGGCAACTCCGCAGCAGAGGCACAAGATTAACAACAGTCGTTGGTAAGGTTTCATCGCGCCTGGCTTATGAGCAGTTTACCTGATATGACGGATGCCCAAAAGCAGGTACAAAGGTTGCAGGATGCGCCGAATGGCTAAACTAAAACGCTCGACCAACGAGATGTATAACGAGGTGGAAGCCGCGGTAGCATTAGGTATCAGCGTAGGACGCTTGCACGAGTTGCTTGATCAGTACATCTTTACCAACGGAAATCAACGCCCGCAGGCTCTTCAATTCACATCCGGCGATCTCCTGTTGTTGAGCTATTGGAACAACGACGCCAGCTCCCCGGCGACTCACGAAGTCATCACCATGCCGAAGCGTAAGTAAGCGCCGACATCCGTCCTTCCCCGCTACCAGTAATTTTTTCGCATTGTGACCGGCCCTCAATTTTCACGACCTGAACTCAAGCCATTCATTCTTAGTGACTTAAGGAAAGACCAGACTTTGGTTCCCCGTTTGCCTGTTGATATGGATAGAAACTGGAGAACCCTAATGGCAACCGCGGCAGGAAGTACCAGTCAGGAATACTGGCGTCCGTCAAATCCTGAAGTCGCACGCGTTGTCACTTCCATTCATGCTGCATGCCAACGCTGCGGAACCGATTATCCGACAGGCGCTCGTTATTGCCCCGCTTGTGGCAGAGCGCGTGGTGTCCGCAGCGGCGATTTGGTGGTCGCGGCAGAAATATCGCAAGACGAGGACAGGGCTAACTCTTCCGTCGGCATGTTCGGTTTGCCCGTTCCCTGCCTGGTTTTTCTTGGTCTCGCAATTGTCTGTGCCGTAGCGGCAGCTCTGACCGGTGTGATCTACCGAGAGGACACTCTGGTCGACTGGCAGGCCGTCCAGCTCTGGCGTATCGAGTGGCTACTGGCTGCCGTGGCATCCCTGTTGACTGGACTGCTGCTGAAGAAAACGGATCGAGCCGGTCGCTGATCCGTTATCCTTCCACGATTTGGACTAGTCGATCGCCTACTGAACCTCTGATTGCTGGCCCGGTTCGCTCTGATCGGGCTTCTCGACCCTCACATTGCTGGCAGTGTATTGCTTACCATCAAAAATCGTTCTTGCAGTAATCTCGGCGCCTACCTTCAGGGCCTCGGGATCGGAAACGCTAGAACGGCTGAAGTGGACTTCATAGCTCTGGTCGTCACTCTTGTTATCGACGAAGAAGGAATTAGTTCGCATGTCCATGCTGGTCACTACGCCCGAGAAGATGTAGTTGTCACCCGGCTTTGCCAGCACCATGATTTCCTTCGCCACAGCCTGATCCCGTCGCGGAAAGAATTGGACGTCGATGAGCGATCCGGACTGCACGTCGCTTGAGGTCGCGCCGCCCTTGCTGGAGCTGTATTTCGTGGCCCCACTTACCGAAAACGTTACCGGCTTAGCCGACAACTGATCCCGCACACTAATGGTTCCCCGCTCGGGATTGGCCCCAATCACCTGACCGCGCACCTCCGCCACTCCAATGTCGGTGAGCACGCGCACATTGCGGGCGAAGATGCGATTATCGGCGGACAGCATGGTGTCAACGTAGACGCGATCGCCTTTGTGAACGCCCAAGATGGTGGTCTCCGTGCCATTGCGATAAATATGCGATCGCTCATCCACAAAAAGCTTTAGCTTCGTGCCCTTGCCGAATGGCTGGACAGTGAGGCGATTGCGCACATGATCGACGCTGGTGGCAACACCGCCGATGAGGGTGGTTTTCCCTTTCGGCAAAGGTGGTGGCTCGAGGAGCGGATCGTAGGGATTGTCATCGACACTAGTGCTAGCCGTGCTTGCAGGAACCGTACTGGTCTTCATCGACTCATCAGGCGCCGGCGTATTGGGATTAGCGGTTGGCTGGGTGGCGTTCTGCGTAACGGAAGAGCCACTTTGCTGAGCGTCCGAGGTGACGGTCAACAGCAGCCCCAAAAAGATAAGGCCGACGAGGGTCCAGGTAAATCCCAGTTTCATAAGCTCCTGCTCGGTCTCAGCGGGGTGATGGTTCATTGTGAGTTCCCCTGAGCAGAGTTGGATGCGGATGTCGGCTGGAGCGTTTACCTCATGGCTTCAATTGGATCGACCTTGGTTGCCCGGCGAGCGGGCACGTAACTTGTAATTAGGGCAATTCCCAGAAACACTAACGGCGCGAAAACAAACGTGATTACGTCGTGTGTCCCGACTTTATAGAGCAGAGTAGACATTAGCTTCGTCATCAACAGAGCGGCTACCAGGCCGACCGCTACCCCGCTGCTCGCAAGGATGAGACCCTGCTTCACCACGAGGCGGAGGATGTCGCCGCTCCCGGCACCCAACGCCAGTCGGATCCCCAACTCGTGCTGTCTCTGCGCCACGGAATAAGCCAGCACTCCATAAATCCCGATGACCGCCAGTGCCAGCGCGGTGATCGAGAAAGCGCCCAGCAGGAACATGATGAACCGCGGCTGGGTGCGTGAGTTATTCATCAAGTCTTCAACCGTTAGAATGCTGGTGACCGGCTGATCAGGATCGACGCTCGAGATCTGCGCTCGTATCTGCGAAATCATCGTCTCGGGCGGAACGGCGGTTCTGACCAGCAGATTCATATTCGGCCAAGGTAACTGAGGAAACGGAATATACACCTGGGGCTGCGGCTCCTGGCCTAAACCGTGGTTCTGGATATCCTGAGCCACGCCCACAACCTCGCCTCCTTCGGTCCAACGGCCGACGACGACGCGCTTGCCCACTGGGTTCTGCCCAGGCCAGAAGCGGCGGGCAAAGGTTTCATTCACAATCAGGACTTTAGGGGCCTGCTGACTGTCGGCTGCGGTGAACTCACGCCCGCTGCGCAAAGGGACGCGCAAGGTCTGGAACCACAGCGGGCTGACGGCTTCGATATCGATGAACGGACGTTGCGCCAGCGGCACGTTTGGCTGGCCCTCGGGCAGCATAGGTGTGATTCGTTTCGCACTCAACGGCAGCGTGGCCGAGATGGCTGCGGTGCGCACCCCGGAAATCTCGGAGACCCGGCGCAGGACCTCGTCGAAGAAAGCAATCTCGTCCACCGGCTTGGCATATTTCACCGTAGGCAGCGAAAGATTCATGGTGAGCACGTTCTGTGAATCGAATCCAGGGTCGACTTTCAGCAGTCGCTCATAGCTGCGTACCAGCAGCGCCGCCCCAATCAGAAGCAGAAGCGAGATCGCAACCTGTCCCACAACCAGCAAACCGTTGACCCGACCCCGTGCGTAGCTTGGCGAACTGCTTCGGCCTTCCTCGCGCAGCGTGCCCTGCAGGTTAAGACGCGTCAATTGCAGCGCCGGGAAAATTCCGAAGATGATGCCGGTGAGCAGCGATATCCCCAGCGTAAACAGCAGGACGTGCAGGTCCATTCCGACGGGAATCCCGGCTGGCAACTGACCGCCGCCCCAGGCTAGCAGCCCGCGCGTCGCGACCCAGCTCAAACCCACGCCCAGCGCACCGGCGATCAGCGCCATGAGCGTGCTCTCCGTCAGAAGTTGCCTAAGGATGGTGCCACGGCCAGCCCCCAGCGCCGTTCTGACGGCGATCTCCCGCCTGCGCACCAAGGCTCGGGATAGCAGCAGGCTGGCGACATTCGCACATGCGATGAGGAGCACCAGAGTAATCGCCCCAAACAGCAACCACACCTTACTCCGGACATTAGCGACGACAAGGTCACGCAACGGCGCCGCGACCATCGCCATGTCGGGACTGGCGTCCGGAGCGGTGGCATTCTGCTCACGGTACTGGCGGTTGAGCACGGCCAATTCGGCGTCCGCCTGGTTCAGAGTTGTGCCCGGCCGCAAACGACCGACGAATCCAAGATAGCCAACTCCCTGGCGAAGCTTTTGCGGCGGAATCAGAGTCAGCTCGAAATAACGCGGTGTCCAGACCTCGGCTTCTCCGACGAATGGGAACTGTAAGTCAGGCGGCAAGACGCCGATTACCGTGTGCGGCGTCCCATCGAGCGTGATCGTCTGCCCAACAATGTTGGGATCGCTGCCGTAGCGGCTGCGCCACAACGGGTCGCTTAACATCACGACAGGCTTGCCTTCCGGACGTCCCTCATCTTCGGCGAAGCTGCGCCCCACCTGAGGCTGTACACCCAGCATGGCGAAGAAATTCGGCGAGACGCGTCCGACGGCCACTTGCACCGGGTCACCATGCCCGGTCAGGTTAAAGGTGTCGTTCGCCCAGGCGGCGACAGACTGGAATGATTGCCCTCGGTCGCGAAGTAACTCATATCGCAGCAGCGTGCCATCCGTCTCTTTGGATTGATCCCTGACTTGTACATTCACCAACTGCTGTGAGTCACGATAGGGGAATGGCCGCAGAAGCAGAGCGTTGGCAACCGTAAAGATAGCGGTCGTGGCACCAATGCCGACAGCGAGGATAAGGATGGCGCCCACGGTAAAACCCAGATCTTTGACGAGAAGGCGCAAGCCGAAGCGGAGATCGCGCAGGAACGACTGCATAACGTAAAGATTATAGAGCCCAAACGCGCGGCGCTTGGCATTTGGGAACCGCCAGCTGTCTAAAGCGAAATCCACCCCACTTTGGCTTGGCAAAGCCAACCGCTGCGTGCCGGTTCAACAACTCTCTTCAGAGCTGCCAACGCCACGACCCAATCCTCCATCTAAGAAACCGGATAGGTGGATTGTGGGCTTCGAGAGCTCTGCCGCTATTCAATGCCGCCGGAGGCGCAATGCACGTTCCCCGTCACTCGATTGTTGTTTCCACCCTACTGGTCGCGCTAGTTGCAACCGCCAGCGCGAATGACGTCCGCATCAGCATCCCGAAGCGGAGCAAGCCGACGCCGGTGCAGAAGCTGAACCAGGAAGGCGTGAAAGAAGTCCAAAAACACCAGTACAAGAAAGCCAAGGCGACTTTCTATAAGGCGTACTTGATCGACCCCAACGACCCATTCACGCTCAACAACTTGGGTTACATCGCCGAATTGGAAGGCCAGGCCGACCGCGCCCAGCGCTATTACAGTCTGGCGCAGGAACAGGGATCCGAGGCGCTGGTATACAAGTCGACCGAACCGGCGGCCGTGGGCAAGCCGGTCGGCAAGATCGCAGGCAGTGCCGCTGATAACAAAATGCAGGTCAATCGCATCAACGTGTATGCCATCGGCCTGTTGCAAAAAGACCAGGCTCCGCAGGCTGATTTGGCCTTGCAGCGGGCCCTTAAGCTCGACCCCACGAACCCATTCACGCTTAACAATATCGGCTTCGCTCGCGAAAAAGAGGGCGAACTGGAGGACGCTTACAAGTTCTACACCCAGGCGGCTAACCAGAACTCCGATACGCCGATCGTCGTGACCATGCGGCAGTCCTGGCGCGGAAAAGGGATCAGCAGCATCGCGGCCGCCAACGCGAAAAAAGTGCAGAACCTGATGGAGCACGAGCAAAACATCAGCGCCAAAGTTGCCAGACTCAACACACGCGGGGTCGCCGCCATCAATCGAAATGACTACAAGCTGGCGCGGCAATACTTCGAGGAGGCTTACAAGCTTGACCCGAAGAACGCCTTCGCGCTGAACAATATGGGATACCTGGCCGAATTAGACGGCGATCGCGAGACCGCGGACTTCTACTACGACAAGGCGCGAGAAGCCGACCAGTCGAGCATGAAAGTCGCGTACGCGTCGCGCAAAGATGTGGAGGGCATGAAGCTGTCATCGGTCGCCGGCGATAGCGACGATGCCGTCAATAAGGCGACGGAGGAGGCTGCGGCCCTGCGTCGCTCCGAGGGCGGCCCGGTCGTCCTGCGATACCGCGATAACCAGCCGGTCATGGAGCCCGCAACGCCTCCCAAGCCGATTCAGCCGGCGAATCCCACTCCCGCACCACCAAGCAGTAGCGGACAATTGATGGAACCGCTGCCTGACAACCAGCAGCCGCCTGCGGCGCAGCCAGCAAACGGACAGGCTCCTCCGGCTCAACCGCCGCAAGGCAATGCTCCCGCGAATCCTGGCGGAGGCCTGCTGATGCCGTTGCCCGATAATCAGCAGCCCCCGGCCGCAGAACCGAGCGCTCCGGCCAGTCAGCCGAACGGCAATCCAGCAAACAGTGCGCCTCCGGATCAGCAGCAACAGCAGCAACCGCCGCCGGAGTCGCAAACGACGCCACCGCAGAATAATCAGCCGGCAAATTCAAACGGCGGAATGTTGATGCCTTTGCCCGACGATCAACAACCACCGGCCGCAAAACAGCAGCCACAGTAGCGTCGCTTTTCGCTCCGGCGCTGACGATGCGGGGCGGGACATAGGAATCGTGAAGGATGGCATGCTTCATCCAAAATGATTGATTGATCCCGTTCCTTTACCAATCGGGTAGCCTGACTGTATTCCACGCCGTACATACTCTTTGGCCGCCTTGGCCGCACTCGGCAGATCGTCACCCAGCGCCAGCCGGCAGACCATCGCCGTGGCGTAGGCGCAGCCAGTGCCGTGCGTCGTCCGCGACTCCAGCCGTTCACCTGGAATGACTTCGACCTCTTCCCCGTTCTTAAAACTAAGGTAGTCATTCGCCGGATCGAGGTGGCCCCCGGTAATCACCACGGCCTCGGCACCCAGATCATGCAGACCCGACGCCAGCCGACGGAGTTCAGGCAACGCCGAATCCCAACTGCGCCGATCCGCGACGGGCGCGGCACCCGCCAGCATCACCGCTTCGTGAACATTGGGCGTCAGCACGTCGCACAGCGGGATCAGCCGCTTCCGCAGAATTTCCAGCCCTGCCGCGTCCAGAAGCGTGGCGCCTGAGGAGGACCGAACGACCGGGTCGAGCACCACATTCGGTAAATGAGCCGCCTCCAGAAAGTCGGCGACCGCCGCCGCGACCTCGCCTGAACCCAGCATCCCCAAACGGACCGCCCGTATGTCCAAGTCATCTGCCAGCGCCATGAGTGTCTGGGCGACCAACTCCGCCTCCAAAGGCTGAACCCTGAACACGCCTTGGGTCGTTTGAACGGTTACGGCGGTAATGCAGGTGGCAGCGTAGCAGCGGTGAGCGGCCGCCGTCTTTACGTCAGCGGTGATACCGGCACCCGAAGAGGGATCGTAACCGGCAATGCTCAAAATCACGGGTGGGACGCCCATCGGTTGACTGTACCGCAAACCCTGCCACCCTCGAAGCCCTTGCTTTGCTTGGCGGTTCCCGAGCCATGGATCGGCCCCCTGGGGCGAACAAGTCTCCTCCGCGCGGGCTCCGAACTCCGGCTAGCGGTCGATCTGGCCAGATCCGGAAGCCAATTGTAAGTACCTGCTTTTGGCAGACTTAGGTCACCAATTGTGCCAACCCAAAGTTAGCTCTGCGCCATCCCATTCTTATGCGCGCCCGCATCGTCGGTCCAGATTCCGGCAGGTGAAAGGCTATTTTGGTGATCAGCGCTCACAGGTGAGTCGTCCTCGATGCCTACCATAAACTGTTGAGCGATGGCAAGATGCAAGGTAGTACACCCCCTTTTCGTGGGTTGACTCGCCTTCTTTGCGGTGAATAGACTTTAAACATCCTGTCAGGAGGACCAACTTAAACGATGAGAGGTGTTTAATGTTACGAGTACTCAGCTCAGTCGCGGCGACGTTAGTCTTCGCCTCCGCGTTGGGCGCGGCACCCGGTAATAGCACACCGGAATCGCTAAAAGGGGCCCCAGGACAGACTCAGGAAGCTAAGCCAACCCGGCCTTCGCAACAACTGGTCGGTAAGGCCTCGTGGTACGGGCGCATCTTTCAGCACCACGCGACTGCAAGCGGCGAACCGTACGACATGAACGATTTGACCGCTGCTCACCGGACATTGCCGTTGGGTTCCTGGGTCAAGGTCACCGATTTAAAGACGGCTCGTGCGGTGGTAGTTCGCATTAACGACCGCGGACCCGTCACTCGAAACCGGATCATAGACCTGTCCTACGGTGCGGCTAAGATTCTAGGTATGCGCGGCGTTGATCGCGTACGCCTGGACGTCCTGCAAACCCCAGAGGTTGCGGAGAATCTCGGCCCGCAATAAATCGTCCTTATCGGTTAAACTGAAAGCCGATGCTCACAAGAGATCGGCTGATCGTGGCGCTTGACGTCCCAAGCGCCACCCAAGCTCGCCAACTGGTTCAGTCCATAGGCGAATCGGCTTCCACTTACAAAATTGGCAAGCAACTGTTTACTGCGGAAGGGCCTGACCTCGTCCGCGAACTGATTGCCTCAGGTCGGAAGGTCTTTCTCGACCTGAAATTCCACGACATTCCGAACACCGTTGCCGGCGCCGTCCGGTCGGCAGCCGAGCTGCGCGTCAGCATGCTCACGGTCCACGCCTCAGGGGGCAGCAAGATGTTGAAAGCAGCCGCCGAAGCCGCGGCCCAATCCGCTGCCAAACCCATGGTTCTTGCCGTTACGGTACTCACCAGCATGTCCGATGCCGACCTCCAGGAGATTGGAGTCGCCGGAACTACCCTAAGCCAGGTCCTGCGATTGGGCTCCTTGGCCAGAAATGCGGGATGCGGCGGACTGGTCGCCTCGGCGAGAGAAGCTGCCGAGCTTCGTCGAGAGTTGGGCCAAGGTTTCGCCATCGTGACCCCGGGTGTGCGCCCGGCAGGATCGGCCGCCGGAGATCAGGCACGCGTGGTGACACCCCGGGACGCAATCGCCGCAGGCGCAAGTCATCTGGTGGTGGGTCGCCCGATCATCGAGAGCGCAGACCCCGGTAAGGCAGCTTCCGACATCGTAGCCGAGATTGAGGCGGCGGGCAGGTAGGCCCGCTTGTCGAGATTCCGCCGGATCTTTCCCGAGGCAATGCTTCGCTTTGCCGACAGCAGTCGAAAGTTAAAGATTGGCGTTACGGCGCATCAAGGCGGCAACGCCCAGCATTCCCGACCCGAAGAGCAGGAAGCTACTGGGTTCCGGAACCGTGCTATTGCCCTCTGCGATTACTTCCACGTAGCCGGCCGAGTTGTCGTATTGGACGGCAAAGTTCTCGCCGAAGCCGAGCACACCTGAAAACGTTCCGCTGAGCGCTCCGGGGGTGAAGGTCAGGAACTTGAAGGCTGTGCCAACGGGCGGTGTGTATCCGTTATCAAGATAGACATATAGCAGGCCATTGAGGCCAACGCCGCCGGTAGACATCAACATGCCGAAATGATTAGGGCCGTCAATATCGATGCCTAAGCCAGAGCCCGGATTGAGGCTGATGGATCCGGCCGTAAGATGGGTTCCGGGGCCTAATCTCACGAAGCCACTATTCACCAAGGCGCCAAGGTTCGCCGTATCGTCGTTCAGGGTGTAGAACACGCCGCTCGCCTGATTGGTGAAGGTACCGCTCACCTCGTAGCTGTTGCCCCCACGGATCGCCACATCTCCGCACTCACCTATGCAACCCGAGTTGACCACATCCCCATTCACCTGAAGGGTGCTCCCGCCGATCACGTTGATATTTCCGGCATTGTTGAGCGCCGCCATCGATACCAAATCTGCCTGGCCGAAGAGCTCAAGCGATCCAGCGGAATTGAGCGTCAGCGAGCCTGAAATCGCCAGCGTATTTCCTCCGGCATCAATGCCGGTAGCCATGCCGCCGCCCGCGGCGTTCAGATTGCCCTGAATGTTAACGACGGTACCGTAGTCGACCAGAAGGCCGCCGGTTAGCGTAAGCGTGCCTCCTGCGGGATTCACGTTGTTAGTCTGGGTATTGCCGAAAATCACTGTGCCTTCAACCGTAGTCAGGCCTGCCAAAGCAGGATTGCCGCCCGCGGTGAACGTGCCGTAAATTTCGTAATCCGAGCCAGCCGCCACGTCGGTGATGCCGTTAGGCTGGTTGGTCAGGTTCAAGGTGGTGCCGGTACCGACCACCAAGTCTCCCTGATTCGCCAACTGCCCAATGTTGGCTACATCGCCGCTGCCCAAAACGTACAGCGTCCCTCCGAAGACGTTGGTAAACGTTCCGGTGATGTTGATGGTGTTACCTCCGCCGGAGGCCAGAAATCCGGACGAAAGCAGCGCTCCACTGTTATTGGTAAAGTTTCCATTGATCTGAAGGGTCGAACCACTTGAAACGTCGATCGTCCCACTGTTCGTCGCGGTACTGGCGGTCACCGTGTCGTTCAACAGCTGCAGATATCCAGAGTCGTTGACGGTCAGCGACCCCGCAATCGTTAGGGTGTGCGCATTGCCGTCACCGATGAGAGTAGAGGTCATCAGGCCGCCGCTTCCTCCGAGCGTCAGCGAATTAATGCTGCTGCTGGTGTCGAGCGTCACGTCGTCGTGGCCTGTATAGATCGTTACATCGCTGGTCGATCCCGGCAGACCGCTGCTCCAGTCGGTGCCGTTGCTCCAGTTCCCTGTGCCGCCAAGCCAATTGTCAGGCGACGACGGCAGTCCAATGTTTCTGGTTTGCGGCGAAGGTCGCGGCCCATTCGAGGTGTGATGGTTTTGAGTATCAGCTGCGACAGCGAAATGAATCAGGCAGAGAACGATCGCAGAAAGCGGCAGAGGCTTTATTTGCATGGGTACCTCGCTTCGGAATCATGCAAAAGAACGACGCAGAAAGCGCGAGGATTATGGTCTAGCGTAGAAGTGGAGTCAACCGAAAACAGTTGCAGTTACAGAGAAATAATCGTGAGCCTATACAAACTTACTTGGTAGATAACCTGCGAACGGTCCAACGCTTGATGACATCGAGTCGAATCCAGAAAAGCTGAACTGGTCGCAAATGGGCCGGTTGTGCGAGTGCGCTTCTCAGAAGCCCAACACGACCTCGCGATTGTTGGTTGGAAGCTTAAGGTCGACGCCGCGCTGACGATTTATCGCAATCGTCTTCTTCGTATCCAGCGCGCTCAACTGGATGCGGCGTTGCTGGTCGCCCACCGTCACGTCGACATAGCCGGCGAGAATTGTGTAGCGATCAGACTCTAACTGTTCACCACTCAGCAGGACAAAAATCGTCTTGGGCTGAGGCTTCGACGGAACGACGCTCGTCCCTCCCCCGCCGCCGGGCACGGTTATCCACCGCGGACTGACGCCTCCTGATGGCGGTGGCGCTCCGCGATCAGCGGTCTGCACAGTACCGGCTTTGGGTGTGCCCAATCCCGCGCGGCCTATCAGGTAGCGCAGCCCTGCTTCTCCCGCAGCGCCGCTACGACTCGCAACAATATTCCCTTGCCGGTCGATAACGACATAATGCGGGAAACCGCCTCCTCCGAATTGCGACACGACCGAAGCGCTTGTGTCCATGCCGATGGTGCAGGAGCGCGGACTCTTCTGCAGGAAATTCCTGACGGTCGTCTCCTGCTCACCTACATCGATCGCAACGACGGACAGGCCTCTGCTTCCGAACTCAGCAGCAATGTTGTCCACCGCATTCTGATCGCTCTTGCAGTAGGGGCACCAGGTGGTCCAGAACTGCAGCAAGGTGACATTGCCGCTCAGCGAACTGTTCGAGATGCTTCCACCGTCGAGAGTGGGGACGTTGAACTGAGGCGCAGCTCGCTGAGCCAAGGATGCAGATGCACTTAAGAAGCTGAGCGCGAGAAATAGACGAAGGTAGCACTGAAGCCCGGCGCGTTTCATGGTCGCTCCCAAAAGGGGAAATCCTACGACGAACCTACGCGCTAGATTACATTGTGCTGTTGAGTTTGGCTGTGATTTAAATCAGGATCGGCCGGAAGATGACAGAACAGGGGTCAGGAGGAACCGATGATTTCCCGCCCCTGTCCCGTGATCGTGAGACAGGGGCAGGCCGATTTTTCTAGTGGATGCCCACCATGTACCGCGGCGAAGGAATGCCGTTCACCACGACCTCCAGATAGCTCCCGCCGGTTTCCATGTTGGCAGGAATATCGACATGCGTATATGCCGGTCCGACATATCCAACCGCCATCGTACTGTGATCATGCGTGCGGCAATAGAAAACGTGGCCCGTGCTGGTGTTCGTAATCCGCACAATCGGATAATTGGTGGCAGCTTGAGCATCGTCACCGTAAAAGTTGGTTTGCGAAGCGCCATTAAACTTGTAGCCGGAAAGCACAATCGAGCTGCCGCGGCTGAGTGTCGCTGTGACGATCAGGGCGGAAGGTGCAAGACCCGGATAAGGATTGCCCGTCGGATTGTAGATTTCGACATCGGCGCTGCCATCGGTGTAAAGCACCTGTCCCGTCGGCAGCACCAGCATGCGCCCGTACCACGAAGAGTTGTCAGGAGAGTTTGGCGTGGCCGGAACCTGGTTCAAACTGCTGCCGTTCCACTCGAAGAACTCGGTGCCGTTCTGAAAAATACCGGGGCTGGCGCTGACCAGGACATTGCCGTCCGGCAGCAGTGCCGCGGGGCCATCGGCGACATCCAGCGTCCCGGGAAAATCCGGACCGGGTGTCCATGTTTGCGTGTTTAAGTGATAAACCGAGGTGTGTCCCGCGCCTGCGCCATTGGCACCCGTCCAGAAGACGGTACCGTCCGGCCTAAGAACACCAGGGCCTTCTTCATACGAGCCGTGAGGGTCCCACAACTGGGCGATGGTACTCCCGGCGGTCGACCATGAACCGGACGTCGGATCGTACAGCTCCGAGTTGGTGCCGGTGGGATCGTTCACATCGAGATACGCATCCACGGCCAGAACCTTGCCAGTCGGAAGCAGCACCCATCCTTCTTCATCGTTCTCGTCAAACTTCCCGGTGCCGGTAGGAGTCCAGGACAACGTTGCTTCGTTGAACAACGCCTGCTGTCGCGTGCAGCAGTTGGCCAGCATGAAGGTCTTATTGAACAACACAATTCCTGACGCGTCGCCGATGGTGCTCCATCCGCTTGGCGGACTGACGGTGGTCCAGGTGTTGGCAATCGGATCGTAAAACGCGCCTTGGGTGCTCCAGACGTACTGGCTGAAGTTCTGCTCGCCACCTTCGATAATCACTTTTCCGTCGGCCAGAACAGCGGAAGCGAAAAAGAGCGGGCCGTAGTTGGACGAGAGCGACGCCAGCTGTGACCAGGTCCCATTTACGTAACTGCCGTTAATATCGGGCGTGAGTTTGTACCATTCCGAAAAGCCGTCATTGGGGTCTTCCCGATGCACCATGACCGTGCCGTCCGTTAGTAAGAGTGCCTGTCCTGCCGTGAAACTTGGCTGATGGGTTAGCGGCTGCCACGACTGCGCGACGGCGGTTCCAAGAGCGGCCAGTAAACCTGCAGCCGCGAACGCAAGAATTCTCAAAAGCTTCATTTCTCTCCTCAATTTTCGCTTGGCGAAGGAAGGGCGGATGAATTGGATGTGAGTTCGAACGTAGGCCCGGCCGCCTGATCCCAAAGCAAAATCGAATCATTATAAAACGAGGCCGGTAGTTGGCGAGACAAGGATGTGTCGAATTGCAGTTATCTTGATGACGAGAGTGGCTTCGTCGCAAACTGCGCTAGAACAGTTTGCGACGAAGCATGCCGGCCATAGCCAATACGCCGCTGCCAAAAAGCAACAGACCGCTGGGCTCGGGCGTGGTCCCAGATCCAGTTCCTGTGCTGTTGCCGTAAAGGGTGAAGTCCTCGGAAGGGATGGTGCCAACAGTGTTCTGGGAGGCTGAGGAAGGACAACCTGGCGACGTGCAGCCGAAACCGCTGTTTTCGTCCCAGTAAGCCGGATCACCGTCGTTCACGATCGCATTCGACAGCGTTAACCAGTAGGTGCCGTTCTGCAACGTCGGACCGTCGAACGTGGCGTTCTGGTGGCAAATGTTATAGCCAAACTGATTCGTCATGCAGTTTGTCTGGGTGAGGCTGACCACTTGGTCGAAATACGTCGTCCCACCAAACTCGTTCGACGTGATCGATACCTCGACCGACTGCAATACGTCTCCGGGGAGCATAAAGCTTCCAAATGTTAATCCTGTCACCGAGGCAGACGCACTGGACACGGTGAAGCTATCGCTAACGGCAAAACCGCTGTTGATGGTCCACGCATCGACGGTTCCGTTGATTGGACCATTGTCATAAATCTCATTCTGCGCCAGGGCCGATAGCGCTACGCCAACAGTAAGTGCCAAACACAAGACAGCAGAGCGTAGTTTCATGCTGAATCCTCCAGCGGAATTTAACCGCAGAACAGACCTACTATCGGTTACCGATACAATATAGAACAACTCCACTCGGTATTCAAGGGAAATGTACTAGGAAGTAATTCTGATAGAGCAAAGCCTATTCGCGATACAGGACTTTTACCGGATCGATGGACATGGCTTTGCGAATCGGAATGTAGCAGGCGGCCAGGGCGACAACAATGAGTAGGACCGCAACACCGGCGATGGTCCACGAGTCAGTGGCACTGACTCCCAGCAGGAGCGGGGTTAGCGGTCGTTTCAGGAAGAAGGACACAACCACGCCAATTGCTGCGCCGGTCACGACCAGCGGAATAGCGTGGCGGAGAACCAGTCTCGCGATATCGCGCGCGCTTGCGCCTAAAGCGAGCCGCAATCCAATTTCGCGAGTCCGTCCAGTGATCATGTAGGCCATCACGCCATAGACCCCCAGGCCCGCCAGCAAGAGAGCGATACCCGCAAAGCTACTCAGCAGCATCACCATCAAACGTCGCGGAGCGAGATTCTCATCCAATACCTCAGAGAGCGGCAGCACATTGTAAAGAGGCAAATCGGGATCGAGCGACTGAACGACCCGCCTGACCGAGGTCGTTAGAACGGCTGGATCCGTCTGCGAACGCACCAGCAAAATGCCGCGGCCACCCGGAAACTGAGCGTAGGGCAAAAAAATTTCTGGCAGGCGCTGCGGATCGGCAGCATCGGTTTGTACGCGGTGCACGACCCCCACGATCGTCCGCCATGCTGGATGATCGGTAGTCCCTGGTGGGATTGCCATCGAGATGCGCTTCCCGACGGCATCCTGCCCCGGCCAATAGCGCGCGGCCAACGTGTCGTCGACGATGCAGAGCGGCTGCGCGCTACTGTTGTCGCTCCAATCGAAAAAGCGTCCGCGCAGAAGCTTGATGCCCAAAGCCTGGAACGCTCCCGGAGTTAGGCTCGAGTTTTCTGCGTAGGTATCCTGATTGTCTGACGAAATTCCTCCTTCGGGATGAAACGTCGCCTCGGAAACCCCTTCTAGCTGCGGACTCTGCAGCCCGGCAGCCGTCACTCCCGGCAATCCCGACAGTCGCTCCTGCAATTGCTGTACGAAAGACACTAGTGGCGCTTCGTCAGCATAACGTTGGCTGGAAAAGGTCAGCATGCCCGTAAGCACGCCGTCGCTACTCATCCCCAGATCGGTTTGCAACAGGTGATAGAGGCTCTTGAGGGTGAGCCCTGCGGTCACGAGGAGCACTAGCGCCATCGCCAACTCGGCCATCGCGAGCAGACTTCGTACGCCGATCCGCGAGAGACCGGCGCGCGGCGCGTTTCCATCCTTGAACGCTTCAGTAGGATTGCAGCGGTAGGCGGCAAAGGCGGGCACGACCCCAAAGATGACTCCGGTACACAGCGAAGCCACGAAGGTGAAGGCCAGCACTGGTCCGTCGATGGAGATACCCTCCGCACGAGGCACGATGGAGAGAGCGTGATGCGCCAGAACCGGTGTCACCACGAAAGCTGCAAGCAGCCCCAATCCACCGCCGATAAGGGCCAGGAAGGTCGTCTCGCATAGCAGTTGCGCTGCCAGCCTGGTGGCTCCGGCACCTAGCGCACCGCGAATGGCAAGTTCGCGCCTCCTCACAATCGCTCTCGAGGTCAACAGGCTGGCCACGTTGGCACAAGCGATCAGGAGTACCAGAAGCACGGCACCCATCAACAGCTCCAACGGACGGCTCACTTCTCCTACCACTTGCTCCCACAGCGGCAGCACCAGGACGGTCTGTCCAGCGTTGGATTTCGGGTGTTCCTGTTCTAGCTGCCGAGCGACAGCCAGCATGTCGGCACGCGCTTCACCCAGCGTGACGCCGGGCTTCAATCGCGCATAAGCCGAAGTGCCGAGGTGAAAGGAGCGATGCTCATCGCCTCCGATTTCCCGGTTCAGCCGCCCCAGTGGGGTGAACATTTCGATGGGCTGCCAGTATGGCGGGAAGCCCTCGGTGGGAACTACTCCAACGACTGTATAAACCTGGCCACTCACCTTGATCTGCCTGCCTAGAATCGCGGTGTCACGGGTATATTCGCGCGTCCAGAATTTCTCACTCAGCAAAACCACAGGCGGCGCGTCTGGGTTGTCCTCCTCGGCAGTGATATTGCGCCCGAGAATCGGTGCCACGCCGAGGGTCGGAAACAATCCTGAGCTAACTTGACCGATCAGAATCCGCCGTGGATCGCCATTACCTGTGAGGATCGCGCTGGTACGCCGAAAGCCACCCATGTTCTCGAACACTTTGTTCATCGACTGCCAGTCGGCGAGGTTTGCCAGCGATATGAACATGCCAGGCACTTCAGACGAGGACTCCCTGAGAAACACCAGTCTCTTGGGTTGCTCAAACGGCAAGGGACGCAGAAGTACCGCATTCACGACGGAGAAAATCGCCGTATTTACGCCGATCCCCAATGCGATGGTCAGGAGGGCGACCGCGGTGAATCCGGGGTTCTTGCGCAACATGCGGATGCTGAAGCGCAGGTCTTCCAGTAGATTTTGCACCCACAGAACTTTGCGGCTGTCGCGGCAGTTCTGCTTAGCGAGCTCGACATTCCCGAAGTCGCGCAGTGCAGCATAGCGCGCCTCTTCGGCGCTCATGCCGCTATCGATCAGCTCCTGAGTTTTTTCTTCGAGATGAAGCTGCAGTTCCTCGTCCAGGTCCTGGTCGAGCTGGCGCCGCCGGAACAACGCGCGCAAGCGCAGCGGGACGGTATACACCCAGCGTTCCGGCGGGATGGTGTTATTCGGCGGCACTGAGGGCGCTTATGCTTCTTTTAATTTCACCACACGCGAGATCGCGCTGGAAAGACGACCCCAGTTTTCGGACTCGGTTTCCAGATGTTTGCGGCCAAGTCGCGTCAGCGAATAAAACTTGGCACGGCGATTGTTCTCGCTCAGCTTCCACTCGGCTGTGATCAGCCCTTCTTCTTCAAGCTTGTGGAGAGCGGGATACAACGAGCCGTCGCTCACTTGCAACACATCGCCGGAAATCTGCTTTAACCGGCGGCTGATGGCGAATCCGTTAAGTGGCTCAAGGGCAACAATCTTGAGTAAAAGAAGGTCGAGTGTGCCCTGCACCAGATCTGCGGGTTTGCTCAAAGTGTTTCTCCTCGGTTACCTGCATCAGAATATACAAGGTTTAACCGGAGAACGAAACCCACCTGCGCCCTTTCTTACAACGTTTCTTTTGGGGGAGGGCGGAGCGCCACAATCCAAAATTCCTGGACTGTGGCACCCCGTCCGGGGACGAACTCAATCGGGAATAACCTCCATGAGGAGGCCATCTCCTTCGGCTTCGCAGCTGCCATAACAGGTGCTTCCAGTGCCGGGCAGAGCAGGAGCCGCGCACAAACTCCCGCTGCCTGGCGTAATCGCGCCAAGCGCCGGAGTCGCACCGTTCGGACCGGAAACAACGGGCGGCACGGAGTAGGTTTGCGCCTGCAACTGCGTAGCGGCGACCAGCAGCAATGTAGCAAGCGCTGCAGCCGCCAGCATCGCCCAGAAGTCCACTCCGCTATTCGCGATCCTTGCCCGCATTCGACTCTCTCCTTACACTTTTGATCAACGTTGCTGAAAACTGTGCCCGGTCAAGCACGCATAATGGATGTTACGAATACCTGTTTCCTCCATCGTTAGACACAAGTCAAATGAATTGAACCTTACGACGCAAACCATTGCTGGCAAGGCACATATCTCACTACCGAACGGCCACCATCTCGATTCCAGTTGCACTGGTTCCGCGGCATTTAGTGACTTTCGAGGCCTCACACTCTCGCTGACCTGTGGATAGGTCAGTTCCTGCGAGAGGAATCGGGTGGTGTATAAGAAAATGAGCGCTCGCCACGAGCTGGATGTACGGCAAGCTTAGGGCAGTCCGCTCTACAACTCGGGCTAGCGGTGCATTTCAATTATGGGAGGGTCATATGGGGACCGTCTTAGCGGAAGCAGACATCCAGCAGGCGCTCCGTCAGCTCCCAGGCTGGAAGCGCAATGGTAAAGCGATCGACCGGCTTTTTCAGTTTGAGAATTTCGTGAAGGCGATGGAGTTCGTCAACCAGATTGCCGAGGCCGCCGAAGCGGTCAACCACCACCCCGACATTCTTATCAACTACAACAAGGTGACGCTATCGCTGATCTCGCATGACTCCGGCGGCTTGACCCAGCGCGACATCAAAATGGCGACGCGTATTAACGAACTGGCGCCCCCGGCGTGATCACTGCGCCCGGGTAAATACCGAGACGAAGCTGCTCTTCCCTTTTGGACCTTCCGTCGTTCCCTTCAAGATCAAAGTATTGCCATCCGGCGAAAGTTGGCCGCTGGCGGTTTCGATGACCGAGCCGCTCTTGTCCCTGATCACCCAATTCAGCCCATTGGCGCTTCGTGTATAGGCGACGGCGCTGGCAGCCTCATTGCTCATCAGTCGATGGTCTTTGCCGTCGGTTGGTCCATCGTAAGAGGAGAAGTAGCTCTTGCCGTCGGCCTCCACGCCTTTGAGGCTCCATTTCAGCGACTGAGGCGTATCAACCGTGATAACCAGCTGCTCAAATTTTGGCGCCGCCATGTTCCGGTAGGACGATTTCGAAGCATCCAGCTTCCACGTCCCGACACTCGACTTGGCTGAAACTTCAACTCGGGCAGCAGCGTTCACGGCCGCGAGGGCAAGCACTAACAAACCTGCCATCAGGACTGCTGATTTCCTATTCATTGCGGCTCACCTTTCCGATACGCTTATTGGTTGGAATGATCTCGACCACATCGTGACCTCGCGCGCTGCGCTTGTCAACCGCCTGAGAATCACGCCACATCCCCTTCGGCGATACCCTTCGCCTTGCGGAATACATCTTCGAACATCGCCGCGGTTAGCTTACCCGTCGCCGTGTTCTGGTTGGAAGGATGATACGAAGCTAGTAACACGATACCGTTCGGCATGAGATAGCTGACCGCGTGCCCAAACTTGTATCCTGCGGTGCGCTTTACCGCACCGACCCGCCTCAGATGGCTGAGGTAAGCGTCGAAACCGATTTTTCCTAACGCCACAACCACCTTCACATCTTTCAGAATCGCCAGCTCACGATCGAGAAAGCCAGAGCAGTTCGCGAGCTCAGATAGCATGGGCTTGTTGTCGGGAGGAGCGCAGCGAACGGCCGCTGTGATGTAGCAGTCGAACAGCTTCAATCCGTCATCGCGGTGATCCGCGTTGGGCTGTGAGGCGAATCCCGCTTTGTACAAAATCGGATACATAAACTTGCCCGACGCATCGCCGGTAAACGGCCTACCAGTGCGATTGGAACCGTGCGCTCCGGGCGCCAGACCCATGACCAGCACGCGTGCGCGCGGATCCCCGAATCCCGGCACGGGTCGCGCCCAGTAGTCATGATCTCGGAACGCGCGGCGCTTCTCGCGTCCAATCTCTTCGCGGTAGGCAACCAGCCGCGGACAGCGCGTGCAATTCACAACTTCTTTATTCAGGATTGCCAGGGCGGAGGAAGGCATTTCCATCATTGTAGCGGCTGTCCTAAGCACGACATTCTTGCCGAACACGGGTCGTACGGCTAGACTGCGGATTCTCGTCATTACATGGCCTGGGAGGGATTCGATCACGTGCTGAAGTGGATTGCTCTGGTCATATTCCTGGTTCTTGCCGCCCTTGGACTCATTGCGGTCCTCGGTTCGCAACTACCCGAGCAGCATGAGGCCTCACGCACAGCTGAGTTCCACCAGTCACCGCAACAATTGTGGAACATCATCTTCGGACCGCCCACTTGGCGCCCGGAGGTAACGCGCTATGAAGTGCTGGCCCCCGATCCACATCGCAAATGGATCGAGTACGGCCGGCATGGGCAGAAGATGACCTATGAAGTGGTTGAGGCCGACCCGCCGCACAAACTGGTCACGCGCATCGCCGACCCGCATTTGCCGTTCGGCGGTTCGTGGACGTACGAGATTGCCCCGACGGCGGCTGGTTCTTCCTTGACCATCACGGAGCATGGGGAGATCTACAACCCGGTTTTTCGCTTTGTTGCGCGCTATCTGCAGGGATACACAGCCACGATTGATAACTACTTGAAAGCGTTGCGCGCCAAACTTGACGCTTCCTGACTTTCGTTCAAGGCATCCTGACCGGCACGGGTCGGCTTCTAACTAGCAGCTTCAACTCGCGTTTCTCCGCGCGGACCGCGCGGGGCCGGAGAATAATATTCGATGCTGCTACTCTTGCTGATCATTCTTCTTTTGCTGTCGGTCGGGAGCTACCCTGCGTGGCCGTACAGCCGCGGCTGGGGCTATTATCCTTCTGGCGGCCTGGGACTCGTCTTACTGATCCTATTGGTCCTGCTTCTACTTGGGCGCATTTGAAGGTTCGTTCGCAAGCCGCATGATAGTCGCCGTTTCCCGGAGAGTCGCGCACGTCTCAGCCAGCTTATTGCTGGTCTTTCTGTTGATCTGCGCGCCGCTTTGCCCGGCCTACTCCGTTTTGACTCACGAGGAGATTATTGATCTGGCCTGGGACCAGCAGATTAAGCCGCTGCTGCTGGCACGTTTTCCCAACGCCACTCCTCAGGACCTGCTGAAAGCCCACGCTTACGCCTACGGCGGCAGCGTCATTCAAGACATTGGGTACTACCCTTTTGGCAATCAAGTGTTCAGCGATATGGCGCACTATGTGCGCACCGGCGCTTTTGTACAGGCACTGATCGACGATTCCCAGGACCTGAACGAATACGCTTTTGCGTTGGGCGCGCTTTCGCACTATGTATCGGACATCAACGGTCATCCGTACATCAACCTGGCGGTCGGCATCGAATATCCGAAACTCGCGCTGGAGTACGGCCCTGAAGTCCCTTACGACGTCGATCACAAGGCACACCTGCGCACGGAATTCGGCTTCGACGTGCTCCAGGTGGCCAAGGGGCGCTATGCCCCCGAGAACTATCACAACTTCATCGGATTCGAAGTTTCGGCGCCACTGCTGGAACGCGCCTTTTTGGACACTTATGGTCTGAACCTCAGCGATGTCATGCCGAACGAGCAACTAGCGATCAATACGTATCGGCGCAGCGTGAGCCGCATCATTCCGGAGATGACCAAAGTCGCGCTGCTGGTCAAAGGCGATCAGTTGCAGAAGGAGATCCCCGACTTCAATCGCCAGCGTTTTTTGTATCACCTGTCGAACGCCGATTACAGGAAGTCATGGGGATCGGGTTACAAGGAGCCGGGACCGGGGGCGCACATCATGGCAGGAATTTTCAAAGTCGTTCCGAAGGTGGGACCGTTCCGCGCCATTGACTTCAAGGAGCCCACTGAGAAGACCGAAAATTTGTACATGAAGAGCGTCGATCAGACGGTCGCCCATTATGGCGCAGCATTGCACAGCGTCCATGACAAGGACTTGCAGACGCCGGAGATTAACCTGGACACGGGCAAACCGACGGAGCGCGGTGCCTATCCGCTCGCCGATGTAACTTATCGCGAACTCCTGGACGGCCTCGCGGAGCAGAATTTTAATCACATGACTCCGGGCTTGACGGAATCGATTCTCCGGTTTTACGACGGCTTTGGATTCCCCAAGGCTGGCACTCGCCTGGATCGGTGCGTGGTCGAACGTTGGCGAAAGACGTGGATTGAATGGACTCAATTGAAAGTGTTGGCGGAGATGGACGCCTTCGATCAGCCGGTTCCAGCAGCCTCAAATACAACCTCTATGCTGACTCACGTCGAATCTTCTAATTCGTGCACCCAATAATCTTCCCACCAAAACAACAGGCCAACCGATTTGCCGGTTGGCCACAAGATGCCCCGATTGTCCACTCACTGACTCGCCGGGTCAGAGAACCCATCGCGTTAAGCGATTCCGCCCACCGCCTGGCCGCAAGAATGCAGCGACGTTTACCGTGACACGATATCCGTGAGAGCCCACTCAATACCGTCCACTTCGTCGCGGATGACGCGGATCGCCTGCTGGTGCGCAGGGTGCGGTACGGGCGCGATGGCCTGCAACGCGTGGCGGATTTTGTGATTCCGATCCCAGACGGTGTTGATCCTGACTGACGCCTCCAGGCGATGCTGATAAATTCTCCGCGCCAGTTTGGTAGCGACCCACGCAAAGGCCAGCCCAAAAGCCATCTCGATGGGAAGACGGTCGGTGGCGCCGTCAAATTCGAGGAACAGCAAACGGTACACAGCCTCGCCCATCCCGAGGCAGGCAAATATGACTCCCACGCCGATGAATGCAAGGGTCAGACGATCGAATGGTCGAAGCTCCACAGACGGTTGCTGGCTGGTTCGGTTATGCGTGGCGAACATCTGTCCTCCCAATTACCCGAGTTCTATTGTGCTACAACCGCCGCCAATTATGGAACTGGGAACACAAAATCCCGCATTTACAATGTTACGGGGTCGTGGCTAAGCTGCATTGCAAGACGATCGACGGCGGGACATGGGTTGAGCTTTCACTTGATACGTCATATGATCGCGGCTCATGACCGTCAGTCAATCCCGGCACCTGCCTTTCCTGGAAGGCTTCCGGCGCGGGCCGATCGTCATCAGCGCGATCGGAGCTGTCGCGTTTATTTCGGGCTTTCTGGTGCAGGACGTTCACGGTCTAGGCCGGGCGTTGGGCTTGTCTGGAATCGGGATTGTGCTTTGCGCGTTTACGATCAACCTGTTGCTGGAAGCATTTTCCGGCAACGTTGAATTGGAGCGCAGACGGCATCTTATCGGACAGGCGGCTTTCACTTTGCTTCTGGCCATCGCTGTCTTTGTCCTGGCGGCCTACCTCTACCGCTACGGAACGTTGCCAAGTTTTATGCCGGCGCGGTACGACCAACAACATCCTGCATGATGCCGATGGTCAACTAGGGAGCGCTTCCCTTCTGAATCTTCCGCACGAACCCCTAACAGGCAATCACGACAGCACGAAGCGCGAACGAGGCTGTCCCGATTCGCGTCGGCTTGGTCGTCTTGGCGTTACTTCTTGACTGTTTCTTTCTCCAGCTTTTCAATCTCTTCGGTCAACTGTTGCGCCTGGTCGCGGAGATGGTGAAGACGCTCCGCCAACGTTGGAGCGTTGCTCGCGGCAGGAGTCGAGCCCGCCGGTTGAGCAGCAGGGGGAGATGCCGGCGCGGGCGCATTCGTTAAATCGGCTAGCGCCTGGTCAAATGTGTCGCGATAAATCATCCGATCGCCCATCGCCAGTACCACTTTCTTGAGCTGAGGCATACGAGCTTCGGTAGCCTGAATGTAAATCGACTCAAGGTAGAGGAATCCTCCGGTCACTGGAAGTGTGATGATGTTTCCCCGCAACACGTGTGAGCCTTGCTGGTTCCACAGCGTCAGGTCTTTGGAGATGTTTTGGTCCTGGTCAATGCGCGACTCGATCTGCATGGGGCCATACATCAATTGTTGCTTGGGCAGTTGATAGAAGACCAGCTTGCCCAATTGATCGCCGTCGCAACGGGCGGCCATCCAGCCGATCAAGTTATCTTTGCCGCGCGGCGTGAAAGGCAGAATCAGCAGATATTCGGCTTCCTTTTGTCCCGGCAAGGTCGCTACGACATAGGTGGGCGAAACTGGTTCCGGCTGTCCAGACTGGCTGAACAGGTCGCGTGCAATCTCCCAGATGTCTTCCTTGTTATAGAAAACCTGCGGATCGCGCATATGAAAGATCCGATATGCCTCCGCCTGCGTCCGAAACATGGCTTCCGGATAACGGGCATGCCGCCGCAGGTCAGCAGGCATCTCCGACGCCGGTTGAAACAATTGGGGAAACAGTTTCTCGTATGACTGGATGATGGGATCACTGGGATCAAACACATACAGATTTACTTTTCCAGTGTAGGCATCCACCGTGGCCTTCACGGCATTGCGAATATAGTTTGCGCCCTCATCAATACCGTTCACTGGGAGTACCGCTGAATATGGGTGCGATAGCGAAGTCGTGTAACCATCGACCATCCACACCAGCCGCCCATCGTCAGTGATTACCAGGTAAGGATCCTGGTCCCAGTGCAGAAAGCCGGCGATATGCGCCAGTCTGGCTTCCACGTTCCGGTAAATCATCATGCGGCTCTGCCCGGTCAGGTAGCCGGTAAATACGATGTTCGGCTCACCGCGGGAAATCGCAGCCGCGAGCTTCATCGCAAAAGAGCTGACGGGAAAGCCGCCTGTACCTTCGTAAGTCGAGTACTTGTTCTGATCGCCAGAGGGATAATCGAATTCCTCACGAGCAGTGTGAACGAAGACGGGATCCTGGGTCTTTTCGCCGTAGTAGATTTCCGGCCGCGTGAGCTGGAAGCCGGGCGACTTGATCTCCGGCGGCGCGTTCTTGATCAGCAACACCGGGAGACCATCAGGCGTGATCTTGTTGACCTCGGCTACGACTGCCCCAAAACCATGGGTATAGATGAAGTGCGGGTTGATCCAACTTTCGCTCGCCTCGGCCGATAACTGGCTAACGTCGATTTCTCGCGGCGACAGTAGAACCTGCTTGATGCGGCCATCCACGATGTAACGATCCACGTCGGTGTCAGGAAACGTGTAGTAAGGCCGCAGCGCCTGAATCTGCGTGATGGTGGCGCTGTATGCGCGTAGGTCCCAGAGCCGAACATTCGCCAGCAGGGTCGCATCCTGGACGGGATCAACAACCCCCTGACCCGACGGCGTAAACGCTTCTTCCGTGGCGTTGCGATTGAGCCCAAACGCCGCGGTCGTCGCCTCGATGTGGCGCACGATGTAAGGCCGTTCGATCGATATCTCGTTCGGCCGAACGTAGACGGCGTCAACGAGTGCCGGCACGAGCAGTTGAAGGATGTAGCATGAGGCAACCAGGAAGACGGCCTGTTTAAACTTCGACAGCCAAACCAAAGGCAGCGCGGCCAGCGCCGCGACGATCAGAAGCCAACGCAAAGGAAGGGTCACCTTTTCATCGACAAAATCGGCGCCCGTCATGAAGGCATGAGTCTTAAAGAGAAGCTCGAAGTTTCCCAGATAAACCCAGGCAGCAAAACCAAGAAGCAGGATCACCGCGATCACGCGAACGAATGGGACACGCGTGGCGCCCGGCAATCGGAAGTATTCTCCAATGTTAATGACTCTTCCTGGGCCAGTGATCAGGCGCCCAAAGCGAAGCCGCTCATATAATTGCCATCCGCGCGCGGTAATCCAGAACACTATCGCCGACAGAATCGCCAGGCCGAAAAGATATCCTAGTAGGTCCGAATAAAACGGCAGGTCGAAAAGATAGAACGGAAGGCTGTGGGAAAAAACTTTGTCTTGCCAGGCCTCGGCCGGCGAGGCAAGTCCGCGTGATCCTGCGAACTGTATCACCGTCCAATAGTCGATTGACGAGTTCGCAAACAGGATTGCCGTTAAGCCGAGACCGATGGGGACGGCACGCGAGTAAATCGGGAAATCCCCCTTGCGAATTCCCGCGAAGTGAAGACCGCGGGCATGTGAGACGTACAGCGCAACGAAGGCCAGGATCGCGCCCACTGCCGTGGGAGCCACGCTGTACCACAGCATGCTCACCCAGGTATTCACCTGCGAAACTTCTTTCCACCAGCTGTACTCGATAACGAAATTCGCAGCCGTCGGAACCGCCCAACCGAGAAATACCAATGCGACCAGTAGAACGATAAAAAAACGAAGATTTGATGTACGCATAGAGGCGTTTCTTTGAGTGTCCAACAGAGGTAACCTTTCGAGGCCAGGGGACACGCCTTGAGCTACGTGGCATCGATGTTTGGTGAGGTGGTGAAAATCGTACCACAGGAGCCAGCGCCGGACATAGCAGTGAAGCATCGCTGTGCGCAAGGTTCCACGTCGCTTACAAACTTTTTATAGACGTCTTATTCAGTTCTTATGGGTTCCCGTCTCAAATTGAGTGTGCGCAGAAAGGCGCTCAAAGGTTATGTCGACTCAGGAACTGTTCATACAGGAATTCACAAAGTTGTTTCATCACTATACCGAGGCGCTTGCGCCCAGCATTCAGCAGAAAAGAACGCCGGAGAATTCGGTTTCGCCGCGAGACACCGACCGCCTGGTGGCTGCGGCCCGGCTCGCAATTCTCGAGTTGGAAACGAACGGACACGGACAGGAACATTCCCGTCGTTACTATGCCAGGCCGGGTGAGGCCGAGTGGGGATGCTGATCCAACGTTGAACCGTAACCTGCCGTTGTTGAAACGACCAATGGAGAATTGTCGGGGCTTGTGGAATGTCACATCTAAAAGCAAATCGGCTGCAGGATTTTGATGCTCAGGTCATCCGGCCTGCTCTGGTCGAGGCCAGGCTGATGACCGAGAAACACGTCTGCGACGCTGTCTATATTGTCACTTTGACGGAGGAGCTACGTGACATTGAGAAGAAGATTGCACGGTTGGAGGGAATGTTAGGCCTTCAGGTCGCGTACCACGTCGACGCTCCATGGCCTGCCTCGCCCGGGTGTCTAGATGCTCCCTGGATTCGAGCCAAGTCGCAGGAACTGGAAACGCGTCTGCGCCGAATTGAGCTGTCGGCGATGGCGGACGCCGGCACGGTGCAGTAGACCTGGCCCATGCGGCCTACTCCACCGCGGAATGTTGCACCGCGGGTTGGAACATTTGTTCACTGAATTTCTGCGGGTTTCTCGGCTCCACGAAAACTGGCCGCGAGTATCCACGGCCAGCCTCGATCGAACCCGCAATTGAGCAAGTTGTCGTTGCCTGTTCTAGATGTCGTAGTACATCTGGAACTCGTACGGGTGCGGACGCAGCCGCATGGCGTTCACTTCCTTCTCCCGCTTGTAGTCGATGTAGGTGTTCAGCATCTCTTCCGTGAATACATCGCCCTTCAGCAGGAACTGGTAGTCGCGCGCCAGGCAGTCCAACGCATTCTCCAACGATCCGGGCATCGACGGGACCTTGGCCAATTCCTCTGGCCCCAGATCATAGATGTCTTTATCGAGCGGCTGACCAGGATCAATCTTGTTCTCGATACCGTCCAGTCCAGCCATCAACATCGCCGAGAACGCCAGGTACGGATTACAGCTTGGGTCGGGCGGACGGAACTCAACTCGCTTCGCCTTAGGCGATGCCGAGTACATCGGGATACGGCAGGCCGCCGAGCGATTGCGTCGCGAGTACGCCAGATTCACCGGCGCCTCAAATCCCGGCACCAGACGCTTATACGAGTTCGTAGTCGGTGCGATCAGGGCAGACAACGCGGGCCCGTGCTTGATCAGCCCTCCGATGTACCACAACGCCATCTGCGACAGGCCGGCGTATCCATCGCCCGCAAAGAGCGGCTTTCCGCCCTTCCACAGCGACTGATGACAGTGCATACCGCTGCCGTTGTCCTGAAAGAGCGGCTTAGGCATGAAGGTCACGGTCTTGCCATACTGGTTGGCGACGTTCTTCACGATGTACTTGTACAGCATCATGGCGTCGGCCGACTTGAGCAGTGAGTCGAACTTCAAGTCGATCTCCGTCTGCCCACCTGTCGCGACTTCGTGATGATGACATTCGACCGTTAGACCCGCATTGATCATCGTCAGCGTCATCTCGGTGCGCAGGTCCTGGTAATGATCGGTCGGCGGCACCGGGAAGTAACCTTCCTTGTATCGCGGCCGATAGCCCAGATTGTTCTCCGCCCGACCCGAGTTCCATCGGCCTTCTTCGGCGTCAATGAAGTAGTAGCCTTCATGCTCGTTCTGATCGAAGCGCACATTGTCGAAGATGAAAAACTCGGCTTCTGCTCCGAAGAACGCAGTATCGGCCAGGCCCGTTGAAGCCAGGTACATCTCGGCTTTCTTGGCGATGTAGCGCGGATCGCGATCATAGCGTTGCTTGGTGACCGGATCGATGACGTCGCAAACCATCACCAGCGTCGGAACGTCGGTGAAGGGATCGAGCATGTAGCGACCAGCGTCAGGGATGAGGAGCATGTCGCTTTCGTGAATTGCAGCCCATCCGCGAATGGAAGAACCGTCCATGCCGAAGCCTTCTTCGAACGACGATTCAGTAAGCATGGCGATGGGATAGGAAACGTGGTGCCACAGTCCGGGAAGATCCGTGAAGCGCAGATCGAGCATCTGCACATTGTTTTCCTTCACAAACTCCAGGACTGCCTTCGGATCAGGCTTGGTTTCAGCCATTCAGAACTCTCCTTGTGTGTACCTCGCGCGTGGGAGGCCGATGAAAATCGCACTTAGGATCGCGATGAAACGTGGACGCAGGCTCCCGCCGTGTGGCGTGTGCGGAGCTATGCGACGTTCCGGGGAAGAAATCGGAGACTACCGCTTGCATGGACTTAGGAAGTGCTGGTGTGGCCGCGGACAATTGTCCTCGACCCACCGCTTCAGGGTACGAGTGGCCGCACCCGGAGGGAAATCCAATGTTTTTATGGGGGTAATAAGGCTGGCTTATGCCCGCTAACCACCTGAGTTCATTCGGGGTTTCTCAAAGTTCGCCGTTGAACTCATGTGTCAAATAGCCGGCATTGCAGCCGAAATCCGACGTTCGCGCTCTTCTTGCATCCGCAAGAAAAGACTTCGATCCGACGATGTTATTTGACCCGTGTCTTCTTGATGAACTTCATTGCCGTGTCGACATTCTTACAGCCCAGGATCTTGAACTTCCTGCCTTTCGCCTTGTTGTAAGCGACGAAAAAATCTTCCAGTTCCTTGATCATGTTGGAGTTCAGGTCCGTCGGCGCCTTAATGTCGGCGTGGACGTGGGATTCGAGGGCGACAGCCAGGACGCGATCGTTGCGAATCGTCTTCGAGTCCTCGGTTTGTTCTGCCTGAATCACTCCAACGATGCGCGATTCAACCACGCACCCGGGAAACGCCGGCTCATCCATCAGCAACAGGACGTCGGTAGGATCGCCATCCTCGTCTTTCGTCTGCGGAATGAAACCGAAGTCGTAGGGAAACACCATTCCCTCTCCCAACACGCTGCTTAGCGTGTAGGTGCCCAGCTCAGGATCGTAGGCAAACTTGTTACGGCTTCCCTTGGGAGTTTCGATGACGACTCGCAGACTCTTGTGGCCGGTGCTGAAGGGATCGATCTGGTCGGGAGATTTGAGCTTGCTGGTTTTTGCCATTTTGTTTTATGCACAACTCCGAGTGCAACATAGGTACGATGCACGGCAGTCACTCGATGGATGCCGCGCGCTTAGGTAAACTCCAGACAGGCTTCCTATCTCCTGCACGAAGAACAGGACGGGCATTGGCGAACCACCTGCGCAGCGCTGTACGACTGTCGGCTTTCATGACTGCTGCCTTTCGCGCCCTGTGGATGCACCGCAAGCTGCCGCCGAATCCCACTCGCCTGCAAAGCGCCGAGTGGCTGCACGAGGTTTGTATCGGCGGGTTAGAAGCCATCCATTTGCAACGGACTGTGCAAGGGACGCCGCCGGCGCGCGGTCTGATTGTCAGCAATCATCTGAGTTATCTCGATATTCTCTGCTACAGTGCGGCGGTGCCGTGCGTCTTCGTTTCGAAAGCCGAGGTCGAGCAGTGGCCCATTTTTGGAGCCTACGCTCGATGGTCGGGAAGCGTGTTCGTGCGGCGGCATGATCGAGGCGATGCCGCCCGGGCTAACGCCAGCGTCTCCGACAGTATTGAAAGCGGTGTGCCGGTGGTTCTTTTTCCCGAAGGTATGACGACCGACGGCCATCGCGTTCTGCGCTTCCATTCCACCATGCTTCAACCCGCGATTGATGTGGGCGCGCCGGTGACGCCTTGCGCGATCCGCTATGAACTGGACGACGGCGACCCGGCGACCGAGGCGGCGTGGTGGGGAGACACGCCCTTACTGCCGCACGTCTGGAATTTGTTCGGTAAGAAATGCGTTCGTGCCAGAATCGCGTTCGGCGAGTCGGTGGTCCCCAGCGGAGACAGGAAGCAGCTTGGGCATGTTTTGCATGATCGAGTGGCTGGATTGTATGACGACTGGCGTAAGGCTGCGGCAGAGCCGTTGTGTCGTTCCTGAAGGATGGCCATGTATCCGGCTAAGCCTTGGCGCGGTCCGCCCGTTCTTCTTCAAACGGCAGCTCGGTGTTTTCGATCTCTTCCCAGTCCTGCGCCTGCAGTTCTCTGGGAGTCTTATCCAATTGCGGCAACTCCGGTAACGAGTCAGCCGCCAACGAACGATCGAGCTCGGGGAATTTGCGCGCCACCGGCAAGACGCGCCGCTCCATAGAGCTGAGCATCTCGTTGTAAGACTTAACCGCGCCGCTGAGCTTCCTGCCCAGATCGTCCAGATATCCGGTCATGGTGCACAACCGCTCGTAAAGCAGCTTGCCCGACTCGCTGATGTGTCGCGCGCTCTCAGCCAAGCTCTTTTGGTTCCAACCGTAGGCGACGGCCTTCAATAAAGCGATCAGCGTGGTCGGCGAGGTGATAATCACCTTCTGGCTGACGCCGTACTCGATCAGCTCAGGGTCGGCGTCCATGGCCGCGCGGAAGAAGACCTCTCCCGGCAGAAACATCACCACGAACTCAGGGGTGCACGGCAGATGAGACCAGTAGTTGCGGCTGGCCAAGGAATCGATATGCTGGCGCACTTGGCGCGCATGGCCGGTCATGCGCGTATTGCGAATGGCGTCGTCAGTCGTCTCCAGCGCCGCCAGATATTCCGCGAGCGGCACTTTGGCATCGATCACTACCTGCTTCCCTCCCGGAAGGTCGACGATCACGTCAGGGCGGTAGCGGCGCTCGTCATCGTTGAAGGAGAGCTGCTCCTTGAAGTCGCAATGAGGCAGCATGCCGGAAAGTTCGAGCACGGTACGCAGCTGCAACTCCCCCCAGCGGCCGCGGGCTTGCGGCTCGCGCAGCGCCTTCACCAGGTTGCCAGTCTCCGATTGCAGGGCCTTCTGCGTTTCCACCAACGACTGCACTTGCGTGGTTAGAGTGCCATAGGCGTGACTGCGAGCCTGTTCCAGTGCCTGAACCTGCTGGTTCATGCCCTCCAGCGATTTCGCGATTGGCTCAACCAGATTGCGCACCGCCTGTTCCTTCTGCGCGAGCTCCCCGGCGGCATGGGTTTGAGAATTTTGCAGGACGCTCTTAGCGAGCTGAAGGAAGTTGGCGTTATTGCTGTCCAGCGCGGAAGCTGCCAAGGCCTTAAAGTCCGACTTTAATTGTTCGCTGGCATCTTTCAGAACCTGCAGCTTCTCCCCAGCCATGCGCTTTTCGCTTTCCAACATCGCCTCTAGCCGAGATCGCGCATCCGCGAGAGTTCTAAGCTCAACCGCCTGGCGATCCATGGCCGCCCTTGCGGTCAACAGTTCTCGCTCAAGAGAGCTTTTCTGCTCGGCCAAGGTCGCCGTTCTGGAGCGCGAGAGTAGCGTAGCGAAAGCGATACCAAGGAAGAAGGCAACGGCGGCGAGGAGCACGATCGCAGGCACAGTCATGAATGGGATCCCGGAAATACTTCCGTCATTGTATGGCGGAGGGGGATAGAAGGAAAGGCGAAAGTACCTTCGCAGTTACGAGGGGAGTCGTTCTCAGGTTTCAATACCGCCTCGGTAGCGCGCTTACGAGATTTAGATTTTCTAAAGGCGATGCGGCACAATCGAAGCCTTGCCCTGACGCTGGCCAGCGAGATCCCGAGCACTCCGCCACCCTCGATCCCCTGCCATTGGCTAAACTAGGGTGTAGCACTCGTAGGCGCACCAGGAAGAACGGGATCATCATTTATGGCAAGCAGCGGCAGTAGCGGTAGAGGTAAACGGGGCATCATTGGCATTCTTACCGGTGGAGGCGACGTGCCCGGCCTGAATCCGGCAATCCGGGCCGTCACCATACGAGCGGTGCGCGAAGGCTACGAAGTCATCGGGTTGCGGCGCGGATGGGCGAGCTTGATCGACATGGTCCGCGACAAGGACTATGACAACAGCGACAACTTCCGCCACCTGACGGAAGAGCTCGTCAATCGAGCGGGCCGCACCGGCGGGACGTTTCTCCACACCTCGCGAACGAATCCAAGCCGCGTCCGCAAAAGTGATGTCCCCGAACACCTCCGCGAGACCTATCAAGCTGAACGCAATGACCTGACGCCTGAAGTGCTGAAAAACCTGCAGTGGCTTGGCATCAATTACCTCATCCCGATTGGCGGCGATGACACGCTCAGCTACGGCGTTCGCCTGTTCCAGGAGGGCGTGAAGGTGATCGCCATTCCGAAGACGATGGACAATGACGTCCCGGGCACGGACTATTGCATCGGTTTCAGCACCTGCGTGACCCGCATCATCGAGATGGCCAACCGGTTGCGCACTTCAGCAGGCTCACACGAGCGACTCCTGGTGTTGGAGGTCTTCGGCCGCTACGCAGGCTTCACCGCCATGCTGCCAACGATGGCCGGTGCGGCGAACCGCTGCGTCATTCCCGAACATAAGTTCAATATCGATCGCTTAACCGAGCTACTGATTTCCGATCGCGCTAAGAATCCCAGCCGCTACTCCGTCGTGCTGGTGTCGGAGGGCGCGATGTTCGAGGGCGGCGACATGATCTTCGAGCGCGATGTGAAGGATGCCTTTGGACACGCCAAGCTAGGCGGCATCGGCAATATCGTTTCCGATCGCATCAAGGAATTGTCGGGGCGTTACAACTCCGGCAAACCGCTGGAAGTGATGACGCAGAGCCTCGGATATCTAGTGCGCTGTGGCGATCCCGACGCCATCGACTCCATTGTGCCCATGGCTTATGGGAATCTCGCGCTGGATCTCTTGCTGACCAACGTACACGGGCGGCTGGTGGTACTGCGGAACGGACGCTACGACAACATGCCAATCGACGTTGTGGTGGCGACAAAGAAAGTGGTCAACGTCAAAGATCAGTACAACACCGAGCGCCTGCGGCCGCGTTACAACAGCTTCGAGATGAAGCCGCTGTTTATCATGACCAGCGATTTAGGATAGAAAGGGCGCTTCGACAAGAATCGCGTCAACGCCGGCGGCGTGTCTCGGCTCTTACGGACGGTTCTGCTACGCCAGACCGTCGCCGTCAGCGGCTCCCGCAGCGGCTGCCTTCGCCTGCAGCTCTGGAAGAGCAACAACTTCGACAGGTATTTCATGAGCAGCGGCCGCGTTCCGACCGGCTCGGATCGATCCCCACACGATAAACAGATTTGTCACCAGCACGACGGTAAACGCCATCGCCGGAAGGAAGCTGAAGGCGGCGCCGCGATCTTCGACAATCGCCAGTGCCAGAACCGCGGTGACCAAACCTCGGGGCAGCATCCAGAAGAGCAACTCCGTGTCCGAGCGAGTCACGTCCCGCACCACCCACCGGCTACCCTGCATCGCAAGATAGCGCGCTACGACGACAGCGACCAGAATTCCTATGATTGGAACGATGTACTGGCGGCTGACGAACTGCGCGACTACGCCTAGCAACACGAAGAAGAACGAGCGCACCAGGAAGCTGAACTCGGCGTGGAACGATAGCATTCGCGCTCCCTGGCGAGTCATGTGCGGCGTGCGTGGCAGGTTAGCGAGCGTAACTCCAAAGATCAGGACTGCAAGCAGGCCGCTGCCCTGGAAGTGATCACCTAACGAATAAACGCCCAGCACAACACCCAGATTCAGAATGTTGGTGTTCGGCATGCCGGCAAGCTTCGGCCAAATCTTCGACCACACCGCTCCCACGATGAAGCCAACCAGAAGCGAAATCAGAATGTGGTGCGAGAAATCGCTGGCCAATCCTCCAATTAACGACTGATTCTCGGTGGTCTTCAGCAGGCTGCCAACCATCAGCACCGCGATGACTTCGCCCAGCGACGACTCAATGGTCAGCGTAATCTTCACCGGATCGGGCGTGGTGATTTGCTGCAGAGCTGGAATCACGATGGTGCCGCTCGTGCATCCCAACGCCGCGCCCAGGAGCAGGCAGTCCCGCCACTCCAGATGCAGGAGCCAGCGGCCGGTCATGGCAACCAATGCCAGACTCAGACCAAAGCTCAACCCCACCAGGAGCAGCCCGGCTGGAAAATAGCGCATTGCCTGGCGCAGGCGCAGCTCCAAACCACCTTCGAAAAGGATGAGGATGAGAGCCAGCGTCCCCACGATACTAATGACGCCTTCGAAGTGCAGCGGGTTTACCCAGTGAAGGATAGGGCCGAGGGTAATGCCGATCAGCAGCAACACGATGATGTCGGGCACGCGCGTCAGCTTCGATAGCCGATTCGCCGCCACCGCCATCACCAGGAGCAGTGCCGGCAGGCCAAAGATGTATGCCATGTTCATGGAAGAAGCTCGCCCAACCGGATCAACGGGCGCAGGATCCAGTGGTTTGGTTCAGAGTAGTTGTTTCAAAGATGATAGTACGAACCGGCGGCAGGACAGAACAGAATTTTGCAGGAGAGCTGGCGGGAAGGAAGCACCCGCGGCTCCCACGGCCGCGGGCACAAATGGATTAAGCTGCTTTCGCCTCGACGTTTACGGTATTGGCGATCTGCGTTAGCGTCTGATCGGCTTCTTCCTCTTCGTCCAGAGTCTGCTGCAGGAGGGTTGCGTCCTGATCGCGGCCAAGCAGTTTGGCATAGGTACGGACGGTGCCGTAGCCAGCCATCTCATAGTGCTCGACTCGTTGCGCCGCACTGATGATGCCGGCGTCGACGGTGCTGGGATCTCCGCCAGCCGAGACCATTTCGTCACCTTCCTTGATTACACCTTTCATCCCATTGCAGGTTTCGCCGCTAGGTTTCTCGTTCAGCGATTGGAAGATCTGCTCCAGACGTGCGATCTGGGTTTGTGTGACGTTCAGATGGTCCTGCAAAGCATTCTTCAGCTCGGAATTGTGCGCAGCGTCGATGAGTTTCGGCAGCGCATCCGTAATCTGATTTTCGGCAGAATACAGGTCGCGCAGTTCCTTCAGGTAAAGCTGCTGCAGGTTTTCCAGTTTCATTGAGAATAGTGCCATGACACCTCCAGTGATTCAGTTGATTCAGTCTGGCAGTGAGATGGCCGAGCCATGCCACGTGTTGGAAGCATTTGGTGAAAATCGAAAGCTGCTGGTGTGACTCAACGAAATATCCGCTACAGGGATCACGGCATGGCAAAAAGAAACCGAGCGTGTCGCAACGGAGGCATCGGATTTTAGAAACCGAATTCTTCCCTGCTACGTCCAATGCCAAGGAGCAATTATGCGAATTCATGACAAAGGTGATTACGCTTACGATCTGGAGCAATCCATCGACCCCAGAACTCAGCTGCGCACGGGATGGAATTTCCACATCTTCCTGCTTCGCCCCATTGAACAAGTAGTAGAGCAAGGTGAGGCGAAGTCGCGCGAGGAAGCCGAAAAGCTGGCGAAGCGCGCGATCTCGCGCATGCTTCAGCGGGAGAAGCGGGCGGCGTAGCAGGTATTCAGTCGCGGCCTGAGGGAGGGGTGGGATACTTCTTCACCAGGCCGCCGAATACTCTCTCATACTTTTCAGCAATAGCTTCCCACCGATAGAGCGCGTCTGCCCGCTGCTTCGCCTTGGCGGCCAATTGTTGCCTGCCGGCCGAATCATCGAGCAACGACTGCAGCTTGGATGTGAGATCCGCCTCCGACTTTTCGTACCGGATCGCTGCGTCGCCGGCGGTTTCGGCATTCTCTGGCGTATCTAGATACACGATGGGGTTGCTGGCGGCCATCGCTTCAATCAGCGCGGGATGAACGCCACCGATCTCGCAGGCGAAGACAAAAACCCCGGCATGCTTTTGCAGCGCCCAGTAACCCTCGCCGTAGATGGCTCCCGGAAAGCGCACACGATCATCGCCCAGCGACTTCAATCGCTCCAGGTAACCGGAGTCGTAAGGGTTGTCACCGACCATCACTAGCGGCCAGTCGCTGCGAATATTGCGCCAGCTGCGCAGGACAAGGTCGGGATTGTTTTCAGGCTCAAGCCGGCTGACATACAGAACGTAGCGGCCCGACTCCAGGTTCAAGCCGTTCAGGTTGTAGTCACCCTCCGGCATCTCGGAACCGTACCCGATGACGACCGACTCGCTGTGATATTTCGCCAGGTAGTAATCGTGAATGGCCTTGGCATCGGTGACCAACTGGCTGGAGCTGAACGATGACATCCACTCGCAGAAATGCAGCACTTGTGCGCCCAGACCCTTCCATTTTTCGCGCTTACGGTCCAGACCGTCGACGTTGAGCACGACTGGCTTACCGAAGAGGCGCGGAATGTAAGCGAAGGGACTGTTGGCGACGTTGCAGAGCAGGACGACATCGTTGTCGCTGAAGGCAACGTGAACGGCTGCGAAGAACGTGCTCACCCAGGTATCGAGATGTTTCTGATGCAGGCTGGGCACGATGACGCGGCGCACGCGCTTGTCGTAAACATCGTCGGGGCGGGTAAAGGCGCGGCGGCAATAGACCGTAACCCGATGACCATGGTCAGCGAGGCGCGAGCTGATCTGCTCGGCAAAGCGCTCAAAGCCGCCGTAGCGATTGGGTATGCCGCGAGTTCCGACGATGGCAATATTCATGGAAGAAGAATGAAGGAAGCAAATAGCAACTTGCTATGAGCTTTTAGCTTTTTGCTCTTAGCTCTACCTCGAGTCAAAATCCTCCCTCAATAAGGTGTCGTCGGGAGCGGTACGCCGTGTCAAGGTGTCATCCTGAGCGCAGGCGCGCCCGCTTTTGCGCGCCGGAGCCGAAGGACCTCTACACCAAGAACGCTGCCGTCCCTACGGAACTCGGAACACGCTTACGGCGTTGTGCGGCACGACCAAGGTCGTGCCCTGATACAACCCTTTCTGTCTTCGTCGCCCTGACAACTGACAACTGGCTACTGTTTCTCCACATCGATCGCGCGCGGCTTCGTGCTGAACCACCATAGCAAATCGCGGTCTGACACGCGCCGTCGCGACTGAATGATCTCTCGCTTGTGGCGAATGCTGTCTCGCACTCTCCACCAGTACGTCACCGCCGACCACAATCGACGGTCGCGCACGGCGGCGTACCCAAAGGTCATCAGGTCGCGCCATGCAACCGGGACGGACAAGCGCCAGCACAGCCATCCCGACGCATTCTTCCCACGCATCAGAAAACGATTCTTTGCAGAATGCCAGTTAATGACCAGCGGCAGGTCTTTGCGCCGCTCCGGCGTGACGCGGCGAACATGCCACGCCACGGCCGTCGGCGTGTACAAGCACTTCCATCCCATCACCTGCGCACGCCACGCAAGATCGCCATCCTCGCGAAAGGCAAAGAAATCCTCGTCGAAGAACTCTCCTTCAACGGAGACGTCGTTGATGAAGCTGCGACGGAAAAACGCCGCTGCGCCAGTGGCGCCGAAGACATACTGCTCGCGATCGTATTGCCCGCGGTCAATCTCTTCTGCCCCGCGATCCAGATGCCGCATGGTCGGAGTGAAGTAGATTCCAGTCGAGTCGATGATGTTTTTCTTGGCTGGTCCGGTCGCGGGCTGCCAGCGCAGGAGTTTGCCGCAGAGAGTGCCTACCTCAGGATGGTTTTCTGCTGCAGCCGTCAGCCGCGTCACGAAATATGGGCTGAGCATCACGTCTGGGTTGAGGCACAGAATCCAATCACCGCGTGCCGCGCGAATTGCCTGATTTTGCCCAGCCGCGAAGCCCACGTTATTGTCGTTGTAGATGACACGCCACTTGCTCTCGACCTTGCGCAGCAGCTCGCGGGTTCCGTCTTCGGAGGCGTTATCGACAATGATCACCTCAATATCGCGATAATCCTGGAGCGCGACTGCGGCGAAACATTCGTCGAGATACTTCGCCGAATTCCAGGTGACGATTGTGATGGAGACCATGAATAGCGGTGCGCCGGACGGACGCAAGATTCAGTTTAGGCGGTTAGTTATCAAATGGCGATTTATCCCCCATCTATCTCAAAACAGACATAAGGGCGGCGATGCCGGCAAGCGTCAGGAGTGCCGCTGTATAGATTCGTGACTCACGTTGCATCCGCGGCGTAATCGAGGGAACGACATCAACAGGACCGAGCTGTGCGCTTAGCTTTAACGCCTCAAACCAGTTGAATGCCTGTCCTTTGGATAGCGGCCAGACACTCAGAACTGCCCCGCTCACCCAAGCGCCAATGAAGAGGCACCCCATCAGCACCCAAAGACCTTCTGAGATGCTGGTTAGCGACTGGAGTCTGAGCGCCGCACCGAAACCCGCTGTGAGAATGCTGCTTCCGAACAAGCAGACCAGAGCGCCAAGTATCCGAAGACCGTTGCGAGTTGGCGTGTCCAGCACCATGCGCTGGTAATGGCCTTCTGCAACTGGATTAAGCGGCAGCACGTTCAAGCGCATCGGATTCCTCATGGTTACGAACCCAAAGGCTGCAAGAGTGACACCCACTACGATGCCGACGATAGCGCCCACGAAAAACCCCTACAGTGGTGACTCTCGAAACGAACAAAAAAAGCATACAACGAGGATTGTTGTTGTAACCAGGCGCGGCAAGCTGCACACGGTGCGCGGCTCGTTGCGAAAAACTGCGATGCAACGCTTTTTGCAGACAGCAGGACCGGCATGGGGCTTCTAGCTTGCATTTTCCATGAACTCCCTTCATGATTTCGGAGCGTTACGCAGGAGCCAATGAATGACTATTTTTCGCAGAGACATCCAGCTTGTAATGTTAACCATGGTTGCAGTTGTCTTATTTGCAGGTGCAGCCCTTTGCCCGGCCGCCGCACAAGATCGTTACGAGTCGACCTTCAACGGCCACAGGATTATTTATCCGGCCTCCAGCATCCCCTCGCCCGGTCGGCAACACACGAACTACTTTTTTGTCGACTCGGATAAAATGGCCGCCCCTCAACCCCCTCCGGGTGCTGAAACTCCTGGGTCGGTAGCCTGCGTATATAAGTTTGTGGCTGGACCGAGCGGCTGTCCAATTTCCACAAGCACAACGGTACCAAACGGTGGTATTGGCGCCATTGCCATCGTGGACGCTGGCTACTACCCGACCGCGCAGTCCGACTTGGACGCCTTCGACACCCAATTCGGTATTCCGGCTACGACCATCACGCAGGTCTGGCCCGGCCCCATACGGCCACCTACTTACTCGGACTGGGAGGTGGAGGAAGCATTAGATATCGAGTGGGCTCACGCCATGGCGCCGCAGGCCAAGCTGTTCCTGGTGGTGTCGGCATTGTGTGAAACCCCGCAATGCGCGACCGATCCCACCTGGGGAGCGGTGCAGTACGCCGGATATTTAGTGGCTCAGAACGGCGGTGGCGTGGTGAGCATGAGCTTTGGCGATGCAGAGATCCCCCAGGAGACCGGCTTTGATCAATACTTCACAACTCCGGGAGTCGTCTATTTTGCAGCCGCCGGCGATTCGGGACTTGGCGTAAGCATCTATCCGGGAGCGTCACCGAACGTTGTAGCGGTTGGAGGAACTTATTTTAACCGCGACAGTAACGGAAACTTCACTTCCGAGCAGTACTACACCGGCGGCGGCGGAGGAGACATCAGTCCATACGAGCCGCGTCCCAGCTATCAGAATGGCATTGCAGGCATCGTAGGAAACTTCCGCGGCTATCCTGATGTTGCTTCCGACTTTTGTTGCGCTGCCATTTACCTCCAGGGTTGGGGCTCAGTCGGAGGTACCAGTTGGTCGTCTCCTACCATGGCTGGCATCGTGAACGCGGCGGGCAGC
The DNA here is from genome assembly GCA_963823865.1 of uncultured Acidobacteriaceae bacterium. GTDB lineage: Bacteria > Acidobacteriota > Terriglobia > Terriglobales > Acidobacteriaceae > Bog-257. The sequence goes on from CAWGNC010000003.1 coordinate 1,155,412, forward strand.
CGGCAACAGTCGTCCTTGGCGCAGCTCACCAAGATGTACAACGAGATGGCCAATCCCATCGTCTATCATGCCGATTTCAACGACATCACGACCGGTGATTCACGTTGCAAAGTTGGTTGGGACCTGTGCACCGGCATCGGCTCGGCCCATACTTACGCCGGCAAGTAAATCAGCGAGGCTTCCCGGATTGCCGGTTCGAATCTGGTCAAGACGCGGGCTCTGCCCGCGTCACCCTTCTACCTTGTCCAGGTAACTGGTAATCCGGAACTCGAAGTATCACGAGATGCACAATCTTTAGCTTTGCTGGACTCCGCGAAGCACCGGCATTGTTATCGTCCGCTACAGAATCGAAGCGCGACAGATTTCGACATAGACTGCGAGATCGCTACAGCTCAGCAATCGTCATTGGGCACGTTTGCATTGTGGCTTTTGGGAAATCCAGTGAATAGTCCCATCGTGCCACAGTTCAACAACGTCAATGGAGCCTCCCACATACCCGGTAGAGTCCCATTTGGCGGTGAGGTTGGCGACTCGCGTGACCAGAGCTGTTACATCCCTCTTCGTGGAGGCATCAGGGGGCCACTCCGGGTCGCTCTTGGTGAGCGTTCTCGGTGCATCCCCTGTGAGTTCGCTGAACACGGCAAGTTCTCCGGCGGCACCGAAGGCACCCTCGGGACAGTCCCCTGATTCGATCTGAAAGGCCCCATTTACCAGTTTCAGATTTCTAGTCATGACGGAAATTAATCCGTCTTTGGCCGTCGCGAAGACGCCGTTGGCAATGGTGTCGTTATGTGACGAACTGAAACCGGTTATACGGCGCGATCCTATAGCTTCTAGCCGAGTCTTCATCTCATTAGCCCACTCATCCGCAATGGATGCAAGGTTTCCATTCGCGACGGCTTTCGCTGATTGGCGCGCTATGTCAAACGTGCTCCAAGATTGCATTTTGTCGTTTCGGTCAATGCGGGTGTAGTCCATAAATCCCGCGGCGGCGAATAGGGTGCTGTGATCGAGGACAAGTATCTTGCACTGTTCATACTTTTTCGATCCAGGTTGATCGGAGGGGGTCGTTTCGCTGTCTGCTGCCACCGAGAATTTGTCTGGTTGAAGACCAAAAACAACAATGCTGCCAGAGTTAGCTTGTGCCGACGCGAATCGAGAACACACGGAGAGCGTGGCCATCAGCGTCAAAAGTTTTAGCTTCCTAGACAAGATGATCAAGCGCCCCGCGCTCAAGATAACTGTTGTGCGCAGGCCTTATCGTAACCTGCGACGGAAAACTCAGTACGCTCCCCTTCCCGACAGCACAATCGGTATTGTCCGCAGGAAGATCTTCGTGTCCAGCCACAGCGACCAGTTGTCGATGTACTTCAGGTCGAGCTGCATCCAGCGGTTGAAGTCCACATGGCTGCGGCCTTCGAGCACCCAGGTGCAGGTCAGCCCGGGGCGCATGCGCAGCCGGCGACGCTGCCAGTCCTCGTACTGCTCTACCTCTTCCGGAACCGCAGGACGCGGACCGACAAATGACATGTCGCCGCGGAAGATGTTCCACAGCTGCGGCAGCTCATCCAGGCTGAAGCGCCGCAGCCAGCGACCGACAGGCGTGATGCGCGGGTCGTCGCTGATCTTGAAGACTGGCCCGTCGAGTTCATTAAGCTGATGCAGTTCGGCGCGCATCTGCTCGGCGTTGTTGATCATGGAGCGAAACTTGTACAGCATGAAGCGGCGTCCGCCCAGGCCGCAACGCGTCTGCTGGAAGAACACCGGGCCGGGCGAAGTGATCTTGATCATCGCCGCAATCGCCAGCAACAGCGGCGAGAGGAGTAGCAGCGATGCGGCCGACAGAACGACATCGAAGACGCGCTTGAAGAAACAGGCGCAGCTCGCTATCGGGCGCGCTCGAGAGGCTCAGCAGCTGGACATCGCGGAAATTCTCCAGATAGATGCGCGAGTATGCGGGAGGCAGGAACTCCAGCTGCAAGCGGGTGCGGATACCGAGGTCGGCGCAGTGTTGCATCACCGGCTCCAGCCGCGCCAGCTCTTGCAGGGTAACGGCGAAAACCACTTCATCGACCACATGCTTTTGTAGGATGGCGCCCACCGACTCGAGCGGAAAAACGTCGTACCCGGCAAGGTGGTTGGCCGTGCGGTCCTCTGTTTCGGGATCGACGAAGCCGACCAGGCGAAGCCCCATGCCTCGGCTTTCTTCGATCAAGTGTTGCCATTTCGCGGGCGCGCGGTCCACAGCCGACGATCAGCAGGTAGTGAAAGCGGCTGAGCCGCTCGCGCATGATGGCGACGCCCCAGTACGACGCTGTGCGACCCATCAACAACAGCACGAAGTCCACTCCACCGATGAGCAGGACGTAGGAGCGGCTGATATCCGTGCGGCGCAACAGGTACAGGCCGGCATACATCACCACCAGCACAATCGCCAGTTGGCTGACAATCTTCAGGACAAGCTGGATGGGGTTGGTCAGTTCAAGATCGCGATAGAAGCTGGAAAAATACCCGACAACGGCCCATGCCAGCAGAAACGCGACCATCAGCGGCAGGTAGTGGACGAAGGGATAGATTTCCGGAAAGTGCCCGCTGAAGAATGGGAAACGAACCAGGAAGCTGCGCAGCAGATACGCCAGGACGAAGGCGACGCAAGTCACCCCCAGGTCGTGGAGCAACGTGATCGTACTGAGAAGCTTGGAGCGTCGATCAAACACGATAAGAGTGACGGCTATCGAAGCAGTTGCGCAACCGCGAATCCAGCGGCCGTCGCAGCTGGAGACGTCAGCGAAGTGGGAGGTGGCCCTGACGTCGCAATGCGTACTTCCAAGTTAACTGTAGCAGGATTTCTCGCTCGATTGCCAGTAGTGTAGGCTGTTGATTACTAACGAAGTTCTCGATGCCAAGCCGACCGCCAACCTCCTCGGCAGAAACGCCGCAGCCGTCCAAACCGCAATCGAATCCGGCACGCGCAGCCCGGCCGTCGGGGTCGAAGTACGTGCGTTTTCTGGATGGCGCTATCTTCTTTTTCCTCGGACTGTTCGCGGTTCTGCTGCCGCACTCCATCAAAGGCTCGCAACACGCCTGGCAAATTGCCTGCCTGCTCTGGCTGCTGAAGCTGTTGGTGGCGCGCCGGCGTCCATTTCCGCAGCCGCTGGCGGCGCCGCTGCTGGCTTACGTGGTGCTCAGCGGAATTTCCAGCACGCTCAGCCCCGATCCCTACCTGAGTTGGGACCGCATGAAGATTGTCTGCCTGCTGCTTGTCGGTATTGTCGTCGCGCAAAACCTGCACCGGCTCAGCCAGGTCCGCACTCTGATTTTTCTGCTGATTCTCTCCGGGCTGGCCGCGACGGTTTTTGTCGGCTGGGAATACATCTACGGTGTAGGAGTGCGGGTCGCGTTTGTCCAAGGCACGTCGCCGCTTTATCAGGCGCACGTCTACCAGGACGACATCATTCAGGAGATCAACGGCCACCGGGTTCATAATCCCGCAAAGCTGGAAGATATCGTCCGGCAAAGCCCGCCGGGAACTCTGCTTCGCATTAATTTGGTCCGGGGATATCCCTTTCACCAGAAGCGGACCTACATTCTTCGCGAGCAATTCATTCAAAGCGGCCTGGGAACGCCGGCGTTGCGGCTGGCTCGCGGACGGCCACTGAAGGCGCAGGGAACGCTCGGCCATTACGTTGACTTCGCTGAGATGCTGATGCAGATCGGCTGCATGACTTGGGCGGTGCTGCTGGGACTCAACCCGCGGAAGCGGGGTTTGCTGTTGGGATTGATAGCTACCTTCGCGGCGTTAACCGCAGCGCTCTTTCTCACCGAGACGCGGGCGGCGCTGGCGGGACTCGCGCTGGGCGGATTCATTTCAGTGCTGCTACTGGCAGGAAAACGTCTACGGCTTTGGGCGGTCGGCGGCATGGTGGTGTTCGTATTGTTGGCGGCGCTGTGGATTCACCACACGCGCGGAGCACAGGCGCTTGGCAGCCATGACCCGGGCACAACCTTCCGCGCCATGATGTGGGAGGACGGCTTCCGGCTGATTCGGCAGCATCCCTGGTTCGGCGTCGGCATGGAAACCATTCGCAATCACTGGATGGAATGGAATATCCGGGCGTTTACCTATTTCCACGACGAAAGCCACTTCCATAACGACATGATCCAGATCGCCGTCGAACGGGGGCTTCCGGCGCTGGCGGCGTGGCTGTGGTTTGTCATTGCCTATGTCTTCTTCCTGTTGCGGCTCATCTTTCGCGCACTGCCGCGCAGCCGGTTCGCCGCCTCCGTCGCGACCGGCGTGCTGTCCAGCTTCGCCGCGCTACAGCTCACGGCCATCGTGCACTATGACCTCGGGATAGAATCGGTAGCCATGATCCTGTTCTTCTACTTCGGCCTGGCGATCGCGCTGGATCGAATCTTGCAGGATCCGCGGCGCGATCGATGTGCCGTAGGTGCAGCGTAACGATTCGATGGCAAGCGACCTAGATTCTCATACAGCGACGCGTCCCCACCCTCTCGCCAAAACCAGGCGAGAAGGATGGGGCACCCGCGTTTGACAAACCCGAGCACGCACGATGGTGGATCCCGGCGACGCTGCTTTTGCTGTTCGGTCTGCAGTCGTTGTGGTTCATCAAGACGCAATCGCTCACCTACGACGAGCCCGGCCACATGATCGCCGGATTGCAGGCGTGGCACGGTCAATTCGAGATGTGGACCGACCATCCGCCGCTGGGCCGCTTTTGGCTGATGCTGCCGATTGCACGAGCCAATGTCCAAATCACGCAAGAGCCGCTGGCGCGCGGATATCACGTGACCGCCATGCAGCCCGGCCCGGAGTGGCTGGCATGGCACACGCGCCCCATGAACACGTTGCTCGGACTCGCGTTGGGAATCGCATTGTGGTTCGCGAGCCGCCGACTGTTCTCTGAAGGAGCGGCCAATGTTGCCGCTCGCGCTGTTCGCGTTTACGCCATCGCTGATCGCGAACTTCTCTGTCACGACAACCGATGGCATCGGAGCGCTATTTGTATTTCTGGCCGCTTTCCAACTTGTGCGTGTGGAGGAGGGATCCCAGCCGCAAGCAGACCGTAATGATGGGACTGGTGCTTGGGAGGGCTGTTGCTGGCAAAGCTGTACACGCCACCCGAGATGCTGCTGGCGTTGCTGCTGATGCTGATGCTGCGCAAGGATGGCGGATGGAATCGCCTGCGCAGTTTGAATTGGAAGCCAGCGCTGGCCGCGCTTGGCATCGCGCTGCTGATCTTCTGGGCGGGATATCTGTTTCACGTTTCGCATTTGAAGCTCGGCGACGGACAACTCGTCGCGTCGTTCCCCAATCGCCCGACGAAAACCTGGGCCACCAAGAGTCAAAGCGCGAGTTCAGCCTGCTGGTTCCGGCTGGAGAATACGTCGAAGGACTGCGCGAGGTGGCGCTCAGCAATCATCGCGGGCGGCCGACATGGTTTCTGGGCAAGATTTATCCCAAGGGCGCGCCACTGTCCTACTACCCGGTTGCGATTGCGCTGAAGTGGCCGACCATTCTGTTGCTGCTGTTCTTCGCCAGCCTGCTGCTGGGGGTTCGCAAGGCGTGCCAGCGCCCCGGGCGATCTTCTGCTCATTTCGCTGTTTGGACTTGTCTTCCTGGCCTTCGCGCTACAATCGCGCTTCGCCATCGGCGAGCGGCACATCCTGCCTCTGTACCCGTTCGCGTTGCTGATTGCCGGCGGCATCTGGGAGCATGCACGGAAGAATCGCGCTGCCGCAGCGCTGGTCATCTTGGCGTTATGCCTGAACGCTACCGATGCGCTGCGGTCGGCGCCGGACTATCTCGCTTACTTTAATGTTTTTGTGAAGCCGCAGAACAGCTGGCAACTCCTGACCGACAGCAACCTGGATTGGGGACAGGGATTGCTGGCACTGCGCGACTACGAGCAGCGTCATCCTTCTGAGACGCTGCACCTCGCCTATTTCGGCTCGGTCGATCCCAGTCTCTACGGTGTAAAGTCGGCGACACTCCCAGCGCACGAAACAGTCTCAGGCAAAGTTGTGGCCGGAGCGAGCTGTCTTTCCGGACAAGTGTTGGACGATCACGACGCCTATCGCTGGCTTCAGACGTATCCGCCGGACGGGCTCATCGACCGCTCGCTGTGGCTGTTCGATACCGGCAAGCGGTAAGTGCCTGCCGCCAGAGGTGCGCGAACTCCAATCAGGTTCGCGCCAATTACCGCCTACTTCCCTGCTCCAATCGCGTTCCACTGAAATTTGATGACGTCCGGGAAATAGCGGATCACGAACTGCGGATCGTGGCGGCCGGGATAGATGTGGAATTCGTGCGGGATGCCGCGCGCAGTGAGCAACTGGTCAAGTTGCTGCGCTCCCTGCTGGAAACCATAATCGTCGTTGTTTCCAACGTTGAAGTAAATCTTGATACGCTTCAGACTGGCTGTGCTATCGATCTTCGCGAAGTACGAGGCGGTGTTATGGGTGAAAAATTCGCGATTCAAGGGCGTGCCAAACACATCGCCAAGAAGCCCACCGGGAGTGCCGGGCGCCCCTGAGCTGATATCCGGCGGCAGGTCCGAGATGAGCGCCGGCATCTGCGCGCTGACGGCCGCGAACTCATCCGGGTACTTGAACGCCAGCCGCAACGCACCATATCCACCCATGGAGACTCCAGTGACGCCTCGGGTCGCGCGCGTGCCCTCTGCCCGGTACTTCTTTTCCATTTGCGGGATGAATTCCTTCATCAGGAAATCTTCATAACGAACTTTTCCGGTGGCTGAGTTTACGTAGAAGCTGTGCCCGGCGCTGGGCGCGAGGATGACGAAGTCACCGATCTTGCCCTGGTTTCTCAGTTCGGAGACCACATCCCAACCTCCGAAGTTCAACAGCGACTGCTCGTTGTCGCCGAGGCCGTGCAGGAAGTAAAGCACTGGATAGTGTCGCGTCTTGTCCTGGTCGAAGCTCGCTGGGAGGTAGGCACAGTAGCGTACCGGACCTCCCAGTATTTGCGACTTGATGACCGAACATTCGGCGCGACCCTGCGCGTGGAGGGACGGAGCGAGAAGCAGAGCCAAACAGATGGCCACAACAATTTTGAACGATCCAGGAAGTTTCATTCGTATTTAAGGGTCTGCACAGGATCCAGGCGCGCGGCGCGGCTGGCTGGATACAACCCGGCCAGCAAGCTGACGATGATGGAAAATGCGATCGCCGCGCCTATCAGCCATGAAGGCAGAATCCACACGGGCTCCGCCGGCAGTTGATGGTTACGAAGATAGATGCCGGTTCCAATGTTGATCGCCTTCCCGATCGCGAAGCCAAGCGCAATGCCCAGTATGCCGCCGAAGAAACCCATGGCTCCCGCCTCGGCGAAGAACAACCGCTTGACATCGCTATCGCTGGCGCCGATGGCTTTCATCACGCCGATCTCGCGACGACGCTCCAGAACCGCCATCACCAGCGTGTTGACGATAGCCAGTGTTGCCACCGCCAACGCCAGCGAACCGAAGATGCCGAGAAAGAGATCGAGCACGGTGAAGAAGCGCCGCAGGCTCTTGGTGGCGTCGAGCACGGAGAAGGTGCGGAAGCCCATGTTCTTGATGGCGTCCTGCACTTGCGCAACTTTGGCCGGATCTTTCACCCGTACGGTCAGCGTCATGAAGGTCTTGCCGTCGCCGCGCAGCGAGCTGCGCATGTCGCTGAATTCGGCCATGTTCAGCTTCTCGGTGAGGTCGACCGGCAAGAAAATTCCACCGCGCGACACGGTTCGCATTCCACCATATGGCTCTTCATCGATGATGCCGACGACTTTCAGCGGCTGGGCCTTGCGAACCACAGAAAATCCGTAATCATCGCCAGAGCTGGTGACCGGGCTGTCACTCTGTCCGGCTGCGACTTGCGGACGGCCGGGAGTATCCGCGTCGACCGGCAATGACTGATGCTCGCCATAACTCAACGTTACCTGTTGCCCGATCAGTGACTTTGGATTCTGCGGATTCAGTTCCTTGGCGAAGTCGTTCAGCAGGATGACTTCTTCCGCGCTGGAGCTGGAGAAGAACTTGCCCTGAAGATTGTCGAACGCCTCATTCTCGCGCGCCGACATCGGCAGACCTGTAACAAAGCCGAAGTGTGTCTGCCCGCCGTAAACGATCTGGCCCATGACGCGAACTTCAGGCTCGACCTCGGTCACATACTGCAGTGCCGGTCATCTGTGCTCGTGCGGCTTCGTCCAGGACCGGCGCCTTCTCCGGATGCTGGTCCTTTTTGTCTTCCTCACGATCGAAGCCGCGGGAGTCCTGCTTAGAGGTAACGAAGACAGTGTCGAACATTCCTGAGCCGGCCAGCCGTTTGGTCGCCAGTTGCTGAAGTCCGACACCGAGAGACAACATCGCGACGAGTGATGCCACGCCGACAGAAATACCGACGGTCGTCAGGCCGTTACGCAGCTTCGATTGCCGCAGGTTGCGCACGGCGAGTTCGAACAGGTCATAGCCTTTCATGCCTGCACCTCCTGCGAGTTCGCGCCACCCGCGACCGACGAGCTCCCGCTTGCGATAGTCGAAGACAGTAACTTGCCATCGCCAAGAAAGATGAGGCGCTGTGCAAAGCGCTCGGCCAGTGCACGTTCGTGCGTGACCATGACAACGGTCATCCCCATCGACAGGCTGAGATCGCGAATGAGGTTGAGAATGTCTTCGCCGGTGCGGCTGTCGAGGTTGCCAGTAGGCTCGTCGGCCAGCAGCAGCGATGGACGATTCGCCAGGGCACGCGCAATCGAGACGCGCTGTTGCTCGCCGCCGGAGAGTTCGGAAGGGCGATGCTGCATCCGCTTCCCCAGACCGACGCGTTCCAGCGACTCGCGCACGCGCTGTGCCCGCTCCGTGCGTTCCACTTCAGCAAAGCGCATCGGCAACTCGACGTTCTCCATGATGGTCATCGACGAGATCAGGTGGAATGCCTGAAAGACCATGCCAACATCGTTGCGGCGATATCGCGCCAATTCTTCCGATGACATCTTTGCCAAGTCGCGACCCTGTACCACGACTGAGCCCGAGGTCGCGGTGTCAAGACCGGCGAGAAGATTCAGCAGCGTGGATTTTCCCGAGCCGGACTGGCCCAGCAGGCAACAAACTCTCCTGCAGCAATGCTAAGGGAGATACCGTCAACGGCGCGGATCAGGCTGTCGCCCATGGGGTAGTAGCGGCAGACGTTTTCGGTGCGTACCGCTGTAGAAGTTGTAGATGATTTCATCTGTACTGGATTCGATGCCGGCATTTCGCAAACGGGCGCAAGGGCTCCTGGCTACAAGTACGAGTTGGCGCGGAGATTGGCTCCAGAATCAGTGTAACGATTTGTAAACGAAAACGGAGGGCAGAGCTGAAGGGGGCAGCTTTAGCCGCGACGTCCCTACCGAGCTGTCATCCTGAGCGAAGTGAGGCCGCTTAGCGGCCGAATGAAGTCAAAGGATCTGTGGCTCTCCCGGCTGCAGAAAAGGCAGATCACTCCTCGGGCTAAAGCCCTCCTCGGGATGACAACTTCCAAGGAGTGCGTGCGGCGCAGCTAAAGCTGCGCCCCTTCACCGCAGAAACAATCAACCCAAACATGCGCGATGTTCGGGAAGGAACAGCTTTTCCTTCACCGTGCGGTGCGAAAGTCTCCGGGCGCCAACTGACGCAAGTTCGGGACGGCGGTCATGGCGAAGCGGTCGCGCAAGTCTACTTCCAGCCTCGCGCCGGCCCGCTCGAAGCGATACTGCTTGCCGGTGGCCGAGCCGATCACCGTCAGTCCGGTGCGTCCGACATACTCAAAGAACACGCGCGACTGCAATGGTTGTTGCGGGATCGGCGGATACGATACCGGCCTTCCGCTATGAGGGCGGTTGGAAGGTCCTGCCGTGAATTGTTCTCTCTTCTTGCCGCAGCATGACATCGTTATGCTCCTCCGGGTCTTCGAAATACACTGCCGGTGGCAGCGCAGTGGGGTCATCCTTCTTGTGTGTGGTCAGCTTCTCCAGCAGGATTGCGCCCGCCGACATGGCCGGCCATAACAGCAAACGCTCTTTCCATCCGCCGCCGAGGAAATACGCCAGTGGCACCGAAATCCATAGACTCAGACAATAGAAACAATCCAGCAGGCGTCCCAGAAATCCGTCTCCGGCTTTAGCCCGCAGCCGGACGAACACGTCCCAGGGACCGTCCTCCGCGTTCAGCAGATGAGTGACGCGCCAGACCGTCAATGTGCCGAGAATCAGCCAGTAGAAAGGCACTCGCTTCACTCCTTCACGACGTTACTAACACGACTAACTATGGAGACGAAAGCTGCGGAGCGCTTTCCGCCCCGCAGCTCTCGCTCTTGTTTAGCCAACCACATTGCCGGGGCAAGGGTTGACGATGGTGAAGCTCAGCTCGCTAAGGTTGTACTGGTTCCAGAAGCTGTGGTCGCAGTCGGTTACGGTGCGCTTGTGAGCATACAGCTGTATGTCGTAAGCACAGGTCTCCGGGAATGCGGCCGTCGCACTGGCCGTCAACCGTATTGCACCACCACTCCACCAGGGAGCGCTGGCCCCTTGCGATAGAGCGCTGCCATAGTCCGGACCGACTTGTGCCGCAGCCGGTGCATATGCCGGAGCGATTGGGCTGGGCGTGAGTGTCCCACCCAGTCCGAGCAGGTCGATCACCAGACTGGCGCCATAAACCACTTGCATGGTGTAGTACGCCAGGTAGTAATCGGGATCCGATGCGACAAAGTCGATTACAACCTTGTCCGTCTCCACGATGCACACGTTGGCACAAGGACCGATGGTGGTCGTCGTGCCGTCCTGATGGAGTATCTGCACTTGCAGAATCGCCGTCTCCGGTTGACCAGTGCACTGATGCACCGTTCCCGTGCCGCAGGGCAGCCCGTTGACATCCGTTGGGCCTGCAGTCAACACCTGATTATCAATAGTGACAGCCATGTAGTTGGGAATCGGATCGCTGCTCTCGTCCGTGCCGCAAATCGGCAGGATCTGCGGATTGGTCAGGTTGCCCGCATACCCGGGCCGCTGCCATGCGCGGATTTGCAGATAATACGTGCCGTTAGCCAGGTTGTTGTACGTGTTCACGTATCCCAGCAGGTACAACGTTATGCTGTCCCATATCTGGGTACCATTGTTGGCTTCGTAGTGAGCAATAGTCTCGATGACGTTGTGGTTGGTCGTACCATCGCTGATCGACTGCACCAGGAACGGAATCGACGGCCAACTTGGGAAAGGAACGAATACCAGATGCTGGCGGTCGAAGCCGCCGAAAGCCGGAATCGGCATCGGCGAATAATCGGCCGACGGAATCGGCGGACTGGGTAACGGCGACGGTGGAAGCACCGGATCTGGCGACGCAGGCGTTCCGTTGCCGGCGTAGTAGAACAGCAACTCGTAATAATCCACGTTCGCCAGGGCACCCCACTGCCCAAAGATTGGCACTGACCCCGCATAAGGACGATCAGCACCGTAGCTGAGCGTTGCACCTTCGCCAGGATTCAGCAGGCCGACCGGCGAAGCAGCGATGGCCCCTTCATTGCCACCGATCGATCCGATGTTGTCGTAGCAGATGTCAGTGGGCACAAGGCAATTGCCAAGTGGGCAATCGTCTCCACAGGGCGGCGCAGCGCAACAAGCCTGGTCATTGGCCGACAGCGTAATCGTAAAGTCGGTCGGAATGTCCAAGTGGGCGTCCCAAATGCTCTCGTCCAGGATGACCTTGTTGCTGCCATTGCAGTTCTGCGTGACCTGGAAGACGAGATCAACGTCGCAATCCCACCACGGCCACCAGGGCCACCACGGCCACAGGCGCAGGCGTTCGAACTCTTGAGCAGGTGGCAACACCTTCAACAGATCGTTGCGCAAGCCGTCCAGCGTCGCAGGATCGAAACTCGAACCGTTCAAGCCGCGACTGCTCTTTAGGCTGGCCAGTTGCTGTGGCTGTTGGAACTGGTTGCGCAGGCCGCCGGGCGAGTTCAACAGCGCCTGAAAGATCTGCGGATCGGGTTGCGGGCTGGGATGGGGAATCTTTGTCAGCCGCGGATCCTGGCGAAGCAGCCCAACCACGCGGCTCACCAGATCGGGGTTCAACACCCAATTGCGCTGCTCCCACCACCACCATGGCCACCATCCGCAACAACGGGTAAAGTCGATTTCGAAGGCGCCGTTAGCGTCCGTGGTAGCGCAACCCACCAGGTCTTTCGACCACCACCACCACCACCAATCCACGTCATAGGCACAGACCTGAGCGCCTGCGACCACGTTGCCGTCGGCGCACACCACGCGTCCGGTAACTTTGTAGTTGCGACACCAGCCCAGCCACCATCGCCAGTAATAGTTGGAGATGATGATGGGGTTCAGGCTGAATTCGCTTTTCTCTCCCCACTGCCGGGACGTCACTTCCGAGACCAGCGTCTGCATGTTCTTTAACTGATCGGCTGAGGCGTTCTCCGGACCAACCACGACTCGGAGGCGGAGCGGACGCTCGGCGAAGGTGAAGGTCGCGCTGGCTGCGCCATTCTTGTCGAACCGGACGGTTTGCTCTTTGGCTTGACCTTGGGAGTTGAAGACGGCGACCTTGACTCCGCGGTCGGTCCCCACGCCTTCCACGCCGGAAGCGTTGAGCGGAACTTGTAATTTGAATTTCCCGTCCCGATCTTTGTCGGAACTGGCATTGTTAGCTGGCATATTGCATTCTCCTTTTACGTGGCGAGCCGGTTCCACCCTGAAGGAAACCGAGCCACGGTGTGCTCCTGAGTTGTGTTCCTGTGCGCCCCGCTACGCTCTTCTTTTTAGCGCCCCACAAAGGGCGCAGCGAGTACGCGTGAACTCTCGCTCCCGCGCCGGTCGCGTTTTGCGGACGCGATGGCATGAGGCGAAGACGCCATATCGATTGCGGCCAGAAGTTAGATCTCGCCGTGGCGAGACCTACGGAAATGACTGGTTAAGCCGGCAGCGGAGAGTCGGATTGTCTGTCGACTGCTTTCTGTTCGCTTCAGTTACGAAGGGCGAGTATTTAGGAGCTAAATCGGTGGGAGCTGATGGCATTGTGCTCCCGTTCTACAAAATGTCAATGGCAAAGGCGTGCCTTTTTGCAAGGTAGTGGCAGGATGAAGAAATTTCAGGATCAACGGCAGAGCTAGTTGTTGCAAGTAGCGAAATGCGCGCGCTTTTCGTGTAGGGCCGTTCGCGTAGGGCTAGCCGTGCCGGTCGCGCGCCGGCGGGTATAATCGGAAGTTACGCCCATCATTCCAGGCACATCAGGAAGACACACTGTGAGTTCTCATACGCATACGCATCCAGGAGCACCGGCCGAGCCGCAACCGCTTCCCGGAGTCAACAGCATCATCGCGGTCGGATCGGGCAAGGGCGGAGTCGGCAAAACCACGCTGGCGGTCAACCTTGCCGTCGCGCTGGCGCGCATGGGCCACAAGGTCGGCCTGCTCGACGCCGATGTGTACGGTCCCAACGTTCCACTGATGCTCGGTTGCAGCCAGGCGCCCACGGTCGTGGGCGAAAATCGCCTCCTGCCCCCCGAGCGCTACGGGATGAAAATCATGTCGGTCGGCTTCCTGAGTCCCGGCGACAAACCACTCGTATGGCGCGGGCCCATGCTGCACTCCATCGTCAAGCAGTTTCTGGGACAGGTGGAGTGGGGCGAGCTCGACTACCTGATCGTCGATCTGCCGCCGGGCACCGGCGACGTGGTCATCTCGCTGGTGCAGACCGTGCCACTGACTGGCGCAGTCGTGGTCACTACACCGAGCGACGTTTCTTTGCAGGACGCGCGCAAAGCCATCGAGATGTTCAAGCAGGTGAAGGTCGACATCCTGGGCATCGTCGAAAACATGAGCTTCTTCGTGTGCCCGCATTGCCAGCATGAGATCGATATCTTCTCCAAGGGCGGCGGACAACGTACCGCGCTGCAGTTCAGCGTGCCGTTTCTTGGCTCGATCGAACTGGATCCCGAAATCCGCAAAGGTGGCGACGGCGGCCAGCCCGTCGTACTGGAAGGCGACCAGTCGCCTCACGCAAAGTCGATCTTCGCGTTCACGAATAAGGTGATTGAGAGAACGAAGGAAGTGCAGGAGTCGGCTGGCGGCAGCGTGATCGAGATTACGTAGACGTGTTCCGCAAAGTGAACGTCCATGAAATAACCCAGCGTCTCGGCGCTGGGTTTATCTTTTGCACGAACGATCGCTTGAGGCAAACCGTCTGGGACGGAACCCCTTTGGAAACTCAACCACTGGCGATAAAGCCTATTTGGGAGTGACGGTAGTAGTCGTCGTGGTGTCCTTCTGGACTTCCTGCGCTGGCGGTGTGGTGGTGGTGGTGGTTGTGTCGGTATGCTTCATCTGATCCGGCGGCGTGGTTGTCGTAGTGGTGGTGTCGGTTTGCTTCACCTTGTGATGCTTGTACTTCGTAGTGGTATCTGTAGTCTGTGTCGTCGCCGCCGGCGTAGCTGCCGTATCGTGCGTAGTCGTGGTGGTGCTCTGCGCCTGAGCTGGGGCAGTGTCCTGCGAGGTCGTCGTGGTGCTGGATTGAGTGGTGCTCTGTGCCATCAAAGGCATAGAGAGGGCGAACACAACCAGCGAGCCGAACACAAGAGCCAATATCGTCTTAAGTTTCATTTATTTCTCCTGGATCACGTTGATCAGACCCCATGGTATGTCCTGCAGTACCAGGCAGTCTGGTCATATTTGCTCTACGCACGGTTGATGATCCGGGTGTCCTCTTTCGGTCGGTTGGCGAAAGCATAATCGAAATACGATAAGATAGGATCAATCGTAAGTCATCCCTGCTGTAACTGCGTCACCTACCCTGCGCAAACACATTCGACACGAGCCTTCATGCGAAGATGTCTTTGTGCGCTCCTGCTGGCAACTGCCTGCTGGAGCGTAGGCAGCACGGCGCAAATCGAGCAGGACCTGTCCATCGAACTGGTGCGGCAGACGCTCGTGCTCCGCAATTTCTACACGGCCAAAAAACTAAAGTACGATGCCGGCGGCAAGCTTTTGTCGGGTGGCACGCCCGGATACAGCCCGACGGACGCGCGCGTGTACATCCAACAAGTTCGTCTCGAAAAAAACACACTCTTGATTCGCGGCGAGCACCCGATCTCGGTCTTCGATCCGGCAACCGGCGACACCGCCCTGCTTGGCCTGCACGAGCGCGTCGATATCGAAGCGCAGCTGCCTTCCGACAAGCCGGCTTATGAGTCGGCACATGCTGCGCTCGACAAGATCTTTCTGACAACTGCTGAAGCGAATGCCATCGCCTGCACTGAGAAAGAAGACAAGACCTTTCGCGAAGTGATGCTGCGACTGACGCAATTCGTGAGCGCCAAGCCGCCGCAGACCCCGACGGGCGGAGAGCCGCTTCAGCTCTGCTTTCCAGCCGGCAGCCGCGCCTACATAGCCGGCAATGGCGTCACCCGGCCTGAGGAAGCCAAGGTTTATCCCCCGTCCTATCCGCTGGGCGAACCGCGGTCAAATGCGAAGAAGGTGTCGAACTTGGCCATTATCGTCGGCGAGTCCGGCAAACCGACGAGCTTGATTGTGGTTGGAAGCGCAGCGACGGTCTTTGATCTTGTCGCAATTGAGACTGTCCGAGGATGGAAGTTCCATCCCGGCAGCTATCAGGATCATCCCGTCCCGACGGCGATCACGGTCGAGGTAGTTTTCTAGTCATACCGACGAACCGCCGGGCTTCCGGGCTATGCGTTCGTCGCCTTCTTCAGCGCGTTTTCGAATTGCGCCATTTCCTGGCTCGTCCCGATCGTGACGCGCGCGTGGTTCGGCATGGCCGGCCAGACGCGGCCGATGACCACTCCCTGCTTGGCCAATGCCGCGATCAGTTCTTTCCCCGGATGTTTGGTGTCGAGCAGAAAGAAGTTCGTTTGCGACGGGATGTAGGAAAAGCCGTTAGCATCGAGCCAGCGAAAGGTCGCTTCGCGTACCTGGGTGTTCGTGCGTTTGCGGTCGGCCACGAGGTTGGCATCGCTCAAACTCGCCGAAGCCGCGGCCACTGCCGTTACCGGCATAAAGTTGTAGCCGCCATAGTTGTGAATCTTCTCAAGCAGGTCGGGACGCGCGATGGCAAAACCGCAGCGCAGCCCGGCCATTCCGTAGATCTTCGAAAACGTGCGCAACACTACGACGTCCTTGCCCGCCTTCACCAGATCGATCGTCGTGGGCGCATCGCTGAAATGAATGTACGCTTCGTCCACCATGACGATGGAATTCTTCGGCTTGTTCTCGACCAGGTATTCGATGTCGGCATGGCTGGTCACCGTTCCAGTCGGGTTGTTCGGGTTGCACACGTAGAAGACGCCGGCATCGGACGCAGCCGCGATCATCGCCTTCACATCGTGAGCGTACGACTTCGTCAGCGGCACTTTCACGACGCGTGCCTTGGCGCGATCGGCGGCGAACAGACCAGCCTCGAAGCCGGGATCGGCGGTGACGTAGCTCGCGCTCGGCGAACAGAAGGCGCGCACCGTGAACACCAGCGGCGGAGTCGAACCGGCGAAGATGGAAACCTGATCCTCAGTAACTCCAACGGATTGCGCGAACTGCTTGCTCAGTGCGTCAGCATTTTCCGTCAGGTAGCGTCCACTCTGAGGCGTGATGGCAGCGACCGCGTCCCGCGCTGCCGAGCACGGACCAAGTGGATTCTCGTTGGCATTGATCAGCACAGAACCGGGGGGATGTGTCGGCGCGGCTGCGAAGGCGAGCACCGGCTCGGTGACAACGCGAAAGGCAAGTGCAACCGATGCTGCGGTCGATGCCTGCAAGAAAGACCGTCGGGAGAGTGAGGGAAAGCGGGTTTCGCTCATGGGTGCGCTCCTGCGAAAACACATGGTATCGCTTTCCGTGGTAAAACAGTGGAAGTAGTGTGACTTTCGGGTGCTTTTGGGGACAAAGCCCCGGTAAACTAGTATCAACCGTTTGGAGCCGGAAACCCTCTACATTCCCGCCATGCCTCGACGAGCCGCATCTGCCGTCAGCCAGCTATTGCGAACCCTTTTCGTACTGTGTTTGTGCACCGGCGCCTGGTCCCAGCAAACCGCTCCGCCAGCAAGCTCTTCAGCGTCGACACCGGCCAGTTCATCGCAAAACGCCCCTGAGATCACCTCGCACGAGGAGACCACGACCTTCAAGGTCAAGGTAAACCTGGTTGAGGTTCGAGTTGTCGTGCGTGACTCCAAGGGACAAGCAATTGGCAACCTGACGCAGGACGAATTTCAGCTGTTCGACAACGGCAAGCCGCAGGTAATCTCGCGCTTCACCATGGAAAAAGCCGGCGGTGGAGCGGA
The DNA here is from genome assembly GCA_963823865.1 of uncultured Acidobacteriaceae bacterium. GTDB lineage: Bacteria > Acidobacteriota > Terriglobia > Terriglobales > Acidobacteriaceae > Bog-257. The sequence goes on from CAWGNC010000003.1 coordinate 1,172,748, forward strand.
GGTTCCCAGTGCCAGCCCGGCCACCAACGCCAACTCTATCGCCGAAGGAAATTCGACGCCGCCGTCGACGGCGAAGGCGCCAGTCATCGCGCAGCACTTCATTGCCTACCTTTTCGACGATGTACATATGAAGCTGGGCGACTTGTCGCAGGCAAGGAATGCGGCCAAGCAACAGTTGGCGGCCATGCCGGCCACCGACCGGGCGGCCATCATTACGATCTCGGGCCAAACGCAACTTGATTTCACCGACGACCGCGCCAAGCTGCAGGCGACGTTGGATCGCATCACGCTTCACCCTTTGGGACAATCGGCGGTCACGCCGTGCCCGAATATTTCGTACTACATGGCCGACCTGATTCAGAACAAGCACGACCAGCAAGCCTTGGAAACAGCGACGCAGGACGCTCTGGACTGCGCTTATGCCGACAATCCGCAGATGTACAACCAGGCCAAGACGATGGCCCAGACGGCTGCCATTGAAGAGCTGAACCGCCGCGATGATGAGACCCGGCTCGCACTCGACCAGTTAAACAATGTGATCCGCAGGATGGCAGCGTTGCCGGGGGAGCGCATTATCATTCTCGCGTCCCCGGGCTTTATCAATCCCGACGAGATTTCCCGGCAGTCGGAGATGATGGAACGCGCGGTAAAGGCGAAGGTCATCATCAACACGCTGGACGTTCGCGGCCTGTACACGGAAGTTCCGGATGTCAGCGAGACGCGTCTTCCCTCTCCCGCCACTGCCGGGGTCCTACAGAAATACGAAACTCTGGAGAATGTTGAGGACGACGATATCCTGGCCGAGATTGCCTATTCGACCGGCGGAACTTTCTTCCACAACAATAACGACCTCGCAGCAGGGTTTCGCGAGTTGGCGACACCCCCCGCTTACTCCTACATTCTGGCCTTCTCACCGCAGAACCTGAAACTCGACGGCCGTTATCATAAGCTGAAGGTCACGCTGAAAGCGCCTGGTCATTTGACGGTGCGGGCGCGCAATGGCTACTTTGCACCGAAAGGTCCCAGCGATTCTTCCGAGCAGGCCAAGCAGGATATCGAAGACGCGGTTCTATCGCGCGAAGAAGTCAAGGACATCCCAATCGACCTGCAGACGCAGTTCTTCAAGCCCGACCGGGAGGATGCCAAACTCTCTGTGGTCGCCCGGGTCGATGTGCGGCACGTGCATTTTCGCAAAGATAACGGCAGAAATAACAACGACATTACCGTTGTGTCCGCCGTGTTCGACGGCAACGGAAATTTTGTCGCCGGCACGGAGAAAGTCTTACAGTTGCACCTGAAAGACGAGACCCTGGAAGGCCGTCTCGGTTCAGGAATAACCTTGAAGAGCAGTTTCGACGTGAAGCCTGGCAATTACGTCGTGCGCCTGGTGGTGCGCGGAGATGACGGACAGCTGGCGGCGCAAAACAGCAGTATCGAGATTCCCTAACGAGGCCCGCGCTATGACGTCCTATCGATGGTTAACAGCGGCAGCTCTGATTACCCTGTCATTCACTTGCGCGGGGGTGGCGCAGCAGCCTGAGCCGCAAAACGCAACCGCTTCCACTCCCACCATCACCAAGGAAACCAGCCTGGTGCTGGTGGACACGGTCGTCACTGACAAGAAGGGCGCCTACATTCGCGATCTGAAGCAATCGGATTTTCGTGTGTTCGAGGACAACAAGGAACAGCCGATCAAGAGTTTTTCCTTCGAGACCGACGCTGCTAACGACAATCGCAAGCACTACATGGTCATGTTCTTTGACAACTCGACCATGGACATTGGCGACCAGGGGAAGGCACGCGATGCGGCCATGAAATTCCTGGACGCCAATACCGGCGCGAATCGCTACATCGCGGTGGTGGATTTCGGGGGCACGCTGCGCATCACGCAGAACTTCACCTCCGATGCGGCGCGTTTAAGAGACGTAGTGCGAAACCTGAAGTTCTCCTCGGTAGCGCCTACGCCGGCGGTGGCCAGCACCGGCCCGATTCCCGCGCCGACCTTCGGCATTCCGCAACTGGTGGATCCGGAAGCCGATTTCGGTGTGCGCACTCTGCTGCTGGCTCTTCGTAACCTGGCGAAAGGCATTGCTACTGTGCCCGGACGCAAGACTCTCGTCCTGTTCTCCTCCGGCTTCCCCATGGATCCGACGGACCCGAATACGCCGGAGCGCTATTCGGAGCTGACGGCGGCCATCAATGCGTGCAACAAAGCAAATGTCGCGGTTTATCCCATCGATGTCCGCGGGTTGATTACGCCGTTGGGCGAGGCGCCCGGATTGCAGATTTTTCCAGACGCGCCCGCCAGATTCGAATCCGCAACTCTTGACCTCGGCAATGACTCTGCTGCCCACCTGGTGTATGTGCAGCGCGGCGGCGGCGGCACGGGCGGGAGCGGCGGAGGCCACACCGGAGGGGGTACCGGAACCGGCGGAACGGGTACGGGCGGACATACCGGCGGGACAACCGGGACCGGTGGTACACGTACCGGTGGCGGAGGAGCTACTCGGGGCGGTGGGCCCGCGAATCCTTTGCCGGTGGCGCCCTACAGTCAATCACGCGCACTGCTCCCCTACGTCTCCGACGTGACGAACAATCAGGAAGCCCTGTACCAGCTGGCGATCGGCACCGGCGGCTTCGTCATCGTGAATACCAATGACCTGCTGGGCGGCCTGCAAAAGATAGCGAACGAGCAGAACGAATATTACGTCCTGGGTTACACGCCGCCACCCTCCAATGAAGGAAGTTGCCACGTCCTGAAGGTGAAGCTTGACCGGGGTGGAACCGTGGTGCGTTCGCGCAGCGGGTACTGCAATGTGCGGCCGGCAGACCTGCTGGCGGGCAAACCCGTCGAGAAGCAACTGGAGAGCCAGGCGACCGGCTCACAACCGGGCACTGTGGCTGCCTCGATGCGGGCTCCCTACTTCTACACCTCAGCCAACACGGCTCGCGTGAACCTCGCCATCGAGATTCCGTCCAGCGCGATAAAGTTCGAAAAAGAGAAGGGCAAGGAGCACGCCGAGCTGAATGTGATTGGCCTGGCCTATGCTGTCGACGGAACCATTGCAGCACGCTTCAGCGATAACGTCGAGTTCAACTTCGAGGACAAGGACGAGATCAAGGAATTTCTAAAGAAACCGTATGTATACCAGAACCAATTCGAGATGGGCGCCGGTCACTACAAGTTGAGGGTCGCCTTCGGCACTGGCGGCCAGGACTTCGGCAAGCTGGAAATACCGCTGGTGGTGGACGGCTACGACGCCAAGCAATTCAGCATGAGTGCGGTAGCTCTGAGTAAAGAACTTCGGCCGCTCAAACAGGACTCGACGGGCCTGGACGCTGCTCTGCTGGAAGACCGTACTCCACTGGTTGCCCAAGGCATGGAGATCGTTCCCAGCGGCGACGGCGTGTTCAAACAGACCGACGCGGCGGTGTTTTACGCTGAGATTTACGCTCCCAAGCTCATCGGCTCCGATCCCCCGAAGCTTGGCATCCAGATGCTGGTGGTAGACCTGAAGACGAAACAGAAGAAGGTTGATACCGGAGGTCCGGTCACGGCCGCCACTCCTGGAAGCCGGGTGGTGCCGTTTGGATTGAAGCTCCCGGTGGATAAACTCCCGCCCGGATCGTATGAGTTGCAAGTACGGGCGGTTGACTCAACCGGCGCCGCCACTCCCGTACGGACAGCAGATTTTCAAGTCGAATAATTTCAAGTCACAGGACGCGAGCTTGCGATCAGACGGCTACCGTGTCGTTCAGAAACTTCTTCGCCCCGAGATGATTCCGCCGCTCGGCCAGGGCCGCCTGAATGAACGTTACCTCGCGGCCCAGCATATCGGTGCACTCGCGACAAAGCTCCGGGCGCTCGCGCATGAGGTCCAGAAACATGGTCTGGGTGACCTGCACCACGTCGGTTTCGGCAATGGCCTGTGCCGTCAGACTGTAAGCATGGCCAGTGAAGCTGGACGGCAATCCAAGCACAGACCCGGCAGAGAGCAATCGATCGAGCTTGGGCAGGCCGTAAACACTCATCAGGATCTTACCGGTCAGAACGTAGAAAACTCCCGCGTTGTCCTGATCCTCCCGGAACAAGACCTCTCCCGCCGAAAAGCGCTTCTGCGTCCCGGCGGCTCGCAGGCAATCGTTCAACTCGACGGACGCGGAAAGAAAACTGCAAGGGGCGCCAACTTTTTTCATGATGCCCTTTTATGCCAGAGTTGGGCACCCGTGGGCTGTGACCCATATCACTGAGCCCTGTGAGGCTGGTCTGGCCGGCCGAGAGGCGGCTTCGCAAGGGGCCACGTTTTCTTGCTGCAGTGCGGTTTCACTGTCGGTTCCCTGGATCACGGGTGCGCTAGGTGCAGAATCCAGAACTGGTGTAGAGTGTATGTCACTGAGGAATCGAATCTTTCTCCAGCAGTCGAGGCATGGCCAACACTCCCGGGACAAGTCAGCCAGTCCTTGCCCATCCAGCCGATCGTGCACCAGGTGACGGTTCAGCCGCCGGATTCTTACCCGCTGCGGCGAATCAGCTTCGCGTGTCCTTTCGGGTGCGCGATGGCGTCGCCCTGATCGTTTCCAACGTGGTGGGTGCGGGAATTTTTACGACTCCGGCCTACATCGCTACCCTGGTTCCGCAGCCCGGAATTGTACTGGCGCTGTGGATCGTCGGAGGCTGCATCGCCCTTGCCGGCGCCATGTCTTACGCACAGCTTGCCCGACGATGGCCTGCGGCGGGAGGCGAGTATATTTACCTGTCTAACGCCTACGGCCCGACAGCTGGATTTCTCACCGGTTGGACGTCATTAGTGGCGGGCTTCTCCGGAGCCGTGGCGCTCAACGCTGTCGTGCTGGTCAGCTACCTGGGACACTACTTCCCGGCGCTCGATTCGGACCACCATTTTCTTCAACTGGGATTTCACTTCGGAGCGTTCACGTTTTCGCCGCGCACCATGACGGCCGCCCTCATTATCGTTATCTTCGCCCTGCTTCACGCATTCAACATTGGAGCGGGCAAGATCACTCAGAGCGCCCTGGCTTTCCTGATCGTAGGGTTCATCGTGGCGTTCTGTCTGTTCGGATTCGTGCTGGGCAAAGGCTCGTGGGGGCACTTTCAGTCGGCGAGCGTTCCCCTGCGGCCGACCATGTGGTTGCTGGCGTTCATCCCCATTATGTTCAGCTACAGCGGGTGGAACGCGGCGGCCTATATTTCGGAGGAGATGCATGATACCCAGCGCAATATTGGCCGGGCATTGCTGATTGGGACCTCGATTGCCGTTGCCCTTTACTTCGTGTTGAATACCCTTTATTTCTATGCGATTCCAGCGGCTGACATGAAGAATGCCTTGAATGTTGGCGACGTGGCCGCGCACGCCCTGTTCGGCGTGGGCAGCAACTTCGTGACGCCGGTCATTATCATCGCCCTGCTGGGAATTATCAGCGCCATGACCATCGCCGGACCGCGCGTGTACTTCGCCATGTCGAGGGACGGCGCCTTCATTCCGCGCTTCGCCAAGGTGAGCCCACGCTTCGGTACACCCGCGCTGGCCATCGCGCTGCAAGCGCTGTGGAGCATCCTGCTGGTGACACTCGGCACCTTCGACCAGTTGTTGAATTACACCGGATTCATGATCCTGCTCTCTTCCGGCGCGGCGGTGGCTGGGCTGTTCGTGGTGCAGCGGCATGAACTGCGGCGCGATCCGAAGCTCTGGCTGAAGATGCTGGCGCCCGCGGCATTCGTCCTGGCTTGCACCGCCATTGTTGTGAATACGATTTGGGGCGCGCCAAAAACTGCGCTGCTAGGCTGCTTACTGATATCCGCGGGCCTGCCAGTCTTTTATTGGTCAAGACGAAGGAAGGCAGTCGCTACTTCCGCGGTCGGCAGGAGCTGAAGCCACGAACTTGTCGATTTTACGATCCACGATTTACAGATCACGATTACTGCTAACATCCAGGGACTACATGAATAGCCACGTTCGCCATCTTGCCGCTCTCGTCTTGTTCTTCTTCCTCAGCCTCGGTGCAGCCGTATCGCAGGCGCCACAGTTCGTTCCCTTTTCCGCCGCTGAGCCCGTACTGAACACTTACCTGAGCTCGCTGCCAGCCGAATTAAAGCCCGGCGGCAAGCCGACGGCCGCTGCCTGGGACAAGTGGGTACGCGATCAGGATAAAGACATCCGTGTGCGCATTGAACAGGGCGAAGAGAATACTCTGACTAACCTGCTGCGGCTCGGTGTGACCTTCACCAAGGAACCGGAGATTGGCTACGAGAGCCTGGCAAAATTCGGAAGCAGCCCGGTGGTGAACAAGATTGCCGACGCTCGCGCTAACGACCTCATCGTAGCCCTGTCCGCTCCGCATCCCGCAGCCGGCATGATGGAGATGAAGGCGCTGCTCGAGAAGAAAGGCTATAGCCTGAAAACACCTGCCGACCAGGCCAAGGTGAAGACGTATTTGCTGGCAAACCTTGCCCGGCTGCGCGACGACGTAGCGCACGACGCTGCCGAAGCCAAGATCAACAAATTCCAGGCATTCAAGGACCGCGGCATCTCAACCGACAGTAATCTTTACCCCGACTACGGTATCGATCTGCATCTCCAACACATGATGCAGGCGGGCCTGCTGAAGCCGGGCAGCATCCATCGCATCGCCATCGTTGGTCCCGGTCTGGACTTCGTCAATAAGAAGTCAGGTACTGACTTTTATCCGCCGCAAACCACGCAGCCGTTCGCCGTAATCGACACGCTGGCGCGCCTGGGGCTGGCCGATCCCAACACAATTCAGGTTTATACCTTTGACGTAAGTTCGCGCGTAAACAAGCATCTGGACAAAGCGCGCAAAGACGCAGCAGCCGGCAAGCCCTACGTCATCCAGCTGCTATCGAGCCCGTCGGATGGATGGGACAAAAGCTATCTTTCCGGCTTCCTCGAGTTCTGGCAGAAGCTGGGCGGGCAGGTCGGAAAACCCGTCACTCCCATTCCCGTGCCCGATGAAATCAAGGGCGAAATCTGGAACCGCTCGATTGCGGTACGTCCTAACGTGGTCAAAGAAGTCACTCCGGTGGACATGAACATCGTCTTCCAGACCGTGACCCTGCCTCCGGACAAGCAATTCGACCTGGTTATCGGCACCAATATTTTTGTGTATTACGGCAGCCTGGAGCAGTCGCTGGCACGTGCCAATATCGGGGTGATGGTCAAGCCGGGCGGCTACCTCATCAGCAATGAGTCGCTCCCCGACAAGGCCCCGTCGAACCTGACGAACTCGCTGAGGACGACCATACCCATCGCAACCTCGCGGCAGCTTGTCGATTACATGTTCACCTACGCGCGAGCGAAGTAGAGAACGGCCGAAGACGTCCTCCTTACGGCTTGCTCCCCGATGCAGCCGCGGCTGCGTCGTCCTTGCTGATGCGGAATCCTTGCGGCCGATAGTCTTTGGGCAGGAATTCCGTTGGCATCTGCACCTTGTTGCCGTCGCGTAACGCGGAATAGACAGGCGACATGATCTCCACTCCCGCCGCAAAAAAGCAGTCTTGAATGTTGGCGTGCAATTCAGAGTAGGTATAGATCATCAGCTTTGGCTGGTCGGTGTAGGCATTGATCTCATATTGCACATAAGAATCCTGTAGCGCGTTTTGCAGAACGAATGGCGCGGGCTGGGACAGGATGTGGTTGGTCTTGAGCGCCGCGTCCGTCAACAAGGCGTGCACCTGGCGCCACGGTACCTCGTAACCAATCGTGACAGATGTATGCAGTATCAGTCCCTGGCTACGCGCCAGCATGCTGTAGTTCGTGACGTAGTTGCTCAACACCACCGAATTCGGAACCATGATTTCCTCGTTCCGGATGGTTTGCAGGTGCGTTGCCAGCATGGTCATGGCCTTGACTTCGCCGGTGTTGTCGCCAATCTTCACCCAGTCACCGATGCGAAAACCGCGAGCGTAAATGATGATCACTCCGGCAATCGCGTTCGCCACTGCGGATGACGACCCCAGGGAAACCAAGAGTCCGAGAAAAAGTCCCACACCCTTGAACGCCGGCGAATTCTCGCCGGGGACAAAGGGATAGATCATCACGGCGGTAAAAGCAAGCAACAGCACGCGGACGATTTTGTAGGTCGGTGCGGCCCACTCCGGGTAGAAGCCCGCGACACGGATGTTGCCACGCTCGATCTCCCGCGCCAGGAGCCGCACGAACTTCATCGCGTACACCATCACCGCGACAATGACCATGATGTAGAACAAATTTGGCAGATAATTGACGAAGCCATGGACGACGAACAACACCGGGGTAATGATGTAGTTGAGCAGAAGTTTGCCGTGCTCACGAGTCCAGGGGAAGTACTTGAATTCGGTGGCCAGGAAAATCCAGGTCAGCACGATAATCAGAACTACGCGCAGTGCCCGGACAAAGCCGCCGATCAGTGCCGCCAGCCTTTGCCCTTCCAGGAGTTCCGTCTGCTGGATTTTGATGCCCTTCAACTGAGCGGCACCCGGCTGCATTACTCTTAACAGGTGGCGGAATCCGACGATCACCATCCACAGCAGCAGTAAATAAATCGCCAGCGTAACGGTGGCGTACACTGCAGCCCAGATCAGGAATTCTTTACTGTGCTGCAGCCGGGCTACCGCAATGCCATCGCGAATCCGCTTGAGGTAATACCCCGCCATCACTGTCCGCGACACCTGCAGGTGATGTGCGTCGTTGTCGGTGATGACCAACAGGACGTTGTCGCCCAATTCGATCGACGTACCGAAGGTCGTATCCACAACCTTGATCTGACTGAGGTCGGCTGAAGGATCGTTGACCAGCTTCTGCAGGCGGCGCGAAACTCCATTCGCGCGTTCCTCCGCTGAGAAGCTGCCGACGCTTTCGAAGATGCGCAGAATCTCCTGCCCATCCACGTCCACTGGGTAACCAGGATTATTGGCGGTGGGTTGCTCTTGCTGAGGCACGGGCTGCGCCACCAAGCGTGGAGTCGATGCGCACGACGCAAGCAGCAATGCGGCCAACGACAGCTTGAGGATGACTCTCGAGTGCAGGCGAACCATGTGCCCTCCGCAGGCGGCTAAAGCTGTCTCGCGTTCTGCGGCTATGTTAGGGCATGGCCGGGCGTGACTCAAGGAAGCAGGTCACACCCGTGCTTGATTTCTCCTGACCGTTTGCCGGACCGGCTGCCTATTTGGGATTGGCGACTTCGTAATCTACCATCGATTTCACGGCGTCGTACGGCGTACCGGCATTGTTGAAGCCCACCACACGGCGGCCGTTGATGAAGAAAGTTGGCGTGCTGGAAACGTCGAGGGACTGTCCCAGCGCCATCGATTCGCGGACGCGCTTCTCCGTGTCGGGCGAGGCCACGCAGGCCGCAACCGTATCGGGATTGCCGCCGGCATCTTTGGCGTAGCCCTTCAGCATCTGGTCGGCATTCTGTTCGTTGATCTCGGACTGGTGGTCGTAGACCGTCGCGATGAACTTCCACACTGCTTCGTTATTGTCGCGCCCGAGGCAATCCACGTACTTGGCGCCCAGCATCGCCCACTTGTGAATCTGCTCCAGCGGATAGTTGGCAAAGACGAGCTTCACCTTGGGCTCTTCGTCCATCAGCTTGGTGATGTTGGGCTGCGCCGCCTTGCAGGCTGGGCACTCCAAATCGCCGAATTCGACGATCGTGATGGTCGCGTCCTTAGCGCCATGGACTGGCCCCTTGACGTCCTTCAGCTTCAGCCGCGTTTCCGAGAAAGGATCGGAGCCGAACGGTACTAACTCGCCGGTGAAGGCGTATTTCTGATCGGGCGTCACATAGATGCGCGTAACCTGCTGGCCCTGGGGCGTGCTGAAGACCACGGTTGCCTGCGAAATGCCGGAAGCCTCGGACGGTTTGATGTCGGCAATCTTCCAGCTCAGCTGCTGGTTCCAGCCGAACATCTTCTTCAGGAAGGCATCGATGGTGGCCTCACTGGGAAGCGAGCCGCTCGCGGCAGTGGACGTTGTGGAAGCGGTGGTCTTGGACGCCCCAGCAGCTTGAGCGACGCAGTTAAGGCTGGCGGCTAGAAGGCCGGCGGTAACAAAAATCCGTGTGAAGAAGTTCATGTTTCCTTTCGAAATAGCTCTTGGCAATTGGCTCTTGGCCCTTAGCAGTTAGCAATTAGCGGTGGCAATCAGCAATTGACAAATTAGCAATCAGCAAACACTCGGCGGCAATCAGCTTTTGCTTTGTATCAGGGCATGACTTCAGTCGTGCCGTCTGGGAGCAACGTTGTGGACGGCTTTAGCCGCTGCCCACTGTTTGCAGGGGCTGAAGCCCTTGACTCGTAGGATCGCGTTCGCCACGACTGAAGTCATGCCCTGACACAAATCAATCGCCTACACAAACCAATCGCCTACACAAATTATTCCCTCGATACAACCGATGCTCGAAGCCGATGACGAATTGCTGATTGCTGATACTTAACGCCAAGTGCTAAATGCCAAGTGCTAATTGCTAAGTGCTGCTCTTCTCGCAGGCTTCCACTTTGGCGGCGATGGGATAACGCCGGCCGAAGCCAAAAGCCTTTTCCGTTATCTTGAGGCCCGGCGCAGCCTGTTGACGCTTGTACTCACTTCGGTCGACCATGCAGCTCACTTTGCGTACCAGTTCGGGGCTATAGCCATGCGCTGCGGCAATGTCGGCAGGCGCGCGGTTCTCTTCCACGTAATCCTGCAGAATGTTGTCCAGAACTTCGTAGTCCGGCAAAGAGTCGCTGTCTTTCTGGTCAGGACGCAGTTCGGCCGACGGCGGCTTGTCAATCGTCGATTGCGGAATCATTGGCCCACGATCGTTCACGTAGCGCGCCAACTGGTAGACCAGCGTCTTAGGCACGTCAGAGATGACCGCCAGGCCGCCGCACATGTCGCCATAGAGAGTGCAGTAGCCCACGCCCAGCTCTGACTTGTTACCGGTGGTCAGCAGCAGGCTCCCGAACTTGTTGGAGATGGCCATCAGCAGCGAGCCGCGAATGCGCGCCTGAATATTTTCCTCGGTGACATCGGCTGGCCGGCCGGTGAATACCGGGCCCAGCGCCTGGTTGTACGCGTCGAACATCCCCGCGATGGGAACCAGTTCGAAGTGAATGCCGAGATTGCGTGCCAACTCTGCCGCGTCGTCAATGCTGCCTTGCGAGGAATACGCACTTGGCATTCCGATACCCACAACGTTCTCGCGACCCAGGGCATCGACCGCGACACAGGCTGTGAGCGCGGAATCAATACCGCCGCTCAGGCCCAGAACCACTCGGCGGAAACCGCATTTGTGTACGTAGTCACGGGTACCCAGAACCAACGCAGAGTAGGCGCTGGCTATTTCGGATTCGTTGCGTTCGTGGATGTCGCCGGTCAACGATTCGGTATCGAACGAAACCAGATCTTCCTCAAACGACTTGGCCTGCGCGATCACCGCGCCGTCCGGCCCGAGAGCGAAGCTGGATCCGTCGAAGATCAAGCTATCGTTGCCGCCGATCTGGTTCGTCATGGCCACCGGTACGCGATTATTCTTTGCGATGGCAGCCAGCATGTCGCGGCGCAGCTCGCGCTTTTGCAGATAAAACGGCGATGCCGAGATATTGAGCAGCACCTTTCCGCCGGCGCCAATCAAATCTTCCACCGGATCGACGCCATACAATCGGCGATCCCAGAAGTGCTTGTCATTCCACGCATCTTCGCAAATCGTGAGCGCCACCGGCTTGCCGTCGACAGCAACCAGTTCCTGATGGTCAGCGGGGGCGAAGTTACGCATCTCGTCAAAGACGTCGTACGTGGGCAGCAGCCGCTTGGACTGAACGAAAGCAATTTTGCCGTCGCGCAACAATGCCGCTGAGTTGAGAACAGATTTTCCTGTCGAGGAGTTGGCGCGCGTCACCAAGCCGCAGATGACGGCGATGCCTGGCGTCTCGCGGGCGATCTTTTCCGCCGCCTGCCAGTTACCCTCAACGAAAGAAGGCCGCTCAACCAGGTCGCGCGGTGGATAGCCACAGATGGAAAGCTCGGGAAAGAGAATAACGTCGGCGCCGCTGCCGCGAGCGCGCCGGGCAAAATCAATAATTTTTTCGGAATTCCCGGAGAAGTCCCCGATGACCGTGTTGATCTGGCCCAGTGCAATCCTCACCCTATCAGTGTAACGGTGAGGGCACAGACGCGCCAAATCAGGGCCTGATTGTGCCACACCATGAAATCAGCGTGCCGGCGCTAACTCAGCCGATAGCCAATGCGGCGGCGTAGATCCGGGAGCGCCGCCCGGTGGACCTCCAGCTGCCGGAGGATAGACCGGGGGCGAAGAAATCTGCCCCTGATCTTCGGGTTGCTCGCCCGGACGTCGCAGCGTAGGGGCATTGGCCGGCTTAGGCTCCGGTTTCTTGTCCGCCACCTGTGTCTCTTCCGAGCTCAGATCAACTTCTTTCTGCGTGCGGACGACCTTCTCGCCGTCAACCGTCATGATCTCCAGCCGCGCCACAAAATTACCCTGGAAGCGCACGAACTGGACTTCTTGCGGCGGCTCACCGTAAATCCACTCTTCGTAGTCGGCGCCGCTGTCGTCTTTGTCACGTATTTTCTTCGGCGGCCGTCCTACGGCGTAAATGACCATCTCGCGATCCATGCCTACCAGGATCTTGTGGTCCTTGATGGCCTCCTGCACCTTCGGTGGAAGCGTTTTCTGGTAAGCCTCTGCCTCCGTCAGCGCCTTGAAGTCGAAGACCGGCTCCAGCATGGCACGCACTTGTTCGCCCGTGAGTTCCGGTATGTACTTGTCGAAGGCAATGGTCACCGTTGATCCCGTTGCTTCCGCACTCTGCGGAGCGCCGCCACCTATGGGCGCCATCGTTCCACCAGCACCGACGGACATGTGCTGGTACCACTTCTGCTTCTTCTTCCCTCCGCCGTTGATGTCGAAGACGATCGCCTTCTCCTTGAAATCAACATTGGTGATGACCACCCGATCGCCGGGCTTGGCAGCGAATCCATGCTCCGCCACCAGTTGTTCCACGGTGCGATCGTTGGGAGTGACCTTGCCGTCTTTGATCTCGAGACCACGATCGCCGCGGGGAATCACGATGCGCACGAAAACACGTTCCGCCGTGAGGTCGCGCATGACCAGCAGCTTGGTGTTCGGTGTCATCTTGTTCGAGTCGCCAGACGATTTGTTATCGCCGGCGATGAGGGTCAGCGGCAGCACCAGAAGGGCTGCGAGGAGGAGCGGCGATTGAACGCGGTACATGGAAAACCCCGATTGGGCTTCATTATATGCCCACGGCGGACGCCCGGACACGGTTTAACTCTTGATGCCGGAGAGCGTGTCGTGGAGAGCCGGCTCGGGAGCCGTCTGCAACTCTGGCTGCGGCAACTTGCGGGCCGGCAGCACCGAAACGATGATCAATCCGAGAACGATAGCGCAGGTTCCGGTCATGCTGGCCTCGATGCCATATTTTCCGCCGGTCAGCCAGGTCGGACCGTACGCCTGGGTGTAACGCAGGAGGTTGTAATTCCGGAATCCGCTAAGCGGCAGACCGAAGAGGAGGCCGAGCGTCAGGTTCCATCCGAAGTGAATACCCCATGGCAGCCACAGCGCGCGCGTGCGCAAATAGGCAACCGAGAGCAAAACGCCGATGAGAACCGTGTTGAGAATGCCCCACACCCCGGGCGATGGATTCAGCACGTGCAATACACCGTAGATGACAGAGAATGCGATGACCGCGGGCACCGTGCCGATGGCTTTCTCCAAATGCTGAAATGGATAGCCACGGAAGACCAGCTCTTCGGCCAGCGCTCCGCAAATCAGCGCCAGGATGACGGCGCAGAGGTTGGGCAACAGGCGGATCGCCATCAGGTTTACGGTACGAAATGAGCCGTAGAAATAAATCGGGGCGACCGCCACGGCAGTCAGCACGCAGCCCAGAAAGATACCCAGCACGAATTGCTTGAGCCAGCCCTTCGCGCGCGGCAGGCCCTGGGCGGCGATGCGATGCTCGTCAATGTGATCGCCAACCGTGAGCAGCCAGATGAAAATGGCTAACAACAAGAAAGCCCAGAGGGGCCGGAAGATGAATTCCACGCGGAAGGGATGCTGCTCGGCAGCTTCGTGCGCGATGTTGCCGGAGACAAAGAAAGCCAGCGCTGAGAGCAGCAGGGAAGAAACGAATGCCCAGATCGGCTGAAGTCTTCCCTTGTTGTCCGTAAACATGCTCATACGCTGGCCGTTTGCCCCTTTTGCGCTGAGTGAAAGCGCAGACCCTCGGACGCCACCTCAAAATTCAGTGCCTGGCCTCCAAGCTCCTGAATCGCGTGCTCCACCTGCTGTCGCGAGCCCTTCTCGATCAGCACGATGACACAGCCCCCGCCGCCGGCGCCACAAACCTTCCCTGCCCGTGCGCCATTCGTCATGGCCGCATTCATCAGCTTATCAATTAATGGCGTCGTGATGCCGGGTGCGTTCGTACGCCGCAGCTTCCACTCTTCGGCAATCAACTTCTCCACGTCCTGCCATTGTTGTGCGGCCAGCGCGCGATGCATGGCCTGCGCTATTCGCGAGATCTCGTCGAAGTTGCGAATGACCCGCTTGTCGCCGTTGATGTGCTGCTTGAAAACTTCCCAGTTGTTGATTCCCGACTGCCGTGGCGCCCCGGTGTAGAACAGCACAAAGCGTTCGTTCACCTCGGCTGAAGACACCGGTATACGCTCATGGCGTATGCCGGCAACGTCCAGATGAATGGCGCTGACCCCGCCATACATGGCCGGGTAATAGTCCTGACACCCGGTGGGGACGCGGATCAGTTGAGCCTCCACGTTTTGCGCAATCACCCGCAGTTGCTCGATGTCGATGTTCTGCCCGGTAAACTTGGCCAGCGCGGCACTGGTCGCGATCATCAGCGCCGATGAACCGGAGATGCCCGCACCGGCCGGCGACTCGGAGTGCGTTTCCAGCACAAAGCCGCCCTGCGGTTGAAAGAAGCGCACCAGGAACGCGGCCAGCGAGTGTACATACTTTTTCGCCGCCAGTAGTTCATCGAGCCCGCTGAATTGCTGCTCGCGTCCCGTGTCGTGCGACTTCAGAAAGATCTCACGTCCGGGCTGGGGCGTGATTTTGCATCCTGTTCGAATTCCCAGCGCCATATTCACGCTGACCGCGCCAGGATGAAACAAATAGAGCGGCCAGATATCGATGGTCCCGCCGGCCAGATCGGCGCGGCACGGCGCAGTGGTGAGGACCGTGCCCTCGTCCACCTGGGATGTGAACTGCGAAAAGGATTGCATCCTAAGACTCGGCCCCGTTGACCAGTTCCCTGCCCGCCGCGATGACTTCGCTCACCACCTGCGCGACATCGTCCGGCGTTGTGCGATGATTTACGAAACACGCACGCAGGGCAAACTTACCCTGAATACTTGCGTTGGACAAGAATACCTTTCCCCTCCGCACTACGCGCTGCAAAATCGACTGATTCAGCGCATTAAGATCGATGCGGGAATCCGATTTTGCAACATAGCGGAAACAAACCGCGCTGAGCGGAACCGGCGCCATGACCTCAAGCTCAGTCTCATTCCTGACAAGCCTGGCCAGGCGCTGCGCATTCTCCAAGTCCTGGCGAATGGCCTCACGAAACTTCTCCAGGCCGTGAAAGCGCAATGACAACCACAACTTCAGCGCGCGAAATCGCCGCGACAATTCCATTGACTCTTCGAAGAACGCGAAGCTCTCCACGGGATCTTCCAGCAGAGACTTGGCGTAGTCGCCGGTATGAGCGAAGGCTTTTTGCGCTGCCCCTCGATCGCGATAGAGCAGGCAGCCGCAGTCCACCGGCTGGTACAGCCACTTATGCGGGTCGAGTGAAAGCGAGTCAGCCTGGCTAAGTCCGGCAAATTTCTCCGGCTCGGCGATAGAGGCGAGCGCACCGTAGGCGCCGTCGATGTGGAACCAGGCGCCACAAGCGCCAGCCAGAGTCGCCAGTTCCGGCAGCGGGTCGATGCTGCCGGTTGATACCGTTCCCGCCGATCCGACAATGGCAATCGGCGTCAAACCGGCGTCCACGTCCTTCGCGATAGCTTTCCCCAGTTCATCGAGGCGCATCCGAAAATTCTCGTCGCACGGGATCAGCCGCAGATTGTCGCGTCCGATGCCCAGCAGCGCCACCGCTTTCGGAATCGACATGTGAGCCTGCTCGGAGGCGTACACGGTTCCCGGCCTCGCACCGTTTTCGTTTGCAGGCAGGCGCGATTCACGCGCCATGGCCAATGCCATCAGATTCGCGGGAGAGCCGCCGCCGGTCAGGCTGCCCATAAATCCCTTACAGCCGATCGCCTCCGCCAGCCAGCCGACGACGATACGCTCCAGCGTCACAGCCGACGGACCAGAGCGCCACGCCGTGGTGTTCTGGTTCAGCACACTGGTCAGCAGATCGGCGGCAGCGGCCACCGGCTCGCCCGAACCGAACACGTAGCCAAAGAAGCGTGGGCTGTTAGGACGGCAGCCGTCGATCAGCCGGCTCAGATCGGCGAGTGCGCCATCGCCGATTCCCTGCTCCGGAAGCTCGCGGGAAAACCACTCGTCGGTGTCGCGCGCAGTGACGTCAGGAAAGCTGGGGCGCTCCGGCACCGTTGCGAGATAGTCCAGCGAAATGCGCGTGATGCGCTGAAAGACAGCTTCGTACTCGGCTTGCGACAGTACTAGTGGATTCATCGGCGATCAGGTCCCGGCAATTACGGATGGGAAATGGTGGGACACTCATTGTATCGCGAGAGCGCTACAGCTCGTGATAACTGATGAGCTCGACGCCACGACGTCGCAGCAAGTCTTTCGCTTCCGGCGAGGTCAGCAGCGACAATTCTTGTTGGCGCGAACCGCGCAGACGGGTGCGAACGTTGTCGAGGTCAGCATCGTTGTAGCCGGGATGGCAGACAAACTCCCAGGTGCCGTCGGGAATGCTTTCAACGATGGCGGTGAAGAGTTTCAGGTCGAGCACGCCGGTCACGAGAACGCCCAGCGAGCCATCGGTAGTTCGCAGACCGTGGGCTTCGACTTCGCGCCGGAAGTTGCCGGCAAAGTTGCGTAGCACGTTGAGTTGCGCAAAGCGTATCCACACTTGTCGGGTGCGTAGAAGGCTGGCCAGCGGCAGCGGCCACACTTGTCCAAAGGGATTGCGCACCGCACCCACGCCCTTTGATTTAGCGCCTCGCAGCAATGGGCGCAGGACGCCCGGAAACATGTGCGCGTGCTTGTGCGTATCGAGGTGAGAAGGCTGTATACCGGAAGCCTGCAGGCGGCCGATCTGGGCGGCCGTTTCGGCTTCAATTTCTTCCGGGTTCAGCTGGTGACGAAATGAAGCGACGGCAAAGCCATTCAGGCTTTCGCGGAAACAAGAAGCTCCATTTTTGGGTTCCAGCAGCGAAGGAACCTGGGTGGCGGGCAAAAGCGGCTCGCCATCCAGCAGAACCACATGGCAGCCAACGCTGAAGTTGTTACCGGTGGCAGAACGCGCGATCGCAACAGCTTCGTCGAAAGCCTGCGAGTTGGCCATCAGCGTCGCAGAGGTAACGATGCCTCGCTGGTGGGCCTCGGCGATAGCGCGATTGACGCCCGCCGTGAGCCCAAAGTCATCGGCATTAATGATCAGCCGCCGCACGGCTTCAGTTTAGCAAGCGGCGTCCCGTAAGAGATGAGGTGAAGCAAGTGCTCATGCTCTTGCGCCTAAACCCTTTCGTGTCATCACGAGTTTTGTGGTCATCAGGAGTTTATGTCGTCGTCACGCGTTTATGTTGTCATCACGAGCGGAGCGAGGGATCTGCTGTTGGCTCGGTCGGGAGAGAACGTTGTTCGGACGGCCTTGGGTCAGAGCACGACGTCAGTCGCGCCGGGTATCGGTATGAAAAGTAAGCAGGGGCGATACGGCAGGTTGGCTCAACCTCATCAAAAGAGAAAAACCACTCGCGGCGATCAGCCGCTACGCCGTCTTCAACCGGGCCGGTTCGCCGTCTCCGAGATAGTCCTTGATTTTCTCCAGCAGCGCCGGAAACATCTGCTCCTTCGGCAGGCAGGCCTTGACGTCTTTGCCACCCTCGATGTGTCCATAGCCCGTAACGATGATGACCGGTACCTCAGGATTGGTGCTGTGGATCTGCTTCGCCAACTCAAGTCCGTTCATGCCGTCCATGCGGAAGTCGGTGACCAGGATGTCGAACTTTTCGCGACCGAACTTGTCCAGCGCGTCCTGCGCGTTGTAGGCGCTGACCGCGCGATAGCCCTGCATCTCCAGGATCTCGCAGCTGAGACGTGCCAGAACTTCGTGATCGTCGACGAACAGAATGGCTTTCATAGGGCGCACCATCGTACTTCCAGGAGCCTTGCCGCACTCCGAGTTAAATAGTTGGTTTCAGGACTGGCTGGAAAAGATGCCTGAATAAGTAGAAGAATTGGGCGGCGTCATTTGGCGGTCGGTCTCGAATCTAGCAACTAGCTACTTCATAGTGGCTTCCTCTGCTTGAGTTTGCGACGACAGCGTGCGCGGGACGGCCCAGGCCGAATACGCAATGCCAGGCGGTAACTGCCGGCCGCGAATCCATTAGCCACTGGCTGCTTGCCGCAGCAGTTCCACGGCATTCAATGGCGAGCGCGGGTCTTCTTCGTGCTTGAAGAACGCATACGTCTCCACGTCCTCGGCAACCCACTTTTTGACTCGCCCGGCCAAAAGCTTCACCTCGTCGGGCGAGTAGCTTGGCTGGCGGAAGCGGAAATAAATATAGCTGGCAGTGCGAATCTCGGGCGTCGTCAGCTTCTCGGTTTCGGCGACACAGAGTGTGGCATTGTGGTCGGCCAGCGTCTTGTAAACGTCATCGCTGAACCACGAGGCATGCCGAAACTCAAACGCGGCCTTGAAGTTTCGCGGCAGCAGCGCCAGGAAATCGCGCAGCACGCCTACGTCGGCCTTCTGCGTCGGACCCAGCTGAAACAGCACCGGCCCAAGCTGCGTCGCCAGTGGTTGCAGGGTCGCCAGAAAACGCTGCACCGGTTCCTCACAATTCTGCAGCTTGCGGATGTGCGTGATGTACTGGTTCGCCTTCAGTGCGAAGCGGAAGTTCGGTCCCACGTCAGCCATCCATCCGGTTGCGGCCTTCTCCGTCAGGCTGCGGCGGAACGTGTAGTTCACCTCGACGGTATTGAGCTGCGTGGCGTAATACTTCAGGAAGTTTTTCGACGTGACATTCTTCGGATAGAACTCTGGCTTCCAGATGGCGTACGCCCAGCCGGATGTGCCGACATACAGCGGCAGTCGCTGTTCGGAAGCCGCAGGATTGATAGACGGTTCGCTCATCCTCACCTCAACAAAAACGCTTGCAACGGATTGTATGATTTTACCGATGAAGCACCTCCTCCTTGCAGTTCTGATCGCCTCCAGCTTGCTTCTCACCGTCGCCGCTCGCGCTGCGTCGCCTGTAACCCAGGTCGTCGTGCTCGGTTCGGGGACGCCAAACGCCGATCCCGACCGTTCCGGGCCTGCCGTAGCCGTCATTGTCAACGGACAGAGCTACCTGGTGGATTGCGGTCCCGGCATCGTGCGCCGCGCTGCCGCCGCGTCGCGCCAAGGCGTGCCGGGACTCGAGATGCCCAAGCTGCGTACGCTTTTCCTCACGCACCTGCATTCCGACCACACGCTCGGACTTCCCGACCTCATCTTCACGCCCTGGGTGCTGGGCCGCACCGACCACCTCGTCGTCTATGGGCCGCGCGGAACCAGCGACATGACCAAGAACATCCTCGCGGCCTGGAAGAAGGATATCGAGATTCGCACCGAAGGTCTGGAGCACGGCAACCGCACCGGCTATCTCGTCGACGTACATGAGATCCAGCCGGGCGTGGTCTACAAAGACGAGAATGTCACGGTCACTGCCATCGGTGTGAAACACGGCTCCTGGGACCAGTCGTTCGGCTACCGTTTTCAGACGCCCGATCGGGTCATCGTCATCTCCGGCGATACTTCGCCGGCCGATTCGATCGTCCAGGCTTGCAACGGATGCGACGTTTTGCTGCATGAGGTTTACGCCTCGGCGCCTCATAGCGAAATGGATTCACCGCAATGGCGAGCGTACTTCGCGGCATTCCACACCTCAACCGGCGAGCTCGCAGCCATTGCCACCCGCGCCAAGCCCAAGCTGCTCGTGCTTTACCACCAGATGTTCCACGGCGTGTCCGAAGGAGAAATGTTGCAGGAGGTACGCGACCACTACGCGGGAGCGGTGGTCTCGGCGCATGATCTGGATGTGTATTGAGGTTTTGCAGGATGACAAACCGCCAAAGACGTGCAGTAATAAGACTTGGCTAAGAGCTAAGAGCTAACAGCCAACGCCTTCCCATGGACTTCGATCAACTGGAAACATTTCTCGAGGTAGCCAAGCTCAGCAGCTTCTCGCGAGCTGCGGAGCGGCGTTTCCGTACGCAGCCGGCCATATCGGCGCAGATTCGCGCTCTGGAAGAGGAAGTGGGAGCGAAGCTGCTCGATCGAAGTGGCGGCAAAGTCGCCATCACCGCTGCCGGCAAGGTATTTCAGAAGTACGCCGAGGAGACGCTGGAGCAACGCCGCGTGGTGCTGATCGCGCTGGCGGAGATGCATCGCATCCCGCGCGGCGAAATCGTAGTTGCCGCCAACGAAGGCACCTGCCTGCACATCCTTCCGGAAGTATTCGCGGAGTTCAAACGGCAGTATCCCAGTGTCGCCGTCAGCGTGAAGCGCTCGGAGCACAGCAAGATCCTGGAAGCCATCATCGAGAACTCGTGCGACTTCGGCGTGGTTTCCATGCCGGTGCCCGACAAGCGGCTGACGGTGGTGCCGATCCACCGCGATGAGCTGGTGGTTATCACGCCGGTCGATCATGTGCTGGCCGGCCGCAAACAAGCAACGGTTGCCGAGGTCCTCGAGTATCCCTTGCTGCTGCCAAAGCTGGGACGCACGCGCGATGCGCTGGAAGCCATCTTCGATGACAGACGGCTGAAGCCAACAGTCTCAATGGAGCTGGATTCCAGCGAGCTGCTGAAGAGGTTTGTCGCCGTCGGTGTGGGCGTTGGATTCATCGCACGCTCGAATGTTGTCGAGGATCTGCGGGCGAAAGTGCTGGCGGCGGTGAAGCTGGCCGATGCCACGATCCAGCGCGACTTGGCGCTGGTCTTCCGCAAGGATAAAGCGCTAAGCAGGGCGGCGCTGGCGTTCATCGACATTGCGGTGAAGTTGAAGACTGCGGCGCTGCCCGCGGCAACCGTCGGTGTTGCGGGATCATAGAGGCGCGCGTATTGAATACGCAGACTGCGGTTGCGCTTTGGTTTTACGGAGCCTCCCATTCCAACCGGTGCCCGGCCCTGGTAGTTGCTCAATTTGAACTGAGCCACTGCCCGGTCCCGAATGAATTGTCATCACGAGCGCAGCGAAGGGATCTCCTTTTGGTGCGCATAGAAGCAGATCCGTCGTCGGGCTGAGGCCCTCCTCGTGATGACAATTTCTCCAGCTTGGACGATTTCCGAGTGGTGACGATTCCCAAGCGGATGGAAACTTCAAAGTATAACAACTTCCAAGCGATAACAATTTTCCAAGGTTGGAACATTTCGCCCTGGGGCGCTTTGTATCAGGGCACAACTTCAGTTGTGCCGATAGAACTCACAAACGACTTAGGGCTTTAGCCCCTGCATGACTGGTGCAGGGTCTAAAGCCCTCGTCCTGTTTCGACCAGCCCGGCACGACTGAAGCCGTGCCCTGATACAAGGCTTCTGCGGGCTCAGAAGCGCCGTACTACTCGCGCCTCGAAATGCATACCATCCATTTATTACCGGACGTGGTTTGAGGCGAGAGCGTTATTCCTTACCGCTTCGCTTATTCGCCTTGCAGTGCTCGCCACTTCTTCTCTCCAACCTCGATCAGCCGATTCGCCTCCTCAGGCCCTTCGCTGCCTGCGGCATAGTTGGGGAACTTCGGCGG
Organism: uncultured Acidobacteriaceae bacterium; assembly: GCA_963823865.1. Lineage (GTDB taxonomy): Bacteria > Acidobacteriota > Terriglobia > Terriglobales > Acidobacteriaceae > Bog-257. The sequence goes on from CAWGNC010000003.1 coordinate 1,194,730, forward strand.
CGGCAATTCCTGCCAAGCCTCTTCAATCGGCGTGATGATGTGCCACTCGGCTTCCACTTCGTCGCGCCGCGTGAACAGCGTTGGATCGCCGCGCATCGCATCAAGCAGCAGCGTCTCATAAGCTGCGGGCGTTTCCGCCCCGAAAGCTTCCTTGTAGGAGAAATCCATGTCCACGCGGATGGCACGCATCTCCTGGCCGGGCTTCTTGGCTCCAAAGCTGAGCGAGATGCCTTCGTTTGGCTGGATACGCATGCTGATGACGTTGTGGGTCACGTCGTCAGGATTGTGCGAGAACAGCGCCTGCGGCGTGCGCTTGAAGTGCACGGCCACTTCCGTCAGCGACTTGGCCAGCCGCTTGCCCGCGCGCACATAAAATGGAACGCCCGACCAGCGCCAGTTGTCGACGTGGAACTCGACCGCCGCGAAGGTCTCGGTTCGCGAGTCGGGACGAACATTCGGCTCCTGGCGGTATCCCGGCACCGGCTTGCCGTCGATCGTGCCCGGTCCGTACTGGCCGCGCACCGTATACTTCGCAACCTGCTCTTTCGTCATTGGCTGGATGGCGCGCAACACCTGCACCTTCTGCGTGCGCACCGTGTCAGCGTCAAACGAGACCGGCGGCTCCATGGCAGTAAGCATCAGCAACTGGAGCATGTGGTTGGCGACCATGTCGCGCAGCGCGCCGGTCTCTTCGTAAAAAGCGCCGCGGGCCTCGACGCCAAGCGTTTCGGCGGCGGTGATCTCAACGTAATCGATGTAATTCCGGTTCCACACGGGCTCGAACATAGAGTTACCGAAGCGGAACATCATGATGTTCTGGACCGTCTCTTTGCCCAGGTAGTGGTCGATGCGATAGACCGCTTCCTCGTCGAAGACGCTGGCGACCTTCTGGTTCAACTCACGCGCGGTGGCGAGGTCGCTGCCGAAGGGCTTCTCCAGGATAATGCGCGTCCAGCCTTCGTTGTTTTTCGCCAGGCCCGACTCACCCAGCCCTTCGACAATCGGGGGGGCCAGCGACGCTGATGTGGAGACATAGAAGAGGACATTCTTGCTCGCGCCGCTCTTCTGCATCTCCTTGATTTTGTCCTTCAGGTGCGGATAGAAATCGCGCTTACCGGCGTCGCCGATAAGGTAGTGCAGGCGCTCGGCGAAATCCTTCCAGCCGTCTTCGGAGAAGTTGCGGGTGTCTTTCGATTCCGCTGCTCCGTCGTGCAAGCGACCGCGAAACTCGTCATCGTCTAACTTGGTGCGTCCTATGCCGAGCACCTGAAAGTTACGTGTGGTACAGCCGACACACGCCAGGTCGTACAGCGCGGGAATCAGTTTGCGGTGGGTGAGATCGCCGGTGCCCCCGAAGATCACAACCAGGCAATCGTCGCCTTTCGGCAGATGAGGCGTTACCAATTTTTGCGGGGCAGGCTGTACCAATGTGCTCATGAGTACGCTCCAGTGAAGGCCGTTGGAAGTCGATTATGCCGTTAGTTGCAGATGCGAGCAGCGGAAGAAAGTTGCGGATGGACGTCCGAAAAGGCATGTACGTCTTAGAGTGCCGCGGTAATCGCGCGATGGAGGGCGGAAGATCGTGCATCGATTTCACATGGCATGAATCGGCGCGGCCGGTACAACGATCTCGACAAGCCCGGTCGCCACGTCATAAACGAGGCCCGAGACAAGCCATCCGCCCGGCAATGCCGGAATCGTTCGGAGCAAAGCAATGTCGGCGGCAACTGCCGCTCGAGGATCGGTAACCGCTTTTGCGGTGAGTTCTCCCTCCGGTATTTGAAAATAGTGCATCAGCATGTTGGGATCGTTCGCCAGGCGGGTGATACCGCAATCGGTGTGCTGAAGCACGATGAAGTGAAACTCTCCGCCGCCTCCCGGAATCTCTCCGGCAACCTCACCGATTCGCCCGAGTAGACCCAACTGTTCCAACAACCCGGGAGTGACTCGACCGCCGATGTTACGTATTACGACGGCCTCGCCCGGTTTAATCCCAAGTACATGAGCCGGATCCACACGCATATCAGCACAACCGATAATGATTGCCTTTACATTCGGCATCGCCCGCGGAAGCGACGGCATAAGAGTGCCCGCCGCAGATTGCCGGGCAGCAAAGTCTTGGTTACGTTCCAACATCTGGTCGAGGTTGTTCACTTTGACTCTCCGTGAAAGCCATCATGCGGTAATGGCGTGATTGCAGCGCCTTTGGCCTTGCGCCTCGCTCACTGCGCGATACGATTCACGGTAATCCGAGAGGGGATTCCGCGCGGGTGTCCCACTCATTCGCGGCTTTCAAATGAGTGGAACAACCAAGGAATCTCACTTCTTTGCGTTCTTCATCGACTCGCGCGCCTTTGCCAAGACGTTATCCACCGTGAACCCGAAATGTTTCATCACATCTTTAATCGGAGCCGATGCTCCGAAGTCGTCGTGGCCTACTGCGATGCCTTCCGCGCCCACGTACTGTTTCCACCCGAACGTTGTGCCGGCTTCCACGGATACCCGAGCGCGCACTTCGCCCGGCAGCACCTTCTGCTTGTACTCTGCCGGCTGCTGCTCGAACAGCTCGAAGCACGGCATGGACACGACGCGTGCCTTCACGCCTTCCGCCACCAGCTTCTCGTAGGCCCCGATGCACAGCTGCACTTCAGAGCCAGTGCCCATGAGGATCACATCCGGCGTGCCTCCGGAATCCGCCAGAATGTAAGCGCCCTTCGCCACGCCTTCGGCTGAAGCGTATTTCGAGCGATCAAATGTCGGCACACCCTGCCGCGTCAGCGCCATCAGCACCGGTTGCTTCTTGATCGGCATGATGGTCCGCCACATCTCGGCAACCTCGTTCGCGTCCGCCGGACGGAAGACCAGCAGGTGTGGCATGGCGCGTAATGACATCAGCTGCTCGATGGGCTGATGCGTGGGTCCGTCTTCGCCCAACCCGATGGAATCGTGCGTGTAGATGAAGAGGCACGGAATGTTCATCAGCGCCGCCAGGCGGATCGGCGGCCGCATGTAGTCGGAGAAGATGAGGAACGTCGCGCCATATGGGCGCAGGCCTGACAGCGACAGACCATTCACGATGGCACCCATGGTGTGCTCGCGAATGCCGAAGTGAAGGTTACGGGCCGAATACTCGTTCTTCTCGAACGCGCCTTCGCCGTTGATCAACGTCTTAGTCGACGGATAAAGGTCGGCCGCGCCGCCCAGCAGGAATGGAACGTTCTTGGCGACGGCGTTCATCACCTTCGCGCCCGAATCGCGCGTAGCCAACCCCTTCGCGTCGGCCGGGAAGGTCGGGATGTCCTTGTCCCATCCGGCCGGCAGTTCGCGATCGACCATCTGCTGCCACATTTTCGCCGCGTCGGGATTTTTGCCCGCCCAGGGCTTGTACTTAGCGTTCCAGTCGCTCTCCCACTTTGCGCCGCGCTCGACCGCCTTGCCCATGTACGACTTCACTTCGTCCGGGATGAGGAACTGCGCATCCGGCGGCCAGCCGTAGGCTTCTTTGGTCAGCTTGACCTCGTCCGCACCCAGCGCCTCGCCGTGCGCTTCCTTCGTGTCTTGCCGATTGGGCGAACCCCATCCGATGTGGGTGTCGACGATGACCAGCGTCGGGCGCGCCACTTCCCTTTGCGCCGCCCGGATGGCGACGTCGACCAGGTCCAGATCGTTCACGTCGGCGATATTCAGGACATTCCAATGCCAGCCGCGGAAGCGCGTGGCGACGTCATCGCTGAACGCCAGCGAAGTGCTGCCCTCGATGGTGATGTGATTGTTGTCGTAGAACCAGATCAGGTTCGACAAGCCGAGATGTCCGGCAACCGAAGCGGCTTCGTTGCTGATACCTTCCATCAGGTCGCCGTCACCGCAGAAGGCGTAGATACGATAGTCGAACACGTCCTTGTCGAGCTTGGCAGCAAGCCAGCGCTGCGCCATGGCAAAGCCGACGGAGTTCGCAACACCCTGCCCGAGCGGCCCGGTCGTAGTCTCGATGCCCACGGTGTGGCCGTACTCGGGATGCCCCGGAGTCTTCGAACCCCACTGGCGAAATTGCTTCAGCTCGTCGAGCGGAAGATCGAAGCCGGTGAGGTGAAGCATGGCGTAAAGCAACATGGACGCGTGGCCGTTGGAAAGGATGAAGCGGTCCCGGCCGGCCCAATGCGGATTGCGCGGGTTGAATTTCAGATAGCGGTCCCACAGGATGAACGCCAGCGGAGCCAGCGCCATGGGAGTTCCCGGATGGCCGCTGTTGGCCTTCTGTACCGCGTCCATGGCGAGGGTGCGGATGGTATTGATGCAGAGTTGTTCGAGCTTCTTGTGATCGGCCTCTGCGTTGGCCTGCTGCTTTTCCTGGACGTCTACCTGGCTACTCAACGGTTGCCGCCTTTCCGGATGTCCCAATATTGCGTTGCGACGCGGACCTGAAGGCCCGCTCGGATTTAGAGTGTTCTGACGTTGCACCTGAAGGTGCGTCCATACAAAATCGCGCCAATGCAAAGCTGTACCGTCCCTACGGGACTCGGCACTTAAAATCCGTTCTTACCCAGCCGTAAACGGTTCGGCTAACCTATGGCGCGCCTCTGGCGCTTTCGAAAAACCGGACTCTACCCAACACAACCCGATTGCCCGACACAAAATAACCGACGATACGGTACGACGTAGGAAAGCAAACTTCCGGGCCGCACAAGCCTAACCTCCACCAATACCGTCCTTATGAGCTCGAGGCCGACTTCTTCATCGCCGGCGCCGGTTCGGCTTGGGCGGGATGATCGATCTGGACCATGAAGTCAGTTCCCTGCCACTGATTGTCCACCGGCCAATTAAACGTAAAGCGTAGCGGCGCCTTTTGCGAGCTGTCCACCTGGATGTCGACGTACTCGATGCCCAGAGCCGTCATCGTCGAAGGCGTGTCTTTGGCTGAATTCCATTCGTCGTCGCTCCAGTGCAGCACAAACGGAGATGACGCCTGGATGCGCAACAACGCGCCTGCAGGAACCGACCGGACCTGACGATTCATCTTCCATACTTCGATTACCGTTCGGGGTTTATCGTTGCAATAGCGTTCGGCGACGGGGTCAATCCGGTCGAAAACCTTCTTATCCACTACCGACCGCAGCAATTTTACATACTCTGCATGCGCCCACATCAGGGGAATCGCCGCTCCTGTGGCCTTGCCAAAGAACATGTGCTCGGCCGGAATGTCGGGCGCGTCCCAGACCTGCTCGGGAAACAGGCCAACGCCAGTGGAGAAGGCCTCGGCTGCGCGCAGAAACACGTCGATATCGCGCCCACATGCCAGCTCGTAAGTCGCGCGTTCCAGCATGAGCAGCGGCCACGCATGGCCGACGCCCCACCCCTTAAACGAGGTGCCGTCGGCGCGCTGGCCGTAGCCGTCGTGGTTATAGCGCTTCCAGCAGGGGCCGTACGGCGTATCGACCTTCAACACGGCGTCCACAACCTTCAGCGAGTCCTCAATGAGCGGATCGCCAGGTTTGCGAATGCCAAAGCGAACCAGCTCCAAAAAGCCGCCATCGACAATCTGGTTTGCCGGGTACTGATAGCGAATTCCGGGCTCTTGATTCGCCAGCACCAGCTCTCCAGTGTCGGGATCTTCATCGCCGCGCGAGCCACCGTGACTCGATGCGGGATTGATTCGGACATAATGTTTCGTGATTCCCGGCACCAGGGTGCCTTGATCGGTGACCGTCCAGGTCTCGATGTGCGACTCCAGAAAGTCGGCGTAGGTGCGCACGAAATCGGCTGTGTGCTTATCCCCGCGAGCTTCGATCATCTCCGCCGCGCAGATAAGCGCCGCGACGTTGCTGGCCAGCGTCGAGGGAGAGTAGCCGCCGGCTTCTTCCCAGCGTTCTTCCGGAGTTGCCGGGCCTTCGCGAATCAGGTAGGCGCAGGCGCGGAAGACGGTGATGTAGGGATCGAACTCGCCCAGGGCGTTTTCCTTCCACAAGCGCCAGCAGCCGATGATGGGAAATGAAACTTCGTCCAGCTGCACGCCGGTCCAGTAAGGAGAGCCGTCGATCCAGAAGTTCTGATAGAAGCCGCCATCTTCGCGCTGTGCGATGGCCAGGTAGATCATGGCGCGCAACGGCGTCGTGGTGTCGCCGGCAGCCATGAGGGCGCTGGCGCAGTGCACCATGTCGCGCGTCCACACCAGGTGATAGCCGCCAAGTTCGTCGTCGCTCTTGTCCTCGCCCCAGGGAATGCTCATGCTGGCGATCATGGCGCCGGGATACAGCTTGTCCTCGTGCGCCAGCAGCAGATTGATGCTGCGCGCGAACAGGCGTGCAGAATCCGCCGACAACTTGTCGTGGTTCATATCGATAAGGGCCAGCCGCCGCTTGGTACGGTGCCACTGATCGACAAAGCTCTTGACATTCGCGTCAAACGGAATGCACAACGACTGAAAAAGCGTGGCGCTGGCGGCATGGATGCTCCGGCCAAAGGCCAGGCCCAGAGTGAATTCGTGGCCGCGCGACAGATTGATTTCACCGGTTAGCGCAATGTTGCCGTCGGTCGCGGAGTCATATTCCCAATCCATTTTGAAGTTGTGAGCCAGGTCGGTCCAGCCATCGCTGGCGCCCACGTATCCGCAGGAGAGTTTCACGAATCCGGTGGTGGCCCCCAATGCCAAATGAACGTCGTCGCGGTGTGCCGACAAGAAATGCCGCCCTTTGGCTTGAATCACCTCTCCGTTGTTGTGCCAGCCACCGATGTTCAGGTGCGGGGCGCAAATGACATACAGATGAAGGCGGCCTTGCCACTCCGGAGCCACGGTGAACCTCGTGCGCACCTGAAGACAGTTCAAATGAGGGTCGCCGATGATCTGCTTCTCGATGACGTAGCGGCCGTCGGGATCTTTGTTGGTGATCTTGAAAGCCAGGGCGTCGGGATCGATGACCTCGATGGTGCTGATGGTGTTGCGGCGCTCGTCGTGAAAAAAGGTCTCGCCGTCGCTCACCATGTACTGCATATCGCGGACCTGCGGCGTGTCGATGGTGGGGTAATAGATTTCGGTGTTGACGCCGTTGGCCAGCGTGTACCAGAGGCGGCTGGAAACGGAGTAAGCTGTGCCGACCGCGTCTTTCGCGCCTCCCGTCCAGCGCGGTTCGATGCCCGGGCCACCGGGTGCAGGGTTCTTTGCCATCAGGATGCTCCCTTTGCTCGCCACCATGCTAGTGCATCTTCATCACTGCTCGCCCGGCGCAAAGTGACGCTTCTTGTGATTTTCATAATCGGGGCCGTGCCTGGCTTCGGATTCAGTCTCCGCAGTGTATCGCGGACGCCGATCCGTGCGCCGCACCGATGTCCCGGCCAAGTCCGGACCTGTACCTGGACTGATTCAACAGTTTGTAAAGTATTGCGTAAAGATATGTTAAGTGATGTTGCTGGGCATTTTTCGGAACTTCCGCAGGCGTTATCATGAACCACAAGCAGGATCTGGCACGACCGCCAGCGTTGAATGCTTATGGAATTGTGGGGCACTGCAAAAATCTTCCCAAGCCAGTTCAGGGGAGCAGCCCTCTCCTCTGATCGACACGAATTTGACACGCCGCTTCGTCATATCACGATGACCAAGGAAGTCGAAGCCCTCGCACGCAAATACCTGGCGCTGATGGAAGTGTCTCGTGTGATTGCCTCGCACCGCGATTTATCCGAACTCTTCAACCACATGGCTGAGTCGCTGCACCAGCTGCTGGGCTTCCACTACTTGAGTGTAGCCGTGCGCGACGACCAGCAGGACTGCATGCGAATTCACGTGCTCCAGTCTTCGTCCGATGGCGATGCCCCAACAGAATTGGCTATACCGGTGGAACAATCTCCCGGTGGCGAAGTATGGAAAACACAGTCGGTGCGCAATTTCGTCTCTTCCGGGGAGTTGCGTCGGTGGCCGATGGCCTACCAGGTTCTGTATCAGCATGGAGTGAACTCGCTTTGTGTTTTCCCCTTGACCACGGCGCATCGCCGGGTCGGATCACTGGCTTTCGGGCGCGCCGCCGATGGTGGATACAGCGAGAAGGAACTGGAATTCGGAAAGTTGGTCGCCGCACAGGTCGCCGTCGCGCTCGATAATGCGCTGCACTACGACGAAGGATTGTGCCTGCAGAAGGAGCTGGCCAGAGAGCGCGACCGGCTGCAGCTGGTCCTGGAAGTGAACAATAGCGTGGTCAGCAACCTCGAACTGCGCGATCTTTTTCACGCAATTTCTACCAGTTTGCGCCGGCTGGTTTCACACGATTCCGCTGCCCTGCTGATTCCCGACGGCCAATCCTCGGACAAGTTGCGGGTTTACGCGCTCGACTTTCCCGAGGGCCGTGGCTTTGTGCATCAGGACATGCTTCTGCCCCTGAGCGGCTCCAACCCCGGCACAGCTTTTCGTACCGGGAAGCCGATGCTCGTCGGCAGCGGTCCCGATTACGTGCCGTTCAGTCCGACCCGGATGCAGCTCATCGATGCGGAAGGTCTGCGCTGCAGCATGGTTCTTCCGCTGGTGGTCAAAGACGCCGGCCTGACGGTTGGCGTCCTGACACTCGGCAGCCGCACGGAGAACGCGTTCACCCTCGCCGATCTGGAGTTTCTCTGGCAAGTCGCGCAGCAGGTCGCCATCGGCGTCAAGAACGCCCTGGAACATCGCAAGCTTTCCGAGAGTGCCGAACGCGTCAGCGAGCAGAAGTCCTACCTGGAAGACGAGATTCGCGCCGAGCAGGACTTCGAGGACATCGTGGGATACAGCACGGCTCTGCGGTCCGTCTTACAACAGGTTGAGACCGTCGCGCCGACCGGATCTACTGTCCTGATCGAAGGCGAAACCGGAACCGGCAAGGAGCTGATTGCCCGCGCCATTCACGACCGCAGTTCCCGGCGCGAACGCACCTTCGTCAAAATCAACTGCGCCGCCATCCCCATGGGCCTGCTGGAGAGCGAACTCTTCGGCCACGAGAAAGGCGCATTCACCGGCGCCATCGCGCGCAAGATCGGCCGATTCGAGCTGGCGCACCAGGGCACGCTGTTCCTCGACGAGATCGGCGACATTCCGCTGGAGCTGCAACCGAAGTTGCTGCGCGTTCTGCAGGAGCAGGAGTTCGAGCGCCTGGGCGGGACGGCGACCCAGAAGGTCGATGTCCGCGTCATCGCGGCCACGAATCACAGCCTGAGTGCGATGGTTGCGCAAAGCACGTTTCGCAGCGACCTGTTCTATCGCCTGAACGTCTTCCCCATCAGCCTGCCGCCGTTGCGCGATCGCCAGGAGGACATTCCGCTGCTGGCGCGCTACTTCACCAGCAAGTACGCACGCCGCATGAACCGGAATGTACACAGCATCCCGCAACACACCCTGGAGGAGATGACACGCTATTCCTGGCCGGGCAATGTGCGCGAGTTGCAAAACTTCATCGAGCGCGCGGTGATTCTTACGACCGAAGGTGAGCTACGCGCTCCGCTGGCGGAGTTCAAGCTCGACTCCGACGTGGCTGCGGCGCCAGCAAACGTCGAAGGCACGACTTTGCGCGATATGGAACGCCAGCACATCCTCGATGCGCTGCAGAAATCCAATTGGGTGATCGGCGGACCGGCCGGCGCCGCCGCACGACTCGGCATGAAGCGAACTTCGTTGCTGTATCGCATGGAGAAGCTGCACATCATGCGGCCGGAAGTCTTTACGTCTTAATTGAGTGTCGGACCTCCGACATTGATGTCGTAAATCTGACACTTGTATTTGACACGGCGCAAACTGCCACTGCACTGAAACTTGAATAAAGCTTCTTAAACGACACATGATTAGCCACTTATCTCGTTGGCCTAATGCCGGCGGATCCGGCGGCAGATGGAAGGAATCTTGCTCTTCTCGTAATCGCTCCTGATTTCAGCGACCCGCGAATGACTTAGGAGAGGTGGTTCGCCGGGTCGCTGGGGCCATCGGTTTGGCGTTATCGGTTTGCTGTAAAGCGCCGCGAACGCAGGGAGTGCGGGAGGACAACAGGTGTTGCGGATCAGCCTCGAGCAGGATCAAGGCAATCTCTCGCTGGTAGTAGAGGGCCGCCTGGTCGGTCCTTGGGTGGACGAACTGCGAAGGGTCAGCGCGAAACATATCAGCGGCAGGTCGTCGCTCCTGATTGACCTCTGCGGCGTAACCGCGATGGACGCCAGAGGGCAGACGTTGTTGAACGAATTGCGCCAAGGCGGTGCGACATTGCGCTGCTCTGATGTGATGAATCAATACCTGGTCGAGCAAATGGCGCGCCCAGCCGGCTATGTGCGGGAAATGTCCCGTCCATGCCGTCGAATTTCGAGCCAGAGTGATTTGTCCGGAACCGCAAAAGACGTAGCGACGTCTTACCGGGCAAGTTGAATCGATCAGCAGGGTCCACGGGAATCCACTGCGGTATTTCAAATTGAGTTTCTTTAGGAGGAACAGAAGTGCGAATCGCAATCGCTTCAGACGAAGCAGCACAGCAGGCGAAGGAACGGCTGACTGGAAGGCTGGTTTCCAACGGACATGAAGTTCTGGACTCAGCTCCCATGGTCCAGGAACAGGCAAGGTCTGATTATGCCGAGCAGGTGGCGCTCTCGGTCTTACGGCACGATGCCGAGCGCGGCATCATCATCAGCAGTCGCGGCGTCGGAGCCTCGGTGGCTGCTAACCGCGTGCCGGGCGTTCGCGCCGCGCTTTGCCATGACGCTTATTCCGCCCACGTCGGCGCCAAAACCGAAGGCATGAACGTTCTGGTGCTGGCACTCCACTCCCTACAGGACCACGTTGCCGACGAGGTGGTGGACTCCTATCTGGAAGCGGTACTTGCTCCCATCGAGGTCGTGGGTGGATTGCCCCCGCGCCGCCTGCAACGCGTCTTCTCACACATACGCGAAAACATTGCGCGCGATCTGTCCGTCGCCGAGCTCGCGCAGACCGTGGGCATGAGCCAGTACTACTTCTCTAAGCTGTTCAAGATGAGCACTGGCACCACACCGCACCAGTACGTCATGCGGCAACGGGTGGAGCGGGCGCAGGAACATCTTCGCGCCACCCGCACCGCCCTGGCCGAAATTGCAACCCTCGTCGGCTTCGAAACGCAAAGCCATTTCACCAGCGTCTTCCGTCGCCTGGTGGGAGCCACTCCGAAGCACTATCGCGAGATGCATCAGAACGCGCCGCAGACCGATGCGGAGATGCAAGAGCAGACCGCCATGGAGCAGAAGGCAACCGCGGCATAAATACCGTAGGTCGGGGATCATAGATCCTGGTTCGTAGTTCAGAATCGCGGTTCGTGGATGTAGATAGAAGGCGCGGCTTCGGTCGCGCCTTTCGTTCCTGAACGCGGGATTACTTCACTGTTCACCATCCACGATACCCGCTCATTCAAACGATTCTTGAACAGTCACCATCCGCGGCTTAACCATATCGAGGTCCGTCGATCCTGCGCGCAAAAGCGCCGCATTTGCGCGCCGGATGACACCTCGATATGGTTAAGCCGTGATCGCCGGTGAGTGCGCACCGTTCAATGGCGGATCTTTATGCGTGAACGGTGTATTAATTCGTGGGTTCAATAACAAAACCCCGCTCCAGCCGAAGGCGCGCCTCGAACGGTCATCCACACCACGATTCTCGAACTACGTACTGCTAACCACAGCCTTACTGCTGCGGCGCGCGATTCGTTGGCTTCCTCATCTTCGTGGTGGGGTTCGGCTTCATCGAACTGCCTGCCGGGCCCATCAGTTCATTCAGCAGCGCGTCAGCGTGGTAAATGTTCTTCAGCGACTCGGTAATCCCGCGCGAATCCACTTCGACCGCGCGCGCTACTTTGTCGGTGTAGGCGAAGTTCCAGGCCAGCGACTCGATGTTGCCATCGAAGATGATGCCCACCACTTCACCCGCCTTGTTGATGACCGGGCTACCTGAGTTGCCGCCGATGATGTCCGACGTCGACACCGTGTCGTAGACGGTTTTCAGGTTGATCTTCGGCTTCGAGTTGATCCAGCTGTCGGGAAGCTCATACGGTGGCTTGCTGCCATGATCGGCGGCATGCTCGTAAGCTCCGCCCATGGTGGTAAACCAGGAAACGTCTTTCCCGTTCAGCTTGTACCCCTCGACTGGACCGTAGCTCAACCGCAGGGTGAAGGTCGCGTCCGGAGGCACGCTCAGGCCCTTTTGCGCGAACAGGGCTTTCCCAATCTCGCCACCGCTTTGACGCAACACAGCCTGCACCTGGTCTTCATCGCGCTCGTGGATGGCAGCAGCGTCGGGCTCGATCTCGCGCATCATGACGATCATGGGATCGGTGCTGGCGTTGACTGCAGCCGCGCCGCCTTCATACAACTGCTTGCGGAAGGCGACGTCTTCCAGCTTCGTGCCTTCGATCACTTCCTTGGCGCGCTCTTCCGGGCTCTTCCCTGCCAGCGCCTTCTGCACATCAGGATTGTCGGCGCCGAGTACATCGCGCATTTCGGCGAGACTTTCCGCCAGCAAAACCTGATCGAGGTTCTTGTAGATAGGAGCGGTGGAGAACAACTGCGTCTCCAGCGTGGGCAGCTGCGAATCCGAATATTGCCGGATGCGCTCGTTGTTCGGCTTCTGCTTCTGGTCGGCTGCGCGAACAATGTAGCGGGCATAACGCGCCAGATCGCCGCGGAAACCGCCCATCGCATCCAGGTACAGCAGCTGCTTGTAAATCTGCTTCTGCACATCGACCGCTTTCGAAATCTGCGACCACGGATCGCCGAACTCCTGCTTGCGGGTGGAATCGGCATTCACGAACTGCTGCAGGCTTTTTTCATCAGCAGCCTTGCCGGCCATCAGGTCTTTGTCCGTCAGGCCGCCAAGATAGCCGGTGACGGCCTTCTGGGAATTTTGCAGACCAAACACATCGCTTTGCGCCTCGCGTTCGTTCTCCGGCGACTCGGCGCTGAACTTCTGCAGCACTTCGATGCGCCGCTTGTACGACTGAAGCTGCAGCGGGTACTGGTAGTCGCGCAGGAAGCCCATCTGATCCATGGTCAGCAGACGGCCGGTGCGGCCGGGATGTCCGGAGACAAACGTCAGCTCGCCGTTGCTGGCGCCATTGGGCTGCCACTTCAGAAAGTTCGGCGTCTTCGCCGGTTGCCCGTTCTCATAAGCGCGGAAGAACGAGATGTCGAGATCGTAGCGGGGATACTCGAAATTGTCGGGGTCGCCGCCGAAGAAGGCGATGGAAAACTCCGGCGCAAACACCAGCCGGATGTCGTCATACTTTTTGTACTTGTAGAGGTTGTACATCGCACCCGAGTACAGGGTCACAACGTCGCAACGAATGTCGCCGCTGGAGCATTCCTTCTCCAGCGTGGTCATCTCCTGCCGCTGCGCCTTGCCCGCGTCGGAGGTGGACATGCCTGGCTGCACCGCGCCGTTGACCTTCGCGGTCACATCATCGATACCCTGCAGCACCAGAAATTCCATGCCTGGGCATTTAGCTTCGTCGGCCTGCGTGGCCGCGTAGAAGCCGTTCTTCATGTAGTCCTTGCCGCCGGTGGAAAGATCGTGAATGCACTCCTGCGCAATGTGATGATTGGTGAAGATGAGGCCGTCGGCGGAGACGAATGAAGACGAGCCGTTGGGCGCGCGCGCCGAAGAAAGCCGGACGTGATCGAGCCAGGCCTGATCGGGCGCCCAGCCATACTTCGCTTGCACTTTGTCTTTGGGAAATGCGTTGAACAGCCACATGCCTTCGTCGGCGTAACTGAGAGCGCCGAGGCCGAGGGCGAGGAGACACAATAGGAGAAGAGCACGTTTTGTCATTGAAGACTCCGACGCGGAGGATCCGCGTACGTTCGCATGAATTGCGGCCGGCATGGGCGTTACCGACCCGTGAGCAACCCTAAATTATAAGCTGCCAACCACTTACGGAGCAACGATATGAGGGACAAGCCGCGTAACATGCTGTTGCGTCTGGATTGTAGAGATCGTGACCTTCACCCAGCCGTAAACGCTGGGTTACCATCTGCGCTCTTCCATCCCGACCGCGGCATTTTCCTATTCGCCGCGGCTGCAGCTTTTCCGGCCACGAGGCCCGGCTCTCTTTTCAAATTGTTGTCCGCTAATTCCCGCTTGCCACTGGCCACGCGCTAAGCGCTGATTACTGAATGGCAATCGCCAGCGCCGCCTTTTCCGTTCTATTACGTTTTGTAAAGACTCGCGTGTTGCAACATGAAATGCGAAGCTGGCGGGTTCTTACCTTCATCAAAAGCAGTACCTACGGAGGTAGGAAGTATGAAAAGACTGGTGCTATTGAGCCTGCTCTTTGCGTTCACGGCAGGGGCGGTAGCGCAAAACAACCAAACCCTACAGTCCGGCTCCGCGCTGGAATCCAATACAGCATCGGAACCGGTGATCAGCAGCAACGGACCCGTCGTAGCCGGGTTCGGCAAGAACCTTCCGCCCAACGGCGATCCCAGCGAGGAAAAGATCGCCGGACAAGTGCGGCATCAACTCCTCATGCTGCCTTACTATTCCCTCTTTGATGATCTGGAATATAGCGTGCAAGGTCGTACCGTAACTCTCAGCGGCAGCGTCACCAGCATTCATTCTCAAACCAAGAAAGACGCGCAGAAAGCGGTCGCACGTATCGAGGGTGTGGAGAGCGTAGTCAATAACATCCAGGTTCTGCCGCCCGCTCCGTTCGACGAACAACTGCGGCGCCAGGTTTATGCCCAACTGGTACGCCGCGGCGGACTGTCGCAATATTTCTGGCAAGCCGCGCCCAGCATCCACATCATCGTTCTCCACCAGAACATCACGCTGAAAGGCTACGTCGATACCACAGGGGACAAGTACCTGGCAGCGATTACTGCCAAAGAGATCCCCAACGCCTTCCAGGTGGAGAACGATCTGCAAGTCGTGAAGTAAACCCTCCGGGGATTGGGCAAAGCGGCGGCCTCATGACCGCCGCATTTTTTTTGCCGACAGTCTCAGCTTCCATCAACGTTTGTAAGGGTTCGAATTCGTGATATGCGCTCGAACCTGCGCCCTTCTATAGACATCCAATCAGCAGCAAGTGGAGGAAAGCTGGATCATGCAAAAACTCGTGCTATTTGGCCTGCTCTTGGCACTGACAGCGGGAGCGGTAGCGCAAACATCGCAAACCGTACAAACCGGCTCGGCGCAGACGGACCTGTCGTCGGAGCCCGTCATCAGCAGCAACGGTCCGGTGGTTGCCGGCTTCGGAAACAAGCTCCCCGCGAACGGCCATCCCACGGAAATGAAGATTGCCACGGAAGTTCGCCACGAGCTGTTGATGCTGCCCTACTACTCGCTCTTCGATGATCTGGAATACAGCGTACAAGGCCGCACCGTAACCCTGAGCGGCAGCTTGACCAGCGATCACGCGCAGACGAAGGTGGAGGCTGAGCGCGCAGTGAAGAGCATTGAAGGCGTGGAAAAGGTCATCAACAACATCACCGTTGATCCGCCGGCGCCGTTCGATCGCGAGATCCGCGAACAGGTCTATCGCAAGCTCAACAACACGGGCGGGCTGTCGCAATACTTCTGGGAGGCCGCGCCGAGCATCCACATTATCGTGCGCAATTCGAATGTGACACTAAAAGGGTTTGTGGATAGCCAGGGCGACAGGGACCTCGCCGGCATTACCGTGAAGGAAATTCCGAACGTGTTCAACGTGAAAAACGACCTGCTGGTAATTAAGTAAGTACAGTTGTCAGTTGTCAGTGATTAGTGGTCGGGGTCAGTTGGTTAGTGCGGGTGCCCCATCCTCCTCGCCCTCTTTTGGCGAGAGGGTGGGTGGCGCCGCGACGAACTCGATTTTTATTCGGGCGGGATTTCTTATCAGGCGTGATCCTGAGCGGAGGCCGCCGTAGTCGGAGGTCCTCTGCCCCCGGAGCGATCTCAACGGCCGATGGCGGTGGACCGATTTCGAGAAGAAGTATCCAGAATAACTTCCGGCCTCTACCCTTTGCCCTTGAACACGTACGCCAGTTCGATAATCAAAATAATCACCACCATCACCTCCAGCACGAAGCCGCGGCTCTGGTGGAATTCGTCGATCAGGAAGCGATAGAGATTTTCGGCGGTCTTCAATTTCTCGTTGACCAGGTCCTTGTACTCGGGCACGCCGACCTTCGCGGCCGCCAGCCGGTACAGCCGCGCCGAATACATGTCACTGACAAACTTGATCGCATTATCGGCGCGCTCGACCAGTTCGGTCACTTCAACCGTGACGCCGTTCAGCCGCATCGCCTCCGAGCGCATCTTCCAGCGCCGCACAATACCGGCACTATGCTTCAGGCTGGCATAGACGCCCGCCAGCTCGCGCGTCAGCAGCTCGTCGTAGTGGCGAAATTCCAGCAGCTGCGAATTGGCGTATTCCAGGATCTGGATGGCGGCCTGCGCGCCTGCCGGCGTGTCATAAACCAGCGCAGCATTCCATCCCACGGTGACCAGGTCATTCGGATAGTAGAAGACGCTGGAATGCAGCGTGTCTTCGTTGATGCTGCGCGCCAATGACACCTGCTCGCCGAGAAGCATCTGCGCAATCTGCGGCCCGTGTTCTTTGACGACGTCGATGCCTTGCGGATCGCCGGCAATGTGGCTCAGGTGGAAGATGTAATAGTCTTCGCTCAACCACTCCGCATAAGGCCGCACGATGGCCGGCGCAATTTTGTCGAGCCGGCCACGAACGATCTGCTGCGCCTGCTGCTCCAACTCGGCGCTCGGTACCCAGCGCGACGCCAGCCGCACCAGCCCGTCCCAATCGCACTCGAAAGGAAATTCCAGCACCACGCTGATGACGCCGTATTCGTAATACTTGATTTGCGGCGACAGGCTCTCACCGCTGCTGAGCACGACCGGACCCAACTGCTCGATCACCGGCGGCTCCTCGAAGCGAACGTATTCCGGAGTAGCATGCTTGAAGCCGTGCTCAACCCGGCGCGCGCCCAGAATCTGGCGCAACGGTTCCAGCCGGATCTCTTCGGCAATGTCGTGCAGGATGAGCGCTAGCACCGACCCTGTGAGGGCGGTCGTAGCGGTCGCGCTGCGCTCTTCCGGCTGCATGATGGGGATGATTGTACGTGAGCAAGATTAAAGGAGGCGCCGGTGGTCAATCCGGTGTTCAATCCATCGACGCGCCACGCGACTCCAGTTCGCAGGGGGCGAAGGAGCGGTGCGATCTTTCCCAGCCATCTGTTCAGCCCGGCTTAAACGCGCTACCATTTCGCAACTGGAGAGGCGCGGGAGAGTCTGACTCAACTGGCCACCGGGGTGGAACAATTGAGCCCCACGATACGTATGACATTGTGAGTGAATGAGGACGCCCTTTGAACTTTGAATCTACGAATCAGCTCGCTAGTCCCGATGCCGGTACGAACGTCGGCGAACCCTTTCCCCCGCCGGAACCCTCGCTAGCTCGCACGATTTTCATCGGCAAAGACGGTCTGCGTGCCGGCTGGAGCCTGGCCATTTTCCTGGGGATTCTCGCCGCCTTGATGTACGGCATTCACCTGGTCGCCGTCAAAATCCATCCGCCAACGCACAAGCCGGAGACGGAGCTGGGCGCGACATTTGCCATTCTCAACGAACTCCTTCCATTCCTGGCCATTGCCTTCGTGACCTGGATCATGTCGAAGATCGAGCGCCGGCCCAACTCTGTTTATGGGCTGGGCGGCAGCCGCAAAGCGCCACTCTTCTTCACTGGTGCGGCCTGGGGATTTGTCTGTCTCTCGCTGCTGGTAGGCACTTTGTGGAAGACCGGAATGCTGGTCATCGACGGACGCCTGCTGTTTGGCCTCGATGCAGTGCGCTACGGAGCGATGTGGCTGTTCGGATTCTTGCTGGTCGGTTTGCTGGAGGAGTACCTCACGCGCGGCTACATGCAGTACACGCTGACGCGCGGCATTGCCGGCCTCTACGCGGCAATCTTCAAGACCCGCCATAGCGAAGCGCTGGGCTTCTGGACCGCCGCACTTTGCTTCTCCATCCTGTTCGGCCTCGGTCATAGCGGCAACCCTGGCGAGTCGCCTATTGGGCTGCTGTCGGCCGGATCGGCGGGGCTGGTCTTCTGCTACAGCCTGTGGCGCACCGGCTCACTGTGGTGGGCCATCGGATTCCATATGGCGTGGGATTGGTCGCAATCGTTTCTCTACGGCGTGGCCGATAGCGGACTGATGATCCAGCACCACCTGCTGGCAACTCATCCCGTGGGCAAGCCGATTCTAAGCGGAGGCACGACCGGCCCGGAAGGCAGCATCTTCGTAGTTGCGGTGCTGCTGATCGTCGCGGTGATTATCGCAACAACCTTGCCGCGACGGGAGTATGGATACCTTCACGCGGGTGTGCGGCGGGAGAGTTAGATTCGGTGTGCGTTTCGCCGTCTCCCACTCATTCGAAAACCGCGAATGAGTGGGGGCACCCGGGCTTAGTTCGTCGATGGAACGCCGGATCGGCATGTCCGGGTGCCCCATCCTGCTCGCCCGTTTTTGGCGAGAGGGTGGGATTTCATCCTTTCGCATTGCTCCACAGGTCGCATCAACCCAAGCCCGAACGGCTGATGACCAAGCCCGAAGGGCCGAAGTCGTGAGCCCGCAGGGCGGAATAATCTAGCCCAGCACGCAGCGTAGCGGAGTGCTGGGTTAACCCGACAACAAGGCCAGAGTCCCGTAGGGACGGCAGCTGTACAACGTCACCGCTCCGGTGTATTGATGCGTAACACGAGCCAGCGTGTCTCAGCGTCCGGTGCCGTTACCTCCACCTCGATTCCTTTCGTGAAATAAGGCTCGCCCGGCGTCAGGCTCTCATCAATCCCACCGAAATTCGCACGGAAGGTCGTAAATGGAATGATCAAAATACGATCGCTACCCTTGGCGGTGTAGTAGGAGCTGTCGAGCGTTGCATGAAGTGCCAGGCGGTGCGTCGTGGCGGTGACGAAGCCGTTGGTGAACAAGGTCGTCGACCATGCAACCGTTTCACCTCCCATCCGTGTCTCGTGCGTGCATTGCTTAGGGTAGGCGCACGGCTTCACCTCGACATCCCAATGGTTCTTTAGCTCAACGATCAGATCGTTTGGATCAACGGGGCTCGTGACGTGAATGGCAGAACCCTTCGGAATGAATGTTGCCGTCTCGCCGGAAAGCTGCACCAGCGCGCGGTCTGTGTCGTCGTTCGGATGGAGAGGCTGCGAAACGCGCGTTACGCGAACGAATTCATTGTCGAGGAGTGGTTGCGGTGAAGCCGCTGTTTGTGCGGCGGCAATCGCGCAAAGCAATTGCGACAGAACGAAAAAGGTGAGGGGTCGGATCATGACTGTCGAAGCCGTTTGTAGCATATTCCGCCGGCTGAAGCTGGCTTTTCGCCCTTTTCAACCCGCTTACCCAGGATTCCGCAACCAAAGTCTCCGCTGTCTCTCTGCTGCCTCCGTGGTGAAAACTCTGTCTCACCCCGCAAACGTCTTTTCCCGCTGGGTGTAGTGCCGCTGGTAATAATCGCGGTATTGTCCGCTGCGGACGTCGTTCAGCCACTCCTGATTGTCGCGGTACCACTGGATGGTCTCGGCCAGGCCCTTTTCGAACTTCACCTGCGGCGTCCATCCCAACTCGCGCTCCAGCTTGGTGCAATCAATGGCGTAGCGCAGGTCGTGGCCGGGACGGTCGGTGACGTACTGGATCAGCTCTTCGCCCTTGCCCAGCGCCTTCAGGATCAGCTTCACCACGTCGATGTTCTTCATCTCGCAGCCGCCGCCGATGTTGTAGACTTCGCCCTCGCGGCCCTTCTCCAGCACCGTCAGCAACGCGCCGCAATGGTCGTCCACGTGAATCCAGTCGCGAACGTTGGCGCCCTTGCCGTATACCGGAACCTTCTCCCCTGCCATCGCATTGGCAATCATCAGGGGAATGAACTTCTCGGGAAACTGGTACGGCCCGTAATTGTTGGAGCATCGCGTGACCACGCCAGGAAATTTATGGGTGTGAACGTAAGCAAGCACCAGCAGGTCGGAAGCGGCCTTGGTCGCCGAGTACGGGCTGTTCGGCTGGATGGGCGAGGTCTCGCTGAATAACCCTTCGTCGCCAAGGCTTCCATAGACTTCATCGGTGCTGACGTGCACGAAGCGCGGAACTCCCGCCGCACGGCAGGCCTGCAGCATGTTGTGTGTTCCATCGACATTGGTCTGCACAAATGCCGACGCGTCCTCGATGCTGCGGTCCACGTGGCTTTCAGCGGCGAAATGGATCACCGCATCGCAGCCGCGTACTTGCTCGACGATGCCGCGGTCGCAGATGTCCATCTGCACGAACGCGCAACGGCCTTCGCCCAGCTCAGGCTCAAGGTTCTTCAGGTTGCCCGCATAGGTTAGCTTGTCGAGCACCACCAGCTTCCAGTCCGGATGCCTGGCGATCGTCTGATGAACGAAGTTCGAGCCAATAAATCCCGCGCCGCCCGTGACCAGTAGCTTCATGCGCCACGCACTCCGGCTGTTTCTTTCACGCCGCGCAGGACCTTTTCACGGACCATGTTGCTGGCGTGCCACAGCGATTCGAACGTGCCGGCATCGGTCCACCAGCCCTTGAGTTCGGTGTGATGCAGCGTGCCCTCCTCGATGTAGCTGTTGTTGACGTCGGTGATCTCGTATTCGCCGCGGCCGGAAGGCTTGAGCCGGCGGATACGGTTGAAGACGCTGACATCGTAGAAGTACACGCCGATAACGGCGTAGGACGACTGCGGCTTCTTAGGCTTCTCTTCGATGCGGATGATGCGGCCATTCTCAAAGACCGGCACTCCGAAGCGCTCGGGATCGGTGACCTCTTTCAACATCACCATCGCGCCTTGTTCCATCTCCTCGAACTTCGTTGCCGCTTCCTTGATGTCGCCTTCAATAATGTTGTCGCCCAGCACGACGCAGATTTTGTCGCCGCGGGCCCAGGGCTCGGCCAGCCGCAGAGCGTCAGCAATGCCCGCCTCACCTTCCTGATAGGCGAAGCTCAACTGCTGCAGGCCAAACTCTTTTCCGTTCTGCAGCAGGCGAAGGAAGTCGCCGGCATTATGGCCGCCGGTAACGATGAGGATGTCGCGGATGCCGGCGTCGACCAGAATCTGCAACGGGTAAAAGATCATGGGTTTGTCGTACACCGGGAGCAGGTGCTTATTGGTGACGCGCGTCAGTGGTGCCAGGCGCGAGCCGATTCCGCCTGCCAGGACTATGCCCTTCATAGGTCTCCGTTCATGTGGGTTATGGCGAACACGTACACCGAGAGCACGGAGTCGATCAAAAGAAGAACTTCTTCTCCGTGTTCTCCGTGCCTCCGTGGTGAATTGAACCCAATGATTTCAGGGGGATGAGAAGTTTGACAAAAGATTACCCATTATTATCAGCGAATTGCGTCCTGCATGGCAAGCCGCAACTGGCTGCGCCACTCCGGCAATGCGATGCCGAAAACCGCCTGCACCTTCGCATTCGACAGCACCGAATTCAACGGCCGCTTCGCGGGTGTGGGATACTCGGCCGTAGCAATCGAAACGATGTTCTTCACCTTCAGCGGCTGGCCGAACTCGCCGCTATCGGCAGGCCAGGAGCAGCAGTCGTCGTATTCCTTGATGATGGCGTCGGCGAACTCCGCCCACGACGTTTGCCCGGCGGCGGTGAGATGGAAAATTCCCCCGTCGGCCCTGCTTTGTGCGTCAAGCGTGTTTCTGCGGCGCAGTAGTTGGACGGCGATGACCAAAGTTGCTTCGGCGATGGCCCGAGCCCAGGTCGGCGCGCCGAATTGATCGCCCACCATGCGCAGCTCTTCCCTTTCGCGCGCCAGGCGCAGCACCGTCCGCAGAAAATTCTTGCCGCGAATGTCGTACACCCAGCTGGTCCGCAGAATCACGTAAGCGCATCCCGAGGCGGCGATGGCCTGCTCGCCTTCCAGTTTCGTCTGACCATAAACGTTCAACGGAGCCGTAGGATCGTCTTCGACATACGCGCCGTCCTTAGTGCCGTCGAAGACGTAGTCAGTGGAGTAATGAATCAGCGTTCCTCCGCTGCGCGCCAGCTCTTCCGCCATGCGTGCGGGTGCCAGGGCATTGACCACGCGCGCTAGCTCCGGCTCGCTCTCCGCTTTATCAACGGCAGTGTAGGCGCCGGCGTTGACCACCAGGTTCGCACCGGTGTCTCGCACGGCCTGGGCAACGGCGTCCAGATTCGACAAGTTCAGCTGATCGCGTGAGAGCGCAACCACATCGCCCAATGGCGACAACGTGCGCTGCAGGTTCCAGCCCACCTGTCCGTTGGCTCCGGTAATGAGGATTCTCACGGCCGGCGTCTCCGGCCCGCTTGTCGTTGGCATGATGGGATGGAAGTCATCCTTCGTAACGCGGCAACTGATCGTGCGCGATTTGGCTGAGCGGAAGGTAACGTTGGTCCTTGTCGGAGAGGATGGGCGACGGCGTCTCCCAGTCGATGCCGATCGCAGGATCGTTCCACAACACCCCGCGATCGTCGCCGGCGTCAAAGTAGTCGCTGCACTTGTAAAGGAAGTCGGCGGTTTCCGAGCGCACAGCGAATCCGTGGGCGAAGCCCTTGGGGATGTAGAGCTGCGCGTGGTTTTCGCTCGAGAGCACGACGCTGACCCATTTGCCGAAGGTCGGCGAGCCCAACCGGATGTCGATGGCAATGTCCAGCACCTCGCCCTGCACCACGCGGCACAACTTCGCCTGCGGAGTGCGCAGCTGATAGTGCAGACCGCGCAAGACGCCCCTCGCCGAGCGCGAATGATTGTCCTGTACGAAGTTGTCGCGAATGCCGGCCTCGGCCAGCACGTTCTGGCGGTAGGTTTCCATGAAGAAGCCACGCGGGTCGGCGAAGACTCGCGGCTGGACGATCACGACTCCCGGCAATGCGGTCTCGATAATCTGCAAGTTCCTGTTCCCGGCTACAGTGATTACGGCATTGGACATCAATTCTGTCATCCCGAGGACGCCGCTTTTGCGCCGCGTCTCAATCATTTCATCCTGGCGGAGTGCCGTGCCCACAACAAGTGTCATCCTGAGCGCAGGCGCGGCTTCCGCGCTGGAGTCGAAGGACCCCTATACCACCCGAAATTTTACCTTGAGCACCAGCTTCTTCACGCGACTCTCACCCTATCGCCAAAAGATGGCGATGAGGATGGGGCAACCGAAACCACTTGTGTCATCCTGAGCGGAGTAGCGCCGCTTTTGCGCCGCGGAGCCGAAGGCCTCTACCTT
Source organism: uncultured Acidobacteriaceae bacterium (assembly GCA_963823865.1). Lineage (GTDB taxonomy): Bacteria > Acidobacteriota > Terriglobia > Terriglobales > Acidobacteriaceae > Bog-257. Next base: position 1,217,945 of record CAWGNC010000003.1, read on the forward strand.
GGCACGACCTGACCAGTATAGGGGTCCTTCAACTGCGCTCAGGATGACACGAGTTAATAGTTGCGCAGCGGCTTCCGCGCATCCTTCCGCGCCCGCACGATTATAATGCGTCGTTCCCTGAAAACTATGCGCTGCACCGCTATTGTCGTCACCTATAACTCTGGCGCCGCCATCGCCGCCTGCCTGGAGGCGCTGGCCCATGAGGATTGCGAGATCATCGTTGTCGACAATGCTTCGGCAGACCAGACGGTTCGGCGGGTCGAAGAATTTGCCGCCTGGCATCCGGTACGCCTCATCGCCAATGAGCAGAATCGCGGCTTCGGTGCGGCGGTAAATCAGGCTGCACGCGATGCCGGCGGCGATGCGTTGCTGATCCTGAATCCCGACTCGATCGCCGAGCCGGGAGCGGTTGCCGCGCTGCTGCGCTGCATGGAATCGACCGCTGCGGCCGCTGTCGGCGGAGCTTTGCTGGAGACTGACAGCCAGCCTGCTCGAGGATTCGCGTTTCGCCGCCTTCCCACGCTGTGGGCCCTGATCTTCGAGGTCACCCTGGCGAACCGGATGTGGCCGGGCAATCCGATAAACCGGCGATATCGCTGCCTCGACGCCGAGTACTCGCGGCAGCAGGAAGTGGAGCAACCGGCCGGGGCATGCCTGGCGGTCAGACGCACTGCATGGAACAAAGTTGGCGGGTTCGACGAGCGGTTCTTCCCTGTCTGGTTCGAGGACGTCGATTTATGCAAGCGGCTGCGCGATCAGGGCTCGCGGATCTTCTACTGCCCCGAAGCACGCTTCCGGCACGGCGGTGCCCACAGTGTGGGGCAGCTGTCGTTCCGAGCAAAGCAGATCTTCTGGTACGAAAATATGTTGCGTTATGCACGCAAACATTTTTCCGGCGGACAAGTGTTTCTGCTTCGGCTCGCGATTGTGAAAGGCATGCTGCTGCGTTCGATAGGAGCTGTATTCGGGGCAAGGACAGCGCCGTTGGGAGAGAGCCTGAGCGCATATTTGGCGGTGGCGGCTCACACACTCGGAAGGCGCGAGTGAGCGGACCGCTCGGCTCCACGGGTCGTATCACGCCAGCCCGAAGGGCGGAATAATCTAGCCCAGCATGGAGCCGCAGGGCGGAATGCTGGGTTCACGTGGATACGGAATCCAAGTCCCGTAGGGACGACAGCCAGGCGCCGGCTAAAGCCGGCTCAGCTTTATTACGCAAGCTTATCCAGCATTCCGCTTCGCTCCATCCTGGGCTAACGGCATCGCCGCCCTCCGGGCTCGGTCCTTCTACTTTGCGCTCTCCCCCGCAAACCGCTTGAAGAAACTGTTGCTCTTCCATTCCGGCTTCTGTGGATTGTTGGCGACCTTCACCGTCAATCCCTCAACGATGTCCTCGAACTTCCCAGCCGACTGCAAATCCACTGGCTGGTCCAGATCGTCCGACGGCGCGTGATATCGCTCCGTCAGCCACTTCTTCGCGGTCACCGCTTCCGGCGATCCCGCCGCATAACCCACGCTCATGGCCAGCGCCGGAATGCCCTGCCGGACAAAACTGTACTGGTCGCTGCGGATGAACGCGTTGCGCAGCGGTTCAGGATCCGGCTGAACGCCGACGCCATTTGCCTCCGCGACCTGCTTGGCCATGTCGCCCAGGTCCGACTCCGCCAGCCCGTACACGGTCAGCACCTTCAGTGGAAAGATGGGCAGGAACATGTCGGTATTGATGTTGGCCACCATCGAAGCCTTCGGCACCGTGGGATTCGAGGCGAAATACTTCGAGCCTAACAACCCTTTCTCTTCACCGGTGACGAAGACAAACAACACCGATCGCGACAGCTTGGCGTTGGTGCGATGCAGATAGTCGGCGATATCCATGTTCAGCGCGCAGCCCGAGGCGTTATCCATGGCGCCGTTGTAAATCTTGTCGCCATTGATGGGCTCGCCGATGCCGAGGTGGTCCATGTGCGACGAAAGCACCACGTACTGGTCCTTCAATGTGGGACTAGTGCCCGGATACCTGGCTACCACATTGGCGGAGTCGACATCCTTCACGATCATCTTCGTCCTGGCATCGATGCTTGCGCTCAGCGCAAAGTGCGGCAGCGGTTTGCGGTCCTTCGCCAGACCGGCCAGCTCGCTGAACGTGTGGTCAGAACCCGCAAACAGCTTCTCCGCGTCGGCTGGGTTGAAAATCACCACCAGCCCGACGCCCTTGGTTTCGTCGAGATTGGGATCTGCCAGTGTCATGCTGGGGCGCGTGCGCGCCAGCGTCATGCGGCTCCAGGGAATGTCCATGGACGCGGGATTGGGGATGGCAACGACCCCGATCACACCCAGCTCTCGGAGTATCTTGTATCGCTCGGCGGCCGACTGGTAGTGCGAAGCCAGTGCCGACGGCATCTCCGCCGGCGAACCCGCGATCATCACCGCAACTTTGCCTTTCAGGTCGAGCCCGGCAAAGTCGTCATAATTTTTCTCCGGGACCTTGAGGCCGTAGCCGACGAAGACCATCGGCGCACTGGTCTCCGGCGCAAGAGCCACGCGAGTCGAGAACATTGCGTCCTGTCCCAGCGCCAGTGGCTCCGATTTGCCATCACGTACCAGGGCGAGACTCGAGCCCGACTCGTCGATCTGGCGGCTCACCAGCTTTACCGGCTGATAGAAACCATCAACGCCGGCGGGCTCCAGGCCGTCTTTCTTCAGCTGCTCGACGATGTATGCCGCCGCCCTGCGCAGCCCTTCGCTGCCCGTCTCGCGGCCCTCCATGTCGTCAGCCGCCAGGACCTTGATGTAGTCCCACCAGCTCTTGCCGTCGAAGTTCGGGGACGCAGTGGACTTGGTGGAGTTCTGCGCGACCAGAACGGTCGACAGAAGAAGAACAAGCAGCGGGCGCTTCAGCATCGATATCTCCTCTATGCAAGGGCCGAGACATTCTCGCCCATCAAGCAGCTTTGAACAACAGTAGAAGCAGCTCCGACAGTTTCGCCCCTTGCAAATCCACATGATCTCCCGGACCAGGAGCGCGAACACGGAGACCTTCCTGGATGGCGGAACTATGGCCACACTCGTGGCGAGTTCGACTCACGCCGTTGCCGCGCCCTGGCCTCCCGGCGCACATAGAGGACGGCGGCCATCGCCAGCACCACGCCGGCGAACAACGCGGTGCGACGCGTTATCGGCAATTTGTGAATCAACAGCGTGCCGATGTTGAGCGCGACACTCCAGGTTCCGGCGAAAACTGCAAAGCTGCCCATGCACGCAATCTGCACGCGGTAAACTCGCGCACTGACACTGTCCTCTGCGAAGTGGCCGCGAGGAAGAATCTTCTCGGGATGCAACTGGATCCATCGGCCCAACAAGGCCGCGGCCGATGACAGCAGGATGGTCAGGAGCGGCATCGCGACCAGAGTAACGCAGGTGAGGCGAATCAACGAGCCGGTTTCCTCAGTAAGCCGTGGATGACCATTGCGCTCAGAACAGCTCCGGCCGAATAGGCTAAGCAGATCTCGAGGAAGAAGGACGCCATGTCTGCGCGAGCGTTCGAACTCCTGAATACGGCCGGCCCCCGGCTCAGCAGCAGATAAAGACACCAGATCGCGGGCAGCACCCAGGCATAGAAGGCGTGGTGATCACGCCAGCGGTAATAGAGCAAAATTCCCCAGAGCGCAATGACGGTCAGCATCAACAAAATCATCAATGGAGTTTCCGTCAGCACTCTGTATTTTAGCGGTCCCATAAGAGGCCGGAGGAAGGAGTGAAAACTAAAACCGGCAACCAGCGCGGCGACAAGAGCAAGGAGCGAGTGCCCCAAGGCTTGCAGACATGACTTCAGCTTGCGGGCCATCTTGCTCTTCTCTGACGGCAGACGGTCATTGTCCAGCTCGGAACGATCGCCAATCGCCGTACCTGACATGTTTCTATTAGCCCTCAGTGCCTCTATGCGGATGCGGCGTTACTCTCCCGCTGCGTCTTTGTCGGCAAGCAAGAGCGCCTGCGGCTGCCGAATGCGACCTGCGAGGACGGAGGTATTGGCGGAACAAGCCAATTAACCACGCTACGCAGCCCCGGCATCAGGAGCACGCAAGAAGTCATCCGCACATTGTCACGCGGTTTAATTCGAAGAACAATACCTTTTGTGGTTGCGATCGACTTGCCGGGCCCGTCGTTTAACGTGTCAGTCCTGCCGACAGGCTGAAGACAGTGCCATCGTTATGCGCTCCGCCCATGGTGGTCGTGCCGTAAAAGTTTCCATCACTACCCTGGATCAGCCCCGCGTAAGGCACGGAGCCATCATTGCAACTGTCCAGTGAGCAGAAGCTGTACAGAGTAGTCACCGTACCATTCGGAGTGACCTTGAAGATGGTGCCCTTGCCGTGGGCCCCGCCCGCCTGGGTGGTCCCGTAGAAGTTGCCGTCGCTCGCCTGAATCAGCCCGCCCGTTGGCGCGGCGCCGTCTGTGACGTCGAACCCATGCAGCAACGTGAAAGTACCGCTAAGTGAGATTTTGAAAAATGTTCCCGCGTTGAAACCACTGGCCCCGCCGGTAGATGCCGTTCCGTACAGATTCCCGTCGGCACCCTGCACCAGGGCCGCGGCGGGCTGGCAGCCGTCCGTCGCGAGGAAGCTGTGCAGTAGAGTGAACGTACCGGTTGGGGTGAGTTTGAAAATTGTTCCGCACCCATCGGGGACTCCGCCGCCGAACGCCGTGCCATAAAGATTTCCGTCGCTCGCCACGATGACGGGAGCCATCGGCGTGAAGCCGTCAGCCTGATTCGATCCAAAAATATAAAGTGGGCCCAGCTGGCCGAAGGGACTCAGCTCGTAAACCGCTCCCGCGCCGAAATTGCCGCCGTTCGAGGCGGTTCCAAAGAAGATCCCGTTTCTGCCCTGCGCGAGCCCCGCCTGAGGCAATGCGCCATCCACGGGATAATTCAGGCTGGCCACGGTTTTGGTCGAGCCCGCGAGAGCAATTTTGAAAACGGTGCCCACCCCTCCATTCCCTCCATGGAGGGTGGTGCCGTACAAGTTGCCATCCGCGGCCTCAAGCAGGCCGCCGCGTGGCTGGATGCCATTCGAGCGAGAGCTCAAATCGAAACTATGCAAAGTGGTCAGCGCGCCGCTGGTCGTGATTTCAAACAACGTGCCGTCATTGCTGGTGCCGCCTGCCAGGGTCGTGCCGTACAGGATTCCGTTGCTGGCCTGAACTAAAGGCGCTATCGGGTCCTGGCCGTCCGTACCGTTAAAACTATGCAGTGTGGTGAAAGTTTGCGCGGGAAGAAGAACCGCGGCCATGATCACTAACAGGACAACTTCGCACGCTCGGATGCGGAATCTGAGGTTATCCATAACGCCTCCTTGGTGTTTCGCCCCGTCGTGCAAGACACCGCAGGTGTTGCGGTGCTGCCGAATCTCGCGCACGAAAAATAGCAATTTCCACACGCAGAGTTGTCTCGGAATTGTGAACAAATTGTGAGAAGTCGGGCTCGCGGGCGCGAATGCGAAATCGTCTTTTGGAGTCAGTCGCCATCATGAATGATGGCGGTGGCAAGAGACACGAATTGCTCTCAGTGTCCTCTGTGCCTATGCCGAATCGGCTTACTCTCCCGCTGCGTCTTTGTCGGCAAGCAGCAGCGCCTGCGTCTGCCGGATGCGCCCTGCAGGAACGGAGGGATCGGCGGCGCGCAGTTTTTTGAATGCGTCGACTTTGTCTTTGCCGCTGACCAGCCACATGATTTTCTCCGCGCGGTTGATCACCGGATAGGTCATGGTCATGCGCTTGCGCCCCTGGTACACGCCAGTAACGGCGATATCGCGGTCGGTCACGTTGAGCACGGGATCGCCCGGGATGAGCGAGGCCGTGTGGCCATCGGGGCCGAGACCGAGATGTGCCAGATCGAGCACCGGCGGTTTGCCGGCCACTCCTTCCAGCGTCTGTGCATACTGCTTCGCCGCTGCGTCCGAGTCGGACATCTCGACCGGCATGGCGTAAATCTGCCCGGGAGGAATAGGAGCGTGCGCCAGCAAACTGTCGCGCAGGTGGACATAATTGCGGTCGGGATCGCCGGCAGGCGCAATGCGCTCGTCGATCTGGAACACGTGGACGTTGGCCCAGGGAACCTGTTCGTCGGCGAGATCGGCCAGCATGACCCAGGGACTCTTGCCGCCGCTGACCGCCATGACGAAGCGGCCGCGTTCGGCAACCGCCGCACGCGCCTCTTTGGCGATCACCGCGGCCGCACGGCGCGCCAGGGAAGTCTCGTCAGGAAGAATTTCAACTTTCATCTTGTCTCCCAAACAAAATTAATTGTCATCCTGAGCGGAGTAGCGCCGCCTTTGCGCTGCGGAGCCGGAAGACCCCTACCTCGAGAGTGAGCCTGCCAGTATAGGGGTCCTTCGACTCCGCCGGCCAAATGCTGGCTGGCTGCGCTCAGGATGACAAAGTGAAACGGAACCGCGATCTGTGCCAGAGGAAGAACAGATTCCAGGTCGCTCTGACTCCTGACCCCCGGCCCTGCCTTTACTTCCCTGCTGCCTTCTCCAGATGTCCGCCGAATTCGTAGCGCATGGCCGACAGCAGCTTGTCCGCGAAGTCCGCCTGGCCGCGCGAGCTGAAGCGCTCATACAGTGCGGTAGTCAGCACTGACGTTGGTATGCCTTCGTCGATGCCGGCCTTGATGGTCCAGCGGCCTTCGCCGGAGTCCGACACGCGCCCGGCAAACTTCGCCAGCTGCGGATCGGCGATCAGCGCCGCCGCCGTCAGGTCCAGCAGCCACGAGGCGATAACGCTGCCGCGGCGCCAAACTTCGGTGATGTCCGGCAGATTGAAGTCGTACATGTAGTGCTCGGGATCGCGCAGCGGCGTGGTCTCGGCATCGATTTCGCCCTTCTGCTTGCCGATGTTCGCGGCCTTAATCACGTTCAACCCCTCGGCATAAGCGGCCATGATGCCGTACTCGATACCGTTGTGCACCATCTTCACGAAGTGACCGCCGCCGTTCGAACCGCAGTGCAGATAGCCCTCTTCGGAAGTGCCGCCAGCCTTCTCGCGTCCGGGCGTGCGATCGATGTTGCCGCGTCCCGGCGCCAGCGTTTTGAAAATAGGATCGAGGTGCTGTACCTGCGCCTGTTCGCCGCCGATCATCATGCAGTAACCGCGCTCCAGGCCCCAGACTCCGCCGCTGGTGCCGACGTCGACATAGTGGATACCTTTGGGTGCAAGCTCCTTGGCCCGGCGAATGTCGTCGATGTAATACGAGTTGCCGCCGTCGATTAGGATGTCGTCTTTCTGCAGATGCGGCAGAATGCCGGCAATGGTCTCGTCCACGGCAGCGGCGGGAACCATCAGCCAGATGGCGCGCGGCTTGTTCAACTTGTTGCAGAATTCCTGCAGCGAAGAGGAGCCGACCGCTTTCTCTTTCACCAGCTCTTCTACCGATTTGGGGAACACGTCATAGACCACGCACTCGTGTCCCGCCTTCATGAGCCGGCGAACCATGTTCGCGCCCATACGTCCCAGACCTACCATTCCGAGTTGCATCGCTCGCTCCTATCGTTAGACCTTTAGTTTTTGTGCAGATGATGTAAGGGGCTAGGGGTCAGAGACCAGGGATTAGAAAAAACTCCACGACCGCGACCTGCTTTGCTCCAGGTATCATCGGCGATATCTTGAAAAACGCTCTTTCAGACCCCTGCTCTCAAACCCCTGGTCCCTGCTCTTTACTTCGCGCCCTGCGCCACCACTGCGCTCTTGGACTCGATGACCTTCAGCAGTTCGTTCCAGGAATCCACGAATGCCTTCGCGCCTTCTTCTTGCAGTTGTGCGCCGATCGCGTCGACATCGAAGCCAGCCTGCTTGAACTGAGCTAACACCGCTTCACAGTCACCGCCATTGGTGGCCATCACATCGCCCACTTCGCCGTGGTCGCCAAACGCCTTCAGCGTCGCCTCGGGCATGGTGTTCACCGTGTTGGGCGCTGCCAGCGCTTTGATGTAGAGAATGTCGGAGGCCTTCGGATCTTTCGTTCCGGTACTGGCCCACAACAGCCGCTGCGGATTGTAACCAGCTTTCACAATCGCCTGCCAGCGCGGCGTGGCCAGCAGATCGACGTAGGCTTTGTAGATGCGGCCGGCGATCGCGATGCCCAGCTTGTCGCGCAGATTGTCGGGCACGGTCTTGGAAACCGCGACATCCCAGCGGCTGATGAACACCGATGCCACGGAGCCGATATTCACCGGCAATCCGGCGGCAATGCGACGCTCGATGCCGCGCAGATAGGCTTCGGCGGCGGCCAGATAGTGCTCGCGCGAGAACAGCAGAGTCACGTTGATGGACACTCCGGCGAAGATGGCCTCTTCAATCGCGGGCAGGCCTTCCTTGGTGCCGGGAATCTTGATGAACAGATTTGGCCGAGCCGCGCGCGCGTGCAGGTCTTTCGCGGCTGCCAGCGTGCTCTTCGTGTCGTAGGCGAGCAGCGGAGAGACTTCCAGCGACACCCATCCATCGACGCCTTTAGTCTGGTCGTGGGTGGGCCGGAAGAGGTCGGCAGCGCGCGTCAGGTCGTCGAGCGCCAGGTCGAAGAACAGCGCCTCACCAGCCTTACCCTGGTTGAGCAGCTTGTGGATCGCGGGATCGTAAGTCGCGCTCTTCTTGATGGCCTGGTCGAAGATGGTGGGGTTTGATGTGAGCCCGGTGACGGAGAGCTCGTCGATATAGCTTTTGAGCGTACCCTTGTCGAGCAGGTCGCGGGTAATGTTGTCCAGCCAGAGACTCTGGCCGCGGTCATGCAATAATTGCGTCGCCTTCATGCAATTCACCTCAGAATGGCAGGTTTAGAAGCTATCAGTCAGGCAAGATGCCTTCAACTGGTAAAAGTTGCAGTCCAAGCTGCTTTCGCCCCGGCAGAGCAGGAAAAGAATATGGCGACACTATACAACGGCGCGGGCGGAATTCACGGAAGATTCATGAAAACGTTGCAAGGAGCTGAGTGTGGGCGAAGCTAGATCACTCTAGCCTTGAGGGACATTTAAGCGAGTCTGGTCTCCAGTTCGGAAGCTGTGTATCCGGGGCATGGCTTCAGCCGTGCCGCAACGCCAGAGAATAAAGCGGCTTTAGCCCCCAGAGTCATGGATTTAGAGGGGCTAAAGCCCGCGGCTTGACCAAGCTTATTCGGCACGACTAAAGTCATGCCCTGATACAAAGCTAGAGTCTTGCGACATGAGCACTCCTTAGCCATGCGCATTCTTAAAATCTGCGCATTCTGAGGAGGAACGTGTACTTGGAAGTGCGATCCTCCAAACTACCCGGCGTCTGTTAGACGACGAAGGAGATTCTGCTTGGCCACATCCATCGCTGAATTGAACAGCCGCTTCGGCATCCCACACGGAGCTAAGATTGTCGAGGGCAACGGCGGGCTACCCAAGATCCAAATCACCTCGCCTGCCGCCACCGCTGAGATGTACCTGCACGGCGCACACGTGACCGCCTGGAGGCCGACTGGCTGTGACGAAGTTTTCTTTCTCAGCCCGCACTCCCTCTATCAGGACGGCGTCGCCATTCGTGGGGGGGTGCCGATCTGCTTTCCCTGGTTCGGCGCTAAGGCTGACGACGCGCAGGCGCCCGCGCACGGATTCGTCCGCACGAAGAGCTGGGAGCTGCAATCCATCGGTCAGAGCGGCGAAGAAGTCATCATGTCCACCCAGAGCAATGACGATACGCGCAAATGGTGGCCGTACGACTTCCTTCTGGAGTACCGCGTCGTCTTTGGCACCGACTTGGTGCTGGAATTGACCATGACGAATACCGGCACAACGCCGCTAAAATTCGAAGAAGCACTGCACGCCTACTACAGTGTGGGAGACGCGACGAAGGTAACCGTTTCCGGCTTGGACGGTGTGAAGTATCTGGACAAGACCGACTCCCTTCACGAGAAGACGCAGAGCGGAGACATCACTATCACGGCAGAGACTGACCGGGTGTACCTCAAAACCGCACATTCCCTGGAAGTTTACGACCCTGTCCTACTGCGTAGGATAGCCATCGAGAAGGAAAACTCGCACAGCACGGTGGTGTGGAATCCCTGGGCCGAGAAGGCGAAGGCCCTGGCGGATTTGGGAGAGGATCAGTGGACCTCGATGCTGTGCGTAGAGGTGGCGAATGTCGGTCCTGATACCGCATCGCTGGCGCCGGGCGACGAGGTTACGATGAAGGCGATCGTGAGCATCGGCAACCAGACCGCCAGCTGACGTGGCAGGCACCACCCTGTCGCCAAAGGCGGCGACGAGGATGGGGCACCCTAAATACCTGGGTGTCATCCTGAGCGCAGCAGCGCACGCCTTTGCGCTGCGTAGCCGAAGGACCTCTACCGCTACGACAACCTTACTCGATGCCAATCGCTCGGCTTCAGCCGGCGGAACAGCAGGTCCTTCGACTGCGCGTCCGCCCGTCCCGCAGAACCAGCGGGCCGGAAAATCATGGCGGACGCTTCGCTCAGGATGACAACTCGAGGTTCGATATTGAGCGCCCCTGGTGCCGCTGCCTGTCCCACACTGTGACACTAACCTTTTCTGTTATGTCCCGGCGTCTACCCGTCGTGGGCTCACAGCGCTTTGCGACAGCATTCTTCGTTTCAGGCTGTCGTAGATGGGCTCGCTTTGCAGCAGCATGGTCACCAGCATCGCGGTCAACGATGCGCCCAGCAGCCCTAGAGTCAGATCGGCGCGGCCGGTCATCTCCACCGTCAGCACAATCCCGGTCAACGGCGCGCGCACGCTGGCGGTGAACAACGCTCCCATGCCGACGATGGCGCAGGCTACCGGAGAAAGTCCCAGCCCAGGTGACAAATGATTCAGCACGCCGGCGAATAGCGCTCCCGATGACGCTCCCAGCACCAGCAGCGGCGCGAACAATCCGCCGGGACATCCCGCAGCGTAAGACCACGGGCCGATCACGAAGCGCACCACGAAAATCGTTACCAGGCTTCCCACCGCGAATTGATTGGATAGGATCGTCTGGGTCAGCTCGTCGCCGCCGCCCACCAGGGCGGGCACGAACCACGCCACCACGCCTACCGTCGCGCCGATGATGGCCGCCCGCTGCAGCGACGTCAGCTTCATCATCCTGTCGCGTCAGCCGCAGCAGCCACATGACGGCGACGTTATAGACGGCGCCCGCCACTCCCAACAGCGCGCCCAGCGCCAGGAACGGCCACTTGGTCCAGTTCTCCGTTGGACTCACCTGCGGGACCGTGAAGCTGAAGGTATTGCCCAGCATCAGGCGCATGAGCCACACGGCCACGGTCGCCGCCGCCAGCGTCGACACCAGCAGCCAGGGCGTAATGTTGCTGGTCAGTTCCTCGAAGACGAAGATCGATCCGCCGATCGGCGCATTGAACGCCACGGCCAGGCCTGCGCCGGCGCTGGCCGCCTGTACCACGCGGCGGTCTTCCTCGTCATGCAACAGAAACTTCGAGACCCATTCGCCGAACGACGCTCCCATCTGCACGGTGGGACCTTCGCGTCCCAGCGCCAGGCCGCCGCCCATGGCCAGCAGACCGCCAACGAACTTCACAGGCACGACCATGGCGGACGCGGGCTCGATCTCTCCGCTGAAGACGGCCTCGACGCGCTGCACGCCGCTGCCCTCGGCCGTGGGCGCCAGCTTCACCACCAGTAAGCGCGCCAGGAACGCTCCCGCCGCGCCGATCAGAACCGGCAGCAGCCATCCCAAGTGTGGGTCCAGATGCGCGCGCGCGATCATCCTGGTGCGGAAGTGATCCGAAAGATTGAGGAAGAAGCGGAAGAGGCCGCCGGCGACACCGATCAGCATCCCGCCAAGGATGCTAGCCGCCGCCACTCGGTACAGCCGGGGATTGACAAGTTTCATGGGTGGGCGCCGGTCGGACCCGGACATTCTACCGGGAGCTTTGAATACGGTGTCATCCTGAGCGCAGCGGCGCGCCTTTGCGCGGCGAAGTCGAAGAGCCTGCCCCGAGCTCATGCCGAGGGGACCGCTACCTTCGCGAAACATTCCGCCGATAATAGGAGTCCTTCGACTGCGCGTCCGTCCGTCCCGCAAAATCCGCGGGCCGGAAAAGCAGGCAGACACTTCGCTCAGGATGACAATTTCTAATCGCTCTTGTTTGCTCTTACGGGTGCTCGGGATCCCAACCGCCGCCCAGCGCCTGGTAGAGCTGCACGTAGTTCTGCATTTCGGCGAAATACGCCTGTGCCACGTTGAGCTCAGCGGTGAAGTAGTCTTGCTGCGTCACCAGCACCTCTAAGAAGCTGGTGACGCCACCCTGATACCGGACCGTAGCCAGGCGCGCGGTTTCTTTGTAAGTGGCAGCCTCTTCCTGGACCTTGGCGCGGAATAGCCGCGAGTCGTTGTAACCGACCAGGCTGTTGGACACGTCGCCGAAAGCCTGCAGCACGGTCTTCTTGTAGGTCAGCTCGGCTTCGTCGCGCTGCGCCCACGCCAGGTGATAGCCGGCGCGAATGCGGCCGCCCTGGAAGATAGGTTGCGTGATCTGGCCGCCAACCGCCCAGAAGGTAGCCGGGCCGGCCAGGAAGCTGGAGATGGCAGTGCTGGCCGCGCCGAATTCCCCGGTGAGCGCGATCTGCGGGAAGAATGCCGCCTTGGCCACGCCAACATTGGCATTGGCCGCTACCAGAGATTCTTCATCGCGACGAACGTCAGGACGCCGCTCCAACAGTGCCGAAGGAAGACCCGTGGGAACGCTGGGCAGATGCGCCTGGTCCACCAGGGCCTGGCCGCGCGGAATGTCTTGCGGATTCTTGCCCAGCAGCAGGCTGATGTTGTTTTCCGTCTGCGCGATCAACTGGGTCAGGCTGATGACTTCGGCTTCAGCCTGCTGCACCAGCACCTGCGCCTGATAGACGTCGGTGATGGCCGCGTCGCCGCCCTTGTACTTGATGGTGTTCAATCGCAGGATGTCGTTGTCAGCATCGACCGTTTCCTTCGAGTAGATGAGCTGCGCATCGTACTGGCGAAGCAGAAAGTAATTCTGCGCGACCAGCGAGATCAGCGAGGTCTGGACGAGATCCTTGCCGTAGTACGTGGACAGCAGGACGGCGCGCGCCGCTTCGGTGGCGCGGCGATACTGTCCCCAGAAATCCACGATGTAATTGAGCTGCAGCCCGGCAGTGTCGATGGTCGGGGATCCGGTGAACAAGGGCGTGGACTGCTGGTTGACGATGGAGAACGATCCGTTCAACGTGGGAAACTGATTGGCGCGCGTGATGCCGAGGTTGGCGCTGGCCTGCAGAATGCGCGTCGCCGCGATGCGCATGTCGTAGTTATTGGCGAGCGCTTCCTTGATCAGAGCTTGCAGGGTGTCATCCTGGAAGACGGTCCACCACTTCATCTGCGCGAAGTCAGCGAGCGCCCTGCTGCTGCGGCGGCTTCGTCGGGGGCCAGTCCGTGATACTGGCCGGGCACATCCAGTGGCGGACGCTGATAGTTGGGGCCGAGCTTGCACCCGTCAGCGAGAGCAGCAGCACAACCACCGTGGATACTTTCACCTTAGTCATGTGCGCCTCCTTTCGCCGGAGCGTCGGTCACGGGGATGGGTGGCGTCTCTTTCTTCTTGCCGCCAGCCAGCCACAGGCCGAAGCGTTCGACCACATCGAACGAAACGGGGATGAAGAAGATGGCGAGGATGGTGGCGGCCAACATGCCGCCGATCACCACCGATCCCAGCACCTGGCGGGAGATGCCGCCGGCGCCGGTCGCTACCCACAGCGGCACGCAACCCAGGATGAAGGCAAATGCCGTCATCAGGATTGGCCGCAGGCGCAGCTTGGCGCCGGTCAGCGAGGCTTCGAGCAATGTCGCGCCCTTGTCATACTCCATCTTGGCGAACTCGACGATCAGAATCGCGTTCTTCGCCGACAGTCCAATCAGCATGACCAGACCGATCTGCGCGTATACGTCGTTATCCAGATGGCGGAAGAACAGCGCGACGAATGCGCCGAAGACTGCGATGGGCACGCCCAGCAGAACGGAGAATGGCAATGTCCAGCTTTCGTACTGCGCCGCCATGATCAGGAAGACGACCAGGAACGACAGGCTGAAGATGGTGGTAGGGCTGACGCCCTGCGCGGCCTTCTGCTGCTGATACGACATGCCGCTCCAGTCGTATCCCATCTGGCCGGGCATGGTCTGCTTGAACACTTCCTCCACGGCGGCCATGGCCTGGCCGGAGCTATAACCCGGCGCGGCGTTGCCGTTGATCTGCACGCACTGATACAGGTTCTGCCGCATGACGAATTCCGTGCCGCTGCGCGAATCCGTGCTGGTCAAGCGTGCTCAACGGGACCATATCGCCCGCTGTGTTCTTGACGTAAAACTTGCCCAGGTTTTTGGTGTCCGTGCGGAAAGCTCCGTCGGCCTGCACCCATACCTGCCACTGCAGACCAAACGGTTGAAGTAGTTGACCAGCGCGCCGCCCATGAAGGCCTGCAGCGTCTGGTAAACGTTGCTGAGCGGAACCTGTTGCGTCAGGACCTTGGCCTTATCGACGTTCACGCCCACCTGCGGCACACCGAACAGGGCGGTCGTCATGACGCCGGACAATTCAGGACGTTTGCGCGCTGCCTGCATGAACGCCTGCGTGTTCTTGGCCAGGAATTCGGTGCCGCTGCCGGAGCGGTCTTCGAGAATGAAGGTGAATCCGCCGGAGGTGCCGACGCCGGGAATGGCGGGCGGCGGAAATGAGAACGCGATGCCGGATTGACCTGCGAAAGCGCCGCGCACAGGTGTCAGCTTGATGGCGTCGTAGCTTTCGTCCGGCGTCTTGCGCTCATCCCACGGCTTAAACGAGATGAAGAAGAACGAGCTGTAGGTGGTCTGCACGCCGCTCAGCAGGCTGTAGCCCATCACCGAGCTGACATTCTCGACGCCGGGCGTCTTCATGATGATCTTCTCGACTTGCCGCGCCGCCTCAGAGGTGCGCTGCAGCGAAGAGGCGTCGGGCAATTGCAAGCCGCCGAACACGTATCCCTGGTCTTCGTCGGGCAGGAAGCTGCCGGGAACTTTCTTGCCGAAGAAACCCGGCGCCGACGCACAGCAATCCGAGCAGGATGAAAGCGAAGCCGGCTTTGTGAATCAGGTGGCGGCAGACGCCGACATAGCCGTCGGTCGCTCGGCCAAAGACTTTGTTGAACCAGCGAAAGAACGCTCCCAATGGACCGCGCGATTCTTTCTTCGGCCGCAACAGCATGGCCGACAGCGCGGGGCTCAGCGACAAGCGCGTTAAACGCCGAGAACAACACCGAAACCGCGATGGTGACGGCGAATTGCTGATAGAGCTGGCCGGTGATGCCGGGCACGAACGCCGTCGGGATAAACACGGCGGCCAGAATCAGCGCGATGGCGACGACCGGGCCCGACACTTCTTCCATCGCCTTCTGCGCGGCGTCGTGCGGCGTCATGCCACGCTTCGATGTGGTGCTCCACGGCTTCCACCACGACGATGGCGTCGTCGACCACCAGTCCAATGGCCAGCACCAGTCCGAAGAGCGAGAGCGTGTTGATGGAGAAGCCGAGAATCGGGAAGACGATGAATGCGCCGATCAGTGAGACCGGCACGGCCAGCAGCGGGATCAACGTCGCGCGCCAGCCTTGCAGGAAGATGTAGACCACCAGGATCACCAGGGCGAGCGCTTCAATCAGCGTCTTGTCGAATTTCGTTGATGCCGGCCGTGATGGCCAGCGTGGTATCGAGCGGGATGGCGTAGGTCAGATCCTGCGGGAAGCGGCCCTTGGCTTCCTCCATGAATTTCTTGACTTCGGCTGCAGTCTGCAGGGCGTTGGCGCCCGGGGTCTGGTAGATGGCCAGCAGGGCGGCCGGCTTCCGTTGAAGCGGCCTTGCAGGTTGTAGGTCTGCGCGCCTAGTTCAATTCGCGCTACGTCTTTCAGCCGCAGAACGCCGCCATCCGGAGTGCGCGCGAACAATGATCTGGCCGAACTCTTCCGGCGAGGTCAGACGTCCCGGAGCGCGCACGTTGTAGGTGAACTGCTGGCCCTGGGGAACCGGCTGGCCGCCGATCTGGCCGGCAGGGTTGACCGTGTTCTGCGCCTGCACCGCGCTGATGATTTCCGGAACGGTGAGCGCCAAGTTCGCCAGCGTGTCGGGATTCACCCAGACGCGCATGGCGTACTGGCCGGCGCCGAAGACCGAGACCGACGCCACGCCCGGCAACGCGCGTCAGCGCGTAGTTCAGGTTAATGAAGGCGTAGTTGGCCAGGAAGATATTGTCGTAAGTATTGTTAGGCGACGATAGCGCCAGCAGCATCAAGGGCGACGAGCGTGGACTGCTGCACCGTGACGCCGCTGTTGAGTGACCGCGCTGGGCAGCTGCGAGTTCGCCTGGTTGCTGCGCATCTGCGCCAGAATCTGATCGGTGTTGGCATTCGTGCCCAGCGCGAAGTCCACGGTCAGCGTCATCTGTCCGTTGCTGGCGCTGGTGCGAGTACATGTAGTTCATGCCGCTGACGCCGGACATCTGCTGCTCGATCGGCGTGGCCACCGATTCGGCTACGGTCTGCGAATCGGCGCCGGGATAGAGTCGCCAGTCACCTGGATCTGCGGATCGGCAATGTTGGGAAACTGCGCCGTGGGCAAGACTGAGCATCGCCACCACCCCGACCAGCACCATCAGGATGGCAATACACATCGCCACAATCGGACGATTGATAAAAAATTTCGGCATGATCAGTTGCTCCCTGCTGCTGGGGCGGGTGGAACATATGGTTTGGCAGTGACTGGAATTCCCTGCCTCGCAGCCTCCGGATCGCAGCGCTGCGAACTGCTGGATCTTCAGAATTCCATCGACCACGACTTTCTCGCCGGGCTGCAATCCCTCGGTGATGATCCAGTTCGGGCCCACGCGCTCGCCGACCTTCACCGGCCGAAAGACCGCGCGGTTCTCGGGGCGTGACGACCAGCACTTGATACATCGACTGCACCTGCATGACGGCGGCCTGCGGAATCAGCAGCGCGCCTTTGGTCTCGCCGGACTGGATACGCACGCGTCCGAAGCCGCCGGGACGCAGAGCCGCATCGGGATTGGCAAACTGCGCCGCCATCTGGATGGTCCCCGTCGAGGTGCCCACCTGGCGGTTGACGTAGATGATTTTGCCCTTCGAGGGGAAGGACTGATCGTTAGCCTGGATGTATTCAATGTCGCTCGGCGCTGACGAAAGCGGCGCCTTGCCCGTGATCACCTTCGTGACCTCCGGCGCAAACTCCAGAAAGCGGCTTTCACTGATATTGAAGTAGGCCCAGATGGGATTGACCTGCGACACCGTCGTCATCTTCGTCGACGTGCCTACCAGGTCGCCGACCTGCGCGTTCGAAACGCCGGCAATTCCGTCGATCGGCGAATAAACCTTGGTCCAACCCAGATTCAATTGGGCATTGGCCTCGGCGGCTTTCTTGGCTTTGAGTTGCGCTTCCCACGACTGCTGCTCGGCCACGTCGTTGTCCAGCTGCTTTTGCGGAATGGCGCTCTGCGCGGCCAGCGGTGTGTCGCGGGCCACGTCGGCCTGCACGCGCGAGAGATTAGCGTCAGCCACGGCCACGTCGGCCTTGGCCTGATCGAGCGCCGCCTGATACTGCCGTGGGTCAAGCTCGAACAACAGTTGACCTGCCTTCACGAAAAAGCCGTTCTGATAGTTCTGCCGCAGCAAGTAGCCCTGAACTTTGGGAGTGATCTCGGCATTCACCGGGCCGTTCAGCTGGGCCACGTACTCGATGTATTCCGGCACGTTCTGCTGCAACGGTTCCACTACGCTCACTTCCGGAGGCGCCGGTTTGGGGGCATCTTCCTTCTTGTCGCATCCGGTCAGCAGCATCGCGCCCGCCAGGAGGACACACCACATGCCGCGGAAGACGAGACCTTCGGGCAATGCTGGACGAGGGGCTTTTTCTGAAAGAATAAGGGCAACACCGCTTCGCATGACACACTCCTGCCTCGAACTCAGCGACTTTGGACGCAGCTCGATTTTCGCTCCCGAGGATTACGCACTTTTCTAGCTGAATCCGGCAGGTTTTACTACTAGTAATTTTCTTAGTTGCCTACGTTTCCAGACACTTGTACAGTCTAAAAACTCGTTCATCTCACCGAAATCAGAATCAACCCCGAAAGTTGAGCCGGAGAACATGAAGCACGTAGTCATCGTTGGCGGCGGTTTCGCCGGACTAAATTGTGCCCGCAAGCTGGCAAAGCATTCCGAGATTCGGATCACGCTGATCGACAAGAACAACTATCAGCAATTCCAGCCGCTGCTGTACCAGGTGGCCGCCGGATTTCTGGCCCCCAGCAACGTCGCCTTCAGCCTGCGCAACATGCTGGTCATGCACCCCAACATCGAAGTCACCATGGACGAAGTGGTTTCCGCCGATCTTGCCGGCCACACGGTCACCACGGCGCACAACAAGGTTTATCACTTCGACTATCTGGTGCTGGCTGCGGGATCGGTGGCCAACTTCTTCGGCACGCCCGGAGCCGACCAGTACACCTACCCGCTGTACTCGCTCCACGATGCCGAATTGCTGCGCTCCAGAATTCTCGCCGTGCTCGAGGCTGCCGACCGAGATCAGTCCCTGATCGCAAAGGGCGCTCTGAATTTCGTCCTGGTCGGCGCCGGACCTACCGGAACCGAAATGTCAGGCACGCTGGGCGACATGATCCATCACGCGCTCAAGCAGGAGTATCCCAACCTGCCGCTGAATGAGGTTGGCATCCACGTCGTCGATATGTGTGGCGCGGTGTTGAACGCCTTCTCGGAGAAATCCCAAGTCTATGCCGCAAAGATGCTGGAACAGCGAGGAGTGAAAGTCCATTTGCACATGGCGGTGAAGGAAGTCGCGGCCGATCATGTCGTGCTCTCCGACGATCGGCATATCCCGACCCATACCGTGGTTTGGGCGGGAGGCCTGCGCGCCTCGGCGCTGTCGGGCAAAGTGGGTTTGCGTCCGGGTCACGGCGGCCGTCTCGACGTCGAAGCCGATCTCACCGTGCCGGGCTTTCCCAACGTCTATGCCATCGGCGACTTTGCCAACATTACCGATCGCGGCAAGGTGCTGCCGCAACTCGCGTCGGTCGCCGAGCAGGCCGGCAAGTGGTGCGCCAAAAATATCGCCGCCGACATCGAAGGCAAAGCGCGCAAGCCGTTCGACTATTTCGACAAAGGCATCATGGCCATGATCGGCCGCAGCGCTGCCGTGGCCGAGATTGGTCCCAAACGCCACGAACTCGAAGGGCCCATCGCTTTCACGGCATGGCTGGGCGTGCACGCCGCGCTGCTCTCCACCACGCGTGCGCGCATCGAAGCGTTCGTCGAGTGGGCCTGGGACTATTTCAGCGAGGTAAAGGGCGATCAGGTTCTGGACCGCTTCAGCCAGGAAGATATCGACTGGTCACCCGAGACCACGAAACCGCCGGACGCCTCGGCACCAGCGAAGAAAGCCACCGACGCGTAAATCAAGACGGGGATAGATACGGCTCCCCGGGTGCCCCACTCATTCGCGGTTTTCGAATGAGTGGGTTCTCGACCTCGATATAGCAAACCTTCCCCACCTAACGTAATCTGCTGGTGAATGCCGTCGCCTGCCCAAGCCGTCCTGCTGTCGTGGTCCATTCCGCCGGCGGCATCGTTCGCTCTTGGGCTGACGGCGCTCCTCTACCTTCGCGGCTGGCTGCTGATGCGCCGCGCCGGAGTTCCCTTCCTCCCGCTGTGGCGCGCTGCCAGCTTTCTGCTCGGCTTGCTTTCGCTCTGGATCGCGCTCGCCTCGCCGCTCGACACCTTCTCCGGATTTGTGCTGACCGCACACATGCTGCAGCACATGATTCTCATGATGATCGCGCCGCCACTGATCCTGATGGGCGCGCCGCTGATTCCTCTCGTGCGCGGCCTGCCCGTCTTCGCAGCGCGCGAGTTCGCCGGACCGTTCCTGAACTGGCGTGCCGCCACACGGCTGGGCAACGCGCTCATCCATCCGGCAGTCGCACTGATCATCATGGGAGCAGCCATGTTCGCCTGGCACACGCCGCGTCTTTACGAGCTGGCACTGGCGTCGGGCTCGTGGCATGAAGTCGAGCACGCCTGCTTCTTCCTCGCGTCGCTCATCTTCTGGTGGCCCGTCATCCAGCCCTGGCCAAGCCACACTCGCCGGCCGCGCTGGATCCTGGTGCCCTACCTGCTGATCGGCGATCTGCAGAACACGGTGCTGTCGGCGATTCTGGTTTTCTCCGACCGCCTGATCTATCCCTCATACGGCACGACGCCGCGCCTCTTCGGATTCTCCGCGCTCGCCGATCAGGCAGCCGCCGGCGCCATCATGTGGGTCATCGGGTCAACCGTCTTTTTGATTCCCGCCACTGTCATCGCTGTCCAGTTGCTGGCAAGCCGAAGACCGAGCGCGTCGCACATCCCAGTCCGCGCTCCGGAGTCGCAGGCGATCGACGCTGCATTCGCCACCGTTCGCCGCTTGCCATCGCCTCTGAAGTTTTTGCAGAGCCGCTTTAACGCGAAAACAATCGAGGCCGCCAGCTTCGTCGTTCTCTTCGTGGTGGCGGGACTCTGTCTTACCGCCCTCGCATCCGCCGGGTCGGATGACGATGATCAAGCGCTGCGCCTGTCGCAGACCACCGGCCCGTTCGTCGTCTCGGTATTCGCTTTGCCGGGGAACCTCGAGACGGGACTCTCCGAGTTCAACGTGCTGATTCAGGATCGAGACACCTTGCAAGTTGTGCAGGACGCGGGAGTGACATTGGAGGCGAAGCAGGAAGGCTCATCACAATCGACGGCCGCAGTTCAAGCGTCGAGCGACGATTCTGACAACAAGCTTCTGCAGACCGCCGAGGTCGACCTGCCGGCCGAAGGCAATTGGAGTTTGCAGGTTCGCGTGGCTCGCGACGACCAGGCCGCCGAAATTACCCTGCCCCTACGCGTCGTGAAGCCGGAAGGCGGTATCACCATCCACTGGCCTTTCGTAATCTTCGGAATTTTCGCCGCCATCCTGCTGTTTACCTATTGGCGAAGGCAGCGGTCAGCAAAAGGCATCCGGCTGCAAACTTCCTCGGCCGCGACCTCCGACGACCGCTCGCCCGCCCACCTCTCCTGAAGTCAGGAAGGTGTTGCGCCTCTGTCCGGATGACACTAGACTTCGAGACGCAATGGACGAGACGCCGACAGGTTTGCTGGCAGAATTCCGTGCTTCGATTCTGAAGAAAAGAGTTGGCCAGATCGCACTGGCTGTCTTATTGGCCCAGGCTGCCCTGCAACTGATCACCACTCTGACTTGGTACTTGATCATTCCTGCCTTTGCCAAGCTGCTGCACGGCCAAACGGAATCTGTATTGTTCGAGAAGTCCGCCGACAGCCCGGTTCGGTGGGACACTCTATTCGGCTCTGTGCTTGTATTCCTGCTGGTGCTAATTCTGGTGCTATATCTGAACCGCTGGATTCAGCGGCGGTCCAAGCTTGCCGATGAGACGCCTGCAGACGTCGCCGTTTTGGAGGACGAACCTGTAACCGACACCACAGGCTCGACGAAATAAGGCCGGGTGGCTACTATCCGTTCGACAAGCGCACTATACTTCCCATTATGGGCTGGGATGTAGCAATTACATGTCAATACTTAAAAATGCAACAGTTACTCCTAATCGGCTCATTACAATCGAAATATAAAGTTTGAAATTAGCGCCAAAATACCACCTAATTATGCTATACTGGATTTAGAAATTGAGCTTGAAAGCGGCCATTAGAGCCGCTTTTCTTTTAGGTACCCGGCCGATGCCGGGTTTTGCTGTTTATAGCTTGCAATATCTAGCCACCGCCAGCGCTTTCTTCACATCGCCAACTCTGGCTTCAGTAACACTTGGCGCCATCAAAGCCATCAGGACACGGAGCGCTGACGGCACTCAGCGGTTCGCCGCTTTCTCCTTGCGTCGCAAACCGGCTCGGGGCACCAGACCGAGGCGGCGATGCAATACCCGCTAAGCAATCTCAAAGGCCCGTGCGACACAGGCCAATTTGCTTGGAAGGGCGTAACTCACGTCGTGCAAGTGGATTTCTTCCGCTACCGACACCTTGGTGTTCTAACATCGGCTTGCAACTTTTTCTGGCCGTTCCGGTTTATACAACCGACCGCGCGGGAAGGACGTTTTCATGAATCGTCGCACTCTTGGCTTTGCCGCTTTGCTGCTGGTTCTGGTCGCAGCCGGCGCTTACGCCAAGAAGCAGAAGCCCACGAAAGCCGACGACGAGCAAAAGCGTGCGCTGCACGCGCTCGACCGGCTTAGCTTCGGTCCGCGTCCGGGCGATGTCGAGGCCGTGACCGCGATGGGCGTCGACAAGTGGATCGACCTCGAGCTGCATCCCGACCGAATCGATAACGCCGCCCTGCAGGCGCACCTTGCTCCGTATCGCACGCTGACCATGAGCACCCGCGAGATGGTGACGGCCTTTCCGCCGAATCCCGTCGCGAAGGCGGTAATCGATGGGAAGCTGCCTATGCCGAACGATGTCTACCGGCACGCCGTTTACGTCGCAGCCATCGATCGCGTCGAGTTGAAGGATCAGAAGAAAAACGAGCAAGCGCAGACGGCACCAATGCCGGCCCCGACTCCAGCGCCTGACAATGGCATGAAGCCCCCGGATGCTTCTGCCGCGACGCTCGCCAATTCCGCCGCAACACTGGCAAATTCCAATGTTCAAGCGGCCAACGTTCAGCCAGCCGATGTCCAACCGGCCGAACTCACTCCGAAGCCGGGTGTGCGCAAGCAGGCCCACCTGGCCGTCGACGAACTGATTCCGCTGCCGCCGGCCGTGCGCATGCAGCGGATTCTCGCGCTCCCGGTCGGCGAGCAACACGATCTGCTGCAAGGCATTCCATACCCGAAGCGCGCTTGCGCTGCTCAGCGGACTTTCGCCGGAGCAACGGGAGACCGTGATCGCGCTCAATCATCCGGAAGCCGTGATCGACAGCGAACTCCAAGCCGGCAAGCTGCTGCGCGCCGTCTACAGCGACCGCCAGCTCGAAGAAGTGCTCACCGACTTCTGGTTCAACCACTTCAACGTGTTCATCGGCAAGGGAGCGGACCGCTATCTGGTCACTTCGTACGAACGCGACGTGATCCGCCCGCACGTGCTCGGCAAGTTCAAGGACATGCTGGTCGCGACTGCGCAGAGCCCGGCGATGCTGTTCTACCTCGACAACTGGCAGAGCGAGGGCCCGAACTCCGATGCGGCGCTGGGCAAGCCTGCACAGGCCAACAATCCGCGCCCGTTCGCACCGCGTCGTCCTGGCGCGCTGTATCCTCCGCCCGCGCCGCAGCCGCAGCAGCAACCGGCGCACAAAATCAGAATCAGCAGAAGCGCCGGAGCGGATTGAACGAAAACTATGCCCGCGAGCTGATGGAGCTGCACACCCTCGGCGTCAACGGCGGCTACACGCAGCATGACGTCACCGAGGTCGCGCGCGTCTTCACCGGTTGGACGCTCGATCAGCCGCAGCAAGGCGGCGGCTTCATCTTCCGCCCGCGCCTGCACGATCCCGGCGAAAAGCTCGTACTCGGCCATCACATCAAGTCTGGCGGCGAGAACGAGGGCATTGAAGTGCTGACCCTGCTTTCGCGTCAGCCCGCGACTGCCCGCTTCATCTCGACCGAGCTGGCGCAGCGCTTCGTCTCCGACAATCCGCCCTCAACGCTGATCGATGCGATGTCGAAGACGTTTCTCAAGACCGATGGCGACCTGCGCGAAGTGATGCTGACCATGTTCCACTCGCCGGAATTCTGGGCGCCTGAGGCATATCGAGCCCGCGTCAAGACTCCCTTCGAGTTCGTTGTTTCGTCGTTGCGCGCCACCCAGGCCGACGTCAGCGACCCGCAGGCGCTGCTGTTCGTGCTCAACAAGATGGGCCAGCCGCTTTATGGCTCGCAGCCTCCCACCGGCTATTCCACGAAGTCGGAGGTGTGGGTGAATTCGGCGGCATTGCTCGATCGCATGAACTTTGGACTGGCACTGGCCACCAACAAATTGCAGGGAACAAGTTTCAATCTTGCGCAACTGATGAACTCAGTGCCAGCGCCGGCGGCTTCTGCGACCGCGGTTAGTGCGGCAAGCCTGACCACCTCATCGCTGGGTGATGACGATCCGTATCAGGTGCAGCTGAAGCTGGAGCAGTTGCTGCTCGCGGGAGACATTTCGAAGCAGACGCACGACGCGATTGAGCAACAGATTGTGGGCCCTCAGCTGTCCGCCGACACTCAGGCTCGTAGTCAACCGAATGTAAACGTAATCGCGGGCCTGCTGTTAGGATCGCCAGAATTCCAGAGGAAGTAAGGCAGTGGTCAGTGGTCAGATGGAGCTAAGTCCCAAAATGCGGTATGCAAGGTTTAGTTTGCCGACAGCGATAGCCGACTGCTAAGAGCTAAGCGCTAAGAGCTATTTATGCCAATCACTCGACGAGCCTTCATGAAAAGCGGCGCCATGGCTGTCATCGGCACCGCCGCCGTTCCATCGTTTCTCACGCGCGCAGCCTGGGGCGCGGTCAATCCCGGAACCAACAAGCGTCTGGTTGTCATCTTCCAGCGCGGCGCGGCCGATGGCTTGAACATCGTCGTCCCTTACGCTGAGCCGTCGTATTACACTATGCGGCCCAGCATCGCGATCCCGCGCAATCAGGTCATCGACCTCGAACGGCTTCTTCGGCCTGCATCCGGCGATGACGTCGTTCAAGCCGCTGTGGGACCAGGGTCACCTGGCCATCGTGCATGCGGCCGGCTCGCCCGACACCACGCGCTCGCACTTCGATGCCCAGGACTACATGGAATCGGGCACGCCCGGGGTCAAGAGCACCACCGACGGCTGGCTCAATCGCACGCTGCAAAGCGAAGGCCGCACCCCCGACGCACCCTTCCGCGCTGTCGCACTCGGTACTTCCCTGCCGCGCATTCTCTCCGGCAGCGCGCCCGCGGTTGCGGTCAGCAACGTCAATGGATTCTCCATCGCGGGCGGAAATCCCGCCGCCGCGCCCCTGGGCAACACTTTTGAATCGATGTACGCGCAGTCGGTGGACAGCGTGCTGCACGGAACGGGGCAGGAGACGTTCGAAGCGGTCAAAATGCTGAAGTCGACCGACCCGCAGCATTACACGCCCGCGCCCGGCGCAAATTATCCCAAGGGCCGCTTCGGCGACGCGCTCAAGCAGACCGCGCAGCTCATCAAGGCCAACCTCGGCGTGCAGATTGCGTTCACCGACATCGGCGGCTGGGACCATCACGTCAACGAAGGCGCCACGGAAGGCCAGCTCGCCAACGTGCTGCGCGACTTCTCGCAATCCATTGCCGCGTTCTGGACCGATCTCGGCCCGCTTGGCGAAGATACCGTCATCGCCACCATGTCCGAGTTCGGCCGCACCGCGCGCGAGAATGGCAATCGCGGCACCGACCACGGCCATGCCAACGTAATGTTCCTACTAGGAGGCCCGGTGCGCGGCGGCAAGGTTTACGGCCGCTGGCCTGGCCTCGATCCGGCGCAGCTGAACGAAGGCCGCGACCTGGCGCTCACCACCGACTTCCGCCGCGTGCTGGGGGAATCCGTCTCGCGTCATCTGGGAAATACACAACTCGGCACGGTGTTTCCGGGGTTTGAGAATTCTCCACGCGAGTTTGTTGGATATGTTAGGGGCTAGGGGCCAGGGATCAGGGGCCAAAACCTTTTTCCTTGATGGAAATGCTTTCGCGACCGACGAACCGCAGATCCTTCGACTACGTTCGTCGGCCACGCCTCCTCACTCTGCTTAGGATGGCAAGTCTAAATGCTCGCATCAGATCATGAGCACGCTAAGAAGGGTATACAGGGCGGCGGAAGGTCGAGTTCATAGGAAACATTCAGGGTGTGAATGCTGATGCTGAGTGATGGTCAATGCTTGAGTGCTGAAGGCTGAACTTTGGGTGCTACCCTAGCCCCTGACCCCTGGCCCCTGCCTCTCAGACATCTGTGCTGCTGAATCTCTCATCCTACTTTCTTGGCCCCAAAACTAACTAACATGTTTGACTCAAATACATATCTGCGCCGGTCTATGCTGTCGGCCATCGTCGTCGCTCTCCTGCTGGTTGCGGGATGTCACCGCTCCGACGCAGGCTCCTCGCTTTCCGCTAACAGTTTCATGGGCGGCTCGGACCAGCCGACCATGCTGGCGGCTTACCTGCCGTGGTTCGGGCAGCCCGGCCACATCAATGTTGGCTACTCGTCGCAGGACCGCGTCGTCATCGAGAAGCAGATCGACGAGGCCAAGCAGCTTGGCATCGCTGCCTTCGTCGTCAACTGGTACGGCCAGCATCACGCTTTTGAGGACACGGCTTACACACTGATGCAGCAGGCGGCTTCCGAGAAGCAGTTCAAGGTCGCCATCATGTACGACGAGGACGACAGCGATCCGGCCGGCGAGACCGACGTGGTCCTCTCGGACCTGAAGTATGCCTACGATCGCTACATCGGACCGCAGGCAGTCGTGCCGCGCGACGCGTATCTGCAATTTCAGGATCGGCCCGTCATCTTTATTTTTCCCAAGGGCGGCAAGGCCGACTGGGCGCGCATTCGCCAGACGGTGAGCACCTGGGAGAATCCGCCGCTGCTCATCTACAAAGACGTTCATCCGGAACTGGCCAACGATTTCGACGGCTTCTACGCCTGGGTGAATCCCGGGCAAGCAGGGTTGGCAGCCAAACGGCAGCAATTGGGGACAAGACTATCTCGACAACTTCTACAAGACCATGGTCACGCAATATCCCAACAAGATTGCGGTGGGCGCGGCGTGGCCGGGCTTCAACGACTCCAAGGCGAGCTGGAGCCAGAACCGCAAAATGGATGCGCGCTGCGGCCAGACCTTCAACCAGACCATGCGCATGTTCCGCCGCTACTACTCACAGGATCATCAACTCCCATTCCTGATGATTGAGACGTGGAACGATTACGAAGAAGGCACCGACATCGAGAAGGGCGTGAATACGTGTAAGTAAGGCCGCTGTTCGCCTTTCGCTCTTAGCTATTCGCCAGAGACCATCGGCGATCCGGGAATCGCGGACAGTTGACGTCAAGAATTCGCCCTCTCATCAGTAGACTCGCCTGTTCTGGCGAAAAGCGAAGACCCAACTGCGATACGCATCCTTGTGGTCCATCCGGACTAGGGCACTCGCCCCGCGTACTACGGCGATTTTCTCCGCATAATTACAGCTCCAGCAACTTAGCTCAGCGGTTGCGCCGCATATAATGAAGTCATCCCACTTCAACCTTTAATCTGCGGTACGCCGCTTTCGTCTTAATCCCCAACATTTATGGAGCAAGGTTGTAATGCAGTTTGGTTTGTCCGCAATTTTCAGTTCTTTGCCGTCTGCAATTTGTCGCAATCCGTGGTTACATCTTCTTTCTCTTACGCTTCTGTTTGGTCTGACGGCGTGTGGCGGCGCCAGCATGTCCCAGACACAGCCGCAGCAACAGCCGCTTCAGCCGGCAGGATCCGGTAGCATGGGATCGTCAGGTTCTGGTTCGTCGTCGGGCAGCTCGGGCTCATCGCAACCTGCGCCGGCGCAACCATCCGGACCGCCGGGCGTGCCTGCGGGAGCGACCACCGTAAGCGCCATTCAGACACTTCCCAACTGGGATTGGTGCACCGCCGAGCTTAACGGTCATCCCTGCGCCAGTGGCCTGGGCAATGCCACGTCGACCATGACGCCCAACCAGAGCACGCCATCGCTGAGCGGCCAATCGTCTGTGTTCACCCTTGGCGGCCCGACGCGTTACTCGAATGCGCTGTGGTGGAATCAACTAGGAGCGCACAGCACGCCGACGCACTTCGTCTACGACCTGTATTTCTACTTGCAGGACCCGAATGCGCCAGAAGCGCTTGAGTTCGATATCAACCAGAGCATGGGCGGCACGCGGTACACCTGGGGCACCGAGTGCAGCTATCGAGACACGGGCCATTGGGATATCTGGAATCCCGAGACGCTGGCATGGGAGACCACGTCGGTTCCCTGCCCAACCGTTTCGGCCAACACCTGGCATCATCTGACTTGGACGGTGGAGCGCGTCAACGGGCAGGCTCACTACATCAGCGTCGAGCTCGACGGGGACGTCCACACGGTCGACAAGTATTACAACCCGCAGCAGCATTACGATGGCGACGGCCTGAATGTGGCCTTCCAGATGGATGGCGACTATCGCCAGGACCCGTACTCGGTCTGGTTGGACAACGTTAGCTTGTCGTGGTGGTAGATGCGTGAGCATTGCCCGGGCGACTCTTGCAAGGTTCGCACCATCGTCGAAGTTTCGTCCCCGAGATTGAGGTGTCATCCCGAGCGCAGGCGACCTGCCTTTGGTCGCTGGAGTCGAGGGACCGCTACCGTCGAATAGCCATAGCGGTTCTTCGGCTCCGCGTCCGCAAGATCGGCGGACGCTGCGCTCAGAATGACACCATTGGAAGAGTGTGCTGGTCGCAGAACCGGGGCTTCTATGCCGGTACTTCCTCGGCCCTTAGCTTGTGTTTCAAATCGGCGGCGATCAGCTGCCCGTGGAAGCGGCCGTTCTCGATGAACACCTCGCTCGTGCGCATACCCGCGATGATGACGCCCGCAAGATAAATTCCAGGGACATTGCTCTCCAGCGTCTGGCGATCGACCACGGGCCGCTTGTCGGCCTCGCCGCCTAGCTTGATGCCGAGCGAACATAAGAACTCGAAGTCGGGATGGTATCCGGTCAGCGCAAAGACATAGTCGTTGTCCAGCGTGACCTCGCCCTCGGGCGTTTCGAGCACGACGTGCTCCAGCGTGATCTCGCGCACGCGCGAGTTGAAATAGGCGTTCACCTGGCCGGCTTTGATGCGGTTCTCGATGTCGGGTTTGATCCAGTACTTCACCGACGGACTCATGCCCGGCCCGCGATGCACCAGCGTGACTTTCGCGCCATGGCGCCACAGCTCCAGCGCGGCGATGGCGGCCGAGTTCTTGCCGCCGACGATCAGCACGTTCAGCCCGAAGAACGGATGCGGCTCGCGATAGTAATGCATTACCTTCGGCAGATCCTCGCCCGCGACGTTGATGGTGTTGGGCCGATCGTAATATCCCGTCGACAGGATGAGCTTGCGCGCATGATATTCGCGGCGGTGTCCGTGGATGTTCGTGGTGTGCACGACGAAGTTGTTGTCGCTGCCGTCAATCTTCAGCACCGGCTCGTACTGGCGCACGTCCAGTTTGTAGAACTCGGCGACCTTGCGGTAATACTCCAGTGCCTCCTGGCGGGTGGGCTTCTGGTTCGGGACTGGAGAACGGGATGTCGCCGATCTCGAGCAGCTCGGGCGTGGTGAAGAACGTCATGTTGCTGGGATAGTTGAACAGCGAATTCACCAGGCAGCCCTTGTCGATGTTGACGACGGTGAAGCCGGCGCGCTTGGCGTCGATGCCGCAGGCCAGGCCGGTAGGTCCGGCGCCGACGACGACGACATCGAGATGAAATATATCCGTAGGAGTGCAATCCATGGAGTAAGGATAACGCGTTGGGGAAGACAAGTCGCGGGATCGCGCATAGCTGAAGTAGCGGATTGTTTATGAGATGGCGATATTACGACAGTTGACCTCAACGCTTGGACGAAGAGGCTAGTTCGGAAAGCTGGCGTCATTGCCTGTGCGTTTGCTGCTCTGAGATTGGCCGATACTGACTTCCGCTCAAGCACCAGCTCTTGACCACGAAGGCATTGCGCATGCGTCACAGACGTCCCTCGTCTACCGCGGTCCGAAGATTTTCCACCGTCGCGCAGTCGTATCTTGGTGGAGAGCACCAATCGGCATTTGGATATGCGTCTGAAATTGGAATCCGTTTGTACCCGTGACACCGAGCCGACTTAACGTGCGAAGAGAGCATGCCACACCGACGCTTGCGCACTGGGATCAGCTTGATACGGACCTTTCTCGCAGAAGAGGCTGACTCGCGTCGATTCCTGAGGTTCTATGGCCGCAAAGCCACTGCCGCCCGGCGACAGCACGGCCATTACAGAATCTTCGGCCAACTGGCTGCTGGATCTTGATCCGGACCGCGTTTCCCGGCATGTCATCGCCACTCGGTCAGCATCGTACGTGTAACTCATCATGAGCTCCATTGAGCTCCCGCCGATAAATTGCCGTGTCACGCCAATGACCGGAGATATTCACAAGCCCAATCAGACCCTGCACTAGAGAAGTCTGTTATAGAGTCGTTCGACAAGCACGTCTGTGCGAACTACCCGCTGACGAAGCAACGCACGCCTGACGACTTTCTCCGGGCAAATGTGCGTGTCGAAAAGGACTCGAGAGAGGGTTAACAGGCGAATCGGATCGCTGCTTACGATAAGGCGATTTATCTCCAACTAGGGCGACGGGACACTGACCCGCTCGAATCTCGACGCCCTGTACGCGTTCTTGGAAAGAACCCAGCGGAAGTATCTCCTCTCGAAGGTCAACTTCCCGTTCAGCGTCGTGCTGCGCGTCTCCTCAATCGCCCGACCTTCGGGCGACGGCAGGATGACAGAAGAGCTTTGCTGATATTCGTCCAAATCGTCGTTGGCGGAGTTCACAATCTCCTCGGTGTAGAGCACAGACTTGAATTTGCCATCACGAACAGCGAGCACTTGAAAATCCTGCTGAACGAAGCCAGTTCCGTGCGACACCCATGCATGGTGAACAAGCACGTCCTGCGCATGTTTGTTCGCAAGCGTGGCGACCTCTTAGGATACGCTATCGTCGTAGTGGCAGTCGAGGCTATCGTGGTCGACGGCTCTCCATTCATTCCGAACGTGCCGCATCAGATATGCGAACGCTAAATCCCCGCTACATGGAATAAAAAGCACCGCGAGTTGCTTGTTGGATTCTGTTTGAAGTGACAGCCATTGAAGCTGTGGTTCTGATGAGATTGCAACCGTTTCTGCTGCGTTGGATTCCACGCCCATCGCAATAAGCCGTTGCATTTTCTGCTCGCCCGTTCCGGAGTTTACTAAGCTCTGCATTGATTGCTGTGAGACAACTCCACTGCTGATGAAGAGAACGATGCAAGCAACAATTACTCGTGGCAGTCTCATGTCACAGGATTTCCGTAAGCAGATGCTGATCAGTAAAATACACGCAGTCAAGGCTGACAGTCTGTGATAACTGGCGATAACCGATTACTGGTTAGTTCTGCGTGACGAAGCCGGAAATTGCTTAACAAGATTGCTAATGCCGCCAGTACCGCGACCGCATTAAGAGCCAGTTGAAGGCATCTCACGACCTGCGCTGCTGCTGGTGACAGCGCAGCTATCGGCAAGATCGTCGTCAGGCCATCCTGAGAACCGTAGCCTTGGGGAGGACTGAAGTAATGAATGACCTGAAAGAGTTTACGTCCAAGCCGTCGTGCCGTTCGCAACTGATACTAGCAACAGCATAATGATCGGATGGAAACGAATGGGTTCTCTGCATCAGATGCTCGCAGCATGTCGTATCCTTGTCGGCAGCGAGTATAGGCCGTATCAAGTGTTGGAAACAGGCGTTATCATAACCGACCGCGCCCAGTGTCCCATATTCAGCTTGCATCCAGCCTGACCTGAACCCACACATTCGAAACCCGCGAATGTGTGGCGCAACCGAGAGGAATCAGGTTCGGTGAGTCCCATGTCTCGAAAACCGCGAGACCCTTCGACAAGTTCAGGGCAGGCTATGGGGCACCCGTGTTTTACCGCGCTCGCGAGCCCTGGTCGACGTACAGCGTCAGGTCGAATTGCCGGGTGGCGCCGTTCGGCTGGATCACCACGTTGACCTTTACGTTCGGGTAGCCGTGGTCGTGATAGAGCTGGGCCACGGTGCTCTCCACGTCGTTGAGCCCCTGGCAGTCGCCGCGACGCATGGCGTCGAGCGGAAGTTGTTGTGCGATTTGTTGCGCGGAGACTGTTTGATCCCACTGCACGCGGAAGTTGCGTAGCGTGTAGCGAAGGTTTTCGTGCACGGTGGCATACATCACAACGTCATCGGGCGGCCCGTCCTTACGAAAGGCGGAAAACAGTTCGATGTCGGGGTTGAGGTAGCATTCACTTTTCAGCGAGGCAGTGAGTGAGAGTCTTGCCGTGTCCATCAGGTGTTCGGTGGTGTCCGGTTTGCCGACAACCGAGGCTTTCGCCTCTGCGATCTGAGAGGAGGAAAGATCATTGGCGCCCTTGATCACCAGATCCTTAAGAGTGATCTGTTGGTCCGGAACGGACTTTTGAGCTGCACAGCAAATCGCGGTAACGACGGCAAAGACAGCCACTGCGCAAGAACGGCTCATTCGTTCCTCCACGCGTTCCGGGAGCTGGTGGTTAAAACCTATCGTAAACGAGCGGCAGGTCTTAGCCGTAAACATTTCGATTGATCCAGGCGTTGACGTGCCTGAGATGAGTTGATCCGGCGGTGCCCGGATCAGTTGTCTTCGCGGGTTGCCGGCTGAAGGTAGCCCTTGTCAATGTTGACGACACTAAAGCCGGCGCGCTTCGCCTCGATGCCGCAAGCCAGCCCCGCAGGGCCGGCGCCAACGACAACCACATCCAGCGAAAATTTATCAGAAGGAGCTGCAATCCTTGCGTGTAAGGATAACGTGTCCCGCGTTAGGATGAGCGGATGCGGCGAGGAGCACGACCTTCGGGAGGACGACCACTTACGAATGGGGATTTCACAACCGTTCTTCCGCCGGCCGCTTGCCCACGGCGAGCCATGGCACGCCGCGGTAGGATTCCGCCACCACCCAGGCGGCGGCGGTCAGCGTCACGGAGACCACGGTCTCGCTCCATTGGAACGTGTCTTTGGAGCCTGCTGCCACCACGGGTACCCACACCAGCAGCGTGAACATGCCGATCTGCAACGCCGAGAGCGCCGCAGCCAGCCGTGCATACACACCGATGAGCACCGCCAGGCCCGCCGCGATGAAGGCCCCTCCGGTGAAATATGCCCAGGCCACATGCCATGGCAGCCAGCCAGGAACCAGGCCAGCAGTATTTTGGAGATAGATGAAATGGGCAATGCCGAAGGGGATCAAGGCCAGGCCGTAGAGCACCCTCGCGATGCGCAGACCTTTGTCGCCGGTGGCGAAACCGAGGCGCCGCCTGTCCCAGTCATCGGCGAGCCAGACATACAGTACCCACGCGGCTGCCGCCATGACCGCGATCTTGCAGGCTGCCCACCAATATTCCACATTGGGCGCGAAGAACATGCCTGGCACCCTCAACAGCAGCAGCCAAAGCAGAAGATAGGCTAACAGCACGCGGGCGGCGGCGGCGGCTGTGCGCCGCCAGAGAAGGCCTATGCCACATATCAGGGAGATGACGGCGCAGAGATAGTTCAGCGCGGAGACGCTGTGGGGTATCGGCTGCCATATTGCGACGTATTCGCCTTTGAGCAGGCCCAGGATTCCGAGGGCGATCATGGTCGCCGCAAAGACCGCATGGCCTACGCTTGCAACGCGCACCGTCGTATCCTCCCGTGCTACACCGATTCATCAGCTGCAGGCACGCTTTGTATGCCCGGGTGCCGGTATTGTACCGGGGGAATGGCGCGATGCGATCTCGACGATTGATTCGTTGTGATGAGGCGATGTTAGGCGAGTCATACGACAGTTTGTTTTCGGCTGTAGCGCACGGTTCTGCGGGGGCCAACTTGGCTTTAGTAGCGGCGTTTAAGAGGCTTTTCGGGCTGCTTTGGGGAGTCTCTCCTGCAGAGCCAGGATCAACGGCTCCGGACCCTTGGTAACGTCGAGAGAAACGTCGGCGAGTGGCTCCCCTTCCCTGTCGGGTGCCTGATACACAAAGCAAATCACACATTTTGACGATAGCCTGCGCAATTGGGTGATGAGGAAGCGTCTCACTTCAGGGTCAATGGAGTGTCCGATGATTACGGCATCCACGTGCTCTTGGGCTGCGAGATCGGGCGCCTGCTCCGGGTATCTTGGGGAAACGACGGAAAAACCAGCCATGGCCAGGACGTCATTTCTCTCTAACAACAAACGGACGTTCCGGCTGGTCGTAAGAATGCGGTACAAAGATGGTTCGCCTCTGTTTCCAATCTGAAATGAGCTACCGATCGGACATAACGTAGCTGATGGCAATGATGGCGTTGTGGTTGCCTGTCGCTCGACAAAACGCAGAGCGCCAGTGCGTAAGCGGAAGGCGGACTGCAAGTATGCCCACATGCACATATCGGGCAGTCTGACGTGAATCAGTCGGCGTCGGCGTCTGTATGGGGACAGTGAGGCTCATCCTCCCGCAACTCATCGCCACAAACTCCATGCTTCCGTTCCAGCAATTCTCGATTTAGAATCTGGGCGCTCTCTGATTCGCGCCGATCAAAGGGGAACATTGTGAATAACAACCTGTCGTACAGCGCCACGGGTTTGGCTCTGACCGAACAATTTGAAGGCTTACGCCTCACCGCCTACCAGGATTCGGTCGGCGTTTGGACCATCGGCTACGGACATACCGGCGCCGATGTTCATCCCGGCTTAACCATCACTCAGCAGCAAGCCGGCAATCTTCTGCTCAAAGACGTCGCCAGCGCGGTAGCCAGCGTCAATAAGCTGGTCACCGTTGCCTTGACGCAAAATCAGTTTGACGCGCTGGTGGACTTCGTCTTCAACGCCGGTGCAGGAAATTTCTCCAAGTCAACCTTGCTGCGCGAACTGAACGCCGGCAACTTCGCCGCCGCGGCCGCTCAATTTCCGTTGTGGGTTCATGCGGGAGGAGTGGTGCTGCCGGGACTGGTGCAGCGCCGTAAAGCCGAGCAAGCGCTCTTCCTGGGAACGGCTGCTGTCGCGCAAAGCGCCAGTTCAGGGGCAAGCTCGACGTCTGCCTGACATCAGCACGACCGTGCGGCTACGGCGTGATCTTGAACACGACGCCCGATCCGAAGGCGCCTCCAGCCGAGGCTGTGCCGTACAGATTGCCGCTGGCATCGAATACCAGGTTGCAATAAGGACTGCTGCCATCGCTGCCACCGGTAAAGTCGTGCAGCGAGGTATAGGACCAGCTGCCGTTGGAAGGCGTCAGCTTGAATACCGCGCCGAATCCATTTGCGCCGTCGGCGATGGTGGTGCCGTACAAGCTGCCACTGCTATCCATTATTAGATTTCCAACCGGACCCACGACGAGCAGGCCATTATTCGGCCCGGCGAAACTATATAGCACCTGATAGTTCCAGCCGCCGTTTGAGGGCGAGAGTTCGAAGACGGTTCCGCCACCACCCGATCCTCCCGATGTCGTAGCGCCGTAGAGGTTCCCGGCTCCGTCGAAGATCACGCCTGCCTGTGGATAGCCGCCGTCACTGCCGCCGGTGAAGGCGTAGATGTCGGTCCCGATCCAAGTCTGTCCCGATTGCACCAGCTGATAAACGGTTCCCGGGCTGCTGGTGCCGATGAACGTGGACCCGTAGAGATTGCCGGCGTGGTCCGGCGTAACGCTGCTGCCGGGATATCCGTAAGGATGGAAGAGAATCGTCTCCATCCAGCCGCTGGAAGCGTCGAGTTGGAAAACGCTTCCGCCGTTGCGAAACCCGCCAGTAGAGGTAACTCCATCCGCGTTGCCCGAGGGGTCCAGGAATAGCGCGCCTACCGGGCCTGCGCCATCATCACCGCTGAAACTATGCAGCACAGTCTCGTTCCACGGGCAGATGGTGCTGTTGCAAGCCGTCGGTTGAGGCTGGAGTTTGAAGACAGTGCCGCAGCCGTTACTGCCGCCGCTGCACGAGCCGCCTCCGTAATACGTAGTGCTGAACAGGGTGCCGTCCGCGGTCAACACTACGTTCGCCGCCCGCGGATTCGAGCCGTCATTACCGCCCAGAAAACTGTAGAGAGGCGTCAGCACCCAGTTCGAGTTTCGATTGGTCAGCTTATACACAACGCCGCAGCCTCGGGCTCCGCAATTGTCACCGGTATGGCCGCCGTAGTTGGTGGTGCCCAGCAGATTGCCCGCACGGTCCATCGTCAGTCCGGCCATGGGCATGCCGCCGTCCTGAGTGCCGGTGAAGTTGTGGATGACGGTATAGGTCTGCGCCTGCGCAACCGGCACGAAGCCGAGGACGAGCGCCAGCACGCAAGCGCCAAGAACGACAGAAAGGCGGAGCAGACCTTTCCCGGTAGCGGCTTTTCTCTGGCCTGACATCAGATTTTCCTCGAGACGAACGGCGATTGCTGAAGTATACCTCGGGAGGGAAAGGACGGCAGATTTCTGCTGCCATCCCGACGGCCTGCCGGGATGCGTCAAAGCTTCACGGTGTGATCTCCCGCACGTCGTCCTGTCCCTGGGCGA
This sequence comes from uncultured Acidobacteriaceae bacterium, assembly GCA_963823865.1. Lineage (GTDB taxonomy): Bacteria > Acidobacteriota > Terriglobia > Terriglobales > Acidobacteriaceae > Bog-257. The sequence goes on from CAWGNC010000003.1 coordinate 1,254,300, forward strand.
CTCTGTTCGTACCAATGAATCTCTGACATTGTGAGACACCCGTTCATCGTGTCGACGATTGCCAACGCCTACGGCGTGATCTCGAATACCACGCCGCACGTGGGATATCCCAGGTAGTTCCAACAATGGCCGCTCAATCCTCCCGAGCTTGCCGTGCCATAAAGATTGCCTTGCGAATCCATCACCAGGTTGCTGTAGGGATACGCCCCATCGCTCCCGGCAGTGAAGTCATGCAGTGAGGTGTAGACATAGCCTCCATTCGATGGCGTAAGCTTGAACACGCTTCCATATCCATAAAGGCCATCCACGTTTGTCGTGCCATATAAGTTACCGGCGGCGTCCTGTATCAGGGCCCCTTCAGACCCTGCAAGCCCCGAAAAACTCTGGAGCAACGTGAAATTCCAATTGTTGCCGGCCGGCGACAGCTCAAATGCGGTGCCGCCACGGCCGCTGCCGGCATACTCGGTCGTTCCATAAAGATTGCCTGCCGCATCACGAATCAACGGCGTGTTGGGCCGGGAACCGTCATCCCCTCCGGTGAAGTGGTAGAGCGTCTTTTCCGTCCAACTGCCACTCGATGGCGATAACTCAAACACCACTCCAGCCATGTGTCCCTGGAAGATTTCCGTCATGGTGGTGCCATACAAGTTTCCCGCTTGATCGAAAATGACGCCGCTGGCAGGCATGCCGCCATCTGCACCGTCCGTGAAGTTGTAGAGAATGTCCTCTGTCCACGACCCGCCCGACCGGGAGAGCTTGTACACTACGCCGCATCCAGAGCCCTCACAATTCCGAAAAATTCCTCCCAGAGCGGTGGTGCCGTAGATGTTGCCGGCTGCGTCGAAGGTCAGGTCGCCCAGAGGGGCGTCACCAGTGCTTTGGGCGAGACCTATCAACGTGGTTTGCGTCCACGGACAAGAGATCGAGTGGCAGAAGGTCGCCGGCGGTTGCAGCTTGAAGACCGTTCCATCACCGTTCGGGCCCAAGTAATAGGTTGTGCCGTAAAGGGCGCCGTCCGGACCTAACACCACTCTGGCCATGGGCGTTGCTCCGTCTGAAGTGCCATTGAACCGATAAAGCTCCGAGAGCACCCAGCCAGTGCCGCTGTGGCTTAACTTGAAGACCGTTCCACAACCCGTGTTGGCGAAACAGCTTGGATTGTAGTTTCCGCCAACCATGGTCGTTCCATACAGGTTGCCGGCGCGATCCATTGTCAGGCCTGCATTCGGCGTGCCTCCATCGGACCCCATGAAGCTATGCAGCACAGTGAAGGTCTGGGCCGCCGCTGGCACAGACAAAATCGCCGCCATTAAGAAAACCGGCAGCCAGCAGTTCACGCCGAGAATCGATTGCGTTCGCCTGATTCGTCCCATGATGCCCTCCTCAAAAGCTCAAGTACCACAATGTAAGACCACTCGCCGACAGCATCATGCTTACGGAGTGATCTCCCACACCACGCCCATGTTGTTAGCGCCGCCCAACAGCGTCGTACCGTAAAGGTTACCGTTTGCATCTTCCGCTACGCTGCTCAACGGATATTCGCCGTCGCTCGGATACTGGAAGTCGTGAACGTCAGCGAACGACCATGCTCCCGCCGGATTCCGTGAGCCTGAATACGGAACCTCCACCGTGGACACCACCCCCCTTGGCAGTTCCAAGCAGATTGCCGGCGTTGTCGAGAGTAAGGCTGGCCCAGGAGCCACCTTGTGTCCCCCCACTCAGGCTTTGCTGAAGTATGGACAGGTCCCAGCCCCCGTTGGCGGGAGTCAACTCAAAAACCGTGCCGCCGTCGTTTGTTCCACCGCTGGTCGCATCGCCATACAAATTTCCCTGCTGGTCGAACACGAAGCTGGCAGCCGAGAAATTTCCGTCGGTGCCATTGAACGTGTGCACGGTAGTTTCAGCCCAACCAGAGCCCGAGGGGGTCAGCTTCCAGACCGTGCCGCAACCCTCGGAACAAACTCCGTTGTCAATGAACCCACCGCCGGCAGTCGTTCCGTAGAGATTGCCGGCGCTATCGAACGCCACGCCTCCCCAGGGATGTCCGCCGTCCGCGTCGCCGGTGAAGTTGTACAGAACGCTCTCCGTCCACCCGCCGCTCGAGGGAGTCAGTTTGAACACCACACCTCCGGCATGGGCACCGCCGCCGAGCGTTGCGCCATAAAGATTGCCGGCCCGGTCAAACGCCAGATCGCCCAGCGGTTCGCCTCCATCGCTGCGTCCGGTGAAGCGGTACAGAACCGTCTCCGTCCAGGGGCACATGGGCGTCCGGCAAATGGTTCCAGAAGGCTGCAGGCTGAAGACAATTCCGCAGCCAGTCCCGAAGACACTGTCGCAAGTCCCCAATCCCCCGTTGATCGTGGCTCCATAAATCCGGCCATCCGGGCCGAAAATCAGCCTGCTAACCGACGAGGCTCCATCCGCGGTGCCTCCAGCAAATTCGTAGAGCGGAGTGACAATCCAGCCGGAGCCCGAACGCGACATCTTGAAAATGCTTCCGCATCCCGGACCGAATTCGCTGCTGCACGAGCCCCTGCCTCCGGCTGTGGTTGTGCCGTACAAGTTGCCGTTTCGATCTACGGTCAATCCAGTCTCCGGAAAGCTCCCGTCGGCATTGCCGCTGAAGGAATGAATCACCGAGTACGTTTGTGCCTGCGTTTGGGGGACGGCGGCGACCAGGAACACGGCCACAGCCATTACGCTCATCCTGATCCAGAAACCTGCTTCGCCCTGTTTTCTTCTCTGCTCCGTCATACCACTCTCCCATGCGTTGGTCGCACTGGTGGCTAACCCCGGTATCCCCAAGACCGGGGCGCGTTATAGATATCTATTTCCTCCTCGAACCTCCGCGAGTCAAATGAACTTCACCTTACGGTCTAAGCTATTGCAGCCAAGTGAAATAACTCTCTAAAAGAAACCGCCCGTTGACAGGGTTGTGATAACATTCGTCCAATTCATGCACGGAAATTTGCAGACCAGCCCGCTGATTCCGTCCGATTCTCCACCGCCGGCACTCCATTCCGGTGGCACGGCCATCATTCGCTTTGGGCCATACGAGGTCAATCTTGCTTCCGGGCAGCTTCGCAAATTCGGCTACCGGGTCAAGCTTCAGCCCAAGTCGTTCCTGGTTTTGGAGGCGCTACTGAATGCCCCGGGCGAGATGGTCACCCGCGAGGAGTTGAAGTCGCGCCTGTGGCCCGAGAACACATTTGTCGAGTTCGAATCCAGCTTGAACGTGGCGGTGCGCAGGCTCCGCGAAGCCTTAAGCGATGAAGCGCAGAACCCGATTTATATCGAGACGGTTCCCCGCCGCGGCTATCGTTTTCTCGGAACCATGGAGCGGATCGAAATTCCGGCGACGAGTCAGCAACTGCCGTTGGGACCGGTGGCGGTTGGCGGAGTCTCCAGCGCCGAACTGGCGGCGGAGACAGCGCGCCTAGCTCCGCAAAGCTGGATCGCAAGAAACTTCTGGAAGCTGATGATTCCCGCGCTGGCGGTGCTGGCGATTGTCGCCGGGCTGTTCATCTCGCGACATTCGGCAGCATCCTCGCCTGTTCCCTCCTCCATCGCCGTGCTGCCCTTCGCCGACATGAGCCCGGAGAAAAATCAGAACTACTTCTCTGACGGGCTTGCAGAGGAGCTGTTGAATCAGTTGGCGAAGACGCCAGGCCTGCGCGTCGCGGCGCGTACCTCGTCGTTCCAGTTCCGCGACAAGATTAATGTTGCAGCCATCGGCAAACAGCTGGATGTCGGAACCATTCTGGAGGGCAGCGTCCGAAAGGAAGGCAATCGTGTCCGCATCTCGGCCGAACTGGTAAAGGCGGCCGATGGTTTTCAACTCTGGTCAGGCACCTATGACCGTAATTTGAATGATGTATTCGCTGTGCAGGACGAGATTGCGCGCGCCATCACCAGCGAACTGAAAGTCCGGCTGCTGAAACCAAATTCGGCTGAAGCCCCACAACGTGGGACAAGCGCCGAAGCCTACAACGCCTACCTGCAGGGACGGTATTACTACGAACGGCGGACGCAGGACGATCTGGCAAAGGCCTACGAATATTTCCAGCAGGCGGTGAAACTCGATCCCACGTATGCGCGCGCCTGGTCGGCGCTGGCCTGGGTCTTGATTGCTCAAGCCGAAGCCGCTTACGGCCCTTCTTTCCAGGAGGGGTATCGCACGGCCCAAGCCGCTGCCGAGAAAGCGCTGCAATTGGATCCCGGCCTGGCGGAGGCGCATGCGGCTATCGGACGAATCAAGCGCGGGTATGACTGGGATTGGGCGGGCGCTGACGCCGCTTTCCAGAAGGCGCTGGCGCTGGAGCCGCAAAACTCCGTGGTGCTGCTGGGCGCTTCCAGTCTGGATGCCACGCTGGGCCGCTTCGACGAGGCCGTGACGCTGAACCGGCGCGCCGTCGAAATCGATCCCCTCAGCGTGGTGGCGCACATCTCCATGGGCATGCATGCGTACTACGCGGGCCAGCTGAATATCGCGACCGACGCCTATCAGAAGGCGCTGGCCATCAGTCCTGCCGATCCCGAAGCGCATTACCTGCTGGGTCTGGTCTACATTTCGCGTGTGCAGCCGCAGCTGGCCCTGGCGGAGTTCCAGAAGGATGAACGCAGCATTCAGCGCAACGTTGGCGAAGCGCTGGCGTACGCCGCTCTGGGCCGCAAAGCCGAAGCCGACGCGTCGCTGCAGCAGCTCATCTCCGACTATCGCACGCAAGCGGCGTATCAGATCGCCGAGGTCTACGCGTTCCGGGGAGAAACCGATCGCGCCTTCGAGTGGCTGGAACTGGCGCGCGTCCACAAGGATTCTGGACTGCCCGCCATCAAAGGCGACCCACTGCTGAAGAATCTGTACCACGATCCGCGCTACGCGGAGTTTCTGAAGAAGGTTGGATTGCCGGTTTAGCCGCGGTCGCTGGTTCAGGAATCTCCAACGGCAGCCGCCAGTTTCTGGCGGAAACATGTCCCGCGTGTACCCAGGCAATTCTGGTCAACATGGATCCGGCAACGCTGGAGGCGGCAGCAATGCGACGCAACTGGCGCGAGCGGCGTCTTCCGGCAAAGGCCGCCGCCACTCGTAACGCCAGAGGGATCGGTCCGCTAAGAACTCCGCCCAGCCGTGTGATCATGCCGCTCGTGCCGCGCTTTAATGGCTCCATTACCGGCTTAGGATTCGTCTCGATCTTCAGCCCTTCGAACGTTTCGATAGCCGCCGCGCCCATGCCGAGCGTGTTCAATGCCTTGTTGTCGTGGCCGAGTAATTCCAGGATCGACACCGCCGAATTTAGTCCTGACATGCCGAAGTGAATGGGCAACGTCGCAACGTTTTCATTCCAGACGGGAATTGCCGTCGCGCCAATCAACACTCCGGTGTAGGTGGCGAATGGCATTCCGGCGAGCGCGGAGATTCCTTCCGACAAATTGCCGGCCAGCCGAACCGGCAGCCAGTCATAGCGTTCATTGAGTATCTCCGCGAACGCTGCACCTGCAGAAAACGTGCCGAAGACTGCCAGCGTCCATGCGCCAACGGACATCGGACTCTGCTTCTTGAAGACGCGCATCATCGCAAGAAAGCGCGCCGGCCGTCCCAGGTCCGAGATCAGCAAGACACTGGATGCCGCTGTACCTGCCGCCGCGAGGAAGCGGCAATCGCGCGAAAGCCTGCGGTCGCCTCCTATCCAACGAGCCACCAAACCCAGAACCGCAGCCGAGCCCGCTGCTCCTCCAGCGAAAAAGTACGGCGGAATCTGCCAGGTCCACGCCGGTTCTTTCAACAGCGGCAGGCCGTAATATCCGGTTTGCGGCGATGCTATTGGAAACGGCGCTCCTGCCGGCCGAACACCCGCTGCCTGCACGCGCCCTTTCGCTTCCGCCTCACGACGAATGTCAAATAGACGCTTCTCACGCCCCAGGTCGATGGGATTGGGAGTCGGCCCGTGAATCGGATCGCTCATCGTTTCGCACTCCCGAGAAAGGCAAAGACGCTGCCAACCAAAATCAGCCCCGCAGCAACCGCGGCGCTGGTCCAACCGGCCTTCTGATAGATCGTGGGAACTTCAGGATTTGGCGGCAGATTATATTGACGCGGGTCGCCGCGGAGAATGAAGAACGCGTGGATGCCTTCGACGCTGCTGAATTGCGGATCGTACACCTGCGCGTCGTCCATACCGCGGCTCTTCAATTCCTTCATACGTTCCACGGCATCGATGCGCAGATGTTCCAGTGGTCCGAACTTGATGGACTCCGTGGGACAAGCCTGCGCGCACGCTGGCTTCAGGCCAACTTTCTGCCGGTCATAGCAGAAAGTGCACTTGAAGGCGCGGCCGTCTTCAACATTTTTCTGTACCACGCCGAACGGGCACGACACCACGCAATAGCCGCAACCGTTGCACACGTCGGGCTGCACAAAGACACCGCCGAATTCCGTCCGCACGATCGCTCCGGTTGGACAGGCTTCCAGGCATCCGGCATTTTCGCAGTGCTTGCAGACATCCGAGGAAAACTCCCACGAGACATGATCACCGTCGTTCCCGCCGAAACCCGGCTCCAGTTGGCCTTCGACGAACTTCACGTGCCGCCAGGTCGAGTGCCCAACCGCTCCGGTATTGTCGTAGGAATTGCCCGACCAGTTGAATCCGTCGTCCGGCAGGCCGTTCCACTCTTTGCATGCGACCTCGCAGGCCTTGCACCCGATGCACAACGTCGAGTCGGTTAGAAACCCTGTGATCGTTGCGCTCATGCTCTTTGCTCCATATGTTCTTTCAGTTGCTCGAGTGCGGCCGGTCCGCGCTCACGGCGTCCAGGCTGAATGTCGCAGACCAGTGCTTTGGTCTCCATGATGCGGACGTTGGGCTCTTCGGAGATGACCAGCAGGTCATTGGCGCTGTCCCCCTTCACCAGGCCGTTGTAGCCCCAGTGATACGGCAGGCCGACTTGATGCACGGTGCGGCCCTCCACCCATAACGGTCTCATGCGCTGGGTCACCAGGACACGCGCCTCGATAATTCCACGCGGCGTCATGATCGTCGCCCACTTGCCGTGCTCCAGATCAACGTCGGCAGCCAGTTCAGGCGAAACTTCGCAGAAGAACTCCGGCTGCAACTCTGCGAGATGCGAAAGCTGACGCGACATGCCGCCCGCCGTGTGATGTTCGGTCAAGCGATAAGTGGACAGCACGTATGGGAAGCGTTCATCGGCGATCTTCGCGTACTGATTGTCGGGACGCTCCTTGCGGTCCGCCGGCGGATTGTAAACGCGCTCCGGATACAGAGGGTTTCCGAACAGCGTCTCCAGCGGCTCGTAGTGCGTCGGCAGCGGACCATCTTTCAGTCCGCTGGTCACAAATAGCCACGCCGTTCCATCCGGATGGAGGGTGAAGGGCTTGTCGCCGGCGATGGCATCCATGCCTTTCGCGCCGCGTGCCGGCCGGTAGTTGGGAGCTTTGTTCTTGTCGAAGTCAGGAACGTCGAGTCCGGTCCACTCTTGCTTCTCTTCATCCCACCAGATCAGCTTCTTGCGCTCGCTCCAGGGCTTGCCGTCCGGCCGCGCCGAGCAACGGTTGTAGAGAATGCGGATATCGCTGGGCCACGAAAATCCCCAACCATGTCCGAGATAATCTTCCGACTCCCGCTGGTTGGCGCGGTTCAGGTTTTCCTTAGGATAGATGCCGCAATAGATCCAGCATCCACTCGCCGTGCTTCCGTCTTTCTTCAGCTTCTTGAAGCCTTCCAGCAACTCGCCGCTGGCAAGATCGCGGCCGTTAATCTCCTTCAGAATGTCGGTCACGTAGGGCTCGTCGTGAAGGCCGTGCGTCTGATATGGCCAAGACAACGCGTTCAGCGGCTCGTTGCGCGGACACGGATCGGCTGCGGCTTTCGCCTTCAATCTCCGCGCCAGGTGGTGCATAAACCACGTCTCGCTGCGCGCGTCGCCCGGTGGATCGACAGCTTTCGTGCGGAACTGTACCAGCCGCTGCGTATTGGTCTGGCAGCCCTCTTTCTCCGCCGAGCCCGCTGCCGGAAACAGAAATACTTCCGTCGCAATCTCTTCCGGCTTCAACTCTCCGCGTTCGACCTCGGGCGAGTTATACCACCACGACGCGCTCTCGACTTCCACCAGGTCGCGGACCACCAGCCACTTCAATTTCGACATCGCCGTCCGTTGCAGACGCGAATTCGACGCACCTACCGCCGGATTCTGGCCCATGATAAACAGGCCGTCCATCTTGCCGTCCTGCATGTCGAGCCAATAGCCGAAGTGCGAATGATCGCCGGTGACGCGCGGCAGATAATCGAAGCACCAATGGTTCTTTTTCGTCGCCTTGTCGCCGTACCAAGACTTCATCAGGCTGACGAAGTAGCTCTCAAAGTTCGACCACAGGCCCGCGTCGGCGGTGTTCTTCTTGATGTAGCTCTTGTAATCGTTGGCATCTTTCTCGAAGAACGGCATCGGCAGGTAACCAGGAAGGATGTCATACAGTGTGGGAATATCGGTGGAACCCTGAATGGACGCGTGTCCGCGGAGAGCCAGTATGCCGCCTCCGGGACGGCCGATGTTGCCTAGCAGCATCTGGAGGATCGCCGCTGAACGGATAATCTGCACGCCCTTGGAGTGTTGTGTCCATCCCACGGCGTAGCAGATGGCTGCGGTCTTGTCTGGCCCGGACGCATTGCAGAATGCTTCCGCCACTTTCAAGAACAGCTTTTGCGGGACGCCGGCATGTTGTTCGATCAGCTCGGGCGTGTAGCGGGCAAAGTGCCGTCTTAGAATCTGGAACACACAATAAGGATGCTGGAGCGTTGGGTCGTCCTCATGCTCCACCGTCTTGCCAGCCTCGCCACCGCGGTCCTTGCCGTGGCCGCCGGCCGCATCTGAGTGGCCTGCCTTGTTTCCGCCTCCGCCTGTGTCTTTTGATTGCTCGCCTTTGTACAGCCACGACTCAGGGTTGTATTTCTTCTTCTCCTCATCCCACCCGGAGAAGATGCCCCCTAGATCTTCCGTGTCGCGGTACTCGTCGCCAATGATCGTCGCTGCATTGGTATAGTGCTGCACGTACTCGCGGAAATACTTGTCGTTCTCCAGCGCGTAGTGAATCAGTCCACCCAGAAACAAAATGTCAGTGCCTGCGCGAAGCGGAACCCAGATGTCGGCCATTGCCGATGTGCGCGTGAACCGCGGATCGACGTGAATGATCTTGGCGCCGCGCTCGCGCGCCTCGATCACCCACTGGAAGCCGACGGGATGATTCTCGGCCATCGACGATCCCATGATCAGGATGGCGTCGGCATTTGCCAGGTCGGTCAGCGCAGTGGTCGCGCCGCCGCGTCCGAATGAGGTGCCCAGACCGGGCACCGTAGAACTGTGTCATATCCGGGCTTGGTTGCTGATGCAAACCATGCCCAGACCTCCGCAGAAAAGTTTCTTGATCAGGTAGTTCTCTTCATTGTCAAGAGTGGCGCCACCCAGGTGAGCGACCTTCTTGGTCTGCATCACCTTCTCGCCGTCCTGCTCTTCGACAAAGCTGGCTTCCCTGCTCTGCCACAGGCGGTCGGCCACCATGTCCATCGCCGTTTCCAGGTCAATCTCTTCCCACGCCGTTCCGTAGGGCCGGCGGTACTTCACGCTCATCAGTCGATTGGGATGGGTGTGCAGTTCAAACGTGTCAGCGCCCTTCGGACAGAGATGTCCACGCGAAATCGGTGATCCCGGATCGCCCTCGATGGAGATGAGCGAACCCTCTTTGTGGAAGACCATCTGCCCGCAACCAACGCCGCAGTATGGACAGATGGAGCGCGTGAAGTCGGCATCCTGATTTTTCGGCAGGAGATTCTGGGTGCGCCGGCTCATCGCCTCCGGACCGGTTCCATCCCCTCCGGTGCGAAGTTGGCGAATGACCGGCCAACGGTCAAGCAAATCTTTCATCATGCTGAACTCGCTTGTCCTCTACGTCGCTTGGTTCTGTCAAACTTGCATAGCAAGATCAAGATATTGAGATCCGCCTGAAGGCGTCCATCGAACTTATCACAGGAGTCGGAAGCACTGCCGGTGCTGGCTGCTCCCGGAGATGGCGCCCGGTCGCGGCTTCTTTCAGTAGGATGATTGTGCAAATAGCAGCGATGCCAGCCGCCAAAGCGCAGAGCCTGAGCTACTCCCATCGAGTCGTTGCGGCACTCTCTGCCGGGCCTCCGTCAAGAAACTCTTGATTTAGAAGCGCCGCTATCGGGTGGGGCGATTGCGAAATTGTGCTGTTACTACCACCGTCCGTTCTTTCTCGAGTAGCAAATGAATTGACACAGGCTTTGCAATTGAAGCAGAATTTTGACACTTTTGTTTTCCGGACTTGTACCGCGCAGCTGCCACTCCCCGAAGAGTTTCCAGCGTCGGCCATTGCGTCGGTCACCTAGCGCAGTTCGGAACGGGGTTCACACACACTTTTTACTTGGCTGAGTTACCGAATTTACGGAGAAGAGGACTGTCTTGACTAAGAGATTTACCTTGGCGCTTAGCGCCTTCCTGCTTGCCGCCTGTTGTTTTTCACAGGCTCAGACGCTCACCAATCTCACTCACCAGGCTCCGGACGGAGCTGAGATCGAAATGCAACTGACGGATGGAACCGTGCTTGTGCAGGGTTACCAGGGTCAGGATTGGTACAAACTCACGCCCGACATTACCGGCAGCTATGTGAACGGCACCTGGACACAGGTCGCCAGCCTGGCTTCCAATTATGATCCCTACGCCATGTCGGAAGCCGTGTTGTCCGATGGACGCGTGCTGATCGAAGGCGGCGAATACAACTTTGGCAGCTTCTCCTTCACCAATCTGGGCGCAGTTTATGATCCTGCAGCGAACACGTGGACCCCGCTGACGCCACCAGCCGGCTGGGAGTACATTGGCGACTCTCCGTGCGCGGTGCTGCCCAACGGTCACTTCCTGATCGGCCGCAAGTTCGACATGCAGATGGCGGAACTGGATCCCACCACCATGACCTGGACCGCGATGGGTTCTTCCGGCAAGAGCGACTGGAACGCCGAAGAAGGCTGGACGCTGATGCCCGACGGCAGCATTCTCACCATCGATGTGCTGAACAATCCCAACTCCGAACGCTACATCCCCGCGCAACAGATGTGGGTTTCCGATGGTCCCACGGCCACGAACCTGCAAGGTCCGCCGGAAGTAGGTTGCATCGATTACGGTGGCGGCCAATACTGCCCCCCGGGAGAGATTGGTCCGGCCATCCTGCGGCCTGACGGAAGCGTCTTCGCGACGGGAGCAACCCATCAAGGTGCGCCGGCCGGTCACACCGCCGTCTATCATCCGGGTAGCAGCCCCAACGACCCCGGCACCTGGACCGCGGGCCCTGACTTCCAGAACGGCGATGACGCCGGTGACAACTTCGCAGTTCTGCTTCCCAACACCAAGGTTCTGGTGGAAGGCAATTCCGGACGTTTCTACGAATGGGATGGCACCAACTTCACTCCCACCCTCAGCAGCTTTGGGGGAAGCTTGATGGTGTTACCGAACGGCCAGATCCTGGTAGGGGGCTCGCAGGTTTACACTCCAAGCAGCGGCGGTCTCCAGGTCCTGGCGCCTTCCGTTACCAACTGGCCGTCTTCGGTCACTCGCGGCCAGAGCTATGTTGTCTTTGGCCATCTGTTTAACGGCTGGTCGCAGGCAGGAGCGTTCGGTGACGAGTTCCAGACCTCGACCAACTATCCCCTGGTTCGGATCGTCAACAACGCCACCGGTCACGTCTTTTATGCGAAGACGCATAATCACAGCACCATGGCCGTGGCCACGAAGGCTGTGCCGACCTACACGCACTTCGATGTGCCTTCAGGTATGGAAACAGGCGCTAGCAAGTTGTACGTCGTTGCCAACGGCATCGCGTCCGCGCCGGTCTCCGTTACGGTGAATTAGGTTTACTGCGGCACCCGGAAATGCAACACTCCTCCTGCGCTGACAATCTTTGTGGCGCAGGAGGTTTTTTGCACGCTTCAGCAATAGCCACCGACACGCGCACATCGGGATGGAAGCTTGGCATCGCCCTCTGGATAGCCGGCATGGTGGGCGTGGTTATCATGATGGTTCTCTTCGTGCCGGGTTTTCTGGCGCAGCATCCCCCTCATCACGCAATCAAGCTGCCGATGCCGATGTTGATTCTGCTGTTGTGCGCACAAACCGGCTTGTACCTGGCGGGCTTCGTGTGGTGCGGAGTGGCGTTGGCATCCAAGGTCGGCCTCCATGCGCCGGCATTCGAGGCGTTCGCGTCCGGGCGTCCCATTGGCGCGGCCCTGACGCCGCAGCTATTACCGGGACTGATTGGTGGATTGCTGATGGCCGCGATTCCCTGGTACTTCACTTCGCATGGCCTGATTGTTGAGATTCACAGTCCATCGGCGCTGCTGATGGCCGTCTTTTACGGCGGGCTCGACGAAGAGATCATGATGCGCTGGGGACTGATGACAGTATTCGTCTGGCTGGGCTGGCGCTTAGCCGGACGGCCAGCACGCGGGCCGTCTGCCGCAGTGGTTTGGAGCGCAATTATCGTCAGCGCAATTTTATTCGGCGCAGGTCATCTGCCTTCGACCTACGTGTTGAACGGCCATCTGACGGTATCAATGATGCTCAGTGTGATCGTCGCCGGCGCCGTGTTCGGAGTTGTCGCCGGCTATCTGTACCGCCGCTGGGGGCTGGAGGCAGCGATGATCTGCCACGGCCTGTCCCACCTGTTTGCCTACGCCGCCTATAAGCTGATCTAGAGCAGCGCGCTTTCTAAATCTTGCAAACTAGACATTGTTTTGCTGCTGAGAATCAGCGATGCTAGAAGGTCAGGCGATTCTTGCAGCCACTCGCCCGCCACATCTCAATGGACGTTCTCCAAAAACTTTTCGAGCAACGCTTTGGCGCACCCGCCGCGTCAGTGCGGCCACTACGAGGACAGCTCGGAGCCTCGGAGCGAAAGCTCTACCGCCTCAGCAGTAGCGGACAAAGTGCGATTGGCGTTGTCTATGACGCTCGCGAAGAGAACGTCGCGTTCCTCGCCTTCTCGCGCCACTTCCGGCAACACGGCCTGCCGGTGCCGGAAATTTATGGCGAGAACCTGAAACGCGGCGCCTACCTTGAAGAAGATCTCGGCGACCTGACGCTCTATGATTTTCTTTCGGCGAACCGTGCTGATGGCATCGCGCCGGCCGTAACCGCTGCATATCGCAAAGTGGTTGCGTTTCTCCCGCGCTTCCAGGTGGAAGCCGGGCGGGATCTGAACTATAAAGTCTGCTATCCCCGTGCTCGCTTCGACCGGCAATCCATTACCTGGGACTTAAACTACTTTAAGTATTACTTTCTGCGCCTGTCGGGAACGCCGTTCAACGAGCAGCGCCTGGAAAATGACTTCCGGCGTCTCACAGGTTTTCTGCTCAAGGCTGACAGCGATTATTTCCTCTATCGCGACTTTCAATCACGCAATGTCATGCTTCGTGGCGACGAGCCGTTCTTCCTCGACTACCAGGGCGGTCGCCGCGGCGCGCTGCAGTACGATATCGCTTCCCTGCTCTTCGATGCCAAGGCCGATCTGCCGCCCGACTTTCGCCAGCAACTGCTCGATCACTATCTGGACGAGCTGGGGAAGTACATCGACCTCGACCGCGAAGCCTTCCTGCGCTACTACTATGCGTTCGTCTACGTCCGCATCATGCAGGCGCTGGGAGCGTACGGGTTTCGGGGCTTCTATGAGCGGAAGACGCACTTCCTGCTGAGCGTCCCCTACGCCGTAAGAAACATTCGCTGGCTTCAGGACAATGTCGAACTCCCGGTAAAGCTTCCAGCCCTGATGAAGGCGTTCCGGGCGATCGTCAGCTCGGAGAAGTTGCAGGGCGCGGCTGCTGAACCCGAACGATTAGCGGTGCGAATTTCCAGCTTCTCTTTTCATCGGGGCGTGCCACAGGACAACAGCGGGCACGGCGGCGGATTCGTGTTTGATGCCCGTGGCTTGCCGAATCCGGGCCGGGAAGAACGATTCAAGGCTCTTACCGGCAAAGACGCTCCTGTCGTCGAGTACCTGGAGCAACACCCGGCTGTGCATCAGTATCTTTCGCATTCCGAGGCGCTGGTCGATAGCAGCGTCGCCAACTATAAACAGCGCGGCTTCAAGAACCTCATGGTCTCGTTCGGCTGCACCGGCGGACAACATCGCTCGGTCTATCTGGCTGAAGCGCTGGCAAAACATTTACGCGCGCAAGAAGGCATCGACGTCGTCGTAACCCATCGCGAATTGGAGAACCTCTCCTGATGCGCGCAATGATCCTGGCAGCGGGGCTGGGCACCAGGTTGCGACCGCTTACGGACGATCGCCCCAAGGCACTGGTCGAAATCGGTGGCCGCTCGTTGCTCGAGATCGCGCTGACACGTCTAGGAACCGTTGGCATCCGCAATGTCATTGTCAACGTACATCACTTCGCCGACCAGGTCATCGACCATCTTCGAAGCCACAACAACTTCGGGATGCACGTCGAAATCTCGCGCGAAGAAACGTTGCTGGACACCGGTGGAGGACTCAGGAAGGCATCGTGGTTTTTCCTGCAGGATGGCAAGGACAGGCCGTTTCTCGTACACAATGTCGACGTTCTTAGCTCCATCGATCTCGTAAAGATGCGGGAATTCCACCTGGACAATGAAGCTCTGGTCACGTTGGCGGTCCAGGGTCGTGACACCTCACGGCACTTGCTCTTCGATGACCAGCTTCAGCTCTGCAATCCACCAACAGCGCAGGACGGCGATGCCGAGACGCAGCCGTCTTCACAGCTAGTGCCGCTAGGATTTTGCGGCGTCCACATCATCTCTCCCCGAATCTTTCGGCTGATGACGGAAGAAGGCATCTTCTCGATCATTCCTGCGTATCTTCGGCTTGCCGCTGAAGGCGAGCGGATACTGGGGTTCCGCGCCGATGAATATTACTGGCGAGATCTGGGGACGAAGGACAGCCTGCTGCAGGCTGCGCGGGACCTGCAAGATAACGCCTCGCTGCGCTAGCCAGGCCTTGATGTCTTTGAACGGCTTTCGCCAAGAGGGTTCAGTCCCCTCCTGCTGCATGGGTTGGCGATGATCCGAGCCGGAAGAACCACCGGTTTGGCCGGTTCGGACCGCGCCTGTCGTTGTAAGACTGAGAAGAATAGAGCTGCGCCCGGTCGAAACCGCTGACATCCATCGTCCCGTAGATGGCATAGAAAAGCCAGATCACTACGGACGTGAGATAGGCGACCGAGTTGATGCGCGAGAGGGTCGGTGAGGTGATCGACCCATGGTGAGAGAGGCGCATGGCAATTATCATGTTGGTGGTCGCAAAAAATCCGAAACCGGCGACCACACCATAGAGGAAGCTGCGCCGCGATACTCCCAACCTGTCACCAAAAAGCAAAACTCCAAGAGCAATACCTACTTCCACAAGACGGACCGCCCTGTCGCTGATCATCATCAATCTGGTTACAGGTCCATCCATTGCTCCAGAGGCCTGCGAGGTCAGGATCATCTCGATCGCAGCCACAAGTAAAACCGCCACGCACAGCAGGGGTATCACGCCCAATCGCCGGCGATCCTGGTTCCATCGAAAAACGGTCTTCAGAATCTCCCAAACTACGGCGAAGGAAACAAGGATGCTCAGACCCAGGTTGACATAGTAGGCGTAATAGTAAGCAGAGTAAGAGTAAAACATGACCACGCCCAGTATCGGAACGCTGGCCACTTCCACCACCGTGTATGCCAGGAAATACCGATAGCTATGCTGGAAGTTTCGGCGAAACATTGCCACCAGCACGGCGGCCTGCAGAATTGGCGTAACGATCCACAATGCGAAATCGGACAAGTGATAGTGCATCCGCATCCTCCTCCGGCCAAGTCAACTCCGCAGCCTACTCTGCTCTCGACTGACGGCCAAGTATGGGCCATACCTTCCGCCGGAACAAGCCAATAATTAACGCGCGTTGATGCGAGTGCCTTCGTGTGGCGTTGATAACAACGGGATTCTAAAGAGTTCCTCACAAGACACTTCAATCGCATTCCTGCTCTGGTTGTAAGCAATGACTCACGCTTACAACCGGACGAAGCGCCGGCGATGTTCGAATGCGCTCTTTTTGTATGGGGCCGCTCGCAACGCAAACGGCCGGAGAACCTTCTAATTTCAGCAAGTCGAAACTGCTTTTCGCCTGAAGGCAAACCGCAACATCGCAGATCGATCTTGCCCCTTATGAAGCGTTGGTCACTCCTGCTTTTATTCCTGATCGGGTTGCGAGCCGCTGACGCTGCACAACCCAAGAAAGAACCTCCCTGTGGCAACGCACCAATTCGCTGCTTCCTGCCTGACTATGGCAGCCTGGCGGTGGCAGCCGGTGCCGCGCCATCCGTTTCGTGGCCGCGCATGGTGACCATGAACATCCGGGCGTCGCACGGAGGAGTACTGGCGCATCAGTGGGTGGAACTGACTACCTCGCGCGGCACCGTTACCATCGGATATGGACCGGCCAGCATTCCCTTTATCGACGCGGGTCAGATCTCGGTGTGGAATGAGGACGGCCGCATCGAACGTAACGGCCTGCATCTGCTTCCAACTCACTTCAATTACGCCAAGCCACCCGGCGCGGGGCAGGTGATCGGCGAACCTATCCCTCTCACCCTCGCGCAGTCGGACGCCGTGTTACGCAAGGAAAACCACCGCAAGCTCATCTTCCCCTACATCCCCATCTTTCACGACTGCCATACCTTCGTCTGCACCGTAAAGGCGACGGCGGATGGAAAGTCTACGCTGCCCTGCTATCTGCTCTTTAAGGGCTATTGGTAGCTCGCGATCTGTTGTGCAAAGCGGGTGTGATGAGTTCTCGCGTTTGACGCTTGCACTTGGCATTTGGCATTTGGCCAAGGCCTTCGAGTGATGTGGCGTAGCCAAACGCAAAGTGCCAAATGCCAGTGTCTCCGCAAGAAAAGAGGGCAGCCGTTTTGGCTGCCCTCAGTGATGCGGTTGGATTACGTTTACGGCTCAGGAACAGCGGCGAATTCCACGTTCTGAACCTGCACACCGCCGACAGCCACGCGGCCGTCAGTCCAGGTAACGTAAGCGGAGCTCTGCGCGGTGGAGTAATCATAGTCACCGGCATAGCAGGGCTGTACGCCACCGTCGTTCTGGGTGGGCTGCGGGATCAGGGTGTCGCTGATCTGGATGTTCGAACCCCAGGTCGCGCCGTTATCGGCAGACTGAATTCCGTAACGGTAGTAGCTGCAACCCGGATCGGTGGCAACGTTGCAAGCCGAAGTAGCCTGGCGACGGTCATACCACGACACCGTCACCTTCGACACCGGGCTAAAGCCCGCCAGGGAGTAGTTCACGGAAAGCGAAGGCATCCACTGCGTCTTGAACTGGCCGCCCGGATCGTCGTTCAGCTTAATCGGCGTGGACCAGGTGTTGCCATTATCGGTCGAGCGCACATAGTAAATGTCGCCGTGATCGTTTGTGGCCTGTCCCTGACCGGCATAGGCATAGTGCACAACGCCGTTCGCGCCAACTCCAGGCTCACCCCAGCCCATGTGCCGCCAGATCGGGAACACATCGGCAAAGTAGCTATTGGAAGAGCAAACGCCGTCGCCCACCGGGTTGAAGCGGGCACCCAGCGTGACCATGGTCCAGGTCACACCGCCGTCGGTGGAGCGGAACATGACATTCTGACGAGTGGAGAGACCACCGCCGCCCTCATCCATGCTGGCGACAAATACGGTGCTGGTATAGCCCGCGGTCGGTGGCGGCGGTCCCGGAGGTGCGCCGGTTACCTGAACGTCGCGGTAGAAGGTGCTGCTGTTGATGATGGTGCCTGTGGTCCAGGTGGTGCCATCGTCAGAGTAGGCAATCTGCAGGGCTCCGGAGCCAATAGCGAAGTTGTTCAAGGACACATACATGCGTCCATACTTACGGCTGAAGGGGTTGTTGTCGACCCACAGAGACTCACGGTCGTCGGATGAGCCGTTGTGCGCGCAAGCACCGGCCGTCCAGTTGATGCCGTCAGGCGAAGTCCATATGCCGACGCCCTGACCACCGCAACCGGTCGCCAGATCGCCCGCGAACCACTTGTTCAGCTTGGAATTGAAAATAACAATGGGATCGCCATAGTTGGTTCCGTGACCGCTATCGAAAGGCGGCGGGGTGATTTCGGTGAACGTCGTGCCGTTATCGGTCGAGTACGAAACACCAGAGTAACCGTTGCCATCGTGGTCGTTATAGGCGACCACCACGGTGTTATCGCCGGGGCGAGTGCTGTGGTAGGCCATGCTCTCGCTCTTGGTGCAGCTGCTGCCGGAGGTGCAGGTCCGGTTGCTGACCAGGACGTTGGGGGGCTGAGGGGCGTCGTTGATCATCTCATCGCCGTCACCAGCGGCATCGGGACGAGGAATCACACCGCACTCCATCAGGGCTAAACCGGCGCGCATATTCTCCTGCTGCAGCAGATGCAGTTCTGCGATCTGCGAGCAGTCGATGCCGGTCGATGTCATTTGGGCTAGAGCCAGGCTCGGCCCAAACGTGCACGCTGCCAGCACCAGGGCAGGAAGCGTGAAACGGACCACACTCTTTCGATTTGTACTCATCTCTCTCCTCTCTCCGCGCCAGACTTGCGTTGGCCCGAAGCGTCAGGCTGCGTAGTAGAACCAGGCACCGGGGCTTTCGAAGCGAAGTAGTCTTCGTCCATCCAGATGCCGCTTTTTTCTTTCAAGGCTTTCAGCTCTTCGCGCAACTTCTCCGCTTGGAGCTGTTTTTCGATCTGAGAACTTACCTCGTTTAAGTCTTTTCTGCTCTTCTTAACCAATTGAATGAAGACGTACTCGTCCGGACCATCGCTGAGCTGCGTCCACTCGCCTTCTTTTAAAGCGAAGGCGGCTTTATCCATGGTTGGGGGCAGCTCGCCACGCACAAAAGTCAAAGGGTCGGGGTCGGCAACAATGTCAGTGCGGTCGTGAGGTGTCGCTTGGATGAGGGCGATTACATCCTTGTGGGAGCTGATCGCCTGCTTGACGGAGGTCGCAACCGCCTTGCCTTGATCCCGGTTCAAGCCTTTCCCATTCTGCGGATTCGCGGTTGCCAGAATGAAGACGCGTTTGATCTTTACCAGGTCATAGTCCTCAAGATGACTGTCGTAATAAGCCTTGATTTGTTGAGCGTTCGGCTTAGCTTCTTCTTTCAGCCTGGAGAATTCGGCGTTGGAGAGGATCTGCGTGCGATCGATGGCCAGTTGCCGCTCGACGGCCGGAGAGGTATCCAGATGGTTGTCCTTCGCTTGCTGGGACAACATCAGCAGCGACGAGTAGTTCTCACCAAGGGTCTTGCGGCTAAGGTCAGCCGGGCCTTGTTGCGCCTCCAGATCGGCAATGTACTGCTCAAAGGCCGCTTCCGTGATCTGTTGATCACCGACCTTAAGAATCACACGATCCTTGGCAGGCGTGTTGGTCGTCGCGGAGGGAGTTGCGTTTCCTTTTGCTGCTGCCGCATCGGATCCTGGATTGGATTGGGCCGGCGAAGCGACTGCAAAACAGGCCGCCGTTATCAGAGAACCAAGAACAAGTACACGAACATTGCTAGCGGATGAGTGCCTAAACAAGAAGTAACCTTTCGCCCCAGAAACTCTGGCTCATACGGTCGCCCCACGAAGGACCGTGCCAGTCCTGCCCTGGATTGCTTTAATGCTGCAGAATTCGAGAGATGTGCAGTCCGCATCCCGGAGACATCGCTAAATGTCCGGAAGAAGACCACCAGAAACTACGTGCGATAGTAGCGGAGTCTCTCCTTGCAAGCAAGACCAAAGTTTGCTTCGGGTTGCGAAATCTTATGCGGAAGCCAAAAAAAAGGCCGACCGCACGAACTCGACATTCCGGAGGAGAGTTCCTGGAGCCGGCCTTTAGGTGCGCCACACCTAAACGATCGTTTTATGCTGTGAAACCTCAGCGGTGCGGACAAAGGTACTCAACGGCACGCGCTAAGGCCCGGACCTGCCGTGAAGGTCGGCATGCTGACGGTGGCCGATGGACACGTATACGTGGGGACGCAGACTGAGCTCGACATTTACGGCCTGCCGCCGCGATAAACGCTTGCGAAACGGACTCGCGAGTCCGCTCTATTTTTTCTTGGAGCGCTTCTTCGCGGACGTTTTCTTGGCTGAGCTGGAAGCACGCGGCTGGGCCGTTTTGGCAGGACGCTTCGCGGCTTCGCCGGCGGGCTCGTCCAGGCTTAGAACGCTGAGCACGACACCATCGATACGATTGTCGGCTGTACGGTAAGGAGTCAGCCGCAGCTCGCACCACTTCCCTTCCGCGTCTCGCAAGCGGTGCTGTGCGGGTCGTACGTCGGAGATTACGTCGAGCATCATCTGCTCCAGATTGGCGACCTCCACTTTCAGCCGCAGACGAGTGATGGGTCTGCCGACATCGGTTGCCGTGAGCCCCAGGACTTTGGCGGCCAGCGGCGTAAAGCGGCGCACGCTCAGGTCCGGCCCGACCATCACCATGGGCAGATTCACACTGTTCAGCAGGTTGCTCAGGTCGTTATTCAGCTGGCTCAACAATTCATTGCGGTGCTGCATCTCTTCGTTGACGGTGTGCAATTCTTCGTTGGCCGACTCCAGTTCTTCCTTCGAGGTTTGCAGCTCTTCGTTTGTGCTTTGCAGTTCTTCGTTGCCCGATTGAATTTCCTCGTTGGCCGATTGCAACTCTTCGTTGGTCGACTCCAGCGCTTCGATAATCGACTGCAGATATTCCTTGGTCGCCGCCAACTCCTGTTTGAGCTGTGCGATTTGTTTGTCTCTCAATGTCCGCTCGTCTTCACTGAGCGGAACAAGCACTGCCTCGTCTGCAGTCGATCCCACGCTGCCTCGGGGCGGCTCGAACGTAACCAAAAAGCTGCTGGTGTCTTGCACCGGAGTTTTGAACGGCGTCACACGCAGGGAAATCACGGTCGTACCGCCGTCGTTCCCAACCTGCACATTCGGTCTGACCGCATCGATGCCGCTCTTGCGCGCTTCCTCAATGGCACCCTGCAAATCAAACAGCAGCCCGGGACGCGCCATCTTCAGCAGATTCAGGCTCACCTTCCCTGCCGGCAGTTCCAGAAAAGGCCCGGTGTGGCCCTTGGTTTGAACGATCTCCAACTGATCGTTCACTACCACCGAGGGCGGCGCATAGCGAGCCAGTAGTAGGCGATCGGCTTCGCGCTGCATATCCGCCGGCACACGGCTCGGCTCCATCGCCTTGGCGGCAACAGGAGAAGGAGGACCGTCATGGTGTGGTTCCGGCATATGTGCGGAGAATCCAAAGGTAACAGGAGTAGGAACAGATTTCTTGCGATAAATCTTTTGTTTCTTGTCCGCCATGTCAAACAGGTCCGCGCCCGAGCCCAGCAAGCCTTCCGTATTGCCGATCATCAGAAATCCGTTCGGCTGCAAAGCATAGTGAAAAACAGGAATCACTCGCCGCTGCAATGATTGGCTCAGATAAATCATGACATTGCGGCAGCTGACCAGGTGGATCCGCGAGAAGGGCGGATCGCTGAAGACGTTCTGCGTGGAAAATATGCAGAGATCGCGAATTGCCTTGCTGATCTGGTATCCGCTGTCGATCCGGTGAAAAAATCGCCGCAAACGAATCGGCGAAACGTCCGCCTCAATCGTCTCCTTGTAAATGCCGGTTCGAGCCCGCTGAATGGCCGTTTCGCTCAAGTCGGTGCCAAAGACCTGAACCGGAAGCTCGACCCGCTGCTCTCCCAGGAATTCCATCAGGGAGATGGCGTGGGAATAGGTTTCCTCTCCGGTCGAACATCCCGGAACCCAAATGCGGATCCCCGATGTGTTGCCGTGGCGCTGTTGCAGCAGCTCGGTATAAACCACCCGCTTCAGCGCCTCAAAGGCATCGGGATCGCGAAAGAAGCTGGTCACATTGATCAGCAAATCCTGATGCAGCGCGCTGATCTCGTCGCGATCACGGCGCAGGAGTGCCACGTATTCTGCCAGTTTCTCAATCTTGTGCAGCGCCATGCGGCGCGCCACGCGGCGTCCGATAGTTGGAGGCTTGTACTCCGAGAAATCAACCCTCGTGGCCCGGCGCAGCAAAGCAAAAATTTTGGCCATCTGCGCTTCGCTGCTATCGCCCACCTCGTCGTGAAGTTCCCCGCCCTCACCCGACACATAGGGATGACGGGACATCCTGGTCAACTCCCGGGCAATACCCTCGGATGACAAAACCAGGTCGACGCAACCGGAAGCGATCGCGCTGGCCGGCATGCCGTCGTACTTGGCCGAGCTGTCCTGCGCGAACGTGATACCGGCTTCCCCTTTGATCGCGGCCAATCCGTTAGTGCCGTCAGAAGCCGTCCCGGAGAGAATGATGCCGATCGCGTTACTACCCTGGTCGGCCGCCAGTGAGCGTAGAAAGGTGTCGATCGTCGTATTGACCGGGCGCGGCTGCTCGCGTTCGCTTATGTGCAGAACGCCCTCGGTGATCGTCATCTCACAATTACGCGGAATGACAAAAACGTGGTTGGGCGCGACAAGGGTGCCATCTACCACGTCGTTGACCGGCATCGCGGTGGACCGGGCGAGGATTTCGCTGAACGCACTCTGCCGAGAGGGGTCGAGATGGGGCACGAAGATAAACGCCATGCCCAGGTCAGCCGGCAAGGCTTTCAGCAGAGCCTGACAAGCTTCCAGACCGCCCGCGGACGAACCAATTCCAACGATGGGAAACGTGCCATTAGCATCCGGCTTTACCTTGCAGCCGGCGCGCTTGTTTCGCAAGGACGGAGACGTAGGTTCCGTATCGTTCATGCCCCGCCTCTGTAATCAGGAAAATGCATACTTTTTGGAGAGACACCTGTGCTCGATCGGGACGCCAGCTAGCCGTTACTCATGGGAAGCCTGCGCGCAGGATCAGTGACGGCATCGATCTTCACCGCATAGGTTGACCGCTCCGCGATGTCTTTATCGGTAATCAGGTGAACCTCGAGTAGCCCTTCCGAGCGAAACCCAGTGCGCAGGAAATTCATCTCCGCCAGGCAGCGGCTCCAGCCTTCCAGCCATAGCATCAGCTCCCTGCGCTGGTCCTCGGTGCCCTCGAAATGCAGCAGGATATCGATATCGCTGCCCGGGCCAGCTGTCGCATTCTTGGTGCTGCCGATCAGATAGAACGCTTTGATGCCGAATTGTCTGGGGTCGATCTGCGCGGCGATCCGTTGCGCCATGCGATAACGCCAGCGCCAGTGCTCGTCGCCCGAACGGCCGAAGCTGGTGATTCCCGACTCTGTCTGCACGGCCTCTTTGAGCGGAGGCGCGAGGAAAGCCACCGCCTGGTCTAGCTCCGCGTTCATCAGCACGCGCAGAATCTGGCCATTGTTTTCTCGCGGCACGTCGATCACTCGCAGAGTTTCGGACAAATATCCGAACTCAGGCAATAGCTCCCGTAAAACGCTCTGCGACTCCTTCAGAAACTCCTCGCGGAAGACACTGCCATTGTCGTCCGGATAAAGCGGCAGATAGCGAATCGACGCTTCCACCAGGTCCTGGAAAAAGTGTGTGCCGAACGACAGGTCTGGCAGGTAGTTTCCCTTCTGCCGGGCTACCTCAATCAGCATGGCGGTATTGTTGATGTCCGAGTAGGTAACGGGCACGCCCAGCTTGATGTCGCCGCGGCTTCCCCATCGTCCGGGGCCAATCAGGATGAACTGCCGTTTGGGCAAAAGCTTATTCAGCTTGCCAACGGCACGGCCGATGTCCCGCATCGCCTTCTCATCGGGCAGCTGACTGTAGCCTTCCAGATCGACGTAAACAATGTGCGTAATCTCGGGCACCTTACCGTTGGAGACGAAACGATTAGCGGAAAAGACCACACGCTCCGGCGCCAGATCCGGCGGAATTGCCACCGGCGCGGCGTCGTCGCTGTAGCTTTGGGGACGGCATTGCAGCAGGTAGAAATCATCGCCATCGTAAGCGAACTCGAGGTCGACCGGCTCGCCCAGCTTGGTCTGCAATAAGCGTCAGCATTTCGCGGATGTAGCTGACAAACGGCGTCTTGCGAATCAGCCCTTCAAACGTGAAGACGGCTGTCTGCTTGTCGAAGTCCGGCAGCAATCCGACTGGCTGCTCGATGCGATCGTTATTCACCAGCGATACAAGCTGCCGCAATTTCGGATAACGTGCGCCACAGTACCGCAGAAGCTCGGCCGAATCGACGGTGTCGAACGAGTTGGTCTCCAGATTGATGACATCGACACGGCGAGGTGAGTAGCGCAACACTTCTTCCACCGTGACGTTGGCGCGCAGGTTCGGCTGGCCGGGCGCGACCAGTACGGGATAATCATCGCCCACGCGATCGACGGCACGGGTGCCGAGGCCGGGCACCAGCCGGATCAGGCCATCGCTGCGGCTGATGCGCGCCGACCAGCGAAACTCATTATTGCTGAACGCGACTCCCGAACATGCCGGCAGGAAGTATTTGCCGATGGGCTGGCCGACAACTTCCTGGATCAGGATGCCCATCTCCTCGTGGACGTCCAGCAGCCCGCGCTCGGCACGGTACTCGGTCGGGTCGGGCCCGAAAATCGAAGCATAGACTTCGGCGATGGCGTCCATCAGGGCGGCCATCTTTTCGTCTTTTGTGCCCTGATTGCCCAGAAACAGGCTCTTGTACTTCCCGGAGAATGCCGCACCAGCGCGATCTTCCAGCAGGCTGGAGCTGCGCACGATGATGGGCCGGTCGCCGAGGTCGTCCAGCGCCAGCGACAACCCCTTCGACAACTCCGACGGAAACGACGAGCTCTTGAACAGCGCCACCAGATGCGGATACTCCTGCCGCACCTGATCGATCTCCATGTACTTCCAGTTCAGAACGTCTTCCAATTCGTTGTGATGGACGAAGTGAAGGATCCAGTCAGAGGTGACATACCACGTCTTCGGAACCTTGACCTGCCGCAGCAGGCTGTCCACCGGCGGCATGCTTATCGATAATCTTCTTGGCGAGGAACAGCCCGGCGCTCTTGCCGCCCAGTTTGCCGTGACAACGTGGCGGGAAGATGATTCTGCCGATCAGGTCATAGAAATCCTTGACTGTGATGGCATTCTTACCGACGTTGATGAAGTCGAGGCTCTCGGAGAAGAATCTCCGGATCAGCGAGACGCGCAAACCCTTCTGGGTCGACAACGACAGCTCGCTTTCGTCGATGTCGGTGTGACGATAGCGCTCGATGGCTTCGATGATTTCGCCAAGCGGTGTATCTAACTGCTCCAGCGCGCGTACCAGAAAGCTCGATTTTTCCTCTTTGATCCATGCCGTTATGCAGGCCAGAATCTCGTTTTCGCTGAGATGCTCGCTGGCCAGCCGGAACGCCTCCGCAGTCAGATCCGCGCTGTGCGCAATGCGCTCGCGGCGCAGCGGCCGGTTCTCTTCCCCAACTACATGCTGTCCAGCGATGGGCCCGATCCCGGCGCGTTGCAGCAAGTCTTTGGCATCGCTGAAGCCCTTCCAGCTGAGATGATTGATCAGCTTGCGCGAGATCAGTTGCAGCAAGAGCGGATCGGTGTCGCGGAGAAACTCCAGCATGAAGCGCCAGTCGTTACGCTTGGCGACGTGGCCGTCCGTGGCTGCCAACAATCCGTCGAAAGCCGACTTCAAGCGCCGCTGCATGATGTGCCCGGCGATGCGATCGGCGACCGTCTCGATCAGCTTGCGTTCTTCTTTCAGGAACGGGCCTTCGTCCGCGCGCGGCATCTGTTTGGAATAGGAGACCTCGACGGCTCCCACCGGCGCACCTTGTACCACGAGGTTAGCGCTTAGAGTCCAGCTTGTAGGCTGAAAATTCACCGACTCGATGATGTCATTTTCGAAGATGATGCGTGCCTGGCATTCCTGCGGGTACTGCCAGCCCTGGGGCAGGATTTCAACGATGCTGCGGAAGATGATCTCAAGCGGCAATTCGGGCCGGCTCAATAACTCGTCCACGCGGTACAAACAGTTCAGTTCCTTCGCCCGCTCCTGTAACTCCCGGAGAATCGTCGCGACTTGTGTCTCATCTCGACTCATGATTCTTTTCCCATTAACTCTCGATTCGTCATGGAAGTTGCACGACTCGAAGGGGCACGGCTTCAGCCGTGCCAAAAGGCGCTCAAGGTTTAGCTTCGGCTTTAGCCGCTGAGGGTCGGCACGGCGCGGCCAAACCCGAATTACCTCAGGGGCTAAAGCCGGGGCCTGTCCGCCTCTTAACGGCGCGGCTGAAGCCGCGCTCTTTCAAAAACCTCTGACCATTCGTGGTTCATCGCCCTTCAGTCTGTACGCCGTCAGTAACCACCACGCCGCGCGAGCTCCGGCCGTCCACTCGCACGGCAACCGGATTCAATGGCCGGACGTGGCGAACCAACGCGGTTTCAGCCACCACCGGTTGCTGGTTCAACCACTCCCAGCGGATCGGAAATTCTCCATCATGCCGCACCGTGAAATACATTGCTCGAAAGCTCGTCAGGTTATGAAAGAAATGAGAACCCTGGCTAAGCTCCACGTTCATGTCCGGCAGCGTGGCCTCCACAATTGCCCGCGCGCCCGAAATCTGGCTCCAGTCTACCGGAATACCCAGGGAAGGATGGGAGCTACCCCAGCGGCCAAAACCGATGAGCACGTAGGGACGGCGTTCCTCGACCAGCTTGCGGTTAATGTCCCCCAACTCCTGCGCGATCTCCGGTGTCCGCATGATGGAGAAATTTTCGGGACGAACAAACACGATGTCGTGAATGTCTGTCTCGACGCCATTGCCCATAACGCGATCCGAGGCGACGACAACTTGCGGCGCAGACAGGTCTTCGGCGGTAACCTCAATCACGTCTGACGAGACTGCCATGGGTCTCACCTGCAGAAAGCCCAGGCGAAGCCTTGCAGCCTGGTTCAGCGGCTGTTCCAGTGTCACGGCGAATTCTATCTCCACCTCAGCCGACAGCGCTCGCTCGGAAGCCTGCAGTAACGCCTGAACGATGGCATTCAGCGGAAATGCTTCCAGCACCAGCAGCGGCGCGAAGTCCAGGATGCGCGGACCGCGCGCGCCCGTTCCCGGAACCACACGGTTTCTTCCCGGATCGAAAGTGGAAGCCACGAAGCGCAGGGTTCCGTCCGCTTCGGCTTCCGTCAAGCCCGCCTGCACCATGTATTCCGTCTCGCTGACGGGATCGTAGGCCGGAGGCTTGCCCATGTTGACCGCCCAGAATTCCGCCTGGGTTGCGCGAAACATTTCATCGATCGAGCCGAACGGCGCAGGTTTACGTGGATAGGCTGGTGAATAAGTCCACGACAGGCCTCCATCGACAATGGTCTTTCCCAAGCCGAGTGCTAAATTGACGACGCGATCTTTCGGGGTTGCCGGCGGCGAGCAATAGAAATTGTACGAGCGGCCTACGCCGGAGACATCGGGATAGAACCGGTCGTTGTGCCGCCGCCCTACGACCTCCTGAAGGATGACCGCCATCTTCTCTTCCTCGGGCTGGCAACCGGTAGTGCGAATGTAATCGCGAGCCTCGCGAAAGCACGTCGATGCGTAAACAAACTTGATGGCCTCTATCAGCTTGCGGAAGCGCGTGTCCGCATCCGGCTGATTATTCGGAATCATCTTGGTTGCATACACTCCGGCGAAGGGCCGATCGAGGGCATCTTCCAGCAAACTTGAAGAGCGGATGGCCAACGGAGTCTTGACCTGCTCACTTAACGCGCGCAGATCGCCCAGCAATTCTGTCGGAAGGTCGGCCTGCTGAAAGGCGTGTCCGATGCGACTGTCCGTCATGTCGTCGAACTTGAGATCGGAAAGATGGTTTCGTTGGATGAAGTCGGAGTAGCAGTCGGCGGCGATGACCGCCATGGTGGGAACGTTGACCTCAACTCCAGGATAGACTGCGGGGTCGACGGCCCGACTGAGGAGGTCTTTGATGAAGACCAAGCCACTCGCTTTTCCGCCCAGGGAGCCGGTCCCGATCCGCGTGAAGCGGAACGTACCGTCCCAAAAATTCCGGTCGAACGCAGGAAGATCGGCAGATTGAGGCTTCGTCTGGATCATGACTGCCTCCAGCCACCAAGTGAGGAAGCCGCCACAGCGTCTTGCCAGGCTGTGGCGGCTGCAGAACTAGACCCAGCCGCGTTCGTGACAGGCTTTGGCCACGCGCCCGATGGCGATGGCGTAAGCTGCGTCGCGCATGTACAGGTTTTCGCGACGAGCGAGTTCGGATACGGCGTGATAGGCCGACGTCATCTTCACGTCAAGTTTGCCCAGCACTTCATCCTTCTCCCAGAAGTAGTTCATGTTGCTCTGCACCTGCTCGAAGTAGCTGCAGGTAACACCCCCGGCGTTGGCCAGGAAATCGGGGATCAGGAGGATACCGCGGGAGTGGATTTGCGTGTCGGCGTCGGGAGTCGTCGGCCCGTTGGCGCCCTCTACGATGATGCGCACCCCGGGAGCGATCTTACCCACCGTGTCGCCGGTGATCTGGTTCTCGATTGCCGCAGGGATAAGGATGTCCACGTTTTGCTCGATCCAGGCGTCGCCCGGCAGCAACTCGTAACCGGCTGCCTTCGCCTTGGTCTTATCGATGCCACCGAAGCGGTCCGCCATCGACCGCAACTGATCCAGATCGACGCCGGTAAGCTTGCGATAGGTGTAGGAAACCTGGTCTGCCTGGTCCCAGCACGAGACCGCAACCACTCGGCCGCCCAGCCGTTGATACAGCTCGATGCTGTACTGGGCAACGTTGCCGAAGCCCTGCACGCTGGCCGTAGTGTTCTCCGGACGGATACCCAGTTCCTTCAGCGCCTCGCGCAGCGTGAACACCAGCCCGTAGCCGGTGGCTTCCGTGCGGCCTTGGGAACCGCCCAGATCAACCGGTTTACCGGTGATGAAGCCCGGATAACGGCCACCGTGGATTTCTTCGAATTCGTCCAACATCCAGATCATGTGTTGCGCATTGGTCATGACGTCGGGCGCCGGCACATCGGAAATTGGCCCGACATTCTTGGCCACCTGACGCACCCAGCCGCGGCAAATCTGCTCCTGCTCGCGCTGGCTCAGGTTATGCGGATCGCAGATGACTCCGCCTTTTGCGCCTCCCAGCGGAATGTCGACTACCGCGCACTTCCACGTCATCCACATCGAGAGAGCGCGGACCGTGTCCACCGTCTCCTGCGGGTGGAAGCGGATGCCGCCTTTTCCCGGGCCACGAGCGTCGTTATGTTGGATACGGAAGCCGCGAAAGACCTTGACGCTTCCGTCATCCATGCGCGCGGGAATAGCGAAGTGGAACTCGCGCAATGGGTAACGCAGCAGTTCCCGGGTCGCTGGATCCAGACCCAAGTACTCGGCTACCTTGTCGAATTGTGTCTGTGCAATCTGAAACGAGTTAAATGCCTTCGGCTTTTTGGCAGCCGCCGTTTCTGTTACTAGAGTTTCAGCCATAATCCATCTCCCAGCTTTCTATGAATGCGCAACCTTTTATACTGCTCTCGGCGGCAAACGCCCACAGTGACTCTTCACACAGGGGGATGTGACCGTCGCCGCAACCCTCTATGCTATCAAGGCGGCAGGCTAGGCCGCAGAATCTTTAGCGGAATAGGCACATTTCCGCCAGATCCGCCCGGAAAGACCTTGTCGGAAAGAAAGCGTGACAGCCAAGCCAGGAAGGCTGGGGCAACGTTGAATTCGGCTGATGCAGGTAGCCGATCGACCCACGAAAGGCTTTCGCTGCAGGAAGATACGATCGGCTTCGAGGAGGCTGGAAGCAGCGCTCGACCCGGCGTTAAAACCGGGTCGAGTGGAGGGTTGAGATACGGTTATTCGTGACTCTGCGGGGCGCTGCCGTTCAGTCGATAGACCATGGCGGTCTTAGTTACACCCAGGGCGAGCCAATCCTGCACTTCGCGCTGCAACGACACGTAGAACTGTGCTGCCAGCTTTTTCTGTTTTTCGGCAACATCTTCCTTGCGGGCGAACTTGAGTTGGAAGGCGAACTCACCCACCAGCGACTTGTGCTCGCCGCGAGTGCGCCATAAGCCGATATCGCACTTGCCCACGAGCCCTTTGCCGAAGTCCAGCATACCCAAAGGAAGAAGCACTTCCTCAACAATGCCGCCGTTGACCAGGCCGATGCGTTCATCGGTCTCCTTCTGCAACTGTCCCAGCGCCGGAAAGACTCTTACGAGAGTGGTCATGGAAGTTTGGTCGCCTTCGTGCATTTGGCTCACACCAAACTGACAGTTGTGCGAATACAGGATGCGGTATCCGCCCACCTGGTCCTTCAAAGGCAGGATTTCGGCTTTGAACTTGATGCGATAGGCGCCAGCGATCTTGGGCCGTACGTCGACCTCCGTTGCGGCCTTCTCGTCCGGGTGACGATACTTGAACACGATCTCCGGGTCGCCCACGGGAAATCCATCCACGTAGGCGATTCGACGACGCAGGATGAAAGCGTTGTTATAGAGCCGGAAATCGGAGGTATCGCCAAACACTATCTCCCGGATCTGCGGCCTCAAGCCAGATTCCGCATCTGCGATGAAGCCCACGCCCGTTTGCTTTGCCGTTTTTTGCACAAGCCTTCCGAAATCGCGGAAGGCCTGCACGGAGGTGAAGCGCTCCGGCTTAAGAATCAGCTTGGCTTCCAAGTAAGTGATGCGGTCAAGAGGCGATCCGTCCGCATAGGTCGCTGCCGTAGCCGCGCTCATCTTTTCTGCCGCTGCAGCTTTTGCTGGCGCTTTGCCTTTGGACTTCTTGACCTTGTCCTTACCCTTGGATTTGTCTTTACCTTTGGCTTTGTGTTTGTCTTTCAGCTTTTTGGCTTTCTTGTCTTTCTTGTCTTTACCCACAGCTGAACCTCCACGATCTTGGTGAGGCAGATTTTGATTGCGCGCCGATTGACCGCCGTTCGAATTCGCTCCCGATCAACAGACAGAGAATTCTCCGCGGCCTGACTGGCAGCGCTTTGGCTGGGACCCTTCTGGATCCCGCCCGACCCATAGCGCTGGAAAAGTCTTTATAGGGCTTATATCTATGTAATCCCGGACGGGGCCGAGCGCTACTAGGAAAATTACTAGACGATGAAAACGGCAGAGCCTAGTCTGACAGAAAGCCGCCGATTAGGGTACTTCCCTTCACTTGGAAAACCGGTCGATAAGCAGCCCATGGCGCAGGCCGCGGTCGCTGACCGACAGGGCATCCTTCTGAAGCTTGTCCATCACCGTCTTGACGATGCACGCCCCAGCAAGGATGACGTCTGCCCGCTTCGGCTGCAGGCCGACAATCGTGCGCCGGTCGTCCAACGACTTTGTGCTGTACATCTGGACCTGGCGATCGACCTCGGCACGTTCGAGTACCGATCCCTGAATGACGCTGGCATCGTACTTCGCCAAACAATGCTTGACCGCCGCGATGTTCGTGATGGCGCCGCCCATTCCCACTAAGACATCAGGAGCCGCCCGATTGTCGAGCCGCGCCAGATCGCCGGCAATCGCCGCCAATGCGGCGCGGAGCTGTTCCGGAGCAACCACGCCGGATAGGCCAAACTTCTCGGTGTATCGCACGGCTCCAACATTCACGCTAAAACGTTCTTCCACCGTCGAGCCGTTGCCGAAGGTAAATTGCGAGCTGCCGCCGCCGGTATCGAAGATGGCCAGCGCGCCCTCCGCCAGGCCCAAGCCGGATTTCACCGCAATATACGCCAGCCGTCCTTCCTCATCGCCCGAGATCACCTCGATCTTTACGCCGCAACGCTGCTCGACCGTGTCGATAAATTGCTGGCTGTTGTGAGCGGTGCGCATGCCCATGGTGCCAACCGCGGCTAGGGCAGCAACATTATTCTTATGGGCCTCCTCGGCCATGCCGCAGATAGCGGACACCGTACGCTCCATAGCATCGCCACTGATCTCGCCGGTGTTATCCAGGCCTTCGCCAAGGCGCGTAACCTCGGCACGATCGACGACGGTACGCCACGCGCCGTCCTCACCGCGCTCGCTGATGTTGAATTTTACGGAGTTGGTGCCGATGTCGATGACTGCATAGCGTGGCATTCGGACTCCTCAGCTCGCCATCCCGACGAGTCGCTTCAGGCCTTTCGGATAACTGATGTTCCCGTAGCTCTCGAGGTGAAGCTTGCGAACCGCGGCAATCACCTTGGCCGCGTCTTCCAGCTCGAGCGCAATCGTGAGCGTACGCTGGCCATCCGCGGCCACCTCGGCCATCTCAGCCATGCAGCCTTCCACCGTGTACCGAGTGCGCGTCTTATGCACCTTCACCACACGCATGCCGGGCACAGGAGTGATCACTTCATCGATGAGCTGTTGCAGGCTGTAGTCCGAGCGGGCCAGCGTTGGCGCGGCGACTCCCAGCACTTCGAACATGCTTTTCACCTCCGCCGCAGGCAGAGGAAAGCCATGCTTCATCACCGGCTTCCACTGCTCCAGACCGTCGGAGTTGGCAGTCTGCAATTTCTTGATGTCCAGCAAACCATCGCGGACCTTCACATTCTCGGAAGTCGCAGGCGACAGGAAATAGATTTCGTCGCTGTCCGCTGTGCCGGAAGCTTCATAGCTTGCAAAAGGATTCTCTGAACCACCAAAGCTCTCGCCAAAGGCGCGCCACTCCCACCGCGGAACGATTTCTCCAGCCATGCCAGCTCCCGTCCACCGTAAATATTAAGACATAGGTCTAATGCGGAGTGTAAGCACCTCCATCATGTCGGCGCAAGGACACGAGCAACAACGACTCTCCGATAAGGGCATTACGGAATATCGAGAAGCTTCGCGGTCAGGGGTGACTGCTCGCGAGCATTCGGCCATGTTCTTCGGCCCGCTCCCGATCCGCTGTCCGCCCTTGCCGCTCGTAGAGCTTGGCCAGATGATGCCAAGCGTCAGGCGCGTCCGGGTCGAGTTGCACGGCTTGCTCCGCGAAGGAAGTCGCCTGCGGTAGATCGCCCAGTGCCATCCAACTGACCGATCGCCCTTGAGCAACATTGAATTTGAAGCTGCGTCCCGTGGTAACGGACAGAACGTCGGGCGGTGCGGTCTTTTCTGCCTCGTCGAGGGCCTGCAAGGCCAGCTTCGGTTGCCGGTTCATGAGGGAGAGGCGAGCGATCTTGATCAGTTCGTTCGTTTTTGCCGCGGGATCCGAGGAGTACTTCACCGCCTTCTGCATCGCGTCAATCGCCTCGGGCAGGCGTTTCTGGCTGCTGTACAAATCACCCAGCGACGTCCAGATGACGCTGTCGTTGGACCAAAGAGCAAGCGCCGCTAGCCAGTGCTTCTCCGCCGCCGCAGGCTGCCCCATCTGTACTTCAAGGGCGCCAAGGTTTGCCAAGGCCTGGAATTTTGTCGACGGATCGGAGGAAAGCTCGGTCACCCGTTGCAGCGCATTCACCGCTTCCGCAATGCGCTCATCCCGATGGTACAGGTCGGCGAGCGAAGACCAGACAGCCGCTTGAAATTCCGGAAGCGACGCCCACGGGGTAATCTCGCGAGGGGACAACGCCAGCGCCCGCTTCCATTCTTCTTCGGCCTCCACATGGCGGCCTTCAACGTAAAGAATCTGGCCGCGATACCAGCGCGCATGAGCATTGTCGGGAAAGATAGCCATCGCTTTGTCGGCGGCGGCCAGCGCCTCGGAGTTACGGCCCATCGCGGAGAGCACACGCGCTGCATTGACCCACTGGTTGAAGTTGGCGGGCGAAAGCGGCAGCGGCTCGCGAGGTATTGGCGCGATTTCACAACCTACTTCGAAACGCTTGATCAGGTCTTCGGTTTCGGGCGTACGGCGCACCAGGACGATGGAAACTTCATCCAGATAAACCGGCCGCCACTTTTGACTGTTGCAGTCCAACCTGAGGCGATTCAGCGAAATTTCATCCAGCGTAAGAGGAAAGATGATGGTGTTGATGCCGTACTTGTCGGCCTCCTGCTGCCATATAGGAGAGTCGAGCGGTATGGTCAACATTTGAGCCGCGTGCTGAAGAAAGGCGGCTCCGAACGGAATCTCCCGCCCATCGACATAATCGCGACGGTCAGGACCGAGAGCCCAGAGCGTGTATCCGCCTTCGTTATAGGTGTTGAAGACTTCGCCCGGCAGCTTCTGCTGGTCGATAAATTCGACCGCGCCACGCGGGAAATATCCGGCGAGCCCCGCGCCAAAGTTAGAGAGGTTGCGCTCGGCAAGATAGTGATAGTTGCTGACGATATCGGCGGCGCGCAAAATCCCGACACCGGCGAAAGCCGCGGCAATCGCGGTGGCGAGAATCGCAAATTTGCGTGGATTGGGAATTCGCGAGCGAACCCATGGCACCGCCGAATTGAGAACACTGCCCACCACGACGACCAAAACGCAACTCGCTAACGCCATCAGTCGAAGATGGTGAGTCGCCTCATAGAGCGTTGCCAACAACAGCACCCCTACTCCAAGCCGTCGCTGTAACAGCGCTATCGCGATCGCCAGAATGATGATGATTAACAGCACGTGCGACAGGTCGTTGGTGTTACGCAACGTAAAATTCGTTAGCGGATTGGACCAGTTGAAATATAAGGGAGCCCATTCGTTGACGTAGATCGCGACCGCTACCTTCGTATACTGCAAGGTTTCCGGGTAGATTCTCCATCCCCAGGGGTTCACCAGGGTGGCCGCAACGGTGAGCGCGAACCACGGAATTTCACGCTTCAGCCGCTGCAGTGCCTGAACTCGCCGGTCACCGGCAAAAGGCAACTCCAACAACTCCATTCCGCCAAAGGCAGCCAACAGGCCGAAGCCGGAAAAAAAGCTGAAGTGCACATTGACCCAAATCACCATCAACAGAGGGAGCCACCAAAGCTGAGCCCGCCCAGTCTGAAAGTTCTGCCAGAGCACCGAAACATACGCGGCAAAGATGACAATCGCGAACAGTTCCGAGCGCGGAACCGAGCGCATGGCGATGAACGGAACTACCAGAATGGCGATAGCGGCAGTCGCCGCGGAACCTCGCCGCAGCAGGAGAGCGACCGTTCCTGCGGCCACGATGGCACACGTCCAGGAAAGCAGTGAGTAGCCCCCGAGCACGAACAGCCCGTAAAGCATGATTCCGCCGAACGCAGGATAAATCGCAGATGCCCCCGGCACTGTATAGGACAGAACGTCGTTCGAAAAGATCTGGTGATGTTGCACCATCCACCGTCCCCGCGCCAATTGCCAGCCGAAATCTGGATCGCCGACCGTAGCGAATGCGGCCAGGAACGCGTACACCAGGGCAACGGCGGCAAGCGCGAAAAACAAGTTCCGTGCCAACTTGGACCGAATGGGTGCCCCGTTTTCCTCGAGGACATCAGCTGTTGGGGTAAGGGTATTCGCCGTTTCACGGCGTGGGAGCAACATGAAGGGCAGTGTATCAAAACACGAAATGACAACTGCGGTGCATCGCAACCGTGCTCGCTTCGTTTCCTATCGCGATAAAACAAACTTTAAGTTAAGTGAGGGAAATCAGAATCAAGGAGCGCAGGCACTGGATGGTACTGCTCGAGGGATGTCAGCTGTAGTACCAAAGATTTGGCTGCCCCCCAGGGACTCGAACTTGAGGCGTTTACGCGGCGTGAGCGTAGCGCGAGCCGCGTGCCGAAATCCCGAGCATCGCGAGGGACCTCTACTAAGCAAAGATATAAGCAAAAAAGTTTGGCTGCCCCCCAGGGACTCGAACCCCGATATGACGCTCCAGAGGCGTCTGTCCTGCCATTGAACGAGGGGGCAGCAAGTGCGGCAATTGTGGACGCGCAGACAAACCAGCGCTGTATCGATTGTATTGGCACAGTGAATCGAGCGTCAACCGCAGCTCTCACACTGCAGCCTGCAACTCCCGCGACGGTACAATAAGCGTGCGATCTTATCTCTGAGGGTGAACCTATGTCGTCGATGATCGGAAGCGTTGCGATTGCCGCGGATCAGAATGAAGCTGCGCGCCGTCCTTTGGAGGCCAATCACTGTGCGCTGGTGGTGGTCGATATCCAGGAAAAACTGCTGCCGCCTATCTTCAACAAAGAGGCGCTGGTGAAGAACTCGCAGCTACTGATCCGGCTGGCGAAGATCCTCGGACTGCCTGTCATGGCGACGACGCAGTACAGCAAAGGACTGGGTTCGACCGTGCCGGAGATCGCGTCGCTGCTGACCGATGTGACCCCGACCGACAAGCTGGAGTTCAGCTGCTTCGGCAGCGACCAATTCCGTTCACATCTGAAAGCGCTGCCCGGCAATCGCAACACGGTGCTGCTGTGTGGCATGGAAGCGCACATCTGCGTGATGCAGACGGCGCTGGGCGCGCTGAACGAAGGCTACCTGGTTCACGTCGCCTCCGATGCGATTGGCTCGCGCGCCGAGTGGAACTGGAAGATTGGGCTGGACAGGATGAAGGCCGCGGGCGCGGTCATCTCCTCGACCGAGATGATGATGTACGAGTTGCTGCGCTGCTCGGGAACGGCGGCGTTTAAAGAGCTACTGCCGCATTTGAAGTAAGGGTCACTCGCGGCTTCCTATCACTTTGTCATCCTGAGCGAAGTGAGGACGCGCAGCGTCCCAACGCAGTCGAAGGAGCTCTATGCCCGGAGTAATCCTTCTGGCGGTAGCGGTCCTTCGACTCCGGCGGGTACGATCTTCGGGTGCCCCATACAAGCCCTCCGTTGGCTTGTGTGGGATTAAGGATGCCTCCGCCGGGTGGCCCCACACAATCCTGCACTTGGATTGTGTGAGCCGGAAGACTCACGCGTGCAGTGCCGACAAAGGTACATAATTCTTGCGCGGCGCGCGGACGACGAACCCCAACGTGCCTGGGCAGAGTTCCGACGTACATCGCGATCTCATCGCAAGCATTCACGCCGCGGACACTTGATGCAGTCTTTCAACGCCTTGTCCGGCAGTTCTTCTTTCTGCACTTCCTGGAAGCCCAACTTGGCGAAGAAATCCGGAATCCGGGTAAACAGGCACACACAGGTCACGCTTTGCTTTTGCGCTTCCTTCATCAGAGCCTCGATCAGTACCCGTCCGGCGCCCTTCCCTTTCGACTTTTTCGTGACCGTGATCGAGCGGACTTCGGCCAGGTGCATTCCGTACAGGTGCAGCGCGCCGCAGCCCACGATTTCGCCCTCGTTCTCCACCACGATGAAGTCTCGGATGTTTTCGCAAATCTCCGACAGCGAGCGAGGCAAAAGCGTGCCATCGCCAACATGAACCTGAATCAACTGGTCAATCGCGAAAGCGTCGGGAAGTCTGGCATTACGCGCACGCATGGGCGACTCCTAAAAATAGGGATAGTTTTTCTTTCGCCGTCTGTAAGGACTCTCGCACCCGCGCTGGGGCCGTGCCTCCCGGGACGTTGTGAATGGCTAACACTTCGTTGAGCGTCAGCGCCTTATAGAACGGCTCGTCGGCAGTGATGCCGCAGAGCGCATAGTCTTCCGTGGACAGTTGCTCAAGTTCGCAACTTTGTTCCACGCACAACCGGACCGCTTTGCCGATCACTTCGTGGGCGCGCCGGAATGGCACTCCCTGGCGCACCAGATGAGCGGCGGCGGCTTGTGCGTTCATGAATCCGCAGCTGGCGGCTTCCTGCATGCGGCCGTACTTGAACTCGACCGTATTCATAAAGCCGGTAGCCACGCGCACCATGCTGGAAACCTGCTGCGCTGCGTTGAACACCGGCTGCTGCGTCTCCTGCATGTCCTTGTTATAGGCAAGCGGCAGGCCTTTAACGCCGATGAACAGCGCGGTCGCTTCCGCGTAAACCTTGCCGGCTTTGCCGCGGATCAACTCCAGCGCATCCGGATTCTTCTTCTGCGGCATCGCGCTGCTCCCGGTTGAAAACTGCTCCGGCAATTTCACGAAACCGAATTCGGTAGTCGAGAAGAGAATGAACTCCTCAGCCCAACGGCTGAGATGCAACCCAACGAACGACAGCGCCTGCACGAACTCGATGGCGAAGTCGCGATCGCTGGTGGCATCCATGCTGTTGGCCGTCGGCGCGGCGAAGTCTAATTCCGCCGCAATCGCCCCGCGGTCCAGAGGCAGGATGGTTCCGGTCACCGCCCCCGAGCCCAGCGGGCAGACATTCAACCGGCTGCGGCAATCCGCCAGCCGGTCAATGTCGCGGAAAAACATCTGGACGTAAGCCAGCAGCCAATGGGCGACTAGTACCGGCTCAGCCCGTTGCAGGTGTGTGTAAGCCGGCATGGCGTTATGTGCGTCTCCCACTCTCTCGCCAAAAGATGGCGAGGAGGATGGGGCACCCGCAGCTTCGGCCTGCGCGATGAACGACGAGCAGAACTCTGCGAGCAACTGCGTGATCTGATCGATCTGCTCACGAACGTACAGCCGAAGATCAGTGGCGATCTGCTCGTTCCGGCTGCGGCCGGTGTGCAGCTTGTATCCGACCTCGCCGGCAATCTCCACCAGCCGGGTCTCAACGTAGTGGTGCACGTCCTCGATCGTGGGATCGTCCACTTCGGGCACACCTTCGCAAGCAATCTGGTCAAGCGCAAACAGTGTCGCCGCCAGCTCTTCGCTGGTCAGGACGCCGGCCTTTGCCAGAGCGGAAGCGTGCGCCTTGCTGGCCGCAACCTCGTAGGGCAGCAAAATGCGATCAAACGGAAACGACCGCTGCCACTGCTCGAACTCCGCATCCGGCGCCTGGCCGAAACGTCCTGACCACATCTTCACTTCGTTACTCCCTTCGTCGCCGCAGCCGATTCACCCTGCTTGGCGTGAATGATGGCTCGCGACCGCGCCGGCAGACCAAGAATGCGAATGAAGCCCTCGGCATCCTTCTGGTTGTAGCTGGCGCCCATGGTAAAGCTGGCGACATCCGGCCGGTAGAGCGACGTCTCCGACTTGCGGCCGGCCACATCAATGTTGCCTTTGTACAGAGCCAGAGTAACGGTGCCGTTGACGTCGTGCTGCGAACTGGCGACGAACGCCTGCAGCGATTCGCGCAGCGGCGTGAACCACAGACCGAAGTAGACGACCTCGGCATACTTCAGCCCGATGTGCTGCTTGAAGTGCGACAGTTCGCGATCGAGACAGAGCGCTTCCAACTCGCGATGCGCGGTCAGCAGCAGCGTGCCGCCAGGCGTCTCGTAGCAGCCGCGCGACTTCATGCCGACGAAGCGGTTCTCCACCAGGTCGATACGGCCAATGGCGTTGCGCGCGCCAATCTCGTTCAGCACTTCGATCGTGGCGACCGCATCCAGCTCAACGCCATTCACCGCGACCGGCAATCCGCTGCGGAACTCGATGGTCACATTCTCGACGGCATCGGGCGCATCCTGCGGCGACTTGGTCCATGTCCACGTCGTCGGCAGTGGCGCGTTGTTGGGATCTTCCAACTCGCCACCCTCATGCGACACGTGCAGCAAGTTGCGATCGCGACTGTGGATCTTCTCGCGGCTCTGAGCCACCGGAATGCCGTGCGCCTCGGCGTAGTCCAGACAATCCTCGCGCGACTGCAGCGACCACTCGCGCCACGGCACGATGACCTTCAGTTCAGGAGCCAGCGCCTGGTAGGCATGCTCGAAGCGCACCTGATCGTTGCCCTTGCCGGTGCAGCCATGTGCTACCGCGGTCGCGCCTTCACGCAACGCAACTTCGACCTGGTACTTCGCGATAACCGGACGCGCCAGCGACGTCCCCAGCAGGTATTTATGCTCGTACACGGCGCCCGCCTGAATGGCCGGGAAGACGTAGTCGGTCAGGAACTCCTGCCGCAGATCTTCGACGATGACTTTGCAGGCGCCGGTCGCATAGGCTTTCTCAACCACAGCATCGATATCGTCACCCTGGCCCACATCGGCTACAAAGGCGATGACATCGTAGTCATAATTTTCTTTCAGCCACGGAATGATGATGGAGGTGTCGAGTCCTCCGGAATAAGCAAGCACGACTTTCTCACGCATTGGCGCTCCTCGGCGGGAAGCGGTGGCTACCGCCTTCCAGCAACAAAACTAGAATTGATTTCTGAACGTGCAGGCGATTTTCTGCCTGCTCGAAGACCACGGAACGCGGCGAGTCGATGACCGCCGCCGTAACTTCATCGCCGCGATGGGCGGGGAGGCAGTGCATGAACACGGCGTGCTTGGCGGCGTACGAAAACAGTTTCTGGTTGACCTGGAAGGGCGCAAAGATTCGGCTGCGATCGGCAGCCTCTTGCTCCTGACCCATGCTGGTCCAGACGTCGGTGTATATAGCGTCGGCACCGGCGACAGCCTGAATCGGATCGTTGACAACC
This sequence comes from uncultured Acidobacteriaceae bacterium, assembly GCA_963823865.1. Lineage (GTDB taxonomy): Bacteria > Acidobacteriota > Terriglobia > Terriglobales > Acidobacteriaceae > Bog-257. The sequence goes on from CAWGNC010000003.1 coordinate 1,294,601, forward strand.
TGCACGGTCGCACCGGACGCGGCCGCCAGTTCGCGCGTGGATTCGGTAATCTCCGCGCTCGGCTCATATCCGGCGGGCGTTCCGATCGAAACCGACGCTCCCAGGCCGGCTGCAGCCAGCATCAAGGAGTGCGCAATGTTGTTGCCGTCGCCTACGTAAGCAACTTTCAATCCCCGCAGATCGCCGAACTGCTCCTGCAGCGTCAGCATGTCAGCCATCGCCTGGCAAGGATGCTCGAGCTCGCTAAGCGCATTGATTACCGGGATGGACGCATGCTCCGCCATGGTGGTGACGGTGTCGTGCGAAAAGGTGCGCAGCACGATGCCGTCGACCCAGCGCTCCAAATTGTGCGCCACGTCGCCCAAGCTCTCGCGAACGCCCAGCCGCGACTGCGTCTGATCGACGAAGAACGAGCTGCCGCCCAGGCTGTTGATACTGGCTTCAAACGTGAGCCGGGTGCGAAGCGATGGCTTCTCGAAGAACAATACGATCTGCTTGCCCGACAAGATGCCGCGAAAATCGGCCGGGCGCGCCTTCATCGCCGAAGCCAATTCGAGAGCGCAGGAGAGTTCATCCGATGAGAAGTCATGGATCGAGATCAGATCACGGCCGGTTACAGCGCGCCGAGCAAAAGCGTGGGTATTGGCGCCCGGGGGAATAGTCGTAGCAATCAAAGTCGCACCTCCTTGGGTCGACGGAGCAGGTGAACAGCATAAGAAAATGTCAGGAAATTAGCCGGTTAGCTTCGGCGTCGCTCGAGGGCGCGATCAAAGCGAGGTCCCGGCCATGCGCCTTCTTTGCGCTCGGTGGGGCGGAGCACGAGGTGGTTGAGATATATCACGACGCAATCACCTCGGTACCGCAATCGATGGGGTGAGTGAAGAATCCGGGTAACACTTCGGCGCGCGACGCCGGCAGTATGCGCACGCGGGTCACGCCCTTTTTCAACGCGCTGGTACAGGCTTCGAGCTTGGGCAACATGCCGCCGCTGACCGTGGCCGCTTCCACCATCTCGGCAATGGCATTCACATCCAGCCAGCGCAGGACCGTTCCGTCGCCATCCTTCACTCCCGCCACATCGGTCAGGTACACCAGGGCGTGGGCGTTACAGGCTACGGCAAAAGCGGATGCCATCTGGTCGGCGTTAACGTTGTAATACTCACCGTCGAAACCCAGCGCGAGGCTGGAGATCACGGGCACCACACCCGCATCCCAGAAGCGCTCGATCCACTGCGCATCGACAGAGCAGATCTCTCCCACGAAGCCTAGATCGGGCTGCTTCTTTTTCGTCGCCAGGACCATCCGCAGATCGCCGCCACAGATGCCAATGGCGGGCTGCCCGGCATCGCCGATCGCGGCCACCAATTGCTTGTTGAGATGGCCGGCAAGAACCATCATGGCGACATCGCGGGTCTGGGAATCGGTGACGCGAAGGCCGTTCACGAACGTGGTCTCGCAGCCCAGCTGCTTCAGCGTCCGGCTCAGTGCAGCGCCGCCGCCGTGGACGATCACCAGCTTGTGACCTTCGCTGACCAGGCTGGGAATGGCGCGAGCGAATGTGCTCACGACTTCCTTGTCGTCGAGCGCAGCTCCACCGATTTTTATGACCAGCTTCATTGCAATCCCTCTTTTTCGTCGAAGCCGAACATCAGATTCATGTTCTGGACAGCCTGTCCCGCCGCGCCCTTGAGCAGATTGTCCAGGCAGGAAACCAACACGGCGCGCTTGCCGTCGGGCGAGAGCGAAAAGCCAATGTCGCAATAATTGGTGTTCAGCGAAAACTTGATCTGCGGTAGCCGGGCGGCGCCGAACACCCGCACCCACGGCTTGCCTGCGTAAAACTCACGCAGCGACCGCTCCAACTCTTCCGCGCGCACCGGCTTCGCCAGCTTGACGTAAATGGTCGAGAGGATGCCGCGCGGAATCGGCAGTAGATGCGGCGTAAACTGCAGCGATCCACTGCCAATCCCGAGCTGCTCCAGCACCTCCCCCGAGTGCCGGTGTCCAAAAACGCTATACGCTGAAAAGTCGCCGTCCACTTCCACGAAGTGAGTTTTGGAAGAAGGCGTCTTCCCTGCTCCTGAAACTCCGGATTTCGAATCGCAGACGATGCCGTGTTCGACATCGACGTAGCCGGCGCGAATCCATGGCGCCAAGGCAAGAATGATCGAGGTCGCATAGCATCCGGGATTCGCCAGCAGGGCGGCGTGCTTGATTTCCTCTGCGTGCAACTCCGGCAAGCCGTAAATGGCGGCTCCGTCCAAAGCTGCGTCTTCCTGTTTCTCGGCAAAACCGTAGACTTCGCGATTGCCGGCCTGCTTCAGCCGCCACGCGCCGCTCAGGTCGATTACCCGGAACCCCTCCGCTATCGCTTCGGGCGCCAGCTCGCGCGAAAATTCGTGCGGCGTCGCGAAGAAGACGATGTCCACGCCGGCAGCTTTCATCTTCTGCCAGGAAAGACTCTCGAAGGGATAGCCACCATTGCCGGCAAGTTGGGGATAAGCCTCGCTCAGGTCGGCAACTCCGCCGCTCTCGCCGTTGCGCCGCACCAACATGGGCTTCTTTGCTCCGGGGTGACGGGCAAGCAGGCGGACCAACTCGAAGCCGGAGTATCCGGTGGCGCCGAAGACCGCGGGTTGGGGAGAAGCGTTCATTGATCTATGCAAAATACTTGCGCAACCGTTGCGCCAGTTTCTCGGCTGATCTCGCATCCGGCGAAATCGCCAGGATGGTGTCGTCGCCGCCAATCGTGCCCACGACCTCTTCCCACTCTTCGGCATCGATGGCCGCCGACACCGGCTGGGCACTGCCGGCACTGGTCTTGATGACCACCAGGTTCTGCGCCGTTTTCACTTCGTACACGAACGTCTGAATCAGGCGCTCGATCGACGGCAGGTGAAGCTCGGATTCTTCCCCCTGCGGCAATTTGTAACCCTCGCTGGTTTTCACCAGCCCGAGTTCATGAATGTCGCGCGACAGCGTCGCCTGGGTTACCCTGTGTCCCCGCCGGAACAGCATCCTTCGGAGTTCGTCCTGGCTGCCAACTTCCCGCTCCGAGAGCAACTCCCTGATAGCGGCATGGCGGGACAATTTCGACACTGGATAATTATACAGCTAGATGCATATTAATGCACAAGGATTCGCTGTCAATGATTTTCATAAAAGTTTGCAGCGCTTTGCGACATCGGGTGTGCGCGAGAGGGGTCCCGGAAGGTTTGCGGTCCGGTGCCTGAGGGGCCCCAGCCGCCAATTCTTAATCGAAGCCTCGTGATACTTCCGGCAGCCCCTGCGCCAGATTCCACATCCAACGTGAGTTGAACACTTTCAAGCGCGGCCCTAGGATGATCTATTCGCCCTAGCAGGAGATCATGAACCTGTTACCTGATGTCACCTGGTACAAAGACGCAATCATTTACGAAGTCCACGTGCGCGCCTTCTTCGACAGTGTTACCGACGGAATCGGCGACTTTGGCGGCCTGACACAACGGCTGGATTACCTGGAAGACCTGGGCGTGACGGCGGTTTGGCTTCTGCCCTTCTGCCCCTCGCCGCTGCGCGACGACGGTTACGACATCTCCAATTACACCGATGTCCATCCGTCCTATGGCACGCTGAAGGATTTCCAGCGCTTCCTGCGCGAGGCCCACCGCCGCGGTTTGCGCGTCATTACCGAGCTGGTGCTGAACCACACCTCGGACCAGCACGTCTGGTTTCAACGTTCGCGAAGAGCGGCTCCGGGAAGCCGCTGGCGCAATTTCTACGTCTGGAGCGATACCCCCGACAAGTATCGCGACGCGCGCATCATCTTTAAAGATTTTGAAGGCTCGAACTGGAGCTGGGATCCCATCGCCAAGGCTTACTACTGGCATCGCTTCTACTCCCATCAGCCGGATTTGAACTGGGACAATCCCGAGGTCCGCGAGGCGATGTTTGCCGCCATGGACTTCTGGTTCGACCTGGGAGTCGATGGCCTGCGACTGGACGCCGTGCCGTATCTATTCGAACGCGAGGGGACGAATTGCGAGAACCTGCCGGAGACGCATGACGCGCTGCGCGAACTCCGCAAGCACGTTGACGAAAAGTATCGCGATCGCATGCTACTGGCCGAAGCCAATCAGTGGCCGGAAGAAGCGGTGGCTTATTTCGGCAGCGGCGATGAGTGTCACATGGCGTTTCACTTCCCCGTGATGCCCCGGTTGTTCATGGGTCTGCGCATGGAAGACCGCTACCCCATCACCGACATTCTGAAGCTGACGCCGGCCATTCCCGACAACTGCCAATGGGCCATGTTCCTGCGCAATCACGACGAGCTGACGTTGGAAATGGTGACCGACGAAGAACGCGACTACATGTATCGGACCTATGCGCGCGATCGCGAGATGCGCATCAATCTCGGAATCCGCCGCCGCCTGGCGCCCCTGCTGGAAAACGACCGCCCGCGCATCGAGCTGATGAACGCGCTGCTGTTCTCGCTCCCGGGAACTCCGGTGCTCTACTACGGCGATGAAATCGGCATGGGCGACAATATCTTTCTGGGCGACCGAAACGGCGTACGCACGCCCATGCAGTGGAGCTCGGACCGTAACGCCGGCTTCTCGCGCGCGAATCCTCAGCGGCTTTACCTGCCGGTCAACATCGATCCCGAATATCACTACGAGACCATCAACGTCGAAGCGCAGCAGAACAATTCGCACTCGCTGCTCTGGTTCACCAAGCGGTTGATCCAGCAGCGCAAGCGCTTCCAGGCGTTTGGTCGCGGCACGCTGGAATTTCTCTACCCCAGTAATCGCAAGGTGCTGGCCTTTATTCGCCAATTCGGCGACGAGACGTTGCTGATTGTCGCTAACCTGTCGCGCTTTGCACAGTGTGTGGAGCTGGACCTGGCCACCCGCCAGGGTGCAGTGCCGGTGGAAGTCTTCGGGCGCGCCAAGTTCCCCACTATTGCGGAAAGCCCCTACCTGCTGTCGCTGGGTCCGCACGCGTTTTACTGGTTCCATCTGCAGCCCAGAGAGACCACACAGGAATCGCTGAACGTCAGCGGAACGCCGCAGGAATTACCGCTGCTCAAGGTGGAAACTGCGGAAAGTATCTTCTCCGACGAGAGTCTCCAACGGCTGCAGCGCGTCATTCCTGGAATGTTGCGCGCCCGCCCGTGGTTCCTGGGCAAGCGGCGCTACATCACCGGCCTCGCACTGCACCGGGTGCTGGACTTTCCGGAAACTGCGGCGCATCTCCTTCTCTTGAGCGTCCAGTATGGCGATGGCGATCCGGAGATCTACCTTGTACCCATATCGGTTGCGACCGGTGACCAGTCCGAGGCGATTCTTCGCGATCATCCCGATGTCGTCCTGGCCCGGCTGGCCGGTCCCGGGCCGGAAACTACTGCAATCCTTTACGCGGCAACCTTCGATCGTCACTTCGGCGACTCTCTCTTGCGGGCAATCGTGCGCAGACGTCGTATCCGCGGCGAATCCGGCGAGTTGGTAGGCGCGCACACGCGTGAATTCCGCAAAGCCTGGACTTCGGTGAAATCGAATCTGGAGCCCACACCGCAGCAGACCGATCAGTGCTTCACCATCATCAACTACGGTACGGATTTCGTTTTGAAGCTGTACCGAAAAATGGAAGAGGGCATCAATCCGGGACGCGAGGTGCCGGAATTCTTGTGTGAGCACACCACCTTCAAGTCTCTTCCCGCGGCGCTGGGGTCGCTGGATTACCACCGTTACCTTGAAGACTCACGGGTGCAAACCTGCGTCGGAACGCTCAGCAGTGCTGTGCTCAACGCCAATGTGGGCTGGCACTACACCGTCGACCAGCTCAGCCTGTTCTTCGAGCACACGCTGGCAATCCCGCAGGAGGACCCGCGAGCACGCGACCTGGTGCCGCCTAACACGTGGGCGCCAGCCGATCCCGCGCCGCCTATCGTCGGCGAACTGCTGGGCAATTATCTGGATAGCATTCGCGTGCTGGCACGCCGGACCTCGGAGCTGCACGCGGCACTGAGCAGCCGTTCCGACGTGCCCGACTTTGCTCCGGAGCCCTTCACGACCTTCTATCGGCAAAGCGTTTACCACGGCATGCTGGGACAACTGAATCGCACATTTGAGTTGCTGCGTGCCCGTGGGCGCTCGCTTCCTCAGGAAGCACAAGCCGAGATCAGCGAGGTACTGAACCGCGAGAGCGAGCTTCGGTCGCAACTGCTGGCGCTACGCGACAAGCGTATGTCCGGTACGCGCATTCGGAATCACGGCGACTATCACTTATCGAACGTGCTGTTCTCGGGCAGCGATTGGGTCCTGACGAACTTCGAAGGCGATCCCGGGCGGCCGTTGAGCGAACGCCGCATCAAGCGCTCGGCCCTGCGCGACGTGGCCACCATGCTGCGATCGTTTCACTACGTTTCACATGCTGCACTGTTCGGCGACGTGCCGGGCATCGTCCCCAGCCGCGAGGCGCACCCGCAACTGGAGCGCTGGGCGCGCGTCTGGTACCACTGGGTTAGCGCGGTCTTCTTGAAGGAATACTTGAAGTGCAGCGCCGGCGCAACCTTCTTGCCGCAGCAGCTGGACGAGCTCAAGATTCTGCTGGGCGCTTACATGATCGAGCGAGCGATGATTGAAACCGAGTACGAGCTGGAGCAGCGTCCGGAGTGGGTAAGGATTCCGCTGCACGGCATTTTAGAGCAGATGGCGGACGTGAAGGAATAGGTATCTGCACGACTCATACCTGCCGACTTTATCGCCGTGCAGGCTAACGGCCGGGCTGCCTGTTGCTGAAGGGCACGAGCCGAATCTGTTTTGCCAGGTTGTAGGCTGTCGACAGGTCGCTGTCGCTGTACACAAGCACGCGCCCAATAACGAGTACCGAATCGTTGAGCGAGGATATCTGTTTCATGCCGCTCGGTACCTGTCCTTTCCAGTCCGTCCCAGTAATGAGGTAGTCGCCCGCCTGCGTGCCGGTGGCGCGCGTGCCGACATACGCGAAGTCAACGTCAAACGGGTCGGTGAACTGCACGCTGTAGTAGCGACCGGAGAAGTCCGGCACGTGCAAAACCTGCGGTCCTTTACTGAGATCCAACCAGCCGACCGTAAGAAGCGTGTCGTGGTTCACGCCAACCGTCATTAACTTCGAACTTCCAGGCGGCAGCGATGTGTGAAGAGGATCTCGAAAAAACTTTTGGGGCTCAGTATAGAGCGTATTGATCGGGACGGGGCCGTCGCCGAACCCTTGCGCGACGATCGCTCTTTTGAACCTGTTATTCACGAGGTGTGGCCAATAGCAGACGAAGAGGATCGTGCCGGCCACCCATGCCACAACCATGACCGCGCCGAATGTTATGAGATGCTTATGTTTCATAGGCGACATCATGGTGTTTCGACGACCGGCGGCACCTTGTACTTGCCGTCCAGGACGGTTGCCCCAGGCAGATACACGCGCAACCAAAGTATGAACCTGGCTGTGGGTGCGGGCAGCCAATTGGAGTCATGGCCTGCCGAAGCAGCGTTCTGGATATAAATGTCGACGGAGCCGTCGGCATTCGAAACGAGGCCTGAGCGGTCGCTGACGCTGTAACGGTTGATCGGATTCGGCACGAAGCGATTCCGCGCATCGCTGATGGTGAGCGACCAGAAGGCATCGTTCGGCGGGAGTTGTCCTGCGGGAAAGTGCACTGTGTAGCTGTGTTGGCCGGAGAGCTTTTTGCCCGTGCTATCTTCTGTCGTTCTCCAGTACATCGCCTCTTGCGGTACGTTGATTGGGCCGGAAAACGTTTGGGCGCAAGCGGCTTGGTACAAGACACCATTGCCGGGCTCGCCACATCCGTACATGGTGGTCCAGCCATTGACCTTTGTGACATAAGAGTGCGTGATGAGTTGGAACGTAATGAACGCCAGCACGGCGCCGAAGATGATGCCCTGTACGACGTCCGAGACGATATTCCTCCGCCACAGGAAGGCGGGCCATCTGGAAGCGCCACTGCGATCCTGAGAGCGACGGGGCTGATTTGCATTCGTCATAGCTTCAACCATCGATCCCCGGTCCTTGCCTACAAGCGAAAAGGCATGTCCGAAGACATGCCCTCATAGTTACAACGTGATCTTTATTTCTTCGGCGCCAGGCGATAGTTGTCGCCATTGTTGAACACGGCATTCGCGCCGATGTGCGCGGGCGTGCCGGCCAGCAACTGTTCTTTACGGTAAATCAGATTGCTGGCGTTATACGTGGCCAGCTCAAAACCGTGTCCGTGGGTAATTGCGTCCGTGGGGCAAGCCTCCACGCAATATCCGCAGAAGATGCAGCGGTTGTAATCGATGTTATAGACCTTGGCGTAGCGCTCGGCGCCGCTCACCCGGTGGGTCTCGGTGTTTTCGGCCGCTTCAATATAGATGCAATTCGACGGGCAGGCAGCAGCACACAGGAAGCAGGCAACGCACTTTTCCAGTCCGTTCTCGTCGCGCTGCAGAACGTGCATGCCGCGAAAGCGATCCTGGAACATCGCACCCCGGGTGGGACCGGGACCGTCGGGATAATTCTCCACGGTCGTCGGTTTGAACATCTCCATGAAGGTGATGCTCATGCCTTTGGCGATCGCGGCTATGTTCTTCACGATTCCCATATCCGTATCAGTATAACCAATCGGCGGGCGCATGAGGTGAGGGGTACACGGCTTTGCCGCAACCTACTCTCGGAGGTATCGGGGCGTGCTTTGTTACGAAGGCATCGTTTTGTGTCAGCGCGTTGGCTGATCCTGCCGAGCTTTTTTCAGCAACTCGTAATGATGCTGGGCGTGGCCTCCGGCAATGTACGCCAGCGCCCGGACAGTGACCGGATTCTTATTGGCGATGCCGCGCCGGGTGTCGGCTCCCGGAGGTAGCGAGCCAAACAGGGCGATGGTAGCCTTACGCAGGCCTTCGAACTCACTCAGCAGATCTTCCATGCTGCGCGAATTCGAATTCGCCTCTCGGACGTAGTCGTCCTGCTCAAAGCCGAGCAACTCCTGCTCATCGCCGCGTGCAAAGCGCAGAGCGCGATAGGTCATCACCCGCTCAGCGTCGCAAATGTGTCCCAGGACCTGCTTGATGCTCCACTTGCCGGGCGCGGGTGCGCCTTCTGCCGCGGCATCGGAAACTCCAGCCAGAAGCCGGCGATATTCGCCGGGCTGCTTCGCCAGGAAGTCCAGCACGTTGCCATCAGGTACACGCGCAATGTAATTCTTGTAGAACTCAGCGTATTCGGTGCTGTCGGGTCGGGTAAGCATGCGACCACTTTGACACGTACTAAATTCGAATTGCAACCGGAGCAGTGGGCCTCGTCCCAATTCCGCGCAACTTTTGCCGTCCGGACGGTGTTTCGCCGTGCAAGGGCTTTAGTCTTGCTGTAAAAATCAGTGCTGACCGACCGGAACTCTTCGCGGTCAATTCCGCGAAGGGTCATGCGCTTAATCGCTCGGGGCGAGTCTCTAATCGACGTTGCAGGTGGGCATTCATTATGAAAGCAAGAATCCTTCTTCTGATCACCTTCGCGGTGTTGATGACGTCGTTCTGCAGCTGGTCGCAACCTGCGGCTCCGGCATGGGACGCGCCCTGGAATCCCGGCGCCCAGGACTGCAAAGCCAACCCTCAACCTCCGCTTGAAGTCCGCGCATTTAACCCGCAGACCTTCATCATGCGCGAAGGCCTCTGTTCGACGTTTGAAGCGCCCTTCCTGTACCTCCTCATCGGATCGAAGAAAGCGCTTCTTATCGACACCGGAGACGTCGCCGACCCGAAGCTGATGCCGCTGGCGCAGACCGTGATGAACTTGCTTCCCGGCGATGGGCCCGCCAAGCTCCCCTTGCTGGTGGTCCACACCCATCGACATCTGGACCACCGTGCAGGCGACGACCAGTTTGCCCACCTGCCCAATGTCCAGGTCGTTGGATTTGATCTGGACAGCGTTCGGCATTACTACAACTTCACCGACTGGCCGAACGGCGTTGCCCAGATCGATCTCGGCGACCGGACCGTCGACGTGATTCCGACTCCCGGCCACAACCCCACGCACGTCAGTTTTTACGACCGAAATACGGGACTGTTTTTCTCCGGTGACTTCCTGATGCCGGCGCGTTTGCTGATTGACGATACCAGCGCCGATCTTGCCAGCGCCCAGCGGGTCGCCGCCTTCGTCAAGGAGCACCCTGTCAGCTATTTCCTGGGCGGACATATCGAGATGGATAAGTCGGGGGAAGTGTTTGCCTGGGAATCGCAATACCATCCCAACGAACACGCGCTGGCCATGACCAGGGACGATCTGCTGGCGCTTCCGGCAGCCATCGCCAGTTTCAACGGCTTCTATAACCGGAGCGGCCAGTTCCTCATGATGAATCAGATGCGGCTTCTGATCGTGTACGCCGTGGTGGCGATCGCGGTACTGGTTGCGCTGGTAGTGCTGATTGTTCGCTGGTGGCGGCGTAGAAAACGTTCGCGAGGTTAAAACGATTGTCAGTTGTCAGGTGTCAGCTATTAGCTGTTAGCCATTAACCATCAGCGTGGTCCAGGAAATACTTGGGTGCCCCGTTCAAGCGAAGCTTGGGCGGGTCCTTTGCGCTTTCCCCCATAGCTGATCCATTGCAACGAAAGCCCCCACCCCAGGCCAGAAGAGAGTCTTGAATGGGGCACCCAACGCTCAGAAAGTCCTCCGCCATGCCAAGGACGACCAGGACTGGCTCTTTCATGATCAGGTTCCTCCAGAAACACGAAACCCAGCCGGAATGGCTGGGTGATTCGCAACTTCGAAGCTATTTCCAGCATAGCAAATCGAACACCCTATTTGGCGCTGATTTGCCAACTTTCTATTTCCAGTGGAATGCTGCGATTACGGCTTATTGTTGCGATTCGCAATATTGACATGTAAGAACTGCCCGATGACCAAAGTAACGCCGAATGGTGGTGGAATGGCCGCGAATGCAACTCAGTCGAGCCTGTCACTCGTGATGGCGACTTATTGCTAACCATCTTTTGAAACAGGCTATCGGTCTTTCGGGTAATATCGCCGATTGCGACAAAAGGCAACCGGGACGGTTTTCTGCCGCCCCGGTCTAATTGCTCTCAGCTACTTCGCTTCGTTGATCGCGGGCGGTTTCCATGTCCCGTTGATAATTGACGGTGTTGTCTCTTTCGGCCAGTACAGCCGCATCATAGGAATGAACTTCGCTTTTGGCGCGGGCAGCCAGTTGGCTTCCTTCGCCTTGCCCGGCGAGTCGGCCTGGAGGTACAGGTCCACTGAACCGTCTGCATTCGTGATGAATTTGTTGCGCTGGCTTAAGGTGTAGCGATTGAGCGAGTTCGGTACGAAGAAGTATGCGGCATCATACATGGTGATCGACCAGAAGCCATCGACGGGCGGCATCTGGCCCTTATCGAAGTGAATGACATACTTCTTCGATGCGGCATCGAAGTCGCCTCCACTCCCGTCTTTTTCCCCAGTGGGATAAATCGCATCCTGCGGACGATTGGCGCCAAGCCCGATGGCGGTGATTAACGCTCGCTGTAGATAATCGGTGCCATAGATACCCGTTTTGGTAGTGAACATCCATCCGTTGATGGGAGCCAGTTGTTTGAAGTGTTCCATGATTTTTACTTGGGCAAGCTTGGGCACAGCCTTAATGGCGTCTTTGTCGAATGCGCCGAGTTTGCTGGGATCGAAATCCTGCCCCGGTACCAGCCCAATCTTCGCCATGTTGGCGACCATGGGTGCATCTTCAGCGGCTGGTGGATTGGTCTTCATCAACTGTGCCAGGTAAGTGAAGTAGGCGACAACATCCATGTGCTCTACCTGGTCGCGGATGCCGGTCTTCATATCAACGTTGGGATCGACCTGACCTGCAGGAGACGTGTAGGGCTTGCCGTAGGAACTCAACGGAACGAGAGAAAATTTGTCCTGAAGGGCGTGTACCGCAGCGTAGTCGGCGGGGGTGCCCGTGCAATAAATGCGTCCGAGGATCCACACCATGTCGGTGGGAGACTTGTATTCCGTCACTCCTGCGGGGAGCGTACCCGACCAACCCGGTCCGGTGATGGCGTACTTCGCAGCCTTGTCGCCAGTCGTGCGCTTACCTGGAACCTGGAACACGTTGGTCCATCCATCCAGCATCGGCAACAGGTAGTAGCGGTCTCCCATGTCGGGGACACTGAGAATCCACGGCTCTTTCGACAGATCGAGCCATGTCATCGTGTAAAGCGTATCGGCGTTGGGAGCCGTCACCGCATGGTTATCGACGGCCGGATAGGTTCGCAATTTGAGTAACTGCCCCACGGGCGCGTGAGCCGCGTCGGGAGCGGCTACGTTGGTAAACTGCCTGCGTGTCATATCCATCGTTACCAGCGGGTAACCATAGACGTAGGCGTCGACGGCGGTTTTGACCGCATCTTCGACACCGGGCTGGGCGGTGGCGGCTGCCTTCTTCTCCGAATCCGAGCACGCGATCATGCCCAGCGCCAATGCGAGAACCACGAACAGGAATGCGAGCTTAGCTTTCATATTCTCTCCAAAATTATGCAAGCCGATACCTCGGAACTTGTGGCCTACTGAACGGAAGGGCGCGATCGACAAAGGGGCCCGCGCAGATGTGGCAAAAGGTCAAAACCAGAGAGAGTTAGGATGTGGTCGAGGCTAAAGTCTGGCCCGGCAGAAAACAAGCGAAATCGCCAGCCCCAGGCGATCGATGTTGTAACAGGCGTTATCGCAAACCGTCCGCACGAACTCGATCACTTATCAAATGGAGATTTGTCGCCAGTTGAGTCTCCTCACCCGGGACATAGCGATACGAGAATGAGCTGCGGCTAACGATGCGCCGGGCCCAAAGGCAAATACCATTCAACCAACTATTGCACCCGTTTGAGGTCCATTATCCAATCCGTTTCCCACGTTTTACCGCCGTCGGTTGATTCTGCCTGCTCCCAGTGACCTGAGGTGGGTGTGATCTCGGACCATATGAGCCGTGTGCGGACTGGTTTCCCGTCTTCGGTATCGTCGTTCGCATAGAACGTTCCTACGCCATCGTGGAAGCTGCCTCTCACTGGCGGATCCATCGGCCCAAGTGGCGTCCTGCTGTCCAGCCACCAGATCGACCACTGCCCCGTCTTGGCGTCGAACGATCGGGTAGCTACGCCGCGGTAAGTGCCGCCCGGAACTTCGAACACGGTGTCATCGACATTAGCGTAGCCACCCATCAGTGGCTGGCAGAACAATGTCCCTTCGAATTCGATCCACTCGTGACTGTTGACGAGGCGATGCTTCAGCTTTCGATGATGGACTTGCCAGCGTCCGAATAAGAAATCGAAGTCATGCAGTCCCGGCACCGCGTTTTCTGAATGACGTATCTCTGCTCCCGAACCTGGCGAGGACTGCGCCACAGCGAGCCCCGACGACGCCAGGGTTATCCCCAGGCACAAGATCACGGCAATGCGCTGACGTATTTCCATGTAGGACTCCTCTTCGCACCGAAATACTGCCGGGCCCTAATTCAGCGAACGGCTGAAGCAATCGGGCGTTATGACAAGCAACCCGAAGCGGGTGGTTACTTGTGAAATGGGGATGTCTCGCCAACGTCACCCGCGGCACGGCTGACTGAGCAGCGTCGAACACGATAGACGACAGAAACACTAGTGTCACGAGCAAACATCAGAACCACGCTGTCGGACCATGCGGGCTTCGACAGCCGACTATCAGATCGTAAGCAGCAAGTCTATGCAGCCTCCAACTGAAGCCGCAACCTTGATGTCGGTTGGCGGTAAGAGTTCGTCGCGCCCTAAATCGCAGATGCGCGTACGGTCGCGATTACGAAGCTCGCCGTACATGTCGCAGCGCATGATCACCTCGTAGCGTCATGGCGTTCATGATGAATCGCCGCCTAGACCGCAAGTTCACAATTCTGTCGAGTTGCGTGAAGAGAATAATTCCTAAAAGCGCCAGAGCGTATCCTGACAGACTATCGCACTTGAGTTTGCTAAATACCAACATGTGCCGAATTTTACTCGCGCTATAGAACTCTATGACGGTTGCAAACAGGCGTTATCGTAACCGATCGGGGCCGCGTTGCCGATCACCTCTCAAATGGCGATCTTCCCCCAGGGTAGAGATACTCCGCCGACATTGGCCGAGAGGCGATTTCACCATGGCAATCAAGCCGCCGCACGGCCGCTTATTGCGACGGCGATTTGTCCGGCGAAACCTTGGTCACGCGAAGCTGGTTGGTTGAGGTCTCGAACCAGAACTCGATGGATACCGTCTGGTTGTTGTATTTCTTCAGCACCTTAGGATTGGCGACCGGATAACTGGTGTTGTCGCTGAAGAAACGCTTTCCATCCTCGATCACTTTGCCCGTCATGTGGTGCTGGTTCTGCATGCTTCCGCCGGTCATGTTGGCCGTGGCAGCCTGGTTCTGCTCCTGCTGCTCATGCCGTTGGGCCTGCTGATCGCTGCTTTGGGTCTGCGTACTCTGCGCTGCCGCGATTGCCGGTATGCACAACCCGGCCGCCAGCAGAACTCTAACCAACGTCGTTTTCATCCCACTCCTCCTTGAACGAAATAAGTATCTGATTCTCACGATACGGATTTCCGTTTTGACCGAAACAACCGCACCATTGTAGTACCATCTCGCCTGCTCGCAACGCGGTGAAATGACGTCCATCCCGGGCGGTGCTCGTTGCGCAATCTCCCAGTTCTCGAAAGACGCAGGACCCGGGGCACCCGGCAACTCTGAAACCTCCATTCGATATAATCCTGCTGAAAGACCGACAGGGGATTCGGCTTCCCGCCTGGGCACGTCCCGGTAGGGGGGATCTGGCACCGCCGCCCCGCGAGTTTAACCAAAACCAGGAGGCAGAATGCCGAAGAAATTTGCAGCTCTTTTGATCGTGGCCGGCGCAATGTTGCTCGCGTCGTTACCGGTTTGTGCGCAGAGTTCACAGAACGTTCCCGGTGCTGGCGCCCAACCGTCCTCGGCCAGCGACGATGACATCAAGATGATGCGCGGAGATATTCAGGCGCAGAGAAAACAGATTACCGCCGCTAACATGCCGCTCACTCCGGACGAGGCCACCAAGTTCTGGCCTCTTTACGATCAGTACCGGCAGGAAGCCAGCAAGAACGGCGATGAGCGCTGGGCGCTGATCAAGGACTACGCGACCAACTACAGCACGATGACCGATGCGCAGGCGCAGGACTACATCAAGCGAGAGGCCGCGAACGAACAGAAGGTGATAGCGTTGCGGATGAAGTATGTTCCGATTTTCGAGAAGGTGATCTCGCCGAAGAAGACGGCCCTGTTCTGTCAGATCGATCACCGGGTCGACTTGATGATCCAGCTCCAGCTGGCGTCGCAAATCCCGATGGTGCCCGCAAAGTAGCCCGAACCGAATCGGCTTTTACGGCCAGCGCGCCACGAGGTGCGCTGTTGTCGTTTTGACGGGAAGACGCACGATCTGGCCCGGCCGGGTGCCCCTAGGCTCATGATGTTCACGACCCGGGTCTTTAAGCGATATAGGAATTGATCGCCCGCGAATCCTTCCATCTCGGCTTTGCTGGTAATCGGGAGAGAAGCAGACTTACGCCGAAGCACGAGCAACTAAGGGACGATAGGCGCGCTCTTGTGCGCGAGTTTGCGTCGAATGTCGGGCCAGAATTCTTTCAACTCATTCGACAGGCCATCGTAGAGAATCAGAAACCCAAAGGTCTGTGCATTGCGCGCCGCAGTGCGGTCTTCCGCGGGGTAATAAATATTGGAAATTGCCGCTGCTGCCGCGTTACCGATGGACTCCGAGTAGTTGAACCGCTCGTCCCCTGAGTCGGTACGGGTCACGAAGAGCCGGTTCATGGAATAGTACATGCGATCGGCCACCGGCCCTTCCGCCATCCGGTAGTAGCGCGGATCCTCATGGAGCAGGCTGGGAAAGATAGCCGAAGTCATGTACGTGCCAATGGTGTTGTCGGCAAACGAGGCGCCGTAGCGCTTCCCATAAGCGCCCCATCCCTGTCCCCAGGACTTGGGATCGTTCTTGGCCTGTGAGATCGCCGCAAGAGCGCCGTTGAAGGGATACACGGCCCAATCAAATGCGCTCGCCGTGGCAAGCTTGAACTTCTGGCCACTGCTGAGCGCCGGAAGAGATTTGCTGGTTCGGACGGTGCCGTAATTGGGCAGCACCTCGAAGATGCGATCGTTGGCGGTTCCGGTTTGCTGCTCCAGCTTACTTTTGCCGGCGCCGCTGTCGGTCTTGTTGACGGCTTGACCGTCCTTGACGCCGTTCGGCGCGGCGGTTGTCGAATCGGGCGTGCCCGGGTTGTTCGCCGGGGTCTGTTGCTGGGCAATGGAAGAAAGACTGGCAACCACGAGAATCGCAAAGAAAACCAGTAAGAAACTGCAAGAGCGCTTATATCGGCTAATCATGAGAGAACCTTGATTGTCTCATGAGCGGCGCCGATCAACCGGGTGCCCTACTCATTCGCGGTGTTTCGAATGAGTGGGAGAATGTGATGTTGAGCAAGGGAGCACCGGGACAATCATGAGTCCAACACAACGAAAATCGCGCTGTGTGGGCACCCGGTTGGCTGAACGATAATTACGGTGTAATCTCTACGACCGCGCCAGACCCGACTCCACCCGAGCCGGCGGTCGTGAAAAACAGGTTGCCGCTCGGACCGAAAATGACATTACCAAATGGAAAGGATTCGCTCATCCCGAAGAAGCCGGTCAGGCTCCAACCGCCTCCGGATGGCGTCAACTGGAAGACGTCCACATTTCCGTCGAGCTGGGTGCCATAGAGCTTGCCATCGGGTCCCACGGTCATCGCCCCAATCGCTCCCTCGTAGGAGTTGAAGCTATAAAGCACGTTGAAGTCCCACCCATTTTGTGAGGGCGTGAGTTCGTAGACAGTGCCGCTACCCCGGTTTCCGCCCATGAAAGTTGCGCCGTAAAGATTGCCGGAAGGATCGAAGGTCAACCCACCGTACGGCTGGTTTCCGTCGTCACCGAATTGGGTGAAACTGTGGAGAACACTCTCGCTCCAACCGGAGCCGGACGGAGTGAGTTCGTAAACAGTGCCATAGGTGTCCGTGCCGCCAAGCACGGTTGTGCCGTAGAGATTGCCATGCGCATCGAAAATCACGCCTGAGAAAGGCCCAGACGCGTCGCCGTTCCCCTGGAAGCTGTAAAGGATTTTTTTGGTCCAGCCATTGTTGGCAGGCGTCAGTTCGAAGACTGTTCCCTGCCCGAAAGCGCCGCCTTCGCTGGTCGTGCCGTAGATGTTCCCTGCACTGTCGAACGTCAGGTCGCCGTATCCGGGAGCGCCACCGTCGACGCCTCCGCTAAAGCCATACACAATGGTCTCCGTCCAGGGACACTGCACCGCACGGCAGAAGGTGCTGGATGGTTGAAGTCGATATACCAC
Source organism: uncultured Acidobacteriaceae bacterium (assembly GCA_963823865.1). Lineage (GTDB taxonomy): Bacteria > Acidobacteriota > Terriglobia > Terriglobales > Acidobacteriaceae > Bog-257. The sequence goes on from CAWGNC010000003.1 coordinate 1,312,027, forward strand.
CCCCTGTTGGTGCGGACCGCCGCCATTGGTTGTTCCGTAGAGGCTGCCGTCCGGACCGAGAACGACGCGCGCCATGGGCAACGCGCCGTCGCTGAGCATAAACGCATGCAGCACGGTGAGCACCCAGCCGGAGTTCTTCTGGCTGAGCTTGAATACAGTGCCGCAGCCGTTGTAGCAATTGCCTCCGGTGTATCCGCCCAGCGACGCGGTCCCGTACAGGTTCCCCGCGCGGTCCATGGTCAAGCCCGCGTTGGGCTGCGAACCCTCAGGTCCGGAGAAACCGTGCAGCACGGTGAAGGTTTGCGCCTGCGCGATCGAGCCGGCAGCCACAATTGCAGCCAGCATCAACAAGCCAATGAGCGCCGCTCTCTTCGCTCGTGCGCCGATATCGAAAACGGAAGCAGCGATTTCCGATTGGATTGCCATGTTCTCCCTCTCGAAGCCTCTCCGGCGAGCCAGAGTATTGAGCGCAATCCGAAGGAGAGCAACTTAATTCTGGATTACGGCTCAAGCATTTGAGATAAGGAGATTTAGTTCGCCGGAGCCCACTCATTCGCGGGTGTTTCGAATCAGTGGGAGAGCACTCGTCGTTGTATCAGTAAGGACCAAAGAACGCGGTCTTCAGCACCACCGAAAGGGAGGTCACGTTTTCATGAGTCCATACTTTTCGCGTGTAGGGAGTAAACCCATCCGCCGCTATCAAGACATCGACGGCGGCGTTACAGGGCAGTGGCGTAGCTCTCGTGACCCCATCTGCACCGGTCTTCAGAATCTTCAAACGGGATGCGTCGGCGCCTGCACCTTCCTGTCGAACCACGACGAGCGCATTTGGCAGGGTCGCGCCGGACGGGTCAGAGACGGTCACGATAATGTCAGCGAGGGTGCTGCACGGCTCCGGCGGCGCAACCACCTGCGGATTCGGCTCGACCGTGAATGTGACCGAATTTGATTTCACGACGGCGGCGCCATCGTCTCTGGTTACCTGAGCGGTGTACGTCCCGGGCCTCCAGAGGTAAAACAACTCCGGCAGGTTCGAGACAAACTTTATGGTTCCCCCTGGCTCGGCAGACGTGCCGGCGATACTCGGAGCGGACAGCAACAGCGGAGGGCCGGTGGGTTCATGCCGGACCGCCTTCAGATACCGCATTTCGAGCGCCGCATTTCCCTGGCTATCCCTGACATCGATATCAAAATTGCACTCCACTGGCATACCGAGGCAGACCGGAACTCCTATCCGCTTATTTGTAGTATTCGTAAGATCGACTTCTACGACAAAATTGGAGCCAGCTTTGGCACTGCTTGGCGATACATTAAGCTTCAACGAATACGGCGCAGGAGCCTGTGAATACATCTCGCTTGCCATCAGGAGCACGGCAAGAGCGGCTATCACGCGAATCGTGTTCTTCATAGGCTCCTTCCTCTACCGGCCGGGTGTCCAGAGCCTGCCCTGAGCTTGTCGAAGGGTCTCGCGGTTTCAGGACCTGGGTGTTCACCGCGCCGACTCCGCGTTATTCCGCGGCCCTAATCGGCAAAGCCATGATTGTGGCCAGCATGGTAGCCACCATCTTCTCTTTGCCGCCGCTGACGGCAAAGGCATCCGCCGTACAAACTGTCAGCGTCCGCCCTGCTTTCTTCACCTGCCCTCTGGCCACGAACGTCTCCCCCGCAGCCGGCGCCAGCAGGTTAACCTTCAGTTCCACGGTGAGGACATCCTTGTCGTCAGGTGTCACGGACAAGGCGGCGTAACCGCAAGCGGAATCCAACACCGCAGTGATAGCGCCCGCGTGGAGGTAGCCGTTCTGTTGCGTAAGAGTCGGCGAAAATGGCAGGCGAATCTCTACTCCGCCATGAACCACGGACGTGAGCTCGGCCCCCAAAGTGGACATGAAGGCCTGCCTGGAAAAACTCTCCCGGACGCGTTGTTCGTGCGTAGTCACCTGTCTCCTCTACCCACCGGACGTCGGTAACGAATCAACATCCACTTTTCCTCGAACTCTACCGACCGCCATCCTCGGTGACGATGTCTCCCAATGGACATGTCAGGTTTTCTGTCGACAGCTTTTCGAACTTCTCTTTCGCCTCGTCGAGCTTCCATGCGACGGTCACCTGGAGCATCGTCTTGGCCTGTGCATGATCTCTGGCGTTGTGTCCTGCGCTGTTGTTCAGTATTGCGACGACCGAGGAAATCGTCTTTCCCTGAACCTGACACGTGCCAACAAACATGGGCGAGGTCGCTGAGTGAGGTGGAAACGCCAGCACGTCGCGAATGAGGTTCTGTTTGGTGTTCACCAGAAGTTCGTACTCGCTTCCGCAAATCTTCCAGGAAGCCAGGAACAGGCGATCGGAAATCTCGTCTCCACCCAGATTCTTAAGGCCCAGACCTTTGTGCCGGCTTTCGGACGCAGCCGCTGGTCCATCGGAGACGTGTTTCCCAATCAGAGCCTGGGGAATATCGCTTCCGCACTTGACATCTGCAAACTCGTCGGCCGCCCACGTGTGTGCGCAAGCGAGCACGAACAGGAAGGCGATTGCGATCAGTCGAATTTTCAATATCGTGGATCCCCTTCGCGCACAGCATCTGACTACAGCGGGTGCCCCATTCATTCGCGGTTTTCGAATGAGTGGGTGGCCACTCATAAGGTCGCAGCCAAATGACCACCCAGACTCATCGCTCCCACACAACGAAACACCGCGTTGTGTGGGCCACCCGGCTACTGGCCGCTGGCGATTCCCGCGGCGGGTGCAACTTCGCAGCGCACCGTCACGTCATTCTTCCAATTTCTCAATTCAATCTTCTTGGGTTCGCAGGTCGGAGACAGAATGGCAAGCTCGCTTTTGCTGGGCCACGCCACGGCGACACTCCGAAACCCTCCAATCAGGAAAACGATGCGCGGGTCTTTGAGCAGCAACCGGTTGCGCCGCAACTCTACGACGGTGGCGTGCTCCTTAGCGCCGCAGTCGCTTTGCAGGACGGTGGCGGTGTATCGCCCATCCGGCGAGACGGCGCTTTGTCCCAGACGGTCGCTGCACAGCATGCGATGGCAGCCCGGGAAGACCGACAGCACGATCGCTAATCCAACCAACACGACAGAGGCACCGACGGAAGAGGGTCGCTTCATGGATGCGGCATTGTATCGCGACCCGCGGTCGCATGGGGGCTCGAAGGCTGCGAGGGTCCCCATGAAACAACGGGTGCCCCACTCATTCGCGGTTTTCGAATGAGTGGGTAGAAGGATCGGAGCGACGACACTCCAGGCTCATGCCGCGCTTCGCAACCCTTGGTGAAGAACTGCAGGTTGTGCTCGCAGCAAAATCCTGAACACGAGAACATGAGTTGCCAGAAGAAGCGGGACCACCAGGGTCGGAATGACATACGCCATTCCGAGCTGGCCAGGCACCAGCGAGATGCGGTTTCCCTGGTAATACGCATTCAGCAGGTCTACGGCGCCGACGATATTGAACAGCCAGAGGGACGCGGCCGACAGTTTGCTGCCAGCATTGCCAACGCCAGCAAGGCGAGGATCGCCGTCGCCAGATCGCCGTAAGCAACCTGTCGCGCGAACGATGCCGGCAGGTCAGGCGACACCACGCCCGGTATCAGGAACGAGAGCCCCATAAACCGGAACGCATGCAGGAACAAAATTGGCCTGACCGCGTCTGCCCCGCTGCGGCCGCGGAGTGCCGGCCAGAAATACTGCCGCGCGACCAATCCCCACACGATAAAACTGAACGCGATGGTGATTCCGAATAACGCTGTAGATAACATCTTCAACTCCTTTGGGCTACGATCGCCCTGGTTATGTCGTTGGTGAATTTCATGGCCTCGCTCCAACGTTGTTCGCCCAGTTTCTTCCTGACAAGAGTTTGGGCCTCCTCCCATCGCGGGAGTGCACGCTCGAACTTGGCCTTTCCTGCTTTCGACAATTGAATCCGCCACTCCCGCCGGTCCTCGCCCTCGCGCCGTGCAATCCATCCCTGCCGTTCCATGATGGCCAGCGTCCGCGTCAGGGTCGTGCTGTCCATGGCAAGGATCTGGGCCATCCGCCCCTGCGTGATTTCGCCGGCGAGCGACAGCGTTTGCAGGATGGTGAATTGCGGCCCCCGCAATCCCACGGGCCGCAGCGCCTCCTCGTAAACCTGCGTGAGCGCCCGCGCCGCCCGCCGAAGGTTGGCGCACAGGCAAGGAAGATCGGGTATCGGCATCGCCTTCATGGCAAATAAGATGTATATACATCTATTTGGATTCAGAGAAAATTGCGCGCTGTATGTCAAGTGCTGTAAGGACGGGATGATCCGCAGATCGCAGTTACAAAGTGTTCAACTTCGGGTTGAGAGTCGCGGGCAGCTTGGAGTCGGGTACCCAATGTCTCGCGGCTTTCGAGACCGAGATGGCCGGGGGCCTGCACTCAAGGCCGGGTGCCCCACTCAAGCTGCCTTTGCTTGAGTGGGTGTTTTGACTTTTGTCATTGCGTGAGGACAACACCACGAAGCCGCCTTCTTCGACCTAAAAGTCAAAATCCCCACCCAACCAAAGGAAGGTTGGATGGGGCACCCGTACTTCGTACACTGGTCTCAACTGCTTGCCCGGGCCGCCCGCCTTGATGGTTCCAGAATAATGCCGAACTTATTCAGAGCTTTGAATGCTTCGCGGGGATAGCCAAGTGAGGATCTGCCGCCGCCTAAATACGATTCTGAGGCTTCTTTGTGCGCGACCGCTAACACAGGGTGTTGCTTCCAATCGGAAAAGAACTCTCGGATTTCTTTCTGCTCAAAGAGATTTCGAGGGCAGCCGTAACGAGGCAGGTACGAAGTGTTTCATCGCCTTCAATATAGATCCGGCCCAACCAGTCCTTGAGCTTCTGCACGATTTCTCGCGGAACCTCGGAATCTTGCCAGAAGCTGCTGAAAATGTTCACCAAATCCAAGCCGGCGGAATAACTCGAATCAGACCACTCCCCGCCAGGATTTTCTTTGAGGCAGCGCTCGTAGTAACAAATCGTAAAATTCTTATATTGATCGGGTGTGAGCGGCGGGTCAATCCGAAATCGATAGTCATGGATAAGGCTGGCTGTGAGTCCTAGAATTTGAACAACGCGCAAACGGAATATGGCAGTTGCAAAGAACTATTGCTACGTCCAGAAGACGACACAAAAACTTTGGAAAGAATGTCAGGAGTGAAGAGCAAATCGGCGGTCGGGCGACTCACTTGACAATTTATCGCAGATAATAGAAGGCACAATAAATCTTGATGCACTTTTTACCATACGAATTTGGGATGTTGCTATAGACGGCGAGATGGAATTTTGTGCTTTGGTTTTAAACCGTCCCAGGTCTCGAACAGCGCGAGACCCGGGGCACCCAGGCTTACTCGACTCAAAACTGACCACTAGCCACTAACCACTGACCACTGCCTTCCTACTCCAGCCCAAACTCTTTCCACCGCTTCGTCACCCGCGCCTTGGTCTTCTCGTCCATGCGGATTTCGTCGGGCCAGGGACGGGTGAAGCCTTCGCGTCGGCCACTTGCGCGTGGCGTCTACGCCCATCTTCGAGCCGAAATCCGGCAGGCGCGAGGCGTGATCGAGCGAATCGACCGGGCCGAGCGTGAACTGGATGTCGCGCTCGGGATCGATGTTGTTCAGCACCTTCAGCGTGACGTCGCCGATGTCCTGCACGTCGACATCTTCATCGACCACGAGAATGCACTTGGTCGACATCGCCTGGCCGAGCGCCCAGATGCTGCTCATCACTTTGCGCGCCTGGCCGGGATACGACTTCCTGATCGAGACGATCATCAGGTTGTGGAAGACGCCTTCGATCGGCAGGTTCACGTCGACGATCTCGGGGATGGTGAGCCGCATCAGCGGCAGGAAGATGCGCTCGACCGCCTTGCCCATGTATGCGTCTTCCATGGGCGGCTTGCCGACGATGGTCGTCGAGTAGATCGGGTTCTTGCGATGCGTGACGCAGGTGACGTGGAAGACGGGATAGAGATCTTCGGGCGTGTAGAAGCCGGTGTGATCGCCGAACGGGCCTTCCATGCGCAGCTCGTCGAGTTGGACGTAGCCTTCGAGCACGATCTCCGACGTGGCCGGAACTTCGAGGTCGACGGTCTCGCACTTCACCAGTTCCAGCGGCTTCTGCCGCAGGAAGCCGGCGATCATGTACTCCTCGATGTCGGGCGGCGCGGGCACGATGGACGAGAACATCACCGCCGGCTCGGTGCCGATAGCGACGGCAACTTCCATTCGTCCGCCGACCTGCTTGCCCTCCGCGACGCGCGAGCCGCCGCCGGAGCGCGCCATCATGTCGAGCCCGGCGCTGACGGGATTGCGCTTCGCCGGCTGCGGCCGCCCGCCGCATCAGCTCGCGATAGTGTTCGGCGCCCTGCTTCTGCCGCTGCCAGTGCATGCCGGTGCTGCGCTCGTCGTAGATCTGCATGCGATAGGTGCCGACGTTGCGCTTGCCGGTCTTCGGATCTTTGGTGATGACCGAAGGCAGCGTGATGAAGCGGCCGCCATCGAGCGGCCAGCATTGCAGGATGGGAAAATCGAGCAGCGAGAAGTTGTCGCGCCGGATGACTTCCTTGCACGGGCCGGTCGAAACTTCCTTGGGAAAGAACTTGCCCATCTCGGCCAGCATGGGCAGCATCTTGATTTTGTCGAGCAGGCCCTGCGGCGACTTCACGTCCATGAACATCTTGATGCGGTCGGCGATTTCGTCCAGCGAGTCGACATCGAGCGCCATGCGCATGCGGCGCTCGGAGCCGAACTGGTTGATGAGCAGCTTCGCGCCGGGATAGCCTTTGACGTTCTCGAACAGCAGCGCCGGGCCGCCCGGGCCGTGAACGCCGCGCGGCCCCCACTTGGAGACGCGGTCGGTGATCTCGGCGATCTCCAGGATGGGATCGGCTTCCGCCTTGATGCGCATCAGTTCTCCCGCCTTGTCGAGCGCGGAGATCCATTCCCTCAGGTCTTGATAGGCCAAGTCAGCCTCTTCTTAGTAATTGGAGTACGGGGAGATTATAGGTGGGCGCCGACAAGTCCCCCAAATTCAGAGTGTCATCCCGACCGGAGGCGGGCGGCCTGCGCCCGCCGGAGCGGAGGGACCCCTATGGCTACAAGATCTTCATAGCGACAGGGGTCCTTCGACTCCGGCGCGCAAGAAACGCGCGCCTCCGCTCAGGATGACACCTCAAGTTAGAACGTAAGCATCAACACCCCTGACCCCGACCCCTGACCCCTGACCCCTGACCACTGACCACTGACCACTGCCTTCCGGGGGACACTACTTCGCCAACGTCCGCACGCTTATTTCTGGCGCTTGTCTCCTCATCTTTTTGGGATAATCCTTGTGGCTCTGGTGTAGGCAAACCCGCATCGGTCAGTTTTTCCGAAGACGCGCATTCGTGCGGTCGCGCGGCCACGGTGGGTGTCTGCGCGCGACGGACGAAATCGGCATGGATTCCGGCAAACAGCGTACTTCCGCAAAACGACCGAACGCCAAGATGAATCTTGACCGTCCGTTCACTCCGACGACCAACCGGCGGCTCAATGAGCTGATCGGGTTCCTGATTTTTGTCTTCGCGATCCTCCTTGTCCTCGCCCTCATCTCGTACTCGCCGCTTGACCCGTCGCTGAACACCGCAGCCAACCCGGTCGGCGGACGACCCGCGCACAACTGGATCGGCGTGGTAGGAGCGTTGATCTCCGACGTGATGCTGCAGCTGTTCGGCGTGACCGCGTTCCTGGTTCCAACGTTCCTGGCAATGTACTCGTTGCACTGGTTCCGTTCGCGGCCCATCAGCTCGCCCTGGGCAAAGACGCTGGGTGCCGGCGCCCTGCTTGCTTTTATCGGCGGCCTGATTGGACTGCTGCCGTATCAGGTGCGCTGGAAGGGCGTGCTGCCGTCGGAAGGTTTGCTGGGCAGGATCGTGGCCGACACGCTCATCCACTATCTGAATGTGGTTGGCGCTTACCTGGTCTGCATTGCGTTCATTGCCGTAGCGCTCTATCTTTCGACGGCCTTCTCGTTTGGCGCCATGCGCATCTGGTCGCAGACCCGGCTTAGCTTCGTTTACGCCGCGCTCGACCGCTTTGCCGACTGGCGCATCGAACACGCTCGCCGAAAGGCGGCGAAAGAGCTGGAGAAGAAACGCGCCGCCGCTTCCGGTGGTAAACCGGTAGTCACGGCGCAACTGGTGCCGAAGCGAGCGCCCGTACCGGTCGAAGAATCTTTCTCCATGCAAGAAGCGGTTGCAGTCGCGGCGCCGTCTCCGACTCCGCAGACGGGACATGGCCGTAGCGGCATCGATCGCATGTTTGAGGCAGACAGTGAGCAGCACGTCGCTCCTCCGCCGCGTCCCGTTGTGCCCGAGCCCGAGCCGGAAGACGCCATTGCCGTCACCACGCGCGCCGATGCCACGCAGCATGGCAAGACCACCATGCCGCGGCTGGCGGGCAGCTACAAGCTGCCGTCGACCGCGCTGCTGCATCGTTCCGACGAGCACAGCATCATCAATGAAGAAGAGCTGAAGAACCTGGCGCAGGTTCTCGGCGAAAAGTGCGGCGAATTCGATGTACGCGGCTCGGTGGTGCAGATCAATCCCGGCCCCGTGGTCACGACGTTCGAGTTCAAGCCCGAAGCCGGCATCAAGTACAGCCGCGTCACCGGCCTGTCCGACGATCTCTGCCTGGCGCTGCGCGCCGAGAGCATCCTCATCGAGCGCATGTCCGGCAAATCCACCGTCGGCATCCAGGTGCCGAATCATGAACGCGAGACCATCTGGTTGCGCGAGGTGGTCGAGGCGCAGGAGTTCCTCGGCTCGAAGTCGAAGCTGACGCTCGCCCTCGGCAAAGACATCAACGGCCGCATCGTCACGGCCGATCTCAACTCCATGCCGCACCTGCTCATCGCCGGCTCGACCGGCTCGGGCAAGAGCGTCGCCATCAACGCGTTCATCATGTCGATCCTCTACAAGGCAACGCCGGATGAGGTTCGCATGATCCTGGTCGACCCCAAGCGCCTGGAGCTGGGCAATTACGAAGGTATTCCGCACCTGCATACGCCGATCATCACCGAGCCGAAGCTGGCGTCGAACGCGCTGCGCAACGCGGTCCGCGAAATGGAACGCCGTCTGAAGGTGCTGGCGGAAAAAGGTGTCCGCAACATCGACCAGTACAACAAGCTGTTCGATTCGAGTTCAAAAGGCCTGTTCGACGACGACAGCGATGCCCGGCCGCTGCCGTACATGGTCATCATCATCGACGAGCTGGCCGACCTGATGATGCTCGATGGACCGAATGTCGAGGCGTCGATCACGCGGCTGGCGCAGATGGCGCGCGCCGTCGGCATCCACCTGGTGCTGGCCACGCAGCGGCCGTCGGTCGATGTCATCACCGGACTGATCAAGGCGAACTTCCCGGCGCGCATGTCGTTCCGCGTGGCCACCAAGATCGATTCGCGCACCATCCTCGACGCCAACGGCGCGGAAGCCCTGCTGGGCCGCGGCGATATGCTGTACCTGCCCAACGGATCGGCGCGCGTGCATCGCGTGCATGCGCCGTTCGTGACCGAGAAGGAAATTGCGGCGGTGGTGGAATTCTGGCGCTCGCAAGGTACGGCGCAGTATCAGCAGAACTTCCTGGAGGCTCCACGCGATGAGAACGAATCGGGTGGCGGAGGTAGCGGCGCCGCGAATGATGACAATGACGAGCTTTTCCAGGATGCCGTGCGCATCGTACTGGAATATGGCAAGGCGTCCACTTCCCTGCTGCAGCGGCGGCTGAGAATCGGTTACGGCCGCGCGGCTCACCTCATCGACCTGATGGAGCGAGACGGCATCGTTGGCGCAGCCGACGGCCCTAAGCCCCGCGAACTCCTGAAGCGTCCCGATTGGTTGAGCGAGGTTGAAGACGCGCTGCGATAGCTGCGATAGAGGCGGCCCGTCCTGTCGGCAAATTCGGCCGACGAGGATGAGGCACCCGTAACCTTTCCCGAAGGCACTCTCGACAATTTTTCGCCGACGACCCGGGGTTGGTGCCCCATACATCCGTGGTTTTCGAATGTGTGGGATCTCTCGTGCTACTCTGCTGGGCAGGATTTCCCTATGCCCTGCCAGCCGCGTGTCCTTTCCCTTGCCCTGTTGATGACCTGTTTAGCTTCCGCCGCGTGTGCTCAGAATGGCTCCGGCAGCGCCCCGAGCCCCGGCTCGCAGTCGAACCCACAGCCCGGTGTCACCATTCACATGGGAAGCTCCGGCAAGGCCACGACGCAGACCGTGACGCCGACCGCTCCGCCGCCGACGGCCTCGGGCATCATGCCGGCGCTGGCTGCAGCCAACCAGCTGTTTGCCGAGAGAAAGATTCCCGAAGCGGCCGCCCGCTATCAGGCCATCGTGAAGGCCGATCCGAAGGTAGCTCCGGCGCAGGTCGGGTTGATGCGCTGTTACCTGATGTTGCAGAAGATCGACGAAGCCCAGGCCGCCGCCAGCAGCGCAATCGCGATTTTGCCGACCGCTCCGCAAGTGCTGACGACCGCTGCTGACGTGCAATTTCGCGCCGGTAAAATCCCGGAGGCCGAGCGCCTGTACACCAAGTCGATCAGCCTTAGCGCAAATGACCCCGAGCCGTTCATCGGTTTGTCGCACATCTATAAGGCGGAGACGCTCAACCGCCGCGCCTACGACAGCATGAAGAGGGCGCATGAAGTTGCTCCCGACAACGCTCCCGTCCAGCTGCTGTATTTCCATTCCCTACCGCTGAGCGATCAGATCCCGGAACTGGAGAGCTACCTGGCGAAGCCGAATCTCACTCCGCAAGTTGTTCGAACGTTGCAGCAGTATCTGACATCTCTGAAGAAGAACGCCGCCCTTCCGGCGCACGCCTGCAAGCTGGTGACGAATGTTCAGCAAACCGACACCAAGCTGAATCCTATCGCCCGCAACGGGACTGCGCTGGGCGGTGTGGGACTGGACGTGAAGATCAACAAGCAGGAAGTGCATCTGGCGCTTGATACCGGCGCCACGGGAGTTCTGCTGGGCCGCGCTGCGGCCGAGAAGCTGGGTCTGCAGCGGTTGGGGTATCAGCCGATCATCGGGATGGGCGATGCCGGCACGCAGGGAGGCTTCACCGCGGTTGCCGACCGGGTTCGCATTGGCGACCTGGAATTCCAGGACTGCGTGGTGAAGGTCACGGACCAGGCAACGCCGGTCACCGGGCAGGACGGGCTGATAGGCGCCGACGTGTTCTCGTCCTACCTGATCGACATCGATATTCCGTCCGCCAAGTTGCGACTCTCGCCGCTGCCACAGCGGCCCAATGAGGCGGCACAACCGGCCGCGCTGCAAACCATGACGCAGGATTCGGATGAGTCTGGCGGCGAAGCTACGCCTGCCGGCAAGAACGGATCCACCCCGACGGATCTGCCGAAGGATGCCTACATTGCGCCCAGCATGACGAGTTGGACCAAGGTGTACCGGTTCCGCAGCCTGCTCCTGGTTCCGACCCTGGTAGACCGCACCGGCCCCATGCTGTTCCTGATCGATACCGGCTCGTTCAGCAACGTGTTGTCGACCCGGGCGGCGAAGCAGGTCACGCAGATCGAGTCCGACCCGAACATGCAGATTCGCGGCATGAGCGGCAGTGTCTCCAAGGTCTACCGCGCCGACAAGGCTACGCTGCAATTTGGCCGCTATGAACAGCAGAACCAGGACATCATTACATTTGACGTTTCTCCCGTGACGCGCCAGACGGGCACCGAAGTCTCGGGCATCCTTGGCTTTAACATGCTGCGAATCCTGCAGGTGAAGATCGACTACCGCGACGGACTGGTCGACTTCATCTACGATCCGAAACATCTGCCCAAGCAAGTCCGCCTCGGGAAATAGCCGGCGCTAGTTAACCGGCTTTCCCTTCACCCCGCGGTTCGCCCCGTAAGTTATGCCAACCTCCGGGCCCTCTAGTACACTCACTGAGCAAATTCCTTCGATGCGGCTCAAGGTAAGCAATATCGGACTCCGATGGTTCATCGGCGCGCTGCTGGTGTGCCTGCTGCAGTCGCTGGTTTGCGCCTCCTCTGCGCAGGACGTTCGCGGGACGGTGACCGACCGCAGCGGGGCGGTGATTTCGCGGGCGCAAGTTGTGCTACACATCGCGGGACAGAACTTCGGCCGGGTCACGCAAGCCGACGGATCGTTCATCTTCAGCGGAGTCGCAGCGGACGCCGGCACCATCGAGGTCAGTTCCCCGGGATTCGCAACCGCCAGCGTCGAGTGGCACGCGGGCGACAAGCCGCTGGCGGTCGTGCTGGCTCCGGCAACCGTGCAGCAAAGCCTCGACGTCACCGCAACCCGCACCTCAATTCTGCCTACCGGCGTGGACAACGTGGAATCGCAACCCGACGCCGTGGTGGTCAGCGACGCGCAACTGGAGCAGTGGGGACCGCTGACCACGGACGATAAGCTGCGCCAGGTGCCGGGCTTCACCCTGTTGCGGCGATCGGGCAGCCAGACGGCGAATCCCACATCTCAAGGCGTGTCCCTGCGCGGCCTGGGCGCCAGCGGAGCCAGTCGCGCGCTGGTGTTAGTGGACGGCGTTCCTATCAACGATCCCTTCGGTGGCTGGATTTACTGGGCGCGCGTTCCGCAAGCGTCGCTGAACGAAGTGCAGCTTGTACCCGGTGGGGTCTCCGCGTTGTACGGAAACGACGCGCTGGGCGGCGTGGTCAACATGGAGACGCGCAGCGCGGTTGAAACCGACGCCGACATCGAAGGCTCCTACGGCAACGAGAATTCGCCTTTCGGCTCGGGATGGGGCGCGGTTCGCTGGGGCCAGTGGTCTTTAAGCGGCAGCGGCGAAGGCTTTCGCACCAATGGATACATCGATGTCCCCAAGGATTTGCGTGGCACCATCGACACGCCGGTGAACGAGCAATACGGCAGCGGCAATGTGAAGCTGGAGCGGCTCTTCGGCGATCGCGGACGCGTCTTCCTGACCGGCAGCCTTTACGGCGAAGACCGGCAGAATGGAACGCCGCTACAGATTAACGACACGACCATCCGCCAGCTGGCCTTCGGCACGGACTATGACAGTCCCAGCGCGGGCCTGTTCACCCTTCGCCTGTATGGTGGCACCCAAAACTATCAACAGACGTTTTCGTCGATAGCCGCCAACCGCGACAGCGAATCGTTGACCGACCTGCAGCACGTGCCTGTGCAGCAGATGGGAATGATCGGGCAGTGGTCGAAGCAGCTTGCCAGCCGCTTCACCATGCTCGCCGGGCTCGACGGAACCTATGTGCAGGGAGTCAGCCTGGAGACGACGTATTTTGCCGGAAATCCGACGGCAAACCTTTCCAATGGCGGATCGCAGCAGGCGCTGGGCGCGTTTCTGGAAGGCATCGTGCAGATTTCGCGGCGCTGGTCGCTGACCCTGGCCGGCCGGGAAGATTTGTGGAGCAACTACGACGCGAGCTCCATCCGCATTCCGGTGCATGGATCGCCAACCGACATTCAGTATCCCGATCGCGGGCAGAATGCATTCAATCCCCGGCTGTCGGTTTCCTACAGGGCCAGCGATCGCGTTGTTTTATACGCAGCGGGATATCGTTCTTTCCGCGCGCCCACGCTGAACGAGCTCTATCGCGCGTTTCGGGTGGGGAATGTGCAGACTCTGGCTAACGCCTATCTGCGCGCCGAACGTTATAGCGGCGGGGAGGCCGGCGTCCGCACCAGCATGATGAACAACCGGGTATCGATTCGCGGTGGCGTCTTCGGCGGCATTGTTACCAATCCTGTGGAGAACATCACGCTCAGCTCAACGCCCAGCCTGATCGTGCGCATGCGAGAAAATGTTGGCCGCACGCAGTCCATCGGGGTGGAAGCGGGCACCGACATCCGCTTCACGAATCGCATCACCCTGTCGGCGGCCTACCAGTTTATGAGCACGACCGTGGCCAGCTATCCCGGCAATACTGCGCTGGTTGGCAACATGATTCCGCTGATACCGCAGAACATCTTCACGTTTCAGGCCACATGGGCAGCGCCCAAACGGATACTGGTGGCGATCCAGGGCCGCGCCGAGAGCAACGAATTCGACGACGACCAGAATCTGCTGCCCCTGGGCTCCTGCTTCGTCCTGAGCGGCACCGTGTCGCGGCCATTGCCGAAAGGATTCGACGTGTTCTTCCAGGGCGAGAACCTGACCAACAGCGAGTACAACATCGGCAAGACTCCGATCGCTACGATTGGACAACCGATCCTCGCGCGGGTGGGCCTGCGCTGGCAAAGCCGAAAATGATTGGCCAAAATGAGCGAGAATTGCCTGGAACCGCGACCCTTTGGCCGGCGAAGTTCATCGTATAGGTAGCAGAACGGCTGCGGCCGACTGCGCGGCAGAAAGAACACCACGTATGTTGAGACGTTCGACGGTTATCGCCTGTGTAGCTTCCCTTACCTGGCTTATCCCGCTCGCCGCCATCGCCCAAACGGAGAAGCCGACCCACTCGGCGGAATCGGCCAAGCTACTCAAGAGCGATCCCCTGCACGTCTTCAGCGAATCCGTACAGCAACTTTCCAGCACGGTAACGAAATCAGTCGTGCAGGTGCTCACCATCGGCTTTGGGCTTTCGACCGACGAAAATAAGGACGACACCGGATACCTGGAAGCGCAGCGCGGCATCGGCGCTGGTGTCGTGCTGTCAGCGGACGGCTACATCGTCACCAACGCGCACGTGATCGAAGGCGCCCGGCAAATTCACATCCGACTGCAAGGCCTGGACCAGCAGAATCCTAACAAGACGAAGACTGCCGTGCACGGCGCCATGGAAGCGAAGCTGGTAGGCGTGGATCGCCTGACCGACCTCGCTGTCCTGAAAATTGACGCCAGCGATTTGCCCGCCCTTCAGCTGGCCGATTCCAACGATTTGAAGCAGGGGCAAGTGGTCTTCGCTTTCGGCAGCCCCATGGGTTTGGAGAATTCGGTCAGCATGGGCGTGGTCAGCGCCACCGGGCGGCAGATCGATCCCACGAAGCCGGATATCTACATACAGACCGACGCTCCCATTAATCCGGGCAACAGCGGAGGCCCGCTGGTCGATGTCGACGGGCACGTGGTCGGCATTAACACCTTCATCCTGTCGGAGTCCGGCGGCAATGAGGGTTTGGGATTCGCGATTCCCAGCGACGTGGTGCGTAGCGTCTACGACCAGATCCGCACCGTAGGTCACGTCCACCGCGGCCAGATTGGCGTCTACCTGAAGACCATCACTCCTGAGTTGGCCGAGGGCCTGCATCTCCCGGTCTCCGAGGGCGTGATTCTGGAAGACGTGGCTCCGGGTTCGAGCGCCGAAAAAGCTGGGCTGAAAGTTGGGGAGATTGTCACCAGCGTCGGCGGCAAGCGCGTCGAGGATCTGCGGCAGTTCGCGCTCGACTTATACACCTACAAGGTCGGCCAGAGCGTTGAGGTGGGCGTGCTGCGCAAAGGTGAAGTACAGAACATACCCGTCACGGTGATGGAGCGGACTGACGATCCCGAGCGCTTTGCCGATATGGTGACCGGCCCCGACAACATGGTGAACCGGCTGGGTATCGTCGGCGTGACCATCAACGACGATCTTCGCGGCGCCCTGGGCGACGACCTGCGGCTCCCCTCGGGAGTTCTGGTGGCCGCGCGTACTCCCACCAGCACTCTGCTGGGCGAAGGCCCTGAGGCGGGAGACGTGATTCACGCCGTCAACGGCACCGGGATCAAGGATTTGAAGCAGCTGAAGGCCGCGCTCCGCGGATTGAAGCCGGGCGATCCCATTGTGCTGCAAATCGAGCGCTCCGGGCTGTTCAGCTATCTGGTGCTGGAAGCCGAATAATTTTGGTTTCTGCGGGTGAAGTAACAGTGTTCTTCACTAGGAGATCCGGGCCACCCGCCTGGTTAGCCGGTTGGTTTACGGCGCGAAATATCCGGAGATATCCAAGACCAGTTGAGTGTAGCCCGAGGCCCAGACCTGGGTAGTGCCGTCAACGTTAGGCACGATTGCCATGTTCGACGTGATCGCGCCGTCCGGCGCGTTCAAAGTCGAAGCCAGAGGCCGCTGTCCGGGGTCCGGCCACAACGTCAGGTATCCCAAATAGCCGGTGGGAATCGCGGTTGCGTTCAGCACGTACGCTCCCGCCAGGCTGGGAGCACTACACGGGACGCCGGCAACGTCAATCGCCTTGGCCATGAACTGTCCGCCATTCGTTCGCGAGTCGAAGACGCGGCACACCGCCGGCGCATACAGCGACAACCCATTCGCTCCCGGAGGCGCGAAGTAGCCGTTGATATCGATGACCAGGTCGGTATTGTTGGTGACGTAGGTATTGATGTCGCCGTTCGTCCCGGCCGGAACGATGGCGGCGTTGGCGACAACCGTTCCCGTCAAGTCATTCAACGTCGAGACCGCGGGTTGCTGCAATCCGGTCGGCCAGACTGTCAGATAGGCAAGAACGTTTTCCGGAACCGCGGTGAAGTTCATCGAGTACGCCGCAGCCGTGTTGGGTATATTGCAGGCACTGGCCTGTAGCACCGGGAAGTCGCGCTGCTGTCCGGCTTGCAGTGACGGGCCTCCCAGCGGACCGTCAGGGTTGCGCGTGTCGGCGACTCGGCACGGAGTGAGGGGGTAAAAGGCCAGCGCGTTATTACTTGGCAGCGGAACGAAATATCCGTTGATGTCGAGCACCACGTCGGTCGTGTCGCTGGCATAAACGCTGACCGCCTGATTCGTCCCGTCAGCCACAATCGCAGCATTAGCTTTGATCCGGCCATCCGGCGAATTCATGGTGGAGACCAAAGGCTGCGGCTGGCCAGTCGCCCAGATGGTCAGATACCCAAGCGAACCATGTGGCACCACCGTTACATTAAGCGAATAAGCGGCGGCTGCAGACGGAATGTCGCAGCTTCCCTGCGGTATTGGGAAGTCGCGGGAGGTTCCGCCGGCGATCGCGGGTCCACCAAACGTTCCATCGGCATTGCGTGTATCGACTACCCGGCAGGGTGTTACCGGCACGAACTGCCACGCTGTGGGAGGATTGCCATCGATCACGGAAACGGTTCCCGGGCCTCCAACGCAATATTCGGAGTAGGCCCCGCAATAATTCTCAACATAGATCCGGTTGTTGCCTTCATCGACTGCGGCAGCGATGGGCCCTCCGCTGACAAGTAAGTTCAAGGTCGAAAGGTTCGTTCCGTCCACCACTGTCAACCAGCCATTCAGCATATCCGTGACATAAGTCTTGTTCGTAGTCGTGTTGACCGCTATGGCGCTGGGATATCCCGGGCCATCGATGAAAGAAGTCGCCAGGGTAGCTCCATCGACTACAGCCACCCACCCCATATTCCATTGTTCATTGCCGAGGCCAACGTAGACTTTGTGCGTGACGGGGTTGACAGCCAAACTAGTCGGGGGATTGCCGAACGTGAGGCTCGAGGTCGAGAACGTGGCTCCATCGATCGCGGTGAAGGCGGGACTGCCGTCGCTAATCACATAAATCTTGTTGGCTGTGCTATCGACAGCGATAGCGATGGGATCCTGTCCTACCGGAATTGTGGTGTTGGCCAGAGTAACCGGGTTGATCGCCATGACCGTGCCGCCACTCCAGCAGGTATCATCCGTTCCGCATGGATTGACCACATACACTTCGTTCGTCGTGGTATTCAAGGCCACACTTGGATACTCGTTATAGTCGCCGAACTGAATACCCATCGTCGTGGTTGCCAGAGTCACGCCGTCGATGATGGAAAGAGTTCCAGGATGGTCGCTGGCGCAGGTGGTGTTGCCGCAGGCGTTTACCACGAAAATCTTATTGGTAGCTTCATTGACCACGATCCCAGTGGGCCGGGTGCCGATCGGGACATTCGTGGTCGTCAGCGTTGCGCCATCGATCACCGTCAGAACGCCGGGGCTGCCGCAGTAGAGGTCGTTCCCGCAGGTGGCAACGTAGATCTTGTTGGTGGTCTTGTTGACGGCGATTGGGACCGAGTAATACTCGGAGCTTATGCCGATGGTCAGCGAAGTTGTCTGCAGGGTTTGCTCATCGATGACGGTTAGCGTGGTATTGCTGCCGCATTGGCCGGTGCCGCATTGGTTGGCCACATACACTTTCTTCGTATTCGGATTGACCGCTATGCCCCATGGACTATGGCCGACATTCACCGATGCAAGGACTTTTTGAGCAGCTGCAGGCAGGCACAACAACAGAATTCCACCGACAGTCCACAGTACCTTGCAGCACCTGGATGACATAGGCAGACCGGCTCCGCATGAGGAATTAACTGGGCAAGCGGCATTGTCTCACCGAAATGGAGCAGAAACAATTCCCTGTTTGAGTCAGTTATGCCTTAAGTCTCGAGAGGTGGGCGACGATGAGTGGAAACGGCGGTGTGCTTTATTGGGTGGCGGTAAGGTTTTGAGTCTGGGAGGCTGATACCTCCCAGACTCGGTTAGTTAGCAAGTTAGTTTACGGGGCGAAGAATCCGGAGATATCCAGAACCAGCTGCGTCGTTCCTGCCGCGAACGAATCGATGGAACCGTTGGTGGTCGGAACGATGGCCATGTTTGAGGTGATCGCCCCGTCGATTGCGTTCAGTGTTGAAGCCAAGGGCTGGCCCTCGCCGTCAGGCCACAGCGTCAGATAGCTGAGTGGACCGACCGGAACGACGGTGGCGTTGAACACATAGGCCTTAGCTGTGCTGGACGGTGAGCAAGCGCTGCTCACCACGCCAACGGTCAGCTCTCCACTAAATGCCCCGTGTCCTTGCCTGGTGTCCAAGACACGGCAAGGTGCAGTGCTGTAGAGCGACAACCCTCCCGTTCCCGGCGCAGCGAAGTAGCCGTTGACATCGACTACCAGATCGGTGTCATTGGACGGATACACCGCGATACTCCCGGCTGTTCCGGCAGGCACGATCGCAGCGTTGGCCACAATCGTCGCTGTCAGATTATTCAAGGTTGATACGACTGGCTTCGTTTGGCCTGCGGGCCAAACTGTCAGATAAGCCATTTCGTTCCCGGTGGGATGCGGCACAGCCGTGAAGTTGAACGAATACGCCTTAATGTTGGCGCCCTGCGGAATACAGCTACTCTGTGTCACCGGGAAGTCCCGCTCCACCCCGCCAGTAAGGAAAGGGCCACCCAGATTGCCGTTGGCATTTCGAGTATCGACCACGCGGCAGGGCGTCAGAGGATAGAACTGTAACGTGTCCGCGGCGGGGGCGGTGAAATAGCCGTTGACATCAATGACAACGTTGGAAGTGTTGCTGAGATACACATTAACCGCTCCCGACGCACCCGCGGGCACAATGGCTGCGTTCGCTTTGATGCGCCCATCCAGAGAGTTCATGGTCGAAACCGTCGGCTGTAACTCTCCGGTCGGCCAAATCGTCAGATACCCGATTCCATTGTGGTTCGGAGGCACCAGAGTTACGTTCACCGAATACCCACTTGCGTTCGCGGGTATATCACAGGCGCCGCTCGGCAGCGGGAAAGTGCGATAGGTTCCGCCAGTGATCGGCGGTCCGCCAAATGGTCCATTGGGATTTCGAGTGTCCACTACACGGCAAGGAGTAAGGGGAACGAATTGCACGGCGTCGGAAGAAGCGCCGCCCACCACTGAAACCGTGTTGTCATTGCCGTTGATAACGTAAATCCGGTTCGTCACAGGATTCACGACAGCCGAGGCAGGTCCGCCGCCGACGCCGAGCGTGCCTTCCCCATGCGTTATCCCGTCGATGGTGGTAAGAGTGTTGTCGCCGTTGTTGGTGACGTAGATTTTGAAGGTGTCGGGATTGACCTCAACGTCGGCAGGGGAATTACCTACAGCGAGCGTGGTGGTGGCGAGGGTCACACCGTTGACGAAGGTGACCGTGTTGTCCGTGCTGTTGGTCATGTAGATCTGGTTGGCTACCGGGTTTACGGCCATTCCAGTGGTGCCCTTCCCGGCAGTGATGGTGTTGGTGGCCAGGGTGACGCCGTCAACAGCAGTAATTGTGCCAGTGGTGTTCCCGTTACCATTGGGGTTGCTGATGCAGGTGGGGTCAGTCCCGCAAGAGTTCCCAACATAGATCTTATTGGTGACCTCGTTCAAAAGGATGACGCTGGGCAATTGCTCCAGAGCAACCGTATTCGTCACTGTGTTATTGGTCCCGTCGATCACGCTCAAGGAACCGTTGACTCCGCTTCCGTCGGTAACGCAATCGTTCGGGTCGGTAGAGCACCGGTTGACCGCGTAGATTTTGTTGGTTATTTGATCAACGGCAGTCAGGATCGGCCCGTACTGCACGGTAATCGTGGTAATGACCGTATCGGTGTTTCCGTCAATGACGCTGACCGTATTCCCTCTTCTATTTCCGTAATTGGCAATATAGATTCGATTCGTCAGAGGATTTACGTCCGCACCCACAGGGTTTGGGCCGACAGGTAGGGTTTTGATTACCTGGTTCGTCGCGCCATTGATGATCGTCACCGTCCCATCGGCACGGTTGGTCACGTAAAGCTTGTTCGTCGCGTTGTTCATCACCATGAACTGGGGGTTGTTGCCCACCGGTATGTTCGTGGTCTGGTTGCTAAGGCCATCGATCACGGTGATACTGCCGGGGCTACTGCATGAGGGATCGGTACCGCAAATATTCTCAATGTAGATTTTGTTGGTTACCGGGTCGGCGACCAGATAGCCAGGGACTTGTCCCACTGGCACGGTAGCAATGAGGGTTTGGGCAGCAGACGGCAGAGCCGCCGCAATGAGGCTGATGACGAGAACACACAACTGGAAACGTCGCATCGTTTTTCCTTATCGTTTGCATCCAGGGTCGGGAATCTCGTCGGGAGGGACGAAGTCAGACACCAGGCGCGGCAATAGCACTTCAGGGATTTGGGGTGTCCACCTTGCGGCACCCACCGGACCCACATCCATGGCGCATCGAACCCACGTTGGTGGGCGCTTAAGTTGAATTGAGATCGGGACTTAGCTGAGCCGGAAAACGAGTAGCTGAGCCCGAGAAATGTGGCTATACTCTGAGTCAATTCCCGGTTTTCCGACAAGGGGCATAACGGGACAAATCGGGGCATTGCGCACACATGTCGTCGGTTCAAGAAGTGAAAGCACCAAATCGTCGTTTGGATTCGTGGAAGGAGATCGCTGCCTTCTTCGATCGGGATGAACGCACAGTCAAGCGCTGGGAGAAGGAGCGGTTGCTTCCGGTCCATCGCTTGCCCGGTGGCTCGCGAGCGCGGGTGTTCGCCTTCACCGGAGAACTTGAGCGCTGGATGCACTCGCTCGAGTCTTCCCCGGCCGAACTCGAGCCTCCCGATAACGTGGAGCCGGTAGAAGAATTAGCCGCTGTTCCAGTCGAGTTTCCTTCCCGCGATTCCGGCATTGCCGAATCCGCTATTGCTCCGACTCATTCGCGCACGCGGTGGCTGGCGGTAGCCGGGTCCGCGCTTGTGATCGTCGCGGCAGTCGCCGCTTTCCTCATCACCCGTCGTCACCATACGGCTGCGATAACAAGAAACGCTACTTCAGTGGCACAAGCGGCCCACAGTTCACGTTTAGCGGCAGGAAACGCCGAAGCCCAGGAGCTTTACCTGCGGGGCCGGTATTACTGGGATAAACGCACTCCTCAGGACCTGAATAAGGCAGTCGACTTTTTCACGCAGGCCATCGTCCACGATCCCAACTATGCTCAGGCGTATGTAGGGCTGGCGGATTGCTACAACCTGCTGCGGGAGTTTTCGGCGATGCCGTCGGGTGAGGCGTATCCCCGGGCGCTGGCGGCCGCCCGGAAAGCCGTCGAACTTGACGACTCCTCCGCCGAAGCCCACGCTTCTTTGGCGTTTTCAACTTTGTATTGGGGCTGGGATGAAGCGGGCGCCGAGCGAGAATTCCGGCGCGCCATCCAGCTGAACCCGGACTATGGACCGGCCCACCATTGGTACGCCAATGCACTGTCTATCATTGGCAAGGTGCCCGAAGCCCTGGTCGAAATCAATCGCGCCGAGCATCTCGACCCGGCGTCCAACGCAATTGCGGCGGACAAAGCGCTGATTCTGGCCACCCTCGGCAGGCCGGACGAAGCCGAAGTCTTGTTGAAACAACTTGAAGCGAGCCAGCCTGGGTTCTTTTCCACCCATCAGTATCTTTCGTATGTCTATTACGCCAAAGGCGACTATCGAAACTTCGTTGCCGAGGCGGTGAAGGCGGCAACGCTCTCGCACAACGAAGCACAGCTGACGGTGGCGCGCGCAGCCGAGCAAGGCTTCCACGCCGGCGGCAAGCAGGAGATGCTGGTGAATCAGCGCCGAGCCCAGGAGAAACTACTCCACCAGGGACAGATGCCGCCGTACCTGGTGGCGCTTACCTGTGCCCGGCTCGGTGAAAAAGAGGACGCCATACGTTACCTCGCGACAGCCGTTCAACAGCACGATCCAGCCGTCCTCGCAATGCGCAATGAGAGTGCTTTCAATCCTCTCCACAGTGATCCGAGGTTCCAAAACCTGCTGGCGCAGGCCGGCATGGCTCCGCTTTCCTGAGTCGATTGCTTCGGACCAGCAGCGCCGATCAGCCGAAATTTATCCCGCACCAACTCAGACCTATCCTCTACGGCGCGAAGTAGCCGGAGATGTCGAGAATCAATTGCGTCATCCCGGCGGCGTAGGCGTCGATGGAGCCATTCGAGGTCGGCACAATCGCCATGTTGGAGGCGATCCAGCCGTCGGCGGCGTTCAAGGTGGAGACGACAGGTTGATTCTGCCCGTCGGGCCACAACGTCAGGTAGCTGAGCGAGGGAGACGGCACCACCGTCGCATTGAACACATAAGCCTGGGCGGTTGAGTTGGCTCCGCACGGATTGTCGATCACATCGACCGGCGGGCTGAGCAGTCCGCTGAAAGCGCCTGAGCCCTGGCGGGTATCGAGCACCCGGCAAGGATACAACGGATAGAACAGCAGAGCGCCCTGCTGATAGCTGGCGAAATATCCGTTGATGTCGACCACGAGATCGGTGTCGTTGGAGGGATACGTCGCGATCGCTCCGGTCGGTCCCGCGACGACGACGGCTGCATTGGCGACGATGGTTGCCGTCAGATTGTTTAACGTCGATACCAATGGCTTGGACTGACCCTGCGGCCAGACCGTCAAGTAGCTGAGCGGCTGTCCCGCGGTGTGCGGCACCACCGTTACGTTCAGGGAGTACGCCTGCGGACTGATTCCCTGCGGAATACACGAGCTCTCCAGCAACGGGAAGTCACGTTCCACGCCGCCCGTCAGGAACGGACCACCCAGATCGCCGTTACCTCTCCGGGTGTCGACGACTCGGCAGGGCGGCAGCGGATAGAAGCCTTCCGCATTTCCGCCATTCTGAAAATAACCGTCAATGTCCATCACCGCGTCGGTGGTATCGCTCACGTACACGTTGACGTCCGTATGACTTCCCGCGGCGACGATCACGGCATTCGCTTTAATGCGGCCGTCGAGGGAATTCATAGTGGAGACCACCGGTTGTTGATCCGACCCGGGGAAAATTGTCAGATACCCCAGGTAGCCATGCGGCACGACCGTCATGTTGAGCGAGAAAGCGAACGCGGATTGCGGAATGCTGCAGGCCGAGGCGGCAAGCTGGTAATTGCGCGTGTTGTGACCTTGCAGCGCCGGTCCGCCGAAGGGCCCGTTCGGCCAGCGCGTGTCCGCCACTCGACACGGCGCGATGGGAACAAATTCCAACCCAAAATAGGTGTACTGGAAGGTGGCGGTGGCCGACATGTTCTGCGTCATCGTCAAGGTGCAGGTGCCGTTTCCCGGGCAATTGCCGTTCCAGCCAAAAAAGCGCCAGTATTGATCGGCCGTGGCGGTCAGCGTTACCTGAGCGTTCGCGGGGTAGACGTGCGAGCAGACTTCCGGACAATGAATCAATCCGTCGGTGCTGTTCACTCTGCCACCGCTGCCGATGACGGTGACGGTCAGCGTATTTTCCTCCGCCAACCCTAATCCGCTGAGCGGCACAGTTTGCGGACTGCCGGGTGCGTTGTCGGCGATGGAAAGGTTTGCGCTGCGCACGCCTCCCGTCGTAGGAGTGAAGGTCACGTTGGCCGTGCAGTTTTGGCCGGCGGGCAGCGAGCCCGGGCAGTTGTTCGTCTGCGTATAGTCGGAGCTGTTGAGGCCGCTAATGCCGATTGAAGTAATCGTCAGATTGGCATTGCCCGTGTTCTTTAGCGTCACCGGCGCAGGATTGCTGGATGCGCCGACATTCTGCGGCTGGAATGCGAGGCTGGCCGGAATCGGAGTAAGGAACCCTCCGCTGACTCCGGTACCGGAAAGCGGAACGCGCGTCGGGCTGTTGCGCGTGCTGTCGGTAATAGTCAGGGCACCCGAATCAAGTCCGGTCGACGACGGCGTGAACGTGACCGAGGCCGTGCAGGAGGCACCCGGCTCCAGAATGCCGCCGCAGTCGTTGGTCTGGCTGAACGGCGCAGCCGTGACGACGCTGGCGATGGTGATCTTTACATTGCTGCTGTTCGTGACGGTAAGGATTTGCGGTGCACTCGTGGTGGTAACTCCCTGCGAGCCAAAATTCAGCGCGGAGGGCGATACCGCCTTGAAGGACGCGCTCAGCAGCACGGAGATCGTATTGTTATTCCCAAAGACGCTTGCCAGATCTGGCACGCCATCGCCATTCAGATCGGTAGTCACAACGGAACTACCGGTGCCGTCGGAGGCTATGTAGGACATCAGGCTTCCAAACGTTCCGTCGCCACGGCCGAGCCCGAGCAAAGCCTGCCCCCCGGCCAGCATGACCAAGTCCAGTTTGCCGTCGTCATTAAAGTCAGCGCCGGCGAACGGTCCGGTACCAATGCCAAAGTACGAGCGCAGCGGAGCCTGAAACGTTCCATCTCCGTTTCCGAGCAACACAACGAATGCACCGGCGTATTGGAAGCACAGGTCGGGGATGCCATCACCGTTAAAGTCGCCGATCACCACCTGATTTCCGCCGGTCGTCGTATTGTCGACGCGAGACTGGAAGGTCCCATCGCCGTTGCCGAAGAAGATGCTGAAACCGGTGTCTACGACAACGATATCGGGAATACCATCGCCGTTCAGATCGGCGACCGCAACGAACACGGGATTTGCTGTTGTTCCGTAATCCACGTGCGTCTGGAAGGTCCCGTCTCCGTTGCCAAGCAGCACGGAAATCGTATTGGCTCCGTTGTTGGCGACGACCAGGTCGAGATTTCCGTCATGATTGAAATCACCCGCTGCCAGGGCATAAGGCTGCAAACCCACGGTTGAAAGCTTGGGCGCTTGAAACGTTGCATTCCCATTGCCCAAAAAAACCGCAACCTGCCCGGCCTGACAACCGTTGTTGCAGTTTTCATACAGTACTGCGACGTCCTGCTGATGATCGTTATTGAAGTCCCCAGCGATCATTGCGTCCGCGTTTTGGTTTAACGGGGTGGGATGCGACGAACCAAAACTCCCATCGCCATTGTTCAGAATGACCTGGATGGTCGAATTCAGAATGGCAGCAAGATCAGGCTTCTGGTCGCCATTGAAGTCAGCAGCGACGATCGAAAATTGGCCTGAAAAATAGTCGGTGAAGGTGGGAAAGACTCCGCCCCCGAGTCCTAGAAAAACGGAGACGACATTCTGGGCCGGGATCACCGATACGACATCCAGCCTCCCATCGCCATTGATATCGGTGAGCACTGCAGGCGAACCTCCGCCTGATCCGTAGGAGACGCCGGGCTGGAATGTGCCGTCACCGTTGCCAAACTCCACCGTAAGGCTCGCGGCATAATTGCCGGAAACGCTTATCAGGATGAGGTCGGGCTTGCCATCCCCGTTGAGGTCTGCGGTGTAAACAGCGGCTGCGCTGGCGGAAGTTGAAATGGCTGTGAAGGTGCCGTCTCCATTCCCCAGCATGACGGCCGTCTGGGACCCGGAGCCCGTCACCACTAAATCCAATTTGCCGTCGTGATTGTAATCGGCGACGGCCATGGAAACACCACCGATTCCGGAGGTCACGGGCGCCTGGAACGTTCCGTCGCCATTGCCCAACAGCACCGACATCGTGCTCCCGCCCACAGCGATATCGAGCTTGTGATCGCCGTTGAAGTCTCCGATCGCCGCGCCCAAGGCTCCATTGGGAACGCTGTACGCCACCTGGTTTTGAAATCCTCCAACTCCATTGTTGAGCAGAACGGAGATGGTTCTATCTTCGCCGTTGGTAGCGACCAGGTCGGGCAGACCATCGCCGTTTAAGTCGGCAACCAGCAGGGTGATGGAGCGGCCACCCGCCGAGCCGACGGCGTAACTCACCGCCGGAAGAAAGGTCCCGTCGCCTTTGCCCAGCAGGACGCTGATCCACCCGTCGGAACAGGTTTCGCCGAGGATATTGCGGACGCAGTTTCCATTCAGGGTAGCGATATCGAGGATGCCGTCGCCGTTGAAGTCGGCCACGACGACGGAGATGGGCGTCACGCCGACAGGAACCCTGACCTGGGGATTGAAGGTGCCGTCGGGTTTGCCCAGGAGGATGGAGACGGTGTTATCGCCCTCCAGAGAATTCGTGACCACCAGATCCATAACGCCGTCGTGATTAAAATCGCCAACGGCGACCGACGATGGCGTGTTTCCTACAGCGAAATCCGCGCGTCCAAAGATGTAGCTTTGAGCATGCAACGGCGAAGCCGCGGCGACCAGCACAATGATGGCGGCCAGGCTGTGCAGAAACGCTGATGCAGCGGGTTCGGTATCGCGCGAGGTCGAAGCGGCGCTGCTCGACATAGGCCCATCCTTGTTTGCGATTCAATCGGATGGCGGCATGGTAGCGGGAAAGCCCAGCAGGAACAATGGAAATACCGATACGAGTTCCCGGAAAGGAACCTCAACCCTGAACGCCCCAGGATGACAACTGGAAGAAAACACGCTCTAATGAGAGGCACTGTGGGAGGACCTGCGTGAAAGCCACACTGCTCGCCATCTTCATCTGCCTGCTGTCCATCACTGCGTTCGCCGCCGAAGGACGTGATGTCACCTACCAGAGCGGCACCGAGACCGTTCATGCGCTCCTTTACATGCCGAGCGGCAACGGCCCGTTCCCTGCCCTGGTCGTCATTCACGAGTGGTGGGGCTTGAATGACTGGGTCAAGCAGCAAGCCTCGGATTATGCCGACAAAGGCTACGTAACCCTGGCCATCGATCTGTATCGCGGACAGGTAGCGACCACGCCGGACGAAGCCCACCAGATCATGCGCGGTGTCCCCGAAGATCGGGCGCAGCGCGACCTGCTGGCGGCCACCACGTTTCTGCGTTCGCTCAACACCGTAAGCGGCAAGCGCGTCGGCGTGATTGGATGGTGCATGGGTGGCGGATACGCGCTGGATCTCGCCGTCGCCGATCCTAAGCTGAAGGTCGCTGTCATCAACTATGGACATCTGGCCAGCGACAAGTCGACACTGCGGAAGATTCATGCTTCGATTCTGGGAATTTTTGGCGGACAGGACCAGGGAATCAAAGTCGAGGACATTCGCAAATTTGAAACCGACCTGCAGGGCATGGGCAAGAAAGTCGAAATTCACATCTATCCTGACGCCGGACACGCCTTCGAGAATCCCAATAATGAAAAGGGCTATCGCGCGGAAGATGCTGCCAGCGCAGCGAAGATCACCGAGGAATTCCTGAAGAAGAATTTGAAGTAGATGAAATTGGGAGCCGGCGATTCCCGGCTCCCTGATTGATCAGGCAGCCTTGTGCTGCCGGCGCAGAGCGCGAATGCGGTCGAGAGTTCCAACAATTGCCTGCGCCTGATTGCGAATGGTGCCCAGAACATCGTCGGGCAGTTTGTTGTCGTTGATGTATTTGTCGTAGTGGTCTTTGGCGGCGCTGTCGCCGGTCTCAATCGAAGACAGCAACGCATCGTCGCCGCCTCCCAGATTCGCCTTCAGGTCAGCCCACCCGCGATGCAGCGCGCCCATGGTTGTACCGGAGCGCTTGACGTCGGCTTTTCCATAACGAACCGCTTCGTTCTCCAAATCGCCCGCAAACTTCGCGCGCTCCAGGCTGACTTCACTGAGAAGTGTTTTCAGCTGTGGATTCTTGACGTGCTCGGAGCAGTCGCGATACCCGTTCTGGCCGTCGCGAGACACCTCGATGAGGTCTTCCAGCGCTTCCACAATATGTTTTTGATCAGACATAATTTGTCCCCTTTTATTCCGGCTTGTTTGAAGTTGGATGGCGGATGTATCGCCGGGTTTGCATCGCGGATTGCGCAACGGACGCGGAGAACGCAAAACAGTTGACGCAACCCCGTTGTAGGCGCTAGCATCTCTATGGCGAATAAAAAGCGAAAGTCGGAAGAAGATGCAACGCCCCTGGCTCCTTCAGACCGCGCAGGAAGACGCGCCCCAGCCGCTGGTGGGAATTGCCCGTCTGGCGTCGCATGGAGAATCGATTCGGCAGGGTCATCTGGTCGAATACTTCAGCCTGCCTACGCGTGCTGTGCTCAACCGCTGCACTTCCACCCGCGTTCCCTTCACCTGGACGATCAACCCTTATCGCGGTTGCGAGTTCGCTTGCAAGTACTGCTACGCGCGTTACACGCATGAGTTCATGGAAATGCGCGACGGCGTCGATTTCGAAAGGAAGATTTACGTCAAGCAGCAGACGGCGTGGCTGCTTCGGCAGGAATTGAAGAAAGTGAAACGCGGCGAGGAGATCGCCATCGGCACGGCGACCGATCCGTATCAGCCGGCGGAGAAACGCTTCGAAGTCACGCGCGGCATTCTGGAGGAGCTGGCGCAACATCACGGGCTACAGATCGGGATCGTCAGCAAGTCAGACCTGATCTGCCGCGACGCGGAGTTGTTGCGCCGGGTCGGCGAGAACAATTCCCTCTACGTCAATATCACCATCACCACAACCAACACCAGGCTGGCACGAATTCTGGAGCCTCGCGCGCCCCGTCCCGATCTGCGACTGAAAGCGGTGCGTACATTGCGTGAGGCCGGCATAAAAACTGGAGTGATTTGCGCGCCGGTGTTGCCCGGCATTACGGACTCGCCGGCGGGGCTGGATGCACTGGTGCGGGCGACGAAAGATGCGGGCGGAAGATATATCTATGCCAACCCACTGTTTCTGAAGCCCTGCTCGGCCAAAGTCTTTCTGCCCTTCCTGGAGAAGGAGTTCCCGCATTTGGTTGCGGAGTATCGCAAGCGTTTCGAGGACAGGGCCTTCGTAGGGAAAGCCTACGCGAAGCGAATTTCGGAATTGATGAGTGTGCTGCGCAAGAAACATGGCATCACGCGAGAGGTCACATCAAGGGGCGAGATCACGGTGCAACAACGGCCGGAGGATCAGCAGATGCAGCTCTTCTGAGTGGGGGAGTCCATGTCCGGACTCGCCGCCGTAAAGGGGCGCCCATTCAGGTGCCTCGATATAGATTCTCGAAGTGTCATCCCGAGCGAAGGGAAATTACGAAGCAATCGAACGGAGCCGAGGACCACTACGGTTACAAATATTGCCGGCTAGAGCGGTCCTTCGACTCCGGCGCGCAAGAAGCGCGCCTCTGCTCAGGATGACACCGGCCTTCTGTGGAAGGTTGGATTACAGGCCGAGGATGCTGCGGGCGATCGAACCGATCACGGGGTACGAAGCCCAGGCTCCGCTGTTCGCCTTGACCGCAAAGTAAATGGCGATGACAAAGTTGGCCAGGGAGAAAAGTCCGAACAAGCCATAAAAGGTGACCATGAACAGCACCGGCGCAGCCCCGACCGCAACACCAGACTTCGGCATTGCCACGGCCATGGCGATCATGACGACGAAGAAGACGATGTAGAACATCGCCATGAAAATCTGCCAAAGGATTGCCTGCAATGCGTGAAAGCGCACGAACGCCGAATCCCGCTTCACCAGGAAGATGACGAGGGGGCCAATAAACCACGAGAACAGCTGCAACAGTTCACCGAGCATCGCCATGGTTCGCTCGTCCGCAGTAGGCAGAACATAACCGGCATCGGCCCCGGGCGAGACGGGCAATGCGGTGGCAGGCATAGCTGCGTTCCCTGTCGGGTTGTCGGGGAACGACGGCGGATTTTCGAAGGAAGAGCTCATGGCGCGTATGCGTTAGCGAACAGATTGTAGCGGCTGACGACCTGGGCCGAAAGAGATTTCTCGGCGGGAACCGGGACCAGACGCCTGCGCGCACAATGCGGCAGAACGGTACTGCTGCGATACGCTGTTTTCGCGGCAAAACAGACGTGTCGGGCGTCACAGACAAAGGCCGGCAGGCAGGCCTACGTTGAGGTAACGGAGGTATCGAATGGCAGTGGCATGGGCACATCGTTACGCTCAACGTATTAAGTCTGTTAAGAGCTCCGTCATTCGCGAACTGCTCAAGGTGACGCAGCGTCCTGAAGTGATTTCGTTTGCCGGCGGGCTGCCCGCGCCTGAAGTC
The DNA here is from genome assembly GCA_963823865.1 of uncultured Acidobacteriaceae bacterium. Taxonomy (GTDB): domain Bacteria; phylum Acidobacteriota; class Terriglobia; order Terriglobales; family Acidobacteriaceae; genus Bog-257. The sequence goes on from CAWGNC010000003.1 coordinate 1,342,496, forward strand.
TTTCCATTGGCGCGCTTTCAGGAGGCGTGCCAACGCGTCCTGCAGAGCCATTCGACCGCGGCATTGCAGTATGGCCCGACGGAAGGTTATGGGCCACTGCGTGAACTGATTGTCGCGCACATGGCACGCTACGGCATTCTTGCCGGCGTCGACAATGTCCTGATTACCTCGGGTTCGCAGCAGGCGCTGGATCTGGTGGGCAAGCTGCTCATCAATCGCGGCGACCGCATTCTGGTGGAAAATCCAACTTACCTGGGCGCGCTGCAGGCCTTCAATCTAATGGGCGCTGAATACGTCACGGTGCCAGTCGACGATCAGGGGATGCAGACGTGCAACCTGGAAGAGGCGCTGCGCTCGGGGCCGAAGTTCATGTACCTTGTGCCGAACTTCCAGAATCCCGGTGGCGTGACCCTCTCGCGCTCCCGGCGCGATCAACTGGTCGCCCTCTCCGACAGGTACGGCATACCGATTGTCGAAGACGATCCTTACGGGCAGCTTCGCTATGAAGGCGAACCGGTTCCGCCATTGCTCGCGCTCGACCGCACCAACCAGGCGAACGACAGCGGCTATCAGCTGGGGAACGTCATTTACCTCAGTACGTTTTCCAAAGTGCTGGCGCCGGGTCTGCGCGTGGGCTGGATCGTCGCTCCGCCAGATGTCATCGCCAAGCTGGTGCAGGTGAAACAGAGCACCGACCTTCACACCAGCGCCTTCGCGCAGGTTGTTGCTTACGAAGTCGCGCGCGACGGGTTCATGGAAGAACACGTGAAGCTGATTCGCGCCATCTATAAAGAACGCCGTGACGCGATGCTATCCGCGCTGCAGGATTTCTTCCCCGAGGAAGTTTCCTGGACGCATCCCGATGGCGGGTTGTTCCTGTGGGTCACCATGCCGTCAGGCGTGGATTCCTCGCATTTGCTGGATTCGGCCCTGCGTCAGAACGTGGCGTTCGTACCTGGCGAACCATTCTTCCCCAATGGCGACAAAGGCTCACACATGCGGCTGAACTTTTCGCATTCCCAGCCCGAGCAGATACGCGAAGGTATTCGCCGGTTGTCGATTGCGGTCGCGCACGAACTGGAACATCAGGCAGAGGCTGTGATGTTGCGAACAGCGGGATCAGCATGGAGGGCGGGAGGCTGTTAGATCGCCTCGATCAGGGACATCACAGTTTCGCGCTCGCGTGGACCATCCAACTCGATCAGCACCACCCGCTGCCAGGTCCCCAGCAGCAGTAATCCACTTTCGACTGCCAGACTCACTGACGTGCCGATCATGGCAGAAAGAATGTGATCGGGAACGTGTTCCGGATTGTGCTCGTGACGATAGTCGAGCTTGGGAACCATGATGTCGAAGGCGTCGAGCATATCCAGGTCGGTGCCGGGATCGAGGTCGGCAGTGGTCAGCGCCGCCGTTGTGTGCAGAAGATTGAGTTGGCAGAGACCGGTTTTATCGGCGTAGTTCTTCCAAAGAATAGCTTCCAGCTTCTGGGTGATGTCGATCACTTCGCGCTTCTTATGCGTCTTGATAATCAGCCGTTGCATGGTGAAACCTATTCTTTGGGCGTGAACAGTTCCAGACGAACTTGCCACGACACCGACTGTCCAGGCTGGAGCAGGACCATCCCCGTGTCCACACTGCCCCAGTTGCCGTTGTATGGATCAGGTAAATTGAACTGCGGCTCAATAGCAACAAAATTCTTATCCGGCGGAGCGTAAACCTGGATGGACTTGATTTGTGGCGACATGGTGATGAGCCGCAAGCCGTATTTCGCCGCCGGATCGACGATCTCCGACACGCTTGTCCTATTGGCTCCGTAGAGCAGGTTGGAGTAGCTATCGTCGAGGTATTGCGTGCCCAGCGCCACGCCTCCGGGAGCGGAGAAGTCGTACGGAGTTCCCTTTACCGCCATCCGCTTGCCGGTTGTAAACGTATCGTCATAATTGTTCATGATGGCGCGGGTTTCACTGGGCAGATGCAGCCGCACCTGCTGCCGGTCGCCGCTGGGCAACACGAAGTAAGGATGCCAGCCGATCCCCATGGGAAGCACTCGGGAGCCCACGTTCCTGGCAATCACCGTCATCTCGAAGCTGTCATGGCTCAGGGTAGTTTCCACTTCGACGTCGGTGTCGGAGAGCCAATGGCCGTCGAAGTCGCCGGCATGCAAGGTTGCGTTGACGGCGGAGTCCTGTCCTCCGTTGCGAAGGATGACGTGCTCAAACTTTGAGCGCCGCATCAGGCCGTGAATGGCGTGCTTCTCGGCTCCCGGATTCTTTCCACTCCAATTTGCAGGCAGCGTAATCGTCCTTTCATGGACGGTCGCCGTGATGGTCTTGCCGTCGGCTGACAGGTTGCCGCGGATGCGATTGGCGAAGGGCAACAGAATCGCCCCCCCGATCTTGAAGACCTCGTTGCCGAATTCGTCGTCATCTTTGTTCAACAGTTGCGCCGCCTCCGGTAGCGGAGGCGCATTGAGCATGTCGAACTCGCCCTTTGCCCGGCAGGTACGCCTTGATCTGCAGCACGGCCATGCCGCGTCCAGGCAGGATCGTCGCCTGCAGAAACTGCGGCTTGCTCTCGTCTGTTACCGGCGGACGCTGAAGCACGACAACCGGCTCTCCGCCGATGGATACGGGAGTGGGCTTGGATTCAGATTTCGCTTTCTCGGTGGATTTATCTTTGTCCTGGGCCAGCATGGAGAAACTCAAGGCGATCAACAGTAGTACGGATGCGATAAAGTACCGTGGAGTCGGTTGCGCTGAGGTCGGGCAACGTCGCTCGATCGACTTTGTGGAAGACAAAGGTGACATAGAATCCCGCGGTTTTGATTTGCCCGGACGGTGCTCTTAAACTCGTGTCTTCGTCGTAAGTTGCGTCTCGAAAATGATGATATCAGGCAAACAGGCAGTGCCCAGCGCCCGCCGGAAGCGAACCATTCACCAGCTCTGGATCGGCTGTCTTCTACTACTGGCAAGCGTTTTGCTCGTCGGGGCTTCCGACCTGAAATACGGCCTTGTTAAGCAGGACGTAGTGATGGCCCGGCTGCAGAATGCGCCGATGAGCAACAGTGACCGCGTGCTCGCACTGGAGAAGATGTTTCGCGACGCCGGCTGTCAGCCAACAGAGCAGGCGGTCAAGCATCTGCATCAACCGAACGTCCTGTGTGTGCTCCCGGGCTCGACCGATTCCACGATTGTTGTCGGCGGCCATCTGGATCATGTCGAAGAAGGCACGGGCGTGGTCGACGACTGGAGCGGCGCGTCGATGTTGCCTAGCCTGTATCAGAGCCTCGCAGGTCAGCCGCGTTCGCATACTTTCTTGTTCATCGGTTTTGCTGGCGAGGAAGAGGGATTGGTCGGCTCCGAGTTCTACGCTAAGCACCTCGATCCGGAGGACCGCAAGCGGATCGTGGCGATGGTGAATCTGGAATGTCTCGGCATCGGGCCGACCGAGGTTTGGACCGGTCACTCCGAGCCTATCCTTGTGCGCATGCTGGTTGCGATGGCGCAGGGTATGAAGGTGCCCATCAACGGCATCAACATGGATAGAGCTGGGACGAGCCAGCCGCAACGATTCAGACCCAGGCAGGCGATCGGCAGAAGTATCCCGCAAGTATCAACGGACTCCGAATCGTTCGCCGACGTGGGCATCCCGCGAATCACGATCACCGCCATCACGCATGACACGTGGCCGCTTCTGCACAGCAGCAAAGACAACATCAAGGCGATCAATCCCGAGCAGTATTACGAATCGTATCGCCTCATCGCGCCGTATCTTGCCTTGCTCGATCAGCAGCTGCCGACCGACGGGTCGGACATCGAGAAGGACTTCTCGCACAAATAAAATGCCGGAGCAGCTTCTATCAAGTGCTCCGGCTAACACTTCCAGGAATTGCTCTTTGCCTAAGCGCTGACTGTCTGTTTAGCCGGCTTCGCGGCGAAACGGATGGCTTTCGCCTTCAGGATCGTTTCGATACCGCGCAGTGCTTCCAGCACCGCCTCGTTGACATCGCCGTCCACCTGCACCACGGCCACGGCCGAGGATTCGGCGCCGCGACCCAGCGAGAAGTTGGCGATGTTGATGCTGTGCTGGCCCAGCACGGTCCCGACGCGTCCCACCACTCCAGGCACATCGAGATTGCGCAGGTAAATCACGTTCCCCTCGAGCGGAGCTTCGACGTGAATCCCGTCAATCTCCAGCAGCCGAGGCTGGCCTGCGGGCTGTACGCTACCGGCTACCGTGCTCTCCTGGTGGCCCGCACTCTTGAAGGTCATGCGCAGCACGTTGGGCGAGGCTGCTCCGGTGTCGTCCGGTTTCTTGCGCTCGGCTAATCCGGATACCGCGCTCCTCCGCGGCCGATGCGGCGTTAACCAGGTTGGCCCGTTCCTGCGCGTGCGCCAACTGGTTTAGCGCGCCGGCAACAGCTGCATTGCGGATGAGTGCCGTCTTCCACCCGGCAAGTTCGCCGCTGTAGCTCAGGCACATCTCCTCCACACCGTTCTCGCACGATTGCGCCAGGAACGTTCCCAGGCGCTCGCCCAGAGCGATGTAGGGCAGCATCACGTGATACTCTTCCTCGCTGATGGAAGGAATGTTGACCGCATTCTGGATGACGCCTTTTGTCAGGTATTCCCGGACTTGCGAGGCAATCTGCACGCCCACGGCTTCCTGCGCCTCGTTCGTCGAACCTGCGATGTGCGGCGTCAGCAGCACATTCGGCAGGGTCATCAGCGGCGAGTCCTTCAACGGCTCATTGCTGTAGACGTCAAGACCCGCGCCGCCGAGCTGCCCGGATTGCAGCGCCTCGACAACGTCAGGTTCATTCAGCAATTCACCGCGAGCGCAGTTGACCAGGCGCACGCCCTTCTTCATCTTTCGGATGGAATCGGCATTGATCATGCCCTGGGTCTGCGGCGTCAAACCGACGTGCAGGGTGATGTAGTCCGACTGGGCATACAGATCGTCCAGCGGAAGTGTGGTTACATTCAGCTGCTGCGCGAAGCTGGGCGCAACATAAGGATCATGCGCGATGACCTTCATGCCGAAGGCCTGTGCGCGACGCAACACTTCCACGCCAACACGGCCCAACCCGACGATACCGAGGGTCTTGCCGCGCAGTTCGGTCCCTTGCAGCGTTTTCTTCTCCCACTTGCCGGCAGCGGTCGTCGCATGCGCACGAGGAATGAAGCGCGCCATCGCCAGCATGAGGGCAAAGGTGTGTTCGGCCACGGCAACCGCATTGCCGCCAGGAGTGTTCATGACCACGATGCCGCGCCGGGTGGCCGCGTCGAGATCGACGTTGTCCACGCCTACGCCCGCGCGTCCGATGACACGCAGCTTGGGAGCTTTCTCCATCATGGCGTCGTCGACAAAGGTCGCCGAGCGCACCACGATGGCATCCGCATCCGCCAGTTCGCGGGCCAGCGAATCCTTGTCGGGACTGACTACCGTCCAGTCACCGTCGCCGAAAACTTTCAGCGCCGAAGAAGAGATTTTGTCCGCGATGACGACTTTCATACTTTAGCCGCCTCGACGAATTGCCCGGCAAAGACTTCCTGCACGGCGCGCACGCCGGCGCCCAATTCAAAATTGTGAGACGGCGCGACCTTCAGCAGCACATGCTCCAGCGCGCCGATGACGCCAATCGCGTCCATGTAGTCGTAGTAACCAAGATGAGCGATGCGGAAGAGCTTCCCTTTCATCTCGCCCTGGCCGTTGGCCATGACCATGGCGAAGCGCTCGCGGAACTCCTTCACGATGGCACTCGAATCCACGCCCTTGGGAGCCAGCACCGCCGTCACCGCCGCAGCCGGACAGGTAGGCGCGAACAGTTCCAGGCCAAGCGCCTGCACGCCGGCACGCACCATGGCCGCCGATGTCTCAGCATTATGGATCAGGGCATCGCGTCCGTCAGCCAGGTTGCCGTTGCCGGACTTGCGAATGAAATCCAGCGCCGCACCCAGGCCACAGATGAGAGCGACCGCGGGAGTGAAAGCCGACTCGCCCTTAGTCTGCGACTTGCGCTCTTTGCGGAGGTCGAAGTAGAAGCGGGGCTGCTTGGCGGTTTCCATGCGCTTCCACGCGCGTTCGCTAACGCTAAGGAAGGCGAGCCCGGGCGGAATCATCACCGCCTTCTGCGAGCCGCCGATCAGAATGTCGATACCCCAGTTGTCCACCTCAAAATGCGTGGTGCCCAGACCGGTAATGCCGTCGACCACCAGCAGCGTGTCGGTTCCCTTCAGTAGAGCGGCGATTGCCTTGACGTCGTGCCGGGCGCCGGTCGAGGTCTCGGTCGCCTGCATGTAGACCACGCTTGCGCCTTGGACTTTTTCTTTCACCTCACGCAGATCGAAGGTCTGGCCGTAGGGCACGCTGACGAGTTCGATCTCGCAGCCATAGGCCTTGACCAGATCGCTCCAGCGTTCGCCAAACTTGCCGGCGCTCAGAACCACTACCTTCTCGCCCGGCGAGGTGAGGTTCGAGACGGCAGCCTCCATGGCGCCGGTGCCCGACGAGGCGAGGATAAGAACGTCGTTATTGGTGCCGATGAATGTCTTGAGATCGGCGAGTGTGCGCGAGAAGATTTCACGGAATTCCGCTGTGCGGTGATGCATGTCCGCGGCAGCGATGGCGTTTTGGGCGGCTGGAAGTAAAGGAGTAGGACCGGGAGTGAAGAGCCGTGTCTTGCGCAACATAGCGAAACCCCTGCTCGGAAGATTGCCGGCAGAGAAGTGCCGACAATACAACTATAGAACTCCCAGGGTGGCAGGCTACTAGGTTGGCACGCGTGCGTCTGAGTCAGGTGGGGGTGACCCGCGCCGGTGGAACTGCCATTCCGCCAGAGGATCACTCTGAGCTGATGGCTGCGGGCTGACGTAGACGGCTCCCCTATAATCAACTCATGACCCTGACCGAACGCGTGCAAAAAGAAATGGTGGACGCCATGCGCAGCAAGGAAGAGCTGCGCCTCTCCACTCTCCGCATGATGAAAGCCGCCTTGCAGATGAAGCGCATCGAGAAGCGCGCGGACCTCGACGAGAAAGAGGAGTTGCAGGTCTTCACCGTCATGATCAAGCAGCGCAAGGACTCCATCGACCAATTCACGAAAGGCAACCGTCCCGAGTTGGCCGCGCAGGAAGCGCAGGAAATTACCATCATCGAGGCCTACATGCCGAAGGCCGTCGGCGAAGAGGAGATTGCCGCCACGGTGAAGGCCGTCATCGCCGAAATGGGCTCTCCCACAATGAAGGACATGGGCGCGGTAATGAAGAACGTCAAAGCCAAGTTTGGCGACGCGCGCGTGGACGGCAAAGAGCTTAGCGAAGAAGTAAAGAAGCAGCTGGCGGGTGGCAGTTAGCGACGAACCACCGAGGCTGCGAGCGACGACGTTAGTGGGCATCGTCCGCCGCTGAAAAGGCGCAACGTTTGCCGATAAGATCGCACTGCAACGTATACCTTGCTACGCGACTCTTCGAATCTTGGATCGGTTCGAGCGCCGGAGGCGCGAAATAGATTAGCCCAGCGCTTTAGCGCTGGGGACAGTGCGAAAAGATGCCAAGTCCTGTAGGGACGGCACCCCTCATGGTCAAAGCAACCACTGCGACGTACGCCATGGACAACGATGAGCTGACGATTGCGACCGATGGGCTTCAGATCGTCCCCAAGCGCATACCACGGGATCTTCTGGCTCGATTGAGCGATTGCTTCCCTGCCGATGCCTCCAACGTCCGTAATGCTTTAGAACTCACTGCCATTCGTGAATTGAGCCATTGCCAAATACTCCGTGACTTGGTGGTACCTGTACTTGGCGAGAAGTGCTTCGCGGTGCGTGCCATTCTTTTCAACAAGACCGGCACAGCCAACTGGAAGGTCGCCTGGCATCAGGATGTCGTCATCGCGGTAAGGTCCCGCGCGACGATTGCGGGCTTCGGACCATGGTCGGTGAAGCTTGGGGTTGATCACGTTCGCCCGCCGCCATCCGTTCTTGAGAATATGCTGGCGGTTCGAGTTCATCTGGACGATTGCGGCGACAACAATGGACCTTTGCGGATATTACCGGGAACGCATTCGCTGGGAGTTCTGTCCGACTCCGAAATCTCCGGCGTGAGCAAAGACCGGGAAGTCGTTTGTTCGGTCCAGCGTGGCGATCTGATTCTGATGCGGCCGTTGATATTGCATGCTTCTTCGGCAGCTCGTGAGGCGAATTCGCGCCGCGTGGTACATATTGAATTCGCCGCCCAAGAACTGCCTGCACCTCTCGAGTGGCAGGATACGGTTCGCGCGAACGGCTAGACATTGTCGTGGACAGGCGTGCCGCCGGCTGAAGCCAGCGCGTCTTCATAAACGTGCCTACCCAGGACTCCGCTACGCGGAGCCTGGCCTGAGCGACGTCGAAGGGTCCTGGGCTAAAGGCAGATCCGACCTGCAGGCTCGTTGCTCCCGCTGCAGTCCTGATGCCGTGCAGACTATTCAGCTCGTGCATGCAGACAGCAGGTCCTTCGACTACGTTCGGCTCGCTTTGCGTCCTCACCCCGCTCAGGATGACAAATTGGGCTGACTGCTGTGGCCGAGAGATGTCAGCTGATAGCTGATAGCCGACAGCCTCCTGTTGTAATCTGAAATCACCTTCATGTCGTACCAAGACACAGTGGAGCAGCTGTACGCGCTCGGGCACGAACTGGCTTCGACGCCGTCGCACAAGTTCGACCTGGCCTACGTACGCACCATGCTGGAGGCGCTCGGCCATCCCGAGCGACGCTTCCCGAGCGTCCTGATCGCAGGAACCAATGGCAAAGGTTCGACGGCGGCGACCCTGTCGTCCATCCTCCGGGCAGCGGGATACAAGACCGCGCTCTACAGCTCGCCTCATCTGATCCGCATCAACGAACGCATTCGCGTGAATGGGGAGCCCATCTCCGATGCCGAGTTTGGCGCCATACACGACCGCGTGGAGCAGACTGCGCAGCAACTGCTGCAGGCGAAAAAACTTCCCTGGCATCCCAGCTTCTTCGAAATGCTGACCGTGATGGCCTTCGAATATTTCGCCAGCGTCGGGGTCGAGATCGCAGTGCTCGAAGTCGGGATGGGCGGTCGACTGGATGCTACGAATGTTGTTGAACCGTTGGTTTCAGTCATTGCCGATATCTCATTGGACCATCAGGCTTATCTAGGCAATACGATCGCCGAAATTGCGGGCGAAAAAGCAGGCATCATCCACCAGAATGGCATCGTGGTTACGCTGCCGCAGCATCCCCAGGCCAACGACGTGATCGGCCACGCCATCCTCGAAGCTGGCGCTCGTGGGGTCAGCGCGGCGCAGTATGTCCCGCCAGTCTCGCCCGGAGCCGCGGTTTACCTCGCCGGACACGCTCCCGCCGCTGCCGGCCGCAGCCGCTATCCGCTCATGGTGATGGGCGAGCAGATTGAAGTGGATTCGCCACTTGCCGGTCGGCATCAGTTGCGCAACATCGCGCTGGCAATCGCGACTGCAGAACAACTCGGGCAGTTCGGCTTCAAAGTGACGCCCAAACAGATCGAGCAGGGGATTCGACAGACGACCTGGCCAGGACGCTTTCAGGTGCTTCCGCCTTCGGCTGCCACGCATCAACATGAAATGGTTCTGGATGTGGCGCACAACCCTGCGGGTGCGTGGGCGCTGCGCTCGGCTTTGTCCGAGACGTTTCCGGGACGCGAGCTGACAATGGTTTTTGCGGCAATGCGCGACAAGGCAGTCCAGGAGATGGCCGAGGTGCTCTTCCCCATCGCCGAGCAGGTAGTGCTGACCCAGGTCAACAATCCGCGGGCGGCGACGACGGCCGAACTGGTGCAGGCCGCATCACGCACTGGGGCTACGCTGCACACGGAGGACAAAGTGCCCGCCGCCCTGGCCAAAGCTCACGCGTTGACTAAAGCGGACGGGGTCATCGTCGTAACCGGATCGATTTTTCTGGTGGGCGAGACGATGGCTGCGATGGGAATTTCGGCGTAGTTACGCCTGGGCTCTTAGCTGTCAGCTCTTAGCTGTTAGCCAGGCAAACGGAATCGGCTGCTTTTGCTGCTAAGAGCTAAAAGCGAAGAGCGGTTTTTCTGAATGAACACGACGGACCAACAACTCGCGAGTAAGACCGAAGCCCGGCGCGGCTCGCGGTTTACCCGGCTGCGCTCTTACTGCTTCGTTGTGCCCATCGTGTACATCTACACCGGCGTGATGGGCACGGGCGCGCTCATCGCTTCCCTCTTCGACGGAACCGGACGGGTGCAGCATTGGTTTGCGCGGACTTGGGCGACCTTGATCCTGAAAACCGTTGGCGTCCGGGTGAAGATTGTGGGCCAGGAACATCTCCAGGGCATCCAGCACGCCATTTACGCGGCCAATCATCTGTCGGCGCTCGATATTCCGGTGCTCTACTCGTGCCTGCCTGGACGATTCCGCATCATGGCGAAACAGGAACTGTTTCGCTATCCGTTTCTGGGTTGGTATCTGAAACGCTCAGGGCAGATTCCTATCGTGTCTGGTGACGCGCAGGCCTCATTGCGCAGCCTGAACCGCGCCGGCGAAGCACTCCGCAGCGGCGTGCCACTCATGGTCTTCCCCGAGGGTGGACGTTCGGCGACTGGCGAGCTGCGGCCGTTTATGGGCGGAGCGTTTTTCGCGGCGATCCGCGCTCAGGTTCCCGTCATCCCGGTAGCAATCGTAGGAACCTACGAACTGCTGCCGATCAATAGCTTTCACATGCTGCCGGGCGAGGTGTCGCTGGTAATCGGCGAGCCGATTCCAACCACCGGTATGCGCGTACGCGACATGGATAAGCTGTCGGCCCAGGTCCGGGGCGTGATTGCCGAGCTGTATGATTTGCACGCAACGCGCGTCCTGCAGGCCAACTTCGGAGAAGATGAACCCAAGCCGCTGGCGAGCAGGTAAACTTCCATCACAACCCCGTGAAGCCACGCATTGCCATCCCGGTTCCCAACTCCAAGCGGCCCCTGTACGCCAGAGTTGCTCTGCCACAATACGAGCGGGCCATCCGTAACGCGGGAGGCGAGCCGGTTGTAATCAACTTGACCGCAACCTCAGCCGAGATCGCGCAGGCCGTGAAAGGTTGTGACGGCGTGCTTCTACCGGGCAGCCCCGCTGACGTGGATCCGGAGAAGTATGGAGCGAAACGCCATCCCGACACGGCCGCCGCCGACGCCTTGCGCGATAACACCGACGAGCTTCTCCTGCAGGATGCCTACAACATGCGCAAGCCGGTGTTCGGCATCTGTTACGGAGTGCAGTCGCTGAATGTCTGGCGTACGGGCACACTCGAACAGGCGCTGCCACGAGGAGTGAAACACTCTGCGGGGAGCAAGGTCGCGCGGGCGCATCGAGCTGAGGTTGAGCCCGAGTCAAAGCTGGCGGCGATCCTCCGCGATGCCGGCGCGTTACCTGAAGTCGAGCAACCGATCATTCCAGTCAATTCGAGCCATCATCAGGCGCTGGAGACGGTGGGCGATGGGTTGCGGCTGGTGGCGTGGTGTCCCGAAGACGGCGTCAAGGAAGCGGTAGAAGGCACTTCGCCCGACCATTTCGTGATCGGCGTGCAGTGGCATCCCGAGCGAACCTATGACAGCGAGCCTGCGTCGCGCGCAATCTTCCAGGCCTTCGTCCGCGCCGCCGCGGCTTGGCACAAACAACTGGCCAGGAAGCAGCAGGATTTCGAATCGGTACGGTAGAAGGGCCGCTGTTCGTTCTTGACCTTTCGCTGGCCGTTTATCGCTTTTCGCCTTTTCGCTTTTCGCTGTTGATCTTTACCGTTTCGACGCTCTTTTTTTCTCTTCGGTTTCGGCTGCCTGCGATTCGCTTTCGTCTTGTATCAGGGCACGCCTTCAGGCGTGCCGCAACGGCACAGCCTATGAGTTGGGCTTTAGCGCCTGCTAGCGCATGCAGCGGCTAAAGCCGTTGCTTGAGATTGAACTATCGGCACGGCTGAAGCCGTGCCCTGATACAAAGCATTACCTTGAAGCCCTCTCTTCGGCGACGAACTTGCCAAAGCAACTGGCCAGGAAGCAGCAGGATTTCGAATCCGTACGGTAAAGCGTGTTCACCCGTTTGGTTCTTCGTGCTCACATCAATTATTCTCATCTCTTATGCTTGATCTGGCTTTTGTACGCGATCATCTCGACCTGGTTGAAAAGAAGCTGCGCGACCGTGGCATGAATCCCGAAGCCGTTCTCGGGGATTTTCACACCATCGATCAGCAGCGCCGCTCCGCCATAACCACGGCAGAAACCCTGAAGGCCCAGCGCAACAAGGCCACGGAAGAAATCGCCCAGCTCAAGAAAAACAAGCAGGACGCCACAGCGCAGATCACCGAAACCAAAGAGCTGCGCGAAAAGATTGCCGAAGCGGAGAAGGCTGCCGAAGAAGCCGATGCCCGGCTGCGCAATATCCTGGTTGGCATCCCGAACCTGCCGGACGACAGCGTCCCGATCGGCAAGAGCGAAGAAGATAACGTTGAAGTCCGCCGCTGGGGCAAGCCGCCGCAGTTCGACTTCGCGCCCAAGCCGCATTGGGAGTTGGGCGAAGAGCTCGGAGTACTCGATCTGGAGCGCGCAGCCAAGATCACTGGCGCTCGGTTTGCGGTCTACTGGGATCTGGGTGCGCGGCTAGAGCGCGCACTGATGAACTTCATGCTCGACCTGCACACCGGCGAGCACGGTTACACCGAAGTTCTTCCGCCGTTCCTGGTCAATGCCGATTCCATGTACGGCACTGGGCAGCTGCCGAAGTTCGAAGCTGACCTGTTCAAGGTGCCGCACGGCGAGAAGAATCTCTACCTGATCCCGACCGCCGAGGTTCCGGTCACGAACCTCTATCGCGACGAAACGCTGGACGGCGCGCGGCTGCCGATTTCACTGACGGCTTACACGCCATGTTTCCGCAGCGAAGCGGGATCGTATGGCAAGGACGTGCGCGGCATCATCCGCCAGCACCAGTTCCAGAAGGTCGAGCTGGTCAAGTTCACCAAGCCGGAGCAGTCCCGGGAAGAGCACGAAAAGCTCACGCGCAATGCCGAGGAGGTTCTGCAGAAGCTCGGGCTGCATTATCGCGTGATGGTACTGTCCACGGGCGACATGGGATGGTCGTCTGCGAAGACCTATGACATCGAAGTCTGGCTTCCGGGGCAGCAGCTCTTTCGCGAGATCTCATCCTGCTCGAACTTCCTCGACTATCAGGCGCGACGGGCGAACATTCGCTATCGTCCCGAAGGCGGCAAGAAGACCGAACTGGTGCATACCATCAACGGCAGCGGTCTGGCCATCGGACGGACGTGGGTGGCGATCGTGGAAAACTACCAGCAGGCCGACGGCAGCGTGATCGTGCCGGAGATTCTGCGGCCGTATGTAGGTGCAGAGCGCATCACGCCGAAGAAGTTTTGAAAGCAGTGGTCAGTGGCTAGTGGCCAGTTGGCGGTGGTCAGCTGTCAGTGGCCAGTTGGCGTTAGCGGTTGGCAACTCCGCTTAAGTCAACCAGGTTTTCGCAGCGCACAGTGCCCGTAGGGCGATACAACATTAGCCCAGCGCGTGAGCGCTGGGTTGCGAGCCATAAGAGTCGGAGCCCCATAGGGACGGCACATGCGTCTTTTGAAAGCGCTTCGTACTCCCTAATGTCGCTGACTCCCACGAACACATCACGCCCGGAACGAATCCACTTAGAGCTAAGCTTTTTGTTCGGCAACTTTACGGCGGATCATTTCCATCATCCTCTTCGTCGTCGGCACGGGAATGCCATATTTCTCGCCGCCACGCACAATGGGACCACCGATCGCATCCAGTTCCAACTCTCTTCCGGCGATCACATCTTTCGCCATCGAACTCCGCATGGTCGCGGGTGAACCGTCCAGAATCAATTGAATCTTGGAAGGCTCGACTTCCGCGCCCTCAGCGTTGGCCACCGCCGTCGCCTCCGCGATGGCCGCGTAAAGCGCCGCCTTCCATTCCGGATCGGCGAATATCTCACCCTTGTCCTTGCCCGAAGCTGACGTCACCAGGGCAAAGGGCGCCAGGAAGCTGAGTTTTGTCCACAGCAGCGTCCGCTCGTCGGGAACGAATTTGCAGATGAAACCCAGGCGCTCCTGCAACTGCTCCAGCACGCCGCCCAGCACGCGCTCGCCCGCGTCCGCCAGACTCAAGCGAACCATCGAGCGCTGGACGAACTTCCCTTCCGCGGCGCGCTCCGCCTCTACGGCGATGGCTCCCGCTATGACGTTGCTGTCGCCGAAGCGCGAGCGCAGAACGGATATGTGGTCCACGCCATTCAATAAGGGAACAATCGAGTTCGGCGCCGCATCTACGCTTTCCAGTGCCGATGGCAGCTGATGCGTCTTGGTCGCGATCCAAAGAACGTCCACACGTTCTATTAGTCGAGATACGACGTGAGCCGCGGCCGTAATCGTTCGATCCGGCTGCTGGAGCGTCAGGCGCTCGGGATAGCTCGATACTTTTTCTGCGCGGACCACGAGCGTGACCTCTTCGTTCACGTACGCCAGCGCCGTAGCCATCAGCCCGCCGATCGCACCGGCTCCCAGTACCGCATGCTTCATGAAATCCTCCACAGAACTAAGTGTTCCCTGGCCTCCACCGTCGTAGCCTCACCCATACCGTCACGAACAGCGCCAGCCACACCAAATCAAGAATCGGACCGGGAAAAGCCTGCGCGGTTACACGTCCCTGCGCGTACAAAACAAAGACTGCAATCGGATAGAGCAGTTTCTCCAGAAACAGCACCGGCAGGAGTGGCAAGTAGCGCGCTGGATCGCGCGCGATAATCAGGAAAGCGATCTGCCAGGTGAGGGCGATGACCACAAAGCCGTAATAAAACTCTGGATGGGTGATGGGCGGCGGCTGCCGCACGCCGATCACGTTTTCCAGAAACAACAGTGGCGTGACCTCGATGAGTCCAACGATGCCGGCGAGCAGAAACACCCAGTGGGCGAAGCGGACAGCCTTTTCGTCACTCATCGCGATGCACCGTTTCCATAGAGAAAGCGGGGAGACAGACGGCAATGTACTCCGCGCCCTCGGCGTTGGGCGTGGAATACTGTACCCACTCGCCGGCGTGCGTGATCACGGCCTGGCCGGCATTCACGTCTAGTTCTCCGTCGGCCGATTTCACGCGCAACATGCCCCGCAACACAATCGTGAACTCTTCGAACTCAGGCTTCTGCCCCGGCTCGACCCATCCTTGCGGACTGCGCATGTGGGCCACACTGACAGCCGAGTCCCTGGAATTCACCCGGCCGATGTATTCGTCGATGAGTTTGGGTTTGTTCCCGGCAGGCGTAATACGAGTAGGTTGCGAGATGAGTGTAGGCATGGTCGCAATTATAGAAGCGGTCGAGCGATGGAATCGGGGATGCCGGCTGACACGGAACGATGGGGGCCTTCGACTCCGGCGTCGCAGAAACAGCGCCACCTCCGCACAGGATGACAGGCGTTCTTGGCTGACAGCCGACAGCTGAGAGCCGACAGCCAAATGCCAACGCCCGCCCGCTAGCTCGGCCCGGAAATCTTTAGCCGCAAATCCTCCGGGATTCTGTCCCGGATTTCGTCGGGCAGCTTCTCCAAGCCGACTCTCGCTCCAAACAGCGCAACATCCTTGACCACCAGGGGAGCGGGGGTCGCGACCGCGACGAGAAGCCACAGCAGCATGGAGAGCAGAAATCCGCCGAGTGCGCCGATCTCCAGCCAGAAGGCATGGCTGGGGTGGAAGTGGCGGATCACGCCATAGGCAAGCAGGAAGACCAGCATGGAGGCCGAGGCCAGAGCCATCAGGCCGATATCGATACCGCGGTGCAGCCGCTGACGCGACCGGCAGAAGGCACACTCCCGCAGATGCGCTTCGTAATCTTCGCGCATTTCAGGAGCCAGACCGGAGATGTCGTAGCGCCATCCGGCCAGGATCTTGCCAATGACGGGGTCAGTACATTTTGCCATCGATGAAAGCTGCACGCCTTGCGCGACCTGGGAAGGCGCGCTGGCAGACGCTGACTACAGTCGAACCGCCGCCAGGGGTTCATGCTGGGTGGCCAGCATCAACCGATTCTGCAAGAACAGGCTGCGCTGATCCCCCAAGGCACGTTCCGCCGTCTGGCGTGCAATCTCTGGATGATTGTTCTGCTCCGAAAGATGCGCCAGGATGAGGAACTCTGCACCTCCATCATAGTCGCTTGTCAGGAAATTCGCGAGGGCGTCATTCGACAGATGGCCCACGTTACTCATCACCCGCTGCTTCACGCTCCAGGGATAAGGCCCGCCGCGCAGCAGTTCGAGATCGTGATTGGATTCGATCATCAGCACGTGGCATCCGCGCAGATGATCGCGAACGTTGGGCGGCATATATCCCAAGTCAGTGCAGACGCCAACCTTGATGCCGTCACAACAAAACGTGAACCCCACAGGGTCAACGGCATCGTGAGGAATGGTGAATGGCATCACTGCAATGTCGCCGACCTGGAAGCGTCCACCGGAATGGAAATGTTCGCGGCGATCCAGGACAACGCGATGGCCATCGCCATCACGCGCCAACCGCTGGTAGGCACCATACGTTGCCGCCGTAATGTAGATCGGGATCTTCAGCCGCCGGGCCAGCACACGGATTCCCGCAATATGGTCGGAATGCTCGTGCGTAACTAGAACGGCATCGACCGAACAAGGGTCTTCCCCGCACAGGAGGAGGCGCCGCATGACCTCGCGGCAAGAGAGGCCGGCGTCGATCAGCAGACGTGTGCTGGAGCTGGAGACAAGGGTGCAGTTACCCTTGCTCCCACTGGCCAACACCGTCACCGAGACTGCCATAATCCGGAGCATAAACGTAAGTGGGAAGGTACGGTAGTAACAAAGTCGTCACTGTTGTGGATATGCCGGGCCGCAATTGGGGTCAGAAACGGCAAATCCGGCGGGATTTGCACAACAAATGTGCAGTGTGCACACGAAATGCACAGACTAGAAACTTTTCTACTTGAGAGTTGTCACGGTTTAAGGCATCCTGTCACGCAATCGGGGCACGGGCTGTTGCGTGCCGCTTCCCGGTTGGGGACGACCATTCGGCGATGAGAGGCGATCCGGGCTGTATAGATGCAGCCTTGATCTCGTTCTGAGAGACAGCGTAGGTTGTCTCGACGGAACTTGCCGCATGCTAGGACGTCGCAACTGATGAGGCAGTTTGGGCCTTGCGTGGCTTGTACGGACTACCTTGGGCCCTCACCGGCCCGAGGAATGTTCCTCCTGGTTCGTACTTAAAGAGCGCACCTTGCGCAGCACGCCGGTGTTCAATGCCATTGCTCTGGGCTGAGCGAAGGAAGCTACGCGTTACGTCGTAAGACGTACAGTTTGTGTCTCATTAGCGACCTGGGGTGGCTGGCCCCGGGTCGCACTGTTTTTGGGGAGCAGTTGTCGGCTGTTGTCGGTTGGAACGCCCGTCCTTAGCTATTCGCTCTTCGTCATTTGCCAGATGGCAATTCAAATGTGTGTCATCCTGAGCGGAGCGTTCGCATTTCTTGCGAACGCGGAGTCGAAGGACCGCTATGCCTGGCACGGAGGGCACAGCGAGATTTATTCCTCCGACTATGGACTCTGGTTCACTCGAGAAGAGTCCTTCGACCTGGCCAATGCTCACCCGTTTCAACGCTTTGTCATCCCGACCGGGGCTTCAGCCCGCGTGGAGAGACCTGCTGTTTGTTTCCGACGGAAAGGTATCGAAAGTATTGAGGCGGAGTGCCGCCGGCTGAAGCCGGCTCTTTTCCGACATACCGAGAACCCAGCACTCCGCCTCGGGCTGCGTGCTGGGCTAAGTTGTGCCGTGCCTTCGGCACTGGCATTCAACTCGAGCCACAAAATTCCAGACTGACGCAAGCTGTTCTCGAGTGACGGCAGATTTGCAAGGCGATCTCGTCTTGCACAGCCGCCCACAGCTTTTCGAACGAAATTGGTTTTGTGGCAGCATTGACCCCGTTCGACATTGACCACGCTTCGCGTTCGATGTCTAAATGGATAGAAGAGCGATGGCAACCACCGATTACAGTCTCGAGCGCGGACTTCCCGTCAGCATGGAAGCGGAGCGGTCGATCCTGGGCGCCATCCTGCTCGACAACTCGCTCTACGATCAGGCTGCCGAACATCTCACCGGCGACGACTTCTCGCTGGACGCGCATCGCCGCATTTACTCCCGCATGCGCGATTTGCAGGAGTCCGGCCGCCCGGTCGACATGATCACGCTGGTCGAAGAGCTTGACCGGCGCAAAGAGGTCGAAGCCATCGGCGGCGTCGCGTATCTCTCGTCGCTGATCGACGGCGTACCCGAGCGGCCGTCGATCGAGCATTACGTTCGCATCGTCCGCAACAAGGCGCTGTTGCGCGGCCTGATCAACATTGCGCAGAACGCCATCGCCGAGGCCATCGAGCACACCGACGAAGCCGAGGAGGTGCTGGGCCGCGCCGAGCAGGCCATCTTCCAGCTCTCGGAAAACCGCATCGGCCAGGGCTTCCTCAACATTCCCGGACATCGTCAAGGCCTCGTTCGGCTCGCTGGAGGAGCTGTACGCGCGCGGCCAGGAAATTACCGGCCTGGCGACGCACTACACGCTGCTCGACAAGCTGACCAGCGGCTTCCAGGCTTCGGACCTGGTCATCATCGCGGCCCGCCCCTCCATGGGCAAAACCGCTTTCGCCATGAACATCGCCGAGAATGCGGCGGTGCTCGACGGCAAAGTGGTCGGCGTCTTCTCGCTGGAAATGTCGCGCGAGGCGCTGCTGATGCGCATGCTGGCGTCGACCGCCCAGGTGGATTCCAAGAACTTGCGCCAGGGCTTCCTGACCAAAGACGACATGCGCAAGTTGACGCACGCCATGGAGCAGTTGATGCAGGCCAAGCTCTACATCGACGACACGCCGGGCATTTCGGTCAGCGAGATGCGCGCCAAGGCACGTCGTCTGCGCCAGCAGGAAGGGCTCGACCTGATCATCGTCGACTATCTGCAGCTGATGTCGGCCGTTCCGATCGGCGGCAAGCGCTTCGAGAATCGTACGCAGGAAGTTTCGGCCATCTCGCGCGGCCTGAAGGCGCTGGCCAAGGAGTTGCGCGTGCCGGTGATTGCGCTGTCGCAGCTCAGCCGCGCTCCCGAGAGCCGCGGTGGAGATCATCGTCCGCAACTGTCGGATCTGCGCGAGTCGGGCTCCATCGAGCAGGACGCCGACGTGGTGGCGTTCATCTTCCGCGAAGAGGTCTACAAGAAAGACGATCCCGACCTCGACGGCATGGCCGAGCTCATCATCGCCAAACAGCGCAACGGCCCCACCGACACCATCAAGATGGCGTTCATCAAGCGCTTCACGCGCTTTGAGAATCTGGCGATGGACAGCGAGTACGGCGGCTAGCGAGCATTCGTATCGACGTTCCGCAAGAACGAATCTGATTTTCAATTCCAATGGGAGTATCAATCTTAGGCGTGCTAGTAGATTGCTTCGTTGGCTGAGCCGAAAGGCGAAACTTCTTCAGCCCCGGGCGGGAGCCCGGGGTATGTTACCCAGGAATCCCATGAGTCCTGGAGGGACGACAGTTCGGTGTCACCGGCTAAAGCCGGTTCCTTTTTTCTTCGGTTCGATTACCCGGCGCTCCCGCGCCGGGCTGAAGAAGTTTCGCCTCGCCGGGCCCTCAAGTCCTGGAGAGCGGCGAAGATGGTATCGATCTCGGGGACTGGGTATGATCTTTGTCCCACCTGGAATTATTCCATTGTGCGGGGCCATCCACGCGCCCATTACCCGGCGCTCCCGCGCCGGGCTGAAGAAGTTTCGCCGGCTGCCCACTCGAGCGGTTTCTAGCTTGAGTGGGTCTTTATGACTTTCACGGAATCGGCTTTCGGCTCCCACTCCTTGTTCCCAATTCCGCGAAATGAGATCATCGCGCCATGCGATTCACCGCTGCGTTCGTTCTGCTTTTCGTTGGGCTGGCGCACGCGCAGAACCAACTTCTGCTGATCCAGCGCTTCTGGGCAGCCTCGCCCACAACCGAATCCAGCGATTGCGTCGAAGTGCAGGCCGACGGTTCCTACCGTTTCGAGCACACGCCCATCGACTTGGGGCAGCCCGGCACAACCAAAATTCACCTGGGCACTCTCACTGTCGAAGAGAGAACGCAGCTCACAGAAATACTCAATGATCCGGCACTCCTATCGCTGTCCCGGCCAGCATCACCCAGGGGAGCAGCGTCAGGAGAAGAGGTCTGGCGGATATCCATCAGCCGCGGCGACCACCAGCAGTTACTCGCCTTCGCGAACTCCTCTGCCGGATCCTACGAGCTCTCCGTCCGCGGAGGAGTGACCAGCATCTACAAAACGCTAGCCATGAAGCCTCTCCTCAACTGGTACCAGCAACTCACCAGGCGCAAAGACGACATCGACAAAGCAGCCACCTCAACCTGTTCGCTGAAAGTGCGCTCCCGCTAACGCAACCATCCTGGCATCCACCAGACATCCCTGCCCAACACTTCGCTCCGGGCTACCCCCAATTACCGGGCGAGGCTCAGCCACAGTGCCTCCCGATCAGATGGCCGGCGACGCCATTCAACCTGAAAACAGCGATGTTGGGCCGGGTTCCACTGCTTGCTGCCCACCTGGTGCGTTACCATCGTAGAAGATGCGAGAACATTACCGCCGTTGGATACATAACTGGGAGTCGCGCATGACCTCGCGCGACAACAATCGCATCGTACGTCCCTTCGAGTGGGGGCTGGATTGGACACAGAACTGGCCGGGCATCGACGGCATTCCCGTTCCACAGGATCAAAACGATCGCGACGCCATGGTCGGCTACATGTCGGCGGTGAACGATCGCCTCGCCGAGAATAGCGACGAGTTCTTCGCCTACGAAAAGCCCAGCGACTTTCATATCGAGCGGCGCAAGGTCGAACTCTTTCACACCGGCAGCGAGCCTCCCAAGAAACAGCCCAAAGATGAGTGGGGGCAATTTCTGCGCTTCACCTCGGCCGTGCCATCGCCATTTCCGGAGAACAATCAGGTAAACGCGCGCTGGTTTCCGGCGAGGGGACATCGCGCGGTCGTGCTGCTGCCGCAATGGAATGCCGACGGCGTCAGCCAGAACGCGCTCTGCCGCATCTTCAACCTGCTGGGCATTGCGGCCCTGCGGTTGAGCATGCCGTATCACGATATCCGCCGGCCGGCGGGCTTTACCCGTGCCGACTACGCCGTCTCCGCGAACGTGGGGCGGACGATCGACGCGACGCGCCAGGCGGTGGCCGACATTCGCTCTTGCATGGATTGGCTGGAGCAGCGCGGCTATTCGAAGCTGGGGATCGTCGGCACCAGCCTCGGCTCCTGCCATGCGTTTCTGGCGAGCGCGCACGACCCGCGTATCCGGGTCAACGTCTTCAACCATGCGTCAACGGCGTTCGGCGATGTGGTGTGGACAGGACAATCCACCCAGCACATCCGCCAGGGACTGGAAGGCGTGCTGACGCAGGAAGAGTTGCGCCGGGTTTGGATGTCGATCAGCCCGATTATGTATTTCAACAAGTTCCAGCGCTGGCCGAAGAAGTCGCTCATGATTTACGGCCGCTACGACCTGACGTTCCTGCCGGAATTTTCGGTGCAGGCAGCTGGCGAGTTCCTGCGCCGCGGCCTCGACACCACCATCAAGGCGCTGCCTTGCGGACACTACTCGCTTGGCGAGACACCCTACAAGTACATGGACGCGTGGCACATCTCGCGCTTCCTGGCCAAAGCATTCGCAGGGTAGCACCTCCTTCAAGTCGTCTCTTCTCAAAGCTCACCCATAGCGGTCCCCGAGGTGACTCAGAGCTCCCGGAGGATCGCCGAATTTCGGTTTGTCAGGAAGATTTAGCCCGAAGAACAATGCGCGTTAAGGCTTCTCAAGGAGGCCCTTCGTCGCATAGGATTCAGCCGGCGCGAATGGGGGACGATTCGGCAGGCGCAAATTTACGCTGCTCTCGGTTATCGACAGTAATTGATGCAAAGGCCATCCCAAAAGTCAGATTCCGGGTGTAAAGTAGCCCCGATGCCCGTTGGCGGGTACGTTCGGCGAGGGAAACATCATGCGACACAGAATACTTCTCATCGGATTGAAGAGCGCACTGGCAATTTTTTTCGGCTTCCAGTTCGTGATCAGCGCATGGGCAGGGAGCCAAGAGACGGTACTGCATAACTTCCGCCCGTCCCCCGTCCCTCCCCGCTTTCTTGCGGGGAGGATTGACGGATACGAGCCGTTTTACGGCAATCTGGCCGTCGATGCCTCCGGAAATTTCTATGGCATTACTTCCGAGGGTGGAATCTTCGGCTACGGAACCGTGTTCAAGGTGACCCGCACCGGCAATGGTTGGACGGAAAGCCTGCTGTATAACTTCGGGCATACCAGGGCGGAAGGCATATACCCCGAGGGCGGACTAATTCTCGATGCCGCCGGAAATGTTTATGGCACAGCAAAGTCCGGTGGCGATAACAACTCCGGCCTGGTGTTTGAGTTGGTGCACAACTCCGACGGGACATGGACGGAAAAGGTACTGCATAGCTTCAATGGGACGGATGGATTCGGTCCTTACGCCACGCTGATCTTCGACGCCGCCGGCAACATATACGGCACGACTTTGGGTGGGGGTGCTTACAACTACGGAACAGCTTTTGAGTTAACGCCCACAGGTGGTGGCAATTGGTCAGAGAAGGTGCTGTACAGCTTCGGGAACGGTACAGATGGACAGGAACCTCTCGCACCCTTGGTCTTTGATCCCGCCGGCAATCTTTATGGCACGACCGCTCACGGTGGCGCTTATGCCTATGGGATCGCCTTTGAGTTGACGCCCTCAGGCGGCGGCACTTGGACGGAGAAGGTGCTGCACAGCTTCGGCAGCAGCGGCGGGGACGGGCAGGAACCCTTCGCGGGCGCTCTTGTCCTCGATTCGTCCGGCAATCTTTACGGCACAACTCAGACGGGCGGGGCTCACCTGTGCGAGAACGGATCGGTGGGGTGCGGGACAGTGTATGAGTTGACGCCCACGGGTGGAGGAAGCTGGAGCGAGCAAGTCCTGTACAGCTTCAACAATAACGGCGACGGGTACATTCCGACCTGCTCCCTGCTCTTCGACACCGCCGGCAATCTCTACGGCACCACGTACTTTGGCGGCCTAAGCGGCGGCGGTACGGTGTTCAAGCTGACGCAGTCAAACGGCTGGATCGAGCAGGTGCTTTATAACTTCGGCGCAGGCACAGACGGAGTCAACCCTGGACCAGGACTGATATCCGATGGCGCAGGAAATCTCTATGGCACCACTTTGGCAGGCGGAGTATTCGAGGGTGGAATGGCGTTTGAAATAACACCCTAGCAGAGTCTCCGGGGCGCCAAGGGCTTTCGCCAAGTTGTTTTTGGCAAATGCGAGCGTGGGGGATGCAAGGAACTCGCCGCTACGAACCGCGACGCGCTCAGCGATACTTTTGAGCCGCGGCCTGTTCTTCCGGCGTCATCTGCTGCCAGAGCTGCTCGCGACTCTGCTGTGCCCACTCGCTGTAAGGATTGGCTTGCAGCGCCGCGCTCATCCAGCGATAAGCTTCCACCCGATTGCGCTGCACACAGTTCCCTGACTCATACATCGACCCGAGGCGGTTGCGCGCGGTTGCGTTTTCCTTGGCTGCAGCGGTCTTCAGCAACACCATTGCCTGCTCGCAACTGCGCGGAACACCATTGCCCCTGATGTACATGTCGGCCAGTTGCACCGGGGCATCCGGATTTCCCTTGGCTGTCGCCTTCCAAAGCCACGCTGCGGCGGCGGCCGAGTCACTGGCATTCTTCGCCTTGGCCATTTCTTCCGCGCCTAACGACTGCGGCTTGGGCGCTGCGGCCTGATCTCCCGTGGGCCTTGGAGCCGGTGGGGTTTTATCGGAAGTCACCGTCGGCTTTGGCGACGAAGCAGCATTCTGTTTCGGAGGCGCTAAATTCTGTGTCGACAAGCCGGGAGGGGCGGAGCCGGGTTTCGTGTTCAGGTCACTCTGCTTCGATGCGGCCTTAGTTTGCGGGATGGAAGCACTCGCCGCAGAGCTTTGAGCTGCGTTCGGTTTGACCGGCTGAGAAGCCGGCTCCGGCTTGGCGTTCTCGTCAGTCGCCGTCGGAGCTGGAGTAGCCGAAGAGGACGAGGCAACGTCTGCCGGTGGCGTCGATCCGTGACGCCAGTTTCGCAGCTTCATGCTCATGACCTGCAGAATGCCGTGGTCTGCGGAACCACCCTGTGAACGCCACTCCATCACACCAAGAACAGCGAAAATCACGACCACCGCAAGAGCCAGCCACCCTCTCCAATGACTGCTGCTCTGCTCTTCTTCACCCTCGTATGCCTCGGCAGACGTTTCAACTTCTGAGAGAGGCGGGTCGCTCAATCCCAGAAACGACGGGCCGACAATGGTCGAGGTACCCGAAGTCGTACCCGCACTCGCGGCGGGCCTGATTTCCTTGAGAGGCTCGTTAACCTCGGGTGCGTTGACGTCGAGGAAGCGCGGCCGATCTATGCGCTCTTCCGCGGCGGTTTCGGGCTCCAGTCCCAGGCGGCTGGCGACGCTGTCGGCAGCGACGGTTTCGGCCGCCACCTCATCGGAGTCGATCTTGATTTCAGCGGGATGCGCGGGCTCGGCAGATGCTTCGTCGGTCAGAGGGATTGCCTCGCCAGCCGTAGGAGCCTGCTCGACCGAAGTGCCTGGCAGCTCAGCCTCAACCATGGGAGCCGCATCCATGCGCATGGTGACTTCGCCGGAGTCTGTGGGCGGCTCATACCGGAACTTCTGGATGTACTCATCCAGCGAAACGTCTGGGACCAGTTCCGTGGGAGGGGCTTCATCAACCAGTGGAGCTGATTCCACCGGCAACACCGCGCTCGGCACATTGCCTGCGCCAGCCATAGACGTGCCATTACCCGACGACGGCTCCAGCACCCCAGTGCGGGACGAAGCCGAAGCTCCTCTGGATTGGTCGGCCCAGGTTGAACCGGACTCGAGAGGAACACGGGTAAAGTTCAGGGTGCTTTGCGCGCCGGGCGTGGTCAGCGGACGATGGGGCAATGGCGTGCCGCACATTCCGCAGTAACGCATCTCACCCTGGTTTTCGAATCCACAAGCGCTACAGACCACGACTCCTCCTGCCAGTCGATTTCATCGTACATGAATGTCAGATAAGAGGTCTTTTCAATGAGATGAGAGCTGCGGCCTGGGGTTGCACCGGCTTCACGCACAACCAACCCTGGCAGGGCAAGCCGGTCGCGAAGTTTTTCATTGACCTTCTAAGTACTCGGTATCGTTCACGTTAACAACTAGCCTATGGTGGACTCGCACCACGAGCCCTACAATTACCTGCGTTCGAATTGTTTCCCAACATTTGCTTCGATAAGAATTCTGCCGGCAGCGTTGCTGAATCCTGCGGCATGTCTGAAGCGGGCGCTGGAGAGACAAACGGACAGGCTAGTTTTGGGGAGTCAGCATGGCCGATGCACGCGAAGTGATGAATATCCGCCAGGCGTCGCAGTACCTGGGAATCTCCGCCGACACACTCTACAAGTACGTATCGGAGGAGACTATCCCCGCGTTCAAGCTCGGCAACCGCTGGAAGTTCAAGAAGAGCATTCTCGACAGCTGGATGGAGGACCGCAGCCTGAGCAGCGAAAGCCAACGCCCGCGCAAAGGGATCAAGGCAGTCCGGGCCAGTGCCGGAGCCGACTGAGCGAAGACCATCACTCGAACTGGCCAGGGAAGGGCGCGCCGAAAAATCTAACCCTCAATCACTTGAGCGAGCGTTAGCTCACGCCACGCTTTGTTACTTCTTTTCCGCAGTCGCCAACGCCGCCAGCACTTCCTCGCTGTGTCCATTGGGATCTACGTCCATCCATTCCTTGACGATCTTGCCCTGCGGATCGATCAGGAAGGTGCGTCGGGCGGCCAGCTTGACGACGCCGTAATTCTTCAACGAACCGTATTCCTCGGTGACTTTGTGGTCGGGATCGGCCAGCAACTTGAAGGTCAATCCGTCCTTGGTACAGAACTGCTGATGCGACTGCACGTCCTGCACACTGACGCCGAGCACCACCGCATTGGCAGCATCGTACTTCGCCTGATCGCGCTGGAAGTTGTGCGCCTCAATGGTGCAGCCCGTGGTCATATCTTTGGGGTAGAAATACAGCACCACCCACTTGCCGCGATATTGCGCCAGGCTGATGGGCTTGCCTTCTTGCGAGTTGAGTGTGAAGTCCGGGGCGGCTGTGCCCACGGCCGGGACGGCGTCGGCGCGCATTAAGCGGGGCGCGATAATGGCGATAGTACCGATAACGATAGCTGCTATAAGGAGTTTGCGCATTTTTGGATAAGCCTTTCGTTGCGAAGCAGGCGGCAGGTCTCTCGACCTGCCTAATATAGACGACGGAACAGCCGCTGCGGGTTCGTCGGACACAATCTATCTACAAATCGGGAATACTTGCGGGAGCATCTTTAGAACGTTCTCTCAGCCGGAACCGAGCACTTTTGCGTTGCGACCGACAGCGGTCCCCTCCGCTCTGGCCGGGATGACAAAGTGTTGGAGGAGACAGCTGACAGCCGACAGCCTCCAACGTGACAATCCCTCCTTGCCCAGATAGCATAAAAGATTGGACATTTCGTAAGGAGACATCATTTTATGGCTACGATGGAACAGAAAGCCCCCGGCATTCACACCGGCGCCCAGCCCCGTACTTATAAGAATTTCATCAATGGCGAGTGGGTAGAGAGCCGCACCGGCCACACCTTCGAGAACCTGAACCCGGCCGATACCCGCGAGGTAGTCGGTATCTTTCAAAAATCCGATAAGCAGGATGTCGACACCGCCATCGAGGCGGCCAAGCAGGCTTACAAGAAGTGGCGCCTGGTGCCCGCGCCGCGTCGCGCCGAGATGCTGTACAAAGCAGCCGAGATCCTGATGGCGCGCAAGGAAGAGTACGCGCAGCTGATGACGCGCGAGATGGGCAAGGTCATCAAGGAAACGCGCGGCGACGTGCAGGAAGCCATCGATTGCGGCTATTACACCGCCGGGGAAGGCCGCCGTCTCTTTGGGCCGACCGTGCCGTCCGAGTTGCCTAACAAGTTCGCCATGGCCATCCGCCAGCCGCTGGGCGTGTGCGCCATGATCACGCCGTGGAATTTCCCCATGGCCATCCCGTCGTGGAAGCTCTTCCCTGCTCTCGTGGCCGGTAATACCGCGGTGATCAAACCGGCGCAGGACACGCCGCTTTCGACCTTGAACTTCGTCCAGGCGCTGACCGACGGCGGTATCCCTGCCGGAGTAGTTAACATCGTTACCGGCTACGGAACGGAAGTGGGCACGCCGATGGTCGAGCATCCCGACGTTCGCGCCGTTTCGCTCACGGGATCGACGGCCGTGGGCCGCATCGTTGGACAGGAAGCGGCGAAGTCGTTTAAGCATTGCTCGCTGGAGTTAGGCGGCAAGAACCCCATGATCGTGCTCGACGATGCGAACCTTGAGCTTGCGCTCGAAGGCGCTCTGTGGGGCGCGTTTGGAACCACCGGGCAGCGTTGCACCGCGACCAGCCGCATCATCGTGCAGAAGGGTGTCTACAAGAAGTTTGTCGACAGCCTGGTCGAGCGCGCGAAGAAGCTGAAGGTCGGCAACGGTCTGGACGAAAGCGTCGATATGGGTCCGGCGGTCAATTCTTCCCAGATGGAGACCGATCTGAAGTACATCAAGATCGGCAAGGAAGAAGGCGCCAAGATGTTGTGCGGCGGCCATCGCCTGGAAGGCGAGCAATATGCGCACGGCTGGTTCGTTGCGCCGACGGTCTTCGCGGATGTCGATCGCAAGATGCGCATCGCGCAGGAAGAAATTTTCGGGCCGGTGGTTTCGATCATCCCGTGCGATGGGCTGGAGAACGCAATCGACATCGCCAACGACATCGAGTACGGCCTGTCCTCTTCGATCTACACCAAGGACGTGAATAAGGCATTCACCGCGATGCGCGATCTGTATGCCGGCATCACCTACATCAACGCGCCGACCATCGGCGCGGAAGTGCATCTGCCCTTCGGCGGGACGAAGGCCACGGGTAACGGTCACCGCGAAGGCGGTATCGGTGCAATCGATTTCTACACGGAGTGGAAGTCGGTGTACATCGATTATTCGGATACCCTGCAGCGGGCGCAGATCGACCGGCCGGAATAAACGGCAGGGACCAAAGCACGTTGCCGTTGCGAATGTCGAACAAGAATCTAGTCCGATGGAGCGGGGTACTGCTTGGGATTACGTTAGGGGCAGCAAGATTTCTTGTTGCCCTTAGGTATTCATTCTTAATTACGCGGGCCACTGGATGGCTGGAAATTATCGGGGGTCTCTCGGTTACCTTAACCCTTCTACCCTTGTCGATCGTGGGAATCTTCAAGCCTCGCCTGGCGGCATATTCGCTAGTCGGATGCCTGGCTATCGCTGTCTTGACTCTCTTCGCTTCGGGCGGATTTCGTCTCTTTGCCAGCGCTGGGTTAGTTGGGTTCTTGAGATTTGTCCTGGTCGTCGCCCTCCCTTATAGCGCAATCGCCGGTTTGCTGCTGTACGCGTCTGTGACAATGCGCCCGTCCCGCACACGGGACGACTCAGCTTAGCCCAGGACGAAGTCCTGGGTAGACACCCGGATTAGAGCTTCCAGTCCCGGCCGGGACCGCACACCTTCGCGTGTCACGCGTCACCGAAAATCGCGAAAAACATTCGTTACCTTGAAGCATGCCCCACACCCACGCTTCCGTCCTGGTGCATTGCGTCTTTAGCACGAAGAATCGCGCGAATATCATTCCCGATTGCGAGTCGCTCTGGCGGTATGTCGCGGTTCTCGCCCGGGATAACAAGGTGACGTTGCTTGCCGCGGGCGGCACGACGAACCATTTGCACCTCCTCCTGGCGGTTCCTCCTGTACGGCCACTTGCCAAAATTATTCAGGAGCTCAAAGGTAGTAGCTCGCGTTGGTTACACGAGCATGGGCACAGATTCGCGTGGCAGGAAGGGTACGGAGCGTTTAGCGTTAGTCAATCACAGCGGCAAACCGTGATCGATTACATTGGCGGACAGGCCGAGCATCACAGGAAATGGAGTTTCGAGCAGGAGTTCATCACGTTGTTGAAGAAATCGGGGATGGAATACGACTCGCGGTTCGTATTCGGGTGAGGCGGTCCCTGCCGGGACCGAAGCCTTCAACAACCGCCTACCCAGGACTTCGTCCTGGGCTAAGCTGAGTCGTCCCGCTTTCGCGGGACGAGATTCTTGCGGCACAGTCTTACTCGCCCAGGTCGAAATCCCATTTGGTTACACGCAGTCAATTAGCGAGAGCTTCCCCCAGCAGACTCAGTGTCCACAAAAGCGATGCCCATATCCCGGCGACGAGAGCCCAGCCTGACCCGGGGTGCTTTGACGATCGCCGCCACACAATAGCAGCGATGAGCGCCGAGATGGAGAGTACCCAACCGGAGACCGCAGACAGCACCGCAACAAACTTAAGTCCAAACAGGAAAGCGCTTGTGGCGTCGCGAGGAATCGTCATCACGAAATGGCCATAGACGGGAAACAGAGCCAGCGCCGTTAGGAGCAATAGCGTGGTTTAGGCTTGTTTCGTATGCTTCTGGGTCTTGCGGTTCAATATCGATTGGCTCACGGCAAACAACACCACTCCAAACACCGAGCAATACGCGACCCAATTCATTCTCTTACCTTGTGCTGACGCGACATCCGCTACCTCATCGTCCAGTCGGTTGTTTCCCTACGTGTCCTTGCTCGGTTCGGTTACGCTCTTCTCCTTCGGCTTCACGGTTGACCGCACCACCATAAACTTGTTCAGCGTGTCGAACCAGAAGGGCGCGCCCAGCGACAGCGCCAGCGTCGTGATCAGCCAGCCTGTCAGTGTTTCCAGCCAGAACAGCGGCTGCATGGGCGGTTTTTCATGCCAGCCGAACGGGAACGGCATCGCCTGGCCAAGCTTGCTTAGGTCGCCCGCCTGTTGCCGCAACTGCTCCTGGTTCTGGAGCAATGCTTTGTTCTGGTCCACATATTTCTGCGCCAGATCGACCGTAGCCTGTCGCTCGACGGGATTGCTCCAGAGCGATTGCGCCAGCTTGATCGTGTCCACGTTCAGCAGCACCGTCAGGACCAGGGCAATGCAGAGCAGAATGTTCTGCGCGCGGTGCTTGTACCAGCCGGAGGCGCGATCCATGGAATCGTTGAACCAGCCTTCGACCTTGTCCTGAAATTCCGACAAATCTTTCTGCGTATCGGCTACCAGGCTCATCAGGGCCTGCCGTACCGGCCCGGGCGGCAGCTTGTCGATGGCCACGCGTACGTCGTTCAGGTCGCGCGCCCGTGTTGGGTCCGGAGGCGAGATGATATCGATGAGTGCAGTGGCAAACACCGCAGAAGGGATGTATGCCGGAAGGTTGACGAAGAACCATTGGCGGACCATGCCCAGCACGGGAATGTGCAGCTGGTTTCCGAGCGTCTCAGCCTTTTCAACCAACGCTTCCGCGTGGTCCTGAAGCTTGCCCACGGGACTCGCGGCCCGAGCCTTCGCGATTACATCCGCTGGCGGGTCCTTGTAGAGGCCGCGTATCAAGCCATGGGAGTAGAGCAGTTCCACCACGGGGCGGCCGTCTGGTAACTTGCTGCCGGACAGCAGGCTATCAATACCAGCTACCAGATTCTTCGAACGCAGCGATAACACGGCCGCAATGCCTTCATTCACCACCGAGCAGATCAGACTGAGAAACAGATAAACAAACGCGATTCCGATAGCGACATCGAGGATGGCGGAACTAGGCATCTTATCTCCCGGGAACGCGCCGGGCGGGAAACGCGCGTTCGGAGGTCCGTTTGCGTGATAACCGCGTGAGTATATCTGCGATTGGGCAAAATACAAGGATGCAGGCGGGCGGGTAACTAGTTCATAATAGGAGGTTCTACAAGCCCTTCTGTCCGAGGAAAGCTCTGATGGCTACCAAAGCTGTTGCTGAAGTTCTGGCCGCCAGCCGCATGGCGAATGTGCGCTACGCGATCCGCGATCTGGCCGTTACCGCCGATGAAGTTGCCCGTGAAGGTCACGAGATTCTTTATCTCAACATCGGCGACCCCTGCAAATTCGATTTTCACACGCCGCCGCACATGATTGAGGCGGTGTTGAAAGCAATGGTCGACGGCCACAACGGTTATGCCGAGTCGCTCGGCGTAAGGCCCGCGGTCGAGGCCATTCGAAACCAGGCCGAACGCGACGGCTTTCGCGATATCCAGAGTGTCTTTGTCGGCATCGGCAGCGGCGAGGTCATCGATACCTGCCTGACTGCGCTGCTCAATCCCGGCGACAACGTGTTGACGCCCAGCCCCGAATATCCGCTGTACGGCGCCATCATGGCCAAGCTGGACTGCCCGACGAACGCTTACGAGCTTGACGAAGACAATGGCTGGGAGCCGGACGTTGCCGACATGGAGCGCAAGATCAACGCGCGCACCCGCGCCATCCTGCTCATCACGCCGAACAATCCGACCGGCGCGGTGTACTCCAAACGAACCCTGGAGAAGATTCTGGAGTTGGCCCGGCGGCACAACCTCATCATCTTTGCCGATGAAATTTACGACAAGCTGATTTTCGATCCCAACGAGAAGCACGTATCGATCGCGACGCTGGCCACCGATGTTCCCATTGTGACCTTTAATGGGTTGTCGAAATCCTACCTTGTACCCGGCTGGCGCATTGGATGGGCTATTGCCACCGGCCCCGCCGAGTTGCTGCGTCCTTATATGGAAGCCGTGCACCGGTTGCTGCGCGCGCGTTTGTCGGCGCCGCATCCGTTTCAGCATGCCATCAAGCCAGCGCTGGAAGGGCCGCAAGACCACCTCGACGACGTGCTGCGCAAATTGAAGCGTCGCGCCGACCTTACCGCCGCGTGGGCCAGACGAACTCCACATGTGAAGCTGGTACCACCGAAGGGTGCGTTTTATGCGTATCCCTCACTCGAGATTCCGGAAGATGACCTGACGTTCGTCACCGATTTGCTGAAGCAGAAACATGTACTGGTGGTGCATGGCTCGGGATTCGGGCAGAAGCCGGGGACGCGCCATATGCGCATCGTGTTCTTGCCGCCGGAAACGGTTCTGAGTGAGGCTTATGATGCGATGACGGACTTCGTTAAGCAGCGCTATCAGTAGTCGTAGGTGGGTGTAACTTGCGGGACACCCTTTAAGCGTGGTTGAGCTGGCAATTTCGCGGCTGGCGGCATACCTGGCGTCAGGTTGTTCGGCGTCCGCCGGTGCAGTGCATTTCGCCGACGTCGCGGCCATTCACGGAGACTATCCCGGTACGGACTTTTGGGGAACCAGAGCTCTCGCGCTCCTGTTCGGGTTCCGGGGAGGCTGAGCTGACATTCTGCCCTCTCACTCTGCGGCGAACCGCTGTCTCCAGGTCGTGAAGCTTTGCAGCGCCCCGCTGGGCGGTCTTCTTTCCTTGTTGTTCTGCGTGACGAAGCGCATCCAGAAGATTCATCCCGCCCTCCGTGATAGGAACAGATGCCGTGATTTCCCGATTGGAAACTGCTGGACGAAAAAAATCAAGTGCCTATATCACTGCCGAATGCGGGGATTGAAGGCCGAATATAGCAAATCGGTCAGAAAGTTTACCAGCACATAGGTCAAACCGATGGCGAGGATGCAGCCCTGCACGACGTAATAGTCCCGGTTGGAGATGGCGGTAATCGTCAGCCGGCCGATACCGGGCCACGAGAAAATCGTCTCCGTGACAATGGCTCCCGCCAGCAATGCGCCGAATTGCAGTCCGACCACGGTCAGGATGGGAATCATCGCGTTCCGCAGCGCATGGCGGTAAACCACCGTGCGCTCGGGCAGACCTTTGGCCCGCGCCGTGCGAATGTAGTCCTGCCCCAGTTCCTCCAGCATGGAGGTGCGTACCATGCGGGTAAGGATGGCAGCCAAAGCTCCACCCATAGTGATGGCCGGCAAAATCAGATGAGCGGGCGAGCCCGAGCCCGATACCGGCAGCCATCCCAGTTCGATCGCGAAAAATAAGATGAGAATCGGGCCCAGGGCGAAGTTCGGGAATGACAATCCCAGCAGCGACACAAAGCTGAGCAGGCGATCATCCCACCGATTGCGGCGCAACGCAGAGCGAACGCCCGCAGGAATCGACAACCCCAAGGCCACGAGGAGCGCGGCAATGGTGAGTTCCATGGTTTCGGGATACGCCTGGGCAATGATATGGCCCACATTCTGATTGAGGCGAAGCGACCGCCCCATGTCCCCATGCAGAATTCCCCGCCAGTAATTCACATATTGCTTGCCCAACGGGACATCCAGACCGTAGGCATGACGCGCGGCAGCAACGTCGGTGGCGGCAGCGCCTTCTCCCAGCATCTGCTGGATGGGATCGCCCGGCACCAGGTGGATCAACAGAAAAACAACGGAGACGACCAGCCACACGACCGGCAGCATGTAGAGCAGGCGCGAAAAGATGTATCGCAGCATCAGCTGGCCATGGGTGTCGCAGAGGAAGCCTGCGGTTGAAGAGGCGTCGCGGCGGTTTCGATTTTCACACTCTCCACCCGCAATCCGTCCATGGTGGCAACCGAATACCGGCGGCCTTCGTACTCGAAGGTGTCGCCCACGACCGGAATCTTCTGCAATCTGGAAAGCACGAATCCGCCCAGGGTCTCAAACCCTTCGTCGCGGGGCAGAGCGATATGATACTGCGTCTCCAGATCGCGGATGTTGGCTGAGCCGTCCAAGGTCATCGACGCTGCGCCCGGCGCAAACGACGGCCCCGTGACATCGAACTCGTCTTCGATCTCGCCGACTAACTGCTCCAGTACATCTTCCACCGTCACTACTCCGGCCGTCGAACCGAACTCGTCCACAACCACGGCAAGGTGACGCTTACGGGTCTTGAACTCCACCAGTAGATCGGGCAATGGCTTGGTCTCCGGGACCACCAGCACTTCCCTCATGATGTGACGGACCTCGAGTCCGCTGGGCCGGGTGACGGGACGGCCGGAGGCAGTGCGATTCACACGATACCGCAGCCATCGCATCAGGTCCTTGGCATACAGCACACCAATAATGTGTTCCGGCCCGGCTTTGGGGTCGTAAATAGGAACTCGGGAATGCTGCTCGTCCACTACCCGGGTCAATGCTTCTTCCAAGGTCAGGTTTCCCGGCAACGAGAAGATGTCCGGCCGGGGTACCATGATCTCCCGCACCGCAATATTCTCCAGCTCGAGGGCATGCAGAATCAGCTCCTCCTGCATGGGAGCCAGGACGCCGAGCCGGCGATTGGCCGAAACGATCAGCTTCAGTTCCTCGGGCGAGTGCACGCCTGCCTCGCGAATCAGGCGCACGCCAAATCCTTTGAGCACCACTCTGGTCGACGCCGTCATAAAGACGAGGAACGGCGAAGCTAAGGTCATAAAAACGTCCATCGGCGCCGCCACTGCCAGCGCTACGCGGTCGGTGCGCTGCAGGGTAATGGACTTGGGGACGACTTCGCCCAGGATAACCACCAGATAGGTCATTAAAACGAAGGCCAGGACGACCGACATCGCGTGGGCGTAGAAGCGGGCATACGGCCAGGGAAGAAAGAGCGGCTCCAGAATGTGGGCGATGGAGGCTTCGCCGATCCAGCCGAGGGCGAGGCTGCAGACGGTTACCCCGAACTGCACGGCGTTCAGTACTTCATCGAGCTTCTGATGGAGTTTCTGGACGGTACGCGCACCAATGCGATGCGCGGCGATCATCTGCTGCAGCCGAGTCTCGCGCACGCTGACCAGGGCGAATTCGGCCGACACGAAGAACGCGTTTGCCGCGACGAGCAGGACGACCGCTACGATACGCAGCACAACGAAAGTAACCATTCGACGAAAATCTTATCATTGCCCGCCTTGACAGCGGGGACCGACCTTTTGTCGAAATACCGCTTCAAGGCCTTGCTTTCTAAGATTTGGATACTTAGTTCAACTCTGGATGTACCAGTAAAAGTAAGTACTTCATCTAAGAGCATCCCCCGATTTGTCTTCGGCTCCCCGGACGAGATACTCACTCATCGGCTGCTGTTGAGCACGCGGCCTCGAGCGCTACCTGTTTTCTGGCCGCACTACTCAACGGAGGGAATCCAACCGATGAAGTATCTTGCCTTGTTGACGGCCTGTTTTGGTCTTTCCTTGACCGCGGCCGCGGTAAACGTCACCGTCACCACCCCAGGCAATAATCAGCAAGTCGGCACTCCTTTTACTCTTACAGCGAACGCTTCCAGCAACGGCCATCAGATCGTAGGCTGGCACATTTATCTCGACGGCAACAACGTATACACCGCCGGCACGACCAGTTCCATCACGGCATCCATCACCGCATCGCAAGGCAATCATCAGGTTGTAACCCGCGCCTGGGACAATACCGGTGCGTATGGCGATGAGACCGAAACAGTCGTGGTGAGCGGTAGCGGCGGCGGAGGTGGCGGTGGCGGCAACGGCCTGCCCACGCCTCCGGGCAACGCCATCTGGTTCAACAACATTCAAAACCGTGGTAATTGGAGCTGGTGTCACGATCCCGGTTGCGCCGGCGGCAGCGGCAGCGGTACCTACTGGATGTCGCAGCATCAGAGTTCACCCTCGCGGAGCGGTTCCAGCTCAGAGTTCTACAACTCGGGCGTGTGGGGCAACGCGCTGTTCTGGCAGAAGGTCGGAGCCAACGACAGCGTGCACAATTTTCTGTGGGACTTCTGGGTTTATCTGGACGGCAATTCACAAAATGCTGCTCAGGCATTGGAATTCGACGCCTTCCAGTTTGTCCATGGATACAACTACATGATCGGCACTGAGTGCGTGTACCCGTCGGGTAAGTGGGACACGTGGGATGAGGCCTCCGGACACTGGGTCCAGAGTTCTCTTACGTGTCCGAGATTCAGCCCGAACACGTGGCATCACATTCAGTGGTACATGACCACGAATACCAGCGCGCACACCTACACCTTTGTAACCCTGGTGGTCGACGGCAACAGCAGGCCCGTCAACATCACCGGCCATGCCAAGAATCTTGGCTGGAGCGATAACGTAGGAGTGCAATGGCAGATCGACGTGAACGCCAGCGGTCAGGGTTACCACGAGTGGATCGACAGCGCCTCCCTTGCCATCTGGTAAGACAACACGGACCAATCAATAAACGAAGACGGGCTCCCATCCGGGAGCCCTTTCTTCTGCCCAATTGCAGCCGCCCCCCAGCCTGCCCGCATCACACTACGAGCAGAGTTCCACAATCGTCCGCGGGTTGTCTTAGTCTGTTTGTGCAGTATCGCGGATGATTCGACTGCTTCCCCGAATGCTGATCTCGCCGCGAAAATTGACGAGTCTTCTACCATCGATTCTGATACCGCTAGTCCTCATTCTGCCTGGCTTCGTTATGTCGGCGCTTGCCTCCGAACTTGCATCGCGAGAATTGAACTCAGGATGGGAATTTCGCGCCCTCAATGCCGACAAACGCCCTGAGATGGGCGCCTGGCACGCGGCGCAAGTTCCGGGCGTCGTGCAGACGGACCTGTTGGCCGCCCGTCTTATACCGGATCCGTTCTACGGCGACAACGAATCGCGGCTGCAATGGATAGGGCTCACCGACTGGGAGTACCGAACCACATTCCAAGTCGACGCAGCCACTCTGCAACATGAACATGTCGATCTGGTCTTCGAAGGGCTCGATACCTTCGCCGAAGTATTTCTGAACGAGCAGCAGATATTAACCACGGACAATATGTTCCGACGGTGGCGTGTCGCGGCACGGCCTCTGTTGAAGATCGGGCCGAACACGCTGCGCATCGTCTTTCACTCGCCCATCACCTCCATGATCCCGAAGGTGAAGGCGCTTCCCTACATTCTGCCTTCCGTGTCGACCGCGAACGAAGGCAACGAGGAGGATGTTGCCACCGCTCCTTACACGCGCAAGGCGCCGTATCAGTACGGATGGGATTGGGGACCGCGCTACGTGACCATCGGGATATGGAAGCCGGTTCGGCTGGAGACATGGGACAGCGCCCGCATCGAGAACCTTCATATCCACCAGCTACAGGTCACGCGGGATACAGCCGAACTGGCGGCGGAGGTCGAGATCGACTCCAGTCATCCGCAAACGGCGACAGTCACCCTCAGCGGTGACGCCGCTGACGGCGGAGTTCTCAAGACGGTTGCAAGCCAGAGCGTCCAGCTTGACGCCGGCATCAATCACGTCGCGGTTCCTTTCCGCATCGCTGCACCAAAGTTGTGGTATCCCGCAGGCTACGGGCGCCCAGAATCGATATCGCTTCTCGGCTTCGGTCAAAGCTGGCAAGACCGTGATCGCGCAAACCGAGATCAAGACCGGATTGCGTTCTGTGGAACTGCGCCGAGTGCCGGATCAGTGGGGCAAGAGCTTCACCTTCGTCGTGAACGGAATTCCAATTTTCGCCAAAGGGGCGAACGTTATTCCCTTCGACAGCTTCCCCAGCCGGGTGACGCCCGCGCGATATCGCGAAATCCTGCAGGCTGCGCGCGACGCCAACATGAACATGGTGCGCGAATGGGGTGGAGGCATCTACGAGAGCGATGATTTCTACGACATCTGCGATGAGCTTGGCCTCATGGTCTGGCAGGAATTCATCTTCGGCGGCGATATGGTTCCCGGTGATCCCGAATTCCAGCAGAACGTGCGCGAGGAGGCCACGCAGCAGGTAAAGCGGCTGCGCGATCATCCCAGCATAGTTCTATGGTGCGGCAATAATGAGATCGAAGCGGGATGGCTGGCGTGGGCTGATCGCCTGATCTTCAAAGAGTCGATCACGCCTCCGCAGCGGGAACGGGTCTGGCAGGATTATCTTGTCCTGTTCCACGACATCCTCAAGGGCGTCGCCGAAGAGTATGCGACGCCGGTTCCCTATTGGCCGAGTTCGCCAAGCGCCGACTTCGAAGCTCCGCCTAGCAGTTCTGATAACGGAGACATGCATTTCTGGGGCGTGTGGCACAATTTGGAGCCCGTTGAAAACTACAACCTTCAGGATCCGCGTTTCATGTCGGAGTTCGGCTTTCAGTCGTTTCCCGAGATGCGCACCATCGCAAGTTTCGCCGGCCAGAACGATTTGACCATCGACTCCACTGTGATGAAATCGCACCAGAAGAACCATGGCGGCAATGAGCGCATTCTGACCTACATGCTGCGGGAGTATCCCGAGCCGCGCGATTTTCCATCGTTTGTTTATGTCAGCCAGATTCAGCAGGCAGAAGCCATCAAGGTCGGCGCAGAACATCTGCGGCGCAACCGCCCG
This sequence comes from uncultured Acidobacteriaceae bacterium, assembly GCA_963823865.1. Taxonomy (GTDB): domain Bacteria; phylum Acidobacteriota; class Terriglobia; order Terriglobales; family Acidobacteriaceae; genus Bog-257. The sequence goes on from CAWGNC010000003.1 coordinate 1,380,891, forward strand.
CGCACTATGGGCGCGCTATTCTGGCAACTGAACGATTGCTGGCCGGTCGCATCCTGGTCGAGCATCGACTACTTTGGCCGATGGAAGGCGCTGCAATATTACGCGCGGCGATTTTATGCCGATCTGCTAATTTCACCCTTCGCGCACGACGGTGCCATTGACGTTTATGTCGTCTCCGACAAGTTACAGCCGACCAATGCACGGATTCGCACGCGACTGCTGGACTTCGACGGCAAGGTGCTGATGGAAAAAACGCAGGACATACAGGTTCCCGCACAGTCGAGCGCCGTCTATTTCAGTGTGAGTGAAAACGATGCTCTCGGCTCTGCAAGCGCGGATCGTACGTTCATGGTTCTTGATTTGCTGGTGGATGGAAAGACGGCCTCGCGCAACGAACTCTTCTTCGACCGGACGCGCAATCTGCAACTGCCTCCGAAGCCCCCAATCCAGAGCAGCATAGCGGGCAGTGCGAACGGCTATATCCTTACGTTGCGTTCACCGGTTCTGGCACGCGATGTCTATCTAGTCGTTCGGCGATCTCGACGTAACGCCTTCCGACAACTATTTCGATTTGCTGCCGGGCGAGGAAGTGATCGTCCATTTGAGGAGCGCGGCTGCTCTCGCCCAACTGCAGCAGTCGCTTAAAGTGACATCGCTCACAGATGCGTTCTTTGACGAACGGCCGACGTACCGGGAACATGCAGGCGCGGAGACAGGCACTACCCCGGCGATACGCCCTTGAGCGATGGAGTCTTCCACCAAGGTTCTCAGGCCGTTGCCGCCATCGTCCTGACTCCTCGATAGCTGTAATTGCCGAAGCCCAGAATGAGGTAACCGATTCCACCGAATAGAAACAACAAGAAGAAGCCGAACATCGCGCTCTGACCAAACGCTTTGGCCACGTCGACCGCCACGATAATCCCGATGGCTATGTTCACGACCGGGACCAGGAACAACAGCAGCCACCATCCCGGACGGCCCGCAATCTTCAAGAGAATGTAGGCATTGTAGATCGGTATCAGAGCCGCCCATCCGGGCTGGCCGGCTTTCGTAAACACTTTCCAGCAGCCGATGAAGACAATAACGGCCACCGCTAACGCAAAAACAAAGAAACCGCTGCCAAGGAATCCGGCGAACGGATTGAGGGCCCGGTCCTGCCATACCGCCATTGCTGATGCAATGCTCATCAATGTCTCCTTAAGTGGATGGGGGTCGGTTGCATTGTCTGTGGAAAGGCTGCTTTTCGCAAGGTGTTTCTGCTCGCCCCAAAAATTCGGGGAGCTGCCGTCATCAACGACATGCTCCCCATCGTGAAACAAAGGTTTCGACTGCGTGGCGCAAGGGTTTTATTTGTAGGTCGCGTTGCTGCGGTCCAAGTAGTCCCGGTGCACCGTGAAGTCGACCATGGAATCGAATGCAGGACTAATCAGTGGGTTACTCTTCAAGGTATCCCTTAGGGCCGCGTTCATCTTGTCGATTCCGTCCCCATTCTGGCACAAATAGAAGACGTAGAACGTACCTGGAGCAGTAGTATGGACCGCTTGCGTGTCAATCTCGTACTCACTGATGGTGCCATTGGCCAGCATCTTCTCCATGAGGGGTACCATGGCATTCTTGGCCAGCGTGTCGATAGCATCTTCCGGCGCATCGGCCTTTAGCTTGTAGGCTGCCCCATGACTGTAACCAGCCTTCACCGTTCCGGAATGCCAGTTGTAGTAGCGGCTCATCAGAACGTCATCCCAATGTTTGGTTGCGCTCTCGAGAACTGAGGTGGTCGAACTGCCGCTCTTGTAGAACTGGTCAAGCACGTTCAGCACGCCGGCCATTGAGGAAGAACACCACCAGTCATCATGGGTTGGGCCGTCCACCTGGTGAACCAGATTTACGTCGGAACCGAATCCGATCAAAAGGCCATCGCTCATCGCCTTTTGCAGTACAGGTTGATCCGCAGCGTCGGCCTTTTCCATGTCCGCCCACTGTGCCCGCGGGATAGCCCACTCGCCAACATAGCAGTACATGGGCGCTTTCTCTTTTACTTCCGATTGGGCCAGCGCCGGCAATGCCAAGCCCGCAACGGTTCCCAATATGCAAAGGGCGGCCAGATTCTTACACTTCATGCTCATCGTCATCCTTGTAAATCCTCCATGTTTTTATTGGTGTAGGTACTTCTACGAAAGCTGGCGCTTCTCAGAAATGAGTGTATGAAATACGCGGCCCGAATAAGGCTAGACAGGAGCATGGCCCAAGGCCAAGAGCAACAAAAGCTACATGTAAATGATGGGTGAACGTTAGGCCAGTAATCGTGCGCTGTCTATAGCATTAAAGCGCCTCAACCGTCACGTCGCGCCGACGTACCGACGTGCCGATTGCAGACCACCAAGGGGATATTTGCTCTTCTTAGATCCGACGACTTAGACCAGACGGCTACGTCAGAACGTATTCGTAAACGGTGTCAACAAGGGTCCCATCGAGCTGGAACAGAATATCTGGATCATCGGATCGCACTCGCGGGGGCTCCGCCATACTGCCGCTCTTCAAAGAGACAGTGACCACGAAATGACGAGAACGCTGAACATTTCTTAGTCAGGCATCATGACATTGCTGCAACTCCCGGAACCGGCAGGTACGTAGAACGTCCTTGACTTGTCCAGCATTTAGTAGACAATGCAGCAATCATCCGGAAAACTTCGCGCCGATTGGAGAGTTGCATGTTTCAATCATCACTTTCCACCGCGCTAGCGCTGCTTCTTGTAGTAGCGCCGGCGTGGGGCAGTCCCCCTGATCAAACGGCTGGTGTGGTAGGCGCTGTGGTCCCAAGCGCCACGCGGAATGCTCAGCCCGTGGCCGTCAAGGCAACTTTGCAGTGGAACGACCTGCTCCAGACAAACACTAAGGGGCGCCTGCGTGCGAACCTCACCGACGGCTCTCTCCTGACTCTTGGCTCCAACAGCCAGTTAAGAGTGGTTCAGCACGATGCTCAGTCGCAGCAGACGGTGGTCGATCTGGATTACGGCAAGCTCAGAAACCAGGTCGTCAAGATCACCCAGCCCGGAGGAAAGTATCAGGTCAAAACCCCGAACGCTGTTATCGGCGTGATCGGCACTGACTTCTACGTCGCGTACGCCAACAATCAGACGACGGTGATTTGCTATGACGGTCTGGTTTCCGTTACGCCGACATCCGCTTCTGACAGTTCAAACCAATCAAGTAATGCGGTTGCGGCTTCGGTATCGGCGGGACAGATGGTCGTGGTTGACGCCACCACAGCGGTAGGACTCCAACCCGTGGCTGCTCCCGCGAAGCTAGTAGATACAAGCATGCGCGACACCAGCGTCCCGGAACAGATGGGCGGCCAGTCGCATCGCGGAAGGAACATTACCCTCGCGGCGATTGCGGTCGTCGCAGGTTTGACCGTCGGCCTGACGCAGGCTAATTCGAGCTCGAAGCCTTGCGGTTGCAAGTAGCGCGCTGCTGAGTGATGCGCTCTCGAAATGAACTGACTGCCTGGATTTCACAGCACACCCACGGCGTTATTGCCGTGGTGGCGACGGTAATCGGGCTACTTCTCTTCGTTTACTCCGGAATCGGCGACAACCGGGAAGCAGGCTTTGCTTTCCTCCGCGACATCGAGCAGCGCTCGCTCGACCTGCGCTTCGCACTGCGTGGAGCGCGTGAGGCAGACCCGCGCATCGTTATCGTCGACATCGACCAGAAGACAATCACCCAGATCGGCTCATTCCCTCTCCCTCGGCGCACTTATTCCCTGTTGCTCCATAAATTGAAGGAAGATGGCGCAGCCGTGGTCGCTTTCGACGAGCTGTTCTCGCTTCCTGAGAGCAGCGAAGCGTTATCTATGTTGCAGCAGCTTCAGCCAACTGCCGGCGATTCCGCGATGCGCAAGCAAGTCGAGGCATTGCGGCAGCAGGCCGACGTCGATACACAGTTTGCGGATGCGCTAAGCGACAGCGGCAACGTCGTACTCGGACACTTATTTCTTATGGGCGATCCCGGCAAGGCCACCGATCCGAAAGTTGAGGAGGCGTATTACAACATTGTCTGGGCGAAGGCGTTTCCGCAGGTACTGGCCGCCAATTCCGGCAAAAAGGCCGTCAATGTCTCTCAGAGCGTGGGTTCAGGCAGGCGGCTCCGTCGCGGACGGAATGGAAGTGAACCTGCCCAAGTTTGCCGAAGCGGCGGCTTCCTATGGCTTCTTCAATATCATTCCCGACTCTGATGGGACGTTGCGTCGGGCTGTACTGGTGATTCGCTATAAGGACGACGACTACTTCCCTTCCCTGGCGTTACAGACTTTGCGACAGTACGAGGGAATTCCCGACCAGAAGATTGCGGCCTACATATCGGCGGACGGAATGGAGCGCATTGACTTTGGAGCACACCAATTCCATCCCCATCCCGACGGTACAGCTTCCATCAACTATGTTGGCCCCTACAACTCCTACCCTCACTACTCGATGGTGGACGTGATCAAGGGCGACGTTCCGGCAGCCACCTTTCGTGACAAGATCGTTCTGGTAGGGGCCGCAACGTTGGGGATGGCAGACACACCCATTACCCCATTCAGGAAGGCCGGCGTGACCTACATGGGGATGGAGGTGCACGCTAATACACTAGACAATCTTCTGCACAGCAATGAGCCGCACCGCACCTTCTTAGTCCGAGGATTCCGGGAAGAGATGGTGGATATCGGCTTCATCGTGTTATTTGGAGCAGTCCTCGGCGTCTGGTTCGGTCGCTGCCGCCCGCTGACTGCCACAGTCACGTTCGTCTTGGTGCTCGCCGGCTTCAGCGGGTTCCTGTACCTCAGTTTCGTCCACTGGGGCCGATGGTACAGCTTCGTCGTTCCAGCTACGACGCTGGCGATATCGTACGTATCGGCTTCGAGCTTCCGCGTCATCTTCGAAGAGCGCGAAAAGCGCAGAATCCGTAAGACGTTTTCGCAATACCTCTCTCCCAGCGTTATCGCCTTAATCGAAAAGGATCCGGAGAGATATATTCGGGCGGGCGGTGAGGTGCAGGATCTCACCGTGATGTTCAGTGACATTTGTGGCTTCACAACGATCTCGGAGCGTTTGAGCCCGAACGATCTCGTAGGTCTTCTTAACGAATACTTCGATGCCATGACCAAAGTGCTTTATCGCCACGAAGGCACGCTGGACAAATATATTGGCGACGCGATCATGGCTTTCTGGGGATCGCCGTATCCGCAGAAGGATCACGCGTATCACGCTTGCTGCTGCGCTCTCGAAATGGTGGCACGCCTCGCGGAATTGAATCAGCAATGGAGCAAGCGAGGAATGGAATCCATCCAAATTGGAATCGGCCTCAATAGTGGGCTGGTGAACGTCGGCAACATGGGCTCTGAGCAGCGTCTGTCGTGGACGGCCATGGGCGACAACGTGAACCTCGCCTCCCGTCTCGAGGGCATGACCAGGTTTTACCGGATTCCTATCATGATCAGTGAAAGCACCTACCAGCAGGTGAAAGGTCGATTTGTTACTCGAGAGGTCGACAAGATCAGGGTTAAGGGTAAGAACCATCCCGTAACGATTTATGAGTTGCTCGCACCACTAGCCGACCAGCACCGATATGAGGCGCTATTAACGGGCTACAATGCCGCGTTGGAGTGCTATCGCACTCATAACTGGTTGGAAGCTGCGGGAAAGTTCGGGCAAATCATGCCGAATGATCCCCTTGACGGACCGACGCAAGTTCTTTTGCAGCGATGTCTGGAATTTCTCGACGATCCGCCGCCGGAAGATTGGGATGGCGTGCCTATCATGAAGTCGAAGTAGAGCCCGAGCGGGACTAAATTGTCATTGACTCTGCTATATGGGAGTGCTACTGTCGCACCTCAACTCTCATAAATTCTTTTATTTAGTGCACGCGGGCCTCGGAATTTTGCCACACCGCTGGTGGAGGTCGAATGGTGCGTCGCTGCCGTCTCTCGTCGTGTCACGTCTCGCTCGCAAGGCTGCTTTCGTCCGTCCCAGAGCGGCGTTGAATCCCAGTTCACCGCAGCATTCTCGCGCTCGCGGCGTTCGGACAACTTTGCTGGCAGCCATCGCATACTATTGACAGTGGCCGGATTTGTGCTGCCTCTCGGCCGGACAGAACCTGCCTTCACAACAGGCGATTGCGCCTGCCCCGACTAACTCCGCGCTTAGACAGGTCACGACGTAATACTTCGACGACGTCCGATCGCAAGACACACTCCCACTTGCAACCGATGGTCCATACATCTATGAAAACGGCCCGATCAATGGCACCGTCACAAGTGTGGACCATTAACTCCGGCTTTGTTGTCAGCGACAGCTTCGTCGTGCGAGTACCGCCGGCGCTCATAATTGGACTTTAGTTTTGGTGCTGGCTCACCCCGGGCGATGTTCTGGAGTCGGCCGAGAGTTTCGATCACCTCCACGCGAATTCGGCGGCACTAGCTTACTTTGACCGGACGGTCAACTTCACGCAGAGTGGCTGCTCAACCAACGGCAGTTGGATACAATATCTGCACAGAATCTGGCATCTTCTCTGGTCCTAGCCTTAATGCCGGGACGTACTGGATAAACGTGTCGAACGCCGACGAACAATGGCCATCCAGTTTATTGGGATGAAAACTCCGGAGTTGATTGTCACTCTGGGTCCGTCTTCGGCATCCGAAAATGGTAGTCGGCACGATTCCATCCGAGTCTTTTACCCTTTCGGCGCGGACCTGCCCACCAGACCACGACCACGCTTTCGAGTAACTCCCCCTTCGGCGGCCGCTGGTCCGCCCGTTAGTCTAACGGCCGCGTTCATCGACCAAAACCAGAACCCTGTACCAATCGGTCGGTGAGCTTTTTCAGCGGAAACCAGCTCTTAGGAACTGTCCAGTCATTCGGCTCGCCACGACGACGGCTGCTGCTAAGAACGAGATTCGGTCCTGGAACGTACTCGATGACAGCGCAGTACAACAGAAACGCAATTTTTTCGGGCAGCCAATCGGCGGCCAGCCGCTCACGGTCACCGGGACCGAGCCAACAGTCAGCACGCTCACCGCAACTCCCGCCAATGGTGACTATAACTTCAACCTCTCGGTGTTCGGCTATGGATTCGCGGACCTCGACGGCCCGGCACCCTTGAACAACCTAACGCAACAGGGACTTAACATTGGCACCATCAATGTTCCCGGACCGGGCACAGCGACGTTCCTGCCACAACAGACCTATGGGTCAGGGCCCGCTCCTATTGGAGTTGCAGTGGGGGATTTCAACGAAGACGGCATCGCGGATCTGGTCGTCACCAGCTATGCGGGCAGCGTCAACAGCACATTTTCTCTGCTCCTGGGTAATGCCGACGGCAGCTTCCAGCCGCCCATCAATACCACAATCGGTGGACTTCCGGTAGGAATTGCCGTGGGAGACTTCAACGGCGACGGCCACGCTGATGTTGCTATCGCAGATTCCGCCAACGGCAAGGTCGAGGTGCGGCTGGGCAACGGCGACGGCACCTTCCAGGCAGAACGAATCCTCACTCCCACGGGCAATGGTCCTGTGGGAATCGTGGTCGCCGACTTCAACGGAGACGGAAACGCCGATCTGGCGGTCACTAACTGGCTTATCGGCAAGGGCAACACAGTCACCGTATTGCTGGGCGACGGCACGGGTCACTTTCCCCCAACAGCTAACCCTCACAACCGGCAACGGTCCTGACAGCGGTCCCTACGGCATCGTCGCGGCTGACTTCAACGGTGACGGATTCCCTGACCTGGCGGTGGTCAATCAGAATGACAATACCATCAGCGTATTCATCAATAAGGGCGATGGCGACGGTACGTTTCAGCCGCAGCAGACCTACGGTGTAGGAGTTGGACCTCTGGGCATTGCTGCGGGAGATTTCAAAGGCAACGGGATCGTTGACTTGGCTGTGACTGACTCTGGGAGCAACAATCCGTCGCAAGTTGGCGTATTGATCGGAAATGGTGATGGCACCTTCCAACAGGAGGTCGAATATCCGACAGGAAGCGGGCCCTACGGCATTGCGGTCGGTGTGTTCAACCCCAATGGCATCGCCGACCTGGTTACAGCCGATCAGACCGATAACACGGTGACGGTGATTCCCGGAATAGGCGACGGGACATTTGGCCCGCCACAATCGTATCCGGCGGGCAGCGGTCCGTCCTTCGTTGTCGCTGCCGATTTCAATGGGGATGGAGGCCCGGACATCGCCGTCACCAATTTCGGCGCCTCGGGCTCCGGAAACACGGTCAGCATATTTCTGGGCGGCACAATATCGACTGGACAGCTCAACGACATTCCGGTTTACGGCGTAGGGCAGCAGAATGTGCAAAGCGACTTTGCACCCAACGGCAGCTTCTACGCTACATGCTCCAACAACGTTCCCGTGCCAAGGAGACGGACTGATTCCGACGACAACCACCCTCACGGGCGAAGCCCGAGTCCGTCTTCGTATCTGCAACCACTAAGTTTCAACGCCACGGTTACCGTACCTCCTCCGGGCAGCGGTACTCCCACGGGCACGGCAACCTACAGCTACGATCAGACCCCGATCTTGGGCTGTATCGGGCTTGCATTGCTGAATGGCAGTGTGCCATCTTGCCCGACCTCAACGATACCGGTAGGAACCCATTGCATCACGGCCGCCTATAGCGGCGACACTAACTTCGCACCCAGCCAGTCTGCGTGCCTCACTCAGATAGTCAACCCTGCCACAACCACTGTGTCAGTGACGTCGGGGCCTAATCCATCTATTTACCTGGACTCAGTTACCATCAGGGCGACGGTAAGCGGCGCTTTCGGAGGGAGTCCGACCCGAACAGTAAGCTTCACCGACAATGGCTCGCCTATTCAGGGCTGCACCGGCGTGATGCTAGTGCAGCAGGGCAATCTGGACGTGGCAATTTGCTCGACCACGCTCCTGGCGTGCGGCACACATTCACAGCTTGTCGCAAGCTACAGTGGCGACCAGAATTATCTTCCCAGTAACGGGACGGACAACCCTCCGCAAGTGGTTACGGGGTGCGGTGACTTCACGCTGCTGCCTATTTCTCCCGGCTCTGTACAGATCACGCAGACCTACAACAACAACAACGATCCCTTCTTCGCGCAAACCATCAACGTTACGGTCCAGCCTGTTAACGGCTATAGCGGTACGGTGTCGCTGTCGTGTAGCGTCAGCCCGTCCCCTTCAGGGGGGACTTGCACGGTAAATCCGCCGAGTTCAGGCTCACTTGCCGCGGGAAATCTGAACACGACCCTCACCATCACCGTTGGTGGCAACACCCCGCCGTGCGACTATACCGTTACCGTACAGGCGCAGGACGCCAGCGGGCTGATGCACTCCGCTTCCCTAGGCTTGGGGGTGGTCTCTCTATCGCCTCCGGTTACCATGCCCACGGGCGGAGCCGCTCCTCCCACGCAAGTAAGCTTCTGGGGCCTTTCCGGGGTGATCATAAACAACATCTCCTGCCCGCTGGTCGCCGGCACGGGCATCGCCGGCAGTGAAGACCTTGGGGCGATCGGCGGCGTGTGCAGCTTTAGCCCCACGATGACCACACTCCGGGGCACTTGCGGTGCACCACCGGGCACGACAATGCTAACGATAACGGGTTGCACACTCGCGCGGCTAAGAATGCGCACACGCATCTATGCCTCATTGTGGCTCGGTATACCGGGCCTGGTTCTGCTCGGATCGTTGGGTAAGAAATCCAGACGTGGCAAGAAGGTTTTGCGAATTCTCGCCATCCTCTTGCCGATACTTATCTTGCTGGTTGGAATTGGCTGCGGCGGCGTGGGGCAAACTACACCCAGCGGTTCGTACAAAGTGCTGGTGCAAGGCACGGGAAGCGATGGGACTGTGTATTCAGCGGTCGTTCCGGTCACGGTCACCCCGTTGGGGCAGTAAAACACGGCAGCTTTTCAAAGCTGCCGGGTCTACCAGGAGTTGCGAGTGAGAAAGAGTTCTTGTCTTGCAGTCGGGTTGATTCTATTCATCGGGGCTATCGCGGCAGCTGCGCAGTCCCTGCCTGAGGTTGAAGTTTCGGGTGGATATTCCTACATGAACTTCCACCCGAAACTGCCATCCCTTACCAGTGAAAACCTCAATGGCGGCGGCGGAGCGTTAGTCTACAACGTGAACTCCTGGTTCGGCTTCAAAGTTGAGCTCATGGATTATGAGTTCGCATCGGGTTGGAGCACCACCCTGCACGAGCTGGGATATGTGGGCTCGGCCAGCGCAAACCTGTTCACCTATCAATTCGGCCCCCAGATAAAGTGGCGCTCGCATAAACTGCAGCCTTTTGTCGAATCCCTCTATGGAGGAGCCCACTCCAAAGGCTTCGGCTCGGTGCTGAAAGCCAGGGGAGATGGCTCCAATCTTCTGACGGGCAATGGCACGAGCAATGCTTTCGCCATGGATGTTGGCGGAGGCATCGACCTTCCATTGTCGAAAACCGTTCAGATTCGCTTGGCTGAGGTCGACTATCAGGTGACGCGCTTTGGATATAAGAACTACAGCGCCAATCAGAACAACTTCAAATACTTCGGAGGGATTAATTTCACACTGGGCGAAAAGTGAATCTTTCTGTTCTCACTGAGCGGCGTCAGCCCGGGCTCGGCTCAGATTCGCACTGTCGCCTAGAACGATGATGACGGCGCCCGCGGCAACAGTAGTTTTTCCGCGCGGATTCACAACCAGTTGCTCATCTGCCTGGCCCGGATGCTTTACCGCCAACGGCAATAGACTGAAGCGCTCGTTTAGATCGAGGTCAGCCAGGGTCTTCCCTGCCCAGCTTGAGGAGACCGGCAGCGCAATCTCTTCAACGCGCAAGGTACGAGACTTCTCCTTCAACATCAGATCGAGGAACCCTACGACGGCCGGCCTGAGGAGTTCGCTGGCCATTCTGAGTCCTCCGATGTGGTTAGGCGAGACTGTAGAGTTGGCGCCCGCTTTGACCATTCGCTCGGCATAGCTGAGATCGGTGCAACGGGAGACGATTCGGATCGCAGGATTTCTCTGCCGAACCACGACAACAATCACTAAATTATCTTTGTCACTGGGCAGCGCAGAGATTAATCCCGCTGCAACATCAATACCGGCTTGCTCAAGAATCTTTTCATCCGTAGCGTCTCCAGTTACATATAGCAAGTCGTTATAACGTTCATCATGGCTCTGCTTTATCCGGTCGATGGCTTCCGTCGAATTTTCGATCACAACGAACGGCGTTTGCGTTTTCAGAAGTTCATCCACCACGTGCCTGCCCGTCTCACCCAGGCCGCAGACAATGTAATGTTGCCTGAGATCGGCTATATGCTTCTTCATCCTGTTCCTCCGGAATAGGTGGCGTAGCTCGCCTTCGACCAGGAAGGCTGTAAGTTGCGAGAAAACATAAACGGCAACGGCCACTCCGATCAGCACAATAAACATGTTGAATGTGCGCAGGGCGTGGTTTCTCGAGGAATCGATGATCTCTCCGTAACCGACTCCGGAGAGCGTCACGACAGCCATGTACATGGCATCAAGGAGCGATACATTGGGGCCACCGATGATCCGATAACCGATGACCGCAATCGCTCCGACGGCGAGCATCAGACAACACCCAATGATGAGTCGTCTACTGGTGGTCACGGTTTCATCTCACGATCACCTTCGGTCTGCCTGGCTGTTTTGTAGGCTTCATGACACGGATACGAGCGACCCTTGCCGACAACTAGAAGGTGATCTCCATCCCTTCTCGCGCGGCGTCCGTGTTAGCGAAGTGTTGGCGTGCCTGATTCAGGATTTCGTGCATCGTGGCGTCATCATGTGCGGGATCGTGATGAAACAGGACAAGGCGCTTCGCATTGCAGTCCTGCGCAACGCGCGTCGCTTCCAGCCATGTGCTGTGGCCCCAGCCTCGCTTGGACGGATACTCTTCGGGCGTAAACTGCGCGTCGTAGATCAAAACGTCGCTGTTCGCAGCGTATTCCCGCAGGCTCCTATCGAACTCCGCGCTTCCATGTTCAAGATCACTGGCATGAGTAATCACCACGCCACCTGCTTCGATGCGAAATCCAGTAGCTCCCTGGGGATGATTCATGGCAAATGGGTACACCGTAGCGTCGGTAAGCCGGAGCCCATTCTTTGTCAGGCTGGCAAAACTTCTCTTTGCCGGTAGCAGGTCGAAGTCGACTGGGAAGTAGGGCGTAGACATTTCGCCTTCCAGAAGAGACTGAAGGGTGTCCGACGCGTGGGCTGAATAAAAGTTGATTTCGTGTTCTGCCGAGTAAAGCGGCGCAAAGAATGGCAACCCCTGAATATGGTCCCAGTGAAAGTGGGTCAACAATACGTGGAGATCTAGTTTTGATCCCGCGAATTCTTCCTGAAGGCTCATCCCCAAGCTGCGTATTCCAGTTCCGGCGTCGATGATGATGATGGATTTGCCAGCCCGTATTTCCACACAGGTGGTATTGCCACCATACGCAAGATAATCGCGCTCTGGAACCGGGATCGATCCACGCACTCCCCAGAATTTGAGCCGTACCGCCGCGTTTGCCATACCTAGTCCCCAGGGGCCTTCCGTGGTTCAGTGCTGTTATCTAACCAACATTCTTGCTAGCGTCGCCATTCGTCGATCAGGTTCGCGACCAGTCCCGACCAGCCGGTCTGATGACTCGCGCCTAATCCCTGACCAGTTTCCCCATGGTAGTACTCGTTGAACAGCAGACAATCCCTCCAGTGAGGATCGGTCTGAAATTTCTCGTACACGCCGAAACAAGGCCGCCGTCCGTCTTGACCTCTCTTGAAGATGCTGATCATGCGATTCGCAATCTCGCAGGCCAGCGTGATCGGCACGACCGGGTCGCCGTCACGCTCAGGTACCCCAGGTCATGAGTTGCTCTCCAAACTCGCGCCCGAATTTCATCAAGGTTCGAATCAGCAGATAAGAAGTCGGAAACCAGATCGGCCCGCGCCAGTTCGAGTTGCCCCCCTTGATCTTCTCGTCCGATTCGCCCGGTTCGTAGCCGACACATTTGCCTCCAAAGCAGAAGGGGTGCTCCTCATGATATTTCGAGAGGCTGCGAATCCCGTACGGGAGACAGAAACTCCTGCGGATCGGCCAGGCGATGTCAGGATGCGGCCCAGTTGTTCGGGATCGGCGATCGACAGCACGTAGCGCGAGCCGTCGAGCGTAATAGCAGGCATGCCCTACCAGGTCCGGCCGATTTCGTCATGAACCATTCCACATTGGCCAGAAACTCGGGATGCGGATCCAGATCTTCACGGTTCAGCACCTCAACGGCGAACAGCGGAATCAAGCCCACCATGGAACGCAGGCGAAACTTCTTGAAAGTGCCATCGGGAAGGCGCAGCACATCGTAAAAGAAGCCGTCCTGCTCGTCCCAAAGCTGATAGTCGCGGCCGCCCATCTTCTTCATGGCCGCGCCGATATACACGAAATGCTCGAAGAACTTGGTCGCCAGCACCTCATAAGACTTGTTGGTCTTGGCCAGTTCCAGCGCAGCTCGCATGAGATACAGGCAGAAGAAGCCCATCCATCCGGTGGCGTCGGATTGCTCCAAGGCAGCGCCTCCCGGAAGCTTCTCACTGCGGTCGATGACGGTGATGTTGTCGAGACCGAGAAATCCGCCTTCGAAAACATTGTTGCCTTCGCGATCCACGCGGTTTACCCACCACGCAAAGTTCATCAGCAGCTTGTGGACGCACTTTTCCAGGAAGGCGGTGTCGCCTTTGCCAGTGCGCATTTTTTCGTTCTGATAGACGCGCCAGACCGACCAGGCATGTACCGGCGGATTCAGATCGGAAAATTCCCATTCGTATGCGGGAATTTGCCCGTTCGGATGCTGAAACTGCTCGAACAGCAACAGCCAGAGATTCTCTTTGGCGAACTCCGGATCCACCAGCGACAAGGTGGTGCATTGAAAAGCCAAGTCCCATGCCGCGAACCAGGGAAACTCCCACTTGTCCGGAACCGACATGATCCGCATGGAGTTCAGGTGCCGCCAATGAACATTGCGAATTTTCTTGCGAGCTTTCCGGCGGAGCAACTGCGTCGCCATCGAGCCAGCGGTTCACATCAAAAAGGTAGATCTGCTTCCCCCATAACATGCCGGCAAAAGCCTGCCGTTGAATCAGCTTCTCCTCTGGCGTGGCTTTGGGAGGATGAATCGCTTCGTAGAACTCGTCGGCTTCCTTGCTTCGCTGAGCGATGACCTGGTCGACATCCGACAAGGGGCTGCCGTACCTCGCCGTCTACCAGTCGGAAAGGAATGACGACCGAACCCTGCGCGGGAACCTTGTAGGAATAGTGAATGCAGGCCTTCGTGCCAACCTGCTTGGGATTCACGCATGCTTCGCCGTTCACGATGTACCGATGAAAGGCGTCCTTCGCGTAAAGATTCGGATCGGCTGGCGCGGAACAAGACGCGTGCCGCATTTGTTTCATTGTTCGTGAACAGGAGCTCTGCCGCCTGCCGGCCCATATAGATATCGCTGGCCGAGACTATAAGCGAAATTGAAGGTTTTCCAGCCGCGGCCCGTTCGAATCGTCTGCCAGCAGGCTTAGATGATCTTTGCCGGAGGCCCTTTCTGAATGATGGGCTCGCCACCGCGCGGATCGGTCCATGCCCAGGTATTGCGAAACCATAGATGGGGTAATACATGTGCAGTTCGGCGCATGTCCGGCCCACGATTGAAAGCTTCTATGCGAATGCAAATATCTTCCGGCGATTTCTTGGCATACTCGATGACGATGTCGAAGTACCGATCGTCATCGAAGACGCCGGTATCCAGCAGCTTGAATTCGCGCTCACCTTGCCTCCGCCGGTTTTCCTCCACCAACTGCTGATAGGGGTATTCGCGCTGCGGATACTTGTAGAGCATCCGCATGTAGCTGTGGGTGGGGATATTGTCGAGGTAGAACCAGTATTCCTTAACGTCTTCACCGCGGTTGCCTTCGTTGCAGGTCAGGCCAAACATCCGCTCCTTCAGAATCGGGTCGCGGCCGTTCCAGAATGCAAGCGCGAAGACGAGCAACTGATAGCGGTCGCAGATGCCGGCGATGCCATCCTCGCCCCAGCGATACGCTCTGCTGCGCGCATGGTCGTGCGGGAAATAGTCCCAGGCACTTGCCATCGGCGCTGTAGTCCTCGCGCACCGTTCCCCAGGAGCGCTCGCCGACATACGGTCCCCACTTTCGCCAGGGGGCAACGCCTCCCGCGTGCGGCTCAGCGAGACGCAGATGTTCCGCGGTGCGAGCCTCAGGTTGAGCTGCGTCCGCGGCGATCTTCGATCGTTGGCGCGAGTCGATGTCTGACTTTTCATGCCAATCGTACGCCAGGAATGGCGCGGGCGTTCAACGATTGCGCGTCAGGCCGAAACGCTGTCGTTCTCGATAGGTGTGATCTAGTGACCCAGTGCGTCGCTTACTTTCTGCATCTGCGCGGCAAAGCGTGGGGCCGAATACCCCGAAGGATTCTGCTGCACCATCTGAATTAAGGCGTCCAGTGACGTGCGAACCCCGGCGTCCGTTGGCTTGCTGTTTTGTTGATATGCGCGGTAAAGAACGTCGAGAGCCATCGTCGCCTGCTCTGCCGATCGCTCACCGTCGGCAGCAATGATCTTGTTGTCCATCGCAATGCGCCGCATGACGCGCAGCGTTAAGGCGGGATCATATGCCTGGCCGTCGAGCTGGATGGCTAGCTCGCCGGCTAGCGTAGCGGCATGTTTGGCGGTCGCGGCGATCTCCCCCCGGTTGCCGTTCAGCTGGTTCATCAGGCCCGCCAGCTTCAGCAGCTCGTCATTCAGTCGCTTGGAGGTATCGGGATGAAGTCTCCTCGACCAAGTCGCGGAAAACGACAACCCGCGCCTGATTCCACGGTGGATTGCCCGGACGACGTGCCGCTATAGTCCGCGATCCTGCCGCCAACTGTCGGCGGCCGACGGTCAAGCTGTGATGGCAGGCAAAGCAATCGAGTTCGGCATATTCCGGCCAGTTGGGGCTATTCGGTGCGCCGCGCCAGCCGATAAAGCGACTCGCGCAGCTGCACGGCCTGTCCTACCCCCCATGCCTGCACGCTCCGCCACGCATTGTCCTGCTCTGGCGTCTTCCAATGCTGCGGCATGTAGAAGGTGAAGTAGCTGATCTCGAAGGTGAGATCAGGATGGCCGGCGGCAATCATCTCGTGGTCAACAAACTTGTCGGCTGTGCCGAGATGGCAGCTCAGACACTTCTCGCTGCGCTTGATCAGGTTGCGGTTGTCATACATGTCCAAGCTGAACGGACTTCTCGTGAGGCCAGTCTTGCAGCGTATGCGGACCCAGCCATCCCGAGGCCGGACCGTGGCAGGATTCGCAGCTGACGCCGTCGTCCAGGTTCAAATGTTTGTGCACGCTGGTCGGGAGTCACGGAAAGGGCATGGCAAGCCAGGCATTTAGGCGCTTGGGCTGGCGGTCCGATTTCCAGAATCTTCCCCATGCGCACCGAGACGGGGTTTGAGAGCACGGCATAAGCCTTGGCGTGCTTATCCTGAGCGATCCAGATGCTGTATTCGTTCTGGAGAATGCGTGTAACTAGCTTCGGCTGAACGCTGCCGTGACAACTGCTGGCGGCGCAGCCTCCCGGGCCGTTGTACTTGCCGACAGTAGACGCAGGAGTATCGCCGGGATTTAGTGAGAATCCCGTTGCACTGAACATCCAAGGTAAGATGAGGGACCCTAACCAGCAGACTTTCCAGCCGATTGCCATAGTCCCCTCCGCCCGCCGCAGCTTGAGGGCCTGATAGTTAAAACTATTGAGGTGCAGGGTTTATACGACGAATTTGTCCAGAAAGCAATGAGAAGTGCGAAGAGATAGCTATCGGACGGTTCGGCGGATTTTCCGCAAACCTGATTTCGTATCTGGACATCACAGCAGATTTTGCTATACGATTTGCGCCTCTCTTAACCGCACCATCTGAAATTGAGCACTCTAATCTTCCGGAGCGGAGCTTTGCTGCCGTGTTCGAAGAGCTGAGAGCCATACAACGTCAATTCGGCTATCTACCGGCCGAGCAGCTAAAAGCACTCTCTGGCAGCATCAAAACGCCTCTGAGCCAGATTCACGCGGTTGCCAGCTTCTATCCTCATTTTCATCTTGTGCCTCCGCCAAAGATCGACATGCGGGTTTGTGCAGATATGAGTTGTCACTTGCGCGGAGCCGACGGGTTGAAGGCCGACCTTGAAGCTGCGTTTCGAGGCGCTGATCCGCAGGAAGTCTCAATTCGCGAAGTCTCGTGCCTGGGCCGTTGCGATCACGCGCCCGCGATTGTGGTGAACGACGACATCTTCGCTGACGTGGACAGCCGCGGCGCGGTTGCGATGGTGCGAACCCTGTTGGCGGGCGGCCCGCTCCCCGAGCATCGCGCTAACCCAGAGCGCACTCCAGCGGCCTGCGATCCTTACAACGGGCTCGGCACGCTATCAAGTCGTTCGCCGATTCATGGAGAAGCGGGACTGGCAGGAGATCGTTGCCACACTGAAAAGCAGCGGCTTGCGCGGCATGGGAGGCGCCGGATTTCCCACCGGCATGAAGTGGGAGATCGTGCGCAACGCTCCCGGCTCCACGAAGTACATCGTGTGCAACGCCGATGAGAGTGAACCCGGCACGATCAAAGACCGGCACATCATGGAGAACCTTCCGTACCTGGTGTTGGAGGGCATGATTATCGCCGGCCTGGTTACAGGAGCGCAGAAGGGCATTCTGTACATCCGTCACGAATACGAAACTTCCAAGGACATTCTTCAGGCAGAGCTCGACCGCTGCTATCGCGAAGGAGTACTTGGTTCCCGCGTGATGGGCAGCGATCTCACCTTCGACCTGGAAATCTTCGTCAGTCCCGGTGGCTATATCTGCGGCGAAGAAAGCGCGTCTGCTCGAAGCTATCGAGGGCAAACGTTCTGAGCCCCGCAATAAGCCTCCGTTCCCCGGAACGAATGGGTTATGGGATCAACCTACAGTCATCAACAACGTGGAGACGTTTTCCCTGGCCACGGTAATTCTGGCGCGCGGTTTGGATTGGTACAAGACCCAGGGGAAAAACGGCTCGGTGGGAATGAAGTTTGTCGGTATCAGCGGCGACGTTGTACGTCCGGGGATCTTCGAAGTGCCAATGGGTACGACGTACTCGGACCTGATCTTCCAATATGCCGGCGGCATTCCGGACGGGAAACAGATGCTAGCGTTACGCGCCGTCGGGCCCATCATCGGGATACCTGCCCGCATCGATGGCCAATCTTCCTCTCGACTGGAACGCGGTGGCCGCGGCCGGCTCAATGGTGGGTTCGGGAGCAATCGTCGTCTGCGGAGAGGATCGTTGCATGCTCGATATGGCGTTGAACGCAACTCGCTTCTACCGGAACGAGTCCTGCGGTAAGTGCGTGCCTTGTCGAGTGGGTTCGCAAAAAATGGTCGAGATGTTGAAAGGGTGGACAGAAGGCCGCAGTTCCAAAGAGGATTTGCAAACCCTCGACGAACTTTCGACAGCCATGCGCGTGGCATCGATTTGTGGGTTAGGGCAAGTCGTTCCCGTGCCGATCGCTTCGATCCTGAAGCATTTTCCCGACGTAGTGGACGACCATATTGTCCGGCATCGCTGCCCCGGCGGAGTCTGCTTTTCGCAGCCAGCAGGCGCCCAATGAGTACTGACGGAACAGCTACGCAGCCGACAGCACAGCCCGACATCGAGCTGACGATCGACGGAACCGGCGTCTCCGTTCCGCTGGGTACGACCATCTTCGATGCTGCCCGCCGAAATGGAATTCCCATTCCCACGTTGTGTCACCAGCAAAATGAAAATCCGGTCGGCGTGTGCCGCGTTTGCGTTGTGGACGTGGGCGGGAGGGTCTATGCGGCCTCCTGTATACGTCAAGCTGAATCTGGGATGACGGTCAAGACAAATACAGAGCCAGTGCAGTCCGTCAGGCGCACTTTGCTGGAACTGCTTGATGGCTGACCATCCCAGCCCTTGCGCCCGTCAGCAGCATTCGGGTGACTGCGAACTGGAAACGCTAGCCGCTGCGGCACACATCGAGCATCCGCGCTTCCCCAAGCGCAGCACGCCCCGGGGTCACGACAACTCCTCCCTGGCCATCGCAGTCGATCACGAGGCCTGCATTCTCTGCGACCGTTGCATCCGTGGCTGCGATGCCATTCGCCACAACTGGGTACTGGCACGACGCGGCAAGGGATACCAGGCCGGCATCGCCTTCGATAACAACCTCCCGATGGGCGATTCCACTTGCGTCTCGTGCGGGGAATGCATGGTGTCGTGTCCTACGGGTGCCTTGACCAATCGGAAGATCATCGGCACGCACTTGTCCGGTGATGCGGTCGACGCCGAAGTTCTCCTGACACTTCCAATCTTCAAGAACGTCTCTGGAACTTTTCTCGAGTTGAACCGCAACGCGGTTGTCGAACGGCAATTCCGCGCCGGCGACATCATCTGCCGCGAAGGCGACTTTGGCGCCACCGCTTTCTACATTCTCGAGGGAACGGCGGATGTGTATCTTTCCAGTCCGATGGCGCACGTCAGGACCGAAGGCGGGGCGCACGGGCTGCTGAGCAAGCTCAAGAGCCTTCTCGCCACTCGCGAACATCATCCGAGAAAAGACGAGGGGGCGCGGGCTTCCATTCCCATCGATGCATCGGTTGATCTTCCTTATGACAATCCGATCGCCCAGCTAGGTCCCGGTGAACTGTTCGGCGAGATGACGTGCATGAGTTACTACCCGCGATCGGCAACGGTGCGGGCCGCAACCGACTGCACGATGCTCGAGATGCTGCGGAACGTCCTCGACATCATGCAGCGCAACAAGACTTTCCGCGAGCAACTTGACCGCACCTACAAGCAGCGCGCGCTGGAATCGCATCTGCGAAGCGTACCGATGCTGGCTTCGCTGTCGCCGGACTTTATTGAGCGTCTGAAGGAACACGTCGAGCTGATTCGATATCTGCCGGGACAGGTCATCTGCAGCCAGGGCGCGCCAGCCGATAGCTTCTACCTCGTCCGCCTGGGGTTCGTAAAGGTTACGGAGCAGCGGCCCGGTGGCGAGATTGTGCTGGCCTACCTGGCGCGTGGCTCGTACTTCGGTGAGATGGCCTTCCTTGCCAATACAACGCGCACCGCGACTTGCACCGCACTCGATCATGTCGAGGTAGTGCGGATTCCGGGCGACGACTTCCGGCTCATGCTGAAGCGATTCCCTGACGTGCGCCAGAAACTCGAACAAGTTGCAGCCGAGCATGTGGCAGCCAATCACCAGAAACTACTGGCGATCGAGAGCGTTCCCGTCGAGCAGTTCCTGAATCAAGGGCTGATGGAAGCGCAAAGTTTGCTGATCCTCGACCTGGACCGGTGTACCCGCTGCGACCAGTGCGTCCGAGCTTGCGCCGACGCCCACGACGGTGTCAGCCGCCTGATTCGCGAAGGACTTCGTTTCGATAAGTACCTGGTGGCGACGTCGTGCCGCCAGTGCCGAGACCCTCTCTGCATGGTGGGCTGCCCTGTGGGCTCCATACGGCGCCGTAATTCGCTTGGAAGTCATCATCGAGGACTGGTGCATCGGCTGCGGTCAGTGTGCCAACAATTGCCCGTACGGGAACATCAACATGCACCCGTTCGCGGTTGAGACGGACGACCCTACCCATCCCGGAAGAATGATCGCCAGCACTCGGGTGAAGGCCACCTCGTGTGACTTGTGCACTGATCATGCGGAACCTAGCTGCGTCTATGCCTGTCCACACGATGCCGCGCACCGCGTCAATCCCACGGAATTCTTCGGCGGTTTATTGAAGCAACCTGCCTCCGCGAAAAGGGGGCTGTAACCCTTGCGCATCGATCGCACGCACCGCGGATGGTTTATTGGTAGCTTGGGGCTTCTGATCATCGCAGTGCTGGTATACGTGCCGTATCGTCACAGCTCTCCCCAAGGACCCAGCGGCGGCAGCGTAATTGGACTTACCTATGGGAGTATCGGATCGGCGTTCATGTTGTTTGCCGGACTCCTGGGAGCGCGCAAGAAGTTTCCCATCCTGCGCGTCGGCAGAGCGCAAGCCTGGATGCGCGGCCATCTCTGGCTGGGCACCATAAGCTTTCCTCTAATCCTGTTTCACGCCGGATTTCGCTTTGGCTTCGGCCTCACCAACATCTTGATGTGGATCTTCCTGGTGGTCTTTCTCAGCGGGATTTTCGGAGCTGTTCTTCAGCACTACATGCCGCGCTTAACCACCGAGCGCATTCCGATGGAGACAATCTACGAACAGATTGGACGAGTACGCACGCAACTGGTGGATGAAGCTGAGGGGCTGGTAAAGGAGGCTTCCGCTGCGCTAACCGGGAACCTTGCGCAGGCAAGTGTGGAACAGCGGGCCGCCGCCGCAGGTGCGGGCACGATTGGCGGTCTGACGGTGGCGTCGGGCCTTCAAGTAAACGAAGAAGCCGATATTGAATTGCGGCAGTTCTTCCAGCAAGAGATGCGGCCATTTCTGGAGCAGGTCTGGTTCGGGAAAGCTGGCGGTTGCTGACCCTGCCTCTTCTAATGCCAAGTTTCAGCGGCTGCGCGTGCTGCTTCCTTCTACCCTTCACCCTATCGTCGCTGACTTGGAAAACATCTGCGAGGAGAAGCGCGAACTGGACACGCAGACGCGCTACCACCGCGTGTTACACGGTTGGCTGCTGGTGCACATTCCGCTTTCCTATGCGTTGCTGTTGTTGGGAGCCGTACACGCAGTTGTAGCGTTGCGATACTGAGGCGAATGATGACGCGACGGGTTCGCACAACCAAGACGCTCGCCAAGCGCATGGATCTGATGTACTTCAGCCATCCGCACCCGTTGCGGCGATGGCGATTATACCTGTCCATACTGATTCCGGTGTTGGCGGTTCTCTGGTTCACTTCGCAGCGAGCGGCTGGTCAGAAAATCTACAGCAGCGGCCCACTTTCCGCTTCGCATGCCGTATTCGGCAAAAAATGCGAGCTTTGTCATGTCACTGAGAACGGCTCCTTTCGCAAGGAGGTCAAAGACACTGCCTGCCTGGCCTGTCACGATGCCCCGGGACACCATCCGACGCAGGTCAGTTTCACTCCGACTTGCAGCTCGTGCCATGTGGAGCATAAAGGCTCTTTACGACTGGCGCACACTAGCGATTCCGCTTGTGCCCAGTGTCACACCAATTTGCATATCAAGACTGGCGAGCTTAGGTACTACCAGAGCATCCGCGACTTCGATCGCCATCATCCAGAGTTTGCGCCTCTGCGACCTGGCGCCGTCGACCCCGGCACGATCAAGCTGAACCACTACGCGCATCTGCAACCGAAATTAGCCAGTCCCAACGGTCCGGTGCAACTCACCTGTCAGGATTGCCACCGTCCGATGGGCGCAGAAGGAACTTGGCCATACGCGATGGGCGAGGTGAAAACCGTTTCCACTCCCGGCGAGCTGACCTGCGCCGGCAGGCGGGTTCGCGGGCCTATATGGCACCGATTCGTTATGCGACGCAGTGCGCCGGATGTCACATAAAGGACCTGCAATTTGATTCTCGCTTTAACCAGGCGGTTCCGCATGACAAGCCGGAAGTCGTGCAGGCATTTGTGATCGAGAAATACACCGATTACATCGCGCAGCATCCCAATGCGATGTCAGAACCGTTACCGAGACCACTTATCATTGCCGGTATTCCGGCTTCGCTTCCGCCCCCGCCGAAGACGCGCGAGGAATGGATCAAATGGCAGGTGGCTTACGCGGATCGATTACTCTTCGACAAAGGCTGCAAACTCTGCCACACCATGATTCCGGGCAATGGGCCGGTTCCCGCGGTGGCAAAATCGGCAATCCCGGTGCGTTGGCTTGATCATGCTGACTTCGGACACGACGCGCATCGAATGCTGGCATGCACCAGTTGCCACACTCGCAGCGCGGAGAGCCGTCAGACGGCAGACATTCTGTTGCCCGGCATCGCAACCTGTCGTGGTTGCCACCAGGAGGCTGGCCCTGAGCACGATGCGGCCGACGGACGATGCTCGGAGTGCCATCAATACCACAACTGGCGGAAAGAACAGTTCCCCAAGAACAATCTAACGATTCAGCAATTGCGAGGATCGTCGGCAGGACTGTAGTCGAGCGTCTCCGAAAGATGCTACTTCGCGCTCGGAGATTCTCCAGCAGAAGCACGTTGCGGCTCTGTCGACGACATTGGCGGTCCGGGAGGGCCGTCCGTCACGGTGTATAGTTTTCCGTCTCGCAGAAACAGGGTTTGCATCTCCTGCAAGTTGAACGGCCGTGCGCCGCGCCGTCCAAACACCGCCAGTTGATTTCCGCTCTCATCGACCGCCCTATCACGGTCGATGCCCTTTGAAATCGCCAGCGCTGGTCCAGCGGTGCGGCGGCTGGCAATCAATCTGGGCGTTGGGCGCGGGCTGAACCCTGAAAACGTGGGATCATTCGCCGGCGATAACAACTCGAGTACCCGCAAGCCATTCTTGCCGTCTGCGACATAGGCGAAGACGCCCGCAGATACCATTCCGATCTTCAGATCGTTTACATCGTTCATCACGCCGCCGGCATTGAAGACCTGATCGAGCTTCGGCTGCTCGGGCTGTTCCACATTGACGATGACGACTCCCTGCTTGCCGGCGGAGACGTAGGCGTAGGTACGAGCGACATAGACGTTGCGCGCGTCCTCGATTGGAACCACAGCCCCTGAGACCGGCACAGGATGGTCCAGGTGAGTAATGTCGAGTACTTTGAGCCCTTCGCGGTCGACGACAAACGCGTAGCGGAACTGGACCGCGAGCCCGCTCGGGGCGTCTAAGAACGGGCTGCCGATTTCGGAGCTAACGCGAGGCTGCAGAGGGTTGCTAAGATCCACGACCACCAGCCCACGGTCGCAAAGTATGTACGCATAAGTACCCGCGATCGTGATGCGGCGAGCGCCTTTCAATTCGCCATTTGGATTGAAGGTGACCGCGCGCTTCAGGAAATTGTTCGTGGGATTGCCATCCAGCAGAGTACCAACTCCCGGACTCTTACCCTTAAGGTTCGGATCGCCGACAACAATCAATCCTTCTTCCCTGTCCGCCACGTACAGAAAGCCATACAACAAGTTGATCTTCTGTTCTTCATTTTCCGGGCGCTGGGTGCGCAAGGGATCGACTCCCAGCGTGGTGGGCGTGGCAACCGCCATCGCGTACTTTGTCGGCACATAAAAACGCTGGCCCAGAGGGGAAACAGGAGCGGTTATCGTCCGCTGCGAAATATCTTTGTCGTCGATGTTGGCGATATCGTAGACGCGAAGACCGCCTTTGCCCATAGCCGCATAGAGGTATTCTCCGCGGGCCTGGACATCTAAAACGTCGGCTCCTGCGTGCCCGTAGGTCTCCTTTAGCTCTCGCTGGTTCTTGATATGTTGGTTATAGTCGTCCGGATACGCCAGCTTCTGCAGGTCGCTGCCGATGACCGCAGGCGGCTCATCGTGCTCCGTTACGGCAACCACTTCATAGCCTTTGGTTCCGGTGGCGACATAAATGTAGCGTCCCATAAAGTTCATGAAGTTTGTTCCCAGCAGAAGCAGTTGCGACATCCAGGCATTGTTGTCGCCACTCTGGGCAACGTGGCATTCCGTGCATCCCTTAGTCTCCCGTGCCCGCACCGTATGCGGAACAAAGGTACTGAACGCCTGACCGCTGAAGCCCTCCGAGGAGATGGTTTGCTGCTGGTAGTAGATCCAATCGCGGTCGGCGTTCTGCGAGCTCACCAGTACGGCGCAGGCGGAGCGCACCGGAGCAACACGATGACCCGTGACCGTGCCATCGATCCCAAGGCTGTAAACGTCATCGCGCAACACCTGGAAGTCATAGGACGTCCAGTTGCGCGTCATTGTGCCTTCGTTGTGCAGCATGGGCATGCGCTGATTGGCGGTCATCGACAGGTGGCAGCCGTAACATGTCGGTGCCCACGAGCTATGGCAGGCGTAGCACGTCATGCGGCTGTTCTCGTGCGCCAGCTTGGTCGGCTCCACGCGAGCATCACCCCATGTCGTGCCATCCTTTTCGATGGTCTTAGCCAATTGCGATTTCTCGTTGTAGTGACTCGTTCCCGGGAGTGATGGAATCCAGTACCTGCACCACCTCCCACTGCTGACCCTTTTCGAGCATGGAGCGCTGGAATAGCGAGCCCTCCTTCCAATAGAAGCGGCGCTCGCCCCACGGCGTTCGCAGCAGTTCCAGACGTGTGCCACCGGCTGGCGCCGCAATGCCCGAAGTCGTCAGCGTAGAGCGCTGTTCGATCGTGCCGTGACAATCAACGCAATCAACCTCGATTGCGTTCCGTGTCTCTCCATAAAGCTTGCCGTTGCCGTGAGCATCCTGCACAAAGTGGCAGTCGATGCAATGCATTCCCTTTTCCAGGTGAATGTCTTTCAGGTGAACCGCCTTGCCGAACTTGTCAGGATCGTCAAACGCAACGACATTGCCTTCGGCGTCCAGCAGCTGTCCGTTGCGATTGTGCTTATATACCGCGCGGAAAATCCATCCATGGCTGTGGAAGTCGGCGAACTGGGTGTTCTTCAGCGTTCTTGTTGAATTCCGGAGTCCCCGTCTGCTCCAGAAAATCGACATTGGACCAATAGACCGCGGATGGCAGTCCGCTCGGGATTTCTGCTCTGTATCTGCTGCTGCTCCTCTGGACTGGGATGGCGTTGCTTGGCCGGATACATCTTGTCGCCGTCAATTTCGTTGTCCCACCAGGTATAGTCCGAAGTAGGTCGCGACCATGTTCGTGCCGGGATGCATGTGGCATACCATGCACTGGCTGGAGGGAATGGCGCGCGTGAATTCATGCTTGATGGGATGTCCTGACTGATTTCTTGTGATCGTCGGATCAAGCGTTGCGGTGTGTCCCAGGTTGCCGTACTGGGCGTAGTCCGCCGAATGATCCGGCGAACGATCGTTAGCGTAGATCACGTGGCAGGCACTGCACCCGCTGGCGCGGTAGTCTCCGGGCTGATCGTTGGTACCCGGGAAAGAAAGCAGCGGATCGAGCAGGCGCGTCTTCTGCAATCCCAGGAATGTCGGATCGGTGCGCAGGATTGTTCCAAAGCCACGTGGCCCGAGCTTTACGTCGGGACGCCCGGGATCTTCGTCGAGCAAAGGGATTGCCAATCTCGGGCTTCTTCTCGCCGCCGCGCTCAAAGACGCGCAAGACATTGCCGGGCTGCGAGACTTCCCAGCGCTCCAGCGGTTCGAGCGACGGCAGTACGCCCTTCTGCGTCGTCTCCTCCGCAGTCGGCGGCGGGAAATGTTTGCAACCGTTGCGGGGTCCCGTCGCGGCTATAGCTTTCGCCAAAGTGCGGGTTCTTTAGCGGGAAGGCGCCGTTGTTGTAGAGAGCAGCACCCCACAGCATCGCCCCGTGCGTCATCATGCTGGTGCGAACGCGCTGCACTTCGGCAGCATGGCAGCCGGACCGGCCGCAGGTTTCTTCGGCAACGCGCAGATCGCCCGGATTCACAAACTTGATGTAATCGGGATCTTCCTTCAGCCACTTTGTGTAAGCGCGAACCGGATTGGCAGAGTTCCAGGCATTCTCCGGAATGCGCGGCTGGGGATGCGCCTGTCTGGTCAGCGCCAGATATTCGGGACTGCTCGGACTAGTCCCGGCTGACAGGAAGACCTGCGCGTTGCCGCCATGACAATCCGTGCAACCGAGGCGCACCGTTCCCGTCGTGTGCATCGTCGGGACTGTCGGTTGCGGTGTGGCAGCTTATGCAGCCGTCGGACTTCTGAGTTGACATCTGCTTGAGATTGCTTGAGCAGAATCGTCGACTCGTGTCTGCTGCTCTGGCGCTGACTGTGCCTGGCATGTCGCCGGTGCTGCCGATAAAGCTCCACGAAATCCGGGCACAGAAGCTACCAGCCCTGCGCAGACCAGCGCAACAGTCAGCTGCCATTCGATGGACGCGAATTGGAGAGGACAACCTCATCATTCGATTCATGATCAGAACGTCAGCGCCAGCGTCCCAAATCCCGAGAGCAGCACCTTGTTGTTGTAGATGTTCTGCAATCCAGCTCCGGGAAACAGTGCAGCTGTTCCTGCCGTGACACAGATATTTTCATTCAGCTTCGGACGGTACTTCACTCCGAAGCCAACATCCTCGCCAATGCTGTGCCGGATGCCGGATTGGAACAGCAGAATTTCCAACGGCTCGGTGCGATCAAAGCGCAGATAGCTGGCATTCGCGAAGGCCCGCAAGTTCGTCGTCAGGTTAAAATCCGCGCCCGCATTGAAAATATAGATTCCCGGATTGACGAAGTTCGCCTGACCCTCTTCCTTATTGCTTCGCAAACTGGGCAATAGGCTGGCCGGATTGGTTAGATTGACGCCCGTACTGGTCAGCATGATTCCTTGCTGGTCAAAGAAGCTGAAAGCGCCCCCTGCGAAGTTTGTGTCGTCGACGATGGTGTCGAAGCCGTGCGCGGTACCGCTGCGCTGGCTTCCGAATCGGTAGCTCGAATCGCCCGACGCATAGAAGAAGGACGTATAGTAGCGAACCCAATCCTTGTCCACCGAGAGTTCGACTGCGGCCATCTGCGCATCGATGTCAACGGGTCTGCCTGCGATGGGATTGAAGGTGTCGTGACCCAGCGCTTGATAAAACGCGTTGCTGATATTCAGGCGCTTGATATGGCCGTTGCCCGTCCAGCCGAGATAGTAAGCGCGGATACCGTGTTCGATGACACCTCCATTCACAACGTCCCCAATTGGCGCAGGGCGCACCAGGAACCCGTTCTCGTCATAGTGAAGGCTCGGGTCGTCGCGATTGTAGAGGAAGCTGAACTCGGTGGTGTAACCCTTGGCGCCAGAAATCCTGAATATAAAGATTGCCAACGTATACCTGCTGGTGTCGTTGGTTGAAGGTATTCAGGCCGCTATTTGTGTCCTTCTCCAGAAAGTAGAAGTAAGCCAGGTTGTAGTTAAGCCGATTGGACCGCAGGTTGCCGAAGACGCGAATACCAGGCTGCTCTTCCGAGAAGATAAACCCGCGAAAGTCACTGTTGAATTGCTGTATGCCGGCTCGAACCGAGACGAAGTCAAAATTCGGGCTGAGGTCGTGAATCTTGGCTTCAACAAATGCCTCCTGCATTCCCGTATGTGAGTCGAAGCGATCGATACCCTTTGTAGGGTCAACATTGACCAGTCCGCGTTCCCGTGTCTGCAGAAAATTCAGGTTGATTTCCGGTGTGATCCGGATGCGAAAGTCGATTGGACGAAAGCTTGTGTCGCCTTGAAACAGATCGAATGACAAACGGAAACTTTGCGACGCGAAAAACTGCTCGCCCTTACCAAAGAATCCTTCGCTGTTGGGCTGCTCGGCTGAAACGCCACTCGGAACCGGCAGACGACGCACGTCGATGCCCGATAGGCTCGTGCCAGTGAAGTTGAAAAACCAATTCTGGCCAAAGATCGGCTGATCACCCTTGATCTTGTTGCGATTGAACGGATCGTACCAGTGGGACTTCACATAAGGATATTCGCCGGGTTTTCCATAGCGATTCCACGCCGGCATGGTCACATCCCAGCGATCAGGAGAAGGTGAGAAGTTGGCGCTACTGGGTGGAATTTCACCCGGAACATCGGCGAGCGGCCACGGTACCGGCGGCTGTAAGGTTTGAATCGGCGAAGGGTAGGACGATACTAACGGCGTTTCGGGCATAGTGGCGCCGCTCGTCCCCGGCAAGCCCATCGCCAGTTTGCTCGATGGTGCAGGCGTGGTGGTGGCTTGCAGTCGCACCTCTAGCGTTAACAGTTCACCACCCGCCAATTGCGCACCGGACAACGTTTGTGGGGAATAGTCGTCTTTCTCGGCCTGCAATTGATAGGTGCCCAATGGCAAATCCAAAAGGCGGAAGATCCCTTCACTGTCGCTGATGACGCTGCGGACAGCAACGCCTCCCCGGATGGCGGTAATCTTCACGCCAGACAACGCACGGCCCTCCACGTCGCGCGCCACTCCCTGTACGGAAGCGCTATTCGCCGCAGAATGTCCCGGAATACGCTGGAACATGACTACCGAAGAGGAGCTGGAGATCGGCGGAAGGCCTTGCTGGACGGGCGTATCCATTGCCGCCGCGAGCGTGCATGGCAAGACATTCGCAGCCACCAAAACCTTCCAAAACAGCGAGGCCCGTGCAGCTCGCATCCTCACCGCCAGAAGTACGGAATAGCCTTTTACTGAGAGATATTGGGCCTACTTGATATCACGACACTGGCCGAGTAGCAAGCATTCCTTGACTTCGGCGCAAATGTCGTCATAATGGCGGACTTAATAGCCAAGTCCAGAGTCTTGCTACGGCGAAGTGCGGTCTACTCCGTCGGTCGCCCCACAGCATAAGCCAAGAGGGCACAGATCCAAACCGCCCTCTTTAATGAGTGAAGAAAGATGCTGCATAGAAAACGTCTGCCGCGGCTTAGCTGTCTGGCGATGCTCGGCATTGTTTTGTCTTCTATGCTGCTTTCCTGCGGCGGAAACGGATCCATGTCTAGCGGCGGTGGGACCGGCGATCCTCCTCCGGCACCATCGGCTCCTCCTGTCCTGACGGCAGCAAATGTCGATGCCGTGGTACATGCTGCCGTCCAAGCGGTAAACGTTCCCATCGTCGTCGCGGTAACCGACAGGCTCGGCAATATCCTCGCCGTTTTCGATACGACTGGAGCACCGGCAACTGGCGATGGTAACTTCGGTACAACACCTGACGCGAATAATCTGGCGGTTGGCTTGGCGCGCACGGCAGCCTTCTTCAGCAACAATCAAGCCCCGCTATCTTCGCGCACGGTTCGCTACATCAGCGGAATCCATTTCCCTCCCGGAGTTGCCGGTACCGCGAACGCTCCTTTATATGGGATTGAAAATACCAATCGTGGCTGTTCCTTCAACACTACGTTCTTGCCTGGCCAGGCCATTCCGCCTGCGACCCTCATCAATGGAAGCACCCCAGGGTTAGGCATCATCACTGGAAAAGCCAACGTGTATGACAGCGATCCGAACGCGGTGAATCCGGGTGGGGTGCCTCTCTTCGAGAACGGTACGCTTATCGGTGGTGTGGGTGTGGTGGCTTCGTCCCCC
Organism: uncultured Acidobacteriaceae bacterium; assembly: GCA_963823865.1. Taxonomy (GTDB): domain Bacteria; phylum Acidobacteriota; class Terriglobia; order Terriglobales; family Acidobacteriaceae; genus Bog-257. The sequence continues at coordinate 1,411,062 of CAWGNC010000003.1, forward strand.
GATGTTGCGGAATATGCAGCTTATTCCGGCGCCGTAGGAGCTGGCTTCGGAGCCAACCCCGCCCCGCCGGGAGTAGTCGTGATCAATGGCATTGCCCTGCCATTTGTTAACCAGACAACCGCTCCTAGTGGAATTACGTCCGGGCCTTTCAATGGCGCTTACTCGATCGGCCCCGCAGCCAGCTCCGGCCCTCCACCCGAGGGATACCTGGTCGGGCCTGCGGCCAGTTCCTATGGCGGCCTTTCGCAGGATGATGTAAAGGCGATCGTGGGGCAGGCAGTCGCGACTGCAAACATCACCCGTGCTGTCATCCGGCTTCCGATTGGGTTGACTGCGAGGATGATGATCGCGGTCGCGGACTTGGATGGAAACTTGCTCGCTCTGTATCGCATGCGGGACGCCACGGTATTCAGCATCGATGTGGCCGTCGCCAAAGCGAGGAACGTAATCTATTTCAGCAGCATGCCGGGATTACCCGGCGCCTACGCGGACAGTTCGCCGGGATCTACGGACTTGCCAGGGATTCCGGCAGGGACGGCCATTACGAACCGAACTATTGGCTTTGGCGCTCAGCCGTTATTTCCGCCAGGAATCGACAACAGCGGTGCGGGACCATTCTTCAACGTCTACTTGAATGACACTGCCAACGCCTGCACCCAGGGAACCCAACCACCAAATCCCAATCAGAACGGTATCGTCTTCTTCCCTGGCAGTGCACCACTCTATCGAAACGGCATGCTGGTCGGGGGATTGGGAGTAAGTGGCGATGGTGTAGATCAGGATGACTTCGTCACCGCTGGAGGTACCGCACTACAGACCCTGACCGATCCTTCTGACTCGGGCCATGGTTTCGAAGCCCCAACAGCGATTCGAGCCGACCAGATCGTCATTCAAAACGTTCGCCTCCCGTACCTGAAATTCCCGCGTAATCCTACACAGTAAGAAGAAAACGCCCAGGCCGCCAACCACTATGTTCCGATGTTCAGTTCTGCGGGCATTGATCCCGGCCAGACAAACGAAAGAACGCAAGCGGCCATTACCCTCAAGCAATGGCAGGGTGGCTACAGTTGCCCGGAACGATCGAGTTAGATAAATGCGAGAGTGGCGGAATTGGCGGACGCACCACACTTAATGACAACTGGACGGAAGTGTTCAGAGGCTGGATACCGTGTGATTTCAGGCGGTTCCGCCACCACGTCCCACCGGGAAACAACACCATCAGGCGGCGAACTACCTAAAATCACCCCTATTGCCGGAGCGTCCAAAAAAGAGACTATATATAATCGACAAGAAGATGCGAGAGTGGCGGAATTGGCAGACGCACCAGACTTAGGATCTGGCGGGTAAAACCGTGGGGGTTCGAGTCCCCCCTTTCGCACCATTAACTTGCATGCAGCAAATCCCTATCCACCACAAATTCCGCTAATCCCGGTTTCCTGGGATGACCAAGGCTTCGGGCCTAGCGGGACCTACCATATGCCGGCGCAGGGCCTACTTCATGAATTTATAGCCAGCACCGTGAACGGTGCGCAGGTGTATGGGATTACCCGGGTCTTTTTCTAACTTCTGGCGTAGACGAAGAATGTGTGTTGCGATCGTGCGTGAACCCGGATGGGCGCGATCGCCCCACACATCCCGTAGCAGTTCGCTATCTGAAATCACCCGCGCTTGGTTGCCCGCGAAGAACCGCAGCATTTTTAGCTCCTGCGGCGTGAGTTTTACCGCAACGCCATCGCGGAATACCTCCATGCTCAAGAAATTAACCTGCACATCTCCGAAGCTGAAGGTGTTATAGATTGCGGTGTCTTCCTGGTTCAGGCGTCGCAACGCCGCACGCACTCTCGCCAGCAGTTCGCGCGGGCTGAACGGCTTGGTAACATAATCGTCAGCTCCCAACTCCAGCAATAAAACTTTGTCCACTTCGGTTTTGGCCGTGCTGAGCACCAGGATTGGCACAGTTTCGGACCGCCGCCGAATTTCGCGGCATAAATCCTGTCCTGCGAACCCAGGGGTACGCGGTTCAAGAATAATAATGCGTGGCATGTCGGCGTTGAACATTTCCATGGCGCTGTTGCCATCGGCAGCCACGGCCACGCGAAACCCTGAGCCGCCAAACGTCTTGCGCAGAATCTTGTGCACCGCAAAGTCGTTATCGATAACCAGGATCGTATCCATCGTTGGATTTCCTTTTATGTAACGAACAACCGGACCAATATTGGCTACTGGCTGGCTCGCGAACGGTAGAGCGCGCACACGCATCGTTGGCAAATCGGATTGCTTTCTACGTTCAGCTCTCGTCGAAAGGCTCGTGCCCTTGCTCCATTGACAACTTCTTCCAGGCTGGCATCGCCGATGTTGCCGACCGCCGGGTGAAAGAAGCAGGGGCGGACGCTGCCGTCAGATTCAACCACAGCCGAGACCCAGGGGGCATTGCATCTCGGCGACTCGGCCTTGACCTGTCGAAGACGGGCCTTGAAACTGGCGACAATCCTTCTCAGTTTTGCCGGACTTTCGGCGATATAGCCGCCGCCGATATCGTCAGCGAATTCTGCGATCAACTGCTCGACTTCCTCCTCCAGAACGAGGACTTCTCCGGCGGAGAGAGCTACTTCGCTTTGACGGTCGGCCGGCCATGTGCCTGCCCTGTTGAACGCCTCCGACGTGACGTCTGCCGCCAGAAATGAGACTCCGTCGAGTCCGAGCCCTTTCACGCTGCGAACCGTCTCTCGCAAGCATGCATGGTTGAGCTTTTGCACGGTACTTCTGGAAGTGATTCGCATGGCCGGCCGGCGAGCACGTACCGCAGCGACTCCCGATCGGACCAGATCGAAACAGCCATGCACTCGGCGGATAACATCGTGAACCGCCGGGGGACCGTCAATCGAGACAATGACATCGTCAAATAGCGCGGCCACTTCAGCGGCTCGCCGCTGCAACAGCAGACCGGTGGTCAGCAGAGTCAGTCGAATGTTGAGATCGCGAAAGAATGTGCACAATGCATGCAGGTCGCGGTTCATCAGCGGCTCGCCGCCTGTGAGGACCACCCGCTCGACCGAAAGCCGACGCAAGGATTCCCGATGCCGCTGCAGGGCTTCGGCGGTAATGCCTATATTTTCCTCGCGCTTCCAGATGTCGCACATCACGCAGCGGCAGTTACACCGGCTGTGCGCGCACAATACAAGAATCGGCAGAGTGCTGATCCGCTCGTCAAACTCCCCCAGCAACACCGGGTTTTCAAAGCCATGCTGTGCTGACATGCCTCACCCGCTTGCCGCTGATTTTGAGCTCACATCCCAAAACCCGTTCCGCTTCGTGGAATAAATATCCCAACGGCGCCCGTATCCAGCGTAAGTCCGAATCGATTTGCAACGGCTGCAATCCTGATAAATCGTCGGGCGAAAGTCTCGACATAATCGCTTCCGAGGCGACCTGTACTCGTCCGCGCACGACTACCAACTCAATGTCATTTGCCGTCAGGTTAGCCAGCGTTTCCGCCGGCGATAAACCTCGATCTCGCACAGCAATGAGATCAGCTGTGGTGTCCGGCCGAATCGTTCCTTCGCCGTCGCGTAGCCGAAACGTACTCGCGGCGTGCTGAAACAACATGCGATAGATTTGCCCTGGAGGAATGCCTACTTCGACGTGCGCGATCCGCACTTCGTCGAGCAAGTCTCCTGCTGCAGTTAGCGGCGAGTCGCTACCTAAGAGTAGGTGGCGTACTGAAATGACCTCCTCGCGCTCGCGCGTCCGGCCGAACAGAAATCGATTCGACGACGGACACCAGACGAGCGAAGCATCTCGTCGATTGAGCAGAGCCACTCCCTCCGCGTTGAGAGCCAAACCGTGAACCAGAACGGTACGGTGATCCAGCAACCCGGCCCGATCCAGCTGAAAAATCTCGTCGCTTGAGGCTTTGTCCAATCCCTCGCATGCGTGAATCACGAAGGGGACATTACGAGGCGTTCCGTTGAATTTCGTCCTTAGCTGCGTGTCCATTCCGGGCGAATGCCCCCAGCCGAAGTTTCTGATCACGCGTATCGGAAACTCTTCCTTCAGCATCTCTGCATGAAGTGGGTTATGGTGGCAGACGGTCGTAACGCCGCACAGCAGGTTACGAATGGCTCCCCACCACACCCGAACATCCTTGGGAACGGATTCTTGCGCGGCGATGATTGCGCTGTCGTTCTGATGAATGTCGGCAGCCCACTCTTGAGAGTTGGCATAGGGCCCGCGGCCCAGATTCGGATAAAGGCCGAACTCCAGATGATCGTGCGCATTGATGAGTCCGGGAAGCAGAACATAGCCGTCAAGGTTCAACAAATGTGCCGGCGCGGCGGTTTGTTCAGCCTTCAACGCATACGACGTCGATATCGAGGCGACCTTCTGGTCTCGAATCTCGACGTCACCAACTATGGCAGTATCCTCGTTCAGTGAAATGCGCGCGCCGGACAGCCGCGTAATTGCTCGTGTCTCGTCCGCCTGAACGATATGCAAATCACGGATGGGTCGGAGCTCCAGAATGTAAATCGCGGGAAGACCAGCGGCCGCGTAAAACGACTCCAACTTGCCAGCGGAGCGAAACGTCTCCAGCTCATCCAGTCCAAATGGAAGCTCCAAAAGGCAAGTCGCCTCGAAGCCGGCCGCTCTAAAGCAAGCGATGACCTCCGGCAACGATCTCTGGTGCGTCGTCAGCCCGACGCGCTTCCGTCCGCTGCCAAAGGTGCGCTTCCAATTGCACGCGGCTGCAGTATCAGGGTGCAGATCAGAGATGTAGATTCTGCTGTCACGCCGAGCCACTCGGCGGAGTTCGGCGGCAAAGCGCGGCAACTCCGCGACGTAGCTGGCGACAAAGGACACCAGCACTACGTCCGCGGACATATCCGCGATGGGCAACGAGGTTGCGTTGCCCACAATGAGAACGGCTTCCCGCGCCAGCTTTTGCCGGGCGCGATCAAGCATTTCTGGAGAAACATCGACTCCCGTCATCGAACGCGGCAACGACTTCGCTATGCGTTCCAGCCATCTGCCCGTGCCACAACCCACGTCGACAACGTCCTTGCCGCGAAGGTTAGGCAGTATGGGCGCTAGAAACCGTTCTTCCAGCGAGAGCATTGGGTTGGGCGAGTCGTCGTACGCCTTCGACCAGAGAGCAAATTTCTCCCGCTGCCATTCCTCGCTGCTCGGTACCGTGTCTTTCGCAATGGAGGTCATGGCGACGCTCACAGGCTCTCCTGCTTCGGCCGCCGCAAGTCGATCAGGCGCTGCGCCCAGTGCAACTCTTTCGGATAACCGTAGATCTCCGACGAATATCGCCACGCGCTCAGGCTTTGCAGCAGGGCGCGGCTCCAGCGAGGCGCGCGGATGTCCTGCACGGTCGGCCAGCGTGAGCTGACGACCGTCTCGAAGTTGTCGATCAGATCCTTGGTCTTGCGTTTCAACCAGGGTGTGTTGGGATCGATCCGTAGCGTGAAGTCCATCCATCGTGGACTCGCCCACTCTTCCAGCGTTGTCGGAAACTCAATCTGCCCGTCGATCTCCCCATACATACTCCCACGTTGTGGGACAGGGGTATAGTGATAAATGATGATCTCTGATCTTGGATCCAATCGCTTGATCTTGCGGATGAACTGCAGCGTTTCGCGAGTATCGCGCTCCGGATCGCCGGGATTGCCCACCACGAAAGAGAACTCCGGAATGATGTCGAAGGTCTTCATACGGCTCGCCACCTGCAGCGTCTGATCCGTGGTGATGCCCTTCTTCATCTCCTTCAAGGCCCAATCCGAACCCGATTCCGCACCGAAAAAGATCATAGTGCAGCCGCCGCGGCGCAGCGCAGCCAGGGTGGCGTCGGAATATCGCGACATTACGTCAACGCGTGCCTCACACCACCAGCGTAGGCCCAGTGGCGCGAGCCGCTCGGCCAAGTCGCGGGCATGATCTTCGCGGAGGAAGAAATTCATGTCGTAGAACTGCACAGAGTCGGCGCCGTACTTGGTGACCAGGTGTTCCAGGATCGCGGCCGTACGAGGTGGGTTCTCAAACCGCTCGCGCGAACCGTAGGTGGCATGAACTCCGCAGAAACTGCAACGGAAGGGGCACCCAATGCTGGCATGATGGACCGCAGTGCGCTTGCCGAAGAACGATGGCCGCAGATACTTCTGCATGGGCACTCGATGAAAAGGCATCCACGGGAAAGCGTCCGGACCTTTCATCAGTCGTTCAGGATTGTGGTGGTGCAGACCGAAGACATCTTTGTAGGAAAGTCCCAGGATGGAGTCGAAGTCACGCGAGCCGCGTAGCGCATCCAGCAACTCGAAGAGAGTATCTTCGCCTTGTCCGCGGACCGCATAATCGACGTACGCCGCATTCAGGGTAGAGTCCGGATAGGTAGACGGGAAATATCCGCCCCAGACAATGGGAACTTCTGGACGCAGTCGCCGGACCTCGCGGCTGGTCTCCATCGCCGCGGCCATCTGCGGGCCCGGCATACAGGTCACGCCCAGCATCTCAACGTTGTGCTGGTCGATCAACTGAAGGATTTGTGCCGTGGGATCGCGCTCGATATTCCCATCGACGATGGCGTATTCCTCGCGTCCTTCCAGAACGGCCGCTAGGGCCATCACCGACAATGGAAGCCGGCAGTTGCGCGGGCGTGTCGCACGCGGATTGAGTAAGACGATCACCTTGCCACCTCGGCAACATAGATCCGAAAACGTGACGGCTCACGCTTCCCTTTCAACTTTGCTTCCAGCGGGCGCATTGCCCAGCGGAAGCCGTAAAACGGGGTATAACGCTGCCAGCGAATTCCGAAATTACGTTCTAAATCGTCCAACCGCCGGTCCGTTAGGAATTCGAGACTCGAGATTCCATCGGATGGGAAGCCGTAGCGTTGCACAAAATCCTGTTGCCGTTCGGCAAGCATTTGCCGGCCACTCTCTTCGCGGCTGTACCACGCTGTATCAGCCACAATGATGGAGCCACCCGGGCGCACGCAACGGATCGCTTCCCCTAATGTCTCGGCGTAGTCCTCGGAATAGTGAAATGACGCGTTGAAGATCGCGAGATCGAACTGACGATCCGCGAATGGCAGACGGTCGAGTTCGGCCTGAAAACGCCAGAACATCCGGGGCAATTTTCGCTGGTAGTGACGCCCAGCCGCCAGCCCGTCCATCTCCGCTACCGCCAGGTCCACTGCAACTGGTCGATGACCGCGCAGCATCAGGCGATAACTCATCCAACCGTTTCCCGCTCCCAGATCGAGAACGTTCAACCCACCCGGCCTCGAGGCTTCTAGACCGGGCAGGATGGAATTCTCCACAAATCGATAGGTTCGCGACCGTATCGCCCACTGCTGCAGGTTGTTGCCGGATAGGTCCTGATATGGAAGAGCAAAGTAATAATCGGGATTATCGCTGCCTCGCCCTTCTGCCTGACGTACTGTTTGATATTCGCGAATAAAGCGGCTGAAATAGGCAGCCCGTACCGGCGGCAGTGCTCGCCAGATACCGTCTTCGTTGAGCATCTGAAAGCGGCAGATGGTGCAGGACATCAGGAATTCCGGCGGAAAGTCGTCTTCCCGCAGTAAGCCGAGGGCACCGCCGCATTGGGGACATTGCAAACGCAAGCTCGACCCCGTTTAAGGCTGGCGGGGCCAATTCGCGAGATTTGGCGGCCGTCCTCATGCTTGCGTTCTCTCCAGCACCAGTAGCGTATGGTCTCCAACCGATCGGCAAACAGGCCAAGACGCGACCTTTCGATCGAAGGCTTGCAGCTTTCGCAGTGTCCGGGGATGTTTGCGCGCGAGGGCCTCAACATACGACGGAGGTACTGTAACCCCGACACCTTTTCGTGCGCGCAATGCGAAGAACGGCCGGAACATTCGCTGTATATCCCGCAGTGTGGGATATCGCACCTCGAGAGAAATGTTTCCTAACGATGCGGTGGCCTTCCCTTTCCAGCGGCGCATGGCGCGAACCGGCTTTCCTTGCGCGAAATACCACAACGACTCCCACAAGCAGAAGCGGCTAGACAACACCAGCACCAGGCTTCCGCCCGGTCGTATTAACCTTGCAAGCTGCTGTGCGGTTTCCGAAAGATCGGGCACACAATTCAGTCCCGAAAAATTGGAGAGCAGTCCATCGAACGGTCCTCGGTCGTAGAGGTCAGCAATGTGCTCTGTAGGGCAGGCCTCGAACTGAATTTGTGCTCTGTTGGGCACGCTCTGCATGCGGCGCGTAGCGACATTGATCATCCGTTCAGAGGCGTCACAAGCAACCACAGATACGCCTAGGGTTGAGAGGAACAGTGCGTCCTCGCCTGTGCCGCAATTCAGCTCCAAAACGCGGTCACCCGGCAGGAAGGTCTTTTGAAGAACATCCCACACTGGATCGCGCTGTGCCCTTCCAATCAGCGAACGGGTAAAGATATCGTCGTATTGTTCCGCGATGGTGTCGAAAGCCATGCCAGCCGTTTGCCAAGTGACACTGGAGCAGGACGTCACGCCTCTACCTCCGTGTAGGACGAGGCCATGCCTTCGCGATTGGCACGAATCCGCGACTGCAAATCCACGACGCTCGCATCGTTCTGTGAACTGGCAGTCCCAAGTCGCGAGAGCGCCACCTCATCGCGCAGAAGCCGGTCGGCATAGTCGTAGAACTTTCGCGAATGACGACCCTTTATCTTCAGTTCACGATCTGAGCTTTGGGCCCAGGATTGAGGCTGAACCAAGCGATCCCTTGTTCGCTCGTAGTACGGTGTGCCCTTGATCGGATAAGCGACTGTGGTGAAGAAAATGTCCGGCTGCGATCGCTTTACGTGCTGTATGGTCGCCTCGATGTCCGGCATTTGCTCGTCTTCGTAACCCCACATCAGGAACATGCCGCTCTGGATCCCGCGCGTGCGGCATAATTCGACGGCCTTCTGCACTTGCTCAACTTTCACCCCTCGCTCCATCGCATCGAGGATGCGTTGTGAGCCGCTTTCAGAACCAATCCAGATGCGGAAACATCCCAACTCCGCCAGCAGATCGGTCATTTCTTCATTCAAGCGATCCGCGCGCGAGATGCACTCAAACGGAATATGCAAACCCCGACGCTTCATTTCTCCGGCATAGCTGCGGATCCACCCGTGGTGAATCGTGAAGACGTCGTCCGCCACCCACACCATGTCTGGCGAATATCGCTGCAACAGCCACTCGACCTCATCCACTACCAGCAGCGGATCGCGCCGGCGGTGGGACATGCCGAAGACCTGGTGACTGCACCAGCGACACTTGTATGGACACCCTCGCGCCGTGATGAACGAAACCGAGCCTTGCCCGTGTGCGTCCTTCCACGTTTTTACATAACGCTGAATGTCGATTGCTTCTCTCGCGGGCCACGGCTGCGCATCCAGGTTCGGAATTTGTGCGCGAGGCTGAGTCTGATGCATGGTTCCATCCGCGTCGAGGAATGCAATCCCTGCGACCTGGGTCAGTGAATCGGCACTCCCGTGCCGCAGCGCCATCAGGAGTTCTGCCATGGTAAGTTCGCCTTCGCCAAAGACAACGCAGTCGGCGCCCGCCTGAAGGTATTCTTGGGCATAGGCTCCGGGCTCGGGACCTCCGACCACAGTTCGCCATCCCGCTTCACGCGCTACTCGCAGGATGTCGACGACATTGCGCCGGGTCATAAGGTTCGCGTAAACACCAAGCACAGAAGGCTTCTCGGTGCGAAGGTGTTGGAACAGCACATCTCGTGTCGAGAAGGTTGTGTCGAACACTTCGACGTCGAAGCCCTGGGCACGCAGATGCGAGCACAAGTACAGGACCCCCAAGGGAGCGTAGGGCTTCAGGATTTGCAGTTCCTTGGGATCGTCGAACATAAAATAACCGTGTGTGAGAAGCAGGTCGGGCATTCAAGCCTCCCTCCCGGTGGATGCGATCTGCCCTAGCGGTAGAAATTGCGAGCTTTCTTTCTTGCGCCGCTCTGGCGCGTCGTCCTGAAAACGTGTAGGGCTGGCGTTGCGGCTCACTCGTTCAAGTTCTGAAACCCGCATCCACAGGCTGGAAACACGTTCGCGAGCTGTAGCAATGCGCCAAGAATCGACTTCAGCGTGCAATGCATCGCGTATTGCGTGGTAGAAGACGTCTTTGTATTCTGCAGTGAACATCACACACAGATCGTCGCTATCAGTCCAATTGCGCTTGTGTCCCAGTTCGGCCTGCACTTTCTCATAGAACCGAGTATTCGGTAGCGGATAGGAGACGGACACACCAACGTCATGTGGACGCGTCAGTCGAACCAAGGAAACGGTCTGTTGAATGTCCTTCCAGCTTTCACCGGGGTAGCCGAACTGCAGGAAGTAACAAGCGTGAATGCCGGCCTGTTTCAGGCGCATACGCGCGTCGACAACCTCAGAGACACGCAACCCCTTGTCCATCGCATCAAGAATCTTCTGGGAGCCGGATTCCACTCCCATCCACACTTCCGCGCACCCTGCTCGCTTCAGGGCCTGGACCGTTTCCTCCGTCATCAAGTCGGCGCGAGACTGAATCTTGAAAGGCAGAACGCAGCCGCGCTTCTCCACCTCATCGGCGAATTGCCCGGCCCAATGGTGATTCAGGGCGAAGACATCGTCCCCGAACCACACATGCTCGGCGTCATACTTTTCTTTCAGCTCAAGAATCTCTTCCGCGACGGCTTCCGCCGGACGCACATGGAACCTGTCGCCAGAAATCGGCTTGGCGCACCAGTTACACCGATAAGGACACCCCCGGCTGGCGACAACATTCATGGAGAAAAAGCCGTGGGCCTTCGTCCATGCGCCGCGGTATGGTGCGGTATCAATCAGGTCGCGGGCGGGACTGGGCAGGTCGGTCCACGAAGTACGCCTGAGTGGCGCATTGTTTTCCGTGAGGCGTTACCATTCGAATCGAAGCTGATCAACCCTTCGATTGAGCCTGGATCATCTCCCCGCAGCAGATTCCCACAAAGGTCACCTAGAGTCCTTTCCGCTTCGCCCACCAACACATACTTGGCACCGTGTTGCAAGTACTCTTCCGCGTGGTCGGTGGCGTCGGAGCCATGCACGATCACGGTCGCTCCGTAATGCCGGGCCGTATCGATCATCCACCAGGCCAATTCACGCATGCGCGTAAGACACATCTTCGAGAGAAAATTGAAGTCGTCCTCGTATATGGCCACAAGGTTCGGATTATGCCTCTTTAGTGCGTCAGAAAACCCGCAGATTGGATCCGACAACATCGTGTCAAACACAGCCACCGAGATGCCCTGATCACGCAAGACCGCCGCGGCGTACAGCGTGCCCAGCGGTAGATAGGGCTGCATTTTCCGTACCTGCTTGCGGTCGTAGGGCAGGTGATAGGAGTGCGTCAGCAGGACATCGGTCACCTGTCACCTCGTACTCTGTTTCGATTCAACATGCGTTCGCCGGCTCCTTTGGCAGCTCCTGGCCCGTGACCAAGGACCTCCGCAAGACCAGTCGCTCGGTAGTCCGTGCCAGCCACAACTCCCACGGGAACGCGTAGCGACTGCGCCGCAATCTCCAGCCGACCGGTGCCTTCACGATGCGGCGTACGCTCCGCCGCAACAAGGGAAAGCTCTTATTTCGCTGATGATGAATCTGGCTGTTCAGCAGGAAGTACTCCAGCATTCGCCGCAATCGTTCGAGCTCCCTGCCCTGCAACCAGGGAAGAACGTTGGCGCCCAGCGGCATTTCCATCCACTCACGCAATGACTGGGGCTCGTGCACGCCCAGACTCCGGAGCTGAGGCCAGATCGGGATTCCGGGATAAGGAGTGAAGATATTTGGAGAGAAGCTGACGTTACGAAACTGCCGCGCAATTTCGCTCATGGTGCGAAAGGTTATCGCGCGATCGGCCTCGGTCTCGCCGGGATATCCGAAGATCAGATTGAAGGTGACGCGAATTCCGGCGATGTCGGCTTTGCGCGCAGTCTCAAACATTTCATCGACACGCTGGTGGCGCTTATTCATCAGCTTCAGCACATCCTCCGAGGTCGATTCCGTTCCAAAGCCCATATGCGAAACGCCGCTCTCGCCCAGCATGCGGACTTCGTCTTCACTCATGCGGCACAGGAAATCGGTGGACGCCTGAAATGTCCAGCGAAACTTCACGCCGGATTCCTTGATCGCACAGGCGATGCGCAGGGCTCGCTTTAGGTCAACCGGAAAGTTGGAGTCAAGCAGAGCAACTTCGGCAATGCGATACCGGGTGACCAACGCAGCCAATTCCCCAGCAACGCGTTCTGCCGAAAGCGCATTGAAGCGCCGTTTGTAGAAGACCATGTCCGTGCAATAGTTGCAGGCGTAGGGGCAACCGACACTGGTGGCATAGGCCAGTTTGCGTGTACCGCAGGCACGTTCGTAGGCGTCGAAGTCGACTAGGTCGAATGCCGGCGTAGGAAGCGACTCCAGCGGCTGCACCCGGCGCTCGGGATTGTGATGCGATGTGCCGTCCTGCTTCCACGATAGCCCGTGGATGTCATCGAATGGCTTACCTTCCGCTAGTGCCTCAGCTAACTCCAGCAGCGTAATCTCGCCCTGTCCACGTACCACCGCATCGACCAGCGGTTCGTTCAGCGTCTCGTTGGGAAGCAGACTGGGATGCCAGCCGCCGAAGACCACCGGAAGCGAGGGATGCTGCTCCTTGATAGCCGCGGAAACTTCGATGGCGCCGCGGATCATCGGACCGGTCAGCACCGAGATACCGAGACAAAGCGCCGTCGGCGCTTCCTCCAGGATATGTCGCTTGTAATCTGGATCGACCGCCGCATCGATCACTACGGTTTCGAAGTTGGACTCACGTAGTGTGGCTGCGAGCGTCAACAGGCAGAGAGGCGCGCTTAGTGGCGGCCCGTCGTACGGCGGATAAAACAGGATGATCTTGCCCCGCATCAGCACGCCACCTGTTCCGTGGCAGGTTCCAGCCGCTTTGCATCGACCACAGGCTTCATCGCGGCCGCAGTTCGCTGCTTCAGCTTGTCATTGATCCAAAGCTCCACAGGAAACGCCATGGCATCGTGCTCGAGACGCCAACGCGCGGGCAGCGAGATGCACTTCTGCGCAGTACGGGTAAAACGGCTACGCCGATCGGCAGCAATGGGAATGCGATCGAAGGCGATGCGCAGATAGTCACGCATGGTCTGGAGGCGTTGATGTTCGCGGCCATTGAGCCATGGAAGCTTGGTGTAGCGGGGAAAGAAATCGGCCCAGCCTTCGAACGAATCGGGCACTTCGATGCCTATCTCTTTGGCCTTCTCCATAACCGGCGCACCGGGATACGGCGTGAAAATATTGGTCCAAAATTCGGCGCCCGGGAAGCGACGGCACATATCCATGATGAAGTGCACCGTCTGCTGACGGTCTGATCTGTCCTTCGCCCGGAAACGCGAAAATGATATTGAAGGACGGCCGAATGCCGGCGCCGATGCAGCGTGCAGCGCTCTCGTAGATCGAATCGAAATCTTGAAAATCCTTATTCATGGCTGCCAGCACTTTCTTCGAGCCGGATTCAGCTCCCTGGCAGATCTGGTGCAGGCCGCTACGTCGTAGCAGCTTTAAATCTTCAGGTGACAATCTTGCCACCAGGTTGGTCGTAGCCTGGATGCTCCACTGAAAGTTCGCGCCTTCGCGGACCAGGCCGGCGGCGATTTCTCGCGCCCGATCGAGGTCGACCAGGAAGTTGTCATCGACCACCCACAGCATTTCCAGGTCGTAGCGGCGGGTAAGTTCGACGGTCTCCTGCACAAACTGCTCAGCCGGCAAGGCGTTCCACTTACGGCCGTACACTCCGGCATTGGTGCAATAGGCGCAATTGAACGGGCAGGCAAGGCTGGAGGTGTACATGGCCCATCGCCGTCCGCAGAGGCGTTCGTAGGCGTCGAAGTCGGCGAGGTGATACGCCTTGGGCGGCATCTCTACGAGGGGCCGCAGTGGTCTCTCTTGGGTAAGAATCAGCTTTCCATCGCGCTTAAACCCTATGCCAGAGACAAAATCAGGCGCCGATCGGCTTTCGAGGTGCTGGACAAGTTCCAGCAGCGAGTCCTCTCCCTGACCTCGGACAACGTAATCGACGAAGCTGGCCTCAAGCGTCTGAGTCGGCAGCAGCGAAGGGTGCCAACCTCCGAGGATGATCGGAAATTCCGGTTTCCATGCCTTCAGCGCCCGGGCGATCTCCACGGTCTCGCGAATCATTGGACCGGTAACGAGTGAAATGCCAAGACAGATTGCGTCACGCGCTTCTTCCAGAACGCGCTTTTTGTAATTAGGGGTGATCGTCGAGTCGATCAGACAAATCTCGTAGCCGGCGCGAATTAACGGAGTCGCCACTGCGAGGATGCCGAGGGGGGCTGTGGCTTCACTGCTGGCGAAAGAGGGAAAGAAGAAAACGATTTTTTTCTTCATACCGGCGATCCGTAGTGAAGGCATCCTAAAATTCCTCACGTCGCCCGGTTGTCACCGCCGTGTCAACAAATTGTCAGGTTTGGTTTGAGACGAATTGTCGAACAAGTTTTCGCGGTAGAGTGAACCTCAATGGTGCGAGAAATTGCTATCGACTATGGAGCGCTTCCCATCCGTTGCGAATTGCAAGTGGCGGGAGCAATCTGCCGGGTTGCCACGAATTCTCACGCTGTGGAACAGGCATTACGAACGTTCCAACGACGTGACCTTGTTCGCCCCGCCGGCGAGTTTTCCATGCAGGTACTAGTTACGGACGGGGTAGGCGAAAGACGGGACATTCCTCATTTTCGCGGGCTTCATCACTTGGTGATTGCGTCATTTGGCGGCGGAAATGTTTTCGTCTTCGATCTTGTCCGGCGAAACGTGGTCGCGACAGTTGGAGAACAGGTTGCGGGCGATCAGCTTTTCTGGGATCGCCTGCTATTACCGATTGCCATGGGTGTGCTGGGAGCGGCTGTGGGTGTGGTCCCAGTTCATTGCGCATGCTTGGCGGTCGATGGAGCAGGCCTGCTAATCGCTGGCTCATCGGGTGCTGGTAAGTCCACTTTATCAGTAGCCCTGGCACATAGCGGGTGCAGTTTTCTATCAGATGACTGGACATTTTTGTCTCAGACTGGTGGCCAGCTAACCGCTCACGGGATGTCAACGCCTGCGAAGTTGCTGCCGGACTGCGAAAGCTTCTTTCCTTTCTTGGCCGAATATCCTATTCGACCTGCCCTTAACCAGGAGATGGCCTTCGAACTGCCACCGCAAGACTTGAACACACAAGTCGAACTCTCCTGTCAGCCGCGATGGTTCTTATTTCTGCAGAGGTCGACGGGAGAATGCCGGCTTGATCCTGTCTCTCCTGACGAAGCGCGTCGATACGTCGAGGGCAGCGTGGAGCGTCTGCCAGCGGAGCTGACGGACATCGCGCAACGCAGGACGGTGATTATCGAGGGGATTTCGCGCTTGTCCTGTTGGAAATTGACTTACGGCGGCCCGCCCACTGTTGCTGTACGCGGCCTGCAGGAATTCATCGCACAACAAATGCGAGCGATGTTGGCATGAGCGCGCTGTACGAGGCCGTACCCGATCTCCTGCGGCGATTCTCCGCCACTCCACACGTCGCTGACGTCGTGGCGGAGGGTATAGCGCTCACACTACAAACAAACGATCTTCAGATCATCGCGGCGGCGCAGGGGATAGTCTCCGGCGGCATCGACTTGGACGGCCACCCTTCGATCCTGGTACGCGTGGTCAGGGACGACGATGCAGCAGCTAACAATTCGGAAATCGTCGTGATCTCCGCGTGGCCGCTGGTGACGCTTCTGGCGGGGGCGGGCACGATGCTTGCCTTGGACGGTCAGCGCCGCGAGATCTTGGGATTTCTTTCTTCCGCCGTTTCTGCGGAACAATTCGTCAACGAACTTCTCCCCATCCTTCTTCGACGGTTTCGTAGCGGGACCATCCAGAAACGCCGAGCGCTGGCGCCTGGAACTATATGACGCTGAACGCAGGACCAGTTCGTGAAAGTGTCTTCTATAGCGTACTCGACTATGTATCGCAGCCGGCAATGATGATTCTGGCCGCGCCCCTGTTGCTGAGAGCGTTGGGCGTTCAGCAATACGGCACGTGGATGCTGGTGAACTCGATCACGGCAACCGCTGCTGGTCTGGGCGGCGGCTTCGGTGACGGAGCCACCAAGTATGTTTCCATGTATCGCGGCAGCGGAGATCGCGATGGCGCCGTGCGCTCCTTGATGGCGGTCCTGGTGGTTAACTGCGCCTTCGGTGTGCTTTCGGCATTGGTCCTGATCGCCTGCTCACCATGGCTGATCGGCCACGTATTTACGGTCGAGCAGGGCCTACGCCAGACCGGGATCATCGCTTTGCGTATCAGCGCAATATTGCTGGTAGTTCGTTTCGCTGAAGCGGTATTTACCTCAGCCATTCGCGGATGTGAACGATATCGGCCCATGGTCCTGATCTCGGTAATCGTCCGTACCATGGTGGTTGCATCGACGATTGTCCTCGCCCTTAAAGGCTACGGACTGGTAGCGATCCTGTGGGTGACCCTTATTCTCGGAGTAGCCAGTCTCGCGGGCCAATCTTACTTAGCGCACACCGTGCTGCAAGCCGAGGGCATGTGGCAGCGGGTGAATATTCGAGAAGGCGTCCGCGAGGTGTTTTCCTTCGGCGCGTACACCTGGTTGAAATCGACCTTGGGCGTTCTGATCGGCTACAGCGACCGGCTCCTGGTGGCGGGCATGCTCGGAACGGCCCCTCTTGCCTTCTATACGCTGTGCAGTCAGCTGACTCAGCCAATTCATGCATTCGTCGCGTCGGCGTTTAACTTCGTCTTCCCCAGTTTTAGCGCTCAGAGCGCTTCCGGGCACTGGTCTGAGACAAGGCGCCATTACCGCATTGCCGTCGCGGTTGGTGCGGTGGTGATCTTCTCGATTTCCCTGATCATGATCGCGGGCGCCCATCTTATTTTGCGTCTCTGGCTCGGCGCGGCATTTGCGGCGCAGTATCACAATCTGCTGGTGGCGATGATCGTCGGCAATGGACTCTTGGCGCTCAGCGTGGTGCCCCACTACGCAGCGCTGGCTTTCGGGCGCTCGCGCGCGCTGGTGCTGGTTAATCTGGCCGCGGGTGTTATCTCGTTAGGATGTGGGTATCTACTGATACAGCGACTTGGCCTGATTGGAGCGGGCCTGACGAGGATCGTGACCGGGTTGGTCTTTCTGAGTTTGTTCGGCGTCATTACGAGCGCCTTCAAACGACAAGGATTCCCCTTCCAGCGACGAGATTGCAACGTCAAATAACGCTTTTGACTTCGCAAAATGACAATGCAAATCTACGTCGCTGACATCGATTTTCAACAAAGCTTCCAGATCAAGACACTGTCTCAATTGACGAAAAAGTCACAACTTCGAGATTACGGGTTGACAACCGGCGCTACCTCAAAAGTTATCGTTGGCAACATTCACGACGGTGCTGAATAGCCGGTGAGGCTGGCGCATCGACAACGAAAACGGGGCAGCCGCGCAAGAACGAGCCAGACAGAAGCACTCGTCATTCGATTCTTCAGGCTAAACCGAATTGGCAGCATTGGTGCATCGGCGCCGGGTAGGTCACACCATCCTAAGTGACAGGGCGAAGCTTTTGCTCAATCGGGGCAGCAAAGCGTTAGGACAAAAACGAATGCAAGCGATCACCAGAAACTCACCGCCCGCTCAGGCCCAATTTATGCCGGCAGCTTTCCCCGAGGCTTCACCTTTGGGCAGCCAATGGTTCGCCGTGCAGACTCGGCCGCGCCATGAGAAACGAGTGGCCGCCGAAGTTCGAGTTCGTGCTATGGAGGAATTTCTTCCCGTACACAGATGCCGGAATCGCTGGAAGAATGGTGTTGTAGCCGATGTCGATCTACCTCTTTTTCCCTGCTATCTCTTCGTCAGAGTCTCACCAAGTGAAAGGGTGCGGCTCTTGTCCCTACCCGGAGTAATCGGGTTCGCCGTAACCTCGGCACATCCGACGGCGCTGCCGCAGACAGACATTGAGGCGCTGCAGGCGTTAAGCCTCGTATACCGCGCCGAGCCTCATCCGTTTCTACGGACCGGAGACCGGGTGCGTCTCGTCGCCGGCCCCCTTACTGGCATGGAAGGTATCCTGGCCAGGCGGAAGCAAGAATTGCGCGTCGTTTTGTCACTCGACTTCATCATGCGTTCGGTTGCGGTCGAGGTGAGTGAGTTCGATATCGAGCCCATTGGCCCACGCTCGAGCAAGACTCTTGTATCGGCGTAATCCTTTCACAGATAACCACGGTTACAACCACCCTAATGAATCGACAACTCTCAGCAGCAGTGATTGCGAGTTTCCGCGATGCTGACCCATCGCAACATCGCCAACAGCTGCAACGCTTCTCTGCGCGTCAGTGGCACGAGAACTTTCGCTGGCTGGATGCCAGCGGGCTGGCGCTGTATTTCCTTCAACGATTGAGGTCACTCGAGGCCGAGAGTGCGATACCGGATTCGATTCTGGCTCAACTGGAGCAGAGACACGCTGACAATGAGCATCGCACCGCCGTGCTTTTCAACGAATTCGCGCGCATTAATGCCGCTTTCCGCTGCGCCGGACTGAGGTACGCAGTATTGAAAGGGTTTACCCTTGTTCCCGACTTTTGTCCCGATCTGTCACTACGCTGCCAGATGGATTTCGATTTTCTGATCGCCGACGATCAGGCGGAACCCTGCCGCGACCTCTTAGCGTCACTTGGTTACTCGTTGATGGCGGCCAACAATCATGTTCTGGAATTCAAGTCGAGTGCTGGACAGGTTCCGCACATACGCGACCTTTACAAGGCCAAACCACAGCACGCAGTTGAAGTACATCTTGGCGATGACTCGCAATTCGAATTTCACTCCAGCCTGCTAAAGCACTCACGAATCGTAACTACCAACGGAGTCAATTATCCGGCACTCTCCGCGGAAGACATGTTCCTCGGTGTCGCCTCCCACCTCTTCCGCCACATTCGCAGTGAATGGACTCGTATCTCCTGGTTGCTCGAGTTAAGGCACTTCGTTTCGACACGACGCAAAGAATCGGCTTTCTGGGCTGCCGTGCGAGAACGCGGGCTACAAACTTCCGGGACCGCCGTTGCGGTCGGCGTTGCCATTAACCTTGCTGACAGAGCCTTCGGAAAGGTTGAATGTGATGACCTTCGGGAATGGACTGTGAACAATCTTCCGGCGCCGATCCTTTCGTGGACTGAACGCTACGGCGACGAAATACTTTTCGCACATTTCCCCGGCAACAAGCTCTACCTACTCCTGGAACGCGAACTCGACGGCGGCCGCGAAACGTCGCTCACCATTCGCCGCCGCCTCTTTCCGGCAAGCCGGCCGGCTCGCATAGCGACAACAGCTACTGGCAACATCCTCGATAAGCTGCAAGCTTTGCAATCTGAGTATCAATATTTTTTCTTTCGGCTGCGATTTCATCTCACACAGACACCGCGATACCTGCTGGAAGCCCGGCGTTGGAAGAGGTTCTGCAAGCAGCGGTGCGGGCAGAGCCTCGCGGACCACCAGACCGCGATGCCGACGCCCATAGCAGATCGTGAGGCAGGTCACAAATTGCAGGGCTCTTATCCATCTCTGACGGTGAAACAGCAATGACAGGGCATAAATACCGCTACTTCACTTTCTTGCTCACTGGACTGGTGCTGATTCTTGCGTCGAATACCGCTCGGGCGCAACAGCCATCGTCATCTGCGGCGACTTCAGCCGACACGTCTGCGTCAACCGCTACACCTGGCGCGGACTCGGCGCTGCCGGCGAGCCAGATCATCGAACTGCTGCGCGAGAAGCCGGAGTTAATGGTCGACCTTAAGAAGCTGGCTGCCGAGCAACTCCAGGCCCAAGGTGTCTCCATTCAGGAAGACTCGATTACTGACGAGATGATGTTGGGGAAGATCGTTTCCGATGCGAGCGTGCGCTCCAACATCACAATGTGGCTACGTGCGCGGGGCTATGTAACAACTTCGGACATCGAGCAGGCAAAATCAGGTGCAGCCGATTCCGACGAGGGTGACGACACCAGTATGCCACTTCAATCTTCGCCGCGCATACCGGGAGCCTCGGAGAGCGACATCGCTCAGTTGCTGGCATCACGTCCTGATCTCGCCCAGTCGGCGTCCGGCCTTTCTGCCACCAGCCGCGGTGACCTTGGAGATACGCAGGACTTGACGACGGACGACCTTCCCCGCACCAAAGGGAAGCGCAGCGCCTCCAGCAAGCCGTCTACACCGTCTCCCGATTCGAATCCTGACGGCAATCCCCAGCTGTTGCATCGTGCCACGCCAATGAACTTATTGGCGATGCGTGATCTTTACACGCAGGTTCCCGATCAGGACTCGTCGCTGAAGCGCTTTGGCTCAGATACGTTCTTGAGTCGCGGAATGCGGTCGAAACAGGTCTCGCTCGACCTTCCCGTCGGGCCGGATTACGTTCTCGGCACCGGCGACAGCATCAACATCAACCTGTGGGGTGGCTTGGCTCAGCAATTCACAAGGGTCGTCGATCGCGAGGGCCGCGTTACCCTTCCTGAGGCTGGTCCCCTTGTGGTAGCAGGGTTCACGCTGGAACAGGCGCAGAAGGCGATCCAAGAAGCATTGGCTCCGCAATTTCGTGATGCCAAAATTGAAGTTTCCGTTTCACGATTACGCACGATTCGGGTATACGTGGTCGGCGATGTGCAACGGCCCGGAGCATACGACGTCAGTTCGCTATCCACGCCACTGAATGCGCTTTATGCGGCTGGAGGCCCGACTGCGATCGGATCGCTCCGTACCGTGCGCCACTATCGCGGTAAAGAGCTCATCCGCGATGTCGATCTTTACGATTTTCTGCTGCACGGTGTTCGGACCGACACAGAACGTCTGCAAGCGGGAGATACCATTCTTGTACCGCCCGCGGGGCACCAGATCACGGTTTCAGGCATGGTGCGCAGGCCGGCGATCTATGAATTGCGGACGGAGACGTCGCTGTCCGAAGTGCTGACTCTGGCTGGCGGGGTGATGGTGTCAGCGCAAATGCGCGATATCAAGGTTGAGCGCATTCAGGAGCACGAGAAGCGAATCACTGTAAGCGTGAATGTGCCCGCCGGAAGCAGTCCGGACGCAGCCTGGAAAGCAGTCGAAGCTTTTGCCATCCAAGACGGCGACAAAGTTACGGTCGCCCCGATTTTGCCTTATAGCGAGCGCTCAATATACCTGGAAGGCCACGTGGTGCGTCCAGGCAAATATCCTTATTCCGACAATATGAGTCTTGGTGACCTGCTGCGGTCCTACCAGGACGTTCTGCCTGAGCCATCCGACCATGGCGAAATCGTTCGTCTGCGGCCGCCGGATTACAGACCGGAAACCATCGAGTTCAATCTGCCCCAAGTACTCATCGGCAATGAGTCCGTCCATCTGCAAGCATTCGACACCGTACGGCTGTTCGGCCGTTACGAAACGGATGCGCCCATGGTAACCGTTCACGGTGAAGTACAACGCCCAGGACAGTACCCTCTTCCTGAGGGCCTCACGGCTGCCCAGCTGGTGCGGATGGCGGGCGGCTTTAAGCGCAGCGCGTTACTCGATGCAGCCGATCTGGCCAGCTACGACATTAAGAACGGCGAGAAAGTTGAGAGCCACCGAGTGACGATCAACATCGGTCGCGCGGTGCAGGACCAGGACTCCAGCGCCGACGTGATGCTTAAGTCCGGCGACATTCTGACTATCCATCAACTGTCGGGATGGAACAACATCGGCGCCTCCGTCATGTTGAAGGGCGAGGTTACGTACTCGGGAACGTACGGCATTCAGGAGGGCGAGAAGCTGAGCTCGGTTTTGAAGCGTGCCGGCGGCTTCACATCCAGCGCCTATCCCGCAGGTGCCGTGCTGGTGCGCGTCCAGGTGCGCGAGATGGAGGAGAAGGGCCGTAACGAACTCATTCGGCAGTTGGAGACGACCTCGGCGGGCGCGCATCTGTCGCCCAGTTCCAACATGGGGGAGCAAATTGGAGCGTTGCAGATGATCATGGCGCAACAGACCCAGATGGTGGCGCGGCTGAAGAGTCAGCCACCGTCCGGGCGACTGGTCATCAAGATCAGCCCCGACATCGCATCCTGGGAAGGCACTCCGGCGGACATCGAAATGCGCGCCGGAGACGTCCTTGCCATTCCGAAACGGCCGGGATTCGTACTGGTAAGCGGGCAGGTTTATAACGCTGCTGCACTTACTTTCGTGCCCGGGAAAACAGCAGGTTGGTATCTGCGACATGCCGGCGGCGCAACCAATGTGGCGAACTCAAAAGAGATCTTCGTGATTCGCGCCAACGGTTCGGTAGTAGGACGGCGCTCGGGTGAATGGTACAGCGACAGCGTTCTCGACACCAAAATGGAGCCCGGCGACGTTGTGGTCGTACCGCAGAAGATCATAGGCGGCTCGATGTTCTGGCGAAACATGCTGGCGACTGCACAGGTGCTGTCATCGATCGCCATAACGGCTAATCTTGCCGGACTCTTATAGCCGCACTTCATGCGGTGCTATCGATCATCTCTCTGCATTGCAATGGTCCTGAGCCTGCTCATGCTGAATCTGTACGCGCAAACGAGCGGCTCGACTTCCGCCAGCCGTGCAAACCACTTTCGACGGACGTCAGCGGAATCCTGCCAACATGGCTTCCACCTATGTCCCGCTCGACAGCTGGGTTTACTCGGATATCGATCGGCTGGCAGCTCTTGGCTACGTGCAGACAGATTTTGCCGGTCAGCGTCCCTGGACGCGAATGGAGTGCGCGCGGTTGGTGACGGAAGCGGGCGAGAGGGCCGCAGGCGAAGCCGACGCCGAAGCTGGATCCCTGTATCGCAGCCTGACCAAGGAATTTGCTCTGGAGTTGCGTCGTGAGGATGGCGCGCCCAATGTTGGTTTCCAAATCGAATCGATTTATAGCCAGGTGCTTGGTATATCCGGTCGTCCGCTGGTGGACGGATATCACTTCGCGCAAACCGTATACAACGACTTCGGCAGGCCTTTTGGTGAAGGTACGAATTCATACAGCGGCACCGCACTACGCGCTGTCGCCGGCCCGGCCGCTTTCTACTTCCGTGGGGAATATCAGCAGAGCGGAACTGTCGCCGCGTTGTCGCCAGCCGCGCAATCCGCGATTGCGAAGGCGGACTTCACTCCTGCCGCTTCCGCCGGACCTGCTTCGAACGTGTCTCGCTTTCGAACGATCGAGGCCTATGTTTCTCTCGCCTTCAAGAATAACCAGCTTTCTTTCGGACAGCAGGCCCTCTGGTGGGGACCGGCATCCGGAGACGCCATGCTGTTCAGCGATAACGCGGAATCCATCCCGATGCTGCGCTACGACCGCGTCAGCCCATTTAAACTGCCGGGGTTTCTCGGGGCCTTGGGACCTATGCGAGTGCAGTTTTTCATCGGTCGTCTCTCCGGCCAGCAGTTCGTGCAAACGGGCAGTGGCGCGATCGCGGGCCAGGGGGGGGTCTCGCTGGCCGACCAGCCTTACATCCACGGCATGAAATGGACGCTGAAACCGACTCCGAACCTCGAGCTCGGGTTCTCGCGAACCGTGATCTTCGGCGGTCCGGGTTTTCCGGTTACGTGGGGCAGCTTTTGGCGCAGCATCTTTTCAACTCAAAGCGGCAACTTCAATGCCACCGATCCCGGCGATCGCCGCGCCGCGTTCGATTTCTCTTATCGCTTGCCCGGCATCCGCGACTGGGCAACCCTATATTGCGACAGCTTCGCCGACGACGAGGCCTTCCCTCCGGCATATCCGACGCATAGCGCATGGAGCCCGGGAATCTATTTGCCAAAATTGCCATATCTCCACAAAATCGATTTCCGGGCGGAGGGTGCCGTTACTCCGAGTCGCCTGTTTCCCGGTTTCTTCTACTTCAATGTTCACTACCTCGATGGCTATACCAATGGTCGCGAGATTATGGGCAGCTGGGTTGGCCGCCAGGGCAGCGGTTATCAGCTATCAAGCACCTATTGGCACTCGGGGCGAAGCACCGTTCAACTCGGTTATCGAAGCCTGTGGGTCGATCACAGTTTCCTGGAAGGCGGATGGCTCCGAGATGTCAGCGCTAAAACTAACCTGGCGCTGAGCTCCGATTTCTCATTGCAGGCCGGAGTCCAGTACGAGCGCTGGCAATTTCCTCTGCTGGCCGCCGCTCCGGTCTCAAACATTACGACCTCCGTTCAACTCTCTTACACCCCGCGATGGAGCGCGCACTGATGGCGACCTTCGACGACACTGCTCTGCAAACACATCACGAGATGATGGAAGTCGCTCTGGCGGAGAGCCATGAGGGCTGGATCCCAAATACGTCGCTCTTGTGGGACCGGCGGCGGACACTCGCAAAGGCATTCCTGTATTCCCTGCTACTGAGCGCCATCATCGCTTTCTCCATTCCCAAGCAATACGAGTCCGTGACCCGCATGATGCCCCCTGACCAACAAGGCATGGGTGCAGCCATGCTGGCTGCCCTGGCGGGAAAGGCAATGCCCGGTGGGGCATTGGGCGCGCTGGCAGGCGGGATGCTGGGGATGAAGGACAATGGCGCGCTATTTGTCGACCTCCTGCAAAGCGGAACCATCGAAGGGGCGCTCGTGGACCGGTTCGATCTGCAAGGGGTCTATCACAAGCGTTATCGCCAGGATGCTCTGAAGAAACTGTCACACCGTACCGACATAACCCAGGACCGAAAGAGCGGAGTGTTGACCATCGTCGTAACTGATACTGACCGTCAGCGCGCCCGTGACATGGCGCAAGCTTACCTGGACCAACTCGACAGCCTACTAATCCGGGTAAACACCTCAGCTGCGCGGCGAGAGCGCGAATTTATCGAGCAGCGGCTCATCACGGTGCAAAGTGATCTGGAAAAAGCGCAGGTTGCTCTTGGGGATTTCGCCAGCAAGAACACCACGCTCGATGTGAAGGAGCAGACAAAGGCAATGGTTGAAGCCGGAGCTAAACTCCAGGCGCAACTGATCGTCGCTCATGCCGAGGCGGATTCTCTGGGGCAATTCTATGGCGAAGGCAATGTGCGGATGCGAGCCGCAAACGCTCGGGTGGGCGAATTGGAGCACGAGCTGAAAAAGCTTAGCGGGTCCTCCGACGAGGCGAGCGAGGAACTGGACAGCAACGCGCTCTATCCATCGCTGCGCCAGATGCCCATTCTGGCTGTACGCTGGGCCGACCTTTATCGCCAAGTAAAGATCAAAGAGACCGTCTATGACCTGCTCACCGAGCAGTACGAGCTCGCGCGCATCGAAGAGGTGAAATCAATTCCCAGCGTTCGGGTAATCGATCCGCCGGGATGGCCGGAGAAGAAATCGTTTCCTCCACGACTGATCATCATCCTTGCACTCACTGGCTTGTCCGTGTTCAGCGTCGCGATGTTCCTGGTCATGCAAGATCGCTGGCTGCGCCTGTCGCCGCACGATCCGCGCAAGCAACTGGCTCTGCGGATGTGGATGGCCCTGAAAGACGATACCCGGGACGTCCGCCGGCTCAGCCGCAAGAAACTTCCCGCTGCAGATCGCTCTTGATGTCGTTTGCCCATACGATGGAAGCAATTCACAAAAGGCTCTCGCTGCTGCGTGATTCCGAGCGCGCCCGATCCGCCCTGAGGAACTCGCTGTACGGCGCGGCAGAGTACGTTGCTATGCCGTTGACATTACTGCTGGCTACTCCGTTCTTGTTACACCGGTTAGGGCCACCGCGCTACGGATTGTGGATGCTGGCTACCGCGGCTATCACTAGTTCGACATTTATCAGTGCCGGATTCGGGGACGCGGCCCTTAAATATGCCGCGACCTACAGGGGCAAGAATGACCGCGCCGCGTTGGAAGATACTCTGCGCGTCAACTTAACGATCAACTTGATTTTGGGGACCCTGCTGGCAGCTTCGATCTGGTTTAGTTCACCCCTGGTGGTGCACCTCTTCAAAATTGATCCCGCGCTGGAGGGTGACGGGTTGGCAGTCTTTCGACTTGGAAGCGTAATCCTGCTGGTCCGGTCAGTCGAAAGCGTTTTCATTGGCGCGCTTCGAGCCTGCGAACGGTATGGGCCACCGGTTCAAATTAACGTTTCGGCACGCATCGCCACGATTTTGAGCGCCTGCATCCTGGTGGCAAAGGGATACAGCATCGTGGCTATCATGCTGGCAACTCTTGTGATATCAGGCATGGCCGTAGTTGTGCAGGTCGTGGCGACGCGATTGGTGACGGGCCCGATTCGGGTGTATCCCACGATCACCAGAGCTGCGTTTTCAGAAGTCTTCGCTTTCGGCTTCTTCAGCTGGCTTCAGGCGCTGGCAGGGTGCATCTTTAGCTATGCCGATCGGTTGATCATTGGGTTCACGTTGGGGGCTTCATCGGTCGCTTACTACAGCATCTGCGTTCAAGCCGCGCAGCCTATCCACGGTTTCATTGCCGCAGGATTGCACTTCTTGTTTCCTCACTTGACGGCGCGACTGTCTGGTGCTCCTCCAGGAGAAATACGAACCATCGTGCTTTCGATCTTGTCCGTCAATGTGGTACTTGCAATTGTTCTGTGTGCTCCGCTGGCCATCTTCAGCAAGCTGATACTACGTGTATGGATGGGACCCGCTTTCGCCCAACAAGCCTCGGTGGTGCTGTCGATTGTCGCAGTCGGATTTGGTCTGCTTGCCCTCAATATTACCGGGCACTATGCACTGCTCGCGCTGGGACAGGTACGCTTGGTCGCAATGCTCAACCTCGTTGGAGGACTGGCCATGTTGGCGGTGGTCACCGCGTTGACACCGCGAGTCGGACTTTTGGGAGCTGCCGTGGGACGGCTGCTCTACGGGCCTATTACCTTGATGATGTACTTCCGACTGCGCTCAATGCTATCGCCGAGATCTATTGACAATGCCTTCCTAGTATCGACCGCGACGGTTGTAGAACCAGGATCTCGATAGCATGATTGACGTTGTCCGGCCGGCGGGTTTCACAACCACGAAGACAGACCATCACGGCCTGTTCTTGTGTAATGTGGTCGGTTTTCTTTTCGTATTCAAGACTTGCGCAACTTACTTGTTTTTCCGTTCCGATCCGCAGTTTGGTACTGCCGTAAGAGTTGCCGTCACTCTGACTTTGTTATTAGCCGTCATCGGATACTCCCTACTGAGCGCTGCACCTTCGTCCCCTCCGGTTCGAGACAAGCCACTGCAATGGATTGCAATCTACTTATGTCTCGCGGCGTTGAGTTTGCTGTGGACGACCGCGAGTTCCCTCGCCGTTGCCGCAAGTTATTGGATCGCGACTGCCTCGGAAGTAATCATCGTGTACCTATTGCTGCGGCGCCCGCCAATCGAAGAAAACACTCACAGGATAATGCGCGGCTTCATCATGGGCGTGATCGTCGTCGCGATCATAGTTTGGATTGCTCCAGCCGGCGACGACATGCGCCTAGGCAACGAAGACTTTCTGCACCCCAACCTGATCGGCTTCGAGTTCGCCGTCGGCACGCTGATGGCGGGATATCTTGCGGAGCGAAATAAGGCGTGGATTTGTGTGGCCGTCGCGCTGGGCGTGACGATGATTCGAACTTTGAGCAAGGGGACTATCGTAGCCTTCCTCTTCGCTGGCCTGTACTACCTGCTGCGTGGACTGAAGGTCAGTCGCAAGACACGTATGTGGATCGGAATCGCCAGCAGCTTGGTCTTGATCTCATTTTGGGGGCTGCTCGAAGCCTACTTCGACGTTTATGCGCAAGGGAACAACGTGGAAACACTGACTGGGCGAACTTATATATGGTCGCAATCGTTGGACATCGGCATGGAAAAACCCTGGCTGGGGCACGGATTTGATTCGTTTCGCTGGATCTTTCCTCCGTTCGGCGGCTTTCTTCCGCACCACGCACACAACGAGATGATCCAGCAGTTCTTTGCTTACGGCATTGTGGGGGTCCTCGTGGTCAGCTCTCTTTACTGGGCTTTTTACCGCCAAGTTCGCCTCAGCGCAAACACCAGCCTGAAGGCGCTGGCGATGGCGGTCCTTATCCTTGCGCTCGTGCGCGGCTTGGTCGATACAGATCAGTTCGAGCTCGGTTTTCCTTTGTGGTTGATGATGGTATTTTCGATTTCGCTTTCCAACTCCTGGTCGAAAGAGCGCTCGCTCGCATGACCCGGCCGCTCTCCTTCTCAGTCGTGACGCCGTCATTTAATCAGGCGGCATTCCTTGAGGAAGCTCTGCGCAGCGTACGAGATCAAGGCCACGAGAACGTCGAGCACTGGGTAATTGACGGAGCGTCGCGCGATGGAACAATTGGCCTCCTGCGTCAACATGCGAACGCACAGCAAGCCACAGAACTGCGCTGGCTTTCTGAGCCGGACGACGGACAGAGCAGCGCTTTAAACAAAGGCTTTGACCGAGTAACTGGCGACATCATCGGATGGTTGAACTCAGATGACCGCTATCGTCCTGGTTGCTTCGATTGCGTATCGAAGGTTTTTCTGGATCATCCGGAAGTCGATGTCGTCTATGGCGATTACACCTGGATGGATGAAAGCGGAGAGATCTTTCGAATTCGAAGGGAAATCGAATTCAGTTATTTCATTTTGCTGCATCATCGAGTGCCGTACATCGCATCTACGAGCACTTTCTTCCGCCGCCGCATCTTCGACGAAGGTAACCGCATAAATGAGAACTTGCAGTGGGCCATGGACTACGAGTTCTTCCTCCGGCTGGCCTGCCAAGGGTATCGCATTATGCATGTGCCGAAGATCATGGCCGACTTTCGCTTCCAGCGCGACAGCAAAACCTGCAGAGGGCCAGACAAGCAGTTGGAGGAGATCGACGATGTAAGACAGCTTTACTCTCCAATGCTGCGCCGATTGCAGACCCCCATCCCTCATCATCTGATGCGCATTCTCCTTCGATCATGTGCCGGAGCTCTTCGCTATTCCGAAAAATTCATGCGCGGTTACTACTTCGATCAGTATCGTCCGGCAACTCTTGGTTCTTAAAGTGCGATTATGCACATCCTGATCGCTGCCGTTTCGTCGGCCCGCAATCCGTCCGGAATATGCCGTCACGCGGCTAATCTTGCCAAGTCTCTAGCTGAAGCTCCAGGAATCTCACGTGTGACTCTATTGCTTGGCCCCTGGCAGGTTGCGTATTTTCAGCACGCCTTCGGCCTGCAGGGCGCGAAGCTACATGTCGCGACGGCGGATGTCGACAATAACTCCTGGGCCCGCAATGTCTGGTACTACCGGATGCTTCCCCTCCTTGCCGAAAAGCACGCAGCAGACGTCGTTCACCTTTCGTTCCCGGTACCAGTCAGCCGTCGGCGTTTTCGCCGACCCGTGCTCGTGTCGCTGCATGATCTCTATCCGTATGACATACCCGCGAACTTTGGGACCATTCGTGTCCCGTTCAATCGAGCAATTCTTCGGCAATGCCTCAACGATAGCGATGCCGTCGTGTGCAGTTCAGACTTCACTCGTGAGCGCCTCAGATCTCTGAGGCCTGAAGCGTGGCGGAAGGCAACGACGATCCGTCAAGGTGTGGCTATCGATCCGCGCCGCAGCCGCATGCCTTTGATTCCTGAAATAAGCGGCCGGTCATTTCTCCTGGCGGTGGGACAACATAGACGTAACAAGAATCTCAGCTTGCTTTTGTCAGCCGTCGCCGAGTTGCGACAGCGCGACCAGTCAAGAGGCATGCGCCTGCTTATCGTCGGCGCCGAGGGTCCGGAAACACGAACGCTTCACGCCGTGATGAAGCAGCATTCAATCCAAGACCAGGTGATATTCCGAAAGGCGCTATCCGACGACGAGCTTTGCTGGCTTTATCGCAACTGCGCTCTGCTGATCGCACCTTCGAACATCGAGGGATTTGGATTGCCTGTCGCTGAGGCATTGCATTGCGGCAGCCGCGTGTTGTGCTCCGACATTCCTGTGTTCCGCGAGGTTGGCGGAGAACAGTGTTCATACTTCGCACTCACACAAAACAAACCGGTGAACACGCTCGCCGATGCGATACAGTCCGCTCTTGATGGCGTCGGCCCCCAGGCTTCGGCCTCTAATCGTTTTTCTCCCTCAGAAATCGCACGGCAACACGTCAGCTTGTACGCCAGCCTGATCAGCGGTGATCATTTGCTTCGTCCTCAGGCTGATCCCGTTCGCTATGAAGGATATGCCAGCTAGGTTTCCTGCGACTTCCCGCGCCAATGTCCTTGGCATCGGCGTGCATGCGGTCGATTTGAGTTCCGCCGTAACAACAATTGCCAGTGCGGTGGCGACGCGCAGCAAAGGATATGTGTGCGCGATCGGCGTACACGGAATCATGGAGGCGCAACGAAATGCAGAGTTACGCAAAGTATTTTCGCGGGCGCTTATGGTCGTGCCCGACGGTATGCCGACAGTCTGGATGGGGCGCCTGCAAGGGTTGCTTGCGGATGCAGCGAGTCTTTGGTCCCGACCTGATGCTGGCTGTCATTGGCGACCGCGCATTGCAAGGCTGCTCGCATTTTCTGTACGGCGGCAATAACGGCGTGGCCGAGGAACTAAGAGCGTCTTTGCAGCGACAATTTCCTTCCGCCCGCATCGTAGGGACCTACACACCGCCCTTCCGGCCGCTTAACCACACCGAGGCATCTGAACTGCAACGCACCATTGATCGGCTGCGCCCCGACATTGTTTGGGTCGGACTGAGTACACCCAAACAGGAAAAGTTCATGGCGGAATATCTGCCGCACCTGAATACCACCTTGATGGTCGGAGTGGGTGCGGCTTTCGACTTCCACACCGGGCGACTAAGAGACAGTCCCCGATGGGTAAAGCAGCTTGGACTGCAATGGCTGCATCGCCTTCTTCAGGAGCCTCGGCGGCTGTGGAAGCGATATCTCATCAACAATCCGGCGTTTCTC
The DNA here is from genome assembly GCA_963823865.1 of uncultured Acidobacteriaceae bacterium. GTDB lineage: Bacteria > Acidobacteriota > Terriglobia > Terriglobales > Acidobacteriaceae > Bog-257. Next base: position 1,441,999 of record CAWGNC010000003.1, read on the forward strand.
GCGAACGCGCTCTTGCAACTGGCAAGCATTCGGCGCTTTGACCTCGACGATGAAGAACGAACGCCGGAACCCAAAATGTTTTTGCCGAGTAAGTCGAAGGCGACTGCCCGACCTCGCTAGACAACAACCCCTTCTCACTTATCCCTGACTTATCCCTAAGGGCTCATCTCAGTGGCTACTTCCGAACGCATCCTGACCACAATTACCGGCACTACAGATTTTGGGCAGATTTCGGCTAGTCGCTCGCTTAGCCGATTGAGACGATCGGTTTGGCCGATCATCTTGGCGGACTTTGCGACGATTTTCTTGGTGCTAGCGCTGGCGCCGTCGCTGCTTGGCCGAGACGTCCCGGTTGCGGTCACACAGTCCGCCTTTCTGTCGCCGCTCGTCTTGGCGCTGATGATCACAACACTCTTCGCTTTCGCGGGTACGTATCCGCGTTATCAAACGCCGCTAGCTATCGGCGAGATCGAGGGCCTTGTTCGAGGACTTTCGTGTACGGCATTTCTTCTGGTGATCTTCAATCTCGGCAGACAGACGATTCCCGGCCCAACCATGGTATTGACGGGAGGTGCGGTTAGCCTGCTGCTCTTCCTGGAACGTGAAATTGTGCACATCTGTACCCGCGGCCGTGATCGATCCCGGCTGGCGCATGCGAACTTTCAAGCTCCTTCACGGCGGCCTGGCGATTGTGTGATGAGCGCTTTCGAGTCTCATGATCAGCCTTTGCCGGACCGCCTGCTGAAGCGGGCAATTGACCTGAGCGCTGGCGTGATTCTGCTCGCTCTAGTAACGCCGTTATTCTTGCTTGTCGCCGGCCTCATCAAGATCGATTCAAGAGGCCCGGTTTTTATCCGGCAGCGCAGGATTGGAAAAGGCGGCGTGACCTTTCTTATGTGGAAGTTTCGGAGTATGCGTCATTCGGAGGCCCGTTACGAGCGTTCGCCCGCCAGCGATGCCGATCCTCGCCTGACCAATATTGGCAAAGCATTGCGTCGTCTCAGCATCGACGAATTGCCGCAACTTCTGAACGTCATCAAGGGCGATATGAGCCTGGTTGGCCCGCGCCCGGAAATGCCTTTCATCGTGGCAAAGTATGGAGCTCGTGAGCGACTCCGGCTGAATGCGATCCCAGGCATAACCGGCTTGTGGCAGATCAGCCCTGCCCGCGCCATGCCAATTCACGAGAACCTGGAATTCGACCTCTTCTACATCGAGAGCCAAAACTTCTTCCTCGACGTCTGCAATCATGCTGCGGACCATTACTGCCGTAATCCGTGGCATTGGAGCCGCTTAGCTTCAGCCGTCGATCAATCCTGGCGAAATGCAGTATTCGTTTCACATTCCCTCCTTCAGGAGATAGCAATATGGTCCCACAGAGTAAGAGAGTGCTAGTTACCGGCGCGGGCGGCTTCATCGGCCATCATCTGGTCAGCTTCCTTAAGGCACAGGGTCATTGGGTAAGGGCGGTTGACCTCAAACATCCCGAATTCTGCGCCACCACGGCGGATGAATTCGAGATTGCCGATCTGCGGCGGTGGGAGGATTGCCTGCATGCCACCAGATCGGTCGACATTGTCTATTCGCTGGCTGCGGACATGGGCGGCATGGGCTATATCTCGAGCAATCACGCCCGCATCCTTCACAACAATTCGCTAATCAACCTGCACACCCTGGAGGCCGCTCGAGTGAATGGTGTGCGCCGATATCTCTTCACCTCGTCTGCTTGCGTTTATCCCGAATATCGGCAACAGTGCACAGATGTTATTCCCCTGCGCGAAGCCGAGGCATATCCCGCTGAGCCACAGGATGCCTATGGATGGGAGAAGCTGATAACCGAACAGCTGTGCACGCACTACCGGCGCGACTATGACATGCAGACACGAATCGTTCGCTTCCATAACATTTTTGGTCCGTGCGGAACCTATGACGGCGGCCGGGAAAAGGCTCCTGCGGCGCTCTGCCGCAAGATTGCTGTAGCAAAGCTAACTGGAAACCCGGAAATCGAAATCTGGGGCGATGGCGAACAAACCCGTTCCTTCTGCTACATCGATGACTGCGTGCTGGGAATTCACAAGCTGATGCAATCCAGCTTTGAGGAGCCTCTGAACCTCGGCCAGGATCGCATGGTAAGTATCAATGAGCTAGCTTACATGATCGCCGCCATCGCCAATCTTGAGGTCCGATTGAAACATGTTCCCGGGCCGCAAGGTGTCCGCGGCAGAAACTCCGACAACAGTTTGCTGCGTGAGACTTTGAAGTGGGAGCCACAAATCAGCCTGGAAGAGGGGCTGGCGCGAACCTACTCTTGGATCGAGAACCAGGTGTCTGCGCAGCTCGGCACAATGAGCGGGCGCAGCGTCGTCGAAGTCGCGTGATCCCCAGCTCCCTATGCCGGCCTTGTCAGCACCGACACAAGCCCCCGCGGTAGAAGCCGCAAGCCCGCGGCTTGGCCATGGTGGAATCGGGAGGCTGATTCGAGCCTGCGAGTGGTTTCTTCTGCTGGGCACCGTCGCATATATCGGCGGGCGGGCTTTGCCGCGCGCATGGTCACATCTCAATACCGACTTCCCCAATTACTACATAACGGCCCGCCTACTCCACGAAGGCGACCGCACCAGCCGCATATACGAATGGATCTGGCTACAGCGCCAGAAGGATCGCATGGGTATTCAAGCCAGCGATCAGCCCCTCGTCGGCTTCCTTCCTGACACTCCCTTCTCAGCACTTCTCGTCTGGCCTCTTACCTCCTGGCCACCGCTTGCAGCCAAGCAAGTGTGGATCATCCTCAACCTGATACTGCTCGGCCTGGTGGCAGTGATGCTGCGTTCGATAACGCAACTTCCCTGGCGCCGGCTCGCGCTGCTGATCGGATTGTGCTATCCCGTACTTCGCAACCTTGAATATGGTCAGTACTACCTCGTCTTGCTGGTATTGGTGACGCTGGCGACTGCGGTCTTACTTTCAGGGTAGGAATTGTTTGGCCGGAATTTTGGTGGGAATTGCGGGCGGCTTAAAAATTTTCCCGGCATTCTTTCTCCTCTACTTTGTTCGCAAGAGGAATGTGCCGGCGGCAGTCGGGCTTAGCCTGGGACTTGGCTTTACGGTAGTCGCATCGATCGCCGCCTTCGGACTGGAGTTACATAAAACTTACTTAGTGCAGATTCTGCCGTGGGCTCTGCGCGGCGAGGCATTGGATCCATACAATCTCGCCTTAAACTCGCTTTCTGCTCTGCTGCACAAACTTTTCCTGTTTGAGCCGGCGATGGAATCCCCATCCGCTGATCCATGCTCCTGCAGCATTTGCGGTTCTGCATCCACTCCTGCAATTGGTAGCTCTGGCGCCCGCAATTTTTCTGGTGAGGCCGGGAGACCGTCAGCCGGATCAGTTGCGGCTCGAGTGGTCGAGCTTCCTGATCGCTTTGCTTGCTATCTCGACACTGCCCGCTTCTTACCATTTCACTCTGCTGCTACTTCCGGTGACCGTTCTGGCGGCGATTTCATGCGCCGCAAACAGTACTCGCATCTTGTGTTGTTATTCCTCCTCTATCTGGCGATATGTTTTCCCTCATGGCCGCGCGGACTGGATGACGGTTGGTGGGCGCTATTGGCCGTGCCTCGACTCTATTTCGTGCTTCTTTGCTCCTGCTTTCGTACATTGCCTTGGCACAGCAGCGCAGCGGCGGAGGCGAGAAAAGAGATCGAACGCTGGGCGTGGGTTGGGGCGCTTTTCGTGGCACTGGCTATCCAGGTTGCACTTACGTTGCATCATCAACGCGGCGTCTATAACTACGACTCGCGTATCCCTATGTCGTCCGACATTTTCCTTGCAGCCGAGCCCGCGATTCGAGGCAACCATGTGGACTTCGTTGCAATGCGGCTATACGGATATCGACTCGGGTCCACTGACCCAGGCGGAAATCGCTTCAGTTCCCCAGGGATGGATCAGCTCAGCATAAGTCGCTCGGGCAACGGGCTTTGGATTGAGGAGGCGGGTCTGCATTCCCAAGTCATTAACAAAGATACGAACCAGCAGACGCGTCTTGAAATTGCTGACGCCGGCTTCCCGGTCGCATCAGCGAATGGCAAGTGGGTCGCTTATCTACGCTTCAATAAGGGCACCGGTACGCTCTGGCTAAAGTCGCTGGTCCAGCCCGGCCTCTCCGACTCTCTGCTCACACCGACCGAATTTGATGTTCTCGAGATGACGTTTCTCCCCGATGGCTCGTTGATTTTTTCTGCTTCCAGGAACAACCGGCCGCCAGCCTTATATCGGGTTTCGCGGAACGGCGTCATCGATCTCTTCGACGGCGCTGACACGCGTTATCCGGCAGCGTCGCCCGATGGGCGGTGGCTGGCGTACAGCCGACTCGATCAAGGCGTGTATCTCCTCTGGATACGGGACCTGCGCGACGGAACAACACGCCGGCTCACCAACGCTCAATGCAACAACGTTTCGCCGGCCTGGCAAGCCGATTCCAAGACACTGATCTACGCTAGCGACTGCGGACGAGCGCTCTGGTTTACGGCGCTCTATCGCAAGCGCGCAATCCCGTAGAGCATCAGGGGGGCACATACGGGTGAGGATGCGGATTCGAAGACAATTGCGATGCGTATACATCTTCCTTGGCACATTCCTAATTCTCGTCTCTGCTATCGCCACCAGTGAGCCTTCGTCCATCACTGGTCCAGCCCAACCGGTCACCGCAGACTTCTTCGGAATGCACATTCATCATTCGACCTCGGGCACCGCCTGGCCGGCCGTGCCTTTCGCTGGTTGGCGGCTATGGGATGCCGGCGTCGCGTGGCCTCAAGTTGAGCCCGCACGGGGGAGATGGGATTTCACCGAGTTGGACCGCTACACCCGTTTGGCAGACGAGCACCACGTCGAGGTTCTGCTCACACTCGGCCTGACACCCACCTGGGCCTCTTCGCGCCCGCATGAGGCTTCCGCCTATTCCAACGGTAATGCTGCTGAGCCAAGCCAGTTGAGCGATTGGGAAGAATATGTTCGTGTCGTCGCTTCAAGGTACAAAGGGGTGATTCACAACTACGAAATCTGGAACGAGCCCAACGAAAAAGGCTCCTACACGGGTAGCGTAAGCGAGATGGCCGACCTGTCACGAGTCGCATACCAGACGCTGAAGTCGATTGATTCGACGATCACCGTCGTTTCCCCTTCAGCGACGACCGATTCCGGAGTTTCGTGGCTCGATCAATTTCTGCAACAAGGCGGCTGCCAGTACTCCGATGTGTTCGGTTATCACTTTTACGTAACTCCCCAGCCTCCTGAGAAAGTGATTTCTCTGATTCAGGCGGTCGAAGCAACAATTCGCAAACACGATTGTGCGAAGAAGCCGCTGTGGAATACGGAATCCGGGTGGGCAAGACCTAAGCGCTTCAACGCAGATGAGGACGCCGGCGGCTATTTGATGCGTAGCTTCGTGCTGAATTGGCTGCTCGGGGTTCAGCGGTTTTACTGGTACGCATGGGATAACCACAACTGGAGCACACTCGATTTGACCTCGGACGCAGACGGCAAGATGACCAATGCCGGCGCAGCCTACGGCGTGATCCATGAATGGATGTTGGGAGCGGTTCTCCGGTCTTGCAAGCGTGATCGTTCGGGAGTTTGGGCCTGTCAGCTGGAACGCGGAGGCTCGACGAACAGAATCATGTGGTCGGATGGAGATGCGGAATTGTTCACGCTACCGCCTGCGTGGCGGGTGCAACACGTCGTCAACTGGACGGGACAGGCGAGTAGCCCTTCAGCAACGATCAGAGTCGGTCCAACACCGCTGCTGCTGGAAAGCGATTAACGCCTCGAAGATGCATCATTGCCGTCTAGTTTTTTCCTTCGGCTACCTGAAGATCAAGGGCTGCCCGCTCGCCGTTGATAATAACCGTACCTGAGTCGAGCAGTTGCTGACCGGTGCAGTCATAGCTGGCAAAACACCGCATGGCACGGTACGGAAAGAAAAACTCAACTGCTTCGCTTTTGCTATCTCCCGAAGGGTGAATCGTGGTGCTGAAGTCGACGCCGTCGAAGTCCACTTCAGGCGGAAAGTAATCCAGGATAGGACGGATGAGGTGCGAGACGTGGTCGTCGAACGCCAGGGCAGCAAGCTTATAGCGCGAACTGCTTGCCGGAGCATCCAGCGGAGTGTTTGTCGACAGCTGTAAATACGAGCCCTGCCGGAAGCCGATGAACGAAGGCGGAGCGTATGGATAGAAGTGGGCCTCCGCGTCAAGTGCCTTCACCATGCGATCGATCGAGTCCTGGCTCTGGCGCTGCAATCCGGCCAAAGCCTGGGGTGTGATGATTCTCTGGGAAGTTGGCTTCAACAGGTTGTTGGAAACGGGAGTTGAGCTTGTGGTGGCCGGGGAGCTAGACGCACCGACCAAGGCAGCATTCTGCACTTGCGCTGTCGCTCGCGGTGCGTTGCGTTCCTTCCATTCTTCCGGCGGTGCTCCCTCCCGCAGCCACAAAGCGGAAGGTTCACCATTCAGAAAGATCTGGGCGTCAAGAATGGCGGCTTGGCGCTCATCGTCGTTCTTGGCATCGACATATCGTTGTGCAGCCGCTATGGGTATGATCAGCGTCACGTTCTCCGCCACTTCCGAACTCATATTCATCACCTTACGACGCACATGATGGGATACTTCGATTGCGAAAGCGGAGAACTCCGAGTCGTCGGGAAAGTGCGGCGCTTCCACCTGTAGCAGTGGCACCATCACCTGCTTGAAGGTCTCTTTCAGTCGCGCATCGGAATCCATACGCTCCGCGGAGTAGGAAGCGTAGTAGTTCCCTGTGATGGCAAGCACCGTACTGCGCTGATATTCGTCAAAGCGAATTGATCGCTGGTCGGCTACCTGCATCTTCGCCACATCTACGTCCAGAGTTCGGCAAAGATAAAAGGGATAGGGGAACTTGTGTTCCTCGATCTCCTTCCCGATCGCCATTAAGGTCTGGAGATGGCGCTGCTGCAAGTGTTGCATTTTGGGATCCTGCAACTCCATAGGTGTGATCGCCTGCGCCAGCAGGGTCCCGGCTCCCAGCAGAGTCATCAGCGTTACAGCCATCACCGTTCGTACCGACACAACTCCCTCTCCTCGGCGTTCTGTCTTACTTGGCGAGCGCAAAGTCTACCTTCCCTGCTCCTGCGACATCGACGCTCTTGCTTTGCGGCTTCGATCCCTCATGCCAAGCGACCACCGTGTATTTGCCATCCGGAATATTGTCGATTTTGAAATTTCCGGCCGAGTCGGTCTGTGCAAAATAGGGCGTAGGACTAACCACGATGAAGCCCGACATCTCAGAATGGACATTGCACAGCAACGGCACCACACCTGCGTGATCAAACTTGAAGGAACGCTTGTCGCCCTTGGGCCAGGTGCCCATGTTGTGGCCATCTTTCTTGTTGCCGCCAACCGATGGCCAAAAGACGTTGTGCTGGACAGAGTCGTCGTTCTGGAAGTCGACGGTGGTGCCCTGCTCGACCACTATGATGTGCGGAACATACGCCAGGCCGCGCTGACTCACGAGTGCGGTTTTTGATGGCGCCGGAAACGTTTTGCCGGGAATCGCATCGACATAAACTACGGAGTTGCCGGCCGAAACTTTGCCTTCCAGTGTGCCGGCCGAAGCCACGCTCGTCACTACAATAATCAGGAATAGGGCCGACAGAACATTAGGTTTCATAGATCTCCTTTTGATCGATGGGCTTTGTGTGGCAAGACTAGTAAGCGAAGTCCAAACCGACCACGGCCGTGTTGGTGTGGAACGGATTGAACGCCATCGGCACTCCAGTCATCGGATTGTTAGCTACGACGACGGATTGCGACGGCCGGAACTGGTACTCAAACGACGCTTTGATATTCGCGTGAATCAGGAACTGCACGGCCGGAGTGAAGCGATTGCGAGTCGCTCCGAAGGCGGCGTTGAAGGGCGCTCCCGTATAGGACGGATTCGTGATCAACCCGTTAATACGGTCCGAAGTGGAATTCACGCCGTCATATCGCATCATCACCATCATCCAGGGATAAGCGAGCCATTCGACGTCCGCAAAACCTCCGCTGAATGTCGCGGCGGTTCCTTGCACAAAACCAGCCGGCTGTATTTGGCCCAGGCTCTGTAATGGAATCAGAGTGCCGCTCGAGTCGACCGGCAGCAAATTCATATCGTGCCCAAACATATAGAGAGCGTTGAATTGCAGGCAGCAGCGATAATTGAACGTCATGTTACCGCCGACACGATAAAACGGTTCACGGGCGGTTAGGAGCGCCGCCGTACCATCCGGGCCAACGCCCATCAAGCGCTGTTCCGAGCGGCCGTAGAAGTAGTAAGTGCCCAGGTTCAGATAAGTGTGATCGCGCGGGCCGGTCGGCCCGGCGGCCTGAATAGCGTTACGGCTATCTTTGTCGCGCTCCAGATTGAAGCGGTAATTGAAGCTGGCGTAGATGTCTTTGAAGTCTGCATTTGACTGCACCCCCAGTCCGCCCTGATTGCTGCCCTGGGCACTCGGAACATAAGGACTGAATCCGACTCCGCCGCCGGTATTCTGATCGATGAACGCAAGCGAGTAGTTGTAGCCCCCCGTATGCCGGCCTCCGCTGATTTCCACGCCCTTGCCCGTCTCCGCTAAGACATCGTGATTGTTGACAAATTGCTGCGGAAACACCGAGTTCAAAGCGCCGATGTTGGACTGGAGGTAAATGTCGTAGCCGCTGGTCCAAATGCTGCGGGCCTGCGTAAAGGGAATCTCAAGTTCGAACTCGCCGACACGTAAATTCAGGGCGTTTTGAGGCAGCTTGAGAAACCGCCCAACGTTGACGAACTTAAGATACGCGTCACCCAGTCCGCCATTCGCATTGGCGCCAGAGACGCTCAGATCGTCGTTCACCCAGAACGCGATGTCGCTGCCGAAATTGCCTGCTGTATAGAGGCTCAGCACGCCTGTTTCGAAGTCGGTGGCCGGAATGAACGGCGGAACAGTGCCGGGGGGCGCCAAAGCAGCAAAATTACTGCTGCTGGAGCCCGTGTACTGGAAGTAGTTGGTATAGCGAAAACCGACAGGAGGAATACCGGGAATGGTACCTGGCCAAATCGCCTTCGGCCAAAGCTCTTTGTTCGCCGGAGCACCCAACATCACTGGAGGAATCTTCAACATCGCCTCGTCTTCCTTGGGAAACTTGAAGCCGGCGTCCTTGAAAGCCTTTCCGAAATCGTTCAGCTTGGGAAAATCGAGATGACAAGTGCTGCAGCTTGTCCCGTACATACGGGCAAAAGCGGGTATCGCGTGGCCGGAATTCGAGAGCACGATCAGCAGCACGATCTGCGAGGCAAGAAACCAGCGCCGGCTGACGTTATCGAAGCTTTGAGACATGAGACAGCTCTCCTTCAAGTTTGTCCATTGCAATTGGTATTGCTCACCGCGCTACCAAGTCACCTGCATGTCGCTCTACGTTCTTCGCTGCTGGGTCTACTACATTGTGGTATTCGCCCTCGCGGCCCAATCTGCACAGCTCATAGGCAGCAAAGCACAGGCCACCAACAATCGCAGCGCCAATCGATGCTCCGAGAGCAACTAGGAGAAGTGTAACCATCCAGTCTGGAATGCCATCCGACACTGTGGGAGTACTGATTTGAGCTTTTCGCGCAAGCGGCGACGGGGACGATGGGGTAACAGGAGCCGAAGAGCTTCCACCCCCCGCCCTATTTCCGCCTTCGCTTTGCTGTACTCCGGCAATTGTCATGTCGGCGTTGACAACCGGAGAAGGCGGATAGCTCGTGAGATAGAGGTACACGTCGGACGCTTCGTTCTTGCTCAAATAGAAGAAAACGGGCATTCTGCCACGATGGGGTGTAGGTGGCGTTCCCATCGTGATCGGCGCTCCGCTCGTGACTTTACGGATCAGCTCCATTTGATCGACCCGTGTGGTAAGTGTCTCCAGTGGAGGAATTGCGCCATCTTCGAGTTGCTGCGCGGTTGGATTCGGACCAGTTGCGTCATGGCAGGTGTGACACGTGGACTTAACAATGAGTTCGCCAATGCGGACTGGCGTCTCGGTCACTGAAAGCTGTTTTGCTCCGGTGACACCGGCCAACTGATTCAGAAAGGCAATCAGGGCGCGCACTTCCGCATCGTTTAGCTGAGGAAATGGAGGCATGTCCTGTCCGCCGCTGTGTAACCGTTGCAGCAGAGCCATCTGCGATTGCTTGACGAGCTCCGACGCCGCCGCCGGACTCATGTCCATGCCAGATTTCTTCATCCGCGCCATGACGAGCGAAAGAGAGGTCGCTCGAACTGGATCAATGACGGAATTGATTTCCGGCGGGTCGCCTAAACCTTCGGCGCCGTGGCAGCCCTGACAGTTCAGACGATAGAGGTCGGCGCCATGCAGCGTGCTGCTCTCTGGGGGTCCCGGTAGCAGTCCCATCTCCCATCCTGCAGTCTCTTGGGCCGATGCAGAGGGAGCCGGGCCAAGGCGCCCCGTCTTGCCCATGCTCGTGTCGCCGAACGAACGGTGGAGATGATTAAGCCAGCTCTCTCCGGCCGTTGGTGTCACTTCGGAGACAGGCTTCGACGCAGATCCAGCCTCATCGTTGGCTAGCAGGCGTACGCTGCACATCGCCAGACACACCGTCAACGCGAAACGTCGTGAGATTTTACGCATCGCCGCCTCCTGCCTGCTGCGATGACCCAAAACTACGACCGCACAGTGACGCAGTTGTCAGCGGTTGGTGAAGTCGATGTCAACTTTTTGGAAACACTAGAGCGCGATGTTTCAACCGTGTCTGGCGAATCGCGTTACTCAAAGACTGTGGTCAATTAGGGACGTTTGCCTAGGGTCGGGAAGACCGGCTGTCCGCGCGCCGACGAGGTAACGGAAGAGATACCTCGACGCGTTCACGATTCCAACGAGAGAGCGAAGATCTGCCCCGACGGCAAGTACTGAACACGGCTAAGGTGATATTTTCCATCCTCGGCGGATGAAGAATTGCGATAGAATGCCCGGCGGGACGTTCGAGATACTCCTACAAACGGGTACTTGCGTCCAACAAGCCGTTATGACACATGACCTCCATTTAGCCTCCTTCCAAAAGGGTGATCACATCTGCTTTGTATATCGAGATACTGAGGAACAGCTCTCCACGGCGGCACCTTTTGTTCAGATAGGACTAGCTCGCGGGGAGCGCTGCCTCTGTGTACTGCCGAAAGCCGGGTTAGATGGGCTTTTTTCCTGGCTTGATGATCACGGGGTGGATACTCAGAAGGAACTAGCGCGTGGCGCCCTGCTGGCGGCCACTCCGGAAGAGGCATATCTCAAGGGCAATGGGTTCGACCGGCATCAAATGGTCAAGTTGCTCGATGACGCCATGCGCGAGTCCTTACGATTAGGCTTCTCGGGGTTTCGTGGCACCGGCGATCTGAGTTGGGCTGTGTCCGACGCCAACGCTTGCGGGCAGCTGGCAGAATATGAGGCGATGCTCGATCGCTATTACCCCGGAACCAAACAGTTAGGGATTTGCATGTACGACGCCAACCTCTTCGACTCAGCGCAACTGAATCGACTGATCGATGCGCACCGCCTTGCGCTTGCCGTTCCCAGCCCGACGAAGCGCGCCATTCGAATCCGCAACGGCAAAGCCTTCGGAGAGGTTATCTTTGACCGTCAGTTAGCGCAGGTCTTCCACTACACGGTTCAGAAAAATGGAACGAAAGAGCTTTTTAACCTTGGACAGGAGTCGACTCTAACCGCAGCGATCGATGCAGTAGAAGCTTCGTTGCGAGCTCTGAGTCGCGCCAGAGCCTGATCGACCCAAGGCATCTTCTCCTCAAAAGATTCGCAGCAAACGCAACGCTTACTCTCTTCTTTGAAACGACCCCAGTTTTCTTGCCCTTTTCCCGCTCGCCAGCTAATGTTAAAGATTCATTAACTCCAGGCTTTAGATTTATCCGTAACACGTAAAGACTATGCGCTTTCGCGGGCTTATCACTCTTATCGCTCTGGCAGTCAGCAGTTCCTGTCTTTCCGCGCAAGCTCGCAGCTTAATGACCAACAGTCCGCGGGCTATTACCCTGCCTAGCGCGCCGGGGCAACGGGTAGTCCTGGGCTCGGTGTTACTTGGCCAGCCTCGCTCTTTCGCGATGTTCAATATCCAGGCTACGGGGAGCATTACGCCCGACCCGAATTTGAACGGAGCCGCCTTCGAGTTGGAATTTCTGGTTTGCGACCAACCTAACTGCGATGGGGACCTGCGGTGGCCCATACGCGTTCTGCCCCAGACCGACGCTGCCAGCGGAACACAACTGATCGCGACTCACTCTTTCGGCGTCAGCACGCATAATGCCGATCCGGTGGTGCTCACCGACCTGACTCCTCGAACTGCTACGGGCGTTCTGTTTCTTGCAGCTACGCTACGCGTGATACATAGCCCCACGACAACGCCTTTCAGCGCGAAGCTAAACCTGCTAAGAGTGGACGTCCTGCCCTAGAACTCGTCCACCAAAACGAAGCACCGGACTTGGCACAGCTCTTGTAAACTTCTTGACCATATCGCAGTGATTTGAGAACGATCATGAGACTGCTCACCAAGTTCAATCTCATTCTGGTTTTGCTGCTCGGTGTGTGTGGCCTCATCATTGCCGAGCTCGCCTACACGTTCCTCATCAACAATGCCCGCCGCGAAGTATTAGAAGAAGCGCAGCTGATGATGGCCAACGCACAATCAGTGCGCGACTATACGGCTGACGAGGTGGCGCCACTGTTGGAGCAAGGATCCAAGGCCAACAGTTTTTCTCCAGAAACGGTGCCTGCATTCAGTGCTCTGGCGACATTTCAGCACCTCCACGACAAATACCCCGATTACGAATATCACGAAGCCACCCTGAACCCCACGAATCCGGCCCACCATGCGCTCGACTGGGAAGCGGACGTCATCAACTACTTGCGTGAACATCGCGACAAGCAGGAGTATTCGGGCGAGCGGATGTCTGTGAAGGGCCGGACCCTCTATCTCGCTTCGCCGATTGCGGCGCAGGAGAGCTGCATGCAGTGCCATAGCGTGCCTTCGGCGGCTCCGGCAGCGATGATTGCCAAGTACGGATCCATACATGGTTTCGGCTGGAAGCAGGGCTCGGTGGTCGCGGCGCAGATTGTTTCGGTGCCAATGTCGCTACCAGTACAGATCGCCAACCAAGCGTTTCATCGCCTGCTCATCTACTTAATCATCGCGATATTGGCTACGATGATCGCACTCGATATCGGGGTCTACTACATTGTGATACGGCCGCTACAGCTAGTTTCGGACACCGCTGACCGCGTCAGCAAAGGTGAGAAAGCGGTGCCGCAACTGGCAGTGAGGGGACGAGACGAGATAGCCAAAGTCACCGCGTCTTTTAACCGCATGCGAGTGAGCCTGGAAAAGGCGCTTAAGCTTTTAGGCTGAGCGCGCCTCGAACGTAAGTCAAGAACTTCTCGCGCTCCGACGGTGTTTCGATTTCCGCAGCGACGCTGTCGCAAAGCTCTTCTGACGAGCTACAACGCGACACGCTGCGCTTTACAACAATTTCAGCAATCGGTCCGATGTACACGGCCAGTCCATCAGTAATTCGTTGCAGCGACGCACCATCCAGGTGAAAAGCCGGGGTGACATTACCAGCGGACTGAGCGCCGTCGTCAACCAAGGTACGTAATGCTTTCACAACCACCTGCATGTCCGACTTCCAGCGCGCGTGAGTCAGTTCGACCGGGTTGCGGTAGGCAAGGTCTGCGAGGTCGGCTGGGAGTTGTTCCTCGCGAGGCACTTTCGCCCCACGAACCAGCACTGGAACCACCGGAATATCACGTCGCAAGGCAGCGGCAATCTCGAGACGAACGTAGTCGGCTTCACTATCCAGGCGGCGGCTGCCCTGCTCGTCGGCAGCGTTAAGCCATCCCGGGCCCATCATCGCCAGCAGAACGCCGCAGTTTCCAAGGCTGTCATCGATAGCTTTACGGAAATCCTGGCCTGCACCGATGGCAACCACGTCCATGAAAACCGCACTGGCGCCGAAATTCCTTATGAGATCGTCAAAGAGCCGGCCCGCCTCGCCCTGCGAATCGCTACGTCGATAACTGATGAAGATGGCGCCCAATTGAAATCACCATGCCTAGCGTTAGGCCTTAGTTTTTTTCTTTGGCATCCGGCTGTTGCACCGAAGCCCACTTGGCATGCTCCTGCGAAACCAGTGCTTCCAAACGCTCTGCCAGCAGCACACGGGGATTCGCCACATTTACGTAGGGCCCGGCCAGCGCAATGAATATATACTTCTCGTGGTTCAGCTGCTCACAGGTGGAACGGTACGTGATCCAGTTCTGTTGGTACTGATTCAGGTGAAGCAATCCCTCGAGAACCGTGATCAGGACACCAAGACCTGCCGTGACCAACGCCAAATGAGGTATGTTTGTGGCCGAGATAAACGGAATGAGTGCCGCCGCTACGATCTCGGTAACTTTAATTCGCTTGAAGGTACGCTGGTTGTGTTGGCTCTTGCGGTCGTACCAGACAATTTGATCCTCCAACCGCCTGAGGATTAGGTCCGGCGTCGATGAGGCTGGCGAGGACGTGCTCATGGTGCGACATTCTATGTCCTACGCTCCCGAAAATACAGACAATAGGCCGCACGGCTAATCGGCGCAACTCTACTTCACTCCCAGTACCAGGAAGTAATCCATTTTGTCGCCCTTCACTAAGTCGTCGTGCTCTTCCAGCATTTTGTAACCGGCCTCGTCCGTTTCGCGAAGAATAACCTTGTTATTAACGCCGTGGTCCTCCCCGTTTCCATCGCGTTCGATAATTCCGACACGCGCACCCGGGCGGAGTGACCTGCGCAAATTACGTAAGAACGTCACCGGATCGGCGATCTCATGGTAAGCCTTCAAAAAAAGTACGGCATCGATACTGTCGGGTGGCAGTCCGGGGCTACTCGGCTTATTCAAGATCGTGACGACATTGCTGAGCTGCTCTTTGAGAGTGCGATTCCGGATGTAGTCAATGGCTTGCTGATTGATATCGACTGCGTACACCTTGCCAGTGCTGGTAACCCGCCTGGCGGCCCGGACCGTAAACCATCCCGAGCCGGCGCCGATATCGGCGACCGTCTTTCCCGGCTCGAGCCCGAGGATATTCATTACTTGATCGATATGAAGCTTCTGGTCGCGTCCGGGGGTCTCGAAGATGGAAAGGTCACCGGAGTAGGGAGTGCTGGTAGGACGATGTTGCGGGGCAGGCGCAGTCTGTGGCGCCATTTGCGCTGCGGTGATAATAAAGCTCGACAGAAGAAGGACGCTCGAGCAAGTCAGCAGACGGAAACGCATGAAGACTCCTATTCGTCATCATCGCATCGCAAAGTTGTTTGTGGGGTGCGGCTGGACACGCTTTTGTGCTGTACGACGAGTATCGAGTGGGGGGCAGACCTGCCGCTTGGACTAGTTTCCAGCGCCGGGCAATAGGCCAAACACACTTAGCTGGTTTGCGGTCCCGACGAAAACCTTGCCGCCGGCGACTGTTGGCACCGTGAACTTCGCGGCGTGCCCGGGATTGTCGCGGCTGGAGCGCTGATTGGAGTTGTATAGCTCACGCGCCAAGTTTCGTGCGTCATAAGCATGCAAAACCGCCGGACCCTGACGTGTGGAATAGTAGGCGTCGTTGTCGACGGCCCATACGATACCGCTGCCATTTCCATTCGCGGAAACGCTCACCGTGCTGCGCGTCAGGTGAAAGATAGCTGCTGTCTGCGACGTTGGAGTGAGAGACAACAAACCATCTCGAACACTGAACGCCTTGATGCCATCTTTCTGCGGGCTGATTCCTGCTCCAAAATAAACATGGCCGTTCCAGTAAGCGGGCGTTCCCATCTGCTGTTTCAGCTGTCCTGAGATCTCCTGGATAAGCTGAGGATTGTTTCTGGCGCCGGCATAGTAGCCGCCAAGACTATCGCGGTTTAGGACGTAAATATGACCATCCTTCCCGCTGGCGACGGCAATGTGGGGGTATGGCCCGGACTGGTCCGGCAACAGCAAAACCCCAGTTGAACCCAGATCAAGATCATCCTTCGCCATTTTCGCTTGATTAAACGGAGTGAAGAAATCTACCAAAGCGATCGCGTGAGAGCCGGGTTTCAACTTGACGATACTGTCGCCGAAATTCACCCCCGGATCATTGCCGAACGCGTCGAACGGACCGTTGGCTGTCGACACGTAGAGATTTCCATCTCCGTCCGACGAGATACCGCAACCACTCATCCAGATGCCGCCCTGGTAACCGTCGGGAGTCGAAACCCAGGCACCGACCTGCCGCATGGTAATCGCGTCATAGGCCACCACCCATCCGTGATATAGCCCGTAATCGGCGTTCGAGGCAAACGCGATATAAATCTTTCCCTTCGCCAGCAGGAGAGCCGCACGCTGTAATTGGAAGTGGGAAGTAAAACTGAGCACGCCGTCGGTGCCATCCTGAGCTGTACCAGGATACGTAGCCTGAATGACGCGGGGGCCGCTGAATTTCTCGGCTCCAGAGGTCATATCCAGAGCGTGCAAGCGATGGTAGAAGGCGCCGTTTTCTTTCGTCGCGGCAACAACATACAACGTGTTGCTGCTGATGTCGATCACCGGGGTGCTGGTAATTCCGATCTCCGGCATGATGTCGCTGGAGTTCACATCCCCGGATGCAATGGTGGTAATTCCCGCATCCGGATTGATGAAACTAACTCGCCATAAGGGGGTCGGAGCAGGCGAGTCGGCGTCAAAAGCGAAAACGCTGTCATGTTGCGTGGCCACGATGACAA
The DNA here is from genome assembly GCA_963823865.1 of uncultured Acidobacteriaceae bacterium. GTDB lineage: Bacteria > Acidobacteriota > Terriglobia > Terriglobales > Acidobacteriaceae > Bog-257. The sequence continues at coordinate 1,458,831 of CAWGNC010000003.1, forward strand.
CGTTGTGGATACCATTTCCAGGAATGGCGACCTGCGGCATGTAGAGGGGCTGGGCGTATACATAGCCATCAACAGGAAACGAGTACAACCGGCCGAAATGGGAAGCGTTAACCTTTTCTGGTGTGAGCGACGTCTCCAGAACGTTCTGCCCGGTGCGGGAGTTGTCATTGTGATAGGTCGCGACCACCGGCAAGCCCGAAGCGGCCAACGATTCCGCAGTGACAATCTGGGAGTGGGGCATGGCGTTCGCAAAGAGGCCGAAGTCTTCGTCGAACTGAGACCGCACCATCGACAGCTGATAAACTTGCCACCCCACGACTGCAGCGAGAATTGCGCCAATCGATAGGAGTTGAGATCGATTGCGTGAAAGCGCAGCAATATTCCGCCAGTTATGAAAGCTGAAATAAATCAGGGCACCCACGCCGAAACACAGCATGAGAAGCGTGGGCATTGCGGCCACAACGATTGGATGGGCGTGCTGAAACATGAACGGGATCAGTCGCGGCGATTACCGCACTCCGTGATAACCCAAAACACTCCGAAAAGTGACGTTTACTTCTACTTCAAAGACGGCTTTCGTTTGAGAATAGCGCGACGATAAGCACACTTGCCTTTCAACCTTGCGAGACTCAACACTTTGATGCGAATTGCGGGTAGAAATGATGCAGGCAGAAACAGGCAGCTGCCACTTGAGAATCATAAATGATTGTTATTTAGATGTTGCATAGCAGGTCGATGCAAGAGGAACCCGGCGTCGTTTCTTTCCAACAGAAGCTCCTCAGGAAGCGCCCGCGAGTGATCGCATGTAAAATGACGCCATGGCTTTCCGGGGCGGCACCGATACCAACCACAAGGGCAGGACTCCTCCTGTCGACGATACCCATCAGGAAGCAAATTACCTCAAGATGCTGGGCGAGAAACAACGCCCGGTGCGCATCAAGCTGATGGGCGGTGAAGTCGTTCGCGGCTGGATCGAATATTACGATCGCCGTATGGTTCGCCTTACGCGAGAGGGTGCACCGAACCTCTTCATTTTCAAGCATGAGATCGCCTACATCGCGGAGGACACGGTCCGCAAGACGCGTTCCGAGGCAGCGCCCGTGCCGCGTAGCGGCAATACCGAGAACGGCCAGGAATGAGCGGCTATCTCCCGGAACTCGAAGCTATCGCGCGCGAAGCGGGCACGTTACTGATGGGCTACTTCAAGCGCCGCGTGACCATCGAGTACAAGGGCGATGTGGACCTGGTGACCGAGGCCGACCGCGCTTCAGAAAACTTAATTGTCGAACGCTTGCAGGCGCATTGGCCTGAACATGGCATTGTCGGTGAGGAAGGTACTCGCAGCGAAGCCGATGCGGAGTACAGGTGGTATGTCGACCCGCTGGACGGCACCACCAACTTCGCCCACGGCTATCCCGTATTCTGCATTTCCATCGCATTAACCAGACGAGACGGACAGCTGGAAGTTGGGCTGCTCTACGATCCGGCGCGCGACGAGATGTTTGTCGCGGAACGTGGAAATGGCGCCACGCTGAATGGCGAGCCGATGCGGGTCTCCAAGACGAGAACATTGTCGGAATCACTTCTGGGAACGGGCTTCCCCAGTCACAAGCGCCACAAGAATCCCAACATCCACTTTTATCACCAGCTGACGTTACGTTCCCACGGAGTGCGCCGCGCCGGTTCTGCGGCCCTCGACCTCGCAAACGTTGCCAGCGGCCGCTATGACGGGTTCTGGGAATTCAATCTCAACCCGTGGGATACCGCTGCCGGCGTCCTTCTCGTGCTGGAGGCGGGCGGAACCGTGACGCGGTTCGACGGATCTCCGTTTCGTCTGGACAGCCGTGAAGTACTGGCCAGCAATAGCCTCATTCATCAAGAACTGCTTACGAACTTCGGGGAAATGTTTGCTGGTCGAGGGCTTGAGGAACTGCCCTCGGTGGCGCAGTACGTTAAGACGAGGCAGTAACGCACCGACCCGGCCACATACCTTATGAATCTGGGTCGTCCCGCCACACACTCCGGTGACTGCGGTAAAATTGTAAAGTGAACAACTCGCTGTTGAACCGAACCGTTGAAATGCGCCCCGATATGGTCCGCTTGCAGGGGCGGATCCTTTTCCTGACTGAAGATCCTGAGCTCATTAAGCGGCAGCTTGCCGGCGAAGACCTGGCTTGGGACACCCAGCATCCTGAGCGCAATCCCAAGCTACGCGACGACATCTCCACCGATGAGATTACGCCGGCGCACATCTGCTTCTTCTTCGACGAAACGCTGGGCGAATTCCCCTACACCGGCCTGAAATGCGGCAACGAAACGCCCATCCAGCGCGGCGCGGTGAAGGCTGGCGGATTCGTCGCGGCGGTCAGTGGCAAACGTCGCGGCAAAGGCTCCAGCCGCGAGCAATCGCCTTATGCTGAAATGTCTGCCGGTATCAAGCTGGTGATTGCCGAGAACATCGAGCGTATTTACAAGCAGAACTGCCAGAACCTGGGCGTGTTGACGTCGACGGATTTCGGCATGATCGACAAGATTCGTGCTGGCGAAGAGATTCCCCTGACGAAGTTCACCGAGGGCGAGGACGAGATTACACGCCAGGTCATCGAATACGGCGGCCTGTTCCCGTTTAACGTCGCCCGTATGCAGGGCAAAGTTTTTCTGCCGCCCATCACCACCAAGCCGCGGCCGATGACCATCGCAGAAAAGATCTTCGCGCGACACATGCTGCATGGGACCGATAAAGTCGGCGTTGAGGCCGTGAAGCCCGGCGACACCGGATTTGCCCGCACCGACCTGCGTTTTAGCCACGAATACGTCACCCCGATGGCGGCTATCTTCTACGAACACTTCCTGGGAAAAGACGAGCCGGTAACCGACGCCAAGACGATCATGTTCTTCCGCGATCACCTCACTTTCCTTGACGAGGTACTGTCGGAAGAAAAACGCAAGATGGGATTGCTGGACCTGGCGACACAATTGAAGCTGAAGCAGGAAGACTTTGCCAAGTCACGCGGCATCAAGTTACACGGCGAACTGAAGGACCGCAAAGGCTCGGAAGGAATCTGCCACTCGATTGTTACTGAGAGCTATGCCCTGCCCGGCCAGCTCAATGTCGGCAGTGACTCGCATACGCCACACGTGGGAGCGATGGGTTGTGTAGCCTTTGGCATCGGCACCACCGACGTATTCAACTCATGGTTCACCAAAGACATTCGCGTGAAAGTGCCGGAGTCGGTGAAAGTCATCGTCCGCGGCAAGAAGCGTGAGAATGTCACCGCGAAAGACTTCATCCTTAAACTGCTCTCGATGGAATACATTCGCTCGGGCAAGGCGCTAGCGAAGGTCATCGAGTACTCCGGCGAAGCTATCGAGGCGCTTGGTGTGGATGAGCGCGCCACCATGACCAACATGGCAGCGGAAATCGGTGGATTTACCGGAATCGTCGCCCCGGACCGGGAGGTCGTCGATTTTCTGATGGAACGCCGCGGCATGAGCGAGAACGAGGCGCAGACGCTGGTCGAAGGTCTTTATAGCGATCCTGACGCGCATTACGCTCACGTAATCGAACTCGACGCCAACGACATTTATCCGATGGTCGCTACACCGGGCGATCCGGGCAACGGAAAGTTCGTGCGCGAGCTGAACACGCCCGTGCCGGTGGAAATCGCCTACGGCGGTACCTGCACTGCGGGCAAGAACGAAGATATGGACATGTACGCCGAGGTCCTGAGCGCGGCACTCAAGCAGGGCAAGAAGGTTGCTGACAGCTGCGAGTTCTACCTGCAATTCGGATCACAAGAGACACGCGAGTATTGTGTTCGCAAAGGGTACCTCGACATTTTCCAGCGTGCAGGCGCCCATGTAATCGAGCCCAGCTGCGGAGCTTGTATCAACGCCGGGCCGGGCGTTTCGAAACGCGCTGACCAGGTTGTCATTAGCGCGCAGAACCGCAACTTCCCCGGACGCAGCGGACCCGGCCAGATGTACCTGGCAAGTCCCTTGACGGTTGCCGCGAGCGCCATTGCCGGCTACATCGTGGAGTACGAACCGGCTGGGGAGCGCGAACCGGCGCGCGTGGCTTAATTCGGCGCAACCGCTCGTCGCACAATAAGGAGCGTTTTGATAGTATCGGAGTGCCGATTCTTACCGGATATTCTCCATATAACGCATAGAACGATCTGAGGAGACACTGATTTATGGCTTACGTGATCGCGGAACCGTGTATTGGCACGAAGGACACAGCTTGCGTCGATGCCTGTCCGGTGGACTGCATTCACCCCAAGAAGGATAGCGAGAAGCACGGCGCCGAGGAGATGCTGTACATCGATCCGGTGGAGTGCATTGACTGTGGCGCGTGCGTGCCGGTGTGTCCAGTATCGGCGATCTTCGCCCTCGACGACCTGCCGGAGAAGTGGAAGGACTACGCCGACCGTAACGCCAAGTACTTCGGACGCTAGTTATCTTTTGGAACTTAAAAAGGGCACATCCATTCAGGTGTGCCCTTTTGTAATGCGCGACTGATTTGTTTGCTACAGCTTCACGAATGCCCAGAACAACGTACCCGAAAGGACGATAGCTGCCGGCAGTGTCAGAACCCAGGCCATGATCAGGTTGCGGACGGTGCCCCACTGCAAGCCTGTACCATTGGCCGCCATCGTTCCCGCTACACCCGACGACAGCACGTGCGTCGTACTTACTGGCAAGCCGTACATGTCGGCGGCGCCGATGGTCAACATGGCAGTGATTTCAGCCGCGGCACCCTGACCATACGTGAGATGGTCCTTGCCGATTTTCTCTCCAACCGTGACGACAATCCGCTTCCAGCCAATCATCGTGCCCAAACCGAGCGCGAGAGCCACGGCAACCTTTACCCAGGTTGGAATGAACTTGGTGGCGTAGTCGATGTGCTTCTTGTAGTTCGCCAGCACGGCTTCGTCCGGCGCGGAGATTGCCGTTACTTTGGTTTTCTGCATGATGCGAAGCGCTTCGCTGACCAGATACATGTCGTTGCGGAAGTTGCGGACCTGGTCCTGTGGAATGTAGCGGAGTTCTTTATAGTTAGCGGTTTCTGTGCTGATGCCATTGATCAGGTCTCTGAGTGCCAGCACCGTGTTGTCGTTGAAGTTCTTCGTCCGGACATAGTTAGCGACGTCGTCGCGCGGGTCGCCGACCACTGCGCCCGGCTTGACGTATTGGTCCAGCACTCCGGCTGCCTGCTGCGAGATCGCAATGAAGTCAGCCGACTGCTGGGGGGTGATGGCATGGTTCAACGCGTAGGCGGTGGGCACCGTTCCGATGAGAATGAGCATGATCAAACCCATGCCCTTCTGCCCATCGTTGGAGCCGTGCGCAAAGCTGACACCAGTGCACGTGAGGATCAGCAGGCACCGAATCCAAAACGGCGGCGGAGCGTCGCCCTCGGGTGCAGTATAAAGCCGCTTGTCACGGATGAAGAATTTCGACAGACTCAGCAGCGAAGCTGCCACAGCGAAGCCAATGATCGGTGAGAATAGCAGCGATTTGCCGACGTTCAGCGCCTGTCCCCAATCTACGCCACTGGTCGCCGTGCGCGCCTGCATCAACTGGTTGGCGATGCCCACGCCGATGATCGATCCGATTAAAGTATGCGAGCTGGAGTTGGGAATACCAAAATACCAGGTACCCAGGTTCCAGATGATCGCCGCCGTCAACAGCGCAAAGACCATGGCGAATCCCGCACCGCTTCCAACTTGAAGAATCAGTTCCACCGGCAATAGCGAGATGATTCCGAAGGCCACGGCTCCAGTGGAAAGCACCACCCCGATGAAATTCCACATCCCTGACCATGCCACGGCAATGTGGGGATCCAGTGAGTGCGTGTAAATGACGGTGGCCACCGCGTTCGCGGTGTCGTGGAATCCGTTCACAAACTCGAAACCGAGCGCCACAAGCAACGCGATTCCTAGCAATACAAACGGGAAGATCGACGACGAGTGAACGGTTGAGAGATCCGAAACCAGATGGTAGGCCGCATAGACAAACCCGATCGACAGCGCACCCAGGAAAATCGCCGAGCCAATCTTGCCGGGAGACTTGGACAGTTTTGCGTGAACGGCGCTGGCAGAAGGCGCCGCCGGAGGGGCGGACGGGAAAGAGGGTGAACTTGTGGCCATGCGTTGGTCCTTTTATCTCTTTTCTTAGTGCCGAATCTGAGAGCGGGATCTCGTCGGCTGAAAGTACTACGCTGACCGGCGTCAGATGATGAATGGGAGATGAATGGAGGGTTAATTTCTACCGCTTAGTTCTGGAACTTTGCCGAGGCAACCCGTTGCGACTGCGAATCGAAATATTTTGGACAGCATCCAGATAAGTCTATGAATTCTTTGGAGTTTCTCTCGGAGGATGTCCGATCTGTGCCTTTGGCACATCAGCAAGAAGAGCTTCACCATCCTGACCATGAACTGCTCGACAGTTACTCGCGAGCTGTAGTGAGTGCGGTACAGCGGGTTGGTCCCGCCGTCGTTCACATTCAAGTCAAGGGTTCGCACGGCGAAGGAGCCGGTTCGGGGTTCGTCTTCACTCCTGACGGTTTCATCCTGACCAATAGTCACGTAGTGCACGGAGCGTCATCTCTATTTGTTTCAACGCCGGCCGGAGAGCGCTTTCCTGCCGATGTGGTGGGCGACGATCCCGACACGGATCTGGCAGTGGTTCGTAGCAGCGCAGGCGCGCTGTCGCTTCCGCTGGGCAGTTCGAGAAAGCTCGCCGTCGGCCAACTGGTGATTGCGATCGGCAATCCGCTGGGCTTTCAGAACACCGTTACCGCCGGAGTAGTCAGCGCACTGGACCGGACCATGCGGTCGCGTTCCGGCATCCTTATCGACGGTGTCATTCAGACCGACGCCGCCCTGAATCCCGGCAATTCCGGTGGGCCGCTGGTGGATTCGCGAGGGCAGGTGGTTGGCGTAAATACTGCCACCATCATGGGCGCTCAGGGAATCTGCTTCGCCATCGGAGCCGACACGGCGAGGTTCGTGGCGTCGCGACTGATCCGCGACGGACGCGTGCGACGTAGTTATATTGGCGTAATGGGCCAGGGCGTGGCGCTACATCGACGGGTCGTGCGGTATTACGACCTGGCGACGGACAGCGGTCTGCTTGTGCTCAACGTTGTACCAGGCGCGCCAGCACATCGCGGCGGATTGCGTGAACGCGACATCGTGGTGCAATTTGCTGGCAGCACTGTGGCGAATGTTGATGATTTACACAGGTTGCTCACCGACGATCGCAGTGGCGTGGGTTGCGAGGTGCAGGTAGTTCGTGGGACAGAGTTGCTGAAGCTTACGATTACTCCGCAGCCGAGGACCGAATAGCTCTATTCGCGGGTGCGTTGATAGTGGCGGCGGGCCTTGGCGCGATTGCCGCAGATGGTCATATCGCACCAGCGGCGGCTGCGATTGCGGCTGTGGTCCAGGAAGAGCCACTCGCAGTCGGGAGCCTCGCACCACCGCACCAGCTTCAGTTCGTCGGAGGTCAGCAGATCAGCAGCGGCTTGCGCAATGGGCCAAAGAATTCGGTCCAACTGTTGCGAATCGTTGGTCTGCCACTCCCAACGGTAACTGCCGTTCCCGCCAGATAGTTGCCGGTGAAGGACAGCCTGCAAAGCAGAGTTGTTGATCGCGAGCAGGTCATTAGACCTGACTGGTCTGCGTTGCGCAATATCCCGGAAAACACGGTAGATCGCCTCGCGCAGCACAATCGCCTTGCGAAAACTTCGCACCGCGCTCGCATTGTTCCGGTTCGCATGCAGGAGGAGCGTATTAGCCTGTTTGGCTGAAAGAATTCGGTCCTGTACGGCAAATGCAACCAGATCCGAATAACTCTCCAGGTGCTCTCTTCGCCGCTCAGCGTCTTCGCGCCGGCTGATAGTGTTCGCCATATCCAGCGCGATGTGGCCGCCCGTAAGGTCAAACTGGAACTCTCGTTGTTGCCTAACCGCCATTGCTTGTTATTGTAACGATCTCGAGTTCCGGAGCGGTGCCTTCGTGAGGCGTTAACCTCCATTCGCCCTCCAGCAGGTTAGATCACACCCGGATTACGAATTGCTCCGTATCCCGTCCATACCTATAGCGGTGTGTTAGGCTGCTTGCAATAGAGGAAGCGCTTCACCACGCAACGAACCAGCCAACTACAGATCATTCCATTCTGATCACACCCGATACATGGGGCGAGAAATAGGCAGCCTTGCAAATAAAACCGATTCTACGGGCCTGGGGCCACATTCTTTCAGGAAGATATCCTGTTCTTTCCATCGAAATCACTAGGGAATGTCCGCTGCGTTGTCCAGGTTGCTACGCCTATGAAGATGCTCATTTAGGAGGTGGCCCTAACCTGCGTAGCCTCGCGGATTTCAAAGGCGAAGAACTCATCGATCGTGTACTGGCGCTCGTCGATGAGCACAAGCCGGTACACGTGTCGATCGTCGGCGGAGATCCGCTGGTGCGTTATCGCGAACTCGACGTGATCTTGCCCCAACTATCGCAACGCGGAATTTACGTTCAGGTCGTGACCAGCGCTTTTCGACCGCTCTCGCCCGCATGGGCATCGATCCCGAATCTCCGAGTCTGCGTTTCGATCGACGGTTTGCAGCCCGAGCACGACATGCGCCGCAAGCCCGCAACCTATGAAAGGATCTTGCGCAATATCGAAGGTCAACGCGTGGCCGTTCACTGCACCATTACCAGCGACATGACGCAGCGTCCGGGCTATCTTCGCGATTTCCTGGATTTCTGGTCGCCCAATCCCGCAGCCGAGAAAATCTGGATGAGCATCTTTACACCGCAACGTGGAACGCATCCTCGCGAGTCCTTAAGCGGCGAGCAAAGGACGAGCGCGGTGCGGGAATTAATGGAGCTGAGGAATTCATTTCCCAAGCTCGACATGCCGGAGGCCATGCTTCGCGAATACCTGGCGCCGCCGGCATCGCCGTCGGAATGCATCTTCGCGCGTACCACGCTATCCATCTCGGCTGACCTGAAGACACGTATCGGACCATGCCAGTTCGGAGGCGATCCGGATTGCTCGAAGTGCGGTTGCGCAGCATCGATGGTCTTCGCCGCCGTTGGCAATCACGCGATCGCAGGAGGTCTGACCGCCGGCCACGTCTATCGAGCTTCAGCAGCCATAGGGGATCTTTGGCGAGACAGGAAGAAACCAGACACTCGCGTCGGTGTGTCCGAGGACGAGCGGAGATCGAATGAGCCGGCCGGAAGAGATCTGCTCAAGATTCTCGACTGACACGCGTTAACCGTCTACATTTCCCACATGCAGCGACCGCTTCGGTACATGGAAATCAGGCCATCTTCGCTGATCTTCAACACCGTGCCGTAATGCGAGGCGGCAATGGCCGCGGTGGTACGTCCGCCTTCGACCGTCCGGTTTAATGCCTCTTCCGTCGAGTGATGGTGGAGGATTGCTCCGAACGCAAGCAGCTTAGCATCGTTGCAAAGAACCACCGCTCCGTCAATGCGAGCGACGTTTTCCAGCACCGTAGAGGGGACATCGAGAAGACTCTTATCGCGAAGCAGATAATGCAGCTGGTCCTTGCTGGTGATGCCATCGGCAGCATTGTCGCTGTTCAGATGGTCAAGAAGATCCGGCTCGGAGACCAAAATACGAGCCGATTCTGGATTATCGAGCACCACGAAGAGCGCGCCGCGCCGGCTCTCAGTGAGGTTTAGGGCGACGGTAAACAGGCGCTCGGCCAGTTCCGCATTGCCTATGGCGTCCTTCCACATGCCGTAGCGGTGACGCGCGTCCACCAGCCGCCATTTGCCATCGATAAAGCGGAAGACGGGTACACCGTCGTTATAAACCTTAATCTCGCCGTTAGGCGAAAGAACCAAACAGACATGACCACCGCACAACGTCGCACGTGCGTGATCGACGTACGTGGCCGACGGCGGCACTGCCAATGGCATGTCGCGGTACGGTTCAGCCCATTCGTGAACATCGATCAGTTCTGCCAGCAGTCCGTTCTGATCGACCAATGCCATGGTGCGCAAGCCGTCGCACAGCCGGTGGAAACTGCGAATGGTGGTGAGCTGATGCGAGTACGGTAAGGCATTCGCAGGTGTTTCCGGCGGAGCGTGGCAAGGCTCCGGCATCGAACCGAAGAGCAGCACTCCCGTGGAGATGCGGCGATTCTCGTAAGTGCTCATGCTGCTGGTGCGCAGCACCTCAATCGCGTCGGCGATGCGATCCGGAATTTCTGCGATGGCTTCTGCACTGGTATGCGGAGCTGGATCGAGAAATGCGGAGACAAAACGGTCTTCGGGCAATCCCCGGAAGAGCTGGAAGCTTTGCGCAGCCAGGGTTTCATTCGTCAGCAGCTGATAGCGCGCCGACAGCACCATGCCGATACTGCGCAAAAGACGCCGCTCATGGTCGGAGAGCTTAGAGCTGGCAGCGAGTGAGTAGCCGGTGCCCATCCACTCGAACTGCACTTCCCCGCCGCTGGGGACGGCTCCCATCAACCCTGGCATCTCCTCGGCGCCTTCAGAAACACGCTCTAACGTCACCCCGGGGAAGAAGTAACGGATGCCATTCTCAAGCAGATCACTGTAGAGTCCGCTGAGGAACCGTGCTCGAGTTTTCAATACTTGCAATCCCATGAAGGAGAGTTGATCGAAACCGGTGAATGTCCTGTTTGCTTAAGGGTACAACAAATTGCAGATCGTTTTCAGGCCGCCGGACGATAGCTTTCTCGCGCGGAACTGCCGGTCCCCGCGATCGGGCGAAACCGGCGGCGAGATGACATTCTTTGAGGAACACTTGATAGGGGGAAAGCCCATCTTACGGTTTCGCCGAGCGCGATAAATAGCAGGCGTACTCTTGTGCGTGTTCCGGCGTAATGCCGTATCTTTGCTCAATGCCGAGGGAATGATTCGCATCTTCCACACGAAAGAGTGGCCGGGTTCCGACCGGCAGGATTTGAATTGTCAATCGCAAGTCGAGCGTCTTTGGATAGAGTGACAAGGAATTGGCCAGGAGGCCCTCATAAGGGCCGATCTGCGTCTCTCTCCCCTCGCGATCCCAATACTCCGTGATTGCCTCGAAGGCTGGTTTTTCCACTCGGGCCCACACGCCCCAAAGAAAGACCCTGTCTGATCCACGAATCGGAATCTCGATGCATCCGCGCACAAAGAACTGCTCCTGATCGATGATGCATTGGTCGGCAGTTTGAAAGGCTCTCGCCTCACGCTCCTCGACGTTCAAGTTCGCGTACGCATCCGGAAAATTTGCGGAGAACGCCAGCGACAACTCTGCGTGCTCTCCTCCACAAGAGGAACAGGTGTTGTGTTGATCAGACATACGTTGACTAGGGTACCGTTAAAGGCTGAGCCGTCTCGATACGGGCTTCGCGCAAGTAGCGCGCAGCTTCTTCGGGCGGCGTGGGATTCTGGTAAAAGCCGGTTCCCCATTCGAAGCCCGCGATCTTGGTCAGCCGCGGCATGAATTCGAGGTGCCAATGATAGTGGTCCATGGACGCCTCTTGGGCTGGCGAAGTATGCAACACCAGGTTGTAAGCAGGATTGTCGAGCACTTGGTCGGCACGCATCAGCAGGTTCTTCACCGCCTTCGCCAGGCTTTCGTAAACATGCGATGACGAATTCTCAAACGCCGACTCGTGGCGCTTGGGCAGGATCCAGGTCTCAAACGGAAAGCGCGGAGCGTAAGGAGCGAGCGTGAGGAAGCCGTCGTTCTCGGCAACTACACGCACTCCAGCCTCCGTCTCCTGCCGGATGATGTCGCAGAAAACGCAGCGCTCCTTGTAAATGTAATACTGCTTGGAACCTTCCAGTTCCTCGACCACATGCTTGGGTACGATGGGGAGCGCAATGAGTTGCCCGTGCGAATGTTCGAGCGTGGCGCCCGCCAGCGGTCCGTGGTTCTTGAAGATGAGAATGTACTTGAAGCGGCGATCCTGCTTCAGATCGAGAATGCGGTCGCGAAATGCCCAGAAAACATCTTCAATGCGCTTCTCCGGCAGATTTGCCAAGGTCACGCCATGGTCAGGCGTTTCGACGATGACCTCGTGCGCGCCGATACCGTTCATCTTGTCGAACATACCCTCGGCCTGGCGGCTAAGGTTCCCCTCGATTCCTAAAGATGGAAACTTGTTGGGAACGACACGCACGGTCCAGCCCAGAGCTGTTGGCGGTCGCACCGTTGGGGCGATAAGCCAGCACTTCAGGCGGTGTTTTGCTTTCGTTACCCACACAAAATGGACAGAAGCCGCCTTTCATTTTGACCGGTTCGCGGGTGAAATCGGAAGGACGTTTCGAGCGATCCGTCGAAATGATGACCCATCGTCCGATGATCGGATCTTTACGTAATTCAGGCACGGCGGACCTTCCCCTGGAAACTCAATTTGTCTATGTTACCGCTTCTTAACATCGGCGGCCGCGCCCGCTTACTTCACCGCCGCCGGCAAGGGAGCGGTTCCCACCATTTTCTCGACGTCTGACATTTCTTTGGGAATGGCGGAAGACAGGATTTCCGGCCCGTTAGCCGTGATCAGGATGGTGTCTTCCACGCGGAAGTGCCAGTGCTTGTCGGGAAACTCGACGATAGGCTCAACCGTGACAACCTGCCCGGCTTGAATCGGACCTTTGGCCATCATCACGTCGTGCGTGGCCAGACCCACGAAATGTCCCGGCCAGCCATACCACTGCGAGCCGATCCCCTCCCGGTCGAATACCTTCTTGCCGGCGTCCGCAGCCTGCTCGTAGGTATTGCCGACGCGCAGCATGTCAATGACCGCTTTCTGACATTCCAGATCAACGTTGTACCACTTGGCCTGCTCGGGCGTGAACTTGCCGTCGATGTTGAAGGTGCGCGTAATGTCCATGGTCATGTGATCGAGATCGGCGGCGAAGTCGAAGACCACGATGCTGCCCGGCGTAATCTCGTCGCGATTGAAGAAGTAGTGCCAGGTGTTGGCGTGCAATCCTGCACCAACGATTGCGGGATAGGCGAGGCCTTGCGCGCCGGCATAGCGGAACACGTACTCGGCTTCGGCTTCCATCTGATACTCGAACATTCCAGGATGCGCGATGTTGATCGCTTGCTTATCACCCAGCGCGCTGATACGGCCGACGCGGCGTAGAACTTCGATCTCGCCCGGACGCTTGATGTTGCGCATCTGGTCGATCGCGCCGGTGATGTCGCGGAAGTTGGCCGCTGGATAACGCTCGCGCAATTTCACGTAGCGCGTCGCGATCGCCTGGAAGGCTCTGTCCGTAGGGATTGTTGTACTCGGCGGCGTAGTCGCGTCCGGTCTCGAAGCGCGCGCCGTCGGGCTTGTCGGCAAAGCCAAGGCGCACCCAGAGATCATTCGTCAACGCCGCTGCCAAAAAGGAAGCTCAATGTGCCGTCCAGGCTGGGCAGCGGCATGACTACGGGATACCCCAACTCCTTCTGCTGATCCTTCGACATTGAGAGCAGGTTAGCGCCATAAATCTGTACTTCGCGTGGACTCTGCTCGGGCTCGACGATGACGACACGTCTGCTTTGCCACATCCATGAACATGATCGCGCCGGGATCGGACAGGCCGGTGTAGTAGTAGAAGTCGTTGTCTTCGCGATAATGAGCCAGCCGCCGGAACCTGCGTCTTGGCGAACAGCAGCACGTATCCGGTCTTCAGTTTCTGAGCGAGCTCGGCGCGGCGGGCAGCAAATTCCTTCGGGCCCCCGAGATCGTTCATGGCGGTGACGTCGGTGTATTGTGCGTTCGCGAACAGCGACGCGAGAAAGAGGAAGCAAACGAGAGAAATTCGAGAGTATCTGATCATGGCGTATCGCAGTGTATGCCCGAGGCAATAGCGGGCGCAATTCAGAACGCTTTATCGGGACCTGCTTCCCGGGAATAGCACCTGGTGCGCCAAGAAACGGAAAAGCCCGGACCAGTCAGTCCGGGCCTTTCGCGATTGATTCCCACAAGGGCGGTTACGCGCCGACTTGCTCGCCGGCCGTCGCTCGCTTGCCGTGGGGTTTGCCGGCAACGATGCTAATGCATTCCTCCAGCACATCCATCGCAATGTCCGCCTGCTCTTTGGTCACGATAAGCGGTGGCGCAATGCGAATGCGTGTTTGGACCGCAACCCAGCAGGAGCACGCCGCGTTCGAAGGCTAGCTCGACGATTCGGTCGCGCTCGACGCCGCCCTGAGTTTTCTCTTTCTTGTCGGTGACGATTTCCACGCCGATCATCAGGCCACGGCCGCGCACGTCGCCTACCAGATCTAGCTCGATCGGCCATTTCGCCAATGCGATTCATCATGTAACGTCCCACAACCTCGGCGTTCTTGATGCCTTCCCGTTCGAGCACGTCCATCGTCGCCAAGGCTGCGGCAATCGATACGGGATTGCCGCCGAAGGTCGAAGCGTGGGAACCGGGAACCCAGTCCATGATCTCGGCTTTGGACATCATGATGCCTAGCGGCATCCCACTGGCAATGCCCTTCGCGTTGCAGATAATGTCCGGTTCAACCCCGGTATGCTGGATTGCCCACCACTTGCCTGTCCGTCCGGCGCCCGACTGCACTTCATCGGCAACCAGCAGAATTCCGTGACGATCGCAGATCTTGCGCAGCTCCTGCATGAAGACCGTCGGTGCGACAACGTACCCACCCTCGCCTTGAATCGGCTCTACGAAGATCGCGGCGACTTCCTCGGGAGGCAGCGTGGTCTTGAACAGCTTCTCTTCGATGAAGCGCGCACAGCCCAACGCAAAGGCATCCGCTTCCGCCGGACTGCCGCCCGACACATCCGCGATAGGCGTCGGGATAGCGCACGTGCGTCACGCCGGGAACCAGTGGCGCGAAGCGGCGGCGCTGTTGCGGCTTCGACGCTGTCAGCGACAGCGCGCCCATAGTGCGTCCATGGAACGCGCCGTAGAACGCAATGATGTTCTGCCGCTTGGTGTGATAGCGCGCCAGCTTCAGCGCAGCTTCAATGGCTTCAGCTCCGGAGTTGCCGTAGTAAATCTTGTGCGGCCCTTTCATGGGCGCGATCTTCGAAAGACGCTCGCCCAAGGTGACCATGCTCTCGTAATAGAAGTCGGTGCCGGACATGTGAATCAGTTCGGCAGCCTGCTTCTGGATGGCGGCGACAACTTCGGGATGGCAATGGCCGGTCGAGGTGACGGCGATGCCGGCGGAGAAGTCGAGAAACTCGTTGCCGTCGACGTCTTCCACGATGACAGCCGCGTCCGCGCTTGGCGACCATGGGATACGAGCGGGTGTAGGACGGCGAAATGTAGCGCTCGTCAGCTTCGAGAATGCGACGGGCGTTTGGACCAGGCAGCGCGGTCTTGATGTTGGGACCGGCGACGGGAATAAGAGTATTGGCGGACATGTTGTTTTCCTCCGTAAGGCTTGCGGCATCAGTTGAATGCCGGAGCTTGCGTCAACCCGCGAGAGCGATCTGGTTGGATCGGACGGCGCGGGCGCTTCGGAAAGGAAAACGGGAATTAGTCGCCAGAGAAAAGATTCGGCCGGGCCATGCAGGGTGCGAGCTTGACGTCGGCGCGGGAGGAAACCGGCCTCGACCAGGGATCGCGCACGCCAGCTGCCGACGCAGGTACCACTCCCACGAAGAACAGGTGTATCGGATTCAGGCGGCTAATCATGGCAAGGCTCATCCTTGATTATAGCCAGCGGGCTAGCTCGCCGTAACCCCCTAAACCACTTTTCATCAATCAGCTACATCCAACAGCAGGGAGGGCTGTCCGTCCCGGGTCACGGGTATGTCTAAGGCTCTCGACGGCCAACCCCTGGAGTATTACTATCCTCGATAGTAGTGTAGGCGATTGACTGTCTCACGCCGACCGATCCAGCGATTCTGGGTAAACGCTGACTAACAGACTCCGAGTTCTGCGGAGTTGAAAGGAGCATGACGTATGTCGATTTTGAAGAAACTGGTTCTCTTCCTGGCTCCCCTCGCAATCTTTGCGATGCTTCCGGGGCTGTTGAGCGCACAGGATGATTCCGGCGGAAAGATGTCGGTCACCGGATGCATTAAGCAAGGCACGGACGCCAACGGCTATTACCTGATGAGCAGTGATGGCAAGATGTATGAATTATGGGGTAAGAATTTGGGCGCCCACCTCGGCCATACCGTCACCGTCACCGGCATGCAAGCCCAGCTGACGCCGGCCCAAGAACAGAAGAAAGAAGCTAGCGAGAAATCCGAAGCCGGCACCGCGAGCTATGTCGACCTGAAGGTGACCAGTTTGAAAATGGTTAGCGAGAGCTGCAAGTAAGCAGCTCGTCGGATTAACATTGCAGTGAGCGACGAGCGCAATTCTAGCGGATTGCGCTCGTCGTGTTTCAAGAGGCTTTACAGTTCGGCCAGCGCGCGGTGCACCAGGTGAATCGCAATCGATCCTTCCCCCACGGCCGAAGCCACGCGCTTCACGTTTCCCGAACGAATGTCGCCAACGGCGAAAACGCCGGGCAAGCTGGTTTCCAGTAGTTGCGGCGGACGCGAGAGCGGCCATTGCAGCTTCTGCAGGGTGAGCCGGTCCAGATCGTAACCCGTCAACACAAAACCTTTGCTGTCGAGCGCCAGACAGCCGCGTAGCCATTCCGTGCGGGGAGAAGCGCCGGTCATGACGAAGAGATGCCGTATCTTGTGTTCCGACACATCGCCAGTCTTCTTGTCCCTCCAGGTGACTCTCTCCAGGTGGTCCTCTCCGTCGACTCTCAGAATCTCGGTTTCGTAATGAACCTCGATCTTGGGGTTCTCTTCGATGCGGCGAATGAGGTAACGCGACATCGTCTCGGATAGTTCCTTCGAGCGCACCAGCATATAAACCCGGCTCGCGGTCTGGGACAAGAACACAGCCGCTTGTCCGGCGGAATTCCCTCCCCCAATCACAATAACTTCCTCGTCGCTGCAGAGCTGAGACTCCATCGGCGTCGCCCCGTAGTAGACACCGACCCCGTCAAACTTCGACAGATTTTCGATAGGCGGCTTGTTGTACTGCGCCCCCGCCGCAAGAACGATGGAACGCGTGGACAAGGCGGTGCCTTGATCGAGCACCACCTGATAAGGGCGGCGATCACAATGCAGCCGGACTGCACTGCGGGCGATCATCATGTTGGCGCCGAATTTCTGGGCCTGTGCCAGCGCGCGTCCCGTCAATTCACTGCCGGAAATCCCCATCGGAAATCCCAGGTAGTTCTCGATTCTCGAGCTCGATCCAGCCTGGCCGCCTGGACCGGCTGTTTCCACCACCAACACGTCTAGCCCTTCCGAAGCGGCATACACGGCTGCCGCCAGTCCGGATGGCCCCGCGCCGACCACAATCAAGTCCCGCACTTGAGATTCATCGACTGCCGCGTTCAGCCCAAGACAGTCGGCCACTTTGGCAGGTGTGGGATTGCGGAGCACATGTTTGCCGTTGCAGATGACCACCGGAACGTCCTCGAGCTTGACGTGAAAATGATCGAGCATCTCCTGCGAGTGCTCGTCGGTGTCCAGATCGACATAGGTGTACGGATGGCCGTTGCGTCCCAGGAACTCGCGCAATCGCAGCGTGGCGGCCGAGTGTCGTGAGCCTAATAGAAGCGCGTTTCCCGCGCCTTGTTGGATGAGTCCCACTCGCCGCAGGATAAAGACCCGCATGAACAGTTCACCCAACTCGGCATCCTTGCCAATCATTGACCGGAAGTCGTCGACCTGCACTTCGACGAATTCGCCACTCTCTCCCACTTGTCCTCGGACCATGCAGCGCTGGCCGGTGATCATGGTGAACTCGCCGGAGAAGCCGCCCGGTCGATGGGTCACCAACCGACGGAACTCCGCAAGGCGCGGCTGCAGTATGTGCATACTTCCGGACAGCACCACGAAAACCGGAACCTTGGTATCGCCGGGTTCAAAGAGCACTTCGCCGGCTGTGACTGATCGAGGCTTGCCATATGCACGAATGCGATCAATCTGGGCCGCCGTCAGAATAGGAAAAGCCTCGGGGGTTTGGTAAAGCGGCTCGGAATCGGGCAAAGTGGACATGCAATTGCTCCTGCGATCGGGAATGAGCGCTGAACGGCTGTAGATGAGATGGTATCGCAGGAGGGTGCGAGGCGGTTGTCAGTTGTCAGTTGTTAGTTGTCAGTTGCTAGCTCGCCTTCTCTGCCCGTTTCTTTCGCTGCGTCGGGTGCACGAACCAGGCGATCCCGATGCTAATCAAATAGAGCACGACCATGGGAGCGGCAAAAACGCACATGTTCATGATGTCGGGTGTCGGAGTAATGATGGCGGAGATGACGAAGATGGCTAGAATGGCGTATCGGAAGTTGCGCCACATCCAGCCGGCACTCAGGATTCCCATCAGTGCCAGGAAGAACACGAGAATCGGCATCTCGAAGACGATGCCCAGGCCGGCAATGATGGTCAGGAACAGTTCGGTGTATTCGCCGACAGTGATCATCGGCGTGAACTGGCCGCTGAAACCGATGAGGAAGTCCAGAGCTGCCGGGTAGACCATCCTGTAGCCGAAGTATCCGCCTGCCAGGAACAACCCCACCGTGCTGAACATGAACGGCAACACGTAACGCCGCTCATTGCGATACAGTCCCGGGGCGATGAATCCCCACACCTGGTACAGCACGAAAGGTGACGCGACGAAGAGCCCGGCCAGCAGCGAGATCTTCAGATACATGTTGAACGGATCGGTTGGGTTCAGATAAACGAGTTTGGTATCGAGATGATGGCTGGCCAAAGCCGTCATAATCGGCTTCTGCATGATCCCAAAGATCCGCTCGTGAAAAAACCAGCAGATTCCGAAACCAACCAGAATGTAGATCGCGCTATGGACAATGCGCCGGCGCAGCTCCTCGAGATGTTCGAGGAAGCTCATGCCAGTCATTTCTTCCGAGGCACGTTTCTGAGCGGTTTCGACGACGGGACTGGACATCGCCTATTCGCCACCTGCGGTTTTGTTTGGCAAGGTCGGCCGCTCCGTCGGTGCGGGTTCCGGAGCGGAGGGGGTTGTACCCACCATGGTCTCAAATTCCTTACGGGTGCGGCTGACGGAGTCGGTAAGCGGCCGCATTAATCGCTCCCAGGGCTCCTCTGGGGGCAGAACCTTGGGGCTGTTCGTCGGCTTCTTCGCGCGTTCCTCCAGTTCAATGTTCATCATTTCCGTTTCCAATTGATTCTTGAACTCGTTACTGGCGCGCTTGAATTCAGCCATGAACTTTCCCAACTGGCGGGCGAGTCCTGGCATCTTCTTTGGCCCTATGATGACGAGAGCCAGCAGGAAAATGAAAATTAAGTCTGGCAGGCTCATGGGTTCATGATAATGCAGCCAGCTACCAGCGGCCAGTTGCGAACATCCGGCCGCTGACTGGATGCGATTAGCGTTCCGGAACCAGCGACTGGAAACCGCTGATCGCTTTCGGCCTCAACGGATATGATCCTCAACGAATTACTCCCGGAGCTGCTAACCGCTGCCCGCCTCTAACGTCTGTTACGCAGGCGGGAAACCGACAAATTTCGCACCCTGGAATTGTTGTTTCGCATCCAAAAGGGCGGCTGGAACCAGGTCAAAGGCCTGTGTACTCCATGGTATACTGCGGTTCAGAAGTTTTAAGGGTGCTCCAGTCTTTACGATGCTCCCAGCCAGTCGGGGTTCCGGACGAGGCTTACGCGCCCGCCGGACAGGTTTGATCGCCGAAGGAAATATAAATGGCACGTAGTTCGCGTCGCTCCGCGGTCCTGGTTCTCTCCATCATTTTCACTTGCGGTTGTCTGGGCATGCTCTTCGGGCAGCGCCTCTCCGTCAACAGCTCTTCCGGCGGCGACGGCGATATCCGCGATAGCGTCCGCAGCTTCAGCGACGTGTACAAAGTCGTCCAGGAAAACTACGCGGAGCCGGTTAACCCCGACAAGGCAATCTATAACGGCGCAATTCCGGGCATGCTGCGCGTGCTCGATCCGCACTCGAACTTCTTCGATCCGAAGTCGTACGCTGCCCTGCGCGAAGAACAGCGCGGCAAGTACTACGGCGTCGGAATGCAGGTCGGCCCCCGTAACAACAAGGTCATCGTCATTGCGCCCTTTGCCGGCGCGCCCGCATATCGGGCGGGCATTCGACCGGGCGACATCATCATCGCCGTGGACGGCAAGCAGACCGACAACATGAGCACCAGCGATGTGGCCGAACTGTTGAAGGGACCCAAAGGCACGAGCGTGAAGATCACCGTTCTGCGTGAGGGCACCGACAAGCCACTCGACTTTACCGTGATTCGTGATGAGATTCCCCGCTACAGCGTTGACGTTCACTTCATGATCAAGCCGGGCATCGGCTACATCCACGTTTCCGGGTTCCAGGAGACGACCGAGAAGGAAGTCCGCGACGCACTTGACGAATTCGGCGACATCCATGGACTCATCCTGGATCTACGGCAGAATCCCGGCGGACTGTTGAGCGAAGGTGTCGGGGTGGCCGACCAGTTCCTGAAGAAGGGTCAGGTCATCGTTTCGCACCACGGACGCGCCTCGGCGGAGAAGGTTTACAAGGCGACCCACGGCAATGGCGGCAAGGACTACCCGATCGTCGTGCTGGTCAATCGCGGAACAGCATCCGCCGCTGAGATCGTTGCAGGCGCCATCCAGGACCACGACCGTGGCCTGATCGCCGGCGAAACAACCTTCGGCAAAGGCCTGGTGCAGACCGTGTATCCGCTGTCGGAGAACACCGGTCTGGCGCTGACCACCGCCAAGTACTACACGCCCAGCGGACGCTTGATCCAGCGCGACTACAACGGAGTCTCGCTCTACGACTACTACTACAACGACCGGGATAACGCCGATCAGACCGTCGCCAATCACGAAGTGAAGATGACGGACAGTGGCCGGACGGTTTACGGCGGCGGCGGTATCACGCCCGATGTCAAGATTCCGAACCAGAAGACGAACCGGTTTGAAGATACGCTGCTGGAGAAGTACGCGTTCTTCAATTTCGCCAAGCACTACGTCATCAGTCACCAGGTCAACAAGCAGTTTGAAGTGGATGACGCGGTGATGCAGGAGTTCCGCAAGTTCCTGGACGAGCAGAAGATTACGTTCACGGAAGCCGATCTGGCGGAGAACAACGATTGGATCCGCTCGAACATCCGAGCAGAGCTGTTTATCAATGAGTTCGGTCAGCAGGAAGGCATGAGAGTTCACGCCGAAAGCGATCCAGAAGTGCAGAAGGCGCTGGATCTCCTGCCTCAGGCAAAGCAGTTGGCTGACAACGCCAAGAAGGTCGTCGCGCAGCACAACAATGCACGCTTGACCGCGCAGCAGGGCGAAACGGCCGCTAACAGCAGCCGGTAAGGTTGCATCAGTGGCTTGAGTTCACTTCTGCCGAAGGACGTCTAAAGGAAAATGGGCTTCAGCCGCTGGATTTCGCAGAGGTTGAAGCCCAAACTCTTTGCTCTGGACTTGCGACGCGGCAAAGCCGAGCGTTGAAACAAACTTAAGAAACGAAACTTACTTCGCGGCTGCCGCGCGCTCAGCCATCCCATCAGCGATCCAGCCTTCGCCACCAGTGCGCGATAGGTCGATGATCTCCATTCAGAAAGTTAGATGCCTTCCCCGCAAATGTCCATAAGCGGACATGTTTCGGGAGGAACCTCGGTAATCATAGGCTTTAGACGATTTTGAGGCGCCGACTGTAATTTTCAGGAAACAAATTTTGTTGAATTCCGTCTATCACTTCGTTGGGTGCGGCTCGTCGTCGTGTGTCTGGCCTTTACGACGCAATTCAGGTATTTCATCATGATCGAGGATTTGGGTTCTCCAGCGAGCTTCGGCTTTCACGATACGTCCCGCCGCGATCGCGGACGGAACAGCCGGGTTCCTGGCATCGTCGCGCGTTGGGCGCGCGTCTGGGCCGTCGCTTTCGTGCTGTGGACGATCCTGGCCTTCCTGAGCGCCGCCGGTGCGCACGTCTATACCGCATCCATGGGCAGCCCAGAGAGCTGGGCACAGCTCCTCGCCTGGAACATCACCATCTCGTTCGTGTGGTCGCTGCTGACGCCGCCGGTGTACGCGCTCGCGCGGCAATTCACCTTCGAGCGCAGCAACTGGCAGCGGATACTTCCTCTGCATCTGGCCGCGAGCATCGCCCTTACCTTCGCCGGCGCATCGATCATCGTGTGGCTGGAACCGTACGTCACCTGGACGCCTGAGGCTCACGTTCCTTTCGTCGCGCACGTACTTTCGCGCGTGTTCATGGATTTCCAACGCTATTGGTACATCCTCCTGATCACGCAGGCGATCGGCTACTACGGCAAATATCGCGAACGCGAGTTACAGTCCTCGCAGCTGGAGGCGCAACTGGCGCACGCCCAGCTGGAAGTGCTCAAGATCCAGTTGGAGCCGCATTTCCTGTTTAACACCCTGAATTCCATCGCGGCTCTTGCGCGTAACGACGGTCCTGCCGCTGAGCACATGACGTTGCAGCTCGCCGATCTTCTGCGCTTCTCGCTCGACGCCATGGGTGTCCACGAAGTTCCGCTCAGCCGCGAGCTCACCATGCTGCAGAAGTACATCGATATCCAACAGACGCGTTTTCAAGACCGTCTGCAGGTAGAAATGGACATTGCGCCAAATACTCTGTCGGCGCTGCTGCCGAACATGATTCTGCAGCCACTGGTGGAGAATGCGATTCGTCACGGCATCGGGCCCCGCCGCGCGCCGGGCTACATTCGCATCAGCAGCCGGCAGGTCTTCGATGAGTTGTGGATGGAGATCGGAGACAACGGATTGGGGTTCACCTGTTTTGGCGGCGTCATTCCATCGGAAGGCGTTGGCCTGCGCAATACACGCGCGCGCCTGCAACAGCTTTACAACCACGATCACCGCTTGACCCTGGAGGATGCGCCCGGCGGAGGCTGCATCGTGAAAATCCATATACCTTTCCGCACCTATTCCGAGGAGGTCAGCACCAGTCATGCCCATTCGAGTGTTGCTTAGCGACGACGAAGCTTTGGCGCGCGAACGCCTGCGCAGCCTGTTGGAAGAGGAACCCGATCTTGAAATCGTGGCCGAGTGTGGCGATGGGAAGTCGGCTATTTCAACGATTAAGCGGGAGAAGCCTGACCTCGTATTTCTCGACATTCAGATGCCGGAGACGGACGGCTTCGGAGTCGTTTCGGAGCTGCGCGATGAGATGCCACTGACGATCTTTGTCACCGCCTACGATCGCTATGCCATGAAGGCCTTCGAGGTTCACGCGCTCGACTACCTGTTGAAACCCGTAGTTAAGGAGCGCCTGGCAGAGGCACTGGATCATGCCCGCAAACAGCTTCAACACCCGTCCGAAGCCATGTTCCAGCGGCGTGTGCTGAATCTGCTGGGTGAATTGGATTCGCGTCAGAACACCCCGCAGCGCATCGTGATCAAAGCCGACGGCGAGATTGTCTGCCTGCGTCCGAATGAAATCGATTGGGCGGAATCGGCGGGCAACTACGTCTGTCTGCACGTGGGAGCGAATACGCATATCCTCCGCGAGACCATTACGTCCTTGGAATCCCGTCTGGGAGAGCGTCAGTTCCTGCGCGTGCATCGCTCGACGCTGGTGAATGTCGACCGCATCAAGACGTTGCGGCCGTCGCTGTATGGCGATTACGCGATCCTGCTGCGCGATGGAACCAAGCTTACGTTGAGCCGCGGTTTCCGCGAAACTGTTCTGAAGCGGCTGGGAACAGCGTAAGCCGGCCTCGACTTCTCGCGCGTGTTGTTTAACAGTACGGGTGCCCCATCCTTCTCGCCTGTTTTTTGGCGAGAGGGTGGGGGCATCATACCCTTGTACCCGCCGGATTTCAGCGCCTTCTCGAACGCGCCGACGAATTCATTGACGCTGTCGCTGGTTGCCAACGGACCCATCAATCCGATTCGGAACACCTTTCCGGCCAGCGGTCCAAACCCACCTGATATTTCGATGCCATGATCCCGAAGCAGTGTCGCGCGCACCTTGGCATCGTCGACGCCATCCGGGACCATGGGAGTGTTGAGATTCCAGATGCGATTTTCTGCCGGAACCAGCATCTCCAAACCGAGGGCCTCAATTTTCGTGACGAATTCCAAATGCGCTTGATGGTGCCGCTCCCACCGATTCTTCACGCCTTCCTCTTCGATCAGGCTAAGTCCTTCGTGCAGCCCATAAAACATGGTGGCTGAAGCCGTATGGTGGTAACGGTGCGACTCGATCAGGTAGTCGGCAATCAGCTTGATATCGAAGTACCAGGAATGATTCGTCGTCTTCCGCGATTTCAGCCACTCCATCGCGCGCGGCGAGACGGTAATGGGCGAGAGTCCGGGAGGGCAGCTCATACCCTTCTGCGAGCAGCTATAGGCGATATCGATTCCGGTCTTGTCCACCTCAACCGGCATCGCGCCTAGTGAGGTCACGCAATCGGCAACTACCAGAGCGCCCACTTCATGCGCTGCGTTGCATATGCTTTCTCCTCGCTGGTATGCGCCGGCCGATGTTTCCGCCTGCACATACATAACGACCTGCGGCTTCTCGCGCTGAACGAATCCTGTTGCCTCCTGGGCGGTGAAAACTTCGCCCCAAGGCTTTTCCAGGCGGACCACTTCCCCGCCCTGGCGGCGTGCCATCTCGGTCATGCGGTCGCAGAAAAAGCCATTAGCGAAGACCGCGACCTTCGTTCCCGGCTCAACAAAGTTGCTGATCGCTGTCTCCATGCCACCGCTGCCGGTAGCGGAGATAACGAACGTCACTTCGTTGTTGGTTCCGAAGACGGTGCGCAGAAGCCGCTGAATATTGGCCGACACCTCGAAGAAATAAGGATCCAGGTGGCCGACAATCGGCTGCGCCATTGCCTGGTACACCCGGGGATGCACCTGACCGGGTCCAGGCCCGTAGAGCAGGCGCTTGGGAGGATGAATTGAGATTTCTTTCAGAGCAGCAGACGCTTCGGCGGTCGTGGGCATGGAATGACTCCTCATGATGGTTTCAGTATAACGAGAGCTCGAGGCCTCGGTGTCGCTGGCTATAAAACCGGTTCACGTGGTCAATCAACAAGCGCCCGATTTGCAAAGATGTAATCCTAAGAAGGCTCCCGTGCCGAGCCTGTTGGTTTGTGTCAAGAACGACAGGCACAAAAAAATCGACCGCCACAGGGACGGTCGTCGCAATAGTTTGCATTAGCTGAAAGCTAACGGCTGAGAGCTGACGGCTCCTACCCCGCTATTTCTTCCAGCTGTTTCTCATCGAAGTCAAAATTGGAGTAAACGTGCTGGACGTCATCGCCGTCCTCCAGAGCCTCCAGCAACCGGATCATGGTGCCGGCCTGGTGGCCTTCCAACTTGGTGTAATTCTGCGGAACCATACCGATCTCGGCTACCTCAGGCGTGATGCCAGCCTTCTTCACGGCCTCCAGCACGCTCTCGTAGATGGACGGATCGGTCAGGATCTCCCAATTGTCGCCATCGTCCTTCAAATCGTCGGCACCGGCCTCAAGAACCAGGTCCATCAGCTGATCTTCCTTGGCCGCCGACTTCGGGATGACGATGTCGCCTTTCTTGGCGAACATCCACGCCACCGAGCCGGCCTCGCCCATGTTCCCGCCGTTCTTGGAGAATGCGTGCCGGATTTCGCTGACCGTGCGGTTGCGGTTGTCGGTCGACACTTCGACCAGGATCGCCACTCCGCCCGGACCATAGCCTTCAAAGGTTATCTCTTCATAAGAGACGCCGGGCAATTCCCCAGTGCCGCGCTGTATGGCGCGCTTGATATTGTCGGCCGGCATGTTCTCGGCCTTGGCCGCCGCGACCGCGGTGCGCAGGCGCGGATTCTTTTCAGCATCGCCTCCGCTTTTTGCCGCGATGGTAATTTCCTTAATCAACCGGGTGAAGATCTTGCCGCGCTTGGCATCCAGCGCGCCCTTCTTGTGCTTAATTGTTGCCCATTTTGAGTGGCCTGACATGCGAGAACCTCGGATCTTGAATGACTTGGGATGAGTGCTAAATTCTGCTGCGCGCGCCTCGGTTGGAATCGGCCTCTTCGATCCAGGACATAACCGGACCGTGGGCACAGCTCAATGCCCGCTCCAAATTGCCTCGAGGCAGGGCGCGCCTGGCAAAATTATATCCCGCCTTTCAAGTCGCAGTCGAGAGCGCAATCCGCCACCCTGACGGGCGGCGGACGCTCTCAATCCTGCGCGTCACTTCTTGGCTTCGGCTGCCTGCTTCTCGCGCTCCTGGGCGGCATGACGCATTTCTTCCGGGCTGACGTCTTTCACGTGCGTCGCAACCCACCAGTTATTGCCCTGCGAATCCGTCACGCCACCGTGCCGGTCGCCGTAAAACTGCGTTTCCGGCTTGCTGATCGATGTCGCGCCGGCGTCGAGAGCTTTCTGGTAGATGGCGTCACAGTCCTCGACATACACATAGAAGTTTCCTGGCCGGGACTTCCACTCGTCATGTGCCTTGCCTAGCATCAACATCGAGGTGCCCACCTTGACCTCGGCGTGTCCAATGTTGCCGTTGGCGTCGCGCATGGCGAAGGTTTCCTGCGCGTCAAAGACTTTCTTCAGAAACTCAATAACCGGCGCCGGGTCGTCAACGGTGAGATACGGCGTAACGGTGTGGTATCCGTCTGGAATCGGTTTGACTGCCATAAATAAGCTCCTCTGATTGGGGATTGTGGGCCAGTCGCGGCTGGACTGGCCGGCCGTTAGACATAGTGACGCGCGATTACGACTGATGTCTTGTAAAAATTTGACCTATCGTTCCATGGGCACATGATTGACGTGAGGCGTCTTTCGCGCCAGGTACTCGGAAGGTGTGATGCCTGCGAATGACTGGAAGTCATGGATGAAGTGAGCTTGGTCGTAATAGCCACATTCGAGCGCGACGTGCGTCCAATTGATCTCGTCCACAGAATGCGCAGTCTGGATGACTCTCTGAAAGCGGCTGACTCGGGAGAACAGCTTCGGCGTCAGTCCGACCTCGTCACCGAATAGTTGAATGAAGCGGCGCTGGCTGAGACCCAGCTTGATCGACGACCCGCGACACCGAAGGGGCCTGCGTCGAACCGGCGAGCTGCTGCAAGGCAAAGCTGACCGCGCAATGACGTTGCAGCGGTTTTGAAAGCTGATCCAGCAGGCAGAGCTCCAGCACACCCAATTTCGCCTCAGGAGTGCCCGCGCCTAGCAGTCTCTCCCGCAGCAGCGCGGATCCACTTCCCCACAGACACTCAAGCGCCACTGACTGGTTGACCATCTCAGCGGGTGGCACGCGGAAGAACGGGAACGCGCCTCCGGGCTTGAAGTGCACGCCGATGGTGCGGGCTTCGCTCGCCGTGTCGATGACGAAGAACTCCGAGCGCGGGCCAGAGACAACGCATCCAGGAATGGTGTGGGACTTCTCCGGATCGCGGGAGTCGTAGACGCGGATGCGGTTTTCGGCCAGATTGATGACGAGTTCCACGCTGCCATCGGGAAGGAGCCGCTCCTTCTCATGCGCCACTTCGTAGCCCTCGTAGAACCAGAGCACGTCCACGAACTCAGACAACGGTGGCAGCGGCTTGTGTATCTTGTAGAGCATGATTCCCGTTGACTCGAGCGATCTTTAAATGATTGTGGCGTTCGCCGCTTTCATGAGTCCTGATGATGTTGCAATCCGGAAGGGAGATTTCTTGCACAGAAACTTCCAAGCCTTCCACCGCACGGTCCAAAGCGGCAATCTTTGAATCACTTGCAACTTGAGACTGGAAACCGGAAACTGTTTTCATGCGCCTATTCATCAACGGCAAAGAGCAGACCTTCGACAGTTCCCTCAATCTTGCCCAGCTTATCGAGCAACTTGGCATGAAGGGCGACCGTGTTGCCGCCGAACTAAACCACGACATCGTCTCACGCGCTCAGTGGCCCGATACGGCGCTCCATGACGGCGATCATCTCGAGATTGTTCACTTCGTAGGCGGCGGATAGGAGCACCCTATTTGTTCTCTTGCTGCCGGCATTCCAACGGCTGATAGTTCACCACAATTGGGGATGGAAGCTTGGGCGAGAAGATGACGAAGTCCAACGCATTGTCAACTCCGGGACAATTCTTGATCTCCAACTGAAAGTGCGCAATGTTCCCAACTTTCTTGTAGCGTGAAGTTTCAGCAAAAAGTTTGAAAGCGTCTGCAACCTCTGTTCCCGTCGGTCCAGTCTCTAACTGAACCTTGGTCGGATGCAGCCGCATGGGAACATCGATTGTGATCTGGTTTGGCACCCAAAAGATGTTGTCGTCCGGAGGCTTCAGCGGCGGGCTCATGGTGATCTTTATGCCGCAATCCGGGCTCTCGGCACCATAGAGACACGGTTCCCTTTGCGCCCAGGCATTGGCGGTACAGACAAGCAACAGCATCAAGCCGCAGAACAGACGCATTGGATTTTCGCACTTCATAGCACCAATTCTATTCCCCGCGGCCAAAGGCTATTCGCGTACAGCATCGCTCTTCGAAATACATGAATTCCCGGTGAATCCTGCACGTCGCGCGGTTGACATCACTTGGCATCAACTTCTAAACTCGAATGTTTACGCGTGCTTGCACGGACTTACCTGAGTACCAGCCGATCATGCCGGACTTTTATTTCGCGCGCTATCTTCCGCTCCTGATTCACATCCTCGTCGCCGGGGGCATTGCCAGCGCGATTGTGACTCTGTCGTACTTCATCGGACAGCACAAATACAATCCGGCGAAGATGTCGCCCTACGAGTGCGGCATGGAGCCCGTCGGCAACGCCAAGCAACGCTTCACCGTGAAATTTTACCTGGTGGCCATGCTCTTTATCCTGTTCGACGTCGAGGCCGTGTTCCTGTACCCCTGGGCAGTCGTGCAGAAGCCATTGAAGGCGTCGGGTCTGGGCATGTTCTGGTTCTGGGAGATGCTGGTCTATATCGGTATCGTGGCCGCTGGTTTGTGGTACGTCTGGAAAAAGGGCGTGCTCGACTGGAACAAGCAGGGCAAAGCGGAGAAAATCTAGCATGGCACTTCAGCCGGCAATCACCGACCTCGAGCAACTGAAAGATCGCCCCGAAGTGGCGGCTCTTTTGGCTCTGAATGCTGCTGCCGTGACAGGAGCCAAGTTCGACCGGAACGAACTGACGATCTGGGTAGATCGGATCGCCGTGCGCAACGCGTGTCAGGAGTTGAGGTCAAATCCGGGGCTGCAATACACTTCGCTGGCCGATCTGACTTGTGTGGATTGGTATCCGCGCGAGCCGCGTTTCGAGGTCGTGTATCACTTGTTCTCGGTTCCCAACAAGCGGTATCTGCGGCTCAAAGTGCGGCTTTCCGGGGCTGACGCCAATATCGATTCGTTGACACCGCTTTGGCCCGGAGCAAACTTCTTCGAGCGCGAGGTTTTTGACCTGTTCGGCGTTCGCTTCGATGGGCATCCCAATCTGGTGCGCATCATGATGCCCGAAAATTGGGAGGGCCATCCGCTACGTAAGGATTATCCCGTCGAGGGTTACCGCTAATGGCGCACATGAATCCCACCCCCGTGCTGGATCCGTCGCAAGACCAGACGATGGTCCTGAACATGGGCCCTCAACATCCTTCGACGCACGGCGTTCTGCGGCTGCTGCTCGAAGTTGACGGCGAGACCATCGTGCGCATCATGCCGGACATCGGGTTTCTGCACACCGGCATCGAGAAGACCTGCGAAGCGAAGTTCTATCAGCAGGTCGTGCCCATGACCGATCGCATCGACTACCTCTGCCCCATGACCAACAACCTGGCCTACTGCCTGGCGGTGGAGAAGTTGTTGGGGCTGGAGATTCCGCCTCGCGGACAATGGTTGCGGGTGCTGCTGAATGAATTGACGCGCATCAACTCGCATCTGGTATGGCTGGGCACGCACGCCATGGACATCGGCGCGATGACCGTGTTCCTGTATTGCTTCCGGGAGCGCGAAGACGTCCTGCGACTGTTCGAAGCCGTCTCCGGCCAGCGCATGATGACGTCGTACTTCCGAATCGGCGGCGTTTCCATGGAACCGCCGCTGGGCTGGTTCGACCGGACAAAGAAATTCCTGACGCGCTTCCCCAGCAACATTGATGAGTACGAGAACCTGCTGACCAACAATCCTATCTTCGTGAATCGCCTTAAGGGAGTGGCGTACATCAGCGCGGAAGATGCCATTGCACTTTGCGCTACCGGTCCGACGCTGCGGGCCAGCGGCGTGGATGTCGACCTTCGGCGCGACTTGCCCTACACCGGTTACGAAAACTTCAAGTTCAATGTCCCGGTTTCGAAGGTAGGCGACGTTTACGCGCGATACATGGTTCGGGTTGCCGAGCTGCGTGAGTCGCAGAAAATCTGCATGCAGGCGCTGGAAGGCATGCCGGAAGGTCCGTCCAAGGCCGACGCCCCGAAGGTTGTTTTGCCCGACCGCGAGAAGATGAAGACGCAGATGGAAGCCCTCATCTATCACTTTAAGATTGTGACGGAAGGCTTTACGGTGCCTGAAGGTGAGGTGTACATGCCTATCGAATCGCCGCGCGGCGAGATGGGCTATTACGTGGTGAGCGACGGGACAGCCAAGCCCTATCGGGTGCATATGCGTTCACCTTCGTTTGCGAATCTGCAGTCGCTGCGCACGATGTGCGAAGGACGTCTCATTGCCGACGTGGTCGCCGCAATCGGCAGCATCGATATCGTGCTGGGCGACTGCGACCGGTAAGGCAGGGACCGGAGGTCAGGGATCAGGGGCTAGAGGCTAGCACAACGTGAGATTTCGGTTGAGCGTCTTGGTTGTTTGGGGTTTTGCTTTTACTAATTGCTAGCTGCTAATTGCCAGTTGCTAAAAAATGAAATTCTCCGACCAACTCGAACAACGCTTCGCCACCATGGTCACGCACTATCCGACCAAACGGTCGGTGCTGGTTCCCATGCTGCTGTACATTCAGGACGAACTGGGGGCGGTGACCGACGAAGCCATTCACGAAATTGCAGATCGAACGGAGCTGTCGGACCTGGAAGTGCGCAACGTGGTCAGCTACTACTCGATGCTGCGCACCAAACCGATCGGCAAATATAACTTCCAGGTTTGCACCAACGTCAGCTGCCTGCTGCGTGGCGGCGAAGACATTCTGGAGCACTGCAAAAAAGAGCTGGGCGTCGCTAATAAGCAGTCGACTGCCGACGGAATGTTTTATGTGGAAGAGGTCGAGTGCATCGGGGCGTGTTCCTGGGCTCCGGCGATGATGATGAATTACGAGTTCCACGAGAACCTGACGATCGAGAAGGTCGATCAGTTGATTGCGAGTTTGAAGCAGAAAGAAAAGCAGTAGAGACGCTCTTCGCTGTTCGCCATTCGCTCTTCGCCAGACAATTTCGGCGAACGGTTCTGGCGAAAAGCGAAAAGCCAAGAGCGAAAAGCGAATGGCGTACTTAGTTTCCCATCCCGATGAGGTAAAGGTCGTCTCCAAGCGCTTTGGCTTGGGCGCGACCAACCTCGACCGCTATCTTGAACTCGACGGTTATAAGGCCTTGCAGAAGGCGATCGGTATGGGTCCCGAGGCCATCATCAACGAAGTCAAGGCGTCGAACCTGCGCGGCCGCGGCGGTGCAGGCTTCCCCACCGGCATGAAGTGGTCGTTCGTTCCGAAGCAGTCGACGAAGCCGAAGTATGTGCTGTGTAACGGGGATGAAAGCGAGCCTGGCACCTGCAAAGACCGTCTGATCTTTGAGCACGATCCTCACGCCGTTATCGAAGGCGTAATGATTGCAGCTCTGGCAGTTGGTTCCAAGACTGGCTATATCTATCTGCGTGGCGAGTACCGCTACTTGATCGAGATCATGGAGAAAGCCGTTGCCGACGCCTACGCGCGCGGCTTTATCGGCAAGAACATTTTCGGTTCGGGCGTCGATCTCGATATCTTTGTGCACTCCGGTGCGGGCGCCTACGAGGTCGGCGAAGAGTCGGCGTTGATGGAGTCGCTCGAAGGTAAGCGCGGTGTGCCGCGTATTCGGCCTCCGTTTCCCGCCGTGGTGGGGCTGTGGGGCGGACCGACAGTCATCAATAACGCCGAAACGCTGGCCAGTGTGCCACATATCATCCTGGGCGGCGGAGAGTGGTTCGCCAACCTGGGCACTCCCCGGAACGGTGGCACTCGCTTGTTCTGCATGAGCGGCGAATTGCAGAAACCCGGGGTGTATGAGCTGCCCATGGGCTACAACCTGAAGAAAATGATTTACGACGTCTCCGGCGGCATGGTGAAGGGCAAGAGCCTGAAGGGTGTGGTGCCCGGAGGTTCGTCGGTGCAGATCTTGAAGCCCGATGAGATTGATGTCGCGATGGACTTCGACTCCGTGTTGAAGGTGGGCTCAATGCTTGGCTCCGGCGGTGTCATTGTGATCGACGATCAGATGTGCCTCGTCAAGTTTGCGCTGCGGGTGACGCAGTTCTATCAGCATGAGAGTTGCGGCTGGTGCATTCCCTGCCGTGAGGGCACGGACTGGATGAAGAAGACGCTTACCCGGATGCACGCGGGCGGAGGCGTTGCGAAGGATATCGACAACCTGAAGTACCTGGCGGAGAACATGCTGGGACGCACGTTCTGTCCGCTGGGAGATGCGGCAGCGATGCCCATCATCTCGTATGTGGATAAGTACCGCGAGGAATTTGAAGCGCATTTGGACGGCAAGCCGTGTCCGTATGAAAAGGCGGCGGAGCCCGCGATGGCATAGGGGTCCTTCGGCTCCGTATTCGCAACTCCGCTCAGGATGACACGGTTTTGATTTTGGCTAATTGCTAAAAGCTAGTTGCTAATTGCTGGTGCTATGGCTGACGTAACACTTACTGTCGACGGCAAGAAACTCACCGTTCCCGCGGGGACGCTCCTCATTGAGGCCTGCAAGACTACGGGCATCGAGGTACCGTCTTTCTGCTACTACCCCAATCTCTCGCTGCAGGGCGCCTGCCGCATGTGCCTGGTGGAAATCGAAAAGATGCCCAAGCTGCAGACCGCGTGCACCACGCCGGTCGCTGAAGGCATGGTCGTCGCCACCGAGACGGACAAGATCAAGCAGGCGCGCAAGTCGATGCTTGAGCTGCTGCTGGCGAATCATCCGCTGGATTGTCCGGTCTGTGACGCCGGCGGCGAGTGCGAATTGCAGGACATGACTTTCAAGTACGGCGCAGCTGAATCGAAGTTCATCGACCTGAAGAACCATCGCGATGAGCAGCAGTGGTCGCCGGTCGTCTTCTTCGATCGCCCCCGCTGCATTCTCTGCTACCGGTGTGTTCGCGCCTGCGGGGAAGGCATGGACGTCTGGGCGCTGGGTGTTCAGAACCGCGGATCGGGTTCAATCATTGCGCCGAATCTGGAAGATCATCTGGAGTGCGAAGAGTGCGGCATGTGCATCGACATCTGCCCAGTCGGCGCCCTGACTTCCGGCGCGTATCGCTACAAGACGCGTCCATGGGAGATGAAGCACGTCGGCACCGTCTGCACGCACTGCGGCGACGGCTGCAAGACCACGCTGGGCGTCCGCCGTGCCGATACCGGCATGCAGATTGTGCGCGGCGACAACCGCGACAAGAGCGGCATTAATGGGGACTTCCTGTGCGTTAAAGGCCGCTACGCTTTCGACTTTGCCAACAATCCCGAGCGTCTGCAGCAGCCCCTGATTAAGCGTGACGGGAAGTTTGTTACGGCGACCTGGGAGCAAGCGTTCGACCTGATCGCCACCCGGTTCCAGGAGATCCTGACGACCACTGGTCCGACCTCGGTCGGCGTCATCGGCTCCAATCACACCAGCAACGAAGAAAATTACTTGCTGCAGAAATTCGCGCGGCTGGTTCTCGGCACTAACAACATTGACCACCATCGCACTGCCGACTTCCCTGCCTTCGCTTCGGCGTTGGCCGCCAAGCCATCGGCGACGGCCTCGATGCGCGACGTGGCAACGGCACCTGCGATCCTTCTGATCGGCAATGATCCGACGAACCAGCATCCGCTGCTAGCCTGGCAGATTCGCAGCAATGTTCGGCTGCATCGCTCGAAGCTGTACATCGCGAATTCCACTTCGATTAAACTGCGTCGCCAAGCTTCTGCGTTCGCCGAGATCGCGTCCGGGTCCGAGGGCAGCTTTGTGCAATTCCTTGCCGGCAAGGACGCTGTAGCTGATGCCGTCATCTCGACGAACCTGACGCGCGAATCGCTGACGCAAATGCGCGCTGGCCTGAAGAGCGAGAAGGACCTGGTCATCATCTTCGGCTCTGAGCTGCGCGACGGCGACGTCAAAACTCTGATCGACTTCGGCCTGGCGCAGGGCGCCAAGTTCATTTGTCTGGCCGACTACGCCAACTCGCGCGGCGCCGCCGACATGGGTCTTTATCCCGACATGCTGCCGGGCTACGCTCCGGTCAGCAGCGCTACCAGATTTCACGAAGAGTGGCTCGACGAGATTCCGACGACTCCCGGATGGAACCTGCTGCAGATGATGGACGCAGCGAAAGACGGCAAACTGAAGGCGCTCTACGTCGTGGGATCGAATCCGGTGGCGCGTTACAACATCGACCCGTTTGTGTTGTCCAAGAGTTTCGTCATCGTGCAGGACATGTTCCTCACCGAGACGGCTGCGATTGCCGACGTCGTGCTGCCTGTCGCGAACGCTTACGAAAAGGGTGGGACCTACACCAATACCAGCGGCGATGTGCAGATGTTGAAGAAGGCCGGCGAGTTCTCTGGCGTGCGTAATGACTTCGAGTGCATCGTCCGCATCGCGCTGCGCATGGGATATGACGTTAAGAAGCTGGTGCCCTTCGGCGGCGAAGGAACGCGCGCCGACATGGGCCAGACCCGTGGTGCGCAATCGGGTGAAGCCGACCGTCATGCAGTATGGCTTGCCGATCACGATCTCGAGCCGAAGCTGAGCCCGTACGATCCGACGGCCATGCTGGATGAGATTCAGCGGTTGGTACCGGCATACGATATTTCGCGGCTGGAGCTGCTGGCTGGACAGGACGTGCACACCCAACTGGTGCAGATCACCGGCGCTACCGGCACGGGCGATCCAAAACTGATTCTGCCCGCGAACGACACATTGTTTACGTCGGGCACCCTGGGACGTTTCTCCGAAGCGTTGAATGACGTCTATGAGCGCTACAACAAGCCGTCCGATCAAGAGATCGCCGCTGGGTACGACCCGATGGCTCGGATGTAAGGGCTGCAAGGTTTCTAGGTTCGGAATCACTGCGCGAAGGCGGCTTCTTTGTAACGATAGAGGTCCTTGGACTCCGGCGCATGCGGCGCGCCCCCGCTCAGAATGACACGGGGTAGGCCTTCTGGCGAAAAGCGAAGGGCGAACGACGTAGAGCGATTATCTGACGGCTGACAACTGAGAACTGATAGCTAAATGGGCATTGGAACGTACATCCTGGTTTCGGTCGTTAAGATCCTGCTCGCGGTCTTCATCCTGCTTACAGCGGTGGCCTACACCGTTCTGCTGGAGCGCAAGGTCGTCGCTCACATGCAGAACCGCTGGGGACCCACGCGTGTCGGCCCTTTCGGCATCTGGCAACCCCTAGCCGACGGCTTAAAGTTTATCTTTAAGGAAGACCTCACACCGCCTTATGTTAACAAGCCGTTGTACATGCTGGCGCCGATCATTGCAGTGACCACGGCGCTCACCTCCATTGCAGTCATTCCGGTCGGCCCATGGATCAAGCTGGGCAGCATTTCGACGCCGTTGCAGATCACCGACGTCAATATCGGTCTGCTCGTGATTCTTGGGGTTACGTCTGTCGGGGTCTATGGGGTGGCGCTGGCAGGATGGTCGTCCAACAGCAAGTATTCGATGTTGGGCGGCTTGCGCGCATCGGCCCAAATGATCAGCTATGAATTGGCGCTCGGGCTCTCGTTGGTCGGCGTGCTGATTCTGGCTGGCAGCTTCAGCCTCAGCGACATTGTGGCGAACCAGACGGGCACCTGGCTCGGGTTCATTCCCAAGTGGAACATCTTCAAGGGCCAGTTCATCGCCTTCTTTATTTACATCATGGCCGCCTACGCCGAGACCAACCGCATTCCCTTCGATCTGCCGGAAGCCGAGACGGAGTTGGTGGCCGGATATCACACCGAGTACAGCTCGATGAAGTTTGCCATGTTCTTCATGGCTGAGTACGCCAACATGGTAACGGTCGCGTGTCTGGCGTCAGTTCTGTTTTTGGGTGGCTGGACGGGGCCTGTGTTCGGACCGCCGCTCTTGCAGTCATTGTTGCCGGTACTGTGGTTCGCGGTACGCGTATTTGTCTTCATGTTTATTTACATCTGGGTTCGCGGCACGCTGCCGCGTTTCCGCTACGACCAGCTCATGGCTTTCGGCTGGAAGTTTCTGTTGCCGCTGGCCATCGCTAACATTGTCGTGACGGCTTTAGTCGTGGCGCTGAAGTAAAGCAGCCTTTAGCTCTTGGCCGTTAGCCTTTAGCAGTCGGGTTACGTTTCAGGGAGTCATGACGTTGTGTCGCTTGCTAAGAGCTAAAAGCCAAAGGCTAAGAGCCGGCAAGGCAGTTGGTAGTTGAATAGATTCTCATGCTCGCACTGATTTTGTTCTTCATTTTCGCGGCGCTGTGCGTAGGAGGAGCGGTGAACCTCCTGGTGCAGAAGCATCCCATCAACAGCGCGCTGTCGCTGATTGTGGTGATGGGATCGCTGGCGCTGATCTATCTGCTGCTGGGCGCGGAGTTTGTCGCCGCCGTGCAGATCATCGTTTATGCCGGCGCGGTCATGGTGCTGTTCGTCTTCGTCATCATGTTGCTGAACGCTGGTGAAGAAGAGCGCCTGCCCCACAGAAGCCGCGTTGCCACCATGCTTGGCGTCCCCGCCCTGATTATCGGGCTCGGTATCGCGGCCGCGTTCGTCACCCACCTCACGGGGGCCGATCGCGTCGCCATCGGCGGGCCGGAGATCATGAATGGCAGCGATGTCTTCGGCAATCCGTCAGCTATTGGACAGCTGCTTTTCAGTAAATACTTACTGCCCTTCGAAGTGACGTCGGTCCTGATCCTGATCGCCATCATGGGCGCCGTAGTGCTGGCGCGGAGGGAGGAAGACTAATGGTTCCTCTTTCTTACTACCTGGTGCTGAGCGCGATCTTGTTTGCCTGCGGCGTCGCCGGATTTCTGATCAAGCGCAACATCATTACCATCTTTCTGTCGATTGAGTTGATGCTGAACGGCGTGAACTTGACGTTCGTCGCCTACGCCGCGCAGCTTAAGTCGCTCGACGGCCATATTTTCGTATTTTTTGTGATGGTGGTGGCCGCCGCTGAAGCTGCTGTCGGTCTGGCCATCATCATTTCCGTATTCCGCACGCGCGAAACGCTGAATGTCGATCGTGTGAACCTGCTGAAACTATGAGCATGCATCTCTGGATCATCCCGCTGCTCCCCCTGGCAGGCGCCGCCATCAACGGTTTGCTGGGCAAGCGCTTTCCAAAAGCGCTGGTGAATGCTATTGCCCTGGGCTTTACCGCTGCGGCCTTTGCCATGGCGTTGTGGGTAGCGGTGCAGTTTTTCAGCCTGCCGCCCGACCAGATTCCGCACATCGAAACCTACGCCACCTGGCTCAGCGTCGGAACGTTCTCGATACCGTACGGCATTTATCTCGACCAGCTTTCCCTGATCATGCTGCTGGTGGTCACCGGCGTCGGCTTCCTCATCCACGTTTACTCCGTCGGCTACATGGAGCATGAGGGCGGTTACTACCGTTATTTTGCTTACCTGAACATCTTCATGTTCTTCATGCTGACGCTGGTGCTGGCGAACAATTACCTGTTGATGTTCGTCGGGTGGGAAGGCGTCGGTCTGGCGTCGTACCTGCTGATCGGCTTCTGGTTCCTGAAGAAGAGCGCTGCCGATGCCGGCAAGAAGGCGTTCATCACTAACCGCGTTGGCGACTTCGGCTTCCTGATCGCGCTCTTCCTGCTGATCAAGCACTTCGGAACGCTGCAGTATCAGCCTCTGTGGGGACTGGTAAGTCAGTATCCGGTGGAAAGCGGCGGTGCCGGACTGCTGACCGCCATCGGCCTCCTGCTGCTGGTGGGCGCGACCGGCAAGTCGGCACAAATTCCGCTCTACGTCTGGCTGCCCGACGCTATGGAAGGTCCGACGCCGGTTTCCGCGTTGATCCATGCAGCAACGATGGTCACTGCGGGCGTCTACATGGTGGCGCGCTCGAATGCCATCTTCAATCGCGCTCCGGACGCACGTATGGCAGTCGCCATCATCGGTACGCTAACGGCAATCTTCGCTGCCTCGATTGGCCTCGTCCAGACCGACATCAAGAAGGTGCTGGCGTACTCGACCATCTCGCAACTGGGCTATATGTTCATGGCCTGCGGCGTGGCCGATTATGTTGGTGGCATCTTCCACCTGATGACCCACGCCTTCTTTAAGGCGCTGCTCTTCCTGGGGGCAGGCTCCGTCATTCACGGGCTCAGCGGCGAACAGGACATGCGGCACATGGGAGGTCTGCGCAAGTACCTGCCCTACACCTTCTGGTGCATGACGATTGCCACCTTCGCCATCTCAGGCCTGCCGCCCTTCGCCGGCTTCTTCTCCAAGGATCGCATTCTGTGGTCGGCGTGGAGCAGTGGCGAACACTTGATATGGCTCATCGGCGTCATTACAGCCGGCATGACCTCGTTCTACATGTTCCGGCTGTGGTTCCTCACCTTCTTCGGCGAATATCGCGGACCGAATCCTGAAGCCGCGGGTCACGGGCATGATGCTCACGACGCGCATGGCGACAGCCACGGCCACGGCGCGCCGCATGAGAGTCCCTGGGTGATGATTGTGCCACTGATGATCCTGGCGCTACTCTCCCTGGCTGGTGGATGGATCGGCGTTCCACATTCGCTTCACGGTTCGGATCACTTCGATACCTTCTTATCGCCGATCGTGCAGTCGGTCGCTCCGGAAACAGGCTCGGCGGTGGCTTCCACGACGGCTGAAAATCCGGCAGGTGAGGAAAGCAGCACCACGGAACTGATCTTCACTGGCGTATCGGTCACCATTGCGGCGCTCGGGTTCGTGCTTGCCTGGTTCCTTTATTACAAGCGGCCCGATCTGCCACCCAAAATGGCGACGGCGGCCGGCGGACTCTACACGCTGGTGCTTAATAAGTACAAGATCGACGAACTCTACGGGGCGGTCATCATTCATCCGCTCATCAGTCTGTCGACCAACGTCTTCTGGAAGGGCATCGACAAGGGTCTGATTGACGGCGCAGTCGACGGCAGCGCGGCCGGCGCCCAGGAAACGTCGGACGCGATGCGGCAGATGCAATCCGGGAACATCCGCTCCTACGCAGGCTGGGTGGCCGTTGGTGCTACCGCGGTAATTGCCTTCATGGTATGGAGGGGGTTGCGATGAACTTCATCAACGACAACATCCTCACCATCGTCATCTTCCTGCCGCTGGCGGGAGCGATTCTACTGGCATTCTTCCCCCGGCGCGACCGCGATGTGCGTTACTTCGCGCTGGCAGTTTCGCTCATCACCTTGCTGGCATCGCTGCATCTGACGTGGTACTTCGTGCGCGGTCAAGGCGGCTTCCAGTACGAAGAAAACGTCCCCTGGATCGCCCGGCCGAATATTCATTACCACCTGGGCGTCGATGGCATCTCGTTGTGGCTGGTCATCCTGACCACCTTCCTGATGCCGTTGTGCATACTGATCTCGTGGAAGTCGATTGGCGACCGGGTTAAGGAATTTTTTGTCCTGATGCTGATCCTGGAAACCGCGATGATCGGCGTCTTCGTCGCGCTCGATCTGTTCCTGTTCTATTTCTTCTGGGAAGCGACGCTGATCCCAATGGCGCTGCTCATCGGCATGTACGGTCATGGCCGCAAGATTTATGCCGCCGTGAAGTTCTTCCTGTACACGATGATCGCTTCGATGTTCATGCTGGCGGCGATCATCTGGTTGTATGCGCACACCGGCAGCTTCGATTTCGTCACCATTCAGGCCGCCGTCCAGAACGGCCAGGTCCCCGGCTCCAGTCAGGCGGCGTTGTGGCTCTTCCTGGGCTTCTTTGTCGCATTTGCCGTCAAGGTCCCGCTGTTCCCGGTCCACACCTGGTTGCCGGACGCCCACGTGGAAGCCCCGACCGCCGGATCCGTTCTGCTGGCCGGAGTGCTGCTGAAGATGGGCACCTACGGCCTGCTGCGCTTCAACGTTGGGCTGTTCCCTGAACAGGCGCGGCGCAATGCTCCGTGGATCATGACGCTAGCCATCATCGGCATTATTTATGGCGCGCTGGTAGCGATGATCCAGCCGAACATCAAGCGACTGGTGGCCTACACCTCGGTCAGCCACTTGGGATTCGTGGTGCTCGGCATCTTCAGCTTTACTCAGATGGGCGTCGACGGCGCGGTCTACCAGATGCTGAATCACGGAGTCTCGACGGGCGCGCTCTTCATGCTGCTCGGAATGGCCTACGACCGCCGACACACTTACGAGATCTCCGAATACGGCGGACTGGCGACGCCGATGCCGATCTATGCAACGTTCTTTGCCTTTGTGATGCTGTCGTCGGTTGGCCTCCCGCTGATGAATGGCTTCATCGGTGAGTTCCTGGTGCTGAGCGGCGCCTTCCAGGCGAAACAGATCTACGGCATTCTTGCGGCAACCGGCGTGATCTGGAGCGCCTGCTACTTGCTGTGGATGTATCAACGGGTGTTTTACGGCGAAGTGACGAATCCGGCGAACAAGACACTGCGCGATCTTGATGCCCGCGAGCAAGTTTCGTTGTGGCCGCTGGTGATCGCCTCCATCGTGATGGGCGTCGCTCCGATGCTGTGGCTGCACTCGATCGATCCGTCGGTATCGGCCGCGCTCAAGCAATTTTCCGGCATCACCACCCAGGCTGCCATTCCAGCCGCACAACATATGACACAGGTGTTTCTACAGGTGATCGGACGATGATTCCGGCCGTCGACTATATTCGGATTCTTCCAGAGCTGGTGCTGAGCGTCTTCGGCATCATCATCATGCTGGTCGATCCGCTGATTCCCGAGCAAGACTCGAAGAAACCATTGGGAATGATTGCCGTCGTCGGCACGCTCGCTGGCCTGGCTGCCACCGTCTACCAGACCGGCTTCTACGGTACAGCGTTCTATGGAAGCGTCCAGGTCGACACCTTCAGCGTATTCTTCCACTTTGTCGTCCTGCTGATCGCGCTGGTTGTCACCTTAATCTCGTTTGAATACCTTGAAGTCCAGCGCATCCGCTCCGGTGAATACTACGGACTGATTCTGTTCGGCACCGTCGGCATGATGCTGATGTCCGCAGCCGTCGAACTGGTGCTGATCTTCATCGCGCTGGAAATCTCGTCGATCTCAACGTACATCCTCGCCGGAATGCGGCGCCGCGCTGCCGAGAGCGCTGAGTCTTCGCTGAAATACTTTCTGCTCGGCTCGTTCGCCACCGCTTTCTTCCTGTATGGTGTCGCG
Organism: uncultured Acidobacteriaceae bacterium; assembly: GCA_963823865.1. GTDB lineage: Bacteria > Acidobacteriota > Terriglobia > Terriglobales > Acidobacteriaceae > Bog-257. The sequence continues at coordinate 1,500,351 of CAWGNC010000003.1, forward strand.
TTGGTCTTCGGGGCCACGGGTACGACGAATGTCTACGGAATTGCTCATTACCTGCTGGGACAGCCCTCGATGCTGGCGTACCTTGCCGTCGGCCTGATGTTTGTCGGGCTGGCCTTCAAGGTTGGGTCAGCGCCATTCCACGTCTGGACGCCCGACGTGTATGAAGGCGCGCCCGCGCCGGTAGTCGCCTTGATGTCCACCGGACCGAAGGCTGCGGCATTCGCGGTCCTGTTGCGCGTGCTGTTCGCCACCGGCGCGCCTGGCTGGTTCTGGATGGTGTGGGTTTCTGCCATTCTATCGATGACCATCGGGAACATCGGCGCGCTGGTACAGCAGAACGTGAAGCGCCTGCTGGCTTACTCTTCCATCGCTCATGCGGGATACATCCTCGTCGCCTTCGCTGCCGCAAAGCAAGTTGGGATCTCGGCCGCCATCTTCTACTTGGCGTCTTATGCTGCTATGAACGTCGGCGCTTTTGCCGTCGTTGGCCATTTTGCTTCCACCGGCGAGAAATACGTTACGCTGGATGACTACGCAGGACTGGGACGTCGTTCGCCCCTGCTGGCCGTCATCCTCACCATATTCCTACTATCGTTGATCGGCATTCCTGTTACCGGCGGATTCTTCGCCAAGTTCTACGTCTTCTCCGCCGCGCTGCAGTCGAACCTCGTCGGTCTCACCATCATTGCTGTGATCAACAGCGCAATCGCTGCTTACTATTACCTGCGGGTCATCGTCTATATGTACATGCGGGATGAGCGGACGGAGGCGCCTGTCGCCCGAATCCCGATTCCGCTAGGAATTGGGCTGGCGATCAGCCTGATTGCAACGATTTACCTGGGCGTACTGCCGGGCCGAGTGCTGGAGTACGCTATGCAAAGCGCGCAGGACCTGATTAAGTAGGCACCAGAAACCTCAACGGAATTCAGCGGGTTGCAGATTGAGTCAGCTCTCGATTTCTGCGACCATTGAGGCTGCATGACGCTTCATCGTCAAAGCTTTATCGCACTTGTGTTGTTGACGGCGGTGGTGTCTGTCTTCTTTTCTTCCCTGCTCCCGGCGCATAACCCATCAACCCGGCACTTTCTGAGAGCCGGCGTTGCTGGGGCGGCCAGCTCCGTCTATCTTCCATCCTTCGCCACTTCTTCTTCCTCTTCGACGGCGCCTGAACAACGTCCCCTACACCCGGACGGGCTTATCGAACTCCACTGTTCGCGGCTCTGTTAATTGAAAACGCACCTTCGACAATAATCGCCGGAATGTGTGAAGCAGACCGCGATGCGATTGCATCCAGATGTTATTCGCGTCGAAAGTTGTCTCGCTTTCGGAACTGAAGGGTCTTTCTTACGGAAGGAATGTAGTGATGTACTTCGACGAGAGAAGAATTTCTAGCAGCTTGGAACCCGGCAAGAAGCAGGGTCGTGATCGCGTAAATCCCGCCATCCAACAGTCGAACCAATCACCTGAGCGTTTAGCGCGCACTGATTACCCTGCGTCCAATGCCGTGCCGCAGAACGTGCAAGCTGCGCACACACTCGACAAAACGAATAATAAATTACAGGAATTGATGCAGCTTCTGTATCTGCTGAGCCGCGATCCCGGCGTACCCAAGGATGCTCGTTATCACGTCACCGTCGCCCAGGGTGAAATCGCACTCCTGGCGCATGTTCTTCGGAATACCGCGTCATCCGAAACGGGTGAAACTCCCGCACCAGTACCAGACCAGGGTTCTTGCCCCGCGCATCCCTAGATGGCTGGGGCAGCGGCTATTCCACCGGAACAGCGATATCTCTCCGGTTGAAGACCGCTGCCGCCAGCATCCAGACAATCGCCGCTTCCACAATCGCAAGCACCGCCGCGAACCAATTCACTGTCCAATCGGGACGAAAGTTGAAATGCAATACGTCCACCAGAATCGGCAGCCCAGGCAGCCAGATCGACCAGGCGTGACGCTGCACGTGAGTCGCTCCGGGGGCGCAGAATAAGGCCAAAGTCAGGGCCGTCGCCACGTAGGGATTCAAGAACGTGGAGAAGAACATTGCCACCGTTGCAGCAATGACGGAGCCCGCCATAACCAGTACCACCACCGACCAGAGTTGCCCGCTCGGCAGAGCCGCCCGGGCCGTTAACCACACGCCGCATAGGCCGAAGACCAGCGCATACGCAACCGCCATGGTGCACGTGCCGAGAATGACCGCCAGCAGATATTCGCCGCGGCTGATTGCCTTGGACAGCACGAGCAGGATGCGCCGCGACTTCCGCTCGTTGTGGATGGCGTCCGCCGCCAGGAATGCGCTGAAAACGCAGATATAGATCGCCTGCTGCTGGACATAAAACACAACGTCCTCGCCAACGACGCGATCACGGCCGAAACCGCCGGCCGCCAGCGCTGTCAGCACAATCCAGGCGAACAGAATCAGCACCGGCCAGCGATGTTCGCGGAGAAAATTCGCGGCGATGAGCGCGACTGCCTTCACACGTCATCTCCCTTGTTGGTCAGTTCGACGAACACCTGTTCCAGCGTACGGCGCACCGGATTCACACTGAGCACTTCTCCCCCTAGCGACCATACCCGTTCCAAAGCATCGCGCTGCGAAACTGCGGGCACGACGAACTCGGTCCGCCCATCCTGTGTTTGAGAGTGCTCGAAACTTCCTTCGGGCACTCCGCGCGCAACGACTTCGAAACGGTCTCGCGAAACCAGCAACTCGTCGGTCTTCCCGACTTTCACCAGCCGCCCTTTGTCGAGGATCGCGACCCGATGGCAAATCATTTCGATTTCAGAGAGTAAATGGGAGCTGAGAAAGATCGTCTTGCCGGCGCGATTTGCTTCCAGCAGCAACTCGCGCATGGCGACGCGAGCCAGGGGGTCGAGCGCCGAGGTGGGCTCGTCGAGAATCAGCAGCTCAGGATCGTTCATCAGAGCCTGCGCCAGCCCGACGCGTTGTTGCATGCCGCGAGAAAACTTCGCGACGTTGCGATCGGCTTCCGTCGCCAGGTCGACCTGACGAAGGACCTCACGGCTCCGCAGGCGCAGACGCTCAGGACGCATGCCATTCAGCGCTCCATAAAAGCGCAGCAACTTGTTTGCCGGGCGATGATAGAGTGCTACGTTTTCCGCAAGAAAGCCGACCCGGGCGCGCGTGCCGGCATCGCCAAACGCCCTACCGAGAAGCCTTCCCTCTCCAGCGGACGGGCGCATGAATCCGAGCGCGAGGTGAATGGCCGTCGTCTTCCCTGCTCCGTTCGGCCCCAGGAAGCCGAAGATCTCGCCGCGCTCCAGGGAGAGCGAAAAGCTGTCCAAAGCACGGACGCGACGCTTGGACCAGGCGCCGCCATAGTCCTTCGTCACGTTATCGTAATCAAGCACTCCGGGCATTGTTGTGATTCTAGAGGGTCAGCATCCGCCACGCACAAACGCCTTCAGCACCGAAGTGACGGATACGCGAAGCAGAATTATCGGGCGCTCAGTGTTCCCCTTGCCACACAAAGCGAAAGCCCCGTCGCCAGACGGGGCTTACAGTTTGAATCCTGCCGGAAACCTAGACGACCTTGGCGAAGATAATAACCAGCGTGAACAGCACCAGGGACTCGATAAACGCCATGCCCAGAATCAGCGCGAGCTGAATCGCCGGACGTGCAGCTGGGTTGCGAGCCATGGCCTCGCACGCCGCGCCGCCCACGCGCCCCTGGCCCAGGCCAGCCAAACCGGCCGCAATACCTATGCCCAATCCTGAGGCAAGGGGGACCGCCCAGTTGCTGCCGCCTGCAGCAGCGGTACTTCCGCCCTGCGCGAACGCTGGCATGGCCACCATCATCACGGCCATCAGCGCAAAGATAATCATCATCACTTTCCGCATTGTGTTTCTCCTCCGGGAACCCCGGCGAGCACCGATTTTGCACTCGTTGGGGTGGTTATGAATCGCTGCCAGTGGGTGGTTGACGTTCACCGAGCTGACGCCCTCACGCTGACAACAAAGCGACTAGCAAGTAGCCGCTAGCGACTAGCAGTCCTGCCGCCAGGACTTCGAAAGAACCGAGTATTGCTAGTTGCTAGCTACTAATTGCTTCTTAGTGCTCGTGCGCCACCGCTTCGCCAATATAGACCGTCGCCAGCAGCACAAAAATATACGTCTGGATGACCGCCACGCCAGCGTGCAACAGCATAAAGATGACCGGGATCGCAATTGGGAACAGCGTGAAGAACACCAGAATCACCATGTCGCTGGCAAACATATTGGCGAAAAGACGAATGGTGAGAGAAAGAATTCGTGCCAGGTGGCTGCAAACCTCAATCACGAACATCAGAGGAGCCAGCCACCATACAGGGCCGATAAAATTCTTAATGTAGCCGGGACCATTCTTGCGAATGCCGTGCATGTGGTAGTAGCACCAGGTGACCAGCGCGCATCCCAGCGGAACTGACGGCGATGCGGTCGCGGTCTCGAAGCCAGGAATCAGGCCGATCATACAGCCAATTAGAATGAACAACCCGAGAGTAGTCAGATAGCCGACATACCTCTCGTATTCGTGGCCGATGACTTCGTGGCTCTGCTCGCTGACGAAGGAATTGATTGCCTCCACCATGTGCTGCATTGCCCCGGGCTTGTCCACCGAAAGACGCAACCGCACGGCGATAAAGAACAGCACCAGCAGCACGAATACCAACAACTCCATGGCAATGTAGTTCGTGATGGGAGCCTGGGCGTACGCCGGATGGACATGACACAGGGCGAGCAGTGCGTTCGCCGGGCCGGCCAGGTACTTATTCAGAAGTGCGGTTAACCAAAGTTGCTCAGGCATGAATGCTTACTCGAAAGACCGGATATTTGCTGCTTAAACCTCAGCCTGGCACACGCCCGGCTTCACCGTATGATGTGTCCGAAAGCTGTTCAGGAAAATCAGGTTCCGTGCCGCAGCCCGATGAAAATCTCGATTGCGACCTCGCAGGCAATAGCGGCTATCGGAAGAAGCACACCACCGAGGAAGCCATAAAGCCCACGCTGGGAAACATTAAATATAACATAGGCACAGCAGGCGATGAGGGCGTAGCGCATTAGCGCGCGGAAGACGATGGCCCCGCCACGCTCGTTGCTCTGCTGGGTGGTAATTCTCTCCCCCAGCGCCTCAATAGCCCTTTCCAGCCAACGCTGATTGAGGTACGAAATGAGCGCGCCCGCGGCAAAACCCACTGTCGCGGCCCGGCGGAAGAACATGAAGCAGAGCAGGATACCGGATCCCGCCAGAATCAGCATGAACTTCCGAATTCGAGTCAGAGCCCGGTCCAGGAAGGCTTCGTTCAATGGCGTGGTGGATTCGGGCGTCGACATGGGGCACAAATCCTGGGTCGTCGGATGGGTCACTTGTTTTGCCGAATTACAGTCCGGATCACGTCGGTGAAACCGGCGATGGCGCCGATGATGATGCCCACCAGAAAGAGCCAGCGCGTATGCAGCCAGCGATCCATGAGCTTGCCTAGAAACAGACCGATAACGACCGCGGCCGGAATGATGAAAGCGATCTGCGAATAACGGGCCCAAATGGCGGCAGCACTCTGATTGCGGTTCTGATCCTGATCGGCCATGGCGACAGCCTACCATTCTACGAGCGGTGACGCACCGTTACTGCAAAGTCATGCGTTCAACCGAGGGGCGAGTCTTTTCGCTCAGCTCCTGAAACCTGATTCGCACCTGCAGGTCGGCTTATCGTTTTGACATGGCATTCTTACGAGAATGCCCATTGGTCCCGGAGGCTGCGCCCTCCAGGATCACGCGGCAGACGTCACTCACATAACGCTCGCTGAGTTCGTCGTGACGAATCAAAAAGCGCATGTAAATGCCACCGTAGAGAAGATCAAGCACGAGGTCGAGGTCCAAATCGCGAGGAAGTTCGCCACGATCAATTCCCCGCTGCAGCGTCTGATACGCTTCCTGACGCCGTCGCCGCAAGAACCGCGCACGGAACTCTTCCATGAGTTGCGTGTCTGACTGGCCTCCGGCGATGACAGCCGCGACGATCCGTCCGCTGCCCGAACGCAGCACATCCAGAAACTGGTTCATCTGCAGACTCATGTCACGACGAACGGAACCGCTGTCAGGGAAATGCAATTCGTCCTCGATGCTGGAAGCGAATGCATCCACAACCAACGCACCTTTATTCGGCCACCAGCGATAAACCGTGCTTTTCCCGACCCCTGCATCGGCAGCAATGGCTTCGATCGACAGGTCGGCAAAACTCGACTTGCGCAACAGCTTCAATGTGCTGCGAAGGATCGCCTGCCGGGAGCGCTCATTCCGGGGACGGCCGGGTGGCCGTTTCGAGCCATTGCCTTCGTGGCCGGGTGTCGATTGTCGAGAAGGTGTTATTTCCTGCATGAAAATCGGGCTTACGTTGAATCCAATACGTATCGTATCGTATCATAACACTATCGTTTCTGTGGGCCGTAAGCCGTGCTGTTGGTACCAGCGCGTGATTGGAGTCTTACCCAAGTAAATGTGGATTGTTGCCCTTGCGCTTCGGCGCCCGTACACCTTCGTTGTCATGGCGCTGGTCATCATCCTGTTGATGCCCCTGGTCATCCTGCGAACTCCCGTCGACATCTTCCCCGACATCAATATTCCCGTAGTCAGCGTGGTTTGGAATTTTAGCGGATTCGCCCCATCCGACATGGCGGACCGCATCATTACCAACTCCGAACGCGGCATGACAGTCACCGTCAACGACATCGAGCATATCGAGTCGCAGTCGGTGCAAGGCATCGGCGTCATCAAAATCTTTTTTCAGCCGGACGCCAACATTCAGACGGCCCTCGCCCAGGTGACGGCCATCGTACAAACCACGGTACGCAGTTTGCCGGCGGGCACAACTCCCCCGTTGGTCATCACCTACACGGCTTCGTCTACACCGATTGTGCAGTTGGGCATCAGCAGCAAGACTCTGCCGGAGCAAGTGCTGTTTGACTTGGGAAACAATTTCATCCGTACGCAATTGGCGACTGTACAGGGCGCAGCCACACCGTATCCGTACGGAGGCAAGATACGGCAAGTGCAGGTTGACCTGGATATGCCGCGCCTCCAGGCGCAAGGATTGTCCCCGGCTGACATCGTGAACGCGGTGAACGCGCAGACCCTGATTACGCCTTCCGGTACAGCGAAACTCGGCTCCCTTGAGTACCAGGTGGAGATGAACAGCGCTCCGGAAACGATCGCGGCCTTGAACGATCTTCCGGTGAAGACGATCAATGGGTCCACCATTTATATGCGCGACGTCGCCCATGTCCGCGACGGTTTTGCCCCCCAGACGAACATTGTTCGTCAGGACGGCGTACGCGGCGTGCTGATGTCGATGTACAAAATTGGCAAGGGATCGACGCTGACCATCGTGCAAGCCGTAAAGAACATGGTCCCTATCGCCCTGCAATCGCTGCCGCAGGGAGTGACGGTCAAACCTCTCTTCGATCAATCCTTGTTTGTTCGCGCGTCACTGAACGGCGTCTTACGGGAAGGTCTGATTGCGGCGGCGCTTACCGCCTGCATGATTCTGTTGTTTCTAGGCGACTGGCGACCCACGATTGTTATTTCGATTTCGATTCCGCTATCCATCTTCGTTTCAGTGCTTCTGCTGAGCGCGCTGGGCGAAACGATCAACATCATGACGCTAGGCGGGCTGGCGTTGGCGGTAGGAATTCTGGTAGATGATGCCACCGTCGAAATTGAGAACATCGAACGTAACCTGGCGCAAGGGAAAGAAATGCGTCAGGCAATCTTGGATGGCGCTTCGCAAATCGCGGTTCCTGCGTTTGTATCCACGCTTTCGATCTGCATCGTGTTTGTGCCCATGTTCTTCCTCACCGGCGTGGCGCGTTATCTCTTCGTCCCGCTGGCGGAAGCCGTGGTGTTCGCAATGTTGGCCTCTTACTTCCTGTCGCGAACTCTCATCCCGACGCTGGTGATGTACATCATGCGTGGACATGAGCATAAGGCGGCGGGACCGAAGACCGTCTTCGGACGTTTCCAGCGCGGATTCGAGAACCGTTTTGAGCAGTTCCGTAACGGCTATTACCAACTGCTGGAAACCACTCTCGATCACAGCAAGCTCTTCGCCGTTTGCTTCATTCTGTTTTGCGGACTGTCTTTGGTGCTGGCTCTCTTCCTCGGCCAGGACTTCTTCCCCAGCGTTGACGCCGGACTGATGCGCCTGCACGTGCGCGGCCGCGCTGGACTGCGGGTGGAGGAAACTGCTCGCCTGTGCGATGAAATCGAACTGTATCTCAGACAGCAAATACCAAAAGATGAGCTCAACACGATTCTCGACAACATCGGACTGCCTTACTCTGGCATCAACCTGTCTTATGCCAACTCCGGGGTAATCGGCACCAGCGATGCGGAGATCCTGGTGGGATTGAACCAGGAACATCATCATGCCACCGCCGACTATATTCGCCGCCTGCGGCAGGACCTGCCCCGGGAATTTCCTGGCGTCGAGTTTTACTTTCAGCCGGCGGATATCGTCACCCAGATTTTGAATTTTGGGTTGCCGGCGCCGATCGACATCCAGTTGACCGGTTTCGATACCAACACCAATTACGACATTGCGCAGCGCATCGCCAATGACGTTCGACGCGTTCCGGGAGCCGCAGACGTCCATGTGCAGCAATTGCTTGATCTGCCGACTTTGCACTTGGACATTGAGCGCAACCGTATCACCCAGGTCGGTCTCAGCGCCCGCGATGTTGCCCAGAGCGTGCTGGTTTCGTTGAGCGGCAGTTTCCAGACGTCTCCCAATTTCTGGTTGAATCCCGCGAACGGCGTGACTTATCAGATAGCTGTGCAGTCTCCGCAATATCGGGTTACGTCGCTTCAGGACTTGATGAAGACATCGGTCGACAGCGCGACCGCGCCCAACCCGCAATTACTCAGTAATCTTGTGCAAGTCAGTCCAACGTCCAGAGCGGCAGTCGTCTCCCATTACAACGTTCAGCCCGTGATTGACGTCTATGCCAGCACGCAGGACCGTGACCTTGGCGGCGTAGCACGAGATGTCAACAAAGTTCTGGAGCCTTACCGAGCATCAACTTCCCCGCGGGACACGTCTGACAGTACGTGGTCAGGTGGAAACTATGCAGACTTCGTTCATCGGCCTGGGCGTCGGATTGGTCATGGCGATTGTGCTGGTCTATTTCCTGATCGTCATCAACTTTCAGTCGTGGCTCGACCCGTTCATCATTATTACCGCGCTTCCGGGAGCCTTGGCTGGAATCTGCTGGATGCTCTTGCTGACGCGCACCACCTTGAGCGTGCCTTCGCTGACCGGCGCTGTCATGTGCATGGGAGTAGCGACCGCCAACTCCATTCTGATGGTGTCGTTCGCACGAGACCGAATGTCGGCTGGAACTCCGGCGGTGCAATCCGCGCTAGAAGCCGGTTATACGCGTATGCGTCCGGTGCTGATGACAGCGCTGGCCATGATCATCGGTATGCTTCCCATGTCGCTCGGTTTGGGCGAAGGCGGCGAACAGAATGCTCCGCTGGGACGCGCTGTGATCGGCGGTTTGTTGTTTGCGACGGTGGCGACGTTGTTCTTCGTTCCCTCGGTCTTCGCCATCATCCATGGCCGTCGAGAGAGAAGAGCAACTGAATAAGAGTCATAATTATGGGAATTGTTAGGACCACGATGGAGACAGATCACAAATTGTCGTCAGAAGATAACGAGACGAGACATCACGCCGCTGGGGAGGATCACGCTGCGCCGAGCATCACTCCTCCTCCAAAGCTGGAGGCAGCGTCTCCGCGCAAAGCCGTGTTCGCCGTGGGCACAATTGTGTTGTTGCTGCTTCTGGCCGGCGCGGTCACATTGCTGATGCGCATGCATTCCAGCCGCGTGCTGGCGGATACGACCGTGCAAAACGCAGTTCCCACGGTTGCCGTTGTCCATCCGACGGAGGAAAAGCCCAACGAGGATCTCGTTTTGCCGGGCACCTTGCAGGCGTATGTCGAATCTCCTATCTACGCCCGCACCAATGGCTACCTGCTTCGCTGGTACAAAGACATTGGCTCGCATGTAAGGCAGGGCGATCTGTTGGCGGATATCGACACGCCGGAAGTCGATCAGGAATTGATGCAGGCGCGAGCTACCCGGCAGCAGGTCGTGGCAGCAATGGATCTGGCCAAGATCAATGCCGATCGTTATCAGTCTCTGCGCAAGACCGACTCGGTCTCGCAACAGGAAGCCGACACCCAAAGCAGCGGTTATCAGCAGGCTATCGCGAACTTGGCGGCCGCTGACGCCAATGTCAAGCGTCTCGAAGAGCTTGAGGGCTTCAAACACGTCTATGCTCCCTTCGACGGTGTTATCACTAAGCGAACCGTGGATCCGGGAGCATTGATCAACTCCGGAGCCGGTGCCGCAGGCCGCGAATTGTTCGACATCGCGAAAACCGATCCTCTGCGCATGTATATCTCTACGCCTCAGGCTTATGCGCCGGCTATCTACGACGGATTAGAAGCCGTCGTCACTTTGCAGGAGTTTGCCGGACAAAAGTTCAAGGCGACCGTCACTCGAACAGCTGACGCCATCGATCCAACCACTCGAAGCCTGCTGACCGAGGTGGACGTTCCCAACAAGGACGGCAAGCTTCTTCCCGGCTCGTACGCCGAAGTGCACCTCAAGCCGAGTATCGACGTAAAGAAAGTCACGGTTCCGGTGAACGCCATGCTGTTCCGCCGCGAAGGTCCGCAGGTGGCCGTTGTCGGAAGCGATGGCAAAGTGCAACTGCGCAAGATCAGCATCGGCCGCGATTACGGTACCAGTCTGGAAATCCTCGGCGGAGTGGATGTGAATGACCTCGTCATCGTCAATCCGTCCGATTCCATCGAACAAGGCGAACAAGTAAACGTCGCTTCCCCACAGCAAGGGGGCCAGCACTCATGAAGATCTGGCATCTTGCCGCGGCTGCGATCACTTGCGGCCTGCTGGCCGGCTGCACAGTCGGGCCGAATTACAAACGACCTGCCGCTCCGGCGCCCGCGCCCGATGCCTACAAGACCCAGGCTCCGTGGCGGGTCGCTGATCCTAAAGACAGCCTTCCCAAGGGCGCGTGGTGGGAAGTGTTCAATGATGCCGAGCTCAACGCTTACGAACAGCAACTGCTGAAGGCGAATCAATCACTGCTCGCAGCCGAGGATCGTTTGCAGGAAGCCCGCTCGCTGGCCCGCGTGACCTCGGCAGCGTTCTTTCCCCAGGCAAGCGTGGATCCGAATGCCTCGCGAAACCGCTACTCGGGAAAGCGTCCTGAGGTGCTCACCCTGGGCAATCCTTTGACGCAGAGCACGTACGAAATCCCTTTCTTCATTAACTGGGAGCCTGACCTGTTCGGCCGCATCCGTCGCAACCTGGAAGCGTCTAACGCCAATCTTCAGGCAACAGCCGCGGACATGTATAACCTGAATCTCATCCTCACCTCCGAGCTGGCAGCCGACTATTTCAGTTTGCGAGAACTCGATGCTGAGTATCAGGTCGTTCTGGACTCGGTGCAGATCCAGCAAAAAGGCTTGCAGTTGGTGGAATATCGTCACAACGGCGGCGTCGCTTCCGGACTTGACCTGGCGCAGCAGCAAACACTGCTTGACTCCACGCAAACTCAGCTCTACCTGGTCAAGCAGCAGCGCGAGCAGTTCGAGCATGCGATTGCGGTACTTACCGGCAATCCTGCGTCGACCTTCAATGTGCCGATCCGGTCGCTTACGGAAGCGCCTGTCCCGATTCCGCTGGGAGTTCCTTCCGATCTCTTGGAGCGTCGTCCGGATGTCGCCATCGCCGAACGGCAGATGGCCCAAACGAACGCTTTAGTCGGAGTTGCCAAAGCCGCTTTCTATCCGCAGTTGACGCTGTCGGGTGCAGGCGGATTCCAGAGTACCAACATCACCAGTCTCATCAGCGCACCTACTGCGATTTGGTCGCTCGGCGGCGATCTGCTGGAACCGGTTTTCAACGGCGGCCGCAATCGCGCCAATCTCGCCTTCGCCAGACAAAGCTATGACGAGTCGGTGGCCAACTATCGGCAAACCGTTCTAGTTGCTTTTCAGCAGGTGGAAGACGGTCTGTCGGGATTAAACGAGCTTTCGCAGGCGGAGACTACGCAGAATTCCGCGGTCTCGGATGCGCAGCGGGCGCTGGAAATCGCCAACAACCGCTATGTTGGCGGCGTCACAACCTATCTCGATGTCATCACCGCACAGAGCACCTTACTGACGAACCAGCGACTCTCTGTTCAGCTCCTCGGCCAGCAGATGGTGACCGAAGTGGCGTTAGTTAAAGCGCTGGGCGGGGGGTGGGACGCTTCGCAGATCCAGAACGAGCAGGTACATCCCAAAGCGATCCAGGCGATCCAGCAGTAGCCATAGCAACTAGCAGCAACAGCAAGAACGAATTCACCACAGAGGCACGGAGAATACAGAGAATTTTCGCTTTTCTCTGTGACCTCCGTGCCTCCGTGGTGAAAATTCTTTCCACCGAGTTTCAACGACTAGAACGGAATATCTTCGTCGGTGATGTCCGGAGCGCTGCTAGAGGCCGCGGGCGAATCATCAGGGACACGCTGGTCGTAGCCGCCACCGCCGCTGCTGGACTTTCCAGCGCTGCGTCCGCCGCTGTAACCGCCACCGCCGCCCTCGCCGCCTTCACGCTGTCCGCCGCCGAGCAGGACCAGGTCATTCACGATGATCTCGGTGCGATACTTCTTCTGGCCGCTCTCCTTGTCGTCCCACGAGTTGGTGCGCAAGCTGCCTTCGATGTACACGGTGCGCCCCTTCTTCAGGTACTCTCCCGCGATCTCGGCCGTGCGCTGGAAGGCGACCAGGTTGTGCCATTCAGTACGGTCCTGCCAGTTGCCTTCCTTGTCCTTGAAGCGCTCGTTCGTCGCCAGTGTGAGGCGCGCCACCGGCATGCCACCTGGGGTGTACTTGATCTCCGGGTCTTTGCCAAGATTGCCGATGAGAATGACTTTATTAACGCTTTTTGCCATGAAAGCCGCTCCTGTTCGTTCGCGATGAAGGGCAAATATAACAGATAGCCGCAAGGGGTGAGCCGTCGCTTTGGGGATGGTTTACGGTTATCGTTTCATTCGACGTCCCAACGCCGCAAACTGGGACGATCCCGATGAACGGTGTATACCCCTCCCCCATCTTCGTCTCTAAAATATTGAAAACATTGGCGGACCCCCGCAAAATCTCGAACGGCTGAGGCTTATTCGTAAAATCTTGAATCACCAGGGTTTATGACTCCTTAGGTTTTACCCCTCAGCAGAACGAGTTCTGAATCGGAACTCGATGGCTGGCTTGCTTGGTTTTCAAAGAGCAACCCTTGTCCGCGGGACACTTGCCCCGCAGCATGGACGCGGTACACCCAACCTATCAGCGTACTCCGCGGGCAGAAGCCGTCAAGATTACGAAAGTACAAGTGAATGATTGGCCTTTCGTAACCACCCGAATGCGGGAGGCTGATCTCGAACACTTCCGCACGCCGTGGCTCAAACAGTCAGGCTCGCCTGCGGCATGCCGCAACAGTACTTCTGGCCAAACCCTTGCTCTCCGAGGGAAGCAGCTGCTAACATCCCGCGGCATGGAGACCGACCGTTCTGTGACCCGACTCCTGGATGTATCGCCGCAAGGTCGCGCCTGGAGGGCCTGCTTCGTGAAAAGGATTCCGCAACCATCGCTCTCTATCGGCTGGAAGAAAGCACCTTTTGCTGTGCTCGTCAGCTTAATGCTCCTGCCATGTTTCTGGCTCCGCCGTCCGGCGCACAGACCTACCATACGATTCACGCATTCGCCGGAGGGGACGGCGAGCAGCCAAGCTGGATGGTCATGGATTCGGCAGGAAGGTTATACGGCGTTACGCAAGAGGGCGGCCCGAGTACCCAGTGCCAGGATGGTTGTGGCGTGGTCTATCGTCTGGCGCACGTCGGCTCGGGCTGGATTGAGACTATTCTGTACATCTTCAATGGATGCAGTGACGGAGCAGTGCCGGACGGGTTGATGATCGGCCGGGACGGCGCGCTCTATGGAACGACGCAGGTGGGAGGCTCAGCCTGTGCCTGGGCGGGTAACGGAACCGTATTCAAGCTGACGCCGCCGGCTACAATTTGCCGCAGTGTCTCCTGTCCCTGGACCGAAACCGTGCTCTACCGCTTCTCGAGCGCCAGTGATGGAGTCTACCCCCTCGGTCTCGCCATGGATGCCAACGGTAACATTTTCGGATCGACGATCAATGGTGGCGCTAACACTTGGGGAAGTGTGTACGAGCTTACGCGGAGCGATGGGAGCTGGAACAAAACCACACTTTGGGCATTCACCGGTGATTCTGATGGCGGTACTCCGTCCTCACCCGTCCTCCTGGACACCGCCGGCAATGTGTACGGCACAACCAGGTTTGGCGGCATTGGAGACGGCACGGTGTTCAAGGTGAGCCAATCCAACGGGGTCTGGACGGCGACGGCACTGCATGCCTTCAACCGCGACTCCGAGGGAGGAATACCCGTCGGCTTAATGTTCGATAGCGCGGGAAACCTGTACGGCGGCACCAGCGAATTCGGGACTGGAGGAGGTGGAACGGTTTACAAACTGCATCCCGACAGTGGGAATTGGACTCTATCGGTGCTCTCGAACTTTCCGGTACCCAGTGGACCCTTCACGCTGACCATGGATCCATCGGGCAATCTCTTTGGGGCGACGGAGTTTGGGGGTGGCGGATTTGGCTCGGTGTTCAAACTCACCAACCATAACGGCATCTGGGCAAGGACGGACTTGCACGATTTCGGCTTTTCGACAGGCGCTTATCCCGACAGCAACCTGCTTCTCGATGCCAACGGCAACGTGATTGGCTCAGCCCTCGAGGGCGGCTTCAACAACCAATGCACCAACCAGGATGGCTGCGGCGTGGTTTGGGAAATCACCCCATAGCTGATTCTTGGAGCGCCGATTTCACTTCTGCACGCCGGTCCACGTGATAGCAGAAGCAATCCAACTCAAGGCTTGCATCGGTCCTAGCCGATTTTGGAGGAGAACGATGTTTAACAAGAAATGCTCGGTCATTTATAGTCTGCTACTCACACTCTTTACGGCAGCTTTTGTCGGCCCATGCGCCTGGGGACAGACATTCAAGATCCTGCATTCCTTCGGCAATACCGGCGACGGGTCAGACCCTGAAGCGGGCCAGGTATTTGATGGCCAGGGAAATCTTTATGGGATTACTTCCCAAGGCCCGGTCGGAACTGAATGCTTCGGCCTCGGATGCGGCACCGTATACCAATTAAGACCTAACTCGGACGGCAGCTGGACGGAGACGCTGATTCACGCTTTCAACGGAAACGACGGTGCGTTTCCTTCGTCTTCTCCAATCTTCGACTCTCAGGGCAATCTCGACGGTTCGACTTACTGTGACGCGTCTTATTGTGACCACGCGGGCTTCGTGTATCAGTTGATGCCGAGTTCCAATGGCACTTGGACGGAGTCGGTCCTCCACCAGTTTTCCTCATCCTGGGACGGAGGCGAACCGCAGGAATTGATCTTCGACGCGGCCGGCAATATTTACAGCGAAGCCATGACCGGCGGGCTGAATGATACCGGCACCGTCTTCAGTCTGAATCGATCGTCGGGGTGGCAGGAACGGCTTCTCTATAGCTTCGGCGCAATCGGCGGTAGCGACGGGGCATTTCCGGCGGGGGCTATCACGTTCGATGCCAACGGCAGTTTCTATGGCACGACCCATCTTGGGGGCGCTCGTGGTTTTGGTGTGGTCTTCAAACTGACGAAACACTCGACCCTCTTCTGGCAGGAAACACTCTTGTACCAATTTACTGGTGCTCCCGATGGCAATTTCCCCAACGGAGTCATCTTCGGCGCCGATGGCAGCCTCTACGGCACAACCCAAGGCGGTGGGTATCTGGGTGATGGTGTTTGCGGCTTCCCGCGCGGGTGCGGGACGGTCTTCAAACTTACTCCTAACTCCGATGGCACTTGGACGGAGACGGTGCTGTACGAATTTCGCGGTGCCGGCGACGGAGCAGCGCCCCTCCGGGGCATTACCTTTGACAATGCCGGCAACCTGTATGGCACTACCGCGAGCGGCGGTAGCCAGAGCAGTTTGTGCGGTGTTTACGGGTGCGGTACCGTGTTCGAATTGACGCCGTCCTCGGGAGGTCAATGGACGAAAAGAACCCTTCATTCCTTCACCGGTGGTTTGGATGGGTGGTCTCCGTTCAGCAGCCTGGTAATCGATGCGGCTGGCAATCTCTATGGCACAGCGGAATTGGGTGGTCTGTATAACGGCGGGGTGGCGTTCGAGATTACGCCGTAAAGATCCGCTGCCCTGCTGAGCCGGAATCACTGGCGATAACTCCGGATACCAGAAGCGATCTGGAGCAAGTGCCCAAGGGACGGGCCGTGAGTGAAAATCACATTGCCCGAGGTGGATTTCAAATGGAGTCGCACATGAGGCTTGCGCCAAACGAGGCGTTTTCCTTCCTTAGGAATCCGTGATGACTTGGGTGTAAAGTTTCGGTCCACGCAAGGAACCGTCAATTCTTGCCTTTTGCGAAGGAGTTCCTATGACGAATCCGGCGCAATCCAACTCATTACCTTTCGCCGACATCCTGCGCGCACGAATTGCGCAAGCATCTCTCTCAGCTTTAATGCTTATTTGTGTGCCGGTCGTCTTGGTGCAATCGACTTACGCACAAACGTTCACGGTAATACACAATTTCACCGGCGGCCTGGATGGAGGGATTCCCCAAACCGGCCTGACCATCGACAGTGCAGGAAACCTGTACGGCACCACCGTAGGCGGAGGCAACATCCAAAGCGATTCCTGCTACGCCGTTGGCTGTGGCGTGGTTTTCAAACTAACCCACCACAGTTCAGGCTGGTTTCTCACGCCAATCTACACATTTCAAGGCAACACCGACGGCGCGGCACCCTGTTCGCGGATCACCATCGCTTCGAACGGCACGCTCTACGGCACAACGAACGAAGGCGGAGGAACACAATGCAGCCAGGGTGGATCCTGCGAGGCCAATCTGCGTGGATGCGGTACGATCTTCAACCTTGCACCTCCGAGTCACGGCTCAGGTGGTGCGCTAGCGCCTTGGAATGAAACCGTACTTTACCGCTTCACGGGGGGTAGCGACGGAGCCTACCCAGCGGGTGACCTGGCTTTCGACTCTGCTGGCAATCTCGACGGCGCAGCCACCTCTGGCGGAACTTTTGGCGGAGAATGCGGAACCCAGTTGGGCTGCGGGACGGTTTACCAGCTGTCGCCATCAGGATCCGGCTGGGCCCTGAATGTGCTTCACAGCTTTTCCGCAATCAACGATGGCGTTGGACCACAGGGCGGCGTGGCCCTGGACTCGGCAGGGTCCGTCTATGGCACTACGACATTTGACGATAATACCCAGGGACCAGGTTGTGGCACGGTGTTCCAATTAACCCCCTCAGGCTCAGGCTGGGAGTCCACGATTCTCCACTGGTTCGGACGAACCCAGGGCGACGGATGCTACCCCATAGCAGGCTTAATCGTCGATTCCGCGGGTAATCTCTACGGCGGGACACCTTGGGTGTATGAAGGTCAGCCTGCGGGATCGGGCGAAGTATACAAATTCGCATCCACACGCAACGGGTTGGATTACCAGGTTGTCTTCGACTTCTTTGACGACGGGCACGGCGGACTTGGGGCCAACCTAATGATGGATTCCGCCGGCAACTTGTACGGAACGACTGGTAGTCAAGGCGCTTACGGTCATGGGTCGGTTTTTAAGCTGACTCCGAGGGGCGGTGTGTGGGCATTCACGTCGCTCTATGACTTTACCGGCGGGGACGATGGGGGTACTCCGCGGAGCAGCCTTGTACAAGACAGCGCTGGCAATATCTATGGAACAGCGGCCACGGGTGGAACACGCAACAAGGGAGTCGTGTTCGAGATTACGCCCTAACGTTCTCGATCACTCTTGCAGGCGGGCCCGCAAATGCCACTCACAAGCACATTTCTGTTGACGTCGTAACGCTACTATCGCTATTATCCCTCCAATTTGCACGTTTTAATCGCTCGGCGTCCTTCGACCGAGTGCTTGATGGATTTCCTTTGTTTCGATTGCGCGCACATCTTCGCGTCATGCCCCTGATTGGGACGACTACAGGTTAAGGGCTTCAAAAAGGGTCTGCAGCACTGATTCTCTTCTGCGCCTCGGTCTCGCATTCGGGCCCCCACGACGACCGCAGCGATGTCCGGCGCACTCCATTTTTTTCAGAAGGTACCCAAGGCCTTTTCGGAGCGAGACCACGGGCAAGTCCGTGCTCAGACTATGAGACCACGCTGGAGAGGAACACTATGCGGAAGTTTAAGCTGTTTACACTTACTGCCTTGACTCTTGTATTTTGCGGCGTCGCGATGCCGTCCTCGTCCGCACAGGTTCTGAGCACGCTGGTGACGTTCAATGGGAGCAACGGGAACCATCCAGACGCGCGGCTGATCCAGGCCACTGATGGAAACTTCTACGGCGTCACCCAGAACGGAGGTCTAACGAACCAGATCTGCACCACCGGGGGCTGTGGAACGGTGTTCAAGATGACATCCGGCGGGACGCTCACCACGCTTTACCAGTTCTGTTCTGCTGGAAATTGTACGGACGGCGCCAACCCTTTCGGCGGTTTAGTGCAAGGCGCGGATGGAAATTTCTACGGCACAACCATCTATGGCGGCGCCAATCAGAATGGCACAGTCTTCAAAATTACTCCTAACGGCAGTTTGAGCACGCTGCATAGCTTCTCCTTGATCAGTGATGGCGCTTATCCGTGGGCTGGCCTGGTGCGCGCGAGCGATGGGAATTTCTATGGCACAACTACCACCGGCGGACTTCACATCATGGGCACGGTCTACCAGATGACTCCGAGCGGCTCTGTCACTGATCTGTACAACTTCTGCAGTCAACCATCGTGTACCGACGGAGCGAACCCTTATGCGGCTCTGGTTCAAGGTGCCGACGGAAACCTCTACGGCACAACCACACAAGGTGGAAACACCAACTATGTCGGAACGGCATTTAAGATCACCACGAGCGGCTCGTTGACCACGATTTACACTTTCTGCTCGCTATCGAACTGTAGTGATGGTGAACAGCCTTTCGGACCGCTGGTTCAGGCCAGCGACGGGAATTTCTACGGTACGACGAACTCCGGCCACGGCCAAAACGCCGGCACGTTTTTCAAGATCACATCCAGCGGCACCCTGACTACGCTTTACACCTTCTGCCAGCAACATAATTGCGCCGACGGCCAGAACCCTTACGGTGGGGTCATTCAAGCCAGTGACGGAAACTTCTATGGAGGAACTTATATCGGTGGCACCGGACAAGGAACCATCTTCAAAGTGACGCCCGGAGGCTCGCTCACCACGCTGTATACATTTGGCGGCCCTGACGGGGAATTTCCCTACGGCGGCCTTGTCCAGGGAAATGATGGCAATTTCTACGGAACCACCGAGAAGGGTGGCGCTCACAACGACGGCATCATCTTCCGCATGACGGGACCGCAATTAATTCCTACCACGACGGTGTTGACGAGTACTCCCAATCCCTCCCATCTGAATCAGGTCGTAACCATGACGGCGACCGTGAGCGCGCAGAATGGTTCGACGCCGGCCGGCAGTGTGGTCTTTCAAAGCGACGGCGTCGGGATTGGCACGGTTGCGCTAAGCCAGGGAACTGCCGTGCTCGATTACTCCAGCTTGCCGCTAGGCACGCATAACCTGGTTGCGATGTATCAGGGTGGAAGCGGCTTCTCCGGCAGCACCTCGAATACAGTGCAACAGATCGTACAGCTTCCCGCCAGCACAACAACTGTGACCAGTTCACCCAATCCATCCGCACCGGGACAAGCAGTGACCATTACCGCGACGGTCGGTCCTGCAGGACCGCCAACGCCGACGGGCACGGTCGGCTTCACTTCGAATGGCTCGGCCATCTCCGGCTGCACATCGGTCACGCTGTCGTCATCGCGTACGGCGATCTGTGCAACCTCAAGTCTGCCGATCGGGACCGACACGATCGTCGCCGCGTACTCCGGCGACAGTAACTACGCGCCCAGCAATGGCACGGACATTCAAATCGTAAATCCGGTGCCCCAGGCATTGCAGTTCGTGACTCTGCCGCCGTGCCGCATCGTCGACACCCGCAACGCGAACGGCACCTTCGGCGGTCCACCGATTCCCGCCAACAGCGCGCGCTCCTTCCCGCTGTCGCAGAGCGGCAACCCGTGCAACATTCCCTCCGATGCCGTCGCGTATTCACTCAACGTCACGGTCGTTCCAATCACGACACTGTCATATCTGACCATCTGGCCTACCGGCGAAGGTCAGCCTACGGTCTCGACGCTCAATTCGCTCGACGGGCGCATCAAGGCCAATGCGGTGATCATTCCTGCGGGAACTTCCAGCGGTTCAGTCAGCGTCTTTGTCACCAACACAACCAACGTCGTGCTCGACATCAACGGATACTTCATTCCCAGCAGCAGCTCGACGCTGGCGTTTTATCCGGTCACGCCGTGCCGACTAGTCGACACGCGTAATGCCAACGGTCCGCTCGGTGGTCCGTACCTGACGCACGGTGTGGAGCGCGACTTCCCGCTGCTGGAAAGCTCGTGCATTCCGTCAGGGACTAACGTTCAGGCGTATTCGCTGAACTTCACGGTCGTGCCGAAGACCTCGGGCGGCGTGGCTTATCTGACCGTCTGGCCGCAAGGGTCGAGCAAGCCCCTGGTCTCGACGCTTAACGATTTGACCAACACCATTGTCGCGAACGCCGCCATCGTTCCGGCGGGCACCGGCGGTGAGGGCGGTGTGGCCACGTATGCCAGCAACGATACCGACCTGGTTATCGACATCAACGGATACTTCGCGGCTCCGGCCGCGGGTGGCCTGTCGTTCTACGCGCTGACGCCATGCCGCGTCATCGACACGCGCCACGTCGGCAACGGGCAACCGTTTAGCGGCGAGCTGACGGTGAATGTCCAGACCAGTCCCTGCGGTCCGCCGGCAACGTCCGCCGGATACGTGTTCAACGCGACGGTGGTGCCCAGCGGATCATTGAGCTATCTGACGCTATGGCCCGATGGCGAAAACAGGCCGGTGGTGTCGACGCTGAATGCCATCGACGGCGCCATCACGTCGAACATGGCGATCGTGCCCAATCTCGACGGCAAGACCGACGCCTTTGCTCAAGGCACCACCCAGCTGATTCTCGACATCTCCGGCTACTTCGCACCGTAGGAGCTTTCCTACCTGCGCGAACCTGGGATCACTCGACTCATGCGATCACGCCTAGATAGTGGGCCGTCGGAAGTTCACTTCGCAGCAGGACGGACAACAGAAGACGCTGCTCCAGGCAAACATCACTCCCGAAGCGCAGTGTCGTGCCATTTATACCGCCAATGCCATGCGCACGGAGAGCCCCGTTGCTACCTATATCTATACGATTGGTTTGGGAGTTAGCGTGACTCCCACGACGCAGGCTTTTCTGGCACAGCTGGCAAATGATCCGGCCTATCCCACTTACATTCCAAGTCAACCAGCCGGACATTTTTTTGATATACCCAGCTGCCCTTCGCCGAGCTGTACAGCGGAGCTGAACGCAGCCTTCCAGGCTGTTGCTTCCAAGCTGCTTCATTGATTGACGAAAGCAATCTGCGTCAACGCTAACTATTCAGCACCAGCACCTTGTGCTCGGGACAGGGCGCCATCGCCAACTCCACCAGTTGGTCGATCAGGTTGGAACCGTACTTCGCGTAGAAATACAGTCCGCCGATTTCGCGTTCTTGCAGAGTCTTGTGGGGGTAAAGCGAGTTCTCAATCTGTGCAGCGTGGCGCGTGAGGATTTCGGTCCGGCGCAGCTCGGCTTTCGCCGCACGCCTCTCCAAACGGCTCAGCTGATATTGCATCTTGTTCGTCGCCCGGCCAGCCGCCTCAACCAGCGTAGGATCCAGCTTCTGCAGCGATTGGCTCACCCGTTCCATTGCCTCTTGCACCACGTGCCGGCCTTCCTCGAAATTTTGCCTCAGTTCGGGAGGAAGCGAGCGCTTGGCCAGGCAGTCACGAAGTTCGTACTCGCCGTGGAAGAGTTCGGGCAACTGAACCTGATATTTGAGCAGCAGCTTTTCAATGCGCGGCTCGACCAGGCTGGCGCTCAAGCGTGAAACGACGGGTGTAACCCGTCCCAGCAGCTTCTGGTAAACCACACCGACCTGCGCGAAGTAGGCGATCTCGGCCGGTCCGCCTATATAAGCCAGAGTCGGCAGCCAATAGTCCTGCAGCACCGGACGCAACAAAACGTTGGCGTTGAAATCTTGCGGCGACGTCTCGACGCGACGCAGCAACTCCTCGGCTGACAGATTCTCGCGGCCAACCTTGAAACCACCATTCGCCCGATGAATCGGGAGGCGAACGCCGTCAACCAAGCCGAACAGCGGCGTCGACTCTGCGGTCACCTTCACTTGCTCGTGATACTTGCCCGCTTGCAGCTCACGATTTCGCGCCAGCAGCGCGTCATCCAGTTCGCCGGCCCGCCGTATCGCATCGGCGAATAGAGGGGCGGCAACCTGATGAAGTGCACGATCCGCTGGATCAAGCAGAATCAAGCCGTGCTCGCCGAATATCCGCGCGTACAGCTTGGCGAATGCGTTTGAGAAGGTCTCGCCTTCAACGTAACTCTCTCGCAGAAAATCGGCAGCTGTAGAGTCGCCCAGTAAGGCGGCCGCCTGCGCCACGATGTCGTTCGTACCTATGCCAAACCGGATATTCGCAACCGGTGCACCCGTCAGGCCATCTGTTGTCGCGGTGAACGCTACCTGCTCGAATTCATGGGTCAGCAGCAGCGCCTGATTTACCTCGGCCAGATCGTGATCCTCGGTCGCCATCCAGAACACCGGGACACACTCGACTCCCTGCGCCTCGACCTGCCTGGCCAGCGCCAACACCGAAGCCGCTTTCATCAAGGACAGCAGCGGGCCGCCAAATAATCCGACCTGCTGTCCAGTAACGACGGCGAAAGCGCCATTCTTCAGGCGCTGGATGTTCCGCAACGCTCGCCTCGGAAGCTCCCCATGCTTTGTTTTGCCGCTCAAGCGCGTCAGCCACTTTGCCCCGGTGTACCGGATCCTGCCTTATCAATTTAGCGAAGGCGGCAATATGTGTGGCGTCAGGCTGGGTGGGATAGAACTTGCGGATCTCAGGGGAATAGGAAAGGAAATCGCGGAACAGGTTGGTCGTGTGAGGAATGTCGTTGAAAGAGATGCAGTCGGGGATCACGCAATCGTCTCCCGACAACAACAGCATTCGAACATCAAATCTCGGCTCATCAGTCGCTTCAGGTCCTTCACCGCGGCAATACGGTATCAGACTAACAGGCAGGCAAAAGGTTTGGATGATCCGGCGGCCGCAGGGATGCACATTCCGGGGCGACCCGCCCCAGCGGCGTTACGAATCTTAACCCTGGAGACACACTACTTAACCTCCTAAATGGCGCGTTTCGCGTTCTTATGAGCAGGAAGGTTTTCTTTCCGGGCCCTCATTTCAGGAGGCGGACCATGAAAGCCGACATGCTAGCGACTCTGGCCACAGGACTGGCGCTTCTTCTGGCGGCATCGTCACCCGCTCAGCAAATAAATTCAGACACGCAGCCATTGGCAAATCCGAATCAAAACCCGGAAATTGCCATCGGGCCTCCCCCTACAACAACAGACCCCCACATTCGCGCAGCACGTCTCAGCGAGGCAAACGGCGAAGTCGATGCCTATCGCCAAGTCGGCGATGGCTACGAAGAGGCCTTGCTGAACTTGCCGATCACCCAAGGTACCGAGCTGCGCACCCGTAAGGGATTAGCCGAGGTCGAATTCGAAGACGGCACCACCCTTCGTATGACTCCCGACACGATCGTCGAGTTTACCCAGCTAGACCGCGACGCGTCCGGAGCCAAACAAACAACTGTCAATGTGACAAGGGGCGCAGTGTATGTTGATCTGTCGCGGGTAGTGGGCAACCAGTTCGCATTGACCTTCGGGCACCAGAAGGTGCTCCTCGATCCGGCGAGTCGGGTGCGGGTCTATGTCATCGCCCAGGAAGCGAGTTTGGGCATTCTGAAAGGCCGAGCGCAGATACAGGCGACCTCGGGATTCACGGCCGTGGAAAAAAAACGGACGGTCAACTTTGTGTTCGACTCGCCAACAAAGGTCATCCTGGTGAAGAATTCTCCGGCGCCCTATGACGATTGGGATGAGAGCGCACTTGCGTACCACGAGCGATACTCAAAATTGGGCGTATACGGAACGGCGACGCGCGCCTACGGGATCGCCGACATGAACTATTACGGCAAATTCGTGAACACCGGCTGCGGAACGCTGTGGCGTCCGTACTTTGCCAGTGCGACGTGGGATCCGTTCGCGAACGGTTCGTGGGTGTTATATCCGCAAGGCGGGTATTCGTGGGTATCTCCGTACCCGTGGGGTTGGACACCGTACCACTATGGGCGTTGGGAGTACTGTCCTACTTCCGGGTGGGGCTGGCAACCGTATGGAACATGGCATTCCATTCACAATTGGCCTACCTCTCCGACGGCGACTCGCCTGCCTCCCCGCTACCCAATCGTGCCGCCACCTCGGCTACCGCACGATGGTTCAAGTCCGGCGACCATAGTCTCGGTGAATCGCAACCCGCGGATTAGTTCGGGCGTGGAAACCAGCCAGACCTTCACCGTTCACCGTGACTCTGCCGGGCTTGGCGTACCTCGCCAGACCCTGGGCAATCTCGGCAATATCGCCAGTCGCATGGAGCAACACGGCGGCAATGCCATGTCCATACACAACCCGATCTTCTCGGCGCCCGAGTCAGCAGGACACAGCGGAGCGGCGGCACCTCATGAGACCTCTGCCTCACTGGCACACGGCTCCAACGGCATGGTTCATTCCTCCAGTTACGGCGGCGGACACACCGGTAGCTATTCCGCTGGGGGTTCTTCAGCCGGCGGCGGACACTCGTCGTACAGCGGAGGAGGTGGAGGCTCTTCGGGCGGCAGTGGCAGTTCACATTCCTCCGGTGGAAGTAGCGGCTACAGCAGCGGAAGTTCCTCTGGTGGCAGCGCGGGTGGTGGAGGAAGCAGTGGTGGAGGAAGCGGTGGCGGTGGCGGGCGGCGATAGGAGATCGCCGTTAGCATCGCGACGTGGGTTCGCCTCATCTAAACAGCTGCGGTTGACTTCCCTGCCCTGACTGGTAGAGTTGAGTTAATCGTATTCACACCGGGGGCGTCACGGCTTCGACGGGAGTGATTGCGGTAAAGAGGCATACCGGAGTGCGTGCATCCGTAATCGTGCGCAAAAACACAATTGCCAACCAAAACCTGGCATACGCAGCTTAATTAATTAAGTTGCCGCTCTCCTCGGCTTTGCTCATGGGCTGAAAAAGAGCGTCATACAGTGAGCTGGCTTCGGACTCTCCACCTGTGAGTTCGCGGCGAGACCATCAGGTTGGCTGGATGCGTTTCTTGTCCGCTCTGAGCGTAGCCAGCGAGAGTGCCGTCTAACACCGGCGCATGAACGTGACTAAGTATGTAGGCTCTTTGCTGACAACATTTTCGGACGCGGGTTCAACTCCCGCCGCCTCCACCATTGCTAAGCTGTTTATTTTCTGTTGGTTGCTGGCGCGTGATTTGTGTCTGTGTACATGAAACGTACCACCAAAATCATCACATTTCGATGTCTGTTCACAGTTAGTGGAGGCGGCGGGAAAGCAAAGACCTCCACTTAAATTCACTTGCGAAGATAAGCACGATTTCAAGACAATACTTCCTGGTCGCATGCCTAAGACGCTCGGACTATTCGCGTACCTGTTCGTCGGCGCTGTTTTGATCTTCGCGTTCGCTGCTCTAGTTTCTCCCAAGTTTTATGGCAGAATCCGTCAACATCTCCGACCTGATGAGTTGCACTTCACGAATGAACGCGTCGATCGAGAGCGCCAAATAGCGATGCTTATCATCGGCGTTATTGCGCTCTCAGTGCTGCTCGGGCAGGTGCACTGCTAGTGTCTCTATGGCCAATAGCATCGAGCGAGCCAGTTGTGTTCAAGCAAATGTCCATGTACACGCCACGTACACACATTCGCCCATTTCTGAGACTTTGGCGGTTCTAGCGAGACTGATTTTCCACTAAGTTATTTGGAATCAGGGAACCCAGAAATTCCAACTCCCGCCGCCTCCACCATTTTTTTTCATTTGTCTTTGTCCATCGCCTTCGGAATCTCCCCACAATCTGCTGGCCTGCCCGTCTCGCAACGCGATGGTGAACAGGAAACGCGGGCCAACTCCCGAAAGTATGAGCCCTGATGGTGGGTCCAGAAACGCCGCTGAATTCGGACATTCGTTCGCAGTTCCCACGTCCTCGAAGAGGGACAGTACACGCCGCACGAACCGGAAGTGATTCACCAGGGCCACTGAGCTTGGAATACTAAGTGGGTCGGAGATCAGCAACTTACTCAAGGCAAATCACCTGACGACTGAGGTGATTTGCCTTGTCGCTCGTTACTTCACCGTTAAACATCCCGGACCCAGGTGGGCAACTGCCATCTTCTTTTTTATAGGCCTGTGGGCGTCAACCCGTTCCCGGCCCACAAATCACCCGGCGTTACGCTATCCCCTTCTAAGGTTGGCTTGTCCCATGACCGACGCTCGGCTTACTTCTTGCCATTGACTGCAAACAGCTTCAGGTATGCGCCGTAGCCTTCGGACTCGAGCTCATCCAGTGGAACGAACCGCAACGAGGCGGAGTTGATGCAATAACGGAGCCCGCCTTGATCGGGCGGTCCATCTGGAAAGACATGCCCAAGATGGCTATCGCCGCTGGCCGAGCGCACTTCCGTTCTTTCCATTCCATGACTAGTGTCAACGTTCTCCACTACATTTTCCGCATCGACCGGCTTGGTGAAGCTCGGCCACCCACAATGGCTGTCGAATTTGTCGAGCGAGGTAAACAACGGCTCGCCGGAAACCACATCAACATATATGCCGGCTTCCTTGTTGTCCCAGTACTCGTTATCAAAAGGTCGCTCCGTCCCGTTCTTCTGAGTTACACGGTACTGTTCCGGTGAGAGACGTGAGATTGCATCCGGGTCTTTCTGATACTCGGCCATGTCAGCTCCTCGTGAGTATTGGATGGCAGTTTCCTCAATTTGACGCAGACTAGTAAAGCCGTCTTCGGGCGGCCACCGGTTCGTCGGTCGATTCGCTTGGCACTTCCCCCTCGATTACGTTCTTCGGGCCCCGGCGAGGATAGCAAAATGACCCGCCAGTCACGCTTCGGAGTCGGACCATCTGCCAGGAATCACGCCGCGATACTCACACACACCATTGATCGTTTAACCACAGGTCGCGTGATGGCCCTCACAGACAGGCCCAATCTGTTCACGTAATTTGTGGTTGTTACCAATTCAAACAAACGGTCACGACTGTTCGAGGAGAGCACATCCTCTGCTGTTTCGACCGAAGGGTGTGCTTTGAGCCGGACAGTTCCGCAACACGGCAGACGGGTTCACACTACCTTACTTTCCTTAGCACCAATTCATTTCACACTGAGGATTGCCGCCGCCCTCATCGGCTGGCCCGGTCGAAGCGTTTCGCCTGAGCCGTCGGTAGGCCTTCGCTGGTCCTCACTTCCTTGATTCTCATACTTGCAGTTATTAGGAGAACTACCGATGACAAAAGAGGCGTTGGGAATGATCGAAACTCGGGGCCTGATCGCCAACATTGAAGCAGCCGATGCCATGGTGAAAGCTGCCAATGTGGTTCTGATTGGTCAGGTCAAAATCGGTGCCGGCTTGGTTACCGCAATGGTCCGCGGCGATGTCGGCGCAGTCAAAGCTGCAACCGATGCGGGCGCAGCTGCAGCTTCCAAGGTGGGCGAAGTGGTTTCCATCCACGTCATCCCCCGTCCACATGCGGATGTCGAAAAAATCGTGCCGCAAGGCTTCGAAGCGATATTGGAACCGGCACTGCACACCACCTAGTGGTCCGCCTGGATCACTGGACGTGGATACCGACTTGGAGGAATGACCGATGGAAGAAGAACTGATCACAAAAGTTATGCACGAAGTTATGAAGCGCGTGGGCAACGGAAATGGCGCCACCGCCGTGGCGGAGCCGGAGGTGCAAACCCCTACCCCTCTCACTGCCCTTCCCGCGGAACTGGTCCAACTCACCGAATTTGTCGGCGCCGGCATGGGCGATACCCAAGGTATCGTCATCGCCAACCTGGACCCGATGATTCACAAATTAATCGGATTCGATCCCAAATACCGGTCCATCGGCGTTATCGGTGGGCGCACGGGCGCGGGTCCGCATCTGATGGCCGCTGATGAAGCCATCAAGGCCACCAACACTGAAGTCATCATGGTCGAAATGCCCCGCGACACCAAGGGCGGAGCCGGCCACGGAAATCTGATCGTATTCGGCGCAGAGGACGTTTCCGACGCCCGCCGTGCCGTCGAGGTCACCCTCGAAGCGCTGCCGAAGTATTTCGGCGACGTTTACGCCAACGATCAGGGCTACACCGAAAACCAATACACCGCGCGTGCCAGCAAAGTCTTGAAGTATGCGTTGGGTGCTCCCGAAGGCCGGGCCTTTGGTTTGATTCTGGGCGCGCCAGCCGTCATCGGCATGCTCATGATCGATACCGCGGTCAAGGCTGCTGATGTCGAGGTGCTGGGCTTTGCTTCTCCCAAGAAGAACACCAGCTTGACCAATGAAGTCTTCATTTGGGTCACCGGCGACTCTGGCGCAGTCCGTCAGGCCGTCATCGCCGGCCGCGAAGTCGGCAACAAGCTGCTTGGAGCCTGGGGACAGCCGCCCAAGTCTGCTACTGGCAATCCATACATTTAAGGGAGCAGGTCAATGGCAAAGAGACAAAAACGCTTCGAAGTACTCGCTGAGCGTCCGGTCAACAAAGACGGATTCATCAAAGAGTGGGTTGAAGTCGGACTGGTCGCCATGGACAGCCCCAACGACCCTAAACCGAGTATCAAAATCCAGAATGGCAACGTAGTCGAACTCGATGGCAAGCGTCGTGAAGATTTCGACATGATCGACACTTTCATCGCGGACCACTGCATCGACAAAACGGTGGCTGAAGAGGCCATGGCTATCGATTCGAATGAGTTCGCTCGCTGGCTGGTCGACATCAACGTTCCCCGTCCCAAGATTGTTCGCCTCTCGGTTGGCTTGACGCCGGCCAAGATTGTGGATGTCTTGAAGCGGATGAACGTCGTCGAGCTGATGATGGCCATGCAGAAGCTGCGGCCCCGCCGTACTCCTGCCAACCAGGCTCACGTAACCAACCTTAAGGACTCGGCTCCGATGCTGGCCGCCGATGCCGCCGAGGCTGGTCTTCGTGGCTTCAGCGAGATCGAGACCACGGTCGGCGTGGCGGCTTATGCCCCCATGAACGCCCTTGGGCTGTTGGTGGGCGGACAAACCGGACGGCCGGGAATTCTCGCGCAATGCGCCGTCGAGGAAGCCGCAGAACTCGTCATGGGTATGCGCGGCCTCACGCACTATGCCGAGACCGTTTCCGTTTACGGCACCGAGCAGGTGTTCATCGATGGCGACGATACGCCCTGGTCGAAGTCGTTCCTGGCTTCTGCCTATGCGTCTCGCGGCCTGAAGATGCGCTACACCTCGGGCACGGGCTCCGAAGTGCAGATGGGCTATGCCGAAGGCAAGTCCATGCTGTATCTCGAAGTGCGCTGCATCATGGTGACCAAGGGCGCAGGCGTCCAGGGATTGCAGAACGGCTCCATCAGCTGTATTGGTGTGCCGGGCTCAGTTCCTTCCGGCATCCGCACCGTGCTGGCAGAGAACGTCTGCACCGTGTTGATGGACCTGGAAGTGGCGTCGGGCAACGACCAGACGTTCACGCACTCTCCCATCCGCAACACGGCTCGCATGCTGATGCAGTTCCTGCCTGGCACGGACTACATCTTCTCCGGCTATGCCGCGGAACCCAACTACGACAATATGTTCGCCGGGTCGACCCACGATGTGGACGACTACGACGACTACCTGGTGTTGCAGCGCGACTTGCAGGTCGATGGTGGTTTGAATCCGGTGACCGAAGCCGACGTGATCGCCGTTCGCAACAAGGCCGCTCGCGCCTTGCAGGCTGTGTTCGAAGAGATCGGACTTCCTCCCATCACCGATGAAGAGGTCGAGGCCGTTACCTACGCACACGGCACCAAGGACATCGGCAATCGCAACGTTCCGGAAGATCTCCGCGCCATCGAAGACATGATGAAGCGTGGAACCACCGGCCTGGATGTTGTGAAGGCGTTGGCGAAACACGGCTTCAACGATGTTGCTGAGTCCGTGCTCACCATGTTGAAGGGCAAGGTTTCCGGCGACTATCTCCATACTTCGGCGTTGTTCGACAGCAACTTCAACGTAAAGAGCGCTGTCAATGATGCCAATGATTATGCGGGACCGGGCACCGGCTACCGTCTCGAAGGCGAGCGCTGGGAACTGCTGAAGAACATTCCTCAGGCCATCAGTCCTGCGGACATTTAGATCGGGAGGCTTTCACAATGAATATCTCGGAAGCAATGGTGAAACAGGTCATCCTGGAAGTGCTGCAGCAGATGCAGTCGAACGGAAAAACCACCGTTCGCCAGGAAGAACAGGTTGCGCCGCTCTCGTTCAATGAAATCGGGACGGCGAAGCCAGGAACAGATCGTAACGAAGTGGTTGTGGGGTTGCCGCCGGCTTTCGGCAAAGCCATGACCAAGACCATCATCAACATCCCGCATTCGGAAGTGCTGAAAGAAGTTATGGCGGGAATCGAAGAAGAAGGACTCAAGGCGCGTCTGGTACGGGTCAACAAGACTGCCGACGTGGGATTCATCGGTCATGAAGCCGCTAAGCTGAGCGGCTCCGGCGTGGGTATCGGAATCATCTGCCGCGGTACCTCGGTCATTCATCAGAAGGACCTGGCTCCGCTGCAGAACCTCGAACTCTTCCCGCAGTCGCCGTTAGTTGAGCGGGAGACGTTTCGCGCCATGGGGCGCAATGCCGCCAAATATGCCAAGGGAGAGCGTCCGAACCCGGTACCGGTACGGAACGATCCAATGGCACGCCCGAAATATCAGGGCTTGGCTGCCTTGCTCCATAACAAAGAAACACAATACGTGAAACCCGACATGCCATGCATGGAACTTGCCCTGCAGCGTTAAGTCGGTCGAGGAGACATACTCATGGCTACAACCGAAATCAGCATTTCTCCGGAAATGATTGCTGAAGCCGTACGCAAGGCGATGGAATCGCTCGGCGAGACCAACGGCAAGGCAACCGTTACCACCAAAACGACAACGGGCAAGCTCGACGCCAAAAAGGACTATCCGCTCAGCCGCAAGAGAACCGATCTGGTGCGCTCGGCGACTGGCCTTAGTCTCGAAGAAATTACGCTGGAAAAAGCTGCCTCCGGCAAATTGACCTTCGACGACGTCAAGATCCGCCCCGAAACCCTGGAGTATCAGGCGCAGATTGCCGAAAGCGTTGGCCGTCCGCACCTGGCGCGCAATCTTCGCCGCGCGGCGGAGATGACGCGGATCCCGGACGCTCGCGTTCTGGAAATCTACAACGCCCTACGCCCCTATCGCTCCACCAAGCAGGAACTCCTGGACATTGCCTCCGAACTGGAGAACAAGTACCAGGCGCAGATCTGTGCAGCTCACGTTCGTGAAGCCTGCAAGGTCTACGAAAAACGTAATCGCATCAAGAAGTAATTCGAGTTGCCCAATATGGCCTACTTAGCTGGCGTTGATGTTGGAAATAATACGACAGAGGTGGCACTGGCAGAAACCGACGGTAAGGGCAACACCAGGTTTCTGTCCAGCGCCATGGTAAGAACCGTCGGGATCAAGGGCACTCTGCGTAATGCCATGGGCATCATAGAGGCCCTTGATCAAGCTCTTAAACCAGCCGGGCTACGTCGGGATCAACTCGACGTAGTGCTGCTGAATGAAGCGACGCCCGTCATCGGCGACATCGCCATGGAAACCATCACTGAAACGGTGATTACCGAATCGGCGATGATCGGCCACAACCCGTCGACCCCGGGTGGGACGGGACTTGGACAAGGCCGCACAATCGCCTTGCACGAACTCGGGGGAACCGGTGCGAACCATCAGCCGTGGATCGTAATTGTGCCCGGAGAAACTGAGTTCAAGGATGCCGCGGCGGAGATGAACGCGGCACAAGCTCGCGGCGTGAGCATCGCCGGCGCCATCGTGCAAAAAGATGACGGCGTGCTCATTAATAACCGGCTACAGCAGCCGGTCCCCATCGTTGACGAGGTGATGTACATCGATCGCGTCCCGGTGGGCATGCCTGCCGCGGTCGAGGTCGCCCGTCCGGGACGCACCATCGAAAAGCTTTGCAATCCCTACGACATCGCAACCTTGTTTCATCTGGATTCCGAAGATACCAAGCGTGTCGTGCCAATTGCGCGCGCGCTGATGGGAACTCGCAGCGCGGTGGTAATCAAAACACCAAAGGGTGACATCGAAGAGCGACGTATTCCCGCCGGCAAGATCACGCTCATCGGTCACAAGCAGAAGGCGGAGGTTCCGGTCGAAGAAGGCGCGGACGCCATCATGACCAAGCTCGCCACCATCTGCCCGCTGGAAGAAATTCACGCTGAAGCTGGAACGAATGTTGGCGGGATGTTCGAACAGGTGCGCAAGGTAATGGCTGACCTGACGGATCAGCCGGTCAGCGCCATCCGCGTGCAGGACATTATTGCCGTCGACACTTTCAAGCCGCAGCAGGTTCTGGGAGCCTTGGCCGGCGAGTTCGCCATGGGCAATGCGGTAGGCCTGGCCGCCATGGTCCAGACGCAGAAGCTTCCCATGCAGCGCCTGGCTCGGAAGCTGCAGGACGAAATCGGCGTGTCCACCATCGTGGGCGGCGTTGAAGCCGAAATGGCCATTCGCGGAGCGCTGACTACTCCCGGAACCAAGCCTCCGCTGGCTACGCTCGACCTGGGCGGCGGATCGACTGACGCTTCGATCATCAACGACGCGGGCGAGATCCGCAGCGTACACCTCGCCGGTGCCGGCGACATGGTGACGTTGCTCATCGATACCGAGCTCGGCTTGAACGACTACGAACTCGCAGAAGAGATCAAGAAGTATCCGCTGGCGAAGGTCGAGACGTTGTTCCACATGCGTCATGAAGACGGCTCGGTGCAGTTCTTCGACAAGCCGCTCGATCCGCAGCTGTTTGGGCGAGTCGTTGTCTTACGCGACAACGGCCCGATTCCCCTGGAAACGAAGCACCTTCTGGCGCAGATCGTGGCCGTGCGCCAGCAAGCCAAGAAAAAGGTGTTCGTTCGCAACGCCCTGCGCGCGCTCGAGAGAGTTGCACCGGCCGGAAACATTCGCCTGATCAACTTTGTGGTCCTGGTCGGAGGCTCAGGAATGGATTTCGAGATTCCGAAGATGATCTCCGATGCGCTCTTCCAGTACGGCGTCGTCACCGGCAGAGCGAATGTGCGCGGAACCGAAGGCCCACGGAATGCCGTGGCCACCGGGCTGGTGCTGGCGCATACGCAACAGCACAAAGGGCTGAGATAGATGGCCGACTACAACCCCATGATGGAGACCCGCAGTCCAGCCGTGCAGGTGCTGCTGACGAAGGCCCAGCAGCTCGATCTGCAACCGGTGTTCTGGGGATTGGAAGAAGAAGGTATTCCGTTTGAAGTGGAGGAAGTCAAATCCGGCAACGCCGTATCACTGGCCAAACAAGCTGCCCACATGTCGCCGCTTAACGTCGGGATCGGCGTCGAAGGGCGTGAGGGAATGCTGGCCCTGCATCATCGCGACCTGCCGGAAGATCATCCGCTCTTCGTTTTCAAGGTACGCGAAGTCAGCAGTCGCGAACTGCGACGGCTGGGCATCAATGCTGCACGCCTGGTGAAGAGTGAGCCTCTGGTGCTGAGGGATGATGAACCCGACCAACCCGCGAACAGCTTTCGAAGCAGTGAGCCTGCCACCGTTTCGAGCGAGATGTTCGAGCGAATCGTGCAGAGCGTACTAGGAGAGCTTGCGAAGGCTTGAGGTGACTCATGGAAAAAGAAAGCCTCGGACTGATCGAAACTCTGGGATTGGTGGCCGCAATCGAAGCTGCCGATGCCGGATCGAAAGCGGCCAACGTTACCCTTCGCGGCTATGAACGCGCGCGCGCTGGACTGATCACCGTTATCTTCGCAGGCGATGTGGCGGCGGTTCGCGCCGCGGTCAGCGCGGCTGCTGCCGCCGCCAAGAGAGTCGGAACCGTGGTCTCGGTGCATGTGATCGCCCGGCCGGATAGCCAACTTCATGTCGCTAGCGCATATGGCTCGAGGTCGGCGCTAAGGACCGACGCAACACCATCCCAAACAGTTAAAGTCGAGGTTGAAACATTACCCGCAGCTGCAACAGAACACGTGCTGGTCGAAACCGATCTTGCGCTCAACGAAAGACAGCTCTCCACAGCCCCTCAAGACGAAGCTTGGCCGGAATCAGGCGCGGTGGATGATCAGGCCACTGCGGAAGAGACGATCGGGCTGCAGGAGCTGGCGACGAAGCCAACGCGTGTCACCGGCAACGGTCATAACCCTGAGGCCAACGAATCGGAAGACGAAACGGAAGAGGCACTTGCGGTAGCAGCTCCGGCGTCCGCACCGCACAAGAAGGAAAAGGTTCGTAAGTCGAAGAGCAAACGAAGAGTTTGATCTGACTCAGACAGCGCGGTAGGCGCGGTCCTGAGAAATCCTAAGGAGTCGAAATCATGCCAGTTCTCGAACAGCCCGTAACCAAGGTCGAGGCCTCGAAGCCGCATCCCCTGGTTGAACTACGTTCCTTTGTTTATCTAGACCGGCTCCAGCCGCAATTTGCCGCATTCCTGGGGACCAACATGCGGGGCTATCTCCCCGTTGTTGGCATGGCCTCGATGCTAATCGAGATCGCTCCGGGAGTCCTCATCAATAAGGTCGCCGATGCGGCGCTGAAGGCCGCCGACGTCCGTCCCGGACTCATGGTGGTGGAGCGTCACTTTGGAGTTCTGGAATTTCACTCCAAGGCGCAAGCCGATGTGCAGTATTCCGGTAATGCTGCCCTGAAGGTACTCGGACTGCCCATCGAAGAGCGGCTGAAGCCCAAGATCCTCAGCTCCCAGATCATCCACAAGGTCAACGACTATCACACGCAGATCGTGAACGTGTCGCGTCTGTCGTCGGTTCTGATCGCCGGATCGGACATGTACATCCTCGAGGTTGCGCCGGCTGGCTACATCATTCTGGCCGCTAACGAAGCCGAGAAGAGCGCCAACGTCACCCTGGTCGATTGCCGAACCTTCGGCGCGGTAGGTCGCTTGTATCTGGGCGGCAAGGAATCGGATGTGGCGCGGGCCGCCTTGGCCGCGGAGTCGGCAATTCTGGGCGTACACGGCAAGGAAGAATCGCGGTCGCACGGCGCTTAACTCGCCGTTCGGTCCGTTTTCTCCGTACGCAACGGCGTTGTCGAGTGGTGGACAACGCTCAAGAAGACAATCCTCCAGTGAACTACACAGGAGAGGATGAAGTGACGATTCACCCGATAGCGAATGAGTTGTTGACGGCCTTTGAAGGCTCCCTCTCCTTGCAAGGAAGGAAACCCCAGGACCGCCTGTTTTTTGCCGGCGTAGATCTTGGTACCGCCTACATTGTGACGGCGGTGGTCGACAGCATGGGCGTTCCGGTCGCTGGTGTGGTGACCCGAAGCGAGTCCAGCATACGGGACGGATTGGTTCTCGATTACATGGGAGCCATCCATCTGCTGCGCGAACAGGTTACACGTCTGCGGGCCGCGGGATTCGACATCAAGAAAGCCTCCGGAGCCTATCCCCCGGGCACGGTTGGCAGAAACGCCCAGGCCGTCGGCAACGTGCTGTACGCCGCCGATCTGGAGGTTGCAGGTCTGATCGACGAGCCCAGCGCGGCCGCCAAGGTGCTGCGCATTACCGACGGAGCTGTCGTCGACATCGGTGGTGGGACTACGGGGATCTCGGTGATCCACGACGGAGAGCCCATTTACACCGCCGACGAAGCCACTGGAGGTACGCACGTCGATCTCGTGCTGGCCGGCCATTTCAAAGTCGATGTGGAACAGGCCGAGAAGATCAAGACTGACCCGGCGCGCCAGCGCGAGATACTGCCGCTCGTCACTCCGGTCTTTGAGAAGATGGCCAGCATCGTGAAGCAGCATCTCCAGGGATATTCGGTGGACACCTTGTACCTGGTGGGGGGAACCAGTTGTTTCCCCGGGATAGAAACGGTGATGGAACAGGAAACAGGGATTCCGGTCGCGCGGCCACTCAATCCTTTGCTGGTGACGCCACTAGGAATTGCCCTTAGCTGTGCGGAGATAGCGTGAATCAGCTGCTGATAGAGCAGGTCAGCGGACGAAGCGAGTTTTTCATACGGATTGAACTGACGATCATCATGAACGAAAAGCAGATTCAGCAGGTGGTTGCCGAAGTCTTGAAGCGATTGCTTCCTCACGCAGGTGCGGACGGCAAACGTGGCACGCTGATTGTTGTATTCAGCGGTGCGACAGCCGGTTTCACCGAGGCGTTACAGCAGATTCGATCGTTCGTGCTTCGCGGCTATAGCGTGGAATTGGTTTTCTCCCGGGGAGCCGAACACCTCTACGCCCGGCACGTGTGGCAGGAGCTCGAGGGATTCCCGAACGTGAATCCGCTTGACGACTCAAAGTGGCTGCGCACCGTGAAGGATGCGAGCGCCATCGTCGTTCCGATGCTTAGCGTGAACACTCTGTCGAAGCTGTCTTTGCTGGTTGCCGACAACCTGGCCGGCAATGTCATTCT
Source organism: uncultured Acidobacteriaceae bacterium (assembly GCA_963823865.1). GTDB lineage: Bacteria > Acidobacteriota > Terriglobia > Terriglobales > Acidobacteriaceae > Bog-257. Next base: position 1,537,324 of record CAWGNC010000003.1, read on the forward strand.
GCACGGCTTGTTCATGGGAAAGCCCGTCGTCCTGGCGCGCAACGGTGTCGATCCCAGCGACGCGGGACGGATCGAACCGCACTTCCCTGGCGCCAGCACGGTTCTGGCCAAAGCAATCGAAGAGCGGCTGCAGGTCGTCAGCAATTATGGATGCAAAGTGGCGGACGTCAGTCAGTTGTTGGCCTCACTAGAGGCGGCGTTGCAGCCGGCCAAGACGCTGACAATCCGCAAACAGGTGAACGGAACGAAAACGCGGGCGATCGAGCGCAAAAGCAGCATCATTACCGCTGCTGATGTGCTGCAGGCACATCATTTGGGCACTCAGCTGTTATTGCGTAACTCAGCCGTGGTTACCCCGCTCGCACGCGAGCTGGCAATCAAGCACGGAGTCGTTCTGGAAGAAGTCTCCCGCTAACCCGCCAATAAAGGATGGATGGTTATGGTCATCGGACAAGTAATAGGAACGGTGGTAGCCTCCCGCAAGCACGAGCGGCTGGTGGGCAGCAAAATCCAGATCGTGCAGCCCTTGGCGCCGCAAACCATGACTCCGGAGGGTGAGCCCTTCGTGGCCGTCGATGCCGTCGGTGCCGGAGTTGGCGAACAGGTACTGATCGTGCGGGGCAGCGCCGCCCGCAAGGCCATCGATAACGAATCGGCGCCTGTGGACGCGACGATTGTAGGCATCATCGACGAGGTCGACATTTCAGGTAGCCGATCGCTAGAGCATCTGGCAGCCAGGTGAGTATCGCAAGATAAAAACTTATGGGCTCAAAAATCTACACACGCAAAGGCGATCTAGGGCTCACCACCTTGTTCAGTGGCGAGAAGATATCGAAAGACGATCTGCGGCTGGAAAGCTATGGGGCTCTCGATGAATTGCAGGCCCAGCTTGGCGTGGCACGTTCGTTAACGAAAAACCAGGAACTCTGGCCGATCCTGATCGAGATTCAGCACGATATCTCGAACGCCTGCTCGGAGCTGGCGTCGAATGAAGAGGTTCGTGCCCGCCTGCTCCACCACATCACGGAAAACGATACCCAACGCCTGGAGTCGTGGATCGATTCGTTCACCTCGCGCTATGCCCTTCCGGGGAGATTCATCCTTCCGGGCAGAACCGCCGATAGCGCCACTCTGCACGTAGCGCGCACGGTGTGCCGCCGCGGCGAGCGTCACCTGGTAGTCCTGAACCGGCAGCTCGGCGGCTACGACGAGATACTGCGATACTTCAACCGCCTCTCCGACCTGCTGTTTGTGCTGGCTTGGTCGCTTGAGGTGATGGCCGTGGTGGAAGATGCAGTGCAGGAAGTCGTAGGTTGCGCAACGAAATGAGTGCGGGCATGAGACTGACACACACTGTCGCCGGGATTCTGGTTGAACTCGCTGAGCGTCAAGCCGCGGATTTGGGAGTTCCCATGGCAATCGCGGTGGTGGATTCCGAGGGCGGCTTGCAGCTATTCAAGCGGATGGACGGCACTTTGCCGGTTAGCACGGAACTGGCCGTCTCCAAGGCTTATACCGCTGCAGTGCTACGCATGCCCACTCATCAGGTCGGCGAGTTGGCGCAACCTGGTAAAGCCCTTTACGGAATTCAGCACACCCACAACGGCAGGATCATTCTTTTCGGTGGCGGCTATCCGCTGTGCATTGGCGACACGGTGGTGGGAGCAATCGGCGTAAGCGGAGGCAGTGTCGAGCAGGACATGCAGGTAGCGCAGCCGGCAGTTAACTTGTTCCAGGATGTACAGCGCTGGGCGCAGGAGCTGAAAGAGCTGCTGCCCTCAGCTGCTCACAACTCGGCACAGCCCGCGGCCGTTAAAGACAGCTTGATGCGTGCGCTGGCGGCAATCGAGCCACAGGTTCCCGAAGACACCGTCGCTGCATTGACCGGAGGGGTGTTGCTGGCACTGTCTTAAATACGTGTCAGCCGTGGAACTCGAGCGCGCGCAGGAACTAGAAGCAGTAACGGAAGTCAATGGCGCACTCGATGTCTTTGCAACGCGGCTTCCGCGCAAGCAGGTTGAGGGTCAAGGTAATAAAGGGTACGGAGGAATTGCGATGGAGACCAGTACGGAAGTAATCGCCGGCTTAATTCAAAAAGTTCTTGAGGAACTGACGACCGGAGAGGGTTCGAGACCTGAAGCAATAGACGGACTTTTCCCAACGGTGAACGACGCCGTTGAAGCCGGCTTGGCTGCTCAAAAGAAACTCATTGCCATGTCGCTTGAGCGCCGCAGGGACATCATCGCCTCGATTCGTAGAAGTGTCTTCGAATGTAACGAGGAGATGTCTGCGATGGCCGTCGAAGAGACGCACCTCGGCCGTTATGAAGACAAGGTACGGGAGAACATCCTGTGCGCCAGCAAGACACCCGGCGTGGAAGACATTGAGCCACGCGCGCTCAGCGGCGACAACGGTTTGATGTTGCTGGAGTATGCACCGGTCGGACTGATCGGAGCCTTGACGCCGATCACCAATCCCACCGGCACTCTGATCAACAACAGCATCAGCATGATATCCGCCGGCAACGCCGTGGTCTTCAACGCTCACCCCAGCGCTACCAAAACCAGCACACGCATGCTGAAGATCATTCATCAGGCCATCCTTAATGCAGGTGGCCCTCCGGGACTGGTATCCTCCGTCAGAAATCCTTCGCTGGAGACGGCCAAACAGGTCATCGAGCATCCGAAGATCAACATGCTGGTCGCCACGGGGGGCCGCCCGATCGTAAACGTCGTCCTACGCTCCGGGAAGAAGGCCATTGGCGCTGGCGCTGGCAATCCACCCGCACTGGTGGACGAAACCGCCAGCATCCGCAAAGCGGCGCAATCCATCGTCAGCGGTGCCAGCATTAACAACGGTATCTTCTGCACTTGCGAAAAAGAAGTCATCGTGGTCGAGGAAGTCGCGGATGCCCTTCTGAAGTTCATGCAGGAAACGGGGCGGGTCTACCTGCTTAAGCCGGAAGAGGTCGAGCGAGTTACAAAGTTGGTCGTCACCCCGGAGGGCAAAATCAATGGCGCCTACATCGGCAGGAACGTGCAGGTAATCCTGCGGGACGCCGGTATCGAGGTTGGGGAGGAGTATCGTCTGGCAATCTTCGACGCCCCTTGCGACCATCCGCTGGTATGGCTGGAACAGATGATGCCGATATTGCCGGTCGTGCGGGTAAAGGACTTCAACACCGCCGTTGAACTTGCCGTCAAAGTCGAGCAGGGCAACCGGCACACGGCCATTATGCATTCCACTCACGTGGAGCATATGACTACATTCGCTCGCGCCATCCAGACCACGATCTTCGTTAAGAATGGCCCATCGTTCGCAGGAATCGGACTCGGAGGCGAAGGCCACACCTCTTTCACCATCGCAGGTCCGACCGGCGAAGGTCTCACGTCAGCGCGTACCTTCACCCGGCAACGGCGCTGTACTCTGGTGGAGTCATTCCGGATCATATAGACCAAGAACGGCGATACAAAATTGCTCGCCTCGAACGAACTCCGGGAGGCAGGAGGGACGCGCTTCCGGCTGGAATCGTAAGGATGGGTCTGTCATGGAGTTCGGTGCGAATTTTCGTTTCGCTCTATCTCGTACAGCCGAATCGGGAGTAGCTACCGAATCCTCTATTGCCTTTGGCACCGTTGCCGCTTGAGCTCCCAATGAGTTTCTCGCATTTCTATACCGCGATCTTTCTGGCCCTGGCCAGTAACCTCGACAATGTGGGGGTCGGAGTCGCCTATGGAATGCGAAGGGTCCGTGTACCGTTCACCTCGAACCTCCTCATTGCCGCAATCACTGCATCCGGCACCCTGCTGTCCATGCTGTTCGGAAGCACGATCGGCAAGCTGTTGAGCGGCGGGCTTGCCAGTATTCTCGCTGGCGGTGTGCTCATCGTAATGGGAAGTTGGGTTGTCGTGCGAGAAGCTCTGGCGCTTTCCCGGGAGAACTCTCAACCGCAAATTTCGCCGCCCGCATTGCAGGGTGAAACCAGCTACCTGGACAAACTACAGACCATTCGCATCAATCCACTGTCCGCCGACGTCGATCATTCCGGCCAAATCGATTACCGGGAGGCGGCCCTGCTCGGCTTGGCATTGACTCCCAACAACCTGGTTAACGGCGCAGCTGCCGGTATCATCGATTTGAGCATCGCTGCCGTTGTGATTTTGGTGTTCCTTCTGAGCATGGCCACCATTTGGGCGGGAATCGGCGTCGGTCACCAATGTGAAAAGCGCTGGCTCGGCAACGTTGCCGGTGTGGCATCCGGTGCTCTGCTCATATTCGTGGGAACCTGTGAAATCGTAATCTAGCCTCTCCGCCCATTAATTAGGAAAACGCGAAGTAAACGGATATCCCTCCCGCGCCGTTGAACACACTTCCCTCGTCCGGGCTCCGGCTAAACCGTGACCCGCGATTGCTCGCCTGAGGTTGACTGCAGTGAAGTCAAAAACGCCGGCGCGCTGTGGCGCCGGCAGTCAGAGGGACGTCTGAGTTTCATCTCAGACTGTCACGGAAAAGAGCAATCGACCTGTAACCCGTCTTTATGCGCAGGCTGTCGGACATAAGCGGGCGCGGCCTTCGGCATCGGCGGCCTTGAGTGCAGCAAACACCCTCTTCGGCGTTACCTCGCAAGGCGCGTTGTGAATCGTCTCGCCGGGCGCGCAGGCGGCCGTCGCAACCGCCAGCAGTTTCTGGTCTGAGATCCCTTTCAAGCCGATCTGTGCCAGCGTCATCGGCAGACCAACGGCTTGGCAGAAGCTGAACACTTCGTCGATCACCTTGGGTGGCCGGTCGGTCAGCATCAGCAGCGCTTGTGTGCCGATGGCGACCTTCTCGCCGTGCCAGTAGTGATGGGTCTCCTCCAGAATCGTCAGACCGTTATGAATGGCGTGCGCACCGGAGAGGCCGCCGCTCTCGAACCCAAGCCCGCTCAACAAGGTGTTGGCTTCGATAATATGATCCAGGGCCGGGGTCACGATTTGCTGCTCGCAGGCCAGTTTGGCTGCCTTGCCGTAATCAAGCAGCGTGTCATAACAAAGCCGGGCCAGAGCAAAGGCCGACATCGAACCCATTCTGCCGGTCATATTACCTGCCTGCTTGATGTGGCAATCCTCGGCTTCAAACCACGTCGAGAGCGCATCACCCATGCCGGAAACCAGGAAACGGACCGGTGCCTGAGCGATCAGCGAAGTATCAACCAAGACGACGTCCGGATTGCGCGGCAGCACCAGGTACCGGGCGAACGCGCCTTGCGGGGTGTAAATGACGGAAAGAGCGCTGCACGGAGCGTCGGTGGAGGCCAGCGTTGGAACGATGGCGACTGGACGCCCCAGGGCATGGCCGACGGCCTTCGCCGTATCCAGCGACTTGCCGCCGCCGATGCCGACGATCACGGTGCAATTCTGAGCGCGAGCTACGGCCGACAATCGCTCGATCTCAGGATCGCAGCACTCGCCACAAAAATGATCGACAATAAAACTAACGCCGTCGCGGGCTTTCAGGTGCCCGCCCACCTTGGCCTGGACCGCTCCATCAACGATCGCCAAAGCTTTCGTGCCCAACCTGGAGACTTCCTGCGCCAACGATTGCAGCGCATTCACACCTTGCACATACCGGCCCGGGAAAATTGAAGTGGTTATTTGGCCCATTGGTTCTGGTTCGGTCGCAGCGGAGTGTCCTTTTGTCCCCTCACGCAGATCAACCTCGGCTTCAAGAATTGCGGAGCTCATGCTGTATCTCCTCCTTGTTGCTGCAGTCCTTGCAGACAGACATAGATATGACGATTTAAGTTATCCCGGCATAGTGGTGCTTGTCGGTGATTGCTATCACGCTGATGAGCGACTTGCGTGGTTGCGGAAGGAAGTGCGAATGCGAATTCAGTCTTGATGAGCTTGAATCCGACCTCCCTTGTCAATGAACTCGCGGCGATTCCGGTGCGACCGCTACATCAGAACGATTGCCCGGCCAGTATCGACTCGAGAACATGCAGTGTTGCGAATTTCAACAGGTCAAGAAAAAGTCCAACATAACTCGGCGAAATTGCCGCGTCCTGCTCACGTGGGCCCGCATCTATTTCTTAAATTTTCCCTATGAACTCGGATACCAGGATTCGTTCGATAGGACTCATCGGCCTCGGTGCCTTGGCGGTTTGGGTAACCTTGAGCCTGAGCGCCAGTTTCTTTCTCTGCTTGAACAGCTTGCGCTGGCCTACCGTGCCGGTCCGGATCGTTTCCTCGGGCGTCAGCACTGGTACCTCCAACATCGGGCACTGGTGGGCACCCGAGGTCGAATACGAATATGCGGTCAGTGGTCACGTCTACCATTCGACGAATATTCGGTACTTCATGCCGACCTTTTATCAGCAGGAGGACGCTCGTGCGGTGCAGGCCGCGTATCCGAACGGGACGGAGGCGAAGGCTTCCTACGATCCTCACAATCCCAGTCGCAGCGTTCTAGAGCCAGGACTTCCTGCGGGACTATGGGAACGAGCGCTCATTCCTGCGTTTTTCTGGGGCTTGATTGGCTACATCCTGTTTGAAATGAAGAATCCAGAGCGGCGTCTGCTACTGCGGCCGAGCAACGAGGAAGCCGGCTGAACTGCGGCGATCACTTCCGACCACAAAGCCATTCTCTGCCGTCCAGGGCCATCCGACTTCCATCTGCAAAGCTTTCGGACCTCACTGTAGACCCACACAGCCCCGTGCTATAAGAGTGATAGCGCCTTGCATCTCAGCACGCGGAAGTCTGCTGTGAATTCTTTAACCATTCCGTGGCGTTGCTCACCGATTACGTCAGCGGTTCCTATCAGCAAAGCCTGGTATCGCTTCGCGTCGACCGCTCACCTCTGGTGCGACGCGCATTTCTATCGCAGGAAGGCCTTATGTCAAACAATGAAACTACATCCGCAGTCCTGATTTTTATCGAGGACGGCTACGAGGACATGGAACTCATGTATCCGAAGTACCGCCTGGAAGAAGCCGGCTATCGAGTTGTTGTGGCCGGGCCCATATCTGGCCACAAGTACATCGGCAAGCATGGTTATCCTTGCGTCAGCGACCGTTCCATCTCAGAGGTCGACGAAGCGGACTTCGTGGGCGTAGTTTGCCCAGGTGGCTGGGCACCAGACAAATTGCGGCGCGACGGCCGCGTCAAAATGCTGGTAAAGCGCTTTCACGAATCGCGAAAATTGATTGCTGCCATCTGTCATGGAGGCTGGATCCCGATTTCGGCTGGAGTCTACGGCGGCGTGCGAGTGACCGGCAGCCTCGGTATCAAGGACGATTTAGTCAATGCCGGCGCCATCTTCGAAGACACTGTAGTAGTCGTCGACCGGCACTTTGTCAGCAGCAGGAAACCGGATGATTGCCCGGCCTTCATGGCAGCAAGTCTCGGTTTTCTGACTTCGTACGTTACGTCTTCGCGCGATGTGATTCACGCGTAAGTGAGGGCTAAGGACGTTCGGGAGTGCAGGCGACGAAAATTGTCTCCACTACCAGCGTGTGATTGACAACATATTTCACGCGGCGCATAATCGCGTTGTTGTAACACCGCTGTGGAGAGTGCCCGAGAAACCAGCGGCGGTGGCTGTTCGCAGGTATAGAGAGCGACTTTTGGCGATCCCAGAAGGGTCCCGAATGGAGTTCCAAGCGACTGCCCACCTCAGCTTTGCACTCCTTCTATCCTGATCAGTCCAAAGCTTCGTGAGCCGAGGATTTTCGTCGTAACTCCTTCTGGAATCCTTCTACGCCTTATCACCGAATGCCTATTCCGCATTCTGCTTTTCCTACACGCTCGTCGCTCGAAATTCCTGCTGCAGAGCCACCGAACTCGGACCAGGCAGTTAATCGCAGGAAGCGTTCGCCGAATTTGAATTCAGGACGCGGAGCCGATTTCAATGGAAAAAACTCAGGTTGTCATCATCGGTGGAGGCGCCACGGGAGCAGGAATTCTGTGGGACCTTGCACTGCGCGGAATCTCTGCCATTCTTCTCGAAAAGAAAGACCTCTCGAACGGAGCTACCGGCCGCTGTCATGGACTGCTGCATAGTGGTGGCCGTTACGTAGTGAAAGATCCCGAAGCCGCCAAAGAATGCGTGAGCGAAAACAACATTCTGAAAAAGGTCGCTGCCCCTTGTGTACACGACACCGGCGGCTTATTCGTCCATCTCGCGGGCGATGACCCTGCGTATGTCGAATCGTGGGTTAGGGGTTGCCGGCAGATCGGAATTCCAACCACGGAAATGTCGCGAGATGAAGCTCTGGCTCTGGAACCGAATCTCCCAGTTGGCGTGTTGAAGGCGCATACCTGTCCTGACGCTCATATCGACGTCTTTCAATTAGCCCTGGCCAATGTGGAAGCGGCAGTTGCCAAGGGCGCACGTTACAAGACCTATTCGGAAGTCACAGCCATCCAAGTCGAGAATCAGAAAGTAACGGGCGTTCGCTATCGCAACATCATCACCGGAGAGGAAGATTCGATTGCCTGCGAAATCGTCATCAACGCCGCTGGCGGATGGGCTCAGCAGGTAGCCGAATTGGCCGGAGTTGAGGTGCCGGTACGCTGCGACCGCGGAGCGCTCCTCATCTTCAATCACTGCCTGGTGAATCGGGTAGTAAATCGCTGCCGCAAACCCGGGGACGCGGACATCCTGGTGCCTGCGGGACCGGTCTGCATCCTCGGCACAAGTTCGGTCACCGTGCCCAGCCCGGAAAACCTGACGGTGCCACCCGAGGAGGTACGGCATCTGTTGGCGCTCGGGAAGGAACTGATTCCGGCGCTGGCTGACGCTCGTTTGCTGCGCATCTTCACCGGAGCGCGCCCTCTTTACGTCCCCAAGACCGCGTCCGGGGCGGGAGGTCGCGACATCAGCCGCAACTTTGCCCTGCTGGATCACGCCAATTCGGACGGCGTTCAGGGTTTCATCTCGATTGTCGGCGGCAAGCTGACGACCTATCGACTGATGGCGAAGGCGACAGCCGATCTGGTTTGCCAGAAGCTCAGCGTGGATCAGCCGTGCACCACCGATCAGGTTGTCTTGCGGGAGTCGGCTTCGGCTGAGGTGCTCACTGCGGCGCAGAAGTTCCTCCCCGCGGCCGCCGTAGAAAAATCGCATCGCCGACTAGGGCGCAGGTTGAGCCAAGTGGTGACAGCGATGCAGGCCAATCCGCTCCTGGCGGAGATTGTTTGCGAATGTGAACTGGTTTCGCGAGCTGAACTTGAATTTGTGCTGGGGGCTTCAACTTTCATTCCAGCGCTGACCATCGGGGACGTCGGCCGCCGCACCCGGCTGGGATTCGGACCCTGTCAAGGAACCTTCTGCGGCTACAAGGCGATGTTGACTGGTTATCAGAGCCAGCTGTGGCCAGCGGCGAAGGCCACTGACCTTCTGCAGACCTTCCTTGACGACCGCTGGAAGGGTCAGTCGTGGGTTCCTGACGGCAAGCAAACCGAGCAACTTGATCTGAGCCAGGAACTCTTTAGCACCTCTTACAACTTCCACCACAGCAATGAGGTGAAGAACCATGCACGCTAATGAGTTTGACTTGCTTGTAATCGGCGAAGGCCTTGCGGGCATTTGCGCCGCAGCTGCCGCAGCACGTTCAGGAATGCGGATCATGCTGGCCAGTAAGGGACCAGGGAATTTCGTGCTGGGAACAGCATGTGTAGACCTGGATGGAATCACGTCCGGCGAGCCCGCTGCCCTGGACTGCTCTCCAAAACGGTTGGAAGAAGGGCTTGCGTTCTTTGTTGACCTCTGCGCCGCTGCAGGCTGCGCCTACGACGGCGGCATCCTGGAGCAACGACTGATTCCAACCGTGATGGGCACATTTCAGACGGCATCGTTCGCCCCGCGTTCCCTCTGGAACGGAGATCCGCGAACGGTTGCGAAGGTAGCGGTAGTCGGCATCGACAATCTCTCTGCTTTTGACGCCGACTTCGTTGCCGAGCGGCTCTACTTCCACACTCAGCAGAAGGGTTTGAGCACATCGTATCGCAGCGCCAATATAAGGCTGCAAGATGTCCAGCGCCCTCTGACCACCGTGGATGTTGCGACTCACTGGGACCGGGATCCTGCCTATCGGACAGGTTTGGTCGACTCCCTCCGGAATGCGGTGCGAGATGCAGAAGTGCTGCTTCTCCCGGGCATTCTAGGCGTGAAGTCGAGCGACCACGATTTCAGAGAGCTCGAAGAGACGATCGGTTGCGCAATTTGCGAGCTGCCGACGATGCCGCCGTCGGTTCCCGGCCTTCGCCTGCTGCACCGCCTCGAAGATCACCTCATCGGCCTGGGGGTTGAGCTTTGCACCGGTTTTGCGGTCCAGCGACTTTGTTTGGACGGAGATCGATGCATCGGAGTGGAACTGGACACTCCCGGAAGGCCTCGAACAATTCGAGCCGGATCGGTCGTCCTGGCGTCGGGCTGCTTCTCGAATCTTCTCGAGTCTTGTGAGTTAGGTGCTCCCCACTCTCGCGAAACGATGCAGGTTGATCATGAATTTCATCCGTTAAACAGCAAGGGTGAAGTCGTGGCAAATAATTTGTTCGCATGCGGAAGCGGGTTGGGATCGGGGGAGCCGCGACACGGAAATGCGGTGGCCATCATCACGGGGTACCAGGCGGCAATGATTGCCAGCCAAACAGGAGTGGAATATGCAGCACGATAATGGGTTGCTGGACAATTGCGTGAAATGCTCGGACTGCAACACCGCCTGTCCGGTTATGAAGGCGTATCCCGACTTCCCTGGACCCAAGGTCCTGGGGCCGGACATGGAGCGCTTTCGAAGAGAAGGCGTCGACTCCGATGCTGCTTCCGTTGAATATTGCTTGGGCTGTCACCGTTGCGACGTGATGTGCCCTCATGGTGTGAATGTCTCGGAACTCATCGCCAAGGCGAAAACTCAGCATCGGAAAACTGGACGGCGCGCGCTCCGAGACCGCTGGCTCGCTCGCCCCGCTACGCTCGGTGCGCTGTGTTCCGCCACTACTCCGTTGTCGAACGCAATCATGGGTCTCAAAGCGAACCGTTGGCTGATGTCGTCGTTTGCCGACATTACATCAGATCGACAGTTTCCGTCGTATTCGTCAAAGCCTCTCACGAAGGCTGACGGGACGGTCAATAGCGGACAGAAGGTCGTGTTTTTCCCGGGATGCTTTATTCGATACAACAATCCGGAACTCGGACGCCACGTCGTGGAATTGCTGCGTCTCAACGGCTTCTCGGTCGAAGTTGCCACCGCCTCTTGCTGTGGCATGCCCGCGATGGCCAATGGCGACCAAGCTGAACTGATGCGTTGCGTTGAAAAAAATGTCTCGGATATGGGACCGGCAGTCGACCGTGCGATTCCTATCGTGACCGCTTGCACCAGTTGTGGCTATGCCCTGAAAGGCGACTATTCCCATTTGCCGCCAGATGATCCAACGCTCGCCTCGTCCGCTCGCAAGCTGTCAGGGAACACCTACGATCTAGCCGAATTTCTGGTGGGGTTGCAGGATACAGGCAAGCTGAACGTCGATTTCCAACTGACGCCTCGCAAGCTTGCCTATCACGCTCCTTGCCATCTGAAGTCCCAGGGGATCGGCCGGCCTTGGTTGCGTTTACTGCGCGCCATACCTGGAATTGAGATTGAGGAGATCAAGGCCGAATGCTGCGGTATGGCTGGGACCTTTGGCTTCAAGAGCGAAAAATACCCCATCTCCATGAACATTGGTCGGGAACTCTTCGATGGAATCGCCGCGTACGATCCCGACTTCGTCATTACGGAGTGTGGCAGCTGCCAGATGCAGATCGAGCACGGTACTGGGTTGAGGGCGGTGCATCCGGCTGAGATTCTGCTCAAGGCCTATCACACAGCCGCCTCATCGGCCGTTGCCGGCGCACCAGGGCGCTAAACCGAGAGTGCTTCCGGAACTGAAAAATCGAGCCGCCCTGAAGCGTTCGCAGATGGTTTGTGGCGTATGACCGTGTTTTCTGTGATTACCATCACATGCTCGTATGCTCTGCTGGCCGTATAAGCGAGGGTAGCGCAAGGCATACTCCGGTGATCAGTCACACAGAATGCGAACCCCAAAAAGTTGAGCGGGACGACGGGCCCGCCTTATCGCGCCCGGCAAACGGCCGTAGTCGCCAGCCGCGTGCGCACGACAATATTCAACGTCTTGCTTCCCTCTTAGAACAAACGCGGATCATTCCGGCAGTTCGGACGTCCGAGTTCCTCCCCCGCAGTGCACAGGCCCCCGGCAAGATCGTTTATTTCTTGTTCGGCAATCCGGAGGAAATCCGGGAGATGGCGGGGTTGGTGACGGCCGCTGGCAAGGTGCCGATCGTCAACATCGATCTGGCAGCCGGATTGGCCCGCGATCAAGCAGCTATTTCGTATCTGGCCAATCGCAACGTGCAGGGTATCATTTCCACTCACCCGGAGCCTTTGCGGGCGGCCCGCGATTTCGGCTTGTTCGCCATCAAACGCACTTTCCTGCTCGACTCGGCGGCACTGGACAGTGCCTTGCGCAGCCTGGAGCAGTTTGAACCGGACGCCTTGGAAGTGCTACCGGCTATGGCGGCTCCCCACATTCTCGACAGACTGCACCAGACTTTATCCGGCCTTACCCGTGATTGCCGGTGGCCTGATCAGGACCCTGCGCGAAATCAGGAACTCGTCAAGCAAGGGATCAATGCGGTTTCCGTTAGCGATTCCTGTCTATGGGTTGCCTAGACGCTTGGCGCGTAGCTCCCGCTGGTTATGACATCCGGGTACTTTAATCACAGACACCTGCTGCATTCATCACAGACAGGCATGATTCACCGCAATAAGATTTCTCTGCGCGGCAGAGATCATAGAGAAGCCGTCCAAAGTGTAGGAGTTTCCTCCGCAGTTGCGGAAACTTTTCCTTTGGACGGCTTTTCTCATTTACTCCTGCAAGTTGCACGACTGCAAATCAAAGGAGAAGCTATGGCGATGTCCAGCCAGCTTCACAGAGCTCGATACAAGCAAACACATACTTCCTTACTTTTCTCATCCTAATCTGTCTGCTCTTACTCGCATTACCAGCCGTCGCTCAAAAAGAAGGGATCGAAACGGGCCCGGGCCACGATCAAGCTGCTCCTCCCGCGACCACTCCTGCTCCTGCCACAGAAAGACTTTCTGGAACCAGCAATATCTCTTGGGTGACTGGGGCGGAGAGCGCACGAAATTGGCAGAAGAGAAGGGCGTAACCTTCGATTTCTTCTATGTTGCCGATTTCCTGGACACACCTTCTGCAGCCATCAAGACCGGCGCCGGAGCCTGGAATCGTGTCCGCGGCACCATGGACATTGACTTCGGAAAACTGGCAGGTTGGAATGGCCTGACCTTCCACGTCACCGGCCTGTGGCAGGGTGGCCCCAACATCGGCGCAGACTACCTGGGCAGCATCTCCAACCCCAGCGGCCTGGTCAGTGCGCGCACCGAAATGCTCGATTCCTACTGGTTGCAGTACGCGATGCTGAACGACAAAGTTGAGTTCAAGTTCGGCCAGTTTGCCAGCATGGACGAGTACGGTCTGCAGCCTTACGGCGGCAGCTTCCTCATGGAGCCAATCGACTACGGCTTCGGCAACCGCTTCAACGATTATGCCTCTTTCGATCCGGCTTCCGGTCCCGGCGTCGCGCTTGAAAGTCAAACCCTACAAGTGGATGTATTTCAAGGGGGCTTACACCTCGGGCAATCGCAATCCTTACGTGCAGAACCCGACCGGCTTCGACTATGTGAAGCATGATTCCGGCGTTTTCAGCGATGAAGTCGGCTTTGACATCGGTCAACCTGGTGGCCGGCGTTGTGAAGGCAAAATACTATCCCGGCCACTATGCGTTTGGATCGACTTACAACGGCGGCAAGTTTACCAATCCGTTCAATCCAGTTCCACTCTTCTATTCGCCTTATACCGGCAACTACGTGATGTACATTATGGCGAACCAGGCGGTCTACCGCCCGAAAGCAGGCTCGAACACCGGGCTGGATGCTTTCTTCGGATTCGCCGGATCGCCGAATGCCACCTACAACTTCGTAGACAAGAACATCACCACGGGAGTTGTCTACAACGGCCCGATTCCCAGCCGGCAGAAGGATTCAGTTGCCTTCGCACTGTCGTACAGCCATGTCAGCGATGCCTACAGCGCAGCGTATGCCAGCTCATTCCTGGGCGCGCCGGTGCTGGGATCGGAGAAAGCGTTCGAAGTTAACTATCTGTTCCAGGCGACCCCGTATTTCATCATCCAGCCGGTTGTGCAGTGGTACGCAGAGTTAGGCGCCAACCCGCAGAACCCGACGGGTGTGGTGCTGGGATTCCGGACCAAGGTCATGTTCTAGACATGGACCGTGAACTGGCAAACGAATGATGATACAGCCGCTCCGACGCATTGCAGAAAAGTCGAAAGGGCGCGTCTTCGATTCACGTGATCGGCGGAGGGCTAGGAGGAACTAATGGCGAATTACATTGGAGCAATCGATCAGGGCACGACGAGCACTCGCTTCATCGTGTTTGACCGTTCCGGACGGATCGTTACCACGGCCCAGAAGGAACACGAGCAGATCTATCCCAAGCCGGGCTGGGTCGAGCATAACCCCGAAGAGATCTGGGCTCGCACCCAGGAAGTCATCGCCGAGGCCTTGAAAGCCAAGAATCTGACCGCCAAAGATCTCGCGGGCGTCGGCATCACCAACCAGCGCGAGACCACGGTGGTGTGGAACCGCAAGACCGGCAAGCCGGTCTACAACGCTATCGTCTGGCAGGATACCCGGACCGGCGACTATGTCGCCGAGTACTCCCGCCTGGGCGGACAGGATCAGTTCCGCCGCAAGACCGGACTGCCCGCTGGCGACCTACTTCAGCGGACTGAAGATCAAGTGGATTCTGGAAAACGTTCCCGGCGTCCGTCGCGCTGGCTGAGGCCGGCGAAGTGCTGTTCGGCAACATCGATACCTACCTGATCTGGCAGCTCACCGGCGGCCCGAATGGTGGCATCCATGTCACCGACGTCACCAATGCCAGCCGCACTCAGTTGATGAACCTGGAAACCCTGACTTGGAGCACCGAAATCACGAAGGTGTTCGGAATTCCGCTGGCGATGCTGCCGAAGATCTGCTCCAGCAGCGAAGTCTACGGCACGGCGAAGGTAACCGCCCTCGCGGGCGTTCCCGTAGCCGGCGATCTGGGCGACCAGCAGGCCGCTCTGGTGGGACAGACCTGCTTCAAGCCCGGTCAGGCCAAGAATACCTATGGCACTGGCTGCTTCCTGCTGCTGAACACCGGCACCACTCCGGTGCAGTCGGAATTTGGCCTGCTGACCACCCTGGCTTACAAGTTGGGCAAAGAGCCCGCCTGCTACGCCCTCGAAGGCAGCGTGGCCATCACCGGTGCATTGGTGCAGTGGCTGCGTGACAACCTGAACATCATCAACAAGAGCACGGAGATCGAAGCTCTTGCCAAGACCGTCGACGACAACGGTGGCGTGTACTTCGTGCCCGCGTTCTCCGGATTGTTTGCCCCTTACTGGAAGGCAACGGCTCGTGGCGTCATCGCTGGCTTGACCCGCTACGTCAACAAGGGCCACATTGCTCGCGCCGTTCTGGAAGCCACCGCTTTCCAGACTCGCGAAGTAGTCGACGCCATGGCGAAAGACTCCGGCATCGAGCTGGATGTACTTCGCACCGACGGCGGCATGGTCAACAACAATCTGCTGATGCAGTTCCAGGCGGACATTCTTGACAAGCCTGTCGTGAAGACCGGTCATCAACGAAACCACCGCACTGGGAGCTGCGTACGCAGCCGGCTTGGCTGTTGGCTTCTACAAGAACCTCGACGACCTTTGTGCCAACTGGGCAGTCGACAAGACCTGGAAGCCGAACATGGACGACGACCAAGCGCGAGTCCATGTACAAGCTGTGGAAGAAGGCTGTCACCAGGACATTCGACTGGGTCGAAGAACCGGCCAAGGTCGAAGAACCCGAAAAGGAACTCGTAGGCGCCGCAAACTAACGGCAAGGAGACTAATTTATGCATGGACCATTATTTGGCGAATTCATGGGGACCATGGTACTGATCCTCCTGGGCGACGGCGTCGTAGCCAACGTCCTCCTCAAGAAGTCGAAAGGTGAGGGCTCGGGCTGGATCGTCATCACCACCGGGTGGGGATTGGCAGTGATGGCCGGAATTTTCACGGCGATCGCCTGCGGAAGTTCCGCCGCACATATCAATCCCGCGGTCACACTGGCTGTGGCCCTTCTACCGCATAACTGGGCGACTGTTCTGCCCTTCTGGGGCGCGCAGATTCGCTGGCGCTTTCGTCGGCGCTACCCTGACGTGGCTGGTCTATCTGCCACACTGGGCGGTCACCGAAGACCAGGGAGCCAAGCTGGGAATCTTCTGCACTGGCCCGGCCATTCGCAATCTTCCTGAAAACTTCATGACCGAAGTCATCGCCACCACCACGCTGATCGGCGTGGGCTTCGCTTTCGGCGCATCGGCCGTTTCCCCACCGGGCTACCTCCTGGCTTCGCTCCTTATCTGTGGGGCATGCTGGTTTGGGTGCTCGGATTTGCCTCGGCGGTCCGACTGGATATGCCATGAACCCTGCCCGCGACTTCGGTCCGCGGCTGGCTCATTCCGTTCTGCCCATCGCTGGTAAAGGGCAAGTCGGATTGGGGTTATGCGTTGGTTCCGATCCTCGGACCGTTGGTCGGTGGCGCTATCGCTGCCGCCAGCATTCACTCGATCAAGTACTAAGGCTCGCACCAGCGTACGGAAGAGAAATCTTCCTCGTCTTCCGGCGAATCCTGGCGTCTGGCGTCTGCTCGCGGGCGGCGCCAGCCGCAGAAGAGCACAACCCCTCAACTAGCAACATTCTGCGCTTCGCAGAAGGAGGTAAGCCAGTGCCAGAGCTCGTTCATACTGGTGTCATGAAGAAGCTCATCAACTCCCCTCAGGAGGTCGTGCGCGAGGCGCTTGAGGGCATGGAGGCGGCGCACGGCGACCGTCTTCGCATTAATTACGATCCAGCGTATATCGTCCGCAAAGATGCTCCGGTAAAGGGCAAGGTCGGCTTTGGTGTCAGGCGGCGGCAGCGGCCACGAACCGATGCACGGCGGCTATGTCGGCAAAGGCATGCTGGATGCGGCCTGCCCGGGCGCAGGTCTTCACCAGCCCTACTCCGGACCAGATGTATGAAGCCAGCAAAGCCGTCAATGGCGGCGCCGGAATCCTGCACATCGTCAAGAACTACACCGGCGACATCATGAACTTCGAACTCGCCGCCGAGATGTTGAAGTCCGACGGCATCGACGATCGAAAGCGTTCTCACCGACGACGATGTCGCCGTCGAGAACAGCCTTTATACCGCCGGCCGACGCGGCGTTGGCTCTGACCGTTCTGATGGAGAAGCTGCTGGGAGCGGCTGCCGAACAGACGCGCCAGCCTGGCGCACATCAAGACACTCGGCGATCAGCATCCGCAATACCGGCAGAAGCATGGGAATGGCCCTGACGCCATGCACCGTGCCGCACGCCGGCAAACCGTCATTCGAGTTGCCCGATGACGAGATCGAGCTCGGCATCGGCATTCACGGCGAGCCCGGACGCCGTCGCGTCAAAATCGCCAGCGCCGACGAGATCACCGAGATGCTGATGGAACCCATCATCAGCGACCTGCCGTTCAAGAAGGGTGAAGAGGTTCTGCTCTTCGTGAATGGCATGGGCGGAACGCCGCTCATCGAGCTCTACATTATTTATCGCAAGGCAGCGCAGATCGCCCAAGCAGAAGCGGTCTGAAGATCGTCCGCAACCTGGTTGGCTCCTATATCACCAGCCTGGAGATGGCCGGGACCTCAATCACTCTGCTTCGGATGAACGACCAGCTCTGCAAGCTGTGGGATGCTCCCGTCGACACTCCGGCACTACGCTGGGGCTGAGACCACTAGACAACGTCATGGAATACTTTGAGTGTTGAAAATGCGCGGTCGTGGATCAAAACGGCCGCGCTTCTTATTTCTGAAAACGCCGCCATGCTCACCGACCTCGACACCGCCATCGGCGACGGCGATCATGGCGAGAACATGATGCGCGGCTTCAAGGCCATCGAGAAGAAGCTGGAAGCCGCTGACGCCTCCCGCTGACTCGTCCGGCCTATTCAAGCTGGTAGGCATGACCTTACTTTCGTCGGTCGGCGGAGCTGCCGGCCCGCTCTACGGAGGATTCTTTCTGGCGCTCAGCAAGGCGTCCGCCGGAAAAGAGAAACTGACCAAAGCCGAAGTTGGGCGAAGTGCTCACCGAAGGCCTGGCCGACATTCAACGACGCGGCAAGGCTCAGCTGGGCGACAAAACCATGGTTGATGCGCTGTCTCCGGCCCTGGAGGCCTATCGCAGCTTCCCAATGGGGACGTCGCCGCCGCGCTTCATGCCGCCGTCAGCAAGCTCACAAGTCGGCTGAAGCCACAATTCCAATGCAAGCGCGAAAGGGGCGTGCCAGCTACCTCGGCGAACGCAGCATCGGGCATCAGGATCCAGGCGCCACCTCGAGCTGGCTCTTGCTTGCAGGCGCTGGCCTCGGCATGCCAAGGTAACTCCTAGCAGCGGAGACGGCAAATGGTCGGCTTGGTCCTGGTCTCGCACAGCAAGAAACTGGCCGAAGCCGTCCGTGAGCTGGTTCTGCAAATGACCGGCGCCCGGCTTTCCCGGTCGCGGTGGCGGCGGGCGTTGGCGACAACTACGACGAACTCGGCACCGACGCCGTCCACATTGCCGAAGTGGTGCAGGAACTAAGCTGTCCCGAAGGCGTGCTGGTTCTGATGGATCTGGGCAGCGCGGTGCTCAGCGCACAGACAGCATTAGAGCTAATGGACTCTCCTACCCTGGGTCCAGTTCGTCTGTGTTCCGGCGCCGTTGGTAGAAGGAGCAATCGCTGCCGCCGTTTCGGCGCAAGGCGGCAGCAGCCTTGCGGAAGTCGCTGCTGAAGCGGAGCGTGGCCTCGCCGCCAAACAGCAACAGCTGCAGCCCGACGGTTCCGTGGAAGTCCCCACCGCGACGACGCAGTGTGTGACCACTCAGCCGGGCGAGACCGCGGAAATCGAACTCGTGATCGAAAATCAGCATGGACTGCACGCCCGTCCGGCGGCGGCGTTGGTTCGGAGTGCGAGCCGATTTTCCAGCAGCATCGCGGTTTCCAACTTGAGCTCCGGCAAAGGCCCTGCGCCGGCCCGCAGCCTAACCAGCGTGGCGCTTCTTCAAATCCGCAAAGGCGATCGCATCAAGGTAAGCTGCACAGGCGCGGACTGTGGGGCTGCTTTGCAGGCGATTCGTGAGTTGGCAGCCTCGGGCTTTGGCGAGCTCCACGCTGCTCCTGCCGCCGAAGTTTTTGTTCCTCAGAAAACAAAACGGGCTGCGGGAGTTCAGGGTGCACCCGGCTCCGATGGCATTGCGATCGGACCATTGGCCCTGCTGCAAACGGCGGAACTTCAGGAAGGGAACGAGCCGGCAGGCGAGCCAGCAACAGAATTGGCGAAGCTAACGGCTGCGATCCAATCGGTCAGGAATGAGTTATTGCGCGGCAGCCAGCAGCACTCGGAACCTCGCACGGGCGGTGATGCGGTCCTGGAAGCTCACGCCCTTCTTCTCGACGATCCGGTGGTGATGAACGCGCTCGAATCTGCTTTGCACGCCAGGCGGCTTTCGGCCTCGCGCGCGTGGAACGAGGTTACGAACGACCTCGCCGCCAACTATCTGGCCATGGACGATTCGTACTTGCAGGAACGGGCGGCCGACATTCGCGACATCGCCCGCCGCGTCGGTCGCTGCATGGCCGGTGGCGCAGCACAAAGCTCCATTCGCTTCCCTCAGCCATCCATTCTCCTATCGGAAGAGTTGCTCCCCAGTGAAGCAACCGCCTGCGAGCCCGAGAGCGTGCTCGGCGTAATCACCACCAAAGGGAGTGCGACTTCGCACAGCGCCATCATTTTACGAACGCTGGGAATTCCGATGATTGTTGGCGCCACCGGTATAAGTGAAAGCGATGAAGGCAAGATAGTCGCCATGGACGGCTCGACAGGAGAATTTTGGATCGATCCGGATGCGCCGACTCTTGCGAGGCTGCAGCAGACCAAACACCTCCACACGCAACGCAAAATCCTGGTTGAAGCGGCCAGCCGGCAACCAAGTGTCACGCTGGACGGCGCTCGCATGGAAGTACTAGCCAACTCCGGTAACTCGGGCGATACCTCAACTGCCGCTCAGAATGGCGCAGAAGGGATCGGTTTGCTGCGCACAGAGTTTCTCTTCGCGTCACGCCGGGAGGCGCCCAGCGAAGAGGAACAAGCCCATGCGCTGCGCGAGGCTTATGCGGCCATCTCTGGCCCCATCATCGTGCGCACGCTGGACGTGGGAGCGGACAAGCCTCTTCCCTTCCTGCCGCAAGGCGAAGAACACAATCCTTATTTAGGCAGGCGTGGCATTCGGCTATCGTTGCACTCGCCTGATCTGTTTCTCTCGCATCTGCGAGCCATTTTGCGATCCGGCATCGGACACGAAATCTGGATTATGTTTCCCATGATTTCCCAGGCTGCAGGAAGTACAGCAGTCAATGCTTCTCTTAGAACAGGCGCACAGCGAGCTTGAGAATCACTCCACCCCGCATCTCTGGCCGATCAAACGCGGCATCATGATCGAAGTGCCGTCGGCCGCGCTGTGCAGCGAGCAACTCGCGGAGAGTCTCGATTTCTTCAGCATCGGCACCAACGATCTGACGCAGTACACCATGGCTGCCGAGCGTGGCAATTCAGCCGTCGCGGAGTTGCAAGACGCCCTGCACCCCGCGGTGTTGCGTCTGATGCAATCGGTAGTCAACGGAGCCCGCCGTCGAAAATGTCACGTCTCAGTCTGCGGCGACGCGGCGTCTGATCCGCAGGCAGCCGCTCTTTTTGCTGGAATAGGAGTCCACTGCCTGAGCGTGCGCCCGAAGCAGGTTGCCGAGATTAAAGCTCTATTTCGTGATTTGCGCTTGAGTGACCTGACAGAAATTGCCCGCCAAGCCCTGCAATGCTCCGAGGCCGAAGAGGTGCGCAGATTGATCCAACGTTACATCGGGAGTGTCGTCAGGTCTGGATCGATCAGCGGTCAGCCTACGCGGGTCTGAGCGCCATCTTCCCGGCGTTGAAGAGGCGCCGACTGCGTCAGCCGAATCCTCCGAAGACTAATAGAAGAGAACCGACCTAGTCAGTTGCTAAATATGCGCTTGTTTGGTGGGGTCGAATGATCCCGTAACTTTACGGAATCAAGCTAAGACGGGAACGTGGGCTTCGCCTACCTCATCCTCATCGCGTGGAATCGGGGCGTGGAGTTCGGGGCTAGCTAAAACAACCGCTACGGCTGAGCCACCCGGAATAGCGGCGGCAACTACGGGCTTACCTGCCGCTTGTATCTCCAGACGAGTAAAGCTTCCGCCGCACACGCCGCAACTCCATTGACCGCGAGGAGATAAAGGGCTCTTCGTATTTTGTGGCGATTGCCACTTTTTCGACAGCTCGCTGTAGCATGTCGGGCAATTCATTTTCACTTGGCTTTTCTCCTTACAGCTCGTCGACTGGTACGCCATTCCGGCTGATTGCGACGATTAGAACCTTCGAATCGAAACTGCTGTCATCCACCGCGCCCAAAACCCGCTTAGCGTGCTTCTGGGCGCTTTCTTTGGTCCGGAATCTCTTGGCTCGTGGTGTGCCTTCGGACACGCCCACAAATTCGACTCGGTAATAAGTCATCGTGTCTTCTCCTGACTTGCCCGGCTCTCGTATCCGGCAATCTCCGATGCGCCTTATCGCCATCATCGCCCGGACGGCCTCGTCTCCAACGTTCTAGACTCATGCCAAGCGATGGAATCGGAAACCACAAGTCGATCGGCATCGACTCCCAATGCCAAAAACTAAGAGGGGGAAACTCCAGAAAAACTGACTTAGTTCAGAAGGTCTGAATGAGATTAAGAAGAAACCTCATCTTCTAGGCTAGGCGTTGTATATAGCTTTGTCAATGAATGATGAGGTTCATCATCGGGTCGGCGCCAATACTTGGCAGTAGCCTCCCTGCCCCACACATCCTTACACGCGAATCGAATTCTTCGTGCCAAAATCGTTAGTCGACACGAAACAACCTGAAGCGAAATGATCGAGAAATTCGGTCGCAGCCTGTTATTCGACGAGCCCTGTTCGTATCAGGAATGTTTCTTATGGCTTTCTCTCTCCGAGGCGATCTCAGCGCGCGCCAAATAGCGCCATACCCTCCATAGTGATGTGTGACCATCGAACCAGCATGGCAACTCTCGCCCGCGGCGCCCTCTGATAGAGTCCACGCTGCCAACCTGAGGTCCGAATTTCAGAGGGGCCGATCTCATCATTCAGGCTCGCCAATCACCGGCTACCTTGATGCGGTTTTCGTACGAAATTGGAAGAACATTTCCCTCTCGCTCCCAGTGGCCCCGTGTTTCCACCGTCTCCGAGCCGCATCCACGACGCTGGAGCAGCGAGCACTGCTGCTTTCCGACCGAAATCCAATATGGCGGCACGATTGCAACTACACGACAGGATAGCTGGCTAAACCCCTGTTGCAGCAAATGTTGTTCGCGAGGACGGCTGAGGATTTTTCGCCCCCTGCCGGCTGTCGTTGAGAACCGCTCGAACGAAAATGCACCGCCCCCAATGACTTCTACAGAACGGACAGGATGAATCTCATCATGGGCGGGTCCCCGACTCGGACCAAGGTTATTATTTTCGATCAATCTCAGATGGGCTGCGAACTCCTGGCTCAGGAACTCGAGAAGTCGTCATTTGGAATCCAGGTAGTTGGCTGGTCAGTCAGCTCGCTGAATATCGACGTCGAATTGGCCCGCGGCGCCGACGTCGCCTTGATTAGCTGCGCTCTAAAAGAAGGCCCCCAATCCGGCTTCACTGTCCTACGCACCCTGCAAGGCCTCAGGACGGTGCGCTGCGTGATGCTGCTGAATGAAGATTCTCGCGAATTAGTGCTTGACGCGTTTCGCTGGGGCGCATGCGGAATCTGTGGGCGAAACGATTCCTGCGAAATTCTGTGCAAGTGTGTCCATCAAGTGCACGAAGGACAAATATGGGCAAACAACCATCAGGTACATTACCTGCTCAAGGCGTTTGAGGCGGAGAGCCCGCGCGTTCGGGGATACTCCCGCCGCAAAGTCCCTCTCACCAAGCGGGAGCAGGAGATCGTAACCCTGGTGATTGCCGGAAAAACCAACCGCGACATTGCCCTTCAGTTGAAACTCAGCGAGCATACCATCAAGAACCATCTCTTCCGTTTGTTCAGAAAACTCGCAGTCTCCAGCCGATCGGAACTGGTCGCTCACACGCTCCAGCAGAGACGGATTCAACCAAGTACACAATGGGAATGAGGACATATCCGAAGTATTTCGTTTCTGAAAGTGTCCCTTGAATATGTTGAGGTCAGATTCTTAGGGCCGTGAAATAGTAATAATGTGTCATAACACAGACCACCTTGGTGACTTTGTGGGGAAGTTTGATTCGACTTGGTGTAAACTCTCTGTACATCAGGACAGGATGTCTTTCGTCGAGCGGTTACAATCGTCTCTAATGGTCATGATCATCTCTGATGATAACGGGCCGGGCGAAATTGGTCAGATCGAGATTGCTCCTGTTGACAGGCGCCACGAGCATACACTCTCCCTCAGGTCTTACCTGCTGGATCGGGCCATCCGAGTGAGCGCAATAAACTGCATTCTGAGTTACGTCGCTCCTGCTGATTACAGATGACACCAAGTCGTTAACCGAAAGAGATTGCGAATGGAGTCGTATCGCCTGATGGAGCAGTCGAGAGAAGGTTTGTCAGCAAGCCCTATCCGAGTACTGATCTTCGACTCGACGAAGATGGGCTGCCAGTTGTTGGCCCACATGCTCGAGGGGTCCACCTACAACGTCAAGGTCGTCGGCTCCTCCACAGAATCCAGCTTTGAGAACGGCGCCTCGCTTCCAGAGGCCGATATTGCTCTGATCAGCGTGAATGCCGGCGATGGTCCAGGCACACGATTCAAACTCTTGCGCGAGGTTCGCCTGAGCAGGCCGACGGTCCGCTGCATCATGCTGCTGGACCGCTGCGATCGAGATCAGGTGGTTGAGTCTTTCAGCTCCGGAGTGATGGGGATCTGTGGTCGCGACGAATCCTGTGACCTGCTGTGCAAGTGCATCGACCGAGTACACCATGGCCAGGTGTGGGCTAACAGCGAGCAGCTGCATTACGTGCTGGAGACATTTTGTGCGGGCAATCGCATTCGCTTTACGGACGCGCGCGGAAACGCTCTGCTGACGCAGCGCGAAGAGACGATCGTCTACCAGGTAGCGGAGGGTCTACGGAACCGTGAGATCGCTGAGCAATTGCAACTCAGCGAGCATACCGTCCGCAATTACTTGTTCCGGATCTTCGAAAAGTTGGGTATTTCCAGCCGGTCGGAGCTAATTCTTTACACCTTGGAGCAGCGCCGGAAAGGGGCAATAGGCCAGTAACTCGTGCCTCGTGGATTCTTAGATGAGATCGGGATCCCGTTGAATGAAACCTCCTTCTCACGGTTTCGTACCTGAAATACTATCTACTTAGTTGACTGATTTTAAGTAATTTAGTACTCCGTTGCATGTCGCTCAGGGTCAAATTTCTGCCACACAGACATACCTTTCGTACCTAGTTGTTTTGTTCCCTCCGAAAGAAACGTTTTGCTCATTGCGCAAGGTCAGTAGCCAGACTACTCTCGTGCCACAGTTATATTGCGCCCGACATAGATGTATGCCTGCCATGCTCCTCCCCCCGAGGAACGACAGAGCAGTCGCGCCAACTGTTTTGTGTGTCGCTTGCGGCTATACGGCCGGTTCTTTCGCCTGAGCCAAGATTTTTCTGCGAAAGACGTTTAGCGACGAACCTAAAGATTCGCTCCAGTATTTTCAATTACGTGACCTCTACAAATGTAGGTCACAAGGGCGAAGCTGTGTCCTCTCTGCGACTCTCCCATTGGAGCAAGCAATGCACGGCAGTGTCCGCGAGAAAGCGTCAGACGATTGCGCCCAGATCCTTGCCGAGAAGCGGTGGTATGCGGCTTACACGCGGCCACAGCACGAGCGATCGGTGGCCGACCAGGCAGTCAAGAAAGGGATTGAGGTCTTGTTACCACTTGCGCCCATCCGTCGCAACTGGAAACAGCGAGTTGTGCATCTGCCAACGCCTCTCTTTCCTGGCTATGTCTTCGTGCGAATGCGGTTGGACGAGCGGCTGAAAGTTTTGTCGATCCCCAGCGCGGTGCGGCTAGTTTCGTTCAATGGAAAGGCCGCTGCCATCAGCGATACCGAGATTGATGCGGTCCGGAACTGCGTTACAAACGGGATTGACCTCCAATCGCATGCGTATCTCGACGTTGGACGCTGGGTGCGTATCAAGAGCGGCGCGCTACAAGGGATCAAGGGAGTCGTTGTAGAGCAGAACTCCACCACCAGGTTGGTCGTTTCAATTCAATTGTTACAACTTGCGTTGGCCGTCACCGTAGACGCGGCGGATTTGGAGCCGGTGTTGGATGCTTAAACGTCACAGATCGACGCGGGATCGCGTTAGTTCTGCTTGAACATGCGATGTCCGGAGATTCCCGCGATTCTCATTTTGTAGAGCAACGCCCGCAAGCTGATGTTGAGATGCTGAGCAGATTTGGTCCGGTTCCAGTCATTCTGTTGCAGGACCTGGAGGATTGCCTGAGTCTCCGCTTCCTGCACCATGCGTTGCGTCTTCATTTTCAACGGAGCGTTCGAGAGTGCGGGAAATTCGACGACAGAACTTCCGTAGGAACGTCTAAGCAGTGCGTCGCCGATTGCATTCGCGGTTCCAAGAATGGAAAACCGGCGCAATACATTTTCCAGCTCCCAGATATTTCCCGGCCACGAATGGTAGCGGAGCCGGCGTGACAAAGCAGTCGAGAGCGAGCGGACGCGCAATTGGAATTGAGTCGCAAATTCGGTGAGCAGATACTCCGCAATGACCGGTATGTCTTCGACGCGTTCCTTAAGGCGAGGCATGGGAATGGTGGCGCCACTGATGCGATGGAACAGATCTTCGCGGAATGTTCCCTGTTCAATGTCGGCATGGAGCGAGCGATTGGCGATGCAGATGATGCGAGTCTTTACCGAACGCTCTTCGCGGCCGCCGATCCGGCTGAACGTACCGGCTTGGAGGAACTGCAGCAATTTAGGCTGGAGAGTGCTGTCCAGGTCGGCGATGTTGTCCAGTAATAAGGTACCGCCCTCTGCGAGTTCCACTAATCCGGGCTTGGCGGCTATGGCGCCGGTAAAAGCCGATTTTTCGAAGCCAAACAGTTCGGCTTCGAGCAGGGAGCCGGGGATAGCGGCGCAGCTCATCTTGACGAATGGGCCCGCACTCCACGGGGAACGGCGATGAATGTAGTTCGCCAAAACTTCTTTTCCGGTGCCGGTTGCTCCAAAGATCAGAACCGGGATCGGTACCAAAGCAATGGGATCGATGATCTCCCGTAGACGGCCCATGACGGAGGATTGGCCGAAGATCACATGCTCAGGGGGAATCGGCAATAGA
Source organism: uncultured Acidobacteriaceae bacterium (assembly GCA_963823865.1). Lineage (GTDB taxonomy): Bacteria > Acidobacteriota > Terriglobia > Terriglobales > Acidobacteriaceae > Bog-257. Next base: position 1,563,951 of record CAWGNC010000003.1, read on the forward strand.
GTTCTTTCCATCGCAGCAGTTGAGTTTGGAGAGCTCATTTGAGTCAACGACCAAACCTCGATGGTGCTATAGCACGATGGCCGCCAAAGCACGAAGCGCAGCAGAGCATTCCCGAATCGCTTGAAAAGCCCAGCAAACTCAGGGTTTCGCGTTATTGCAGCAGAAAAAAACAATTTGTTTCGGACGAAATTTCAGCTTGGCTGGTTACTTTGTTACCAGAGATGACACAAAAATCCCCAGCGTGCGGACTATGCCGGGTCCAGGGGAGACAAAACGGCCGGTTTCACATTGAGTCATTTGTCTTGGGTCCCTGGCCGCTCCCAAACTTTGTTCAACTTTCTTGAAGTATCGAGTAGTTCCGAAAGGAGCAGTAAGCAATGGCTACCGCAGCGGTAACTGCAGCTACTTTGCCTGTAATACTCATCGTGAATCCTAATCCTTCAATGGCACAACGTGTCGCCACGGTCGTACCAGCCGACGACTATCAGGTCGAAGTGGTTGACTCTGGAAGTGATGCGCTACTGCGGCTGCAAGACCGCCCTTTGCCAGATCTTGTCCTGATAAATGTTGGTGCCACTTCGTCTAACGGACTGCCAACTCTTCAGCAGCTGCGTCAGCTACATCCCGATTTGAAGATCATCGTAACCGGAGCGAGCGATGACACTCGATCCGCCACCCAAGCCGTGCGCCTGGGTGCCGTGGATTATCTCGGCGAGTCCGTGCACACCGATGAACTCAGGAGCATTCTTCAGCAGCACCTCAGCGAGCCGACTATCGCAGTTGAATTCCCTGCCCCGGTTGCGCCTCAGCCCGCAGCTATGGAAGATATCTCGGGCGACAAACCTGAAATTGTCGAACTTTCAAATGGCCAGAGCTTCGTCTGCGCCAGCACCGCGATGAAAGAGATCTACGCGCAGGCGTGCGTGATTGCCAAGTTTGATATGCCTGTCCTAATGCTTGGGCAGAGCGGAACCGGAAAAGAAGTCGTTTCTCTTCTGATTCACCACCTCTCGCCGCGCGCAAAGTTTCCTTTCTTGAAAGTGAACTGTGCTGCGGTTCCTGCGGACCTGCTGGAGAGCGAGCTCTTCGGTTATGAAGCTGGCGCCTTCACCGGCGCAACCAAAGCTAAGCCGGGCAAATTCGAAATGTGCGAGCATGGCACCATTCTGTTGGACGAGGTCGGCGAGATGCCGCCCGCTCTCCAGGCCAAGCTGTTGCACTTTCTGCAAGACCATCGCTTCTCTCGCCTGGGCGGCCGTACCACAATTCAGGCCGATGTTCGCATCCTGGCGGCGACGAACATCAACGTAGAAGAGGCATTGGCCAACAAGACGCTCCGGGAAGACCTTTACTACCGGCTCGGCGGCTTTACCATGAACATCCCTCCACTGCGTGAGCGAAGAAAAGAAATTCCGCTCCTGATGAATCACTTCATGAAGCGCAACGCGGTACAGTTCTCGAGTCCGGAACGGCCTTTCAGTCAGGCGCTCCTGCAGGCATGCTTGAGCTACTCCTGGCCAGGCAATTTGCGGCAGCTGGAAAATTTTGTTCGGCGCTATCTGGTGCTTGGAAATGAAGAACTGGCTCTCGCCGAGCTTCGCGCTACACAACGCGTAAACACTGACATACGGACGCCAACCATGGCTACCCAGGATCTCAGCGGACTGAAGTCGCTAGCGCGCTCAGTGAAGAAGGAGGCGGAAGCCGCAGCGATCGCTCATGCTCTGGTGCAGACCGGTTGGCACCGACAGAAGGCAGCCAATCTTCTGAAGATCAGCTACAAGGCACTACTGTACAAGATCAAGCAATACGATCTGCATCCGCCTGAAGCGGAAGAACAACCTGTCTACGCCTGATCGAAGTCCTCGTAAAGCGGCAGAGCCTTACTGTACGTTTGCGACACCAACGTTGGCACCAGCCTTGCAGTTATTGGACTATATGAAGAATCTCATGTGCATGTGTTCGATGCGGCGCTCCGAACTCCCCGGAGCCGCCGCCGACAGCACCTTGAGTTTCGGAAACACAATCTCGCGCCTTCTCTCTTTCTGCTCGCTCACTTTCGCTGCACTCTTTCTTTCTATCCCGCTCCCTTATCTTTCTGCCCAGGACACCATCGCAATTCAAGGCCTTGAACCGGCGCCATCCATTCTTTTCGGCGAAGTCGCGCCGCAATCTGACTCGAGTGGTAATACTGGCGATCTCGGCGATTTCCAAAAGAAAGTGAAGGCCCGTTACCAGGTCGCGCGAAATGGCAGCATCACGATATCGATACCGCCCAGCGGCAAAGTTGGCGAAGTCATTGTGGCGAAAGTTGTGATTCAGAGGGCGCCCGAAGGCTCAGGCGGATTGGTGTTTTCGGCAGGGTCGAATCCGGATAGCACCTTGGCTCTACTAAAGGTGGACGACGAGATGGCGGTGAGTTTGTTGGCCAGGGAGTCCGCTGGGGTCGAGATCACCAGCGAGGAATCGAATCAGCGGCAGCCTATCCACAGGATTCTTCCGGGCGGTCACACGGAGTGGACGTGGCACATCAAACTGCTGCAACCGGGGGAAAAGCATTTCGTCATAACCAGCGACGTCGTGTACCGGCGCAATTTCTTGAGCTACGACCCACCGATCATCCGCTTCACCACATCCACAAAATCCTTGTCCGTTCAGGTTCTCCCTTAAGAGCGCGGAACGGCGTCTTCCAAGCACTTCGCTAACTGTTCTGCCTGGCTGCGACGGCTGAAGAATCTTGCCTTCTGCTCGGGAGTCGTGGAGTGCGCTCCTGCCCTCACACGGTCTAGGAACTGCGGAAGTCCTTGGTAGATGGCGTCTTCGTCTGCAAGGTCGATAAGGGTCGCACCTCCTACTTCCCGCAGCAAAGCCGCAGTATCGCCCGAATCGCTGGTCAGAGCCAGGATTGGCTTTCCTAGGCGCAGATACTCATACGCTTTTGCGGGGATCTGATGGTCGCAACATGCTCCCTGCAAAAGTAGTAGAGCATCCGAATTGGCGGCATCCTGCAAAGCCTGTCGATACGGTAATGCCGGCAGAAAATGCACCAAGTCAGAGATGTTCAGACGCGCAACATCCTTTTGAAATTCCGCCTCGGAACCGCACGCCCGCAGATCCACAGAAAGCGTCTCGTTGGAAATCCGGCCTGACGCCTTCAGCCGCGATAACGCGTTGAAGAACGGCTTCGGATCCCGCTCCCAGGGATACACCAATCCTGAATGTAGCAATCTCACTTGCTTAGCGCCCATGCGTTCCGAGGAAATCCCTTCGAAATCGCTCTCGTCGTAACCGTTTGGCAGCAACATGCACTTGCTGGCATCCAAGTCGGGATATCGCTCGCGGTACATGCGAATCGTGCCCGGCGCGGTGAACAAAATTCTGGAAGCGTGACGAACCGCCTTCTGCTCGATCCAGCGATACACCTTCCATGTCGTTCTGTTTTGCGGATAGTTGTCTTCCGTCATCGAGTCGCGCAAGTCAACGATCCATGGCTTCCCTGTCATCCTGTGCAACACGTATCCGATCAGCACTGCTGTCGCTATCGGGTAAGTGGTGAAGATTGCGTCGATTTTTTCCCGGCGTATGATCGAAAGCCCCGCGGGCACGGCTCCCATCAACCAGCTGACCCAGCGGTCCGGCAGGGCGAACATGCCGGGATACGCTCCACGCCACGACAAGTGTTTGCGTGTGTCGAGGCCGAACGCCCGGACCACCTTCACGTCGGGCGGAACATCGCCTCGTTGCGAATCGTCCACCCGTTCATACGCCCGCGGATGCACCGTGAGTACCGTGGGACGCCAGCCAAACTCGGGTAGATAACGGCAAAACTTGAGCGACCGCAAGAGCCCGCTGCTGCCCGCGTTCGGCGGGAAGTGATAGGCGACGATCAGCAATCTTCCTCGAACGCATTCATCGATGTCGGCGCCTCCCTGTCGCATGTCTGGGAATTCCCTGCGACCCTCAGCCTGAAGGAGGTCATCTTGCGCTCGAGCAGCTGGGCTTACGCTATGCAAACCGAACTCCTCCGCTTTGATAGTCTGCACATACGATCGACTGCCGAAACCATAGTGTCAATTTGCGCTGAGGTGAGGCTCTGGTGAACCGGCAGGAACGAAACATTGTTATAAAGATAGTCCGCCACTTGGAATTCTCCCTGCCGCACCTCGCGTGGGCGCACTGCCTCCCACCCAACGGCAGGGATTCCGAGCTCCCGCATTTTGTGGTGCGGAAGCGATTGATCGTCCACCGTCAGGGGCAAGGTCCAGGGACAGATTCCGGAGGGTACTTCCTCGAAAAGTAAACGAACGCCCGCTACTTCCCGGAGACGAAAGCTGAGCTCGCGGTAGTTCTGGACACGCCGCCTGGCCACCTCTGTGACGTCGGTGTGCCGGATAATGCACGCCGATACGGGGGACAGCGCCAGATTGATATTTTCCATACGGAACGCCACTTCGGGACTTAGTAGCTCTTGGTCGATTTCGATCGACTTGCGATCCGTCCCGGTTTCCTCGTGACTACGGTTGCCTTTCACCAGGATGCGCGCATGGTCAGCGGCTGTCTGCAATGGGGGCCACATCTGTTCGGCAAGGTTTACGGCATGTTTCACTGTCGAAAGCCAGAGTTCGGACCGCATGCTCGTCGACGTACGAATCGATTTCCTGTTCCATCGCAGCATAGCGCCGTCGGGAATAGGTAAGAACTTTCGCAAGCTGTAGATTGCCGCATCCCCAACCTGGCCCAGGGAAAGCTGGTCCGCGTCAGATCCCAACACGTGCGCACAATCCTCGATTAACGCCAGACCCTTGCGATTGCACAGATCGCGAAGCTGCAGCAGGCTACCGTTGGGAAAGCCAAAATAATGAACGATCAGGACTGCACGAGTGCGCGGTGAGATACGTGTTTCGATGTCGGCGACGTCGGCCTCGCACCCGCCATTGACGCGATAGAAGACTGGTTTTGCTCCACTGGCATGCACCGGTTCCACAGCCGCAGCGCAGATGTAAGAGGGCAGCAAAACCTCATCGCCAGAAGTAATCTCTAGGGTTTTCAGGATCGCGTAAATCGCGTAACGCGCCTGTGACCAGCGCGGAGACGAACTCGACAGAAGATTTGCAGTGCGGGCATTGCTTCGAAACTTCAGAAAACGTGGCTCAAGTACCGGCTCCTTCGGCAACAAGAACTCCGATTGCAAGCTCATTGCAGGTGCCTCAGCGCCTTCTTTACTACCGGCGTCCATGAATTCCGATAGCAGTTCAGGTGGTACATGGTACGGACTTCGTCGGTAAACTTGCGGTGCCAGTCCATCGTGCGGCCGTAGAACTCAACCACGGATATACTGCCCTGCCCAAAAATCCAGCGAAGTTCATCTTCGCGTAACAGCAAAGCCGGCGACAAAGATTTCTGCGTCTCGTCGTACGTCGTCTTCAAAATCACCAGCATCCCGTTTCGTATCAGGCACAGATCAGTGGCCACGACAACGCCATCCAATCGCAATTGAAAAATAACTGCCTCGTGACGGGCAGAAAATCGTTCAAGCACTTCCGTATAAAAGCGGCCCTGTTGATTGTCAGCGGCAATGGCAGTACCGGTCTCCGACTTCCAGCCCAGAGACTCCAACCGACCGTATTCCGCAACCGCACAAGCTACCTGAGAAGCTGCGCACCGCATGACAAATTCCATAGTGCGTCCGGTTTCCGCCAGCCGCCGGCGCTGCCGCGACAAATTATGGCGGAGGTTCGAGCTGCGCTGCTTCCAATAATCGTCGAAAGTCGAAGCGATGGTAAGGCGAGGTGTATCGATGTAGTCCAGCAACTCTAGTCCGCCGTTGGCGGCCGAACGGGGCCACGCGGTATAGTCCGGGTCCTGTTGCATCACCGAAAACTGGAGAGCAAACCCGGGGAGCGACCGCAGCAGTCCTTTCAGCTGTTCTCCATCGTCGTCCAAACCGACTAATAGCATGCCCAACGGGGCCTGCGACGGCTGAAAGCTTGACCATACCCCGCGTGACGTTTGTTGAACCAAGACCATCGCTGGGCTGGGATCGTCGTTGATTCCCACAAATACGTCGGGACCGCCGAAACATTTAATCAGCGGCTCAACGAAGTCCGAGTCCAGCAGCACATGGTGAGCCAGACTGGAATTGATGCGGTCCCATTCGGAGCGAAGTCGCGAGAAGTCACTCACCGCCGGCGTGAATTTCCAACCCATATTTAAGCCACCACATTCTGCTGCGCGGGCAGAAGTGCATCGTGCAGCAAGTCGGCAACGGTGCCGCGGCTCCGAATCAGCCGCGCTTCGCCGTCTGTAACCATCACCTCAGGAGGAAAGGGATGGCTCAGGAACCCGAGCGGACTGGCACTGCGAGCGTAGGCGCCAGATTGAAAAACTGCGACCAGATCGCCAATTTCAATGGGCGGCAATACCACTGCTCGCCCCAGCACATCCAGCGGAGTACAAAGCGGGCCGACGATGTCGACTGTGTCTGTTTCCGGTTGCCGCAGCTTATTAGCTACTGCGAGCGGGAAGTTGCGTTTAATGGTCTGCCCAAGGTTACCGGAGGCGGCCAGATGATGATTCATGCCGCCGTCCAGGATGGCGAACATCTTGCCACGTGAGATTTTGACGTCGAGGACGCGAGCAACATAGATCCCACACGCCGCGGTTAGATAGCGCCCCGGCTCGATGACGAACCGTGTACCTTCGAAGGCGGCGTCCCCATCCACATCACGCATCAACTCGGCGAGTCCCTGCTTCAGGGCAACCATGTCGAGCGGTTCGTCGTTGGTGAAGTACGGAACCCCCAGACCGCCACCGAAGTCGAGGGTGCACAGCGGATGCCTGAGTCGCTCGGCAACTCGTCTTCCTATCTGTATTCCCTTGCGATATTGGTTGAGTAAAGTTTCGCTGTGCAGCAGCTGCGTGCCGGCAAATAGATGAATACCGCGTACCATGATGGTGGGGGAAGCCAGGGCGAAACTCAAAGCCTCGTCCAACATCTCCTCGTCGATTCCGAACGGTGTCGCCTTTCCGCCCATCCGCATGGCGCCGCCCTCCGCCTCGCCATCGGGATTCACGCGAAGAGCTACATGCGCCGTCTGGTTCAGACGTTGGGCGATGGCAGAGATCCGCCGCAACTCATTGATCGACTCCGCGTGTATCTCGCCAACTCTTGATCGCAGTGCCAGTTCGATCTCGGCATCGGTCTTTCCTGGACCGGCGAACAGAATCTCCCCGGGCGCACATCCCGCTTCCAACGCAAGATGAAGTTCACCCGCAGAGGCAATCTCCAACCCGGCGCCATTTCCCAGGAAAAATGCCAGCAGATTGGGATTGGGATTGGCTTTGACGGAATAGTGAATCGCAAATCGCTCGGGAAACGTAGCGCGCAGCAGTTCCCATGTGCGTTGCAGGATCCCCTGGTCGTAAACGAACAGGGGTGTCCCGAACTCCTCCGCGATCACAGCGAGGTCAGTGCCGCCGATGCGAAGCTGTCATCGGAGCCAGGAAAGTTTTCCGCGATAAGCTGCTTTACCTGCATCTTCTACAGACCCTCACGCCGCCGTAACGCGGGATAATCAACTTTCCCGCTGGACGTCTTCGGCAATTCCGGCAGCAACTCGAAATGCTTGGGCACCATATGCCGGGGCATTCTCTCGGCGCAGTAATCCAGCACCGAGTCGCAATCAACCTCTTCGCCGTTGCGGGCAACGAGAAAAGCCTTGATCGATTGACCCAGCACGTCATCCGGTACGCCAATCACGGCGGCCTGCCTGATTTTGCCGGTCTGGAACAATACTTCTTCTACCTCGGTCGGGCTTATCCGGTATCCCGACGACTTGATCATGGTGTCGCGACGTCCGACGTAATAGAGGAACCCGTCTTCGTCCATCTTCACCAGGTCTCCGGAGTAGCAGACTCGCTCACAGTCACCCAGCTCCGGCGGAAGCAGAGGATTGGGCTTCAAGACGCGCGCGGTCGCCTCGGGATTTCCCCAATAGCCCATCGACACCGTCGAACCGCGATGCACCAGTTCCCCGACTTCTCCAGGCGCACATAGCTGCCCCTGGTCATTGAGCACAAGGATCTCGTTATCGGGTATCGCCTTCCCCATCGAAGTCGGTCGCCGATCCAGTTCCTCGGGCGGCAGGTAGGTCGAACGAAAAGCTTCCGTCAGGCCGTACATCAGAAAGATTTTGGTCGATGGTAGCGCCTGACGCAGGATCTTCAGGACAGCCTGCGGCATGGCGCCGCCAGTATTGGTGATGTATCGCAGATGGGGGAAGCTTTGTTTCTGTAATCCTCCGTTGGTTAACAACGACCATACGGTAGGAACACCAGCCAGCGCCGTAATGCGCTCCTCGAGCAGCGCCTTGATGATCTCCTTCGCGAAGACGAACTTGATCAGGACAATCGTGCCGCCCTGCTGAAATGCCGTCATGAGCTGGTTCATACCCGCATCGAAGCTGAACGGCAGCACCGCAAGAATCCGCTCTTCGCTGGTGATCCCAAGGTAGGCCGAGACCACACTGCTGCCGGCCATAATGTTGGCGTGGCTCAGCATCACTCCTTTGGGCTTGCCGGTTGACCCCGAGGTGTACAGAATGGCCGCCAGGTCTTTGGAGATTCCCCAGTCAAGCCACTGATCTGGAGCAGGAAGCCGCAGCATTGCCTCGAGACTGTGAATCCGTTTCCCATTGTCTTCGGCGTTTTCGTGACCCCATCCATTCGGGTTTCCGGTGACCACGTAAAAATCCAGCGAGGGAATGTCCCGCAAAACCGGCAGCAGGGCCTCCAGTTTTTCCGGAGTCGTGATCAGCGCCTTCATTCCGCAATCTCGAACGATGTGGGCTACCTGGTCAGGAAATAGAACCGTATTGATCGGCACATAGACAGCACCAGTTTGTGAAATGGAAAAAATCGATAAGACCTGATCGACACTGGGATCAAGATAAATACCAACCCGTTCGCCACGCTTCACCCCAGCGTTGCGAAGACCGGCAGCGATAGAAGTACATCCGTCCGCTACCTCGCGATAGGAAAGCCGACGCTCGCCGTGCACCATAGCCGCTTTGTCGGGATACCGCGCTGCGCTGGTACGCAGCATGTGATGTATCAAATAATCCATGAATGATTCTCCGTAACTAGGGTCAAGCCACCACGTCCGAATGCTGGAATTGCCAATGGGCGGTATGCAGAAGAGCGTCCTCGCATCCGAACTTTGCTCCGCCAAACGCGACTACTCGAGTCGAATGACCCCTGGGCGAGAACCCGGCTTCACCGAAAATTCGGCCGACGAGGTCATCGCAGGTCAGAACCGCCCTCAATGTCTGCAGCGGGCGTCCATACAACATGTCCGTCAGTGCCTGCAGCAAGTGCGTACCTACGCATTTCAGATCACGTCCGAACAGATCGAAGATCAAAGCGTCTTCCTCGACGATGGTGAAGATCACGTAGGCCAACAACTCTCCCGCCCGGCGGGCAGTGAGTACTTCAAATTGACGTACAGGGTCGCGCCGAAAACGCCAGTTCAAGTCGTCCGCACTTCGCCGGTTGCGAATGCTGCCGCACGCTGGAACCGCTTCGTCCACTGCCGAAAACTCCTGGTCGAAATCGCCCTGGTGTAGCGCAAACTCCACTCCGTGGCATGGATTCAAGGGCCGCGGATTCAGACGAAGGACCGGATTTGCCATGCGCGACGCGACCCTTCCCGCGGTAGACCCGAGAAGCCGTTGCAAATGCCGATCAGCCCGCAGCGGCTTCACGAAGGGTTGCATGCGGCAGTTCTCTTCCAGGCCCAAGCGGTAGAACATTGCCATGCCCAACTCATGCGGAGGGCAGTCATAACAGAACGCAATTGCGTTCTCCAGGACAGGTTCGAACGTGGCCCGCTGCAACATCAGCGCCGGGCCAAGGCTGCGAAACCGTGCATCTACGCCAAAGTCTCCCACTTGCCCGCAGACCTCCGCTTTACCGTCCAACCAAACCGCGCGGGGAAACAGCGAGGTGACGCCGACCGCTGAGCCGTCTGCATCGCACAGGAACCAGGAGCGGGCGAATCCGGCGGGATTGCCAAGATACATCCATGACAATCTCGATTCATGGGGAACATCCTGCAGGTTGCGCTGCAATACAGACAGCAACTCCTGCCGGTCCGCCACCAGATCCACCTGTCTGATACGCAAGTTCATCTTGAAGAATGCTCGACGGCCTGGAGACGCTGCTCCACGAAGTTCGCGATCGAATGAATACTCTGGAAGTGCTCTGGAGTAAGGTCGTCATCCTCCACGATGAGCGAGTAGTCTTCGTTTAAAAACGTCACAATCTCGAGCACTCCCAACGAGTCGATGACGCCGCTCTCCAGCAAATTGTCTTCATCGTGAATTTTTCGACGGCGGGCCAAAGGGAACTTCTGTCCGATGAAGCTTCGGATCTGCTCCGTAATTACTCTTTCGTCTACTTGTTTCGCCACTCTGTTCGCTCCTCAACTCTCTCGATCGCCATGCATCAGCAAAAGCTTGGATCCGCAATCGCCGACCTTGGGGCCGAATCCGACAACAGGTGCTGACTCGCGGCTATGAAAACCTAATTTCCGCAACACGCGGGTACGCGGGTCGCTCGCCAGCAGGGCTACGCTAATAGCAGATTTTCCGCGATTGCGCGCCAACCGAACCACGCACCGCAATAAGCCGGTCAGCACCTTCTCCTCGCTGCTGCCGAACAAATCGACAATCTGGGCCCGCTCATCCTCTAACGTGAAGACACAGTAGGCTTGCAACTCCCCGTTGCGATGGCAGGTCAGGAATTCGTATTGCCGAAAGGGATGCCGACGGTAACGCCAGTCCAAATATTCTGGGCTGCGGAGAACACAACTTCCCAGGGAAGATCCGACTCGTTGGGCCAGACGCAGATACTCCCTCGAACACGACTGGTTGTCCAACCGATACTCCAGGCCCTCGTATATCGCAGGATGCTTGTCGCTCAGCCGCAAGGCGAAGTCCGCGGCCGCCGTAAGCGCCTTGGCGATGACCGGGATCGTGACCATCTCTCGAACCCGGTCCTCTGCCTTCAGCACCTTGACCAGGCGCACGCACTCATCGGTCGGATTGACCCCCATGTAGCGGTAAACGCCGAGCATGGACTTGCTGGGAAAGTCATACGAGAAGGCGAATTCACCCGACTCGATCAGCGCCAGACAGGCACGCTGTAGCTGAATTGCCGGCCCCAAACTGCGATAGTGTTCACTGATACAAAAGTCTCCCAGAACACACCCCAAGACCTCTTCGCCGCCGATATAACCTCTTCGGGGAAACAGCGCTGCCATTCCTAAGGGACTTTGAGACGATCCGTCGAATGCCAGCCAAACGCGCGCTGGGCCAAACGGCCCATCCCGATACAGCCAGCGAAAGCGATGACTGTCCGTAGCGCCCATATAGGTCTGCGTCATGCCGACTAACGCAGCTTCGTCACGGACCAGATTCGCTTCACGTAGGTGGACTGGCACAATTCCTCTGCCGGCTCTTGGTTAATAGCCGATGAACCTGTAAACATAAGCAAGCTCTATGCCAGACCTCCGATTTGCACAATTCCCATGGGATAAACGTACTTATGGCTCATCGGGCTAAAACGTTTCGTGTTTTCCCGGAAAACTTCTTCCCATACCCGTCTTGACCACCTCCGATTCCAGCCCAAATCCCACCCTGAGGCCAGTAACAACACGGGTGGCGGCAGCGGCATGGGGGCTATCTCACCCCTTTTCAACCGCGAACTCGGAGGGTTGCTCTGAAACGGCCTTTGGCAGGTAACTTGCGATTACTCATTCCGCATAGGCGGATAGCTCAGTCGAAGAGCGCCCTGACTACACCGGGGAGGTCGCAGGCTCGTTGCCGGCTCCGCCTACCAAATTCTGATGAAAATCGGTGGACAGAGAATTCCCGGTAAGACGCTGGTGTTGATCGCCTCTGAGGCGGCCCTCATCGCGTGCGGTCTTGTGTTTGCGACGGCATTGCGCTTCATGGATGCATTCGCCTTTCGCCAGGAAATCGGACAGTCGGGCGTGCTGCTGCGCTACGCGATTGTTATCGTCGTCTGCGAGCTGGCCCTGTACTACTACGACCTTTACGACTTACAGATCGTCAGCCGGCGCTCAGTGCTATTCATCCGGTTACTCCAGGCTCTCGGTACCGCCTGTCTTTTCCTGGCGATGCTGTATTACTGGTATCCCGGTTTAAGTTTGGGTCGTGGCATTGCGGCCGTGGCGGCGCCGGTCATCGTAGGTCTGGTTTCAGGCTGGCGCCTGCTGGTGGACGCGAGTGCACCATTTCTTCGACGCAATGAACGCATCCTCATCGTAGGCGATGGCGCTGCCGGTTATTACCTTGCCGAAGAAATCCTGCGGCGGCCCGAACTGAATGTCGATATCGTCGGCATTCTGAGCGATCGCGACACGTATGGGCCTGGCGCGTCGGGCTCAAGCGAAGGAGCCGATTTCTCCGGAGGATTCTGCCCTCTACCCGCACAGTATTCCTTGCGCTACAGCTCTCCGGCCCTTTCCAGCCGCAGATCTTCAGGCTTGATGATTGCTTCTCTCAGTGTGGCTGGCGTCGCAGGCGGCGCCGCAACGGCCCTGGCCGAAGAGCCCTCCGAGACGCGCACCATCAACCTTCCCTCCGTCATCGGCACGCCGGCCGATGTTGAGCGGTGTGCTATCTCCGAGGGCGCTGACCGCGTTGTTCTGGCACTCTCCGAGCGTCGCGGCAGCATGCCGATTAAGGAATTGCTCCAGCTTAAATTTCTGGGGATGAAGATCGAAGAGGCCCACGATCTTTACGAGCGAACCACTGGGCGAATCCTGCTAGATCACCTTTCGCCCAGCTGGCTCATCCTGGCCAACGGATTTCGCAAGCCGAGGCTCGTCGTTGCCACTAAACGAGCCGTCGACATCATCGTGTCCGCTGTTGGGCTCATTTTGACCACGCCGTTAATGCTGCTGGTGGCGGCTGCGGTTTACCTCGAAAGCGGTGCTCCGGTGCTGTTCCGTCAGGAGCGTATCGGTTTGCACGGGGTTCATTTTCAGATCCTGAAGTTCCGCTCCATGCGCAATGAGACCGCGCCGCAGGCAGCTTCGTGGACTTCGGATGAAGACCCGCGGATCACCCGGGTTGGAAAGTTCATCCGCAAGTTTCGTCTCGACGAACTGCCGCAACTGATCAATGTCTTGCGGGGAGACATGAGTCTGGTCGGTCCACGACCCGAACAGCCAACGCTAGCGGCTATGTTGGAAGAGAAACTCCCTTACTACCGGCAGCGCCATTCGATGCGGCCGGGTATCACCGGTTGGGCCCAGGTGAAATACGGCTACGGCGCAACGGTTGAACAGACCAAGATCAAACTCGAGCACGATCTGTTCTACATCAAGCATCTTTCGATGCCGTTGGATCTTGCCATCATCTTCGAAACCGCCAAAGTCCTGTTATCCGGACGTGGCGCCAAGTGAAAGGCTTTGTAACGGTGTACAGCATGAAATCGCGTATGACAAACGGACTATCGGCGGGCAGCTACGATCGCGGTCTTCGACCGGCAACGATTCAATTAGCATCCTTGGCAGTCGTCTTCTGCCTCGCTATGTTTACCCTGGCGGGCTGCTCGCGTGATCCTAAAGCGGCGGCAGAAAAGCACTATGCCAAGGCTGAGAAATACTTGAAAGACAACAAAGCGGACGCGGCCATTATCGAGCTGCGCTCAGCTCTTCAGCTGAACCCCAAGCTCTCCAAAGCTCACTTTGAGCTTGGCAGTCTGGAGCTTCAGCGCGGCGCGCCTCAAGTCGCCTTCCAGGAATTTCTCGCCACCGTTAAGACGGATCCGAAGAACCGGGACGCCCAGATCATGATCGGCGAACTCCTGATCCGGTCCAGCAACTTCAGTGAAGGCAAGGGTCAGGCTCAACTCATTCTGAGCAACTGGCCCAATGACAAGGTCGGGCTATTGTTGCTGGCCGAGAGCAACTTCGGCTTAAAGGACTACAAAGAGGCGCAGAAGGTCGTCAATCAGGTCCTTAGCATCGATCCCAACAACAGTCGCGCTTTGACCGATCTGGCCTATCTGCAATTGACCGATCGGAAGGTTGCGGACGCCGAAGCTACGCTGCGCAAGGCGTGGCAAATGAATCCCGCCGCCACCGATCCGGTTTCCCTTCTTAGCAATGTTTACGAGCTCACTGGTGATCAGCAAAATGCGGAACTGGTTTTGAAGCAAGCGCAACAGCAAAACCATGCGTCTATTCCCTTCACCCAGTTGTTGGCCAGCTTCTATCTGCGGCACCAGCGTATGGCGGAAGCCGAGCCGCTTTATCGCCAGATTCAGCAGAGCAGCGGCAATCAGGCGGAATATCGTGACGTTCTTGCCGATTTTTACATGATGGCGAACCGCCCTAAGGATGCCCAAGCCGAATACCAGCGGTTGATAGGCCTGGACAAGAAAGACTGGAAAAGCTGGCGCGGGTTGGCAGCAGCCTATATGGGCCAGCATCAGTACCAGCAGGCAAGCGACACACTGGATCAGATCCTGAAGAACAATCCTAAGGATTGGGAAGCCCTATTCCTGAAAGGGAGCATGCAGCTCGACCGCGGAAATGCAGCCGGCGCCATTGCTGATCTGGAGAAGAGCCGGAAAGGCAATCCTTCCTCTCCTGAAACGATTTTCACTTTGGCGCGCGCCTACATCGCTGCCGGTAAGCTCGAACAGGCCCAGACCGCTTTACAGGATGTACTGAAGATCAATCCGAACTATCCCAAAGCCACCGATACCATGGCGGCCATTCAACTCAGCCAGGGCCACCTCGATCAGGTGGTTAGTGACCTAAGCAAAGAGATAGCTGCCAACCCTGGTTCGATCGGTACGCGTTTGCTTCTGGCCCAAGCCTACCTTGCCAAGGGAGACAACAAGGATGCCGAAGTCGTACTGAACGCCAGCGTCAGCATGGCAACGACTCCCGCGGCAAAAGGTGCGGTGTTTCAATCGCTGGGTATGGCGAAGTTAGCTGAAAAGCAGTACGCCGAAGCAGGCAAGCTTGCAGGCGAAGCTCTGGATCAGACACCGAAATCCACTGTTGCCCTGTCCGTTCTTGGAGCCAGCTACGCAGCGCAGAAGCAGGCGGCTCAGGGCCTCGTTATGATGCAGGCGCGCGTGGACAAAGTTCCCGGTTGGGCGGAAGGCTATCTGGCAGTGGCAGAACTTGCTCAGAAAACCGGAAACTCCCCAGTTGCCGAGTCTGCCTTCGGCAAAGCGCTGGCGATCAATCACGACTTGACGCCGGCCATGGTTGGCCTGGGTGACACCTATCTCGCTAACAATCAGCTGGATTTGGCGCAAAAGGAGTTTCAACAAACAGCCGCTGTGAAGGACTCGAATCTCTCGTACGCTCTGCTTCGCCTGGGACAGATTTACGAGCGCAAAGGCGATATCGGGAGCGCACGTACTTCTTATGAGAGCGCGCTGACAGCGAATCCCAACAACATCATCGCGAAGAACAATCTGGCGTGGCTCTACGCCGAGCACGGAGGAAATGTTGATCTTGCGCTGAAGTTGGCGGAAGAAGCTAAGGAGAAGGCACCAGACGATCCTGGCATTTCCGACACGTTGGGTTGGATCTACGTGAAGAAGGGATCCTATGAAGCCGCGGTGGCTGCGCTGAAGGAATCTACCGCAAAAGATCCCAACAATGCGTCGTATCTGTATCACCTGGGCACAGCCTACTACCGACTCGGCGACAGTGACCAGGCGCGCAAAGAATTGGAAGCAGCGTTGAAGATGCCCAATTTCTCCGACGCAGAGGACGCGAAAAAAATGTTGGCCCAGCTTCCGCCGCGCTAAAGAAGCGTTTCGACAGCCCGCCGACACCGGAAATTACGGTGTCGGCGACTGATCTCCCACTGGTACGGAGTTTAAGGGAAGTGCCTTGGGCACTATCGGCTCAACACTTTTGTAACCAGTCGCTGGTATTACTCTGGTTCCAAACTTATTACCTCAACCGGCATCGCCGAAGAAATCCTCCTCTACACTGCGGTTATGTGGACGCTCCCGTACCGGACAGATTCTCCGGGGACTCGGACGGATTTCCTGCCGTATCGGTCCCAAAGCACTCATCCTCTTATACTTACCGTTCTCCTCTCGACTTTCTTCTTACTTCTACCTGGTTTCGCGGCCGCTCAGGGATTGCCTTCCGGTCCTGGCTTCCACGTGTTGCCGGGCACCCAAATGAACTCGGTTTGTGTCGGGAACGTCTCCAACGGGATGTACACCAGCCCGTCCATGACCCAGACGACCAATTATGACTTCAATTGCAACGACATCATCCCGTGGAGCGGGGGAACGGTTGACGACGCTCAGCAGCGTCTGATCGTTTGGGGCGGTGGCCACAGCGACTACGCAGGTAACGAAGTCTTCGTTCTCAATCTGAGTGGCACGCCCTCATGGCAATTGTTTACGTATCCCACCACTCCGGTCCCCTACACCGCAGATGGGCTGGCATGGGAGGGTCTAAACCCGTATTACGTCATGCTCAACAAGGGCGGTACGTATCAACCCGGAGCTTCTCCAGCCTCCCGCCACACGTACAACAGCCTGCAATATCTTCCATCCACAAACAAGATGATTTCGTTTGGCGGCGGCGTAGCCAATGCCGGGTATTTCTCCTCCGAAGTATGGACCCTGGACATGACTGCGAAGACATGGACCATGGTGGGTCCGCCGTTTACGCAATCGCCCGGATATCCAACCACAGCCTACAACCCCACCAACGGCCACGTTGTCATGCACGACAAGAGTTGGACGTTATTCGACTATGCCCCTCAGACGAACACTTGGACTACGCTGACGACTGCCTACCACGTCGACGACGGCACCACTGCCGCCATTGATCCGGTTCACAACGTCCTCGTCTTTGTTGGAGCGGCCGGCACCACCAACAACACCACCTATCCCTCCCTGCCCCCGACCCGAACGGTACAGGTTTTCCCGCTGACTGCTCCGTACACCATGCAGACGTGGACCAATTCTGGTTGCGATCTGACGTATCGCAATGCCGGGTTGGCTTGGGATTCCGCCCTTGGTCTGATGGTCGGCTATCCGGGAGGCGGCAATCAGGTCTATTTCTTGAATGCCGGGCCGAGCCCGGTCAGCACGCCTTATGGCACGGTGCCATCGCATCAGTGCATCGATGTGCCCATCAGCATGAATCCCTCGCCAGTAAAGGGTGTCGACTATCCTCAAGATCCCGAGGGCATTCCGACCGGCGATAACTACGGCGTTTTCGGCCGGTTTGGATACCTGCCCTCTCTCGATGCATTTGTATTGATGAATGATCAGACCCAGAACGCCTGGATTCTGCGTCTGACGGGAGGCAGTCCGGCTCCCAACTACAGCCTGTCTACCTCTACCAACAACATCTCGATCGCGCAGAATTCCCAAGCGACAGCCACGCTCACGACAGCAACATCAGGCGGCTTCAACAATCCAGTCGTCTTTTCGACTGCGGGGGCGCCTGCCGGAATGACCATTACCTTCTCGCCGCCTTCCATCGCGGCGCCCGGCAATGGAACTTCGAGCATGGCTGTCTCGGTGGCAGCGGGAACGGCTGCGGGGACTTATCCCGTGGTCGTAGCCGGCCTGGGCGGAGGCGATACCGACACCGCCGTCGTAAATATCACGGTCACTGCGTCTGGACAGCCGAGTTTGACAGTCTCTACTGCGCCATCGTCGCTTATCGTGACGCAAGGAAACCAAGGGACTTCGACGATCACAACCTCTGTCGCCGGAGGCTTCAACAGTTCCGTCGCGTTGACAGCTTCGGGCGTCCCATCAGGAACCAGCGTTACCTTCAACCCCAGCACCATTGCTGCGCCTGGCTCCGGCTCGTCGGCAATGAGCATATCCGTCAGCGCAAGCACCTCGCCCGGCACCTATCCAATCGTGATAACGGCCACGGGAGGCGGGTTGGCGCCCACGGCTACGGTCAATCTGACCGTCGCCTCATCGCAGCAAAACAGTCTAACCGTGTCGTCTTCGCCACCGGCACTCAATGTGACGCAAGGAACGCAAGGAACTTCGGCGATTACCACTGCAATTGGCGGCGCTTTCAACAGCTCGGTTGCCTTAACTTCCACAGGTGCGCCCAGCGGTACCACCGTCACATTCAATCCCAGCACGATCGCTGCGCCGGGCGCCGGTACGTCAACGATGACGGTCGCTGTCGGAGCGAATACACCAACCGGAACGTATCCAATCACCGTTACCGCGACAGGTGGAGGGCTTTCGCCGACGACGACGGTGACTTTGACGGTGACGGCTCCCGGATCTGGGTGGCAAGAAGGATTCAACTTCCGAGCCACTGCAGGATTCGTCACCGATCCGCCGAATACGACGCACGTGTTAGGCAACACTTCGTATCCGACGACAGTGAACGGCGTTACTTTCGGATGGTTGAATACCAGCTTGATTGGATCGCGCGACCGCAGCACGTCGGTCGATCCTCGCCTCGCGGGCATCAATTACGCGACCAACGGAACGCCAGCGTCATTTGTGGTGAATGTTCCCGCGCCCGGTAGCTACAAACTTTCTCTCGCCCTGGGCGACGTCGGGTACGGACAGTGCTGGGTCATGTGTCAAATTCAATTCCTGGACGGATCCAGAATTCTGGGCACAGTGACCGGCAGTCCCGCTATGGCTTATTTCTACGACTCCGAGGTGCATGACTGGTCAGCCACGGCGTGGCCCGTCAGCAACCTCACCATGCCTGTGACCATGACCGGCACTCAGCTGAAGGTCGTTGTAGGAACGACCAATAACACCGGCGACGTTACTCCAATCGCCTACTTTGGGATGACCCAGGTTTCGGGTGGCTCCAGCTTCACCTTGTCAGCATCCCCCGCTTCGTTGAGCGTCGCACAAGGATCGCAGGGCACTTCGACCATCACCACATCGGTGAGCGGCGGCTTCAACAGCTCGATCAGCTTGACCGCTTCAGGCGTTCCCACCGGAGCGACTGCGAGTTTCAATCCCAGCACAATACCGGCTCCGGGCTCGGGCAACTCGACGATGACGTTGACGGTTGGCTCCAGCACACCGACGGGAACGTACCCCATCACGATTACCGCTTCTGGCGGCGGCGTGCGGCAGACGTCAACGGTCACTCTTACCGTCACAGCGACACAACATCCCAGTCTGACGGTGTCGGCGTCGCCCGCATCGCTCAGCGTGGTTCAGGGAACACAAGGAACTTCGACCATCACCACTTCCGCGACCGGCGGCTTCAGTAGCTCCGTCGCCCTCACCGCGACCGGAGCGCCAACCGGTACTACCGTCAGCTTCCTTCCAAGCATGATTCTTGCGCCTGGATCAGGAACGTCGGTGATGACGGTTAACGTTGGTGCGACCACGCCCACCGGCACCTACCCCATAACCGTAAAGGCAACGGGAGGAGGTCAGACCCCCACCACAACGGTGAATTTGACCGTGACGGCCGGATCTACGGGATGGCAGCAGAACTTCGACTTCCGCGCGACCACAACGTTCGTGACCGACCCCGCTCACACTACGCATGTTTTGGCGACGACCGCCTATCCCAACATGGTGAATGGTGTGGCATTCGGTTGGCTGAACACTCAACTCGTACAATCCCGCGACCGCAGCAGGACCGTCGATCCACGGTTAGCCGGAATCAACTACGCGGCGAACGGATCGCCTGCATCTTTCGTGGTCAATCTTCCGGCCCCTGGTTCCTATAATCTCTCGCTCGCTATGGGTGACGACGGCTACAGCCAGTGCGCGGTGCTATGCCAAGTGCAGTTCCTGGACGGCTCAACCGTTCTGGGTACGGTGTCGGGTAATCCAACCATTGGCTACTTCTACGATGCAGCCGGGCACAATTGGTCGGCGGCGGCGTGGCCCACCAGTAATCTGACGCTGCCCGTGACACTGGCCGGCAGCCGTTTGACGGTCGTCCTCGGCACCAGCCACAGCACAGGAGATGTTTCCCCGATCGCCTATCTTGGGATAAGCCAGGGTTCCTCGGGAGGGTCTCCGAACTTCGCGATCTCTGCCAATCCAACTTCCCTCAGCGTGAACCAAGGTTCGCAAGGCACTTCCACTATCACAACAACCGTCAGCGGCGGCTTTAACAATTCGATTGCACTGTCCGCCACCGGCGCTCCTGCAGGAACAACCGTCAGCTTCAATCCATCCACGATTCCGGCACCCGGCTCGGGAACCTCTAGCATGACGTTCACTGTTGGCAGTGGAACGACCGCGGGAACGTATCCCATCACCGTCACGGCAACCGGTGGAAGCATTCATCAGACGACGACAGTGACATTGACCGTGACCACCTCGTCGCCGGGTCTGACCGTCTCTGCTTCGCCGTCGTCATTGAGCGTGGTGCAGGGTACGCAAGGCAGCGCTACCATCAACACTACAATCAGCGGCAGCTTCAACAGTTCAGTCGCCTTGACTGCATCTGGAATGCCGAGCGGCACCACGATTAGCTTCAATCCGAGCACGATTCCCGCCCCTGGCGCCGGTTCATCGTCAGCGACGGTTCAAGTCGCGGCGAGTACGCCGACAGGTATTTACCCCATAACCATTACAGCGACGGGCGGTGGACTCGCCCCAACCACTACTCTCACCCTCACCGTGCTTTCCTCGGGAGGAGGCGGTGGTGGATCCGGCAACGGAATTACCGTCTCGGATCTTTCGGGATCGGGACAGACCAATCGCTTTGTCTCTGTCGGCAGGATCTTCAAGGAAGGCGACATCCCCAACTTCGCTCAGGCGGTTGTCGGCGGTGCTCCAATTCTTACGCAATGCGATGTGAAGAACCGTTGGCCGGACGGCTCGCTGAAATTCGCGATTGTTAGTTTCATCCTGCCCAGCGTGTCGACCGGGGGAACGTCTGTCAGCTTCCAGAACCAGTCAACCGGAAACAACACTGGATACCTGCAGCAATCCGACATGCTGAATACTGCGTACGATTTCGACGCGCAGATTCGGCTGACGGGCGGCTCCAGCCCATCCATCAGCGCACGTTCGATGCTGCAAAACGGTAGCTTCCGCTACTGGCTGCAGGGTCCGATTGTGACGGCTGTCATCGTCGAAGACCGCGACGGCCGCAGCTACGACGTCAACACCGATGGGGCATCGGGTAATCCTTTACACCCGATCTTCGAAGCCTGGTTCTATCCGCAGAGTCACAAGGTGGAAGTCGGCTTTACCCTGGAAAACTCGTGGGCTTCCTCCACAGCCACCAACAGCGCTCGCAATCAGACGTACTCGTTGGCTCTTACCACCGGCAACACCAGTCCAGTAACGCAGCTAACGCAGCCGAGCTTCACCCAGATCATCTTTAGTCGCTGGCGGCGCAGCTTCTGGATCGACGGAGCGCCGCTGCCCATTCAGTTCAATTGGAATTGGCCGTACCTTGCATCCACCGGAGCGTATGCCAACTTCAATGCGAACTACACTCCCAACAGTAGCGACCTGGCAACGATGTATGCGCGCTACACCAGTCTGCCGGCGTCGCGACTGACTATCCCTGGTCTCGATCAGCTCCTCGGAAGTGGCGGCATCGCCAACTACGACGAAAATCCGAACGGGACAGGCTACGCTCCTTGGATCGGTCCTTATAGTCAGTGGGACGTGGACTATCTGATGACCGGCGACCCGCGTATGCAGCAGATGATGACGGACAATGCCGATCTTTCCGGCCGCTATCCCATCTTCTTCCGCGAGGCGGACCACAACGCCGGCACTGGCCAGTACTTCGATTCTCCCGGCAACGGGACCGTGGACCCCTACGGCCACGTCGTCTCCATTAACGCTCGCCAGCAGTTGACGATGAACCTGGCAAACTGGAACATTCAATGCAGCGGTAATGGTCCTGACCTTGTCGCGACCGCTCTGCCAGGTGATGGCAGCGGCTGGTACACCGTCCCTGGCGACACCAGTCACATTCCCGATTACGCCTACGTGCCGTACACGCTGACCGGCAAGTACTACTACATGGAACACGAGATGATGGAAGCCGGTTTCGCCGCCGGACATGGCGTCGGATGTTATGCACCAACCGGCTCTTATGGCCGCCAGGCACATTACGGACTGCTCTACAGCGCAACCCGTGAGACTGCCTGGGCACTGCGGACCATCGTGTACGCGGCGTTTATCGCACCGGATGGAGATCCTGAAGGCGAGTACTTCGCGTCAAAGGCCATCAATAATTTCGCCATGCTCGAAGGCGAACATGGTCTCACCCAGACCGTCACCGGAAGCGATCCCAGCTGGGCGTACCAGTGGGGCAAGAACTACTTCCAGTTCTCCCAGGCGGCCAATCCGTCGTCACTCAACTTCTGGCGCATGGGTGATTGTCAGGATGGAACCAGCACCTGCTACGTGGCCAATGGCGCCGGCGCCAGCAACAACATCAACGCCAATGTCGTTCAGTCGGCCGAGAGCGGATTCATGTCCAGCTTTATCGACATCGTTCTGGGCTTGACCCGACAGCTCGGGGTCGCTGACACAACTCCGGTTCTACAGTGGGATGCTCGGCGCTACTTCAACATCCTGCTCAATCCGGCAGTCAACCATTACCTCGTTGAACAGTACGTTTATCCCACCACTCTGGTCGGACCAGTTTGCCAGAATCCGGCGAATCCTGGCTGCCTCTGGATCACGGACTGGGGAACTTTCCAGACTGGATACCTGAGCCTGCCGACCGGTTGGAGCAATCGACAGGTGGACTACGGTGCGGAAGCCGCCAGCGCCTTGAGCTTCATGACGAATCTCACGGTCGATGGCTATAGCGGACTGAACGCATGGAACTTCTTCACCACAAGTGACAGCACACAACTCGGCATCGTTTACCACAACGAGCCGCAATGGAGCATAAAACCGATGCAGTAAAGCCTAACCACTCACGTCGATTGGGGCGGTCCTTCTCACTGAGGGGCCGCCCTCGGCTTTTGTGGCAATTTCGCGAACGTCCAAGCGCGGCGCTTCGGAAACCGCCAACGGCATGCTGCAAATGTGTGTATATCCCTTCGCCCAAAAGGGTTTAGGCCTGCCGTGACGCCGTTTAGGAAGACCGTTTCTGGTTTTGACGGAAAAGATTTGCTTACCTTGCGCGCCAGCGCGAAAACTACGCCAGTACCAATGCCGTTGGGCCGTTTCAGGGATTGGCAACCGATTTGCCTCCATGTTAGGTACTCGTATTTGGAGGCAATAATGCGAATCAGTTTTCGAACTCGCGCCGCTGCAGTTGTCTTGGCCGGACTCTTCCCTTTTTGCTGTGAATTAGTCAGTCAGGACAGCGCATCCTCGTTTAACAGCTCGGTAGAATCCAGCAGCCAGCCTTCGCATAAGGTCACCACCGCCAGCGCGCCGGCGGAGATTGCTTCTACGAATCCTGCACCTGTTCCGGCCAGCGCCCCCGAGCCTGCGGCTGCCGACACCAAAGTGCGTCAGGACGTTCCACCCAGCCCGGCGCTTGTCAGCGACGACAAGAAGCAGCCTGGCGGCTCCTACATCGTTGGAATTTCCGACGAGCTTCAGATCTCCGTGTGGAAAGAGCCTGACCTTTCCGGTCCCGTTGTCGTGCGTCCCGACGGCATGATTACCGTCCCAGTCGTCGATGACGTGTACGTTGTGGGGCTGACCACCAAGCAGGTTCAGGACATTCTGACCGAAAAGCTGAAGCCCGTTGTCGCAGAACCGCAAGTGACGGTGATCGTGCGCAACATTCACAGCCGAAAAGTTTATCTGGTAGGCCAAGTAGGACATGCCGGGTCCGTTCCTCTAAGTGGACACGAGACAGTGCTGCAGGTTCTGGCACAGTCGGGCGGGCCCGGTCTCTACGCCAAATCCGACAAGATCTACATCCTGCGGCAACAAGGCGATGGCCGCCAGGAGCGTTTGAACTTCAACTATAAGAAGGCGCTCAAAGGCACCGATCCGAAGGCCGACTTTCCACTGGTGAATGGCGACGTCATCGTTGTGCCGTAGCACGACCGCAAGGGGCTGACACATGCGCAAGGCTAATCTCATCCTGCTGGGTTGCATGATGACTGTGCTGTTCTCGGTGTCCGTAGCTGCTGCCCAGGATGGCACTTCATCGTCCGCCGACACCGCAATCGCAGCCGCTGATGCTGATTCGACACCGGCCGCGGCGGAGTCGACAGCGGTCGCGGATACGGACGACAGCGGCGTGGGCCCATCGCCATCGCTCATGAAGCGGCTGGGAACCCCTTTTGCTTTTTCAGTACAGCCAAATGGAACCAAGGTTGGCCCCCTTACCATTACTGACCTTTCGAATTCGGGATTTGCCGTGTTTAGTAGCTCTCCCGGCTTCCCTTCGCAGACCTTGTGGGGCACCACAACATCAGCTGATATTTTCTGGCAAAATCACAGTTCCAAGAACAACTGGACATTCCAGACAACGCCCGCGGTGTCGATAACGGATGGAACTGCGTATTTGAACGAGAACGCCGGTCTGGCCTTTACGCGGCAAGTTTCCGAACGCTGGACGATGTCGGCCACCAACCAGTTCAGCTATTTGCAAAATACCTTTCTGCAGGATCCGCAAAACGTCCTTGCGTATGGCAATGGCGGTTACTACATGCAGACCTTGTTTGCGCAGCAAAAAGGCGCGGCCACATATGACTCCACCAACATGTCGATGAATTACCTGATGAGCGGCCGCACTCAATTGTCGATCATCCCGCAATTAGGCTTGACCTTTGCCGACCAGAATGGGTCGATGAACTTGATTACCTATCTTGGCGGCGGCGCCACCATTAATCACAATCTCAGCGCCAGCAGGTCGATTTCGTTTAACTACAACTACGTTTACTCCAAAAGTTCGTTGGACACGGTCGGCCCTGCCAGCGCCTGGAACACCAATACGTTTGGCGTGGGATTCCGCCAGGAGTTCGGGCAGAGCTGGTGGCTGAGCGGCAACCTCTCCGCCAGCTATCAAAGCGGGGTTGATTCTTACTGGCTGCCAGTGGGCAACATTGGACTGATGAAGACGTTCCGTAACGGAGCTTTCTCGGTGGGTTATAGCCGGTCGCAAGCTGAGCAAGTACTGCTTTCCAGCGGCTACTTTGACCAGGCAGACATGGCGTACTCCCGTAATTTTGGCCGCCGAATCTCTGCCTCGATCGGCGCGGCAGCGTTCCGTACCATACAAACTTCCACCCACGGACAAGGTGAGCGGTACTTCGGCTCGTTCTATTACCGCTGGGTTCACAATCTTTCGTGGGTAGCCTCTTACAACTATTCGAGCCAGTCGGGCAATCAGCCTACGCTGAACTTGGGCAATACCACATACATTAGCGTTGGCTTGAGATGGATGTTGGGACGAACACCGGGACTGTGAGTGTTTGACCGCAGATTCACACTCGAGGGCGCCGTCGGCGGGTCCCCAGCCGGCGAATCTCAGCGGCGCTCAATCACGTCCGGCGGCCTTTTAACGAAGGACGAGTGACCACATGTTATTTGATTCACCAGTTTATGTGGCCTTCCTCATCCTTGTGGTTGCGGCTTACTGGCGACTGAGGCGACGCGGGCAAAACATCTTCCTGCTGTGCGCCAGTTATTTCTTCTATGGCTGGTGGGACTGGCGTTTCCTTTTACTAATGGCAGGCAGTACCTGCATCGACTACCTGATCGGGAAGCGTCTGCCGTCCTTGCAAAGTCCTCAACGGAAGCGCGCGCTGCTGATTCTTTCTCTCTGTATTAACTTTGGATTTCTGGGCGTCTTCAAGTATTTCAATTTCTTTACCGCTTCCTTTGCCGGCATGCTGGGCACGCTCGGGATCCACGGCGTTTCCATGACCATGCTTCGTATCATCCTGCCGCCCGGCATCTCGTTCTACACGTTCCAGGAAGTCGCCTATATCGTCGATGTCTATAAGGGAAAGATTCAGCCGGCAAAATCACTTCTGGACTATGCCCTCTTCATCAGCCTTTTTCCTCACCTTATCGCAGGGCCAATTCAACAGCCGAGCCATCTGCTTCCCCAAGTGCAGCAGGACCGCGAGTTCGACAGCAATAAGTTCTTCGACGGGCTGATGCTTATTCTTTTTGGCCTGCTGCAGAAATGCATCATCGCGGACAACTGTGCCTTGATCGCAAATGCCGCTTTCAATGGGCGCTTTGGGAGTACGACCGCGCCCGTCGTGCTTCTCGGAGCCTATGCGTTCGCCTGGCAAATCTACGGCGACTTCGCTGGATACAGCAATATCGCGCGCGGATCGGCGCAGCTGCTTGGGTTCCACTTCATGGTGAATTTCCGCCAGCCTTATCTGGCGACGACCCTCCAGGATTTCTGGCGGCGCTGGCACATCAGCTTGAGTTCATGGCTCCGCGATTATCTTTACATCCCGCTGGGTGGAAGCAGAAAAGGCGAGTCCCGTACTTACGGCAATCTGCTCACGACCATGCTCCTCGGCGGCCTGTGGCACGGCGCGAATTGGACGTTCGTTATCTGGGGCGCCATTCACGGAGCGGGACTTGCATTGGAGCGGCTGCTGGGATTGAAGCCTGATGACGCTGCCAGCCAAGGCTGGATCATGCGCTGGCTGAAGAGAATTGCTCTTTTCAATTTCGTGTGCCTAAGCTGGGTATTTTTTCGTGCAGCGTCCATCCGCGATGCAATCCAATTCCTGGCAGGTCTGGGCGAGTTCGCATGGGAGCCCGCGTACCTGACGGCATTTAAGTTTCTGTCGATCTTCGCAGTCCTGATGTTCTTACTCGATCTGCGCATGGAATCGAAGAACGAAGAGTATGCCTTCCAGCATGTGTCTCCCCTGGTCCGTGTGGGCATTGGAGCAAGCGCGCTGCTGGCCATCGCCTTTTTCGGCGCCAACCAGGCTAACGCATTCATCTATTTTCAGTTTTAGGAGCTGTCGTTGACCCGCTACATCGTTTTACTTCTGACGGTACTTGCGCTGGTCGGGCTTGGACTCGAGCTGGCGACGCGCCGTACGCTGTCGCAAGTTAGTGAGGTAGGCCAACGGCTGGACTCCGAGCAGGCGGCCGCAGAGGGCATCCGGCAATCTGCCGAAGGGCCGCTTCCGGTTCTGATCGTGGGAAATTCTTTACTGGGCTCAGGCGTTGACCCTCGGCTTCTCGATGATCGCCTGCGGCCGGAACATCACCTGGTGCGGTTCGTGGTCGAGGACACAAATTATCTGGACTGGTATTACGGACTCAATCGGCTTTTCCGCGAAGGCGCCCGCCCCAAGACTGTTCTGTTAATGCTCACTCCGCGCCAACTCGCAGCTACCACCGTACGCGGCGACATTTTTGGGCGCGTGCTATTGGATCCTCGAGATGTACTGCAGGTGAAGCACGACAGTGCGAGCGATAACACCACTACCGGTGGGCTCCTCTTCGCCACCGTCAGTGAGTTCTACGGGTTTCGCTCCGAAATTCGCAAGTGGTTTCTTCTTCGGTTGCTGCCGGACTTCCCTAACTTGACGGCCCGGCTCCGGCCAATGGCTTTGCCGCTTCCGGCAGACGAAGAGTTGGAAAACCGCATCCAGCCTCGTTTAGAGCGGATGGCAAGCCTATGCGCCGACTATGGTGCGCAACTCGTCCTGGTGCTACCTCCGGACAATGACACGAATGATGGTTCAGCCGCGGTTTTTCACGCAGCCCGAGCGAATGATATCCCGGTGGTTGTCCCCTTCGGCCCGCATGAATTGCCTCCTACCCTGTATTCCGATGGGGTTCATTTAAATGCGGACGGGGCTGCGGTTTTCACCCGCGTTTTAGGCGCGTCTCTTCGGAATGTTCTGCGAACCCCTTCCGATCAGATGTCAACATCTTCCCAATCCACTCCAGTCGCACCGTTACTCGCCGCCGATCAGCCAAAATGAGCTTCGGGCTCGGGTTTTCACTGCCCTGCTCGCATCGTCTGCCCCTATGCAGCGCGATTATTTGGTGTTCGGACAGCAACTTCCGTATGCGAAGGAAAATAATTTCCAAACCGGCGGTTTCCTCACCGAAGAGCCTGAAAATCGGCCCATTTCTCGTCTGACAAAGCACTTATCACTGCCGACTTTGGCACCGCACCTGCTCTTACTTGAGCGAGAACTATTTATTTCTGAGCGCTCTTTCGGGTGGCATAGGACTCAAACATGGCAAATCCTTCAACGGCACCTAGTTCCAGCCCAATCTTTGGCGACCTCAACTTCCGTGACTATTTAGCGATCGCCCGCCGACGCAGATTTTGGATTATCTTTTCGGCCGCAGCGGTTTTAGTGATGACTGCAGTTGTGGCCTGGAGACTGCCGAATACTTATCGCTGCGAAACCACGATCCTCATCGACCCGCAGAAGGTACCCGAAAACTACATTCATGCCGCCACGACCGACAATATTGCGGATCGTCTGTCGACCATCCTGCAACAGGTCACCTCGCCCGCGCAGCTAAAGAAGCTGATCGACACCATGGGGCTGTATCCCGAGCTGAGGAAGCGGGTCACCGAACAAGAACTCATCCGCACCATGCAGGAATCCATCGGAGTTGAACCGGTGACGGCGATGGGCGCGCAGTTGAGCGCGTTCCGCATCACCTTCAAGGGCAAGAACCCGGTAGAAGTCAGCCAGGTAGCCAATCAGATCGCCGCCATGTTTATCGAGGAGAACCTGAAGGCGCGCGAACAGCAGTCTTACGGCACCGCTGACTTCCTCGAAAGTGAGCTGCAAAAAACCTCTCAGCAGCTTCAGCAGAAAGAAACGGAATTGGCTGAGATTCGCTCCCGTTATATCCAGGATCTGCCCGAGTCCGAACAATTTCACGTGCAGGAATCAGAAAACCTGCGCATGCAACAACGAGGGGTCGAAGAGCGTATCAACCGCGACCAGCAGGAAAGGATCTATCTGCAATCTATGATGGCGACGTCGACGCCGACTGTGGATGTGGACCTGCCGGCGGGAAGCTCCGCCACCGGTTCGCAGATCGACGTTTTGCAGAACAAACTCTCCGCTCTTAAGATGCGCTACGGCCCGGCCCATCCGGATGTACGGCGGGCCCAGGCTGAACTAGACGAGCTGAAGGCGAAGCAGGACGCCGGCAGCACTCCCGCCCAACCGTCAGCGTCAACCACGCCTCACAAAGCCTACAACCCCGTACTCGAGTCGCAGATTGAGAAGTTGAACCAGGACATCGACGACCAGAAAAGACACGCGACTGACTTGCAGACGGAAATCGATTTTCACGTCGGAAAGATTGAGCGTGTTCCGATCTTCCAACAGAAAACCGCCGGAATCACTCGCGACTATGACGCGCTCCGCGCCCGCTATACCCAGCTGCTGGACAAAAAATTGGCCGCTGATACTGCCAGCGCGATGGAGACGAGACAGAAGAGCGAGCGCTTCGTCATCCTCGATCCCGCACAGGTGCCGGATAAGCCCTACTCACCGAACCGTCCCCTGCTGCTTCTGCTGGGCGTAGTCGGAGGAGCCTTCATCGGCATCGGCGTGGCTGCTGCGATGGAGTTAACCGACGTTTCCGTGCGGGACAGCCGCGAAGTGGAACGGATCCTCAGCAAACCGGTGTTGACCGGAGTCCCCGAAATCCTAACCAAACAACAGAAATGGAACGGCAGGTTGCGAGCGTGCGTAGTCGGCACCTCGATGGTTGTGGCTGCGGCTGCTCTCGGCCTGGGCATCGTTCACTTAAGCGCGCGCTTTTTCTAACATCATGTATCTAGACTTTTACCAACTCAAAGAAGAGCCGTTTCGGCTTACGCCCGACCCCAAGTTTCTGCAGCTGGCAGAGGCGCACCGCAGCTCGCTGATGACCCTGGCTCAGGGCATCATCGGCCGCAAGGGATTGATGCAGTTCACTGGGCCGATCGGCACGGGCAAGACCACTATCTTGCACGCTTTGTTAAGTGTGCTGGCACGAACGTATCCGCAACAGTCCCTTCCGACGGCGCTGCTGGTCAATCCACGCCTCAGCCGCGACGAATTGCTGGAGGCTTTGCTCTTCGAATTCGAAGTCACGGCCACCTACGATTCCAAAGCGTGTCGCCTGGCAGCGCTGCAAGGGCTGATGTTCGCCGCTTCGAAGGGTGGCGGCACTTGTCTGCTTATCATCGATGAAGCGCACCTGATGAGCCCAGATGTGCTGGAAGAAGTCCGCTTGTTAATGAACGCGGACACGCACCGCGATAAGCCTTTACAGGTGGTACTTTGCGGCCAGCCGGAACTGACGCAGTTGCTGCGCGAGCCTGAATTGCGCGCTTTGCAGCAGAGAATCGCCGTCCGCGCCAGCCTGCGGGAACTGAGTCAGAGCGAAACCCGCATGTATGTCAGCGAGCGTCTGCGCATTGCAGGGCTGGAGAAATCGATTCCCTTCTCCGCAACCTCGCTCGACCGGATTTACGAATACACGGCCGGCGTTCCGCGTCTGATCAACATCTTGGCGGACACCTGTTTGACCATTGGCTACGAAACCAAGACACCTCAAATTCAAGACGACATTGTGGAAGAAGCCGCCAACAGGAACGAATTGGAAGTTGTCGCTCCTCCACCATCGAAACCCACGTTATCGATGATTCCGTCGTTGAAGAAAGCAGCAGTAGCAGGCAACACCATACGGAGCGATTCATGAGCAAGTTATTTCGAGAAATGCAGGAAGCGGCCCCCAGTAAAGCCGGTGCGTCGGTGGCCACCATGGCAATGACGGAATTGCTGACCACTGTTAAGGCGGAGACTCAGGCTACTCGCGCGGTTACGTCGGCGCCGCTGCTCGAATGCCAGAAGGTAACTTTGCGAACGATGGAGCGTCCTATCCTGCTCAGCAGTTCGGAAGACGTCGCTACTCATAACGCTTTCGAGGCGTATCGTTCGCTGCGCACCAAGATCACCCGCCTGCAGTCATCCCAAGGTATCCGGTCGCTGGCCGTGAGCAGTGCCGTTGCTGGCGAGGGCAAAACCGTCTCGGCGTTTAACTTGGCAATCTCTCTGTCGCAACTTGAGACACAGCGTGTTTTGCTGATCGATGGCGATATTCGCACTGCCGGCCTTAGCACGGTAGCGGGTGTCAGCGACAAGATGGGCCTCTCCGAAGTCCTGCACGGTCAATGTGAGTTCTCGAATGCGGTATTGGCTACCAACCTTCCACGTCTTTACATGGTTAGCGCAGGCGAGCCCACGTCAGGCGCGGCCGATTTGTTTGCTTGCTCCAAATGGAAAGAATTCGTCGGCTGGTGCAATGAAATCTTCGACATGGTCGTGGTGGATTGCCCGCCCATCCTCGGTTTGGCCGACTTCGATCTCATCAGCGCTGCCTGTGATGGCGTGATGATCGTGGTACGCGCTCGCCGCACCAAGCGCGAAACCTTAACGGAAATGAGCCAGCATCTTCAGGGCAAGAAGGTGCTGGGCGTTGTCCTGAACGGCCAGGAGAAGCGGCAGAGCAATTACTACGGCTATCACTACTATTCGCGCGCCAAGGCAGGCGCTTAGCACGGCGTTACGGCAATCGACCATTAACAAAACAGTTTTTGACCCGACAACTACTGGAAAAGAGCTATGTACCCGAACCTCAAATTACAGATATTCAAGCTTGGTATCCGTCAAAACCAGATTGCGAGAGAGCTAAAGTTTTGTGAGAGCCAGCTCAGCAAAATCATCAACGGGTACCGCGAACCGTCCGATGGCGAACGAAAGCTACTCGCCGGCTATCTGAATGTGGAGGAGGAGTGGCTTTTTGAACAGCACGACAATATTCCAACTCCTCATTCGGCCTTCGTCACCACGTTACGCAGCAACAGGAACGGCGAATAAATGCACCCGGTACTCGAGCAAACGGCACGTGTCTCCGTCACGGTGGGTGAATATTCTCACGGTGTCGGAAACGCCTGGGACTGCGGGCTCGAGCGATGCCCGGGAGCCACTCCCTTTCATTCGACGGCCTGGATACGATCCCTGGAAAAATCCTTCGGCTATGAATCCCGATCCATATATGCCGAGCGCGGTGGAGAGATTACCGGTGTTCTGCCGTTGTTTCTGGTCTCCAACTGGGTCATAGGCCGCTGCCTTATTTCCACCCCTTTTGCCGACTACGGCGGGGTTTGTGCTGTCGATGAGGAGTCGGCGAATTCCCTGGTCGAGCGCGCCAAAGAAATCGCTCTCACCGAAAAGGTAGATTTCCTTGAGCTACGTCACCGGCAGGCGCCAGCCCGGCCCGAATTCAGGCAGAAGGATCTGTACGTCGGATTTTCGTGCGAGCTGAATGCCAATACTGACGCGCTTCTGAAGAAGCTACCCCGCGATACCCGGTACATGATCCGCAAAGGCGAAAAGGCGGGTCTCGAATTGCGGTCCGGGATCGATCAGCTGGATGCTTTCTACCATTTGTTCACTTTGAACTGGCGCAGATTTGGCACTCCTGTTTTTTCCCGGCAGTGGCTGGAGATTCTGGCGGAAGAGTTCAACGGGAAAATCGATCTGACTTTGGCCTATCAAGGAACCCAGGCGATGGCGGGTGTGCTGTCCCTGTTCTCTCGTGACGCCGCATTTCCGCACTACGCGGGATGCCGGCCAGAGTCGAATCGGCTTGCCGCCAACAATCTGCTCTATTGGCACCTGATAAAGGATGCCGCTGGCCGTGGTTTGCAACGCTTTGATTTTGGGCGAAGCAAACGCGGTACCGGCGCTTTCGACTTCAAGTCTTCGTGGAACATGCAGGTCGACACGCTCGACTATCAGACTCTCCTGGTCGAGCGAAAAGAAGCTCCCAACTTTTCTCAGGTGAACCCGAAGTTTGCCTTAGCCGCGCGGATGTGGAGCCGACTGCCGCTGCAGGCCACAACCTGGCTGGGACCTAAAGTGGTCCGCTGGTTTCCGTAATCGAGCAGGCAATCATGCGCATACTTTTCTTGACTCATCGGATGCCGTACCCCCCAAACAAAGGGGAGCGAATCCGCGCGTTTTACGAATTGAAACACCTTGCCGCGCGGCATCAGGTCGATGTCTTCTGTCTTGCAGATTCCACCGAAGAGATCAAGCACACCGAGGACTTGAAGCAGATTTGTAACGAGGTTCATGTCGAGTGTCCAGGCCGGTTGGGCCGGACGCTGCGTGCGTTTCGCAGTTTTGTCAGCGGCCGCCCCATCTCCTTCGGATATTTCGAATCCTCCGAACTCCGTCAGGCGGTGCACCAGGCTCTTAGCCAGCGCAGTTACCAACTGATCTTCGTCAACTGCTCCTCCATGGCGCAGTATGTTCCCCAACCAGCCCCCGCGCCGGTGATTGTTGATTTCGTCGATGCCGACTCCAATAAGTTCGTTCAGTACGCGGCCCACACCGCACCGCCGCAGAAATGGATTCATACTCTGGAAGCCGGCCGAGTCGCGAAGGCGGAACGTGAAATTGGACGCCTCGCAGATTTATCGCTGGTGGTTACTGCCAGTGATGCAGCCGATCTGGGCGGACCGGGATGGACCGGCTCGGAAATCAAAGTGGTGGGCGCAGGGGTCGAGATACCTCCGGTTTCCTCCGTCATCGACTCGTCCGTGCTTCGCCATCAGCCGTTTGCGCTCTTCCTGGGAACGATGAGTTATCTGCCGAACGCCGATGCGGTGCAGTATTTTGCGGAAGAGATTTATCCCATCGTACGGTTCCTCAATCCGCAGCTTAAATTCGTCATCGCGGGCCGGGATCCCGGTAAACAGGTTCGCAACCTCGCTCAAATTCCGGGAGTGGTCGTCACCGGCGCAGTCTCCGACGCATTTCAGTACTTCCGCGCCGCGACCATTTCGGTCGCTCCCTTCCGTATTTCCCAGGGGTTTCAGAACAAAGTTGCCGAATCGCTGGCAGTGGGAACGCCGGTGGTAGCGACCCGGCGTGTCGCCTCCGGAGTGGGGTTGTCGGAGCGAGAAGGATTGTTCGTTGCCGAGAGTGCGGCTGACTTTGCCCACAAAGTTGCTGCGGTTGCTGGAGATAGGCCGTTGCTAGCAAAGCTTAGAGGCTCGGCGTCCGAAGTACGAAAACAGCTTAGCTGGGAGCTCAGGCTCAGCAATCTGGACCGGTGCCTGGAGCAAGTCACAGCAAAGAATTCTGCTCAGGGCGTCCTTACGAGTGTGGTCGGTCATTGACCGGGATGGAAGCGAGAATGCAATTAATTTCTATCGTGCAGCCTTCAGTGACATTAACGGAAGCTCTACCAGCGCGAACCGCAATCGGTGACACCGATTCGGGAGCGCGGCTGAGGATCATGCATGTCATCGACCGCTTCGACATTGGCGGCACGGAAAAAGTGATGGTGCAGTTGATTCAGAAGCTTGATCCCAAGGTCTTCGAGCAGTCGATATGCGCTGTGCGTGGGGCATCAGAGCGGGCACGCGCCTGGGATCCGAAGCTCCAGATCCTTGACGGTGGTGCTGAAGGTTCAAGCTTTCAATTTAACGTGCTCCGGCTGTACCGCCATATTCGAAAGGTTCGTCCCACCATCGTTCACTCCAGAAATTGGGGTGGCATTGAAGCAATTCTGGCAGCGCGACTGGCGCGGGTACCCGTGATCATTCACAGCGAACACGGATATCAACTCGAGATGCAGCATGGGCTGCCAAAGCGGCAGCGAAGGCTGCGGCACTTTTGCTACAAGTACGCCACGGCGGTCGTTGCCGTCAGCGATGAGTTGCGCGAATACCACGAAGAACAGGCTGAGTGCGAGAACGGGACGATTGAGGTTCTCTACAACGGCGTCGATGCATCCAGCTTTAAGCCGCGGCCGGAAGTGCGTAGCCAAGTTCGACGCGAACTCAACATTCCAGAGGATGGCCTGGTCATCGGTTTTGTTGGCCGCATGGTCGCTCTTAAGGATGTGCCAACGCTTTTAAAAGCGGTCGAGATCCTCGCGCCCGAGACACCGTCCATCCACGTTCTGCTGGTTGGTTCAGGGCCTGAGCAAGCGCATCTGCAAGAGCAGGTGAATGCGTCGCCCAAGCTGGCCAATCGAGTGACGTTTGCGGGAGCAACCGATAAAGTTGCGGACCTGCTGAGTGCGATGGATGTTTTCGTTCTCCCATCGCTTCTGGAAGGCATGTCCAACACTCTGCTGGAAGCGCTGGCGACTGGATTGCCAGTGCTGGCTACGCGCGTGGGTGGCAATTGCGAAGTGGTCGAGGATGGCGTGTCCGGCTATCTATTCAACCCGCAAAATGCAGGGGAGTTAAGCATCCGGTTGCGATCCTTGCTTCACGATCAGGATCGGCGTCAGCGATTCGGCCGGGCCGCACGCGAGCGCGCAACGACCAGGTTCAGTCTCGACGGCATGTTGCAGCGATATTCCGATTTTTATCTGCGGCTGGCGCGGCAGCAAGGTGTGACGTTGCCCAAGGAAGACTATGTGCGGAATTAGCGGCATCTTCGAATTCGACCAGGCACGCGTGATTGATCGCGGGCTGGTGCACGGCATGAACGAGGCCTTGCGCCATCGTGGTCCCGACGACGAAGGTATTTTCGTCGGCGAAGGCATCGGACTTGGTCATCGCAGGCTCAGCATTATCGATGTCGCAGGCGGCCATCAGCCAATCAGCAATGAAGACGGCACGATATGGGTGCTACTGAACGGTGAAATCTATAACTACCCCGAACTCAGCCGCGATTTGAAGTCGCGAGGACACAAATTCGCTACCCGGTCCGATACCGAAGCGATCGTCCATCTGTATGAAGAATATGGCGACGCCTGCTTCGAGCGTCTGCGTGGCATGTTCGCCATCGCCATCTGGGACAGCAAACGTCATCGCCTGGTTCTAGCTCGCGATCGCGTGGGCAAGAAGCCGCTCTACTACCTTGCCGATCAGAACCGGATCATTTTCGCCTCAGAGCTGAAGGCAATCCTGGCCGTGCCGGGAGTTTCACACTCTATGGATCCGTTGGCGGTCAGCGATTACTTCTCGCTGGGATATGTTCCTGCTCCAAAGACGATCTACCGCGAGATGAAGAAAGTTTTGCCCGCGCATTACCTGGTGGCGACTGCGAAGGGTGTGGAAGAAGTTGAGTACTGGCGCTTGTCCTTCGGCGATGTGAAGACGCGAAGCGAGCAGGAGTGGTCCGAAATTATTCGCGAGGAACTCTGCGAGGCCACACGTATTCGATTGATGAGCGAAGTGCCTCTGGGCGCATTCCTCAGCGGAGGCGTCGATTCCTCCTCTATTGTCGCGCTGATGGCCAAGGTAATGGATCGGCCCGTCACCACCTGTTCCATCGGATTTCCGGTGCGGGAGTTCGACGAATCCGGCTACGCGCGGCAAGTGGCCACGCAATTTCACACCGACCATCATGAGGACATCATCGAGCCCAATGCGCTCGATGTCATCAACAAGCTGGTCTGGCACTATGACGAGCCGTTCGCCGACTCCAGCGCCATTCCTACCTATTATGTTTCGCAGGTAGCCCGCAAGTACGTGACGGTGGCCTTGGGTGGCGATGGCGGGGACGAGAACTTTGCCGGCTACCGCCGCTATCTGTTCGACTATCGCGAAAATCGAGTACGCGGATTCGTGCCGGCATCGCTGCGCCGCAATCTGTTTGGACCAATGGGACGTTATTATCCGGGGCTGTCCTGGGCGCCGCGGATGTTTCGCGCCAAAGCGACATTTCAGTCGCTATCGCGTTCACCTCTGGAAGGCTATTTCAATTCGGTTTCAATCTTCCGGCCCGATGAGAAGAGCCGACTCTTCACTGGCGAATTTCAGAACAGTCTGCACGGATACGACTCCCTCGGCGTCCTCCAGCACTATTACGATCAGGTGGACACGCCTGACCCGCTCTCGCGCATTCAGTATGTCGACATCAAGACCTACTTGCCGGACGACATTCTGACGAAAGTTGACCGCGCCAGCATGGCGGTATCGCTCGAGCTGCGCGCGCCTATTCTCGACCACAAATTGATGGAGATGGTGGCGTCGATTCCCTCTCAGCTCAAGCTTCACGGCGACACGGGCAAATACATCTTCAAAAAGGCGCTGGAACCGATGCTTCCGGCAAACATCCTTTACCGGGCAAAGCAGGGCTTTGCTGTTCCGCTGAGCCGTTGGTTCCGGAAAGAGCTGAAAGACATGGCTTATGACGCCATCATGAGCTCGGACGATGGCATCCTGGACCGAAACTATCTTTCCAAGATTTGGAAGCAGCATCAGTCGGGAAGCTTCGACCGGTCCGCCTATCTTTGGTCCGTCTTGATGTTTCGCAAGTGGCAGGAAACTTTCCAAAACCAGGCGGTCGCATGAGCGGAATCTGCGGAATGTGGGAATCGGAGAGGCGCTGGCGTCCGGCCGAACTGGGACCAATGTTGCGTCCTTCTGGGCAACAGGGTGACGGCGAAGCGCAGGCATTGGTCGCGGGCAGTGCGATCTTCGGCGTAGTACCGCGCTGGTCATCACAGAGCGTGGCGTCCTATGAAGGAGTTCTGGTCGCTACCTCGGCCGACCTATGCAACCTCGCCAGCCTGATGGCACGGAGCGAGGCCTCGACCGGGCGCGACGGCCAATCGACTGCCGAGTTGATGGCGCAACTCTACCTGGCGCATGGCGTGTCCTTTGTCGAACAACTGGAGGGCA
The DNA here is from genome assembly GCA_963823865.1 of uncultured Acidobacteriaceae bacterium. Taxonomy (GTDB): domain Bacteria; phylum Acidobacteriota; class Terriglobia; order Terriglobales; family Acidobacteriaceae; genus Bog-257. The sequence goes on from CAWGNC010000003.1 coordinate 1,601,575, forward strand.
GCTTCTCAATCGCGCTTTGGGATTCCAAACAAGACCAACTAATGCTTGCCGTCGACCACATGGGTCTGGAAACCCTGTTCTGGACTCGGGATCACGGCCGCCTCCTGTTTGCCACTCGACTGGGCGCAGTAGCGGCTGCGAAAACCGATATCGAGGTCGATCCCGCCGCCCTGGTGCAATTCCTGCTGCACACCGTCGTTCCGGCCCCGCTGACGATCTACAAGAACGTGCAGCGCCTACAGCCCGGAACGATGTTAATTTGCAACCGCGGGCAGATCACCACTCGGCGCTATTGGGACTTGAGCTACAAGGAAACTGCGGGACTTAGCGCGAGCCAGTGGGCTGAACAGCTGCGCGAGACAATGCGCGGCACCGTTCACTCACACGTTGCCGATCAGGACGCGGCCCGAACCGGCGCCTACTTGAGTGGCGGCACCGATAGCAGCAGCGTGCTTGCCTTCGCCAGCGAAAAGCTGAATCCGGTCAACACGTTCTCGATCTACTTCGAGAACCCCCGCTATGACGAAATCAGCTTTGCACGGACGGCGGCCGAGAAGTTTGGGGCTCGTCATCACGAACAGTGCTTACAGGCCTCCGATGCTGCCGAGGCCATTCCGAAAATCGTCGATTACTTCGACGAGCCATTTGCGAATTCGTCGGCAATTGGCGCATACCACTGCGCCAGGCTGGCCCGGGAAAACGGCGTCGAAATGCTGCTGGCAGGCGATGGCGGCGATGAACTCTTTGCCGGCAATGAACGCTACGCCAGCGATAAGAAGTTCGCTCTGTATCACTCTGTCCCTCAATTCCTGCGTAAGGGTTTGGTGGAACCTGCAGCCAATCTGCTGGCGGCGAGTGACCGGCTGTCGTTGCCCGCACGCTATATACGGCGAGCCAATCTGCCAAACCCGCAACGAATGTTTTCGTATTCGTTCTTCCTCTCCGAGGCTGGCGATGGAGTGTTCGAGCAAGGGTTCCTGGAGCAGGTACCGCGCGACGGGTGGCTCGACATTCCGAACTCGCATTATGGCTCCGCTCCGAACGCACAGTCAGATCTCAATCGTCTGCTGTATCTCGACGTAAAGATGACTCTTGCCGACAACGATGTCCGGAAGGTCAGGGGAACCGCCGAGATGGCCGGCGTTCGCGTCCGTTTTCCGCTGATGGATCATCGGCTTGCGGAATTCTCCGGCACGGTGCCCGCACGTCTGAAGCTTAAAGGTTGGGAAAAGCGCTTCATCTTCAAGGAAGCGATGAAGGGCATTCTGCCGGACAAGATTTTGTACAAGAAGAAGCATGGGTTCGGAGTTCCTGTCGGCTACTGGGCACTACACAACAGGAAGATGCAGGAAATCGCGTCAGTCCTGAATGAACCACAGAGTCGCCAGCGTGGCTACTTCAATCCTAAGTTTCTTGCCCACGCCGTGGAATTAAACCGCACCTATCCGGCTTATTACGGCGAAGTGTTGTGGGTGTTACTGGTCTTGGAACTCTGGCATCGCCGCCACTTTGAAGGACGCGCATCGGAAATCAACGTGGGGGCTGCTTATGCATCGTGATTCCACAAAGACTTCGGGCACCGCCGCCTTGAAAAGCCTTATGGCCGATGGCCTTTACCGCAGCGGCATGTTGCGTGCGTTCCATGCTTTCACGCGTTCGTATGAGATTGCCGCCAGCGGGGCCGAAACCGGCCGTCTGCGCAAGGTACAAAAAGCGAAGTATCTGGTGCTCGGCTATCACCGTGTCGGAACCGAGGGAGCTCCCTTCTACAGCACGCTTCCGCGCGCCGCCTTCGCGGCCCAGATGCGGTATATCAAACGTAATTATCGAATTATTTCCGTAAGTCAGATGGCAAAAGAGTTGGGCGATCCGGACGTGCAGGGCCGAGCCGTCGTAGTCACATTCGACGACGGCTACGGCGACATTTTCTCGGAAGCTTTTCCGATCCTGCGTGACTACGGAATACCGGCCACCATCTACTTGACCGGGCAGGCAATTGAGACTGGCGAGCTTCCCTGGTATGACCGGATTTTCCTTCGCCTGCAACACGCCGAGAACATTCTGAACGTTACCCTCGACAAGCCGCATACCTTCCAACTGGATAGCAAGGCAGTACGACTGGTTGCGGCCGAAAAGATCGTGACCTACCTCCGGTCCATTCCCGATGACGAGCGCCGCGCCTGGTGCGCGAATTTTGAAAAGCAGGTTCCGGTGCCGAGACATACCCTGCGCGGATCCATGTTGACGTGGGATGAAATACGCGAGATGCATCGTGCCGGCATCACATTTGGCGCTCATACGATGACTCACCCAGTCGTGAGCCGACTTCTGCCAGAGGCATTGCGGGATGAGGTCTCCCAGTCAAAACGACTGGTAGAGCAGCGACTGGATACCGCGGTTAACGAATTCGCCTACCCTTTTGGAAAGGTGCGGGACTGCGGGACTGCGGCGGCCTCTACTTTGAAGCAGCTTGGCTTCTTAACCGCACTGACAACCATAGTCGGCATCAATGAACCAGGGTCGAGCTTGCTGCGACTACGTAGGCTGGTAGTTAACAACGACGCATCGATTTCGAGATTTGCGCTGCAATTGCAAAGACTTTTCTTTCATCCGGTGGATGAGGAGCTCTCGGCAGTCGTATAGGCTCAATTACTTTCGGAGAACGTGTGAGAGATTACATAGTATTGGCGATCGTGCTGTTATCAGTGCCGGTGGCGCTGGTAAACCCCTACTATGGCGTCCTCATGTGGTCATGGCTGGCCTACTTCAACCCTCATCGATATACGTGGGGCATCGCGCGCGACTTTCCTGTAGCCGTACTTATAGCGGTTCCCACGCTTGTGGGTGCAGTCTTCGCCCGCAAGAATCGGCACATCTTTACCCGGGAAACTGTGCTGCTTTGTCTGTTGTGGGCGTGGTTCGCCTTTACCACCCTCTACGTAAAAACGATTCCGGCGTTTGCCGGACATTTAGGCGAAGCCACCGGACATCTGGAAGAGATCAGCAAGATTTTGTTGATGACGTTCGTGACCATTCTGCTGGTCACCTCCAAAGAAAAGCTACGGCTTCTTCTGCTCGTCATCGTTGGCAGCTTTGGCCTGCGCGCCTTGATCGCGGCGGTCTTCTTTATCGGCACTGGAGGGCAGTTCAAGATTTGGGGTCCGGAAGGCACGTTCCTGGCCGACAACAACGACTTTGCGCTGGCCTTGAACATGACCATCCCCATGTTCTTCTTCCTCGCTCGTTCCGAGCCACGGAAATGGCTGCGGGTTACCATCCGAATCCTGATGGTCTGCGTCATTATCTCGGTGATTGGCACGTATTCACGAGGTGGTCTCATCGGTCTCGGAGCGGTGACTCTCGGATTGCTCGTCAAGTCGAACCGGAAAGTGCTGAGCCTATTTTTGGTCGGCATCGGAATGTTCTTTGTCCTGACGTTCGCCACTCTTCAGTGGAAAGAGAGGATGGATACATTCCTGCATGGAGACTTGGATCAGTCCGCGGAATCGCGAATTACAGTCTGGATAGCCGGATGGCATCTGGTGCAGGACTATCCACTCACTGGCGGGGGCTTCGATGTCTACACCGATCCTTCCGTCATTGTTCGCTATTTGCCGGAGGACACACCAGACTCTAATCTTCATGGTCCCCATAGCATCTATTTCCAGATGCTGGGCGAGCAGGGATTTGTAGGTTTGGCGTTGTTCCTGGGCTTGCTAGCTGCGGCCGTCCTGCGGCTCAGAAAGATCTGCCGAATAGCCAAGCGGGACGACGAACTTTCGTGGGCAGCACCCTACGCCGACATGTTCCAGATCACATTGCTCGCTTACATGGCGAATGGTGCGACCCTGGGTAGGGCCTACTTTGACTTCTTTTACGTAGTCATCGCCTGCATCGTGATTCTTGACGTTTTGTTCCGTAGAGATATTAAGGCAATGATGGACCGCGAAGGTGAGCCTGTGCTCGAGACTACGGATGACCTGATACCCGTCGCGGTCTGATCGCGACTCATGGTGACGTAAATGGATGCTTATTGCTGGATGTTCGAACAACCTATGAAGTATTTAGGACTGGATCGCAAGTCGAGTGGGATGCTGTTGCGGATAGCTTTGATGACGGCGTTGCTATGTAGTAGGGGAGCGGCCGCCGCAGAGCGTAACTGGACTTCACAGGATGTTGGGCACGGCATAGCCTCGTCCATCGCTGTTGACGTCAATCAAAACCTGCACGTGGTTTATCTGACCAGCGATGCCAGACTAATGTACGCCTTCCGGCCGCCGGCGTCGGAGAAGTGGTTTTCCACCACAGTTCTGGCGTCCACGCATGCCAACCAGCACGTGTACCCTCGGATCGCGGTCGATAAATATGACCGGCCTCACATCTGCGTCGCTATTGGCACTCTTGAATACATTACCTACGACGGTGGTACCTGGAAAGCCCAGGAGATAGACCCGGATTCCGGTACGCTTTCCTACCACTGTTCGGTGGCCCTCGCGCCCGACGGCACGCCGCACCTTAGCTGGTACCACGAATTTCTGCCGGATGGTAAACAGTTTTCTCATCTTCGGCATGCCGAGCTCGACAACGGGCAGTGGGTGGTTCGCTCCGTGGATGGCGGAATCTCCGGCAAGTGGAACTCGATGGCGATTGATGATAAGGGCTTTGCGCACCTGGTCTACAGCCAGTGGGCCGGTGGAAGTGAAATACGATACGCAGCCTGGGATGGCAAAGACTGGGCGATTGGACCGATCGCTACCGCCACGAAAACCGCGACTGACCGGGGTTACGACAACAGTATCGCCATATCGCCGGACGGAATGGTGGGAGTAGCCTACTTCGACGACGCTAATCTGCGCTATGGCCATGTCCAGGACGGTAAGTGGGTCACCGAAAAGGTAGCAGATGTAGGCGGACGATATGACTACTATCGCGGCGACATAACTGTACTCTTGGACAAGGAAAAGTCGCCACACATTATTTTTGGCGATGTCGGCGCACTAAAGCATGCCTTCTGGGATGGCAAGCAATGGCAAGTTGAAGTCATTGCCTCTGGCGGCTACTCGCAGTACGCCACGGTTGGTGGAGCTATCGGTTCTGACGACACCCTTTACGTTAGCTATTCGGATCCCACTGACGGCGGACTGAAAGTGGCAATCGGAAAAGTCGTAACGGGAAGTGGGGATACCAAGAAGTGATGGCCGTGTCTGAGCTAAATATCGGGGCTCTGGAACGCCCTGCCGTTGATCGCGGAGACAAGGGGAAGGCTCGAGTCTTGCATGTTCTCGATCATTCCCTTCCCGTCCTCAGTGGATATGCGGTGCGCAGCCGCGGCCTGGTGACCGGACAAGCTCGTCTGGGCCAACCCATAGCCGTGTTGACCGGCCCATTGCATCAGATCGACGACGCGGATGCTTGCGAGCTTACGGTGGACAATGTGACATATTTCCGCACGCCGATTCCCCGCGGCTATTCAAAGATGGCATTGGAGCGCCGATGGCCACTCCTACGGGAATGGGAGGTTGTACGCTTACTCCGTGCCCGCATTCTCCAGTTGATCGACAGCCAGCCGGTGGACATCGTGTACGCACACTCTCCCGCGCTCTGCGGATTGGCCGGACTACAGGCTGCACGGAAACGCGGACTACCTTTTGTCTATGAGATTCGGGCCTTCTGGGAGGACGCAGCCGTAGACCAGGATCGAACAAACACCAAGTCGCTACGCTACGGTCTAACCCGCCACCTTGAAACGTATCTAGCCAGAAATGCTGACGCCGTCTGCGGCATCGCGAAAAGCATTCTGGATGAGCTGCGCTCCCGGGGCATCCCGCAAAAGAAGCTGTTTCATACCCCAAACGGTGTGGACGCGGAGCGCTTTCGTCCGCTGGACCGCGACCTACAATTGGCGGCAGCGCTGAAGCTGCCTGATGTGCCGGTGTTAGGCTTCTTTGGGTCTTTCTATCGCTACGAAGGCGTGACTTGGCTTGTTCGAGCGGCTGCGGAGTTGCGCAATCGCGGGAACCAGTTTGTCCTGCTGCTTATCGGCCGCGGTGAAGAAAGCGATAAGATCCGGGCTGCCATTCGGGAATGCGGGATGGAAGACTATGTTCGCCTCCTCGACCATGTACCGTACGATCAAATACTGCGTTACTACTCGCTTGTGGATGTGATGGTGTTCCCGAGGCTCAGCGTTCGCATTACCGAGCAGGTAACTCCGTTGAAGCCCCTGGAGGCAATGTCGCTCAGCCAAGCCGTCCTGGGCAGCGCGGTTGGCGGCATACGCGAACTGGTTAAGCACGAAGAAACAGGCCTGTTATTTCGGCCGGAAAACATTCCGGATTTCTGTCATCAGGCTGAGCGCCTTCTCCGCTCGCCGGAGCTGCGCGCACAGCTTGGGCGCAATGGCCGCGAGACGATCTTACGGGAAAAGGATTGGAATGTACTCGCGCGAAGATATCAGACTGTGTACGACTATGTTCTGCAACGTCGCAGCGCGTTGGCAAAATAGCTACGAGAGCTTTTATTAATTGTCGCAGCACCGAATGGTCGGCGAATCATTAGCACTTGGTTTGCGAAGGAACAAGATGGCTACTACTGATACTACCGCAGTCATGCTCTCCGCCCATCCCAACACACAGGGTGGAAGCTGGTTTTCTGCGTGGATCAGCCCATTGTCAGCGCTCGCAGTTTCTGTACTAGTCAGCTTCGTTCTCTTCCGCCAAACCGTCGTATCTCTGATAACCATCTGGAGCGATAGCCGTACTTATTCGTACGGATTTATCATCGTTCCTATCTGCGCGCTCCTCGTGGTGCGCCGGAAAACTGATCTAAAAACTCTTCAACCGGAAACATCGTTTCTGGGGTTGATATTCGTCGTCTTCTCCGTGTTGCTCTGGCTTGCCGGCAACATCGGAGACGTTCAACTTCTCCAGCAGTTTGCGCTAGTTGTCTTGATTGACTCTCTAGTGTGGACGTTTCTTGGACTTCCGGTCGTGAAGATCCTGAGCTTTCCTTTATTTTTTCTATTTTTTGCAATTCCGGTGGGCGACAGCCTTGTTCCCCACCTGCAAACGTGGACTGCTGACTTCACAGTGAGCGCTCTCAACTTTTCCGGGATTCCCACAGTTCAAGATGGATTTGTGCTGTCGACGCCTTCGGGAAGCTGGCAGGTCGCAGCGGCCTGCAGCGGAATACGATATCTGCTTGCTTCCATCGTAATTGGCGTCCTGGTAGCCGGGGTGGCCTATCGAAGCTGGAAGCGGAGGATTGCGTTCCTGCTGCTCTCCGCCGTTTTGCCCATTGGCGCCAATGCAATCAGAGCCTACGGAATTGTTGTTCTAGCCTACGTCTCGGGAAATACCATTGCGGTAGGCGTGGACCATGTCGTTTATGGATTTGTTTTCTTCTCCCTCTTGACGGCGTTCCTGGTACTTGCCGCGATGCGGTCTTATGAGCCAGACATCGAGTCGCCTGAGCGCGCGGCGCAGACAGTAGCTCTGCGTCCCCCAGCTTGAGGCGGAACCATCGCCGCATTCTGCGTTGTATCGTGCTTTCGTTATCGGCGACAGCCTTCGCGCATCACGTCTGGGAGCGGCCATCTGCCGCCATCTCGGAGAATTCGGTCAAGGTTCCTGCCGGCTGGTCTGCCGCCACAGACGATCGAGATGAGGAGTGGGCTCCCCACCTGATCTCTGTGCAGTCCAAGGTTACGCGCTCCTATGCTTCCACTGACAGAACAAATCTCTCTATGCGTAATTCGTTATTCCGACGACCGGCGGGGCGTCGAACTTGTGAATGCTCTGAACTTGGTCGGAGTCGGTAGCGCCTGGACGGTTCTGAGCAGCGGTACCCGTCCGGCCACGATTGATGGCCAACATTTTCCAGTTACCGAATATGTAATTGCCACAGGACCGGAACACAGGCTGGTTTGGGTTTGGTACTCCGTGGGCGACACGCTTACTTCAAGCCCTTATCGACTGCGCATGCTGCAAGCCAGGAATCGACTTATGGGTTTGCCTAACACCACAATGGCATTCGCGGCTTCAACACCAATCCACAGTGACTCCGACGCTTCTTCCGTCCTCTCAGGCTTCTTGAAATAAATTATTTCTTCTGTTGTATTCCTTCGCCAATATGCTCAATTTCTTTTCGGCAACGGTGTTCAGCTTCCTTAGGTACTTTCTTGCACTTACCCCTGCGGAATTAGTTATTTCCGCTGATTCCTGAGCAGTTTCAACCCATCGGCTTTGGCGATCAACCTGCAACTTAGCTTGGAAACGGGTGTAGTCCGTCAAGGGTTTCGAACCACCCAGCAACCTAGGAATCTGGAGGAGGTACACGGAATGAGAGGAAAGTATCAAGTAGTTCTTCTGGCCCTATTCGCAATGGCCTTGCTAATAGTGCCGACCGCAGCACGGGCCGGGACGAATTTGGGGATGACAGCTGTCGAGCGGCTCCACGACCAGACGTTCTGTGCGACAACAACATCGATTTCGCCGGCTGCACACATAACAGCCGGCCGGACCAACTGGCACAACTGGATGCTTCAGTTCTCTGGACTCCGTTGGTGGACTGGAATGTTCAGTCAACGACCGGCACGGACCAACCCGGTCCTAAACCTGCCCGAACTGCTGGACTTCAACAATACATCGGTCCACCACCAACGGGGCTGCATCCGATCACGTTGATGCTAACGTTGACGACCTGACTGGCCCCTGGGCAACCAGCTGTTCATCAACAGCATGGCCGGAACCAGCGACCGGCAACGTAGCAATCGTACGTTCAAACGTCTGGCTGTCTCAGGCGAACACAGCGTTCTGTGCGAGCGGCACTTGCGGGGGCACGGACGTCCTCAGCCAGACTTCAATCTAACTGGGGTAGAACCTGTTCGGAAACAAGACGTCCGGCACGGCGCTGACCGGCAGCGGACCGTACTCCCTAACTCTAGCAATCACGATTGACGGCCACGGCAGCGCGGCTGATGTGACCTTTGACGACAATCTCAGCATCCCCGAGCCGGCAACCCTGTCGGTGCTGGGAGCTGGCTTGCTGGCTCTTGGAACTGGACTGCGGAAGAAACTTCTTCGTGGCTAAATACTCTGGCGTCCGAACCTGGCGCCGTAGTATTGATGCCCCATAACCTTAAGGAAGGGGATGACCCTTCCTTATTTTTGGTGGATATAGGAAATAAGTTATTTCAGGACTTCTCTAGACATGTCCGGCCAAATGGACATTATTTCTCCTAATTGAGGCGGGTAACACTGGATGAGCTCGCAAGCTCCGAATAGAGAAGTCTCGCGGATCCCGGCACAGAGCACTGATTTCGGCCAGCAGAGCATCAGGGGGCTTATCCGCATCCTGGCTCTGCTTTATACATTGCTGATCATTTATGGCAGCCTCTATCCCTTTTCCGGTTGGAGTCACGCTTCCAGTCCTCTTTTCTCCTTTCTGACAGCTCCCGTCCCAGATCATCTCTCGCGCCCGGACGTATTGACCAACGTCTTCGCCTATATTCCGCTGGGCGTGCTCCTTGTGACCGGCTTTCGTCTGCGCTCAGGAACGATGTCGGTGGTGATGGCGACCACCCTGGGAGCTGTGCTTAGTTTCGCCATGGAGTCGGTCCAGATGTTTCTGCCAGCCCGCATCTCCTCGAACATCGATTTGACGACGAATATTGCGGGAACCCTGATTGGAGCAGTTCTCGCACTGGCTGTGCGGCAGGACACTCTCTTTCGTCTTAGCCTGCGCCGCACCCGCGAGGAGTGGTTCGAACCAGGTCTAGCAACTGATATTGCTCTATTTGCTGTCGCTCTATGGGTAGGCTCGCAACTTTGTCCGTTTGTGCCGTCCATGGACGTTTCGAGCGTTCGGGAAGGTCTCGCGCCCCTGCGGAACCTATTGAATCCGACGTCGTTCCTGCCCGCAAAGTGCGCCGCATACGGTTTCAGCATTGCCGGCCTGGGGCTTCTAACCATGGTCGTTGCCCGCCGCAAGGTACGACTGACATATCTAGCGCTCGCCGGTCTTGTGCTCTGCCTGAAGCCTGCGATCGTTACTCGGCAGATTTCTCCGGAGTCGCTTTGCGGCTTGGGCCTTGCTGCTGTCATGCTCCTGATCGCGCCCAGGACGAAGCCCGCACAAACATTGCTTGCGATGTTTTGCATACTATCGGGGTTCATAGCCGCCGAGCTGTATGGGGTTGCCGGCGGCGGCTTGCATCCATTCAACTGGATACCCTTCGCCGTTCAATTGGACGAGACCGTAAGTGGTATGCAAAGCATCCTGGAAAATCTCTGGCCTTTTGTCGCACTGGCATCTCTCTCCATCCTGGGCTTCGGCCGGAAACGCTTGCCCATGGTGGGTTTGGGCGGCATATTAGTTCTCTTGGTCCTGTCGTTGGAGTGGATGCAGACTGGAATTGAGGGACGCTACGGCAACATTACTACGGTCATGACAGCTGCAGTCGGCTGGTTTTTTCCCTGGCTATTTTTCCTTGCCGTGCAGCCTGCACCGGCAGTCACCTCAGGATCCGCGAGGCGTCGCAGATCCCGACACGCGGAGTGGCATACAGACGAGTCTTCCACGCCAGAAATCACCTCTACTTAAGGACCCTCTCCTGTCCCAGGTGCCTCCGCTACGTCCAGTTTCGGGTGGCTCTGGGAGCCGAGATTACTAAATCCTTGGGAAAACTCCTGCACTGAACGATTCGATGGGAGCTGACGGAAGACGATTTCTAGCGCGTCGAGACCCGTGATCGAGCGGCCGACAATGAGAAAAGTAGAAAGCGTAATAACACGAATTTGTAACTACCTATAGGCAAAAGATTTATAGAATGTCGAATTGATGTTGAATTTGGCCGCAGAAATAAATTAATTCCGCTGCTGCTTGGTTGTTTCCCAACTCCTTGGCCGTCGAGGTGCAACATCCTAGCCAGAGTTATAGGACAAGGTCATCGCCACTGCGATCGGAGACACTATGCTGAGAGGGTTAACCAAACAAACAATTTTCCGCTTCACGCTGCTGGCCTGCATGCTGGGCATGACACTGGCTGCCTACGCAGGGAACAATGTGAGCGTGACACTTACCGGAGTCGGCGGTGCCGAGTACGGGTACGGATCGAACTACGCAGACGGCGAATATGTGTTGCCCTACTACGTCTCGATCAACAATGGCACCCCTATTGCCGTCATTTGCGACGACTTCAATCACAGCGTTAGCCTGAATGAGAATTGGACCGCTACGATCCATACCTTCAGCGATCTGACTGGAACTCGGTTCGGAACTGCCGATTCGACTCAGTATCACGAAGCCGTCTGGCTTGCATCGCAGGTTACCTCCGGATCGTCGCTTTCGACCATCGCGGCGATTCAATTCGCGATCTGGTCGCTGTTCAGCAGTGGCGTTCCGCAGGTCAGCGGAGAGAGTTCGTGGCTGGCACAGGCTACCACGGCGTCCTCCCACAACTACTACGGTCTGGACTTCTCCCACTGGGAGATTCTAACGCCGCTGAGTCCTTCGTCGCCCCAGGAGTTCTTCTTCTACGTTCCGTCGATTCCTGAGCCCAGCGCGTGGCTCGACTTGTTTGTCGGTCTGGTCGCATTCGCTGGAATCTGGACGATGAAGCGTCGGCAGATTGCTTCGGCACGCATCTAGGTCCCATAGCACTGGTACTGCAAAAGGCCCACTCGCGTGAGTGGGCCTTGCTATTGGCGCGGCTGCCGTATAATTCCAGCAACAAAACTCTAGCGGTACCGCGGGCTTTCCTTGGGCATCTTCGTCGCGATCAGTGCGCCTCCAGACCCTTCGGCTTCCGAGAATCTTTATCCTCAGGCCCTTCAAGCCGGCCGTAACCTATTCGGGCGCCCTCCTGAATCTACTGTTAGCAAGAACTGGTGTCTTGCCACCTCGTTCCGGCGGGAGAACGGCTTCGGCTCCGGTATTGCTACTGACGTCGCGTCAGGAAACTGGATCGCGGTAGCGGGCACTTGCTTTCACTCCTCCGGCGCGACCGCTGCCGAAGGATTGCTGAAGCATGCTTTCTCAGCGAGTCTGGACCAGTTTGCGCAGTCGATTCACGGCTTCTTCGCGATTGTCCTGGGCAATTCCAAGACTCAAGAGTTAACGGTAATCACCGACATCATCGGCAGTTGCCATCTCTATCTTCGGCAGATTTCTGGGCACGCGATCCTTTCCACCTCTTCCCTTCTGCTCGCTTCGCTCGCCGAAGTGTCGCTCGACCCCCTGTCGTCTCAGGAATTTCTTGGCATGGGCGTCATTTATGAAGACCGCAGCCTCTATCGCGAGATCCAGAAGCTACCGGCTGCCTCGGTGATCACATTCAAGGACGGCGTTGAAGTGGGCCGGCGCTCGTACTGGGAACCGAGTCGGCTATCGCCGGAGTCGCTGACCTCGGCGCAAGCAACAGAGTTGCTGTGGAACCACCTGGTGTCGGCTGCGACGCAAATCGATAACCGCTTTGAAGACATCGTGTGCGATCTGACGGGGGGATATGACTCACGCGCCATGGCCGCCGCTTTTCTTGGTGCCGAGCGTCCATTCACTACGGCGGTGTCCGGGCCGCCGGACAGTGCCGACGTAACCATCTCTCGCGGACTCGCTGCAAAGTTGGGCTTGCAGAACCTTCACTCGCCTCCGGGTGAAGCTCCGGCCTTCGATGACCTGAGCGCTGCGGTACAACTGACGGACGGTGAGTATGACGTGGTGGAATACTCCGCGATCACTCGCATCCATCGTGCGTTGTCGCGGAATTTTCAGATCAGCATCAATGGCTCTTTTGGAGAAGTGGCACGGGGTTACTGGTGGGAATTACTGTTTCCGCACACCGGAGCGCGGCAAGCGTTGGACAGTCACAAGCTTTCCGCTGGACGCTATGCGTGGAACTCGGCCAACGATCTGTTCCAGAAACAATTTCAAGTGAACCTGGTCGATCACATGGCTGCCGTGGTGACGCGAAATACGGCAGACCTGGCCGGCTCTCCCAACACGTTCCAGATGGACGTCGCCTATCTCAGGATGAGGATGCAGCATTGGCAGGGCCGTATTGCCAGCAGCACAGACCGTATATGGCCTTGTCTCTCGCCCTTCATGTTCCGCCCGGTGCTGGAGACCATGCTGCAATCGCCGCATGCGGCACGGCAGCGAAGTCTTTTGATACGGCAAATGCTGGCGAAGTATCAGCCAGTGCTGGCGGAATACCCGTTAGAGCACGGCTACCCCGCGGCGCCGATGAGTGTGGGAAACTTTTGGCGCTTCTGGCCGCTGGTGCCATATTACGGGCAGCGCGTCTCGCTCAAATTGGCTTCACGTTTTGCAACTGGGAAGTCAGCCGCCAAACAGGAGAGCCTGAGTTCGCGATTGTGGAAGATGGATGAGGTCCGCGAAGTGCTCGACACGCAACGGATGAGAACGTCGTCAGTCCTGGCTCCGCAAGCCTTGATTTCGTTTTTGGAATCTTCGAAGCAGCCCGGCTTTTCGCGTCAGGCGGAGTGGAACCGGCTGCTGAGTATTGAAATGGCGTTCAGTCTCGGCGGGCAACCCAAAGTGACAGCTCCATAGTACTCGCGAGCGCCACCTTCCCTTACTTTCTCCGATACAAGGCCAGAAGCCAGGGCTTATGCGGCAAATGGGGAAGATTCGAATTGATCAGATCGCAATAACGAGCGAGCTTTGGCCGACTCGGTGTCATCGTTCGGAACGAATGGCACTCGGGACAGGGGCTGATATCGTCGACAGCCCACGCGTTCGCCATACGCGTCCTGACCCAGTGAAGGACAGGATTGTACCGCCGCAGATTGTCACCGAACGCGTTGATGGAAACCGATTCGAAGTCGGGAAACAGAAATCGCAAGTCGGGCGGCGTGAAGCGACGGCGATGGCTCCAGATGTGAAACGAATGATGGCAATCTCCGCAGACTGCCATATTCTCGCGCATCTTCTCGCTGTTCGGGACGGTGATCAGAATCGCGGATCCCGCCACTCGATTAAACTCCCGCAACGCGCCGCGATAAGTAGGCTCGTCCAGATGCTCCAGCATCTCGGTGCAAAGCACGAGATCGTAAGATCGATCCTGAACGCCGACCAGGTTGTCGGCGGAACATTGCAATGTCGGAGCATTCACCCTTGAAAGCGCCACAGCGCTGATGTCGACCGCCAGCAGAGACTTGCCGCGGCTTGCGATAGCGTTGCTCAATAACCCGTTGCCCGCGCCAACATCGAGAACCGAATGGCAGTCCTCAGGCACCATCTGAACAGTGGTCGCGACGCGGTTGCGCTCGCGAGTCGTGACTTCCTCCGCGCCGGCCCAGCGGAGGTCGTAAAAAATCTGGTCTGCATCAATCGTCTTCATCGTCTGCCCTTGCTCTTGAATTTCAACGCCGTGCAACTACGCTCGTGCACCCTTCACCAATAAATAGAATTTCCGCATGCGTTGCCTCTCCGCCAACATGACGAAGGCCAAGTAAGTGATCGCCCCGGCGGCTACTGAAATGGAAAAACGTAAGAGAATCGGCCAGGCCGCCGGTTCGAGCGCCCGAACTCCCAGGACCAAGGCCCCCATGACGACACACGCCCGTAGAGCCGGAACCATCGAGGACAGGTACTTCCAGATCGACAGGTTGAGTTCTTTGGCGGTGCGCCATATGAGCGGCGCGGTGATGCATGGATAAATGACAATCCACGTCGCGGCAATACCGGTGGTTCCCCAATGACTGCTTACGTAGAACGAGACTGGGAAGATGATGGCAGCGACGACCGTATTTAACATCACGAATCGCGATCGCTCGATGGCGTTCAACAGGTTCGGCAGCAATGTGGTAACCGAGCGCAGCGCGGCGCAGAGGGCGAGCAGTTGCATCGGCAGCACCGCCGGAAGCCATTTCGCGCCCAGCACGACCAGCACAAACTGATCGGCTACAATCGCCAGCCCCACGCTCGCCGGGAAGCAGAGCAATGCCAAGCCTTCCGTAATGCTCAACAGGTAGCGTTGGAGTTGCGCTTTGTCGTGGCGCACAGCCGAAAAGAACGCCGGCGTCACCTTCATCACCATGTTGGTGATCTTTTCGACGGGAGTTGCAGCCATGGTCCACGCCATGGTGTATGCGCCCAGGCTGGCCTGACCTAAGACGCGGCCTGCAACCAGGAAATCGGAATTGGAATACGAGTACCAGGCGACGCGGGAGCCAAGGATGTCGGCGCTGAACTTCAGGGATCGCTTGATTTCCCTCAAGTTCGGCCAGGCAAAGCTGTGCCGTCGCGCCAGTATGACCAGCACGGTGTAAAGCGTCGTACCGGCCAGATTGCCCAGCGCCAGGCTCCAGTAGCCGAATCCCGCCCACGCCAACGTTACTGTGCCCAGCCCCTGCACCAGTGCTCGCATAATGTCGAACGATGCGATCACTTTGAAACGCAGCTCTCGCTGCAGCAAAGCGTCGGGCACAACCTGAAATCCCGCGATGAGGAAGCCGACACTCATGGCCATGATCACCGTGGGCAGTTGCGCAGCATGGAAGAACCGTCCGATCACAGTGGACAATGCGACGGAAACGGCGCATAAACCCGCGCCCAACATGAGCGAGATGCTGTTGATCTGCGAGATATGGCGGCGAGTCATGTCGCGCAAGGTGATGATGGACTGGCCCATGCCAAATTCGCTGATGAGCGAGACCAGACCGATGTACATGGTGGCCATGCCGTACAGGCCGTAGTCGGAGGGAGCGAGAATGCGCGCGGCGATAATGCTGGCCGCCCACGTCACCAACTGCGTGGCCCACTTGGCGCCGCCGGTCCAGGCGATGGCGTGCAGCAAGGTGTGGTCCATCGAGGTCTGGGCCTCGGCCGCGGGTGCCGGCCTAGGCTCCGTGACGCCTGGCTCAGGGCCCAAAGGCAGTGCCTGGTCGAAACCCTCTTCCGACACTTCTAGCGCTGTGTTCTTACCGGCCATTCTTTTCGACCTTCAATGCCGCACCTGTCGTGGTTAACAAAACTCTCTCCCGCTTCACTTCTTACTTTTTACTTCGGCGAGCGCCAGCGCGCGTTCGTAAGTCTGCTGAGCGTCCTTCTGCATGCCTTTCGCTTTGTAGGCCAAAGCCAACTGAAGCAAAGCGTTGGCATTGTCCGGCTCAATATCAACCTGTTTCATCAACGCGGCCACAGCTATATCAGGCTCATTGAGTTGCATTGCCGCCACGCCGATGCCGGCATAGACCTGCGGATTGGCAGGATCGAGTTTCGCGGCACTCTGGAAGGCTTGCAGCGCGAGTTCGAAATTGCCATTCATTGCAGCGGCGGTGCCAATTCCGATCCGAGCCGAGGCATTGGCCGGATCGCGCTTGACGATTTCCGCGAAGGCGGCGATGGAATCCTTGGCGCGACGCTCGGCCAGCAAAACCATCGCTAGCTGGTAACGAACATCATTGGCTGCAGGTTGAAGAGCCAGTGAGCGACGGAAGGACTGCTCCGCCGCCGGAAACTGTTGCTGCTGCAAGTAGGCCTGTCCCAACAGGGAAAATCCTTCGGCGAAATCAGGATTCTTGCGCACGCTTTCGTTCAAGTCGCCAATTGCCTGCTTGCTCTGTCCGGCGGCAAGCAGCGTCCGGCCTCGTTCTGCGGGAACAATGTAGCCTTCCGCGCGGACAATCAGACCGTAGCCGAGGACCAGACTGCAGGCCGCCGCCGCGACGACCATCCAGCGCGCCGACGTCCACGCCAGTAGAGCGCCAACTAACAATCCCGATACCAGGCCACCGATGTGCGCCGCATTTCCGGCGCCTCCATTGAAAATGCCAACGAAGAGGTTGTATCCGGCAAAGGCGAGGACGCTCAACAGCACGGCCTTCATCGCGTTTCGAGGAAAAGGATGGTCACCCAGACAAAACGATGCGATCAGGGCTCCGGCTATACCAAAGACGGCACCGGAGGCACCGGCCTCGACGGAGAATGGATGCCAGAGAAGACTGAGCAGCGATCCCGCAATGCCAGTGGTCAGATAAATGGTCAGGAACATTGTGCGGCCGTAGAGGCGTTCGGCAAATGATCCCAAGTCCCACAGACACCACATGTTCACCGCGAGGTGCAGCCAGCCGAGATGCACAAACACCGAAGTAAACAGCCGCCAAGGCTGACCGCCGAGAGTCAATGGGCCGAAGTTTGCGCCCCATAGCGTGGACCGCTGCGATGCCATCAACCCGTGCGGCATCGGCAACAGCTTCATCGCGCAGAAGACCACGACACAAGCCGCGATCAACAATGGCGTGATGACAACGGCAGGTACCGGATTGATCGAAGCCGTCACGTTGTTAGCGCGGTCAGCAGGCAGCGCGCCCGCAGTCGACGCGTCGATCAACAGCTCCCCCGAATTTGTTTCGGCTCGATTCATTGGTTTTAGGCCATTACCGCCGGCTGCGCTTCCGGCACCTGCTGCCGGGTTGAACGCCGCAGGAAGTCCTCCACCCTATCCGCGACGTCATCCCATGTCTGGGAACGCGCGTAGCGAACAATCCAGTCGCGATCCCAACTGATGGCCAAGGCGCCGCGCAAGCCGCCGTAGATTGATTCCGGCGTAGCCTCGACGACGATGCCGAGTTTGGGATCACTCAGAATCTCCGAGACTGCACCAGTATCCGTCGCGACGACTGGTATGCCACACGCGAGAGATTCAAGCACAACGTTGGGCCAGCCCTCTTTGCGGCTTGGCAGACAGCTGACGTCGGCAGCGACGAAGTATTGTCTGAGTTCGCAGTTGTCGACAGCTCCGGCGAACCGGCAAACATCCGCACAACCGAGCTGCGCCGCCAACCGCTTGAGATTTGTCAGCTCTTCTCCTCGCCCGACGAACACGACCTTCAGTGTGGGAACATCTTTTTTCAGCAACGCTGCAGCGCGAACCAGCAGGTCTGGACCTTTTACGTTCCGCAAGGCAGCCACGCTGACAATCATTTTGTCTGCGTCAGCAATTCCGATCGCGCGCCTGGCCGAGGCGCGGTCACCCGGATAGAAGCGTCCGGCATCGACGCCGTTGCCGATCACTTCCGCCGACGCCAGCGTTCCTTCCAGCTCCAGCATGGCTCGTGCCAGAGAAGTGGACACCGCCGCTACAGCGTCAGCGTGACGAAGCGTCCAGCGAATCTGCGGACGAATCGTAGCGAACGACGGAAATGTGTGGACATCGCTGCCGCGCGCAGTGACCGTGACTGGGATGTTCAGCGCCCGGCCCGTCATCACCGCCGCCAGGCCATCGGGAAAAACGTAGTGAGCGTCAATGCAGTCGAACCGGCGCTCCTGATGCAGCTGCCGCACGCGTCGAATGCACCCGGCGTACATGAGAGCGCCATGCAGAGGCATCGATACTCCCGGCAGCAGCGGATACCGGGGGTGATGGACCGACAGGCCGGCAAGGGTCTCGGCTTGCGGAATGGTGGCGACGCCTCCTCGCGAAGTGTTACTAAGAAATCTGGGTGCGTAGGGGACAGGCGCGACGACCTGAACACTATTGCCCTCGCGGCGCGCCAGGTGCAGAGTGCGTTGCAGGATAAAGATCCCGTGATTCGGCGACTGCGCGTTCGGAAAGAGACTGGTGAACGTCAGGATACGCATGGTCTACACCTGTACACAGCGCTCCTTGACGTTTGCTGCGGACCGCTCTCCGGCCGCACCGTTGATTTCCGCCCGCGCGGGAAGATATACGTTTTCGTAAATCGTGCCAAGCTTGAACTGCTGCAGCAGCCGCTCCAGCTTGGTCTTCATTTGCGAAAGGCCGGTGTATTGCCGCAGCCGCGATTTCGCGGAAGCGTGCAACCGGGGCTGCGACGGATCAATTTCCCACGGATGCAGATACAAGACCGCAGGTCGCCGTTCGTCATGATTGATGGAGCGCAGGCCGGTGCGCATCAGCGCGTAGGGCAGAATCCGCAGGTAGGCTCCGCCCGCGACCGGAACGTTTTGCCCCAGAACACGCCAGGTCGCCACGGGTAGCTCAAGCAAGTTACGACCGACGCGGAAAGGCTCCCGGCTGGCGCCTGCGTTTCCGTAAAAACCGTGATGGATCGGGTTCACGCTGGAGTCATAAGAGAAGCCCAGCTCTTCCAGAACGTCGTAGGCCCACGGCACGGCCTGCGTGATGGAGAAGCACGGAGCGCGATAACCGTAAACCGGCGCGCCGCTCGCATCTTCGATCAAACGCTTGGCTCGAAACGTGTCTTCGCGAAATTCCGCCGGGGTCAGCCTAAACACGGCCCGGTGCCAATAGCTGTGACATCCCACCTCATGCCCAAGATCGCTGGCCTGCTGGACGAGCGCGGGGAACCTTTCGGCTACCCAGCCTAGAAAGAAGAAAGTGGCGCTGACGTGATACCTGGCGAATAGCTCGAAAAGGGCGTTTGTATTGGCCTCAACGTGGCAGTCGAAGGCGTTCCAGCGCTCGCGCGGCGCGACAGCCGACATGGCTTCGGTCTGGAAGTAATCCTCGACATCGACGGAGAGGGCGTTTACTGGAATCATTCGCATTGACAGTTGCAGTCGAACTGCCAAAAACTCAAGCCTTTGCCGAAGCCACGGGCGGCAAAACCATGGGGGAAGCAGCGAAAAAGAGGTTTCAACGGAAAAAGTTTTCTTAATTAGCTGACAAATTGAGCCTAGTTCGTTATCTCTAGAGACAGCCGCTCCAGATCGCCAAGCTGTAGCCGCGCTGACGCTTAAGACGTTTAGACGGCCCAGGACCACCAATTTCCAAGCGCTGCAGACGAAGGTCCCGAAAGCTGAGGATGAGCCAGAATTTGACGCGAAAAAAATTGAAAGAACTGGACGACTGCAGACATTGTTACGGAAGAGGCTGTGCGGCGAAAGTCGAGAAGCTGCTTCGCGGCTTTCGTAACCTGACGTTCAAGGATGCCGAATCCCTGGTTCACTTCCATGACGTGCTGTTATTCTTGCGCGCGTTTCCCCAAAGTCCCCGAGTCGCGAAGTTGGCCGATTCCCTGCTGGCGGGTGTCGGCAGGCAGGTGCAGCAACTTCGCGAGAGTGGTGCGAACCTTGACCTGTTTGACGATGAGGAATTTTCCGGCGTAGCGAACACCGTCGTTCGCGACAACTCGACCTATGATGTAGCGCATTGGCTGATGAATCGGCACGGGAAGCAGATCACCGTAAACTGGGACATCGATGAGCAAGGCCGGCAGATGTCATCCAGCCTTCCGCCTTTTCTGCCGTTGCTTGCGGACGACTGCCTGGTGGAAGCTGACACACCTTACTTGAAGTGGCTGATGACCGCTGCCGGCGGCAGCGAGCGAATTCTGCCATGGTTGCTGCAACGTATCGAAAGCCTGCCGCTCTCTCCCGTGGAAAAGACTGCCGCATATGACGCGTTGCGGATCGAGTTGGCATGGGATCTCGCCGAATCTCCCGACAGCCGAACGTTGGCGCGCCGCAATCCCCAGCGTTTCTTCTTTCATCGCGAACCGCTGCTGCAACGCAAGCAGGTTTCGCTTGCCGATGAGCTGACTTCGCCGGCATTGCCGCTTCGCAGGTTGTCGCGGAGGGAAGGCGAAGAGGTGCTGGACATGGCGCGAGCGATTTTGGCCGTGCGTTATCGCGAGCTTTATGGAACCACCCGCGCCGATCCTGAGAGCGTGATCGAGTTTGACGTTGGCCGCGGCGTGCAAATCTTCCTGTGGGGCATTCCGCCCGAGCGGCGCTTGCCGCTGCGCGCCTACCACGCGGGAACCACACTGAAAAACGGCGTCCCCATCAATTATCTTGAGGCGATTTCGCTCTTTGAATGGATGGAGGTCGGCTTCAACACCTTCTATGCGTTTCGCGAAGGAGAGACTGCGTGGATCTATGCCAAGGTCTTGCACCTGCTGCATCAGGTAACCGGCGTGACCACGTTTTCGGCGTATCCGTATCAGCTGGGCCATGAAAATGAGGAGGCCATAAAATCCGGCGCGTTCTGGTTTTATCGCAAGCTCGGTTTTCGGCCCGGCCGTCCTGAGTTGCTGGCGCTGGCCGAGCGGGAGGAAGCTAGGATGGTGCGTAGCCCGGGACATCGTAGCTCAGCCGCAACCTTGCGAAAGCTGGCGGCTCACCATGCCTTCTATGAATTTGGCGACGGGCAGCGCGAATTGTGGGACGCATTCTCCACTCGCAATCTCGGCTTTGCGGTGCAGCGGGAAATAGCCAGTAAGTTTGGAAGCGACCCAAATAAGATGCGCGAGGCCGCGGTAGCGCGTCTCTCCGGCGTTCTCGATATCGATCCGGCCGGGCTCAATCAGGATGAGCGCACCGCGTTCGACGATTTCGCTCCATTGCTCTGGCTGGTGCAGGACCTTTCATCGTGGAGCAAACAGGAAAAAGGCGCGCTGGCCGAGGTTATTCGCGCGAAAGCCGCGAAAGACGAAGTCGAATATTTGCGGCAGCTACAGCGGCACCACAGGTTGAAAGCGGCTCTTCTTCGGCTGGGATCCGCTGACTAAGCAGGTCGCGATTTCCGCGAACGGTCCTGGCTCAAGATCAGCGAATCTCCACGTCGCCCGAACTCGTCGAGACCTCAACTTCAGGGCCGCCGCCGTTGACCGTGCCTTTCAGTTGATTCTTGTTGAGCGAGCCCTGCACGGTGATCGGCATATTGGAGTGAATCGATCCCGAGCTAGTGTGCACGTTCAGGTTGAAGCCCTTTTCGGTTCCCACCGCCAGCGTGACATTCCCGGAGCCGCTATGAAGCTGCCACGGACCAGTCACGGTGCCGTCCGTTTCAATGTTGCCACTGCCCGTATGAGCCTGGACGCCGCCCTTGATGCCGCGCACACGAATCGTGCCGGAGCCGGTGCGTGCCTCGACGTCACCCGAGCCAGTCAGCTCGGCTTCAATATCGCCACTCCCAGTCTCGGCGAAGAATGGGGCAGCGACCGATTCCGCCTTAATGTTTCCGCTGCCGGTATGGGCGCGGAACTTGCTCCCAATATCGCGAGCGCGAATGTCGCCTGAGCCGGTATGTGCTTCCACGGTAGAACGCACACCGTCGACGCCAATATTCCCGGAGCCGCTGTGCGCCAGTACGGAGGCGTCAGCGGGAAGCGTGATTTCGTAGTCGATGGAGACATGCCGCTTCACATCGTCGGGAAGATCGTAGCCAATGCGGATGCTGTTGCCGCTCTGCTGAATGGGCGGATTGGATTGGACCTTCTGCACGGCGCTGCTGTCGCCAAAAACCCAGTTACTGCTGTGCACGGTGCCGTGCACCACCACTTGATTGCTGCTGCCCGTCTTTACCGTGATATCGCCGGATCCGGTGCTCACGTCGAGCGCGACTGAGCCGTTGACCTGTAGCGTCCGGTCAAAGCGGCCTTCGCTGCTGGCATACACGAAAACTGGGAGGAACAGCAGCGCGATCAGGATGAGGGAACAACGTTTGTTCATGATGCGGCTCCGCTGGAACTGAATTGGCTCGCGGAATACAGGGCTGCCCTTGCGAACAGCCCTGGGGGAAGGCTTCCGCTACTGCTGAAGGACGACCTGGTCGCCCTCTTTCAAGCCCGAATCGACTTCCGTCTTCACGCCGTTGGAGATACCGATGTTGACTGCGACTTTGCGCATGCCATCTTTCCCTTTGGGATCCGGTATGTCGACCGACGCCTTCTTATCTTTGTCGTACATGATGGCCGATTCCGGAATCATCAGGACGTTGTGATGCTCGTCGAGGATGATCTCGGCGTTGGCGGTCATCTCGGCCTTGAGCTCGCCGCCGGGATTATTGATGGACACACGCACTTCGAAGGTGGTCACGTTGTCCTTCTCGACGCCCATAGGCGCGATCTTGGTGACGTGCCCGGTGAAGGTTTTGTCCTTAAACGTCTCAACCCGGATCCGGGCCGGCTGACCCAGATAAACTTTTCCTATATCGCTCTCGTCCACCTTGCCTTTGACGTAAACCTCGCTGGTATCGCCGAGCGTCATGACCAGGGTCGCACCCGAACCCAGTACCAGGATGGAGCTGACCGCATCGCCAACTTCTACGTCACGCGACAGCACCACGCCGTCGATGGGCGCAGTGATGGTGGTATAGCTGAGCTGCTCTTCGAACTGCTTCAGGCTGGCTTCGTCTTTTTCCACTTCGGCCTGTGCCTGCGAGACTTTTGCCTTATTCACAATCAGCTGAGCTCGGGCAACATCTCGCTTGTTGACGGCGAGAATGTAACTGCGCTGCGCATCGTCCAGAGTCGACTGCGAGACCACGCCGTCCTTGGACATTTCCTGAGCACGCTGATAGGCGCGCTGAAGCGTGGGGATGTCGACGCCCTGAGCATCGACTTCGGCACGCTTTTCATCGGCCTCGGCACTCTTCAGGTTGGCCTGCGACGACAGCAACTGCGCCTTGGCGGAATTCACCTGCGCTTCAATCTCGATTTTGTCGAGTTCGGCCAGCACCTGACCCTGCTTAACGTGGTCGTTGGTATCGACGTAAAGCTTCTTCACGATGCCGCTGGCTTTGGACTTGATCTCGACCTTGGTGATGGGAGTTACCTTCCCGGTTGCCACAACACTCCGAGCCAGGTCGCCCTTTTCCGCCTTCGCCAGCTTGGTGGGATCGATCTTGGTGCCGCCACGAGTTGCCGCCACAGCCACAACAATCAGCAACAACACCGCGGCCACCACTACGGTAGTAATAATCCAGCGCTTCTTCTTATTATGATTCTTTCCGTTTGCCACTGCACCCTCCGCCAACGGGCAGCCACTTCTGTTTCTGTTAGTTAGTACGTCGCCGAATAAACAATTGTTCCGTTGAACGACAAGGAAATAGACAGGAAGAGGCGCACTGCGCCCCCCTCTTCTATTAGACAATCAGACTGGGGAATTCGATAGCAAAACGGCCGGAAGATCATGTTGCGGCGGGATTTACTTCCCGATTCGGACGGTTGCGCCAGGTCGCCGTAATGCGAATTGGCTCCTGATTCGATGTCCCTTCTCAAATCCAACAAAGCTCAGCGGTTCTGCGGAGGAACGCTTCGCGAGGCGGTGAGACGCGGCAACGCCTTGGAAATCCGGAGTCGGCGCCATCGGCAATTTTGTAAATTCTTGCTCATAATCACCGCGGACGAAGCACAAGGTGCTCCTGCGCAGAAAGCCGGCGTGAGCAACACTGAGCTGAAATCACATTAACCCTCTGGTGTCGCGACACCGCGCCCAGCCTTGGCTGCGGGCGTTGCGGCCTCGATTCATCTTGATTACACGCGGCGGGCCACGATCAGCGTCATGTCGTCGGCTTGCCAGCCTTTGCTGAAGCCTTGCACCTCGGCGACGATTGCGTCCAGCATCTCGGCGGAAGCCTGAGGCTGGTGAACGCGCACGCTGGCGATCAGGCGGTCCTCGCCAAACTCTTCGGCATCGTCGCCTTCAGCGGCTTCGGAAATCCCATCCGTATAAATCACCAGCACGTCGCCGGCCTCCAGCTTCCGCTCGGCTACGGTGCAATCCCATTCCTCGAACAGCCCCAGGACCGTCGCAGTCGCCTCCAGCCGCTCTACCTCGCCACTGCTCCGCAACAGAATGGGAGGATTGTGTCCGCAGTTCACGTATTGAAGCGTGCGCTGCTTATCGTCATAGATGGCGAAAAACATGGTGGCGTAGTTGCTGGTTTCGGTGTTCTTGTAGAACAGAGAATTCACCGAACGAAGCAGGCGCGGAAAATCTTCCATCGCCAGGGCATATTGGCCTCGAAGGTTGGCCTGAAGATTCGCCATCAGCAGCGCGGCTGACATTCCCTTCCCTGAAATATCAGCCAGGATAAGTCCCAGCTTGCCCGCTCCAAATTCGAGAAAGTCGTAGTAGTCGCCGCCAACGGCTCGTGTCTGGATGCATTTGCCGGCAGTGTCGAGGGACTTCAGCACCGGAGCCTGTTGTGGCAGCAAGCGGGTCTGCACTTGACGCGCGAATTGCATTTCCTGCTCGGCGCGACGCTCTGCCTCCATGCGCGCGGCCATTTCTTCCGCCAGCGAGATGCTGCGCATCGCAATCCCAGCCTGGCTGGCAACCGACGCCAGCAGTCGCTTGTCCCGCGTGGAATAAGGCTCTTCGGAAAGACGTGGCCCCAACGCCATCAGCCCTTGAAGCTCGCCGTCGGCAGCGCCGCGAATGGGTACCAGGCACTCGACCCCTAGACCTTCCATGGGAGTGCCGCGCAACGTTGCCGGATCCAATTCCACCGGCTCTCCACGACCGGCAAGTTGTTCCAGAACCTTTGCGCCACTCGACAAATCTTCGGCCTCGTCGGGCGGATGGCCGGCGTAGGCATGCAGTTTCCCTTCCCGCGACCGCAGATACATCAACAGAGGCATGGGATGCAGCGCGTCGTGAATCTGGAGATGCAGCAAAGCGGCCAGATGCTCGCGATCGGTGATGGTCAATGCCGTGGCGGCCAGGTTTTCCAGGATCTGCTGCGCGTCATAAGCGCTGCGGAAGAAGGCACGGTCCAGCCGCGTCCGTACCCGGCGGTGCACCTGTGTTGCCCCGGCGAAGAGCAGCATGCCGAAGGTCGCACCGATAGGAATCGCCGCTCCGGATCCCGCTGAGAAGCGCCGCGAGAACGCCTGCCCAAACCACAGCGTGATACCGACGGAAAAAATCAAGATCAGGATGGCAAAGCCGCGCTCCACCAGAAAATAGCGGGCGCTGCGCCGCAGCAGCACGGGAATGTCCATCACGCGATGCTTAACGACCGCGTAAGCGAACGACAGTGGCAGCAGGAAGAGGAACACTCCCTTGGCGAAACCAAGCCAGAAAGGAGTTTCGGCGTGAGACAGGTCGTACGGGATCCCGATCAGGACGGCTGGTGCGATCCCAATCAGAGTGCCCCAGACGATCACCTTCAACTTGCGGCGATCGTCTACGCTGGTCGCGGCGATCATGTTCCATAACAGCGAGACCATTCCCAGCAGGACAGAGCCATAGCCGAAGACCAGGCTCACCAGGCCGACCGTGTGTCTGCCCAGAGCAGCATTCAGGAAGGGCAGAGCCTCGCGCTCTCCATTACTGATTCGTCCCCCGTCGAGGCAAACGCCAATTAACAGCAGCAGCCACTTCAGGCGCGGAAACTTGCGATCGATGGGGGAGCGCACCGGAAATATCGCGAAAAAGAAATAGAACAGCCCGGGCAGGACGCTCCTGGCGATGGTGATGTACGTATAGAGAAATTGCCGCAGCGCGTCGGGGGCGCGCAAGAAAGCCAACGGCATATCCGCTTCGGCGATGAGGCCGGCGAATACCAGCGCCAGGAGCCAGGCATTGCGGTCTTCGATCCGCAGAAATAAGACGGAAAGCCCGACCACCAGAAATAGCAGCGGATAAATGCCGATGACCTGAACCGCTCCCCGGCGGGCCAGCGAGGCGCTGTCGCCACTGCCTTTCATTGAGCGGAATACGGGTCTGATGGTCAGCGGTCCGAGCTCGCCGGGACGGCTGAGCGTCAGTTGGACCACATCGCCCGGCCGCGAGTCCAACCAGATCTGGTTGAGGATGTCGGGCCCGTCGTGTATGGCGACATTTCGGCCATCGATGGCAGTGATGACATCCTTGGGCCGCAGGCCAGCTGTTTCGGCAGGGCCGCCGGGCCAGACATCTTTCACCTGGATGCCCGCCGGAACCGGCGTCGTGTCCATGCCAATCTCAACTTGAATGGTGGTGCGGACGTAATACATCCAGGCGACGCTATAGACAACGGTCGCCGCGGCAAACACAACCGCCAACGCCAATAGAAGTGGCCGGTACTTTCCTGCGCGAGTTTGATCAGCCGGCATCATCCCTGAGAGCGCAATAGCTCACCCCGCAGTAGTGTAGACCATCTCGCCGCCCACTTACCGCATCCTCAAGTAGTAACAGCGCGGCGAACCGTCACTCATCGCCGGCGCAACCCTAAGCGCAGGAGAACGAATCATGCCGGACAAGGAAACACTGGAACGCGCAAAAGAAGATGCCCGCGAAGGAAAAGCGCCAAGCACGCAAGCGGGAGAGTTCGTGAAAGAAGAGATGGACCACATTCGGGAAGGTAAGCACGGAGCTGCCTCCACCAAACAAGCTATTGCCATTGGCCTGTCGAAGGCGCGGCGCGCTGGAGTGAAACTGCCTCCGCCCAAGAAAGGTACGAGCTCAGCCGCCACACGCAAGAAAGCTGCCAGCGATACTCGCAAGGCAAAGTCGCCGGCGAAGAAAGCCTCGGCCAAACGGTCGCGCGCGACGACAAATGCCCTGAAGCGCGAAGGCCGTTCCGCGGCGTCGCACCGTTCGTTATCGAAGCAGGCCCGCGATTCGGCACGCCAACGCGGGAGCACCGCCCGGAAGCAGGCGGCACAAAAAGCAGTTCGCACCAAGGGCGCCGCGGGACGTCGCCGTGCGGCCAAGAAAGCAGCCAGGACGCGGCAAGGGAGTTCGCGGTGATTCTTCGTGTGATGAGAACCCACTCCCGGGTGAGCGCCTTTCCCACTCATTCGAAAACCGCGAATGAGTGGGTTACCCGACAGAGTTCGTCCGCTTGGCAAACCTGACATCTTCCTTTTGCTGAATGGGCGAATTCGTCAGAACATCCCGTTTTCTGCATTTTCGGATTGCAGCCTTAGCTGTCGTCGTAATCTTCCGTCAGCGAATTCAGAAAAGCGACAAGCGAATCGATGTCGCTCTGACTGAGCGACATGTTCTGAAACTCAGGAGGCGCATTTCTGAGCAATCCCTGCCGTGCCAGTTGCGACATGTTGACGTAGAAGTTGATGACGTCACTGAAGGCCAGCTTGCTGCCGTTGTGGAGGTAGGGCTGGGAGTCGGCAAGATCACGAAGAGTCGGCGTCTTGAATTGAGCGATCGTATTCGCCAACCCCTGATCGACAGTGCAATCGTTGCCCAGCGCACAAACCACTTTCTGCAAATCCGACTGCGGGTTCGGCATGTCGGGATTCAGATAGACATTCCACAAACCCAGGTCGGCGTACTCGGGATGACCGGCAACCGCTTCGCGACGAAAGCGTTCGCTGGCATTCGGGTGAGCAGCGGAGGCGGGCAGATACTGGTTGAAGTTCTGATTCCGGGTGGTGAGATTGGGAATCTGGATCTGCGCAAAGGCACCAGCACCGTTTACCGCATCGTATTCTTCCTGCGAGGCTCCGGTGTTGTGGAACTTGAAGTCGGTAAAATTCGGCGCCTGATGACAAGCCGAGCAGTTGCCCGCGTGCTGCGAGCCGTCGGTAGCGCCTACTGCTGCTTTGAGGAAGACCTTCAGACCGGCCAACTCCGCCGCTCCAAAGGCGAACGGCTGCGCGTGATACTGGAACGAGCCGTAGGAACCGTTAACGTAGATCGGATTATTCAGCGACAACACGATTTGATAGAGCCGCTGGTTGTATTGCGCAATGGTCTCGCCTGCTATGGGCTGCGTTGGCAGATGATTGATGCGCAGGAAGACGTCGTAGGGCGAAGAGGTGTAACGGCCAAAACTGTCCTGCTTGAATAGCAGGCCCTGCATGTAGGCCGAGATTAGATTGGCGACGGCGGACAGGACTTGTTCGTCGGTCGCGCTCTGCACGTCTAGGCGATAAGACGCCGGAATCAGAAGAGTAGCGGGAATCGAAGGATCGGTCCCCAGAAGCAGCGTCGAGTAGGACAATCCATTGGAGCGATCGGCCGCGAGCTGGCTGGAGCCATCGTCCTGACGAATGACCAGCGCCACCTGAGCGACAGCCTGACTGTACTGGTCGGGCGTCCACCCGAAGTTGCGGCCGGTCAGCGTTGCTTTCACCAGGTCAACCGGACTGTTGAATTCCCCATCGGAGTGCAGGAAGGTTGGTCCGTTGCGGGCTTGCAGCGATCCCACCATTTCAATGGCGTTGCGCGGCGTGTGATCGAATCCGTTGATCACGCGCGGGATCGGACTTCGCGTGGTGAAATCGGCGTAGGTGCGATTGCCCGCTCCCGGCACACCTTCGAACTCGGTAACGAAATGGCACGAGCGGCAGTTGATGGACTGCCCCGCGAATGGGCCCGGTAGCGTTCCGGAGGTGGTTTGGACCTGCTGCACAACCGGATCGCCCACGGCCAGCGGTTGATTGACGCCCGTCATGTTTGCCGCGAAGTATTGCGCGAAACGGGTATCCAGGAACAGCCGTTCGCCAAGAGCTTGCGCCGCCGCCGGGATGCCGGCCGCTGCGCCGGTCTGATCCGGATCGGCGGCTTGAAACGTGGGAGCCTTTCCCGAGCCACAACCATTGAGAAGAAATGCGACGGCCAAAGCTATCGCAACATACCGTAAAACATGTCGAGCATCAGAGCGCAGGATTTTCATTACGTTTCCGAGTGCGTCCGTTTGTCACATGGATCGTCGACGGACATTTGCAGGCTGTGGCATCCAAAGACCATCACGGCGTTCCACTCTTGTCGTGATGCAGATGACGGAAAGCCTGCTGAAATTCATACGAGACATTAAAACGGTAGATAACGCCGAGACTGTTGGCATTCAGACCAAAATCGGTGCCGAACGAGATGCTCGGGCCGTTTGGAATGTTAAAAGCGACCGCAGGACCGGCATACTGGGAGGTTGCTTCCAGCCCGAAGCTGGTGGTGGTACCCAGTCCGCCATACAACTCGGCGCCGGCGGCGAAGTTTTCGCGGCACCAGACGCAAGGTTTGGGGCTGGCCGCCAATCCCAGCGGACGGGTCGCGCCCAGGGCATAGCCAAATTCCCAAGGCTCGCCGGAAAAGCTCTTTTCCCCGATAAAATTCTCCGAGACATTCCAGCCCTTGAAGTTGCTCGACAGGATCAGTTTCAACTCCAGCGAACGCTCCACATCCTGGCGAGCCTGGGCGTTGGTCAGCAGGAAGTCCGCAATACTGGCATGGCCGGTAACTTCCAATATGCTTTTCTCCGCCAGATTCACGTCTTCGTACTCGACGTACAGGATCGGATTGACGATGTGCTGCGTCGGAAGCGGCCGAAAGCGATTTTCGAAACGCCAGCCTCCGAAGATAGTGCTGTCGTTGTAGGTATGCTGGCCGCTCAAGTAGACTTCGCTCGTCCACCACGCCGTGACCCCGTATTCGAATTCCAACGTCTCGCTCAGGAAGGGATTTCCGTACTTCGGCGCCGCCTGAACCGTCTTTGACGACACTTCGAGGTTCCCCGGCTCTTCCAGGTCATCCGAATAGGTCACGAAATATGGCTTCTCCTGCGCACGAGCGACAGGCGCGGATAGGAACAGCAGCAGTCCCATCAGGAATATCAACCCCAGCGAAGCGGTGAAGCGGGCCTGCGGGAATCGCTGACGAATCACGGCCATACTCCCAACGCCCCACAACCGGACACGTGTTCCGGCGAGGGCGATCCTCGGTTGCCGGTCCTGAGGTCGCACCTGAGTAATTTGCAACAGCGGTTGCATATAAAGCCACGTTACTAAAGGTGCGGTTTCTTGCCCGTCCATGTCAAGGAAACGGCGAAGATTGTGTCTCAGCATCGTTGCACTGGACTGCAACTCAGCCTCACTTTCTCCTTAATTGCCGCTAATCATGCGGGTTTGTGGTGGTTCCCGAGTTGTCGAACCGGCAGACGCGGTCAAGTTCAGCTCAATTGACGAAGGGCAAGGTCACGGCTATATTTACAGCAGGATTACAGATGCAACGGTATTGCATCATTATCGAACACGGCAATTCGCGAAGCCAATTCCCGGCAGGAAGGCCTCTGCGGATTGCTTTGTTTTGGGGGCGAGAAGATATCCATGCCATACACAGAGACCGGGGTTCCGGGTGCTTTGCAAGCAGTACTGGTGAGTCGGGGGATCCGGCTGACCCGCCAGCGCCGGATCATTCTCGAAATCATTGAGACTGCGAAGCAGCATCTCGATGCGGCCCAAATTCTGCGCAAGGCCGTCAAGATCGATCCGCGCATCAACCGGGTCACGGTCTATCGGACGTTAGCCTTGCTGAAGCGACAGGGGTTGGTCGACGAACTGGACCTGCTGCACATCAACGGCGAAGGTCATTTCTACGAACGCCATCCGCAACGCGACCACATGCATATGACGTGTCTGCGCTGCGGCAAAGTCCAGGAGTTCGAAAGCGAACTGCTGGATCGGGTGAAAGGGCAGGTCGAGCGAGACTGCAACTTTCATATTGCCATCGCGCGTTTCGAAATCGGCGGACACTGCGTAAACTGCCGGGAACGCTTTTAAGCGCAGGCCGGCGTTTTGCGTTTTAGACGAAGAACGACGACGCAGCGAAGAGCTGCGACGCGCCAAAGCATAGTTTTGCCCACACCACGCCGATCGCGGGGGCCAAGCCGACCTCCCCGGAAGTCCCAGTTGAACTCGAAGAGTTGAGCACGCGGCCGTCGCTTCGCTGCGCTTTTCGAATATCTCCGTGCCCTTCGCTCCAATGATCCGCTTACTTCAGATACCATAGCCGCACCCCCTTTGAGGGGCGCCCGATGCCTTTACATTCCGCAATCTTCAAAGAGCTTTCTTATGTGTTTATCGCCGCCATCCTTGGCGGTGCTTTGGCTTGGCGTCTGCGGCAGCCGCTCATCCTGGGATACGTGCTGGCGGGCATTGCGATCAGCCCGTACACGCTGGGCCCGCGCGTCAACGAGACTCACACCTTCCAGGTCATCGCCGAGGTCGGCGTTGTCTTCCTGATGTTCTCCATCGGGCTGGAGTTCTCGATTGCCGAATTGCTGGAGGTGAAGTGGGTCTCGCTGATCGGCGGACCGTTGGGTGTCATCCTGCTGTCGGCGCTGGGCGCGGGCATCGGCGCCGCGATGGGATGGGGCGCCATGTGCGGCCTGGTCATGGGGATGATCATCTCGGTCGCCAGTACCATGGTGCTGTCGCGCCTGCTGATCGACCGTGGTGAGCTGCAGTCGCCGCACGGCAAAGTGATGATCGGCATCACGCTGGTGGAAGACCTGGTCGTGGTCGTACTGACCATCCTGATGCCTGCGCTGGTCAGCCTGACTCCGCATCACCTGCTAGGCATCGGGATGGCGCTTGGGAAAGCCGCGCTGATACTGGCGCCGATCGGAATTCTGGCCGTATATCTGGTGCCGCGCTGGCTGACCCAGGTGGCGCGCTCTCAAAATAACGAGTTGTTCTTGCTGGTGATTCTCGCGGTCTGCCTGGGCACCGCCGCATTGACCGAAGCGGTGGGGCTTTCGCTGGCGCTGGGCGCCTTCGCCGCCGGACTCATCATCAGCGCATCCGATTATGCGCACCGCGCTCTGGAACAGTTACTGCCGCTGCGTGACGCATTTGTTGCGCTGTTCTTCGTGACCGTCGGCATCCTCATCAACCCGCACGAAATCCTGCGGCACCCGCTACTGCTCGCCGTCATTCTGGCGATGGTCGTCATCGGCAAGTTCGTGGTGTGGGCGGGAGTGGTGAAGCTGTTCGGCTATCCCATGCGAACGGCTGCGTTGACGGGCATCGGGCTGACGCAGATCGGCGAGTTCTCGTTCATCCTGGTGCAGGTAGCACACGCCAACGGGCTGGTCGGCGACGAGTTTTACTCGGCAACGCTGGCAGTGTCGCTGCTGTCGATTCTGATCAATGCGACACTGGTGAGGATGGCACCGCGGTGGTTGAGCGCAACGGGCGGACGGCGGCGTGCAGCGACCAAGGTTTTATCTTGAGCGCAGCGCAGCGGAGACCAGGACTTTCAGACGGCAACCCCGAGCTTGTCTAACAAGCAGCCACATCAAAACGAGAAAGGGCGGCATCGCTGCCGCCCTTCAACTACTTGCCATGGCGGTCGCGTCGTCGTAACTGACAACTGACCACCGGCAACTGACAACTGCTTTACGTTCCTTCGCTCCAGCTTGCCAGGTACTCTTCCTGTTCCGGAGTAAGGCGGTCGATCTTGATGCCCATCGACTCCAGCTTCAGTTTGGCGACTCGCTTGTCGAGCTCTTCCGGAACCACGTAGACCTTCTTCTCCAGCGACTTGTGGTTCTTCACCAGGTAGTCGACCGAGAGGGCCTGGTCAGCGAAGCTCATGTCCATCACGGACGGCGGATGCCCCTCAGCCGAGGCCAGGTTGATGAGGCGGCCTTCGCCCAGGAGGTTGATCTTGCGTCCGTCCTTCATCGAGTACTCTTCGACGAAGGCGCGGGTGGTGCGCTTGGAAGACGACAGCTTCTCGAGTGCGGGGATGTCGATCTCGACATTGAAGTGGCCGGAGTTGGAAACGATGGCTCCGTCCTTCATGGCTTCGAAGTGCTCTTTGCGCAGCACGCTCTTGTTGCCGGTAACGGTGCAGAAAACGTCGCCGATCTTAGCGGCTTCTTCCATGCTCATTACGCGGAAGCCGTCCATCACAGCCTCGATCGCCTTCGTCGGATCGATTTCGGTGACGATAACCTCAGCGCCCAGACCGCGTGCGCGGCTCGCCAATCCACGGCCGCACCATCCGTAGCCGGCGACCACGAACTTGGAACCCGCCAGCAGGAAGTTGGTGGCGCGTACGATGCCGTCGATGGTCGATTGTCCCGTGCCGTAACGGTTATCGAACAGGTGCTTGGTGTCAGCGTCGTTCACCGCGATGATGGGATAACGCAGAACGCCCTGCTTCGCCATGGCGCGCAGCCGAATGATACCGGTGGTGGTCTCTTCCGTGCCGGCAATTACGCCGTCGAGCACATCGGTGCGCTTGGTCAACGCGATGGTGACCAGGTCAGCGCCGTCATCCATGGTGATGTGCGGCTTGTGATCGAGCGCGGACATAATGTGCGAGTAGTAGGATTCGTTGTCCTCGCCCTTAATGGCGAAAACCGGGATGTTGTAGTCCTTCACCAGACAGGCGGCGACATCATCCTGCGTGGACAGCGGGTTGGAGGCGCACAGCACAACATCGGCGCCGCCATCGCGCAGGGTAATGGCCAGGTTGGCGGTTTCAGCCGTAACGTGCAGGCAGGCCGAAATGCGCATGCCCTTCAACGGCTGGCTCTTGAGAAAATCCTTGCGGATGATCTGGAGGACCTTCATCGACTGATTGGCCCAGTCAATACGCTTCTTGCCCATATCGGCAAGTGCGATGTTGGCGATATCGCCGGCGACGCGAGTGGTTGTGGTCGACATAATCTCCTTAGAACAGTTTCGAGTTTCTAGCCGACGAACCGATGCCGGCGATGTTTTTAAAGTCTTGCACTCTGCCGTCCCTACGGGACTTAGACCTCTGGACGAACCTAACCCAGCGCTGAAGCGCTGGGTTAAGCTCTTTCGCCCCTTCAGGGCTCTACTTTTGCCGGTGCGGTTGTCATTGACTTACGCGCACATGCTGCAACGACCCACAGCTGTGCCGAGCAATCGGGACGACCACGACAACTGTTGCTGACAACTGACCACCGGCAACTGACAACTGATTTACTTCGCTGCCTTGGCCGTCTTCTGCCCCGCTCCCGCCAGTCCAGCCTGCTCGCGCAGAGCTGCTGCCTTGTCGGTCGCTTCCCAGGTGAAGTCGGCATCGTTGCGTCCGAAATGTCCGTACGCAGCCGTCTTGCGATAAATCGGACGGCGCAGGTTCAGCGACTCAATGATGCCCTTCGGGGTCAGCTTAAAGGTCGCGCGAACTAGTTCGGCGATCTTCTGCTCATCGATCTTCGCAGTTCCGAAGGTATCGATGAGCACGCTGACGGGCTCAGCAACGCCGATAGCGTAAGCCAGCTGTACTTCGCAGCGCTCTGCCAAACCAGCAGCGACAACGTTCTTCGCGATGTAGCGCGCCATGTAGCAGGCCGAGCGGTCAACCTTTGTCGGGTCCTTACCGCTGAAGGCGCCGCCGCCGTGACGTCCCATGCCGCCATAGGTGTCGACGATAATCTTGCGGCCGGTCAATCCGGTGTCGCCCATAGGTCCGCCGATTACGAAGCGGCCGGTCGGGTTGATGTGGTATTTGGTGTCTTCATCCAGCATCTCGGCCGGCAGCGAAGCCTGAATGACGTGCTTCAGAATGTCAGCGCGCAGGTCCTCGTTGGTAACCGTCTCGGAGTGCTGGCTGGAGATGACCACCGCGTCGATACGGACCGGCTTGTGGTTCTCATCATATTCGACTGTGACTTGAGATTTGCCGTCGGGCCGGAGGTAAGGAAGCATTCCGTTCTTGCGGACTTCAGTGAGGCGCTCACAAAGCTTGTGTGCCAGGAAGATCGGCGTCGGCATGTAATTCGCGTTTTCGTTGGTCGCGTAGCCGAACATCATGCCCTGATCGCCGGCTCCGCCCGTGTCGACACCCATGGCGATATCGCCGGACTGCTTGTTGATGCTGGAGATCACTGCGCAGGTATTGGAGTCGAACCCGTAGAGGGCATTGTCATAACCGATGGAGGCGACCACACCGCGCACCAGCGATTGAAAATCAACGTAAGCCTTGGTGGTAATTTCGCCGGCGATAACAACCAGGCCGGTTGCGGTCAGAGTCTCACAGGCCACACGGCTGTGAACGTCTTCTTTCAGGCAGGCATCGAGAATCGCGTCGGAAATCTGATCGGCGATCTTATCCGGATGCCCTTCCGTTACCGATTCCGAGGTAAACAGATAGCGTTTGTCAGACAAAATAGAACTCCTTTTATGGTCAGCCACTCGGGGCGATACAGAGCGAATCAGCTGGACACAGTGATACTGCGGTCAGTTGAAGCCTTACCGAAGAGGATAGCGAGCAACTGGGAAACTCCCAATATTTTACGGCCAAAAGGGGCGTTTCGACCATTTAAACGGTGGAAATCGGCATTGAATCTGTTGCCTGAAAAGACGCCTATGGGAACCGCCATCTTATTGACGGTGCGAGGGCTATGCGAGCACAACAGCGGCCAGAGTACACTCAGCACCCATGGGTGACCTGAGACAGACCGTAGAACTGGATTTATGTTACTCCGCGTGGGCAAGCCGCATGTTGCTGTCGGCATCTTCTGAGCTGCCCGTTGCCGACAGAAGCCTGGACCTTATGCTGTCGCATGGCAGCGTGCTGGCCACCTTGCACCACGCCTACGTGTCTGAGCAGTTTTGGACGCAGTGCCTGCTGGCCAATAAGATTCCACCGCTCGATCAGATCGGCGTCGCGCCGAAGCCCGCAGCGTTTGCTCTGGAGGATCTGGAGCAATCGTGGACGGAGGTATGGAGCAGTCTGGAACAGTGGCTGGCTTCGGTTACGGATGAGGAGCTTGCGCAACCGCTGAGCTGCCGCATTTCGGCAGAGATCGAATTCCCCTACATACGCTGGCAGGTGGTCCGGCACTTCGTCAATCATTCCACGCTGCACCGCGGGCAGGTTGTCGGCATGATCCGTAGTTTGGGCAAGCGGCCGCCCAACGTCGACCTGATGACGTACTTGTTGAAGGACCGCCGCTAGTCTCGGGAAGCGGACGGCAACCGGCTTGTGATCTTGCCGTTTTCGTCCAGAAACTCCACAACCGGTGACCCGTCGGGCTGAACTCGAATCACCAGGCGGTCGCGGCCTTGTTCATCCTTCAGGCGGAGCGCGACAGAACGGTCATCGCTGCGGCCCAGCACGATGCGCGGCTCAGAGTGGGGCGTGGTGGCGCGGAACTGCTTCCATGCGGCCGCTTGCCGATCCTCCGGTAGCTTGCCGATGCGCTCCGCTGCCGCAATGTCCTCCGTGATCGGATGGTCGGGCTGATCGATCACGCGCAACTCAGAGGTGCGCTTGCCGTTCTCTTCCCCCGCATCGATGCTGAACACCTGGTCCTGCTCGTACTGATCGAAGCTGAGATGACCGTAGCTGCTGACTTTTCCCTGCTTGTCCTTGCTGCCGCCAAAGATCAGCCCGCCGTTCTCCGTGCCTTCATCATTGAAGAACAACATGCCCGCGGTGCTGCGGTCGGGATGAGGCGTTTCTTTTCCCTTGATGATGATGCCCGGGAACTCGGCCTTGTTGGAGATGACCAGGCGCAGCGTCCCGTCGGGCTCGATGACGTTAATCCGATGTACATCAATTTCGTCGAACGTCTGCTTCCGCCGGGATTCGGCGAAGCCGGCGAGTACGACCACGGCGAAGGCAACGGTTAGAACTCCGGAGTAGATGGCCAGGAAACGCGGACTGGAGAAAAGCTTAGTCATGGGAAGATGCTAGCGCAGGAAGCGCGCGGATCGAATGCGGAATTCTTGTTCATCACGAGGAGGCCTTCAGGCCGATGAGGGATCTGCTTTCCAGCGCGCGCGAACAGCAGATCCCTCGCCAAGAACATGGCGCTCGTGATGACAATATACGGAATGACTGGGAGCCTATCGTGGTCGGCCTTACTACTTCAGCGCCGAATGGATCGCGATGAGTTGGTCGAGCACCTCTGGCAGGAGTTTCAGATCGAGCGCATTGGCGCCGTCGGATTTTGCTTGGGCTGGGTTATCGTGCACTTCCATGAAAACGCCATCTACTCCGGCAGCCACAGCCGCGCGCGCGAGCAGTGGGATGTATTCAGGCTGGCCACCGCTGACTGCCGCACCATCGCCAGCGCTGGCTGACGGCAGTTGCACGGAGTGCGTTGCATCGAAGACCACCGGCGCAAACTTGCGCATGATAGCCAGCGAGCGCATGTCTACTACGAGATTGTTATAGCCGAAGCTGGCGCCGCGTTCGGTCAGGAAGACGCGCTCGCCGCCCGCTTCGCGAACCTTGTCGACGGCATGACGCATATCCCACGGCGAAACGAACTGGCCCTTCTTCACATTGACTGCACAGCCACTCTTTCCGGCCGCCACCAGCAGATCAGTTTGACGGCACAGGAACGCCGGAATCTGCAGAACGTCTACCGCTTCCGCCACTTGCGGAACATCGACAGCTTCATGAACGTCGGTAAGCACGGGAATCTTGGCGATATCACGGATCCTCCGAAGGATGCGTAATCCCTCTTTTAATCCAGGTCCGCGGAAGCTGCGAATCGAGGTGCGATTAGCTTTGTCGTAGGAAGCCTTGAAGATATATGGCAGCTTCTTCTGCCGTGCGATCGCGGAAATCGCTTCGGCCATTCCGAGCGCGTGCTCCTCGCTCTCGATCACGCAAGGGCCAGCGATGAGGAAAAGCTTGCCTCCGCCGATGGTTACGTCTCCGACTTGGAAGGACTGCGACAGCTCTCGGTCCGTCATTGCGCCGGGGCCGGCTTGGTTGAGGTAGGAGGCGTGCGAAGATCCACAATCTTCGTCGTTGCCGGAAGAACGAACAGGCGCGCGTCGGGTTCTCCCAGCTTCAGATCGGTTACATTGAAGAATTGGTCGCCGTGCATAGGATCGAGTCGTGTCACTTGCAAGTTGAGTCCAAGCTGTTTCGAGTACCAGAATTCTTTGGTGTACTCCAGAGACGTGTTGCTGCCGTTGGGATCCGTCGGCAACACTGTGCTCTCGCGCGTTCCGGTTGTTTCCAGTCCGTCGATGACCTTCGCTCCCAGGTTCACGCGGTTTACGGGCCGGTTCGTGTCGAACTCTTCCGACGAAGCGACCAACGCGTTCGCGGGAATGTCGTAGGCCCGCAACTCACACGAACTCAGATCAGGCTCACAAAAATACTTGGTGTGCGCCATTGGGTCGCTGATCTCGATGCGAAGCAGTAGGCTCGGACGCATTCCACTACCAGGAACCAAGTCACGGCGCTCCTGATAAATCCTGCCTTTGCCATCCCGAACCACCAGCCTGCGGTTTCTGCGGGTGAAGGTCGAGCCGTCGGGCAGATACTTTGTCCATTCGGTTGTAACCGTCGCCTGAAAAGGTGCGCTGGGCAGCGGCGAAATGAAGATGCTGGAAATCATCTCGCGCGCCCCAAAATCGCGGGCGTGCGGAACATCTGTCGGATCCTGAGAGTATGCAGGCAAACATGCAAGTAATAGCGACGCCAGGAAAAGCAGAGACGGCATCCTTCTCATGCGACACCTCGGGATGCCGTTAATGTTACCTCACATGTCTCAGCGATAAAAGGCTACTGTTTCACCTTCTCCGGCCGGTGAAACATCTCCACTGCAACTTCATGACGGTTCTGTCTGCGGCCGACACGATTCTCGTATGCCGCCTTGACGAAAGCCGAGAACAGCGGATGCGGCTCGAGCGGCTTCGATTTGAATTCGGGATGGAACTGGCAGCCCAGGAAGAACGGGTGGTCGGGAAGTCTCCACGATCTCGACGTAGGTTGCATCCGGGGTTGCGCCGCTGATGCGCAGGCCCGCCGCGGTCAGCGGGCCTTCGTATTCGCGATTGAATTCGTACCGATGACGATGGCGTTCGCTGATCTCGCTCTTGCCATAGGTGGCATGGGCCAAGGTTTCAGGCTCCAACTTGCACGTCCACGCGCCCAGTCGCATGGTGCCGCCCAATTCTTCGACGCCGCGCAATTCGCGCAGCTTATAGATGACGCGATGCGGCGTTGCCGGATCGAACTCGCTGGAGTTTGCCTGCTCCAATCCACAAACATTGCGCGCGAATTCGATGCAAGCCGTCTGCATACCCAGGCAGATTCCGAAGAACGGCACCTTGTTCTCGCGCGCATATTGAATGCCCTTCAACATGCCTTCAATCCCGCGCTTGCCGAAGCCGCCCGGAACCAGGATTCCGTCGACGTGCTCGAGCTGCGCTTGAACGCTCTGGTCCTTCTGCTCCAACCCCTCGGCTTCGATCCAGTTCACCGTGAGCTTCAGGTTGTGAGCAAGCGCACCATGCACCAGCGCCTCTTTCAGGGACTTGTAGGAATCTTCGTACTCCACATACTTGCCGACGATTCCAATCACTACTTCGTCTTTAGGGTTGTAGACGCGGTGAACGATGTCTTCCCAGCGGCTCAGGTCAGGTTCTTTGGTCTCGATACGCAAGTAATGCAGCGCCAGGCGGTCGACATGCTCATGCGCAAATACCAGCGGCACTTCGTAGATTGAGGCCACGTCCTTGGCAGTGATCACGGCCTCGTTTTCCACGTTACAGAAGAGCGCGAT
This sequence comes from uncultured Acidobacteriaceae bacterium, assembly GCA_963823865.1. Taxonomy (GTDB): domain Bacteria; phylum Acidobacteriota; class Terriglobia; order Terriglobales; family Acidobacteriaceae; genus Bog-257. Next base: position 1,641,518 of record CAWGNC010000003.1, read on the forward strand.
CTTGCCCTTGATGTCCTTAGAGAGGAAGCGGTCCGTGCGGCAAAGCAGGATGTCGGGCTGAATTCCGATGCTCAGCAGCTCTTTCACCGAGTGCTGCGTCGGCTTGGTCTTCAGCTCACCGGCGGCCGCAATATAAGGCACCAGCGTGACATGCACAAACAGCGTATTCTCCCGCCCCAACTCCTGGCGCATCTGGCGGATAGCTTCAATGAAGGGCAGTGACTCGATGTCGCCGACCGTGCCACCGATCTCTACGATGACCAGGTCGACATCCTGCGCCACCTTCTTCATCGCGCTCTTGATCTCGTTGGTGACGTGGGGAATGACCTGCACGGTCTTGCCCAGATAGTCGCCGCGTCGCTCCTTGGCGATGATGGTTTCGTAGATGCGGCCAGTGGTCCAGTTGTTCTCGCGTGACAGCTTGCTGTGGGTGAAGCGTTCGTAGTGGCCAAGATCGAGGTCGGTTTCGGCCCCGTCGTCGGTGACGAAAACCTCGCCATGCTGGAACGGCGACATGGTGCCGGGATCGACGTTGAGGTAGGGATCGAACTTCTGCAAGGTGACTTTCAGTCCGCGACTTTCCATCAAACATCCGATAGAAGCCGCAGCCAGGCCTTTGCCAAGCGACGACACGACACCGCCGGTCACAAAGATGTACTTTGCCGACATCGATTCCTCTGTTGTAGGGATTTGTGCTGCCGGACGTACTCCGAAGGTCCCCCTGATTTTAGGGGAGCCCTGTGCGCCGGCGTTTCAGCGCAATCAGGGTGGAGCGCGTATGCGTGCACGACCAATTATGACTGGAAACGCTCCCTGGAGCAAGATGGTCTTTGCTCTCGGGAGCGTTTTTACTTCTTGGGGAAGGACATCTGTTCTTACGGCAAAAGCTTAGCTGAATATCTTTTTTCGCAGCACTGCCAGTATGCCAGTCCCGAGCAACAGGAACGTTCCGGGCTCGGGTGTCGAAGCGCTAGCCGCACCGCCGCTGCTGGAAGCATCCTGACCGAGATACATGAATTCCTGCATACTGTTGGGATCGGGATCGTGCTGGTCTACTGGGGTAAGAATGTAGACTTTGTTGAAATCGGACCCGGGGAAGCCAATGTGTTCCTGCGCCTGAGCTGCGGCAATCCAAGTAGAAGCATCGCCAAACAGGGGAGCGGCGGAATCGAAGATATGCCAAACCGCATATGTCATCGATTTCCACTCGGTGGGATTCTCAACTTGGGTCTGTAACAGGATCCAACCAGCCTCATCGTACAGTTCGAGTGCGTACAGAGCGTTCGGACCGACTAGGTTATTGAACCGCACCTTGGAAAGATTGTCGCTGCCCAGGACGGTTAGGTTGGCCGACCACTGATCTCCCGGCATCCCGCCGTGGGCATAGTCGTCGCACATCACTGCGTAAATCAGAGAGTTGGGACCATTGACGGGCTCAATGAAATACGGGTACCCATTCGTCCAGTCGCCACCGCTCCAATTCACAAATTGCCATTCGGTAGGATCCGCATGAGCATAGACAGACCCAAATACACACATCAGAACAGCCAACAGCAACAACCGACGCATATTCCCTCCCCCTTAGGTCACCGGTTCAACAACTGCTACGCACCACACCAGCCCTCATATCCGGAACCACGTTTGCAGAGGGAAAAGCGAGAGCAAAAATGCCTTCTAGCCCACTGCAATGGAGAGACTTCTGATCCTCCACGGACGCAATTCGAATGGCGCAGATACAAACCTCCTGGCCGGGATCGCTCCGCGTGGCGCCACAGAGTCCCCAACGCACTACCGCTCGGATGTCTTGAGATCCCCGCCGCCTGCCCCACAGCGGCTAAACAGCGTTGGCTCTCGGTCCGGCATCCTTAGCCGTAGACTTTCTCTAGAACTAGACAAATCCCTCGGCCGTAACTTCTTCAGAAACGGTCAACGGATGACGAGCTAACCGTGAATTCAGTTGGTTAGGTGGACCGATGTCGCACCCAGCGACTGGGCGGACTACGGCTCTCTTTATCGCATTGCAATCCACATTCCGCGAAATTGCCTTATAAATGCTCTACTTAGAATTTCCAACATGCAAGGAATTGCAACATTGTAGATGAACATTTCCCCACGAATCGGGTATTTTAGCCGCCGTCCCAGTGGAAAAATCCCACCCAAACCGTTATCTTAGACTCCCTTTTCTTAGCATCTTAGTGGTGCAACAGATGGTGCCGACACACAGTCGGCTCTAGACGAGCCCTGACAATCGTTGTACTTCTTCTCAAGATCCCAGGCAGGGAAACCGATATTTTGCACGAATGACGTTTTCACGGGCGAGCTCGAGTTGGACGAGCGGCGGTCTTCGACGCGCCCACCCGACGCTCATTTCTGCAATTACGTTCCGTCCTTGGCAAAGTCGTCTCAATCGCATGCTTGCGGTCTCGTCTCTGTGCCTCCTGTCGGGATGCTACTTCGCATTGGTCATCGCGCCCGTCGCGTTGGGAGGGAAAGCGCCAACCGTTCAGCAAGGTCTCTTTCCCGAATGGCTCGGCGTCAGAGAGATTCTGCAAAGGGGCAATCCCTACCGTCAGGAGGTAACGGACCAAATTCAGGCGGCAAGCTACGGCTCAACACCGCCGGGCAAGCGAGTCAATCAGCAGCGATTTGCTTACCCTGTCTATTTCGCGTTTCTGTTTCTACCGTTGGCGGTCGTCCCGTTTTCCGTGGCCCGAATCCTAGCTTTCGCTGGCTGCCTGGCATCGACAATCGCCACCGTTCATCTGTGGTGCAGATGGCGGGGGTGGCAGCCGGCAGCGACCGTGATTGTGGGGCTGTTTGTCTTTGCCAGCTATCCCGCGATCCTGGGACTGCAGTTATGCCAGCCGTCGCTTCTTATCGCTGGTTTGTTAGCGGTGGTCGTGTATTGGGTCCACTCAGGGCGGCTCGTTCCGGCGGGGATTCTGGCCGCACTCTGCAGCGCGAAGCCCCAGCTGGCGGTCGCGGTCTTGTTGCCCTTGTCGATCTGGGCAGCAGCCCAGTGGCACACTCGAAAACGATTCGTCATGGCATACGGCTGCTCCCTTTCCGCGCTACTACTTGCCTCCGACGTCTTGGTCCCCGGCTGGTTTCCTCAATGGCTCACGACCATTCGCGCCTATTCGGACTATGCCGGCAGCAAACCCCTGCTGGCTGATTTGCTTCATGCACATTTCGTTTGGGGGACAGCCTCCCTGCTTGTGATCGCAACTGCCTGGATAAGCCACAAGTTCTGCGAAGTCGATTTGCTCTTCGCAATCAGCTTCTCGATAGCTGTGTTTCAGCTGCTGTTCCCATTTCTTCTGTATAACGAGATCCTCCTGTTGCCGGCAACTCTGTGGTTGGTGCGCACACCAGCAGAAGTCAAAACGGCCGGACAGATCTTTGAGCTGCTCTGGGGTTGCTGTTGGGCGTTATTGATCGCGGGGGCGGCAGCCTCGCTGGGGCTCGCGGTTTCAAACCTTATCGTGCCCGGCTCAGGACTGAAGTTGTGGCAACTTCCATTCGTGGCGGCATGGCTCTACCCCTGGTCAGTGTTGCTGGCTCTCGCCTGCTACGCAGCTTGCTGGCGAGTTAGATTTGGCGGCGCGAAAGTCCGGCCGTGATCCGCAGCTTGGGAGACCGCAAAGCTATTGCCGCTGCGGTTCTGATTGCATTTGCTGGTTATATGTTCCTGAACCTCCGGATTGCTCCGTCCGTCTTCGGCCGATCCAAGAACGATTTTGCCTGCTTCTACCGCGCCGGCAGAATGGTCCTCGAAGGGGATGGATACCGAATCTATGAACTATCTGCAGAACGCGACTACGATGACACGCTGGGAACCAAATCCGTAGATGCGGACGGAAACGCTATTTCCCTGCCCTTTGTTTTCGCGCCTTTCACGCTTGTTCTGTTCGTGCCGATCGCGGAACTGCCTTTTCGTCAGGCAGCGTTTGTCTGGTACACCCTGAACGTCGCAATACTGCTCGCGCTGCCATTCCTGTTCAGGAGGAGCCTTGATCTTGGCCCTAAGGCCCTCGTCGTAACCTTGATTGCTCCTCTTTTTTTCCTCCCAGCAATCCTTGCTTTGATACAGGGTCAGCCTGCCATCCTGATGTTGCTGTTCTTCGTTCTCGCTTACCTTAATTTGGAGTGCGGCCGGGAATTGCGCGCAGGCTGCTGGCTAGGCTTGGCAAGCTTCAAACCGCAATTCGTTCTACCGATGTTGCTGGCACTCATGGTGTGGCGTAAGAAAAGAGCATTGCTAGCCTTCGTCCTGACTTGTGCCGGCCTGATTGCCGTCTCAATTCCAATGGTGGGATGGCGGGCGACTTTCGGCTACCCTCGCGCGCTGATGCGATACGCCGGCATGGCAGGCCAGTTTGGTGGGGAACACCCGGCCAGCATGCCAAATCTGCGAGGCTTCTTATACTCGGCCTGGCACACTCGAGTAACGCCAGCTTTGCTGCAGCTAATTACGTTTGCAATCTCATTAGTGCTGCTGGCGGCCATGGCGTGCGTGCTGGAGCGGTGGAAGAAACTCTCGTGGGACGCCTTCTCATTGGTGCTCATCGTCACATTGCTGACCAGCTATCACGCCTACTTGCACGACGATTCGCTTCTGCTTCTGCCTTGTCTCATCCTCGGAAGACAGGTGCTTCACTGCAATGAACCTGTTTTTCAAGTGTTGGCGTTTTCGAGTATCGCGGCCGTCTTTATCGTGCCCTTGGTTCCGACTTCACTGACTACGACAGCTTCGCAGATGTTTGTGGTTATCCTGGCGTCCGCGACCCTGATGTCCGTTCGCATGTTCATGACAGATAACACCGCACCACCGCCAGAAGAGATGAAGGGGCGTTCAGTTTCCGTTGACGCCAGATCCCTGGTTTCACGTTAGGTGAAACGCTCGCCAAGGTTTTCGAGCCGCTGCGGCTCGGTGGAGGCGTGTCGAAGAACTGCTTCTCGCCGTTCCGGATGGAGACCGCCAATCCGCACCAGCAGCAGCGTCCTACACTCCGCTTCGGTCTTGTCGGGACAACAACGAGAGGTGAAAAACGTTCCTAAGCTCGCCTGACTCTTTACCGCCGCTCGGGCGGCAACGCGCTGGCAATTGAATCTCTCACAGCCAACATTAGCGTGTCCCGATCCGCATAATCGTGCGGCTCAATCGGCGAATGAAAAATTACCGTCGCCGTTCCTTTGCGCAACGCGAAGCGCCGCTTCGGCCAGCTTTCGAAGGTTCCTAGCAGCGTAACCGGAATCACCGGAACGCCGGAGTCCATTGCGAGATGGAATGGGCCTTTCTTGAAAGGCAGCAGCCGTCCATCGCTCGAGCGCGTTCCCTCAGGATAGATCACCATGTGCAAGCCTTTCTTCAGAACCTCGGTCGCTGCGCGAACACTCTCGATGGCTGCTTCGCGGTCCGAACGATCGACGGGCACCAGGTCCGCCTGATGCATTCCCGTCCCTAGGATTGGAGTGCGGAAGAGCTCTTTCTTCACCAGCACCGAACAACGTCCGGGGATGCTCGGAACCAGTACCGGCGGATCGAGGTTCGAAACGTGGTTGGACATAAAGATGTAGTTCTGGCCGGGACGAAGGCTTTCCATCCCTTGCAAAACGATCTTCACGCCCACCAGTCGGACCCCGAGGATGCCGAGGCGCGTCGCGATGTTATACAGCGGGTTGATATTTCCGGTGAGGGCGGCGAACAGGACCAGAGGCGGGCCGACGATCAGGATCGAAACTCCCCAAAACGCCAGCAACGCGACCGCCCTAATCAATGGGCAGCCCCGGTTTCATCGTCCCCGCGTACCCACGCCGCCCGATGGGCGCGCTGCTCGGCGGTGACCGTCGGAAGATCGCGCAGCTCGTAATATTTTTCCTGACGTTCCGTCAGGCGAATCTCGACCTGGCGTTTGCCGCGCCGATTCTCCAGTTCAAAGTGAACCAGGGTCCCCGGCGACATGCGCGCAAGTTCGTTGTCCAGGTAGGCACTCGCGGGCGCGCCATTCATCGCGGTCACTCGATCGCCGGCGGTAATTCCCTGCCGCTGCGCCTCGCTGTTCGGCTCGACCGCCGAGACCTCAGACTGGCCACCAAGGTTCGCCGTAGTGGTGAAGCCCGCATTGCCGACGCGGTTCGTGTTCGTCACCAGATGCAGGCCGGCAAACTGGAAGAACTCGTCGTAGGGAAGCTCCTTCAAACCGGAGACGTAATCATTGAAAAAGTCCGCGAAGCTTTGGCCCGTTACTTTCTCGGCGGCCGCCTCGACTCCCGAGGAGTCGGGAAAATAGCGGTGCTGCTTGGCGTATTCGTCGTTCATGTAGTGAAACAGGTCGCGCAGCGACTTCTTGCCATTTGTCAGCTGGCGCATGCGAAGATCGAGCAGAATGCCAAGCAGTTCGCCCTTATTGTAGTAACTGATGCTGCGCTCCGGTGACCGGTAAAACGGGATTCCCTCAAACCACGCGTCGAGGCTCGATTCCTCCGCCGACTGCCAGGTATGCGCGGGGCGATGCTGCAGCTCCGTAATCTCTCCCGCCACCTGACCCAGATACTGTTTCTCATCGATCAGCCCGGAGCGCACCAGCATCAGGTCGCCGACCGTGCTGGTTACCCCCTCGCTGAACCACAGAGCGCGAGTGTCCATCTCCTGCTGATAGTTGATGGGCTCCAGAGATTGCGGCCGGATGCGCTTTACATTCCACAGATGAAAGAACTCATGCGCGGTGACCTCGGCCAGGGGCAACAGGTCGGCACGCAACCGTTCGGCATTGACGTCGATGGCGGTTCCGTAGGCGTGTTCCATACCACCGCCCGCCGGTCCATGCGGAAAGTGATACAGGAACGTGTATTCGTCATAGGGCCGGTCTTGCATCCAATCCACTTCCGCATGGGTAACTTGCTTCAATACGCCATCGAGCTTAGGCATGTCGTAATCAGCCGGATTGCCATGTACCACAACGTGGTAAGTAGCCCCGTCTTGCTGAAAAGAAGATTGCTGGAAGGTACCTACTTCTGCCGGGCTATCCACGAGCTCGTCGTAGTTGGCTGCCACCCCTACAGTCTGTTCAACCTTACCGGGCGCAGCTGAGCCAAAGACGTGCACATCTCGCAGCTCCCACGTTGTGGGAACGTCGAGGAAGCGAATGCTCATCGGTTGCGAGCGAAGATCTGGCAAATACATCAGCACCATGGCCCAGTTGAAAAAGCCGTGATCGGCATTCAGAGTGCTTCCGAACGGTCCGGGGCTGTTCAGGTAAATGTCATAACTGACGACAACGCAGCCCGCGGGGGCGACAACCCTCCACTCGCCGGTCTTTTCGTTGTTGGCCAGAACCTTTGCGCCGGAGGCATCCTCAGCACGAACGTTTTCGATATTGGCCGCGAAGTTGCGAACCTGATAAAGAGCGTTCCAGGCCGGCATGAACAGAATGCGACTGCTTCGATCGTGCAGCCGGATACTCACATGCGCCAGGTGGCTGGCGGGATCGCTCAGCGAGACGAAGTACTCGGTCGCCTCAGGTTCAGGGCTGGCCGGAGTCGCGCAGGTGACCGAGGTCGCCGCGTAGGCATTCGTTAAGGGTAAACCGACGGCGAGCATCAGGAACCAACAGGCAAGAGTTGTGCGGATGCGGCTCACGCGGTCGTCGTCACCTCATGGAGCGACTTCAACTTGGCCGGTAGCTTCTCGTAGATTCCGCCGAAGCCGCCGTTGGAGAGGATGGCGACCACATCTCCACTCCGAAGCTCCGGCGCGATCGCGTCAACGATAGCATCGGCATCAAGCAACAGCCGCGCCGGCTTGCCGTTGGCGTTCAAGTCGGCGACCACGGCAGCCGGGTCAAGACGTTCGCCCTCAGGAATCGCTTCCGACTTGAACACATCGGCGAGAATCACCTGATCGGCGACTGCCAGGCTCTGCGCGAGTTCATGCTGAAACACGGCCCGCCGCAGCGTGTTCGAGCGCGGCTCAAGCACTGCCCAGATGCGGCGCCCGGGATAACGTGTGCGCACCGCCTGCAGCGTCTGCGCAATCGCCGTGGGATGATGCGCGAAGTCATCAATGATCGTGATTCCGCCGATCTCGGCCTTCACTTCCAGCCGCCGCTTTACACTGCGAAATTCACGCAACGCATTCGTGATCGCCCTGACGGTTAGCCCGCAGTGACAGGCCAGCGCGGCCGCCGCTGTTGCATTCAGCACGTTGTATTCGCCGGCCAGCGGAAACGCCAGTTGGGCCGGCTCCCATCCATCGCGTGAGAGCTTCCAGCGGGTTTCGTCCGGCAAGTACTCGACGTCGGAGATGTGCCATGACGAATTCTTGGCAAATCCGTAGCGCTCGACCCGGCACAGAGCACGGCTGGCGCATTCGTCGACGTTCGGATGTCCGTCCCATGCAATCAACACACCACGTCTTGGAATCAGATTCACCAGCCGCTTGAACGCCGTCTTGACCTCGTCAAGATTCTTGTAGATATCGGCGTGATCGAATTCAACTGAAGTCAGGATGACAGCGTCAGGAAAGTAGTGCAGGAATTTCGGCCCCTTATCAAAGAAGGCGGTGTCGTATTCGTCGCCTTCGAGGACGAATTCCTTGCCCTGACCCAGCGCGAAGGAGCTGCCGAAGTTTTCCGGAATGCCGCCGATTAGGAAGCTGGGCGAACGGCCGGCGTGGTGCAAAATCCAGCTGACCAGCGACGTAGTTGTGGTCTTGCCGTGGGTTCCCGCGATCACCAGTCGCTCTCTGTCCATGAGGAATTCGTCGTGCAGCACCTGCGCCATCGATTGCAATGGCATACCTGCGTCAAGAACGAACTCCAGTTCAACATTACCTCGGGAAATCGCATTGCCCACAACCACCAGGTCGGGCCGGGGCTCCAGGTTGGCGTGGCTGAACGGCTGCGAGACCGGGATGCCAAGCGAAGCCAGAAAGTCTGACATTGGAGGATATGCCGCAGCGTCAGACCCTGTGACTCGGAATCCGCGCTGCTTGAGCATGCCCGCCAGCGAGGCCATTGCCGTGCCGCAGATGCCGATCAGGTGTATGTGTTTCGATGTCGTCAAGAAGCTGTTCCTCGAAAACTCAATCGCGTACCACCGCCGGTCTCCTTTGCACCGCCGCCTGGTAGCTGAGTACCATCCCCGCCGCACTCGCCACGATATTCGCCTTCACTCCAAAGGGCAGAGTCAGCGCGCGGCTGGAAACATGCCCCGACTTCAGCCCGAAAACGATAGGAACATCCAGATAGCCGATGATCCGCATGAATGACCTGGGGTAGCGTATAGTCCAGCGCGCCGGCTTCATTGCAGTCGATCATCTCGCCGAAGACGATACCGCGTACGGCGTCGAACTTCCCTGCCAGCTTCAACTGCATCAGCATGCGATCGATGCGATAGGGGCGTTCCGCGCGATCTTCGAGGAACAATATCGTTTCGTCGGTCTGAATCTCGTATGGCGTCCCCAGCGAGGCGACCAGTAGCGAGAGGCAGCCGCCGTATAGAACGCCTTCCCCGCTTCCCTGTTTGAGCACCTGGATACCATCCGCGGCTCCAAAGTCGCGACGGTACGACTGGTCGAAGGCGACAGCCGCGTTCCAACTCGACTCGTCCATTCCATCCGGCCGGGCAAAATCTCCGGCGACCATTGGCGCGTGGAAGGTCACCAGACCAGCCGCATCGCAAAGATACGTCAGCAGCGTAGTCACGTCACTGCAGCCGGCAAGAATTTTGGGATTGGCGCGAATCAATTCGAGGTCGAGATGCGGCAGCAGGTAGTTGCAGCCATAGCCGCCGCGGGCGCAGAGAATCGCCTTCACCTCAGCCCGGCGAAACATCTCGTGCAACTGGTCGACACGTCGGCGAACCGGCCCGCCAAAATACAGCTCGCGATCGAAGATTGACGGCAGGTAGAACGGCTGGTATCCCAAACGCAACAAGTGCGCGCATCCCGCCTCGAACTCATCGCGCCGGAAACTGCTGGAGGGCGCAACAACTCCAACTGTATCGCCGGGTTGCAGGGCCGCGGGACGGACGCGCTCGGGCTGCGAATGAGAGCTCATGAGGAAGGCTTATCTTAACTGAAAAACTCGCCGCGGCAGAGTAGCGTGGCAGGTCCAGTGAGGAAGACCTCGCGATCCCATTCCACCGTCTGTGCTCCACCCAGCGACCGCACGCGGACCGGCGACTTCGCCCTGCCGACATGAATGGAAGCGACCGCGGCCGCGCTCGACCCTGTGCCCGACGACATGGTCTCGCCCACGCCACGCTCGCAGAACCGCACGTCGATTTCTCCCGTGCCCAGGACCTTTACGACCTCGACGTTCATGCCTTGCTTGAAGTCCGGGTGCATCGAGATCTGTTCGGCGACCGTCTGCCAGCCCGGCTCGAACTCCGAAACAAACGCAACAAAGTGCGGATTGCCCATCGATACCGGGATGCCCGTCACCCTGCCGCCCTTGACGTCAACGGTAAGGTCGCCGCCGATCTCGGGCGCTCCCATCGAGCTGCGAAATTCGAATTCGTGGCCGTCACGCGACTTTAGCTCGCAGGTCTTCAGCCCGGCACCTGTGCGAATCACAACCGAACTCCGGTGATTCTGGTCGCAATACCACGCCGCGACACAGCGCGTGCCGTTGCCTGAGATTTCGGCCTCGGAGCCGTCGGCATTGAAGAGCCTTATTGCTAAGTCTGCATCGCCGGCAGGCAAAACCCACTCAACCCCGTCGGCGCCCACGCCGTTATGCCGGTCGCAGATGCGACGGGTAAAGGCGGGCATATCGCTGGGAGCATGGGAGAGGTCGATGATCAGGAAATCATTGCCGCAGGCAGTTGCTTTGACAAAAGGGATGCTCGCCATAACGGGGTGTACTGCGCGGATTGTAGCAAAGCATGCGCCCGCAGCCTATCGTCGCCAGGTCTGGTGAAAGCGCCTACTGGGATTCCGGCGCCGCCTTCGGCTTATACACCGTGCAGCTCGACTGATATGGGGCGCTTATTGTTATCAAGCCGGTGAATTCTGCCTTGTGACCCTGCACCGCGGCCCAGACCGGATCGCCCTGGCATGCGACCGCGTAGTCTGCACGATGCGCCGGGTCGAGGAGAGCCAACTCCCAATCGGGATGCTCGGCCTCAGAGATTACGTGGCGCAGCGGAATTCCTGCCAGGCGGATCGCGCCCGCATGTTCGGCTTCGTACATCAGCAGTGTTGAGTTCGGCGGCAGCTGGATGAGAACCCCGGCCAGTCCCTGTTCCAGCGAGTTTCGGTCGCGCGAGTTCACCTTGGCCTCGCGCAGAGTGATTGGCGACTCAGCGTAAGCGGAGATGTAGCTGACAAGGACGGCGGCGATCAGCAGACACGGAAGCATCACCCTCAACGCGGCCGAGGTCGCCTTATCCCGGAGAGCCATCACAGCGATCACCGGAAACACCGCGAAGACCGGTAGCAGTTCCATTCCGTAACGGACGTTGTAATACGAAAAGGGATACCAGACCGGAATGTAGATGGGCACGCTGCCATAGGCAATCGAGAGCGAGTAGAACGCAAACGGCAGCCAGAGCAGCAGCAGGACTCCGTAGCGCCGGAAGCGCCACGCCGCCACCCCAGCGCCCAGCAACGCCAGCGCGAACAGAAGCTTGCCCCCAGACCGGCGATCCCATGTTCAGCTGCGCCGACTTCAGGAAGTAGAAAGCCGCAGTGAATACGTCATGCTGACCAGGATATGGCGGAGCGCCTTGCGCCGTGCTTCGCAGCGCGATCGCCTTGGCAGAATACGGACCGTTGATGAAGTCCAGCGCGTTGCCAGAGACAGCCCAGGTGTACACCAGCCAGTAAACCGGCACGAGCGCATTCAGCAACAGGACTTCAACGAACGACTTCGTCATCGCTGCGGCGGAGCCGTGCATCGGCCGTGCGACGATACCAGGCGACGAAGAGCCCAACGAGGATCAGGCCAAAGATAGCCGCGGAGAACCAGCCGTCATAACGAGTGAGAGCGCCGCCATACATCGTGATACCGCAGTACTCCAGCGCACGTTGCGGACTGAGTTGAGCCTCGGCAAGAGCGGAGCCTGGCAGCGGCGGATTCGTGGCCCGCAGAAATTCATCGAGATAGACCAGCGACCAGATGAAGAACGCCAGGAAAATCGGCTCATTCATCGCCGTAGTCTGCATGTACAGCAGATTAGGATTGAGCGCGTAGACCGCTGCAGCGAGATAAGCCAGCAAGTTGCCCGGCGTCGCGCGTTCACCAGGCGATAGATGCCGAGCGTGCCGAGTACGAAAGCCAGCATGCCGGGAATCGCTCCCGCAATGCCGCTCTGCCAAAGGGTCGTTACCCAGACGAACGGCAGCATGGCGATGTGCTGCAGCGGAAGCCACACGGTGCCCAGTTGCCCGTAGGATTCGATGGGATGCCGGTTGTCAACCACTCGCCGCGCGATGTTCAGATGGGCGACCGCGTCGCCGTAGAGCAGAAGTTCCTGCTTGGCGTAATAGAACAGCAGCGCAGCAACCGAGACGGCTGCCAGCAGCATGGTGAAGCGCGCCTCATTGCGCTGCTGCCGAAATTGTCGCGCACCATTGACTCGATAATCCTTCTTTAGAGAAGGCGAGGCGCTAGTTTTCGGCATTTGATTGCTGGGCGGTCTCACGCTAAGGCCACCTCTGCGCCCCGTGGACTATGCTGAGAATGAGGACGCGCTCAGGTCCAACACGATAGACAATTACGTAGGGTAGTGGAAGCAGGCTCAATTCCCGTGTACCGGGCACACGTCCGGACCTCCCACGGTTGGGCATTTCTTTCAGACTTTGAATTGCGTCGTAGATGGACCGCGACACCCGATTGGCGACTTCCAGGCTGCGGTCAGCTTCAATGTACTCGGAAATTTGCTTCAGGTCGGACACCGCATGGCCAGACCATTCGACACGCATTTAGGGGCGTTCTCGCTGCTCTAGCCATCCGCGAACGTCTTCGTCCGCGACCACATCGCCATGATCCGCCGCCTCTTGGCTCGCGGTTACCTTGCGTTCGAACCACTGATTGTAGGCAACCAGGTTATTGACCGCCTCTTCCAGAAGTTCGCTTTTGTCCCGATGGGTACGCTGGGCCAACTCGTCCAATTTGGCTTCGAGTTCCGGGGTCACATGGAATGCCATGCGAGTTAGTTTAACGCGACGTGATAAGTAACGAAAGGAAGAAGCTCTGGCCGTACCCTCGGCTGGAGCCAACTCTGGGCCGCAATTAACGACAAGACGCGGGCCTAGCGCCCGGCTCGCCGAAACAATGCTGAACGGCGGCCTTCTCAGTCCAGGTGCGTCAGCTCGCGGAACATATTGAAGCGCTGGTCGATCTCTTCGCGTGTCAGCGACTGCAGACGCTCGGTGCCGAAGCGCTCGACGGCAAACGATCCCATCACGCTGCCGTAGAACATGGCATGCCGCAGCACGCGGCGGTTGATCTCGCCCTGCGACGCCACGTATCCCATGAAGCCCCCGGCGAAACTGTCGCCTGCTCCGGTAGGATCGCGCACTTCGTCGATCGGCATGGCCGGAGCGCGGAAGGGATGATCGCCGGCGCCAAACTCGTGATCGCGGAAGAAGATGGTCGCGCCGTACTCGCCGTGCTTGATGACCAGCGCGCGCGGGCCCATTTCCATGACCTTGCGGGCGGCCCGCGGCAGGCTGTTGTCGTCGGCCAGCATCTTGGCTTCGCCGTCGTTGATCAGCAGGATGTCGACGCCCTTCAGCATCTTGTCCAGGTTTGCACGATGGCCGGTGATCCAGTAGTTCATGGTGTCGCCGCCGACCAGCTTCACCTTCTGCATGTTGTCGCGAACGCGTTTCTGCAATACGGGATCAATGTTGGCAAGGAAGAGAAAGTCGGAGTTGTTGTACTCAGCCGGAATCGACGGTTGAAAGGTTTCGAAAACGTTTAACTCGGTATTAAGCGTTTTGGCTTCGTTGACGTTCTCGCCGTACTCGCCGGTCCAGTGGAAGGTCTTCCCTTTCGCGTGCTGGATGCCTCGGGTGTCGACGCCGCGCTTCTTCATGACGTCTTCGTTCTCGGCCGTGAAGTCTTCGCCCACCACGGCCACGACGCGCACGTCGGTGAAGTAGCTGGCGGAAAGCGAGAAGTAGGTAGCTGCGCCGCCCAGGATCTTCTGGCGCTCGCCGAATGGGGTTTTCAGAGTATCGAATGCGACCGAACCAACCACAAGAATGGACAAGGCCTACGCTCCCGCTTTCTTTTCGGAATCGAAATATTTACCGACCAGCAACTGCAGCCGCTCGAGCGTTGCCGCCGGTACCGCGCTTTTCTGGGTAAGGATGGCGTTCTTCAAGGCCGAGCCGCATTTGCAGACGCGCGTCTTCGGCATCGACGCGACGGCTGCCCGCACAACACTACAGGCGTGCTCGGCGTTTTTCAGCAGCACAGAGACAATCTGCTCGACGCTAACATCGTCATGCTCCTCATGCCAGCAGTCGTAGTCGGTAACCATGGCGACGGTGACGTAGCAGAGTTCAGCCTCGCGGGCCAGGCGCGCCTCGGTAAGGTTGGTCATGCCGATGACGTCAAGACCCCAGCTGCGATACAGGTTCGATTCCGCCTTGGTGGAAAACTGCGGGCCTTCCATGTTGAGGTAAGTGCCGCCACTTTTCACATTGACGCCGGTTGCCTTGCAGGCGGCGACGGCGACCCGCGACAGCTCACCACAAACCGGGTGTCCAAGACCGACGTGCACCACCAGGCCATTGCCGAAGAAGGTATCCACGCGATGACGCGTGCGGTCGACGAACTGATCGGGAATCACGAAGTCCAGCGGGCGATGCTCTTCTTTCAGCGAGCCCACAGCCGAGAGCGACAGAATGCGCTCGACGCCTAGCTGCTTCATGCCGTGAATGTTGGCGCGGTAGTTGATCTCGGTCGGCGAGAAGCGATGCCCGGCGCCGTGGCGCGAGAGAAATGCGACCTTGCGGCCTTCGAGCGTGCCCAGCATGTACGGGTCGGAAGGCGCGCCGAACGGCGTCTCTAGCGTGACTTGCTGAACGTCGCTAAATCCCGGCATGGTATACAAACCGCTGCCGCCGATGATGCCAATCTCTGCCTGCTGCAACCGCTGCTCCTAAAATGTGGTGTGCAAACCCACGATTATACAGGCAAGTTCCCGGGGTATTCCCGCTTGCAGGCGGGATCTCCGAATACCCCGGAGACTTGCGCGGTTCGTCGTCAGCCTTTGTATTTCAGTTGTCAAAGAAGTTTCAGGCGCGAGCGCTGGGCTAGCCTGTTTCCTCTGCGAGCCCAGCTCCGGTGCAACAGGAGTTTCGGCTGCGGCCCCCGATACGACGACCGGCAAGCGCTTGCCGGCGGGGCTGGCCTCACTCGCAGCGACAAGCGCTTGGCGGATGCGGCGGGACCGCGCAAAGAAAAAAGAGATCTGCCTGGGCACGAATGCCCAGACCGATCTCCAGTTACTACGTTACGCGATTGGCAATGGCGCAAGTCAAGGACGAGGGAAGATTTTTCGCGCCCGTGGTTCCAAATCGGGAGCGGCGGCACACCTTACCGCAGCAGCGCCGCCATGCCCTGCGCGCTCTGCGTCAGACCCAGCGACCAGTTCACCGCGTTGATGAAGAAGTTCGGGAACAGCCCGATGCCGACCGTTCCGAGCGCGGTGATGCGCCAGCGCCAGCCTCATCGCCGGACTCAGCCGCACCGGCTCGGTTTCCATCGGCTGGCGCATCAGCATGGCATTGGCGATGCGCATGTAGTAATACAGGCCGATGACGGCGTACAGCACGGCGACCGCGGCCAGCGAGTAGTGTCCCGTCTGGATCAGGCTGAGGAAGATGAAGTACTTGCCCCAGAAGCCCGCCAGCGGCGGAATTCCCGCCAGCGACAGCAGGAAGAGCAGCATCAGCATGGCTTCGGTCGGCGCTTTGAAGAAGAGGCCGGCGATGTCGTCGATCTCGTCGCCAATGATGTTGCGGCGGCGCAGCGAGGTGATGACCGCGAACGCGCCCAGGTTCATGAACGTGTACACCAGCAGGTAAAACAGGATCGCCATGATGCCGGTGGAATTGTTCTGGCCATCGCTGGCGACCAGGCCCAGCAGCATGTAGCCGACGTGCGCGATCGACGAGTACGCCAGCAGACGCTTCAGGTTGGTCTGCGTCATCGCCGCCAGGTTGCCGCCGGTCATGGTGGCGATGGAGACGAAGACCAGCAGCGGCACGTACATCGAGCGCAGCGGATACAGTCCGAAGAGGAAGATGCGAAGCAGCATCGCCCAGCCCGCAGCCTTCACCGCGACCGACATAAAGCCGGTCACGCTGGTCGGCGCGCCTTCGTAAGCGTCGGGCGCCCATTGATGGAATGGCACGGCGGCGATCTTGAAGAGCAGGCCGGCGGTCGTCGTCAGCAGCGCGAAGATGACGATCGGATCGTTGGGCCGGGTGGCGAGCAATCTTCTGCAGCCCCTCCGCAATGCCTGCCAGGTTGGTGCTGCCGGTCAGTCCGTAAAACAGCGACAGGCCGTAAGCGAAGATGCCGGACGAAAATGCGCCCAGCAGCAGATACTTCAGCGCCGCTTCGTTGGAGCGTTTGTCGCGGCGCAGGAAGCCGACCAGCACGTAGGTCGAGATGGCCATCAGTTCCAGGCCGATGAACAGCAGCACGATGTCGTAGCCGGCGGCCATGCACATCATGCCGACGACGGAGAACAGCAGCAGCGCGTAAAACTCGCCGTGGTTCTCCTGCTCGATCTCGAGGTAGCGAATCGACATCAGAACGGCGATGGCCGCGCCCGCCAGAAACAGGTAGAAGAAATAAATGGCGAACGGATCGACCAGCAGCGATCCCATGAAGCCGGTGTCGATGAATGCGAGTCCCTGCTCGCTGGGCCAGGTGATAGGCCCAATGCAGCTTGCCGACTGCGGCGGCGGAAAATGCGATGCCCAGCCAGCGCGATGAAGGCGTTGACCCGCTTCCACTGCTTTCGGGAGGAACAGGTCGATCAGCAGGATGCCGAGCGCAAACAGCGTCAGCAGCAGCATGGGCAGGGCCAGCAGGTAATCGGAAGCCGAAAAAAATTGTGTGAGCGAGGTGGTCACGAGGTCATCCTCACTTCGTAACGGCGGCCAGAGTAGCCGCCGCTGTGGTTACAGGTCGACCGGCGCGATTGCCGCCGGAGCGTTGAATGCGGTGTCATCCTGAGCGGAGTCGACCGCTCTGTCTTTTCGACTCGCCGACGTTGCGAGTCGGGCGGGCGCGCAGTCGAAGGACCTGCTATGTCCGGCTGCTCGACCGAATAGCAGGTACCGCTCGGACTGCGCCGCGATCGAAAGGCGCCGTCGCCTCCGCTCGGGCTGACTACATCGGCTGGCGTCGGGTCCGTCGCGGCGCCGCTAGCCGGAGCTTCTGCCGGAGCGACAGGCTGCGTCGCCAGCACCGGCTTGATGCATGCCCGGATAATCCGGACGCACCGTCGCCACCAGGTTGTTTACCGGCGTGGAGAGAATCTGGAAGAACGGCTTGGGATACAGGCCGATCCAGAAAGCGATGATCACCAGCGGAATCAGCGTCGCCAGCTCGCGTCCGGAAAGATCGAGCAGCTTCTCGTTCTTGGGATTTTCTACCTTGCCGAAGAACACGCGCTGATAGAGCCACAGCAGGTACGCCGCGGCGAGAATCACGCCCGGCACCGCCCACGCGGCCCAGATCTTGTTCTCCATGAACGTGCCTTGCAGGATGGTGAACTCGCCGACGAAGCCGTTCAGCAGCGGCAGGCCCATCGACGACATGAACATGATCAGCGTGATGGTCGCGTACACCGGCATCACGTTCGAGATGCCGCCGTACTCCGCGATCTCGCGCGTGTGCCGCCGCTCATACAGAATGCCGACAATCAGGAACAGCGCGCCGGTGGAGATGCCGTGGTTGATCTGCTGCAGCACCGAGCCGCTCAGGCCCAGCGGGCTCAGCGCGAAGATGCCGAGCGTGCAGAAGCCAAGGTGGCTGACCGACGAGTACGCCACCAGCTTCTTCATGTCCTTCTGCATCAGCGAGACCAGCGCGCCGTAGATGATGCCGATCAGCGACAGCGTGATCATCAACTGGCGCACCCACGGCGTCATCGCCACGGCCGGGAAGAACGGCAGCGAGAAGCGGATCATGCCGTACGTTCCCATCTTCAGCAGAACGCCGGCCAGGATGACCGAGCCCGCGGTCGGCGCCTCGACGTGCGCGTCGGGCAGCCAGGTGTGGAACGGGAACATCGGCACCTTGATCGCGAAGCCGAGGAAGAAGGCGAAGAACAGCCAGATCGCCGCGTGCCCGCCGATCTTCGGCGCCGTCGCGTAAAGGTCGGGCAGGTAGAACGTGTACACGCCGGTCAGGGTGTGGTGATGGAAGTACAGGAACAGGATGCCCAGCAGCATCAGCACCGAGCCGAACAGGGTGTACAGGAAAAACTTGATCGCCGCGTAGAGCTTGCGCGGTCCGCCCCAGATGCCGATCAGCAAGTACATCGGCACCAGCATGGCCTCCCAGAAAACGAAGAAGAGGAACATGTCGTTGGCCATGAAGACGCCGAGCATGCCGGTCTGCAGCACCAGGAACCAGACGTAATATTCCTTGACGCGGTCCTGGATGGCGTTCCACGACGACAGGATCGAGATCGCGCCCAGCAGCGTGGTCAGCATGATCAGCAGGAACGAAATGCCGTCGATGCCGAGGACGTAGCCGGCGCCGATGGTCGGGATCCAGTTGTTGGGCGCGCCTTCGACAAACTGGAAGCCGGCGCGCTCCTTCAATGCCCAGAACCACGGAATCAGCGGCAACGAAACCGCAAAGCCGAGGAACGCGAAGATGTTGGCGATCCAGCGGATCGCGTTCTTGTTTTCCTTGGGCACCAGCAGCAGGAGCGCAGCTCCCACCAGCGGCGTAAATAAGACGATCGAAAGAATATGGTTGTACATAATTTAATAGCTCTCAGCAATTCAGCTATCAGCCGTCAGCAATTAGCTAAGTCAAAACCTCGCTGTCATCCTGAGCGCAGGATCGCGTCTTCTGCGATCCGGAGTCGAAGGACCTCTACCGTCCGCCAAGATCTGCCGTCCCTACGGGACTCAGCTCTTCGAGGGGTAGCCAACCCCGCGGCTCCCGACCGGGGCCTAAAATCAGTTTCGCCCTTCGGGCTCGGACATTCGTTATTCAAAGATCTAGACCAAAATCTTCGGCCACTCATGACCGCATGGTTTTCAAAGACCGCAACTGCGTTACCAACAACCGAACTGGCCACCGGATCACTGACAACTGGCCACTGACAACTGACAACTGTCTCTCACCACTTCACCACGTAATAGAAAACAAATCCCACCAGCCCGGCGACCATCACCAGCGCGTACCACTGCACCAGGCCCCACTGCACCAGGCGCACGGGATACGAAGCCAGCCGCGTCACGATGGCAACTCCGTTTACGAACAGGCCGTCGATAATCCACTTGTCCCACAGGTTCGACAGCGTGCCGCTCATGCGCGTCGATCCAGCCCGCGCCGTTCACGGCTGCCGTCGATAACCTCGGCGTCAAACTTCCATAGCCCTTCGCCGAGACCCATCGCGCCCAGGCGCACGTCGCCGACTTTCTTGCGTCCGGTGAACACCCAGTCGTAGATCTCGTCGATGTACCACTTGTGGAAGAGCGTCGTGTAGAACGCGGGAGCGACTTCGCGGATCGGCTCCTTGTAACCCTTGTCGGCCTTCTTGTAGGCGCGTTGCGCCATGAACCAGCCGAGAATCGCCGCTCCCACCGAGGCGAACATCAGCGCGTACTCCAGCGGATCGGTGTGCTCGACTTGCTGCTCACCGGCGGCAACCTGCGCGGCTGCGCCTTCGTGCTCCAGCACGACAGCTTCTTTGGCGAACACCGGCTCCAGGAACTTCTCGAAGCGGTTCGAGCCGCCCAGGCTGTGCGGCAATCCCAGGAAGCCCGCGCCGATCGAGCAGATCGCCAGGATGACCAGCGGCACCGTCATCGTCTTGGGCGATTCGTGGATGTGGTGCTCGACTTCGTGGTTCATGCGCGGCTTGCCGAAGAACGTCAGGTAGATCAGCCGGAACATGTAGAACGACGTCATCAGCGCGGTGAGAAATGCGATGTACCAGAGGTAGCGATAACGCGCCGCCCTCGCGCGACCACGTCTCCCACAGGATGGCGTCCTTGGAGAAGAAGCCCGCGAAGCCGGGAATGCCGGAGATGGCGAGGGTCGCGATCAGCATGGTGCCGAAGGTGACCTTGATCTTCCCTGCCAGCGCGCCCATGTGCTGCATCTCCTGCTCGCCGCTCATGGCGTGAATCACCGAGCCGGCTCCGAGGAAGAGCAGCGCCTTGAAGAACGCGTGCGTGAAGACGTGGAAGACGCCGGCGGCGAATGCGCCGACGCCGAGCGCCAGGAACATGTAGCCCAGCTGCGAAACCGTGGAGTAGGCCAGCACGCGCTTGATGTCGTTCTGCACCAGTCCGATCGTCGCGGCGAAGATCGCGGTCAGCGCGCCGATGATGGCGACGGTCTTCATCGCGTTGGGCGCCAGCACAAACAGCGCGTTGGAGCGCGCCACCATGTAGACGCCGGCGGTGACCATCGTCGCCGCGTGGATCAGAGCGGAGACCGGCGTGGGACCTTCCATCGCGTCGGGCAGCCAGACATACAGCGGAAATTGCGCCGACTTGCCGCAGGCTCCGACGAACAGCAGCAGGCAGGCGGCGGTAATCACCGGATCGCCGATAGCGAAGCGTCCGCTGCGCGCCAGATGATTGACCGCGGTGTACTGCACCGAGCCGAAGTACCAGGCGATGGTCAGCATGCCCAGCAGAAATCCGGCGTCACCCACGCGGTTGACGATGAATGCCTTGTTCGCGGCGGTCGATGCCGAGTGTCGCTGGAAGTAGAAGCCGATCAGCAGGTACGAGCACAGGCCCACGCCCTCCCACCCGACGAACATCAGGGCGTAGTTATTGGCCAGGATCAGCGTCAGCATGGAGAACATGAACAGATTCAGGTAGCCGAAGAAGCGGTAGTAGCCGCCCTCGTGCGCCATGTAGCCCATCGAGTAAATGTGGATGAGCATGCCCACGCCGGTGACGAACAGCAGCCAGATCGAGGACAGCGGATCGAGCAGGAAGCCGGCGTCGACGTTGAACTGCGCCGCGCCGCCATGCATGGGATAGCGAGCGAGGTGTTAGGCCTGCCAGCGCAGCGGGTGTGCGGTGCCGGTGCCGAGCCAGGTGAACAGGATCGTCTCGAAGGGCTTGCCGGGATTGGCGGCCGAGTATCCGGTGTACTGCCAGACCGCAAGGCAGGCCCACGCGAAGGCCAGCACGATGACGCCGACGCAGACGCCGTTCACCGCGGATTTCGAGAGCTTGCGTCCGAAGAAGAACATGCAAGCCGCACCGAACGCGGGAAGCAGCGGAATGATCCAGATGTGGTTTAAGAAAAACATAGCAATTAGCCGTTAGCACCTAGCCGTCTACGCAATTAGCAATTCGCCCTTAGCCAAAACCTAGAACGTGTCATCCTGAGCGGAGGATCGCTTCTTTTGCGCTCTGGAGCCGCAGGACCCCTACCGCTACCACTTCAACAAATCGATCTCGTCCACATTCACCGTCTCCTTATTGCGGAAGAAGGCGATGATGATGCCCAACCCGACCGCGGCTTCAGCCGCTGCGTCGGTGATGACGAAGATGGAGAACACCTGCCCATGCAATCCGTAGAGCCGGGAGAACGCCACCAGGTTCAGGTTCACGGCGTTCAGGATCAGCTCAATCGACATCAGGATGATGATCACGTTGCGCCGCGTCAGCACGCCGATGGTGCCGATGATGAACAGCGATGCCGCAACAACCAGGTAATGCAATGTGGTGATCTCGGTCATAAATAGCTCTTAGCTCTTAGCAATTGGCAACTAGCCAAAAAACTTGTCATCCTGAGCGGAGGATCGCGGTTTTGCGATCGGAGTCGAAGGACCCCATTCCAGCACCCGCTCTTCCTGCCGCCGGCTAAAGCCGGCTTACATCCCGTGTCGCTCGTTGCACGGCTAAAGCCGTGCCCTTTCAATTCGCTCTGTTCGATCAGTCTCATTGAGCGCGGAGCTGAAGCTCCGCAGGACTCAAACTGACAACCGACAACCGGCAACTGCCTTCTCAAATCCTCTTCTTCGCCATGACCACCGCGCCTACGATGGCGACCAGCAACAGCAGCGAAGCAATCTCGAACGGGAACATGTACTGTCCGTACAGCGCCAGGCCGATCTGCTGCGTGTTGTCCCCTTCCAGCCCGCGATAGCCCTGATAGAACACTGACGGAAATCCTCCGCGGCCGGCGCGCAACACAAATGCCAGCAGCCCGCCCAGCGCCAGCGCGGCGATCGTTCCGACCAGCCACTGCTTGTTGAACTGATACTCGCGGATGTTCTGCTCCAGGTTGATCAGCATGATCACGAACAGGAACAGCACCATGATTCCGCCGGCGTAGAGCACGATCTGCACGCCGGCAACGAACGGGGCATACAGCATCAGGTAGAAACCGGCCAGCGACAGCAGAGTCACGATCAGCGACAGCGCCGCATGCACCGGATT
Organism: uncultured Acidobacteriaceae bacterium; assembly: GCA_963823865.1. Classification (GTDB taxonomy): domain Bacteria; phylum Acidobacteriota; class Terriglobia; order Terriglobales; family Acidobacteriaceae; genus Bog-257. Next base: position 1,664,154 of record CAWGNC010000003.1, read on the forward strand.
GCGCCGGGTGATCACCGCGATCGCCGAAACAATCGCCATCACCGCGAGAAAGTAGAAGAAGAATGTTGTGGCAACTGGATTCATAAAATCAGCAATTAGCAATTAGCCGTTAGCAATTAGCAAAATCGCGATTCGCGTTCGCTCTTACCCAGAAAACTCATCGTGTCATCCTGAGCGCAGGATCGCGCTTATTGCGATCCGGAGCCGAAGGACCCCTGCCGCTACGAAAACCTGCCGTCCCTAAAGGGACTCTGACTCTTTATCTGCCTACCCAGCACTCCGCCTTCGGCTCCGTGCTGGGCTAAGCTATTCCGTCCCGCCTTGCGGGACTGTAGCTTTAACGTTCCCGCATCACTCTGAGCTCGGAAATCCTTCACCGTTCCGCAATCACACTCGAGCTCGGCGACCCTTCACCCGCATCACTCTCGAGCTCGGAGGTCGTTTACCGTTCCGCATCACTCCAACTCAGAGATCTTGGTCATTGGTATCGACCCGACGGCAACCGACAATTACTTCCTAACCCCCGGTCCTGCTAATCCCTGGTCCCTTGCAGACTGACAACCAGCAACCAACAACTGCCTACTTCTCGTACTTCACCGGCGTCGGCCCGTCTTCCAGCGCCTTCTGGTCCAGCACCATGCCTTCGCGGGTGTAGAGCGCCATCTCGAAGTCCGGCGTCAGCTCCAGCGCGTCGGTCGAGCAGGCTTCGGCGCACAGGCCGCAGAACATGCAGCGGCTCAGGTCGTAAGTCCACGTCACGGGAAATTTGCGCTTGGTCACCGGATCGCGATCGCCCTTGATGACGATCAGCTGCTCCGGGCAGGCCAGCGCGCACAGGTTGCAGACGATGCACTTCGAGTGGCCGGAGCTTTCGTCCATGCGCAGCCGCGGCTGCCCGCGATAACGCTCGGCGACTTGTGGCCGCTCCAGCGGATACTGCTCGGTAACGGCCTCGCTCGGCGCCTGGTAGTTGAACGTGACCTTCAGGCCTTTCACCAGGTCCACCAGCAGAAGTTTGCGAAGCAGTGGCGGCAGACTCATCGCAGTACCCCCAGAATGGCCGACGACATTTCCGGCACCAGCCCCCAGAGCGCTGTAGCAATCAGAACGCCCAGCCCGGTCGGCAGCAGTACCTTCCAGCCCACTTTCATGAGCTGATCGAAGCGGTAACGCGGAAACGTTCCGCGATACCAGATGTACAGGTACATGAAGAACGCAACTTTAAGCGACAAACCAGAAGATGTCCTGCACCCGCTCGCGCACCCGGGAGAACGAGCAGTACCAGCCCGATGAAGCCAAGCAGCAATCCGAAGATCGCCAGGCCAACAGTCTGAATCTTCATCTGCGGAATCTTCGGCATCCGCGCCGCGCCCAGCAGGCAAAGGCCGGCAAGTCCGAACAGCGTCAGCGCCGGAATGAACGAGAACGCCGTGTCCCAGGCTGATCCGCTCAACCATGTCGGGAAGGGCCGCATCCATCCGCCCAGCCACAGCGTGACGGCGATCGACGAGACCGCCAGCATGGCCGCGTACTCGGCCAGGAAGAACAGAGACCAGCGGAAGCCGCTGTACTCGGTGTGGAAGCCGGCGACCAGCTCCGACTCAGCTTCCGGCAAGTCGAAGGGCGCGCGATTGGTTTCCGCAACCATCGCGATGGCGAAGACCATGAATGCGATGAATCCCAGCGGGAAGAATTTGAAGATGAACCAGGTGTGCTGCGCAGCCTGCGCTTCGACGATGCCGATCATGCTCAGCGTGCCGGTGCCGGTCTGCATGCTGGTCATCATGACCGCGCAGACGATGGCCAGGCCCATGGCGATTTCGTAGGAGACCATTTGCGCGCTCGAGCGCAGCGAGCCCATCAGCGGGTAATGCGAGTTCGACGACCAGCCCGCCATGATGATGCCCAGCACGCCCAGCGACGAAACGCCCAGCATGAACAGAATGCCAATGTTCATGTCGGTGACGGCGTGCGTGCGTCCGAAGGGCACGACCAGGAACGTGGTGAAGGCCGTCATGGTCACGACGACCGGAGCGCTCCAGAACACCAGCTTGTCGGCGTCCTGCGGGATGATGTCTTCCTTGATGAGCAGCTTCAGCGCATCGGCAAAGGGTTGCAGCAGTCCGTGCGGACCTACGCGCATGGGGCCAAGACGAATCTGCATGTGCGCCAGAATTTTGCGCTCCAGCCAGTTCATCGCGATCACCGACAGCGAAATGCCAACGGTGATCAGCAGGATGTAGACGGTCGCCCAGAACATGCTGCCGGCTTCGCCCGGGGTGCCGGTTGACGTTAAGTAGGATTTGATGGCGTGAAACATTAGCGGTCCACCTCCCCGAGCACGATGTCGAGGGTGCCGATGACGGCGACCACATCGGCCACCAGCAGGCCGCGCACCATCTTGTCGAGGGCTTGCAGATTGACGAAAGACGGCGGGCGCACGCGCACCCGATAGGGCTGCGTCGTTCCGTCGCTCACGATGAAATATCCCAGCTCGCCTTTCGGCGCTTCGATGGAGTGATAGACCTCGCCGGCCGGCGGCTTGAGGATCTTCGGCACCTTCGCCATGATCGGGCCTTGCGGCAATCCCTCGACCGCCTGGCGGATGATGCGGACCGACTGGCGCATCTCCTCGATGCGGACCAGGTACCGGTCATAGGTGTCACCGTTCAGACCGGTCGGAATGTCGAAGTCGAAATTCTTGTAGGCTTCGTAGGGTTGCGCCTTGCGCAGGTCCCACTTCACTCCGCTGGCCCGGAGAACTGGCCCGGTAACGCCCAGCGCGATGCAATCTTCCGCGTTCAAAATGCCGACGCCCTTGGTCCGCTTCACCCAGATGCGGTTCGTCGTCAGCAGCTCTTCGTATTCGTCGAGCTTGGGAATGAACGTTGTCGCAGAAATCGAGACATTCCTTCTCGAAGCCTTCGTAGGCCTCGTAGATGCAGCCGCCGATGCGGAACGCGTGCGTCGTCAGGCGCGCGCCGCAATACTTTTCGAAGATCTCAAGAATGGCTTCGCGATCGCGGAAGCAGTAGAACAGCGGCGTCAGCGCGCCGATGTCGAGCGCGTGCGTGCCCAGCCAAACCTGGTGGCTGGCGATGCGGCAGAGTTCGGTGAGGATGACGCGGATGTACTGCGCCCGCGCCGGAACTTCGGCGTTGATCAGCTTCTCGACTGTCTCGCAGTAGCCCAGCCCGTTCGAGACCGCGGCGACGTAATCCATGCGGTCGACGTAGGGATTGAACATCGCGTAGGTGCGGTTCTCGGCAATCTTCTCCACGCCGCGATGCAGGTAGCCGATGACGCACTCGGTGCCCAGAACCTTTTCGCCATCGAGCTTCAGGATGACGCGCAGCACGCCGTGCGTCGACGGATGCTGCGGCCCCATGTTGAGCACCAGCTCGGTGGCGTCGAGGAAAGTTTCGTCCTTGGTATCGAGGTCGAGATAATCAACGACGCCGGGGCCGCTTTCGCCCTTGTTGCGCGTGCACGTAATCGCTCTGGATCAAATCTTTCATTGCGCGCTCTCGATGCCGATGTTGGTCTTCACCCATTCCGCGTCCTGCTGCAGGATGCCGTAGTCCTTGCGCAGGGGATGGCCCTTCCAGTCGTCGGGCATCAGGATGCGTTTCAGTTCCGGGTGCCCCTCGAACTCGATGCCGAACATGTCGAAGACTTCACGCTCCAGCCAGTTGGCCGTCGGCCACAGGCCGCACGCGCTGCGCAGGCGCTCGCCGTCCTTGATCTGCGTCTTGATGCGGAGGCGTTCGTTGTTGTGGAACGAGTACAGGATGTAAACCACGTCGAACTGCGCGTCGCGTTTGGGATAGTGAACCGCGGTGATGTCCACGCAGTAGTTGAAGGCTTCGTCATCGCGCATGCGCCGCAGGATCTCGTAGACCAGCGAACTGTCGACTACCAGATATTTCTGCCCGGCGTAGATGCTGGCCTCGCGAATGCCCGAGCCATACTGCGACTTCAGGCTGCGGACCAGTGGCGAATCCCAAGGCTCCGGCTTAGGCGCCGGCGGCTTCGGCGGCGCCGCGGGCTTGGGAGCGGCTGCGGCAGCAGGCTTCGCGGTAGATGCGGTTACTGCGGTCTTGACGGCCGGAGTTCGGCGCTGGCGGTAGATTGTTTCGCCGGATGGTTTAGACCGTTTCGGCTTCTGATGCTGCGGCTTGCGCGGGCGTTGGTGCAGGACTCGCTTCGACCGCTGCCGGATTTAGCTCTTGCTTTCCTCAGACATGTCAGCTGCTCTCTGCTGGAAACTGCTACCCCAGATCGAAGTTCAGTTTTAGCAGCGCAGGGGGCGAGAAGCTTGTACGCGAGTCACCAGCCGGTGTGATGACGGTCACATTAGCGCTTGGAAGTGCAACATTCGTGTGATTTAGCTAGATGAGGTGCGGCTCGAACGACTTGTGCCGTTGTGCTGGACGAATGACCGAGAGTTAATTGGCCGGGCGAGCACCGGCGTCCTACCGAGGTGTCATCCTGAGCGGAGGATCGCGTCCTTTGCGATCCAGAGCCGAAGAACCTCTACCGCTACCAGGGTTTTACCGTGTCGACGTAGCGTAGGTGGTTTTGTCCGGAGCATCAGCAGTTTGTAGTCATGGGGGCCCTTCGGCTTCGGCGCACAAAACGCGCCTGCGCTCAGGATGACACCTCATAACCCCGTATCGCCGATTCGTCCGGTCAAAACGCTCACTCTCAAGCCAGCCCTGCGGTTTGCCGATGAAATTCACGACGCAACGCGCACCTCGTACGCGAAGGAGAACTCGTGGCTGACCCCGGCAACAAACTCAACTTGACCAGAAGAGATTTCGTGAAGACTGTAGGTATTGGCATCGGAGCCCTGCAAGCCGCGGCGATTGGCGCCGGAGTGCTCGGGCTCAGCGGCTGCGGCAGCAGCCCGGTCAATCCGCCCGCCCCGCAGATTGTTCGCTGGCCGATTGCCAAGCAGGTTTACACCACCGCGCAACAGCAGGTCTGCCCGGTGGCGCTCAGCCCCTCGGTGCGGCAGCTGCACCCGGGCGATGTGGCTCTCTACGGGCAATACAAGTACAGCGCGTGGACTCTGGGCGGTCCGCTGCAGCACATCGTGCGCAAGGATCTTGCGCCGAATTACGCCGGTGCGCCTAACGCGGCGCGGTTGCTGTACTACTTCTCCATCTCCGACATTCATATCGCCGACAAGGAGTCGCCGGCGCAGCCGCTCTACATCGGCTGGAGCGCGCCCTATGGTCCTGCGTCGAGCGGAGCAGTCGTCGGCCTATTCGCCGATCCTGCTGTCGACGCCGCAGGTGCTCGATGCCGCCATCCAGACCATCAACGCGCTGCACAACCTCGCGCCCTTCGATTTTGGCCTGTCGCTGGGGGACGCCTGCAACAACACGCAGTACAACGAGCTGCGCTGGTTCCTCGACACCATCGACGGCAAGGTCATCACGCCCAGTTCGGGCGCGCACCTGGGCGCCTCCAGCATCGATTACCAAAAACCCTTTTACGCTGCCGGGCTTGAACCCTGAGCTTCCGTGGTACCAGGTCATGGGCAACCACGATCAGTTCTGGATGGGCTGTGCCTTCGAAGATACCAAGACGCAGAACGCGCACGTCGGCGATACCATCCTCGACATCTCGGACGAAGGCGCTCCACCTCCCGTGGCGATCCAACAAAAGGGCGCCTACATGGGTGTGCTGGACGGAAGGACGCCCTACGGCGATCTCTGGGGAGCCGGACCCGAGGCCGACTTCGACACGCCGCCAAGAGTTGTGGCCGATGCCAACCGGCACTCGCTGGCGACGACGGAGTCCACCACCATCAACTGGATGACGGAGTTCTTCAACACCACGACCAAGCCGGTGGGGCACGGCTTCAGCCAGGACAACCTGAAGAGCGGCATGGCCTGCTATAGCTTCGTGCCGAAGTCCGATATTCCGATCAAGATCATCGTGCTGGACGACACGGTGAAAGGGCCGGGCCAGGCCGACTATGCCGCGGGCGCACTCGATGACGAGCGCTATCAGTGGCTGGTCGACGAACTGCAAAGCCGGGACAGGCTGCGAATCAGCTGATGGTCATCGCGGCGCACGTGCCGATCCTGCCGCAGAACAGCCTGACCGACACCACGCCGTTTCCCATGTGGCCGGGGCCGGAGTATACCGACGACTATGTGCTGAACATGCTGCACACGTATCCCAATCTCATTCTGTGGATGGCGGGACATCGGCACGTCAATGTGGTGACGCCACAGCCGGACACAAGCGATCCGACGCTGGCGTTCTGGGAGGTGGAGACCTGCTCGCTGCGCGATCATCCGCAGCAGTTCCGCACCTTCGACATCCGCCGCAACAGCGACAACACGGTCTCGATCATCATCACCAATGTCGATCCGGCGGTGCTGCCCGGTTCGCCGGCGTACAAGTCGCGGGGCTACGCGTTGGGGGCGTTCCGGATTTTCGGCGCTACTCCGGCCATCATCGCCGACACCACCTCGCACTCCTACAACGCGGAGCTGGTCGTGCAGTTGACGCCGGTGATGCAGTCCGTGATTTCGCAGGCGGGGACGCAGTTGACGTAGCGCGGGTAGAGCGTGTGCCCTGTGACCCGGTGCCATCCCGAGTATCGGGACCGATTTTGCACCTCAACGGAGCCCGAAGGGCGGAACTGCCATTAGCCCCGGGCGTAAGCCCGGGGTAGGCTGCCTCCAAGAGCCGAGTCCCGTAGGGACGGCATATCTACGCGACGGTAGGGGTCCTTCGCCTCCGCATTCGCAAAGACGGCGAATGCTCCGCTCAGGATGACAAACACTATTTGGTTAGGGCCGACGGCTGACAGCGGACAGCCCCCCGGCGAAAAGCGAAGAGTGAACCCCGGCGAATAGCGACAAACGGCATTTGTGACGTACGTCATAGCGTCCCGGTTACGGCGGGCGGTATATTGACGCGTTCTTCCTACTCGGCCGCGCCAGGCACAAGACGTCAGGCTGCGGCCGGGAGAGACGAGTTCTTATGCCGCAGAATTACGTACCGATTTTCATCTTCGCCTTCGTTGCTTTTCTGGTCGCCGCCGGTACGGTGGCGCTCTGCACCTTGATTCGTCCCAAGAATCCTTCGGCCACCAAGCTGATGCCGTACGAATGCGGCATCACGCCATTCGACAACGCGCGCGGCCGCTACACCGTTCGCTTCTACATCGTCGCCATCCTGTTCGTGGTCTTCGACGTGGAGACCATCTTCCTGTTTCCCTGGGCGGTACAATTCAAGCTGCTCGGCCTGTTCGGGCTGATGGAGATGATGGTTTTCCTCGGCATCCTGATCGTGGGATACATCTGGATCTGGAAAAAGGGTGCGTTGGAGTGGGTGTAGGAAAGGCCGCACAGTTTTCACCAGGCATTGCGAAGAGAAGTGATACCCTCTTGCGTAAGTAATGCCCGCTTCTTCTGCCAAAGCTTCGAAAGTCCGCGAGCCTCGATGGCCGGCGTTTGTCGCCATGGCCGTCGACGCATTGATTCATTACGCGCTGCCGCAACGGCTTTCGGTCGGCCCCCGATGGCTGCTGTTCGCGGTCATTCTCGCTCTGCTGATCCCTATCACATTCAGCTATCACCGCGGGCGTTACGACGTCACCAAGATCCTGACGTTCGTTGCTCTCGGTGTCATCACCATCTCGCTGACCGGTTCGCTGGGCCTGCTGATACAGGGACTGCCCAACCACAAAGACCCTCCCGGCGTGTTGCTGCATTCGGCGGCACTGCTTTGGCTGGCGAACGTCCTGGTCTTCGCGTTGTGGTACTGGAAGCTCGATGCGGGGGGTCCTTTGGGACGCGAACGCGCCGATGCCCGGAGCTCGTTTCTGTTTCCCCAGATGACCCGGCCGGAGCTCGAGGCAGGATGGTCGCCGGTGTTTCTGGATTATCTGTTTCTTGCGTTCAACACCAGCACCGCCTTCTCGCCCACCGACACCTCGGTCCTGTCACGCTGGGCCAAGGTGCTGATGATGATCCAGTCCCTGGTTTCGCTGTCGGTCATTGCGCTGCTGGCGGCACGCGCCGTCAACATCCTCTGAGCGTACAATTTCCCGCGGAGAGCTGCGATGAAGATTGCGTGGCGCATCGTCTTATTCGTGACCGGAGCGGGGCTGCTTTTCTTCAGCTGGCACAAGGCGCACAACGAAATGGTGAACCTGCAAAATCCGGGAAGTAATAACGCGGTCGGATCAGTGGAAATGCTGGTCATGGTCGGAGGCTTCGTGATGCTGCTGGCCTTTGCGCCTTCGCAGGAGACGCTGGGGCGGTGGATGTCGTTGAAGAAACCGAAGAAGGCGCATCCGGCACAGTTCCGTCGACGGCGGCGTTCCTGAGCGCGAGTCGATGCTCCCAAGCCGCCTGTTTTGCCTGGCATCGAAACTAGAACCGTGCTAGGTTGCGAGCAGATTCCCATTCAGCAAATGCAATTCACCAGTTGAAAGCGGGTGCGCTATGGAGGCAAAACCTTTGCCCATTCGCTGGACTAAGGACAGCTTCACCGTCCTGGACGCCCGCCAGACCATAGCCTCCGCCAGGGTCACACGCAGGAAGTTTCCCTCGTCCTGGATCGTGATTGATCGCCGGGAACCTGATCAACAGTATTGGTATGTCTTTTCCAGTCTTGAGTTTGATACGTGGATCAGCAACGTTGCTGACGATGTTCATTTGATTGATGCTCTCAGGTTGCACGAATACACCAGCAGCTACAAAGCGACAAAGCGAAGTGATAAGTCAACGGCCCAACTGAATATCCAGCACCCGACTGTGAACCGGGCGGTCCTGATCAACCAGCGGACCAAAGCGATCGCCGCTATCGGGCACATGGTCGACGCCGGCGCGGCAATCGGACTCACGAGCGATCTCTTTCGCACGCAGGCTGAGCTGGGACCCGCGGCCGACCTCTCACCTAAGCCGAGGAAATCGGTAAAGAAAAGTTCGAAACGATCTGCCAAGAAGGCGGCTAAGAAAGCTGGCGGATTCACTGAGACAGAAGCGCCTTCAGGCCAGAAGCTCAAGGCATTCGATGTAGTGCAGGTGATGTTTGCGACCGATCGTGAGGTCGAGAGCACCAGGCCGGGTTCTGCAACGTTTTCGAATCAACGCAGCGCCAATGGAGAGTTGCGATACGGCATATGCGAAATTAGTATTCCTCCGAGTCACAAGATCGGCGTTCTGGAATCGCCATCCATCTTGCATTTGCAGTTACGATGCGACCCCAACCTCCATATCAGCCTGCTTCGCAGCGACATCCTGCCCGAGTCCGACTTCCTGGCGCAGGTCAATGATTTGATACAGAAGTCGCCCAGAAGAGAAGCGTTCGTATTCGTCCACGGGTACAACGTCAGTTTTGAGGACGCAGCCCGTAGAACCGGGCAAATTGCACGCGACCTAAAGTTTCAAGGGGCTCCGATTCTGTATAGCTGGCCGTCGCGCGCGAGCTTGTTTTCTTATTCAGCAGATGAAGCGACGGTCGAGGTTAGCGCCGTGAGATTCGCAGAATTTCTGCGAAAGCTCGCTCAATCCGCGGGAGCTTCGGTTCTCCACATCATCGCGCATAGCATGGGAAATCGCGCTGTCCTGCTGGGATTAGAACGTCTGGCGCGAGAGGCTGATCCGCCGAAACTCAACAATGTGATTCTCACGGCGCCCGATATTGACGTCGAGAGGTTTTACCAAATTGCGGACTCGATCGAAAACTATCCAGTCCGAACCACCCTATACGCGTCTTCCAAGGACAAAGCTTTGCGCGAGTCACAGCGCCTTCACCGGTTTCCGCGTGCGGGTGAATCAGGCAAGTCGATTGTCATAGCGAAGGGAGTGGACACCGTGGACGCATCACTGGTGGACACGAACCTGTTTTCTCTGGGTCACAGCTACTTCGGTACCAAGAGAACCGTTTTATCCGACATCAGCGACGTGCTGGATGGCAAGCAGCCAGATAGCCGGTTTCAGCTCCGTGAGCAGAAATCTCCACTCGGCCGTTATTGGGCCTTCCGACCTTAGAGTGCTTTGCCGTTAGTCGGCCCTGAGGGCCTGCATCGGGTCGAGTTTGGCGGCGCGCCTTGCCGGTAGATAGCAGGCGAACAGCGCTACAAGGCACAACACCAGTGGCACCGAGGCGAACGTCACTACGTCGGTCGGAGTTACTCCGAACAACAGGGCTGACATCAGCCGGCTCAAGGCCAGCGCCACCGCCAGCCCGATCCCGATACCCGGCAGGGTCATGCCGGCGCCATCGCGTAATACCGAGCGCACTACGTCACCTCTCTGAGCACCCAGCGCCATGCGGATGCCCACTTCGCGGGTCCGCTGTCCTACAACGTAGGACAGCACGCCATAGATCCCGAGGCTGGCCAGCAAGAGTGCGCCGGCAGCAAAAATCGAGAACAGCAGCATGGCGAAACGCTGGCGGCCAATCGAATCAGCCACCAGACGCTGCATGGACTGCATGTCGTCGACAACCATCTGGCTGTCCAGTTGAGTCAGGGAGCGGCGAATGCTCGGAAAAACGGATTCCGGATCGACCCCGTCGGCCACCCGGACGTAGGCGGGAATACCGCCTCCAACCCGCCGCATAATCGAGTCGGACGTTTGCTGGAAGGGCTCATAGAATTCCGCTTCCACATTGTTCGTCTTGTCGGGTTGCAGTCCGAACTGTTTGATGTGGCCGACGATCCCGACGATCTCGTCGGTTCGAGGACCACCAGACGACTCCTGCAAAAAGTGCACGTGTTTGCCGATGGGATCCTGGCCCGGAAAATATCGCTCCGCAAAGCTTTCGTCTACCACCATCACGCGCGCCGAGTGCTCGTTGTCAGCGTCGGTAAAGAAGCGGCCGCGCAGCAGCGGTATCTGCATCAACTTCAGATAGTCGGGCTCAACCCCATAACGCAGCGCGAGCGGCAGATCCGCCTGATGTTCAGCGTGCGGCTCGCCATCAATCCAGAAGCTCTCTTCCCAATCCCCCAGCATCGGCAGGGCGCCCCAGTCAAAAGACGACTCCTTCACGCCGGGTACCGAGCGCAGCGCCTCACCCATCTGCCGGTACGCGGCGCGGATGGTGTCCGGCGATTGCCGGGCCAGCGAGGCCGAAGGAGTGATGTTAAAGGTGATGACGTTGCTGGGATTCAGACCGGGACTCACGTTCCACAGGCGCATCAAGGTTCGAATCATGAGCCCCGCGCCCACAAGCAGCACCAGCGCCATCGCCATTTCAATGGTCACGAACACGGCTTGCGCGCGATGACGCGACCCCACCAGGGACCGGCCGCTCTGGTTCAGCGTCGCACTTACATCCGTGCGCGACGTCTTGAAGGCGGGCGCCAGACCAAACACGATTCCTGCAATCAGTGAAATCGCCATCGTGAACAGCAACACACGGCCGTCCAGGCCGATGTTCTCCGCGCGGGGCAATATGTCGGGGATCGCCGCGACGGCGGCTTTCGCTCCCCAGTAGGAGAGCAGCAATCCCAGCGCGCCTCCGGCCACGGCCAGCGCCACGCTTTCGGTCAACACCTGGCGGATGAGTCTTCCTTGCTGTGCTCCCAAGGCAACCCGCACCGCGAACTCCCGCTCCCGCGCGGTTGACCGCGCCAGTTGCAGGTTGGCAACGTTCACGCACGCGATCAAAAGCACGAAGAGCACCGCGCCCATCAGCACCCACAAAACCGCACTGACGTCGCCGACCATCACCTCTTTCATAGGAACGATCGTGGTCTCAATACCGGCGTCCACATCGGGATAAGTCGCTGCCAGGCCGTGATTCACGCGCTGCATGTCTTCTGCCGCCTCAGCCAGAGTCACTCCCGGCTTCAGCCGTGCAACCGCATCCATGCCCCAGGCTGCGGTTCGGTCGCGGAACTGCGGCTCTCGCCACTCCCCAACCGGCGTGTAGGCTTCAGCCGGATGGAAATTCCATTGATCCAGCCGAAAGCTTGCCGGAATGATGCCGATGATGGTGCGGGGAACGCCATTGAGGACAATTACCTGTCCCACAATGTGTGGGTTGGAGGCGAACTTGCGCTTCCACAACCCTTCGGAAATCATGACGGTGGGATTTGCGCCCAGGCGGTCTTCGTCGGCAGTAAACGTTCGGCCGGCAATTGGCGAAACACCAAGCAATTCAAAGAAGCCGGCCGAGACCATCTCGGCTTTCACGTTCTCGGCTTCGCCGGCGCCCGTTAGAGTCATGCCGTTGGCATTGCGGTAAGCAGCCATCGACTCAAAGCTGCGGTTGTCGCGCTGCCAATCGAGAAAGTTCGGATACGAGATCGAGCCTCTGACGAAGTTCGGTTTGTGATGAAAGAGGATCACCAGCCGGTTCGCCTCCGGGTACGGCAGCGGATTCAGCAACACTCCATTCACCACGGAAAAGATGGTGGTGTTGGCGCCGATTCCCAGCGCGAGAGTCAGGATGGCGACGATGGCGAAGCCGGGAGACTTCATCATCTGCCGGCCGGCGTATTGCAGATCGTGGAGCAGGCTGCGCATGGGGTCCTTTAACGAGTCCATCCAGTAGGATGCAATCTGCCAGCCGCTAACTATATTCGGTATAACACCCCCAGATTCTGTCAATTACAGACAACTGCGAAAGCTGGACATCAACTCACTCCTGTTCGGGCGCGAACGTGTCTGTTCGAAAGCGAACACCGCATCCGGTCCGCATCCGGTGACATTGAAAGCGCTCCTTCTGCCGGTCATCTCATGCGCCGACTTCAGCCAGATCTTTCTGGTACTCTTTCCGATTACATCTCTTCGTCCGATTGGAGACGCTAGACCTGATGCAATCTGGTAAGCGTTGTATCTCTGCTGCCCTGCTCTTTGGATTTGCTCTCCCGCTCAGCCTGCCTGCTGCCAATAAGAAGGCCGCCTCGGATACTGCCGAGCAGCCCTCCTACGCACAGCCGCAGCCGCAACGTGAAACGCTGGACTACGACATGTATCAGCGGATTCGTCTGGAGGGCATCAATCATTCGCACGTAATGGAATACGCCTCCGCGCTGGACGACGACATCGGCCCGCGCCTCACCGGCTCGCAGAATTTGAAGCACGCCAACGAGTGGACGCGCGACCAATTCACCGCCATGGGCTGCGTTAACGCACATCTGGAAGACTGGGGCGAGTTCGGCATGGGCTGGACCCAACTCAACACCTGGGTTCGCATGACCGCGCCGGACAACGCTGTCTTCATCGCGCAGGCCGCGCCGTGGTCGCCGCCCACCGGCGGCGCCGTAAGCGGGCAGGCCATCTGGATCGATGTCAAAGACGAGAAAGATGTCGACAAATACAAGGGCAAGCTTGGCGGCAAAATTGTCTTCTTCGGCGCCATGCGCGATGTGCCTCCGGTGGAAAAGCCGCTGTGGACGCGCCTGGATGATGCCGAACTGAAGAAGATGACCGAGTATCCGGTGAAGCCCCGCGAGCGCGACGACTTCCTGCAGACGTTCATGAAGCGCCTGGAGCTGCGGCAGAAGGTTGGGGCGCTGATGGCCAGCGAGCATGCGCTTGCCGTGGTCACGCCGAGCCGCGACGGCCGCGACGGAGGCGGCTCCGGCGGCACCTTCTTCGACGACAGCGGCGCCGGCTTCGGCTGGGAAGCATACAAGCGCGAACATATCGATCCGGTACCAGTGGTGGTGATGGCCATCGAAAATTACGGACGCGTCTATCGCCTGCTGAAAGCCAACGTTCCGGTCAATATCGAGATGAACGTCGACACCAAGTTCACCGGCGATCATGAACACGGCTACGACACCATTGCGGAGATTCCCGGTACTGATCCCAAGTTGAAGGACGAAGTCGTCATGGTAGGCGGCCACCTCGACTCCTGGGCTTCGGCTACGGGCGCGACCGATAACGGCGCCGGCACGGTAGTAGCGATGGAAGTGATGCGCATTCTAACCGCGCTCCAGGTGAAGCCGCGGCGCACGATTCGCGTCGGCCTGTGGACGGGCGAAGAACAGGGCGAATACGGATCGTACGGATACGTGCGGCAACACTTCGGCCAGGTGCCGCTCTCGACGACTCCCGATCAGCTGAAGCTGCCCGAGTGGGTACGCAAGCCCGCCGGTCCGGTGGAACTGAAGCCGGACGCGCAGAAGATCTCCGCATACTTCAATCTGGACAACGGCAGCGGCAAGATTCGAGGTATCTATCTTCAGGGCAACGCTGCTATCGCGCCTATTTTCCAGCAGTGGATTGAGCCTTTGAAGGACCTTGGCGTTACCACCATCACTTTGCGGAACACGGGTGGCACCGATCATGAAGCCTTTGATGGCATCGACATTCCGGGATTCCAGTTCATTCAGGATCCGCTGGATTACGGCTCGCGGGCGCACCACTCCAATATGGACACCTATGAGCGCCTTTCGCCGGACGACCTGGCGCAGGCCGCTGTGGTGGAAGCGACTTTCGTCTACAACGCTGCCATGCGCGACCAGATGCTCCCTCGCAAGCCGATGCCGCATCCTGAATTGGACGAGCAGATGAGAGCCCCTCTGAAGAACGTGATGCCGGGCGCTGAGGAGAAAGCCGACCAGACGCCGGAGTAGCAACGGTCGTTATCAGCGGGCGCGAGTTAGAGTCAACGACGGTGACTCGCGCCGCCCTTCCCTATTGCCTTCCTTCGCCGCTTAGGAGCGATCCCTGTTATTAACCTGGGCGCCAATGACTGCCAATTAACTGCTATTGACCGCGTTTTCATTTAGAATCGCTCTACTCAAGGACGAGCCTCAACGTCCCTGGCGCCTGTATGCAACCCTTCTACAAGCGGTTCAGTGTCATTGGCGGATTTCTGGCCTTGCTGGTGCTGTTGGCGATCAACGGCCTGGTGATTCGACGGCAGTTGGCAGTGCAGGTCGAGAACCAGATATGGGTCGGCCACACCCAGGAAGTCCTGCTGCAACTCTCCAACACGGAATCTCTGCTGAAGGACGCGGAGACCGGGCAGCGCGGCTATCTCTATACCGGCGTGCCACGATATCTGGCTCCTTATGATCTGGCCGTTAAGCAGGTCGATCCCGCGCTGGATCGTCTGGCTGAGTTGACTGCCGATAATCCGCGGGAACAGGCACGTATTCCTGAGTTGCGTGATCTGGCCGAAGAAAAACTCGCGGAGCTTTCCGAGAGCATCAAGCGTTACCAGGCCGGCGATCCTGATGGCGCCCGCGCACTGGTCCTGACCGATCGTGGCCTGGTGACCATGCAGAACATCCGCGCCGTTATCGCCGCCATGCAGCAGGAAGAGACCACGCTGCACGCTGCTCGGACCGCGACGTATCTGCGCAGCATACGCCTGACCATCTTTTGTATTTACCTCGCCAGCATTCTGGCAGCGGCCGGACTGGTCCTGCTGGCGTACTTGATCCTGCGCGAGATGAAGCTGCGCGAACAGCATGCATCGCAACTCGCGCAGCGTGAGGAGTGGTTCCGGGTCACCCTTACCAGCATCGGCGATGGCGTCATCGCTACCGACGAAAATGGGCTGGTAACGTTCCTTAACCCGGTCGCAGAACGCCTCACGGGAGTAAGCCCCACGGAAGCGGAAGGCAAACCTGTTTCAGAAGTGTTCCCCATCTTCAACGAAGTCTCCATGCGGCCGGTCGACAATCCGGTCAATAAGGTAATGGAGTCGGGCAACATCGTTGGGCTGGCCAATCACACAGTGGTGCGTCATCGTAACGGCACGCTGATTCCCATTGAGGATAGCGCCGCTCCGATTCGCGATGATCTTGGCCGGTTGGGTGGAGTTGTACTTGTGTTCCGCGATGCCACCCAGGAACGCGAGTCGCAGGGACTTCTGCGCAAGACCGAAAAGATCGCCGCCGCTGCCCGCCTGGCTGCAACCGTCTCTCATGAGATCAACAATCCGCTGGAAGCAGTCAGTAATCTGATCTATCTGGCGAAGATGCGCGACGGTGTTCCGCCCGACGCGGTCGCCGATCTCACGCTTGCGGAGCACGAGTTGAGACGCGTCTCTCACGTGACCCGGCAGACGTTGGGCTTTTACCGCGAGACCAGCACGCCGGCCCAGCTCGATCTGCCTTCCCTGGTGGAATCCGTGCTTCGGCTCTATAGCAACAAGTTCAAGAACAAGAACATCCAGGTGCAGAGCGAATTCCAAGCATGTCCTCCGCTGCAAGGCTGGCCGGGCGAACTCCAACAGGTCATCGCGAACCTGGTTTCCAATGCCGCTGACGCGGTAGAGACAAACGGCTGGCTCAAGGTGAAGATCTGCTGCATCGACAAACCGAATGGCTTTCAACACAAAGCCGTGCGCCTGCAGGTGGCAGACGACGGCTCAGGCATCTCGCCTGAAAATCTCGATCGCATCTTCGAACCGTTCTTCACTACCAAGAAAGACGTCGGCACCGGCCTGGGACTGTGGGTTTCGAAGGAAATTGTCGAGCGGCACGGCGGCATCATTCAGGTAGAGACGGCCCGCGGAAACAGCGGACACGGGACAGTGTTCAGCGTGCTGCTTCCCTGCTCCGCCGATACGGACACCCAGGCAGCGGCAGCGGGATAGATCCGCTCTCCGCTTTCGAGGCGACCCCCCAGTCATCCGGCAATCCTCTCGATTTGCTGCACCACCTTGCCCGGCAGTTGTAATTCCCTGCTCGCCAGGTCCTGCTTCATGTGCTCCCCGTTTGTAGTGCCCGTAAGTGGGAGTATCCCGATTGCGCGAGCGAAAGCAAATATCACCTGCGCCGGCGTTACACCGAGTTTCTCAGCAGGATCGGTGACCACCGGATGCGCCAGTACTTCCAGGTTCGCCGTCAGCAGGGAGAAGCCCTGGTAGATGACGCCATGTTCGCGGCAGAAATGCCGAATCTCGCGGTCCCAGCCGGTAACGGCGAAGCAGCGGTTCTGTACGAACGCAAGGCCTTCCGGTTGCGCCCGAATCATGTATTGCAAGTGGTGTAGCCCGACGTTGCTGACACCGAGCAGACGCGCGCGTCCTGCGTCGCGTTCCTTCCGCATCGCTTCCCACACCTCAGCATCATCAGCGCTCCAACCCTGCCGCATTGCCGGTCCGTGCAACAGAAAGCTGTCAACATGGCCGGTTCCCAGATGTTCCAGTGAACTCGCCAGCGACTGCGCTACCTGCACCGAGAGCGAGGCGGTTGGGTCATAGGGCAGTCGATGATCTTGACCGTGAACATAAGTGAACTTGGTTTGCAGGAAGAGGTTGCTGCGCGAAACGATCCCCGCGCGATAGGCCGCCGCCAAGCCTTCACCGACACCGGCCTCGTTGTAATGCCGTAACTGATTTGCGGTATCGACTCCACGAAAACCCGTGCGCAGCGCCTGTTCCGTTAGAGCGGCGGTCGGATCTTTCTTCCAGGCAGTGCCGTACAAAAACTCAGGAATGGGCGCGGTTGGTTCGGCCATAAAAGCATTTTGTCACAAGCCGGGATTCGGCAATCTCCGGCCAGTCTTGTATTTTGCTAAACTACGCGCTCACATGGCTGAGTCCCCCAAGCGCGTCCGCCTGGAATCGGTCGACCTGCTGCGCGGCTCCGTTATGGTGATCATGGCGCTCGACCATGTCCGCGACTATTTAGGTTCAGGCATCAGTCCCACCAATCTCGCGGTCACTACCGTTCCGCTCTTCTTCACCCGCTGGATTACGCATTTCTGCGCTCCGGTTTTCTTTCTGCTCGCCGGAACGGGCGCCTACCTGGCGCTGGGACGCAAGTCGAAACCGGAGTTGTCAAAATTCCTCTTCACCCGCGGATTGTGGCTTATTTTTCTCGAGCTGGTTCCGCTGCGATGCCTGGGTTTGCAGTTCAACTTCGATTACCACGTCACTTTGTTCATCGTGCTGTGCACGCTGGGCGCGGCGATGATCGTGCTCTCCGGGCTGATCTTCCTGCCGGATTGGGCGGTGACGGCGTTCGGCGTGGTAATGATCCTGACGCACAACCTGCTCGACAAGGTGCAATCGACGAATCCTGTCTTTCTCATCCTCCACGGCCAGGGTTTTCTGCTCAACACGCCGCAGCGCGTCATCTTCCTTACCTATCCCCTCATCCCGTGGGTCGGAGTAACCGCCGCCGGTTATGGACTTGGGAGCATCTATCGATGGCCTGCCGAACGCCGCCGTTCCTTCCTGCTGAGGGTGGGCATGGCTTTGACGATCGCCTTCCCGTTGCTGCGCTGGACAAACATCTATGGCGATCCGAACCCTTGGAGCGTGCAGAAGTCTGCAGCCTTCACTTTTCTTTCGTTTCTCAACGCCACCAAGCAGCCGCCTTCGTTGCTGTTTCTGCTGATGACTCTGGGCCCGGCGCTCCTGTTCCTTTGGGCGTTTGATGGCGGCTGTCCTGACTTCATACGGCCGGTCCTGGTCTTCGGCAGGGTGCCGCTGTTTTACTTCATCGTGCATCTGCCGCTCATCCACTTGATCGCGGTCGGCATCTGCTACGCACGCTATGGACACGTTTACTGGATGTTCCAGTCGCCTTCACTCGACCACTACCCATTCACCGCGCCACCGGGGTGGGGCTTGTCGTTGCCGGCAATTTACCTGGTATGGGTCCTCGTGGTCTTGATGCTCTATCCGCTTTGCGTCTGGTTCTCGCGACTGAAACAGCGGAGCACCGCTGCGTGGCTCAGCTACCTGTAGGAGGAGTCAGCCATAAAGGCGAAACGCCCGCTGCATTTGCAAACGGGCGCTGGATCGGTTCTCGCTGATCTCTTTTCAGCCTGAGCTTTACTTTACCTGGTGGCCTCGACACGCACCCACTTGCCATCGGCTTGCCTCCACTCGACGCCTTCCATGTCGAGCCACGTTCCCATCGGCTCGCCTTTCTTTGTATCCGAGCCCAGCCGCAACACATTGCCGTCGAGATCGAACACCTGCAGCTCGTACGCCCAGTCGTAGTTATTGGGAGGGTGGCGAATCTTCGCGCCCTTTGCGCGATATTCCGCATACAGCAGGTCAGCGTCGCCCACGCCTACCCACACCCAGCTGCCGGGATTCCCCTGCTCGTCCTCGGTCAACATGATCCCGCAACGGCCACGCCCGACCGATGCCATCTGTCCCGCATTCCAGTTGACTTTGAAGCCGAGTACATCCACGTAATAAGCGATACTCGCCTCGAGGTTCGCTACGCGCAGGATGGGACAGACATTCTCAAAGTAAGTTGTGTTTTTCGAGGTTAGTTGTTCAGCCGCGCTCATCCCTGCAGCCTCCTATTTCGCTGTGGTTCCTCCTGCTCCCTTCAGCAGGATCACCAGTACGCGCCCGTCGGACTGAATGCTTCCACCGGTTGCGGTTTTTGTCGACTTGATCGGATTGGAGCGGGTCATGTAAGCCATCGCGTCCACCTGCCCCGCCTGCTGTAACGTAGCGGCGATAAAGTCGCGCTCGTTGTCGACGTCTTGATCGATTTTGTGAGTGATGGCATTCGCCGAGCGCTGATCTTTCTCAATGCCGATGTCATGCGTTCCCGCGCCAATCCATAACGTCTGGTTTTGCGGTCCTTTGAAGGGCGCCTGCCAGATGCGGAAGTGATTGCGTTGCGCCGCCACCATCAAGGCCTCCGCGCGCTCATAGCCGAAGTCCTGCGGCCGTCCAAACAGATACAAGATGCTCATCGGCACGGTTACGTAGACGTTCTTCTGAAGAGTCGCCATCAGCGCGCTGACCACCGCATCAGTGTCGGTCTTGTCGGCAGGCAGCCAACCCGCAGCCTTCAATCCACTGACCACCTGGTCTTGCGTCCCGACGATGACGAAATTGACCAGGTCGCCGGGATTTCCGCCCTGCGGCTTATCGGTGACTCGGTATGGCGCTTTGGCATCGAGTTCTGCGAACAGTGGCTTGAAATCGTACTTGCTGGCGCTGGCCGCGGCGCCACTTGCCGTCGCGGTTGCGCTGGATATCCGATCGATGTGCACTTCGTACTTGCCGTCCGGAGTCTGTATCGAGTCGCAATTAATAGCGAGGTAAAGTTTGCCGGCGATGGGCGCGTTAATGGTGCCGTCAGCTCCAATGAAGAAGGGCGTCGCGGCATCGCTGTCGCCGACGCGTCCCACCAGCGCACCGCGTCCGGCACTCGGCACCATCAACGCACGCAACGTATCGGTCCATCCGCGCGTTGCACCTTCGGCAGTGATGCCAGTGCTGTTGCCCATGGTCACGGTGCCTTTGGCGGTGATGTGGAGCTTGTCACCGGCCTGCACTTCCATTCCGGTGTCGAACCAGTCCTTGCTGCCGTTAACAGTGACGTTCAGGCTGGTGCTCTTGGCATTCGCCGTTGAAGCCGCAAATGCCAGCGCCCGGGCCGGCTCGGCGGTAGGTATCACCGAGGCGAGAACGAGAAGCGGGAAAGCGAATCTTGCGAACTTCATCGCTGCTGATCACCCCTGCCAAGAGTATAACGACGACGACGTGGTGAGGCAGCAAAAGAACAGACCGGTGTTGGTGGAAAACTCGCTGCCACAACGGAGATTCGCCTTCGTTAACAGCTCCGAATTCTAGCGCTTTGCGTCCTCGAACATGAACTTGCCGAGGTACATGGGATACGACTTCGGAGGCTTCGTTTGCGCGGAATCGATTGGGTACGGCGAAGTAGTGAGCGTCGGAAAGCCCCAAATGTCGCCGTTCCGCATGTCGATAACGACTTTGCCAAGCATCTGCGCCGTGCCGTCGGGCTTGCGAATCGTCGTGTACCCCGGCTCAACGTAGAAGGGATATCCGTCTTCCGACTGCGCCTGCGCTCGCACTGGCGTGGGCTGAAATACAGGACGCAGCGCCAGAATGCCCAGCAAAATGGCAATAAAGAGTAAAAGAGCTTTGGTGAAGCGATCCAGATACATGGCTCCTCCTTGGAAGCTGTGGCTCGCCTCGATTGTAGTGGTTCGCGATTGCACTGAGCAGGTGGAGCACGCGCCGACCGAGTTATTTGACTTTGCTACCCTCCGCGGGCAACAATGCGGGTCACCCGGCAATCTTAAGCAGCCGTAGCAACCGCCATCAGACCATCGATCAAAGGAGAATTTCCAATGGCAGACGAAGAGAAACAGTGCGCTCACGAGCCGTGCCTCTGCACCGTTCCGCAGGGTCAGAAATATTGCAGCGACTCCTGCCGTGACGCAGGATCGAAAGAAGTTGAGATCGCCTGTCAGTGCGATCATCCAGCCTGTCCCCTGACCTAGGCCGGCGACAGCTGGTGTGCCACAAACAACAAAGCTTCAGTCGGCGAACCTGAGATTCGCGGGCTGAAGCTTTTCTGTTGTACCACTCGTCCGCGGGATTTAGTCCGCCGGATTCCAGCTGCTGTCCGGATTGTATTCGGTCATCGAGCTGGCGATCTTGGCGGTGTCCGCCCCCAGGTCCTTCTCGTACACCACGCCGTCCTGGTTGACGATAAATGTCACCACCCCCGAATTGCGGTATTCGGCGGGATAGGCCACAATCGCGAAGCCGCGCGTGAGTTCGCCATTGACCATGTAATCGCGTGCACCGCCCTTGGCCGCTGCGCCCTGCTTGGTCAGCATCCGGTAAAAGTACCCGTGATATGGCTGCTGCTTGCCCTGCTGCATTGCGTAGCCTTCACTTGCCGCCGAAACAAACAGCGGACCGACTGGGCTGGGCGGATCGTTCTCGCCCGTCTTCCAGTACAGGCCGTCCTGCTTGCCGTCGCTGCTGATGAACTTCGCCGCATAGTGCTTCGCCTTGGCTCCGTCGTGAGTTTCGGAGAAATAGTCGCGCTGCGCATCGACCAGCGAATGCAGGATGTCGATGGCATCGTTCTCATTGCGGCCGATGCGGCGATACAGAATCTCCTGTTTGCCGCTCTCCGTGTCGAAGTACCAGCTGCCGCTGCCGTTCTTAACCAGCGAGATTGGGAACGGCCAGTTCTCCGCGCCCAGATACAGCGTGGCCGTGCCATCGGGCTCAATCACCACTCGGTGCATCTGGTCGTAGCGCGTCACGAAGTCGGTCCGCATCTTGTCGTCGGCAACGCTGTCGCCGGTGCGCAGCACATCGTTGGCGTTGGAGCCGAAGATCGCACTGATGGTCTGCGTGTCGCTGCCCTTAGCCGCGTTGTAGAGCGCGAGTACCGCCGCACCCGGCGAAGCGAAGGTCTTCTCATTCCCCTGCTGTGCGAAACACCATGCAGAGCTGAGCATCAGGGCCACAAGCAGCAGCCATGCCCGGCCTCCCGCTGGCGGCGTCGCAGGACGGGACTCCGTCGAATTTTGCAGTCCGCAGTGCATGAACGTGATCTCCTGCTCGATTAGGTTTGTCTGCAATCCGGGATGCGTCATCGGCGACCTCGTTCCCCACCGCCGGCGCGGGCGCCGCCGCGATTAGCATTGCCGGCGTTGAAATTGCCCCGGTTGGCGTTGGCCGTGTTGGTTCGGCCGCCTTGCAGGCTCTGCTGTCCGCGAGCGCTGTTGGTGCGCGCTGCTCCGCCCTTGTCGTAGTTGCTGAAGGCGCTGCTGCTCGTGCCCCGTGCAGGCTGCTGCCCGTATCCCCGCGAAGCGTCGTTACGCAGATTCTGATTGTTGTTGGCCGCGCGGTTCTGGTACTGATTTTGCCGATTCTGACCGCCAAGATTCTGCTGGCCGCGATTCTGATTGAAATTCGGCTGCTGTCCTCGGTTTTGCGTCCCACCGGGGTTCTGGTACTTGGGAGAATCGTATTTCTGATTGAAGTGCGGCTCGCTGTAGCTGCCGTTCTTGAAATTGTTGGTGCGGTAATTGTTGTTATTCAGATTGTTGCGGTTAACGTTGTTCGCGTTGATGTTGTTCCGGTTCACGTTGTTGACGTTAACGTTATTCCGGTTGTAGTTATTCACGTTAACGTTGTTCCGGTTGTAGTTGTTGTAGTTCGCGTTATGGTAATAGTTGTTGCGGTTGACGAAGGTGTTCGAGTTCGAGATGTAGGTATTGTGGTTGTACACCACCGTGTTGTTGTGCCAGCCGCAATTCCAGGAGTTATAGCCCCATCCGCAGCAGCCACCTCCACCGCTGATGGCAGCGCCGACCGCGATACCCACTCCGAAGGAAATCAGACTGGTGGCTACCAGAGCTCCGGTCGAATAGCCCGGATACACCGGCACCGGCGCGCCGTACACGACCGTCGGGTTATACGTCGGAACATAAACGACTGTCGGCTGGGCCGGCTCAATGATAATGGTCTGCGGCGGCGGCGGCACGATTACCGTCTGTTGCGGAGGAGGTGCGTCCGAACCCGGCGGAGGTGGTGGGGGTGGCGCTGCTCCCGGAGGCTGGTTCTGCTACCGAGACCGTTTGCTGCTGCGTGTTCTTTAGATTGCCGGATTGCTGCGCGCGCTGGCGCATCACCTGCACCGCATTCATCACGCTCTGCGGATAATTGAAATAGGCGTCGCCCAGCGCCGAGGTCCATGACAGGTTGGTCGCCATCTGGTTCAGCACGTCGGGAAATTGCGTCAGCCCTTTAATGCTGGCGTCCCACGACTGCCCATTGACCGCATCCATCAACTGCTGGCCCTTCAAGCTCGAGTTCTGCTGCAGCCAAGCGTAAGCCGCGCTTACCTGGTCCGGAAAAGTTGAACCGGCCAGAACCTGCGCCAGCAGCTTGTCCGGGAACAGTGCGATGGGAGCGACCAGTTGATAGAGCTGGTCTGCGGTAGGCACCGCGGCCTGAGCGGCCGGAGCCTGTCCATTCTGACCCTGTTGTTGCCCGGATTGGGCCTGGCCAGACTGGGGTTGGTCGGACTTCTTGCAGCCGTCCAAACCGATGACACTCAGGGTCACGGTAAAACTAAGGACCAGCGATAGCGCCTGACGGCAACTGGTGATTACATCAATGCGTGGCCGGGCGATCGAAAATGTTCGTGGCCCGCTGGCGGTGTACATCTCGCCACCTCCCGAGACTTGAATTCGTAAGGCTGCTGTTGCTCTGCGAACGCGTCGGTTGAGCAGTCAGTCGTGCCGCGGCTCGACGATACAATTGTCAACGCTCGCCGGTTTTTTAAGCACTTGCAAGAGACTGGATTGACGATTCAGCATACACAGGTTCACAAGGCGAGAAAAGAACTTAGTTGGATGTGTCACTGTGTCGGACAACGTGTTTTGCCGAGAACGCATGGACGGCGTTGCCGCCAAACCTACGCTCCCCTACGCTGTGGGATTAAACAGGCGGATCAGCCAGAACATTACCATCGCAACCACTGCTGAGGCGGGGATGGTGAGGACCCATGCCCATACGATGCGCGTAGCCACTCCCCAGCGTACGGCCGACAGACGCTGGGTGGTCCCGACTCCTACGATCGCGCCGGTGATGGTGTGGGTCGTGCTCACCGGAATCCCGGCCAATGCCGTACCGAACAGCGTAATGGCTCCCGCAGTCTCTGCACAGAACCCGCCGACAGGCTTCAGCTTGGTGATCTTCGAGCCCATTGTGTGCACAATGCGCCAGCCTCCAAGGTAAGTTCCCAGCGCAATTGCAAAATTAGCTGCCAGGATGATGGGCCAGTGCCACTTCCCCCAGTTGGCAGCGAAGTCGCTCTGCTTCATCACGCCGGCCGTGTAAAGCGCACCGGCAACAATGCCCATGGTCTTCTGGGCGTCATTGCCGCCGTGTCCCAGGCTATAGAACGCCGCCGACACCAATTGCAATTTTCGGAAGAGCTTGTCGACCTGATGCGGCGATCTGCGGCGAAAAATCCAGGAGATGGCCACCATGAAACCAAATCCCAACACCAGACCCATCAATGGGGCCACGACAATGAAGATCAAGGTCTTGGTCCAGCCTGCGGGAATGATCACGCCGGGAGCGCTACGCCATCCGCGAAGAAGAGTGGCCCGCGCCATCGCCGCGCCGGCATAGCCCCCAATCAGCGCATGCGACGACGACGTCGGCAATCCCAGCAGCCACGTCACCAAGTCCCAGACAATCGCGCCCACCAAACCGGCCAGCACCACGTACTGGGTCACGATCTTCAGATCGATCATTCCGTTGCCAATGGTCTTCGCGACGGCGGTGCCCAGCAGAAATGCCGCAAGAAAGTTGAACGCAGCTGCCCATGCTACGGCCAGGCGAGGAGACAGAACGCGGGTTGAAACCACGGTCGCGATGCTATTGGCAGCATCGTGAAAGCCGTTCAGAAAATCGAAGACCAGCGCGGTGAGGACCGTCACGATAAGCAGAATGATGCCCGCGCTCACAAGCATCCATCCTGGACTGGAATTTGCATGTAACGCAAGGTGTAGCGCCTCAAGCGTTCTTCAGAACGACGGTCTCAAGTACGTTAGCGACGTCTTCGGCTTTATCGCTAGCGGTTTCCAGAATTTCCAGCAGCTCTTTCAACTTGATCAGGGTGATGGGGTCGTAGTCGCCGTCGAACAGACGTCCTATAGCTTCGCGGCTGACCTGATCGGCTTCATTCTCCAGGCGGTTGACCTCGACGCAGTGCTCCAGCAGCTTGCCGTTCTTGCCCAGCATGGAGACCGCTTTACGCAGCTCCTCCGTCTGCCGGAGCACGATAGCCGACAGGACCTTGGCAGACGGCGACGGCGTAGTGATCTTGTAAGTCAGCAGCCGGTCGCTGGCGCCATTGATGAAATCCAAAACATCGTCCATCGATGAAGTGAGCAGATGAATGTCTTCGCGATCGAATGGCGTAATAAAAGTCTGATTCAGTTTGATCAAAATCCGGTGCGTCATGTCGTCGCCGTGGTGTTCGATCTCTTTGATCTTTTCCACCACGGACGGGAGTCGCTCGTAGTCATAATGATGCAAACACTCCGAGAGGACCCTCGCTCCAGCTACCAAATTGTCCGCGACCTCCGCGAACATGTCGAAGAACTTCGTTTCACGCGGAATCAGGCGAACCATCACCGGGCTTCCTTAGCTGTTTTGACTGTTGGGAGATCCATGCAATGTGAATGTATGGTTACGAGAATGTTGCAAATCGATTAAACACCGTACTATCGCATGCCGACCCGAGCAGGGTCAAACGCAGCTTCGCATGACGCAACGCGTATTGAAATCAAAAGGAGTTGCGCAAGTTCCGAATTGAAACGAGGGTAGCAAAAAGCAGCTGGCAATGGTGGTGAAGAATATTGCTTCCGCGCGCGGTATACCACAATGTGGGATATAAAAAACAGACTCTTTCGCACATCGATTCACGTACTAAGGGGAGCAGCAATCACACGGTGGTGGAACGTACCGGATCAAGTTGCACGTTCTGGCCGGGAGGTTCCATCTTACCCGAGCGCTCCAGCGACTCCATGGTGGCCATCACCATGTTCGTCACATGCTCAAGACCGCTGTCGGAATTCAGCATCAAGTGATAAAGCCGCCGGCAGGGCCATTCCGCTCCAAAATACTTGCGGACAAAAGCAGCCCGCTCCTTATCGATGGTATCGACCATCTCGATTGCATCCTTCTCTTTCATCTTGAGTCTGACCAGCCGTTGGATCTTTTTCTCGCGCGAACCGTAAACGAACACATGGAACGTGTCTGTACGCGCACGAAGAATATAGGGAGCGCCGCGGCCAACGATCACACAGTTGCCTTCTTTGGCTTTCTTGTCGATCACGCGATGGGCGAGTTCCACCATTTCGTCGGCATCAAAAATCTTGTCATCGCCGATGGGCAAGGAGCGCTCGTAGCTTCCGCGCCAGAAAACTTTCGCCAGCCGATGCAGCAGCGGGTCGCACTTTTCTTCGCGGCAGGCTACGGCGCTCTCCTCGACTGCGGCAATCTTGGCAATCTCGCACGTGAGTTGCTGGTCAAGCAACTGCCAGCCTCGGCGGCGAGCAAGCTCAGCGGCGACGAGGCTGCCGCCTGCCCCGTATTCACGCTCGACGGTGATAATCCTGAACACGACCCACCTCCCACAACCGCCCTACCTGCATATTACTCGTCTGTATATACCAGATGACAACCGAAATGCCTATCGTTGCCCAAGCTGCGCGGCCGGCGCTATCTGACGCCGGCAGAGCCATTTCCGCTGACCATCTTCGGTACCTAAAGCCGCGATAACCGAAACTGATACGCCGCATAAATAGTTTGAATTTCCCAAGCGGCAGCGAAACGAGATATCAACGTTCACAAGGCTTGTTGAGCCGCCAGCGCGGCGGCTTATACGGCCGATTTTCTCTCTCCCAGAGGACGCCCCCGCTTGCGCCCGGGCGCTCCTTCAACTTATCGCCGTTCAACCGGCTCGACTTTATTGTGTGGGAGTGGTGCATGCGGTTCGTCCACAAGATTCTGCCGTTGCTGCTGATGTTGCTTTTTGCCGCCTCCCTGGCCGCTCAGACTTCTTCGGTAACACCGGAGCCGACCATCGCCCAGTTGCAGCAGCAGATTGCCGACGCCAAAGGTTCGGCCGATAACGCCTGGATGCTGGTGTGCTCCGCATTGGTGTTGCTGATGACCGGCCCCGGCCTAGCGCTGTTTTACGGCGGCCTGGTGCGCAAGAAGAATGTCCTGGCCACCATGATGCAGTCGTTCGCCATGATGGCGCTGATCACGGTAGTGTGGGCGATCATCGGCTACAGCCTCTGCTTCGCCTCAGGTACCAGCTTCATCGGCGGACTGGAGCATGCGTTTCTTCACTCAGTTGGCGCAGCGCCTGATGCCGACTATGCGGCAACCATCCCGCAGCAGACATTCATGATTTATCAGTTGATGTTCGCCATCATCACGCCGGCGCTCATCTGCGGCGCCTTCGCCGAACGCATGAAGTTCAGCGCGATGCTGATGTTCATGACGCTGTGGTCGCTGCTGGTCTATGCGCCCATGGCACACATGGTGTGGGGCAAGGGTGGTCTGTTGAATGCCAGCCTGGGCGGCCGCTTCCCGACGCTGGACTTTGCCGGCGGCACGGTCGTTCACATCACCTCGGGAGTTTCCGCGCTGGTATGCGCGCTGTATCTCGGGCGTCGGGTCGGTTTTCCCAAAGAAGCGATGCCACCCCACAGTGTGGTACTCAGCTTTATCGGCGCATGTCTTCTGTGGGTCGGCTGGTTTGGATTTAATGCGGGCAGCGCGCTCAGCGCCGGCAGCCTGGCGACCAGCGCATTCGTCGCCACCCACTTCGCAGCTGCGACTGCGGCCATCGGGTGGGCTGGCGCCGAATGGATCCGCAACGGTAAGCCAAGCGTTCTTGGCGCCATCTCCGGATCGGTCGCCGGGCTGGTTGCCATCACTCCCGCTGCAGGGTTTGTCGGACCGATGCCGGCGCTGCTCATCGGCCTGATCGCTGGAGTCTTCTGCTACGCGATGGTCGCGGTAGTCAAGGCTCGCCTCGGATATGACGACTCGCTCGACGCCTTCGGGGTGCACGGTGCGGGCGGAACGATCGGCGCATTACTGACCGGCGTTTTTGCCAGCAGCGCCATCAATCCTATGTTCAAAGATGCCCAGGGTCACACGCTGCCGGTCGGCATGGTCGACGGCAACTTTCACCAGATCGGCAATCAGGCCATCGGCGTAATCATTGCCATGGTGCTGGCGGCGGTGGGCACCTACATCATTCTGACCCTGGTCGAACTTCACCATGGGCGTGCGGGTGTCAACCGAAGACGAAGTGCAGGGTCTCGACCTGACGCAACATGGCGAGGAAGGCTACTACTGGGAAGCATCGATGCCGTAAGGCCAACGTATGACGAAACTGGAAGCCGTGATTCAACCCGCGAAATTCGAAGCCGTGAAGGACGCTCTGATCGAGATCGGCGTCGAGGGCATGACCGTGATTGAGGTCCGCGGTCATGGCCGGCAAAAAGGACACACTGAGTTCTACCGCGGCCGTGAGTACGAGGTCGACTTACTGCCAAAGGTGAAGATCGAAGCTGTCATTCCCGACCAGATGGTCGACAAAGCGATTGCTGCTATCACCGGGGCTGCGCGGTCGGGCAAGATCGGCGACGGCAAAATCTTTCTCTCGCGGATCGACGATGCGGTCCGCATCCGCAACGACGAGCGTGGCGAGAACGCTCTATGAGTACCGAGCCCCAGCCGCCTGGGTCGGCATCAGCCCGATCTCCTTTGCCGAACCAGGCTGCTGGCGGCGCTCTCCGCAGCTTCTACCGGCAGGAGTTCGAGCGCGTGCGGCGCGATTTCGAAGCCACCGGCTCGGGTTTGGGTTCGCTCAGCGATCGTACCCGGATTGTCGACAAGCTGGCTCTTACATTGTGGGACCAATATTTCACGCCGCCTTCGCGTTCGGGTTATGCGTTGGTCGCGGTCGGCGGCTTTGGACGAAGCCAGCTCTTCCCTCATTCCGACATCGATCTGCTATTTCTCTGTCGAAGATGAGCCGGCGCGTGAAAGCATCAAAGAACCGGTTAGCAGCGTCTGCCAGCAAATGTGGGATTGCGATCTCCGCGTCAGTCCGGCCACCCGCACGCTTGCGGAGTGTGCGCGCTTTCAGCAGGATAATCTTGAGTTCACCCTGTCGCTGCTGGATTGCCGCTTTCTCAGCGGCGATAGCGCATTGTTTGAGCAGCTTCGCGACCGGAAGCTGCCGGAACTGGTTACGCGCGAAGCCGACTCCCTGTTGCAGGGCCTGGGCGACCTGACTGAGGCGCGCCATCGCCGCTTCGGCCATACGATTTTCCATCTCGAACCGAACTTAAAGGATGGCCCGGGTGGACTGCGCGACTGCCATGTTTCGCAATGGATCGGTATGATCCTCGCTCTGACCTCCGGGAGCAGGCCGGAAATAGCTCCGGTGCGCCCGCGAGGCCCGCACACCGGAGTTCCCGAAGCACTGGACTTTCTCTCTTCAGCCCGCTGTCACTTGCACTACAGCCATGGCCGCGACGACAACAATATCGACTGGGCAGCGCAGGAGGAGCTCGCGGCGCGCGGTGTCGGCACAGGCTTGGGAGCCGTCTCGCCTGCTGAATGGATGCGGCTGTACTTCGGCCACGCGAAGACCGTGTATCGCCACAATCGGCAGCTGCTGGACCAGGTTTCGCAGGGCCGTTCTTCGCTGTACCGCTCCTTCCAGCGCTGGCGCTCGCGCCTTTCGAATTCCGAATTTTCAGTGGTGGGCGGCCGCGTTTATTTTCAGCAGGCTGGCGACGCACGCGAAGCTGCGGTGGTGTTGCGTCTCCTCGTTTTGCTCGCGAAACACGGCGTCGCTTTAAGCGCAGAAGCCGAACGCCGCATCAGCGAGGCTCATCAGCGGCTCTCCGAAACTATGCCGCAGGATCAGTACCTGTGGCCACATCTGCGCGAGATCCTCACGCTTCCGCATGCCGCGGACGCCCTTCGCGCCATGCATTCACTGCACCTGTTGACGCATGCCGTGCCGGAGTTCGAAGCCATCAATCTGCTGGTGCTGCGCGATCTTTATCACCGCTACACGGTCGACGAGCACACGCTGCTGGCCATCGATGTACTGCATGGCTTGAAGGACACCGGCGTCGAGGTCATGCGGCCCTTCGCCGAGCTGTTGTCCGGAGATGGAGAAGCCCGAACTGCTCTTCCTCGCTCTGCTGCTGCACGATACCGGCAAGGGACTGGAAGGTTCCGATCACGTTTACAGCAGCCTTAAGTTTGCGCAAACTGCGGTGGAGCGGCTTCAACTGCCCGAAGAAGACGCCTGCGTGGTCTGCTTTCTGGTGGCGGGGCACCTGGAGATGTCGTCCACCATGCGGCGTCGCGACATCCACGACCCAGCCACGATCGCGGAACTGGCCGAGAAGGTCGCCACTCCCGAACGTCTGAAGATGCTGACGCTGCTAACGCTGGCGGATATCAAGGCGGTGAATCCCGACGCGCTTACGCCCTGGAAGGCGGAGAACCTGTGGCGACTGTATACGGCCACGGCCAATCACTTCGATCGTAGTGCCGACGCTACCACGGTCGACGACGGGGCGTACAACGAAACCGTCGAGAGGATTGCTCTGCTGCTGCCTGACGAACGTATTCAGCTGCTGCAATTTCTCGAGGGCCTGCCACAGCGCTATGCTCTCTCCCATCCCGGCAGTCAGGTTATCCAGCACTATTTGATGGCCAAACGATTGACCGCTGGGCCGGTGCAGCTGCAACTGCAACCGCACTCGGGACAGTACGAATTGACGGTCGTGACACGCGACCGCAGCGGCCTGTTTCGGACGCTGGCCGGCATTTTGTACGGCTGGGGCATGGACATCACCAAGGCGTCGGCTTTTTCCAATCGCAGCGGTATCGTGGTCGACAGCTTTTACTTCAGAGACCGCTTTCACACACTCGAGCTGAACCCCAGCGAGCGCGAACGATTTCAGCGATCCGTGGCGGACATTCTGGCCGGTGAGGTATCGCTGGAGAAGCTGCTCGACTCCCGCCATGCACGCCGACCAGCAGCCGGTCAAACTTACGGTCGAGACGCGTATCCGGCATGACAACGAGTGCTCTCCCCGCAATTCGCTGCTGGAAATCGTCACCCAGGACCGGCCGGGTCTATTGCACTCCATCAGCTCAATTCTGGCGGAGGAGGACTGCAGCATCGAAGTGGCATTGATCGATACGGAGGGACCGCTGGCTCACGATGTGTTCTATCTCACCTGCGAAGACGGGAAGCTGACAGCTGAACAGATGCGGGGTTTGGAATGGACGCTGGCGGCGGAGCTGTCGGACTCACTTCCAACCTGGTGACGTTCGGACCTCGCGCCGATGCTAACGTGCAGGCGGCTACAGTGTAACTATTCAAACTCGACGACAACCTGATTTACCTGTACTCCGTCCCCCTGAGCGACAGTGATCTTCTTGATTTTGCCGGCCACGGGTGCGGTGATGTTGGTTTCCATTTTCATGGCTTCCAGCACCATCATCAGGTCGTTGGTCTGCAATACCTGTCCCGCTTGAATGTTCAGCTTGACTACGACTCCCGCCACCGGGCTTCGGCACACCTTGGTCTCGTCGACATTTGGATCTGCCGGGGTCTGGTGCGCGGCAGGCGCCGCCGCCGTCACAGGCTGTACGGTAGTGGGCTGGCCGTGCGGCGCAAGATACAATGGGCCCACGCTGTCGTCTTCCAGCACTTCGACATCCACTACATATTCGTTGCCATCAACACCGATCTTCAGCTTCAACTTTCACCGCCTGAGTTTTACCGCTCCCAACGTAGAGTGTGTGAGGCCTGAACGCTCACCCGGCCCTGCTGGGACCACGGATTGATGATTTCGTACGGCGATTGCAACATGCGTGCCGAGCGAATCCGAATTTTCTTGCCCAGAAACGTGCTGACCGCAGCAGCAATGATCACCAGCATCTCGGGACTGATGGCTGGCTCGTGTGCTGCCGTAGCCGTATCGGCGTTGGCGGCTGCGGGAGTACTGCCCAGCTTCGACGTCAACTCCGCCAGCGCCTTGGATTGCTGCGCCATTTCGGCTTGCAGTTGTTCCAGCTTTTGGGACAGAGAGTCCACCTGCTGCTTCAAGCTGCGCAGTTCTTCACTCTCGATTTCAGCATCGATTGTCGCTTGCTGCTTCTGCATCATTACTCCTGATGTCCTCGGAGGCATCCGCGGGTCATAGCGGTATCAACCCATGTTTCTTCGGCGGGCGCAATTCCCGCTTGGCGTGCAATGCCTCTAACGCCCGCGCCAGATATTTGCGGGTATTCGAGGGTTCGATGATGTCATCCACCAACCGGCGCCCCGCCGCCACGTAGGGATTGGCAAAGGTGTCACGGTAGTTTTGGATCAGCTCTTTGCGGCGCGCTACCTTGTCTTTTGCGGAAGCGATTTCCTTGCGGAAGACAATTTCGGCGGCACCTTCGGCGCCCATGACTGCGATCTCGGCACTGGGCCACGCCACCACCCGGTCGGCACCCAGGTCCTTGCCGCACATGGCCAGATACGCGCCGCCATAGGCCTTGCGCAGAATCACCGTCAGTTTGGGAACCGTCGCCGCCGAGTAGGCAAACAGCATCTTCGCTCCATGACGAATGATCCCGCCGTATTCCTGTTGTACGCCGGGCAAGAATCCGGGAACGTCGACCAGTGTCAGCAGCGGAATGTTGAACGCGTTGCAGAAGCGCACGAATCGCGCTGCCTTGTCCGAGGCATTGATGTCGAGCGCGCCTGCGGAAACGATCGGCTGATTGGCAATGACACCGATGGGACGTCCCTGCAGACGGCCAAAGCCGATCACGATGTTCGGCGCAAAGCTCGGCTGTATCTCGAGGAAGTCCTGGTAGTCGAGCAGGCGAACCACCACGCCCCGCATGTCATAGCCGACCTTGGGATCGTCGGGCACCAGCTGATTCATCTCCGGGTCGTCTTCGACAGGCAGTTGATAGGCGAGCCGCGGCGGGTCTTCCAGGTTGTTCGAAGGCATGAAGCTGAGCAAGCGCCGGCAAAGGTAGGTAGCCTCTTCGTCATCTTGCGCCACCAGGTGCACTACGCCGGAGTGATTCATCTGCGCGCCGGGGCCGCCCGAGGGCTTCGGCGGTAACGTTTTCTCCCGTCACCTGCTTGATGACCTGCGGCCCGGTGATGAACATCTGCGAGTTCATCGTCTGGATGATGAAGTCGGTCAGCGCGGGACTGTACGCCGCTCCCCCCGCGCACGGACCGCAAATCAGCGAAACCTGCGGTACCGTTCCGGAGAGCACAACATTGTTGTAAAACACGCGGCCGTAGCCTGACAGGCTGTCGATTCCTTCCTGTACCCGTGCGCCGCCCGAATCGTTGATGATCACGAACGGGCTGCCCGTCTTCAAGCGACAGCTGCATCATGTCCGCAATCTTCTGGCAGTGCAGCTCGCCGGCGGCGCCGCCTGCAACCGTGAAGTCCTGGCTTGCCAGATGCACCAGTCGCCCGTCCAGGGTTGCGCAACCGGTGACCACGCCATCCGCCGGCATTTCTTTATCACGCCATGCCGAAGCTGGTGGCCCGGTGCTGCGCAAACAGTCCAACCTCCTGAAAGCTTTCGCGATCAACCAGCTTCTCGATGCGTTCGCGCGCCGTCAGCTTGCCGGCAGCGTGCTGCTTGTCGATTCGCTCCTGGCCGCCGCCCAGTTGCACGTGTTCCCGCTTGTGGCGCAGCTGCTCCACGCGATCTGTCGCTGTTTTCTCTTCGGATTTCGGTTTTTCCACGGATGCTGCCATTCCATCTCCCTGTACTGTTGCCGCGACACAATTTCTGACGTCGCTATCCGGCCGGAGTGACCGTAACTTTATGCTCCTGTCCG
Organism: uncultured Acidobacteriaceae bacterium; assembly: GCA_963823865.1. GTDB lineage: Bacteria > Acidobacteriota > Terriglobia > Terriglobales > Acidobacteriaceae > Bog-257. Next base: position 1,698,319 of record CAWGNC010000003.1, read on the forward strand.
TTGAGGGTGATTACATAATTGTGCGGCGTCGTGGGCACAGCCTTGTCACCGTTATGCGGAGGCTCCTTTGCCGGCGGCTTGGCCGCCACGGCAGCAGGGTCTTTGCCCAGGTTCTTCGGTCCTTCCGGCCGCGTCTTGAAGAACTTTGGCGCGACCTGCGGAAACATGGCGTAGGTCAGAACGTCTTCGTCCTTGCCGTTGCAGCCCTCAACCGCCAGGGCTTGAGAGCGCAACTGTTCCCATTCCGGCTTCAGCAGATCAGCCGGACGGATGTCGATCACCGCCTTCTTAGCGTGTTCCGCGGCCTTCTTCACGACGTCGGGATTCTTAGCGGCCAGCGTACTGCCGTAATAACCGAGCATCAGGTCGGCGAACTCGCCGGTCAGCACTTTGTAGCGGCCCATCAGCACATTGAACACAGCCTGCGTTCCCACAATCTGGCTGGAGGGCGTCACCAGCGGCGGGTAACCTGCGTCCTTGCGCACCGCCGGAACCTCCTCCAGCACTTCGTGCAGACGATCGCCCGCGCCCTGCCCTTTCAGCTGGCTCTCCATGTTGGAGATCATGCCGCCGGGAATCTGGCTGGTGAAGATGTCGGTATCGACGCCGGTGAACTCGCTAAGGAACTCGCGATATCGCGGACGAATCTTCGCGAAGTGATCACGAACCCGAAGAATGCGTTTCAGGTCAAGCCGAGTTTCGTATCCCGTGCCCTCGAGCATCTCAATCAGAGCTTCTGTGGGATTGTGTCCCGGCCCTAACGACATGGAACTGACCGAGGTGTCCACGATGTCGCAGCCCGCCTCGATCGCTTTCATGTACGACACCAGGGTGACGCCGGTTGTCGCGTGCGCGTGCAGGTGGACCAGAGTGTCCCCTCCGCACTTCAACTTGATGTTCTTCACCAGGTCGTAAGCGGGCTGCGGCTTCAGCAGTCCAGCCATGTCCTTGATGCAGATGGAGTCGCAGCCCATTTCCTTCAGTTGCTGCGCCATAACGACAAAAGCTTCGGTAGTGTGCACCGGACTGGTCGTGTAGGAGATGGTTCCCTCAGCATGTTTACCGGTCCGCTTCACTGCCGCAATACTGGTGCGCAGATTGCGCAAATCGTTGAGCGCGTCGAAGACGCGAAACACATCCATACCGGCAGCGGCTGCTTTTTCCACGAAGCGCTCGACCACACCGTCTTCGTAGTGCCGGTATCCCAACAGATTCTGTCCGCGCAGCAGCATCTGCAGGCGCGACTTCGGAAGCAGCTTGCGAAAGGTGCGCAGACGTTCCCACGGATCTTCATTCAGAAAACGGATGCAGGCGTCGAAGGTAGCCCCGCCCCAACATTCCAGCGACCAATAACCGGCGTTGTCCAGGTCTTCGCAGACCGGAATCATGTCTTCCATCGCCATGCGGGTGGCTAACAAACTTTGGTGGGCGTCTCTAAGGGCAAGCTCGGTCACTTCAATTACACGAGACATGGCTGGGCTCCTATGCTCGATCCTAGTCTAACGACCGGGCGCGTGCTGTGACATCGCACGAAAGACGTATCCATGCAGGTGCAAGATGGAACTGTACTGAATTGAAACAATCCAGTTGCAACAGACGTCGCGTGATTTTCGGTCGCAACATTTGGTCGCAACTTCCGGAAAGGCGTCCCGGGGATCGAATGGATCCCGGCAGTTAGGACGGAGCAGGCGTATCCAGCACTGAACTTTCTGCATGATTGGCGATTGGCGTGCTATAAAGGAGCTGTTTGTACCGTTTAATGAGAGGGCCTCCCTGCGCGGTGAACGTACCGAATTACCTGACGATCTCCCGCATCCTCAGCGTTCCTCTGCTGATCTGGATTCTCTCCACCAATTTCATCAGTAGTGTTCACGGCGAGAAAGAACTGCTAGCCGCCGCCGTCTTCAGTCTGGCGGCAATTACCGACCGGCTCGACGGCTACCTGGCTCGCAAACACGGGCTGATCACCCGGGTCGGTATGCTGCTCGATCCTCTGGCCGACAAACTTCTGATTGCGTCAGCATTGATTGTGCTCGTGCAATTCAACCCGCACCTGATGCCCGCCTGGATCGCGGTCGTTGTCATCGGCCGTGAATTCCTGGTAACCGACCTGCGCGTAGTTGCCGCCTCGGAGGGTCTCACTATCCAGGCACGCGACCTGGGCAAGTGGAAGATGGGCGTGCAGATTGCCGCCGTACTCGCCTGCATTCTTGGACGGAAGTGGCCCGTCGGCGATATCGGCCTGGGATATGTTTACCTGCCGCTTCCCATCGAGATGATCGGACACATCACGATTTGGGGGATGGTGATTCTGTCAGTGGTTTCCGCGGTCGATTACTTCGCCGTCTTCTGGAACAAGATTGACCATGCTGTGCGGCACCACCATCACAACGTTCGCCGAGCGCGGTCGCGCATTCCCTCCAAGATGAGTCCCGTCCGCGACTAGCCCTGACGATTACTTGGCGGTAACCTACGCCATTCGTAATGTCGCCGGCCTTCCCGCCATCTGTGCTAAATAATATGTGGCGATCAACGATGGACCATCGCGAGTTCAGAGAGCATCCGAATGTTGGCTGACTGTATTGTGTCTGGAGTCATCGCGTACCTGCTGGGCTCCATACCTTTCGGGCTGGTGCTGGTCCGGCTGTTTCGCGGCATTGACGTCCGAACCACCGGCAGCGGCAATATTGGGACCGCCAACGTTGCGCGCGTCGCACCCGGTCTCGGCCTCCTCACTCTCTTCTTTGACTCCGCTAAGGGCCTGGCTGCAGTTCTGGTCGGCCGTGGAATTGCCCTTCATCGTTTAGCGGGTGTTTCCGATCTGCGCTATGTCGCCGCCATCACTGGATTGAGCGCGTTGATGGCCATCATCGGTCATGTATTTCCGGTGTTCCTGAAATTCAAGGGCGGCAAAGGCGTTGCCACTGCGATGGGCGCATTTCTCGGTTTAGCGCCGCTGGCCGTACTGGTCCTGCTGGTTTTCTACATCGTGATCTATGCGATTTGGCACTACACGTCGCTGGCATCTATTCTCTCGGCTGCGCTGTTTCCAGTGGTGGCAGGCGTGATGATGCCGCCCGTCCAGCGTCCGGTACTGCTGCCGTTTCTGATAGCGGCGGCACTGCTGATTATTGTGAAGCATCACGAAAACATTGGCCGGCTGCTGGCGGGAAAAGAAAACCGGCTGGACCTGAAAAAGAAAGCCTAAGCGTCGCCCTTTTTGCTCTTGTACATTTTGCCCACCGTCCTGGTGACCGTATTGCGCGGGACCAGGCGCAGCATCTCGGTGAGCAGCGCGGTTCTTCCATCCTGGGATGACGATGCGTTTCCCTTGCTTCATCCCTTCGTAACCTATGCGCGCAACGTCCGTCACGTCCATATAAAGAGGCGCATTCGCGCGACTGCTTCCGCCGGAATGTGCGCGCTTTTGGAAGCCGGTTTCCACCGGTCCGGGCGAAAGGCACGTCACCGTCACGCCGCTGTCGCTGAGTTCCTCCGCCAGCGCCTCGCTGAAGTGCAGCACGAACGCTTTGCTGGCGTAATAAATCGCCGTGAATGGACCGGGCAAAAATGCGGCTACGCTTCCGACGTTCAACACTTTTCCACGCCGCGTTTGGATTTGTGGCAAGAAGAGTTTAGTCAAGTGCGTCAGCGCGACGATATTGACTTGGATCATCTCGGCTTCGTGATGCCAGTCGGTCCGCAGGAACGGTCCACTGCCACCAAATCCGGCGTTGTTTACCAGCACATCGACGACGATGCCGGCTTCCTGCAACTCCTGCAACAGCTCAACCGGAGAAGACGGATGGGCAAGGTCCTTCGGCGAGATTCGCACTTCAATGCCGTGCTTCGATTGCAACTCTTCGCCAACCTGCTGCAGCGCCGCTCGATTGCGCGCGACCAGCACCAGCCGATAGTGATCGGCAGCGAACAGCCGGGCCAGTTCCAGCCCAATGCCGCTGGACGCACCCGTGATCAGGGCAGTCTTAATGGGAGACGTCAAGGTGCTCGCGCTCACACCTCTCTTATATCCGATTCCCTCGCTTCGCTGCACTAGGGCAGCGGGTGCTCACGATTTCGTCACCGGAATGGAGGAAGAAGAAGTAGTGCTGGAGGAAGGGACGATGCCGGCAGGATTCGCATGTCGGCGATCTACCCATCTTTCATCATGGCGCGACAGTGGCGGGCAATCTGGCGATCCTCCTGGCTGGGCACAATGCAGACATCCACGCTGTCGCCGGTTCGCGATATGTTCTGCTCATTCGCCTGGTTATGCTGGTCGTCTAGCGTAACGCCCAGAAACCCTAACCCGCCGCACACTCCACTGCGTACTCGGACGCTGTGCTCGCCAATGCCTCCGGCAAAGACAAGCATGTCGAGTCCACCTAGCACTGCTGCATAAGCGGCAACCGTTTTACGAATTGCTAAGCAGAATATTTCGATCGCGAGCTCCGCGTCGTGATCGCCAGCTTCGGCGGCATCCTGCAGCTTTCGCATGTCGGACGTACCACCCGAGAGCGCGACCAAGCCGGCATTATGATTCAGCAGTTTCTCGAGAGCGTCAGCATCCATCTTTTTGGCGCGCTGAAGGTAGAGGAGAATGCCAGGGTCCAGGTCGCCCGTCCGCGTGGCCATCGGTATACCACCTGTCGGCGTAAGCCCCATGCTTGTGTCCACGGATCTTCCATCCTTCACGGCAACCAGGCTCGCACCACTGCCCAAGTGCGCCATCACAGTACGGCCGGGCAGTTTGTCGCCGAGCTGGTAAACGATCGATTCGTAGGAAAGGCCGTGAAATCCGTATCGCCGGATCCCTTCGTCGAATAAGTCTCGCGACAGCGGAAACCTCGCGGCAGTCTCCGGCATGGTGCGATGAAAGGCAGTATCGAAGCAGGCAAACTGCGGCACGTCCGGATAAGCTTGCCCGGCCTCTTTGATGAGTTGCAGCGCCATTGGAATATGGAGTGGCGCAAAGTGCACACAGGCCTGCAACTCGGCCACGACCTGGGAAGTGATCTTCTGATGCTTCACTAATCGAGGGCCGCCATGTACCACGCGATGTCCCACAGCGTAAGGCTTGCCCGGCGAAAGTTCGCTCAGCCAACGAGCCGCATGGTTCAGCGCATCGTGACGCGAGGAAAAGCTTAGCTTCTCAGAGCGAAGCGTCTTGCCGGCGCCGTCTTTTACTTCCAGCGTGCCGCCGTCCTGACCGATGCCATCAGCCAGTCCATCAAATAGAACCTGCTCATCGCCATTCTTGCGAGCGTACAACCCAAATTTCAGAGAAGAAGAGCCGGTATTAATTACCAGGATGGATTCATCAGACATGCAACAACCCGCTTTCCCAAGAACGCGAATGTCTCATCACTCTAACGCATAACGACACCGCCGCAGAGGCCGTTCATCGCAACCTGTTTGTAACAATGCCGGTGCACAATACCTGCTAGCCTGTAACTAATAGATCGCGAAGCTGAGTTGCTGCTCGAACACTGTTGTATCGAGCAGAATCACAATCACCGCCATTCTTTCCAGCGCAGGAGATTGCTCATGACACCGACAGCCCAGACCGAGGAAAACGTACATTCCAGCGAACGGGTACTCACCGCCGACGAACTGCGAGACATGGACGCCTATTGGCGGGCTTGTAATTACCTTTGCGCGGGCATGATTTATCTGCGCGACAATCCACTGTTGCGGGAGCCGCTTCGCCCCGAGCATTTCAAGAATCGCCTGCTCGGACACTGGGGATCCGACCCGGGACAAACCTTCACTTGGGTCCACCTCAACCGCGTGATTCGCAAGTACGACCTCGACATGATTTACCTTTCCGGTCCGGGTCACGGCGCGCCAGCAGTGCTGTCCAACTGCTACCTCGAAGGAACCTACTCTGAGGTCTATCCGGAGAAGAGTCAGGATGAGGCAGGAATGCTCAGGCTGTTCCGCGCCTTCTCTTTTCCCGGCCAACTGGGCAGTCACTGCACGCCGGAGGTTCCGGGATCGATCCATGAGGGCGGTGAACTGGGATACAGCATCTCGCATGCGTTCGGAGCGGCATTCGACAATCCCGACCTCATCGTCAGCGTGATGGTCGGCGACGGTGAGGCGGAAACCGGGCCGCTGGCCACCTCATGGCATTCGAATAAATTCCTCAATCCGATTCGCGATGGCGCGGTACTTCCCATCCTGCACCTGAACGGATACAAGATCGCCAATCCTACAATTCTCGCCCGCATCACCCCGGAAGAATTGGACGCCCTGTTGCGCGGGTACGGATGGGCGCCGCACGTGGTTGAGGGTGACGATCCTCAGCTGATGCATCAACAGATGGCGCGAGCCGTCGAAGACTGCATTACGCAGATTCGCTCAATTCAGCAGCACGCACGCCATTCGGGGAAAGCCGATCGTCCGCATTGGCCGATGATCATCTTGCGTTCGCCCAAAGGCTGGACGGGCCCAAAGGAAGTAGACGGTCACCGAGTCGAGGGCTTCTGGCGCGCCCACCAGGTGCCGGTGTCGAATGTCCAGACCAATCCCGAGCACATGGCAATCGTGGAAAAGTGGATGAAGAGTTATCGCCCGGAAGAACTCTTCGACGAACAAGGCACGCTCCGGTCTGAGTTGCGCCGGCTGCCGCCCACGGGCGACCGGCGGATGAGCGCGAACCTTCACGCGAACGGGGGCAAGCTGCGGAAGGCTCTCGACATGCCCGACTTCCGCGATTATGCCGTCGCCATCGACAAACCGGGATTTAAGTCTGTTTCCCCGACTGAAAACTTGGGCAAGTTCTTGCGCGACGTCATGCGTCGCAACATGGACCGCTTCCGCATGTTCAGCCCCGACGAGAATGCATCGAACCGGCTGCAAGATGTCTACGAGGCGAGTCTGAAGACGTGGATGGCCGAGATCAAGCCGGAAGACGCCGACGGCACCGACATCGCGCCCGACGGCCGTGTGATGGAAATGCTCAGCGAACACACGCTTGAGGGCTGGCTTGAAGGTTACCTATTGACTGGACGTCACGGCCTGCTGAATACCTACGAGGCCTTCGCCCACATCATCGACTCCATGTACAACCAGTACGCGAAGTGGCTGGAGAAGTCGAAGCTGGAACTTGACTGGCGAGCGTCGATCTCTTCGCTCAACCTGCTCATCTCGTCTCTGGTCTGGCGGCAGGACCACAACGGATTCACGCATGAAGATCCCGGCTTTCTCGATGTCGTCAGCAACAAGAGCGCGGCCCTGACCCGGATATATCTTCCACCCGATGCCAACTGCCTGCTGAGCGTTGCCGACCACTGTCTGCGCAGCATCGACTACGTCAACGTCATCGTCTCCGATAAGCAGGACCATCTGGTGTATCTCGATATGGACGACGCCATCACTCACTGCACCAAAGGCATTGGTATCTGGGATTGGGCCAGCAATGACGCCGGCTGTGAACCGGATGCTGTCGTTGCCTGCGCCGGAGACATCCTGACGCAGGAAGCGCTGGCGGCGGTCGCCATTTTGCGCGAGAAGCTGCCTGACTTGAAGATTCGTTTTGTGAACGTCGTCGATCTCTATCGGCTACAGCCTAGTTCGCAACATCCGCACGGTCTCTCCGACCGCGACTTTGACTCGCTGTTCACCAGCGACAAGCCGGTCATCTTCAACTTTCATGGATATCCGTGGCTGATTCACAAGTTCACCTATCGCCGTACCAACCACGCGAATATTCACGTCCACGGCTATCTGGAACGCGGGAACATCAACACTCCATTGGAACTTGCGATTCGCAATGAGGTCGATCGCTTCCACCTGGCTATCGACGTAATCGATCGCGTACCACGATGCCAAAGCGCCGGCGCCCACCTGAAAGAGTGGCTGAAAGATCAAATCATCGAAAGCACCAACTACGCCTACGCAGAAGGGATCGACAAGCCGGAAATCAGGAATTGGACCTGGCCTTCGGCCAGGTAGCCAGAGTTTCTGGTAGGTGTCTGGAGGAACGTGCGGGAAGGTGCGCTGGGACGGGCGATGCCGTCCCAGCGGTGATTGACCTGGCAGTATTACTTCGTGGTTTCGGGAAGGGGCAATTCCGTACCGGCGATGCCTTTGTTGAGCAGAGCGCGAACCACAACGCGGCGGTTCTCAGCCTGTCCTTCCGCAGTCTTATCGCTACCAACTTGACGGCTCTCGCCCATGGCGCCCGGAGCCAACATGTTGGTTAAGGGAACGTGACCCTGCTGCACGACGATGTTGGTCACGTTGTTGGCACGCTGTTCGCTGAGCTTCTGATTCAGGGTTGCGCTACCCACGGAAGATGCGTAGCCCTTCACCTGAATCGTATAGCCGTTATAGGTCTTGGCTTTTTCCACCAGGGCTAGCAAGGGAGCATTGTATTTCGGATCGACTTTGGTCTGTCCGTTGCCGAAGTATACGGTGACTTCATCCAGAATGTAGTAGTCATCGAGTTGGCCAAAACGCGCGCTATTAGCGGCGATCTTCGCCTTACTGGCGGCGATTTCCTGCTGCTGCTTGTTGATGGCAGCCTGCTGCTCTTTCAGAGCTGCGTTCTGCGCGGCCAGTGCGTCGGCCTGCTGCTGTAGTTCAGCCTGGTTCGCCGCACTTTGCTTTTGGGTCTCGTGCACGCCAGCCTGGATGGCTTCAGCCTGCTCCAGGTCGTTGCCCTTGAACCTTACTTTCGTTGCCACCAGCTGGTTCTGGGCGTTATACGTGCCCTCCACCTGAACCGGAAGTCCGGGAATCAGAGCAGCCATCGACATTTGCTTATTGCGAGCCTTCAGGATGCCCTGCACCTGCGCGACATCGGTGCTGTCGGTCAGCAACACGACGACCTTCGGCGAATCCGAAGTCTGCAGAGTCATGGTACTGCCGGCGCGTCCTTTGATGATGCCTTGGAGCTTTACCGATTGGGCGCAGGCGACGACGCTAAACGAAGCTATTAATAACAATAGAGCCGCAACAGTGCCCAGGTTGGTTAGCTTGGATCTTTTCATAATCTCTCCTCACCAAATGGCGAATTTGCACAACGTATCCATTGATTGTTTGGGACTTAGCGAAAGTCACAAGGAACGTGTCTTCCGCGAAATGCAATTGATTTCAGAAGTACGGTTAAGTTCACACACAGAATACCGTGCTCGTGCACGTCATAGACAGAAAGGACGAGTGGGTTAATGTGATAGTTAACGTCCGGATAGCGCCGACCTGCCCAGCGCCCCATGTTTCTTGAACCATATCGACACCGCAAATAAAGCGGCAGTCATGATTTCCGGGGAAGAAATTCAAGAATATCCGCCGGAAAACGACTGGGGCGCGAACCTGCCTGCATATAGGAAACACGCTATGTTAGGAAGCGTCGATGACACTTAAGTTGCAGCAAGGCGAAAATCTTCTTGAAGTATTCAAACCAAAGCCGACGAGATGATCGTCGGCTTTGGTTTGGGCGACAGCACCGCGCGACCTCGCGCAATCGCGGATACGGAAGAATATTGTTTGAATGGAAATCGTTACCGGGGCGAGTCGCCTCGAACTACCGGTTCTTTCGCGGCACTCCATTCGTTGTAGGATCCGTCATACATGCTCGCATCGTAGCCCAGGTATCGCGCCAGGAAGTACGTGTACGAGGCCTGCCAGCCCACCTCGCAGTAAGAGACGAGCTTCTTTCCTGAGGTCACGCCGACGGCTTCGAACTGTTTGCGCAGTTGCTCTGGAGATTGAAGGAGAGCATTGTCATGGCCGACGAGGGCGTTCTCCCAGAACATCGACTGGGCACCGGGAAGGTGACCGGCACGATAGCGTTTGGCCGGCCGCGCATCGATGATCACGACCTCCGCTGCGCCGGATTTCTCTGACGCCAGCTTCGTCATGACATCCATCTTCGCCACGATCTCGGGATGCACATGAAGGGTCAGGTTGCCAGGCGTGATCTTTGGCTCCTCGCTTGAGGTGGGCCGCTTTTCCCGCAGCCACTGGTCCATTCCGCCATCGAGCAGCGCGGCACGGTCCCCGTGGCCCAGGTAGTCGAGCGTGAAGAACAATCTGGTCGCCATCGGATCCCAATCGGGCGCGTAGTACACCACGCGTGAATCGTCACCGATCCCAATCGCCTCGAGATTTTGCTTGAGCTGTTCAGGTGGCAACAACTCCGTTCCCGGGTCCTTATCGCTGACGAACTTGTCCATCGACAGGAAACGCGCGCCGGGGATGTGTGCAGCCTGATAGTCGCCCCGCTCATGTCCAATTTGCACGATAACCAGATGTGGATCGGATAGATGATCGGCCAGCCATTGCGTCGAAACCAGCAGTTCCGGATGCCCACCTGCGTTGTTCATCGAAGTTGACAGCCTATCTGCAGCGCTCGCAGGCAGACATTGTGACAACAGGATGCCGCCCGACAAAATGCACAGAGCAGCCACGTAAATCAATCGGAATTTCATATTTCTCTCCAGCAACTAAACTTGAACTCAAATTCATCACTTACTCGGAACATCCTTCGAAGACAACGGCGACGCCACCAGGTCATAGCCTGCGCGGTTGACCCACTCGTAGACGGAGCCGTCGTACATGGCGACGCGATAGCCGAGATACTTGGCAACAAAGTAGGTGAACGACGATTGCATGCCAGTCCGGCAATAGGTAATGACCGGATTCCTGGGATCTGCCCCCGTGCTCTCAAATGCTGCTTGCAGACTTGCGGCATCGCGCAACGTTGGAATGCTCTCGGATTGAAGCAGTGTCTTCCAATACAGGCTTCGCGCTCCGGGCAGATGACCAGCCTTCGGCACACCCTCAGACAACACAGCGCCGTCAAACTCCCGCGGCGGCCTTGCGTCGAGCAGGATGAAAGCGCCGTCCTTAGCGCTTGCGGATTCAACGACAGCTTGGTGCATCTTCGCTGTCGTAATCAGAATGTCAGCCTGCAGGTGAGTAGTAAGCTTCGCCGGGGTTGGCTGAACTGCTTTCTGCTCGATCGGCTTCCCTTCTGCAGCCCACTTCTCCATGCCGCCATCGAGTAGAGCGGCTCGGTCCGCATGGCCCAGATAGTCGAGCGTGAAGTAGGCACGCGCCGCCAGCATGCCGCCGGCATCTCCATAAAGAATGACCCTTGAGTCATTTCCAACGCCGATGCTTTCGAACACATCCTGCAGCGCAGCCGCCGGTGGAAGATTGTTGAGAGAATCCTGGTGTTGTTCAACCAGTTCGTCGAAGGCGAGAAAGCGCGCACCGGGAATATGTCCCTCGTCATAAACAGATCGGCCGCGACCGACATAGATGATCACCAGATCGCGGTCGCCCAAGTGTTCCTGTAACCAGGCGGTCGAAACAAGCATTTCGGATCGGATGTTCGACCGATCGGCGGCAACAGAGTCGTGTGCGACGCTCAAGAAGGCACCTCCCATCAGGATCAGAACCACAGCTGCCATGGAAGAGTTCATATCGAGTATCTCGTCAAATCAGGCCTCACTCCGCCTTCAGCAAGACCGTGGGGTCCAGCCTTGAAATTCTGGTAAGCGGCAAAAAAGAGGACGCTGCGGCAATCATGAAAAGCAACACCGATGACACTGCAAAGGTGACTGGATCGCGCGGCAGAATTCCGTAGATGAGTTTCGACATCGTGGCCGACATCAGCCATGCCACCGCAAAGCCGCATCCCAGGCCCCGCGCGATAATCAAAAGCACGCGTCCCAACATCGAGCTCATCACCCTGCCTGGAGTGGCGCCAAGGGCCATGCGAATTCCAATCTCGTGTTTACGTTCCACGACCTCCAGCGCCATCAATCCGCCGACACCGGATGCGGTAATGGCCAACGCCAGACCGGCAAAGATGCCGAAGAAGATCGCGATATTGCGGCGTGGCGCCAACGATTCTTCGCGCACTTCGGTGAGCGCCTGCACGTCCGTAATGACCGCTTGCGGATCAAGATCGTGGACAATCCAGGAGATTTCCGGCGCGATTTCCTGAGCGGTGCGCGATCCGCGGACAACCAGGCTCATGGATGGGCTGTGCGTCTGCGTGAAGGCGCAATAGGCTTCATCCACTGGATCTCTGTCCAGACCTTTTTGCCGGACATCGCCCACCACGCCAATGATGGTGGCGCGCTCGTCGGGTCCGAACGAAATCGTTCTCCCCAGTGCGCTGCCTCCCGGCCAATAGCGTTTGGCCAGATGTTCGTTGACGATGGTCACTAGTGGAACGTGCTCAGTATCGCCGCTCGTAAAGTCGCGTCCGGCGAGGAGCGGCATTCCAATCGTTTGGAAATAGCCGGGCGTTACAGCGCGCCCACTCACCGTTTCCGGCCTCGGGCGGCTGGCGTGATCCACCTCGCTGGCGTCCAATCCAAACTCGGCCTCATCGCCTCGGGTGGAGAGCGGAAAAGTGCTGGCCAGGGCAACGGATTGAACCCCGTCCAGTTGTCGCGTGCGTTCCAGCAGCGAAGCGTAAAACGGACGGTAGTCGTCCTTCAGCTGATAAATGCGAGCGGTGGTCACTCCGCTGGGCCGGAACCCTCCGTCCATGCGCTCCAACGTAATGAGCGTCCGCAGGGTCAGTCCTGCACCGACCAGCAGGATGATGGAGACGGCCAACTGTCCGGCAACGAGCATTCCTCGCGTGCGCGAACTCATTCGTGCCGACGGGTAGACCCCATCAAGCTGCGAGGTGAACAGAGGAGTTTGCCGGACACCGATTGCCGGTATGAAGCCAATGGCAAAGCCGCAGGCGATGGACAGCATAAAACAGAAACCAACCGCCACCGGGCCGATGCGCAGCTCCGAGGCCAGGGTGGTGAATTGAGAGGTGAAGGGCACAAAATAGTTCAGACTCCAAAACGCCAGCAAGAGGCCTACCATCCCGCCAGCGGCCGCAAGCAACATTCCTTCCGTGATTAGGCTGCGAACGATTCGTCCCCTGCTGGCACCCAGAGCAGCGCGGACGGTCAATTCTTTAGAACGAGAAAGGAATCGCGACAACATCAGTCCGGCAACGTTGGAGCACGCCAGCACCAGCAGCAGAAGCGCCGCGGCTCCGAGGGCGATCAGCACCGGACGAATACCTGTCGTCAGCTCCTCATGGACAGGTGTAATTGAGATGTCGTAGCCCTTGGAAGCCGGATACGCCTCGGGATAAGCCGCAATCAATTGCGTCGCGATACCGTGTAGATCATCTTCTGCCTGACGCAAGGAAACCCCTGGCTTGAGCGTCGCAAATACGCTCATCATTCGACTGGTCCGGCTGTTCAGGAATTTGCTGCTGGACCGTATGGGACAGGCGGCCGTAGGCATGTAGACGTCCACCACATCGGGAAACTGCGGGATGGGAGGCAGCACCCCGACAACGACATGCTGCTTGTCGTTCATGGTGTAGGTACGGCCGACGACATTGCGATCGCCGCCGAAGCTGCGCTGCCAGAATTCGTAGCTCAGGATGAGGACCGGGCGAGCGCTGGGGCGGTCGTCCTCATCCATGAAGGTTCTTCCATAGAGTGGTGTTACTCCGAGAACACGGAAGAAGTTGGCTGAAACCACAGCCGTATCCACACGTTCCGGCTCGCGCCCACCCAGCAGGCTGAACATCATGCTGTGGTATTCCACTACTGAGGCGAAGCTGTGATTTCGGAAGCGGTAATCCTCGATTTCCTTGACAGAAAAACCCAGGTTATCGATTCCTACTCCCGGCTGCGTCTGCTTGAGCTGTACCAGGCGGTTGCCTTCAGCAAACGGCAGCGGCTGAATCAGAATAGCGTTTGCGGCGCTGAACGCGGCCGTTGCCGCGCCGATAGCGAGCCCAAGAATGAGAATTGCGGTGCAGGTAAAACCGAGGTCCTTGCGCATCATGCGGAGCGCATAGTCGCCGTCCTGGAAAAGAATCTCCCGGTGTTCTCGCACCGCGGTGATCAGCAGACCACTCGCGGTTTCCCACCAGAACCGCGCCTGCGCGAATGCGCCGCTTCGCATGGCGTCCTTGCGTTGATCCCGGAACAGCGATTCCATCTCCGGACGGAAGCGGTCGCGAAACTCCTCGGGCAGCAAGCGCAAAAGGATGCCGAAAAAGCGGTCGGAAGCTGGTTTGGGCGGGTTCATCCTATTCATCACCACACACCTCAACTCAGGCGTTCTCAGGGCCCAGAATTCGCTTCGCTCTTGCCATGCCGAGGACCCGTTCCATGCGCTCGGCTTCCGCCTCGGCTAGTGCGCATCCCAGTTTCGTCAGCCGGTAATAGCGCCGGCGCTCATCGTCGAGGCTGAAGTCGGGCCGTTCGTCCGACTCTTCGATGAAGTGGTCCTGCAGCAGACGCTTGATAATTCCGTAAAGCGTGCCCGCGCTGAGCCGCACTTCATTGTTGGTGCGGCGCGCGATCTCCTTGCTGATCACGTAGCCGTGCTTTTCGCCATCCGCCAGGGATAGCAGCACATGGAATACTGCCGGACTCAACGGCAAATATGCTTCAATCGCCTTTTTCTTGCTCACCAAAGGACCTCCGCTCAGGAGCGCTTCCCCACGATTCGCTGCGGCTCCCCTCAATTCACTTTACAGTAGTACGTCTTTGTGCATACTAGTACGTTACACGTTATATATGCTCGCTGTCTGAGCTAGTCAAGTGAAAAGTGAGGAGCTGCTATGGAAACCGCGATATTGCTGGGAGTGGGGATCGCAATTGGGGTCGTTTCAGCGCTGATTGGGCTGGGAGGAGGCGTATTCCTGATTCCCATCCTGGTGTACGGATACGGGATGGACCAGCACCGCGCGCAGGGAACATCGGTTGCCACCCTGCTGCTACCAATTGGAGCTCTCGCGTTCTGGAAATACTACGGCGCAGGCAATGTGGACCTGAGGATCGCGGCGCTGATGGCCGTCGGCTTCTTTGTAGGCGGTTATTTCGGCGGCTGCTGGGCGCAAGCTGTGCCGACCATCTTGCTGCGTCGCATCTTCGCTACCTGTTTAGTCGCGATCGCCGTCAAGATGTTCTTACAGAAGTAGGCAAATCTGGACAGAAAATGTCCGCAACGTTCGCATGTGGACAATCGCTTGATCTTGAAACGAGGTGAGGCTGCCGCGCGTCTTTGACAATAACCACCGCTCTGAGCGCCTCAAACAGCAACTTGTCCCCACTCATCGTGCACTCACCTATTGTCGCGATCATTTTGAACTCCACTTGCGTCTATCACACCAACAGACACGCAGAAGACGCGTGCCGATGCGCCACACCCGAGCACGACGCAGGTATGAATTTCTCAGAACAGGGTTGGTCCGAACAAAATGGCGACTGCGATGTATGTATCCCCCCCGATCGCGTCAAAGTGCGTGGGTGGTGTACGGGTCGTGTTGTGCGATCCGGATGACGAGGTACGGGCTGCTCTGCGAGCGATTCTCGCAGTCGACTCGCTGCTGGTCGTGGTTGCGGAATCCCGTGACTGGGCGACGTGCGCAGCAGACATAGAAGACCTGGTTCCGGAGTTGCTCATTGTGAGAGCCAATCTGGTTCCCCCGCTGTGGACCAGCCGAGCAGTCGAGGATCCCTTTGCGCCTCTCCTGATTCGATTGAACGATGCGCATGGAATGAAGAGGGTGCCTTTCCCCATCGGCGAGCTACTGATTCCCATTGACGCAAACACGGCCCGGAAATCGCTCGATCAGGCGGTTGCGGAGATCTACGACCGCAAGGCTAAGCAGCTGCTTTACCTGGTAGAGAGGTACGTCGAAGCGTCGAAGGATTCTCCCACCTACGATTCCGTAATCATGGTGGAGCAGGATGGACAAAGCGAGCCGGTGAGGACCGATACGATCATGGCAGTCATAGCAGCCAGAAAGTGCGTTGTCCTGCACACCTCCAGTGGCCGAACCATGCTACGCGAGGGGATTCGCCAGGTGGCGGCAAAGCTCGATCCTGCCGTGTTCCTTAGAATTCATCGCTCCGTCATTATCAACTTCGCACATCTTGACTACCGGTGTGTCTCGGAGAAATCCTCGCACGTCGTCCTGCTGGACGGATCACGTTATCCAGTGGGAAGAAACTATCGCCAGGCCCTCGCCTCGCGTCTTGATCGCGCCTGCTAATTGTTCCTGAAGATCTCCGGAATCGCATTTCATTCGTACCGCACGAGCGGTTCGTGCGGCTCCAAATGTTCGCGGAATGCGTGAGTGAATTCGCCTGGCTCCCGCGAACGACTACCTCTCAAATTGTTTCGTTGCTTCTCAGCCCTTGTTGCGTAACACCTCGTCCCAGGATGTCCATCATCAAGCAACACGGACAGCATTGCGGAATGAGGCTTGCTCTTTTGATCAGCAGACCTCGAATGAACACCCGGCGGAGATGTTCGAGCGGTCTGTATCTCCAAGGTCAATGTGGGGGCTTATGAATGTGAAAGGTTGCAGTATCCGAATTTTATTTGTGCTGCTGATCGCGGCAGTGGTGGCGCCATCGTTGATGGCCCAGTCACTCGTCTCCGGCGATCTGACCGGCACGGTTACGGATCCCAGCGGTGCGGTCGTGTCTGGCGCCACGGTGACGATAAAGAGTGTTGCCACGGGCGCTTCGCAAAACACCACCACAAATTCCAACGGTGCCTACCGGTTCTCGCTGTTACCGCCCGGCAGTTATAAGGTCAGCGTGGCGGCGCAGGGCTTCAGCACGGCGGACACTACCGTCAGCGTCAATGTCGGCCAGGCAGCAATCGGCGATGTAAAGATGGCGGTGGGCGCCGGTTCGCAGACTGTAGAGGTCACGTCCGCCGCACCGCTCGTGCAGGCGGAGAATGCTGATCTTTCCACCAACTTCAATCAGACGATGATCGCCAACCAGCCGAATGGCGGTAACGACATCACCTATGTTGCCCAGACCGCGCCGGGCGTCACCATGAATACCGGCCAGGGCTACGGCAACTTCAGCAGCTACGGCCTACCCTCAACGTCCAATCTGTTCACCATTAATGGTGAGAACGATATGGACCCGTACCTGAATCTGAACAACTCGGGCGCAACCAACCTTACGCTCGGCAAGAACGACATTCAGGAAGCGACCGTGGTGAACAATGCCTATTCCGGCCAATATGGGCAGCAGGCTGGAGCGCAGGTCTCCTACGTCACCAAATCCGGCTCAAACCAGTTTCACGGAAACGCTGAATATTGGTGGACTGGCCGGGTAATGGACGCCAACGATTGGTTCAACAACCTGAACGGGACAGCGCGCCCATTCGCCAACAACAATGAGTGGGCGGCCTCTCTGGGCGGACCCATCAAGAAGGACAAGACGTTCTTCTTCGTCGATACCGAAGGTTTGCGCTACATCGTACCGTCAACCACTCCGGTTTTTGCTCCCAGTCCGGCTTTTGCGGCTGCGACTCTCTCGAACCTTGCGGCGAACGCTCCCAACGACGTGCCGCTCTACACCCGGTACTTCAACCTTTTCCAATCCGCCCCGGGCTATAACGTGACCCCGTTTGGTCCTGGTGACGGCGGCAACTGTGGCGTACCGATTGTCGGCAACTGCATTGGGCAATATCAGGCCACCCCGGCGCTGCCAGGAACGGAGTACATCATCAGCGGACGCGTCGACCAGAACTTCACCGATAATGACCACGTGTTCTGGCGCGTGCGCATGGATCATGGAACGCAAGCAACCGTAGCCGATCCCATCAACAGCGCCTTTAGCGCGGCAAGCTACCAACCCGCGTATGACGGTCAGTCGCAATGGAATCACGTATTTAATGCCAACGCGACCAACCAGTTCATCGTGGCCGGCAGCTACTATCGCGCTATCTTCACCCAGAACGATGCCGCCCTCTTCCCCTATGCTGTGACGGGCAACGGTTTCAGCCTCACGCAAGTGGGTGGGACGGTGTCCAGCTTCCCGCAGGGACGCAACACTACCCAATATCAGATTGTGGATGACTTTTCTCTCACGAAGGGCGCGCACAGCCTGAAATTCGGAGCGAATTTCCGCCGTTACGACATTACCGATTACCAATTCAGCCAGCTGAACAATCCGACCGTTTTTATTTCCAGCCCGCTGGATCTATATAACGGCAATGCCTTGCAATTCCGTGAACGCTTCCCCTCGCGCGCTACCCAACCAGTGGCGTTATGGGGCATCGGCATTTATGGCCAGGATGAGTGGCGGGTCAGCAAGAGCCTGAAACTCACGCTGGCGCTGCGTGGCGAACACAATTCCAATCCGGTCTGCCAACTGGACTGCGCAGCCTTATTGGACGCGCCGTTCAACACCTTGCTGGCGGCCGGACAACTTACTCCCACCACACCCTACAACTCGATCATCGACGCCAATCGTCACCAGGTCTTCCGTTCGACCGATGCGATCAACATTTCGCCACGGTTCGGATTTGCCTGGTCACCGGGAGGCACGGATCGAACCGTAGTGCGTGGCGGATTCGGCATCTTCTATGACGCTTTACCCGCGGTCATTGGCGATCAGTTCATGCTGAATCTGCCAGGATTGGTGGAAGAGCGCATTCCGAATACGCAGTGGGCGGACCTCAGCCCGTCGGGCGCACAGGCACAAGCTGCGGCTTCGGCGGCGGCGATCATGCAGGGCTTCGCCAGCGGCGCTTCCTTCTCCAGCTTGCAGGCGCAGTTGGGATCGGCCTTCAGGGCTCCGGTCTTCCGCAGTCAGGCCGGCACGTTCCATACCCCGCAATACCAGCAATGGAGCTTCGGAATACAGCAGGCGCTGGGAGACAAGAGTTCCTTGAGCCTGGGATACGTGGGCAACCACGGTGTCTTCGTGCCCGTTTACAACGAAGGCCTTAACGCGTTCGGCGCCGGCTATGCGCCGTTCCCGAACACCGCACCAACCTCGATCTTCGGCGCCGTCCAGCAGTATTCCAGCGCCGGCATATCGAACTACAACGGCCTCACCGCCTCGTTCAACCAGCGTGTAACGTATGGCTTCTCGGTGCAAGCGAGTTACACCTGGAGCCACGCGAACGACGAGGTATCCAACACCGGCGTTCTGTCGACGCCTTACAACAACACCAACGCGACGTTCAGCGCCACGCCGTCGAACGTGCAATACCAGATCAATCCCGCTTGCCTGCGTTGCTACAACTACGGCGCCGCGGATTATGACATCCGTAACTCGTTCAGCGCCAGCTACGTATGGCAGACGCCATTCAAGTTCGGCAACAAGTACATGAATGGTACGCTGGGCGGATGGACCCTCTCGCAGAACTTCTTCGCGCGTTCGGGACTGCCCTTTACCGTGATCGACGGTAATGTCGGCATCACGAACTACACACCTCTTAACCCACCGGCGCAGGTTCTGGGTCCGGCGCAGGGGAGCTGCGTGAACGGCCTGAGCAACTGCCTGGCATTCAACCAATTCGCCACCGCGACCACGGCGTTTCCCAACCAGGTACGTAATGGGTTCCGCGGACCGGGCTTCTTTGACTCCGACTTTACGATCAACAAGAACTTCAAGTTGACGGAAAAACTGGCGTTAGGAGTCGGTGCCAACTTCTACAACATCTTCAACCATCCGAACTTTACGAACCCTGACAACAACTTTGCCGACGGCGACCCAGCAGCGGGTGGAACTTTCGGCAAGATCCTGACCACCACGGCTCCTCCAACTGGTCCTTATGGTGCGTTCGCCCCAGGTCTCCCCTCGGGACGCATCATCCAGTTCCAGGGCAAAGTGGTGTTCTAGGTTCTCAACCTGTTTCACTTGGCGGCCCTTTCGGGCCGCCATTTTCTTGCGAAAAACTTGATATGGGTACCTCTTCGAGGTTTACGCGCACTGACGAAAAATTTATATGGAAATTCTGGGCTTCGCCCCTATACTATGCGGCAAGTCACATACATTCAGGTAACCGATAGCTTGTGTCCTGCGGGACAGGCCACGCTGCTGTAGTCCGACAGCGAAGTCCGGCAGGCGCAGTGGTTCCGTTTCTTGCAGATTTGCAGCGCCATCAGAAGTTCCCCGGGCGGCTCAGGGGTCGTCCGACAAGGAAACTATCATGCCACTTCGTAGTCAGCAGTCATTGGTACGTCTTCACACACTGCTTTTTATTACCGTCCTGATTTTCACCGTTTCTCCTCTGCATGCCCAGACGGCTACCACCCTCTATACCTTCACCGGTGGGCTGGACGGCAAGTATCCTCAAGCGGCCCTGATCAGGGACTCGGCTGGCAATCTGTACGGAACCACCACGGCGGCTGGCTACTACACGATTGGCACGGCCTTCAAGATCGACTCTTCGGACAACTTCTCCGTGCTGGATGCGTTCGGTGGCGCGGCAGACGGCGTTCCGACGGGTGGTCTGGTGATGGACTCCCAGGGCAATCTCTATGGCGCGACATGGAACGGCGGCACCGCGGGACTGGGAACCATCTACAAGATCGATACCGCCAACAACCTCACCGTGCTTTACAACTTTGATAACTCGAAAGGGTCCAATCCTTACGCGCCGCTGATCATCGATTCCTCAGGCAATCTTTACGGCACAGCCTATACCGGCGGGGCCGGAGGATACGGCACTGTCTTCAAACTCGATACTTCCAACAATCTCACCGTACTGTATAGCTTCACTGGCAACTACGATGGCGGCTATCCTTACAGCGGCCTGGTGATGGATTCCTCGGGAAATTTATACGGCACCACCTATCTGGGAGGAGGACTCGGTGCTGGCACCGTTTACGAAATCGCCACTTCGAATAACTTCAGTGTCCTTTACACGTTTCTCAACGGGTCGGACGGCGCGAATCCCAAGGCCGGCTTGGCGATTGATGCCTCAGGCAATCTCTACGGAACCGCCAGCGAGGGAGGCTCGGGATACGGGACGCTCTTCGAGTTCAGCCCTACCTCTGGATTCTCTGTCCTGCACAGCTTCGCCGGTGGAGCTGATGGCGCGACACCCTACACGGCTCCCCTCTTCGATGCCTACGGAAATCTTTATGGCACCACGTATTCTGGCGGTACCGGTTCTCAGGGAACGGTCTACCGATTCGACTCGCAGAAGTCTTACGCCGTGGTACATAACTTCGCCGCCAGTACGGGCAGCAATCCCGGCGGACTCATCGTCGATGCTGCGGGCTATCTCTACGGCGTAACCACCAACGGCGGGGCTTCACTGTATGGAACCGTCTACAAGCTTCCGTCGAGCGCAGACATCACGCAGCCGGCCAAGCACTCAACTCTCAGCGGCAGCACGGCCAACTTCACCTGGACGCCGGAGCCCGGAGCGACCTCCTATCAGATGTGGCTGGGTTCCACCACTGGGGCAAACGACCTGGGCTACGTTGGCACTTCGGGCCTGCAAGGCAGCATCTCGAACCTGCCGACCGATGGCCGCGCCATCTACGCCACGCTGTGGGGATACGACAGTAGTGGCAACTGGTCGCAACAGGATACGGCCACGTACACTGCAGGCTCATCCGTAAAGGCTCAAATCACCAGTCCCCCCAAAGGCTCAACGCTGCCCGGAACTGTGGCCAGCTTCACTTGGTCTGCGGAGACCGGCGGAACTTCCTACCAGCTGTGGCTGGGCTCTACTCCTGGAGCAGATGACCTGGGCTACGTCGGCACTTCAGGCCTGCAAGGCAGCATCGGCAATCTCCCAACCGATGGACGCGTCATCTACGCCACGCTGTGGGGATACGACAGCGGCGGCAGCTGGTCAGTGCAGGACACAGGGAGCTACCTGGCAGCGACGTTCATCAAGGCTCAGATCACCAGCCCGGCCAAGGGATCGACCCTTGTGGGAAGCGCGACCTTTACCTGGACGTCGGAGACCGGCGCTACCTCCTATCAGGTGTGGGTGGGTAGCACTCCCGGAACCGACGATGTCACCTACAGCGGATCGAACGGTCTGTCGGCGACTGTGTCTGGCTTACCTCGGGACGGCCGCCAGCTTTACGTGACGTTGTGGGGTTACTCGGGGGGCGTCTGGACGGTGCAGGACACGGGTACTTACACAGCCTTCTACGCCAAAGTAGTCATGTCGCTGGTGTTGGACCGGTCAGGTTCGATGTCCTCGGATGGGGGCGAGGCGGCGCTGCAGGCTGCGGTTCCTCAGTTCGTCAGTCAGTTCGATAATTCATTTGATGACGTGGCCCTGATCAGCTTCGGCGACAATGCGAGATCGATTTTCCCATAGGCAACAACTTCATATCGCCGATCGATAATGTACTCGCGGCCATGGCGTTCGGGGGAGGCACGTTCGGCACCGGCGCAGGCTCCCAGCCGCTCCTGAGTTCCACGGAAGGGCCGCCAATGTCGCTTGCCGATTTGCAGAACAACAGCATCGTCGTCGGTCCGGGTCAAAACATCGTGAAAGTAATGGTGTATTTCACGGATGGCTTGATGAACACCGTTCAGGACAACTTCGACTGTCCGTCTCAGGTGCTTCTTAACTACGGAGGCTTCGACGCGCAAGGCGGGCAATTCGGCGACATATTCGACCCCAGTAGCAAAACCAGGATCTTCGGTACGGCGAGTGCACGGGTTTCCCGTATAACAGCCAAGGCACCATCTGCAAGAAGAGCAATGGCCAGAATGTAACGACCTTCACCTCCCAAATCGATGGGTCACAGAAGACGCTACTCCAGACGAATATCACCGCTGAAGCTCAATATCGCGCCATTGTTACAGCCAATGCCATGCGCACCGAGAGCCCCGTCCCCACGTACATCTACACGATTGGTTTGGGAAGTGCCGTGTCTCCCAGTACGCAGGCCTTTCTGGCGCAACTGGCCAATGATCCGAATTATCCCACTTACATTTCGAGCCAGCCGGCGGGAGAGTTCTTCTATATATCGAACTGTCCCTCGTCGTCCTGTACGCAAGAATTGTTGGCAGCGTTCCAAATCATCGCTGCGAAGCTGCTGTAATGATGAACTAACCGCGTTCGGCGCCATGCCTGGCGATTCGCGGCGCGGAACTTGAAAGCGGATCACTTGCGTTGAAAGTAGGCTTGCGGAGTGGTCCCTAACATCGTGCGAAACATCTGGATGAAGGCGCTCACGCTGTCGTAGCCAACCGACACGGCAGCCTCGGTTACAGATTTACCTTCGACGAGCATTTCGATCGCAGCGAACAGGCGCGCTTGCTGGCGCCAGCGGCCAAACGTCATACCCACTTCCGCAGAAAAGGCCCGCATGAACGTCCGCCGGGCCATGCCTGCATGAGTGTCCCCACTCGTCCAAGGTGCGGTCGTCCGAAACGTCATCGAGCAGCGCGTGAGCAACTTTGACCAGCCGTTTGTCTTTTGGAATCGGCAAACGCAGAGGCTGCTGCTCGGGTTGCCGAATCTCGTCACGCAGAACGGCGATCAGGCGCTTCTGCGGCAAGGTAGGAGTCTCCGATACATCCCAATCCAAAACCCGTTGAATGATGGCAAACAATAGCGCAGATGAGTTAAGCAGACGCGGTTGGGAAGGGAGTCCGCGACACGCTTTCGTGGACATGAAAATCATCGATCCGGCAACGCCTCCCGCAGAGCGCGCCGCATGCTCGCACGCTGGCGGAATCCATGCACATCGTTGGGAGGGGAACATCCATCGCTCATTTCCCGCTTCTATGACCAGCAACCCTCTTGTCACTGCGATGAGCTGACCGCGATCGTGCCGATGTTTGGGAGCCCAGTCTTCAGCCCCACGCCTCTCGAAGGCAAATGCCAGAACCGGGATATCGCTCTCGACAAGGCGACGCAGTTCTGCGGCGTTCTTGGGTACTGAAGTCACGGTGTTGAGATCGACCCTTTCTCGATATAAATTGCCACTCTATCGTTAGCGGGCAGGCGCAAGACTGAATAGCGTACAAGGCATATCAACGGATGACAAGAGGAACTCTTCACCGTGAAAGGACGATATCTATGAACGCCGCTGTACTGCAGACTCTTGGCAAGCCGCCTCGCTACGGGCAGTTCCCCGAACCTGTCGCGGAAAAAGATGAAGTGACGGTTCACGTGCATGCTGCCTCTCTTAAGCCCATCGACAAGCAGTTGGCTGATGGCTCGCACTATGCCGGCTTTCGCGAATTGCCTGTGGTGTGTGGCATCGACGGAGTCGGTTCTCTTGACGATGGCAAAAGAGTGTTCTTCGGGGGGCCGCGCCAGCCATATGGCAGCATGGCCGAGCGCACCGTCGTCTCTCCATCGCGTTGCTTTCCCCTCCCGGACAACATTGACGATGACGTGGCCGCGGCCATCTTTAATCCCGGCCTGTCGGCATGGGGATCACTCGTGTGGCGCGCGCAACTTCAGCCGGGCGAGACCGTCTTGATCCTCGGGGCAACCGGCGTCACCGGCAAACTGGCAATCCAGACCGCCAGACTCCTCGGTGCTGGGCGGATCGTCGCCGCAGGACGAAATGAAGATGTGCTGCGTACTCTTCCTGACCTCGGCGCTGACGCGACGATTCGTCTCAACGAGCCTGGGCAGGACTTGGCAGAGGCTTTCGCTCATGCGGCTGGGGAACACGGTTTCGATGTGACCATCGACTATCTATGGGGGCCACCCACCGAGGCACTCCTTTCTGCTATAACGCAACGGAACCTGACATCGGCGACGTCCAGAATGCGGCTGGTAGAGGTAGGGGAAACGGCGGGATCTACCATTTCGCTGCCGGCCGCTGCACTACGCAGTTCGCGATTGGAGATCCTCGGAGCTGGTACGGGCAGCGCTTCGGCCTCGCCTGAGATGTGGGCAGAAGCAATCAAGCAATTGATGGCAAATGTTGCTAGCGGCAAGTTGCACATCGACACCGAGCGCATCCCCCTCTCCGATGTCGAGGAGGCATGGCAACGGGACCAGCATGGACGAAGACTGGTCTTCACTGTGTAAAAAACAGCGTGTGTTTGCCGTGAAGCATGAGGAGTTTGCCTTTCGCAGCGGCGAGTTATTCGCGTCTTAGCGACATCATGGGATCAACCCGCGCCGCTCGCCGCGCGGGGAAATAACACGCGGCAATTGCCACAAGCATTAGAAGTCCACCGACTCCCGCATAGGTGAACGGATCGTGAGCGCTGACACCGAACAGTTGCTTTGTTATCAGGCGTGTTAATCCCAATGACGCGACGATGCCGATCACCGCACCCACCGTCGCCATCTTTGCTCCCTCTTGGAGGACAAGGTTCAAGATGTCCCGCCGCTGCGCTCCAAGCGCCATGCGAATGCCGATCTCATGGGTGCGCTGTCCCACCAGGTAGGAAATCACTCCATAGATGCCGACACACGCCAACGCCAGCGCCAGTGCGGCGAATATGCCGAGCAGAATCATCGCAAGCCTGCGAGCGGCGAACGAACTATTGACGACTTCGTCCATGGTCCGGACGTCGGAGATGACTTCGCGCGGATCAATCTCGTGCACCGTCTGGCGAACCTCTGCCATGACCGCGGTCGGATCTCCTTGAGTACGCAGCACCACGGCGACACCCTTCGCCACCAATGGCATGAGCTTTTCCGGAAGCTGCATGAACGGATAGAAGAATTGTGCCTGGATGGAGCCCTGGGGATCGGCATCGAGTCCCCACTGCTTTACGTGTCCCACTACGCCTACGATTTCAGCTTGCACATTGAACTGCGTGAGGTTGACGCGCCTCCCAATCGGATCTTGATTCGGGAAATACGTGCGCGCAAATGAGTCGTCAATGTCAATCACGACCGGCTCATGCTCGTTGTCCTGTGGCGTGATAAAACGGCCGCGCTCCAGCGTGATTCCCATTGCCTGCTGAAATCCGGCTTCGACGAGAAAGAACATCGCCTCGTGCATGTCGTTGTCGTTGGCAGGCTTGGGCTCGCCTTCGACCCAGAACGGCAGCGAGGAATCATGAACCATGGGGCGCGATCCCAGCGTGACGGATACTGCCTGCACGCCCGGAATCGAACGCATTTTCTCGTCGAAGTAACGCAAGCGAGCACGCGTTTCAGCGGAGCTCGTAGTGGGAGTTGCCGCCAACGACAAACCAAAAGTGATGGCATGACTGGGATTGAATCCCGGATTCACTCGCCACAGCGCCTCCAGGGTGCGCAACATCAGTCCTGCCCCGACCAGCAGAACGAGGGCCATCGCGACTTCCGCGGCGACAAACGTTCCCTGTAGTCTCTGGCGGAAGCCGGTTGAGCCGCGTCCGCTCTGGTTCATGACCTGTTGCAAGCTCGCCGGAATCGCTTTCAGAGCCGGAGCAAGGCCGAAGATGATTCCGGCAAACAGAGAAAGTGCCATTGTAAAGATCAGAACTGTCGGGTCGATCGAGACCTCATTGGCCCTCGGCAGTGCCGCAGGCAGGGCCTTCAGTATCGCCTTCGTGCCCCAAAGAGCCAGCGCCAGGCCGAGTACTCCGCCCAATCCTGCAAGCAGGATGCTTTCCGTCAGAAGCTGCCGAATCACTCGTGCACGGCTCGCGCCCAGCGCCGCACGAATCGCGAACTCACGCGATCTTCCAGCGGCTCGCGCCAGCAGTAGATTGGCGACATTAGCACAGGCGATTAGTAATACGAATCCGACAGACGCCAGGAGCACGAAGAGCAACGGCTCGACATTTCCAACCTGATCTTCCTTCATCGAGACGAGCGTGATGCCCTTACCTGTGTCCGCTTCGGGGTAGGCGGCAGCCAGGTTTCGCGCAATCGCATCCATCTCTGCGCTGGCCCGAGACAAAGTCACTCCGGCATTCAATCGCCCAAAAGCACGCGCACTCACCGAGATGCGGCGGTCGCGAAATAAGGGATCCTTCCACTGCCCTATTGGCGTGTAGACATCCCGCATATTGCCGTAGAAGTTGAAGCCCTCCGGGATGACACCCACAATCGTGTACGCGGTGCCGTTAAGGATGATCGGTTTCCCCACGACATCCGGCGAGGCACCGAATTTACGTTTCCAGAAGCCACCGCTAAGAATCACCACCGGTGCGGCGCCGACCTGGTCGTCATCGGGCCGAAAGGTGCGGCCCAGAATCGGTGCGACACGCAAGGTATTAAAGAATCCGGCCGAGATCATGTAGCCGCTCAGATTTTCGGCTTCTCCAGTTCCGATGAGGTCGTAATCTTCGTGCCGATAGGCCGCCATTGACTCAAACGAGCGGCTGTTACGCTGCCAATCCAGGAAGTTCAGATATTCGATGGGCGCTTTGTCGTATCCCGGAGTTTTCTCATAGATGCCCACCAGTTCTCCTGATTGGGGATAGGCCAAAGGGTTCAACAGCACGCCCTTAACGACGGAGAACAGCGCGGTATTTGCGCCGATGCCGAGCGCCAGGGTCAGCACCGCAATCGCCGTGAATCCCGGAGACTGGATGAGCATCCGCAAGCCGTAACGGAGATCGAGCAGGAAAGTATTCATATCCGGTTATCGGGGCGCGGTTCGGGCGCGGCGCGCTTGAAAACTACGGCAACGCTTATTTCGATTCGCAGGCGAGCGCCGGTGCCGTCGGTTGCCTCTTATGTCCCGTACTGAGACGGTACGAGTGACGGAAGGTTACATCGTAAATTCGCACTATAGATGAAGTGCCTTTTTCCGTGGGCGAAATTCACCAGAAGGGCGCACGGAGGCTGGCGGGGAGGGGCACACCGGACAGGCCGCATCAGCCTGGCGGCGAAGAAATTTCTTGGTCAGCTGTTATTGTTGCGGCTCTCCCGCCAAGTTTCTAATCAGTTTGCTGACGCTTTGCGCAACGCCGAAAGATTCGGCGACAGAAGAGGCGTCAAGCAGTCCCAGCCCACAGGTGGCTGTGATCATCGCACTTTGCGCAAACTTCTGAGGATCGCCTGCCAGCGACGCTGCCTCTAACCAGCGAAGAAAGATACGTGCTGCATCAAGAGCGTTCAGGTCTGCTTGTGTCGGGACGATTCCGTAAGCAACTGTTCCTCCCTGGTTTACGAAATCGAGCGCATGCGAATCGGCAAAGAACGCGTTGAGCCCCTGGTGAGCATCGAACGAGAGGATATCTGGCTTGGCACGAAGCATCAGTTTGAGAGGGCGCGCCGCGCAGCAATGTAATCCGGCGTAGGCTCCCCGAGCTCGTGCGTCCTCCAGTGCGACCGCCAAGGCGTTAAATCTCTTCTCCTCGGAAACGGCGTTGGCGGGGAACTCCAGGCAGAGCGCGGGTTCGTCCACAAACAGAAGCGCCGGCAAGCCTGCCGACTTCAGCCGATCAATCTGCCAGCAAATGTTCTGCGAGACGTGGAACGCGATGGCCGCGAACAAGGCGGGGTCCGACAAGAAGGGTCGATCCCGATGAAATAAATACGCCGCCAGGGTAATAGGGCCCTCGATCTGACCCTTGACAGCGACCGCAGACTGGAAGAGGCCCAATGATAATGCTTCAGTAAAGGCGCCAAAGCCCGCTGCGTTCGCCGGAGTCAACTCTCCCGTACTTCGGTGGAGTCGTTCGAGCAGCGCGTCAATCCGGCCTTCTCTTACCTGATAACCATAACCTTGGCTGCGACGTTCAATGAAGTCCGCCACTAGCCACAAACCTTGACCTACTGCGCTCTCCCGCTCTGAGCGTCTCGGCAGCTGAGGCCAAAACGGAATCTCCGGCGAAAATTCCGAGACTGCCCGGATTGCCGAAGTAACAGATGTGAAAGGCAGGCTGCCGATGCCCGTGACCGCACCCGCCGGCACGAAAGACATTCGGCGGCGATGAGAGGAAGCGGTCGTTGATTGCACTCTTTCGATTTCCGCGCGAGAAACTGAGTTACCGAGCCATGCACTCGCCGCGGGATAAGGTCGCTGTCTCGCTATAATATAAAAGGCCTCGCTACCGCCGAATTGGGCAGGGCTTTCTGTTGCGACCTGGCCATACTCAAAACCATCGAAAACACATGATCAAAGACCATAAACATCCCCTACAAAAAATCCTCGAGAATCGAATAGCGATCATTGACGGAGCGATGGGCACGACCATTCGCACCTACGGGATGACAGAGGTCGATATCCGCGGAGAGCGGTTTAAGAACGCGTCCAAGGGACTGTTAAACAACGGCGACCTTTTCTCTCTCACACGTCCGGACATAATCGGCGACATCCATCGCCGCTTTCTGGAGGCCGGTGCGGACATCATCGAAACGAACACCTTCGGCGCTACCAGCATCGCCCAGAGTGAGTTCTTTGTGGACGATCCGCGGGAGCGGGGCGGCCGGAAGGACCCTGAGTTCTACCAGAAGATCATCGACGATCCGTTCCTTACCGATCTGGCATGGGAGATCAACGAGCAATCGGCGCGGCAGTGCCGGGAATGGGCAGATCGTGTCGGGACCGAGACGTCGCGTCAACGATTTGTGGCGGGAGCACTCGGACCGTTGACTGTGTCTCTCTCAAACTCGCCGGATGCCGATGATCCCGGGTTTCGGGTGGTCACGTTTGATCAAGTGAAAACCGCGTACGGTCAACAAGCCCGCGCCCTTATCGCCGGCGGAGTAGACCTGCTTCTGGTCGAGACGATCTTTGACTCTTTGAACGCGAAGGCGGCCCTTGTCGCTATCCGCGAGGTATTCGATGAGGACGGCAAGGAGTTACCGGTGATGATCTCTGCCGCGGTCGGGCGTGGCGGCGAAACCATGATCTCTGCGCAAACTACGGAAGCGTTCTGGAACGCGGTGCGGCACGTGAAGCCTTTGTCGGTGGGACTCAACTGTTCGCTGGGCCCCGACCTGATGTATCCATTTCTCGAGGACCTTTCCGAGAAGGCGAATGTGGCAATCTCGTGCTATCCGAATGCCGGCTTACCAAATCCTCTCGCCGAAACGGGGTTTGATCTAGGCCCTGGAGACATGGCCCGCTATCTAAGTGATTTTGCGAAGGCAGGGCTTATCAACATTGCGGGCGGTTGTTGCGGCAACACGCCGGAACACATCGCTGCGATCGCCAAGGCGCTCGAAGGCCGGCCTCCACGAGAATTTGGACCGGCGTTCAGTACCGAATCCGGCGTCCGCCAAACCGCGAGTGCGGTAAACGCGGAGTC
Source organism: uncultured Acidobacteriaceae bacterium (assembly GCA_963823865.1). Classification (GTDB taxonomy): domain Bacteria; phylum Acidobacteriota; class Terriglobia; order Terriglobales; family Acidobacteriaceae; genus Bog-257. The sequence goes on from CAWGNC010000003.1 coordinate 1,728,237, forward strand.
CGCGAAATGAGGCCTCTTCGCCTTTCAGGATCACAGCCATTCACCCAGCAAGCCGGCGTGTACATCGTTATCGGTGAGCGGACCAATGTGGCCGGCTCGCCGAAATTCGCCAAACTGATCAAGGAAGGCAAATACGAGGAAGCGGTCAGCATAGCCCGGCAGCAAGTCGAGAATGGCGCGAATGTTCTCGACATCTGCATGGACGAAGGCATGATCGACGGCGTTGCGGCGATGACTCGCTACCTGCAGTTGCTGGCGACCGAGCCTGAGGTGGCCAAAGTTCCCTTCATGGTGGACTCCTCGAAGTGGGAAGTCATTGAAGCCGGCCTCAAGTGCCTTCAGGGCAAGGGCATTGTTAATTCGATTTCCTTGAAGGAAGGTGAGGACAAGTTTCGCCAGAACGCTGCCACGGTACTTAAGTATGGAGCGGCAGCCGTAGTCATGGCCTTTGATGAGAAAGGGCAGGCTGCTACTTACGAAGACAAGATTCGCATCTGCGAACGTGCTTACCGGATGCTGGTCGATGAGGTCGGGTTTTCGCCCGAAGACATCATCTTCGATCCGAACATTCTCACCGTTGCTACCGGCATGGAGGAGCACAACAACTACGCAGTGGACTACATCAATGCGACCCGCTGGATCAAGGCCAACCTTCCGCATGCGAAGGTCAGCGGCGGCGTTTCGAACATTTCATTCAGTTTTCGTGGCAACAACAAGGTCCGTGAAGCCATGCACTCCGCATTTCTATACCACGCCATAGCGGCGGGTATGGACATGGGCATCGTCAATGCCGGCATGCTTGAAGTCTATGAGGAGATCGATCCCGAGCTGAAAGTGTTGGTCGAGGACGTACTGTTGAACCGGCGTCCCGACGCGACCGAGCGACTGGTGGAACACGGCGAGACGCTGAAGGCAGCGGGCGGGATAGTAAGTGAGAAGAAGGCCGAAGAGTGGCGCACCGGCACGGTTGAGGAGCGACTGTCTCACGCACTGGTAAAGGGCATCGACACGTATATCGAAGCGGACGCCGAGGAAGCCCGCCTCAAGCTGGGACGACCTCTGTTGGTGATTGAAGGCCCACTGATGGACGGCATGAGCGTAGTCGGAGATCTCTTTGGGGCGGGCAAGATGTTCTTGCCCCAGGTGGTCAAGTCTGCTCGCGTCATGAAGAAAGCCGTGGCCCACCTGACTCCATTCATGGAAGCCGAGAAAGCCGCGATGGCTGCGTCGGGTCAAGAGGTCAAGGCACATGGAAAGATCGTGCTCGCGACGGTCAAGGGAGACGTTCACGACATAGGCAAGAATATTGTCGGGGTCGTCCTCGCGTGCAATAACTATGAAGTCATCGATATGGGGGTGATGGTACCCTGCGAGAAAATCCTTGAACGAGCCAAGGCGGAGAAGGCAGATCTTATCGGCCTCAGCGGTCTGATCACGCCATCTCTCGACGAGATGGTGCACGTGGCCCGCGAGATGGAGCGCCAGGGCTTCAAACTTCCATTGCTCATCGGCGGGGCAACTACCAGCCGGAGGCACACGGCCATCAAGATTGCGCCGCACTACAGTGAGCCCGTAGTGCATGTGCTGGATGCGAGCCGCGCCGTGCCGGTTACCACTAGTCTACTGAGCGACGATGGCAAGCCGGCGTTCGTGGCGCAGCATCGTTCCGAATACGAAGCCCTCCGCAAGGCCCATTCCGCACCGCGTCAAACGGTCGTTTCTCTTGAGGCGGCGCGCGCACGACGCACTCCAATAGAATGGCGCGCCGCCGACCTGCCCGTCCCATCCTTTACCGGCGTTCGCGTGTTGGACAAGTTTCCACTGGCGACGCTGCGCGATTTTATTGACTGGACGCCACTCTTTCACACTTGGGAGTTGAAAGGCGTTTACCCACGCATTCTGGAAGACGAACGTCAGGGCGAGCAGGCGCGCCAGATTTTTGCTGAGGCCAATGCTCTACTGGACATGATCATTGAAAAAGACCTCATCACAGCGCGTGGTGTGTATGGTTTTTTCCCGGCTAACGCCGTGGGCGATGATGTCGAACTGTACACCGCCGGCGATCGCGGTACGGTGCTCGAAAAATTCCACTTCCTGCGCCAGCAAGCCAACCGGGAAGGAAGTGAGCCATGCCGTTCGCTCGCCGACTTCATCGCCCCGAAAGAAACAAACCTGCACGATCACATCGGCGCTTTCGCGGTGACCGCCGGAATCGGCTTGAAGGACCTGTGTGATAGGTTCCGCGCCGATCACGACGACTACAACGCGATTATGGCGGAGGCTGTGGCCGATCGCCTAGCCGAGGCTTTCGCTGAATGTCTGCACAAGAGGGTGCGGGACGAATGGGGCTATGGCTGTGAGGAAAGTTTGACCAAAGCCGAGCTGATTCAAGAGAAGTATCGGGGAATCAGACCGGCCGCCGGTTATCCGGCGTGCCCTGACCACACGGAAAAAGGCCCACTCTGGCGCTTACTTGATGTGCAGGCAAACACCGGAATGTTGATTACCGAGTCGTTTGCCATGTGGCCCGGCTCGAGTGTCAGTGGGCTGTATTTCGCTCACCCGAAATCGCGATACTTCGATCTTGGCAAGATCGACCGCGATCAGGTTGCCGACTATGCCGAGCGCAAAGGAATGAGCGTTACCGAAGTGGAAAGATGGCTCGGGCAGAGCCTCAACTATGACCCTGTTGCAGTCCCCTCTGCCCGGTAGTGGTCTAGAAATGGCGCGGGTGCCCAGTCAGGGTCGCCTTGGAGTGTGCATCCTTCTTTCGTGCTTTCTTGTCTCTGGGGCGTTTGCGGTCCGACCTCATGCAGCCTGCGGATGATAGAGGAGCGGACGACTTGAGCTGGTTCTCCAGAAGTAGACGAGGATGATCACACTTGCCACCGCTGCGTACGCACACCACAGCGAGGTGAATGCATACCGCTTGACGGCCATTACCGTCAGCAGAATCACCAGGTTTGCAGCCCCAAAGAGGACCATTGCTCTGACCTTCGAGAAAAAGAGCGAACCGCACGTCGCAATCACATAAAACACCGCAACCGCCGTGTTGTTGGTCGCTTGATTGATGTACACGATACTGTTTCCCCGGACGAATACTTCCAGCGGATAGGCCGTCAATGCCCACAATATGTAGAGAGTGGTTGCTCCTCCCAGCACTAGGAACGGCAACATGCGTTTGCGGCTCGCGGAATCAGGCTCAAAGAGCAGTACGCTTAGCGGCAACAGGAAAGGAAGTAGCCCTTGCGCATAGAGCATGAAGGCCGCTCCCATGTCGTGCGCCACCGTAGGCGAGAGAATTCCGTCCAATCCTAACCAGACGAATCCCTCGATGAACTGATGAACAGCGAATAGCACCGGCAAGGTTGCGAAAAGCAGTTCACGCCGATGCTTCACCTTCGTCAGCGTGACTACACCGATAGCGCCCAGACCTGCGCTGCCAACAAAATTCGCTGTCGCTGAAAAACACATGTCTCGCCGGCTCCCTGGCGAGAATTACACGTATTCCTGCTTGAGGCAAACATTTCTTACTACCGGCAGTTTGGGTGCCGTATCTGATTTGCGAGCCGCCTTTGCTGGAGACTGCGCCATCTGACCTTTTCACGGAAAAGAAAATCAGCCTTTCTTTACCGCGTTCGGCTTACGTCCAGCAGTGGTCGCTTCGCTGAATTTTATCGAGACGCGATAACGCCTTCCTCCCGAGTTACTCAGCCCGCAATGCGTTCACCGGATCGATCGTCGCTGCCCGCCTGGACGGCAGATAGCAAGCGAAACACGCACTCGCAACCACACAGGCGGTAATCGTGACGTAAGTCAAAGGATCAATCGGGCTCACGTTGAAAAGCAGGGATGACATCAGCCGCATCACAATAAAAGCGACAACCAGCCCACACCCGATGCCTATGCCTGTTAGCAACAAGCCTTGTCGCACAAACATGGCAGTCAGGGTATTCCGCTGGGCTCCCAGCGCCATCCGAATGCCAATCTCGCGGGTGCGCTGCGAAACTGAATACGAGATAACTCCGTAGATTCCGACAATGCCAAGTAACAACGCCATGCCGCCCGCAACGCAAAGCATGATCAGGGTGAACGAAGTCCGCGCCATCGACTTCGTGTACAGTTCGCCCAGCGTAGAAATGTCAGCCAGAGGAACATTCGGATTGATGGCCCAGACAGCGCGCTGCACTTCTTTGACGAAGGCCTCCGATCCCGCACGCGGGCTGCGAATGACAAACGCTATTCCGCGATGCAGCGCCTGCGTTTGACCCTCAAACCGGCCTTGCAGCACAGGCCAGTAGACGGTGGAAGGCGCAGCCTGGTCGACGCCATCGTCATGCACGTCCTGCACGACCCCGACGATATCGTGCCAGTCATCCGTACTAGCAACGCGAATTCTCTTCCCTATGGCATTGCTGGGGTCGTGCCAATATTCACGCGCGAAGTTTTCGGAAATGACCGCGACCGGAATCTTTTGGTAGGTGTCCGTCCACGTAAGGTCCCGCCCCGCTACCAATCGCGTTCCCAGGGTCGCGAAAGAGCCCGGAGAAACGAACTTGAAGCGGCGTATAGGCGGAAATTCACCATTCGTGTACGTGCGATCCTGCGCGAAAAGCACATCGTTCGAATCGTACCCGTCCATAGGGACGGCACTTGAGAAGCTGACGGAAGAAACTCCTGGAATAGCCTTCAGTTGGTCGAGAATGTCTTGCTGCATTCGCACGACTCGTTCGCCCTGAGAATCGGGAATCTGCGTCTCGGGAATGTAGAACCGGAAAGTTTGGACGGCATCCGGCGAATCGAAGCCGGGAGAGACGTGCATAAGCGCGCGGAAAGTCCGGATCATCAGTCCTGAGCAAATCAGGAGAACCAATGCCAACGCTACCTGCACAACCACGAGCGCCTTGCGGGCACGATGCCTTTCGCGGCTCTGACTGAGAGATCGCCCACCTTCTCGTAGCGCGCTGTTCACCCTTGCACCCGCATACTTAAGAACCGGGATTGTCCCAATCAAAAGGCTGGTGAAAAGCGCGAGCGTGAGAGTGAAGACCAATACCGGCACATCAATGCCGATTTCGTTGATTCGGGGAAGTCCGGTGGGGGCAATTGTCACCAGGACGCGAATTGCCGCGTAGGCGAGCGCCAGGCCAATCAGGCTGCCCGCAAGTCCGAGAACAAGGCTCTCGAACAGCAATTCCTTGGCGAGTTGGCCCCATCCAGCGCCGAGCGCCGAGCGGATCGCCAATTCCTGACGGCGTCCCTCCACGCGCACTAGCAGTAGATTGGCAACGTTGGCGCAGGCAATCAGCAGTACCAGGACAATCGAGCCCATTAATACCCACAGCACTTTGCCCACATCCCCAACAACGTCTTTCTTCAAGGGGCGGAGGTTCGGAGCGATTTTGGCTTTTTCAAAGAGGTCTGCGCTAAAGCCCTCGGGCGCTGGAAAACTGCGCAGGACAACCGGAAGCAACCGCGCCATGTCGGCATTGGCCTGTTCCAGTGTGACGCCCGGCTTCAACCGGGCTAGTGCGCGCTGGCTGAAGTTACCCAGCTTGGTCTTATTGCGGTCCCATTGGAAAGGCAGAATGAGCGCCGCGTCTGGTTGATCGAGGAAGTGGAATCCCTTGGGCATTACGCCGATGATTTGCCGCGGCTTGCCGTCAACCGTAATCGCAGTTCCGAGCACAGACGAGGCGCCACCAAATTTTGTTTGCCAGTATTGATAGGAGAGCACTACCGTCGCCGGTGCGCTCGGCGAGTCATCCTGACGCGTGAAGAGACGTCCCACGGCAGGAACCACTCCCAAAGTTGGTAAGGTCCCGTCGGTCACATCCAGTCCGCGAACGTGCTCCGGCTCCCCCGCACCCGTCACGCTCAATGAGTCACCGTCGTAGGCGCCAATCTCCTGTAGCGTAGTGTTCTGCTCACGATCGACAAAGTAAATCGACGACGACATGTTCAATTCCTTGATGCCGATCCCGGGCGCGCTGTGCCAGACTCCGATTAATTGCTCGGGGTGTGAATAGGGCAAAGGTTTCAGTAGAACGCCCTCCACGACACTGAAGATGACAGTGTTCGCTCCGATACCTACGGCAAGCGTCAGCAGGGTGACCGCGGTGAAAAGCGGCGCCCGGCTCAGCCTGCGCAGAACCTGTCTGAATTGTTGGTTAAGCATCCGCGTTCTCAATTCTGAGCATCCGCTCTCGTGGATTCGCCCGCATCAACTTCATGGCAGCGCCTACTTTGTCTTGTACGCGGTTGAGAGCGAGGTAGTTCCAAGGGCCAAGGCTTATCTGAGGTTGGCAGAGGACGAGTACGGTGCAAGGCCGGCTCCGAAGAGGCATGATTAGATCCTGGCCGGCAATCGAGCACAATCATTCGCTTTCGTGGTAGCTTGCAGCAAGACCCTCGGGGTGCAGCAGGGCATCATCGCGATCCTGGGTATCAATGTTCGTTCACGACGCCAACACCGCGCGGCTGAAACCAACCTGACAGTCGAACCAGGTTATAGTTCGGGACGAGAGGTAGGAACTCCCTGTGGCCAAAAAGGTGACCGACTTTGAAATCGTGCGGAAGGTAGGACTTGCTTTGCCTGGCGTGGTGCAGAGCACGATGTACGGGGCACCTGCGCTCAAGATCCATGGAAAGCTGCTGGCGTGTATCCCCTCTCACAGATCAGCCGAACCCGGATCGCTGGCGGTTCGCGTGGACTTCGACGATCGAGCTGCGCTGCTGGCGGAGGCCCCCGATACTTACTATGTGACCGATCACTACGTTGGATATAACGCCGTGCTGGTTCGGCTTTCTCGCGTCACTGCCAATGAGGTACAAGACCTCCTTGGCCTGGCGTACAAATTTGTGACAGCGAGCCTAAACCGCCATGCGTCTTCGCCGAATGAGCACCCTCGTATCTCAAGCCCAGCCAAACGAGTCGCGCCGAAACGTTGAGTAAGAAAAGCGCGAAGCCTTTTTCGCATTGGGAAAGCGTTGTAATTCGCCAGAAGACCTCAGAAGAAATGCCGGCCCTGAATTTCTAGATTTTCCCACCTGCGCCAATCGCTCATCGTCGCTTGCGAAACGACTTGATGGTTCTTCTGTCATTCGAGTCCCGCTCTTCTGTATCCTCTTCCTCCCAATGCTCCAAAACGGCAAACTGATCGGCGGTCACCGTCGCGATATGTCCCCTGCTGCAACTCACGGTGGCAGCAGGCGGGAGGGGCGAATCAAAATCTTCCCCTTGGGCGAGGCGGGCGACAGCGACCTTCTCGCCGCAGATACATTGGTAGCCGAGACAAAGAATTTTTCCCATGAAGCCTGTTCACAGACAATGTCGCAAAGGAATGACGATAGTCTGAATCGCGCCCAGACGGAGGAGCCTGCAAATTCCAAAGAGAGGGGCCGGAACGCGCAAATCTGCCAACCCCTCCCTCGGCCAGATGCGAGAGAAGCCATGGGTGGGTTCTCGTCGCAGAAAGCCGCAAAGATCGTATCCCTCAAAAGAGCCAAAGTCTATGGCATGTTTAGGCTATAAGGACTTGATTGTGCGCTTTATTTCCCGTTTCGTAAATGCTCTCCCCAGAAAGTGGAACAAGGCCCTCGAATAAGTGATAAATTGACGGCTCACTCGGTTACCTTCACCCTGGAGGGTCTAGCCATGTCACAACAGTCGCGGATTCCGGGTACTGAAATCAGGCGCAAAGAAATTTCCGCCCTTTCGGCGATTTTTGTACTTGTAGTCGCAGTCGCTCTCACGCCAGTAGCAAACAGCCAGACCTTTCAGGTAATCCATCAGTTCAGCGGGACAGACGGCGAGCATCCCTACGCCGGGTTAACGATGGACGGCGCAGGGAGACTGTACGGGACCACAGCGCAAGGGGGAGCCTCAGGTTATGGCACCGTGTTTCGGTTGGCCCGCGCGGGATCCAGTTGGGTGCTGACTACCCTTTACACCTTCCAGGGAGGCAGCGACGGCGCCTATCCGTCATCGCGCGTCGTCTTTGGTCCCGACGGTACTCTCTATGGAAATACCTCTCAAGGAGGAGTTCCAGACTGCGGCGGTCAAACTTGCGGAACGGTGTTCAATCTCCAGCCACCGTCTACAGTCTGCAGAAGCACGCTTTGTCCATGGACGAAGACCACTCTGCACAGCTTCCAGGGGACGGGAAACGGTTTCGACGGGCAGAGTCCGGTTGGTGATTTGACCTTTGACAGCGCCGGTAATATTTACGGCGCGACCAACCTGGGAGGTCAATACAACACCGGAATGGTGTACGAACTGACAAGAACGAGCGGGGGCTGGACTGAAACCAACCTTCATTCGTTCACGAATACCCTCGGCTTCCCGGACGCCGGAGTGACACTCGACAGCAGCGGCAACCTCTATGGAACAACCCAGTTCGCGTATGACTACTACGGCAGCGTCTATGAATTGAGTCCGTCCGGCTCGGGGTGGGTCGAGCAGACTATCCACAAATTTCAACTGGACGACGGCGGGTTTCCCTATGCGTCCGTCATTCTTGACAATGTTGGCAATCTCTATGGCGCCACTACGGCCTACGGTGTCAACAATGGTGGAACCGCGTTTGAGCTGTCGCCAGCGAACGGAAGCTGGTCGTTTTCGCTGCTCTACAGCTTCGCCGCGCCTTGCTGTGGCGAGGGGGGCCCGCGAGCCAATTTGACGTTCGACCAAGCTGGGAACTTATATGGCACCACGTCCTCTGATGGCGCCGATCAGCTTGGTTCTATCTTCAAACTCACGCACGGCAGCAACGGTTGGACTTACACGTCGCTTTACGATTTCAACGACGCGAGCATCGCTGCGGATCCGATGAGCAATGTGATATTCGATACAAGTGGAAATCTATACGGCACGTACGCCATTGGCTACCGGCCGGCGTATTGCTCGTACGGCTGTGGAGGCGTTTGGGAAATTACGCCTTAGCTGAACTCCTGGACACAAGGGGTTTTGAGATTGCCGCTTTGAAGCCGTCGTTTCGTGCTTAACCCCGCCGATCGAACACACGACAATCCGTCGATGGGTGATCGCAACAAGGGGACGCACGACTGAACTGTCACGCAAAAAGCTGCGGTATGGCTTGCTCTTCTGGCCGTCAAAGTCCGTCCCGCCGAACAAATACCGATTCGAAGCAAGCCATACCCGTCAAGCGATCGGGAGCGTCCCGCGCTTCATTTGCAGGACTGGCCGTGATCCGGACGAGCCCCCTTCGCTTTCGCGTCGGCCTCAGTCATATAAGCGCCGGCTTTGGTCGTGCCATAGTACTTGGTTCCCGGACAGTGATAAACATTGCTCGCAGTGTTTACCCAAACCTTGTCAGCGCCTCCACCTGCTGCCGGGGCCGTCGGAGTCTTTTTGGACGTTGTGGCTGGAGCAGGCTGCGTCTTGGCAGGAGCGGGTGAGGCTGCAGCAGCAGGCGCGGCCGTAGACGCTGAGGCTGGAGTTGACGTTGCGCTGGAAGCTGGAGCAGCTTTCTGATTGCTCGGAGCTCCGTACCAGTCCTTGACGCCCTGATGTCCACGACAAGCACCTTGTTTGTTGGCGCCGGTGTAGTAGGTTCCATCCTTGCATAGTCCAGTCGCGCCAGCGGGAGCTCCGGCTGGTGCTTGCGCCATGCCGATCTGCGCGACAAGCAAACCCACGGCAAAGGTCATACATTGGGTCAGTCTTTTTGCATTCATTACAGCTCCTTTCGGCCACTGCGGGTTCTGGTAGCGCTAAGAATTGAAGAACGCTTGTTGGGAGAGCATCAAGTTGTGAAGGACTTTACGCTGGGACCGAACAGAAATGCAATCCGAATAAAGCTAACCCTTATCGGCCGCGGACTTAGAGTGAGATTGGAATGAAGTCCGGGAGGCAAGTCCCACGCACGGCTTCTGATAGCCAAAACAAAACCAGATTGACGAAGGCCGTTAGGTGGTAAATTAGTGGGCACGGAGTGGCCCCTATGACTTCCCTGTTTCGGCCAGCCTCACTCGCCGTCCTTATTTTGTCGGTTGTTAGCCTCATTGCAGGACAGACCAACGACTCGAATTCGCAACCCCAAACCGGCACATCTCCTGGCACAGTAAACGTGAGCGTGACTCTGGATGCACTCACCAATCGGCACCCTATCAGTACCTACGTCTATGGCGGTGCATATCCCAACAACGCGTCCACCATTACGGACAGCGGATTGACCGTTGTGCGCTGGGGCGGCAATGCGACGTCGCGCTACAACTGGAAGACGTTCACCTACAACGCGGCGGCCGATTGGTACTTCGAGGATTTTGGCTACACCGAGATTGGCGATCGCGATTCGACGCAGTACATTCGCGACGTCAAGGCAGCTGGGAGTAATCCGCTGATGACGATGGTCATGCTGCCTTGGGTGGCCAAAACGTCGGGGTGGAGTTTCTCCGTAAGCAAATATGGTTCGCAGTGTTCCACCGATCCTTACAACGGCGATGCCGGCAATGGCGTGCACACTGATTGCAGTACGAACGTGACGGGAAATAATCCTAACGACGCAAATGTGTCTCTGCGCGATATACCGGGGCCGATCGATCCACCGGGAACGGTCTACCGCAATCAGTGGGCGGCTGCCCTTGGGACTGCTTTCGGTTCAGCGCCGCACTTCTACAACATGGACAACGAAATTGACATCTGGGGCAGTACCCATCGGGATGTCCATCCGAACCCATCGGGCTACGATGAGCTTCGTAATGTCTACATGCAGGAATCCCGCGCACTGAAGCACTGGGATCCGCTTGCTATCCGGTTGGGCCCGGTAAGCTGTTGCTGGTGGTTTTACTGGAACGGCGCCAATAACAACGACAAAGCTGCGCATGCCGGGGACGACTTCCTTCCCTGGTGGCTGAATGAAGTCTATTGGCAGGACAAAACGACTGTTCCTCAAACCCGGTCGCTCGACGTATTTGACATCCACGCCTATCCGGACGGGCCTGATACGTCAGGCTGGACCCAGGCGCAGTTGCAGGCGCTCTCGCTGCGGATTTACCGCGATTACTGGGACCCGACTTATGTGAGCGAATCGGGCGACATCAATCAATATTGGACGACGTTTCTTCAACCCAACAAGACGATTCCCTTTCGCCTGCCGCGCATGCGCGCGATCGTGAACATGATTTATCCAGGCACCCCGCTAAGCGTCACGGAATGGAGTGCGGCATTTGCCGGAGAATCCGATTTTTCAACTGCATTGGCTGACGCTGATGCCTACGGCATTCTTGGGCGGGAGCGAGCTTACCTTGCATCACGCTGGGTGGCGCCAGATCCCTCCAACCCCAACTACCTCGCACTTAAGCTGTATCGAAATTACGATGGCCAGCACAGCGCGTTTCAGCCGACATCGATTTCAGCTGCGAGTACCGGCGATCCCGATTTGTTCAGCAGCTATGCCTCGCTGAATTCGGCAGGTAGCACTCTCACTGCTGTCGTCCTGAACAAAGACCCGGCGAACACCGCGCAAGTACAGTTCACAGTTCACGGATTCACTCCATCACAAGTCACCACCTACACGCTGTCGTCGGCGAATCCCACTCAGATTGTCCCATCGTCACCGCAGTCGTGGAACCCGACGATGAGCTTCGCACCTTACTCCGCGACGCTACTGGTGGTTTCCGGCTCGGCCCAGGTCCCGGGCGCCGAGTGGGATCTGAATCCCGACACGACCATGTTGGCCGCTGGCGGACAGGTGGTGTTGAGCCCAAGGGTCATCTCTGGGTCGGCAACTGTAACCTTAGGGACGCCGCAGTCTGATAGTGGAATCACAGTTACCGTTACCCAGCCAACTCTTCGAGTTGGACAAAATGGAAGTATCACCGTGGCTGCCGGTTCTACCCCGGGCTTCTACCATTTCTCCGTGCCCAGCACCGACAATGCTGGCATTGCGCAGCAACAGGGTGGATGGATTTTGGTCGGAAATCCGCCTGCCTCATTGGCTAAAACTGGAGACAACCAGCAAGGCCGCAGGGGAACCCAATTGAATCTTTCGGTCACGCTGAACCCAGGACAGTCGGGCGGGAGCGCCGCGGGAGGGACGATTCTTTTCACGTCCAGTGCGGGCACCTTGTCGCAGCGCACGGTGGTCACCAATTCTTCCGGTAGTGCGCCGGTGGTACTGACACTGCCCTCCAGTCCGGGCACAGTGCACGTTACCGCTGAAGGACAATACGGCCTGGGGCACCCCGTGGTTACGTTTACCGAGACGTCGCAATAGGTCTCAGGCGTTAGCAACAAATCGACAGACACGAAGCCGTAGCGGCTGTTGTCTCTACGCAATTACGTCATACGGTCTCATCATCTCGTTGTCTTCGTGCTCGAGCATGTGACAATGCCACACGTATCGTAATGCCGTGCCGGGTGCCACTTGCGCCCCCTCGGGCAGATCAAACTTCGCGATCACCCGCGTGATAGTTCCAGGATAGGTCTTGACCGTATCCTTCCACGCCGGGCGCTCATTAGCCTCGGGGGCTCGTGGAATACCCGTGAAGACTACCTTCTGATTTTGCAGGTAGCTATTCGCATCAAACGCCTGCCGGTTCAATACCTGAAACTTAACCAGGTGAATGTGAATCGGGTGGATATCTCCCGTCGTATTCAAGAACGACCAAATCTCCAAAGACCCTGCTTTAGGCGTCTCGGTTACGGGGTCACTCCAATGCTTCTCTCCTAACATGCCCATAACCGTATAGCCGTCAGAAGGCCTCTCCATTTCCGTGATGGGTAGAAATCGCTCGCGAACGGCTTCTTCCGGATTCAATGGAGTAATCGGCATGAGCATATCCGGTAAAGCAGAGTTGTCTTTACCGGCTAGGTTCTTAGTGACACGAAACAGCATAACTTCACGCGCAACCACCTCTCCTCCGCGAGGATAAGGAGCCGGTGCATCGTTTACGAGAGCCAGGTTAGCGCCTCGATGTTCGCTAAAATCGATAACAATATCGAATCGTTCACCGGGGGAAATAACCAGGTAGTGCAAGCGGAGTGGAGCAGGCAGTAGTCCGCTGTCGGTACCGACTTGGAAGAAAGGCGGCGCTTCCGACGGTTTTCCCAAGACTGTGCCTCGATCATCTGCAGGTACCAAGGTTAAGTGATAGAAGCGCGAATTGGATGCGTTAAGCATCCGAAAGCGATACTTTCGTGGCTCAACCTCAATGAAGGGAGCCACCTTGCCGTTAACGCAGTTAACGTCTCCGAAAAACTCCTGCACCCACACCGGATGTGTCCCGTTATGCGCAACCGGATAGCACAGTGAACCGTCGGCATTAAACTTACGGTCCTGCAGCATCAGCGGAATATCGTATGCTCCACTCGGCAGATTTAGACCTTCCTCATATTGGTCTCCAATTAAGTAAAACCCGGCAAGTCCGGCATAGATATTAATTCGATTAATCCCCATGGCGTGATCGTGGTACCACAGGGTTGTCGCTGGCTGCTGATTACTGTAGTGACAAGGCGCAGCCAGATAAGATGGGCCGGTCTTACCATCGGAAGTGGACCACGCTTCTGGATAACCGTCGCTATCGGGCATCACTTGTGCGCCATGCAAATGTGCAACTGTCCGAACCTCAGGAAGATTTTGCTCCGCGCCGTGGAGAGTGTTATCAATCGGGAGAAAATGACGAACCGGCAGCTCGTTGCGCCACTTAACTGACAAGGGCTGTTCGCGCCGGACTCTTAAAGTCGGGCCGGGCCAAATGCCGTTGTATCCCCAAATGCGCGTAGGTTTTAGATCGCGGTGAGCCGTTTGATAAGCCTCACGAAGTGCTATGGATATTCTTTGGCCTGATTTGGCCTCGATAACGGGTGGTATGGCCAGCGGAGTCACGTAGGGGGCGAGACCAGACTGGGCTGAGCTCTCAACTCCACGAGTGGCCGTAGAGGCGCTCTGCGCAAGCTCGTGTGCGGATGACATCCAACGAAAAACGGGACTATGGCGACAGAGTGCTGCACCAGAAGACAACAGCCCGACCTGTAAGAATTCACGCCTCTGCATTCCGGCCTACGCCCTTAATGGCGTTCGTCTGTCAGAAAGCAGGTTCCGGCCAACCGCATTTGGCCGGCCGGAAATCCTGACTTTTATGTGCATCTGCAAAGGAGTTATTTACTTCCTCCTGCGGCATCGGTTTGCGAGACTTTCACGCTCTGCGATGCCTGATGACTCGGGCTAAAGTTGAATGCGTCGAACAGATCGTCGAGCGCCGGGCTGTTCAACGGAACATAAGGGTTGTTGGAAGCGGTTAAGGGATTGGGGAAATTGTCGCGGCTTCGGTTGGTCAATGGCTGAAGTCCCCAGTTACGTTCGATGAACTTGATGATCGAAACGTGATCTCCATAGGAGTGGTTGATATGGCCACCCATTGAGAACGGAGACACGACTAACAACGGAATGCGCGTGCCATCACCGAAGAAGTCAACCGGCTGAATGTAGCCAGAATCGTAATAGCCGCCGCCTTCGTCAAAGGTGATGAAGATGGCAGTGTCGGCCCACAGGCTCTGATTGGCCTGGACCATCGAGACGATCTTCTGGGTGAAGCCTTCGAACAGGTCAAGCTTCGAAGATGCAGGGTGGCCATCTGTGAACCCGCTAGGCTTCACAATGGAAATAGCGGGAAGGTTGTTCGTCTGGATGTCTTCGTACAGGTTGGGAACATCGTTAATGTGCTCTTCCCGGAGCGCCGGATTCGTCATGATCGAGGTTGCATACTGAAAGGGGTTGCAGATATTGCAATACCGATCGTAAGTATTCGATCCGGTAGGATCTGTAACGTAAAGATCCCATCCTTCCCCATAGTACTTCCAGGAGATGTTAGCGGCTAAGAGCGAGTCGCCGATCTGTGGCACAGAGGTCGGGGGAATGGTGAACTGCGAATACTGGCTGGCCAAGGTGCCGTCGCCGTTATAGCCCGGATTGTAGTTATTCAACAGATAGTAGTGTCCAGTCTGGCAACGGGCGTCAATTGGAGTGGGAAGTGATTGTAGATAGTTGACAACCGCGGGGACGCCAGGCTGAGTTGCGTCTGCGCAAGCGCTATAGCTTCCGCCAGAGTAGCCGTCCTGATCGTACCAGTTATTGGTTCCGGACTGAGGATTGGGATTTTCGATCTGATTCGAAGGAGGCGTCAAGGGATTCCCGCTGCCATCGCTATACCAGATCGCATCGGCGAAGCCGAACATGATGTGATTGGCGCCGGTGCCACCCATGACCGACTGATGGAAATTATCGCTCAGGGTGTATTGATCGGCCAGTTGCTTCATATACGGGGCATCGCCTTGCTGCACGTTGTAAAACGCCATGGCAGTGGAACCTTCCCCCGTGTTGAAGAAGGTCGGCCCAGCCAAAGGCTTACCGTTACTGCCGGCGCCTATCGTCGTTTCAACCCACGGGAACAAGTCACTCAGGCACCCGCTCGGGTTGTTGGCCGTCGCGTAGGTCACGTTGCAATCGGCCTGTTGCCACATCTGATAGAAGCGATGAACCGGACTGGAAGCGTAGTCGTCGTAGGAGATGCTGGGCGTCAACTGATAGACACCTTGACCCAAATGCAAATTATTTGCCAGGCGGGAATCGAACGCGTCATGAGGAAGCCCGGTGGCTCCCGTCAGCAGATACTGGAAATAGTTGTCGGGCAGGTTGGGTTCAGCCAACTCCGCAACTTGCAATGTCTGGAAAGGTGCGGGATCCGTGTCGCTTGCAACCGTTGGCGCGCCATCGGTCAGCACCGGAGGAATGTTGGTATATACCTGTTTACCCTGAGGGCTGATCGAGAACTGTGTGCGCTCGACAGCGCTGTACTGAGCGGCCAACCCGTAGTTTGGACCTTTGCTGCCGTCCGCGTTAACAATCCCTTTCGAGAGCAAGTTTGAGACAGAGTCGCCGGATACTGGACTGTAGGTTGCGTAAACGTGATCGAAGCTCCGGTTCTCTCCGATGATCACGATGACGTGCTTGATTGGCGTTTGAGTTTGCGGTGCCGAGCGATTGTCTTGAGCCAAGGCCCCCGCAGGAACCACGACTTGGCTGAGAAGTGTCAGGAGAATTGCTCTGGCGGCTGTGCGCCAGCGCCTTGGTGTGACGTCATTCAGCATCGTTAACCACCCTCCGTGATGGTTAAGACACTGTAGGAGCGCGGAACATTCCGCGGGTGAATAGCAAATTAAAAACTCGAGAAAGTAATACCTAGATTAGAAGGCATTTATTCCGGCAATGCACAAGCGATTGAAAGCATTGCGTGTCATGAATTGGACAAGTTGAGCTGTAACAGACAGTACATAATTTTGCGGCGAGCCAGCAACTCTGGTTGCTCGTTGGCCGTGTCCTTACTTGTAATCACTTTTTAACGTCGATATGAGAGTCTTCCTGAGCGGGCTCCATCTATGCCGCTGCAAGTGCACTCTATCGTCTTGGTACTTCACGTTTTTGGTGAACAATGGATTACAGAACATCAGCAGGGACTAATGAGAGCAGCCATCTCTTTCGGAAAGCGCGAGGAGGAAAACTTGCTCTGCTCAGCCTGCTCGCGCTTGGCCTAGGCTTCACAACCTTGGCCGGCCGGGCCGCCGATGCGGTGGCCAAGTATCGCGTAGCCCAACGATGGCCGCTTGCGGGCACGGGTGGATGGAGTTTCCTCGTGGTTGACGATGCAGCTCATCGATTGTACGTTCCACGGGATACCAGGGTGACAGTTCTAAATACCAACAACGGTGACACGGTTGGCGAGATCAGAGGTCTAACGGACGTACGCGGGATAGCGCTGGATCCAAATGGCGAACTTGGGTATGTGAGCGATGGAATTGCCGGCACGGTGCACGTTTTCAACCGTTCGACGCTCCGCCTTATGTCGTCCATTGTGGTGGGTGGAATCCCCGACGCCATCGTTTTCGAGCCCACTACACATCGTTTGCTTGTTTTTAATACTCACAATAAGTCGGTGGCTTCGATCGACACGTCGTCGCTTCGCATTGTGAAGACGCTCGTCCTTCCGGGAAAACCCGCGGTCGCCATTTCGGACAGAGCCGGGTCGGTGTTCGTCAGCCTCGTGAACACCAGCCAGCTTGCGAAACTCGATGCCAGGACATTGACCTTGCAATCGGTCTGGCCACTTGGTCCGTGTGTTGGACCTTCTGGTATTGCCGTCGACACCACGAGCGTCCGTGTTTTTTCCGTTTGCGAAAACAAGAAGATGGCTGTGTCTGACGGTCGCAACGGGAACCTGGTCGCGACAGTGCCAATCGGAGAGGGCGCCAAGACGGTTGCCTTTGATCAGACCGAACATCTGATCTTCAGCGCCAACGCAGAAGGGACAGTGACTGTCATCAAGGAAGAGACTCCGGATAAGTTTTCTCAAGTTCAATTGCTGGAAACGGAGCCCGGCGCGCGCACGATGGCCTTCGATCCGGAACATCGACAGTCTTACGTCGTTTCCGCCAAGTTTGGCCAAAGAACAGAGCCAACCTCGGAGGAATTGCAGTTCAGGCCTGCGCCAGTTCCCGACAGCGCTGCGGTGCTTGTGATCAGTCGGTGATTATGCGCGTACAGACGCCGATTTCGGAGGAAAACAATTTCATCTGGTCACTTCGTGTTTAAGCCCGGCGATATAGTTCCCTGCCCTGGACAATACTGGGTTCGCCATCATCAACATCGGCTGGCGCACTTGGCATCCATTTGCATGTCCATCTTCCCATCGTGCGCGTGTTGCGGAAGTCAGGTTAGATTTGCTTGCGCACCGAGGACCTACTCTGACGCTAGTCCGATTTTTACCGACCGCGACTTTACGCACCATGCCAACAACGCGGACGGAAGTAAGAAAAGCGTCTTATGAGGTTCCAAGAATAGCGTGAGTAAGCGGGAGCGGTAATTGTTTTGTCGGAGTCCTTGCCACAGCCTTCCTCCGACTGATGCAGATTTCTTACCACCCACCTCGTGTCGAACCCTTGAATTCACGTACTGTTCACCCTCGGGGTCATTGTTCTCGGCCCCGGGCCCAACTCAGTTAGTTGTCGAGTACGTGGTCCTAAGATTTATGCACAATTCATGAGGCGTTTACTCATTCGTCAACGTCTTCCTGCAAAATAAGAGCGTCGGATATCCACCTCGCGACAAGCGGAAAGCTGGCCCGATGGCGACGATTCGCAGGGGAGTCTCGTTGGAATCTCCAAGCGCGCAGGATTATGCGTGCATTCCTCTCGATGAGCTCCCGTTTTCTGACCAAGATGCCACCGCGGGTAGTGAGGATGAGCTGCAGGCAGTGGTGGTTGGGTCTGCCGGTAACTGCGATCTTTCGCTGAGCATCCGCGACTCGCGTTTCTTGCAGAATATTGCGCGCCGCAGCGCCAGTGGTGAAGCGCCGCACCGCACTCTGCTGGAAGTCGGGGCTTTTCTCGACGATACCCACGAAGTCTGGGAGAACAGCTGGATTCGCTTCCCACAGGCACGACTCAGTGCATATGCGCTCCATGTTTTTCTTGCCGATCTGCAAGTAGAACGGAACGGTTCTGTTGCCGAGCGGTCCGACGCTTCGCGCTTTCGCTTTACGCAGAACGGTGAACGTTGGCTGCGGATCCCGATTAGCTATGCCCTGAAACTGGCGCTGGCCGACGTGATTGGTTCGCAGCCGCATATGCCCGAGCCGATGCGTCAGGAGGCGTCGCGCCTGATGCGGCACTTCTTGAATGACAACACGTCGCCCGAGACCACATCGTTTCAAGTCGTCGGAGGAGAATCGAAGCGATCGCTGGGCGAGCAGGTATCGCGCGAGGCGGCGCGCCGCTTTCTCTTTACGTCATTGTTGACTTCATGGGCAAACCACCGTTTTGGCCTGCTTCAGAGCGGCCAGCGCGCCCTTGTGTATCACGCCCCGGTTCCTTCGGTGCATCAGGAGCAGCTTTCAGCATGTCTTTCCGACTCGTACTATCGCGAGCTCTTCATGAGTCCGTGCCTTTCCGGATGGAGCAACGGTGAAGACAAATATCAGTACATGCACCTTTGTCACCAGGTACTAAGTCGAAGCCAGCTAAGTGCGGTCCTTAAATTACGCGAGTCGGGAATAATCTCCAACGATTTGATTGTGCTCCCCAACCTCTCGAATGTCAGCCTGGCGAACAACGGCGTTCACATCAGTATCGGAAGTCGTACCTTAGACCGTTGGCTAGACTCCCGTCGCGGGTTTCTTGCTCAGGATGAAAAGTGGTTTGGTGACTTGGCAATCAAGATTTACGAGCACTTCCTGGCGCTTTTCGTTGGCCTCTATAGTGCCGCACCCTATCGCGTGGGATTCACCCAGTTTCATCCTGAGCGCTTGTTGTCGTTCCTGCCGCATGAACTCGATTTCACGCATTTACGATTATTGTGGCGCGAGTGGAAAGAGAAAGCGCAGCTGAGCCTGTGCGGTCGCCCGCTGACTCCGTACGGTCCCCGAAGTTTTGATAACGCGATCGCAAAACTCTTCAAGCTGCGCGGCGATTGTGTGCCCGATGCACGACTGCTCACCTATCCCGTGGCGTGGCTGGCAACGGAGCGCTCTTCGGCGCTCGATGGGAAATCGGGGAATATTCAACAGCTCGCGTTAGAGCTCGACGAGCTTGGTGTCGTCGACCATCGCATGTCGTTTTACATGCCGCTACGACTCCGTGAACGCCAACGCGACGGATACTCAGGCTTTGAGGCGCGCTATTACAGCCTCTTCCCCAGCTACGACCGTGACATGGCGCAGGCTGCAGATTTACAGCAATTCTTACTGGCCTTTGCATATCGAATTGCCCTGAAGGGCGATATCTCGCATGACGACCTTCCCGATGACCCTACGTCGGAAAGCGAACGACGTCAGCCGTTGTTCTTTGCAGCGGCTGGGCTCCCAGCTTTCTACGTGCGGCATGATTCGCGAAATCGCTTTCTTCTGACAGTTCTGCGGAACTGCAGGACAACGCGCGGCAGCCGCCGCCACCCTGGGTACATCCGCGTTTCAATTCGAGACTATCGGCGAGCTCTCGTAAGTTACATCAAGCAAAATGCGAGCGACCTACTTGGCACGATGGCTATGGGCTCGGTGTTGGCCGACCTGGCGGATCGTATCGAGGACGAAAAGCGTGAGGCTACTCATCGCTTGATGTCCGGCATCACCGGCGGCCAGGATCCTATGCGAATGGAGGCGCGCGACTTCAACCGGCAGGCCGAAGAATATTACCGAGAACCCTTGCGCCGCGAGCATTTGCAGGAGGCGCAAAACCATCTCCTACAAGACTTGGCCGAGCTGGAGCGGTCTGATTCCGGCGAGTTGCGCGGCTGGCTGCGGCACGGTGTTCGTCTGCAGGACCCGGCACGGGTCCTTCGCGACTCGGAACTGCGGCTCCTTTCCGATGATTTATCGCCAGATGAAATCATGGCATTTTTGAATCTGATTGTGCTACTGACTCTGAAAGACCGCCACAGCGCAGCACAGGTGCTTTCTTGAGTCGCATCGAACATCAGTATGTCGACCGCTGTACCGGCAATATTGTGCGCGAGCATCTGCTGGCTAACTCGGTGATGCGGGCACTCTATTCGCCTGCACTTGAGCGAGCGCCGGTGCTTACCAGGCTGGCGTCCAGCCGATACGTCTCGCGCGTGCTCGGCTATCTGAACTATGACAACATGCTGTCGGCGCGTGCGACGGGGATGTTGAAATTCCTGCGGCAGTCCGGAATTCCGTTATCAGAGTTCGTGGGGAATTTGTCGGAGTACGACACGGTGAGAAAGATCTTCGAGCGTCAGATCCGCTACTGGAACTGCCGACCGATGCCCGTAAATCCCAAAGCCGTGGCCTGTCCCGCGGATGCACGTATTCTCCTCGGCTCTATGGAAGGATCCTCAGGCATTTATCTAAAGCAAAAATTCTTCGCGTTTCCGGAGTTGCTGGGAGAGGGCTCACCCTGGGAAAACTTCTTCGAAGGTGGCGATTACGCCGTCCTACGTCTCACGCCAGAGAAATATCACTACACGCACTCTCCGGTATCCGGTCGTGTGCTGGATTTCTACTCCATCGAAGGTCGCTATTTTCCATGCAATCCGAACGCGTCCGTGCAATTGATTACTCCTGTATCGAAGAATCGTCGCGTGGTAACCATTCTCGAAACCGACATCCCCCAGGGATCAGAAGTTGGGAAAGTAGCGATGATCGAAGTAGTCGCGTTAATGATCGGCCAGATAGAACAGAGGTACAGCGACATCAGGTACGAAAATCCGCGTCCCATCGAAAAAGGCATGTTTTTACGGGCCGGAGCTCCGAAAGCGCTTTTTCGCCCGGGTAGCAGTACGGTGGTCTTGCTTTTTCAGCGCGGGCGCATTCAATTCGCGCGTGATCTCCTCGAGAACCAGCGTCGCGGTGAGGTTCAGAGCCGATTTTCACTGACATTGGGCGAACCACTCACCGAAACCGATGTAGCCGTCCGCTCTTTGCTGGCACTTCCGGTCAAGGAATTGTGATGAACGTCGCATTTGTCGTCATTCTTGCATTCGGCCTGCTGGCCCTGATCGCCTGGGGTGTGCACACACTACCTGAGGAGCGGTGGCAGATGCTAGCCGCGGTTCCAGTCACCAAATCCGAAGACGGTTCGTGGCGCGGACTCAACCTAACCTTCTATGGGTTCTTTAGCGCCACGGGAACGACGTTTGGCCTCGCCATCATGCTGGTGCTGCTGGCCTCCGTGGGAATAGCTATCGTTACAGCCTTTTCGCTGGCGTTTCTTATCTTACTGATTTGCGTACCGGCTTCCCGTCTGGTTGCGGCGACGGTCGAGCGCAAACGAAACACTTTTACCATCGCGGGTGCTGCGTTCGTAGCTACTATTGTTCTTCCTTTATTCCTGCTGGTCGCCCATCCGCTTGCATCGCGATTTCTCCATCGCGATATCCCTGTGCTTCCGACATTGGCGTCGACGGTGATTGGGTACGTTCTTGCCGAATCGATCGGGCGGCTTGCCTGCCTCAGCTTCGGATGCTGTTATGGCATGCCGCTGAGCGACGCGAGTCCTCGCCTCGCACGCCTTTTTCAGAAACATAACCTGATTGTTCGTGGCTCTACTAAGAAGGCGGCTTATGCGTCCGGCCTGGCGGGCGAGCCGCTGATTCCAGTACAGGCCATCACCTCGGCGTTATTCGCTACCTCGGGCATTGTCGGAATCGGATTGTATCTGGCTCACCAGTTCCGGCTGGCGGCGCTAATTCCAGCGCTCGTCAGCTGGCTTTGGCGTGCTTGGTCGGAATCCTTACGTGCGGATCATCGCGGAACATCACACATTTCGGCATACCAGGTGATGGCGATCGTCTCGGCTGTCTATCTGGCTGTCTTTCTTTTACTGCTTCCGTCGGGCGCAGCAGCTGTTCCCAATCTCGCTGGCGCGCTTTCGCAGCTGTTTTCAGCTCCGGTAATTCTTCTGTTGCAAGTCGTTTGGGTTGGGCTCTTCCTCTACTACGGGAGAAGCCGCGTGACTGAATCGACCCTCTCATTCCGCGTCGTCACAGAACGAATATAGGAATCTACCCGCAATTCGCAGTCGCCGCTTTCTCCGCTCCTACGTCCGATAAATGATTTACAAGAAGCCGGTCAGACGGGGCTCATTGAAAGCGGACTCGCCGATCTCTGGTGGGTGAGTGAACCAGCCATTCGAAGAAAAGATAATAGATTATCCGAAACTAGAAGCACGAACCCAACAATATTTGACTGGTAAACCGGAGTAGTTGATTGAATTACTACCTGTATCGGAGTATCGAATACGGACAATTCTAAGCAAATTGCCGCATTCAATAAATGCTGCAAAGCGCCTGCAACTCAAATATTTACTATCTGTGGTAGTAGAGTAACTATTTATTTAGCCTCTCGCGGTTATGCACAACTGTCGCAGGGTTGTTCGCTCGCTACTCTACCTGTTGTTGGTATGCTTTCTAACTTCCACTTGTCTTCTGGCTCAAACGAATCTTGGAACCGTGCAGGGGCACATCCAAGATCCGCAGAACAACGCGATTGGCGGCGCTTCTGTAACGCTCCGCAATGCCAGCACGGCGTTTCAGAGGACGGTTCAAACCGACTCTTCTGGTAATTATTCGTTCTTGGGCGTGCCGTTGACGGGCAGTTACGTTTTGACCATCACTGCGCCGAATTTTAACCAGGCTGAACAGAAGGACATCCTCCTGCGTGCGGGAGGCACGGCAGTACTCGACTTTACACTAGCGGTCTCCGGGGCGAAGACCGAGGTAAATGTCTACGGCACGACGGGTACCGTGCCGACCGAGTCGAACCAGGTTTCGACGCGTCTGAGTCAGGAGAAAATCGAAGATACTCCCGTCTTCGAACGCAAGATCACGACTCTGCCGCTGCTGAACTCTTCCGTTCGGCCCTCGCAAACTACTGGCGACCTGTTCCTGAACGAAACCCTCTTCGTCATCAACGGAACCGGACGCCGCCAGACCACCTATGAACTCGATAACACCACAGCCAACGACATGTGGGGCCGTCAGAGCATGTTCGCGGGATTGCCATTCTCGGCGGTGCAGGAGTTCACGGTTTACACCAACGCCAGTTCAGCGGAGTGGGGATGGAACGCCGGTACTGCAGTGAACGTCGTTACCCGCTCGGGCTCGAACGACTGGCACGGCGACTTCACGGGCATGGGCAGCCCGTCCTTCTCCAATGCCAGCATACCGCTGGCC
The DNA here is from genome assembly GCA_963823865.1 of uncultured Acidobacteriaceae bacterium. Taxonomy (GTDB): domain Bacteria; phylum Acidobacteriota; class Terriglobia; order Terriglobales; family Acidobacteriaceae; genus Bog-257. The sequence goes on from CAWGNC010000003.1 coordinate 1,751,942, forward strand.
GCCAAACCAGTGCAGGAGACACTGGCACAGGGCAGCGGCATGTTGTCCGGTCCTATCGTGAAGGACAAGACCTACTTCATGGTGGCGGGGCAGTACACCAACCAGGATCGGCCCGCTGTCATCACTTCGCCAGTCGATCCCGGCGCTGTCTATAACGGCACCTTCGGTCAGACTTTGTTCCTGGCGCGTTTGGATCAGGAATTGAGCCAGAACTAACCATCTCAGCTTGCGGGCCAACTTCGATCGCTTCAGCGACAGCAATCCGCAGGATGCGGTCAGCGGCGTCGCTCTGCCGACCGCAGCCCGCGTGTTTACCCGCAACACCTATCAGGCAGCCGTCGCGGACACCTGGGCCATCAACAGCAACACGCTGAATGATGCGCGCTTCGAGTTCCTGCTGGGCGATCCGATCACGCAGTTTACGCCCGTGAACCTCGGTCCGCAGATTGTTCGTCTCCGGCTACTACACCTACGGCGAGTCGCGTGTTGCCAACCTGATGAATCACCAGTACGAATATGCCGACACGTTGAGCCTGAGCCGCGGCAAGCATCAAATCAAAGTCGGCTTCGATGTCATGAACTCGTCTTCCGGCGGCTTCGGACAGGAGTTCGGCGCCGGCTACACGGATGGCCGCTTCCAGATCAACCCGCGTACAAGACGATTCCGATTTCGACGGTTCTTACCCTGAATCCCAGCCTTCCTCCGCCGGGAGCTCCGGCCGGCTCGCCGCCGCTGGTCAGCAGCTTTACGCAGTCGTTCGGAAACCAGAATTACCACCTGACGGACACGCTCTTTGGGCTGTTCGCGCAGGACAACTGGAACATCCTGCCGAACCTGAATGTCAACCTCGGCATTCGCTGGGACGGCGAAACCTTCACCGGACAGAATGCCTTGTTCTCTCCGCGTGCCGGTTTTGCCTGACAGACTCCCGAACAGCAACACCGTCATTCGCGGCGGTTACGGTATTTACTACTCGGAGGAGCGCACCGACCTGTACGCCAGCGCGGCATTGGGCGGACCCGCAGGGGCATTCACTTACAGCGCGGCTCCCGGAGGCCTGGGGTTTCCGACAACCTTCGCGCCCATCACCTTTCCGCCGGGAGCGATTCTGCCGGCGCGCAGCATCACCATTCTGGCCGGACAGTGCAACTATCTGAACCAGTTCCTGCCGGTCGACCAGCTGCATTTCTGCGACAACAACTTCCAGAATCCTTACACGCAGCAGTGGAACCTGGGCTTCGAGCATGATCTGGGAGGCGGCTGGTTGTTCGCGATGGACTACATCGGCTCGCACACCATTCACATCGAGCAACCGGTCGATCTCAACTCACCATCGCCGTTTATTCGTACAGCTCCTGGCCAGATGCGCTCAGTTGCGGCCGCAAATGCCACGCGTCCGATCGTGCCGGTGCCAGGCGGTTATCAGCAGGTGCTGCAATACGTGAACGCCGGCTCTGCCTGGTATGACGGCCTCCAGGTGCGAGTTACGAAGCAGCTGACGCGCCGCGTTTCGTTGCTCGGCACCTACACTTGGTCGCACGACATCAATACCGTGGAGTGGGATGGCACCGGCCAGAACCCGAACGACTACGGCTGCCTGGTAGCTTGCGAGAAGGCGACCAGTCTGCTCAACCAGACCAATCGCGCTTCGGTTAGCGCGACCTACAGTCTGCCCTGGGGCTTCATGCTGTCGGGATGGATGGAAGCCGCATCGGGCTTCCCCTTTAACGTCACAACCGGCGTCGACAACAACGGCGACGGCAACACTTCGGACCGCCCGGTCATCAACGGCGTCGTCATTGGCCGCGATGCGGGACAGGCTCCGGCAACCTACGACTTTAACTTCGCCCTGCAGAAGTCGATCCATATGACCGAACGGGCCAATCTGATTCTGCGGGCCGAGTCGTACAACACTACCAATCACCTGAACCTTTACACATTGAACGGAGTTTACGGTAACGCCGCGAATCCGGTCGCAACCTTCGGGACGCCGATGGGTGGATTGGCGAACGTTGGTCCGCCGCGCCTGATGCAGTTCATGGCGCGTATCGTCTTCTAGTACGTGAGCCATCGCCAGTGGAAAGGCATTCGTTCAGTATCATGGCCCAGGGAATAAAACCCCTGGGCTTAATTAATAAGGCTGGCAACGTCTTCATTCGAGCAGCGTTTTCGAGGAGTAAATGTCTACAGGTTCGGACCGGCTGCGCCGGTTCCAGGTCTCTCATCTTGCACCCGTATTCCTGGCAGTCTTCACTCTGCTGTCGCTCCCCGTTTGCTCGCACGCTCAATCCGCCTCCGCTAAAGCTGTCATCAGCGGAACCGTTTCCGATCAACAAGGGGCTGCCGTAGCGGGGGCGAAAGTTACGATCCGCAGCGCTGACTTCACCTCTGCCCGCACTTTGATCACGTCCGAAACCGGCGGCTTCACCGCGGCCATGCTGAACTCCGGCGCATACACCATCGAAGTGAAAGCTGCTGGCTTCGTACTGAAGAAGCCAGCGCGAGTCACACTTGGTGTCGGCAGCAGCGTGCAGGTCACGATCCGCTTAGGAGTCGCCGGCACCAAGCAGGACGTGACCGTGTCGGGTCACGGGCCGACATTCGAGGGCAACACGCTGCCTCCGGCCGTCAACAAGGAAACACCTCAGGTCAGCAATACGCTGGCTGGGCTCACCGTCACATACTTGCCGAATCGAGATCGCGACTTCAGTCAATTTGGACAGCTGGCCGCCGGTGTTCAGCCTGCGCCCAACTCAACCGGATTGATTGTCGATGGGCAGCGTCCCAGTGCATTCAGCGCTGCTGTCGATGGCGTGGACTTTAACGACCCTTGAACGGCGGTGAGCGCGGAGCTCAGGATGGATCGCTGTTCTTTCCGCAGACGGTCGTACGCGAATTCCAGGTAGTGCACGCCGGAGCGACCGCTGAGGTTGGCAGTACCAATGCCGGATTCGTAAACGTTGTGACCAAGGAAGGCAGTAACAAATATCACGGCGAGGCGTTTTATATCGGACGGCCCGCGTGGACTGCTGATGACGCTTTCGGACATTCGCTGGACAATGCGCAGAATGAATTCGGCGGCTCGCTGGGTGGCCCCATCAAGAAGAATCGCGCCTTCTTCTATGTTGGCGCGGAGCAGGACTACGTCAACATCCCTTATTGGACCGAGTTTGCGCCACAGGCTCCCGGCACGATTGTTCCTGCCGCACTCTCTGAGCTTACAGCGACAGACCGTCGGCACACAGCGATCCCACTTCGGTTTTCACTCGTGCCGACTTCCTGCTGAGCCAGGCGAACACGCTCAATCTGCAATTCAACTTCAATCGTGTGAACGCTTCGAACGTCGATTTGGACGGTTCGACGCGAAGCCTCGCGTCAGCCGACAACAGCGCATCTCTCACCGGCGATAGCTACTGGGTGCGGGGCAATCTCACAACGCGTCTTGAGTTCGACGAAGGTGAACCAGTTCCTGGCGCAGTGGGCGCAGGACCAACGCACGCTCACGCCAAATTCAACTTCGCCCGAGTTTGTGATCAATGGCTTCGGCGTGTTGGGCGGCAACTCCATCGCGAACGAGTCCTACACCTCGAACATCAATCGTTACAACGATGACTTCTCCATCACGCGCGGCGCTATGATCGTGCGCTTCGGTGCCGACTTTGGCTACAACCCTGCTACTCTGCGGCACGAAGCCAATCTGAATGGAGTCTTCGACTTCAACTCGCTAGCGGACTTCCTCGCCGGTGACCTTCGCCGATATCAGCAGACATTCGTCGTCGGGAACGGTATATACGATGGGGCTGTGAAAGAGGTCGGCTTGTACTTCGACGCGAAGCTTCCGGTGTCGAAGAGCGTCACGGTCACGGCGGGACTTCGTTGGGATGGCCAGTGGAATCCACAGCCATCCGATCCAAATTCAGCAATAAGCCAGACTACATCCATTCCAAATGACTTGAGCCAATGGCAGCCCAGGCTTGGTATTGCCTGGAATCCAGCGTCAAATACCGTTGTGCGCGCGTCGGCGGGGCTTTACGACGCGCCCACTCCCGCCGATGTTTTCCAGCGCGTATTTACTGACAATGCTTTGAACACTGTCGTTGCCGACAGCTATTACGATCCGCAGATCCTTCCGCTGGTCACCTCAGGCGGCCATTACAACGCGCTTCCCGCGCCTCCTGTTGGGCTAACCGTTCCGGCGGCATTCGTCGTAGGAATGGCGTCTGATTTCCGCAATCCGCGGTCGTTTCAGGTGGCCGGCAGTGTCGAGCAGCAGTTCACGCCGAAAATCTCCGTCACTGCGGGATATGTTCACAACAGCACCTGGGACCTTCAACAACTGCTGAACCAGAATCTCTTCCCGCCGATATACGATGCCAGCGGCATGCCGATCTTTCCATCTCTGCGTCCAAACCCCGGGGTTGGCCAGCTGCTCGTAAACACGTCGTCCGCTCATTCCTCATATGACGGCATGCAGATTACCGCAAACCTGCAGTTGCCGCACCGCTCGCAGTTGTCGGCAAACTATACTCTGGCGCGGGCGCGCGATGACAATTCGAACCTGGGGCCGTTTACTCTTGTCTCCGCATTGAACCCGTTCAACCTGGCCGGCGAATCCAGCTATTCTTCGTTCGACGTGCGCAACAGTTTCAACCTGAGCGCGATTACGAATCTGCCGCTAGGGTTCAAATTCAATCCCATTTTGATTGCCCGCTCCGGTTTGCCCTATACGCCCATCATCGGATTCGACACGCAGAACGACGGCAACGACTGGAACGACCGCGCCATCCTCAATGGTTTAGTGGCACAGCGCAATTCTCTGCGTCAGCCCGCATTCTTCGATTTGGATATTCGCTTCGTGAAGGACATCACGCTGCCCGGAGAGGGCCGGCACCTTGACCTCTTCATGGACATCTTTAACATCACGAACGCTTCGAATCGCAACTTCGGCACGGAAGCGATCAGTGTGTTCGGCGCGCCGACCGCACCGATCTATAGCGCCGGCCAAGCGCTTTATGCCCCTAACACCAATCAGATAGGCAGCGCGCGACAAGTGCAATTCACAGCCCGAATCACTGCGTTTTGATCAAGGCACGAAATATCAGCGTTATTTTAACCAAGGTCCAGTACCCTGCCAGAGCGATAGGGGGCTGTTTTGAATGCTACGACCCCAAGGCCGTCAATGAATCTCGACATTCTCAAACCCAAGACTACTTAAGACGCTGGCCACAGTCTGCCGGGCATTCGTCTCTGCGGTTTTCAGGATGCCATCCTGCAATGCGGCAGTCCGTAGTTGGCGCTCGGCTTCCTCACGTACTTCACCCTCAAGGTTCGGATCGGGCGTCGAGAACAGTCCGGTATCGCGGGAATAGACACGTGTCTTGGCGTTGTCGAGGCTGGTAGTGAAGATTTCCGCCGGTGGCAGACGAACGGAAACGCTGCGCCCATGCACTTCGACGTCGCCAGACTGGAGCTTCGACAGATCTAGTCCAGCTATGACTTCGCCATGCACCACCAACAGCAAGCGATCGCCGGCCAGAAAACTCGGCAGGATGGGATTTTCGCGCTCGCCACTGATGATCTTGTCCATCGTGTAGCTGACGGTTTCAATCCGTTGCAGGGCTCGAATCTGGTGAACGACCGTGGGCTGGTCGACGTTGATATGAAGTTGTCCGCCGCGAAGCATGCGGCCGACTTCGAAAAGACCGAATCCCGTGAAGGCCCATAGCGCCGCGCCAACTGCAACCAGCGCCAATACGATACCCAGGAGAATTCCAAGAATCCATGTAACGACACGGGGCTTAGCGGGTCGCTCCAATTGCACATCGGTGACTGCCATTTCATCGAATCTTACTATAAGACGAGAGTTCCTCTCGCGATTCCAGACACCTGGTGAAACCGCTTCTTCGCCAACTATCGTTAGTTAATTTTGGATTCCAGTTCTTCCCAGCGGGCGTAGAGCTGGTCTAAGGCTGCTTGTGCTTGTTGCAGGTCGGCCTGCGTCGCGAGGAGTTTACCCGCATCGCTTGTGATGGCAGGATCTTCGTAAGCCGTTTGCGCCTTCTTCAACTGAGCCTCGGCCTCGGCGATGCGCTGCTCAATCGTCGCGTACTCGCGCGCTTCAAGATAGGAGAGCTTCTTCTTCGTCGCGCTACTCGCAGCCGAAGGATTGTTCTCAGCAGTGTCACGCTCGGATGCCTTCGCGGACATCTTCTGACCACGCTGGCGCTCATCCTGCCAAATCTCCCACTGAGAATAGTCCGCGAAGTTGCCGACCCCGCCTGCGCCGTCAAGTCCGATGACGGTGGTCGACACTCGATCGAGCAAATAGCGATCATGAGTAACCAGCACCAGCGCACCGCGGAATTCGAGTAGGCTTTCTTCCAGCACTTCGAGAGTCGGGATGTCGAGGTCGTTGGTGGGCTCGTCGAGCAGCAGCACATCGGCCGGCTGCAACATGAGTTTGGCAATCAGGACGCGAGCCCGCTCCCCTCCGGAAAGTCGCCCGACCGGCTGATTGAGTTGTTCGCCAGTGAACAGAAAGCGCGCTGCCCATGAGGCGACATGGATCACTCGATCCTGGTAGATCACGGAGTCGCTGTCCGGGGCGAGCGCGCGGCGTAGGGTCACTTCAGGATTGAGCACACGATTCTGATCGAAGTAAACAATCTGCAACGAGTCGGCGGTCTTGATCTCGCCTGCAGCGGGCGCCAGGTCGCTGGAGAGCAAGCGTAGCAACGTAGTCTTGCCGCTGCCGTTGGGACCTACCAAGCCGACCCGCATCCCGGCAGTGAGAATGAAGTTGAGATCCTGGAACAGCGTACGACTGCCGACGGTGTAGGAAACATCTTGAAGCTCGATCAGCCGCTTGGTTTTGCGCTCGGTGGAGGAGAAGTCAATGTCGGCGCTAGCCGTGCGGGTGCGGGCGCTCAAGTCGGCTAGTTGGCCGATCAGCTGATTCGCCTTGTCAATGCGCGCTTTCGATTTGGAAGTACGCGCCTTGGGGCCACGCCGCAGCCATTCGATCTCGCGATGCACGCGATTTTCCAAGGCTTCCTGCTGCCTGGCCTGCGCATGGAGGAACGCTTCCTTTTCTTCCAGGAGTTTGCTGTAATTCCCGGCGACGCGCAATAGGCCATCGGGATAGGCGCGATTTAACTCCACCATGCTCGTAGCAACATTCTCCAGAAAATAGCGATCATGGCTGACGATAACCGAAGCGAAGGATGCGGATTGGAGGAGTTCTTCAAGCCAACCGATGGCGGCGAGGTCGAGATGGTTGGTGGGTTCATCCAGTAACAGGATGTCCGGTTGTTGCACCAGAGCTTCAGCAATGGCGAGCCGCTTGCGCCATCCGCCGGAAAGCGATTCCGCAGGCGCGTCAAGGTCGTCCAAGCCTGCGCGTCCCAGCGTTTCGGCAAAGCGGGCCGCTCGCTCGTCGGCTGGAACCGCCGACCGCTCCAGGGCAGCCTCGATCACCGTGCGAACCGTTTGCCCGCCAGCGAATTGCGATTCCTGATGAACCAGGCTGAGGCGAGTGCGCTTGCGCAGCGCAACTTCTCCGCTGTCGGCTTCGGTTGTGCCCGAGAGAATTTGCAGCAGCGTAGACTTGCCTGAACCATTAGGGCCGATCAGGCCGATGCGATCACCTTCCGCAATGGTAAAGGCAATATTCCGGAAGAGCGGCATAGCTCCGTAGCTCTTCGAGATATTTTGTGCGTTGAGGATCGGTGGCAAGCGGTACAGCGTCCTTTAGATGATCCTTTTGAGGATAGCAGGGGCAATTGGTAATCGCGATTGATGCTGGCCGGCTTCGCAGAAGTCAGCTCGCGAGCTTGCCGCCCGTAAACCTTTCGTATTCACTTGGCGAGGGCACCAGCATGATGACTAACCAGCTCTATCGCCGCTTGGCTTTTCCAGGCGCTGAAGATTTCTTGGCGGGTTCGCGTTTTGCAGTGATCGCTGCGTCAAGGCGCGCCGCGAGTTTCTCGAAAGCGGGCGCAGGACCGTTCCAGCGCAGTTGATCCACATTGTCGAAGAGCGCAATGTCAGTACGAAGAGTGGCGAGCGTGCGAAACAGCAACGCCCTCTCACGCTCGCGGACAAGGGTAGCTGCGAGCGCACCGGCGTTGGCGGCGTTGACACGCCAGTCCCGGCAATCGGCGGGAATGGATTCGATCTTGCCAAACTTGGCGAGAACGGCGGATGAGGACTTTGCGCCCCATCCGGGCAGGCCGGGGTAGCCATCCGCGGAATCGCCTACCAGCGCCAGGTAGTCCGGGATGGATGCCGGCGGAACGCCGAACTTCTGCATCACGCCTGACGCGTCGAGGGTGACCCCCGTGCGGCGATTCAGTTGAACGATGCGCGAGCCCTCTACGCACTGCGCTAGATCTTTATCCGGCGTACAGATAATTACTTGGCCAACACGTTTATCGCGGGCTGCCGCGACAGCGCCGGCAGCTAGCGCATCGTCGGCCTCAAACTCGACCATCGGCCAGACAACGATACCGGCCGCTGATAGCACTTCTTCGAGTAGCGGGAATTGCGCCAGCAGCTCCCGCTCAACGCCTGCGCTGGTTTTGTAGTCCGGCCACAATCCGTTGCGAAATGATTCGATCACGTGATCGGTGGCGACAGCGATGTGCGTCGCACCGCCCTTGATCATGCCGAGCATGGACGCAAGAACGCCGCGAACCGCGGCCACTTCCCTGCCCTGGGCGTCTTTGGCGGAAGGCAGTGCGTAGTAATGGCGGAACAGTTCGTACGTGCCGTCGACCAGGTAGATATCCAAGTCGCAACTCCAGCTCAAACGTACAGCAGAGGTACGACGGGATCAACTGGCTAGCCAGGGTGAAGCTTGTGCGCGAATGGTTGGCCGGTGCATCGATTTATAGCGGACTCGGATCCGGACTCGGCGGCCGGCGCACTTCGATTTGTCCATTACGGGCGCGAACCTCAAGGCACGGCTGGCCATGAACGGCTGGTCCATTGATGACGTGGCCGTCCTTCAAGGCAAATTTTGAAAAGTGGTAGGGACAGACGATGGCGTCGCCTTCGAGTTTGCCTTCGGAAAGCGGACCTCCGAAGTGAGAGCACGTGTCGGCCATAGCAAATACTTGATCGCCGCGCCGCACAAGAAGGATCGGCGTTCCCCGATACGTTGCCTTCGTCGGTTTGTCTTCGACCAATGCAGACTCTTCTATCACTGCGGTAAAGCTATCTGGAAACTCCTGGCCGTTGGTGCGATCCACTCCAACTCTATGCTCGTACACCATCTTGCCGCCGAGGTTTGCCGCATACGACATGACTGCGTAGCCCAAGATACCGGCTACACGGCCACTCTTGCGTGCCTTGTTTCGACGCAGCAGAAGTGACGTAACAAAGAGCGCGGTACCACTCAGGTTCAAGAGTCCGTGAATCATCCCCAGACGACGCGCCGGAGGATCAACATCGGACCAGTCGGCCAGACCAGTCGCACCAGCGCAAACTGCCCCGGCGATCCCTACGGCAATGGATGTGTCTGCCGCGCGGCGAAATTCTCGGCGATCGAACGCCGCGTCCAACGCGTCGAAAACCATGGCGACGGTCCAGGCTCCGACGGGAAGATCAGTCAGCACGACGTGCAAGGGTTCGCCCAACCACGTACCATTCAGAAAATTTCTAACGATCTGGGCAGCCGGATGTCCTCCACCGTACAACGCTTTATCGAGCGCCTTCTGCAGCTTCTCGTCGATCGGCTGGGGCGCGGTGGGTTGAAACGACGACTGATCCGTTTCGTCGGGGCCGGCATTGCTGTTTGGACCTTCCATGATTTTCCTCATTCGCCAGGATATAAGGCGATGGCGACATTTTAGTTTGGATGCTGAACCCTTCGATGCAATGCGGGCAGTCGCGCGCTGCGCCCCTTTAACACTTGCTTATTTTTCGGTGGGCAACGTGTCTTTGATGGTCCGCGCCACGTGTTCGACCGAGGTGTCCTGGCTCAACTCCCGCAACTCCGGACTATTGGCTACCTGTTCCAGGCCAATTTCGTTTGCTATCTGGCGATCCATCCGGAGGACGGCCGTCACTTCCTTCTCCATGAGGAGCAGCATTTGGAGCATGAGATGTTCCCGCTCGTCGGACCGCCGACCCATCCGCGACTGCCGCATCAGGATCAGGCTGGCAAGCAGGATGGCTTCCATTGCTACCAGAGTTCCCAGCAGCGAAAACGGGGCGGGATCGAAGTGCCGCACATGCGGCGCCACATTCCAGACCATCCAAGACCCGAACATGACGAGGTGAAGACTAACAAAAGCCAGGCTTCCGACGAATAGCGCGATGTTGTCGCCCAACTTTTGCGGCTGGGTCCGCTCAGCGAGAAATTGCTCCTCGTGCTTGGCAATGACGTCGATGTGTTCCTGAATATGGCTTTGGGACATAAGTAGGTTTGTGTTCGCAACCGATTGTTAGATGCGAGTTAGCCCTATGTCGCGCGGAACGCCGCAAACAGCCCATGATGAGACCCGGGAAGGCATCCGACTGTGGCCCAGAGAGCTCCGGCCAAACCGGCAATCCATACAGTCTTCTGTAATGCTTGGTTACGAACGGTCTCTACAGAATCTGTCCCAGTACTGACTGCAGCAATCCTCCCGCTTCGGGTGTTGAGCCCGTTGGCTGTCCCTCGGGAGTCACGTGGCCGTTGGAGGCCAGATGCTTGACAAGAACAGGGACGACAACAGCCAGGCCTGTCTTCACGACTGTCGGAGAGAGACCGGTTCGCTGGGCAATGCTATCGACCATCCCACTTCCACCAAGTCCGTTCTCTATATCGGCGGGATTGGCTGCCTGAGTTTGACCGCTCGACCACTGCTGAACCAGGCCGCTCATACCGTTCTGGTGAAAACCCTGCAACAGATCGCCAATTCCACCCGGGCGTTGCTGAATTTCCTCTAAAAGGCCACCCGCCACTTTGGCATTGTCGCCGCCGCCGGCGCCGCCCGCCACCTGCTCGACCATATCAAGAATTCCCATTTTCCCCTCCCTTTCGACGAGATGGCGGTTGGATGAAGGGCCAGAGTTGAACGGTGCTTTTTATGGCGTTCGGCTCGCCGAACCAACCTCACCTGGCAAGTTTGTTCGATCAGGCTGGTTACCGGGGGTTCGATTTGAGTTTTATATCGAATCGATGGAGAGGAGTTACGCTTAGACAACGCACATCGTGGCCGGAAGAAAGTCTCAGGTCGCTCGTGCGGCCAGCGATCTGGGAGCGTCGATAGAGGCTGGTTCTTCGGGGTACGACATCGAAAAAGAATAACGCTGCGAGGGATATTGGATTTTGACGATGTGGATCCTGAACACTTCTATTCCCAGGCGCTCTATCTCCGGAGATAAAACTTGCACCAGCAGCCTGCGAGTTTCCTCGTAGTCCGAAGGGTCGGAGAGTAAGGAATAGGACTTATCAATTCCTGAGGAAGCGGCGGCGTGAATCCGATCTAACGTGTCCGATGTATTTACCTCGGTGGGAAACTGATATTCGACTTGGACCGGTACTTGAGCACCCGACTTCAACTTCGGCTTGTAGGAGAATTCGCGAGAATACAGTTGAAACGGCTTCTCCCAATACTTGACCTTTTGATCCACGACGAAGAAAGCCACGGTGAGCGGAAGCGCCAGGAACACCAGTACCATAAGCAGCAAGAGAAGATTCGCGCTGTCCAACGCAACCAGCAGATACAGGAGAATCATCAGACAGCCGGCGAGAATGCCTAGCTGTACCTTCTGGAAATACTCCGCTGTTGCCAGGTGATCCGGTGGTGGATTCTGCTCATTCATCAGTGGCGTGCTACCTGAATCAGCTCCGAGAACAACCTCCGCGCTTGAGCCCAGCGTAAAGTCGCAGCCTGCCTGGAGCTAATTTTGTGGTCATAATACTCCCAAGCGCGCTCACAAGATAGCACTTCCTGCTTTGGAGGCGTAGCATGGAAGTGCTAATAGGCTCTCCTTCGGACGTAGGGACATATCAGGTTTCTGCGAAGAAAATGAAATAGTGCCTTGTATCTAAAGAAGAAGGCGGGCACAATTTGCTAAAGGTGTAACAAGCTACAAAGCTGGCCGGCATCCCCAATGTGATTGGAAATCCTATGGCTTCTCCATGGCAGTCGGGTCTGGCTAAACTTGACGATAGCCTCCAGCCCCTGCGGTCCCAAATCGACCGCCTGTACGCAGGTCTAGAAACAAGCGACACCGAGCTTTTCCACAGCCTGGAGGAAGCTCAGCGCAGCGCGGCCGCCCTACATGATTTGATCCTCGCAGAGCGCCCCGATTTGAATTGGAGCGACCGGGAGTCTCTAGAGGGTGCGATTCAGCAGTTAGAGGCCGCAGCTCACGAACGAGTCAATCAGCAGCGCCGCAACAAGCTGCTGGATCTGGCCAACGAGTTGGAAGGCGGCACGGTGAAGCATCGGGTTGAAGCCCGCACCGCAGCGCTCAATGCACTACGACTGGAGGCGGTTGGCGAGCTACGAGCCGCGGCCGGAATTTCGGAACAGGAGCATGAACTGCCTGGGCCAGAAGCCAGCGAGTGGCTGCAATGGGTGTCCGGCCTTGAAGAAGACAAAGACGCGGAGACGTTTACCTATCTGCGGCAGAATTATGCCAACCTCGAGCGCTTTGCCGGTGAATTGGACGAGAGATACTGGAAGCCGGCACCGAGACCCGAGAAGAAAGTGCAGCCCGCAGTCTCGCAAGCGCAGGCAGCCAGGACGGAGCCTGCGGCGTTGCCTCCTCAATTGGATGAGATTGCTCGCGAACTACAAGCCGATGCTGCGAAGTCCGCGGCTGATGCAGTTGCCTCGAAGTCTGCCAGTGAGAGTACAAGTGGTCGCAATTATCAGGTCGGCAAAGCCGCCGATGGACCTACAACCGGACCTGTGATCGGCGAAGCGCCAGTCACCTCGACCGTGAACATGTTCAAGGTGCCATCGCGCAAGCGCTCTGCAGCTCAGGCGGAGGAGACTGCAAAAGCCGAGCCAGCAATCGCCGAGTCAGCAGCGAGCGAACCCGAGGCCGTTAAGCCGTCCAGCGATGAGCCGGCTGAAAAGATGCCAAGCTTCGGTGTTCTGACTCAGACCAGAAGGCCAGCAGCAATTTGGGTGGCGGCGGTGGGCGGAGTTGTACTTTGCGCAGTCTTCGCCGGTCTGTATCACTCGAGCGCAAAAGCCAGCAGCTCGCCGGGCGGAGCCCCTGCAAAACCAGATACCACCAATAACGCACCTGCGGGGAGCACGGCGGCAACAGGTGCGGATCCTTCCCATGCGCTGGCAAAGCAAGCCGTAGAGGGAGCCCAACGCCAAACTGCTCTTGACCTGGAGCGGTGTCAGCGGGTGAATCCTGGCAACATTGAGTGCTGGGGGTACGTCTCCAACGTTGGAACTGATCCGTCACGAGTCTCGCTACAGAGCGTCGACGTCGTCGATGGAAAAGGTAATACGTTCAATTTGCGTGGCGCCGGGCAATTGGATTTTTCGACCGGCCGTATCTCCAACATCTCGGGCGGAGCTCGCGAAAAATATACTGTGACTGTGCCCGACAAAGATCCTAACGCCAAGACTTTGACACTCTACGTCGACGTCACCAATCCGCACGCTCTGGAATACACCTTTCGCGATATTCCGATTACGTAATCCGCTCCGTTGCTGGGCGATAAAGCTCGGCAACGCGGTGCTGAGCTAAATTCGCTGCCCGAACTTCCTTCGAGTCCACGTTCAATCTCGCCGCTGCTCTCCCGCTTCCTACGGCGCGAAGTAGCCGGAGATGTCGAGAATCAACTGCGTGGGCGCCGGCGCGTACGCATCGGTCTTGCCGTCGCTGTTGGGCACGATTGCCATGTTTGACGTGATGGCGCCATCGAGCGCGTTCAACGTCGAGACAACCGGCTTGTTCTCGCCATCAGGCCACAGTGTCAGGTAGCCGAGTACTCCTGTGGGCACGACTGTTGCGTTGAACACGTATCCCGCCGAAGTTGCCGGCGGCCCGCAGACACTGGTCTGCACATCGACCGTCAGTTCTCCACTGAAAGGCTGTCCGTTGCCGACCTTGCGTGTATCGATGACGCGACATGGTGTGAGCGCGTAGAACGATAACCCACCCGACGCCGGAGCCGCGAAGTAGCCGTTGATGTCGATGACCAGGTCGGTGTCGTTGCTGGCGTATGTAGCCACCCCGCCTTCACCGCCGGTGCCGGCGGGAACGATGGCGGCATTGGCGACGATGGTGTTGGTCAGATCGTTCAGCGTCGAGACCAATGGCTTGCTCAGCCCCTGTGGCCAGACGGTCAGATAGGCCACGCCTCCCGAAGTCTTCGGAACCACAGTGAAGTTCAGCGAGTAAGCCTTAACGTCGGTGCCTGACGGGATGCAGGAGCTTTCGAGCAGTGGGAAGTCGCGCTCCACACCGTGCGTCAGGTACGGACCACCGAGCGGGCCATCGGCCCCTCTGGTGTCGACTACGCGGCAGGGCGTAAGCGGATAGAACGCCAGCGTGGAACTGCTGCTGGGAATGAAGTATCCGTTGATGTCGAGCACGACGTTGGTCGTGTTGGTCACGAAGACGCTGACCGAACCGCTCGAGATGCCGGCGGGGATGATGGCAGCGTTGGCCTTGATGCGCCCGTCGAGCGAGTTCAGGGTCGAAACCACGGGCTGGCCTTCACCGGTGGGCCAGATGGTCAGGTACGACAACGTGGTAATCGGAACGACGGTGACGTTCAGCGAGTAGGCGACCGCATTAGACGGGATGTTGCAGGGGTTGCCGCTCTGCGCCAGTGGGAAGGCACGTGCAGTGTTGGCAGGAATCGCCGGACCGCCGAAGGTTCCGTTGGGATTGCGGGTATCGACGATGCGGCAGGGCGCCAGGGCCACGAACTGCCAGGCGACCGGGACGGGATTGACGATCTGAATGTCGGTGCCGCTGCTGGGCCCGTAATTGCTGTCGCCGGAATAGGTGGCGACGATGGTATCGGTTCCGACCGGCAATGCGGACGTTGCGCAGACCGCGGTGCGTGACGACGAAAGCGGGACCGATGTGCAGCCAGAGATAGCGGAGCCGTTCGACGTGAAGCCAACGGTGCCGGTCGGCGTCGGAGGTCCTGCGGGGCCAACGGTTGCGGTGATGGTGACGTTCTGTCCGGGCGCGGAAGGATTGGGTGTGCTGGTCACGGTGGTCATGCTCGCGGGGAGGACGACCTGCACCACGGTATTCGAAGTGCTGCCCGCCAATGTCACCGAGCCCTGATAGACGGCGGTAACGTTGTCCGTGCCCGCACTCAAACCCGAGTAGTTCAAAACGGCGACGCCGGAGTCGTTCAGTGTGGCGGAGCCGATGCTGGTGCCGTTGCTCTTGTAGATCACCGTGCCGGCCGGAGTGGAACCGTTCTGCGCCGTGACGGTCGCGGTCATGGTGACCGACTCGCCTTGATAGGACGGATTCGGAGCCGTCGTGAGGGTAGTGGTCGTCGGAATGAGCGGAATCGTCAACTGAAATACGGTGCCCATGTTGTCGCTTCCGCCGGTGAAGGTTGTCCCGTAGAAGCTTCCATTTGGGCCTTGCACCAGCCCGCCCCGGGGGTGCGAGCCGTCACTTCCGGCAAAGCTGTGCAGCAGGGTGTACGATCCCGACGGGGTCATGCCAAAGATGACGCCGTCGCCGTTCGCTCCGCCATTGTAGGTAGTGCCGTAAAAGTTTCCATCGGCACCCTGAAGCAGGGATGCGGTGGGCCCCCCTCCATCATTGGCGGTGAAGCTGTGCAACACCGTTAGCGTGCCACTCGACGTAATCTTAAAAATTGTTCCCTGGTTATTGATTCCACCGCTGAGGGTGGTGCCGTAGAAATTTCCATCCGAACCTTCTATCAGCCCGGCATTGGGAGACGAACCATCGGTGCAGCCGGATTGCGAGCAGAAGTTGTAAAGCACGGTCGCACTTCCGCTGGGCGTAATTTTGAAAACCGTGCCTACGCCGTTGGCGCCTCCCTGGTCGGCCGTCACATAGAAATTTCCGTCGGTACCTTGAATCACTCCGTTGAGAAGTGTGCCGTGGGGGGTATCGGAGCCGAACAGGACGCTGAATGTGCCGCCAGAAGAAACCTTGTAGACGACCCCGCCCTGTCCCGAGCCTGCATAAATCGTCGTCCCGTAGAAGTTGCCGTCCGCGGCTTGTATAGGCGTGCTTTCAGGACCTGCGCCGTCAGAACAGCCGGAAAGCGTGCAGAAGTTGTGCAGCACCGTTAGGGCGCCGTTGGAAGTGACTTTATAAGCGGTACCGTCCCCACTTGCTCCGCTCCCACCATTGCCTGCAGCTCCGTAAAAATTTCCGTCACTACCCTGCACCAAACCAGCCTCGGGCGATGAGCCGTCATCGCACCGCGATTGCGAGCAGAAGTTGTAAAACACGCTGAAGCTACCGCTGGGTGTGATTTTGAAGATCGCGCCACCCTGCTGGGAGCCGCCCAGGAAGGTGGTGCCGTAGTAGTTTCCGTCGCGAGCCAGGATCATCGAGGCCACCGGCCCGTCACCGTCAGCTCCGGTGAAGTTGTGCAGCGTGGTGAGGTTCTGCGCAAAGGTAGTAGTTGCCGCAGCGAGCAAAAATAAACTAACGGTGCAGATGACGGTGGTTACGAAAAATTTCCTCACGCTGACTGTCTCCTGATCTCGATGCTTACTGTTTCCCTGCGAAAACGTGACGACCGCGATTCGCTGTGTTCTCCGGCCGGCGGCACGGGCTGTTTCCGAAAGCTCCTACGGCGCGAAGTAGCCGGAGATGTCGAGAATCAGCTGGGTGGTGCCTTGAGCAAAGGCGTCGGTCTTGCCGTCGAGATTGGGCACGATCGCCATGTTCGACGTGATGGCGCCGTCGATGGCATTCAGCGTCGACACCACCGGCCTGTTTTCGCCATCGGGCCATAGCGTCAGATAGCTCAATGATCCGCTGGGCACCACGGTCGCGTTGAACACGTATCCGGCGGACGTTGCCGGTGGACCGCAGGGGCTGGTCTGGACATCCACCGTCAGCTCTCCGCTAAACGGCTGTCCGTTGCCGACGTGACGGGTGTCGATGACGCGGCATGGCGTCAGCGCGTAGAACGACAGCCCGCCCGACGCTGGAGCCGCGAAGTATCCGTTGATGTCGATAACCAGGTCGGTATCGTTGCTGGCATACGTGGCTACACCGCCCTCACCGCCGGTGCCCGCCGGAACGATGGCGGCGTTCGCGACAATGGTGTTGGTCAAATCGTTAAGCGTCGAGACCAAGGGCTTGCTCGACCCTTGCGGCCAGACGGTCAGATACGCCACGCCGCCCGAGGTCTTCGGCACGACCGTGAAGTTCAGCGAATACGCCTGAACGTTAGTCCCTGACGGAATGCACGAGCTTTCCAGCAGCGGGAAGTCGCGCTCCACTCCGTGCGTCAGGTACGGACCGCCGAGCGGGCCGTTGGCATTACGCGTGTCGACTAGTCGGCACGGCGTGACCGGATAAAACGCCAGCGTCGAGCTGCTGCTGGGAATGAAGTATCCGTTGATGTCGAGCACGACGTTGGTCGTGTTGGTGACGAAGACGCTGACTGACCCGCTGGAAGTTCCCGCAGGAATGATCACCGCGTTGGCCTTGATGCGCCCGTCGAGCGAATTGAGCGTCGAGACCGTAGGTTGACCTTCGCCGGTAGGCCAGATAGTCAGATACGACAGTGTCGTGATCGGAACGACGGTAACGTTCAGCGAATACGCGACGGCATCGGAGGGAATGTTGCACGGGTTGCCGCTCTGCGACAGCGGGAAGGAGCGCGCGCTGTTGGCGGGAATCGGCGGACCGCCGAAGGTGCCGTTCGCGTTGCGGGTATCGACGATGCGGCACGGCGGCAGAGTCACGAACTGCAATGCCTGCGGGAACAGGATTGACGATCTGAATGTCCGTGCCATTGCTGGGCGCGTAGGTACTGTCGCCGGAATAGGTGGCGACGATGGCATCGGTGCCAACCGCAAGCGATGAGGTCACACATTGCGCGGTGCCGGAACTCAGCGTGACGGCCGTGCAGCCGGAGATGGCACTGCCATTCGAAGTGAAGCCCACCGTGCCTGTCGGCGGGCCAGCGGGAGTGATACTCGCGGTGATGGTCACTTGCTCGCCACTGGTTGAAGGATTGGGCGCACTGGCAACGGTCGTGTGCGTGAGATCCCGGTTTACCACCTGCATGACCGTGTTCGAAGTGCTGCGTGCCAAGGTCGACGATCCGCCATACATTGCAAGTAGGTTGTCCGTGCCGACAGGCAATGCGTTATAGGTCAGAACTGCCTGGCCTTGGTTGTTCAGCGGCGCTGAGCCAATCTGCACGCCATTGCTTTCAAAAATTACGGTACCGGTTGGGAGCGATCCATCCTGCGCGTGCACCGTGGCTGCCAGGCTTACCATCTGTCCGTAGGCAGAGGGATTCGGAGCGCTCGTCAACGTGGTTGAGGTAGGAGTCAGGTGCGGCGATAATTCGTAAGCCGTCGCCCCGCCATACTGTCCGCCATCTCCCGTAACGCCGTATAAATTGCCTTGCGCATCGAAGAGCATCGGGCCGTAGGGATATTCTCCATCGAGGCAAGCGCCCACCGAGCAGAAGTTATAAAGAACAGTCTCGGTCCATTGGCCGCCACCAATCGGGCTCAATTCGAAAGCTACGCCTTTCATCAGCGTTCCACCCTGGTAGGTGTTGCCATAGAGATTACCGTTGGCATCCAGGATCATCGTCTGCTGCGGGTGATATCCCGACGTGCAGTTTTCACAGAAATTCTGGAGAACGTTTTCTGTCCAAGAACCGCCGCTCTGACTCAGCTCGTAAGCCACACCTAAATTCAGCGTGCCGCCTCCCGGGGTAACGCCATAGATGTTGTCGTGCACGTCGAGAACTACGCCTCCAACCGGCTCCACGCCATCGGTACAGTTCGCTGCCGAACAGAAGCTGTGCAGGACGCTCTCCGTCCACGACCCGCCGCTGGGAGTCAACTGAAAGACTGTGCCGTAGTTCTGAGATCCGCCTCCCGTAGTGGCGCCATAGAGATTGCCTTGCGCATCGAAAACCAGGCTCCCGAGGTTCGGAGTTCTGCCATCGGTACAGCCTTGTTGCGCGCAAAAACCGTAAAGAATGGTGTAAGTCCACTGGCCGCCGTTTGGGCTTAATTCGAAAACTACGCCCTGGCCATGCGGTCCTCCCTCGGTGGTCGTGCCGTAAAGATTGCCGTGGGAGTCGAATGTCAAGCCTCCGAGAGGCTGGTTGCCGTCGGTACAGTTGCCGCTGACACAAAACTCGTAAAGCACGGTTTGGGTCCACGGCCCGTGGCCACCCTGCGGTGGGCTCAGTTCAAAGACGGTTCCTTCGTTGCTTCGCGCGCCGCCGGTCAACGTGGTGCCGTAGAGGTTTCCGTTCGCATCGCGGATTACACCGCTCTGCGGAGATGCGCCATCGGCGCAGGTTGGGCCTTGCGGGCAGAAGCTGTAGAGAATGGTATTCGTCCAGGTACCGCTGCCGTTGGGAGTCAACTCATAGATGGTGCCGTAATCGTACGCGCCGCCGACCAACGTTGTGCCGTAAAGATTGCCTTGCGAGTCGGCGACCAGCGCGCCCTCCGGATTGGCTCCGTCCGCGCAGCCCGAAAGAGAGCAAAAGCTGTAGATCGTCGTATCGGTGTACTGGGCATGCGCAGCCTGTGGCCAAAACGCAACCATCATTGCGGCCAAACACACGACTGCCGCGGCGATATGCCGCAGTGGGAGAAGTGTCTTGCAGTCACTCCTGCTCCGGTTTGTTGCCGTGATGGTGGCGCTGAACACACGACGGGTAACTGCAGAAACAGCAGTCTCACGAAATGGCATGCAAACTCCGTAGTCCTGGAATACGAATCCTCTAAAGTGGCCCTGGACTTGGAGTCTGCAACCCACATATGTTCGGTACCCGGGCAGCCTGCGCGTAGTCCTGATTTTGCAGTTATGACAAGAGCGTCGTTTGTACCATGACGATTCTGGCGAAACAAGCTACTCGGAGGTGACAGACTCCTATGAACTTAGGAGCGCGGTGCGGCTCATCGAAGGTGGCCGATTCAGGCTGTGCTTGCGCTCATGACCCTAGCGGGGTGGTTACCAAAGTGTTCCCCGGGTGAAATTAGGCGGCTCCGCGTTACGGACCGCGATTCCCGTCTCTCAGGAATGGCTTTCCCCTTGATAAATAAGGACAAACAGCCCATGATCCGACCCAAATCATTGGGTGTAGGCGCTAACAACCTTGCGGTATAGTGAAGAGCTTTCCTTGCCATAAATGCCTGGAGGAGTTTTTTCCATGCCCCTGTCTGCGACGAAGACTGAAACCCATATTGTGCCACCCCCAGTTCCCGAGTCGGTAGCCGAGACCGGCCTGCGTCAGGCCTATCTCGAAGACTTATGCCTGAAGATTCTGTATCTTCACGGGTCTTTGTCGCTGCAGGAGATGTCGACTCATATGCGGCTCGCCTTCGGCGTGATGAACGAACTTCTCCGGCACCTGCGGACCGAACAGTTGGTTGAAGTGACCGGCATGAAGGGGAATATCCCGCAGGTGGCGATCACCACCAAAGGCCGGACTTTGGCTTTCGAGTTGGTAGCTCAGAATTCGTACGCTGGCGCAGCCCCGGTTTCGCTGGAGAGCTACGTCCGCCAGGTACAGCGCCAGAGCGCTCGCGACATTGACATACATCCGCCGCAAATGGAGCGGGCATTCAGCCACCTGGTGCTGGAACAATCTACGCTCGACAGACTGGGCGCAGCGCTAAATTCGGGCACCTCGATTTTCCTGTACGGACCGGCAGGAACCGGCAAAACGACCATCGCTACTGCTCTTTCACGAGTAATGTCCGATGACCGCATTTGGATTCCTTATGCGATCGAAGTCGATGGCCAGATTATTGTTGTTTATGATCCCCACCTGCACGGGCCGGGCGATGATTCGCAAAGCAGCGACGCGCGCTGGGTGCTCTGTCCTCGACCGGCTGTGCTGGTCGGCGGCGAACTCACGTCCGACATGCTGGAACTGCAACTGAACCCCGTGACCAAGTTCTACACGGCGCCGGCGCAGATGAAGGCGAATAACGGCGTACTGATCATTGACGATTTTGGCCGCCAGCGCCTACGCCCGGAAGAGCTGTTGAACCGCTGGGTCGTTCCGCTCGACCGAAGGATCGATTTCCTGGCTTTGGCGGGGGGAAGGAAAATCGAGTTTCCCTTCGAAATGTTCGTCGTCTTCGCCACCAACCTCCACCCCTCGACACTGGTCGATGCGGCCTTCCTGCGAAGAATTCAGACGAAGATCGAGATCGGCACGCTGGCGAATGAACACTTCCACAAGATCTTCCGCGCCGTTTGCGAGGACAACAACCTCGAATTCGATCCTGAGGTAGTCGACGAACTGATCGAAATCATTCGGTATGAGTTCAAAGAACCGTTGCGTGCCTGCCATCCGCGAGACTTGGTAAACCAGATTCGCTGGTCGGCGCGCTATGCACAAAAGCAGCCGGTTTTGGACCGAAACTCCATCCGAACTGCGGTGACCGCGTATTTCGTCGCCGATACCGAGGACGTCGACGGCAATCGCCTCGATATCTCAAGATAGCGACTGGAGATGGCATCTTCGTGCGAGGGAGCGAAGATGCGGGCCTCTTGCCAGCATCTACATGGGTCCTTCGAGTAAACCCTAGTCGTACATCTGAATTCGGATGGTGCTTTGATCATGCCCGTTGACGACCTTCAGCAATACGGCGAAGCAAAAGCCAGGGAGATCCAGGAGCGTCGCGAACGGCGCAAGGCGGAGAATGCGAAGGCTGCCGGCGATACCAAGCTCAAGTTGTTCTGGGCGCCGAAGCTATGGGAGCAGATTCGCGACGCCATCGACCAGCGAGTACACGCGGTCAATGAAGCTTTGGGCGAGAATGCTCTGGTCTTCGACGAAGGGCGAGCTGACTTAGTCATTGTCCGGGTGAGTCACGTCACGAGCAACCTATCCGCCACCTACGATGGCCAGACAGGCAGAGTGACGCTTTCGCTGGACGATCACTCCGAGAGATACGATCTGGATGTGGTGAAAGGCGAGGTCAAGTTCAAGGCCGTGGGCTATTTCTCTCCCAGTCAAGTGGCTAAAATGCTGGTAGATAAGGCAGCCGGCATGGTGGTATGATCACGCCAAAAGCTGAATCAGCCGATTCGACCGTCATGACCCTCTTCACCGTAACGGCCAGTGACCAGTTTACTGGTGTGCGAAAAGACCATGAAACTAAAGCTATTACTGATTACCTTGATTGGGTCAGCCGGGTTTGTTTGGTGCCAGAGTCCAGCCGCCTCCGGTCCTCCGCCCTGCACTAAGAACGTCTCGTTTGCAGTCGCCGAGGGCGGGCAGCCCGTGCCGGCCATCCCTAAATTCGCTTTGAAGTGGCTGGAGGGTAAGTCCCAACGGGAGCACTATTCGGCCATCTGCTTCTCGCAGATTCCCTCGGCAACACTGCCCAACTACATCATCGTATTTTCTACGAACGAAGACGCATTCGAGGGGCTGACTCCCTCCGCTCACACCTACACGACCGCTGCACCGGCGCAGGCGAACGCGCCTACGATGAGCAGCGCGGGTGGGACATGGAGTTATGCGTATGCGGGCGCGACGCCGCGGCCGACGACTGATACGCTCAGCTTGAAGCGCGACGATAAGCCCAAATCACTAGACGCTCATGCGTACGACCAGACCGGCAAGGCCATCGCACACTATTCCCTGGTGACCATTTCTTCGCGAGAGAAGCTGCTGGAGCGCCTGCTCTCGGACATTCTTGCCGACTCGCCCCATTCCGGGGCTAAGACCTCGGTTCCTTCGCCATTCTCGGTGTATTACGTCAACTGCGACGTAGATTCGCCCTCGGCGTCGCCGCCCATCAACGGAAGCTTGGTCGCCGCTGCGGCCCATCCTGATCCGGCAACCGCGACACCCAAGCCTCCGCCACCGCCTCCCGATCCGGAACTCGATATCTGGTCGAGCCCGGTCGGCGCGGATATCTTTGTCGACGGCCAGTACGTCGGCAAGACGCCTTATTCGATGTCGGTTGCCCAAGGCGAACACACGGTTAGCCTGCGCAAGAAGGACTTCGACATCTGGCAGCGTAAGCTTACTGTGAACGGAACGCGCAGAGTTGGCGGCAATCTCGCACAGCGGGAACTTGATCTGAAGTAAGTGGTAGGAACCCGCAAGGGCTTGGCTGGTTACGCAGTAATTGCGCCAGGCGGTACTTATGGCAGCCTGCTAACGTTTAGGACGAGCTCAGAGGCTCGGGTGAAAGCGGGAGGTCTCCCTCTCAAAGAAAAAGCCCACCGGTCAGAAATCCGGCGGGCTTTCTTATTCCTCGACTGATTCAGGACTTCACAGGTCCGGGCGATCCGCCTAAGACCTTGGCAACAACCAATACGGCAAGAACGATAACGGTTGCGATTTTGTTGTCCCTCAAGAATCGGAACGCATCCGCACTCATGCTGGAGAGGTCGTTCTGACGGAGGCCCATCGCATTATTCACATTCATGCCGGACATGAAAAGGGCATACACGACGAATAGCCCGATTGCGATTGCAATGAAGAGCAAGAAGCCCGCGATATCTTTTTTCATACAACGATCTTTTCTAGTTTCACTGTAGGGCGACCCATCGTGCCTGTCTATGGCGTTTAGGTACCGCCGATATCAACCCATAAGAGGCTGGCTTACCATCAAATATTGGGGCATTTTAGTGGGATATTCTGATAGGTTGGAGATTTGTTGAACTAGTACTTTTTAGGAGATAAAACTACTTCGTAATAGAGATTATGATTCCTACAGACCCATAACATCTAGGTATATTTTCGCTGCCAGTAGTAAGCCGACAAACTTTGGAATGGGGGCTGTATCTCAAGCGCTCCCCTTAGCCCAAAGAAATTCGAGCGGGCTCAATTTCATTTTTTCCTTAAGAGTGATGCCTCTAGAAATCGGGGTTTGTCCCGATTCTTGAACTGTTTGACACTGCCCCCAGGGCGATCGAGGCGTCGAGTCCCGCAAGCGGTTTGCGGTGGTTCGTGCCTTCGAAACGACTCCACGAATAACGAGGAGATATCGTATTGCCTAAAAGTGCTATTGACATTGCCACGTTGTGACGTAAACTTTGCCCGTTGGTGCCCCAAGGGTTTTAAGAGCGACTTTCTGGCCGGAGTCGCCTTTATGGCGAAAAACAAAGACACCCAGGAAATCTTCAAGCGTTGTCACAACTCGCAGGATGTCCCGGAGAGCATGTGCGTCTTCTGCTTCCACACTTTCGTCGCCCCGACGACGGAGCTGCTGGAGCAGCTTGAACAAGAGCACGTTTGCTGGGAGAAACCAGCACCCACAAACCGCTGGGGTCTGCCCACTTACTCGGTTTGAAATCAGTCTTATCTTCTAGTCTTCATTTCAGATAGGCGCGGACCAGGGCGATCAGGTCTTCGCCCAATTCTTCGGGCGATTCGATCTCATGATCCGGGTTAATGATGTGCAGGCGGATATGATCCTCCAGAATCTCCGCCATCAGGCCGTTGACGCCTCCACGAATAGCGGCCAGCAGCATCAGAATGTCGGCGCACTCATCGCCTGACGTGAGGGCGCGCTCCACCGCTGCGAATTGCCCGCGCAGCCGCTTTATGCGGAACAAGAGCTTCTGTTTTTCCCGCGAAGTTACCGGAATTTTGTCCTGCATGAATCTCCTTCCTTCTTGCTAATACCCTAGGGGGGTATGCTATAAAATCCAAGGCAGATCTGCAACGGTTTCGTAGGACCTTGCCGGTTAGGATTTCGTTCGCCGGAAGATTTGTGAGAAAACAAGCGGAACCCGCGAAGGCAATCTCGCCGTTTAACAACCTGTTCATATATCACGGGTTTAATGTCCAACGGAGATCAGATTACACCGTGACAGGTCCGCCTGCCGCCGCTTGGGCGGGCGGGTACGAACGGGACTCGAACTGGGAAGCTCTTTATCGCTCCGGACGAATGGGCAAACGAGCGTGACCAAGGTAAGGCTCGACGCCCCGTCAGCAATTGCTTGGAAGTAGGCAACGATCACCGCCGCCGTTCGTACTTCAAGGAAATGTCGTTCTGTCGCAGAGGGCCGCGTTCCAGCTGGCTGGCCGGCACGGCAGCGACGAGGACAAGGAGGATTCATGCACCGGGCCATGACACGCTTGTGTTTGCTGCTGCTCCTGGCCACAGCCTTGCCTGGGAGCGCCGGCGCGCAAAGTGCGCTGACCTGGCAGGAGGTTCGAGCAAAGTTCGAGGCGGCAAACCCGACTCTGCAGGCGGGACAGATCGGCATCGACGAGTCGAAAGCCCAGGAGGTTACAGCTTATCTCCGGCCAAACCCCA
The DNA here is from genome assembly GCA_963823865.1 of uncultured Acidobacteriaceae bacterium. GTDB lineage: Bacteria > Acidobacteriota > Terriglobia > Terriglobales > Acidobacteriaceae > Bog-257. The sequence continues at coordinate 1,777,379 of CAWGNC010000003.1, forward strand.
CTGGGGAGTTGATTGCCGATCAGATCGATCCCTTTAACGGCGGTCCGTCCCACGGTACGTTTGCCTATCTTCTGGCTGTGGGAAGTATCAATTACCTGCACGAACGCCAGCACAAGCGGGAACTACGCTTAACCAGTGCGCAGGACGCCACCAAGATCGCGGTCTCGAGCCAGGCCGACCTGGAGCGGTCGCTGCTTTTCGACTTGCGAATGGCCTTTGTGCAGGCGCTTCAGGGTAAGGCCGTGTTCAGCCTGGCCAAGGAAAATCTCGACTATTACGACCGTCTTCTGGGAGTGAATCGCGAGCGCTATAAGCTGGGCGCAATCGCTCAGGTTGATTTGGACCGGCTTGAGCTGCAGCGGGTACAGTACGAATCGGACTTACAGACGGCGGACGTCAATCTGCGCACCGCCAAAATTCAGTTACTGGCACTGTTGAATGACCGGACACCGATCGACCAGTTTGACGTCATTGGCTCATTTGATTTCGCAGAGCAGCTTCCGCTTCTGGATGAGGTTCGCCGGATAGCAGTGGATACTCGGCCTGACTTGAAGGCCGCATTGCAGTCCGTCGATAAAGCCAGGACCGATCATCAGCTCGCGGTGGCCAACGGGTCGACCGATCCCACGTTCGGTTTTGATGTTGGCCGTAATCCTCCCATCGATCAGTACATCGGCTTCAATGTCAGTTTTCCGCTGCGCATCTTCGACCGCAATCAGGGCGAAAAGCTTCGCACGCAACTTGACGTGGATCGCAATCAGAAGCTGATGGAGGCCACACAGGCTTCCGTGTTCAGCGATGTGGACTCGGCATACGCAACGGTGAACAGCACCGTAACCCTTCTGCGACCTTACAAAGAGCATTACCTGAAGCAGGCCGAGCGCGTTCGCGACACGATTACTTTTTCATACGACCGTGGAGCTGCCTCTCTGCTCGCATTGCTGGATGCACAAGCGGACTACCGCAGCGTGCAGCTTAATTATCTGAACCTGGTGGCTTCGTATCTGGAGGCTTCCAACCAGCTGAATCTCGCGGTAGGACGAGAGGTCATCCCATGAAAAACAGAGGCTGGGTATTGCTGACTCTTTCGCTGGCACTCGGCTTTCAGGCCGGATGCAGTGGTGGCAAGAGCGATCCGCAGGCAGAAGCTCCACCGCCGCTCAAGCTTGAGCAGGTCGGCGACCGCAACCTGTTCCAGGCGGAGCATCCGGAGCGGTTCCAGTTGACCGAGGCCACCGCGCACGTTGGAACGTCAGAGTTAAAAGTCACGGGCATCGTTGCACCGGACATTTCGAAAAATGTTCCGGTCATCTCGCTGGCCGCTGGACGCATTGTGGAAGTGAATGCGCGCCTGGGTGACACCGTGAAAAAAGGCCAGGTGCTGCTGAAGGTGCAGAGTGCGGATATCTCCGGCGCGTTCTCCGACTATCGGAAAGCTGTGGCCGACGAACAGTTGGCCCGTACTCAGGAGGAGCGTTCGAAGCAACTCTACGACCACGGCGCTATCTCGCAGAACGATCTGCAGGTGGCGGAAGACACGGAAGCCAAGGCCAAGGTCGACGTCGAAACCACAGCGGAGAAGCTGAAAGTACTGGGCAACAACTCACTCGATCGTCCTACCGGCATTGTCGATATTCGCGCGCCTATCTCAGGCGTGATCACCGATCAGCAAGTAACGACCGCAGCCGGCGTGCAAGGCCTGGCCTCACCTAACCCGTTCACCATCTCCGACCTGAGCGATGTTTGGATTCTGTGCGACGTGTACGAGAACGAGCTGGCCAACGTGCACCTGGGGGAGAAGGCCGACATCCGGCTGAACGCGTATCCCGACCAGGTCTTCACCGGGACCATCAGCAACATCGGTCCTATCCTCGATCCCAACCTTCGAACTGCCAAAGTGCGCATTGAGGTACACAACCCGGGACTCATGCGTCCTGGCATGTTCGTCACCGCGACTTTCCATGGTCAGCGAAAAGAAACGCGTGCGGCCGTTCCAGCTACGGCGATTCTGCACTTGCACGATCGCGAGTGGGTTTACATCCCGGCAGGAGATAAGGAGTTTCGACGCGTAGAAGTGGTCAGCGGCGAGATGCTGCCAGGCGGCATGCAGGAGGTTGTCTCGGGGATCAAGCCCGGCCAACAAATCGTAGCTAATGCGCTTGAAGTCCAGAACACGGTGGAGCAGTAATGATTCGCTGGGTCGTCGACTTTGCGCTGAATAACCGCTTCGTGGTTTTGGGCATGGCGTTTCTGCTGTTCGTTTGGGGCATCATCGCCTTCAAGCAACTGCCGGTCGAGGCCTATCCCGATGTGGCGAACACCTGGGTCCAGGTCATCACGCAATGGCCTGGCCGCGCCGCCGAGGAAGTTGAGCAGCAGGTCACCATACCCATCGAAATCCAGATGAATGGAATTCCGCATCTGGCGCATATCCGCTCTTCCTCCTTGGCCGGCCTCTCCGTCGTCAACCTCATCTTCGATGACGACTCCGACAACGACTGGGACCGGCAGAAGGTATTGGAGAGGCTTTCGCAAGTCACGCTTCCGCCTGGCGTGACTGCCAGCATGGGTCCCGATTTCAGTCCGATTGGCTCGGTCTATTGGTACACGCTCGAGAGCACTAATCCGGCGTACGACGTCATGCAGCTGAAGTCTCTGCAGGACTGGGTGATCAGCAAGTACATCCGCTCGGTACCGGATGTGGTGGACGATTCGTCCTTCGGCGGCACGACGCGGGAATATCAGGTTCGCGTCGATCCCGACAAATTGATCGCCTACGGTGTGACCCTGGCGCAGGTGGAGCAGCAACTGTCCAACAGCAATGCCAATGCCGGGGGCAGTTTCATCGAGCAAGGCTCGCAGCAAATCAATGTGCGAGCCGTGGGGCTGATCAAGACCGTCGCCGATATCGAGCAGACCGTTATCAAGACACAAAACGGCACTCCGATCAGGATTAAAGACATCGCGGTGGTAACCCAAGGGCCTAAGATCCGGCTGGGCCAAATCGGCAAAGCGGTACATCGAGCGGACGGAGTGGTGGTCGACGACAATGATGTGGTCGAGGGCATCGTGTTTCTGCGCAAAGGTGCGGACACGGCAACCATGCTCGAGCAGCTTCATGCGATGGTGAAACGGCTGAACGAGCACATCCTTCCACCCGGAGTGAAGATCGTTCCCTACCTGGACCGCGACGACCTGGTCCACTACACCACGCACACGGTCCTGCACAATCTCGCCGAAGGTATGGCGCTGGTCGTCATCATCCTGTTTCTTTTTCTGGGGAACGTGCGCGGCGCCATTATCGTTTCGCTGACTATTCCATTCGCGTTGCTGTTTGCGTCCATCTGTCTGGACCTGCGGCACATCTCCGCAAACCTGCTTTCACTGGGCGCTCTGGACTTCGGCATGGTGGTGGATGGAGCCGTGGTGATGGTGGAAAACATCGTGCGCCATCTCAACCGGCAGGACGAATCTCCCCGCACCTTGTTGGACCGTGTCCGTGAGGCAGCGCACGAAGTGCAGCGGCCGGTGTTCTACGCCATTGCAATCATCATCACGGCGTATCTTCCGATTTTCACCCTGCAACGAGTCGAAGGAAAACTATTCAAGCCGATGGCGTGGACCGTCGCCTACGCTCTGCTGGGCGCCCTGATCTTTTCCATGCTGATCGCGCCAGCGTTGGCCAGCCTGCTGTTCCGCAAAGGGGCTGGCCAATGGCAGAACCCGGTGATGAAGTTCCTGACTGCTCATTACCGCAAAGACGTTCGCTGGGCCATTCGTCATCGCTGGGTGACGGTGGCAGGAGCCTCGATCGCGGTGATGATCTCGGGCTTCCTGGTATTCAGCGGCGTCATCGGTTCGGAGTTCCTGCCACACTTGGACGAAGGAGCGATCTGGGTGCGCGGAACCATGGCGCCGAGTACAGGACCGACGGAGAGCGCGCGCATTGCCGATCAGGCTCGGCAAATTCTCGCCTCGTTTCCCGAGGTTCCGGTAGTGGTCAATCAGATCGGACGTCCGGACGACGGCACCGACACAACCGGCTTTTTCGATGCAGAATTCTTCGTCGATCTGCTGCCCAAGGACAAATGGCGACCCGTCTTTCATCAGGACAAAGAGCGGCTGATCGCGGCCATGGACCGCGAGCTGGAGAAAATTCCGGGCGTGTTCTGGGGCTTCTCGCAACCCATCTCCGACAATCTGGAAGAGGCGGTGAGCGGCGTTAAAGGTGCGCTGGCGGTGAAGATTTATGGCGACGATCTAAAAACGCTGGAAGAAAAGGCGGACGAAATTGCCGGGGTGATGAGAAATATTCCGGGCGTGGAAGATCTGGGAGTGTTTCGCGTGATCGGCCAGCCGAACCTGAATTTCACGGTGGACCGCGAGCAAGCCGCGCGATACGGCATCAACGTCTCCGACGTGCAGGACGCCATCCAGACCGCCGTGGGAGGCAATGCCCTCAGTCAGGTGCTGGTCGGAGAACAGCGTTACGATCTTGTGGTGCGTTATCTGCCGCAGTATCGGGACACCAAGGAGGCAATTGAAAAGATTCTCCTGGCAACTCCTTCCGGCGAGCGGGTTTCCCTGGCGCAGCTGACCAAGGTCAATGAAGTTGACGGAGGATCGGAAATCTACCGTGAGGAGAATTCTCGTTACGTAGCGGTAAAGTTCAGTGTGCGCGGTCGGGACCTGGGCAGTACGGTCACCGAGGCAATCAAGAAAGTGAACGCCTCCGTTAAGCTACCTACCGGCTACACGATTGACTGGGCGGGGGAGTATGAGAGCCAGAAACGCTCGCAACGGCGGCTATTGCTGGTGCTGCCGTTTACGATCCTGCTGATCAGCATCATCCTCTACATGATGTTCAAGTCCATCAAGTGGGCGCTGCTGATTCTGACGACCATCGCCATGGCTCCGATTGGCGGACTGCTGGCGCTTCTATTTACCGGGACGAACTTTAGCGTCTCGTCCGGCGTCGGGTTTTTGGCGCTGTTTGGAGTCTCAGTGCAAGCCGGCGTCATCATGGTGGAGTACATCAATCAGCTGCGCGCTCGAGGCTATTCGATCGAGGAAGCGGCGGTGGAAGGCGCAGTGCTGAGGCTTCGTCCGATCATGATGACCATGATGGTTGCGACCCTGGGTCTGCTGCCCGCCGCGCTTTCGCACGGCATCGGCTCGGACTCACAGCGTCCCTTCGCGATTGTGGTGGTCGGCGGACTCGTCGCCGATCTGGTGATCAGCATTATTTTGTTGCCGACACTTTATGTGTGGTTTGCCCGCAGCGACGATCAACTTCCCCAGGCTGACGTGAATGACCCTGTATAGTGCTTGCGAGCGTTGTTGGGCGGAAGTGAATCCCGGCAGGAAGGACACTTGACGCATGAATAAGACCGAGGTCTGCGCACTCATCCGAGAGATAGCTATTGTCCCGGCAGTTAGGGTTTGGTCCGGCGATGACGCTCACTTCGCGGCCGAAGCGGTTACCCACGGAGGAATACCGATCGTGGAAATCACGATGACGGTACCGGGCGCGGTGGAATTGATTTCGCACCTGGTCCGTTCGGATCCAAAGATCATCGTCGGTGCGGGCACGGTATTCGATACCAAGACCGCCGGACTGTGCATCGACGCGGGCGCAAGCTTCCTGACGGCATCAACCTTTAACTTGCAGATTGTTGAATTCGCAGCCAAACACGGCATTGCCGTCTTGCCAGGCGCATTGACGCCGACCGAAGTGGTCACGGCATGGAACGCGGGTGCAGACTTCGTTAAGGTTTTCCCTTGCGCACCCGTCGGTGGAGACAAGTACATCAAGGCGCTGCACACAGCGCTGCCGGACATTCCTCTCATTGCGGCAGGAGGCGTGAATCAGCAGACCGCCGCGCACTTCATCCTGTCGGGGGCGACGGCGATAGGTATCGGCACGGAATTAATTCCGACCGAGGCGATCGAACACCGGCAGACCGAGCGTATCCGGGAACTGGCGCGCCGCTTCGCGAAACTCGTGAAGGACGCGCGCCAGCAGATTCAAGCCTGGAAGGAGAGCCTCGTAATCAAGCAATACACAGGCTCCGACAAATGCGCCAAGTGAAAACGAGATCGGTCGCTGGTTCGCGTTTAAGCTAACCGAAAATCGGTTTCATCTGGTCTTGTATCGAGAATCGTCCGGCTACTCCGCGAGAACTTTATCCAACATCTTGCGGGCTTGCGTCAGGTTCTGCGAAAGCGCGGCGGCCTTTCGGCGTGCGACCTCCGCCTCTTGAGGCTTTCCAGCTTCATCGAAGGCACGCGCCTGTAACAGATAGCCCCAATCGAAAGGATCCAGCGCCAGCGCATTCTGAATCGCGGGAATGGCTGCTTTCGGATCGCCCGATTTATAGGCAATGATTCCAATTCCCAGCCACGAGCGCGCGTCGTCGGGATTGAGTTTTACCGCCTCCTCGAAACTGGCTCGCGCGTCTGTATTGTCCTGCAAAGCTCGATAGGCATATCCCATATTGCTGAATGCCTGGGATCGACTCTGGGCATCGAGCCTGGGCGTGTTCTCCGTCATCACGATCACTTTCTTATATTGGGCGATCGCGCCCGTCAGATCGTTCTGACGTTGCTCGTACGTACCGACATTCACGTTGCTGTCGGGATCGGATGGATTGAGCGTTGCCGCCTCGCGGAAGTGAGGGATGGCTGCCTCGACTTCGCCCAGATTCAGGAAGGCGTGACCAAGCACGTCTTGTGCGACCCAGTTATTTGGATTGGCCGCCAGCGCTTTCGCCTCCACTTCCACGATGCGTGACCAGAAGACCGTATTGTCGCTCCAGTAGTTGAGTTGCCGACGGCTTGTTATTGCGAGGGAAAGCAGAACGGCCACGCTGGCCGCCACTTGCCAGCCTAGGACGACGTGCCGGCGCTCGAGCCAGTCGGCGGCTGTCCAAACCGCCATGATGAATAATCCAATGAACGGCAGATACGCGTAGCGATCGGCCATGGCCTGGACGCCCACCTGCAATACGCCGATCATTGGAACCAAGGTTCCCAGAAACCACAGCCAACCCACCAGAAGATAACGCCGGCGTTTTCGTTCCGCGATCACCAGCGCCGTGACCGCCAGCAACAAGAGCAGCGCGGCGGCGACCTGCCACAGCTTCAGGGAGTTCCCCGGATGCGGATAAATTGCTACCAGATCAGAAGGCCAGATGGCCTTGCCCATATAGCGTGCGTAAGCCACCACGGCATTTTCCAGGCGGATGGGAAACGGCTGCCAATGGGGACCGGTCATGGATCCGGATTCATACTGCGCAAGGATCGTGACGACCGCGCTGCCTAACGAGAGGGCCAGCAATGGTAGCTTCTCTAATATCAGCCATGACAATGATTTAGCCGGAAAACGTCGCGTATCGCTTACGCTCGCTGTCTTCTCGCCGGACGGTGTGACCGCCGATGACTCCATCCTCTGAAGTGGCCAGTAGTCCCACAACAGCAGGACGAACGGAAAGGTGATGACTTGAGGTTTCGCCATCAGGCCCAGCGCATAAAAAGCCGTTACCACCAGGTACCGCGAAGAACCCGGACGACGCGCGTACCAGGTATACGCGCCCAGCGCCAGCAGGAAGAACATCATGCTGAGCAGGTTCTTGCGCTCGGCGATCCAGGCTACAGATTCGACGTTGATCGGATGCAGCGCAAAAAAAGCGGCCACCATCGCACTGCGGCCGATGTAACTCGTGGCACGCCAAAGCACGATGAACAGCAACAATACGTTGAGTGCGTGCAGAGCTAAGTTGGTGTCGTGCTGTTTACCAGCGTCCAGGCCGAACATCTGGCAATCCAGCGCGTGCGAGAGCCAGGTCAGCGGATGCCAGTTCGAGGCATAGAACGACGTGAATGACCACTTCAGAGTCTGCCAACTCAAGCCGGCGTTGATATGGGAATTCTTCAGTACGTAAACGTCATCGTCATAGTTGAGAAACGGATGTCCGCTTACCGGATAGTAGAGCGCAAGAACTGCCATCACCAGGCAGGCGCCAAGCAGGAGGATCCACACACGCGAGGAGGGTTTGAAGTCAGACCGCTTTTCCGGGGGCGTAGTTCCCTTTCGCCCGGTCGTCGACTTTCTTCGCGCAGCAGCCACTCGTTCCGCCGTTTCGTGTCAGCCTCGTTAATTCAAAGGCTTCATCATACGAGATGAATCGCGACGGCGGCGACGGCGAGGAGCAAAGACACGATACCAACTCGCATCTTTGCTCCCTAATGACGGCTCCCTAACGACTCTCAGGCTGCAGTGGCCGACTTACGCTCCTGCGCCGTGTGGATTCCCTCCTGAAGGCTTCTATGCTCCCCTGGCGCCTGGTGCATCTGGCGATAGAGTTTCGGAGTGACTCCGACCAGCCGACGAAAAACACTGGTGAAGTGACTTTGCGTTTCGAAACCCACCTGGGTAGCGATTTCGGCCAACGAGGCCCGGGTTTCACGCAAACATTCCTGGGCGCGCTCGATCCGCTGCCTCATCACGTACTGGTGCGGCGTGGTCCCGGAGCTCAGCTTGAAGAGTTTTGAGAAGTAGTACTGACTCATGTCCACGATCTGTGCCAGTTCGGCCACGCTGAGGTCGCGCGCGATGTTCTCCTTGACGTGAGCGAATACGCGTTGCAACCGTCGCGGCGACAAGCCACCAACAAACGCCACCGGAGCGAGTGGAGCGACCAGGAAAGCGCTCACAATTTCCTGTGTTTGCTCTTCCTGAATGGCATGCAAGGCAAGGATGAGGACATTCATGCCTTCCTCCTGAGCACCCACCCGCGCCGAGTGTGCATCCCCGCACAGCGCGGCGCGAACGCCTGGAATACGGTTGGCAGCGACGGACGCACCTACCGCCCGGCTGCTCACGATGATTCCACGTTCGGCATCGTGTCTGAGAACGGCCAACGCCACCTGCTCCGCGTAATCGGAACGTATGTTGTCCTGAACCTGCGGCGCGGCGTCCGTCACCTGATGTCCTTGCGAGAAAAGCTTCGCGGCGAGCCGCTCTTTGGCGTCATGTCCTGTTGGATCGGAAGCGATCACGATACGCATTTTTCCTCCATTTTCGGTTCGCGTGGAGTTGCCGAATCCAATCCGACACTTCAAACCAGACTGCAAAACCTTGAGCGGTTTCTGCTGCTGAGCTGATGTCGGCCCGTTCCTGAGATATCCGGCGCTCCTGAAAGGCTCGCGATTGGTCGTTCGAAGAACTGCCCAACTGCAATGCAGGTTTCTTGAATCTGCTGCGGCGGTTATCGCGGCGGCCTTATTGCCCGTGTTCAGGGGGCTGTCGGCTGGCGTGACGCAGCAGGCATCGGAGAGCTGGCGAAGTTAGGCGGCGGGAGGAGGACGGAGAAAGCGTCTTTGATAAGACAAGTTGGAGTTGTGGGAAATTAGTGAGCTAAAAACTCTAACCTCCAGGGGTTCGCCCTGAAGGAGCACGCTATAGGTACTCTGAGCGGCAGCAAAAGAATGAGTGACGATCGCCGGAACAAGTGCCTTCGACGCGCTGGCGTCAATGCACAACTTGGTGGAGGCGCAAGGGTGATGGACCCTGCGATGTGATCGGTGGCCGTATACTTCGAGCTTTGCCTGCAAGACAAACAGGAAAATCAACAGGCAGGCAAAACCAACGTAGTATCGCCGAAACTGGTCTCGATTCAGCCGAAACCTCACATGTGCTCCAAGTCAGCCAGAAACGAAATTATCGGAAATCGATAGCATTATTGCACAACCCGAGTCTGCGACGAAGCCCCCTTTTTTGTGGCATCGAAGGCCGCTTCCACCGGATGAGTTCCTTGTTTTGCGAAGTCTTCTTGGGCCTCTAGAAACTGCAACTTCGAAGGCCTGTCACTTCCGTCCGCTCGGTTCTATTCAATCGGAAGAACTCATTTGGTGACCAACTTTCGGTGCATCGCCGATCGACGTTCGCGTAGTCTGCGTACCTGCAGCACGCTGCAGATAATGCCGATCGCAAGTACCGGCAATAACCAGACTGAATTCGCCTTGATGAAAAGATTCGCGCCGGAAACGCCCAGCAGCGCCACATAAGGCTCCAGATATTTCAGCGCAAGCCTTCTATCGTTGATGAACTGCAACAGATAGAGAAGGCCGGCGAAGGTCAGCGTCCCGGCAAACATGGAAACAGGATGGTAGCTCCAAATATTCCACAATGGTGCGCCGCCTGCCGTCTCCACCATGTCCTCGACGACAGCCACCACAACGCAAGCGAATATGGCCGAGATAATAAATGCCATTTCGGTATGATCTTCCGGCGTTCGCTCCTTTCGTCTTCGCTTCATACCGGCTACGGCGCCGCTATCTGAAAACGCAGGACCGATTGCGCGATGCGGTACTGATATTTCGAGGCCGCGAACTGTATCTGCGCCTCGGTCTGCTGCAACTGCGCCTGGCTCAGTTCCACAATCGAGCTGAGTCCAAGGTTATAGCGAGTTTGCGACAGATCGAGGGCCAACGATGTCTGATCGACGAACTGCTGCGCTACTCCGATTCGGTTGTAAGCCGTGATAGCGCCCAGCCAGCTGGCACGAACATCATTAGCAATTCGATCTTTTAAATCGCGCAATTGCTCGTTGGCAGCCTGGGCACGGATGCCGGCCTCGCGGGAGCGAGCGGGATACAAGAAGCCATTGAAGATCGGGACGTGTATGTTGACTCCCACCGCGCCATACCAGCTGGTAAACGGTGATACTCCCGCGATGGTGCTGCTGTAAGGAGTGCGACCGACGACGCCTAGAGCTTCAATGTCGGGGAGCAGCAGATCGCGTTCAGCTTTCTGGAAATGCTGCGCGGCCTGGTATTCGTAGCCTTGTGAAGCGATCTCCGGCCGGTTTGAGAAGGCTTCATCCTCGAGCTGGCTGACCGCGTCGGGCGGCGGCTTAAGTTCGGTCTGCGTGTCGACCAGATCGAACGATTGTTGCGACGAATAGCCCAGAATCTGGCTGAGCACCGACAGCGAGGCCTGGTAGTTGTTTTCGGCATCCAGAAGAAGAAGCTTGGCCTGTGCCAGGTTGGCATCGGCAAAGCTTACATCGAGCTGCGAACGCAATTTGTTCTGGAACAACGTTGTGATCTGGTCGGACACCAGTTGTCGCGCCGAAACCGTCTGCTGCGCCACTTTCAACAAAGCAAAACTTTGCAGCGCGTTGTAGAACGCTTCGTCCACCGTCAACTTAATTTGATCGGCGGTGGCCACGGCGTTCATGTCAGCGGCTTTGGCGCGAAGCGCGGCGGTGGCGACCAGGTTATTGGTGCGGCCGAAGTCGGTAATCATCTGGGACAGCGTGAGGCCGCCCGAGGCGCGCTCATACACACTCGGGTTATTCAAACTGCCGGCCGCGATGCGCGAGCCGGTGTGAGGCTCGACTGCGGTAAGGTCTCCGCCGATAGTTGGGTAATAGGCGGCTCTCTGCTGGCGGGTTACCTGGTTGGAGGCGAGCGCAAGCAGCCGATAGACCGAGATTTGCGGATTGTTCTTTAACGCAATTTGTTCTGCGTCCTGGACGTTCAGGCGTAACTGTGGGCCGGTGGTTGGCAACCGCACTTGCGACTGTCCAGTGGCCGCCGGTTGCGGTGGAGAGGTCGCCGGAGCGCCAGTTTGTGGCTGGGTTTGAGCTGAAGGCGTTCCCGATTGTGCCGGCGGATTGGCGGGCGCTGTGGTCGACATGTCTTGGGCCGCCAACGATGCCAGGCTCAGCAAAACTAAATTCACCAGCCAGATGGTTGTGCGTTTCATGCTTGCACCTCCTGCTCTTCCTTCGCGCGATGCATCAGGTAATACGCCGCGGGCACCAGGAACAGCGTCGCCAGGAACGAAAGCATGAGGCCGCCGATGATTGCGCGAGCCAGAGGCGCGTATTGTTCGCTGCCAGCGTCCAGGGCGAGTGCCAGCGGGATAAGTCCGAGCAGGGTTGCGAAGGTCGTCATCATGATGGGCCTCAAGCGCACGTGGCATGCGTTCTTGATGGCTTCGCGCAGTGGCTGACCGCGCCTCCTCAATTCGCGGGTGAACTCCACAATCAGGATCGAGTCCGATACCACGATGCCGATCATCATCATCACGCCCATCAGCGACATGATGTTGATGGTGGTGTGCGTCATCAGCAGGAAGAGAATCACGCCGGTGAAGCCCGGGGGTACTGCCAGCAGGATCAGGAAGGGATCGCTGAAAGAAGCGAATTGTGCCATCAGGACCAGGTAGACCAGCACCACCGACAGCGACAGTCCGACCGCAAAGCTTTCGAACGAGCGCCGCATAGAGACAACCGACCCGCGCAGTTGCACGCGCGTGTTTGGCGGCAGCTGAGTATCCCTGATGACGTCTTCCACCCGCTTCGCCAGCGCGCCCAGGTCTTCTCCCTTAGGCGACACGTACAGGTCGATAATGCGGAACAGCTGATAGTGATCGACCTCGGTCGGCGTATTAATCATTTTCACGTCGGCTACGTTTTCCAGCATGGTTGGTTCTGAGTTGTTTTTCGCGTGCAGGGGAATCTGCTTGAAATCCTCCATGGTCATCGTCCCAATTTCGCTGGGCGCGTACTGCACCGTGAGGAAGTAGTTGTTGCCGGTCTTGGGATCGATCCAGTAGCCGGGAGCGATCATGCCGTTGGAGGTCAGAGCGGTGACTACGTTGTCGACTACATCGTGCGCGGTCAGTCCCAGCCGTGCAGCCATTTCGCGCCTCACGTTCAGCTGAATACCGGGCTCGTCGAGGTCCTGCGGAATCAGTATGTCGCTGACCCCACGCAGGCCACGAATTCTTCTCGCCATCTCATTAGCCACCTGGTAAGCCGCAGCCTGATTGCTGCCCGTAACCTGTATGTCGATTGGCGCCGGCATTCCCTGGTTGACGATCGAGTCCACCAGACCGCCGGTTTGGAAAAACGTAGAGAGCTCCGGCAAGTCGCTGCTCAACTTGCGCCGCACTCGGTCCATGTAGGCGAAGGTGCTGGCCTTGTGCCCCTTATTCAGCTGCACCTGCACGAACGCCGTATGCATGGCCGAGTTCGTCGTGTAGATGGAAGACAGGTCCGCATTGACTCCGATGTTGGAGACGATCATGCCCAGATCGTCTTTTGGAATCACCTCGCGAATATCGCTCTCGACGCGGGCAATGTAGTCATTCGTCAGCTCGATACGGGTGCCGCTGGGAGCCTTCACGTTTATAACGAACTGCCCCGGATCGGTCCGCGGAAAGAAGGCGACACCCAGCAGTGGAGACAGTGCCAGGCTGAGCACGAATCCGCCCATGATCACGGACACCGTCATCTTCGGATGCGCGAGCGCTTTTTCGATGGACTCGTCATATTTCCTGAGGACGTAGTCGTAACCGCGGTTGAAAGGCTCCAGCCAACGTTCCAGCCAGCCACCCTCTCGCTCGCCTTCCGCTTCGCTGCCACGCGCGGACTTGATGAAGCGTGAGCAGAAGAGCGGTACCACCGACATCGCGACCAAATACGAAGCTGCCAGCGACAGCACCACGCCGAGCGCAAGGGCGATGAAGAGATACTTGCTGACGCCAGTGAGAAATACGACCGGGAAGAACACGATGGCGGTGGTGAACGTGGCTGCAAGGACAGCTAACTGGACTTCTTTTCCTCCCGTCTCTGCCGCGGCAACCGGGTCCTCACCGTCTTCCAGGTGCCGGAAGATGTTCTCCAGCACCACCACCGAGTTGTCGATGAGCCGGGAGAGCACAAGGGCGAGTCCGCCCAGAACCATGATGTTGATTGAACTGCCAAAGGCATTCAGCAGCAGGAACGCGGCCAGGCAGGAGATTGGAATCGAGAGCAGTACGGAAATCGTTCCGCGTACCGACCCGAGGAAGATCAGGATCATCACTGCCGTCAGGGCCAAACCGATTCCACCTTCACGAAGCACGTTGGCTACAGCGATCTTCACGTACTCCGACTGATCGAAAACCACTGACGCGATCAGGCTTTTTGGCGTGTCGAGAAGCTTCTTGATGCGGCTCCGGACGCCCTCGACAATCTGAATCGTGTTGCTGTTTCCGCCCTGACGGAGGACCGGCAGGTAGACCGACTTCTGGCCGTCGACGCGGACGAGGTTGTATTGAATTGCCGATGCATCTTCAGCGTGCCCTATGTCACCGAAGCGAAGTACTCCATTGCCGATTGCCTTAAGCGGGACATCATTCATCTCGGCGATGTCAGGCAGTTGGCTGTTGCTGTAAATGTTGTAGTCGAGTGGCCCGATGCGCACGTCGCCCGCAGGCAGAATCGCGTTGGCCTGATTGATAGCCTGCACAACATCCATCGGACTTAACTGCGCCGCTTCAAGTTTTACGGGATCGATGTAGAACTGGATTTGGCGGTACTTGCCGCCATAGGGTTGCGGCACCGATGCGCCCGGAACATTGGCGATCTGGTTGCGCACATTGAATTGCCCTTGATCGTGCAGTTGCGTCTCGGTCAGGCCCTTCCCTTTCAGCGTCACCAGGCAGACCGGCATGCTGGAGGCATCGAATTTCAGAACGACCGGCGGCAACGTGCCTTGCGGCAATCGTCGCAGGTCGGCCATGGCAAGATTGGCGATTTCGCTGACGGCCGCGTCGGGATCGGTGCCCGGCTGAAAATACACTTTGATCAGACTGACGCCGGTGAGCGATCGTGATTCGATGTGGTCGATGTTGCTGCCCAAAGTAAAGAAACGCTCGAACGTATCAGTAATGTCAGCCTCGACCTGCTGCGGGGGCATGCCACCGTAGAAAGTCGCGACCACCACCACCGGAATTTGAATTTGCGGGAATAGATCGACGGGCATTCGCGCCACGGTGGTCGCGCCGACCACGATGATGCCGAAGCAAAGCATCAGAATGAAGAATGGGTACTTAATCGCAAATGCTGACATAAGCTACTCCACCCCCGTTCCGCCGGAGCTGCCTGTGAAGGCTCCCAGCTTGGGTTTCACCACCTCGCCTGGCTGGTAGCTGCCAAGGTTGCCCACAATCACCTGCTCGCCTTCGCTGAGCCCACTCAGAACTTCCACGTTGTTGGAACTCTCCACTCCGGTTTGCACTTGACGCGACTGCACGCGGTTTTGCGCGTCGAGAACCAGCGCCGTCGTGATGTTGTTATCGGACCGCTGCACCGCTTCGATGGGAATGGTGAGTGCGTTGGGACGGCTGTTGGCACTCAGCGTAACGTCGGCATACATGCCCGGCTGCAAGTGATAGTCGGGATTGGGAACATCGATCTCCACCTGCATGGTGCGCGTGGAAGAATCGAGCGCATCGGTAAAGCGCGCGACCTTGCCGGTGAAATGTTCGCCGGTCGCCTGCACGTGTACGTTCGCCGAGTCGCCGATCCTTACTTTCGAGGCCAACGATTCGGGTACTGGAATGCGCAGACGGAGCACGTTTACCTGCGCGATGGTAACCACCGGCAGACCGCTGGTATCCGAGGTCCCAGCCTGTACCAGCGCCCCGGTATCGGAGAAGCGCCAGGTGACAACGCCATCGTAAGGAGCGGTGATGCGGGCGTAGTCGTTCAGCGCCGAATAGTGTTGCTGATTGGCGCGCGCGACTTCCAATTGCTGCCTGGAGGCGGCGAGCGCCGACTTGGCGGCCTCCACCTGCGCCTGTGAGGAGCGGTCCTTCGCCGTGGCGTCGTCCAGTTCCTGCTGCGCGATCAATCCGGGCCGCGCTTTGTCGGTATTCACCAGGCGGTCGGCGTTCTCATGCAAGGCAACGTTGTCGGCCTGCGCTCGCAACACGTCACTCTGCGCGCGTTGGATCTCTTCTTCCGCGTGGTGCACGGAAGCCTTGGCCTCGTCGACCTGGGCCACCAGTTCGGGAACTTCCAGCACAGCAAGAACCTGTCCCTGGTGAACGTGGTCGCCAATGTCAACGTTGATCGCTCGGATGTACCCGGCGACCTTCGCGTGCAGTTCGACGTTCTGATAAGGGATGAACTGACCTGCGATGGAAAGCGATGTGGAGATGGTCTCGCGCTTAACCGGCGCGACTGCAGCGTAGACGACGTGATCGCCGTCGCCGCCCGTACCAGCGGTGTCCCGGGATGAGCCCGCACGGGCCCACTTCACAATCACCACCGCGACCAGTAAACACACCACGACTGCCCCTAACACAAGAAGCTTGTGCTGACGGTGCATTAGCATGAAACGTCCTCGTTTCCGTTGAGCGGCGCCGCTCAATGCGCGTCAACTCGCGCTCAACGAGAGCTGTATGGCCGATAAGACCTGGAGTCTAGAAATTGAAAAATGATGCCCGAGGGACACTTACGCCAGGAATGGCGGAGGACGGAGAAATCGATGCAGATAACGCAGGGATACGTTACTTGGCAGAGGGCTTCGAGAGGCGACCTGAGCGATCGACTCGCGATGCAGAACCAAAGTAAACAGGCTGAGCAGCGCTAACCAAAACCAAATTGCGGTGCTCGAGTCCAGAGACTGCACTTCCATCTTCTGGCCGCTCAACCACAATTTCGCCGAGGTGGTTGGAGTCACCTTGGCTGGGGCATTCCCGTTATAAACCGCGACCTTAGCCCGCAACGCGAACAGGAACACAAGGACGCAAACCGCCAGTAACAGCGTCCGCCGTAGTGTTCTGTTCTGCATCATGGAAAAGTTCAAAGGCGGTTCAGCACCCCGCTGCTTTACATACTATACGTGGAAACCCAGCTTCCGTAAGCAAGTTGCCCATAAAACGAAGCAGTCGGAACATCCCGTAACCAATTGACGATATTGCCTAAGTTCAATCTTTTGAGAGCTGCAGTAATTCGCCTGAAATCGTTGTGGGCTTTGACCCAGAGACTGTGCGCATATTTAATAGATTCGGTATCGCTAGCCCTATGAAAGAGCATGACAACTCGAGGCGCAGTTTCCTGAAGACAGCGGGGCTGGCTGCCGGAGCGGCGCTAGTTCCTCGCAATATCCTGGCGCAGTCGGGTGCGACAGCGTTGTCACCTAGCTCGTCCGAAAGCGTCCAAGAATCGGGACCGGTCGATTACACCCTCCACATCAAGGTCGTTCCCGTAGAAATTGCCCCGAAGCGCATCGTCTCCACCACGACTTACAACGGCCAGTTCCCGGGTCCGCTGTTGCGCTTCCAGGAAGGCAAGCCGGTCACGATTGAAATCTACAACGACACCGACGTCCCCGAGCAATTGCATTGGCACGGCCAGAAGGTTTCAACTGACGTCGATGGCGCGTCCGAAGAGGGTACGCCCTATATCCCTGCACGCGGCAAGCGGCGCATTCATTTCACGCCGGGTCCCTCTGGCCTTCGCTTCTATCACACTCATAATCGTGCGGGAGCCGATCTCTACGCCGGTCAGTACAGCGGACAGGTCGGACCGGTATACATCGAGCCGAAACAGAATCCCGGCCACTATGATCGCGAAGTCTTTCTGACGCTGAAAGAATTTGAGCCTACCTTCAGCCGCGGCGGCGACATGGACATGAACTTTCTTTCACCGTCGGCGCGCAACCGGCAGCTTGAGCAGCAGGGCGAGGCAGCGATGAAAGCCTCGCTCGCCAAAGGCATGCCGCACGGCTTTGAAGTCGGCTATGGCTCATTCACCATCAATGGACGCATGCTGGGCCACGGCGAGCCGGTGCGTGTAAAGCAGGGAGAGCGAGTGCTCTTTCACGTCCTGAATGGCAGCGCCACGGAAATTCGCAGCCTGGCCTTGCCCGGCCACACGTTCCGCGTCGTAGCGCTCGATGGCAACGACGTGCCGACTCCTGCCTCCGTGCCGGTTCTGTGGCTGGGGACGGCGGAGCGCATCTCCGCCATCGTCGAGATGAACCACCCTGGCGTCTGGATTATGGGCGACCTGGCCGACGACGATCGCCATCACGGTATGGGCATCGTGGTCGAATACGCCGGGCAACAAGGGAAACCGCAGTGGACTGCGCCGCCAGCTTTTCATTGGAGCTACGCACACTTCGGCTCACCGAACACTGATGTCGCGGTTTTCGACGAAACCTTCGACATGATCTTTACCAAGGACAACGCTGCCGAGGACGGCTTCAACCGCTGGGCCATCAATGGCATTGCATTTCCAATGAACAGCCAAGTTCAGCCCGCGACGTTACACTTACGGCAAGGCAAGCGTTACCGCATCCGCATGCGCAATGCCAGCGACGACATTCACCCCATCCATTTGCATCGCCACAGCTTTGAGCTAGTTCGGCTGGCAGGCACACCGACCAGCGGAATTATGAAAGATGTAGTCATGCTCGGCGGGTATCAGGAGTCGGAGATTTCCTTCCTGGCCGACAATCCCGGGCTGACGCTGTTCCACTGCCACCAGCAGCTCCACATGGACTTCGGATTCATGACCCTCTTCGATTACTTGTAAAGCAGCGGAGTTCAGCCGTCTTTTTCCACAGGTGGCCTTGCTTTCCGCACTGGGAACAATAAATTACCTGAATCGCGGTTATCAAAGTTTTTGATTGGCGGGAGCGAAAGGTCTTGCGATAGCCTGTCGTGTAATCCGAAATTCTCAATTCACTCACCTGCCGTAAGGAGATCCATGGCCACTGAACTGCGTAACTTCCTCGCGCTCAGCTATGACGAGCTCGAAGACCTGAATCTGCGCGCCAAGGAACAGCGCAAGAACCGCGTTCCTCTGGACAAAATCCAGGAAGAACGCCTCAAATACCTCACCGACGAAAAGCGCATCAAGGCCGTGACCGTGCTGTTCAGCGACTTGGAAGGCCGGCTGCACATGCTCGACTACGACAAGAAGTTCCTGCTGAACAGCTGGGACAACCTGACCTTCGACGGCTCCTCGATCCGCGGCTTTACGGCTCAGCGCGAAAGCGATCTCCGGCTGGGCATCGACTGGCCGTACTTCTATTGGGCTCCAGCCGACGTCTTCGGCCCAGGCAAGGTTCTGGTGTTCGGCAATGTTATCGACAAGGGAGGCGCACCCTACCCTGCTGATATTCGCGGCGTGCTGAAAACCTTTGCCAATCAGCTCTTCAAGAAGGACGGCTACACACTCAACGCGGCCAACGAAATCGAAGGCTTCCTGTTCAACGGAGCCGATGCCGAACGGCGCTTCCATGAGACGGCCAAATTCGAATACGTCAACACGGGTGGCTACTATCATTCCCTGCCGGGCGATCCGCTGCGCACCTTCATTGACTCCACCGCTGAAGTGCAGCGCGCCATGGGCTTCCAGAACGAGAAAGACCATCCTGAGGTTGCGCCTTCACAGTTCGAGATCAATTACAGCTACTCGGAAGTAATCAACGCCGCCGACCAGATTCAGCTCTACAAGTTGATTTGCCGCCAGGTTGCGACGCGGATGGGATTCACCGCTTCCTTCCTGCCTAAACCAGTAACGGGGGTGAACGGCAGCGGCATGCACACCAACGTTTCGGTCAGCAAGGGCGGCAAGAATCTTTTCTGGGACAAGAAGGGCGAAGAGCAGCTGAGCGCGATGGGCTGGTCCTTTGTTGACCGCATTCTCACCCACGGTAACGACATTTGCCTGATGCTGAATGCCAGTGTGAACGCCTACCGCAGACTTGACCCTCACTTTGAGGCGCCTAACCAGATCAAGGCATCGCCCGTCGATCGCGGTTCCATGATCCGCATTCCCATCGGCAACGAACGCAGCATGCGCGTGGAAGTGCGTTCCGTCAGCCCGGACGCGAATCCTTATATGGTGCTCTACTCGGTGTTCAAGTCGGGACTCGAAGGTGAGATCTCGAAGATCAAAGGCCTGCGACAAGCCGAGCGGTATCTTCCCGACAACATTTACACGGCGCTGGAAAACTTCCGCGCAGCGAAGTGGACTACCACGATGCTGGGCAGCGACGTGAAGGGCCGGTACGCCGACCTGAAGCAGGCTGCCGCCGACCGCTGCCCGCGCTTGCTGGGAACGTTCGTGAAACCGAGCGAAGTCCAGTACCACCACGACGTTTACAACCAGTATCTGTGGAATATGTTCTAGGGCTTTTCTGGATTGAGAAAAAGCTGGAAGCGGCGCATCTTCGGGTGCGCCTTTTTTGTCGGATGTGTGAATAGGGGCTGTATACTGACTTCAGAGGGGCCCAGGTTACTTACCTCTCGTTTCATCTAAAGGTCTTTAGATTCAACGTAAATAGCTGAATCCTTAGGCCAGGAATGGAATCTAAAGAGTATGGCAGGAAGCTCTCGTACAACTTTTACTAAGCGACAAAAAGAGCGGGCGCGGCAGGAAAAGCGCCAGGAAAAGGCGCAGCGCAAAGCCGAGCGTAAGCAAGGCGAGCCCGACGGCCCTACTCCTGAGACGCAACCCATTGCCGATCTTGTGGTTACGCATGACGAAGACGGCCAGCCACAGGGTTTTGATTTCCACGACTTCGGGAAGTAACTCCCGGGGTTCCGACGGTGCGGTTTTCCACAGAGAAAGCCGCACTGTGATACAGTCCTAAGTAGACGCTATTGGCTACGGCCGCATTGAAGCGACATCTGATCCGCAGTTTGATCCGGTTTCCCGCCTTTCCTGCTTCCGTTTGATTCTCCAGCGCCGAATAAAACTCGAGCGGCTTCGAAGTATCTTCGCGACTCGCCCGCCACCGTTCAACCCGCGAATTCAAAATTCGCCAGGTTAACGACAACGGCCTCCTCGCGAGACGCCTCTCTAAGAAAGAACAAAATCGTTTTGACACAATTTAAAGATATGCCCCTGTCTGCTGCCCTGCAGCAGAAGCTGGCACAACTCCATTTCACTACCCCTACGCCGGTCCAGGCGTCCGCAATCCCTCCCGCATTGGAAGGGAAAGACGTTCTCGCCACCGCGCAAACCGGCACCGGAAAGACTTTAGCTTTCCTGATCCCGGTTCTTGAGCGCATGATGGCGCAGGAAAAACATCGCACCGTCTCCACTCTGATCCTGGTGCCTACACGCGAATTGGCGATGCAGGTCCATGAGGTCTACGAAGGCCTGCGCGGGCGCAAAGAAACGCCTGCGGCATTGGTCATGGGCGGAACGAGCGAGCAGCGGCAGATCCAGTCCATCCGCAAGGGCGCCAACATTGTGGTTGCCACCCCGGGCCGACTGGAAGATTACCTCCGTCGCAAGCTGGTCGATCTGCGCAACGTGAAGACCTTGGTCCTCGACGAAGCGGATCGCATGCTCGACATGGGATTCTTGCCCGCCATCCGGCGCATTGTTGCGGCCCTGCCGCGCGATCGCCAGACTATGTGTTTCTCGGCGACCCTGGAAGCCTCGGTGGCAAACCTGGTCAACGAGTACATGAACAAGCCGGTGCGCGTCGCTCTTGGCTCTACCTCGAAGCCGGCCGACACGGTCGAACTTCAGGCCTTCGAAATTCCCCAGGCCGAGAAGCCGGAATTGTTGCGTCAGCTTCTCTATGCCGAGAAGGGACAGACCCTGATCTTCGCCCGTACCAAGCATGGAACCGAGCGCCTGGCCAAAAACCTGGTGCGCGATGGTTTCACCGCGGCGATGATTCACGGCGACCGTACACAGTCGCAGCGCTCGGGTGCTCTCAGCGGTTTTGAAGAAGGCAAGTTCCAGGTGCTGGTCGCGACCGACGTGGCCTCACGCGGGATTCACGTCAACAACGTGGCGCACGTCATTAACTATGACCTGCCGCAGATTCCCGAGGACTTCATCCACCGCGTCGGCCGTACCGGACGCATGGGTGCAAGCGGACGGGCTTCAACCCTGGTTTCCGGCGCCGAGATTCCGGAGCTGCGTTCGATTGAACGCGCGCTGAAATTGAAGATCGCACGCCGCCAGATCAACCAGAGCAACCGGCGGGCGCCGCGCGCCGTGGAGAACACTCTCCAGTCGCGCACACTGTCCCGCATGCCCGGCGAAATTTTCTCCTAAGCGCTTACCGCAAGGGAGATGAGACAAGGCTATCTCGTGCAAGCGAGGTGGCCTTTTGCTTTTCTACGCTGTGATGACGAGAGGGCGCGGGTCGGAGCGAAATTTAGAAACGCTTGTTATTGCAGACCTTCTAGCGGTAGGGGTCCTTCGGCTTCGGCGTGCACAGGCGTCACGCCTGCGCTCAGGATGACACTTGTGCTCAGGCAACGCTCAATGATGCCTGCTTGCGAACACGCTATGATGATGCGGCAGGCATTCTTCGGACGGGGTCTGGCAGGTCTTGGCACACAGCGGCAAAATGCGGATGCTGGGCGTCCTCCTCTGTTACAACGACGGAGATCTGCTCGAGGAGTCGGTCCGCTATCTGCTGGAACAGAACCATGACGTTGTCGTCTGGGACCACGGCTCGACCGACGAGACACCGGACGTGATTCGCCGCCTCTCGCCAGAACTGGTGGAGACGAGGCTCGTGCCACGGGAGTTCGACTTCTACGAGCTGTACCCTGCGATGTCGCGGCACCTGATTGAGAACTACACTGCGCGCTACGACTGGATCTCGTGGCCGGATCAGGATGAATTTCTGGAAGGTCCAACGCGGACTAAGAGCTATCGGGAATCGCTAGCCGAAGTCTTTGAATCAGGTTACGACTGGATTCAGTTTCAGAATTTCAACTACTGGACGACCAGCGCCGACGATGCGCTGATTCCCTCGACGACGGCCCGAGTCCGCCACTACGCGCTCTTCCCTGACTGTGCGCCGCGCATCCGCTCCTGGCGCAGCACTGCAACCAACATCCGCGAGTTCAATCACAATCCGCCGTTGGGCGAGCCGTGGCCCGCTCCGCTTCAACCTGCGTCATTACCCAATGCGGACACGTGAGCAAATGATGACCCGCGTGCTGCGCGACCGCGCCGGATTGCGCCGCGAAGGTTATAACTATCATTACGACAATATGAAACTTCGCCTGCAGGCACTGGAAATTGCGCCGCAGCAACTGCATTATGATGATGGCCGTGCGGAACTGAATCCAGAGCCGATCTTCAACTGGCGATCGATTTACGGCTATGGGCCTCCTGCCGAGATAGAAAACAAGAATTGACTCCGCCGGAACAAAGCCCTCAGAGGATGGATGAGCCAGGCACAAACTTTTGACGATGCGCTGTTACAGCAGCACCTCGCGCTCGCGACGCGACGAATGCCGGGACCGGACTACTACACTGTCCTGCGCTGGATTCACGAGATTCTCAGGCCGCCGAACTATATCGAGATCGGAATTCGCAAGGGCGAATCGCTGCGGCTGGCATTGGACCAGACAATCTGCGTGGGGATTGATCCCGAGCCGGACATTCAGACACCGTTGCCTGCAAACACGAGTGTGTTCCGCATGACCAGCGATGCTTTCTTCGCGGACAGGAGGCAGTCTCGCGGTTCGAGAGGATTTCTGCTGACTGCTGCACTCCGGCTTTCGATCTGGCCTTCATCGACGGCCTGCATCTGTTCGAGCAGGCCCTGCGTGACTTTATCAACCTGGAGAAATTCGCGTCGCCGCAGTCGGTCGTCATGTTGCACGATTGCCTGCCGCTCGATGCGGTAACCGCAGACCGTACCCGCACTACGCATTTCTACAGCGGCGACGTGTGGAAGCTAACGATGTGCCTGAAAGTCCACCGTCCGGATCTGAAGATGAAAATGATACGCACCGGTCCAACCGGACTTTGCCTGGTCAGCAACCTGAACTCGCAGTCTCATGTTCTCGACGTCAACTACGAAAAGTATGTCGAGGAATTTATTGGGCTGAGTTTCGACGATTTCGAACGCCGCCAACACGACATGCCACCGAGCGTCGGAAACACGCGGGAGGAAGTCGCCGCCTGTATCGCTGAACTCCGCGCGCAGTAAGCTTTCTACTCGCCCATCACCTTGATGATCAGCCGCTTCTTGCGCTGGCCGTCGAACTCCGCGTAGAAGATCGCCTGCCATGGGCCGAGGTCCAGCTTCCCTGCCGTCACGGGCACGATCACCTCGTGATGCACCAGCAGCGACTTCAAGTGCGAGTCGCCATTCGTTTCGCCGGTGCGATGATGTCGATAGTCCTCACGAAACGGCGCAATCTCCTCCAGCCACTTGTCGATGTCGTCGATCAGGCCGCTCTCGTTGTCGTTTACGTAGACCCCGGCGGTGATGTGCATGGCCGACACCAGCACCATACCTTCCTGAATGCCGCTCTTGCGCAACGCGCTCTCCACCTCGGGCGTGATGTGGACGTACTCGCGATGCTTCTTCGTGTTGAAGGTCAAATATTCCGTATGAAACTTCATCGGCTCTCCTCTTTTCGAAGCTTTGACTTTCGCGTATTGTAAGCGCCAGCCACTTCAGCGTGAATGACAGCGACCAATCCGCCGAGCTGCAGCAATTACGGGCGCAGCTTGCCCAGCTCACGCGCCGGGTATACCACCTGGAAGGATTGCTCGGGGCCCGATCCGAATCCACTGCATTTGCGCATTCAGAAACTCCTACTGTCCAACCCGAGGTAGACCCTACGCCGGCGGCGGGATCGACTGCGATTTCTCCGCCCCCTTCCCGTCCAGTCACCACGCCCATTCCGCTCCAACCGGCAAAGCCAAGAGCCTCGCTGGAGGCGCAGATCGGAGGGCAGTGGCTGAATCGCCTGGGAATCATCGCGGTACTGGTCGGTCTGTCGTACTTTCTCAAGCTCGCCTTCGAGAACGGCTGGATCGGCCCAGGTATGCAGGTGCTGATCGGCATGGCCGTCGGCGTGGGATTGATGTTCTGGAGCGAGCGCTTTCGCAGCAAAGGTTATGCCGGATTTGCCTACTCGTTGAAGGCCGTGGGAGTCGGCGCGCTCTATCTGTCTCTGTGGGCGGCGTCGCAGTATTATCACCTGGTCTCGCCAACGATCACCTTCTCCGGAATGGTCGCGGTCACGCTAATCACTGCGGCCCTGTCACTCCGTCAGAATGCCGAGTTGCTGGCTGGGCTTGCGCTGGTCGGCGGCTTCCTGACACCTGTACTCATCTCCACCGGACAGAACCATGAAATCGCACTGTTCACGTACCTGGCTCTGCTGAACCTGGGTGCGCTTTGGATCTCGGCGGTGCGTCGCTGGCCCCGCCTGCTTTTTGGCGCGTACCTCGGCACCGCGTTGCTGTTCATCGCCTGGGCGATGAGCTACTACACCGAGGACCAGCTCGCTACGACCTTCCTTTTCGCTACCTTCTTTTTCCTGCTGTTCCAAGCGGCTCCTTTTTGTTTGCGCGAGCCCTCGGAATGGCATCGGAACCTGATCCTGCTCCTTATACTGCTGAACGCTGCCGCATACCTTGCTGGCGTGTATCTGATCCTGATCGGCCATCACCGCTCGGAGCTGGCACAACTGCTGGGTGCATGTGCAATTTTGTTTCTGGTGTTAGCGCGCGTTCTCGAACGGCGGAAGCTGAGCGCCTACGCGCCTCTGCATGTCGCGCTGGCCGTCACCTTCATCGCCGTATCCATCCCGGTGAAGGCACACGGGTTGGCGATTGCAGCGGGTTGGCTGTTCGAGGGTGGAGCGCTGATCTGGGCGTCGCATCGAACCAGAAACCACCTGCTCCGGATCATGGCGGTGACAATACTCGGGATCGGGATTCTGCGCTTACTGCTGGTGGACTCCGACGCGCATCAGACGTTGCTGATAAATCCTCGCTTCGGGCTGTATCTCCTGGCGATTGCAGGATTAGCGCTTCTCGCCTATTACGCAAGGGAGGAAGGCGGCGAGCAGAGCCGCAACTGGGTGGGTGGTGCGATTCTCGCATTGAACCTGCTGGCCCTCATCGCATGTCACTTCGAGGTCATGGATTTTTTCCAGGCGCAAGGGACGCGGTACCTCACCCCAGCCGGCTGGCGCACCACGAATGTCGCGCGCGACTTCACTTACTCTGCCATCTGGATGCTCTACGGCAGCGGGCTCATGCTCGTTGGATTCTGGAAGAAGTCGGCATTCCTGCGCTGGCAGGCGATTGTGTTACTGGTGGCCACGGCGGCCAAGGTGTTTTTCTACGACATCTCCGCTCTTGAGCGCGGCTATCGCATTGCTGCTTTCATTGTCCTGGGCACGATTCTGCTCGCCGTCTCCTTCTTCTACCAGCGTCTGCGGGTCAAGACCGCGGGCTAACATGCTGATGTGACCCATGACCATCGCGAATGTTCATGGGCGCACACCACGGTCGTATTTTCTTGCAAGCCCGCTTCTTCGCTCTACAATATTGGGTTGTGCGGGATGACGCCCACGTTCCCACAAAGGTTGTAGGCGACAAATCAAAGCAGTCTTACCTTTTTGCGACCTGCAACCAATTCCATTGCACGACCCAATAAAGGAGTTTTATGAAACGCTACCTCATGATTTTTGCTGCACTCACCATCCTGTCGAGTCTGGGCTGGGCCGAAGACGGAGCTGCTCTCTATAAATCCAAGTGCGCCATGTGCCACGGCGCCGCGGGTGAAGGAAAGGTTGGACCTTCTTTGCAGAAGTCGACTCTTTCCGCCGCTCAGATTGACGAGCTTCTGACCAACGGCGCGGCCGGCAAAAAGGCCCCGCACGCCAAGGCCGTAGCCGGTGTGAGCGCAGATCAGGCCAAGTCCATCGCGTCTTACGTTGCTTCCCTGAAAAAGTAAGAACGGTTTCCGGTTTGGAGTTACACGAAAAAGCCAGCCCTCATCAGGCTGGCTTTCGTTTTAAGTTCCCAGGATCACTCTCTTGCAAAAGCCTAGAAGGTAACCCGCACTCCGAGCTGGGCAGCGAACGGAATACCGACCGTCGTTCCTGGCCCAAAGAAGTCACCCAGCGCTCCCTCGGGTATCTCAAGCTGCTTCAGGCTGGTGAGGGGTACGGTTTGGGAGCAGCTAGGGTTGGTGCAAACACTGGTGATATTGGTGATTCCCGTGACTGGATCTGGCACCATCTGCGATGGGGGAACCGGAAGCTGCACGACATTGACGGCGAAGTTCGCTCCGGGATTGTTACGGTTGAAGAGATTGAAGAACTCGATGAACGGCAGGATCGTCCAGCGCTCGTTGACTTTGAACGGACGCGTGACGCGCAGGTCCGTCTGCATGTAAGGCGTGCCGCGGAATTCGTCGAGGCTTGTGGGAATTCCGTTCACGTAGATGCGGTTGGTATTGTCCGCGTTCGTAATGGTGATGGGGCGCGCGCTCTCGAACTGATTGACGCTGCTAATAAGGAATCCACCAGGAACGTGTACCGTGAAGGCCAGCACGAAGCGGCTGGTAACGTTTTCGCCAGACGGTCCGTAGTCTCCGGGCCCGAAAGCATTCAGCTGCCCGTTCGGCTCCTGGCAAACGCCGTCAACATAGTCAAACAATTCGCCCAGCAGGCAGCCCCAGGTGTTTGCCCTGGAAAGGGTATAGTTCGCAACCAGATTGAAGCGGCTGGTATTGCCTGCCAGATGCAGCATCAGCGCGCTGTACTTGGAACGGTTGTCCGCCTGGAATACGTTGACGTTGGGCACCACACTCGCCTGATCGGCGGCATAGTTCGGATCGGACGTAGGGATCAGCGGCGTGGTCAGGTTCAAGCCGCCGGTATAGGGGAAGGCGCGGTATCCATGAACGCCGTCCTCATAGACATAATCGGCGCTCATCAGCCATTGGTTATTGAAAGCGTGCTGCACGCCAGCGGTAATATGAATGTTGTACGGCGTTGTGTAGGGGGAGCCAATCACGTTTCCCGTGGCCGAGTTGCCTCCGGTCAGGCAGCCGGCACCGACCAGGGAGTAATTGCCCGGGCTTCCAGTCAGGGCGCACGATCCAGTCGTGTAGTTCGAGCCGTTCACGCCTTGGAATGCAGTCGCCCATCCGTTCTGTGCCAGATCGTCGTAGTAGATGCCGAAGCCACCGCGAATTACCGTGGTCCCGCTGTTGCCGGGAGACCATGCGAACCCAATGCGAGGCGCGAACTGGTGGTGGTCATCGTGCGGCAGGCCGGGCACCACCGGAATCTGCAATGCCTGCATCGTTATGAGCGCGGCGTTATTGGCCTGACTTCGTCCCGAACCTTCGAATAACCCCCAGGTCGACTGCCAACGCAAGCCATAGTTGAGAGTTAGTGTGGGCGTGACCCGCCAGGAGTCCTCAGCGTACAGGGCCATACGCTGAATATTCTGCGTGAAGCTTCCGTCGCCGGCGGGAGTGAAGGTGCAGGTAGAGCCATCCGTCGGTGTGAAATTGACGCACTGCGGATTGAAGGTTCCGAAGGAGCCGGGGTTCTGTATGTAATAAGTTGGGTTATTGGCGTACTGGGCTAGCGTCTCGGCATTGCCGGGAAACGCTCCGCTCAGCACCGGTTCGTGAATAAAGTCGACTCCGAACTTGAGCGAATGGGTATTCACAACGTGGCTCAAATCGTAGCGGACCTGATATTTCTGCTGATTGCGCAGGTCGGGAAACAAAGTGATAGGAGTAGCGAATTGGTTGTCGCCAAAGGTTTCGAAACCGGAAATGGTCAGTGCTGTGGAACTGAAGGGAAAGGCCAGCGCGTAGCCCAGATTCGAATTCCGAGTCTGCGTGAGGTGCAACAAGCTGGCGTCGAGAACCAGATTGCCGACCGTGCTTGGGCTGAATGCATAGGTGTTGCTGAGCGCCACATTCCAGTAATTGTCATGGGTCAGCAAACCGGTTGACGGCAGCGTGCCCTGCTGCACCAGGTTGTTGTTGGTGACATAGCTGTCCATCGAGGTACGCAGGAACCAGCTCGACTTCGCCGACTGCGCCCAGTCGAAGCGCACTGTACCCATGTAGTCGCGAAATGGAATAGGAACAAAAGAGGGGGTGGCGATGGAAGGAGAGCCGGTGATCAGGCCCTGTGACGCCAGTTGCGAGAGCGCATTGAATTGCGTCATGCTGTTCGGGCTATAGGCGATGCTCGCATCTTCCTGCACGGTCTCGAAGGAACTGAAGATCCACAGCTTGTCTTTCTTAATGGGGCCACCGATCGTGCCCACATAGTTCTGGCGTGAGAACGGCTGCTTGGGATTGTGTACGCAAACGCCGTCCGTGCAGGTTTCCGCCGGATTCTCAATCGGAAAACGGGCGTTCAGCCCTGCCGCGCGTTCGAAGACAGCGGCGTCGCCGTGCCACTCGTTGGTGCCGTGCTTGGTGGTAATCACGACGGACCCGGCAGTCGTCCATCCGGTATCGGCATCTTCATTCGAGGTGCGCACGGCAAATTCCTGCAGGCCGTCCGGCGAGAAGTTCTGCAGAAAGCCGCCGATCCAGTCGTCGGAGTTGTCAGCACCGTCAACCGACAGTTCGTTGTTCAAGCCGGAGCTTCCGCCGGTGGAGACTGCAGTGATACGCGCCTTGGTAGGGTCGGAGGGCTCAACAGGTTCCGTTCCGGGTACTAGATAGGCGATGTTGGCAAAGCTGCGTGCCGGTAGCGGAAACGTTTCGAGGTCATGGCTGTCGACTACACCGCCACGCACAGCGCTCGACGTATCGAGCGTTTCGGTGGTAATCGAGGAAGTACTCCCCTGCACATTCACCGTCTCATGGCCGCCTGCGGGTTTGAGGGTGATGGTGATATCGCGCACCACGCTGACTGCAGTGTCTACATCGGCCTTGGCCTCCCCAAAACCTTTGGCCGTGACGACTACCTGATAGGGACCGGGGAGAAGGCCGTCAATCCGAAATTCTCCGCGATCGTTTGCCGTTGCTTCGCGGGCGATGGAGGCTCCTGATCCCGCTAACCGGACGACGATCTGGGCGCCCGCCACGCGCCCGGCGGTTGCATCTTGGACCACACCGCGCAGTGTGCTGGTGGAATTCTGTGCCCTGAGAGCGAGGGGCAGGAAAAGAAAGCTGGCGGCGATCAGGAATGTGGAAATACCCTGACGCATCGCAGCAGACGTCGATGGCATGGAAATGCCTCCAATTGGCCTGGAGTTGTTTGCAAAATCCGAAGCCTATTCCTTGGCTTTACTTACTACCATTGGTAGTAACTGAATCTTTATCGGCTGGAAACTCGCAGTGGAAACAGGTCTTTGTCGGAAAACAGCTGCACGATAAATAGAACCATCCCGCGCTGCCTCACATCTCGCTGTGATTTGGCTCACTGTCCCTTCGTTCGTCGCCCGCGATACTGAAACTGGTGCATTCGGCGGACACGCCGGGCGAGAAGGGCAAATGGGTAACGAGTTAACTAACCTTAGCGAAGAGCGGACGAACTACCTGGAAGATCTGGTCAGGCAGGCCCGGACGGCGGCAGCCGCGTTTTCACAATGCACGCAGGAAGATGTCGACCGCATCGTCAAGCCGATGGTCCTTGCTGGCCTGGAGGCCGCGCAGGACTTGGCGAGACTGGCCATCGAAGAAACGAAAATCGGCGTGCTGGAAGACAAAGCCATCAAGAACATGGTGGCCACCGAGTTTGTCTACAACTATGTGAAGGACAAACGCACCGTCGGAGTGATTCGCGAAGATTCGGAGCATGGACTGGTCGAACTCGCCGAACCCATCGGTGTCATCTTGTCGCTGACTCCCGTCACCAACCCTACGTCGACAGTGCTCTTCAAATGCATCATGGCCATCAAGACGCGCAATGCGGTCATCTTCAGCCCGCACCCGGCGGCATGGCGCTGCTGCGCCGAGGCAGTACGGATCATGTACGAGACAGCGGTGAAGCACGGAGCGCCGGAGGGAGTTTTCACCTGCCTGGAGTCGCACACGCTGCACGATAACGCCTACCTGATGCACCACAAAGACGTTGGGCTGATCGACGCAACCGGAGGTCCGGGCGTTGTGAAGGCGGCCTACGGATCGGGCAAGCCCGCGCTGGGCGTTGGTCCGGGCAACACCCCGGTGTATCTGGAGAAGACCGCCGACCTTGACATGGCCGTAGTCGACATCATCACCTCAAAGACGTTTGATAACGGGACCATCTGTGCCTCCGAGCAAACCGTGGTCATCGACGACGAGATTTACGATCGCGTGCTGAAGAAGTTTGCCGACCTGGGTACGCACATTTGCAACGAGCAGGAAACGGAATTGCTCAGCCGCACCGTCATCGATCCTGCAACCGGCTTCATGCAGCCTATGGCAGTCGGCCAGAAAGCCACGACTATCGCCCGTTTCGTCGGCATCGCTGTCAAGCCTAAGACCAAACTTCTGATCGCTCCCATCAAAGGCGTGGGGCGTAAGTACCCGTTGTCATTCGAAAAGCTGTTCCCTGTTCTGGCGGTGTATCGCGCGAAATCCACGGACGAGGCCCTCAAGGTCTGCGTGGACGTGAATCATGCCGGCGGACTGGGACATACTGCGGTCGTTTTTTCCAACAATGAGGAGATCATTCGCCGGTTCGGCGACGTCATCAATGCCGGCAGGATCATCGTCAACTCGCCGGGTTCGATCGGTGCCCTGGGCGGCGTTTACAACGACATGGTTCCGACGTTCTCGTTCGGCTGCGGCACCGGCGGCGGCAACAGCACCACCGACAACGTCAACGTCTATCACTATCTGAACATCAAGCGCATGGCGCGAAGGACACAGGCGCATATGTGGTTCCGAGTTCCCAACCAGATTTACTTCAACATGAATGCGGTGGAGAACCTGCGCAACTTCACGTCGCGCTCGACCCTGATCATCACCAACCCGGCGCTGGAACAGATCGGACATGCCGACATCGTGCGGCGAGCGATTCCGCCGGGCACGCAGGTGCGCGTCACCATCATTCCCGACGCGGAGCCGGACATCAAGATCATCGCGCAAGGCGTCGAGGCATTGAACTTCTACAAAGCTGACCAGATCATCGCGCTGGGCGGCGGCTCGGTAATTGACGCGGCCAAGATCATGAAGCTGAAGTACGAGTCGCCTGACGCCGATCTGGAAGAACTGGCTGCGCCCTTCCTCGATATACGCAAGCGGGTGGTGCAATACCCAACGGAAAAAATCAATCACGCGCGGCTGATTGCTATTTCGACGACCAGTGGCACGGGCAGCGAGGTCACACCCTTCGCGGTGATGACCGACAAAGCGCGCGGCGTCAAGGTGACACTCGCCGACTACTCGCTGACCCCGGATGTTGCCATCGTCGATCCGCAATTCGTCATGTCGATGCCCAGAGTACTTACGGTAGACACCGGCATCGACTGCCTGACCCACGCGCTGGAAGCGGCCGTGTCCATCTACGCCTCGCCTTATACCGACTCCAATGCTATGCAGGCGATCCGGCTGGTCTTCAAATATCTGCCCGAGGTCTACGACAACCCGCATGACGAAGAGGCCCGCAGCATGATGCACAACGCGGCATGCATCGCGGCAATCGCTTTTTCGAATGCTTCGGTCGGCGTGAATCACGCGCTGGCGCACGCTTTTGGCGCACGCTTCGGAATTTCGCACGGGCGTGCGAATGCCCTCCTGCTGCCGCACGTCATTGCCTACAACGCGTCCACGCCAACCAAGTTCATGCCTTCGCCGAATCAGCGGGGCTACGTCGCCCACAAGAAATATGCCATGATCGCCGACCTGCTTGGACTGGGCGGCAACACCGTGGAGGAAAAGGTGGCGAAGCTGGTAGCGGCGACCGTGCAACTGCTCGACCGTCTCGAGGTGCCGCGGTCCATCGCCGCGCTTGGGATCTCACGGGAACAGTTCGAGCTTGCCATGCCGGACCTGGTGAAGGTCGCGTTCGACGATCCCTCCTGGCGCTCGAACCCGCGCATGCCGCTGGTGAAAGAGCTGATGGAACTCTACTGGGCGGCTTACCGTGGCCGTGGAGTTCAAGAAGCTCCAGCGGCTGTTACGTCCTCTGTTCTCAAGGAAGAGGCATTCGCATGACAACTTCCACCTGCTTACTTGTTGATGGTGACTGCCCGGTACAAACGCTGCGAGAGGCAACCGCCAGCATTGGCGGCACCACGAGCGAATTGCTGTTGGATTTCTCCGCGGTACAACGGATCGACGCGAGCGCCCTCATTGCGATCGAGGAATTGGCTGAACGTGCACAACACGCCGAGGTTGCAGTCGTGTTCCGCGGCGTCAACGTGAAAGTTTACAAAGTGCTCAAGCTCGTTCGACTCGCGTCAAAATTCTCGTTCGTCTCATTCGACAACTGACGAACGGTCTCCATCCCTCAACAGGAAATCGGTCAGCGCGCTCAAGGACGAACGCACGTCGCAGATTGAATCTTCCATCGCGTCCAGGTGATTCTTCAGAGCAATCGTCACCTCGGCCAAAGCGTGGCGATGCTGATGATCCAGCGTGAGAAAAAGCGGCAGCGCCTGGCGGTCCAGAGTGCGGCTTCGCGAAGCCACCTCAGCCAAGCCGTGCACCAGGACATCTCGGTATGCCGTGTCGCTGAAACCCAACCTCTCCAGCCGCTCGGCAATCCGTGGCTGTAATTCGACAATGTATTCGGTCTCAGAGTCTTTCATGGGACACTCCCAATGGCGCCACAATGTTAGATTCGAACTCTGAGCTGCGCGGTTCGCAGGCAAACCGGTCGCAGACAATTAAATCGGCTATTTCATCGCCTTCAGATTGTGGTATGTATGCCACACGAGCGATCTTCAGCATCCAACCCTATGGAAACACGAGGTCAGAATGAGCCAGACAACGTCCAGCATACGCAGCATGGGGTTTTTCCTGAATGGTAACTGGAGTACGCACGGTCGCGAGTCGGTGGTCAGCTCGCCGTACGACCATAGCGTCATCGCAGTGGTGAGCGAGGCCGAGCGCAGCGATGTGGAGGTTGCCATCGAGTCAGCGGTGCAATCGTTTGCGGTGACGCGCCGCCTGTCCTCGCAGCAGCGCGCCGCCATTCTGCATGAGATCGCCAAGGGCATCACTGACCGCAAAGATGAATTTGCCCGCACCATCTGCGCGGAAGCTGCGAAACCGATCAAGACCGCGCGGCTGGAGGTGGAGCGCGCCATCTACACTTTCCAGGTCGCAGCCGAGGAAAGCACACGCATCTACGGCGAGTATCTTCCGCTGGACACGTTGGAATCGGCTGCGGGCCGCTGGGGCCTGGTTCGGCGATTTCCGCTGGGACCAGTGTTCGCGATTACGCCATTCAACTTCCCTCTGAACCTGGTGGCGCACAAGGTTGCTCCCGCAATTGCCGCCGGATGCCCGCTGATCCTGAAGCCTGCGCCACAAACGCCGATCTCATCGCTCATGCTGGCCGAGATCGTGGACAACACGCCGTGGCCCGATGGCGCGTTCGCCGTCATGCCGCTGTCGAATGACAGCGCCGGAATTCTGGTGGAAGACGATCGCATCAAGCTGCTGACGTTCACCGGCAGCGCCGCCGTGGGCTGGGCCCTGAAGAATCGGGCGGGCAAGAAGCGCGTCACCCTGGAGCTCGGCGGAAACGCCGGCGTCATCGTGCACAGTGACGCTGACGTAGCCTATGCGGTGCAACGTTGCGTCGCCGGAGGCTTCTCCTACGCCGGACAGACTTGCATCTCGGTGCAGCGAATTCTGGTGCACCAGCCGGTCTTCGAACAGTTCAAAGAGAAGCTGGTGCAGGGCGTGCGCAAGCTGAAGTGCGGCGATCCGGCACGCGAAACGACCGACGTTCCGCCGCTGATCCGCGAGCAGGATGCGGTCCGCGTCGCCGAATGGATTGACGAGGCCGTGCAATCGGGCGCTAAGCTGCTTTGCGGCGGCAACGCGCAAGGGCTCCATGATCGAGCCGGCAGTGCTGACCGACACCAGTCCCAATATGCGCGTCAACAACGCGGAGATTTTCGGACCTGTCGTCACGGTCGAACCGTACGAGAGTTTCGACGAGGCGGTGCGTCTGATCAACGCCTCGCGGTACGGACTGCAAGCCGGACTGATGACGCGCGACGCCGTACTCATCCAGACTGCGTTCGAGGAGATTGACGTCGGAGGATTGATCGTCGGCGACGTTCCTACCTTCCGCGTGGATCAAATGCCTTACGGCGGCGTTAAGGACTCGGGACTGGGCCGCGAAGGCTTGCGCTACGCCATTGAAGACATGACCGAGCGGAAGCTGCTTGTGATGGCGTTGAAAAGCGGTGGCTAGTGGCTAGTGGAATACGCTCGCAATCGGCGCCTGGTTATGCAAACAGAAAGCGCTAACTTGAGACATGCCGTTGTGAGCTTGCGGGAATTTTCAGAAAAAACATCAGCCAGGCGTACTTGGATGTCTAACGGCTTTCGGAAACGCGAAAGCAGCTTTGATTCGTACTGGCCACTGACCACTACCACTCCTGACTACGGCTGGCTTCCGCCACCGGTGGTTGCAGCTACGCTGGTGGGAGTAGCCGGCGGTCCGGTGATGGTGCCGCCTGTGGCGCTTCCGTAAGGATCCATCTCGGTCGGCTCATTGGCTTCCGACCACGCGCTCTTCTGATCGTTGCGTCCTGAATACTTCTCATACACAACGACGTGCAGAACCGGCTGACGCTCCTCGATCGGATCGACGAATCCCTCCGCCTGCAGCGGGAGAAGGTAGTTGCGGATCCACTCATACTGCTCGTAGGTCAGGCCGCGGCGCGACATGTCGAAAGTGACGCCGGTCAGGTGCGTCGATGCGGTGTCGCCGAACTCAGGCGCCGCAAAGCGGTTCCAGCGGCGCAGCCGGTGCTGCTGCTCGACGGTGCGAACCAGGGAGTTCACCTGCAGGGGGCTGTGAAACTGCTCGTAAAACGCCTCGCTGAAGTCCTGCAGAAAGTCACGCGTCCAGGGGCGGCAGTAACGGCGATTGTCGGGCAGGTCGGCGGCAATCTTCAGCGCGTCCGATTCCGAAACCGGCACCAGGTCCTGCGACAGTTCGTAACGTGTGAGCTCGTAATCGTCCGAGATACGCGGCAATTGCATTCGATCGAGCTCTTCGTTCTCGCGCACCAGCATGTCGTGGGAGCCAGGGAACATCGGCGTCCAGCGTCCCAATCCAACCTGGTAGTGTCCCCGGTAGTGATGAGGCATCGCAGTCGCTGCTCGAAGAACGGCATGACGGCTGTGATGAATGCGCGCATGCGTGACTGCGTGGGTTACCGCAAACATGGGGAAGGAAGCGAACAGCAGGAATGCGCAGAAAGCGAAAGCATAACCCAGCCTGCGCTGAGGCACGCTTGAAACGAATTGCGACCCGATGCGGCCGGAGGTCCAGATATTTAGAAGTGGCAATAAATACATTGTTCTTTGTAGTGGAGCAGCTACGTAGAATAAAGATCTATTACAACATAGTTACGCTGGTCAGCCAAGACTTTCCGGTGATCGGTAGCCCACAAAATGGCTGTTATACGTTATCCGGAAGCACTCCTACTTAAGTGGCGGTTGCGCAACGTCAACTAACTCTCGCCGCGATAAATCATCTCGGTGATGGTGAAGTCGTCAGTCAACGGCGTGTCGCCGCGGAACGTCGTAACCGCTTGCTCGATGCACTTCAATCCTTGCGGGCAGCAGTCCTCGAGACGATCGTTGCCGAAGAACTCGCCGGTCGAATCTTCCGCTTCGGTCACGCCGTCGGTCACCAGCAGCAGCCGGTCGCCAGTCTTCAGCTTGATCCGTTGCGCCGTAAACTCCGCCACCGGAACCAGTCCGACCGGAAGATTGCCCTCTTCCAGTTTGATGGTCTTTCCGTCCGAGACGAGCAACGGCGGTACATGGCCGCAGTTGATCAATTCCAGATCGCCGTTATTACAAAGCCTCGCGATGACCAGCGTCGCATACTTCTGTCCCGCAACCTTGTCGCACAGGAAGCGGTTCACCGCCGAAATCATTTCCGGTAG
Source organism: uncultured Acidobacteriaceae bacterium (assembly GCA_963823865.1). Lineage (GTDB taxonomy): Bacteria > Acidobacteriota > Terriglobia > Terriglobales > Acidobacteriaceae > Bog-257. Next base: position 1,814,035 of record CAWGNC010000003.1, read on the forward strand.
AGCGGAGTCTCGCGCCAATTGCGAATACAACATGCCCTGTAGGATCGACGCCACCACGGCTGCCGAAACACCTTTGCCGGAAACATCCGCCACAATCAGCGACAACCCTTTGTCCGTGTACACCAGGTCGAAGAAATCTCCTCCAATGTCTTTGCAGGGATAGCTGACGGCATTGACCTTGGCGAACGGGACCTCGGGAACGGTCACGGTCATCAGACGCTGTTGGATCTCGGAAGCAATCGCCAGCTCCTGCCGGTAGCGCTTCGCAGCATCTTCGGCCTGCACCAGCGCGGCGTTCTCCACCAGCGTGGCGGCACCATTGGCGATGGTGCGCAGAATGTCGTGGCTGACCGAAGAAAGCTTGCCCGACAGGAAGTGCGCGTCCAGATAAAGCACGCCCTGGATATCGGTCAGCTCGCCCGACTTGGTGTCGTCCTTAACTTTTTCCTGAATCACCGTCTTGCGCAGCGGAATACAGATGACGCTGTGCAGATTGTGCGCCACCACGCTCTCGCGTCCGGCCAGTTTGCCGGTGTCGTCGGTGTCGGTGACCAGAAATTCGGAAGCGCTCTTGGCAGCATCGCGCAAGATGGAGCGCGAGATGGTGCTGTCGTCCGTGATGCTCGAGCCAGCCTTGTCGCGACCGGCCGCAAGCCGGAGTTCGCCATCGGAGTCGCGGAGGAAAACAAAGCCGCGCTCGGCACGCGTCAAGCGCAAGGCCGCTTCCAGCAGTGCGTTGAGAACGTCGTCGAGTACGCCGCTGGTGTTCAGCTTGCGCGCTGCCTCGAGGAAAACGTTCAGCATCTCCAGGTCGGAACCGGCGCCGGCGGCAGGCTTCCACGTGGAAAACTGGCTCAGGAACTGTTGCGCCGCGCTGGTGGGCGAGCGGTCGGGGCTGAACAGCACATGCGGTCCACCCTGGACGCCGAACTCCACGTGATCGTTGCGGTTCAGCTTGCGGCGGTTGATGCGTTCGCCGTTGACGAACGTCCCATGGCGGCTGGCCTGGTCGATGACGTAGACGCCGTCCACCTCAGTGATGAATTGAGCGTGTTCGCGCGAAACGCGCGGGTCGGCCATAACCAGGTCGCGATCGGTGCGGCGGCCAATGGTGAACGGAAAGTGATCGAGGACGATGGTGCGGCGGTCGGCTCCTTCCACCACCACCAGCACCTGCGGATCGCCGGTGGAGGCGGTATCGGCCTTACGCGTCCACATTCCAGTTGCGCCCATCAGGCGTATCTCCTTCGCGGTCCGCAGCGGTCCGCCGACAGGTCGTGAATGTTGAATCTTGAATAGAAATATAGTTCAACAGGCCCGGCCATATCTACATTTAAGCGACCGGCGGCCAGATCAGCAGGATATTGGGCTCGTCGAATTCTGAACTCGCTTTTCCGCCTTTCATCGTACACTGTTGGGCGGCTTCGGGCTGCTACGTTCGAGGCCTATTCCCTGCACCTTGAGGAGCTCTCTCTTGAAATTGCGACTTCGTCTGGTTTTGGCCATGCTTTTTGCTGCTCTGCTGACGCTGCCGGCAATCGCGCAGGTCCCGCAAATCAGTCCCTTCTCCGCCGACATGCACCTCACCTCGACCCATGGCAGTGAAGGCGCCCGCGAGATGAACGGAAAGATGTACTTCACCCAGGGCCATATGCGCATGGACATGGACACCGGGCCTCATGGTGCCTCCATCCTGATCACCAACCTCGCCACCCAGACGACCGACATGCTGATGCCCCAGCAGCACATGTACATGGAGTTCAACGCCGATCAGGCAGCCATGGCGCACCGGCCAGGAATGGCGCCCAGCATCAAACCGTTTCGCGATCCCAGCAATCCTTGCGCCTACGATGAAGGTTCCACCTGCAAGAATCTTGGCGTCGAGCAGGTAAATGGCCGCAGCTGCGATCATTGGCAGGTCACCGGCAAGAACGGCAAAGTGTCCAACGTCTGGATCGATCAGAAGCTGCACTTCCCTATCAAGTCGGTGAGCGAAGATTCAACCTGGGAGCTGACGAATATTAAGGAAGGCGAACCCGACGCCAGCCTCTTCCAGGTTCCCGCCGGCTACCACAAGATGGATATGGGAATGATGATGCAAGGCATGCAGCCGCCACGATGAAGACCGTGATCTTGAAGGAAGGCATGCCCAGCGTCGAGCAGGCGCGTGCCCGCCTTCAAGATGAGATTCAGCTAGCCCGCCAGTCGGGGATCAAAGTGCTGAAGGTAGTGCATGGCTATGGCTCGACTGGAGTGGGAGGCGACCTGCGCATCGCACTGCAATCGACATTGCGTCAGATGGCCGAGCGGCGCGAGATTCGCGATTGCATTTACGGCGAAAACTGGCGGAAGAGTGACGAGCGAAGCTGGGCGCTGCTCAAGCAGATGCCGGAGCTGAAGGCCGATGGGGACTTGGGTCGGGGAAACAAGGGAATTACCCTGATTCTGCTCTAGCAATTTTTCCTGGTCGCTATAATCCCTGCGTTGGACCTTCGCTCCTGCTTAGGACACGTCCATCAGTCAGCACCTAGCGAGCTTTCCGCGATGGATGTTGCCATCCCGACTGCAGTCGTAACGTTAGACAAGCCGAACTCGCCCTCCCGCGTGGCCATCGCGGCCTGCATGCTCGCCGGTATGTGTACCTTCCTCAACGTTTACGACACGCAGCCGCTACTCCCTTACCTACAGCGGCTGTATCACACCTCGGAAATCGCGGTCAGCTTCACCGTCAGCGCCACGATTCTTGCGGTCGCGCTGACCGCGCCGTTCATCGGGCTTCTAGCGGAGTCTATCGGCCGCAAGAAGATCATCGTTCCTTCCTTGTATGCGATCACCGTTCCGACGCTGCTGGCGGCGACCTCGCAGAATCTTCACCAGCTCATCTTCTGGCGCTTCATGCAGGGGCTGTTCGTGCCCGGCGTAATCGTCGTCATGATGGCCTACGTTGGCGAGGAGTTTGGCGGAGCCTATGTCGGCCGCGCGATGGCTTCGTACATTACGGGCACGGTTCTGGGCGGTTTTGGCGGACGCTATATCTCCGGCATGGTGGCCCATCACTTCGACTGGCGCGATGCATTCCTCGTGATCGGCGTAGTCAATCTGGCAGGAGCGATCATGGTGCAACGCTGGCTGCCGGTGGCCAAGAACTTTGTTCGCGCGGAGGCAGTTCGCCATTCCATCTCGCATACCAAACAGCATTTGTGGAACCCGCGGCTGCTGGCAGTCTTCGGCATGGGATTTGCCGCCCTGTTCTGCCTGGTAGGAACGTTTACTTACGCGAACTTCTATCTTGCCGCTCCGCCCTACCATTTGAACTCGGCGCAGCTGGGCAGCATCTTTTTCGTCTACCTCTTCGGCCTGATTGTGACGCCGCTCTCCGGACGATGCCTCGATCATTACGGGATTCGCGTGACCTCCGCGGCCGGTTTCGGGTTCGCCGCTGTGGGACTTCTTCTGACGCTGGTGCACTCGTTGCCGGTGATTATCGTCGGGTTGGCGCTGGCATCGTCGGGAGTGTTTATCTATCAGGCGGTGGGAACGGTACAAACCGGCGTGGTGGCCGGCAAGGCGCGCTCGTCCGCTGCCGGACTTTACGTGACGTTCTATTACATCGGCGGAAGCCTGGGAGCTACCGTCACAGGATGGACCTGGGTAGCCGGAGGCTGGCCGCCATGCGTGTTCCTGATGATGGGAGTGGCGGGGATGGCGGTGGTCATGGCCTTCGCCAGCAGTGGAAAGACACACGCCAAGCCTCAGGCATCGGCTGTCGGCTAAACATTGCCGCCACTCCGCAACTCGAATCTACTTTGGCCGCATGGTCCAGGTTCGCCGCGCTTCCGCCTTCGCGGGCTGGGTAATGGAGAGGAAACTGGCGATCTGCTATACGTCCCGAGTTAGAGAACGTCCCTCGGGCCAAACCCGGTAATCGAGCAGATACTCCCCGCCTTTGGCCCTTGAAGTCGATTGCCCATGCTCCTACAATTGCATTAACTCTGGTGCTGTTTCCCGTCCTCATTTCCTCATCGTCATACCTGTGGCCCACGGTTTGCTGCAAAGGCGGTGCAATATGCTGCGTTTTGCACAGGACGGGCACAAGATGTAGTGTTTTGCATCTTGACCCCTCCCTCCAATCGGACGTAAAGTTGGCTTGTCCTTAGGAAAAACCGGGGTTTACGGGGGGTTTTGGTCGCCGCCGTAACCCGAAGGCGTCCAACTCAGAAAATCGTCCTGCGCCGGCTACTTGAAGGAGTTCGCCTTGCTGAAACTGAAGAAGCTGCAAATTCTCGGCTTCAAATCATTTTGTGACCGCACCGATCTGCGCTTTCAAGGCGACGGTATTGCGGCCATTGTCGGTCCCAACGGATGCGGCAAGTCGAATATTTCCGACGCCATTTCCTGGGTGCTGGGCGAGCAGTCGGCCCGGCTGCTGCGCGGCGTGCACATGCAGGACGTCATCTTCGCCGGCACGCGCGATCGCAAGCCGACCGGCATGGCCGAGGTTTCCCTGACCCTGGTCGACCCCGAAGTCTACGGCGAGTTCGCCGAACCCGAAATCGATATTCAAGACGACATGCCGGATGACTGGGACGAGGCTGCGCTGCGCGCTGACAAAGCCGCCGACGTCGAGCGCCACTCCGAAGAAGTTCGTCCCGGACAAGGCGACGAAGAAGCGCAGTCGCCTGAGGCGAGCGCAAACCCTTCAGCTGAGGCCTCTACTGAAGGTGAGAACACGGACGGTGCGGGTGCCCCATCCTTCCCGCTTCAGCGGGAGGGTGGGCCGAACGTGGTCCTTAAGATTCGCCGCCGCAAATTCAAGCGGACGTTCAAGGCCGGCGAAATCCAAATCACGCGCCGCCTGTTCCGCTCGGGTGAAAGCGAGTACCTGCTGAACGGCAAGCTCTGCCGCCTGCGCGACATTCAAGACATCTTTATGGGCACCGGCCTTGGCCCGGAGTCGTACGCCATCATCGAGCAGGGCCGCATCGGCCAGATCCTGAGCAGCAAGCCCACCGATCGCCGCGCCATCATTGAAGAAGCCGCCGGTATCACCAAGTACAAAGCTCGCAAGCGGCTGGCGGAAGCGCGGCTGGAAGATGCCAAGCTGAACCTGTCACGCATCAACGACATCTTCGACGAAGTGACGCGCCAGATGAATTCGCTGAAGCGGCAGGCCTCGAAGGCCGAGCGTTATGCGAAGCTGCGCGACGAGATGCGCGACAAGCTGCGCATCGTTCTGGCCAGCAAGTTCGCGCAACTCGATGCCGATGCGACTTCGCTCGACCAGCAACTCACAGAGATTGCCGGCGACATTCACAGCCAGGGCGAAGCTGTGCAACAGATGGAAACCGAGCACGGCGAGCGCACTCAGCGTGGTTATGCGATTGAACGAGAAGGCACGGAGAACCGCGAGAAGCTGAATTCGCTGGCGCTCGATCTGGATCGCGCCGCCGCCCGCCGCCGCACCAATGAAGAGCGTTGCGCCGAACTCGATGCCCGCTCCGCCGGAGCTCAAGCCGAGATCGCCAACACCGAAGAGCAGTTGGGCCGCTTGCAACAGGAGTTCGAGACCGACCGCGCAACGCTGGAGTCGGCCAGCGCCGACGTTGCCCAGGCGCAGCAGGAATTGCAGCAGCGCCAGCAGGAAGCCTCGGCAGCCTCAGCCTCGCTGGTCGAGATCGAGCAGCAGCAGGAGCAGCGGCGTAACGCTATCCTGCAGGAAGTCTCCACCGTTTCAGGAATCCGCAATCGCATCACGCAAGCCGAAGAACGCATTGCCGCGCTCGAACGCGAGTTCCAGCGCCTGACCGACGAGACTTCGACGGCGCAGCAGCAACTGGAAAGCTTCGGTGGTCAGCGCGGTCAGCTTGGCCTGGAGTTCGAAAGCGCTTCGCAGCGCGTGAACGCACTTGCCGAGCAAATCACGGGCACGCGCCAGCAACTGGAAGAAAAGCGCACCGCCGAGACTGAAGCCAAGCGTCATCTCGATTCCCTGCGCGGCCAGTACGCCAGCATGATGGGCAAGCGCGGCTCGCTCGAAGCCGTCATCGCCGAGCATGGATATGCGACCGAGTCGGTGCGCAAGCTCTTCACCTCGGGATCGTTGCAAGGTGGCCGCGCGCCCGTGGGCGTGCTGGCCGACTTCCTCGAAGTCGAAGGCCGTTACGAGCACGTGGTCGACGACTTCCTGCGCGACGAGCTGAATTACATTGTCGTGAAGTCGTGGGATGCGGCCGACGAAGGCCTGCGCCTGCTGCGCTCCGATGTCGATGGCCGCGCGACGTTCCTGGTTCATCCCGAAGATTCGCAGGCGAAGTTCTCCTTCAACTTCGACGAAGTCGCGAACCACGTGACTCACAGCGACGCGGTGGTGCCGCTGAAGAATTGCATTCGCGTGCTCGATGGCTTTGGCAAGTCGCTGGAAGTGATTCTGCCCAAGCTGGGCAACGGCTACATCGTCCCGGACCCGGAGGTCGGCCGGAACCTGGCGCTGGAAAATCCCGATGCGTTCTTCCTGTCGCAGTCGGGCGAGTGCTTCCACAACGTCACCGTGACCGGTGGCAAGCAGCGCACCCAGGGACCGCTCTCGATGAAGCGCGAGCTGCGCGACGTGCTGCTCCAGATGGGCGAAGTCGAGCGGGCGATGGGCGAGAAGGAAACCTATATCGCCGCCCTTGGACGCGACATCACGGAACTGACCGGATTGCTGCAACGGCTGGAAGACGAGAAGCGCGAATCCGAGCGGCAGGCCATGACCTCCGAGCACACCCTGCGTCAGCTTGAAAGCGAAATGGGGCGGGTGCGCGAGCGGCTCTCCACTTACGAAAGCGAACTGCGTCGCGTCGGCGAAGAACGCCGCGAGCGCGAAGAGTTCATCACCTCGCAGCTGGGCGCGCTGTTCGAGCACGAAGAGAAGCAGAAAGCGCTGGAAGCGGAGATGCAGTCCGCGCAGAGCAGCCTGGAGTCATTGCGCCAGCGGCGCGACGAAGCAGCGCAACTGGCCAGCCAGGCTTTGGCCAACGTCGCTACGCTGGAAGAGCGGCGGCGCGGCGCGATGCTGACAGTGCAGCGCATCGAAGCGATGATCTCGGAAGTCTCCGCGCACCTGGCGAAGCTGAAGTCGCAGCTGGAATCCGCCGCGGCCGAGAAGCAGCAGCGCGAAAGCGAGAACGTGCGTCTGGCGGAGCAGGTTGTCGACTGGACAGCGGAACGCGACCTGGCCCAGCAGCGCGATCGCGAATTGCAGGAGGAATTGCAGGCGGTGCGCGTCCGCATGGCCGAGTTGGAAGACGCGTTGAAGGCGGCCCGCGAGGCGCTCGATGCGGCGCGCGACCGGCGCGGTGAACTTGCCGCCGAGCAGGCCCGCGTGAAGTCCGACATTCAACACATGGCCGAAACCTGCGTGCAGGAACTCGGCGTCCAGCACGACGAGCTGATGGCCGACGAATCGCTGCCGCGGCTGGCAGGCGAAGAACTCGCGACCGAAGACAGCACCTATCGCGAGATGCGCACGCGGCTCGACAACATGGGTCCAGTCAACATGATGGCGCTCGAAGAGTACAAGGAGACGGCGCAGCGTCACGAGTTCCTGGAGACGCAGCGGCAGGACCTGCTGCAGTCCATCGAGAACACGCAAAACACGATCAAGGAAATCGACACCATCTCGCGGCAGAAGTTCGAAGAGGCCTTCAACATCATCAACGAGAATTTCGCCAAGACCTTCAGCAAGCTGTTCGGCGGCGGCCAAGGCTTCATGCGGCTGACCGATCTGGAAAACTCGATGGAGAGCGGCATCGACGTGGTGGCGTCGCCTCCCGGCAAGAAGCTGCAGAATGTTCTGCTGCTATCCGGCGGCGAGAAGGCGCTGACGGCGCTGGCGCTGCTGGTCGGCATCTTCCAGTACCAGCCCAGCCCGTTCTGCATCCTCGACGAAGTCGATGCGCCGCTGGACGAAGCCAATGTCGGGCGCTTCACCGAGCTGGTGCGCGAGATGAGCGTGCAGACGCAGTTCATCATCATCACCCACAGCAAGAAGACGATGAGCATGGCTCCCGTGATGTACGGCGTGACCATGCAGGAGCCCGGCGTCTCCAAGCTGGTGTCAGTGAAGTTCCACGAAGAGTCTCCGAAGCTGGTAGGGGCAACGGCGTAGGCCGGTTGTCAACTCTCAATGATGGATGAGCACGCCGTCAGTCTCGCTGACGGTGCCCGAATGTTCTTTACGCTAACGCCTGATTACGCCAACTATCGTGGCGTACCATGCCTATAATGCTCAATCGAGGCGGAAAATGTATCTCCTGCTCCTCGCCTTCGTATTCTCGATTTCAACTTTGCTCTTCGGGCAGACTGCCCCTCAGTTTACGGCCAAGCTCGTTGTGGAGAAGATCGGGATCACCAACGACAGCCTAGTTTCGTCCGAAGACCTCCTGCAGCTTCAGCACGAAATCGCCAAGCAGCAGTACGACGAAAGCGGTCTGGATGAGATCGCAGAGCGGGCGAGATACGAGTTGCAGAAGGAAGGCTGCTTCAAAGCTGAGGTGACCACCTCGGACCTTCAGGTGTTGAACGAAACACCTGGCCAGCGCACTGTCGCCGTGACCCTGCGCATCCGCAAAGGAATGCAATACCGCCTGGCGCAAATCGAGTTCACCGGTAACAAGGCGTTTGCATCCTCCCAGCTCCGCCAAGCATTCGCGATAAACGACCAAGACGTATTCGACACCGAGAAAATTCTAGTCGGTCTCGATGAGCTTCGAAAGAGGTATGCCGCTGAGGGTTACATTAACTTTGTGCCAGTTCCGAACCCCTACCCGAACGATCGGTCAGGAACGGTCGCCCTAACAGTGGAAATCGATGAAGGCAAACAGTTCAAAATCGGAGGTCGGTAGCTTCCGGACATGGAATTAGACGAAGTTCAATGGCAACGGCGAGCGTCACAGGCGGCGTGGGTATTGGTTAGCACATGCGCCGATCTTCACACGAGCAATCCCAACGAACCTGTCCTCGATTTCTTCATCAACACACTTATGACAGAACTTTGGGACATTGGCTTCAGTCAATCAGAAATCAGGAAAGCCTTTGAAGACGCCATTGCGGACATGCCCCGATACAGTGCTGGGCAGAAACAAAGAGGACAGTGATTATTGGCGTAACATCGCCGTTTGATAAGTGATCGGGTTGGGCGGATCGTTTATGCTAAGGCCTGTTCACAACAGCCATCTAATCAAGGTTCAAAACTCGCATAGCCAATCGAACGCTATCGTCTTGGGCTTCAACTGGTAAGCCTCTCAGTTTGTCCTTTGCAGCGTCCGATAGCAGCCATTTCCGCACCTGATCGAACTGGTCTTTTCGCTGTGCCCAGAAGTTCCTGGGACGAGCATCGATCTGCACAAAAGCATGTTCGGTGACCAGCGTTGCTAGATGACTGGCTGCGGCGGTGGAATTTGTATGGCTCCATGCAGCCAGGTATGGCGACAGGTCGTCTTCAGCTTGCGATATTCCGCACAACCAATCCTCTACATCGCAATCAGCGGGTCCTGACTGTAAGACGGCTTGCCAAAGGAACATCAGGTAACGGCGCACAGCATTAACTTCTGGTTCTGGCCAGCTGAGCCAGTCTCCATAACGCAGCTTGCCGTAGATGATGGCTGGATCGGCCATATCGAGAGTAGGGCTATCAAGAGTGGACATCAACTCGAATATTCGAGGAAGAAAATGCTTGAAGTCGGGTATGTCGCCCCAAACGAGAATGGCGTCACACGCGAACATCTGCATCCCGTTAGCATCAAGCTGACGCAGTGGCTTGGAGTGAAGCAGTCGCTCCTGTTCTGGGCGGTGGCAGCAGGGACAAGCGTGCGTATCAGCGTGCAGTGGATAAGCGTTGAAGGTGGCGTACAGTGCTTCGACTGACTCAGTAAGCTGGTGTGAGGAGACCATCAAGCCAAGTTTACATTCATCACTGGCGTAATATCCCCATTGCACTCATTGACGCCGGACGGGGTTTTGAGTGCAATGGCCTGTTCTCGCAACTAATCTCACGTAGCTCCGCCAAAACCCATATTTTGTGTGGATTGGCCCGTAATCCAGAATTAAGTTGTGCTGCCCACAGTGCGTGATTACTCTTGCGCTGGCCAAGGGGGAAATTCAGTATGGCTTGCCAATGGAACGCAGCTTCAGTTTTCAGCATTTGCTTGCGAACGAAACCGGCGGCCTTCGTTCCGTTGATTATTTTGCAGGCAATTCTGGGGATTAGCCTAGCTGCTCAGGCGCAGACCTTATCCGTGCTGCACAATTTCACTGGCCAGGGCGACGGCGACGGACCTTTCGCGGGCGTGACACTTGATCAGCAGGGCAGGGTCTATGGCACCGCCTTGTTGGGTGGCAGCCACGGCCAGGGCTTAGTCTACCGCCTTGTCCACGAGGGCGAAGGCTGGGTATTCTCTCCTCTTTACAGCTTTGGTTCACAGCAACACGATGGCAATCAGCCTTACGCTCGGGTGGTTTTTGGCCCGAACGGCGTTCTCTATGGGACAACTTATGAAGGCGGCGTTCAAGACCGGGGAACGGTTTTCAGCCTGCAACCCCCCGCATCCGCTTGTAAGAGCTTCGTCTGCCCTTGGATCGAAACTGTGTTGTACAACTTTACCGGCGGCTCGGATGGTGGATATCCCTTCCTGGGCGATCTGACCTTCGATCAGGCCGGCAACATCTACGGAACCACCGCCGCCGGGGGAGGTTCCGGCTATGGCGTCGTTTTCAAACTGACTCGCTCCGGCAGTCACTGGACAGAAAGCGTGCTGTGGGACTTCACCTGTGGTGATGACGGCTGCGATCCCTACGCCGGATTGCTTATCGACGGCGCTGGCAATCTCTACGGCACTACCCAGGTTGGAGGGGCGGGCGGAATCGGGACCGTATACGAGCTCTCGCCAACGCAATCGGGTTGGAGCGAGACCACGCTCTCTTCGCTCCCGGGCGTTAGTGGCACCAACTCGGGAGGTCTCGCCCTTGATGCGCACGGCAATCTCTTCGGCTTGACCGGCGATATCAACCCTGGCTCCGTGTATGAACTGATGCCACAAAGCGGCGGTTGGTCCTTCGCGATATTGAAAACCTTCACTGTATACGATTTTATTGGACCTCTAGCCGCGCCGACCGTCGACGCAGGTGGCGATGTCTACGGGCCGTTGCCTAACGGCGGTGATGATGAGGCTGGCGAGATTTTCAAGATGACGCGTGCGGGCGGGCAGTGGATCTACAGCTCGTTCTACCAGTTCACAAACGGCGATGGCGGAGTAGACCCGATTGGCGCTGTCACCTTCGACCCCGCTGGTAACATGTACGGCACCTCGAACGCGGGCGGACCGTATGGCTACGGCGTGGTGTGGGAGATCACGCCTTAGCTGGCCGTGGCGACATCCGGCAATAAACCCCCATTGCACAGGTAAGCGGGACGGAGCAGGATGATGAGTGTAATCGCCTGTTCGCAACAGCTATCATTCTTCTGCCGCAAACTGAGGGGAATCGGGCTTAGAGTGGCGGCTAAAGGGTCAACGGTCTGAGGTTTCAGGAGGCCATTATGACGAACCCCACCCACATTTGCCCCACCCTGATGAAGAGCCTGCATAAAAGTATGTGTGTGCTCGCTTTTGCCTGCACCTTAACAATTGCCTTGCAGTCTTCTCAGGCGCAGACCTTTACAGTAATCCACAATTTCACTGGCCGCGAGGATGGAGGACAACCCGAATATGTAGCAATTAATCCCGCAGGCATTTTGTACGGAACAACAGCCTTAGATCAGTACGGAACAGTCTTCAAACTAAAACAGGTTAATTCCAGCTGGGTGCTGAGTACGCTCTTCGCTTTTAATGTTTACAGCGGTACCGGCCCAAGTGCACCAGCGGTAAGCACAGATGGCACTCTCTCCGGGGCAGCCAGCAGCGGGGGGCAAGCCGACTTCGGTACTGCTTATATTTTGAGGCCGCCGCCCGCTGCCTGCGGCGGCATCTCGTGTAACTGGACCCAAACAGTCATTCACGAGTTCATGGGGAACGGCGACGGAATTGACCCGAGTCTGGGTCCGCCGCTATTAGATCGATCCGGCAACGTGTATGGCACAACCGGATCCGGTGGTGCGCACATTGCTGGCACCGTTTATGAACTAACGGCGTCAGGCGGGTCTTGGACGGAGAGCATCCTCTATAGCTTCACCGGACGACCGAATGCTGCCAATCCGTTATGGAACGTGGTGCCTGATGGCGCGGGCAATTTTTACGGTGTGGGTGGCGCCGGTGGCACTCTGAACTGGGGTTCACTCTTCGAATTGAGTCCCTCAGGATCGGGTTGGACGGAAAGCCTCCTCTACTCTTTTCAACCAAACAGCGATGTTGGCCTTATTCCGAGCGGCGGTTTGGCACGTGACGCAGTCGGCAACCTGTACGGTACGACTACTAATGAAGGCACCCACGGCTACGGCACCATCTTTGAGTTCTCTCCTTCCAACGGCGGGACGATCTCTCCGCTTTACGCCTTCTCGGCCTATGGATCCACCAGCGCCCTGACCATAGGTCCTGACGGGGGTATATACGGCACGAGCGATGTCGATGGGTTGTACAGCAAAGGTGCGGTTTTCAAGCTAACGCATACAAGTAGCGGATGGATTTACACGTCGCTCCATGATTTCACTGGAGGCCGTGACGGTGGCTATCCGTATTGCAATGTCGTATTTGATTCCAGCGGCAACCTCTACGGTACCGCCTTGGAGGGCGGGGCGTACCAGAACGGCGTTGTTTGGCAGATCACGCCATAACGAAGTTTTCTCGAATGCGGCAGCTGTAACTGTCGATAAATCGCCATTGCACTCATTGACGATGGGCAGGGGTTTTGAGTGTAATCGCCTGGTTACAACAGTGACGCAGCGCTAAAGACACGTTCCAACCTTCTTGACGTGAACGTCGGCCAATGTGTCGTTGGGACTGAACTCCATCGCGGCGTAAACCGTCCACTTCCTACATACGAGGCCGTCGGCTTCCTTCCACTTGCTTACCGATTATAGATTTTCATACAATGTGCCCGTCATCGAAAGATTCTGGCCGCAGCGGCTCACAATTTCCAGGCGCGTGCTGTTGTGGCTCGACGCTAACGGCAACGTGCGACATTTTATGTATGCATACGGTGAGGTCCGGGAATCAACCGGTAGAGTTTTGCGACCACAAGTGCCTGCCCGATCTAGCCACGCCACCGGCCAGACCGGAAAAGAGGGACCGTGAACAAAGCGACACTATTGAAAATCGCCTGCATCCTCTTTGCGTTTTGTGCCACAACGGCGATTGTCTCGCCGGCACAAACCTTAACCACGCTGCACAGCTTTGCGGGATACGACGGCGCCGGGATGGACTCGGCAGTGACGCGAGGCTCGGACGGTAACTTTTACGGGACCACCAGCGGTGGCGGAGCCTACTGTCCTCATGGCTGCGGGACGGTCTTCGAAATGACCCCCGGCGGAAACCTGACCACGCTCTACAGCTTTTGTCCCGACTACCCCTATTCCTGCGCTGACGGCCTCGATCCTTACGGAGCCCTGGTGCAGGGGCCGGACGGCAACTTTTACGGGACCACCTCCTCGGGCGGAACCGGAGCCGATAATGCCGGCACGGTTTTCAAAATCACGACCAGCGGCGCACTGACCACGCTCTACAGCTTTTGCTCTCAACCCAACTGTGTTGACGGAAGGTACGCCGGCCCAGTGGTGCAGGGCGCAGACGGCAACTTTTACGGAACCACCTCCTCGGGCGGGTTCGCTAACTGTACCGACGGGTGTGGGACGATCTTCAAAATCACCCCCAGCGGGACGCTGACCACGCTCTACCGCTTTTGCGCTCAGAGCAACTGCCCTGACGGCTACAATCCCTGGGGGCTGATGCAGGCCAGGGACGGTAACTTTTACGGGGTCACCGGCCACGGCGGGGCCAGCGGCAATAGCTGCGCCGAGTTTGGGTGCGGCACCATCTTCAAAATCACCCCCAGCGGGACACTGACTACTCTCTACAGCTTTTGTCCTAACGGGGGTTGCCGGTTGGAGGCTCCTGACGGCCAGGCGCCCAACGGCCAGCTTCTGCAAGCCAATGACGGCAACTTTTACGGAACCACCGCCGAAGGCGGAGCCAACCAGTTCCACGATTGTGCAGAGTTCGGGTGTGGCACCGTCTTCAAAATTACTCCGAGCGGCACCCTGACCACGCTCTACAGCTTCTGCTCTGAAAATAACTGCGCGGACGGCTGGTCGCCCACCGCTGCGTTGGCGCAGGCCACGGACGGCAATTTTTACGGGACCACCTACGCCGGCGGGACCAGCACTTACTGTGATTTTGGTTGTGGATCGATCTTCAAAATCACCCCCAGCGGGACCCTGACCACGCTCTACAGCTTCTGTAGCAGGAGTGGGTGCTCAGATGGCCAGCAGCCTGACGCCGTGCTGGTGCCGGCCCCCAACGGCAACTTTTACGGGAGCACCGGGGGCGGCGGGACCAGCAATGACGGCACCGTCTTCCGTTTCACCCTGCCGCGCACATGTGCGGCTTGCCCGAATGTCGAGTGAAGCCGACTGGCGTATTGCTCGCGCAATCCGCGCTTGACGCAACGTTGCAGCGTGGGCCTGCTCTGCAACCCGCGTGGAGTGAGCAAAACGTAACCCGTCAGGCAAGTCGCCATGGGCCATCACTCGCGATCATATCGGGCGCACTGGTCTGGCGACGTTGAGACCAGGGAGTGATTCTCCGTCCGTCCTGCCTTTGGAACCCAGGCCTCGGAAACCGCGAGACCTGGGGCACACGGCAAGTGCCCGATCATCCTTTCGAATACCGGGCACTTCACAGCCAGTTTAGACAGCCTGAACGTTCTCTGCCTGTAAACCCTTGGGGCCTTTGGTGACGGCAAACTGGACCCGCTGGCCTTCTTGCAAGCTGCGAAAGCCGCCAGCTTGAATGGCTGAGAAGTGTACGAAAACGTCTTCGCCGTTCTCACGTGAAATGAAGCCGAAACCTTTGGCATCGTTGAACCACTTAACTGTTCCCTGTTCCATATTGATGTTCCTACCTTTTACTTGAATTTCTGCTGAGGAAGAATCGCTGCCATGAGAGAGGAGGTGACGCTTGGTTGGCGGAACCGACTATCAACTGGGGTGAATCAAACTTAGCTGGGAATAATTATACTGTGCCAAAGCTAAAAACAACTGCGAATCTTTCACCGCCTGCGTTCAGCTCAAATGAGCCGGAAGACCGAAAGCATATACTCCGTTGAGACTTCCGACGTACACCACACCATTGGCTACCGCTGACGAAGAATCCACCCCCACTCATTGACACCAGTTTCGGGTTTTGAGTAATTGCCTGTCATCAACAGCCATCTTTCAAAAGCTGAAGCTTCTCTCAGTTGTGGCTTAGATCTTAGGTCAGAATTGTCTTGTACCTTCCATGGTTAGTGATACTCTTCTGACCCAGCACGCGAGGGAGGTACTGCCATGCCAACCCACCACCCGCCAACAACAGCTTCAACATTCGCTTTGAACTTGGGAGCGAGAGCCGCTGCGAAGCTCTCGCTTATCATCCTGCCGATCGTCCTGCTGGTGGCAGGCGGCCAGGCGCAGACGTTCACCGTGTTGCATAGCTTCACCGGGGGAGCCGACGGTGCGAGTCCGTTCAGCAGCCTGGCAATCGACCATTACGACAACCTGTACGGCGCGGCCACCTTCGGCGGCGCCCATGAGTTCTGCGCCAGCTCATTCGGAGTCGGATGCGGCGCTATTTTCAAGATGACGCATCGAGGTTCCGGCTGGACCTTCGCAACTCTGTACGAGTTTGGAGGGCATCCCTTCGACGGCGCGAATCCGGTCGGAACTCCCACGCTCGCTCCCGACGGAACGATCTATGGCACCACCGATTCGGGGGGCATCGGCGGCTGCTCCGACCTCGGGGGAGGCTGCGGCACAATATTTCGATTGCAACCCCGACCCACGATTTGTCCCTCGCTCTCCTGCCCATGGACCGAAACGATTCTCTATAGCTTCATGGAACGTGGGGATGGAGGAAATCCAACCGGTGCAATGGCCATGGATGCCGCGGGAATTCTCTACGGAACCACGCTGACCGGAAATGAAACCGATGACGTGGTCTTCGAGGCGGGGGCGATGGGATACTACCAGGTGTTGCACACGTTTACTGGGTACCCTACCGATGGCTCCTATGCCTATGCTGGTCCCACGATCGACTCCAGCGGCAATCTCTACGGCACGACCGTACAGGGAGGCTCCAATGGGGGCGGAACGGTATATCAGCTGAAACACTCCGGATCAGGATGGAACGAGAGCGTGATCTATAACTTTGAAGGCGGCGCCAACGGAGCAAGCCCCGCGGCCGGACTCGTTCTGGACCCCAGCGGGAATCTCTATGGCATTACCCAAACCAATCCCTTCCATGTGATTTTCAGCCTGACTCCGATGAATGGCGGTTGGAACTTCACGAACCTGTACTCCTTTCCGGGAGACGGGCAAAACCACCTGCTATACAGCAACACCCTGGCCAGGGATGCGTCCGGCAATCTGTACGGGACAGATAACAACGGTGAGGGCAGCGTCTTCGAACTTAGCCCTGCAGGGGGCGGCTGGAATTATACCCAGCTCTACCAATTCACTGGTGGAAGCGATGGCGGCAATCCCGGAGGGGGCGTTGTGCTCGACAGCGTTGGCAATCTCTATGGCACAACCACAACGGGCGGCGCCCAAGGCCATGGCACGGTGTGGGAGATTACGCCGTAGCGGCAGTTCGTAAACCTCTGATCCCTTCCGCCCTTTTCGATTACCTCGAGACTTGCGCGTAGTTGGCGCTCAATCGCTCATATCACAAGCGCTGAGGAGTGATGGCATCCGGTCTGAATAAATGGCTATATCTTGCCGCTGGTGCTGCGATTCCTTTCGGGCTGCTCTTTGCCTTTTTCTGCCTGTGGTGGTTGAAGGACGTGCATGACGATCGTACGCACGAAGTGGTAATAAATGCTCCCACAGCGGTTTTTGCCGGGACTGGCGAAAACGGTGGCTGCTCTGGAAGGAAGCTCATGGTCGTAACAGAGGGCTCGGTATTGCAGGTTCGTAGGATTCACTACTTAAAAGGCTGCGCCACGGTGGACGTGGTACTGCCAAGTGGCGAGCCAGGTTATTTCATTCTCGGTGTTGGCGACATCTCTGTTGAGCCGCCTTTGGCCCCCGCTGACTGATTTACTGTTGATAAATCGCCATTGCACAAGTGACGCGCCCGTTGCAGGATGATGAGTGTAATGGCCTGATCTATAAAAGGGGATGTCAAGAACATTTTTCTCCCTCCGCCGGAGGCGCGGATTTGGTTCGCGACATCCAGCCCCTCTCACCATAGAAGACGCTCGTGAGGTGTCGTGCCCCTGGGTTATTCCATCTCGGCAGCTGCATCTCGTTAGTGGCGACGACGCCAACCAGTTCGAAACTGAACAAGCCGTGTGGTTGTACGGTGTCAACCATGGATCTATCTGAGGCTCGGGGCCTAGTGCTTTTTCGGGTTATCCGAGGGGGCATAGGGATTACACAGAGACTGGGCGCCAGCGGCACCGTTTCGTCTACAGGCCATAGTCATACTCACCCTCGAACCCGAGCGTCTCATGAACCGACTGGCCACCACCAGAAAAGATCACCGGAGATGGAGGGCCTCTTCACCCGAGACGCTCAAGCGGCTTGCGATTTTAGTTTTTCGGCGTCGAAGCTTTCTCCCTTCTTCCAAAGTGTCAGCGTAATCGCTGCAATCTTGCGGGCCAGCGTGAGACGCGCCATGGTCGGCTTTATGCCTTTGGCCAGTGCAGCTTGGTAGAAGTCCTGGAACGGTCCGGGACGCACGCTGGCCATAGTGGCCGCCCCTTTGAATAGACCTTTCAGATCATGGTTGTGGTCTTTGTTCAGGCCCCGAATGGAAAGCAGTTTCTTCGAACGCCGCACTTGACCTTCAACCAAGCGATATTCCGCACTGATGCGGGTCTCCAAGGCCAGTCCGCTATACGCCCATAATTGTCGCTTGCTGCGGAAACGATGCGGAGTCTGGATCAGTGCCACCGCCAGCGCCGAGCGAATCGGTCCGAGATAGGGAATCTGTCGCAGCTTCGCGGTGATGGCATGCTTCCGACTTTCCGCCAGCAGTTCCCGCCGCGCTTGCTGGCGCAGGTGTTGCAACATGTCCAGTTGCTCATAGAGTCGTTCGGCTCGACGCCGCACGCCGGCTTCCCGAATCTTGCCCAGCCACTGAGCTCGATTCCGCGTGTAATAGACGTCTCTTCCCGCACAGGGAATCGCCCAGCTGCGATACACCGCTTTCAGCCGATTCATGACCCGAGACAGGTCTTTGACGATGGTCAGATAACTTCGGGATAACTCCCGCAACATCCGTACGCCCGTCTCGCCATGGTAGACCGGTTTGAGTTGATTACCGCGTAACAACTCGGCCAGCTTGCGGGCATCGATCCGATCACTCTTGTTCCCGTCCTTGAGCAACGCGTTCTTCCGTGGATTGCACACCACTAGTTTGTCGACGTGAGGATTGAGTAGATCGTAAAGCCATACGGACCAGGTCCCTTCTTCGAAGGTCACCGACACGGTTCCGCGCAAGCCTGCAAAAAACTGAAGAATGGTCGCCGCTTCGGTCTCGAGGATGGATTCCATGACTAACTTACCGGTGGAATCCAGTACCGCGACCACGATGGTTGCTTGATGAACGTCGAGCCCAATATACTTTTCGTCGTTCACGCGGGTGCTCCTTTCTGTAGGTCATGATGCGAACGATCACAACCTACTCCTAAGGGGCGCCCTTTTATAATGCGATTACATCAACTATGAGGAAGACTCTGTCGGTATCTCGCCAATGCAGGGCCTTCGTCGCGCAGAAGCGGCAGGTTTCCACGACTTATCGCATTCCACAAACTAACCCGCTATCGCTGTAGGAGGCCAAGGAGAGCATATGACACGATCCATCCTGCGGAATTCGATTTTGCTGGCGGTTTTGCTTTACGCGTTCACGACGTTCCTGTCGGCCCAAAAGTTGACCACGCTCTACAGCTTCGCCGGTAGTGACGGCCTAGACCCTTATGCCGGGTTAGTGCAAGGCAGCGACGGCAACTTCTATGGGACAACCATCACTGGCGGGGCAAACAGCGAGGGCACGGTCTTCAAAATCACGCCCGGCGGCACCCTGACCACCCTGCACAGCTTCGCCGCCGGTAGTGACGGCGCCGCTCCTGAAGCCGGGTTAGTGCAAGGCAGCGACGGCAACTTCTATGGAACAACCTACTATGGCGGGGTATATAACGCGGGCACGGTGTTCGAAATCACGCCCGGCGGCACCCTGACCACCCTCCACAGCTTCAGCCTCGGCTATTGACGGCGCATTTCCTGCTGCCGGTTTAGTGCAAGGCAGCGACGGCAACTTCTACGGGACAGCCGTCGTTGGCGGGGCAAATGGCGCGGGCACGGTGTTCAAAATCACGCCCGGCGGCACCCTAATCACCCTCTACAGCTTCGGCGTTAGTGACGGCCAAAGCCCTTATGGCGGGCTAGTGCAAGGCAGCGACGGCAACTTCTACGGGACAACCGAATTTGGCGGGGCAAACAACGGCAATGGCACGGTGTTCAAAATCACGCCCAGGGGCACCCTGACCAGCCTCTACAGCTTCGCCGGTAGTGACGGCGCCAACCCTCATGCCGGGTTAGTGCAAGGCAGCGACGGCAACTTCTACGGGACAACCGAATTTGGCGGGACAGGTCAATGTGCCAATCGCTGTGGCACGGTGTTCAAAATCACGCCCAGCGGCACCCTGACCACCCTCTACGACTTCGCCGGTAGTGACGGATTCAAGCCTCAAGCCGGGTTAGTGCAAGGCAGCGACGGCAACTTCTACGGAACGACCACGGGTGGCGGGGCAAACAACGGCAAGGGCACGGTGTTCAAAATAACGCCCAGCGGCACCCTGACCACCCTCTACAGCTTCGCCGGTAGTGACGGCGCCTTCCCTCAAGCCGGGTTAGTGCAAGGCAGCGATGGCAACTTCTACGGAACGACCGCGGGTGGCGGGGCAAATTTCGCGGGCACGGTCTTCCGTCTGGGCGTGGTTCGCCCGTGCGCAACTTGCCGTCCCGTGAGTCCGCGATGAAATTTGTCGTTAGCTGATCAGGGAAGTCGGTTACAGGCCGGGGAAAGCTCGCCAATGTCCAGACGTTAACGGAACTGGCGAAACATCGCCATCCGTTCATTTTGGGCCTCAGGCGATTATCAACTCTGCTGCTAACTGTTGATATATCGCCTCTCTGACAATGTCGGCGTTGTCAAGAGCGTAGTTCGGCATCCGCTTTAAACAAAGCGCCACTTCGCTCTAGTTGAAAACATCCGGCCCAACCAACCACGGCTCGCCTTGTAATCCTCTCAGGTCAGAACTCGGTCCGACCCATGCATCTCTTCGATCGCTAGTGGATCATGATTACCAGTTCGAACTCCTCGTCGAAGAGGAGCGGGGTGCCCACTCAATAGCTCGGTGTTCTACTGCACACCATGGCGATTTCCGGGCTGCCCCGCGTGCGAACCGAACTCGATCCACTGCGGATAATCCCATCCCTGGCGCATCATCCAGTACAGAGAAACGGCCAGTCGCCGCGCCATGGCGACCTTGGCGATCTTCCGTCCCCGCCGCATCATCAGGTGAAAGTATCGGCTGCGCCATTCCGGAAGACTGCGCACCGTTACCTGCGCCGCCTCCACCAGCAAGAAGCGCAAGATCGAACTTCCTTGTTTGGTGATGTGTCCTAGCCGTCTTCGATTCCCGCTGGAGTCTTCCAGCGGAACCAGACCGAGATAGCTGGCCACCTGCTTGCCACATTGAAAGCGTTCGGCTTCTCCGATGATCAGCACGAACGCCATTGCGGTGAGTGGACCCACGCCAGGATGAGTCGCCAATCGCTGCGCCTCAGGACACTTCTCCACTTCTTGTTCCACCGCCTGGCTTAACTCAGCGATGGTCGGGTTCAACCGATCCAGCAACTCCAGCAGATCGCGCCGTCGTCGGCTGGCCCACGGAGCCAACTGGAACGATTCCAGTTGCGGGCGTTCGGTCCGCCACAACCGCTTCTTACACCGCAGACCTTCGTTCAGCGCCACCGCTTGCAACTGATTCATGATCCGCGTACGCGCCTGCACCATGCGGTGCCGATGCCAGAGCAGTTGCCGCAGATCACGGTTCTCCCAGCTCGGTACCCAGATGCGCGGAAAGTCATCCTTCAGCATTAGCTTCAGAATCAGCTGGGCATCTTGCCGATCGGTCTTCTGCTTTCGTACTCGCTTGGTTCGGATCTCGGCTGCATCTCCAATCCACAGCTCGATCTGCAACTCACCTAGCAGCCGCTCGAACCAGCGCCCGTGCCCGCTGGCTTCCATTCCGACACGCACGGTCTTTCCCTGGCTCACCAGAGCGCGGTAGAACGCTTCGGCTTCGTCCGGATGATGCAGTCTGCGCTCCTCGAACTCTCCGGTGTCGGTGTCAACTAATGCGATTTGCTGAAACTCGGGGTGGAAATCTACTCCTATAATGATCATTGTTCGGCTCCTTTCTCCCGAGCCTGTTGGTTGGTTCAGCACCACCAACTTTACTCGGGCATGGGAGCCGACATTGTCATGGAATCAATTGCACTCATTGACGCCGGACAGGGGTTTTGAGTGCAATTGCCTGATTGCAACAGTTGATCCAACCCTTGCCGCCGTGAGGAAGCAGCGATAATCTTTTGGCATGTTGAGTTCCTCCCAAATAGGACGAAAGCAATGGCAGGCAGCCAAGGCAACAGGTAAAACCCAATTTCTGGTGCGAGGGGTGGTGGGCAGTTTAGCGACTGGGCTAATCATCCTCCTCGGACTTGCGTTGCTGCGCACGCAAACGTTCCGGCAGGGTATCGTGCTCGCGCTTGTAATGCTCCCGATATTCGTCGTCGGGGGCTATCTCACGGCTTCCTGGCAGTGGCAAGACTTTGAAAAGAAATATCCTGGGGACCGACTGCCTGAGCGGAAGTAGTCGGTTCGGGTTGTGAGTGCAATCGCCTGATTGCGGCAGTTGACTTCCCTCTGTAACCGAGATACTTTAGGCGCCAATTCGGTCCCGCCAGTCGTAAAGGAGCATCATGGCATCCTCTGTTCAATTTTCCACGACAAGCTCGGCGACAATCGCCATAACACTCTTTTGCATACTTGCGGCGATCACGAGCCAGCCAGCGCAAGCTCAAACTTTCACCGTGCTGCACAATTTCACCGGTGGCTCGGACGGGGCATTTCCTCTGACTGGCCTTACGCTTGACGCGAGCGGAAATCTGTATGGGACCACCGCAGGCGGTGGAAGAGGTGCGTGCCGGTTCAACTATGTTCAAGGATGCGGAACCGTTTTCAAAATGCGCCATCAAAATGAGGGCTGGGCGCTGACATCTCTTTTTAGCTTCAACGGGAGCGACGGTTTCCTTCCGGAGACCCGAGTGGCTTTTGGGCCGAGCGGAGCCTTGTACGGCACAACGATCGATGGATCTCAACAAGGAATTCATCAAGGAACGCTATATCGTTTGACGCCACCCGCCCATATTTGCGGCAGCCTTTCGTGCCCCTGGACGCTGACAACACTGCATCGTTTTGGCAGCGGCAATGACGGATGGGAGCCGCTCGGCGATCTTACCTTCGATGATGCGGGGAGTGTCTATGGCACGACCCTGTCGGGCGGGGGTGGTCAGGGTGGAACCGTATACAAGTTCTCGGCTGGCGTAGAGACCATTCTTTATAATTTTCCCGCACTGAATCACGGAAACGACCCAAGTGGTGGCGTAGTGTTCGACAGTGCCGGCAACCTTTGGGGAGCCACCCAATCAGGCGGTTCCAACAGTAGCTGCGGCGTGGTCTACATGCTCCAACCGACACAGTCGGGATGGACTGAAACAGTGGTCTACAATTTCGGGCAAACGCAAACCGACGGATGCGGTCCAAACGGCGAAGTGATCTTCGATGCGGCGGGACACTATCTGGGCACGACCATTTCGGGTGGCCTCACCGATGCCGGAACATTGTATGGGCCGTCTCCTTACGGATGGTCATTCACGAGTATAGGTAACATCGAGGGCGGACCTAGCACTGGCTTGACTATGGACTCCGCCGGAAATGTGTATGGTACAACCTACAGCGATGGGCCCTACGAAGAAGGGAGTGTTTTCGAGCAGACCCCCGAGGGAACCTTCATCTCGCTGCATGACTTCACCGGTGCCGGCGACGGCGGTGCTCCCAGGAGCAACGTCATAATCGACTCCAATGGAAACTTGTACGGCACCACGGCTGGAGGAGGAGCTTACGGATATGGCGTGGTTTGGGAGATCACGCCATAGTGATCTTGGGGTAAGTGTCGTTCTATCGCCATTGCACAAGTAACCGGAACGGGGCAGGATGATGAGTGTAATCGCCTGTTCTCAATAACTATCTTTGGGGCGCTAACTTTCGTTGCGCCCAGTGGAGCAGTTGACGCCCCATCATCCCGAACGGTTGCCGGTATCCAACCCGCCAGTTACCATTATTCCGCCTCGACATACAGCGCTTGCGAAGACAAGTCCGACAGGCCCGTGTTCCGGTGGTTCGGGCTGAGAGTCACGTTGCCCCCGGCCAAAGCAGCGCATTGAAGAAGCTGAACTGGAGAACCCCAATGAAAACTCGAAATTTGTACTTGGTCGCGGCGCTCACGGCTCTTGTCGCAGCCCTGTCTTGCAGTAAGAACGAAGGCCCCGTTCGCGAGGCCGTCTCCAACAAAGACACCTATAAGGAAGCCTATGTGTATGGCTTTCCGATGTTGATGAACTACGGTGTCATGTACCAATACTTCGTTGACAAGAACTCAGGCCAGTACAAGGCGCCGTTCAACCAGATTTACAACGAAGCACGCGTCTTTACGCCAAAAGATACTGCCATCGTCACGCCGAACAGCGACACCCCATACTCATTCGTCGGGGCGGACTTGCGAGCTGAACCCATCGTTCTCTGCGTGCCCAAGATTGAGAAGAGCCGGTACTACGATGTTCAACTCATCGACATGTACACGTTCAACTACGCATACATCGGTAGCCGCGCTACAGGCAACGATGCTGGTTGCTTCTTGGTCGCTGGGCCGGATTGGAAAGGCGATACACCGCCAGGCATCAAGAAGGTATTTCATTCCGAGACGCAGTTCGGTTTGATTGGCTACCGTACTCAGCTCTTTGGCCCGAAGGACATGCCAAACGTCGTAAAGATTCAGTCGGATTACAAAGTTCAGACTCTCTCGGCTTTCTTGCATCAGCCCGCGCCGCCAGCAGCGCCTGTGATCGATTTCCCGCCCTTTACCAAGGACGACATGAAGCTGCCTTTTCCGAAGTATCTGAACTTCGTCCTGCAGTTCTGCCCGCCAGTCGAGGAAGAGAAGGCGCTCCGCGCCAAATTCGCTACCGTTGGAATCGAGGCGGGCAAACCGTTTGACCTCGACAAGCTTTCCGAGGCACAGAAGGCGGACGAGGCCCTTGGCGTCAAGGAAGGCTACGACGCGATTGTGAAACAGAAGGACGAGATCGGCAAAAACATTAACGGTTGGCTGGTAGGGTCGATCTTGGGAGATCGCGCGTTTTTCAACGGCAACTGGCTGCTTCGCGCCGCCGGTGCACTTGCGGGAATCTATGGCAACAGCGCTGAGGAAGCTGTGTATCCCCTAGCGAAAAGCGACGCCGCTGGCAACCCGCTCGATGGCAGCAAGCACAACTACACCCTTACCTTCGCCGCGGGCCAGTACCCGCCGGTGAATGCCTTCTGGTCGGTAACCATGTACGACGGGAAGACACAACTGCTGATCGAAAACCCGATCAATCGCTACTTGATCAACTCACCGATGCTGCCCAGCATGAAGAAGAACAAGGACGGCTCGCTCACAATGTATATCCAGAAAGACGCCCCATCAGCCGACAAGAAAGCGAACTGGCTGCCCGCACCCGACGGCCCGATTTATATGGTGATGCGCCTGTACTGGCCGAAGACGGAGCCGCCTTCCATCCTTCCGCCTGGCTCAGGCACATGGCAACCGCCAGCGATACAAGTCGCGCAGTAGCTCAGAGCATCGAGCCGGGATGGGATAAGCCTGTCCCGGCTTCTGGTTTACTTCAGTCTGGCACGCTTTTGCATTTCGGTTCAGGCCCACCAGCGATAGGTCCGAACGATCAATGGCTGTGACTCTTCCACGGCAACTCAGATAGCTATTGTGAAATCGCCATACCACAAGCTACAGAGCCGGGTGTATCGTTTCGGCGTAACTTGCGCTATGGCCTGATTTCGTCAACCAGCCAACACCCCGTAGATAAGGAAGAGTCCGAACGCCAGTAGCCCGGCCGCAAACAGTTTCATGTGGCGAATGAGCATCGGAAGCACTTCCTCGCCGAAACGACGATGCCATTGCCAGGGAGCGAGCATCAACACCGAGGAGGATAAGACGATGGCCCATCCCACAAACCAGAAGACCTTTGGTTGCCACATACTCGGCGAGCGCGTGATCAGTGACGCGCCGACCAGCAGGCGGACAACCTGCTCCGTGTAGTGTGATCGCGCCGAGCTCGCGAATGACATGAAAAAACGTTCCGCTACTGCTGGCTTCGCGAAGATGACGACCGTAAGGGCAACCACGGAAAAGCCGAAAACAACGAGGATGGCGCCTGCGGCAGCGTTCACTAAGATCATGGCGTAACGTCATTCCGCAGCATAGCAGGCAATCGCGGACATCTGTCCGGATAGTTCCGATATAGCGGAGATTGCCCGAGGGTTTTAAGTGATATTGCCTGTTTACATCAACTATCTGGCGAGCGCCTTGCGACCAGCGTAACCTACTGCTTATGAAACGGATAGCATGCGTGGTTCTCATCAGCCTCTGTGCTTTGCTACAGCAAGCAGCGGCTCAGCCTTTGCCGAGTTTGTTTTCTAGTCGGCTGCCGATGTATCCCGAAAAAGCTCGCCTCGCTCGCATAACCGGTACGGTCAAGCTCTGGTTCACGGTGGGTTCAGATGGCAAGGTCACGCACGCGGAGATAATCTCAGGCCACCCCATACTCGCGACAGCCGCTCTGGAATGCGTGCGGTCTTGGGAGTTTCGTGTAGACGGCCCATTGTCGAATAAATATGAGACTGAGTTTGTCTACGGGATAGGTGAACAAGAAAAGAGTGGGAATCCGAAGCTCACGGTGACGTTGATAGATGCCGCACGAGTGGAGGTCAACTCCGAGTATTACGAGAAACCGATTTATTAATTTATGTAATATCGCCATGTCACAAGTGGCGGGTTCGGGCGGATCATTTATGTATGGCCTGATTTGCAACAGTTAGAGTTTTCGGGGAATTGCGTCGCCGCCCATCGCTGCGGGTCGAATGGAGCGACCCAAGCTTTTTCGTGCAGCCGCGATTCGTCTTCGATGGCCCCGATGAAGTCGACCTGGCTGAGCCGACATCGCTCTGGTGGTAACTTTATCGATATAGGTTTCGACGACGGCAGACTCCCCAAGCGGCTGCGATTCCTGAGGTAAATAACAGGATGGAGGTGGGTTCGGGAGTCGTGCTGCTCGAAAAGTCTAATCCCAGCTGAAGGTCTAATCCTCCGGGGTTGAGGGTCAATCCTTCCAAGTTGATCCAGACATCGTCGGAATTGAATGTTACGCGGCTGAGGTCGAATCCGGATATATTCGAAAACTCTATCGTGATCCCTGTAATCGGAGAACCGCCTGCATTGACGGCCAGCTGAAATCCGTTGAAGTCGGCAGGGTCTACGGAGATGTACCCACCTGTGAGATTGAAAAGCTGAAGAGTGTTTGGATAAACCGCAAACTGCTCCTCGTTCTCGAAATCGACCTTAAACCCTGAATCTGTGACGGTACCCGTCCCGAGCACTTGAAAGATCGTGCCCATGTCGGGATATAAATAATTGACAGTTACGTTGGCGTCAGCTAGGTCCGCAAACGCGGGAGCGCAGAAGAACAACGGGAGCAGCAGGACAAGGCTCTTGATGAAGGGCCGCAATCAAACCTCCTTGAAGTAAGCATGCCCCATGCTGACGTGTCCTGGGCACGGCTGCGAGCCACTGTACTGCCGCTGAAGGTGGAAAACAAGGACAATGATCTACTTACACCGTCCACACTCCTCGGATCATGGAATTGTCACGATCGACGGTCACTTACGGAATGTTGCTGTCAGGGGCATTGATAGGCTTCGTCGATATCCTGCTGCCCCTGCGCTCCCTCAGGCCGTTGGCGTAATATCCCCATAGCACAAGCTACAGAGCCGGGTGTATCGTGCCGGTGTAACTTGCGTTATGGCCTGTTCGCAACAGTTGGCGGTTAGTGGCATTCGCAAAACTGGAATAGCGCAAACTCGCGGGCCGCTCGGCACGCCAGCCAGCGCGTCGGCGCAGGTTGTGCGTAGCCTGTCGCCAGGATCCGCGAAAGAAAGGCAGAGACTTGGTTCTGGGGGTGTCGCCGCAGATCAACAGTTCGCCGCCTGAATCTCTCACACTTTACTCTTCTGCCTTAGCGCCTGGCAGCCGCTTCATTAGCAAATCGATTTGACCGGCATGATGTGAGATGTGCTCGCAGACGTGAAACCAAAGACAGTAATTATTCGCCGGACCGCCCCACACCTCTTCTTTCAGCGGCGTTAGGAACCACGAGTCATTCCGCTTTCGAAACTCGACCAAGGTCTTCTCTCGCACTTCACGTATGGTGTCCTGGTAATAGCCAATGTCATGTCCCTTAATCGATTTCCGCCCATTTTCTCCAAGATTCATGGCCGGACCCCATTTCGCCTCGTAATCGGCGGGAAGCTTATCAAAGTTTTCATTGTTAAAAGTTATACGTTGATACAGCACCTCGGTTGCCGCAAGATGAAGCATTAGAGCGCCAATACTGTTTGCGTTCTTGTCGAGCAGCCAGTCCAGCTCAGGCTGAGTCAATTCCCGTGTGGGGCCAAGAACCGCAAGCTCCATCCAAGTTAGCATCGATACCAAGGTTCCAATTTGCGGGCTGTACCCGGGCTTCGGACCGATTAAATTGATGACCGTTTTGTCGAATGGGGGCGCCATACGCGGCAAGGGCGGCCGCTTGGTCTTCTCTGGTGAAGTGTTTGCTTGAGAAGATGAAGCTGCCCGAGACGTTATAGAAGCGCCGGGCGAAACAGTTTGTCCCAGGGCCGATTGTGAAAAGAGGTTGAATCCGGCGAGTCCTCCTACCACTACTGAGTTCCTGAGGAAGTTGCGGCGGCTAAAAGACGAGGTGCTCCTCATTACGATTCTCCTAAAAGATCATTCTCGGACTGGACAGATTAACACTTGGAACTCCTCGGCACAGAGCGGTTTGGCGTAACTGTTGCTATATCGCCATAGCACAAGCTACAGAGCCGGGTGTATCGTTTCGGCGTAACTTGCGCAATTGCCTGTTTACAACAATGACTTGTCAACGAGCATAAAATCGATGCGTATGCCTTTGTATTTGATTGGCTTTGGTGTCGGTACTGCTTTGTTTGCCGTCCTCGCCGCGATTCAGGTGACGATGAGGGGACAGGTGCATCGCGCCATGTACGGCGAGCAAGAAATCAAACCGACCGATGTGCGTTACGCGAATGACCTTCTTGGAGAATCGGGCGTTTGGAATCTGCATAGACGTGCTTACGAGCAGAGTCGGCTTCGTGGCCTGTTTTGGTGTGTGCTAGTTGCATGTCTGGTGTGTCTGACATTAGGTTTATTCGATCTATTGCTCGTTCGAGGCTAACTTAGCGATGCGCTAACTGTTGTGAAATCGCCATAGCACTCATAACCGACTGGTTGAGGAGGTCGCGATGAAGGCTAAGCTGGGTGGAGCGTGCTGATTCTCCTGCTGGTGTACGTCGCTGATTCTGTCAATAAAATCGGCCATCTGATAGTGGGCCGTAGGTTACAACCAGGTTCCCGGCGCCAAAAAATCAGCCTATGTTTTTCTTCCCGTCGAAAAATGTGAAAGGCCATCACTGCTCGATTTTGAAGGCAACGCCTAATCCATAGGCGCCGCCGGCCAATGCGGTCCCATATACATTGCCTTGGGAATCGAGCACTACGCTGCTTCCCGGGTACCTGCCGTCTAGTCCGCCGGTGAACGCGTGCAGTGACGTATAGGTCCACGAGCCCATAGTTGGAGTGAGCTTGAACACCGAACCATAACCGTCTTGCCCGCCGTAATAGGTGGTGCCGTAAAGGTTGCCGGCGGCATCCATGGTCAGGCGAGCCTCCGATCCGGGGCCCACGGAACCAGGCAACGCATAGAGCAGCGCAAAGGACCAGCCGCCGTTCTGCGGCAGTAACTCATAGACCGTACCACCGGCTCCCGTGCCGCCACCCTCGGTCGTTCCGTAAAGCTTGCCGGACGAATCGATGATCAGCCCGAGCGGGTTCGAGCCATCGAGGCCGCCGCTGAAATTGTAGATAAAGCTCTTGCTATACCCGGATCCGGTGGGCGTCAGCTCGTACACCGCTCCGTTTGGGTTGTTTTGGTCGAAGATGCAGCACGTTCCGAAGAAATCACCGGCGTTGTTGAACACGACACCTTGTTGGGGAGACCCGCCGTCGGCGCCTCCCATGAAGGTATAGAGCAGCGTCTCATTCCATAAGACGCCCGCCGGGCTGAGTTCGTAGACGGTGCCCACATTGTTGGCCCCGCCCGCAGAGGTGGTTCCATAGAGATTGCCTGCAGAATCAAATACCACGCCGCTCGACGGAAGGCCTCCATCGCTGAACCCGGAAAAGTCGTGCAGCGTGGTCTCTAACCAGTTACATTCGCCATTAAGGCAACCCGCCCCCGGCGGCGCTAGTTTAAAAACTGTGCCCGCGCACGTCGGGCAGCCACCATACTCTGTAGTGCCGTAGAGAGCTCCGTCGGGTCCGAAGATAACCCCCTGTTGAGGAGCCGCGCCCTCGAAGGCTTGACCACTGAAGTTGTAGAGCGTGCTCAGGATCCAGACTCCGTTGTTCTCGGAAAGCTTGAAGACGGTTCCACAATAGGTGTTGCAGGTTGGCTGATGAGTGCCGCCTGCATAGGTGGTGCCGTAGAAGTTTCCCGCGGCGTCCAGGGTTCCGGTGGCGGGAATGCTGCCGTCGTCGTAACCGGTGAAGTTATGGATAACCGTGAACGTCTGGGCCTGGGCCATTTGCTCGGCAAGGCCGGCAAAAAACACACTGGCAAGAATGAGCGAGCCGAGGAGGGTCAGCGGGCGAGGCATACGTAACTCCTTGTTCACCGCCGTAGGGGTACAGCGCTAAGATCGGCCACATTCTGCGCCACTAACAAAGACCGTGTCAACGCGGAAGCACTGCGTGAATGACCCTGGTCATTGCAGCGACATGGTCATTTACGATAAATTCCCATTCCAGATCACCGTGGGAGACAACAGCGGCTGCGGATCGCAATGACCGGATAGCCGGTCTTGGCAGCTATCAGGCAAAAACCTATATTCGATACTGGTGGCGGATACTCAATAGCCTGCTTGGTTTTTGCAAGGCGCGCTTTCGAGCGCGTCGATAACTTGGGAGCGTATAGCATTCCGCCGGAGACCGGCCTTCTCATTCCATCTGTTATCGCCGACGATCCTGGAACATCTGAATTAACTCCTCTCTATTTAACTTGTTAAGCCGTAATCCAAAATTAAGTTGCCCCAGGATGATGACGGCGCAATATTTAAGTCGCTTGCACAGAGGCGCTCGCCCCTGGCAAGAGGGATGGGGGAGACAATGACCGGTCCGCAACTAGCAAATTCTTTTCTTGACCGCCGGGTACTGGCAATCCTTCGCTTTTGCTGCGCCGTCATCTTCGGAACCGCGCTTTTCGGCCAAGCGCAAACTCTGACCGTACTGCACAGCTTCACCGGCGGCGTGGACGGCTACGAACCGTACGCCGGGGTGACGCTCGATCAGCAAGGGCGGATTTACGGCACTACAATTCAGGGCGGCAACCACGGCGACGGCGTGGTCTTTCGTCTGGTGCGCGAGGGCGAAGGATGGGCCTTCTCACCGATCTATAGCTTTGGCTCGCAGGATCATGACGGAAACAATCCCGTATCGAGGGTGATGTTCGGCCCGGGAGGCCTGCTTTACGGAACTACCAGCGGGGGCGGCGCGGAAGGCTACGGAACGGTTTTCAGCCTGCAGCCTCCGCCAACTGCCTGCAAGGCAGTCCTCTGCCCATGGGTTGAGACCATACTGTACAGCTTCACCGGTGGCGCGGACGGGGCATCTCCCCTATACGGCGACTTGGCCTTCGACCATGCGGGTAACATTTACGGCACCGCCTCCTACGCCGGGAGTTCGAATAATGGTGTCGTTTTCAAACTCACTCGATCCGGCAGCGGCTGGACGGAAAGCGTGATCTGGAATTTCACCGGTCACGGTGACGGCGGCAATCCGGTCAGCGGCGTCATCTTCGACAATGCCGGTAATCTTTATGGCACCAGCAGTGAAGGAGGCTCGAACTACTCCGGGGCGGTGTACGAGTTGTCTCCCACGCAATCGGGATGGAGCGAGACGACCCTCTATTCGTTCACGGGCGAAACTGGTGCGGGAGCGGGTGGTCTCATTATGGACGCCTACGGCAATGTCTTTGGGATTACTGGTGGCCTTGATGGAGGCTCCAGCGCCGCTTTTGAACTCACGCCGCAGAACGGTAGCTTGTCCTTCACCCTGTTACAAAACTTCGGGTTTGAGTACATCGGCGCTGTTGCTGCACCGACCTTCGACTCACACGGCAGTCTGTACGGGCCACTGCCTACCATCAACGACGATCTCACGGGTGAGATTTTCAAGCTGACTCCCTCGGGCAATCAATGGATCTATAGCTCCTTCTACCAGTTCGATGGCTCTACTGCGGGCCTTCCCTTAGGCGCCGTTACCTTTGATGCCAGCGGAAATATGTATGGCACCGGGCTCGGAGGAGGTTCGGACTATGACGGCGCGGTCTGGGAGATCACGCCGTAGTTCGGACTCGTCGATACCTGCCTGTCTTTGTAAGTGTTGATAATGTACGGTCCGCCGCCAGACTGCAAGAGTTGAGTTGCGGGCGAAGAATCAGCCATCGTAGATGTATCCGGCCGCCTGAGTGGAGATGAGTTCGTCTCCGGGCCACGATGATGATGCGCACGTGCCGGTCCTGATAAATCGCTCGGTTACGGGGAACCAACTCAACCGTCAGGGTCTCAGGCACGTCGTTGGACTGTTCTGTCTCTCCTCAGCAGACTTTGGTGGGCTTAATCTCCGCCGGCGTCGAGGCGGTGGGAAAGTGGAAAGCGCAGTTGGCTTTCCAAGCGCAGCGTCTTTTCCACGGCCTCTGGGCCGCCTAATCCTTCAAGTGATTTCTACAAGAGCTTTACATTAGGCTATGTTGGCGAGCCGATGGGACCCGATAACAACATGATCCACTATCACGCGAGGTATATTGGCGAGGACAAGATGCGCGCAATCGGCAACAGCAAAGTGCCTGTTTTCGACATTGTTGTCACAATCGATCCAGATTACGGAATGTCCGCCGTCCCTGGCGACTCATCGCCAGCCCACGCTACGTTTCTGGTTCGCTTGCTTGCGCACTGATATTAGCGGTCGTGCCCGCCAGGCTCGAATCGCTACAAATCGCGCTTACTGGATCACCGAGAAGAACCCGGTTGTCGCCTTGAAGTTTCTAGATTCAGAGACCATCACTGCATCCCGATAAATTTCTTCTGCTCAAACTTCCACTTGTTTACCGAGATAAACAAGAGTATATTGCGCTGGCACGTTGTGATTCGTGCCCAGGGAGCGCTGGAATGAATTATGCGAAGCAATATCAAGCTCGATTGAGGCGGTTTGTCCTTGCGGTGATGCTGATCCTAGCTGCCTGTTCAATTACTTTATCTGCGCAAACCTTCAGCGAGATTTATCAATTCACCGACCTCTATAGCTATACCTCGCTCACGAATACTTTAGCCATCGACGCGGCAGGACGGCTATATGGAACCATTCCTTATGGTCAGCCGCAAACATGTGCCTGGGATGGAGAAGTGTTCCAGCTAAGGCAGGCCGGCACCGGATGGATTCTCAACCCGCTGTACTGTTTTCAGGGCGGCGACGACGGATATGAACCTTACGACTATGGCGGATTAAAGTTCGGCTCGGACGGCGCCCTGTATGGCACTACGGCTGGTGGTGGTACGAGCGGGGTCTGCAGTGGCGGCTGCGGCACCGTCTTTCGGCTAGGACCGCCACCCAACCCGTGCCACACTGCGACCTGCTCTTGGAAATTAACTACCGCTTACGACTTCGGTCCAGGTGGGAATTCCGCAACTCCCACCGGTGGCGTTATCTTTAACAGCACCGGGAGTATGTTCGGAACTGCTGTGAGTGCATTTGAGCTAACATCCTCCAATGGAAACTGGATTTATTCGTCCCTTTATATTCTGCAAAACGGTCCGTACCCTGTTGCCTCGTTGGTTATGGATCGTGACGGTAATCTCTACGGAACCAACGCGAATGCCGGATCGTATGGTGAGGTCTTCCAGTTGACCAGGGCCGAGACTGGTTGGGTCAAAACAACGCTTCATACCTTCATCAATGGACAGGATGGCGGCAGTCCGATCGCCGGACTCGCTGTTGACCAGGATGGAAACCTTTACGGTGCCACCATTCATGGCGGCCAAAACTTTGGTGGGGTCGTGTACGAACTCTCTCACTCCGGTGGTGGGTGGGAGTTTAACGCAATCTACAGTTTGAGCGGCAATGGTGGTCCGTGGAGCGGTCTCACGCTGGATGATGCTGGTAATTTATATGGAGCAACCTGTTTCGATGGGCATTATCAACTCGGAAATGTCTTCGAATTGAGTCCCGGTCAAAATGGTTGGATTTACAGCGATCTCCATTCATTTTCAGAGGCTGATCACGCATCTTGTCCGATCGCCGGCGTAACCGTTGCGCCGGACGGTACTCTCTACGGTACCGCCAGCGATATCGTTTGGAAGATCGCACGTTAGCAGCCTAGGGGTACGAGACGGCTTGGACGAACGTTTTGCGGGCGGTAGCTGTTGATAAATCCCCTCTCTGACAATGTCGGCGTTGTCAAGGGCGTAGTTCGGCATCCGCTTTAGAGAAAGCGCTACTTCGCAGCGCCGGGAAATGGCGGCTTGTCATTGTTTCCCACGGTTCCTTGTTGGGTGTTCGACACACGCAAGGTTGGCAGCGGCCAACCGTTCAGTGGAACATTGGCCCCGCCGGTCGATGTAGTCGACAGCCCTTGTGGTATCCCCAACACAGCGCAGGCCTACGTCTTCAACGCAACGGTGGTGCCTTCGGGGAATCTGAGCTATCTGACGCTTTGGCCTGACAGCGAAGGTCAGCCGGTGGTCTCGACGTTGAACGCTGCCGATGGACGGATCACCTCGAACATGGCCATCGTGCCCAACTTGGTGGGCTTAACCGCCGGGTGCCCCAGGTCTCGCGGTCTTCAAGACCTGGGTTCCAAATAAAGGACGGATGGAGGCCCCCCGGGGTCTCGAACGTCGCGAGACCGCGACACCCAGCGAGTCTTGTTGCCTTTGAACTTTGAAGCAGGATCACAAGAGCGGTTCGCTTACATCCCTGAAGTCACCGTTTCCTGATGGAAGGGTGAAACCCACTTGCCGCCCTGCTTCTGCCAGATAGAACTAGCGATCACCTTGGGAGCAATCTTCGTGCCGCCGCAGGTCCCATCCTGGCTCGCCTTGTAGGTCATCAGCACCGTATCTTTGTCGAGCCACATGTAGGCAAAATCAGACAGACTGAAACTGGCGACCTCGCAGTTTGCCGCGGCCATGCCTTTGATGATGTTGCTCTTGCCGTTGTCCATCGTCCCGCCAGCGATGTTAATCGAATTCTCGGGCAGGATTTCGTCGAAGGCCTTGGGATTCTTATCCTTCCACGCCTGCCAACCCGCCTGTTCCTTGGTTTGCAGCGCCTTCTCTACTGCGTCTTTCGATTGCGCTTGCAGCGAAACCGCAGAAAGCAGCAAAGCAAAACTCAACATCGTTACCACAGATCCGCGCTTCATCATTGTTTTCCCTCGCCATGTGAAGTAAACAAACTGAGGCAGGATTATATAAGACGAGCACGAATTAGCAATCGGCTGCGTGAAAACGTCGCCGGGCGGAAGTCATACGATCGCCCATCTGCCGGGTGCACCGGGTCGCGCGACGTTCGAGACCTGGGGTTTTCCTCCACCCGTGCTTCATTCGGAACCCAGGTCTCGATAAGCGCGAGACCTGGGGCACCCAGCTAAACAAAACCGTCCCGCGAGGTGCGGGACGGCGTCATACCTTAGTCATACCTCAATGCAACAGCAGCTTACGAACGGCCGCTATTCACCTGCGCCGGCTGTGGCTGCCGGGGAAGAGAATCCCACCGCGGTCTGCTGACCTTCAAAATCAATCTCCGCGATGCGGGGAACACTGCCGCTATTATCCAAAGTCATGGAAGTGTCCGTCGATTTTCTGGCGAGCTGCACTGGCTGACCCTGCACGTCAGCGACTTGCTTGCCGTTCTGCGAGAAGCTGACCATGCTGGTGGACTCTGTCGAGTTCACCTTCACGTGATACGTGCCCGGCTGGAGAGTGGCGCTGCCTACTTGTGTGGTCTGGTAAATCTGAACGTCGGCCGATTTATCCTTGGCAAATACGCTCACAGATAATGCCATCGACAGAACGAATAGTGCGGTTGGAATGAAAAAGCGTTTCAATGTAATAGTCTCCTTTACTGACTTACTAAAGATATCGATTGACCCGCATGGATGGCGGATGCGAAGCCACTATTCGGAACCTGCAGTAATTCCTGGCTATGGGTTCACGAGCACATCCAACCTCCGCAAGGTTTAGGAGAACCGCTTGCGAGGCGCAGCCAATCAAAAAAGGGAGAGCCTTCGCTCCCCCCTTCCGCAACAACATGGTGAGAACCTAGTTGGTGCCAGCGCTCATGGTGCCGGCATCGAAGCTTACGCCGGTGGTGCTGTGCGCGAAGTCAATCTCGCTGATGGTCGGAACGCTGCCGCCATCCTGCGTGACAACCTGTGCGTGCTCCGCCTGACTGGTCAGCTGCTTCATCTGCCCGCTGGCTGTCGCCACTTCTTTTCCGTTCTTCAGGAATTTGACCTGGGCGTTGGAGCCGGTGGTTTCACACTTCACGGTGTATTCGCCGGCGTGCAGGGTTTTGCCGTTGATCTGCGCGTCATGGTACAGCAGAACCGATTCCGACTTGGAGTTGGACGCCGCAAAGGCGCTCAGGGATATGGTTAGGGCAAGAACAAACAGCGAGGCGCGAACCAGTATACGAGTCATTGTAAACATCTCCTTGATTTCGTGACTTCGTTCTGGCGGCCCGCGCGCGCGTGTTCAGTCCAGAAAATCCGGTACTGTACGCCTTCCGGAAACACTTGCATTTCCGGCCGCGCTGCATAGAATGTCTGCGGGGTTAAACAGCGCAAGGGACGCCTTCAGCACTCCCTAAGATTTGTCTCGCCTGGGCCGCCAAACCGCTGGCGAAACATTCTGTTTAATCCCATTTTCTATTGTTGTTGCACGTGAAGTGCCAGCTCCTGCCGAACACTTCCCTTCGATCCCTGCTTCGATGATACGAAGATCGCGAATTAAAAGTTCAAGATCCGGAGAACTTCACGCGACAAATATTTGACGTTGCACCCGCCTCATCGGATGCGCGAGTTATGTCGGCAAGACAGCCGTTCGCAACGCATTCTGGCTTGTTTTCAAGCCAATGCGTGGTGTAGCCGTCAACGTGAATTTTTGTTAACTAGTGTTGTGCTGCGGCGCGTTGCTTCCATCCCATGCGTTCGCGCAAGGAAGTGATGTGTGCCAGATGGTGCGCGGAGTGCCACGAGTAGAGTGCCAGCATGTGGTCGAGAGTGAGCACACCGCGTTCGGGATGGTACAGTGTGCGTCCGAAATCGGACGGTCGCATGCTTTGTAGAACATCGACCCAACGTGAGTGCAACGCCGCCAGTAGTTGCAGCGAAACCTCAACTGGCGTGATTTGATTGTCGGGAAGTTTCGCCCACTCAGCTTCGTCGTACGGCTTGATCTGCGGTTGCTTTTCGGTAAGCGCAAGCTTGAATCGGATGTAGGCGTTCATGTGACTCTCGGGCACATGATGCGTCAACTGGCGCACCGTCCAGCCATCGGGGCGATACGGCGTATCGAGTTGCTCCGGGCCGAGACCTTGCAACGCCGACCGCATTTGGCCAGGCAGTTTGGACAACACCTCGATCGAGTGCGCACGTTCATTCGCGCTTTGTTCTTCGCTGCTGGGCTGGGTCCATTCGAATTTGCCGATGGGGTAACGCAGGTCCGACATCACGATCTCCTATGACCCGATATCCTACCGCAAATCCAGAGTGGCCGGGATGACTCCCGTGACTTAATCCAGTGAGCGCGTTTCCGATGACGGTATTAGCTGCAGCGTGCATGCCCCCGGAGACGTACTCCCACAATGTACGATGGCGCGGCGAACCACTTGCACCTGGCTGTCCGGCGGGAATTTCATCTTCGGATCGGCCTTCAGCAGTGCGTCCGTGAAGCTCTTCAGCCCTTCATCGCCCTTGATGAACTTCACCTGCTCCACCTTGCCGGGCGAGATCAGCAGGAAGAATTCAGCCGTCCCTTTGCCAGATTCACTCAGCGAAACGGTGCGCAGCTTCTGCAACTCAGGCCGGGCCGTTGTCATGCGGCTATCGATGTCCTTGACGCCGAGCGATTGCAGGTGAGGCCGGGCTTCGGCGCTCGGACTCTCCGAAATCAGCGAGAAGAGGTAGTAGCGGATGGCCTCGTCGCGCTTGCCGAGCTTTTCGTAAATCTCGCCGAGATGCTCCGCCTCATCGCCATGACCGCCGGCCAGAAATGCCGGCAGGATCAGAGCTTCGGCGCCCTGCACGTTGCCCCGCTTGAATTCGATCCAGCCCTTCGTGTCCCACGCGCTGAACAGGAAGTTTGTGGTCGCCAGATCCTGGATGCGCAGCTTGTCGAGGCTGATGTCGCGCATCTGGGTCTCGACGGCATTGATGGCGGCATCGGCATATTTCTCAGCGCGATCCAGCTGCACGTTCTGCTCGGAGAGCGCGTAGGCAATGTTGTTCCAGGTAACCGGCACGGGAGCCAGCACAATTGCCTTCTCGAACGCGGCCATGCCTTTGTCGGTCTGGTTGGTCGCAATGTACGCATGGCCCAGCGAAATTAGCAGCAGCGGATTCTTGGGAAGGATTTCGACAGCCTTCTCCAATTCGGGGATGGCCTCGGCAAACTGCTTCTGATTCACATATAGCAAGCCCAGATTAGCGTGGGCATTCTGGTCCAGCGGATTGATCTCGATCTGTTTCTGGAAGTCCTTGATTGCCAGGTCATACTTCGATTGCCGCTGATAAACAAGACCCAGCCCGTTGTAGGCGAACTCATCGTACGGATTGATCTCAATCTGTTTCTGGAAGGCCTGTGTGGCCTCATCGTCCTTGCCCAGCGAAAGGTAAGCGCGGCCAAGATTGTCCCAGGCCGACTTGTATTTCGGATCCAGCTTGACGACCTTTTGAAGAAGATCGATCGCCAGCTCATATCTCTGATTGGCCAGCGCCTGCATGGCGGCGGCGTTCAAGTCTCCCGCTGACTCGCTGCCGCCGGTTGCTGCCGTGCCAGGCTGGGTGTTCTCCAGCGACACATCCTGCGCTTCGTCCGACATCACCACGCGGCGGAAGGCGCCATAGTCGTCGGCCCGGCTCGGGGGAATTTCCTGCGCCAGGATCTTGATGGTTCGTTTGCTGGTGAACTGGGTTCCGTCCACCTTGTACGCCGAGTGGTACTCCGCGTAATCGCGCTTCACGTCGACGGAGATGGGTACGCGCAGCTTGTACTTCGCCGGGAAGGTGAACTTCACGTCCGCCCAGTTTTCCTGGGCCGCACCCAGCTTGATGGGCTCGTCTTTGGCGGTGTCATCGTCGTCGTCATTTTCACCGCCGGGCAAGTTCACTGTCGAGAGCGGCAAGGGGAACTTGGATTCCGGCGCCGACCAATCGAAGAAATTGTACGCAGTAACGTCAAAATCAACCTTGATGGGATCGTCGGTTGCGCTGGGATCGGTGGCCGTCAGATTGGTAATCTCGGCGCCCCGCAGCTTGGTCTGCTGCAGCATGTAGTCGAAGATGTCTTTCCAATGGCTGCTGGGCATGCGGCGCATGGCGAAGCGCAGGATCATCTCCGTGTCGCCGCGCCCGGTGATGTTGACGTGTGCCGTAAGTTTGCCGGAGTCGCTCACCGTGCCTTCAATGGTCGTGCGATCAAAAGACTGAAATGGCAAATCGACCGGCGTCCAAACCAGCTCCGCTTTGCCGTCGGGAGAGATGGCCAGCGCCTGCTTGCCGCGCAGGTTTGCCGCCAGCATGCGGAACGGACCCACTCCCGGCGTGCTGTCGAGCCAGATCTCTTTGCCGTCCACCGGCACGCGAGTGATCACGTGATCGAATTGCGACGGCGATGGAACATCGGGATCGAGCTTGCGTTGCGAGCCGATCAGCACCGAAGTCGACTTGAATCCTTCGGCGTCGAGTAGTGCAGCCAGCAGCGTGTTCTTGTCCTTGCAATCGCCGTAGCCGTTGGAGAGAATTTCGCTCGCGGCGTGCGGCTGGATGCGTCCCAAGCCGAACGACAGGCTCACATAGCGAATGTTGCGCGAAACATAATCGTAGAGCGCCTTCACCTTCGCCATGTTGTCGGACTTGCCTTTCACCAGCGAGTCCGCTTCGGCCTTCACGGCGGCATCGGGAATGCGGCGCTCGCGTTCCAGATTCGCGTACCAGGTGCCAACCTCCTGCCAGTTCTTGTAGGTGGTCAGCTGGACGGTGGGAACTTCGTCGGCCTTGGGCTCCTTAGTCTTCTTCTTGCCTTCGTCGTCTTCCTTGGTACGCGAATGCTTCCAGCGATAGATGGTGCGGTCGCCTTCGTCCGTCTTGGTCGGGGTAAAACCGGGCTTGCTCTTCAGCGTGATCTGGCGGTCCTTGGGGACGTTGATCTCCAACTGCTCGTCGAGGACGATTCCGCTCTCGCGAAAGCTGTAACTGGTCCAGAACTGACCTGGCGTGAGCGGGGTTACGATGTTGCGAATGACGCGATACTCCAGCACGTCGCCGGGACGCAGCGAAGGCACGCTGACGTGCTTCTCGTGGTAGTCGGTGTAAACGGGCGCGTCCGGAAAGGTGAGATCCTGCACCGCCGATTCCTGCGCCTGCACAACGGTGCCGTCCGGCTTGCGCACGCGAACGTAAGCGATGTCGAGCTTGTCGCTGAGCGCGCTGTAGCCAAACTTGAGTTGACCCAAGGCCTGCACGCCG
This sequence comes from uncultured Acidobacteriaceae bacterium, assembly GCA_963823865.1. GTDB lineage: Bacteria > Acidobacteriota > Terriglobia > Terriglobales > Acidobacteriaceae > Bog-257. The sequence goes on from CAWGNC010000003.1 coordinate 1,854,539, forward strand.
CTCTCGCCGATGACCCTGATACGGGCTTCGGTCTGCTCGCTGCCGGTGCCGTCGTTCTCGAAACGCATGGTCTCGACAAAGGATTCCATGACGTAGGCCTGCGAGGAGTAGTCGGCCGGAGCCTGTGCGGGCCCCGACTGCGCGACGTCCTTGCCGGGGGCGAGCGGAGTGGTGCCCGGCGGCGCTTGACCAGCAGGCTGAGGAGACGCAGCCGGCGCTTGCTGCGCCGCGGCTGTTGCGAAGGATAAAAGCAGAAGGAGAGCTACGGCGACTGCACGTTTCATAGTGTATGGGATGGCGACATCCATGGTACGCGAGTGACGGACGATAGCCAAACGCGGGCAAATCTAGGACCCTTGGAAAGGGCGCGCCTGCAAAAATTTGAAATTCGAATGGTATTCGAAATGCGAATGAAACTTGCAATGGCAGTTTTGAAAGGGCGCACCTTCAGGTGCGCCGTTAGAAGCCCCTACACATCTCTCGAGTCGGCTTTAGCCGACGGCAGACCGCGTCGGTGCTCCACTGCGATACTTTTAGGTCGAGGAATCTGCTCTGACTTCTTCTGGGTAGAACACCGCCCGCACAGGCTGCGAATGCAAACGGCTCGTCGGCCTGAAGGCCACCTCGCTGACACGCAATCAACAATATTGTGACGGCACACCTAAAGGTGTGCCCCTTCAAAACATCCCTGCTCGGCTTGCCTGTCGGCCCGCGGTGTGAAAGATTGTCCCGTGGCGCGCTTCACCTTCTTCATTGGCAAGGGCGGGGTCGGCAAGACAACCGTCTCCTCCGCGTACGCGCTGCATCGCGCGGCGAAAGCGCCGCGCCAGAAGATTCTTCTCCTCTCCACCGATCCCGCGCACTCTCTCGCCGACGTTCTTCAGATCAATGTCGGGGATAAGGCCAAGCGACTGCCCACGAAAGGGCAAATCGCGGCACGCCAGATCGATCCGGATCGCCAGATCAAGAAATTCCTCGCGGGCGAGCGCGCCGACATCCTGACGCTGCTGAACAAGGGCAGCCTGTTCACTCGCGATGAACTGGAACCGCTATTGGACACCAGCCTGCCCGGCATGGCCGAGGTTGCGGCGCTGCTCGCGATCCACCAACTGCTGGCCAGCGACTTCGACGAGATCGTAATCGATACCGCGCCCATGGGCCACGCCATCCGCTTGTTCCAGATGCCGGAGCACTTCGCGCGCTTCCTCGATGTGCTGGAAACGGCGGCCTCACGCGATGTGGTGCTGGCGCAACATTTCGGAGGGCGCGTAAAACGCGAGCCCGCGCTGGACCGCTGGACACGCATCGTCGCCGACGTGGAGCGGGCGTTGTCCGCCGCGGAAGCGAAGCTGGTGCTGGTCACCACGCCGGAGCCGTTCTCGTTGAACGAGGCGGCGCGCTCGGCGGCGTCGTTCCAAACCGGCGCGACGCACAAATCCGATCGCCGAGATCGTACTGAACCGCGTCGTGCTGGAAGCGAAAGGCTGTCCGCGCTGTGGGCGGCGCGCCGAACAAACCGTTACAGCGCGCAAGTTTCTGAAGCGCCATTTTTCCAGGCTGAAGGTTTTCACGGCCGAAGATCCGGGTTGTCCGATCCTGGGAGCCGAGGCTTTGCGGTCGTTTGGCACGCACATCTTCGAGGGCAGGAAACTGCCCCGCGGCATCGTTGCGAAGCCGCCGAAAGCTGCCGCGCCGCAATTGAAATCTGCGAACTGGCCTGCGCTGACGACTCCGCTGACTCTAACGGTCGGCAAAGGCGGCGTGGGCAAGACGACGATCTCTGCCGGGCTGGCCTTTCATCAGCGCCGCGTGGCGAAGAGCGAAACAGTAACCGTGTGTTCCATCGACCCTGCCCCATCGCTCGACGACGTCTTTGGCGCGAAGGTTGGCAGCACGCCCAAGCCGGTGCTGCGCGACCACAAGCTGCTGGCCGCGGAGTTCGACGCTCTGGCCGAATTCGAGCAGTGGGCTGACCGCCTGCGCCAACGGCTGAACGAAGCGATGACGGGCGAGGAACGCGGCATTCATCTCGATGTCAGCCTGGATCGCAAATTTCTGCTCGCGCTGCTCGACGTCGTGCCGCCGGGGATCGATGAGATTTTCGCCATCTTCGGCATCATCGATTTGCTGAAACGTGGCGGGCGGGTGGTCATCGACATGGCGCCCACGGGGCATGCGCTGGAGCTACTGCGAACGCCCGCACGATTGCTGGCCTGGGCGCGCCTGTTGTTGAAAACCCTTTCGGCACACCGTACACTACCCATCGCTCAAGATGCGGCTGTCGAGATTGCGAAGCTGTCGCAGAACGTGCGCGAGCTGGCAGCGATTTTGCAGGACCCGGAGCGCAGCCGGATTGTCGTGGTGACAACCCCCGAGCCGTTGCCGGACTATGAGACCGGGCGCCTACTGCGGGACTTGAAGAAGCTGGATGCGCCGCTGGGCGCGGTGTTTATTAACCGCGTGCTGATGGAGGCAGATGCGAAATGCGCGCGCTGCAAACTGGCGGCGGCGTGGCAGGCCGCTTCGCTGGCGAATCTGCGAAAGCACATGCCCGACGCTGAGATTTTGTTGACGCGGGAATTCGAAACGCCGATCGCGGGCGCACAGGCGTTGCGGCAATTCACGACTGAGCTGTGGCGGATAGAATAAACGAGTTGTCATCACGAGGAGCCCTTAAGGGCGACGAGGGATCTGCTTTTCGCTGCGCCCAGCAACGATTCAGCGCCTATCACCATGACGCCTCCGACGAAGCCCGCAAAGAAATTACCGAAGAAGGCAACGGCACCGGCACGCGTCCTTTATCTGTACGCGATTTCGCAGCTGCCGGAGAAGGCTGCGCCAGCGATCGCGGCCGAGGGCATCGATGGCGTCGCTCCCGTCGAAGCGCTGCGCTGCGAAGGCTATCTCTGCTGGATCAGCCGCGTCTCGAAGAACGAATTCGCCGACAAGCTCCCCGATCACATGCAGGACCTGGAATGGCTGGCTACTGCGGGACTTCGTCATCAGCGCGCTGTCTCTGAAATCTCCGCTCACATCACCGCGCTTCCGGCGCGCTTCGGAACCGTTTTCCTTAGCGAGGATTCCCTGGCCGCTCATATAAAAGAGCGAAAGAGCCGCTCTGCGGAAAGCCTTCGCACGCGTCGCTGATGCCGACGAATGGGGCATCAAAGTCTTTGCCACGTCGACACCGAAAGCCCGCGTCACCACTAAGGCGGCCAGCGGTGCCGACTATCTGAAGCGTAAAGCCGAGCTGTTGCAGCCGCGCACCGGAAAGCTGGACGAAGAGGTTACGGATTTCATCAAGGCGCTGACGAAACTTGCTGTCGCGGCGAGTCCGGGCGGAAAAGCCAGCGCCGGTCAGCCGGGCCTGGTGTGGCACGGATCGTTCCTCATTCGCCGCGCCGACCGCAAGAAGTTGGAAGCGGCACTGAAGAAGTATGCTGGTAGCTGGAAGGACGAGCGCCGCATCGACTGCAGCGGTCCCTGGCCTCCTTATTCTTTTGTCGAAGAACATGCCGACTGAGCCGGAGACAATTCGCGCGCTGACCATCGACGGCGAGAACGACATCTCGCTGCTCGAAATCCTGGACCACGTGCTGAACTCCGGCGTGGTCATTCACGGCAGCCTGGTCATCTCGCTGGCCGGAGTCGACCTGGTCTACGTCGGATTGAACGTGGTGCTCACCTCGGTCGAAACCGCCCTGCGGAATATAAGCCTGGGTGAGGCCACTCAGGGCAGATAGCAGCACCAGATGCCCTCCGAGTTTATGTAGTGCCGACGGCTCGTCAGCCTGAAGGCCGCCTCGTAAGAGCAACGAAGGCGTCGCCATGGCGCACCTGAAGGTGCGCCCCTTCAAAACCAGCCGGTTTCAAGTACTCTGTCTTATAGACCACATGGCCTCTCTTCTTTATTGCGTCACTCAACCGGAACCAACGGTCAGCGTCACCAGCGGCGTCTGTGAGGGCGCGGTTCAGTCCCGCGAGATGCTGGGCGTGAGGCTCTACTGGAGCAATGTCGAGAACCCCGAGGCGTGCCTGGGCGAGGCAGAAGCGCTGAAAAAAGCGGCGGTCGAATTCCATCAAGTGTTACGTGAGGTTCTTGCCGTAACCACGCCAATTCCCTTTCGATTCCCAACCCTATTCGAACGGGAAGAAATCGTTGAGGATCAGCTTGCCTCCGAGCAGGAGCGGTATCGCGAGGCGCTGGCGCGGGTGGGAAACGCCTTGCAATATGAGGTCGTCGGGACGTGGACGGAAGACAAGGAAGCCGACACTGCCAAGCCGGTCAGCGGACGCGAATATCTGAAGCGGCGGCAGGAGGCGACCGGCCGCGTGGCTGCCGTCGAGGGCAAACTGAAGAGCGTGACTGCCGACTCCGTTCGCGAGTGGCGCGGGCGGCAGGAGCGCAAGACGCATCGCTGGTTCGCCCTGGTGCCGCGCGAGAGCCGCGAGAAATTTCTGGCGTCACTGCGAGCGGCCGGCGGGTCGCGAAGGCATTCGGCTGCGCCTGAGCGGACCGTGGCCGCCGAGCGAATTCGTTACACCGCGAGGTGAACGTGGATAAGCCCAAACAGGTTACCCCGCAGGAAGTCGAGCAGGCCGTCTCGGAGCTGCGCCGCCAGATGGAAGGACTGGCCCAGCAGACGCCTCAACGGGTGGACTGCTCGCAGGAAACGATCGAGCAGGGTCTGGCGAAGCTGGTGCTGGGGCTGATCGAATTGCTTCGGCAATTGCTCGAGCGGCAGGCGATTCGTCGCATGGAAGGCGGCACCTTGACCGATCAGCAAGTCGAGGAGATGGGCTTAGCCCTGATGAAGCTTGAGGAAAAGATTAAAGAATTGGTTGAACAGTTCGGACTCAAGCCGGAAGACCTGAACCTGGCGCTCGGGCCGCTGGGGAATTTGCTGGAATAACCCGGTGGCTCAGTTTCTCAATACTGCCATGCTTTTAGCTCCGGCGCTAAGAGCTGATGACCACTTGTGCCCTCCGGCGTCGGTTGCCAAGAGCCAATAGCTCAGAGCTAACAGCCAGCCGACAGCCCCTTTACGGTAGAATTTTCTCTAACCCTCAATGCCTTCCCCAACCTCACCGGCGCGCTCGACGCCCGACTCCACCGAACGCGTGCCGACCTCCCGTTGTCGGGAGATTTTCTATTCGCCGCACTGGATGGTGCTGATCGCCTTCCTGGTCAGGGTTGGCTGGATCCTCATCGCGCACACCTATCGCATCCGCACCACGGAGAACAATTTCGGCTTCGGCTTTGAGACCGGCCGCATCGCCTACTCGCTGGCCAACGGGATGGGCTTCAGTTCCCCGTTCGGCGGCAACACTGGCCCGTCGGCGTGGACCGCGCCAGTGTATCCCTGGATCGTCTCGCTGGCCTTTCGCGCCTTCGGCAGCTACTCGCCGGCATCGGCATTCGTGATGCTGACGTTCAACAGCATCTTCGCCGCCCTCACCAGTTGGACCATCTACCGCACCGCGCGGCGCATCTTCAATCCGGTCGTCGCCATTTGGGCTGGATGGGTCTGGGCGCTCTATCCCGACACCATCTTCTGGTCGGTAAAGTGGATCTGGGAGACCAGCCTGTCGGCGTTTCTGCTGAGCCTGCTGTTCATGCTGACGGTTGAGATGGAAGGAGACGATCGGCTTTCGTCGTGGATCGGCTACGGCGTGCTCTGGGGCTTGGCGGGGCTGAACAATCCCGCATCGCTGTCATTCCTTCCATTCGCCGGATGCTGGCTCGCCTACCAGCTGCATCGCCGACGCAAGCCATACATCCTGCAAGCCCTCCTCAGCGCAGTGGTCTTCTGGATGGCGATCATGCCGTGGCTGGTGCGCGATTATCGCGTGATGGGACATTTCGTTCTCATCCGCGACAATGCCGGCAACGAGTTGCGGATCGGCAACAATCCTCTCGCCGAGGGACAGTACGTGCTGGCTTACCATCCCAGCCAGAACGCGCTGTTGCTGGCGAAGTACAAGCGCATGGGCGAATACGCCTTCTGCGTCGATCAGGGCCGCCTGGCGAAAGAGTGGATTGCGCAGAATCCCGGCAAGTTCGCGGTGATCACCCTGCGCCGCATTTACTATTTCTGGAACGGCATACCCCGGCTGGCCAAACAACAATGGCTGGCTGAACTGAAGAACACTCACACTCTGTTACTGTCGGTGCTGGGCATTTGGGGACTGCTGCTGGCGTGGAAGCGCCGGGTCCACGGCGTGTTTCTGTTCGCCAGCCTCCTGCTGGTTTATCCACTCGTTTACTATATTTGCTTCCCGGAGCCGCGTTACCGGCACCCAATCGATCCGCAACTGATTATTTTGGGAGTGTATTTGATCTCGGAATCCAAACCTCGGGCAGAGGCGCGGCCATGAACTCCGGACCGGCTTCGCCCGAATTCGACCAGGACGATGTGCTGCCGCAGTTTCACACCTTGTCCATCATCATTCCGGTATACAACGAACGCCGCACCTTCATGAAGCTGTTGCGGCAGGTCGCTCGCCAGCCCGTCAACCTACGCAAAGAGATCATCATCGTCGACGACTTCTCCACCGATGGCACGCGCGAGTTCCTGCGCGACACCGATCTCGAGGCGGCTCTCGGGGAGAACGGAGCGAACACGGTGAAGCTGCTGCTACACGACAAAAATATGGGCAAGGGCGCCGGAATCCGGACGGGGCTGGCGCAATGCACCGGCGAGCTGGTGCTCATCCAGGACGCCGACCTGGAATACGATCCCGGCGACTATCCTGCGCTGATCGCGCCGATTCTGGAAGGCCATGCCGACGCGGTCTTCGGCAATCGCTTTCACTTCGGCCCGCATCGCGTGCCACGCTTCTGGCGCTACACGCTGAACCGCATCTTCTCGTTGACCTGCAACGTCCTCACCGGCATCACGATCCATGACGTGACCGCCTGCTACAAAGTATTTCGCCGCGAAATGCTGGAGCGCATGCATCTGCGCTCGGACCGCTTCAGCGTGGAAACCGAAATGACGGTCAAGCTGGCGAAGATGGGCATCCGCATCTACGAAGTGCCGATCGTCTATCACGGACGCACCTACGCCGAGGGCAAGAAGATCAGATGGAGCGACGGTGTCAAAGCGTTCTACGATCTGGTGAAGTATCGGTTCAAAGATTAGTAGCTGGCAGCTAGTGACTAGCAATTAGTTAAGGCAACCTGGGATTGTTTTCCGGAACGCAACCTCAATGCATCTCCAGGTTGTCACGCTGATCCCGGCGCCAACGTCACTACAAAGTTGTCATCCTGAGCGAACCGTCCATTCTTCTCTGAGGTGTCATCCTGAGCGGAGGCGTGCCGGCTTTGCGCGCCGCAGTCGAAGGACCCCTACCGTTCCACGCTTTTCTAGCGGTAGGGGTCCTTCGACTCCGCATCGCAGACTGCGCGATGCTCCGCTCAGGATGACACTTTCTGGCCCACGAGCTGCTGCGTTGCTATCTGCAGTTGGTGCGTTGCTGGGTTTACTAGCGACTAGTTACTAGCTGCTAGTTACTGCCTCTTACGCGTTCTGCCGGTTCGGCTGATTGGTCTTCGTCAGCTCTCCCACGGCCTGATTCCAGGTAACAATCCACGGTACGGCCAGCGAATACAAGAAGCGCGCAGCTAATTCTTTCAGCGACGCGTTCTTGCCAAAGGTGCTCCAATCCAACCGGTAAGCAAAATACATCTCCAGCAGCAGGACAGCGACAAACGGAAGTACCGTGCGGGGCAGGAGAGCAATCGCGACCACCTCGGCGAGGCAGCGCAGGAAGTTCCGCACCAGTCGCGAGCGGCGCGTACCCAACACCCCATCGGCCACTCCGTAGCGCGCCATCATGCTGAGCGAGCTCTTCAGCGTGTGATGCGGTCGGTAGATGGCTTGGGCGTGCTCGGCATACGCCGGCTTTACCAGCTGACGAACGCGCAGATCGAACGCGGTATCTTCGCCGAGAAACGTAGTCTCGGGAAACCCGCCCACGCGCTGCCAAAGATCTTTGCGGAATGCCATCGAGCGCGCGGTACAGGACTTGGTCGTCCCGTCGGCCCGTTGCTTTAATCCGAAAAATGGAGCCGAGGCCAAATCCCAGACTGTCTGATCTTGCGGGTCGACGCAGGATCCGCCCAGGGAATACTCGGCAGTGCCATTCAGAATCGGCGCCGTCAGCCGGGCCAGCCATTCCGGATCGTAGATGCAGCCGGCGTCGGCACACGCGACCACTTCCGATGTGGCCGCCGCGATGCCGACGTTCCGACCGCGAGCGATGGGTCCGGGCGAAGCCTTCAGGTTGCAGCTCTCGTCCCGGATGGCAATGAGATTGGGATATTTCGCGCGCGCCGCCTGTAACCGTTCCCAGGTTCCGTCCGTCGAACCCCCATCGACGATGATGACCTCGGGCCGCAACGTCTGCTGCGCCAGGGTCGAAACCAGTCCGTCGATGTCTTCGACCTCGTTGAGGACGGTTGAGGTCACGGTCACTGGAGGCATGTACGCCAATTTTATCTGTTTTTTGGTGAACTGCCGCCGCTCGCCTTCCGTATACCTCAGTGGCGGAATTCGTTCGGACTCGCGTCGTGCACGCGATAGGAGGCAGCATGTTTCATCAACATAAACATAGTGTCCTGGCGGGCACCATCGCCGGCGCGGCGCTCGCGCTGCTCATGACCCTTCCCGCCCAGGCGGAAGTAACCCAGGACTTTCACAAGACCGTTCCCCTGACCGCGAATGGCCGCGTTTCGCTGGAGAATATCAACGGCAACGTCGAGATTACCGGCTGGAACCGCAACGAAGTTCAGATTGACGCCGTCAAAACCGCCAGCGACCAGCAAAAGCTGGATAACATGCGCATCGAGGTGAACGCCGGCAGCAGCTCGGTCGAAATCGCGACGAAGTATCCCGAGCACGGCATGAACAACAATCCGGGCGGCGTCCGCTACACGCTGCACGTTCCGCAGAACGCCCGCATCGACAAGATCGACCTGGTGAACGGTTCGCTGACCGTGCAGAAGGTCACCGGCGAAATCAATGCCAGCCTGGTCAACGGAAAACTGAAGGCGTCGGACCTGGCCGGCGAAGCCGATCTGGCGACAGTCAACGGTTCCATCGATGCCACGTACGATTCGCTGAAGGACGTGCGCGAGATCAAGCTGAAATCGGTAAACGGCAGCGTGAACCTGACGCTTCCGCAATCGCCCAATGCTGACGTCGATGCCAGCGTGGTAAACGGCAGCATCAGCACCGACTTCCCGCTGACGGTCAAAGGCCGCTTCGTCGGCAAGAGCATGTCAGGCACGCTGGGCAGCGGCGGCGTTCATATTGAATTGAACAACGTGAACGGCAGCATCCACCTCGGCCCGGGCCGCGGGAGCTTGTAAGCCCCATTCACCACGGCATGGGAACTTTTCCCTTTGTCATCCGGACTGTAGCGTCCGCTTTGCCTTTGCGCCGCAGGCAACTTCAGCCTTGTATCAGGGCACGACTTCAGTCGTGCCGACAACAGGCTAGAACGTGACGGCTTTAGCCGCTGCAAGAATCCCGCAGCGGCTAAAGCCGAATCAAAGGTAAAGCTCTTCGGCACGTCTAAAGACGTGCCCTGATACAAAGCGGCAATGTCTTCGTGCTCTCCGTGCCTCCGTGGTGAAAGCGCTTTCTCTCGCTCGGGCGTGACAGGTTTTCGGCCCACCAGCAGCAGCGCCCCGATACGCTTGAACTCTTTCAACTCGGCGGCGTTCTTGAACCACTTTCCGCTGTAGTCTTCCGGCGTCGGCGAGAGGTCGGGAATGCGCTCGGCATGAACTTCTTCGAAGCCGTGCTTTCGGAACAGGCCCAGATATTCCTGCTCCGACTTCACCTGTACCGGCACGTTCAGCTCCTCCACCCAACGCAGCGAGTAGTGATTGTCCTTGTACAAATTGATCAGGATGTAGAGCTCACCGCCAGGCGCCATCACGCGAGACACTTCGTCCAGCGCGGCGCCCTGGTCGCCATAGTAGTAGAAGGATTCCACCGAGAGCACCTTGTCGAAGAAGCCGTCCTGCCACGGAATCTGCTGCGCCGAACCGACGACGAACAGGACGTTGTCGAATCCGGTGGACGTGGCGCGGGCGCGGCGAATCATCTCGTCGGAGACGTCGAGTCCAACCACCTGTCCTCCACCCCATTCCGCCGAACCCGGGCGGCCTGGGGACCCCGGACCGGTGTTCTCGCCGCCGCCGACCATCTGTGCGAGCAGGCGACTCGCCCAGCCGGCGCCGCAACCCAGATCAAGCACCCGCTGGCCCGGCTTCAGCTTCATCAGCGCCAGTGTCTGCTGGGTGATGCTGATGTGGTGGTTCTCCATCTCCTCACCGCGGCCGGCCTGCGCCCACTCGTTGAACTCGCGACGCATGTGCTCGTCAGTGTTGGTGTTGTCGTGATTGATCATTGGCTCCTCGGGATTGGGTTGTCAGTTGTCGGTTGTCAGTTGTCGGCTATTTCGTTCCCGGCGTTGGTTCGTGACGCGTGGCTGCGGGCCTTTAGCTCTTGGCTTTTAGCTTTTAGCTCTTAGCTCTTGGCAAAACTGTCGCGTCTGGCTGAATGGTTTAGCTGACAGCCGATAGCCGACGGCCGACAGCACACAAACCGCCGACGGCTGACAGCCGCTTGCGAAGAGCAAAGAGCGAAAAGCGAACACCGTCCTTCTTATGGTACCCTCGCGGAAAGTTATGACTCAAATTCCTCAGACGCCGACGAACGGCAAGCACAAGTCGACACTCTACTGCCCAACCTGTGCGCGCGAAGTGGATGATCCCCTTACCTGCGGCGACTGCTCCGCCGTCATCTGCCGCGTTTGCGGCACGCCACTGGAGATGGCCGAAGACCTCGGCATTGGATGACGCGAGGAAGGATCGTCCCGACAGAGGCACGGAGATTTCTTCGGACTCTGGTTGCTCTGGGAAACCCGATCGAATGTTGAAAGACGTTCAACACGGAGCGCACGAAGATTTCTAGTTCTGAACTATAAGGCTGGAAAATTTACTTAAAGAATTGTCATTACGAGCGAAGCGGGAAATCTGCTTTTTCTTCACGCACGCAAAAAGCAGGTTTCTCGCGCCAAACACACGGCGCTCGTACTGACAATTTCTGAAATGATTCTTTGTGCCTTTGTATAGTCGGCCCTCTATTCCTTCGCTCCAAATCCGTTTCATTGTGGGAATTTAGTGCCAGCGGAGCGCCGCCACCAATATGGTGATTTCAACTGCTCGCAGAGTGGCTCGCCCCGGGCCTGGGGAGCCTCAGGACAAGCTTCTTCAGACGCTGGGGTCTTCCATGACATCCGCGAGGCCGCGAACGCCTCAGAAGGCGTTTAAACGCAAAGTGTCAATTCGGGAAATGTCTCGTCCTACTTCACCACGATGTTCACCAGCCGGCCCTTGATCACCATGGTCTTTACGATCTCTTTGCCGTCGATGGCCGTCTTCACCTTTTCGTCGGCCAGCGCAAGTTGGCGGACCTGCTCTTCCCCGGCATCGGCAGGCACCACCAGGCGGCTGCGAACTTTGCCATTCACCTGGATCGCGTATTCGACTTCTTCTTCTTTCGCCAGCGCGGCATCGTACTTCGGCCACTCCGCGCGCAGCAGGCCGGAAGTCTCGCCCAGTGTCTCCCACAACTCACTGGCAAGGTACGGCGCAAACGGCGCCAGCATCAAGACCAGCTTTCGCTGCGCGTCCGCCATCAGCGACGGCGGCGCGGCTTCACCACCCTTTTGCACGCTGTCTTCGTAGGCGTACAACTCGTTCGTCAACTCCATGATCGCCGCGATGGAGGTATTGAAGTGCCAGCGTCCGCCGAAGTCTTCCGTCACCCGACGCAACGTCTGGTGCAGCTTGCGCTGCATCTTGCGTGCAGCCGGAGACAGCTGGCTGCCATCACCCGCCTTCGACGCGGCGTCTTTCGGCTTGGCATTGCGGGTGACGAACCGGTAGACGCGCGACAGGAACCGGCTAATGCCTTCGACGCCCATGTCCTGCCAGTCGAGATCGCGATCCGGCGGCGCGGCAAACAAGGTGTACATGCGCGTCGAGTCGGCTCCGTAGCGCGCGACCATGTCGTCGGGTGACACTACATTCCCCAGGCTCTTCGACATCTTGGCGCCGCCCTTGATCACCATGCCTTGCGTGAACAGGCGCTCGGCCGGCTCCGAGTTGCGCACCAGTCCCATGTCGCGCATCACCTTGGTCCAGAAGCGGGAATAAATCAGGTGCAGGATGGCATGTTCCACTCCGCCGATGTACTGGTCGATGGGAAACCAATATCCCACAGCGTCAGAGTCCAGCGGCTTGGTGTCGAGCGTCGGGATCGGTGTAGCGGTAGAAGTACCAGGACGAATCGACGAACGTGTCCATGGTGTCGGTCTCGCGGCGCGCCGCACCTCCGCACTTGGGACAATTCACGTTCACGAATTCCGGCACATTGCCCAGCGGCGAGCCGCCAGCCAGCGTGATCTGGACATTCTCCGGCAGCAGTACCGGCAAATCTTTTTCAGGCACCGGCACAATGCCGCACGCCGGGCAATAAATCATCGGGATGGGCGTGCCCCAGTAGCGTTGCCGGCTGATGCCCCAGTCTTTCAGGCGGAAGGTCACCGTGGCTTTGCCGAAGCCATTCTCTTCGGCGAATTTCGACATCTTGTCGATCGCCTCGTCGCTGGGCAGTCCGCTGTAGTCGCCGGAGTTCATCAGCAAGCTGTTGGTCTCGACGAACGGCAGGACCGGCTCGTTCGGATCGCCGTCGGCGGCATCGCCTTCGCGCCGCGGATAGATCACGACCTTGATGTCGAGGCCGTACTTCTTGGCGAACTCGTAATCGCGCTCGTCGTGCGCCGGCACGGACATGATCGCGCCCGTGCCGTAATCGAGCAGCACGTAGTTCGCCACCCAGATGGGCACCTTCTCGCCGTTAAACGGGTTCAGCGCGTAGCGTTCGGTGAAGACGCCGTGCTTCTCGATGGCGCCGATGTCGCCAGCCTCCTTCGCCTTACGTTGCTCGGCGATCAGGTCTTCCACTTTGGCCAGCAAGCTCGGGATTGTTGGCGATCAGGTCGGTGACCAGCGGATGCTCGGGCGCCAGCTGCAACGACGTCGCGCCGTAGATGGTGTCGATGCGCGTGGTAAAGACCGTGATCTTGTCGCCCGCAGGACCGGCATTGCCGTCGAGTTTGAAATCGACCAGCGCGCCTTCGCTGCGGCCGATCCAGTTGCGCTGCATGGTGCGGACTTTTTCCGGCCAGCCCGGCAAATCGTCCAGACCTTTCACCAGTTCGTCGGCGTAGTTGGTGATGCGCAGGAACCACTGTTCCAATTCGCGCTGCTCGACCAGCGTGTCTTCATGGCGCCAGCAGCAGCCGTTGGGCAACACCTGCTCGTTGGCCAGCACGGTGGCGCACTTCGGACACCAGTTCACCTTGCTCTTCTTGCGATAGGCCAGCCCGCGCTCAAAGAACTTCAGGAAGAACCACTGGTTCCAGCGGTAGTACTCGGGCAGGCAGGTGGTGACTTCCTTCGACCAGTCGTAGGCAAAGCCCAGCCGGTTCATCTGCCGCTTCATGGCGGCGATGTTGCGCAGCGTCCACTCGCGCGGAGGCGTCTGGTTGGCGATGGCGGCATTTTCCGCCGGCAGACCGAACGAATCCCAGCCCATGGGATGAAGCACGTTGTGGCCCTGCATCCACATGTAGCGCGCCAGGGCGTCGCCGATGGCGTAGTTGCGCACGTGCCCCATGTGCAGCGCGCCCGAGGGATAGGGCAGCATCTCCAGCACGTAATACTTTTTGCGCGCCGAGTTGGACGGCTCGGAGCGATAGAGCTTGGGATTCTGCGCCCAGCGCTCCTGCCACTTCTGCTCGATCGACTGCGGATCGTAACGGTCTCCGCGAGGCGTGGCGCCGTCCGTGTTTTCGCGGTTGATGACTTCGGTTTCCGGCCGGCTGGTGTCGGCCTCGGGATTGCTTGACTTGGACATAAGTGCTCTTCGGATCAATAAGGGATAAACCTTGATTCTACAGCCTGCGGCGGGAGCGGCTCAGCCGGAGGGGCGCGATTTGTTTTAAGGCCTGTCGTCCCTGAAGGGACTTGGACCCATACTGCACGCCTACCCAGGATTCCGCTGCGCTCCATCCTGGGCTAACGGCGGCACCGCCCCTGCGAGGCTCGGCCGTCGATTGCGCAAGCACGATGCGCCGGAACAGATGAGTGTGCCGAGTGTGAAGCACGACGGAAAGATTGCCGATACGAAGCAAGAAAACGTGAATTCACGAGGCAACAGAACAGCGGAATGATGTAAAACGAAATTGTCGACGACGCGAGGCGAAAAAAGAGGGAGTGCTCGCAAAAAGAAACTTGTTTGTTTCGGCGCATCGCCGCCGACATGATTCACGGCCGAACGCCGAAGGCGTGGTCCCGCCGTTAGCCCAGGACGTAAGTCCTGGGTAAGCGCACAAGAGGAGCTCTGAGTCCCGTAGGGACGACACGGTTTTTGCACGGAGGCGCGAATCCGCCGGTGACGTCAAGGCAGATCCTCGACAACGCGTTCGCTCGCCGCAAATGTCCGTCGGAAACTTGTGCGGACGGTCCCCGGGAATCAAAACTCTTATGGTGGCTCCCGGCTACTTCACCGTCTTCTCCACCAGCTTCTTCAGCGCATTCACGTTCGCCAAATCGTCCAATGGCTCGTCGATCGGCGTTTCCGCAATAAACGCTGCGCCCGCCAGTCGCTCATCGTTCAGCAGCCGGCGAAACGCCGGCAAGCCGATGCTTCCCTTCCCAATGTGCTGATGGCGGTCGAGCTTCGACCCGCGCTCGGCCTTGGCATCGTTGCAATGCCACACGTAGACATTCTTCAATCCCACGCTGCTATCGAGCTGAGCGATGGTATCGGCGAATCCTTCTGCGCTGACGATGTCGTAACCCGAGACATGCGTATGACAGGTGTCGATGCATGCCCCCGACGGTACGTAGTTCTTCAACAGGTGCAGCAACTCGGCAACCTGCTCGAAGTTGCCGCCCAAAGAAAACTCCGAGCCGGCGGTGTTCTCGATCAGGATGCGCAGCTGCGGGTGCCCCATCCAAGCCGGTTTTGCTTGAGTGGGAGACAAGTCGAGACCGTCGACCGCCTGCTCGATGCCGAACGCAGCCCGCCGCAGTCCCTCGTCCCGGCTGCTGCCGCGAAACGAGCCGGGATGCAGTACTAGAAAATCGGCGCAGAGCGAGAGCGCCCGTTCCACCTCGCCGCGAAACGCGACGACGGACTTGGCGTGAAATTCCGAGTTGCCGCCGGCCAGGTTCACCAGGTAGTTGGCATGAATCACCAGCGGACTGAGGCCGTATTTCTGGCGCAGCCGGGTCATCTCGTCGCACTGCGGACGAGCCAGCTCGTATGGCTTCCACTGCCGCGGGCTCGACGAAAATATTTGAAAGGTATTGCAGCCCAGCCGATAGGCGCGTTCGGCAGCGTTTTCCACACCACCCGCAGTCGAGGTATGAATGCCGATGCGCCGCGCCGTCAGCTTGGGCGGCTTCGCCGGCGCCGGCAATAACTTCAGTATGTCTTTTTCCTGCTTCTCCGGGTTCCCCACTTCTTCATTCTATGGAATCGCGCACCAGCACGCGGCGGCGTGACCCGCGTCACATGCGATGTCTTGCGCAATCGTTAAAGTGACATCGTCATTGGGGGACGGTCCTTGGCCTGGATAACGCAGCTTCTGATTCGCGGCTTGCAAAAGATTCGACGGCGTTCCCGCGACTCTAAGGCAAGTCATCTCGCACTCGGCGAGCAAGGCGAAGCCGAAGCTTTTTCTATCTGCAACGGTTGGGCTATCGCATGGTTGCGACCAACTTCCGCGTGCCGCAGGACCGTGGCGAGATCGACCTGATCGGCTGGGATGGCGACACGCTGTGCTTTATCGAAGTAAAGACCAGAACCGACGTCAGCTTTGCGCCGCCATCCACGGCAGTCACGCACGGCAAGCAACGCAACATCACCTCAGTCGCAAGGCGCTACCTGCGCCGTTTGTCCGTCAAGCCGACCTGTCGATTCGACATTCTGAGCATTGTTCCCTCACCGGAACGACGGAAGCTGGAATTCACGCTCCGCAAGGGCGCCTTCGGATGGGAGACGGAAAAGTCCGCGCTCGCGAAAGCCTCGCTATTTCGATAGCTCCTCACGCTTCAGAAGATAATCGGCTCGCCCCCACAACTTCGGCGACCCACTTTCGCAACTGGCTGCGAAGTCACTACAATTAGGTCGCTCTCGAAAGTTTTACCTCCCAGTCCTACAACGTAGGGTCAGCCGCAGCACCGGGTTACCGCGTGTTTCTGGCGGTGGTGCTTGGCAACTGTCGCAACTTTCAGTACCGCGCTGGGGTTATCGTCGATGCAGTCCTAAACGGTTCGGTAGAAGCCGCCGTAGATTGGAGCCCGGCATCATGGTCCGCCTGAAGCAGGTTCTCGCTGTAGCTCTGGTATTTGGAATCGTCCTGGCAACTTCGCCAGTCAGCGCGCAGGATGCGCAGCAGCAGCAGCCGGCCAATCTCTCGCCGCAGGAGATTGACAATCTGGTTGCGCCGATCGCGCTGTACCCCGATGCGCTGGTAGCGCAGGTGCTGGCCGCGGCCACGTATCCGAACGAGGTGGTCGAGGCGGCGCAGTGGTTGAAAGACAACTCCAGTCTGCAAGGCCAGGCGCTGGTCGACGCCGTGAACCAGCAGCAGCAATGGGATCCCAGCGTGCAGGCGCTGACGCAGTTCCCTTCGGTGCTCGACAACATGGCCGGTAACCTCTCGTGGACCTCGGCGCTGGGCAGCGCGTTTTATAACCAGCAGGCCGACGTGATGGCTTCCGTCCAGCGGCTGCGCGCGCAGGCGAAGGCAGCGGGCAACCTGAAGTCATCGTCGCAGATGACGGTCGTGCAGCAGGATCCGCAGACCATCGTCATCCAGCCGGCGAATCCGCAGGTTGTCTATGTACCGGTCTATAACCCGACCGTGGTGTACGGCGTGCCCTACTATCCTCCCGACTACAGCACGGGAGCCGTGATCGCGACTGGCCTGATTTCTTTCGGCGTCGGCTTCGCCATTGGAGCGGCGATGAGCGGCGGCTGCTGCGGCTGGGGATGGAACAACTGGAATAGCAACTGGCGCGGCGGCACGGTGGTTTACAACCGCAACGTGTACGTTTCACGCAGCAACATTTACGCCGGCGGCAACCGTTATCACAACGGCAGCTGGGCGCGTCCGGTGCCGTACAACAACAACTACAACCGCAACAACTACTACAACAACAGCAATCGCAACGTTAACAACAACCGCAACACCAACATCAGCGGGAATACCGTCAACATTAACAACGGCAACCGGACGAACAACAACGTCAACAACGGCAATCGCAATAACAACGTGAATAATGGCAATCGTCCGACGACGATGCCCGCAAACAATCAGGCGAACCGGCCGCAAAATACCCAGGCCAACCGGCCCCAGAGCACCGCAGCCAAGCCTGCCAACAATTATCGCGGATACGGCCAGACTGCCTCGCCTGGAACGAAGACCGGCGCCTTCAGCGGGTACGGCAACGGCGGCGCTGCGCGGGCCGAAAGCAGCCGCGGACGGCAGAGCACCGGCGGTGGCGGCGGTAATCGCGGAGGCGGGGGCGCTCGGGGCGGAGGCGGACGCCGGTAGCGGAACGCGTTCTCCATCGAGCGTTACATGCTCGGAAGATGCGATCAAGTTGGTGCAGGTCAGGAACTGGACATTTGCGACGGAGGAATAGCTGAGATGGTTTCTCGAAAAGGTTTCATCATGTCGGGTGCGGCGCTGGTAGCAGCTTCCCTGCTGTTCTTCTCAATGGTTGTGAGCAGCTCGCCTGTTTTGGCTCAGGAAGCCGGACAAAAGACGTTCGCCACTCCCCAGGAAGCCGGCAATGCGTTGAACGAATCGGTGGAATCAGGAGACAAGGCAGCGCAACTCGCGGTGCTAGGCGCGTCGGCGGCCAGCGTGATCACCTCCGGCGATGACGTGCAGGACAAAAACAACGCCAACACCTTCCTGAAGAATTACAAGCAGATGAACCGCTGGGCCCGTCAAAGCAACGGCACCGACACCCTGTACGTCGGCGCGGAGAACTGGCCGTTCCCGATCGCTCTGACGAAGAATAAAGCCGGGCAATGGTATTTCGATACCAAGTCGGGCTTGCAGGAGATTCTCTTCCGCCGAATCGGCAAGAATGAACTGTCGACCATTGAAGTCTGCAACGCTTTGGTCGATGGTCAGCTGGAATATTTTCAGGAGCTGCACGATGGCAGCACCGTGCACCAGTATGCGCAAAAGTTCATCAGCGAAGAAGGCAAGCAGAACGGCCTGTACTGGAAGGTAGCCGAGGGACAAACAGAAAGCCCGATCGGTCCGCTGGTGGCGCATGCCAATGCGCAGGGCTACGGGAAGTCCGACTCACCTGAGCCATTCCACGGCTATTACTATCGGATTCTGACGGCGCAGGGAGCGAACGCACCGGGAGGCGCCAAGGCCTATCTCGTAGACGGAAACATGACCGGAGGCTTCGCCTTCGTGGCCTATCCGGCCGAGTATCGCAATTCCGGCGTCATGACATTTGTGGTCGATCAGAACGGCGTCGTCTTCCAGAAAGACCTGGGACCGAAGACGGCCGACCTGGCGAAGGCGATGACGAGCTACAACCCGGACAAGACCTGGACAACCACGGGAGAGTCGACGGAACCGGAGAGCGCAACGAACTAACCCTGGGAATACCGCCGCTGTTTCGACTTGTCGAGAATGTCTGACAACACCTGCCGCGTAGTCTGCTCCGAAAGCAATTCGATTCTGCCTTCGAGGTGCGGCCGCAATCTCTGGCGTTCTTCTTCCGATTTCACCAGCACGATGTCGGCTGCGTGACAGAAAGCCAGCTCCATTTCCAATCGATCGGCAGCCGTGTTGTCTGGTTCGTTCGGGATACTTTCTATCTGGTAAATCAGCGTCGGCACGCGGCCGGTGAGGTCCCACATATGCGCCAGAAATTCGCGCATGCTGGCGCTTCCCACGATCCAGGCAGCATCGTACTGCAAGAGTAATTCGCGGAAGACGTAATGCACGTCGGAACTGGCGTCGGTGAATTCAATTTCGCGCGGAAGGTCGCTGTATTCCCCGCCCTGCAGCGGCTCAGTCATGGAGACACAAGTGACATGGTGCCCCTCGGCGGCCAGATGAGTAAGGAAGTCGTTGGCAGAGTCGGAGTCCGGCCCGGCCCCGCGGTGCGGCACGCGAGCGCACATATAAATCATACGGGCGCCAACAGCCTGCGCCGCGATGCGAGCATAAGGAATTGACAATCCGGCTAGAGGAAGCTGGGCTTGCAGCTTGCTCTTCCATTTCTCTACAAACTTCGCCTGATGATCCGCAATCACCGCCGCTGCCGCTTCGGAGTTTTGCATGGACGCCGATTCATAATGGTGCACCGCAGCCCGCGGTTCGTAGATAACCTTTCTTCCCTTTTCCCAAACCTTGAAGCAGTAATCGGTGTCTTCGTAGTACGCCGGCAGGAAGCGCTCATCGAAACCACCCAGCTCCGCAAAGAGAGGGCGAGGCGTGAACAGCAGCGCGCCCGAGCAATAATCGACGGGGCGGCGAAACGCATATTTTGGCGACCCGGCATCATCGCCTCGCCCGTAGCCCCAAGCAGTCGCGTCGCGCCAGACAATCGATCCGGCTTCCTGCAGACGGCCGTCGGAGAGCAGGAGTTTGCCTCCTACCGCGCCGAGGCTCGCATCTTCACGGAAGTCAGCGACGACGGCCGACAACGCTCCCGGACATAACACCGTGTCGTTGTTCAGAAAGCAGAGATACTCCCCGGCGGCAGTCGCGGCGCCTTGTCCGCAGGCATGCCCGAAGCCCGTGTTATCGCTGTTCCGGACGACCTTTGCGCCATCGATCCGCTCCAGCAATTTTCCAGTCGCGTCGCTGGATCCGTTGTCGACCAGCACGAGCTCGTAGTCTTCTCCGGCATTTTGCAGGAGCGATTCCAGGCACAAGAATCCCAGGTGGGCTTTGTTGTACAGAACCACGATGATGGAAACCGCAGGCTCCGCCGGATTTGGAAAGCTCAGCCGGCGGTCGCTGCTTAGGAATTCCTGCAAACGGCGGGCACCGGTTTCGTCCCAAGCGTCCCGTCCGCCGATTACAAAGCTGTCCGCAGCTGTTGGCGGAGACTGTTGCGTCTCGAGACCCCCATTTGGTGATTGAACCAAAGCGGCCGGCTCATCCGCTTCCGACGGTGCGCTGGAAGCGGCTGGCATCTCCGTTCGATCGGGTGAAGATTTCACCGCGGGAGTGTTATCCACCTGCGGCACTGCGGCCAGCGATACATCGTTCTGCGGAGGCGCCGCGCCCGCGCTGTCTTGTCCTGTCCCAATCCACTTGCCAATATCGCGCAAAGGCTGCGTGTATCTCCACGAGCGCGAACTCCAGATCTCTTGCAGCTGCTGGCGGGCATTCTCCACCTGTGACTGCAGCTCACGCTCACGGGCAGCGCTTTGCCGTGCGTCTTCCAACTGTGCGGACAGGGCTTGGTGGGCACCCTCCAGTTCGCGCAGGTAATTCTGTTCTTTTTGTTGCGCACTCTCCAGTTCGTGCAGGTAATGCTGCTCTTTTGCGACGGACTCGTTCTTCAGAGCTTCATAACGGCCATCGAAACGATTCAGCAACCGCACCTGGAGACCGAGCAGACGCAGCTTCGCCAAACGTTCCTGCTCTGTTTGCGTGCGGGGATTCTGATCGCCGTCGTGGTCTGGTTCGGTCATCGGTCAGGTGCGAACCTTTGCCTCGGGAACCTGAGGATCGTCTCTCAACTGAGCGTCCATCGTTTCCAGCAGGCCTTCCACCTTCTGTAGCAGTCCCGGGTTTTCGTCCTGCAACGCTTGTCGTACCGCTCGGGTTCTGATCAGCACGCGAAACATGGTCAGCATGGAGCGCTGGAGATCGCTCTGGCTCGAGGTCATTGGGGTGCCTGAGGCAGGGCTCATGTCCGACGCGGTTCGATCCGGCGTCCGCCCGTCTTCGCCGATTCTCTGATTGAGTGCGACGATCTGCTGTTGCAGCTGCAGCATGTCCTGGCGAATCTGGTGGAACGTCTCGACCGCCGTGCGGTCAAACTCCTGCGCCGGGCGCGAGTACCAGCCAATCGCCTTACGCACCACCCGCTTCAGGAAAACACCCGGAGGACCCAGCTTGCTGTTGGGCTCAACCTGACCAAGGTGGGTCGCGATGTTTCCCAGCTGCGCAATGAAAGCGCTCTGCAGCGACAGTTGACCCGCCGGCTGCAACGCGTTGTCGGCTACGGGCATGACCGGCCGGCTCTTTTTATCCAGGTAGGCGCGCACCTCGCCCATGGCCTGTTCCAGGTTCATGTAAGGGGAAATGCGCGGCCCGGTGACATCGGTTTCAGTCGACATGACTTGGTCGGAGCAAAGGCTTGCTAGAACACCGCACATTGTATCGTAGGGTGAATTTCGGAGGCGCCAATATCCACGCTGGAGGAAGGCCGGGAAACAAAGTCCGTAAACATCCACTTTCCTCTCGTACCGGGTTGTAGCTTTGAGATGGATTCGAGGCAGGGTAATGATCACCACATCGAAATTCCTGACCACCCTTCTAATCATGACCGGTTTCCTGGCCGCTTCAACCCAGGGTTTGCGAGCGACCGATTCCGGATCGGCCCGATAATCCACAAACGCCGTACTGTTCCACGACTGACTATCATCAGTTCGACTTCTGGCTGGGCGATTGGGATGTCTTCGAGCTGGACAGCGGTAAGCACGACGCCACGGTGCGCGTCGATCGGGCGCTGGACGGCTGCGCCGTGCGAGAGCAGTATCACGACGACAGCGGCATGCGAGGCGAGAGCCTCAGCATCTACGACTCCACGCGAAAGGTTTGGCACCAGAGCTGGTTCACCAACCGCGGAAGGTATCTCGCGATCGAGGGTCATCTTGAATCGGGAAACATGGTGCTGGCGGGAACGTACAAAGACGCCGAGGGTGTGAACACGCAGGTTCGCGGCACCTGGAGTCCGTCGGGCAAAGACGTTCGCGAAACCGCAATCCTCTCGACCGACCAGGGCAATACCTGGAAGCCGTGGTTTGATTTGATCTTTCGGGCGCGAAACGAAGCTACCTCCGGCGATGACGCGAAGATCGTGGGAGCGCTCGACACGGAATTCCAGGCCGCCGTCAGGAACAATGATGCGGCCACGATGAGTCGCATTCTCGCGGACGACTTCATCCTCGTCACCGGCTCAGGCAAGACCCAAAACAAAACCGATCTGCTGGAAGAGAGCCGGAGTGGTCGGATCCATTATGAGCATCAGGAAGACACCGAGCGGACGGTGCGCGTGTGGGGCGATACGGCCGTGGTCACCGCGAAGCTCTGGGGCAAAGGGACCAACCAGGACAAGCCATTCGACTCCACCCTCTGGTTCAGCGATACCTACGTGCGAACTCCAACTGGCTGGCGTTATGTATTCGGTCAGGCTTCCTTGCCAATGCCGGTGCACTGAATTGAAAAGAGGGATGTTAGGGCCTTGTGTCTCAAGGATTTCCCGGCCCCACACTTTGGTATTGTTGTTGCACCCGAAAGGTAGTATGCTGTGACGGTTTCGCGGGCCAAATCCTGTAATCCACGGAAGCTAACAGCATGAAAGCTTTCATTACCATCGTGATTGTGGCGGTCGTGTTCTTACTGCTCGCCATTGGCGCCAACTACGTCGGCCAATTCACCGATATCGGATACACGTTGAAGAACGCTCCCCGAGTCGTTGCGGACTTCATGGGCAAGGCTATGGAGGACTACCGATTCTGGACGGTGGTCATCATCGTCGGTGTCTTCGGCGCAGTGGCTCTGGTGAACGGCGTTCCGACTGTCAAAACCCGTCGCTAATCTTCTTTGGCCGCTCGCGGATCACCCTCCCGTTGCGAGGCTTCGCTGCGTCGTGCTGTTCAATTGGGAATGCGGATGAACCGGAGCAGCGAACTATTCATGGCGCAGGGCGATCACCGGATCGACGCGCATGGCATGGCGGGCGGGGATGTAACAGGCGGTCACCGCAACCCCTAGCAGAACGATGCCCACGGCGCCAAAAGTCAGCGGATCTGTCGCCGAAACTCCGTAAAGCAAGCTGGCCATCAAACGCGTGAGCGCCAGCGCGGCGACGGTTCCGGCGCCTAAACCAACCAATGCCAGCTTCGCTCCTTGGCTCAAGATCAGCCGCAACACGCTGTGCGGCTGCGCGCCAAGAGCCATGCGGATGCCAATTTCGTGCGTGCGCTGCGAAGCCGAGTACGAAATCACTCCGAAGATTCCAACAGCGGCCAGGATCAGGGCAATCCCGCTGAAGGAACCCAACAGCACAGTGCGAAATCGCTCCTGTGCGAGCGATGCGCCAAGGGTGTCTGGAAACGATTCGACATCCGTCACGGGCAGGTCTTTGTCAACAGAGTAAACTGTCTGGCGAATTGCGGCAGTCACGCTCGAGGCGCTTAGCGAGCTTCTTATAACGACCTCCCCTCCATAAAGAGGCGCCTGAGCGAAGGGGACATACATGATCGGGCCAGGTTCCCGGCTGAGCGCCACATCCCGCACGTCGCCGACGACCCCGACGACTTCACGCGCCAGATCGCTGTTTGGCGGAAATCCAAATCTCATTCGCTTTCCGATGGGATCCTGGTTCGGAAAATAACGTCGCGCCAGCGTTGCGCTGATGATCGCTACGTTCGAACTGGACGGCGAATCATGCTCGGTGAAAAACCGGCCTCGCAGCAAAGGAATACGCATCACGTGAAAATAATCGGGACTCACCGTGGCGTAATCGGCGGTGGTGGTTTCGCCGCGCGGAAGCGGGGGATTGCCTACAATGCTGAACCCGAAGCTGGCTTGGCCTTGGCGGTCCATCGGCAGCGGCGCGGCCAGAGCGGAATCTTGCAGGCCGGGCTGGGCGTGAAGGCGGGCCAACAAGTCGTTGGCAAAAGCCGTCCATCGCTGCGGCGTGGAATATTGAAATTGTGGAAGCGAAACCTCGGCTGTTATTAGGTTTTGCGGATCGAACCCCGGATAGACCGACGTTACCAGCGCAAAGCTGCGCATGAGCAGGCCCCCTGCAACCAGAAGCACCATCGCTAGCGAAATTTCCGCGATCGCCAAGAAGCTCCGCACGTGCTGGCCGCGGCGGTGGCCGGTACGCGCGCCACCCTCTTTGATGTTTGCTTGTAAGCTGGACGGCATTGCCAGGAGCGCGGGCGCCAGTCCAAACACCAGTGCGGCGGCCAGAGACAATAACAGCGCAAACGCCAGGACCGGGCCCCCGACATGAATCGAACTGATCTGGGTCACCTCAGCCGGCAAAAAAGACCGGAGACTCCAGACACCGCAGACTGCAAGCAGAACACCCGCAAATCCGCCAAGCAGTCCCAGCAGAGCGCTTTCGGTGAGCAATTGCCGGACAATACGGGCGCGCCCCGCGCCCAGCGCGATTCGCACTGCAATTTCTCTACTCCGGGAAGTGGCCCGCGCCAGAAGCAGATTCGCAATGTTGGCGCAAGCCAGCAATAGGACAAGGCCAACCGCGCCCAGCAAAATAAGCAGCGGAGATTTCACGTTTCCGACCACGACCTGGCGATAGGGTTCTATTCGGATCGTCGATCCTGAATCTTCGGCGGGAAACTGCTTCGCCAGCCGCTCGCCCAGCGCGTTCATCTCGGCCTGAGCTTGCGCCAGCGAAACGCCCGGCTTAAGGCGGCCGATCCCGACCAGCACACGCGCACCGAGCTGAGACATTCGAGGTCCAAACAGTGGATCCTGCGCCACAGAGATCCATACGTCCTGGCGGGGAAAACCGTCAGGATAGCGAAAGCTCGCCGGCAGGATTCCGACAACCGTAAATGCTCGCATATCCAGCGTGATCGATTGGCCGATCAGAGCAGGATTAGAGCCGAAGCGGGTGCGCCAGAGGTTTTCACTCAGAACAGCCGCCGGCGCCGCGCCTGGCTTGCCGTCGTCGGGCAACAATGTGCGTCCTGTCAGAGGCTTTGCGTTCAGCAATGAAAATAATTCGGGTGTCACAGCCGCAGTGTTCACAATGGATGGCTCGCCTGCGCCCGTTAAAGTGAGATCGTGAAAGGCATTCCCTGCCATTTCGCTGAACACGTGGTTGTGCTCACGGCAGTCAGTGAATTCCCGGTAGGGAAATCCGGACAGAGCGTCTGGCTGTGTCAGCGGAACCTCGAACATCAGGACCAGTTGATTGGGATTAGGATACGGAAGTGATCGCAAAAGCACCGCGTGCACGATACTGAAAATTGCTGTGTTGGCACCGATGCCGAGAGCAAGAGTCAGGACGGCGACGGCAGTGAAGCCAGGATTCTTCCGCAGAATTCGGGCTCCATAGCGGGCATCCTGCCAACCTGCCTCGAAATTGGAGAAGTCGGCCATCTTGCCGGAGGTCTCTCCTCAAATCGCGTGTTGCAGATTTTACGCCGGATAACATTCGTACGGTGAATGAAATTGAACCGCGAATCGAATGCTGATTGGGTACGCATAAATGCGAAGGTCTACTAAATTCATTGACTCCCGAGTGGAAGTGGAGAGACATGTTCAGTGCTCCATACTTTCAGAAGCCTTCAGCGCCGGTCTCGCATCACATCAAGCATAAACCGGGGCTCCAGCCAGAATGAGCATCCGGGAGGGGCACTCCTAGCTACACAGGCCCCGTCAATCTAATGATCTGAGCGCATCGATGTTCATGGCTACGTCCCGGTCGTTAACTCCCCGAGTCGAGGAAGAGCGGTACCTGGCATTGCTGCGCGCCGCTAACGAAATTGCTACGTCAAGCGATTGCACGACAGCCGCTGCCACGCTTGCCAGCAAACTGTACGAAGTCACGCCGTTCGATTATCTGCATGTTGTGGCCTTCGACAAGGAGACGAGCGCTCCGTGCTGGTCGCTGCTGGAGGTTAACGGCAATCGGATCGACGCTGCCAGCGGGAACGTACCTTCGGTCGAAGACTCGCCCATTCGATGGGCGCAGGAGTCCGGGAAACGCATGGTCGTCCTCGATTGGAGTCGGGCGACGCGCTTTCCGGCGTATGCACAGTTCCTTGCTGAGTCCGGCATCGCATCGACCTGCACCCTGCCGTTGATTCGAGGGCCGCGCCGTCTGGGCGTGCTGAGCCTGGGCCGCCGCTATCCCAATGCCTACGACGAAGAAGAAATCAGCTTCCTTGGTCTGGTGGCCGAGCAGACCGGCCTGGCAATCGACGCGGCCGTCAACTTCTTCCTCTCGCAGCGCATGCAGGACCGGCTCAAGCTGATTCTCGACCTCACCAATCAGGTTGTGTCGAACCTGGCGCTCTCCGATCTTCTTCATGCCGCTTCCGGGAGCGTGCGCCGCGTGATGGGATGCGATGCTGCCGCCATCATGCTGGCCGACGAACAAAGTACGCATCTGCGCGTTCACGCGCTCGACTACCCCGAAAGCCGTGGAATCTTTACCGAAGGCTCGATGGTTCCGATCGAAGGCACCATGCCCGGCGACTCGTTCAAGAACCGGAAGCCGATGGTGATTAACCGGCTTGATCCCGCCGAAATGCCGCCGGAGATGTACGCCAAGGCATCCGCCGAAGGGTTGAATTCGTTCTGCGATGTACCGCTGATCAGTCGCGACCGTCTGCTGGGAGTCATGGCGGTCGCACGGCGCGAAGAGAACGCCTTCGACGTCGATGAGGTCGCATTCCTGACGCAAGCCGCGAACCAAGTGGCGATCGGCGTGGAAAACGCGCTTGCCTACACCGAAATTGCCGAACTGAAAGACCGGTTGGCGCAGGAAAAGTTGTACCTGGAGGACGAGCTTCGCGGCGAAATGGACTTCGAAGGAATCGTCGGCCAGAGTTCGGCGTTGCGGCACGTCTTGAATCTGGTCGAGACGGTCGCCCCCAGCGATTCGACCGTCCTGATGCTGGGCGAGACAGGAACGGGGAAAGAACTCATCGCGCGCGCCATTCACGAGCGCAGCCGGCGCAAGGATCGCACCTTTGTGAAGGTCAACTGCGCGGCCATCCCCACCGGTCTGCTGGAGAGCGAACTCTTCGGACACGAGCGTGGCGCTTTTACCGGTGCGATCTCGCAGAAAATCGGGCGGCTTGAGCTGGCCGACCGGGGAACGCTCTTCCTCGATGAAGTCGGTGATATCCCCTTTGAGATTCAGCCAAAGCTGCTGCGCGCCCTGCAGGAGCGCGAGTTCGAACGGCTGGGCAGCACGTACACCAAGAAGGTCGACTTGCGGCTGGTGGCGGCCACTAATCGCAACCTCGAAAAAATGATTGAAGACCGCGAATTCCGCAGTGATCTGTACTACCGGCTGAATGTCTTCCCAATTCGCATCCCGCCCTTGCGCGAGCGTCCCGAAGACATCCCACTGCTGGTGCGCTACTTCGCGCAGAAGTACGGCCGTCGCATGGAAAAGCAGATCGAATCCATTCCCGCCGCGGCCATGAAGAAGCTGGCGAGCTGGCATTGGCCGGGAAATATTCGTGAGCTGGAAAACTTCATCGAGCGCTCGGTGATTCTGACGCACGGCTCGGCGCTCGAGGTTCCCATCGGCGAGCTGGGGAACAACGGCAGAGCCGCTCCCACCGCCAGTCCGCGCGAAAGCCGTGAGCGCGACGAGACCTTGCGCGTTCTCAGAGAAACCAATGGCCGCGTTGCCGGCCCCAACGGCGCCGCAGAGCGCCTGGGTCTGAAACGTACGACCCTCATCTCACGCATGAAGAAGCTGGGAATCGATCCGCGCAGCGTCTCTTGATTTGTTCCTGCCTGCCCTTCCGAGTTAAGCCCGGCGCTATACCCTCGTCGATCGCTTCGCATTATCTTCCGATCTGCTGCTGACGTGCCGCGACGTCACCTTCGACAATTGTCGACACTGACGTCGACACTCCTCGACACTTTGCCGGCGACGATTTCCTCTTTCCCATCCGATTCAGAGATTTACGGAATCCGCTGCACGTTTCCAGCGTGGCACGCCTCTTGCATTAACCATGAGCGAGACGTCACGCAATGTTCAAGATCTCGATCGTTGAAACACCAAGCCAGCGCCGGTTGATTCTGGAAGGCAAGCTGGTTTCCCCGTGGGCCGCGGAAGTAGCGGCTGCATGGAAAAGCGCGACGGAGCACCTCCAGGGCCGCAAGCTGATCGTCGACCTGACGAACGTGACCTTGATCAGTCGTGACGGCGAAGAGGCCCTGTTCGAGCTGATGCGGGAAGGCGCGAAGTTTTCCTGCGGTGACGTGCTGACCAGGCACGTGGTGAAACAACTTGCCCGAAGACGCCGTTGCAAAACGTAAGGCGTTTCCGGCTACGGTTTTCTAAAGCGCTGAAAAAACAGCAGCGCGTTGTCGATTTCACGCCAACTCAAGCGTCGATGGATTAGCGCACGGAGGTGAAGATGTTCAACGCAAACCAATCCGCAGTTCAGCGATCGCGCCAGTATGCCGTTGCCGAGGATTTCTGCCGGATCTTCAACCACGACATGAATCGTCTGTACCTGTTGTCGTACCTGCTCACGGCGGAACATGGCATGGCCGAGGAGTGCTTCGTTCGCGGACTGGAGGACTCCACCCGGAGCAATCGTGTCTTCCAGGAGTGGGCCGAGTCCTGGGCACATCGGACGATCATCCACAATGCGATTCAAATGATCCGTCCGCGACCGACAGAGCACAACATCTCCCAGCCGCGAGTGCGGGACCAGGCTGAGGCCGCCCCCATTGCTGCTGTGCTAGGTCTGCCGGCCTTTGAGCGCTTTGCGTTCGTTATGTCCGTGCTCGAACGTTATCCGCTGCACGACACTTCGGTCTTGCTGGGCTATGCCCACAAGGATGTGATGGCAGCGCGCGATCGAGCCTTGCAGCACATTGCTGGCATAGCTGAGATTTCTCTTGACCCGATGTCGGTCGCCCAGCACGTTGCGGCTTCCGCATAACAGCAAGCTTTTCAGAGTGAGGATGGCAATGAATTTTAAAATCAGGGGCGAAGCAATTTCTGGTTATCGACACTTGGCATTTGCTGCCTTGACGTTGGCGCTGTTGACGATCACGTCGTGCGGCAAAGGCAGTGTGCAGGCTGCGCCCGCTATGCCGCCACCGCTGGTGACCGTTGTCAAAGCGACGGCGCAGGATGTCCCGAAATACCTGGACGAAATCGGAAGGAACGCCGCCTTCGAGTCGGTGACGGTGACGCCGCAAGTCGCCGGCCGCGTCACCGAGCGGCACTTTCAGGATGGCGAAAACCTGAAGCAGGGACAACTGTTGTTTGTCATCGACCCTCGCCCATACAAGGCGCAAGTCGATGCGGCCCAGGCTGCGCTCGCGCAGGCGAAGGCGGCGTTGGATCTTGCCAAGATCCAGTTCGCCCGTGATCAGGAGGTCATCGGGACGCACGCCATCTCCAAGCAGGATTACGACACCAAGAAGAACGCGGTAGATGTCGACCAGGCACAAGTGGAGTCGGCACAGGCAGCGCTTGAAACCGCGCAGTTGAATCTTGAGTATTGCTACATTCACTCGCCCATCGATGGCCGGGCGGGGGCACGCCTCGTTGATGTCGGTAACGTCGTGCAGGCAAACAGCACTTCCCTGCTGTCGATTCAGCGGCTCGATCCCATCTATGCGAACTTCACCGTCACGGAAACTGACCTGCCGGAGGTGCAGAAGCAGATGGCCCATGGCGGACTGAAGGCATCGGTTCGTTTGCCAACGGATTCGGAGGGCATGACGAGAGTTGGGCGCGTCGAGTTCCTCGACAACGCCGTGCAGAACGGCAGCGGCACTGTCAATCTGCGGGCCACGCTGAGCAACTCCGACCACCATTTCTGGCCCGGGCAGTTCGTCGATGTGAAGCTTGTCCTGGCCACGGAGATGGCAGCGGTGCTGATACCGAGTGAGGCTGCGCAGATCAGTCAACGCGGGCCGTTCGTGTATGTGGTGAAGGCGGATGACACCGCCGACCTCCGCCCGGTGACGCTGGGACAGCGACAGGGCAGCCAAGTTGTCGTAACCGGAGGTGTTGCCGCCAACGAACGCGTCGTCGTCAGCGGCCAAATGCTTGTGCGCCCGGGCGGCAAGGTGCGCGTTGCTCCGGCCGCTTCCGCTTCCAACGGCGCCGATCAGAAAACGAATCTCAACGGAGGCCGCTCATGAATCTCTCCGAACTATTCATCCGTCGTCCGGTAATGACGGTTGCGCTGAGCGTCTCCGTGATTCTTTTCGGACTCGTCGCCTATTTCCAGTTGCCGGTTAGCGATCTGCCGGCCGTCGATTACCCGGTGATTCAGGTGCAGGTGAACTATCCGGGCGCCACGCCGGAAACCATGGCCAACAACGTGGCCACGCCGCTGGAGCGCCAGTTCATGCAGATTCCCGGCCTCGAACTGGTGACTTCCAACAACACGCAGGGCCACACCAACTTCGTCCTGCAGTTTGATCTCTCGAAGAGCCTGGATGCGGCCGCGACCGACGTGCAGGCGGCAATCACGCGCGCCTCCGGACAGCTGCCGATCGACCTGCCCAGTCCGCCGACGTTTACGAAGACCAACCCCAACGACCAGCCGATCATGTATCTGGTGCTGGTGAGCGACACGGTGACGGAAGGGCAACTGTACGACTACGCCAACACGCAGGTCGGCGAGCGTCTGAGCATCTTGCCCGGCGTCAGCCAGGTTGCAGTGTATGGCACCCAGTCAGCGGTACGCGTCAAAGCCGATCCGTCGGCGATGGCGATTCGCAACATCACGCTCGAAGACCTGACCAACGCCATCAAGAACGGCACCAGCTATACCGGAGCCGGGCAGTTTGATGGACCGCATCGCACGTTTCTGCTGCAGCCGCAGGGACAACTCACGACCGCCGACCAATATAACGATCTCATCGTGGGACAGACCAACGGTGCCCCCGTCTACCTGAAAGACGTGGCCAGCGCCAGGCAGGGAGTGCAAGACGAGCGCATCGATATGCGGTTCTGGGCGCGCGGATATCCCAAGCCGGGCGCAACCGTGGTGGTGGCTGTCTTCCGCCGCGCCGGCGCAAATGCAGTCGCCGTCTCCAAATCGGTGCGCGAGGTGCTTCCCAGCATCCAGACGCAACTGCCCAGCTCGGTGCTGCTGGTGTCGGCATACGATCGCTCCAACACCATCGTCGGCAGCATCAACGATGTTCAAGTCACGCTGTACATCGCTTTCGTGCTCGTGGTGATGGTGATCTTCGTCTTCCTGGGCCGCGCCACGGACACGTTGATCCCCGCTGTCGCTCTGCCGCTCTCGCTGCTGCTCACTTTCATTTCGATGAAGCTGCTGGGCTACAGCCTCGACAATCTCTCACTGATGGCACTGACGCTGGCCATCGGCTTCCTGGTCGATGACGCTATCGTGTTTCTGGAAAACACCGTGCGCCTGATGGAGCAAGGGATGAACGCCTTCCAGGCGTCGCTGGAGTCGGCCAAGGAGATCAGCTTCACCATCATGGCGATGACGCTGTCGCTGGCGGCGGTGTTCCTGCCGCTGGTGCTGATGAGCGGCCTGATGGGGCGCATCTTCCGCGAGTTCTCTATCACCATCGTCATCTCGATTCTGGCCAGTGGCCTGGTTTCGCTGACCCTGACGCCGCTGATGACCTCACGCCTGCTGGCGCAGCGCGGCAAGGACGCAAGAAAAACCTGGATGGAGCGCGTCTTTGGCGCAGTCGAGCATCGCATCTTGAACGTCTACGGCCGATCGCTGTGGTTCTTCCTGCGCAATCGCTGGATCTCGGCGGTCGTCTGGGTGATCTGTCTCGCTGGAACTGCGTTCTTCTTTTACAGAATCCCCAAAGCTTTCCTGCCGGTGGGCGACAGCTCGTTCATCCGCGGCGTGATGGTGGCGCAGGAAGGCTCGTCTCCAGCCCAGATGCACGTCTACCAATCGGAAGCGGAGAAGATTCTGCAATCGAACCCCGCAGTGCGCAGTACGTTCACCATGAGCGGTAACGCGACTTACCTGGGCGCGAACCAGATCATGCTGATCGCGCTACTGAAGCCGCCGTCGGAGCGGCCGCCGATCGGCGTGGTCGCCGGACAGCTTATGGGAGGAATCATGGGCACCGTGCCTGGCGCCCTGGCCTTCCTGCAGCCGAATCCAGTGCTCGAGATCAGCACCGGCGCGACGGCCAACACGCAGGGGCAGTTCGCCTACGCCATCTCCGGTATCGATCCCAACGAGGTCTACGACGTCGCCGGCAAGATGATGGCGAAGATGCAGCAGTATCCGGGATTCCTGTTCGTGAACTCGGATCTCTACAACCACACGCCCAACCTGCAGGTCGACATCCTGCGCGATCAGGCAAAGCTCTACGGCGTCTCCGAAACGCGAATTCTGGCGCTGCTGCACGATGCCTACTCGCAGAACTACAGCTACCTGATCAAGAAACCAACCGATCAGTACCAGGTAATCCTGGAAGTCGCCGATGACCAGCGCTCGGCCCCCGAAGACCTGAGCAAGCTCTACATCAAGAGCGATGACGGCCAGCGCATGATTCCTCTGAGTGCGGTGACGAGCTGGCATCCGGTAATCGGCCCGCAGGCGGTCAACCATATCAACCAGTTCACCAGCGTGACCATGTTCTTCAACCTGAAGCCGGGATATTCCATCGGCCCGGCGACGCAGTATGTGGAAGACACGGCCAAACAAATTCTGCCTCCCGGCATGCAGGGACAGCTCCAAGGCGAAGCGTTGATCTTCCGCAACACCGTCTCCGACCTTGCGATCCTGATGCTGGTCGCGGTCTTCGTCATGTACGTGATTCTGGCGATCCTCTACGAAAGCTATTTGCACCCGATCACGGTGCTGTCGTCACTGCCGGTGGCCTTGCTGGGCGGGCTGCTCACGTTGTGGCTCTTTGGCGCGGAAGCTTCGCTGTATGCCTACATCGGCATGTTCATGCTGATGGGCATTGTGAAGAAGAACGGCATCATGATCGTCGACTTTGCCGAGCAGCGAGTGCGGCAGGGCATCCCGGATGACCAGGCGATTCACGACGCCAGCATGGAACGCTTCCGCCCGATCATGATGACGACGGCGGCGGCGTTGCTCGGCGCGTTTCCCATCGCGCTCGGATATGGCGCGGATGGCGCTTCTCGCCGGCCGCTCGGACTGGTGGTTGTCGGCGGGCTCGTCGTTTCCCAGTTCATCACGTTATTCATTACGCCGGCCATTTACCTCTACCTGGAGGAATTCCAGGAGAAGGTGCTGGACCGGTTCTCATTCCTGCGCTCCACCCGCAAGCCCGTGCACGAAGCGGCGCCGGCGCTGGTCATGCAGGAAGGACATGGAGACTGATCCCATGAGTTTCAGGCGTCCTTATTTGTTCGCTCTTTTGGTTCTGTTGGGCTTGACGGGTTGTACCGTCGGACCGAATTACAGCCGGCCGAGCGTCGATGTCCCCGGGGCGTATCGCGGCGTTGCGCCCGATGCATCGGACCAGTCGGACGCTAAGCCGCAGCAGCAACAGGCCGCACAGCCGGCCGTGCAATCGCTGGGCGACGAGAAGTGGTGGGAGGTGTTCCAGGACCACGACCTTCAAGACCTGATTCGCACCGCGCTCAAGAACAACTACGACGTGCGCATCGCGGCGACGCGAGTTCTGCAGGCGCAAGCGCAACTGGGCATCACCCGGGCAGATCAGTTTCCTTCTGTTGGCGCCGGCGGCAACATAACCAGCCAGCAGAGTCCGAAGATTGGGCCGATTCCTGCCTACGAGGTAACGCAGGGCGCGCTGACCGCGACGGCATCGTGGAACCCGGACTTCTGGGGCAAGTATCGCCGCGCGACTGAGGCGGCGCGCGCCAACCTGCTCGCCAATGAGTGGGCGCAGAAGGCCGTGATCACGACTCTGGTGGCCAATGTGGCGGCAGACTACTTCGTCCTGCGCCAGCTTGACTTCCAGCTGGAAACCTCCAAGCGCACCTATGCCGATCGCAAGCAGTCGCTGGAGCTGTCGCAAACGCTCGAGCAGCACGGCATCAACTCGCTGCTGGACGTGAGACAGTCCGAGCAACTGGTCTACACCGCAGCCACGGAGATTCCCGATCTCGAGCGTCAGATTGCGCAAGAGGAGAACGCCATCAGCATTCTGCTGGGAAAAAATCCTGGCGACATTCCGCGCGGCCTGAAGTTGACCGAGCAACCGCATTCGCCCGAAGTTCCCGCCGGATTGCCTTCGGAACTGCTGGAGCGCCGGCCTGATATTCGCGAAGCCGAGCAGAATTTAGTTGCCGCGAACGCCCAGATCGGCGTCGCCAAGGCGGCCTACTTTCCCCAAATCTCACTGACCGGAACCGCCGGATACGAAAGTCCCTCGCTAACGAACCTCTTCAGCGGCCCGGCAGGTTTGTGGAGCCTAGCGGCATCGTTCACGCAGCCGATCTTCGAAGGGGGGCGGCTGAAGTCCGGCGTCCGGCTCTCGGAAGCGCAGCGCGAGCAGATGCTGCTCACTTATCAGCAGACAATCCAGGGCGCATTTCGCGATGTGTCGAATGCACTGATCGCCTATCGCAAGGACCAAGAATTCCGAATTCAGCAACAGAATCTGCTGACGTCAGCCCAGGAGGCGGCACAGCTTTCGAGCCAGCGCTTTAATGCCGGGACGACGGATTACCTGGAGGTACTGACCAATGAAACGAACGCTTTCTCCGCCGAGTTAGGGCTAGCGCAAGCTCAAGGCAACGAGCTTGTTGCTCTCGTACAGCTTTATCAAGCCCTGGGTGGGGGTTGGGAATGACATTCGCTAGCAATCGAGGTATTGGGATAATTCGATGAGTCAAAAAAGTAAGAAAACAAGGTTCTGGACGATCCTCACGACGGTCAACATTGTCGCGATGATCTATCCCGTCACGCTGTACTTTCAGGCTGATAACAGCGACGCGCAATTCTTCGCAGCGATCGTCTTGCTGGGAGCTGCATTTCTATTGGCAATCACGGACACCGTCAGCGCAATCGTCGCTTACTTGCGCTGACGCTCCGGCTGAGTACGTGAATTCAATTTGCGGTCGGGTCACCGCAGGCAAGTGAGAGCCGTTCTGCACAGTCGAGCGACCTTCGGCAGACTCAACTAGCCTTCACGACAGGGAAAGTAAGCCGGCCGGTTCGGTTCGGCCAACACGAGAGCCGTTTCATGAGAGCGAGGCGCGAAAATCCTGCCACCGTCCACTAAGTCCTAAGCCTGACGTTCGATAATATTCAAGGTTTTAGATCTGGGCTCCCTGGTCACGTTGAGGCGAGGTCGTCTCCCACAGCTCCTACCTGGGAGTGCGAGAATATCCCTCGGTTGCTAATTCCCTTCGCAAAGGCAGACGTTGAGCACCGCCAGCCATGACACGACGATAAAGCCGAGCCTATGGCGACCCCTGCGCATACCGGTATTCCGTAATCTGCTAGCTGCCAATGTCGTGAGTGACATCGGTGCATTCATGCAGGTGGTGGGAGCGGCCTGGCTGATGTTGTCGCTCAAAGCCGGCCCCATGTATGTCGCCCTGATTCAGACAGCGTCTGCCCTGCCCTATGTTCTGCTTGCGCTGCCGGCGGGAGCGGTGGGCGACATTGTCGATCGCCGCAAGCTGATCTTGTCTACCGAAACGTGGATGTTTGGCATTGCACTAATCCTAACCATCGTCACGATCTCGGGAAGAATCACTCCGCTGTTGCTCCTCCTTCTCACATTCGCTTTGTCGGCAGGGGACGCATTTGAGACGCCGACATGGCGCGCGGTGCTGCCGGAACTGGTGACGAAAGAGGACCTTCCCGCGGCATCAGCGCTCAACGGCATCGAGTTCAACTTTGCCCGGGCCGTGGGCCCGGCGCTGGCCGGAGCGGTCATTGCGGTATGGGGAGTAGGACGCGCCTTTCTCCTCAACACCGTCTCGTTTGTCGGCGTCATCGTCGTGGTGGCTCGCTGGAAACGGCAGCATCGCAAGCGTACCGTTCCGGTTGAGACGCTCTCTGGCGCAACCATGGCAGCGTTGCGATTCGTGCGTTTCGCGCCATCCGTGCGTGCCGTGATTCTCAGGTCGGGCGTTGTCATGTTCTTCGCCAGCGGCCTGCTGGCGCTGTTGCCATCCGTTGCGCGAACCGTAAGAAATAGCCCGTTTGGTTACGGTTTTCTATTGGGAGGCTTCGGGCTGGGCGCCGTGCTAGGCGCTTTGGCTATGCAGTCGATGCGAAAGCGCTGGTCTGCCGAGCAGATGCTCACCGCGAGCACCATGCTGTTTGGCGTGATCACGATGGCGGCAGGAACCCTGCGCTCTCTGCCGATGCTGGTAGCAGTCATGCTGGCCGGAGGCGCTGCCTGGATCGTGTTTCTCTCTCTCTACAACGTGGCCATCCTGAATCTTTCCCCCGACTGGGTGCGGGCCCGCGTGGCCGGTGTATGGATGATGGTCTTTCAGGGTGCGGTCGCCGGCGGCAGTGCGACCTGGGGTGCTCTGGCGACGAGGGTCGACATTCACCACGCCTTGTTGTGGGCCGGCGCGGGAACCCTCGCCACGGTAGGCCTGGGAGTGTTTATGGGGTCTCCGGATCTCGCCATCGACGTCACTCCATGGAACGATTGGCGCGTGCCAACCTTCGCAGCCACGACGACGATCGATCCGGAGGACATTGGTCCGGTGCTCGTCACGGTGGAATACGACGTCGCCCCGGGACGAGCCTCCGACTTTCTCAAAGCGATGCATCGATATGGACGGATACGCAGGCGCGATGGCGCCTACGAATGGGCAATCTTTCGCGACTCAGAGAAAGACAACTGCTATCTCGAAACCTTCCTGGTACATTCCTGGGCGGAACACCTTCGCCAGCATACCCGCTCGATCCGTTCAGACCGTGCACTGGAAGAGAGCGTACAAAAGTCCACGCGAGGTGAGCCCAGGGTCCGGCATCTCATCTCCGCTGAATAGGCGCTCGGCGGTGGCTGGCAGCGGTAAAACATGCGGTCCTGGTCCCGCATCGAACCTGGTCCATGATTGCGTTCACCAAAGCTGTTGAACGATGGTTCCTCAGCGACACCTACGCTTAACGTGATCTGGAGTCGCTCAGCGTGGGCTTTCCCCCATCCAGCAGGCGTACCATCAGTCATGGGCAAAATCCTTAGATGGCCTGGCGAAGAAGCGGATTGTTTGCAAACTGGCGTTATCCCCATCGCGCGAGACCCAAACGACGAAGAGGATGACGACGAAGGCGACGAAGAAGAGGACGAGCAAGAAGATAACGAAGACGAATCCGACGGCTATTCCGAGTGAACCGACGAATCTCGGCGCCGTTGGCTCCCGCGGTGACGCAACGGTTGGTTCGCCTCACTACGCCAAACTTCGGCCCTAGCGCAAGATGGGATGGGCGCGACTCGGCCAGGCCAGCAGCCTTTCTGCCTCAGGCTGCATCCTGCGAGGTTGGAGACAGATCGCGGCCCTCGTGGCCCTGTTGCAGCGGCCCCGAGAATTGCAAGAGAAAGCCTGCCGGTCAGTGACAAGGCCGCCACGGTGAGACATTGCCGGAAGCCGCTAAGCGGCCGCCGGAACAATCTCTTTCGGTGACACGACGAATCTGTGACTCTCGGTACAGTGGCAGATGAGAACTGCGACACCGGACTTTTCGATAGATTGAGCTGCCGAAAAAATTTCCTGCTGGTTCACATCTACGGCTTCACGACCGCAAACGGGGCATATGGGGAAGGTCATACACGCCTCACTTCGAAGGGGCGCTGAGGTGTTACAAATCTCAGGTGAAGGCCGGCCAGCATGGAGCGGTGCATCTAGCGCCGCCCAACGGTTTTTAGGAACATAACCCTCACAACGTTTCAACTTGTCACAAATTTGCAAACTCCTGGTGGCTGATGTGTGTCAGGCGTGCGGCTTTCTATCAGACGAGATTAAATGTCGAGCATTATTCTTGCGGCAGTATCTCTTCGCCGACGATTCGATCCTCGGCAAATATCCTTCGGGCGAACACCAGGACGCGCGCAAGGTTGAAGGCCACGCTTCTGGAAGGGCAACGGTGCTAGTTGGTTCGTGCCTAGCCGTTCGCCCTCTCCGCCACCAGCATGGAATGGAGGATCTGCTCGGAAACATCCTTGACAGCGACGGGTGAGTGACTCAGAAACAAAGTGCTGGTTTTGTCATTCTCGCCAATGGACTTCAGCGTGTCGAAATACTGGGTGACCAAGACTAACTGCATAACTTCTTTCGCGGATGCCCCCTCGACCACTTTCTGGAACTGTTCGATCGAGATCTGCAGTCCTTCAATGATAGCTTTCCTTTGATTCGCGATGCCCTGGCCTTGGAGAGCCTTACTCTCGGCTTCGGCCTCGGCCTTCTTGACCACCAGAATCTTCTCCGCTTCGCCCCTGGCGTTGGCTGCCACCTGTTCGCGTTGTGCAGCGTTAATGTCGTTCATAGCCGATTTCACTTTTGCATCGGGAACAATATCGGTTACCAGCACGTTGACAATTTCGTACCCGAATAACGCCATATCCGCGTCCAGTTCCTGCTTGACCGCCGCTGCAATACTGGACTGACTGGCGAACACTTCGTCTAACGTCATTCCCGGAACATGCCCCAGGATCACCTGCTCGACATAGGATTGAATCTGCGCGACCGGATTGGACAATTTGTAGTAGGCATCGTAGACCTTTTCAGGCCGGACTCGATTCTGCACTGAAATGGGGATGGTGACGAACACGTTGTCTTTGGTCTTCGTCTCCATGGTCAGAGTAATCTGATTCACTCGCAGACTCACAGTGCCGGCCACGGAATCGAAAAACGGCCGCTTCCAGTTCAATCCCGGCTCGGCCACTCGAAGGAACTTGCCGAATCGTGTGATCACGGCGACTTCGGCTGTGGATACGGTGAAGAAGCTTCCCAGAATCAGGTACAGCAGAATGAAAACCACAATTACCAACGCAATCAAGTACGGTAGATCCATTTGGTTTCCTCCGCGAGGCTCCTAATCTTAAGCCTATGAAGTCAATTTAAATACCTGAATATATTGCCTTCCGGAATCTATTGGCGCGCCCTGGTCGAAACTCCTGAGCGACACATTGGGCCGCCAATGGTGACCTAACGAGTGGCCTTCCTGAGACCACTGTGCGACAGACCCGAATCGTTGGCGCCTCCGGGTGTCGATAGACTTCTGCTGCCAGAAAATGGAACCGCGATAATGCCCTAATAGCAACAATCTAAACGGCAATGGCATGCCTTATTCCATTCGCCTGTGGATCGGCAACACCGGCTGGAGACTCAGTGGATGTGAAACTGTTTTCTCGTGACTGGAAACTAGTTTGACGATTCTGAATGTATGGGCCAGAGCAAAGTCTCATCGAGGCGGGCCCGAAGTCCTCATCTGGAAGCGGTCGTGAGTCGGCGAACAGCCCGGTAGTCTATGATGAGGAGCTTATGACTGCACTACACGAATTCCGATGCGAGATCTGCGGGACGGTGACCAGCAACCCTATTCACTGGTTTGTGATTCAGTGCGGAAACTCCGAGCTCACCGTCCTTAAATGGAATGCTGAGGCCGCCAATGCGGCTGGGGCACGCCACTTCTGCGGAGAAGGCCACGCTCAGGTTTACATCAGTCGGTGGTTCGACTCAGCCTGTTCGCCTCCGAAACCGGACTTCTCGCGATCCTCATCGGGGCTGTAGCTTCTTGGACCAACTTCCTCGTCTATTGGGGACGCGAACCGGTGATAAGAATCTCCACCAGCCTCTTGGCGCTTTGCTGCCAGTCAGGGGTGGACGCGACGTTGGAAACTCCGATAAGAGCCCGAAGCAGATCGAACGGGTCGAGGTCCTTGCGTATGTCCCCGCTTTTGATCGCACGCTTGACCAGCCCATTGATGGCTCCCTGAATCTGAGCGCGGGAACCTTCATACAGCTTCGAGGGACCGCCAACGAACGTATTCAGTACAGGTGCAATGATCTCCTTCGTTGCGATGTAATCAACGAACAACAGCATCCAGGCGCGCAACGCTTCAATCGGAGGCATGGCCTCGGCAAACTTACGTTCCGCTGCGGCCAGCTTTCCTACCTCAGTGCGATAGACCGCCTCGATCAGCGCATCCCTCGTCGGAAAGTGCCGGTACAGAGTTCCAGCTCCAACGCCCGCCTCTTTGGCAATCTCATCCAGGCTGGCGTTTGCGCCGAGCCGGGTGAAGGCCTCCTTGGC
Organism: uncultured Acidobacteriaceae bacterium; assembly: GCA_963823865.1. Classification (GTDB taxonomy): domain Bacteria; phylum Acidobacteriota; class Terriglobia; order Terriglobales; family Acidobacteriaceae; genus Bog-257. The sequence goes on from CAWGNC010000003.1 coordinate 1,894,864, forward strand.
CACTTCGAGAATGCGCTCGCGATTGCGCTGCGCATCGGTGCGGGGCTTCCGCGGGACAGATTTTGAGCGTTTTGCCGGCATGAAAATTTTTGAAACCGGAGGCACCCTCCGGTTATCTTATCTACTGTTTCGGAGACACTCTCCGTTTTATTCCGAAGCGTTGCCGTTAGTCAACAGGCGAAATTTGAAGCTGGTTAGTGCAAGGAGAAAAACGATGGCGGAAGTATTTGGAGCGACCTCAACTACAGACGATGTTTTGTCCGGGATCAATCTGCGGGGCAAAAGGATTCTGGTTACCGGCGCTTCGGCTGGCCTGGGAGTTGAGACAGCGCGCGCTCTGGCAGCCCACGGTGCTCAGGTTGTGGGTGCAGCGCGAGATTTGAACAAGGCGGAAGCAGCAACCGCCCAAGTGCGAAAGGATGCCGAGAACAACGGCGGAAGCCTCGAGTTGGTCGAACTTGACCTGGCGAATCTCAAGAGCATACGGGCCTGCGCCGACAAACTCCTCGCCAAGGGTGAGCCCCTGGACGTGATCATCGCCAATGCCGGCGTGATGGCAACGCCCTTTGGCCATACGGCGGACGGCTTTGAAACGCAGTTCGGCACCAATCACCTGGGCCACTTTGTCCTGGTCAACCGGATCGCATCGCTGATTCGGCCGGGTGGGCGGCTCATCAACCTTTCTTCGTCGGGGCACCGTTTCTCCAACGTCGACCTGGACGATCCCAACTTTGCCCGAACCTCCTATGAGCCTTTTATTGCCTACGGCCGATCGAAGACGGCGAACATCTTATTCGCAGTCGCATTCGATAAGCGGCACCGGGATCGAGGCGTGCGCGCTGCCGCCGTGCATCCGGGAGGAATTCAGACTGAACTGGGCCGGCACATGGATCCTAATCAACTGGAGGAAATGGTCGAACAGATTAATCAGCAACTCGCAGCCGAGGGCAAGCCTCCCTTCCAGTGGAAGACAATCCCTCAAGGAGCCGCAACGTCCGTGTGGGCAGCCGTCGTTGCTTCCGGCGACGAGATCGGCGGCCGATACTGCGAAAACTGCCACGTGGGCAGTGTCGTGCCGGACGACTTTACGATCGGCGTCATGAGCGAAGGCGTACGCGGATACGCGCTCGATGCAAAAACGGCCGAAGCCCTCTGGAAGAAAAGTGAAGAGCTCGTTGGCGAGTCGTTTTAAGGACCGTTTGACCTGCCTTCAAAACCGAAATTGTTTGATGGAAGGAGCAGTCGTATGAACGTATTTGTTACGGGCGCAACAGGATTCGTCGGCGAAGCGATCGTGCGTGAATTACAAGCTGCGGGTCATCAGGTGCTGGGCCTCGCTCGTTCGGATAAGGCAGCCAACTCGCTTACCGCCGCAGGAGCGAAAGTACATCGCGGTTCGCTCGAAGATCTCGATAGTCTGCGGAGCGGAGTGGCCGCGTCGGACGGCGTGATCCACACGGCTTTCATCCACGACTTCTCGAACTACGGTCCCGCCGCCGAGAAGGATCGACTTGCCATCGAGACGTTAGGAGCCGCTCTCATGGGCTCTGATCGCCCTCTGATTGTTACTTCCGGGAGCTTGCTCCTGCAACGCCGGGGACCGCTCGCAACGGAAGAAGATACGGCCCTTCCCAGTTTTCCACGCAAGTCGGAAGAGGCAGCGCTGGCGCTGGCCTCGCGCGGAGTCCGCGCATCGGTGTTGCGCCTCCCGCCGTCGGTCCATGGCGAGGGCGATCACGGCTTCGTGCCGCGCCTCATCAGCATCGCGCGTGAAAAGGGCGTGTCGGCGTATGTGGGTGAAGGGCTCAACCGTTGGCCTGCGGTGCACCGGCTCGACGCTGCTCAGCTCTACAGGCTCGCGCTGGAAAAGGGTACCGCGGGAGCCCAATATCACGGCGTAGCGGACGAGGGCGTGCCGGTTCGAGACATCGCTGAAGTGATCGGCCGACGCCTGAATCTGCCGGTCGTCAGCAAGTCGCCCGACGAGGCAGCCGAGCATTTTGGCTGGATGGCGATGTTCTTCGGCATCGACTGCCCGGCCTCAAGTGCGAAAACGCGGAACGTGCTGGGATGGTCACCGCGCCAGCCTGGTCTCATTTCCGATCTCGACCAGACGCATTATTTCGCGACGGAACTGGCTGCGTAGACAAGAGCGCCGGCGGCGCTCTGAATCTGCACCTGGTATGGCAATTTCCCGCTAGTTGCGGCAAATGCTCGATGACGAGAACACTCGGCTAGGGCGTGATCTTCCAGGCAACGCCCTTGCCGCTGGTTCCACCATCCGAGGCCGTGCCGTAGACATTGCCATTCGCATCCACTGCTACCGCGCCAATAGGATTGCCTCCGTCGGCGCCACCGGTAAAGTCGTACAAGTCGGTGTAGCTCCAGCTTCCATTGTTGCGGGTTAATTTGAAAACCGAGCCGTCGCGGTGGGCCCCGCCGTAGACGGTTGTCCCGTACAGATTGCCCGCCGCGTCGATAGTCATTGCCGATTCGGAGCCGCCTACTGGGGAGCCAGCCGGGCAATAAATCGGAGTGAACGTCCAGCCATTTCCTTGTGGAATCAGTTCGTAGACCACCCCGCCGCAGCCGCTCGAGCCTCCGTTACCCGTAATGCCATAGAGATTTCCTTCAGCATCCATCACCAGTCCACCAACCGGCTCGCTCCCGTCTTCCTGGCTTTGAAATTGATGAAGGGTAATCTCTGTCCAGGTTAATCCGGCAGGCACAAGCTGATAGATCGTTCCATAATCGCATCCGAGGTTCCCATCGGTGGTGCCATAAAGCCGGCCCGCAGCGTCGAGGATCACGCCGGAAAATGGCGTGGCGCCGTCGGTCCCACAGGTAAAGCGGTAGAGTACGCTGTACGTCCAGGTGCCGTTAGATGGCGTGAGTTTGTAGACAGCGCCGCAACCTCCGGTGCCACAATGTCCGGTCCCTCCGGCCGCAGCCGTCCCATAAATATTGCCGGCGTGGTCGAAGATTAGGGACCCGAACCACGGCTCGACGCCCAGGCCGTTGTCGATCGGACCGAATGTATAAAGCACCGTCTCGTTCCACGTTTCAGTGGCGTTGTCCACGGCGTGTGCCGGCGGCTGCAGCGTATAGATGTTGCCTGCGCCGTAAACGCCTCCGAACTCCGTAGTTCCGTAGAGCACGCCGTCGGACGCGACGGTGACATTGGCCTGCGGAAAGTCTCCGTCGTTTCCGTTAAAGCGGTAGAGCGTGGTCAGAACTCCGGCAGACGAGATGCGAAAGACCGTGCCACATCCTCCGAGGCAGTGCCCGTTGGCGCCGAGGGTGGTGGTGCCGTAAAGATGACCGGCTCGGTCCAACGTCAGCCCGCTATCGGGCGACGCTCCATCCTGACCTCCAGTAAAGGTGTGCAGAACAGTGAAGGTCTGCGCTTGCGCCGGTCTAGTTGCAACTACCGCCAAGGCAAGCGAGAGCACCAGCATCGAAGCGTTGCGAAATGGCCTACAGGTCGAAACCAACCTGGAGAGTTTTGCCGGGCTCGGGATCATGGTTCCCTCCTCATGAATGTGCCTGCCCACCGGTCGGGCTAGCAGGTTACCCCAAATCTTGGTCTCAGTTCCAATAGCATCCGATCATTGCGATGATAGGCGACTACACGGGCAATCTCTGAACGGGTTCCAGCCCGATTACCATATGACATGGCAATTGCACGCCAGCTACTCGGACTGCGGCTGCCGCGGTCCGGTTCCGCCCGAAGTGAGGGAACAACGAGGAATTCCCATGTCCGCCGTACCGGCGGGTTCCTGGTTGGCATTATTTGGATGAGTTTCCGGGTTGCTCCGGCAGGCGGTTCTGGCACTAAGTTGAAGGAGGAAACTCTCAAGGTCTGGAGCGGGTTCAAATGCCAGACGCCGCATGCGACAAATACGAAGATCTTCGTTGACAGTACGAATAGCTTCGTATATGGTGTAGAACCATGCAACATCCAACCCCGAAACCCAGCACCTCTGAGCTCGAGATTCTTCGAGTGTTGTGGGAGCGCGGCCCGTCCACGGTGCGCGAAGTCTACGAGATCTTGAGTGAGCATAAGCCAATCGGTTACACCACCGTGCTGAAGCTGATGCAGATCATGGCAGCCAAAGGCAGCGTGAAGCGGAACGAAGAGCAGCGGGCGCACGTATATGAAGCGATGCAGCCAGCTGACAAAACCAAGCGGCAATTCGCGGGCGATGTTCTGCAGCGCGTCTTCGGCGGTTCGGCGAGTGACTTGATGCTACACGCGCTCGCGGGCCAGCGAACTTCCCGAAAAGAGCTGGAAGAGTTGCGGCGCGTGTTGGATGAGTACGAAAGGAAACTGCGATGACGGATTTTCAAGCGTGGCTTTCTCCCTCCGTGATGCGGGTGATGGCGTGGGCGCTGTTGCATTTCCTGTGGCAAGGCATGGTTCTGGCTGCGGTGTTCGCATCCCTTGATGTCGATCGCACGCAGCGCAGCCACCCGTTATGCGCTGGCGGTTTCCGTTCTGATCCTGATGGTCGCAGCCCCCGTCGCTACATTCTTTATGCTGCAGAATTCTGGCCCCATCGGTCATCCAGCGATCGCGATCTCATCAAGCCCGGCGCCCGTGGCGGCTAAGCCGGTGCAATCTAGCTCAACGCAGCCCGTGTCGAACGGGGAAATTTCTGCTGATACCTTCGTCTGGCTGGTGAGGATATGGATTGCGGGCGTGATTTTCTTCAGCCTGCGTACGGCCGGAGGCATGTTGATTGTTGAACGGCTGCAACGCCGGAAATCCGCTCCCGTGAGAGCGCACCTTTTGGAGACATGCCTCGATTTGCAGCGGCGTCTTGGCATCAAGCGCGCCGTGCGGTTTTGCCAATGTAATGGACTCGATGTGCCCGCTGTCATCGGATGGTTTCGCCCTGTCGTCTTGCTTCCGCTGACAGTGTTAGCCGGACTGTCGCAGGCACAGCTGGAAGCAGTGATCGCACACGAACTGGCACACATCAAGCGTTGGGACTATTTCGTGAACCTGTTTCAGATCGCGGCCGAGACGGTCCTGTTCTACCACCCGGCAGTCTGGTGGGTCAGCCGCCGGATTCGCCAGGAACGGGAAAATTGTTGCGATGACGCTGCCGTCAGGCTATGCGGCAATGTCGTGGATTATGCCCGCGCGCTTACCTACATGGAAGGTGGGCGAACCGCTCCCTCGCTGGTGATGGCTGCCAGCGGCAGCCCACTCGCAACCCGCGTCTTGCGTTTGTTAGGCGCAAGGAAATCGGGGGAGAATGTTTTTGCCAGCGGACTGACGATCGGGATTGTTTGCCTGGCAGGCGGAGTTCTTATCAGCCAGGCGTTCGTCCGGGTTGCGCACGCGGGGATGGGAGCAAACTCCACGTCGCCGGCAGTCGTCAAGACCATCAGAAGTCCACTGCCCCTGGAGTTTCTCTCGCTGCTAAACCAGCGATTTCGCCGGCCCTTCAATTGGCTACTCCGCCGACACCGTCCTCGCCTGCCGTGCCATCTGTAACTCCGGCAGCACCCCCCGCCGTGCTAGCGCAAGCTATACCCGCCGACCAGCCTGCTTCCAGCCAGGGCTCGTATATCGACAGCCTGAAGGCGGCGGGTCTGGACAACCTCTCGGTTGACGACCTGGTGGCGATGAAGATCCAGGGCGTCACCGCTGACTACGTTCGCCAGCTTCACGAACTGGGTTTGAAGCCCAGTGCGGATGATCTGATTGCCATGCGCATTCAAGGCGTGACTCCCGAATACATTCGTGCGTTGCGGGCCGATGGCATCAACGCCAATGCCGACGAACTGGTCGCGATGAAGATCCAGGGCGTCACTCCCGAGTACATTCGCTCTCTCCGCGACCTTGGTCTGAAGCCCAGCTCCGACGATCTAGTGGCTATGCGCATTCAGCATGTGACTCCAGAGTACGTTCGAGACATTCGTGCCCTGGGGCTGGATCCGAGGGCCGACGATCTGGTGGCGATGCAGATCCAGGGTGTTACGCCGGATTACATCAAGGCGCTGACGGCGGCCGGCGTGCCAAAACAGACGGCAGACGATTATGTCGCCGCAAGGATCCAGGGAATCACGCCGGAGTTCATTGAGAAGGCGCGCCAGCACGGATTTCATAACCTGGACCTGGACCAGTTGATCATGCTGAAACATAGCGGAGTGTTGTAACTCGTCGCGGAAGGTGACCTCATGAAATCGCCAACGATGAAGATCTCGATCACGTTGCTGTTGTTCTGCTGCGCCGGAGTCGCCGCGCTTTGTGCTGACCAATCGCCAACCCGAAGCGGCAGCTGGACCGTGAGGCACTCGGATACTGCCGGTAAGATCGACTTCTCGCTGATCGAAACCCATCATGGCGGGCAATCGAATCATGAGTCCGACTGGCCTTTGGCCGCGTTTCAGGGGCTAGACACAACCAAAGCCGGGCGCCAGGATGTGCACTTCACCATAACGCGCGATGCAGGAAGATTCGATTGCGAAGGTTATCTGAAAGACGGCGAAGGCGCGGGACTCTTCCATTTTTATCCCGACGCTAAGTATCCGGCGGAGATGCAGGCGCTCGGATTCAGCGGTATCGATGAGGACAAGCAGTTCAGCATGGCGATCCAGGATGTGAGTCTGGCCTTCGCTAAAGAAATGAAGAACGAGCATCTGCAAGGGCTCGATACCGACAAGCTGATCGCGTTCAAAATCTTCGGAGTCAATGCCACCTTCATCCACGACATGAGCGCCGCCGGCATCACAGGAGACGGATAGCGACAAGCTGGTGGCGTTCCGGATTCATGGAGTGAGCCCGGAGATGGTCCGTTCGCTGCGCCAGGCAGGCTACAATCCCGACGCCGACACGCTGATTGCCATGAGAATTCATGGCGCGACTCCGGAGTGGATCGCACAACTCAAGAAAGATGGTTACGATCACGTCTCTCTCGACAACCTGATCGCATTTCGTATTCACGGAGTTTCGCCCGAGTTCATCGAGAAGCTGCGCAGCCTGGGCTACACCCATCCCGATCCGGACCAGCTGATCGCCATGAGGATCCACGGCGTGACTCCGCAGTTTATTGCGGACTTGCGATCGCGCGGTATGCAAAATCTGTCGATCGACCAGTTGGTCGCGCTGAAGATCCACGGGATCGACTGAGAAGGTTCGGTCTCGATATGCGGGACTGCTGCTCGCTCGGGCGTCCTCTGTGGATCTGCGACCGCCTAAGCTCTATCCAATCGTTCTAGTTCTGCCCGTGCTTTTCCTGTTGCTGCATCTGTCCAAGCCTCGGGCAGGAGATAGCTGTCCCGCGAAGTCCAGCGATCGATCAATTGCAGCACAGAATTTCTTCAGGGCCAGAAAACGGCGGTCGACGAATTCTGGGCACGTGTAAATATTCAGCATGCTCCGATCGTTGAGACCGATCCGACGGCGTCCGGCTTTTCCTTGGTTACGTTCGTATGGAAAGGCGCTCACGACACCAATAACGTGGTGGTGATATGTCCTCTGACATTGGTTGATTTTGATGGAGCCATCATGCAGAGGGTGGGCGACACCGACGTATGGTTCAAGACATACCGCATGCGCAACGATGCCAGGATGACCTATCGCTTTGCTATCAACGACACCTTGGTTCCCTTCGAAAAAGAGAAAAACCTCTTCAGCCGGATGAAGTCGTGGGAAGCGGATCCTCTGAAACCCGGCTTCTTTCCAGGTAGGCGGAGGAATTGTTGCTTCTGTCGTGGAACTGCCCGGACGCTCCCTCCGACAAATGGACTCATGGGTCGGACACTTCAGCAAAAGGTAAGCTCGTCGAACAGGAGTTTCACAGCGAGCTTTTGAAAAACCGCAGGCCGGCGTGGATCTACACTCCCGCAGATTTCGATCCGGGCAAAACCTATCCGCTTCTGGTGGTCCTGGACGGTGAATCGTACACCAGCCTGATTCCCATGCCCACCATCCTCGACAACCTGATCGCGGCGAAAGCCATCCCTCCAGTCGTTGCCGTGCTGCTGGGAAATGGCCCGGGAGACGCTCGCGACCGCGAAATGAATTGCAATCGAGCGTGGTCAGATGTGCTGGTCAACGAAGTTCTTCCCTGGCTGAGGCTTCAGCATCTCAGGTTTGCCAACAACATCACGATCGTCGGAGACAGTTTGACGGGCCTGGCAGCGAGTTGCGCGGCCCGCGACTATCCGGGCACATTCCGCAAGGTCATTTCGCAATCCGGTTCCTACTTCCGGGCTCCTTCCGGAGAGGAGCCCGAATGGCTCGCACGGCACTTGTCGAATGAGTCGGCGATTCCGGTGGAGTTTTACCTGGAAGTCGGTTTACTGGAAACCGCGGCCATCCCGAGTCGCGACCCGAGCATGTTGACGGCGAATCGCCATCTGCGGGATGTCTTGCGCGCAAAAGGCAATGAGGTTCACTACGTGGAGCATTTCAGCGGGCACGAGCACGTGAGTTGGCGAGCGACCATCGCGGAAGCGTTGATCGCCCTGCTCAATTCACACTGAGAAATCGGATGTAAAGTGGCGTGCAAATGCGCGAGTCAGACTTTGGAGCACCGCGAAGCGTCAGTCGGACAATGCGGAGGACGACGACGCTTACCTGACCGCGATGTCGAAATACCCTTCAACTCGGCAGCTTCATTTCTTAGATGATCCCTTCTTCGGCTCACTCATATTGGGAACATCCACACCTAAAGCCGTCGCCAGGTCAATCTGGTGGTCCTGCTCGTTGATAAGAATCTGTCGAATCTGCTCTGCCATGGCGTATTCCCCCAGGGCTTCGCACTGCCGAACGCGCTCGCGATAATTGCGGATCGTCTCGCCTTCGTTTTCCAAATCGAAGCGCAGCATGTCCTTAGAGTTTTCGGAGGTTTTCACAGGCTTCGGCGTGACCACGGGCATCTCGCCGAGATAATCGATCTGTCGCGCAATGATGAGAGCGTGGTCGAGTTCCTGTTTCGCGTGGATTTCCAGTTGATCGGCGATGTTCATGTACTCCGCGCCTTTCAACACCTGTGAGTAGACGACGTATCCAATGATCGCCTGATATTCGCGCGAGAGATCTTCGTTCAAGAGTTCCGCCAGACGTTCTCTCGAAATTGTCGGTTCTTTTTCAGGAGCCTTCGAGTCAGCCATCGTTTCCCTTCCTTAATTGCAGGGGAGAATCATAACATCGGGGCTTCGGCTCAGGCGGCCCGGGTTTGGGATTGTACGACGCTTCCCTTACAGGGACCCATGGGCGGAGGCGCTCCTGGGCGACATCATACGACAGAGCTACTCCCCCCAGGACGTAGTTCATACCAGCAAGTTGGAATAATGACGGCTTCAGGTCCGGTATGAAGCGATGAGGTTCCCGGCGGTTGGCACCTCCAACTTGTCGACGACTGCGCGCCGGCGAATCATCAACTCCCAGGGCGGATCCAGTTCCTCCGATAAAACCGCCGAGCGCGCCCCACCTTCTTCCCTGATCTGTCGGAGCCCGGCTTCGATGGCTTCTTCGGCAATCCGATGAGATCGCAAGCGGGACTGTTCCCGACACCTTCACCACAGCTCAGCCCACCTGATGAATGGACGCGGATTCCATTTCCGACGGAATTTGCTTGCGTACCTTGCGAATTGGTCCGTCCGTTCTCCCTTTGTCCAGTGCATCAGTAGAACGGCCTTATAAATGCACGAGCCCCATACGAATCGCGACAAATGAAGAGAAGAGCTCTTGCGCGCCAGCGCTTGTACTCTTCACGAGCCTCTGAGTGGAGTGGCTCGTGTCGTGGGTACCGTCGCCCTTCAACAACGGGGACAAAGCTACTGTCGCCGCTCGGGGCCATCCACTTAGCTCCAAATCAGTAGAACCCGGTCAATGTGATGTGCTTTTGCCTCTTGTACCCAATCAGGGTTCGGGAGGCTTGCTGCTCAATTCCACTGGAAAGCTAGGAGCAAACAATGAAAAAGCTCATGTTGTTGGTGCTCGTGCTTTCGCTCTCGACGTTGGCATTTGCCGGCAGCGAGACGATTGACTTCGAGCAATATGCTCAGTTCACTCAAATCACCAATCAATATTCTGCAATGGGCGTTACCTTCGATAGCGCCTTGCAGTTGGTGGCACCTAATTACGACTACTTCGATTTCCCCGCGCATTCCGGAAACGGAGTAATCACTGATGATCCAAGCAGCACGATCACGATGACGTTCGCCGCTGGCTTTGCCGGTTCCGCGATAACGGGCTGGTTTAATGCTCCGGCTGGAATGACGGCTACGGCCTACGACAGCCTGGGTCATGTGCTTGCGACCTTCACCGGAACAACGACACCTGGCATCACCCAGGAGTTCAGCTTGAGTGGGCTGGGCTACATCGCCAAGATCACCTTTGACGATGGCGGGGGCGGGGACACTCTGACGCTCGACGATCTGAGCTGGACGCCCATTCCAGAACCCTCGAGCGTACTGGTAATGGGGTCCGGACTATTGACGTTCGGAACGTTGCTGCGCCGCAAGCTCGCCATGCGCCGTAACTAGAACCGAAGAAGGTTGCGGAAACTCCCTACCAACAAGACACGCCGCAAGCGTGTCTCTTCGACATTTTGGATTACGAAGGAGCGCAAATGAGTCATCGATTTGGAACTACCAAGTTGCTTCTTGGCCTCATGGCTCTGGTCACGGCGCTTAGCCTGACGTTAAGCGCGCAAGTCAAACCAAACCTCATCACAGAGCCGATCAACAACAATCAGTTGATCACCTTGACGGGCAATACACGCCCCGAACTGTCTGCACTGAACGATCGCGGAGCAGTATCCGCCGACCTTCAGATGGATCACAACCTGCTATTGCTCAAGCGTTCACCTGAGCTGGAAAAGGCGTTCGAGGCGTTCATCGAAGAACAGCACAATCCCAAGTCCCCTGTCTTCCATAAGTGGCTGAGCGCTGCTGATATTGGCCAGCGCTACGGCGTATCGTCAGCGGATATCGAGGCCATTAAAGGCTGGCTGGAAAGCTATGGGCTAACCGTCAATCTGGTTTACTCCAACGGGATGTTCATCGACTTCTCCGGGACGGCCAGTCAGATTGAGAACGCGTTCCACACCCAGATTCGCAATTACCAGATGAATGGCGGCATGCGCATCGCTAACGCCAGCGATCCTAAGATTCCCGCGGCACTGGCGAAGGTTGTGGCGGGGCCGGTGTCACTCAACAACTTCCCTCCGCACGCCATGAATCAAAAGCTGCATGACGCCCACATCGATCCGAAGACCGGCAGCATGCACCCTGACTACACGGCTGGCGGGGGCTTCCCATTGGTTCCCTGGGACCTGCAGAAGATCTACAACATCGCACCACTGCTCACCGCCGGCGTTTCCGGCCAGGGCATGACGGTCGCGGTGGTGGAGGATACGAATCTTTGGAATTGCAACAGCACCAACAGCCTTGGACCGTGCAGTTCCACCAGCGACTGGGCGGTGTTCCGGAATACCTTTGGTTTGAGCCGCTATGTCAGCGGTCATCTCTCACAGGTGAATCCGGCCCCTCAAAGCGGTTCGAATAACTGCAATACCCCTTCAACTGGATCAGGCTATCCAGCTGGTTCGGGGATTAACGGCGACGACGTCGAAGCTGCAATCGACGTCATGTGGGCCACTTCGGCTGCTCCCAGCGCAGCGATCATCAACGCCGCTTGCCGGAGCACCACGGTATTCGGCGGCACCATCGCGATTCAGAACATCCTCTCCCATCCCAATGCTGATGGAGTTGACGTCTTCAGCATGAGTTATGGCGAGTCGGAGCAACAGAGCGGTGCGACCCTGAATGCCTCCTTCAATACCACCTTCCAGCAGGCCGTCGCGCAAGGCGTCGGTGTCTTCGTTTCGTCCGGTGATCAGGATGCTGCCGCTTCGGACCGCAACACGGCTTGCAGCGGAGGCGCCGGTGGCGGCTGTGCGAAAGACGGAATAACCATCAGCGGTTGGATGTCTTCGCAGTATGACGTTTCCGTGGGTGGACTGGACTTCGCCGATACCTACCTTGGTCTGAACGGTAGCTACTGGAACTCGTTCAACAACGTATTTTATGGATCGGCAAAATCGTACATTATGGAACAGCCGTGGAACGACTCTTGCGCCGGCACTCTGCTGGCACAGTTCGAGACCGGCTCACCCGTCACGTACGGTTCCAGCGGGTTCTGCAACACCTCGGCTGGGGCGGGCTTCCACCTGGTTGTGGGAGGTAGCGGCGGCCCGAGCGCTTGCGCCACTGGCGCCACTAGCGTCAACGGAGTGACTAGTGGTACTTGTGCCGGGTACCCCAAGCCGTCATTTCAGACGGCATACGTTGGCTCCATGGCAGGCATGGTCAATGACGGCGTTCGCGACACTCCGGATGTGTCCCTGATGGCCGCCAACGGTCTGTGGGGTCACTACTTCCTCATTTGCTATTCCGATACGACACCCACCGGCATCAACAATGGTGGAACCCCCTGTGTTGGGCAGCCGATCAACTGGCCCGGCTACGGCGGAACCTCTGTTTCTACTCCTATTCTTGCGGCTATCCAGTCGCTCGTGGTGCAGCACAAGGGCAGCTTGCAGGGAAATCCGAATCCGCGTTACTACGCAATGGCGGCGGCGGAATACGGGCCCGCGGGTAGTGCGAGCTGTAATTCAAGCCTGGGTAATGGCGTAGCGAGTTCGTGCATCTTCTACGACATCACCATGGGTGACAATAATACGAACTGTCAGGCCAACCGCAACGGAAACAAGTACAACTGCTATTTGCCTTCCGGTGCAGTCGGCGTGCTGTCGACGGACAACAACTCCTACCAGCCCGCCTTTACAACAACGACCGGCTGGGACTTCGCTACCGGCATCGGCAGCATCAACGCCTACAATCTGGTGATGCAGTACTAAACGCAAGGCATCGCCAGTTATGGCCAACAAATCCCATCCGAGGCGACTCGGGTGGGATTCTTTTGGTGTAATGGGTTCTCCTGCGGCCCCCCTCGTTCGAACCGCAGCAGCGTGCACGAATCCCAGCCGCCTCCTTGCACGTAGCATTGCCCTTCGTCGTTACGGCATTGTAGACATCCATCCACATCGCGCCGGACTCGATCGTTACCGTAGGGCTCTATCCGGAAATGTTCGCCGTCAGCAGCACAATAGCTGCGGGAATGCCATGGGTCTGCTAATGTCGGGCGCCTCGTCCGGCCCTCCTGCCTCCACTAAGGCCTGCACATTTTTATCCTGACTGAGTTGGGAAGCGAGGACGGAATCAGCTCCGATTATGATAATCCGGTCAGGATGCACCAAAGTGCACCCTGACCGGAGCTGTTCACTGTTCCCGGTTGACAAATTGATAGAGGCGTTCATCGTAGGGCGCCCCTAAGAAGGTCACTGTACTATTCCGAAATTGGACCGTATGCTGCGCACTCACGTGGGCGTCGAATGCCTGCAGGTCCGCGAAGCTCTCGACGAGCTGGAAGTGGTTCGGAGTCGGTGTTTGACTGAGCACGGCGAACGTCTGCACACCGGAATCCTGTCGGCTGTCCTTCACGAACGCATCGAGCAGCGGTGTGATTTGACCAACGAACTGAGGGTCGCTATCCACGTGCGTGATCACAAATACTTGACTGGTCTCAGCGTGTTGACTACCGCTAGGCACAGTGCCGGCGAGCAGATTTCCCAACCGTTGATCGAGTGGGGCCTCCAAAACATCCGGTAGCTGAACCAGGACAGCTTGGGTTGACGACGAGTTCTGAAAATCCGAGAATGCCTGCGTCGTGGTCCAGACCTCGAACAGAGCGAAGAAATTCGGACGGTCAATCTGCTGTAGCACATCGAAGTTGACGACGCCGGAGCTGGCCTTGGCGTTTGCCGCCAGTTCTTCGAGCATTTGAGCTCCAACATTAGCGTCGGCTGGTTTGAACTCTACATAGGTGACAACGAATTGCTGCTGCACCGACTGAGCCAGAGCTCTCCCATCGAAGCTGGAAAGTACTGCGGGAAGTAGAAACAAGAACAATAATCGCTTAGTAAACATGATGATTCTTTCCTTTAATGGCAACGTTATTAAATAGTTTTGGTCAACGCCCATCCAAGGCTTTTTCGGTTGCGTTTGGATGGGCCCTTTCGTTTAAGTCTAGGTGGCTAGTCCTTGCGGCTTTCTAGTTCACCGCATGGGCTGGGTTGCTGGCAGGGATGCCGGCGGCAAACCAGACTCCCTGCCCGGGTACTGCACCGCTGCGTATCAGCAGTACGGGAGATTCGCACGGAAAATCCGGAACAGGCGTTAGTACATCATTGATCCGGAAGTTTCCTGCTGCGTCCAGCGGTACCCCCGGCTCATCGAAGGCCGTGGGCGAGGTTGCCGGGCCGCAGAAGAGCGTGGCGTGAACGCTAGCTCCTGCGTTGGTTCCAATGCCATCGCCGGCGGACAGCAGCAGGCCGCGGCCCACCACCGAAATGTGTCCATCGGATGTGATATTGGCGGTAAGAGCCGCGATCACCCAGGGCGCGGCTGGAGTCACGCCCCGCACCATGTTGAGTTTGATGGTTGAGTCAGCGTTCTGACCAATGACATTGACCACGCCGATCCCGCCCTGGAAACTAAGGGCGGCGCCTTGTGCGCTGCTTATGCTAGTAAGGGCCAAAACTGAGAGTGCAAGCAGTGAACCCAGGCGCAGGTTCCGAGCCACTCCTCCAGTCCGTATTTTTGCAATGCAACTATTATTCAATTTAATTCTCCTTTGATGAATTCGAGGGAGTTCTCAAGGCAGAACTCATCGTTACTCCTCTGCAGTTTGGAAGAAGTACTTCTTTGGCACCTTCCTCGGCGGCTTTGGCAGTTCTTCGACAAATTTCCGGCGCTTTCTGGTACCGGATACCGGGTTCGTCCCAATAACTTCACCGACCGGGTTGAACCATGCCGCAAAACTGAACCACGAATACGCTTGTGTACCAGCACTCCTTCGTCACAATTTGAAGATAGCTATGGCTTGAAAGCGAATTGTGATCAATCGGTCATGCGATTGTCACGTTTCGGCAAATAACCGCTTTGAATTGGCTGTTTTGCAACAATCGAGCCGTCTTACGCAATTTTGATTGACCCATCGACGTTGCCTGGACTCGTCGAATTAGTAAATGGCTTCCGCAAGTTCAATTAGTCGGACATCATCTCCAATAAGGCAGGCGATTCTTCTGGAAGAGGCTCTAGCTCCTTGTTCAGGGAAAGAGGTAGTCTCAGGGCCGCAGCAAACAGGAAAGCTTGTAATCCGCAGAGTAGAAGAAAGGCAGCGGTAAATGCGCTGGAGAGGCTGGCGCTAGACTGCGCCAGTCCCACCTCCATCCCAGGAAGGTCGCGCAGAGCGCAATTACAAGCAGGCTCGCAATGCCTGTATATCGCGCATCGGTGGTTGCCCGAAGAATCGCTTGTACTCCCGATTGAACTGGCTTGGACTTTCGTATCCAACCTCGAAGGCTGCACTCGCAGCATCGAGTTCCTCTGTAAGCATCTTCTGCCGCGCTGTATGGAGCCGAAGCTGTTTTTGAAACTGAAGAGGGCTCATTGCTGTGAGACCACGGAAGTGATGATGCAGAGTTGATCTGCTCATGCCTGCCATCGATGCAAGCTCATCCACATTCAGCGTCTTCTTAAAGTTTTCACGCAGCCAAGTGACGGCCTTAGCCGTTCGATAGCTTTGGTCTGCCAGCGTTGCGACCGAACGCAGACGATCTCCCTGCGGCCCCTGCAGAAGCCGATAGATGATTTCTCGCTGGAGCAGCTTGCCAAAGAACGGAACATCCTGCGGAGTGTCGAGAAGCTGAACCATGCGTAAACATGGCGTGAGCAGTTCGACCGTCACTTCCCAAGAACCATGCCGCGAGTTCCAACGGGCGGTGCAGGAATACGCACTTCTTCGGTGTGAAGAACGTCGCGGACCATCCCCATATCAAGTTTGAGGAAGAACGCAAGGTAGGGCTTCTCCACACTGGCTGCGCATACCCGGCTGACGATCGGAAGTTCGATGGATGTGAGGAGGAAGGTTGATTCGCCGAAGACATAACTCTGCTTGCCCAGGTCGACACGCTTCTTTCCCTGCGGAATGAGAAGCAGACTCGGCTCATAGGTACAGGGATTCGGCGCGGTCGGAACAGTGTTTTGGTAGAGTGTAAGTCCGGGGACTGCAGTTGACAGTTCTGAGGCAGTGTCCCATCACTTTGCTAATTGCGTCAGCTAGCTCGTTGAGTACTTGCGCGATCTCAGAATTGTCGCTTTGTCCTGATTTTCGCGCCTTCATTTCATTTCCTCGACATCTTCAAGATAAGACATAAGCGCGGCCATTGTACCAGATTTTTCATATGCCTCGGACAAATAGGCAATGATTCCAGTCGATCAGGCTACCGGCAAACGAGTCTTTCGGCCTAACGTTGAGTCATGGAGGAGAAGACATGAAAACGAGAAAGCTGGGAACGCTGGAAGTATCGGAACTCGGATTTGGCTGCATGAACCTGGCGTCAAACTACGGCCCCGCAGCCCCGATCGACGATGCCATCAAGGTCATCCGTGAGGCCCATAGCAAGCGGTGTGACATTCTTCGATACGGCTGAAGTGTACGGCCCGTACACGAGCGAAACCATCGTCGGCGGTGCGCTCGAACCGTTCCGTAACGAGGTGAAGATCGCGACGAAGTTCGGCTTCGATCTCACCGAGAAGGGCGGTCTGAATAGTCGACCTGATCACATCAAGTGGATGGTGGACGGATGCCTCAAGCGTCTCCGGACTGACCACATCGACCTCTTCTATCAACATCGGGTCGATCCGAATGTGCCAATCGAGGACGTTGCGGGAGCGGTGAAAGAGCTTATCGAGAGCGGCAAGGTATTGCATTTCGGCCTCTCGGAAGCGAGCCCCAGCACCATCCGCAAAGCACACGCGGTTCAGCCCGTCGCCGCACTTCAGACAGAGTATTCGCTTATGAACCGGGACCCGGAAGAGAACGGATTGCTCGATACCTGTGAGGAACTGGGAATCGGCTTTGTGCCGTGGGGTCCAATCGGCATGGGCTATCTGACGCAGAACCTTGATGCACAGACCAAGTTTGATCCGAAATCGGATCTGCGTTCTGGATTTGACCGCTTCCAGCCGGAGAGCATCGCGGCGAACAAGCCGTTTGTCGATCGCATCACCGAGCTTGCAAAGAGAAAAGGCGCAACAACGGCGCAGCTATCGCTCGCATGGTTGCTGGCCCAAAAGCCGTTCATCGTCCCGATCCCCGGAACGGGCAAGGTCAAGCATCTTCGAGGAGAACATCGAAGCGGCCAACCTTGTACTAACCGCAGAAGACCTGAAAGAGATTGACCGTGCTCTGTCCGAGTTCAAGGTTCATGGCGGTCGTATGAACGAACAACAGATGAAGGTCGTGGAGCAGTAGGGTAGCTCCGAGCGAGGCGCTTTCGGATAAGTCCTGAGAAGCGCTCCAGTGTCTACGACTGCTATTGGGCGCATTTCGTGGCGGAAATCCACTTGAGCGTATAGTCGGCGTTCCGCCGTTGTGGCCGCGACATGGAGGAGTTCTTCAAGAGCACGCGATGGGCGTTTCACGTCGATTGGGGGTGCCAATGCGGTTGCCGGATGCATGCGCACTTCCCGGGAGTAATCTCCCACATGCCGGTTTCTGGCCAACGTCGCGTTGGGAGGCATAGATCCACAATCGCCAATTGGTTTTTCGGGGATCTTCTTTTCTTGACGACAAACCACACGTTCATGCAATGTGCTGATTACGTCAAGTGAGGTTCTACTTCCGGACGCCGGTGAATTCATCCCGGACGAGCGCAACGCTCAATCCAGGTTCCGCAAGGATGCAGTATTTAGGACTACTTTAGCTTCCCATATTCTGCTTTGGCTTCGTTCAGGATGGGGACGTCTGGGTCGGCTCCTTTCCAGAGCGTGAGGAAGTCTTGGTACGCCGCTTTAGCTTTTGCAGTATCGCCTTCCATGGCGTACGCGCGAGCTAGGCCGAGACGGGCCAGTGCGCCCAAAGGGAGGTTGGCCACCAATCCGCGATGGTCGATGAACTTCTGAAATTCCAGGGCCGCCGCCTTGCCATCGTGCAGTATGAGATAGGCTTGACCGCGCAGATAGGCTGGCAGCAGATAGCCCACGTCTCCCAGTTCTATCGCGGTAGTCACCTGCAAGAGATCGATAGCCTGGTTCGGATCCCCGCGCTGCAAGGCAATCGCCGCTCGGATGGCTGGAAGCCGATACCTCTGTACGATCGTGTCCACGGGGTAGGTCTTGTCGAGTTCGGTTGCCAGCTTCTGGGCCGCGGCCGGATCGCCCGCGCGGGCCAGAGCCAAGGCGGCGATTGCGAGGACGTCGCGGTTTGCGGCAAGTCTCACGGCTGCGCTGGCATCAGCCCGTGCCTGTTCTCCCTGACCGGCTTCTGCTTCGCGTAACGCGGCTTCGGCCTGATAGGCAGCGGAAAGTTCCTTGGCGTCGTTACGCTCGGCTGATTGCATGGCACGCCGCGTGAATGCGCGCGCAGAGTTCAGTCGCCCATACCAACCCTCGGTGTCCGATTGCGCTGCCAACAGCAGGTCTTCCGTTCCTGGTTTGCTCACCGCCTCCGATTCGGCTTGCGCCATGCGGGTGGCATCCCCGTTGAGAAAGGCCAATCGATAGCGGAGCGCCAGAAGACCCTCGCTTTCCAGGTTCCGTTGCTCACTCTGCTTCAAAGCCGCCTCCGCCTCATCCAGCCTGTTCAGGTTGATGTAGGCGGCGATTAGGCGTTCGTAGTTATTCACGCGATTTGACTCGAGCCGTATCGACTCGCGCGCGTTGTCCAACGATTTTTCCAGCTCGCCTAGGATTTTATAAATTTCTGCCAGGTGTACGTAAAGCGAGTAGTCTCGCGGGTAGGTTTGTTGCCAAAGCTCGTACACCGGCATTGCTTTCTCCAGTTCGCCGGTCGCGTACCAGTAGTAGCTTGCCTCGATGAAAAAGCGCTCGCGCTCGCTCACCTTGTCGCGCAGCTCGTAGGCCTTGCGGGCGTTCGCGGCACACAGATTCTCCTCATTGAGATTCCCATATGCGGCTGCCAAGGCGCGGTACGCCAACGCGAAATTCGGATCGAGTTCGACCGCCCGCTTCAGGAAGGGCAGGGAGCCGGCATTCCCCTTCTCATAAAACATCTTGCGTCCCAGGCTGTAGGCCTGTAGCGCTTCCAGCGACGGAGTAGTCGCCTGCTCCAGCGGCGTGTCGAAGGCCTGCAGGCTCTTGGCCGATTCGCCTAATTTCTCGCGCAGCTTGGCTGCTGCTTTGTCCAGCGCCGTCAGCACCTGCTCTTTGCCGGTGGCCCGGACTTGCTCCTCACCGAGGATATCGCCCGTATGGCAGTTGGTTGCGCGCAGCCCGAGAACATACTCGCTGCCAAGGCTTGCGATCGAGCCTTCCAGCACCGCTGCGCTGGCGGTCCGCTGGCAAAGATCGCGAGCAAGCTCTGGAGTAAGCCGCGCCTCTGGCGACTGCCCCATAAGCCGCAAAACCTGCTGAACACGCTGATCCGAAACCAGGCTCAGAAAAGGAGACTGCTCCAGTTGTACGGCCAGGCCCTGCCGCAACGTTCCGTCAAAGACCGGGTCACCCGTAGAATTAGCAAAGTCGGCGAGGACAATGGTGTCCTTATCAGTGAGTTTTGGTGTGCGATGTAAGTAGAAATAACCAGCACCTAAAAATGCCACGAGCGGCCACAGCAAGAAGAGCTGCTGTCCAGACTTTCTTCGGCTCCGGCTACCGCTGGAGCGGTGGTGACAGGGGTAACTGCATCCGAGTCTCGCTGCAGACGTTGCAAGTCGGCGCGCATGTCAGAGGCATGCTGGTAGCGCAGGTTGCAGTCCTTTTCCAGTGCCTTGCCTATGATCCGTTCTAGATCGGCGGGCATATCGGGGTTGAGGCGCAAAGGGGAAGTGGGAGTCCGATTGAGGATGGACTCGAAGACTACGCCTGTGCTTTCACCGCGGAAGGGCAACTCCCCGGTTGCCATCTCGTACAGCACGATACCGAAGGAAAACAGGTCGGAGCGCGCGTCGAGTTCCTTGGCCCGGACCTGCTCTGGTGACATGTAGACGACCGTTCCCAAGGCCGTTCCCTGATCGGTGAGAGCGGTCTCCGTTGTCGACAGAGGGGTGCCAACGCCATCGGACCTAAGAATTTTGGCCAAGCCGAAATCGAGGATCTTCGCGTGCCCACGCTGGGTGACGAAAAGGTTCGCTGGCTTCACATCGCGATGGACAATGCCCGCGGCATGAGCCGCGTCCAGTGCGTCTGCAATTTCGATAGCGACCGCCAGCAGAGCCTCAGTTTCGATCGGACGGCCCGCAATGCGGTGCTTCAGCGTCATCCCTTCCAGAAATTCCATGGCGATGAACGACTGATCATCGTGTTTACCGATTTCGTAGATCGTGCAGATGTTGGGATGGTTGAGTGCAGAGGCCGCCCGGGCTTCAAGGCGAAAGCGTTCTAATGCTTGCTGGTCTTGAGCGAGGTTTGCAGGCAGGAATTTCAGAGCGACAAACCGGCCCAGGTCGGTATCTTCCGCCTTGTACACCACTCCCATCCCGCCGCCACCCAGCTTTTCGATTACCTGGTAATGCGAGACCCGCTGTCCGATAAGCGAGCGTGCACTCTCGTCCGCAATCCTGTGCCCGTTCGCAACGAGTGCGCGCGCAGCCACTTCGATAGCCGGACGATCCAGAAATCCTTCAGCCTCTTGTTGCGCGGTGAGCAGAGATCGTACTTCGTGCTCCAGCGCCGCATCGCCGGCGCATGCTCGACGCAGAAATGTTTCGCGCTCCTCGGGTGGACGCTCCAGCGCGGACTGCAGCAGGCTATCGATTTGCTTCCAGCGTTCGCTATCCATCGGGGCCCTTGCGTGTGAGTTCGCGATAGAGCCAGGCCTTGGCCGAGCTCCAATCGCGCATGACCGTCACGGCCGATACGTTGAGGACATCGGCTGTCTCTTCCACACTGAGTCCACCGAAGAACCGCATTTCGACGACCTGAATCTTGCGGGGATCGAGTTGTGCCAGCGCCGTCATCGCATCGTCGAGTGCAACCAGATCCGCGTCCTTGCCATCGCCCACCAGTGCTGTCTCGTCCAGGGAAACTTGCAGCCTATCGCCGCCGCGCTTCAGGTTATGGCGACGCGCGTGATCGACCAGGATGCGCCTCATCAACTGCGCGGAAACTGCGAAGAAATGAGCGCGATTCTGCCATTTCATGCTCTTGTAGTCGACCAGACGCATGTAAGCCTCGTTGACCAGGGCGGTCGTTTGCAGGCTATGTCCGGGGCGTTCTCCCCTCATATACCGTGCGGCGAGGCGATGAAGTTCGCTGTAGACGATCGGAGTAAGACTATCGAGCGCGGCTCGATCGCCGCCGCTCCAGGCTCGAAGTAACTGGCTCACTTCGCCCACGGGGGGCGTTCCGGTCTCATCGTCGTGCTGTTGTGACAACTTCTCCATTGCGAATGCCTTGGAGTTCTACAGCCGTTAGCGGACGCTGCCAGAAAAGATATGCCTGCATGATAGTTCTGTTCGCTTGTTTGCGCCTACCTATATGAGAGCGACAACCCAGCAATATTTGCCGGGCGCTCTAAGGAGGACAGGGTATGAAGTCGAGAATGTTAGCGTGGATCGCAGTGATAAGCGTTTCCACGTTGCCGGTAATGCAGGTCTTTGCGCAGGACCAACAACAAGCACGCCATGTTTCCCGCTATATCGTGACCGACCTGGGCACGTTGGGCGGGACTTTCAGCATCGCTTTCGCAATCAATGACAAGGGACAGATCGACGGACTTTCCACCACGCCTGGTGACCAGGTCACGCATGGCTTCTTCTTGGAGAACGGCGTCATGACGGACATGGGGACGCTCGGCGGCCCGAACAGCCAGGCACTTTTTGGTCCCGGCGGAGCAGCTCAGGCTACGGGGTTGGCCGAGAATGGGATTTCCGATCCGAACGGCGAGGACTTTTGCGGTTTGGGCACGAACCTTATCTGTCTCAATTTTATTTGGCAGAACGGCGTGATGATGCCGCTTTCTACGCTAGGCGGCAATAACGCCCAGGGCAGCGACATCAATAACCAGGGACAGATGGCGGGAATGGCCGAGACCAGTACTCCTGACCCCAACTGCCCGGCACCTCAGGTATTGCAATTCCGGCCTGCAGTCTGGACGGCAGGCAAAATTCAGGCGCTTTCTGTGTTCCCTGGCGATCCTGACGGAGCTGGCTTCGGGATCAATGACAGGGGCGATGTGGTGGGCGGGTCGGGCACGTGCGCCGCCTACGATCAGAGATACGGTGTTCCTTTCCAGCCGCAGCACGCCTTACTGTGGCGGAGAGGTCGCACGGTACCGATTGATCTCGGCAATCTTGGGGGGAGGATCAATAACGCCGGTTTCGCAATCAATGCATTGGAGCAGATCGTGGGCGCCTCAGACATGGCCGGCGATCAGTTCCAGCACGCCTTTCTGTGGCAGCACAACGTCATCCGCGATTTAGGGACGTTGCCGGGAGATGTCACCAGCGCCGCAACCGGAATCAACAATAGATCCCAGGCTGCTGGTGTTTCGGTTGATGCCGCCGGAAATCCCAGGGCATTCCTCTGGCAAAACGGAGTAATGATCGACCTTAACGATCTAATCCCGCCAAACTCGCCGTTGTATCTGATGCATGCGTGCAGCATCAATTCCCGAGGACAAATCGTCGGCTTTGCCATGCAGATCAGCACCGGCGAACTCCATGCCTACCTGGCGACGCCAGTAACCGATGGAGGCAGTCTTTCGGACTACCCCTCGAATAGCGGGGTGGGATCGGTAAAAGTTGCTCTCCCTGAAAGCTCCAGGAAGCAGCTTGAAAAGTGGATTCGCGGCCATGAATTTGCAACTACTCCGGCAGGCCTGCAAGGATCCCCTGGTCGATAGCGATCGGACCTAGTTTGCACCTCCGAAGTCAAGCGACTCGTAATTTAGAGGGCAGGGAAAATCCTTGCCCTCGCTCTGTCGCCTCGACCGGAGGTCGCGAACTGATCGTGTCGACGCGGGCCAGAAGTCTCGTTCGGGAAAGTCACTTGGACGAGTTGTCGGCAAGTCGGACATTTGCCGGTACGCGTTCGCGGGCAGCTCACCTTCTCCGAGAGGAGCGGAACGCCGGGTCACAGCATCGGCGGTCGTTGGGTAAGAAACCCAAGTGGCCGTGCATGTATGCGCCCAAGAATTGCTGTTTGCGGGCGGAGGATTGGGCACTTGCAGCCAGCATCTAGGGATTTGGGCGAGGTTCGACCTGCCATTCTGACTGGTTAACCAGCGGCATTCAGATCTACGAGAAGGGCGTTATACGGCAAGATGAAAGGAAAGCATTCGTAAACGCTGGCCGACTTGTTGTTACCAATCAGGCTAACTTCCTCAAAGTCCGTTTCTGGCAAATCATCGACATTGATCGCTTTTCGGCAGTAGATCCCTTAGACACAAAAAGTTGAGTTGCTAGAGGTACATGCAAGCAGCCCGTAGCTGTATGAATCTCTTCCAAACGCGCGTTGATTCTGCGACGCGAACTACAAGTCTTGCCTTGCAATTTTCTCCCATATCCAACAGATTAGAGTTCCTCCCCTGATGGATCTGTGGTTCGGTCTTGGCGCTCAGCGAACAGGACCTCCGACCTTTACCTGACAGCCTTCGCGTGTCTGCCCTATCCGACGGCTATGGCGCCCGGGCGATGATGTACCGGAAAACCGCGCTGAAGCGGACCGTCCCGTCGACCTTCACGTATGGCCGAAGGGCGGCTTCGTGGGCACGAGTCACGGCTTCCTCGCTGGTGCGGTCGGCCGCCAACCTGGCTGAACCCGCGGAGTTCAGGCCCCGCACCGCCGTTGCGAGGTCAGGATACCTCCATTCCGTATCCCTATCTCCAACGTCGAAAGGACCTACCAGACCCGCCTCCTCTGCGAAGCGTTGCAGACCGCCCCTGTGCGTAAGAGCGGTGGCCTTCGGTGAGGTGCTCCGAAAGGGCCCTAAAAGTGGCGCGAGTGCCGCAACGACGGCGGCAGCGTCAGACGATTCTTGGTCTCCCCAGATAACAACACCAACTGGACTACCCCTCTTAGCAGCGCGCTTGGCGGCCGAGAGCGCGACAACAGGGTTCGTCGCAAACTGAAAAGCGTTGAAGCCCGTCACTGCATCGAAGGATCCCCCAGGGAATGGAAGGTCTTCGAGATCGCTGATTCGAAAGTGTGCGCCCGGCGCCCTCTTGCGAGCAATGGCGATTAGCGCGTCTGATGCGTCGATACCGGACACGAGCAGTCCGCGCTCGCTCGCCATAGACGCGAACATTCCGGCGCCGCATCCTATGTCGAGAAGCGACTGTCCCGGTTTGAGGGCGAGCTTCGCTAAGATGCTTCGATAGGCAGCCGACATCTGACCTTCCTGGACGTCCGCCCAGTCGCGTGCCCGCCAGCCCCAGAGTCGTCCATTCGCCTGCGCAGTCACGATGTTCCAGTGTATGCCGGCGCGTGCGCCTGTCCACCAGGTGCGGCACGGCGTTCCCATCTTCAAGACGGCAAAAGCCGAATACGCAAAGCTACGATAGCCAGAGGTAATGCCGAAGGAATACTCGACCCTGTTTTTCCCCTGACGGACGATGGGCAAACCGGAAGTTCAACCAAAAGGATCTAAGTCAGCTTCGCCGAGATGTAGCGGGATTAGGAACGTTAAACGGGCTAACCGCACAAGGCGATACCAGCCTCACTGCCCGCGCTGGCGATCCGAAGTCAACTGGAATAAGATTGATCACCGGACGTCCTCATTTCCGTGAAGCTATCAGGCAAGATCGCAGTCGTAACCGGGTCAGGCGGAGAAGGCTCTGGCCGCGCGGAGGCGGTCCGTCTTGCTTCGGAGGGCTGTTGCGTGGTTGTTTCCGACATTAACGACTCAGGAGGCAATGAGACTGTTCGCCGGATCACGCTGAGTGGCGGCAAAGCGGCCTTCCAGCACTGCAACATCTCACGACCGGAGGAGGTCGGAGCCCTGGTCGCATTCGCTGAGGAAACTTTCGGC
Organism: uncultured Acidobacteriaceae bacterium; assembly: GCA_963823865.1. GTDB lineage: Bacteria > Acidobacteriota > Terriglobia > Terriglobales > Acidobacteriaceae > Bog-257. Next base: position 1,919,948 of record CAWGNC010000003.1, read on the forward strand.
GGTCTGGACATCCTCGTTAACAATGCTTCCGGTCCCGGCTACAAGCCGGGTGTACCCCCAGAAGAATGGCTGCCGACCATCGAGGTCGATCTGTTGGGGGCGATCTATGGACTACGATACGCCTTGCCTGCCATCCGGAAGCGAGGAGGCGGGGCCGTCGTCAACGTGAGTTCTACCTCAGCCCTCACCCACAGTTCCAGGCATTCAGGTATGACGCCATACGATGTCGCCAAGATCGGTGTCCTGCGAATGACCACCACTCTGTCCTCTCTGCGCGACAAGGACAACATTCGTGTGAATTGCCTGGTCCCGCACTGGATTGCGGTACCTGAAGTCAAGGCATATTGGGAGACACTCACACCTGAAGAGCGGCGCGCAAAGAGCGTGCCCTCGAAACTGATCGAACTTGACGAGGTCGCCCAAGCCGTTGTCCGTCTTATTACGGACGACAACCTGGCTGGCCGCGCCCTCATTCTCTGGGATGGACCCCGTGCGGAGCTCATCTCAGCAACTGACCCTGGTTACTCTTCTGTGGAATGCTATGCTCTTCGATTTTGCTGAGAACTGCATGTCCGCCCTACACGGCCTCGCGGTTTACGGACTGACCAACGCTGCCGCGCCAGGGTTGCTCCCTTTTTTGCGTCCCTATCCGCTACGAATCAGCATCACGAATGCTTTGCGAGCTAGATCAAGTCCTGATTAACGGGTAGATGGCTAGCAGACATACTGGTGATTGACGCTGTGCCACGGCTCGAAGGAGGCCGTTGCAATGGCGCGAAATGCAAAATCGAAGAAGAAGCGGGCTCCCAAAACCCTCCTGAAGCTCCCAGATCTTGTCCCGAGAAATGGGCTACTGTTTACGAATCCAAGTTGACCCGTAGTCGGCCAAACCGTTCTTGTGCGGCGACCTGGTGGAATTCTTCAACAGCACGGGTTGGGCGTTTTACGCCCAAGTGGCAGTGCCGATGCGGTCTCCGGATGCTGGCCGACTTCCCGAGGGTAATTTCCCACATGGCGGTGGGTGGACCGTGATGTGGGACAGCGCAAAGCGGGCTCTCCTCTGGCAAGCGGGGGTACACCGCGCTTGTTGTCACACAGACTTGGCGCCCCGGTGCAGGGTATCGCGTAGAATCGTCGCCATGCCCTCAGTCCAGGAAGCTGCATCGCGTGCAGTGCTGAAACGAGTTCCTATCTTCTCCAGCCTATCGGAGCAAGAGTTCGCCTTCCTGACCTCGCGCGTCGTGCAACGCAAATTCGGCGCTGGCGAGCTGATTTTCGGCGAAGGTGACCCTTGCGCCGGACTTTATGTAGTCCAGTCGGGAAATGTACGCATTTTTAAGAGTTCGGTCGGCGGACGCGAGCAGGTGCTATCCATTGAAGGTCCGGGCAACTCAATTGCCGAGCTCCCCGTTTTCGATGGTGGAACTTATCCTGCCTCGGCGCAGGCGGTCAGCGATAGCACACTGCTCTTCTTCAGCCGCCAGGATTTCCAGGCTCTCTGCGTTCAGCATCCGGAAGTCGCGCTCAAAGTCCTGCGGGTGGTCGGCGGACGCCTGCGCCGGCTGGTGGGCATCATTGAAGAGCTTTCGTTCACCACCGTCCGCCACCGGCTGATCGCATTATTGGTTCGGTTAAGCAAGGCAGAGGGCACGAGGAACGGAGATTCCATCACTCTGACCCTGCCGGCAACCAACAGCGAACTGGCAGCGCAGATCGGTACGGTACGCGAACTGGTGTCGCGCAACCTCAGCCGGCTACAGGCTGAGGGGATCATTGAGACTGACAATCGTTTCCTGACGATTCCATCGCTAAAGCGCCTCCAAGCTGAGCTCGAGGCTTCTGGCGGCTGAGTCTCGATATTGTTCCGATCGCCAACAGTGCCTCAGGGTCACCTAAATCCACTCGAACTCTCACGAATCGCCATAATCGCCTGCCCGTGACAGAAGTCATAGCCGCTATAACTCCGTGCACCTATTCTCCAATCGAAGGCGAGAACCGGCGCATTCCTCCGGTACTCGCGAGAGGAAATAGACATGACACTCACAGCTATGAAAACGGTGGGCGAGATTGCCGCCGAGACGCCCAGTACAACCCGAGAGTTCGAGAAACTTGGTATCGACTATTGCTGTGGCGGAAGCCGAACTCTGGGCGAGGCCTGTGCTTCGGCCAATATCCCGGTTCACGAGGCGCTGGCACGGCTGGAGAAGAGCCTTGCCTCGACCCAGCCGGGCGGTGTCCAGGATTGGCAGAACCAGCTACTAGCCGACCTGATCGCGCACATCACCAGCACCCATCACGTTTTCGTGCGCGAAGAGAGCCCGCGCATCGAAGCACTCGCCGCCAAAGTGGTTGGAGTGCACGGAAAGAACCATCCGGAGCTTCTGCAGGTGCAAGCAATCTTCGCTGCGCTCAGCGAAGAGTTGAGAGTTCACCTGATGAAGGAAGAGCAAGTTCTCTTTCCCCACGTTTATCGCATGGAAGAGAGTAGCCTCGCAGGAGAAGCGGCGCCTCCAGCGATGTTCGGAACAGTCCTTAACCCCGTGCGCATGATGATGCAGGAGCACGACGGAGCCGGCGAAGCGTTACGCTCGCTGCGGTCAGTCACCCACGAGTACACGCTCCCAGCAGACGCTTGCATCAGCTTTCGCACTCTTTACCAGGCGCTGCAGGCCTTTGAGGCCGACCTGCACCAGCACATCCACCTGGAAAACAACATCCTCTTCCCGCGCGCAATCGCCATGGAATCCGCGCACTAACCGGGGTACGAAACGAGCAAGAAAGTAACCCTCTTGTCGGAGGTACGGTTTTCATGCAATACAGGAAGCTTTGGATCGCCCTCGGGGTGGTCATGTTCGTTTCGTTTACGGTGCTCGGAGTCGTGGGCTACAAAGGGATCAGCAACGGGCCCCCCACACCGGGCAAAGTCGTCGCTGAAGACGGACGCGTGCTCTTCACCGGCGAAACTATCCGCAACGGGCAAAACGTTTGGCAGTCAACGGGAGGACAGGAAATCGGGACCATTTGGGGCCACGGCGCCTACGTTGCTCCTGACTGGAGCGCCGACTATCTTCATCGCCAGTCAGTGATCGTTCTTGACCGGTGGGCCCGGGAGCAGGGGGCCGCCAGCTTTGCGGCACTGCCTGCAGAACAGCGTGCAGCTTTGCAGGGTCGGCTTACCGAAGTGACTCGCCACAATACGTATGATCCGGCCACCGACACCATCATGCTCGACAATGATCGTGCCGCTGCCTTCGACGAACTGGCAGCCTACTACGCCGACATCTATGGCAACGGGCGCAATGCGTACGCCATTCCTCCGGGCGCGTTGACAGATTTAACCAAACAGCGCGAGATGGCCACGTTCTTCTGGTGGACGGCCTGGGCAGCTAGCACCAATCGTCCTGGCCAGGACGTCAGTTATACGCAGAACTGGCCGCATGAAGAGCTGATCGGCAACCGCCCAACCGGCGGCACTGTCGTGTGGAGCGTCATCAGCTTCGTTCTGCTGCTTGCGGCCGTCGGCGGTATGGTTTGGTACTTCGCTTCGCAAGATCACACTCCGTCCAGTGGTATCGTGCCTCGTCGCGATCCGTTACTCGGCTTGCATCCCACGCCTTCGCAGAAGGCCACGGTCAAGTATTTTTTCGTGGTGGCCGCGCTCTGGGTGGTGCAGGTTGCGCTGGGCGCGATCGTCGCCCATTACGGTGTCGAAGGCAACGGCTTCTACGGAATTCCTCTGGCGAAGTGGCTGCCCTATTCCATCGCGCGTACCTGGCATTTGCAGATCGGTATCTTTTGGATCGCCACCTCGTGGCTCGCTACCGGCCTCTACATCGTTCCTGCAGTCAGTGGCGCTGAGCCGAAGGGGCAGCGCCTTGGCGTCAACGTCTTATTCGTCGCGGTGGTCGCGGTCGTCGTGGGATCGCTCGCCGGCGAATGGATGGGCATCGAGCAGAAGCTCGGCAATATGTGGTTCTGGTTGGGCTCGCAAGGGTACGAATACGTGGACCTCGGCCGGCTGTGGCAGATCCTGCTTGTTCGTCGGACTCACGTTCTGGCTGTGGCTGATGTGGCGCGGCATCAAACCCGCACTGGCGCGGCGTGACGAGAACCATTCGCTGCTAATGTTGTTTCTGATTTCGAGCATTGCCATCCCGCTGTTCTACGCTGCCGGACTGATGTATGGCCAACGTAGCCCGCTTATTACCGCAGAATACTGGCGCTGGTGGGTAGTGCACCTATGGGTAGAAGGCTTCTTCGAAGTGTTCGCAACCGTCGTCATCGCTTTCCTGCTGACACGGCTCAAGCTGTTGTCGGTTCCGACGGCCACGCGCTCTGTGTTGTTCTCAACGGTAATCTATCTCTCCGGAGGAATCATCGGAACGTTCCATCACCTCTACTTCACCGGAATGCCTAACTCAGTACTGGCCTTGGGAGCGGTGTTCAGTGCATTGGAAGTCGTTCCGCTGGTGCTGATCGGCTTCGAAGCATGGGAGAACATTCGCTTGTCCCAAGGTACCGCCGACAGTCCATGGATCAGCGCTTACAAGTGGCCGATCTACTTCTTCGTCGCCGTGGCGTTCTGGAACTTCGTCGGAGCGGGCCTGTTCGGCTTCATGATCAATCCGCCCATCGCGCTCTACTACGTGCAGGGTCTCAACCTGACTCCGGTACACGGGCATGCAGCTCTGTTCGGCGTGTACGGAATGCTGGGTCTGGGGCTGATGCTGTTCTGCCTGCGCGCGCTGCGTCCGGGGCTGATGTGGAAAGATCGTCCGCTGGCCATCGCGTTCTGGTCGATCAACCTCGGGTTGGCCGCCATGATCTTGCTGAGCATGCTGCCCATCGGCCTGATGCAGGCATGGGCCTCGGTCGAGTACGGCACGTGGTACGCCCGCTCGTCTGAATTCATGCAAACGCCGATCGTCAACCACCTGCGCTGGATGCGCATGTTCGGCGATACGCTGTTCGCCTTCGGGGCCCTGGTGCTCGGATGGTTTGTCCTGGGACTGGTGACCGGACACTCCTTCGACCACACGGCAACGCTCGACGAGGGAGAATACTCGCCGAGATCTCTCGAGACAGTCGGTTCTGATAAGTAAGGCCGATCTGTCGCCCCCTGTCGGCGCTATCGGGTTCTTCCGGATCCCATAGCGATTCTCATTACGTCCCAAGACTCGGCCGAGCGGGTTGGCGACCCACGGATACCGAATATTTCCGATTGCGAATTAGCTGGCCGTTCGAGAATTATTACCGGCACTTGGGCGGCTCTGAACGCATGGGCCACGACATATTCTGACCACGCGAGCCAGACGTCTCGTTCTGGGAGATCTGGCCGGATTAGTAATGGGAAACGCCCAGGGTCTGCAAATGCTATCGCGCGCAATTCGCGGCGGAAACCACTTGGTCGTATAGTCGGCAAGTCGGACATTTACCGGTACGGATCTCCAGCCCGCGTCCGAGGACGTCATGATCCTCTCGGAAAAGGCCTGACGTCGGATCACAGGCGTCGCCGGTCTTTGGGTCCGAAACCCAACGACCAGTTCCTCGTGGTTGGCCGATACGAGCTGACACTCTTACGGATCGCGGGAAAACTTCCAGTGCGACCAAAGCGGCCACGGGCGAGGCTGTCTTGGCGTGTTTTTCTATGACTTGAGAAGAGAAGCGACGAGGAGGCTAAGCATAAAGCGGTCTCGCAGGGTCTCAAGAGAAAGCTGGCGCAAAGATCCGACGTCTCCTCCGCTCATCGAGCGTTGCTTTGAGAGAACCACCGATCAAACCATTTCAAAGTTCGTAACGTATAGTCGCGTATATCGGCGGGCTTGCTGAACAAGTGGCCTTCATTCGGATACACGACCAGTTGCACTGGAACTTTCATAGTTTCGAGCCCGTGATACCACTCGACCGATTGCTCCATGGGCACCTCCCCGTCACGGTCGCCAACCAGGATCAACGTTGGAGTCCTCGCGTTCTTCATGAAATGAAGCGGATCAGACTTCTCATACACTGCCGGGTCGTCGTACACGGACGCGCCGAAGAATGGGACCATCCATTCGTCAATCTCATTCAGGCCGTAGTAGCTCCGCCAATCGGAAAGTCCTGCCCCCGCGACGATAGCTGCGAAACGAGTAGTTTGGGTTTCAGCCCACATGGCCATGTAACCGCCGTAGCTGTGACCGCGAAGGCCGAGCTTTGTGGGATCAATCGGAAACTGTTTAATCATGGCATCCACACCGGCCATAAGGTCGCGATAGTCCCCACCGCCGAAATCCTTGATATTGGCCTGCGTGAAGGCTTCGCCTTGTCCAAAGCTGCCGCGCGCATTGGGGCAGAGCACGAACCATCCGAGCAACGAAGCCGCTCTCATGTCCTCAAGCGGATCGGTGGACCATGACGACAGACATGCCCAACTCGGGCCGCCGTGAACACTGATGATGAGTGGGTACTTTTTTGACGCATCGTAATCTTTGGGAAACATTAGCCAGCCTTGGATCGATTTGTCTCCGCTCATCCACTGAATATTTCGGCTCTCGCCCCAACTCGAATGGGCGCCTTGATTCACGTGCGTGAGCTGTTTCCATGCGCCGGCAGGTCCAACCCACACTTCGGGGGGCATTTGGGACGACTGACGCACGACCGCGCTGACCGAACCGTCGCGCGAGAAAGACGCTGACGGAACCCATACCTGGGTCGCATCGCCGATCAGTTCCTCCCCCACCCAACCCTCCCAACGAGCACCGGGCTGGCGTCCCGCGGTACTCATTACCGAATAGCCGGAGTTGCCATCCACGTTGGCGACGACGCTGATACGTTCTGCCGAATTCCAGGACAGTGACGAGGGGGAGGCGGGAATTCCTGGTGTGAGGTTTCGCGCTGTACCGCCCTCTATTGGCGTAAGCATCATGTCTCCTCCAGTCAGTCCCTCGTCGCTCATGAGGCCTTCAATAAACGCAACGGACTTGCCATCGGGTGAGACGCGAGGCTCCGCAATTTGCCACTTGGGCTTGTAAATCTCCCGCATTGCTCCGCCGGCGCCGTTGACGACGTATAGGCATGCGACCCACCAGTTGTTGTCACCCGATCCATAGGCCGCGGTTGCGGCCCAGCCTGAAGAATCGGGTAGCCAATCATATTCATAAACGTAAACGTCGGCGGGCGAGACTTGTGTGAGCTTGTTCGTGGCCAGATCAATCGTGGTAATTCGCTGCTCATAGATCTTCGAACCGACAACTCCAGCGAGGGGCGTCATCGGCTGCAGAGGGCCGGCGGCGCGCGGCATACCCTCGATGTAGAGCACCGCAATCCTCATTGCATCGGGCGAATAGCGAGGGGTTTGCGCATAGCCGTCGAAAACTGCACGGCGCATAACATCAGCGCCATCAGCCGCGGACGACCACAATTGCGAAGCTGGCTTCTCTCCCGGTACGTCGCACAGCCACGCAAGGTGGCGGCTGTCGGCGGACCACGTGACTTCACGAATCGTGTTCTGGTCAGCTGCGATGCGATGCGATGCGCCGTCGGAAGCCGTGGCCACGAACAGTTCGCCTGCCACGACGTAGGCGACCTGTGATCCGTCAGGCGAAATTGCGACCTGGTCGATGTTCTTGACTGATGGCAAACTTTCAATCGCCGCAGCCACGCGATCCTGGGTGGCAGAAGGGATTTCCAGGGCACAACACAACAACAGAACGACGCAGAGTTTTGAATTTCTCATGGCGGGCAGCAGTATACACAAGCGCGCTTCGTGGGCGAGGAACTAGGTTATTTGCGACGATGTCTCAAACCAGCAGAGTCGTCGCGTGACGGCAAACCGGCAGGTGTCGGCTCGCGAGGATTAGTAACGAACGCCCTCTCGTCATTTAACTCGGAGATTGTCGGAGATCCCACGGAGCTTCAGGAGACAGCCCAATAATCTGAAGGCGTTCAACTGAAATCCCGCAGCTCTGAATAAAAATGCTCTGGTGGAACAGTAAATGAAGTCGCCGGGGCATCAAAGTTTTGGAATAGGTTATGACGTTTCGGCGAGAAGCCGCACAGCGTCAGGAACGGCCGCCGTCTCGCTCCGGCGGCCCTAACTTTTTGTAATGAGGCCAACGGGGTTGTCGACGAGGTCGTATAAGGGCGCCTGTGGTCAACCATCGCTTTTCGTCATTATTCCTGCTGACTCGCATGACGATCTGAAAAAGCGATTAGAACGCATTGGCAACGGCGAGACAACGGCCACGGTATACCCTCCGAGAATTTGCGGAAAGTCCGCCAGCCCTTCTTCACACCACCGCCCCGGAAGACTGCGGTATTAAGTTTGATCCGCATCTCCTCAGTATGTAGCCTGTAGGATCCCGCAGAAGTGAGGCGCAGAGAAAAGCATAGGACAATTGTGGAGACGTACCGATCGCTAGAGGCTGACGAATCGTGTTGCGGAATGCAAGATCCGGTTTCGCGCCGTCGTGATAATGTAAGCGCCGGTCCGAGCAAGCAAACCCTGTCGGGCGGACAAGGGCTAGCCTTCCGCAACCGGGAAAGGTAATAAACAGGATGAATTCACATCGCTATGCCGGCGGGTTCTTGGTTGGCGTTATGTGGATGAGTTTCCTGGTTGCTCCCGCAGTCGCTTCTGGAGCCGAGTTGAAGGAGGAAACTCTCAAGGCCTGGGACACATACATCCAGAAGGCGAATGCAGAGAGGGAAGGTGGTTCCCGTAGTCCCTTCCTCTGGGTCGACGAAGCGCCGGACCGCGTCCAGCTCGTTCGCGCCGGCACGATCCTGGTATCGCCGGTGGGTGAGCACAACCCGAAGCCTGTGGCCTCCGGGTTGATCCACGACTGGATAGGTGCAGCTTTCATTCCCAATGCCAAACTTGCCGACGTGTTGTCCGCGGTTCGGGATTACGATCACTACAAGGAGTTTTATAAGCCTACCGTTGCCGATTCCAAATCGCTTGGCAGTCAACCACCGTGCGACAAATACTCGATGCTGTTGGCAAATAAAGAAGTCGTCTCCTCGACTGCGCTCGATGCCGAATGTGAGGTTTGCTACCACCAGGCCGGGGAGGGCCGTTGGTACAGCGTGGCCTACACGACACGTCTGCAGGAGATCCGGCATTACGGCCGCCCAGATGCCCGTGAACTTCCGGCCGGTCAAGGCAGCGGCTACATCTGGCGTCTTTACAGTTTTGCCAGGTTTGAGGAGAGAGATGGTGGTGTTTACATCGAACTCGAGGCAATTGCCCTGAGCCGGGAAATTCCGTTTGCGGTTCGCTGGCTGGTCGACCCGGTCGTTCGCAAAATCTCGAAGAACTCCATGCTGATCTCACTGCGCCAGACCGAAGAGGCTGTCCGCTCCAGAGTAGGAACCGCGAACACGACCGCGAAACGGCCCATCGAAGGCGACGCTACGTCGCAACAGGAACTCACGCTTCTGCATTCCAAGTTTGACCGCGAGTTTTTCGAGGCGCAAGCGACCAACTCGTCCAGCGCCACGCAAGCAAGGAAGGGGCTGCCTTAGCCGCATGGCAGTGCCCCTTTCTGGCCTTGCATACCGATGAGACTCCTCACGCTAGCGAGCAGCGCTGTAGCAATAGAGGCCTTTAGCACTGACGTTGCGCAGCGTCCGCCTCAGTCGCCAACTCCGTCATGAAGTCGAAGAACCCCTGCGACTGGCCGCGGAACAATCCCATATTAGTGAGGAAAGTCAACGCGCCAGTGGCCGCTCCGTTCGTCTCTGTCGGCCGGATGATGGAGCAAACCGGCAGACTGCGGCTGAGGAACGGACATGGCTCAGGCATGATGCGATTGTTCTGGAAGAGCGGGCCGGCCAGCGGCGGATTGTTCACGTTGGGGAAGAACAATCCGTTGGTGGGATCGGTAAAGGGCGCAACATCGCTCAGCACATCGGCCGCGATGTCGGACCATGTCTGGAAATGCATGGTTTCAGCCGGACCGATACTGATGAGGATGCGTAAAACCTCGGCGCTGCTGGCACGCTGGGCGAGCGAGGGGTACAGGCTGTTCCCACCCTGCTCGATGGTAGGCATGTGGAGCGCTGCGGTTGCGGCAATTGCCTGCAAATGCAGCGGCGGATTCAGATCGTCGTCGGTGGCCGGAATCGCCTTGAACTGTCCGTTGTGCAGACCGGGAACGGCCTGTAGAAATACCTGGTTGGGATCGAGGTCAGGGTTGTGATTATCGTCTCGGTAGCGCGTATACCAGCTGGTATCGAGCGTGAGCTGCAGCAGATTGGTGAGTCGCAACGCTCCGCTTGAGCCCGTAGCCTGGCTTCCCTGCAACGTGCGGAATTGCTCCAGGTCCACAGCTTGCGCTCCGTTGGCAACCAGATAAGCGTTCAGAAATTGAAAGTGGGTGACTTCATCTTCCGTGTTGTCGTGAACATATTGAGGAAAGTCGTCGTCGAAGGCAGCTAGCGCCGCGGTGTATTGCGGATTTCCGCTGCCCTGCGGCAATTGGCTGTCCTGAATTCCTCCCAGCTCGTTGTACTGAATCCAGAAATCAGCTTCCAGAGTTTCGGCGGCAGCAACGAAACGCAACAGCGCAGCATCGCCCGAGGAGAGGCTTCCAGTTTTGGTGAGCGAACGGCTCCCCGTATGCGATTGCGTGGCGGCGAAGAGCGAAGGAGTCAGCAGGCTGGCACCCATGCCGGCCGCGCCCGCCATCAATCCTTTCTTGACGAACGAGCGGCGGTTAAGCGGGACCTTGACACCATCCAGTAGGTTGGTCATCGGAGTTCTCCTTTTGAGTCGCTTGATGTGAGCGGCTGCTTAAGCGGAAGAAGGCGCGTTCACCGTTCGCGGGATGGCGAATCGCTTCCTCACTCCGCAGTAAGGAGACGAGGGTACTTCGGCTGATCTCTACTATTTGTCAGCGAACTATCGCAAGGCTGTCAGAATATCGTGAAAGAATCGCGGCCAGACACTTGTGGTGAGAGTGTCAACAGTGATGACCACCATGGTTTAGCGCGCCACTGCGATTTCGCCGGCGGGGACGCAGAGCCTGGGAAGCTCGAGAATGAAGTCGGGAACGTACTCCGAGTGCGCAGTTCCGACGAAGGCACGCGCGAAAAGCTTCCGAAATCTCGCCTGTATGAAACGTAGAGCACATCTTTAAGCGGATCGATCTGTGCCGGCACGATCTCTGAGCAGAAATATCCGCACGTGCGAGCTTGGATGCACGCGCCGCGCACCACAGGCCGCCAATAGCTCTTTCTGGCTCAACCGAAACTCACCTGGCATGTCCGATTCCGGTTGACACTCGAATCGCGAGGAAACCCGCGCTCTGGCTCGTCCATCCCAATTAGCTGCCAGCCTAATGCTGGGACACAAGGCTGCCGATAACGCTGGAGGTGGACAACCAGCGTTGTCGAGGTTTCGCGGAAAGGCCAGTGCAATGTCACTTTTGATCACGATGTTCGCCGCAGTGTTGATGGGTTTACCGGCAATGTTGTTTCACGAATGCGGTCATATCGTGGTGGCGCTTTTCTGTGGAGTGAAGATCAAGAGAGTTGGACTCTCGTGGATGGGTCTTTATACGGTGCGGGAAGCGGGGCCAAACTGGGCAAACCTGTGCGTGTCGTTCGCCGGACCTGCCGTAAACTTCCTGCTGGCTTTCGCTCTGCGCAACACTTTGCCCGGCTTTGCCTGGGTGAATCTGGTCGCCGCTCTGTTTAATTTGTTGCCAATCCCGAATTCTGATGGCAGCCGGATTTTGGCAATCCTCGTCCCGGCAAGGTCTTCGGCCAGGAATCCTTCGCGTGCGCCAATCTTGGGTCAACCCACCGCACACTGATCCTCTGGGCGCCACAAGTAGTCACAAACGGCCCGCATAGGCCGGAAGCCTCTATCCTTGCCTGAAAGTGACATTCTTCTCTAAGACTTTTGTCTCTTATGATTTCCGCCGAAATTTGGAAATTTGCGTTGTTTTTTGGACAAAACAGAAACATAATACCCCAACCTTACGCCACAAAAGACCCTGTCGGTTTAACTCTTGAAAGGAACAATGTTCCAATGAAAAAAGCGCTGCTTTGTCTACTCCTTCTGGCCTGCTGGGTTGTAACGGCCAGTGCTGATAACAATCCAACCGTCAACATCACTCCGTCGATCGCGGTTCTCACACCCGGCCAGACTCAACAATTTACTGCCGCATTTAGCGACGGCAGTCAGATACAGAGCTGCACCTGGTTGGCCACCGGACCGCAGAATGCGATTCAGAGTACGGGCGTGAACACGGCCGCGTTTGCGGCCGGCCCACTCAGAGCGACCTACGTTGCGACTGCGAGCTGCACCAACGTAAACAACTTCAACGCTACCGGGCTCGCTGTGGTTGTTATCAGATAAGCCATCGACACGACTGAAAACTTGCCCCCACCCTAACTGGGCGCACAACGGAACGGACATACACCAGCGGAGGATCTGCGAAGATCTTCCGCTAGTTTTTTGTCGACTCGCTCGCGGCTCAACAGTGGGACATGCAGAGTAAGTCCCTGGAGACAAATGACTCGAGCGTTTTTGCTGGTAAGGCGGTTAGGCGTGATGCAGAATCATATCGCGAGGACAATCCCGCCCGAGGTCGTCATCATTATGACGATCCAAGTTGTGACAATCCAATTCGAGGACAAAGCATGAAACTGTCTTGCATCATAGTCATCGCGTCATGGGCCGTTTTGTGCTCGGGACAGGAAGTCCATACTGAGCCGGTCAAAAACGGTGTCAACCTCAGCATTTCCGCACAGCAATCTTACGAAATCATCGCCGGCGAGAAGAAAAGGCTCACGTTGAGCATTCAATGTGCCGAGAATCAAAAAGGGACCAAGGCACAGCATCTGGTGATGTTTTCCGGCGGGGGCAGTCTGTCCGAAGGCAGCCCGGAGCTGACACCCAGGAATGGTGAGATTAGCCTGAAGACGCAGGTGGGCGGGACGGAGGAGATGACAAACTGGATTCCGTACGGCGATGCTGTGACGTATGCCTACTATGGCAAAACGGAACCGGAACGCGACAAGTTTCTTCAGCTCCTGCTCTCATCGCCAACGTTTACGGTCGAGTTCACACCGTTCCTTACCGGAACGCCGATCAAAGCGGTTTTTGACCTCTCCAAGCTGC
>CAWGNC010000004.1:0-120300 GCA_963823865.1 uncultured Acidobacteriaceae bacterium
TGGTGGGTCCGGCCCCAATCGTTATCTCTACCAAGTGCCAATCGGGCACGTGAGCCAGCCCAAACAGGACAAACGAAATCAGCACTTCGTTTCGGCCGAGGTTCACCATGGAGGCCTTGGCATCAGTACGGTTTTCCTGCCGTGTGAGGTCCTGCGCGACTACTTCTATGGTTTGCCAGATGCCGACCATAGAGCCGATCATCCCTCGCTGTACGAGATCCTGCATATACCAGCCAGCGCTTCTCCCTCTGAGCTGCGCGTAGCTTTCAAGCTACGCGACCTGGAACTCCAAACGGCAGGAGCATCTCGCAGCCAGCGCGTGGCGCTGGAGCGGGCCTTCAACATCGTCGGTCAGCCTGAACTGCGCGCCTGCTATGACGCGCTGCTGGCCGATTCCGAAGTTCCGGCCATATTTCCGTACGGTGGATTTGGCTCGCTGCTCGTTGCTGGCGAGCCTTCCCGTGACGGACAAACATTTTTCGCTCGCCGCATTCTTGCATTTTCACCGCGATCTCCGGCGCCGGCGGTTCCATGTGCCACTGCGCAATTGCGACTTCTATGACGACCGGGCATTGTGCCGGGACGTGCGTCGCAAGCTGGAGTTCTGGCTCGATCCAGCCGCCCTACATACATTCTGGGATCGCACTTGGAATCAGTGGAAGCATCTGTTGGGAACAAAGATCGAGGTCGAAGGCACGTTCGTACAAACTGGCAAATACCGCAAACGTCGCGGAGAGTGGGAACTCGTTGCTTGGGAGACTGCATTGCCGAGCCGGCTGGAGGTCAAACTCTCAGCCGATTTCCAGCAACAATTGGAGATCGGCGCAAACGACATATCACCGCTTCGGTCAGTACTCACAGGCTCTGGATCAGATCCGCCTGTGCCTGGAACATCGGGCGGTCGAGAAAGCGGAGCTCGAGCGAATGTGTTCCGAGCTGCATCTTCCCGGTGACTTTGATGTCGCACAGATCAGCTGGCGTGCGGATTATGACCCGTTCTTCTATCGCCAGCTCTCTCGCCGGGCACGCCGGATTTATCTTTTTCGCGACGAATACATTTTCGACGTTGAGAAAGCCGTCGTAGTCGAAACCCCTCAGCTTGGCCACGCTACTTACGTCTTCGCCAAGCCCCGGAACATGGATAGCTTTCTCGCTCTGTACACCAAGATCACCAAGGACGACATTCGGCGGAACCGCAACAATGCCGCCGAGCGGCTCGGATTTCTGGGACGCGTCATCCACGGTACGAATCCCAGAGTTTGGCTCAAGGAGATCAGGCAGCGCTTGGGTGAGGCAATCGACTTTGAGGTAGCTATTGGAGTGTGATTCGCGACCGACCGCACGTGCCGCATTTCCCGGGGGCGAATGCGATTCTGTCCCCAGTCAAAGTGCGATTGGTGAAATATTGCTCCGACGCAATCGGGCTGCCCACTCCGCCATCCGTTGCCGTCGCCATCAGCGAACAGAAACTGAGATAGCTGGCCTTGGCAACGACAGTTTCGCTGCCCGCTAACGGCTCCTGCCGTTTCCATTCGCTGCCAATGACTACGCCCGTTTGACGACCCTTAAGTCGGGGAGTAACAACAGCGCTGGACAGGCACGGTTGTATCTAGCGCGGAAACTGGCTAGCCATAGGAAGTTACCGCCGATCACCAACCGGCACGCAAATTCCAACCGAAACCGGCAACAAGAGCTTGGAGGTCCCCAATGGAAAATTCGAACCAGAAATCCGCACTGCCAATTGTGGCAATGGCGCCTTTGTCGTTCGAGCCGCTTCTTGACTCGGATGAGGCTGCAGCCCTGCTCAAGATTCATCCCAAGACGCTGCAGCGCTTGGCCCGAAACGGCGAGATCTGCGGTGTGCACGTCGGCAAATTGTGGCGATTCCGTGTCTCCGCTCTAAACGACTGGCTCAACCGCAAGATCGCCTAATGCTGATATCCCCTTCAGGTCGTCAGCAACATGTCCCGGTAAAGGCGCCAAAACCGGGCGCGACACCGAATGGTTGTACGCCAGCAATGTGAGTGGGTGATTTCGTGCTAGATTCACAGTGTCATCTGCGCCGCACTCAGGAGGTTCGTGAATGAACCGAGTGAAGCGGCGGTCGAAGTACCAGTACGGAACGCTGACACTGGAAAAGCGCTCCCGAGGGCCGGACGTATGGGTTTACCGTTTCGTCGAATTCGAAGCAGGGCGGAAACGGCGCCGCAAGACCATCGTCGGTACCCAGGAGCAGTACCCAACCCGGGCGGCAGCCGAGCGTGCGAGCGAGCATCTGCGGCTGTCAGCCAATCCCGAAACCTTCAACCCGGAATGCCCGACCATGGGTGGCCTGATCGATCGCTACATCGAGCAGATACTCCGTCCCTGTCTCGACGTTCCTCTTGGCGGCGTGCAGGACAGCGCGGCGCCAATGTCCTTCCAGTGCGCGAAGTCCTACAGTCGGCCCTGAACCGCTGGGTCCGGGCGCATTGGCAGGATTACCGGCTTCAGGAATTCAACAAGCCTGCGGTCCGGGCGAGCATCGAGGAATGGCTGCGCTCCTTATGGCGCTCACCCAAGAACCCCAATGGTCTTGCTCCGAAAATGGTTCGCTCCATCTGGAACGTGATGAAGCTCGCGTTCAAGTTCGCAGTCAAGTGGGGCTACCTAAACGAGAATCCAATGGGAGAGAAGCGGGTCGAGCTACCTCGTGGCTCAACCAAACGGCAAAAACAACCATGCAGTTAACGGCAGCCGGGTTCTTCTTGCTATTAAGCCGATTGGGGCCTTGCGAGAAAGTCGCAGTAGCCTTTGCGGGCTGGCTGGGGCCGCGTATCAGCGAGGCATTCGGACTAAAGTGGCAGGATCTGGACTTGGATCTAGGCGTGGTGTCTTTTCGCCAAGGCTGCGTCCAAGGACGGATAACGCCGCTCAAGACCGAAGCGTCACGCACCAATTTGCCGGTACCGGAAGAGGTGTTGGAGTTGCTCCGCCAGTGGCGCTCCGTCACCATTCACGGCGCAGCCGGCGATTGGGTCTTTGCCTCGCCCTACACGAAGGGCAAGCGACCGTTCTGGCCGGCGCAAATGCTGAAGACACACATCAAGCCGGTTGCCTTGGCGCTTGGTCTTCCCAACATCGGCTGGCACAGCTTCCGCCACACGGTGAGCGCTTGGGGCAAAGAGGCAGGACTCGAGTTGGAGGAGGTCAAAACTCTTCTGCGGCACGAGAACCTCGCCACCACATCCGAGGTCTATGGAGATCTTGGTATGGAAGCCAAGCGGCGGATCCAGCAGCAGCTGGTGAACTTCGTCAAGCAGCAGGCCACACGCATTCAGTAGGGGCCTGTACCCACCTAGTAAACTTATGTGACCCTTATCTGACCCAAATCGTTTTCGTGGATTTGCGGCAAGTCCAAGAAAAGAATGGCTCCTCAGGTAGGACTCGAACCTACAACCCTCCGGTTAACAGCCGGATGCTCTGCCATTGAGCTACTGAGGAGTGTTTAGTGCGCTCTGTGAGCGCGTCAAAATGTATCTGTATTGTAGCGGCAGCGACGGATGGCGTCAAAGTCTCGGGGGCGTTTCTCGCTGACATTCAGCCCCAGTTTCAAGATGGGATTCGCAAAGAATTGGAGCGGAGGCCAATGACCTCCGCTCGGTATCTAGCGCTCGGCAATCCGGGACGTCACGAAAACCGATACGCGGCGCAAAATCACGCCGCCGGCTTTATGCCCCCACGGCTTTCGCCTTTACGACTTTGCCGGCGGTCTTTCCGGCTGCCGTTCCGGTCACGCCGCGAATCGTCCAGAAGTCGCTGGCCAGTTTGGGATCGCTGATATAAGCGTAGGGCATCCAGAAATAGCCTTTCTGTCCCCAGGACACGCCCCAGGAATTCCGAACCAGAATCGACTTCTTCTCATCGTCGTAGCCGACCGCCATCACAGCGTGACCGCCGACGACTGCTTTCCTTCTTTTTGTCGGGCATGTTCAGGATTCCGGTCTTAGCCACCTGTGGCCCCTCGAACGCCGAGTAGACAGTGAAGCCGAAGACGAACGGATAGCCGTCGGCCAGGCAGCTCTTCATCAGCGTGAGGAACGCATCCGCCGACTTGGCGGCGATACGGTGATAAGCAATGACCTTGTGCTGCAGCGCATCAGTATAGGACTTGCTATTCGGTTTCTCGGTGACGACCGACATGTTCTCGCTGTAGGGCCAGTCGGTTTCCGGCGGGCACGCCCTGCTTGGCGACGGTCTTAATGCCGTCGCGGATCTGCGCTCCCGCATCCTTGCCGGTGGTGTGCTCAATGACGCGCTCGTTGTAGTAGATGAACAGGCGCGAGGGCATGAAGTCCGGCAGCAGCTGCTTCTTCTGCGCAAACTCAAACGCGCCGGCGATGGAGTTTGCCGGTGCAGCTGCCGACTTGTCCCTGGTCATACACTGGAGGACAACCGGGACGAAGGTCGGCCGACTTGGGCAGAGGTTTGGCGGCGACAACCGGAGAAGCCGTGAATAACAGGTCGCGAGGATCGGGCGTATCCTTCACCCAACCATAACGCTGAATTTTGTGAGGCATGAGGGGTTCCTTTCCAACTGAGAATGTTCGTTTTCAAGGGGGCGACGGAATGCTGGCACGGCAGGGAAGCGTTGACAGATTGTAGCCCGGTTTCGCTCGGCGGCTATGACAAAATTGGCGGCGACGCACGAATTACTTGCCTTACCACTAAGGTTTCAGTTCGGGGACGATTTCAGCTGGCAGAAGGAATACGGCTCGGATGACGAAACTCGAGATCGGTCCGTCCGCATCGGGTACTACGATGCAAGTAGTTGCTGGAACTCAAGTCCAATTGACGTTGCCGGAGACGCGCAGCGCCGGTTATAGCTGGCGGGTCGTGTCAGATGGTTCGCCCATTCTTGCCGTGGAAGATGCCGGATTCACCCCGGCAAGGGGCGTCGGCGGAGCGGGTTCGCACCGCTGGACGGTCCGCGCCATGCGGAAGGGAACCGTAACGTTCGAGATGGTGTGCGGCCGGTCGTGGCAAACACCGCCGGAAGCGAAGCAGCGGTTCACGCTGACGATTGAAGTGGAGGCACGCCTTTACAGCTCATGAAGAAAAGCAGATCCCTCGTCGGCCTGAAGGCCTCCTCGTGATGACAATCTTTAATGAGTTGCAAACGCGCTCTTACTTCTCCAACAGCTTCTCAATATCCGGCGCAATGCGTTCTGGCGGCGTGGTCGGCGCGTAGCGCTCGATCACATTGCCCTGCTTGTCGACCAGAAACTTGGTGAAATTCCACTTGATCGAGTCGCCGATCAGTCCGCCCTTTTCGCTCTTCAGGAACTTGTAGAGTGGATGCTCGTTCGATCCATTCACATCGATCTTGGAAAAGAGCGGGAACTCAACGCCGTAATTCGTCTCGCAGAACGATTTGATTTCCGTGTCGGAGCCGGGCTCCTGGTGTCCGAACTGGTCGCAAGGGAAGGCGAGCAGTTCGAAGTCCCTGATCGCGATACTTCGCGTAGAGCTGCTGCAGCCCTTCGTACTGCGGCGTGAATCCGCATTTGCTGGCGGTGTTCACGATCAGCAGCACCTTGCCCTTGTAAGCGCTAAGCTTCTTCTCTTTGCCGTTATTCAGTGTTGCGGAAAAATCGTAGAAAGACATCGGGCTCCTGGCCTTTAGCTCTCAGCTTTTAGAAACATATTCCTAGGCCCGAACCCGCCAAGAGCTAATGGCTAAAGGCTTAGAGCTAGCTGTTTAGTACGCTTTCGCGATCACGACGCGCCGATCCACTTGCTCGCCGGTGACGATGCACTTGCCGCCGCCATCGTATTCGTCGACGACGCGGGATGCAGCGGATAGTTGCCTTGAACTCCTTGACCCGGGCGTCGCAACGCGGATCGTCCTTCATGTGCGCCATGACGAATTTGCCGCCACCCTTCTCGGCGGTCACGTCCTTCAGGATCGACTCGACCTCTTCAATCGAGTTCGCCAGCACGGTGTTGTCCTTCAGGCGCTTCTTGGCCGCGTTGTACAAGTCCTGCTGCATCTGATCGAGCAGGGCAGGAAGCTTGCCGGCGACGTCGGCTTGCGGCATCGGCTCTTTGGTTCCGGTGTCGCGGCGCTTGAGCACGACATTGCCGGCCGCCAGATCGCGCGGTCCAAGCTCCAGCACGACCGGCACTCCACGGCGCTCCCAGTGAAAGAACTTCGCGCCCGGCGACTGGCCTTCGCGGTCGTCAACTTTCGCGCCAACATCCTTCGCGATGCGGTGCGCGGCTTCCAGCACCTTCGCCTTCTCGTCGTCCTTGCGATAGATCGGCACCATCACAGCTTTCATCGGCGCAAGCTTCGGAGGCAGCACCAGGCCCTTGTCGTCGGAGTGGCTCATGATGAGGCCGCCGACCAGGCGCGTGCTCACGCCCCAGCTGGTCTGCCACACGTAGTCCAGCTCGCCTTCTTTGTTCTGGAACTGCACATCGAACGCCTTGCCGAAATTCTGTCCGAGGTCGTGGCTGGTTCCGGCCTGCAGGGCGAAGCCGTTCTGCATCATGCGCTTCGATGGAGTAGGTGTAGAGCGCGCCGGCAAATCGTCTCCGACTGCGTCTTCAGGCCCTTGATCACGGGCATGGCCATCACGTTCTCGGCGACATCGGCGTAGACGTCGAGCATGCGCAGCACTTCCTGCATCGCCTCCTCGTGGTTGGAGTGCGCGGTGTGGCCTTCCTGCCAGAGAAATTCCGTGGTGCGCAGGAACATGCGCGTGCGCAGCTCCCAGCGAATGATGTTGGCCCACTGATTCATCAGCACCGGCAGATCGCGCTAGCTCTTGATCCACTTGGCGAAGAAGTGGCCGATGATGGTCTCGGACGTCGGCCGCAGCACGTAAGGCTCTTCCAGTTGCTTGCCGCCGGCGATGGTGACAACCGCCAGCTCGGGCGAGAAGCCTTCCACGTGCTCGGCTTCCTTCTGCAGAAAGCTCTGCGGAATCAGCATGGGGAAGTAAATGTTCTGGTGGCCGGTGGCTTTGAAGCGGTCGTCGAGCTGGCGCTGCAGCAGCTCCCAGACAGCGTAGCCATTGGCCTTGATGACCATGCAGCCCTTGACGATCTCGGCGGGCTCGGCCATGTCGCCTTGCAGCACGACGTCCTGGTACCAGGTTGCGAAATCCTGAGTGCGCGCAGTAATAGGAGATTCGGCCATGAATGGCTCTTTCGTTAGGTATGAGTGGACTTCTACTTAGATTATGACAGGAAATGAGGCGGTTTCACCACTCGACCGGCACGGATGGAACCCACTGTCAGGGTGCAGATGGGCTGAACTTAAACTTGCTAGAGCTCTCCGGTGAGGAACTGCGCGACGCCGTTGCCGAAGCTCCAGTCGGCGTCGGTGTTGGTGACGATGGAGATCATGACGTCGCTGGGCTCGATGCCGCAACTGTCTTTCAGTTCGCGGCAAAGGTCCGCGTAGAACGTCTGCTTCATCTCCTGGGTGCGCGGGCGGCTGATGACGGTGACGACGATGACGTTTTTCGTCCGCTGAATGCCGAGGCCGGTGTCTTGCACGATGAAGTGATTTTCCGGGTGCTCTTGGTAGATTTGATAGCGATCGCGCTCGGGGACTTTGAAGGCCGAGAGCATGGCGCGGTGCGCGGCGTCGAGAAGATCCTTGATTTGTTCCGGGCTGCGGCCGGCGACGGCGTCAATGCGGATCAGAGGGCATAACTCTAATTGTCGGCTATTCTGTGACCAGGCTGCTGGGACACCCGTTCACAACTACCTCGTTCCATTCTTCACCAGCTTAAGAACTCCGCGTGCACGCGCTTGTCCTCCGACAACTCAGGATGAAATGTCGCCGCCATCACCTTGCCTTGCCGCACCAGCACGGGATCGTCGCCGCGCTTGGCCAGCACCTCAACATCTTTGCCGACACTCTCAATGCGCGGCGCGCGGATGAAGACCATCTCCAGCGGTTCGCCGCCGAGAGCGCTGGACGTTTCGAGAATAGTGGAGTCGATCTGCCGGCCGTAGGCGTTGCGGCGGATGGTGATGTCGATCGCGTTCAAGCCCGGGCTGCTTGGGATTCTCGACTTCGCGCGCCAGCATGATCGCGCCGGCACAGGTGCCGAAGGTCGGCTTGCTGTGGACAAACTCGTTGAGCTTTTGCAAGCGTGCGCTCGCCCAGCAGCTTCAGAAACGTGCTGGACTCGCCGCCGGGAATCACCAGGCCATCGATGCCCGTCGAAGTCTTCGGGATTGCGCACCAGCGCGACGTCCGCGCCCAGCTCTTCCAGCCGGCGGCGGTGCGCGTCGAAATCTCCTTGTAGTGCGAGAACACCAATTTTCATGACGTGCGAAGCTTTGAGCTATGGCCGTGAGCTTTGGGCTGAGGCCGTTAGCTCTTAGCAAATCAATCACCACATCCTTTTGATGCCGTCATCGACAAACTGGCTTCAGACGTACCGAACGACGCTCATCCGACCTGCAAAAGTAAAGCGCAGCCAGAGCTGCGCCTTGTTGCCAAAAGCTAAGAGCTAAGAGCTCACGGCCCAGACAGCCGCCTTCCTACCATCCCCGCGTCTGCAGCAGGTCCTTCTCTTCGATCGCGGCAATGGCCAGGCCCTTCATCGCGCCGGTCATCTGCTCGCTGACTTCGGCCAGCACCTTGGGATCGTCGAAGTGCGTTGCCGCAATCACGATCGCCTTGGCGCGCGACTCGGCTTCTTCGCGCTCGGCCTTAACATGCAGGTCGAGCGGCGTCGCTCCGCCCTTCATGAAGATGCCCGAGCCCACGAACACCGCCTCGGCTCCTAGCTGCATGACCAGCGACGCGTCGGCAGGAGTGGCGATGCCGCCCGCCGAGAAATTCGGCACCGGTAGCTTGCCGGCTTTGGCGACGATGCGTATCAGCTCGTACGGCGCCTGATGATTTTTGGCCGCGGCGTAGAGCTCCTGGTCGCTCATCACCGTCAGCGCTTTCATCTCGCTGACAATCTGCCGCATGTGCTTGACGGCGTGAATCACGTCGCCGGTGCCGGCTTCGCCTTTCGTGCGGATCATGGCTGCGCCTTCGGCAATGCGCCGCAGCGCTTCACCCAGGTTGCGCGCGCCGCAGACAAACGGCGTGGTGAAAGCGTGCTTGTCGACGTGGTGCTGCTTCGTCGGCCGGCGTCAGCACTTCGGACTCGTCGATGTAGTCGACGCCAATCTCCTGCAGGATCTGCGCTTCGGCAAAGTGGCCGATGCGGCACTTGGCCATCACCGGGATCGACACGGCCGCCATGATCTGCTTGATGAGCTTGGGATTGGCCATGCGAGAGACGCCGCCCTCGGCGCGAATGATAGCGGGCACGCGCTCCAGCGCCATGACCGACGGTGGCGCCGGCCTTCTCGGCGACTTCGGCCTGCTCGACGCTCATCACGTCCATGATGACGCCGCCCTTCAGCATCTCGGCCAGGCCGGTCTTCAAACGCAAACTTGTATGGTTGTTACCGTTGTTTTCTGACATAAAAAATCTCCGAAAGACCGTCACTGGCATTAGCTGACTGGCTAAACCTCGATGCATAAGATGGCGCGCAGTGCAGCGGTTAACTCTCTATTTTAGCGCGTGCGGCGGGGATGCGTAACCCCGTGGAGCAGGCAAGCAGCGAGAGATCGCTGAAAGCGCCACTCGGAGTGCCGAGCTACATTTGAGGTTCGAATTCGAAGGATCATCGCGTGGAATCGCGTACTGCTGAAACAGTTGCCATTGCAGGGTGTAGGTCTTCGTCAGGGCCAACTTTACTGGCAATCTGCGCTCAGGTCTGGCAAAGTTATGGAAGTGCGCTCCACTCAAGACGTCGCCTGAGTCACTACCAAGTCGCCAAGCGGAATCGGACGTTGCGATGCGCAGCGACAGAGCCTCTATTGCGCTCTCCCGCGGCTGCCGTCCACCCACTGATCCCAGACGCGGAAGCCCTTTCATCTCGTCGTCGAGATGCGTTTCCGGGAAGGTCGCTTCGATCTGTTTGCGCGTGAAGCGCGGCCCCAGCCGCTGCGGCAGGTTGGCCAGCTCCACATGAGCTCGGCGGTGATGGCTTCGTTCTTCTTGAGTTGCGCGAAGTCGACTTTGTCAAAGGTGTCGGAGGTGGCGTGATAGTTGATGAGGTAATTCGCACGTCTCCTGATTGGGCAGGATGGTGGGCACGCCTTCGATCATGAAGTCGTAATTGTCGGTGCCGAGCGCGGCATCGTTGGTGATCTCCGTCGCCTTCCAGGCGGCGAACGGTTGCAGTAAGCGGCGCGAGCGCTGCGTCGATATCTTTGCGTCCGCCGGTGGAGAATCCAGTGATCGCGCCATCGCCGGCATCGAGCACGACTTCGGCGACAACGTTGTCCAGTTCCTTGCGATGAGCGCGCACATAGGCCAGCGAGCCGAACATCCCCTGCTCCTCGCCGGAGAAGAGGATGAAGCGCATGGTCCGCCGGGGACGCACACCCGACGGCTTTGATGGCGCGCAGCGAATCGATGACCAGCGCCGCATTGCAGCCGTTGTCGAGCGCGCCGGTGCCCAGGTTCCCAGGAATCGAGATGCGCGCCGAAGATGACAACTTCGTTCGGCAGCTCGCTGCCTTTGATTTCGGCGATGACGTTGTGGCTGGTGATGGTTGGCCCAACTTTATTCGGCAGCGAGACGGACATCTGCACCTTCTCGCCGTGCGCGATCAGCCGCGCGATGCGCAGTGCGTCTTCGCGCGCCAGCAGCACCTGCGGGAATCACATCCATCTTGCCGCTCAGGGTGTTGATGTGCCGGTAGAGGATGTCGTATTCACGGCTGCTGGTGAAGGCGATCAGCAGCGCTTTGCCCTGCACGGAGCGGGCGATGATGTCGGGGGCGCGGAAGTATTCGTCGAACAAATCGTCCCAGGTGTCCAGCACTTTGCTGTGTACCAGGACGATGGCGCCGGAAATATCACCGGCCTTGGCGAATTCAGCCGCCGAACCCATGCCGACGTCGACCACCCGCGCGGGCGTTGAGGCATGGGCGCAATCCAGGCCACCGAGACGGCGCGCACGTGGAACTGTACCGGCGCTACCACGTTCACTTGCGTGTCGCCCTCGGCCCACGACTGCGGAATCGTGAATTCTTCGGTGTGAACCGAATCCGCGCCCGCCTGCTTGAACGCCGCGATCGCCCACTGCTGGGCCTTTTCGAATGCGGGCGTGCCGGGAACGCGTCCGCCAATTTCGTCGGTCAGCACGCGCAGATTTTCCTCGATCGGCGTGCCCGGCTTTAGCGCCTCCTGCATCACGGCGTCGTTGGACTGCGCGAACTGATGAAGGTGACGTTCGCGGCGAGCATAAAGCGAGCAGGAGAAGCAAACGGCGAGGTGAGGGCATGGGCAGCAATTGTACTAGTCGCATTCCGAATCCGACGGCGCGATTCTGCTTTGACTCGACCGCGGCCTGTGTAACATGTTGGGATTCCATCGAGAGATGCGATGACCATGGACATCGTGCCGATGACCGAACAGCACTGGCTCGCCGTGCGCGAGATCTTCGCGCAAGGCATCGCGACTGCGCAATGCGACGTTCGAGACGAGCAGTGCCGACGTGGCCAGAGTGGGATGCGCGACATCTGCCGGCATGCCGGTTGGTCGGTCTTCACGGTGACGAAGTCGTGGGATGGGCGGCGCTGAGTGCCGTGTCGAGCCGGCAAGTTTATCGCGGCGTGGCCGAGGTCAGCGTCTACATCGCAGAAAGCGCGCGAGGGCAGGGAATCGGGGCGGCGCTGCTGGACAAGCTGATCGCAGAGTCGGAGCGAAACGGCATCTGGACGTTGCAGGCCGGGATTCTCGCCGAGAACGGGCCAGCATTCATCTGCACGAAAAAGCCGGATTCCGCATAGTCGGCAGGCGCGAGCGCATCGGCTGCATGCACGGCATCTGGCGCGACACCGTACTGATGGAGCGCAGAAGCAAAGTGGCCGGCGTTTAGCGGCGTCGACGTCTTCGAATCTGCCCAGGATCTAGGTCGCGTCGCTGTGCTTCTTCTTCAGGAACTTGGCAAAGACCTGGTGAGGATCGATTTCGATGAATTTTCCTGTGCTGACGGCGAGCACAACCCCGTCCTTGTTCCGGATTTCGCCCGCGTAGATGTGTTCGCGGCCGCTCTTGCTGACTTCCCAGCCTTCGACCGTCAGCGGCTTTCCCAGGGGCACGGGCTTGATGTACTTGATCTCCATTTTGGCGGTCAACGCGGTCATGCCATGCAGCTTGTTCACCTTGCCCATGGCTTCGTCGAGAATGGTGGCGATGATGCCGCCGTGCGCATGGCCCGGAGGTCCGACGAATCGCGGTTTCAGTCGAAAACGGCAGATGAAACGTTCGCGCTCGCGATCCAAGGTGAACTTCAGTTGCAATCCAGCTTCGTTGCCGGGACCGCAACCGAAGCAATTGTTGCTGAGTTGAACCTGCTTTTCCGTGTGACCATGGATTCGTTCGTGCCGGGGCATGGAAACAAGATGAGGCAGACAGTGTGAAGATGCAAATGCGTCCGTCAGTCGTTAACCGTCAGCTCATGGCCTCTGGAACATCCATCGTCGGGGAACATCTGTGAAAGAGGCTGAACCGCAGATCCCTCGGCTCCGCTCGGGATGACAACACAATGTGTTTGGGAGAGACAGCGGGGCATCAATAACCTGCAGCTGATGGCGGATAGGCGACAGCCGAGAGCTAAAAGATGTGCGGATTATTTGGATTGCCGGAGTCGATGTTGATCTGCTCGTCGGTGTGGCGGCTGACCCACCAGCAGGGCCTCACGCCAAGCTGCGGAAAGACGGAGTTCGAGCAGTCCGCGCTATGGTCTCCGGCGTAGTCGTATTCGCTCCTGCCGTTCTTGAGCTTGACCACGTAGTAAGTGTGCACGGTGATGCTGCCGAACGTGTCGCGGCGTGGAATACGCAGCCTCACCGAAAGAAAATCGATCCCATAGAGGACGATGGCAGCCGCGCAGAAGATAAGCAGAAAGCGTTTCATGGATCCGTCAGACGGCTGGTCAATTGTAAAGCAAGCTGCCGATGAGCCTCTTGTTTCCGGCTGCGAAGCGGAGCATCATAATGTCACAAAGGCTTGTGACCTGGGCCGGCGGCCGTCTACTCGGTCGCCGCCGTCGAATTCCAGTTGGACTTCTATGAGCCGGGGAATCCGCATTCGCAGTCCGAAGACCTCGTTGGGCGACGGAGGCCGCGGACCTACGGCCAACTGGCCCGGCGGTTGGGACGGAGGCGGTGGCCGCGGCGGCGACAATTATCCCAACTACAACGAACGTCTGCGCCGGTATCGGTTGGGGCTGATGCTGGCCCTGTCGTCGGTCGTTATGTTGTTTGTCTCGTTCACCACGGCGTACGTGGTACGCAAGGCCGGCGCAACCTGGGACGCCGCCAGCAATAATTTCGTCAGTAACTGGGTGGCGTTGACCCTGCCACTGCGAATGCTGCTGCTCAATACCTGTATTCTTCTGCTGAGCAGTACGACGCTGGAGGTCGCACGGCGTCGAGCCGCCACCGACGTTGCGCTGGCGCCGATCGCCGATATTCCCGGCATTCGCGTCAATGATCATCACTCGCTGCAGTGGCTGTGGGCGACCATCGTGTTGGGCGCCGGTTTTCTCGCCGGGCAGGTTTACGCCTGGCGGCTGATCGAGCGAAGCAATCCGACCTTCGCCACCAACACCAGCAGTTCGTTCTTCTTCATCCTGACTGGCGTACACGCCGTGCACTTGCTGGGCGGCTTGATGGCCTTGCTGTATGCGGGGTTCACCAATCTGCTGCGCAAGCCGCCGGAGACCCGCCGCATCGTGCTCGATGTCACCGCATGGTATTGGCACTTCATGGGTTTGTTGTGGCTGTATATCTTCGGGTTACTGTACTTCGCGCGATAGGCAGTCGTTAGTTATCACTCCTGTTGACGCAGGACACTTCCTTCAATCTTTGTCATCCTGAGCGGAGCCGCGTCCTCGCGGCGGAGTCGAAAGACCTGCTGTTCGCCGCGTCGCATGGGACCCTTGAGTGGTGATTGTGCCGTCCCCGCGGGACTTGACGCTATTTTCGCGCGCGACCCGGCGCTGAAGCGCTGGGCTATCATCTTTCGTTCCGCTGCGCGGAACTGGGCACTCGCTGTTTAACCATCGCATCCCGCGTGGGAAAGCATCCGGAAAACCGAATGCCAACGTGCACTCAGCATTTCCCGCCTCTCGTCACCGAGCGTTCCATGTCCTCCGTGATGTAAGCCTCAAGGTTCCTGGGTCTCTATGTCCGGTAGCGAACCGCCTCTCTCCCAACCTCCTCATTCGGCGGCAAATCCAGTTCTTGACATCGCAAATTGCAATATTATAATTGCAAATCGTAATATGAAACTCGGCGAAAAACTACGTTACCTGCGCCTGGTCGAAGGCACTCTCCGCGGCATGGACCGCGAGATGACCCAGCAGGACCTGGTCCGCGCCTTGAAGAAGGAAGTCGGCGCCGGCCTGAGCCAGTCGTACCTGTCGCAGATCGAGAGCGGAGCGCGGCCGCACCTGACCAACGCTTCGCGCATGCTGCTGGCGCGGTTCTTCAAGGTGCATCCCGGCTACCTGGTGGACGATCCCGAGGGATATCACACCGAACTGACCAGCGATTTGCGCGCGACAGAAGATCGGCTGGACCTGTGGCTGATCAATGGAGCGGAGCAGTCGGCGCACGATCCCGAGCTGCACCATGCGCTGTTGCAGGTGGCCAAGCATGCGCGACAGCCGAAAGGCGCTGGTGCTGCTGGGCGCGATTCTGGAGACGCCGGAGCTGGTGGAGCGGCTGACCGAAGTGTTGAAGCCGGACGTGGCGGCGACGGCGCGGCGCGGTCGCAACGGTAAGAGGTCGGCGGAGTGAGCTTATGACGTGGGCGATTTTCTATCTCGTGTGCTTCCTGGTGGGCGTGACGCTTAGCGTGTTGTCGTTCGTCGGAGGCAGTTGGCACATGCCGCATCTGCACATCCATGTGCCGCACGCGCATATTCCTCAAGGCGGACACATCGCCACCGCGCACGCCGCGGGAGCAGGGCACGCCGCCGGCAACGAGATGCCGTTCTTCAACTTCGCGACCATCACGGCGTTTCTCGCCTGGTTTGGCGGGACCGGCTACCTGCTGACGCGCTACTCCACGCTGGTGGTCACGCTGGTCCTGGTAGTCTCCATCGCCCTCGGCCTGGTAGGCGCGAGTATCGTGTTCGTGTTTATCGCCAAGGTCCTGCTGGCGCACTCGCGTGAACTGGATCCGGCGGACTACGAGCGCGTAGGAGTGCTGGGGCGGGTGATCAGTCCCATTCGCGCGGGAGGCACAGGCGAGATCATCTTTTCGCAGGAAGGCACGCGCCATACCTGCGGCGCCCGCAGTGAATCGGGCGAGGCAATGGCCCGCGAGATCGAAATCATCATCACGCGTTATGAAAAGGGAATTGCGTATGTACGGCGCTGGGACGAGATGGCGGAGCAGAAGCAAGTAGCAACTAGCAACTAGCATTCGGCACTTTGCAAGCTTAGTGGATTCAAAGATGGTTCGGGATGAGCATATCTATCGGCAGACTGGACGGGCATTAGTTGCTCTCCTGGTGCTCTGGGTAGTCGCAATGTTTCTTGCTGCGGCGCTACCGGCGAGAGCATGGAAATCGCCAGCCACATCTGTCGTTTTCTTTGACGGTATTTTCCCGTGCTTGTTTGCGGGCGCGGTTGTGCTCGGCACGCTCCGAATGGTCTCTTATGTCCGCTGGAGACGTAAATCCGGACACAGAGACCTGGTGAAGAGTTAACGATCCAAAAGTCTTTGGTAGAAGGCGTGGCTAATCGCTAGTTGCTAGGCGCTAGCTGCAGATTTTAAGGAGAAGCATATGGGTTTCCACATTCCAACTGACGCCGTGGTGATCGTGTGGTCTGTTGTTATCGCCACCATTTTGCTCATGGCGGTCTTCACCAAGCTGTATCGCAAAGCCGGACCCAACGAAGCTCTCGTTGTGTACGGTATCCGGGGCACGCGAATTGTTAAGGGACACGGCACCGTCATTCTGCCCATGGTGGAGAGCTGCCGCGAACTTTCACTGGAGCTGATGTCGTTCGACGTCGCTCCACAACAGGACCTCTACACCAAGCAGGGCGTCGCCGTGACGGTGGAAGCTGTGGCGCAGATCAAGGTCAAGTCCGACCCTGAATCGATCCGGACTGCGGCTGAGCAATTCCTGACCAAGACGCCGCCCGATCGCGAGGCGCTGATCCGCCTGGTGATGGAAGGACACCTGCGCGGCATCATCGGCCAGCTGACGGTGGAAGAGATTGTGAAGCAGCCGGAGATGGTTGCCGACCGCATGCGCACCACCTGCGCCGACGACATGAACAAGATGGGCCTGGAAGTAATTTCGTTCACCATCAAGGAAGTTCGCGACAAGAACGAGTACATCACCAACATGGGCCGGCCCGACATTGCGCGCATCAAGCGCGACGCCGATGTGGCTACTGCCGAAGCCGATCGCGATACCGCCATCAAGCGTGCCATCGCATTGCGCGAGTCGGCGACCGCCAAAGCGCAAGCCGACCAGGAGCGTGTCGCCGCTGAAACCGCATCACTGGCTCGCCAGGCAGAGGCGCAGCGCGATCTGGAAGTGAAGAAGGCGACGTATGCCGAGTTGGTGAAGCGCCAGCAGGCACAGGCCGACAAGGCCTACGAGATCCAGACCAACGTGATGCAGCAGCAGGTGATCGCGGAGTCCGTGAAGGTGCAGCAGATCGAGAAGGAAGCGCAGGTCAAGGTGCAGGAAGCCGAAATCAACCGTCGCGAGAAGGAGTTGATCGCTACTGTGTTGAAGGGGGCCGAGATCGAGCGTCAGCGAATTGAGACTCTCGCTAACGCCGAGCGGTCGCGGACGATGGTGGAAGCCGAAGGCCGCGCCAGCGCTATTCGCGCGCAGGGTGAAGCCGAAGCCGAGATCATCTTCAAGAAGGGCGACGCCGAAGCTCGCGCCATGAACGTCAAGGCTGAAGCCTTCCAGGAGTACAACCAGGCCGCGGTCGTCGACAAGTTGATCACCGGATTGCCAGAGATCGTCAAGGCGCTGGCGAGTCCGCTGTCGAACGTCGACAAGATCACGATTGTCTCGACCGGCAATGGCAACTCGGCTGGCATGCACAAGATCACCGGCGACATCACCGAGATGGCGGCGCAGGTGCCGGCGCTGTTCGAAGCGCTGTCGGGCATGCAGATGTCGGATTTGCTGGGCAAGATCCGGACGATCGGCGACAAGAGCCCGAAGCCGGACGGTCTGCCGCCGGCGGATGGCGACGGCAAGTCGAAGGCTGCCGGTGCAGGGAAGTAGTAGCTGGGTGATGCTGTCCCACTCATTCGAACATCGCGAATGGGTGGGGCACCCGAAGTGGTTATCTCCCACCCTGTCGTCAACGGAAGACGACAAGGGTGGGGCACCCGAAGGTTTGTGTCAGGGCACGACTTCAGTCGTGCCGAACTAGGACTCAAAGATCTAAAGGGCTTTAGCCCCGGCAGGATGGTTATGTTTTCCGAAGATGACAGTACGCGGTTATTGGTAAATCTCGGATTAATTGGAACGCTGCTGGGCGTCGTGGTGCGGTTCTTCACGCACTCCGACATCGCAGTTCTCGTTGGCGCCGTGGGAGGCTTGCTCGTCGCCTTCCTGTTGGCTGCGGTTCGCGGCGAGCAATTTTGATTTGGAAGATTAGCTGAGAGCTGACGGCGGATGGCTGGCAGCCGAAAGGGAGTTTGTCATGGCATTACTCGATCGTGTGGCAACGCTGGTTCGGGCGAACCTCAATGATCTCGTCGATCGCGCCGAGAATCCCGAGAAGATGTTGAAGCAGGTGATTCTCGACATGGAAAACCAGTTCATCCAGGTAAAGACGCAAGTGGCCATCGCGCTTGCCGATCTGCACCTGTTGGAAAAGAAGAAAAAAGACAATGCCGAGAAGCACGCCGACTGGATGCACAAGGCAGAGCTGGCCGTAGATAAGCGGGACGACGAGTTGGCGCGTGCCGCGCTGGAGCGCGCAATGAGCTTCCAGCAATTGGCCGACAGCTTCGATCAGCAGATAGCCGATCAGGGGGTGCAGGTCGAGGCGCTGAAATCTGCGCTTAAAAGGCTGGAGCTAAAGCTGTCGGAGGCGAAAGCCAAGGCCGACCTGCTGATCGCGCAGCATCGCCGCTCGCGCGCTGTTAGCCGCGCCGCTGACGCGCAGCTCACGCCCGATGGTGAGCACCGCACCTTCGATCGCATGCGGACGAAGGTAGCGCGCGAAGAGGCTCTGGGACGCGCCAAGGGCGAGATCCTGGGCGACGACATCGAAGGCCGCCTGCACGCGCTCGACCGCGAGCAAAAGATCGACACACTGCTGGAGGAGATCAAGGCGAAGAAGAGGCTGTTGAGCGCGTAAAGGCGGCTAGTTGGCACGGCTTGGCAATACTTCCTCCAACCTTGGAATTGTCATTACGAGCGCCCTGTTTTGGCGCGAGGAATCTGCTTTTTGCCGGCTCGAGCGAAAAGCAGATCCCTCGCTTCGCTTCGTGATGACAATATTTCGAGAATGCCCTCGGTGAATGGCTTCGGGGCGCGGCTCGTCGGCTAAAATACTCCGATGGCTGACTCGCTTTTCTTGAGCATCTGGTTCCCCACGTTTCGCGAAGAAGAGATGATGACGCGCACCGTTTCCGTGCTGCGCCAGTTCCCGTTCTCCACGCTGCGCGAAGGCGTCACGTACTTGTCGGTTCATCCGGTTTCCTGGAGCGAGCCCACCGTTCTGGAGCGTCGTTTCAATCCCGGCATATCGCCAGAGGAGGCAGTCGAGGTCGCACGTGAGTTCGCGCACGACGACTTTGCCTTCGTGTTCGAGGCGTTTTGGGACCTATGGGTTCCCAACGAAGATGAGCACGGCGAGAGTTGGGTCCAACGGCCCGTCGCAGTGCGCTTTCTGGTTCATGGCGTGCAGTTCGATGAAGGCATCTACACCGAGGACGGTCACATTGAAGGCGACTTCGGGCTGGACTCGGCGTTTGTCTACGAAGAGCGCGAGATCTTGCCGTTCATCGAAAAGCATCTGCGGTCGAATATCGCCAAGTTGGTAGGATTTTCCGCCGCCGTCGAGAAGAACTGCGGCATCAGCGGGCGGGTGCTCTGGTCGGAATCGGAAGAGAACCTGGCGCAGAAGCTGATTGCGAAGCTGCAGCAGACGCATTGAAACAGTTGTCAGTTGCCGGTTCTCAGTTCTCAGTTAAGTATGTACGGTCACTCGTTGCACCGCATCAATCCTGCGGGCGTTCTTATGAGCTTGCCATCGACGCGTTAACTGACAACCGCGAGCCGACAACCGACAACTGCTCCAACAAGAAAAGAGGCCGCGTGATGCGGCCTCTTTTCTGTCTGTCGTGATCCAACTTTACATGCCCTGATTCAGGCCCTTATTGACCAGCACCTTCACATCGACGCGCTGGTTGAGGGCGCGGCCCTGGGAGTCAGTGTTGGCGGCGGCCGGGTGGGTAGCACCGTAGCCGGCGGGCGCCAGCAGGCGACGCATCGGAATGCTCTTCTGGTTGCGGAGATAAAGCACCACGGCGGAGGCACGCTCGTCGCTCAGCTTCTGGTTCTCAGCCTTCGTGCCGGTCGTGGAGGCATAGCCCGCTACTTCGATCATGTAGTTCTGGGTGGACATGGCAACCTGCGCCAGTTTGTCGAGGTCGGCCTTGGCTGCGGCGTCCAGTGCGGAAGCGCCGGTCGAGAAGTAAATGCCGGCTTCGGCAACGGTGTTGTAGTCGCCAAGGTCGGAGACGCGCTTGTTCACCATCTGGATGGCGTCGGCATCCATCATACCAAGAGCACCGGCGGCGACGGCCGTCTTGCCGGCCTGGTCGGCGGTACCCTGAGCGACATCAGCCGAAACCTGTGCGGTCTGAGCCTGCTGCACGCCAGAGTTCGCGGTGTTTTGGGCCTGCTGCGCGGCGGCCTGGTTGGCCTGGATCTGCTGCTCCTGGGCTACTTCAATGGCGAACGTATCGGGATCGAACCAGACCTTGGTCGCGTTCAACTGGCCCTGGGCATTTCCTACGCCTTCAGCGGTGATCGTGAGGCCGGGAAGCATGGCAGTAACGTCCATGTCAGCGCGGCGCATTCTGAGGGCGCCCTTCTCACGCTCGACTTTGGTGTTGTCGGTGAGGTTGACCACGACCATGTCGTTAGTGTTCTTTTCTTTCACATTGACCATGTCGCCGTTGCGGGAAACGATGGTGCCGGTAACTTTGGCTTTCTTGCCGTTAGGAATCTGCTTGGGCGGTGTGGATGCATACATCAGGCTGGCAATCAGCATGACGCAGGCTACGGCGGACAATACCTTAACTTTCACGAAAATCCTCCATTCGAAGCGGCTGTCGCTGTTTCTGCTTGGGGGTTACATCCGGCGGACGCCGGACGGACTCGTCGCTCAACGCTTGGCGTTATGTATAACCGTTACAGAGAGGTATAAGGTACAGGGGAAGTCGGCCTAGTAATACTCCTAGAATTGCTGATAAACAACCCAAAAAAGTATAGGGTTTGGGGTGGACGAACATCCGTTTCAATGTGGGCCCAGGAACTATGTGCAGCGTGGCCAGTTCCAATCGGTGAAGGGGCCTGAAACAATAAAAAGGGCCCGGCATGACGCCGAGCCCTCTGCATTTACTGATCACTGACCACTGGCTACGGTTACTTCGTTCTTCCACCCTCGATCTTCAACTCCGCGCTGGCTCCCGCCTGCGCCGCCGCCAACCTTGCGGTCAGCACGCGAAAGGGTGAGCATGAGACGTAATTGAACCCCAGCGATGCGCAGAACTCGACCGAGGAAGGCTCGCCCCCGTGTTCACCGCAGATGCCGATTTTGATGGTCGGACGCGTCGTCCTGCCCTTCTCGACGGCAATCTTCAGCAACTGTCCAACGCCCTCACGATCGAGCACCGCGAACGGATCCTGCTTCAGGATGCCTTCCGACAGATAGGCGGTGAGGATTTTGCCCACGTCGTCACGCGAGAAACCGAATGTCGTCTGCGTCAGATCGTTGGTGCCGAAGCTGAAGAACTCGGCATCCTTGGCGATCTCATCCGCCATCAGGGCAGCGCGCGGCAACTCGATCATGGTGCCGACCAGGTACTCCACCTTGTACTCCTTCTCGGCGAAGACCTCTTCGGCTACACGGCGCACCAGGCCGCCCTGGTTGGCCATTTCCTTTAGACCGGTGGTGAGCGGGATCATGATCTCGGGCTTCACCTTCACGCCTTCCTTCGCGACCTTAACGGCGGCCTCGAAGATGGCGCGTGCCTGCATCTCGGTGATCTCGGGATAGGTGATGCCCAGGCGGCAGCCGCGCAGGCCCAGCATGGGGTTGACTTCATGCAACTGCTCGACGCGATTGAGTAGCGTGCGCAGTTCCTTCAGCTTGGGTGACTTCGGCTTGGTGAGTTCCAGCTTCGCGATGTCGACCATCAGGTCTTCGCGGCGCGGCAGGAACTCGTGCAGCGGAGGATCGAGCGTGCGGATGGTGACCGGGAATCCGTCCATGGCGCGGAAGATGCCGACAAAATCGTTGCGCTGATACGGCAGCAACTTGCGCAACGCCATGCGGCGTTCTTTCTCGCTGTTCGCCAGGATCATCGCGCGCATGTGCGGCAGACGATCTTCGGCAAAGAACATGTGCTCGGTGCGGCACAGGCCGATGCCTTCGGCGCCGAACGCGCGCGCCTGGAGAGCATCGCGTGGAATGTCGGCGTTGGCGCGGACGCCCATGCGCCGGAAGGGTTCGGCCCATCCCATCAGCTTGAGCAGTTCGGGATCGTCGGGACGCGCTGCGACGGTCTTGAGCTGACCGTTGATGACGCGGCCGGTAGTGCCGTCGAGCGAGAGCCAATCGCCCTCTTTCAGCGTCTTGCCATGAACGCGAATGACGCGCGCCTTCTCGTCGACCTCGATATCGCCGGCTCCGGCAACGCAGCACTTGCCCATGCCACGCGTAACGACCGCCGCGTGGCTGGTCATCCCGCCACGCGAAGTTAGAATCCCAGCAGCGACTTCCATGCCGGCAATATCTTCCGGAGTGGTCTCGGCGCGAACCAGGATGAGGTGTGTCTGCTTGTCCTTGTTGAATTGCTCGACTGCATCTTCGGCGGTGAAAACAATCTTGCCGACCGCCGCGCCAGGAGAGGCTGGCAGACCGGTAGCGAGGACTTCGATGTCCTTACCTTTCTCGTCGAGGCTGGGCACGAGGAAATCGTAGAGCTGGTTGGGCTCGACGCGGAAGATCGCTTCTTCCTTCGTGATCAGGCCCTCTTCCACCATCTGGATGGCGACGCGGACTGCGGCGCGGCCGGTGCGCTTACCGTTGCGCGTCTGCAGCATGTACAGGCGGCCGTCCTGAATGGTGAACTCGAAGTCCTGCATGTCGCGGTAGTGTTTTTCCAGGCGCGTGGTGATCTCGCGCAGCTGGTTGTAGGTGTCGGGCTGGACCTTCTCAAGCTCGGAGATGTGGACCGGAGTGCGGATGCCGGCAACCACGTCCTCGCCTTGCGCGTTCATTAGGAACTCGCCGTAAAACTCCTTCACGCCGGTGCCGGGATTTCGGGTGAAGCCGACGCCGGTGCCGCTGGTCTCGCCCAGGTTGCCGAAGACCATGGCCTGCACGTTGACGGCGGTGCCCAGCATGTCGTCGATGTTGTTAATGCGGCGATAGTGCTTGGCGCGATCGTTCAGCCAGGACCGAAACACGGCATCACGCGCCATCACCAGCTGATCATGCGGATCCTGCGGGAAATCGTGCTTGGTGTGCTGCTTGACGACCTTTTTATATTCCGCGATCACTTCCTGCAACGCCTTGGCGTCGAGGTCGGTGTCGAGCTTGGCTTTCTTCTGCTTCTTCTTACCGTCGAAAACTTCCTCGAACGCCGACTTCGGGATGTCGAGCACCACGCTGCCGAACATCTGGATCAGGCGGCGATAGGAGTCATAAGCGAAGCGCGGATTGTTGGTGCGCTTGGCCAGGCCCTCGACCGACTTGTCGTTCAATCCGAGGTTGAGGATGGTGTCCATCATGCCCGGCATGGAAAATTTCGCGCCCGACCGCACGCTGACCAGCAGCGGATTGTCGGCGCCGCCCAGCTTCTGCCCCTGCAATTGCTCCAGGTGCTTCAGCGCTTCGTCCATCTGCCGGTTCACTTCGTTGGAAACGGTGTGGTTCGGCATGTACTCGCGGCAGGCTTCGGTCTGGATGGTGAATCCGGGAGGAACGGGCAGGCCGGCATTGGTCATCTCGGCGAGTCCGGCGCCCTTGCCGCCAAGTTCGTCCTTCATCTTGCCGTGGCCTTCGGCGTGTCCGTCACCAAAAAAGTAGACATACTTCACGGCCGAGGTATTCGCGGTCGTGTCTTTCATTTCAGTTGCAGTGCTCATTAGGAGTCCTTTACTTGTTGCTTGTCATGATTGCGTTTACAAAAGTTCGTGGTTAGCGCAGCCCGAAGGGCGTCAGAACGTTAGCCCAGCACGTGAGTGCTGGGGACGCATACGCCCATTGGGAGAGTCCGCCAGGACGACACGCTTTGTGTCGTCCCTGAAGGGACTCGGAAAATCTAAACGAACTCGCAACCCAGCACTCACGTGCTGGGCTAACG
The DNA here is from genome assembly GCA_963823865.1 of uncultured Acidobacteriaceae bacterium. Lineage (GTDB taxonomy): Bacteria > Acidobacteriota > Terriglobia > Terriglobales > Acidobacteriaceae > Bog-257. The sequence continues at coordinate 23,694 of CAWGNC010000004.1, forward strand.
TTGTGACGCCCTTCGGGCTCTCCGTGTTCGTGCTCGCCGGGTTCGTCGCAAAAAGGCGACCGCTCATTTACCTTCCGTGACGATCTCGCTGAAGTCGGCGATGTTCGATACGCTTGCGAGGAGGAAGGCCAACATCATGATCCTTCGGGCTCGAACCGCCTTGTCATCAACCATCACCATGATCTTGTCAAAAAATGCGTCCACAGGACGCCGCATTTCAGCCACTCGGGCCAAAGCTTCGCCATATTTCTTCTGTCTTGCCAGTTCCTGAATGTCGCGATGAAGAGGCGGGATGAGTATCGCCAAATCTCGCTCAGCGCCTTCTTCGAAGAGGTCAGGATTGTTGAACTCAATTCCGATAGAGGTCGCCCTGCGCTCTTCGTGATCCTTCTCCCGCGCCTGGCGAAGGATGTTCTTGATCCGCTTGAACGCCACCGAGATCGAGGCAAAGTCTTCCGACCCGCGTACCTCGCTGACCGCCTCGGCGCGCGCGATCGCGTCGACAACATCATCACTGTCGGCTGCGAGTACCGCGTTGACGACGTCATAGGCGAACCCGCGAACTTCGCGCAAGTAGAATTCCACGCGCTCGCGCATGAAATTCCCGATCGATTCTTCGAAATTTACCTTCGGGTCGAACCGCTTCTCGGCCGCCGAGCCCACGTACTCCGTTCGTGCGTCGGCGAAGAGCTTGCTGATCGGCAGCGGCAGCTTGTGCTCGGCAATGATTTTCACAATCCCGTTGGCTGCGCGTCGCAAGGCGAACGGGTCTTTCGAGCCCGTTGGCTGCAGACCCAATGCGAACATCCCCGCGATGCTGTCGGCTTTGTCGGCGATGGCGAGCACGCCGCCTTCGACGCTGCGCGGCACATCGTCATCCATCGACTCCGGCTTGTAATGGTCGTAGATGGCGAACGAGATCGCTTCGTGAGTCGCTTCGGGCATGATCGGGTCGAGCTCTTGCACCCGCGCATATAGGCCGCCGATGATGCCTTGCAGCTCGGTGAATTCCTTCACCAGTTCGGTCGTCAGGTCGGTCTTGCAGAGCAGGCCGGACTTGAAGACGATGCCGGGACGCACCGCGCCGCCCGCACTGCGAATGGTTTCCGAGATCAGGCTGCCCAATTTCTGCACGCGAAGGGTCTTGTCGAAGTAGCTGCCCAGATCCTTCTGGAAGGTGACGGACTTCAGCATCTCCACGCGATCGCGCAGCGGAATTTTCTGGTCCGCGTCCCAGAAGAATCGCGCGTCGTTGAAGCGAGCTCGCAGCACGCGTTCGTTGCCGTGCCGGATTAGGCCGTCGGGATCGCCCGAGGTGTTGAGCACAGCCAGGAAGTGCGGCAGCAGTTTGCCGCCGGCGTCTTCCAGCGCAAAATATTTTTGGTGGTCACGCATCACCGTCACCAGCACTTCGTCCGGAAGCGCAAGGTATTCCGGATCAAAGTTGCCCAGGATGGCGGAAGGGAATTCGGTGAGATTGACGACAGTGTCGAGCAGCGACTTATCTTCGCGCCAACGAGCGCCGGGAATCGCGCGTGCCGCTGCATCGAGAGCCTTGCGGATGATCTGCTCGCGCTCGGCAGCACTGGCGATGACCGAGCCGTCCGCCAACGTCGCCACATAATTTGCCGGCAGCCTCACGGCCAATGGTCCCGAGGACAGAATGCGATGGCCTTCACTGGTTCCGCTGGCGCGAATGCCGGCGAACTCCAGCGGCACGACCTCGCCGTCCAGCAGCGTGACCAGCCAGCGCACCGGACGCACGAAGCGCTCGGCCGACTTGCCGCGCCAGTACATGTTCTTCGCCCAGTAGATTCCGGCGATTTCCTTTGGCAGCGTCTCGGCAAGGATTTCCGACGCAAGGCGGCCCTTCTTCTGCACGGTCGCGGCCAGATACTCGCCCTTGGGCGTCGTGATCTTCTCCAGCGCCGTGACCGGAACGTTCACTTTTTTCGCAAACGACTCAGCCGCCGTAGTCGGTACTCCGTCTTTGTAGGCAGCTTTAAGTGAGGGGCCGGTGACCTGCTCGCTGATGTCGGGCTGCGACGATGCGACACCCGAGGCCAGCACTGCCAAACGCCGCGGAGTGGAGTAAGCCTGAATGGCCGGGCTCTGGCCCAGACGTTCGCGTTGCAGAAGTTCGCCGACCCGCTTGGCGAGCTCGTCGCGCGCGCTGTCGATCATTCGTGCGGGAATTTCTTCAATACCGATTTCGAATAGGAAGTCAGACATAGAAAAGAAGCCATTAGCAATTAGCCGCTAGCACTTAGTAATCAGCACTAGGCTCAGCCCAAAGTCCAAGACTAAACTTACATTCTGAAGCATGAGCGCGTTCTTGGGTGTGATTCGAGTCACACCCAAACCGCAGATCCTTCGCTTCGCTCAGGATGACAATCTTCAATGACGTACGATTGCCATTCCGTGGGCCGCGTATTTCAAAATTCGGGTGCCCCATCCTCCTCGCCGCCGTTGGCGAGAGGGTGGAAACTACGATCTTGTCGCCGCCAATTGTGCGGGTGCCTTGCTGCCGGGTGCACTATCCTGGTCGCCAGCTTTCGGCGACAAGGTGGGCACGGCTTCGGCCTTCTGCTGATCGACGTACGCCTTAGCGACACCTACTGCCAACGCCCGAATGCGGGCGATCACGCCGACGCGCTCGGTTACGCTGATCGCGCCGCGTGCGTCCAGAATGTTGAACAGGTGCGAGCACTTCAGGCAGAGATCGAAGGCACCCAGGACAGGGAAGCGGCGAGTGGCCAGCACACGCTCTTCGCTACTCGCTTTTGGCTCCCCGGCAGAATCGGCATCGCGCTCCTCGCTTTTCGCTTTTCGCTTTTCGCCCGAGTCACCGGCCGGCGATTCAGACCCGCGGTTACTTTTCGACAGCGTCGCGTATTCATCCAGCAGCGCCTGACACTCCGCCTCGTACAGCTCAAGATGTTTCCACGCTTTGGCAACGTCCGCGCGCTCAAAGTTGTAGACGGAAAACTGCAACTCATCCTTGAGGCGAATCTCACCGTACTTCACCGCACGTCCATCGGGATCGACGACCCACGTGATGTCGTAAATACTGTCGACGTCCTGCAGGAATGCCGCGATGCGCTCAAGCCCGTACGTCAGCTCCGCTGAGATCGGGTCTAGATCGATGCCGCCGCATTGCTGGAAGTAGGTGAACTGGGTGATCTCCAGCCCGTCGAGCATGACCTGCCAACCGATGCCCCAGGCGCCCAGCGTTGGCGACTCCCAGTTGTCCTCTTCGAACTTAATGTCGTGCTTGCGCAGATCGATGCCAATCGCTTGCAAAGACTCGAGATAGAGTTCCTGTACATTGGGCGGAGGCGGCTTCAGGATCACTTGAAATTGCATGTGCTTGAACAGGCGGTTCGGATTCTCGCCATAGCGGCCGTCGGCCGGACGCCGCGACGGCTGCACATAGCCGACGCGATACGGCTTAGGCCCGAGCACGCGCAGGAAGGTTTCCGGCGCCATGGTTCCAGCGCCGACCTCGACGTCATAAGGCTGTTGCAGGACGCAGCCGTGTTCGGCCCAGAAGCTTTGCAGCCGCAGTACCAGCTCCTGAAATGTCAGCGGGTTTTGAGAGGAAGGCAAATCGGTCGTCCCCGGAGTTCAGCGGGCTAACGCCCCGCATAATGTCGCCTCTGTAGAGGCTCACATCCCTATTCTCGCAGCTTCCCCGGGCTTACGCCCGGGGTCACACAAATTTCGCGCTTCGCGCTCGGGTATCGCTCATCAGCAACCCTGCCTCAGATAACGGGCTGCGTCGGCGCGCCCGGAAATCTGACGTCTCATTCCATATTAAGAGCATTGGCGGATGAAACGCGAATGAACGAAAGATTTCGTGCTCCAGCGCCACAAGAAAACCGGAACATTACAGCTTGGCTAACATGCGCGGCGGTCACCAACTTTTTCTCCAGGTGACGCTCGATGATCTGCACCAGAAACTTCCGTAAGTCGGCGTGTCGTGCCGCTCCTGAGCCGTTGGACTCGGTTGTACCGTCTCCCGCAAAGTTTTCCACCGGGGAGCGAAACATCTGTCCGGCCAACGCGCGGGATTCCGGGGAGAGCTGCGACGACGCCAGCCGCTTGTGCTGCTCGCACATCAATCCGTCAGCCAGCACGTGATAGAAGGCCCGGCTTCCATTCAGCGTTGTGCCGCAGGCCATACACTCGCCCAGCTCGGGAAGAAATCCGACGAGCCGTACCAGCCAGAGCTGGAAGTACGTTAGTGGCATCCAGATGGAACCGGCGCGCAGTTGAGACAGCACCGAAACCGCCAGCCGGAAAATGGCGTCGTTGGCTTCGCGGTCGGGTAGCAACTCATCAAGCGTTTCGGCCACATGCTCCAACGCCACCACGCGCGGATAATCGACTTCGGCCGAGAGCGGCGATTCCAGGATGTCGCAGGAATCGAGCCGGGCCAGCTCCTGACCCTCGCGGTCGTCGTAGTAGGCGCGAACCAGCGTCAGCGGCTCCAGCGCTCCACCGAAGCGGCGCTTGGATTTTTTGGCGGCGCGCGCCACTCCCTTGACCTTGCCTTCGGCGCGGGTAAACAGCGTCACCAGAAGATCAGACTCACGCAGCGGGTAGGTGCGCAGAACGATCGCTTCCGACTGCTTCAAGGGCATGGAGATCTCAAGCGGGCGCGGGTGAAGTATCGATTTTACTGGCGGCGGTTGGGATGTGCAAAGAATGGGGTTGGAGTGTGGCGCTCCGCCGGCTGAACCTTTTCCTGTTCAACCCGGCACTGCCGCTCGGGTTAGCTTATGGGGGCCGGGGATATTAAGTAGCAGCGTTTTTCTAGCTTTGTATCGTGCCCTGCCACAAGTCAGAAAACCGCCCGGTACTTCTCGTTTTTCCTTATGTAAGTTCCAAAATTTCTCGGCACCACATCTCCGGCAACTTCTCGCTCCTGCGAGTGTTACTGTGGACGGTGCTCTCGACCATGCCTGCGCGCCTGCGCCGTCGTCTCGTTCCCGTCATCCTACTCCTGCTGGCCAGCGTAACGCTGCTCAGCCAGGAGACGCCCACCTTTTCTTCCGACGTGAAAGTCGTCAACGTGCTCACCACCGTGCGCGATAAAAAAGGCAGCATCGTCAACAATCTGACGAAAGACGATTTCAAGCTCACGCAGGACGGACAGCCGCAGACCATCCGTTACTTCACTCGCGAGACCGATCTGCCGCTGACCCTCGGTCTGCTGATCGACACCAGCTACAGCCAGCGCCGCGTACTCGAGCAGGAGCGCAGCGGCAGCTTCGGGTTCCTCAACGAATTCATGCGTGTCGACAAGGACAAGGCCTTCATCATCCACTTTGATTCCGAAATCGAGCTACTGCAGGACCTGACCACCGACCATAAGAAGCTGGAAGCCGCGCTGGACAAGGTCGACATGCCGCAGTTCGAGCAGGGCGGAGGCGGGCGAGGTCACGGTGGCGGCGGAGGTACCACATTGTATGACGCCATCTTTCTGGCCTCCGACGAAATTATGCAGAAACAGCAGGGTCGCAAGGCCCTGGTCCTGTTGACTGACGGCGTCGACAACGGTAGCAAGCTCACGCTCAACCGTGCGATTGAAGCAGCCCAGCGATCCAACACTCTGGTCTATTCCATTCTTTACGCCGATCCTGAAGCTTACGGACACCAGGGCGCACACATGGGGGGAATGGGTGGGGGATTGGGTCGTCACGGCGGCGGCTGGCCCGGCGGAGGGGGCGGCTATCCGCCTCAACAGCAGCAGGTTCGTCCTGACGGCAAGAAGGTTCTCCAGCGCATCTCCAAAGAGACGGGCGGGCGCTTCTTCGAAGTCAGCAAGAAAGAGCCGATCGACCAGATTTACGACCAGATCGCCGAAGAACTGCGCAATCAATACAACCTGGGTTATACGCCGGACAAGGCATCCTCAACCCCTGGCTATCACCAGATATTGGTGACTACCACTAACAAAGACCAAATCGTGCAGGCGCGTGAAGGCTACTACGCCGAGCAGTAGGGTACTAACCTTCGGGGTTTTATGTCGCATTCACAAGGAGCAAAAACCGCGACCCGCTTTCGTGGCTCGAGAAATTCTCTTTGCGATGCTGCGTGTCGTCCCGTGTATAAAAGCTTTGTATCAGGGCACGACTTCAGTCGTGCCGAAGAGTTTTTCAGAGAGCTACGGCTTTCGCCGCTGCACGCGGACCGCAGGGGCTAAAGCCCGCAACTCAGGATGCCGATCTCTGGCACGTCTGAAGGACGTGCCCTGATACAGAGCTCCTGTGTGTGGGGGGGAAATCGAAAGCTCTGGATCGGAGCTGCAAAACTATCGACAGCTAGCACCGAGCTCGACCAACTAGCGCTGCGAACCGTTCGAAGATACACGCAGACTCCCTTGTCGCCCACTTTGCTTCGTTCTCTATTCCATTTATGGTTAGGGATGTCCCGTAAAGCGTCTGTGGATCGATTGGATGACTTCTAGGTTCGCGCTGGCCGATTATCGTGTGCGTCTGTGGCTGGGCGTGATCCTGCCCGCTGTCATGCTGGCGCTGCTATTCGCCCATCGCGCTACCGTCCACGCGCAGTCGTCCGATCAACTGACGGTGTATTCGCCTCAGACCACCTACTCGGTCGCCATGCTCGACATTCAGGGCCATCCCTATATCGGTCTGATCGAGCTTTTGGAACCTCTGGGCTCCGTCGAAGGCAAACCTGACGGGAAGAAATACAAGCTGCGCTTTACGCCTCCCGGTGGCCACCCGGTTGAAGCGCAATTCAACGAGGGCAAGGACAAGTCGAAGATCCTTGGCGAAAACTTCAAACTCCCCGCGAACTTTGCCCAGCAGAACGGCCGAGGCTACGTCCCGCTCAGCTCGGTGCCGGAGATCCTGACCAAACTGCTGGCAAAGCCAGTGCAGCTGCATCCTTCGGCGCGGCGATTGTTCATTGGCGACATCCCCATGCGCTTCAGCATGTCGCTGGACAAGAGCTCACCGCCAAAGTTGATCGTGAGTTTTTCCGCGCCGGTCAATCCCACAATTGCCAACGAGCCCGGACGGACGCGTTTCACTTTTCGCCGCGAGCCTGTCGTCTCTAACGGGCAGGACAGCGTTAACTTCAGCGAGTCGACGATTACCGGCGCGGTGTTTGCGGAACACGATGGCCTGGCCGAGCTCGACGTCATGGCGACTGAGCCTCTGATGGCCAACTTTGCCGACGGCGGCAAGACCATCATCATCAGTCCTGTGCCTCCGCCACCACCCCCCGCGCCGGCTGCTCCTGCGCCGCAGTCTCAGGCTCCTGCACAAGCTACTCCTTCGCAAACCCGGCCAAGCGGTCCGCGCTTCCTCGTCATCATCGACCCTGGGCATGGAGGGGCGGAGACGGGCGCGGTGATTACGCCAACATTGCTGGAGAAGGATGTGGTGCTGGCGCTCGGTCGGCGAGTGCAGAGGGAACTCCAGAGCCGGGGCATCGCAGCCGGCCTGTTGCGCAACAACGATGTGGCGATCGGGCTCGACCAACGCGCTACCTCGACGAACGCCGCCCGCGCGGCGCTCTATATCACTCTGCACGCGGCCAATACCGGCCGAGGCGTGCATGTCTTCACGTCGCTGCTTCCGGCGACCAATGTGCAGCGTACCGGATTTCTGCCATGGGATACGGCACAAGCATCGTTTCTTGACCTCAGTGGAACCGTTGCCGGATCGGTGGCAGCGGAATTGGAGAATCGTAAGGTACCCAACGCCACGCTGGTCGCGCCTTTGCGGCCGATGAACAACGTCGCCGCACCGGCGATCGCTGTCGAGATTGCTCCCCCGGGCGATGACGTCGATGAGATTGCCAGTCCCCAGTATCAGGAGCAGGTAGCGCAGTCGATTGCCGCGGGAGTCGCGGCGGTGCGCTCCAAGCTGCCGGAGACGCGCCCATGACTCGCCGTATCCTCGTTATGTTCGCAGTTCTCGCGCTGGTGGCCGTCGGCCTCGGTTTTTATGCGCTGCACCTCAAGCACAAAGTTGCCCGCGACGCGCAAACCGCGCTCGAGCAGCAACTGGCGATGGCGCCGCAGAGCAATGGACCTCCCGAACCGGTTACGCTATACGTAGCCGACGACAATGACGGCACCTTGCACAAGACGCAGGTGAGCGTCCCCATGCCGGCGGAGCGCAGCGAGCGTGCCCGGGCGACGTTGCGAACGCTTCTGACGCAATATCTCAAGACCAGTTCGTCTCATCCCATCGGCAAGGACTCCGATGTGCGCCAGGTCTTCCTGATGGACGACGGCACGGCCATCGTCGATATGGATTCGGCGTTCGCCGATGCGCACCCTTCCGGCGTGCTCGCCGAGGAATTGACAGTCGCTTCGCTGGTGTTGACGCTGAACGCGAATGACAGCAAGATCACGCGTGTGAAAATTCTGGTGAATGGGCAAGAGCGCGAAACGCTCGCCGGTCACGCTGACTTGAAGCGCTTCTATGAGGCCAGCAACATCGGCCAGGTTGTAAAGGACATGCAGTGACACTTCCACGTATTGGTGTATTCGATTCGGGTGTCGGCGGCCTCACCGTCTTGAAGGCCATAGCCGAGCAGCTGCCTGCTCACTATCTTTATTTTGGAGATACCGCACGCCTGCCCTACGGCGCCAAGTCTGCCGAAACGGTGGCGCGCTACGCCATCGGCGCGACTCGTTTCCTCGAGGCGCAGAACATCGATTTGCTGGTGATTGCTTGCAACACTGCGACCGCGCTCGCGCTGCCTGCCATCAAGGCGGCCGCGCACGTGCCGGTGATCGGCGTGGTTGAACCGGGAGCCGCAGCAGCCGCCGCCGTCAGCCGTAATCGCGCTGCTATTGTGATTGCCACGGATGCGACGGTGAGAAGTCACGCCTATCGCGATGCGCTGCAGAAGCACGGAATGCAATCGATCGAGAAGGCCTGCCCGCTGTTCGTGCCGCTGGTGGAAGAGGGATGGATCGAGCATCCGGTAACCGAGCAGGTGGCCAGGATCTATCTCGACGAAGCGATGGCCCAGGCTCCTGAAAGCGCTGATGTGATGGTATTGGCCTGCACGCATTACCCGCTGATTGCGCCCATGCTGCGTAGGGTTATGCCTTCGCATATACAGATCGTCGACTCGGCTGAATCGACCGCCCGGGTTGTGAGCAAGATGATTGGCGAAGATCCTACCCTCTCGCTGAAAGCGGGCGAGAAGGATGGGGCACCCGAGGATCTATCAATGCGTCATCCTGAACGCAGTAATGGCGTCCCGATCAGATGTGTCATCCTGAGCGAAGTGAGCCGGAAGGCGAACGAAGTCGAAGGCCTCCTATCGTTGAAGGATCTTTATTCCCCGGCCATCGCACGTTCCACTTCTACGTCACCGATTCCGTCGACAAGTTCAAACGCCTGGCTGACCGTTTCCTTGGACGCCAGGTGGACAACGTGGAACACGTGGATTTGGAAGAAAATACTTTGGCCGGCGACTGGCACAACCTCTCGGGGCAATCGCATCGAATACCGTAATCCTATCCACCGCCGTGTATTATCGTCATCCCAACCGCTCCTCAGGAGGAAAAGTGATGTCACTAAGAACGGCTTGCAGATACGTTGCTGTTCTGCTGTTGGCCACCGGCGCCTGGCGGATTGCGCAGGCTCAGATGCCGAACCCATATGGCGAGTCCATCAACTTGGAAGACGCCAAGAAGGTTGCTGCCCCTGCATTGGCTGAGGCGGCCAGGCTTCACTTGAACATGGCGGTCGCGATCGTCGATATCTCGGGGAACCTGGTCTATTACGAGAAGATGGATAACACGCAGCTGGCTAGTTCCACCATCGCCATCGATAAAGCGCGATCTGCGGCGCGTCTAAAACGAACCACTAAGTCCATGCAAGATGTCGTTGCAGGCGGCGGGGAAGGCCTGCGCATTCTCAAGCTGGACGAAGCCGTTCCGCTGGAAGGCGGCATCCCGCTGGTGCGAGATGGAAAAATCATAGGCGCGATCGGCGCTTCAGGCTCAGCCGGCAAAACCGACAGCCAGGTCGCTCAAGCGGGCGCCGACAGTATTAAGTAGGTTTGTTACTCCCATGATCGTGCGAACAGCGGCGGAGAAAATCCAGCCCTAGTGATAGGAGCTAAAGCCGCTATCCGTTAACTGACAACCAACAACCGACAACTGACAACTGACAACCGACCACTGGCAACTGACTTATGATCTTCCGTTCCGATAATCGCTCTGCTGACCAGATGCGGCCGGTAAACATCATCCCCGACTTCATCTCCACCGCCGAAGGTTCGTGCCTTATCGAGCTCGGCAACACGCGCGTCATCTGCACTGCAACCATCGAGGATTCGGTGCCGCAGTTTTTGCGCAACAGCGGAAAAGGCTGGGTGACCGCCGAATACGCCATGCTCCCACGTGCGACTCTGACGCGGACTCCCCGCGAGGTGAACAAGGGCCGAGCAGGCGGTCGCACCCACGAGATCCAGCGCTTGATTGGCCGCTCGCTGCGCGCCGTCACCGACATGGAGAAACTTGGGGAGCGCACCATCTTCCTCGACTGCGACGTCATTCAGGCCGACGGCGGAACGCGCACCGCGTCCATCACCGGCGCATTCGTCGCCATGGGTCTGGCGATGCGGCGCATGGTGGAGTCGGGAACGATGACCGCTGCTCCCATTCGCGATTACGTGGCCGCCACCAGCATAGGCATTGTCGATGGCGAGATCATGCTCGATCTCGCATATGAGGAGGATTCGCGCGCCGACGTCGACATGAATATAGTGGCAACGGGCAGTAAGAAGCTGATCGAAGTGCAGGCCACCGCCGAGCGCCGTCCCTTTGACGACGCGCAACTGGCGAAGATGATGGCGCTGGCGCGACAGGGAATCGAGGCGTTGATAGGCCGCCAGCAGGCGGTACTGAGCGGGCTGCCGCTAAGGCAGTAAGAGCTCTCAGACATCGGCCGTCCGCTATTCAACAGCCAATAGCTAGGTCTTCTCCACTTCCAACTCTAGCCCTTCAACCTTGCGCACCACTACGTGATCACCGATGCCTACGCGCGCCGGGGCATGCGCGTTCCACAGCTCGCCCATCACGAACACCTTGCCTTCGGGGTCGATGTCGGTGCGTGCTTCACCGATCGCGCCGATCATCCCCTGCTTGCCGGTGACGACTTTGTTGCGTCTCGCCTTGAGCGCGATGCTCATTAGGAAGACCGTAATGACGCCCAGCGGAATACTTACCGCGAGCGCTGTCCAGAGCTTGACCCGCAGCTCGGGGATGGGGCCATCGACCAGCAGCAGGCCGCCCAGGGTCAGGCAGGCAATGCCGGCGATGCCGAGTATGCCGTGAGTGGCGAACTTTGCTTCCAGCACAAACAGTACGAACGCCGCCATGATCAACGTGAACGCCGCATAACGCGTCGGTAGCAGGTTGAGCGCAAACAGAGCCAGCAGGATGAAGACGACTCCGACGACGCCGGGAACCACTGCGCCGGGATGGTTGAATTCCGTGTAAAGAGCCAAGGCTCCAATCGCGAGGACGATGAAGGCAATATTAGGATCCAGCAGGAAATCCAGGATCCGCTGCCGCAAGGTCATCGGCATGTCCTCAACTTTGGCGCCCACCAGGTCCAGCTTCACCTGCTTGCCATCGAAGCGTTTGATGGTGCGCCCTTGCAACTGGCGGAAGAGGTCATCCTGGTCTTTGGCTACGATGTCGATCAGGTGCTGTTGCAGCGCTTCCTGATCGGTCCATGATTTCGATTCGCGTACGGCGCTTTCAGCTAGTTGCACGTTGCGGCCGCGTGGGCCGACGAACGATCGCATGAAGGCGGCGGAATCGTTCTCCACCTTCGTCTTCATCACGTCGTCCATCTTCTCGCCGCCGAGCGTCACGGGATGCGCCGCGCCGGTATTGGTTCCGGGCGCCATAGCCGCGATGTCCGCCGATTCCAGAATGAAGAATCCCGCCGAAGCTGCGTTTGCGCCAGTCGGCGCGACATACACGATGACCGGCACCGGCGACGCGAGAATCTTCTGAATGATGTCGCGCGTGGAATCGACCAGGCCGCCTGGCGTGTGCAACTCGATCAGAACGGCGTCGGCATTGGTCTGCCGCGCTTCTTCGATGGCCCGATCGACATATTCGGCGCTGATGGGTTGGATGGTGTCGTCAACGCGAATTTTGACGACTGAGCTGGCGAAAGCGCTGGCGCAGGCCAGCACACTAAGAGTCAGGCAAAGCAGCAGAAATCGAATTCTCGACATACGGCCTCCTTCCGGAGGAACCTGAATACCTCTATTTTGAACCTGTTTGTTTGGCAGCGATATCCTGTTTTAGCTTCAGGGCCGCGGAATTTGCCGGTTCGAGGGCAAGCGCGCGGTCGACCTCGCTGGCTGCCAACGACATCTGGTTCTGCTTGGCATCGATTCGCGCCAGCACCAGCAGCCCGTCGACATTCGGCTTCAGGCGAACCGAGGTCTGTGCCTCCGCCCGGGCGTTATTCATGTCTCCCTTTTTCTCCAGCAGCATTGCCAACTGGGCGTGCGCTACCTCGTTGTTGTAGTCAGTGGTGATGGCCTCGCGAAACTCGACTTCAGCCTGTTCCGGCATGTTCCGCGTCAGCAGGTCCTTGCCCTGCTGCACGTGATAAGCAGCGTGAGACTTCGGATCCATCTTCGCCAGGCGGGCCTCGGCGACATTATGGATTTCCATCTCCAGCTGGCGATAGGACGCTTCATCGTAGTTGCGCTTGATACGTTCCATCGGAATGTGCGATTGATTCGTGGCGAGCAACGCATTCGCGGCCGATGGATTCGGCAGGGCTGGAGGAGGCGGAGGAACCCCGCGATTGATCATGTCAATGAGCGTCTTGGCTTCGGTGTCGTTCGGACGCTGTTGCAGCTCATCCTTCAACTGCCGCGCCGCTCCCGTGCTGTCGCCATTCTTATATAACGCGACCGCCAGATTGAAGCGATAGTCGGCGTCATTCGAATCGGCAGTCACGGCTTTGGTGAAATATTCGACCGCTGGTGCGCGATGACCACGCCGTGCTTCCACCACTCCCAGGTTGTTGTAAACCTCGGTCAACGGCATGCGCGTCGCGAGGTAACTGAAAGCCGCGTACGACTTGTCGAAGTTACCCAGGTAAAACTCGGACATTCCCAGCAGAAAATTGGCTTCTCCCGCCAGCGAGCTGGTCTTGGGAATGCGCGCAAACCAGGGCGAAGCCGACTCGTATTCGTGATTCTCGAAGTAGGTCTTACCCAACTGCAACATGGCTAGTGTGTAGTTTGGGTCCAGCTTTACCGCGTCGTGGAAGTAATGGATCTTCTGTTGCGAGCTCGCGGCCAGAATGCCCCGAATGTAATTTTCGAAAGCGTTGAGCCGGATAGGCGGAAAGGCCGCCATAAATTGCTCGCGCGTCATGGCGGGACGTGCCGGCAATTGCTGCAAAAGCTCCCAGGCCAGCGCGGTTTGCAGATCGATCAGGCTGGCCAGGGGACCGCTGCTGTCCACCATGGGGTACAAGTGCAGCTTCTTCATGTCGAGTAACTGCGCCTTCGCGTTGAAGGTCTTGCCATCGTAGGTGTAGAACCCCATCACTACGTAGTCGGCATCCATTTGTTCAGCGACGCGGTAAATGGTCGCCCGCGAGGGCAGCACGGTTGAGGGCACGCCGGAGTGATCGAAGGCGTAGTCGCGGTCTTCGCGGCTCATAACGAAGATCCTAGCCGACGCCATGCGCTGGGAAAGAACCTCAGGGAACGACTCGCTGATCCACTCCAGGCCGGGTGCACTGGACTGGTTCTCGAAAGGCATGACCATCAGGGTCTGCGTGCCCGGAAGCGCCTGGCCTGCAGCGGAGGTTCCCAGAAAGCAGACGACCGTCGCAATCGTGGCTATGCATTGAACGAAACGCAGATGAAAATATTGCAAAGTTCCTCGATTATAGACGGTTGCGGTTAGATGAATCGCCTCGCGGACACCAAGCCCTTCCGAACAAAACATGGGGCTTAGGTGCTATGCAATGTTTACCGCAACGGTTTCAAGTCGGGAAACCTCGCATTCTCTTCTCGAGCGAGCGCGAAACCTTTCTCTTCGTCTCCGAATCTAAATTTTCATAACCAGAGTTGCGAGAACCCTTGTGACCCTGGTTGCGGGCCGGGCCAACAGTTTGAGAAACAGCAAACTGTAGTGGCGAGGAGATGGTCATGAAGTTGTTCGACGTGATGTTCGGCTGTTCGCACAAGCGTTGCAGTTTTCCGATCACCGTACGCGGGAAACAACGCCGCAGCGCAGCGGCCTCGGTCACCGGGACGTACATAGTTTGTCTGGATTGCGGACACGAGTTTCCATACGACTGGAACAAGATGGAATTGGTTAACGGACAACGGGCGGCCGGTCCGCAGCCTGCTCCCGTCCGCACGGACCCCAAGGCTGCATAGCAGAGAACGGGTTTTCGCACGATCGCGATAGCAAACAAACGCAGGTTAAAGGCGCTGGGGAAGCGCCTTGTTTTTTGTGACACCTCATCCCATCTTGTTCTAGAAATGACCCGCCATCTGCCTTGAGATTTCCAACTTCCCTGTTCAAATCAGAGGGCCCTTCCGGAGCGACTGGTCAGCTTGCCATCGATAAGCCGGAGGCGCCGCGGCTACACGCAGCTCCTCCCTTGCGGCATATCGGCCGACGCTCGGAGGCAGGCGCACCCAAGGTTATACAAGTCATTCTGTAACAATAAGATACGCCAGCCCCCTACGGCCGCTGCCGCGCCAGGATAGCGCTAAGGACGGACGCGCATCGTTTAGATTTGCCGGTATATCCCGTCTCGGGATTGCTGCTTATTAGAGCGGGCGGCCTGTGCCGCGTTGAGCGAATCCCAGTCGGCTCGGAACAACAATCAAGCAATCAGCCACGACGTCGTCGCGTGAGCTTCCTGCGCGGCGAGCCCAATTAAGGCAGAATCTCGATCGGCTTTCGGCGCTGATATGCGTCTACGATCCCGGCCGGAGTTGCTGGATGTTCGCCTCAGAAACTCCAGCGGTGGAAATTCCCCTCGTTAACTCAAAGGGAACATTGCTGGAAAGGCTATGCTAGAAGCGAGTACCGCGCTAGAATTGATACGCCGTCGCTCCCGATTCTTGATGGCAACCCCGGTGCAGTAAAGTAAAGGTTCTTTCAGATCGACCGTTTCGCTGTGGAACCACCCTGTTAGAGTTTCAAAGCGGGAGAGTGTGAACGAAAGACGCTCTCTAAGTAGATGCCAGACATCCCGGGAAACCCTAAAATGTTTCCTGATTTCACAAATCGAAAAGGAACCAACGTGATGCCCTCATGCAGAAAGCTTGCGACAGCCTTGGCGGTGTGCCTGATGTTGTCCGTATGCGGCACCTTCGCCGCAGCGCAGGTAACCATCCAGCCGAAAGAAGAAATCTTCGTTGGTTACTCGTGGTTAGGCATTAGCGGTTACGCCGACTTCGACCACAAGGTGAATGACATCAGCACCGGCTTTGATGCGTCCATCACCTACTATCTGCCGCAGGCGCACAATTTGGGTATCATCTTTGACGGCAGCGGGCACTTTGCCACCGGAGCGCCGAATTACACTGGCGTTGGTTTCGCCTTCGCCGGCTTGCAGTACAAGTACCACACAAATTCTTTCTCGCCGTTCTTCCGCCTGATGGCGGGTGCGGCTAACCTGTCGCCGGCATTTCCGCCGACTCCGCCGAACTTCAACAACCAGTGGAATGCGGCTCTGGATGCGGGTGGCGGTATCGACTACGATATTTGGCGCCGCTTCTCCATTCGTGTAGCGCAGGCTGACTACATCTACACCAACTACAGCCCCTACATTGGCGGCAACATCCATACGACACAGTGGAACAATGTGCGGCTGGCCGCAGGCATCATCATCAACATGGGCAGTTACTACACGCCGCAGCCGACCGCTGCTTGTACCGTGCAGCCGACGGAGGTCATCGAAGGCGAGCCGGTAACCGTGACGGCGACCGGAACGGGCTTCAACCCCAAGCATACGGTCATGTATTCCTGGACCACGACCGGTGGCAAGCTGAACTCCACCGACAAGTCCTCTGCCCAGATCGATACCACGGGAGCGGCGGCAGGAAGCTACACTGCCACTGCCTCGCTCACCGACCCCAAAATAAACAGGCATCTTGACGCCGGCAGCCATTCCTTCATTGGCACGCCGGACCCCATCAAGCCAGCGACGTGTTCGGCGAACTTCACCGTGAAGGCGAAGCCGATGAATCCGCCGCAGGTCAGCTGCTCGGTTAATCCGAGCACGGTACAGGGTGGCGGGGCGGTCACCATCACCGCTTCGGCGACCAGTCCTGACAACTCCGCGATCAGCAGCTACAACTACTCCGCTTCCGCCGGCAAGATCAGCGGCAACGGCACCACCGCAACCCTGGATACGGCCGGCTTGGCTGCTGGACCGGTGACTGTCACCGTGACGGCAACCGACGCCCGCAACTTGACCGGAACCGGCACCTGCTCGGTGGGCGTCGAAGTACCGCCGCCACCGCCGACGTGCAGCAAGGTCAACTCCATCCAGTTCCCGGATCTGAAGAGACCGTGGCGTGTGGACAACACCGCGAAGGCCATCCTGGACGATATCGCCAGCCGCTTGAAGGCTGATCCGAACGCCAAGATTGTCATCGTGGGTTACGCGGATGGCGAAAAGGCGCCGATGGAAGGCACCGGCAAGAAGCGTCATCCGATGAACCTGGCAGCGCAGCGCGCAGTGAACGCGAAGGCCTACCTGGTACAGCAGCAGGGTATCGACCCAAGCCGCGTCGAGGTCCGTCAGGGCACCGGCCAGCAGAAGGTAGCCGATATCATCTGGGTACCGCAGGGAGCCGACGAGAACGCGTGTGCTGATCTGCAGAACACGACTCCTGTTGATGAGAGCGTGGTGAAGCCGAGCGAGAACGCCTATCCGAAGCCGAAGAAGGCGCCCGCTATGAAGCATCACAAGAAGGCCGCAGAAGCACCCGCGGCCGCTCCGCAACAGTAACCAAGTCCGAACGGACTCAACCGCCGGTGAGAGCAAACGCTCTCACCGGTTTTTTCTGCCCGGCCCCAGTATTGATTCCTCCGCTGTCGCATCTTCATTGCTAGAGGAATCAGCATCCCTGCCTTTGGATAGGTTTGCTAAAATAGTCGGCAAGTGCCTGCATCCGCGATGCGAGAGCGGGACACGGAGAGGAAAGTCGAGAACCATGCGATGGATGCTACGTTCTAAAATTCACCAGGCCACAGTTACCGAAGCCGATCTCAAATACGTAGGCAGCATTACGATCGACGAGGAATTGATGGATATGGTCGGCCTCATCCCGGGAGAGCGAGTCCTGGTCGTGAGCAACACCAGCGGCGCGCGTCTTGAAACCTATACGATTCCCGGCCCACGCGGCTCCGGCGATGTCTGCATGAACGGAGCGGCGGCCCACCTGATCAAAAAAGGCGACGAAATTATCATCATGGGATTCGAGTTGACCGAGAAATCGATCGATTCGAAGCAGATTGTTGTCGGGAAGCACAACGAATTCCTGCGCTATCTGAGCGAAACCCCGCACACTTGTCTGAGCGAACTCGTTGGACAATATTAGGAAGCGGCCTCCGCAGGAGGCCCTGATTCTTTCTCGCAAATTACATACAGCTTCGCCCAACCTGCACGAAGTGTGATCGGAATCTACGTTTTCGATAGTTGCCGCTATCGCGGATTTCCCTCTGTTTTCTCCCGTACAATGGCAATCATTCCACTTGCTTCGGATTGAGCAGGCCCGCGCTGGCCGCGATGAAAAGGGTAATCATCTTTCTAGCTTTGTGCCCGGTGCTGCTCTGTGCTCAGAGCCAGATGGGTGAATTGCGCCTCAAGGTTATCGACCCCAGTGGGCTCGGCGTGAAGACCACTGTACATATCAGCAGTCAGGCCAATCAATACAGCAATACGCTGGAGACCGGAACTCAAGGCACTCTGAACATCCAGCGCTTGCCCTTCGGAATTTATCAAGTCCAGGTTCAGCAGCCCGGCTTTGCGCTTGCTTCCGCTACTCTTGAGATTCATTCTGCACTTCCTTTGCAGTACACCATTGCCTTGAAGGTGGCGTCCGTACAAGAATCCGTGACGGTGACGGGTCAGGGAACTCTGCTTGACCCGGACCAGGCCGGCTCGGTGAATGAGATCGGTACGCAAGACATTCAACGCCGGCTGACGGCACTGCCCGGCCGCTCGATTCAAGACTTGGTCAATACGCAGCCCGGCTGGCTCTACGAGGGCAACGCGGTGCTGCATCCGCGCGGCTCCGAATACCAGACGCAGTTTGTGGTCGATGGCATTCCGCTGACCGACAATCGCTCGCCCAGCTTTGGTCCCGAAATCGGAGCCAACGATGTCGACTCCATGACCATCTTTACCGCGGGATTTCCTGCCGAGTATGGCCGCAAGATGGGCGGCGTCGTCGAGATCAACACCCAACGCGATCCCCAGCCGGGATTTCATGGACAGATTGTTTTGTCGGGTGGCAGCTACGATACCGCGGGATCGTTTGCGCAAGGCCAGTACAGTTGGGGAAAGAATGTGCTTGGCTTCACCGCTTCAGGGGCGATGACGGACCATTACTTGAACCCGGTGGTGCCGGAGAATTTCACCAACAGTGGCACGACGGGCGACTTCTCGGTGAATTATCAGCGTGACCTGACACCGAATGACCGTCTGGATCTGATTGCCCGGTATGAATTGTCGCGCTACCAGCTTCCGAACGAGATCGTGCAGCAGACCGGGTGTCTACCTGCGGGCTCGACCGGCGCCGGGCCGTGCCAGCAGCAGAATGCCAACAACTTTGAACCCATGCTGATTGCCACGTATCGCCATATCTTCTCGCCCAATGTGGTTGGCGATTTTCGCGGGATGGTGCGCAACAACTCGAACGACTTCTACTCCAACGCATTGTCCACGCCCATCATTCTCACCCAGCACAATTGGTTCGACGAGATCTACTTCAAAGGGATGGTCACAATCGATCAGGGCAAGAACGAGTGGAAGGTCGGTGTTGAATCGGACAACACCTTCCTGAACGAGAATTTCAACTACGTCATTACCGACCCATCGCAGTTTGACGACAATACGGCGTTGACCTTCAGCTTTCCCGGAGCCTATCCCAGCCAGGGCAAGCGGCCCGACCTGGAGCAATCCGCATTCGTGCAGGACTTAATTCGCCTGGGCAACTGGACGATCAACGCCGGACTGCGCTGGGACCATTACCAGCTCATTGTGAATGAGCAGTCGGTCGACCCCCGCTTCGCCATCTCACGCTACTTTCCTGCAATCGGACTGATCGCCCACTTCTCCTACGACCGCGTGTTTCAAACCCCGTCGTTTGAAAACATCCTGCTCTCCAGCTCGTTTGAAGTGGCCTCCATCAATCCGGATTTCCTGCGCTTGCCGGTCCTGCCGTCCCAAGGCAACTACTACGAAGCCGGAATTTCCAAGGCATTCGGAAACTACCTGCGCGCGGACGTCAATTATTACTTGCGCAACGTTAACAATTACGCGGACGACGACCAGATCGAGAACACCACCATCAGTTTTCCGATCGCATTCCAGAAATCCAAGATCTACGGCGCGGAAGCCAAGATCACGGTACCCGATTGGCATGGGCTGTCGGGCTTCGCCAGCTACTCCTACATGGTAGGCAATGTGTGGTTGCCGGTTACCGGCGGCCTCTTTCTGGGAGACGATGTGCAGGCGGCGGAAACGCAATTGACCGGACACTTCCCGGATTCACAAGACCAGCGCAATACCTTGTTTACGCGCTGGGTATATCAGGTGAAACCACGTTTCTGGGTTGCCGGCGGCGTGCAATATGGCAGCGGCTTGCCCTTCGAATTTGACGGCGACTACCAGACCGCGCTGGCTGAGTACGGCCCACAGGTGCTCAGCCGCATCAACTTTGCTCGCGGCCGGATTTATCCTTCACTGATCCTGAGCGCTTCAGCGGGGGCGGATGTTTATAAATCCGACCGTATGGACATGCGGTTCCAGGTGGATGGGCAGAACCTGAACAACGTTCTCAACGTCATTGACTTCGGTGGACTGTTTTCAGGCAACGCGATTGGTCCGGCGCGTAGCGTGTCGCTGCGTTTCACCACCACTTTCTGAGGAACGCTTCCTATGTTCTGAGCAAGTTCCCGCGGTTTCAAACGCAGGGAAACCAGCGGAAGTAGGTGTTCAGCAGAGCCGACCGTTCGTGCGCCGGCCGCGATTGCTGCCAGTCATAGATCTGCCGCTCCGAATTTTGCAGCTCCTGCAAAAACTCGTCATCGCTGATGCGGCGCCTGGACGATCAGTTCGGCGTGCTTGCGACGCATGCTTGCCCGATTGCTAAGGCCAGCCTTGAGCCCACGCAGATACGCAATGAATCCGCCGTGACGAATCGCAAAGAGCGCCCACAGGAATTGATAGGCGAGGATTCCGGCGAAACAGCCGCCGGAAAACGGCCTCGGGATAGTCTTTTACCAGCAGGTAAATTTGATTGCGGGTGACGTACTCGATGACTCGAGGGTGCAGCGTGTCGCCCAGAGTTGCGCTGCCAATGTGATAGGCGACTGCCGTCGGGCAAGTAGAGGCCGCGATAACCCAGTAACTGCGCCCGTAAGGCCAAATCAAGATCGTCGAGGTAGGCGAAGAAATCCAGGTCCAAACCATCGCTTTCTACAAACGCTTCCCGCCGATAGAGAACAGCTGCGCCACATCCCGAAAGCACTGGCCTCGCCCTGTCGTAGCGATTGCTGTCACGGTCGAAATTACCCAGCCGATAAGCGGCTCCAGCCATCAGCATGGCGTCCCCTGCGCCGTCCAAGTGCGTGCGCTCGGTCGCGCGCAGCAGCTTGCCGGTAACGAAACCCAATTGTGGATCACGGTCGAGCGCGCCACCAGTTTCTGCAGGTAATCGGGATCGAGTTCGACGTCGTTATTCAGCAGCAGGACATATCGCGACTCGGTGGCTGCCACCGCACGGTTGATCGATCCGGTCGTACCCTCGTTCTCGGGCAGTTCGATGCGGCGCGTATTCGGCGGAAGCGGGTCGGGCAGCATCTTTCCCGGCTGCGCACTGTTCTCGATGACGACGATTTCCCAGCAATCCGGCGGGAGAGTCTGCTTCTGAATGAATTCGAGGCAGCGCGACGTCAGGTCTGGACGATGCAGCGACGGGATGGCGATCGTGACGGTCTTCACGCGGCTCTGCTGGCGATTGTACACAGGCTTGCAGCACAACAGCTTCGCGGAAGATAGCTACCGTCGCAAAAAGCTAAAGCGTTGCCGTTTTTCGAGCTTCCTGCGCACAAGAACTTTCATCCATCCGTCGTCGGAGAGCGTCGACTTGTCGCAGGTCTCAAGCCCCGCTTCGCTGATTACGCGGGCGAGCATGCTGGGGTGATTAAAGTTTAGGAGCCCTCGAATTGTTTCGGGAGCTTTGCTGTACATTCCAGCGTGTTCCCGGAAAACCGGCAATGTCTGTTCGCCGACCGTGCAGGCATCGAAGTAGAACATCGCACCCGGCTTAAGCGCCCTGTTTACCGACACAAGATAGTTGAAGATGTCGTACGCATTGAAATGAATGAACACATGAAGGGAGAACCCGAAGTCGTACGTTTCGGCCGGCAGGTAGTTTATGTAATCCGACTCAGTTTTGTAGAACGAAACATTCGAAAGCTGAGCGCAAGTAGCCCGCGCTCGGTCCAGCAACGAGCCGCTGATATCAGTACAATCCAGCGCTAAACACTGGCTAGCCAGAAGGAGCGCAACTGTCCCGTCACCGCTCCCGATTTCGAAGCCGCGGCTGTTGGGCGTGACGCTACACCAATCGACAATTTCCTTGGCTCGTTCCTGGCGGTCCCGAATAAATTCTTCGCGGCTTCCGTGGCCGTGCAATGCCAGTAACTCATCTTTGTCATCAACTTCCCACGCGTTGCGGATTATGTCCATAACAGCTCTCCGTGGCGGACCGTGTGCTCTCCGACGGTTCACCGAGTTCGTTGCCGGTCGGCAGCTTAAACGCTCAACTCCTGCTCTTGAGTTGTGGCAGTTGCATAGTTTGCGAGCAGTGTCTGTAAGGCAATATGATCTTCCGGAGTCAGCGCGGAATTGGATGGCGCTCCGTTGGTAGAAGTGGCCTGCACCCACCACTCAGGGTCGTGAACCCGTAACTGCTGAAAGAGTTTTCCTACCGGCGCTTGAACGCCGGACTCCCGCAGACCGCGTTCGAAATGATGCCAGAAGCCGGGCTTGTAGCGGTAATGGCGCTCCATGCGAATCAATTCGATGTACTTATCGGGATGCCGCTCCAGCAGCAGCGGATCGAGGCGGAACATCTTGGCGCGCTCCACCTGCGATTCGCGTTCCACCGTTGCCAAATGCGGCGGATGAAAGACGACGGCATCGCGAGCATGTGGAATGTCGCCGAACTCCATCACTCGCCACGCCAGATCAGTATCCTCACGGAAATCGCGGAAGCGCTCATCGAAGCCGTTAATCCGTCGCAGAAGGTCGCGGCGATAAAACATGTTAGCGGTCATGAACCCGATGCCTTCAAAGTCGACGTTGGAAACGGTGCGGTACTTGGGATCGCCGAGTTTCTCGCTGCGAATGCGTCCTTCCAGACCGGCGATGGGACGTTCGTCGAAGTGGCGTGCCGCTTTTTCCAGCCAGTCGCGCTCCGGAATGCAGTCATCGTCGGTGAACGCAACGACGTGTCCGGTCGCCTCCCTGATGCCCTTGTTGCGCGCCAGTGCAGGACCGCGCGCCTCGGAGTACACCAAGCGGAGCGCCAGCTTATGTTTGTATTCTTCCGGGATCTCGACCGGCGGCTCGCTCTGGTCGACCACAACAACTTCGAAGTCAGGGAAAGTCTGCTGCGCCAAGGCGTCGAGCGCGCGCAGCAAGTGATCTTTGCGGTTATACGTAGGAATCACGACACTGAAGAATGGCGGATCCATGCGGCGCCGGTAACGCAGCTGGGCGTTGATGCGCTGTGCAGCGCCGCGCAATACCGCCGACCAGTCGTAATGCTGCTCGGCTTCCAGCCTTGCAAGCTGAGCCATGCGTTTGCGAGCGGCCGGGTTCTCGCGCAGCGAATGCAATGCAGCGGCGAAATGTGCGCGATCGGCGACAGCGCAGATCTCCGATGCGCGGTCGATACCGCGAACTCCGGTTTCGGTGGAGATGATCGCCAGCCCGGCCGCCATATACTGCACCAGCTTCAGGTTGGTACCCGACCCGACCTCGACCGGATTCAGGCCGAAGTCGGCTGCAGCGAAGACCGCGTACAGTTCCTCTTCGCTGATCACCCCCAGCAAATCCACATTCGGCGGCAGCGTCGCGGAATGCGTGCGCAGGTAGTCTTCCTTGACGCTTCCCGCGATGGCGAAAACGATGTCCGGAAACGCGGGAGCCAGGTGTTCAACGATAAACGCCGTGGCCTCGGTGTTCGGGCCGTAGCCGCTGCCGACGAACACGGCAACGTCGCGGTCCTGCCACCCGCGAGCTCCCTTGGCATTGGCCCGCTCGGCATGATCAGCGGGGCGCAGCAGGCGGGTGTCGGCGCAGTTCGGAACCAGATGAAAACGCTCGCGAGGCACGCCATAGGCTTGCGCCATCGCATCGGCATCTTCCCAGGAACAGACCCAGACATCGCTGCTGCTGCGCGCCAGCTCACCTTCCACACGTTTCACATCGGCCGCGAGCATTCGGCCAACAAAGCTGGACGATAAAAGCCGCGAGCGCAGACCGTATTCAAAGTTGTGGGCGTCGTAGATTACGAGTTTGTCGCGAAGCAGGTGCTTCGCCAGCGGATAGACCCAGGGATGGGTGAAAACCACGACATCGGACTGCTCCACCGTCTGGTGCAGGGTGTGAATGAATTCGGGCGAGAGCCTGGTCATCCAGGGGAAACTGACATCGATGACGGAGCCGCCGGGCACGAATTTCTGCAGCCAGGCTGCCGCCTTGTATTGCGCGGAGGAAAGCGCCAGCACACGGCAGTGCCAGCTTGGCAGTGGACGTTCGTCGGTACTGGGCGGTCCGGGCCAGTCGTAGGCGCCAATGTACTCTGTGGGAAAATGCGCCGACAGTTCCTTGCAGATTTCTTTTACCCGGACCCGCGCACCGCCGACGGCAGGCTCCAGAACCTGATTGTCCGTCACCAGCAGTCGCACCGGTTCTTTGGCCGTTTGCAGCAGAAGAGGCAGGCCCTCAGGTTCGGGTTGATTTGCCGGCAACGCTTGCGGTTCTTCGAACGCCGCCTGCAGCAGGCGTTCGACGATTGGTTCCCACGATTGCCCCGGAGCGCTGCGAAATGCCGCTTCACCCATCGCGCGCGCGAGTTGGCGATTCGCAGCCAGCGTGTCCATCGCACGCGCGAGCTCGCTGGGGTCGGGATCAATCACGAATCCAGACTCACCGTTTCGGATCAGCAAAGACGGCTCACCTGAATCCTTGCAGACGATTACGGGTTTGTGGCTGAGCATGGCTTCGACGGTGATGTAGCCAAAGTCTTCGTCCTTGGGAACGAACAATACGCCGAGCGCATTGGCATAGAGATCCAGCAATTCGGCGTCGTCGACAAAACCCAGGAAGCGAATCCGCGGGTCGTTGCCAGCGATCTTTCGCAACTCAGCTTCATCTTCGCCGGAGCCGGCGATCAGTAGTGGAATGTCCGCCTGAATATGCCGCATAGCGCGCAGCGCAAGGTCGACACGCTTCCAGCGATGCAGGCGTCCGGGCAGCAGGAAATAATCCTGCGAAGCGCAATAATGTCCGCTGGCGAATACTGGAGGATGCAGCACCTCAGCGTCAAAACCGTTGTAGAACTTCAGGCGACGCGCAGTTTCGCCGCCGTTGGTGAAGATGCGGCGCACATGACGCAAACTCAGGTTATCCAGGCGGTGGATAACGTCGCGTTGCTGGCGTTTTTCCGCCAGGGCCGATGCTGCAAGAGAACCGTATTCGTCATGGAATCGGTCGTAGAAAACCCGTAGCTGATGCAGCAGCCAGCACACATGGTTCGGGTGCTGCGCCATGTAGGTCGGGTTTTTGGTTGAGACTACAACGTCGAAGCGGGAGAGATCGAGTTCGTAACAGTCCAGATACCCTTGCAGAACGGCGTCCCAGTTGTACTCGCTGACCGGAACCTGGATCCACTCGGTCTCAACCTTGTTACGAAAAGCCTGCACCATTCCGACATAATGCCGTTCGGCTCCGTAGAGTCGATTGCTATCGGCGATCGCGGGAGTGATGATGGCGGCTTTCATGACTTCTCAACCTCGCCGTTCATCGGGTGGCGACTGCCCACAACGTTTCACCTTCCTCGACCAGTTTGTGCGAGCTGTAGCCGGCATGCTGCAGGTAGCACGCGATTTCGTCCGGGGTGTGAAAAAACTCGGGATAGTCGTTGCGTAGGATCGCGGCGAAATGTCCCCAGCCAGCGTCTGAACAAAGGTTGAGAACTCCAAAGAAAAGGACTCCGCCGGGTTTGAGCGCTCGCCGCATTCCTTCAAGATAACGATAGAATGTCTTCTTTTCCGCATGCTGAAAGCAGGAAATTGAGTAAGCGAGATCGAAATGTTCGCTCGGAAGAAAACTCAAGTCCTCATCGGTGATCACTTGAACGTCAAAATTGTTCACATCGGCCATGGTTTCTTTGGCCCGGTCAGCCATCTCAGGTGAGATATCGAGGGCCAGGATTGATTTGCAGTAGCGCGACATGGGCACGGTAATCCGCCCCAGTCCTGGACCAATCTCCAATGCGACGGGGTTCGTCGAGGAGTGCGACATGATCTTCGAGGCAACGTACTCCCCAATCTTCTTCCAGTTCTGCTGATACTCATCATCGGATTCGTTCGAGCTCTGGGATACGGTTTCACGCATCGGGTCGGTCAACGCGGCGTTGTCCCAATACTCAATGATCTTTTCATTCTCCTTGAGCATGCCCGGTGGCGGCTGTCGCCGGCGTACCAACTTGGAGCTCACTTCACTTATTTTGGAGTGCGCTTTGCGGATTTCTTCCGCCATAGCGGCATTCTGATCCTGCAGTTGCCGCACAACTGTGGTCAGAGTGGCGAGGCCGGTCTCGTGGGCCTGTAAAGCTGTTGCTATTCGCCGCAGTGCCCGAATGGTGGCTCCCTCAAACAAGTGCAGTGGCGTGGTATACCAAGCGAGAGAGCGGCGCATTACCTTTCCGAAGAGATAATTCGTGCCGCCGAGGGGCCCGGCTTCGCGGGCGCTCAGTTGGCCAACTTGCCGATGGGCGCTGAGGGCGGCCTCCAACTCCCGGTCGATCGCTTCGAGATCCTGAGCGTCGAAGGGGATTGCCTCAGGAGCTACGGCATCTGGATTCTCTTTTTGAACCCCATCCCCTGCGGCTTGCGGACCATTCGGGCTGAGCGAAGCAGGGATGGGGACGGTATTCGCAATCATCCTTTGGCGAGTACGCTCGACCTCGTCCTGAGCAGACTTATGATTGTTGTTCAACTCTTCCAACCGTGAATCCATTTTCGAATTATCCCTTCAATTCGCTCGGCCGCAACAGTATGTCGATGTGATCAACTCCACTGTGCTCGTACTGTGAGATCACATCGCTGACCCGACCTGCAACCAGCCTGTCGCCTTCGATTACAGAGAGGTCGTAACCGAGCTGCACAAAGAACTGTAGAAAATCCTCACCGCTAATCCCAGACGCGCTCCGCAGCGCGCTGGGACAAAACTCACTGGCGATAATCGGACGGCATCGGCGAATCGTCTCCTGCGCACCGCGCAGCGCCTCGTATTCATACCCTTCGAAATCAATTTTCAAGAACCCGATCGCCTCATTCTGCCCCACCAAATCGTCGACCCGTAGGGCCATGACGGTTTCCGCATGGGCCAGGTCTTCCGGCTTTGCCTCGTCGATGGCGGAGACCGTGTCATTGGAAGCATTTGGAAAATAGTGGAGCAGACCCGTCTGGGCGCCGGCTGCGGCTTGAACGATTTCAATGTTGCTGAAGTGATTCACGATCTGGCTGGCGCGAAGCATTCTCACGTTACTGGAGGAAGGTTCCCAGCTGTAAACGCGGCCACCCGGCCCGACGAGCGAGGCGGCAAGCAGGCTGAAGTAGCCCATATTCGCGCCGATATCCAGAACCTGCATGCCCGGCCGTATGTGCTGGCGAAAAACCCTGCTCAGATGCGGCTCGTATTCCCGTGTCCGGATAATGGAGCCGCCGATGAAGTCGTCGTCGAGCGACACATACATTTTGAAATCCGGCAGTTGAACCAGGATGGCCGCGATATCGCGAAGCAGGCGGAACGTCGCGCCCTGTAGCGAGTGTTGGCTGCTCGTATACCAGGTGAGCGAACGGCGGGTCACCTTCTGCAACAGTTTTTGATAGGTAGACGAGTTGCTGCTCAACTGGCCGAACTGCCGGTGGGCGGCGAGCATCGTATCCAAATCGGCGCGCAGTTGAACAATTTCCCGCGCAGCGATGTCCAGCCGCGTTGGCTCCTCGGAATTTTCGAGTTGTAGCTCGACTTGATTCATACGTTCGTAATGTTGCAGACGCGTGGCGGTAGAAAAGCTGCGGAGTGAGCGACTCTTATGAAACGGCTCTAGAAAGCCTACCAATCATAAGAATTTTGCGCAATTTTCCGCAGGCTAGATTTTGAGACTTGCCGACAGGCTCGCCACCCGCTCCAATTCCGATGCAGTCCGCCACCAGCAAGTATCGCCTTCATAGTTGAGCGCGAACTCGTAGCCGCTTGCGCCCATGGCCTCTCGCAAGTTCGCGTCGTTCAACAAGCGATCGATTTCCGTGGCCAACTTCTCGGCGTTTCCGAACGGAACAGTGATGCCGCCTCGGCTGTTCGTGATCAACTCGCGCGATACTTCCATATCAATTGCAAGGACAGGTTTGCGATTCGCCCAAGCCTCAATGAGCACCAGCCCTAGAGATTCGACACGGGACGGTTGAGCCACCACGGTAGCCGACGCCAGGAAGTTTCGCTTGTCTGCGTCGGCGAAGGGCGGCAGGTTCAACAGCCTGGGGCAATCCTTTCCAGCGCGTGCAATGTAACTGTCGAACGTCGAGAGGCTGGGGCCGGCCAGCACTAGCCAGGCGTTCGATCCTTTCGCCCACAGAAGCTTCATGGCTTCGACCACCAACTCGGAACCCTTGTCGAAGGCCTTCATGCCAAGATGCAGGACGACCGGGCCGTTTACGCCGTAATGGCGCTGAAGAAATGCGGGATCGCCGCCGGTCACGCTATCGATGTCCACGCCGAATGGGGTCACTGCCAGTTGCTGCACCGGAATACCGAGCTTCGCAAGATGACCGCGTTCGGTTTGCGTCATGCATAGAACTTTGCGACAGCGGCGCAGCATCTCGAGCTGGTGCGCGCCAAGATAGTGCTGTTCGACTTCGTTATTGCCGGATTCGCCGAGATGCGTACAGGGCGTGGCGACCACTGGGATGTTGCGCAACTCGCCCGCGTGCAGTCCGGTGTACATGATGCCGTTGTAGGGCAGCGGGCCGATGTGGATAAGGTCGGCGCCGGTTTCGTGCAAGGCTTCGGCGAGTCCCGGTATGCGAAACGATGGACGCCAATGCTGCGCCTTCCAGCGCCAGTAGGGCACCAGACCCAGCAGGCGAGTGGCGCGACGGCGCACAGCGTTGTAGCTGATCGGAAAGCGCTGAATCTCGACTCCGTCGACGACAATCGTTTCTTCCGGAAACGTCTTGAAGCCGGGCAACCAGAACGATTCCAGATCGTCGGCGACGGTGGTGAAGACGGTGGCGCGATGGCCTTCAGCAACTAGATACTTGGCGAGAGCGAACAGGGAATTTTCATACCCGCCGCGGTAGGGAAAGAATCGGGGAAGCACGAAGACGACGTGCATCGTCATGCGCTGCTCTTAGCGGGCAGCGACAACCTCCACGTTCATCAGGTTGGTGAATTCCGAGATGGCTTCCTCGGGCGTTCCGTCCACCAGGATCGATCCATGATCGATCAGCACAGCGCGTTCGCAATGCATGCGGACGTTATCCATGTTGTGCGTGACCAGAATGATCGTCTTGCCCGAATTGCGGAAGCGGCGCAGCTTCTCGAAGCACTTCTCCTGAAAGCCGACATCGCCAACCGCGAGGATTTCATCCACCAGCAGGATTTGCGGATCGACTTCCGTGGCGACAGAGAAGGCGAGGCGCATGTACATACCCGAAGAGTACTGCTTGACGGGGGCATCGATGAACTCGCCAATATCGGCAAAGTCGATGATGCTCTGCTGGCGCTCCATCATCTCTTTCTTGGAATAGCCCATCAGCAAACCATTGAGAAGGATGTTCTCGCGGCCGGTCAACTCATGGTGAAAGCCCGCGCCGAGTTCGATCAGCGGCGCCAGGGTGCCGTTCACAGCTACTGTCCCGGCAGAAGGCTTGTAAACGCCGGCGATGATCTTCAGCAGCGTGCTCTTGCCGGAACCGTTGCGTCCGATGATTCCGAGTGTCTGACCGCGCGGAATTTCGAGCGAGACATTCTTCACCGCCTCGAAATCGTGGAAGGTGGAATTGTGCCGGAAGAACCGGGAGAACAACTCGCGCACTGTGTCCGGACGCTCGTGGATGACCCGGAAGCGCTGGGTAACATTCTCCAATCGAATTACTGGCTGATCGAAAGACATTGGCAACTTAGACGTAATAAACAAATGTTTCCTGATATTTCTTGAACAAAGCGAATCCGACGAACAGGCTGATAAAAGCGCAGACAAAAGAAGCGATGATGGACGGCGCTTTGGGCAATTGGCCGTAGTAGACCGACAGCCGAAAACCATTGATTACATAAATGATCGGGTTCAGCTTGAAAATCCACTGGTAGTGCGCCGGCATCATGTCGATGGAATAAATAATGGGCGTCACGTAGAACCAGGCCGACAGGACTACTTGCAGGATGTGAGCCACGTCGCGGTAGTAAACGTTGGCAGTCGCGAAGAAAAATGTCATTCCCGTCGTGAAGATCACGAGCGCCAGCAACGGCACGGGAAGGTAGATCCACGTCCAGTAGAACGGGTGACGCATCAGCGGAACCAGGATCATCAACGGAATCAGAGACAGCAGCAGGTTGATGATGTTGGAAACCACCGCGGCCATGGGAAACACCAGTTTCGGTACCGCAACCTTCTTGATCAAATCACCGTTGGTGACAATCGCTTCCACCGCGTACGAGAGCGATTGCGCGAAGAATGTCCACGGCAGCAGAACACTCAACAGAAAGATGGCGTAGTGAGGAATCGGGAAGCGCATGATGGTGGAGAAAACCAGCGTCAGCACCAGCATCATGAATGCGGGATTCAGCAGGGCCCACATGAAGCCCAGAACCGAGCGTTTGTAGCGAATCTTCAGCTCTTTGAGCGCCAACGCCCAAATCAGCTCCCGATAACGATAGCTGTCTACAAACCAATTCCTTCATAAACACGTTTTCGCCAGGCTGCTGACCGACAAAACAGCAGCGAATGAGGCTGAATTGAAATGGTAACTGATTTTCGCCGGTGACGGTTAACCGGCGCGGTCGAAGGGCCGCATGGCGGAGTTATCTGGCGGGGCCCACGTTCAAGTCTGTCATGCCGCGCAGCAGATCTCGTTCCTCGTCATTGTAGTTGTTGCGGAACTCGTCTGAATTCAGCAGCTCGTTGCGCGCCGAAGGAGGCATGCCGCGTAGCCGTCGATACGCCTGCGAAACCTTGTCCTTCTGGTCCTCGGGAAGGTTGCGATAGCGGTCAAACAGGTTGCGCGCCGGCTGCTGCTGCTGCGGCGTCATGTGCTCGAAGGTCTCCATCCGGTTCAGGATCTGCGCCTTCTTCTCCGGAGGCTGGCTGTTGAACTTTCGCAAGCGGTCGAGCAGATGATTTTGTTTCTCAGGAGAAAGGCTGCGGAAGCTGGGATCGTTTTGCAGCTTCTGCTCCTGCTCGTTGGGCGGCAGCGCCATGTATTTGCGCAACCAGTCGCCGCGATGTGGTCCGGGACCCTTAGGCTGAAATGTGTAGTTTTTGCTGCTATTCGACGACTGCGCCTGGTTGGCCGGTGGAGAACTCTGCCGCGCCGGCGGCGGCGCAGGAGGTGGCGCAGAGGCGCCATGATGTTGCCAGGGCAACTTCGCAAAAGTCGGCACCGCGCTGAGCAACAGCACCATTGTCAGCGGGATGAGCTTGGCCAGACGCACGAATTTCCTAGTTACTCCGTTGAGGATTGTCCATCAAGAGCGTCAAAATCTGCAAACAGATCTGCATTCTTGTCGAGATATTGCAGGTCACTTACGGCACTGACCTGTCCGTTCACACGGACCGCGCCGGAATCTTTGCTGGCCACGGTGTCGTTGTGGTTGAAGGGATCCAATTCCAGCAAACCAACACCCACCGCAATCAACACCGCCGCCGCAGCAGCGAGCGCCGGACGACGTATCCAGGCAAGCCAATCCCGCCGGGGCGAAAGCGCCTCTTCGCGGAGTTGTGCCTGCAAGCGAGTTGTGAAATACGGAGACGGCTCCGGCGCTTCCCATTCGTCAAGCAGGCTCATCGTCTGCCGCAAGGATGCCAGTTCGCCGGCGCACGCCGCGCAACTGCGCAGATGCTCCTGCGTCTCAGCCGA
This sequence comes from uncultured Acidobacteriaceae bacterium, assembly GCA_963823865.1. Classification (GTDB taxonomy): domain Bacteria; phylum Acidobacteriota; class Terriglobia; order Terriglobales; family Acidobacteriaceae; genus Bog-257. The sequence goes on from CAWGNC010000004.1 coordinate 55,384, forward strand.
GACACCTTGCAGTCCGCTGAGCACCGCTTCCATGAATTCCTGACGAAGTTTTTCGCACTCCATAACCACAATCCTGCTTCCTGCTAAATAAATTGCTTCAGTGTTTCGCGCAGTGTTTCGTATGCGCGGAACAGCAACGACTTGGTTGCCGACTCGCTCAGCTTCAACACTTCCGCGATTTGTTTGTAGTCCATGTTCTGATACTTGTGCATCAGTACTGCCATGCGCTGACGTTCGGGCAGCGCTTCCACCTGCGTTCGGATAGCGGCCAGCCGCTCCCGCCGCAGGATGACCTGCTCTGCATTCAACCCGCTGTCGGCGACATCGACCGTCATACCTGTTTCGGTATCCGGCTCATCGATGTTGACCGTGTTCTCCGGGCGTTCGTACTTGGTATCGCGCGCGTGATTCACTGCCAGGTTCGTCGCAATGCGATACAGCCAGGTAGTGAACTTGGCGCTGGCTGCATAACTCTGCCGCGAGCGATAGACGCGCAAAAATACTTCCTGCGCCAGCTCTTCTGCCACCGCCTGATTGTGAGTCATGCGGTACATGAAGCTGATCATCGGGCGGCGATATTTCTCCACCAGATAATTGAACGCAGAATCGTCGCCGCCAGCCACGCGCAGCATGACTTCGGCATCGCTCAGCATCTCTAAAACGACAGGTTCAGCCAATTCGCCCCGTATTGTGGCCGGTGGTTCCGGTGCCCTTTTACCGGAGCCTCCAACCAGCACGACCTGATCTAGTGCGATGCTGCCCACATTGGCAGTAACCCTTGGCATGCCACAAAGTTGCGTGCCCGAAAGGGATTCTCTGCCGCCCCTGGCAGTCCGCTCGAAATTGGGCCGAAATCTACCCAATTGCCGTCCGGCGTAAAGCTTTTTCAGCCAATGTCCCGCCGGAGTTACTGCATCGCAGCAGCTAACCCAGTATTATGCACGAGTGGCCGCCCCGGCGGCATCCCGGTTGTGATTGAATGCGCAGACCGATGCTCTGTTTTCGGACGATAATGGTGCTGGCACTGCTGGCCATGTGCAATCCTTTGCACGCCGTTCCGCCGCGATTCGCCGGCGGGTCGCCGCAGCAGAAGGCGCCAGCAAAGAGCGATGCGCCGCCTGATACAGCTCAGCAGAGTCCTCCTACCGAGGAAGCGCTCAGCCTGAACGACCAGGTCATTCAAGATGTTCTCGAGCCCCTGCGCGCGGGAATGGAGTCGCAGAACGTCAAGCTGATCATGTCTATTTTCGACAAGGCTGAGATGACGAACTACGGCGACCTGGAGCAGCAGCTGCACGCTTTTTTTCGCCAGTACCAGCAAGTGCGCTTTCGCTATCAGGTCTTGCAGGCCACCGCCCAGAATGACCACGCCTCGGCGACCGCCGAACTCGATGTAGATGCGCTGCCCTACGAACCCACGATTATTCCAGCTCGACGCAGCGTGCAGATGCGTTTCCAGTTGAAGCAGGAAGCGAAAGGCTGGCGAGTCATCGGATTCAGCCCGGCGAACTTCTTCAGCGTAGGTAACTTCAGCCGGACCGACGTGCAGTGATCTGCGATGTGCGGAGCCGCGCCGTTCTAGATAATAATTGGCGTGCGCCCGGCCGGCGTACCCGGCGATAGGGTCAAGGTGAAACGCGATTATCCAGAACATCCCATCATCGGAGTTGGTGCGGTCATCGTTGAGGGTGATCGCGTTCTGCTGGTTCGCCGCGATACGGAACCTTTGCGCGGCGAATGGTCGGTACCCGGCGGTATGCTGGAGCTGGGCGAGAAACTGCGCGACGGTGTGCGCCGCGAGGTAGAAGAAGAGACCGGGTTGGTGGTTGAACCCGGCGAGGTGCTGGACGTTTTTGACAGCATCTTTACGGACACATTGGGTCGCACGCAATATCATTACGTGCTGATTGACTATCTCTGCCTGCCGCTCTCAGGCCAGGCTCGCGCCGGCAGCGATGTGAGCGACGTGCGCTGGGTGGGCGCCGAAGCCCTGCAGGCGATTGGGCTGCGCGAGTCCATCGAGCAGGTCGTTCGAAAGGGATTGCTACACGCCAAGAGGATCAAGGAAGCGATCGGCGGCAGGTGACGTGATTTGTCGCAAGATCTCCTTCAAGATGGGCCACTTTAGTGTCTATCAAAAAACAGAGTTGTAGGTTTAGAATTCGACTGATTACTCCGATCCAATTTGCGCAGTGTCGTCACAATTGCGGAGATTGCTATTAGAAACTAGTAGTTGACTCGGGCCACGTTTGCAGAGATTCAATTTCCTAGAGGTATCACTTTTCGGGAGGGCCGAATGGCACGAACGATCTTTCGAGCAAGCTTGTTTTTGCTCTTCCTGGGAGTAACTATTGCCGCCGTAGCGCAAGACGCGCCCCCGGCGGCGCAGGCCGCACCAGCCGCACCGGCTGCGGCAGCCGAGTCTACACCCCAGACATCAGCTGCCGACCTGCCCGGCGCTCCGAAGAGCAAAGGCGCGCTGATCCAAAACATCGGCGAGGCTAAAGATCCAAGCCCGCCGGACATGGTCTGCTTCGGTTACGGACCGAAGTGGAGCGTGCAGTTCACCAACGGCGCAGCTCGCTACCTCGGCGTGAACCAGCCGGACCAGGATTTCCTGGGAGACTTCTATTGGGTAGCAGACGAGCAGACGTGGGAATGGCATCGCGAAAACGGCTTGGCTCCCATGAACGGAGGCTTCGCCCTTTCGGCTAGCATTCAGAAACAGTCCTGTCAGGACCCGGTGCGCCGCGAGACGTTTCCGTATACAGGTCAGATCAACCTGCCGCAGGGCGACATGGTCAGCGGATGCTGCCGCAAGCTGAAGCCGGGTGAGGCCGCGATTGGCAAGCACGGATTGCAGCAGACGGCGGCGACGTCGCAGACGCCTGGTACGACTGGCTCAGCGACTTCATCGGCCGCAGCACCGGCCGGCACGGCTCAGCCAGGTACGCAGGCTGCTCCTCCACCGGCTCGTACCCGGCCGCAGGCAGGCATTCCGCAACCGCAGTAATCTCAAGTCGGGCGCGTTCGACTGTTGTTGGACACGAGGCGCGCCCAGTCCTTCCTCTCTACCGCGGGCGGCTCTCGCGCGTCAGCACGATCACGTCGTGCTCCTTGTATTGTGTCCGCTGCCATTCGCGGTATCCGCATTTTTCCGCCACCCGCATCGAAGCAGCATTTTCAGGAACAATAATGCAGCACGTAATTCGTGTGCCGAAGTAAGAGTCGCCCCAGGCAACTGCGGCGCTGATGGCTTCGCTCGCATATCCTCGGCCGTGCACTCGTGAGACGAGGGACCAGCCGATTTCCGGCATGTCCGAGAGCGACGGTTGGACATCGCGTTTGAAGTCGGCAAAGCCCAACTCGCCAACGAATTCGCCGCTGGATTTTTCTTCCACCGCCCAGTAGCCGTATCCCAGCATCGCCCAGAGGCCGCAATAGCGCAGCATCTTCGCCCAGACTTCCTCCGGCGAGAGCGGTTTGCCACTCGTGTAGCGGTTGATGATGGGATCGGCCCACATGGCGCTGCAGGCCGCGAAGTCTGCTTCGCGGTGATCGCGCAGGAGCAGGCGATCGGTTTCGATGATGGGAACTTGCTGGGGCACAATGACCTCGTCGGTGATGAGCTTCTAGGGTAACGCGGTTCTCAAGGTGTCATCAGGTGGAGGGTCGACAGGTGACACCGGAGGTGTACGGTGACGCAGGATGACCACGGTGGGGAAGCCGGCAGAAATAGAAAAAGACCCGCAGCGCGCGGCGCCAGCGGGTCTTCTCCGGTTAGCTGTTGGAATTGGCCTGAGGCTGTCCACTCTTATGTGGCCCCAGCGGCAGACACCGAAAACCAGGGGTCTTGCGAGGATTTAGAGCGGAAGCCCTAAGCCTCAGCCACCTCACTTGAGATACAACAATGACTGTCAGATATCATATTTTGGATCACCCTCCTTTCCAGTGTAGGAAGAACTTAACACCAGTCGATTCCGCCGTCAAATTGAGAGTTGCTGTACGAGGTGGCAGGCTCGGTTCGCCCTGTGTGGAGCAATTAGGGGGCACCTTCAGTGGCGCTTTCCACTGGACAAATTGTCATCACGAGCGCCGATTTTGCTCGAGGGATCTGCTTTTTCCGCGCGAGAAGCCGACGATTCCCGCCAACAAAAGCAGATCCCTCCTCCGGCTGAAGTCGTCGTCGTGATGACAAGAAGCGAGTTCGTACCGGCTCGCTGGAGGAATGAGCGAACTTCAAAAGCCTACTCGTGACGCCATCCATCCCAGTCCACGTTTGCGGCGTCCGCTCACGATGCCTGCGCCGATGGCGATACCGGCGGCGAGTAAGCCGGCACCGATAGCGATCTTCTTCAACGACGGCATCGGACACGTTTTTTGCGCTCTCGCGCCCTTGATGTGCTCCGGCAGAACGCCCATCCCGATGACGCGTGCCGTGACCTTCTGAATTCCCGGGATGCTGACCACCGCTTTGAATTGCCACGGTGCGACTGCCGGTCCGGGATTCCGGAAAACGGCTTGCAATGCCTTGTGCGCGTTCACCTGCAAGAACTGGGTGACCATAGTAGGAAATTCGCGTCGCCGCTGAACGCTGGCCAGCATTGCATCGGTCATGCGGCCTTCACGCAGCGGATCGGCCAGCAGGTTCGCGGTCGCAACCGCGTCCTGAATTGCGAGGTTGATGCCGACGCCGCCGACCGGCGACATGGCGTGCGCGGCATCGCCGATGCACAGCAGTCCCGGACGATACCACTGGCGCAGACGGTTGATCTGCACCGAGAGCAGTTTGATCTGGTCCCACTCTTTCAGTTCCTCAACCCGGTCGCCCAGGAAGGGTGCGATCTTCCGAATCTTATTTCGGAAAGCCTCGATGCCATTTTCCTGGATCTGCTCGAACCCGCCTTTGCGGATCACCATGGCCGTTTGGAAGTAGTCGTCGCGCGGGATGAGAATTAGCGCGTCGCCATAGTTGACATTGCCAAAAAGATTCTCGGGATCGTTGCCCTGGCGGCTGATGCGGAACCACAGCACATCGATCGGTACGCCCTGCTCCAGTACCTCGAAGTGTCCTGTCTGCCGGGTAAGCGAATGCCGGCCGTCGCAGCCGACGACCAGGTCGGCGCGGATCTCCAGCGTTCCCGCCGGCGTGTTCGACACCACGCCGCGAATGCGGCCGTCCTCCTTGATGAGATCGACAGCCTCGTTTTCCATGCGCAGGCTGAAGCTGGGAAATTGTTTGGCCTTGCCGGAGAGAAAGTCGAGCAGGTCCCACTGCGGCATCAGTGCGACATACTTGCAGTGCGTTGGTAGCGTGCTGAAGTCGGCAGCCCGGAATGTGAAATCGCCAAAAACTCCGCCGGTGGAAGACAGGGTCTGATGAGGAACCTTCAGAAAATCTTCCAGGATGCCGAGCTCGTACATGACCTCGAGCGTGGAGGGATGCACGGTGTCACCGCGGAAGTCGCGGAAGAAATCCTTGTGCTTCTCCAGCACAGTGACTTCGACGCCGGCACGCGCCAGCAGATAGCCGAGCATGACCCCGGCGGGACCGCCGCCGACGACACAACAGGTAGTTTCGACAGTATCGTTCGCCATGAAGTAAGCCTCGCTTCCGCTTTATGATGCCACCTTTGTATCCCAGCGATGTGAGCGGCGTCCAGCGCGGGAGGTTGAGAGTTGACGCCTTGGCCTGCCTGGAAGTAGTAACAGATTGTCAGTGCTATAGGCGACATCGGTTCGCCCGCCAAGTAGCAACAGAATTATCAGCGCTGTAAGCGCGACATAGGTTAGCCCAGCCGTTCACGGCTGGGGTGGGATCAGTAATCGAAGTCGAGTGCCGTAGGTACGACATTTCTTCTGTTGGCCGAATCATGTCGGTTCCTGGGGTCACGGTGTCGTCTTCTGGCAAAGATGCGGCTTGGGCGATACTCTGGTACTCGCTCATGATCATTCTTCTCACACATGCCGCGCAGCTGCTCACGCTGCGACGATCGGACAGCAACTCTCCCAGGCGTGGCGCGCAGATGCATGAACTCGGCATCGTGAAAGACGGCGCGGTGCTGATTTCCGGCAAACAGATCGTCGCCGTTGGACCTACCGCTGAAGTAACACGGCACGAACTGCTCCAATCAAACCGTGAGGCGGTTGAAGAAATCAACTGCCGCGGCAAAGTGGTGCTGCCGGGGTTTGTGGATTCGCACACGCATCCCGTGTTCACAGCTCCGCGGCTCATCGATTTCGAGAAGCGGATTACGGGCGCGAATTATGAGGAGATCGCCGCAGCCGGAGGCGGCATTCGCGCGAGCCTGAGCGGCGTGCGCGAGTCCTCGAAGGCGGAGCTGGCTTTGCACGTCCTGCGGGCTCTGGACCAGATGTCAGCGCAGGGGACAACGACAGTGGAAGCGAAGTCAGGCTACGGACTGAGCTTTGAAGCCGAGATGAAGTCCCTCGAAGCGATTGCCGATGCCTCACGGCAGTGGCAGGGAACGGTAATCCCGACGCTGCTGGGTGCCCATGTGGTTGCGCCCGAGTACCGCGACAATCCGGAAGAATATGTTCGGATTGTTTGCGAGGAGATGATTCCGGCGGCCGGCGGGCTAAAGCCCGCAGTGAAAAATAATGGGAGTGGTGACGGCGCAGCTGAAGCCGCGCCCCTTCAAAACGGTGCATGGAAACCGGCGTCCGGTGCGGGAGGCGGACCTCACCAACGCGGTGAGCGCGGCCCGGCGCGGCTGGCTGAGTTTGTGGATGTGTTTTGCGAGCGCGGAGCTTTCACCATGGAGCAGTCGCGGCGTATCCTGCGCTGCGCGGTCGATCACGGGCTGGGAGTTCGTGCCCATGTCTGCCAGCTCACCGCGGCGGAGCTCTCGTCGCTGCTCGAGTTCGGCCCAGCCTCTTTCGATCACATGGACTTTGTCAGCGACGCCGATGTGGCCGCGTTGGCGAAAACTGAAACCGTGGCCACGTTGCTTCCAGCGGCCAACTATTTTCTTGGCCTGCACTCCTTTCCGCCGGCCAGGAAGCTTATCGATGCGGGCGTCGCAGTCGCGCTGGCAACCGACTACAACCCGGGAACCGCGCCCACGCCGTCGATGCCATTCGTCTTGTCGGCCGCGTGCACCCACATGAAGATGTCTCCCGCCGAGGCGATTACGGCTGCGACCTACAACGGTGCATGTGCGCTGCGCCTGCAATCTCGCAAGGGAAGTCTGGAAGCCGGAAAGGACGCTGACATCGCGGTGTTTGACGTTGGCGATTATCGCGAGCTGGCTTACTGGTTTGGCGTGAACTTGTGCTGCGAAACGGTGCTAGGCGGCGCACGGCGGCTGCCGCGGGCTGAAAACGCCTAACAAAATTGTCCCCGGCCGGGATGACCTTCAATTTTTGCCAAAAGCTGAGAGCCGCCAACTGACCACTGACCACTAACCACTAACTACTAACCACTGACCACTGATTTCCTACCGCCGGTTATCCGTAATTGGCTCGGGGTGTATCAACACGCGGAACAGCTCCGGCACTTCCTGGCGGAAGCGTCCTTCGACGGCGGTCTGGATATCGTGGACGCGCGAGAGCGGCAGATCGTCCTGCATCGTGATGTGCGCCGAAAGATACAGCCGGCCGCCCACGCGCTTGAACATCAAGTCGTGTACATCGACTACTTCGGGAAACCCTTGGGTAACGGCCTGCAAGCGTTCCTCGAACCGCGGTACACGTAACAATCCGTCGCTGGTTTCGATCGTGGCCGGCTCACTCTCGATGTGGGTCAGAATATCGGAGATCTCGCGGACCTCCTGTTTCATCTCCGTCTCCAGCCGAGTCACGCGGTCATGGGCCTGCTTCAGGCTGAGCCGCTCGTCGAGTTCCACGTGCTGTTCGACGTGCAGCTTGCCGCCGATGTCCTGCACGCTGATGTCGTGCACGTTGAGGTTATTGCGGGTGGCGACCGCTCGTATCCGGTCGAAGAGGCTTTCCTGGCGGCTGGCGCGCGCCACGGCATTTACCACGACGTCGGCGTCGGGAAGCAACTGCCGGATACGCGAGGAGACGTCATTGGCCACCTGCTCCGACTTCTGAAACGTAACGTTGCGCGACATCGCGATACCGACGTCCACGAAATATTTGCTGCCCGAGCGACGGATGCGAACCCGTTCGACCTCGAGTACACCGTTCACGCGATACACGGTTTCGATGATGCGGCTGCGAACTCCGGCGGGCGCCGCATCCAGAAGCGTGTCGACGGTCTGCAGCGCCAGGCGCGAGCTGACGTAGACCACGATGCAGGCGACGACCAGAGCCGCGATAGGGTCGGCCTTCGCCAGCCACGGCAGCGCGTAATGACGTCCAGCCATCACCAGCGCGAGCCCGAGAATAACCACCGAGCTTGACCAGATGTCAGTACTGAAGTGCAGGGCGTCGGCCTGCAGCGCCTGGCTGTCGTATTTGTCGGCAATACGACGCAGCTTGCGCGATCTCCATGAGTCCACCACGATGGAGATACCCATCACCAGGAAAGCCCAAATGCTCGGTTCGATCTCAACCGAATGGAAGAAGAGCCGTTTACCGGCCTCGTAGACGATCCAAACGCAGGTCAGCAGCAGCAGGCCGGTCTCGACGAAGGCGGAGAAGCTCTCGATTTTGCCGTGGCCATATTGATGTTCGGCGTCGGCAGGTTTGTCGGAGACACGCACCGAAAAGTAAGTCACCATGGCTGCCACCAGGTCGAGTCCGGAGTGCGCGGCCTCTGACAGGATGCCCAGGCTGCCGGTGGTAGCTCCCACCACCACTTTCAGCACGGTAATGCCGACGGCGGCAAAGATGGAACTTAGGGCGACGGCCTTCTTCTCGCGCTGCATGTTGGCGGTTGTGGCCGCGTCGCTCATATCCCTCGATTATTCACGTTCCCGGGCCATCCGCCAACCTAACGGCCGCTAACCGCCGTTGAGGTGTTGCTTGTGGTACGATTTTTGCGTCTAGCTGCGCCGCCCCCAGGCGGTACTATTCCGGAGGAACATCTCTTCATGTTACGTCCTACACTGTTGGCACTCACGATGTCGTGTGCCATGACAAGCATCGGCTATGCACAAATGAACTCGGCTCAACCGGCGACGCCGCCCGCCGCCGGCCAGAATACGGCTGCAACCGAACCGGCAAAGACAACCACCCCGCCGGCCAGCAACGTTCCCATGAGCGAACCCGTCATCACCTTGAAGGGCGCCTGCGCACCCAAGAACGGAGTCGCGCCCAAGGGCTGTGTCTCCAGCTTGACCCGGCAGCAGTTCGAGGAGCTGACCGGCGCTCTGCAGCCCGCGGACAAAGGGCCGGTGCCGCCGGAAGTTCGGCGCCGCTTTGCCACGCAATACGCCAAGCTGCTGACGCTGTCTGACGCCGCCCGCGAACTCGGGCTGGAAAACGATCCCAAGGTGCAGCAGATTTTCACCTTCGCCCGCAACCAGATCCTGGCGGAAGCTTTGAATCAGCATTACGTGGCGGAGTATTCGCATCCGACGGATCAGCAGATCCAGGAATATTACGACCAGAACAAGAAGAAGTATCGTGGAAGCCACGCTGCAGCGCATCATCATCCCGATGCAGCAGGCGACGAACGACAAGCCGAAGCCTGATCAGGCTACGCAAAAGGCGCTGGCCGACAAGATCAGGGAGCGCTGGGTCGCCGGCGAAGATCCGACCAAGCTGGAGAAGGAAGCCATGGACAGCAGCGAGGTCAAGACCTCACCGCCGGACGTGAACGTCGGCGCCCGCCGGCCTGGCTCGCTGCCCGAGGCACACGAAGCGGTATTCGATATGAAGACGGGCGACATCTCTCCGGTCTATTCGGATCCGGCTGCGTTCTACATTTACAAAATTGTGTCGGTGCGAGAGGTGCCTTTGAGCGAGGTGAAGAGCAGCATCTCGCAAACGCTGCAGCGCCAGATGTTCACCGACAAACTGGCGCAGGTGCAGGGTTCCGTCACGCCGGTATTGAACGACGCCTACTTTGGACCGGACGTGCCTCCGACGATGCCGCAGACAGTCATTCGTCCGCAGCGTCCTGGCGGCCCAGGTGGACCGGGCATGGCGCCGGGCATGGGTCCGGGTGGGGCTCCTCCGCCGCCACCACCGCCGGCTAACTCGGGATCGTCACCCCAGTAACCATGGTCAAACCGAAGTGTCCTGGTCACCGGCGTTTCAGGGAACCTGGGAACCAGGCTGCTTCCTTACCTGTTGGAATTTCGGGTGGTGGGCGTCGATCTGCGCCCACCCGAAGAATCTTCGCTGGTCCGCTTTGAGCAGATGGACTTGGGCCGCGAGGCCAGCTGCCTGCAACTGATCGACCTGCTGCGTGCAACGGACGTTCAGTCCGTCATTCACCTCGCCTTCGTTCTCGACCCGCAACAAACTGGTGTGCTCGACGTCGAGCGCATGTGGCAGATCAATGTGGCCGGCACCGCGCGCGTCATGGAAGCCATTAGCGTGGTCAACCGCACCGGCGGCAAGATACGTCAGTTTATTTACCCCAGCAGCGTGGCAGCTTATGGGCCGGAGACCGATGGGCCGGTGAAGGAAGACGCGGCTCTGCGCGCCCATACGCTACCGTATGCCATCCACAAGCGCGAGAGCGACGAAGTGGTTCGCTACCGCGCCGAGAGCCTGGGCGATTGCCGGATTTACATCCTGCGTCCGCATATTTTTACCGGCGCGACGGTGGAGAACTACATTGTCGATGCGCTGCGCGGAATTCCGTCTGGCAAGGGCAAGCGCGGCATGCGCATGCGCGCCCAAGGCAAGCGCCTGCCGCTGATGCTGCCGCGCGATCCCAAGTATTTGCAGAAGCGCTTCCAGTTTCTGCATGTGGACGATATGGCGCGCCTGCTGACGTTCCTGCTGCACCGGCCGGACAGCGATCCGATGATGAACATCATGAATGTGGCCGGACGCGGCGACTCTCTGACGATCGCGCGCTGCGCCGAGATCGCGCAAACGACCATCAAACGGGCGCCAACCAAGGCGGCGTTTCGCACGGTGCTGCGGCTGATGTGGAGGTTCGGGATTTCGTCGATCCCGCCGGACGCGCTGCCGTACCTGATCGGCTCCTACACCATGGACACCAGCAGGCTGCAACAGTTTCTGAGTGTGGATTACCAGCGCGTGATTCAGTACACGGTAGAGGACGCGCTGAAAGATAGCTTCAATGCAGGGGCCAGGGATTAGGGGTCAGGGGCCAGGGAGTAGAAGTTAAGAGTTCCGGAGAGCGGCGATTAGTCGTGCGGATTCGCCTTAGCCCTGCGGTATCGCTTAATGCACAAGTAAACAATTCCTGAACCCCAGAAAAGCAATGCGAGACCGCCCAGTATTACTTCCCAACGTTGATGTGTCTTAAGGCCGTCCAGCGCGAGCAGCACTGAGCCGATGAAGCAAGCGAGCAGAACCACTCTGCCGGCCCTGGATGCGCGATTGAAATGCTCGTTGGAGGCATTCTTAGTTCAAGCGCAATATGAAGGTCGCAGTTAACTACAGATGCCTAACCCCTGACCCCTAATCCCTAGCCCCTGCTTTTCTCCCCCGATACAGCCCCGCGATCCCAAACGTATACGGCGTCCACGACACATCCGTGAAGCCCACGTCACGCATGCGCTGCAACATCTCGTCAGGGGCAGGGAAGCGCAACACCGACGCCGGCAGATACGCGTACGGACCGTTGACGCCTGAGATCATGGTGCCGATCGCCGGAAGCACGCGCTTGAAATACAGACGATAGACTTTGCCAATCAGCCCTTTGGGTTCGCCGAAGTCGAGGATACCCATCTCGCCGCCAGGCGCGAGCACGCGAAAAATCTCCGTCAGCCCGGCATCGTAGTTCGCCAAGTTGCGGAAGCCGAACGCCGACGTCACCAGTTGAAAATGGTTCGACGCAAACGGCAGATTGAGCGCGTCGGCTTCAATCCAGCGAATCTTGCGTTCGCCGGATTTTTCCTCCGCGCGCACCAGCATGGCGTGCGAGAAATCCGCGCCGAAGAGTTGAGCGCCGGCGCCTTTCATGCGGCGATGCAGCGCAAAGGTCATGTCGCCGGTGCCGCAGCACAGGTCGAGCACCCGCGCGTTCGGGCGTTGCAGGATGTCAGCGAATATCCGCGCAGTGCGGTTCCACCACACGCGATCGACGTTCATCGACAGCACATGATTCAGCAGGTCGTAGCGCGGGGCAATCGAGGTGAACATGTCGCGCACCGCAGCCGATGCCGAGGCTTCGTCGCGCGCACCAGCCGGCGCCGCGCCCACAATGCGCTCGCGATCGTTCATTTCCTTAGGCATGAGCGGTCCGGAGGAAAGGTGTTTGAAGGGGCGCACCTTGAGGTGCGTCATGGAGATCAATGAGAGTAGCCGGCTTTCGCCTCTGAGTCGTCTCGTCGCCGCGTACAATTCTTCGAATTCTGCCAACGGTCTGCATCACTAAACTTTTCTCTATTCGTTCAGCGTCCGAGGTTCTTCACGGCGTCGATTATGTTTTCCCGCGTAATGTTGTTGACCACTTTCACCTTGCCGATCTCCGTGGCCAGAACAAAGTGCGGCACACCGCCGACGGTTTTCTTGTCCGACAGCAGACGTTGGAAGATGCGCTTGGCGTTGACATCGACCTTCGGCAGTGGCCCATACGAGTGCACCAGATTCATGATGCGCCGGGCCGTCGCGCTGTCGGTCAGTTGCGCGCTCTCGCCGATAGCGGCAGCGGCAATCATTCCCCAACCTACCGCCTCGCCGTGGAGCAGCTGCTTGTAGCCCGTCTCCGCTTCCAGAGCGTGGCCAACGGTGTGTCCGAAATTCAGGATACGACGCTCGCCGCCTTCACGCTCATCGCCGCTTACCACGTCGGCCTTGATACGAATGCACTCGACGATCAGCTTCTCGAGAAGATCGCCGTCGCGCTTTAGAAGCGCATCCCGGTGCCGTTCCATCAGGTCAAACAACTCAGGATTGCGAATGACGCCGTACTTCATCGCCTCAAAAAGGCCGGAGCGGTATTCGCGTTCCGGCAGCGTCGCCAGCACGTCGGGATCAACCAGCACCGTCAGCGGCTGATGAAATGTTCCCAGAAGGTTCTTGCCTCCCTTCAGGTTGACGCCGGTCTTGCCGCCGATGGCCGAATCGACTTGCGCGAGCAGCGTCGTGGGAATCTGGACGACCGGAATACCGCGCAGGAAAATCGATGCCAGGAACCCGCCAACATCGCCGACCACCCCGCCGCCCAGCGCCAGCAGCACCGATTGACGGTCGCCTCCGGCGCGAACCATCTGCTCGGCCAGCTTCTCCAGTTGCGCGAGGGTCTTGAATCGCTCGCCCTCGGGAATGCTGAGGAACTCGAGTTCGCGGCCAGCCTTGCTGAAGCTTTTGCGCAACGGCTTTGCCCAGTGTTTCGCAATCGGCGGCGACGTGAGGACAAAGAGGCGCGAGCTTTGCGGCACGAGTTCGCGCAACACGTTGGCGGCGGAACTGAGAAGTCCGCGGTCCACAAGCACGTCGTACGAGCGCGAAGGAGTTTTTACCGGGATGCGAGTCAAGCGTCTAGTGTAAATGGAACCGCTGTATGCAGCATCCGCAACCAACGCGACGCAAGAAGCGAAAGCCAGAAGCGCGACAAAGTTCGTTCCATCTCAAGGCTGTGTCATCCTGAGCGGAGGCGTGCCGCCCTCGCACGCTGGAGCCGAAGGACCCCTACGCCTAACAGCGTCCCGCGGTCCGCAGACGTCCGAACGAAGTCCTCTTACACCACGGGTCTCTTCGCGTTCTGCATCCGCCGCATTCCACGTCGCCTTCCTCTCCGCAAACTGCGTGCTACCATGAAATCAGCGATGCCAGCTCTTCCTTCTGAAACCGATTTCATCGTTGTTGGCGCGGGTATTGCCGGACTTCGCGCCTCCGTGGAACTCGCTTCCGCCGGCCGCGTTCTTTGCCTGGCCAAGCGTGAAGTCACCGAGTCCAACACGCAATACGCGCAGGGCGGCATCGCCGCCGCGCTCAGCGATGACGACGAAGTTTCGCTGCATCTGGAAGACACGCTGAAGGCCGGCGACGGTCTGGTGAACGAAGATGCCGCGCGTGTGCTGGTCGAAGAAGGTCCGCCCCGCATTGAGGAGTTGATGGAGTGGGGCACCGAGTTCGACCGTGCCGGAGCCAAAATCGCCTTCACGCGTGAAGGCGCGCACAGCCGCAACCGCGTGCTGCATGCTCATGGCGACTCGACCGGCCGCGAGATTGGCCGCGCGCTGTACCGCAAAGCCGCCGCCATCGAGCCCATCAACTTCCGTGAATTCGAGTTCACCACCGACCTGCTGCTGGAAGATGGCCGCGTGGTCGGCGTTCGAGTGCTCGATCAATCCGGCCAGCTGCACGAGATTCGCGCCAACTCCGTGCTGCTCGCTACCGGCGGGCTCGGCCATGTTTACAGCAACACCACCAATCCCGAGGTCGCAACCGGCGACGGTGTAGCCATGGCGTTTCGCGCCGGCGCCGAAATCAGCGACATGGAGTTCGTGCAATTCCATCCCACGGCGCTGTACCTGAAAGGCGCTCCGCGATTTCTGCTTTCCGAAGCGCTGCGTGGCGAAGGCGCTTACCTGCGCAATGCCGAGCTGAAGCGCTTCATGCCGAAGTATCACGAGCTGGCCGAGCTGGCGCCGCGTGACGTGGTGGCCCGCGCCATCACCCACGAGCTTGATCTGGCAAAGCGGCCCGACGCTGCTGTGTACCTCGACCTGACACATCTGGATGCCGACCGCGTGCGCAAGCGCTTCCCGACCATCTACGCCACTTGCATGCGATACAACATCGACATTGCCGCCGAGCTGGTGCCGATACGCCCGGCCGCGCATTACGCGATGGGTGGCGTTCGCACCGACTTGTGGGGGCAGACTTCGCTGCCCGGTCTGTACGCCGCCGGCGAAGTTGCCTGCACCGGCGTTCATGGAGCGAATCGCCTGGCCAGCAATTCGCTACTCGAGGGTTTGGTGTACGGAGCACGCGCGGCCCAAAGCATGCGCGAGCAAACCGGCGTGAGGAGGACCGGCGCCTCAAGCGCACCTTCGCGCATGTTGAGTGCGAGCGGCAACGGTCATGCCGCCGAGACCGAGAAGTTGATCCGGAAAGTTCAGGACCTGATGTGGCAGCACGTCGGCGTGGTGCGCGACGGCAAGACGCTGCAAGAAGTCGTGCCCGAGTTGCGCTCGCTGCACTCCCAATTGCCGGCCACCGGCGATCGCCGCGCCCATGAAGCCGCCAATATCCTGCAAGCGGGATGGCTGATTGCGCGCTCAGCGCTGGCGCGCGAAGAGAGCCGAGGCGCCCATTACCGGCTCGACCATCCGCTGCGTGACGATGCCAGGTACCAGAAGCATTCCATCGTCAGCGGCGACAACATCCGCTTCCAGTAAGCCCAGTCCAGCCCGCTAAGAACTCTTGCCCCCGAAAAGCAAAAACCCCGCCGGATAGGCAGGGACGATGTCGCTCAATTTCAAATCTAAGTACATCATAGCACATTCAGTGGGGTATTTGGCGCTAATTTTGAACTTTATATTCCCAACATTATCAGTCGATTGCGGCTTATTGTTGCGTTTCTCTGTATTGACATGTAATAAATACACGACCACGCCAAGCGGTTCCGCCGAACGTCTCAAGATTTGCACCTAAGCTATTGACTCGTAGAGGGTTGTTTCTTCGGAAACACCAGTGAGAGCAGCAAAGACCCCGCCAGGATCGTTCCCACGATGCCTAATGCCAGAGCCGTTGGGATGTCGACATAGTCCGCTGCCAGCATCTTCGAGCCAATAAAAATCAGGATGATCGACAGCCCGTAGTGGAGCAAATGAAAGCGCTCCAGCATTCCGGCCAGGGCGAAGAACAGCGAGCGCAGTCCCAGTATGGCGAAAACGTTTGAGGTGTAGACAATGAATGGCTCGCGCGTGACAGCCAGAACTGCGGGGATGGAATCGACGGCGAAGAGCAGGTCGGTAGTCTCGACGACGATCAGCACCAGCGCGAGCGGAGTGGCGTAAGGTCAGCGCATCGCGGCGCACGAAGAACTTGCGGCCTTCGTAGTTCTCGGTCATGCGGAAGATTTTGCGGAAGGCGCGCAGCAGCGGATTCTTTTCCGGATGAATGTCGGCGCCGTGCTGGCGCAGCAACTTGACGCCGCTGTAAATCAGGATGGCGCCGAAGATGTAGACGATCCAGTGGAAGCGGTTCAGCAGCGTAACGCCGGTGGCGATGAAGATGGCGCGCATGACGAGTGCGCCGATCACGCCCCAGAACAGCACCACGTGCTGGTTCTCCTGCGGCACTTTGAAGTAGCGGAAGATCAGCAGGAAGACGAAAAGATTGTCGACGCTGAGCGACTGCTCGATGATGTATCCGGTGATGAATTCGAGGGTGAGCTGCGAGTTTGCCCGTCCGGGCTCGCCGACCATGGTGTGGCCGAAGAAATAAATCAGAACCGCGAACAGGCCAGCCAGCCCGACCCAGGCCGCCGTCCAGCCAATGGCTTCGCGAACGCCGACCACGTGCTTCTCGCGATGGAAGACGCCCAGGTCGAGCGCCAGCATCGCCAGCACGAACACATTAAAAATGAGCCAGAAGATCCAGGTACCGTGCATCATCCCCATTCCGGAGCAGCCATTCTATCCGGTGAAGAATCCCGGCGGCGCGATGGCCGCTCTATCCTGGATGCGCGCGCGCTAGCGATGGAAGGTCCCCATGTACTCGGTTTCCGCTAGCACGTGACCTTTGATCGCAGCATCGACATCACCGCGGCCCACCGGCGGTGTGAGTGCGAGCTTTTCATCGAGCGCGTAAAGACGGAAGAAGTAGCGATGCGTGTGTCCGGGCGGAGGACATGGTCCGTTGTAGCCGACCCTCTGGAAGCTGTTGTTGCCCTGGCGTGAGCCATCGTCCATCTCGCCCTCGTTTGGCCACGTCTTCCGGCAGCGCGTGCGCCGACCGCGGCAGGTTCCACATCACCCAATGCACCCACACGCCGGAGGGCGCGTCGGGATCGTCCATGATCATGACGAAGCTGCCGGTCTTTACCGGAGCGCCACTCCATTGCAGAGGCGGAGAGGCGTCATGGCCCTTGCACGTGTACTGCTCAGGAATCTCTGCGCCCGATGCGAACGCCGTAGTAGTCAGCACGAACGTTCCGGAAGCGGATCGCGTTGCTCCTGGTGCTGCTGATTGTTGCGCGAACGAAGCTACTGACATTAGAACCAGGGAACATGTAAGTCTCGGCCAAGCCCACATACGCCACTGCCTTTCGATGATTTGATCTGCGCTCACTCCCGTGCTTCGTCGGGTAGACGAGGCGATAGCCTTCCGTTGGATGAGGTTCTCTGCCTGAGGGCAGCTTGGCTTTTTGCGGGATCAGGACATGAAGTGTGCCAATCCACGCCGCCAGCGCATTGTCTTAGGCAAGACGAGCGGCCGCCAAGGGCGCGCCGCGTTTCACCCGGAAGACTTGGGAACATTGTACGGGACAGAGGCAAGCCGGCAGCTAGATCAGGAAGCCGGCACATAGTAAGGCGCCAAACAGAAGCGACTGGCCTAACTCACTGAAGCCGAGCTTGTGCACATCGAGGGGTCGGCGGCCGCGCAAGAACCACAGCATCCCACGCAGTAAGACAGGAAGAAATGCCGCGGCTGCGGCTGCGGGAAAGAAGCTGAAGCGACAGGCAGCGAGAACGGTAAGGATCAGCGCGACCTGCATCCACAGAAATGGCAGACCCAGCGTGCAACTTTTCCTCAAAGCTCTCGGCCTTACTGGAGTGAATTCGAAGCTGCACAAAGTGAATTTGATCGCCGGCGAAAAGCCAGTTCGCCAGCCATAACGCGATCGCGGTTCGATCCAGATGTCCGGTGGCGACATAGTAGGCTCCAGCGGCTGAGGAGCTCAGACCGATCGCCCCGATGATCTGCGCGGGCATTCTGCCTTTGCGGCCGAGCTTCTTCACGCCCGACTGAATCGCGAAAGCCAATCCGGCGATTGCGCCGATCAGCATAAGGCCGCGGTTGCCGTTCCACAGCAGGGCTATTACGCTTGCCAGCGCCAGTGCCGCAATCGCCACGATCGTACGGAGAACAATTTTGCGTTCGCGTTCGGTCTGCGCTTTGATGGCCGAAGTGCCCAGCCAGCTCTCGACCGGCGTGCGCAGCCAGAACAGCGACAGAGCTGCGACGAGAAAGAGCGTGAGCGCGCTCGCATTGCCGCCGCCGCGCAGCGCTACGATTCCTCCCGTGACCAGCGGAACCAGAAGCATGCCCCAGGCGCCATGCTCGCGGGGAATGACCATCGCTCGCATTCGGGAAGTCTGTGCGTTGCTGATTCTGATGTGGGCGGCCATCTTCGAATCCTGATTCGCCAATGTTCCAGCGGGTATGACTTAAGTCTCAGTGAGCGGTTTTCGCCGCAGCGATTTCGCGGACCATTTGGTTCGAGGTCCCGGGCTCATACACGCAGAACGGCTCTTCCGCCAGGAAGTCGCC
Organism: uncultured Acidobacteriaceae bacterium; assembly: GCA_963823865.1. GTDB lineage: Bacteria > Acidobacteriota > Terriglobia > Terriglobales > Acidobacteriaceae > Bog-257. Next base: position 73,909 of record CAWGNC010000004.1, read on the forward strand.
GGTGGCGGCGTAGGCGCGGGCGCGGCAGCCCATGCAGACGTGCCGGAACTCGCAGCAGCCGCATTTACCTTTCAGGTTGTCATCGTCACGTAACGCGTGGAACACGGCCGACTCGTTCCAGATCTCGGCAAAGCTTTGCTTGCGCAGGTCGCCGGCAATCGCGGGAAGATAGCCGCAAGGAAAAACCTCGCCTTCGTGCGAGATGAAGCAGACACCGGTTCCGGCCAGACAGCCTTTGGTCATGGCATTCATGTCGCCAGGGTGGCTGCCGAAGTTGCCGGTGTGTCCCACCGGCGGTCCACCGCTCGGCTTCAGGGAGATGCCGGTTGAGCCGGGCATGGTCATGTCGGTCGGGCCAATCTCGTGTGGATGCGCGATCGCAGGAGCCGCAGTCTCGCGTCCGGCCAGGCGGTCGGCCGCTTTCCGCTGACGCATCACGCGGAAATAATGCGGAGCGCAAGTCGCTTTCAGTTCAATGCCGCCTTCGAGCGATTGATCGTAGAACCAGTTGAGCATGCGCTCGTATTCATCCGGAGCGACCATCTGCTCGGCGGCGATATCGACGCCGCAGCCTACGGGGACCAGCAGGAATGTATGTAGCGCGTCCGCGCCCAGCCGTCGCGCCAGAGTCAGCACGTCGGGGAGCTGATGCGCGTTGTGTTTCGCGATGGTGGTGTTGATCTGGACCGAGACGCCGAACTGCTGCAGGTTGCGCATGCCGTACACGGCCGCGTCGAACGCGCCCGGGATACCGCGGAAGGTGTCGTGCGTGGTGGCATCGGCGCCGTCGAGCGAAATGGAGACACGCTTGATGCCCGAGTTCTTGATCTTCTCGGCGACGTCCTTGGTCACCAGGGTTCCGTTGGTCGCCAGCGCGGTGCGAATGCCGCGGCTGTTGGCGTATTCGGCGAGCTGGAAAATGTCTTGCCGGTAAAGCGGCTCGCCGCCGCTGAGCACGAGGATGGGATTGGCGAACTCGGCAATCTGCGAAATGATGTTGAGCGCCTTGCCCGTCGGCAGGTCGGCCGGCGACATCAGCTCCGTCGCCGTGGCGCGGCAGTGAATGCAGCGCAGGTTGCAGCCTTTGGTGACTTCCCAGAAGATCAGCCGCGGTTTGTATTCTTTCTTGCTTGCCGGATGGGTGTTGCCGGTGGTCGTCATGATGTTTTCTTCACTCCCCACTATTACGGCTCGTTTCTATGCCTCCAAGATAGGAGTTCAGCGACCCAGGAGGCCGTGAGTGGTGTCACCAGGGGTTGTGACGGACGTCACTTTGGGGTGGTTGTCAGTTGTCGGTTACCGGTTGCCAGTTATTGCCATGCGGCACTCGGCGGGCTGAAAGAGTGTCATCCTGAGCCCCGCCTCCTCTTTGGTGTCATTCCGAGCGAAGCGAAGCGCAGCCGAGGAACCCCTACAGCTATAAGACCCCCGCGGGAGGGTTCGCTCGACCCCGGCGGTACGCCTGCGCTCAGGATGACAGAGTTGGGGATGATAGGGGTCCTTCGACTCCGCATTCGCAAACTGCGCGAATGCTCCGCTCAGGATGACACTCAGAGTGAGTAGACGCCGAACCTCGACGAATGAGCGGACACCCATAAAAAACTGAAGCCTCCGCGCTATGGACACGATCGACGCGGAGGCATCGTGAAAGCCCTGACTACTGCAATCGGCTGCTAGACTACCAGCTGCTAGCAACTGGCAACTGGCAGCCGACAACTGACAACCGACTACGGCCCCACTCCCCCATTGTGGCAGTCGGAGCAATTCACGTCCTTCAGGTCTCCGATGTCAACGGGATGCTTGAATGGCTGCGAAGGCATTTGCGCGACTTGCGTGGTGCCCTCAACTTGTTCCAGCACTGTGTGGCACGAGTTGCAATCCTTGCTGATGACTTTGCCGTCCTTGCTGACGTGATTGCCATCGTGGCAGCGGAAGCAACCCTGGAAGTAGAAATGCCCGATGTTGTTGGGATGCGTCTTCCAGTTCAGCTTCATGTCCGGAAAGAACGTCGTGCGATAGATGCGCTGCAATTCGGCCACTGAGCTCTTCACGCTGTCAGCTTTGCTGTTGGCCAGCTGGGGATATTTCTGTTGATAGAACTTATTGATGTTGTCGGCGATGGCCTTCTCAGCGTCGTCTGTGGTCTTGTAGTCGGCCGTCAAGACCTGCACACCCTGCTGCTTGATGAAGGGCAGGCTGGCGTCGATGGTGTGTCCGGTAATGCTGCGATCCACCGACAGATCGGGCGGAGTGTATACGTGCGAGGGACGGTTGTGGCAGTCGATACAATCCATGCGGCGTTTGCTGGCTTTGTCGATCAGGTCCTGCTTTGGTGGATTGTCCTTGCTGGTGTACTCGGTCACGTTGCCCTGTGCGTCTTCGATGCGCACCCAGGGAATCACCTGTCGCTGCTCATCGCTGGCGAAGTAGGTGATCTTGTTGTTGATATTCATGTGCCAGTGAATTCCTTCACCAGCCTGGCCGAGCGCCGGATCTCCGCCGCCGGTCTTGATGAGCAGGCGAATCACGCGCGGCGTGTTCTGCTCGTCGCTGCCGTAATGCGTAAAGGTCTTCAACTGCGCGCCCCAGAACTTCTTGGGCCAGTGGCACTGCTCGCACGTGTCGGGAGCCGGACGAAGGTTATGGACAGGCGTCGGAATCGGCCGGGGAAAGGTTCCCATCGCCGCGTAGTACACCTGGCGCGCCCCGGAAAGCTTGGATTTTACATACCAACTGGCGCCTGAGCCGACGTGACACTCCACGCAGGCGACACGCGCGTGCGGCGAAGCCTGATAGGCCGTGAACTCCGGGTGCATGACGTTGTGACACAGCTGGCCGCAGAACTGCACGGAGTCGGTGTACTCGTACGCCTTGTAGCTGCCCACCGCGCTGATCAGCGAGAACATCACCACGAAGCTGAGGACGAAAGCAGCTGTACTGCGCTGCGCCGGATTGTTGAGATCGAGGCTGGGGAAAGAGCCCGCTGCACCCGCTGATTTCAGACGCCGCCGCCGCTCCCAGAACATTCCCGCGGGGACCAGAATCAGTCCAAACACCAGAAACGCGGGCGCCACCATGTAGGCGAGCACGCCGATGTACGGCGACGGTTGGCTGGCCAGGAGATCGATCAGGACAAGAAAAATAATATTGGCCAATGCCACAGCGGCCAGCGCCAAGCCGATCAGGCTGATCGGGTTCTTGATGAGATGGCGCGAAGCCGGCGGATGTTCGCGCAGAGGATCCACCCCCTGAGTGTCCTCAGTCATTGAAATGCCGTTTCCTTCCTTGCCTCACCCAAGTGCAAAAGCGCACAAAGTGTTGCAGAACAACTGCAGTGGAATCGTCGGACAGCGAAATGTCAATCGGCAATCCCACTAAATGGGTGCGGGACCGCATCGATCCCGCACTCCGGTTCACTACTTGCGGCTGCCGGTAGTTTCGGCCGTCTCTTCTTCAGCCGTCTCCGCCGGTTGTGTTTGGTCTTTTTCCTCTGAACCTTGCGCCTTGTCAAGAGCTCCAATGTCCAGCGGATGTTCGTGTTCGTAATGTTCAATCGACATCTTGCCGTCGTACCAAGCCCAGTTCATCGGGTAGGCATCGGGGTCGAACATGACGCCGTACAAGTGCCACACGATGATGGCGAGCGTGGCCAGCACAGCCTCGTACCAGTGAATGGTAATGGCGACATCGACCCACCATCCCGGAACGCGTTCGCCCACGCCGACTTTGAACCATGCCATCAAGCCGGTCGAGGCCATGACGAACATGCCCCACACCAGCGCCCAGTATTCCATCTTCTCGGCGTAGGTGAAACGGCCGAACATCGGACGCTGCTCGCTGTATCCCAGGTAATAACGGAACGCGTCGCGCGCGTCGGTGACATCCTTCCAGTCGGGCAACATGTCCTGAATCAGGCGGCGGCCCTCCGGCTTGGCGATGACGTACCAGAGGTGGAACAAGCTGACCGCGATCAAGACTACGCCGGCGATGCGGTGAATGTAGCTGCGCACCAGCTCGTGAACGAAGATCATCGCCAGCCACGATTGCGGATAGCGCAATGCGAATCCGGTGAGCACCAGCGTGAAGAAGCTGGTCAGCAACGCCAGGTGCTGGATGCGCTGTTCCAGCGTCATGCGGAACAGAATGCGCGGCTGGCCGATGCGGTGCAGGATCAGCTTCTTGCGGAAGACGATCAGGTTGTGCAGCACCATGCCGCCGATTACAGCAAAGATCATCCACAGGTAGAACTTCTTGATCATCCCGATGAGCTTGCTGCCGACGTCTGCCTTGGATGTGGGATCCAGGTGAACTTTGTTGGCGATGAACTTCTCGTTTGCGCCGGGATGGCACTGGCCGCAGGTCTTCGCCAGATTGGCATGGTTGACGGTCGAGTGAGGATCGCTTTGCGGCAGAATGTTGTGCACACCGTGACAGCTGGCGCAGTTGGCGACGGTGTTCGAGCCAACCTCCGAAGCCAATCCGTGATAGCTCGCCATGTACGACGTGACCCGGCCGCCGGGCACGCCGAATTCCCTGGAGAGGCGTACTCCTTCGTGGCATGAAGCGCAGGTGTTCTTGACGTTGGCTGCAGCGACGGACGAGTTCGCGTCCTTGGGCGCCTTGATGGTGTGAATGCCGTGGCAATCGGTGCAGACCGGCGCCTGCCAGTTGCCGCGCGCGATGGCCTGGCCGTGCACGCTCTGCACATACTGCTGCTTAACGTCGTTATGGCACTTGGCGCAGGTCGCGGGGACATTGAATTTGTTGATCGGCGACTTCGGATCGCCCGCACCCAGGATGTCGTGCTGGCCGTGGCAGTCCGTGCAGACTGCAGCCTTGTCGGAACCGGCGGCGACCGCCTTGCCGTGAACACTTTCCTGGTAGGAGTTGAAGGCCGCTGCGGTCATGCCGCCCGAGGCCATCGCGAATTTCTGCCCGTGGCAGGCGCCGCAGGTCTGCGGGATGTTGGCGTGGGCGACCTTCGATTTGGGATCGCTCGCCGGCAGAATCTCGTGCACGCTGCCATGACAGTCCTGGCACTTGGCGACGTTCGTGTTGCCCGCAGCGGCGGCTTTCGCGTGGACACCGCGGTCGTAGGCGGCCTGCTGGTCGGCGTGACAGGTGGCGCACACCGGCTTCTTGGGCGTGGGGTCGTGCGGGAACGCCTTGATGTCCGTATGGCAATCGGTGCAACCGAAGACGCTGTGGATGGAGCCTTTGAACTTCGCATCGTCGACATGCAGGCTGATCGGCTTGCCGTTCTCGTCTTTGCTCAGCGTGGGATCGTTGTGGCAGGCCAGGCACTCGTCGTTGCCCATCTTCGCCGGAGCGGCGGCCTTGGCGGATGCGACGTGCTTTTTGCCGGGAGTCGCAGGCGATTGTTGTGCGGCCGACGCCGTAGCCAGCAGCAAGCCGGCAAGAAAAATCAGACAGCAGCGCTTCACTCGAAGCCTCGCTTTCACCCAGCAGCAATCACACACCGGGGAACCTTTTACCATCGCCGAGAGATGTACCCGAGGGCAGTGAGTGGGCGCACGGGCGGCTGTGACTCGGGTCACATGGGGTGTGGGTCTTTTGCAACGGAAACAAGAAAGTCGGCGGCGCGATCTGCGTCAGATCTTGTGTGGATAGGAGAAACCGTGCTCAGCACCGCAGGGCACAGTGCGATCTCAGCTCAATAAAGGTGTCATCCTGAGCGCAGGATCGCGCCGTTTGCGATCCGGAGCCGAAGGACCGCTAAGGCCGCGATACTCCGGGGAGAGGTCCTTCGAACTCCGCGTCCGCCAGAAGATGGCGGCCGCTCCGCTCAGGGATGACGCCTCATCTGGGATCAAATCTGTCAGGTTGCCGAATTGTCGACTCAAACTACACGCGTCGCCGACTGCGCCCCCAGGCGTAATACAGCGCGGTCAGCGCGATCAGCCACGGTATCCCCGACTCCAGCGTGGGACGCATGCCCTCGACCCACCAGGTCGAGACGATGATAGCCAGCACCGCGAGCGCGCCGATGATCGTGGTAACCGGGAAGAGCGGTATCTGCACGGGCAGCTTGCGGCCACCCTGGGCCTGCCATTTTCTGCGGAAGAAAAGATGCGTGACGAAGATCATCAGCCAGACAAAGAGTCCGCCGAAGAGCGCGATGCCGAACATGTACACGTACGCGGAATTGGGAAACAGAAAGGCGAACACGGTCGCGATCCCCAGTCCCCCAGCGGACACCATCAGCGCGCGTACAGGAGCGCCTCGTCGTGAGACACGGCCCAGCGCTTCCGGCGCGTAGCCACCACGGGCCAGCGAGAAGATCATGCGCGTTGCCAGGTACAGGCAGCAATTCATGCCGGACAGTGCCGCGGTCAGCACGACGAAGTTGACGATGTGCGCCGCAATGGGCACATGCATTACGTCGAAGACGTGAACGAACGGGCTGACCGTGATGCTTTGTCCCGGCTGAATTTGCGTCCAGGGAACCACGCCGACCAGAACCGTGATCGCGCCGACGTAAAAAATCACCAGCCGCAGGAGCATGGTGCGCATAGCGCGCGGGACGGAGCGCTCGGGATCCTGCGCCTCGCCTGCGGTGACGGCGACCACCTCGGTCCCAATGAAGCCGAATATTACGAACGCCAACGCCAGCCAGACGCCGAGCCATCCGTGCGGCAGGAAGCCGCCATTGGCATGAAAGTTGTCCAGGCCAATCGGCCGTTGCTGATGAATGCCCAGCAGCACCGCGGTGCCCAGCAGGATGAACACGACGATGGCGCTTACTTTGATCATCGAGAACCAGTACTCGAACGACCCGAAGGCGCCGACGCTGCGCGCGTTGATGTAGATGAGCAGCGCCGAGTAGAACACAACCCACGCCCACGCGGGAGTATGCGGGAACCACCACTGCGTATAGATGGCCGCAGCTACGGCTTCTCCGCCGACGGCGATCGATTGCGCCGCCCAATAGGTGTAGCGCACCACGAAGCCTGCCCACGGCGAGACGTAGAGATCGGCATAGACGCCGAACGATCCCGCCGTCGGATGAGCCACCGCCATTTCCGACAGGCAGAACATCAGCAGCAGTGCGATGATCGAGGTGAAGATGTAGCTGAGGATGACGCCGGGCCCGGCGGTACGCACCGCCAGCGCGCTGCCCAGGAACAGACCCGTGCCGATCGCACCGCCAATGGCGATCATGCTCATCTGGCGCTCAGTGAGCTTGCGGACAAGCCCTTGCTCGTTGGCCACGGCCTGGGCATGAAGCTCGAATTGTGGGACTGGATCGGCTGCCATCAGGCGTTTGCCTTTGCGTGGCGGCGAACAAATGCGCCGGCAAGTTCCACCAGCCGGTCAAGGTCGCCGGTGTTGTTGAAAAGATGGCACGAGACGCGCACCCCGCCTACGTTTGAGGTGTAGCGGACCGAAACCAGTACCTTCTGCTCCTGCAGGAAATTCATGAGCGCGATGTTGTCGCCAAGCTCGTCAAGGGTGAAGGTGACGATGCCGGAGCGCTCTTCACGAGCTTCGGGCGTGACCACCCGAATCTTGTGCTGGTGAAGTTGCTCGATGAGGTAGTCGGTGAGCGAGAGCACATGCCGGCCGACATTCTCGATGCCGATGTCGTTAATGAGTCCGACCGACTCCGCCAACCCGATTGCGCCGGGATAGTTCGCCGTTCCGCCCGTCTCCCAGCGCCGCGTATCGTGAATGAACTCAAACTCGCGCACGGGGACGATCGAGGGTGTTTCGAAATACGTATCCCATCCTCCCTCGGGATCGGCAACCGACAGATATCCGGCCAGTGGCGGCTTAACCTTCGCGCGAAATTCCTTGCTCAAGTAGAGGAAGCCGCAGCCGAACGGCGCCATCAGCCACTTGTGTCCTCCGCAGGCAATCGCGTCGACGGGAGTTCGCTGCACATCGAGTGGAATCGATCCGATCTGCTGCACGGCGTCGAGGATCAGGAAGACGCCGCGCTCGCGGCAGAGCCGGGACAGCGCGTCGAGATCGCAGCGGAAGCCGTTACTCCATTGAACCGAGCTGATAGCGACGACGCGGGTCTTGGGCATGATGGCGGCTTCGATGTCCTCGATCAGAATCCGGCCGTCGCGATTGGGGATGGTGTCGATCTCGATGCCGATCTCCTGGCGCTTCTGCACCCAGGGTACGGCGACCTCCATGAATTCGAGGTCGCAGATGACGACGCGATCGCCGGGTTGCAACGTTAATGCATTCGCGACCAGATTCAGACCGTGACTGGTGCTCTCGACCAGGGCAATGTCGCGTTGGTCGGCGTTGATCAGCCGTGCGATCTGCGGACGCGCCGCGCTGCGCATGGAGTCCATGTCGAGGTGATGTTGCGTCGACGACCCCGATGGGCAGAGAGCGGCCATGTCGAGGAAGGCGCGCAGCTTATTCACACTGCGCTGCGGCGCAAGGCTGACGCAGGCAGAGTCGAGAAAGACCTGCTGACTGAGCGCGGGAAATTCGTCGCGGGCGTCTTGAATGTTCATGGGCTGAATGGTTGGGCCATTGTACAAGGCGGGGTGTCGCCGCTGAAGCGGCTCAGGTTTTACGGGGGTCTTATCGGCACGACTGAAGTCGTGCCCTGATACAAAGCATTGTCGCAGCCCGCGGCTCAGATCGCGGCGTGATCAGCCGACCAAGGTCGTGCCCTGATACGGGGCAAGGTGACTTTTCTTCAAGGTGTCATCCCGAGCGAGCGAAGCGTAGCCGAGGGACCACTATCGTCGTATATCTTTTCAGCGGTCGGGGTCCCTTCGGCTGCGCTCAGGATGACACCGCAACTTATTTCGACCGCCGACCGACAACTGCCAACCAGCCACCGTCAACCAGCTCACTGGCAACTGACAACTGGCAACTGACAACTGACAACCGTTCTACCCGGCCACAATTTCGTACGGCCGCATCATCTCGTTATCTTCGTGCTCCAGGATGTGGCAGTGCCACACGTAGCGCCCGGGATAGGAATCAAAGCGGACGATGATGCGCGTCAGCATCTTGGAATCGGCACGGACGGTGTCTTTCCAGCCGGCCTCCCATGGTTCCGGTGGCGTGCGCGGGCCCAGGAATCGAAATTCCTTCTTCGTCAGGTAAGTCCACGGCTCGTAGTGCTGGCGATCGAGAATTTGAAAACGCACAGCGTGCAGATGGATGGGGTGAGTGTCGTCCGTGGGATTGAGGAAGCTCCAGATTTCCGTGCTGTTTACGGCCGGATTTTCCGTGATGGGGTCGTGCCAATATTTCCCGTTCAGCAGCATCAGGACAGGCTCGCCCTGCGCGCTATCGTATTCATCGAGCGTGAGCAGCCGGGTCTTCGTGGCTTCCGATTCCGCCATCTTCGGCACGGGACGCAATTGCGCCGGCAGGGAACTGTTGTCGCTGACCTTGTTGGCTGACACTCGGAATTGCATGATGACGAACGCGTCGTCCTTCAAGACGACCTGCTCGCCGCGGCAATCGCTGAAGTCGACGATCGCATCCACCCGTTCGCCCGGCGCGAGGGCAAGTTTCTTGACCGGCGCGGGCGCGGGCAGCAGCCCCTGGTCGGTGCCGATCTGCTGGAAGACAAGTCCGTTCGCCATCGCCAGGTGGTAGAAGCGCGCGTTCGATGCATTCACGACCCGCAAGCGATATTTGCGCGGCTCGACTTCGTGGTACGGAAGCAGTTTGCCATTCACTAGAATGGCGTCGCCGAACAGTTCCGGTATCCACGGCGCGCGCGGTTTTTCGGAGATGGGATAGTAGAGCTGCGCATCGGGTGTAAGCATGCGATCGAAGATGGTGAGCGGGATTTCGTAAGCTCCGCTCGGCAGGTTCAGGTTGTCTTCAAACTTGTCGCGGAGGATGGTCGCTCCGAACAGCCCCGCATAAATATTCAGACGATTGATGCCCATGGCGTGGTCGTGATACCAGAGCATCGCCGCGTCCTGCTGATTGGGGTAGTGATACAGCTTCGACTTGCCGGGAGTGAACCAGTCTTCCGGGTAGCCATCGCTGTCGGCGGGCACACGCGCGCCGTGCAGATGCGAGACGATGCGCACCTGCGGATTGCCGTCGTTGGCGCCATGCAGACGATAGTCGATGGGGAGGAAATGCTGCTGGGGAAGTTCGTTCGCCCATTCGACCAGGACATCTTCGCCGCTGCGCATTTCGAGTGTGGGCCCAGGCACGGACGGTCCAAACGACCAGAAGCGCGTCGGCTTCAGGTCGCGATGAACTTGCTGTTGGATAGGGCGCGCGGCAAGGCGGTAATAGGGAAGCTTGGTCTTCGACGAGGACGCAAGGGCACGCATGCCGTTGGGTTTGGCGATGGCCGGAATGGGTAGCGGATCGACGAATTGCGGGAGCGTGCCGACGTTGAGGGTATTCGCCGTGGTGGGCATGGCGTGCGGCGCGGCAGATAGCAGACCGGCACGGCTTAAGATCATGCCACCCGCAACCGCGGAGAGCTGCTTCAGAAACGTTCGTCGTCTAGTCACCGAATACCTTGCGATTCAAGATATACCAAGCCAAAAAATGGACAACGGATGCAGCGCAAAACACCGCATCCGTTGCCCAGGAAGTTACAAACTGCGATCAGCTGATTACGGCTGGGCGCAGCCCTTTGAGGTTACCTCACCAGTACTGTCGTTCAGCAGCACATAGCGGAAGCAGGCGGTGGGCAGATTGAACTGGAACATTGAGGCGATGGAGTTGGCGAGCACGTCGAACGAGCCATTGCCAATGCGTTCGCCGCCCAGCCAGTTATCCTCGACAAAGCGGATGATCGAGGTCTGATCGGTCATGGTGTGGTCGACAAAGTTCTGCCGGGCATAAGGAGAGACCACCATCATGGGCAGGCGCGGGCCGTAGCCGCAACGTCCCTGCGCCGTCGCAGCTCCGTTGTAGCCGCCCAGCGTAGGAGTCGTCGTGCCGCATTGTCCCGTGCCGGAGAGACCATCGGCGCTGGTTTGCGACGTGTTGATGATCTGGCCAAGCTGATGATCGTACCAGCCGTCCGAGTCATCGTAGGCGATCACGACGGCCGTTTGCGCCCAATACTGTGTCTGACTCAGGAAGTTGATGGTGTCGACGATGAAGGTCTGCTCGTCGAGAGGATCGGAGTAACCGGCATGTCCATCCTGGTAGCCCGGAGCTTTCAGGAAGCTGACAGCCGGGAAGTTGCCGGCGTTGATGGCGTCGAAGAAGTCGTGAGTGTCGTACTGATGGTTGCCCGCATCGCCCTGGTGTCCGATCGTCGAGGTCGAGGTCGGACGAGTGTGCTGCAGGTTCTGCGTGGAAACATAGTACTGGAACGGCTGGTGATGAGGAATGTAGTCGGCCTTGTTCGTGCCGGTGATGGTCGAAGTATGCGAGCGGTGGCATCCCGTGGTGCCATTCGGATTCGTGATGGTCAGGTCGAAGCCGCCTTCAAAGAATCCCCAGCTTACGCCGGCCGTGTTCAGCAGGTCGCCAATATTGCGGCCGCCCATCTGCAAGACTTCGCCGCTGGTCGTGGAGCAGGCATCGCCAATCGGGTCGGCATCGCTGATCAGCGTGAATCCACCATTTCCGTCCGCGATGATCGCGCCGGTGCCGTTTTCATTCTCCGTGACGCCGTTGGTCTGGCCGGAGACCAGGTTCAGGGCGCCATCGGTGGATGGGCCAAAGTTGGTGTCGTACGAGTTATCGCTCATCGCAAAATTCTGAGCGTAGTTCCACAATCCGGTGACCGTATTGCCATCGTAGTAGCCCATGACCAGGCCGGTCGTATCGACGACGCCGCCACCGCTGGGAGGTGGCCCGGCAACGCCGGTGTTGGCTGGGAACAGGTCCATCAGACCTTTGTCGAAGGCCAGCTGTTCCGGCGTGTAGTCATGGTCCTGATCGTTCGTGGCTGCCTGTGAGCGATCGAGACGGAACGGGTTGGTGGCGCCTTGACCGTTCGCCGGATTCAGGTTGGGATTATTGGTGGTCAAGCCGCCCTGAACGCCGTTTACCGAAGGCGTGCCGTAAATCGGTGTGAAGGGCGGTTCACCCGCCGGATTCGTCGCGGTGGGATAGGTGCCGAAATAGTGATCAAAGGAAACGTTTTCCTGGAAGATGACCACCAGGTGCTGAATGGGAGTAGATGGTTGGCCTGCGAAAGACTTGGCAGGCGCCGGTTTCGCGGGCTCCGCAGCATTCGCATTCGTTAGCGGCCCGAAGGTTATAGCCGCCATCAACGTTGTTGCCAGAAACTGACGCATAGTTCTCCTCACCTCTCTCAGACTCGGGCGTGAATTCCGAGGCCCCTCTTTCATATCCGGGGCAGGTGAACCGGAATTGAACCCGGCGTTAAAACTGGATGAATGCCAGAAGAAAATTGCGGAATTGGATAGAGCAGCACTTAGCCGTTAGCACTTGGCAATTAGCTAACCCTGAAACCCAAGCGCCAGATGCCAAATGCCAAGTGCCGTCAATGTGGTGAAATAGCCTTTTCCATTACGGAGGACATTCTTGAGACGTGTACTCGTCGCCACTTCCAACCCGGGCAAGATTCGCGACCTGATCGGTGCCGCCGTGGCGCACAACGTCCAGGTCGAGATGCTGCCGAATTTTTCTGCCCTGCCGACCGTGGTGGAAGATGGAGCGACCTTCGAGGATAACGCGCGCAAAAAAGCCGAGTACTACAGCAAACATGCCGAAGGGGAAATCGTCATCGCTGACGATTCGGGCCTGGAGGTCGACGCCCTCGGCTGTGCGCCGGGAGTCCGTTCGGCGCGTTACGCGGCCGATGAGCACAATCCGAACGACGACTCCGGAAACTCGGATGATGCCGACAATAATGCGCGGCTGTTGCGGGAACTGCACGACGTGCCGGAGGAGTTTCGTACCGGTCGCTTCGTCTGCGTGATTGCCGCAGCGCGCAATGGTCATACGTTAGCGACGTTTCATGGCAAAGCGGAAGGAATGATTCTTCGTGCGGCACGCGGGTCCAATGGCTTCGGGTACGATCCGCTGTTTTTCTTTCCGGAGATCGGCAAGACCTTTGCGGAACTCACGGCGGAAGAGAAAGCCAATTACAGCCATCGTGGCGCGGCTTTTCGCGCATTTCTGGAGTGGGAAGACGAGGCCGGCGAGCGGCATCCGCATTCGTGACGAGAAACAGCTTGTTCAACACAAAGAGGCTCTTTGATTCTTAAGAAATTGCCATCACGAGCGAAGCGAGGGATCTGCTTTTTGTCGACCCGGGTAAACAGCACATTCCTCGCTTCGCTCGTAATGACAATTCCTGAATGCCGTTGACTCACGTGCGCAGACGCCCCACGTTCGCCTTCTTTCGGCTAACGTGGGACGACAGACCAACGGAGTGAATCTCCTCCGTGTTCCCCGTGCCTTCGTGGTGAACACGATTTAAACCTCGCTCTCCAACCCGGGCATGGTGCCTTCGGCTACTTCCTTACCGGCGTCGTGCACTTTCGCCGTCGTTACCAGCGCCACCCCTACCACGATGATGATCATGCCGCCGAACATGAATCCGTCGAGCCGCTCGCTGTGCAATCCCCAGCCCAAAAAGACCGCGACCACGGGATTCACGTAGGCATACGTGGCCACCTTCGGCGTTGGGACATGCTTCAGCAGCCAGATATAGGCGGTGTAGCCCACCCACGAACCGAACACGACCAGATACAGCACCGCCATCAGCGCGCGGTGCGTGACCACGACATGACGGTACTCACCGCTGATCAGCGCCACCACTGCATTACCGATGGCCGCAAACACCATCTGCCAACCGGTTGCCGTGAAGGGATCGACCTTCATGTGCCAGTTGTGCGATAACACGGATCCGATCGACCAGCTCAGAGATGAGAACAGCAGAGTGCCGGCGGCCAGCAGCGGCATGATTCCCGAAGTCCGTTGCTCGAACTTCGACCAGAAGAGCAGCACGACGCCGGCGATGCCGAGCGCGACCCCGAACACGCCTCGTGCAGACAGCCGGTCGCCGCGAAAGACAAATTTTTCCAGCAGCAGAAACCATATAGGGGTGACGGCTATGAGCAGCGCTGCGAATCCGGTCGGCACCCATTGCTCAGCCCAAGCGAGCCCGCAGTTACCGCCGACCAGCAGCAGACAGCCAATCGTCGCCAGTCGCACTCCCTCGTTCCAGGTGATCCGTATGTTGCGGCCCATGGCCGCGCACGCCGCCAGCATAAGCGGACCGGCGATGACAAACCTAATGGCGCACATTACCGCCGGCGGAAGGTGCTCCTCGTCGGAAATGCCGATAGCCAGATACGTCGAGCCCCAGAAGACGTACACCAGCCCGAACGCAAGGATTACTTGCCAACGATGATTGGTTTGGCTTGTCACGCGATATAGATGCCCACTGGATTTAAACATATCGCCGGCATGGGACGGTCCGCCTGGGCTGACAATTCCAAACCACCAGAGCAGATGGCCCACGTCGCCTTTCTTGGCTAACGTGGGGACGCATCAACTGAGTCAAGTTCTCTGTGTCTGCCGGCCTCTGTGTTGGAAAAGTTCAGTGTGCTCCGTGATCTCCGTGGCAAGCGCTGTCTGCGCCCCTCGCCAATCGGCTCTTACGATGCCGAGCGCGGCTGCTCCTTGCGCAAGCGATGTCCGGTGATAAGAACGTAATGCACGCCGGAGATGGTGGTGAAGGTAAATGTGGCGTAAAGAAAGATCTTGACCGCCAGCAGCACCCACGTGGTTGGCATCACCTGCGCGAGCACGACGAAAAACACTGCGGCGATCTGGCAGGCGGTATTGATCTTGCCGAAGATGCTGGGACGAAAATCGCGGAAGCCAACTGTGGCGTACAGCACAATCGCCGTTGCGACGATCCCCATGTCGCGGCTGAAGACCACTACCGTGTACTTCCACGGGATTTTCTTCACGAAGGAGAGCACCAGGAAGAGCGAGCTGAGCAGCATTTTGTCGGCCAGCGGATCCAGGTATTGTCCAAGCAGTGTTTGCTGATGCAGCGTGCGCGCCAGCAGACCGTCCAGGGCGTCGCTCAAAGCCGCGGCAATCAGCAGACCCAATGCCCATCGCCAATCTCCGTCGAACACCGAGATGATGACGAACGGGATGAAGATCAGGCGAAGCAGCGTGATCTGGTTAGGTGCCGTCCAGAATTGATTTTTGATTCGCGTGCTCTGAAGAAGTGGCATGTCGTCCGCGAAGACAAAGGAGCCGGGCTACGTACAGCTGGCGAGCTATCTCTCCTTTTCGATTGTGACGGGTTTGCCTGCGGCTGGCAATCCCATAAAACTCCAGCAACCTCGCTGCCTCGCCGAGCATGACAGCCGCGAGTTGGGAATTCTTTCGCCTGCCAGCCAGGAGAGATTTTTTCGCCGAGTAAAGCGTCAAATTACGTCATTGAGGGGTACCGAGAAAGTTTATAAAAGCCACGAGCTGCTGCTTTTCGCGGGTAGGTCGCATCTGTATAATTCGTTCCGCAACCTGGCCGGATTTTGAGAAGAAATGAAGACGCTCCCGTCTCATTTTGACGGCAAGAAATTTCGAAACCTGGTTCCACGACGCAACGGCCTGGGGGCTTTGCTGCGCTGGATGCTGTCCCGAAGAAGCGGGCAGTGGCGCACGGTGACCGACGCGCGGCCGGCGCCATCTCCAGAGAAGTGCCCGAACGGACTTCGCATCACCTTCGTCAATCACTCCACATTTCTGATTCAGCTCGACGGCCTCAACGTCCTTACCGACCCTATCTGGTCGGAGCGGGCGAGCCCACTTACATGGATTGGACCGCGCCGGGTGCGCCCACCGGGAATCACGATGGAGCAGTTGCCGCCGATCGATGTGGTTCTGCTGAGCCACAATCATTACGATCACATGGACCTGCCCACGCTGCGCCGGTTGGCGCGCGAGCACCGGCCCACCATCTACACCGGCCTGAAGAACGGCCGCAAGCTGGCTAAAGAAGGCATCGGTAACGTGGTCGAGATGGACTGGTGGCAGGAGTCGGCAGCGCGCAGCGACATGTGGATCACGGCTGTCCCGGCTCAGCACTTCTCCGGACGCACTCCGTTCGATCGCGATAAGACGCTATGGTGCGGCTTCATGCTGCAGACGGAACGGACCTCGATTTACTTCGCCGGCGACACCGGGAAAGGCCCGCACATCGAAGAAATTGCGCGCCGCTTTCCGGAGATCGACGTCTCGATTCTTCCCATCGGCGCTTATCGTCCGGAGTGGTTCATGGGCGAGGTGCACATGTCGCCGCAGGATGCGGTCGAGGCACATCGAACGCTCGGGTCAACCATCAGCATCGCCGGACACTTTGGCACCTTCCCCTTAGCTGACGATGGCGACGACGAGGCAGTGCAGGTGCTCCACGAAATTTTGCGGAACACTCCCATGCAGGGAACCGAATTCTGGACGCTGCCGTTTGGTGAAGCACGCGAGGTGCCGGCACGCGCGCTCGTGATCCAGCGTGGTACCGCCTAGCCTTATAATTCCGCCCGGTTGCGCAATCTCGAAAGCCGCATGAACGCACGGCTGCCGGGTCTGTGTCGGCTTCCTATGACCGTGAAGTCCACCACATCTTCCAGCTACGTTGCCTTGCTGCGCGGCGTGAACGTCGGCGGCAAACACATCTTGCCAATGAAGGATCTGGTCGAGGTCTGCTTGGCGACGAAATGCGAAAACGTGCGCACGTACATTCAGAGTGGCAACGTCGTCTTCGCGGCGCCGGAGAAAACTGCCGGGCTTCTCGCACCCGTGCTGGCCAGGAAGATTGAAGAGCGCTTCGGCTTCGCCGTGCCCGTAATTCTCCGTAGCCGTGAGCAACTCGAGAAGGTCATTCGCAACAATCCGTTCCTCAAAGCCGGCAGGGAGGAGAAAACGCTGCACGTTTCTTTTCTGGCAGACACCCCAACCGCTGCCGCGATCAAGACGCTCGATCCCAACCGGTCCGCGCCGGACGAGTTCCGCGTGCTGGGCAGCGAAATCTACTTTTACCTGCCCAACGGAGCTGGTAAGTCGAAGCTCACCAACGCCTACTTCGACACGCGCCTGGCAACCATCGGCACCGTCCGCAACTGGGCGACGGTCGTGAAGCTGCTGGCCATGATGGATGCTTGATCGGGCTTTGCCGGGCTCGATTGCCCCCATGCCCCCGGAACGGTAAACTAAGCCATTACAAGGGGTCTCCCATGCTTATCGTAATGAAGGCGCACGCTACCGAAGATGAGGTGAAGCGCGTCTGTCAGAAGATCGAGGGTTTCGGCCTGCGCGCGCACTCCATTCCGGGAGCGCAGCGCACCGCCATCGGCATCACCGGCAACGAAACGGAGCTCGATCCTGGCACATTCGACGAGATGGCCGGCGTGCAGGAGGTCATCCGGGTCAGCAAGCCCTACAAGCTGGTCAGCCGCGATGTGAAGGAAGAAGACACCATCGTGCGCTTTCCGAACTCGGAGGCGACCGTCGGCGGCGACGAGGTAGCGGTCATGGCTGGGCCATGCGCTATCGAGAGTCGCGAGCAGGCTTTCCTTACAGCCGAACACGTGGCCAAGGCGGGAGCGCGATTCTTTCGCGGCGGCGCTTACAAGCCACGCACCTCGCCCTACTCGTTTCAGGGCCTGGCCATCGATGGCTTGAAGATTCTGGCCGACATTCGCGAACGCTTCGGCCTGATGATCGTCACCGAAGCGGTCGACAACGAATCGCTTGAGCTGGTCGAGCAATATGCCGACATGATTCAGATCGGCGCGCGCAACATGCAGAATTTCTCGCTGCTGAAGCGGGCCGGCCGCGCCAGCAAGCCTGTGCTGCTGAAGCGCGGCATGTCCGCGACGGTCGAAGAGTTCCTGATGGCGGCCGAATACATCATGAGCGAGGGCAACTATAACGTCGTGCTTTGCGAGCGCGGGGTGCGCACCTTCGCGGACCACACGCGCAACACGCTCGACCTCAGCGTAGTGCCGGCGGTGCAGCGGCTTAGCCACCTGCCCATCGTGGTCGATCCCAGTCATGGCACGGGCAAGCGGAACAAAGTCACGCCGCTGTCGCGCGCGGCGGTCGCGGTTGGCGCCGATGGCCTGATCATTGAAGTGCACCCCGATCCCGATCGCGCCCTCAGCGACGGCAAGCAGTCGCTCTATCCCGAGCAGTTCGACGCGCTGATGGGAGAGGTGCGGCAGATCGCCAAGGTGCTCAACCGCTTCGTGGCCGAGCCGGTCGCGAACCCCGGGGTCGCTAATGCGGGAACGGCCGCCGCTCGTTGATGCGCAGGCCCTGCTGGTGGCGCAGCGCGCGATGGACGGCGATTCTTCCGCTCGCGCTCGCCACGGTCTCCTGCCACAGCCGGCAAACGGTTGCTCCCGGATACCACGAATACGCCTACGTCACCAATGGCAAGAGCAATTCCGTCAGCGTCCTCGATCTTCTGCAGCTGCGCAACGTAAAGACCATCGCCGTGGGTTCTGGGCCCACCGGCGTGGCGATCAGTCCGACGCGCAACGAAATCTACATCGCCAACTCCGACTCCAGCAACGTCAGCATCATCGACGCGGAACGCAATCAACTGGTCGCGACCATCGGCGTCCATGCCAAGCCCTATTACGTTTCGGTTTCGCCGGATGGCAAGCGAGCCTACGTCGCCAATGCCGGTTCGTCGAATGTGTCGGTGATCGACCTGGCCAAGCGAGCTGTGATTGCGACCATTCGCGTGGGCAACGCGCCGGGAATGGCCAAGGTCTCGCCCGACGGCAAGCTCGTCGTTGCGAGCAATCGCGCCGACAACACTATCTCCATCATCGATGCGGACAAGCTGGCGGTAAAAGACACGGTTCAGGTTTGCGAGCAGCCGCAGGATATTGTCATCCTGCCTGACAACAGTAAGGTCTTCACCGCCTGTCCCGGCTCCAATCAGGTAGCCTCGGTCGATCTGAAGACCGATCGCCTGCTGACCTACATGGACGTTGGAGAGCTGCCGGTCCACCTCACGCTCAAGCCCGACGGCGGCGAGCTGTTCGTCAGCAACTTCGATAGCAATAATTTCTCCATCATCGAAACCACCAATAACGAGGTCGGGGGCAGCTATCTCATCGGCGATAATCCGTCGCAGGGAATCGTTACCGACGACAATAGCCTCCTCTACATGACTAACTTCGGATCCGACACCGTGAGCGTCTATGCCATTGACGAGGGCCGGGTGATCGGCGCGGTCCAGGTGGGCAGTCATCCGGATGCGCTGGCGCTTACGCCCGATGAAGCGCATCTGCTGGTGCTCGACTCCGGCTCCGGCGATGTCGCCGTCGTGCGAACAGTGAAGACCCGCGACAACTCCAAGATCAGCGCCGACCGCGCCCTGGTAACGCTCATTCCCGTAGGCAACCAGCCGAACGACATAGTGATCAAGGCGTTCACGGTGGGGAAGCGGTAAGGCAGTGGCCAGTAGTCAGTGGTCAGTGGCCAGTGGCCGGGTGAACTCTGCGCCGGCAAGGCGGCGCATCTCCGCTCATAGTCGACCGCTAAAGCTAAAAGCCGGCCGTATCCGACAGCCGATGGCCGACAGCGGACACAGCCGATAGCTGACAGCCGTCCCCGGCGTTACAATAAACACAGAGTAGTTACCATGCAGTTAACAGAGCTACAGCCTGAACTTCATGAAGCCCGCTGGTGGGAGACCATGGCCGACGGGCGCATCCATTGCTATCTCTGCCCGCGTCATTGCCACATCGGCGAAGGTCAGAGCGGTTTCTGCTTTATCCGCAAGAACGAAGGCGGGCGGCTCATTCAGTTGGGTTACGGACGCCCTGCGGCGCTGGCCATGGATCCGGTCGAGAAGAAGCCGCTCAACCATTTCTTCCCCGGAACAAGAATTCTCTCCATGGGAACAGCCGGCTGCAACATGGGCTGCTTCTTCTGCCAGAACTGGGACATTTCCAAAGCGAAAGCCGACCAGGTCAACTCGCTGAGCCTCGATCCCGGCGACGTCGTCGAGCTGGCGTTGGAGCATCGTGCCCCGCATCTCGCCTTCACCTATAACGAGCCGACGATATGGGGCGAGTACGTTATCGATATCGCGCGCGAGGCGCACAGCGCCGGCCTGAACAACGTGATGGTGTCGAACGGTTACATCACGCGCGAAGCCTTCTTCGATGTCTACCGGCACATCGACGCCGCCAACATCGACCTGAAGGCCTTTACCGAAAACTTCTACGGCAAGGTCACACTGACGCACCTGCAACCCGTGCTCGACACGCTGAAGTGGCTGCGGCACGAGACCGGCGTCTGGTTCGAGATCACCAACCTCATTATCCCCACGCTCAACGATGGCGATTCGGAATTCAAGGAGCTTTGCGCCTGGGTGCTGGAAAATCTGGGCGACGATGTTCCCCTGCACTTCACCGCCTTTCATCCCGACTTCAAGCTGCGCGACAAGCCGCCGACTCCGCCGGAGACGCTGCATCGCGCCCGCGCCATTGCTCGCGAGATGGGCCTGAAGTATGTGTACGAGGGCAACATTCACTCCGACGGCGGCAACACGATGTGTCCCGGCTGCAGGCAAGTCGTGATCACGCGCTCCTGGCACGCGGTCACGTCGAACCGTTTGAAGGATGGTTGCTGCGCGAACTGCGGAACCAAAATTGCCGGCGTGTTCACAAAGGCCGAAGCAGGGAAGCGGCGTGATTGGGTGATCGAGAGGCCCTGAGCGGGACGTTATTTCCCAGCCACGATATTCTTGCCTGACTCAATGCAGGCATCCTGCATTCTTCCCGGGCGTACTGGTTCGAGCGGGCACACTTCAAAGTCCCCATAGATTCGGTCTTGCGACGGAGTAAACCAAGCGCGCACGTTCGCCGGAAGTTCAGGGTCCTCATTGTCCAAGGGGTCGGTGGCTGACGGTCCGCTATGAATTCCAAGCACACGCGTCGTTCCTGTCTTCCATAGCCGAAAAGCCGGCGTTCCGTTGTAGACGGCCAGTCGGCCGTGGGTCCAGTAGCACGAACTCGCATTCGTTGGCGTCTTGCAGGGGAACTTTCGATGCGTTGCATTTTCGCCAGAACTGATCGATTGCAGCATCAAAAGAACGAACACGGACCAAGCCAAAACGCGCGACATTGCGATTACGATATTACCCTCTACGAGGAAATAAGAAGGTGTCATCCCGGCCGACGGTATCCAATCGGTGTCCGAAGGCTGAGAGCATGACGTTCCAGCGGCAGGGGTTCTTCGGCTGCGATCGGTCGCTGCGCGCCTTACTTCACACAGGATGACAAATCGGAAAAGTTATTACGCGTCTTGTGGTCATTGAATGCACCGCCAAAAACCTCGTCGTGTCATCCTGAGCGCAGGCGTGCTGCTTCTGCACGCCGGAGCCGAAGGACCTCTTTAGCTAGAAAAACAATGGACCCGCAGCGCCAGCACCTTTTCTTCGTCTACATTCTTGGCTTGCGAATTCTGATAGATTAATCATTCGCCCTTCATAGCGTTCTTCCGGGTAATCGATAGCCGGCCCTCGTGTTGGTCAAAGCAAACTGGAGGTCCGGCCCAAGACCTCATAGGATTTCGAAGTTACCGATGCCACAGCTTAAGACGTTAGCCAGCGAGCGCGCACCTCACGAGGGTGACGGACTTGCTTGCCCGCGGTGGTATGCGCCGCTTGCGGCCGTGCTGAATGTCATCCTGCTGCTGCAGGTGGTGAACCGGTTCCATCACGCCTTCACTCCCATCAATCATGGACTGGCGCGCGTTTTGGTGGCCGCGCTGGTCGTTAACCTCGCAACCGCAGGGGCGATCCTATGGCTGGGTTTCGGCCGTGGATGGAAACGCTGGATCGCTTCTCTGGCGAAGACCGATCTGCTGACAGCGCTACTCCCATTCGTGATGGCAGCGCTGCGCGATGGCGAGAAGGCACGCGTGTTTCATTTGTTTGCCGGAGTGTACGTCATCTTTCTGCTGGCGAAGATGGCCGAGTTGCTGATCTTTGCCGCCATGAATGCCGATGATGCCGGCAGCCGTGTCCATCTGCCGGTAATTGTCTTTGCCTCTGCGTTTATCGTCTATGGCGGCATTGCGCCGTGGATGGCGCTGGCCAGCGCGCCCCAGGGAGATGAGACGCATTTCATGATCCTGACCCACAGCCTGGTCTTCGATCACGATTTCGATGTGGGCAATAACTACGCCAACGGGGATTACAAGGAAGAATTTCCGCCGCCGTCGCCAGGCGCAATGCGTGGATATCCCTACGCCTTGATGCAACGTGACGGTATCGAGTATCTGCCACGCGAGCCGCACGTCGTTAAAAATTTTCGCGGGCAGCTGATGCTGGAACACGACATGGGCTATCCTCTGCTGCTTGTCCCGGGATACGCCGTCGACTTGCGTGAAGGAGTGCTGTTTACGCTGGCGCTGATTGCGGCGTTGGGTGCGGCTGCGGTGTTCGAACTCGCCTTATTGCTGGGCGCCGGCAAGGTGCGGGCCTTCTTAACGGTTGGCTTATTCTGCTTTATCAGCCCCTACCTGGTTTACACCCAGACGGCGTTCGCGGACGTCGTCGGCGCATCCGGCAGCATTTGGATCGCATTGCAGTTCTTTCGTTATCGCAAGCGCGAACGGAACCGTTACCTGCTGCTGTCGGGTGTCCTGATTTCGCTGCTTCCTTGGCTGAACATACGCTACTGGTCGCTGGCCGGGCCGGCATTTCTGGTCATCAGCGCATGGGTGATCCGTCGCGAGTGGGGCAACTGGCCGCGTTTGATAACGAAGATGGCCCTGCTGGGAATCCCGAGTGTCGTCAGCATTCTGGCCTATTCGGCGATCGACAAAGTGCTGTTCAATGAGTTCATTCCGAACGCTTCCATGGTGATTTTGAGCCGATCGATTCCGCAGTTTCAACCGCACATCCTGCGGGGATTTCTGGGTATTTTGTTCGATCAATCGTATGGCCTGATTCCCGTTGCGCCTCTCTATGTCGCGGTGGTGGCCGGTATGATCGTGCTGTTCCGGCGTGATCGCTGGGGATGCATGGCGCTACTTCTGCCCGCTGCCGGATACCTGCCATTTGTCTCATCCAGTCAGTTCTGGTTTGGGGGATGGTGCTCGCCTGGCCGGTTTGTTCTTTCGGTGGCATTCCCGATGGTTCCTTGTGCAGCACTGGTGTTGACCCGCAAGGTCCGATGGCCGGTTGTCGTAGTGGCGGCGTGGAGCTTCCTGATCTCGATTATGTTTACCGTGAATCCCTATCTCAGGGGGCCCTCGGTATTCCACCTCTATCAGATCAGCATGCTGGTGGAGTTCTTCCATGACCATCTACACACGCCCATGTACAGCATCCTAAGCATCTACCCCAACATGATGCTGGCGCACCAAAGCGACTACCTGCTCGGGTTCTTGTGGTTATTTGTGCTGATCGCCGCAGCCTGGGCCTGGTCGCGGACGGTAAACGAAAGCAAGTCTCAAACACAACCAGTGGATGCTGGATAAGAACGATAGGCCTGGCGGAGAGCGCCGAGGAGTAGAGCTATTGAGCGGAAGCGGCTGCCGTGGATGCTGGGTCTGCATTCCTGCAAATATCGCCGGTGCAGGCCACAAGCCTCATTTTCACCATCGCGAGTCCAAGCTTCCTCGGGTCGCCGCCTAAGCCTAACTGCTGCGGAGAATTCGTTCCGGAAACCCGGAACAGAATGACCGGCGGATGTTGCCGGTTCAGGGCTTGTTTACTGATTACCAGGTCACGCTGTTCGTAAGGGTCCGCTCCGGGCCTGTAATGGAAGTTCCACTCGCCTACGGGAGTGTTGTTGACGAGTACCTGAACCCGCACATCGGGGTTCTTCTGGTTGACGTAACCGCCGACCATGGCTTCCAGCAGAAGGTCCGAATCCATCGGCTCCGGAAGATTCACCGTGACTGCAGCTTCGTCCGAACTCCATGTGCCCCAAATCTCCGTGTTCCACCATCCCTGTTCCTTGCGCATCAGGGCGACGTCCTGCAAGCCAAACGAGGACCACTCCCCCAGCTGGTAGGGGCGGCTGGCTGACAGTGCCGTTAGGTAAGGACCATAGTTCACGCCAAAACGCTGCAGTTTCGGCAGCGTCTCAGCCAAGTAAGGATTGAAAGCGGGAGGGGTCTGCGGCGCCGGCACTACCATTGACTTCACCACCCCGCCATCGGAGTAGACAAGGCTGAGGGCGGGCATTGCCCAATCGGCCGTGAGGCCCCTGATCGGTTGCCCGTCCACGATCCACTGCGACAGCGTCGAGTCTTCAAACGGAATCGCGCCGCTGTGGGTTCTCAGTTCCTCCCGTAAGAGCATAGTCATGTCAGTCCACTGCGTGGTCGCAATGGCCACCCATGCCGACTGGCACATACCCAGCACCGCGGCAATCAGGAACAACCGGCTGAACTGGAATGTATTCACCCGCAAGAAATGAAAGAACAGGGCCACGAAGGCGAGTGCCAAGACCAGCATCACGGAAGCATTCATGGTCCGGGCGACCACCTGCGAGCCGAAGTGCGTGCGCGTGGGATGTCGAAGAATGTAGAGCGGAATCTCCAGCGAAGACAAGACCGCGATTACCGTCAGGACATTGATCGTTTTGCGGTAGCGTTCGGGAAGCAGGACGATCAGAGCGCAGAGGGCAAGTACGACGCAGGAGATGCGTGCGCCAATATGATCGTTATGAAACATGAAGAACAAGTTCTGCCGAAATTCCGCGCGGTTGGCGGGATCGCGCGGGTGAATGATCCCGAGCGCGCCAAAGATGCCTCCCAGCGCGAACCAGACGAACAGCAGGCAACTGGTCCAACGTTCGCGTCGATTTTTCGCGATGGCGAGATAGCGATAGATGCAGGCTGCGCAGAGAAATACGCCGAACGCGGCCATGGTTTCGTAACACAGCAGCAGCGGGGCGGAGACCACCAGCATGGCTGCCAGATCGACCCCTTTGAATTCCTGGCAGAACAATAGTCCGAACAGCGCCGGCCAGAACAGGGCGGTCATCAGGTGGGTCTCCGAGATGATGTAGACCTCGCTGTTCATCGAGACGGCAGCGAGTGTCAGCAACGGGAAAATTACCAGCCGCTTGTCGCGAGCAAAACGGTAGCTGAGCAGGATCCCGAGCGGCTTGTACGCGTGCAGGGTGAAGCCGTAGATCAGAAGCAGCGTTCTGGGATTTCTAACATGCAGCCGCGATGCCAGCAGGGTGGGATATTGCTCGTAAAAGAACGCTCCGAAACGGCCAACGAAGAAGTCATGCCATCCATGGCTGTTCCAGATGGCGACATGGTTTTCGCTCAGCATCTTCACGAACTGCCAGGCGCCGTCGTTGAACAGGTGCAGTCCACTGACGACGCCCAGCAAAGCCTGCGCCGCGTAGAACGCAGCAGCCATTGCCAGCATCGTCGTAACCACCGGGCCCAGCGAGTTCAGCGGTACGATGGCCTGCGCCGGCTGAAGCGTCTCCAGATAAAGGCGGAAGCGCTGCAGCGCAGGGAAATGCCTGCGGGCCATGGTTGCGGAATCTGCTATGGACGACATTTCGCGTCGGTTTCGCTTTGGACTTATCTGGCGCGCGATGGATCAGTCGAAACTGCTATAACATCACGGGAAACAAGGTTGATCGCCGGAGCATTCGCCGGCTTGCGCGCCTTGAATATCATCTCAGAGTAGCCCACATACTGGCAGTCCAGCACTTCAAATCCGCTGGCCTTAATCAGGTCGGCGAGGCTCTGCCGTGTGTAGTGGGTGATGTGCTCGTGGGCATAGCCGCCCTCCAGCACCTTGCCGTACATCCACTCCAGCGCAACCCAGGACCATCTTCCGTAATCCGGAGTGCCCAGGATCAGTGTTCCCCCGGGCCGCATCACGCGCCACATCTCGCTCATAATCGCGGGATCTTCCGGGATGTGTTCGATGACCTGCGAGTTGATCACCACGTCGAAGCTCTGGTCGACGAAAGGCAGAGCGAATGTGGATGCCAGCAGCAGCTTGTCGTGTTTCGGCTTGAGGAAGCGGAGCTTGCGCTCCAGGATGTCCATGCCGACGGCGTCCTTGAGATCGACAATGATGCGGCTGGAGCCGCACCCGATGTCGAGAACAGCCGTCGCGTCGCCCGTGAACTCCAGGATGATCCTGTGCCGGGTTTGCTGCCAGTACTTCTGCAGCCAGATCGGGCTGTTATAGGCGCGATAGTCATAATCGGCGGAGTCAACGGAGTTCCGCAAGCGCCACATACGCAGCAGCGTCTTCAGATAAGCGCGCCCGAACTTCAGCAGCTTCGCGTTCGACTGGCCGGAACCGCGGCTCATGTAACGGAAGGGCAGCTCCGCAATACTCCAGCCCTCGGCGTAAATCCGCAGCAGGATTTCTTCCAGTACATCAAAGTCTCGGGCCTGGATGGTCAGACTCTTCAGCGTGTCGCTGTGATACATGCGGAAACCGCTGGAAAGGTCCTTGTACGGCAGCGAAAGCACGCGCGCGAAGGTGACGTTGAGGATCTTGCTGAGGATGCGGCGAAACCATGACATCTCAGCCTGGCCGCCGTGAATGTAGCGCGAGGCGATCAGGACGTGCGCCTGGTCGCGCGCCTGCCACATCTCGGCAATAAACGATGGCCGGTGCGAGAGGTCGGCGTCCATGGTCAGGACGTACGGCGCTCGAGCGGCGGCAAAACCGGCGAGCAGCGCTCCGCCATAGCCGGGTTCCGTCTGCTGCAACACGCGGGCTCCGCGAGCCTCGGCAGCCTGGCGGGTCCCGTCCTGCGAGCCGCCGTCGACCAGGATGACCTCGCCTTTGACGCCGATCGACTGGAGCACTTCCCACAGCGAAGGCAGCAAGAGCTCCAGGTTTTCGCGTTCATTGATCGCGGGGATTACGATACTCAGATCGGGAGTTTCGGTAATCGTAGAAGTTTGAGTAGGATTGCTGGTCAAAACTGGAACGATACTCCTGAGATTGTGTGCTGGCAAGCGCGACTCAATCGCTGCGCGTCCAACGGCCGAACGCTATCCCAGCCGGTACTGAACCATCATATATCACAAGCGGATGTGACGTATGTACTTGTTCCATGTGCGCCTGAAATGTTCCGCTGGACTGTATCTGGAGCAACAGCCGAAGATGCCGAAAGTTGCAAGGGAAAGAGTCGAGGCCTGTGTTTACAGGGCTTGCCGCCCATGACTGCTGAGTCACGAAAGCTGGTGACCGCAGGCACAGGGCATGGTTCGCTCCCCCGAAAATAAGCGACTTGGACATCTGTGGCCCCCCGGAGCGACGCGCATCGGTTCCGGCCGTAAATAGCGGGGATACCATGGAAGAGTTCAGGGGGTTGTCGTGCTAACACCGTACGGACTGGATATCATCGAAAGCTGTCTGGCATGCAAGATGCGCGCAGAACATATCTTCTGCGATCTTGCTCCGGCGGCTCTGCAGACCTTTGAAAGCATTAAATACGCAACCGCTTACCCGAAGGGAGCGGTTTTATTTGTGGAAGGTCAGTCGCCCCGCGGCATCTTTGTGTTGTGCAAAGGACGCGTCAAACTGTCCATCTGCTCGACCGACGGGAAGACTTTAATCCTGAAGATCGCCGAGCCCGGCGAGGTTCTCGGATTGAGTGCCACCGTGAGCGGCAAGACCTACGAGCTCACAGCCGAGACCGTCGATCCCTGCCAGGTCAACTTCATAAAGCGGGAGGACTTCCTCCGCTTCCTGCGTGAGCACAGCGAAGCCTGCCTGCGGGTGGCCGAACAGCTCAGCGAGAAGTACAACTCGGCCTGCCGCGAGATCCGGTCGCTGGGTCTGTCGCACTCGGCCGGCGAAAAGCTGGCAAAGCTTCTGCTGGAGTGGAGCGTCCGCAACGGCGAAGCCACCAAGAGCGAGCCGCGCTTGAAGCTGGCGCTCACGCACGAAGAGATTGCGCAGATGATTGGCACCTCGCGTGAGACCGTGACTCGCCTGTTTGCCGACATGAAGAAGCGTCAGATTGTGCAGTCCAAGGGCTCCACGCTGCTGATTCGCAACAAAGCGGCGCTGAAGGCCATGGCGATTGCACCGTAGGGTGCGAGGGGTGGCTCGTCGCGGCTGCAACTTCGCGTCGGCGGGATTGCGCGTTTCTGCTTTCGGCCTGAAACAGAAGCTGCGTATCCAGCTATGCGCAAACACTTTGCTTCTTGCCTGGGCATAAGGTCACGAAAAACGGTGACTGCAGTCACTGCATGCTTTCCTTCATAGACGTATTAACAGTCTATGGACAGCACGATTCAATCAAGTTGCCTGACTTGCGAATTCCGTCCCGATCGCCTTTTTTGCGACATGCCCGCGGAGTCGTTGAAGGCTTTCGACGAGATTAAATCGACAACCTCCTTCCCGCGCGGTACCGTCCTGTTTGCCGAAGGCCGTTCGGTTCGCGGCATCTACATCCTGTGCGATGGCCGCGCCAAGCTTTCCATCTGCTCCGACGCGGGAAAACGTCTGACCTTGCGAATCGCCAGTGCGGGAGAAATTCTTGGCCTGGGCGCAACCCTCTCCAATACACCCTACGAAATCACCGCGGAGCTGATGGACAACTCCCAGGTGGTCTTCGTGCGCCGTAAGGACCTGTTGAAATTTCTGAAGGACAACCGCGCGGTGTGCCTGGAGATTGTCCGCATGCTCAGCCAGGACTTGCACGGCGCTTACGAACGAGTGCGCGCCATTGCCACGGTAAAAGCGCGCCGCCCTCGCATCAGCCTTCGTCCCCGCGCCATGGTTGTGTAGACCAACAGGTTTTCTAGGCAGCATGTGATGGGCTCTTGTTGGCCGCGCCAGTCCCGGCGTGAGACACCGTCGATCAAGCCCGATCCAGAGGCCCTCCTCCCGGTCTCCATCCGACTCGCGGCGAACTCATCGTCCACAGCACGGTTCGCTTGCCGCAGGGTTTATACTTCGCGCTTGGTATTCCGCTGGTCCGAGGCGCTATGAACTATTTCCCCCGCATCGTTCTTTTCTTGGCATTCGTATCCTTGACAAGCACCGCACAGAATATGAAACCGACCACCACATCGAACGCGCAAGCCAATGCCAAGTTCGCGCAGATGACTGACGAGTTCGTGAAGGACTCGCTGGCCTTGTCTCCGGTCAATGCCTCAGGCGCCGGCTATCACAAGCACACCGATCCCAAAACCGGTAAGACCATCGAGCTTGACGCGCAACTCGACGACGTCAGCGCCGCCGGCATGGCCGCCCAGGAGACGTTCTATCGCGCGTGGCGCCAACGCTTCCAGAGCGAGACGCCCATTGCGTCTCTGAATCCGCAGGACGCCGCCGACTTCCGTCTTATCGACGACCAGATCGCGCTAAACCTTCTGGAGTTCGAAAAGATCCAGAACTACAAGCACAATCCCACCGTGTACGTTGAGCTGCTGGGCAATGGTTTGTTTCTTCCGCTCACGCAGGAATACGCGTCGCAGGACGTGCGGGTGGGCGACGTGATCTCGCGGATGCAGCAGATTCCGCGCTTCCTCGATCAGGCCAAATCGCAGCTGGTGGATGCCGATCCCATTTTTATTTCGACTGCCATCGATGAGAACGAAGGCAATTTGGATCTGGTGAATTCGGTGGCGACGTACATTACCGCGGGCTCGCCCTTGAAGGCGCAATACGACGCGGCTGCTCCCGCGGCGAAGCAGGCACTCAACGATTTCAGTGCCTGGCTGAAGAACGATCTGGCGAAGAAGCCGACCAATGGCCGCACCTGGCGCCTGGGTCCGGAGTGGTACGCGCCCAAGTTTCACTATGTGATGGAGACTTCCATTCAGCCCGACCAGTTGCTGGCCGACGCGGAGGCGGAGATCAAGAAGGTCCGGGCGGAGATGC
The DNA here is from genome assembly GCA_963823865.1 of uncultured Acidobacteriaceae bacterium. Taxonomy (GTDB): domain Bacteria; phylum Acidobacteriota; class Terriglobia; order Terriglobales; family Acidobacteriaceae; genus Bog-257. Next base: position 103,718 of record CAWGNC010000004.1, read on the forward strand.
TGGAGATTGCGCTGCCGCTGTATAAGCAGATGTATCCCGGCCAGGACGACTACGCCAGCCTCCCCGCGCAGGAGCGCGAGAACAAGATCATTCCTGCTGTCCTCAGCAAGATCGGCGACGAACATCCCCAGCGCGACCAGTTGATCGATGCAGTGAAGGCCGACCTCGCCGGCATCCGGCAATTCATTATCGACAAGAAGATTGTTTCGCTGACCAGTCGCGACAATCTGAAGGTCATTCCGACGCCGGAGTTTGAGCGCGGCATCTATTCGGTTGCCGGCTTTCATGGCGCACCGCCGCTGGAGCCGACGGCCGAAGCGCAGTATTGGGTGACGCCCATCGATCCTAAAATGCCGGACGCCAAGGCCGAGAGCAAGCTGCACGAATACAACAACTACACGCTGAAGTGGCTGACGATTCACGAAGCGCTGCCCGGCCACTACGTTCAGGCCGAACACGCCGACGACGTCCAGCCTCCCACGCGGCGGGTGTTGCGCAACCTGTTTGGCAATGGCGCTTACGTCGAAGGCTGGGCGGAGTACGGCGCAGACGTCATGACGCAGGAAGGCTATCTGGACTTCAATCCCAAGTTCCGACTGGTACGCGAGAAGGTCTGGCTGCGCGCCGTCGCCAATACCATCCTCGATATCCGCCTGCAGACCATGAACATGTCTGATCAGGAAGCGTTGGACCTGATGACGAAGGAATGTTTCCAGACGCAGGCCGAAGCTGATGGCAAGCTGGTGCGCGCCAAGCTCAGTTCGACACAGCTGCCAACGTACTTTGTCGGCACGCGCCAATGGTGGGTGCTGCGGAAGAAATATCAGGCCGCCAAGGGAAGCAGCTTCACCCTGGAAGAGTTCCACGACAAGGCGCTGGATCAGGGCCCGCTACCGCTGGAGTACCTGGAGAAGATCATTCTGCCGGAGAAGCAGTAGTTAGTGGCCAGTGGCCAGCAGTCAGGGATCAGTGGCCAGTGGCTCAGTGTCAAGGACCAGAGCTCGGTATCAAGGACCAGGGCTCAGTATCAAGGCCCAGGGCTCGGTATCAATCGGATTTGAAGGGGCGCACCTTTAGGTGCGCCGTTTAGGTCTGTTAGTTGTTTTTGCGAGGCAGCCGTAAGGCCGACGAGCCGTCCGTCGTGGCGGATCGAAAAACTACACTCGTCGGTTGCAGAAGTCCGATCACCACGATGCAGCCAAGCAGAATCAGCAGGTGCAGGGCCTCAAGCGAATCGGTGAACGGGTCGTGATTGCGGGCGTGAGTAGCAATGGCGCCTGACATGACCGCTATCAGGCCAATCGCAGCTGGAAGCCTCGTTCTGGACAGAAGCAGGCCAATGGCTCCCGAAATTTCTGCTGCCATGATGAAGTACATAAACCAGACAGCGTAGCCGGATTGCAGAAAAAACTGCCGCATCTCGGCGTCATGGGCCAGCTTCCCAATCTCCGTGCAGAAGAACGAGATTGAAACTGAAAAGCAAAGCCCCTTCAGCACATAGTCGGAGCTGATAAATGTGCGTGTCGCCTCACCGATGATTCTTCGCGAGGCCGGTATGGAGCGAAGGGTGAGGAGCAGGGCCGCACTGAGCCCAACGCCTATGACAATCCACCCGCGAAAGAGCAACACGCGGAGGAGGCGCACGTAGCTCGGACCTTCCGGCAATCCAAATGTACCGGCCAGAACCAGCGCCAAGGCGGCCAGACTAAGAGCCACCGAGAGAAAGTAGAAGCCGCGGGCGAAGCTGCGCGCGAGTGCGACAGATCCGTTGCAAAGTAGAACGCCGGATATTGCCAGCGTTGCCACTGCCGTCAAAAGCAGGAATGCCGGAGTTTCTCCCACCTATCCTCCAAGCGGGATAGACGGCGGTCGGCGGGATTGGTCGCGCGAAGCGGTGGTTCTGCAGGACGATTCGCAGGCTAGGGTTCTGAATGGAATATGTGAAGAGGCGGAAGCGATCGCCTCAGCGCAGAGTGGGCCCAGCAACGTGAAGATTTGTAAAACCGTGCAGTTCGTCCCATCCGGTTGAACTTTTGGGGCACGCTCTCGTCTATACCGGTAACCCAAATCCACGGTGGGCGCCAACCCCAACAGCAACACGCGGCGCCCACCGCTGTTACTGTGCCGCGTACATGCCGATGATCCGCTCGATGGCGCGACTGCACACCGCGCAAAACCTGTCGTAGCGTGTGAACATGATGCAGTTTTCCTGCGGACGATAGTACCCGCGCGCTTCGTAATTGGCGCCCTCGAACGCGCCGACCCGGTCGGAATACTTGTCCGTGCCCAACAGTTCGTCCTCATGCTTCTTCTCTTTCTCGAACAGCGCGTTCATTTCCGCTTCAGAGCGGTTTTCCTTGCGTATGGTCCGCCGTTCCGCCTGAATGTCATGCTCATACGCCTCGAACTCCGCTTTGCGCCACGGCGTGGGCACAGGCGTGCCGGCGACCACCATGTCCTTCCACTTCAGCATCGCGGGATCGAGCAGCGCAGTCACGTTAGGCTCCCATGGCTCAATGTGCTTGGTCGGTGCGCCGACCGCGACATCGGAGGTGTAGTACTCATCGGCCAGTCCGGCAAACTCGTGTCCGAACTCGTGCACGAAGACGTACGGCATCCATTCGCTGTCGGCTGCAACCGTCGCATACAGGTTGTAGATTCCGCCGCCACCGTAGGTCTTGGAATTCGTCAGAATCTCGATGAACTCATATGGCGCGTAGGACGCAACATCGCGCAGCGCTTTGTTGTCGGTCGTCATGATGTAGCGCTCGCTGTCGAACGTGTCATAGGACGTGCCCAGCGGAGGATGACGGTACACGCCAGTCGATGGCCGCGAGATGCCCGGCATGTCCGCGGGCGGGCATAGCCCCCAGACGTTGAAGTCCTTGCGATGTTCCTTGAACGGCGAGCGCGAGAAGAGAATCTCAGTCGCCCGCTTGGCGTCGGCCTCGAATTTGGGACGTTGGGCCGCGGTGTAGCCGTCGCCCAGGATCAGCAGGTCAACCTTCGTTTCCGGCTCGCCCATCTTCTGGATCGTGATGAGTGGCCCGGGCGACGCCGGGTTTGCCGTATCGATGAACTTGTCCCGGGGATCGATGTTGGTCGTCCACACTTCGTGGAAGTCGACATCTTTGCCTTCACGGCGCTCCTTCAGCACGATCTTCACCGGCGCTTCCGGCCGGGGAAAACGCAGCGATTCGGAGAAGGTGCGGTTCAGCGTTTTGGCTTCGTCGGTGTCGGCCCACTCGCTGAACAAGGCTCCAAAGCTGCGCGAATAGAGAAGCTTGCCGCTCGCCTGGTCGTGTACCTCGAACATGTAGTTGCCCAGGTTGGAGTCGTCGATGGTCTTCGACATGTCACCCGGCCAGGGCAACGGCTCGATGACCACGCGGTCGAAACTCCAGACTTCCTGAGTGGCGTTGCCGGTGTGGTAGTAGTCCAGGCGCATGGTCGCCGGATTGACGGCGAAGGAAGTAGTGACGAGGGAAAGCAGGACGATGGGCAGCAGATAGGATTTCGCAAAGCGAATTGTCATAGGAGTGCGAGTGCCTCGATCAATTCCAGAGTAGGCCGGGAGCGGGAATGTCGCAATGGGTTGGTGCGGATGAAGGGCGTGGGTTGTGTCTTGGGCCGCACCGAGTGGAAGAGGAGTGAGCCGGTCGTGAGCGTGTTTGAACCCACTCATTCGAAAAGAGCAAATGAGTGGGCACCCGGCATGTTTCACTGACCTCTGACAACTGACCCTGGCCACTGACAGCTGACCACTGCCTCACTTCCTCTTCCACCGCACGCCGTCTTTCGTATTTTCCAGAATGATTCCGTTTTCGGCCAGCTGCGCCCTGATGGCGTCGGAGCGCGCGAAGTCGCGGTTCTTGCGCGCCTGGGAATGTTCCGCCACCAGTTGTTCGATCTGTTCGTCGGACAGCGTCGCCGCCTTCGCCAGTTCCGCGGTTTGCGGGCTGATCTTGTCCTCAAGCCCTTCCTTCTTGGCCCACTCAACTGTCGCCCGCGCCTTCGCCGCGTCGTCGTCTTTCAGCACTGGGAATATTTCTTCGAACTGTCGCAGCACCTGCAGGAGAGCCGGAATGTTGTCCTTCCGGACCTCGCCAGCGTCAGCAGCGGCGTTCACGTCGCGCACCATGTCGAAGATCGCGCCCAATGCCTGTGCGGTATTCAGATCGTCGCTCAGTCCGGCGCGCATCTCGTCGGCAGTCTTCTTTGCGATCTCGGCGATGGTGGCGCTGTTTCCCATCGGGGAATTGCGAACTCTCCAACCGCAGTTTGAAGTTGCGCAGCCGTTCCACGGAATTTGCTGCCTGCGTCAGGCCGTCGAAGGTGAAGTTGAGCTGCTTGCGGTGCGGCACCGACATCAGCAGAAAGCGGATGGACGACGGCTTATGTCCCATCAGCATCAGGTCGCGGACGGTGAAGAAGTTGCCCGCGCTCTTGGCCATCTTCTCGCCCTCCACCAGCAGAAAGCGCGAGTGCACCCAGAAGCGCGCGAACTGCTTGCCGGTCATCGCCTCCGACTGCGCAATCTCGTTCTCGTGGTGCGGAAAGATCAGGTCTTCGCCGCCCAGGTGGATATCGAATGACTCGCCCAGAAATTCCATCGACATGGTCGAGCACTCGATGTGCCAGCCCGGACGTCCCGGCCCGATCTCGGTCTCCCACTGCGCCTCGCCCGGCTTCGGCGCTTTCCATAGAGCGAAGTCGCGGGCATTGTCCTTGTCGTATTCGTCGACGTCGACGCGCGCTCCGTCCTCCATCCCGGCAAAGTCGCGCTTCGAGAGCTTGCCGTACTCGGGGAACTTGGCGATGCGGAAGTAGTACGAACCATCGTCAGTGCGATACGCGTAGCCCTTGTCCACCAGCACCGCGATGAAGTGCGCCATCTCCTGGATATGATCGGTGGCATTGACCAGCATCTCGGGATGCTCGATGTTCAGCGCGTCAGCATCCTCGAGAAATGCCTGACGATACTTTTTGGTGTACTCCTGCACGGTGACACCGTCGCGCGTGGCGTTGCGGATGATCTTGTCGTCCACGTCGGTGATGTTCATGACGTGCTTCAACTGGAAGCCGCTCTGCTTCAGAAAGCGGCGCAGCGTATCAACGACAACAAACGTGCGGAAGTTGCCGATGTGACCGTAGTCGTAGACAGTGGGCCCGCACGCGTACATGCGGACCAGGTTGTCTTCCAGTGGATGGAACTCTTCGATCTTGCCGGAGAGGGTATTGAAAAGCTCAATGGCCATGAATTCTTCCTGTATGAGTACGGAATCCTCGATTGTAGGGAAGTGCACGAAAGAGGGTCAAACGAGGAGCGGGGGATTAGCATTCCTCCACGCCAGCAGGTGACGAAAGCTTGGCACTGTTCTGGGTCTGGAGATTATGGGAAGTGCCGGAGCGCTACCTCAAATAGATGTGTCATCCTGAGCGTAGGCGTGCGTTTTTGCACGCCGTAGCCGAAGGACCCCTACCGTTGCAATAACCTTGGCTCGTCATGTTGAGATCGGGATGACAAAGCGTTGGGGTGTGGGTCAGAGGCGTCCCGACGACAAAGTGTTGCGGTGGCGAGATCCGCGAACTCACAACCGACAACTGTCAGCCACGTCAATCGGCCGGGCCGGCAAAGAGAATGCGATTCCCATCGGGATCCAGGACGATAAAATTTCTCGCGCCCCACGGTTCCTTTTTCAGGGTTAAAGCGAAGCGCACTCCTGCGTCCTGGTACGTCAAGAAAAGTTGTTTGATCTCGTCTGCGGTGGCGACCGTGAGCGCAGCCGAGAGCAAATGCTCGCGCTCTCGAATATCGCCTGCGAAAACGGGTTCGCACACCAGCCTCAAAGCCAGCTTGGCATGATCGCGGCTGACTTGCCCGTAGAACGGCGGGTCGCCGTACAGGAAGTCGACCGCGAAGCCGAGCTTGGTGGTGTAGAAGTCGCAAGCTGCGCGCATGTCGGCGACGAATAGTTGTGCAGCGGTCGAGTTGAGAAAAGGGCGTGGGGCAGTCTGTTTGGTTTTTTGGGTCATGGCATCAGCTCCTGATTTGAGCGCCTGCCAGGATTGGAAACCTCTTTGCCGCGCCACCAGTTCCTGCGCGTCGGCAAGCTTGAAATTCGCATCCAGCACCTGCTCGTCGCTGAGGCCGTGAAAGCGGGGCAGGCTTGCCCTGATTTCGGCGGCGACGGGATAGTACCGTTCGCGGTGCCACCGCAGATACTGTTTCGCTTGCTTCTTGAGGTTTTCGATGTTCGGCATAGGCGCAGCGGCATTTACATGTGGTAGGTGGGCGTTGCCCTTTCGATGTGCACCGATGCGCCCTACGCAGCAGAAAAATATTGCTCCGGGAAGCTGGGAGCTGTCAACGGCTGCGCCGGTTACAACAAGATTGCATAGTTACCCCATTGCGCGCGGCAATCCCGACGACCTTGTCGCCCAGTTCCGTGATGTTTAAGACGTACTTCAGCAGGCTGCGTGGTCTTGGATAACGGCGCGTAGTGGCATTTCGCAACAAAATCGATGGATGACCGGAATGACACGCAGGTTATACGCGACTGGAAGGTGTTTCTTATCAGCACGAATGGAGGTTACACACAAATCATAAGCAGGTCATCGCCAGAGCATTGCGTTTGTGGCTGCGTCCCGCTACATGTTGTCTCCGAGTGCAAAATATTCCAAGAAACTCGACGCAGGAGCAATAAATTATGACTCGCAAGATTATTATTAGTGCCTTAATGCTCTCGTTGTTATTCGTTGCAGGATATGTGGCGACTCCGACGGCAGCAGCCGATCAGCAGAAGGTGACGGTGGCTCCCCAGACGCGGCCACCCGCGCCGATTCCACCGCAGCCGCCCAGGCCGCCGAAGCCGACCCCGTTCCTGACAGCAAATGTCGGGCCGACGGTGCCGCTGCCACCGCAGCCGCCTAAGCCCCCGAAGCCGACGCCGACCCCGTTCCTGACAGCAAATGTTGGGCCGACGGCACCGCTGCCTCCGCAGCCGCCTAAGCCGCCGAAGCCGAGCCGACCCCGTTCCTGACAGCAAATGTTGGACCGACGGCACCGCTGCCTCCGCAGCCGCCTAAGCCGCCGAAGCCGACGCCGACCCCGTTCCTGACAGCAAATGTTGGACCGACGGCACCGCTGCCACCGCAGCCGCCCAAGCCCCCGAAGCCGGGACCGACACCGTTCCTGACGGCGGGCACCGGGCCGATTCCGCATATGCCTCCGGGCGCGCCCGTGCCGCCGAATCCCCCGAAGCCGCCAAAGCCGGGACCGACCCCGTTCCTGACCTAGCGGTAGCTGCAGTCACATAGTGATCCGCCCCGAACTGCGGAGTTCGGGGCTTTGCGTTTCGCACGCTGCCGACCGCAATATCCTCGAAGCCGCAGCGCTTGGCAACTTCCGTCCGCTACGCTCAAAGCGAATCTTCGTACGTCACTGCCCGGTGTAGTCTATGTCACAGACAAGCCCTGTACTCAAAAGAGAAAATTGCCCCAGGCCCAGGGAGAAGCTGCTCCGACACTTTCGTCAATGTTCCCAAAAAAGTTCACGAGCCGGGATCGGAACTCAAATCTAATTTCTCTCTGATGACCACCCAGATATCGTGCTGTTCCACGTTCAGACGACACTAATTTTGCGTGTGGTCTGCTACCGTTCGAGAAAAAATGATGATGCCCAAGGTTCCAATCGCGCCGGGGCCAAACCCCCGTGTCCCATTCGGCGGGGGGCAAGCACACAGCTACCGTTTCGGCAGTGTGGAGGTCGACTTCGACGCCAGCGAGTTGCGTAAGTCCGGATTGCGTGTCCGAGTTCAGGATCAGCCGCTGCAGGTGCTCTCCCTTCTTTTGCGCCATGCCGGCCATATCGTCACCCGCGAAGAGTTCCGCAAGGTCCTCTGGACGGCAGACACATTTGTCGATTTCGATCACAGCCTCAACAGTGCCGTGAAGAGGCTGCGCGATGCGCTGAACGAAGATCCGGGAAACCCTCGCCTGATTGAAACCGTTCCCCGCCATGGCTACCGTTTTATTGCGCCCGTGGTCGAAATCGCGACCCCTTCTGAGGAGCGTGAGGACGAGGCCGGGCCCGATGGCTGTCTGGCTGAGGAGGATTTTCCGCCGTCCGGGGAAGCGCCATCTGACATTCCTGTCGCGCACGACCCACCATCGCAATCGCGTCGGCGCGTCTGGGTGCTGGCCCTGATCGCAGGCCTTCTTGGGATTGGGATATTCGCGCTCGCGATGTACAACCGATGGACCTGGGCCCATCCCGTAACCGCTCGTCCGCCGCTGGCGCTGACGGTTCTTCCTTTTCGCGATATCAGCGATGTTGCATCCCGGGGCTTCGTAGCTGACGGAATGACGCAGGAGCTGGTCACGTATTTGGGCAAGCTCGATCCTTCACGAGTTGTCGTGAGCGCGCGCCATCTGGTTAAGCCGAGCCAGTTGAGCAAGGAATCCGCTATCGCCATCGGCAGGGAGGCCGGAGCAGAGTACGTGCTGGAGGGGAGCACCCGGCTGCAGGGAAGCCACCTTCGCGTCGCGGTACAGCTCATCAAGGTAAGCGATCAAAACTACGTCTGGGCCGAGTCTTACGATGGCACCGCCGATGACATCCTGCGCACGCAAGAGGAGATAGCAGCCAAGGTTGAGGCAGCCGTTCGCGCCAAGCTGGCTCCCTAGAGTGCTCCTGTAACCTCCAACTTTTCCCCGCAATTGCAGTGTCGCTCTGGCACGGCGTCGGCTGTTTTGCGCTCCTAATTTGAAACCTGACTGACACCCCATGTAACCCCTGTGTTTAGAACTCGGCAAAGCAGAGTTTCACCTTGCCCTTTTTTTGGACATCACAAAAAGTCTTAGAGGCATCTCACGATTTGAGAAAAATAGCCTCCACGGCATTCCGTTGGGAAATTCGAGAACAGGAGAACACGAATGGCATTTAAGAAAATTGGATCCCTCTTGACCGGAGCAACGTTTGCGTTGGCCCTGTCGCTGTCGGCGATGGCCCAGACGCAGTCCACGACCACCACCACGTCGCAGGACAACACCATGGCGCCGCAGACGCAGAGCACCACGACAACTACGTCGCAGGATCAGCCGCAGAGCACCGAGACCACACACACCACCACTAAGACCAAGCACCATCATCAGAAGACAACCACAGATTCCACAACCACTTCGACAACGCCGCCGCCGACGACTTCCAGTTCCACCACAACCACAACAACTCCGGCTGCGCCGCCTCCGTCGAGTTCCACCACCACGACTACCACCACTAATCCTCAGTGACGCTGTTCGGTTCACGTCGAAGGATTGCGCCCACCCTGTCGCGATGAGCATGTGCGGCAGGGGTGGGTCGCACGCTGTCTGATTGTTTGGGTATCACAGACCCCCATCCGGCTGCGCGATTTACAATACCCACATGGACTCATTCGTTATCGCAGGCAGACAGTTCCGCTCGCGCCTGATTGTGGGTACGGGCAAGTACAAATCGGGGCAGGAGACGGCGCGCGCCATCGAGGCCAGCGGCGCCGAGATGGTCACCGTGGCCGTGCGCCGCGTGAACCTGGATCGCAGCAAGGAGTCGCTGCTCGACTTCATCGATCCCAAGCAGTACTTCCTGTTGCCTAATACCGCTGGCTGTTACACGGCTGACGAAGCGATCCGCACCGCGCGCCTGGGCCGCGAAGTTGGACTGTCGGACTGGGTGAAGATCGAAGTGATCGGCGATCAGCAGACGCTGTTTCCGGACGTGCAGGCGACCATTGAAGCCACTCGCGTTCTGGTGAAGGAAGGCTTTATCGTCCTGCCGTATACCTCTGATGACATTGTAGTTGCGAAGCGTTTGATTGATGCCGGTGCGTCGGCTGTAATGCCGCTGGGCGCGCCTATCGGTAGCGGTCTTGGGCTGCAGAATCAATCCGCAATCCGGATTCTGCGCGAGATCATTACCGACGTTCCGCTGATTGTCGATGCGGGAGTGGGCACGGCGTCCGACGCCGCGATTGCCATGGAGTTGGGTGTCGATGGCGTGCTGATGAATACCGGAATTGCCGGTGCCCAGGATCCGGTGCTGATGGCTGAAGCCATGAAGAACGGCGTTATCGCGGGACGTCAGGCCTACCTGGCCGGCCGCATGCCGCGGAAGCTGTACGCAACGGCAAGCTCTCCACTGGAAGGCGTGGTGCGGTAGCGGAACGATTCGGCGCCTACAAACGGCGCACTTCGCGGCTCCACGGTTCGCGCCGGCCGAAAAGCGAGAGCGCGCCTCCGCTTCGGGATGACATGCATCGTTTTCGTCGGAAACGGATGTCTCGGGCACAACTCAGTCTATGCAGCTCATAATGCGCGTCAACCATCATGCTGATGAGCGAGATGCCTGTGATGCTGATTCCATGACAATCCCCGACATAGAGTGAAATGACAGTCGCGTGCCTCACTCTGTCAACCCGGAAGGGCCTGCTTTTCGCCATCTTCTGTTAGCGTGAGACCGTCACTGAACGGTCCACCGACCACGATCCACTGACCTTACGGCACATTGACGGTCACTGTTGCCGTCGTCCTTCCATACTGATTGGTCGCATACAAGGTGTACATCGTCGTTACCATGGGATTGACGACCACGCTGTTGCCGCGAATCGCTCCCACCGAAGGTGACACAATGTAGTACTCGCCATTGGTCACATTCCAACTCAGCGTTACCGGCTGTCCGGATCCGCCGGACGATGTCGCCGTGAAATTGTTGATGGTCGGGTTGGGTCCCGTGGGCACATTCTGCGGCGTGTATAGCGGCGACATCAGCACCACCTCAAAGTCGGAGGCGGTCACCTGATGTAAGTTGCCCAGGTCGTTGTTATCCCATCGCAGGTCTGGCACTCCGGAGATGAACATCGAACTGCCATTGTCGGCCATGATCGCGCCGTACTGCTTCAACGCCGTCAGGATGACCTGGTTCACCTGCGAGAATCCCGAAATGTCGAAGCTCGATTTCAGACGCAACCGCATTCCCATGGGCGCGGCGTATTGGTTGCTCGAGTTCGCTGCCCAGTGCGACGCCGGCGGCGTGAACGCCTGCAGGCTGTACTGCAGCGTGATGCGGACCGCGTGATTGATATGTCCCGCAGCGATTTCGTCGTACCGAACCAGTCCCGGAAAGATGGGCAGCCCGGCGGCATCGGCGGAGGTCCAGGTATACGGCCGTTGCTCGTTCGCTTCCAGGTCCCACACTGCAGCCGAGTCCGCGTACCAGAGTCCCGGCCCATGGTAGTAACGAGTTGTACAGCTCGTAGAGCCAGCAATTGCCTTTGTCGATCACCAGGACATGGCGATCCCCGTTGCCCGGGGCGGGATAACCCTCGATGGGCGCGTTGATGGGAATCGGCATCGGTCCGGGATCGCTCTCGTCGCCGTAAGCGGTGAAGTGAATGTTGGCGAACGGCTGGTTGCTGTTGACCACAATGTAAGGGATGCCGATGGTTTGGCCATCGTAAAGCCCGTGACCAAAGTCCGGATGAACGGGCGTGCTGCCGCCGATGAAGTTGATGAGCGCGCTGGAATTCGGATCCACCGGCGCGGTAGAGATGTTGGTGTTCCACAGACTGCTTGACGGGAAGGGAACAAATCCGTGCAGGTTGCCCCCCAGCCCCGAGCTGATGACGTTGCAAGGATCGGATTGGGCCACGGCTGACGCTGCGGCAAACAGCAGGCTGGCGAGCAGCAGCAGGCGAACGAGCGATTTCACGTGCATGGCAGTACTCCACTCTGAAGTTCTCTACGCACCGTGAAACCTGGGATTGCGCTGAAGCATACCACCTGGCCGAGGGAGCGCAGCGCACAGAAGATTTCGGAAATCGAGAGTAGGTGACGAGATCTGTTCGGCCACCAACGAAAACCCCGCTCAAGCAACGGAGCTTGAACGGGGCACCCAAGCTGTTTCTTTCAGATCGTCTGCAGTTTATCGCCGAACTGACGACTGACAGGACTGACAACCGACAACTACTTCATCACCAGCTTGGCAATCGTCTGTAGCTGCATGTTGCTTGTGCCTTCGTAGATCTTGCCGATCTTCGAGTCGCGGAAGAATTTTTCTACCGGATAGTCTTTGGTGAATCCGTAGCCGCCGTAGATTTCGACGCACAGGGACGCCACGCGCTCGGCTACCTGCGAGCAATACAGCTTCGTCATGGCCGCTTCTTTCAGGAAGCTCATGCCGGCGTCCTTCATGCGGGCGCAGTTGTAGAGCAGCATGCGCGCGGCTTCGATTTCCGTCGCCATCTGCGCAATCTGGAACTGGATGCCCTGGAATTCCGAGATCGCTTTGCCGAATTGCTTGCGCTCCTGCGCGTACTTGACGGCAAATTCCCACGCGCCTCGCGCCAGGCCCAGCATCTGCGCGCCAATACCAATACGGCCTTCGTTCAGCGTCTCGATGGCAATCTTGTAACCCTTGCCAACTTCGCCCAGCACATTCTCTTTGGGCACGCGGCAGTCATCCAGAATCAACTCGCAGGTGCTGGAGGCGCGGATGCCCAGCTTGTCTTCTTTCTTGCCCACGGTGAAGCCGGGAAAAGTCTTCTCGACGATGAACGCCGTAATGCCCTTGTAGCCGGCCGACGGATCAACCGTCGCGAGCAGAATAAACACGCCCGCTTCTTTACCGTTGGTGATCCACAGCTTCTGGCCGTTCAGGACGTACTCGCTGCCCTTCAGTTCCGCGCGCGTCTGCAGCGCAAAGGCGTCAGAGCCCGAGCTGGCTTCGCTCAGCGCATAAGCGCCGACCGTGTCCTTGCACATGCGCGGCAGATAACGCTTCTTTTGCTCTTCGGTCGTCCAGCGCAGCAGGGCATTGTTCACCAGCGTGTTCTGCACATCGACCACGACTCCGGCCGAGGGATCGACGCGCGACAGTTCTTCCACCGCGAGAATTGCCTCGAAGAACGTGCCAGCTCCGCCGCCGTACTGCTCGGGAACCTCGATGCCCATCAGTCCAAGCTCGAAGAACTGGTCGATCAGCGAATGTTCGAACACGCCCTCTTCGTCCATCTTCTTGACGTGCGGACGGACGCTCTCGTCGGCGAACTGGCGAACGGTGTCGCGGAACAGCATTTCATCTTCGGTAAGCGCGACCAGGGGAGCGGGTGGAGCGAGGTGTTGCGCGGTAGCTTCAGACATGATGGCAATCCTTGTCGTGGAGTACGAAACCCTCGATTTTAGCACCCGGAAGCTGCAAATATCCCTACGCCTTAATCGCCGCCCTTAATGTCGGCGAACCCACCACCGACTTCTTCAGCTCCTCATCACTAGCGATCACTTCCATCAGCTTGCGCGTAACCTTGTCATCGATGTCGCCGGAATGCGGAATCTCCACCGGATAGCGAACCGTCAATTCCAGTCCACCTTCAATAAAATGCAGCGTCGCCTTTGGCACGGGCGCGGCGACCGATGCGTCCAGGATGCGCTCCACCAGCGCATGTTGCCGATCGATGGTGTGCTGATATTCGGCGTACACCGAGGTCACCGTGTCCAGCAGCTTTTGCTCGACCTTCGCGGCATCGGCGCCGGGAGCCACCATCAGAGCGACTTCGTGCCACGCGTACGCCGTGCCGGGAAGCTGTTTGAAGAATGGCGCAGTCTGGAACATCACCGAGTTCGAGAAGACGACCACGCGTCCGGTGGGATACAAGTCGATGCCGGTGCCGGCCAATTCCGTCAGGTAAAGGCGGACCAGTCCGATCTCAACCACGTCACCGGTGACGCCCGACACAGTCAGCCGGTCGCCGATGCGCACGCCATAACGTCCCACCAGGAAGAAGTAGGCCGCCAGCGACAGAATCACAGTCTGCAGGGCGACGGCGATGCCGGCGGTAAGAAATCCCGCGAACGTCGCCAGCGAACTGAATTCCGTAATGAATCCCGCCACCACGACGATGCCCATCAGGAAGCCGATGACGAACCGCCGTATCAGCGTGAGTTGCCGGCGCCGGCGCGCGTCGTGAATGTATTTGTAGGTTCCGTGGCGCCACAATTGCGAAAGTCCAAACAGCATGGCGAGCGCCAGCAGGATGAAGCCGACACGCGTCAGCAGTGAAACCAGCACGCGCTTGTACTCAACATTGATCGAGTTGCGCCACTCCTGCAGCTCACCGTGACACTGATCCAGCACGATGATTTCCTGACGCAGAGGCACGGCGGCATCGGCAGCCTGCTTGAATTGCGTTGTCAAGGCAGTAAAGTCACGCTGCGTCGCCGCGGTCTCGGCTGGGTCGGTTGTATCGGGGCGATTCACGATGTCTTGCCCCTGCTGCAGCATGGTCTTCAGCGAATCCTTCAGCGGCGCGTCGAGTTTCTCGGCGGTATCGCGCAGCTTGAGCGGTGTCCGACATCAGCTGATCGATGTCGTGCATGTCGCGCATCTGGCCGAACATGATTGCGGTCTTCCCAAAAAGGCCGGAGTTATCGGCGGCATTGGCCTTTGAATTCTGCACGACTGGGGACGAAGTTGTTTTCTTTGCTGTCGCGAAGACCTCCGGCACTGACTGCTTCAGCTGCGCAATCTGCATGGACAGACCGCTGCCCGTCGTTTCGTTATTGGCGACGGCGGCAATCTTCTGCAATGAGTCCTGAATTGTCTTGTAGAGATCGAGCTCGCCTTGCAGCGCGTCCCGCTGGGATATCAGGGGCTGACGCGTCTTGCTGCTGTTCGCCTTTGCAACCTGAGTGTTCAAGTCGGCGATTTGCGACTGAAGGTCGGTGACGCGTTTGGCCGTATTGGACACAGCTTTTGCAATCCCCTGCTGCTGGTCCGCCGCCGGCGAGGTTTCGGCGGTCGAGGTGTTGCCAACAGCCTTCTTCTTCTGCGCCGCCAGCAGCTGCGCCTGTGCCGATGCTGCCTCGAAAGCCAGTTGCAAAGCCTGGGTTGCGGAGTTGCGGGCGTTCTCCAGGTACAACGTGTCGCTGGGCTGGCCGGCGGTGACGTCCAACGCCGCCACCTGGCGGTACCAACTGATGGCCTGATTCAAGTGCGCCTGGATCAGGCTGCTTTCTGACGGCTTGGTTTGCGCCGCCCACGACACTAGCGCCAAGGCTGCTGCAAAAAAAACAATAAGTCCACCACGGCTCAAGTAAGCCTTGCGTTTCAGTCTTGCCACGCGTCCTCGCTTGGAATTCAGGTCTGGTTAGTGGGATGCAAAGTGGGCGGGTTTTGTCGGCTCACGCAATGGCAGCGGGCGCGCACGAAATCCTATCGATAAGTAGGTGAGTGACTTACGGCGGGGTTACTTTTCTCGTTTGAAGACGATCTTCAGTTTATCGGCTTCCAGAATGCGAGCCACCTGATTGCGGGCATGCACGGCCCAGGGACCGTTGTTATCCAGTTTCAGATACGCCTTCCAGTGTTGCAGCGCCTGACGCGCTTCTCCCTTGCGCTCGTAGGCTAGCGCCAGGTTGTAGTGGGCGTCGGCATACGTCGGCGCCAGCTGAATCGCATTGCGATAGGCGGCGATGGAGTCGTCAACATTGCCGGTCTCGTCCAGCACGTTGCCCAGGTCGAAGTACGCCAATGCATAACGCGGATCGGCGGCAACGGCGGCGCGGTAATGCTTTTCGGCGGAGGCAAAATCCTGCCGGTTGTAATACAGCGTACCCAGGTTGATATGCGCGGCGGCATGTTCCGGCTCGATTTCCAGCACGCGAAGGTAAGTGCGGATGGCCTCCTCCTGCGTAGCCGGGTGTTCCTCCATGGCGATGCCGTGGCTGAACAACTCAGCCAGGTTTTCGAGATCCGCAATGGGCTTAACCCGGTTATTGGAAACCACCGTACTGGTGGAGATCAGTGTCCCGGTCGGTCCGAAGTCGAGCACGAACTGGCCCGCGATCGGTTCGACCGAATGGCCCTCATGACGGTAGACCACGCGTGATCCCACGCTGAAGGAACTGGCCTCGAGCAGCGGGTTCTCCATGCCGGCCACCTGCTTTTGCATGGCTTGCAGCGACTCGCGAATGACCGCGGGGCGCACCCGCTTGGCGCGCAGGTCGCGAATTTTTTTCAACTGTAGGAGGTCGTAGAAGGTGAAAGTCTCGGAAACGGGAGCAAGCCCGGCACGCTGCCAGCCAACCAGTTGCTTGGCCGTGATGTGCAGGATCCGCAGTACGTCCGTTCGACAGTATCGATTCATGTAAGCTCGGAGTTCGCCAGCTGAGCTTGTATTCATTATCGGAGCAGAGGCAGGTGGCAAGCAAGTGTAAAACCCATGAAAACAGTGGAAAACCGGGATCGGAGTCCCTTTACGGTAACCTCTTAGCCCGTTTACAATCGAAGACATCCACCCTAACCGAGTCTGCCGAACGCGGGCCGCTCGTCCGGGAGCTAGAAAGCCGACGTAGCTCAGTTGGTAGAGCAGCTGATTCGTAATCAGCAGGTCATCGGTTCAAGTCCGATCGTCGGCTCCAGTTACTTCTTTGTTCGAAATCTTGCCCATCCTCCCAGGTGGACGTGTTTTTGACCGGAAGGACGCTTCTGGTCTCATACCCACACTCGATTATGAGCACATCTTTTGAGGGTTACGGTGCCACGGGCACAG